>NZ_JOFQ01000001.1 GCF_000718305.1 Streptomyces niger
AGGCGCCAACACCAAGCCCGCATCAGTCACTACAAACGACGGGGCCACAGTCCCTGAAAACTGCCCAGCAATCAGAACAAACACCGTTGCAGTACTAGGCGAGTTCAGGGCCGTCCAGGAAGCCCAGCAACACGGCGGCCTCCGCACGGAGTTGAGCGGCTCGGTCAGCATGCGCAGGCGCGCTCAGCTGTTCCGCCACCTCCAGCCGCTCGGCGGCCTCGGCGCGTACGACGTCGACCACGTTGCGCTCGCTCAACTCGCGCCGAGTTCCCTCGGTGGCACCGGCACCGGCCGGCGATTGTTCCAAGGCCACGCCGCGCAGCTTCGCTTCGTCCACCGGCACCGCTTCAGCGTTGTCCAGCGCAGCGAGTGTCGCGCGCAGGGCGCTCACCGCTGCCTTGTCGCGGGCGCGCATCGCTTCCGGCAGTGCCTGACGCATACGAAGACGTAGAGACATGCGGGTGACCTTATGGCCGGCATCCGGGGCACACAACGCAATTACGCCCGGTGCCGAACCACCACCCGCATCGAATGAGGCCGCGGCAATGGCCGGCCTCTCCTCTGGACACATCGACCGCTCGACGGGGCAGGCCGCGAAGCCGCCGTCCGCGTCGATTCGTGGCACCGGTGACCCGTGCTGTCCGACCGTGCAGCGGCCATACGGGTGGGCGTACCGATGGCAGCCGCTGACGTATCGGAAGGGGTGGCGGACGAGTGGCCGGTAGATGTCTACGGTACGGCGGAGGAGAAGTCACGGTACGAGGAGCAGAGCATGGGAGAGGCGGCATGAGCGAGGGCGACAGCACCATGGAGCGGATCGGCCCGCTGCGGCGGGTGATGCATGGTCGGGATCCGGATGAAGCGCACCGCGCGTCGACGCCGTTGGAGCTGCTGTTCGACCTGACCTTCGTGGTCGCGGTCTCTCAGGCCGCCGCTCAGCTCCACCACGCCCTGGCCGAGGGGCACGTCGGTGCCGGCCTGATGGGGTACGCCGCGGTGTTCTTCGCGATCTGGTGGGCGTGGATGAACTTCACGTGGTTCGCCTCCGCCTACGACACCGACGACGTGCCCTATCGGCTTCTGACACTGCTGCAGATGGCCGGCGTTCTCGTGCTGGCGGCAGGCGTTCCGCGCGCGTTCCGGCACGGCGACTTCGCCATCGTCGTGGTCGGCTACGTCATCATGCGCGTCGCCATCCTCACGCAGTGGCTCCGAGCTGCCGCCGAACACCCCGAGGGCCGCGGGGGTGCGCTGCGTTACGCCGCGGGCATCGTCGTCGTACAGGTCGGGTGGATCGCCCGGCTCTGGGCGCCGGGGATCTGGGCCCCCCTCACCTTCGTGGTGCTCGTCGCGGCGGAACTGGCCGTACCCGCCTGGGCCGAGTACCGCGGAAGCGCCACCCACTGGCATCCGGAGCACATCACCGAGCGGTACAGCCTGTTCACGATCATCGTGCTCGGCGAGGTCATCCTCGCTTCTTTCGCCGCCGTGCAGTCGGCGGTGTCGGCTCATGGCCTGTCCCCCTCCGTGCTGCTCGTCGTGATGGGCGGCCTCTTCCTGGTGTTCGCCCTGTGGTGGATCTACTTCACCGGGAGCGATGCCCACCTCAGCGCCCTGCGCACCGCCCTGACCTGGGGATACGGTCACTACGTCGTCTTCGCTGCCCTGGCTGCCCTCGGTGCCGGCCTGGAGGTCGCGTTGGATGCCGCCGAGCATCACGGGCACCTGTCCGCCCGAGCTGGTGGGCTGGCGGTGGCCATTCCCACCGCGATAGTGCTGGTCGTCCTCGGGGTCCTGCATCGGGTGACCGGTACCGGTGCCGTGGGCCGCGGGTGGTTGGTGGCAGCGGGTGTGCTGGTCGTGTTGGGCCTGGGCTTCAGTCCGCCCGTACTGGGCCTGGGCGGCGCCGTGCTGGGCATCGGGCTGGCCGTGGCCGCAACCCTGGCCGCCAATCTGGCGGTGTTCCGCCATCGGGCAGTCGCGGCGCGGTGAGCATGCCCTCGGGAGTGCCCCCTCGGCCGTTCCGCCGGGCGCTGTCGTCGGGTAGACGTAGGCGGGTGTGAGCTGCGCGCAGGGAGCGGAGCGTTGGTTGAAGGAGGGGCCTGGCGTGCATCGGCACCAGGAGCAGAACGGCGTCGGGAAGACAGCCGTCCCGTATCGCCGGCCGGCAGCCGGTGGCGTGGCAGCCCGGCAGGACGCACCGGTCCCGCCGCACGGCGCGAGCCCCGCGGCTACTGCGTTGACGGCACTGCAGCGTGCAGCGGGCAATGCCGCCGTGAGCCGGATGGTCGGAGATCTGCGGGGACGTTCCGATGGCGCTGCTCACTCGGCGGGTCCTGCAGGCCCTGTGGTGCAGCGTGCCCCTTCGCCGGCTCCTGCTCCTGCTGCGCGGGCGGCGGCCCCCGCGGTGCAGCGCGCCCCCGCGGACGATCTGGTGCACGACCCGAAGGCGTTCCTGTCGCACTCCGCCCTGTCGCTGGATTTCGCGCTCGGCATGCGGAATCGGGCGCCCGGGCTCCCCCTGGACCATCAGGCCTTCGCCAACCGGCTGGGCCGGTGGAATCAGCACTGGTTCGTTCTCGTACCGGACGCCCGGCGCGCCAAGGAGGGCAGGCCCGCATACCTGCTCACGCCTGCCGTGGAGAAGTACGTGCAGGCCTTCGGTGACAGCGACGACCTGCTCGCCCCGCTCTCCGGGCACCGCGATCTGCCCCCGGTACTGCCCGATCAGGCCTACCTGGCGTCGTTCTACGTCCCCTACCTCAGAGGCGGGACAGCGGGCCCGGACACCTCCGTCGGCCACTCGCGGATTCCCAAGGACGCCGGGAAACAGGGGCACGGTTCGGAGTTCGTGTTCACCGCCACGATGAACGGCTGTGCCTTCGCCGTGACCGGCGACGCCCAGGACAAGTGCTTCACCGCCTGGCACTACCAGTCCCCCAGCGCCCTGTCCAACCGCGAGCCGGCCAAGAACTTCCGGCGCGACCGCCGCCCCGCCGACTGGTTCGGCCCGGAGGAGTACGAAAGTCCCGACCAGGACGGGCTGTTCGAGACGACGAACATGCTGTGGAACGGTCCGGCCGGCTGGGAGGTCCTCAGCCAGGAGACCTCCGTCTCCGCGTACGACGAGAACGACGCCCGCATCGCGGCGGTCCGCAGCCGTCCACTCACCATGGGCCCGGGGCAGGAGGCCGCGTACACCGCCCGGATCTACGTCGGGCGGGCACAGACGCAGCTCAAGGAGTTCATGCGGTCTCTCGCCCAGGCCCGCAACGCCGCCGGGAACACCGAGCAGCAGCGAACTCTGGAGCAGCACGTCTTCAAGCCGCTGGAGATCACCATGGCGGCGGAGCCCCTGATGCTCGCGGGGAACACCGATTTCGCCGCGCTCATCGGCATCGCCGTACGCCTCAAACAGCAGCGCGCGGAGGCTCTGCAGAAGGTCAAGGACTGGCTCGCGGCGCACCTTGAGGATGCCACCATGACGCACGAAGGCGGCCTTCTCAATCGTCGGATCAGCCCGGAGAAGCTGGCGCACCGGCGTAAGAAGATCAACATTCTGCTCGGCCAGTTCTCCGACCGCGCATGGATCGACGGCCTGTTGGAGGAGGCGACCGACCACCCTGCCGACCGGGACGGTGCGCCGGGGGCCGGCGCGCCCGCGGCCGGAGCCGGTACTCCTCCGGCCTGAGGGCGACCGGCTCCGGCGGCGGTCAGCCGAGCCAGAGGAGGTCCGTCACGCGGAGCTCACGCAGTGCGGGGTGCACGATGTAGCTGATCAGGACCGGTAGGCGGGGTACGTCGACGTTGTGGCGGCCGTCTCCCATCGGCAGACCGGGAAGCGGCTTGTCGGCATCGGCCGCGGCGCCGGCCTCCAGGGCGAGCGCGCGAACGAACCGTACGAGCTGGTCGTGCAGCTCGTGGTCACCCCCCGCGCGCATCGTCTCCAGGACGCCGGCGGCTTCCCGGGTGAGCGACACGGACCAGCCCGGTGCGGGACTGCTCACTCCTCACCGCCGACCGGGTGGGGCAGCGAGGTCAGGCCGCGGCCGGCGGCGGCGTCGGCCAGGCGCTGATCGCGGCCGGGCTGCTGGTCGAACATCGCTTCCATCCACCACTTCCGCAGGGTGGCGTTGAGGGGTTCGCCCTCTTCGGCCTGGCCGATCTCGGCGTAGAAAGCCATGCGCTTGGCACCGGTGAGAGCGTCGGCCACGGCGTCGATCGTGTGCGGCAGCGGACGGACCCTGGGGTCAGCGGGGTGTTCGGGCTGGGCGCTCATGATGTCCTCATGTCCTCCGGGCAGGTGTCGCTGTCACCGTACGCGGTCGCGGCGCGGTCAGGGGAGCGATATGCGAGCGATGTGGGAGCGCTGCGACGCCACCTGTGACCTTGTGTGGCTACTGCTCTGCGGGTGCCGGTACGAGGCCGTCCTCGACCAGGCCGGCGAGAACGGTCTCGCCGAGTGCGTGTACGGCGGACCGGGGGCGCACCATGACGGTGAACTCCTTGATCCGTCCGGCGTCGTCGAAGTGCAGCAGATCCACGCCGTGGATCTCCTTGCCGCCCGCCGTGGCGCGGAAGAGCAGCACCGCGGAGTCGGCGGACGAGCCGTCGGTGCTGGTCTGCGCGGTACCCGTGTGGTCGCCGATGTAGCGGAAGTCCTCGAACTTGCGCAGCAGGACGCCGAAGAGGCCCAGCACCATCGGCTTGCCCTCGAAGGGGGTGAACTTCACGGGGCTGTAGAACCGGATGTCGTCCGTGAACAGGTCGTCCAGCGCCGAGAGGTCGCGGCGGTCCACTGCGGCGCGGAAACGGTCGGCGGGGGTCATGGCGTGCTCGCCCTCCATGCTCTGCACTCCTCACTCCTCTTCATTCTTCTTCGCGCTTCTTCGCGCTTCTTCGCGCTTCTTCAGACTTCTTCGGACTTCTTGATACTCATGAATGTGACTAGTCATTTTCATGATTACCATGGATCGCGAGTCCGGAACAGAGGGGCGGACAGCGGAACAGCGGGACGGAGAAGGCGGTCCGATGGCGCTCAGGCACGCCGTACTGGCGGCACTGCTCGATGAGGAGCTCAGCGGTTACCAGCTGGCCAAGGCGTTCGACCTCGGAGTGGCGAACTTCTGGCACGCGCAGCCGCAGCAGCTCTATGCCGAGCTGACCCGGCTGGAGAAGGACGGGTTGATCGCCGGCCGCGAGGTCGTCCAGGAAGCCCGGCCGAACAAGCGCCTCTTCCACGTCACCGCGGCAGGACTGGCGGAGCTGGAGGGCTTCACGGCCGCCTCCGCGAAGCCCTCCTTCGTCCGCGACGACCTGCTCGTCAAGGTGCAGGCCGCCGACCACGTCGACACCGGTGCCCTGATCGCCCAGCTCTCCGACCGCGCCGCCTTCGCGCAGGCCAAGGTCGAGCTCTTCGGCACGTTGCTGCACACCATGCGCGCAGGGCGTACGGAGGAGGAGTTCCTGCGGCACGGCGACCGCATCGGGCCTTATCTGACGTGCCTGCGCGGACTGGCCTTCGAGGAAGGCAACCGCGAGTGGTGCGAACGCACCATCGCCGTGCTGCGCGAGAGAAGGTAGACCCGTACGTTCGGTTCGCCGTCGAGCCGCCACACGCGGACGCCCCGGTCAGTCGGCTGACGCGCCGCGTCGGTCCTGGCCCGCTGCCTGGCGGGCCGCCGCGGCCCCCTGTCGCTCCATGGCCAGCAGCAGCCGGTCCAGGGCGGGCATCGCCGCGGCCAGTGCCGCCCGGTCCGCCGCCGGCAGCTCGGCACTCGCCGTGACCAGCGCCGCCGTACTCGCGCTGTCGTAGCGCTCCAGCAGTTCCCGCGCCGTGGCCGAGGCCGTGAGCGTCACCGTACGCAGGTCGTGCGGCTGGGATATCCGCTCCACCAGGCCCGCCGCCGTCATCGTGCGCACCAGGTTGCTCACCGTGGACGGTGCGATCCGCAGCCGCGCCGCCGCCTCGCGCGGCGCCAGCCCGTCGGGAGCGGCGGACAGCGCCCGCAACAGTTCGATCTGCGCCTCGGGCAGGTCCGGCAGCCCCTCCGCATTCCGCGTGGCGCGCAGCACCGCGCGTCGCAGTGGCCCGAGAAGTCTGCCGAGTTCGAGAGCGACGTGGCCGGTGTCCGCTGAGCTGCTGTCCATGCGCCCATTCTGCCAGTCGGGGGTTTACTTTTGCTACAAAACTGTTTTGTGGCAAAATCAAATGGCGGGAGCCGAACCGGGCGACCGCCATGCACCACCGAGGAGAAGCGCCATGACCACCACCGTGGAGAACCCCGTACCGCCGCAGGACCTGGCAGGCATCGTGGGGCACCGCTTCATCTACACGTACGCCAACGGCTGGCAGTACGAGATGTACGTGAAGAACGCGACCACGATCGACTACCGCATCCACACCGGCATGGTCGGCGGCCGTTGGGTCAAGGACCAGGAGGTCGACCTGGCACAGCTGGCCGACGACGTCTACAAGGTCTCGTGGAACGAGCCGACGGGCACGTCGGTCGTCGTGAACGTGCTGCCCGGCCGGCGCGTCCTGCACGGCACGATCTTCTTCCCGCACTGGATCGAGGAGGACGGCAGCAAGACCGTCCTGTACCAGAACGAGCACCTGGACGAGATGCGCGCCTTCCGCGACGCGGGGCCGACCTACCCGATCTACGTCGTTCCGGAGTTCGCGAAGATCACCCTGTTCGAGCACGTCGGGGAGAACGACGAGCAGGTCATCGCCGTGGGCCCGGCCGACCTGCCGGCCGGCTTCGCCGACCGCACCAACTGAGGTCCGACGGCCCCGGTGGCCGCGCGGGTGTCGCTAGACCGCTGTCCGCAGCCGCCATCTCACCTCGACGCCCGTCTGCCCCGCCGCCCGTGGCCCCTCCGGCTCCCGGGTGCGCGCGATCTCGGTGAAGCCCAGACGGCGGGCCACGGCACCGCTGGCGGGGTTGCCCTCGTCGTGGTGGATCTCCACGTGACCGATGCCCGGCAGCTGCCCGGCCGCACGGACGAGAGCAGCCGCGGCCATGGTGGCCAGGCCCTTACCCGTCCAGGCGGGATGGATCCAGTACCCGATCTCCAGTCCGCCGGGCCCGATCCGGCGATGCAACCCGCAACTGCCGATCACCTCTCCCCCGGACGTGATGGCGTAGCTGTACGCCTCCCCCGATGCCCACTGCTCCTGTGACCGGGCCAGGAACTCTTGTCCCTGCTTGCGGTCGTGCGTCGCCGCGAAGGCCAGCCAGGGCAACAGGTGGTCACGCGACTCGGTCATCACCCGGTGCAGGGTGTCGATGTCGTCCATACGCCATCGACGCAACTCGACGTCCCCATGGCGAAGAATCTCAGCAGGCTGCTCCATGACGGGATGCTGCCCGAGTGTTCACCACCGCGACAACACAATTAACCGACGCGACAACACAATGAGCGGCAACCAGCGGCGGCCGGCTGCGCACTGCGGTGCGCAGCCGGCCGCCACCGTACTGGCCGACTCCGTCCTGGCCGACCTCGACCCGCTGCCGGCGCGCGAGCTGTACTGCCACCGCAACACCGTGCTGAACCGGCTGACCCGCTTCGCCGAACTCACCGGCTACCACCCCGCCCGCCCCGCCGAGGCCGCCACGGTCCTCTTCGCCCTGCACTGCGCCGGACCCGCGTAGGATCCGCAGCTTGACCCTGCACCGCGGTGCAGGGTGCACCGTTGCCGGCATGACACACCCGAACCGCCGCCTGCGGACCGATCCCGCCCGGATCGGCGCCCTCTACGACCTCGCCGTCGCCCCGGTCTTCGCCACTCCTTGGACCGCCCGGCTCGCCCTCGACGGTGCCCGTGTCCTGCACACCGCCCTGGACCTGCCCGGACGCGCCCCCGGCGGCTTCGGGCCGGAACAGCTGCTGTTCGTCACGTTCTTCGGCGTCCTGGTGACGATGTGGGCGGTGGTCCGCCTGGTACGCGGCGACGCCGTGACCACGGCAGCCGACATGGCCGGCCGGGCGGCCTTCGCCGTGTTGATGACGGTGGCGATGGCCGACGGGGCGAGCACCGTACTCGCGGTGTTCGTCACGTTCGAGGTCGGCTTCCTGCTGGCACAGGGCGGGCAGCTGATCCGGGCGACCCGGCGGCCCGCACGTACCTCCCCCGTCCGGGAGACTGTGTCCCCATGACCATGACGCCTGCCGAAGCCGCCCGCGCCGCCGGCGTGCCGCTGAGCACCCTGCGCTACTACGAGCGGCGTGGCTTCCTCGCCCCCGAACGTGACCCGAACTCGGGCTACCGCCGCTTCTCGCCGGACGACGTGCGCCGCGCCCGCTTCGTACAACGCGCCCAGCGGCTCGGCTTCGGCATGGCAGACGTCGCGGCGTTCCTGGCGCTCTCGCAGGAGGGCGCCGTCGCCTCCTCGCAACTGCGCACCGTCATCGACGCAAAACTCGCGGACCTCGACGCGCGCATCGCCGACCTCGCACGGATGCGTACGGCCCTCGCCGCGCTGGCCGACGGCGCCGCGGACGGCGACTGCGTGTGCCCCGTCGAAGCAGCGCTGACCGGGGCGGTGCCGGAGGCAGGGCACGCCCCGCGGCCGTCTCCGTGACCCTGGCGTTGCGTCAGCGGCAGGGCGATCTCCGCCAGGTGGCGGATTCCCGGGAGTGTGCGGGCCGGACACTCGGGAAGGACCGAGCCACTCGGAAGCCGGGTGGAGCACACTGGCGTCATGGGTGACAGCAGCCAGCCGGGGTCGGTGCAATCGCAGACATTTCCACCGCGGCCGGAGAGCGTGGCGCATGCTCGGCGCTTCGTCCGGAGGGTGTTGGCGGGCATTGACTGCGAGGCGGTCGACTCGGAGGTGGCGGAGAACGCCGCACTGCTGGTCAGCGAGCTGGTGACCAACGCCGTTCTGCACGCGGGCACCGCGATCGAGGTGACGGTACGGATCCTCGACCACAAGGTGCGTACGGAGGTCGGCGACCGCCGGCCGCACCGCGGACTGGTGCCGCAGGGGCACTTCCCGCATGCCACCTCGGGGCGGGGCCTGAGGATCGTCGAGCAGTTGGCATCCCGGTACGGCGTCGACACCGGCGAGGACTCCAAGACGGTGTGGTACGAACTGTGGCTGGACGGGGGCCAGCCACCACCCTCCAGGTGGCGAAGCGAGGTACCGGCCTCCTCCCCCACCCGTACCGTGTCCCTGGTCGACCTGCCGGGCGCGCTGTACGTCGCTTCCCAGCAGCACTGCCACTCGTTGCTGCGCGAACTCACGCTTGCCGCGTCCACCGGGCAGCGTTCCGGCGTGCGTCCGGCGGACCTCGCCGTCGCGCACGACGTGAACAACGTGATCAGTGCCTGTGTGACGGCCGAGTGGGAGTGGGAACAGCAGCCCCCGGCCGCGCACTTTCGCACCGTGCGGCTCCCGTTCCCGGCGGATGCCGGGCCTGCGGTACTCACCTTGCGCCGCGTGCTCGATGCGGCTGAGGAGGCCGCCCGGGGCGAGCGTCTGCTCTCCCTGCCGGCGCTCCCCCAGAACAGTGCGTTGAGCCATTGGCTGCTCGACCAGCTGAGCGGCCAGCTCGCCGGCGGGCCACCCACCGCGTGGACCGTGATGCCTCGCGAGCCGAGCGCGAGCCCGCTGGAGCCGGCGGTCTGGGAAGCCGGCCAGGTGACGGCCAGCGGCATCCCGACCATCGCCGCCGACGACGAGAACCGGATCATCGCCGCCAACGGGTCCGCGGCGGACATGCTCGGCTGGCAGGCCGACGACCTCATCGGCCGACGCCTCACGACCCTCATCCCGGAACACCTGCGCAGGCGCCACGTGGCGGCGTTCTCGTCCCTCCTGCTGACCGGCCGGCCCCGCATTCTCGGCCGCTCGGTGCCCATCCCCGCACTGCACCGGGACGGCCGGCTGGTACCCGTCCGGCTGTTCATCCAGACGCAGGAGACGGCTGACGGCCGCCCCGTGTTCGTCGCCCAGCTCACGCCGCGTACCGTCATCCCTGCCGCCTCGCCGGGCCCCTCCGAAGAGGGCAGTGACGCGGTGGCCGAGGCGCCGGGCGGGGTGCAGGAAGCGGGCGAGGCGCAGCAGCCCGGCGAACTCCGGGCGGAGCCGGACGACGACGAGGCCACCGGTTCGGTGCGGGAGCGGCGGCTCCTGCTGCTGGCCGACATCAGGGACGCGCTGAGCGCCGCCGCCGACCTCAAAGAGGGGGTGCAGCGCGTGTGCGCGATCCTCAGTCAGCGACTGGCCGGCTGGTGCGTGGTGGATCTGCTCTCCGATTCCGGTCAGCTCGAACGGGTCTGCGTCACCCACCGCGGCCCCGGGCCGCTGCCCGCCGAGGTGGACACGGGCAAGTTGCCGGTGCTGACCGAGAACGCCCGCGGTCCCCTGGGCCGGGTCCTGCGCGGAGCCGGACCGCTGCTGCTCAGCGAGGCCCCGCCACCGCACCAGAGCGGCACGCTCCTGGACACCCACTACGTCGAACTGTTCGAACGAATGGGAGCGAGAAGCGCCGTCGTCGCCCCGCTGCGGGCGCGCGGCGCGGTCTTCGGCGCCCTCACACTGGCCCGTTCCGCCGCGGAACCACCGTTCACCGAGGAGGACCTGCCCCAGGTCGCCGACCTGGTCCGGAACCTCGCGCTGGGGGTGGAACACGCCCGCCTGTACCAGGAGTCCCGGCAGATCGCCGAGCGTCTCCAGCGCTCCTTGCTGCCCGTGCTCCCGGACCTCCCGTACCTGCGGCTGGCCGCTCGGTACGCACCCTCTTCCACCGCCGCGCAGGTCGGTGGCGACTGGTTCGACGGCTTCGTCCTCCCCAACGGAAACACCGCTGTGGTCATCGGTGACGTCGCCGGGCACGACCTGGATGCGGCCGTCGCCATGAGCCAGCTGCGAAGCATGCTCCGCGGCATCGCCGTCGACCGGCAGGAACCTCCGCAGGAGGTGTTGCGCCGCCTGGACCTGGCCAACCACAGCCTGTACCGGGAGGCCACCGCCACGTGCGTGTACGGTGTCGTCGAGGGGCCCGAGGACGGGCCGTGGAGGTTGCGGTACTCCTCCGCCGGGCATCTGCCACCGTTGCTCACCACCAGGGAGGGCGACACGTCCTACCTTGAGGACGGGATGGGACTGCTGCTCGGTATGGACCCCGACATGCCCCGTCCCGGGGCGGAGGCCCCCCTTCCTCCCCACTCGACCGTGCTGCTCTACACCGACGGCCTCGTCGAACGCCGCGACGAGTCGCTCGACGTCTCCCTGTCCCGACTCCGCCGGCTCACCGCCGCACTGGCCCGCGAACCCCTCGACGTCTTCTGCGACGAACTGCTCATCGGCCTGAGTGCCGACAGCGTCGACGACATCGCCCTCCTCGCCGTCCGGCCGGTGCCCGCACCCGACCGCTGACCGGCCGCCTCCGGCCGCCCATTCACCCGCTGCGGGGGATGCCCGACCGCCGCGGACGACGGCTGAATGGAGGGGGGAGCCGGTACGTCGCGCTCCTCCCACCGCGGTGCCGAACACCTCGCTCCGCACGCACCGGGGAGCGCCTGTTCGTAAGTCCTAGGGGGCGGCGGAGATGGCTGATGTGTCCTCGACCGGTCGGTGGGGACCGGGCCGCGCGCGGTGAAGCGGCTGAGCGCCGCCGTCCCGGCGGTGTCCCGTGCGGCGCCCTTCGTGCGGCGGGTCGCCGTTCAGTTGAGGAGCGTCAGCGTCCTCGATCTGTCGACCCGGCTCGCGGCACAGGTGTTCCTGACCGCACTGCCCATGCTCTTCGTGATCGCGGCCTACTGCCCGCAAGAGGTGCGGGAGCAGTTGCGGACGTCGCTACGTGACGTCCTCGGGATCCAGGGCATCGTCCAGGACCAGGTCGAGCGGCTCTACGCGGGCGGCGAACGAGGATCGGGGGCATGGGGTGTGGTGAGTGCCGTGGTCTCGCTGGTCTCTGCGACGGCTCTCAGCCGGGTACTTCAGCGGCTGTGCGAGCGTTCCTGGCAGCTGCCGCACACGACCGCGCGCACCGCGGTGTGGCGGTGGTTCCTGTGGCTGCTCGTATGGAGCACCGCGTTGGTGTTCCAGGGGGTGGTGCGCGGTGGATTCGGTGCGGGCGCCCTGTTGGGCTTCCCGCTCCAGGTCGCGGCGGCGACAGGGCTGTGGTGGTGGACCCAGCATCTCCTCCTGGCGGGCCGTGTCGGGTGGCTGCCACTGCTTCCCGGTGCGGTGCTCACCGGTGCGGGCACCTCGGTGTTCGCCGCCACATCGAGCCTGTGGATGCCCCGTACGCTGCAGCGGAGCGTGGACCAGTTCGGACTGCTCGGCTCGGTCTTCACCGTGTTGTCCTGGCTGATTCTCTTCTGCACCACGGTGGTGGCGGGGATCGCCATCGGCTGGCTGGTCGCCCAGGAGCGGTCGGTCAGACGGCTGCTCGCCCTGGATCGCGGTGGTTTCACCCGCGCGAGGTGATGCGCCCGCCGGATCGCGGGCCGCGAGAATGGGCGGCACAGCGGGCATGGCCGCGGCGGAGGTGGTGCCATGGTGAGGACCGACAACCCCGACAACGCCGATAACACCGACAACACAGAGGGGCCGCGGGGTGACACCGGGTTCGAGATCCGCATTCGCGGCACGTTCAGCGCGGCCTTCCAGGAGGCCTTCGGCGACCTGTCGGTCACCCGACACCCTGCTGAGACGGTGCTGCGCGGTACGCGCCTGGACCAGGCCGCGCTCTACGGCGTCCTCGACCGCATCCAGGCGCTGGGCCTCGAACTCATGGAAGTACGGCGGCTGCCGCCGTCCGAGAGCCGAGACCCCTCCGAGAGCCGAGACCCCGGGGCGACCACGGGGACCGAATGATCAGCGGTCAGAGCAGTTCCAGTTCGCGTGCGCGCCGGACCGCTGCCGAACGCCTTGTCACCTCCAACTTGCGGTAGACGCTCTTGAGGTGCGTCTTGACCGTGTTGACCGACAGGTACATCTCGGCGGCGATCTCTTCGGTGGTCATCGTCCGCGCCAGGTGTTTCAACACGTCGCGTTCCCGCCCACTGAGCACCTCGCACTTCGTGGTCTCCCGGCCCCCGGCAGGCGCTCCGGAGAAACCGCAGGGCGCGGCAGCGCACGCCAGGTGCACCGCACGCTCCAGCCCCTCAGTGGGCCACGGGCCCGCCACCGCCGCACAGAGGTCACGTACGGCCTCGGCGGAAGGCGGGGCGTCACGCTCGCACAGGACGACCGTCTCGCCGGCGAGACGGTGCAGGGCGACGACGGGAGGGTCGGGCATCGGTACACACAACGCCGAAGCCACGTCGTCGAGTTGGCGTCGAGCCGCTGCGGGCTCCCCCCGTACCAGATGCGACCAGACCCGTACCACGTGGAGTGCGGCGCAGGAGCGGTCCGCCGGGTCGGGCGCGGGTATGTCGAGGTGCCGGGCTCGCGCGGCGAACTCGGCGGCGGACCGCGTCCGGCCGCGCAGGGTCGCGAGGAGGGCGAGGTCGACGAGACAGTCACGCCGCAGCGGGCTGGGGCCGGCGTCCTGCGGCCCGATGGTCCTGAGCGTTGCGAGCAGCGCTTCCTCCGCCCTCTTCAACCGGCCGCACCGCAGTTCGGCGCCGCCGCGCACGTAGTGCGCGAAGGCCTGCAACTCGGGGTGTCGCGCGCTGGTTTCGCGCGGCAGTCGTGCGCACAATCCGTCCATCTCGGCCGCCGCGGCCAGTGCGGACGTCGGATCGCCGAAGGGGTCCGCCGCCATACGGATCGCGTCATACGTCAGGCGGGCAGTGAGCGGGACCGGCTGCGCACCATCGGCCGGCGCTGCCGTCCTCATCAGCGCGTCGGCCTTCCGCAGGGCGTCGTCACAGCCCGCACCATCCCTTCGGGCAAGCGACAGGGCCGCGGTCGCCAGCGCCACGTCACCGTCCTGTGCGCTGTCGGAGGCCGTGGCCATGCACTGCGAAAGGCGCTGAAGGAGGCTGTCGGGCAGTGGATCGCCGGCGAGGCCGATGATCCGGCCGACCGCCAGCCGCTCGACCGCCAGCCGGGCGGCGTACGACGGGTCACCCGCGGCCACGGCGTGCTCAAGGGCTTGGGTCAGCGGGCCGTGCGCGCCCAGCCAGTCGGCGGCGCGACGATGCAGCCGCGCGATCCGCTCCGGGGCTTCGTACCGCAGTCGCAGCAGCAGCACGTCACGGAACATGCGGTGGTACCGGTACCACCCCTCCCCCAGCGGTTGCAGGAAGGAGTTCTGCCGGACCAGCGCGGCGAACCGGCCGTCGGCGTCCTCTTCCGTGACGGCGGCGGCCAGCTCCGCGTTCACCCGGTCCAGCAGGCTGGTGACCAGCAACAGGTGGCGCATGGGGGCGGGCTGGACGTCGAGCACCTCCTCGGCCAGATAGCTGACGACCGCCTCCTCGTCGCCGGCGAAACGCCGCACGAACGTTGCCGGGTCCCGATGTCCGCCCAGGGACATGGCCGCCAGCCGCAATCCCGCCGCCCAGCCCTCCGTACGCCGGGTGAGGTGCCGCACCGCCGAACCGGTGAGGGTCACCTCGTGCTGGGCGAGCAGCGCCACCGTCTCCTTGTCGGTGAACGCCAGGTCCGCCGTGCGCAGTTCGGTCAGTTCGCCGGCGAGGCGGCGGCGGTGGAGGTGCAGCGGCGGGTCCCTGCGCGCGACCACGAGCAGCCGCACCATGGGAAACGCGTGCCTGAGCAGGAGTGTCACGCCCTCCGCGGCTGCCGACCCCGGCTCCAGGTCGAAGTCGTCCAGCACGATCACCACGGGCTCGGTGCGCCGGGCCAGGTCCGCTGCCACCCGGGCGGCCAGCGGCCCGTCGGCGGCGCCGGAGATCGGTGCGGCGGTGTGGACGCCCGCGTACGGCAGCGCGACCCCGGCTTCCCGCAGCTTGGCGACCACGCGCGGCCAGAACACGCCGGGCGGCTCGTTCCCGCCGTCGCAGGGCACCCAGGCCACGGGGCCGGGCAGGGCAGCCGTGTGCGCCCATTCGGTGACCAGTGCCGTCTTCCCGGCACCAGGCGGGCCCACCACCACGGTCAGGGGCCCGCGCACGCCCCGGGCGAGCCGGGACACCAGGTGAGGCCGGGGGATGAGCCACTCCGGTACCGGTGGCACAACAGATGTCGGTGGCGCGGGAGGAAAGGACGCAGTGCTCGAAGAGTCACCCGTGAACTCGGCCATCGCGGCACCTCACTCTCGCAGCAACGACGCGCGACACGCGGAAGCGTGGCATGCACGAGTGTGCCGCGGTCCGGGCGGAGCGGGCCCCGAGCGGGCGGCACGAGCAGGCTCCGGGCAAGCTCCGAGCGGGCGGAAAAAAGGGGCGGGCGCGACCACTACAGTGGCCGCGCCCCTACCGGCCCACGGTTTCCGGTCCCGCGCCCGGTCTCAACGGTTCACGATGCGGCGGAGCCAGTGCACGCGGGCCCGGCGGGCGTCCTGGGAGACGGTGGCCTTGGGAGCCAGTTGGTCGAAGCCGTGGAAGCCGCCCGGCCAGATGTGCAGTTCGGCGTCCCCGCCGGCCTGCCAGATACGGGTGGCGTACGCGACGGCCTCGTCGCGGAAGGTCTCGGCCGCACCCGCATCGATGTACGCGGGCGCCAGTCCGGACAGGTCCGTCGCCCGGGCGGGTGCCGCGTACGCCGGTACCTCCGCCGTACCACGCGCCGCACCCAGCAGCGCGGCCCACCCGACGGCGTTGTCCTGCCGGTCCCACAGCCCGCGTCCCGCCATCTGGCGGGCGGAGGGGGTGTCGTTGCGGTCGTCGAGCATCGGACACATCGCCAGCTGCCCGATGAGGTGCGGGCCGTTGCGGTCGCGGGCCAGCAGCGCCAGGGCGGCGGTGAGGCCACCGCCCGCGCTGCCACCGGCGACGACGATGCGCGCCGGGTCGCCACCGAGGTCAGCGGCGTTCCCGGCCACCCACCGCAGACCGGCATAGCAGTCCTCGACGGCCGCGGGGTAGGGGTACTCGGGCGCGAGGCGGTACGCGACGGAGACCACGACGAGCCCCAACGGCTCCGCCCACTCCGTCAGAATCACCTCCAGGCCGGCACGGTTGCTGCCGCTGATCATCCCGCCACCGTGCAGGTGGTAGACCACCGGTGCGCCGGCCGCGAGACCGGTCGGCCGGGCGACGAGGAGGGAGACCTCCGGCGCCCCGGCGGGGCCGGGCACACTCCTCTCGTACACCTCGAAGGCTCCGCCGGCGCGCAGCTCGTCCAGGGTGGGGTCGGGGACCATCTCGGCCAGCCGTTCCCGCCAGCGGGGAATCATGGCGGGGTCCGACGGGAAGGCGTCCCGCAAGTCGTCCATGCCGTTCAGCACGGTGGCCAGTTCCGGGTCGAAGCGCACCGGCAGCAGCTCTGCCGGCCCGCTTGCCTCGCTCCGCCCGGACGACGGCGTGTGGTTCATCGGCCTACCTCCATCGATGGTGTTTCCAAGACGGCGCGGACCTCGTCCTCGCTGGTCTCGCGCAGTTCCTCGTCGACGAGCAGCCAGCGGGTGATGCCGGCCGCTGCCAGGAACGGCAGGTCGTGGCTGGCGATGACCAGGGCGCCTTCGAAGGACTCCAGGGCGCTGGTCAACTGCCGGACGCTCGACACGTCGAGGTTGTTGGTCGGCTCGTCGAGCAGGAGCAGCTGCGGCGCCGGCGCGGCGAGCACGGTCGCCGCGAGGGCGGCCCGGAAGCGTTCGCCGCCCGACAGGGTGCCGGCCGGCTGTTCGGCGCGTGCCCCCTTGAACAGGAAGCGGGCGAGCTGTGCGCGGATGTGGTTGTCGGTGACGCCCGGAGCGGTGCGGGCCACGTTCTCGGCGACGCTCAACTCGTCGTCCAGCACGTCCAGGCGCTGCGGCAGGAACCGTAGCGGGACGTGCGCGGTGGCCGTACCGGACAGGGGGGCGAGCTCGCCGGTGAGGGTGCGCAACAGGGTGGTTTTTCCGGCTCCGTTGCGTCCGACCAGTGCGATGCGTTCGGGGCCGTGCACGTCGAGGGTGGCGGCGCGCAGCCTGCCGAAGCACGGTTGCACGTCGTGCAGGCTCAGTACGGTGCGGCCGGCCGGTACCGCGGTGTGCGGCAGGCTCATCCGGATCTCGGCATCGTCACGGATCGCGTCCGCGGCCGCCTCCCGCCGCTCGCGCGCCTCCTGGAGACGGTCTTCGTGCAGGCCGCGCAGCTTGTCGCCGGACTCCTGCGCCGACCGCTTGCGTTCGCCGGCGACGATCCTCGGGGCGCGCCGCTGGGCATCCAGCTTCTTGTTCTGCCGTTGCCGCCGCGCCACCTTGGTGCGGGTCTCTCCGAGTTCGCGCTGCTGTCGGCGTACGTCCGCCTCGGCCGCCCGCAGCGTACGGCCCGCCGCCTCCTGTTGGGTGGCCAGCGCCTCCTGGTACGCGGACCAGCCGCCCCCGTACCAGCTCACCGAGCCCGACCGCAGCTCGGCGGTGCGGTCCACCCGTTCCAGCAGGTCGCGGTCGTGACTGACGACGATCAGGGTGCCGGAACGCCAGGAGTCCACGGCGTCGTGCAGGCGGCGGCGCGCGAACAGGTCGAGGTTGTTGGTCGGTTCGTCGAGCAGCAGGACATCGGGGCGTTCCAGTAGCAGCGCGGCGAGGCGCAGCAGTACGGTCTCGCCGCCGGACATCTGCCCCACGGTGCGGTCGAGTCCGAGGCCACCGAGTCCGAGTGAGCCCAGTGTGGCGAGGGCTCGCTCCTCGACGTCCCAGTCGTCGCCGAGCTTTTCGAAGTGCTCCTCGTCGACCTCGCCCGCTTCGATGGCGCGCAGGGCGGTGCGCCGCTCGGCGATGCCCAGCGCCTGGTCGACGCGGAGTGTGGTGTCCAGGGTGATGTTCTGCGGAAGGTGGGCCAGGCGGCCGCCGACGGTCACCGTTCCGCGGGACGGGGACAGCTCACCGGCCAAGAGGCGGAGCAGGGTGGACTTGCCTGTGCCGTTGGCGCCGACGAGGCCGATGCGGCCCTTGCCGACGGTGAAGGAGAGTCCGTCGAAGACGGTCGTGCCGTCCGGCCACTGGAAGGACAGGGCGGAGCAGGTCACGGAGGCCTGGGGCGTCGGTCCTGACATGATGTTCTCGCAGTCGTACGCGGTGGATGGGGACTACGTGTGCGAACACCACGCGGCGACCGAACCGGCGAGCCGGCGAACCGACAGAACAATGGGTGCGGCTCTCCGAAGGGTGAGGGACAGCTCATGCACCGAGGTCGCAGACACGCGGGGCCACGGACGGCGGAATGCCGTGCGACGCGACGGGCGTACGGCCGATGCCGTACCGCGTGATGATCGCGAACCTCAGATGCGCAACGTCCACCTCTATCGGAGACAACAGGACCCTGCGACTGTACCTCATGGTGCGGAGCGGTACACCGAAAAGGCCGGCCCGACGCGTCAAGGGCGTCGGGCCGGCCTCCCCGGCGGTACGTTCCCGCGAGGGTGCTCGTCCCTCGCGCGACACGGCTGGTCAGTCCGTGCCGAACTCCATCGCGGCGCGGTCCAGCGCCTCGTCCTCACCGGAGACCTCGCCGCGGGAGGCGATGGCCTCGGCGCCGCCCTCCGGCATGGCGCCGATCAGCCCGGTCGAGGCCGCCTGCGCGGCACCGATGGCGGGGCTGCCGGTACCGATCAGGCCGATGCCGGCGTACTGCTCCAGCTTGGCGCGCGAGTCGGCGATGTCGAGGTTGCGCATGGTGAGCTGGCCGATCCGGTCCACCGGGCCGAACGCCGAGTCCTCGGTGCGCTCCATGGACAGCTTGTCCGGGTGGTAGCTGAACGCGGGGCCCGTGGTGTTCAGGATCGAGTAGTCCTCACCGCGGCGCAGCCGCAGCGTCACCTCGCCGGTGATGGCCGCGCCGACCCAGCGCTGGAGCGACTCCCGCACCATCAGGGCCTGCGGGTCCAGCCAGCGGCCCTCGTACATGAGGCGGCCGAGGCGCCGGCCCTCGTTGTGGTACTGGGCGAGGGTGTCCTCGTTGTGGATCGCGTTGACCAGGCGCTCGTAGGCGGCGTGCAGCAGGGCCATGCCGGGCGCCTCGTAGACGCCGCGGCTCTTGGCCTCGATGATCCGGTTCTCGATCTGGTCCGACATGCCCATGCCGTGGCGGCCGCCGATGGCGTTGGCCTCCATCACCAGGTCGACGGCGGAGGCGAACTCCTTGCCGTTGATCGTCACCGGGCGGCCCTGGTCGAAGCCGATCGTGACGTCCTCGGTGGCGATCTCGACCTCGGGGTCCCAGAACCGGACGCCCATGATGGGCTCAACGGTCTCCACGCCCGTGTCCAGGTGTTCCAGCGTCTTCGCCTCGTGGGTGGCGCCCCAGATGTTGGCGTCGGTGGAGTACGCCTTCTCCGTGCTGTCCCGGTACGGCAGGTCGTGGGCGAGCAGCCACTCCGACATCTCCTTGCGGCCGCCGAGCTCGGTCACGAAGTCCGCGTCCAGCCACGGCTTGTAGATCCGCAGGTTCGGGTTGGCGAGCAGGCCGTAGCGGTAGAACCGCTCGATGTCGTTGCCCTTGAAGGTCGAGCCGTCGCCCCAGATCTGGACGTTGTCCTCCAGCATCGCCCGGACCAGGAGGGTGCCGGTGACGGCGCGGCCGAGCGGCGTGGTGTTGAAGTAGGCACGCCCGCCCGAGCGGATGTGGAACGCGCCGCAGGTGAGCGCGGCAAGGCCCTCCTCGACCAGCGCCGCGCGGCAGTCGACCAGACGCGCGATCTCGGCACCGTAGGTCTTCGCACGGCCGGGCACCGAGGCGATGTCGGGCTCGTCGTACTGGCCGATGTCGGCGGTGTAGGTACACGGAACAGCACCCTTGTCGCGCATCCACGCGACCGCGACGGAGGTGTCGAGGCCGCCCGAGAAGGCGATGCCGACGCGCTCGCCGGCGGGGAGGGAGGTGAGGACCTTAGACATAGGAAGAGTATGCACGATTACGCATTTCCATGCAAAGGCAGGTCCGGGTGTCCAGGTTCCGGGTCAGGGAAAAGTTACAGACAGTAGTCGCCGGTTGCCCGCCTCCGCGCCGCCTCTCAGTGCAGCAGCTTGAGCCCCACCACTCCGCCGATGATCAGGAGCAGGCAGAACAGGCGCGCGGCCGTCACCGGGTCGCCGAGCACCGCCATCCCGTACACGGCGGTCCCCACGGCACCGATGCCCACCCACACTCCGTAAGCGGTACCGAGCGGGATGTGATTCACCGCGTACGAGAGGCCGCCCATGCTGAGCGCGAGCGCACAGAGGAAGAGCACGGAGGGCCACAGCCGCGAGAAGTTCTTGGACGCCTCTAGAGCCGTCGCCCAGACCGTCTCCAGGACGCCCGACACGATGAGTACCACCCAGGCCATGGACCGCTCCGTTCTCCCTGGTGCCCGCGAGGGATCGACTTGATCAACATCGTCCAGTTGACCACTGCGCGTCGCTTTCCGCGCGCCGGGGGCAGCAGGGGCCGCACAGGGCGGTGCGCGCTTCGGGCGTCGGCATGCGGGTGAGGGGTACAGTCAGCACGTAAGTCGCAGCTCCTGATCAGCGGAAACCCACATCGGTCGGCCACTCGGCGACGTGTCGCCCCCGATGCCACGCCTCTCACCCGGAGCCGTTCATGACCACACCGCGGGATTTGTCGATCGTCGCCCTGGACGTGGCTTCCGATCCTCCAGTGGATCCGGGCGACCTCTCGCTCGCCCTCGCGGGAGCCGAGCTGATCGACCTCATGGACGCCGGGATGCTGGTACTGGACGGCGACCGCATCGCGCCGGGCGGAGCGCGGACACTGGCGGACCGTCAGCTCGACGAGGCCGCTGCACTGCTGATTCGTCGGATGCCCTATGAGTCGGTCGACGACTGGCTGTGGCGCCGAGGCCGCGGCCTCTCCGCGGTCTACCGGGCCGCGCTGGCCGAATTGGCGGCAGCGGAGAACGCCACAGGCACCCCGGAGCGCGTCGTTCGACAGCGCCGCCGCTGGTTCCCCCTCCGGCACACCGGGCCGGCACTGGCGGCCGACTCCCCCGCCCGCCGCCGCGCAACCGCCCGCTGGGCGTCCGGCGACCCCGTCCTCGCCACTCTCGCGGCCGCTGCCGGGGTCCACAACGCATCGGTTCCGGCCGAGGAGTCCCCGAGTTTCGCCGACGAAGCGGTGGCGACCGTACTCGCCGCCGTCAACGGGGCGGTGACGGAGCTGGAAGCCGTACGGCAACGCCGAACCATCGAAGCTGCCGCCTTCGACAACATCTGGCGCGGACAGTGACGGGAACGGAGAGGGGGACGGGTCAGGAACGGGGAACGGGAGCCGAGGGCGCGTCAGCGCAAAAGGGGTAACTCGCCCGCTGGCCGGATTCATTGAGGCCGCCACTTCGCGAACAGGCGTTCTACGGCCGGCTTTCGAGTTCTCCCTCCACGGGGGAAATCTGCCGGTCAGCACCGTTTTCCTGTCGGCCGGTCTGCCCACTTCACGCCGTACTTACGCGTGACCTTTCCCCTATTGGATCAATGTGCGGTGGCGCATAACATGCGGTTTGTTGATCACACTGGGTGTCCGCGTGACGCCCCGGGGGAGTGACCGAACCGCCTCAGGAGGGCCGCCAGATGAGTCCGCTGACAGACCCACCGGCTACCACCCCGACCCCTCGGATACCCCCGCTCTACGCGCCGATCCCGCCCGCCGTCCACCCGCGCCACACGGCCATCGACAACCGTACCGCCGCCTGGGCACGCCGGTACGGGGGCGGTACGCGGCTGAGCGAACGGCTCGCCGAGCAGGACATCGGCGTCTTCGCCGCGCGCATCCTCCCGACCGGCCGTGAGGATGTCGCGCAACTCCTGGGCGATTTCGTGCTGTGGCTGTTCCTCGTGGACGACGGCGTGATCGAAGAGGGCGAGCTCGGCCGGGCTCCGGGCGCGCTCACCGCCGCCCTGCAACGCCTGCTGTGGGTGGCCGAGAATCCGGAGGCGGCTCTGCTGACGGACGACCCGCTGGCCAAGGGGTTGCGGGACCTGCACGCACGGGTGGCGCGGTACGGGACCGCCGGTCAGGTCACCCAATGGGTCAACGCGCTGCGAGAGTACGCCCTTTCGGTCGTCTGGGAGGCCGGCCACCGCTTGGCCGGCAGCGTGCCCGACCTGGAGGACTACACGCTGATGCGGCTGTACGACGGCGCCACCACGGTCGTACTGCCACTGCTGGAAATGGGGTACGGGTACGAGCTGTCGCCCCAGGAGCGCGCGCATCCCGCGACGCGTGCCGCGGCCCAGATGGCCTCGTTCATCATCACCTGGGACAACGACCTGCTGTCCGCTCACAAGGAGGCGCAGGAAGCGGGGCAGACGGGTGACTACTACCTCAACGTGCTCCGCGTCCTGACGCACCATCACGGCCTCTCCCTCGCCCAGGCGGTCTCCACGGCGATCGCGCAGCGCGACCGCGTGATGGTGCACTTCCAGCGAGTGTGCTCCGCACTGGCTTCCCAGTCCGGTCCGCAGCTGCGCCAGTACCTCGACAGCCTGGGAAACTTCGTACGCGCCTCACTGGACTGGGGCGTCAGCAGCCACCGCTACACCACACCGCACGATCCCGCGGGCCTGCCGAGCACGTTCGCGTCGATGCCTACCGACGCGCGGGCCGAACCGCTGGCCATCAGCGCCATCTCCTGGTGGTGGGATCCGCACCGCCTCCGCCTCAGCCCCTCGGCACGCCGTAGCCGGCAGACCTCCGGGAACAGCGCGTTACTGGCGACTTCCGCGTAGCCCGGCGGCCGGCCGTCGTCGCGGTGTGCCCGGGGTGGTCGGCGGTGCGTCATCGGGCGCCGAAGTGCGGGGCGACTCCGGTCAGTTCGCAACTGGCCTCCCACAGGCGGGTTGCGGCCTCGGGGTCCGCGTAGTGGCCCCGGACGGAAGTGGGCCGAGGGCGGCCGCGCAGGCCGAAGACTCTCGGCTCCCAGAGCTGACCGCCTTGCACCGTTGGGTCGAGGACGGCGCGCACCATGGGCCACGCCCCGGCGTCCTTGCCCTGGACGAGCAGGCCGGCGGGCAGACCGCGCAGCCGGTCGCCGACGCTCCTCTCGTGCACCGGCGGGCGTGCGGGCGTGAGAGAGTCCAGCGCGCCGCCGGGGTGGGCCACCACGCTCAGCACCGGGCTGCCGCTCGCCCGCAGCCGCCGGTCGAGCTCGCACGCGAAGTACGTCTGCGCCAGCTTGGAGCGCCCGTAGGTCCGTTTGGGCCGGTAGTCCCGAGTCGACTGCAGGTCCTCCAGGTCCAGCCGCTCGGACCTGGCCGCGAAGCTGCCGACCGTGACGACGCGTCCCGCCGGCGCGGCCGTCAGCAGCGGCGCCAGCCATCCGGTCAGGGCGAAGTGGCCGAGGTGGTTGGTGCCGAACATGACCTCGTGGCCGTCCTTGGTGACCTGCCGCGGCGGGTCGTCGAGGGCCACTCCGGCGTTGAGGACCACCGCGTCCAGGCGGTCCGCGGCCAGCGCGTCGGGAGCGCTCGGGAGCGATGCCAGGTCTGCCAGGTCGAGCCGCAGATGGCGCAGCCGGGCACCGGGCACGCGGGCCCGGATCGAGTCCATCGCGGCCCGGGCCCTGCCGGCGTTCCGGCTGCCCAGGACGACCATGGCCCCCGTCCCGGCGAGCTGCTCCGCCACGAAGTACCCGATCCCCGCGTTTCCCCCGGTGACGAGGAAGGTGCGGCCCTCGGCCCGCGGAAGTCGGTGGACGTTCCAGGGAAGGTGCGGGGATACGGGTGTCATGCGACGGCTCCTTGCGGGAGGGGAGGAGGTGGGACGGCCCGGCGGGCCCGGTCCTGCCGCGAAGATCGCAGCAGCCGCCGACAGACTCCCTACACCTCGGCGACGCCGCCGGCAGGTCGCCGACAGCGCACGGCCCCGGCAGCTGTCAGTGCGCCCGGCCCGGGGCCGGGTCCTCGTCGAGGAGCGGGCGGATGGCGCCCAGTACGGCACCGATGCATACGTCGCGCAGTTCGGCGCGGGTACAGGTCTCCTCGGTGAGCCAGTCCACGCACAGCACCTGGACGAACACCAGCCAGCTTTTCAGTACGCCCGACACCGCCGCTCGGGTGTTGTCGTCGGTGAGGGCGAGCGCACCGAGCAACCGCTCACGCAGCGCGTCGAGTTCGCCGGCGATGATGGTCTGGATCAGCCGGTCACCGGCCAGTACCCGATTCGCCGCGAGCACGGTGTGGCGGTTCTCCGCGAAGTACTCGATGTGGGCGTCCAGGCCCTCGGTGAGTTGCTCGACCAGCGAGTCGGCGGGGTCGAGCCGGGTCTTGGCGAGCAGCTGCTCGGCCACCTGCTGGTAGAGCGCGGCGAAGAGGTCCCGTTTGCTCGGGAAGTGGCGGTAGAGCAGTGCCCGGGAGACGCCGGCCTGCTCGGCGACCTCCTCCATCAGCACCTCGTCGTAGGGCTGCGCGGCGAAGAGCCGGGCGGCGACGGCGAGGAGCTGGGCACGGCGTTCGGCTGGACCGAGGCGCTGACGCGAAGACACAGCCGCATGTTAGTTGACACACGTCTACCGGTTGGCAAGCTTAGTAGACACGTGTCAACTTACGCGGTCGGCTGTCGACCCGATGCGGTCGACGAAGGGACAAGGGGCCGAAGATGACCAGAGGCAAGACGCTTCGCGGACTGGCGATGGTGATGGGGTACGCCTGCGTGGCGATCGGGCTCTTCCACGTACTGCTCGGGAACGCCGCCATTCCGGGCGCGAGCTCGGCCGGCCCGACCATCGACAGTCTCGGACGGTTCTTCGGCGCGATCTTCGCCGGGTACGGCCTCGCCTGGCTCTGGGCCGCCCGGCAGTCACCGGTCCCCGCGACAGCCGTACGGTGGCTCTCCGCGGTGTTCCTGCTGGGCGCGATCGGGCGTCTGCTGTCGCTCGCCGCGCAAGGGTGGCCGCACTGGTTCCAGGTGGTGCTGACGATCATCGAACTGGTCCTCCCCCCGCTGTTCCTCTGGCTGGCGAGCGACCGGGACGAGGCGCCGTCGCGCCGGGGTGCCGGAGTCGGCCCGTAGCGGCCAGGAACGCCACGAAGGCGGCCATGGCGATCCAGCCGGGCCAGCCGAAGAGCCCCATCCGCAAGGGGTCCGGCGTCACGTCCTGGTCGGCGAATTCCTTGACCATGCTCACGCTGACCGTACTGACGAAGGCGTGGCCGACGACCGCGGGGATCACCGAGCCCGAGCGCAGCCGTAGCCAGGTGAGGATCGGCAGTGCGAGCGTGCAGCTCACCAGCATCGCGGGCACGGACACATACCAGGGACGACCTGGGTACTGGCCGCCCATCAGGAGTGTGGGCAGGTGCCACAGCGCGAAGACGACGCCGGTGGCCGGGTAGGCCCACAGCAGGCGGCGGGGCCGGCCGTCCTGCGCCAGCCGGGGGAACAGATATCCCTGCCAGCCGAGCTCTTCACCGAAGAAGAGCGGCAGGGACGGCAGTAATTGCAGCAGCATGCCCACTGCCCACGCTCCCAGGCCGGACCAGCGCATCTCGCCCCACGGGTAGGTGCCGGCCGCGGCGCCGATGCCGAGAGCGATCAGGGTCAGGCCGGCCGGGACCGCCAGGGCCATGAGGCATGCGCGTACGGCTCGCCCAGGGGGCGACGGCCACCGCAGGGCGAGGGCCTCGCGTACGCGCCCCCGGCCGGCCGGCTCCACGTACCGGATCACGAGGACCGCGGCGAGCGCCGGCGTCATCATCGCCACTGCGATGCACACCTGCTCCAGCGCGCCGGTCTCCGTCCGGCTGTCCGTACGCAGGTACCCACTGGCCAGCAGCGGCGACATGGACAGCCACATGCCCAGGTACGCCAGGCCCAGGAATGCGATGAGGCCACGGCGCCCCCGCCCCGGCGGTCCCGCCGCCCTCTCGGGAGCCGGCGCACAGGAAGTCGACGTGTCGGTGGCCGGCGTATCGGGAGTTGTCATGACTCTGACGTTATGGCGGGCGTCGCGAGCCGGTGAATGCGGCTGCCACCAGTGCCGCCCCTGCGGCTGCCCCTACGGATCACGGGGCTCCTCCGCCCTCCCCCGACCCGGTGGATGAGCGAGATCACGACCGGTTAGCATATGAGCACCGCCTAGCTCGATCGAGAGATAAGCCTGTGACTGTCAACGACGACTCGTTCACCAATTGGAAGAACCGCGAGGAGATCGCGGAATCGATGATCCCGATCATCGGGAAGCTGCACCGGGAGCGGGACGTCACGATCCTGCTGCACAGCCGCTCCTTGGTGAACAAGTCGGTGGTCAGCATCCTGAAGACCCACCGATTCGCGCGCCAGATAGCCGGCGAGGAGCTCTCGATCACCGAGACGTTCCCCTTCCTCCAGGCGCTCACCGCCCTCGACCTGGGCCCCTCCCAGATCGACATCGGCCGGCTCGCCGAGACGTACAAGGCCGACGACCGGGGGCTCTCGGTGGAGGCGTTCACCGCCGAGGCCGTCGCGGGCGCCACGGGCGCCAACAAGATCGAGTGCCGCCAGGGGCGCGACGTCGTCCTCTACGGCTTCGGCCGCATCGGCCGCCTCGTCGCCCGGCTGCTCATCGAGAAGGCCGGCTCCGGCAACGGCCTGCGGCTGCGCGCCATCGTCGTGCGCGGGGGCGGCGGCCGGGCCGCCGAGGACCTCGTGAAGCGCGCCGCGCTGCTGCGCCGCGACTCCATCCACGGTCAGTTCCAGGGCACGATCACCGTCGACGAGGCGAACAGCACCATCGTCGCCAACGGCAACGAGATCAAGGTGATCTACGCCAACGGCCCGTCGGAGATCGACTACACGGCGTACGGCATCAAGGACGCCATCCTCATCGACAACACGGGCAAGTGGCGCGACCGCGAGGGCCTGTCGGAGCACCTGCGCCCCGGCATCGACAAGGTCGTCCTGACCGCGCCGGGCAAGGGCGACGTCCCGAACATCGTGCACGGCGTCAACCACGACACGATCAAGCCGGACGAGCGGATCCTGTCCTGCGCGTCCTGCACCACCAACGCCATCGTCCCGCCGCTGAAGGCGATGGAGGACGAGTACGGGGTGCTGCGCGGCCACGTGGAGACCGTCCACTCGTTCACCAACGACCAGAACCTGCTGGACAACTACCACAAGGCGGACCGCCGCGGCCGCTCGGCGCCGCTCAACATGGTCATCACCGAGACCGGTGCCGCCTCCGCCGTCGCCAAGGCGCTGCCCGACCTCAAGGCGAAGATCACCGGCAGCTCGATCCGCGTCCCGGTGCCGGACGTCTCGATCGCGATCCTCAACCTCCAGCTCGCCCGCGAGACCAGCCGCGACGAGGTGCTCGAATACCTCCGTGACGTGTCGCTGACCTCGCCGCTCCGCCGCCAGATCGACTTCACCAGCGCCCCCGACGCGGTCTCCAACGACTTCATCGGCTCGCGCCACGCGTCGATCGTGGATGCGGGTGCCACGAAGGTCGAGGGCGACAACGCGATCCTGTACCTGTGGTACGACAACGAGTTCGGCTACTCCTCGCAGGTCATCCGCGTCGTCCAGCACGTCTCCGGGGTCGAGTACCCGACGTACCCGGCGCCGGCCCCGGTGGCCTGACGCCTGCTCACCCCCGTACGGCGGCCCCGACGACCGATCCGGGGCCGCCGGCAGTAACTCGGCTCATCCAGGGCACTTGCAGAAAACGATCTTCGCCCAGCCCTGGAGAGCGCTCATGGTCACCCCGACCCGCCGGCCACGACCCGCCACCCGCCGCCCCGCGTTCAGCCTGCGCCAACTGACCGTCTGCTTCGGGCTGATCGCCATCGGCATCGTGGGGATCGGCTTGATGCTGCGAACGGGCCTGGACAGCGCGGCCCGCCACCCTGTGGCGAGTCTCGTCGTGGTGTCGGCGGTAGCGGCGCTGGTCGTAGGGATCGCCCGCTCCCGTCCTCGCGGAGGCGCGAGCAGGCGCGTGGATCCTCGTCCGGGCGACCCGGGCTTCGCGGCGGAATCCCCTCTCGTCGAAGTCGAGAACATCGAAGAGGGCGAAGAGGCCGAAGCAGTCGAAGCAGCCGAAGAAACCGTGTACGTGGCGGACTACGCGGCCATGGACGCGTACGAGTTCGAGAACGCGGTGGCCGCACTGTGCGAGCGGGACGGCTGCATCGACGTCGAGGTCGTCGGCGGCGCCAACGACCTCGGCGCGGACATCGTGGCCACGACGTCGGACGGCCGCACCCTGGTCGTCCAGTGCAAGCGCTACGCCGAGAGCCACAAGGTCGGCTCGCAGGATCTCCAGCGCTTCGGCGGCACCTGCTACACGGTCCACGGCGCGGACGTCGCGGCGCTGGTCACCACTAGCTCGTTCACCGACCCCGCCATCGAGTACGCCGAACAGTGCGGCATCCTCTGCTTCAGCGGCACGGAACTGACCGCCTGGGCCACCGGAACCGGGCCCGCCCCCTGGGAGTAGGCCCGCACCAGGAGTGAGGGTGGGGAGTGCGGAGCGAGGAGCGGGGCGTGGCTCCACCCCTCGCGTGTGCTCACGTGTTGCGGATCGCTTGCACCAGGCCGGCGATGAGGTCGGCCCGCTCGGTCATGGCGGCGACCACCAGGTACTCGTGGTCCGCGTGGGCGCCGCCACCGACCGCGCCGAGGCCGTCGAGGGTCGGCACCCCCAGAGCGGCCGTGAAGTTCCCGTCGCTGCCGCCGCCCACTGCCTTGCCCCGCAGGCCGGGCGCGAGTTGCCGGGCCATGGCGAACAGCTCGGCGGAGGCCGACTCGGGCATCGGGGGGCGGCCTACGGAGCCCCGTACCGCGATCTTCGCCTCGTCGAGGCGCGGAGTCAGTGCAGCGAAGGCGGACTCGATGCGGTCCTTCTCGTCCGCCGACTCGACCCGCACGTCGACGACGATGGTCGCCTCCGCCGGTACGACGTTGTCCAGGGTGCCGGCGGACGCGACGGTCGGGGTCACCGTCGTGCCGATGTCGGGACGGCTCAGTGCCGCGATGTCCAGGACCTGGTGTGCGGCTTCGACCAGGGCATTGACTCCGGCCGCCGGCTCCAGCCCCGCATGCGAGGCGCGGCCGGTGAGGGACACCTGGAACGTGCCACACCCCTTACGACCGGTCTTCAGGCCACCGTCGTCGGCCGCACCCTCGGCCACCAGTACCGCACCGCAAGCGAGGGCGCGTTCTTCGATGAGGGCGCGCGAGGCGTGCGATCCGACCTCTTCATCGGCGGTCACCAGGATCTCGACGCCCGAACGGTCGGCGAGCGACGCCACGCCGTGAACGGCCTGCACCAGGCCGCCCAGCATGTCGAAGACCCCGGGCCCGGTCGCATGGCCGGCCTCGACCTTGAAGGGGCGACGGGCGAGGGTGCCGAGCGGGAACACCGTGTCGTGGTGACCGAGGATCAGTACCTTGGGGTCGCCGCCGCCCGACCAGTGCACGTGCGGCCCGGCTGCGCTCTCCACGAGGCGGGCCCGACCGCCGAGACGGCTCTCGATGACGGCGGCGACGGCCTTCGCCGATGCGGTGAGGGCATCGACATCGCGCGACGGAGACTCGGTCTCGACGAGCGTCCGAAGGTCGTCCAGCATGGCGTCGACGCTCACATCGACAGACTTGTACTTCGTCACGCCGCAAGCCTACTCGGCACGTCGCGGGCCCACTTGGTACACCGCGGGCCTACTCGGCACGTCGCGGGCAGCGTCTTCGTTCAACCCGCGCCGCCGGCGGCTGCGTTGTCCGAGTAGATCTGCTTGCGTACCGCCTCGGCGAACCACTGCTCGCGGACCAGAGGTCTCAGTTCGCGGCGTGCGCGCCAGGAGACGTCCAGACGTGTGGCCACCTCCGTGGCCAGGAGCAGTCCGGCCAGGGCGCGGGAACGACGGTCGGGGAAGCCCCGCTCCAGGGAACCGTGGAAGGCGGCGAGCGCCTGGTCGTGCAGTTGCTGGTCGACCACGTCGTAGCGACGGTGGGGGAACAGACCGAGCGCGCGGTGTTCCGTCAGCCGGATCGCGCCACGGTGAGCGAGGGAGGCGGCGGCGAGCTGCTCCGCCTGTCTACCGTACTTCCGGAGCCAGGCCTGCAGCCGTTCACCCTTGCCCTTGCCGTTGGCTCCACCCGCCGGGCCGGCGGCGAGGTCGCCCAGTATCCGGTCCAGTAGTGGCTGACCGACCGGCAGAGGACGCAGGACGACGAACCGCCCCCGTTCCTCGGCCACACTGCCGTACCCCTCCAACTCCGCGAGCGCGGCCGCGGCCAGGCCGTAGCGGAGGTGGTCCATCTTGACGCGGGGCCGGGAGCGGGCGGGATCGAGGCCCAGGAGCAGCAGTTCCTCGGCCACCGTCAGGTGATGCGGCGAAAGCGTGGTCATGGCGGAAGGGACGCTGCCACGTCGACCAGCGGTTGCCGGCGGCGGCGGTGTCGAGGGGTGCGGGGAGGCCGGTGGCAGCGGGCGGCGGTTCGCGGACGGAGAAGAGAGAGAAGGGGGAGAAGGGTAAGGCGACGCACGCGGTAGGAGGCGAGGGGCGAGGCGGTCGGGGGCCGGAAGGCGACCGATCGCCTCGTGCTGAGCGGTGCTGATCGTTATGCTGCCGCCGAACGCTCAAACGCACACAACAGGGGGTGGCGCATGCGGGAACCGGTGGAACTGCGGCGGCAGCGCATACTGGCCGTCCTGAGGTCGCGCGGCTCGGCGCGCGTCGCCGACCTCGCGGCCGAGCTGGAGGTCTCGGTGGTCACCGTCCGCCGGGACGTCGAGGAGCTGGACCGCGCCGGCAAGCTGCGGCGCGGGCACGGGGTGGCACGTTCGCTCGTGCCGGTCGAGGAAGCGGGTACGGGTGCCGCCACGGCGGTGGCGACGGGCGGGCGGCCGGGTGAGGACTCCGCCCCGGCGATCGGCCTGGTGGTGCCCGAGCGGCACTCGTACCTCTTCGAGACCCTGCACGGTGCGCGCACCGTGCTGGAGGAAGCCGGCATGCGCATCGCGCTGCACATCGCGCCTGCCGTCTCCGGCGGTGAACGCCCCATGGTGGAGCGGGCGTTGGCGAGCGGCGTGCGGGGGCTGCTGATCGCGCCGCGGTGGCGCGGGCGGGGCGCGGAGGAGGCCGATCACGGCTGGCTCGGCTCACTGGACGTACCGACCGTGCTGATGGAGCGCCGCCCGCGGCCCGGCAGTGCGCTGCACGCGTTGGATTCGGTCTGCTCCGACCACTGGTACGGCGTGCACCTCGCCGTCGAGCACCTGGTGGCGCTGGGCCACCGGAGGATCGTGCTGGCCGCGCGGGACGACAGTCCGACGGCCCGGGCGGTGCGCGCGGCGTTCACCGCGATCGCGGCGGAGCGGGCGGAGGTCGAGGACTGGGCGGTGACGCTGAGTTCGCCGAGCGCGGTGCCGGAGGCCGAGGAGCGGTCACGCACCGAGCTGGATCATGGGCCGCAGCCCGACGTCCTGGACCTGGTGCGTGCGCGCGGCGCCACCGCCGCCCTGCTGCACGGCGATGTCGATGCGCTGATGCTGGTCCAGCGGTTCCAGGAGGCCGGGATACGGGTGCCGGAGGACTTCTCGGTGGTGGCCTACGACGATGTCGTGGCGGCGCTGGGCAGTACCCCGCTGACCGCGGTGGCGCCGCCCAAGAAGGAGGTGGGGCGGGCGGCGGCCGAGCTGTTGCTGCACCGGCTGCGGCAGCCGGCCGGCGAGCGGCCCGCACCCGTACGGCGTATCGAGCTGCTGCCGGATCTGCAGGTGCGTGGTTCGACGGCGCCGGTGGGCGGTTGCGCTGGTGAGTGACCGTCAGAAGCGGTATGCCAGCGGTATGCGGCGACCCTTGTGAGCGTTTGACCGCTTTATTTTCTTCTGATCGGTCTATTGACCGGGTTCTGTAGCTCCGATCACTATTCCCGTGTCCCGAAACGAGCCGCGGGAGGCACGCATGCCGGGCCAACAGAGCCGTCGTTCCGTACTCGCTGCGCTCGCCGCCCTGTCCCTGTCCGGTGTGAGCGCCTGCACCGGCAGCGGCGGCAGACAGCCGCGCACCACCGGCACCATCGGCAAGAGCACCACACGCGTCACCTTCTGGTCCGCCTTGCGTGGCAGCCAGGAGGTGGTGGACGAGTTCAACCGTACGCACCGCCACATCCAGGTGGACTTCCAACAGGTCCCGTCCGGCGCGCTGGGCGGTTATGCCAAGCTCAGCAACGCGGCCCGGGCGGGGAACGCACCGGACGTCGCCACCATCGAATACCCCCAGGTCCCGGGCTTCGCGATCGACGGCGTCGCCCGCGACATCACCGACCTCGTCGACGCCGACCTGCGCGGCAAACTGCTGCCGCAGGCTCTCCAGCTGACGACGTTCGACCGCCGGGTCTTCAGCGTTCCGCTGGACGTCGAGCCGATGGTGCTGCATTACCGCACCGACCTCTTCCGGGAGTACGGCCTGGACGTCCCTGCCACGTGGGACGACTTCGAGGAGGCGGCGCGGGTGGTACGGAAGCGCGCACCGGACCGCAGGCTGGCGCTGTTCCCCACCGACGGCATGACGCAGTTCGCCGCATGGTCATGGCAGGCGGGCAGCCGTTGGTTCGACACGTCCAAGGGTGCCTGGAACGTCTCCATGGCCGATGCCCCCAGCCGCCGGGTGGCCGGGTACTGGCAGCGGCTGTGGGACCAGGACCTGGTCTTCATGAATCCCACCGAGGGCGCCCGTGGCACCGCCCAGATCGGCCAGGGCCGGCTGCTCGCACGGCTCAGCGGCGCCTGGGACGCCGGCGCACAGATGAACGCCCATCCGGGGCAGGCGGGAAAGTGGGCCGTCGCGCCCCTCCCCCAGTGGGACACCCGACACCCCGTCAGCGCCACCCACGGCGGTTCCACCTTCGCCGTCACCAAGGACTGCCGGAACCCCGAAGCCGCGATGGAGTTCATCAGCTGGCAGGTCACCCACCCCGACGCGCTGCGGGCCCGGCTCTCCAGCGGGACCAGCAGTCAGTTCCCCGCCGCTCCCGGGCTGATCGAGGTGGGCCGCAAGGCCTTCGACCGCAGCTACTACTCCGGCCAGGACATCTACGCGCTCTTCCGGGAGCAGGCCCGGCTGATAGACGACCGGTGGACGTGGGGGCCGCGGATGACGGCGACACAGAAAGTCATGCAGGACGGGTTCGCCCGTGCCGCCGGCGGCCAGGGCACGATCATCGGCGCCGTACGCGAAGCGCAGCGCGGCACCATGCCCGACCTCAAGGCCCTCGGCCTGTCCACCACCGCGCACAGCAGCTGACGACCGTCAGAGAGGCAGGTGACACCATGACCACGACCACCACCACGGACACCGTCGCCCCACCGTCCCGGGCCGCCCCCCGGTCCTCCGCGGCCCAGCGGCGCGGGGCGCGAAGACGAAGGCTCGGCGCGTGCGGCGTGCTGATGACGCCGTTCTTCGTCCTGCTCGTGACGGTCTTCCTCATCCCCGTCGGCACCGCCGTGTGGCTGAGCTTCTTCGGCGCCGATCAGCCGGGCCTCGGGTTCGGCCCGGAGCGGACGGTGTTCGTCGGGCTGCGCAGCTACGCCGCGGTCCTCACCGACCCGACCTTCCTCGGCGGCCTCGGCACCGTCGCCGCGTACTGCCTGTTCTACATCCCGCTGATGGTGGTGTGCGCCCTGGGGCTCGCCCTGCTGCTGGACTCGGGCGTGGTGCGGCTGCGTTCGTGGGCACAGCTGGGGTTGTTCCTGCCGCACGCGGTGCCGGGCATCATCGCCGCGATCATCTGGCTGTACCTCTACACCCCCGGCATCAGCCCGGTCATCGAGCTGCTGGCGCGCGGGAACATCACCGTCGACTTCCTCGGCGTCCACACCGTCCTGCCCTCGATCGTGAACATCGCGGTGTGGAGCAACCTGGGCTACAACACCATCATCTTCTACGCCGCGCTGCAGGCCGTGCCGCGCGAGGTGATCGAGGCGTCGGTGGTGGACGGCGCGGGGCCGGTACGGACCGCGCTGCAGGTCAAGACGCCGTTGGTGCGGTCCTCGATCGTCATGGTCGCGATGTTCACACTGATCTGGGGGCTTCAGCTGTTCACCGAGCCGATGCTGCTGGGCCAGCAGACGCCGATGATCAACTCGCGGTTCACCCCGAGCATGTACATCTACGACGCCGCCTTCAACCGCAACAACTACAGCCTGGCGGCGGCCGCCTCCGTGATCCTGCTCGTCTGCACCATCGCCCTGTCCTACGGCGTGACCCGCTGGACCAACCGGTCCGACGGCACGGAGGAGGCCGCCCGATGACCACCCACGCCACCGCCCCCACCGCCCTGCGTCGTCCCCGGATGCTCGGCCGGACCGCCGTGAACGTCGTCGTCGGCGTGTGCGTGCTGTACACCCTGCTGCCCGTGCTGTGGCTGGTGCTGGCCGCCACGAAGAACCGGGACGCGCTGTTCAGCAGCGACCTGCTGTCCCTCGGCGACTTCTCGCTCTTCGCCAATCTGGGCGACCTGTTCTCCATGGACGGCGGGCTCTACAGCCGCTGGTACGGCAACAGCCTGCTGTACGCGGTGTTGGGCGCGGCGCTCGGCGCGCTGATCAGCGTCGCCTGCGGCTACGCCTTCGACAAGTACCGCTTCCGGCACAAGGAGAAGCTGTTCGGCCTGGTGCTGGCCGCGGTGATGGTGCCGCAGACGGTCCTCGCCCTGCCGCTGTACCTGATGGCGTCCGGCGTGGGGCTGGTGAACACCTTCTGGGCGGTCTTCCTCCCCGTCCTCTTCAACCCCTTCGGCGTCTACCTCGGCCGCATCTTCAGCCAGGGGTACGTGCCCGACGAGGTGCTGGAGGCGGCCCGCATCGACGGCGCCGGCGAACTGGCCACGTACTTCAAGGTGGCCCTGCGCATGCTGGGGCCCGGCGTGGTGACCGTCTTCCTCTTCCAGCTCACCGCGATCTGGAACAACTTCTTCCTGCCGATGGTCATGCTGTCCGACCAGGACCTGTATCCGGTGAGCCTGGGGCTGTACACGTGGAACAGCTCGGCGACCGTCTCCCCCGAGTACTACCCCGTCGTCGTCGCGGGCTCGCTGCTCGCGGTGCTGCCGCTGATCCTCGCCTTCATGCTGCTTCAGCGCTTCTGGCGCTCGGGGCTGACCGCCGGAGCGGTGAAGTAGCCACCCCTACGACAAGCAGAGACAGCACGACAAGTCGAAGGAGTTCCATGCCCGACGCCCGTCGCCGGCCGTGCGCCGCGCTCGCCATGAGCCAGGACGCCGCCACGGCCGTCTTCGGCCCGGACGAGACGGCGGCCCTGGCCGCCGTGTGCGAGCCGGCGCCCTTCCCCGTACTGGACGACCTGCGGACCGAACGGGCGCGTGCGGTCCTCGCCACGACGGAAGTACTGGTCACCGGCTGGGGCTGTCCGCCCGTGGACGAAGCGGTGCTGGCTGCCGCGCCCCGCCTGCGGGCCATCGCACACTCGGCGGGCAGCGTCCGCAACCACCTCACCGAAGCCTGCTGGGAACGTGGCATCGAGGTGTCCTCGGCAGCGGCGGCCAACGCGCTGCCGGTGGCCGAGTACACCGTGGCGATGACCCTGCTGGCGAACAAGCGCGTCCTGGAACGCGCCCGCGACTACCGCGCCACCCGCAGTCGCGACAACTGGCTGCACACCGACCGCACGATCGGCAACTACCGCCGGACCGTGGGGGTTTGCTCCGCCTCGCTGATCGGGCGGCGGGTGATCGAGCTGCTGCGCCCGTACGACCTCCAGGTGCTGCTCTACGACCCGTACGTCACCGAGGCCGATGCCGCGGCCCTGGGCGTGCCGACCGTGGGGCTTGAGCAGTTGTTCGCGGCGAGTGATGTCGTCAGCGTGCACACGCCGCTGCTGCCGGCGACCCGGGGCATGGTCAGCCGCGCGCTGATCGGCCGGCTGCGCCCCGGCGCCACACTGATCAACACCTCGCGGGGCGCCGTCGTCGACCAGGACGCACTCACCGACGCGGTGACCGCCGGCCGCATCCACGCGGTCCTGGACGTCACCGAGCCCGAGCTGCTGCCCGCCGACCATCCGTTGTGGGACTGCGAGCACGCCCTGCTGACCCCGCATCTGGCCGGCTCCCAGGGCAACGAGTGGCGCCGCCTCGCCGAACTGACGGTGAGTGAGGTGGTGCGCTGGGCCGCGGGCGACGGCTTCGCCCATCCCGTACACCGCGAAAGGCTGGCGTTCCTGGCATGACCGACGTCCCCGGCACCCCCGCACCCACCGGCCGCTTCCTCCGGCTGCCGCCCGAGGACCGCGCACTCAGCCCGCACACCGGCTACACCCGCGCCCATTGGGAGGCCGCAGCCGACGGCCTGGTCGACGCCGCCTGGCGCTGGGCCACGCCCGGCGGGGCGCTGCTGGACCTGCCCGGGCGGCCGTCCCGGTCCGGGGTGCGCTCCGACGGCCTGGAGGGGTACGCGCGTACCTTCCTGGCCGCGGCGTTCCGCGTGGCGGGCGCGGGCGGCGCCGACCCGCACGGCTTCCTCGGCCGGTACGCGGAGGGGCTCGCCGCCGGTACCCGCGCGCCGGGCCGCGCCGACGCCGAGTCCTGGCCGCTGATCCTCGACCATCACGTGCAGGGCCAGCCGATGGTGGAGTCGGCGTCCGTCGCGCTCGGGCTGCGACTGACGCGCCCCTGGCTGTGGGACCGGCTCGACGGTGCCGTGCAGGACCGCGCCGAGGAGTGGTTGCGCGGCGCCCTGCGGCACACCCCCGCACCCAATAACTGGTACCTCTTCGCCGTCACCGTGGCCGGGTTCCTGGAGTCGGTCGGCCGCGGCGACGCCGAGACCCGCCGCGCCGTCGAGCGGGGCCTGCGCCTGCTGGAGACCTGGTACCGGGGCGACGGCTGGTACGCGGACGGCGACGGCCGCGCCTTCGACCACTACAACGGCTGGGCACTGCACCTCTACCCGATGCTGCACGCCCACCTCGCGGACGACAAGGGCATGCTGGACCGCTACGGGCCCCGGCTGAGCGAGCACCTGGCGGGCTACTCGCTGCTCTTCGGCGGCGACGGGGCGCCGATCCACTTCGGCCGCTCGCTGACGTACCGCTTCGCCGCCGGCGCGGCGGTGGGTCTGGGCGCACTGACCGGACACACTCCCCTCGCCCCCAGCGTCTCCCGCCGGCTGCTCAGCGGTGCGCTGCGCTACTTCGTCACGCGGGGCGGGGTGGGGGCCGAGGACGGACTGCTCAGCCTGGGCTGGCACGGGCCGCACGACGCCACCCTTCAGACGTACTCCGGGCCCGGCTCGCCGTACTGGGCGTCCAAGGCGTTCGTGGCGCTGCTCGCCCCGGCCGACGATCCGCTGTGGACGGCCACGGAGGAGGCGGCGCCCGTCGAGGGCGCGGACCGGGTGGTGGCGCTTCCCGCGCCGGGCCTGCTCATCCAGACCACCGGTGCCGACGGCATCGCGCGGCTGCACAATCACGGCAGCGACCACGTCCGCCCGCACGAGGGCGACACCGCAGCGGTGCACGATGTGCTCTACGGGCGGTTCGCCTACTCGACGAGCACCGGCCCCGCCGCCCCCGGGAACGTGCCCGACAACCACCTGTCGGTGGAGGTCGGTGGGCGGGCGTCGGTGCGCTGCCGGATCCGGCCGCTGGGGGCCGGTGGCGGCGACGGGTGGGGCTGGGCCGCGTCCTGGCACCGCCCGGTGTTCGCGGCGGGTCCGCCGATGGTGCCGGGGCTGGAAGTGCGCAGCGTGACGGTCGTGCGTGGCCGGTACGAACTCCGGGTGCACCGGGCGGCGGGGGTGCCGTACGGCGCGCGGATACGCCAGACGGGCTGGGCGACGGGGCCGGAGGGGGTTCCGGGACCGGCTTCGGAGCTGCACGGTGTGTACGGCTGGGCGGAGCGGGACGAGGCGCGCGCTCCGCAGGGCACGGCCTACACGCGGTGGGCGGTGATCCCTCGGCTCACCACGGAGCCCGTCGGGGAGGCGGACGCCACGGTGGTCGTGGCGGCCCTCGCCGCGCTGTCCGGGGCGACCGGAGCACCGGAGGCCTCCGGTGCTGTGCCGTTGGCCGATGTCGTCTCGGTGGTGGCGGCGGACCCCGGCGGCGAGGAGATCGTGGTCCGGTGGGGCGAGGACGGGGCGGTCACCAGGATCGCCTTCGCGCCACTGACCGTCGAGCACGGCCGTGCCACGGACGGCGCCAACTGACCGCGACCCGCGCGGAAATGACCTCGGCCCCCACCTGAGAGGCGGGGGCCGAGGTCATTGCGGAGCGCCGGGCAGGCCTTGCACCTGCATCTCCCCGCAGGAAGCGGGGCGTCTTTCCTTGGACCACCGACGCGAGGCGGGTCGCTGAGGTTTCTCCGCGGCGCGCTCAAGATCAACTATAGCACCTCGGGCGGCCGCCCCTCACCTCAACCGTCAGGCCGTGAGCGCCACGTCGGACGGGGTGGCCGTCGCGAGCTCCGCCTGGGCCAGGTGGCGTTCCGCCACGGCGAGGGCGTCCTCCGGAGTCCGGGTGCCGGTCGAGACGCACAGGGTGTAGGTGATGTCCTCCAGGCACCGGGCCGTCTCGTGGGAGCCCTCTTCGGAGTGGCGGACCTGGAGCTCCTCGTACCGGGCGACGAGATTCCGCAGTGTCTCGGGAGACGGCAGCAGCACAGCAGCACCTCTACTTCAGTCATGAGCCGACGGGGTGTCACACGTGTACCCCGATCACACGAGATATCCCATGTACCACCCGTATCCGCCGCCGATCGACGCCCTCCGTTACCTGCATCAGAATTCCGGTATCGGAATTCGCGAAGAAGGAGGAATAGAACCGCTGAGCCCGGGCAGACGGTGCTGAGACCTGGGTCGAGCAAAAAATTCGGGAGGGTGGAAGCATGACGACGTCGCCGGCGGTGGTGGATACCGAGGAGCACGTGACCGCGGGAGCCGAGGGCGAGTCCCTGGCCACGGACGCCGGTCTGCCGTGGGTCGAGGAAGCCGCCAAGGTGGCGCCGCAGGACGCCAGGGCACTCTCCAAGCTGTTCTTCGAGCGGCTCACCGTGCTCGACGAGGGCACCGGCGAGTACCAGTACGCACGCAACACCCTGATCGAGATGAACCTCGCGCTGGTGCGCTTCGTGGCCGGGCGGTTCCGCAACCGCGCCGGGGACACCGGACAGATGGAGGACATCGTCCAGGTCGGCACGATCGGTCTGATCAAGGCCATCGACCGGTTCGACCTCACGCGGGGTACGGAGTTCCCCACCTTCGCCGTCCCCTACATCATGGGCGAGATCAAGCGGTTCTTCCGTGACGCCACGTGGGCCGTGCACGTGCCGCGCCGCCTGCAGGAGCTGCGCGTGGAGCTGGCCCAGGCCAAGGAGCGCCTCGTCAACGCGCTGGACCGGGACCCCACCGTCGCCGAGCTCGCCGCCGAGCTGAGCATCAGCGAGGAGGAGGTGATCGAGGGCCTCGTCGCGAGCAACGGCTACACCGCCGGTCCCCTCGACGCCCCGGACGACGGCCCCGACTCGGACGGCGAGGGCCGCAGCCTCACCGACGTTCTCGGCGAGACGGACCCCGCCCTGGAGCTGGTGGAGAACGTCCACGCACTGGGCGGCCTGCTGCACGAACTCGACGAGCGGGACCGCCGGATCCTGCACATGCGATTCGGTCAGGAGATGACCCAGTCGCAGATCGCGGGCGAGCTGGGCATCTCCCAGATGCATGTCTCCCGGTTGCTGACCCGCATCCTCACCCGCCTGCGCCGGGGGCTGCTCGCCCACGGCTGACCCGGCCGGCGGGCTCGTACCCGCCGAGCCCCACCACCGCGGTGCCGTCCGCCTCGTCCCCCGTGCGAGACGGACGGCACCGCGGTGGCCGTACGCCGGTGGCCGTGCCTCACACGTCCCGGCGCACCAGTGTGATCAGGCCACCCACGGCCGCGAGCGCCGCCCAGCCCGCCATCACCGCCAACCCCGGCCAGGCCTCCAGCGCCCCTTCGGGTACGAGGTGCAGGATCTGCTGGCCCGCGCGGTCCGGCAGGAACTGGCCCCACTGCTTGCTGGCGGGCAGCGACCCCGCCATGGGGAAGACGGAGAGGAAGAGCGGGACGAGCAGGCTGAGCGTGCCGACCGGGCTCCGCAGCATGGCGGCGCAGCCCGCGGACAGGACGCCGAGCAGGGCGAGGTACACACCGCAGCCGAGGGCGGACCGCAGGACGGCGGCGGAGCCGGGGCTCGCACCAGCACTGCCCAGCAGGGCCTGGCCCGCGAGCACGGAGGCGAAGCCGGTGACGAGCCCCATCGCCAGACAGAGCAACGCAACGGTGGTCAGCTTGCCCGCGTAGAGCAGCTCGCGGCGCGGTACGGCGGTGAACGAGATGCGGGCGGAGCCGCTGGACCACTCCCCCGCGACGGCCAGGACGCCGAAGACGACGGCGCCGAACTGGCCGACGTTGAGGCCGAAGTACGAGGTGAAGACCGGGTCGAAGTCCGGGGGCTCGCCGGCGACGTCGGTCGAACCGCAGACCAGGGCCCCGATCCCGGCGGTCAGCACCAGGACGACCAGCAGGCTGGAGGAGAGGGAGCGCAGCGAGTGGACCTTCGTCCACTCGGAGCGGAGTACGGCGGCGAACGGCATGCTCACACCTCCTGGTGCAGCGTCTGCGGAGTGGTGGTCGTGTACTGCGCGGCGTCCGCGGTCAGGCGGAGATAGGCGTCCTCCAGCGACGGTGCCTCGTCGGCGAGTTCCAGCACCGGAATTCCGTGCCGCGAGGCGAGCGCGCCGATGTCGGCGGGTTCCGCGCCCTCGACGAGCCAACGCCCGGTGTCGTCCTGGACCGCCTCGAAGCCCGCGCGGACCAGCTCGGTGTGGAACCGGCCGCTCTCCGTCGTCCGCACCCGCACCCGCCGGTGGGTGTGCGCGCGGATGAAGGCGTCCATCGGGGTGTCGGCCAGCAGCCGACCCGCACCCAGGACGACCAGGTGGTCCGCGGTCAGCGCCGTCTCGGCCATGAGGTGGCTGGAGATGAGCACCGCGCGTCCCTCGGCCGCGTACCGCTTCAGGAGCGTGCGGATCCAGATGATGCCTTCGGGGTCCAGGCCGTTGGTGGGCTCGTCGAGCATCAGTACCTCGGGGTCGCCGAGCAGTGCGGCCGCGATGCCGAGCCGCTGCCGCATGCCGAGCGAGAAGGTGCCCACGCGCTTGCGGGCGACCGCGGTGAGGCCGGTCTCCGCCAGCACCTCACCGACCCGACGTGCGGGGATGCGGTTGCTGTGGGCGAGGAAGCGGAGGTGGTCGCGGGCCCGGCGGCCCTTGTGCGCGGCGCCGGAGTCCAGCAGTGCGCCGACGTGCCGCAGCGGGTCGGTCAGCTCACGGAAGTGCCGGCCGCCGACGCGGGCGGTGCCGGAGGTGGGCCGGTCCAGGCCGACGACCATCCGCATCGTGGTGGACTTGCCCGCTCCGTTGGGCCCGAGGAAACCGGTGACCCGCCCCGGTTCCACGCGGAAGGTGAGGTCGTCCACGGCTCGTGCGGTTCCGTAGACCTTCGTGAGTCGCTGCACTTCGATGGAGGTCATGGCTTCAGCCTGGCCCCCGGACCCGCGGCGGGGCGTCCCCCGGCGGCGGGGACCGCCTCCCCCGCCCGGGGGAGGCAGGTGCGGTGCGTGCGCTGGCACGATGTCGGCGTGCTTCCGACGCCGTCAGTACCCGCCCTGCCCGCGCCCCTGCGTGCCGCGGTGCGGCCGCTGTTCCGGACCGTCACCTACAGCCGCTGGCTCCACCTGCTGGTGGCCTCGGTGCTCGGCATCCTCTGCGGCTTCTTCCGGTCCGGGACGTTCGCCCCGGGTGGCCGGCCGTGGCTGTGGATCGCGGTGCTGCCCCTCCCGCTCGCCCTGCTCGCCGCGCTGGTGCCGGCGGTGCGCCGCTTCGAAGGCATCCAGGCCCGACTGCTGCTCTTCCCCGGCCCGCACGCCGCTCACGGTACGTACGACGCCGGCGGTACGTACGACGCCGGCGGCACGCACGAAGCCCACGGCCGGGCGGCCGGCGGCCGGCGCGGCACGGGCAGGTCCGGCGCCCACGCCATCTCCACCACCCCCTCGGCGACCTGGGCGGACCGTTGCCGCACGGCGGTGTGGTTGCTGCTGCGGCTGGAGGCGGGCGTGGCCCTGACCGCGCTCAGCATCCAGCTGCCGGCTCTGACGGCGGTGTTCGTCGGGGCCGGTACCGGCCACCCGGTGCAGCTCCGGAGCCTGCCGGCGATCGCGTCGCCGCAGTGGTGGTACCTGCTGCTCGCCCCGCTGCCGATGGCCCTCCTGTTCGCCGTGGCCGTGGTGGCGGGGCGGGGCATGGCGGCCGCCGCACCGCGGCTGTTGGGTCCGTCGGCCGCCGAGCGGCTGGCCGCGCTGGAGACGCGGACCGAACGCCTGCTGGAACACAACCGGCTGGCGCAGGAGTTGCACGACTCGATCGGACACGCGCTGACCGTCGCGGTGGTCCAGGCGGGCGCGGCGCGTGCCGCCGGGTCGCCGGAGTTCACGGACCGCGCACTGGCCGCGATCGAGGAGACGGGGCGGCAGGCGCTGGACGACCTGGAACGGGCGTTGCGGCTGCTGCGTCAGGACACCACCCGCTCCGCCGACCGGCCCACGCTCGCCGATGCCGCGCGGCTGCTGGAGTCGGCACGCGCCGCGGGCTCCACGGTCAGTGCCGAACTGCACGGCGCGCTGGAGGAGGTGCCGGGGCCGGTGTCGCGGGAGGGCTACCGCATGGTGCAGGAGGCGCTGACGAATGTGTTGCGGCACGCGGGGCCGGTGGCGGTGTCCGTCCGCATCGCGGCCTCACGGGACGAGCTGGAGCTGGACATACGCAACCCACTGCCCGCGCCGGTCCCCGCAGACGCCGCCGGTGCCGTACCGGGTGGTCGGGGCCGCGGCCTGCGCGGCATCCGGGAGCGGGCCGCGCTCCTGGGTGGTGTCGCCGAGACCGGGCCCCGGGACGGCGAGTGGCGGGTCCGTGCGCGGCTGCCCCTGCACCTGGCGTCCTGAGATCACCTCTAGGCTGAGCGCGTGCCGATATCCGTACTCCTGGTCGACGACGAGCCGCTGGTGCGTGCCGGGCTGCGCGCCATCCTGGAAGCCGAGCCCGACATCGAGGTGACGGGGGAGGCCGCCGACGGCGCCGCGGTCGTCCCGTTGGTGCGGCGGCTCCGGCCCGACGTGATCGCCATGGACGTCCGGATGCCGTTGCTGGACGGCATCGAAGCGACCCGCGCGGTGCTGCGCTCGGTACCCGAACCGCCCAGGATTCTCGTGGTCACCACCTTCGAGGACGATGCGTACGTGTACGAGGCGCTGCGCGCGGGCGCCGACGGGTTCCTGCTCAAGCGCGCACGGCCGACCGAGATCGTGCACGCGGTGCGGCTGGTGGCGGAGGGCGGTTCGCTTCTCTTCCCGGCGTCGCTGCGCGCCATGGCGGCCGGCCGGCGCAACGAAGGGGCCCGGGCCGCCTTCGAGCGGGCCGGGCTCACCGAGCGGGAGCGGCAGGTGCTGCGGCTGATGGCCCGCGGCCTGTCCAACGCGGAGGTCGCGGCAGAACTGGTGGTGGGGACGGAGACGGTGAAGACCCACGTCAGCTCGGTGCTGACCAAGCTGGGGTCCCGCGACCGGACCCAGGCCGTGATCGCCGCCTACGAGTCGGGGTTCGTGTCCCCCGGCTGACGCGGCGGTGATCCGACCGCTGCCGCGTCAGCCGTCGACCTGGCTCCCGATCACGTCGCGGGTGTACCGGAACTCCTCCATCAGCCGGATGGCTTCGACGACCAGGACGCCGTAGGGCCGTGCCGGGTCGGTGAGCGGCAGCCCCAGTCGCTCGGCCTCCTCGGCCACCTCCTTGCGATGCCGCTCGGCCTCGTTCGTGAGGCGGCACAGCTCCTGCGACTGGTCCGCCAGCGACTCCTCCGCCAGCTCCGCGAGCACCGAGGTGATGGCCGAGACGGACTCCAGGAACCGGGCGTAGCACGCGAGGAAGGCGTTGCTGTTCTCCCGCTCGGTGCCCTCGCGCGCGTCCTCGCGGTCCTCCCGCCAGCGGTCGAGGCTACGGGTCAGCGAGGCCACCTGGTACAGGGTGCGTTCCAGTGCCTCCAGCACCGACGCGTAGTTCTCGAAGCTGCCGGGTGTGCGGTGGCGGCGGAGCAGTCGCCGGGGGTTGTAGTAGAGGCTCTCCTCGGCCGTCTGCAGCCCCGACCGCGCCTGGGTGATCAGCGCCTCGGCCCGCTCAGCCCGGGACCGCCACTGCTCGGTGCGCTCCTGGTCCAGGTCGCCGTCGCGCAGCGCGGGGAAGATGTCGCTGACCAGGTCGCACAGGGCCTGCGCGAGACTGCGGATGCCGTACTCGGCACTGCGGTACCGCATCGGCGGGAACACCGTGAGGTTGACCAGCACACCGACGCCGCAGCCGATGAGCACGAGCAGGACGATCTGCCCGAGCTGGGTGACCTTATCGGTGTTCGAGGTGGCGGCGGAGTAGGTGGAGAAGGCGAAGAAGGCCGCGGTGGCGACCTGGGAGCGCTGGGCGCCCAGCGCGGGCCAGCGGCCGATGGTCAGCGCGATGGCGGCGACCAGGACGAAGGTCAGCAGATCGGGTCCGGCGAGGAAGCCCAGCGCGGCCTGGACCGCCACACCGGCCGCCACGGCTCCCACGTACCGCAAGGACTGTACGACCGACTGGTAGACGGTGACCTGCATGATCAGTACGGCGGAGAAGGGCGCGAAGGCCGGCGACTGCGCGTTGAGCAGGTCGTGGGAGATCACCCAGCAGACCGTGGCGGCCAGCGTGCTCTTGCCGATGAGCAGCAGTGTGTGCCGCTCGTGTCCCGCCGAGCCGACGGCTCTCCCCCACCACTGCCGGATGCGCGCGGACCGGCCCGAGGCGGCCTTCCCCCGTGATGACGCAGCCTGCCGCCCGGTCGTCTCCCCGGTGCCCGTCGTCCCCCTCTGCTCCGTGTTCTTCAGCGCTCCGCTCCCTCCAGGCGTCCCCATCGGCCGACCTCATGTCCGGTGTCGGCCGGTGGCCCTCGATTGTTCATTGACCCCCGGTACCCGGCAGTACCAGAGGCACCCCTGCTCGCTCCGCCATGTGGCCTACGTGACATACGTCGACGGGGCCCGCGCCCCGATCGCCGAGGCCACCGCCCGCGGAAATGCCGCGCTCCCGGGTCGGCTGCCCTGTTAGCGTGCCGCCGTGACGTACCGAGGAGCCCCGCGCACCGGTCCGCACGCCGTGGCCGAGGCCGTCCTGCGGGAGCACGGAGCGGACCTCGGCACCGTCGAGCGCGGCCGGGGCTGGACCAACACCACCTGGCTGACCGATGAGCTCGTCGTACGCGTGGCGACCCGCCCGGGTCCCGCGGACCTGCTCCGCGAGGAACGGCTGCTGAAGTTGGTGCCGGCGGAGGCCGGCTGCCCGCCCGTCCTCGACTCGGGCGTCCGGCAGGGGCACGAGTGGGTGCTGACCCGGCGCGTGGCCGGGGAGAACCTGGAGGAGGTCTGGCCCACGCTGGACCCCGCCGCCCGGTCGCGCGCCGTCGAGCAGATGTGGGCACGCGCCCGTCATGTCCACCGGGTCGACGTGGCCGCTGCCGCGCCGCACGCCCGCTCCCGCTCGCCGTTCTTCTCCCGGAGTCCGGCGGAGGCGACGGCCCGCCTCGACCGGCTCGTCGCGGCGGGAGAGCTCACCCCCGCCGAGGCCACGGGGCTGGGCCGGGCGCTCGACCGCTTCTGGGCCGCGCTGCCCGAGGCGCCCCTGGTCCTGAACCACGGCGACTTCTGCACGCCGAACACGCTCTGGCACGACGGCCGGGTCGTCGCGCTCCTGGACTTCGAGTTCGCCGTCGTCGCGCCCCTCGCCGTCGACCTCAACGAGCTCGTCAAGCTGGCGTTCGGCCCGAGCGGCCGGGAAGAACGCGCGCCGCTCCGGGACGCGGTCCGGCGCATCGCCGCATCGGCGCTGCCCGGCGCGGGCGGCCCAGACGTACTGATCGGCCACTCCCTCATGCTCGAGATGTGGGTCCTGGAGAACGAACTCGCCGCGGACGAGCCCGACATGGCCGACCGTGCCCACGCCACCGCCATGCTCGCCGGCTTCGCCGAGGGCGACGGCGGGTACTTCGCTCCGCTCCTCGACGGCCTTCGGTAGGGGGTCCGGGCGCCGAGCGGTGTCGCACCGGGCATGGTCCGTCGGTGCCTCATGCCCTGTCCGGGATCAGTGGGTCAATTGGGGCTCCATGTTCGGTAATTGCCGCTTTTGCTGGACCATGGACATCTAATGTGAATGTGCGGTGGCTCATGAGGTCCGCACGGCCTCAGCCGTCGCAGTCATTTCATTGGGGGACGCCTGTAGGTGTCGAGACGAGAGTGGTGATCCATGGCGAGTACGAACAGTCGAATACCTCGCGGACGGCGGGGCATCGCGTACGCGGCGGCGGCCGGAGTGCTGTCGCCGCTGCTGGTGCTGGGGGCGCCGGCGGCCTCCGCGCAGGCGGCCTCGGGGTCGTCGTGCGGCGGTCTGCAGGGGCCGCACCAGAAGGACGCCGAAAGGTTCCTCGGCCGGAAAGCGGACGGCAGACAGACGGTCGGTGACTGCCGGGCGATCCGCGACTTCCAGCGGGCACACGGCATCTACCCGCAGTACGGGTACGCCGGGCCGGTCACCTGGAACGTGATGAAGCTGGTGAAGAAGCAGAAGGCGGCCGGCAAGAACCCCAACCGGGCGGGTCACTGCCCGGTGAACAAGGGGCGGATCGCCTGTGTGGACCTGACCCGGCAGATCAGCTGGGTCCAGGACGGCCACAAGCTCGTCAAGGGCCCGGTCCCGGTGCGTACGGGGCGGAACAAGCACGAGACGCGCACCGGACTGCACCGCGTCTACTGGCGACACAAGGACCACGTGTCCTCGCTGTACGACGTGCCGATGCCGTACAGCCAGTTCTTCGACGGCGGCGAGGCGTTCCACGCCATCGACGGCAGTGTGTGGTCGGCGCCGGGTTCGCACGGCTGCGTCAACATGCGGACCGCCGACGCCAAGAGCTACTGGAAACTGCTGCGGAACGGCGACGAGGTCTACGTGTACGGGCGCAAGGCCGGCACGTGACCCTCTGCCGGTAGTCCGCGGGTCCTGTCCCGCGGGTGGGAAGCGTGGGTCGTCCCGGTGTTGCGGGGCGGCCCACGAGCATGTCGGGAGCGTGTGAACGACCGGCGGACTCGCGCGCCGCCCGCCGGCCTGCGCGGTGGGTCAGTAGTCGGCGAACTCCCCTGTCAACGCCTCGGCCGCCTCGATCTCACCGCTGAGGGGGTGGTCCTCCTCGATGTGCGGCAGCCGTTCCGCGGCCGCCGCGAGGGCCCGGGCCACGGGGGCGGCCGGCAGTTCCGCGCCGGAGAGCCGCAACGCCCGCACCGCGCCGATGAGTTCGCAGGCCAGGACCGTGCGGTAGGCGGCGACGGCCGAGGTGGTGCTGCGGGCCGCCTGGGTGGAGAAGCTGGCGTGGTCCTCCAGGCCGCGCGAGATCACCGCGGTGCCGAGGGTGACCGGGGCCGCGGCGTGCCGGAGCCGGCCGAGCGCGTCGTGTGCGACGTACTCCAGGATCATGATGCCGGAGCTGCCGGCGGGGCCCGCGGCCAGGAACGGCGACAGGCCGGTGAGGTCGGGCTCGACCAGGTCGCTCAGCCGGGCCGCGGACAGTTCGGCGGCGTGGTGCAGTGCGGCGCGCAGACCGTCCAGCGCGAGGGCGAGGTAGGCGGTGGAGAACTGGCCGTGATGGTGGATCTGTTCGCCGTCTATGTCGATCAACGGGTTCTCGGCGGCGGCGTTGACGTCGATGGTCAGCACCCGTTCCAGGGTGTCGGCCGCGTCCAGCGCCGGCCCGTGGACCTGCGGGAAGGCCCGCAGTCCGAAGGGGTCCTGGAGGCGCCGCCCGGCGGGCGCGTCGGCGCCGAGGGCGAGGATGCGGCGCATCTCCGCGGCGCAGTACAGCGAACCGCGGTGCGGCCGGGCGGCGTGCACGGCCTCGGAGAACGCCTCGGGCGAGCCGCCCAGCGCGCGGTAGGAGAGGGCCGTGATCACGTGGCTCGCGCGCAGCAGCCGCCGCAGGTCGTGCCAGGCGAGGACCGATTCCGCGAGGGTGACGGCGTTGCTGGAGATGAACGCGAGGGCGTCGCCGGGGCTGATCGGCACGGGGTCCAGCGACCGCTTCGCCCAGGGCCGTTCACCGGCGAGAGTCAGGGCGATCTCGGCGAGGGTGGTGAGGTCGCCGGTGCCGATGGCGCCGCGGGCGTGCACCGAGGGCAGTGCGTCCTCGCGCAACGCGGTTTCGAGCGCATGGAGCAGCCGGGGGTGTACGCCGCTGCCCGCCGCCGCCAGTTGGTTGAGGCGGACGAGGAGCCCGGCGCGCACCACGTCGTCCGGCAGGGGCTCCCCGCTGCCGCCGGCGTGGCTGCGCAGCAGCCGCAGGCCGTGCTGGTCGGCGGTGTCCGGGTCGACGACGGCGTGCCGGTTGGCGCCGACGCCGGTGGTGCGTCCGTACACGGCTCGCTTGGCGCCGCTGTCGCGGGCGATCTCGTAGGCGCGTCCGGCGCGCTTGAGGGCGTCGTCAGCCAGCTGCACCGGTACGCCGTGCCGTGCGACGCGGATGACGTCGGCACAGGTCAGCGCGGTACCGTCGATGCGGAGGGAAGTGCTGTGGGCGGTGCGGTCCAGCATGAAGCTCCCTTGACAAGAACTTATTCATCTCGCAGGGTGCATGAAACTCTTCATTCGCACTCTTGGCAAGAGCTGTTCATGCAGGCCGCTGCCCGGTGACCTGCCCCCTCCAGCCCGCCCGACGCCGTGCCGGAGCCGCGGCGTCCCCCTGATCGGAGAGCTTGTCGAGCCATGCCGGACGACCGGACCCTCACCCCAGCCGCCGATCCCCCAACCGCCGAGTCCGCAGCCGCTGATCCGTCAGTCGCTGATCCGTCAGCCGCACCGGCAGGCGCCACGGCGACCGACACCTTCGACGACGTCCCCCTCAATCGCTTCCACCTGAAGATCACCGCGTTGACGTTCGGCGCGAACTTCTCCGACGGCTACCAGCTGGGCATCATCGGTATCGCGCTCACCGCGATCGCCCCGCAGATGCACCTCGGGTCGATGTGGCAGGGGCTGATGGGCGCCTCGGCCCTCATCGGAGTCTTCGCCGGCAGCATCGTCATCGGCTGGGCCGCCGACCGCATCGGGCGGCAACGGCTCTACATGCTCGACTTCCTGCTGATCGCCGTGGCGTCCGTCCTGCAGTTCTTCGTCACCGGCCCGACGGAACTGCTCGTCCTGCGCCTGCTGATCGGCTTCGGGATCGGCGCCGACTACGCGCTCGGCCCCACCCTCGTCGCCGAATTCGTACCGCGCCGCTACCGAGGCGGCCTGCTGGCCTCACTCACCTGTCTGTGGACCGTCGGCTACATCGCCGCCTTCTTCTTCGGCACCTACCTCATCGGCCTGGGCGGCGACTCCTGGCGCTGGCTGCTGGCCAGCAGCGCGGTCCCCGCGATCGCGGTGCTGTTGATGCGGCTGGGCACGCCCGAATCGCCGCGCTGGCTGCTCAGCAAGGGCCGGACCGAGGAAGCCCGGCAGGTGATCACGCGCTTCGTCGGCAGCCACATCGACTTCGAGGCGTTCGCGGCGCAGCAGCAGCACACCACCGAGCGGCGGGCCTCCTACCGGGAGTTGTTCGGCGCGGCGCACTGGCGGAACACCGCGTTCGGCGTGCTGTTCTACAACTGCCAGGTGATCCCGTACTTCGCGATCTACACCTTCCTGCCCCTGGTACTGGTGAAGATCCAGCTCGCCGGCTCCGACTTCCTCAGCGAGGCGCTGCTCAACTCGTTCCTGCTGCTCGGCGGCGTCGTCGGACTGTGGCTGGTGGCCAAGCTGACCCGGCGGCGGCTCACCATCGGCTCGTTCGTCGTGCTCGCGCTGTCGCTGGCGCCGATGGGCCTCTGGCCGGACGCACCGGCCGCGCTGCTCTTCCCGCTGTTCCTGGTCTTCACGTTCACCATGTCGGCGGCGACCAACCTCGACCAGGTGTACCCGCCCGAGCTGTTCCCCACCGAGCTGCGCAGCTCGGGCGTCGGACTGCTGAACGGCATGAGCCGCGTCGGCTCCGCCGTGGGCACCTTCCTGCTGCCGATCAGCCTCGGCTCCTTCGGGTTCGCGCCCACCATGATGGCGCTCACCGGCGTCCTGGTGTTCGGCGCGGTCATCTCCGTGCTGTGGGCCCCGGAAACCAGCGGAGCGGCACTGGACTGAGCGCCTGAGCGAGCACCCACTGCCGGGCCGGGGCACCGCCCCCGGCCCGGCGCCCTGCGCTGGGCCTCAGGCCTCAGTGACCGGACCGCGCGACACGGAACCCCACGTCGTCGACCCGGAAGTCCGGATGGCTACGGCGCCGCGCGGACGCCCGGCAACTCCAGTGCTCGTCGAACCAGCCGCCGCCGCGCAGCACCCGATACTCGCCGTAGACCTCGGGGTCGTACACGTCCCAGCACCAGTTCCACACGTTGCCGAGCATGTCGTGCAGGCCCCACTCGTTGGGGCGCTTGCCTCCCACGTCCTGGATGCGCTCCTGGGAGTTGCCGCGGTACCAGGCGATCTCGTCGAGCGGCCCGTAGTGCGGCCCGGTCGTGCCGGCCCGGCAGGCGTGCTCCCACTCGGCTTCGGTCGGCAGCCGGTACCCGTCGGCGGTCTCCTCGCGTGCGACCTCGATGCCGCCGCCGACCGGGCGGAGGCGGTAGGCAGGCTCGCACCCGTCACGCCGTGACAGCGCGTTGCAGAAGCGGACCGCATCCCACCAGGAGACGCCCTCCACCGGCAGCCGGTCCCCCTGAACGGCGCTCGGCCGCGCGCCGGTGACCTCCGCGTACAGCTTCTGGGTCACGGGGTACGCCGCGAGCCGGTACGGCGCCAGCTCGACCGGCCAGGTGCGCTCCGTGCGCCGGTCCGACAGTGTCACCTTGCCCGGCGGAACCGCGACCATCTCGTCCCCCGCGCGCTTTCCCATGATCGGCCTCCGTCCCCCGGTCTCCACGCGTGAGTGGAGCACATCCCGTTTCCCGTCCCGTTACCCGTGCGTCGGTGTTCCCACCGGCCGTAAGTCATGATCTCCTATCCCACGGCAGGGCGACTTCGGTTGGGAAGCAGCCGGCCCTCGCCACGTACCGACGGTGGCCGGCGTGCCGACCACGGTCCGTGTACCGCGCTGCCCGGCTCCGCGGCCGTCCGCAGCCCTCCGACACAGCACCGGCTTGATGTCACAGGCCACTCGGGACCTCGCAACGAGCTGTCGTCATCCGCGCCGGCGGCGGACGACGGAGAGGGGCAACAGTGGCAGAGGGGTACTCGGTCGCCGATCCGGCGATGAGCGACTGTCTGGAGCAGTTCGGCGCCGGCCGGTTGCCGCTGCACGAGTGTGCCGACGTCCTGGGACTGGACGGCCTGGCGCTGCTGCTCGCCACCGATACGGGCCTGCCGGAGCCGATGCTCGTCCACGGCCCGCTGACCCTTTCGCTGGAGGACCTCCAGCTGGTACACGGCCGGGGGCCCGGCCCGGACGCCGCACAGCACGGCATGACGGTGCTGGCTCCGGACCTGTCCGACCTGGTCGCCTCCCGCTGGACAGGCCTGACTCCGGCCATCCGGAGCCTGGGCGTGGCGGCGGTCTTCGCCTTCCCGCTGCGCATCGGGGCGTTGAGCGGCCACCGCAGAGCACCGGGGGCCCTGACTCCCCCTCAGCTCGGCGGCGCCGACGCCCTCGCCGATGCCGCCGCGCGCGCCGTACTGCGGCAGACCGCCTGGCTCGCGGGCCGGGCGGACCAGGCGGGCCTGCCCTTCGCCGCGGCGCACCGGGCGGCCGGTGCGCTCGCCGTACGGCTCGGCGGCGTCTCCCTCGAACACGCCTGGCTGCGGCTGCGGGCGCACGCCTTCCGCCACGACCGGTCGCTGCTGGACACCGCCGACGCCGTACTGCGCGGCGGACTCGCCGGCCTGTGAGCCGGCGGGCTGCCGGGAGGGGGACCGGCAACCCCGTTCAGGGGGCTCAGGCCGCCTGGGGCTGGGCCGTACCGGAAGCGACCGACGAGATCTTGGACGCCTCGGGGATCTCCGGGCGACCGAACAAGGGGGCGTAACCGGAGGGCAGGTGGGCCAGGATGCGGGTGAGGAGTTCGCGGCCCGCGAGGGCGGCCACCGTGGTGAGGACGGCCCCGGTGTCCCAGCGGGTGGTGGCCGGGCTGCCGCCGGTCCGGGCCGCGAGGTCCTTGACGAAGCCCCAGCCGGTGAGCGGTTTCGTTGCCGGGATCTGGCCCGTGAAGGCGAGCGCGGCCTCCACAGGCAGGCGCGCGGCCAGTTCGACGCGTTCGTCGCCGGTCAACTGCCGCCCCAGTGCGCCGAGTACGGCCTGAACGGCTTCGTCGGCGCGTTCCCGGGTCGGATAGGCACCCTCGTACCGGACTTTCTCCAGCATCAGCTGGTAGGTCATCACCGTGTCGCGCTGGGCCGGGGCAGACTGGTGGTGCATCGCTGTCGCCGTCGCCTTCCTCGTGTTCTCGTCCACTGGCTGCTGTTTGTCGACGTGTTACCGCTGTGGGCGGATTGATGCGCCGTGATTCCGGTGTCGCGTTCGCCGGCCGGCCGGCGCGAGGCGGGATGTCCCGGAGCGGCGCTCCGAGCCCGGCTGCTCAGCCGGGAAGCCGGTGGTCCGCGGTGCCCCGGCGGACGGCGATCTTGCGGGGCTCGGTGGGCCGGGTGACCGGGATGCGCAGGGTCAGCACGCCCGCGTCGTAATCGGCCGTGATGTTCGCGGTGTCGAGGGTGTCGTCCAGGACCAGCCGGCGGGAGAATACACCCAACGGCCGTTCGGACACGTCCATCCGGACCTTGTCCCCGTCCGCCGCCGGCCGGCGCTCGGCCTTGACGGTCAGCACGTTGCGTTCGACGTCGATGTCGATGGCCTCCGGCACCACGCCGGGCAGGTCGAACGCCACTACGTACGTGTCGTCCTCGCGGTACGCGTCCATCGGCATCGGGGCCGGTCGCGACCAGGTGCCGGAACCCATCAGATGCTGGGCGAGGCGGTCGAACTCACGGAAGGGATCGGTGCGCATCAACACGGTGTTACACCTCCAGAAGGCTCAGGCAGTTGCTGCCAATGCGCTTCACCTGCCACCGTTGTAGCATGTCATCGGAACGATGACAAAATGAATGTCATCGAAAGAATGACAGTCGTTGCGGCTGTCGGCCGGCGCCGGCCGACAGCCGACGAGGGTGCCACCGAGGAGAACGAGAAGGTCATGCCCCCCGCCGAGCACACCAGCCCCGCTTCCTTCTTCGCCGCCGCCGCGGCGCTGGAGACCATCGAGGACGCCGTCCGCACCGCCCAGCACAGCGACACCGGGCCACCCCCCTCCCCCGACGAGGGACCGGAACGTGCCCTGGAAGCCCTGCTGTTGCTGCGCCAGGTGCGCGAGCAACTCGCCGGCTGGGAGACGGGGCTGATCGAGACGGCCCGGCGAGCGGGCGCCAGCTGGGCCGACCTCGCCCAACCCCTCGGCGTCGCCAGCCGCCAGGCCGCCGAACGCCGCTACCTGCGCCAGCGGCCCGGCCCCGCCGGCACCACCGGCGAACAGCGCGTGCAGGCCACCCGCGACCGCCGCGCAGCCGACCGCAGCGTCACCGCCTGGGCCCGCCACAACGCCGCCGACCTGCGCAGTCTGGCCGGACAGGTCACCGCCCTCACCGACCTGCCACCGGCCTCCCGCACTCCCCTGGCCCGCCTCAACCAGGCCCTCGCGCACGACGACCCGACCGACCTGCTGGCCCCGCTCACCGCGGCCCGGCCGCATCTCCAACGGCGCCACCCCGACCTCGCCGCCCGCATCGACACCCTGACCACGCACACCGACCAGCTGCGCGACGAAAGCGACAGCCGGCGCCGCACCGGCTGAGGAACCCAGCGCGGCGGCCAGCACCGCAGGCCGGCGCGCCCGCCGCTCACAGCGTGGCGGCCGGTGCGAGCGTCGCCGGCGGTCGACGGTGGGCGGCCCGTCACGACGTCGTGCGACGGAGGCGGGCCGCGCAGGTCGTTACTCCGCGGGGCCCGTCGTACCGCCGGCGAGGAGACGGCGGGCCAGGCCGCGGGCGTAGTCGGCGTCCAGCAGGCCGGGACGGAAGAGGATGCGGTACATCAACGGCGCCACCAGGTGGTCGAGGACCGTCTCCACATCGGGTGCCGGCTCGCCCCGTCCGGCGGCGCGGTCGAGGAGCACGGCGACCTGCTCGGCGGCGTACGCCGAACACTGCCCCGCGTTGCCGCCTTCCCGGTCGCCGGCGACCGCGTCGTGGACGTAGTCGCGCCCCGCCGCCGAGGACATCTCCTCCAGCCACTCCACCGCCCAGGTCTCCAGGTCGGCGGCGAGGCTGCCGTGGTCGGCGGGCGGCCCCTCCGGGCGCAGCCGCTCCACCGCCACATCGGACAGCAATACCTGGAGGTCACCCCAGCGCCGGTAGATCGTCGAGGGCGTGACCTCGGCGCGCGCCGCGATCAGGGGCACGGTGAGCTCGGCGCGCCCCCGCTCGGCTTCCAGCTCCCGTACGGCCCGGTGCACCGACTCCTGCACGCGTGCGCTGCGCCCGCCCGGGCGGCTCCTCGGCTTCGCTCCCATCCCCTCACCTTAACGCTGATTCTTTGCTTCAAGCGGGCTGGGCATCACGCCGGCCCGGACGTACCGCTCGGGAGGCGGGCTCCGCCACATCCGCCAGCGGGGCTGGCCCGAAGGCCTGCTCGTACGCGTCCGCCGCACCCAGCAGCGCCGCCTCGCCGTACGGCCGCCCGATCAGCTGCATGCCGATCGGCAGCCCGTCGCGGTCGGCACCCACCGGCAGTGACAGCGCGGGCAGCCCGGTGAGGTTCGCCGGCGAGCTGAACCGTACGTACGCATCGGCCACCGCCTCGACAGTGCCGTCCGGCCAGGTGAACGCCTGCTGCCCGACCAGCGCCGCGGTGGCCGGTACGGTCGGTGCCGCGATCAGGTCCACCTCCCGCAGCAGCCGTTCCCACTCCCGCCGCATGAGCGTGCGGGCGCGCTGCGCGCGGATGTGGTCGACGGCGGGCAGCAGTGCGCCCGCCTCCAGCAGCACCCGCACCTCGTCCCCGTACAACTCGGGTGCGCCGCCCAACTCCGTGGCGTGGTACGCGGTCGCCTCGGGCACCATCAGGCCCCAATGGACGGCCTGCAGATACCGGTGCAGCGGAATGGTGACGTCCACGAGCGTCGCCCCGAGGGCCGCCATGCGGTCCAGCGCGGTGCGCACCGCGGCCTCGACCTGGGGGTCCACGCGGTCGAAGAAGTAGTCGGCGGGGACGCCCACGCGGACGCCGCGCAGGTCCGGTTCGCCGGTGGCGTCGCGCGCACCGCGGCCATGCCGGTTTCCGTGTCCATATCCGTTGCTGCCGTCGCTGCCGTACCCCGGCGGTGTGTCCGAACCGGGGTCGGCGATGGCGGCCAACACCAGCCCGGCGTCCCGCACCGTGCGGGTGATCGGGCCGACGTGGTCCAGCGACCAGGACAGCGCGGCCACCCCGTCCCGGGGCACCGTTCCGTACGTCGGCTTGAGCCCGACCGTCCCGGTCAGCGCGGCGGGGACGCGGATCGAGCCGCCCGTGTCCGTCCCCAGCGCGAAGGTCGCAGCGCCCGCCGCCACCGCGGCGGCCGACCCGCCACTGGAGCCTCCCGGCACCCGGTCCGGGGCCCACGGATTACGGGTCTGCGGCGTCGTCAGCCCGTAGGCGAACTCGTGCGTGTGCGCCTTGCCCAGCAGCACCGCACCCGCCTGCTTCAGCCGCGCGGCGACGGTGGCGTCCCGTTCCGGCACCCGGCCGGCGCGTACGGCGGAACCGGATGCGGTGGCCACGCCCGCGGTGTCGATCAGATCCTTGAGCGCCATCGGGATGCCGTGCAGCGGGCCGCGGTGGCGTCCGGCGGCGATCTCGCGTGCCGCGGCGGCGGCCTGCTCGCGCGCCACCTCCGCGGTCCTGGCCGCGTAGGCGTTCACCACCGGCTCCGTCGCCTCGATACGGGCCAGGACGGAGTCGGTCAGCTCCACCGGGGAGAGGCGTCCGGCGCCGATCGCGTCGGCCGCCGCGGCGAGGGAGAGCTCGTAGGGCTGCACGGCCGTCACCGCCCGTCGGGACGGTAGACGGGGGCGGGCGGCACGTCCGCGAGGTCGAGCTCCCGGAGACGGCTGACCACGGTGAGGATGTGGTCGGCGGTGGCGGCGACAGCCGCGTGCCGGTCGTCGCGCAGGGGGATGCCGGCGCGCTCGGCCGCCTCGGCGGCTGTTCGCGGGCTGTGCGGAGGAAGCGGAGGGAGGGGAGGGAGGGGCATGACGGATTCGGATCCTTTTCGGGGAGCGGGAGGAGAGGCGTCGGGCTTCCGGCGGGTTCGCGCCGATGAGCACGGCCTGGGAGGAAAGGGCGCCGATCGAGCACAACACAGGCTCTACGACGCGGACATGGGCAGCGCGGACGGGACGGCACCGATGCGTCGTCTTCGGCTGCCACCGTACGGACAGTAGGCCGCCACACCCATCTAACGCAAATTGTTTGCGTTAACGCGCATCACCAGCCTACCGTTAACGCAACACCTGCGCTTTAAGGCGCCCGACCCGAGGAGTCGCATGCCCGCCCCCACCTGGACCATCGGCGACATCACCGTCCACCGCATCGACGAAACCGGGCTGCCGCCCGAGACCGGCCCCTGGCTGCTCCCGGACGCCACCCCGGCCGTGATCGCCGACGCCCCGTGGCTGCGCCCCGACTTCGCCGGGCCCGACCACGTCCTGCGCCTCGCCAGCCACACCTTCGCCGTACGCGCCGGCGGCCTGCGCATCCTCGTCGACACCGGCATCGGCAACGGCAAGGACCGCGCCAACCCCGCCTGGAACGATCTGAACATGGACTACCTCGCCCGACTCGGAGCGGCGGGTTTCCCACCGGACTCCGTCGACCTCGTCGTCCTCACCCACCTGCACACCGACCACGTCGGCTGGAACACCCGGTACCACGATGGCGCGTGGGTGCCCACGTTCCCGCACGCCCGTTACGTGGTGGCCCGCGAGGAGTGGGCGTACTGGTCGGCCGCCGAACTGGACGCGCCGCGCCGCCAGATGTTCCGCGACTCCGTCCACCCGGTGCGCGAGCACGGCCTGTTGGACCCGGTGGACGTCCCCGCCACCGGCACGGAGATCACCCCCGGCGTCACCTTGCTCCCCACCCCGGGGCACACTCCCGGTCAGGTCGCCGTCCGCATCGCCGACGCCGGCCGGTCGGCCCTGATCACCGGTGACTGCGTCCACCACCCCGTCCAGCTCGGCCGCCCCGACCTGACCAGCTGCGTCGACATCGACCCGGCCCAGGCGGTCGCCACCCGCCGCGACCTGCTCGCCTCGCTCGCCGGCACCAACACGCTCGTCCTCGGCAGCCACTTCCCGCCACCCACCGCCGGCTACCTCCGCCCCGACGGAGCCGGCTACCGCCTCACCCCGGCACCCGGCGCGTAGCACGCCGAGGCGGTACGGCAGACGCCGGGAAGGTACGGCGCCCGGCGAGAAGAGGGGTGGCACGCTCGTTTCCCCCACCCGAACCGCGCAGGGGCGCAAAGATGGGCAGGTGGAGAACGCGCCGGGGCAGTACGACGGACGACGGACAGCCCGTCGCCGTACCCGGCGTGAGACGGAGGAGCGAGTAGTCCGATGCGCATCGTGGTCAGTGAGTTCATGAGCCTGGACGGCATCGTGCAGGCGCCGGGCGGCCCGAAGGAGGACGTGGACGGAGGGTTCACCCACGGCGGCTGGTCGCATCCCTTCTTCGACCCGGAGGTGATGGGCGGTGCCATCGACGCGGCGATGGGCCGGGCCGGGGCGCTGCTGTTCGGGCGCCGGACGTGGCAGACGATGGCCGGGGCGTGGCCCGACCGGGCCGGCGACCCGTTCGCCGACCGGATGAACGCGCTCCCGAAGTACGTCGTGTCCCGCACCCTCCGCGACGACGAACTGACGTGGCACCACACCACTCTCATCCCGGGCGACGAGGCCGTCGCCCGCATCCGGGAACTGCACGGGGCCGATGGCGGCGACCTGTGGGTCATGGGGAGCCCCACGCTCGTCCGGACCCTGCTGAGCGAGGGCCTGGTGGACGAACTCCTGCTCATGATCGAGCCGGTGCTCCTCGGCGGCGGCAAGACGCTCTTCCCGGACGACGGTGCGCTCCGCACGTTCGAGCTGGTCTCGGCCGTCACCAGCAGTACGGGCGTCCAGGTGTGCACGTACCGGTCGGCCGCCGGCCCTGCCACCGAGGACTGAGCAGTCCGCCGCTCCCACGACCCGTCTGCGGAGCGGCGTACGACTCAGGAAGGTACGACTCAGGAAGGTACGGCTCAGGAGCGGGTCGCCACCAGCAGATCGACCAGGTAGGCCTCCGCCACCGCACCGTCCGGGAAGAGCTCGCGCAGGCGCGTGCGTTCCTCGGCGAGGAAGGCCCGGGTGGCCGCCTCGCCGAGGACGAGGAACGCCGAGTGGCTGGTGACGTTGGCGAGGTGGGTCTCCAGCGGGACGGTACGGGTCCACCGGAGCCGGCGGCGCGCGAAGCGGAGCCCCGGCCGGCCCAGTCCCGCGAGCCGGGCTGCGCGACTGTCGTCGGGGCGCTCGGCGGCGGGCGGTGTCACCCCGCAGTGGCGCGCGATGCGGTTCTTCTGCGCACCGATCCACGGGACGTCCGTGTCGCCGATGTTCCACCAGACGGCGAGCGCGCCGTCCGGGCGCAGCACGCGCAGCGCTTCGGGGACGGAGCGGTCGGGGTCGGTCCAGTGCCAGGACTGCGCGTAGGTGAGAAGGTCGCGGGAGGCGTCGGCGAGGGGCAGTGCGTTGCCGTCGCCCCGGACGATCGGTACGCCGGGGAGCTGCCTGGTGAATTCGGCGGCCATGCCGTCGCCGGGCTCCACGGCGATCACGTCGGCGCCGCGTTCGCGCAGCAGGGCGGTGGCGATGCCGGTGCCCGCGCCGACATCGGCGACGCGGGAGCCCGCGAGGGGCCGCCCCGAGAGTTCCTCCACCGTGTCCAGGAGGGCGGGTGGGTAGGAGGGCCGGTTCGCACCGTACCGAGCGGCGGCCGCGTTGAACGAGTGGGCGCGTGAGGTGGCGGTCATACGTGCATTCTCGCGAGGAACACCACACATCCGATACGGCGGCAGCGCGCTCAGCACACCCCCTCAAAGATCGGGCAAAAAACGTAAACCTTCCACCGCGTCACGTCACGGCCCACTCGAACACGCGTTGAGCAGGTGTGACCCTCTCTGTCGACCACAACCAGCGGTACCCCGTACCCGTCGCGCTGCCCTGCCATCTCTGCCCCGAGCCCACACCTGCCTCGCCCGAGCTCGCGGTGGCGCTCCAGCCCGCGATCGGCCCCGAGCGCACGGTGTGGCTGTGCCGGTTCTGCCAGGAGACCCGGCCGGGGCGGGACCGGCCGCAAGTGGGCGGTGCGGACTGGAGCTGGCGGAGCCTGAACCGCGGCGCCACCGCCCTGCGGACGGACTTCGCCGCGGGGCAGTGGGTGCCACTGCCGGAGGAGCACCGGTTCGCCGAGGCGCTGAACCGGTGCCGCTGGACGGAGTCGGCGGTACGTGACCTCCTGTACCGCGCCGGCCCCGTCCTACGGACCGGCCGACTGGTACCGCTGCTGCAGGACACCCTCACCGTCGTCCTCGCCCACGTCGCGGACGACGACGTGTCACTGCGGGAACTGCGCCGCCTGATCGACACACTGACCCCGGACTCCGCCACCCCGTCGCCCTCCTGAGCGAGGCACCCCGGGGCGACGGCACTCCTACCGGACGAATGCGCCGGAATCCTGGTCATGGATGCTGATCGCCTCAGGCGTCGAACGTGTCCGGGTCCGGGCCGAGGCGGGTGCCGTTGTCCAGGGCGGCGATGGCCGCCATGTCGTCGGCGTCCAGCTCGAAGCCGAAGACGTCGAAGTTCTCCCGGATCCGGGACGGGGTCGCGGACTTGGGGATGACGACGTTGCCGAGCTGGAGGTGCCAGCGCAGGACCACCTGTGCGGGGGTCTTGCCGTGCTTCTCGGCGAGCTTGCCGATCGTGGCGTTCCCCAGGAGGCCCTTGCCCTGGCCGAGCGGTGCCCAGGCCTCCGTCACGATGTTGTGCTCGGCGTGGAAGGCACGGGCCTCGGCCTGCTGGAAGTTCGGGTGCAGCTCGATCTGGTTCACGGCCGGGACGACGCCCGTCGCGTCGATCGCGCGGCGCACGTGTTCCGGCTGGAAGTTCGAGACGCCGATCGCCTTCGCACGACCGCTCTCGTTGATCTCGCCGAAGGCCTTCCAGATCGCGAGGTAGTCGTCGCGCACGGCCCGCGGCCAGTGGATCAGGTAGAGGTCCACGTGGTCCAGGCCCAGCTTGTCGAGGGAGGCGTCGAACTCCCGCAGGACGTTGTCACGCGTCCACGTTTCCGAGGCGCTGTTCCACAGCTTCGTCGTGACGAAGAGGTCCTCGCGGGCGATGCCGGAGGAGGCCAGGGCGCGGCCGACGCCGGTTTCGTTGCCGTAGACGGCCGCGGTGTCGATGCTGCGGTAGCCGGCCTCCAGCGCGCTGGTGACGGCGGCGGTGGTCTCGTCGTCGGGGACCTGGAAGACACCGAAGCCCAGCTGCGGCATGGCCACACCGTTGTTCAGCGGCACGTTCGGAATCGATGTCGCGGGGTTCATGGGGGGCAGTCCTTTCGCACGGTGGTCGTCGTCCGTGCAGGTCGGTACGGGTGCGTCGGGTATGCGTACGGATGCGTCGGCTACGAGTACGGGTACGACGGGTACGGGTTCGTCAAGGAATCAGGGTCGGTGCCACACCGCCGTCGACGCGCAGCGCCGCGCCGGTGGTGGCGGAAGCGTGCTCGGATGCCGCATACAGCGCCAGCGCGGCGACCTCCTCGGGCCGGATGAGGCGGCCGAGGAGCGAGGTGGGCCGCTCCTGCCGGATGAAGGCGGCCTCGGCCTCGGCGAAGGAGGTGCCGGGGCCGACCCGGTCGGCGATGAACTCCTCGACGCCGGGGGTCAGCGTGGGGCCCGGCAGGACGGAATTGACGGTGACACCGGTACCGGCCAGTTCCTGGGCCATCCCGCGCGAGACGGCGAGCTGGGCGGTCTTCGTCATGCCGTAGTGGACCATCTCGGTCGGCGTCATGACCGCCGACTCGCTGCTGATGAACAGCACCCGGCCCCAGCCCCGCTCGGCCATCCGCGGCGCGTAGTGGCGGGCCAGCCGGATGCCGCTGAGGACGTTGACGTCGAAGAACCGCTGCCACTCCGCGTCGGGGATCTCGAAGACGGGGGTGGCGGAGAAGATGCCGGTGTTGTTGACCAGGACGTCGACGTCCGGGGCGGCCTCGGTCAGCGCGTCGGTGCCCTCGGCGGTGGACACGTCGGCGGCCACGGCGCGGACCCGCTCGGAACCGGTCTCCGCGGCGATGTCCTGGGCGGCCTGGGCGGTACGGCTCTCGTCGCGGCCGTTGACGACGACCTCGGCGCCGGCGCGGGCGGCGGCCACCGCGATGGCGCGGCCGATGCCCGCGGTGGAGCCCGTGACGAGCACGGTACGGCCGGACAGGTCGATATGCATAAGGGCAACCCTTCCTTCGGCACGCACCCCTGGTACGGATGCGTCGCGTCCACATTTAACACGCGCATGCAATTATTGCGAGCGCAGGTATTACGCTAATACATCCTCTTGCTCGTGAGCACACCGCCCGCGCATACTCGGTGGGCCACGCTCCTCGGGCACCCGCACCACGGGGCTCCGGCCCCGGCCCCGCCCCGCACACGCAGGCGCACACGCACCGACGGGCGACATCGGGCGGGGCGTACTAAAAAGAAGTACGCACCCACCTTCAGGAGCAGTCACGCATGACCACCACCGCACAGATCGGCGTCACCGGCCTCGCTGTCATGGGGCGCAACCTGGCCCGCAACTTCGCCCGCAACGGCTACACCGTCGCCCTGCACAACCGCACCGCGGCCCGCACCCGCGAGCTCGTGGACCGGTTCGGCGACGAGGGCGACTTCGTGCCCACCGAGACCGCGAAGGAGTTCGTCGCCGCGCTCGAACGCCCCCGCCGCCTCGTCGTCATGGTGAAGGCGGGCGATCCCACGGACGCGGTGATCAAGGAGTTCGCCCCGCTCCTCGAACCCGGCGACATGATCATCGACGGCGGCAACGCGCACTTCGCCGACACCCGCCGCCGCGAGAAGCAACTGCGCGAACAGGGCATCCACTTCGTCGGCGCCGGCATCTCCGGCGGCGAGGAGGGCGCGCTCAACGGACCGAGCATCATGCCGGGCGGCAGCGAGGAGTCATACGCCTCACTCGGTCCGATGCTGGCGAGGATCTCCGCGAAGGCCAAGGACGGCGCCCCATGCGTCACACACATCGGCCCCGACGGAGCCGGCCACTTCGTAAAAATGACACATAACGGCATCGAGTACGCCGACATGCAGCTCATCGGCGAGGCGTACCAGCTGCTCCGCGACGTGGCCGGGTACTCCGCCGCGCAGATCGCGGACGTCTTCCGCACCTGGAACACCGGGCGCCTGGACTCCTACCTCATCGAGATCACCGCGGACGTGCTCTCCCACGTCGACGAGGCGACGGGCAAGCCCTTCGTCGATGTCGTCCTGGACCAGGCCGAGCAGAAGGGCACCGGCCGCTGGACCGTGCAGATCGCCCTGGACCTGGGCGTTCCCGTCTCCGGCATCGCCGAGGCCGTCTTCGCCCGCTCCGTCTCCACCCAGGGCTTCCACGAGATGGCGGCCGGCAGCGCGGAGTACGACTGGCACCTCGACCTCGGCAAGGTCGCCGCGATCTGGCGCGGCGGATGCATCATCCGGGCCGCGTTCCTCGACCGGATCACCCGCGCCTACGAGGCACAGCCCCAGCTGCCGAGCCTCCTCGCCGACAAGACCTTCGCCGAGGAGATCGCCGCCGCGCAGGACGACTGGCGCGACGTGATCGCCACCGCCGCCAAGCAGGGCGTTCCCACCCCCGCGTTCGCCGCCACCCTCGCCTACTACGACTCCCTGCGCGCCGAGCGCCTCCCCGCCGCCCTCACCCAGGGCCAGCGCGACTACTTCGGCGCACACGCCTACCGCCGCACCGACCGCGACGGCGTCTTCCACACCCTCTGGGGCGGCGACAAGACCGAAGTCGACAGCTGACGGGCGTTCGCAAAAACCCTGATGCTGCTGGCCCCCGGGCCAACCCCCCGGCATCACTTTCCAGCTCACTGACGCCAGACGGAAAGATTTGGACGACGGGCCTCTTAGACGCCGTTTCCTTTGGTGTCAGTGAGACGTTGAGCGCTTCATGAGGGGCTTGGGTGAGCGGTTAGTGCCGGACGAGTTGTGGGTGCTGTTCCGACGGGTGGTGCCGCCCACGGAGGTCAAGCGTCCACAAGGTGGTGGCCGGCGGCGGGCGGGAGATCGCGAGACGCTGGCCGCGATCATCTTCGTGGCCACCTCGGGCTGCACCTGGCGGCAGCTGCCACCAGCGTTCGGCCCGGCCGGGCCGACCGTCTACCGGCGCTTGGCCCAGTGGAGCCGGGACCGCGTCTGGGCCAAGCTCCACCGCGTGCTGCTGGATGAACTCGGCGCCCGCGGCAAGCTGGACTGGTCGCGGTGCGCGATCGGCTCCGTCAGCGTGCGGGCGGCAAAAGGGGGCCCCGGACCGAATCCGACCGACCGCGGCAAGAGCGGATCGAAAATCCACCTGCTCACCGACCGCAACGGCGTACCCCTGTCACTGGGGATCTCCGCCGCCAACACACACGACAGCCTGGGCCTGCAGCCGCTCGTGCGGGGCATCCCGCCCATCCGCTCCTGCCGCGGACCTCGCCGCCGACGGCCGGCCAAGCTCCACGCGGACAAGGGCTATGACTACGACCACCTGCGCACATGGCTCCGTGAACGCGGCATCCGCCACCGCATCGCCCGCAAGGGCATCGAACCCTCCAAGCGCCTGGGCCGCCACCGCTGGGTGGTCGAGAGAACCGTCTCCTGGCTGGCCGGGTGCCGTCGCCTGCACCGCCGCTACGAGCGCAAGGCCGAGCACTTCCTCGCCTTCGTCGGCATCGCCGCAGCACTCATCAGCTATCGCAAGCTCACCAACTGAAACAACGTCTAAGCGCTTTCGTGCTTAACCGGGCCCGGCTTTGCCATCTCGGAGCTGACTGAACCACCCGTCGTAATGGCCGGTGAGGCGGGCCACTTGCACACATGCCGAGGCCAGACCTGGTGCATTGGCCTGCCAGTTCTCCGCGGTAACTCCCTCGGTGGCACCGGTGCCCCAGATGCCGGCGAGTAGACGGGTCGCGCTGACCTGGATGACGTGATCCAGCGAAATATGTTCGTCATCAGCGACCGCACGAATTTCCCGCTGGGCCTGCTCTGTGAGCTCCGGTGTCAAGAGGTCCTGCAGATCTTGGGTCAGGCCGCCCAAGACGGCGGTGAACACCAGCAGCATCCGCTTTGACTGCGCGGGATGCTGCTCGAAGTTTGCGCAGGCCTGGTTCACGAAGTCGGAGATCATGTTGAGGCGCTGGGCGAGCAGGTCGGTGGGATAACGGTTACTGTTCTCATTCTCGTCGGTGCGTCGCTGCTCAGACATGGGCGGGCTCTTCTCCCGTTGATGCAGAGGAATCCGGAAGCGAAGCAGGATTCCGCTGTGATGATCGTGGTGGATCTCCACTTCATCGGCACGGGCCGACAGATTGCCGGTGATTTTTTCCCGGTCGATCTTGTGATCCTTCTGGCCAGCACCCTCGGGCCTGGCCTTCGCCGGCAGCGTGAATCCCTGGTCGGTGACGTCCACGCGGCAAGACTCACCCTGCACGCTCAGCACTACCCGGAAATGCGGGGCCTGACTATGGGCCACCAGATATCCCCCTGCCTCCTGCACACTCTGTTTCATGGCGCCAGCCGTTGAAGGGCTGACTCCAAGAGCAAGAACCGACGCCCCCGCCAGCCGCCCGGCCAGCAGTACGCTGATCTGCTCACGGGGGAGCGTCACGGACCAGAAGATGTTCACGGTCCCTCACTTGGCCTTCCTCCGCGCCAACGAGGTATGCGCCGTCAGTATGCTCCTTCCAGCGGGTACCCGCTGAGCGCGTCTGCTTCCCCAGACAAATCGGCGCACTTGCCCGCATGTTCGACGAAGCCGGTGCCGACTCCAGCTCCAGGCCGAGCCGGACACGCGGCGTCCCACTGAGAGGACATGAGTGTCGCTGTCTGCGACGCCACCTGTGGGAGTCCCACCTCATGAAGCGCTCAACGACTCACTGACGCCAAAGGAAACGGCGTCTAAGAGGTCGTTTTCCCCTTGAGTGCGGTGCTATCCGTTGTTTTGCGTCTGCTGATGATCTGACACTGGCGAGCCTGCAGTGAAGGCCGTGGCTGGCGGAAAGGACGGTGCGGCGCCTGGGGCGAGAGCCCGCTTGCGTCTGTCTCATTCCAGGACGCCCGCTTCTGTTCCGTGCTTCCACGAGGCCGGACGCACGCCTGGGCGCACGCCCTCGACCGGCGGTATGCCCGGGACATGACCGCCCGTCGCGCGTATCCGAGTGATCTTTCCGACGCCCGTTGGGAGTTGATCGAGCCGATCCTGTCCGCCTGGCGCTTCGAACGCCGCGGCCGGGCCCTGGACTTCGGCCGACCGCCCCGGCACGACCTGCGCGAAATCATGAACGCGATCTTGTATGTGGACCGCACCGGCTGCCAGTGGGCCTACCTCCCGCACGACTTCCCGCCCTGGCAGTCGGTCTACGGCTACTTCGCCAAATGGCAGACCGGCGGCATTTTCGCCCAGCTCAACGGGCTGCTGCGGGAGCTGGTACGCCAGCAGGAAGGCAAGCACCGCCACCCTTCCGCCTGCGTGATCGACGCCCAGAGCGTGAAGACCTCCACCTCCGTGCCCGCCCGGAGCCAGGGCATCGACGCGGGCAAAAAGATCGTGGGCCGCAAACGCAGCATCCTCACCGACACCCTCGGCCTGCTGCTGGCGGTGCTGGTCACCGCGGCCGGCGTCCAGGACTCCACCGCCGGCCGCACCCTCCTGGAGCAGGCCGCCGCCGACCACCCCAGCCTGCGCAAGGTCTGGGTCGACGGCGGCTACCGCAAACACTTCATCGACCACGCCGCCACCCTCGGCATCGACCTCGCAATCGTCCAACGCGCCCCCGGCGCCAGGGGCTTCACGCCCATCCCAAAACGCTGGACCGTGGAGCGCACCTACGGCTGGCTGATGCTGCACCGTCGCCTCGTCCGCGACTACGAGTCCTACCCGCACCGCTCCGAAGCCATGATCCACCTCGCCATGACCGATCTGATGGCCCGCCGCCTCACTGGCGAAAGCACCGTCTCCTGGCGCGACCCGGCATTACCGAATAAGAAGCGCATCTCGGGATGAAACAACGGGAGAAAACGACCTCTAAGAAGCTCTCCGGTTGAAGTCGATGGCGGGGCAACTGGGCATCAGTGTCACCCATTCGGTGCAGCGCCACGCGAGATCCCACGGCCGGAGGAGCGCCGCCACCTCCGCTCCTCAGTAGCACGTCAAGGGTCAGGCACCACATGGCGCCCGGCGGCATTCAGCGGATGCGCCGGATCATCACCGTGAGGCGGGGCGAGGCCGGTGAGGGCTGGCTGTGCCCGATGTCCTTGTAGCCCCAAGACTTGTAAAGGTCGTGGACCTTTCCATCTCCGGCCGCCTCATTGACCATGAGGGTCACGTACTGCTCGTCTCGGCTGCCGAGGAGCGTGTCGTGAATTCGCCGCGCGGTTCCGGTGCCACGCCACGCGGGCCGAACCCCGATTTCACGGGCAGACCGCGGTGGCGGGACGTGCATCCCTCGCGTCAGAGAGAGTGCATAAGGGGCCTGCGGTGCCAGGTGTGCGCGCAGCAGTCCAGCCGTACGGACAAGGGGTACCTCTTCCTGGCGACGCCGCCGGTCAGCGCACGAGCAGGCTGGGAAGGGCTTCGCACCGCTCAGCCGCCCCTCTGCCTGGAACACGCTCAGGAGTCGGTTGAGAAGTGCCGCCACCTTGTACGGAAGGGGGCTGTCGCTCTCCGCGCCCGAATCCCACGGCTGCACGGAGTACTCGGAACGCCCTACCGCTACGGCCCTCACGGCATCGAGCCTGTCGACCTCGGCGACAAGCCTGGGGCGGACACTCCCCTGCCGTACCGAGATCGTCGGTTGACCCATTGGGTCCTGGCCTCCCAGCTCGTCCGCGAGCTGCGCGGAGTCACCGTCGTGGACCTCGCTGAGGAAGCCGCGGCAACCCGTCGCGACTCCTCTGTCTGATCTCCGTCCTCTCCGCCCAGCGTGACGGCAGCGGCGGAGAGGACGGGCACCACCCGGCAAACCACACCTGACACAAGGCTCGGGGCCGGACGAAACGCGCGGGGAGGGCACCTCTTCCGGTTTCTCCCCGCGCACCTCCTTCAGCGCCGACCGCATCACTTGGAGCGTGCATGCTCACACCCCCGACCTTCCGCAGCGTCGAAGGCGCCTACCTGGCGTTGCTCAAGCTGGCGACCGACGAGCACAAACACCACATCGCGGCCCGCGGGAACGAGGCCCGCGAGGTAGTCGGTGTTGGATTCCGGCTGCCCGACCCCCGCCAGAGACTCCCCTGTCTGGCGACCCGCACGACCAATCCGGCCTTCCAGTTCGCCGAGGCCCTCTGGTACCTGGCCGACCGCCGCGACCTGGAGATATCGGCTACTACGCGCCCACCATGCGCGCCAGCTCACCCGATGGCGTCAGCCTCGGCGGCTCGGCCTATGGCTACGCCCTCTTCAACCCGGCCGTCGGCGATACGGTCTCGCCGTTCGACCGGGTCCTGGAGCTGCTGCGCACGGAGACCGACAGCAAGCGCGGCTACCTCCCGATCTTCTCCGCCGGGAAGCTGGCCCTCGATGACAGCTGGCGAGCGGCCGACAAGCGACAAGACAAGCCCGTCGCTCGCCGACCGGCAGGCTGCGCGGCCCCCTCCGACCGAGCAGTCGGGTCGCCTGCGGGTCATCCAACGGGACCGACAACACAGGGGCGGGAAACCTTGCTCAGCGAATTGCGGGAGTCGCGCGGGAAGTCGCTATTGCAGTCGAGGGCGTTGTCTGAACGAGTCCTTGATCAGGCGACGCGGACGGCGGTTTCCAGTCTTCAGTCGCGCAACGGCGACGCCCGCCTCGCAAAGAGCGAGCCGAAGCGCGTATCGAAGGAGGAAACGATCACTTACCGAGTGTCTCTTCCGCTGGTTTCCCCTTTGGTTCCAACGGACGAGGGACCGAACGAACAAGAACCAAACAGAAACCTGCTGAGCGCGGCTCTGGATTATCCGATGATAATATCTGAGCCGCCATCTGAAGTAGTTAGAGGCCGCAGCTGCGTGCGCTTTCGACCAAGAGGCTACTCACAGGCGCAGACTCATTCTTCGTGAGCTTCTCTCCTACTGGAACACGCCCCGACTCGCTTTGGCTCGACGAACTGGAACCGGTGGCCGGTGAACTCCTCGAGCGTCACTTGACCCGCGCGCAGGAGTGGTTCCCGCATCAGTACGTGCCCTGGAGTCAGGGGTACGACTTCGAGGGTCCGCTCGGTGGGACGGCATGGGAAGAAGGCCAGTCGGCCCTCTCCCCCACCATTCGTTCGGCTCTGGTGCTCAATGTACTGACCGAGGACAATCTGCCGAGCTACCACTGGGCGGTGTCGGACCGGATCGGACGGACGGGCGCATGGGGCGAGTGGCTTGCGCGGTGGACAGCTGAGGAAGACCGTCACAGCACCGCTCTGCGTGCTTATCTCCACACCAGTCGCGCGGTCGACCCGGTGGCTCTGGAGCGCATGCGTATCGCGCAGATGTCCACCGGATACACACCTCGCCACGTCGGGATGCTGGTCAACCTCGTGTATCTGGCGGTGCAGGAGCTGGCCACACGGGTGTCCCACCGTAATGCCGGACGGTACAGCGGCGATTCCCGTTGCGAGCGGTTGCTGTCCCGCATCGCCCAGGACGAGAACCTTCACATGATCTTCTATCGGGACCTGCTTCAAGCAGCGATGCAGATGGATGCCGATGCGGTACTGCAGGCCGTTTCCGAATGTGTGCGGGACTTCCAGATGCCGGCCGAGCGCATGGCCGGCTTCCGTCCTCTTGCGTTGGACGTCGCTCTGGCTGGCGTGTACGACCTGCGGGTGCACCACGACGAGGTGCTGGTGCCGCTGCTGCGATCGCTGGCCGTGTGGGACGTGCGGGAACTGAACCCGGCAGGGGAGCAGGCCCGCGACGAGCTTGCGGGCACGCTGCACCGCATCGAGGCGCGGGCCCGCGCCTTTGAGAACGTCAAGGAACGGTGGTCCGCCGGCCGTGCCAGCGGTCCGGGCGGGATCACCGACAAGGTGTCCGCAGCCTTGTGACACGCGCCGCCTCACTGGTGGCAGGGATGACCCACAGTCCTCGGAACGTCTGCGACACAGTTCTCACATCCCCGAGCAGGGACGGGACCCATGAGTTTCTCCGTACGCCCGCCGGCGACAAAGCCGTCCGCTGCGGCTCGCCGTGCCGATGGCCGGCTCGGGAGGGTGGCCTGGTGGTGCATCCGCCGAGCACGCCATGTGCTGGCGCTCCACGCTCTTCTGACCGTGGTGGCTGTGGCGGTGGCGGCAGGCGCATTCGCCACCTTGTCCTCGGGCGGCTACACCGCGACCGGAACCGAGTCTGTTCGAGCCGAGCACGTGCTGACACACCGGTTCGCTGCGGGCACGCCGGATGTTCTGGTCTATGCGCATACCGAAGCGGGGGTGGACGAACCGGCTGCCCACGCCTCCGGCAGGCACCTGACTGACTGGGCCCGAAGCCAACCAGGCGTGCTGCACGCAACTTCCTACTGGACGGCCGGACAGCCTGAGTTGCGTTCCAAGGACGGACGAGCGGCCTTGGTGGCACTGGATCTGGGCGATGACGAGTTCACTGCCATGCGCACCTTCGAGGCGCTGGCTCCCGGGCTGAAGCGGCACGCGGGTGAGCTGACGGTGAAGACGACCGGGTCCGCGGTGGTCAACGCGGAAGCCACCCACAGAAGCCAGCACGATCTCCTGCGTGCCGAGCTGATCGTGTTGCCGTTGACCGTGCTGATCCTCCTGCTTGCCTTCCGGTCACTGGCCGCCGCGCTGGTGCCGACAGTGATCGCCGTGTGCGCGGTCACTGCGGCGTTCGCCGTGCTGCGGCTGGTGAATGCCTTCGTCCCGATGTCGGTGTTCTCCCTCAACATCGCTGCCGCCCTCGGTTTCGGCCTGGCTGTCGACTACGCGTTGTTCGTCGTCACCCGTTTCCGAGAGGAACTTTCGGGAGAACGTACTGTGACGGAGGCCGTCATCCGCAGCATGGACACTGCGGGGCGCGCCGCGGCCTACAGCGCGGTCACGGTGGTGGCCGGACTCTGTGCGGTTCTCATGTTCCCCGTACCCTTCCTCCGGTCCTTGGCCATCTCCGGAATCGTCGTGGTGCTACTGGGGGCCGCGGTGACGGTGACCGCGCTGCCGGCGCTCCTTGGGCTCATCGGTCACCGTGTGGCGAAGGGGAGCGATCGGCGGCGACGGTGGCGGGCCGCCGACGATGAGGGCGCCCACGACAGTCGCGCGTGGCGAACGATCGCCCGTTTCACCACCGCGCATCCGCTTCTTCTGCTGGGTTTCAGCGGTGTCTTGTTGCTCACGTTGGCCTGGCCGTTCACCCACGCCCGCTTCGGGGTGGTGGACGCCCGCGTGCTGCCGGCCACGGCGGACACCCGCGTGCTCACGGAGCGACTCCCGCAGCTGTTCTCCCTGGACAGAGAGCGCACCTTGTCGGTTGTCCTGCCTGAAACAGAGCGATTCGACTCGGCACAGCTGGGCGGCTATGCCAGGCACCTGTCCCGGGTCGAAGGTGTGGACGGTGTGCGAGCGCCCGATGCCACCTACCGGTACGGCTATCGAGTGGCTGGTGCGGGACCAGGGCATTCATCGATCGACGGTCGTGGGACGGTACTGTCCGTCGTGGTGTCTGCGCCTGCCCAAAGTGAGGCCGCCAAGGACACCGTGCGCCGTGTGCGGCAGGTACCGGCGCCGGGCTCTCCTCTGGTGACCGGCCGCACCGCGGCGGCCGTCGACACCGCTGCCGCGGTCGGCGACCGGCTGCCCTGGGCGATCGCGCTGGCTGTTGTGACAACCCTGAGCACCCTGCTGGTCTGCACCCGATCCGTTCTCGTACCGGTCAAAGCCGTGATCGTGGGCGTGCTGAGCCTGACGGCCAGCCTCGGAGCCATGGTGTGGGTCTTCCAGGAGGGCCACGGGCGTTTCCTGATCGGTGACTTCGCCGTCACCGGGCAGTTGGAGTTGACGATGCCCGTACTGGTCCTTGCCCTGGCCTTCGGCGCGTCCATCGACTACGAGCTCTTCTTGATGACACGCATCAAGGACGAGTACGTGTCCGGCAGCGATCACCGTCAGGCGATCATCACGGGTATCGCCCGCACCGGGCGCCTGTTCACCGCCGCGGCGCTGATCGTGGCCGTCGCCATGGCGGCCCTGGCGACCTCGGGGATCAGCATGCTGAAGGTGCTCGGCGTGGGGCTGGCGATCGCTGTCCTCGTCGACGCGACCGTCATCCGCGGCATCCTGGTCCCCGCGGTCCTCCAACTGGCCGGTCGCGCCAACTGGTGGATGCCTCGTTTCCTGCGCCGGCCCTCTTCTCCTCCGAAGGCACCTGACGGCGCGCCCGGCAGCCCGGCCGTGTCCCTCCGGCCTGCCGGACTGCCGAGGCAGCCCGAGCGGGAAGAGTGAACCCGCCGGGGCCGCACATCGCGTCCGCCACAGGGCCATCGTATGGAGCATTGTCCTCTCATCGGGCGACATTGCTACGACCCACCGAGACGGCCGTCCTGTGCCGCACGGCATCTTGTCAAGCTGTGTCGACCCTCCCTCTCCGTAGAAGGAAGCCCATGCACGACACGTACGAGCTCATCACGAGATGCCTGGCCCAGCACTTGGGCATCGAGTCGGAGACGCTTGCTCCGCAACGCACCTTCACGGATCTGCAAATGGATTCCCTCGCCCTCGTGGAGCTGGTGGTGGTCCTTGAGGAAGAGACCGGCGCACAGCTGTCAGAGGATGCCTCCGCCTTCACCGACGACATGACCTTGGAGCGTGCCGCCGAGCTGCTCGCCCAGGCCATGCGGACCGACGAGAGCACCACGCTGGCCCCTGCCGCCACGACAGCTGAAGCCGCCTCGTGACACAACATGACGTCGCCGTCACCGGCATGGGGCTCGTCACGCCCGCGGGAATCGGAACCAACGCCACCTGGTCAGGTTTGTGCGCAGGCTGGTCGACGGCCACCATCGACCCGGCCATGGCCGAAGTCGACCTCCCCGTCGCCTTCTCCTGCCGAGTGCCGGGCTTCGACCCTGATCAGCTGCTCGGCCGGCGAACCGCCTGGCGGATGGACCGCTTCACCCAGATGGCGTTGGTGGCCGTCCGCGAAGCCGTATGTGATGCGGGTCTGCAACCGGACAGCTGGGACGGCACCCGTGTGGGCGTGGTCCTGGGCGTCGCAGCAAGCAGCAACGACACCGGTATGCCCACCTTCCGGAAACTGCACGACCGCGCGTACCGCTCCCTCTCTCCCACCGCCATCGCCCGCTTGTCACCGAACATGGCAGCCGGCGAAGTCAGCCTCGATGTCCGTGCTCTGGGGCCCAGCTTCGTGGTGAGCACCGCCTGTGCCTCCGGTACCACGGCCCTCGGCGTCGCACGCGACCTGGTGCGCTCGGGCACCTGTGACATCGTCCTGGCCGGGGGCAGTGAATCGCCCTGCACCAGCCCATTCGCCGCAGCTGCCTTCCACCGCATGGGCGCGCTGTCGACCCGGCATGACGACCCCGGCAGCGCCTCCCGGCCGTTCGACGCCGACCGCGACGGATTCGTCCTCGGTGAAGGTGCGGCCGTCCTGGTGCTGGAGAACGCCCGCCATGCCCGGGCACGCGGAGCACGCCCCCACGCGTACCTGTCCGGCTACGCCGCCAACGCCGAGGCCCATCACCCCACCATCCCCCGTCCCGACGGCGAGGGCCTGGCACGCTGCCTGGCAACCGCGCTGACGGACGCACGAATCGGCCCCGAGGCGATCGATCACATCAACACACACGGCACCGCCACTCGCCTGAACGACGAGGCCGAGGCGCGGGCCCTGCATCGGGTCTTCCACCGACCACCGCCGGTGACCTCCATCAAAAGCGTCATCGGGCACTCTCTCGGCGCTGCCGGCGCCATCGAGGCCGCCGCCAGCATTCTGAGCCTCACGCATCAGCACATCCCGCCCACCGCGAACCACGACACCTTGGATCCCGCCATCGACCTCGACGTCGTGGCCAAGGTGCCCCGCCCCGCCCGTCTGCGGGCCGTCGTCAGTACCTCGGCGGGCTTCGGGGGACAGAACGCCGTGGTCGTGCTCACGGCCCCCTGAACCTCGGCAGCCCGCGGCCGCGGGCTGAAGGCTCATACCTGTCCTGCCGCAGTGCGTCTTCACAACGCGCCCCGCGCCAGTGCCGCAGTACACATGATTCCCGACCCCTTCGATGCTCATGGCATGCGCTGTCCCGGACAGCTGCCCCGGACAATGGAAAGGCGGTGTTTCCCCTGTCCCTCGTCACCGGCCACACCGGGCATCCGCCCAAGGCCGCCCGGGCCGACACCACGGTACGCTGCGTGGTCCTCGCCTCCCGGCCTCAGGCCACTGTCCGTCTGTACTGCCTGCCTCCCGCCGGCTGCGGACCGGAGTACTACGAATTCTGGACACAACTGGTCCCGCCCTGGGTGGAACTCTGCTCCATCGAACTGCCGGGCCGGGGCCGACGGAGCCACCAGCCCTCTCTCACCGATCCCGACCAGTGCGCAGCCCACATCGCGGAGGCCCTCGAAAGCGCAACCGACCCGCGGCCCTACGCACTGTTCGGGCACAGCGTAGGAGCCTTCCTGGCGTACATCGCCACGTGCCACCTACAACGCGTCCTTGGCCGCATGCCGAACCTGCTGGCTGTGTCCGCGCTTCCCGCACCGCATCTGGACGCCTACACGGCCGCACTGCCCTCCCGCCTGGCGGCCGGCTTGGATGGTCTGAGCGACTTCGTCGGCCCCATCCCAGAAAACATCCTGAACACCCCGGAAGCGGCAACAGCATGTACGGCCATCCTCGCCGACCTACTCATGCTGCTCCACTACCGTCATCACACAGTTCCTCAGTTGGAGGTCCCCCTCGCCCTCTACGGCGGCGACCACGACCCGCTGACCAGCCAGAACACTCTCGTGGCCTGGAATGATCTCGTCACCGCCTCCACCACTCCCCGCCTCTTCACCGGCGCTCACACCTACCCCAACCAGCATGCCGAACTCCTCGTGCACCATCTCACCGACGAGCTGTCACGCTACGTGTGAAGCTTCGCCCGCGGCCCGCGCGAAGAGGTTTCCCGCAGTTGAGGACACCTTGCTCCTCGTGGATCGCCCCCCTGATCCCACCCATCGCCGACGGCGGCTACCGAAGCACCGGCCTGAGCGTCCAGGCCGCATCCGCCCAGAGGCGCGGTGGACCGTTCTTCTTTCCTGACAACGGTCACCCGGTGCCGCCGGAAGGCGGGGGGTCTGCGGGTACGGTCGCCTTGGCGACGGAGGCGGCCGGCTGATCGGAGTCCACGGGCGTGGACGCCATCGGCCGGTCGGACTTGCAGCGAGACTTCTCGTCCTTGGACATCGGACCGGTGCGCTGGTAGATCCGGTCGGGCACCTGCAGCGACGGCCCGTCGACGGTCACGTACAGCCGGTACGCATCGTCCTCGTACTTACCCACCTGATTGAGCCATCCTTCGACGCGCTGCCGGCCGGGCTGCACCTCGATCCAGCCGACCTCACCGGCCTCGATGATCTCGGTGATCTTCCGTTGGGAGTGGGTCCGCCACTGCCAGGGCACCTGGTAGGCACGCTCGTACCCGGTCGCGATCTGGCGAGCGATGACGCGGCTCTGCGCATCGTCGTCCAGGGTGGGATCGCCGCTGGTGGGTAGCTTCGCGGACGAGCCCAGATTGAGGCCCTCCTTGGCATGTGTAGGCGCCAGGCTGTCAAAAGAGCGTTCGCGGTAGTTGAACCAGCGGGTGTGCTGGATCTGGTTGCGTGTGCAGTTGACGTATGCCTCACCGATGACGCGCGCCTTGTCGTAGTAGGCGTAGGAGTAGCGTTTGTCGACCTCGAAGGGGCAGTCGTCGAGTTTGCCGTCGCACTCTTCCACCGCCGATTTCACATCGCTGGGATCGTTGCCTTTGAACGCCTCGGCCCACGGCAGGTTCGTCTTGGGTCGTGTCTTGTCGGCGGGCGGCGGTGCCTGTCGGATGTGGATGTTCGTGAGCATGGCACCGCATGTCTGATCGCTACTGGTGGTTTCAGAGACGAACGTCAGGGCCGGCTCGTCCTCCTTGGCGGTGAACTCATAGGTCCTGGTTCGCCAGTTACCTTCCTCCGCCCACTGCGAGGGCTTCCGCCCCGCAGGCGGTGCCTCAGTGGTATAGGAGTGCTTGCCGGCCTCACCGGATCCCTCAACGGTGTAGGACTGCCCGACCGTGGCAGCGGTCGCCTTGCAGGAGTTGGCGGTGCTCGGGCTGTCGTCGAAGGTGACGGTCACTTTCGCTCCCGCGCGGACGCCGCGCAATCTCTGGTACATCTTCTTCACGGGAGTAGCAGCCCACGACTTGTCCGTGCGCCCGTTCTTGGCGGGTGGAACGAGATAGGCCCTATCGCCCGACCACTGGGGCACGGCGACCTTTTCGGGGTCCTTCTTGCTTTCTCTCTTCTCCAGGAACCGTGCGTTGAGCACGGTGACATCTACCGGCTCGGGTTCCTCCCTCGCCACGGTCATGGATGTGCGCGGGCCGGCCGGAGAAGTGGCAAGCCCCGCCAGGACAAGGCACAGGCTCCCCGTTACGAGGACGGTGCCACGCACTACGGTGCGCCGTGGCAGGCGATGGCGTTCCATGGGCACCCCAAGGTGTTGATGAATCAACGGTCGAGGTTTTGCTGGCATGTGGTGGGGTGGGTGCTGAGCTCTCTTGGCTCGTGAAGATCGCACCGGCCGTTACGCCGGACATCGCCACGCGGGTCCGGATGACATGCGTGTCACGCTGCAACGCGTTGGCCGGCTCACCTGGGCACGGCGACTTGCTCAGCGGCCGTCCTCAACCCGGGTTCGGCGTGGGGTCGTTGCCGTGCGTTGGGCCGGGTCGGAGGATGGCGTCCGCGTGACCGCCGGGCTGATTGTCGCTCGTTTTGGGCGTCGGACTCCCACCGCCTGCCGTGTTCCCCTGCGGACGCAGGTTTCCGCACATGCCCTCGGGCACCGAGTAAGTCTGTGCGATGAACGAGCTGGTGTTGATCGTGGACGGCGTGTCCACTCTAACGCCGCTGAGCTTCTTTCCGTTTTCGGTCACGATGTCCCCCACCACGCGCTGCATGGCGGCGCTGGCTCCGAAGACGAGCATGTCGTGTGACTTGACCGTGGTGTTGTAGGTGGTCGACTCGGTGTGCTCGGTCTGCCAGGAACGGGCGTAATGCGCTTTGAATGCCGTTTGGAAGGCAAGCTTTGCCGCCTGCGTACCGGAGGCCTTCGCTCCTTCTCGCACACTGCTCTTGGCTCCGAACTCAGAGGTGGGCCCCTCCTTGAGGTTGGGAGTCTTGTGGTTCTGATGGCTTTCGGACGTGGCGTCTTTCGACACCTCCGCGGTGCCGCTGATGGACCCTTCGGTGGAGACGCTGCCGGTGATCTCGCCGCCGATGTTGTCGGTGCTGCCGGTGCGCAGGTCCACCTTGCGGTTCACGGTCATGTCGCTGATCGTGCAGTTGATGACCGCGTTACCGAGTGATTTCACCGCCGTGGTGTACTCCCGCGAGCGGGCGGGATCGATGACGAAGGAGCAGCCTTCGGGGGAGGACGCGCAGTACTTCACCACCTGGGTGATCCGGCCCTCATCCGGTTTCCGTGGTCGGGAGGACGTCGTGGCGTCGACGGGCGTGATGGTTGACGCCGCTACGGTCAGGCACAGGATCGGGACGGCGGACACGCGTCGGACAAGAGGCAGGAGTCGGTCGGTCGGCAAGGCAACCTCCTGGCGGAAGTGGGAACGGCGCGATGCACGCGCGGAGATGCGGCCGGCAGGTCCTGACCGATGTCGGCGGCCCGGAGGTCACTGACCCAGCAGCTCACACAGACGCGACAGGGCGAACGGCATGTTCTCTTCCTTGTCCGCCCCCTCGGGCAGCGTTTTCGGGAAGTCAGTGCATACGTGGGTGCGCTGGGAGTCCGGTGCCGGTTCCGGCTGGAACTTCCCGATCGTTTCGGTCATCTTGTCGATGCCCTTGAGTTCACGGGCTCCTTGGCCCGCCAGTTTGTCCATGCACTCGTGTGAGTCAGGGGGGCACTGATCGATCTTCTTCTGCGTCTTGGCGATGTTGTCCTCGGTTTCATCGACATTCTTGCGGACACTGTCCGCTCGCTTGCCCACCTCCTCGCATGCTTTCCTCTGTTGCCGTTCGTCCGACTTATAGGTTTCGCAGGGTTCTTGAACCGGGGCCGCGGCCGGATACTGCTCGGGGGCGTCGGCAACGACGTGAGAGGACTGCGCGGTCCAGATTCCGGCGGTCACCCCGGCTACCACCAGCGATGCCGCGACAGCGGGCGCGATACGCGAGCGCTTCATGGGCAATCCTTCCTCTGAGATGGCGGGGCAGGGGGGGCTGGCGTTGTGCGCCCACCGACCCGACCGGGCCGTTCAGTCCCGGTCATTCGCCCGCAGGACGGCTGCTGACGTTCTGGAAGAGCTGACAGAGATAGTTCTCGTCCCGGCTGAGAATGAGTTCCGACTTGGCGTACGTCGAGGTTTTCGGCGTGATGGCCAAGTGGTCGTATCCCTCAGCGGCCGGTCGGATGGTGAAACCTCCCGGATCGGCGTGCAGGATGATCCAGCGCCGTTTCGTGTCGACGTCGTTCGCGCCCTTCGGCCGTGACTTCACCGGAAACTGTTTGGACCTGTCATCGTCGAACGACAGGTAGTCTCCGTTGTCCGCGTTCACGATGTACCAGGAAGCGTTGGGCGCTTCTTCCAGACGCCATTGATCGACGACCTTGACGGAGGCCGCCCAGTCCCGGTCAATGATGACCTTGGTCTTGTCGGTGGCGTCGAGAACGAGCCTGAGCCCGCTCAGCACGTGATCAAGATAGAGGTTGATTCCTGGTTGGAATTGCGCCGGCAGAGCCTCCCGGCTGCTGCGCGCGATACCTGCTTCCGGCCTGGGCATGGCTTCCTTCCTTGTGACTGGACGTGGTGCTGGGCGGTGGGCGGTGGCGGCCCGCCCGGATGTCAGCGCTGGGCGAGCTGCAGCGCGGCTCCGTGGTACTTGCCGAGCCTGACCCACTCGTCCTTGCCGAGGCGTCCACCCAAAGCAGGCGCCGTGTACACGTAGGCGTACCGGTCTCCGTCGACTCGCACTTCCACGCGGTGCACCTCCAGGTAGGAGTCATCCTCCGAGGAGGTATAACGGATGTAGTTGGGGAATTGATCGAGAGACCACACGTACAGCTGAGGCTTGCGCGGATCGTTCAGACCGGGCTGCATCACGTTCGGCGTATCCCCTAGGCAGTACGTGAAGGTGGAGCCTCCCTCTGCCGTGTACGTCTGCTCGGTTTCATCTTTGTGTTTCAGCGAAAATTCTCGCCCGCCCATCCCGAGGCGCAACGTACCCTTCACCTCCTTGGGCCCCCCTTGCGCTTTTTCGATGTACCCCAGAATCACGGACACGGTGATTTTCCTGATGGTTTCCGGCGTCAAGGCCACGGGACACCCGCCTCCCAAGTCAGTGTTTTTGGGTTTCCAGTGAGAATCGCTATCGATTATGTTAATTCCCTTGCTTCATAGTTGTAATCTGTGATTACTCGTGTGAGTTAATAAGTGTGACGAGTTCCCGGTTTGAGAGTTTCAGGCGGTACTGATGTGAATAAAGACTCCCCTGAGGCCCTTCTGAGGCGGCCCTGAACGGAGGCGGGGACCCGGTGGGGTGCGGTCGGCAAAAAGCACGCACAGCGGAAGAGCACCGAACGGGAGCGGTGCACCGCCGCCCCGGCCCGGGCGATCACCTTGGAACCGAACTTGCGGACGCGGGACACTCATCTGTCGTGCTGCACTACGTCGGAACGGGGAGAGCCGGGGCGACGTCCCGACGTAGGGCCGATACGGGCCGCCTCCCACCTTTTCGTGAGCGATTCCGCTTCGACACGCGGAGAAATTCCGGGGATATGCATCTGGCTACTACCAAGTTCACGTGCCGGCTCATTCGAGAGAAAGCAGTGATTTTCGTGTACAGCTGGGACACTGTTCTCCGAAGCCGCGTGCGGCACGCTATCGACCGCCGATATCCGTCGGGTTGGCACGCATGTATATTCCGGATGGTGACGCTCCGTCGTTCCGCTTGACCGAGCCGCACCCAACACCTGGAATCCAGTGCAGGAGGGCGCGTTGAGGGCACGTCCGAGAAGCACCGAATCGCCACAGCAGCAACGCGATGATCGAACCCCCGCGGAATCGCCCCGGACGGACCCACATCACGACTGGTACCTCCGAGCGGGCGTACGCAGCGCGCCCCGTCGTGTCCTGACGGACGAACTCGCCGCCGGGCAACTGTTCTTCCCGCCCGCTCTGGTGCCGTACCTGGACCATCCGCTGGTACGTGCTCTGCCGGCGGACCGGCGCGATGAGCTGCTCGCCCGGCACCTCTTTCAGTACCTGAGCTTCACTGCCCATTTCGAGACCCGTGTGGTCAACCGGGCCACGGACAGCATCGCGGGCGGCCGCAGCGGGATCGGAGCCTCCGCCGCCGTCCGGCTGGACGCGTACCGGATCTACTGCGACGAGGGATACCACTCCCTGTACAGTTTCGACGTCGTCGACCAGGTGTCCCGGGCATCGGGCATCGCCGTGCTGCCGTACGACTTCACACCGTTCCTGCGGCGCCTCGACGCCATCGGGGAGCAGGCGTTGCCCGACGCTCCGGCCCTCGCCCAGCTTCTGCAGGTCGTGGTCTTCGAAACGCTGATCACAGCAATCCTCAACGACGTACCCCGGGACGGGCGGGTGCTCACCGTTGTACGGGACATCGTGCGCGATCACGCCAAGGACGAGGGCTGGCATCACGTCTTCTTTTCGCGCTTCTTCCGCGAACTGTGGGCGCAGCAGGACTCCGAGCAGCGCGAACGCATCGCGCGATGCGTCCCGGACCTGATCCGCGCCAGTCTGCTGCCCGACCTGCGGCCGGTGCGCACCGCCCTGTCCTCGGCCGGGCTGGTCGCCGGGAAGGTGGAGGAGGTCGTCCGGGACGCCTACGCACAGCGGCGGGTCGATGACGGCATCAGGGCTGCTTCCCGGCATTCGGTGCGGCTGTTCCAGGAAACCGGCGTCGTGGACGCACCGGGCGCACACGATGCCTTCGCGGCGGCGGGATTGCTGCCGTGAGGGGCCGGTGGAGGGTCTCCTCCTGGCGAAGAGTCCCGTCCGCAGCGTCCTCCGCTGCGTGAACGTCCAGCAGTCTGCACTCCATAGACCCGAAGAACCTTCACTTCGCAGAGCCGTCGAACAACGAACCGGTCACGTGCTGACCATTCACCGAATGAGGCCCGATGGCAGACACATGCACTGCACAGGACCCCGGCCTTGAACAGGGACTGTTCTCGCTGGCCGACTTGGAACCCGCGCTGATCAGAAAGCTGGCCGCGCGTTCGGTCGAACTCTTCCGGGCACCGGACGCGCACGAACGGCCGCTGGCCGGCCACCTCGTCGGCGTCCTGTTCACCAAGACCTCCACCCGTACCCGCACGGCCTTCACCGTGGGTGCCGTCCGGCTGGGCGCCGTGCCGGTCGCCTACGGCCCCGGCGACCTTCAGCTCGGCACCGGTGAGTCCATCGCGGACACCGGACGGATACTGGGAGCGATGCTCGACGCCCTGGTCGCCCGGACCGCCGGTCCCTTGGAGGAGCTTCGAGAGCTCTCCCGCCGAGGGCGTTTCCCCGTGGTCAATGCCATGGCGGCGCAGGAGCACCCCAGCCAGGGTCTGTGCGACCTGGCCACGCTCGAACTGGCCCTGGGCAGCCCGGAGGGTGTGCGACTGCTGTACGTCGGCGAAGGAAACAACACGGCGGTGGCGCTGGCCCACGGGCTCGCCGCCGTCCCCGGGGCCCACATCACTTTCGCGACCCCGCCCGGATACGGCGTTCCCGAGCCCGATCTGGCGGCGGCCCGCCGACGCGCGGAGCGGGTCGGCGCGGCCGTGGCACAAGTGCACGACCTCACTCAGGCACCGGACGAGGTGGACGTCGTCTACACCACCCGGTGGCAGACGACCGGTACCAGCAAGCCGGACCCCGACTGGCGTCAGGTGTTCCGGCCCTTCCACGTCGACAGCGCACTGCTGGACCGGTGGCCACGCGCCGTGTTCCTGCACGATCTGCCCGCACACCGGGGTGACGAGGTCGCGGGCGAGGTCCTCGACGGACCGCGCTCCCTGGCGTGGACCCAAGCGGCGATGAAACTGTCCAGCGCCATGGCGGTACTTGAGTGGGCCGCGCAATCGCAGTACTGAGTTGCCGCCCCGGCCCGGTCCGGCCATCGCGGGCCCGGGCGGGCCCGCGATGGCCCGTCGGTTTGCTGGCGCCTGGGCCGCCCTACCCGCGCCCCTGTCGTCGTCTTCACGGATCGAGGTGCTCCATGTCCAACGTCACCCGGGTATCCGCCTACCGGCATCTCCAGGAGTGCGACCTGGTGCCTCCTGGCTCCTCGTACGTCTTCTTCGAACCGGCCGACACCGAGATCGGCGTGTGGGTGGCCGCGGACCTGTTCTCGGAGGGCTGCTGCGTACTGGATCTCGGCTCGGGCAGTGGTGCCGCCGCGGCCGCGATGGCCCGGGCCGGCGCCGTGCGAGTGCACGGTGTCGACTCGGGCGCCGAAACGGTCGCCTGGGCACGTGCGCACTACGCCTCCCCCGGCGTCGGGCCCGTGACATTCGCGCAGGGCGACTTCTCCCTGTTGTCGAGCCGGGAGTTGCTGGCCACCGCCCCGGCCCCGCTGCACCGGCCCCTGATCGTGGCGAGCAATCCGCCCTACGTGCCGCTCACCGAGGGGGCCGCCGCGCTGCGCCGGTCGATCAGCGGCGCCCAGGACGGGTTGAAGTGGGCGCCGGCGATCATCGGGCACGCCCATGCGCTCGGCAGTGACCTGGCGTTCACGATCGGCAGCTACTCCAGTCCTCGCAAGGCCGCTCGGATGCTGGCGAGGGCCGGGTACCGCATCGAGTCCGTGACCCTGTGCCCACTTCCGCTGGGGGCTTTCACGCTCGCGCACATGGAGCAGGTACTGGACCTGGAAGGCGAGGGCGAGGCGGTGCTCTGGCGGGCCGAGGGACGGGAGCCGTCCTACTTCGTCGTCGGACTGGCCTGTCACCGGGACGGAGTGGACGGGAGGGACGCCGGGCGCCTGAGCGGGAGCGGTGCGCGGCTGACGGAAGACGGGCTGATGGCCGTGCTCCGCGCCGCGGCGCGCTCGCGTACGTCTCATCTCGAATCCCTGGACGAGCCGGGCGCGCCGCACGTGCCCGTTCCGCTGCGTGTCCTGGATCTGCCCCATGCGGCCGTCCGTCACCACTGGTGACGCGGCCCGTCCCCTTCGCAGAGAGGAAGGACGCTCCTGTGAACGCAGTCCGTCCGGACCCGGTCCCGCCTGATCTGGTCTCCCCCGTCAGCGTCACCGTCACCGCCGTAACGCACAGCGCCGACTTCATCCGCCCCCGATTGCGTGCCGACAGGCGCGACCGTCTTGCCCTCCATGCAGGCGTGCAGATCAACGGTGCGCCCCACGTGGGCACCAACGTGATGCAGACCGCCGCCTTCTTACTGGCCGAGGCCGCCCGCGACCGGTTCGGCGTCGAGACAGTGCTGCGTTTCGGCGCCCTGGACAACACCGCCTGTGACACACGCACCTGCGCGCGTACCGGCACGCTCTACGAGAGGAGCTACCATCACGCCCTCGGACCGGAAGCGATCGGCGAGCTGACACGGCGCTACTACGGCGGACTGTTCGACTCGTTGTCCGCCGCCACCGGGGTCCCCTATGAGGTGCAGACTTACACGGCACAACAGTCGGGTTCCGTCTTCCGGGAGGAGTTCCTGCGGTCGCTCGTCCTGAGGGACGAGCTGCGCTGGGTGCTGGCGCCCTCCTCCGGGCGGTTGCCCTTGAGCTTCCCCTGCCCTGAGTGTGGCTGGTCGCAGAAGCACGGCGAAGGTACGGAGTTGCTGGAGGCGGGTACGCGGCAGGCGCGAGCGCGTGCCGTATGTCTTGACCACGGCACGTACGCCGTGGACGTCACGCCGGAATCGCAGGTGTACATCGGTTCGACGACCCTCCATCGCAACCTGGTCAAAGAGCGCGCTGCCGCGCGCGACGACGCCCTTCCCGTCATCGTCAAGGGAGCGGACTGGGCCGCCGGCTGCCGGCTCCTGGACGAGGCGTTCTGGTGTTACGCGGGAGCGACTCCGCCGCCGCGCGTTTTCACCCCGGTCATCCTGTCGGAGTCGGGGGCCAAGCTGTCCAAGTCGCTGATACAGGAGGGGAAGGCGGACCTGCCGGCCGGCATCGCTCCGTGGATGCTGGACGTCACCCTTTGGGAGGGGCCGGTGGAAGAGTACGCCCACCTGCTCCTGCGGCTCGTTTCCCTGATGCTGTCCGACCCGCGCCACTTCGAGCGGGGTTACACCACGCGGGAGCTGGCCCGCCTCATCGGCTCCGATGGCGGTTCCGGAGCGGCGGCGTGACGTCACTCGCCGGGCTCTACGATGCCGCTCTGCTCGATCTCGACGGTGTGGTCTACGTCGGGCCCCGTGCCGTCGAGCACGCCACGGAATCATTGGTCCGGGCCGGCGAAGCGGGCATGCGCCTGGCCTACGTCACCAACAATTCCTTCCGTACGCCTCGCACGGTGGCCGAGCACCTGCGCGAGCTGGGCGTGCCGGCGGCCGAGGAGGACGTGGTGACCTCGGCGCAGGCCGCCGCGCGCCTCGCCGCCGAGCGCTGCGGACCGGGCGCTCGCGCGCTCGTCATCGGCGGCGAGGGACTACTGTCCGCGGTGCGCGCACGTGGCCTGGTGCCGGTCCGGTCCGCCGATGACGGGCCCTGCTGTGTCGTGCAGGGCTTCGCGCCGTCGTTGAGCTGGCGGGACCTGGCCGAGGCCGGTTATGCCGTCGGCCGCGGAGTGCCCTGGATCGCCACCAACGCCGACCGCGACGCACCCACCGCGCGCGGGACCGCACCGGGAAACGGCGCCCTCATCGGCGTGGTCGAGGCTGCCACCGGCCTGGTGCCCACCGTGGCCGGCAAACCTTCCGCCGCGCTGCTGCACGACGGTGCGACGCGTACCGGCGCCCGGCACCCGCTGATGATCGGCGACCGACTGGACACCGATGTCCAAGGTGCGCATTGCGCCGGTTACGACAGTCTCCTGGTACTCACAGGCGCCACAACGTGGCAGGAACTCCTGATGGCCCCCGCACATCGACGCCCCACTCACCTGGCAGCGGACCTGCGTGGTCTGCTGGCGCCGGCCCGCGCCGTGGCACGGCACCCGGACGGGTCCTCGTGCGGTGGCTGGCGGGCCTCGGTCCGGGACCGCGAGTTGTTGGTGGAGGGGGACGGTGACCCGTACGACGCACTGTGGGCCGCGTGCTCGGCAGCCTGGGCGGCGCCGGAATTACCGGGGATGACGAAGGCCCTGGCGGTCCTGGACCGGTACGTGCGCCCGCTCGGCGCGGACGTCTGACACCGCCGGAAAAGGCCGTGGTGTCCAGCCACGGCAGGTCACCCCGCCGTACCACTGTCTCCGGGAGCCGGTACGGTGCGGGGCTCGGTACGTCGTTGGAACAGGGCCCCGGAGTGGCGGTGCGGCAGGTCCACGATGCGCAGCAGCTGGAAGCCCTGAGCCAAGTAGTAGTGGTGCAGCAGGTGGTTGGTCTTCCACGCCTCCAGCCTGAGCCAGGTTTTCCCCTCCCCGGCGGCCAGCTCGCCCGCCCAGTCCAGCAGCCCGGCGCCGATCGCCTGCCCGGCTGCGGCTCTGCTCACCGCCAGGTCGTGAACGTACAGTGCGGACGCCGGATCGTCATCGGCCCACCATTCGGGGTCGCCCTTCTGCTGGACCGTGACGGTACCGACCAGCTGTCCGTCCCGATAGGCGAGGTGGCATTCGCGTGCCCGGATGGCCTCGGCCATGCGCCGGCGCCGTGGCGGGTACTGCCACTGGTCGCTGCCTTTGGAGGCCAGCCAGCGGCTGGCCTCGACCCAAAGCCCTTCCACGGTGTCCAGTTCGTCGGGGCGGGCGGGGCGGATGTCCAGAGCACTCATGAGGCGGTGTCCTGACCGGAGGCGGACAGGTAGCGCAGGGCCACGGCGGCGTGGCAGGCGATACCCGACGCGAGGGCGTCCTCGTCGATGACGAGACGGCTGGAATGCAGTTCGGGGGCCTGGTCGGGGGTCAGACCGGGCGGGCACGCGCCGAGGAACGCGAGCGCACCGGGCACGGCGGCCAGGACATAGGAGAAATCCTCCGCGGTCATGGCAGGGGCGGGCATCGCCTCGACGCGATCTGCTCCCAGGACGTCCGCCGCCACCCGCAGGACGAAGCCGGCGAACACGGAGTCGTTGACGGTCACCGGGTAGCCCGGCTCGACGGTGACCTCCGCCGCGGTACCGTGCGCCGCGGCCACACCTTCGGCGACCTGGGCGACCGCGCCGTGCAGGCGTTCCCTGGCGGCCTGCGACACGGTGCGAATGGTTCCCGTGATGTCGACCGTCTCCGGAATGATGCCGGGGAGCGAGCCGGCGGACAGGGTACTGACGGTGAGGACCGCCGGGTCGTCGGCGGCGATCCTCCGGGTGACCGCGGTATGCAGAGCAAGCACGATCTCGCAGGCGACGGGGATGGGGTCGGCAGCGGTGTGCGGGGCGGAGGCGTGGCCGCCACGTCCGCGTACGACGATGCGCAGTTTGTCGGAGGCGGCCATCTGCGGGCCGGGCCGCAGTCGGACCGTACCGCTCGGCAGGCCGGGCATGAGGTGCAGCGCGAAGGCGGCGTCCGCCGCCCGCCCACCGGCCGTGAGGACCCCTTCCTCGATCATGTGGCGGGCTCCGTGGCGGCCTTCTTCGCCGGGCTGGAACATGAAGATGATCCGTCCGGCCAGCTCTTCCCGGTGCCGACTCAGCAGTTGTGCTGCGCCCGCCAGCATGGCGGTGTGCGCGTCGTGTCCGCAGGCGTGCATCGCGTCGGGCACCCGCGACGCGAAGTCCAGGCCGGTGGCCTCCCGTACGGGCAACGCGTCCATGTCCGCGCGCAGCAGAAGAGTGGGCCCCTCTTTCGCCCCGTCGAGCGTCGCGGTCACCGAGGAGAGCCGTTGGCCGGTACGCACGTCCAGTCCGAGGCCGTCCAGAGCGCTCAGGAGACGCTGCTGCGTCCGCGGTAGGTGCAGCCCGACCTCCGGCCAGGCGTGCAGGGACCGGCGCAGACCGACCGCGTCAGGTACCAGGCTGCGGGCTTCTTCGAGGAGCGTGGCGCCGCGCTGTTCCTGCTGTCGGGACTGCGGGCCGGCCGGTCTGCCGCTGTCCGTGGCGGCGGTGGATGCGTCTTCTGCCCCCGTACTGCCAAAGATCGTCATGCGGTGCTCTCCATCCCGGGCGCGGCTGGACCGTCGGGTCGTCGGAGGGGCATGGATGAACCGTCCGGCCATCGGAACCCACGTCAGGGGAGAGCGGAAACCGCGGTAGAGACCGTTCCGGTTGCCAACAGCTTACTGGGCAACAGTTGGCGATTTTCGGACAATTTCCGCACACAACATGGCGCATTTGCGCTTTTGACACCCATCTGGCGCGCTGACATGCTCCTCACTGGCGCATCTCACGGACCCCAGGACGGGAGTGAGGACCGACCATGACCGTGCCCGGTACCCGCACGGAAGCAACGGCGCAGCCCGCTTGGGCATGGGAAGAAGCCGAGTGGCGCAGACATGTCGAACGGGTCCGCGCCGGACGCAGCCTCAAGCCGTCCCGATGGCCCGGCGGAGCCAAGGCCGCGGTGGCGCTCTCCTTCGACCCGGATCACGAGACGATTCCGCTGCGGGACGGGCAGGTGCTGCCGGGCAAGCTCGCACAGGGCGAATACGGCGCACGGGTGGGTGTCCCCCGCATCCTCCGCCTTCTGGAACGGCGCTCCCTCCCGGCCACGTTCTTCATGCCGGCCGTCTGCGCCCTGCTGCGCCCGGACGAAGCCCGCGGTTACACCGAGCGTGGCCACGAGGTGGCCATCCACGGCTGGATTCACGAACGCAACATGGAACTCGCCTACGAGGACGAGCGGGACCTCGCTTTCCGGTGTGCCGACACCCTCGAACAGATCACCGGTCAGCGGCCGGTCGGCATCCGCACGCCGTCCTGGGACTTCAGCGAGCACACACTCGGCATCTCCCGTGACCTCGGCCTGTCCTACGACTCGTCCCTGATGGCCGATGACGATCCCTACGAAATCCTCTCCTACGGCGAGCCGACGGGGCTGGTGGAGATTCCTCCGGAGTGGATTCGCGACGACGCGGTCTACTTCAACATGGACCGGTACACCGCGGTGCGCCCTTACACCGTGCCGCGTCAGGTTCTGGGGCTGTGGCGGGACGAATTCGATGCCGCGTACGCCGAGGGCGGGCTGTTCGAGCTCACCATGCATCCGCACGTCATCGGTCACCGGTCACGCATGGTCGTCCTCGACGAGCTGCTCGACCACATTGCCGGGCATCACGACATCTGGTACGCGACTCACGCGCAGGTCGCCGAGCATGTGAGGCAGCCGTCGGCGCTTCCCGCCGAAGCACCCGGAAGGTGACGTGGCCGGGCGCGCACGGCGCGCCCCGTATCCGTCCCCCTATCGCCTCGGACTGCAGCCCAGGATCGGCACGGCGTGGGCCGAGCCCGGCCGCTCGGGACATCTGCTCACCGGTATGGCCGCCGAGGCAGCACTCGCAGGGGTGACCCTCGCGCGCCGACGGAGCAGCCACCGAGCGCCATGCACCGGGGAACCGGACGATCGTGGTACCGGCCCACAGAGGGTCCGTACTGATCCGAGGAAGTGAGACCAAGATGGCCTACCCCGCACGTGACGTACTCACCATGGCGGTGGGGCACCCCGGCCCGGTACGCACACGGCGCCTGAACGCAGGGGCCGCCGAGGGTACCGCGACCGGCGGAAGACGGCGGAGAGCACGATCATGTTGATCTTCATCGTCGTGGCCGTGCTCGCGTTGTGCGTCGGCATCGCCCTCAACCGGTTCCTGCGTCCGCGTCTGGGGATTCAGAACGAAGAATCCTTGCGCGTCCGCGACCTGGTCGGCCCGCTCCAGACCCTGACCGTCCTCCTCGTCGCCTTCACCCTCGCCATGGCATCCACCTCCCACGGCAAGGCCAAGGAAGCAGTGCGGACCGAGGCGAACGCCCTGGAGAACCTGGCCGAGGTCGCCGAGTACACGCCCGCCCCACTGCGCCAGCGTCTGCGCGCGGATGTCGTCTGCTACGCGAGGGCCGTGCGCCACCAGGAGTGGCCGGCCATGGATGCCGGACACGGCTCCACGGCCCCCAACGCCTGGAGCACCGATATGCGCGTGGCGTTCAAAGACCTCAGCGACGGCCACCCCTCGTTCAGTCTGCTGGCCAACGCCAACAAGAACCGGTCCGAAGCGCGGCAGACCCGGCTGGCCGAGTCCGCCCCCACCATCCCGGACACCGTCCTCGCGTTCATGCTGGCCAGCCTCGCCGTGAGCGTGGCCGCCATGGGGCTCGCCACGCCGCGCCAGAACAACAAGGCCCACCTGACCGCCATCACCGTGGTCACGGCCCTGCTGACCACTGCCCTGGTCATCATTCACGACGTCGAGCGTCCCTTCGCCGGCACAGTGGCCATCCCAGCGACGGCGATGGCGAACGTCGAACACGAGACCACTCAGGAATATCGCGACGCACATGGAGCCGCCGACCTTCCGTGCGACCAACACGGCAATGAGACCAAGACCAAGTGAACGGGCGCCATCGCATCGTCACGGCTGCGCGGAAACACTCAGGCGCACCAGATGAAGTCAACCGGAATACCCCGATCACCTGAAGAGGTGGTTGCCCGGCGCGGGAAGCGCTCACCGAAAACCCAGGAATACGCTGGAGCATGTGACCATCCGATCGGTGGATCGCGGTCACTGCTCCGCGTACTTCCTCGATGTCGAAGAGCGCGCGGCCGGTGCAAGAGGCGCAGTGCGGTGTCATGTACGCCCTTCATCCGCAGACCGAGGCGGCCCGGCCGGCCGGTGGCGGCGGCCCCACGGAGGAGTCGAGTTGAGACTGAGGACGACCGTCACAGTGACCGTCGCACTGCTCGTCCCCACAGCACTTGTGGCATGCGGCCGGGAGGGCTCGCCGCCGGGCAGCGTCACGGCATTACTGAGCGGTGACCGGCAGCGCCTCACGTACCCGGTCAGCCATCACGCACGCGACACCGGCTCCCTCTCCCTGGCCCGTGCCGCAGCCAGAGGCAGAATCGTCATCGGGGTCAAGTCCGACCACCCCTTCCTCGGTTTCGAGGATCCGGTGACCGGTCAACGCGTCGGCTTCGACGTGGAGATAGCCAGAATGATCGCGGCGGACCTCGGATACTCAGCCGGGCGGATCACCTGGAAAACCGTCCCTCCCCAAGGCCGGGAGACCGCCATCGCCCAGGGGGACGTCGATTTCTACGTCGCCGCGTACACCATCAACGACGAGCGCAAGAAGCAGGTCTCCTTCGCAGGCCCCTACTACATCGCGGGCCAGGACCTCCTCGTCAAGAAGGAGAACCGCGACATCAACGGCCCCGCCGGCCTGAAGGGGAAGACCGTCTGCAGCGTCACCGGCTCCACGCCTTACCAGCGCATCCAAGAGCCCCGCTTCGGCGCCAAGGTCATCTCCCACGACAGCTACGCCCAGTGCGTACAAGATCTGATCATTGGCGAGACCGATGCCGTGACCTCCGACGACACCATCCTCAAGGGATACGCGGCACAGAACGGCGGGCGGTTGAGGGTCATCGGCCGCCCTTTCTCCACGGAGCCCTACGGCGTGGGCCTGGCGAAGAACGACAAGGTACTGCGCAGCGCCATCGACGACGCCCTGGAACACCACATGGCCAACGGCGACTGGCGACGCGCCTACGAAGACACACTCGGTCGGTCAGGAACCGGACCGGTCCCCCACCCACCGCGGATCCAACGCTACTGACCGGCCGAACCATGTGCCGGGGAGTTCGAAGGCCGAGGCAAGAGCCCTTCCTCTGCTCGCCGAACGACACCGCTACCCCACCAACGACATCACTCCCCCACCATCGACCGATCTCCTTCCCGTAACTGCCGGAACCGCCGCCGGCCGTGGATCCCGGAGGCACACGTGCACGTGCTGCTGGACAACACCGATCTGTTCCTCCGGGGCTTCGTGGGAACCGTGACCCTGACCGGCCTGAGCGCCCTGCTCGCCCTGACGGTGGGGACTCTCCTCGCGGTCTGCCGGGTCAGCCCGGTGCCGCCCCTGCGCGCGCTGGGCACGGCAGCCGTCACCGTGCTGTGCAACACCCCGCTCACCCTGTTGTTCTTCGCGGTGACCCTCGGCCTGCCCATGCTGGGTCTCTCCCGGCTCAGTTACTTCTGCCTGGCAGTGCTGACCCTGGGCTGCTACACCTCCGCGTTCGTCTGCGAGGCACTCAGATCCGGCGTCAACACGGTCGAGACGGGACAGGCCGAAGCCGCCCGCAGCCTGGGCATGTCCTTTCCGCAGACCGTATTCCTCATAGTCCTGCCTCAGGCGGGCCGGGCCGTGGTGCCACCGGTCGGCAGCCTGCTCATTACGCTGACCAAGAACTCCGCACTGGCCGGCGGATTCAGCGTCTACGAACTGTTCAGCACGGAGAAGACGTTGGTCGAGAACGGCTACGCCATCCTGACCGTCTTCGCCTGGATATCCGCGGCCTACCTGCTACTCATATCCTGCATCAGCGGTGTGTTCCGGCTGCTTGAACACCGGCTGTCGGTGGTCCGGTGACCTCCGTCCTGTTCGACACCCGCGGGCCACGGGCACGCCGCCGCCACGCCATTTACAGCGTCGTTGTTGTCGGAGGTGTCGCCGCGCTGCTCACCTACGTGTTCCTCCGCTTGCTCGACGCCGGACAATTCACCGCGGCAATGTGGCAGATGTTCTCGTACGAGGGCGTCCAGCGGCGCATTCTCGCCGGGATCCTGGACACTGTGAAGGCCTTCCTTCTCGGTGTCGCGTTCTCCCTCGTTCTGGGAATTCTGTTCGCCACCACCCGCCTCTCCGTACACCGCCTGGTGAGCGTTCCGGCCACCGTGCTCGTGGAGTTCTTCCGGGCCATGCCGCTCCTCATCATGATCTTCGCTCTGTACAACACCGCGTGGCTGCGCTCGTCCGTCACCGCGATCGGCGGTTCTCTCCGTGACCACCTCGGCGGTCCGGGCTCCTGGCTGGCGGCCACCTTCGCTTCCCCGACGCTGTGGGCCCTGGTGATCGGCATCGCCCTGTACAACGGCGCCGCGCAGGCGGAGATTCTGCGCGCCGGTGCCCTGGCCGTACCGCGAGGACAACGCGAAGCGGCCGTCGCCTTGGGCATGCGCAAGGGCCAGCTGATGCGAGCGGTCGTCATTCCGCAAGCAGTACGTTCCATGCTGCCGAGCATCATGAGCCAGATCGTCGTCACGTTGAAGGACACCTCGTTGGGTTTCATCATCACCTATGAGGAACTTCTCTACGCGGGAAAGCTGTTGGCCCAGAATACGGCGACGCCCACGGGATACCCATATATTCCCGTACTGCTGGTGGTCGGCCCCTGTTACATCGGCATGTGTCTCCTGCTGTCCACCGCAGCCCGCCGGCTCGCCAGCCTGAATGGGCGCACCGCCACCGCCCCCATCCGGCGGGAGAAGGGTCTCCTGCGGCGCCGCTGAGAGAATGCAGCTGCCCGCCTCCGACGGTCACACACGGGCTCCATTGACACGGCATGCCGAAATGCGCTGCCTTTTGAGACGCATGCTGTGTTCGACCTCCGAAGATGAAATCCCTACGCACCGCCCATGTTTTTCCCTGTGCTCCTCCGGGAAACTAAGCAGCGGAATCCAATGCGACGCAGGCGCTGCGGCCACAGCTGTCCTGACGCCTGCGAGAAAAGAGGGAAGAGGCGATGGCCTCCGCAGCCCGTTCCGCAAATGATCCGTACCCCACGCGCTACGTCACCGCATCGCTGCCCTTCGACCGCCGCCACCCCGTGGTGTGGGGCGAGGGGGCGGATGGTCCGCTGAGCACCGACGAAGTGGCGGCCTATCGGCGTGACGGTTTCCTCGCCTTCGGCGCGCTGCTCGCGCCCGAGGACGTGGCGAGGTGCCGGGAAGAGCTCCGGCGCATCGGCCAGGACAGCGACCTGCGGGGAAGTGAACGCTTGGCGCCCGAGCCGGACTCCGCGGAGATCCGCTCGGTCTTCGAAGTCCACGAGCTCAGCGAGGTGTTCGCCCGGATCGTCCATTCCGGGGCGCTGGCCGACAAGGCACGGCAGGTGCTCGGCTCGGACGTGTACGTCCACCAGACCAGGGTCAACTACAAAGCGGCCTTCGACGGCTCGAAGTTCGGCTGGCATTCGGACTTCGAGACCTGGCATTCCGAGGACGGGATGCCCGTGCCGCGTGCCCTCAGCTTCTCGGTCGCCCTGAGCGCGAACCTTCCGGTCAACGGACCGCTCATGATCATTCCTGGATCGCACCGCACGTTCGTCCCTTCCGTGGGCGAGACTCCGGTCGACTACCACAAGCTCTCGCTCCTGGGGAAGAACCTGCCGGCCGGCCCGGCGGACCGGGCGGCGGTGACGGACCTGGCAGAGCGGAACGGCATCGAGTCCTTCACCGGAGCACCCGGCTCAGCCGTCATGTTCGACTGCAACTGCCTGCACAGTTCGAGCGGTAACGTTTCACCGTTCCCGCGGACCAATCTCTTCATCGTCTACAACAGCGTGGACAACCCACTGGGCCGGCCCTACGCCGCGCCGAAACCCCGCCCCGGCTACCTGGCCAGCCGGAACTTTACGCCAGTGCCACAGGACGCCCGCCGGCGCGACCGCTGAGCCGAACCCTTCGCGGCACGCAGCCACGACCGGCGTGCCCGGAAGCCGGAAAGACATCCGGAGCCGGGAAAACCGCCGGGCGCACGGCTCCCCACCGAGCAGCGCCCGGCCACGGTGCGGCCGCACCGGCTGCGCCCGGCCCACCGGTTGACGTGCGCCCCTTGCGGTACCCCGGTGTTTCCCACACGACCGGGGACACGTCGGGATCACCGGTCGGGGCCTGGATCAAGGCCAGGGTCGGAATACGTGAGGACGGCTGATTCCGGCACAGCCCGGGTATCCGACGCGCACGCTCCGGCGGACGGAGCGCCGGCACTCCGCCGTCCGCCCGCCGATGGATCCGCATCCACGGCGCCCGCACTACCCTGCGCGGCACCGTACGAGGAACGGTCCACCGCCAGGACCTTCACCCTGTCAGTAATTCCCGTTGTGGTGAGCCGCTGCTGCTGCCGCCAGTGCCGCGAGTACACGGTGCCGAGGTACCGGTCGGCGCCGTCCGCGCAAAGACAGGCGGCCCTGGTACGCCGGGCCGTGGCGCGAAACAGCTGCAATGCCGCCGCGATCACCGCCCCGGAACTCGCGCCGACGCCCAGCCCTGCGGTCTCCTGAAGCCACAGGCATACGCTCACGGCCTCCTGCGGTGTGATGCGCACCGCGGGACGGAATCCGCCCGGCAGGAACGATGACGGACGGCTGGCACCGATTCCGGAAAGCACCCGCCGTCCGTGCGGGCCGCCGAGAGCGACCGATCCCGTCATGTCGACTCCCACCAGCTCCCAGTCGGGCACGGACGCGGTGACGAAGTCACGGAAGCCGGCCAGCGTTCCGCCGGTCGAGACCGCCACCAGCACGGTCGTCCGGCCCTCGGGGATCTGCGCCCGCAGTTCGGGGGCGGTGCCGGTGGAGTGGGCCCGCGGGTTCGCCGGGTTCGTGTACTGGTTGGGCCACACCAGGAACGGCTCGGCGCGCAAGCGCTGCCGAATGTAGTCCAGCCTGCTGAGCAGATATCCTCCCGCGCCATCCGGTCGGTCGACCATGACCACGGTGCCGCCGAGGGCTCGGATGCCTTCGATGACATGCCCGCTGGTCTTGGGGTCCACGACGGCCGTGAACGGAACCTGATGCGAAGCGGCGACTGCCGCCAGCGCGAGGCCGAGATTGCCGGACGTCGATTCGATGATGCCGATCGCAGGATCGACACGGTCGACGACGTCCTGCCACAGCGCTACAGCCGTTCGCCCCTTGACGGAGCCGAAGGCGTTTGCAGATTCCAACTTCAACCACAGCGTACGCGGTATGTCGTCAACAGATATATCGAGGGAAACAACCGGAGTGGCCGATGACCGTGGAGTTCCACCCGAGAGCAGTTCGCTACGGCCGTCCGAAAGACTCGGCAAAGCGCCTCCTCGCCGCCTGCCCCCCTTACGCCGTAGGCCAGTCACGATCACTGCGCCGACCTCGACAATTAGACGTCTCAAAGTTAGAGAGTGAAGAGCGCACTGCCAAGGCAGCAAACGCGCCACGTTCCGCCTGCACGCCGGATGCTCACGGGAATTGCGCTCAGGATTTTACTCAGGTCACGTAAGTTGCCGATTGAGCGCTGTGTACATGACTGGACACCGCGTGTCCGACAATCATCTCCTGAGCATTCGCAGGGCGTAGCGCGTGGTTACGCGTGGCAGGTAACGAATTCTTCGAGTAGCGGTGAGAGGGGCGCCGGAGGTCCTGGCGCCCCGTCCCTCGACGGAGACGCGGTGCCGGACACCGCCTCGTACGGCTTCGACACGCTCAGTGCGGCCGGTTCGCCTCCTCATCGAAGGCGTGAGCGGGCCGGGGCACCCGGCCCGCACCTGGGCAACTGCCCGTCTCATCAAGGGCCGTCGGGCCGGGCAGCGCGCCAGTGCGGTACAACCAGGCAACCGCCACGGCAGATGCCACCCCGAAGAACACGCAGCAGCCCCAGGGAAGCGCCTCGTGACCGGTCCGCCATCCGGTGTCCATCGCCCAGCCCACCAGCGCGTTCCCGGCCGCCGCCGCCAAGCCGGAAAACATGGAGAACACCCCGAAGTACGTTCCCGTGAGCCCCTCCCGGCCGAACCTGGGAATCAGGCCTATGACAGGTGGCTGGGCGATCATGACCCCGCAGTAGAGGAGCAGCGCCCCGGCCAGGACCGGGAGCGTGTGCAGGGCCGCTTCCACCGGACCGGCCGGCGGTACCTGGCCACGGACGAACATGGGCGGCACGAACCCGCACGCCATGAGCGTCAGTCCGAGACCCACCCATCGAGTGCCGCCGCCACGCCGTTCCACGGCCCGGGTGACCCGCAGCTGAAGCCCCATGTTGATCAGCGCTCCCACGACCAGCAGCACGCTGACCGACTCCTCGCGCCCGGAGGCCCTGCGCGCACCTTCGGGCAGCAGCAGGTAGAGCTGGTTCTCCAGGGTGGCCATGCCCGCCGCGGCGATCGCGAAGACGAGGAACCTGCGGTTGCCGAACACCTCCCGCCAGTCCGCGCGCACCGAGCCTTGCCGCTCCGTCGCCCGGTACGCCGGAAGCGCGAACAACTGGGCCACGGTCAGCAGCGCGAACACCGCAGCCGCCACCAGCGCGCAGCAGCGGAAGTCCACCAGGACCAGGAGGCCGCCCAGCAGCAGCCCCACCAGCGAGCCGCTGGTGGCGAAGACGTTCAGCAATGCGAAGGACTCGGCCGCACCGCCGTCCGATGCGCGCGCGAGATAGGTACGTACGGCCGGGTAGAAGAGTGCCCCCGCGAGTCCGCTGAGCCCGGCGGCGACGAGCACGACGGGGAACGAACTCCCGATGGCGAACAGGCCGAAGCCGACCGTCCGCAGTCCACACCCGGCGATGATCACCGTGCGGGGTCCGAGCCGGTCGGCCGCCGAACCGCCCAGGATGAACAGACCCTGCTGGCTGAGATTGCGCAACCCCAGTACCAGCCCGACCAGCGCCGCCGACATGCCCAGGTCGTGTCCGAGGTAGGCCGCCAAGAAGGGAATGAGGAGGTAGAAGCCGACGTCCACGCCGAATTGGTTGATGAGCAGAAGCTGGACCGCCGGCGGGAAGCCGCGGACCACCTGAAGAGTTTTCATGAAGGTTCCCGTGCGTGGCCCGGGCGGCGCCCCGAAAGAATTTCCTGAGCACCGCAGGCAGACGATCGGCTGGAATTGCCGGGGACGCGCGAAGGGAAAGAAGCGGAACGCGAAGGAAACACATTTGCCCCGTAGCCGGATATATCGAGGGGGCGTCAGCTCGCGCTCGATCGGACTGCCAGCCGTGAGCATCGATGAGCATGGCGGTTGATCATATCCTTCGATGATGCACAAGCAGGCCTCGGGTGTGCGGAGAATGTACGTGCGGACAACCCTAGCAAAAACGCCATTACAGGCATCACGTCCTCGCGGGAAGGCAGGGCAAGGCAGGGCAAGGCAATTATTGTGTGACCGTCTGACTGCCCTCGCTGCCGCTTCGCAGCCGCGGAACGGTTCCGCACGTATCGAGCGCGCGAATACTCGTATGCGGACCTGCACTCCAGCAGTCCGAGCGCCACCCATCGCAAGTAAGAGGCAAGAACTCTCGGGCAAGGCGATCGCGGAACAAGGGAGTTGGACAGTTTCCGGTTCACACCGGCACCGGCACCGAGTCCGCACTCCCTGGAGACGCTCGCCGGCACATGGCCGGTGTGTCACCCCGTCTGCGACGGGTACGCAGGATCACCGCGGCGTGTCCGGAAGGGATGGTCCACTGCATGCGACGGGCGGCCGACCGTTGTATCCGGCGTACCGTGAAGACACGGTCGGCTTCCGGCCGGTGCCCGCCGCCGGGCGGCCCCTCCGTAGCGCGGAAGGAGACGGCACCATGTTGGCCTCCAACGGTTCTGCCGCGGACCTGACTCCCGAAGCGGGACGCGTCATCAGCACCCTCGCCGGCACCGGCCGGCCGGCGTCAGCGGGCGACGGCGGTCCCGCCGTACATGCGGCGCTCCACCAGCCCCGCGCCTTGGCGTTGGACAACGCGGGCAACCTGTACGTCGCGGAGTGGAAGGGCCACCGCGTCCGGCGCATCACTCCGGACGGCCTCATCACAACCGTGGCAGGCACCGGCGAACGGGGCTTCGCCGGTGACGGCGGCCCGGCCACCGCGGCGCTCCTCGCCGAACCCGGCGGCCTCGCCGTCGATTCCCACGGCGCAGTGTTCGTCGCCGACTACTGGAACCACCGCGTGCGCAGGATCTCCCCGGACGGCGTCATCACCACCATTGCGGGCACCGGCGAACCCGGGCACGGTGGTGACGGTGGGCCGGCGGCTGCTGCCGCGTTCAACGAGCCCCGGGGGCTGGCACTGGACCACGTGGGCAACCTGTACGTCGCGGAGTGGAAGGGCCACCGCGTCCGGCGCATCACTCCGGACGGCCTCATCACAACCGTGGCGGGCACCGGGGAGCCCGGCTTCGGGCCCGACGGTGTGCCCGGCCCGGACAGCGCCCTGCGGAACCCCATTGATGTGGCGACCGACGTGAACGGCAACCTCTACATCGCCGACTGCTGGACCCACCGGGTGCGCAGGGTGACACCGGCCGGGCTGATCAGCACGGTGGCGGGTACAGGGCATCCTGGGCACGACCCGGACGGACGCCCTGCCGTGGCGTCCCGCCTGGAACAGCCGCGCGGTGTGGACCTGGACGACGCCGGGAACGTGTATGTGGCCGACTCCCTGAACCAGTGTGTCCGGCTCATCACCCCGGACGGCCTCATCACCACGGTGGCGGGCGGAGTTCCCGGCCACGAGGAGGAAGGCGGCCCGGCCCTGGGCGCAGACCTGTATCTTCCCCGTGCCCTGGTCGTCGGCCGGAACGGCTCCCTGATCATCGCCGAGTCGGACAGCAACCGCGTACGCCGGATCAGCGCCCGGCCGGGACCATCTCAGGACCACCCAGCGGACAACTCGGCCGCTGAGCACCTGCTCGTCGAGACGTACGCTCCCACCACCGTGCAGCGCGACCGGACGTTCCTCCTCACTGTTCGGATCAGTGCCCGGCCACTGCCTTCACCGGGAAACACAGAGGTCACCGTGGAACTTTCCCTTCCCGACGGGCTCACCACGCCGGCGGGGGACAGCACCATCACCGTCCAGCACCTCATCGCCAGGGCAAATGCCGACGCCACAAACCACACGGTTCAGCACAGCTTCGAGATCAGGGTGACCGAAACAGCCGCTCTCGGCCGCCATGAGGCCACCGTTGCCGTCGAATCGACGACCCACTCGGTCAACCGGCGCGTGGTGCGTACCGTCGCGGTGGTCGTCGCAGCCCCGCTCCCCGTCACGGATGAGCGCGGAATCACCGTTCTCCAGGAGAACGTCCCGCAGGCGGCACCGGGTGACGAAGCCGTCATCAACATGCGGTACACCACACCGGTCGGCCAACCCGTCGTACCGGGGCGTGTCGCCCAGCGATTCATCGCCCCCACCGGCTTCGTCTTCTCCGGCCCACCGTGCTTCCGGCGCCCCGACGCCGCAGGGGGCGGGCAACCCGCCCGCGCCGCCCACCACATGGACGACGATGGCCGGATGCTCACTGTCGAGAGCAACCCGCACATGAACACCGTCCGCGGCGACCGAGGCGACCTGGTGTGCAGCCTGGCCCTGCGCGCCCTCCCCCAGGCGGCCCCCGGTCACTACACCGACGGCGCGGTCACCATCGGCGACCACGGCCCTTCCGCAGCCTTGACAGCAACAGTGACGGAGCCCCCGGCCCCCCGTTGACCACACCGGCCAACGCAAATCTCCAGTTCCCGTAGGGATGCATCGCAACGCACGAGGGACAGAGCTTGGAAACCCGCACTCCTACACCGCCTGGTACACCACCACGGGGGAATAATCAGCCGAATTCGCCGTTCCGCGCTCCGTCACGGAAGGTGATCCATTCACCGGCGGCTCGGCGCCCTGCGCAACCGGATCACGCACTGACGTCATGCTCCCCCTCCCGGCAGGTATGCCAACCCCAACAAGAGGCTCGCAGGCTCACAGAAGCTGGAGAAGCCCCTGACACGGCCTCTGTCATGGGCAATTCCAGAGCACGGGCGGCCGTCACCCCGCACGAGAGCGCCGGGGAACCATGCTTACCGGTGGCGTCCGCGTCGCGCGCAGAGCCTTCCAGCATGCGCTGCGTCCCGGCGCCCGGATCGCTCTGCTGAACACCGACCCCGCTCATTACGGGCTGACCTGCACCTTCATTCGCACCGGCGAGACTGACGTCCGGCATCAGCGCGGTGAACCTGTCCCAGTGCATCTGCGCGCCCGTGACGACACTTGGACGACCTTCACCAACTATCACTGGCCCCTGCAGCACTACCCCGATCTACCGGCCCGGGCCGGTCTCACCGACATCTCTCAGTAACACCCCCAGGTGGACCAGGCCAGGCCCCTCGCCGACCAGGCACTCTTCCGCAGTAGCTCGTGGGAAACCGAACGCGCTCATCCCCATGGCCGTCACCGCCGCTACGGCCTGGGTCCGCAGGCGCCGTCTGCAGCACTGCCGGCTCAGCTGCCAGTCACGTCACCCCGTAGGTTCAGACATGAGTTTTCCCGCGGTTCCGTCACCGCCGCACGAAGCTCGCCGATCCTCACGATCGCGGAGAATCCGTCGGCGAGGGCGGGCCACGGAGTCGCCGTGCCGGGCGACTCTGCTGGCGAACCGGCGGCTGTCGAGGGCGCCGCCGATGAAGGAACTCACGGGCGTCGTCCTCGGCGCGATGACCGTCATCGGCCTCACCACACTGCCGGCACAGGCCGCACAATCATGCTCGCCAGTCGCCCCACGTGCAGTAGCACCATCCGACCCCTGCGACTCGACGGAACCGGAAGCCGTGATCATGTGCGCTACCCAATCCTGGAGCCACAATCGGCTCGGTACCCCCACCCTGTAGGTGGCGGCTAAAGGGTCGAAGCGGAACAGGCGCGGGCTCCACCGACGCGAGGAATTGCCTGCAGGCGCAGCGGTGTCACGCAGGGCGCGCGCTGGTACGGCCTGCACCTACTCGGTCGAGCGGAATGCGGTGCGGCCCCCTTGCCTGTCGTATCCGCCGCCTAGTCTCGAAGCCGAGATCACCGAGGGCCGGCGATGCTGCCTCTGACGTGGATGTGGCCGACTCCGGTGCGGGGCGTACCTGCTAAGGGCGGCGGAGGGACATGTTCGGCGAGGTGCAGCAGGTGACATCCACAGGCAGGCAGGGGCGGGTGCCGAAGGTGTACTGCCCGATTCCGGCAGCCGTGCACCCTGAGGCCGCCGCGGCCGGTGAGCGCAGCATCAAGTGGTTGGCGTCTTTCGGGGTATTCGACGCGGACGACTCGGCGCGGGAGCAGACGGCGGGGAACCGGGTGGGGGAGGCGGCAGGCCGCGCGGCGCCCCACGCCGGCGGGCACGGCTTGCAGATTTTTTCGGACTGGGTCGCCGCGGCCTTCGCCCTGGATGACCTGTACTGCGACATGGGTCCTACCAGCAGGCGGCCGGAGGAATTCATTCCGCTGATGATGCGTCTGCTGCACCGCATGGACCATCCCGAAGCTCCGGGCTGGGACGACAGCCCTCTCTCGGCGGCCTTCGCCGACCTCTCACGCCGCGTCCGGGAGTTCGCTCCCGCCACCTTGACGCGGCGCTGGGTGGACGCACACCGCGGCTGGATGCTGGGGGCGGCGGCCGGCGTTGCCCAACACGGCGCGGGCGGGAGCCCTCCCGAGATCGTGGACCATCTGGTGATGCGGAACTGGGACGGCGCGATGCGCGCGAACCATGCGCTCATCGAAATCGCCGAAAGCACGATGCTGCCGAGCGCCCAGAGCGAGCGGCCCGCTGTGCGGGCGGCGACGGAGGCGGCGTACACGCTCGTCCTGCTGGGCAACGACCTGTACTCCTACGCCCGGGAGCTGGACGCCCAGGCCACCGGCACCAACTGCGTCGATCTCCTCACCCCGCCCGGCGGCACGGTCGAGGACGGCATGGATGCGGTCGTGCGGTTGCACGACCGCATCATGTGCCTGTTTCTGGCCCTGAGAGGGCAGCACGCCGCGCGGCCCCTCACCCGGTACTACCTCGACCAGTTGGCACAGTATATTCGGGGCAATCTCGACTGGTCCCTCACCGTCCCCCGCTACCGCACCGGCACCGCCGGCGACAGCGAGAGCGACTGGGCCGCCACAGCTCCTTCCGACGACACGCTCGCCGCCCCGCGGATCCCCTCCATTGCCTGGTGGTGGGATCAGCTGCGCCACTGAAAGCGTCTGTCAGGAACGCGGAGAACGGGTTCGAAAACTGTACGGCCAGCCCCTGAAGGTCGTTCCGTAGTTCATTTTCCTCATGTGCACTGTTCAGGCATGGGGGGCGACTGCGGAGACCGCCGGCACCAAAGGTGGCAGCCAACCGCCCTATCCTACGATGTCTACTGCTCACCTCCCCTCGCCCGGAGCAGTTCGAAGCCCTGTTCGTTGTCGCTGGGACAGGCCAGGACGGCCATACCATCGCCTGTGCTCGCGGCAACGGAGGACCACAGTTCGTCGCGTACACGCGCGGAAACAGTGCCTACGTACAGCTCGGGGGTCACTTCCAGAAGCCAGCGTGTGAGGGCGCCGCGCAGATGGAGCGGGACTGCGGTGGCAGAGAGCACGATCATTGATCGTGGCAGCAGTTCGAACAGGTGTAGGCCGTCGCGGAAGGAGCGCCGGGCCTGGGCTTCGGGGTTGGTGGAGGCGTGGAGGGAGAAGGCAAGGGGGATGGTGAGGTCGACCTTGTGGAGGTCGGCGACGTCGTGAACGAAGGCCTGTTGGTTGCCGCTGTGAACAAAGCCAAGAGCTGGGGAACAGCCCAGCGCGAGAATGGCGGCGTGGACGATGCCGTACAGGCAGGTGTTGGCGGAGGACAGGGCCAGGTTGACCGGGTCCTGGGTGTCCCAGGCGGCGAGGTCGTAGGCGCGGCGGAACCGGCCGATCTTGTACTGCTGGGCCAGGAGGCGGTAGTGGGGGCCTTGACGCGTTGGCCTTCCAGGCCGCGGAGTTGGGCGAGACCAGCAGGGACAGCGGGCGGCACCGGCCATCTGCGCTCAGGTGGACTGTGGTGGTGAATCCGCCTCGCGAACGGCCAGCCCTTTCACTTGCGGCACCACCACCGCCAGGTGGCCAGCCAGACCCTTCCACGCCGGATCGACCTGATGGCCCGTCACGCCGGAGAAGCCGCTCCCGGGTTCCGTCAGGACCACTGCACATGTCGCTTGTGCACGGTCTTTCACGGACCGAACCGTTCAGGCACAGCACGCCACCACACACCGGTCCGCGCTCGATACAGAACCCCGTTGATCACCTGCCGATGATCCCGCCATCTGCCGCAACGCCCGTCGCTCATGGGCAGCAGTGGCTCCAGGCGCGCCCACTTGGCATCACTCAGATCCCCCCGACCAGTCATACCCGTACAGCGAGTCGCATGCTCGGAGAGCCGCAACATTGAACCTTTAAGAGTGAGCTCTGGCATCGCGGTGGCCAGGGGAGGGAAGCGACCCGGTTATGGAATCCCTTCCACAGCCGCAGTTCCACATGCCGTTCGAGTCCCGCCTCAACCCTCATGTTGGCCAGGCCCGCGCACATGCCGAGGAGTGGGCCCGGCAGATGGGCATGTTCGATGAGGAGTACTTGCAGTGGCCGCAAAGGTGGAGTGAGGAGAAGTTCGGTGAGGCCGACTTCCCGTTGTTCATCGCCTTGACTCATCCGGACGCGGATGCCCGCGAGCTGGAACTGGTTACTGCTTGGCATGTTGCTCTGTGGTTCGTCGACGATCTGTTCCTACCGCTCTACCGGCGTGACCACGATCAGGAGTCGGCTGCGGCTCAGGTGGAACGGCTGATGCTGTTCTTGCCGTTGGACGGATTGCCGCGTCCGCTGAGCCCGGGCAATCCCGTGGAGCGGGCCTTCGCCGATCTGTGGACCGGCACGGCCGCCACCATGAGCCCGCTCTGGCGCGATCGGTTCATCAGCAGCGTGCGGCGCTTCCTGGACGGGGTGCTGTGGGAGCTCGAGCACGTCGACCATGCCGTGACCGACCTGATCGAATATCTGGGAGCCCGCCGCGACTTCGGCGGCCTGCAGTTCACCGCCGTGCTCATGGAGCACGCGATGGGTGAGCTCCGCCCGAACGTGCTGCGCAGCAGGGAGTTCCGCACCGCCGTTGACGCGTTCGTGGACGCCATCAGCCTGCACAACGACATCGTGTCCTACGACCGGGAGGTCGATGAGGGCACAGTGGGCAACAACGGCGTGGAGGTTGCCCGCGAAGCCCTTCGGCTGAATCGGCGTGACGCTGCTACCGTCGTCAACGATCTCTTGACCGCCAGGGTCGACACGCTGGCCGAGGCCCCAGCGGCCGTCCCGCCCGAGGCGGTACGGTTCGTCAAGTCGCTCCAAGAGGCGCTGGCAGGCTCGTACCTGTGGCACGAGCGGACCGGCCGCTTCGGCCGGGCAACGGCTGGAACCCTTGGGAAGCCCCGCGGCATGGGCACATCCGCGGCATATGCTTTCTCAGGATAATCCGGGACTCATCGCGCTCTGCAGGGCCGACCAACCGAGTCCAGTGACCTGAGTCAGTGCCCCTTCGGCAGTAGGCAGTGACTGCAGCGACGAAATCTCGACGCCCGCGGCAGCCGTACAGGCGGGAGTAGGACCGACGCCGGTATGGGCCGAGTGGCCTCGCGAGCGGGGTGCTGTGGGCCCGCGGTGTGGCCGGTCGGCCCATGCTCCCGGGCTCCGCGCGCGGGCAGGCTCAGCAGTAGAACTGCCGGTACCCGGTTCAGCAGTAGAACTGCCGGTACCCGGTGGGGCAGTTCCCGCCTGGTGACGGGGACGGAATAGAGGCCATCATGAAGCGCACCACTCTCCCGCTGTACGCCATCGCCCTCGCGATCGCGATCGTCGGGCTCGTGGCGCTGGGAGTATCGCCCGGAACCCTGTTCCTGCTGCTCACCGTCGCCGTCTGCCCGCTGATGATGTTCTTCATGATGCGCGGCGGCCACGGACACGACGACACCGACCGGACCGGTGGCGATGCCGATCCCCTGCACAAGCACCACCAGGACTCTCCGGGCTCCCCTCGCTCCTAGCCACGGCGGCTCGATACCGGTGAGGTGCGGGAGGGAGGACAGCATGGGCGGTCTCCTCGCGATGCTGCTCGGCCTGGTGCTGCTGGGCGTGCTCTACGACACGGTGCGCCTCATCGGGCCCGGCGAGTCCCGCTGTCCGCCGCCGGCCCGGTTGCGGGGCCGCCGCGCCGGACCGGAGGCCGCCGAACGGTGGCTGGTCGGCCGGCGGCTGCACGGCCGGATCGACGCGGCCACGTACACCCGCCGGATGGCCGTCCTCGCCCACGGCCACCGCACGTTCTCGACGAGGACGAAGACGCCGAGAACAACGAGCACGAGGAGGACGTGATGGCCGACGCCGCATATGGGCTGTGGCCGTTGGTCGTGTTCAACACCCTGTTGTTCGTGGTGTTCGCGGCCAGCTTCTTCCATCCGAAGACAAAGCGGGACTGGCGGGCCATGGGCGCCTACACCGCCTTCCTGGTGGCGCTGTTCACCGAGATGTACGGCACCCCGCTGACCATCTACCTGCTCGGCAGCTGGCTCGGCTCCCGGTTCCCCTTGCTGAAGGACACCCATGCCGGCGGGCACCTGTGGAACGACCTGACCGGCTGGTCCGGTGACCCCCACCTCAGCCCCTTCCACCTCGCCAGCTACGTCGCCATCGGCGGAGGATTCTGGCTCATCGCTGCCGCGTGGCGGCATCTGCACGAGGCCGCCCAGCACCACCGCCTGGCCGTCACCGGCCCGTACGCGAGGGTGCGGCACCCCCAGTACGACGGATTCCTCCTCATCATGATCGGTTTCCTGCTGCAGTGGCCCACCATCCCCACCCTGATCATGTTCCCGGTCCTGGTGTACGTCTACGCCCGCCTCGCCCGCAACGAAGAACGCGACATGGCCCGGCAATTCGGCGAGGAATGGGCCGACTACGCCGCCCGCACACCTGCCTTCCGGCCACGCCGCAGGGCTCCCCGCACCGGTGCTCCCGCTCCGTCGGCCGCCCCGCCGCAGCAGCGCGACACCGAGCCGGGCCTGTCCTCGCCGCCGTCCCGCAGGCGCCCGCGATGAGCCTGGCCGGGCCACCCCTCGGTGGCACGGTCCTTGAAGCGTTCGGCATCGAGAAGGCGTACACGCGCGGGGTGTGGCCCCTCCGCCGTCGGCTGCCGGTGCTGCGAGGCGTCGACCTCACTCTCGGCCCCGGTGAAGTGGTCGGCCTGGTCGGGGAGAACGGCTCGGGCAAGAGCACCCTGATGAAGATCCTGGTCGGTGCCCTGGCCGCGGACGCCGGCCGGGTGACGCACACCGGGCGGCTGGGCTACTGCCCGCAGGAACCCGTCGTCTACGAACGCCTCACCTGCGACGAGCACTTCGAACTGTTCGGCCGCGCCTACGCCATGGCCGAGGAAGGCGAGCGACGCGCCCGTCGGAGCCTCTACGCGGCACTCGGCTTCGAACGCTACGCCGCCACCCGTACGGACCGACTGTCCGGCGGCACCCTGGCCAAGCTCAACCTCGGGCTCGCGCTGCTGGCCGACCCCGAGGTGCTGCTGCTGGACGAGCCGTACGCGGGCTTCGACTTCGACACCTATCTGCGGTTCTGGGACCTGGTCGGCGAGCGCCTGAAGGCAGGCCGCTCGGTGTTGATCATCAGTCATTTCGTGACGGACGAGGAGCGCTTCGACCGGATCGTGCAGCTGAGGGACGGACGGGCGGTGCCGCGATGACGACCAGAATGGCAACGGTCACGACCAGAATGGCCACGGCCCTGTTCACCCGGCGTTTCCTGGTGGCGGCCGCCCGTAATCCGGTCAACGTGATGATGCTCGTCCTGGTGCCGGTGGTGTTCGTGGTGGTGGCCGACGGGGCTCTCGCGGACGCCGCCGAACTGCTCGGCGGGAAGGGCGGCCCGGCCACGCAGACCGCCACGGCCGGCTGGGCCGCCGGTTTCATCGCCGCCATCGCCATGTACTTCCAGGTGCGCGCCGCCCGTGCCACCGACCGCCGCCTGGTGCTCGCCGGGCTCGCACCCGCCCGTCTGGTCGGCGCCCGGATGGCCGCCGGCCTGGCCCTGGCACTGGTGGCGGCCGCCGCTTCCCTGGCAACACTCGCGGCACGTACCGGTATCGACAATCCGGGGAGGGCCGTCGCCGGAACACTGATGTACGCCGTGATCTACCTCGCCACCGGAGCGCTCATCGGCGCTCTGGTCGCCGGACCGGTCAACGGCACCGTCCTCATCCTGTTCGTATGGATTCTGGACGTCTTCTTCGGCGCCGCGTTCGGCTCGGCCGACCGCGTCGGCACCCGCGCCCTGCCGACGCACTTCGTGACGCTGTGGATGACGGACCTGCCCTCCCGCCACGGCGGCCGCATCGGCGACCTCGGCTGGTCCCTGGCCTGGACCGCCGCCGCAATCACCGTCAGCTGGACGGTCATCACCCGTACCAGCCGGATCGCCCGGCCGCGCCGCCGCTCCGCTCCCGGTTCCGTCGTGTACCAACTGACGACAGGGGTACGGATGGGGCTGCGCGAAGTCGGCCGCAATCGCGTCCTGTGGGCGCTGCTGGTCGCCGTCCCCACGGTCTTCGTGCTCCTCACCGTGCCGACCACTCCCAAGCACTACCAGACTCTGGCCCTGCCCGAGGCGGGTCGCACGATCACCGTGCGCTTCTGGTTCCCCGACACCCACCCCGGGTTCATGGCCCCCACCGCCATCGCCTCCCTGGCGGCTCTCGTGGGGCTCTTCACCGTCCTGGACGCCCGCTCCGCCGACCGGCGCCTGGCCCTGGCCGGCTTCCGCCCCGGCCCGCTGCTCGCCTCCCGGCTGGCCACGATCGCGTTCAGCGCACTGCTGACGACCGCCGTCTCACTCGCCGTCACCGCGGCCGTCTTCGATGCGCGCCAATGGGGCCTGTACATCGCCGCCAACACCCTGATCGCTCTCACCTACGGACTCATCGGCGTCCTGATCGGCTCGCTCCTCGGCCGTGTCGGCGGGGTCTTCATCGCCTTCCTGATCCCGTTCCTCGACCTCGGCATCGAACAGAGCCCCATGCTCAACCCCGAGCTCTCCGCCCTCGCCCACGCCACGCCCGGATACGGCGCGAGCCGCGTCCTCTACGACGCCGCTCTCACCCCCTCCTTCGACGAGACCGGCCCCCTCCTCATCGCCTTCGCCTGGCTCGGCGGCCTGCTCCTCGCCGCGGTAGTACTGTTCCGCCACACCGCGGCACCGTCCCGGCACGCACCGCACTGACCCGTACGGCGGTAACGCGACAGGGCGCGGATGCTCAGCGCCGGCACATGCGGTGTGTTGCCACACGCCGCCGGCCCGGTGTTCACGTCGGTCCGCCGATCGGTCAGTCATCGGTGGTAGGGCTTCTTGGTGGAGCTTCCTGAGCGGCAGGGCGTCGTCCCCTGAAGGTGGCTCCACACAGGACGGGAGCGGTGGATGGCACAAGCGCACAGACCAGTCAGGACACCTGCGAGCAGCTACCGGATCGCAGAGCAGCAGAGGGGCAGCCGGATGCCTGATGCGGACGCCGACGGCCTCCGTAGCCCGGCACTGACCGCGGTGGGTCTGTCGCTGGAAAAAGCCACGCGGCGACTGGCGCGCTACGGGCCCAACAAGATCCCCACCGAGCCGCCGACCCCGTGTGGCGGCGGGTGTTGCAGTAGTTGCGCGACCCGCTGATCCTGGTGCTGCTCGTGGCCGCCGCTCTGACGATCGCCACTGGTGATCTCTCCGACGCTGCCGTGATCCTGCTCGTGATCACGGTGAACACCGTGGTCGGCGTCGTGCAGGAGGTACGGGCAGAACAAGGCAGCCTCTGCCTTGTCTGCCATGAGTGCCCCGCCGCCAGGGTGGTACGGGGCGGTGCGGGGCGCTCCATCCCGGCTGCCGATGTGGTGCCCGGCGATCCTGGTCGCTGAGGGCGACATCGTTCCACGCGGACGGAGATGTGCTGGCAGCGTCTTTGCTGTCAAGGCGTTCGTGTCCCTGCGCCCCGGCACCGAACCAACGCCCGCGCTGGAGCGTGAGCTGCTGGCCTTCGGCCGCCGCAGGCTGGGTCCCGCCGTCGCGCCCCGGGAGATCGCCTTCGACCAGAACCTGCCGAGGACCCGCAGCGGCAAGGTCATACGCCGGCTGCTGCGCGCCCGCGAACTCGGCCTGCTCACCGGCGACCTGTCCACTCTGGAGGGATCCGCATGAGCCCCGCCCGCGGCACCCGTAAGGCCGAGACCGCGACCACCGCGAACGCGGCCCGGAGAGAGCTTGGGGCGAAGGAACTGCTGGTCCCGCTCCCGTATCGGCGTTCGGCGGCAGACTGGTGCGGTAGTCGAACTGCCCGATGTGGCGGGTGTTCCGCCGGACCACGCCGGTGCGTTCCTTCTCCTTGATCTCGCCATGGACGTCGAGCTCGCCGTCGGTGACTTCTACGGCGATCTGATCCTTGTCCACACCAGGAAGCTCCAGCTCCACCAGGTGGCACCGTGCGAAGGCGCGGAACGCCTCTTCCTCCGTCGGGAACGCTTCCACGTAGGAGTGGGCCATCGTGCCGACGGCAGGTATGCCCTCGGCAGTGGCGGCGGCCACGTCGCTGGTACCGGCGAAACCGACCATGGCACCGAGCCGGGCGGCCTGGAAGCCTGCCTGCGGACCGGGTGAACTCCAGGCCGCGCAGTGGCTCAAGGTCCCGCAGGGGCCGGTGCAGCGCGGAGGCGAAGGCATCGATGTCGTCGCGGCCGATCCGGAAGCCGGACAGGTAGTCGGGTACCGGCTCCAGCCCCGCGGCGACCAGAAAGCCGCGGTCGGCGGGGAGGTCGCGGACGAGGAGGCTGAACGTGGCCGGACCAGTCATGTTCTCCCGCGGGTAGGACATGGCCATCGTCACTTCGTACACATCGGTGGTCGTGGCGTCGGACATCGGCGTCGCCTCCTCGGCTCCCGTGCGGCCTGCTGTCGGTCACTGGCGGAAGCGCGCGGACCACCGCGGCTCCACCAGATCCCACTCGGCGTCCCACTGCGCGTACCTCCGACGGTCCAGCGCCAGGCGCATGCCCGCCCGTGCCGCGAAGAGTCCCGCGGCCACGGCGACCGCCGTCCCTCCGCCCGCCATCCAGCCCATGGCCATTGCGCTGTGCGCTGTCATCGGCGGACCGGTGATGGTTCCGTCCCGGTCCAGCCAGATCCGCACGGTGGCGCCCTCGGGCGTACCCGACTTCACCATGGCGGTTCCGGTGCGCTCCGCGCCGTTCTTGTCGGTCCAACGGACCTGCGCCCGTTGCTTGGCGTACGCGGCGTCTTGTGGTTCGTCGGCATGCGACGTCAGTCGGGCGGTGACCTCGTGCCGTTGCGCCGACTGGACGTGCACCGTGCGCAGCGAGGACTCGTATGCGGTCAGTCCCGCGCTGAGCGAGGCCGCCGGCAGTCCGATGGCGAGTATGAGCATCAGGAACCGGGAGAGCCAGGATTCGATCCTGTCGGATGTCCGCCGCAGCGGGTTGGCTCCCTTGGACGGGTGGTCCTGATGCGGCGGATACGGACCGGATGCGTACGGCGAACCTTGTGCACCCATGATCTGGCCTTCAGCATGTCGCTGGTCCGTGCACTCACCACCATGGAGCGGCAGCAGACCCGGCCACAGAATGCCGCGCGTATGCGTGTGGACCGCTCACCTGCGGCCTCATCGGCCTCCTGATCGGCTCGCTCCTCAGCCGTTCGGCGGGGTCTTCATCGGCTTCGCTACTTGGCGCTTACCGGCTCATCCCGGTGCACTGAAATCGGCGGATATGCCGGCGAGTTGGTCCAGGCGGCACTGAAGGGTGGGATGGGTGAAGACCAGGGCGGGCGGCGGTCCCGGCCGCCGGAGCGGCGGGGCTGCTGGCCGCCCATCGTCACCGCCATACCGGCCGTCAGCTGCCGGTCGGGGCGGAAGCGGCTGCCCATCGTCCCCTCATCTCATCCCGGGATCAGGCCCTCGTCGGCGAGCAGTTCCTGCAGCTCGTCCAGGCTGGTGTCCTCGTCGGGCAGGATCAGGTCGGACGGCGCCAGGTCGGAGTCGGGCAGGCGGGTGCCCAGGGCGCGTACCGTGTCCAGCAACTCCCGCAGGCCCGCGGCGAACTCCGCCTCGTCGCCGGAGGCAGCGGCCGCCTGCAATACGACGTCCAGTGCGTTGAGCCGGTCCAGATGCGATGCGGCGATCTCGTATTGGCCCTCGCCCAGAATCCGCATGATCACGACAGCCCCTCCTTGCCCTCGCCCGATGTGTCCTCTGGACGGCCCTCCTCCAGCGCGGCCGGCGCGGGGGCCGACGGAAGCCGCTCCTTCATCCGGGCCAGCTCCAGTTCCACATCCCGGCCCGCGGTGGCCGCATCCAGCTGGGCCTGGATGTCGTCCCGGCCCGCAGGCAACGTCGCATCCTCCAGCGCGCCTGAGGCGATCAGCTCGTCGAGCGCACCGGCCCGCGCCTGCAGCTGCTCGGTCCTGTCCCGGGCCCGCTCGACGGCCATGCCGACATCGCCCATCTCCTCGCCGATCCCGGTGACCGCCTCGGTGATGCGGGTCTGCGCCTCGGCCGCGGTGTACGTGGCCTTGATGGTCTCCTTCTGGGTACGGAACGCCTCCACCTTCGTCTGCAGCCGCTGCGCGGCCAGGGTGAGCTTCTCCTCCTGCGCCTGCAACGACTCCTGCTGCCCCTGCAGATCGGTGACCTGCGAGGCCACCGCGGCCCGTCGGGTGAGCGCCTCCCGGGCGAGATCCTCCCGCCCGACGGCGAGCGCCTGCTGCGCCTGGTCCTGCAGGCGGCCGGCCGACTGCTCCAGCCTGGTCGCCTGCAGCTCGACGCGCTTGCGGCTGGTGGCCACATCGGCCACGCCACGCTGGACCCTGCGCAGCAACTCCTGCTGCTGCCCGTACGAATAGTCCAGTACTTCGCGCGGGTCCTCGGCCCGGTCCAAGGCCTTGTGCGCCTTGATCCGGAACAGCGCGGCAATACGGTGCGCAATGCTGCTCATGGCCCTCCACTTTCTCTCGGCCCGGAACCGGCCGGCCGGGCCACCGATGCCGGCACACGCCGCGGCCGCCGGCGGGACTGTCGCGACGGGGCAGGACGGGGCAGGTTTGTGCATAGCCAGCTTCGTTCCGCCTCCCTCCGCTGCGGCCAGCCTGGGCCCTTCGAGGGGCGCTCCCCAGAGGTACGACGGACCCGGCGGTGGGCCAAAGGTCCCTCCCCGCCGGAATGACCAGCAGCGGTACGCCGTGCGCGGAGGCCACTTCAGCGACGACGGCCTGAGTGCCGTCCCCACCGGCCACCCCCAGCAGGTCGGCGCCCTTGGCGATCGCCTCCCGCGCCAGCCCGGCCACGTCGACCGTGCCCGGCCCTTCCAGCAGCGCGACGTCTGCGCTCAGCGCCTCCGCTTTCTGCCGCAGTCCACAACGCTCGACCTTGCCGCCACCGGAACGCGGATTCATGATCAGGAAGGGCTGCCGTGGCGGGAAGGCGGGGTACTCCGGCATCGCGGCCGGCCGGTCTACGCGCACCAGCGCTGTCCGGGCGGCGACGACGGCGGACAACCACAGCACGGCCGACAGCACGGCGATCCATGTGACGTGGTGCCGCACGTACTGCACCAGCATCAGGGTCGGCGCGGCAACGGCCAGTACGACGGCGAGAATCCGCGGCACACCTCGATGCGTGAGGGCCCACCAGATGGCGGCCACCGTCACCACCACGCCGCTGGTCCCCACACCGATCAAAGCAAACGCCCTGAGCCCCGAGGACACGAGTAGCACGGTCACGGCCGCCGCTGCCGTCAGCAGCGACAGCCGTGCCCACACCGCTCCCCCGCTGCCGGCCGGGCCCTGGGCCCCGCGGGCTGTCCGCCCCGTGCCACGGCGCTCCGTGGTGACCAGGCAGTACCCCGTTGCCGAGCGATTCGGTGCCAAGCACTCATCAGCGCCTCCCCCCTGCTCCGCCCAGCTCGGCACGGAGCCCGCCGCGCGGCACCCTCCGCGATTCCCGGCACCGCCGCCTTTTTCCCGTCCGGCTATGGCCCCTTCCGTACAGTCGCCCTACTGTCAGCAACAGGGTGTCCCAGGACCGCGGCCGTGAAGACCGTACGCCGGCCGTCCGCCTTCGGAACGAACCCGCATACGTTCTTCCGCGCTGCATGTCCCTCTCACGGCTCCGCCACCGCCCCGCGCGGTCACACCGTTCCGGCGGGATGGGCGAGAGGAAGGAGAAGACCATGAGCGGTTCCGTCACCCTCGCGTACGACTATCCACTGCTCGGCGTTTTCTGGACCACGTTCTGGCTGTTCATGTGGATGCTGTGGTTCTTCCTGCTCTTCCGCGTCATCGGTGACGTCTTCCGCGACGACCGGCTGAACGGATGGGCCAAGGCGGGCTGGATCGTCTTCGTCCTCGTACTGCCCCTCATCGGTGTCCTCATCTACGTCCTCGCCAGGGGCCGCGGCATGGGCCGACGCGAAGTGAGCAGGGCGCAGGCTCAGCAGGAGGCGTTCGACGAGTACGTTCGCCGGACCGCGGCAACGGGCACGTCCCGCACCAGTCAGGCCGAGGAGCTGGCGAAACTGACCCGGATCAGGGACCGCGGCAACCTCACGGAGTCCGAGTTCCAGCAGGCGAAGGACAAGATCCTGCACTGACCGCACTGGCCGCACTGGTCTCGGTGGCATCGGTGACCACGCTGTCTTGATGGACCCTTCCGGACGGAGGCAGCCATGGCGGGAGAAGCATCAAGGCCGCGGACCGGTCCGTCCCGTGACGCAGCGGGCGCGGGTACCGCGCCGGTGAGCGAGAGCCCTGCTCAGCCACCGAGGTCCCGCAAGCACCGGGAACTGTTGTCCCTCACGCTCCCCGGCTGCTGGGGTGCGCTCCTGTTCGCCTGTCTCTCCTTCACCCCGTCGCTGCTGCCCCGCGGCGGCATCCTGCAAGGCTTGATCTGCGGCATCAACGCCGCCCTCGGTTACGGGGCCGGTGTACTCGCCGCATGGCTATGGCGCGCGTTCGCCGATCGCGAGCCACGGCCCGCACGGCGCAAGTCCTGGACGGTCTTCCTCCTCGGCGCGGTCTTCCTGTTCGGACTCTTCTTCGGCTTCGGGCAGTACTGGCAGCACCAGATCCGGCAGCTGATGGGCGTAACTCACTACAACGTCCCGCTCGCCGTGGTTTCGCCGCTGATCGCGGCGCTGGTCTTCTGCCTCCTGCTGCTGGCCGCACGCGGCATCCGCGCCTTGTACCGGCGCCTCGTGCGCCTGCTCAGGCGCTGGATCGGACCGCGCGCGGCGGCCGCCGTCGGCTGGGCCGCGGTCGCCGCCCTGGTCTGGGCGCTCGTCACCGGCCTGCTGCTCAACGGCCTCGTCACCCTCGCCAACGACGCGTTCTCACTACGCGACACCACCACCGAGGAGGGGGCCCACCGGCCCACGACGACCCTTCGCTCCGGCGGTCCCGGCTCGCTCGTGCCGTGGGACACCCTGGGCCTGCAAGGACGCAACTTCACCGGCACCGGCCCCTCGACGACACAGATCGAGCGGTTCACCGGCCGTGCGGCGCAGGAGCCGGTCCGGTCGTACGCCGGACTGGAGTCGGCCGACAGCGCGGAGGCCCGGGCCGCGAAGGCGGTCGACGACCTGACCCGGCAGGGCGGCTTCCAGCGCAAGAACCTGCTCGTGGTGACAACGACGGGAAGCGGCTGGGTGGATCCCGCGTGCGTGGATACCTTCGAGTACCTCAGTGGCGGCGACTCGGCCACCATAGCGATGCAGTACTCCTACCTGCCGTCGTGGCTCTCCTACCTGGTCGACCAGACCAAGGCCCGGGAGGCGGGCCGTGCCCTCTTCGACGCGGTCTACGACGACTGGTCGAAACTGCCGCCGCGCCACCGCCCGCGGCTGTTCGTCGCCGGTGAGAGCCTGGGGTCCTTCGGCGGGGAGACCGCCTTCAGCGGGGAGTACGACCTGCGCAACCGCACCGCGGGCACCCTGTTCGCCGGTCCGCCCGCCTTCAACACCCTGTTCCGGGAGTTCAGCGACCACCGTGATGCCGGCAGCCCCGAGATCCAGCCCGTCTACAAGGACGGCCGGACCGTACGGTTCGCCACCGATCCGGCCGCACAGATTCCGCCGTCGGACCGGCCTTGGAAGGGCAGTCGCGTCCTGTACCTCATGCACTCCTCCGACCCGATCGTCTGGTGGAGTCCGCGCCTCGTCCACAGCAAGCCGGACTGGATCGGCCAGCACCCGGGCGAGGACGTGCTCAAGCAAATGGTGTGGCTACCCCTCGTCACCTTCTGGCAGGTCACCGCGGACCTCCCCTTCGCCACCGGCGTACCCAGCGGCCACGGTCACACGTACACCACCGAATACGTCGACGCGTGGAACACCGTCATGCGGCCCCCGGACATGTCCGCCCACCAACTCGACCGGCTCAAGGACATCATCGCGGTCGGGAAGTGACGGGTCGATCACCGCAGCAGGAAACCGACCAGGTAGCCGAACGCGTTGACCGCCCAGTGCAGGCCCATCGGCGCCAGCAGACTGCCGCTACGACGGCGCAACTCGCAGAAGAGCACGCCGGCGGCCCCCGTGAACAGCACTGCGCCCACGACGGCAACCGTCGCACCGTAAGTGGAACTGCCCAACACCGAGGTCAGCACGGGTTTCACGCTCGCCAGGTGCAGCGACGGCAGAACATGCCACAGCCCGAACAGCACGCTCGACACGGTCGTCGCCCACACCGCACCCCGTGCCCTACGCACCAGGCCGTACAGCACACCCCGGAAGGCCACCTCCTCCAGCAGCACCGTGCCGAGCGGTACCGTCGCCAGGACCCGCAGCGCCACCTGACCACCCGTCAGCGCGCCGTACCGCTCGTCCGCGAACGAGCCCCGGGTCGCCGGCAACAGGGCCGCCCCCGCGTACACCACACCGACCAACGCGACCAGCAACACGGCCCAGCGCGCCCCACGCCCCAGCGTGGCAGGAGCCAGCCCCGCATCCGCCCAGGTGCCGCCGGCCAGAAAGAGCACTCCCAGCAGCACCGCACTGACCACCACGGCGGTCAGCATCCCGAACGACGGCCACCAGCGGTTGTTGGCCAGGTTGGTGACCGCCAGCACGGCGACGGTGACGCCCACGGCCGTGCCCGTACGCATCGCCCGCGGCGCGCGCCCGGTGTTTTCTGCTGTGTCAGTTCCCTCTCGGTGCATGAACCGCTCCAGGAGGAGTGTGCCGGCGGCCCGGCGTGGGCCCCGGTCGTTGCGGTCATCCTGTCCCCGACGCCCGCCGCGGTCCGCCGAACACCGGGTGGCCGAGCGATCGGCCGCATTCGCCGGGCCGCATCCGGGACGGGCCACGAGCCGGATACCCTCGGCACACCCGCTTCGAGGGGTGCCGAGCAAGCCGCACGCCGTGGGATGCTGGTGCTCGATGCAGGGGGGTGTCGGGCATGGTGTGTCAACTGCACCTTATCTGGCTCGTTGGACAGGGCGGTCCCGAGCCTCAAGGAGAGGTATGCAGGACCACCACCGCGAGCTGATCGAGGGGCGAGCAACTGTCCCCCGCGTCGGCTCCGTCGTCGGGCTGGAGACCAGGTCCCCCGGATACGCCGTCCTTGACACCTCCGGTGATGTCGTTGAGTCTGTCGTCTCGTTTCTGCGAGAGCTCGCGCTCGACGACAATCGGCCGCTCACGGGCCGCAGTTATGCCTACGACATACTGCGCTGGTTTGGCAGTGGCACTCCCGAATGAACAGATCGCCGTTGCGGAGGGCCGGTTCCCGAGGGGACGATGCGTGGAGGTGCCGGGCGGTCATCCCGGCGAAGTGTTGGAGGCGCTGCTTGTGAACACCGCACCGTGGTGCGCCTCGCTGTGCGCGCCAGACGCTGGCCACTTCGCTTCGCCCGCCGGCTGACGACACGTCGCGCGGGCGACGGTACTCGTGCGAGTAGCGTTTGATCGCCTCGCCGACCGTGGGGTCATAGACGATGGGCAGCAGTTCGGCCGGGTGGTCCCGCAGGATCTGCCGCCGTACAGCGTGGAACCGCGTGATGCGGGCACGGCAGGCCCGCATCACATCCTTCCGAGCGGCGGGGAACAGCAGGAGCCACCGCATGCCTGCCGGCAGGCACGAAGAGCTTGGCCCCGTCCCGTGAAACCGCAGGCACGGCCTGCCGCGGTCAGTCGGCCTCCACTGCCTCCTTGCCACGCAGGGAGGTGAAGGCCCACAGCGCCACGGCGAAGACGGTGACACCGAGGCCCGTGAGGCAGACTCCGGTCCACCCCGCCCGCGTCCACACGAACGACGCCACCGCCGAACCGAGCGCGCCGCCCAGGAAGTAGAAGGTCATGTAGATGCTGTTGATCCGGTTGCGCGCGGCCGCGTCGATGTCGTAGATGATCCGCTGGTTGAGCACATGCAGCCCCTGCACGCCGATGTCGAGGATCAGGATGCCGACCACGATGCCGACCAGGGTCCGGCCGGCGAACAGGAGCACCACGTACGCCAGGGCGATCAGGGCGACGGCGAGCGCGGTCGGCATGGGGTGGGTGTGCCGCTTCACGCGGCCGGTGAGGTTTGCGGCCATGGCGCCCGCCGCGCCCAGAAGCCCGAACAGGCCGATGACGGCGGGCGAGTAGTGGAACGGGGCCCGGCTGAGCTGCAGGGCGGCCGTGGACCAGAAGATGCTGAAGCCGGCGAAGCCCAGGGCGCCGTAGGCGGAGCGGACGCGGATCGCCGGGGTGGCGCGGTAGCTGCGGAGGGTGGAGCGCAACACCTCGCCGTACGGGGCGCGGTGCGGGATTTCGACGTCCATGGTGCGCAGGGCGCGGCGCAGAATGACGTTGACGATGCTCATCAGGACGGCGGCCGCGAGGAACAGCGGGCGCCAGCCGATGTATTCGGTCACCACGCCGGAAATGGTCCGCGCGAGCAGCATGCCGGTGAGCAGGCCGCTGATGACGGTCGCCACACCGGATCGCAGAAGGCCCCCCGGCCTCAGCGAGCAGGAATCAGCAAACGGTTCGGTTCCGCTCCGTCAAATGATCTACTGCGCGGAGCGCCGACCCACGAAGGGGTAGTCGACTGCGACAGCTATCCATGACACCCCATCAGGGAAGTCAGCAACAGGTCAGCATAAGCCCCGCCAAAGCCCGTCTCGGACCGCTAGGAAACGCCAAGATCAACAAAGCAGAAGATGGCTTGTGACCAGGGGAAACACAGGTAACAGCGGCAGTGCTACCACCACGGACCAGCACTCGTGAAGATGACGCACAACGGCATCGAGTACGCCGACATGCAGCTCATCGGCGAGGCGTACCAGCTGCTGCGCGACGTGGCCGGATACTCCACCGCGCAGATCGCGGACGTCTTCCGCACCTGGAACACCGGGCGCCTGGACTCCTACCTGATCGAGATCACCGCGGAAGTGCTGTCCCATGTGGACGAGGCGACGGGCAAGCCGTTCGTGGACGTGGTGCTCGACCGGGCGGAGCAGAAGGGCACCGGCCGCTGGACCGTGCAGATCGCCCTGGACCTGGGCGTTCCCGTCTCCGGCATCGCCGAGGCCGTCTTCGCCCGCTCCGTCTCCCTTCCACGAGATGGCCGCCGGCAGCGCGGAGTACGACTGGCACCTCGACCTCGGCAAGGTCGCCGCCATCTGGCGCGGCGGATGCATCATCCGGGCCGCCTTCCTCGACCGGATCACCCGCGCCTACGAGGCACAGCCCCAGCTGCCGAGCCTCCTCGCCGACAAGAGCTTCGCCGAGGAGATCGCCGCCGCGCAGGACGACTGGCGCGACGTGCTCGCCACCGCCGCCAGGCAGGGCGTTCCCACCCCCGCGTTCGCCGCCACCCTCGCCTACTACGACTCGTTGCGCGCCGAGCGCCTCCCCGCCGCCCTCACCCAGGGCCAGCGCGACTACTTCGGCGCACACACCTACCGCCGCACCGACCGCGACGGCGTCTTCCACACCCTCTGGGGCGGCGACAAGACCGAAGTCGACAGCTGACGGGCGTTCGGCTCGCAAGGGCCGACGCGGTCGGCGAGGGCCGGCACGCTGGTTCCTGCGCCGCCGCCGGAGCCGCCCGTACGGAGTACCGGGAGTACCGGGCCCTTCCGGGTGTGCGCGCCGTCCGGAAGGGCGGCGTGCGCACCGGCCGGCTTCGAGCGGCCGTAGGTCCAGGACGGCCGGTAGTGGGCGCACGCGATGGCCGCACGGCCCGAACGCTCTCGATGGCGCTGTCGGCCTCCTTACACTGGGCGCGTCCGCAAGCACGACGACCCGTGCAGCCGTGCTGACGCACCGGACATCCGGGCCGTGCACCCGCCCTGCTCCGCGTCATCGGCGCACATCCCACTGGAGGGCATCGTGTCCGTCTCGGTCGAGGAACTCTGTGCTGTCGCAAGCCATATCCTGCGCACCACTCGCTACATGACGCTGGGCACCGCTTCGACCGCAGGAGTTCCCATGGTGACTCCGCTGGCCCACGCCTGGGACGATCAGGACGCGTTCTACTGGTTCTCGGGAGCGGAATCCGTGCATTCCCTGAACATCGAGCGCAATCCGGTGGTCTCGATCGTCGTATTCGACTCCAATCCGCCCGACGGGGGCGGCCAGGGCCTCTACGCATGCGGCCGGGCCGAGGCGTTGCAGGGCGACGCGCTGGCCGAGGGATGCGAGATCTACTACTCCCGCCGTTACCCCGACCCGGCCGCGCGCTCCGAGCGGTACCGGCCGCCCGCGCAGTTCCGGGACCCCGCACCCAACCGGCTGTACCGGGCGCGGATCGAGTCGTACTCGGTACTGAGCCCCGAGGGCCACCCCGTGCACGGGGACACGGTCAGCCACCGGGTCGCCATCCCGTTCCGCACCGGGCTCCTCGCCGGGCCGAGGCCGTCCCGCCGACCGTGCCCGACCGGCTCTGACCATGGCGCAGCTGGAGGACCTCGCCCTCGATGAGGCGTGGCTCGCCCGGCGGTGAGCGGCCCCGCCTCTCAGGCGATCCAGTGGGGGCGTCGGCGGGCGGAGGTGGGACGCGCCAGGGCGGCGGGGAGGGCCGTGGCCAGGCGGTGTACGGCCTCGCGGAGGGTGTCCGGTGCGGTGGTGTACGGGATGCGGAGGCGTTGCTCGAAGAGGCCCGGGTCCGTGGCGAAGTGGGCGCCGCTCTCGATGCGTACGCCGTGTTCCCAGGCCCGTTCGGCGAGGGCCGTGGCGATCGGTTCACCCAGCTCGGCCCAGAGTGACAGGCCGCCGGGCGGCAGGTGCCAGCGCCACTGCGGGAGGTGTTCCGTCAACGCCTGCGCCAGTGCGGCCCGTTGGTCGCGGAGTTGGGCGAGGCGGTCCGGCAGGAGCGCGTCGGCCCGGTCGAGCAGGTCCAGCGCGAGGAGTTGGTCCAGCACCGAGCCGCCCATGTCGGTGGCGACGCGCTGACCGGCGAGTTCGGTGACGAGCTGGGCGGGCGCACGCAGCCAGCCGATGCGCAGCCCGGCCCAGTGGGTCTTGCTCATCGAACCGATGGTGATCAGGCGGCCGGTCCCGTAGCCCGCCGCTGCGTGGGAGGCGAAGGGCGGCGGAGCGGGCACGTCCAGGGCGAGTTCGGCCAGCGTTTCGTCGATGACCAGCCAAGTTCCGGAGCGTTCCGCGGCGCGCAGTACCCGGGCGCGTGCGTGCTCGGGCAGGAGGCAGCCGGTCGGATTGTGGAAGTCGGGGGTCAGGTAGGCGAGTCGGGGCACCGCCCGGTGGAACGTCGCTTCGGTGATCTCGATGTCCCAGCCGTCGTCGGTCACGGGGACGGACACGGTGCGCAGCCGGGCGCGGCGCATGGCGTCCAGCGCGTTCGGGTACGACGGGTTCTCGGTCATGATGCGGTCGCCGGGGCGGCAGAGGAGACCGAGGACGAGGGTGAGGGCGTGTTGCGCGCCGGCGGTCACCAGGATCTGTTCGGGCAGGGTGGGCAGGCCGCGTCGTACGAAGCGTTCGGCGACGGCGGCGCGCAGTTCCGGCAGGCCGTAGGGGTGGTAGCCGGGTGTGTGCAGCTGGGCGGCCAGGTGAGGTGCGATTCGGGCGAGTGCCTCGACGATGGTTCCCTCGGGCAGGCTCGGGGCAGCCCTGGCCAGGTCGATCGCGGTCTCCCGGGGCGCGAGGAGGCGCGCGACTCCCCTGGGCGTGCGGCCTTCCGGCAGCGTCGTCCACGTACCGGAGCCCTGCCGGCTGCGCGCGTAACCGCCCTCCCGCAGCAGGTCGTACACGGCGGTGACGGTGGGCCGGCTGACGTTCAGGGCCGCGGCCAGTTCGCGCTCGGCGGGGAGCCTGACGTGCAGTGCGATGCGTCCGTCCAGGATCAGCGCACCGATCGCTCGGGCGAGATGGCGGTAGACGGGCCTCTCCCCCGCCGGGTCGGGCAGCAGCGCGGCGAGTCGGTGCCCGCCGAGGGCGCGTTCCGCGCGGCCTGCCGTGTCCGCGCGGGGATACGTCCGGGGAGGGGTGCACCGATGCTCGGGGGAGTCGGCAGGTGCCTGCGAAGGCGGAGACGCGTCAGCCATACCATTCTTCCGGGATTGGCCATGGGAACGGAGCCGATCACTGTACAGAGTTGCCCGCAATGGCCGGCCACGAGGGCGCGGCGCACGAGACGCATTGCGGAGGCGGCAGGTATGGCACGGCAGCGGCAACGACGGGGGCAGCGACAGCGAGAGGGGCAGCGACAGCGGCGGGAGTTGCCCTCGCTCGGCTATCTCCCCCTGCGCGAGCGGCCGTTGCGTCGGCTGACCCAGCTGTTCGTCGGCCTCGCCCTGTACGGGTTCAGCCTCTCGGTGCTGGTGCGGGCCTCGTTGGGCGTCAATCCGTGGAGCGTGCTGTACGAGGGGGTGGCGGAGCGCACGTCCCTGAGTTTCGGCACGGTCAGCGCCGTACTGGGCGTCCTCGTACTGGCGTGGTGGATTCCGCTCGGGTTGCGGCCGACGTTCGGCACCGTCGCCAACATCGTCGTGCTGGCGTGCGCCGCCGACCTCGGCCTCCGGCTGCTCCCCGAGCACCTCGGGCTGGCGGTCCGGGTCGCCCTGCTGGTCGGCGGGGTGCTGCTCAACGGGCTGTCGGTGGCCGTCTACGTCGGTGCGCGCCTCGGCCCGGGGCCGCGGGACGGGCTGATGACCGGCACCGCCGCGGTGACCGGGCGCTCCCTGCGCCAGGTCCGCACGCTGATGGAGATCGTGGTGCTCGCGGTGGGCTGGCTGCTCGGCGGGACCGTCGGCGTCGGGACGGTGCTGTACGCGTGCGCGGTCGGTCCGGTCACGCAGTGCTGCGTGCCGTGGTTCGCGTACCGGGGCGCGGTCACACCTTCTGTACGGTCACGCCCGCGGCGATCAGGGCGTCCGTCTCCTCGTTCGGCGCCGACTCGTCGGTGACGACGGTGTGCAGGGCGGTGGCCGGCGCGACCAGGGCGAGCGCCGTTCGGGAGAACTTGTCCGCCTCGGCGACGGCGACGACGCGGCGGGCCGAGGCGATGGCGGCGCGCTTGACCGCGGCGTCCTCCAGGTCGTAGGCGGTCAGGCCGTTCGCCGCCGACAGTCCGCAGCAGCCGATGATCGCGGTGTCGAAGCGCAGGGCGGCGAGCGATGCCTCGGCCAGGGGGCCAGTCAGCGCCAGTTCGCCCGGTCTGGGGCGGCCGCCGGGGACGAGCAGGGTCAGTCGTGGCGCACCGGTCAGCGCGTTCACCGCGTGCAGGGACAGCGGCAGCACGGTCAGCCGCCGGGATTCCAGCGCGCGGGCGACCTCCAGGCAGGTGGTGCCGCTGTCGAGGACGATGGACTCGCCGTCGGCGAGCAGGTCGGCGACCGCGGCGGCGATCCGCCGCTTGGCGGCGACGCCCTCCTGGGCACGCAGTGCGAACGGCGGCTCCTCGCCGCGCAGCAGCAGGCTGCGGGCGCCGCCGCGGTAGCGCTCCAGGACGCCTTGGCCGGCGAGTGCTTCCAGGTCGCGGCGGATGGTCATCTCCGATGCACCGGTCAGCTCGGCCAGTTCGGCGACGCCCATCCGGCCGGCCTCGCGTACGGCCTCGGTGATGCGCCTCAGCCGGTCGGTGCTCGCTGTCGTGGTCACTCCCCGAGTGAACATCCGACATGTTCGGAAAGCAAGCTCACGCACGCAGTGGTGGTTCGGTACGTTCGCTGAGAGGTCCTGCCCCCGCTCAACCTCACCTGCGCGCTGCCCGCCGCCCTGTGCGCCGTCGCCGCCTGCACAGCCGCGGTACTGCGCACGCCGGCCCGGCAAACCGTCCGTGCGGAGGCCGGGCCGGTGTGGCGGCGGCCGGGCTCAGGCGGCCCGCTTCTCGTACCCCACGAGGCGGACGCAGACGGCGAGGCCCTCGATCGCCTGCTCCACCTCGGCCGGGCTCGGGTAGCTGGGGGCGATGCGGATGACCGCGTCGCGCGGGTCGTCGCCGTACGGGTGGGTGGCGCCGGCCGGGGTCAGCACGATGCCGGCCTCGGCAGCACGGCGTACGACCTCCTTGGCGCAGCCCTCCGGCACCTCCAGCGTCACGAAGTACCCGCCCTTGGGCGAGGTCCAGGTCGCGAGCCCGGTGCCGCCGAGCTCGGCCTCCAGGATCCGCCCGACCGCCTCGAACTTGGGCTTGAGCAGGGCGCACTGGCGCTCCATGTGGGCCCGCACCCCGTCGGCGTCCCGCAGGAACAGCACGTGGCGCAGCTGGTTGACCTTGTCCGGGCCGATCGACCGCTTGGCGTTGTGGGCGAGGAGCCAGCGCACGTTCTCCGGCGACGAGCCGAAGAAGGCGACGCCCGCGCCCGCCATGGTGATCTTGGAGGTGGAGCCGAACACGAACACCCGGTCCGGGTTGCCGGCCTCGGCGCAGGCCGCGAGCAGGTCCGCGATCTCGACGGGCTCGTCGGCGAGGTGGTGCGCGGCGTAGGCGTTGTCCCAGAAGATCCGGAAGTCGGGGGCCGCGGTGGGCATGGCGGCGAGCCGCGCCACGGTCGCGTCGCTGTAGCTGTCACCGGTGGGGTTGCTGTACTTCGGTACGCACCAGATGCCCTTCACCGCCGGGTCCTCGGCGACGAGCCGCTCCACGGCGTCCATGTCCGGACCCTCGGGCGTCATCGGCACCGGGATCATGTCGATGCCGAACCGCTCGCAGAGCGAGAAGTGCCGGTCGTAGCCGGGCGCCGGGCAGAGGAACGCGATGCGCTCCTGGTCCACCCACCGCGTCTCGGCGCCGGGGACCACGCTCAGCATGGCGTGCACGAGACAGTCGTGCATCAGCTCCAGGCTGGAGTTGCCGAGCGCGAGCAGCTGCGCGGCCGGCACCTGCAGCACCTCGGCGAACATCTCACGCAACTCGGGCAGGCCCTGCAGGCCGCCGTAGTTGCGTACGTCCGTACCGTCGGCCGCGGTGTGCCGCCCGTCGGGCAGGCTGAGCAGGTCTTCGGAGAGGTCGAGCTGCTCCGGTGCGGGCTTGCCGCGGGTGAGGTCGAGCGAGAGTCCGCGACCGACGAGGGCCTGGTAGTCCTGGCGGGCTCGTTCGAGGAGTCCGGTCAGGGCGTCGGGGCTGAGCTCGGTGGTCATGCGGTTTCCTCTCCCGGGTGGCGCGCTTGCTCACGGTGCGTGATCTTCGGCGGATGACGCCTGCCGAGGATACAAACCCGGGCGACGAACGACCGTGGCCCCCATCACCCGCACAACGTCCGGTGAGCGGTGTACCGGCCCTCCCGGCGCTCAGTACCTGCTCCTGGAGTAGACATGCCAATAGCGGGCGCCTCTTCGCCCGTGGCGGGGTGTTGAGGGCGATCAGTGAAGGGCATCTTGGTGTCTTCCGCCGTGTGGCTCTGTACGTGTCTCCGGGGCCGTTTCGAAGTGATCGAGGGAGTCGCTATCTGACCGGGGCTGTGATGTCGGTTTGTTCTGACGTCGCTCGGGGTCTTGCGGTGGAATGGTGAGGTGCGCTTGTCCGCCGGAGGGGCAACCGGCGCGCGGCGCTTTTCGCGATCCCCGCCCCGTCGTTCTTCCCGGCCGGGCTGGGCGCCATGGGCGGCAGGTCCTGGCCGCCTGATGCGGGTGCCGGGGTGGGCTGGAGCAAGGGGGGCAGTCGGGGTGGAGTTCTACAGGGCGGGCTGGGCGGCGGGTGAGGCGCCGGAGGAGACCACGAGTTTCGTCGGCCGGCGAACCGAGCTGCTCGGGACCGCCCGGGCGCTTCGGGAGGCCCGGCTGGTGACGTTGACCGGGGTGGGTGGGGTGGGCAAGACCCGGCTCGCGTTGCGCGCCGCCCGCGAGGTGCGCGCGGCCTTCCCCGACGGGGTGTGGCTGGTGGGGCTCTCCTCGCTGGCCCGCACCGAGCAGCACGCCAGCGAGCTGCTCGCTCTCACGGTCATGGAGGCCCTGCATCTGGCGGACCAGACCACCTGCCCGGCCGCCGAGGTGGTGTGCGAGTGGCTGGCCGACAAGCACCTGCTGCTCATCCTGGACTGCTGCGAACATCTCGCCCCCGCCTGCGCCCACCTGGCCGGGAACCTGCTGACCGCCGCGCCCGGGCTGCGCATTCTGGCCACCAGCCGCCAGCCGCTGGGCACCCGGGGCGAACGCGTGGTGGCGGTGCCCCCGCTGCCCGTTCCCGGGCAGGACCGCCCGCCGGCCGATGCGGAGGACGGGCAGGATGCGGTGGCGCTCTTCCTCCAGCGGGCCGCAGGCACCGCGCCCGGCCTGGCCGCCGACGCCGCAGCCCGTGAGGCGGTGGCCGAGATCTGTGCCCGCGTGGAGGGCATCCCCCTGGCGATCGAGCTGGCCGCCGCCCGGCTGCCCGACCTCACCCTCACCCAGCTCCGCGCCCACCTGAAGGCCCGTTTCGAGGTGCTCGCCACCGGCCCCGACGCGTGCGGCGCGGGCGAGCCGCGGCATCAGGCGCTGCGCACCACCATCGGCTGGAGCCACGAGCTGTGCGCCCCGCTGGAGCGGCTGCTGTGGGCCCGGCTGGCGGTGTTCGCGGACGGCTTCGGCCAAGAGGCGGCGCAGGCGGTGTGCGCGGGCGGGCCGCTGGCCGCCGCGGACGTGCCGCGGCTGCTGGACGCCCTGGTGGGCAAGTCGCTGCTGCAGCGGCGGGCGTACATGACGGGGTTGGTGCGGTACGCGATGCTGGACACGGTGCGCGAGTTCGGCGCCGACTGGCTGGCCGCCCTGGGTGAGGAGGAGGCCACCGCCCGCCGTCACTGTGACCACTTCCTGGGTCTGGCCCGGCGGGCCGCTGCCGCCTGGATCGGCCCCGGTCAGGTGGCCCGGTACGTGCGCACGGTCGCCGAGCACGCCAACTTCCGGGCCGCCCTGGACTTCTGCCTGACCCAGGACGAGCGGCAGGCCGCGCTGGAGCTGGGCGGGGCGCTGTGGTTCTTCTGGTTCGCCTGCGGATACGCGCGGGAGGGCCGCCACCACCTGGACCAGATCCTGGCCCGGTGGCCGGAGCCGGGGCCGGCCCGCAGCAAGGCGGTGTGGGCATGCGGTGCGGCCGCCATCGCCCAGGGCGACGCCGACACAACCCTACGGCGGGCCGGGGAGCTACGTGTCGCCGCCGAGACGGCGGACAGCCCGGCCATGCTCACCGCCGCCGCTTGGCTCAACGGCGCCGGCTTGTTGCTGCTCGGAAAGCACACGGAGGCCGCCGCGGTGTTCGACGCGGCCCCGGACACCCGGGATCACGGCAGCCCCTACGCCGGGGCCCGCCTGACGCTGCGGGTGGCCCGCGCGTTCGTCCACGCCGCGCTGGGGGAGTTCGCGGACGCCATCGCGGTGGCCGACACCTTGCGCGCGGAGTGCGACATACGGGGCGAGCTGTGGGCCAAGGCCTGGGCCGACTACATGCGGGCGCTGGCGGCGCGCGGACTCGGCCGGCCGGAGGAGGCCGACGTGCACGCCCGAGCCGCCCTGGAGGGCAAGGCCCTGCTCCACGACAGCCTCGGCATCGGCACGGCCCTCGACCTGCTGGCCTCGGTGGCCGCGGACAGCGGCCACGGGCAGCGGGCGGCCCGGCTGCTCGGCACGGCCCAGCAGGTCTGGGACACTCTTGGCCGGGCCCAGATTGGCGTGCCCGAGCTCGTGGCCGCCCGCGCCGCCTGCGAGCACCAGGTGCGGGAAGCCATCGGGGACGGCGCGTACGAGGCGGCCTTCCGCAAGGGCCTGGAAATCAGCATCAAAGACGGGCTCATCCATGCCCTGCGCCAGACCTGAAAGGCCGCAAGTGCCCTCGTTCGCCCATACATCGGTGTAAGCAGCCCCGACCACGCCTGTCCATGTCCACCTCGCCGGTTTCGACGGCGTGGGCGATCCAGTCGCAGGTGGCCCGCCGACGCTACCGGAATCGGCCCGGCGCACGCTCTTCCCCTCCCTCCTCAGGGAAACGGCCACCTGCTGGGAGTCGTGAACCTGTTCCATGCACGGCCCGGCCCGATAGCCGAGACACAGCTGGCGGCGGCGCAGGCTCTGGCAAACGCCGCCGTCATGGCACTGACGCAGCGCCGGAAGTACGAGACTGTCCGCCAGGAGAACGGGCAGATGCGGCAGGCCCTGTCCAGTCACGTAGTGATCGAGCAGGCCAAGGCGTGCTCTCGGCCCGCCTACAGATCCCCGTGGACGAGGCCTTCGCCGGCTGCGCGCCACGCCCGCTCCAGCCAGCAGAAGATCAACGCGCTGCCGGCCCAGATCACCGAAGGCTACCTTCCTGTTGAACTCCTAACGCAGTGATCAGCCACTCGCCGTTGGACCCGGTGATCCGCTCGTCGAGCCGGGGCCAGCAGCCGGTCGGCCCGGGCTGACGTCCCTGCGGAAGGGTGTTGTCATCCCCGCCAGAACGGCGTCATGCTGCCTGCACGCTGTTGCCCGGGCGTGGTACCGCCGCGGTGGGATAGGTGGTCCCGCGGGCCAGACGGCGGCTCATCAGCGTAATGACGGCGGTGTTCACCATCGCCTCGGCGTGGGCGGGGTTGCGCTCGTAGTCCCGGACCAGGCGCCGGGCGTGCATCCACCAGCTGATCGACCGCTCCACGATCCATCTCCGGGGCCCCCGCGCAAACGCCGTCTCATAGGACTCCAGGTGAGCGGGGTCGGCGGTGAAGAGGTAGCCGTCATCCCGGGTCCAGATCAGCGGCGGCCAGCCCATCTTGGTGATGATGTCCCGCAGCATGGCCAGCCCGTCCTCGCCTGGTGGCGGGAGAGCTCGCAGGCCCTCATCAGCTGCGGGAAGTGCAGGCCCGCAGGGCGGGCTTCCAGCAGAATCCGGCAGATGCACTCGGCATGCCGGCGGGCGGCGTCGCCCCGACTGCGTGAGCGTGGCATGGCCAGTCCCCCCGCAGCAGGCGGGCCAGCTCCTCGTCCATGTCGGTCTCGCCGGTGGACACCACGTGGGCCACCCAGTCACAGGCGGCCCGCACCCGGGAAAGGCTGGTGTCGATCACGGCTCGTGCGTCGTCCGACAGGTCCCGGTGACGGAACAGCGGCACCAGCCGGTTGACCGAGGCCACGAACTTGTGGCAGGTGCCCACCATGTCCAGGAACTCGATCGTGCGGTCGATCTGCCGTGTCAGCGGAGCCACCGGATTCTCCTCCCGGGTGAGCCCACCTGTCTCCATGATCTGGTTCGCCCGCTCGGTCTGAGCCTTGTTGAACAGGTGCCGGGCGGTGTCGTCATTCGCGGCACGGAAGGCGACCGCGGGCCGGCGCAGGAAGTCGGTCGCCACCCGCGCGGCCACCTGCTCATCGGCCGCCAGGTCGTGGATCGCCTCCACCTTCTCCTGGACCGACTGCGGGGTGTCCACCTGCCAGCCCACCTGCCGCTTCGCCGCATCATCGGTCCACCGGAACTGGCCGGTGCGGACGTGCCTGGGCGGATTCTTGATCCGCTCGAAGCGGTCCTCCAGCTTCTCCAGAATGCGGTGGATCTCAAACGGAACCCCCTCCCGCACGCTGCGCGGGCGGCCACTTGCTCGCCGTCTGCCGGGCGGTACGGACCTGGTTGTAGCTGACGCCGATGTCCTCGGCGAACATGCTCAGCGTCTCCTGGACGCTGAGCAGCTCCTCGCTGCCATTCGGCATCGAGCCGCCGTGCGGGCGCAGCGGCTCGATCTCCAAGGCGTCGTCCCGGATTTTGAACTGGATCTTCGAATCGTCCAGCACGAGCTGCTGGTCCTCGGCCACAAGCTCGTCGTACCGCTCACGCGTAACGCTGCCCACGTTGGTGGCACTTGCGGGCATGAGATCTACCCCCTGCGGCACGGGGCGTCGGCTCTCCTTGCCGGCAACAAGCCCCGGCCCCGCACCGAGCGTCGACCTGCTATCCGATCCACAGCAACCACTGGCCAAAGCTCACAAGATCAAAGGAACGGGTACTCAGGGCAGCAGGCGTTGTTCCTTGGCGACCGCGACGGCCCCGGCCCGGGTGTCGACGCCGAGCTTGTCGTAGATCCGGCCCAGGTGCGTCTTCACGGTGGCCTCACTGATGAAGAGGGCGCGCGCGATGTCGCGATTGCCGAGGCCGCGCGCGAGCTGCCCCAGAATGTCCAGCTCGCGTGCGGTGAGGACGGGGCGCGGGCTGCGCATACGGGCCATGACCCGGCCCGCGACGGGCGGCGACAGTGCGGTGCGTCCCTGCGCGGCGGAGTGGATCGCCGCGAACAGTTCCTCGGGCCGCTCGGCCTTGAGCAGGTAACCGGTGGCGCCGGCCTCGATGGCCCGGGTGATGTCCGCGTCGGTGTCGTACGTGGTGAGGACGAGCACGTACGGAGCGCCGTCCCGCGGAGCCGTGATGCGGCGGGTGGCCTCGACGCCGTCGATACCGGGGCCGAGCTGCAGGTCCATGAGGACCACATCCGGTACGAGCCGGCCGGCCAGCGCGACCGCCTCCGCACCGCTCCCCGCCTCGCCGACGACCTCGATGTCCGGCGCACTGCCCAGCAGGGCGAGCAGCCCGGCCCGTACGACGGCGTGGTCGTCGCAGATCAGCAGCCGTACGGGGGCCGACGGGGCGGTGGGTGAGGTGCTCACGGGCGCTCCGGAGGGTGCGGGGAGTTCGGGGAATTCGGGGGATGCGCGGAAGGCGAGGGGGCGAGGGGGATCGAGGCGGACAGGACGGTGCCCTCGCCGGGCGCCGACTCGATGGTCAGGGTGCCGCCGGCCTGCCGCAGGCGCGCCCGGATGGCGGGCAGCCCGTGCCCGCGCAGGCCGTCGCCGGGCGGCTGGTGGGCAGGCGCGGCTGCCCCGGTCGGGTTTGGTGCGAAGCCGCGGCCGTCGTCCGCCACGTCGAGCACGATCTGGTCGTCCAGGCAGGTCAGGGTGAGGGTGGCGGTCGTCGCGCGGGCGTGCTCGCGGACGTTGGCCAGGGCGCCCTGGGCGATGCGCAGCAGTGTGGCCTCGGTCCGTTCGGGCAGCGCGGCCGGTGTGCCCTCGATGTGGCAACGCACGGTCAGTGCGTCCGTGCTCTCCCGCGCGGCGAGCGTGCGCAGCGCTTCGGTGAGTGAGCCCCCGTCGCTCAGGTCGGCCGGTGCCAGGTCGTGGACGAAGCGCCGCGCCTCGGCGAGGTTGCGTTCGGCCACCGCTGCGGCCGCCCGGACATGACCGCGGGCCTGTTCCGACTCCGTGCGCCAGATCCGATCGGCGGCCTGGAGAAGCATGCGCTGGCTGGAGAGGCCCTGCGCGAGCGTGTCGTGGATCTCCATGGCGAGCCGCTGGCGCTCGGCGAGCGTGCCCTCGCGGCGTTCGGTGGCGGCCAGGTCGCGCCGCGTACGGACGAGGTCGTCGATCAGGGCGCGCTGGCGGGCCGACTGCCGCTGCATGTGGACGAAGACGGCGGTGGCGACCGCGGCCACGGCCGGCGGTGCGAGCAGCAGGTTCGGGTCGGTCCAGCCGGCCAGCTTCAGCTGGGCGGCGACCACGAACACGGTGAGCAGTGCGACCAGGGCGACGGCGGCACGCGTCGGCAGCGTGCGCAGTCCCGTGTACAGCAGCGGCACCGCGCACCACGCGAAGCTCGGCGCGAGCACCACCAGGACCACCCAGCCGCCGACGACGAGGGTCAGCCAGGTCAGCCGGGTCAGGCGGCGGGGCGCGAGGCGGTCCCGCAGCGCCGGTACGAGGACGTACAGCACGGCGAGTGCGGCCGACAGCGCGATGATCCACGGCGTGCGGGGCTCCCCCGGGTGCCGGATCAGGAACCGGACCAGCGAGGCGCCGAGCAGCACGAAGAACGCGGCGTGCATGACGGCGGCGAGCCAGCCGGCATCGGGATCGGGATCGGGATCGGCCACGGTGTGCCGCCGGTGCGGTACCGCCACCTCCGGGCCTCCTATCAGCAGGTCACACGCCCACGCGGACGTGCCGTACGTCCAGGGTGGCCCAGCAGGGCGGGGTGCGGGGTCAACCGATCGGATGACCCCGGTGTCCTCCGGTCCGCCCGGCGGGTGGAGCCGGTGGGCCGACGCCCTGCCGCGGGCCCCGAACCAGGATGGATGACGCCACCGCACCACACACCACTCCCCCTCACCTGCCATCCGCCACACACCGCACAACACACGAACACACACAACACACAACACACAACACACAACGGAGCCGTATCACCATGAAGCATGTGAAGACCGTTTCGAAGCGCACCCGCCTGGTCACCGGGGGTGCCGTCGCCGCCGCGCTGATCGCCGGTACCGCCGGCGCCGTCTCGGCCCAGGCCTCCCCCGCCTCCCCGGCCACCGCCGACCGGACCGCCGCCGACCGGACGGACGCCGCGAAGCCCGAGGCGAAGAGCGGTGGCCTGGTCAACTCCAGCCACCTGGGCATCGACGCCGCCGCGCGGGCGGCGCAGGGCGCGCTGAAGGCCGCGGAGAAGGAGAACCAGCACGTGTCCGTCGCGGTCGTCGACCGCAACGGCAACACCCTGGTCACCCTCCGCGGTGACGGTGCGGGACCGCAGTCCTACGAGGCGGCCGAGAAGAAGGCCTTCACCGCGGTCTCCTGGAACGCACCCACTTCCGAGCTGACCGAGCGCCTCCAGTCCGCGCCGACGCTCAAGGACATCCCCGGCACGCTGTTCCTCGCGGGCGGTGCCCCCATCGACGCGAAGAACGCCCCGGTGGCGGGCATCGGCGTCGCGGGTGCTCCCAGCGGCGACCTGGACGAGAAGTTCGCCGAGGCGGGGGCCGCCACGGTCGCCAAGTAGGCGAAAGTTACGGCCGGTTCGGCCCGGCCAGGTCGGGGGCGGACCCCTGGACCGGCAGGCCGGGCATCACGCGGTGGGGACGCCTGTCACACGGCGCTCGCCACCGTTGTGCTGCTGCCAGACCTTGAACACCTCGGTCGCGTCCTCGCGGGGCCGGTAGCGCATCGGCAGCCGCCGCTCGTCCCAGTTCTTGCCGAACTCGTCGTAGAACGTGGCGAGTTCGAAGTACTTGCGGTCGTCCACGTAGTGCGGCTCGTAGGCCTCGCGGGTGGTGAGGAAGACGACCTCGTCCGGGCTGCAGTAGTACAGCGCGCCCAGACACATCGGGCAGGGCTGCGCGAGGACGTGGATGACGGTGCCCGTCAGGTGCTCGGTGCCCAGCTTGGTGCAGGCCTCGCGGATGGCGAGGATCTCCGCGTGCGCGGTGGGGTCGTTGGTCTGCGCGACGCGGTTGGCGCTCTCGGCCAGGATTTCGCCGTCCTTGGCGATGACGGTCGCGAACGGGCGGCCCCCTTCCGCCACGTTCCGGCGGGCGACGTCGATGGTGCGCTGTACGAGGTCCACGGAGTCCTCCGGAGTGGTGGGGGCGGGTTCCGGGCGCGTACCGACCCGGGTGCCGGCCCTTTTCACTCTGCATGAGCAGCAGCTCCAGCGGCCGAGGCGCGCCATGCATCACTGCTGTCGGGGTCAGCCGTGCATCCGTACGGCCGGCCTGTAGCGAGCCGCCATGGGGGCCGGTACTGCGCCATCCGCGCCCCCGCCATCCGTCACCCGCTCGGCGCGCAACTGTTGAACCGCGCCGATGCCGGGTGTGCGGTGCCGCGTTCCGCCGAGGTAGCGGCTCAGTTCTCGGTCTCGCCGTGGCGTTGCCACGGGCGGACCAGGGTGAGCAGGCAGAGGGCCGCTGCGACCAGGGCGATCAGCATGATGAGGGCCATCGGGGCGGAGCTGCCCTCGCCGAAGGCGCCCACCAGGGGTGATGCGGCCGCGCCGAAGAGGAACTGGAGGCCGCCGAGGAGGGCGGAGGCCGCGCCGGGGGTCGCGCGTCCGAGGGTCTGGCCGAGGCTCATCGTCGCGGGGAAGGTCACGCCGATGCCGCCCAGCGTCAGGAAGAGGCAGATCCAGGTGCCGGCCAGCGTGGAGCCGATCGTGGCCAGCAGGAGGACCTGTACCAGCGCGCCCAGTCCGGCGACGCAGACGCCGGCGGTGAGCAGTGTGTTCAAGGGGACGTGGTGGCGGGCCAGCTTCCCGAAGACCGCACCGGCGATCAGCATGGCGATGGCGTTGCAGGCGAAGATCAGCGAGTAGACGGTGGCGGAGACGCCGTAGAGGTTCTCGAAGACGAAGCTCGACCCGCTGATGTAGGCGAACAGTGCCGCCGCACTGAAGCCGAGGACGAGCACGTACCCCATGAAGGCACGGTCGCCCAGCAGCGTGCCCATCGCGCGGAAGGTGCCGCCGATGCCGCCGCTGTGGCGGCGCTCGGGCGGCAGCGACTCCGGCACCTCGGCCACCACGGAGAGCAGCAGGAGCGCGCCGATGACGGCCAGGACGACGAAGACGGCGCGCCAGGTGGAGACGGACAGGATGGCGCCGCCGACGACGGGCGCCGCGACGGGTGCGACGCCGAGGATCTGGGACAGCAGGGCGAAGTAGCGCGGGATGTCGGGGCCGTGGAAGCGGTCGGTGAGGACCGCGCGGGCCAGCACCATGCCCGCGGCTCCGCATACGCCTTGCAGGAACCGGGCCGTGGTCAGCACCTCGACGTTCGGCGCGACGGCGCAGGCCAGGGAGAGCACGGTGAAGCCGATGCCGCCCCATATCAGCAGTCCGCGCCGCCCCAGGCCGTCGCTGATCGGGCCCACCAGTACCTGCCCGACGACGAGGCCGGCCAGGAACGCGGTCATGGTGAGCTGGACGGCGGAGCTGCTCGCGTGCAGGGTCTCGCCCATGGCGGGGAAGCCCGGTACGTACATGTCGGTGGCGAGCGGGGCGATGCCGGTCAGCGCGCCGAGGACCGCGATCAGTGCGCCCGTGCGCTTGCGCGGCTGGCCCGCGGCGTCGGGCGCCTGGGCGGTTGCCGCGACAGCACCCGCGTCGGTGGCGTGCGGGGACTCGCTGGAAGTATGAGGCGGAGATACCATCCGCAAAAGGTAACCAATAGTTCACCGGTTTACAAAGGAGCGTCCGTGACCCTCCCCCCGCATGCCGTGCGCGAGCAGTGGGCCGTCCACAACCCCGGTCTGGACACCTCGCCCATGGAGGTGGTGGCCCTGGCCAAGCGCATCATCGCCCTCTTCGACCAGGCGGTCGAGCCGCTGTACGACGGCGCTCCGCTGACCGCGCCCGAGCTGGACGTGCTGGTGCCGCTGCGGTACGCCGACGAACCGTCGATCGCCCGCCGCCTGGCCGCCAACATGGGCGTCTCACGGGCAGGCATGAGCAAGGCACTGGCCAAGCTGGAGAAGCGCGGCTTCATCGAGCGCGTACCCAATCCGGCCGACCGCCGGGCCGCCCTCGTCACCGTCACCCCGGCCGGTGAAGAAGCCATCGACGCGCTCTTCCCGCGCCAGCTCGCCGTCGAGGCCGAGCTGCTCGCCGGGCTGGGCGAGGACCGGGACCGGGTCGTGACCGCGATGAGCCGGCTCGCCGAGGTCATGGAGCGCCGCATGGCCGAGGGCTCCCCCGCCGTACCGGGCGGCACGCGGACCGCGCCCGTCGCACCGACCGCATGAACCGCCCCGTGCTCCACTAGCCTCGGCTCCATGCGGCACGGCGACGAGGAAGCCGGCACGGACGGACGGCCGCGGGTCGGGGTGGTGGCCTCGTTCGACTTCACCCGGCAGGCGGAGCTGTTGCGGTGGATGCCGGACGAGGTGACGTGCGCGCTGGCCTTCACGCGGCCGGTGCCGTACGAGGACAACTGGCAACTGGTGTCCCGGCTCGGCCGGCCGGCAGTGCTCGCGGAGCCGCTGCGGGAGTTGCGGAGCTCCGCCGACGGCATGCCGGAGGCCGTGGCGTACCTCTGCACGGCCTGCAGTTTTGTGGGCGGCGTGGCCGGCGAGGCGGCACTGCGGGCGGCGATGACGGAGCACGGGGTGCCGCACGCCCTGACGACGAGCGGCGCCGCCGTCGCCGCGCTGCGGGCGGTCGGCGCCCGCCGGGTCGCCGTGGTGCATCCGTACCAGGCGCCCGTGGACCGCGCGCTGGCCCGCTATCTCGAAGCGTCCGGGTGCGAGGTGGCCGGCCTGACCGCGTTGGGTTTGGAGTCGGTCGACGAGGTGTACGGCGTGCGGGCCGAGCGGGTCGAGCAGGCCGTGGCCGCCGGCGACCGGCCGGGAGCCGACGCGGTGTTCGTGAGTTGTACCGCGCTGCCGACGTACGACGTGCTCCCGGCGCTGGAGAGGCGGCTCGGCAAGCCCGTGATCAGCGCGAACCAGGCGACGGTGTGGGCGCTGTCGCGTGCTGTCGGGATGCGGGCGCGCGGTCCGGGGCAGCGGCTGCCGGCGCACTGACGACTGTCCGAGGCCGAGAACCGCACGAACCGCGTGAACAGCGCGAATACCGCTCTGCCCCCGCTCTGCCCCCGCTCTGCCCCCGCTCTGCCCGCGCTCTGTCTCCGCCCCGCCTGCTCTCTGCCTCCGCCCCGCTTCCGCTCTCCTGCTGCTAGTTGAGAACTTTTGTTTTGTTCATTGACATATCTCAACAGGAGTCGACAGACTCAGCGCGTTCGGCTGCCTCGTCACCCTCACGGATCACCGGAAGGCACACATGGCCATCTCACGACGCGCGGTTCTGGGCGGAGCCGGCGCCTCCCTCGGCGGAGTCCTCGGCGCACAACTGGCGATGGGCGCCGCGGCCTCGGCGGCCGGGCGGGCGGCGCCGGTGGCGGACGAGGCGCCGGGTGCACGACGGGAGACCGACCTCCGCCACGGGTGGCGGTTCGCGCTCGTCAACACCACGGGGGCGGAGGCGCCTCGGCCCGCGGACGACGATCCGGCCTGGCGCGAGGTGGACGTGCCGCACGACTGGAGCATCGGCCTGGACCCCGTCAAGGACGAGCGCACCACCGCCGGCTCCGGCTACCTCCCCGGCGGGCTCGGCTGGTACACCAAGACCTTCCCCCTGCCCGCGAATACCGCGGGGAAGCGCATCTCCGTCGAGTTCGACGGCGTCTACATGGACGCGCAGGTGCACTTCAACGGGAAGCCGGTGGCCACCCACCCGTACGGCTACACCGGGTTCGCCGTGGACCTCACCGACCTGGCGCACACCGACGGCCGGACGGCGAACACCCTCTCCGTACGCGCACGCAATCAGGTGCCCAGCAGCCGCTGGTACTCCGGCAGCGGCATCCACCGGGACGTCCGGCTGGTCGTCACCGACCCGGTGCACATCGTCCGGCACGGCGTCACGGTCACCACGCCGGACCTGGCGCGGAAGGCCGCGGCGGGCCACGCCGCCGTGCACGTGGCGGTGGCCGCCGTCAGCGCGGTACGGAAGTCCGTACGGGCGGAGGTCACGGCGACGGTACGGGACGCGGACGGACGACGGATCGCGTCGGGGGCAACGCCCGCGACGCTGGGCGGCGACCCGGCGACGGTCTCGCTCGACCTGCGGATCGACAGGCCCCGGCTCTGGTCGGTGCGGCGGCCCTACCTCTACACGGTCGACATCCGGGTCACCGTCGACGGCCGGACCGTGGACGAGACGAGCACGCCGTTCGGGCTGCGGTGGACCGCCTTGGACCCCGACCACGGCTTCATGCTCAACGGGGAGCGGATGAAGCTGCAGGGCGTCAACCTCCACCACGACCTGGGGGCGCTGGGCGCCGCCTTCCACCCCGCCGCGGCCCGCCGGCAGCTGGAGATCATGCGGGAGATGGGCGTCAACGCGCTGCGCACCTCGCACAATCCGCCGGCGCCCCAGGTGGTCTCGCTCTGCGACGAGCTGGGCATTCTGCTGCTGGTCGAGGCGTTCGACTGCTGGCGCACGCCGAAGAACCCGTACGACTACGGCCGGTTCTTCGACGAGCACAGCGACGCCGACATCAAGGAAATGGTGCACGCGGCCAAGAACTCGCCCGCCGTGGTGATGTGGTCGATCGGCAACGAGATCCCGGACAGCACCGCCGAGGCCGGGGTGGGCATGGCCGAGCGGCTGATCGAGGCCGTGCGGTCGGTCGACCCGACGAGGCCGGTGGTGATCGGCTCGGACAAGTACCGCGGTGTGCCGAAGGACGGTTCGCCACAGGACCGCATCCTGCGCATGCTCGACGGCGTCGGGCTCAACTACAACTCGGCCGCCTCCGTCGACGCACTGCACGCCAAGTACCCCGACACCTTCTTCTTCGAGTCCGAGAGCTCGTCGAGCACCTCGACCCGTGGCGTGTACGAGAGCCCCGGACAGCTCAACACCGGTGAGAACTACACGCCCGGGCGCCGCGGCGCCTCGTCCTACGACAACAACCTGGAGTCGTGGACGATGAGCGGCGAGTACGCCCTGAAGAAGGACCGCGACCGGGAGTGGTTCGGCGGCCAGTTCCTGTGGACCGGCATCGACTACATCGGTGAGCCGACACCGTACGACGACGTCTTCCCGGTGAAGTCCTCGTTCTTCGGCGCCGTCGACACCGCGGGCTTCCCCAAGGACCAGTTCTCGCTGTTCCGCAGCCAGTGGAGCACCACGCCGATGGTGCACCTGGTGCCCATGGACTGGACGGACCACCGCCCCAAGGACGTGGTGACGGTGTGGGCGTACACCAACGCCGACAGTGTGGAACTGTTCCTCAACGGCCGGTCGGTGGGGGCCCGCCGCTTCGACCGCAAGAAGACGGCGGACGGGCGGGCGTACCTGGAGACGACCGAGGCCACCGGCGACGACAAGACCGTCACCACGGGCCCGTACCCGGGCAGCTACACCAGCCCCAACGGGAGCGCCGGCCGGCTCCACCTCACCTGGCAGGTGCCCTTCGAGCCGGGCAAGCTCGTCGCCGTGGCGCGGCGGAACGGGCGGGAGGTCGCCCGCGACACGCTGCGCACGGCGGGCGAGGCCGCGGCGGTGCGGCTGACGCCGGACCGGAAGGAGGTGGCAGCCGACGGCAGTGCGCTGCTCTTCGTCACCGCGGAGGTGACCGACTCCCGGGGCGTCCTCGTGCCCGGCGCCGACCACGCCCTGACCTTCCGGGTGACCGGCGGCCACCTGCTCGGCCTCGACAACGGGCAGCAGGAGAGCGCCGAGAACTACCACGCGCCCGTGCGCGCCGCCTTCCACGGCAAGGCCCTCGCGATCGTACGGCCGACCGGGGGCGCCTCGGCGGTCACGGTCACCGCACGGGCCGCAGGCCTGCACTCCGGTGAGGCGCGGATCGCCGTCACGGGCGGCCGATCGGGCGCCTCCGGGGCCGTGGCGCCGACAGCGGCAGCGGTGCCGGGCGGGCAGGAGACCGCCACCGGCGGCACGTCCGCGGACGCGAGCTTCTCCGGGGCGCCGGACACCGTGCCGGCCCGGATGCTCGACGGCGACCCGGACACCGGCTGGTCGAACCACTACCGCATGGCGGCGACCGGTCTGCTGCCCGCCGTCAGCGCGGCGCGGGCCGCGGACCGGGTATCGGTGACCTGGTCGCGCCGCCGCCGGGTCGCGGGTGTCGAGGCGTCGTTCACGACGGACGACGCCACGTACGCACTGCCCGCTGCGATCGCCGTCAGCTACTGGGACGGCAGGGAGTACGTGCCGGCGGACCGCGTGCGCATCGAGTGGGCGGACGCCTCGGACTCCCCCACCCGCGTCACCTTCGATGCGGTGCGTACGACGCGGATCAGACTGGACCTGACGAGCCGTCACCCCGGCCAGGAGAACGGGTCCCTCCGTATCGTCCGGCTCGCCGCCACCGACGCGCTCCAGCCGGTGCGCCGCGTCCCGCGGTCCCGTCCCTCCCGGTAGAGGTCCGCCAGCAGGGCGACCGCGGCGTGTGTCGCCGGGTGGGGGTCGTGGCGCCGCCATATGAGGTGGACCGTGACGGGCGGGGCGTGCCGCAGCAGGCGGAAGACGACGCCATCGCGGCGGTACTGGCCGGCCGTGCTCTCGGGGGTGATGCCGATGCCGCGTCCGGCGGCGATCGCCGCGAGCCAGTCGTCGACGTCCCGGGTGTGCTCGATGACGGGACGGCCGCCCTCCGGCCACAGCTCGGCGGTGGTGGTGCCGGTGCGCCGGTCGGCGAGCACGGTGCGGGTGGCGGCGTCGGCCAGCGGGATGGCGCGGCGGGTGGCCCACGGGTCGTCCGCCGCCAGTGCGCAGTAGCGCCGCTCCTCGCCGACGGCGGCGCTCGCGAAGCGGTCGGCGTCGAACGGTTTGCGCACGACCGCCAGGTCGCACAGCCCCTCGGCCAGTCCGCCGGTGGGCGAATTGGTGCGGATCAGGTGCAGTTCGATGTCGGGGTGCAGGGCGGCCCAGCGCCGCTGGTACGCGGTGGTGTGCCGGCCCATCGCCGACCACGCGTGGCCGATGCGGAGCCGGGTGTGGCCGGTGGTGGCCTCGCGCAGCAGGTTGTCGGCGTCGGCGAGCAGCTGGCGCGCGCGGGCCAGCACCTGCACACCGGCGGTGGTGGGGGTGACGTTCCGGCTGGTGCGGTGGAGCAGCCGCACCCCGAGGACGCCTTCGAGCGCGCCGAGGGTGCGGGACACGGCGGCCTGGGAGATGCCGAGCTCGATGGCGGCGTCGGTGAAGCTCCCGGCGTCGACGATGGCCACCAGGCACCGCAGGTGGCGCAGTTCCATATCCATGACTCCAGCGTATGGATAAGACCTCGCATGCATTTTGCGTATGCGGGAGGGCGGCGCATCCTGCCGTGCATGACGCTCAGCCACAGTGGAGAGGACGTGTCCCGCGCCGCCGCCGGGAGCCCCGCAGCGCCGTCCCCGACCGGGCCTGACCGCCTGGTGGGAGCGGCGCTGATGACCGGCAGCGGACTGGCCAACCAGGTCGGCGCCGCGACCGCGGCGCTCGCCTTCCCCGTCATCGGCCCGGCCGGCGTGGTCGCCGTGCGGCAGTGGGTGGCCGGTGTCCTGCTGCTCGCGGTGGGCCGGCCGAAGCTGCGGGCCTTCACCTGGCGGCAGTGGTGGCCGGTGCTCTGCCTGGCGGTGGCCTTCGCCACCATGAACCTGTCCCTCTACACCGCGATCGACCGGATCGGGCTGGGGCTGGCGGTGACGCTGGAGTTCTGCGGCCCGCTGGCGGTGGCGCTGTCCGGGTCCCGCCGGCTGACCGACGGCCTGTGCGCCCTCGCCGCGGGGGCCGCGGTGGTCGCGCTGACCCGCCCCCGGCCGAGTACGGACTACGCCGGCATCGTGCTCGGCCTGCTCGCGGCCGCGTGCTGGGCCTCCTACATCCTGCTCAACCGGACGGTCGGCGCCCGGCTGCCGGGTACGGAGGGGTCGGCGGCGGCAGCGGGCGTGTCGGCCCTGCTGTACGTGCCGGTCGGCATCGCCGTGCTGGCGCACCGGCCGCCCGCGGCCGGTGCGGTGGCGTACGCGGCGGCGGCCGGGGTGCTGTCCTCGGCCGTGCCGATGCTGGCGGACCTGTTCTCGCTGCGCCGGGTGACGGCCCGGTTCTTCGGGATCTTCATGAGCGTCAATCCGGTGCTGGCCGCGCTGGTGGGCTGGGTCGTGCTCGGCCAGGCCCTGCACTGGATCGACTGGCTGACGATCGGCGCGATCGTGGCGGCGAACGGGGTCGGCGTGCTGACGTCCTCCCGGCCGTGAACGCGGTCACCGGCCCCCTCGCGGCAGCGGGGCCGGTGCACGCGGTGTCAGCGCCTCATGGCGCGGCCGTCAGGCCGAGCGGGTGCCGGCCGTCAGCTGGTCGGAGCTGAGGACGTCCTCACCGTAGAGGTCCTGCAGCCAGTTGGTCTGGTAGATGGTGTCGAGGTAGCGCTCACCGAGGTCAGGGGCGATGGCCACCGCGGTCAGGTCGCTGTCGTCGTGGCGCGCCAGCCATTCGGTCGCGCCGCTGACCACCGTGCCGGTGGAGCCGCCGAACAGGAAGCCGGCGCGGGCGAGGCGGTGGCAGGCGCGGACGGTGTCCGCCTCCTCCACCTGGACCACCTCGTCCACGTACGACTCGTCCAGCAGCGCCGGGCGGACACTGGTGCCCAGGCCCGGGATCATCCGCCGGCCGGGAGGGCCGCCGAAGGTGACCGAGCCGACGCTGTCGACGGCGACCACCCGCACCCTGCGGTGGTACTCCCAGAAGTAGCGCGCGCAGCCCATCAGGGTGCCGGTGGTGCCGGCCCCGACGAAGAGCACGTCCAGGTCGGGGAACTGGCGGGCGATGGCGGGCGCGGTGGTGCGGTAGTGCGCCTTCCAGTTGTCCGGGTTGGCGTGCTGGTTGAGCCACACGTACCGGTCGTCGGAGGCGCAGAGCTGGCGGACGTAGCCCAGCCGGGCACCCAGGTACCCGCTCTCGGGGTCCGGTTCGGTGACGATGTGCACCTCGCTGCCCAGCGCCTCCATCATGCGGCGGGTGGAGAGGTTGCACCGTGGATCGGTCACGCACAGGAACCGGTAGCCCTTGCTCGCCGCGATCATGCTCAATGCCACGCCCAGATTCCCGGACGAGGACTCGATGATGACCGACCCCGGCAGCAGGGTCCCCCTGCGCTCGGCTGCCGCGACCATCTCCGCCGCGGCCTTCAGCTTGATCGATCCGGCGAAGTTGAAACCCTCGCACTTCAGGAACAGTGGCTGTCCGAAGGTCGACCGCAGGTCGACGTAGAGCTCTTCCTCATTGAACTCCAGGGGAACGGATATGACTGGCACGATGACCCCCTCATTTGATGACCCCCCATGTGCGGCCGGCTGACCCGACCGCTCATCCGTACCGGCGCAGCTCGGCGAAGAAGCCGTCGATGACGTGCAGTTCTCCCGAGCGGGCCACTTCGTCGTAGACGTACTTGCCGACCGCCAGGTCCAGGACCCCCAGTCCGAACGGCGAGAAGACCAGCGGGCGGCCGGCCGGCGGCCGCGCCTTCCCCGACATCACCTCGGCCAGCGTTCCGTGCAGGAAGTCCCTGCTGCCGGAGAGCTGTTCGGCCAGGTGCGGTGAGGTGTCGGCCTTCAGGCAGTGCTCGACGTCGTCGACGATGTTGGCAGCGGCGAGCACGATCTGCGGCGCGAGGTCGCGCAGCGAGATGTGCAGCACCAGCGGATGGTGTGCGAACCACGACACGTCGCTCACGTGCGGCCGGCCGGCGACGGTGGCGAAGATGACCAGGTCGCTCAGGCGGATCAGCTGCTCGGCGCTGTCGTGGACGGTGATGTGGCCCTTGGTTCCGGACTGTTCCAGGTACGTGCGGAAGCCCGCCGCGCTGTCGGCGGACACGTCGTGCACGCCGATCTCCTCGAATTCCCAGCCGGTGGCGGCCAGGAAGGTGTGGATGTAGCGGGCGATCAGGCCCGTACCGAAGAACCCGACGCGTGTCGGGCGCGGCCGGCCGCGGCTGAGCCGGTCGGCGGCCAGCGCCGCCGAGGCGGCCGTACGGGTGGCGGAGATGATCGAGCTCTCCAGGCACGCGAACGGGTAGCCGGTGTCGTGGTCGTTCAGGATCAGGACCGCCGAGGCCCGCGGGATGCCGGCCGCCACGTTCTCGGGGAAGCTGGAGATCCACTTCAGGCCGTCCACCCGCGACGGGCCGCCCACCGAGGCCGGCAGCGCGATGATCCGGGAGGACGGGCGGTCCGGGAACCGCAGGAAGTACGAGGGCGGGTTGACCGTTTCGCCGGCGTCGTGCAGCCGGTAGGTGGCCTCCACCAGGTCGACGATCTGCCGCTCGCGTCCCTGCAGGGCGCGCTGGACCTGGGAACCGGAGATCACCGCGAACGGCGGCACGCCCGTCGGTTCCTGCCCTTCGGGCCGGGCGGCGGCGGAGTCGATGGTCGTCATCGGGCCGTCACCTCGACCGTCGGCGAGCAGTCGGCGAGCCGAACCCCGTCGGCCATCGCCACCAGCACCTCGCGCGGTCCTTCGAAGGGCTCCCTGCTGTGCGCGGTGCGGACGTTGTCCACCAGCAGCAGATCGCCGGCCTGCCACGGCTCCCGGGCGGTGTGCTTCTCGTAGACCTCGTTGAGCAGTTGCACGATGTCCTCTCCGATGGGATCGCCGCTGCCGAAGCGGGTGTTGAACGGCAGTCCGTCCTCGCCGTACTCATCCACCATGAATTCGTGCACGTCCGGATCCATCGTCCATTCGTTCAGGAAGGCGACCTGGTTGAACCAGCAGCGCCGGCCGGTGACCGGGTGGCGTACCACAGCGCTGCGACGCTGCCGGGTGCGCAGGCCGTTGTCCTTCTGCCACGCGAAGTCGATGGCGTTCGCGTAGCAGTACCGCTCGACCTCCTTGGGATTGTCGGTGCCGAACGCCTCGGCCCAGGAAGCGCCGATCTCGTCGTTGTAACTGCGGGTGAGCAGCCAGCCCTCCCGCTCGAACTTCGCGACCAGTTGGGCGGGCAGCGCGTCGAGCACCGCGGCCGCGTCCGCCACCGCGGTCGCCCCGCCCTCGGCCGGCGCCGTCAGGCAGGCGAACATCATCAGGCCGGGGAAGGTGAGGGTGTAACTGAGCTCGTGGTGCATGCACATCTGCTGGTTCGGCGGCCACTTGGTGGAGGAGTACACCCCGTCGGCGTACTTCCGCCGCGGCGCGAACGGCTCCTGCTCGCTCAGCAGGTCGTCGGCCAGCCGCCGGAAGACGGTTCCGGCCCCGGGTGCGTCCCCCAGGCCCAGTCCGCGGACGAGCAGCGAGCCGTGTTCGGCAACGGCGGCGCGCAGCGCGTCGCGGTGCTCGGCCACCCAGCTCGTCGCGTCGCCGTCGGGCTCGACCCGCAGCATCGGGGGCCTGCCGGGCTGCCGCTCCACATCGAGCAGGGACGCCGGGAATGACGACATTTCAGGGGTTCCTTTCGTTACGGTCCTCAAGAAGAAGCCAACAAAGCGGCGGCGGCCTGTACGGCTTCCGCCGCCCGTTCCGGGCGGGTGCGCAGGAAGTAGTGGCCCCCCTCGGTCAGTTCGTGCAGCTGGACGTCGTCGGCCAGCAGCTGCCATGCGGTGTGGCGGTCCCGGGCCTCGGCCGTGGCCGGGTCGTCGGCGGCCACGACGACGGTGACCGGCGCGGCCAGCTTCTCGGCGGGCGGTTCGGCCAACAGACCGGCGAAGTACCGGTGTGCGGCGACGCAGTCGTGGCGGTAGGCGGCGCCGACGTGTTCGGCACGCCGGTCGTCCAGCTCACCGAGTTCGGTGTAACCGCCCTCCGCGCTCAGCCGTGCGGCGATCTCCGCGTTGCCGAGGCCGGTCAGCTCGGTGACGGCGGCCTGCCGCGTGGCGGCGTCGCCGGGCAGTTGCGCGGCGAGGAAGAGTCGCTGCACGGTGACGCCCCGCCGCTCCAGCCGCCGGGCCGTCTCGGCGGCGAAGGCGGTGCCCGAGGAGTGGCCCCACAGCAGGACGTCGCTCAGGCCGCGCCGGACGATCTCCTCGACGGTCTGCTCGACCACCTCGTCCATCGGCGCGAACGCTTCGGTGGTCGCGGTCAGGTCGTGGCCGGGCAGCTCCACGGCGTACACCGCGCGTCCGGTGCCGCGCAGGGCGCGGGCCAGCGGCTGGAAGTTCACCGCGTTGCCGCCGGCGTACGGGAAGCAGACCAGCGCCCCGGCCGTGCTGCCGCCCGGTTCGGCGAGGGCGTGCAGCAGTCCGTCGCGGCGTACGGAGCGGCCGTCGACCACGTCGGCCAGGTCGGCCAGTACGGGGTGCCGGGTGACGTCCTTCAGGGAGACGGCGCGCTTGAGGGTGACCGCGAGCTTGACGGCCGAGAGGCTGGTGCCGCCCCGGTCGAAGAAGTGGTCGCGGCGGCCGATGCGGTCCTGCGGGATGCCCAGGACGGCCGACCAGGCGGCGGCCAGCCGCTGTTCGGTGGCGGTGCGCGGCGCGTGGTACTCCTCCTCGGCCGCGCCCGGCCGGCCGGCCAGCGCGGTGAGCGCCTTCCGGTCGATCTTGCTGTTGGCGGTCAGCGGAAGGGCCTCCAGCCAGTGGAAAGCGGCGGGCACCATGTAGCCGGGCAGCGACTCCCCCAGGCTCTGGCGCAGCGTCGTGACGTCCAGCTCGCGACCGGAGTAGAAGGCGACCAGGTGCTTGCTGCGGTCGGCCGCCTCGGCGACCACCACGGCGCCGTCGCGCACGCCGTCCGTGCGCAGCAGGGCGTTCTCGATCTCGCCGATCTCGATGCGGAAGCCGCGGATCTTGACCTGGGTGTCCCGGCGGCCGAGGAACTCCAGCTTGCCCTCGGCCTGCCAGCGGCCCCGGTCGCCGCTGCGGTAGAGCCGCTCGCCGGCGCGGTGCGGGTCGGGCAGGAACGCCTTGCGGGTGCGTTCCGGGTCGTTGATGTAGCCGCGGCCGACGCAGACGCCGGAGAAGACGATCTCGCCGGGGGCGCCGAGCGGCACGGGGGCGAGGTGGTCGTCGACGACGTAGACCCGCACGTTCTGCACGGCGGGGCCGAGGGGCACGCGGTCGCCCTCGGGCGCCTTGAGCATGACCTCGTGGTTGGTGTCGTCGGAGGTCTCGGTGAGGCCGTAGGCGTTGACCAGCTTGATCGCGGGCTGGGCCGTGAACCAGCGCTGGGCGAGCTCCTTCTTCAGCGCCTCGCCGGTGACCGACACGCACCGCAGGTCCGGCAGGTCGCGGGGCGCCGCTTCCAGGGCCGAGAGCACCACTTCGAGGTAGGACGGGACGACCTGGAGGACGCCCACCCGGCCCTCGACGACGGTGTCGACGAACCGCTGGACGTCCAGCACCGCGTCCTGTCCGATCAGCAGGGTCCGGCCGCCGACCAGCAGCGCGGAGACCAGCTGCCACAGCGAGATGTCGAAGCACTGCGGCGCGGTCTGGGCGACCACCTGGCCCTCTTCGATGCCCAGGTCGTGGATCTTGGCGTAGAGGTGGTTGAGCATGCCGGCGTGCTCGCACATCGCGCCCTTGGGCTCGCCGGTGGAGCCCGAGGTGAAGTAGATGTACGCGAGCTGGTCCGGCGTCACGGCGATGCCGAGGTCGTCCTCGGCGTGGCCCTCCTCGTACGCGGCGCCGATGAAGACCCGGCGGGCGCCGGGCACGGTGGCCAGTGCCTCGTCGAGGGTGCCGGTGCTGGCGGGCTCGGTCAGTACGAGTGTGCACTCGGCGCGGTTGAGGGTGGTGGCGATGCGGTCCGCGGGGAAGTGCGGTTCGATGGGCAGGTAGACGCCGCCGGCCTTGAAGACCGCGAGAACGGCGGCCATCCAGTCCAGGTTGCGTTCGGTGACCACCGCGACGGCGTCCTCGCGGCGCAGCCCGCGGGCCAGCAGGGCGCGGCCCAACTGGTTGGCGTGGGCGTTGAGTTCGCGGTACGTCCACCGCCGGGTGCCCTGTACGGCGGCGACGGCGTCCGGGTGGGCGCGCACGCGCTGCTCGAACAGTTCGTGGAAGCGGGCGTCGGGCAGCTCGCGGTGCGGCCCGGCGAGCCCTTCGAGCTGGAAGCGGAGCTCGTCGGCGGACAGCAGGCTCTGCCGTTCGTGCTCGGCGTCGGGCCCGGCGGCCAGCAGCGCCAGCGCGCGGCGGTGGTAGCCGGCGATCCGGGCCGCGCACCCGGCGTCCAGCACCTCGGTGCGGTACCGCAGCCGCAGTACCAGTTCCTCGCCGCGGGCCTCCGCGCCCAGCCGCAGCACGGTGCTCCCGGTCGGCTCACCGTCCCCGCCGGTCGGGTCCCACACGGTCTCGTACTCCGGCCCCGCCACGTCCAGTTCGCGCCGGAGCTCCTCCACCGGGAACTCACGGTGCGTCAGGACGGCGGCGGCCGCGCGGTCGGCATCGTATACCGCGGCGCGCCAGGTGACGCCGTCGGTCGTCAGCGGGCAGGGCAGTGGGCGGCCGCCCCGTTCGGTGACCAGACCGGTCACCACGTCCCGTTCGCCCGCCAGTGCCGCGAGGGCCTTGGCGTGCGCGGTCAGCAACAGGGAGTCGAACGGCACCGCCAGCTCCGCCGCCAGCCGGCGCAACGCCGTCACCACCTCAGCCGGAACGCTCGCCACGTGCTCGGCGACGCCCGGTACCGGTCGCCGGGTCCACCGCGGGAGTGCGGTGACGCCGCCTCCCACGAGCACCCCCCGCCAGAAGTCCCGACCGGTCTCTGCTGGCATTGCCATGGATTTCTCCCCCTCCGTGCACCGTTGCCCCGGTGCTGCGCGCCCCTGTCCGGCGCGGCGCGGTAGTAGTTCTGGATGTGGTGGCCGATGCTCCGGCCGGCCGCGGTGACCGGGCCGTGTCAGGTGCCGGCAGCGGCGGCCCTGCCGCCCTCTCCGCGTTCAAGGGCCGCTTCCCGGTCCCGTTCGGTGTGCTGCGTCGCGGTTCGTCCGGCATGCTCGGTGGCCTCTGCGTCACGCGCTCCGCTGTGGTACGGCGCGTGCCTCCGTGGCCGGGTTGCCGACCCACCGGGCCCGCTGCGGGACCTCCTCCCCCTTCATGAGGAAGGAGTCGGGTGCGATCACCGCGCCGTCGCCCACGGTCACGCCGTAGTGGACCATGGCTCCGATGCCCAGCGTGGCGCCGGCGCCGATGCTGCTGCGGTCGGATTTGAAGGTGCCGTCCTCCTGCGAGTGGCACTGGATCTTGCTGCCTATGTTGAGCGTGGCGTCGTCGCCGATCGTGGTGAGCGTCCGTTCCGTGAGGTAGCAGCCGTCGTCGAAGACGCGCCGGCCGATCCGGACGCCCATCAGGCGCCACAGCAGGTTCTTGAACGGCGTGCCGTTGAACACCATGAAGTGGGTGTCGGGCACCTTCCACAGCCGCTCGTGCCACCAGAAGTACTGCTCGTAGATGGAGCACAGCTGCGGCCGCAGCGGGCGGAACCGCAGGATGACCCGTTCCACCAGGGCGAAGTAGACGGCGGTGAAGGCGATGCTCAGCGCCATGTAGGCGGCGACGAGCAACTGCTCGGCCACGCCGTACAGTTCGATCGCCGTGAGCGCCAGCACGGTGAGCACGAAGACGTGCACCCACCGCAGGAGCAGGAAGAGGCCCATCGTCGCGATGTTGCTGCGGTTCTTCGCGGCCAGGCGCCGGCGGAACTCCTCCCCGGTGCGCAGGTGGTCGAAGCGGGTGTCGCGCTCCACCGTGCGGGGGATCTCGAAGCTCGGCGAGCCGAGCAGGCCCACGTTCTCGCGGATCTTGCCGTCGAGCGGGATCATCACCTTGGTCGCGAGGAGGCAGTTCTCCCCGGTCCGGCCGCCTGCCGGGTAGGCGATGAAGTTGCCGAGGAAGCTGTGGGCGCCGATTTCCGCTCGGGAGACCCGGAAGGAGGTGCTGGAGAAGTCGGCGTTGAGGACCGACAGCCCGTCGGCGACCATCGTGCCGCTGCCGACCTTGCTCAGGAACGGCGTCTCGTGTGCCACGCCCGTACCGAAGTTGGACCCGGTCTGTTCGACCTTGGACAGGTCGTACCCGAGGCAGCGCAGGTAGTGGACGATGTAGGAGCTGTCGCCGAAGAGCCACTTGAAGAACTTGATGTTGGTCATCCGCGCGATCGCCCGGTGCACGGAGTAGTGGAAGCCGTACAGCGGATAGACCCGGTCCGGCCGGATCAGCAGGTTCAGCAGGCGCGGGACGGTGAACAGCCAGACCATGCCCAGCAGGGTGAAGCCGAAGAACACCACGACGGAGACGAGCAGCGCGTCGGTGTAGAGCTCCGCCGAGGTGAGCCCTTCGATGCCGGGGCCGAGCCACCTGCCCAGTGCGGGCACCTCGGTCAGCAGCATGTACGCGGCGCCGACGGTCAGCGGCAGGTAGACCAGGCACACCTGCACCAGGGTGAGGAAGCCGTACCCGAAGCGGCGCAGTGTGCCGCAGGCGGTCGGCGCCACACGTACGTAGTCCAGCTCGGTCCGTTGCGCGGGCGACCCGTGCCACCGCTGTCCGGCGGGCACCGCCTCGCCGCTCTGCAGCGCGGAGGCGTGCCCGAGCTGGGCGCCGTCCCCCATCGACGTCTTGATGTCCAGCACGGTGCGTTCGCCGATGAAGACGTCCCGGCCGAGGGTGACGGGGCCGGTCTGGATCCGCCCGGCGTGCGCCCGGTAGCAGAGGAAGTACGCCTCCTTGCGGATGACCGTGCCGGCCCCGATCGTCAGCAGGTCGGTGCAGACGGGCACGGAGGGCGAGAGGATCGTGACGTTCTTCCCGATGCGCGCACCGAGCGCCCGCAGGTACAGCACGTACAGCGGGTTGCCGACGAAGAGCCGCATCGGGTTGGCGTGGATCAGCGCCTTGACCGTCCAGAAGCGCAGGTAGGCCAGGCTCCACACCGGGAATTCCGTGGTGCGCCACCGGCCGACGAGAAGCCATTTCGCCACCACCGGGAAGAGGCACAGTCCAACGAATCCGGCGCTGCCGAACAGGGCCGACCGCAGGTAGACGTCGGCGAGTCCGGAGCCGGCGGAGACCCAGGTGTAGCCGCGGATCATGACCAGGCCGGCCACGTAGGAGTAACCGAGGAAGATCAGCAGTTGCAGCGTGCCGCACAGTACGTACCGCGGCGTGCTGCCGACGGGCGCGGGCTCCTCGACGACGGCCTGCACCTGCGGTCCGGCCGCTGCGGACGGAGTGGCCGGCAGCGCGGCCGCCAGGCCGCGGACGGTGGGGTGGCGGTAGACATCCTTCATGGAGACCGAGGGAAGGTCGTCGCGCTTCCTGACCCGCGCACAGAACTGCGCCATGAGCAGGGAATTGGCACCGAGGTCGTCGAAGAAATGACCGTCGACCGGCACCCGGTCGGCTTTCAGCACACCGGCCAGCACCTCGGCGAACATGCGCTCGGTGCTGCTCGTCGGTACGGTGCCCCCATTGTTAATAGTTGAAGATTCAACCAGATCCGCTGTCGAAACCTCGACAGGTTTTCCCACCACGTGAGCTCCTTGTAAGTCAATGTCGATAGCTGTGCGCGAATTCAACGCATGCGTTCCGCGCGGTGGGGGGACTGGTGCGACGCCCGCTGCGGCCGCCACCCGGGGCAGGGCAAGGCAGCACTGCGAGGCACGAGAAGAAGGGGCTCACGACAGCCACGCGCTGCACGGCCCACCGCGAAGGCGGGCGCGGTACGCGGCCCGGTGCGCTCGTGGTGATCGCTTTCGCCGTCGTCCTCGGCGTGGCCCGGGCTCTCTGTGGGGTGACCCGGTTCCTCGGTGCGGTGGTTCAGGGCCGGAACGGCGTCCGGACCCTGCGGCGCCTCCGGGTCGGCCACCCGGCCGGTGAGTCCGGCCCTGAGCGCTGCCCGGTCGAGATATCCGCACGCCGTGAAGGAGCTGCTGCGGGCCGAAGCGGGCCCGCGGGCACACCGGCCCGCCGCACCCGCACGCCCGGCAGGCGTGGCGGCACAGGACCGGCGGTACCGGAAACGGTTCGGCGGCGCGATCGCCGTGCACGCCCCCGCGGCGCGCACGGCCGGAGCCGGCCGCTCCGACGATGTGTGATGGAGAGACACCCCCCGTTCCTTGCCTGCGCCCGGGCCCCCCGCCCTTGGCGCTTCCCCCCTACCGACCAGCTTGTCGTAACCCTGCATCGACGTCATGAGCACGGCTCCCCCTCGAGACGCGCATAGGTGGTGACAGCAGGTTAGGCACGCCTCGACTCGGGGAACCATCCGGTGGCCGAACTCGGCGAGAAGCGGTTCACCCACAGGTGTTCGTGCAGGTAGCACAAGGAAACAACGGAACCGCACGACCTCACACGCCACGGCCCGGCGGGGGCGGAGAGACACTCCTGAAGCGCACTCCCGCGTGCGCCGCTCGGTGTCAACCCCGGAGTGCGCCCCACCGCCCGCCCTCAAAAGTGCCGCGAGGGACGGTGCGCATGTCCCGGTGCTGGATCCTTCAAAGTGCGACCTTCGGACGGTGTGTGATTTAGCCGACTCCCCGCCCGAGGGAACCGAGCCGACCGAGCGGGACTCGGTCCGCACGACGAGGTGGACCCGGCCGCGGTGTGCGGTTCCGGCCGTCTTCCGCGCCGGCGCCGGCCCTCGGCCCGCCGCCACATTCCGTGGCCATTGCAGGCGTTCCTCGTCGTGGAGGAGGGGTTGCCCCCGCGGAAGGTTGTACCGCCGGACGCACTCGGCCGGAACCGTCCGCACGACGGTCGGACGGTGCCCCCTTCCCGCCGATTCCGGTGCGCACCGGAGACGGAGTCCAGCCCGTGACCGCACCGCGTACGGCATGGGATGCGCTGCTCGCGGCAGGTACCGGACGCCATCGTGACCGTGTTGCGGTGTGGCGTGTTCGCCCCTCCTACGGCAGCACCAACCGGCCGTACCGTGCGGAACCGGGGCTACCTGGGACCGCGCATTCCGGCCCCGGTCCCGCTGGCCGGATCGGCTGGCGGCGGGGGCGGGCCGCGGGCCGCGGCCGGCGAGCCGCGCCCCGCGGTACGACCTCCGGTGGGACCCGACGGCAGCACCGTGGGAGCGCTACAGCGATGACTGGAACGTGTCCCACCGGGGCATGCATCGTTGGCCTGGTACGGGTGGTGGCCATCCGGGGACCGGATTCCGCTCCCGGTGGCCGCCGGTCGTCCACCATCGCTGAGGGCAGGCGGACCGGCTACACAGGAGGGGCCTATGACAGCGGACCGGCACGGGTACCGGATGAGCCACACCGGCGCCGATGCCCTCGTCCACTACGAACAGGCCCTGGATGACCTGCTGTTCTTCCGTCCGGACGTGGCCGACTCGACCCGCGCCGCGCTCGACGCGGCACCGCGGTCGGTGATGGCCCAGGTGCTGGCCGCCTACCTCGGCGTGCTGGGCACCGAGGAGAAGGACGCGGTGGCGGCGCGCGACGCCTTCCTCCGCTTCCGCTCCGGACTGGACGAGGAGGTCCTCACCGCCCGCGAGCGGATGCACCTCGCCGCCGCCGACGCCTGGCTCGGCGGGGAGATGCACCGCGCCGGACGGCTGCTCGGCGACCTCACCGTCGCCCATCCCCGCGATGTGCTGGCGCTGTTCGCCGGGCATCAGCACGACTTCCTCACCGGGGACGCCCAGCGCCTGCGCGACCGTATCGGCGGTGCGCTGGGCGCCTGGCAGCCGGACGACCCGCACCGCGGGCCGCTGCTGGGCATGTACGCCTTCGGCCTGGAGGAGTCGGGGCACTACGAGCGCGCGGAGGAGACGGGGCTCGAAGCGCTCGCCCACCACCCGCGGGACGTGTGGGCGATCCACGGCGTGGTGCACACGTACGAGATGCGCGGCCGCTTCACCGACGGCATGCGCTTCCTCGACGCCCGTACCGACGACTGGTCGGACGGCACCCTGCTCACGGTGCACAACTGGTGGCACTACGCGCTGTACGCGATGGAACTGGGCGACGCGGACCGCGTGCTGGAGATCTACAACGCGGCGCTGCACCACGAGGAGTCGGCGGGCGTCGCGATGCAACTGCTGGACGCCGCGGCGTTGTTGTGGCGGCTGTACCTCGCGGGCGCGGACCAGGGCGTGCGGTGGGCGCGGCTCGCCGACGCCTGGGAGCGCCGCGACGACGGCGCGCACTACGCCTTCAACGACGCGCACGCGGTGATGGCGTACGTGGGCGCGGGCCGCATCGGACCGGCCGAGCGGCTGGTGGCGGACCGGGAGCGGTGGCTGGCGGGGGCGGCGCCGGCGGTGACCAACCGCGCGATGACCGCCGACATCGGACTGCCGGTGTGCCGGGCGCTGATCGCCTACGGCCGGCAGGAGTACGGCCGCGCCACCGACCTGCTGCTGCCGGTCCGGCACCGGCTGCACGAATTCGGCGGCAGCCACGCCCAGCGGGACGCCGTGCAGCGCACCCTCGTCGAGGCGGCGCTGCGGGCGAAGCGGACGGACCTGGCGCGCACGCTGCTGAGCGAGCGCATTCAACTGCGCCCGGTCTGCCCGTACAACTGGTCGGCGCAGGCCCGGCTGGAGGAGCAGCTCGGTGCTCCGGCGCGGGCCGCCGCGGCACGCCAAAAGGCCGCGGCACAGGCGGCGTGGTGAACGACGAACGACGGCGAGGGTTCCGGCCAGCGGCGAGGACCGGTCGGTAGCCCTCCGGCACCGCGCGGCACGGCCCCTGATCCAGGTCAGCGCGGCGGAGCCGACCTCCGCCGCGCGCTGCCGAGGAGTCGGCAGGGACGGACGTGACAAGGGATTCCGCCCGGTACGCCGAAATACCCGATTCCACGCGTCTCATTACGGATCCCGGCGCGCGCGCCGGCGCTTGCCTATTCAGGACAACCTGGTGAATTCGCTGACCAGGACCCGCGGGCGGCGAAAACGCTTGTCATGCCTTGGCGCCGGGCCCGGCGCCGTGGTGTGCGCCCGGCTCACGCACCGGAGTTCCGGCCTGCCGGTTTTCCGCTCCGCGCAGTGCTTTTCCGCAGGACAATGACGCTCTCCACCCCGGAGTGGAACCGGGCATGCGGAATTCAGGGCTCACGGCAATTTCCTGCCCTCTCAGTAAGTCGGCTTCTGTACTGTCCGTCCCGATGAGTGCAGAGTGCGACAGGGCACTCAGACCGTCACGCAGTCGTACCAGGGCCGTTTCCGGCGGAGGATGCATACATGCTGATCAGGCAGGGGGGCCTGACACACCCGGCAGCACCGCCCCGTACGGGCGCACCGGAATGCGCGGGCCCGTCCCGGGCGACATCGCTCCGACGACCGTGACCGCGGACCGGTTCCCTCCGGCCCGCAATCTTTCCGTTAGCAGTTTTGGCGTCGCGCTCAGCACGCACATCCACCAGGAGGGGACAGCACCATGGCACGTATTTTCATCGTGGGTTCCGGTGTCGTCGGCACAGCCACCGGTAAGGGCTTTTTACACGCCGGGCACGAGGTGACCTTCATCGACATCTCGCCCCAGCGGATCGAATACCTGCGGTCGCAGGACCTGGATGCGCGCGACGTGCTCGACCTTCGCAATGAACCGGACGGTTTCATTTTCCTCACGCTGCCCACGCCCAACGTCGGGCACCGCTACGACCTGTCCGCTTTCGAGGACGGTACCGCGTCGGTGGGCGCGGCCCTGGCCGACGCCACCGGCGACCACACCGTGGTCGTGCGGTCCACCGTGCCGCCGGGCACCACCGAGGGTCTCGTCCAGACGCTGCTGGAGAAGCACTCGGGGAAGAACGTCGGTGACGGCTTCGCGCTCGCCGGCAACCCCGAGTTCCTGCGCGCCGCCACCGCGCTGGAGGACTTCCGGCACCCGTGGATGACCGTGATCGCCTCCCGCAGCCAGCGCACGGTGGAGCGGCTGACCGAGCTGCTGGCGCCGTTCGGCGGGGAGCTGCGTACCTTCTCCAACCCGGCGGCGGCCGAGCTGGTGAAGTGCGCACACAACATCTACAACGCCACGAAGATCAGCTTCTGGAACGAGATGTGGCTGGTCAGCCAGACCCTCGGCCTGGACCTGGACCCGATCGCGCAGACCGTCGCGCGCTCCGCCGAGGGTTCCTACAACCCGCTGTACGGCATCCGCGGCGGTGCGCCGTACGGCGGTGTGTGCCTGCCCAAGGACACCCAGGGTTTCCTGGGGCTCGCCGCTTCGCTGGGCCTGGACATGCCGCTGCTCAAGGCCGTCGTGCAGGTCAACGACACGCTGATCGAGCGGGCTGACCGCGAAGCGGACGAGCTGGCCGCCGAACTCGCCTGACCCGCTCGGACACCCCCCTCAGAAGCCCCACTCCCCCCTCTGCCCGGCCTCGGCACCTTCGTGAACGAGAACGGAACCATGAGTGCCCTACTAGACACCACGCTCTATGACTTCCGGTATTACCTGGTCTACCTGCCCCTGGGCATCCTGGGGCTGGTGCGCTGGGGCTGCTGGCTCGTGCGCCGTGCGCCGGCCGCGCTGTACCGCCCGGTGCGCAACGACTTCCGGCTGCCGCTGAGCATCGTCGTCCCGGTGTACCAGGAAGACCCCGAGATCTTCGCGCACGCGATCGAGTCCTGGCTGGCCAACGACGTCGAGGAGGTCGTCCTCGTCATCGACGTCACCGACCACGCGTGCCAGGAAGTCGCGGCCCGCTACCCGGTGACCGTCGTCATCACCGACGTCCCCGGCAAGCGCGATGCGCTGCGGCGCGGTTGGGAGGCGTGCAAGACCGACCTGGTCGCGCTGGTGGACTCCGACACCATCTGGGCGGAGGACGTGGCGGCCGAGGTCTGCAAGCCGTTCGCCGATCCGGAGGTCGGCGGCGTCGGCACCCGGCAGAACGTCTACAACCCGCGCGGCTTCCTCCAGCGGGTGAACGACATGTACCTGGACTACCGGTACTTCGACGAGAACGCCGCCCAGACCGCGGTGGGCCGGGCCGTCTCGTGCCTGTCCGGCCGGACGGCGGTCTACCGGCGGGAACTGCTGCTGGAGATATCGGATGAGTTCATGCACGAGACGTTCATGGGCGTGCCGTGCATGTCCGGTGACGACAAGCGGCTGACGACGCTCACGCTGGCGCGCGGCCACCGCACGTACATGCAGCGCTCCGCGCGGGTGTGGTCGACGTTCCCGGGCACCTGGCGGATCTTCATGAAGCAGCGGCTGCGCTGGTCCCGCAACACCTGGAGATCAGATCTCAGAGCGCTGTCGTCCCGCTGGATCCGGCGCCACCCGTTCCTGGCGTTCACCATGGCAGACAAGGCGGTGAGCAGTTTCACCCTGCTGGTCGCGCCGTTCTTCATGACCTACGCGATCATTCGGCAGGACTGGTTCTTCGTGGCGTGCCTGGCCGCCTGGTGGTGGATCAGCCGGGCGATGAAGATGCTCCCGCACCTGGTCCGCAGGCCGTCCTCGTTCTTCCTCGTGCCCGGCTTCGTGCTGGTGTCGTTCGTGATGGCCGGCGTGAAGATCTGCGCACTGCTGACCATCCGCAGGCAGCGCTGGCTGACCCGGCAGGTGTCCGTCGTCAACGGTGTCGCGGTGCGGACCTCGCCGCAGGCCGCCGGTTCGGAGGCAGGAGCATGAAAACGGCATACCGCTTCGGGGCGGCGGCAGCCGCCCTCTCGGCCGTCCTGGCGCTCGGCATCGAAGCCGCGCCGCCGGCGGCGGCCATCGGTGCTCCGGAGGACACGGCCGCCTGGGAACGCACCGGGCGGCCCGACCGGCTGATCGTGCTGCGGCCGCGCAGCGTGAGCCTGCTGAGCGGCGGGTCCCTGGTGCGCCGGCTGTACCCGGGGACGCCGTCCGTGTCCCTGAGCTGGCTGGCCGCCAACGCGGGCCGGGAGTGGATCTCGCACGAGTCCGGCGCGCCGTCCACGGTGCGGGTCCACACGGCGATCCTGCTCGCCCCCGACACCATCCTGCGTATCGACGACCGCACCAAGAAGGTGCTGCTGAGCGCCGGTCGCGACGCCCGGTCGGGGACGTGGATCAGCGGCAGCCGGGCCTCGCTCGACGTCGACAGCACCACGCTGACATCGGTCGCGGCGGACGGTGCCGGCCCGGCGCCCGCCAACGCGCCGGGTCGGCCGTACGTGTCGATGGGTGCGGGCGGCCGGATGGACTTCCGCAACGCCACCGTCAGCGGGCTGGGCCGCGTCGGCGAGACCACCACCGCCGATCAGTCGGGGGTCACCTGGGCCCGGGGCAGCACCGGTTCGGCCACCGGCTCGACGTTCGAGGGGAACTACACCGGGCTGCGGCTGGCCGGTTCCAAGGACGTCACGCTGAAGAACGTCACGGCGTCGGGGGCCACCGAGGACGGCGTCGTACTGAAGGGCGACCAAGGCACCAAGGTGAGCGAGCTGTCCGCCGACTCCAACGGCCGTACCGGCATCGCCCTCGGCGGTACCGACGACCGCACGCTGACCGGCCTGACCACCCATGACAACGACGGCGCCGGCATCAAGGCGACCCTGCAGAGCGGCCTGGAGCTGAACTCCCCCACCTCCCGCTTCGACCAGGGCGGCGGCATCGACCTGACCTCCTGCCGGCAGTGCATCGTGCGGAAGGCCTCCGTGGAGAGCTCGTCGCGGGCCGCGGTGCGGGTGTCCGGCGGCGAGAGCACGGTCTCCGTCAGGGACTCCGAGCTGACCGGGCACAACGGCAGCGAGCCGGGGATCCTGCTGGGCGAGGGCATCGAGAGTGCCACGGTCTCCGGCGGTTCGGTCAGCGGCTTCGACCGCGGCATCGGCATCACCGGCTCCGGGGTGCGCATCGAACACACCTCGTTGTCCGGCAACCGCACCGGCATCGCCATCGGTGGCGACGCCGACCAGGTCGCGCTGCACGACGTGCGGGTGGACGGTGGCGAGACCGGGGTGCTCGCCTCCGCCACCACCCGCCACATCAGGCTCACCGACGTCCGGGTCACCGAGGCCAACCGCAAGGGGTTGGCCTCCAGCTCGCCCGGGCTGCGGGTCTCCGGCGGCACTCTGGCCGGCGGGACCACCGCCGTCGACCTGGGCGCGTCGGCCCACCTGGAGAAGGTGGCGGTCGGCAGTTCCCACCGCGGCATGCACCTCGCGCAGAACGTCCGCGCCACCGGTACCTCCGTGGACGTGCTGGCCGAGCGGCAGGGTGTCGTCGCCGATGCCGGGTCCCGGCTGGACCTCACCGATTCCCGTGTCCGGGCCCCGGTCGCGCTCGACGGGGACGGCGAGGTCAAGCGGCACGGCAAGACGGAGATCACGATGCCGCCGTTCCCCTGGCTGGGCTTCGCGGCGCTGGTGGCGCTCGCCCTGGCCGTCGTCCTGCAGACCCTCCACCACGTCCGGCACCGCGGCACCCCACGGCCGAAGGTCGCCGGGCACGTCGAGAACACGGCCTGACCCCACGTCAGCCGTTCCACCGATACCGGCCGCCGCCCCTCAGGGACGGCGGCCGGAGAAGGAGTGCACACCATGACCCACCGTTCAACCGGCGCCGGTCGCCGGCCCGAATCCCCGGCCGGCGGCGAACCGGTCTCGCCCGGCGACCGCACGGTACGCGGGCCCATCAGAGCCTTGCGTGCCGGCACCGTCCTGCTGTCGGCGGGAGCGCTGGTCACCGGCCTGACCGGCGTACTTGCCCCGCCCGCGCAGGCCGCCGCCTGCAGCGGCCAGGTGCGGTACGCGTCCAGCACCAACACGGTCTACCTCACGTCCGGCACGGCGACGCTCTCCGACATCGCCCGGCAGTGCGCCAGCGCACCGCTGTACGAGGTCGACGGCTCGCCCGGCACCTGGCAGCTGGACGCCAACGTGGTCGTCCAGAACGGCGCCACTCTGAGCCTGCACTCCGCCGCCAAGGGCGGGGACGTGGACAGGCTGCGGCTGAACAGCCCGGCGAGCAACAAACCCACCGAGGTCGTGTCCGTCACCGCGCAGTACGGCACCGTCGACATCGACGACGTGGACATCACCTCCTGGGACGCGGAGGCGAACGGCCCGGACACCGATGTGTCGGCCGGCGCCGGGGAACGCGGCCGGGCCTTCATACGGGTGCTGTCCTTCCTGGACACCGACGGCACGCCCCGCCAGTCCACGATGAACATCAAGGACAGCGACATCGGCTACCTCGGCTACTACGCGGCCGAGAGCTACGGCGTGGCGTACAAGGCTCGGGGCTGCGACATCGACCACCAGGACGTCTGCGACAAGCTGGACGTGCTCGGCGAGCAGACCGGCAGCCGCTTCCACGACAACTACATGGGCACCTACACCTTCGGTGCCAACGGGATGACGTTCGACCGCAACGAGTACGACCACAACATCACGTACGGTCTCGACCCGCACGACGACTCCGACCACCTGACCATCACCAACAACCACGCGCACCACAACGGCAATCACGGGATCATCTGCTCCCAGCGGTGCGACCACCTGGAGATCGTCGGCAACGAGAGCGACCACAACGGCATCCCGCCCCACGTGCCGCCGGGCGACGACGACCCGTCCGACAACCAGGTGCACGGCATCATGCTGCACCGCGGCGTCACCGACACCGTCGTGCGCGACAACAACGTCCACGACCAGCCCAACGGCGCCGGCATCGCGATCTTCGACAGCAGCAACGACGTCATCGAGGACAACACCATCACACGTGCGAAGTACGGACTGCGCTACAGCGTCGGCTCCCAGGACATCACCGCGTCGGGCAACACCGTCACCGACAGCGGGCTGTACGCCGTCTTCACGTACCAGGGCTCGGACAAGCCCATGTACACCAACGACACCGGCCGGCCCGAACGGCTGGAGTTCACCGGCAACACCTTCGACGGCTCCGCCGGCAACGTCGCCAAGCTCAACCAGAGTGACGACCTGACCTTCTCGGAGAACACCTTCACCGGTTCCCTCGCCTCCGGTGTGCTCACCCAGGGGACCGCCGGCACGGTCTTCGCGAAGAACACCGCGCCGGCCGACCTGACGCACTCGGTCAAGAGTGACGCCTCGACCTCCGGGACGATCGCCTTCCGCGACCAGAACCCCGTCAAGGTGCAGCTGGACCCGGCCAGTTCGGCGGTGTTCACCGCGAATGGCCTGAAAGCGGGCGCTTCGTACAAACTCCTCGCCGACGGTCGTACTGTGGCCACCGGCAAGGCGGACGCCAAGGGCAGTGTGACCCTGCACGCCAGGCCGACCAGCACCGCGGCAATGACGTACCGCATCAGCGCCGCCTGATCCGGACCGCCCCGCCGCCGGCCTCGCGGCGGGGCGGCCGAAGCGCCCGGGCGCAGGAAAGGAGCAACGGCTCATGGACCGAAGGAAGTTGATCGCCGCGGGAGCGGCAGCCGGCCTCGCCACACTCCTCGCCTCGTGTTCCGGATCGGACGACAAACCGCCGCCGCCCCCGCACCACACGGACGAGCCCTCCTCCCCCGGCTCCACCCTGGACTGGGACACCGTCGCCGTGGCCCGCTTCTTCGGCTCCGGCGTGCGGCCGCGGGAGGAGGGCTCCTTCGGCCTGGACCGGACCGTGCTGCGGCACCACCCGGTGTACGGGCCCGTGCTGCGGGTGCGCTACCCGGCCCGCTCCGCCAGCCCCACCGTGGCCCGCCGCTTCAACCGCCCCGAAGGCGGCGCGCAGCTGTACCTGCCGCTGCGCTCGGGCCCGACCGACTCCCTCCACCTGCGCTACTACCTGCGGTTCCCGCACGGCTTCGACTTCGTCAAGGGCGGCAAGCTGCCCGGTCTGTACGGCGGTACGGTCACCGGCGGCCGGCGCATCCCCGACGGCGAGAACGGCCTGTCCACCCGGTACATGTGGCGGAGCAAGGGCCGCGGCGAGGTGTACGCGTACCTGCCGACCTCCGTGGAGCACGGCACCTCGCTCGGACGCGGCAAGTGGAAGTGGCCGGTCGGCCGCTGGACCTGCGTGGAACAGTCGGTACGGCTCAACCATCCGGGCGAGGAGGACGGTTCGGTCGAGGTGTTCCTCGACGGCCGCCGGGTGCTGCGCGAGGACGAGCTGGAGTTCCGGACCTCGAAGAAGCTGCAGATCGAGGGCGTGTTCTTCTCCACCTTCTTCGGCGGCTCCGACCCGAGCTGGGCCACCCCGGAGTCGGACTACGCGGACTTTGCGGCGTTCGCGGTCTCGCACGAGCGCATCGGGCCCATCAGGCGCGCCTGAGCGCCGGCCCGGGGCCGCCGCGTGCCGGTCCTCAGGAGGACTCGCGCACCACCAGTTCCGTGGGCAGGGTGATGCGCTGCCGCGGGGTGTCGGGGTCGGCGATCTCGGCCAGCAGGATGCGGGCGATGGTGGTGCCCAGCTCCTCGACGGGCTGACGTACGGTCGTCAGCGGCGGGCTGGTGTGCCGGGCGATGAAGGAGTCGTCGAAGCCGACGACCGCCACGTCCTCGGGGACCCGCCGCCCGTGCGCCCGCAGCTCGGCCAGCGCGCCCACCGCCATCACGTCGGAGGCCACGAAGAGGGCGTCCAGCTCCGGGGCGCGCGCCAGGAGCGCGCGCACGGCCGTCCGGCCGCCCTCCTCGGTGAAGTCCGACCGGGCCACCAGCCGTTCGCCGGGCCGCGCCCCGGCCTCGCGCAGCGCGTTCTGCCAGCCCTGGAGCCGGCCGCGGCCGACGTCCATGTCCATCGGTCCGGTGACCGTGGCGATGGCGGTGCGACCGCGGTCCAGCAGGTGCCGTACGGCCGCGCGGGCGCCTCCGACGTTGTCGGCGTGGGCGTGGCTGAGCGACTCCTCGGGCGAGCGGCGCCCGGCGAGCACGGTGGGCAGGCCCATGCCCTCCAGCAGCGCCGGCAGCGGATCGTCCTCGTGCACCGAGGCCAGCAGCACGCCGTCCACCCGCCGCTCCGCGACGGATTCGGTGAGCCGGTCGCGTTCGCCCTGGTCACGGACCAGGATCAGTTGGAGTTGGGTCCGGGTGTCGGCGAGGCCTGTACTGACGCCGCGGATCACGGCGGCGAAGTACGGCTCGGCGCCCAGCCGGGACTCCGACTCCGGGATGACCAGGGCGACGGAGTTGGTCCGGCTGGTGACCAGGCCGCGGGCGACGGAGTTCGGGACGTACTTCAGCTCGTCGATGGCGGCGAGGACCGCGGCCCTGGCCTCGTCGCTGACAAGCGTCGAGCCGTTGATGACCCGAGAGACCGTGGTGCGGCCGACGCCGGCGCGCGCCGCCACGGTCTTTATGGTCGGCCGCTGTCCGCCCGCCATCGCGCCTCCCCCGCCGTTGCCCGTCCTCGCGCCCGACACTGGGCTGTCACTGGGCTGTCACCAGCGCATTGTGCCAGACCCTGCGGGGTGCGCATACGGGCTTCGGGTGTCCCGCGAGCGGAGGGCCAACTGCCGTATGTGTTCAAGTCATTGACACGGGCGCCGACTGCGGCCAGTCTTCCGGAACATCGATGGGCACGTTCCCAGCGGCTGGTTGCCGCGAATGGGAACGTACCCACTTCGACATGAACCCGGGAGGGGAACGATGGCGAGCGTTCGGAAAACGATGGCAAGGAGATCCCTGGCCGCGGTCGCGGCCACCGCCGCGCTGGGCCTGGTCGCCGCGTGCGGCGCAAGCGACGACGGCGGCACCGGCGGCGGTGTGAAGGACGGCAAGGTCACCATCACCATGGGCCTGTACGGCGTCATGGGCTTCAAGGAGACCGGCCTGCTGGAGCGTTACGAGAAGGAGCACCCGAACGTCACGATCAAGGCCGAGATAGCCGGCGACGAGCAGACGTACTACACCGCCCTGCAGACCCACCTCGCCGCGGGCAGCGGCCTCAAGGACATCCAGGGCATCGAAGTCGGCCGGGCCAAGGAGCTCGCGGACACCCGCGCCGACAAGTTCGCCGACCTCGCCAAGGTCCCCGGAACCAGCCATTTCCTGCCGTGGAAGCAGAACCAGGTGACCGCGGCGGACAAGAAGGTCATCGGCCTGGGCACCGACATCGGTCCGATGGCCGTCTGCTACCGCAAGGACATGTTCGCCAAGGCGGGGCTGCCCACCGATCGCGAGAAGGTCGCCCAGCTGTGGGCGGGTGACTGGTCGAAGTACGTCGACGCCGGGCGGAAGTTCAAGGCCGGCTACAAGGGCGACGGCGTGGCTTTCATGGACAGCTCCAGCGGTCTGTTCAACGCCATGATCTACGGCAGCTCGCAGCAGTTCTACGACACCAAGGGCGAGCTGATCTACAAGAACAACCCGGTGGTCACCGGCGCCTGGGACTTGGCGGCCGAGGCCGGTTCCTCGGGCCTTACGGCCAAGCTGCGCCAGTTCCAGCCCGGCTGGGACCCCGGCCTGGCCAACAGCACGTTCGCCACGACCGTGTGCCCGGCCTGGATGCTGGCCCACATCAGCGAGAAGGCAGGCCCGCAGAACAAGGGCAAGTGGGACGTGGCCAAGGCGCCCAAGGGCGCGAACTGGGGCGGCTCCTTCCTCGGCGTCATGGAGCAGAGTCCGGTCAAGGAGGAGGCGAAGAAGCTGATCGCCTGGCTCACCGCCCCGGAGCAGCAGGCCTACATCTTCGAGAAGCTCGGCAACTTCCCGTCGTCGGAGAAGGCGCTGAAGGCCTCTGAGGTGGCGAAGGCGAAGTCGGACTACTTCAGCGGCGCGCCCATCGGCCAGATCTTCGGCGACGCCGCCCGGGAGATCCCCGACAAGCAGGTGCTCGGCCGCAAGGACGGCACGATCAAGGACATCTTCCAGCAGGGCCTGTCGCTCATCGAGGAGCAGGGCAAGAGCAAGGACGCGGCCTGGAAGACCACCGGCGAACGCATTGAGAAGGCCGCCGGCTGACCGCCGGGTACCCGACCGACACAGGAGGATCCCGGTGGCCCTGCAGACCTTCCGGCGGAGTACGTTCTGGCACCGGCTGGACGTGCGCGGCGCTCCGTACGCCTTCGTCGCCCCGTTCTTCGTCGTCTTCGCCGCGTTCAGCTTCTATCCCCTGCTCTACACCGCGTGGATCTCGCTGCACCGGGTGGAGCTGTCCTCCATGGACCTCATGGAGTGGGTGGGCTTCGACAACTACGTGGCGTTGTGGGAGGACGAGCGCTTCTGGAACGCGCTCGCCAACACCTTCACGCTCGGCGTGGTCTCCACCGTCCCGCAGCTGCTGATGGCGCTGGGGCTGGCGCATCTGCTGCACTACCGGCTGCGCGGCTCGGTGTTCTTCCGGGTCGCGGCGCTGACGCCGTACGCGACGTCGGTGGGTGCGGCGGCGCTGGTCTTCACGATGCTCTTCGAGCGCGACTTCGGCATGATCAACTGGCTGCTGGAGCTGGTCGGTCTGTCCCCGGTCAACTGGGAGAACGACAAGTGGGCGGCGCAGCTCGCCATCTCCGCGATCGTCATCTGGCGCTGGACGGGCTACAACGCGCTGCTGTACCTGGCGGCGATGCAGGCGGTGCCGGGGGAACGGTACGAGGCCGCCGCGCTGGACGGTGCCTCGCGCTGGCAGCAGTTCCGCATGGTCACCATTCCCGGCATCCGGTCCACGGTCGTCTTCACCATCGTGCTGTCCACGATCGGCGCGACCCAGCTCTTCGGTGAGCCGCTGATCTTCGGCCAGGGCCCGAACGGCATCACGGGCGGCGCCGACAACCAGTACCAGACCCTGGGCCTGCTGCTGTACGAGGAGGGCTGGAAGAACTACCAGATGGGGCGGGCCGCGACCATCGCCTGGGCGATGTTCCTGCTGCTGGTCCTGATCTTCGTCGTCCAGCGCGTCGTCCGGCGCCTCACCGCGCGCCCGGCCGGTGCCCGGCGCGTCCTCTCCAGGAGCGGCCAGTCATGACCACCGACAGTCTCCAGGTCCCCGCGCCGGAGCGGCGCCCGGCCGCACCCGCCGACCGAGTACGCCGTCCCGTCCGCCGCCGGCTGTCCCTGCGGCCCGGGGCCGGACGCCAGCACCACGCCGGGCCCGTCGCCTACGCGCTACTGATCATCGCCACGCTCGCGTCGCTGTTCCCGCTGTACTGGACGATGGTGGCGGCCTCCAGCGACAACAGCCGGGTCTCCCGGACGCCGCCGCCGTTCCTGCCGGGTCCGCATCTCTTCGAGAACCTGGGCAAGGCGTGGCAGGACGCGGCGCTGGGCAAGGCGATGACGAACAGCCTGATCGTGGCCGGTGTCATCGCGCTGTCGACCGTGCTGTTCGCGACCCTCGCCGGCTTCGCCTTCGCCAAGCTCCGCTTCCGCGGCCGCAATGTCCTGCTGATGCTGGTCATCGGCACGATGATGGTGCCGCCGCAGCTGGGCGTGGTGCCGCTGTTCATGATGATGAGCGACCTGGGCTGGGGCCAGCAGCTGCCGGCGGTCATCTTCCCCACCCTGGTCAGCGCGGTCGGCGTGTTCTTCATGCGGCAGTACCTGGGCGAGGCGCTGCCCGACGAGCTGGTCGAGGCGGGCCGGGTGGACGGCGCGCACTCGCTCCGCATCTTCTGGAGCATCGTGCTGCCGGTCGCCCGGCCCGCCATGGCCGTCCTCTTCATGATCACGTTCGTGCACGCGTGGAACGACTTCTTCTGGCCGTTCATCGCGCTGGACATGACCAACCCGACGGTCCCGGTCGCGTTGACCCAGCTGAGCGCGGGCTACGTCCGCGACCAGTCGCTCATCATGGCGGGCGCGCTGCTCGGGACGCTGCCCCTGCTGGCGATGTTCGTCGTCTTCGGCCGCCAGATCGTGGGCGGCATCATGCAGGGCGCGGTGAAGGGATGACCGCCGGCCCGCCGCCCGCTCCCGCCGACTCCCCTGCTTCCGCTTCCGCTTCCGTCCCGGAAAGGACTCCCTTGACCACCGCATCGCACACCGTCGCCCCCGCCGCGCTGCCCACCGCAGCGCGCACCTTCCCGCCCGGCTTCCTCTGGGGCACGGCGACCGCCGCGTACCAGATCGAGGGCGCGGCGGCCGAGGACGGTCGCACCCCGTCCATCTGGGACACCTTCGCGCGCACGCCCGGCAAGGTGCGCAACGGTGACACCGGCGACGTCGCCACGGACCACTACCACCGCTGGCGCGAGGACGTCGCCCTGATGGCCGACCTGGGGGTGGGCGCGTACCGCTTCTCGCTGTCCTGGCCCCGCATCCAGCCCACCGGACGCGGCCCGGCCGTACAGAAGGGCCTGGACTTCTACCGCCGGCTCACCGACGAACTGCTGGCGAAGGGCATCCGGCCGGTCGCCACGCTCTACCACTGGGACCTGCCGCAGGAGCTGGAGGACGCCGGCGGCTGGCCGGAGCGGGCCACCACCGACCGGTTCGCGGAGTACGCGGCGCTGGCCGTCGAGGCGCTGGGCGACCGGGTCCACACCTGGACCACGCTCAACGAGCCCTGGTGCAGCGCCTTCCTCGGCCACGCCTCCGGGGTGCACGCGCCCGGACGTACCGATCCGGTGGCCGCGCTGCGGGCCGCGCACCACCTCAACCTCGCGCACGGCAAGGCCGTCCAGGCGCTGCGTGCGGGGCTGCCGGACGAGGCGGACGTCTCCATCACGCTCAACCTCCACCACGTACGGGCCCGCACCGACAGCCCGCAGGACGCGGACGCGGCGCGCCGCATCGACGCCCTGGCCAACCGGGTGTTCACCGGCCCGCTGCTGTCCGGCGCCTACCCCGCCGACCTGCTGACCGACACGGCGCGACTGACGGACTGGTCCTTCGTGCGGGACGGTGACACCGCCACGATCCGCCAGCGGCTGGACTTCCTGGGGGTGAACTACTACACGCCGACGCTGGTGTCGGCGGCGGACGGCACGACGGCGGACCACTCCTTCGACGGCCACGGCGCCAGCGGGCACAGCCCGTGGCCGGGCGCCGACGACGTGGTCTTCCACCGGCCGCCGGGCAGCACGACGGCGATGGGCTGGGCGGTCGACCCGAGTGGCCTGCACGACCTGCTGCTGCGGCTGAAGGCGGAGGTGCCGGACCTGCCGCTGATGATCACCGAGAACGGGGTGGCGTGCGACGACTACGTCGATCCCAGCGGAACGGTGCACGACCCGGACCGGATCGCGTACCTGCACGGCCACCTGGCGGCCGTGCACCGCGCGATCGAGGCCGGCGTCGATGTCCGCGGCTACTTCCTGTGGTCGTTGCTGGACAACTTCGAGTGGGGCTACGGCTACAGCAAGCGCTTCGGCGCGGTGTACGTGGACTATCCGACCGGGCAGCGCATCCCGAAGGCGAGCGCGCGCTGGTACGCGGAGGTGGCCCGCGCGAACGCACTGCCGGAGGCGGCGGAAGGGGTGTAAAGGCCGAGCCGACCGCGCCCGCACGTCATGGCCTCGAAGGCATCCGCCGTTCCCGCGAAAGAGCCGAGCGCATGCCATGTTCCCACGCGGGGGCGGGGCGTCGTGGCCGAAGAGCCTCATCTCCCGGTGGTGGCACGGTGTTCTGCTGACACCGTGCCACCCCTGGCGTGGGGCGCGGCGGAGCGGAGAGGGGATGGCCGGAAGTGAGGCACGAGCGACGGATGGGGAACTTGAAGGAGCTGGGTGCGGAGTGCGCCCGGTGCGGTGACACCTGGGCACCGGCGTACGGTGACCACGTGCGTGCGCCGGCCGCACCGGGGCCGGGGCGGCCGTCGCTGCCGGGCTCGCGCACGCCCTCACGTCAGGAGGGCCAGCAGGTGGGCGCAGGCGGCCGCTTCGTCCGGGTGGCGGGTGATGACCTCGTACGCACCGCGCTCGTAGGCGCCGGTCTCCCACGCCCCGTCCGGTGTCCTGCGCAGGAAGAGGAAGTCGGGCGGCGTGGGGGCCGGTTCGTGGACGCCTTCGATGCGGTAGTGGCCGTCGGCGACCCCGGCCGCGCGCAGCGCGGACCGCAGCTCCTGCCGGTCCATGGCGTCCTTCCTGCCGTCCGCTCCGGTCAGGCGTCGGCGCGGGCGAGGTACTTGTGGTCCACCAGCCACTTCACGTTGAGCCGTTGGCCCGCGCCGGGGTCGAGGAACACCGCGTCCAGCTTGATCTGTTGACCGCCGCCCGGCTGCTCGAACCAGGGGGCTGTGCTGCCCTGCCACACCCAGAACGGCTTGCTGACCTTGTAGGTGTGGTAGTCGCACGGTGCGGCCGGCTCGCGGGTGTTGAGGTTCTGCGGGGGCAGCGCGCGCTCGGCGTACGGGTCGCCTGCCGGCGCCAGGTAGCCGCCGAACTCGGAGCCGAAGCGGTCCAGTCGCCGGCCGGTGCGCAGCTTGGTGGGCTCCTTGTCCACCTCGCCGTTGACCTCGGCGAACCCGTCGTTGGGCGGGTACTTCCAGCTGCCCGAGTCCGCCGGGCCCACCCAGTACTTCTTGAGGAAGGCGCCGGGCGAGAGGGCGCCGGTCCGTTGGTACCCCTTGAGCAGCGGGCCGACCGGTGCCAGCCGCTTGTTCGGCAGCCACTTGGGGCCGAGCCGCGCGTCGTCGTGGAACTTTCCGGTGCAGGCCTGCGGCCGGGCGGCAGCGGCGGGGCGCTCGTCCTGCTGCTGCGGGGCCGCGCTCGCGGCAGGGGCGGCCGCCAGCCCGACGGCCAGGCCGAGTGCGCCGAACACGGTGCGGAGACGGGTCACGCGTCCGCACGGTAGCCGGTCGATCGCGCCGGGCGGTAGCGGTCCGCGCCCGTTTTCGGCCACACGCATGGGGGGGCACGGGCACGGGCGCGGGCATGCGGCAGGGGGCCGCCGTCCGGTCGGCCCCCTGCCGCGGGTGTTCTTCGGTTCGTACGGGCGTTGCGCGTGCCGGCCGGTGCCGGCGGGCCGTCAGAGGCCCAGCAGCCCCAGACCCAGGAGGCCGCCCCTGCCGCTCTGGCCGAGGAGGCCGTTGTTGCCCTTCTGCGGCGTTTCGCCCTTGGTGGCGTCGTCCTTGGTGACGTCGCCCTTGGTGACGTCGCCCTTGGTGGCGTCGCCCTGTGCCGGCCGACCCTGGTCGGCGCCCGGCTGGAGGCCCGGCTCGGCGGGCTGCTTCTCGCCCGGGAAGGCGCCCTGTGGCTGGGGCTGCGGGTCACCCGGCACGTTCGCCGGGGCGTTGACGGGGTCCTCGTCGCCGGGGTCGGCGGCCTGGACGGTGCCGGCGGTGGATGCCGGCGCGTGGGCGGCGACCACGGGGGCGCCGAAGAGGACGATCATGGAGGCGGCGGCTGCCGCACCTGCCGCGAGTCGGGTTCGCACGGTGCTCTCTCCCTCGCATCAAGGATGTGACGTGACCGACCTTCCGTGCGACGGCGCGGGGCTAACGGAGCTTCACTCGACTACCGGGGCCCGGGTCACTGAAACGCACGGAGTCCGAGGTGATGGCCGGGATGTTTGTCATACGACTGCGTGAGGTGGCTCACGGGAAAGAGGGGGCGTTGTGCGGTTGGGGCTGGGTACGAGGCCCCGAGATCGCCGAGCGGGATACCGGTATGAAAGGGTGGAATCTCGGCGAAAGCAACGCGAGAAAGGAGCCGTCATGTCGTCCAAGCGCCGCCGCAAGAAGAAGGCACGTCGCAAGAACGGTGCCAATCACGGCAGCCGTCCCCAGTCCTGAAGGACGGGATGCCGAGAAAGGCCGGTGGCGCCATGGTCCACCGGCCTTTCCGCTGTCCGGCGCCGGCTCCGGCCGGCCCCGGACGTCAGTCCAGGTCGTACTCGAAGGTGTACGGGATGGACGATTCCCCGCGCACGGCGGTGAAGGACCCGGTGCCTCGCAGCCCGGTCAGCTCGCCGGTGGCGGTTCCCGGCACGACCTCGAAGGTGCAGCGCACGGTCCCGTCCGCCCCGAACGAGCCGCGCTCCTCCACCACGAAGGTGCCCGCACGCCCGTCGAGGCTGCCGGCCAGCAGTTCCATGCCGGTGAACGTCCCGGTCTCCGCCGTCCCGTAGCCGATCGTGTACTCGCAGGTGGTCCGGGCCGCTTCGATGCCGCCGGTGAAGGAGTTGGCGACGGAGGCGTGCGCGAGTTTCGGGTGGTCCGCACCCGGACCGACGGCGCGCTCCGTCCAGTCGGCGTAGGTGAAGTGGCCGGAGGTCTGTACGGGCATGGCCGCCCTCTCGATCGGTCGCACGGCTCGTTCCGCGCGGTGTGCGACCAGCCTGGCGGCGGTACCTGACACCTTCTGTCAGGTACCGCGACAATGTCGGCCATGCGCGCCGACCGCCTGCTCTCCCTGCTCCTGCTGCTCCAGAACCGCGGGCGGATGACGGCGCCCGAGCTGGCCGCCGAGCTGGAGGTGTCCGTCCGCACCGTCTACCGGGACATCGAGGCGCTCGGCGCGTCGGGCGTCCCGGTGTACGCGGACCGCGGCCCGGCCGGGGGCTACCGCCTGGTCGACGGGTACCGCACGCGGCTGACCGGGCTCACCGACGCCGAGGCCGATTCACTCTTCCTCGCCGGGGCACCCGGCCCCGCGCGCGAGCTGGGCCTCGGCGCGGTCCTGGCCACCGCCCAGCTGAAGTTGCAGGCCGCCCTGCCGGCCGGGCCGGCCGACCGTGCGCGGCGCATCCAGGAGCGGTTCCATCTCGACGCGCCCGCCTGGTTCCGGGCCGCCGACCCCGTGCCGCACCTGGCCGCGGTGGCGCAGGCGGTGTGGGAACAGCAGGTGCTGCACGTGCACTACCGGCGGTGGGGCGGCGAGGACCGCCAGGTGGTGCTGCACCCGCTGGGCCTCGTACTCAAGAGCGGGATCTGGTACTTGGTGGCGTCGGCGGACAACACGCCGCGGACGTACCGTATTTCGCGCCTCCGCTCCGTAACGACCGCCGGGCAGCCCTTCGAGCGGCCCGACGGGTTCGACCTGGCCGCCTACTGGACGGAGTCCGCCCGCCGTCTGGAGAGCGCGCTGTACAAGGGCACCGCGCGATTGCGCATCGCGCCCCGGGCCCGGCGGATGCTCCCGATGCAGTTCGGTGCGGCGGGCACCCGCGCGCTGGAGACGGCCGGGCCGCCCGACGACGAGGGCTGGGTGGAGGTGCGGATGCCGGTCGAGACGACGGCCGTTGCGGTCTCCGACCTGCTGCGACTCGGCGCGGATGCGGAGGTGCTCGGCCCGCCCGAACTGCGCGCCGCCGTGGCCCGGACCGTGGCCGAACTGGCACGGCGGTACGCGGACACGCCCTGACCGCCGTCCTGCGGGCGGGGCTCAGCCGGCCGGGCTGGTGGCGTCCTCGATGAGGCGGTGGGCCGCGGCGTCGATGCGGTCGGTGTCGCCGGTGACCAGCCGGTCCTGGCACAGGCCGCGCAGGCCGGAGACCAGGAGCGTGGCCCGGACCCGGGCGTCCCGCTCCGCGTGCCCGAGCCGGACGTACGCGGCGGCGATCGGGCCGACCATGACCTCGACGGCGTCGGCCGCCAACGCCCCGTAGGGCTCCGGCTGCGTGGTGGCCAGGCTGAGCAGTTGCAGCAGCATGCGGACCAGCCCGCGCTGCCTGCCGACCGTGATGGCCTCCCACAGCGCACGGGCGGCGCTGTGCAGCCCGGCGGCGTCGTGGACGGTGCCGAACATGGCCTCGGCGTCGGGCCGGCTGGCCGCGAGGGCCTGCGCGAGGAGGTTCTCGCGGCTGCCGAAGTAGTAGAGCAGCATGCGTTTGCTGGTCCCCACCGCTTCCGCGAGCGGGCTCAGGGACAGGCCGGCCAGCCCGTGGTGTTCGAGGTGGTGCACCACCTTGTCCAGTAGTTCTGTCCGTTTTCCGGGATCGGTCGCACGAGGCACCCCTTGACTGTACCGATCGGTACATCTATGGTCCAACGCGTTCCGTTGATGTACCGATCGGTACATCAAAAAAGCGAGACGAGGAGGCAGGGCATGGGCGCAAGTGGCCCGGACATCGCGATCGTGGGGGCCGGCATCGGCGGGCTCACCCTGGCCCTCGCCCTGCGGGCCCGCGGCATCGACGCCGAGATCCACGAGCAGGCCCCGGAGTTGCGGGAGGTGGGCGCGGCGGTGGCGCTGTCGGCCAACGCGACCCGGCTGCTCGCCCGGCTCGGCCTGGACGAGCAGCTGACGGCGGCCGGTGCCGAGCCGACCGAGCTGATCCACCGGCACTGGAAGGACGGCCGCCGCATCGCCGCGCACCCGGTCGGCGCCTCGTACCGCGAGCGGTTCGGCGGGCCCTACCTGGGCGTCCACCGGGCGGCGTTCCAGCGCATCCTGGGCGACGCGTGGGGCAGCGAGCGGCTGCACCTCGGCGCGGCGGTCAGCGGCGTGACCGAGGACCCCACCGGTGCGGGCCCCACGGGCGGGGACGGCGGCCGGGTACGCCTGGAGTTCGCCGACGGCCGCAGCGCGCGGGCCGACCTGGTCGTCGGCGCGGACGGCGTGCACTCCGCGGTGCGGCGGCGGGTCACGGACGAGGACGTCACCGTGTACTCCGGCACCAGCGGCTTCCGCGGCCTCGTGCCGGCCGAGGCGATGCCGTCGCTGCCCGACCCCGGCGCCATCCAGTTCTGGATGGGCCCCGGCGCCCATGTGCTGCACTACCCCATCGACAGTGCCGGCACGGTCAACTTCCTCGCGGTGGTGGAAGGACCGCAGCGGTGGAGCGAGGACACCTGGCGGGCCGAGGCGGCACCCGGCGAACTGCTCGCCGCGTTCGACGGCTGGCACCCGGCGATCATCGAGATGCTGTCGGGCGCCCCGCAGAGCGCCCGGTGGGGGCTGTTCGGACAGGCACCGTTGCGGCGGTGGAGCCGCGGGCGCGCGGTGCTGGTCGGGGACGCGGCGCACGCGATGCTGCCGCACCACGGGCAGGGCGCGAACCAGACCGTCGAAGACGCCGTGACGCTGGCGGACTGTCTGGCCGGGGCGCGGGCGGCCGGCGGATCCGAGGCGTACGACGTGGCGCTGCGGCGGTACGAGCGGCTGCGCCGGGTGCGCACCCGGCAGGTGCAGCGCAGTTCCTGGGTCACCTCCGGCCTGCTGCACCTGCCCGACGGGCCGGCGGCCGAGCGACGGGACCGGAAGCTGGCCACGGTTCCGGCGGACTTCGGGTGGATCCACGCCCATGACGCCGGGCGGGCGGCGGCAGCCGCCGTGGCATCCTGACGCACTGTCAGCACAGGGCCGGTACGCCCTGAACGCACGAGCGGCGGTGCCGCACCCGCGTCGGTGCGGCACCGCCGCCGGACGGTACGGCGACTCAGCCGCCGCCCGGCCCGGTCAGTGGTTGGTGCCGGCGTCCATCTGTTCCATCCAGTAAGCGACGGCCCCGGCGTTGCCGAAGGTGGTGACGCCGTCGTGCCCACCGACGCTGATGGCGGTGGTCGCGGAGCCGCTGGCCATGCCGCTGCCGTCGTCGTCGTGCGCGGAGGCGATACCGCTCAGCGGGACGATGGCGGCCGAGGCGATGGCGAGGGCCGCGGCAGTGCGAGCGAAGGTCTTGCGCATGTCATACCTCTTCAGGTAGGTGGGTTGATCGGCCCCCATGCTTCCCCTCCGGGCCGCCGGGGGGAGGGCGACGCTCGGGTGATTGCCCCTGATGGCCGACCGAGGTCCATCAGGTCACCGAGTCGTCGGATTTTCACCCGGTACCGCCGGCCGGGTCGTACCGCGCGCCACCGCCCGGAACCGCTGCGGCGTACGGCCGTCCCGTTTGCGGAAGAACTTGGAGAAATCGCCGGGCTCGCGGAACCCCAGCCGGCGGGAGATCTCCGCGCCCGAGGCATCGGTGTGCACCAGCAGGCGCTTGGCCTCCAGGAGGATGCGCGCGTCGAGGTACTGCTTGGCGGTCAGCCCGGTGGCGGCCAGCGTGGCGCGGGTGAGGGTGCGGGTGTTGTAGCCCAGCGCGTCGGCGTAGTCGGAGACCCGGTGGGTGTCGGCGAAGTCGCGCTCGACGGCCGCGTGGTAGTGCGCGAAGGTACCGCCGGGCCGGTGCGCGGCGGGGGCCTCCGGACGGGCGTGGGCGAGCCGCAGCAGCAGCACGGTCAGCAGCAGCCGCACCGCCTCGATGTGCGCCGGGAGGGGGATGGACGCCAGGTCGGCGTACTCGTGGGTGAGGTGGCGCAGGGCGAGCTGGGTGGCGCGGAGGTGCGGCCCCTCCGGCACCAGCGGCGCCTGCTCGAAGGGGGCCTCGGCGTCGGCGAAGCCGGGCTGCCAGATGACGATGGTGCCGCGCGCCGTCGCCAGGTCCTCGGCGACGTACTGGTGGACCTGGCCCGGTCGGATCCACAGCCAGCTGCCGGGGCCCAGCGCGTACTCCGAGAAGTCCACGGTGTGCCGCAGGGTGCCGGCACCGACGTGGATCAGATGGTGGAAGCCGGGGCGCTGGGGCGTCGCGAGATCGATGCCGCGACGGTGACCGCGGGCCCGCAGTTCGGCGAAGTCCAGGACGTCCATGCCCAGCGGAGCACCGAGCGAGGGCCGGTAGGCGACGTCCGTGATCGAGAGCTGTCCGTTTTTCCCCATACCGAGTCCGTAGCGTACCGCTGCCTTCCGCTTACCTCCTCCTACGGTCGCAGAAGAGGCAGCGACGAGCCGGAAGCTGCCGGAGAGCAGAGGTGTGACGTGCGGCTGATCGTGGGAATGACGGGGGCGACCGGTGCGGTGTTCGGGATCCGGGTGCTGGAGCACCTGGCCGAGCTGCCGGAGGTGGAGACCCACCTCGTACTGAGCCGCTGGGCCCGGTCCACGATCGAGCTGGAGACCGGGCGGAGCGCCCGTGCGGTCGCCGAGCTGGCCGACGTGGTGCACAGCCCCGAGGACCAGGGCGCGTCGATCTCCTCCGGCTCGTTCCGGACCGATGGCATGATCATCGTGCCCTGCTCGATGAAGACGCTGGCCGGGATCCGGGCCGGTTACGCCGACGGGCTGGTCGGCCGCGCCGCCGACGTCGTGCTCAAGGAGCGCCGCAAGCTGGTGGTCGTCCCGCGGGAGACGCCGCTCAGCGAGATCCACCTGGAGAACATGCTGGCGCTGGCCCGGATGGGCGTGCAGATCGTGCCGCCGATGCCCGCCTTCTACAACCACCCCGCCTCGGTCGACGACATCGTCGACCACATCACGGCCCGCGTGATCGACCAGTTCGACCTGCCGGCGCCGGCCGCGAAGCGGTGGGAGGGCATGCGCGCGGCCCGCGCCGCCTGACGCCCGCCCCGCCCTCGCCTCCCCTCATCACAGGAGTACCCCCATGCCCTACGACGACCTGCGCAGCTTCCTGAACACCCTCGACAAGGAGGGGCAGCTGCTGCACATCACCGACGAGGTGCTGCCCGAGCCGGACCTGGCCGCCGCCGCCAACGCGGCGGGCCGCATCGGCGAAGGCGCGCCCGCCCTCTACTTCGACAACGTCACGGGCTTCACCGACGCCCGCATCGCGCTGAACGTGCACGGTTCCTGGCGCAACCACGCCCTCGCGCTCGGCCTGCCCGCCGCCACCTCGGTCAAGGACCAGGTCGAGGAGTTCGCGCGCCGCTGGGACGCGTTCCCCGTCACCCCCGAGCGCCGTGAGGACGCCCCCTGGCGCGAGAACACGGTGGAGGGCGCGGACGTCGACCTCTTCAAGGTGCTGCCGCTCTTCCGCCTGAACGACGGGGACGGCGGCTTCTACCTCGACAAGGCCGCGGTCGTCTCGCGCGACCCCGACGACCCGGACCACTTCGGCAAGCAGAACGTCGGCACGTACCGCCTGGAGGTCATCGGCCGCGACCGGCTGGCCATCCAGCCGGTGCCGGTGCACGACGTGGCCCTGCACCTCAAGGCGGCGGAGAGCCGCGACGAGGACCTGCCCATCGCAATCACGCTGGGGAACGACCCGGTGACGACCATCGTGGCGGGCATGCCGATGGGGTACGACCGTTCCGAGTACGAGATGGCCGGTGCGCTGCGCGGTGCGCCCGCGCCGATCGCCACCGCGCCGCTCACCGGCTTCGACGTGCCCTGGGGTTCGGAGGTCGTCATCGAGGGCGTGATCGAGGGGCGCAAGCGGCAGATCGAGGGGCCGTTCGGCGAGTTCACCGGCCACTACTCCGGCGGGCGCCGGATGCCCGTCGTCCGCATCGACCGGGTCTCGTACCGCACGAATCCGATCTTCGAGTCGCTGTACCTGGGCATGCCGTGGACCGAGGTGGACTACCTCGTCGGGCCGAACACCTGCGTACCGCTGCTGAAGCAGCTGCGTGCGGAGTTCCCGGAGGTGCAGGCGGTCAACGCCATGTACACGCACGGCCTGGCCGTGATCATCTCCACGAAGAAGCGGTACGGCGGCTTCGCCAAGGCGGTCGGCATGCGGGCGATGACCACGCCGCACGGCCTCGGCTACGTCGCCCAGGTGATCCTCGTCGACGAGGACGTGGATCCCTTCAACCTCCCGCAGGTGATGTGGGCGATGTCCTCGAAGGTGAACCCCAAGGACGACGTCGTCATCATCCCGAACCTGTCCGTCCTGGAACTGGCTCCGGCCGCCACCCCGGCCGGCATCACCAGCAAGATGATCATCGACGCGACCACCCCGGTCTCCCCCGACAACCGCGGCAACTTCAGCACCCCGGTCCGCGACCTGCCGGAGACCAAGGAGTGGATCGGCCGGCTGACGTCGATGCTGGCGAAGCGCTGACGCGCGGCGCGCCCGTCAGGAACGTCGCTTCATCGACTTACCCACTCATCGCCTCAGAGATCTACCGACCTGGAATGCTCATGATCTGCCCCCGCTGTGCGCACGACGCGCTCCACACCCTCGCCCACTCCCCCGTCCCCGGCGTCTGGGACGTACTCCAGTGCACCCGCTGCCTCTACACCTGGCGCACCACCGAACCCGACCGCCGCACCCGGCGCGAGGCCTACCCGGAGCAGTTCCGCCTCACCCAGGAGGACATCGACAACGCCATCGAGGTCCCGGCGGTGCCGCCGCTGAACGCCGGCTGACCTCCCCCGTCACGCGGCCGGACCCCGCCCTCTTGATGAGGAGCGGGGCCCGGCCGGCGGTACCCGGTCAGTCGCCGTCGAAGGCGAGGTCCTCGCCCATGCCGGTCTGGATGTAGACCGAGGTCGTGCCGCCGCCGTAGGCGTACGACCCGTCGTGCCCGGTGCCGCTGCCGTGCTGGTGCGACTGCGTGATGATGATCCGGCTCTTGAGGAAGTCGTCGTCGTCGTGCGCGGACGCGGTGCCGCCGGCGACAAGGACCAGTGCGGTGACGGGAACTGCGACCGCTGCCAAGCGCAGCGCGGTGCGGACCATCGGTACCTCCATCGGTTGCCACGGAAAGGGACGGTGCGTTCCCACCGCCCCACGGGTCGATCAGTAGCCGAGTCTGCGAAGCGGCACACGTACCACCACCCGAACGGCAGGGCCCCCGCCCAGCGATTTCGCGGTGTCACGGCCGTACCTGGATCTCCCCGACGCCGGTGCCGATGCCGCCGCAGCGGCCCGTCGACCGGCCGGTCCGCCCGGGGTCGAGCGTGACGCGCTCACCGTCCGCGTCGGGCGCCCAGCCGCAGACCAGATGCACCCAGAAGGTCTGCGGTGCGCTGCCGTTGTTGCGGCAGCGGGCGTAACCGGTGTATGCGTCGTCGGCGTGCTTGCCGGTGTCGCACGACAGGCCGGGCGGGGTGGCGGCGGCCGGGACGGCGAGCGCGGCCACCATGACGGCGGCGGCCGCCGTGACCTTCGTCCCTGTGGGCGTCGGCTTCATGGTCTCTCCTGGACGTTCTCGGGTCGGCCCCCGAACGCGCGGAGCGGTACGGAGTGCCGGTCGCATGCCGGACATGGCTCCCACCCGGCTGTCGGCGGAAAACCAGGGAGATCGTGACGCTGCGTGAGTGGCCGCGGCGCACGCACGCCGGGTGTCGGGCGACGAACCGTGCGCGGAGTAGTGTGTTCCGGTTACCTGCCGGCCACCGGCCTGAGTACCGATCAGCTCGTGCCAACCGTGGGCCGGGTGTCGAACAGTGAAGGAGTGTCGGGAATGGGGACGACCGGAGCCGGAAGCGCGGAGCCGACGGGGCCGGGCACGGCCGTGGTGACCGGGGCCTCCTCGGGCATCGGCACCCGGTACGCCGAACGGCTGGCCGAGGCCGGCTGGGACCTGGTGCTCGTGGCGCGGCGGGCGCAGCGGCTGGACGAGTTGGCCGGTCGGCTGCGGGAGTCGGCCGGGATCGCCGTCGAGACGCTCGTCGCCGACCTGGGCGTACCGGAGGACCTGGCGCGCACCGCCGAGCGGGTCACGGAGGACGACGTGGCGCTGCTGGTGAACAACGCGGGCATCAACGGCTACGGGTACTTCCACGAGGTCGACCCGGCGCTGCTGACGCGGGTGCTGAACGTCAACGTCACGGCGCTGACGGTGCTGTCCAGGGCCGCCGTGCCCGGCATGCTGGCGCGCGGCCGCGGCGCGGTGGTCAACGTCGCCTCCCGGCTGGCCTTCGCCGGTTCGCTGCCGCCGGACCCGCTCCCCCGACGCGCCGTCTACGGCGGCACGAAGGGGTACGTCGTGACCTTCACCCGCACCCTCGCGGCCGAACTGGCGGACTCGCCGCTGCGCATCCAGGTGCTGTGCCCCGGGCTCACCGCCACCGAGTTCCACCTGACGACGGGCGAGGAGTCGGTCGCGGGGCAGGAGCAGCAGGTGCACGCGGAGGGGGGCATGCCGGTGGACGAGGTGGTGACCGCCTCGCTGGCCGCGCTGGAGCGCGGCGACGTGGTCTGCGTACCCGGCCTTGCAAACCCCGAGGAGGCGCTGGAAAGGCTGGTCGACGCGGAGGTGGGGATGCGGGGCGTCCCCCGTCGCTGACCGTCGCCCGCCCGGCGGTGGGCCGGTCCGGGTGCGGCGGGTTTGCCCCGATCCGTCGTGGGTTACCTGTGCGCGTACAGCCCGGGCGATCGTGTGCCCGGCAACCGCGAACCCGAGGAGGCATGTCGTGACAGCGCAGGTCAGCAACGAGTTGTGGGACACGTTCCACTCCGTCGTCAACATGACGTCGCGTGAGCTGCACGAGTGGCTGAGCGTCCAGGCCGCGGGGCAGGACTCCGAGGTGGTCCCCGACCAGGCCGGCGCGCCCATCGGCCGGCACGTGGCGGAGATCCTCGGCAAGCGCCGTACCGACCTCACGGAGGAGGACGCGCAGGTCATGCGGCGGGTGTGCGAGATCGTGGAGAGTCAGCGGGCCGACCACCGCGACCCGCAGGCCGGTGGCGTGGACTGGCGGCACGGGCTGATGAACATCGGGCACGACCCGCTGAAGCCCGCCTGAGACCCGCGCCTGGGCTGACGTTGCGTCAGCCCAGGCGCCGGCAGCGCGTGGGGCGCTGCTCGTGCGGGCGGTTCCGGTGCCGAGTGTTGACATGCCTGGTTCAGACCTTTAGGTTCACCGACCATCGCGCCTGTCCATAGAGGCGATCACCGTTCACATACAAGGACGGAACCCCCACATGCCTGTGCAGAGACGCCCCCGCCACGCGGCACGTACCACCGGTACCGCGCTCCTCGCCGCCACCGCCCTGCTGGTCACCCTGGCCACCGCCCTGTCCGCCGGCCCCGCCACCGGTGCGCCCCGGTCCCTCTCCGCCGACCGGGCCGGGGCCGCCGCGCCGGCCGCCTTCACCCACCCCGGCGTCCTGGTCTCCAGCGGCCAGCTCGACTTCGTACGGGAGAAGGTCAACTCCGGGGCGCAGCCCTGGAAGAGCGCCTACGACCAGATGAAGGCGAGCAGGTACGCCTCGCTGGACCGCACGCCCAAGCCCCGCGCCATCGTCGAGTGCGGCTCCTACTCCGACCCCGACCACGGCTGCACCGACGAGCGCGAGGACGCGCTCGCCGCGTACACCGACGCGCTGATCTGGTACATCAGCCGGGACGAGCGGTACGCCGTGAAGGCGATCGCGCTGATGGACGCCTGGTCGGGCACCATCGAGGGCCACACCAACTCCAACGCCCCGCTGCAGACCGGCTGGGCGGGCTCCTCGTGGCCGCGGGCCGCCGAGATCATCCGGTACAGCTACCGGGGCTGGGCGCAGGACAAGGTCGACCGCTTCGAGACCATGCTGCGCGACGTCTACCTCCCGAAGGTCATCAAGGGCTCGAACTCCAACGGCAACTGGGAGTTGAGCATGATGGAGGCCGCCGTCGGCATCTCCGTCTTCCTCGACGACAAGGCGTCGTACGACAAGGCGATGGCGAAGTTCCGCGGCCGGGTGCCGGCGTACGTCTACCTCAGCGGCGACGGCGATCTGCCGAAGACGGCGCCGGGCAGCGGGCTCGACAGCCGCGACAAGATCATCAAGTACTGGCAGGGCCAGTCCACGTTCGTGAACGGCCTCACCCAGGAGACTTGCCGCGACCTCACCCACACCGGATACGGCATCTCCGCGATCTCGCACATCGCCGAGACCAGCCGCATCCAGGGCCAGGACCTCTACGGCACGGACGTCGGCGAGCGGCTGCGCTACGCGCTGGGCTTCCAGGCCAAGTACGAGCTGGGCGAGGCGCCGCCGAGCTGGCTGTGCGGCGGCAGCGTCAAGCGCGGCCTGGGCCCGGTCACCGAGGTCGGCTTCAACGCGCTGCACGGCCGGCTCGGCCAGGCCATGACCAACACGCAGAAGCTCACCGAGCAGGGCCGCCCGGCCGGCTCCAACAACCTCTTCGTCGCCTGGGAGACCCTCACGCACGCGGAGAACCCCCGATGAGCCGCGGCCTGCGGACCGCGACCGCGCCGCTGGCCGGCGCGCCCTACTTCCGCACCATCTTCGGCTGAGAACTTCTCACGCAACGTGGGTATGCGATGGTCTGCTCGATCACCCATCCCTTGGTGCCCAGGCCGAAATCGTGCTCGGTGCCGCGCCGGGCGATGAGGGCCTTGATGCCCTTGGCCCGCCCCTGGCGGCGGTAGCAGTCGTGGTCATAGCCGCGGTCGGCGTAGACCGCCAAGGGCCGGCGCCGGGGTCGGCCACGGGTGCCGCGGATCGGTGGGATGGCGTCGAGCGCGGTGGCGGTGGCGGCCGCACGAGTGCGGTGAGGCAATGAGCCCGTGGGCTGGGGCACGTGGGCGAGGGCCGGGCCGCGCGTGCCTTGTGCCGGTGCGCCGAGACATCAGGAGGGCAGTCCGCGTGGGAGCGTCTCGATCCGGAAGAGCTGACCGGACGCGCCGGTGCAGGGCTCTTCGCGGACGCGGCGGTCACTGGTGGGTGACCGCTCGCCGCTCAGGCCCACGCACAGGGCGCTGAAGGACAGCCGGAGGCGGTAACCGCACGGAGCGGACCCGCCGACGGGGTCGAAGCGGAACAACTGGGTGGACGGATCGCCTCCGCAGTCGGTCCGCGGCCGCAGCCGCCGCACCTGGCCGCTGCCGTGAGTGGCCGTGAGGCAGTCCGCCCTGCGCCCGGGGCGGTGCCACTGGATGTAGTACAGCCCGTCGCCGACGGGTTGCAGGTAGGTGCGAGGAGAGGTACGGGAGCAGGGTCCGAGCACGGCGGCCGGCCCCGATGAGGCATCCGGGCCGCGGCCCTCGGTGAGACACCCCCCGCTTCCGGTGACGCGTAGGCGCACCCAGCCGCCCGCCGGACCGAGGAAGGGCAGGCGGGGCGCGGTCGCAGCGTCCTCCCCCGGCGACCGCGAGACGGCCTCGACCCGGCGCCCGTGGTCGGCGGACTGATCGGCCCAGCTGCCGGACAGCACTGCCCAGACTCCGAAGGCCGCCAGGGCCGCCAGGGCCGGCAGCCACGCGAGCGCGATCAGCTGACGGGCGCCCAGGCGTAATCGGCGGCGCGGGGGGCGGGCCGCCGGCGCCCCCGGGACGCTCTTATGCACCCGGGCCTCGACCCGGCTTCTGGCGTCCAGCCACTCCTTGACCCGGCTGTCGTCGTCACAGGCGCGGACGAAGGCCGTCAGAAACTCCGGACGCGGTAATGCATCTTTGCGCAGAACATCGGACAGTGTGCTTCGGGCCAGCGAGTCCCCCCGGCTTTCGGCACGCTCAGCGAGTTGCCGATAAGTGCATCCCGACCGCTCTTTGAGAACTCGCATCAACGCAACGAACTCTCCGGCATCACGAGCCTCGTGAGGCCGTAATCGGCGGTATCCCATGCCATCAGCGTGTTCCCCGGATGTCGCGCCCGACAATGGACGATCGCGCCATACGCCGGCCGCGGTCCGGACAGCTGCCGGACAGCGGGCGGACATGGGTCCGCCATGCCCGTCCACCAGACCGGACAAAAATAACCGTCCGGGACAGCCGACCTCTGTTGCCACGTACCGGCGAACGCGCTCATTATCGGGACAGCGTCGCCACTCGACATTCCGATCTCACTTGGGAGGGCGGCATGTACCGACAGCTCCAAGCAATGGGCAACAGGCTGCTCGACAAACTCGTACCCCGGATCGACGCAGCGGCTGCCGAGACCAAACACTGCTGGTGGCAGTACAAGCACTGCGACTGGTGTCACGACGGCCACAAGTGCAAGAGGATGTGTTGTCGGGAGCACGGCCACACCGAGTGCGGTGAGTGGCAGTGCGTCCATCACTGACCGATCCGGTTTCCGGCGCTTCCGGCTCGTTCCGGCGCCAAGCCTGACCGGCGCCCGGAGCACCTGGCCGATGCCCGGAGCGACCTGGGCGGCTGTGGGCCGTGTGCCCGGCCGCCCAGGCCTGCGGGGCGGCCGGGCGGTGCCGGTGCGTCCCGTACGGCCCAGGACTTCACGACGCAGACGGCTCCGGTTCGTCCCGTACGGCCGAGGACTTCACGTCGTCAGGGGTCGGGGTGCCCGGAGGAGCACATGCTGTACCTGCTGCTGGGAATACGCGGTCTGCTCACGGTGGTGTTCCTGACCGCTTTCCTCGGAAAGGCGGCGAGCCGGTCCCGATTCACGGCGTTCGCTTCCTCGCTGCGCGGGATGCGTCTGCTGCCGACCGCACTGATACGGCCGACGGCGGTACTTGTGGTGGCCGCCGAACTGACGGTCGCTGCGCTGCTTTCCGTACCGTGGCGAGCGGCCTGGGCAAGCGGTCTGCTCCTCGCCGAATTGTTGCTGACTGCTTTCACCACGGCCATTGTGCTGTCGCTACGGCATGGTATTCACGTACCTTGCCGGTGCTTCGGTGCCGCGCGAACCGAACTCGGCCCCCGCCATGTCATACGGAACACCCTCCTCATGGCCGTTTCGGCCGGCGGGCTGGTCGCGGTTCTCCGCCAGGAGCCGGCGCACCAGTACGGGGCTGTCCCGGCGGTGACCGCCGGAATGCTCATCGGTCTGCTGATCGCCTTCTCGGACGCGTTTTTCCGGCTGTTCGACGAACTGTTCTCACCCGCCGGCCCGGCTCGTGGCGCCCGCATCACCCGTGGCGAGCGCCCGCGGCCGTCGGCGGGCCGTGCGCATCACAAGGAGACGGACCATGCCCTTCCTCATCGCAGCGGTCGTGCTCGTGGGCGTGCTCTGCGCGGCCGATCTGATCCTCACCGTCGGAGTGATCAGGCGGCTGCGCGACCACGCTGAGCGACTGGCGCTCCTGAGCGGCGAAGGCGGCATCGTCGTCGGCGACGAGGTCGGAGAGTTCTCCGTACCGACGGTGGACGGACGGCTGGTCGTCACCCGCGATGCCCTGAGTGAGGACGCCGGCGGAACCGTGGTGGCGTTCTTCTCCCCCGACTGCGAGCCGTGTGAGGAGACCCTGTCCCGCTTCGTGCCCTACGCGGCGGAGCTACGGGCCCGGGGCTGCCCCGTGCTGGCGGCGGTGGTCGGCGACCCCGGCGAGAAGACCGACGCGTTCGTCGCCGCTCTCTCCCCGGTGGCCCACGTCGTGACCGAGAGGCATCCCGACGGACCGCTGAGCGCTGCCTTCCGGATCGGGGCGGTCCCCACCGTCCTGCGCGTGGCACCGGACGCCACCGGCCGCGTCGTCGTCACGGACACCGCCGTGCGGCTGGACACGTCCACCGCGGCAGCGGCATGAGCGGGAGCCGTGTCCCAGCGGCAGCTTGCCGAACCACCGCCCACGGCGCTCCGGGAGATCCGCGGCCCCCCGCGCCCGCCCGTCGAACCGGCACCGTTGCCGCCCGCGTCCTCGCCGCTGCCGCGCTGGCGGTGAAGGCCGCGCCCGGCCTCCTGGTGCTGTACATGATGGTGGAGCTGGCGTCGGGCGGGCTCCCCGTGGTCATCGCCTGGCTGACCAAGGAAGTGCTCGACGGCCTTGTCGGCGGGGCGGCCACGAGCGCGCTGCTGCCGCTGGGCGCCGGCCTGGCCGGAGCCGGGGTACTGACCGGAACGCTGCCGCAGGCCGGCCAGTACCTGCAGGCGGAGACCGACCGCCGGGTCTCCGTACTCGCCCAGGACCGCCTCTTCACCTCCGTGGAAGGGTTCACCGGCCTCGGCCGCTTCGAGGACCCCCGCTTCCTCGACCGGCTCCGGCTCGCCCAGCAGTACGGCGGCACCGTCCCCAGCCGGGTCGTGGACGGCGCGCTGGGGACCGCCCGCGCGGTCATCATCATCGGCGGCTTCCTCGGCTCGCTGCTGCTGCTCAGTCCGCTGATGACCGCGCTGGTGCTGTTGTCGGCGCTGCCCGCGCTGGCCGGTGAGATCGTGCTGTCGCGGCAGCGGGCGCGGATGTTCTGGAAGACGGGGCCGATCGAGAGGCGGGAGTTCTTTTTCAGCGCTCTGCTGACCAGCGTGGAGGCGGCCAAGGAGATCCGGCTGTACGGCAGCGGTGCGTTCCTGCGCGGCCGGATGCTGGCCGAGCGGCGGACCGCGAACGCCGCCAAACGCGCCATGGACCGGCGCGAGTTCCTCGTGGAGAGCGGACTCGCGGCGTTCGCGGCGCTGGTGTCCGGCGGCGGGCTGGTGTGGGCGGTCTTCCAGGCGCGGACCGGAGCGCTGTCGGTAGGAGACGTCACCCTGTTCATCGCCGCTGTGGCCGGGGTGCAGAGCGCGCTGACACAGGTGGCGGCCAACGTCGCCCAGGCCCACCAGGCCCTGTTGATGTTCGAGCACTACCAGGTGGTGACGGCGGCGGGTCCGGACCTGCCGGTGCCCGCCGGACCGCGCGCCCTGCCGCCGTTGCGGCACGGGATCGAGTTGCGCGACGTATGGTTCCGCTACTCCGACGATCACCCCTGGGTGCTGCGCGGCGTCAACCTGCGCATCCCGTACGGCACCACGCTCGCGCTCGTCGGCCTCAACGGCGCCGGCAAGTCGACGCTGGTTAAGCTCGTGTGCCGGCTGTACGACCCGGTGCGCGGCGCCGTGCTGTGGGACGGCGTGAACATCAGGGACATCGACCCGGCCGAGCTGCGCCACCGGATCGGCGCGGTCTTCCAGGACTACATGCACTACGACATGACGGCGACGGAGAACATCGCGCTGGGCGATCTCAGCTCCCTCAATGACAGCGCGCGCCTCCAGGCAGCAGCGAAGCGGGCCGGCGTCCACGACAAGCTCGCCGGGCTGCCCCGAGGCTATGACACGCTGCTGTCCCGGACGTTCATGATGGAGACCGACAAGGAGGACCCGGCCACCGGTGTCGCACTCTCCGGCGGCCAGTGGCAACGCCTGGCCCTGGCCCGCGCGTTCCTGCGCGACCGGCGTGACCTGATGATCCTGGACGAGCCCTCGGCGGGCCTCGACGCAGAGGCCGAGCACGAGATCCACTCCTCCATCGCCGCGTACCGGGGCACACGGACCAGCCTGCTGATCTCCCACCGGCTCAACGCGGTGCGCGACGCCGACCGCATCGCCGTCCTCTCCGAGGGGCGGGTCGTGGAGGAGGGCACGCACGACGCACTCATGGCGCGCGGGCGCTGGTACGCCCGGCTGTTCACCCTCCAGTCGGCCGGCTACCGAAGCGACGCGGCGGACAGCGGCGCCCCGACGAACGGCAGCCGACCAACACAGTCACACGGGAGGAACCCCGGGGAGCGCGACTGACACACCACTCATGTGAGAAGCGCGAGGGTACGAGGGGGCCAGTACGGGATTCGGGAAGCGATCGCAAAACAAGCGGGCATGGCGAAGTGTCAGCATGAGCCCGTCGCCCCGGGCGAGCGGGCCGACACCTGGAGGGACCGATGGACACGGAGCTGATCCGGCTGGCCCCGGCCCTACTGCGACGCAGGCTGGTGGCTGTCACCGTCCGGGGCGCCAGCATGGAACCCGCCTTCCATGACGGCGACCGGGTGCTGGTCGACCGCGGGCGGGTGGCAGCGCCGGGACAGGTGGTCGTTGTCGAGCGGCCGCAAGAGGCGGTGCGGTGGGAAGCCCGGGTGCCGGAGGTGACGGAGCGGAACACCGCGGGCCCCATGGAGCCCGGCACCCGCCACCAGTGGCACACCACAAGTCCGCGAACCATCGAATGGGGCCGCCCACCGGTGCCGCCCGAGGCCGGAGCGGGCGCCCTCCGTCGCCGGGACTGGATGATCAAGCGCGTGGCCGCGATCCCCGGCGACCCGGTACCGCGTGACCGGGTGGCGGCGCTCACCGACGTGCCCGAGGATCAGGTGCCGCCGAATGAACTGGTTCTGCTGGGCGACAACCAGGACGTCAGCTTCGACTCCCGGTGTGTGGGCTACTTCCCCGCCGAACGCGTGCTGGGAACCATGGTCCGGCCCTTGCCATCCCCTCCCCGGCCTTCCCGTACCGCCCCTGTCAGCCCTTCGACCAGCTGACGCCACGGCTGATCCGCCAGACACTCATGCACCCATGCATTCATTCACCCAGGCGCCCAGGCACCAGATACCAGGTACCGCGCATGCCGCCGCGCATCACGCACTCCGCCGGGAATCAGGTATCCGATGGGCGGCCCCGGACCGTACGCACCGCGCAGCGCAGCGCGGCCACGACCGGCCGGTCCCGGCCCCCGGCCCGCCGGGCGAGCGCGGCGTGGCACGGCGAGAGGTCGGTGACCTCGGCGTACGCGACGCCGTACGGCTGGTAAGCCAGCGGGTCGGTGGCGGCCACCATCGCCCGGGTCTCCGGGAGGAGTTCACGCCCCGACGGGGTGAGCCTCGCCGTGGCGTGGTGCCACCCATGAAAATTCGCACGCTCCGCTGCGGGCGCGCTGTTAACGTCCGCGACCATGACGGACACCTTCGAGGACTTCACCCAGGTACAGCGCATCGACACCGACCCCGAGGTGGCGAAGCACCCGCTCATCGCGTTGGAGGACGGCCGGCACAGCTGGTACAGCGGCTACCACCACCGGGACGGCTTCGCCCGGCGGTTGCGATACGCGTTCGACGACCGTACGGAGTACGGCGCCAGCGGCATTCCCCTCGACCGGCTGCGGATCGGAAACTTCTGCCAGTTCGCCTCCGGCGTCACCTTCCTGCTGGGCGGCAACCACGGGCACGACACCCACCGCGACGCGGTGACGCCGTACGGCTTCAACTTCTTCGCGCACGAGCACGACGCCTGGGCGCCGGCCGGTGACACCGTCGTGGGACACGAGGTGTGGACCGGTTACGAGGCGGTCGTCCTGCCCGGCGTACGCATCGGCACCGGCACGATCATCGGGGCGCGCGCCACCGTGTCCAAGGACGTCGCCCCGTACTCCGTCGTGGTGGGCGACAACAGGGTCGTGCGGCACCGCTTCGACCCGCTGCGCCGCAAGCTGCTGTGGCGGATCGGCTGGTGGAACTGGAGCGACGAGCGGATCGCGGAAGCGCTCCCACTGCTCCAGGGGCGCGAGGTCGCGGCGTTGGCCCGGTATGCCGGCATCGCCCCGGAGGAGGTCGCCGACGACGTCGATCCGGCCACCATGACCGGCGACGACATCCTGGCGCACCACGTCTGACCTGCGCTTTTGTGCACGTGTCGAAATGACCGGCGCGGAGGGTGTGACATCTGTACATGGTGGGTGGAGCGAATTCTTCCTAGCGTCTGCGTAACGCAAGATCGAACCTCCGTGGCCGCCGGGTGATCCCCGGAGCCGCGGGGCCATCCCGGACGGCGGACCCCGGACGCCGGGCGTCCGCCCGTAGCGCCGCCGGCTCTCCGCCTCCCCACGCGACGCCCCCTCATCGCGGCCCGCCGCACCCGCGGCGCGTTGCACCCTGCTCCGCGCAGGGCTGGAACCCCACCGAATGCCGAGGACCGTATGAGCACGCAACCGACGACCGACGTGGCATCGTCGCCGCCCGCTCCGAGTGGTGGCGGACGCCCGTCGGACGGCCTGCAGGCCGGGCTCAAGAACCGCCACCTGTCCATGATCGCGATCGGCGGGGTGATCGGCGCCGGCCTCTTCGTCGGCTCCGGCTCCGGCATCGCCGCCGCCGGCCCCGCCATCCTCCTGTCCTACGCGCTGGTCGGCGCGCTGGTGGTCTGCGTGATGCGGATGCTGGGCGAGATGGCCGCCGCCTACCCCAGCTCCGGTTCGTTCTCCGCTTACGCGGACCGGGCGCTCGGCCGCTGGGCCGGCTTCTCCATCGGCTGGCTCTACTGGTTCTTCTGGGTCGTGGTGCTGGCCGTCGAGGCCACGGCGGGCGCCAAGATCCTGGAGGGCTGGATACCGGCCGTGCCGCAGTGGGGCTGGGCCCTGATCGTGATGCTGGTGCTCACCGCGACGAACCTGGCCTCGGTCGCCTCGTACGGCGAGTTCGAGTTCTGGTTCGCCGGGATCAAGGTCGTCGCCATCGCTGCCTTCGTCGTGATCGGCCTGCTGGCCGTCTTCGGCGTGCTGCCCGGCGCGCACAGCGACACCGCGGGCGTCGCGAACCTCACCGCGCACGGTGGATTCATGCCGCACGGACCCGGTTCCGTCCTCACCGGCATCCTGATGGTGGTCTTCTCCTTCATGGGCAGCGAGATCGTCACCCTCGCCGCCGGTGAGTCGGAGAACCCGCAGCGCGCGGTCTCCAAGGCGACCAACAGCGTCATCTGGCGGATCGCGGTCTTCTACCTCGGCTCGATCTTCATCGTGGTCAGCCTGCTGCCGTGGAACTCCCCCTCCATCGTCGACGACGGCAGCTACGTCGCGGCCCTGAACACCATCGGCATCCCGCACGCCGGCGAGGTCATGAACGTCATCGTGCTGACCGCGGTGCTCTCCTGTCTGAACTCCGGCCTCTACACCGCCTCCCGCATGGCCTTCTCGCTCGGCGAGCGGGGGGACGCGCCGAAGGCGTTCGCGCGGACCAGCGCCCGCGGCGTGCCGCGCGCCGCGATCCTCTCCTCCGTCCTCTTCGGCTTCATCGCGGTGTTCTTCAACTACAAGTGGCCCGACACCGTCTTCGCCTTCCTGCTGAACTCCTCCGGAGCCGTCGCACTGTTCGTATGGCTGGTCATCGCCTTCGCACAGCTGCGGATGCGCGCGATGATCCTGCGCGACGACCCGTCGAAGCTGGTCGTACGGATGTGGCTGTTCCCGTACCTGACCTGGGCGACGATCGGGATGATCTCCTTCGTGCTGGTCTACATGCTGACCGACCCCGACGGCCGGCAGCAGGTCACCCTGTCGTTGCTGGCCGCCGCCGTGGTGGTGGGCATCGCCCTGGTGCGGGACCGGCTGCGGGCGAGCCGGCCGGCCACGGCGTCCGCGGGCGCGGTACGCGATTCAGCGGAGGGCGAAGAAAGCCTTCCGACAGGCTCGTAGCCAATATTGCTGGTGACGCGGTGGGCCCATCCGTACCAGGATGGGCCCATGTCCGAACCCAACGCTTCCACCGGTCGGGCCGGCTCCGACGCCGAGCCGCTGCCCCGCCGGATCGCCGACGAGTACGTCGACGCCCTCATCGCCCTCGACCCCATCACCGGCACCTTCCTCGGCGTACCGGAGAGCTCCGGCAAGCTGCCCGACTTCTCCCCCACGGGGCAGGAGGCGCTGGCCCAGTTGGCCCGCACCACGCTCGACCGGCTGGCCGCCGCCGAGGCCCGGCCGGGCGCCGACAGCGACAACGAACGGCGCTGCGCCCGGCTGCTGCGCGAGCGGCTGACCGCCGAGCTCGCCGTGCACGAAGCCGGCGAGGGACTACGGGCCGTCAGCAACCTCAGCTCGCCGCTGCACTCGGTGCGCCAGGTCTTCACCATCATGCCGACCGAGACGGACGAGGACTGGGCGGCCGTCGAGCAGCGGCTGCGCGCGGTGCCGGCCGCCCTGGAGGGCTACCGGGCCGCGCTCGGCGAGGGCCTGCGGCGCGGGCTGCCGGCCGGTCCCCGGCAGGTGCGGACGGTGCTCGGGCAGCTCGCCGAGTGGATCGGCGAGGACGGTGGCTGGTTCGCCGGCTTCGCCGCCGCCGGGCCGGAGAGCCGGCGCAAGGAGCTGGGCGAGGCGGCCCGCTTCGCCACCGCCGCGCTGACCGAGCTCCGCGACTGGCTGCGCGACACCTACGCACCGGCCGTCGAGGGCTCCCCCGACGTGGTGGGCCGCGAGCGGTACGCCCGCCTCGCCCGCTACTACAACGGCACCGACCTCGACCTCGACGAGGCGTACGCGTACGGCTGGGCCGAGTTCCACCGGCTGCTCGCCGAGATGGAGACGGAGGCCGAGAAGGTCCTGCCGGGCGCGAAGACCCCCTGGGAGGCGCTGGCCTGGCTCGACGACAACGGCGAGAAGGTCGAGGGCGTCGAGGAGACCCAGCGCTGGCTCCAGTCGCTGATGGACCAGGCCATCGAGGACCTGGACGGCACGCACTTCGAACTGGCCGAGCGGGTCAAGCGCGTGGAGTCGCGGATCGCGCCCGCGGGCTCCGCCGCCGCGCCGTACTACACCGGCCCCTCGCTGGACTTCTCACGTCCGGGCCGCACCTGGCTGCCGACCATGGGCGAGACCAGCTTCCCGGTGTACGACCTGGTCTCCACCTGGTACCACGAGGGCGTGCCGGGCCACCACCTCCAGCTCGCGCAGTGGGCGCACGTCAGCGATCAGCTGTCCCGCTACCAGACCACGGTCGGCATGGTCAGCGCGAACGCCGAGGGCTGGGCGCTGTACGCCGAGCGGCTGATGGACGAGCTGGGCTACCTCACCAACGCGGAACGCCGGTTGGGGTACCTCGACGCGCAGATGATGCGCGCGATCCGCGTGATCATCGACATCGGCATGCACCTGGAGCTGGAGATCCCGAAGGACTCGCCGTTCCATCCGGGCGAGCGCTGGACACCGGAGCTGGCGCAGGAGTTCATGGACGCGCACTGCGGCCGACCGTCCGACTTCGTGGAGAGCGAGATCATCCGGTACCAGGGCATGGCCGGCCAGGCGATCGGCTACAAGCTGGGCGAGCGCGCCTGGCTGAACGGCCGCGCGGCGGCCCGCCGCCGCCACGGCGACGCCTTCGACCCCAAGAAGTGGCACATGGCGGCCCTCTCCCAGGGGTCGCTGGGCCTGGACGACCTCGAAAGCGAACTGTCGGCGCTGTAGGCGTACCGGACGGAAGGGGGCGGCGGTCCGACCGGGCCGCCGCCCCCTCGCGTGCTCCCGCGGGAAATACGTGGCGCGCGGAACCGGCGGTCCGTAGGGTCCACCTCCATGACCATCCTCTTCCTGCTTCCCGGTGACCCGTCACGGCCGGGGCATGTCGATCCGGGCCATGAACGGGAGGCGCGGGCCGCCCGCGCGGCGGGGGCGCAGGTCGCGGCCACCGACCACGAGGCGCTGTGCGCGGGCGAGTCGGCGCGGGCCGTCTCCGGTGTGCCGGCCGGTCCGGAGCCGGTCTGGTACCGCGGCGGGCCGCTGACCGCCACGCAGTACGCCGGGCTGGCGGCAGCGCTCGCGGACCGCGGCCGCACACTGCTCACCGGCCCCGAGGAGTACCGGTCGGCCCGGGAAACTCCCCCGGACGCCACTCCGTCGGCGCGGGTCTGGTGGGTGGACGGCGTACCGGTGTTGACGACCGCGCACGCGGATGCCCCTGACGCAGCGCCCCGCCCCACCACCGCCGCGTTGGCCGAAGCGGCCAAGGAAGTCGGGAAGTCGGGGAACCGCTTCGTCACCACCGACCTCGCGCCGGACGCCGCGGGGACCTGGCGGACGCTCGCGGTCGGCGACGGGCAGACCGGCGGCCTGGGCCCGGTCACGGACGCGGAGACGGCGCGGCTCTTCGAGGCACTGACCGCCGCCGGGTCCGGCTTCCCGCTCGCGCTCACCGCCGGCCGGCTGACGCTGCGGGCCCTGCCGCCGACCGAGTGCGCCCGGCTCGCGGACGGCGGTACGGCCGGGCTGGACTGGGTGGACGGCGCGCCGCCGGAGGGCACCGTGGCGGGCGCCGGCATCATGGTGCAGCTCGCGGCGGCCGGACTGTACCGGCCGGGCTGGGGCACGTACGCCATCACCCGCACCGAGGACGGCGTGGCCCTGGGCGGCATCGGCTTCCACGGCCCGCCCGACGAGACCGGCACGGCCGAGCTGGGGTACGACCTGTCCCCCTCGGCCCGCGGCGCCGGCTGGGCGACGGACGCGGTGCGCCTGCTCGCCTCGTGGGCGGCCTCCCGCCCCGAGATACGCACCCTGCGGGCCACCACGGAGCCGGCGAACCTGCCGTCCCAGCGTGTGCTGTTGCGAGCCGGCTTCGCGCACACGGGCGAGAAGGAGGGGATGCCCGCATTCGAGTACGCGGGGAACGACGCCGGGAGCGGTGCCGCGGCCGGCACGGCGGAGCCGGTGGGCGAAGGCGGCCCGGCGACTCCCTGACACCCGGACCGCCCGGCGCTGACCGTCGTCGGCCGCCCGAGCTGCCCCTTGTCGACCACACCGGGAAACACACCGGGAAACACACCGGGAAAGAGGCCCCGTCATGCCCCCGCTCCTCCCCGCCGACCCGACCGTGCTGCACCCGGTCCCCGGACAGCCGCGGGTCGTGTTGCTCAAGCCGCTGGTCAGCTCGCCGCTGATCGAGGTGGGCGAGTTCTCCTACTACGACGATCCGGACGACCCGACCGCTTTCGAGACCCGCAACGTGCTGTATCACTACGGCCCTGAGCGGCTGGTCATCGGGAAGTTCTGCGCGCTGGGCGAGGGGGTGCGGTTCCTGATGAACGGCGCCAACCACCGGATGGACGGCCCGTCCACCTTCCCCTTTCCGATCATGGGTGGCTCGTGGGCCGAGCACTTCGACCTGATCACGGGGCTCCCGGGGCGCGGGGACACCGTGGTCGGGAACGACGTGTGGTTCGGCTACCGCTCGACGGTGATGCCGGGCGTACGCATCGGCCACGGCGCGATCGTCGCCTCGGGCTCGGTGGTCGTCGACGACGTGCCCGACTACGGCGTCGTGGGCGGCAATCCGGCCCGCCTCCTCCGGCTACGCCACGACCCGGCGGACGTCGCCCGCCTGCTCGACCTCGCCTGGTGGGACTGGCCGCTGGACCACCTCACCCGGCACCTCCGCACGGTCATGTCCGGCAGTGTGGACGAGCTGGCGGCGGCAGCTCCCGGGCGCGAGTAGCCCGCCGAGGCCCGACAGCCGCGGTTTCCCTGGTGGAACCATTGATCCACCGGGGATTTCGCTGCTAGACAGCGGGTATGACGAGTTCTCCCGCGTACTCCCCCGACGCCACCGACTGGCGGATACTGCGTGCCCTCCAGGAGAACGGGCGGGCGGGCTATGCCGTGCTCGCGCGGGAGGTGAACATGTCCGCCAGCGCCGTCACCGAGCGGGTGCGGCGGCTGGAGGAGACCGGGGTGATCCGCGGGTACGCGGCCGTGGTCGACGCCGAGCGGGTCGGGCTGCCGGTCCTGGCCTTCGTACGGCTGCAGTGCCCGAACGGCGACTACGCGCCGTTCCACGACCTGTTGGACACCACGCCGGAGATCCTTGAGGCGCACCACGTCACCGGCGACGACTGTTTCATCATCAAGGTGGCGGCGCGGTCGATGCGGCACCTGGAAGAGGTGGCGGGGCGGATCGGCGCGCTCGGCTCGGTCACGACGAACGTCGTGTACTCGTCCCCGCTCGCCGGCCGCCCCGTCAGCCCCTGAGGCACCGCTTCCGGACGCCGCTCAGCCCGCGTCGCCGGCGACGCGGAGCCGTACGGACGAGCCGGACCGGTGCTTGCGGACCTCCAGCTGGGCGGGGATGCGGCGGCGCAGGTCGGCGACGTGGCTGACGATGCCGACGCTGCGGTCCCGTTCGCGGAGGGAGTCCAGCACGTCCAGGACCTCGTCGAGGGTCTGTTCGTCGAGGCTGCCGAAGCCCTCGTCGATGAAGAGGGTGTCCAGGCGGGTGCCGCCGGCCTCGTCGGTGACCACGTCGGCGAGGCCCAGGGCCAGGGAGAGCGAGGCGAAGAACGTCTCGCCACCCGAGAGGCCCGCGGTGTCGCGCTCCTGGCCGGTCCACGCGTCGACGACGTGCAGGCCGAGGCCGGAACGGCGGGCGCCGCCGGCCCGTTCGTCGGAGTGCACGAGGGTGTAGCGCCCCGCCGACATGCGGGCGAGGCGCGCGCTGGCGGCGGCCGCGACCTGTTCGAGGCGGGCGGCCAGGACGTAGGACTCCAGGCGCATCTTGCGTTCGTTCTCCGCCGAGGTGCCCGCGGTGAGCGACGCGAGGCGGGCGACGCGGTCGAACTCCTCGCGCAGCGGGGCCAGTTCGCGCGCGTCGGCCTCGGCGCGGGCCGACAGCCGGTCCAGCTCGGCGCAGCGGTCCTGCGCCGTGGCCCGGTCGGTGGCGGCCTCGCGCAGCCGGCGGGCCGCGGCCTCCGAGACGGCGCGGGCCCGGTCGGTGTCGACGGGCGGCAGGGCGGCGGCGTCGGCGACGCGCGGGTCGGCGAGCTCGGCCGTGACCGCGGTCTCCTCGGCCTGCCAGGCGTCCAACTGCCCCTGGACGTCCCGCCACTCGTCATCGCCGAGCAGGGCGGCCTCGGCCTCCCGCGGTGTGTCGAAGCCGGCCTTGTACGCGGCGTCGGCGAGCGCCGCGTCGGCTTCCTTGAGGCGTTCGGCGGCGGTCTCGGCGGCCCGTACCGCGGTGACCGCCTCGGCGAGCAGTGCGACCTGCCGCTCCAGGCGGTGGGCGCGTTCGGCGACGCTCGCGCTGTCTCCGCGGGCCCGGCGCAGTCCCTCGGACAGCGCCTGCTCCTCGCGGTCCAGCGCGTCGCGGCGGGAGTCGCGGGCCGCGGTGCGCTGCTGGGCGGCCTGCTGTTGCGAGCGGCGCTGCTCGTACTCGCGCTCGGCGCGGGCGAGGGCCTCGCGGGCGGCGTGCAGCCCGGCGCCGGTGGCGTGCGCGTCGGCGTACTCCGAGCGCAGCTCCGCCAGCTCCCGGGTGAGGTCGGTGACCGGTGCGTCGCCGGCGCCGGCGGTCGCGGCGGCCAGCTCCTCCTTGACGGTCTGCCGCGTGCGCTCGGCCGCCTCGCGGGCGGTCACGGCGCGCTCGTAGTCGGCGAACGCGCCCTCCTCCCGCTCGCGGTCCACATGGCCGGCTTCCGTACGGGCGGGGGCCGGGTGGCCGGTCGCGCCGCAGACGGCGCACGGCTCGCCGTCCCTGAGGTCCTGGGCGAGTTCGGCGGCGATGCCCGCCAGCCGGGCTTCCTTGAGCTTCAGCCAGTCCTCGTGCGCCTGGTTCGCGGCCTCCTGCGCGCGGAGCACCGCTCGCTCGGCGTCGGCCAGTTCGGCGGTGGCGCGGTCGCGGCGGCGGGCGGCGGCCAGCCGGGCCTCGGCGGGTTCGACGCGGGCGCCGAGCTGTTCGGCGCGGGCCGCCGCTTCCTGGGCGGCGTCGATGCGGTGCTGGTGGGCGGCGCGGGTGGTGTCCCAGCCGGCCAGCCAGTCCGCGGTGTCCAGCAGGGTCTGCTCGTCGTCGCGGGCCTCGCGCTCCAGTGCGGTGCGTTCGGTGGCGATGTCGGCGGCGCGCCGCTCGTCGCGGCGGGCTGCCTCCAGGGAGCCCAGTTCGCCGCGGAGGTGGTGTTCGAGGGCGGCCAGCTGGTCGCCGCCGGCGTCGACGAGGTCGGTACGCAGCAGGTCGCGGCAGCGGCGCTCGGTGGTGCGCGCGGCCTCGTGGTCGCGCCAGGCGGCCTCGCGCAGCGCGAGTTCGGGGGCGACGCGCTGGGCCCTGCGGGCGCGGTCCAGCCGCTGCCGGGCCCGGTCGCGGTCGGCGGCCTGCGCTTCGAGTACTTCGGCCCGGCGGCGGGCCTCGGCGTGGCGCTGCTGGAGCCGGGCGCGTTCGAGGGCGTCCTCCAGTGCGCGCGCCGCGTCGGCCGCGGCGCCCTCGGCGGTGGCGGCGGCCGCGGCGGCGATGTCCAGCCGTTCGCGGGCTCCGGAGCGGGCGACCGCCGCCCGGGCCAGGACGGTGGCGGCGAAGCCGGGCTCGCCGGGCGCCGGGGTGCTGCCCGTACGGCTTGCCGTCTTCTTCGTACGGGTGCGGGCACCCTTGCCGGTGCCGGTGGCGGGCTCTTCCGCGCGGCCCGGCGCCGGGACGGAGCCGTCGGTGAGGTCGGGGGTGTCACCCGCCGCCTGTGCCATCCGGTGGGCGAGCGCGAGGAGCCGGTCGTCGGCGGCGGTGACCCGGTCGGCGGCCGCCTTGCGCACCATCGCGAGCCGTTCTTCCAGCGCGGCGAACCGGCGGGTGTCGAAGAGCCGGCCGAGCAGCTTGGCGCGGGCCTCGGCGTCGGCCCGCAGGAACTTCGCGAACTCGCCCTGCGGCAACAGCACGACCTGGCAGAACTGCTCCTTGCTCATGCCGAGCAGCTGCTGTATCTCCTCGCCGATCTCCTGGTGGGAGCGGCTGAGCGCCGCCCACGCCCCCGCCACCGGGTCGTACTCGCGCAGCGCGCTGTACGCCTTCTCCATGGTCGTGCCCGTGCCGCGCTTCTTGGCGCGGGGCTGTTCGGGCCGCCGGGTGATCTCCAGCCGGCGGCCGCCGACGGTGAGGTCCAGGACGACCTGGGTGGCCGTGCCGGGCGCGGCGAGCGCACTGCGCAGGAACTGGCCGCCGGGCCGGGCGCCGGGCACGGAGCCGTACAGCGCGAAGCAGACGGCGTCCAGGACGGAGGTCTTGCCGGCGCCGGTCGGGCCGTGCAGCAGGAAGAGCCCGGCGCCGGAGAGGGCGTCGAAGTCGACGGTCTGGGCACCGCCGAACGGCCCGAAGGCGGCGAGCGTCAGCTTGTGCAGTTTCATGCCGATTCCCTCGCCGCTTCGTCCGTGCGTACCTCGTCGATCGCGGAGCGCAGCACGGCCCGTTCGGCGGTGTCGGCGGCGCGGCCCGGCCGCACGTGGGCCACGAAGTCCTCGGCGATCTCCTGGTCGGTGCGGCCGCGCAGCCGTTGGGCGTACGAGATGCCGGAGCCGTCCTCGCGTGCCTCGGGCTCGAAGGAGAGGGCGAGGACGTGTGGGAAGCGTTGGGCGAGCCGCGCCATCGGCTCGTGCGGACGCGCGGTGTCGGTGAGGGTGGCCTCGACCCAGGAATTCTCGTGTCGGGCGAGGTCCGGGTCGGCCAGCAGGTCTTCCAGGCGACCGCGGAGCCGGGCGAGCGGGCGCGGCACGGGGCAGGGCAGCCGCTCGGCGGCCGGCACGCCGTCCGGGCCCAGGTCCACGAGCCACATCGACTTGCGGTGGTTGACCTCGGAGAAGGAGTACGCGAGCGGGGAGCCGGAGTACCGCACCCGGTCGGTGATCCGCTGGCAGCCGTGCAGGTGGCCCAGGGCCGCGTAGTCCACGCCGTCGAAGACCTCGGCCGGTACGGAGGCGACGCCGCCGATGGTGATGTCCCGCTCGCTGTCGCTGGGCGCGCCGCCGGTGACGAAGGCATGGGCGAGGACGACGGAGCGGGTGCCGGCGGGGCGCTCGGCGAGGTCGGCCCGTACCCGGTCCATGGCCGCGCGCAGTACCGGGGCGTGGCGCGCCTTCTCGGCGCCGAGGGTGTCGCGTACCAGTGCCGGTTCGAGGTACGGCAGGCCGTAGAAGGCCACGTCACCGTGGTCGTCGGCGAGCACGACGGGAGTGCCGCAGCCGGCCGGGTCGGTGCGCAGGTGGATGCCGGCCTTGGCCATGAGGCGGGCGCCGACGCCGAGCCGGCGCGCGGAGTCGTGGTTGCCGGAGATCATGACGGTGGGCACGCCGAGGTCGGCGAGGCGGTGCAGCGCGTCGTCGAACAGCTCGATGGCGGCCAGCGGCGGCACGGCACGGTCGTAGACGTCACCCGCGACCACCACGGCGTCGACCTCGTGGGTACGGACGGTCTCGATGAGGTGGTCGAGGAAGGCGCGCTGGTGGTCGAGCATGTTCACACGGTGGAACGAGCGACCCAGATGCCAGTCGGAGGTGTGCAAGATTCTCAACAGACTGCTCCGACCTGCATGCTTTCCTTCCTCCCCGTCATGCGCCCGCGTCCGGCCGGCGGCCGGTGGTCAACGGCAGGCACCACGCTAGCGCGCCTGTGCCCCCGGTTTCCCACGGACCTCGGTTTTCGTCGTCCGGGCCGGCATCGAGCGGCTAGCGCCCGGCGCGTCTCCGGCGCCGGACCACGGCCCTGCGGACGAGGAAGCCGACGAGGACGAAGGGGGCCAGCAGGACGGCGAAGGTCACCGGCTCCCGCATCGTCCGGCTGAGGATGGGCGTGAGCACGAGCGCCAGCAGGATGAGGGCGACGAGCATGCGGTTCGACAGCCGCTTCCGTGCGGGCGGGGTGGCGACCTGCTGAGCGCCGTCCGGAACCTGCGGGGGCAGCGGTGTCGGCATGGAGTACACGGAGTACGGGGCCTGCGCCCCTCCCTGCGCCGGGACGGAGACCGATGCGGGCGCCGCGGCCGGCGGCTGCGCGGAGAACGGCTGCCCGGGCGGCGGTGCCATGGTCGGCGGCGGGCCGAAGCCCGGCTGTCCGGCGGCGCCCGGCCCGGCGCTCTGCCGCGGCGCGGAGGCGCTGTCGGACAGTGCGCGCAGCGTGCGTTCGCGGGCGGCCAGCTCCTCGGCGAGTGCGGCGGGCACCACGTGCTGCCACTGGCCCACGTGGGCACCCAGCTGCCCCAGCCGCTCTCCCAGCCCGCTCGCCGTGGGCCGTTGCTCCGGCTCCTTGACGAGGCAGGACGCCAGCAGCGGCCGCAGCGCCTCCGGTACGCCGTCGAGGTCGGGCTCCTCGTGGACGATGCGGTACAGCAGTACGGGCGCAGAGGCGTTCTCCGCGGGCCGGGCGAACGGGCCGCGTCCGGTCGCGGCGTGGGCCAGGACGGCGGCCAGCGAGAAGACGTCGGCGGGCGCTTCGGTTCCGGTCCCGGTGGCCTGCTCGGGCGCGAGGAAGCCGGGTGAGCCGATCATGCCGCCGGTGTGGGTGTGCCGGGAGTCGTCGGCGGCGCGGGCGATGCCGAAGTCGATCAGCCGCGGATGGTCACCGGCCAGCAGGACGTTACCGGGCTTGACGTCGCGGTGCGCAAGACCGGTGTCGTGCACCGCTTGGAGCGCCGCGCACAGTTCGGCGGCCAGGCCGAGCAGGGCCGGTTCGGGGAGCGGGCCGTGCTGCTCGACCCATTCACCGAGCGACGGCGCCGGTACGTACTCGGTGGCCAGCCATTGCGGCCGCTGCCCGACGGCGCTGTGGTCCACCACGGCCACGGACCAGGGGGAACGGACCTGGTCGCTGTTGCGGATCTCCCGGTCGAAGCGCGCTTCGAATCCCAGCTCGGCACCGAGGTCGGGCCGGACCGTCTTGAGCGCCAGCGGCAGTCCGGTGTGCGTCCGGGCCAGGTAGACCTGCCCCATGCCGCCCGCGCCGAGCCTGGCAAGCAGCGGATAACCGCCCAGGGCCGGCGGATCCGCGGTTTCGAGACCGTGCATGGAAGTGTTCGTCCCCCTCGCTTCTTCTCTCACGCCCTGTGGACGCACCGCGGCGACCAACGGTTGATCAGCAGCGTAGAGGGTGGTCCTCCGCTTGCGGGCACGGGGGACCGGGCCCGCAAGCGGGGTTGCCCGAACGGTCCGCCGCCGGGGCCTCCCGGTCAGTCCGCACGGCCCTTTCGGGCACTTTCGGGCACGACCTTGCCGGGGTTGAGGATGCCCTGAGGGTCCAGCGCCGCCTTGATCGCGTGGTGCATGGCGAGGACGGGCGCGGGCAGTTCCTGGGCCAGGCCGTCGCGCTTGAGGAGGCCGACGCCGTGCTCGCCGGTGACCGTGCCGCCGAGGGCCAGGGCGTCCGCGATGATCTCGTGGAAGGCGGCCTGGGCGCGCTCCCGGGCGGCGGCGTCGCCGGGCGGGGTGATCAGCAGGGGGTGCAGATTGCCGTCGCCGGCGTGCGCGATGTTGGCGATGAGCGTGTCGTGCCGGGCGGCCGTCGCCTCGATGCGGGCGAGCATCTCGGGGACGGCGGCCTTGGGGACGCAGACGTCCTCGGTGAGGACCGGGCCGAGGCGTTCCAGCGCCGGGTAGGCCAGCCGTCGGGCGGCGAACAGCGCGTCGGCCTCCTCCTGGTCGGTGGATTGCGCGGCCCAGGTGGCGCCCGCCTCCTCGAAGCAGGCCAGCATGCGTGCCGCCTCCTGCTCCCCGGCGAGCCCCGGCGCGTCCGTCCGGCCGAGCAGGACCACGTCCGCGTCGACGGACAGGCCCATGTTCTTCCACTTGTCGACGGCGGCCAGGCAGTGCCGGTCGATCAGCTCCAGCGCCGAGGGGGTGAGCCCGGCGGCGCCGACCGCGGCGACGGCGCGGCCCGCGTCCACCACGGAGGAGAAGTATCCGGCGACCGTGCGCTCCGGCTCGCGCAGCGGCCGCAGCCGTACGGTGATCTCGGTGATCACCCCGAGCGTGCCCTCGGAGCCGACCATCAGCCCGGCGAGGTCGTACCCGGCGACGCCCTTGGCGGTGCGCCGGCCCAGCCGGACGAGCTCGCCGGTGCCGGTGACGACTTCGAGGCCGAGGACGTAGTCCCGGGTGACGCCGTACTTCACGCAGCACAGGCCGCCGGCGTTGGTGGCGACGTTGCCGCCGATGGTCGACCAGGGGGCGCTGGCCGGGTCCGGCGGGTACCACAGGCCGTGCTCGGCGCAGGCGGCCCGCAGGTCGTCGTTGACGACGCCGGGCCCGACGACCGCGAGCCGTTCGACGGGGTCGATCTCGCGGATCGCGTTCATGTGCTCGGTGGAGAGCACGACGCAGCCCTCGACGGCGTTGGCGCCGCCGGAGAGGCCGGTGCCGGCGCCGCGCGTGACGAGCGGGACGCCGTGTCGCAGACAGGCCCGGACCACCGTGCGCACTTCCTCCGCGGTGCGCGGTCGGACGACCGCCAGGGGCGTGCCGTGCGGCGCCCACTCGGCCTCGTCGTGGACGAAGCCCGCGGCGACCTCCGCATCCTCGATCAGCCGTCCGTCCGGCAGCTCCTGCCGCAGCTCATCGATCAGCACGCGCGATCACCTGCCTCTTCTTCGAACCTGTCTGCCATGTCCGCACGGTATCCGCGCCCCGCGGGCCGATGATCACCGCCCTGGGAGCCGCGGGCCGCGCCGCCTGTGGAGGCCGACCGGCGGAGCCCTCGGATGCGGGTCCGCTCCGCAGGCGGCACGGTGGACGCATGAGCACCGCCCGGATCGTCGTCCAGCCGCCCTCCCCCGCCGGCGGGCGGCACGTGCACGTCGACGGGGAGAACCTGGGCCTGGCCCAGAGCGACATGGACGTCGTGGAGTTCCTGCGCCGGAGCGGGCTGCCCGACGCCGAACCCCTGCTCGACGATCCGGCGTGGGTCGAGTGGCGCGGCGCCCCGCCCCACGACTACGGCGGTCCCAGCCGCAGCAGCGCGTGAGCGCGGGGCTCCGCTTCAGGGCCGTTCAGGCCGTTCAGGGCCGGGAGAGCTGTCTGCTGATGACCAGGCGCTGGATCTGGTTGGTGCCCTCGAAGATCTGCATGATCTTGGCTTCGCGCATGTAGCGCTCGACGGGGAAGTCGCGGGTGTAGCCGTAGCCGCCGTAGACCTGGACCGCGTCCGTGGTGACCTTCATGGCGGCGTCGGTGGCGATGAGCTTGGCGACGCTGGCCTGGCGGCTGTAGGGACGGCCCGCGTCGCGGCGGCGGGCCGCGTCGAGGTAGGTGGCGCGGGCCGAGTCGACGGCGGCCGCCATGTCGGCGAGGACGAAGCCGAGGCCCTGGTGGTCGATGATCTTCCGGCCGAAGGCGGTGCGCTCGTTGGCGTACGCCACGGCCGCGTCCAGGGCCGCCTGCGCGACGCCGGTGGCGCAGGCGGCGATGCCCAGGCGGCCGGAGTCCAGCGCGGAGAGGGCGATCTGCAGGCCCTGGCCCTCGCTGCCGATCAGCCGGTCGGCGTCGACGAGCGCGCCGTCCCAGTGGGCCGCCGTGGTCGGGATCGCGTGCAGGCCCATCTTCTCCTCGGGCCGGCCGAAGGTCAGGCCCTCGGTGGCGCCGGGCGCGAGGAAGCAGGAGATGCCGCGGCTGCCGGCGGAGGTGCGGGCGAACAGGGTGTAGAAGTCGGCCTTGCCGCCGTGGGTGATCCACGCCTTGCTGCCGGTGATCCGGTAGCCGGCCGTCTCCCGCACCGCCTTGCAGGTCAGCGCGGCGGCGTCCGAGCCGGCCTGCGGTTCGGAGAGACTGTAGCCGCCGACCAGGCCGCCGCCGAGGATGTCCGGCGCCCAGCGTTGCCGCTGCTCCTCGGTGCCGTACGTCATCAGCGCGTACGCCGACATGGTGTGCACGCTGGTGGCCACCGCGACGGCCGCCCAGCGGGCCGCCAGCTCCTCGATGACCTGGAGGTAGACCTCGTAGGGCTGGCCGCCGCCGTCGTACTCCTCCGGGTAGGGCAGGCCGAGCAGCCCGGCCTCGCCCAGCGTCTTGAAGAGGCCTTCGGGGTACAGCTCTTCGCGTTCGTGCTTGTCGACGAGGGGGGCGAGCTCCTTGTCGGCGATCTCGCGGGTGAGGCCGAGCAGGTCCTCGGCCTCCTGGGTCGGCAGCAGCCGGTCGACGGTCATCGTGCCTCCGTGGTGGTGCTGAGAGCGCTGGTGGTGCTCGTGCCGAGGGCCGCGAGGGCGGTACGGGCCCGGGTGCGGAAGTCCGCGACGCGGGCCAGCTTGATGTCCTCGTAGCCGCGGATCAGGTCGGGGAGTTCGACGACTTCGCGTACGGCGTCGGCGCTCTCCGGGGTGAGGTGGGCGAGCGCCTCGCGCACCAGTTGACGGTACTCGCCGATCAGGGCGCGCTCCACGCGGCGGACCTCGGCGTATCCGAAGAGGTCCAGCGAGGTGCCGCGCAGTACGCGGCCGGCGCGCAGGGCCCGGAAGGCGGCCGGCGCGGTACGGCGCAGCCGGATCTTGCGCCGCATGCCGAGGGCGCGCAGGACGGGCGGGTGCAGGAGGACGGAGACCGTGGAGCCGGCGCCGAACTCGTCGCGCAGCCGCTCCTGTTCGGTGGCGTCCAGGTGCAGCCGGGCCACCTCGTACTCGTCCTTGTACGCCATGAGTTTGTGCAGGCCGCGCGCGTAGGCGAGGGCGATGGCGGTACCGGCCTCGGTGCCGCCGCGTTCCTGGGCGAGGGCCGCGACGCGGGCGACGTCGTCGGCGTAGCGGCGGGCGTACCGCTCGTTCTGGTAGCCGATGAGGTCGGCGGTGCGGGTGGCGACCACGGTCCGCAGCTCCTCGTCGGCCGGCTGCCCTGCGGTGATCGCCGCGGCGGCCGGGGTGACCTGGACGGCGGGGCGTTCGGGGGCGGCGAGCGCGGCGGTGACGGCGGCGCGGTCGAGCACCGCGGCGCGGCCCCAGCGGAAGGCGGCGAGGTTCTTCTGCACGGCGGCGCCGTTGAGGTGGATGGCACGCTCGATGGCGTCCGCGCTCATCGGGAGGCAGCCGTGCTGGTAGGCGGCGCCGATGAGCACCATGTTGGCCGGCATGTGGTCGGCGAAGAGGGCTTCGGACAGGCCCTGCGCGTCGAGGTAGAGGTTGTCCGCGCGGCGGGTGACCGATTCGATGCGCTCCAGGGCGTCGTCGGGCGAGCCGGGCAGGACGACGCGCCCGGTGACCATGGCGGCGGTCGGTACGACGGCGGTGTTGACGACGGCGACGGTGTGGCCGGCGCGGGCGACGGCCAGGTTGGTGTCGGCGGCCGTGCCGAGCAGGTCGAAGCCGACCAGCACGTCGGCGGTGGAGCGGGAGGCGCGCAGCGCGCCGGTCACCGGCGACTTGGCGATCCGCAGGTCGCTGAGGACGGGGCCGCCCTTCTGCGCGAGTCCGGTCTGCTCCAGCCCGGCGGCGTACAGGCCGTCGAGCCGGGCCGCCATCTGCAGGATCTGGGAGACGGTGACCACGCCGGTGCCGCCGACGCCGGGCATCCGCAGGAGGGTGCCGTCCGGGCCGACCCGGCGGTCCGGTTCGCGCAGGGCGACGGGCAGTTCAGGGATCTTCCGCGGTTCCTTGCGGCCCGGCTCGACGAGCAGGAAGGACGGGCAGTCGCCCTTGAGGCAGCTGAGGTCGGTGTTGCAGGAGGCCTGGTGGATGCGGGTCTTGCGGCCGAACTCGGTCTCGACGGGCTGGACGGACAGACATGTCGACTTGTCGCCGCAGTCCCCGCAGCCTTCGCAGACCCGCTCGTTGATCGCGACCTTCTCCACCGGGGTGGGCAGCTGACCGCGCTTGCGCAGCCGCCGCTCCTCCGCGGCGCAGCGGTCGTCGTGGAGCAGGACGGTGACGCCTTCGGTGGCCGCCAGTTCGCGTTCGACGTCGGCGAATTCGTCGCGGTGCCGTACGGTCGCGATCGGGTCCAGCCGCACGCCGCGGTAGCTGCCCGGCTCCGCGGTGGTGACGACGACCTTGCGCACGCCTTCGATGGCGAGCAGCCGGATGACGGCGGGGATGTCGAGGCGGCCCTCGGCGCGCTGACCGCCGGTCATGGCGACGGCGTCGTTGTAGAGCAGCTTGTACGTCATGGTGACGCCGGCGGCGACGGCGGCGCGGACGGCGAGCGAGCCGGAGTGGTGGAACGTGCCGTCGCCGAGGTTCTGCACGAAGTGCGGGTCGTCGGTGAAGGGCGCGAGGCCGATCCACTGCGCGCCCTCGCCGCCCATCTGGGTCAGGCCGACCTGGGTGCCGCGCCCGGCGCCGTCCAGCGCGATCATCGCGTGGCAGCCGATGCCGACGCCGACCAGTGTGTCGTCGGCGGTGCGGGTGGAGGTGTTGTGCGGGCAGCCGGAGCAGAAGTACGGGGTGCGGGCCGCGACGGTGGGCAGGTTGATGCGGGTGGGCCGGGCGGGCGCGAGCGCTTCGAGGTGCGCGCCGGCCCGCGCGGGCAGCCGGTCGGCGCCGATGCGGCGGGCCAGTGCGCGGGCGACGTCCTCGGCACCCAGCGTGGAGCGGGCGGTGAGCAGCGGGCGGCCGGTCTCGTCGCGGCGGCCGACGACGACGGGCGCGTCCGCGGTCCGGTACAGCGCCTCCTTCAGCGCTCCTTCGAGGAACGGCACCTTGTCCTCGACGACGAGGACCTGCTCCAGGTCTCCGGTCATGGCGACCAGATCCTCGTCCGCGACGGGGAAGGGCATGCCGATGCGGATGATCCGGAGGCCCAGCTCCGCCATCGCCGCCTCGTCCAGGCCGAGGTCGTCCAGGGCGCGTTGGACGACGGCGTAGGAGGTGCCGGAGGCGAGGATGCCGAGGGTGGCGCGGCGGGCGCTGAAGGCGACCTTGTTGAGTCCGGCGGTGCGGGCGTACGCGCGGGCGAGGTCGAGGCGGCGGGTGAGCATGTCGTGCTCGGCGTCCAGCGCGGCGGGGCCGACCAGGGCGGGCGAGGCGGCGCGGCCGGTGCGGTCCGGTTCCGGGATGCCCTGGCGCAGCGCGTCGAAGTCCACGGTCGCCGAGGCGTCGGCGATGTCGGCGACGATCTTCAGGCCGGTCCACAGGCCGCTGGCGCGGGACAGCGCGACGGCGTGCAGCCCGAACTCGATGATCTCCTCGACCGATCCGGGCGCGAGGACGGGCATCGCCAGGCTCTGGCACATCCGCTCGCAGGAGCTGGGCACGGTGGAGGACTTGCAGCCGGGGTCGTCGCCGATCCAGGCGACCGCTCCGCCGAGGGGGGCGGTGCCGGCGAGGTTGCCGTGCCGGATGGCGTCGGCGGCGCGGTCCAGGCCGGGGTTCTTGCCGTACCAGTAGCCGGTGACGCCCGCGTGCCGGCGCCCGGGCACCTGGCCGAGCATCTGGGTGCCGGCCACCGCCGTGGCGGCCAGCTCCTCGTTGACCCCCGCCTTGAAGACGACACCGGCCTCGTCGAGGAAACGGGCCGCACGCCCCATCTCCATGTCGACCCCGCCCAGCGGCGACCCCTGGTAGCCGCTCACGAAGGCCCGGGTGTCGAGCCCGCGGGCCTCGTCCAGCCGGCGCTGCTCCAGCGTCAGCCGTACCAGGGCCTGGACGCCCGAGATCAGCGCGCGGCCGTCGGTGGCCGTGTACTTGTCGCCGAGCGATACCGCGGCGGGTGGGGTGCTCACGCAAGCCTCCTCGACATCGTTGTGAAGGATCTTGGGGTGGGGGGTGGTGACGAACGGCACACAGCACAGCAACGGGAAGCGGAACGCACAAGCATCCGGCGGGAAATCCCTGGCAAGGCGCAAAGTATTTACGCGCAGGGCCGGTCGACGTACATTCCTTTGCATGCCTGAGGTCGACGACATCGATCACCGTCTGCTGCGCCTGCTGCGCGAGGACGGCCGCCGTACGTTCTCCGAGATGTCCACCGAGGTGGGCCTGTCGGTGGCCGCGGTCAAGCGGCGCGTGGACCGGCTCAAGGACATCGGGGTGATCACCGGCTTCGCCGCGCAGATCGACCAGGCCAAGCTCGGCTGGGGCATCGAGGCGTTCGTGGAGCTGCGGTACCCGGGGACCACGCGGGTCAACGAGATCGTGCGGTCGGCCTACAACGTCCCCGAGGTACAGGCCGTCTTCACCATCGCCGGCGACCCGGACGCGCTCATCCAGGTACGGGTCCGCGACATCGCCCACCTCCAGCAGGTCATCGACGGCCTGCGCAGCGCCGGGCGGGTCACCGGCACCAAGACGCTCATGGTGCTGGGTTCCTGGAGCCGCACCTGAGGGCCCGTGCACGGAACGGGTGGGCTACGGTGCCGGACACGCCCCGCCGCCGAGCCGGCGTACGGCGTCCTGCGCGCACCGTGCCGCCTCGCGGGCTCCCTCGGCCCGGCGCCGGTACGCCTCGTTCTCCGGCTGTTCCTCGGCGAGGCGGCCGTAATGGGCGGCCCGCTCGTCCGCCGCGCGGGCCAAGTCGGCCCCGGCCGCGAGGAACCGCCCCCGCAACCGGGCCAGCCGCTCGTCCGGGTCCGGCTCCGGCAGCCCCGCACCGGCCGCTGCCAGCCGCTCGGTCGTCGCCCTCTCCCGGTCGATCTCCTGCTGTTCCCTGGTGTCGCTCGCGTCCTCGCGCAGCAGTTGCTCGTCGGCTCTGTCGAACCGGGCCTCGGCAGCATCCAACGCGGCCCGTGCCCGCTGCAACCGCTCGGCCTTCCGCTGCCGACCGTGGGACGGTATGCCACTGGCCGGCGGTGCTTGCGTATCGAGCCGGGTCTCCCACTCGTCCAGCCGTTCCGTCCGCCGGTCGGCCTGGGCCTCCCGCTCGTCGGCGAGCCGCTCCCGCCGGTCCGCCAGGCGCTCCCGGTCGCCCGCCAGGCGCTCGCGGTGGTCCGCGGCCCGGTCCCGGTCGTCGGCGAGGCGTGCGCGCTCGTCACCCGGGCCGGTGGCCCTGTCCTCCGGGTCCTCCGGGTTCTCCGGGTTCTCCGGGTTCTCCGGGTTCTCCGGGTTCTCCGGGTTCTCCGGGTTCTCCGGGTTCTCCGGCAGGTTCGCCGAGTTGTCCGGCAGCTCGTTTTCCATGCCCACAGTATGCGGCGCCGCCGTACCTCCGCCGCCGTGTCGCATGGGGCGTCCGCACGGCAGAGCGCTCCACGGGAACCCTGCGGCAACGCCGCCGGACGGGCTATCCGGGCTGATTGACGTCACTCGGTCGCGGGAAGCCGTGGGACATGGCACAGGATCACACGCAGGCCCCGGTTCTCGAAGCGCTCGCCGACTACCGCGACCTCGGGCGACTCTCCTTCACCCCGCCCGGGCACAAGCAGGCCCGCGGCGCCGATCCCCAGGTCCGCGAGGTGCTGGGCGACGCCGTCTTCCACGGCGACCTCCTTGCCAGCGGTGGCCTGGACGACCGGCGCACCAAGGGCCGGGTCCTGGAGCGCGCCGAGAATCTGATGGCCGACGCCGTGCACGCCTCGCACACCTTCTTCTCCACCTGCGGCAGCTCCCTGTCGGTGAAGGCGGCGATGCTGGCCGCCGCGGGGCCGCACGAGAAGCTGCTCGTCGGACGGGACGCGCACAAGTCCGTGGTGTCCGGACTGATCGTCTCGGGCATCAACCCGATCTGGATCGACCCGCAGTGGGACGCCGACCGGCACCTCGCGCACCCGCCGTCGGCCGAGGCGTACGAAGCGGCCTTCGACGCCCACCCGGACGCCCGCGGCGCGCTGGTGACCAGCCCGACGCCGTACGGCAGCTGCGCCGACATCGCGGGCATCGCGGAGGTGTGCCACCGCCGCGGCCGGCCGCTGATCGTGGACGAGGCCTGGGGCGCGCACCTGCCCTTCCACCCCGACCTGCCCTCGTGGGCCATGGACGCGGGCGCCGACGTCTGCGTGACCAGCATCCACAAGATGGGCAGCGGTCTGGAGCAGGGCTCGGTCTTCCACCTGGGCGGCGACCTGATCGACCCGGCGCTGCTGAAGTCCCGCGCCGACCTGCTCGGCACGACCAGCCCGTCGGTCCTGCTCTACGCGGGCATGGACGGCTGGCGGCGGCAGATGATGCTGCACGGCAAGGAGCTGCTCACGCACGCGCTCGATCTCGCCGCCGAGGTACGCGGCGAGATCGAGAAGATCGACGGGCTGCACGTGAACGACCGCGCCGACTTCTGCGGCCCGGGGCTCGGCGTCGACTTCGACCCGCTGCCCGTGATCATCGACGTCAGCGAGCTGGGAACGACCGGCTACGCCGCGGCGGACTGGCTGCGCTCCCACCGCCACCTCGACGCCCACCTCTCCGACCACCGCCGGATCAGCGCGCAGCTCACGCACGCCGACGACCGCGGCACGGCCGACCGGCTGCTCGCCGCGCTGCGCGACCTCTCCCGGGCCGCCCCGGAGCTGCGCCCGGCGCCGAACGTCGAGGTCCCGTCGCCGGCCGAGCTGCGGCTGGAGCAGAGCTGTCTGCCACGGGACGGGTTCTTCGGCGCGACGGAGGACGTGCCGGTGGACGAGGCGGCCGGGCGGATCACGGCGGAGATGCTGACGCCGTACCCGCCGGGCATCCCGGCCGCGCTGCCCGGCGAACGGCTCACCGCGCCCGTGCTGACCTACCTGCGGTCCGGCATCGAGGCGGGCATGAACCTCCCCGACGCCACGGACACCACGCTCGGCACGGTCCGGGTGCTGATCGAGGAGACCCACCCGTAGCAGGCCCACCAGGCCCACCCGTAGGCGGCGTACCCGTAGCAGGCCCCCGGTGCTCGGGTCCCTTCGGTGCTCAGATGCCCTCGGTGACCGTGAAGAGGCCGCCGTCCGGGTCGCGGAGCGCGCAGCGGTGGCCGCCGCCCTCGGTCTCCACCGGCGGGGAGACCACCGCACCGCCGGTGGCGACGGCTGCCTCGGCCGCCGCCTGCACGTCCGGTACGCAGAAGTGGACGTGCCAGCGGGGTCGGACGTGCGGGTCCGGCGCCGCCTCGATCGCTCCGCCGCGCAGCTCGGCCACCGTGTGGTCGCCCTCCCGCACGATGACCCGCTCCTGCTCGTACGCGACGTCGCAGCCCTTGCCCTCTTCGGTGGCCCAGTGCAGGACCTCCGCGTAGAAGATGGCGGCGTCGAACGCGTCTCGGGTGCGCAGCTCCAGCCAGGCCGGTGCGCTGCCCTGGCCGACGGACCAGCCGGCGGGGACCCGCCCCGCCCAGATCCCGAAGCTGGCGCCGTCCCGGTCGGCGGAGATCGCGGCGCGGCCCGGCCCGAAGGCGCGGGGGCCGACGGCGACGGTGCCGCCGCGTTCCCGGATCCGCGCTGCGGCCTCGTCGGCGCTCGCGACGGCGAAGTACGGCGTCCAGGAGACGGCGACGTGCAGGGCCCCGGCGAGTTCGGCGAGGCCCGCGACCGGGTTGCCGTCCAGGTAGGCGACCGAGAACTCCTCGCCCAGCGCCCCGGGCCGGAAGGACCAGCCCAGCACCGCGCCGTAGAACTCCTCGGCCGCTTTCAGGTCACGCGCGCTCAGGCTGACCCAGCACGGAACTCCTGGCACAGGTTCGGTCGACGCCATGCTGGACGTCACTCCTTTCGCTCGCCCCGGCCCGCCTTCGCGGCGGTTGCCCGTCGCGCGGCGCGCGAGCCCGGGCCCGGCCTGATCCACTCGCCCCACAGTGTCATCCGTGAGTCGGGGACACACGTGGAGACACCCCGGTACCCGGCGGCGAAACCACCGGAGTACGGACCGGTGGCCTGCCCGCGGCCCGGCCGGTCAGCCCACCGACACTCCCGAGGCTACGCCCGGCAGCGGGAAGTGGCAGGCCACCCGGTGTCCGGGCGTCGCCGGCTCGGCGGGCGGCGGCTCGGTGGTCGCGCACACCTCCCGCGCGAGGGGGCAGCGGGTGCGGAACCGGCACCCGGAGGGCGGCTCGGCGGCCGACGGGGTCTCGCCGCCGAGCGGCGCGGCCGCGGGCGCGACACGGGGGTCGGGCACGTTGACCGTGTCGAGCAGGCCGCGCGTGTAGGGGTGCAGTGGCCGGGCGAGCACGGCTTCGGCGGGGCCGGTCTCCACGAGCTTGCCGAGGTACATCACGCCGACGGTGTCGGCCAGGTGCCGCACGACGGCCAGGTCGTGGGAGATGAAGAGGTAGCCGATGCCCTTCTCGCGCTGGAGGTCGCGCATCAGGTTGAGGATCTGTGCCTGTACGGAGACGTCCAGCGCGGAGACCGGCTCGTCCGCGACGATCAGCGCTGGATTAAGGGCGAGGGCACGGGCCAGGCCGAGACGCTGGCGCTGCCCGCCGGAGAACTCGTGCGGGTAGCGGTCGGCCGCGCCGCGCGGCAGTCCCACGTCGTCCAGCAGCCGGGCGGTCCGGTCGCGCCGCGCGGCGCGGTCGCCGATGCCCTGGACGGCGAGTGGTTCGCGCAGGAGGGCGCCCACCCGCATCCGCGGGTCCATGGCGGCGTAGGAGTCCTGGAACATCAGCTGGATGTCGCGGCGGTGGGCCCGCAGCTCCCGGCCGCGCAGTGCGGTGATGTCGCGGCCGGCGAAGCTGATGGTGCCGGAGGTGGGCGCCTCCATGCCGACGACGAGCCGGCCGAGAGTGGACTTGCCGCAGCCGGACTCGCCCACGATGCCGTACGTCTCGCCGCGCCGGACGGTCAGCGAGATCCCGGCCACGGCGCTGACCTGCCGCGCGGCGCTGCCGCGGCGGCGCGCGAAGGGCCCGGCGCGCAGCGGGTAGTCCTTGACGACATCGGTGAGGCGGAGCAGCGTCCCCTCGTCCTTGCGCGCCGCGGGCCTGGGCGACGGCAGCGGTACGGGCTCCGTCCGGGCGTCGTCGTCCGGGGCGGGCCCGGCGGGGTGGAAGCACGCGAAGACGTGGCCGGGCGCGGTGCCGCCGCTCCTGCTGAGCCGCGGTTCGCGCTCCTGGCACTCCTCCGTCGCGAAGCCGCAGCGCGGCGCGAAGCGGCAGCCGGTGGTACGGGTGTCCAGGGCGGGCGGCAGCCCCGGGATGGTGGCGAGCGGCCGGTCGCGGCCCGCGGCCCGTTCCGGGAGCGCCGCGAAGAGGGCCTGGGTGTAGCGGTGCCGGGGCGCGGTGAACAGTTCGTGGACGGGGGCCTGTTCGGCGACCTTGCCGCCGTACATCACGGCGACCCGGTCGACGCGCCGGGCGATCACGCCGAGGTCGTGGGTGACCAGGATCATCGCCATGCCGAGGCGGGCGCGCAGCTCGTCGATGAGTTCCAGGATCTGGTGCTGGGTGGTGACGTCGAGCGCGGTGGTGGGTTCGTCGGCGATCAGCAGCCGGGGCTCGCAGATCAGCGCCATGGCGATGGCGACGCGTTGCCGCATGCCGCCGCTGAGCTGGTGCGGGTGGTGCGACATCCGCTCGGCGGGGCGTGGCATGCCGACCAGCCGCAGCATGTCCTCCGCCTTCTCCCTGGCCGCTGCCCGGCTCGCGCCGGTGTGCAGCAGGAGCGGCTCGGCGACCTGGGCGCCGATGGTCATGGTGGGGTTCAGGGAGGTGAGCGGGTCCTGGAAGACCATGCCGATGGTGTGGCCGCGAACGTCGCGCAGCGTGCGTTCGGGCGCGGCGGCCAGGTCCGTGCCGTCGAAGCGGATGCGTCCGCCGGTGATCCGCCCGCCGCCGGGGAGGAGGCCCAGGACGGACAGCGCGGTCATGGTCTTGCCGCAGCCGGATTCGCCGACGATGCCGAGGGCCTCGCCCGGCGCGAGGTCGAGGCTGACCCGCTCCAGGGCCTGCACGGTGCGACCACGGCCGGTGATCTCTACGCTGAGGTCCTCGATGCTGAGCAGGGGAGTCGTCATGACGGTTCCTCAGTCCTTCCGGAGTCGCACGTCGAAGGCGTCCCGCAGGCCGTCGCCGATGAAGTTGAAGGCGGCGACGACGAGGACGATGGCGATGCCCGGCGGGAAGATCAGCCACCAGTGGCCGACCTGGGTGTAGGTGATGCCGGCGGAGAGCATCGAGCCCCAGTCGGCGGCGGGCGGCGGGATCGACAGGCCCAGGAAGGACAGGTACGCGACGTAGAGGATGGCGTCGGCGATCTGGAAGGTGGCGTTGACGACGACGGTGCCGAGGGCGTTGGGGACGATGTGCCGGAAGACCGCTCGGCCGCCGCCCCCGCCCATCAGGCGCATGGCGTGCACGTAGTCGCGGCTGCGCAGGGCCAGCGCCTCGCCGCGGATCAGGCGGGCCGGGGAGAGCCAGGCGACGGAGGCGATGACGAGGATGAGGACGGGTTTGCTCGGGGTGACGATGGCGGCGACCACGACCAGCAGGAAGAGCGCGGGGATGGCGAGCGCGGCGTCGGTGATGCGCATCATCGCGGCGTCCAGCCAGCCGCCGAAGTAGCCGGCGACCGCTCCGTAGACGGTGCCGAAGAGGGTGGCGAGCAGCCCGGCCGCGAGCCCGACCTCCAGCGAGGTCCGGCCGCCGTACATCAGCCGGCCGAGCATGTCGTAGCCCAGGTCGGTGGTGCCGAGGAGGTGGCCGCCGGTGCCGGGCGCGAGGTTGGCCCGGGCGAGGTCGGTGTGCACCTGGTCGGTGGGGTGGAACAGCGGGCCGAGGAAGCAGAGGGCGAGGAGCCCGGCGAGGACGACGGTGCCGGCGAGCGCGAGCTTGTTGCGGGCGAAGACGGCGGCGGTGCGGCGGGCGAGGGAGGGCGTGGCGGTGGCCGCGCCGGTCCCGCCGCCGGGTACGGGAAGTTCGGCGGCGGTCATGCGACGCTCCTGATGCGCGGGTCGAGCACGGCGTACGCGATGTCGGTGAGCAGCGAGCCGAGGACGGTCGCGACGCCGACGACGAGGGTGACGCCCAGCAGGATCGGGAAGTCGCTGCCCTGTGCGGCGCTCCAGAACAGCAGGCCCATGCCGGGGTAGTTGAACATGGACTCGACGACGAGGGTGCCGCTGAAGAGGGTCGGGAGGTAGAGCCCGAGGAGCGTGGCGAGCGGGATGAGGGCGTTGCGCAGCACGTGCCGGACCATGATGCGGGCGCCGGACTGGCCCTTGGCGCGTGCGGTGCGTACGTACTCCTCGCCGAGGTTGTCCAGGACGGCGGAGCGCATGTAGCGGCTGAACGCGGCGACGATGCCGAGCGCCGTGGTCACGACGGGCAGGACGAGCGCGCGTGGCTCGGCGAGGATGCCGCTCACGGTGTCCGCCTGCGGGGCCTGCGCGGGGAAGAGGGGGATCTGCTGGCTGAAGAGGAGGACGAGGACCAGGCCGAGGAAGAAGACAGGGGTGGCGTAGGCGAGGAAGGCGGCGCCGGTGAGGACGTGGTCGGCGGCCTTGCCGCGGCGCACGGCCTGCAGGATGCCGAGCGGTACGGCGAGGACGGCCGCGAGCGCGATCGCCAGGCCCGCGAGGAGTGCGGTGCGGGGCAGCCGCTCGGCGAGCAGCGAGGCGACGGACTGGTTGAGCTTGTAGGACTCGCCGAGGTCGCCGCTGAACAGCCGGCCGAGGTACAGCGCGTACTGCTCGGGCAGCGAACGGTCGTAGCCCTGTTGGTGGTTGAAGTGCGCCACGGCCTGCGGGGTGGCCTGGACGCCGAGGATGGCGCGGGCCGGTCCGCCGGGCAGCATGTGCAGCAGGACGAAGACGATGACGGAGACGAGGAGGAGGACGACGGCGGCCTGCGCGAGCCGCTTGATCAGGAAGCGGGCCAATTCTCCCGACCCCCCTTCCGCACGAAGTACCAGTCCTGGGGAGCCAGGGTGAGGGTCGGGTTCTGGTCGATGCCGCGCAGGTCGTTGCGGATGACGGAGACCTGGTAGGCGGGGTTGGGCGTCCAGAGCACCGGTAGTTGTGCGGCGACGCGGTGCCCGTAGTCGCGCAGGGCGCCGGGGTCGTCGGAGAACTCCGTCGCCTTGATCAGCCAGTCCGTCTCCGGGTCGGACCAGTTGCCCATGTTGGAGGGGGCGCCGGTGGCGAAGAGCTGCTCACCGCTGGGGTTCACCGGGAAGTACCAGCTGCCCTGGGTGCCGAAGAAGCCCACCTGCCAGGCCGAGCAGACGGGCTCGGTGCTCTTGCAGGGGACGGTGGTGCCGAGGACGGTGTTGAGCGTCTGCTGCCGGATGTCGAGGGCGACGCCCGCCCTGCCGAAGGAGGACTTGATCTCCTGCATGGTGTTGGAGGTCTCGGTGGAGCCGGACTGCGTGAGCAGTTCGAGCCGCAGCTCCTGGCCGCGCGCGATGTCCTTGCCGCACTCCCCCGGGCCGGTTCCGGCGCGCGCGCACCGCAGGACTCCGTCCCGGTCACCCGCCGGCGCCCGCCAGCCGTGCCGTGCGAGGAGCCGCTTCGCCGCCGCCGGGTCGTAGGGGTAGGGGTCGCGGTCGAGCAGGCTGGCGGGTACGGGGCCGAGGGTCGGGTCGGCGCTGCCGTGCCAGATGACGCGGGAGATGGATTCCTGGTCGATGAGGTGTTGGAGGGCCTGGCGGAGGTAGCCCTGACGGAGCATCGGGCCGGCAACGGGGTGGTGGAAGTTGAGGACGAGGTAGGTGATCGCCCAGCCTTCCCAGGGGTCGATCCGGTAGCCCAACTCCTCGAACGTGTCGGACCGTTCCATCACGGACGGTGGGATGTAGCCGTAGTCGACGCCGCCCGCGCGCAACACATTGAACTCCGACTCGGACGTGGTGAACGGCTTGAGGACGACGCGGTCGAGGTGCGGCTTGTCGGGGCCCCGGTACTTCTTGTTGGGGACCAGGGTGACCTGCCCGGAGGTGTTCCACTTCGCGAGGGTCCAGGGGCCGTCGACGGTCTTCCACAGGGGGTCGGTGGCGAACTGCGACAGCCGCTCGGCGTGTTGCACCAGCCGCGCGAACACGGCCTTCGGGCTCTCGTCGTGGGGGTTCCAGGCGTGTGCGGGCAGTGCGGTGAAGTTCTGCAGCTCGTTGGCGGTGAACCAGGCGGGGTTGTACGCGCGGGAGAGCCGCAGCCGGAAGGTGCGCTCGCCGATGACGTCGAACCGCTCGACGTCGTCGGGCAGCAGGCCGGGTGAGTAGCCGGCCCACTCCTTCTTGTTGTGCTTGATGAGGTCGAACCAGAACGCGACGTCGCGGGCGGTGACGGGCTCGCCGTCGGACCACTCGTACCCGGGTTTGAGGGTGATGGTCACGGTCTTGTTGCCGTCGCTGTACCGGGGCTGCCGGGCGAGGTTGCGCGGGCTGTCCATGGTGAGCGCGTCGCCCTTGGGCTCGGGCGTGTAGAGCGGCAGGAACAGCAGGTTCTGGATGGCGCTGTTGTAGGAGGCGAGGTAGCCGGGGGCGGCGATCGGGAAGATCCAGTTGGGGGTGGCGGCGGGCGGCAGCGCCATCACGGCGGTACCGCCCTCGACTCTCGTACCGCCGGTGGCGCCGACGTCGGTCACCTTGCCGGTCTTCACGGCGCAGCCCGCGAGCACGGCGAGGGCGAGCAGGGCCGCGCCGACGGCCGTCAGTGGGGTGCGTATGCGGGTGGAACGCGACCCCATGCTGCCTCCGTTGTGGTCGACCGGCCGAAGATAGCGAGCAAAGTACGGACGGCCACCAAAAGAAGTCAAGGGTCTGGCGAGAACCCTCGTAACTCCTGTCTACTGTCGGGGAATCAGCAACCCCACTTCCTTCGGGCATCGAAGGAAGTGACGATCCGAAAGGCGCCATCATGACCGCCGCCGAGGAGCAGCCCGGATCCGCCGCGCACGTCCTCGAACTCGTCGCGAACGGCTCCGCCGCCTCCCGCGCCGACCTCGTACGGGAGCTGGGGCTCGCCGCCTCGACCGTCTCGGCCCGCGTCCAGGAGCTGGTCGACGCGGGCCTGTTGGCCGAGGACGGCGAGGGTGCCTCCCGCGGCGGCCGTCGCCCGCGCAGGCTGCGCGTCCCGGCGAGCGGTGCCGTCGCGCTCGCCGCCGACCTGGGCAGCCACCACATCCGCACCGGCGCGGTGGGCCTGACCGGCGCGGCCTTCGACGTCGAGGAACGGGCGCACGACCTGACGGCCGGGCCGGAGCCCGCCGTCGAGGCGATCGTGGGACGCCTTGCGGATCTCGCGGAGCGACAACGGGCGGCCGGCCGGCCGGTACGCGGCGTGGGCATCGGCTTCCCCGGCCCCGTCGACCCGGCCACCGGGCGGATCGTCGCGCCGGCCCGGATGCCCGGCTGGCATCTGTACGAACTGCGTGCCACGCTCGCCGACCGCCTCGGCCTCCCCGTCGTCGTCGACAACGACGCCAACGCCCTCGCACTGGGGGAACACCGCGCGGCGCACGCCTCGTTGCGCCACCTCGTCGTGGTCAAGGCGGGCCGCGGCATCGGCTCCGGCGTCGTCAGCCACGGCCGGATCTACCGGGGTGCCCGCGGCTCCGCCGGGGACATCAGCCACGTCCGGGTGGACGCGGCCGACGGGCGGCCCTGTTCCTGCGGCAACGTCGGCTGTCTGGAGACCGTCGCCAGCGGTGCCGCGATCGCCGCCGCGTTGCGTGCCGACGGCATCGCGGCGGACTCGGCCGCCGACATCCTGCGGCTGGTCGAGCACTGCGAGCCGCGCGCGACGACGCTGGTCCGGCAGGCCGGCCGGCACATCGGCGCGGTGCTCTCCGTCGTGGTGAACTTCTTCAACCCCGAGGCGGTGGTGCTCGGCGGCGCGCTCTCCGGGGCCGAACCGCTGGTCGCGGCGGTACGCGGCGTCCTGTACGAGCGCTGCCTGCCGATGGCGACCAGCGAACTGACCATCACGGCGGCCTCGGGTGGCCCGGACGCCGGCCTCACCGGAGCCGGTCTGGCGGCCCTGCAGTCCGCCGCGCCCGCCCCCTGACCACTCCCCCGTTCCCCGCTCCCCCGGCCGCCCTCATCCTCCATCCTCCGCCCTCCGCCCTCCGCCCTCCGCACGGAAAGCGAGTCAGCATGCTCACCCCGACCGGCCGCCGCCTGCGCATCGGCATCGGCGGTATGGCCATCGAGTCCAGCCAGTTCTGCCCGCACCGCACCGCGTACGAGGACTTCCGCGTCACCCGCGACGGCGAACTGCTGGACCGCTACGACTGGACGCAGCCCGAGAGCGACCTGGCGGACCTGGTGGAGTGGGTGCCACTCGTGCACGCCGTCTCGCTGCCCGGCGGCCCGGTCGAGCGGGCCACGTACGACCGCATCAAGACCGAGCTGACGGAGCGCATCGAGGAGGCGGGGCCGCTCGACGGCCTGGTCTACGACATCCACGGCGCGATGAGCGTCGTCGGGCTGGACGACGCCGAGGCCGACCTGACCACCGCCGTCCGCGCGGCCCTCGGCCCGGACGCGCTGATCTCCGCCGCGATGGACCTGCACGGCAACGTCTCGCGCGCCTTCGCCGAACCGCTCGACCTGCTCACCGCGCACCGGCTGGCCCCGCACGAGGACGCATGGGAGACCCGCGAGCGCGCGGCACGCAAGCTCGTCGAGCGACTGGCGGCCGGCCTCGGCCGCCCGCACCGGGCCTGGGTGCAGGTCCCCGTGCTGCTGCCCGGCGAGAAGACCAGCACCCGGCTGGAGCCCGCGAAGTCCCTGTACGGGCGGCTGGCTGCCGTGGAGGCGCTGGACGGTGTGGTCGACGCGGCGGTGTGGGTGGGTTACGCGTGGGCCGACGAGCCGCGCTGCCGGGCCGCGGTCGTGGTCGCGGCGGACGCCCCGGAGCTCGCCCGCGACCAGGCCCGTTCGCTCGCCCGGCACTACTGGGACGTGCGCCGGGACTTCGGCTTCGTCGGGCCGACCGACGACGCCGACGGCTGCGTCCGGCGCGCCGTGGCCGCCACGGCACGCCCGTTCCTGATCAGCGATTCCGGGGACAACCCGACGGCGGGCGGGGCCGGCGACCTCGCGTACATGCTCGGCCGGCTGCTCGCGAACGAGGATCTCGCCGGCGGCCGGGTCACCGCGCTGCACCCGGGGATCACCGACCCGGAGGCGGTCGCCGCGTGCTTCGCCGCGGGCGCGGGTGCGGAGGTGACGCTGTCGGTGGGCGGCCGCTTCAGTGCGGGCACCGGCCCGCACGCCGCGCCGTACGCACTGACCGGCACGGTCACCGCGCTGGAGGGCCCGGCCGAGGCCCCGGAGGGGGCCCTGCGGGGCAATCCGGCGTACGCGCAAGGCGGTCGCCGGGCGGCCGTCACCCGTGGCGGGGTCACCGTCGTACTGACCGAGCGGCGCACGCCGTTCCACACCCGCGCCGACTTCGGCACGCTGGATCCGACGGCGTACGACCTGGTCGTGGTCAAGATCGGCTACCTGGAGCCCTATCTGCACGACATCGCGGCGGACTGGCTGCTCGCCCTCACCCCGGGCGGCGTCGATCAGGACCTGCTCCGGCTGGGCCACCACCGCGTCGAGCGACCGCTCTACCCCTTCGACGACGAGGGCTTCGAGGAGCCGGACCTGACGCCGGTGTTGCTGTCCTGAGACGGCTGTCCGGTGGCGGCCGGTGCGCCGCGGGCCGGTTCGTCGTTCACGGCTCGCGCGTGCCGTGGTGCCGGGCCGCACTGTGGCGCGCGTACATCGGGAGCACGAACCAGCAGAGGACGAACCACATCAGCATGCCGCCGACCAACCACAGCGCGCCGGAGCCGTGCACCGCGACGCGCAGGATGAGCAGCATGGCCGACACCATCGTGCACAGCAGGAGCACCAGTCCGAGCACGGTGAGCCGGGAGGCCCAGGTGACGGTCTCCGGCTTGAGCCGGCGCCCCGTCACGAGGCGGTGCAGCGAGACCGGGGCGACCAGGGCGCCGGTCGTCGCCGCACCCAGGGCGACGGTGACGACGTAGATGTCGCGGCCGAGGTCGTCGAGCTCGTCGAAGCCGGGCTGGAAGACGACGGTGAGGAGGAAGCCGAACAGGATCTGCACGCCGGTCTGGGCCACGCGCACCTCTTGCAGCAGCTCTCCCCACCGCCGGTCCGCGCGTTCCTCGGCCGTCTCGTGTCTGCCGCGCGCCAGATCGCTCATCGTCCCCTCACCAGTGGGTCAGTCCGGCGGCTCCACTGCCGGAGTGCCGGGCGGGCCGTCCGGCTGCTCTTCCGGAGGCGCGTCGGGACCGCCGGGGCCGGGCGTGGCGGGCCCCGGTTCCTCGGGCGCCTTCCCGGGCGTCTCCGGGTCACGTGGCGTCGGCCCCGGGTCGTCGGGAGCGGAACCGGGCGGGTGCCCGTAGCCGCCGGAGTTCGGTGCAGCGGTGCTGGTCATCGCACCTCCTCACGCATCGGGGTGGGCCGGTGAGCGGCGTCCTGCGCGCGCCTCACCGCCATAACCGTGGTAACAGTCGGTAACCGAGGCGGACGAAGAAGATCGCTCGCCCCGTCTGTGTCCGGTTACCCCGCACCACGGGGCTCAATCAGGCCGACGCCGTACGGCTAGCCCGCGCCGTACGCCTCGCCGCCCAGCTCCAGGGTGGCCGTGCCGGCGGTGGTGTCGGCGAGCCAGGCCCGGAAGGCCGGCAGCTCGCTCTCCGGGAGGCCGATCTCGATGCTGACGGCCTCGGCGTACCGGACGTCGCGGACGTCCCGCCCGGTGGCCCGCAGGTCGTTCTCGACCTTGCCGGCCCGCTGGTGGTCGACGGTGACGGTGGCCAGCCGGAAGCGGCGGCGGGTGACGGTGCCCAGCGTGTCGAGGGCCTCCCCGACCGCGCCGCCGTAGGCCCGGATCAGTCCGCCGGCGCCGAGCTTGATGCCGCCGAAGTAGCGGGTGACGACGGCGACGACGTACCGCATCTCGCGCCGGACCAGCATCTGCAGCATGGGGACGCCCGCCGTGCCGCCCGGCTCGCCGTCGTCGCTGGCCTTCTGGACGGAGCCGTCGGCCCCGAGGACGTACGCGAAGCAGTGGTGCCGGGCGGTCGGGTGCTCCTTGCGGATGCGCGCGATGAACTCCTGGGCCTCGGCCTCGGTCGCCACCGGCGCGAGCGCGCAGATGAAGCGAGACTTGTTGATCTCGATCTCGTGGACGCCCTCGGCGGCGACGGTGCGGTACTGCTCCTGCATCACGCCAGCCTAATCGGCGGCCGGCCCGCGCCTCGCGGCGGTGCCGGAGACCCTGGGCGGCCGGCCGGTGGGCGGCACGGGTGGCGGGCCGCTCGGGCCGAGCACCGCGGCCACGACCGGGCCGGTCCCCGCCATCGCCTCGCCGATGAAGCGGGCCCGGCGTACGCCCAGCCGGCGCAGTGCTGCCCCGTGGTCCAGCGCGACGAAGCCTGTCGCCCCCAGCATGAGCAGGCGCCAGCCCGCCATCGTCAGCACCCGCGGCGGGCGCCCGGGCAGCGCGTCGAGGGAGGCGCGCAGCCGGCGGCAGTGGAACGGGATGTGCCGCCGCTCGTCGGCCAGTATCCGGCCCGCGACCTCGGAGACCAGGGGGTCGGCGGCGCCGTCCCGCACCACCCGGTAGTACGCCACGGCCACCAGCTCGGCGACCATCAGGACCAGCAGTTCCGTGCGGAGCCCGAGCAGCCTCCGCAGCTTCACGAAGGCCCGGTCGCTCCAGCACGTCGCGAGGGTCGGCCGGCCCCCGGCGGCCAGCAGCCGGGCGAGCAGCCGCGCGTGGTTCTGTTCCTCGGCGACGAACAGCCGTACCGCGGCGGCGTAGTCGGCGTCCCCGGCCGCATCGGCCTTGCCGATCAGGTTCGCGCCGTCGCCGTCCTCGCCCACCTGGAACTTCTGCAGGCTGCGCCAGACGGCCTCCGGTGCCCGCGCGCCCCGCGCCCAGTCGGGGTCGCCGACGCGCTGCCGCCGCTCCGCCTCGGCCGTGAAGTGCCGCGTCCATGCGGCGAATTGGTCGGTCACCATCTGCCGGTCGCCCCCGTTCCCCGTACCCGGTGCATCAGGCGTCACAGTAGTGCCCGACGTACCGGCTGAGCAGGAATCCGGTACGGGCGGTCGGCGTGCTCGGCGGATGGTTACAGGCGCACGGGCAGGGCGATCAGCCGCCAGCTGCCCGGTACCGCCGCGCGCCGGAGGTCGGCCGGGTCGACGGCGAGGGACAGCCCGGGGTGGCGCGCGAACAGCCGGCCGAAGGCGACCTCGCCCTCCTGCCGGGCCAGCGAGGCGCCCAGGCAGTAGTGCATGCCGTGGCCGAAGCCGACGTGGTTCTCGGCCTTCCCCGCCGGGTGGCGGGTCAGGTCGAGCCGGTCGGGGTCGTCGTAGTGGCGGGGGTCGCGGTTGGCGGCGACCAGCAGCAGCTGCACGGCCTCGCCCCTGCGGATGGGGGTCCCGCCGATCTCGGTGTCCTCGGCGGCGAACCGCAGCTGGGTCATGTGCACCGGGCCGGCCCAGCGCATGAGCTCGTGCACGGCGGACGGGAGCAGTGCCGGGTCGTTTCGCAGCAGGGCCAGCTGGTCGGGGTGGGTGAGCAGGGCGGCGGTGCCGTTGGTGATGAGGTGCGCCGTCGTCTCGTGTCCGGCCAGCACCAGGGTGAGGATCATGGTGACCAGTTCGACGTCGCTGAGCCGGCCGCCGTCGTCGTCGTGCGCCCGGATCAGCTCGCTCAGCAGGTCGTCGGTGAGCGCGGAGCGCCGTTCGTCCACCAGCGCGTGGATGTGCTCGATCATGGCGGGGAAGGTCCTGGCCAGCCGCTCCGGCTCCATCGTGACGAGGTCCGCGCCCCAGGCCCGCCACTGCGGGCGGTCCTCCTCGGCGATGCCGACCAGCTCGCAGATGACCGTGATCGGCAGCGGGTAGGCGAAGTGCGGGAGCAGGTCGACGACGCCGTCCTCCGCGTGTTCCGGGAGCCGGGCGAGCAGGTCGTCGGCTATCTCCTCGACCCGCGGCCGCAGGTCGTTGATCTTGCGGGCGGTGAAGGCCCGGGAGACCAGGCGGCGGAGCCGGGTGTGGTCGGGGGCGTCGTTGTTGAGGATGGAGCCGCGCATGTAGACGTGGAAGTGCTCCGGCATGCCCAGCATGTCCAGCCACCGGGTCAGCGGGTCCTCGCGCGAGCCCTCCGCGGTCACCGCCGCCGGGTTGTTCACGAAGCGCTGGTCCCGGAGGACTTCGCGGACCTCGTCGAAGCGGGTCACGAACCACACGGGCGAGTCGTCCACGAACCGGCCGCGGACGACGGGCCCCTGTTCGCGCAGCGCACCGTAGCCGCCGAAGGGGTCGGCGAGGAGGGCCGGGTCGGCGACGTTCGGCTCGCCAGGGTGCTTGCCTATGTAGGCGGTGAGCGGGCTGGCAGGTGCTTCGGTCATGGTGCGTTCTCCTCCAGGTCGTGGGGGCGGGACGTCACTCGCGCAGTTGCCGGTGCATCTCCCGCTCGCTGAGTTCCGCCAGGCGCTCGAAGGCGGGGATGATGTCCGGCGCGGCGGCGGCCGCGGCCTCGCGGGTGCGAGCTGCGGCCGGGCCGGTGCCCGGGTCGGGGTCGGCCGAGGTCTCCAGCGCGCCCCGTACCGTACGGGCGAGAACGGTGGACCGCTCCTCCGCGCTCTGCGGGGCGCGATCGTGGAGCAGGGCTTCGGAGAGGAAGAAGCCGGAGGCCGTGGCCAGCAGGGCGTACTGCTGCTGCTCGACCGTCATGTCCGCGCGTACCAGCCCGTGTGCGCGCAGCACTTCGAGGTAGTGCCGGACCACCTCGTTGCTGTACGCGCTGAGTTCGGCGAGCTCCTTCTTGGCGATGTCGGTGAAGCGGCCGAGGATGTCGGCGTCGTCGTGGTACAGGGCGCGCAGTACGGGGTCGGCGAGGAAGTCCAGATACGCGCCGCTCATCATCCGGCTCGGCAGGACCGCCAGCGGGTCGGTGCGCATGCGGGCCAGCTGGGAACGGTGGCTGCGGAGTTTGGACCGCAGGACGACGGCCAGGAAGAGCGCGTCCTTGGTCTTCCAGTGCAGGTAGACCGTGCCCTTGCCGACCCGGGCACGGCGGGCGATCTCGTCGATGGTGACGCGTCGGTACCCCCACGCGACCAGCAGCTCCCCCGCCGCCTCCAGAATCCGCTCGCCACGCTCCACCCGCTCCGCCCTCCGGCTCCCTTGATCCGGCCGACCTTCTGACTCCGTGACCAGATTCGAAATCTGGTCACGAAGTCAACGTAGGACGGCCGAGGGCGGCCCATAAGACGGTTTTCGGCCAGGGGCGGCCGAGGCGCTACAGGGGGCGGACTGTCTCAGTGCTCCTGGGCGGTGGGCCGCACCGTGAGCTCGTTGACGGCCATGTGCGCCGGCTGCGTCACCATGAAGCCGACGCACCGCGCGATGTCCTCCGCCACCAGCCAGTCCTCCCGCGGCAACCCGCGGGCCGAGGACGCCTGACTGCCGGCGGTCATCTCCGTCACCACCACCCCCGGCTCGACCAGCCCGACCCGCACGCCGCGCCCGGTCACCTCCTGCCGCAGCGCTTCGCTGAAGCTGCACACCGCGTGCTTGCTCGCCGAGTAGACGCTGTTGTTCTTGCGCGGCACCCGGCCGGCGGCCGAGCTGATGTTGACCAGGTCGGCAACGCCGCGCGGGCCGTCCGCCGCCGCGCGCAGCAGGTGCGGCAGCGCGGCGTGCGACATCCGCAGCAACGCCTTCACGTTCAGGTCGAGCATGCGGTCCCAGTCCTCGGGGTCGCTGTCCTCGAACGGGCTGCGCGCCCCGTAACCGGCGTTGTTCACCAGCACGTCGAGCCGGCCGAAGTGGTCGACGGTCTCGGCGACCACGCGGGCGGACTGCGACGCGTCGCCGAGGTCGGCGGCGAGGGAGAGCGGTTCCGGGCCGCCCGCCTTCCCGATCCGCGCGGTGAGGTCCGCCAGCCGTTCGGCCCGGCGGGCGACCAGCGCGACGGCGCACCCCTCCTGCGCGAGCGCCAGCGCCGTCGCGGCCCCGATCCCGCTGGAGGCACCGGTCACCAGTGCCACACTGCCGCTCAGGGCCTGCTGTCCGTTGTCACGATCTGCGGTGTCCATGAGGGGCACTGTGCCCCGAGCGACGGCCCGGCACACGGGGACGCGCCACGTCGGCGCCGGTCGGGGCATACCGTGGGGAGCAGGACCCATCACAGGAGGCTGAATCGATGTACGGCGACCCGGCGACCATCCGCAAGATCCTGACGGAGCTCGGCGACACCTGGGCCGTCGTGGGCCTGTCCTCGAACCAGGGCCGTGCGGCGTACGGCGTCGCGAACGTGCTGCAGCGGTTCGGCAAGCGCATCGTCCCCGTGCACCCCAAGGCCGAGACGGTGCACGGGGAGCAGGGCTACCCCTCCCTCGACGCGATCCCCTTCGAGGTCGACGTCGTCGATGTGTTCGTGAACAGCGCGCTGGCGGGCCAGGTCGCCGACGAGGCCGTGGCCATCGGCGCCAAGGCGGTCTGGTTCCAGCTCGGCGTCATCGACGAGGCGGCGTACGAGCGGACCCGCGCCGCCGGACTGGAGATGGTCATGGACCGCTGCCCGGCGATCGAGATTCCCCGACTGGGCTGACAGCTGTTCGCGGCTTCTGCCTGGCGCCACCCCGCCGACCCGCGCCGACGCGCTGGGCCGACCCGCGCGCCATGGGCGTTCTCGCGCCGCTGTCACCGGCCGGTGACGTTGTGGAGCTCCTTCGAGGGGATCACCTGTGCCGGGGTGTCCCACCACAGATGCTGGCCGTGCGCAGTGACTGTCAGGCCGAAGCATGGGGTGTCCGGCCGGCCGCGGGTCGCGTACTCCGCCTCGACCGCTGCGATCTCCGCCCACAGGTCCCGCGGCCCGTACACCGTCACCGTCCCGCCGCCGGCCACGGCCGCCGAGCCGTCCTCGGCCTGTAGCCACACGGTCCGGACGTCCTGGTGGAAGCCGTGGGTCATCCGTACGCCCGGCAGCCGGGCGCTGCCGTACAGGGCGAAGCCCAGCGGGTGGAGCCGCTCCGGGGCCAGGCCGGTGTCCCGGCGCCGCGCCGTGGTGGCGTCGGGCGGCCCCAGCTTCTCCAGCCGGTGGGAGCGCATCGGCATGTACGTGGCACCGTGGAAGAACCGGCCGGAGAGGTCTCCGCTCTCCTGGCGGGCCAGGCGGACCGTGGCACCGCCGTAGAAGACATCGGTCATCGGGGTGACCAGGACGCCATCCGGCGCGAGCTGGCCGGTCAGCGACGGCGGTACCCGGCGCAGCGCGCAGGTGGACAGGATCCGGTCGTACGGAGCGTGAGCGGACAGGCCCGACTCCCCGTCGGCAACCGCCGTCGTCGGGTGCAGCCCCTCCGCGGCCAGGTTGGCTCGCGCCTGCGCGGCGAGCACGCCGTCGATCTCGACCGTGAAGACATTCTCCTCGCCCACCCGCCGGCACAGCAGCGCGGACACGTATCCCGTGGCCGTGCCGATCTCCAAGACGCGATGCCCGGGCCGTACGTCCAGAGCCCTGAGCTGCCGGGCGACCATCGAGGGCATGGAGTTGGAGGACGTGGCGATGCCAGGTCCGCCCCCCTCCCCGTTGTCCCCGTTGTCCAGCTGCGTGACCACCGGCTCATCGGAGTAGATCAGGTCCATCCGCTCCTGACCGGTGACCAGCTCGCAGGAGCGCCGCAACTGCCGCCAGGCCGGGTCCGGGACGAAGCGGTGCCGCGGTGTCTGCTCCCAGATCTCGCGCCACTCCGCGGAGAGCAGACCGCCCTTGGCCAGTTCCCTGACGAGCGCGGCCTGTTCCGGATGGACCGATGAAGGGTGAGTGGTCACGTGGTGAGTTCCTGGGGGCGGCTGCCATCGGGGCTGGGTTCTTCATCGGGCACCGGCCAGGGCTGGTCATCCGGCGGACCACCGTGCTTGCCGCCGTCGGCTGCGGTCACGACCATGCGGAGATCGCGCATGACGTCCTCCTCTGCGGATCCGGTACGTCGCTGCTCGCGACGTTAAGGCAGCCGGCCGTAGGCAGGCAGGGCGCACGGGGGCAGGCCACCCGAAAGCGCGGTCCTGCGCCCGGCATCCGGGGCAGGACCGCGGCTTCACGTGGAGCGCGCGGCCGATGAACTGTCCCGAAATGAGAGCGCTGCAAGCGCAGTCTCCGCGGGGGCGGAGCACCACTTGGTACCGATATGCCCTCATTGTTCGCGAGATTCTCTCGGAATTATGAGTTCACTTTCCGTTGACGCGGTCACGGGCAACACCTAGTTTGCAAGCGCTGCAAAAAGCGGCAACAGCGACCTGGGGCTGCGATGTTGAGATCCAACCATCGCCTTGTATTCGCTGTTCAGAGCCCACGTACGGGTTAGCTGAACACAGCGTGACCTCGCCCTTCCGGGGCACGCGCGTGGCCAGGTACGGGACGCCATGCGCTGCGCAGAGAATTTTGATCTTGAACTCATGAACTCTGTGGGACGCCGCTTGCTTTCAAGTGGTGTCTCTTGGCGGCTCTTGCCGAGGAGAAACGTTGACGAGACCAGTGGTCAAGGCCGTTCTGACGGCGTCCATCGCCACAGCCCTGGCGGCCACCATGCCGTCCGCGCCGGCCGTGCCGGCCCAGGCAGCCACCGGCACCGCGGTTGCCGGCGACGCACGGTGCGCCGTCCCCGAGAAGCCGGGACGCTTCAAGGACGGCACCGGTTCGGCCACCGTGTCGGTCACCGACGTCGACGCGGACTGCCTGCGCACGTACAAGCTGGTCAGCTCCGTCGCCGGCGAGCGGGTCATCAAGGAGGCACCGGGCAAGCCGACGCTGCGATCCGGGTCCGTGCTGCTGGACGGCCTGTACGCGATGGCTCATGACGACGCGGAGCTGAACAGGACCGACCGGCTGACCGACGGCTCGTACAACGACGGCAAGCCGATCGACTGTCCGGGCGGCTGCTACCAGACCGGCAAGCTCTGGACGTACGTCTGGACGCGGGACGTGGCGTACTCCGCCGACCTCGGCCTGACCACGGCAGACCCCGAACGGATGCGCAACACGCTCGCGTTCAAGCTGAGCGAGCGGCGCGACGGGTCCGGGGACACCCAGATCATCCAGGACACCGGCACCGGCGGCAGCTACCCCAGCTCCACCGACCGGGTCGTGTGGGCGCTCGGCGCGAGCGAGATCATCAACTGGCTCCCCGACGGCAGGCGGCAGGCGTTCGCGGACAAGGCGTACGAGGCGATACGCAACACCATCGAGCACGACCGCAAGGTCGTCTTCGACCGCGGCGACGGCCTCTACCTCGGCGAGCACTCCTTCCTGGACTGGCGCGAGCAGAGTTACGCGGACTGGACCAAGGACGATGTGGCCACCATCGCCACCTCGCGCTCGCTGTCCACGAACGTCACCCATTGGGCAGCCATCGACGCGGCCGCCCGTCTCGCTGCCGACGCGGGTGACAAGAGCGCAGCTGCCAAGTACCGGGGCTGGGCCGACGACTTGATGCAGGCTGTCCGGGAGAAGTTCTGGCTGCCCGAGAAGGGCCAGTTCTCCCAAATGCTCAGCACCGAGAAGGACACCTCTCCGGTCAACCGTTACGACGCCCTGGGCACCTCGCTGGCCGTGCTCACCGGCGTCGCCACACCGGAGCAGGCCAAGCAGGCCGTTGCGAACTACCCGCAGACTCCCTACGGCCCGTCGGTGCTCTGGCCGCAACAGCAGGACGTGCCCTCGTACCACAACAACGCGGTGTGGCCGTTCGTGACCGCCTACATGATGCGGGCCGCCGCCAAGACCGGCAACGATGCCGTGGCCACGCAGCAGGCCCGCTCCCTGATCCGCGGCGGAGCGCTGTTCGCCACCAACAAGGAGAACATCAACATCCTGGACGGCAGCACCAAGACGGCCCTCAACTCCGACCGTCAGCTGTGGAGCGTCGCCGGCATGATGTCGATGGTCCAGCAGAGCATCTTCGGTATCGATGCCCGTGAGGACGGCCTGCACATCGATCCGTTCCTGCCCGCCCAACTGCGCGAAACCTACTTCCCCGGCGGCGAGCGGGCGGTGCTGAACGACCTCGACTACCGGGGCCACAAGCTGAACGTCGCGCTCGACATCCCGGCGGGCAAGGCCGGTGAGGGCGCATACCAGGTGGAGTCGCTGACCCTCGACGGCAAGAAGATGCCGGCCGGTACGCCGATCACCGAGAAGATGCTCGGCGACGGCGAGTCGGGCGAGTCCACCGTGGTCGTCAAGCTCGCCGAGCCCGCGGCCGGCTCGGGGCAGAAGGCGCCGAAGCCGGTGGACCTCTCCTCCAAGGAAGCCCTCTACGGGCCCACCACTCCGGACATCAGGAACGTCACCGTCAAGGACGGCCGGACGCAACTGTCCCTCGACATCGGCGACGAGGACCCCGCCAAGGTCACCATGGACGTCCTCCGCGACGGCAAGGTGATCGCCGAGAACGTGGCGGTCGGTGCCGGTGAGCAGACGTGGACCGACAGGACCGCGCGGCCGGACGAAGTCTCGCACTGCTACAGCGTCCGCCTGACCTACACCTCCAGCGGGAACACCTCCCAGCACGCCGAGCCCGAGTGCTACTGGGGACCGGACGATGACCGCGTGCTCAAGGTCACCGGCGAGGACTTCGAAGCGACCGGCGGCAAGAAGACCACCGGCGACAACGGCGTGTACTACGCCGACTGGGGCACCGATCCGGGCGACAAGCTCGCCGCCCGCATCACTCCGAAGGCCACCGGCGAGTACCTGCTGCAGGCCGATGCCGCGGTCGGCGGGCCGATCAACACCGGGGTCTCCAGCGGCATGAAGATGCTGCGTGTCCACGACGACGCCACCGGCGAACTCGTCACCGAACGCGTCATCGCCATGCCCAACACGGGCAGTTGGACGACGGTGCGGGGCTCGACCTTCGCCAAGGCCGAGCTCACCAAAGGCAAGACCTACCGCATCGAACTCGTCCAGGACCCGCTCGCGGTCAACATGAGCTACTTCCAGCACAACGCGCTCTACAAGGACACCCGCGAGGGCCCCTCCAACTACAGCGACGTGTACGCCATCAAGGCACTGCTGAAGCGCGCGACCACAGCGGGCTCGAAGCGGTGAGCGAGCCCGCACCGGCCCTCCACGAGCCTTCATCCCGCTCCTCGAAGGAGAACGAGTGACCCGCACACGGAAGCTGACAGCAGCCATCGGGGCCGCCCTCGCCCTGACGGTGGGATCGTCGCTGACGCCGCAGTGGACACCGGCGACGGCGGCCGAATCCGATGAGGCCCCCGGCGCGCCCGGGGCCGCCCCGTCGACGGCCCGTCCGCCCGCGGACAAGACCGGTTTCGGTACGAGTTACGGAACGTCCGGCAAGACGTGGTTCACCCTTCAGGGCGGACGCCTGGGAGAGGTGTACTACCCGACCCTGGACATGCCCAACGTGCGCGAGCTCGGCTTCGTGATCACGGACGGGAAGGGCTTCGCCGTCCGTGCCGACGAGGCATCCCGCAAGGTCACCCGGCTCTCCGATCCGCAGAGCCCGACCTACCGGACCGTGGCCACGGACAAGGACGGCCGCTGGCGGCTGACGACCACCTACGTCACCGACCCCGACCGTTCCGCCGTCCAGGCCGATGTCGAGTTCGAGTCGCTGACCGGCCGTCCGTACCAGGTGTACGCGCTCTACGATCCGGCCCTGAGCAACTACGGTGCCGACGACTCCGGCCGTACGGAGGGCGGCGCTCTGGTCGCCTCCGACGACCGGACCGCCAGCGCACTGGTGGCCTCCACGGGCTTCACCGCCACCTCCAGCGGCTACCTGGGGGCCAGCGACGGCTGGACGGACCTGCTGCGGGACCGGCGGATGGACTGGACGTACGGCTCCGCGTCGAAGGGCAATGTCGTCCAGACCGGCCGGACCACGCTCACCGGACTCGGCGACCGCCGCCGCACCACCCTCGCCCTCGGCTTCGGCCCGGACGCCACCCGGGCGTTGAGGACGGCGAACACCTCGGCCGGCACCGGGTTCGAGCGCGTTTCGGCAGCCTATGCGGCCGGCTGGCACCGCTACTTGTCCGGGTTGCGCCGCCCGCCGGAGGCCCTGCGTACCGAGCGGGAACGGCAGGCGTACCGGGTGTCGGCGATGGTGCTGGCGGCGACCGAGGACAAGACCCACCGCGGCGCGTTCGTCGCCTCGCCCTCCATGCCGTGGTCGGGCAAGGAGGAACCGGACACCAGCGGCTACAACGCGGTCTGGGCGCGCGACCTGTACCAGGTGGGCACCGCCCTGATCGCCGTCGGGGACCGGGCGGGGGCCGAGCGGGCGCTGGACTTCCTCTTCGAGAAGCAGCAGAGGCAGGACGGCTCCTTCCCGCAGAAGTCCGCGACCGACGGCACGCCCATCTGGACGGGCATCCAGCTCGACCAGGTCGCCTTCCCGGTCCTCCTCGCCGACCAGCTCGGCCGTACCGACGCGAAGACCTGGTCGCATGTGAAGCGGGCCGCGGACTTCATCGTGGGCTATTCCAAGGACGGACACACCGCTCCCTGGTCGGAGCAGGAGCGGTGGGAGAACCAGAGCGGCTACTCGCCGGCCACCATCGCCAGTGAGATCGCCGGCCTGGTCACCGCCGCGAAAATCGCCGAAGCCAACGGCGACACCGACTCCGCGCAGCGGTATCTGGACACCGCCGACGCCTGGCAGCGCAAGGTCAAGGACTGGACGGTGACGCACAACGGCCCGTACTCCACCAAGCCGTACTTCCTGCAGCTGACCAAGGACGGCAATCCCGACGCCGGCACCACGTACGACGTGAGCAACGGCGGCCCCGCCGACGCCGATCAGCGCACCATCGTCGACCCCAGCTTCCTGGAACTCGTACGGCTGGGCGTGCTGCCGGCCGACGACCCGGACATCGTCCACAGCCTGAAGGTCGTCGACGAGCAGCTCGGCTTCGACACCCCGAACGGCCGCTTCTGGTACCGCGGTTCCTTCGACGGCTACGGCGAGACCGCCGACGGCAGCCCGTGGTTCATCTCCCAGCCGGGCGACGGCCGCACCCACGGCCGCGGCTGGCCACTCCTCAACGGTGAACGCGGCGAGTACGACCTGGTCGCCGACGACCCGGCCGGGGCGCGCGAACAGCTCGCCGCGATGGCACGTACCACGAACTCCGGCTATCTGATGGCCGAACAGGTCTGGGACGACAAGGCCCCCGCCGGCTTCACCCCCGGGACCGGCACCACCTCCGCGACGCCCCTGGCCTGGACGCACGCCCAGTACCTCCGGCTCGCCGTCAACCTCGCCGACGGCCACCTCACCGAGCAGCCGCCCCTCGTCGCCTGCCGCTACACCGACCGCTGCGACTGACTCACCGGAGACCTCGGGCGTTCGCTGTGGAGTGACGGGACAACGCGTGGTCCAGGGTGGTGCGTCGTCCCTCCGCCTGTCCGACGGGCAGGCGGAGGGACGACGTTGACCGTCCCGTTCCGTATCCGGACGCCGCCGGTCTGCTGAACCGGCTACTCGTTCGGCGCCCCGGCCGCCACCACGTTCTGAGTGGTGAGATCGACACGCAGCTCCCCGGAGCCGGCCTCCGGCTCGAACTCGGACTGCAGTATGTCCAGCTTTCCTTTGTCCAGCCCTTCATCCACCACCGCGAACACTTCTTCCCGTGTACACGGCCGGGTGGCACCACTCGTCGCGTCATACGTCTCGTGCACATGCACAACGCGACCGTTTTCCTTGTCGTAGACGAAGTACCTCGGCATTGGTTTCCTTTTCAAGCGTCATGGATTGGTGATGACAATGCCGCAACCCATGGCGTCAATGTCAGGTCCGAATGTGCGCATCCTGAAGGTGACAGTCCGGCCGAAGCGAACGATTGCTGAATCGTGGACGTTGCTGAAGGCACCGGATGCCCCCCAGTGGTCACCTCCGAAAACCTGAGTGTTCGTTCGATTTCCGTCGATAAAAGGTATGTCGATCACGACGGCGTTGTCCCGGTCGAATTGAATTCGCGGGTCGAGCATCGTGATCGAACCCCATGCCACGAATGTGGTGGCTGCCCCCAGGTCGATGGTGACGGACCTGCTGGCTGGTGAGTTCACGAACAGTTGCCTGGTCGCGGCCGCCATTCTTGCCTCCCCTGAGCTGTAGGGCCAGAAGGGCCCGAAGCTGATGGATTCCGTGTCGTCATGGGTTGGGCACGGTTCGGCGAACGTACATACGAACACCCTCCCCGGGCCATGCGACGGCTATCGGCGCTGCGGAATCGACGGCACACGCGTTCCCGGCAAGCCGAAAATCACCGTGCTGGAAGGCTGCTCCTCCCTCTCCGAAAAGTCAACGGCATCGAGTGAGGTATGAGCGACCCCGCCGAATACGGAATTAAATCTTCTGCCTGCCGCCTGTGAGGGAAGTGACGTGAATTACCAGTTATTCGTGGCACAGCACGGCATACCGCGTACGCCGCCGGCCGGGCGGGAGGCTCCGCCCATGTCGCCGCGCGCGAACTCATCTGTACGTCGCGACGGCGCCCTGCAATGGGTGATCGATGAGGCGGCCAGGGCGTCAGGGGCTACCGCAGCGTGACCCGCCAGCAGGAGGCCACCGCACCGGGCGCGCCGCGTGAGGTGGATCTCCCGTGGATGTGCCTCGTCGGCTACGTCGCCAACGATGCTGAACACGTGCGGGAGCCCCCGGCAACCGCGGCCACGAACGCATCGCGCTCGGCAGTCCTGACCGTCACCCGCAGCGCCTGACGCAGAAGCCCCGCCTCAGGCGTCCCGGTTGTCGGTTTCGATGTTCCGTGACTCTCCGACGGGCGGGTGGCCGCAGCTCCGTCGAAGACGGGTCATGCTCGCCGGCCGCTCCGCCGGGACATGGAACACCGCAAAGAGGGAAACTCCCTCGGGCCCGCAGGGGATGCCGGATGCCCCGGTCATCGAGATTCCCGCCCTGCGCCAGCGCGGCGCCCGGCCCTCCCGTCGGCGCGGACCACGCTCCGGGAGCGGTAGACGACGTACGGGCGGACGAGGTAGCCCAGGGGCGCGCTGAAGGCGTGGACGAGGCGGCTGAACGGCCACAGTGCGAACAGCGCCATCGCGAGTACGGCGTGCAGTTGGTAGATGACCGGGGCGTGCGCCATCGCGGGCACGTCCGGTTCGAGGAAGAACAGGCTGCGGAACCACACCGACACCCCGCGTCGGTAGTCGTAGGAGTCCGCCGCGGCCCCGCTGACGGTGGCGGCCAGGCCGGCCAGCAGGACGAGGGTGAGCAGGGGGTGGACGATGCGGTCGCTGCGGCTGGTGGCCTGGCGCACCGCGCGGACCCGCAGCCTGCGGAAGAGGAGGACGGCCAGTCCGGCCGTGGTGGCGATGCCGGCCGCGCCGCCGACCAGCAGGGCGTTGGCGTGGTAGAGCTCGTGGCTGACGTGCAGCCGGTCGGTGAGGCTCTCGGGAACGAGCAGGCCGGCGACGTGTCCGGCGGCGACGAAGAACAGGCCGTAGTGGAAGAGCGGCCCGCCGATGCCCAGCAGGCGGCTCTCGTGGAGCTGGCTGGAGCGGGTGGTGAAGCCGAAGCGGTCGTAGTGGTAGCGCCATGCGGTGCCGGCGATCAGGACGACGAGGACGAGGTAGGGGCAGACGCCCCACAGGGCGATGTTCAGGTGGGTCACCGGCGGGTTCCTTGGGTGACGTGGCCGTGCTGGGCGGGGAAGGGTTCCAGGCCGACGGTCTCGGCCGGCGGCCCGTTGCGGGCGATCCTGAGCGCTTCTTCGCGGCTGGCGGGAGACGGCCCGGGCAGGGTGCCGCAGACGGCCTCCAGGACGTCGGCGTACGGGCTGCGGTGGGCGATGAGCGCGTAGCGGAGCACCTCGATGGCGGGCCGGTGGGCGGCGAGCAGACGCAGGCCGGGCTCGGGGCTGCGCGCGGCGAATTCCAGCATCAGCGGCAGGAAGTCCGGCAGCTCGTCCTCCGGTGGCAGCCAGCCGTGGGCGCGGTAGTGGTCCTTGAGGCGGGCCAGGGAGGCGCCGCGGCGGCGGGTGTCGCCGTCGGTGTAGTAGGTCAGGTGGAGGGAGCGGCGGCGGCTGCGGTCGAAGGTGGCGACGTATTGCGTGGCCAGTGCGAGCGGTTCGGCGGACCGCAGCGTGCCGCAGCAGCGCGCGAGCAGTGCGCTCTCGGCGCCCCGGACGTGGCGTACGGCGTCGTGGACGGTTGCCAGGCGGTGCGGCCAGTCGTCGCCGGGGTAGCACAGCAGCAGGGAGGCGGCCTGGTGGACGACGGGTGCGGTCACTGTTCCTGCCCTCCGGCCCGCTTCGGGAAGAGGCCTGCGGGGCGGCCCTTGCCGTTCCAGTTGAGCAGGTTGACCCGGCCGGCCGTGGCGCTGCCGGCGGGGGTGGGTCCGGTGTCCGGCGGGGCGTGGAAGGAGTCGGGGTCGTAGCCGCCGGGCATCATGCCGGGCCCGCCCTCGGCTTCCAGGCTGCAGCCGCCGAGGTCCACGTCTCCGGGCGCCGGAGCCTGGTAGCTGGTGGGGATGACGTAGCGCTCGTCGTACTTGGCCAGCGCCAGCAGCCGGTACATCGCGGTCAGGGAGCGTTCGTCCATGCCGACGGCGCGGGCGATGCCGGGGTCCGGTTCCTCGCCGAGGTTGCTGCGCCGCATGTGGGCGCGCATGGCCGCCAGCCGGCACAGCGCGGCCTCGACGGGCGCGTGATCGCCGGCGGTGAAGAGTTCGGCGAGGTAGCCGAGCGGGATGCGCAGCGAGTCGATGGCGCCGAACAGGGCCGCCGGGTCCTCGCCGTCGTGGCCGGTGGTGGTGAGGGCGTCGACGATCGGTGAGAGGGGCGGGATGTACCAGACCATCGGGAGGGTGCGGTACTCCGGGTGCAGCGGCAGGGCCACCTTGTACCGGCTGATCAGGTCGCGTACCGGGGAGCGCCGGGCGGCCTCGATCCAGTCGTGCGGGATGCCGGACTCCTCCGCCGCGCGCACCACCTCGGGGTCCTCGGGATCGAGGAAGCAGCCCAACTGCGCCTCGTAGAGGTCCCGTTCATCGGCGACGGCCGCGGCGGCGCCCGCCTTCTCGGGGTCGTAGAGCATGACGCCGAGGTAGCGCAGCCGGCCCACGCAGGTCTCCGAGCAGACGGTCGGCTCGCCCGCCTCGATGCGGGGGTAGCAGAAGGTGCACTTCTCGGCCTTGCCGGTGCGGTGGTTGAAGTAGACCTTCTTGTACGGGCAGCCGGACACGCACATCCGCCAGCCGCGGCAACGGTCCTGGTCGACGAGGACGATGCCGTCCTCGATGCGCTTGTAGAGCGCCCCGGACGGGCAGACGGCGACACACGACGGGTTGAGGCAGTGCTCGCAGATCCGGGGCAGGTAAAACATGAACGCCTGCTCGTACTCCAGCCGCACGGTGTCGTTCATCTTGCGCAGGACCGGGTCGTCGGCGAGGTGCTCGGGGCCGCCGCCGAGGTCGTCGTCCCAGTTGGGCCCCCAGGTGATGTCGGTGGGCGCGCCGTCGACGAGGGAGCGGGGCGGCGCGGTCGGCAGGTCGTCGCCGAGCGGGGCGGTGGTGAGGTTCTCGTAGTCGTAGGTCCAGGGTTGGTAGTAGTCGTCGAGGGTCGGCAGTTCAGGGTTGGCGAAGAGGCGGGCCAGCCGGCGGGCGCGGCCGCCGGTGCGCGGGACCAGGCGCCCGTGTTTGAGCTTCCAGCCGCCCTGCCATTTCTCCTGGTCCTCGTAACCGCGGGGGTATCCCTGGCCGGGCCGGGTCTCGACGTTGTTGAACCAGACGTATTCGGTACCGGTGCGGTTGGTCCAGGTCTGTTTGCAGGTGACCGAGCAGGTGTGGCAGCCGATGCACTTGTCGAGGTTCATCACCATGGCCACCTGGGCCATGACGCGCTGGGGGGTGGCGTTGCCGCGGGGCATGTCAGGACTCCACGTCGAGGGGACGTCGTCGGTGGGGCGGGTCGTCAGTAGGTCACGTGCTGGGAGCGGCGGCGGATCGTGGTCACCGCGTCGCGCTGGTTCCCGGTCGGGCCGTGGTAGTTGGGGGCGAAGGACTGCTGGGCGTAGCCGCCGATGAGGTGGGTCGGCTTGATGAGCAGCTTGGTCAGGGCGTTGTGCACGCCGCCGCGCCGGCCGGTCGCCTCGGACTTGGGCACGTTCACCAGACGCTCCTGCACGTGGTACATGAAGACCGTGCCGGCCGGCATCCGGTGCGAGACGACGGCGCGGGCGACGACCACGCCGTTGGCGTTGACGGCCTCGATCCAGTCGTTGTCCGCGACGCCGATGGCGGCGGCGTCCTCCACGCCGAGCCAGATGACCGGGCCGCCGCGGGCGAGGGTCTGCATCAGCAGGTTCTCCTGGTACTCGGAGTGGATGGACCACTTCGAGTGCGGGGTGAGGTAGCGGACGGTGACGGCGCGTCCGTCTCCCTCGGTGTCGGCGGCGGTGGGCTCTCCCAGGGCCGCCAGGTTCAACGGTGGTCGGTAGACGGGGAGTTGCTCGCCGAACTCGGCCATCCAGTCGTGGTCGAGGTAGAAGTGCTGGCGACCGGTGAGGGTGTGCCAGGGCTTCTTGTGCTCGGTGTTGACGGTGAACGGCGAGTAGCGGCGGTCGGGCGCCTCCTTGCCGGACCATTCGAAGCTGGTGCCGACCTGGACGGGCCGGTCCTGGGTGTCGGAGAAGACCACCCGGCGTTCGGAGGCCGTCAGGCCCAGCTCCGCGAGGCCGGAGCCCGGGCCGCAACGGTCGGCGAGCCGGTCGAATCCCTCGGCGGCGAGCCGGCCGTTGGTGGTGCCGGACAGGGCGAGGATCGCCTCGCAGAACTTGACGTCGGTGTCGAGCAGCGGCCGGCCGTCCGCCACTCCCCCGTCGGCGGTTCCGCACCGCGTGGCCAGCCAGTCGGCCTCCGGCCCCGGGTGCACGGTGACGCCCTTGACGCTCATGCCGTGTTCCTCGGCGAGCGGTCCGAGGGTGGCGATGCGCTCGCCGAGGGCGGTGTAGTCGCGTTCGACGAGGGTCACCTTCGGTGCGTTGACGCCCGGTTGCGGTGGTGGTCCGCCGGCCCGCCAGTCGGCGGCGCGCCCGCCGGGCTGGGCGGCTTCGTCCGGAGTGTCGTGCGCCAGCGCGGTGGCGACCAGGTCGTACGCGGTGTCCAGCCGGCCCTTCGCGAGCTCGGCGACCTTGCGGGCCAGGCCGTGGAAGATCTCGAAGTCGGTGCGGGCCTGCCAGGGCGGGCTGATCGCGGGTGTGAAGGCGTGCACGTAGGGGTGCATGTCGGTGCTGGAGAGGTCGTGCTTCTCGTACCAGGTGGCGGCCGGCAGGACGAGGTCGGCGAAGAGCGTGGTGGAGGTCATCCGGAAGTCGAGGGCGAGCAGCAGGTCGAGCTTGCCGCGCGGCGCCTCCTCGCGCCAGGTCAGCTCGCGGGGGCGGTCCTCGGCCGCCGCCTCTTCGGCGCCGGCGTTGTCGCGGGCTCCCAGCAGATGGCGCAGGAAGTATTCGTTGCCCTTGGCCGAGGAGCCGATGAGGTTGGCCCGCCAGACGGTGAGGACGCGTGGCCAGTTTGCGGGGTCGTCGGGGTCCTCGCAGGCGAATTGCAGCTCTCCGGAGGCGAGCCGGCCGGCCACCCAGCGGTCGGGTTCCTGTCCGCTCTCGCGCACCGCGCGGCCCAGGTCGAGCGGGTTGGCGCCGAAGGTGGGCGCTGACGGCAGCCAGCCCTGCCGCGCCGACCGGGCGACCAGGTCGGCGGTGTGCCGTCCGGCAAAGGTGCCGCGACCGGTGGGCGAGGCCAGTGCGTCGGCCGGGTAGGACTCGTAGCGCCACTGGTCGGCGTGCAGGTACCAGTACGGCGTGCCGGCCATCTGCCGGGACGGGCGCACCCAGTCGGCGGCCGTCGCGAGCTGCTGCCAGCCGGTGTACGGGCGGACCTTCTCCTGGCCGACGTAGTGGGCCCAGCCGCCGCCGTTGACGCCCTGGCAGCCGGTCAGGATGAGCAGGGAGAGGAAGGCACGGTAGATGGTGTCGGAGTGGAACCAGTGGTTGGTGCCGGCGCCCATCACGATCATCGAGCGGCCGCGGGTCTGCTCGGCGGTGCGCGCGAACTCCCGCGCCACGCGCTCCGCCGCCGCGGCCGGCACCGAGGTGATCTCCTCCTGCCAGGCCGGGGTGCAGGGCTGCGAGGCGTCGTCGTAGCCGGTGGGCCACTGCCCCGGCAGGCCCTCGCGGCCGACGCCGTAGCGGGCCAGCAGCAGGTCGAAGACGGTGGTGACCGGGCGACCGCCGATCTCCCGGGTCGGCACGCCGCGCACCACCGTGCCGTTCGGTGTGTCGAAGCGGGGCAGGACGACTTCCGCGTCCGGGCCGCCGTGCCGGTGGAAGGAGAGCAGCGGGTCGACGCCGTCCAGGTCCAGGTTCCAGCGGCCCTCGCCGCCCTTGGCCCAGCGGTCGCCGAGGGTGCCCTTCGGTGCGACGACGTCGTCGGTGTCGGCATCGACCAGTACCGGCATCCAGGCCCGTACCTCCGGCACGGCGTCGGTGGCGATGCCCAGGTCGGCCGCGGTGACGAACTTGCCCGGGACGTACCGGCCGTCCTCGTGCTCCTCCAGCGCGACCAGGAAGGGCAGGTCGGTGAACTGCTTGACGTACTCGGTGAAGTAGGGCACCTGCCGGCGGACGAAGAACTCGGTGAGCACGACGTGGCCCATCGCCATGGCCAGCGCGCCGTCGGTGCCGGGGTGCGGATGCATCCACTCGTCGGCGAACTTGGTGGCGTCCGAATAGTCCGGGGAGATCACCACGACCTTCTGGCCGCGGTAGCGCGCCTCGGCCATCCAGTGCGCGTCCGGCGTCCGCGTCACCGGCACGTTCGAGCCCCACAGCATCAGGTAGGCCGCGTCCCACCAGTCGCCGGACTCGGGTACGTCGGTCTGGTCGCCGAAGACCTGCGGGGAGGCGACCGGCAGGTCCGCGTACCAGTCGTAGAACGAGATCATGGGCGCGCCGATCAGCGACATGAAGCGCGCGCCGACGGCGTGCGAGGCCATCGACATCGCGGGGATCGGCGAGAAGCCGGCCACCCGGTCGGGGCCGTAGGCGCCGATGGTGTGCACGTGCGCGGCGGCGGCGATCTCCAGCGCCTCGTCCCAGCCGGCGCGGACCAGTCCGCCGCGGCCGCGTGCCTCCTGGTAGGCGCGCCGGCGTTCGGGGTCGGAGGTGACGTCCGCCCAGGCCGCGACCGGGTCGCCACCGAGCCGCGCCTTGGCCCGGCGGTACATGTCCAACAGGACGCCGCGCACCATGGGGTACCGCACCCGGGTCGGCGAGTACGTGTACCAGGAGAAGGAGGCGCCCCGGGGGCAGCCGCGCGGTTCGTACTCGGGGCGGTCGGGGCCGACGGACGGGTAGTCGGTCTGCTGGGTCTCCCAGGTGATCAGCCCGTCCTTGACGTAGACCTTCCACGAACACGAGCCGGTGCAGTTCACGCCGTGGGTGGAGCGCACGACTTTGTCATGCGCCCAGCGATTCCGGTACGGCGTGTCATTGACGGGCTGATCGGTGCGGTAGACGGCCCGCAGATCGGCGGTGCCGGGAGCTTTCCGCAGTAGCTGACCGGCCCGGAGCAATTGTTCGGCCGCCCTCGCCGCCGCCCGTTCCGCTTCCGCCCGCGCCCTACGTCGCACCAGCCGTCAACCTTTCACGAGCACCTCCGGACGGCACGGCCCGGCGGCGCAGGAGTGTTCCGTTTGCGCCGCCAGCATCCCGTCGCCCACCAGGCCACACGCACAGATTTCTGGCCACTTGGAAATACCTGGAACAGTTTTTCCCCGGTCATTGCCATGGTTTCTTCATGCATATCATTCACGACAAGAATTATTCGGCCACGCCCCGATGACCAGGAACGAACCGTCACACGACCGGCCCTCGGGCGGCGATTAGGGCGAACCATTGCCGCCGCGCCGCCGATAAGGCCGCCGGGCGTTTCGCAACACGACCGATTTCCCCCTCGCGCCGCTGCCGGTCGACGTCTCCACCGTCCGTCCGGCGCCGACCGGATGTGCCGAACGCATAATCGCTGACCAGGAGTTGCGCCGCACTTGTCCAAGGTCTGGCCAAGCCCTTCACGAGCCCGAGCGGCCCCCTCGACGCCCCTCCACGGCCCGCCCTGTCATCCGCCCGGCGGGATCACATCGACCACCAGGGCATACAACTGACGCTCAAGCACCTGGCGCCACGAACGCATCACAGACACCAACCATGGGCCACGACACCACCGGTGGCCGGATCTGCACACCGTCGCCCGGCAACGACCGCCCGCGCACGCCGAACGGACCCGACCGGCTCCAGCCCCGGGATACGGACGGCTTTACAGGCCCCGGCCGGGCCGACCGGGGCCGCCGCCCTGAGGGGTGTCACGGGTGGTCGGGGCGCTCCTCGGCGGGTACACCGCCGCCGGGGCCGCCGCCCTTGTTCCCCTTGTCCGTGCCGTGCGCGTGCTCGGCACCGCCGGGGCCGACCTTCCGGTCGGAGCCCGCCTTGGCATCGGCCGCGTCCTGGACGGCCGCGCTCTTGCCGCTGCGGCGGAGTTCGTTCGACTGCGGGTTCTTGCTGCTGCTCACAGCGCACTCCTCTCCTGATGGCCGACACGGGCCGGTCCCACGACCGGCACGGGTCACTGTTCTCACGAACCGTGCTGGTCGTCGCGCTCGTTGCGCTGTCCCTTCGGGCCCAGCCCACGCTCGGTGCGGGGGCCGTGGGTCTGCCAGTGCGGGTCGCCCTCCAGCCTCTCCTTGGCCTCCTCGTTCGCGTGCTTGTCCGGGACCCCGTGGTCCTCGGCCTCCCGGCGGAGCTGCGCCCGCCGCCTGTCGAACTTCTTGCTTCCTGGTTCGGGCATACCTTCCACACCTCCACTGAACCGGTTGCCCACTCCCAGGGTCGCAAATCACCCGATAAGCCGCTAACGCGCCACGCCCACCCCGAATACATGGCCATGCCATGGAAATTCTCGGCCCGCGGAAACTGTCCTGCGATAGCGTCCCGACGTGATCGAGATACGCCAGGCGGACCCCGAGGACGCCGAAGAACTGGTACGTCTGCGCCGGCTGATGTTCGCCGCGATGGACGGTGCCGACCAGCCGGGAGACTGGGAAGCGGAGGCCGTGGACATCGCGCGGCGACAACTGTCGGGCCCCGATCCGGTCCTCGGCGCCTTCGTGGTCGACGCGGACGCCGGTAGCGGTCGTCGGCTGGCCGCGTGTGCCGTGGGGACGGTCGAGCAGCGGCTTCCCGCGCCGCAGCACCCCACGGGCCGGTTCGCCTTCATCTTCAACGTGTGCACGGATCCGGAGTACCGCGGGCGCGGCTACGCCCGTGCGACCACCGAAGCGCTGCTGGAGTGGCTGGCCGGGCAGGGCGTGTCCCGGATCGACCTGCACGCGACGGACGAGGCGGAGGGGCTGTACCGCAGCCTCGGCTTCACCGAGCACTCGACGCCGCTGTCCTTGGACGCCCGCAGCTTCCGCCGACGTCCGGCACCGGACCCCATCTGACCCACCTGCCCCACCGGGGCGACCGGGGCGACCGGAGTGACCACGGCGACCGGGCCGACCGGGCGGCCGGAGTGACCGGGGCGGCCGGAGTGACCGGGGCGGCCGGTTCCACCCGACGCGCCTGACCAGGGAATTCGGCCATACACTGCCAGCCGGTTCTGACCCCGCACGAAGGGAACCGCCACCGTGGCCGACGCCGCCGTCCCCGCCCCCTCCGGCTTTTCCGGCACCTCCGCCGAGGAGGCACACCGCACCTCCGTCGTCATCATCGGCGCCGGCCCCGCCGGGCTCACGCTCGCGAACGTCCTGCATGCCGCCGGCGTCGGCTGCGTCGTACTGGAGGCGGAGAGCCGGGAGTTCATCGAGCAGCGGCCGCGGGCCGGCTTCATCGAGGAGTGGGTGGTCCGCGCCCTGGAGCGGCACGGGCTGGCCGACCGGCTGCTGGAACGGGCCGAGCGCCAGCGGGCGTTCGAGTTCCGCTGGGGCGGGGAGCGGCATGTGGTGGAACCCGGCCGGTTCTCCGGGCAGAGCCATTTCGTCTATCCGCAGCCGCTGTTGGTGACCGATCTGGCGGCCGCCTACGTGGACGCGGCGGGCGGCGACATCCGCTTCCGCGTGCGGGACGTACGCCCCGAGGGCATCGACACCGACCGGCCCTCCGTGTCGTACACCGATCCGGAGACGGGCGTGCGGCACCGCATCGACTGCGCGTACATAGCCGGGTGCGACGGTGCCCGCAGCGTGGCGCGCGCGGCGATACCCGCCGACGAACTCCGCATCTCCCGCTTGGACTACGGCATCGGCTGGCTGGCGCTGCTCGCGGAGGCCCCGCCGTCCGCCGAGGGCGTCGTCTTCGGCCTGCACGAGCGCGGGTTCAGCGCCCACATGGCACGCACACCCGAGGTCACCCGCTACTACCTGGAGTGCCCGCCGGGCGACGACCCGGCGAACTGGTCGCACGACCGGATCTGGCGCGAGCTGCGTGCGCGTCTGGCCGCGACCGGCGCGCAGCCGCTCGCCGAGGGCCGGATCATCGAGAAGACGGTTCTCGACATGCACAACTACGTCGTCGAGCCGATGGGGTACGGCCGCCTGTACCTGGCCGGCGAGTCCGCCCACCTGGTCGCACCGATCGCGGCCAAGGGCATGAACCTGGCGATCCACGACGCGCTGCTGCTCGGCCGGGCGCTCGGCACCGCCTGCACGACCGGGGACGAGGACGGGCTCGCCCGCTACTCGGACGCCTGCCTGCGGAAGGTCTGGCAGTACCAGGAGTTCTCCCAGTGGCTGTCCGACGTGATGCACGGCGCGTCGTCCGGCGACCGGTTCCGCGCGGGCACGGCGGAGGCCCGGCTGCGCCAGTTGTTCGCCTCGGACGCGGCGGCCGCCGCCTTCGGCGAGACGTACCTCGGCACGGCGACGGACATCGAAACGCTCTGACCGGCAGCCGGGCGTTCGGCGGTCGGCACCTGGCGTCCGGCCTCCGCGCGTGCTCAGCCCGCGGCGCGGCCCAGCCCCTCCAGTACGCGGGCGCCCGGCAGGGCAGCGAGGGCCTTGCCCGGGACGATGAGCTTGCCGCGCCGGGCGCCGCTGCCGATCAGCACGTACGGCGTGTCCGCGACGGCCGCGTCCACCAGCAGCGGCCAGTCGGCGGGCAGCCCGATGGGGGTGATGCCGCCGTACTCCATGCCGCTGCCGCCGATCGCGGCGTCCATGGGCGCGAAGGACGCCTTGCGGGCACCGAGTTCGCGCCGTACGACGCCGTTGACGTCCACGCGGGTGGTGGAGAGGACGACGCAGCCGGCGAGGGTGATGTTGTCGCCGCGCTTGCCCGCCGCCACGACGCAGTTCGCGGACAGGTCGAGCAGCCAGGAGCCGTAGTGCTCGACGAGGAGGGCGGTGTCGGCGATGGCCGGGGCGGTGTCGACGTACCGGAGCTGCTGGACGTCCATCGGTCCCTGCCAGTCACGGAGCGCGGCGGCGACGGGCTCGGGCAGCAGTTCCACGCAGTCGATGGCGGGCCGGTGGTCTTCGAAGGCGTCCATGGGCGTGCGCGAGGGAGTGGGTGTCGACATGTCCGTCAAGCTAACAGCAACACGAGCCCAGTTGACTCCTGTCTCGGCTCTCGGACTCAGCGCCCCGCCGGGACGCTCACCGACATGACCATCTCCACGGTCTCCTCGCCGTCGTTGCGGTACTCGTGCGGGACGGCGGCCTCGAAGGCGGCCGAGGCGCCCGCCGGAACCGCATGGGCGGTGCCGCCGAGGACGAGCGTCAGCTCCCCCGCGCGTACGTGGATCAGCTCCTTCGTCCCTTGCGGATGCGGGTCCGACTCGCTGCGGTCCCCCGGCATCAGCCGCCAGTCCCACAGCTCGAACGGGCCGGGCGCCTCCGTGCCGACGAGCAACGAGGTGTGGCTGCCGGCCTCGGTCGACCACAGCCGGACGGCCTCGCCGGGCCCGACGAGACGCAGCTGCGGACCCTGGTCGTACTCCAGCAGCCTGGTGATGCTGATGCCGAGGGCGTCAGCGATCTTCACGGTCGTCCCCACGCTCGGGTTCGTCCGGGCCTGCTCGATCTGAATGATCATGCCGCGGCTCACGCCCGCGCGGGCGGCGAGGGCGTCGAGCGTGTAGCCCCGTTGGCCGCGCCAGTGCTTGAGGTTGCGCGCCAGCGACTGCGTGAGCTGATCGAGATCCGTCACGTTCCATCCAGTTCAGTCCGGTCGGGCCCGTTTCCCGAAGGCCGAGCGAGAGCCGGGTGGAGGTCGGGTGGCGACCTCGCCCGGTTCAAAATACCCGATTCGCAGTACAGTTCCCTGCACTGCGCTCCCATGCAGTCCCTCGCACTCCAGCGTTCAGCACACTGTACTTGCGAGGCTCCCCGTCCAGGCACTGACCGTCCTCAAGGAGCGGCTGCGCGCCTCCCGGACGGCGGGCGCGTCACCGGCCCTCGCCGGTTCGGCGCTGCTCGCCGCCGGCGGCTGACGCCGGGACCTGGGCCCCCGCTTCCCACTCCGCGAGGGCGAGCAACTGCTCCGGGGTGACGCCCTCCGGGATCGGCTTCGGCGGCGGCGTACGCAGCGGGGGCTGCCAGCCCGCCGCCGGGTCCCAGGTGCGGACGACCTTGGCGGGCGCCCCGGCGACCACGGCATGGTCGGGCACCTCGCCGCGCACCACCGCGCCCGCCGCGACCACGACGTTCCGCCCCAGCCGCGCGCCCGGCAGGATCACCGCGCCGGCACCCAGCCAGGAGCCGGTGCCGATCTCGACGGGCGCGGTCCGCGGCCACTGCTTGCCCACGGGCTGCGCGGGGTCGTCGTACGAATGGTTGTCGCTGGTGATGTAGACGTACGGGCCGCAGTAGACCTCGTCGCCGATGACGACGGTCTGCGAGGCCACCACATGGCTGCCGCGGCCGAGCACGACACCGTTGCCCAGCCGCAGCACCGACTGCGGGCCGAGGTCGAGACCCGGCATCATGCCGGCGGTCAGCGTGACCTGTTCGCCGATGATGCAGTGCTCGCCGAGCTCGATCCACTGCTCGCCGAAGACCGTGCCCTGCGGGAAGGCGAGCCGCGTGCCGCCCCCGATGCGGCGGAAGCGGTACGGTCCGGGGCACTCGGCGGTCACCGCGCCGGCCTCTTGTACCCAGCGCACGCCTCGGTGCACGACCCACGAGGCGACCCGGCGCCGCGCGGCACCGAGGGATGAGAACACGTTCTTCTTCGCACGCACCCGCTTACCGTACTCACCGGTAGACCGAACGCACCCCACCGCGTCCTGTGATCTTCACCCCACGGTTACCCGCCGCCCGCCCCGGAGTCCCGGAGTCCCGGACCGGCCGTGCGACGGATTTCGCGGGGGTCGGTGCGGGAAGCGGCGGCCGGGATGTGGCACGGTTCAGGTGCGTCTCGTGGTCCGCTCCGGATCCCGCCCGTACGGCCCGCCGTACGGTCCACCGCCGGTGGCCGGGCCGTACGACGCGCACGCACGCGAACGAGGAGGAGAAGAGTCCATGTCGAACCCGCCGCTTCCCGAGGCCGCCGTCGCCATGCTGAGCAAGGCGAACCCGGCCGTCATCACCACCCTCCGGTCCGACGGCCAGCCGGTGTCCACGGCCACCTGGTACCTCTGGGACGACGGCCGGGTGCTGGTCAACATGGACGAGGGCCGCAAGCGGCTGAACCATCTGCGCCGGGACCCCCGTGTCACGCTCACCGTCCTCGACGAGGAGAGCTGGTACACGCACATCAGCATCATCGGCCGGGTCGTCGAGTTCCGTGACGACGAGGGCCTGGCCGACATCGACCGGCTCGCCCAGCACTACATGGGCAAGGAGTACCCGCAGCGCGACCGCGCGCGGGTCAGCGCCTGGATCGAGATCGACCGCTGGCACGGCTGGGGCACCCTGAAGGACAACGACCAGCCCGGCTGAGCACCGCCGTTCGCACGACGTGGCCGCCTCCGCACGGAGGCGGCCACGCCCGTCTCAGTCGCCGCTCCGCACGGTCTCCCGGTGGCGGGCGGCCAGGTCCACGTAGACCGCGGCGTTCAGCTTGATGGACTCGCGCTCCTCGTCCGTGAGCTCGCGCTTGACCTTCGCCGGTACGCCGGCCACCAGCGAACCGGGCGGCACCTCCATGCCCTGCGGGACCAGCGCCTGCGCGGCGACCAGCGAGCCGGCACCGATCCGGGCCCCGTTCAGGACCGTGGCGCCCATGCCGACCAGCACGTCGTCCTCGATGGTGCAACCGTGCAGCACGGCGTTGTGCCCGACCGACACCCGCTCGCCGACGGTGACCGGGAAGCCCGGGTCGACGTGGACGGTGCAGTTGTCCTGGATGTTGCTCTCCGCGCCGATGTCGATGGGACCGCCGTCGGCCCGCAGGACGCTCTGGTACCAGACGCTCGACCCTGCAGCCATGGTGACCTCGCCCAGTACGACGGAGGTGGGCGCGGTGAACGCCTCGGGAGCGATCTTCGGCTCCGGCCCGCCGACCCCGGAAATCAATGCCTGTCCCGCCATCGCTGTCTCCTTCTCACGTCTCGTGAGCACGCCGTGATCACGTCTCGTCGCCATGGCCTGCCGCCATGTCCGGTCATCGCGCCGAGAGCACCGTAGGCGACGTACGGGCGCGATCCGCCCCCGCTGGGGTGAAGATCACAAGGAGAAGAAGCACCAAGAAGAAGCGGGGCGGGGCTACTCGGCGGCCGCGGAGGCCGCCGGCTGCTCCTGCTTCCCCTGCTGCTCCTCATGGGCCGCGGCGGCCTTGGCCGCCCGGCGCTTCATGACGACCAGGGAGCCGAGGCCGAAGAGGACCGCGGCGACCAGGCCCAGCCACGAGAAGCGCTTCAACCAGGGCTCGGCGACGATGCCGACGCTGTAGATCAGGGCGGTGGTGCCGCCGGCCCAGACGACGCCGCCCAGCACGTTGGCGATCAGGAACTTCCAGTACGGCATCCGCAGCACGCCCGACAGCGGGCCGGCGAAGATCCGCAGCAGCGCGATGAAGCGGCCGAAGAACACCGCCCACATGCCCCACTTGGCGAACTTCTCCTCGGCCATCGCGACGTGCTCGGGCCCGAAGTGGCGCGGGAACTTCCGCCCGGCCCAGTCCAGCAGCGGCTGGCCGCCCTTGCGGCCGATGAGGTAGCCGATGGAGTCACCGACGATGGCGCCGACCGTCGCGCACGCGCCCAGCACGAAGGGGTTGATGTGGTCCTGCGTGGCGGCCAGCAGCGACGCGCTGACGAGCACGATCTCGCCCGGCAGCGGAATGCCCAGGCTCTCCAGCCCGATGACAACCCCCACCAGGAGATAGACGCTCACCGCGGGTACGGACTCGAGCCACTCCTGGACGTGCAACGCGCCGTTCCTCCACCTCGTATCGGGCCCACCGTGCGGGCCGCCCCCTGACGCGCGGTACCGCGCGTCCGGGAAGCGTACTAGATCTGCTGGTCACGGCCGCCGTCGTCGCACACGGCGCGCGACAGCCGGTCAGCCGTTCCCTCTTCAGGAAGTGGGACGCGAGCCAGAGCCCATCAGTTGCCCGCGACCTCGACCGAATCGCGCGGGACCACGGTCGTATGGACGAGGCCGCGGCGTACGTACCGAGCGCTGCCGTATCTCCGCCGTAGGGGCACCGCCCGCTGAACAGGGGATTCTCGGTACTGCTGACGGAACTGCTGTTCGGTGTCGCCGGGCGGCTCCGCCCCGGCTCGTGACCGAAGGCAGGCCCCCGAGGGGAACCGCATGGCAATAAGCGGCACCGGCCCGTCCGGAACCAGCGATCCGCTGGCGTCGGTCCGCGCGCTCGGGCCGCGGCAGCGCAAAGCGACGTTGGACACCTTTTCGGGTGCGCTGCAAAATCGGCGAAAAAACCACCCGAGGAGAGGTCATGCCAAAAGGCCCGCAGCGTTATCCCGGCGCATCCACCCGGCATTGGTTTCAAAACAAATTTCCCGGAAATGTCCAGCAGGTCAATACGATCGTGCTGCACACCACAGAGGGCACCGCGGTACCGTCGTACGCCGGCGGATCGCAGGCCCCGAATTTCACGCTCCTACCGGATCCGCGCAGCAAGCGGATCGTCGCCTACCAGCACTTCGATTTCGATCGCTCCAGTCGGGCGCTCGCCAACAAACCCGGTGGCGTACAGACGAACACCCTCAACGTCACACAGGTGGAACTGGTGGGCACCTGCGACCCCTCGACGCACGACAAGTGGACCGAAGCGAACCGAGCACACGTCTTCTGGCCGCAAGCCCCCGGCTGGGCGCTGGAAGGCCTGGTGGAACTGCTCGTGTGGGCCCACCGGGAGCACGGCGTCCCGCTGACGGGGCCGAATTCCTGGAAGCCCTACCCCGCTTCCTACGGCGCCACCAGCACCCGCATGTCGGCCTCGCAGTGGAACGGTTTCCGTGGCATCTGCGGCCATCAGCACGTACCCGAGAACGATCACGGCGACCCCGGCTCCCTGGACTTCCGGCGCGTGCTGGAGCTGGCCAAGAAAAAGTTCGGGAGCAACTCGTGACCGCCCCGGAGAACGTCGCAACCAGAGTCGTTCAGGAATGCTTGGTGAGCGAATTCCCGGACGCCGGCTACGGAGCCGAGTACGGCAAGTTCTGGGGACCGGGAACGCGGAAGGTCTACGGTCGCTGGCAACGGGGGCTGGGCCTCTCCGGCGCCGACGCCGACGGCGTACCCGGGAAATTCTCGCTGACCGAGCTGGCCAAGAAGCACGGGATGGAAATTCGCGGCAGGTTCGCCGAGGACTGTGTCGACCCGATCCACACCGGCCAGATCGATTTCTCCGGACGCGGCGCGTGGCCCGCCGGCCGCGCCGCGTGCGAGAAGCACATCCGCAAGGCGCTGGACATCATGGGCCTGCCCGAGCGGTACTGGCTGCCGGGGCTGTTGACGATCGCCTCGCGCGAGAGCGCGTACAACGCCTCGAAGCACCAGATCAACACCCATGACGACAACGCCAGGAACGTCCCCGATCTGTTCGGCGGGCGGAACGCGCCGGACGGCTTCAAGGGCATGTGTTCACGCGGCATGCTGCAGACCGTTCCGCAGACCTTCGCGCGGTTCCACGCCACGGGAACCAGTCGGAAGATCTACGATCCCGTGTCCTCGGCAGCCGCCGCGAACAACTACATCATGTCCCGTTACAAGGTGGCGCGGGACGGCCACGACCTCGCCGCGAAGGTGCGGCAGGCCGATCCGAACCGGCGCGGCGGAGGCTACTGACCTCAGTACGGTGCAGACTGTCGAGGCCGGTAGCGGGCCCCGGCCGTGGCGACGACGACGCCGGCCGGGGAGCGCACGCTGTTTCCTGCACCCTCAGCTGTTCAACCGTTTCCTGCACCTTCAGCTGTTCAACCGCAGCGTCCAGACAACCGTCATCTCACCCGTGACGGCCTCGTCCTCGCGCTGAATGGCGATGCTCACCGGAAATTCCGGCCGCCCGCCCGCGTCGAGCTCGGCGACGACCTCGGCCACCGGGCGGCCGAGGGTCGCCGTGGCGGTCACGGGCCCCTTGGCCACCTTCTTGTAGTCGATCTCGGCGCGCACCGCGAGCGGCACCGCACGCGAGAGCTGATCACCGAAGGCCTTGAGCACGATGGCACCGCTGGCCGACTCGGCCAGCGTGAACATGGCGCCCGCGTGGGGACCGCCGATGTGATTGTGGAAGTCCGACTGGTCCGGCAAACGGAGCACCGCACGCTCCGAGGTGACCTCGATGAACTCCAGATTCAGGGTCCGCACCATCGGGACCGCGGCGGCCAGCATTTCACCCATCGAGGCGCTCTCAACTGTCATGCGGATGATGTTACTGCTGAGTAGATCAACTGGCCACCACTCGCCCGCGAGGCGCCCCCAAGTGGCGAGCGGCGCGGTCGGCCGGCGACACCGCGGCGCGGTGCCGAAGTCACCCGAAGCGCCACGAAGCGCATGCGAAAGTCAGAGTTCTGTCACGCTCACCGGGGCAGCTGTGACACCTCCCACCTCGGCCCTTTATCGTTAGCGCCCATGTGGCCAGGACAGCAGCCGCCCGGGGGCGAGCAGAACCCGCAGGGGCAGAACCCGCAGGGACCGACCCCTCAGGGGCACAACCCTTATCAGCAGCCGGGGTACCAACAGCCGAATCCGTACCAGCAGCAGGGTTATCAGCAGCCGGGTTACCAGCAGCCCAACCCCTACCAGCAGCACCCGACGCAGCCGCAGTGGCAGGGGCCGGGCGGGCCGCAGCCGCCCAAGAACAACGGCAGCAACGAGAAGAAGACCACCGTGACGATCGCCATCGTCGCGGCGGTAGCGGTCGTGGCGGCCGCCGTGGTCACCGGCGTCGTCGTCCTCCAGGGCGGCGAGAAGAAGCCCGTCGCCCATGGCAACACCGAGCCCAGCAAGTCCGCGACGGCCGAGCCCTCGGAGTCGTCGGACGACGGGAGTGCGGGCGGCGGTCCCGGCGGCGACCCGAACGCGCCCGACCAGCCCGTGATCAAGGGCTGGCAGACGGTGATCAACAGCAAGCGGCACGTCGCCTTCGACGTCCCCACCAAGGACTGGACGACCACCTCGGCGGACACTTGGGGCAGCTTCCTGATCGCCGACAAGAAGGACAAGGACTACGGCAAGCCGATCGTCACCATGACCGCTCCTGCCTACCTCAAGGAGAACTGGTGCACGGTCAAGGACAAGGACGGCAACGAGCACACCTCCGCGCTGGCCGGCACCGGCGTCAAGGGCGCCCAGGGTGCCAAGAGCCAGGGCGACGCCGCCCACAACGAGTCCCTGAACTGGGTCCTCGCGGGATACGACCAGAAGCAGACCGGCACCCGTAAGGACACCAAGTCCGTACCCTTCAAGAGCGACCACGGCATCACGGGGAAACTGGCCACCTCGACCGTGACCGGCGTGAAGAAGCACGACAAGTGCGACTCGGACGGCAAGGCGTACGCGATCACGTACACCGACACCACCGGCGAGTACGCCACCTGGGTCCTGTACGCCGCCAAGGGCGTCAAGGGCGAGCTCGACGAGGCCACGATCAAGAAGATCATGAGCTCCCTGCGGCCGCTCGACGAATAATCCAGTGACGCCTTCGGGCAAGAACGCGATGCTGTTGTGATGACGATGAAGCGTCCCGTGTGGGCGGGGCGCAATTACACGCTGCTGACGGCCGCCGCCGTGGTCACCGGTCTCGGAAGTTCCGGGGCCCTGATCGCGGCGGCGTTCGCCGTGCTCCAAGCCGGCGGATCGGCGACCGACGTGGGCCTGGTCGCCGCGGCCCGCACCATCCCCCTGGTGATCTTCCTCCTCATCGGAGGCGCGCTCGCCGACCGGCTGCCGCGGCACCGCGTGATGGTCGCCGCCAACGCTCTGAACTGCGTGTCCCAGGGCGCCTTCGCGGTGTTGGTACTCACCGGGGAACCCCGCCTGTGGCAGATGGCGCTGCTGTCCGCGCTCGGCGGCACCGGGCAGGCCTTCTTCGCGCCGGCCGCCGAGGGCATGGTGCTGGCCAGCGTCTCCGGCGAGCACTCGGGCCGCGCCTTCGCCGTCTTCCGCATGGGCATGAACGGCGCGAACATCGGTGGCGCCGCACTGGGCGGCGCGCTGATCGCGGCCGTCGGCCCCGGCTGGGTGCTGGCGGTCGACGCCGCCGCCTTCGCCCTCGCCGGCCTGCTGCGCGCCTTCCTCGACGTACGGGGCGTGCCACCGCGAGAACCGGGGCACGGCCTGCTCACCGATCTGAGGGACGGCTGGCGGGAGGTCGTCTCGCGGCCGTGGCTGTGGTCGATCGTCCTGCAGTTCGCGATCGTCAATGCCGTCGTGGCGGCTGCCGAGGCGGTGTACGGGCCGCTGGTCGCGCAGGAGCACTTGGGCGGCCCGGGGCCGTGGGGGCTGGCGTTGGCGGCGTTCGGTGCCGGTACGGTCGGCGGCGCGCTGCTGATGACCCGGTACAAGCCTCGGTACCTGCTGCGCGTGGGCGCGCTGTGCGTCTTCCCGCTCGCTCTGCCGTCCGCCGCGCTGGCCGTGCCGGTGCCGGCCGGTGCGCTGGCGGCCGTGATGTTCGGCGCGGGCATCGCGGTCGAGGTGTTCGCGGTGACGTGGATGATGGCGCTGCACCAGGAGATACCGGAGGAGAAGTTCTCCCGGGTCTCCTCGTACGACTGGCTCGGCTCGCTCGCCATGGTACCGCTGGCCACCGCCCTCGCGGGCCCCGTCCAGGACCTGATCGGCCGCACCTCCGCCCTGTGGGCGTGCTCGGCGCTGATCGCACTGCTGACGGCGGCCGTGCTGTGCGTTCGGGACGTTCGGCAGCTGCGGCGCCGGCCGGACACGACGACGGTGGCCGCCGAGGCGGCACCCGCGTCGGACGCCGCCGAGCCCTCTCAGGGGACCGCCGAGGTCCCCGGCCAAGTCCCGGTGACCGGCCTCCCGGCCTCCGCCGCGGCCGACGACGTCACGCCGCACTGAGAAGCTGCCCCACGGAGCCATCACCCACGGAACACCCTACGAAGCTGTCAACCCATGAAGCTGTCACCCACGAAGGTGTCAGACACGAAGCTGTCAGCCACGAAGGTGTCAGCCCACGCTGAACGCTCCGGCGGGTGGCGCGGGTGAGGGGACGGCGTCCTCGTCCCGCACCGGCTGCGCGTCGCCGATGAGCTGCCGCAGCCGCGGGCCGTGTTCGACCCGGGCGGGGAAGGCGTCGGCCGCCACCCGCCGGGCGATCTCCGGCAGCGGCAGCTCCTCCTGGGAGGCGACGAGGACCGCGTTCCCGAAGCGCCGTCCGCGCAGCACCGCCGGCTCCGCGATCAGGCAGAGCCGCGCGAAGACCGCCGCGTAGTTGGCGAGCTGGCCACGCAGGAAGGTGAAGGGCGCGCTGTCGGCCAGGTTCGCCACGTAGCAGCCACCGGGGCGCAGCGCCCGGCCGGCGGCCCGCGCGTACTCCGCCGACGTCAGGTGCGCCGGCACCCGCGACCCGCCGAAGACGTCCGCCACGACGATGTCGGCAGCGGCCTCCGGCGCCGACTCCAACGCGGCACGGGCATCCGCGGCCTGTACGGATATGCCGCTGTCGGGCGGCAGTGGGAGATGCTCGCGTACGAGGTCGAGCAGGCCGCGGTCGGCCTCGACCACCTGCTGCCGGGAGCCGGGCCGGGTCGCGCCGAGGTAGCGCGGCAGGGCCAGCGCACCGCCTCCGAGGTGCAGCGCATCCAGCGGACGGCCCGGCTCGGCCACCGCGTCCAGGACGTGCCCGATCCTGCGGGCGTACTCGAACTCCAGGTACGTCGGCTCGTCCAGATCCACGTACGACTGCGGAGCACCGTCCACGGTCAGCAGCGCGGCACGCGGCCTGTCCACGTCCGGCAGCAACTTGGCCGTGCCGCAGTCCACTTCCCGCGTGACGGGTACGAGGGCCGAACCGAAGTCGGGGCCGGGGCCGGGGCCGAGGCCGGTGCCGGGGTCGGAAGTTGTCGGGTCGCCGACGGCTGCCGGCGCGTCGTTTCGCTCTGCCACCGTCTTATTGTGCGGTGCGCAGGGCGACTTCCGTACCCGCCCGCCCGGCGGGGGGCGGGTGGCGTACGGCCGGGCTTCGGGTCAGCGGTCCGCTCCGCCCGCCCATACCCGGGCCGCCTCCGATGCGTGCGCGGCGGCCTGGACGCGGCCGGCGCGGGCCGCGGCGGCGCGCTTGGAAGGGTCCAGAACGTTACGGCCGAAGGCCGCCCGCGCGGCGCGGTCCGGCGTGACGACCAGTACCTCCGCACCGTCCGCCGCGAGCCGCGCGGCCTGCGCGCGAGGCGTCGCGACGGGGCCGCCGCCCGACGCCATGGGGGCGATCACGACGACGCGCCCGTACCCGGCGGCGAGGTCCGCGTTCGCGCACGAGTGGACGCCGCCGTCGATCCACCGCCGGTCCCCGATCGTCACGGGCGGCCAGACACCCGGCACCGCGCAGCTCGCGGCCACCGCATCGGCGAGCTTCACGCCGCTGCCTCCGTCGAAGGCGCTGCGCTCGCCCGTGTACGCGTCCACTGCCGTGATCATCAGCCGCCGGGCCGGCCACTCCTGGGACAGCAGCCGTCCGGCGATCACCGCGCGCTGGGTGTTCTCCGGCCCCGTACGAGCGGCCAGCGCGAGCCGCCCCATCCGCGCGCCGAAGGTCACCGCGTCCCGCGACCGCAGCGCGATGGCCGCGAACCGGGCCATCGACACGGCCCCCATCCGGGCCGGCGCGCCGCCACCTTGTGCGATGCCCACAGCACCTGCGGATGCACCGACCGAAGGGCCGCTCGAAGGCCCGGCCAGCTGTCGTTCGTACAGCTCCTCCAACGTCAGCTGCCCGGAGGTGAGCTGGGCGCCGACCAGGGACCCCGCGGACGTGCCGATGACGACATCGGCCGAGCAGAGGTCCACCCCCGCCTCGGCCAGTCCGGCGAGCATCCCGATCTCCCAGCCGATGCCCGTGAGTCCGCCACCGCCCAGCACCAACGCCGTACCCGCCATGCGTGCCGCTCTCCCGATTCTCGATGGTCCGTCATTCATCAGTCGTCCGGCGTTTCCGGCGCTCCGGGCATCCGGTGCTCCAAGGGTCCGCCGGACGTGCAGTCTTCCATCGAGAACGCGCCGCCGACAGGCCCCATCCGGACCCGGCGCGCACGCCCGGGCACTTGCGCTCCCGCACAAGAAACTGCACGTGAACACGGGTGTGCAGGTGCACGTGTCGGCGCACGGTACGGCGCGGCGGAAGCTCCTCCAGGGGCGTGCCGAGACCCCGTTCCGGAGCTTCGGCACGCCCCGCTCTCAACGCGCGTCCGGCAGCACGCTCCGGATCGCCCCGGCACCCACCGTGCGGCCGCCCTCGCGGATGGCGAAGCCGAGGCCGGGCTCCACGGGGGTGCCGCGGCCCAGCCGCACGGTGACGTGGACGGTCTCGCCCGGCCGGGCGGTGCCGCGCTCCCCGAGGTCCAGCTCGCCGACCACGTCGGCCGTGCGGAGGTAGAACTGCGGCCGGTACCCGGTCGACAGCGGCGTCCGACGGCCGCCCTCCTCCGCGGACAGCACATACACATCGGCGGTGAACGCACGGTACGGGGTGACGCTGCCCGGCGCCGCGATCACCTGACCGCGGCGGACCGCGTTCCGGGCCACGCCGCGCAGCAGCAGCGCCACGTTGTCGCCGGCCTCCGCGTACTCCATCGGCTTGCCGAAGGTCTCCAGGCCGGTGACCACGGACAGGGTGCCGGCGCCCGAGGCCGTACCCGCCCCGTGCCCCGTCGCCCGCGCCGCGTCCACCGCGCCCAGGATCTCCACGTGGTCGCCCTTGCGTACGCGGCCGCGCTCGACCGCTCCGGTGACGACCGTGCCGCGGCCGGTGATCGTCAGCACGTTCTCCACCGGGAGCAGGAACGGCGCGTCCACGTACCGCTCGGGAGTGGGCACGTACGTGTCCACCGCGTCCAGCAGCGCTTCGATGGCCGCCGTCCAGCGCGGGTCGCCCTCCAGGGCACGCAGGCCGGAGACGCGGACGACGGGTACGCGCTCGCCGTCGTACCCGTTGGCGACCAGCAGCTCGCGGACCTCCAGCTCCACCAGGTCGGTGAGTTCGGGGTCGCCGGCGTCGGCCTTGTTGAGGGCCACGACCAGGTGGCGCACGCCGACCTGACGGGCCAGCAGTACGTGCTCGGCGGTCTGCGGCATGACCCCGTCGAGCGCGGAGACGACGAGGATCGCGCCGTCGAGCTGGGCGGCACCGGTGACCATGTTCTTGATGAAGTCGGCGTGGCCGGGCATGTCGACGTGCGCGTAGTGCCTGGTGCTCGTCTCGTACTCGACGTGCGCGATGTTGATGGTGATGCCGCGGGCGCTCTCCTCGGGGGCCCGGTCGATGCGGTCGAACGGCACGTACGTACCGCTGCCGCGCTCGCTCAGGACCTTGGTGAGGGCGGCGGTCAGCGTGGTCTTGCCGTGGTCGACGTGGCCGATCGTGCCGATGTTGAGGTGCGGCTTGGTGCGCAGGTAGGCCGACTTGGCGCCGGGGGCCGCGCCGCGGGCGCGAGCGGGGGAAGGAGTGCGGGAAGGAATGCGGGAAGGAGTGCTCGACATGGGTACGTGATCTCCTCACGCGCCGGGCAGGCGTGACGACGCCGCGGTGGCGCGGTGCTGCGGTGAGACGGCGGCTCGGCCGCCGTACGGACCCCCTGGCCTGGCCGACCCTCCCCCTGCGGGGCCCGCCGGACTGTCCGGGAAGGGTCAGCTTCGGACGCCGCCGAGTGCGGCGCAGGAGACTGCTGCCACGGCAGCGAGGTGCGGAACGGCGGCAGTGGCGTGCGGAACGGCCTCGGTGACGTGCGGAATCGCGTCGGTGGCGTGCGGCCTGACGGCGGTGGCGTGAGGAACGACGTCGGTGGCGTGCGGCCTGACGGCAGTGACGGCAGCCTTCGGCGCGTCCGCGGCAGCGGACCTGAGCGCGTGGAAGGCGAACCGGGTCATGGACAAAGGATCGCGGGCGGACGCGGCCACGTCGACTTATTTTTGCGCTGCACGAGTCCGCGGCGCCGACGCCGTCCTGTGGCCGTCTCCTCCGCCTCGTTGCTCACGGACGGTCACCCGTACACAGTTATTACACCGTTCTGACACCCGGTTCGGTTACGCTCCCCTGATGCTCGAATCCGCTACCCCGCCCGACGCCTTCGCCGTGCGCTGTACGCGGCTCCTCCTGTCGCCGTGGTCCCGGCTGGGGCTGCTGGTCGCTCTGCTGGCCTGCGCCGCGACCGCCGTGGTCGTATGGCAACCGCAGCGCATGCTCGCTCACGGGTGGCCGCCGCAATTCTCCGGCGGCACGGCCGTGGTGCTGTTCACGGTCGCCTACGGCCTGTGCACCACGGCGTTCGTCCCGCGCCCCGTGCTGAACGCCGCGGCGGGGGCGCTCTTCGGCGCTCAGACAGGTACCCCGGCAGCGCTGATCGGCACGGTGCTCGGCTCCGGGCTCGCCTTCGGCCTGGGCCGGCTGCTGGGCCAGGACGCGCTGCGCCCGCTGCTCCGCGCCCGCTGGCTGACCGCGGCCGATCGCCAGCTGAGCCGGCACGGCTTCCGTTCGATGCTGGCCATCCGGCTCTTTCCCGGCCTGCCCTTCGCCGCCACCAACTACTGCGCGGCGGTGTCCCGTATGCGGTGGCCCGCCTTCCTGCTCGCCACCGCGCTCGGCAGCATCCCGAACACCGCCGCATATGTCGTGGCCGGCGCGCAGGCGTCCACGCCCACGTCGCCCGCGTTCCTGATCTCGATGGGCTTCATCGCCGTCACGGGGCTGGCGGCGGTCGCCGTGGCGTGGTGGAAGCGCGGTGCATTGCGCGGCACTTCGGATTCGTGACCCGGGAACAGGACGGGTGACGTGTACCGCACGCACGTGCACCTACTCGTGCAACTGCATCCGCATTCGTTTCCCGCATCATCTCCTGCATCGACATCTGCAATTCCTTTGTCGCAATGGGCAGACGACTCATCGCCGTGATGAACAGATAGCCCTGCAGATGCCAATGCGCCCCTGAATGCGCCCCCTATTGCCCCCGTCGGCGACAAGAAGTGACAAGTCGGCGACGGTGAACAGCATTCCCCCAGGATTTCGTTCAGTTCCGGTCAATCGTCAACACGGTACGCGCCATTCCCCTTTTCGCCACCGCTCCCTCAGACGCATCGGAGAGGGACCCTGGCGCCGGCCATCTGCGTGGCCGTGCTGCCTCCTGACACCTGCCGCGTGCCCGTACGCGGCACCCGGCCGACCGGGATCTCCGCCCAACACCGCTTGCCCGTCGGCGTCCGCTCGGCACCATGGTTGGCGGACAGCGCCGCGACGAGGAACAGCCCACGCCCGCCCTCGTCGTCCAGGTCCGCGAAGCCCGCGCTCGGCAGCTCAGCGCTGGTGTCGAAGACCTCGACCAGCAGGACCTCGCCGTGCAACCGGGCACTGACGGCGACGAGGTCACCGCCCGCGTGCTGGACCGCGTTGGTGATCAATTCGCTGGTTACCAGTTCGACGTTCTGGAGTGACTGGGCGTCGAACTGCACGCTCCAGCTCCGTAAGTCGCTCATTACCCGGCGCCGCGCTGCTGCCGCGGCGGCGGGCGTACCAGGCACGGAGAAGCTGAGCCCGTGCGCTTGCATGAGTGGCCTCCTGACTGAGTGGGCAACTCAGGCAAGCAGCGATGCGACCGCTGTGGCCAGATCGGACGTCGGCGATGCATCACTTATGCAGGAGTTGCATCACTCTCGATTATGGTTTCATTACGCTCGGTTGAGCAGTCAGGATCGGCGGCGGCAAAGGGGCCGTGGCACACATGGTCGACGCACAAAGTGAAGCGAAGCGGCTGGGCGAAGTGATCCGCCGGGCGCGAGTGCTGAAGAAGCGCTCGCAAGCGGATGTCGCCAAAGCCCTTGGCTATCACCAGTCGAAAGTGAGCCGCCTGGAAGGCGGCCGGGGCACCGAGGACACCCGATTGTTGCGTGAAGTCGCACAGGTACTCGGTATTCCGCTGGACAGTCTCGGCCTTGCTGCCTCCCCGGATGCAAGCACCGCCGACCCTGAGGCAGAGGACATGTACCGCCGCACCTTCCTCGCCGCGAGCATCGCTGCGCTCGCGACGCCCGACGTACCGGCCCCCGTCGCCCATGACGAACTGGTCCGTTCGCTTCTCCCCGGCCCGGGCAGGACGCCCACCAAGCCGGCACTGAAACTCGCCGAGCTCAAGGAACGGGTGAGCGCCGTCCGCCGGCTGTTCAGCACCTGCAGTTACAAGGAACTGGAGGGCACGATCCCCGGCGTGATCGCCGATCTGCGGAACGCGGCCGACCACAATTCGGCCGAGATTCCGCACCTTTCCGGCCTCCTTGCCACGGCGTACCAGACCGCGGCGGGCCTGCTGCTCAAGCAGAGCGACCACGGGAACGCCTGGCTCGCGGTCGGCCGCGCGATGGCGGAGGCCGAGCGCTCGGGGGACCCGGTGGTACTCGCCTCCAGCGTCCGCGTCCAGGCCCACGTCCTGGTACGCGAGAAGCACGCCGCGCAGGCCGTGACGATCGTCCGGCACACCGCGGAGCAGCTCTGCGGGTCCTACGACCGGCGTTCGTCGCAGTATCTGGCCGCCGTCGGACTGATGTTGCTGCGCGGCGTCACCGCGGCCAGCAGCAGCGGCGACCGGGCGGCCACCCGCGAGTTGCTCGACGAGGCGCGCGAGGTCGCCCGGTACGTCTCCCACGACCGGCCGGACGCCTGGGCCAACTTCAGCCCCACCAACGTCGAGCTGCACACCGTCAGCGCGTCCGTCTCGCTCGGCGACGCGGGGCAGGCGCTGGAGGCCGCACGCCCCCTCATGCGCCGGAACATCCCCGTGCCGGAGCGTCGCGCGGGGCTGTGGGTGGACGTGGCCCGCGCATACAGCCAGCAGGGCAAGCTCGCCGACGCCTTCCAGGCGCTGCGGATCGCCGAGCGCTGCGCGTCCCAGGACATCCGCCGGCCCGCGGTACGCGAAATGGTCGCCGACATGGCCGCCCGCGACCGCCACCGCGCCCTCCCGGAGCTGCACCTCTTCAGCCGCCGCCTAGGAGCCCCGGCGTGATCTGCCAGGACAGCCGCGCAAGCGGCACGGCGGAGACGAACGGGGGCGACGGCCGAGGCGAGGGCGACCTCGGGAGCCGTACGGCGGGCAAGGCCGTCCCCGGGGGTCGCGCGGCGGGCGAGGCCGGACCCGGGGGCCGTACGGAGAGCGAGGGCGGCCTCGGGGGCCGTACGGAGAGCGAGGGCGGGGCCGGGAGCCGTACGGAAAGCGAGGGCGGGGCCGGGAGCCGTACGGAAAGCGAGGGCGGGGCCGGCGACCGCGCGGGGGCGGAAGGCGGGCCCGGCGACCGAGCCGGGGCCGAGGACGGGGGCGAGCGCGGGGGTGTGTCACCGACGGTCGGTGGCAGTCGCCTGGCCGACGACTTGGCGCCGTCGACCTCTTCGACCACGCCGGCCGTCCCTACGGTCACGCCGGCCGGCCCTGCGACCGTTCCGGCCTCCCCCACCATCACTCCGGCCGTCCCCGCGACCACGTCGGCCCTCCCCGCGATCACTCCGGCTCTTCCCGCGGCTCGTACCCCCGCCCCGGCCGCCGCGGGCCGGCGGCCGTTCCTGTACGTGGTCCTCTGTGCCGCGGGCATCGCCGACGACGTCAGCAAGCTGATCGCGACCGCGCAGCAGCGCACCTGGCGCGTCGGCGTCATCGCCACGCCGCGCGGCCGGGAGTGCGTCGATGCCGCCGCCATCGAGGCCCAGACCGGTTACCCCGTGCGGTCGGCATGGCGCATGCCGGGCGAGCCACGCCCGTTACCGCCCGCCGACGCGATCGCGGTCGCCCCCGCGACGTTCAACACGATCAACAAGTGGGCCCAGGGCATCGCCGACACCCTCGCCCTGGCCATCCTGTGCGAGGCCCACGGCATCGGCATCCCCATCGCGGCGCTGCCCTACCTGAACGCCGCGCAGGCCGCGCACCCCGCCTACGCGCAGAGCCTGGCCCGGCTGCGCCGCATGGGCGTCCTGCTGGGCGACTACGCCCCGCACCAGCCCCGCACGGGCGGCGGCCGCCGCAGCTTCCGCTGGGAGCAGGCCCTCGACCTGCTGGCGCCGGCTCTGGAACGGCTGTAGCCGACGCCGGGGGGCCGGCCCCGAGGCCGGCCACCGGCGACAGCCACCCCTCGGGGCTACAAGGCCCGGACGGAGAACTGCGCAAGACCCGACGTTCGGCGAGACCGGCGCCGGTGGCTGCCCCGGCCGGTCAAGTCGGAGCGGCGCTGCGCCGGTGGCTGCCCCGGCCGGTCAAGTCGAAGCGGCGCTACGCCGGTGGCTGCCCCGGCCGGTCAAGTCGAAGCGGCGCTACGCCGGTCCAAGTTACTTGCGGTACGCCCTGCCGCGGGCGGGCGGCCGTCGCAGCTCCCGCCCCCCCTGCGCGGCCTTCGCCGCATCCGGGCCCCGCCACCCCGCCCCGCGCGGGACCGGGCCGATCGCCTGCCGGACACTTCGGGGCGCTACGCTGCCCTACGACCGGCGCAAGATCGCGCCGCAGCCCGCCCACGAGCCACCCGAAGAACAGCTGTGCCATCAGTGACCCGCACGTGCGTCTGCACGATCCGCGCTCCGCGTCCCATGTCGCGCTCGCGTCCCGTGCCACGCACCGAGGTCACCTGATACGACATCAGCCCCGCCAGCAAAGGGCCAGCCTGAGGACGACCACCACGACCCACTTCCCCGAACCGGCACGCTCAGCGGCCGCACGGACGACGGCCGCACCCCGACTTCACCGCCGACCTGCACGTTTGCCGGTCACGGCACGATCACCTTCCGGATGGCGTACTACCCATGTCTTGGTTTGAATCATTCATCCTTGGGCTTGTCCAAGGTCTGACCGAATTCCTTCCGATCTCCTCCAGTGCGCACCTGCGCCTGACCGCGGCCTTCGCCGGCTGGCACGACCCCGGCGCCGCGTTCACCGCGATCACCCAGATCGGTACCGAGACGGCCGTACTGATCTACTTCCGGAAGGACATCGTCCGCATCATCTCGGCCTGGGCCCGCTCGCTGGGCAACAAGGCGATGCGCCAGGACCACGACGCCCAGATGGGCTGGCTGGTAATCATCGGCTCCATCCCGATCGGCGTGCTCGGCGTCACCCTCAAGGACGCGATCGAGGGCCCGTTCCGTGACCTCCGCCTGATCGCCACCACCCTCATCGTGCTGGGCATCGTCCTCGGCGTCGCCGACCGACTGGCCGCGCGCGACGAGACCGGCGGCCGGCACCGCGCCGCCAAGCAGCGCAAGACGCTCACCGACCTCGGCGTCAAGGACGGCCTGCTCTTCGGGGTCTGCCAGGCGATGGCCCTGATCCCCGGCGTCTCGCGCTCGGGCGCCACGATCAGCGGCGGTCTGCTCATGGGGTACACACGCGAATCCGCCGCCCGGTACTCCTTCCTGCTCGCCATCCCCGCCGTACTGGCCTCCGGCGTCTACGAGCTCAAGGACGCAGGCGGGGGCCACGTCGCCTGGCCCCCGACCATCTTCGCCACGATCATCGCCTTCGTCGTCGGCTACGCGGTCATCGCCTGGTTCATGAAGTTCATCACCACCAAGTCCTTCATGCCCTTCGTCATCTACCGCGTCCTGCTCGGCATCGCACTGTTCGCCCTGATCGCGGCCGGCGTGCTCAGCCCCCACGCGGGCGAATCAGCGGGCTGAGGCCCGTCCCGACCCCAGGCTCCCGACCCTGGGCAGGCGGCCGGAATACCGCTCCGCTTCCGGCCGCCCCACGGCTCACCTCTTCAGGTACGCCGACATCGCCATGAACGCGGCGGTGGCGATGGTCAGAGCCGGGATGAGCGCCGGGTGTGCCACGGCGATCATTCCGGCGACGGTCGCGACCACGAGGGCCAGGCGAGGGCGAGGTTGCCGCGGTCGTCGGACACGTTGCCTCCTGCTCGGGAGAGACTCCCGCCGTCCCGACCGGAGCCGGGAGGCGCTGGTAATGTCCCGGCGGCAGCAGGCCGACAGCCGGCACCGTCCCGGCGGGTAGACAGCCCCCTTCGAGCGAGGCGACAGATCTCGTTCGCCGGCCCCGCCGGAGCACATATCGACATCGCCCACTAAGAGAACTTTCATCATCTGATCAGGCCAACTACAGGTTTCCGCGCCTAGCATCGACGCATGGCCACCGACCCCGCCGCCCAGGCGAATGAGGCGATCCGCGCCTTCATGCGCCGACGCGAGGGCCGGCCGCTGTGGCCGGATGAGCGAGCGGAGTACGAGAAGTTGCTGGAGGCGTGGGTCATCGCCATCCGCGACATCGCCGCCGCCGAGACGGCCCAGAGGCACCCCGACGACACCTCGTCGCCCCGCACGGCCGTGCCCCCCGCCCCGGGCCCGATGGAGCCGGCGTGCTCCCGAGGCAGCGCAGGCGCGCACCCGTAGCTCACCGTGGAGCAGCACTCGCCATCGCCCCACAACAGTCACCGTCGACCAGCACTCACCGTGGAGCAGTACTCACCGGCATGTGCCCGTGTCGGCGTCACGGGGCAAGCTTGTGAGCGACACCGTCACTCCTCGGGAGGGACCCGATGACCGAGCTCACGGACCGGCCGCCCATCGCCGCGGCGGTGGTCGTACGCAATGATCGTGTCCTGCTGATCCGCTGTCACAGCGCCCAAGGCCCGCTGGCCTGGCAGTTCCCGGCCGGCAAGATCGGGGCGGGTGAGACACCGGAGTCGGCGGCGGTGCGGGAGACCCTGGAGGAGACCGGTCTGCGCTCGCGGGCGGTGAGAGTGCTGGGCAGGCGGTTCCACCCTGAAACCGGCCGGCTGCTGTCGTACGTCGCGTGCACCGCGGTCGCGGGCGAGGCACACGTCGCGGAGCCGGACGAGCTGTCAGCCGTGGCCTGGGTCGCCCACGCGGACATTCCGCGGTATGTGCCGCAGGGCCTGTTCGTGCCGGTACAGCAGTACCTCGACGGCGCCCTCGTCCATTGAGACCTCCCCCTTCTTCCCCGTACCGCGCCGACTCCGCCCTGGTCGATCCGGGCGCTTCCCGCCGGCCGTTCCCGGTGGTCCCGCTCCCCGCGCTGTCAGGGAGCGGGACCGGTCCGAGTAGCGCCAGCAGCTCGGATAGGAACATTGCTCACCGTAGCGGGAGCCACTGACAACCGCCGTCGCCCCGACGACGACACTCCGCCCCCGGACGGCCGAGCCACCACCCTCACCTGCGCTTACGCCTCCTCCACCCCCGACGCTTCGCCCGTTCGAGTGAACCCGTCGAGCGCCCACCGTCCTTGACGACTCCACCCCGCTCAGGAACCGTGACCATCCATCCGTGACCATCCATTCGGAGCGATCTCCCGGGCCGGCACCGCGCCCGGGGGCGACCGTCCGGACCGGTATCCAGGAGTGCGTGACCGTGACCCTCCTGGCCGATCACCAAGGAGCGCCGTGGGCGAGAACAAGGACCGCATGCTGGCCGGTGACTGGTACATCGCGGACGATCCGGAGCTCATGGCGGACACCGAGCGCCGCATCGAACTGTGTGCCGCCTTCAATGCTGCCGGTGGTCACACGCCCGGCACGTACGACGCCGACCGGCGCGACGCGCTGCTGCAGAAGCTCCTCGGCTCGGTCGGTGCCGACGTACGGATCCGCCCGCCCTTCCACTGCGACTACGGGTACCTCATCAGCATCGGCTCCGGTACGTTCATCAACTTCGGGGCCGTCTTCCTCGATGCCGCGCCCATCACCATCGGTGAACACGTCCAGATCGGCCCCAACGTCCAGCTGCTCACCCCCAGCCATGAACTCGACGCGGAGCGACGCCGGGCCGGTTGGGAGAAGGGCGTGCCGGTGACCATCGGCGACAACGTCTGGCTCGGCGGCGGAGTGATCGTCTGCCCCGGCGTGACCATCGGCGAGAACACCGTGGTGGGCGCCGGCTCGGTCGTCACCAAGGACCTCCCGGCGAACGTCCTGGCCGTCGGCAACCCGGCCCGCGTCGTGCGCGAGTTGGAGGGCACCCCCTGACAGCTTTCCGTGCGTGGTTGCTCCCCATCGATAACTCACGGTCGATTGTCAGTCCCTCCCCCTAACATGTGTCTCATGTCCGCAACCCCCGCAACTGAGCCTCTTACGGGTCAAGTCCGCCCTTCTGCCGCCGAAGCGAACGACTCCATACGGCAGTTCGTCCGGGCTCGGCGCGGTTGCGCCTGGACGGCGGAGGACCGCGCGGAGTACACCCGTCTCCTCACGGCCTGGACGTCGGCCATGCGGAACGAGATCGTCACAGCGGCCTGAGCGAGGAAGCGGCCCCCCGCCGCTCGCCGTGCCGCGCGCCCGGCGACGCTTCGGGGCAGACTGGCCTCATGTGCCGCAGTATCAAGACCCTCCGCCCACCGACCACCCCTGATGTGACAGAGGAGGACATGCACGCGGCGGCCTTGCAGTACGTGCGCAAGGTTTCCGGGTTCCGCGCGCCCGCCGCGCACAACCGCGAGGTCTTCGACCAGGCCGTCGACGCCATCACCGCCGCGACCCGCGATCTGCTGGCCGGCCTCCACGTACGAGGCAGCAGCACCCCCTGACCCGCCGCCGCTCCTCGCGCCCTGCTCCTCACGCGGCTGCCCCCTCGCCCCTCCCTACCACTCCAGCAGGGCCTGCACCGGCAGGTGATCACTGGGGTACTGCCCGCCCTGTGCGAAGACATTGATCTCGGCCCGCAGCGTGCGCACGGACGGCGAGGTGAGCAGCCAGTCCACGCGGTCACCGTCCGGCACGAGCGGCCGGTAGCCGTGGAAGGTGGCGTACTGCGCGCTGCGCGCCTCGGCGACGTCCCAGGAATCCACGAGCGAGCCACCGCGCAGCATCGTCTCGTACACCGGGTTCTTGTGCGCCGCGACGTTGAAGTCACCGGTCACGACCCGTGGCAGCGCCGCGTCCATGGCACGCAATCGCTCGGTGATGAGCGCGGCGGACCGTTCACGCGAGCCCTGGTGCGCATGGTCGAGGTGGGTGTTGAGGGCGTAGAACTCTCCGCCGCGCGCCAGGTCGCGGAAGCGCACCCAGGTGACCATGCGAATGACGGTGTTGCCCCAGGTTGCCGAGCCGATCAGGTACGGCGTATCGGACAGCCAGAAATGGTCGTACTCGACAGGCCGAAGTCGTCGCGTGTCGTAAAAGATCGCCGCGAACTCATCACGACTGCCACCGGCCCGCCCGGTCCCCAGCCAGGCGTACCGCACTCCAAGATCGTTTGCGATGTCCCGCAACTGCCCGTAGAGCCCCTCCTGCGTACCCAGCAGATGCGGCGCCTCCCGCCGCAGCAGCTCGCGCATGACCGGACGCCGCTGGGCCCAGGAGTTCGGCCGCTCGTCCGAGGCGTACCGCAGATTGAACGTCATCGTCCGCAACCGCCGACCGGCCCGCCCCTGCTCTCCCACCCCCGTACCGGTGGCCATGGCAGCAGCCTGGGCAGTGCCCCCGCCCGCCATCGGCACGGTAGCGGCAACGGCCACGCCCGCCACTCGCAACGCCAGCCGCCGGCTGATCCGGCCGCCACCCACCTGCTCACTCACCTCCGCACGCGCATCGGCAGCCCTGTCCGCACACGTATCGGCACCCCTCCCCGCAGACGCACCGGCTTCCCTCCCCGCAGACGCATCAGCGAGTGCATCCGTCCGTACGGCTTCCGCAACAGCCACGTCGTCTCCCGACAGCCACGTGTCTCCCCCCGCACGCATCCTGCGAGGCACAGAGAGTGCGCTCAGAGAGTGCGCTCAGAGAGTGCGCTCAGAGAGTGTCAGCCCACTCCCCCACACAGAAGTGACCACCACGCTGCCCCCACCGAAACACGCCATGACGCCCCTGCCCGCTCAGCCCAACTCGGCGCCCCCTGCCCGCTGCGCAGCCCCCCACCTCCCGCACATCGGCCGTTACCGTGCCGCCCGTTCACCACGCCCCACCACGCCCCACTACGCCCCACTACGCCCCAGCAACCTTCACCGCGCTCCGGCACACTCACCGCGCCTCACCCCCGCTCCTCAACGGCCCGTCCCAGTCCGCGTACCGGATGCGGGAGATCTCCCGCACCTCCCCCACCGTGCCCCACTCGTCCTTCCCCAGCCGGGACAGCGGACGCAGCTTGCGAATGTCCGGATGCCCGTCCGCCATGACGTCCTCGGCCACCGCCGCGTGCACGACCCGCCCGAAGACGACCGTGGAGTCGCCGAACCGCAACGTACTGTGCAGCTCACACTCCAGCGCCACCGGTGACGCAGCCACCCGCGGTGGCTTCACGAACCGGCTCGGCTCCGTGGCAATCCCCACCGCCTCGAACTCGCTCACACCGTGCGGGAAGTCCGTCGCCGTGTCATTGATCTGCTCGAACAACTCCTCCGGCGCGAGGTTCACGACGAACTCCCCACTCGCCTCCACGTTCCGCAATGAGTCCTTCCGCCCCACGGACGTGAACTGCACGATCGGCGGCGACACGGCAGAGATGGTGAAGAACGAATGCGGGGCCAGGTTCGCCGCCGCGCCGTCTCGCCCGACCGTCGACACCCAGGCGATCGGCCGCGGCACCACCGTCGCCGTCAGAAGCCGGTAGAAGTCGTTGCGGGACACCTTCTGTGGATCGATCTCCATACGCATGATCCCCAGTATCCACACAGGCCGGCCGAGGATCTGGTTCAGCTCGCCGCCGAAGACGGCATCGGCCAGGGTGGTCAGGACCGCGCCGGCGTCCCACTGCGCGGTGCGCGGCCGGGCGCCGGCGCGCTCGGCGACGCATCGGTGACCTTCGCGGCTTCAGCCTGGTTGCGGTATTCAGCCTGGTTGCGGTATTCGCCGAGCTCGCGTACACGAACAAGGAACTCGTGGTGCTGCATCGTCTCGTCACCTCCGCTTACGCAACATGCGTGGCGGCTCGGATGCGATGCCCTCTTTCCTGGCGCCCCGGCAGGCGCACGGGCCTGCGTGTCGGGCACGGCTGTCAGCTCCGCCCGGTCGGCAAGGGCGGCTTGTCCGCCGGGGCCGAGGACAGCCGGATGTCTTGCTCCCGCCCCGGGCCACTCCTCGCGGGCGGGGCCGGCCCGGTGACCTCTACGGTGGCCGGGCGCAGCAGGTGGTCGCCGAGCCGGTAGCCGGGGCTGAGCACCGCCGAGCACACCAGGTGGTCTGCGCCCGGGGAGACGTGGTGGGGCGAGGGCCTCGTGGCAGGCAGGGTCGAACGCATCGCCCACCTCGCCCAGCGAGGTGACGCCGAGCGTTCCGAGGGGTTTCCGCAGGCTGTCGGCGATGTCCTTCAGGCCCGGGGTCAGCGGCTCGTGCGTGCATGCCCGGTCCACGGCGGCCACGACCGGCAGCAGCGTCCGCGACGTTGGCCGCTGCGATCTCCCGCACGGCCAGGCGGTCCCGCCGGACCCGCTTACGGTAATTGTCGTACTCGGCCTTCACCCGCTGCAGGTCGGCGGTCCGCTCTCGCACCAGGCGCCGCAGCCGTGCCAGTTCGGTGCCCTGCGGCCCACTCGCCGTCATCGCCGGCCGGCCTCCGGCTTGTCGTCGTCGACGATCTCTGCGTCCACCACGTCGTCCTCGGCCCCGGCGCCGGTGCCGCCCCCGCCGATGCCCCGGCCGCGCCGGTCGCCTGTTCGGTCCGCGACTTCTCGTACAGGGCCGTGCCGATCTTCTGTGCGGCCTGTTCCGTGCGGTCGATCGCCTGCCGGATTGCGGCGGTGTCCTCGCCCTTCAGCGTCTCCTTCAAGTCGCCCAGGGCCGCCTTGTCTCGGACTTCGCCTTCGCCGGAATGTGCTCGGCGTTGTCCTTGATCAGCTTTTCGGTGGTGTGGAGAAGCTGTTCGCCCCGGTTGCGGGTTTCCGCCGCCTCGCGCCGCCGACGGTCCTCCTCGGCGTACTGCTCGGCCTCGCGGACCATGCGGTCGATGTCGCCCTTAGGGCAGTGCGGAGCCGCCGGTGACGGTCATCTTCTGCTCCCTGCCCGTGCCCAGGTCCTTCGCGGTCACGTGCATGATGCCGTTGGCATCAGAAGCGAGCTGGCAGTGCTGCGCCGGGGGTGTCCATCCGGCCTGACGGGCTGAGCGCGCCCGCTTTCAGGCGTGGGCGTGCAGCGGCTTGCCCGCCATGGCCAGCAGGGCCTCGCCCAGGGCTTCGTTCTGGGTGGGGTGGGCGTGAACGAGGGACGCCAGGTCCTTGGCGGTCGCGCCGGTGCCGAGGATGACCTGGGCCTCGCCGATCAGTTCGCCGACGCGGTCACCCACCATGGTCACGCCGACGATCGCGCCGTGCGGGGCCCTGATCAGCTTGATGCCGCCGGAGGCGCCGAGGATCTGGGATCTGCCGTTGCCGGCCAGGTCGTAGGTGACGGTCTCGACCGTGCCGTACGCGTCGGTGGCCGCGTGTTCGGTCAGGCCGATCGAGGCCACCTCCGGGGTGCAGTAGGTGACGCGAGGGATCGCCGTGTCCTGGACGGGGCTCGGGTCGAGACCGGCGATGTCCTCGGCGACGAAGATGCCGTGCTGGAAGCCACGGTGGGCGAGTTGGGGGCCGCTGACGAGGTCGCCGACGGCACGGACGCCCGGGAGGCTGGTGCGGAGGCGGTCGTCGGTGACCACGAAGCCGCGGTCCAGGGCCACGCCGCTCTCCTCGTACCCGTGCCCCACCGTGTTCGGGGCGCGGCCGACGGCGATCAGGAGGAGGTCGGCGGAGAGGACGTCGCCGGATTCGAGGGTGACCGATACGCCGTCGGGTGCCGTCCGGTCCACCGTGGCGACTCGTGCCTTCGTCTTCACCTTGATGCCGCGGCGGCGGAAGGCCCGGGCGAGCTGCTTGGCGGCGTAGGTGTCCTCGGTGGCCAGCAGGCCGGGGAGGGCCTCGACGATCGTGACCTCCGCGCCGAACGAGCGCCAGAGGCTGGTGAATTCGACGCCGATGACGCCGCCGCCCAGGACGATGACACGATCCGGTACGGAGGTGAGGGCGAGGGCCTGGTCGCTGGTGACGACCGGGCCGCCGGGGTCCACGCCCGGCAGGGACCTGGCGTACGAACCGGTGGCCAGGACGACATGACGGCCGGCACAGCGGCGCCCGTCGACCTCGACCGTACCGGGGGCGACCAGCGCGCCGGTGCCCTTGACGAAGGTGATGCGGTGGGCGTCGGCCAGGCTCCGCAGGCCCTGGCGGAGGCGGTCCACCACCGAATCCTTGTAGGCGCCCACGGCCCCGAGGTCGATGCCGGCGAGCGAGGACTTCACTCCTATCCGGACGCCCTCGCGCGCGGTGTCGGCGACCTCGGCGGTGTGCAGCAGCGCCTTGGTCGGGATGCAGCCGCGGTGCAGACAGGTCCCGCCGAGCTTGTCCCGCTCCACGAGGACGACGGAGAGGCCGAGTTGGGCGGCGCGGAAGGCGCAGGCATAGCCGCCCGGTCCGCCGCCGAGGATGACGAGGTCGGTGCCGTTCACGAGGACTCCACTCGGTGCTCGGTGTGCGTGCGGAAGGCGACCGCCCGGGCGTGCAGGCGTCCGGCGCGGTAGGAGGAGCGGACCAGCGGGCCGGACATGACCCCGGCGAAGCCGATCGCTTCGGCCGTTTCGCGGTGGTGGACGAACTCCGCGGGCTTCACCCAGCGTTGGACGGGGAGGTGACGCGGGGAGGGCCGGAGGTACTGGGTGATCGTGACCAGTTCGCACCCCGCCGAGTACAGGTCACGCAGCGCCGGCGCGACTTCCCCCGGCTCCTCCCCCATGCCCAGGATGAGGTTGGACTTGGCGACCAGTCCGGCCGCGCGGGCGGCCGTCAGGACGGCGAGGGACCGCTCGTAGCGGAAGCCGGGGCGGACGCGCTTGAAGAGGCGGGGGACGGTCTCCAGGTTGTGGGCCAGGACTTCCGGCCGGGCGGAGAAAACCTCGTTGAGGCGGTCAGGGCGGGCATGGAAATCGGGAATGAGGATCTCCACCGCCGTACCGGGACTGTGCGCGTGGATCTGCCGGACCGTCTCGGCGTACAGCCACGCGCCGCCGTCGGCGAGATCGTCCCTGGCCACTCCGGTGACCGTGGCGTAGCGCAGCCCCATGGCGCGCACGCTCTCGGCCACTCGGCGCGGCTCGTCGCGGTCCAGCGCCTGCGGCTTGCCGGTGTCGATCTGACAGAAGTCGCAGCGCCGGGTGCACTGGTCGCCGCCGATGAGGAAGGTCGCCTCGCGGTCCTCCCAGCACTCGAAGATGTTGGGGCAGGCAGCCTCCTGGCAGACCGTGTGCAGGTTCTCGCGGACGACCAGGTCCTGGAGTGCGGTGTACTGCGGGCCCTGGCGTGCCCTGGCCCGGATCCAGGACGGTTTGTCTTCGATGGGCACACGGCTGTTGCGGGACTCGATCCGCAGCAGTCTGCGCCCTTCCGGTGCGACGGTCATGGCGGGTCCTTGGGAGAGCGGCAGCCTCGATGAAGGCAGCCTTGAGGGACGGTCTTGAGGGACGGTCTTGAGGGACGGTTGCGGGGCCGGCGAGGCCGGTGACCGGGCGGTGCCGAAGGGCGCGCGTCAGCCCCGGTCGTGCGTGGAGTGCGACGGCGGCTGCGGCATCGCGCGCAGTCGGCACACGCCCGGCGCCGTCGAGTGCGGCAGCAGCGCGCCCGGATCCGCAGGACGCAGGACGTCGACGGCCACGCCGTCGGCGAAGCGGTACGGGAGGTGCTGGAGCAGCCCGGCCAGCCGGCGGCGCAACCGGGAGACCTCGGCCCGCACGGTCACCGTGCGGTTCCGCTCGCCGAACAGGTCCTCGGCGAGGTCGGCGGCCGAGCGGCCCCCCGGGTGCGCGGCCAGGACGAGCAGCAGTTCGGCGTGGCGCGGGCTGAGATCGTGGCTCCACTTGCCGCTGGGGCCCTCTACGGTGAGCACCGCCTGACGCGGGTGCCGGACATCCAGCACGGCCCGCAACGGCGCCGCGGCCTCCTCCTCGATCACCCGCAGCAGCCAGCCCCCCGGCAGCGGCTCGGCCGTGCACCGGCCCAGCGCGGGGAGCCAGACCTGCGCGTCGCACACCCGGCTGGGCAGCAGCAGCCGGTCCAACGGCGCGAGTCCGGATACGGCGGCCACCCAGCCGTGCCGGTCGGTGACCACCGCGCGCCCGGTGATCCGGGCGAGCAGCGGCGCAGCGACCGCTCGCAGCCGCTCCAGCTCGCGCACGTGGGCGGTGCGCAACTGTGCCTCGGCCAGCTTCCCGACCGCGTCGACCAGGGCGAGGGTGCTGGGGTGCACCGTGGTGGCGGGCCCGCTCACATCGACCACACCCAGCAGCCGGCCGTCCTTGGGGTCCCGGATCGGGGCCGCCGCACAGGTCCAGGCATGGTGCGTACGGACGAAGTGCTCGGCGGAGTGGATCTGCACCGGGCGGCGGGCCACCAGAGCGGTACCGATGGCGTTCGTCCCGACGGCCTCCTCCGACCAGCATGCGCCCTCGACGAAGCCGAGGTCGTAGGCCCTGGCCAGCACGGCCTTGCTGCCGCCGCGCCACAGCACCCGGCCCTCGCTGTCGGCGACCACGAGGATGTGCCGGGCCGCGTCCGCGACGGAGAGCAGGCCGTCGCGGAGGGTTTCCAGCGCGTCGCTCAAACCGCAGGCGCGGCGTTGTCGCTCCACCTCCTCGGCGCTGAGGGGCCCGACGTCCCCGCCGTGGTCCGGGTCCACGCCCCTGCCGGCCACGCGCTCCCAGGACTGCATGATCACCGGGCGTGGTGGGGTGGACGGCCGCTCGCCGCTGAGGACGGCCTCGTGGGCGCGGGTGAGCATGCGGGCGTACTGCCTGGGGTCGGTGCCTCCGGGCGGTATCGCCGGGTCGAGATGCACGTTCCGCACGCGTTTCTCCAGTCGTCCCTGGCCGGTACGGCGGCCGGCGGGGCCACCGGCCCCTTCCATGGTGCGCCGCGGGTGCGGTGGGGTAAATCCCTCGCCACGGAGCAGACGGAGCGCCTGGTGCGGCCGGGAGAGCGTCAGGGGCTCGGTAGGCACGGCGTTACCACCTCACGGGTCGACGGGAACGTTGATCACAGGTCGACGAGGACCTTCATCTTGGCCCCGGCGTGCAGGGCTGCGAATCCCTCCTCGTACAGCGCGTCCAGCGGGATGTGGCTGACCCATCCCGCGGTGTCGTAGTGGCCCGCGGCCATCAGGTCGATCACCCGGCGGTAGTCCTGCGCGGTGTAGCAGAGCGAGCCCTGGATCCGGGTCTCGGAAAGGACGAGTTTGAGCAGGTCGGTGGTGAGCGGGCGCTCGTACACCGCGACCGACACCAGCGGCCGGTGGGCGCCCAGGCAGCCGAGCGCCGAGTCCACCGCGGCCGCCACGCCCGCCGCGTCGTAGGCCGCCGCGGCCCCCGCGCCCTTCGTCCGCCGCATGACGTGCCGCGCCGGGTCGGTCTCCCGCGGATCGATCACATCCGCCGCGCCGAGCGCTGCGATGGCGGCCCGGCGCTCGGCGGACGGCTCGACGACGGTGATGTCCTCGACGCCCTCGCCGCGCAGCGCGAACCACACCCCGATACCGATCGGGCCGGCGCCGAAGATCACCGCGTGGTCGCCGGGGCCGACCTCCCCCAGGCGGGCCGCGTGGTACGCGACCGCCATCGGCTCGACCATCGCGCCCAGCTCCCAGCTCACCTCGTCCGGCAACGGGTGCAGCATGCGCTCCGGTACGACGGTGTACTCCGCCATGCCGCCGTGCGCCATCAGCCCGTGGAAGCCGATCTGCCGGCAGACGTTGTAGCGCCCCGCGCGGCACGGCGCGCAGCTGCCGCACACGTACAGCGGCTCGGCCGTGACCCGGTCGCCGGGCGCGGCGTTGCGGACGCCCTCGCCCGCCTCGACCACCGTGCCGGCGAACTCGTGCCCCATGACCAGCGGCAGCGTGGCACCGGTGAGCGGATGCGGCTCGGTGGGGAAGAAGATCGGTCCGGCGTAGTACTCGTGGAGATCCGTGCCGCAGATCCCGTTGTGCGCGACCCGCAGTTTGACGTGTCCGGGCGGGCAGTCCGGCTCCGGCACATCGGTGATCTCGACCTTGCCACGGCCTCGGTACAGAGCAGCGCGCATGATCCCGTTCCTGGTTGTCGGAGTGTGTGCGGTGGGCCCGCCGCACGGCGGGGCGGGCCGTTGGTGGCCGCCGGCGCGGAGCGGTGCGGGCGCGATCTTCTGCGCGCTCCGCGCCGGCGGCGGTTCAGGCGCGGCCGGCGGCCTGTTCGCCGGCCTTCTGTACGGCTTCCTGTACGGCCGAGACCACGGCCGCCGGGGTTTCCATCTGGGCCATGTGCCCCGCCTCGTCGACCACATGGACGGTCGCGTGCTGCTTGAGGGCGTCGGACGACTCGGCGTTGGACACCGGGATCACCTGGTCAGCGCGTCCCCAGACCACGACCGTGGGGACGGTCGTCCGCGCGAGCAGCGGTGCCACGTCCAGCGCCGGCTCGTCGCCGTCCAGGAGCGTGCCGAGCAGTGTCCGCAGCGCACCGTCCACTCCGTCCAGGCGCTTGTACTTCAGCAAGTCGTCCACGAGCTGCCGGTTGACCAGGCCCGGGTCGGCGAACAGCTTCAGCAGGTGCGGCTTGAGCTCGCGCCGGGATGCGGCGGAGGCGAAGCCGCGCAGGTAGGAGGCGTCGATCTCCGGGCCGTACCCGGCGGGCGAGACCAGGGTCAGCGATCGTACGCGTTCGGGTGCGGCGGCCGCGGCGGCAGTGACGACCGCGCCGCCCATGGAGTGGCCGACCAGATGGGCCCGCTGCACGCCCAGCGCGTCCAGGAAGCCGGTCACGGTGTCCGCGAGGGTGGCCAGGCTGCCGTCGCCGACGTCCTTGGCCGAGTCGCCGTGCCCCGGCAGGTCCAGCGCGTGCACCGTACGGCCCTCGGACAGCGGTTCCTGCACGAACAGCCAGGAGTTCTTGTCGCCGCCGTAGCCGTGGACCAGGACGATCGCCTCGTCCTCGCCGTCGCCGTCACCGTCGCCGGAGCCCTCACCCAGGGTCGTGTACGAGATGGTGCGGCCCGCCACCTCCACGGTCTGCTGCCGCGGCCCTTCCTCGCCCTCGGCGACTCCACGTGCCAGCTGCTCCTCGGCCTCCTTGACGACCGCGTCGATCTCGGAGTCCGGCACGTCCTCGGGGGCCACGACCGCGATGGTGCAGCCGACCGGCGCATCCGAGCCCGCCTCGACGAGGACGCGCCGCAGGACGCCCTCGTGGTCGCTCTCCAGCGTGCCGGCGATCTTGTCGGTGTCGATCTCGGCGAGGTCGTCGCCCCTCTCGACCTCGTCACCGACCTCGACAACCCATTCCATGATCTTGCCGGTCTTCATCGACAGGCCCCACTTGGGCATCGTCACGCGGCCGATGCGCTCCTCGGTCGTACGCTCGTCAGGCATGATCAACGCTCCCAGCCGGTGACGGTCTTGACCGCGTTGACGACCCGCTGCGCGTCCGGCACGTACAGATCCTCCAGTACGGGGCTGAACGGCACCGGCGTGTGCGGCGCGGTCACCATCTCGATCGGCGCGCGCAACGAACCGAACGCCTCCTTGGCGACCAGCGAGGAGACGTCGGAGGCCATGGAGCAGCGCGGCGTGGACTCGTCCACGACCACGAGACGCCCGGTGTTCGCCACGCTCTCGATGATCGTGTCCGCGTCCAGCGGGCTGGTCGTCCGCGGGTCGATGACCTCGCAGCCCACCCCGGACTTCGCCAGTTCGTCGGCGGCCTGTGCGGCGACGGACACCATCCGCCCGAAGGCAACAATCGTCACATCGTCGCCCTCGCGCACCACATTGGCCTCGCCGAAGGGGATCGTGTAGCTCTCGGCCGGCACCTCACCGGTGGTGTCGTACATCGCCTTGTGCTCGCAGAAGATCACCGGGTCGTCGTCCCGGATCGATTGGATCATCAGGCCCTTGGCCTCGTACGGGGACGAGGGGATGACGACCTTGAGCCCCGGGATGTTGGTGAACAGCGGGTACAGGGCTTGTGAGTGCTGGGCCGCGGCTCGCAGTCCGGCCCCGTACATGGCGCGGATGACGACCGGGGTGACCGCCTTGCCGCCGAACATGTACCGGAACTTCGCGGCCTGGTTGAAGATCTGATCGAAACAGACGCCCATGAAGTCGATGAACATCAGCTCGGCAACCGGACGGAAGCCACGGGTCGCGGCGCCGACCGCCGCGCCCACGAACGCGGACTCCGAGATCGGCGTGTCCAGCACCCGCCCCGGGAACTTGCCGTACAGGCCCTTCGTCACGCCCAGGACGCCGCCCCAGGCATCCGGCTCGCCGGGCGCGCCCGCCCCGCCCGCATTGTCCTCGCCCATCACGATGACCGATGCGTCCCGCTCCATCTCCTGCATCAGCGCCTCGTTGAGCGCCTCGCGATAACTGATCGTGCGTGCCACGGTTCTGCCTCCCTGGGTATGTCGGTGCTGGAGCGGTCAGTACGAGATGTACACATCGGTGTCGAGGTCGGCACGGGTCGGCTGCGGCGCTGCCTTGGCCTCCTCCACCGCCTCGTCGATCAGCCGGGCGACCTCGGCGTCCACCTGGTCCAGCTGCCCGTCGGTCAGCTGCCCCGACCCGGTCACTGTGCGGCGGAACCGCTTGAGGCAGTCCAGCTTTTCCCTGGCCTCTGCCACCTCCGTGGACCGGTAGGTCTGCTGATCACCCTCGAAGTGGCCGTAGTACCGCGTGAGTTTGACCTCGATGAGGGTCGGGCCCCCGCCGTTCCTGGCCCGTTCCACGGCCTGGGCCGCCGCCTCGTGCACGGCGAAGAAGTCGAAGCCGTCGACGATCACGCCAGGCATGCCGAAGGCCGCGGCGCGGTTGGCGATGTCGCCTCCGCCCACGGACCACGCGGCCGAGGTGGCCTCCGCATAACCGTTGTTCTCCGCGACGAAGACGGCCGGCAGGTTCCACACCGACGCCAGGTTCAGCGACTCCAGCGTCGTTCCCTGGTTGCTGCCGCCGTCGCCGAAGAAGGCGACGCCCACGCCGCCGTCGCCGCGCAGCTTGGCAGCGAGCGCAGTGCCGCAGATCAGCGGCGGCCCGCCACCGACGATGCCGTTCGCGCCGAGCATGCCCTTGCTCAGGTCGGCGATGTGCATGGAGCCGCCCTTGCCGTGACAGGACCCTGTGGTACGTCCGTAGATCTCGGCCATCATCTCCTTCACGTCCACGCCCTTGGCGATGCAGTGGCCGTGCCCGCGGTGGGTGCTGGAGATGGAGTCCCGGTCGTCGTCGAGGTTCGAACACACTCCGGTGGCGGACGCCTCTTCGCCCGCGTACAGGTGGACGAAGCCGGGGATCTCACCGGTCGCGAACTCGTCGTGCAGCCGCTCTTCGAAGTCGCGGATCGTCCGCATCGTCCGGTACGCCCTGAGCAGGGACTTGTCGTCCAGCCCGGCGGCCGGCCGGCTGGTGAATGTCTCAGTCATGCGGATCTCCTCGGCTGAGAGTTCGGGATGTCGGGTACGGCGGTACTTCGGTACGTGGTGGGGGCGTACGGCGAGGTACGGCGAACGGGGCGTACGGTGAGCGGTACGACGGGGAGTGCGCGGGAAGGGTGCGCCCGACGCGGTGCGCAGCTCTCGTGTGTCGGCGGCGTTATCGCGGTGCTACGTGCGGATGACCTCGGTGTGGCCAATCTGCTGGCTGTGGCGAGAACCGACAAGAGTTGCAGGGAGTTGCGGCCGCCGGCGCAACCCGTGCGCAACGGTGGCGGCCGCCGTATCGCGGCTGGTCGGTGCGGTGACTACGCCGCGAAACCGGCGAGAGTGTCCTGCGGCTACGAACGCCGCCGGGAAAGCGGCAACGCCGCATTCCGAGGCTCTCTGGGAAGCCGTGCGGCCAGCCCGGCGCCGGCCAGCGCGAAGAGGCCCATGGCCACCATGGCGGCGGTCAGGCCGTCCTCGCGAGCCAGGGTGTTGATGCGTACCAGTTCGTCGGCGGGCGGCCCGCTGACGCCTTGCCTGTCCAGCGCCGTCCGGAGCTGCTCGTCGCTCACCGCGGTCGCCTGGACGCCGTGCTCCAACGTGTGTTCCGCAGTGGCCTTCTGGCCACCGGTAAGGACGGTGCTGGTGCGCACCGAGTCCAGCGCCGTACCGAGCAGGACGCCGATCATCAGGGCGCCGGCCAGCGCGATCCCCAGCGACTGGCCCAGGTAGGAGAAACTGCGGGAGAGGCCCGCGACATCGCTGACCCGGTCCTCGGCGGCCGAGGACTGGACCAGGTCCGCCAGCAGAGTGCACAGGCCGAGCCCGAGGCCTGCCATGGCGAGCCCAGGAGCGATCCGCAGGCCGGAGGCGTCCGGCCCGAAGACGAAGGCGATGAGTGCCGTACCGGCGGCGATGAGCAGGAACCCGAGGATGATGAGCGGCCTGCGGGTCGCGCGTCCCCGGCCGACGGCACGAGTGCCGACCGCCGCGCCAACGACCAGCAACACCGTCGCGGGGAGCAGCGTCACTCCACTTTCCAGGGCGTCGTAGGCCAGTGTGGTCTGTACGAACACCGGCACCAGGAAGAACACCCCTGCCAAGACGAGATATTGCAGCCCCAGGGAGAGCGACCCCACGCGTGTGGTGCGGTCGCGCAGCACTACGGGACGGACGAGTGGATCGCGTCCTGTGCATGCGCGGTGGTGTTCCCACCAAGCGAAGAGCGCCAGCATCACGACACCGCACAGTGCGAGCAGCACCGTGGGCGAGACCGCACCTTCACCCAGTACGGTCCGGCCGAACAGGACGACGTCCGAACGGGTGATCAGCAGCCCGTAGCGACTGGCCAGCAGAGTGCCCAGCACAATCAGCCCGAAGCCCAGAGCCGACAGGACGGCGCCCAGGACGTCGAACGACGGCTGCCGGGCGGCCTCCGGGCGAGGCACCCGGCGCCGGTGCCGGACGAGGAGGACAACGACCGCCGCGGTCACAGCGGCTTCCATGAGGAAGGAGACCCGCCAGGACAGGTAGCGCGTGATCAGACCGCCGAGGAGGGGTCCGAGCGCGGCGCCCACTCCTGCCGCCGCGCCGACGAGGGCGAGCGCGCGCGTACGTCGAGCGCCCGTGAAGGCCAGGGTGGCGATGGACAGGATCGCCGGGAAGATCAGCACCGCGCCAACGCCTTCGAGCAACGACCAGCCGAGGAGCATGACCGGCAGGCCGGGGCTCAGCGCGGTGACCAGGGCGCCGCATCCATAGACAGCGGCCCCCAGCGTGAACACGCGCACGTGTCCGACCCGGCTGCCGAGTTTGCTACCGGTGATCATCAGCGCGGCCATGACCAGTGCGTAGAGCGAGATCGCGGACTGCACCCCGGTCAGCGTGGTGCCGAGGTCGGTGACGATGTCGGAGACCGCGACATTCATGGCGGTCGAGTCGTACGCCATGAGCAGCTGCTGGGTCACGAGAACGGCGAGCATCGTCCGGGCCGCTGCAGGGCCCGCAGCGGCCCGGACGCCGCCCGGCCCTTCGGCCGACCGGCGTTCACCCACGGTACGGCTCGGCCGCGAAGAGAGACTCCCGCCGGGCTTCCAGACCGACGAGACGTCCTGTACCGGTGGGCTCCTCACTGGAGCGCTGATACCAATGACCGTCCACGATGCGGATCGACCGCGTCTGTGAACGGACCGGTTCGCGCCACGGCATCGTGCCGGGGAGCCTGGCCATCGCAACGGCGATTTGGGTGAAAGCCCCTGTGGCGTCATAGAAGCCACTGAGGCCGTCCTTCCCCCGGCAGTAGGCGCGCATCAGTGCACGCTTGCGCGGGAAGGGGAACCACCCGTCTGCCGGCTCGCTGCGACTCTCCCGGACCGTGCCCCACCGCCGTTCACCGGGATACGGGCTCCACAACCGCCACCGCCCGCCCGCCTCGTAACCCGTATCGGCATGTTGCGCCTGCGCCACACAGGTCATTCGTACTCCCCCTCACCGCAGGACTCCGGACGCCGCCGGTTTCGCGGCGCTCCCCGGCCATGCCTTGCCTGCTTCGCGCGAGAGCGACGGCTCCGACCTCGAAGGCGTTTGCAGCCGTTCCGGCACTTGCAGCTACGGCGACCAAGCACGCGCCGGGAATGTTAGGGGCGCCTCGTACCCGTGCCAAGGCCGCCGAAGTGACGCACAGCCCCAGCCATGGGCAATAGGAGTCGCTGCCGACGGCGACGACACCGCCGCACGCAGAGCCCTTCGGCGATATCAGTGTGTCGGCCCAGCCATGTGCACGGCACGTGGCGTACGTAGTCCGGGCTGCACCGACATGCTCGACCATCGATACCTCCGTCCGTCGAATCACGCAGGTCACCAGGCCCCACCGGCCAGGGCCAACGTGCAATGTGCCGGCTTAGGCCGCTACTCGATACGACACCGGCTGGGAGCCTCATGGCATCGCTTGTCGCGTAGTTCTGATGGGTTCATGAGGCACGCAGTACGCGGAACCCAGGCGCGTCGATTGCGTCAGGAACGTGCCCTCGTCTCTGCCAGACATCGACCGAGTCGCTTCACGCTGCCACTGCTCGCGCCTCTATGTGGTTCCGACGGGGTTGCCGTCCCGTCCAATCCGTTGCTGAATGATGTGCAGGGCCTACAGGGGAGGCGGCACGATGACCGGAACCGGGCCCCTACAGCTGTTGGCAGTCGTCCTCGGTCCGGAAGCAACGTCCGAGAGGCAGGCCATCGAGGAGGCGAGGCCACCGCCGGCGTGCTTCTGTACGACCAACAGGCCCAGGACGAGTAGTTGGCCCGTGGCGGATGTTCCGTCCAGCGAAGCCGTGATGTGGCTCAGCGACAGCGACCAGCTCTCGCGTGAGGAGCTGCTCGACCTGGAGGACGCCGCCCTGGCCTGGCGGACGCAGAACGGCAAGGTGCACGTGCAGCAATCGGGCCGAGTGCGAGAAGCGCTGCGCCGCTACCACCTCACGGTGTTGCGCACCTCGCTCGCCAAGGAGCCCGAGACGACCTCGTCGCCGCCCTCCACGGAGTCTGACCGGGGAACGTGCCACGTTCTTGCGGGGGCGCGTCGTTTCGCACAGCGCAGTCCTTGTGTCACGTACCGGTGCTCCGCGCGGGCCGGAGGTGTCCATGAACGGATCGTTGTCCCGTCCCACCGCCATACTGACCTGCGTCGCTCTCGCCACTGTCCTGGTCGCGGGCTGCGGTGACGACCACGAGCCCGACCCCGAACGCGGACAGCAGTGGGCGCTGGACGCACTGAAACTGCCGGAGGCGTGGCAGACAGCGCGAGGAGACGACACGGTGATCGCCGTGGTGGACACCGGTGTCGACCTCGACCACCCGGACCTCAAGAGCCGGCTGGTGCGTGGCACCGATGTGGTCGACGGTGACAGCGACCCGATGGACCACAACGGTCACGGCACCCATGTCGCCGGCATCGCTGCCGCAGCCACCGACAACGGCGTGGGCATCGCAGGAGGAGCACCCGGTGCCAAGATCATGCCGGTGCGGGTCCTGACCGCCGCCGGTTCCGGGGCCAAGGAGGACATCACCCACGGCATCGTGTGGGCGGCGGAGCACGGCGCCGATGTCGTCAACCTCTCGCTCGGCGAGTCCGGGCTCATGTCGAAACTGCTGCGCGGCGGAACCCTCAACCGCGCCATCACCACCGCCCACGACGAAGGGGCGGTGGTGGTGGCTGCGGCGGGCAACGAGGGAGCCGAGACGCAGCCGTACCGGCTGACCACCCCCGTACTCGTCGTCGGCGCCAGCGATCAGCACGGCAAGCCGGCGAGCTTCTCCAACTTCGGCGCCCAGGGAGCCGTCACCGCTCCCGGCGTGGGCATCCTGTCCACCCTGCCCACGTACACCACGCCGCTGACGCGGGACAACACCTCCGGGTACGGCAAGCTGGACGGCACGTCCATGGCCACGCCCTACGTCTCCGCCGTGGCGGCCCTCCTGCACCAGCAGGGCCGCACCCCCGACCAGATCATCGCCGATATCAAGGAGACTGCACGCAACCCCGATCACCTGTCCGAACTGGGGCTCGGCATCGTGAACGCGCAGGCAGCGGTCACGCACAAGAAGTAGCACGGCGGCCTACGGACCCCTGGTCGGAAACACAAGGTGACCGTCCCGCCCGTCGGCCGCATCCACCACCCACCGCCGCTACCACACCGATCAGGGCAATTGCCCTGAGCCCCGCTGCGACCGCCACCACCAAGCCCGCCTTCCCTCGTTGGTGTTGGTGCTACGAGCCCGCTGCACGATGACCTCTCGAAACGCCCGGGCCGCCTGAGCTCCCGCAGAGACCGAGGCCCGCGCGGTGCGCTGGCGCCACGAACGGCCAGTGAGGTGTCGGTCCACCCCTGTTGCGGAGGCCCTGCGATCAGAGGCGCTGCCACAGGGCCGGTACGGCCGGGGGCTGCCAGCCGGGCTGGGCCTGGTGGTCCTGGAGGCAGCGGTAGGTGACGCCGCCGTAGGTCACCGTGTCGCCGGCGCTGTAGACCGTGCCCGCCGACCAGGTGCCGCTCGGGTCTCCAGGGTCACCCGGGTCACCCGGGTCGCCGGGTCCGCTGCCGCTCGTCGTCAGGGTGAGGCCGTAGGTCTGCAGGATCGGGTTGACGGGCTGGAAGTAAGTCGTCCCGCCGCTCGTGCAGTTGCCCGAACCGCCCGAGGTGACGCCCTGCGCCTGGCTGCCGGAGATGAACGAGCCGCCCGAGTCACCGGGTTCGGCGCACACCGAGGTGCGGGTGACGCCGCTGACGGTGCCCTCCTGGTAGGTCACGCTCGTGTTCAGCTGCTGGACCGTGCCGCAGTGCCAACCGGTGGTCGAGCCGGAGCGGCACACCGAGGCGCCCATCACGGCCTGCGTGGACCCGGCGACCTGTGCGCTGGAACCGTTGACGTACGGGGTCGCCGTCCAGTTGGTATTCGTGGCCACCCACGCCATGTCGTTGCCCGGGAAGACCGACGCCTGGAAGGTGCCCTGGGCCACCCTGTTGGAACCGGTGGTGGTGTTGCCGGACCGGCCGCAGTGGCCTGCCGTGACGAATGCTTGCTGGGAGCTGCGGGTGACGGGGAAGCCGATCGAGCACCGGCTGCCGCTGCCGATGTAGTAGGCGTCGCCGCCGCGCAGGTCGTACAGGGGCCGGGGGCGCTCGGCGGACTTCATCGATCGTACGAGAGCCGGGTCGACTCCGGCCGCCGCGAGCAGGGGACGTACGGCCGCCGGGCGCACCGCCTGTATCACCAGGGAGTTGGACCGGACGTCGACGTACCAGACCGGGGTGTCGGTGGTCGCGTGCCGGGCCGCGGCGCGGTCCAGCCGGGCCTTGGCCGCGTCCAGCGAGGCCAGCGAATGGTGCACGACGGCCGCCCGCGCCCCGCGGGCCCGTATCGCCGGTACGTCGCGTGCGTCGGTCGTCGCCACCGTGAGCGTGCCGGACTCGGCGCCCCGCACCCAGGCGCCGGCGAAGTCCGCGCCCAGGTCCGCGCGCAGCCGACCCGCCGTGGCCCCTGCTTCCGCCTCGTTCACCAGCCGGTGTGCTGCCTGCTGCCGGTCCAGTTCCAGGTCCCGCTCCATCGCGTCCAGCAGGGCGGCCGGAGCGTCGGCGGTGCGCAGAGTCTGCGCGGCGGTGAGCGTGTCCGGGGCAGCCGCACGGCCATTGGCGTTCGCCGAGCCGCTGAGCCCGGCCACGAGCAGCGTGCCCGCGGCCGCCAATGCGGCACAGGCGGCTGCGGCAGGTCTTTGGAGCATGGGACTCTCCTCGGGTTTCGGTGGGGTGGGTGAGGTGCCGATACCGTAAGGAAGGCCGATCGGACTGCGTAAGGTGTCAGCCGACCCCCTGCCCCGGTGTTATGGAACGCGCTTGCCGCGAGGGCGCGGTCAGCTCGGCCCGAGGCTCTGAGCCGTGTGTTCACCGTGTGCCGCCAGCCAGGGACGGTAGCTGTCGCTGCCTTCCGCCGTCCTGGCGTGCGCGCCGCGCGCCTCGGCCAGCACGGTGGCCGTGCGGTCCGGCTGCTGGAGGGTGGGGTGCCAGCCGAGCACGTGCCGCCACAGCAGTGGAGTGCCGGCGAGCGGCCGGGTGATGATGCCGGGTGTCGTCGGGAACGAGGCGCGGCACAGTCCCACCGCCCGCCCGACCTGTACCAGGTGCACGCAGGACGCGGTATCCGTCTCGTACATGCGCCGGGGGCTGAATCCGGCCCGGGCGCAGGCCGCGGTGAAGCAGTCCGCGAAGCAGCCGTCGCCGGGCACGCAGGCCCATTCCTCATCGGCCAGTGCGGACAGCCGGACTTCGGCGCACGAGGCGAGTGGGTGGCTGTCGGGCAGCATCACGAACACAGGGTCCACCGCGATCTCCCGCCAGGCCAGCCGCGTGGCGTCGGGCGGAGCGGTGGATCCGCAGGTGCCGGCCAGCGCGAAGTCCAACCCGCCTTCGGCCAGCAGCACGGCCAGCTCCCGCTCGGACCACGACACGTACGTGGTCACGATCGCGTCGGGCACGGCCTGCGTCAGCCGGTCCAGCAGCGCGCCGAGGAGCGGACCGTGCGTGCCGCCGAGCCGAAGCCGCTCCGGTCCGCGCCAGGAGCGGGCGAACCTGACGGCTTCCTGCTGCAGTTCACTCACTGCCGGCAGCACGATCCGGGTGCGCTCCAGCACCAGTTCCCCCAGTGCGGTGACCCGCACGCCGCGCCGTCCCCGCTCGAACAGCGCGCCGCCCAGCGCAGCCTCGATCCGTCTGAGTTGTGCGCTCAGTGCGGGCTGCGCGAGACCGAGCACCGTGGCCGCCCTGGTGAGACTGCCTTCCTCCGCGATCGTTCGGATGGTTCTCAGATGTCGCAATTCCAGCTCCATGGGGGGATATTGCGGCGCATGGGAGAAGGAGGGCAAGAGACAGGTACGGACCAATGGGCGGCCCGGATGCGGGCCAGGGAGCCCGGAGGTGGCGTTCACAGTCGTACCACTCCGGGAACGTGACCCACCGAAAGCTATTGGTCTGTACCTGCTCCGAGGAGAAGTGATGCGCAGCACCACTGTCCTGCGAGGCACGCCCTGCATCGCCCCGCCGGCGGGAGAACCACCTCTGCACCGACTGGAGTTACCCGAACCTGACGCAGCTCCGTTCGCCGCGGGCTCCTTCGAAGAGATGGGCCCGCTGTCGTGGACCGACCACCCGCACCGCCACACCTTCTACGAGATCATTCATCTCACCGCGGGTTCGGGCGCTCATGTCATCGATTTCGCCCGGTGGCCGGTGCGACCACCACACCTGGCCGTCATCCTGCCCGGGCAGATCCACCACTGGCAGGGCGACCGTGACGTCGACGGGACGCTCGCGCTGTTCACCGAGGACTTTCTGGTGGATCACCCCGGCGACCGGGAAGTGCTGCGGCAGCTCGCACGAGCCGGCTGGTTCACCCTGGACGCCGAGGACGACGCACGGATCGGCCGGCTCATGGCCGACCTGGCCGCGGAGCACCGGCAGCGCGCTGCCGGGCACGAGACCGTGTCACGGGCCCTGCTGCACGTCCTCGTCGTACGCGCTGCGCGGCTGCCGGAGCACAGTGGCGGCACCGGGCCGACGCAGGCCACCGGCCCGGTGGAGGCAGCCGGGACGTCGCAGATCACCGGCCCGGCGGGGGCAGCCGGGACGTCGCAGATCACCGGCCCGGCGGGGGCAGCCGGCCCGGTCCGGTCCCCCGCCCGGTCCGGTGCGCTGGCCGAGGCATTCACCCGGCTGACTGCCCGGCGGGAGGCGGTGGCCTGGTCGGTACGCGAGTGCGCCGACCGGCTCGGGGTGTCCCCCGGCCACCTCACCCAGGCGGTGCGTGCGGCCACCGGCCGCAGCCCGGGTCAGCTGCTGATCGCGGCCCGCGTGTACCGGGCTCAGCAACTGCTCGCCCACACCGAGCTGCCGGTACGGCAGGTCGCCGCTCGCCTCGGATTCGCCGATCCCGCCTACTTCTGCCGGTTCTTCCGGCGGGAGACCGGCAGCAGCCCCGGCGACTTCCGAAAACACCACAGACGCCACCACCAGTCCATCGCAACGGCGCAGACACACGCCTAGGTTCGTCAGCGATCCGACGCCCCACGTGCCCCCACATGCCCTCACATGCCCCCACGTGCCTCCACATGTCCCACTCAAGGAGCAGGTATGGACAACGAGAGACCGTCCCCGTCCACCGAGTCGCCCCGGCTCGTGCGCCGCAAGACCCTCTTACGTACGGCGCTCGCGGCCGGCGCCGCGGTACCGGTTGCCCTCATCGGCGGCCCGGCCCTGGCCCGCACCCTCAGCCCCACCGGCGCCGCCGCGCCCCTCACTCCGGCATGCGACGACGGCGACGACCCCACGCCCGAGCAGATGGAAGGCCCGTACTTCAAACCCCACTCTCCCCAGCGCACCGATCTGCTGGAGCCCGGCATGCCCGGTACCCGGCTGACCGTGAGCGGCTACGTCTTCGGCGGCGCCTGCCTCCCGGTCTCCGGCGCCCTGCTCGACTTCTGGCAGGCGGACGACAACGGCGACTACGACAACACCGGCTTCCGACTGCGCGGGCACCAGTACACCGATTCCCGCGGTGCGTTCACGCTGACCACCATCGTCCCGGGGCTCTACCCCGGCCGTACCCGGCACCTCCACGTCAAGGTGCAGGCCCCCGGCCGCCCGGTCCTCACCACGCAGCTGTACTTCCCGAACGAACCGCGCAACAACACCGACATGCTCTTCGACGCCCGCCTGCTGATGAACGTGCGCAACGGCAACGGCGGCCGTGAGGCGGCCTTCGATTTCGTGCTGGACGTCCCGCAGGGCCCCGGCCCGTCGCCCACCAACCCCCCACCGTCGGGCAGCGCTTGGGCCACGGGCACCGCCTACCGGGCCGGGGACCGGGTGACGCACGCGGGCCGGGCCTATGTGTGCCTCCAGGCCCACACGGCGCAGCCCGGCTGGGAGCCCCCGACGGCTCCAGCCCTGTGGCGAGCCGTCTGAACTCCATCTGCACGCCATCTGAATGCCGTCCGGACAAGGGCGCCGCCGGTGCTGCATGGGAGGCCCTACAGGGCGCCCCATGCAGCACCGGCTCCGCACTGCCGCCCGGACATCCCACAGCCCGCAGGTACCGGCCCGCCGCCCGCACGTGCCGGCGCCGCGCGCTCCACCGCAGCCATACCCGCTCCCCCAGCGCCCCGGCCCCCCACGGCGGCCGCACCGCCGACACCCGCCACCTCTCGACGCCTCTCGACGCCCCGCATTCGCAGGCGCCCCTCTTGAACGTCCCGCCCGCCCTTCAATCACCAATGGGCGGGACTTTGCGTATCAGGCCGGCTCAGCCGTGCCTTGGAACCTCCACTGCTCGCCGTTCCACGGGGCGACCGGTCCCGGGCCTCCAGGTCGAGGCAGGGCAGCAGGAGCGGACGGCTCGCTGGCTGCGCGCCCGGCCGACCAGGACCTCGTCCTGGTCGTGAGCCCGCGCGCGCAATCAGTTAATCAATCAAGAGAACGCCATCACAGCAGAGCTCAAGTAGTGAAGGCATGCAGGCAGAGCAACCGCGCCGACCACAACTGGGAACGATTCCAATATCGCCACGGCGGGTTCCGCGGTCAAGAGGGTTGCACTTTGTTTGAAGTGTCGAACGAGCCATCTGAGAAAGAAGCTGTGCGACCTCTGTTGCTTGAAGCCTCTTGGCGGTACCTTCCGGAAACGGAAACATCAGTGGGAACGATTCCACCAGTCGGCACATGCGCCCCACACCGCATCCGAGCTGCAAGGAGTCGCTCATGCGACACCCCCCTCGCCTGTTCCTTCTGCTCTCCTCCCTCCTGGTCACAGCGGTACTCGCGACGACGAGCACGGCAACGGCAAGCACCACCGGGCCGCCCGTCGCCGCGGAGCCCGGCCCACGGGCTGCCGCCGAAGCTCCGCCCGAACTCCACGTGGACGGCGGCCGTTTGACCGATGCCACCGGCGCCACCCACCGCCTGCTCGGAGTCAATCGCTCCGGCGGTGAGTTCATGTGCGTCCAGGGCCGCGGCATCTTCGACGGTCCGGTCGACGACGCGGCCATCGCGGCCATCGCGGATTGGCAGGCCAACACGGTCCGCATACCGCTCAACGAACAGTGCTGGCTGGGTACGGACAACATCGACCCCGCTTACCGCGGCACCAACTACATCGACGCGGTGCGGCAGTTGGCGGCACGCGTCGAGTCGCACGGCATGACGCCGGTGCTCGAACTCCACTGGAGCTGGGGCCAGTACACCGGCAACTCCGCGGGCTGCTCGGACACCAATGCCAGCTGCCAGAAGCCGATGCCCAACGCCCGCTACAGTCCCGCGTTCTGGACCTCGGTGGCGAACGCCTTCAAAGGCGACCTCCGGGTGGTCTTCGACCTCTTCAACGAGCCCTACCCGGACCGTGCCACCGCGACCACGACACAAGCGTGGACCTGCTGGCGGGACGGCGGCAACTGCCCCGGCATCGGCTACGAGGTCGCCGGCATGCAGGACCTGCTGGACGCGGTGCGGGCCACCGGTGCCCGCAATCTCGTCCTGGCCGGCGGCCTCGCGTACGCCAACGACCTCAGCCAATGGCTCCGGTACGCGCCGAGCGATCCGGCCGGAAACCTCGCCGCCGCCTGGCACATCTACAACTTCAACGCCTGTGCGAACGAGTCCTGCTGGGATTCCACGCTGGCACCGATCGCCGCCCGCGTCCCCCTCGTGGCGGGTGAGATCGGCGAGAACACCTGCGGACACGGCTTCGTGGATCGCGTCATGAAGTGGTTCGACGACCGCGGGCTCTCCTATCTCGGCTGGACCTGGAACACCTGGGACTGCTCCACCGGCCCGGCCCTGATCAGCGACTACAACGGCACACCGACCGCCTACGGCACCGGGCTGCGCGACCATTTGCGCGCCCTCGACACAGAAGGACGGACGTCATGAGCCGCATCTCCCCCACCCGGCCGCCCCGGCGGCGTACCGCACTGTTCGCCGCCTGCGCCCTGCTCGCGGCCGGTACCGGCACGGCCACGGCCTTGAGTCCGGCAGCGAGCGCCGCGGCACCCGGCTGTACCACTGCCCACCGCGCAGGGCAGCCGTTACCCGCAGCCGCCGAGTCGGGCAGAGCCTTCTGCCCGACCGCAACGGCAGCCGCCAAGGCCGACAACCCGTACGCCGGCGCCAAGGTGTACGTGAACCCCGAGTGGTCCGCGAAAGCCGCAGCCGAACCCGGCGGCAGCAAGGTCGCCAACCAGCCGACCGGTGTCTGGCTCGACCGCATCGCCGCCATCAACGGCGTGAACGGCGGCATGGGGCTGCGCGACCACCTGGACGAGGCCCTGAAACAGAAGGGCGACGGCGAACTCGTCGTCCAGCTGGTGATCTACAACCTCCCGGGACGCGATTGCTCCGCACTCGCCTCCAACGGCGAACTGGGCCCGACCGAGATCGACAAGTACAAGACGCAGTACATCGACCCGATCGCGTCGATCCTCGCCGACAGCAAGTACGCCGGACTGCGCATCGTCACCACCGTCGAGATCGACTCCCTGCCGAACCTGGTCACCAACGTCAGCGGGCGGCCGACCCAGACCCCGCAGTGTGACGTGATGAAGGCCAACGGCAACTACATCAAGGGCGTCGGCTACGCCCTGAACAAGCTGGGCTCCGTCCCCAACGTCTACAACTACCTCGACGCCGGGCACCACGGCTGGATCGGCTGGGACGACAACCTCGGGCCCTCCGCCGAGCTGTTCAAGCAGGCGGCGACCGCCGAGGGCAGCACGCTCGACAAGGTCCACGGATTCATCGCCAACACCGCCAACTACAGTGCCCTCAAGGAGGACCATTTCTCGATCAACGACTCGGTGAACGGCGTATCGGTGCGCCAGTCCAAGTGGGTGGACTGGAACCGGTACGTGGACGAGCAGTCCTTCGCGCAGGGCTTCCGCGACAAGCTGGTCTCCGTGGGCTTCGACCCCGGCATCGGCATGCTGATCGACACCTCCCGCAACGGCTGGGGCGGAACGGCACGGCCCACCGCGCCGGGCGCGAAGACCAGCGTGGACGCCTACGTCGACGGCGGCCGCTACGACCGCCGCATCCACCCGGGCAACTGGTGCAATCAGGCGGGCGCGGGGCTGGGCGAACGCCCTCAGGCCGCACCCGCCGCGGGCATCGACGCCTACGTGTGGATGAAGCCGCCGGGCGAGTCCGACGGGGCCAGCAAGGAAATCCCGAACGACGAGGGCAAGGGCTTCGACCGGATGTGTGACCCGACGTACACGGGCAACGCACGCAACGGATACCACATGTCCGGCGCCCTGCCCGACGCCCCGCTCGCCGGGAAATGGTTCTCGGCACAGTTCCAGGAACTGCTGAAGAACGCGTACCCCGCGCTGTAGGACGGCCGCGCTGGGCGGTATCGGAAGCACGGCGATGCCGGCGGCCGGCCCCGCCTTCCGTCACCATGCCGGGGTCGAACTCAGGATGGCCGGATCGGGTTCACCCACTGGGGCGCACTTGGAGGCCGGACGTTTCAGGGCAGTCCACTGAAGGACAGCTACTCCCCAAATACCTCACAGTGAAAGGGAGTTGCGTCATGTCACGTCGTCTGCGCGGCATGCTGGTGGTCCTGGGAGTCCTCTTGGGCGTGCTCGGTCCCGTCTCCGCGGCCGGTGCTCGGCCGGTATCCGCCGCGGCGCCGGCCGGCATCAGCTGCCCTGTGGGCAGTCAGGTCGGCACTTACACCCCGGGCCTTACGTACGAGCCTCGCGATGTCGCCTTCCAGGCGAGCGGCAACGTGTCCGGTTGTGTGGACCTCAGCGGCAACGGCATTTCCGGCGCGTCCTTCTCGGCCACCGGCCATGGGACGGCGAGCTGCCTGGCGGGGAGCGTTTCCAACACGGCGACATACCACTGGAGCAACGGGCAGACCAGCACCGTCACGGGCACCGGCGCGATCAACCTCAAACCCAATGGGGTCACGGTCCTGGTGCTGACGGGCACGGTGACCTCCGGACTGTTCACCGGAGCGACTGTTGTCCAGACGAAGGTTCTGCTCAACTCCGAACTGACCGCGTGCGCGAGCCCCGGCGGGCTGACCTCTGTCGGGGGCCCGATCAGCCTGACTGTGGCCCTGTAGGAGCGGGAAAGAGCCGATGGCATCAGCCTGATTCCCCCCACCCGGAGGAGAGGCTCGGCGTCGTCCTGCCGCTCCTTGCGTCAGCGCCGCCTGCGGAACGCCCCGCGTGTGCCTTCGGTCCGGTCGGCGTTGTAGCGTTTCGCGCAACCGTTCGGCTCTCGTCGTCCGTCGTGGCCACCTACTGATGACGAGCCGGAAGGAACCGCACGCGTAAGGAGCACAAAGTAATGGCACGACCGGAGTCCGGTAAGACCGGTAGGACCAGTAAGACCGGCAAGACCGGCAAGACCGGCAAGACCGGTAAGAGCAGCATGGGTTGGGCTGCCGCGGCCACGTTGCTGGCGGCGGCGCCGCTCGTCGCTGCGTGCTCGGGCACCACCTCGCACTCCTCTTCCGCCTCACACAGCAGCAGCCCCGCTCCCTCGGGCAGCGCGTCGGACAACTCCGGCGCCTCGTCGGGCGATGACTCCGGCGCACAGGAGGGCGGCCGGCCCACCGTGTCCTCCGCGGTCGGCGCCTGGGTCGGCGCGGTCATCGAAAAGGATGCGAAGCAGGTGTGCCTGCTCTCCGTGGTGCCGGACAGCGGCTCGTCCCCGAAGGCCGCCACTCCCGAGACCTGCGACGCGTCGGCGATGGAGAAGATGGCCCCCGGTCTGAAGTCCATGAGCACGGCGTTCTCGCCGCAGAACGCCTCCGGCAAGCCGACGGTGAAGGTCGACGCGCCCACCCCCGAGGGTGACAAGGCAGTCGTTCCGACGGCCAAGATCACTGTCGATGGAAAGCCCCTGCGGGCCATCATGCTGTCCCGCTCGCACGGCGTGGACCCGAAGTCCTTCACGGCCAAGGTGGAAACCCTCAAGATCGACGACAAGTGGTACATCGGCGACTTCGACATGGACAGCGGTCATCAGACGCTCCGGCCTCAAGAGCAGTAACTGAGGCCTGGCGTGCTCTCCCGCCCCGTCCGGGAACGCGTTGGCAGGCGCCGCGGCCCGCGACGGAGGCGGATGGGGGCGCAGGGACCAAGGCGATACTTCCAGTGAACCGGGCAAGGTCGCCGACGTTGCCCGACCGCCTCAGGTCGTTGGACTGCCGGGGGGGCGCACTGGTGCGTGAAGCACGTTTTCGTCACGTGCCTCGATCGCCCGATGAGTACACTCGCCCACCATGCGTAAGGCCAGTCGGTACCCAAGACGGCAGAAAATACCTGTTCATCAGCCATGCGCCGGCGCTTCCGCAGGGGGCGGATCCGTGTGCGGCGGAGCGGCTCGAAGACGCCCTCGACGGGTCGCGGTGACCGGCAGTTCGGCCGGGCCGTGAGGCGCCGCTCACAACGGGGCCGGCACGCTCAGTCCCGTGATCCGCGCGGGCACTGGCTGCTGTTGATCCTCGTACTCCCCGTGCTGTTCGGCTCCCTGCTCTTCGAGGGCTGGACCACCCACGAGGTCGATGCCGCGAAAACCCGGCGCGACTGCACCACGCCCGTGCCGCGGGCCGTGGCCGAGGGCGGCCCGGTGGTGCGCATCAACGGCGGTACGGCGGAGTCCGCCGCGATGCCCGCCCGTACAGTGGCACTCACCTACGACGGCGGCCCCGATCCCGTATGGACCCCGCGCCTGCTCGACCTGTTGCGCCGCCATCATGCGCACGCCACCTTCTTCCTGCGCGGCGCCGAGGCGGCCGAACGCCCGGACCTGGTACGGCGGATACGCGCCGAAGGCCATGAGATCGGCTCGAACACCTACACCGGCGCCGCCATGGGCGAGGCATCGCCGCTCCGTGCCCATCTGGAGCTGTCGCTCACGCAGAAGGCGCTGGCCGGCTCGGCGGGCATCCACACCCGGCTGCTGCGCGCGCCGCTGACCAGCGCGGTGGACACGATGTGCGGTCCCGAATGGCGGGCGGCACGGGACGCGGCCGGGCAGGGGTACACGCTGGTCGCCGCCGACCGGTGGTTCCGCAAGCCGGCGCAGGGCGTGGTCCGGCAGTACGCGCAGACCCGTACCGCGTACGAGGGAACGGAGAAGCTGCTTGGCGACCGGAATGTGAAGGAGTTCACCACTGTGACGGCCGGGGCCGGGCTGCCCCGGGCAGAGCGGCCGGTCTCCGTCCTGGAACGGTGGCAGGGCACGGGCCTGATCTGGGCCCAGGCCATCGGCCACGCGCTGGTGAGCATCATGACCTGGGTCCTGGGCATCGCCGGCGCGCTGGGTGTGCTGCGGCTGGCACTGCTCGTCCTCTTCGCCCGGGCACACGTCCGGCGTCTGACCCGGTTCCGCCCGGGCGCGCCCTGGCTGCGGGAGGTCACGGACCCGGTGACCGTCCTCGTGCCGGCCTACAACGAAGAGGCGGGCATCGAGTCCACCGTCCGGTCGCTGCTCGCCTCCTCGTACCGGCAGCTGCAGATCATCGTGATCGACGACGGGTCGACCGACCGGACGGCGGACCTCGCCACGTGGATCGACGATCCCCGCGTGCAGGTGATCCGCCAGGCCAACGCGGGGAAGGCCGCCGCGCTCAACACGGGCCTGACCCATGCGATGTACGACATCGTGGTCATGGTCGACGCCGACACCGTCTTCGAGCCGGATGCCGTCCACCGGCTCATCCAGCCGCTCGCGCACCCGGCCGTCGGTGCGGTCAGTGGTAACACCAAGGTCGGCAACCGGCGTGGCCTGCTGGGCAGGTGGCAGCACCTGGAGTACGTCTTCGGGTTCAACCTGGACCGCCGGATGTTCGAGGTGCTGGAGTGCATGCCGACGGTGCCCGGCGCCATCGGCGCCTTCCGCCGGGACGCGCTGTTGGGCGTCGGCGGGGTCAGCGAGGACACTCTCGCCGAGGACACCGACCTCACCATGGCGCTGTGGGAGGCCGGCTGGCGGGTGGTCTACGAGGAGAACGCCATCGCCTGGACCGAGGTGCCCACCTCGCTGCGCCAGCTGTGGCGGCAGCGGTACCGCTGGTGTTACGGCACGTTGCAGGCCATGTGGAAGCACCGCCGTGCGACGGTCGAGGTGGGCCCCGCCGGGCGGTTCGGCCGCCGTGGGCTGAGCTACCTGACGCTCTTCCAGGTGGTGCTGCCACTGCTCGCGCCGGCCGTCGATGTGTTCGCGCTGTACGGGGCGCTGTTCCGCAGCCCCGTGCAGTCGGCCGGGGTGTGGCTCGGCTTCCTCGCCCTCCAGCTGGCCGTCGCGGGGTACGCGCTGCGGCTGGACGGTGAGCGGGTGCGGGCACTGTGGTCGATGCCGTTCCAGCTGTTCGTCTACCGGCAGTTGATGTACCTGGTGGTCATTCAGTCCGTGGTGGCGTTCCTTCTCGGTACCCGGCTGAAGTGGCAGCGCATGCACCGCTCGGGCACCGCCGCCGAGCAGATCGGGCAGCCGGTCGCGTACGGGAGCCTGCCATCGCGGTGACCGGGAACGCCGGGACCGGGAACTCCGGGGCCTGGAACGCCGGGGGCCGGGAACGCCGGGGCCGGGTGCCCCCGTGACGCCCGGCCCCGGTGGTGCGCATGCGCCGTAGCACAACCACCGTGTCATTCCGGGAAGATCTCCGGAAGAGCCGGTGCGGAGCGGCGGAAGGTGCACACTGCCCTCCATGAACGATCGGTTGGGCGGGTGGCCCGACGAGAACCAGTACGTGGGCACAGCGGAGACGGCGCACGTCAGCACCGGGCAGATATGGCTCCAGGCCGAGTACGCGCCTGAGTCGCATCCGAACCCGCACCACATAGCCGGCGGTGGTGTCGTCGGCGCCGGGATACGCCCTGGGGGCCACGCTCCCATGGCCCCCAGTGCCGCCAGGGCTCCCATGGCTCCCGGAGCCGCCAGGGCTCCCATGGCTCGCGGAGCCGCCAGGGCTCCCAGAGGAAGGCCGGCCCCGGCCCACCTCGGTCGCCGGCGCCGGCTCGCGCGGACGACCGCCTTCCTGGCCGGCATGCTGCTCCTGACGGCCTGCGGTACGTACATCTGGGCCGACACCAGGCTGAGCCGCGAGGTCGACCTCGACAGGATCGCGGACCGCCCGCCGCAGGGCCGGGGAACCAACTACCTGATCGTGGGCTCCGACAGCCGTTCGGGCCTGACCGACCGGGCCAAGCAGGAGCTGCACACCGGCGGTTCGGCCGACGCGGGCCGCCGCACCGACTCGATGATCCTTCTGCACACCGGCGCGCACGGCACCACGATGATGAGCCTGCCACGCGACTCGTGGGTGACCATCCCGCCGTACATCCGCCCCGATACGGGCAAGCACTACCGCGCGTCGAAGAACAAGCTCAACGCGGCGTTCTCGTTCGGCGGCCCCGACCTCCTCGTCCGGACCATCGAGCACAACACGGGTCTGCGCATCGACCACTACACGGAGATCGGCTTCGCGGGTTTCGTGGGCATCGTGGATGCGGTCGGCGGTGTACGGATGTGCGTGGATCGGAACATCAAGGACGAGAAGTCGGGGCTGGACCTGAAGGCGGGCTGCCATACGCTCGACGGCCGCAAGGCCCTCGCGTTCGTCCGCCAGCGCCACCAGGAAGCCCAGGGCGACCTGGGGCGCAGCCGGAACCAGCAGAAGTTCCTGTCCGCGTTGGCCGACAAGACCGCCACCCCGGACACTCTCCTCGACCCGTCGAAGGTCTACCCGACCATGAGGGCGGGACTGGACACACTCGTCGTGGACAAGAACACGGACCTGCGGACCCTCACCGCACTGTTCGAGGCGATGAAGGGCGTCACGGCCGGCAACGGCAGGCGCCTCAATGTCCCGGTGTCCAGCCTCGGCTTCCACACCTCCAAGGGCAGCGCCGTGCAGTGGAACCTGCCGCAGGCGAGGAAACTCTTCGGCGAGCTGCGGGACGACCGGCCGGTGACCGTCGACAGCGGGCGCTGAGTCGACCGGCCGGGCAGGCGGGGCCTGTCGAACGATGGGCCGGCGTGCCCGTTGTCGCCGGGCTCGAAGGCGAACTTGACCTTCTTTCCCCTTCTCGCACGACGGCACGGTGGCACCCGACCGCAAAGACCGGGGAATAGCGGCACGGGCCGGTCGGTTGCCGGAAGCACAAGATCAATACGCGAGCTCGGGAGGGGCTATGGCAGTTCACGGCACGGTGGCCGCCGGTTTCGAGGGAGTGCGGGAGGAGTTCGCCGCCTTCCTCGCGGGCGAGGAGCACGCGCCGGGCGCGCAACTGGTGGTGCAGCGGGGCGGCGAGCGGGTGGTCGACCTGTGGTCGGACGGGGTGACCGGGGCGTCGCTGCTCGGCGTCTTCTCGTCCACCAAGGGCGCGGCATACCTGGTGACCGCGCTCCTGGTCCAGGACGGTGTGCTGGACCTGGACCGCACCGTGGCCTCGTACTGGCCGGACTTCGCCGCCGAGGGCAAGGGCGGCATCACCCTGCGCGAGCTGCTCGCCCACCGGGCCGGGGTGGTCGGCCTGGACGACGGCTTCACCCCGGACGAGATGTACGACGACCGGGCGATCGCGGCCCGTCTGGCCGGGCAGCGCCCGTTCTGGCAGCCAGGACGGTTCTTCGGTTACCACGGGCTCGTGATCGGCGCGCTGGTCGGCGAGGTGGTGTTCCGGGCCACCGGGCGCACCCTGCAGGAATGGTTCGAGGAGCGGGTCCGTGCCCCGTACGGCCTGGACCTGTGGCTGGGCCTCCCGGAGTCCGAGGAGCCGCGATTCCTCACCACCCTCCCGATGCTCCCGACGCCGGAGCAGCAGGCCGAACTGGAGGCCGCCGCGCACAGCCCGTACAGCCTGGGCGGCATCGCGTTCAACGAGCACGCCGCCGGCAACGGTGAGCTGTACGCCTTCCCGAACTCCCGCACCACCCGCGCGAGCGGCCAGGCGTCTGCGGGCGGAATCGGCTCCGCGCGCGGGCTGGCCGGCATGTACGCGGCTGCCGCCTTCGGCCTGGACGGGGACGGCCCGCTCCTGAAGCCGGACACGGCCGCCGAGTTCGCCCGGATCCACTCCGAGGGCAAGGACCTGGTGAGCGACCAGCCGCAGGCGTTCGGCCTGGGCTTCCAGACCTACGGCAGCCACTTCCGCTCCATCGGCGCCGGCACCTTCGGCCACAGCGGCGCCGCGGGCTCCCTCGCCCTCGCCGACCCGCGGCAGGGCTACGCCTACGCCTACACCCGCCGCCGGTTCGCCTTCCCGGGCGGCGCGGCCCCGGAGAACGAGCGCCTCCTGTGGTCGGTGGCGCGGGCGCTCGCCTGACGACAGTGGGGCGCGGGCGGAAGAACCGGACCGCGCCCCACCCCGTCGTACGGGCGTGCCGAAGCCGCCCGCCGTACCGTCTCCGCCGTCTCCACACCGTCTCCACCGTCTCCACCTGGCCGGAGCGGACGAAGACCAGGAGCCGCACGACGACGAGAAGCCCGTCGGCGCGGACCGGGCGGCGACGGCCCTGCACGGCTCATGGATGTTCACCACCTTCCACGACTGCGAGGGCATCGACGTCACGGCCTTCACCCGGCCGGTGGCCGACGAGGAGACGTTCTCCTTCCCCGTCACCGACCATCGACCGATCACCTCGTCGCCCACCCCACAGTGAAGGAATGCAGATGGCTTTCTCCCTCGGCATCGTCGGCGCCGGGCAGTTCTCCGGCGCGTTCGCCACGCTGTTCCAGGCCCACCCCGGAGTCGGCGAGGTGCACGTCACCGACCTGTTGCCGGAGCGCGCCGAGGCCCTGGCCGCCGACCAGGGGCTGGCCGGGACGTTCCCCTCTTTCGAGGCGATGCTCGACTCGGATCTGGACGCGGTGGCCATCTTCACCCAGCGCTGGACCCACGGGCCGCTCGTCGTCCAGGCCCTGCGGGCCGGCAAGCATGTGTACTCGGCGGTGCCGATGGCGGTCACTCAGGAGGAGATAGCGGCCATCATCGACGCGGTACGCGAGACAGGGCTGACGTACATGATGGGCGAGACCAGCCAGTACAACCCGGCGACGGTCTACGCCCGCAACCAGATCGCCGACGGTGCCTTCGGCCGCCTCTTCTACGCCGAGGGCGACTACGTCCACGACATGGACCTCGGCTTCTACGCGGCGTACCAGTACAGCGGCGGCGAGAACTGGAAGGCCACCGCCAGCTACCCGCCGCTCCTCTACCCGACCCACGCCATCGGCGGCGTCCTGGGCGCCTGGCGAACGCACGCGGTGAGCGTCTCCGCGATCGGGGTCACCGACGAACGAGGGGACGGCGTCTTCGACAAGGAGGTCAGCCAGTTCGGCAACGACATCTCGAACGCCACCGCGCTGTTCGAGGTGGCGGGCGGTGGTTCGTTCCGCACCAACGAATTCCGGCGGGTCGGTTACCCGTCGCACATCCGGGAATCGCGCTTCCGATTCTTCGGTACGGACGGCAGCTTCGAGCAGCTGGCCACCTTCAGCACCTGGCAGGACAAGAAGGGCGTCACCGACGTCTCCGAGCTGCTCCGGCCCAAGCCCACCCTGTCGCCCGACGACCCCGCGCTACGGAACGTGGCGCCCGACCTGCGCGCTGCCTTCACCTCCGGCTCCGCGCCCGTGCACGACCGGGCCCGGCTGCCGCGGGAGTTCGACACCCTGCACAACGGCCATGAGGGCAGCCACCACTTCCTCGTCGACGACTTCGTCACCGCCGTCAACGGCCGCTCCCTGCCGACCGTGAACGCCTGGGTGGCCGCCCGCTACACCCTGCCGGGCATCATCGCCCACGAGTCCGCGCGGCGCGGCGGGGAGCGGCTGTCGATCCCGGACTTCGGCGACGCGCCCGAGGCCTGACGGCGGCCGAGGCCTGACGGCGGCCGGGGCGTGACGGCGGCCGGGGCGTGCGAGTCGATCCGGATTATTTTTCCGGGGTGTTGACGGAAATAGACAGGCCTTCGCATGCTGTGCGTCATGCCATCCCACGAGGCAACACGCCCCGGACGACGAAGAAGGGCGCGCAACTGATGACGACTTCCCACGACGGGCCCCGCGTCGGGCGGCGATCCCTACTGGCCGGTGTCGCGGGCTCCTTGGCCGTGACAGCGGCACTGCCCGCGACAGCGGCACGAGCCGCGCAAGCAGCGCCGGCCGCGCCAGCCGCGCCGCTCCCACCGAGAAAGGGCGGGGCGCTGCGACGGTATCCGTCGAACCGGCCCGACCTCACCCCGTAAGGACTCGCGGACCATGACATGGATCTGTGGCCGCGAAAGGACAACTCCTTCATCCTGCCGTTGGAACTGCGCCCTCGTGACAAGGAGCGCGGGCAGGTGTGGATGCGGGACACCTACGTCAACTGCTTCGTCGTCGACGGCCGTCCGCTCTACGTGGCGACCGGCACCACCCGCGTCCCCGGGCTGGCGGCCGCCGGCCCATGGAATGACGGCATCTTCCTGTGGACCTCCCGGTCCCTGCAGGGGCCGTGGCGGCTGGCCGACACCACCCGCATCCGGCCGGGTGCCGAGCGGGGCAAGGTGTGGTCGCCCGAGTTCGTCGGCGAGAACCGGCCCGGACGCACGGTGGTGGCGCCCTGGCAGGAGTACTGGCACGACGACCGGTTCGGCAAGCGCGGCCAGGCCTGGGCCCCGGAGGTGCACTTCTTCCGCGGCAAGTGGTACATCGTCGCGTGCATGGGCGACCACTCGCAGAAGGTCGGCTCGTTCCTGCTGGTGAGCGAGGGTGGCGTCGAGGGGCCTTACCGGCTCGCCCGGGGCAACCTCGACAAGCCCTTCGGCGAGTCCTTCATCGGAGGGCCGGACTTCATCGAGCCCGGTGCGTACTTCCACATCGACGGCGGCCTCTACAGCGAGGGCGACGATGCGTGGCTGGTGCTGCACAACGACCTGTACGCGAAGTTCCGCGACGACATGGAGGACATCGTCACGACGACGAACCTCCCCCGCTTCCGGCAGCAGCCCTACTCCCCCGAGCCGTACCTCGAAGGCGCGTACGTGTTCAAGTACGGCGGCAAGTACTTCCTGATGCACGCCGCGTGGGACCGGACGTCGATCAGCGCCGACGGCACCCCGCGGTACGCGTACGACCCGCCCGGGGCCGGCCGCGTGCAGTACCAGTACGACGCGATCGTGGCCGTCTCGGACCGCTTCGAGGGGCCGTACTCCGAGCGGTGGACCATGGGTGTCGGCGCCGGACACAACAACTTCTTCGAGGACCACACAGGCCGGCTCTGGGCGACGTTCTTCCGCAACCCGAACTTCGGCTACTGGTCCAACGCGTCCCGCGTCGACGACTCCGCCGTAGCCGGTGTCGTACGGGTGGAGTGGACCGGCCCGCGCGGCAACCGGCTGTACGTCCAGCGGCCGGATCGGGGCGCATGACCTGCGGTTGACCGACGGCTGACCCGACCGAGGGCTGACCGGCCGGCCGGGGAACGGGGCGGCCGGTCAGCTGCGGGCGACGTCGTCGGCGCACGCACGAACCACCCGGAAGCCGAGGTTTCCCGTGGTGCTGTCCGGGGTGTTGGCGGTGCGTGCGGCGACGCGGTAGCGGTTGCAGTAGGAGGCGTGGCACAGGTACGAGCCGCCGCGCATCGCCCGCAGCCCCGGCTGGTCCGGGTGCCAGGTGTCGGCCGTCCACTCCCAGACGTTGCCCGCGACGTTGAACAGCCCGTACCCGTTGGGTTGGTAGGCGTGCACCGGTGCGGTGCCGGCGTAGCCGTCGTCTGCGGTGTTCTTCACCGGGAAGGTGCCCTGCCAGATGTTGCAGCGGTGGGTTCCGCCGGGGGTGAGTTCGTCGCCCCACGGGTAGCGGGCCTGGTCGAGGCCGCCGCGGGCGGCGTACTCCCATTCCGCCTCGGTCGGCAGCCGCCCGCCGTCCCAGGCGCAGAAGGCGGCGGCGTCCGCCCAGCTGAGGTGGACGGCCGGGTGGTCCCAGCGTCCCTCCAGCCCGCTGCCGGGTCCCTCCGGCGCGTCCCAGCGGGCCCCTTCCACGCCACACCACCACGGGGTGGCGTCCGGGCGCGGTGAGACCTTCCGCACCGCCCCGGGCAGGAACTTCGCGAAGACGTAGCTCCAGCCGAAGCGTTCGGCGTCGGTACGGTGGCCGGTGGCCGCGACGAAGGCGGCGAAGCGCGCGTTGGTCACGGCGTACGCGTCCACGGCGAACGGGGCGACGGTGACTTCGCGTACCGGCCCTTCGGCATCCCCGGCGTTCGCCTCGTCGTCCTCGTTGCCCATCCGAAACGTCCCGCCGGGCAGGTCGACGGTGGTCCGGTACGCCTGCGCCGCGTCGGCCGGCGTGCCGGGGCCGACCGCCCCGGGAGCCGGCGCCGTGCCGGGAGCCGTGGCGTCCGGCGGTGTGGTCGTGGCGTCGGACGCCCTTCGGGCGGGTGCGCAGCAGGGACGGGCCGCGGTCTCGGAGTGCGCCGGGTTCACGGGCGCTCCTGTCCCGCCCGTCCCGGCACGGGGGCGGTGCCGGGCTCGCTCTCGAATGCCGAGAGCGTGGTGTCGTAGTCGGTCTCCACGTCGTACATCGGTGTCATCCAGTGGAAGAAGTTGTCGCCCCGCTCGCGCAGCAGGTCGTAGAGGGTGCGGGTCAGCTCGGCGCGGACGTCCCGCAGTTCCGGGTGATCATAACGGTTGTGCAGTTCGTCGGGGTCGGTGTGCAGGTCGTACAGCTCGTTGTGCGACTCGGGGTTGACCACCAGCTTGTAGCGGCGGGTGCGCAGCATGCGCTGGGGGTACGGGAAGTGGTGACCGTGGAACTCGGCGAGGTGGTGCTCGGGCCAGTCGGGCCGCTCGCCGGCGGCCAGGGGCAGCAGGCTGCGGCTGTCCACGGCGGGTTCGGTGTCACTGCCGGCGAGGTCGAGGATGGTGGCGGTGCAGTCGGTGAGCGAGACGAACTCGTCGCGGACCTGACCGGCAGGCGCCCCGGGGACCTTGAGGATGCCGGGTATGCGGTAGATGTCCTCGTACATCGCCGGGCCCTTGTCGTGCAGCCGGTGGGCGCCGGTGAACTCGCCGTGGTCGGCGGTGAAGAACACCGCGGTGCGCTCCGCCAGCCCCAGTTCACGCACGGCGTCGAGGATGCGGCCGATCTGCTCGTCGATGAGGGTGACGTAACCCCAGTAGACGGCGATCAGCTTGCGGGACTCCGCCAGCGGCATCGTGTCGAAGGCCCACAGCTTGCTGTAGTTGCGCTGCACCGGCGGCTTGGCCGCGAACGTCTCGCTGATGGAGGCGGGGAGTTCGACGAGTTCCGGGTCGTACATGTCGTAGTACTCGTCCGGGAGGATGTACGGCAGGTGCGGGCCGAAGAAGTGGGTCGCCAGGAAGAAGGGCTCGCCGTCCCCGCCCCGCCCGTCTTCCGTCCAGCGGCGCAGCATCTCGATGGTGCGGGTGGCGAGGTAGTGCTCGAAGGTGGCCTCGACGGGTTGGTGGAGCCGTGCGGCGAGGAGGTTGCCGGGGCTGCCGTTGGGTGTGGTGCCGCGTACGAGGTCGGTGATGCGGTACGGCGGGAGGCCGTGCTCCTTCAGGTAGGCGAGGTAGTCGGGGTGGTCGACGGGGTTGTGCCAGCCGGCCAGGTCCGGGCCTTCGAAGCCGTAGTCGGCAGCGGTGCGCCGCACTCCCCCGTGCCACTTGCCCAGCAGGCCCAACCGGTAGCCTTCCGCGCGCAGTTGGCCGGCGAAGGTGAACTGGTCGTCGGCGAGGTCCTCCAGGTAGCCGACGTTGCGTTCGTAGTTGGCCAGCAGCTTGTGGCGGAAGGGCGCGGCGCCGGTGAGCAGGCTGGCGCGGGCCGGGGTGCAGATGGCGGTGGGGGTGTAGCAGCTGTCGAAGCGGGTGCCTTCGGCCGCGAGCCGGTCCAGGTGGGGGGTGCGGACGTGCGGGTTGCCGTAGGCACCGAGGGTGTCCACGCGGTGCTGGTCGGTCATGAGGAACAGCATGTTGGAGCGCACGGGGAGCCTTTCGGTTCGGTCGTCCTGGTCGGGGGGAGCGGCCGGGCGGCGCGGCGGCGGAGCGGCGGAGCGTCGGGGGTCTCGACCGGCGCCGTGCGAGGAATGGTCGGCCTCGCGCCAGGTTTATGTCAATGATGTGAACATAAATCTGCCACCGCCCACCGTATCCGCAGCCCGCCGAAGCAGGAAGGCCAGCAACGACGGGGTGACGGCGGGCCGGGCTCGCCGTCGCGGCCCGAGAACCTTTTTGTTCCGGCTCATTGACGAAAAACCGTCCGGCTCTCCATGCTGTGCGGCATGCAGGCACACGACGGTCCCCTGACACGGCTGCGCAAGAGCCACGAGCAGTCCGTGCTGGACCTCCTCCGCAAGCACGGTCCGCTCAGCCGGGCCGAGCTCGGCGCGCACAGCGGCCTGTCCCGCACCACCCTGTACGACATCGTCGCCGGCCTCGTGGAGGGCGGCGCGGTGGTGGCCGCCACCCCGCAGGCGGAGGTGCGCAGGCGCGGTCGGCCGGTCGAGAAGCTCAGCCTCAACCCGCACGCCGGAGAGGCCGTCGGCATCGACTTCGCCCGCCGCGCCGTCCATGTGTCCGCGATCAACGTGGCCCACGAGATGATCGGCTCCGCCAGTGAGGCGCACGCACCCGGCCTCACCTGGAACCAGCGCGCCGACATCGCCGAACGCCTCCTCGGCTCACTCGGCGGCGCGCCCCCGCGCGGCGCCGCCGCACACGGTTCCGCCCCGCGCGGTGCGTCCGCCGGCCGCGCTCCGCGGCGCGGCACACTCCGGCTCGGTGCGCTCAGCGCGATCGGGGTCGGTGTGGTCGGCCCCCTGATCGACGCCGGCGGTACGGACGCCCGCGAGCGCAGCCTCGACGGGCTGCCCGGCCTGCTGCACGAGCGGTTCGGCGTCCCGGTGCTGCTCGACAACAACACCCGGCTCGCCGCCCTGGCCGAGGCCGTGTGGGGCGCGGCCGCCGACAGCGGTGACGTCCTGTACGTACGGCTGTCCCACGGCGTGGGCGGCGGGCTGGTCGTCGGCGGCTCGCTGCACCGCGGGATGTACGGCATGTCGGGCGAGTTCGGGCACGTCACCGTCGACCCCGACGGCGTACCGTGCCAGTGCGGTGGCACCGGCTGTCTGGAGACGGTCGCCTCGATCGACGCCGTACTGCGGCGTTATCGCGCGGCCGGCGGCCGGGCCGAGGACGTCACCGCGTTCCTGGCCGCCGCCGCGTCCGGTGACGACACCGCCCACGCGGTACTGGCGCGGGTGGGCACCGCCGTCGGCACGGTACTGGCCGCGGTGTGCAACGCGGTCGGCCCGGGCGTCATCGTCATCGGCGGTGAACTCGCGGAAGCCGGCGCCGCGTTGATCGAGCCCGTCGAGCGGGCCCTGCACACCCATGTGATGCCGCTGGCCCGCGACCGCGTGCGAGTGCGGCGCGCCACCCTCGGCGAAGCCGGCAGCGCGCTGGGCGGCATCGCCCTCGTACTCCACGAATCCCCCCTGCTCTCCCGCTATCCGCAGCCCGCCACCGAGGAGCATGCGTGAATCCAGTGAGGCATCCATGGCCGTGATCGTCCCGCCCGAGAAGACCGCCGTGGCACAGGCCCCACGGCGTACCGCGCGCCGCTCCCGCCGACGGCCGCTCGTCCTCAACGTCCTCGCCCTGGTGACCGGCCTCCTCCTCTGGGCGGTCGTGGCAGCGCTCGGCCTGGTCGAGAACCTGCCGACGCCACTCGCCGTGGCGCGCAAGGCCGGCGGCATGCTCACTGACGGCACCCTGGCGACCGACACGCTCGCCAGCCTGCGCCGGGTCTTCCTCGGTTATGCGCTCGGCGTGGTCCTGGCCGTGCCCGTCGGCTTCCTGATGGGCTGGTACGTGACGGTCCGCGCCCTGATCGAGCCCTACGTCCAGTTCTTCCGCACCATCCCGCCGCTCGCGCTCATCCCCCTGACGGTGGTACTGCTGGGCATCGGCGAGGTCCCGAAAATCGCGGTGATCGGCCTCGCCTCCTTCATGGCCTGCGTCGTCGCCTCCTTCCAGGGCGTCATCGACGTGGACCGCACCCTCATCAACGCCGCCCGCGTCCTGGGCGCCTCGGACCGGATCATCTTCGCCAAGGTGGTCGTGCCGGCCGCCACACCGTTCATCCTCGTCGGCATGCGCATCGGGCTCGGCGCCTCCTGGGCCACGGTGGTCGCGGCCGAGCTGATCGGCGCCCAGGAGGGGCTGGGCTACCGCATGCAGAAGGCGTCCACCTGGTTCGAGATGGACACGATCTTCGTGTCCCTGATCACCATCGGCGTGCTCGGGCTGCTCATGGACCGGCTGCTGCTGCTCGCCGAACGGCGACTCACCGGCTGGCAGGAGCGACGATGACCAACGGGACCGGGATGAACAACAAGATCAGCTTTCAGGGCGTGGCGAAGACCTTCCCGATGAAGGGGACCGACTTCACGGCCCTCGACGGGGTGTCCCTGGACATCGCCGACCAGGAGTTCGTCACCGTCGTCGGGCCCTCCGGCTGCGGCAAGAGCACCCTGATGAGCATGGCGGCGGGACTGGAAGCGCCCACCGCCGGCCGGGTGCTGGTGGACGGCAGACCGGTGACCGGCCCCGGCCCCGACCGGGGCGTGATCTTCCAGCAGTACGCGCTGTTCCCGTGGCTGACGGTACGTCAGAACGTGGAGTTCGGCCTCAAGCTCGCCTCGGTACCCGCCGAGGAGCGACACCGCCGGGCCGACCGGGCCATCGCCCTGGTCGGACTCGACGAGTTCGCGGACGCACTGCCGAAGACGCTGTCGGGCGGCATGAAGCAGCGCTGCGCCATCGCCCGTGCGTACGCGGTGGACCCACAAGTCCTGCTCATGGACGAACCGTTCGGGGCCCTCGACGCCCTCACCCGCGTCCAGTTGCAGGACCAGCTGCTGGCGACCTGGAGCCGCGAGAAGCGCACCGTACTGTTCATCACCCATGACGTCGACGAAGCGGTGTACCTGGCCAGCCGGGTAGTGGTCATGGCCGCCAGGCCCGGCCGCGTCCACCGCATCATCGACGTGGACCTGCCGTATCCCCGTACCGAGGACATCCGACTCTCCGCGGAGTTCCGGCAGATCCGCAACGAGGTGTGGACGTCCGTGTACCACCAGCAGCCGGCGGCACCGGCCGCGTAGCGCACCACCGCCCGCGGTCGCCCGGCGCACCGCCTTCTCCCCTCTCCCCCTCCGATAGGACCTTCGCCATGCCCGGAAGCACTCTGCGCCGCACCCTCTCGACGCTCTTCTCCGTCACGGTCCTCACGGTCGCCATGAACGCGTGTTCCAGCGGCGCTTCCGACGACGACCGCACCGTCGACTTCGGTTACATAGGCGACTACAACGGCGCGAGCCTGCTGGCCATCGCCGAGCAGCAGGGGCTGTGGAAGAAGCAGGGCCTCACCGCGCACACCAAAGTGTTCAACAACGGGCCGGTGCAGATCCAGGCGCTCGGCTCCGGCGACCTCGACTACGGCTACATCGGTCCGGGCGCGATGTGGCTGCCCGCCTCCGGCAAGGCGAAGGTCATCGCGATCGATACGTTCACCTACGCCGACCGCGTCATCGCCCAGCCAGGGATCAAGACGATGAAGGAGCTGAAGGGCAGGCGGGTCGGGGTGCCCGAGGGCACCTCCGGCGACATGATCCTGAACATCGCGCTGGCGAAGGCCGGGATGACCACGAAGGACATACAGAAGATCGCCATGGATCCGTCCACCGTCGTGTCGTCCTTCACCTCCGGGAAGATCGACGGTGCCGGAATCTTCTACCCCGCCATCGACACCATCAAGGAAAAGGTCCCGAAGACGGAGGAGGTGGCCAGCACCAAGGACACCGGGGACATCTTCCCGACCGCCTTCGTCGCCGGGAACAACGTGCCGGAGTCGAAGAACCAGAAGGTGATCAAGGTACTGCAGCAGGCCAACGACTGGCGCAAGCAGCACCCGGCGGAGACCCTCGCCCTCACGGCCAAAATGCTGCACGTCAGCGAGGCGCAGGCGAAGTCCGACGCCTCACACGTCGAAACGCTCTCCACCGACGACCTGGTGGCGAAATCCAAGAGCGGCGAGATCGACCGCTGGCTGAAAAAGCTCGGCGAGTTCTTCGTCCGCAACAAGCAGCTCGACAAGAACCCCGCCCCGTCCGATTACTACTCCAGCGACCTTTACGAGAAGGTCCACGGCGGGTGACTCGACCGGGTGAGCGGCCCCGGGCAGCGCGACCCTGCGGGACCGTCGGACCGGCTTCCGAACCGGGGCGCTCACCCGTCCGCGATGGGGCGCGCGGCTGTCCGCGCTCGGCTTGATTCCGCTTCTCCGACGCGATCCGACCGGCGCACGGACCTCGTGTCGGAGACCCGTGGTGCGCCGGCGCGCGGTGATCACATGAGATGGGAGGCAATTCTCCTGCGAGGTGGGGGGGTTCGTGGGTGTGATGTGTTGCGGGTGGCTGCGTCGGGTCATGCCCAGCCGAGTGCTTGACGTCCGTGGCATGCGCGGGTGGTGCGCTCCGTGTCGTATGTGTGCTGTTGAAGCAGCGGTGACCTTTTTCGCGGTCAATGCGCTCGTGTTCCGCTTTCGGGGGCGGGAAGACACAACCTACCCAGCCGAAGGTGGTGTGGCCTGTGCTGCCGGGGACGAGTCGGTACGAATGAGCGGAGGGTGCTGTGACTGCGGAAACCAGCCCGCAGGCTTCTGTGGCTGTCCTCGGTGGTGCGCGGCTCGGGGCGCGAATTGCCGGCCTGGGCGCCTATCGGCCCTCTCGTGTCATCGCCAATGAGCAGGCCGCCGAAGCGGCGGGGGTGAGCGTCGAGTGGATCGTGCAGCGGAGCGGTGTGCGGGAACGCCGGCATGCCGCACCGACCGAGACCGTGGTGGCCATGGCGGTGGAGGCGGGGAAGGAAGCCCTGACCGAAGCCGGCGCGGATCCCGGTGATGTGGATGCGGTGGTGTTGGCGACCTGTTCGATGCCGTCACCGATGCCCAACGGAGCCGCTCAGGTGGTCGACCGTCTGGGCTGCGGCCCGGCTGCCGGATTCGATCTCAACGCTGCCTGTTCCGGGTTCAGTCATGCCTTGGCCGTGGCGGACGCGCTGGTACGGGCCGGCACGGTGCGAAGCGTGCTGGTGGTCGCCTCGGAGCGGATGAGTGACCGGGTGGCGGCACACGATCGCAACACCGGGCCGATCTTCGCCGACGGTGCGGCCGCAGCGCTGGTACAGCCCGCCGAAACGCCGTCGATCTTCCCGGTCGCGTGGGGCAGCGACGGGAGCCAGGCAGACCTCATCGCCATCTCTCCCGTGTCCGGGCAGATGGAAATGGCCGGCCGCAAGGTGTTCCGTTGGACCACCAGCGCGCTCCGAGGGGTGATCGAGACGGCGTGCGACCGAGCCGGCCTGGCTTCGACGGCGTTGCGGGCTTTCGTCCCTCACCAGGCCAATCTCCGCATCATCGACGCCCTCGTCCGCACCATCGACGCCCCGCATCTGGCGGTCGCCACCGATCTGGTGGACGCCGGCAACACCTGTGCCGCCTCCGTACCGCTGGCGCTGCATGCGTTGCGCCGGCGCGGCGCCGTCAGCACCGGTGACCCGGTCCTGCTGTTCGGCTTCGGGGCAGGCCTGACCTACGCGGCCCAGGTCGTGCTCTCCCCCTGACCGGCTGCCTGTTCCACGCCACCATTTTGGAGTGCTCGTGCCCATGGATCCGAACGTTTTGACCCAGGTGAAGGACATCGTGGCGGCCCTCGTCGAGCGTCCTGCGGATCAGGTGCATGCAGGCGACCTGCTGATCGAGGACCTCGAACTCGACTCCCTGCAAATCACCGAGCTCGCCCAGAAGGTCGAGAACCGGACGGGAACGCCCATCGACGAGGACGTGCTCAATGCGCGCGGCATCACCGTCGAACGGTGTGCCGAGCTCGCCTCCGCATCCTGACTCGCAAGGACCCTGCCGCGACCCGCCGCCCGATGAGGGGAGGACACCATGAGCATCACCACGGACCCGGCAGGTCTCTTCGCCACCCACACCTGTGCCGAGATCACGCTCGACATCTTGCGCGCGGTCCGCCCCCAGGCGGCCGTACATCCGTGCCGGAGCTGCCCACGGTTGGCGGGCGACGGCACCCCGCCCCCTTACCCGGTCGAGGGCGACCCGGACATGGATCCGTACACGCCGGAATGCACCCCCGGTCCGCGCGCCGTCCGACGGGCAGCAGCCCCCGGCACGTCCCGGGCGGGCACGGGCCACGCACACGGCAAGGTGATCCTGCTGGGGGAGCATGCCGCCGTCTACGGTGCGCCTGCCGTCGCCGTTCCGGTACCCGACCTCCAGGTGCGGGCAGTGGCGACGCCTAGCCGCCGTCCTGGGCGCGGCCTGCAGGCCTACGGCGTGCGATTCCACTTCCCACACCAGGACACCACCGCAGGTCACCCCTCGCCGTCCGTCGAAGGCGCTGCCGAGGCGCTGCGGGCGTTGGTGGATGCTGTGCTGCAGCGGGCCGAGTCGCACCCGGTGCGCGCCGTGGACATCCAGGTGGAGAGCAACATCCCCACAGGACGCGGGTTGGGCGCCAGCGCGGCATGCGCTCGCGCGGCCACCCACGCGCTCGCCGACCTGCTGGATCTTCGTCTGAGTCCGGCCGAGGTGTTCGATCTGGTGCAGGTGGCCGAGACGGCCGCACACGGTCGGGCGAGTGGCATCGATGCGTGGGCGACCGGCAGTGCGTCGTGTGTGTTGTTGGTCCACGGTCGGGTGAGCGGCGTGTCGGTCGGGGGCCCGGCATGGTTGGTGGTCGCCGACAGTGGGGAAAGCGGCAGCACCCGGCATGCCGTCGAGATGTTGCGTACCGCCTTCTCCCGGGACCCGATGCGCAGGCAGGCGTTCCTGCGCCGCTCGACCGCCCTGACGCAGCAGGCTCTCGATGCTCTGGCGCGGGGCGAGTCGGCCGCCGCAGGACGGTTCCTCACCGAGTGCCATCAGCTGCTCGCCTCCCTCGGGCTGACCACTGCCCGGGTCCGGCACCTGGTCGAGGTGGCTCTCCACCAGGGCGCTCTGGGCGCCAAGATGAGCGGCGGCGGGCTGGGCGGATGCATCGTCGCCCTGACCGACAGCGCTGCGGGAGCCCGTACCCTCAGCAGTCGTCTGGCCGCCCGAGGTGCGGAGCACACCTGGGTCGTCGCCTTGGACGAGGGGAGGCGGCGATGACTTCACTGTTGCCGGCGACGGCTGTCGCGCACCCCAACATCGCGCTGGTCAAGTACTGGGGGAAGCGCGATGAGCACCTCATGCTCCCGTGTGCGGACAGTGTGTCCATGACTCTGGACGTGTACCCGACCACGACCACAGTGCAGTTGCGGCCGGACGCGACCAGCGACGTTGTGATCATGGACGGCCGCTTCCTGCGAGGCGAGTCCTCGCAACGTGTGACGCGCTTCCTGGACCTCGTCCGCACGCAGGCCGACAGCCGGGACCGAGTGCTGGTCGACAGCCGTAACACCGCACCGGTCGGGGCCGGTCTCGCCTCCTCCGCTGCCGGGTTCGCCGCACTCGCGCTCGCCGCCTCGAAGGCCTTTCAACTGAGCCTGGATCACCGGGCCTTGTCGCGGCTGGCCCGCCGCGGGTCCGGGTCCGCCGCCCGCTCCGTCTTCGGCGGCTTCGTCCACTGGCATGCCGGCAGTGACCACGCGCCCGACCCCGACTTCGCCTCTTACGCCGAACCGGTCACCGACACCCGCCTCGACCTCGCACTGCTCGCGGTCCTGCTGGACACCGCGCCCAAACCCGTCTCCAGCCGGGAGGCGATGCGGCGCACCATGACCACCTCGCCCGCCTTTCACCGATGGCTGGCGGCCACTCGTACCGACACCGCCCTGATGCGTGACGCGCTACGGGCCGGCGACGTGCAGGCCGTGGGGGAGATAGCCGAGCGCAACGCGATGGGTATGCACGCCGCCATGGAGGCAGCCGTCCCACCCGTCGTCTACCGCACGTCCGCCTCCCACCACGTGCTGCGGCAGGTACGCCGGTTGCGCGCAGCCGGTGAGCGGATGTGGGCCACGATGGACGCCGGCCCCAACGTGAAGGTGCTCTGTCTGCCCGGCGACGCGGCGCGGTTGGCCGACCAGTTGCGCCGCTTGAGCCATCGGCCCGTCCTCGTCGCCCGCTCCGGGCCGGGCGCCACGCTGCACCGTGGGGAGGTGCGATGACCGACTCCGTCACGGTCGAAGCCCCGGGCAAGCTGATGATCGCCGGCGAGTACGCCGTGCTCACTCCCGGGCAGCCCGCGATCGTCACTGCCGTCGACCGCTGTGTCACCGTCACCGCCACCCGACCGCAGCACACCGGAAGCGACGTCGAGCTGGTCACTGACCTCTGCGATCGCCCCGTGCCACTGCGTCGCACCCGAGACGGCCTGTGTGCCGTGCAGCAGTGTGACAACGCGCACCTGGCCGGCCCGCTGGCCCATCTGGTGCGCGTCGTGGAGACCGTCGACGCGCTGCACACCGAGCTCGCGCGGCCTCCGGCGCGGGTACGTCTCGAGGCGTGCAGCGCCCTGCACCGCGACGGGCGCAAGCTCGGGCTGGGGTCCAGTGGCGCCGTCACCGTCGCCGCCACCCGCGCCCTGCTGGCCTTCGTCGGCATGCCGATGACCGCCGAGGCCCACTTCCGTATCGCGCTGCTCGCGTCCATCTCCGTCGATCACGGCCCCTCGGGCGCGGATCTGGCGGCGAGTACCTGGCCGGACGGGTGGGTGCACTACAGCCCGCCCGACCGCACCGCGCTCCTGCGGTACCGGCGCGAGCACGGCGTCCTTGCCACCCTGCACGCGCCGTGGTCCGGGCTGTCCGTACGCGTCCTGCCGCCACCGTCCACGCTGACCTTGGTGGCCGGCTGGTCCCGCGCGCCCGCCTCCACGACCGGCAGGGTCCGCCAACTGCGTGACTGCTGCTGGTGGCAGTCCCACTCCCGCCGGTGTTTCCAGCACCGTAGCGCCATCGGGGTCGACGCCATGGCGCATGCGTTGGAGCAGCACGACGACGCGCACGTACTGAGTGCGTTCCGCGACAGTGGGACGGTGCTGGCCGGCCTCGACAGGGAAGTCGGCCTGCGCATCTTCACCCCCGCTCTGACCGCACTGTGCGAGGCGGCCCGGAAGTGTGGCGCGCCCGCCAAGCCCTCAGGGGCCGGCGGTGGCGACTGCGGTATCGCCCTCCTCCCTGCCGGCACCGACCGTGAGGCGCTCCAGCGCCTCTGGGCACAAGCCGGTATCACCCCACTCGCCCTGCGGCCCGCCGCCGACGCCCGTCCCGCCTCCGCACCGATGTCCCAGCCGATCGGTCCGCGGCCGTCCGACGGCCTACGCCGGGCGTTCACCGCCCCCACCGTGAGGAATGCGTGATGACTGCCCCTCCCCCGCCCCACAGCAGCGCCACCCCGCGCAGTGGCCCCGAACACGACGTGACGCACGTACCGCTGCGCTGGGTCGGCCCCCTGCGGGTTTCCGGGAACACCGCCACCGGCGAGGTAGAGGTGCCGCTGGCCACCTACGAGTCGCCGCTGTGGCCCTCGGTGGGGCGCGGCGCACGCATCTCCCGCCTCGTCGAGAGCGGCATCCGGGCCACCCTGCTCGACGAACGCATGACTCGCTCCGTGCTGGTGGAGGCCTCCGACGCCGCCACCGCCCGGACGGCGGCGCTGGCCGTCGACGGGCGCATCGACGAACTGCGTGAGGTCACCCGCACCACCAGCCGGTACGCGCAACTCCTCGCCGTACGGCACGAGGTCTGCGGGCCCTTGCTGTTCCTGCGCTTCGAGTTCTCCACCGGCGACGCCTCCGGACACAACATGGTCACCCTGGCCGCCGACAGGCTCCTGGCCCACCTGCTCGACACGGTCCCCGGCATCCGTTACGGCTCGGTCTCCGCGAACTACTGCACCGACAAGAAGCCCAGCGCGATCAACGGCATCCTGGGTCGCGGGAAGAACGTCAGCGCCGAGATCCTCGTCCCGCGGCAGGTCGTCGGCGACCGCCTGCACACCACCGCGGCCCGGATCGAACGGCTCAACATCGACAAGAACCTGGTGGGAACGTTGCTGGCCGGCGGTGTCCGATCCGCCAACGCGCACTACGCCAACATGCTGCTCGCCTTCTACCTGGCCACGGGACAGGATGCCGCCAACATCGTCGAAGGCTCGCAAGGTGTCACCTACGTCCAGGACCGTGACGGCGACCTGTACTTCTCCTGCACCCTGCCCAACCTCATCCTCGGGACGACGGGCAGCGGCAAGAACCTCGGCACCGCCACCCGAGCACTCGAGCGTCTGGGGTGCCGCGAAGAACGCCCCACGGGAGACAACGCCCGGCGCCTGGCGGTACTGGCCGCCGCCACGGTGTTGTGCGGCGAGCTGTCGCTGCTGGCAGCTCAGACCAACCCCGGTGAACTGATGAGGGCCCACACCGGCATCGAGCGCGCCGGCGGAGCCCGCCATGCCCACTGACGGCCCGGTCGGGATCCACGACCTGACCTTCCGTACCGCCGGTCTCGTGCTGCCCCACACCGAACTCGCCCGGCACACCGGCGCCTGCGTGACCAAGTACCACCAGGGGATCGGCCAGCAGGCGATGAGTATCCCGGCAACCGACGAAGACATCGTCACCATGGCGGCTGAGGCCGCTGCGGCTCTCATGGAACGTCACGGCGCCGACCGGCTCCGCACTCTCCTGTTCGCCACCGAGACAGGCATCGATCAGTCCAAGGCCGCCGGTGTCTACGTCCACCAACTCCTGGGGTTCGGCCCGCACATGCGCGTTGTGGAACTCAAGCAGGCCTGTTACGGCGCCACCGCGGCCCTCCAGCTCGCCACGGCCCTGGTACGCCGCGACCCCGGCCAACACGTCCTCGTCCTGGCCAGCGACGTCGCCCGCTACGACCTGGACAGTCCCGGCGAGGCCACCCAAGGGGCCGCCGCGGCCGCCATGCTCATCGCTGCCGACCCTGCCCTGGTCACCATCCACCCCACATCCGGTTTGTACACGCATGACGTCATGGACTTCTGGCGCCCGAACTACCGCGCCACCGCCCTCGTCGACGGCAAGAAGTCCCTCGCCGCCTACCTCCAGGCCCTGCGGGGCGCCTGGCGCGACTACCGGCACCGTGGTGGGCTCGACGTGGCGCAACTGCACACCGTCTGCTACCACCAACCGTTCACCCGCATGGCACACAAAGCCCACGCTCAGCTCCTGCAGGAGGCCGAAGCCCCGGCCACGGCCGCAGAGATCGCCCGCGCCCTCGCGCCGACCACCTCGTACAACGAGCTGGTCGGCAACAGCTACACCGCATCGCTGTATCTCGCGCTCGCCGCTCTGCTGGACAGCGACCAGCAACTGGACGGGCGGTCGGTGGGGTTCTTCAGCTACGGCTCGGGAAGCGTCGCCGAATTCTTCTCCGGAACCGTCCGCACCGGCTACCGGCACCTGTTGCGCACGGAGGAGCACCTCGAAGCCGTCCAGCGGCGGCACCCCATCGACTACGACACGTACCGCCGCCTCCACCGCATGCACCGCCTCCCCCGCCAGGAGCTGCCCGTCAACGGGGCCCAGCACGATCTCCCGCACGGCGTGTCGGGCCGCTACCGGCTCGCCGGCTTCCACGACCACCAGCGCATTTACGAGTGCGTTTCGCCACCACCGCTGTTCCCGCAGCCCTGAGCGCAGCCGCACCCCGTGAGCGTGTCCAGGGCACGGAGGCCGGGGCCAACCGATGTCGGTGCGGGCCCCGCCCTCGACCGCATGGCCCGGTCGTCTCGTGATGGTGCGAGTCCGGGCGCGTGGCGGCGCGAGCCGGGCACCGTGGTGCGCCGTGCAGCGGCAGTGCCGGAGGGGGCGGCGGCGTTCGCGATACGCACCGGCTCGCATCTCCCCGGCATCCCCACGGAGTGGGGACCGCACACGCATCCAGGACACGACTGGACAGAACACGACCGGGCACGACGCGACCGGGCAAGAGGCGCACTGCGAGCAGGAGTGGCGCGCCGTACTGCAACGCGCCTCGCGGACGGATGCCGAACGGGCCGGCGTCCCAAGGGTAAGAAGGAGCCGGGATTCGGCGTCCTGGACTTCTCGCCCGGAACGCCGAGACCCGGCGCGTACGCACGTGCGATGGTCACCGGACCTTCACACTCGGCAGCCGATGAACCGGACCGCTGGGGGAACTCGGTGTCGGGTCGGCTGAGGGGAGGCCCCGAAGTGATCGCCATCGCTTTTTCACTGCTTCCGGTCATGGCGGTACTGCTGTACACGATGGATCGCATCGAGGACTGGCTGCGCGACGGGTCGCCGAGGGTGCGTCACGCGCGAGGCGGGCAACTGCATCTGCGCCTGGTGCACAGCGTCGGCGCTGCGGCGACGCGTCGGCATGCCGGTGGCCGCCGTGGCGGGGTACGTATGCGCAACACCGACGTCGCTTGATCCGGCTTCACCGCGAGGCGAAAACCCCGAGCGGACCGGTTGTCGCCCTGCAGCTCGCCCACAACGTCCCGCACTGCACGCCCTCGCGCGCCCCTTCGCGTATCGAGATGCGCTCCGGAGCGCGCCCTTGGCCGTGAGGTGATGCGTAGGACTCCTCGTTGCTTCCCCGTGCGTCATGCACCTCGTTGCGCGCCGGTAGGGCGGTGGGCAGACGCCCTACGGGGTAGAGCGAGAGGACGTGGTTCTGTGACGCCGGCGGTTCCTCAGGTGACCGGATGGTGAGGCCGGTGTCGACCGCGCTGTCGCCGCTCGGCCCGGGCCTGCTGGGTACTCGGGAGGCGGTCGATACCGTACTGGCCGACTTCCTGCACGCCAAGGCCCGGTCCGCAGTCGACGGCCGGCTTCCCGGCGAGATCACCCAGGTACTGCGTGAGTTCGTCTTCGCCGGCGGCAAACGGCTCCGACCGCTGTTGTGCGCTCTGGGGTGGCACGCCGCCCACGGTGTCGGCGGCATCGGCCCGCTGATCCGCACGGCCGCGTCCTTGGAGATGTTCCACGCTTTCGCCCTCATCCACGACGACCTCATGGACCGCTCGGCCACCCGCCGAGGCCGGCCGACCGTCCACCGCGCCCTGGCCGACCGCCACCGTTCCTCTCCCCGTCACGACGGTGGCGAGCACCTCGGAACCAGCGCCGCCATCCTGGTCGGGGACCTGGCGCTGGCCTGGTCCGACGAACTGCTGCACACCGCCGGCCTGTGCCCCACCCGACTGGCCGCGGTCCTGCCGGTGATCGACGCCATGCGCACCGAGGTCATGTACGGGCAGTACCTCGACCTCCTGGCCACCGGCCGGCCGAGCGGTGCGACCGACGTGCCGTTGGCGGTCATCCGCCACAAGACCGCCAAGTACACCTGTGAGCGCCCGTTGCACGTCGGTGCCGCCGTCGCCGGTGCGCCTTCCGGACTCCTCACGGGGCTCAGCGCTTTCGCCCTTCCCCTCGGCGAGGCGTTCCAACTGCGCGACGATCTCCTCGGCGTCTGGGGCCGGCCCGACCAGACGGGCAAGCCGGCCCTCGATGACATGCGGGAGGGCAAGCACACCGTCCTCATCGCCCTGGCGCTTCAGGCCGCGGACGAGCAGCAGACGCGCCTGCTACGCACCCACTACGGCAATCCGGACCTCGACGAGGTCAACGCCGAGGCCGTGCGCGCGATTCTGCAGGCAACCGGCGCCGACCTGGCGGTCGAGCGCATGATCACCGAACGGTACGAGCAGACCCTGGCCGCCCTCGCCGATCTGCCCCTCCCTGACGGCACGCGCCACCACCTGCGGCAGCTGGCGGAGCAGTCCGTATGGAGAGCGGCCTGACCGGCGAAGCGCCGACGAAGCACCGGCGTACTGCCCCGCCGGCCCATCGGCCCATCGAGACCTGCTCACCGCGGGCCCGGCTGACCGTGCAACTGTGCCGACAATTCCGCCGTGACGGACAGCCCGCGACGATCTGGACCGACTTCCACCGCCCCGTCGCGGAAGCGCTGGTCCTGCCGACCCAAGCCGTCCTCGGCGGACGACGGCCCGCGCGGCCCGCTCGGCTCGCATGCCCGTATGCCCTCCGCTCGACGGCGTACGTGCGGTTGTCCGGGCCCCGACAGGTGGGGGGTCTTTGTGGGTGCCGATAGGGCCGTTCGGCACTGTTCGTCCTCCGCCGGTGGTGCAACTCTCGGCTCACGGCACTACGGGCGGACACGTCCGGTCCGCCTGACGGCAGAGCAGGAGGAGGCTGCCATGACCACGGCACGGGACATCATGCACCAGGGTGCCGAGTGCGTCGGTGAGCAGGAGACACTGGTGAACGTGGCGAAGCGGATGGTGCGGCACGGCATCGGTTCGATGCTGGTCTGTGACGCGGACCAGCGGATGCGCGGCATCATCACGGACCGGGACATCGTGGTGAAGTGCCTGGCGGAGGGCCATGACCCGCAGAGCATGACCGCCGGCGAGCTCGCACAGGGCACTCCGATCGCCGTCCCGCCCGATGCCGACGTGCGGCACGTACTGCAGACCATGGAGGACCACCAGATCCGCAGGCTGCCCGTGGTGGAGGAAGACCGACCCGTCGGCGTCATCAGCGAGGCCGACCTCGCCCGCCATGTCAGTGAGGCCCAGATGGGCCACTTCGTCGAGGCGATCGCCACGGCAAGGTGATGCGGCGGACGTACGCCGCACCGAACGGTGTCTGGTGGGAGGGTTGCTCGGCCCCCCACCAGAGCGTTCGCTCACCACCGCCGCAGTGTTGGCGGAGGGAGGGGCGAAGCCCGGCAGGTGCCCGGCGGAAACGGGGCGCCCGGCGTCCGATGAGTACGGCATTCGGCACCGTCCGGCGGCGCCGCCCGGGGGACGAGAGAAGGCCGGCCGATGGGCACGAAGAAGTGGATGTGGCGCTGGCGGAGCAGTCCGCTCAGACGGCCCTCCGACGTGCTGGAATCGCTCGTCGTGCTGCTTGCCGTGCTGCTCGTGCTGCTCGGCACACCGACAGTCGCCGTCATGGCGAGCCGGGCCGCCCAGGACACCGTGCAGGAGCAGCGGCGGGACCGGCACTCCGCCACTGCCGTACTGGTGGAGGACGCGCCCGAGCAGGCACCGGCCACCGGGTACAGCGGCGCGGACAACGACAAGGTGAGCGTCGCCGTGCGCTGGCGGGACACGCAGGGCTCCGTCCGTACGGGAACAGCACCATCCGAACCGGGCCGCAAGGCCGGGACGGCGGTCGCGATCTGGCTCGACGATCGGGGGCGGCTCACCAAACAGCCACTCGGTTCCGTGGACGGTGCCGTCACCGTGGGGATGACGGGCATCGCGGCCGCCCTCGGCTGGAGCGTCGCAGTGTTGTCCGCCGCCTGGGGCACGCGTCTGGGCCTTGACCGTCGGCGCGCCCGGCAGTGGGGCCGCGAATGGGCCCAGATCGGACCGCGATGGGGACAGAAGCAGAAGTGACGCGGCACTCCACGGGCCGGAGGGGGCCGACAGGCACTCTCCGGCCGCCGTGACTGCCGGTCACACCACCGCACGAAGGAGGATCCGCCGTGTCCGGAATCGGCGATGACGACATACGGCTGGCCGTGAAGGAGTGGAAGCTCCGCCTGTACCTGTACGAGACGGGCCCCAAGACCACGGCGTGGGTGGTGCTCGACACCGGTGACAACGTGCTCGAAGAACGGGCCCGTGCCCATCGGAACCCCCACGACGTGGCAGTGCCCGAGATCGGTGACGAACTCGCGGCAGGCCGCGCGCTGGTGGCCTTGGGGCAACAGCTGATCGACTGCGCGACCACGGACGTCGAAGGGGTGGGTGCCGGACGCATCGACTCGCACGACTGATCCGGAGGGCAGGAAGGCGGGAAGGCGGGAAGGTCGGAGGGCCGGAGGCCGGACGGGTCCGAAGGCAACCGTTGCGGGGTACCTACCGGATCAAACGGCTTCCGTCGGCACGCCTCGTCCCGGCACTTCTCCGCCCTCGCCAACCACCCTCTCGCCGCCCGTGGCCCGCTACGCGGGGCCCGAAGAAGCAGAACTCCTCGGTGCCACACGACGGGCCGACCGGCGTCGCGGGAGGGACGGATGGCCCATGGCCGCCGAGGCGGTGGTGGACGCACGCTGTTGGCGATTTCTCCGGAGGTGAGTGACGTGATGTACGGATACGGATACGGCATGAACGGCTGGGGCTATGCCGCGTTGGTCATCCAAGTCCTCTTCTGGGCGCTCCTGGTCGTGGGAGTGGCGTTCCTCATCCGGTATCTGGCACGCGGCCGCCACGAGACACCCGCTCCGCCGCCCGCGCCGCAGGCGCATCAGGGGCCCGAGCAGATACTGGCGGGGCGCTTCGCTCGTGGCGAGATCGACGAAGAGGAGTACCACCGCCGTCTCACGACTCTCCGGAGCGGCTGATCCCTGCCGGCGCCGAAAGGAGCACGACACACCGCGGCAGCTACAGGCACTTTGCGGGAGAGGGAATCATGAACGTCACGCCGGGGCCCGGTGACGGCGAGCCCATCAAGATCTTCCTGTTGGACGACCACGAGGTCGTCCGCCGCGGACTGCGCGATCTCCTCGACACCGAGCCGGACATGACGGTGGTGGGAGACGCGGCGGACGCCCGTCAGGCGCTCGCGCGTGTCCCCGCGCTCCGACCCGATGTGGCCGTACTCGACGTCCGGCTGGGCTCTGCCGAGGAACACGGAGATGCCGAAGGCATCATGGTCTGCCGGGAGTTACGCGCCCGGCTTCCTGGGCTCGCCTGTCTGATGCTGACCTCCTTCGACGACGACGAGGCGCTCTTCGACGCCATCATGGCCGGCGCCGACGGTTATGTCCTCAAGCAGATCAAGGGGTCCGATCTGGTGGTCGCCGTGCGGACAGTGGCCGCGGGCAAATCCATGCTCTCCCCCGAGGTGACAGCCCGTGTTCTGACGCGTGTCCGAGGCCCGGCGGCGCCCGTCGGACCGCCTGAGCTCGCTCGTTTGACCCCGCGGGAACGGGAGATTCTGGACCTGGTGGGCGAGGGGCTGACCAACCGCCAGATCGCCGATCGTCTCTACCTCGCCGAGAAGAGCGTGAAGAACCGGATCTCCACCATTCTGTCGAAGCTCAAGGTGGAGCGGCGCATCCAGGCCGCGGTGATCGCGGAGCGCGTGCGCGAGCGGGAGGACCCGCCGCACCACCCTTGACGTCAGTGCCGGTCGTTCAGTGCTGGTCGTTCAGTGCTGGACGACCCGTGCCGGTCGTTCAGTGCTCGACGGCCAGCGCTGTTAGCGTGTCCTCAAGGGCGCTGCGGGGTGTCCAGAGGGACCTGCCATACGATGCGCGTGCCGCCTTCGGCCGGTGTCTCCAAGGTCATGCCACCGCCCAGCAGTTCCGCGCGGCTCCGCATGTTGGTCAACCCGCTCCCGTCTCTCGCCACGCATTCCAGTCCGACCCCGTCGTCCGTGACGGTGAGCACCACCTCGTCCGCCACGGACAGCGTCACGTCCGCACGTCGAGCACGCGCGTGCCGGGCCGTATTGCTCAGCGCCTCGGTCAGTACGGCGAGGACGTGTTCGGCGATCTCAGTGGGAATGTCGGTGTCGACCGGCCCGTCCATCCGCAGCGAGGGGGTGAATCCGAGGGCCTCGCCGGCCTTGGCGACCACGTCGAGGGTGCGTCGCCGCAGCCCCGCCTCGTCCCGTGGCTGGGCCGAGGTGCGCAGGCCGAAGATGGTGGAGCGGATGATCTTAATGGTCTCGTCGAGGTCGTCGACGGCCCGCCCGACGCGCAATGCCGCTTCCGGCCGCTCGATCAGCCGGGTGGCACTCTGCAGCGTCATCCCGGTGGCGAACAACCGTTGAACGGCGAGGTCATGGAGATCACGGGCGATCCTGTCGCGCTCCCGCAACGCCTCCAGCTGCTCCGACTCCCGCCGCCTGCGATCCAGCTCCAGGGCGAGCGCGGCCTGTTCGGCGAAGCCGGAGAGCAACGTGACGTCGTGCTCGGCGAAGGCCGGGCGCCCCTGCACACGACTCAACCGGATCGAGCCCGCGTCCTGCTGGTCCCTCAGCAGCGGCACGGCGACCGCCGGACCGGTGACCTCCGACTCCGCGGTTGCGGTGCAATCCCGTGAGTCGGCGCCGAGGTCGCCGGTGACCGCCGGCTCCCCCGTACGGGCCGCCAGCCCCACGAGTGAACCGTTGCGCGGCACGACGGCGTCGGCAAGATGGGCGGCATCCGCCCCGTGCACCACCACTGCCCGTAGCCCTCCCGTATCCGCATCCGGCAGGAAGACGGCCACGCAGTCCGCGTCGGCCAGCTCCCCACTGCGGCGGGCGATCAGCCCGAGCGCCTCCTTGGTGTCGGCTCCGGACAGCAGGGCCCGGGTGATCTCGCCGAGTACCTCCAGCCACCGTTCGCGCGTCCGACTCTCGTGATACAGCCGTGCGTTGTCGATGGCCACTCCGGCAGCCACCGCGAGCATCGTCAGCACGGCCTCGTCGTCGGCGTCGAACTGCGCCCCGCCCCGTTTCTCGGTGAGGTAGAGGTTGCCGAAGATCTCGTCACGGACCCGAATCGGTACGCCGAGGAACGTACGCATCGGTGGGTGGTTCGGCGGAAAGCCGTAACTGCTGGGGTGTTCGGCGAGATCGGTCAGCCGCAACGGTTCGGGGTGACGGATCAGCTCCCCGAGGATGCCGTGCCCCGATGGCAACGCACCTATTTTTGCGGCTAGTTGCTCCGATATTCCCACCGGAAGGAAACGGGACAGCCGTTGTCCGTCCTCGACCACTCCGAGCGCACCGTATTCCGCGTCCGCCAGCACGACGCCTGCCTCGACGATGTGCTTCAGCACTTGTTCGACGTCCAGATCGCTGCCGACGCTGACCACCGCCTCCAGCAGGCTCTGCATGCGCTCGTGTGTGGCTCGGGCGCTGTCCAGGCGAAACTGCAACTCGTCGAGCAACTGTTCCAGACGCAACTGCGGCAGCGCAGAGCGACGCTGGTGGCCCACCGAGTCCGGCATGGAGTGTGCCTCCCCGCTCCCTCGCGACCGATTAGCTCCCCTCTCCGCAGAGTAGCCCGAAGGCGGTGTTTTGCCTCCCATTGACACAGAACGCTTCGAGCCGGTGGACGAAGGATCGGACACGGCTCAGCTCTCCGGTACGACCGCTACCGGGCACCGTGCGTGGTGCGGCACCGTATGGTTCACCGGGCCGTGTTGCAGGCCGGCACGCCCTTGGTGGCGACGAGCACCCACGTAGTCAAGTGACCGGTGTGTGGCCCCTCTGCTGCCGATCGGCACAGGTCCCGGGCCGTTCGGCCGCCGTCGTGTCCCACGGGTCCCGGGCCGTTCGGCCGCCGTCGTGTCCCACGGGACCCCTGCGGCCGTTGCCGGAAGCACCGCACGATAGAAGCGTGAGCAAGCCGGCAATGCAGGGGAGGTGGGCGGACGAACGGCGTACTCACCGCGCTGGTACCCACCACAATCGCCGCGGCGACCGGTGAGGATGCCGTACGTGCCCTTCTTCGGACGTGCAGGCTCCCAGGGTCTGCCGGTCGTCGCGGTGCCGCCGGTTCAGGCCGTCCAGCAGCTGCCCCGTCGCGCCTCCGTAACAGGACAGCACCGTTTCAGCGGCGTGGCCCCCGGGCGACGGCCAGTTCCGTCAGGAGCGCCTTGTGCGAGTCGAGCTCCTGCCAGGTTCCGTGCCAGGACAGCAGGGCGATCGTGGCGGTCGGGAACTTGTCCCGGACCTGCTGGAGTTTGCCGTCGACCGCATCGCCGGCCGTCACCAGGATCGTGTCGCGCAGGCTGGGATTGTGGCCGACCACCAACACCGTGGACATGTACGCCGATGCCTCCCGTACGACCGCCAGCAGCACCGGTACCGGCGGATGGTAGAGCCGGGACTCACAGCGCATCAACGGCAGTCCGGCCAGTTCCCCCGCGGCCAGCTCCCAGGTCTCCCTCGCCCGGCGGGCGGTGGAACACAACACCAGGTCCGGTAGCCAATCGGCTTCCGCCATCAGTCGCCCCACGGCCCGTGCGTCACGGCGGCCACGCGCAGACAGCGGCCGCTCATGGTCTTCCGTCCCTGAGGGACGGGCCGCTTTGGCGTGCCGTAACAGCAGCAAGCGCCGTAGAGGAGCGGTCGTCATGCCGGGACCCCCACGTCGAGATGCGCACGTCGTCGGTGAACGGGCGTCCTGGCGGTTGCGTGGTCGCCAGGACGTGGACGGTGGACGGCGAGCAGTGCGTCCGAGTGCTTGTCGGCACACAGTACGCGGAGAACGGGCGGCACGATCCCTGCCGGGAGGCGCCGTCACGTCTTTCGGACAACGATCGGATCGGTGGTCCGCGCGCTGCCGCCCGCCCGCGCCGGCCGTTCACCCGTTACGGGGGATGCCGTCCCACGCAATCTGCTGCTCAATACGGGCACCCCCTACAGAGGGAGGTACGTCATGACCGAGACCGGGCCCATACAGCTGTTGGCGATCGCCTTCGGCCCGGACGCGGCATTCGAGGGGCGGATCATCGAGGAGCTGGAAGAGCTCACGGCCACGGGTCAGGTACTCGTCCTGGACCTGTTGGTCGTACAGAAGGAGACCGGTGGTGATCTCGTCGCTCTCGACTATCAGGCGGAAGGGATGGGTGAAACGATCAGCGCACTGCTCGGACTCCGGCCGGGCAGCATGCGGGGAGCGGAGAAGACGTTCCCCTCGCTGGCGCCGGGGCGTGCCTTCGGGCTCGCCGCGGACGACATAAGGGAGCTCGGAGAGGCGTTGGCTCCGGGTACCACAGCAGGCTTCATGCTTCTCGAACATCGGTGGGCGAGGAAGCTGCGGGGTGCGGTCCGCGAGCAGGGTGGCGTTCCGCTCGCGGAGGGGTTCCTCACCGAGGAGGTGATGGCCCCCGTAGCTGCTGAGCTGCTCGCAGCCGCCGCGCGAGTCGGCGAAGGGGCGCCAGAAGGCACCACGACGGACCAGGCGACAGCGGTACCCGCAGGCGGAACCGCCGTCGACACCGCGGAAGAAACCCACCGGGCCGACGACCGGCCCGTTGCCCAGGAGGTTCCCATGACCGGACTGGTGGTGCTCGGCTTCTCCGACAAGGAGCAGGCGGAAGCCGTCATGCGACTCAGCCGCGATCTCTCCCGTGAGGAACTGCTCGACCTGGAAGATGCCGCGCTGGCCTGGCGGAGCCAGGACGGCAAGGTGCACGTCCAGCAGACCCACAACACCACCACCAAGGGAGCGGCGACGGGTGCCCTGTGGGGAACGCTGTTCGGCATGCTCTTCCTGATGCCTGTCTTCGGCGCCGCGGCGGGTGCGGCCACCGGCGCGGTCGCCGGTAAGCTCCGGGACGTCGGCCTGAACGACGCGTTCATCAAGGAGACGGCCGGTGCCCTGGAACCCGGGCGTGCCGCGGTCTTCGCACTCGTACGCCGCTCCACTCCCGACCGGGTGCGAGACGCACTGCGCCCCTTCCACCCCACGGTCCTGCACACCTCGCTCACCAAGGAGCGGGAGGACGAACTCATCGCCGCCCTGCACGGAGTCTGACCGGCACATCGGAGGCCGACGGGACGTCGGGGCGTCGTGGCGTCGGGGCGCACACGAGACACGATCACACGCAGCGCCGACGGGCGACCACGGCGGTACCGCGGCCGGCGACAGAAGGGGAAAAAGCATGAGCGGTTCCGTGACTCTCGCGTACGACTACCCGCTCCTCGGGGTTTTCTGGACCACGTTCTGGCTGTTCATGTGGATGCTGTGGTTCTTCCTGCTCTTCCGCGTCATCGGCGATGTCTTCCGCGACGACGGGTTGAACGGGTGGGCCAAGGCAGGCTGGATCATCTTCGTGCTCGTGCTGCCGCTCATCGGCGTCCTGATCTACGTGCTCGTTCGGGGCCGCGGTATGGGGCGCCGCGAAGTGCACAAGGCACAGGCGCAGCAGGAGGCCTTCGACGACTACGTGCGCAGGACCGCGGCGACCGGCACGGTTCGTACCAGTCAGGCCGACGAGCTGGCGAAGCTCTCCCGGATCAAGGAACGCGGCGACATCTCGGACGACGAGTTCCAGCGGGCGAAGGACAAGATCCTGCACTGATCACGGTCGGCCGGGCTCAGGCGTGGGCCGTGGCCGGTGTCGGCCGGCGGCCGGCGGCGGTTGGCGGCGGTGCAACGCTGAAGGGATTCTGCCCGGCCGGTAGGTGACGGGAGGGACAGGCATGGAGATCACACCGCAGGCGATGGTCATCCCCAAGGACACCGGCCATCTCGAACAGGGGAAGTACGGGCCGGTCTTCCCGAAGACGCCCGCGTGTTACGGCTTCACGATCATCGCCGATGTGCAGCCGGGCCGGGCCGAGGCCATACGCGAGCACGGCCACGCCCTGGCCAAGGCGCTGGAGAGCGACCCGTATCTCCTCGCGCCGCTGAAGCTGCACTATCTGCGCTGGGTGCTCTTCGACGACGACACGCGCTTCATGTACCAGGGCATCTTCGACACCGATTTCGACAAGTACACCGAGGACGCAGTTGCGCTCTTCAGCAAGGCGGGGGTCAGCACGGCCTTCGAGAACCTCCAGGGGTTCCCGGAGGACTGGAAAACCAACCCCGAGGCGTTCATCAGGTTCGTGCGGGCGCACCAATGCCCGAGTTTCCTCGAGTACGGGGAGTACCCCTACGTCACGGCCGACGAGATCAAGAAGGCGCTGCGGATGAAGAGCGCACTGTCGGAGATGCTCGACCAACTGCAGTGACTCGACCAGTTGCAGTGACTCGGCCAGTCGCAGTGACAGGCGCCTCGGCCCGCGCTGAAGCACGGGCCGATCCGCCGTGGGCCCACTGCTGAGGGAGGCGGACATGACCGAAGTCGCCACCGCCCGCACCTACAACCAGCGGCACGTTCCGCGCGCCCCCACGCGGGGCCGGCGGCGGGTGAGCATCTACGTCTCGTGGAGTTATCCGGCCGAGGCGGGTCGGGACCCGGCCGGGCTGGACAACCGGTTCTCCACGATGACGGAGGTCCGGCGGGCGGCCTGGCCCGCCTACGAGGACCCGAAGTGGTCGGACCCACTGCGGTTCCAGCAGGGCGTGGCGGGGTCGCTGGAGTTGTTCTTCCTGGCCTGGGTGCCCTTCCAGCAGTTCGTTCAGGAGGTCACGGGTCACCCGGTTCCGGTGTATCAACGCATCGACCAGGCCGGTTTCCACACCCCGCTCGATGAGCGAGTGCTGGCCGACACCGACACACTGTTCGTCTTCGGCCTGGACCACATGGTCACCGGGCAGGAGGCGGCACCGGCGGAGGTCGAGGCGCTGCAGGCGTTCCTGACCCGGGAGGATGCCCGCCTGGTACTGGGACCCCACCACGAGGTGGGGGTGTCGGAGGACCTGAAGGTGCGGGAGGTCGAGTACCGCCACCACGGCGATCCGCTGGTCCCCCGGCAGCAGCGTTTCGCCGGATACCTGCGCGGGGTGCTGCACGGTCTCGGTGTACCGGTGGAGAACCGCTACGGACTGCGGCCCGCCGTACGGGAACACCACAGGATCGCCCCGTTCGCCGCGGTGCGGGACCTGGATGCCAAGGGCTGGCTGGAGGGGGTGACCCACTTCAACTTCCACCAGCACTTGCCGCATTACGCCGTGACGGCCGAGGAGGCGGCTGCCGTGCATGTCCTGGCCCGGCAACCGATCGACACCTCCCGGCCGCACCCGTTCACCGAAGCGGGCAACACCACGTTCAACATGTTCCTGTGGGTGCCGCCTGCAGATGAGCGGGGTGGCGACATCCTGTTCGCCGACTCCACGATCTTCAGTTCCCTGTTCGGCGGTGACGAGAGTCTGCGTACCTTCTGGCGCAACCTCGTCACCAAGTAGCGCCCGGGCCACCGCGGCAGCGGCGCGGAGGTGATGCCCGTGAACCGAACTCCGGCCACACTGGAGCTCGACGACATCCAGCGCGGGGTGCTCAGCCCCCGGCCGACCCCGTACGCGGCGGTCTACCTGGCCTTCCGCATCGATGACCGCGCACACGGACGGGAGTTGATGCGGCGCGCGAGCGCGGTGGTGCCCTCGGCCGCCGACTCGGCCGGCCCGCTGGGCGAGACCTGGGTGAGCGTGGCGGTGACCTGTCACGGACTGGCGGCGCTGGGCGTGCCGCGCTCCTCCCTGGCGACCTTCGCGTGGGAGTTCCGGCAGGGCATGGCCGCCCGTGCCGAGGCGTTGGGCGACACCGGCACCAGCGGCCCCGAGCACTGGGAGGCACCGTTGGGCACGCCGGAGGTGCATGTGGTGCTCACCGCGGTCGCACCCGACGTCTCTCGACTGCAGGCGGCCATCGACCGGGCCCGCCCCGCCTACGACCGGCTCACCGGAGTGACCGCGATCTGGCGGCAGGACTGCTACGCACTGCCGAGCGAGACCGAACACTTCGGTTACCGCGACGGCGTCAGCCACCCAGCCGTCGAAGGCAGCGGCATCGCCGGATCCAACCGACTGGAGGCGCCGCTGAAGGCCGGTGAGTTCATCCTCGGCCAGCCGGACGAACTCGGCGGCATCCACCTCCCCCAGCCGGAGGTACTGGGACGCAACGGCAGCTACGTGGCCTTCCGCAAACTGCACCAGGACGTCGCCGCGTACCGCCGCTACCTGCGCCGGGCCGCCACCGACCCCGAGGACGAGGAACTGCTGGCGGCCAAGATCATGGGCCGCTGGCGCAGCGGCGCGCCCCTGGCTCTGAGCCCTCAGCGCGACGACCCCGCCCTGGGCGCGGACCCCGACCGGCGCAACACGTTCCTGTACGCGCGGCACGATGCGGCGGGGTTCACCACACCCGGCGGGTGCCACATCCGGCGGGCCAATCCGCGCGACGCCTCCGTGGCCGGCAAGGTACGGCTGCACCGCATGATCAGACGCGGTACCGCCTACGGCCCTCCCCTGCCCGGCGACGCGCCGGCCGACGACGGGGCGGACCGGGGCCTGATGTTCGCCTTCATCGGGGCCCACCTGGGGCGGCAGTTCGAGTTCGTCCAGTCCCAGTGGATGAACGACAGTGTGTTCTTCGGCGCGGGCGACACGCACGCCAGGGACCCGGTGGCCGGGTCCCCCGAGGGCGACGGCTTCGTCATCCCCCGGCGGCCGGTGCGCCGGCGCCTGCCCCCGCTGCCGCGCTTCGTCCTCACCCGCGGCGGCGAGTACTGCTTCCTACCGGGCCTGCGCGCCCTGCGCTGGCTGGGTGGCCTGCGGCACTGACGAGCGCACCGACGCACCGACGCACTGACACACCAGCACACCAACGCACCGACACACCAGCGCACCAGCACGCCGCGGACGACTCCGCAACGATTCCGTTCCGCCTCCCTCCTCCTCCCCCCCCCCGCAACGCCCACAGCCCAAGGGGATTCGCCTCATGGAGACACTGCAGCCACTGTTCACCGCCATCACGGTGATCTTCATCGCGGCCACCATGTTCGCCGCCGGGCTGGGAACCACCGCCGCGGCCTTGCGGAGCGCCCTCACCAACCTCCCCCTGCTCCTACTGGCCCTGCTCACCAACCTGGTCATCGTCCCGCTGCTGGGCTGGGGCGTCGGCGCGCTGTTCAGCCTGCCCACCGCCGCGTTCATCGCCCTCGTCCTCGTCGCCTCCTCACCCGGCGGACCGTTCGGAGCGAAGCTGGCCATGGTGCAGAACGGCGATGTCGTCACCGGCGCGGCCATGCAGGTCCTCCTCGCCACCGTCGGCAGCCTCACCTTCGCCCCCACCGCCAACGCCATCCTCAGCTCCACCGACATCGGCCAGGCCGTCTCCCTCGATGTCGCGACGCTGGTGGCGACCGTGGCCCTGCTGCAGCTCCTGCCCTTCACGGTCGGCCTACTGCTGCGCCATTACGCCGCACCCACGGCGCAGGCGTGGCACCCGCCGGCCGGCAGGGTCTCCAACGTCACCTTCCTGATCGTGCTGGCAGGCATGCTCCTGGGGAACTGGCGCGACGTCCTCGCCCTGCTCGGCTCGCGCACGCTGCTCGCCGGCCTCATCCTCGCAACCGCCGCCTTCGCCGCGGGCACCCTCTTCGCCACCGGTCCTCCGGCCCGCCGCACCACCATGGGAGGCGTCGCCGCCGTACGCAACGCCGGTCCCGCACTGGCCGCGATCGGCCTCGCCTTCGCCAACCAGCCCGCCATCCTCGGTGCCCTCGCCGCGATCCTGCTCAGCGGCCTGGCCGCCGCCCTCCCCATCGTCGCCGTGCTCAACCACCGCAGGAGCCGTCCCACGGCGAGCGAGCAGAGCACCGACCAGGACACCGCCGTCCGGTAGCTGTCCCATCACGGCCTGATCGCGGGCTGATCGCACCCCGGTCATGCGCGCGCGTAGGTGCTTGTGCGCACTGGTCACCGGTAGCGGCTGAGGCAGCGGACGCGGCTCTGGTCCTGCTGTGGTCCACTCTTCGCCGCGGCACCGTCTTCCCAACGTTGGCGCCGCTCGGCGAGGGACTGTTCCCACCGAGGAGTGCCGCGTTCGCCGAGCGCCACCTTCGCCGTGTGCACCCGGCTCCGGGCCAGCGCCTCGGCCGCCCCGCCACCTGTCACGCCTGCTCCCACTCCGATTCCGACTCCGACGGGAGGTGCTCGGCGCTCGACAGGCGGGGCGCCTCCGACTTCCGTTCCGCCTCCGCGGCTTCCTCCGTCTGCTCCAGGATCCGGCCGCGGAACTCGTAGCCGCGGGGTTTCGCCGCGGCCGCCACCTGCTCCAGCGCGGCGCCGGTCAGCCAGTCGGGCGCCCGCCACCGGAACATCTCGCCGTGCGAGCCGGACGCCACCACGCGGTAGCCGTACTGCGCGCCGATCGTGGCGTTGGCCGCGTCGAACGCCATCTGGCAGGCGCCGCACGCCTTCTTGACGCCGCCCATCGTCACGTCCTTGATCTTGCCCTTGCCCAGCGGCCACGGGTTCTTCTTCCAGTGCGCGATCTGCTCGCCGAGCAGCGTCATCTCGCCGTGCACGGAGGCGTCCTTCTTGTCGTGCACGGGCCCGCCGTTCCAGGTGCCTCGGGAGGATCGCAGCGACTTGGTGGTGGCCGCGAGGTCCGGGTCGTCCTTGTGCACCGTCTCGTAGTCCCCCGAGTGCGCCGCCCGCAGCTTGAGCTGGTCCTTGCGGCGGCGCGGGTCGTCCGACAGCGGCGCGGCCGGGTCCTTCGCGGCGTCCACCGATGCGAGCCCCGCTTCCTGCTTCGCCTCGGACAGTTTCTTCTGGCCCGAGTTGGAGGAGTACCGGATCCCCTCGCCCGGGACGTGCGTGACCGCCACGTGCGGCGTCTTCCGGGCGTTCGGTGCGTGTGCCTCCCGCGCCAGTCGGTCCTGCAGCCGCAGGTCCGCCGGCCGGGTGCCCTCCTTGCTCGGCTTCACCTGCCGGTAGCGCGGCCCGTCGTGCTCCTTCTCGTCGTCCGCCGCCCGCTGTACCTGGGGGGCCTCGACCTCCGCCGCGCCTCCGGTCGTCGCCTGGGGTCCGGGCGCCGCCTCGGCCACCGGCGGGGCCTGCGACATCACCCGGGTCGCGTTCTCCTCGGCCTCCCGCTCGAAACGGTCACCGGGGTCCGACACCCGCAGCCCCGCGCCGTTGTCGGTGCCCGCCACCGGGCCCTGCCGCTGCTGGATCACATGCGTCAGCTCGTGGGCCAGGGTGTGCTTGTCGCCGCCGCCCTCTCCGAGGACGACATGCGTACCCGAGGTGTACGCGCGCGCCCCGATCTCCCCCGCCGATCGCTGCGCGGCCGCGTCCCGGTGCACCCGTACGTCGGAGAAGTCCGCCCCGAGCCGGGCCTCCATCTCCTGCCGCACGGACGTCTCCAGCGGACTGCCCGCCCCGCGCAGCACCTCATGGACCGCCGACCGCTGCACCGCGGTCTCGGACTCCTGCGCATGGCCGCACCCGGGCCCGTGCGTGTGACGCTCCTGCTCCATCGCCCGGAGCACGGCGGCGTTGCCCGCGGCGCGCTGCAACGACAACAACGCCTCGGCGGCCGGCGTACCGGGCAACGGTGCGGCACTCTCGGGACGCCGCGCGGGCCCCCGCCGGTTCCTCCCCGACGATCGCTCCGCCTCGTGTGCGTGCATGGCGCTCCCTCATTCCGTACGACTCGCCGTCTCCGACGGGCCAGGGTGCCACGCCCCACACTCTGCAAGAAGGGACGGGAGGGCAGACCAGGAGGCAGCCACCGGTGCCCCGACCGCCCCTCGCCGGGCAGCCTGCTCAGCCCGCCAGGCTTCGCCGCCCCGGCGGTCGGACACGCTCCCGACGGTCAGGCACGCCCCGGTTCGGTCGCGAAGAGGTGCGCTCCCCAAGCGTCCAGATCGACGAAGAGCCCGGGGTCGGCCAGCTCTCCGGCGGAGCGTTCGTACCGCGAGTCGGCCAGCAGGTCGGTCAGCCGCACCTGGCTGTCGGCCGGTCCGCTCCACGGTAGCCGAACCCTGGCCTGGGAGCGGTGTCCGGAGAAGTTGACGACGACCACGAACCGGCCGGTCTCCGCCGTCCAGCACCAGGCGAGCAGGGCGCGGTGAGTGGGGTTGTCGGGCCAGCCCTCGCACTCCAGGAGACGCCAGTGGCCGGCACGCATGCCGCTCCCGTGCACGGCGTTGAGAAGCCGCTCGTGGAAGGCCCGCAGTTCGGCGTCGGGCGGCTCCTCGGGGCGCCGGGTCAGGAAGACCGGGAGGTGTGTGCGGCGCCCTGTGAACTGGCCTTCGTGCCACAGCGTCGCGCCGGGCAGCGTGGCGATCATGACGGCTGCGGCACGCTCCTGCCACGGGTCGAGGTGTGCTGCCACCCTCGGTTCGTCGTGGTTCTCCAGGAACCGTACGAGCCGGCGCTGGTAGTCCTCGTCCGCCTGCAAGTGCGCGCGCACGGTCTCCGCGGTCTCGTGCAGAACCCGGTCGTACAGGCGCTTGTCGTAGCAGAAGTCGAAGCCCTGCTGCTGCAGGGGCCACTCCAGGTCCCAGTACGCCTCGGCGACGAACGTCATGCCGGGGCTCCGCTGCCGTACGCCGGTCAGGACGGCGGGCCAGAAGTCCTCCTCCGGCGGCGGGCCCGCATGGCGTTCCCAGGTCTTGGCGAAGACATCGTTCATCAGCAGCATGGCCATGTCGCAACGGACGCCGTCACAGAGCTGGCCGATCCGGGCGAGTACGTCCGTGGTGGCCGCGCGCATCTCCGGTGCGAACGCGTTGAGCTGGACGACGTCCGGCCAGGGCGGGAAGAAGGGGTCCCGTCCGCGGGCGACGACCCGGTCCCCGACCTCCAGGTAAGCGGCCGGGTCGTGGCGCATGTCCTCGCCGGTGCCCTGGATGAAGTACTCGGGGTGTTCGCCCACCCAGGGGCTGTCCGGCGCCACGTGGTTCGGTACGTAGTCGAGCAGCAGGCCGATGCCCCGACGGTCCAGCTCGGCGCGGGCCGAGGCGAGTCCCGCGGCGCCGCCCAGCATCTCGTCCACGACGTAGCGGCGGATGCAGTACGGCGATCCGGCGATGTCCTCCTCCGTCACATCGGGCAGTGCCTGCGTGAAGGCGCTGCGCAGCGCCCGGTCCCGCAGGGCGAGGTCCCGGCCCACGTCGCTGCGTTCCCACACGCCCATGAGCCAGACGGTGTCGATGCCCGGTGGGGTGAGCTCGTCCCAGGCGTACCCAGGTACGTCGCCGAGGCCGACCGGACGCCCGAGGCGGGTCTGGAGTTCACGCAGCCACACGCGCGTGTTGACCTCGTGTATGACGGGCTGCGCCGGGAGTTTGGTCATGGTGTCCGCCTCCGGGCGGGGTCGGCCTGGAAGTCCTCGGGGGTGAGGTTCCCGAAGACGCTCATCAAGGTGGCGACCAGGCCCGTCCAGCCGGTCTGGTGAGCGGCGCCGATGCCCGCGCCGTTGTCGCCGTGGAAGTACTCGTGGAAGGAGATCAGGTCCCGCCAGTACGGGTCGTGCTGGAATTTCTCCTGGCCGCCGTACACGGGCCTGCGGCCGTCCGCGTCGCGCAGGAAGAGGCGGCTGAGCCGGTCGGAGATGTCCTTGGCGACCTCGTAGAGGTTCTTGCGAACGCCGGAGCCGGTGGGGCATTCGACGGTGAAGTCGTCGCCGTAGAACGCGTACAGGTTGAGCAGCCCGCGGATGATGAGTGCGTTCATCGGGAACCAGACGGGGCCGCGCCAGTTGGAGTTGCCGCCGAACATCCCGGTGTCGGATTCGGCGGGCAGATAGCCGACCCGGAATTCCTGGCCGTGCACCCAGAAGGAGTACGGGTGCTCGGCGTGGTGGCGGGAGAGGGACCTGATGCCGTGCGGGCTCAGGAACTCGTCTTCGGAGAGGAGGTGCGCCAGGACCCGCAGCAACTTCTTCTCATCGACGACGGAGAGCAGCCGGGGACCGCCGGGTACGCCGCTCTGGGCCGTGGCCAGGGTGACCGTGAGAGAAGGGTGTCGGTCGGCGAAGCGGCGCAGCCGGTCTCCCAACCCGCTCACCTTCGCCAGCTGGACAGGGCGGAACACGGTGGCGGCGCACAACGGGAGCAGGCCCACCATCGACCGGACCTTCAGCCGGACCGCCCCGCCGTCCGGCAGCCGCAGGACGTCGTAGAAGAACCCGTCCTCCTCGTCCCACAGTTCGTCCGGCAGGTCGCCGGTGCGGTCCATGGCCGCGGAGATCCACAGGAAGTGCTCGACGAACTTGAGGACGTGCTCTTCATAGACGGCCGGGTTGTGCTCGACCAGCTCCGCGGCGATCTGCAGCATGGCCTGGCAGTACAGGGCCATCCAGGCGGTGCCGTCGGCCTGTTCGAGCTGTCCGCCGGTGGGGAGCGGCGCGCTTCGGTCGAACACGCCGATGTTGTCCAGGCCGAGGAAGCCGCCCTGGAACACATTGCGGCCCGCGGGGTCCTTCCGGTTGACCCACCAGGTGAAATTGGTCAGCAGCTTCTGGAAGACGCGCTCCAGGAAGTCCCGGTCGGTCCGGCCGGTGCGGCGCTGTTCCAGGACGTGGATGAAGTACGCGGCCCAGGCGTGGACCGGCGGATTGACGTCGGTGAAGTTCCATTCGTACGCAGGGATCTGGCCGTTGGGGTGCAGGTGGGTGTCGCGCAGCAGCAGTTCGAGCTGCTCCTTGGCGAAGTCGGTGTCCACCAGAGCCAGCCCAACGGCGTGGAAGGCCAGGTCCCAGGCGGCGAACCAGGGGTACTCCCACTTGTCGGGCATCGCCACGATGTCGTCGCTGACCAGGTGGAACCACTCGTGATTGCGTATCTGTCGTCGCGTCACGCCCCACAGCTCCTGGCCGTGCTCGGCGAGCCAGGTGTCCACGTCGAAGAAGTAGTACTGCTTGCTCCACAGCATGCCGGCCCAGGCCTGGCGCAGCACGCGCGCCTCGTCCTCGGTCGCACCGTGCGGGGTCAGGCTGCGGTAGAAGGCGTCCGCCTCGGCCTGCCGGTCGCGGAAGACCCGGTCGAAGTCGCGGGCCAGCGGCATCGAGGAGCCGGTGGGCGCGAGCCGCAGTCGCACCGTCTCCGCGCCGCCGGGCGGGAGGGTGAGGACGTAGTGGGCCGCGGCCTTGGTGCCCTCACGCGCGGGATTGACCGCCTCGGTCTCGCCGCCCACGACGTACCGTCCGATGCCGTCCTTGACGTACGGCGAGGTGTTGGGCGATCCGAAGAGCCGCTCGTTGTTCGTCTCGTTCTCGGTGCACAGCAGCGGTACCTGGCCACCGCACCGCAGGTCGTAGCTGCCCAGGTCGGGATGGACGGCCCGGATCGCGGTCGTGCCGCGCGGGCTGTCGACGGCGGCCAGTCCCGGCTTGCCGGCACCGGCCCTCTCCCGCCAGGACCAGGTGTTGCGGAACCAGAGCGTGGGCAACAGGTGCAGCGTCGCCTCGTCCGGTCCGCGGTTCTCGACGGTGATCCGGATCAGGACGTCCTCCGGCGCGCCCTTGGCGTACTCCACGGTGACGTCGAAGTACCGGTCGTCGTCGAAGATTCCGGTGTCCAGCAGCTCGTACTCGAACTCCTGGCGGCTGCGGGCCCGGTTGGTGGCCACCAGGTCGTTGTAGGGGAACTCGCCCTGCGGATACTTGTAGAGGTACCGCAGGTACGAGTGGCTGGGCGTGCTGTCGAGATAGAAGTAGTACTCCTTCAGGTCCTCGCCGTGATTGCCCTCGCTGTTGGTCAGCCCGAACGCCCGCTCCTTGAGGATCGGATCGCGCCCGTTCCACAACGTGACCGCGAAGCACAACCGCTGCTTGTCGTCGCAGATGCCACCGAGCCCGTCCTCCCCCCAACGGTAGGCACGCGAGCGCGCGTGGTCGTGCGGGAAGGCGGACCAGGCGTCCCCCGACTCGCTGTAGTCCTCCCGGACCGTGCCCCACTGCCGTTCGCTGAGGTACGGCCCCCACAGCCGCCACTTCCCGCTCGCCTCGGTGGCCGCTCCGGTCTGCTGCGCCTTCGTCGTCATCCGCGCACTCCCTCACCCTCCCGGTGGGACTTCGGGACAGCGTCAGTCTCGCCATGATCCGCCGGCCACGCCTCACATGCTGCGGGTGAGTCGCGGCCCACGGCACGAAGGATTCCGGCTCAGTTCCGGACAGCACACGGCGGTTCGTACGGCAACTCCGGCACGAACTTCCGCCAGATCGCCGGTGTCAGGACGCCGTCGGTGGTGGCACAGATACGGTCCACAGCGTGCTGTACCGACAGGTTCAGCACCCGTACCGTGAATTCCCCGTCACCGGTGAACAGTGTGCGTCCGTCCGGGGAGAAGACCACCGCGTTGACCCAGTTGGTGGAGCCGGTCAGCGGGTCACCGTACGGTCGGGTGTGGTTCCGGTCGTGCGTGTCCCAGAGGCGCACCGTACGGTCGAAACTCGTGCTGGCGAGGCGCTGATCATCAGGGCTGAAAGCAAGGGCGTAGACGGTGCCCCCATGGCCGGTCAGCGGTGGGCCGAGCCGCTTCGGGCGGGAGGGCTGCGTCACGTCCCACAACCTGATCGTGCCGTCCGAGCCTCCGACGGCCACGGTGCGACCGTCACGGCTGAACGCGAGGGCGAACGCGATGTTGTCCTGTCCGGCCAACGGCGGCGCCGGTGCGGTCGGTCGGGTCGGCCGGGAGAGGTCCCAGAGGCGGAGCTTGCCGTCGGCACCGGCGCTGGCCAGGACGGTGTGGCCCCGGGCGGTGCCGAAGGCCACCCGAGTCGCCCAGTAGCCCTTGTGCGCCTTGATCGGGGGCGCGAGAACCCTGACGCGGTGCGGATCGGAGACGTCCCACAGTCGGACGGTGGAGTCCCCGTTGGCGCCGGCCAGCATGCGCCCGTCCGGGCTGAAGGACACGGAGAGGTAGTTGTTCACCGGGTTGTACGGAAGGAGCGCGAGCGTCGAGGGTGCCCTCGGCTCGGTGACGTCCCAGAGCTCGATGTATCCGCCGGCGGCCACCGCCAGGACGGTGCCGTCCGGGCTGAACGCGACCGCGTTGACGTAGCTGGCACGCCCTTTGATGCTGCTGCTCAGTACGTGCGCCCGAGCGGGATCGCCGACGTCCCAGAGACGGACCGTGGTGTCCGCGGATCCGGACGCCAGGACATGGCCGTCGGCACTGACCGCCAGGGTGTCCACATAGCCTTTGTGGCCGGTCAGGGTCGTTCGGGGCAGGCTCCACAGCCGGACCGTGTGGTCCGTGCCCGCGCTGGCCAGCGCGTACCCGTCCCGGCTGAAGGCGACGGCCAGGACGGGGCCGGTGTGTCCTGCCAGCGGTGCCGTCAGAGGAAAGACGGCAGCCGGTTTGGAGACGTTGCTGAGGTGGACGGTGTTGTCATCGCTTCCGGATGCCATGGCTCCGGTCGGCGAGAAGCTGACACTGTTGACGATGTTCTCGCTCAGCACGCCGTCGAGGGCCTTCGGTCGGGCCGGGTGCGTGATGTTCCACAAGTGGGTCAGGTGGTCGCTGCCGGCGGCGGCCAGGGTACGGCTGTCGGGGCTGAAGGCCACCGACTGTACGAACGCGGGACGACCGGCCCGGAAGGCGACCTTGCCCGGTGCCGCCCCGAGAGGGACGGGGTGCCGGGTGTCGGTGACCCGCCAGAGGCGTGTGGTCGCATCGCCGCTGCCACTGGCCAGCAGCTTCCCGTCGGGGCTGAAGGCAACGGTCGCCACCGGCCCTGAGTGGCCGGTCAACGGCGTGCCCAGGGCGGCCGGGCGTCGGGGGTCGGACACGTCCCACAAGCGGACGCTCTTCCCCTCCCCCGCGCTGGCCAGCGTGTGTCCGTCCGGCGCGAAGGCGACGGCGCGGACGGCGCCCTTGCGCTCGGCCTGCCACCTGCGCAACACCTGCGGATGACGCGGGTCGCGCATGTCCCACAGTCCTACCGTGCTGTCCGCGGCGGCGCTTGCCAGCAGGTCCCCGTCGGCGCTGAAGGCGATATTGTGCACCCTGGCCCGCCCTGGCAAGGGACGGCCCCACGCGTGTGGCCGGCTCCCGGCCGTGCTCCACAGCCGGATCGATCCGTCGCTGCCCGCGCTGGCCAGGATGTTGCCGTGCGGGCGGAACGCCACGGTGTCGACCTGGTCGGTGTGTCCCTTCAACACGGCGGCCAGCGGTGTGCGGTCCGTGCTGAGCAGGTCCGTCTCGGTGGCCGCGGAGGGCGACAGCCGATGGGCGAGCAGGGTGAGCTGAGCTGCCAGGGACGTATCGGTGGATCGTAGGTCGTCGGCCTGGTCCATCAGTTGCCGGTAGAGCGCCGTGTTCCGTTGGTCCTGCGCCGTGTCGCGCTGGTTCAGGGCCAGCACCGCAGCGCCCGATGTCAGGAGTGCCAGTGCTGCCAGGATGCTGATGACCATGCGACGGAGTCTCCTGCTGCGGCACCGTTGACGCCTGGAAGCCGTGAGGAAGTCGTACACCGCGGCGGTGGGTTTCTCGGCGTGTGGCGCGTCGGCCCAGGCACATGCATCTTCGAGGCGGCTGCCGCGGTAGAGGAGAGCGGCATCGTGTCCGCCGCGCTCCCAGAGGGTGGCCGCGTCTTCGAGTTGCTGACCGACCAGGTAGTCGGCCCGGTACGTTTCGATCCACTGTCGCAATCGCGGCCAGGCCCGTAGCAGCACCTCGTGGGTGATGCGGACGCTGTTGCGTTCCTTCGTCAGCAGCCGGCCACGCGTGAACATCTCGATCACCATGTCGGCCGTGGTGGCGTCCTGCCCGGCCTTGAGCAGACGGGCGTAAGGAACCGGGCGGCGGGTGTCTTCCGTACTGTCCCCGAACTGGATCAGGCGCAGGAACATCCTCCGGGCCGCTGCCTGCCCCTCCGGGGTGAGCGCCTCGAAGAGACGGTCTGCCGTGGCCGTGATCGCGTCCGCGATGCCGCCGGTCGCCTCGTAGCCGTCCACCGTCAGGCTGCTGCCCTGCCGTCGCAACCAGGTCGCCCGCAGCGCGTGCGCCAGCAAGGGCAGTCGGCCGGCCTCGTAGCTGCCACCTGCCGGCTCGTCGGGAGGATCGAGGCCCAGGTGTCCGTGCGGTGCCGCGGCCGCCACGCCGAGGTCCCTCAACAACACCTCGACCAGGCCCGGTTCCACGTCCAGGCCGACCGAGCGAGCGGGATGGAGGATCGCCTCACGCACTCCGGTCTCCGACAGCGGGCCGACCAGGATCTGATCGTGCTCAACGGCGTGACGCAACCGCGCGTGGTCGGCGCACGGCGTGTAGAAGTCCGACCGCAGCCCGAAGACCACCAGTCCCAACGGGCCGCCGCCACCGGGGCGCAGCTCCGCGATGTCGAACAGGACGTCGAGGAAAGCACGTCGCTCCTGCCCGTCGGGGCAGAGCGTGAAGAGCTCTTCCAGCTGATCGACCACGAGAACGAAAGGCGGCGAGGCGCTGGCTCCGGCGGCGCCCACCGACCGGACGGCGGTGCGCAACGCGGCACCACGAGCCACCGGATCGCCTGCCGGCGCCGTCGCGCTCGTCCGTCGGTCGAGGCCGACCTCGGCAAGCGCCGTGGACAGGGCCGACAGCGGATGCGATGTCGGGGTCAGCCAGGCACGAGGCAGGGCGGAACCCGACAGCAGGCCGCGGTCGAGCTCGGGCAGCAGCCCGGCCCTGAGCAGTGAGGTCTTGCCTGCTCCCGAAGGGGCCACGACGACCACCGCACCGCCCCGTTGCAGACACGCGTCCAGCCGGACCAAGAGCTTGGCCACCAACTCGTCACGCCCGAAGAACCAGGCTGCCTGTTTCTCGCCGAACGCCGCGAGGCCAGGGTACGGACACTCGGCCTGACCACTGGCCATCTCGACCCTGCGCGCCGTACGCACCCCGTCCTCGTAGTGCAGGTGGAGGTCGCGCTCGCAGGCGTACAGATCTCTGCGTGCCTGATAGATACGGGCACGACCGGTCGCATGAGCCTGCGGGCCATGGCCTTCTCCACCTGTCGGCCTGCGCCGTTCGGAGATCCCCATCGCCACCCCCTGTGTCTCCCCAGGCGACTACTGGACAGACTAGGAGGCCGCCCATTACTGGCAACGCCTCACTCTTTTCAGTTCGATACAGAGGCACTCTCTTTCACTTGTGCACGCCACAGCTTCGAAGCTGCCCCTCTCGTGCACGCTTCCGACAGGTGCAGCGTCGGCTCCGAAAGGGGGCGAATCGCGGTGAACTCACGAGGAGCCGTGCTGCGGATCGGCACGCATACGCCCGTCCTTACTCAATGGTGGCTCCATGAGGTACGGAAGATAGTGGCGGAAGAAGAGTTCGCCGGTCAGCTCACGACGACTGCGCACACCGGCCTTGTCGAATATGTGCCGCAAATGGTCCTGCACCGTGTAGGTGGAAATATGCAGAGTCTCGGCCACCTGCGAAGTGGAGCGCCCGATGAGGACCAACTGAGCGATCTCCCGTTCCCGTGCGGTCAGGCCGTATGCGTCGAGAACTATTGCGGTGAGTTCTCCGGGATGCGAGGGACCTATCGAGATGTAGGTCAGCGGCTCGCACCGCGACGTGCCGCTGTTCGAGCATTCAGCCGCCCCGTCGCGTGGCACCGAACGCCAGGCCCGACAGGTCAGCCAGTGTCCCGTACTGCTGCGGAGGCGCGATGTCACCTGATGCCCGGGAGGCACACCGCGGGCTCCGGCAGCGATGGCGCCTACGGCCAACGGTAATGACCGCGAGGTCGTATGGCGCTCCGGGACGGTGCCGAGCCAGCGTTCGGCGGTCGGACTCACGTAACGCATCTGGTGGTCGCCGTCGAGAATCAACAGGCCCGGAGCGTCCGGGACATCCGCCCGGTCGATACCCGAGAGCAGAAAGGAACCGCGCAACGACCGCGCGGCCGGCGCGCTCAATGCCGCGGCAAGCCGCACATCCGCCGCGGTGAACGGCGCAGAACCGCACGCGCGGCACAGGACGATCAGCCCCCGGATACGGCGGCCATCGCGAAGGACCACCCGTAATTCGTCGGCGAGTCCCTCAGGTCGCAGCACGTCCTGGTAGTAGATGTTGGCCCCCAGCTCCCCTTTCATGGTCCGACTCAGCAGGCTGGCGGGGAGGGGGCGACGTGCGAGGACACGGATATTGTCCGCGCCGGCCTGCTCGGCGTGTTCAATCTCGAACAGGCGCGGCATGACACCTTCGGGAAAACCGTGTTCGTGCTGTCCTCCGGTGTCCAGCATGGTCGCCGGATCCAGGAGTACGGCACACCAGACATCTGCCGGGACCATGGCGATAAGGGATTGCGCGGCGGCATCCAGAACGGCGAGCGAGCGCAAGGTGTCCGGACCATCCAGAGCTCTGAGTCTGCGGTCGAATGTTTCGACCATCAACCGTTGCCGGACAACCAGCGGGCGCGCACGTCCCTGCGCCGGGAAGTTTCCCGAATCCTTCTCCATACCGGAATATTAGGAACCACCCCAGAAATCTGGGATAGGCCTGACGTCCTTGTTCTCGTTACCTTTCCCCTGCCTGACGGCGCCACGCCTCAGGAGAGTTGTACGCGCAGGGCGGTCGGCTGCGGAAAAGCGCTGGGTCCGATCGCCCGGTAAGTCCGTGCCTGTAGTGCGACGAGATGAGGTCGTCATGGCCAGTGCGCATCATCACGAACACAAGTCCCAACTGGAATCCGCACTCATTGCCGTACCCGATCACGTCACCGGGTCCGGCCCCGCCGAGGTGGACAGCGCGCCCGAAGCAGCGCCGGAATTCGCGTTACGCCCGTGGGGAGCACCTGCCGTGGCCCGCGCTCCGCTCCCGGTCTTCCTGCGTCGGATGACCCGTTGGCAAGCGGACCTGCACCGTGCGGAGTTGGCGACTCTGCACCTCGTCGGGAACACGCGGCGGCACGGCACCGCATACGACGAGTACCGGAATTTCCTCACCCGGTTGTCCGAGCACGCGGGGCTGACCGGCTTCGACCTGATATTGGCGGAGAACACGGAGACCGTCGGCATGGCATACGGCGCCCGACTCGATCGGTCGGGGGCTTTCTGGCGCCACTTCGCCGATGACCTCCCGGACGCGTTGGACGTTCTCACCGCGCAGGGGCAGGTGTTCGCCGTCCTGGAGCTCATGGTGCTGCCCGCGTACCGGCGGCAGGGTATAGCCCGGCGCTTGCTGTCCTCATTGCTCGACAGAAGTGGATCGGAGCTGGCGACCGCGCTGGTGAGCCCGGACAACGAGGCCGGCCACGCCGCCTATCTGGCCTGGGGGTGGGCCAGGATCGGCCGACTCGGTCCGCCCGACGGCACGTCCCCGTACGACGTCCTGGTGGCCCAGGTGCCGCGAAAGTCGCCGGACGCGGCGCCGTATGAGCTCACGCCATGAGCGAATGACACATACCTCGTTGGTGGTGGTCGGCGATCTGTCGGTGGTGGTCGGTTACCTGTCGACGGTGGTCGGCGATCTGTCGGTAGTGGTCGGTGATCTGTCGGCAGTGGTTGGTGATCTGTCGGTGGTCTGTCCGTGGTCTGTCGATGGCTGCCGCGATATTGGAGCGGGTCGGCGCCGGGATCAGCGGCGCCGACCACCGATGTCGCATCGTCCCGACTCACTGGAACGGCGCCCCGGCACATCCTGCGGGCGCCCGCCCGGGTCCACAGACAAGGAAGCCTCATGACCCCTGACGTCACCATCATCGGCGCCGGACTCGGCGGCCTCATGCTCGCCCGCGTCCTGCACCTCCATGGCATACCGGCCACGGTCTACGAAGCGGAGCCCTCCCCGACGGCGCGTTCGCAGGGCGGGATGCTCGACATCCACGACTACAACGGCCAACTCGCTCTGCACGACGCTGATTTGATGACGGAGTTCCGTGGCATCATCCTGCCGGGCCGCCAGGCGATGCGGTTCCTCGACCCGGACGGCACCGTCCTGCACGAGATGGCCGACGACGGCGCAGGGGGACGCCCCGAGGTGCAGCGTGGCGAGCTGCGACGCATCCTGCTCGACTCACTCCCGGCCGACACCGTCCGGTGGGGGCACAAGGTCAGCAGCGCCCGTACCCTCGGCGAGGGGCGGCACGAGGTGACGTTCGCCGACGGCAGCACCGTTGTCACCGGCCTGCTGGTCGGCGCGGACGGCGCGTGGTCACGGGTCCGCCCGCTGCTCTCCGCCGCCACGCCCGAGTACACCGGCAAGTCGATCGTCGAGACCTACCTGTTCGACGCCGGCACACGGCACCCCGCCGCCGCGAAAACGGTCGGCGGCGGGTCGATGATCGCGTTCCGGCCGGGCCGGGAGATCTTCGCGCACCGGGAAGACAACGACACACTGCACGCCTACGTGGGGCTGGCCGAGCCGCAGGACTGGTTCGCCGCCATCGACTTCGCCGATGCCGCCGCTGCCACCGAGCGGATCACGCGGGAGTTCGAAGGCTGGGCGCCGGAGCTCACCGCGCTGATCACCGACAGCGACCTCGCACCGACCCTGCGCCCCCTCTACGCCCTGCCGACCGGACACCGGTGGGACATGGTGCCGGGGGTCACCCTGCTCGGCGACGCCGCCCACCTCTCGGCCCCGAACGGCGAAGGCGCCAACCTGGCCATGCTCGACGGCGCCGAACTCGGCAAGGCCCTCGCCGCACACCCCGACGACACCGAGGCCGCGCTCACGGCATACGAGCAGGACATGTTCCGCCGCAGCGTCGAGGTGGTCGTCTTCGAAGGCGCCGAGGCCCACGGGGCCGACTCCGACCTGCACACGCCCCAGGACCTGATTGCGGCATTCCTCCAGCTCCAGCAGTCCCACGAGCAGTACGAGCAGCACGACCAGCACGACCAGCACGAGCAGTCCCACAATGGGCCACGGAACACCCCGAACAAGGGGTGAGCGCACTCGCCCGGGTACCGGCCTGTCCGGGAGGGGGGCGGACCTGCGTCCGCCCCCCTCTTCGCGCGCTTCAGCCGTGCCACGGCTCCCACAAGGCCTTCTCGTCAGGAGTGAGCGGCGGCCCCCACACCAGCATCGAGCCGATCAGCCCCGGCCGGTAGCCCGGGAACAGCTTCGGGTACTCCAGTCTGTCGGCCGTCTCCTCCAGGAACATGGTCAGCGACAAGTCCTCGACCGTGCGCTCGGCTGTCTCGGTCCAGCGCCCGGTTTCGCCCGTCCCGCCGTCGACGAACATGCCGTAACTCAGATCCGTGACGCTCCACGAGCAGAAGGGAATCCAGGACGGCCGCCACAGCGGCATTCCCTCCTCCTCGCCGAACCGCTGCTCCTGCCGGCGCCGGCTTTCCATGTGCCACCGGTACGACCTCGCCACCGCGTCAAGATCCATCAAGGCCCAGCCGTGGTCGGGAAGCAGCCCGGCGCCGCGCACGTCGAGGCTTCCCGCACACAGGCGCCACAGCGCCCGCAGCGATGCCGGTACCCGCACGCCGAGCGCCGCCTCGCACGCCGCGATCTCGCTCTCCGACGCGCCGGGTTTGAGCGCGGCATGCGTGGTGGGGGCGTTCCGGCGCAGCCAGGCCTCGATGCGCCGCCACGCTTCGGTCACCTGCCGCGCCTGCACCGCGTCCGCGAGCGGCCGCTCGTTCCGGCCGGCGTGTTCGGGCTCCGTCGTGCGCGCAGGCGCACGGGGCAGCACGTCCACGCTGCGCACCTGCACCACGCCCTCGACCGACGCCGGCGGCCCGTAGGCGTACACAACGTCCAGCGCCGGGCAGTCGTCGAAGGTCTCGTCGTCGACATGGACCACGTACTCCGACGGTTCCCAGCCCGGCGTCCCCATCAGCGGGTCAGCCGCCAGCTGGGCGCACAACACCTTCAACGCGTATACGACGCCGGGCCCCGAGCGTGTGCACTGATCCCGTATCTCGTCCGGCACCTCGACCACCACAGCCCCGCCTCCTCGGTTCCTCCCGCCCCCCATCGGTGGCGAGTTCACATCATCACCGAAGGCGCGCCACTCCTCGCCGCTCGCCGACCGGTGGCTGTCGGGCCGGAGCGCCCCGTTTCCTTTTCCTGCGGGCCTTGGTGGGACGGTCGTTCGCGTCCCCAGGCGGCCAGCGGTTGGAGTGCGGTGTTGAGGCGGGTGCCGTCCTCGGTCAGTGTGTACTCGACGCGGGGCGGCACCTCGTCGTAGGAGACACGCTGCACGATGCCGTCCGCCTCCATCTCACGCAGGTGGGAGGCCAACACCTTCTCGGTGATGCCCGGAAGCAGTCGGCGCAGCTCGCCGAAGCGGCGGCAAGGATGCTCGTGCAGCGCCCAGAGGATCAGCACCTTCCACTTGCCGCCGATCACCTCCATCGCGGCGTCGATTCCGCAGACGTGGCCGCCTGCTGCACCCGGCCGATTCAGCGTCGTCATGCCCCACCCCTCTGACCTGCTCACTCACCCCGGGGTAAGCACCCACTCCGAAGTGCGTACTTGAGGACGCCCGGGCCTGGTACCAGCCTAATCGGCATGGCAGACAACAACATTGAGAAGACTCCCGTCGCACTGCTGGGCCTCGGCGCAATGGGCGCCGCGCTGGCCCGTGCCTGGCTTGCCGCCGGCCACCCGGTCACCGTCTGGAACCGCACACCGGCCCGCGCCGCGGCGCTCGCCGCCGAGGGGGCGAGGGTCGCGGGCAGCGCGGCCGAAGCGGTCGCGGCGCATACCCTGGTGGTCGCGTGCCTGTTGGACGATGCCTCGGTCGACGAGGTGTTGACCGGCGCCGACCTGACCGACAGAGACCTGGTCAACCTGACCACCAGCACCCCCGCCCAGGCCCGCGCCCGCGCCGAGTGGGCCCGCGAGCGCGGCGCCCACTACCTGGACGGCGGCATCATGGCCGTCCCGCCGATGATCGGTGTCCCGGAGGCCGGCAGCTACGTCTTCTACAGCGGCTCGCGGGAGCTTTTCGAACGGCACCGGGAGACGTTGGCGGTTCCGGCCGGCACCACCTACGTCGGCCACGACGCGGGGTTCGCCGCCCTCCACGACGTGGCCCTGCTCAGCGCCATGTACGGGATGTTCGCCGGGATCACGCACGCCTTCGCGCTGATCCGCAAGGAAGACATCGACCCCGCATCGCTCGCCCCGCTGCTCGCCGACTGGCTCGTCGCGATGGCCCCGGGAATTCACCAGACCGCCGACCAACTGCGGCACGGCGACTACACCAAGGGGGTCGTCTCGCGTCTCGCCATGCAGGTGGCCGGCACGCCGACCTTCCTGAGCACCGCACAGCAGCAGGGCGTCAGTCCGGAGCTGCTCAGCCCCTACTTCGCGCTGATGCGCCGCCGCTTGGCCGAGGCCGGCGGCGAGGAGGGCCTGACGGGGCTGGTCGACCTGCTGGTGCACTGACCCGCCGCTCAAGGCCCCGGAGACGGACCACGCCCCTCGGACCTCGGCCTTTGCGACCACGCCCCTCGCACCTCGGCCTCCGCCCGGGATTCAGAGTTCCCGTCGCATGAGGACGCACATCGTCTCGTGGCGACGGATCGACCCGTCCGGTCCTTCCTCGTCCCAGCCGTCGGGCGCACGGCCGTATGCGGTGTACCCCAGACGTGTGTAGAGAGCGCGAGCCCGGGGGTTGTCCTCCTCCACGGCGAGCGCGGCCCGGTGCAGGCCGCGTCCTTTGATCCGTTGTTCGGCAGCTCGGATCGACAGCGTACCCAGGCCGCGGGATTGCAGTGCCGGCACCACCGCGAGCTGCCACAAGGTGCCGGCTCCCGCAGCGACCTGGTAGTCGACGCCGCCGATCGCCACCGGCAGATCCACCGGGGTGCACACGGCCAGGTAGTCCACCTCGCCGGCTTCGGCTCGCTCCAACGCCCGTGCCACGTGACGCAGGTGCGTGGCCGAACCCGACCAGGTGCAGGCGGGGAGGTCTCGCGGCAGGAGGTCACGCACCCGGACGGGCATCGTGACGCGGAGATGATGACGCCTCCGAGCAGTGGGCCGATGGCCAGCCCAGCCCGAAGCCGTTGTCCCCGTGCAGTGCGCCGATCGCCCGGCCGCGCCGGGACTCGGAGAACGCGTTCCGCACGATCGCGCCGGTGGGGGTGTAGAGCACGGCGTCCGGCCGAACGCCGGCGGCAGGCTGCCGGAGCCGGATGAGTTAGGTTCGCTGGAGACCACTTGCGTGCTGTGGCCCGGGAACGGTCCGGCCAGAACCGGAGGAAACCATGCCGAATCCCACAGGACCGGCGCCGATGGACGGCGAACCGTCGGACGCCCGGCAAGAGGAGCTCGACCGGCTCCAGCGGGAAGTACGGGACCTGCGCGCCAAGGTGCGCACGCACCCACTGATCTCCCTCGCACAGGGCATCGTCCAGGAACGCTACCGACTGCCGGACGCACAGAGCGCTTTCGACCTGATGAAGCGTTGTTCGCAACGGCACAATCTCAAACTGCGTGTGCTGGCGTCCGCCGTGGTGTCCGTGCCCCGCCCGGACGACGACCGGGGCCTGTGGTTTCCCGGCCGCTCCGACCGGAGACCGCCGGCGCTGCGGTTTTTGCCCGGTCACCGGCCGGACAAGGTCAACCGCAGCACCGTCCTCAAGCAGGTGCTGCACCAGGCACTGGACTGCACCGGGGCACCGATGGGCGATCTGCAGACGGTCGAGCCTCCGGTCGGGCTGCGGATGGAGCAGCATCGCGGGCTCAGCGAGGAGTTCCTGGACTTCTTCGCCGTGGTCGACGAAGGCACCTCCTGTTCCCTCGCCGCCCGGCGCCGGGTCCGTGTCGCCTCCGACGTCGCCTCCGACCCCACGGTCAGCGAACCGGCGCGCGAAATGATCCTGTCGGTCGGCAGCCGCACCACGCACAGCACGCCGATGCTCTCCCCCGCAGGCCGCACCGTCGGGGTGTTCTCCCTCCACCTCCCGCGGGAGAACCAGGACCTCACACGGGCGCAGGCCACCGCCATGGACGCGATAGCCGTGCAGGCCGGCCGGTGGCTCGACTGGCATCAGCGCACCATCGTCCTGAACGCCCTGGAAGACGTCCACCGGTACGGCACGGCCCTGCGGGGCACACCGATCCGGCGACCGACCGACGACAGCGCCGGGTAGCACACACTTCGCCGCCCCGTGACGCAGCACGACACCGGGCGACGCCCGCTGCTACGGACGTCGCCCGGCGCTCCGTGTCAGTGGCGCCGGCCGGCCGAGCGCGGGGACGAGCAGCAGGAGATGAACCCCCGCGTGAGGCGATCCGCGAGCGCGGAAGGCGCGGCCTCACGCGAGCCGAAGGCGGAAGGGGCGGAAGGCGCGGCTCACGCGAGGCGAAGTTCGATCCACACCTCGGCCGACCGGCTACCGCTCGGCCCGGGTACCACGTGCACCCGGGCCTCCCCCGATGCCGACGCCCCCTCGGGAAGCTCCGCGTGGCACGCCAGGGTGTAGTCGCCCGGAGCCGGAACGGTCAGGGTGAACCTGCCCGCGCCGTCTGTCAGTACGGCGATATCGGGCAGCGGCTGCGGGCTTTCCGTGAAAAAGACCCGGGCGTCGGCCACCGGAGCACCGGAGGCATTGCGGACGACGCCGTTGAGCAGAGCAGCGGGGGCAGGTCCGGTTTCACTCATGCTGAGATGTTCACGCCTTCCAGGCCACATAGTTGTTGAATACCGGCGTGGTGATGCGCGTACCGGAATTCACCCTGGCACCACCGTAGGCATGGATGGCAAACCCGAAACGGCCGCCGGTGTCGGTACGGATGCGATAGACGGAGCTACCGCTCTGGCCGCCCGCCGTATCGATGTCGTAGTACACCTTACGTGCGGCTACCGAGTCGATACCGCGCGCCGCGTACCACAGGGTCCCCGCCGGCTTGTCGCCCGGATAACCCGCGATGTTCCCGGTCGTCTTCAGCAGGTCGGCATCCGGGTACACCCCGAAGCCGAAATAGCCGAGGGTGGAACCGACGTTGGACGGAGTGATGATGGCGCCGTAGTCGTAGTTCTCGTCGCCGTTGTTCGTCCAGCCCGTCACCGAGCGGAAGCTGGTGCAGTTGATGCTTCCGAACGGCAGCGACGAACCGTTGCGGCCCGGCATGACCTGGATGCTCTTGACCCAGCCGTCCCGGCCGGCCACGCCGCTGCCCTTGATGTAGACCACGTGCCCGGCCGTGGCAATGGTGTGCGGTCCGAGGAACCAGCCAGTTCCCTGATATCGGGTGTTGTCGGCGGCGGTGATGAGCAAATAGCAGTGCACTCGCCACGGATAAACGGTGGTGTTGGTTATCTGGACCCGGTCGTCCGGTCCGTGGACCGTCTCCGCGACGGGCGGCGGAGGACCGAACGAGGCCTCTCCGATATCGGGCAGCGACGCACTCGGCGCGGTCCAGGACTCCGGCGAGAAGTGCTCGGGTCGCCGATATCCCTCCACCTGTTCCAGGCCTTCGGCGGTCGAGTGGAGCGGTTCGCCCTGCGCCCCTTCCGACGGGGGTTCCGTCATGGCCGGCTGGTCCGCGGCCAGGGCTACGGCCTCTTCCGCGGGCTCGTTCGACACAGCGGTATGCAAATCTTGCGGCATTGTGCGTCACCCGGTCTTCCGGTGAGTTGATGGTCTCAACGCCGCGGCCGCAACGCCCTTCCTTCCCTCCTTCTTCTACTGCCGCTCGATAAGGGTGGCAATAGCCCCGCAGAGAGAACTCGTACCGGCCCGTGGAGTACCGCACGACGGAACGATCCCTACCGCCGAACGTTCGTTCACGATATAGGGTCGGTGATTACAGCGAATTCCTTTGCGACGCCCTCTCCGCCGCTCTCCGTCGCCTCTCCGCCGCTCTCCGTCGCCTCTCCGCCGCCGCTCCTCACCGCCTCTCCGCCGCTCTCCACCGCCTCTCCACCGCCTCTCCCGACCGGAGATCGAGCGGGTCAGCGGGTGGCGAGGAGGCCGTCCACCAGCGCCCGCAGCCCCTCCATGTAGGTGTCCTCGGCGGTCAGCGGCGCCCAGTGGTCCGCGACCTGGGCCAAGCGAGGGGTCTCGCTCGGGTCGAGGTCGGCGAAGACCCGCTCCCGATAGGTGGGGCGGTCGTCGTCCGCACGCCGCCGGGCGGCTGTCGTGCGGACCACGATCTCTCCGGCGGTGTAGTACCAGATCGCACGGTATCCGTGTACCGCCCGCTCGGGCGTCAGGCCGCACTCGACCAGGCCGTCGACGATCTGCTCGACGAACCACAGGGCGGACGCGGCCATCAGGTCATCGGCGGTCAACACCGGCACGATCCAGGGGCAGGCGGCGAGCACTTCGTGGATCGTGGCGGCGGCGAGGACGACCCGCTCGCGAGGCCGGTCGGGCATGCGGGGCCGGCGCAGGGTTCGCGCGGCGTAGTCGTCCAGCAGCAGGACGAGCAGTTCTTCCTTGTTGCTGACGTGGTGGTAGAGCGCCATCGGCGTACTGCCGATCTCCGTGGCCAGCCGCCGCATGGTCAGTCGGTCCACGCCGTCTTCGTCGACGATCCTGCGGGCTGTGTCGAGGACCTGCTCGCGGGAGATGCGGGGAGGTCGGCCGGTGGTTCTGCGCGGTGCGGACGGTTGCGGCATGGCCCTCATCATTCCTCAGGCATCGACGGCATTCCTCAGGTGTCGACAGCGGCGACTCCTGACGCTACTTTTCTTACATGTACAAAAACGCTCCCGAGCCCACCGCGCCAACGACGAACCAGCGAAAGGCGATCCCGTCATGACCACCACGTCCACCACGTCCACCACTCCCCGCTCCCCCGTCGATCTGTTCGCCTCGGCGCTGCACATCGGCCCCGACGGCACTGTCCGAGCCGCCGAACGCCGCATGACCAGCGGCGATCCCGGCACCTGGCACGTTGCGACGTTCCACGTCGAGACCGATGCCGACGTGCACGCCGACCACTGGGAGATGCATCCGGAGGCCGAGGAGGCAGTGTGTTGCCTGACCGGCGGGGTCCGCCTCTACTTCCGGCCCACCGAGCCCGGCGACGCCGAGGACGTGGTGCAGTTGCCGGCGGGCACCGCCGCGATCGTCCCCCGCGGCCGCTGGCACCGCCTGGAACTGGACGCCCCGAGCGACCTGATGTCCCTCACCCTTCGCCACGGCACCCGCCTGGAGAAGCGCACCGAACTGGAGAAGCGCATCGACCTGGAGAAGTGCACCGACACCGGCTGCTCCTGATCGCCGCCGGTCGCGCGTCGCGGCTGACGAACCCGGGCGAGTGCACCACCGTGCGGAGTCGCTCCGCTCGTGACACAGGCAGCGGGGCCATGCGGAGACGGCCCGAGCGAGCAGCCGATGGTTTCATCGCCCAACGAGCGGGCAACCGCAAAGAAGGCCGCCCGCTGATGCATCCCCCGTCGTCAGCGAGCGGCCTTCTCGTATCGCATCGATCGCATCGGAAGCATCGAACGCATCGAACGCGACGGACGCGACGGACGCGACGGACGCGATGAACGCGACGGACCCGACGGACCCGACGGACGCATTGAACGACCCGCCACGGCACGATCCGGGCGAGCAAGGCACCGCCTGGGGCGCGTCACCGGGCGGGCGGCAGCGCGAGCCAGTCCTGCCAGGAGATGTCGCGACCCAGGTAACGGGGGTGCCGGAAGGGCCAGTCGGCGGCGATCCACTGCGGCACCAGCGCGTCGAGCGCGCGCTCCACCTCGCCACCGGCATGGTCGTCCACCACCCACCAGGCGATCTCCCCGTCGGAGCCGATGCGCTCGGGCGGGTCGATGTAGACGCAGCCGAGGAGCGTCGTTTCGTCCTCGTCCAACAGCGCGTAGTTGAACGACTGGTGCGCGGCTATCTCCTTCTCGTGCCGCAGCAGGTCGACGCGGTCCTCTTCATACGTCATCGTCTCCTTGGGCCAGCCCCAGGCCGGACCGAAGATCTCCCACAGGCGCTCTCGGGAGCCCATCACGGCGGGGTAGTCGATCGCGGTGTCCGCCTCCCGGATCGGCCGCAGGTGCAGCGCGGTGTCGGGCACGCGCACGTACGTGGGGTGGACGAAGTCGTCAGGCAGCCAGCTCATAAGGGCCGAGGCTACAACTCGGCGGGACGAACCGGGCGTCCTACGGGGCGATCCGGGCGAAGCAGTCGGCGTCACGGCGGACGATCACCGGAATCCACGCAGGCCGCCGCCACGCGGGGCAACGCGGTCGGGCGCACGCCGGTCGGGCGCACGCCGGTCCAGGCCGCGGGTCTCGCGCCGATCGGTCTCGCCTTCCCTGTCGGACGAGAATCCGCGCGCGGCCGCCCTGTCACGGCCACCCTCGGCACGGCCGCCCGTCAGGTCACGAGGTGGAACCGGCCGCCGATGCCGGGGACGTGGTGCGGTGGACTTCGTCCTGAACGAGCAGGGAGAGCAGGGAGGCCACCGTCAGGCCCGCTTCGGCCGGGTGGCGCAGCACCTTGCCGGGGTCGATCCGGTAGGTGTTGGTGCGGCCCTCCCTCGTGTGGGAGAGATAACCGGCCTCTTCCAGGTCGGCGATGATCTTCTGGACGGCGCGTTCGGTGAGGCGGCAGTAAGCCGCGATCTCACGGATGCGGACACTGTGGTTGTCGGCGATGACGGCCAGTACCCGCGCGTGGTTGGTGATGAACGTCCATCCGGTGTAGGGCTCGGGCACTCCATCCATGTGGTCGACTTTACCGTCCTGGGGTGCAGGTTTCCAGAAACACGCATCGGGCTTCAGGTATTGGCTGACGTGCATGTGCTGTCCACACATGCCCCTGCGACCGGCCGGTTCGCGCTCTTCGGCCGCCGTGCGGTCGGGGCGTCGATCGCATGCGGGAATCGCATGCGGGAATCGCATCCGGGAGGGGTCTCCGCACGGCCCGCGGGGAAGCCGGTGGCCATGCCGGCGACCTTGTACCGACTCTCGTACCGGCCGGTGCTGCACCGCCGGAGGACGGCTCGTCAAGCCCTACTAGGGTGGGGCCGGTCTTGGCAACAGCGAGAGAAAGGCGCCCCCGTGGTAGACATGACAGCCGCAGCGCGAAAGGTCTTCGAGCGTTACGACCTCGACGGTGACGGTCAGCTGACCGCAGAGGAGTACCGGAAGGTCGTCGAGGAGCTCGGCGAGACGGGCGTCACCGACGAGGCCGCGCAGGCACTCATCGACACCATCGACAGCGACGGTGACCGCAAGGTCTCGTTCGAGGAGTTCCGGGCCTCCATGGGCCTCTGAGCGCCTGTCTCCGTGACGTACGGAGAACGCCCGAGACGTCGGGCACGTACTCCGGGCCCGCGGGCACGTACTCCGGGCCCGTGCGGCCGGCGTACGTGCCCGCGGGTCGCGTGGAGCCCTCGGTCGGTCGGAGACCGACTCACCGATTACGTATACCGATTAGGTACACAGGCTCCTACCGCATAGAGTGGCCGTACCGACGCGGGGTGGAGCAGCTCGGTAGCTCGCTGGGCTCATAACCCAGAGGTCGCAGGTTCAAATCCTGTCCCCGCTACTCGTCACTGGGCCCGCCGGAGCATCTTCCGGCGGGCCCAGAACCGTTTGCGCGAGCGGATGCATTGGTTCCCCTCATGGGCTCCAAGGCAAGCGCACGGCCTCGGTCTCACTGTCGTGCAGAAGAGCGTTGATCAGCGCTACGGGCCCTGCGAGCGGTCCGCGGCCCAGAGGTTGGACGGGCTGAAGTCGCTCTCGGGGCGGTCGTACAGGACCGCGGCGTCACCGAGGCGGCCCGCACGCCACGACTCCGCCGAGCAGCGCACGTACCGGTACACGCGGGAGCCGGGCCTGCCCCGGCAACCTTTCCGGGGTGGGGGTGGTCTTACCCGGTGGCGCGTTCGGAAGATGAGCGTGCAGCGGCGCAGCGGCCCGTGCCGGCAATCGTATGGAAAGGCGCAGTGATGGCGATCGATCCCGACCTCTGTCTGGACGTTCCGGAGGACTTCGACGACTCGGGTGAGGAGAGTCAGGTTCATCCCATGGCCAGGAAGCTCTTCCCCGTCACCACTGCCGAGGAGGCTTTTCGGCAGGCCCACGAGTGGGTGAAGGAGCACGACGTCCGCCTGATCGATGTGTCGTGGAAGCATGTCGACGGCGAGCCCTACTCGTACCAGCTGAGCATCTATTTCACGTTCGAGCTGGAGCCCGAAGACGCGGAGTGACGACCGCCGGAGGCTGGTCGACCGTACGCGGGCGGCTCGACGACCGAGCAGCGCCACCCGCCCGGCCACCTTCGTCGACCCCATCGGCTGAGGAGTCGACACCGGCCGGCTGCGACCGCGGGCGTACACCTGACCCGGACCACGGTCGATGCAGTGCCGGTGATCCTGCGGCAGAGACCTACCGCGCACACCGATCGCCTCCCCACTGCTGACGCTTGAGGCACCCTTGCGCCGGGACGCGGCCGTATAGTCGGCTACCCCTCATGAGGAGCATGAGGAGCATGAGGAACAGAGGCATGGGTGCGCTGGCCGCCGTCGCCCTGGTCGCGGGAACCCTGTGTGCAGCCGTACCGCATCCGCGAGCGGAAGGCGCGGAATCCGGTGCCGACGGCTCGCCGGTACCGGCCGGTTCGCCACCGAAGCCGGGGGGCGACCTCGACACGGTCACCATCCCGGAACTGCAGTCGCGCATGGCTGCCGGCTCTCTCACCTCGTCGGCGTTGACCAGCACTTATCTGTGGCGGATCAAGACCGTGGACCCCAAGATCAACGCGGTGTTGCGTACCGATCCGACGGCTCTGCGCCAGGCCGCCGCCAGCGACGCCCGGCACCGGCAAGGGCGCACCCTCGGCCCGTTGGACGGCATTCCCGTGCTGCTCAAGGACAACGTGGACACCCGCGACATGCCGACGACGGCCGGGTCGCTCGCCCTGGCCGGCAGCCCGCCGCGTACCGACGCTCCCCTGGTCAAGCGGCTGCGGGCCGCCGGCGCCGTGATCCTCGGCAAGACCAACCTGTCCGAGTGGGCGAACTTCCGCGCGGAGAAGCCGACATCGGGCTGGTCGGCAGTGGGCGGGCAGACCCACAATCCGTACGTACTGGACCGGAACCCGTGCGGGTCCTCCGCCGGTTCGGGTGCCGCGCTCGCCGCGTCCCTGGCTCAGGTGGCGATCGGTACCGAGACGGACGGTTCCATCGTCTGCCCGGCCGGGATGAACGGGGTGGTCGGCCACAAGCCCAGCCTCGGACTGGTCAGTCAGGACGGCGTGGTGCCGATCTCCGCGGAGCAGGACACCGCGGGCCCCATGGCGCGCAACGTGACCGACACCGCGCTCACCCTCTCGGTGCTCAGCGGTGACGGCTCCGCTGCGCCTCGCGGCGGCGCCGCCGGTCTCCCGGGCGGGTCGGCGCACCGTGGCGACCTGCGCGGCAAGCGGATCGGCCTGTGGCGGTTGCCTTCGCTCGGAGCGGAGGTGGACGCGCTGATGTCCCGTACCGCCAAGAAATTGCGCGCGGCGGGGGCCGAGGTCGTCGAGGTGACGCCGCCGTATCAGAAGCGGCTCGCCGAACTCGAATTCCCGGCGCTGCTCAGCGAGTTCCACCGGGACATCGACGCCTACCTCGCCACTCGCAAGGGGCCGAAGAGCCTCGCCGAGCTCATCGACTTCAACCGCACCCACCCGGCGGAGCGGACCTGCTTCGCCGGCCAGGAGCTGTTCGAGCAGGCTCTCGCCGCGCCTCCCACCACCGACCCCGCGTACCGGGCCAAGCGCGCCGAACTGAAAGACCTCTCCCGGCGTTCCATCGACGAGACCATGGCCGCCCATCGGCTGGACGCCATCGCCTCCCCGACGAATCCGCCGGCCTGGACGACCGACTGTGCGCGGGGCGACAACGACGTGATCCCGTCCTCCACCCCCGCCGCTGTCGCCGGATACCCGTCCTTGTCGGTGCCCGCCGGGTTCGTGAACAAGTTGCCCGTCGGGGTGCTTCTGATGGCCGGTGACCACCAGGACGGCGATCTGCTGTCGTTGGGGGCCGCGGTGGAGCACCGGCTGTCCGCCTGGCGCGCACCGCACTACCTGCCGTCGGTGGGCTCCGACGCAGCCCCGCCGTCGTCCTGACGGGCCGAGCCGTGGGGACCGACGTGCCCACCCACTGTCAGTGACGCGCCCGCCCACCGTCAGTGAAGCGCCCGACCAGCATCAGTGACGCGCCCGCCCACCGTCACTGTCGTGCCCGGCCACCGTCAGTGTCGTGCCCGGCCACCGTCAGTGATGTGACCGTGGCCGGGCGCGGGGGCGGTGGGGTCCTGGAGTCAGTGTTGGGGGTGCGGGCGGGAGTGGAACAGGGGTCGCCGCCGCGTTTCGGTGCCCCGAGCGAGGCGGCCGACCGCGACCCGCATCCTGACGGCGTGGCAGACCTCGACCACCCCGAGCACTATGGCCAGGATGCCCACGGTGAGGGTGAGAGCGGCGATCGAGGTGAGCGGCGAGACGATCAGTACGATGCCCGCCAGCATGCTGATGATGCCGTAGAACAGCGTCCAGCCTCGCGCCGGCACGGCCTTCGCCGAGACCGTCGCGACCGTCATCATGATGCCGCGCACCAGCCAGCTGAAGCCGATCCACAGGGCGAGCAGGAGGAGTGACTGCAGGGTGCCCCGGAAGCAGATCAGTCCGAGCAGGACGGAGAGCGCACCGGTAAGGAAATGCAGCGCCCGAAGATGTCCGGGGACGTGCGTGCCGAAGGCGGCGGCGAGCTGGAAGACACCCGTGACCAACAGGTAGATGCCGAAGAGCACACCGATGACCCGCAGCGTCTCCCCCGTCCAGGCAAGAATCACCACGCCCAGGGCGATGGTGGCCAGGCCCGCGGTGAGCAGGAATTGCCAGCCTGCGTTCGCCAGGGGGGCCAGGCTTTGGGGGACGGCGGCGTCTTGTGGTGCGGCGCCGGTCAGGGGGTCTGTGCCGGAGGACGTTGAATCCGAGGAAGATGTCATGCCGTCTCCTCCTAGGGACAGCGTGGCAGGGTCAGGTCACCCCTATCGTCATCCCGTCCGTCCCCGATGCGCCCGCTGAGGACGGCGGTGGCGCCGGTGGTGGCACCGTCCACGCGGACGCAACGGCCCGGACCAGTACGGTTCGCAGGGCTGCACCAAATGGTGCGAGCCGTTTGCTCCATACCGGTCCGGGCGGCGGCGTAGGTCACCGGGCGTCGAACGCAGCCGTGGCCTCAACCGCGCGGCGGACTCGGCCGTCGGCTCCCGCTCACGCGAGGTGGTGGACCTCCTGCAGGCCGTAGACCGGGGTGGGCAGACCCTCGTAACGCGCCTTGAGCTGCAGGGCGAGGTAGAGCGAGTAGTGCCGGGACTGGTGCAGGTTCCCGCCGTGGAACCACAGCCCCGGCTGCTGGGTGGGTTTCCACATGTTGCGCTGCTCCCCTTCCCAGGGGCCCGGGTCCTTGGTCGTGTCCGAGCCCAGCCCCCAGCACTTGCCGACCCGGTCCGCCATCTCCTGGCCACACAGGTCGGCGACCCAGCCGTTCATGGAGCCGTAGCCGGTCGCGTACACGATGAGGTCGGCGTCCAGTTCGGTGCCGTCGGCGAGCACGACGCCGGTCCGGGTGAGGTGGTCGACCTGGCCTCGGGCGAGCTTGATCCGGCCGTCGGCGACGAGTTCGGCCGCGCCCACGTCGATGTAGTAACCGGAGCCGCGGCGCAGGTACTTCATGAACAGGCCCGACCCGTCGTCACCCCAATCGTGGTCGAAGCCGGCCTTCTCCAGGCGTTCGTAGAAGTCGGCGTCGCGTTCGCGGATCTGCTCGTAGATCGGGATCTGGAACTCGTGCATGATGCGGTACGGCAGCGACGCGAACACCATGTCGGCCTTCTCGGTGGTCATCCCGGCGCGTACCGCGCGTTCGGAGTAGAGGTCCCCGAGGCCCAAGTCCATCAGCGACTCCGACCGCACGACGTGCGTCGAGGAGCGCTGCACCATCGTCACGTCCGCGCCGTGCTCCCACAGCGCCGCGCAGATGTCGTGGGCGGAGTTGTTGGAGCCGATGACGACCGCCTTCTTGCCCGCGTACCGGTCCGGGCCCGGGTGCTGCGAGGAGTGGTGCTGCTCGCCCTCGAAGTCCGCCATGCCGGGGAACGACGGCAGGTGGGGTTTGCCCGACATGCCGGTGGCGAACACCACGTGGCACGGCGTGAGCACGATCTCCTCGCCGTCCCGGTCCACCACGACCCGCCAGGTCTCGGTCGCCTCGTCGAATGCGGCCGAGGTGGCCGCCGAGCGCGTCCAGTACGGCACGTCCATCACGCGGGTATACATCTCCAGCCAGTCCGCGATCTTGTCCTTCGGCGCGAACACCGGCCAGTTGTCCGGGAAGGGCAGGTAGGGGAGGTGGTCGTACCAGACCGGGTCGTGCAGGCACAGGCTCTTGTACCGCTTGCGCCAGGAGTCGCCCGGGCGGTCGTTGCGTTCCACGACCAGCGCCGGCACGCCGAGCTGGCGCAGCCGGGCACCGAGCGCGATGCCACCCTGGCCGCCGCCGATGACCACCACGTACGGCTGCCGGTCGTACCCCAGCTGTTCCTGCTCCAGCGCCCGCTCCTCGGCCCAGGACCGGCGGTGGGTGATCGCGCCGTGCTGCGCGCCCTTGGGCCGCAGCTCACCCAGCGGTTCGGGGAAGTCCTTGAGCTCGCGCAGGCTGGTCAGCAGCGTCCACGCGCCGTCGTCCGTCAGCCGCAGGTGGCCCTTCGCCCGCCCCACCGCGGTCTCGAACTCGATCCACGCCTCGGTGACCCCATCGGCCTCCACCGGCGCCTCGGTGGTGCGGAAACCGGCCGGGTCGGTGTGGTCGAGGCAGGCGGTGAGCAGGTCCGCGACGCCCGCCCGCCCCTCCACGGTCTTGATGTTCCAGGTGAAGGCCACCAGATCCCGCCAGTAGCTGGTGACGGCGAACAGCGAGGCCGCTGCCGCCACGTCCCGCGCCGCGAGTGCGGCCTCGAACCGGGCGAGCCAGCCATCCACTCGTGCCTGAGGAGAACGGTCCTCTCGTGCCCGGGAAGGACGATCCTCGGAACCGTCCTGCCGCGCCACGTCCAGCGTCTCTGTCATCGGGGCTCCCTCCGACCGGCGTTCCTGCTGTAACGCCGATCACAGCCGACCGAGGCGCCGGCGGCAAGGGTTGCGTCGAGTTGCACGCGCGCAGGACCGTGGCCTTCGCCCCGGCGCCTCTTCGGGGCGGTCGTGGACACCCGCCTGTACCGGCTCGCCGAGGGCGTACGACTCACCATCCGTCCCGAGCGATGACGATGGTGCCGCGGATGCGCAGCGTGTGGGTGCCTTGAGCCGGCGGTCGCCGGGCCGGCCTGCGCCAGCGCTGCGCTGGCATCCAGCCACTCACACCCCGGGTACGACGAAGGACACCATGAGCGCGAGCGTCGAAAGTGCGAGCAGGCCGAGACAGTTGAGCCAGAACTCGGACCGGAGGAAGCGTGCGCGAATGTGTGCGACGGACGCCGCGAGGAAGTAGCAGATGACACCGGCGTTCGCAGCCACGCCGATGCCCGCCACGTAGATGCCGGTGATGAGGCCCGCGGCGGCGAGGAGCTTGATCACGACGAGCGTCCACCACCAGTCCTCGGGGAATCTGACCCCGTTCAGACAGGCACGGATGAAGGCAGGCGGGCGGATGGACATCGCGGCATCCACGGCAAGGATGCCCGCGAGGACTGCCTGCGGCCACCACGGGTCCGGAAGCACGGTCATCGCTGCTCACTTTCTTGGCGCTCGTTGTCACTGTCGGCCTTGCTGTTGCTAGCTGTTGCCTTCGGCGGCGTTGCTGTTGCCTTCGGCGGCGTTATTGCTGTCGGTGATGAACCGCACGACGGAGACGAGGTCTTCGACGGGGCCGCTCAGGTCGGCCCCGCCGGCCCCGGCACCGACGAAGAGAGCGCCGAGGTAGGCGAGGTGGATCGCGGTCGCGCCACCGGCGGCGGCCTCCGGTGTGAAACCGGCGCGGATGAGTACGTCGCCGATCTCCCGCCGTAGCGCCGCACCGAGCTCGTTGAAGACGCCCGCTCGGTGTTTGCCGGTCACGAGGGCCGCCGCGTAGTGGCGGGCGAGCTCGGGATCGCCGGCGAAGAGGGCGAGGAACGGCTCGAAGAGGGCGAGGACGTCGTCGGCAAGGCGGCCCGGAGAAGGAGCCGTTCGGCGCGGTGCGTCCCGCTTCGCTCGCGTCTCGTGCAGCGCCGAGATGCGTCGATCGAACAGCTCGACCAGGATCGTCGCCTTGTCGCCGACCGCCATCACGGTGCCCACGCTCACACCGGCACGCGCGGCGATGTCCCGGATGGTGGTGGCGTCATACCCGTGGGCGGTGAACAACTGCTCCGCCGCACTCAGGACCCGCTGGCGGGTGACTTCCCGCTGTTCTTTCCGTGAGGTCACGTCGCCTCGTAATGAACGCGTTCACTGAACATGTTCATAGAATCTAATGCGGTCGATCGATCTGCGTCAATGCACCAAGGCGTCAACGCATCAAGGCGTCAATGCGCCAATGCCCGGCATCCCGCCGGTAGCGCCGACCGGCCGGACGCGTACGCCCGACGGCCGGTACGCCGGGAGGCCCTGAGCCACCTCAGCAGCCGCGATGCCGGAGGAGGAATCCCCGCTTCGGTACACCAACACCGCCAACTGCTCACCCTCGCCGTAGCGTTGCCGTGGCGATCGCCAGGAAGTCGCGCAGCAGTTTCTCGTGTCGGTCGGCGGGGGCGACCAGGCATGTTTCGGTCTCCGGCGCGTCCGTGACGGGCACGTGGACGAGGTCGGGGCGGGAGTAGGCCCGCGCGACGCTCAACGGGACGAGCGCAATGCCGTGCCCGGAGGCGATGAGCTCGAACTTCTCCTCGATGGAGGACGTGCGCCGGGTCGGCGCGTCGAGCAGGCGGACGCCGTCGAGGTCCGCCGAGGTGAGCTGCCGGCGTGGAGCCAGCGGGTGCGTCGCGGGCATGCAGGCGGTCCTCGGCTCACGACCGATGGGAATGACGTGCAGCCCCGCCTCGTCGAACGGTCGCCGAATGTACGCGACTTGGGCCCGGCCGTCCCGGATCGGCGCGTCCTGCTCCCACCAACGCACGGGCACGACGTCGGTCTCGACGTCCGGATGGCGCGACGTGAACGCCCGTATCGCCTCGGACACATGCAGCCCGGTGGAGAAGGCGACGACGAGCCGTTGTACGCCTCGACCGACGTCGTGCACGCGTCGGACCGCCGCGCCGACGGCCGCGAGGATCCCCTGCGCCTCTTGGTAGAGCTGCTTACCGGCGGCGGTCAGCTCCACGCTTCGGGTGCTCCGCACGAGCAGTGTGCACTCCAACTCCTTCTCGAAAGCCTTGATTTGGCGGCTGAGGACCGGCTGGGCGATGTAGAGCTGTTCTGCCGCCCGGCCGAAGTGCCGGTGCTCGGCCACCGCGACGAAGTAGCGGAGCTTGCGCAGATCGAGATCCATGCCCTCAAGGTATCAATCGCCAGGAAGGGTATTGGACGCCGCAAATGAACACCCCGAGACTCAAAACATGATCGTCATCACCACTCCCACCGGCCAGATCGGCGGCCGGCTCCTGGACATCCTGCTCAACGAGTCCCCCACGTGCAGCGACGAGCTGCGCGTCATCGTGCGCGACCCCGCCAGGCTCCCCGCGGCGGTCCGCTCCCGCGTCGACGTCGTCACCGGCTCGCACGGCGATGCCGAGGTCGTCGACCGGGCCTTCGCCGGCGCGGACGCCGTCTTCTGGGTGGTCCCGCCGGCGCCGCGGACACCGAGCCTGGACGACATGTACTCCGGGTTCACCCGCGCTGCCGCGAAGGCGTTCACCACTCACGGCGTCGGTCACGTCGTCGGGGTGTCGGCGCTCGGCCGCGGCACTCCCATGGCCGGCCGCGCCGGTCACGTGACGGCGTCGCTGGCCATGGACGACCTCATCGCGAGCACAGGCGTGGCCTACCGGGCGCTCGCCAACCCGACCTTCATGGACAACCTGCTCTGGGAAGTGGCCTCGATCCGCGACGACGGCGTGTTCACCAACACCGTCACCGCCGACCGCGCAGCGCCACTGGCCGCCACCCGGGACATCGCCGCGGCCGCCGCCGGACTGCTGCGCGACCGCTCGTGGTCGGGGACGGGCGAGGTCCGGGTGTTGGGGCCCGAGGACCTCTCGCCGAACGACATGGCGCGCATCATGTCCGACGTGCTCGGCCGCCCGGTCCGCTACCAGCAGCAATCGCTCGACGAGTTCCGTGCCGCACTGGTGGGACGCGGGGTCGGGGAGGCGCTCGTGGCGGGTTACGTCGACATGATGCGCGCCAAGGATAACGGCCTCGACGGCGGCCTGCGACGCACCCCTGAGACCACCAGTCCGACGACCTTCCGCGAATGGTGCGAGCAGGTCCTCAAGCCGGCGGTCCAGGCATGAGCACGAAGACCGCTCTCATCGTCGGGGCGTCCCGCACCCTCGGACTCGGTCTCGCCACCGAGTACGCGCACCGCGGCTGGAACGTCATCGGAACCGTACGAGGCGACGGGCGCACCGGGCTCCACGACCTGGCCGAGGCGTCCGAGGGCCGCGTCACGGTCGAGTCGCTGGACATGACGCAGCCGGCACAGATCGCCGCGCTGCGCGACCGGCTGGCGGGACGCACCCTCGACATGCTGTTCGTCAACGCCGGCATCACGAGGGGCGACATTCCGATCGGCGACGTCCCGACGGAGATGTTCGTCGAGGTCATGGTCACGAACGCGCTCAGCCCGATGCGCGTGATCGAGTCCTTGCGGTCTCTGGTGGCACCGGCCGGGACCATCGGCGTCATGTCGTCTCGCCAGGGCAGTCTCGGCTTCAACACCAGGGGCGGTCAGGACGTCTACCGCGCCGGCAAGTCCGCCCTGAACCAGCTGATGCGCTGCTACGCCGTACGGTACGCCGACGCCGCGCACACACTGCTGCTCATGTGCCCCGGCCACGTACGCACCGAACTCGGCGGCCCGGACGCACCACTGACCGTCGAGCAGTCCGTCCCCGGCGTGGCGAACACCATCGACCGCCACAGCGGCGAGCCGGGTCTGAAGTACCTCGACCACACGGGCGAGACCGTGCCCTGGTAACGGCCATCGGAGCGACTTCCCGGCCGGGCCCCCGCCTGCGGAAGCCAGGTGTCCGAAAGCACCCCCCGGACGGCGCAACAGCACGCGGTACCGCCCGTCAGCTGCCACCATTATTGGCTTCTGCAATGGTGTGTATGCAAAGACAGGTATTCGGGGTGCCCGCGATGCGTCCGTCCACCACCACGACCGGCGACAGATCCGTACCGGCGGCCGCCCCGGCGCCACCCCGTGCCGGCACCGGGCGCACCGCGGCCCTGCTCGTGCTCTTCGTGGCCGCCACGATCATCTCGCTGGCGGGCCCCGGAGCCGCGTTGCACGGCACGGGAGAGGCCGCGGCTCCCGGCGCCCACTGGGTCACACTGCTCCGCGTACTGCTGTTCGCGGCGGTGTGTGTGCAGGTCGGCGAGGTGATCGCGCCGTGGCTGGCGCGTCGTGTCCCCCGGGCGCCCGAGCTGCTGCCCCGCGGCTGGTCCGCGGCGGCAGCGTGGGGCGGTGCCGTGGCCGCGCTGGGGCTCGCCCTGATCGTCGCCGCCGGCAACCTCGTGCCGTCCCGGCTCGCCGACATGGATCTCGCCGATCTCTACCGCACGCGCGACGGGCTGCTGGCACTGCTGGAAGTCGATGCCTTTCTCGTCGCGGCCCTGCTCGCACGCTCGCGCCGCCCCGCGGCGCAGGCCCTTCCGCTGGCCGCGATCGCCGTGGCAGAGGCACTGCGCGCGCATCCCGCCACGGAGGACGGCCCGCTCCTCGGCTCGGCCCTGACCCTCGTCCACTTCACGTGTGCCGCACTGTGGGCAGGCGGGCTGCTCCACGTCCTGCGGATGGTGCGGCTGTGGCGTGCGCTGGAGCCGGCGGCCGGTGCGGAGCTGCTCGCCCGGTACGCGCGCGGCGCCGCCGGCCTGCTCATCGCGCTCACCGTCACCGGCGTGTGCAGCACGCTGCGGCGGATGCCGCCCGGCACCGTCCTGGACCAGCTCACCAGCACCGCTTACGGTCGTACGCTGCTCGCCAAGGTGCTGCTGGTCGCGGTCGCGAGCGCACTGGCGCTGTGCGCGCGCCGCCGGCTGCGGCACGCCGCCGACCCGCTCACGGCCTGCACTCCGGCACGCTTCGAAGTTCTCACCCTCGGGCTGACGGTCGCGGTCACCGCGCTCCTCACCGCCCTCCCGGTTCCGATCCGCTGGTAGCGGCCGGTGTCGACCCGCTGGTAGCGGCGGCGGCACGCGCCCGCTCGGGGAAGAGACCCGGGCCCCGACAGAGAAAGACGAGGGGGAAAAGAGAAAGGCAAGGAGGTGAATCCTCTCCTTGCCACTCTCAACTTATAGCGCAGTGGGGGCCTTGCGGCAAGGCCCTGGTCGTGGGGCAGAATCGCGGGCCGATGCGAGAAGTTCCACAAATGGGGGGATGCACGAAGTGAGTGCACTTTTGAGGCCTTACGGGGAGCCGCGCAAAGGCAGCCCCAGCGCGTTCCGGCTTCCCGACCACCTCTCCCACAAGGCCGACCCGACGCTGATCGACGCCGACGAGCGGCACTTCGCGGCCATCGCGGAGAGCCTCGATCAGTCGATCAACGAACTGTCCGACCGCCTCGCGGCCGAGCGCAGGGCGCCCGGTGGCGTCGGCCGCGCGGCGATGGACCGGGACGCGGAGGTGCACCGGCTGACCGGTCGCCTGCGCGCCCTGCGCCGCTTCGGGCTCGACCTGTGCCTGGGACACATCGTCAGTGGGGACAGCCCGGAACCCGTGTACATCGGGCGCCTCGGCCTCACCGACAGCACGGGGCGCCGACTGTTGCTCGACTGGCGCTCCCCCGCGGCCGAGCCGTTCTTCGCCGCTACCCACGCCCACCCGATGGGCCTGGTGAGCCGCCGTAGGTACCGCTGGTCCCACGGCCTGATCAGCGACTACTGGGACGAGGTGTTCACCGCCGAGGGGCTCGAAGGGCACGCCGCGCTGGACGACCAGTCCGCGTTCATCGCCAGCCTGGGCAGCAACCGGTCGGCGCGCATGCGCGACGTGCTCGCCACGATCCAGGCCGACCAGGACGCCATCATCCGAGCCGGCTCGCAGGGCACCCTCGTCGTCGACGGCGGCCCCGGCACGGGCAAGACCGTCGTCGCGCTGCACCGCGCCGCGCACCTCCTCTACTCCGACCCGCGCCTGGGGCACCGCCGGGGCGGCGTGTTGTTCGTCGGCCCGCACGAGCCCTACCTGGCCTACGTCGCCGACGTCCTGCCCAGCCTCGGCGAGGAGGGCGTACGGACCTGCACCCTGCGCGACCTCGTGCCGGAGGGAGCGGGAGCGGTGGTCGAGGCCGACCCGAGCGTGGCCCTGCTGAAGTCGTCGGCGGACATGGTGAAGGCGATCGAACCGGCCGTCGCCCTCTACGAGGAACCGCCCACGGAGGGGATGACGGTCTCCAGCCACTGGTCCGACATCTGGCTGAGCGCCGAGGACTGGGCGGCGGCGTTCGATGCGGTGGAACCCGGTACGCCGCACAACGAGGCACGCGACCAGATCCGCGAGGAACTGCTCACGATCCTGATGGACAAGGACGACAGTGACGCACCGCCCGAATCGCTCCGGCGGTCGCTGTTGCAGGACCGGGAGCTGATCAGGACGCTCAACCGTGCGTGGCCGATGCTGGCGGCGAGCGACCTCGTCGGAGACCTGTGGTCGGTGCCCGCCTACCTGCGCAAGTGCGCCCCCTGGCTCAGCCGCGAGGACGTACGGAAGCTCCAGCGCGCGGACGCCCAGGCCTGGACGGTGTCCGACCTGCCGCTCCTGGACGCGGCACGGCAGCGGCTCGGCGACCCGGAGGCCTCGGTACGCAAGCGCCGGCACGAGGCCGCCGTCGCCGCCGAACGGGCACGCAGGGCCGACGTCATCGCCGGCATCCTGCAGGACACCGAGATCGATGAGAGCGAAGGCGCGGTGGGGATGCTGCGCGGCCAGGACCTGCAGGAGGCCCTGATCGACGAGAGCGCACTGCCCGGCACCGCCACGGACCCCCTCGCCGGGCCGTTCGCGCACATCATCGTGGACGAGGCCCAGGAGCTGACGGACGCCGAGTGGCAGATCCTGCTGCACCGCTGCCCGTCCCGGAGCTTCACCGTCGTCGGCGACCGCGCCCAGGCCCGGCACGGATTCACGGAGTCGTGGCAGGAACGCCTGGAACGCGTCGGACTGGACCGCACCACCGTGTCCTGCCTGAGCATCAACTACCGTACGCCGGAAGAGGTCATGGCCGAGGCGGAGCCGACCATCCGCGCCGCGCTCCCGGACGCCAACGTACCGACGTCCATCCGCAGCAGCGGCCTCCCCGTCCGCCACGGAACCGTCGCTGACCTGGACTCGATCCTCGACAGCTGGCTGGCCGCCCACGCCGAGGGCACCGCCTGCGTCATCGGCGCCGGTGACAACGGAGCGGGCACGTTCCGGGGGACCTCCCGCATCCGGTCGCTGAGCCCGGAACTGTCGAAGGGGCTGGAGTTCGATCTGGTCGTCCTCATCGATCCGGAGTCGTTCGGCGACGGCATCGAGGGCGCCGTCGACCGCTACGTCGCCATGACCCGCGCGACCCGGCAACTCGTCATCCTCCGGGGGTCCGCCCGGCATGAGTGACCGGGCGGACGGTGCCGCGCCGGGGCGGGCCGAGAGCGGTGCGGGGAGTCCTCAACCGCTGAACGTCCACGCCACCGAGTCGTCGGCGGCGACGAGGGCGCCGTACACGATCAGGTCGCAGACGCCGAGCCCCAGGCCCGCCATCGCGGGGAGGCGGCGGCTGGTGGCGCGCGACAGCGCGAGGCTCGCCATGACGATGGCGACCGGCCCCAGGACCAGGTTCATGACCAGCAGTCCGAGGAGTCCCAGGACGAACGAGGCGACGGCCATGCCATTGGCGTCGCGCAGTCCGGTGCGCCTGCGGGGAGGAGCGGTGACCTCCATCATTCGGCTCCTTCGGGTCATTGGTGCCGGTGGCGGACGCGCTCACGTATGGCGAACGCGAGCAGGCAGCCGCCGATGACGATCGCGGCGGGCAGCGTGGCGGCGGGCGGGGCGTGCGCCGAAGCGCCCATCAGGCCCTCCGTCAGCAGGAGTCCGAGAAAGGGCAGAAGCATGTGATGCCTCTCATCGTGGACTTCGAGGTCATGGGTACCGTTCGTTGTGCAGCGCCCCGCGGGTACCCACCCGTCTCGGTTTCACCACATCACTCCGTGCCCCCGCGGCGCAGCCGCGCTGCGAGATGGTGTTGCAGCGGCTGACCGACCGCCGCCAGGTCGTGGCCGAAGTCGAGGGTGTCCGCATCGGTCAGGGTGTACCGGCGGCGGGTCGCGGTGACCTCCTTGGCGGTCGGCGTGCACGCCACCTGATGGGTGGCGAGGTCGACCGTCCCGTCGCCCACCCGGCCCACCAGGATTTCCGCGATCCCGGTGGGCTGCGTGATCAGCGCTTCCACCCGGCCGTCGGGTTGCAGCCGCCACCAGCCGCTCTCCCGGGCCGCCGGCCGCAGCGGCGCGCCGTCGGCGTCCAGCAGCCAGGCCCGGGCCTCGTAGGAGAGGAAGGGCCGGCCGTCGTGGCGGAAGGTGACCTCCTGTGCGTACGTGAAGTCCTCGGCGAGCGTCGGATACTCGCCGCTCCCCCGGCCGGTCCAGGTGCCCAGCAGGCCGAGCACCGGGGCGAGCAGCGCGTGCGGTGCCGGTGCGTCGCCCTGGTCGTAGGCGTCGGGGAAGGGGAGCTGCGGGGTGGGGTGGGCCATGTGGAGCGCTCCTGGGTCGGGGCCGGTGCCGGGGTTGGCAGCCTAGGGGGTGCCCTCGTGCCGCTCGTGTCGCCCGCACTGTGATCACACCGGTGACCGATATGCGGACACTCGCGTGGCCGGATCCGACCGGAGCCTACGATTCCGCCCTACCATGTCCCTGATCTGCACCGGAAGGCGCCCGTGAGCTCCACCTCTCCCCCGCCCGCCAGCACGTCGCCGGAGACGGCGTCCGGCACGGTGCTGATCCGTTCGGCGGCCGACGTCTCCGATCTGGTCAACTCGGGCACGGCACGCGGCCGGCACGCCAGGATGATCGTGATCATCGCGCTCGGCGGCATCTTCCTCGACGCGTACGACCTGAGCTCCCTCGCGTACGGGCTGCCCGACATCACGAAGCAGTTCGGCCTCAGCTCCACGATGGCCGGCCTGGTCACCGCCTCGATCAGCGTCGGCTCGCTGCTGGGCGCCCTGCTCGGCGGCTGGCTGGTGGACCGCATCGGCCGCTACCGGGTATTCATGGCCAACATGCTCTTCTTCGTCGTCACCGCGCTGGTGTCCGCGGTGGCGCAGGACGTGTGGACCCTGACCGTCGCGCGCTTCGTGATGGGCATCGGCGTCGGCATGGACATACCGGTCGCCATCGCGTTCCTCGCCGAGTTCTCGCGGCTGCGGGGCAAGGGCAGCAAGGGTTCCCGCACGGCCGCCTGGTCGCCCGCGTGGTACGCCGCGACCAGCGGCTGCTACCTGGTGATCATGCTGCTGTACTTCGTCCTGCCGGACGCGCAGCTGGGCTGGCTCTGGCGGTTCACCGTCGGCTTCGGCGCGGTGCCCGCACTGGTCGTGCTGCTGCTCCGCCGGCGCTACATGAACGAGTCCCCGACCTGGGCCGCCGACCAGGGAGACCTGGCGGGCGCGGCGCGGATCCTGCGGCAGTCCTACGGTGTGGACGCGCGCGTCGCCGACGACGTACCGGCGAAGGCGCCCCGCCCGCCCCGGCCGGGCCTGGCCTCGTACGTGCGGCTCTTCACACCGCCGTACCGCACCCGCACCATCCAGTCGGTGACGGTCGGCATCGCCGAGACCTTCGGGTACAACGCGGTCGCCTTCGGCCTGCCGATCATCATCGCGACGCTCATGACCCAGGGACCGCTGACCACGATCGCGTCGTCCTTCGCCCTGAACCTCGTCTTCGCCCTCACCGGTGGGCTGCTCGGCATCCGCTGGGCCTCGACGAAGGGCGCCTGGCCGATGATGACGCTGGGCTTCGCGATCCAGCTCGTCGCCATCGCGGTGCTCGGCCTCATCGGGGCGCCGTCCGGGACGGCCGTGGTGACGGCGGCGATCCTGATGCTCGGTGCGTTCATGTTCGCCCAGGGCTTCGGCCCGGGCGCGCACATCATGAGCTATGCCTCGCTGGGCTTCCCGACGTCGATGCGCGGCGTCAGTATCGGCTTCAACCAGGCCGTCCTGCGCCTCGGTTCGACCCTGACGCTGTTCTTCTTCCCGATCCTCAGCAGCGGCCTCGGGACGGACGTGTACTGGGTCATCCTCGGCGCGCCCGTCCTCGGCCTGATCGCCCTGCTCGTGAAGCGCTGGGAACCGGTCGGCTTCGACGCGGACGCCGAGGACCGCGCCCGGACGGCCACCGGGACGGCCGCCCGGAGCTGAGCCCCGGGGCCGTCCCGGCCGGCGGGCGCCTCAGTCCTGGTAGACCTTGTTGCTGCCCGGGCCGCCGGAGAGGGTGTCCTCGCCCCGGCCGCCGTACAGCACGTCGTCGCCGCTGTTGCCGTACATGGTGTCGTTGCCGTCCTCGCCGTACAGCTTGTCGTTGCCGCGGCCGCCGTAGACCTCGTCGTTGTCGGATCCGGCGTGCAGGATGTCGTTGCCGTCGTCGCCGTACAGCGCGTTGATGTCGCCGGTGCCGGTGACGGAGTCGTCGCCGGCGCCACCGCGGCAGACGTACTGGCAGGCGCCGGTGATGGTGTCGTTGCCGGCGCCGCCGTCGGCGCCGAGGCCGTCACTGCCGTCGATGCGGTCGTTGCCGTCGCCGCCGTTGTACTGGTTCTGTCCGGTGCCCTTGAGGACGTCGGCGCCGGCTCCGCCGTTGATCGCGGCGATGGCGCCGGTGTCGGAGGTGATCGTGACTCTGTCGTCGCCGTCGCCGAGGTCCACCTCGTAGTTCGTCGAGTCGTCGGAGCCGAGCGGCTCCGGGACCGTGCACTGCACGACGGTGTGGTCGGCCGCGGTGGGGTACGTGCAGGAGTCCCACTCGGCCGCGCCCGCGTCGACGGCCATGCCGGCCGGGTCCCGGAAGGTGATGAGGTAGTCGCCGCCGAACTCGGAGGGGTCGACGTCGATGCCCTCGACGGTGACCGCGAGGTCGTTCCGCTGCCCGTCGGCGGCCTGGTACCGGAGCACGCCCTCGTCGTGGACGACGGTGGCCCGGCCCGTTGCGGGCGTGGCGTCCGCCTGAGCGGCGGGCGCCACGAGCACGACCGCACCGAAGGCGAGGCCGGCGGCAGCGGTGGCGGCGAGTAATCCGTGCTTACGCATGCAGAGGTGCCTTTCACGTGGCTGATGGCGATTGCCCGGTGTTTCCGATCACCTGCTCAGACAGCGCCTCAGGGGCACCGGTTGCACCGAAATGCCCCTGTGGTCACGTGAGTTCGAGAATTCACCTACGAGCCGCCCGGGGTTCTCCCGGAGTGCTCCGGGAGGCCGCCGCGGAGACATGTCCCGCGGCGTTGCCGCCACCGCGGGCCGACGTCACCCCCCGAGCGCCCCGAGTGCCGCGTCCATGGCGAAGACGCCGCCGAGGCCGAGGACGGCGAGGACCGTCGTGTAGGTCGTACGTGCCTTGATGGCGTCCAGGACGGAGAGGTTGAAGTACTCCTTGAACATCCAGAAGCCGGGGTCGTTGACGTGGGAGAAGGCGATGGAGCCGCAGGACACCGCGAGGACCATCAGCTCCGGGGAGGTGCCGCTGCCGGCGACGAGCGGGGCCGCGATGCCGGCGGCGGTGGTCACCGCGACCGTCGCCGAACCGAGCGCGATGCGCAGGATCGCGGCGATCAGCCAGGCCAGCAGGATCGGCGAGATGGACCAGCCGTGCGTGAGGTCCTTGATGTAGTCGGCGATCCCGCCCTCGACCAGGACGTTCTTGAAGGCGCCGCCGGCGCCGATGACCAGCAGGATCATCGCCATGGCCTTGGCCGCGTCGCTGCAGGAGGTCGCCACGTCCTTGAGCGGGCGGCCGATGCGCGGGCCGAACACCCAGGCCGCCAGCACCAAGGTGAGCAGCAGGGCGACCGGAGCCGAGCCGAGGAAGGCGACCAGCGGCATCCCGGCGTGGTGTTCGCCGATCACCATCTCGGCCACCGACGCACCCGCGATGAGCACCACCGGGAAGAGCGCGACCGACAGGGACCAGCCCATGCCGGGCATCTCCTCGTCGGTGAACCGGCGGTCGCTGACCAGACCGGTCGGGATGGACGGGTCCATCCGGCGGACGAAGGCCAGCCGGGGCCACACCAGCGCGATGAGCGCACCGGCCGGGACCGCGATGAACAGGCCGAAGAAGAGGGTCTTGCCGATGGAGGCGTCGAAGGTGGCCGCGACGGCGGTCGGGCCGGGGTGCGGGGGCAGGAAGCTGTGCATCGTGGACAGTGCGATGGACATCGGCAGGCCGATCCACAGCAGGTTCTTGCCGGTGACGCGGACCAGGGTGAACGCCACGGGGACGATGATCACGAAGGCCACTTCGTAGAACATGGTGACGCCGATGAGCATGGCCGTGACCACCATGGCGACCTGGACCCAACGGTCGCCGAACCGGTCGGACATCGTCGTCGCGATCCGCTGGGCCGCGCCGGAGTCGCCCATCACCCGGCCGACCATCGCCCCCAGTCCGATGACGAGCATGGTGTCGCCTATCTGACCGCCGACACCTTCAGCGAGTACGTCGGGGATCTTCTCCAGGTCTATTCCCCGGATGACTGCCACGGCCACCGCGACCAGCAACAGAGCGATGAACCCGTTGAGCTTGAGCCGGGTCATCAGGAAGAGCAGCGCCACCACGCTGAGCGCCACGACGAGCAGGGGCATATCACTTCTCCCTTGAAGTGATGCCGGGTGCGGACCGCCGGAGCCGAGGGCCCGGCGGCCAGGATTCCCGGGTGGTGAGTGGAGGGGAAGGCGGTGCGTGTCGGGGGATCAGCGGACGAGCGCCGGCCGCTTCGGGTCGAACTTCCAGCCGGGCAGCAGGTACTGCATGCCGGCGGCGTCGTCACGGCCGCCGAGGCCGAGGCTGTGGTAGAGCTCCTCGGCGGCCGCCACGCGGTCCAGGTCCAGGTCGACGCCGAGGCCGGGTCGGTCCGGCAGGGCGATGGCGCCGTCGCGGATGGCGAGCGGCTCGCGGGTCAGGTGCTGGCCGTCCTGCCAGATCCAGTGCGTGTCGATCGCGGTGATGTTCCCGGGCGCGGCGGCGGCGACGTGGGTGAACATCGCCAGCGACACATCGAAGTGGTTGTTGGAGTGCGAACCCCAGGTCAGGCCCCAGGCGTCGCAGAGCTGGGCGACGCGCACCGAACCGTTCATGGTCCAGAAGTGCGGGTCGGCGAGCGGGATGTCGACGGCGTCGGCCTTGATCGCGTGCCCGAGCTGCCGCCAGTCCGTCGCGATCATGTTGGTGGCGGTGGGCAGTCCGGTGGCGCGGCGGAACTCCGCCATCGTCTCGCGTCCGGAGTAGCCGCCCTCGCCGCCGCAGGGGTCCTCGGCGTACGCCAGGACGTCGCGCAGCCCGCGCCCGATCTCGATGGCGTCACGCAGCAGCCAGGCGCCGTTGGGGTCCAGGGTGATGCGGGCGTCGGGGAAGCGCTCGGCGAGGGCGGTGACGGCGGCGGCTTCGGAAGGCCCGTCCAGTACGCCGCCCTTGAGCTTGAAGTCCTGGAATCCGTACCGCTCCTGGGCGGCCTCGGCGAGTCGGACGACGGCCTCGGGGGTGAGCGCCTCCTCGTCGCGCAGCCGCAGCCAGTCGTCCTCGGCGTCCGGGTCGCTGCGGTAGGGCAGGTCGGTGCGTGCGCGGTCGCCGACGTAGAAGAGGTAGCCGAGGACGGGGACGCTGGTGCGCTGGACGCCCTCGCCGAGCAGGGCCGCGGTCGGCACGTCGAGGTGCTGGCCGAGCAGGTCGAGCAGTGCCGACTCGACGGCGGTCACCGCGTGCACGGTGACGCGCAGGTCGAAGGTCTGGGCGCCGCGGCCGCCCGCGTCGCGGTCGGCGAAGCGCTCGCGGATGGTGCGCAGCACGGCGTGCGGGTCGCCGACGGGCCGGCCGACGACCAGGTCGCGGGCCTCCTCCAGGGTGCTGCGGATGCCCTCCCCGCCGGGCACCTCGCCGACGCCGGTACGGCCTTCGGAGTCGGTGAGCAGCACCAGGTTGCGGGTGAAGTACGGGGCGTGTGCGCCGCTGAGGTTCAGCAGCATGCTGTCCTGGCCGGCGACCGGTATGACGCGCATCGCGGAGACGACAGGGGTGCTGGTGGGAGGTGTGCTGGTGTTCATGAAGCGGTGCCTTTCGGAGCGGGTGCGGCGGGTGTGCGCGGCGGCGGCTCAGGCGCCGATACCCCGGATGAGGGTGGTGAGCTGCGCCAGCTCCGCCGGCTCCAGGTCGGTCAGCGGCGGCCGGACGGGTCCTGCCGGGTGGCCGGTGATCTGCATGCCGGCCTTGACGATGCTCACCGCGTAGCCCTGCTTGCGGTCGCGGATCAGGGTGTAGGGGAGGACGAAGTCGTCGAGCATGCGCAGGACGTCGGCCCGGCGGCGGTCCCGTACGGCGGCGTAGAAGTCGAGCGCGAATTCCGGGAGGAAGTTGAAGAGGGCCGAGGAGTAGGTGGTGACGCCGAGTTCGAGGAGCGGCAGTGCGTACGTCTCGGCCGTCGGCAGGCCGCCGATGTAGGTCAGGCGGTCGCCCATGCGGGAGTGGAGGCGGGTGAGGGTGTCGATGTCGCCGACGCCGTCCTTGAAGCCGATGAGGTTCGGGCAGCGCTCGGCGAGGCGGGCGACGGTGTCCGGGGCGTATACGGCGTTGGACCGGCTGTAGACGATGACGCCCAGGCCGGTGGCGCGGCAGACCGCCTCGACGTGGGCGGCGAGGCCGTCCTGCGAGGCTTCGGTGAGGTACGGCGGGAAGAGGAGCAGGCCGTCGGCGCCGGCACGCTCCGCCGCCTCGGCGAGCTCGACCGCGGTCGCCGTGCCGTATCCGGCGGGGGCGACGATCGGGGTGTCCGCCGGCGCGCTGTCGGCGGCGGCGGTGACGACGCGTGCCACCTCCGCCGGGGTGAGCGAGAAGAACTCGCCGGTGCCGCCGGCCGCGAAGAGTCCCGCCACGTCGTACTTCCCGAGCCGGGCGATGTTCGTGCGGTACGCGTCCTCGTCGAACGCGAGGTTCTCGGGCCGGAAGTGTGTCACCGGGAAGGACAACAGGCCGGAACCGAGGCGGCGGCCCAGTTCGGCAGGAGTGAGGTCGGTCATGGCAGGAGGCTCCTGGGGTGCGCGGAGACGGGCGGCTCACGCGGCTTCCCGGCGCCGGGCGTGGTCCGCCCACGACTTCCGGAACTCCCGGGCGGGCGGGGCGATGGCCCGAGCCCCGGACGGAAGCCGCTTCGATTGCTGGCCGGAACGTTAAGAGCCGGTTGCGATGCGGGTCCAACACCATTTCGGCATGCTGTGATACCCGCGGCGCATCATGAGGAGCGCCTGCTCATGCGGTGTTTCACAGGTCGGGCGCCGGCGGGCCGGAGGCCTCGCTCACAGGTGCCGGAGCAGCGCGTGCAGGGCCGGGTTGTCGTTGGCCCTGCGCCATACCAGGTGCAGCTCGACGGGGGTGGGGTCGGGCAGTTCGAGGGGCCGGAAGGTGATGCCCGAGAAACGCATCTGGGCGGCCGCCTCGGGGACGAAGGCAATGCCCCAGCCCGCGTTGACCATCGCCAGGAGGCTGTGGACCTGGCTGAGGTACTGGGTGAACCGTGGGGTGACGCGGGCGGCCCGGAAGATGCTGACCAGCAGTTCGTGGAAGTAGCGGGCCTCCACCGGGGAGTACATGAGGACGTCCTGCCCGTCGGAGTCGCTGATCCGCAACGGGCCGTCGTCCGCGCCGAGCGGATGGTCGCGGGGTACGGCGGCGAGCAGGCCTTCGCGGATGGTGGGGCGGGTCGCCAGGTCGGGGCCGGTGCTGGAGGGGCGGATCATGCCGAGGTCGAGGGAGCCCTCGGTGATCGCTTCGAGTTGGTCGCGGGTCACCTTCTCCCGCAGCACTATCTCGGTGCGGGGCATGGTGGAGCGGGCGACGTCGAGCAGTGTGCCGAGCGCGGAGTAGGCACTGGCCGCGGTGAACCCTATGGCGATCGCCCCGGCCTGCCCGGCGGAGACCTGCTTGGCGGAGAGGGTGGCCGCTTCCGCCTGGCGCAGGATGTTGCGGGCTTCGTTGAGGAAGGCGCGGCCGGCCGGGGTGAGGCGTACGGTGCGATTGGTGCGGTCCAGCAGCTGTACGCCCAATTCGTGCTCCAGCAGCTGAATCTGGCGGCTCAGGGGCGGCTGGGTCATCCGGAGGCGTTCGGCGGCTCTGGTGAAGTGCAGCTCCTCGGCCACCGCGACAAAACTCGCCAGCTGCACGAGTGTGAACACCAATACCCTCCAGGTATGGAATCATCCAAAAACTAAGTTGGACGTGGATCAATCGCCGACCTTAGCGTCAGGCAAAACCCACGGCGAGCCGCCCCTCCCCCGCCGGCGCCCGGCCCGGAGGGGGCTGCCCGTGCCTCTGGGGCCCGGCACCGCCACCACGGCCGGCCGCATCCGCATCCACCCACGACCCCAGGGACACGAAGTGGTGACCATGACGCACTCAGCCACCTCCGCAGCCGGCCGTCACGGCGAGGCGACGCTCGACACCATCGCCTGGATCAAACTCTCCTCGGTCACCCTGCCGCTGGCCACCCCGATCAGCGATGCCAAGGTGCTGACCGGGCGGCAGAAGCCGATGACCGAAGTGGCCTTCCTGTTCGTGGAGATCGAGACCGAGCAGGGGCACCGGGGCATCGGCTTCAGCTACTCCAAGCGCGCCGGCGGCCCCGCCCAGTACGCACACGCCAAGGAGATCGTCGACGAGCTGATGGGCGAGGACCCGAGCGACATCGGCAGGCTGTGGACCAAGCTGGTGTGGGCCGGCGCTTCGGTGGGGCGCAGTGGTGTCGCCACGCAGGCCGTCGCCGCCGTGGACGTCGCCCTGTGGGACCTCAAGGCCAAGCGGGCCGGACTGCCGCTGGCCAAGCTGCTGGGTGCCCACCGCGACTCGGTGCGCTGCTACAACACCTCCGGCGGGTTCCTGCACACCCCCACCGAGCAGGTCCTCGACAACGCCACCGCGTCGCTGGCCAGCGGCATCGGCGGCATCAAGATCAAGGTCGGGCACCCGGACGGCAAGCAGGACCTGCGCCGCCTGACCGCCGTGCGCGAGCACATCGGGGACGACGTGCCACTGATGGTCGACGCCAACCAGCAGTGGGACCGGCCCACCGCCCAGCGCATGGGGCGCGCCATGGAGGAGTTCGGCCTGGTCTGGATCGAGGAGCCGCTGGACGCCTACGACGCGCAGGGGCACGCCGCGCTCGCGGCCTCGCTGGACACCCCGGTCGCCACCGGCGAGATGCTGGCCAGTGTGGCCGAGCACTACGAGCTGATCCGGCTGAACGCCACCGACGTCATCCAGCCCGACGCGCCGCGCATCGGCGGCATCACCCAGTTCCTCAAGCTCGCCGCGCTCGCCGAACACCACCACCTGCAGCTGGCCCCGCACTTCGCCATGGAGATCCACCTGCACCTCGCCGCCGCGTACCCCATCGAGCCGTGGGTGGAGCACTTCGACTGGCTGGAGCCGCTGTTCAACGAGCGCCTCACGATCAGCGACGGGCGGATGCACGTGTCCGCGCGTCCCGGACTGGGCATCACCCTCAGCGATCAGGCGCGCGCCTGGACGCAGGCCACCCACGAGGCCGGCAAGCGCCCCTGACGTCGCCGCCACCTCCTTCCGGCGCGGGCCCCGCTGTTACGGCAGCGGGGCCCGCGCCGCGTGCGTACGGGCAAGCCGCAACGATGCTCAGCAGGTATTGATGAATGCCAAAACAGTGTTGGACCCGCATGACTCATGGCTCGTAGCGTCGTCACCGGGCACACCGCTCACGGCGCGGCCACGCCACCACCCCTGCATCTCATCGCGGAGACCACGCATGACCTCTTTCAGCCCGTCAGAGCTCGGCCGGCGCATCGGCTCGGGCCTGCTCTCCTTCCCCGTCACCCATTTCACGGCCGACGACCTCTCCTTCGACGAGGGCGCCTACCGCAGCAACATCGAGCGGCTGTCGGCGTACGAGGTCGGCGGGCTCTTCGCGGCCGGCGGCACGGGTGAGTTCTTCTCCCTGACCGCCACCGAGACCGAGCAGGTGGTGACCGCGGCGGTCCAGGCGGCCCCGGAGGGCACGCCGATCCTCGCCCCGGCCGGGTACGGCACCCGTACGGCCGTCGAGTACGCCCGGGCCGCCGAGCGGGCCGGCGCCGACGGCATCCTGCTGTTCCCGCCCTACCTGACCGAGGCGGGGCAGGACGGGCTCGCCGCACACGTGGCGGCCGTGTGCCGCGCGACCTCCCTCGGCGTCATCGTCTACGGCCGCGCCAACGCCACCTACACCGCCGGCGCCCTCGCCCGCCTCGCCGACGCGTGCCCCAACCTCATCGGCTACAAGGACGGCACGGGCGACATCGACGCGATGACCCGCATCCACACCCGGCTCGGCGACCGGCTCACCTACGTCGGCGGCCTGCCCACCGCGGAGACCTACGCCCTGCCGTACCTCGAACTCGGCGTCACCACCTATTCCTCCGCCATCTTCAACTTCCTCCCCGACTTCGCCCTGCGGTTCTACGGCGCCGTCCGCGCGCGGCAGCACGACACCGTCCGCGCCCTGCTCAAGGACTTCGTCCTGCCCTACACCGAGATCCGCAACCGGCAGCCCGGATACGCGGTCAGCATCGTCAAGGCCGGCATGACCGCCACCGGCCACGGCGCCGGCCCCGTACGGCCGCCGCTGACCGACCTGACACGCAGCGAACTGGCCGAACTCACCGCGCTCATAGGCGAGTTGCCGACCGTCACCGCCTGAGGCGCCGCTCGCCCCGCCCGCACCACCGCGCACACCCCCGCAGAAGGACGAACCCCAGGTGACCACGGCGGCCCGCACCCCGCCACCTCCGACGTCCGCACCACCTCTGTCGGCTGCCTGGCGATCGACCGCTTCCTGCGCCCCGTCGCCTATCAGAACCTGCCTGAGCACCTCCTTCCCGCCCCTCCAGGATGACAACCCCTACGACATCCCCCGCCGCATCGACGGCGCCCTCACGTCGGGCTGACGGCCCGCGGGGTCAGGGCTGCCGGGACACGTAACGGAATTCGGGGCCGTAGGTGGCTTCCGGGTCGCCGGGCTGCGGGATCTGCATCAGGGCGCGTGCCAAGGCACGCATGCTGGTCATGGCGCTCACCGCGCCCCGCAGCGTGTTCAGCCGGTCGGTTGCGTCCGGTGTGCGCCAGGCCGCCTCGAAGGTGCGGAGCATCTCGCTGAAGTAGGCGTTGAACTCGTCGAGCAGCACGACGACCGCTTCCGGTACCCGCGAGGCTCCCCTGTCGTTCGCCCAGCCACCGGCCGGCACCCTGCCCATGGGATACACCGGGGGAATGACGACAGGTCGGTCCGAGAACTCCCACCTACCGGAGCGGTTCTCCAGCTTCCGGCCCCGGCTGATCTCCAGGAAGGCGTAGTAGTGGGCCAGCTCCCCGGGGTCGAGGGGGTACGGATTGATCGGCGAGGCCGAGGTGCCCTCGCCCTGTTCCTTGATGATGGTGAGCGCTTCGTCGGCGGCCTCCCACGTGGCGAGGGGTTTGACGTCGTTGCCCCGCCCGTGCACCTGCTGGAGCGGCCACTGCAGTTGGTGCCCCTTGTCACCGACCAGGTGCCGGTTCGCGCTCAGGACGCGTTGCACCTTGGCGTAGAAGGCACCGATCGAGGAGTAGTCCTCGCCTCGCGCGGAGACGACCGGGTCATCGGTCTTCTCGATCGCCGCGAACATGCCGGCGGCTGCCCTGTCGAAACCGCTCAGCTGGACGGTCAGGCCACGGTTCACGCCGCCGGGTAGCGGGCCCGGATACCTGGGCAGCTGCTCCGGATCGGTCAGCACGGGGGTGCCGCCGATGGCGCTCAGCAGATTGCCGACCAGCCCGAAGTGCGACATCTCGTCGAACAGGATCTCCCGGACGGTCTTGTACACGCCCGGCGTGGACTCCACGTCCTTGATCGACCAGACGGCACAGGCGTACGGGGGGATGGTGGCGAGCTCCAGCATGAGCGCTGTCTGGAGCGCCTCCCTCAGCCACTCCTCCCCACACTTCACGTCCGCCACCTGCATGAGCTCGGCGACGGTGTTGCTCCGGTGTTCGAGGTGGGTCATGGCGCGTCCTCTCCACTGCGGGTCCTCTGCTGGATCACCGCTGTGTGGGCTGCCGCCGCAGCGGGAGTGGTCCTGGGACGCCACTCCCGCTGCGGCGGCGGATGGTGGCCGGGGCGTCACGCGGCGGCGGCCTCGACCTTCTCCTTGATCAGGTGCATCTGGGTCGCGGTGTTGCGGTTGAGCCGGTCGGTCATCTGGGCGTCGTCCAGCGGGGCGCCGGGCTTCATCGCGAAGTCCTGGACCCAGCGCATCCGTACGCCCTCGGGGCTCTGCACGTACGACCAGTGGATGTTCATGTACATGAAGGCGCCGGTCTCCACCCGGTGGGCCGACACCGTGCGGTTCGCCGCATCGGTGGTGCGCCGGGAGACCCAGCTCCAGATGGTGCCCGTCTCGTCCGGATGGAGCGTGAGCCGGAAGGTGACGGTGTCCCCGTCCCGGTCCAGGATCTCGGCCGCCGCGTACTCGCTGAACAGCTGGGGCCAGGCGGCCACGTCGTTGGTCATGGACCACACCAGGTCCATCGGTGCGTCGATGACGATCGTGTTGTCCGTGTGTCCCGCCATCAGACCTTCACCTCCGCGAGTCGCGCGACGACGTACGTGACGGCCTCGCGCAGGGTCATGGTGTGCGACAGGTCGCCGTCCGGGATCGTGATGCCGTATTCCCGCTCGATGCGGCTGGACAGTTCCAGCACCGCGAGCGAGTCGTAGTCCAGGTCGGTGAACCGCTGGTCGGCGAGGTCCGCACCGTTCATGTGGACGTCGTCGTTGGTCCCGGCGGCCTCGTACAGGATGCGCTTCAGGTCGTTGACGGTGAACTCAGCCATGGTGAACTGCCCTTCCGGCATGGGTCATCGGATACGGTCCGTCGGTCATGGGGTACGGTCCGTCGGTCGTGAGGTACGGTCCGTCGGTCATGGGGTCGGTCATGGGGCGACGTCGGTGCGGTTGCCCGCCGCCACCACCAGTGCGGAGGTGAAGCCGCCGTGGCCGCGCGCGAGCACCAGTGCGGTACCCGGGCCGAGGGGCCGCGGCCGGTCCACGACGAGGTCGATGGCGTACTCCGGAGCGGCCCGGTCGAGGCCGGCGGTGTGCGGCACCACTCCCGCGCTCAGGGCGAGCAGCGCGGTCGCGACGTCCAGGGCGGCGCCGCCGTAGAGCCGGCCGGTGAGGACCTTCGGTGCGGTCACCGGCACGCCACGGGCGCCGAACACCTCGGTGAGCGCCCGGGCCTCGGCCCGGTCGCGTCCCGGTACGCCCGAGGCGTCGGCGACGACCATGCCGATGTCCGCCGGGTCGAGCCGCGCGTCGGCGAGGGCGCGGCGGATGACCGACGCGAGGACCGGTGGCCGACCGGAGTCGGCCGGCGGGTCGAACCCGGCGGCGTAGCCGAGGAGTTCGCCGTAGTGTTGCGCTCCGCGGGCGCGGGCGGACGTGGCGGTCTCGACGACCAGGAACGCACCGCCCTCGCCCGGTACGAACCCCGATGCGGCGGCGTCGAAGGGCAGGTAGGCGCAGGCCGGGTCGTCCGCTGTGGACAGTTCGCCGGTCATGGTCTGCGCGACCAGGCCGTACGGGCTGAGTGAGGCGTCGGTGCCGCCGCTGAGCACCAGCTCGGAGCCGGTGTTCAGGAGCCGCCGGGACTGCCCGAGCGCGTCGAGCCCGCCGGCCTGCTCACAGCACAGCACTCCGCACGGGCCGCGCATGCCGTGCCGGATGGACACCTGGCCGGTGGTCGCCGCGTAGAACCAGGCGATGGACTGGTAGGCCCCCACCCACGACGGCCCCTGCTGGTACAGCCGCTCCATCTCCCGCTGGCCGAATTCGGTGCCGCCGGAGGAGCTGGCGGTCACCACCGCCATCGCGTACTCGGGCAGCGCCTGCGGGTCCACGGCCGCGTCGTCGAGGGCCTGCTCGGCCGCCGCCAGCGCGAAGTGCGTGAACCGGTCGGTCTGCGGGACGAGCCGGCCGGGCACCCGTTCCTTGGCCACGAACCCGGGCACTTCGCCCGCCACCCGCACGGGGTAGCCGGCGGGGTCGAACCGGGTGATGCGGCCGAGACCGCTCTTCCCGGCGAGGACCGACTCCCAGTGCCGGCGCGCCCCGATGCCGGTGGGGGCGACGACGCCCAGTCCGGTGACCACGGCCGTGCCGCGGTGTCCGGCGCGGATTCCGGATGCGCTCATGCCGCCTCTCCCTTGCTGTCCAGGTCGTACCGGCCGAGCACCATCGCGCTCTGGAAGCCGCCGAACCCGCTGCCCACGGTGAGCACCCGGTCCATCCGGTGGGCGCGTGCCGTCACCGGTACGTAGTCCAGGTCGCACTCCGGGTCGGCCGCGGCGAGGTTGGCCGTCGGCGGAACGGTCTGGTGGCGCAGTGCGAGCGCACAGGCGGCGATCTCCAGCGAGCCGATGGCGCCGAGCGAGTGCCCGATCATCGACTTGATGGAGCTGACCGGCACCTCGTACGCGCGCGGGCCGAGGCTCCGTTTGAAGGCGGCGGTCTCGTGCCGGTCGTTCTGCTTGGTGCCGGAGCCGTGGGCGTTGATGTAGTCGATGTCGTCCGGGTCGAGGCGGGCCCGGTCCAGGGCGACGCGGATGGCCTCCGCCATCTCGCGGCCGTCCGGCTTCAGACCGGTCATGTGGAAGGCGTTGCTGCGCCCCGCGAATCCCAACACCTCGGCGTACACCGTGGCGCCCCGGCGCCTGGCCGCTGCCGCCTCCTCGATGACCAGTACCGCGGCGCCCTCGCCCAGCACGAAGCCGTCGCGCCGGCCGTCGAAGGGCCGGGAGGCGTGCGCGGGGTCGTCGTTGTTGGGCGTGGTGGCCTTGATGGCGTCGAAGCAGGCGGAGGTGATGGGCGAGAGCGGGGCGTCGGTGGCACCGGCGAGGACGAGGTCGGCGCTGCCCTCCTCGATGAGCTGGACGCCGTGCCCGACCGCGTCGATACCGGAGGTGCAGCCGGTGGAGACCAGCGCGACCGGGCCCTCGGCCTCGGCCTGCCGGGCCACCTCGACGGCGAGGGTGCTGGGCACCATGTAGCCGTACAGGTGCGGCACTCCGTAGGAGTGGTCCACCAGCCAGTTCCGGCCGCCGTCGGACAGCACGGCGTACTCCTCCTCCAGCCCCATCGTGCAGCCCACCGCGCTGCCGATGCTGACGCCGACCCGGCCGGGGTCGCCGGCGGGCAGTTCGATGCCGCTGTCCGCGATCGCCTCGCGCGCCGCGACGACCGCGAACTGCGCGGCCCGGTCCATCCGCCGCGCCTCCTTCGGCGTCAGGCCCGCCGCCGCGGGATCGAAGTCGCACTCGGCGGCCACCCGGGAGCGGAAGCCGGTGGCGTCGAAGAGGCTGATCGGGCGGGTGGCGGTACGCCCGGCGGCGAGCAGGTCCCAGTAGGCGTCCCGGCCGTTGGCACCGGGCGCCACCACCCCCACACCGGTGAGCACTGCGCGGCGCGTCATCGCACACCACCGACGTCCGGGTTGCCCGCCTCGGCGTGCACGGGGCTTTCGGTGTCGACGTGGCCGAGTTCGGGACGCGGCGCGAGCGGGGACAGGTGGAAGACGCCCTTCGCGGGCACGTTCCCGGTGTTGACCAGCCGGTGGCGTACGCCGATCGGCACGAGGAGTGAATCGCCGGGCAGGAGCGGTGTCGGGTGTCCGTCCAGCGTGATCTCCACCTCGCCCTGGACGACGTGCAGGAACTCCTCGGAGTACGGGTGGTAGTGCTCGGTGACGTGTTCCCCCGCGGCCAGCTGCAGCACTCCCCCGAAACCGGAGCTGCAACCGGCCGTCTTCGGGCTCAGCGTCACCCGGATGTCGCCGCCCCGCTTGGTGTTGGCCGGCACCTCGTTCGAGGACACCTTGCGCGCCGGCCGAGCCTCCCCCGCAGGAAGGGTCTGCGGGCTCGGTGCGGGCGGCGGGTCGCCCGCCGTCCAGGAGTAGAAGGGCACCGCAAGGGCGTCCTTCCGGTCCCGCGCCTCGGGGTCGAACGGAGAGAGGAAATGCCGCAGGCGGGAATTGACCTCGTGGAACAGCGGATGGTTGCGCACCTTGTCGAGGTTGGACTCGAAGTCCTGGTCCGACTCCGCCAGGTGGAAGTACAGGCCGTTGAAGGTGAACAGTGTCCTCCTGGTGAGGCCCACCAGGTGCGGCAGTTCAGAGCTGTCGGAATCGGCGAATATCGCGCGCACGCTCTCGGCGCTCTCCGGATCCATTTTCGCGACGGTCAGAGTTCGATACATGGTGGTCTCCCGATTCATCGGTGGTGTCCTCGCGGGTGCCGGACCGAGCCGGTTCCGGATCGAAGCAATCGAGCAACAGGCCGTAGATCATGTCGAGTTCCACGACCCGGATGGTCGTCGAGCGGGCCGGCCCGAGTTCAGAGCGCACGGACGGCCACCTCCACCCCTCCTTCAAGAGGCAGCGAGAGCGAGACGTAACCGTCGTCGTGGCTGAGGAAGCGGACCAGCGATTCCCCGTCTGAACGATCGCCGCGCGCCTGGCTCCCCATGGCCACGATCAGCGCGCCGGGCAGCAGCCTGGGCTCCACCGCCCGGAATATCGGCAGGTGTTCCTCGCCGGGGCAGCCGAGTACGAGAAGGTCGACCGGCCCGGGCAAGCGCCGCAACGCCTGCCGGATGTCGCCGTGCAGCACGTCGACGTACCTGGCGACGCCCGCCGTTTCGAGCATGACGGACGCGTCCAGGGCCTGGTCGGCGTCGGACACGCAGGCCACGACCCGGCCGCCGCCGTTGTCGCGGAGCGCGCAGGCGACGGACGCGGCCCTGCGCACCGCCGCCGGCCCGCACGCCACCACCGCGGTGGCGCCCGTGGCGAGCACGAGCTGCTGCAGCAGGGTGGCCGTCGATTCCGTGTCCGCCTGCGCGGGGCGTACGGCGGTGCGGTCGGCGGAGTCTTCGGGTAATTGCTTCACATGGGTCCTGTGCACTTGCAGGGCCTTCCGTACGTAGGGCGCTTGTGGTGTCAGACGCAACTGGCGGCGAGGGCCTGCTCGAATTCGAAGAGCTCCAAGTGGTTCAGCACCGCGTCCGCCATCTGCGGAGAGTCGAGGATGCCGAGGTGGCCGCCGCCGGAAAGGCTGAGGGAATCGACGTGGTGTCCGTCCGTCGCGCTGGACACCGGGACCACCCGATCGGTGGGCGACCCGATGAGGGACCAGCGGACCCGGCCGCTCGAACACATCGCGGGCAGTCCGCGGAGGAATTCCGAATTCACCCGCATCTGCTGCGCGGCCGGGCCGACCCCCGCGTACGCGAGCGGCGTACCGCGATGCGGCGTCGCGACGGTGGTGACGCTGACCGGGTCGCCGGTCAGGCCCAGTCGCTGCACGGCATACCGAATGATCAGCCCGCCCATGCTGTATCCGATGAGATGGACGCCGGCACTTCCGGCGGCCCGGGTGGCATCGGACACCTTCACGGCCAGCGCCTCGGCGATCTCCGGAATCCCCGCGCGCAAGGAGTCGTAGGGAAAGCAGATGGTGTTCCGGTAGCCGTTCGCGTGCAGCCGGGGCAGCAGGGCGTCCCAGCATCCCAGCGGGGAGAGGTACCCCGAGACCAGGACGATGGGGGTGTCACTGCCCCGTTCCCAGCGCGGCGGACCGGCCGGGCGGGGAAACCCGGGACGCCGGGTGGCGAACGGCTGCCTGGGTGCTGCTTTCCTGAGCGTGCGGAAAGCGGTGGTCAGGGCGACCAGGGTCGCCTCGGTGGGAACGAGCGCGGCGGCACGCGCGCGCCCTTCCGGGGCGGTCACATTGATTCGCATCTCACCGGCCTCTGCATTCCTGTCCGACGTCTGCCGTGCGCCGCGGATGCTTCCGATGCCTTTCGGCACGGACCCGGAGAGCAGTCCCCCCGCTGCCCTCCGGGAGCCTCCGCGGCGACGACTTCATCGTGCTGCGGGGCATTGCAGGGCTCGTTGCAGTCCTCACTGCAGCGCGAACGGAGTCCTATGAAGGGCAGTTGAGGCCATGGAAGTGCCGCACAGGATTGTCATGCGTCGGGTGACGGAGGTGCGCCGGGCGGAGTGGCCGTCAGCCTGTCGTGTCGTCGTCGCCGTCGCCGCACTCGTCGTCCGGTCGGGCCGGGCCGAAGGGGTGGATCCTGGGGTTCGCGTAGGGGCCCTGCGTGCCGGGCAGCCCCTTGATGCGCGAGCCGGCCTCCTCGGTCACCATGAGGGCGAAGAGGTTCCGGGCAGGGTCGATGGACACCAGGCCGTACCCCGCATCGACCTCGTCGTCGGCCAGCCCGAGCCGCCGCTGGGCATCCTGGAGCGTGCTGCCCGGCGGCAGTGTCACGGTGACGAGGGCGGTGCGGCTTCCGGGAGCCATGGGCCTCCTACGATCGGGCGGTGTGCTTGCTGCGCCGGCGCAGCGCCTCCACGATCGCCGCGGTGTTGAGGATGCCGTAACCGTGGTCGTAGTCGAAGCCGGCGACACCCGCGTCGTTGGCGGTACGCCGCAGCAGGGTGCGCATCCTGGCCGGCGAGAGGTCCTGCGGCGACAGCCGCGTGCGGACGGCCGCGACGACGCCCGCGGCGACCGGGCAGGCGGCCGAGGTGCCGGAGTCGGGACTGTCCGGGCCGAACGCCTGTGAACCGGCGAAGTGGGTGCAGGTGGCGACGTCGGGCTTGCGCTGGCTGAGCCGGCCCGGGCCCTGGGACGAGTAGCCGACCCGGGCGCCTCGGGTGTCGACGCCGGCCACGGACAGCACCCGGGGGTGCGAGTTGGCGCCGGTGATGGGCCGGTCGGGGTAGGCGCACCGGCCGTCGGGGCAGTCGCGGCCGCAGTTGCCCGCGGCGAAGAGGATGTCGGCGCCGGCGTTCTCCAGGGCGGCCACCGCGAGGTTGAAGGGGTGGGCGCGGTTGTCGGAGTAGTTGCCCGGATGCCCCGGCGGGAAGTCCCACCGCGGACTGTACGAGCCCCAGCTGTTGCTGACGACCAGCCCGGGGCGTTGCTCGGGCGGGACCGCCTCCAGCAGTGCCCTCAGGTGAGCGTAGGCGGCGATCGCGTCGGAGAGCAGCCCTTCCATGACCGTGGCCCCCTGCCGGGCGGCACGGAGCACGGGGAGGTCGAGGAGGGCGACGCGCCGGGCGACGATCAGCGCGTCGAAGGCGCACATGGTGCCGTGCGCCACGGGGAACCGGCCGAAGGCCTCGTTGACGCCGGCCGGCTTCCAACTGCGTTCGGCGTCGACCGCTGCGGTGCTCCCCAGCACCTGCCCGAGGTGGTCGACGTTGATGCCGGTGTCGACGACGGCGAGGGCGACGTTCCGGCCGTCGAGCCCTTCGCTCTTGAGCTCGTCGGTGACGGCGTGTTCGACGTCGTGCCAGTCCCCGACGGGAGCGCCGCCGCAGACCGGCATGGTCTCGACGACGGGGTCGGAGGAGATGCCGACGATGTCGGGCCGTGCTGTGGCGAGCGCCGACAGCCGGCTGGCGACGTCGTAGTCCTGGACCTCACCGCGGACCAGGACGCTGGCGTCCTCGGGGGCCATGGAGAACACGAGCGGCTGCTCCAGCGACAGCGGATCACCGCCGGGCGTGGCCGGCCTCGGCTGCGGAACGGGGACCGGCGTGAAGGCGGCATCGAGGGCGAGGCCGGGAATCGGCCCGGCCACGTCCGCGGCCGGCGGAGTGGTGACATGCGGATCGATGACGGCTGCCACGACGTCGCGTTCCGGCCGCATTTGCAAGATGAGTCGCATGCTTCCCCCTTGCGCGGAAGATTCATGCAGGTGAACGCCGGACGCGTGCCGACGCTGGTATGGACCGGAATCCATCCTATGGTGGGGTGTGCCACCCTTCCATACGCACTAGGGCGTAGTGCTTTTCAGCGCCGTTGCGCCGTTGGCCCTTCGTCCGGCTTCTCAGCGCCGTTGGCCCTTCGTCCGCGGGACGATCATGAACTTGTCGCCGCGTGCGCTGTAGACGACCTGCACGTCCTCGCCTGCCGCGTTACGGCCCGCCACTTCCGCGTCCAGCCGCGGCAGCGACCGCGGGTCTCCGGCGGGCAGCCACCTGGCGCTGGTCCGAAGCTGCGTCGCGTTGCTCATGGTGGTGCCTCCTGACCCTGCGTCGGTCTGTGCACCCCATCGTTCCCGCCCGCGTTGCAGGACTCGTTGCAGCAGCGGTTACAACGCCCGGGGCCGGTCGCTCCGTCAGGGGTGCGGAGCCGGGTCGGCTTCCTTGCGCACGAGGCCCTCGCGGTCGAGAGCGGCCAGCTGGGCGCGCACGGTGTCGGCGGCGGGGACGCCGAGGCCGGCGTACAGGCTCAGGGCGTACTCCCAGTGCCGGCGGGCGCGGTGCAGGTCGCCGGTGGCGTGGTGGAGGGCGGCGATGCCCTCGTGCGCGCGGGCCTGCTCGAAACGTTCCCCGATCTCCACCGCCTTGGCCAGCGCGTCCGCGTGCGAGGCACGCGCCGCTGTCGCTTCGCCGCTCGCCCGCAAGGCCTCGCCCAGGCCGTTGAGCGCCTCGACCTCGCAGGCACGGTAACCGGTCTGCCGGGCCAGCTCCAGGGCCAGCCGGTGGTGGTCGACGGCTTGCTCGTAGCGGCCCTGGTGGCAGTCGACCAGGCCCAGGTGGGTCAGTGTGTAGGACTGGCCGTCGCGATTGCCGGTCCGCCGGAACAGGACCAGCGCCCGGCGGAGTTGGTCGACGGCCTGCCGGTAGCGCCGCTGCTCGCAGTGGTCCAGGCCCAGGTGGGTGAGTGCGTAGGCCTGACCGTTCCGGTCGCCGAGCTGCTCGAAGAGGTCCAGGGACCGGCGGTGCTCGTCGACGGCCCGCTCGTACCGGCCCAGCCGCCAGTGGACCAGGCCGAGGAGAAGCAGTGCGTAGGCCTGTCCGTACCGGTTGCCGGTCCGCTGGAAGAGGCCGAATGCCTGCTCGTAGTCGTCGACGGCGCGCTGGTAGTGACCTTGGCGCCAGTGGACCATGCCCAGGTAGGACAGTGCGGACCCCTGGCCGTCGCGGTTGCCGGTCCGCCGGAAGAGGTCCAGCGCTCTGCCGTGGTGGTCGACGGCGCGCGCGAAGTGGCCCTGCCGCCAGTAGACATACCCCAGGCAGGTCAGGGCGGAGGCCTCGCCGTCACGATCGCCGATCTGGCGGGCGGCCTGCTCGGCGTGCGTATGGATGACCAGGCCGTCGGCGTAGTGTCCGCCGGTGTCCAGGTAGCGGAAGAGCGTGGTCCCCAGTTCCACGGCGTGGCTGTTCCAGCCGTGGCTGGCGGCCTGCGCACAGACGGCAGCCAAGTTGGTGCGTTCGGCGTCCAGCCAGGCCAGTGCCGCCTCCGGACCGTCGATCGACGGCATGGGCGTGGCCGACGCGGACGGGGCGGGGAGCGGGAGCCGGTCCACCCGGTGCTGGTGGAGTGTGGTCGTCGCGGTGATGGCGGTGGCCAGGTAGTGGTCGAACAGACGGGTCAGCGCGGCGTGCCGGTCGGCGGGTGGATCGATGTCGGCGGCCAGTTCGGCTGCGTAGGCGCGCAGCAGGTCGTGCATGGCGTACCGGTGGGTGCCGGTGGGTTGGATGAGGTGGGCGCGGGCCAGCCGGTCGAGCAGCAGTTCGGCCTGCTCGGACGTGGTGCGGGTGAGGGCGGCGGTGGCGTGGGTGTTCCAGTCGGGGCCGGGGTGCAGGGCCAGCAGGCGGAAGGCTCGGGCGGCCTCGCCGGGCAGGCGCTGGTACGACCAGGAGAACACCGCGCGCACGTCGGCACTGGGATCTTCGTCGTCGTGGAGGAGGTCCAACTGATGTACCCGGTCGCCCAGTTCGGCGGCCAGTTCGGCCAGGCTCTGGTGGGGGCGCGCGGTGACCAGTTCTGCGGTGAGCCGCAGGGCGAGGGGCAGCCGGCGGCACCGGTCCGCCAGTACGCCGGCGGCCCGGGGTTCGGCCTCCACTCGCGGGCCGATGAGCTGGTGCAGCAGGGCGTGCGCGTCCTCGGCGGGCAGCAGGTCCAGCTCGATGCGGTGGGCGCCGTGCAGCGCCACCAGGCCCGGCAGGGCGTCGCGGCTGGTCACCAGGGTCGAGCAGCCGGCAGTCCCGGGCAGCAGCGGCCTGATCTGCTCGGGCGTCGCGGCGTTGTCCAGGATGACGAGCATGCGGCGCCCGGCCAGTTCGCTGCGGTACCGGGCGGAGCGGTCGGTGACGTCCAGGGGGATGTCCTGGCCGCCCAGCCCGAGGGCGGCCAGCAGCCGGGCGAGCGCCTCCCCGGCGGCCATGGGCTGTTCGGGGTCGTAGCCGCGTAGGTTCACATACAACTGCCCGTCGGGAAAAGCCTGTCGTACGCGGTGCGCCCAATGCACCGTCAGGGCCGTCTTGCCCACCCCCGGGGCGCCGGTGACCAGGCAGATCACCGCGGCCGTCGACGCCGGGTCCGGACTCGTCAGCGCGTCCAGTTCCGCCAGTTGCCGGGCGCGGCCGGTGAAGCCCGCGACATCGCCGGGGAGCAGGCACGGCACCGGACGCGGTGGGGACTGCGGATGCGCGGGCGAGGTGAGGGTGGGGTCGGCGTTGAGTACCGCCTGTTCCAGTCGTTGGAGTTCGGGGCCGGGTTCGATGCCCAGTTCCTCGGCCAGCAGCGTCCGGGTGGTGCGGTACGCCGCCAATGCCTCGGCCTGCCGCCCCGACCGGTACAGGGCCACCATCAGCCGCTCGCACAGCCGCTCGCGCAGTGGGTGCTCGCGTACCAGCGCGGCCAGCTCGGCCACCACCGAGGCGTGCCGGCCCAGTTCGAGGTCGGCTTCGATGCGTTCCTCCAGCACGCTGAGCCGGTGTTCCTCCAGCCGGTCGCGCTCGGCGTCCAGCAACGGTCCGGCCAGGCCCTCGCACAGCTGCCCCCGCCACAACCGCAACGCACCGTGCAGCGCCGTGGCCGCCGCTTGCCAGTCACCGGCGGCCCGCGCCCGCCGCCCCCGTTCGATGTGCTCCTCGACGGCCTCCAGGTCCAGCGCGCCGGGCGGTACGGACAGCACGTAACCGCTCTCGGTCCAGGTCAGCAGCCGGGACGGGGAACGGGCCGGCCGGTCCGGCTCCAGCACTCTGCGCAGCCCGGCGGCGTGCCGCTGCACCAGATTCACCGCGCGCCCCGGAGCCGCCGGGCCCCACACCGCATCGATCAGCTTCTCCCGCGACAGTGGCCGGTTCGCGTGCAGCAGCAGCACGGCGAGCACCACCCGCTGCTGCACCGGCCCCACGTCCAGCTCCACCCCGTCCCGCCACACCCGCAGCGGGCCCAGTGCCTCGAAACGCAACGCCCCCGGTGTTCCGTGATCGCCCATTCTTGCCTCCCCGCGTGGCAATCCCTCACAAGTTAACCCGGACGGCGCCATACGGACACCCAACGGCACCCATCGACACGCAACGGACAGCTACCGGCAGGGCCCTTCTCCCCGTGTTCTCCCCGTATCCCACCGACGGGTCCTGCGACCCCACTTCGCACCTCGTCCCCCGGTCCACTTTTCGACCTGTCGCCGACGCTTCCCGCGTGAGTACGGTGGGACCGGCAGGACGCCTGTCGGACGTGCGTGTCGTTCCGTTCCGGTCCGGTGGGGTCCGCAGCACACCGCACCCCCAGGAGGTCTCGGGGAGAGCCGTAGCGGCCTCGGAGACGAAAGGCGGTCGGCTCATGTCCTTGCATTTCATCGCCTATTCACCGGACGTCGAAAGCGTCGAACCGGACTTCGACGAAAACGTGCGGACGGTGCTCGCGAAGCTGGAGCAGCACATCACCGGCTCCCTGACGTCCGACGGGGCCGGCCGCGCGCTCCGCGAGGCGCACGCCAAGGGGTACGGGCTGGTCCGGGGCGAAGTGGAGATCCTCGACGGGCTTCCGAAGGAGTACGCACAGGGCATCTACGCGGCCCCGGGCAGGCACGATGCGCTGGTGCGGTTCTCCAACGGTTCGGCGCACCCCGGGCCCGACCACCGGTTGGGCGGCGCCGTAGGGCTGGCGCTCAAGATGTTCGACGTCGACGGTCCGACGTTGCTGGAGGACGAGCCCGACAGCCGGACGTTCGACTACAACGCCATCAACTCGCCGGTGTTCTTCTGCAGCACCGTCCGGCACTACCTCTTCGTCCAGGAGCTCTTCTTCCGGGCCGGGGCCTACTTCACGGAGGGGAGGCACGGTCGGCACCGCTTCTACCACGACTACGTGACCGGCATGGGCGCCCTGCCGCCGGACGAATGGGCATGGGATGAGCTGCTGGCCTTCCTCGCCCTCGCCCAGCGGCCCATGGTGAACGTACTGCTGTCGACCTACACGACGATGGGAGCGGTCCGGCACGGCGACCACATCGCCAAGGTGCGGTTGGCACCCGACCCCACCTGCGCGGCCGCCGTCGTCGAGCGGCGCATGGCCCCCGCCGCCACCGCCGAGTTCTTCCGGCCCGCGCTGGTGGCCGAACTGCGCGAGCGGCCCTACGTCTTCGACATCCAGGTCCAGCTCTGCACCGACCCGGACCACATGCCGGTCGAGGACCTCACGGTCGAATGGCCGGAGTGGCGGTCCCCCTACGTCACGGTGGCCAGGCTCCGCTTCCCCGCGCAGGACATCTCCGGCCCGGACAACCTGGAACGGATGGACGCCCTGTCCTTCACACCCTGGCGGGTACCCGCCGCCCACCGGCCGTTGGGCAGCATCATGCGTGCCCGCAAAGAGGCGTACCGCCGCTCCTCCCTCCTGCGCCACCGGCTCAACCACCAGGAACGGCGCGAGCCGCGCACCGCGGACGAGGTGCTGCCGCTGACGGCACCGGGCCCGACCACGACGGCGCCCGAAGTGCCCGGGCCCGCCACCGGGCCCTGAACCGCGAGCCGGTCGCACCGCAGAGGAGGAGGGAGACGGATCGCCATGGCAGAGCGTACGGACCCGTCCGCACCGCAGGCGCTGGAGCTGGCCGACATCCAGGGCGCCATGCTGCGGAAGCGCCCCGGCCCCTACGTCGGCAGCTACCTGCTGCTGCGCATCGATACCCCTTCGGACGGCCGCCGGCTGCTCGCGCACCTGCTGCCGCACGTCGCCTCGGCTGCCCGGTGGTGGGATCCGCCCGGCGGCGCGTGGCTGGGCGTCGCGCTGAGCCACTCCGGGCTGCGGGCGCTGGGAGTACGGCAGGAGTCGCTGGACAGCTTCCCGGCGGAGTTCATCGCGGGCATGGCCGACCGCGCCGCCCGGCTCGGGGACACCGGCGAGAGCAGCCCCGAGCACTGGGACGCCCCCTTGGGCAGCCCCGACGTCCACCTCGTCGTGGCGGCCTTCGCCGCGGACCGGGCCGCGTGCGACTCCCTGGTGGAGACGGTACGGGAAGCCCTGCGCGGCCTGCCCGACGTACAGCTGCTCCACCGGCTGGAAGCCGCGCAGCTGCCGAGCGGGCGCACGCACCTGGGCTTCGTGGACAACATCGGCAAGCCGAACATCGAAGGCACCGGTGCGCCCCGGGACGACCGGGCGGGCGCTGCCGGCCCGGGGCACTACGGCGATCCGCCCGGCGCCGGTCCCGCGGTCAAGGCCGGCGAGTTCGTACTCGGCTACCCGGACCAGGACGGGGTACTCGCCACGCAGCCCCTGCCGGACGCACTGCGCCGTAACGGCACCTACGTCGCCTTCCGCAAACTGCACGTGCGGGTCGCGGAGTTCCGCCGCTACCTCAAGGAGAACGCCTCCTCGGCCGCGGAAGAAGAACTGCTGGCGGCCAAGATGGTCGGCCGCTGGCGCAGCGGAGCCCCCCTGGTGCTCGCGCCCTCGCAGGACGACCCCGTGCTCGCCGCGGACGCCGCGCGCAACAACGACTTCAGCTACCGCGAGCAGGATCCCGAGGGCCGGCGCTGCCCGGTCGGCTCCCACATCCGGCGCATGAACCCCCGTGACTCCCCGGGGGTTTCCGTGGACGTGCTCCGCCACTGCATCCTCCGGCGCAGTACCACCTACGGCCCCGAACTGCCCGAAGGGCAGCTGACGGACGACGGCGCCGCGCGGGGCATCGTCTTCCTCTTCATGGGCACCGACATCCGCCGGCAATTCGAGTTCGTCAAGCGGCAGTGGGCCAACGACGGCAATTTCGCCGGGCTCGAAACGGAGCAGGACCCGCTCACCGGCAACCGCGAGGGGGCCAGGACCTTCACCGTTCCGCTGCCCGCGCGGGCCCGCCGCCACCAGTACGAGCAACTGCCCCGCTTCGTCGTCACCAAGGGGGGCGAGTACCTCTTCCTGCCGGGCATCCGTGCCCTGCACTGGATCGCCGGCCTCGACCACTGAGCCGCCGGCCGGAAGGCCGTGGGCCGGCCGCACCGAGGCGGCGCACCCAGCCCATCGCCGAGAAGGGACCCAAGATGACCACACACCCCGAGAAACCGGCCCGGCCGGGCGCGATCGACGGGCGGACCTCCGAGTTCACCCTCTTCTTCAAGGTCAAGCCCGGTCACGGCAAACTGCTCCGCGACATCTTCCAGCAGAGGTCGTTCGACCAGCTCAGCAGGCAGGTGACCGAGCAGATCGGCACGCTGCACGACGCGCGGTGGGTCCTCTTCGACGACGACACGCGCCTGATGTTCGCCACGTCCTTCGACGGTGACTGGGACGTCTACATCGAAGAGTTCGCCCGCCGTATCCCCCAGATATTCGACGACATCCTGATCCATGCCGAGGACTATCCGGGCATCAACGCTCCCGTCATCAAGGAGTACATCGTCGCCCACCAGGTCACCGCCTGCTCGTACTTCCGCGCCATTCCCGATGCCACGGTGCGGGACCTCAGGAGGGCACGAGCCGTCTACGAGGCCTACGACACGCTGGTGAAGGCGTACGGCTGACGCTCCACACCGCGCAGGGCCAGGAGGGCTCCGGCGGTGAAGCAGGCCGCGCTGATCAGTGGGCCGATGCGTATGCCGTGGAGGAAGGCGGATGCCGGCGTGATCAGCGCGCCCAGCAGCGCCACGCCCACCGCGCTGCCGACCTGGCGGGCCGCGTTGAAGGCGCCCGAGGCCAGCCCGGCGCGGTGTGCGGGAGCCGATTCGACCACGGCGGCGACCGCGGCCGGCATCGTGAGGGCGGTGCCGAAGCCGGGGATGGCGGCCAGCGGCGGAACCAGGGCCGGGTAGGGCGTCGTACGGCCGGCCAGGAGCAGGCCCAGGAAGCCCAGCACGCCCAGTCCGAGACCCAGCACCATCGGCGTCCGCGGTCCGCTTCTCCACCACGAGGAAACCGCCGCCGCAGAGGACGAACAGGGCCGACGCCGCGAGGGCACCGGGGTCGGTCCAGCCGGCGTGTCCCGCCTCGATGACGGCGAACGTGGGAGGTGCCGGCGGCGATCGGCGTGACGGTTCCGGAGAGCCGCAGGCGGATGGTGCGGTACTGCGTGGACTGGACCGAGCAGCGTCACCACCTGTCGGGGGCCGTGGGGGCCGCCCTGCTCGACCGCTGCATCGAGCGGCCTGGGTGGAACGCGCGCCGAACAGCCGGGTCGTCCGCATCCTGCCCGCCGGCGAACAGGGACTGCACGACTGGCTGGGTCTCGACACGAGCGCCTTCACGCGTGGCTGACGGCAGGGCCACGCCCGGCTCGATTGCGCGCAGCGCCCGGGTGCGCCCGATAGGTTGTGTCGTCGGAGTCGGACGGTTCGTCAGGGCGGCCGTCCGCACCGGGCCGCCCACGCGCGCACCCTCGCCAGGACGGAGCAGGTGCGGCCGACGCCAGGGATGATCGGATCCGCCCTGTGCGTTGTACGGGACCAGGAAACGCAGAAGAAGAGTGTTCCAGAGCTGGGAGATGGTGACATGCCGCTCAAGGGCGAGTACGAACCGAGCAGCACGAAGTTGGTACGTGACCAGGTGGAGCTGTACGAGAGCTCCGGTGGTACGGAGGGGACGACGCTGCGCCCCATGGTCGGCCCGGACGACGAGAAGCGGCGGGACCTGCCGGTCGTCATCCTGACCACCATCGGCGCGAAGAGCGGCAAGATCCGCAAGACGCCGCTCATGCGCGTCGAGCACGAGGGCCGCTACGCCGTGATCGCTTCCCTCGGCGGGGCCCCCAAGCACCCGGTCTGGTACTACAACGTGGTGGCCGACCCGCGGGTGGAGCTCCAGGACGGCCCGGTGCGCCAGGACATGGTGGCGCGCGAGGTGACCGGGGAGGAGAAGGCCGCGTGGTGGGCCATCGCGGTCGAGGCGTTCCCGGACTACGCGGACTATCAGAAGAAGACCGACCGCGAGATCCCGGTCTTCGTCCTGGAGCCGGCGGCGCAGCCGCACTGACGATGCCGGCCCCCGGGGGCGGCGGTATACCGACCGCCGCCCCGGGGCTCCGTCGTTTCGACGTACGCGCCCGGGCGTGCCCGCTCGCCCGCGAGGGCGCCTGCCGTGCCCGTTACTTGTCGAGGTGGGTGGGGGCAGGCTCCCGGACGGGGGTCGTCCCCGCTCCGTCGGCTTCCGCGTCCGCCTCGATCGTGCCCGCTGCCGCCGGGGCGGCGTCCAGCCGGACGGGCCGGGCGGTGCGGCTGACGAACAGCGACGCGAGGAATGCGAGCAGGCCGATGACTCCGGCGACCATGAACGCCGTACGCAGGCCTCCGGCGTCCGGCGCGCCCGAGGGGTCGGAGGTGCTCAGCGACGCGACGGTGACGAACACGGCCGTACCGAACGCGCCCGCCACCTGCTGAAGCGTGGAGAGGATCGCGCTGCCGTGGGAGTAGAGGTGATCGGGCAGCGCACCCAGCGACTCCGTCATCAGCGGCGTCATCATCAGCCCGAGCCCGGCCATCAGCAGGATGTGGATGGCGATGACCGCGGCCAGCGGCGAGTGGGGGCCGAGGAGCGTGAAGAGCCACAGCGACACGGCCAGGGCGAGCGCGCCGGGGATCACCAGGGGGCGGGCGCCGAAGCGGTCGAACAGCCGCCCCACCGGGCGGCCGAGCAGGCCGAGCAGCAGGCCGCCGGGGAGGACGGCCAGACCGCTGACGAACGTACTGGCGCCCAGCACCGTCTGGAGGTACAGCGGCAGCATGATCGACCCGACGCCCAGCAGGCACATGAACAGCAGCGCCGAGAGGACCAGGGCCACGCTGAACGCGCGGGTCCTGAACGGACGCAGGTCGAGCAGGGCGCGGTCGGCCCGCTGGAGCCTCAGCTGACGGGCGACGAAGACGCCCAGCGACACCAGGCCGACCGCGATCGGTATCCACGGCGGGAGCGTGTGCGCCCCGCCGCCGGACTCGCCGACGGACGCCAGGCCGTACAGGACGCCGCCGAAGCCGACGGCGGACAGCACGACCGACAGCACGTCCAGCGGCACCTGCCGCGTCTCGCTGTCCAGGCGCATCAGGACCGCGCCGGCGGCCAGCGCCGCCACGGCGAGCGGCAGCACGATCCAGAACATCCAGCGCCAGCCCAGCGAGGCGAGCACGGCGCCGCCGACCGTCGGGCCCACGGCGGGGGCGACGGCGATGACGATGCTGATCGTGCCCATCGTCGCGCCGCGCTTCTCCGGCCGGACGAGGCGCATCACGGAGGTCATGAGCAGCGGCAGCATGACGGCGGTACCGCACGCCTGGATCACGCGCCCGGCCATCAGCACGCCGAACCCGGGGGCGAGGCCGCTGACGAGCGTGCCCACGCTGAACAGGGTCAGCGAGGCCAGGAAGACCTGGCGCGCGGTGAAACGTTCGAGCAGGAAGCCGGTGATCGGAATGATCACGGCCATGGTCAGCAGGAAGCCGCTGGTCAGCCACTGCACCGTCGTGGTGGAGATGGACAGGTCGACGGTGAGGTCGCGGAGCGCGACGCTCAGGATCGTCTCGTTGAGGATCATCACGAAGGCCGAGACGACGAGCACGGCGATCAGCACGGGGGCACGTGCGGGGGAACTGCCGCGGGGCGAGTCGACGCCCCCGGCGTTCGCGGATTCGATCATGGTCAGGCACACCTCACTGGTATCGGTCGGTATCGGCGCGGGCACGGCGTGCACCGGGTCTCGGCCCGGTGGTCCGTCGGAAGCTCGGTCGTCGGGGCGCCGGGGCAGCGGTCAGGACGCCCTCGGCCGCTGTACGGCACCGTCGTTCGCTGACCGCGGTGATCGGCTCGGACTACGGGAGCGCCCCCACCGCTCCTCGCCTTCCGTGTCCCCCGAGCCTCACCTGCGTGGTGTCTGCAACCCCTGCCCCCGTCATCTTCATCGTTCTGTCAGTCTATTGAACTTTCCGCACCGGTTGCGCCGGGGTTTTCGCCCGCCGGATCACGGATAGCGGTTAGCCGGGGCGGGAAGGCCGGTGCTGCGCGTCCATGATCGGGACGACGACCTTCCGAGGAGAGGCGGGGCCCATGCGAGCTGTGGTGTTCGAGCAATACGCGCAACCGGCCGAGGTACGGAACGTTCCCGACCCCGTACCGGCGCCGCACGGCGTGGTCGTGCGGGTCGAGGCCACCGGGCTGTGCCGCAGCGACTGGCACGGCTGGATGGGCCACGACCCCGGCATCACGCTGCCGCACATACCGGGCCACGAACTCGCCGGAGTGGTGGCGGAGGTGGGGGCGGGCGTCGGGAACTGGCGCCCGGGCGACCGGGTGACCGTGCCCTTCGTCTGCGCCTGTGGAAGCTGCGCTTCCTGTGCGGCGGGCGACCAGCAGGTGTGCGAGCGGCAGACGCAGCCCGGCTTCACCCACCGGGGCTCCTTCGCCGAGTTCGTCGCGCTCGATCATGCGGACGTGAACCTGATCGCGGTGCCCGAGGAACTGTCCTCGGCCACCGCGGCCTCGCTCGGTTGCCGGTTCGCGACCGCGTTCCGGGCCGTGACCGCACAGGCGCGGGTGGCGCCGGGCGAGTGGGTCGCGGTGCACGGATGCGGGGGCGTGGGGCTGTCCGCCGTGATGATCGCGGCAGCGGCCGGGGCGCGGGTCGTCGCGGTCGATCTGTCGCCGGCCGCGCTGGACCTGGCGCGGAAGTGCGGTGCCGCGGAGTGCGTGGACGCCTCGCGTACCGCGGACACGGCGGCGGCGGTGCGCGAGCTGACGGGTGGCGGCGCCCACGTCTCGCTGGACGCGCTGGGCTCGGCCGAGACCTGCGCGGCGTCGGTCGGCAGCCTGCGGCGGCGGGGCCGGCACGTACAGGTCGGGCTCCTTCCGCAGGCCGTACCGGTGCCGATGGACCGGGTGGTCGCGCTGGAGCTGGCCGTCCTGGGCAGCCACGGCATGGCGGCGCACGCCTATCCGCCGATGCTGGACCTGGTCCGGGCCGGAGTCCTGCGCCCGGACCTGTTGACGACGGCGACCCTTCCGCTGGACGCCGCGCCGGCCGCCCTGGCGGCGATGGGTGCGGCGCCGGGCTCCGGGGTGACGGTGATCCTGCCGGGCACATGACGCTTCGGAGCCCGGCGAACGCGCAGCAGTCGTGCCCGGCGGAGGGTCATCCCTCCACCGGGCACATGACGCACCATCACGCAGGCGACGGCATACGGACCTGCGTGGCGCCGAGGCCCGTCGCGGGGTCAGCAGCGCTTCGAGCTGGCCCCCTGGGCGGCGACCGGGTCGCCGGCCTGGCGCAGCGAGCCGATGCCCGCCGTGCAGGCCTTCACGGTGGCGGTGCCGTTGGACCAGAATTCCTGGGCGGTGCTGTTCGTCCAGGTCCGGGTGCCGAGAATCTCGTCCTTGGAGTAGCTGTAGATCGACGTACTGACGTCATAGTCGCCGGCCTTGGCCCGGAAGGAATCCCAGACCCAGAGGTAGCCGTAGTTCTGCTGGCATTTCGGGGAGTAGAACTGCTTCACCGATGCGATCTTCACGCCTTGCCGGGTGATGTATCCGGTGTTACCGATCGCGTAGGCATCGCTGCACACACCGGCCGCCTGCGCCTTTGCGCTGAGCGGATTTCCGGTGGCCGAGGGGGCGGTGGACTTGGCCAGGCTCCGCTCCGACGGGGCGGGCGCCGGACCGGTGCCGGCCATTGCGGCGCCAGCCGGAACGAGCGCAAAAGCACAGGTCAGCCCAACGAGGGCGCGCTTGGCATATCTCACGACGGAATACCTCCTGGGATTCACACATAAGTGCGCGACTTTTCCGAAGAACCCGCGCGGCAACCCTGACGGTAATGTGGAACGACCCCACCCCGCGGAAATCTCCGACTACCCAAGAAGACCAGCGACCCAGGAAGATGGTTGTACGTGTGCCGCGGATCGATGTGCCGAAGCGACGACTCGCGCACGGTAAAGGGGACACCGCTCCGTCAATTCCCACGCCAGACAAGAAAACGGCAGCGGGAATTCCGGAAAACTCCCCGGGCCGGCGCCGGCAGCGCCGGGCCCGCACCCTTGACTCCCGCCCCACTCGGCTCTAGCTTCGCCAAGTCCCCTGCGGGACAACGTCGTCAGCACTGGCCGTGCCCTCACCCGGTAGCCGTTCGCAACGGACAGGAGCAGCCACCCATGTCACGTCGCCCCGCCACAGGACGCCGCAGACCGGCGCGTCGCCGCATCGCCCGTTCCCTCCTCACCGTCCTTCTGCTCCTGTGCACCGGCATGCTCCTGACGCCGTCCGCCCGGGCCTCGGCCCCCGCCGACGCGTCGCCGGGCGTGCGGGCCGACGACGGCGCCTACCTCACCGCCGCCGAACGCGTCGACGACCGTATCCTCGACCTGACCATCCACTCCCCCGCCCTCGGCCGGGAGGGGCACGCCCGGGTGCTGCTGCCCACCGGCTACGACCGGGACCACCGCCGGCTGCCGGTGCTGTACCTGCTGCACGGCTGCTGCGACAGCACGCCGGGCTGGCGCGCCTGGACGGACAACACCGACGTGGTACGGGCCACCGCTCGCACCCGGGCATTGATCGTGCTCCCCGAGGGCGGCCCGATGGGCTTCTACAGCAACTGGTGGAACCACGGCGCGGGCGCCACGCCCGCCTGGGAGACCTTCCACCTCACCGAGGTACGCCAGCTGGTGGAACGCACCCTCCGGACGAACGGCCGGCGGGCCGTCGCGGGGCTGTCGATGGGCGGCTTCGGCGCCCTGTCGTACGCCGGGCGGCACCCGGGCATGTTCCGGTCGGCCGCCTCGTTCAGCGGCGTCGTGGACACCGGCGCCGATCCGCAGCGGCTCCTGGACGTCGTCGCCGGATACACCGACGACCCGACGGCCCTGTGGGGCGATCCGCACGCCCAGGCCGACATCTGGCGGGCGCACAACCCGTACGACGTGCTGCGCCGACTCCCGCGCGGCTTCCCGGTGTTCGTCTCCACCGGCAACGGGACGCCGGGACCGCTCGACCCGCCGGACGCCCAGCCGGACACGCTGGAGCAGTGGCTGGGCGGCATGTCGGAGCGGTACGTCGCACAGGCCCGCGCCCACGGCCTGCGTGTCACGGCCGACCTCTACGGCCCCGGTACCCACACCTGGCCATACTGGGAACGCGAACTCCACCGTGCCCTGCCGATGCTGACGGCCTCGCTCACCAAGTAGCAGGCAACCAGGCAACCAGGCACCCAGCGGCGCTCCACTCGCCATGGCGCTGACTGAAAACGCCGGACAAGGACACCGGTCACAGCGGTTACAGCGGTTACAGCGATTCGTCACCTCCTTCTCCTCGCCTCTCTGCTCACCCTCCCCCCTCCGCGGAAAGTTGCAGGTAACGTCTGACCGTCGGTCGGGGACACCCGGAGAGGCTGCGCTCCGTTGCGTTGCGTACCTCTCCCTGCGTGGACTGGGAGCTGAGGTGCATGGCGGGCTGGAAACCTCGGATGCGCGCGGCCTTCGTGCCGGAGCCCGGGCGGGTCGAGGTGGGCGAATTCCCCACTCCGGCCGCCGGTGCGGGCGAGGTACTGGTGGAGCTGGCGCACGCCTCGGTGTGCGGGTCGGACATCCGTAAGGTCTTCGACGGTTTCCACGATCCGGAGTGGCTCGGCACGCCCGGCTGGCCCGGCCATGAGGGCGTCGGCGTCGTGCTGGACAGCCACACCCCCGCCTTCCCGCCGGGTACCGGGGTGCTGACGGTCCCGCCGGGGCGGTCGGGCCGCTGCTTCGCCGAGTACGTAGCGATCGATGCCGCTCACGTCGTGCCGCTGCCCGCGGATGTTCCCGCCCAACGACTTTTGCCGGCGCAGCAGTTGGGTACGACGGTCTTCGCCCTCAAACGCTTCCTGCGGCACCCCGGGACGCGCGGCGCCGGGTGCGCCGCGGTGATCGGTGCCGGTTCTTCGGGGTTGTTCTTCGTCCAGCAGTTGCTGCGGCGCGGCTTCACGACCGTCGTCGCATGCGACCTCAACGCCGACCGGTTGCGCGAGGCAGCGCGGCTCGGTGCCACGCACACCGTGCTCGGCCCGGCCGGCTCCTCGCCGTTCGTGGCGCAGGTGCTCGATGCCACCGACGGGCGTGGAGCGGATCTCGTCGTCGAGGCGGCCGGTGGCGACGACTGCCGGCAGGCCGCCGTCGAGGCCGCCCGTGATGCGGGCACGCTGGGCCTCTTCGGCTATCCGCAACGCCCGGGTGACGCACCGTTCCCGGTCGACCGGGCCTTCCGCAAGCGCCTCACCATGGAGTGGGTCAACGGTGCGCAGAGCGAACCCGGACTGACCTCGTTCCGTACGGCGCTCGATCTCATCGCGCGGGGCGAGATCGAGGTGGACCACTGCCTGCGCACGGCGTACCCCCTCGAAGACGCGCCGGCCGCCTTCGCCGCCGCGCGGGCACAGGGACACGGCGCGGCCAAGGTGAACGTGGTGCTCCCGGCAGGTGCGGCATGACATCGAGCGGTGGGCGGTGACGTCGACACCTCGGTGCGGCAGCGTGCCGAGTACTCCACCGACGCCTCCGACCACCGTGTCGTGCGTGTCATCGTCACCCCGCGAGCCACTCCTGCACCGTGGTGACGTGTGCCTGCCTCGGGAGGAGTTTCTCGGTGAGGAAGCGGTGCATCTCGGGGTCGAGGTCCAGGCACGCGTCCGTCAGGACCGTGAGGGCGAAGTCCAGGTCGGCGGCCTGGCACCAGGTGGAGAGCACGACGCCGCTGGTGGAGATGCCGGTGAGGACGAGGCTGTCGATGTCGCGGGACCTGAGGACCAGGTCGAGGTCACTGCCCGAGAAGGCGCTCGTCCGCCGCTTGGTGATGACGATGTCGCCCCGGCGCGGCCCGACTTCGGGGTGGATCTCCGTGCCCGGGTCGTCCTCGGTGAAGAGGCCGGCCCGCGCGGCGGCACTGACCGCCTTGTTGCGGCTGCTGACCTCCGGCCGGTCCGTGCGCAGGGCGATGACGACGTAGATCACGGGAATGCCGGCGGCACGAGCGCCGTCGATCGCGCGCCGCAGTCGCGCCAGGTATCCGGATCCGTTGCCCGCCAGGTCCACGATGGCCTGCTGGACGTCCATCACGAGGAGCGCGGTGTTCGCCATGTTCTTCCCTTCTCGGGGCCCGGCCGGACGGTGCTCCGCCGCTGATCGGGCAGGGAGATACTCGCGTGCCCTGCGCCTACCCCGCGCTCTACGATCAACGGGTACGGCCGGCGGGAACGGGGGCGGGAATGGCCGAGGACGAGGTGCGGCGTGGCGCGACGGCAGCGGCGCGACTGGCCGAGGGGGAGCCGCTGCAAGAGGTGTTGGACGTCGCCGATCCCGGTGAGTGGCTCGCACTGGACGCAGGGGTGCGGCAGGTGCGCCGGTGCCGGCCGGACGAGTCGGTGCCGAAATGGGAGTGGAAACTGGAGTGGGATGCTCCGCTGCCCAGGGATCTCATGCGGGCCGGCGAGTCCGGGCTCGCCGTCGCGCTCTGCCACCGGAACGGGTGGATCCGTGAGGCGGCGGTGCGTCGGGCGGCGCAGCACCCCGGGCTGCTGCCGCTGGTCGTGATCCGGTGCGCCGACTGGGTCGCACCGCTGCGCCGGTACGCCCGGCAACTGCTGCGCGACACGCTGGACGTTAACAACGCCGCCGACCTCGCGCCCCTGCTGCTGCGCGTCGGCCGCCGGGACCGCGGCGCCTTCGGTGTCCAACTGCTCGAAGAGGTCCTGCAGGGTGCCCCTCAGGGCCGGCTCGCCGCACTCTTCGCCGCGCCCGATCGCGGCGTACGGCGGTTCGCCTACCGGCTGGCCGTGGCGGAAGGCCGCCTCGGCCCCGTCGACCTGGCGCGCACCGCCGCCCGGGACGAGGACAACGTCGTTCAGGACCTGTGTGCCAACGCGACGCTCACCGCACTCGCCGCCACGGCGGACGTGGACCGGAACACGTACGACGACGTGCTCACGCCGCTGCTGGCCGCGCGGAACCCGCGTACCCGCTCGACGGGGGTCACCGCTCTGCGACGGGCGGGGCGTCCGCAGGAGGCGGAGCGCTTCCTCAACGACCGGTCCGCCGTGGTACGCGCCTGCGCCCGGTACGTCGTGCGGCAGTACGGCGGCGATCCGACGACCTGGTACCGCACACGGTGCACGGGGGCCGACGACGCCGCGCTGCTGCCCGGCACGGTGATCGGGCTGGCCGAGTGCGGGGACCGCGCGGACGCCGGCCTGTTGCGGTCGCTGCTCGCCCACCCGGACGGCGCGGTGCGGGCGCAGGCCGTGGCCGGACTGCGGGCGGTGGACCGCAGTCCGGCCACCACGACGCTGCTGCCGCTGCTCGACGACCCGGTGCCCGCCGTCGTCCGCGAGGTGACCGTCGCGCTGTTGCCATCGGCTGCGGAGCTGCCCGCCGACCTGCTGCTGGACCGTACCGGTCCGGAGCGGCCGCGCCACCTACGGAGCGCCGCCTTCCGTCTGCTCGATGCGCACGGTGGTGTCATGGCGCTCCGTGCCGCCGTCGGACTTCTGGCAGACCCGGACGTGAAGCTGCGTGTCCGGGCCGAGCACGCCGTCCGGCGCTGGCGCCCGGCCGCGGACGAGCGGCGCGGGGACCCGGAGGTGGGGCGGCTGCTCGACCGTGGTCGGCACCTCTTCAGCGACCGTGCGCTACGGCAGCTCGCGTGGGAGGCGGGCCTGGACGGCTGAGGTCAGCCGTCCGGGGCCGCTTCCGGCCCGGCGTTGCGTACCGCGGTGCGCAACGCCAGCGGGGTGGCCGCCGCCCAGGCCTGCGGGGAGCAGGAGTGCGGGTAGGGGACCGGCGCCGGGTGGCGGTCGCGGTCGTAGCCGGCGAGGACTTCGGGGAGCCGGTGGCCGTGCAGAGCGGCGGCCTCGATCAGGCCGTCTGCGATCGTGTGGACCTCCTTGTGCAGCCCGTAGCGGGCCAGGCCGAGGGCGATGACCGCGTTGTCGTGCGGCCAGATGCTGCCGCGGTGGTAGGAGAGCGGGTGGTACGGCGGCTGGCCCGCGGCCAGCGTGCGGACGCCCCAGCCGGAGAAGAAGTCCGGCTCCAGCAGTCGCCGGCCCACCGTCTCCCCCGCTTCCTGGTCCAGGATGCCGGACCACAGGAGATGGCCCGCGTCGGAGGCCAGGACGTCGGCTCGGCGGCCGGTAGCGTCCAGCGCGAGCACGGGGAAGGACCGGTCGGCCATCCAGAAGTCGGCCGCGAACCGCCGGCGCAGGGCCTCGGCCGCGGTTCCCAGACGGGCTGCGTAGGGCTCGTCGCCCCACAGGTCGCGGGCGAGGCGGGCGGTGCGGCGCAGCGCGTCGTAGGCGTATCCCTGCACCTCGGCGACCAGCACGGCCCCCGCCGGGCGGGTGCCGTCCGTGGCGCAGACGGCGCCGGGCGAGTCCTTCCAGTTCTGGTTGGCGAGGCCGCCCTCGTGGGCCCGGTAGGCGAGGTAGCCGTCGGTGTCGAGGCCGCCGTGCCGGAACATCCACTCCACGGCCGCGCGAGCGGGCCCCTCCAGCCTGCGGGCGAGCTCCGTCCCGGCGGCGCCGGCCGCCTCGGCGTACGCGTCGAGCAGCACCAGGTACAGCGGGGTCGCGTCCACCGAACCGTAGTAGCGCCCGTACGGGACCTGGTCGAAGAAGGCCAGTTCGCCGTGGCGGATCTCGTGCACGATCTTGCCGGGTTGCGCGAGCCGTGCCGGGTCGGCCGCCGTCGCCTGCGCCGCGGTGAGCGCGAGCAGCGTGGCCTCGGCGAGCTCGGGCCGGTACGGCAGGGCGAAGAAGGAGGTGAGCAGGGAGTCCCGGCCGAAGAGGGTGAGGAACCAGGGCACGCCGGCGCCGGGCACGCGCAGTGCCTCACCGTCCGGCCCCGGTACGGTCACCCGCAGGCCCGCCAGATCGACGAGGCCCTGCTCGCAGGCGCGGTCCAGCTCGGACCGGTGTGCCCCGTGCGGCCCCATGGTGAGGGGTGCGAGGGGCGCGGTGCCGGCGAAGTCGGCGACCTCGGCGGCCAGCCGGTGTGCCACCGCCGCCGGGTCCGCGTCGCCGGTGCGGTCAGCGTCCGGCTGCGGAGCGCCGTGCGGGTGTGCCGTCACCCGCAGCCGCAGCTCGGCGGCGCCGTGCGGGGGCAGTTCCAGGCGCCAGTGCAACACTCGGGCCCGGCCGTCGTGCGGTTCCTTGCCAACCGTGTCGGGCCGGGGCTGGGCGGTGACCGTCGTACGCGAGTGCCACGGGCCGCGCCGGTAGCCGAACTCGACGCCGTCCGCGCGTGTTTCGCGGGTGCGGACGGTGTGCGGCTTGGCGTAGGAGCGGTGGTCCGCACGCAGCTCGAACTGGTCGGCGAAGTCGGCGTCCGCGGTGATCTCCAGGGTCGCCGTGGTGGCCTCGCCACGGTTGCTGGTGAGGCGAATGCGCTCGATCAACGTGCCGGAGAATACGGCCTGTTCGCGGAACACGGTGTAGGCGGGCGGTTCGTCGCGGGTGCCGTGCGGGGTGAGTACGGAGGTGAGCGGCTGCGTCGCACCGCCCGCCGTGGTCGGGACCAGGAGGGCGGGGGCCGCGCCGTCGACCGTGAGCTGCCAGCGGCTCAGGTGGCGGGCGTCGCGCAGGAAGAGGCCGTCGGGTGCGGTGCCCCGTACGCCGGTGACGTCACCGGCCGGGCCGAGGACGGCGAAGGTGCCGTCGTGGACGAGGACCCGCTGGTCCGTCGAGGTCATCGCTCCCCCTCTCCGTGGCGGACGGTTCCGGCACGGTGGTCGTCGTCGCCCGGGCCGGGAGCGGCCAGCAGGTCCAGGGCCAGGGCCGCGGTCCAGCTGAAGTCGCGGGTGCCGCGCCCCTCCGCCGTGTACGGATCGACGTACTCCGCGAAGCCGGAAGCGGCCGCTGCGTCCAGGATCGCGGTACGCAGCGCGTCGGCGGCGGCGCGCTCTCCGTGCCGGCGCAGGGCGCGCTCCATCAGCCAGTTGACGTTGGACCAGGCGGGCCCGCGCCAGTAGCGGTGCCGGTCGAACGCGGGGCCGCGCAGGTCGTAGCTGGGCAGCAGCCGGACCGTGGTGCCGAGGCCGAAGTGCGTGCCGCGGACGGTGTCCAGCAGCGTCCGTACCACCGCGCGCGGCAGGTCGGGGACGAGGAGCGGGAGGAGTCCGGCCGCGCTGCGCTCGGGCAGCGGTTCTCCGGCGATCAGGTCCCGGCAGAGGAACTGGCCGGCGTCCTGGTCCCACAGCCGCTCCAGCAAGGCCGAGGTGAGCGCGCGTGCGCGGTGCCGGTGCGGGGCGGGGTCGGTGCCGAGCGCGGTGGCGATCTCGGCGAGGGCGTGTTCGGAGGCGATGAGCAGGGCGTTGACGCCCGGGTCCTCGACTGCGAAGGCGGGGCCGGGCGTCCGGAGGGGCGTGGTGCCGTCCCGGTAGCCCCGGTCGCGGTAGTCCGTGGCGAGCCGTACGTAGCGCCCGTAGTCGAGGTCGGTGGGGCGATCGGCGGCGGCACCGTGGTCGAGGTCCGCGCGGCGGAACGCGCCGGGCGGGGCGGGCTCGACGCGTGCCAACGGCCGGTCCCAGCAGGGGCTGTTGTCCATGCCCGGCTCCCACGGGTGCACGATCGCCGCGAGGCCGCCGCCGCCCAGGTCCCGCTGCTCGGTGAGGTAGCGGTGCCAGGCGACCAGGCGCGGGTACACCCGGGCGAGGAAGCCCCTGCCGCCGGAGAGCGCGGGGTCGGCCCGGTGCACCAGCCAGGCGGCCAGCGCGTGCACGGGCGGCTGGACGATCCCCGAGGTCTCCAGCCCGCGGGGCGCGCCCGCGGCCGCGCCGGCCGTGCTGGAGCGCCAGAAGTCCGGGCTGGGGAAGTAGGCGTCCAGCGGCACCGCGGGGTTGAAGACGATGTGCGGTACGCGCCCGTCGCCCCACTGCGCGCCGAGCAGCGTCTCCAGCTCCCGTTGCGCGCGCAGCGGCGAGAGGTGGCGCAGGCCGATGGCGATGAAGGCCGAGTCCCAGCTCCACTGGTGCGGGTAGAGGCCGTGTGAGGGGACGGTGGCGGCGCCCGTCCAGTTGCGCAGGAGGACGCGGCGGGCTGCGCGGCGCAGGGTGTGCCGGTCCGCCGGTAGTGCCGGCGCGCTCGCCGGTGTGCGGAGCGGTGCCGGGGTCGCGGTCGGTGGCGGCGGAGTCATCCGGCGGCCCTCGCCAGGAAGGGCGGGATCGACCGTACGGCCCGTACCGGGTCGCCGGTCAGCCGGCATTCCACGGCCAGGTGGCCTTGGTACCCGGCGGCGTCCAGCGCGCCCAGCCAGGCGGCCCAGTCCAGGTGCCCGGCACCGGGTTGGCAGCGGTTGGAGTCGCTGACCTGGGCGTGGCCGATGAAGGGCGCAGCGGCCAGGATCGCGCCCGCGGGGTCGGCCTCCTCGATGTTCATGTGGTAGCTGTCGATGCCGATGCGGACCGAGTCCAGTCCCACCTCGCGGATCAGGTCGGCGGCCTGCTCCAGCCGGTTGACCATGTGGTCCTCGTAGCGGTTGAGCGGTTCGAGGAAGAGGGTGACGCCTTCGGCGCGGGCGTGCTCGCCGAGCTCGGTGAGTCCGGCGAGCAGGACGTCGCGGTCGGCGCGCTCGTCGCGGGGCGGCTCGAAGGGCGGCAGGCGGCGCGAGAACATGCCGTACGAGGCCGGGGTCTGCGCGCCGGCACCGCCCAGTTCGGCGATGACCGACAGCTGGGACTTCATCTGTGCCACGGCGTCGCGCCGCCGGTCGTCGTCGAAGTCGCCGAGGAAGTGCAGCATGTCGACGCAGACGGTGGGCATGACGACGCCGTCGGCGGCGGCCCTGCGCAGTTCCGGGAGCCGGTCGCGGAAGTGGAAGTCTCCCTTGCCGCGCAGTTCGATGGCGTCGTAACCGGCTTCCCGGGCGAACTCCCACTTCCGCTGGAGGGTGTCTCCCGGCAGGAGTTGTTCCTGGCAGGCGGTCTTGAACATGCTTCGGGCCTTTTCTACGTGTTGGAGCGTGGCGTACGGACCTGCGTTGGCCATCCGTGCCGAGCCGGGCGGTGGGTGCGGTGTACCGGAAGCCGGGCGGTGGGTGCGGTGTACCGGAAGCCGGGCGGTGGGTGCGGCGGCTCAGAACTCCAGCACCATCTGCAGCGCCTCGTGCGGGCGCTCGTCCAGCAGTCGGTAGGCGTCGGCCACGTCCTCCACCGGGATGACGTGGCTGACCAGTGACTTCACGTCCACCTTGGCTTCGGCGACCAGCCGCAGGAACGTCTGCTGGAGGCGTTCGACGGTCCAGCGGCCCGCCAGGTGCGGGGGCACGCCGCCGATCTGGGAGCAGATGAGCTGGGCGCGGTTGTGGTGGAACTCGTCGCCGAGGCGCAGCCCTTCGCCGTCGCCCTGGTAGAAGCCGGCGGCGACCACCCGGCCGTCGACGGCGACGCAGCGCAGCGCCTCGTGCAGTGCGGGGTAGACGCCGCTGATCTCGATGGCGGCGTCGGCGCCGCGGCCGCCGGTCGCTTCCCTGATCCGCTCGGCGACGGCGTCGGTGCGGGCGTTGAGGGTGCGTTCGGCGCCGTACTGCCGGGCGGCCTCCAGGCGGATGTCGAGCGCGTCGACGGCGGTGACGCGGGCTCCGCCGAGTTGGGCGAGGCGAGTGGTGAGCAGGCCGATGACGCCCTGCCCGAAGACGGCCACGTCCTCGCCGAGGTTGATGCCCGCGCCGAGCACGGCGTTGTACGCGATGGCGCCCACCCGGGCGAACGCACCGGCCAGCGGCTCCAGGCCGGCCGGCAGGGTGTGTCCGACCAGCCGCTCGGCGGGCACGATGCCCTCGCTGCGATGCCCCCAGATGCCCCATACCAGGTCGCCGACGGCCGGCACGTCCGGCCGGTCGGTCAACTCCGGTGAGACTTCAACCACTTCGCCGACCTCGGAGTAGCCCCAGCCGACGACCGGGTACGAGATGCCGGCCGCGCCGTCGCGGAAGAGCCGGGCCTCGGCGTCCCAGGTGCGAGTGAGGTAGGGGTTCGTCCCCCGGTAGGCGGTCAGTTCCGTGCCCGCCGATATGCCGGAATAGCGAGTGCGTACCCGGAGGTGCCCGGCGGGCAGTGGTGCGCTTTCGTGCTCGGCGATTTCGACATCACGGGGGCCGACGAACTGGACAACTCGCTCCACAAGGGACTCCGGAAGGACGTGAGTTCAGTGGTTTCGTCGAAGATACATCAGGGTTACGTCTTGTTAATAGACAAAATTGGTGCTGGGATGCAGGGCAAATAAACGGAAGTGCTGTGAGGACGTGGCATGCGTATGTGGTCCCGACGGTCGAGGGCGACCGCGGCAGGACTCGCCGTGACACTGGCCGCCGCCCTGTTGACGAGTTGCTCGGGCGGGCAGGCGGACGGCAGGGCGGCGCCGGACAAGAAGATCACGGTGTGGACGCAGGAGAACCTGCCCGCGCGGATGGCGGCCACCCGCAAGGTGGTCGGGCGGTTCGAGAAGCAGACCGGCATCACAGTGAACCTGGTCGGCGTGGACGAGGGGCAGTTGCCCCAACTGATCATGTCGGCAGCGGCAGCGGGCAACCTCCCCGACGTCATCGCCGCACTCCCCCTCGGCCAGACCTGGCAGATGTACAGCAACGGCCTGCTCGACACCCGGCTCGCCGGCGACATCGTCGAGGACCTCGGCGCCGGCACGTTCAACGCCAACGCCCTGCGGCTGACCTCCGACCACGGCACGCCGCTCGCCGTGCCCTCGGACGCCTGGCTGCAGCTGCTGGTCTACCGCAAGGACCTGTTCGAGAAGGCCGGCCTGGCCGCACCCGACAGCTACGGCGCGCTCCTCAAGGCGGCGCGGAAGCTGGATCGCGGGCACCTGGCCGGCATATCCGTCGCCAGCGACCCCGGTGACGCCTTCACCCAGCAGAGCTTCGAGAGCCTGGCCCTCGCCAACGACTGCCAACTCGTCGACGACAAAGGCGAGGTGACGCTCGACTCCCCCGCATGCCGCCGCACCTTCGCCACCTACCGCTCGCTGGCGCGCGACCACGGCGCCCCCGGCACCCAGACGCTCGACACCACGCGCGCCACCTACTTCGCCGGCCGCTCCCCGATGCTCGTCTGGTCCTCGTTCCTCCTCGACGAGCTCACGGGGCTGCGCGCCGACGCCACGCCCAGCTGCCCGGAGTGCAGGAAGGACCCGTCGTACCTGTCCGACCACAGCGGCATCGTCACCGGCCTCAAGGGTCCCGACGGGACCCGCCCTGCGCAGTTCGGCGAGGTCACGTCGTGGGCGGTGACCAAGAGCGCGGAGCGGGCCGCCTCCCGCGCCTTCATCAGGTACATGATGGGCGCCGGCTACGAGGACTGGTTCGGAATGGCCCCCGAGGGCAAGATCCCGGTCCGCGAGGGAACCGCGGACGACCCGGACAAGTACACCCGCGCCTGGCACCACAGCCGGCTCGGCGTCGAGGCAAAGGTGCGCAAGCCCCTCGACGCCCTCTACTCGGACCGCTTGCTCGACCGCATCGCCGACGGCATCAGCGGCATGCGTCGCTGGGGCATCACGCAGGGCGAGGGCGCCCTCGTCGGCGCCACCAACGGCGAACTCCCCGTGCCCAAGGCGCTCGGCGAGATGGTCAGCGGGCAGACCCCGCCACAGGAAGCGGCCCGCAAGGCCGACGAGGAAGTCACCGCCCTCAAGGAGTCGCTCCGGTGAACGCCGCCCCCACAACCCGCACCGCGCCACGCACCGGCCACCGCCCGCGCCACGTGGCGTCCGCCGCGGCCCGCGAGAACCGCGCCGGGCTCGCCTTCGTCACCCCCACCTTCGTCGTGGTGCTGGTCGTCGTCGTGCTGCCGATCCTGTGGACCGTGCTGCTGGCCTTCCAGCACGCCCGGCTCGTCGACATCCAGGGCATGAGCCTGCTGGGCAACTGGTCGCTGGAGAACTTCGGCAAGGTCTTCGGCTCCCCCGGCTTCTGGTCCAGCCTGTGGACCACCGTGCTCTACACGGTCGGCTCCACCGCCGGCTCCGTGTTCCTCGGCCTGATCGCCGCGCTCGCCCTCCGCAAGCCCTTCCGCGGGCGCGGGCTCCTGCGCGCCTCGATGCTGCTGCCGTACGTCGCGCCGGTCGTCGCCGTCGCGTTCGTCTGGGAGATCGCGCTCAGCCCCCAGCTCGGCATCGTCAACGACTGGGGCACCAGGCTGCTGGGCTGGGACGACCCGATCGCCTTCCTGTCCACCCGCTCCTACGAGGTGAGCCTGCTCGGGCTGCACTTCGACGTGCCGCTGGCGCTGCTCACCGTCATCGCCTTCGAGACCTGGCGTTACTTCCCCTTCGCCTTCCTCTTCCTCCTCGCCCGCCTCCAGGCGGTGCCCGACGGGCTGGAGGAGGCCGCGAAGGTGGACGGCGCCGCGCCCACCCAGCGGTTCCGCTACGTGCTGCTGCCGGAGCTCATGCCGGTGATCGCGCTGCTGTGCGTGCTGCGGTTCATCATGACGTTCAACAAGTTCGACGACATCTATCTGCTCACCGGCGGCGGCTCGGGCACCGACGTGGTGGCGGTGCGGGTGTACGACTTCCTCACCGCCCGCTTCGACGTGGGCGCCGCCGCCGCCCAGGCCCTGGTCCTCGCCGTGCTCCTCATGGCGCTGCTGGGCGTGTACTTCGCGTTCTTCGCCAAGAAGACGCAGGAGGAGGCGTGATGAACAGCGCGACGACGACCCGTCCCGCCCCGCCGACCCGAGGCGATACCGCCGCTCCCCGCGCCACGGCCCGCCCGCGGATGAGCCGGGCCCGCTTCGAGGAGCGGTTCTTCGGGGTGGCCCGCCGATTGGTGATCGCGTTCCTGGCGCTGATCACCCTCGTCCCCTTCGGTTACATGCTGCTGCTGTCGGTCAAGCCGATCGACGCGCTCCTGCTGGACCCCGGGCAGCTGTGGGTCTCGGCGAAGGACTTCACGCTCGCGACGTACGAGGAAGTGCTGCGCCCCACCGCCGAGGGCGGCCAGGGCTTCCTCGGCATGCTCGGCAACACCGCACTGGTCTCGCTCGGCACCGTCGCCCTCACCATGCTCGCGGCGATACCGGGCGCGTACGCCGTCAGCCGGCTGAGGTTCTTCGGCGGGCGCCAGGTCAGCGCCCTGTTCCTCGCGGTCTACCTCTTCCCCGCGACCCTGCTGGCCGTGCCGCTATTCGTGATGTTCGCGCGGCTGGGCCTCCAGGGCAGCCTGGTCGGCCTCGCCATCGTCTACATCGCGCAGACCGTGCCCGTGTCGATCTACATGATGAAGAACTACTTCACCACCATCCCGTACGGCATCGAAGAGGCCGCCGCGCTGGACGGCTGCTCCCGCCTGCAGACCGTACGCAAGGTGGTGCTCCCCCTCGCGCTGCCCTCGCTGATGGCCACCGGGCTCTACATCTTCATGATCGCCTGGAACGAGTTCCTCTTCGCGCTCCTCTTCCTCGCCGCCGCGCCCGACAAGTGGACCGTCTCCCTCGGCCTCCAGCTGCTGTCCAACGGGGTGGAAGTATCCAAAACGGTGCTCATGGCAGGATCGGTGGTGCTGACCGTCCCCGTCATGCTGCTCTTCTTCGCCGCGGAGCGCCTGCTGACGGAGGGGCTGACCAGCGGCGCCGACAAGAGCTGAAGCGGGGAACGAGGGAATGAACGCCAACCAGGCCAGCGCGGGCCACCTGCTGCGCCTCATCCGCGAGGGGACCGCCACCACGCGCGGCGCGCTGCAGCGTGCCACCGGGCTGTCCCGTTCGACGGTGGGCCACCGGCTGGACCAACTGTTCGCCGCCGGCTGGCTGCGCGAGGGCGCGGCCGAGCCGGTCGAGGGGTCCACGGGCGGGCGGCCGTCGGCGCGGTTGGAGTTCGACGCGGGGCACGCCGTCGTGCTCGCGGCCGACCTCGGCACCCGGCACGCCCGGGCCGCCGTGCTGGACCTGGCGGGCACGGTGCTCGCCGAGCGCTCGGGCGAGCTGGTGATCAGCGACGGCCCGGAGACGGTGCTGGACCGACTCGGCCGGTGGTTCGCCACACTGCTGGAACAGGCCGGGGCCGCCCCCGGGACCGTCTGCGGTATCGGGCTGTCGGTGCCGGGCCCGGTCGACTGGGACACCGGCCTGGTCATCCAGCCACCGATCATGCCCGGCTGGGACGGCTACCCCATCCGGGACCGGATGCGGCAGGCGTACGCGGAGCACGTCAGCGCGGCCGGCGGCGACGTGCCGGTGCTGGTCGACAACGACGCCAACCTGATGGCCTACGCCGAGCAGCGCATCGGCCACCCCGACTGCTCGGCCTTCTTGCTGGTCAAGGTGTCCACGGGCATCGGCGCCGGAGTCGTCGTCGGCGGCCGGATGTACCGGGGCATCGACGGCGGCGCCGGCGACATCGGCCACATCCGGCTGCACGACTGCCCGGACGCGCTGTGCATGTGCGGCTCCTACGGCTGCCTCGCCGCGGTCGCCAGCGGCCGGGCCCTCGCGGGTCAGCTGGCCGCCGCCGGCGTCCCGACCGCCTCGGGCTCCGACGTGCGCGACCACCTGGCCGCCGGCCAGCCGGACGCGGTACGCCTCTCCCGGGAGGCGGGGCGCCGGGTCGGCGAGGTGCTCGTCACCGTCGTGACGCTGCTCAACCCCGGGGTGCTGGTGATCGCCGGGGACCTCGCGGGCACCCCGTTCCTCACCGGCGTGCGCGAGCTGCTGTACCAACGCGCGATGCCCCGCACCACCGCCCACCTCCAGGTCGTCACCTCCCAGCTCGGCGACCGGGCGGGTCTGCTCGGCGCCGCGGCCATGGTCGTGGAGGACCGCTACGCCCCGGACCGCGCGGACGCCCGCCTCGCGGCGCTCACCGCCTGACCGCCGGCGCCCGCCGGCCACTGCGGGGCCGCCTCTCCGGAAGCCCCAACCCCACTGCCCGGCAAGGAGTTGCACGTGACCGAGTCCTGGACCGGCCGCCCCGTGCGGGTCGGCCTCGTCGGAGCCGGGCCCTGGGCCCGCACCATGCATGCCCGAATGCTGGCCGCCGGGCCCGAGACCGAGCTCGCGGGCGTCTGGGCCCGCAGGTCCGAGGCGGCGGCCGAGGTCGCCGACGCCTACGGAGCGCCCGTCGCCGCCTCGTTCGACGACCTTCTCGACCGGTGCGAGGCCGTGGCCTTCGCCGTACCGCCTGCCGTGCAGGCGGAGGCGGCCGTACGCGCCGCCCGGGCCGGCAGGGCGCTGCTGCTGGAGAAGCCGCTCGGCCCGGACCTGGCCTTGGCGCGTGCCGTCGCCGAGGCGGTCGAGGAGAGCGGCGTGGTGACGCAGCTGGTGCTGTCCAAGCGGTACCACCCCGCCACCCGCGCCTTCCTGGCCGAGGCGCGGACCTTCGAGGCCACCGGCGCCCGCTCCTGCTACCTGCACGGCGCCTTCCTCGGCGGCGACTTCGCCACCTCCTGGCGGCTGGAGCACGGCGCACTGCTCGACCTCGGACCGCACCTGCTCGACCTGCTGGACCTCGCGGTCGGGCCGGTGGTCTCCGTGCGCGGGACCGGGGACCCGCGGCACTGGATCGAGTTGACCTGCGAGCACGAGAACGGCGCCGTGAGCCAGGCCTCGCTGTCCGGGACCGTACGGCTTCCCCAGGCCCGTACCCGACTCGAACTCTTCGGCCCTGCCGGCGAGTTGACGTACGACACCGCCGAGATCGACCACGAGGAGTGCTGGCCGGTCCTGCGCCGGGAGTTCGCCACGGCGGTGCGCACCGGCCGCAGCTCCGACACCGACGTCCGCCGCGGACTCCGCCTCCAGGAGCTTCTGGAGCAGGCACTGCCGTAGTCGTTCCGCGGTCGTGCCGTGGTCGCAAGGACGCCGGACGGGCGCGCTTGACGGACCCCCGTCAAGCGCTATGGTCTAGACTAATCCGGCTCTCGCACCCCCTCACCCGCCGGAGAACTTCACGCAAGCCCCCATCCCATGCACCACCCCCCTGAAGGAGAACGCATGGACAGCAAGCGGAAGTTGGCCGCCACCATCGGTGCGGCAATGGCACCCGTCCTCGCCCTGACCCTGCCGACCGGCTCGGCGTCCGCGCACGGCTGGGTCAACGCCCCGGCCAGCCGCCAGGAGCAGTGCGCCAGGGGCACGGTGTCGTGCGGCGCCATCACATGGGAACCGCAGAGCGTCGAGGGCCCCAAGGGCCTGCGGAGCTGCAGCGGAGGAAACTCCAGATTCGCCGAGCTGGACGACGACAACAAGGGCTGGAAGGTCAGCGACGTCAGCCGCACCACGACCTTCACCTGGAAATTCACCGCCCGGCACCGCACCTCGAACTACGAGTACTTCGTCGACGGCACCAAGGTCGCCACCATCAACGGCAACGGCCAGCAGCCGCCCGAGACGGTCTCGCACCAGGTCAACCTCGGCAGCGCCACCGGACGGCACAAGGTGCTCGCGGTGTGGAACATCGCCGACACCGCCAACGCCTTCTACGCCTGCATCGACGTGAACATCCGCTGATCCCCGCACGCGGAGGCCGCCCGGCGCACGCTGCCGGGCGGCCTCCGCCGTACGCGTCCCCGGCCGCTACTTCACCGCACCGAGCGACAGCCCCTGCACCAGCTTGTCCTGCGCCGCGAAGCCGGCGGCGAGCACCGGCAGCGAGATGACCAGCGACGCGGCGCACACCTTGGCCAGGAAGAGGCCCTGGCTGGTGATGAAGCCGGTCAGGAAGACCGGCGCGGTCTCGGCGACCACACCGGTCAGCACCCGCGCGAACAGCAGCTCGTTCCAGCTGAAGATGAAGCAGATCAGCGCGGTGGCCGCGATGCCGGGCGCGGCGACGGGCGCGACGACACGGGCCATGATCGTGGGAAGCCGGGCGCCGTCGACCTTGGCCGCCTCGATCAGCGCGACCGGCACCTCCCGCAGGAAGGACTGCATCATCCACACCGCGATCGGCAGATTCATCGACGCGTACAGGATGACCAGCAGCCACACGTTGTCCAGCAGGCCGGTCTGCTCGGCGAAGAGGTAGATCGGCAGCAGGCCGGCGACGACCGGCAGCATCTTCGTCGACAGGAAGAAGAACAACACATCGGTCCACTTGCGCACCGGCCGGATGGACAGCGCGTACGCCGCCGGCAGCGCCAGCAGCAGCACCAGGAGGGTCGACACCACGCTCGCCGTCACGGAGTTGGCCAGCGGCGGCCAGGGGCTCGCGCCCCCGCCCACGCCGAAGAACTCGCGGTAGCCGTCCAGGGTGAGCGGTGCACCCAGCGACGGCGGGTTGGTGGCCGCGTCCGTCTCGGAGTGGAACGAGGTCAGTGCCATCCAGGCGATCGGCAGGAAGAACGCGATCGCGCAGGCCCAGGCGAGCAGGCCGAGGAGTGTGTTGGCGGTACGGGGGCTGCGGGCGCGGGCGGCCGGGGCGCCCGTGCGGCGTGCACCGGTGGTGGGGGCGCTGGCGCTCATGCGGCGGACTCCTCACGGAACAGGGACGAGACGACCCGGAGGGCGAAGGTGGCGATGATCAGGGAGCCGATGACCACCAGCACGCCGGCGGCGGAGGCCCGCCCGTACTCGTGCCCCTGGTAGAAGGTCTGGTAGATGGTGTACGGCAGGTTGGCGGTGCCCAGGCCACCGGAGGTGATGGTGTAGACGGCGTCGAAGTTCTGCACGACGTACACCGAGCCCAGCAGCGCACCCAGTTCCAGGTAGCGGCGTAGGTGCGGCAGGGTGAGGTAGCGGAAGATCTGCCAGGCGCCCGCGCCGTCGATGCGGGCGGCCTCGATGGCGTCGGCGGGCCGGCTCTGCAGCCCCGCCAGCAGGATCAGCATCATGAACGGGGTCCACTGCCACACCAGCGCCGCCTCGACCGCGCCGAGCGGCATCTCCGCGATCCAGTCGGGCTGCGTTGCCCCGTCCCCGAAGACCCAGTGGAGCAGGCCGTTGAAGAGTCCGTACTCGGGGTTGAAGAGGACGTGCTTCCACAGCAGCGCCGCGGCGATGGGCACCACCAGGAACGGCGCGATGAGCATCGTACGGACGATGCCGCGCCCGGCGAAGGAGCGGTCCAGCAGCAGGGCGAGGCCGAGGCCGAGCGCGAGGCTGACCAGCACCACGGTCACGGTCAGCAGGACGGTGGTGAGGACCGAGTCACGCAGCGCCGGTTCGCTCAGCACCTCCTGGTAGTTGGCGAACCAGGTGAAGCTGCGTTCCTTGGGGTAGTAGGCGTTCCACTTGAAGAGGGAGATCACCAGCGTGGCCACGAAGGGCAGCTGGGTGACCAGGATCAGGAACACCAGCGCGGGCAGCAGCGGACCGCGGGCCGCCCAGGCACGCAGCCGGTCGGACGGGCCGCCGGGACGGCCCGACGCCTTGGTGGTGCCGCTTCCCCGTGCCGGGGTGGTGGTGCTCGCAACGGTGCTCACTGGGTGTCCCGCCCCTCGTAGTCCTTGGCGACGACGGCGGCCAGCTCCTGCGAGCGGCGCAGTGCCTCGTCGGTCGACCGGCGCCCGGCGATGGCCGCGCTGATTTCCTGGGAGACCTTGGTGCCCAGGTCGGGGAATTCCGGGATGCCGACGAACTGGATGCCGGGTGCGGGGCGCTTCTGCACACCGGGATCGCGCGGGTCGGCCTCGACGATCGCCTTGCGGGCGACCTCGCTGAAGGCCCCGGCCTCCTTCTTGTACGCGGGGTTGCGGTAGGTGGAGGCGCGCTTGCCGGCCGGCACGTTGGCCCAGCCGTACTCCTTGCCGACCAGCTGCTCGTACTCCTTGCTGGACGCCCAGGAGATGAACTTCCAGGCCTTGTCGGGCTTCTTGGACGCCTTCTGCAGGCCCCAGGCCCAGGAGTAGAGCCAGCCGGCGGACTTCGTCTTCTCCACCGGCGCGGCCACATAGCCGACCTTGCCCTTGACCGGCGACCCCTTGGCCTCCAGCGAGCCCGCCCCGGCCGTCGCGTCGTACCACATGGCGCTCTTTCCTTGCGTCATGTTGTTCAGACACTCCGCATAACCGGACTGCGCGGCACCCGCCGTACCGTGTTTCCGTACGAGGTCGACGTACGTCTTCGTCGCATTGCTGAAGCCTGGGTCGGTCAGCTTCGCCCGCCACTTGTCGTCGAACCACGTGCCGCCGAAGGTGTTCACCACCGAGGTGAGGGGCGCGATCAGCTCGCCCCAGCCGGGCAGACCGCGCAGGCAGATACCACGCATGCCCTTCTGCGCACCGTCCACCTTCGCCGCGAGGCCCGCCACCTGGTGCCAGGTGGGGTGGTCGGGCATCGTCAGCCCCTTCGCCGCGAAGACGTCCTTGCGGTACATCAGGAAGGACGACTCCCCGTAGAAGGGCTCGGCGTACATCTTGCCGTCGGCGCCGCTGAGGGACTCGCGTACCGAAGGAAGGAGGTCGGCGCGGTCGAAGGCCTTGTCGCGCTCGGCGTAGGCGTCGAGGTTCCGCAGCCAGCCGTTGCGGGCGTAGATCGGGGTCTCGTAGTTGCTGAGGGTGGCGACGTCGTACTGTCCTGCCTGGTTGGCGAAGTCCTGGCTCAGCTTGTCGCGGACGTCGTTCTCGGGCAGCACGGTGAAGTTGACCTTGATGCCGGTCTTCTTGGTGAAGTACTTGGCGGTCAGCTTCTGCAGATCCATCATCTGCGGGTTGTTCACCATGAGGACGTTCACGGCGTCGCTGTCGGCGCCGGCGCCGCCGGCTCCCGCGCATCCGGCGAGCAGCGCGCTCGCGGTGGCGGCCGCTATGGTCGCGCAGATCCTCCGGCGGGTCTGACTGCGCATGGTGGCTCCAGGAACTCGGGGACGGGGGACGAAGGGCGGGGGACGCCAGGCATGCGGTAAGGCGCAGACGGGACGCCGACCGGGCCGGTGGCGGGCAGGGGCCTCACACACGGATGACCTTGGGCCCCAGGAGCTGGTAGCGGTGGGCCTCCGCGGCCGGCAGACCGCTGCCCGTGACGATCGCTTCCAGGGCGGCCACGTCCGCGAACCGGCAGAAGCTCGCGGTGCCGAACTTGGTGTGCACGCCGGCGAAGACGTGCCGCCGGGCCGACCGCATCGCCTGCTCCTTGACCGCACCGACGACCGGGTCGGGCGTGGTGAGGCCGTGGGCGCGAGAGATGCCGTTGGCACCGATGAACGCGAGGTCGATGACGAAGTCGGAGAGCATGCGGACGGCCCAGTGGTCGACGGTGGCCATCGTGCCGTTGCGTACCCGGCCGCCCAGCAGCAGGACCGCGGTCTTGGGCCGGTTCGCGAGGGCGCTCACCACCGCGAGCGAGGCCGTCACCACGGTCAGCTGCCGGTCGTACGGCAGTGCCTCGGCGATGAGCTGCGGAGTGAACCCCTCGTCCACGAACACCGTCTCGGCGTCCCCGAGAAGCTCCGCCGCGGCAGCGGCGATACGCGACTTCTCCGGCACCTGCTGTGTCGCACGGAAGGCCAGCGTGGTCTCGAAACCCGCGCTCTCCACGGGGTACACACCGCCGTGCGTACGGCGTACGAGTCCCTGGTCCTCCAGCATGTTCAGGTCCCGGCGCACCGTCTCCTTCGAGACCTCGAACTCCTCGGCCAGTCGGACGACGTCGACGGAGCCCGTACGCCGGACCAGCTCCAGCATGCCCCTGCGGCGTCCCGCGGCGTCCATCACACTCCTCCTGCGTCCGGGTCGACACGCTGCCCGTTCGGGCAAGTGGGTGTGATTCAAACAAGCACCTCGTGCGCTGACCAGCCTCCCCACAGCCGATCCCGTGCCCGTTTTCCCCACACCGCCACCCGCAAGCCACCACGTCAGCCCGCTCCCCGGCGCCACCCCTTGCCCGTTTCCCCCTCTTCCCCTGCCCGTTTCCCGCCCGCTCCCACGGGCGCCACCGCCCCGGAACCGGTCATCCGCCGGGGCTTGCCCGAACGGGCGGTGGACGGCCGAGAGGGTCGCGCAGCAGCCTTGTTTCACGGTACATGTAGATACATAATGAGGTTATGCATAAGCGGGTTATGGACATCGACGTGTCGGCCGAGGAACTGATGGACGCCGTCGAGCGGCTGGTGCGGCATGTGCGGCAGAGCGCCAATGCCGGCGGGCTGAGCACGGCGGCGTCGTCCGCGCTCGGGCGGCTCGGGCGCGAGGGGCCGTACCGGCTCACCGAACTGGCCCGGGCCGAAGGCGTTTCCCAGCCGAACATGACCCAGGTCGTCACGCGGATGGAGCGGGCCGGCCTCGTACGGCGCGTCGCCGACAGCAGTGACGGCCGGGGGGTGCTGGTGGAGGCCACCGACACCGGCCTGGAGATCTTCCGTCAGCGGCGCGCGGAGCGCACGCACGCGCTCCAGCTGCTCGTCGAGGAGTTGAGCGAGCCCGAGCAGCAGGCGGTCAAGGTCGCGCTGCCCGCCCTGGCCCGCGCCATCCAGGAGCGTCAGTCCCGCTGCTGAACCACTCCGGACCGCCTCCTGACCCGCCCGAGCACCTGTCCCCTCCCCTCACCTTTCCACGGGAGTGAAGCGCATTGAGTGCACCGAACGGAACGGCCGCGAGTCCGTTCAGGTAGCCCAAGGCCGTCTGGGCCGTGGCGTTCGCCTGCGTGATCTCGTCCATGGGCATCGGCCTCGTGGACCCCATCCTGCCTGCCCTGGCCGGTGCCACCGGCTCCATCAACGGCATCGTGGGCTTCCGCGCCGGCTGGGGCCTGGGCAACGCCGTCCTGCCGGGGCTTCGCGTTGCGGGTCCGTCAGTCCCCCTGCGACCAAGCAGCCACCGGGAGCGAGAGGTAGACGCCGAACTCACGGAGTCCGGTCGCGGAGGCGAGCGCCGCGTGCAGCCGGTCCGTACGCTCCTGACGGTCGGCGGCCCTGCTCTCGAACCACTTCGACCGCACTTCCACCACGACGTCCAGCCCGCTGCGGTCCAGCGGCCCCAGCCTCCGGAACCGGATCTCCACATCGCCCGGCTGCAGGTCGCCGTCGTACGGCTCCTCCGGACACTCCACCGCCTGGGAGACGAGATGCGGCAGCACCGCGGCGAGGTCGCGGAGGGTCGCTTCGGGGACGTGCGGCGCGTAGGTGACTTCGATGAGAGGCGTCGGATCACCTTAGGGCGTGCGGCTCGGGTCATCTCAGGGCGTGCGGCTCGGACCGCCTCAGGGCGTGCGGTGGGGCGTCTCGAAGCGCTCCGGGCGGAACGGTGCCAGCATCGGGTGCTCGGCCCCGGTGAGGATTTCGTAGGACAGCAACTCGCCGGCGATCAGGCCGAGTGTGGCACCGGAGTGGGTGAAGCCCACGAAACACCCGGGGACGTGCGCCAACTCCCCGAAGACCGGTTCGCCGTCGCCGGGAATGGGCTTGCGGCCGAGTTTCCAGGAGGCCGGGGTCAGCGTGACGTCGCCGGCGAAGAGCGCCGACGCCTCCGCGGTCAGCTCCTTCACCACCGCTTCGTCGATCGTGCAGCCGCCGTCCGGGGCCTCGGTGATCTGCGACTCGTACCAGGAGTGGTCCAGGGCGTACGCACCGCCGGGGTGCGGACGCACCGCTACGCGCGGGGTGTTGAGCACGGTGGTGACCTCGGCGTCCACCGGTTCGGTGACGACCAGCATCGACAGCGGCGAACCGTCGGCGATGGTCACCCCGAGGTCGGCCACGACCGCGGGCGTGGCCGCACCGCACGCGACGACCACCGCGTCCGCGTCGAATCGGCGCCCCTCGGCCGTCGTCACGCCCCGCGCCGCACCGTCCTCGACCACGACGGCGGCCTTGCCGGCGTGGGTGACCAGTTCTCCACCGCGCCGGGTGAACTCGTCCGCCAGGTAGGCGATCAGCTCCGGCAGCGACACCCAGCCCTCACCGCGATTGACGACCGCGACCTCCGGCACCGCGGCCGGGTCGACGCCCGGGGCGTGCTCGGGGAGGGCGGAGGGCGCGACGAGCCGCGAGTCGTAGCCGTGCGCCACCTCGTGGCGGTGGCGGTCCTCGGCCTTCGCCCGCTGTCCGGCGCGTGCCCAGTACACCCCGCCGTCGAAGCGGAGCCACTCGCGGCTCGGGTCGGCCGCGAACAGGGTGCGGTACCGGTCGATGCCGGCCACGCGCAGGGCGTGGTACGCGTCGGATCGGGCGCCCGCCGAGTTCAGCCAGGACAGCGAGCGGCCGGACGCCCCGCCGGCGAGCCCGTCCTCGGTCACCAGCACCACTGACGCGCCGTCACGCTGAAGGTGTGCCGCGGTGGAAACGCCGATGATGCCGCCGCCCACCACGACGACACGCTTGGCCGGTGCCTCTCCGGTACCTGCGGACATGTGCCACCACCTTGCCCTTCCTTCGTGCTTCCCCAGCAGGATTGAGAACGTTCCCAATCAGATGGTGAGAACGTTCTCAGTCTGCGTGCGGCGCGTCAAGTCACGGGGGGTGTCGCGGGAGTGAGGCGCGGTGCGGCGTTGCGGGAGTGAGGCGCGGTACGGCATCGCGCAGGGCACGGGTGGCCGGGTGCCGGGGGTGGTGGAGCACGTCGGCGAGGTCGCCCTCCTCCACCACCCGTCCACGGTGCAGCACGATCACGTGCGGGCAGAGTTGTTCCACCACCGCGAGGTCGTGCGAGATCAGCAGGCAGGAGAGCCGGTGTTCGGTGCGCAGCCCGCGGAGGAGGTCGAGGATGCGGGCCTGGACGGTCGTGTCCAGCGCGCTGGTGGGTTCGTCGAGGACCAGGAAGAGCGGCCGGACGGCCAGCGCGCGGGCGATCGCCGCCCGCTGGCGCTGGCCGCCGGAGAGCTGGTGCGGGAAGCGGGCCGCGTGCTCGGCGGCCAGGCCCACGTCGGCCAGCAGCTCGGTGACGCGCCCGGCCTCGGCGGCGCGCGGCACCATCCGGTGGGCCCGCAGCACTTCGGTGATCGCCGTGCCCACGCGCATCCGCGGGTCGAGGGCGCCCTCGGTGTCCTGCACGACGATCTGCACGGCACGCCGGTACGGGCGCGACCGCCGCAGCCCGCTGATGTCGGCGCCGCGGAAACGCACCGTGCCGTGCGTCGGCGTCACCAGGCCCAGCAGGCAGCGGGCCACCGTCGACTTGCCCGAACCACTCTCGCCGATCAGCCCCAGGCCGAACGGCCCCTCGGGCAACGTGAGGCTCACCCCGTCCACCACGGCCGTACCGCCGTACACCACCGTCAGCTCGCGCGCCTCAAGCACCACCGGCCGTCCCTTCCCCGCGCCCGTCATTGAGTCCACCGTGCCTGTCGTGGGGCTCACCGCGCCCGTCGTTGCGTCTCCCCGCGCCCGTCATCGCGTCCCACCGCGCCCGTCGTTGCGTCCTTTGCCGTTCTTCTCGTTCGCGGTCCTCGGTCCGGGGGCTCCGGGCGCTCCGCCCAGCCGCGGGGCCGCTGCCAGCAGTTGTCCGGTGCGGTCGGCCCGGGGCGCGGCGACCAGGTCGGCGGCCGGCCGGTCCTCGATCACCCGGCCCCGGTGCAGTACCGCGATCCGGTCGCACAGCCCGGCCAGCAGCGCGAGATGGTGGCTGATGAACAACAGGGCCGTACCGTGCGCCCTACGGAGTTCCGTCAGCAGCGTGCAGATCTGCGCCTGGGCCATCACGTCCAGCGCGCTGGTCGGCTCGTCGGCGATGAGCAGCCGCGCTCTGAGGGCCGACGCCAGGGCGATGGCCACGCGTTGGAGCTGCCCGCCGGAGAGTTGGTGCGGGTAGCGGGCGAGGTACCCGGTGGGCAGTCCCACTCTTTCCAGCCCGGCGGCGGCGCGGGCCCGGGCCTCGGCGCGGGTGCAGCCGTGCAGCCGCAGCGTGCGCAGCACCGTCGTGCCCACCGGCAGGACCGGGTTGAAGGCGGCCGCCGGGTTCTGCGGGATGAGCGTCATCGTGGAGCCGCGCAACCGCCGCAGCCGCCGTTCCGGCGCCGACAGCAACTCCTCGCCGGCCAGCCGGACGCTGCCGGAGACGCGGGCGCCCGCGTGCCGGGTCAGGCCCAGGACGGTCAGTCCCGTCGTCGTCTTGCCCGCACCGCTCTCCCCCGCGATTCCCAGGAACTCGCCCTCGTGCAGCACCAGTTCGTCGATGTGCAGCACCGGCTCCGGCGGCTCGGGGCCGAAAGCGACCCGAACGTCGTGCAGCTCCAGGAGGGGTGTGCGGTTCATGGCCGGACCCGTGGGGTGTACCGCGGGTCGAGGCGGTCCCGCAGCACGTCGCCGAGCAGGAAGAACAGCGCCGCGACCACCATGATGGCCAGGCCGGGGAAGGTGCCGAGCCACCATTGCGTGGTGAAGTAGTTCTGCGACTGCTCCACCATCAGGCCCCAGTCGGGGGTCGGTGGCTGCGGGCCCAGGCCGAGGAAGGAGAGTGCGGAGGTGGCGAGCAGCACCCCGCCGACGTCGGTCGATGCCTGGACCAGCAAGGGGGTCGAGGCGTTGGGCAGGACGTGGCGGATCAGCGTGCGGCGGTGGCCGAGGCCGAGGGCCCGGCACGCCTCGGTGTACGGGCGGCCGGTCACCGACGCGGTCTCGCCGCGTACCAGCCGGGCGTACCACGGCCACCAGGTCACGGTGAGCGCGACGGTCAGCCCCGTGGGCCCGGGTGCCAGAACCGTGGCCAGGGCCAGTGCCAGCAACAGGGCGGGTACGGCCAGGAAGACATCGGTGACGCGCATGAAGACCTCGTCGATCCAGCCGCCGAAGTAGCCGGCCACCAGCCCTACCGTGGTACCGAGCAGCAGTGAGACCGCCACCACGACCACCGCGACGAGCGGGCCGACGCGAGCGCCGTAGAGCACCCGGGAGAAGACGTCACGGCCCAGTTCGTCGGTGCCGAACCAGTGGGTCGAGGAGGGCGGGCGCAGGATCCGGGCGGTGTCCGTGGTACCGGTCGCGTCCGCCGGGTACGGCGCCAGCACCGGTGCGAGCAGTGCGACGACCAAGACCAGCAGCACACCGGCCGTGACCAGGATCAACACCGTCCGACCGCGTCGGGGACCGGAACCGGCTGCCATCGCCACCCCCTCACCGCAGGGTGACGCGCGGGTCGAGGGCCGCCTGTGCCAGGTCGACGGCCAGGTTCGCGGCGAGGTACAGCAACGCGACCAGGAGGGTCACGCCGACGACGGCAGGGACGTCGAGGCTGCTCACCGCGTCGGCCGCGTACCGGCCGAGCCCCGGATAGTCGAACACCGCCTCCACGAGGAACGTGCTCACCAACGAGTACCCGAAGATCAGCGCGAGGAGCTGCAGTACCGGGTTCCAGGCGAGCCGCAGGGCGAAGCGGCCGAGGACGGCGCGCTCGGGGAAACCGAGGGAGCGCACCATCTGGATGTGGGGCTCGCCGACCGCGTCCAGAAGGCTCGCGCGCACCATGCGGGCGATGACGGCCGCCGGATAGGAGGCCACGACGAGCGCCGGCAGGAGCAGGTGGTCGAAGAGGTCGGCGGCCGCCGCCCCGTTGCCGGTGAGTACGGCGTCGAGCAGGGGCAGGCCGGTGACGGTGGTCACCGGGTGCGCGGCGAGCACCGCGCGGTCGTGGCTGCCGGCGATGGGCAGCAGGCCGAGCCGGCTCGCGAAGAGCGTCTGCAACAGGAGGGCCAGCCAGAACGTTGGGATCGAGGCACTGAGCAGCGCGCCGGTCCGCACCAGCACATCGGGGGCCCTGCCGTGCCACCGTACGGCGGCCAGCCCCGCGGGGATGCCCACGACCACCCCGATGGCCAGGCCGGCGAGCACCATCTGCAAGGTGTTGGGCAGCAGCGTGAGCAGATCGGTGAGGACGGGGCGGTGGGTGCGTACCGACAGGCCCCAGTCGCCGCGCAGCACCCCGGCCACGTAGCGGACGATCTGTTCGGCGACCGGCCGGTCCACCCCCAACTGAGCTCTGACCCGCGCCCGTTCGGCGGCCGAGGCCCGCGGCCCCGCCCAGACCCCGGCCGGGTCGCTGGGTACCACCCAGGCGATCAGGTACGTCAGCACCACCACTCCGGCGGCGACCAGGACCGCGAGCACCGAACGGCGGGCCGCGTAGTGGAGCATCGGCATGCCGCGCCCGTTCCGGGTGCGCTTCATGTCCACCCCCGGGGCTAGTGGTGGGTGAGGTCGTGGACGAACACCACGTTGGCGTAGGCGGGGTTGTCGACGAAGCCCTCGACGTCACTGCTCAGCACCCGCTGGTCGGTACCGGTCCCGAGGAAGAGCACCGGCGCGTCCCTGATGAGGATTTCCTGCATCGTGCGGTAGGTGCGCACGGCTTCGCGGGGGTCCGTGGCCGTGAGCGCGCTCACCCGGTCGATGAGTCGGTCGAGCCGGGGATTGGAGTAGTAGGCGAGGTTGTAGGAGATCTCCTGCTCGGTGCGGAACACGTTGCGGAAGTACGACAGCGACTCTGGGTCGTCCGGCCACCACCACATGACGAAGATGTCCTGGCGTTCTTCGGGGTTCTTCTTCTTGGCGCGCGGCCACTGCGCCGAGGACCAGGTCAGGCCCTGGACCCGGAGGTCGATGCCGAACGGGCGCAGTTGTGCCTTCATCAGAGCGCCGACGGTGCTGACGGTGCCGTAGCCCGCGGGGTAGGTCATCTCCAGCTTGATGGTCCGGCCGCTGCCCGGGCCGTATCCGGCCTCCTTCAGCAGCTTCCGGGCGCGGGCGCGGTCGCCCGGCATGTCCAGGGTGGTGGTGTGTCCGAACATGCCCTCCGGTATGAGGCCGTCGGAGGCCACGAGGGCGCCCCGGCTCGCTTTGATGATCTCGTTGTAGTCGAGTGCGTTCGTGATCGCCTGACGTACCCGGATGTCGTCCAGCGGTTTCTTCCGGGTGTTCAGCAGGCCGATCAGGGTCTGCCACGAGGGGCGTTCGTAGACGGTGAGGTTCGGCCGGTGGCGCAGTGTGTCCAGGAGCTGCGGCGGTATGTCACCGGCGTAGGTCCCCGCACCGGAGCTCATGAGCTGGGCCGACGTGGACGACTGCGGCACCGCCTGGAAGATCACCTTCTTGTAGCGCTTGCCGTGCCACCCGCCCCAGTAGTCCTTGAAGGCGGTCAGCTCCAGCTCGTCCTCGCTGCCCGGGTTCCACGAGGCGACCGTGTACGGCCCGGTGCCACGGCTGGTCGCCCGGTAGTCCTTCGGGTTGTCGGAGACCTCGTAGATGAAGGCCGCGTAGGTGGCGGAGGCCACGACGTCCAGCGGCGCCGGCCGGGACAGCTCGAAGCGGACCTCGTGTTTCCCTACGGGGACGATCTTCTCCACCGGGTCCCACACGTAGGAGGCGCTGGCCTTCAGCCTCATGGTGCGCTCGATCGCCGCCTTCACCGCCTCGGGGGTAAGGGGACGACCGGAGTGGAAGCGCACCCGGTCCCGCAGGGTGAACGTCCAGGTCCGGCGGTCCTTGGAGGAGGCCCATCGGGTCGCGAGCACGCCTTCGGTCTTATGGGTGTCGGCGTTGTACCGGGTGAGGGTCTCGTACACGTTCGACAGGGCCACTACTTCATCGGAGTAGGAGCGCGCCGGGTCCCACTCGGTGACCAGCCCCGTGCCGGCCAGGTACACGAAGGTGTCGTCGTCGTCCGCTCCGTCGTCCCCGCCGGAACAGCCGGCCGCCAGCAGCGACAACGTCAGAACGGCGACCGCTCCGGCCGTACGGGGCCGGATGCGGCGGTGCGCGGGCCGAAAACCCAGGAGGAGCTGCAACGACATCACCGTGCCTCCCGGAACACACCGGTCAGGGACGCCTGCCGTGCACCGCACACGGCGCACGATGGTTGCCAGCATGGCACGCGGTCGCCCGCACGGGCAGGCGTCATTGCGCTGTTCCCGTCAGGCCCCTCAGCCGGTCGCCGGGAGACCGCTCATGCGGTGCCGGTCAACTCCGCCCCCACCCGTGCTGCCGTTTCGCGTAGCCAGATGTGGGGTGCGTCGTGCAGGTGGACGGGGTGCCACCACAGTGCTTCCTGGAGGGGGACGGCTTCGTAGGGCGGGGGCAGGACGCGGACCGGGGCGACGCCGGCGAGGAGTTGGGCGAGGCGTTGTTGTACCAGTGCGATGCGGCGGGTACCGGCGACCATGAAGGGGAGCAGCTGGAAGCTGTCGACGGAGACCTCGACGCGCGGTTCGATGCCGAGCATGCCCAGTTGGCGGACGGCGGGCGCGTCGTAGGTGCGCTGGTAGGTGACCCAGGGCAGCCGGGCCAAGTCCTGGCGGGTGAGCCGCTCGCCCACTTCGGGATTGTCCTCGGCGACCAGGAAGACCCACTGATCCTGGTAGAGGTCGGTGGCCGGCAGGTCGCTGAGGATGCCGTGCGGCATGAGCAGCCCGTCGGACGTGCTCAGCAGGGTGGTGGCGTCCTCCACCACGGTGTTCGGCGTGTGGGTGAAGCGGAGGCGGATGCCGGGGGCTTCGGCGTGGACGACCCGGGCGAGTGCGGCGCCGAAGACGGTGACGGCGTAGTCGGAGGCCAGCAGCTTGAACTCGCGGCTCTCGGTGGCCGGATCGAAGTCGGCCTGGCTGCTGAACAGCCGCTCCAGCAGGTCGCAGGCGGTGGAGGTGCGGTCCAGCAGGACCTGGCCGAGTGCGGTGAGTTCGTACCGGCCGCCGACCCTCGCCAGCAGGTCGTCGTCGAAGTGGCGGCGCAGCCGGGCGAGGGCCGCGCTCATGGCGGGCTGGCTGAGGCCTACCCGGTGTCCGGCGTGGGTGACGTTGCGCTCCTCCAGCAGGGCGCGTAGTGCGACGACGAGGTTGAGGTCGAGGCTCGCCAGGTTCAAGGGGTCTCCAGTGGGGGGGCGGTGACGCATGGCGGGGCGTGCGGGGGAGCTGGGCGGTAGGAGAGCGAGCATAAACGGGGTGGATGGCGGTGATCCAGAGAATCTATTTCCATGATCGACCGATGCGGGGCCAGACTGGCCGCACCGCAACGGAAGGTCATCTCTGTGGAATCCCCCTCCGCGTCCCCGCACGCACACGCCTCAGCAACCGCGTCCCTCTCGGGGCCGGCAGCCGCCTCGTCGGTCCCGCCCTTCGCCGGGCCTTTCGCGCTGGGCACACTGTCGGCACCCGCGCCGTCGGTGGGTACCGCCTTCCCGGCGCTGGTCACCCCGGACGAGCGGGTGCTCGACCTGCGCACAGCACTCGACCGGTCGGACCTGACGGTGCGTGGGGTGCTGGAGACGTGGGCCGAGGTGCTGCCCGAGCTGCACCGGCTGGCCGGGGACGGCAGCCTCGCCCGGCGGCCGCTGGCGGACTTCCGGGTGCATGCGCCGATCGAGCCGCGGCAGGTGTTCCAGTCCGGCGCCAACTACCGGCAGCACGTCATCGACCTGCACGTGGCGCACCGCGACCCGGACGACGGCCGGTCCGTGGCGGAGGCGCGCGCGGAGGCCGCCGCCCTCATGGACCGGCGGGCGGCGGAGGACCTGCCGTACGTCTTCCTCGGGCTGCCGAGCGCGATCACCGGACCGTACGACGATGTGGTCCTGCCCGCGTGGGCCGAAAAGCCCGACTGGGAACTGGAGTTGGCGGCCGTCATCGGCAGGCCCGCACACCGGGTACCGGTGGCGGAGGCGCTGGAGTACGTCGCCGGGTACACCATCGCCAACGACCTGACCGACCGCGCCACCGTCTTCCGCCGCGACATGCCGCAGATCGGCACCGACTGGCTGCGGTCGAAGAACGCGCCCGGCTTCACCCCGCTCGGGCCGTGGATCGTGCCCGCCGCGTCGATCGGCACCCCCGACGACCTGCGGGTGACGCTGAAACTCAACGGTGCGGTGAAGCAGGACGAGTCCACCGCGGACATGCTGTTCGATGTGGCGCGCGTGGTGGCGTACGCCTCGCAGAGCGCCCGGTTGCTGCCGGGCGACCTCGTACTGACGGGCAGCCCGGCCGGCAACGGCATGCACTGGGGGCGACTGCTGCGCGCCGGGGACGTCATGGACGCCACCATCACCGGGCTCGGCGCGCAGCGCACCCGTTGTGTCGCGGAGGAGGCGTGACGACCGTGGACCGCACCGATCCGGCGGCCTCGATCGCGCGAGCCGCCAAGGCGTACTCCAACTGGGGGCGTTGGGGTGCCGACGATGTGCTGGGCACGCTCAACTTCCTCGACGAGGCCAAGCGCCGGGAGGGCGCCGCGCTCGTCCGCCGGGGCGTCAGCTTCTCCCTGTCCCAGCGTTTCGACATGGACGGGCCGCAGAAGGGCTGGCGGCGACGCACCAATCCGGTGCACACCATGCTCGACACCGGCACCGACGCCGCCGCGGGCCGCCAGGGCTTCCCGCACGGCCTCGGAGGCGCCGACGATGTGATCGCCATGCCGTTGCAGTGCTCCACCCAGTGGGACGGGCTCGGGCACATCTTCGACCACGGCAGGGCGTGGAACGGACGCAACGCCGCAGAGGTCGTCACCTCCGACGGTGACCTGGTCACCGGCATCGAGCACATGGCGCCGTACGTCGCGGGGCGCGGGGTGCTGCTGGACGTGGGCCGGGCGATCGGCACCGCCGGAGAGCTGCCCGACGGCTTCGCCGTCACCGAGGAGCAGCTGACGGCGACCGCCGAGGCCCAGGGCGTGGCGGTGGGCCGCGGCGACCTGGTACTCGTCCGCACCGGGCAGCTCGCCCGGGCCCGGCGGGAGGGGTGGGGTGAGTACGCGGGCGGGCCCGCACCCGGCCTGTCGTTCACCACGGCCGGCTGGCTGCACGGTACGGAGATCGCCGCCGTCGCCACCGACACCTGGGGCTTCGAGGTGCGGCCCAACGAGTTCGCGCACGCCTTCCAGCCGCTGCACCAGGTCGCCATCCCGCACATCGGGCTGCTGATCGGTGAGATGTGGGACCTCGACGCGCTCGCGGCGGACTGCGCGGCCGACGGCGTGTACGACTTCTGGCTCACCGCCGCCCCCCTGCCCATCACCGGAGCCGTCGGCTCCCCCGTCAACCCGATCGCCGTCAAGTGACCGGCGGAACCAGGAAGACCACCATGCACCCTCCCCGTACCGTCCTCGTCATCGGCGGGGGCGCGGCCGGCAACTCCCTCACCCTCCTGCTGCGCCGCGCCGGCATCGCGGTCGACCTCATCGAGGCCAAGGCCGACTGGAACGCCACCGCCGGCTCCGGCATCACCCTTCAGGGCAACGCGCTGCGCGTGCTGCGCACGCTCGGTGTGTGGGAGCGCGTCGCGGACTCCGGCTACGCCTTCGACTCCGCCGGCCTCACCACGCCGGACGGTACCGTCCTGCACGTCCAGCACGACCTGCGCATCGGCGGCGACGACCTGCCCGCCACCGTCGGCATGCAGCGCCCGCACCTCCAGCAGATCCTCATCGACGCCGTCCGCGGGAGCGGGGCTTCGGTACGGCTGGGTACGAAGGCGGTCTCGCTCGACCAGGACGCCGACGGTGTGTCCGTACGGTTCACCGACGGCTCAGCGAAGCGCTACGACCTGGTCGTCGCCGCCGACGGAGTGGGTTCCGCCACCCGCGCCGCCGTGGGCATCACGGACCGGCCGGAGCCGACCGGCATGGCCATCTGGCGCGTCGCCGCCCCGCGCCCGGCCGGCGTGACCCGCACCGACCTGGCGTACGGCGGGCCCGCCTACATCGCCGGCTACTGCCCCACCAGCGACTCCACCCTGTACGCGTATGTCGTCGAGGACCGCCGCGACCGCGCCACCATCCCGCCGGAGTCGTACGCCGACGAGATGCGCGCACTCGCCCGGCACTACGGCGGCAACTGGCCGGAGATCACCGCCAATATCACCGACCCGGCCCAGGTCAACTACGCCTGGTTCGACCGGATGCTGGTCGAGGGCTCCTGGCATCGGGGGCGGGTCGTCCTCGCCGGGGACGCCGCGCACTGCTGCCCGCCCACCCTCGCGCAGGGCGCGGCGATGTCGCTGGAGGACGCCGCCGTCCTCGCCGAGTTGCTGACCGGCGGCCGGCCCTGGGACGACGACCTCTTCCAGGCGTACTACGAGCGTCGCGTCCCGCGGGTGCGAGCGGTCGTGGAGGCGTCCGTACAGATCGGGCAGTGGCAGCTCGACGGGGTACGGGACGCCGATGTGCCCGGGCTGATGACCCGCACCATGACGATGCTCAGGGAGCTGCCGTGACGACGTTCCGCACCGTCCCGACCGTCGACGTACACGCGCACGTCCTGCTGCCCGAGGTGGAGGCCCTGGTCGCGGGCGCGCCGGGACTCGTCGAGGCCAGGGCGCTGGACGCCCGCCGCAACGGCCCGGCGGCGCTCGCCGTCAGCGGCCCCATGGTGCGCGAGCGCATCCCGCGGCTGACCGACGTCGCCGTGCGGCTGGCCGCGATGGACGCGCAGGGCGTGGACGTGCAACTGGTCAGCCCGTCGCCCTCGCACTACCACTACTGGGCGGACGAGGAGACGGCCGGGAAGCTGTACCGGCTGGCCAACGAGGCGACGGCCGCGCACTGTACGGGGGCGCCCGACAGGCTGCGCGGACTGGGTCTCGTGCCCCTCCAGCACCCCCGTCTCGCGGTCGACGCCCTGGACCACGCGCTGGCGCAGGGCCTGGCGGGCGTGGAGCTCTCCAGCCACGCGCCGGGACGCGAGCTGTCCGACCCGGCCTACGAACCCCTGTGGGCGCGGGCCGAGGAGACCGGGGCGGTCCTCTTCCTGCACCCCTTCGGCTGCACCCTCGACGAGCGTTTGGACCAGTGGTACCTGTCCAACTCCGTCGGGCAGCCCACCGAGAACGCCGTCGCGCTCTCGCATCTCATCTTCTCCGGCGTGCTGGACCGGCACCCCGGCCTGAAGCTGGTCGCGGCGCACGGCGGCGGCTATCTGCCCACCCACATCGGCCGCTCCGACCACGCCTGGTCGGCCCGCCCGGACGCGGGCGCCGGCTGTGCGCACCTGCCCAGCAGCTACCTGAAGCGGCTGTACTTCGACTCCCTCGTCCACGACCCGTACGTACTGCGGGAGCTGGTCCGGGTGGCCGGCGCCGACCGCGTGCTGCTCGGCTCCGACTTCCCCTTCGACATGGGCACCGAGGACCCGGTCGGCGCCCTGCGCGCGGCCGGGCTTCCCGACGCCGACTTCCACGCCGTCCGGGGCGGCAACGCCGCCGCCCTGCTCTCCAAGGAGTGACACCATGCGCCTGCTCACCCATCTGCGCCACGTCGACCTCGCCGTGCCCGACTACGACAAGCAGTTGGACTTCTACGCCGGCGTCTGGGGCCTGACCAAGGTCGCCGAGGACTCCGGCATCTCCTTCCTCGCCGCCGAGGGCTCCCCCGAGCAGTACGTCGTCCGGCTGCGCAAGGCCGACGAGAAGCGGCTGGACCTGGTCTCGTACGGTGCCGCGAGCGCCGCGGACGTCGACGCGCTGGCCGAGCAACTGCTGTCCGGTGGCGTCGAGTTGATAACCCGGCCGGGAAAGGTCGACACCCCGGGCGGCGGATACGGATTCCGCTTCTTCGACGTCGACGGGCGCACCATCGAGGTCTCGGCGGATGTCGAGGTCAGGCAGCACCGGAAGATCGAGGAACGGGAGTCCATCCCGGTCAAGCTGTCGCACGTCGTCCTCAACTCGCCCGATCTGAACCGGACTCGGGAGTGGTACGAGCGCCACCTCGGCTTCCGCCTCAGTGACACCCTCGGTTCGCCGCGCATGGGCGAGGTCATGCACTTCATGCGGATCAGCAACCAGCACCACTCGATGGCGATCGCGCAGGGGCCGCACACCGCCCTGCACCACGTCTCGTTCGAGATGCGCGGCCTGGACGAGTACATGCGCGGCTCGGGGCGGGTGATGCGCGCCGGGTACCGCAAGCTGTGGGGCCCCGGGCGCCACCTGGCCGGCGACAACACCTTCACGTACTTCCTCGACCCGCACGGCAACACCGTCGAGTACACCACCGAGCTGGAGACCCTCGACGAGGACACCTGGCATCCGCACGTCTACGACTTCTCGCAGCCCGAGGTCACCGACCAGTGGGGCACGGCCAACGCCATGAACGAGCTCGTCGCCAAGGAGTCGTTCAACGACCCTGACCGCGGCTGCTTCGTCGCCCCGCCGGTGTGATCCGCCGTCCTCCAGGAGTTCTGCCATGCGCATAGCCACCTACGTCCACGAAGGCCGCCGGCGGTGCGGGGTCGTCGAGGACACCGTCGTCCGCCACCTGCCGGACGGTACGTCACCGGTCGAGGCGGCCCTCGGCGGTGTGCGGCCCGTCGGCGCCACCGCCCCGCTCGCCGAGGTGCGGCTGCTCGCTCCCGTGACGCCGCCCTCGATCCGCGACTTCGTCACCTTCGAGGAGCACGTCGAGGGGGTACGGCGGTCGATCGACGGCTCCGGCGGGGTGCCGGACGCCTGGTACGACGCGCCGACCTTCTACTTCAGCAACCCGCACGCGGTCATCGGACCGTACGACGACGTGCCCGTGCCGCCGGGGTCGCGGGCGCTGGACTTCGAGCTGGAGGTCGCCGCCGTCATCGGCCGGGAAGGCCGCGACCTCACCCCGGAGCAGGCCCGCGACCACATCGTCGGATACACGATCCTCAACGACTGGTCGGCGCGCGATCTCCAGTCCCGCGAGATGCAGGTCGGCCTGGGGCCCTGCAAGGGCAAGGACACGGCGGCGACCCTCGGCCCGTACCTGGTGACCGCCGACGAACTGGAGCCGTACCGCGACGCGGAGGGTTTTCTGCGTCTGACGCTGACCGCCGAGGTCAACGGTGTGACCGTGGGCGAGGACCTGCTGTCCCACATGAGCTGGACCTTCGAGGAGATGGTCGGCTACGCGTCGCGGGGCACCCGGGTCGTGCCCGGCGACGTCCTCGCGTCCGGCACCTGCGGCAACGGCGGCTGCCTGGCCGAGTTGTGGGGCGTACGGGGCGAGCAGTCACCACCACCGCTCGCCCCGGGCGACACCGTCACCCTCACCGTCGAGGGCCTCGGCACCGTCGCCAACACCGTGGTCCCGGGCCCCGGGCCGGTGCGCCTGCCGGCTGCCCGGCGCCGGGGCCGGGGCATCACCGGCTGACAGCCCGGCCCCCGGCTTCAGCGCGGCGATCCGGTGTTCGTCGCCGGGTCCGTCGCGGGCTGTGCGGGTGCGCCGCCGTTCCGGACCCACAGCGGCTTCCGGCGGTACGTCAGGAGGTACAGGACGGCGGCGGCGCCGGCCGCGATGAACATGCTCAGGTCGCCCGTGTGCGGGAACGCCGCCGCGAACGGGCCGGTGAAGAGGGTGGAGTGCCAGAACGGCACCGAGGCCAGTACGCCGCCCGCCCAGGCGACGACGCCCCAGTGGAGCACGCGGCCCTTGTCGTACAGCTCGGCGATCCGGCCGGGGTCGCGCCGGCCGCCCAGGTAGTAGTCGAGCAGCAGGACGGTGGCGAAGGGGGCGATGAAGTAGGCGGTGAGGTTGAGGAAGACGGCGAACTTCTCCTCGGTGCCGGCCTCGCCCCAGAGGCTGATCACGTAGGCCAGTGCGCAGATGATGACGACGGCCTGGGTCCGGCTGACCGGGATCTTGAGGGTCTGGACGGAGATCGCGCCGCCGTAGACGTTGAGGAAGTTCTGCGCGAGCGCGGAGAGGGTGACCGCGATCAGTGCGGGCACGGCGAACGGCCCGGCCAGCTGGTGCAGTGCGGTGATGGAGTCCGCGCTCGTGGCGTGGCCGCCCACCAGGACACCCAGGATGCCGAGCCAGCAGATGGTGACGAAGTTGCCGAGGCCGGTGTAGAGGGTGGTGCGCTTCACGACGTGCGGGGTGTCGGGCAGGTAGCGCGAGTAGTCCGAGGCGAAGGGCGCCCAGGCGACGAGGAAGGAGAGGAAGCCGGCGGCGAAGGTGATCCAGCCGCCGGTGGCGCCGGCGTAGCCGGCGGCGTGCGTGTCGGCCTCGAAGGTGCCGGCGCCGCGCACCAGGGCCACGACCGTGATCAGCAGGAACAGCGGGGTGAGGACGTAGGTCAGCATCCGCTGCAGGAAGTTGATCATGTTGTAGCCGTAGATGGCAACGACGACTTCGACCAGCGTCAGCAGGAGCCCGCAGGCCCAGAACGGCAGGTGGGTCAGTTCCGCGAACGCCTTGCCGCCGAGGATGACGGTGACGGCCGCCCAGCCGACGCCGGCGAAGACGTTGATGTAGGCGACGGGCAGGAAGTTGCCGAAGAAGCCGAGCGGGCCGCGCGCCTGGATCTGCTGCGGCACGCCCAGCCGTACGCCCATCCGGGACATCACGGCCATCAGTACGGCGCCGGCCGCTGCCCCGGCCACGATGGCGAGGACCGCGGCACCGAAGCCGATCCCGAGGCCGGCCGCGCTGAAGCCCAGGAGGATGATCGGGAAGTTCAGTCCGGCGGCGAACCAGACGAAGAACTGGGAACTGGCTTTGCCGTGCCGTTCACTCTCGGGAATGTGGTCCACCCCGAAGGGTTCGACCTTGGCGACCGCGCTGCCGTATACCGGCGCCGAGGCGTCGTGGGTCATGCCGATGCTCCTGGGAACGGACGAAGAGGGGTTCTTCGAAGAAAGGTGGGAAACGGGTCCGAAGGTTTCACCAGGGCAACCAGGGCAAAGGTGCCGTCTGCGAGATGTCGAAGAACCCGCCGCCACTGTAGACCAGTGGGGCGTCGTCGTGGTAATGCGCCGGAACGCCCCCGGGCCGGCGAGACCCCACGAGGCCGGTCCGGGGCGCCGGCGGCGGGGCCGGCCGGCGCCCGGTCCGTCAGTCGTCGAGCGCCTCGGTGACGTCGGCGAGGTCGACGTACTTGAATCCGGTGGCGGCGCGGTCGCCGTCCGCCGGGGCGTCGTGCCCGTCCTGGACGACGAGCAGGCCGTGCGGATACCGGCGGCCGAGCGGCGCGTTCAGTACGGCGGCGCCGTCGCACTCCTCGGAGCCGTCGAGCTCCGGCGAGGCGGCCGTGACCCGGAAGCCGCCCTCGTACTCGTTGTCGTCGGCCTGCTCGCGGTCGTACCCGGCGAAGGTGTCGTCGCCCTGGCTGGAGGCGAGCAGGTGGCCGTCCCCGTCCGGCTCGGTGAGCAGCGTCAGCCCCTCGACGTCGGCGGAGAGCCGGGTGCCGCCGTACCCCGGGTCGGCGCCCGGGGTGCACTCGTCGGTCTCCGGGTCGTACCGGCCGGGCACCCCGTACTCGCGCACCTTGTCGACGAGGTGCGGTGTACCGGAGAGGTCGGCCGGCAACCGCCAGATCCCGACGTCCTCCTGACCGGCGTACAGCGTGCCCGCGCCGGCCGGGTCGACGACCATGCCCTCGATCTGGGGCAGTTCGCCGGGCTCGGCGCAGGGCGTCCACGAACTGCCGTTGGGCAGGCGGAAGGTGGCGGGCAGGTCCAGCGTGCGGACCGTGCGGTAACCGACCGTGCCGTGTGCTGTGGCGGTGAGCTCCAGCAGCGCGAGGGTGGTGGTGTTGCGCCGGCTGACGAGGGCGTAGGAGCGGCCCGTCCCGGTGTCGGTCCAGGTGGCGAGGCCGTAGGCGGTCCGCTGCTCGTTGATCTCGTGCTGGCCGTCGGAGAACACCGGCGGCGCGGCGGGGTCGGTGACGTCGGTGAGCGGCCCGCCGGGCCGGTCCCGGTCGATGCGGTACACGCGCAGGGTGTCGTGGCCGCGGTCGGTGGTCACGGCCAGGTCGGCGCGGCCGGACGGCAGCCGCAGGCCGTGCACGAGGTCGACGTTGTTGAAGCGGCCGGGGGCGTCGTCCGGGCCCGGCGCCGGTGGCGCCGGAATCGACTGCACGGGCCGCGCTTCGAGGTCGTAGACCCGCAGGCCGCCCTCCTTCGCGGTGGCGATCACCAGGCTGCGGTCGGGCGCAGCGGTGTTGCGCCAGATCGCCGGGTCGTCGGCGTCGGCGTTGCCGCCCGCTGCGTCGTCGTACAGCGTCGGGGTCTCGGCCCGTGGCGGCACGGCGGGCAGGGCGGCACCGTCGCTGCCGGCCGCCGGGGGCGCCGCCGCGGCGAGGGCGACGAGGGTCGTGCCCAGTAACAGGGTGAGCGGTCGGGCCAGCGGGGATCTGCGCATACGGGCGCTCCTCAGTGGGGGGCGGATGACCTGAAGAGCCTGTGGCGTGGCGGTGTCCGCGGCGTGGCGGGGCGCGGTACGCCGTCCGATCACCGGGTGAGCGCGCGGTGAACGGCCGGGCCGGCCCCCTCGTCAAGTGCCGATTCCGGGCGCCATTCTGACGTGATGTCAGGGGCGCGGCCAGGGGCGGCCGCCGATGCGCTCGATGTCGGTGTTGAAGCGCCGCAGGTAGGCGGCGAAGGCCGCGATGTCCGCCTCCGGCCAGTCCACCATGATGTCGTCGAGTATGCGGACCAGGTCCTCGCGCTCCTCGTCGAGCATCAGCGCGCCCTTGTCCGTGAGCTGGAACTTGCGGGCCATGCCCCCGGCGGGGTCGGGGATGCGTTCGACGAGTCCGGCGCGCATCGCGGCGGCGGTCTGCCGGTTGAGGGTGGAGGCGTCGAGGCCGAAGGCGTCGCTCAGCTCGCCGATCGACATGGGCCCCTGCATGCGGATGCGGCTGAGGAGGATGTAGGCGCTGCGCTCCAGCGCACCGTCCTTGTGCCGCCCGCCCCGCTTGTTCAAGAAGGTGTGGCGGCTGAGCAGCATCTGCTCGTACTCGACCTCGTGCGTCGGCCTGACCATGCGTCCCGCCGCCTCCTGCTTCCTGCTCCTGCCGCGCCGCCGACGCATCGCGCCTGTAGGTGGCTCCTTGCCGCCATTCTCTCACGAGGGTGCATCACGCACACAATGTGCCCCATACATGTGACGTGTACGATGCACATCGCTGCGAGCACAGTCGTGGTGCCGCGAACACAGTCAGGAGTCCCCGCGATGGACGCCCCTCGCTCGACACCCCGCCCGCACGGCGTGGTCGCCACGCTGGCGGTCGCCGGCATCACGGCGGCGACCACGCAGACCCTGGTCACCCCCCTCCTCGCCGAACTGCCGACGATCCTGCACACCAGCGCCTCCAACGCCGCCTGGGTGATCACCGCCACGCTGGTGGTGGGCGCCGTGTGCGTCCCGGTCTTCGGCCGTCTCGGGGATCTGGTGGGCAAGCGCCGCATGCTGCTCGTGTGCGCGGTGCCGCTGGTGGCCGGTTCGGTGGTGTGCGCGCTCGCCTCCTCCGGCCACCGGCCACGGCCTGGGGCAGTCGATGCTCGCGGCGGGCCTGTGGATGGCGCCCGGCGGCATCATGATGATGCTGGTCTCCCCGCTCGGCGGGAAACTCACCGACGCGCGCGGCCCGAAGACCACCCTGGTCTGCGGCGCCCTGGTGATCGCCGCCGGCTACGGGCTGTCCATGGCGCTGCTGGGCACCGCCTGGGGCATGATGCTCTTCGCCATCGTGATCAACAGCGGTGTGGGCCTCGCCTACGGCGCCATGCCGGCGCTCATCATGAGCGCGGTCCCGCAGTCCGAGACCGCCGCGGCCAACGGCTTCAACACGCTGATGCGCTCGCTGGGCACCTCGATCGGCGCCGCCGTGATCGGGGTGATCCTCGCGCAGCTGTCCACCACGGCGGGCGGCCACACCTTCACCTCCGAGAGCGGTTTCCGCACCGCCCTGCTCGTCGGCTGCGGAATCGCGCTGGTCGCCGTCGCGATCGCGACCGCCATACCGGCCGGGCCGCGCGCCGCTGCCGCCGGCCCGGCCACCGGGACCGCGCCCGGGCACCTCGCCTCCGCACCGCGGCACGGCTGACAGACCCGTACCGCAGCACCGCTACGGCGCCGACATCCCGTACCGCGCCGTACCGCAGCACCGCTACAGAGAGGAACAGGACCGCCGATGCCCTACCCCCACACCCCGTCCGAGCCCGCTTCCGCCGACGCCGGGGAACCGGAGCTCGACCTCGACGCCCTCAAGGCGCGCTACCGGGCCGAGCGGGAGCGCCGGATCCGGCCGGAGGGCGGCCGCCAGTACCAGCCCGTCACCGGCCGGTTCGGGTATTACGACGAGGACCCGTACGCCGAGCCGGCGCCGGACCGCGCACCGCTGCGCGACAGGGTCGAGGTGCTCGTCCTCGGCGGCGGGTTCGGCGGTCTCCTCGCGGGCGCGCGACTGCGCCAGGCGGGCGTGGAGTCGATCCGGGTGGTCGAGAAGGGCGGCGACTTCGGCGGCACCTGGTACTGGAACCGGTACCCCGGCATCCACTGCGACATCGAGTCGTACATCTACCTGCCGCTGCTGGAAGAGGTCGGCTACGTCCCGAAGTGGAAGTACGCGCCGGGCGAGGAGATACGGCAGCACGCGCGGGCCATCGGGCGGACCTTCGACCTCTACCGCGACGCGGTCTTCCAGACGCAGGTGACCGGGTTGCGGTGGGCCGACGAGGCGGCCGAGTGGCTGGTGAGCACCGACCGGGACGACCTGATCAGGGCCCGGTACGTGATCACGGCCAGCGGCACGCTGAGCGAGGCGAAGCTGCCGGGCATCCCCGGGATCGAGACCTTCCGGGGGCATACCTTCCACACCAGCCGCTGGGACTACAGCTACACCGGCGGCGACGCCGACGGCGGCCTGCACAAGCTCGCCGACAAGCGGGTCGCCCTGATCGGCACGGGCGCCACCGCCATCCAGTGCGTGCCCCACCTCGGCGCGGACGCGGAGCGGCTGTACGTGTTCCAGCGGACGCCCTCCTCGGTGGACGTCCGCGGCAACCGCCCCACCGACCCCGAGTGGGCCGCCGCCCTCTCCCCCGGCTGGACGCGGCGGCGCAGGGACAACTTCCTCGCCCTCGTCACCGGCGGCCGGGTCGAGGAGGACCTGATCGACGACGGCTGGACCAGCAGCGCCCGTCTGCAGCAGAAACTCATCCCGAGCGACAGCTACCGGGACGTGCCGCCCGAGGAGCGGGAGCGCGCCTACGAACTCGCCGACCACCAGAAGATGAACGAGATCCGGGCGCGGGTCGACGAGGTCGTCACGGACCCGAGGACGGCCGAACTGCTCAAGCCGTGGTACCGCTACATGTGCAAGCGGCCCACGTTCAGCGACAGTTACCTGCAGACCTTCAACCGGCCCAACGTCACCCTGGTGGACACCGCCGACAGCCACGGCGTGGAGCGGATCACCGAGAATGCCGTCGTGGTCGGCGGGGTCTCGTACGAGGTCGACTGCATCATCTTCGGCACCGGCTTCCAGGTCGGCGTCTCCGGCATCACCTCCGGTCGGCTGCCGGTGCACGGCAGAGGGGGCATCGCCCTGCCCGAGGCGTGGCGGGAAGGGCCGCGCACGCTGCACGGCTTCTACAGCCACGGCTTCCCCAACCTCTTCCAGCTCGGCCCGCTGCAGAACGCCAGCTCCGTGAACTACGTGCACATCCTCGACGAGCAGGCGACCCACGTCGCCGAGGTCGTCGCCGCGGCACGCGCACGGCGGGCCCGGTACGTGGAGCCCACCGTCGAGGCCGAGGCCGCGTGGGTCGCGACGATCCGCGCGAAGGCGCCCGACCTGTACGCGTTCCAGGCCGAGTGCACCCCCGGCTACTACAACAACGAAGGCATGCCAAGGAAGCGCAGCGAGTCCTACGGGGACGGGCCGGTCGCCTTCCACTCGCTGCTCAGGGAGTGGCGCGCCAACGGCGGCCTGGACGAGGTCCTCGTCGACGCCGGGCCGGACGGAACCGCGGAGGGGACACGAGGATGACGGCGCGTCAGCAGAGCCGGTACGGCGGGATCGCGTCCGCACCGGCCTCGGGCGGCACGCGGTGGGACGTCCGGCGGCTCAACCTGCCCAGCCCGCTGTGGGGTTCCAACGGTGTCGCGTTCGGCCCGGACGGACGGCTGTACGCCGCGCAGTTCCTGGCGGGGCAGATCAGCGCGGTGGACCCGGCCACCGGGGACGTCGAGACGATCGTGCCGATGGACGGCCCGGTGCAGTCACCGGACGATCTCGCCTTCGGTGCCGACGGCTCGATGTACATCACCGACCTGGTACCGGGGCGGGTGTGGCGCCGCTCCCCGCTGGGGGACTACAGCCTCGTGTCCGACGAGGTGCAGGTGCCCAACGGCATCACCTGCATCGGCGACCGGCTCTTCGTGAACGAGATGCGGATGAACGGCCGGCTGCTGGAGCTCTTCCCGGAGAGCGGTGGCCCGCCGAAGGTGCTCACCGAGGGGCTGGCCCTGGGCAACGCGATGCAGCTGGGCCCCGACGGGCACCTGTACTACCCGCACATGGTGACCGGCCAGGTCTGGCGGATACCGCCCGACGGCGGCACTCCGGAGGTGGTCGCCGAGGACGTGCACGAGCCGGTCGCGGTCCGCTTCGACCTCGGCGGCGTGCTGATGGTCCTCTCCCGGGGCCGGGCCGGCATCGTGACCCGCATCGACCTGCACGGCACGGGCTCCCGGTCCGTCGTCACCAGCGGACTCGTGGGCCTCGACAACGCGGCGTTCGACACCGAGAACCGGATGTTCGTCTCCAGCTTCGCCACCGGCGGCATCACCGAACTGCACCCCGACGGCCGGACGCGGGAGATCGTGCCGCGTGGCCTCGACGGCCCCTTCGGGGTGGCCGTCGACCCGGTCGGCACGGTGTACGCGGCCGACCACTATCGCGTGGCCGGGCCCGAGCACCGCGCGGCGGACGGCACGGACGACGTGACCACACACGTCCTGCGGCCGTTCGCGCACGGCATCGCCGCCGACGGCGGGCTGCTGCACCTCACCTCGCAGTACGGCGAGGTCACCACGTACGACCCCGAGCGCGGCAGCACCCGCGTCCGGGCGACCGGGCTGCGGCGGCCGACGGGCATCGCCGTGCTGCCCGGCGGAGGGCTCGCCGTCGCGGAGACGGACGCCGGCCGGGTCCTGGTTCTGGAGGGCGGCGGCGAGGGGGACGAGGGAAACCACGACACCGTCACCGTGCTCGCCGAGGGGCTCGACCACCCCGTGGACGTGGCGTACGACGCTGCCGGGCGTTGCTACGTGAGCGATGAGCGGCGCGGGGCCGTACTGCGGATCGAGGCCGGGCGTACGGTCACCGTCGCGGACGGGCTCGACGCGCCGCAGGGCTTGGCCGCTCTGGGGGACGACCTCTACGTCGTGGAGACCGGCGCGCGGCAGCTGCGGGCCGTGTCGCTCACCACCGGGGAGCACCGGATCGAGGCCGCGGAGCTGCCGGTCGGGCTGCCGCCGGGCACCGGCCCCCGCACCGATCCCGCGCTGTTCACGCACGGCATGCCCGGCGCGCCACGGCAGTTCGCCGGCCTCGCCGCGGCGCCCGACGGCTCGCTGCTGCTCTCGGCCAACGGCGAGGGAACCGTCCTGCGCCTCACTCCCCACGGGGGAGCCACCGTTCACCGTGCCGGAGCCCCCGGCGGAGAGGAAACCCCATGACGAGTACAGGACTGTCGGGACGTGGTGTCGTGGTCACCGGAGCCGCGTCCGGCATCGGCCGGGCCGCGGCCCTGAAGTTCGCGGCGGAGGGCGCCCGGGTGCTGGTCGCGGACCTGAACCGGGAGGGTGCCGAGGACGTCGTCCGCGAGATCGGGAAGGCCGGTGGTACGGCGCTGGCCGTCGCCGGCGACCTCAGCGACCAGCAGGTGGTGGACGCGGTCGTCGAGCGGGCCGTGGCGGCCTTCGGCGGCCTGGACGTCCTGGTGAACAACGCCGGGATCATGGACCGGATGTCCGCGCTGGGCGAGACCGACGACGCGGAGTGGGAGCGTGTCGTACGGATCAACCTGACCGCGCCGTTCCTGCTGACGCGGGCCGCCCTGCCGCACATGCTCGACGCGGGGCGCGGGTCGATCGTCTTCACCGCGTCCGAGGCCGGTCTGCGGGGTGGCGCGGCGGGCGCGGCCTACACCGCCTCCAAGCACGGCGTGATCGGCCTGGTGAAGAGCCTCGCCGTGATGTACCGGAAGCAGGGCATACGGGCCAACGCCATAGCCCCCGGCCCCACCGCCACGAACATCAGCGTCGATGCGGCCCCCGACGCGCACGGCCCCGCCCTCATCGGGCAGCTGATCGGCGCGAACATCGGCCGGCTGGGCAGCGCGGAGGAGCAGGCGGACGCCCTCGTCTTCCTCGCGTCCGACGCGGCGGCGTTCATCAACGGCGCCGTCCTCCCGGTGGACGACGGTTGGTCGGCGGTCTGACGACGGAGCCTCTGACGGGAGGACACCGCTGGACCGGAACACGCTACGGCCGTGCCGCGCGAACTCCTTCGCGCGGCGCGGCCGTTGCGTCACCGTACGGGTCAGCCCGCCGCCGGCAGGTGGCCGAGGAAGTCCAGCAGCGCCGCGTTGACCTCGGCGGGGCGCTCCTGCTGGGTCCAGTGGCCGCAGCCGGGGAGCACCACCTTGTCGTGCAGCTTCGGCGCGACCTTGTCGAGGGAGGCGATGAGCCGGTCGATGCCGTGCAGGGAGGTGACCATGTCGCGGTCGCCGGTGACGTACAGCGCCGGCACGTCGATGCCGCGGCCGCGGAAGACCGCGAGGAGCTCGTTGTTGCGCTCGATGTTGCGGTACCAGTTGAGGGGCCCGGTGAAGGCGCGGTCACCGTGAAGCGCGTAGTCGCGGGCGAAGGTGTCGATGTCTTCCGGGGTGAGCCAGGACGGCAGCTCGGGGTCCGGGCCGGCGCCGAGCAGCGAGGCGCCCTCGGGGACGATCCAGGGGCGCGGCTTCTCGTTGGTGGGGTTGTCGCCCGAACCGTTGAACAGCATCCGGCGGAAGGTCGACGGCAGGTCGCGGGCCAGTTCGGCGTCCGCGACGCCCGGCTGCTGGAAGTAGACCTGGTAGTACCGGTCGCCGTACTGCTGCCGCGTGACGGACGGCGGCGCCATCCCGGCGGGCAGGACCGGCGGCACGCTGAGCCCGGCGACGGCGCGTACGACGTCCGGGCGGAGCATGGCGGCCGTCCAGGCGACCGGCGCGCCCCAGTCGTGCCCGACGACCACGGCCCGCTCCTCGCCCAGCGCGTGGATCAGGGCGATCACGTCGCCGGTGAGGTGCAGCAGGCTGTACGCGTCGGCGTCGGCGGGCGACTCGCTGCGGGCGTACCCCCGCTGGTCGGGCGCGACGACCCGGTAGCCGGCCTCGACCAGCGGCCCGAACTGGTGGCGCCAGGAGTACCAGCTCTCCGGAAAGCCGTGCAGCAGGACGACCAGCGGCCCCTGCCCCTGCTCGGCGATGTGCAGCTTGACCCCGTTGACCTCGACGAAGCGGTGCTCGATCGCGGCAGTCACATGTCCTCCTGGACGTGGGCGTGGACAGTGCGGTCCGGGCCTACCCCGGACGACATGAGCAAAAGCTTACGCTCCTGTCATGGCTGCGCGTCACCCCCATCCGGCCGAAGTTCGTGCGCGTACCATGGGCGCATGAAATGGCCGGCCACCGAGCGCTACTACCCCACCGCCGTGCCGGGCGGCCTCGGCCTGATCCAGGACCTGCTGAACACCGCGTCCGGCGGACGGCCACGTCAGCCCGACCTGCTGGCGGAGGTCCCGGCGGCGCAGGAGTGGGCCGCGGCGGCACTGCGCTCCTGGGCGGAGGGCACCGGCCGAGGCCGGGTGCGGCTGACGCTGACGGAGGAGGACCTGCCGGAGCTGCGGCGGCTGCGCGAACAGCTGCGGCGGGCGCTGACCGCCCGGCAGGGCGCGGCGGACGCCGACGCCGTGCGCTTCACCTCGTGCCCGCTCCGGGTCAGCCTGCACGGGGACGCGGCGCTGACCGCCGAGCCCGAGGGCGAGGGCTGGCGCTGGCTGACCTCCGCCGTGCTGGGCGAGGCGCTGCTGGCCCAGGCCACGGGGGTCTGGCAGCGACTGAAGATCTGCCGCAACGAGAAGTGCGGCGGTGCGTTCTACGACCGGTCCCGCAACAACAGCGGGGTCTGGCACTCCACGCGCGGCTGCGGCAACGCCGCCAATCTGCGCGCCTCCCGGCAGCGCCGCCGCGAGCGGGAACGCGCGCAGGAGAGTACGGACGCGCCGGGCGACTGAGGCCGCCGCCGCACGTGCCCGGCGACGCGTCAGGCGAGGTGGAACACCTCGGTCAGCGGGCGCACGGCCTCGTCCGGCCGGGTGTCGTCGAGCGACTCGAAGAAGAGCATCTCCGGCCACACCTCGGCGTGGCGCCGACGGTATTCGTCGAGCCGCTTCCGGTGGTCAGGCGCACAGGACGTTCTCGGCCGGCTGCCAGCGGGCGCGTACCGACTTGCCGCCCGGCCGGTTCTCGATCGCCACGTCGCCGGCCAGCCGCTGGACTATGTGCCAGCCGTGGCCGCCCGCTCCGCCCAGGTCACCCTGGCGGGCGACGGGCGCGGCCTCGCTGCCGTCGCGCAGCTCCACGACCAGGGAGCCCTCCTGCACCGAGACGCTCAGCCGCCACCAGCCCGAGGCGTGCTGTTCGGCATTGGCGATCAGTTCGGAGACCACGAGCACCACCGCGTCCCGGTCCACCCATGGGCAATTCTCCGCCAGGAAGGCGGCCGTGGCACGCCTGGCCTGAGAGACGTCGGCCTCCTGCGAACTCGTGATCATCCCGCTCGTTCCTCCGGTCTGCACCGGTCTCCCGCTGTGGGCGCGGCGAAAGCATGCGCACACTCGTTGCATGGTACGGGTCCGTCCCGCACTGTGCTGTTCCGCGTCGGAGGTGCTGGTGCCCACCGTGGCAGCTCTCACACCGGTCCGGCCGGAAGAGAGCCGGCGGTAGGTGCCTCGGTCCGGACCGCTCCGCAGGTCGTGCGACGGATGAGGCGCCGAAATCTTCTCGGTGTGACGAATGTTTAACTCCACCATTCGGGGCAGTACGTGAGAGGGAACCGTCAGCACACCCGTGCCCGCGTACCCGGCCGAGCCGACCGGCAGGCACCCGGGCCACCCATCCCCACAGGAGGTACCGCGCTCGTGTCCACCGACAACGAAGCACTGAACGTCGAGGTCGAGGTCGAGGTCCGGAGCGCCGACACCGCCGTCGTCACCGTCGGCGGTGAGCTGGACCTCGACTCGGCGACGCTGCTCCACCACCACCTGGTCAACCAGCTCCACCACGGCCGCAAGCACCTCGTACTGGACCTGGCCGCCCTGCACTTCATGGACTCCATGGGGCTGAACGTCCTGCTGCGCGCGACCCGGGAGGCGCGGCAGGTGTCGGGCAACCTCTACGTCGCGGCCGTGACGCCCGCCGTGAGCCGGCTCCTGGAGCTGACGGGGCTGAGTGCCACCAGCCCGGTGTACGAGACGGTGGCGGACGCCCTGGCCGCCATCGACAGCGCCCCGGCCGCCCCGCAGGGCTAGCGGAACGGCGAAGCCCCCGGTGGCCCCGGGGGCTTCGCCGTGCTGCGCCGGGCCCGCTCAGTTCGGCCGCACCACCCGTACGGCCAGCGCAAGCGTGTCGTCGGAGTGCAGTATGACGCGGTGCATGTCCTCGGCTACGGCCCCGGGGATCTCGTCGATCGGCAGGTGCCGGTGGTTGCGGGCGCTCTCGATGAGCCGGCGTTCGCCCTCCAGCGGGTCGCGCCGGCTCTCGGTCAGACCGTCGGTGTAGAGCATGAGGAGGTCGCCTGCCTCAAGGCGGGTGTCCAGCACCGTGTCGCTGCCGGGCGCGGGGAAACCGATGCCGCGTCCGCGCGCCTCCTGGTACTCCCCCGTGCCGTCCGCGCGCAGCACCAGGGCCGGCGGGTGGCTGCCGTTGGCCAGCTGCAGCCGGCCGGTGGCCGGCTCGATCCGGGCCAGCAGCACCGTCGCCATCAGGTCGGGGTCGAAGGGTGCCAGGACTTCGTTGACGCGTTCCACGATGAAGTGCAGTGGGTGGCCTTCGAGGGCCAGCGTGCGGACGGCGTGGGTGACGTTGAGGGCGCTTTTGGTACTGCGTACGCCGTGCCCGAGGGCGTCCACGACGGTGATGTGCACGGTTCCGTCGGGCAGCACGAACCAGTCGTAGAAGTCGCCGCCGGTCGGCGCGGCCGCCTCGGCCGGTGCGTAGTGCACCGCCAGCTCCAGGCCGTCGACGGCGATGGGCGACGGCCGCAGGGCGTCCTCCAGCTCGCGCAGGATCTCGCCGTGCGCGTTCCGCAGCTGCTCGTCGCGCTCTTCGAGCTGGACGTAGAGCGCGAGCACGCCGCTGTTGGTCTCGGCGAGCTCATGCTTCAGGCGCTGGTGCTCGGCGTTGACGGCGTCCAGGTGGGCGAGCGCGGCACGCAGCTCCTCCTCCAGCGCGGCGACCTCGGCCGAGGGGGCCGGCGGCTGCCCCGTGCCGTCCTGGCGCGCGGGCCGGTGCCCGTCCGCCTTCGCGGCCTGCTGCCCGTCGTCGGCGCCCGCCGGCGGCGCGCCGCAGCCGTGGGCGAGCCCCTCGGTGGGTACGTCGGTGGATCCACCGGTGCCGGGGGTGACGCGCCAGACCGCGGCACCGTCGGGGGTGGCCTGCGCGGGGAGCGGCAGCCCCGAGGTGGGCAGCAGGCAGCGCTTGAGCGGGGCCCGCAGGATGACGGTCAGCGGGCTCGGCTCGCTGCTCTGCCGTGCGGGCAGCGTCTCCAGAACGGTGTAGCCGCCCGCCTGGAACTCCTGCTGCGCGACCGCCGATATGGCGAGCACCAGCCGGGCCCGGGTCTCGATGGGCAGCCGGTGGGCGTCGCCGAGCCGGCGCACCGCACCACGGAGCGCCGGCAACGTGTGGAAGGTCTGCGGGGTCACGGCATTCTCTATCGGGGAGTGGCGGCCAGTACGGTCGCGTCGTCTCGGGTGATCCGGTGTCCGTGCGCGAGGGAGGCGGCCAGCAGCGGGGGCGGCAGCCGGCGGGTGAAGCGCGGGAGCGCCTGACTCCAGCGGTGGTCGATGCCGTCCGTGTGCAGGACCACCACGCCGACGGGGCCCAGCACGAGGTCGCTGACCCGGCCGCCGGCCGGCAGTTGCAGGCCCGCGATGCCGGGGCGGCCGGTGAGCCGGTGGTGGACGCCCTCCGGGCCGAGCGTCAGGACGCGGATGTTGCCGACGCCACAGTATTCGCCGCGCCCCTCGTACAGGCGCAGCAGACCCACCGCGGCCCCGCGGGTGCGCCGCAGGGCGCGGTGGACGGTGGTCAGGACGTCCGGCAGCGGCGCGTCCGGTACCCGGCGGAAGGCGCGCAGCGCGGTCTGTGCGGCTTCGGCGGCGGCCGGCCCGTGGCCGAGGCCGTCGACGACCATGGCAGTGCGGCAGTCGTCGGTGTCGATGACGGTGCAGGCGTCGCCGCTCTCCTGCTCGCCGTCGGCGGGCAGGCACACCGCGCCCACCTCCTCGTCGCACGCGGCGAGTTGGTCCGGCGCGCGGAGCCGGGCGCAAGCCAGCGTGCCGTCGGCGGCCCCGCTGCGGATGCTGAAGTGGGACGCCATCCGCCGCACCGCGCCCAGCCCGGCGCCGAGCGTGCCGGTGGTGCTGAAGCCGTCCGCGAGGCACCGTTCCAGTTCGGGCATGCCGGGTCCGCGGTCGGCGGCCAGCACCTCCAGGCCGCCGCCGGTGGGCAGTTGCTGGAGATAGAGGACGCCGTCCGTGGCGTGTTTGGCGAGGTTGCTGCCCAGTTCGGACGCGATGACCGCGGCCTGGTCGGGCAGCGCGCCCGGCAGGCCCGACCGCTCGGCGAGTTGCCGGGCGGTCCGGGCCGCGACGTACACCGCGCTGTAGTGGTCGATGCGGACGGCGAGGGTGGGTGGTACGGGGTCGGTCAACGGCTCGCCCACCGCGTGGCCACGACGGTCGTGCCACGCCCTTCCGTGGTGTCCACCTCGAACTCGTCCATCAGCCGGCGTGCGCCGCCCAGGCCGTGTCCCAGCCCGGCGCCCGTGGTGTAGCCGTCGGTGAGGGCGGTCTCCAGGTCGGCGATGCCGGGCCCCTTGTCCCGTACAACCAGGCGCAGTCCCGTTCTGTCGGGACCGGCCGGGTGCTCGATGGTGAGGGTGCCGCCCCCGCCGTGGATGTAGGCGTTGCGGGCCAGTTCGCTGGCGGCCGTGACCACCCGCGTCTGGTCCACGATGCCGAAACCGGCGCGGATGGTGGCCGCCCGCACGGCGTGCCGTACGGTCAGCAGGTCCTCCTCGCTCTCGACGGGGTACATCGACGGCGCCTCCCTGCCGCCGGTGACCCCCGCTTCCGACTTTTCCCGCTTTTCCGGCTTTTCCGGTCCGTCACCGGTCAAGTCGGCCATGGCCGCGTGCAGTTCACCTATGGGCGTCACGCAAGACTCCCTCGGGTGCCTGGGGACTTCGGTGCCAGCCCAGGGCGGTCAGGCCCTGTTCGGCGTTGAGCGCGGTCTCCACGCCGGTCAGCTGGAGGCCGAGCTCGACCAGGGTGATGGCGACGGGGGGCTGCATGCCGGCCACTATGACCCGCGCGCCGAGCAGGCGGGACATCGTGGTCAGTTCCATGAGCATCCGCGCCACGTAGGAGTCGATGATCTCCAGACGGGAGATGTCGATCAGCACGCCGCGTGCGCCGTCGGACGAGATCCGTTCGGTGAGCTCGTCGGCGAAGGCGACGGCCGTCTTGTCGTCGAGCTCGTTGAGCAGCCCTGTCACCAGGACGTCGCCGAGGCGGAGGATCGGCACTCCGGTCGATGCGGGCACGGTCATCGCTCCGCCAGGGCCGCCTGGGCGGGCGAGTCCCTGAGTTCGATCGCCGCGGAGAGCGCGTCCGCGAGGGTGGCGCGGGTGAGGATGGTCGACAGGTCGATGCCCAGCTGGGCGATGGTCTGCGCGATGGGCGGCCGGATACCGCTGATCACGCAGTCGGCGCCCATCAGCCGTACGGCGTTGACCGTGTGCATGAGGTGCTGTGCGACCGCGGTGTCCACGGTGGGGACGCCGGTGATGTCGATGATCGCGACCCGTGCCTCGTGCTCCTGGATGGCCTGGAGGAGGTTCTCCATGACCACTTGGGTGCGCGCGGTGTCCAAGGTGCCGATCAGCGGGACGGCGAGCACTTGGCGCCAGAGGCGCACCACGGGCGTGGAGACCTCCAGCAGCTGCCGGCTCTGCCGCCGGATGATCTCCTCGCGGCCCTCGACGTACGTGTCGAAGCAGAGCGCCCCGGCACCGTCCAGCAGCTGGTTGATCAGCAGGGCGGCGGCGTACAGCTCGTCGCCGTCGTGCGTCCGTCGCTGGACGGCCGCCAGCAGCGCTTCCTTGAGGGTGAGCACCGCCATGGACGTCGCGGTCGGCGCCGCGCCCTTGCGAGCCCTGCGCATGGAGAACTCGGACACCGCGCGGCGCAGGTCGTGGTGGGTGGCGACCAGCCGGTCCACGGGTACGTCGCTGCGCAGGCCGGCGGTGACGGCGCCGACGAGTCCGTCGGCCTCCTCCCGCAGGACGCCCTCGTTCGACTCGGCGCCCTGCTCGGTCCGCGCCAGCTGCAACTGCACCCAGCGGTCGGCGATGTCGTCGGCCTCTGCCTCCAACGCACCGGCGACGAGCTCCCGCACGCCGGTCTCGGTGGAACTCAAAACCACGGTCCTTCCAGGTCAACGGCGATTCCGGGTGGCCCCGGCTATGGTCTGCTGCGACCGGAAGCCACCTTTCCCGAGCTTCTTCGGCCCGGCAAATATTACCGAGCGCAGTCAACCACGCAAAGATCCACCAACGCTGCCCCGCCGTCGGCCAAGTCCGGGCAGCCGCACCCCAGTACCCCGAAAAACAACTTTCGCACCTCTGATTTCCGGCACATTTTCGGTGCCGTCGAGCGGGTTCCCGGAGCGGCCCGTATGACGGCGATCACTTGGCCCCGGGGCGCCGGCCTTCACCGTTCCCACCGGCCCAGGTGATCGCTCGCCTCTCAGTACGGTCAGCGCGGCGGCCTTTCCGTCCGGCGCCGTGGGCCGACCCGCCGCCGGTTCATTTCAGTCGTTTGACTCAGACCGACCGGACGCGTTCACTCAGACCGGATGTCGGGAACCGGAAGGGATACGTGATGGCCGGCAGGACGACCCGGTCCGGGCGGGCCGAGGGGACGAGGGAGACGATCCTCACCGTCGCCGAGCGGATGTTCGCGGAGCACGGTGTGTTCGCCGTCTCCAACCGCCAGGTCAGCGAGGCCGCCGGGCAGGGCAACAACGCCGCCGTCGGCTACCACTTCGGTACCAAGAACGACCTGCTGCGGGCGATCGTCGGCAAGCACGCCCGGCGGATCGAGGAGCTGCGGCAGGCGATGCTGGCGGAGACCGGCGACTCGGCGGACGTACGCGACTGGGTGGCCTGCCTCGTCCGCCCGAACACCGACCACCTGGCCGAGCTGGGCAGCCCTACGTGGTTCGCGCGGTTCGCCGCCCAGGTGATGACCGACCCGGTGCTGCGCGAGATGATGATCGACGAGACGTTCGGGCCGACGATCCAGCAGACGCTCGACGGACTCAACCGGTGCCTGCCGGACCTGCCGCTGCCCGTACGGATCGAGCGCGGCGAGATGGCCCGGCACCTGCTGATGCACATGCTCGCCGAGCGGGAACGCGCCCTCGCCGGCAACACGCAGGCCACCGCCTCCACTTGGCCCGAGTACGCGAGCGGGCTCATCGACGCGATCACCGGCATCTGGCTGGCGCCCGTCACCCCGAGCACCTCACACAGCCGCTCCTGAGCGGGCCCGCGGGACCACGACCGGCGAGCCGTCCCCGGGCGCCGGCAGGATGTCCGCTTCGAGACCGTAGACCTCCTTGATCAGTGGGCCCGTACTTCGAGGCCCGGCGCGGTGCCGGGCGGGGTGGCGGTCATCCGGGTGTTCATGCTGAAGGCGACCAGGCACCACTTGCGCTCGAACCGGTCGGTGACCAGGGATGCCAGATGCAGGTCAGGGGCGCTTGCGCGCGCGGAGCACGGAGTCCTGCAGAGTGCCGCCGTGGCCGCCATGACCGTCGTGGTCACCGTGACCACCGTGGCCGTGGGCCGGCCGGGTCCGCGCCTCGGCGACGAGGACGTCCCAGCGGTCGGGGTCCAGATCGGCCGCGACTTCTTCCGCGGTGAAGTGCACCTCGCCCGGCGCGTCGTGCGTCCCGTCGGTGCCGTGGCCCGAGGGGTCGTGGCCGACGACGAGCAGCGTGCCGCCCGGCGCGACCGCGGCGGCCAGCCGCCGGAACAGCTCCTGCGGCGACCCCGCCGGGTGCACGTAGTGGGTGGAGACCAGGTCGAAGTGGCCCTCGGGCGGCACCCAGGCGGTCAAGTCGGCCTCCCGCCACTCGATCCGGTCCGCCACGTCGGCACCGGCCGCCGCCGCCTGCTGCCGGGCCCGGTCCAGCGCGCCGGCCGCGATGTCCACCGCCGTCACCCGCCAGCCGCGCGCGGCGAGCCAGCGCGCGTCGGCCCCCTCGCCGCAACCCGCGTCCAGCGCCCTGCCGGGTGCCAACTCCGCGGCCTCCGCCACCAGCTGGGGATTGGGCCGCGGTACGCGCGCGCCGTGCTGCCCGCGGTAGCGCTCCTCCCAGAACGCCTTGTCGAAAGCCTCGTTCACGATGCCCGGTTCCTCTCCATGTCGTACAGGCCGTGACGGCGGTCGCCCGCCACCAGTTCACAGACGCGCGCTTCGACCTCGGGCGAGAACGGGGCGCGGTACGCGGCGACCGCCCGCCGCGTCTCCTCGGCGATCAGGTCTCCATTGATGTGAGCCGCCGCCGCGGCGCCCGCGGCGGCCGCGGCGCCCACCTGGGACGCCGGCTCGGTGACATTGCCCGCCGCCCACACTCCCGGCGCCTCGGTGCGGCCGGCCGCGTCCACGGGGAGGTACTCCCCGGCTCCCGAGGGGTGTGCCACCGGCCGCAGCCCGAGCCCGGCCAGGAATCCGGCGCGCACCGCCATCCGCGGCGCGACCGCCAGCGCCTCCCGCGCGACCACCGTGCCGTCGCTCAGCCGCACCCCGGCCAGCCGGTCACCGGCCGTCTCCAGGGCCGCCACCTCGCCGTCCACCACCCGGATCCCGCGCGCCGCCAGCTGCTCGGCCTCCTCGTCGGTCGGCCGTGCGGCGGTGTGGGTGAAGAACGTGATGTCGTCGCTCCACTGCCGGAACATCAGCGCCTGGTGCACCGAGAGCGGCCCGACGGCCAGGACGCCGACGGGCCGGTCGCGGACCTCCCAGCCGTGGCAGTACGGGCAGTGCAGCACGTCCCGGCCCCACCGCTCCGCGAGCCCCGGCACGTCCGGCAGCTCGTCCACCACCCCGGCGGTCACCAGCAGCCGGCGCGCGCGGACCGTACGCCCGTCTGCCAGCGTCACGGTGAACCCCGCCGCGTCCCGGGCCGCCGCCGCGACCTCGCCGGTCACCACCTGCCCGCCGTACGCGCGGACCTCCGCCCGGCCGCGCTCCAGCAGCTCGGCCGGCGCCATCCCCTCCCTGCCCAGCAGGCCGTGCACGCCGTCCGCCGGCGCGTTGCGCGGCGCGCCCGCGTCGATCACCACCACCGACCGGCGCGCCCTGGCCAGCATCAGCGCCCCGTTCAGCCCCGCGGCGCCACCGCCGACCACCACCACGTCGCAGTCGTTCCTCAGTTCCTCGGCCACCGTGACCACCTCCTTCACGACGACCATGCGGATTCATGGGCCATAACCGCAAACTTCTTTGCCGGTATGGCAAGCTTGCGGATATGGACAACGACCTCGACCAAGCGCTGGAGGCGGTCGGCCCCCGGCTCCGTGCGCTCCGCACCCAGCGCGAGATCACGCTGGCCGAGCTGTCGGCGGCGACCGGCATCTCGGTGAGCACCCTCTCCCGGCTGGAGTCCGGTGACCGCCGCCCCAACCTGGAGTTGCTGCTCCCCCTGGCCAAGGCACACGGCGTCACGCTCGACGAGCTCGTGGACGCGCCGCCCACCGGCGATCCGCGCGTCCACCTCCGCCCGGTCACCCGGCACGGCATGACCATGCTGCCGCTGACCCGCCGCGCCGGCGGCATCCAGGCGTACAAGCTCGTCATCCCGGCCGACGGCACGCGCCGGGAGCCCGACCCGCAGACCCACGAGGGCTACGAGTGGCTCTACGTCCTCAACGGCCGGCTGCGGGTCGTCCTCGGCGAACACGACCTGGTGATGGCGCCCGGCGAGGCGGCCGAGTTCGATACCCGCGTCCCGCACTGGTTCGGTGCCGCCGACGACGAACCCGTCGAGATCCTCAGCCTGTTCGGGAAACAGGGCGAGCGCGCCCACCTCCGCGCCCGCCCGAAGACCAAGGACTCCCGCGACGGCAACCGCCTCCGGGTGGGCACACCGACGGACTGAACCCACCGCCGCCCGCGTCCCGCCCGCCGTCAGCCGGCCCGCCCGGCGAAGTCCTCAGCCGGCCCGCCCGGCGGAAGCGGCGTCCGCGACGTGCGGGGGCGGGACGGCTTCCGCGCCGATGCGCTCGTTCATGCGGTCGTCGCTACGGTCGTCCATCCGGTCGGTCGGCCGTGGGCTGCGGCCGGACGGTGAGGATCTGCTGCGCGTGTCCGACGGGGCCTGCCGTGTCGTGCAGCACGGTGCTGGTGATGCCCTGGCCGGTGGGTCCGAAGACGACGGTGGTGTCCAGGCCGGTCCAGCGGCCCCGGGGCTGCCGGTGCAGGTGGATGGTCAGGTCGACGTTGGGGAACATCCACTCGGCGGGCGACTGCCGGACGGCGATGCCGTTGGCGGTGTCGACCAGCGTGACGAACGACGCCAGCGGACCGGCCTGCTCACCGGCGACGAGGTCCACGCCGGTGCCGATCCAGGCGGTCGTACGGCCGGGTTGCGGCGGGGCGACCGGCCGTACGTCCAGGGTGCCGATGTAGCCGCCGGGCCACACGTCGGCCATGTGCCAGGACTCCAGCTCCTCGGGCGGGGTGAGCCGGTCGGCGCCACCGCCCGCGACGGCGTCGGTGTCCAGGGAGGTCAGCAGCCAGGCGCGGGCGCGGACCACCGGGCGGCCGGCTATCAGGACGGTGGCCTCGACCAGTTCGATGGTGCGGCCGGGCCGGACGGTCTCCACCCGGATCTCGCACTCGTCGGTGGCGAGCCGCCCGAGGATGTCGAAGCTGATCCGGCCGAGCACCATGCCCGTGTCGGGGCGCCCGGCCAGGTACCGGTCGATGGCGTGCACGACCAGGCCGCCGAGCGGGCTGAAGTGCTGCTCGTCCGGGTCCCATGCGCCGCCGACGTGCGGGGTGGGCTTGTAGCGGTGCTCGTCGATGCGCTCGAAGTAGCTGTCCGGGGCCGGTGCGCTGGGGTTCAACGGGTACTCCTCGGCGGGCTTGCGAAGATCGAATGCGGTGCCGAGGCCAATGTAATCGGCGGGGCGGGGAGCGTGGCCCGCCGCCTCGACGGGCGGCGGGGCAGCGGGCGGCGGGCGGCGGCTCAGCTTTCGGCCGGTACACGGCTCCGCAGGCGGATGTCGGCGAGGGAGCGGCCGGACTCGGCGGTGTACGTGCCGGGGACCAGCCGCCAGCCGGGCGCCTGCTCGTCCCAGATCTCGGCCGCCCGGCGGGGCAGGGCGACGACGGCCTCGGCGGTCTCCCCGGGCGCCGCCGAGACGGTGGCGAAGCCCGCGAGGCGGCGGGCCGGCCGCTCGACGGCGTCACCGTCCGGGACGGCGAGGTAGACCTGCACCACCTCGCGGCCCGCACGGTCGCCGGTGTTGCGCACCCGCACGGTGACCGTGCCCAGCGCGTCGCCGTCGTCGGCGGGGGTGTACGTGGCCGTTTCGTACTCCCAGTCGGTGTACCCCAGGCCGTGCCCGAAGCAGTACGCGGGCTCGGCGCCCGCCCGCTGCCACGCCCGGTAACCGATGAACACGCCCTCCTCATAAGGGAGTTCACCGCTGTCGGGGGTCACGCGGGTGACCGGCGCGTCGGCGAGGCGGGCCGGCCAGGTGGTGGGCAGCCGCCCGCCGGGCTCCACCGCGCCGAGGAGGACGTCCGCGAGGGCCGCGCCGGCCTCCTGACCGGGGAACCAACTGAGCAGTACGGCGGCCACGTCGTTCCGCCAGGGCAGCTCCACCGGCGAGCCGGAGTTGACCACCACGACGGTACGGGGGTTGGCGGCGGCCACCCGCTCGACCAGCTCGTCCTGGCGGCCGGGCAGTCGGAGGTCGGTGCGGTCGAAGCCCTCGCTCTCCACCCGCTCGGTGGTGGCGACCACCACGACCGCGGTGTCGGCGGCGCGCGCCGCGGCCACCGCCTCCTCGATGAGCTCCTCGGCAGCGCGCCGGGGCTCGCGGTGGGCGAGCGCGAACCCGACGGCCTGGATCGGCGCGTCCGGCAGGTCGGGCACGGTGTGCAGGAGGGCGACCTCGACCTGCTCGCCTGCGGTGAGCTCCACCTGGCCGCGTACCACGGGCGCGCCGAAGAACGCCTCGAACGGGTCCGCGTGGTCGGGGGCCTCGGTGCCGTCGTGCAGCACGCGGTCGCCGACGGTGAGCCGGAAGCCGCCCAGCCCCTTGGTGCCGAAGAGGTGCGTGCCGCTCTCACGCGGGGTGAAGGTGCCGGTGATCTCGACGGTGTGCAGCGCTTCGTGGGTGACGCCGGCCGGCAGGTCGTCGCCGTGCCACTGGACCGCGCCGTTGGGCAGCGTGGTCTCCCCCAGCACCTGCCCGGACCGGTCGCGGCACACGGCGCGCAGGGTGAAGCCCTGCCCGGCGGCGGCCAGTTCGTCGCTGGGGTGGGCACCGACGGAGTAGGTGAGGCTTCCCTCGGGGAGCGCGGCGCGCAACCCGTCGAGCGGGGAGACGATGTGGTCGGGGAAGACCTGCGCCGAGCCGCCGCCGAGCACGCGGGCGTCGCGGGCCGCCGCGCCGATGAGGGCGACGGTGCCGGGCCGCGCGTGCCTGAGGGGCAGGGTGTGGTGCGCGTTGCGTACGAGGACGAACGCGCGGCGGGCGATCTCGCGGGCCAGCGCCGCGCCGTCGACCGGGGCCGGGAGCGCGGCGGGGGCGACGGCGGGCGGTGCGCCGTCCAGGACGCCGACCCGCGCGGCGAGCCGCAGCACGCGGCGTACGGCGTCGTCGACCAGCGCCTCGTCGACCTCGCCCGCGCGGACGGCGGCGGCCAGCGCGGCGCCGTAGACGGTGCGCGGTCCGGGCATGGCGACGTCCAGGCCGCCTTCGATCGCGCCCTTGGTGGAGCGGGCTGCCATCCAGTCGGAGACGAGGAAGCCGTCGAAGCCCCACTCGCCGCGCAGCACCTCGTTCTGGAGGTGGTGGTGCTCGGTCATGGTGGGGCCGTTGACCGAGTTGTAGGCGGCCATGATGCCCCAGGGGTGGGCGTTCTTGACGATGGTCTCGAACGGCGCGAGGTAGAGCTCGCGCAGCGGCCGCGGCGCGACGGTGTTGTTCACGGTGAAGCGCTCGGTCTCGGCGTCGTTGGCGACGAAGTGTTTGACGGTGGTGCCGACGCCGCCTTCCTGCACGCCGGTGACGTAGCCGGTGCCGATCTCGCCGGTGAGGTACGGGTCCTCGGAGTAGCACTCGAAGTGGCGGCCGCCGAGCGGGGAACGGTGCAGGTTGACGGTGGGCGCGAGGAGCACGTGCACGCCCTTGCGGCGGGCCTCCTGCGCGAGCAGGTGCCCGGCCCGGCGGGCCAGCTCCGGGTCCCAGGTCGCGGCCAGCGCGGTGGGGCTGGGCAGCGCTACGGAGGGGTCGTCGGCGGTCCAGCGGACGCCGCGCACCCCGATCGGGCCGTCGGACATGACCAGCGACCGCAGGCCGATCTCGGGCAGTACGGGCAATGCCCACATGTTCCGGCCGGCCAGCAGCCTCGTCTTGGCGTCGAGGTCGAGCTTGCCGAGCGCGTCCTCGACGAGGGCGTCGTACGCGGTGGTGTCGTGCGCGGGCGTCATGCGGGACTCCTTGCCGAGGCGCTGCGTGCGGTCCGCAGCATCGTGGCGCAGCCACCTGTGAGCCGGTAGGCGTTGTCACCTTCTCGTTACTTTTCCGGGTTCCCGGCGGCTCCGTCGATTACGCTCGGCCCGTGTCAGCGAATGAACGCCCTGCCGTGCACCCGCGCCCCCCGGCGAGCGGGCCGGCGGCGCGCCGGGGCCGGGCCGTGCGCGGTGAGGACCGGCGTGCCGAGATCCTGCGGGCCGCGCTGGAGGTGATCGCCGAGCGCGGTTACCGGGGCGCCTCGCTGAGCGCCGTCGCCGAACGGGTCGGGATCACCCAGCAAGGGCTGCTGCACCACTTCCCGACGAAGGAGGCGCTGCTCATCGCCGTACTGGAGGCCCGGGACGCCTGGGACACCGGCGGCGGCACCCGGGAGCGCGGGGAGCCCTGGCCGCTGGAGCTGTACGCCTCGCTCGTCGACTACAACGCGACGCGGCCCGGCGTCGTCCAGACGTTCTCGGCCCTGCTCGGCGAGAGCGTCACCGAGGACCATCCGGCGCGCGAGTTCTTCACCCACCGCTACACGTCGGTGCGCGAGGCCGCCACCGCCTCGCTCCGCGCGGAGTTCGGCGACCGCCTCCCCGGCGGCCTCACCCCCGAGGAAGCGGCCCCGCTGCTCATCGCCGCCATGGACGGCCTCCAGTACCAATGGCTGCTGGACCCCGGAGCCGTCGACATGCCGGCGGCCTTCCGCGCCTTCCTGCGCCTGCTCAGCCGCGCGGACTAGGCGGGCGGACCAGGCGGGCGGCGGGGCAGCAGAAGGACGGCCAGGGCCGGTACCGCGGCGAGGGCGAGCCAGGGCACGACCGGCGGCAGCGCCGTGTTGAGGAGGGAGCCGGTGGCGGAGCTGCCGGCCAGCACCAGGAGGCCGGAGACGGAGGACATCGCGCCGGTGTAGAGGCCGAGGCGGCCGTCCTCGGCGAGGTCGGGGACCCAGGCGCGGGCGGCGGGGGCGACCAGCATCTGGCCGAGGGTGAGCAGGACGACGAACACGGCGGCGGGCAGCAGGCCCGTCACGCCCGTCCGGCCGGCCGGACGGGCCAGCGCCACGGCACCGAACCCGGCCGCGATGAGCAACAGACCGACCGTCATGGAGCGGCGCAGGTCCAGGCGGTCGGCCGCCCACCGGGTGACCGGCAGCTGGGCCGTCACGACCAGCAGCGAGGACAGCGCGAACAGCCAGGCGAGCGGGGCCTGCGAGCCGGTGGCGCGGGCCACCTCCTCGGGCAGCGCCAGGTAGAGCTGGTTGTAGGCGAGCAGGTAGGCGCCGTAGGCCACGCAGAGCGCGAGGAAACGGCCGTTGCGCAGGGCCTTGCGTACACCTCCCCTGCCGCGCGCCCGGACCCGGCCGGGGATGTGCTGGGGCAGCAGCCGGGCGTGGCCGGCCAGTACCAGGACGAAGACGCCGGCTCCGGCGAGGCAGGCCGTACGGAAGTCCACGGCCAGCAGGAGGGAGCCGAGGAGCGGACCGAGGAACGCACCGGCCTGGCCGGCCACGGTGAGCAGCGCCAGGACGCGGGTGCGGGGCCCGTTGCCCGCGTCCTCCCAGGCCACGGCCTGCCGGGCGACCTCGGACTCCACGGCGGGCGAGAACAGCGCGGCGGCGAAGCCGATGAGCAGCACGGCGCCGATGACGGCCCAGGGGCGTTCGGCGTACCCCAGCCACGCGAAGCCCGCGATGCGCAGCACGCAGCCGGCCAGGACGACGGGGCGTACGCCGTACCGGTCGGCCAGCGCCCCGCCCACGACGAACAGCCCCTGCTGGCTGAAGGTCCGCAGGCCCAGCACCAGTCCCACCAGCCAGCCGGCCAGGCCGATGCCCGTACCGAGGTGTTCGGCGAGGAACGGCAGGACGGCGAAGAAGCCGATGTTGAACGCGAGCTGGGTGAGGATCAGCAGGCGGAGGAGCGGCGAGAGGGCCCGCCAGGTGTGGTGGAGGGAGCCGGGCGCCCGGAGTCGCGTCCGGCGCGGGAGCCGGACCCCGGGGCGGACGTCGTTCACACCAACTCCCGTACGCTATGCGCCTGTTGAACGTCCGGGCTGGTATCCGGAAGCGGGTTCCGCGGGCCGGCGCCGCCGTCCGGGCCGCCGGGTGCGGGCGCGCCCTTGCGACGGCGGCCCCGGAACGCGCCCGCCGCCGTCACCGCGAGGGCGCCGAGCACGGCGAGGACGGCGGCGGGCGCGAGCACCGTCCAGGGAGCGCGTTCCACATACGGCTGGTTCTCGGCGAGCAGCAGCCCCCACTCGGGCGACGGCGGCTGGGCGCCCAGGCCCAGGAAGCCGAGCGCGGCGAGGGCGAGGGCGATCCCGGGCAGCCGGACGAGCGCGTGCCGGGTGACCGGCGGCAGTACGGCCGGCAGCAGCTGGTGCCGGAGCAGGTACCAGCGGCCCGCGCCCAGCGCGCGGGTCGAGGCGAGATGGGTGGTGGCCCGTTCCTGCTGGAGCAGTGCGGTGGTGTGCGCGGCCAGCGGCGCCCACGCGACGGCGGCCACGGCGAGCGCGGGCGTCGCCGGGCCGCTGCCCGCGACGCCCGCGACGAGCAGGCCGGCGAGGACGGGCGGTACGGCGTTGACGGTGTCGACCAGCGGGCCGGAGAACCGCGGCAGCAGGCCCAGCAGGACGCCGAGCACGAGGGCCGCGGCGCTCAGCGCGAGGGCGAGCGTCAGGGTGTCGAGCGCACCGTGGGCGACCCGCGCCAGCATGTCCCGGCCGAGCGAGTCGGTGCCGAAGGGGTGGGTTCCGGAGGGCGCCTGGAGCTTGGCGGTGGTGTCCAGCGCGAGCGGGTCGCGGGGCAGCCCGGCCGCGACCACGCCCAGCAGCACCACTCCGTAGAGGACCGGCAGGGTCCGGCGGGCGGGCGCGACGGGCCGGTGGAGCGTCGGCAGCGCGCCGTCGCGCAGCGCGGGGCCGAGCAGCAGCCGGGCGGCCCCGCGCGTGACCACTCCCGAGACCGCCGCGAGCAGGACGAGGGCCAGCGTGCCGGCCTGGAGGACGGGCAGGTCCTGGGCCGTGGCGGCCTGGAGGGTGAGCCGGCCGAGCCCGGGAATGTCGAAGATCTGCTCCACCGCGACCGCACCGCCGGTCAGCCCGACCACGAACAGCCCGAGGTTCGGCAGCAGACCGGGGACGCAGCGGCGCAGGGCCTGCCGGGCGATCCGCCGGGCGGGCAGACCGCGTGCGGTGGCGGCCAGCGCCCAGGGCTCGGCGAACGCGCCGGGCAGCAGGTCGTCCAGCACCCGGCCGAGCAGGCCGCCTGCCGGCAGCCCCAGCGCGAGCGCGGGCAGCACCATCCACCGCGGCCCGTACCAGCCGAGCGCGGGCAGCCAACCGAGCTGTACGCCGACCACCGTGGCCAGCATCGACCCGGTCAGGAACTCCGGCAGCGCGGCCAGCATCGCCGTTCCACCGCCCCTGGACCGGCGACCGCCCAGCCGGCGCGCCGCGCCGAGCCGGAGGGTACGGGCGCACACCGCCCCCGCCGTGAGCAGGGCGACCACGAGAGCCCCGGCCATGAGCAGCAGGGAGGCGCCGAGCGCCTGGGCGACGGACGGGGTGACCTCGGCGCCGGAGATCCAGGAGTGCCCCGCGTCGCCGTGCAGGACCAGCCGGCCGAGCCACCGGCCGAGGAGGTGCAGCGACCCGGCGTCGAGTCCCAGCTCGTCCCGGATGGCGCGCAGCACGTCGGGGGTGGGGTCGCGGTCGGCCGAGCGCGCCTTGAGCACGGTCAGCGCCGGGTCGGTGCGGGACAGCCACGGCAGCAGCCCGATGCCGCAGAGCAGGACCGCGGCGAGGACGAGTCGCCAGAGCAGCGCCGGGCCACGCCCGCTGCCGAGCGCCCCGGCGGCCGTACGGATGCGCGCCACCGGACCGGTACGGTCACCGCCGCCGGTCACCCCGGTCGCGTCGCCGGTCACTTCGGTCCCGCCGTCCCGCATGCCGCTGTCCTGCCCGCCGCTCAGCGTCGCGTTCCGGTGCCGAGGAGGGCGCGCTCGTACGGGTCGTAGGTGACGCCCTGCACGGAGGTGCCGACCCCGGTGATGATCCGCTGGTGGACCAGCGGCACCACCGCGTCCGTACCGAGGACCGCGGCCTCCGCCGCCATCGTGGTGTCCTGCCGCTCGGCGGTGTCGGCCTGCCCGGCCGCCTCGGTCACGGCCGCATCGACCTTCTTGTCGCAGAGCTGCGCCAGGTTGTAGCTGCCCTTGCAGGTGTAGTCGCTGGCGAGGATCGACACGGGGTCGCCGGTGTCGAGCATGGTGTTGCGGGCCGAGACGATCGCGTCGAACTTGCCGTCCAGGGCGTCGCTCTCCAGCCGCGCGTAGTCGCGCACCGTCAGCTCGACCGTGAAGCCCGCCTTCTCCAGCTGCTGCTGGAGCACCTGCGCGACCTCGGGCAGCTCGGGGCGGTTGTCGTACGTGGCGAGGGTGAGGGTGCGGCCGTTCGGTGCCGCCGCCTCCGCCCGGCCGGCCGGCTTCTCGCGCTTGTCCTCCGCCCAGGTCAGGGCGGGCCCGAAGATGCCCTTGCCGGGGTCGGCGTGGCCCTCGTACACGCCCTTGGCGAGTGCGGAGGTGTCGATCGCCTTGCGCGCTGCGGCGCGCAGCCCGGCGTCGGCGAAGGCGCCCTTGCGGGTGTTGAGCAGCAGGCTCGTGGTGCGTGCGGTGCCCGTCTCGTGGACGGTCTTCTCGTCCAGGGAGGCCGCCTGGGAGACCGGCACGGCCTCGGCGATGTCGACCTCTCCGGTGCGCAGCGCGTTGGTGCGGGCCGCGCCGTCGGCGATGAACCGCGCGTCCACGCCGGACGCCTGGGCGCGGCCGCCCCAGTAGTCGTCGAAGCGGTCCAGGGACGCCCGGGTGGTGCCGGTGACCTCGGTGAGCTCGAAGGGGCCGGTGGCGGTGCCGACGGGGTCGACGGTGTCCTTCGTGCCCGCACCCGCCTTCTTGCCGCCCTCGTACGCCTTGCCGGAGAGGACCGCGAGGCCGGGGCTGGACATCCGGAGGGGCAGCGCCGGGTCGGGGTCCGCGGTGCTGATCCGGACCTTCCGGTCCCCCGCCGCCTCGGCGGTCAGCCGCACACCGGACAGCGCGGCGGGCACGGGCTTCGCCGCGGCGGCGTGGGTGAGGGACGCCGCGACGGCCTTCGGGGTGACCTCGGTACCGTCCTGGAACGTGGCGTCGCGCAGCGTGAAGAGCCAGCTGTGGCCGTTCTCGCGGGTCCAGGACTCGGCGAGCGCGGGTACCGCGGTGCCGTTGGCGTCGAGCCGGGTCAGGCCCTCGGTGACGCCGAGCCGGCTGAGGAGGGTGGCGTCGGCGCCGTACGGGGAGAAGTGCTCGGCGGGCGGGAAGGCCATCGCGACGCGGAGCCGGCCACCGCCGGCGGCGTCCGGCGACGACGATCCGCCGTCGTGGCCGGCGAAGCAGCCGGAGAGCAGGGGGGCGAGCAGCACGGCGGCGGCGAACCGACGGCGACGGAGAGGGCTCATGTCCTCGTTCTCTGCGTTGCGGGGGCGAGGGGTACGTGGCGGGCGGCCCGGTCAGGGCGCGGGGCGCGGGGGTCAGGAGGCGGGGGGCGCCGGGGTCAGGAGTCGCGACGCGCCGGGGGCAGGAGGCGCGGGGCGCCCGGGTCAAGAGGCGCGGGGCGCCCCGGCCAGGACGCGGGGCGCGGGGACGGGCACCGGCAGCTCCACCTCGAAGTGGATGATCCCCTGGCCGCCGTCCGGCAGCTCCCGCTCGTCGCAGACGACGGTGGAGAGCGACCGCCAGAACGGCTCGGCGCCGGTCACCGCCGGGTCGGTGTGCAGGTACACCGCGTCGTAGCCGCCGTCGGCCGCGGCGAAGTCCAGCAGTTCGTGGACCAGCAGCCGGGCCAGTCCGCGCCGGCGGTGCTCGGGCCGTACGTAGGTGCGGCGCAGCTGCGCGGTCTTCCCCGAGGGGAAGCGCTCGGCGATCTCGCGGGGGTTCGGCGGGTGCGCCGGGCCCCGGGAGTCCAGCGCGCCGGTCGCGACGACCGTGCCGTCCGCCTCGTCGACCGCCACCAGCAGCGTGTGCCGGTCGGGTGCGACGTAGGCTCCTTCGAGGTCGATGATGTCGCGGTGCCAGCGCGGCACGTACCCCGTACCGAAGTCCCGGTAGACCGTGTCGAGCATGACGCCACGGGCGCCGTCGAGATCGTCGGGGGTCGCCGTCCTGATGCTGTAGCCACGCATTTGCACATCATATGCATGAGGTAAATCGGCACAGAAACCCCCTTCGCCCGGCTCTTCACGCAGGTCACGCGGGGGTGCGTCTGCACAGCTCACTCAAAGGTCCGGCCAAGCCTCCCCACATCGAAGGAGCGCAGGGTGTGAGGGCACTTGCACTTCTCCGTCCCCGTGAGGTCTTCCATGCCCGTACGCACCTCCCTGCCTGTCCGCACCTCCGTGCGCAAGGCCGTCGTCCCGGCCGCCGGTCTCGGCACCCGCTTCCTGCCCGCGACGAAGGCCACGCCCAAGGAAATGCTGCCGGTCGTCGACAAGCCGGCGATCCAGTACGTCGTGGAGGAGGCGGCCGACGCGGGTCTGGACGACGTGCTGATGATCACCGGCCGCAACAAGCGCGCCGTCGAGGACCACTTCGACCGCGCCCAGGAACTGGAAGAAGTACTGGCCGCCAAGGGGGACGCGGACCGGCTGGAGACCGTACGCGGCCTCGCCCGGCTGGCCCGTATGCACCACGTCCGCCAGGGCGCTCCGCTCGGCCTGGGCCACGCCGTGCGCTGCGCGCGCGACCACGTCGGCGACGAGCCGTTCGCCGTGCTGCTCGGGGACGACCTGATCGACCCGCGGGACACCCTGCTGACCGAGATGCTGAAGGTGCACGCGCGGACCGGCGGCAGCGTCGTGGCGCTCACCGAGGTCGACCCCTCGGAAACGCATCTGTACGGCTGCGCCGCGGTGGAGCCGGCCGAGGACGGCGTGCTCCGGGTGACCGGGCTGGTCGAGAAGCCGGCGCCCGGCGAGGCCCCCAGCAACTACGCGGTGATCGGGCGGTACGTGCTCGACCCGGCCGTCTTCGAGGTCCTGGAACGCACGGCTCCCGGGCGCGGCGGCGAGATCCAGCTCACCGACGCGATCCAGGAGCTGGCCGGACGGGACGGCCGGCAGGGCGGCCCCGTGCACGCCGTGCTCTTCCGCGGGCGCCGTTACGACACCGGGGACCGCGCTTCCTACCTGCGCACCGTCGTGCAGCTGGCCTGCGCCAGGCCCGACCTCGGCCCCGGCTTCCGCACCTGGCTGCGCGGCTTCGTCGACACCCTGCCGGGCGCGGAGCTGCCCGCCGTTCGTGCGGGCGCACCGGCCGAAGCCGCCGCCACCCACTGACCGTCCCTTTCGAGGCCGCCACCAACTGACCGTCCCTTTCGAGGAAGAGCCCGTCGCCATGACCGCCCCGCCCGCTCCCACCGTCCCCCCGCCCTCCTCACCGGCCCCGCCGCGGTCCCGGCCCGCGGCGTTGCTGCTCGGCCGCCGGGACGAACCGCGCTGGTCACGCCCGGTCCTGTGGGCCGCGCTCGCCGTCGCCGCACTCCTGTACCTCTGGGGCATCTCCGCCGGCGACCTCAACAGCTTCTACTCCGCCGCCGTCTACAGCGGCACCCGGAGCTGGCAGGCGTGGTTCTTCGGCTCCCTCGACGCCGGGAACTTCCTGACCGTCGACAAGCCGCCGTTCGCCCTGATGGTCATGGGCCTGTCCTGCCGGGTCCTCGGCTTCGGCACCTGGCAGATGCTGCTGCCGATGGTCGGCGCTGCGCTCGGCTCGATCGCCGTCCTGCACACCGCGGTCAAGCGGGTCTTCGGGCACGGCGCGGCGGCGGTCGCCGCCTTCGTGCTGGCCCTCACGCCGATCACCGTGGCCATCACCCGGGACAACAACCCCGACCCGCTGCTGGTGTTCCTCATGGTCACCGGCACGGCGCTGGCGCTGCGCGCGATCCGGACCGGCCGGCTCCTGCCGCTGCTGGGCACGGCGCTCGCGCTGGGCCTGGCCTTCCACACCAAGATGCTGCAGGCGTACATCGTCCTGCCCGCCATCGCCGCGGTGTACCTGTACGCCACGAACCTCGGCCTCGCGAAGCGGATGCGCAACCTGCTGCTCGCCGGCGTCGCCCTGGTGGCCGCCAGCGGCTGGTGGGCACTTGCCGTACAGCTCTGGCCCGCGGACAGCCGGCCCTACATCGGCGGTTCGACGGACGGCACCGCCTGGGACCTGATCCTCGGCTACAACGGCCTGGGCCGGGTCCTCGGCGGCGAGGGCAACGGCGGGGGCGGTGGCGGAGGCGGCGGCAGCTTCGCGGGAACCGCCGGCTGGGGCCGGATGTTCAACGAGACGCTGGGCGGCCAGATCTCCTGGCTGCTGCCCTTCGCCGGCATCGCGCTGGTCGCCGGGCTGGTGCTGCGCGGCCGGGCGCCGCGCAGCGACGCGGTGCGCGCCTCGCTGCTGATGTGGGGCGGCTGGACCGTCCTGCACCTCCTGGTGTTCAGCCTGTCCGAGGGCACCGTGCACCCGTACTACACGACGGCGCTGGCGCCCGGCATCGCGGCGCTGTGCGGCGGTGGCGGCGCGCTGCTCTTCCGGGCGTTCCGCGACCGCCGCCGCTGGATCTGGGTGCTGCCCGCCGCGCTGGCCGTGACGGCGGCGTGGGCCGTGGTCCTGCTGCGCCGCGCCGCGGACTGGAACGCCTGGCTCGTGCCGGTCGTCGTGGTCCTGACGCTCGCCGCGCTGGTGGGTCTCCTGGTCTTCCGCACGCCGGGCGGCGCGCGGGCGGCACGCCGTACGAAGCTGCTCGTGGTGTCGCTCGTCGTGGCCGTGGTGGCGGGACTGGCCGGACCGGCGGCGTACGCGGTCTCGGTGCCGACCTCCTCCGGTGGCGGCGGCATGGGCGGGGTCAACCCGACCGCCGGCCCGTCGACCGGCGGCATGGGCGGCGGACCGGGTGGCCGTGGTGGTCCCCCCTCGGGCATGAAGGGCCGGCTGCCCGGTGGCGCGGAGGGCGGCATGCCCGGGGGCGCCCAGGGCCGTATGCCCGGTGGCTCCGAGGACGGGGCCATGACGCCGCCGACCGGTGGCCAGGGTTCGTCCCGATCCGACGGCAAGTCCCTGGAACAGGGCGGTACTTCGGGTGATTCCGCGCGCCGCGGCGGCATGCGCGGCGGCCCCGGCGGCATGGGCGGCGCGGACCGCGAGATGCTCTCCTACCTGGAGCGGCACCGGGACGGCGCCACCTGGCTGGCGGCCGTCTCCAACTCCCAGAGCGCCGCGTCGATGATCCTCAGCAGCAAGCAGCCCGTGCTCTCCATGTGGGGCTTCACCGGCTCGGACCGGGCGATGACCGTGGCCACGCTGAAGTCCCTCGTCAAGGCCGGCAAGCTGCACTACGTGCTGGTCGGCGGCGGTACGGGCGGCGGCCCCGGCGGCGGCAACAGCCTCTCCACCGAGGTCAACGCGTGGGTCGAGAAGCACGGCACGGCGGTGAAGGCGTCGGCGTACGGCGGCAAGAGCTCCGGCAGCAGCGAAAGCGCCAACAACAACAGCAACAGCCAGACGCTGTACCGGCTCGACGCGGCCGACGTCTCCTGACGCACCCGGCCCCCTCCGGCCTCTGCTGACGCAACGTCAGGAGCCGGCGGGGGCCGGCGCAGGGCGGGCCTCAGGCGAGCCGCGCCGCCACCAGCTCCGCGACCTTGGCGACCAGCGGGTTCTTCGCCGGGCCCGCGGGGTCGTACGTGGTGGAGAGCACGGACAGGGCGAGCGGTGCGCCGTGCGGAGGCCACACGACACCCACGTCGTTGGCGACGCCGTAGTCCGAGCCGCCGCCGGTCTTGTCCGCCAGGACCCAGTCGGCCGGGAGGCCCGCGCGGAAGCGCTCGGTGTTGGTCGTGTTGGCGACCAGCCAGCCGGTGAGCCGCTCGCGGTCCGGCGCGGTGAGCACGCGCCCGAGGAGGAGGCGGGCGTAGGTCGTCCCGACGGCCTGCGGGCTGGTGGTGTCGGTCCGCCGCCAGGGCTCGGCGGAGTTCAGCTCGGGCTCCCACCGGTCCAGCCGGGTGGTGCCGTCCCCGACCGAGCGGCAGAACCGGGTGATGGCCGTCGGGCCGCCCAGCTCGCGCAGGAGCAGGTTCGCGGCGGCGTTGTCGCTCTCGCCGACCGTGGCGGCGCACAGCGCCTCGACCGTCATGCCGTGCGCGAGGTTCTCGGGCTTGCCGGTGACGGGCGTGTGCCCCGCCTTCTCGACATCGGCCCGCGTGTAGTGGATGCGCCGGGCGAGGAACTCGCCGTCGCGGTCGAGGTCCCGCAGGACGGCGGCCGCGGCGAGTCCCTTGAAGACCGAACACATCGGGAAGCGTTCCGCCGCGCGGTACCGCACCGTCCGGCCGGTGGCCATGTTGCGGGCGAACACCCCGAGCCGGGCCTCGTACTGCCTCTCCAGCGCCCGAAACTGCTCGGTGACGCCGTCGGCGCGAGGGACGGTGGCGTACGCCGTGCCGCCGGCGGGCAGGGCGGCGGCCAGGGCCGTGCCGGCGCCGAGGGCCAGCACCGTACGACGGGACGGATGCGCTCTGGTGGTTTCCACGTTCCTTCTCTCTTCTGTGGACAGCCCCCTGCGGGCAGCCTCCTGTGGGCAGCCCTCTGCGGGCAGCGGGGTGTGCGAATCAGTCGATGTTCTTCAGGAAGCGCGCCGCGACCGGGCCGGCGTCCGCACCGCCGGAACCGCCGTCCTCCAGGAAGACCGCCCAGGCCAGGTCGGAGCCGCCCTGGTAGCCGATCATCCAGGCGTGGGTGTGCGGCGGGTCGGCCGTACCGAACTCCGCGGTGCCGGTCTTGGCGTGCGGTTCGCCCGGCAGGTCTTTCAGTGCGTGTCCCGAGCCGGCGGTGACCGTGGCGCGCATCATCTTGCGGAGGTCGCCGACCACTTCCGCTTCGAGCTTCTCCGGCGCCCGGTACTTCTTCTTCACCGCGTCCGGCACCAGCACCGGCTGTTCGAAGGACCCGTTCTTGACAGTGGCCGCGATGGACGCCATGACCAGCGGTGACGCCTGGACGCGGGCCTGGCCGATGGCCGCGGCGGCCTTGTCGTTGTCACTCGTATCGGCGGGGACGCTGCCGTCGTACGTCGTCACGCCCGCGTCCCAGCTGCCGCCGATGCCGAACGCCCGCGCGGTGTCGCGGAGCGATGTGGCGGAGAGCTTGTCGCGGGAGTCGACGAAGAAGGTGTTGCAGGACCGGGCGAAGGCGTCCTGGAACGTGGCGCCGTCGGGGAGCGTGAACAGGTCCTGGTTCTCGAAGCGTTGGCCGTCGACGCGGGCGTACTTGGGGCAGTCCGCGGGATCCGAGGGACGCATGCCCGACCTCAGCAGCGCCGCCGCCGTGACGACCTTGAAGGTGGAACCGGGCGGATAGCGTCCCGCCAGCGCGCGGTTCAGCCCGCCGGGCTTGTTGGCGGCGGCCAGGATGTGGCCGTTGCGCGGGTCGACGGCGACGATCGCCGCCTTCTTCCGCACCCCCGACAGCGCCTCGGCGGCCGCCCGCTGCACGCGGGGGTCGACGGTGGTCCGCACGGGCCGGCCCTTGGCGGGCTTCACGGCGGTGAGGCTCAGCACCGCCCGGCCGCTCTCGCGGTCCACGATCACCAGGGACTTCTTCGGCCCCTTGCCGCCGGAGAGGCGCGCGTCGTAACGGGCTTCGAGGCCGGAGGTGCCCTTTCCGGTGGCCTCGTCGACGGTGCCGACGAGGGAGGCGGCCTCCAACGGGTCGCCGTTCCTGTCGAGGACCTTCGCCCGGGTGGCGCGGCTCTTGAGGGCGAGCGTCTGGCCGGACTTCATCTTCGGGTGCACCGTCGGCGTCGTGAACTCCACCGTCCACCTGCCGGCCGTCTGCCGCAGCCGGGCCTGCGTGTTCCACCGGACGGGGCCGGCGCCCGGTACCTCCATCGCCACGGTGAACGGCAGCCGCACTTCTCCGTCGCGCTCCTTCTCGCCCTCGCCGGGGGTGATCTCGGTGGCGGACGGGGCGAGGTTCGTCATCACGGAGGTGAGGAGCGACCGTGCGGCGTCCGGACTGTCGGTGTACGCGGCGGCCTTGCGGGCCGCGCCGTCCTCCCAGGCCCCGGCGAACCGCTCGAAACGCGCGGTGGCGGCGGCCACCTGCGGGTCCCGCGCACCGCGGTCCGCCAGCAGGAAGTGGTAGCCGGCCCCCGCCGCGCCGCCCAGGAGCAGCAGGGCGGCGACGCTTCCGTACCGCCGCCGACGGCTCCGCCGCTGATCGTGCGGGCCCGGCCCCCCGGGGAAATGCGGGTACGTCATGTGGCTCCCTTCGCTGTGCCGGGGCACCCGCGACGAGCGCGGCCCTCCCCCTGGCGTCACGCCTCGGAGTCAACCCGCGCCCCCGACCCATGTCGAATATGCTTTTGCGCCAGAGGCGATTCGCACGTGATATCGCCGCACGCCACGAGGGCAGGATGCTGACAGAACGCCACTTGGAAATCTTCGTCGCGCTGGCCGAAGAGGAGCACTTCGGTGCCGCGGCGCAGCGGGTGGGAATCACCCAGCCGCCGCTGTCGCAGGGCCTGCGCCGGCTGGAGGCCCTGCTCGGCGTCCGCCTCTTCGACCGCACCCGCGGCGTCGCCCTGACCGACGAGGGTTCCCTGCTGCTGCCGCACGCGCGCCGGGCGCTCGCCGCGCTCTCCGAGCTGCGCGAGATCGGCGCCCGGGAGCACGCGGACGGCCGGCGACTCCGGCTCGGGCTGGCGCCCGAGGTGCCCGCGCGGCTCACCGCCGCCGTGGCCGCCGCACCGGTACGGGCCGGGGAGCAGTCCCGCATCGGGGTGCTGACCGCGCCGACCGCCACCCTGCTGTCCGACGTCGCGGCCGGCCGGCTCGACCTCGCCGTGATCCGGCATCCGGCGGTACTGGGCGGGTTGGCCGCCGGCCGGGTGGTGCTCTTCCCGACCTGGCGCCTCTCCCCCGAGGGTCACGACGACGGGGCTGCCGGCGGTACGCCTCGGCGGCTGCCCGTGGCCGTACGGCCGCGTGAGGAGGCGCCCGCGGCGCACGACCTTTTCGTCGACACGCTGGCCAGCCGCGGGCGGCGGGTGGAGACCGTGGTGGTGTCCGACGAGCGCGCCGGTCTCGCGCTCGTGGCGGCCGGGCAGGCGGTGCTGGTCACCGCGGACGAGACGCTGACCGCCGAGGGCATCGAGCGGCGCCCGGCCACGGATCCGGCCCTGCCGCTGCGGCTCCGGGTGGTGTGGGACCCCCGGCGGCCGGACGCCGCGGAGACGGCGGACACGGCGCAGCTGCTGGTGGACACGCTCGCCCGGCAGGCCGCGAAGTGAGCGCGGCGCGGCGGAGCGGCGGCGCGGCCCGCACGATCCGCGAGATGTTCGCCGACGCCGGGGTGCGCGGCTGGCTGCACGTGGCGGAGCTGCACCGGCCCGAGGCGCGGGTGACCGTCGACCCCGACGAGCCGGTGCCGATGGGCTCCGTCTACAAGGTGCCGCTGATGGTGGCGTTCTGCCGGCTGGCGGACGCCGGGGAGCTGGATCCGGCCCTGCGGGTCACCCTGGAGCCGTCGCACCGGGTCGCCGGCCCCACCGGCATCTCGATCCTGCAGGACGCCGTCTCGATGTCGCTGCGCGACCTGGTCGTCCTCATGATGACCATCTCGGACAACACGGCGGCCGACGCGGTGCTTCGCGCCGTCGGCTCCACGGTGGTCGACGGGGTCTGCCGCGAGCTGGGCCTGCCGGACACCCGCATCCTCGGCGGTGTCGCGGGCACGTGGGCCCAGTTGGTCACCGAGACCGGCACCGAGTCGCTGGCGGCCGCCATGGAGCGCATCACCAGTAACGACGCGACCGTCCCGGCCGGCGTCTACGACCCGGTGTCCAAGGCCTCCACCACGCCGTCGGACATGGCGCGGCTGCTGCGCGCGATCTGGACCGGCGCGGCGGCCTCCGCCGAACGCTGCGCGTTCATGCGGGACGTCATGGGCCGGCAGCCGTGGCGGCACCGGCTCGCCTCCGGTTTCCCGTACGACGACGTGACCGTGTCGGGGAAGACGGGCACGTTCGGCTCGATGCGGCACGAGGCCGGGGTCGTGGAGCTGGCGGACGGCAGTGCGTACACCGCCGTCGTCTTCACCCAGGCAGCCCGCGCCGACAGCACCCTGCCCCGCGCCGACGCGGTCATCGGTGCCGCGGCCCGCACGGCGGTGGAGGAGCTGCGCGGCAACGAGGGCACGTGACCGGGCGGCCCCCGGGTCAGTCCCGGAGCGGGCCCGGGGCGTCGCGGCGGAAGAGGGCCGTCCACAGGAACGGCTCGCCGAAGTGGGGGGAGTCGTCCGGCTCGTCGTGCATGCGGCGCGATTCCACCTCGGTGAGGCCGCCGAAGATCCGGCGCAGCGATTCCGGCGTGTAGGCGAGCCCGCCGTGCAGGCGGGAGCTGCGGTACAGCTCCCTGTCGGAGAGTTCGGACCCCATCGCGCCGCCGGCGAAGCAGGCGAGGGCGAAGTGGCCGCCGGGGGCGAGGGATCGCTCCCCTCCACGCCTGCCGACAAGGTACGGCCGGGAGCCGTGGAAGGCCAGGCCCGTCCGGCCGGTCCGGGCGTCCGGGCGTCCGGCAGGTACCGCTATCCCTCCGGCAACGGCCGTTCCCCCGGCAGGTGTTCCAGCGTCGCCGCCATGTCCGTGCGGCGGGCGACGTCGGTCAGCGCGCGGGCCAGGACCGAGCCGGGCTCGCGGGCGGTGAGGACCAGGCCGATGGGCGCGGTGCGGACCGGGTCCACCAGCGGTACGGCCCGCATGCCGGGCGGCATGTCGAAGACGCGGAGCCAGGCGCGCGGCACGATGCCGGCCCACCGGCCGGTGCGGACGTGCGCGTACACCGAGGCGATGGAGTCGGTCTCCACCTGGGGCGCGGCCCGGACCCCGGCCTCGGCGAACACCTCGTCGAGCACCCGGCGCCCCTGCATGCCGGTGCTGAGCAGGCAGAGCGGCAGGCCGGCGGCGGCCGCCCAGGACACCGTGACCGAGGCCGCCGCCGGATGCGCGGCGCCGGTCAGCAGGACGTACCGCTCCCGGTAGAGCGGCACGGTGCGGAACTGGTCCGTGATGTCCTCGCCGAGGTACGTGACGCCGGCGTCGAGCTCGAAGTTCTCCAGCCGGTCGAGGATGTCCCGGGACCGTAGGTCCGAGGCGATGCGCGCGTCGACCAGCGGGTGCGCCGCGCAGAACGGCTCGACGAGGAGCGCCACGGCGGCCGAGGCGGTGGGGACGCAGCCGATGCGCAGCTCCCCGCTCAGCCCGGTGCGCAGCGCCTGCACCTCGGAGGTGAGCGCGTCGCGGTCGGCGAGGATGCGCTGCGCCCACAGAACGACGCGCTCGCCTTCAGGGGTGAGCCCCTCGTACTTGCGGCCGCGGCGGATCAGTGGGACGTCGAGCTCCCCCTCCAGTTTGCGGATCGCCTCCGACAGTGCGGGCTGGGAGACGTAGCAGGACTGCGCGGCACGGGCGAAGTGGCGTTCGCGCGAGAGCGCGACCAGGTATTCGAGCTGGCGGAAGAGCACCGCACCGGTCTACACCGGCCGGGGCCGAATCACCAACACGGGCCGCATCGCCCGTCAGGCCCCGGTGGGTTCCAGGCGTACCAGCACGCTCTTCGACGTCGGTGTGTTGCTGATGTCGGCGACGCTGTCCAGCGGCACCAGGACGTTGGTCTCCGGGTAGTACGCGGCGGCGGACCCCGGCGTGGTCGGGTACGGGATGACCCGGAACGCGGGCGCGCGCCGTTCGGCACCGTCCCGCCAGACGCTGACCAGGTCCACCTCGTCGCGGTCGGCCAGGCCGAGCGCCGCCAGGTCGGCGGGGTTGACGAGGACGACGCGGCGGGCGTGGTGAATGCCCCGGTAGCGGTCGTTCATGGCGTACGGGATGGTGTTCCACTGGTCGTGGGAGCGGAGCGTCTGGAGCAGGAGGTGGCCCTCCGGTACCTGCGGCGCTTCGAAGGCGTTGCGGGTGAAGACGGCCTTGCCGCTGGGGGTGGGGAAGACGCCCTCGTTGACCGGGTTGGGCAGCCGGAAGCCGCCGGGCCGGGCCACGCGGGCGTTGAAGTCCTCGAAGCCGGGGATCACGCGGGAGATCCGGTCGCGGATGAGGCCGTAGTCCCGCTCGAACTCCTCCCAGGGGATGTCCGGGCTGTCGCCGAGCGTGCGCCGGGCCAGCCGGCCGATGATGGCGACCTCGCTGAGCAGGTGCTCCGACGCCGGGGCGAGCCGGCCGCGGGAGGCGTGCACCTCGCTCATGGAGTCCTCGACCGTGATGAACTGCTCGACGCCGTCCTGGATGTCGCGGTCGCTGCGGCCGAGGGTGGGCAGGATGAGCGCCGTCTCGCCGCACACGGCGTGCGAGCGGTTGAGCTTGGTGGAGATGTGCGCGGTGAGGGAGCAACGGCGCATCGCCCGCTCGGTGACGTCGCTGTCGGGCGTGGCCCGGACGAAGTTGCCGGCGACGCCGAGGAAGAACTTCGCGCGGCCGTCCCGCATGGCCCGGATCGCGTCCACCGAGTCCAGCCCGTGCTTGGTGGGCGGGGTGAAGCCGAACTCGCGCTCCAGGGCGTCCAGGAACCGCTGCGGCATCTTCTCCCAGATGCCCATGGTGCGGTCGCCCTGCACGTTGCTGTGGCCGCGTACCGGGCAGACGCCCGCTCCGGGACGGCCGATGTTGCCGCGGAGCAGCAGGAAGTCGACCACCTCGCGGATGGTGGGCACGCCGTGCTTGTGCTGGGTCAGCCCCATCGCCCAGCAGACGATGACCTTCTTGCTCGCCAGGACCATCTCGTGGACCTGGTCGATCTCCTCGCGGGACAGTCCGGTGGCGGCCAGGACGTCGTCCCAGGAGACCTTCCGCGCGTGTTCGGCGAACTCGGCGAAGCCGGTGGTGTGCTGCTGGATGAAGTCGTGGTCGAGCACGGTGCCGGGCGCGGCGTCCTCGGCCTCCAGGAGCAGCCGGTTGAGGCCCTGGAAGAGGGCGAGGTCGCCGCCGGGCCGGATCTGCAGGAAGCGGTCGGCGATCTCGGTGCCCCGGCCGATCACGCCGCGCGCCTTCTGGGGGTGCTTGAAGCGCAGCAGGCCGGCTTCGGGCAGCGGGTTCACGGCGATGACGCGGCCGCCGTTGCGCTTGGTCTCCTCCAGCGCGGAGAGCATCCGGGGGTGGTTGGTGCCGGGGTTCTGGCCGACGACGAAGACCAGGTCGGCTTCGTAGAGGTCCTGGAGGCTGACGCTGCCCTTGCCGATGCCCAGCGTCTCGTTCAGCGCGCTGCCGCTGGACTCGTGGCACATGTTGGAGCAGTCGGGCAGGTTGTTGGTCCCGAAGGCCCGGACGAACAGCTGGAGCAGGAAGGCGGCCTCGTTGTTGAGCCGGCCCGAGGTGTAGAAGAGCGCCTCGTCGGGCGAGTCCAGGGCGCGCAGTTCCGTGGCGAGGAGGTCGAAGGCCTCGTCCCAGCCGATCGGTTCGTAGTGCTCGGCGCCGGGTCGCTTGACCATGGGCTCGGTGAGGCGGCCCTGCTGGTTGAGCCAGTAGTCCGACTTGGTGGCCAGCTCGGAGATCGGGTGCTGCCGGAAGAAGTCGGCGGTGATCCGGCGGCTGGTGGCCTCGTCGGCGATGTGCTTGGCGCCGTTCTCGCAGTACTCGTTCTTGTGGCGCTCCTTCGCCCCGGGCTCCGGCCAGGCGCAGCCGGGGCAGTCGAACCCCTTGGCCTGGTTGATGTTGAGCAGGGTCAGCGCGGTGCGCCGGGGGGAGGTCTGCCCGAGGGCGTACTTCAGCGCGTGCGCCACGGCCGGCGCGCCGGTCGCCCATGTCTTCGGCGGGGTGACCGCCAGTCCCTCGTCCGTCGGGTCCTCGTCGGCACGCATCGCCTGACCTCGCCTTCCCCTGCCCGGGCACGCCCGCGCCACCGCTTCGTCACCGGCCCACGCCGTGCCCGTACGGGCACGGCTCCCCGGCCTGATCAGCTTCCGCCGGTCCGGGCGAGGCGTCAAAGACGGGCTGATTATTGATCAATAGGCCGCGTTTATCGAACGGTGGGGAGCGTCCCGGGATCGGGGCGCTCAGCTCCGCAGATGTCCCAGCACCGAGCGGACCGCATGGCGGACGGCGGCTCGGGTCTGATCGGTGTGGTCGATCGTCTCGAAGCCGTGGCGGGCGTCCGGTACGTCCACCACTTCGACCGCGGCCGCGCACTCCGCCGCGGCGGCCAGGAACTCCTCGACGGTGGCGGCGATCTCGGGGATCTCCTGCCCGACCCGGGTCAGGACGAACGGCAGCCGGCCCGCCGAGCGGAGCGCGTCCGCGGGGCGGAACCGGGATCCGGTGAGTCCCCAGCTCGGCGGCGGCTGGAGAACCGGATAGGTGGCTGCGACGCACCGCAGCCACGGCGGGGGCGCCGCGAGCCGGTCCGCCGACAGCAGGCCGCCGCCGGAGAAGTACCACAGCGCCACCCGGTCCCCGTCGACCCGCGGGTCGGCGCGTACGAGCTCGACGGCCTCGGCGATGTCCTCGGCCGCGCGCGGGTAATCGGCGAGGCCGTGCAGCCGGTGGTCCACCGTCACCCCGACCGCGCCCTGGTCCGCCACGTACCGGCCGTAGCCGATCAGCGCGGGCCAGTCCCGGGGCGTCGGCCGCGCACCTTCGGGGACCGGGCCGCCGTGCACGAACACCACCGCGGGCCGCGGCCCGTCCGCGTCCGGCAGGTACAGGTCGACCCGTCCCACCCGCTCGCGCGGCCGCTCCGTTGCGTCCAGCAGGAAGGGCCGGAGGTGCGCCGGCTGCTCGGGAGCGGGCGCCGACAGCCGGTGCCCCTCGCCGGTGGCGGCGCGGCGGAGGACCTCGGCCAGTTCGGCGGGCGCCGAGAGCATCGGCCAGTGGCCGGTGGCCAGTTCGAAGAAGGTCACCCGGGGATCGACGAGTGCCAGGAGTCGCGGGTCGCCCATCCGCAGCACCTGCTCGACCATCGCGATGCTCGACCCGTTGGCGGTGCACAGGATGCCGGTGGTCGGCAGTGCGGCGGCGGCCTCGGTCAGCCGGAGCGGCTGGGTGAGGGTGCCGAGCGGCTGGGGCGCCGCGCGGTCGGCCAGGCGGGCGAGCGCGGCGTCGGGGACGCCCGCGGTGCTGCCCCAGCGGTGCCACTCGCCGGGCGCGGGCGGTGGCACGAGCCAGTCGTCCCCGGTCCGTGCGTCCGGCCCGGTCGCCCGCGCCAGCCGGTCGCGCACCGCCTGGTCGGGGATCAGCGTGAGCGCCGGGTCGCCGTCCTGCGGCTGACCGACGTCGAGGTACACGATGCGGGCGATCCGTTCCGGGCGGCGGCCGGCGGCGCCCAGTACCGGGTGGATGCCGTAGCAGTGGCCGACGAGCACCACGTCCGGCGCCCCCACCCGGTCGATCAGTGCCACCACGTCCTCGACCTGCGTCTCCAGGCCGGTGTCCGGTCCGGCCTCGTGGCGGCGGTCGCCCATGCCGGTGAGCGTCACCGGGTGGGCCTCGGCGCCCGCCTCGCGCAGCCGGGCGGCCGTCTCCTGCCACACCCAGTCGCCGGTGTGGGCGCCCGACACCAGGATGAATGCCGTCATGGTGGTCTCCTCGCATGCCGTGGGTCCGCGTGCCGGCCTCGTACGCCGTCCGCGTTCGCCGGTACGGTAGGAACTCCCCCTGAGGGAGGTTCAAGCGTGCGTCCCGAGTCGTCCGAGTTCTCCGAGACCTCCGAGTTCTCCGCGCGGCCCGAGGGGCCCGTGTCCCCGGTGTCGGCCGACGGGCTGTGGAGCATCGGCGAGCTGGCCGAGCGTGCCGGCGTCACCGTCAAGACCGTCCGCTTCTACTCCGACCGCGGGCTGCTGCCCGAGGCGCGGCGCAGCTCCGGGGGCCACCGCCGGTACGGCCCGGAGGCGCTGGACCGACTCCGCACGATCCGCTCCCTGCGCGCGCTCGACCTGCCCGTCCCGGACGTGGCCCGGGCGCTCGATCGGGAGGACGCGCTGGAGAACGTCATCGCGGGGCAACTGCGGGAGGTGGGTGCGCGGTTGGCCGCGCTGCGCTGGCGCGAGGCCGCGCTTCACCTGTTGCGGGACTGCGCTCCGGGGGAACGGGCCGAGCGGCTGCGCCTGATCGGCTCCGTCACCGCCCCGCCCGACACGGCGGCGCTGGCCCACTTCTGGAAGCGCTGGCTACCGCCGCGGCTGCCGGCCCGGCTGACCTCCGCGATCCTCGACCACGCGGTGCCGCAGCCGCCCGCGGACCCGACCCCGGACCAGGTGCTGACCTTCACCCGGCTGCACGCCTTCGTCTCCGGTCCCTGCCCCCGCGCCGGCACGGCCCACTGGCAACCCGCCGCGCACCGCCCCGACGAGGGCTACCGCCCGGCCGTCCTCTACGAGGGGCTCATCGAGGCGTACGCGCTGGCCGCGGTGGACGTCCGGGCGGCGCGTGCGCCGTACGCGGGCGAGGCGTTGGACTGTTTCGTCGCCGCCTACGCCCGCTCCCGCGCCACCCGTGACACGCCTGCCTTCCGGCGACTGCTCGGCGGTCAGCTCGCCGCCGATCCCCGGGTCGACCGCTACTGGCAGCTCGCCGCGGAACTGGCCGGCCCCGCGGAGCCGACTCCGGGCGCCCTCCACGACTGGCTGCGGGCCGCCCTGGAGGCCGGGAGCGCCCGGCCGGTCTCCTGACCGGCCGGGCGCCGACCGGCGGCCGGCGGGCGGCGCGGCCCGGACTCCTCGCCGTCCACGTCCGCCCGGCTCAGCAGGGTCCGCAGCTCGGCCGGGGCGGCTTCGGTGTCCGCCCGGTCCCCCAGGGTCGGTTGGTGCAGGACGAGCCCGTCCAGCGCGGCGAAGACCAGGCGGGCCGGTGCCGGGCCCGGCTCGTACGGCAGCATCCGGGACAGTTCGCGTTCGGACGCCTCGAAGTGGGGCTGATCCCGCGCCTCGCCGACATCCGCGTGGCCGGCGAAGTGCCCCGCGTACGCTCCGACTTCGTCAACGGCAGCAAGCAGCTGCCGGTCGAGGTCGCCCTCGCCCGAACGGCGGGCGGCCGCGGCAGGGCGCACCGCTAGTGCGTCGTCACGGGCGGCCAGGTGGGGCGGGCCTCACCGGGAAGGGCGGCGAGGGCCTTGCTGACCGTGGGGTGCTGCGGGAACAGCTTCTCGCTGCCCGTGTGGGCGAGGAGGTCGGACAGCCGGCGGCCGGCGCACGCGAGCAGCAGGGTGCCCTCCCTGCGGCGCAGGATCCAGTGCAGTGCGAGCAGGCAGTTCAGGCCGCGGGAGTCGCAGAACGTGAGCGCTGCCACGTCCAGCACGAGGTAGCGGTAGCCGTCGGCCAGCACCACGCCGGTGGAGGAGAGGAACGAGGCTTCGGAGGCATGGTCGAGCTCGCCGCTGACGCGCAGCACGGCGCACTCGGCGGACTGGGTGAGAACAGTGACGGCCAGCCGTCCTGTACCCGTGGACATCGCACCTCCGGTCACCTGTCGCACGGACTTGCCAGGCTTACCAGGCGGTAGCCGCTATGCGACCCCGGACCGTGAACTACAGGCAGTGAACTACGGGCATGTGGTACAAGCCGAGTGTCCCACATGGAGAGACACATGTCGGAAATGTCCATATTGCCGGTACCGTCAGCCCACGAGCCCCCGACGCCCGTTCGAATGAACCCCGAGGCGATGAGGTGATTCGGCCGAACTACGCCTCGTCCACCAGGCCCGCCTGTCCCCCGCCGCTCCTCCGACCCCGGCAGCGGCCACCGGCAGCCCGTCCCGTCACGGCGGGCGTATCGCGGCGGGTGGGTCACTGGCCGACAGCGAGCCGGTACGGGCGGACGGCCGCCGTCCGGCGTTCCCCCCTCCGGTGCCCGGGTACGCGTGAACCGCATCCGGCGACTGCCGGGTGACCCTCGTGAGAAGGCAGGCGCATCATGACCGCAGCCTCATCCCCCGGGTACTCGGAATCCGGCATGCCGAGGAGTACCTACACCACCGCGCGACCGACCAGTACGGAGACCAAGCCGTCCTTCAAGACCACCGAGTTCTTCGTCTTCGTGGCCGCGGTGGTGGCCGTCCTCATCGCCTCAGCGGTGGTGGGCCGCGGCGACGGCATGGTGGACCGTTTCCCCGCCGATCAGGCATGGCTGTACGTCACGCTGCTCAGCATCGGTTACCTGATCAGCCGGGGTCTGGCGAAGAGCGGCAGCCGGGAGCCCGCCGGCCGCACGCGCGACTGACCGCCCCCTCGCGACGGTTTCCGCGCGGCCGTGGCCGGCGGCCGTCGCGTCGGGGGCTGAATGAGTGACGGGCGGAGCCCCGGGGCGACACCGGCCCGGGGCTCCGCCGTTGCCCGCACCGCACGGGTGCAGGTGAGTGGTGCCTCGTCCGCGGACGGGCCGGAAGGTCTCGGACCGCCTGACAGGCGTCCGACGGACCGGAAAGCGTCAGACGGGCAGGAAGGCGTCCACCTTCGGGTCGTGCGCCGTCACCAGGCCGGTGTGCACCTCGTAGAACCAGCCGTGCAGCGCCACCTCGCCGGCGTCCAGGCGCTCCTGGACGCAGGGATAGGCGCGCAGCCGCTCGATCTGCTCGCACACGTGGCGCTGGACGGCACCGGCGACCGTGGGGTTGTCGTCCCGGGGCAGCTCGGCGGAGAACTCCTGGGCGAGCCAGTCGCGCACGGCGGGCGCGTCGTTCAGGTCCTCCGCGCGTGCCCGCGCGCCCACCGCGCCGCAGTGGGAGTGGCCGCACACCACGATGTCGGACACCTTCAGCACCCGCATCGCGTACTCGATGGTCGCGGCCTCCGAGCAGGCCATCCCGTCGTGGTAGGCGGGGACGGCGTTACCGGCGGTCCGCAGCTCGAACAGCTCGCCGGGGCGTGCGTCGGTGATCAGGGAGGGGATGACCCTGGAGTCGGAGCAGGTGATGAACAGGGCCTGCGGCGACTGGCCTTCCGCGAGGCGACCGAAGACCTCCCGTTCCTCGGGGTGCTCGGCAATGCGGGCGTTCAGCTTCCGGGCGTGCTGGATGAAGGACTCCACGGGAGGTGTCTCCTGTTGGTGAGGGTGCCACGGAGAGGCGTGGCGGTTGCGGATGGCTGGCGGAACAACGGCGGAACACTGATCGTCGGTACGGCGCCCGCGCGGCTCGGCGGGGTGCCCGGACGGTGCCGCGCGGGGGCGACCGCGCGCCCCGGATGACCGGCCCGGTCGGTGTGGCCGGTGCGGTCGCCCCGACGGGTGCGGTCGGGCCGACGGGTGCGGTCGATCCCGTCGGATCGGCGGGGGTACGGGGCAGGGTCACGCCGAGGGCTCCTCCTGTGCGCGCCGGGGTGCGGCCATCGCACCGGAGCGCCGCCGTGCGGTGAGCGCCAGGACCGGGACGATCGCCAGCGCGAGGACCCCGCCCGCGAGGGCCAGCGCCGGGAAGCCGCCCGCCACCACGACCAGCCCTGAGGACATGCCGCCGGTGGCCCCGGCCACGGCGATGCCCACGTCCAGCACTCCCTGCGTACGGGCCCGGGTGGCTGCCGGGAGTGCGTCCGTGACCAGGGCGGTGCCGCTGATCAGTCCGAAGTTCCAGCCGATGCCGAGCAGGACGAGGGCGGCGGCCAGCGCCGGTACGGAGTGGGCCGGCGCCAGGGCGGCGACGGCACCGGCGGCGAACAGCGTCATCCCGGACGCCACCGCGACCGGCAGCCGGCCGACCCGGTCGACGAGCTGCCCGGTCAGCGGCGAGGGCAGGAACATCGCCCCGACGTGAAGGGCTATGACCAGTCCGGCATCGCCCGTGCCGTGTCCGTGCGCCCGCATGTGGACCGGCGTCATGGTCATGATCGCGATCATGGCGAGCTGGCCGAGCACCATGACGCACGTACCACCGAGGAGCCGGCGCCGGTCGGGACGGCCGTCGCCCGCCCGGCCCCGAGGCGTGCCGGCCTGAGCCGCGGATTCGGCTTCCGCTGCCGCCTCCCTCCTCGCCTCCGCCGCCGTCTCCGCGTCCGCCAGCGTGCGGGCCAGGCGCAGGGGGTCGGGACGCAGCAGCGCGGCCAGGAGGAGGGCGGCAGCCGTGAAGGCGACGGCGGCGAGCGCGAACGGGCCGGCGAGGCGCGGGATGCCCCAGGCGTGCGCCGCCTCGCCCGTTGCGGTCACCAGCAGCGGCCCGGCCACCGCGCCGAGCGTGGTGGCCAGCAGTACCGTGCTCACCGCGCGGCCGCGCCGCTCGGGCGTCGCCAGGTCGGCGCCCGCGTACCGCGCCATCAGGTTGGTGGCCGTACCCGCGCCGTAGACCGTGAGCGCGAGGAACAACAGCGGTACGTCGCCGGTCGCGGCGGCCACGACGATGCCGAGGCTGCCGACCGCGCCGCCGGCGTATCCCAGCGCGAGGCCGGGGCGTCGGCCCCACCGCTGGGACAACCGTCCGATGCCGACCGCGCCCAGCGCCGCACCGGCGGTGAACAGGGCGCTGGGCAGCCCGGCGAGGCCCGTCGAGCCGAGCATCTCCTCGGCGAGCAGCGCGCCGACGGTGATGCCGGCGGCCAGGCCCGCACCGCTGAGGACCTGCGAGACCACCAGGACGGTCAGTACGCGCCGCTGCGCGGCGGCGACGGACACGGCAGGGTCTGCCTCGGCGGCCGGCGCGTCCGGATGCGGTGGGTCGTGGGCGGCGGGCACCGCACCGGCCCGGCCGGTCACGTGCCCGTCCCCGTCCCCGTCGCCGTCGCCGTCGCCGTGCCCGTCTTCGGCATCGGTTCCAGCGCGGAGATCTCCCGCAGCTCCATGTCCAACTGCTCGTGCAGGAAGCGGACGACGGTCCAGTGCGGCAGCGCGCCCTCGTCGAAGGGGCCGAACTCCCGGCAGTACAGCGGTATCCAGCGCAGCGCCTCTTCGGCGGCCTGCTCGCGGCCGGGCTCCCTCTGGTACTCCTCGTACGGAATGCTGCGGTGCTCGATGAAGAACCTCCCCGGCAGGCGCTCCTCGCAGAGGTGGCGGTACTCGCGCGTCTGCAGGATGAGGTAGTGCCAGAACTCGTCGATCTCCTGCTCCACGGGGAGGAACAGCCCGCTCAGCTCCTCGGGGTACTTGGAGATCAGGTAGAGGTAGCGCAGGCATTCCAGGGCCTGCCGCTCGGTGTACTCCCGCGGTGCGTCGCCGGCGGCGGCGAAGTGGTCGACCAGCTCCGTGTACAGGGCGGGGCCGAGCAGCGCCGTGAGGTCGTCCGCGGTGACGAGCGTCTTCGTGGTCATGGTGGCTCTCACTTTCCGTCCCGGGCGAGCCAGGCGTACTTCCCCGACTTTCCGATGGCGATGTGGTCGCGGTGGTCGAGTACGCAGCGGCGGCCGGTCAGTTCGCGGACGCCGTGCCCCAGGGCGGCCACCTGCCGCGGTGCGAGGGGCCGGCCGTCGAAGGTGGTGTACGCGAGTACGGCCTCGGCGGGGCTGAGGACGCGGAGTTGGTGGACGAAGACGTGGGGCGAGACGGAGCCGACGAGGGCGTCGAGGTCCCCTTGCGCCACCGGTCCCGAGGGGGACTCCAGCAGCTCCTTCTCCCGGCCGCTGAACTGCTTGATCTTGGCCGGGTCGGGGGTGCCGTCGAGGGTGCGGGCGCAGTCGCCGGAGCGGTAGCGCACCAGTGGCATGTGCGGGTTGCGCACGCTGGTGACGATGAGGTGGAACAGCCCGCTGCCCTCGGTCACCGGCGCCAGCTCGACGCTCATGTCCTCGAGGTAGGGGTGGTAGCGGCCGCGGCGGTCGCTGTAGAAGAGGTAGCCCAGTTCCGTGCTGCCGAACAGGTCGATGATCGGGCACGCGAAGTGCTGTTGGAGATACCGCCGCACGTTGACCGGCGTGAATTCGTAGGCGTGGATGATGCTCGCCGGCGGTGAGAAGGCGTCCCACAGCCCCCACTTGTTGATCTTCTGCAGCAGGTGCGCGAGGTGGTAGCCGGAGCAGTCCAGGTGGTACCACCCCTGCGGATGCGCCTGCCGGGCCTCCGCCATCTCGGCGAGCATCCGCTCGACGTCGGCGCGCTCCCAGAGCGCGGGGTCGAGGCGGGTGTTGAGGTAGAAGGTGCGGGCGTCGATGCGGCGGTCCGCAGGCCGCGGGTCGGGCCGCGGCTCCTCGCCGCGCTTCTTAGCGTTCACCCGGGCCACGTGCTCCGTGGCGAGCACCGTCGTCAGCGAGACGCGCCGGCAGCCGGCCTCCCAGGTCTCCTTGATGTCCGGATGCGTACTCCACAGCCGGTAGTAGGACTTCAGGAGGAAGTACGGGGGCCGGATGAGCTGCATGCGGGCGTGGTTGGTGCCGGTGGAGAGCACGAACTCCGCCTCGCCGGCATCGAGGGCGGCCGCGAGCGCCGGCGTCATCCAGTTGTCCGGGAAGCCGCGCGCGATCTCGGCCTTCTCCAGTACGGGGAAGTGGCCGCGCGCCACCGCCTCGCGGTAGAGGGGGATGTCCTTGACGCGCGCGATGACGTCGGCCGTCGGCTGACCGTCCGGGGAAACCTTCAAGGGAAACCTCAACAGTGCTCATGGACCGGTGCCGGGGCCGGCCGGCGGCGCGGGTGCACCACCGCCGGCCGACCCCGGAACGCCGGGCGGCGACGGGTCAGGAGATACAGCCGGTCTTCGTCGCGCTGATGCAGCCGGACTTAGGGGACGCACTGATGCAGCCGTCCTTGTCCCCCTTTTGCGCCGAGTTGGCGGCTACCCAGCCCTGCCAGACGTCGTCCTGGGCCATCTTCTTGACGAGCTGTTCCATGCGAACCTCCGTGAGGTGGAACGTGAGCTGGACGTGCGGCGCTGACGTGCGCTTTTACCGCACCGCTCGAAGGTAAAAGATTCGCCAAGCAAGTGTCAATGAATGGCAATACCTGTGGATGACGAAGCGGGCGGGGCGCGCCAACTTTTGGCGGGATCACGTCGTGACAGCCCTTCCGCGAGCCCGGCACGCCGAGCGGCCCCGCCCGGAGGCGTGGCCCGGTCCCGCGAGGCACCATGTCCGTATGCTGCTGGCCCACCTTGCCCGCGTGTCCCAAGAAGTCGCCTCGACCTCCGCGCGCTCCAAGAAGGTCGCGCTGCTGGCCGAGCTGTTCCGGGAGGCCGCGCCCGAGGACGTACCGGTCGTCATCCCGTACCTCGCCGGGCGGCTGCCCCAGGGACGCATCGGCATCGGGTGGAGTGCGCTGCGCGATCCGGCTCCCCCGGCGGCCGACGCCACGCTCACCGTGCGCGGCGTCGACACGGCCCTGACCGAGTTGTCGAAGGTCACCGGGTCCGGGTCGCAGGGCGAACGCCGGCGGCGGGTACAGGAACTGCTGGCCGCCGCCACCGAGCCGGAACAACGCCTCCTGACCGGCCTGCTCACGGGCGAGGTGCGCCAGGGCGCGCTGGACGCGCTCGCCGTCGAGGCGCTCGCCGCGGCCACGGACGCACCGGCCGCCGATGTCCGCCGGGCCGTGATGCTGGGCGGCCTCCAGGAAGTGGCCCGGGACCTGCTGGCCTACGGGCCGCCCGCGCTGGCCCGGTTCCGGCTGACCGTCGGGCGGCCGGTCGGCCCGATGCTCGCGCAGAGCGCGAAGTCACCGGCCGAGGCGGTCGCCAAGCTGGGCCCCTGCGCCGTGGAGGAGAAGCTCGACGGCATCCGCGTACAGGTGCACCGCGACGGCGGCGACGTACGCGTCCACACCCGCACCCTGGACGACGTCACGGACCGGCTCCCCGAGGTCGTCGAGGCCGCGCTGACCCTCCCGGCCGACCGTTTCGTGCTCGACGGCGAGGTGATCGCACTGGACGCGGGCGGCCGGCCACTCCCCTTCCAGCGCACCGCCGGGCGCTTCGGCTCGCGCGTGGACGTGGCCGCAGCACAGGCCGCGCTGCCCCTGTCGCCGGTCTTCTTCGACGTCCTGTACGCCGACGATCGGGACCTGATGGACCTGCCCTTCGAGGAGCGTCACGCGGAGCTGGCCCGCCTCGTGCCGGAGCCGATGCGCGTCCGCCGGGTCGTCGTCCAGGAGTCCGGCGGTGCGGCGGCCCTGGAGGCGGTGGAGGATTTCTGGGCGGCGACGCTGCGCCGCGGCCACGAAGGCGTCGTCGTGAAGGGGCTCGCCGCGCCCTACAGTGCGGGGCGGCGCGGCGCCTCGTGGCTCAAGGTGAAGCCGGTGCACACCCTCGACCTCGTCGTCCTGGCTGCCGAGTGGGGCCACGGCCGCCGCTCCGGGAAGCTGTCCAACCTCCACCTCGGGGCCCGCGCGGAGGACGGCTCGTTCGTCATGCTCGGCAAGACCTTCAAGGGCCTCACGGACGCCGTGCTGGCCTGGCAGACCGAGCGGCTGCGCGAACTTGCCGTGGACGAGAGCGGGTACGTGGTGACCGTCCGCCCGGAACTGGTCGTGGAGATCGCCTACGACGGCCTCCAGACCTCCTCCCGCTACCCGGCCGGGGTGACCCTGCGGTTCGCCCGGGTCGTGCGGTACCGCGAGGACAAGACCCCCGAGGAGGCCGACACGGTGAAGAGCGTCCTCGCGGCCCATGGCGTGCCGGAATCATGACCGGCAAACGGAGCGCCGGGCTGCTGCTGTACCGCCGCGCCGGCACGGATGTCGAGCTGCTGCTGGCCCACATGGGCGGGCCCCTGTGGGCACGCCGTACGGCCGGCGCGTGGACGGTCCCCAAGGGTGAGTACGTACCGCCGGAGGAACCGCTCGCGGCCGCCCTGCGGGAGTTCGAGGAGGAACTGGGCCTGCCGCCGCCGGACGGGCCGTACGTCCCGCTGGGCGAGGTCCGCCAGTCGGGCGGCAAGACGGTCACCGCCTGGGCCGCCGAGTCCGACCTCGACCCCGGGGCGATCGTCCCGGGCACCTTCGAGACGGAGTGGCCCAAAGGCTCCGGCGTCGTCCGCTCCTTCCCGGAGATCGACCGGGTGGCCTGGTACGGGCCGGACCCCGCCAAGGAAGTGCTCGTCACCGCCCAGCGCGCCTTCGTGGACCGCCTCCTCGCCCACCTGAAGGACGACCCCTCGCCCCTGTGAAGGAGAGAGCCCCCGATTGAAGGAGAGAGCCCCCCGACGGTCGGCCCTCAGACGGTCGCCCCTCACACCGCGGTGTCGAACAGCGCCTCCGCCTCGGTGAGCGCCTCCATGAGGCGCTGCGGGTCCGGCCGCAGGCCGGCGATGATCGCGTCGAGGCCGCGCAGCCCCGCCTGCTCCAGGAGCCGCTTCTCGTTGGTGGTCCACTCCCCGCGCGCCGCGAGGACCGCGTGCGCCGTGTCCATGGCGGCCGTGGCGAGGGCGCCGGCCACCTCGGTGGCCCGGCCGCGCGCGGCGTACGCACTCCTGGCGTACCCGAGCGTGAGCTCCGCCCGGCCGCGCCACACCGGCGGGGCCGCGGCGCGCAGCGCTTCGGGGTAGGCGGGGCGGGGCAGTTCGCCGCGCAGCACTTCATTGATGGCGAGCTCGGCGACCACGAGGTAGCTGGGGACGCCCGCCAGGTGGAACATCAGCGGCTCCCAGTGGAAGCGGCCCTCCCGCGCCTCGGCGAGCTCGTGCTCGACCACGTCGAGGTCCCGGTAGTGGACGTCGGCGCGCCGCCCGTCGACGGTGAGCCAGGCGCCGCCGTTGAAGACGCCGCCGCCCCAGTCACCGAGCTCGGACACCTCGCCCTCCCAGCCGACGGCCCGCAGGTCGGCGGGGTCGAAGGCGCCGCGGTAGTAGAGCGCGAAGTCCCAGTCGCTGTCCGGGGTGTGGGTGCCCTGGGCGCGTGAGCCGCCGAGGGTGACGGCCTGCACGGTGGGCAGGGCGGCGAGCCGGTCGGCGACGTGGCCGGGGAAGTCCTGATCGGTGAGAGCAGCCATGCGGGTGCCGTTCCTTCGCGGGTGTCCGAAGACGGGTGACGGGCGGGTGGCGGGCGGAGGCCGGGCGTTCGGGTGACGGCGGCCCCCGAAGGCGGCTTCCGGCGCCGGGACCGAGGATATGCGCCGTGGCTGCGGGTACCCGTGGGCGCATGACGAAGCGCACCGTGACCCGTTCCGTTCCGCGCGGCCCGCGAGGCGACCGGCTCGCGCTGCTCGGCGTCTATCTCAACGACCACCTGGCCGGGGCGACCTTCGGTACGCAGCTGGCGCGCCGGCTGGCGAAGAACCCGGTGGACGCCGCGTCCGGCGACACGCTCAGGACGCTGGCCACCGAGATCACGGCCGACCGGGCGGCCCTGTTGCGCCTCATGAAGGACCTCGGCATCCGGGCCCGGGGCTACAAGGCCGGGGCGGGCTGGGCCGCCGAGAAGATCGGCCGGTTGAAGCGCAACCGCCGGCTGCTGTCCCGCTCGCCGCTGAGCCCGCTCCTGGAGCTGGAGGCGCTGCGGCTCGGCGTGGCCGGCAAGGCGGCGGGCTGGCGGACGCTGCGCGAGCTGGCGGAGACCGACGCCCGCCTGGACGCCGCCCGCCTCGACGACCTCCTGGAGCGCGCCGACCGCCAGGCCGAGACCCTGGAACAGCTCCGCGTCCGGCAGGCCGCCGAGAGCTTCCGTACCGCCTGACCTCGCGCGTACGCCTCGCCCCTCGCCCAGGGCCCGACAGCGGCGAGCCGAGGAGGCTTCGCCGCCGGGAGCGGGGGTACTCCGGCGTCCTCGGATCCACTCCGACCGCCCGGGAGGCCGTCGTGCCGTTCAATCCCTTGGAGCAGCGGGGCATTCCGCTGGACCGCCAGCTGCGCAACTGGCGGGAGCTGAACGTGACCCCGATCGACCCCGACCACTGCGACCCGTACACCCGGTGCCGGATCATCACGATGAACGGCATCGAGGTGGAGGCGATCCTCTTCAGCCACCAGTTCGCCCGGCACTGCAAGGACCCGGAGGTCAAGCGGCAGCTGGCGCGTACCCGGTACATCGAGTCGCAGCAGCAGAAGGCGGTGAACTGGCTGCTGCCGGGGGTGTCGTCGGTGCTGGAGACGACCCTCGCCTATGAGCAGGTGGCGGTGGACCTGACCGCGTGGGTGGCGCGCAGCGAGCCGGACCCGTACCTGAAGCAGGCGTACCAGTTCGGCGTCCTGGAGGACTTCGACCACCTGTACCGGTACGCGAACCTCTACGAGATGATCGAGCACCGCAAGGCGGAGTCGGTCGTGGACGGGCTCACCGAGGTCATGCCGGGGCGACCGACCCGTATGCACCACCGCAACCCCGTCGACAACGTGCGCGAGCCCTACGACAAGGCCCGTACCGATCCGCTGTCGAAGCTGCACGCGCTGACGGTGATGTCGGCCGAGCAGCAGACGATGAACTTCTACATGAACGTCGGCCCGACGTACATGGAGCCGATCGCCCGCCGGCTGTACCAGGAGATCGGGCTCATCGAGGAGGAGCACGTCACACACTACGAGTCCCTGGTGGACCCGGGCGAGACCTGGTGGGAGCAGCTGGTCGATCACGAGTACAACGAGTGCTACCTCTACCACTCCTTCATGGAGCAGGAGAGCGACCCGAAGGTGAAGGCCATCTGGGAGCTGCACCTGAACATGGAGCTGGAACACCTCCACCGCGCGTGCGACCTGATGCGCCGCCACGACGAGCGGGACCCTGCCGAGGTGCTGGCGCCCGAGCTGCCGAACGTGCTGACGTTCGAACCCAACAAGACGTACCTGCGCGAACTGATCGCCGACCAGCTCGACCTCACCACGCTGGGCACCGGGTACGTGCGCGAGGCGCACGAGCGCTTCCAGGCGATGCAGGAGGCGCTGCACGGTGACGAGGCGCCGCCGAGCGACCGTGTCATCGCGGAGCACCACCAGACCTTCGGCCGCGAGTACCGGGTGCAGACCGAGGGCGACCACCCCGTGCCCGCGCTGCGCGAGAACAGCTGAGACCACCGCATCGACGCCTGGAGGACACGGTGAGCCCGACGACGGCACCCACCCCCGCACCCGCACCCGAACAGGACGTGGTCGCTCTGCTCATGGCGCAGCACGGGGAGATCCGCAATCTCTTCGACGAGGTCGAGCAGTCCGTCGGCGACGCCCGCCGGGACGCCTTCCGACGCCTGGTGCGGACGCTGGCCGTGCACGAGACCGCCGAGGAGGAGGTCGTCCATCCGTACGTGAAGCGCACCGTCGACGGGGGCGCGGACCTCGTGGCGGAGCGGCTGGCCGAGGAGAATGCCGCCAAGGAGGCACTGAGCGAGCTGGACGGGATGGCCCCGGAGCACTCCGCCTTCCTGCCCCGGCTGCTGGAGCTGCGTACCGCGGTGATGCAGCACGCCCGCGCCGAGGAGCGGTACGAGTTCGCCCAGTTGCGGCGGCTGCACGACGCCGGCCGGCTGGCCGCGATGGCCAAGGCCGTGCGGGCGGCCGAGGCCATCGCCCCCACCCACCCGCACCCCGGCACCGAGAGCGCCGCGAAGAACCTCGCCGTCGGCCCCGTGGCGGCGGTCATGGACCGGGCCCGGGACGCCATCCGCAAGGTCATGGGCAAGGACGGCTGACCGCGGCGCCTTCGGCACCCGGGCCTCATCAAGGCGTCAGTGAGGCCCGGGAGTTGAGTACGGCCACGTCGCTGCCCGTGGCATGCCGGTAGGTGCCGGTGATGCGGGCCAGCTCCTGCGGGGTCCGGCCGGCGGCCCGGTGCATCGCGCGGTTGGCCCGCACCACGGCGGCGGTCGCGGCGCGGCGTGCGGACTCGTAGCGGGCCAGTCCCTCCGGTACGTCGGGGGCGGAGGCGAGGGCGTGGGCGAGTACGCGGGCGTCGACGATCGCCTGGGACCCGCCGTTGGCGCCGACGGGGTACATCGGGTGCGCGGCGTCACCGAGCAGGGTGACCCGGCCGCGCCCCCAGGTGGGCAGCGGGTCGCGGTCGACCATGGGGTACTGCAGGAGGACGTCGCTGCGCGCCACCAGGCCCGGTACGTCGAGCCAGCCGAGCTCCCAGTCCGCGACGTGCGGCAGGACGTCCGCCGGGCGGCCGGCGCGGTTCCAGCCGGCGTCCTCGGCGAGCGGTTGCGCCTCGGCCTCCCGGACCAGGAGGACCCAGTTGATGCGGCCGCGGCCGATCGGGTACGCGACCAGTTCCGCGTCCTCCCCGGTCACGATGGTCATCGAGGAGCCGGTGAGGAACGGCGGGGCCTGGGTCACCCCGCGCCACATGCGGATGCCCGACCACCGCGGTGGGCCGTCCTGCGGGTGCAGCCGGGCCCTGACCACCGAGTGCAGGCCGTCGGCGCCGACGAGCGCGGTGGCGTCGTACTCCCGCTCCTCCCCCGTCGCCCGGTCGAGGAGCCGGGCCCGGACGCCGTCCGTCCGCTCCTCGAAGCCCACCAGGCGGGTCCCGGTGCGGACGGCGTCGGCGCCCAGCCGCTCGCGGACCGCGGCGAGGAGCAGCAGCTGCAGTTCGCCGCGGTGGACGGAGTACTGGGGCCAGTGGTAGCCCTGCGCCCGGCCGCACAGGTCGGTGAAGATCCGCCGGCCGGTCCGGTCGGTGTAGACGTTCTCGGCGGTGGCCACGCCGAGCGCCGCGAGGCCGTCGGCGAGGCCCAGTTCGGTCAGCTCGCGTACCGCGTGCGGCAGCAGGTTGATCCCGACGCCGAGCGGCCGGACGTCGCGGGCGCTCTCCACCACGGTCGCGTCGGTCCCGGCGGCGTGCAGGCTCAGCGCCGCGGTCAGCCCGCCGATGCCGGCGCCTGCGACGAGGACGGTCATCGTCCGGCCTCTGCTGCGGGAGCCGCGGGGGCCGCAGGGACCTCCGGGCGGTCCATGATGCGCAGCCAGGTGCCGTCGGGCCGGCGGCGCGCGACCTGGACCCGGCCCCCCGCGCCGTCGGCGGGCCGGGTGGCGGTCAGGGCGAGGTCGCCGTACCGGACCGTCGGCAGCGGCTCCTCCTCGGCGAACGGCAGTGGCGCGTGGGCCACCAGCCGCTCGCACACGGCGCGGATCGCGTCGCGGCCCACGGTGACGGAGCCCGGCGGGTAGGCGAGGACGGCGTCGGGTGCGTACAGCTCGGCCAGCCCTTCGGCGTCCCGGGCGTTGGCGCGGGCCACGAAGAGCCGGGCCAGGTCCTCGGGGGTGGTGGCGCGTGCACGGGTCTCGGTCATGGCGGTTCCTCCCTCGTCTCCGCGGCCGGTCGGTCCGCGTGTCTCCACTCTCGTCCGACGTCGGTGAGAAGTCCAAGAGATGATGAGTCTGCGTATCAGAAGCAATGGTTATGACGGGCTAGACTCCGGTCATGGAGCTTCATCAGTTGCAGTACTTCGTCGCCGTGGCCGAGGAGCGGAACTTCACCCGGGCCGCGGAGCGGCTGCACGTCGCCCAGCCCGGGGTGAGCGCGCAGATCCGGCGGCTGGAGCGGGAGCTGGGGCAGGAGCTGCTGGACCGCTCGGGGCGCGCGGTGCGGCTGACCGAGGTGGGGGCTGCCGTCCTGCCGTACGCGCGGGCGGCGCTGGCCGCGGTGGACGGGGCCCGGGCGGCCGTCGACGAGCTGACCGGGCTGCTGCACGGGCACGTCGCCGTGGGGACGGTGACCTCGCACCACGTCGACCTGCCGGGCCTGCTGGCGGAGTTCCACGACGCCCACCCCGCGGTCGACATCACGCTGTCCGAAGCCACGTCGGACGCGCTCATGGAGGACCTGCGGACGGGCCGGCTGGACGCGGCGATCGTCAGCGTGGGGGCCGGCGCCCCGCCCGGTCTGGAGTTCATCGTGGTGGACGACCAGCCGGTCGTCGCGGCGGTCGGCCCGGACCACGAACTGGCCGTCCACGAGGCCGTCTCGCTCGACACCCTGCGCGGCCGCCCGCTGATCAGCCTCCCGCACGGTACGGGCCTGCGCGCCCGGCTCGACGAGGCGTGTGCGGCGGCGGGGTTCACGCCGCAGATCGCCTTCGAGGCGAGCAAGCCGGAGGTCCTCGCCCAGCTCGCCGCCCGCGGGCTGGGGGCCGCGATCCTGCCGGGCGCCTACGCCGAGTCACTGGCGGGACAGCTGCGGACGGTCCGCATCGATCCACCCGCACTGCGTGGGCGCCTGGTGTTCGCCTGGCGGGCCGACGGGCCGCGCAGCCCTGCGTCCCGTGCGCTGCTCGACCGGGCCCGCGCCATGCTGCACGCCGCGCCGTAGCCGGCCGCGGGCCCGTCAGCGCTGCCCGCCGGCTCCCGGCCGGCCCTCGACCGGGAGTGCCAGGTGCAGCCGGTAGCCGCCCTCGTCCGTGGGGCCGGCGGTGACGGTGCCGCCGAGGAGCCCGGCCCGTTGGCGCAGGCCGACCAGGCCGTGGGACGCGCTGGGCAGCGGGAGCGCCGGCCGGGTGGGGGCCGTGTTGGTGACGACGGCGTGCAGGGTGCCGTCCTCGGAGTGGATGCGGACCGTCGCGGTGGCGCCCGGGGCGTGCTTGCGCACGTTGGTCAGAGCCTCCTGGACGGTGCGGTAGACGGCGCGCTGGACGGTCGGCGGGAGCCCTTCGGGCAGGTCGGTCTTGAGCTCCGCCTCGATGCCGCTGCAGCTCACCAGGCGCTGGATGTCGGCGAGGGAGGGCTGCGGGGTCAGCTCGGTCGGCCGGCTGCCCGAGGCGCGCAACACGCTGACCATGTGCCGCAGCTCTTCCAGGGTCTGCACGCTGAGCCGCCGGATGGTGGCCGCCGCCTCCTTCACCGCCGGGTCGCGGGTGCCGACCTGGAGCGCCCCGGCCCGTACGGCGATCAGGCTGACCTGGTGGGAGACCACGTCGTGCATCTCCCGTGCGAGCTGGGCGCGTTCCTTGGCGAGGACGGTCTGCGCGAGCAGCATCCGCTCGTGGTCGCGGGCCTCGGAGATCTCGGCGAGCCGCACCGACAGGTCCCGGCGGGCCTGGACGAGCTGGCCGAGGAAGACGGGCGCCGCCGCCATCGCCAGCTTGTACCCGACGTGGATCAGGGTCGAGGTGTCCTGGTAGTCGTCGTACTCCGGGTACGGCCAGGGCACGACGTGGCCCGCCACGACCGTCAGGGCGCAGATGGCCAGCACCACGCGGCGGTGGGTCAGCGAGGCGAAGGTGTACAGCGCGGCCAGCGAGGCGTACTTGGCGTCCGCGATGACGAGCGCGGGGAGCGTGAGCACGAAGGTGGTCAGCGGCAGGCGGCGGCGCAGCGCGAGGGAGAAGGCGGCGACCAGGGAGGAGGCGGTGCCCCACGGGTCGTCCGGCTCGTAGTGGGCCCAGGCGTCCAGCAGGACGGCGACGATGAGGGCGGCATCGAGCAACAGCACCGGTGGCCGCCGGGACTTCAGCAGGCCGAGCGGGCGACCGGGTCTGAGCAGTGGCCGCGTCTCCCGGGTGGTCATGTGGCCTTCCCCTCCCGCGGGACTCTGAGGAGGCCCGCGCGTTCGGCGAGCAGCGCGGCCTGGACCCGGCTGCCCACCTCCAGCTTGGTGAGGATGGTGCTCACGTGGTCCTTGACCGTGCCGGTGCTCAGGTGCATCCGTGTCCCGATGTCGGCGTTGGACAGTCCGTCGGCGATGAGCCGGAGCACGGCGCGTTCGCGGTCGGTCAGCCGGGCCACGCCGCGCACGGCGGGCTCGTCGGGGCCGCTGTCCAGGAAGCCGTTGACGACCGTGCGGGTGACCGTGGCGGACAGGACGACGCCGCCGGCCGCCAACGTGCGGATCAGATGCGGCAGTTGTTCGGGGTCGGTGTCCTTGAGGAGGAAGCCGTCGGCGCCGGAGCGCAGCGCGGTGGCCACGTACTCGTCGGTGTCGAAGGTGGTGAGCATCGCGACCACCGGCGGCTGCCGCATCCGGCGGACGTTGGCCAGGACGGTGAGCCCGTCCACGTCCGGCATCCGGATGTCGAGCAGCACGACGTCCGGCCGCAACTCCCGTACGGACCGGACCGCCTGGCCCCCCGGGACCGCCGCCACGACCTCGATGTCGTCGGCCGCGCCGAGGATGTGCTGGAAGCCCGTACGGATCAGGGCCTCGTCGTCGACCACCAGTACCCGGATCACGCGTGCTCCACTCGCCTCGGGACACCGCCCGATGTGTACCACGCCGAATGCCGCATTCCGGGTGCCCGCGGTGGGTTCCCGCCATGCGGCGGGGCGGTTCCCGCCGGTAGGTGGGCCGGGACCGGCCGGTCGGCGGAAGGGCTCCGGCCGCCCGGCGGGGCGGCTCCGGAAACCTGGCGGATCGGTTGAATTCCGTTCGTTCTCAAGACTGTGGGCCGTGACGACGCACAGCGCACTGCCGCAGGTGCCACCGGTCCCGTACCCGGCCGGGCGGGCCCCGAGACCCGCACCACCGCCGATGGCGGTCCGGTGACCGCCCCCGGTCCCTTTCCTCCGGCCCCGGGGGCTTCCCCCACCGCACCCCCTGGTCCCCGAGGGCCCGTCCCCCACTCGCGGGCGCCCGGGCGCCTCCACTCCGCCCTCGCCCGCCCGCTCGACCATTACTCTCAAGGAGTTCATGTGGTGGGAAACAACGCCCAGGTCACGACGGCCGACCTGGCGGAACCGTCGACCGTCCCACGCGCGCACACCGTCCCGGCGACAACCGGCACCGAGAGCCTCCTCGCCGAGGTGCTGGCTTCCGTGGTGCACGTCGAGCACATACCGCTCGACAGCCACTTCTTCGACGACCTCAGCGCCGACTCGATGCTCATGGCGCGATTCTGTGCCCGGGTCAGGAAGCGCGACGACCTGCCGACGGTGTCCATGAAGGACATCTACCGGTACCCGACCATCCGCAGCCTCGCCGCGGCCTTCGACGCCCCGGCGCCCGCACCCGCCGTGCCGGACGTGGTGGTGCCCGCGGAATCGGCCCCGCCGGAACCGGCGGCCGAGGGGAGCACCGCGCGTTACGTCCTGTGCGGCGCCCTGCAGTTGCTGCTCTTCCTGGGCTACGCCTACGTCACCGCCCTCGTCCTCGCCCTCGGCTACGGCTGGATCGCGGCCGGCTCGGGGCTGCTCGACGGTTACGTGCGCACCGTCCTGTTCGGCGGCGCCGTCTTCGTCGGCATGTGCGTCCTGCCGATTCTGGCCAAGTGGCTGCTCATCGGCCGGTGGAAGCCGCAGAAGATCCGCATCTGGAGCCTGGCGTACGTCCGGTTCTGGCTGGTCAGGACGTTGATCCAACTCAATCCGCTGGTGTTGTTCGCCGGTTCACCGCTGTACGTGCTCTACCTCAAGGCACTGGGCGCGCACATCGGACGCCGGGTCGCGTTCCTCTCCAAGCACGTGCCCGTCTGCACCGACCTGTTGACCGTCGGCGACGCCACGGTCATCCGCAAGGACGCCTTCCTCACCTGCTACCGGGCCGAGGGCGGCTGGATCCACACCGGCCCGGTCACCCTCGGCAAGGACGTGTACCTCAGCGAGAACACGGTGCTGGACATCGATGTCTCCATGGGCGACGGGGCGCAGCTCGGCCACGCCTCTTCGCTGTACGCCGGGCAGTCCGTGCCCGCGGGTGAGCGTTGGCACGGGACGCCCGCGCAGCCGACGGACACGGACTACCGGAGGGTCGGCCCCGCCCGGTGCTCCACGGCGAGCCGGGTCTCCTACAGCCTGGTCCAGCTGCTGACCGCGCTGCTCGTGTACGTGCCGCTGGCGTTGAGCGGCGCGGACCTCCTGGTCACACAGGTGCCGCAGCTCGACTCGCTGCTGACCGCCGAGCCGCTGACCTTCACGAGCTGGGTGTTCTACCGTGACGCGCTGGCCGCGTCCTTCGTGCTGTTCTTCGGTTCGCTGATCCTCGGGCTCCTCTTCGTGACCACCGTGCCCCGGCTGCTGAACCTCTTCCTGCGGCCGGACAAGGTCTATGCGCTGTACGGGTTCCACTACTCGGTGCACCGGGCGATCGCGCGCCTGACCAACAGCAAGTTCTTCATGCGGCTCGCCGGCGACAGCTCCCTCGTCGTGCACTACCTGCGCGCCATCGGGTACGACCTGGCGGGGGTCGAGCAGACCGGATCGAACTTCGGCACGGACGTCAAGCACGAGAACCCGTACCTGAGCACCGTCGGGACCGGGACGATGGTCGCCGACGGGCTGTCGGTGATCAACGCGGACTACTCCAGTACGTCCTTCCGCGTCACACGGGTGACGATCGGCCCGCACAACTTCCTCGGGAACCAGGTCGCGTACCCCGCCGGGGGCCGGACGGGCGACAACTGCCTGCTCGCGACGAAGGTCATGGTCCCGGTCGACGGCGAGGTACGGGAGGGCGTCGGGCTCCTGGGGTCGCCCAGCTTCGAGATCCCGCGTTCGGTCGAGCGCGACGCGACCTTCGACCACCTGCGCAACGGTGCGGAGCTGCGCAGGCAGCTCGCCCGCAAGAACCGGCACAACGCCGTCACGCTCGCCTCGTTCCTGTTCGCGCGGTGGATCCACCTCTTCGGCGTGCTGCTGCTCGCGGCCGCGGCCGCCGGTCTCTACGCGTCCGTGGGCGCGCTGGCGTTCGCGGCGGCCACCGTCCTGACCCTCGCGTTCACCCTCGGCTTCACCGCGGTCGCCGAGCGCGCCGCGATCCGGTTCCGGCCGCAGAGCCCGCGCTTCTGCTCCATCTACCACCCGCACTTCTGGCAGCACGAACGCTTCTGGAAGCACCAGGCGATGGAGCTGCGCCTGCTGAACGGCACGCCGTTCAAGGGCCTGTTCTGGCGGCTGCTCGGGGTGCGGCTCGGGCGGCGGCTCTTCGACGACGGGGCCCGGCTGCCGGAGCGGACGCTCGTCACCATCGGCGACGACTGCACGCTCAACATCAACAGCGTCATCCAGTGCCACTCCCAGGAGGACGGCACGTTCAAGTCCGACCGCAGCACGCTCGGCAACGGCTGCACCCTCGGCACCGGCACGCTCGTCCACTACGGCGTGACCGTGGGCGACGGCGCGGTGCTCGGGCCCGACTCCTTCCTCATGAAGGGCGAGGAGGTACCGCCGCACGCCCGCTGGGGCGGTAACCCGGCACACGAAATGTAACCACCGGGCGGGGCGGTACGCCGCCCCGCCCAGGATCGACCGCCGCCCGGTAGCGGTACGCGCCACACCAGGCACGTACCGCCGTCGGGCGGTGGGCTGGGAACAGTGCGTGCGTGCTCCCGGCCGCTACGCCTTCCCGCTCAGCGGCTCGGCCGCGTACACCGCCTCGACGAGCTGGAGGTTGCGGGTGTCGCCGCCGGTCGTGCTGCCACCGAAGCGGTTCATCGTGTAGGCGTAGGAGAGGCGGTTCTCCGGGTCGGCGAAGGCCAGCGAGCCGCCCGCGCCGCCGTGTCCGAAGGCGCCGCGGTTGGGGCCGAAGTAGCCGTAGCTGTTGAGCATGTACCCGGCCGCCCAGGCGAACGGCAGCCGCTCGGGGGCCGCGGCGCTGAGCACCAGGTCCTCCTCGTCGTCGCGACTCTGCAGGGCGCGCATCGCGGCCAGCGTGCCGGGGCCGACCAGCTCGCCGTTGGCGAGGGCGCGGTAGACCGTGGCGAGGCCGTGCGCGGTGGCGTTGCCGTTCGCCGCGGGGATCTCGGCGCTGCGGCATCGAGCGCTGTTCACATCGCCGATCGGCAGGTGCCCCATCGCCACGGCCACGCCGGCCAGCGGGTGTACGTCCAGGGACGTCAGGGGGCCCTCGGGCATTCCGGGGAAGATCTGCTGCAGGCCGCCGCCCTCGCCGGGCGGGATCAGATCGGCGCAGCGGGCGTGCTCGGCTTCGGGGGTGCCGATGTACAGGTCGGCGCCGAGCGGTTCGGTGATCTCGGTGCGCAGGAACGTGCCGAGGGAGGTGCCGGTGATCCGGCGGACGACCTCGCCGACCAGGAACCCGAAGCTGACGGCGTGGTAGCCCTGGGCGGTGCCCGGCTGCCACCACGGTTCGGTGGCGGCCAGGACGGCGCAGGTCTTCTCCCAGTCGTAGACGTCCTCGGTGGTCAGGGGCGTACGCGGGGCGATCAGGCCGGCGCGGTGGGAGAGCAGCCAGCGCACCGGGACGTCGGCCTTGCCCGCCTGGGCGAACTCGGGCCAGTAGTGGGCCACGGGGGTGTCGAGGTCGAGTTCGCCGCGGTCGGCCAGCAGGTGTGCGCAGAGCGCGGTCATGCCCTTGCTGGTGGAGTAGACGTTGACCAGGCTGTCGCGTTCCCACGGGCGGCTCCGGGCGGCGTCCGCGTGGCCGCCCCACAGGTCCACCACGAATTCACCGTCGAGGGTCACGGCGAGCGAGGCGCCGACCTCGCCGCGCTCCGCGAAGTTGCGCGCGAACTCGGCGCGGACGTTCTCGAACCCGGGGGCGCAGTGCCCCTGCACGACTGCTGTCACGATCCCTCGCTTCACACCGATCAATAGTTGCCTTCGGCAACATAACCCGGTCAGGAATCTCCCAACAAGTGCATGAACATGCTCTCGTGCAGGGTCTGTACGTGGCGCCGGGCGACCTCCGCCGCGGCGGCCGGATCGGTCCGGCGCACCGCCTCGACCAGGGCCCGGTGCTCCGCGTTGGACTCGCGCAGGTGCGCCAGCGGATACGGCAGGTAGTAGCGGTACAGCTCCTTCAGGGCCCGCTCGTAGGGCTCGACGACGGACGGGAGGCCGGTGGCCGCGGCCACCGCGAGGTGGAACCGCTCGTCCCAGCGGTGGAATTCGGCCCAGCTCGCCGCCTGCTCCATCTCCTCGACCAGCCGCTCCAGCGCACGGCCGGCCGCCTCGTCCGGGCCGCGGACGGCGGCGAGATGGGCGATGCCGCATTCCAGGACGAGCCGGTGGTCGATCAGGGCGTGCACGTCGGGCGCCGCGGCCCGGTAGGACGCCACGGCGCCGACCGCACCGCGGGGCGGGTGCTCCGCCACCAGCGTGCCGCCGGTACGCCCGCGGCGGCGCTCCAGGACGCCGTCCCGGCACAGGGCCACCAGGGCGCGGCGGACGGTGATCTCCGAGGTGTCCAGCGCCTCGGCGATCCGGTCGCTGGCCGGCAGCCGCTCGCCGGGCTTGAGGAGTCCCAGGTCGACCGCGAGGGCGATCCGCCCCCGCACCGCGTCCAGCGCCGACAGCCGCCGGATGCTCGCGAGCGGTGGCGCGTTCAGGGCGTCGGGCGCCGACGGTATGGGTGGGCGCGCCGCGGTCGGCGGCGCGTCGGGCATGGAGCGGGACGAAGAGGAGCCGACCATGGAGGCACCGTAACCAAAAAACTGCTCATCTTGAACACTCTTGTTTAAGTGATCAATGTGCTCTATTTTCTCGACGATCGAAAGAACGCGTTCCGCTTCCCCGAAACAGGTGACCGCCATGTCCCGCCCGCTGCCCGTCGCCCTCGCCCAGGCACCGCCCCGCCCCGCCGAAGCGCCCGTGTCCGATTTCGCCGACGACGTCCAGGCGCTGCTGGCGAAGTTCCCGCGGACCCGGCTCGTCGCCCACCCCGAGCTGCACCTCTGCGGAGTGACGAGCTCCGGCGCGGAGAGCGAGGCGCGGCTGCAGGACGCCGCCGAGCCGCTGGACGGCCCGCGGACCAAGGCCCTCGCCGAGCTCGCCGGTGACCTCGGCGTCTGGCTGCTGCCCGGCACCGTGTGCGAGCGGGGTCCTGACGGCGAGCTGTTCAACACCGCCCTGGCCTTCTCGCCGGAGGGCCGGCTCGCCGCCTCGTACCGCAAGGTCTTCCCCTGGCGGCCGTACGAGCCGTACGCCTCCGGGGACCGCTTCGTCGTCGCGGACCTGGGCGACGCGGGCCGGGTCGGGTTCTCGATCTGCTACGACGCCTGGTTCCCGGAGGTGGCGCGGCAGCTGGCGTGGCTGGGCGCCGAGGTCATCGTGAACCCCGTCATGACGACCACCGCCGACCGGGCGCAGGAGCTGGTCCTCGCGCGCGCCAACGCCATCGTGAACCAGGTCTACGTGCTCAGCGTGAACACGGCGGGCCCGGAGGGGACCGGCCGCAGCCTGATCGTCGACCCGGAGGGCCGGGTCCGTACCGAAGCGGTGGACTCCGCCGCCACCGTCCTCACCGACGTCCTGGACCTCGACGACGTCGAGCGGGTCCGCACCTACGGGACGGCGGGCCTCAGCCGCATGTGGGAGCAGTTCGACGAGCGGGACGCCGCCGTCGAACTGCCGCTGTACGACGGCCGGATCGACCCCCGTACCTGGCGCCCGGGCCCGCACCGCGCCCGTCCCTGACTCCGGGCCCATCCGCTCCCCGCACCCTCGTCACCACCACTCTGGAGCACCGCCGTGACCGAGCCAGCCCCCGCGCTCCGCCGGACCCTGTCCCTCAAGGGCGTCGTCGCCTTCGGCCTCGCCTACATGGCCCCGCTGATCGTGCTCGGCACGTTCGGCGTGGTCGCCGGCGAGACCGAAGGCTCCGTACCCACCGCGTACCTGCTCGCGATGTTCGCGATGATCTTCACGGCGCACAGCTACGGCAAGATGGCCGCGCGCCACCCCGTCGCCGGCTCCGCCTACACCTACGTACGCCGTGCCATCGACTCCCGGGCCGGGTTCCTCGTCGGCTGGGCGACCCTGCTGGACTACTTCTTCCTGCCGATGGTCATCTGGCTGATCGGCGCCGCGTACCTCAAGGCCCAGTTCCCCGCCGTCCCCTCCTGGGTGTGGATCCTCGCCTTCATCGCGCTCACCACCACGCTGAACATCTGCGGCATCCGCACCGCCGAGCGCGCCAACGACCTCCTCATGGCCTTCCAGATCCTGGTCATCGGCTTCTTCGCGGTCCTCTCCCTGCTGCACGTCTTCCACCGGGGCGGCACCGGGGCGCTGTTCAGCGCCACGCCGTTCGTGAACGACGCGACCACCGTGACCGGCATCTCGGCGGGCGCGGCCGTCGCCGCCTACTCCTTCCTCGGGTTCGACGCCGTCACCACCCTCACCGAGGAAGCGGTCGAGCCGAAGCGCACCATTCCGCGCGCCATCCTGCTCACCGCCCTCATCGGCGGCGGTATCTTCGTCGCCCTCGCCTACACCACGCAGCTCGTCCACCCCGGTGCGACGTTCGACGAGCCGGACTCGGCGGCCTTCGAGATCGCGAAGACCATCGCGGGCGACCTCTTCGCCTCCGTGTTCCTGGCCGGTCTGGTCGTCGCCCAGTTCGCCTCCGGCATCGCGGCCCAGGCCAGCGCCTCCCGCCTGCTGTACGCCATGGGGCGCGACGGCGTCCTCCCGCGCCGCCTCTTCGGCTACCTCCACCCCAAGCTGCGCACCCCTGCCCTCAACATCGCCCTCACCGGACTGATCGGCCTCATCGCCCTCCGGCTGAGCGTCACCACGTCGACGTCCTTCATCAACTTCGGTGCCTTCACCGCCTTCACGCTGGTCAACATCAGTGTGATCGCGACGTGGCTGCGCGAGCGGCACGCCGGGACCCGGCTCAACCCGGTGACCTACCTGGCGTTCCCGGCCATCGGCGCCGCGGTCGACCTCTGGCTCCTCAGCCGGCTGGACGGCAAGGCCCTCACCCTCGGACTGATCTGGCTCGCCGTCGGCATCTGCTGTCTCGCCCACCTCACCCGCCTGTTCCGCGTCCCGCCGCCCGAGATGCAGTTCACGGAGGAGCCGGCCGAATCCGGTGCCACCGGCTGATCATGTCCGGGCAGAATGTGCGGTATGCCGAACGCGCGTACCCCGAAGGCGGCGACCGCCGACGACGCACCGTCGATCAGCCGGTCGCTGGCCCGGGCCTTCGACGACGACCCGTTGATGTGCCGGCTGCTCCCCGACGCCACCACCCGTGGTGAGCGGCTCGAACGGTGGTTCACGACGCTCTTCCGGCGACAGAACGCGCCGCACGGCAGGTGTGAACTCACCGGATCGGGCGCCGCCGTCAGCGCGGAGATCCGCCCGCACGCCGACGGCCCGCCCCTCTGGCCCATGTGGCGCCCGGCCCGGAGCGCTACGACCGGAGAGCGCTGAGGGATGCTGAGGGACATGGCCCGGATGCGGCGCGTGAACGCGCGGAAGGTGTACGTCACGTACGGCAGTTGGTGCGTGCAGGACGGCCACGAGTCGGCGGAGCCGCTCTATCCGGATCAGGGCGGCGGTCGGCCCGGCGACGTCGCGTACGGCGCGGGCTTCCTCACCGAGTACACGGGGCGCTTCGACGTGGCCAGTGCGGGACACACGCACACCGCGGCGGTGACCGTCGAGCAGTGGGACGGCGCTCCCCCGCCGGACACGCGCCGGCGCTGGGACGAGCGGAGCGAGGTGACCTTCGCGTCGGCATCGGGAGTGGCCGCCTTCTGGTCGGACGGCCGCGACGCCGAGGTGCAGCTGCTGACGCCGGGGACCTGGCGGGTGCGGGCCTACTGTGCCGGGCGGGAGGCGGTGGCGCGGCTCTCCCGGGAGGTGGGCCCGGTGCTCGACGTCGAGGTGTACCTGCTCCAGTTCTGGCCCGCGGCGGCCGGTACGACGCAGCCGGAATGACGAGGAGGGCGGCATCCGTACCTGTCGTACGGGTGCCGCCCTCCTCGGGCGCCCAGGGTGTCAGTCCCCGTGCGTGAGGGTGAGGTCGAAGCCCTCGTGGCCCTCTGCGGTCACGGTCAGCGGGGTGGCGACCGGCGGATAGCCGCTGGCCACGACCGTGTACTCGCCGCCGGACAGGTCGGTGAACGCGTACGCGCCGTCCGGGCCCGTCGTACTGACCGCCACCACGTTGCCCGCGGGGTCCAGCAGCGAGACGCGTGCCTCGCCCAGCGGCGCGCCGGAGCGGTTGACGACCGTGCCGCGGAGGGTCGCCGCGCGCTGCAGCACGGCGTCCTGGCGGGTCGGTACGCCGCCGGAGACCTCGACCATGCCGGCGTACGGCTGGAAGCCCTCCGCACTGGCCGTCAGGGTGTAGACGCCCGGCACGAGCGAGGGCAGCCGGTAGCCGCCGTCCTCGCCGGAGGCGGCCGACTCGATGACGTCGCCGCGCTCGTCCGTGGCGACGACCAGGGCGCCCGCCACCGGCGTGGTGCCGCTGCGTACCGTGCCTTCCAGGCCTCCGGTGCCGGCCAGCATCAGGTCGAACGCGACCGGCTCCGCGCCGACGGCCAGGGTGGCCACACGCGGCTGGTGCCCCGCGGCGGCGCCGACCAGCACATAGCTGCCGGCGGCCGGGGTGGCCAGCGTGTACCGGCCGTCCTCCGCGGTGCCGGCACGGCCGAGCTGGCGGCCGTCCGGGGCGATCAGCGTGACGGCGGCGTGTGGCACGGGGCCGCCGGCCGCGTCCAGGACCCGGCCGTGCACGGCGGGCCCGGACGGCGTCTCCGAGGCCGTGGTCACCGGGGTCGGTGCCGTCTCCGCGCCGGCTGCGGCGGTGGCGCCGGTCACCGGGAGTTCGGCCGTGGTCGTGGGATCCGCCCCTTCGGAGGGGTCGTACGGCGCACCGTGCCGGCCGTGGCCGTGGCCGTGGTGTTCGGCTTCGACGGCCACCGCCGGGCCGTGGTCGGACACGGCCTTGCCCCGGCGGTACAGCAGCAGCGTGATGACGAGGCCGGCCGCGAAGAAGGCGGCGGCCCACCAGTACGCGACGTCGTAGCTGTGCAGCGCCGCCTCGGCCTGGTTGAGCCTGGTCGGCTTGCGGTCCGCGAGGTAGTTCGTGACGGCGCTGGCGGCCATCGTGTTGAACAGCGCGGTCCCGATCGAGCCGCCGACCTGCTGCATGGTGTTGACCGTCGCGGAGGCGACACCCTGGTCGTTGGGCGCGACGCCGAGGGTGGCCAGGCTCATGGCGGGCGGCATGACCATGCCGAGGCCGAGGCCCATCACCAGCAGCGGCGGCAGCACGTGCGCGGCGTAGGTGCTGTCCACTTCCAGCCGCGTCAGCCAGACCATGCCGGCCGCCGCGAAGAGCATGCCCAGCGGCACGATCGGCTTGGGACCGATCTTCGGCACCAGGATGTTCATGGACAGCTGCGCCATCACCATCAGCATGCCGACCATCGGCAGGAAGGCGAGACCGGTCTTGACCGGCGTGTAGGCGAGCGTCTGCTGCAGGTAGTAGGTCAGGAAGAGGAAGACCCCGAACATGCCGGCGCCCGAGATGAACACGGATATGAAGGACGCGGCACGATTGCGGTCACCCAGGACACGCAACGGCAGCAGCGGGTGCCCGGCACGCGTCTCCCACAGCACGAAGGCGAGCAGCAGCACGCCGCCGGCCGCGAGGAACGCCCAGCACATCCAGTGGCTCCAGGCGTGCGTCTCGGCGTTGGAAAAGCCGAAGACGATGCCGAAGAGGCCGGCCGCCACGAGCAGCGTGCCGAAGAGGTCGAGGCGGGGCCGGGTGGCCGGCGCGGGGCGCCGGATGAAGACCAGCGCGCCGATGACCGCGACGACGGCGATGACGAGGTTGACGTAGAGGGTCCAGCGCCAGTCCAGGTGCTCGGTCAGTACGCCGCCGAGCAGCAGTCCGATGGCGCCGCCGGAACCGGCGATCGCACCGAAGATGCCGAACGCCTTGGCGCGTTCCTTGGCGTCGGTGAACGTCGTCGTCAGCAGCGAGAGCGCCGACGGTGCGAGCAGCGCACCGAACAGGCCCTGCAGGGCCCGGCCGATGACCAGCATGGAGAAGCCGTTGGCCGCGCCGGCGAGCGCGGACGAACCGGCGAAGCCGACCAGGCCGATCAGCAGCGTCGTCTTCCGGCCGAAGAGGTCGGCGAGCCTACCGCCGAGCAGCAGCAGTGAGCCGAAGGCGAGGGAGTAGGCGGTGACGACCCACTGCCGGCCGTCGTTGTCGAAGCCCAGATCGCGCTGGGCGGACGGGAGGGCGATGTTCACGATGGTGGCATCCAGCACCACCATCAGCTGGGCGAGGCCGATGACGGCCAGCACCCACCAACGATGGGGCGCGTGCCCCGCCGCCCGGCCGTCGGACGGCGCGTCCCCCGGCTGACCGGTGTCGGCGCGTGCATCGACAGGGGTGGATGTCATACGGAGTCCTTCGGTTCTTCCGGGGTCCGGTACTCCTCTTCCGAAGCCCCGGGGGGTGGTTCTCGTGCGTACTGCCCGGCTCCGGTCCGGGCTCTCCGTTCGGGCTGCCGGCCGCGGCTCGCGGCCCGGTTCGGCCCGGGCCGGAGTCAGGCCCGCAGCAGGGCGGGAAGCACCACGGCGTCCAGGTACCCCGTGAGGTACGCGGCGTCCGCGGGACGCTGTTCGATCATCGGGCGGGCGAAGACGGCGCCGGACAGCGCGTGCGGGAAGTAGGGGATCGCGGGGCAGGCCGCATCGACCTCACCGCGGGCGACCGCCCGGTCGAGCATGGCCTGCATCACCTCCAGTTCGGGTTCGATCAGGGCCGCGCGCATGGCCTCGGCCAGCTCCGCGTCCTTGTGCACGGCATGGGTGATGCCGCGCATCAGGTCGATGTCCTTCTTGGTGTCCCCGATGCGCCGGGCGAGCTCGTGCACGTCGCCGCGGAGCGATCCGGTGTCCAGGTCCTCCAGCGAGAAGGGCCGCAGGTGCCGCAGCGCGGCGGACACCAGCCGGGGTTTGCCGTGCCAGCGGCGGTACAGCGTGGCCTTGCTGCACCGGGACCGCGCGGCGACGGCGTCCAGGGTGAGGCTCTCGTAGCCGACCTCGCGCACCAGGTCGAGGACGGCCGCGTACAGCTCGCTCTCGCGCTCCGGCGAGAGCCGGGTCCGGCGGGCCGCCCCCTCGCCGCTGTGGCGCGGCGCGGGGGTGGCCGACGACGGAGTGGAGACGGACATGTCCACCTGTTCTTCGGGGCGTGTGTGCGTACCCGGGCGTGCGGCCTTCGGGACGATCGACGGGGCAGAGCGGATCGAAACGGTTTCGTACTCTTACCCTCTCCGAGCGTACGCCCGGCTCCGATCGAAACGCAAACGTTTCGTTATGGTCCCCCGCACACCCTTCCCCTCCAGGCTGCGCCTCCCCTCCCCGCCCCGCATCCCCGCACGTGAGATGCGCTGCGGGGCGCTCAGATACGGTTCGCCGGCAGCACCACGGCCGTCGTCACCAGGCCCGACCCGATGAGCCACCGGCCGCTGAACCCGGTCAGCTCGCGGCCCCCGACCACCGGCCCCGGGACGCGGAACCGGGCGGTGAAGGTGGCGTCCGTCGGGTCCAGCGTGATCCGCGCGTCCTCGAAGCCCAGCCAGCGGCGGGCGAGCGGGTACCAGGCCTTGTAGACGCTCTCCTTCGCACTGAACAGCAGCCGGTCCCAGCACACGTCGGGGACCAGCTCGGCCAGCCGGGCCAGCTCGGCCCGCTCCTCGGGGAGGGCGACCAGTTTCAGTACGCCCGGGTCGCCCACCGGCGCGTGCGGCTCCGCGTCCAGGCCGAGCGTCAGCACGTCAGTGGCGCGGGCCACGGCGGCACCGCGGTATCCGTCGCAGTGGGTCAGCGCCCCGACGACGCCGTCCGGCCACTGCGGCGCGCGGTCGGCAGCCGGCAGCAGCGGGGCGGGGGCGAAGCCCAGCCGCCCGAGCGCCTCGCGGGCGCAGCTGCGTACGGTGCCGAACTCCTGCTGGCGCTTCGGTACGGCGCGGGCCACCAGCGCCCACTCCTCGGGGAACATCTCCGAGACCGGCACGTCGTCGAAGGCCTCGGCGGTGATCACTGGAGCGGGCAACAGCTTGTCGATCACGTCGGGCTCCCGGCGGTCGTGGTGGCCGGCGCGGTCACGGCCGGCAGGATCTGGACGGGCCGGCCCTGCGGGCCGGAGCGGTGCCGCCACTCCCTGGGGTAGCCGAGGGAGACCTCCTGATGGGGCACGCCGTCCCACATCACGAGGCGCGGGATGTGCAGATGGCCGTGGACGACGGTGGCCGCGCGGAACCGGCGCGGCCAGTCCGCCGTCGCCTCCGTACCGCACCACAGGGCGAACTCCGGGTACCGCAACGGCCGGACCGGCTCGCGGACGAGCGGGAAGTGGTTGACGAGGACGGTGGGCAGCTCCTCCGGGACGGCGGCGAGCCGCGCCTCGGTGGCCGCCAGCCGGGCCCGGCACCACGCGTCCCGCGTCGGATACGGGTCAGGGTGCAGGAAGAACTCGTCGGTGCAGACGATGCCCGCCTTCTCGGCCACGGCGAGCGCCGCCTCCTTGGTGGCCGTCCCCGGCGGGCGGAAGGTGTAGTCGTAGAGCAGGAAGAGGGGCGCGACGACGACCGGGCCGCCCTCGCCCTCCCAGACGGGATACGGGTCCTCGGGGGTGACGACGCCCAGCTCCCGGCAGAGGTCGACCAGGTGCTCGTAGCGTGCGACGCCGCGGAGCCGCACCGGGTCGTTGGTCGGCGTCCACAGCTCGTGGTTGCCCGGTACCCAGACGACCTTGGCGAAGCGTTCGCTCAGCCGTTCCAGGGCCCAGCGGATGTCGGCCACGTACTCGCCGAGGTCCCCGGCGACCAGCAGCCAGTCGTCGGCCGAGGCCGGCTCCAGCCGTTCGACGATGTCGCGGTTCTCCGCGTACCGGACGTGCAGGTCGCTGACGGCCACCACCCGGCCGGCCCGGCCGCGGCGGCCCGAACCGGCCTGCGGAGGAACGGCCCGGGCGTCGCCGGGGAGGGCACGGATCTCGTAGGTCACGACTGAAGTAAAGACCGTTCCGGGCCAAGAGTGAAGGGCCCACCGGAAGGCCGGAAGCCGGCCGATCGGCCGGCCATGGAACCGGACCGCACCGGGTCCCGCAACCCGGCGGCCCTCGATATGGCCCATCCGAGCGGCGACGGCCGGAGCGAGGGATGAGGACCGGCCGAAGGGGGCACTCGTGGGCCATGCTGCTACTGCGACTTCTCGCCCGGCCGATGCTGGCCTCGACCTACGTCTTCGCGGGCTACCAGACCTTCCGCAACCCCGCACCCCTGGTGCCGGCCGCCGAGCCGGTGGTCCAGCCGATCGCCCAGCGCGTTCCCGGCCTGCCGCAAGAGACCGAACAGCTCGTCAAGCTCAGCGGCGGCGTCCAGCTGGTGGCCGGCTCGCTGCTGGCGATCGGCAAGCTGCCGCGGCTGTCCGCGCTGGCGATCGCCGCCACGCTGGTGCCGACGACGCTCGCCGGACACCGGTTCTGGGAGGCGGAGGACGAACAGACGCGGGGTCAGGAGCGCATCCAGTTCCTGAAGAACCTCTCCATGCTCGGCGGGCTGCTGATCGCCGGCGCCGACACCCACGGCAAGCCGTCGCTCGCCTGGCAGGGCCGGCACGCGGCGCACCAGGCGCGCCGGGAGGCGGCGCTGCGGGCCCGCACGGCCCGCAGGACGCACAAGGTCAGCAGCCGGCTCCCGGTCGGCTGACCGCAATCGGTCCGCTGTCCCGCGGCGCCGTGCCCCACTGCGGACGGTGCCGCGGGACCGGTGCGCCGACGGCCGGTCAGCGGCTCACCAGCTGAGCGGCAGTTCGTGCAGACCGTAGACCGCCATGTCCGTACGGAAGGGCAGCTCCTCCAGGGGCCGGTCCAGCCGGAGCCCCGGGAAGCGGCGCAGCAGCGCCGGGTACGCGAGCTGCAGTTCGATACGGGCCAGGTTCTGCCCCAGGCACTGGTGGGGGCCGGAGCCGAACGCGAGGTGGGCGCGGGCGGCCCGGTCCACGTCCAGCCGGTCGGGGTCGGCGAAGACCTCGGGGTCCCGGTTGGCCAGGTCGTTGGCGCAGATCACGGCCTCACCGGCGCGGATGAGCTGCCCGCCGACCTCGATGTCGGCGACGGCGACGCGGCGCCGCCCCATGTGGGTGATCGTCAGGTACCGCAGCAGCTCCTCGACCGCGCCGGCGACCCGCTGCGGACTGCCGTCCCGGACCGCGGCGAGCTGGTCGGGGTGCTGGAGCAGGGCACAGGTACCGAGCGCGATCATGTTGGCGGTGGTCTCGTGCCCGGCGATCAGCAGCAGCCGGGCCTGCTTGGCGCACTCGTCGACGGTGCTCTCGCCGGTGAGCAGGTACTGCTCGGCCAGCCGGCTCAGCAGGTCGTCGCCGGGCTGCTCGGCCTTGAACTCCACGAGCTTTTCGAGGTAGTCGAGCAGCTCCTGGGAAGCGGCGAGGGCGGCCTCCGGCGCGCTGCGCGTGTCGATCATGACGGCGCTGCACCGCTGGAAGAAGTCGTGGTCCTCGTACGGCACGCCGAGCAGTTCGCAGATCACCAGGGACGGCAGCGGCAACGCGAAGTCGGTGACCAGGTCGGCCGGCGGGCCCGCCTGCTCCATGGCGTCCAGCAGGTCGGTGATGATGCGCTCGATACGCGGCCGCAGGGCCTGCATGCGCTTGATGGTGAAGTCACCGGTGAACCGGCGTCGCTGGGCGTTGTGTTCGGGCTCGTCCATCGTGATGAACGTGCGGTTGTGGGCCCGGGTCGCCTCGAACGACGCGCTGACGGTGGGGTAGCCGGAGTGCCGGCTGTCCGCGCTGATCCGCGGGTCGCGCAACAGCGCGACCTGCTCCTCGTGCCGGGTGACCAGCCACGCCGTCGAGCCGTTCCACAGCGACACGCGGGTCACGGGCGCCTGCTCGCGCAGCTCCTGGGTCACGGGCGGCGGGTCGAAGGGGCAGCCGGGGGCGCGTCGGGTGGTGAGGGCGGGTGCGGGGGCGGCGGGAGCCTCGGTCATGGTTGTCCTTCCACGGTGGGGCGGGCAGGAGCCGGTGGTGACGGCGGGTCAGGCGAGCGCGATGGCTGCCGCGGGGCAGATCTGCGCCGCCTCCGTGACGGCCGCGTGCTGCTCGGCGGGCGGTTCGGCGTCCAGCAGGACCACGACGCCGTCCTCGTCCCGCTGGTCGAACACCTCGGGCGCCGCCAGCACACACTGCCCGGCCCCGCAGCACTTGTCCTCGTCGATGGTGATGCGCACGGTCTCTCCTTCTGCTCCCCCGCGGAGCGGTCCCCGCACGGGTGGGGGGCGAACTCGGTTGTACGGAGCGGCGGTTGACCAACCCTCGAACAGTCCTTGCCGACTCCTTGGACGGGCCTTGCTCGCGCATTACTTAACAAAAGTAACTACGCGCCGCCGACGCTAACACCGCGATCACCGCACCGGAATCCCCTCGTCCAGACCGGTACATGCAAGAGGCACGTTTTTCGCCAGCCCTTATCCGCGCCCCGCGCTGCCCCCGCACCCCGGCACTGCGACATGATCGGGGCGTGGACCACACCGAAACCCCCGACCGGGAACCGATAGCCGACCTGCACGCCGCGCTCTCCGGCCTCGCCTACGTAATGGCCGGAAACCGCACACACAAACGGCTCCGCTCGGAGTCGGGCGTAGCCGTCGACCGCGGCTCCCTCGCCCTGCTGCGCGCCCTCGCGGCCGCCCCCGCCCCCTTGCGGATGGGCGAACTCGCGGAAGCGCTGATGGTCCGGGCCCCGCACGTGACGCGCGAGGTCCGGCGCCTGGAGGACCTCGGCCTGGTGCGGACCACACCCGAGCCCGGGGACCAGCGGGTGCGCCGGGCCGAGGTCACCGACCAGGGCCGGGACGTCGTCCTGCGCGCCGAGGCGACGGGCCGGCAGTGGCTCTCCGACGCGCTGCGCGGCTTCTCCGAGGAGGAACTGCGCACCACGGCCGCGGTGATCGACCGGATCGTGGCCGTGTACCGGAACTGAGACCCGCGGCGAGCCTGTCACCCGCCACGGAGGAGGCGGGCCCCGGCGCGCCGTGCTGCGATGCCGGGGTGAAGGGGCATGTCGCGGCGGCGATACGGCGCCGCACCGGGTACGGCGTACCCGGCCCGGTGCGGCTCGGCGGACGGGCCGTCACCTGGAGTTGGGCCGTGGTCCGGTGGCTCGTACCGGCCGGCGTGGCGGAGGCGGCGGACACGGTCCGGTCGGCGGTCCGCGCGGCGGTCCGCGCCTCACTCCGGTCGGCGGTACGCACCGCGGTGGACGCCGTACTCGACCAACTGGACCTGGACGCCGTGGTGGCGCGGGTCGATCTGGACGCCGCGGTGGCGCGGGTGGACCTCGACGCGGCGGTGGCGCGGGTGGACGTGGACTCCGTGGTGGCACGGGTGGACGTGGACCGGGTGGCGGACCGGGTCGACGTCCACCGCGTGGCGAACCGCGTGGACGTGAACCGGATCGCGGACCGGGTCGACGTCCACCGGGTGGCCGACCGCGTGGACGTGGACCGGATCGCGGACCGCGTCGACGTCCACCGCGTGGCGGACCGCGTCGATGTGGACCGGATCGCGGACCGGGTCGACGTACGCCGGGTCGCCGACCGGGTCGACATCGATGCGGTACTGGCCCGGCTCGATCTGGCGGCGATCGTCGAGCAGGTGCTCAAGGAGGTCGACATCGGCCGGATCGTGCGGGACACGGGCGGCGGGATGGCCGAGGAGACCGTCGACGCTTTCCGCCTCCGGGCCGTGCACGCCGACCACCTCGTGAACCGGGCCGCCGGCCGGCTGCTGCGCCGGCGGCCCGACGCCGCGGGCCCTGATCCCGCACGCCCCGAGCCCCCGTGACGGGGCCGGCGCCGTGACGACATCAGCGCCGCGTCCCGGTCCGGCCGCGCTGCAGGGGCGGCCGGCGGGGCTGGTGTCCCGTGCCGTCGCGGCCGTCGTCGACGCGGGCGTCGTGCTCGCCCTCGGGCTCGCGACGCTGCTGGCCGCCGGCGCCCTGCGGTTCATGGTCACCGGGCCGCCGTTCGCGCTGCCGCACCTGCCGCCCCGGGTCAGCTCCACGTGCGCGGCCGTGCTGACCGTCGGCTACCTCGCGGGCAGCTGGCTGACGGCCGGCCGCACCGCCGGCGGCCGGCTCATGGGCATCCGGGTGGCCGGGCGGTCGGGGCGGCCGCTCGGCCCCGGACGCGCCCTGCTGCGGGCGGTGCTGTGCGTCGCCTTCCCGTGGGGCCTGCTCTGGATCCCCGTCAGCCGGCGCGGCAGATCGCTGCAGGACCTGGTGGTGGCCAGCACGGTGGTCCACGACTGGTACCGCGGCCCACCCGGCCGCGACCTCACCCGTTCCGGGTGACGCCCGAGGACGCGGACGGCGGCTCAATGGGACGGGGATCCACCGGGCCGTGGGGTCCGGGATCCACCGGACCCGTAGGAGGTTGCCATGACCGATCTCGTCGTACTCGGCTTCCCCGACAAGGAGAAGGCCGAGGCCGTCATGCGGCTCGGCAAGGAGCTCTCCCGCCAGGAGCTGCTCGACCTGGAGGACGCCGCCCTGGCGTGGCGGACACCGGACGGCAAGATTCATGTGGCGCAGACCTACAACACCACCGCGGCAGGGGCGGCGGGCGGCGCGCTGTGGGGGACGCTGTTCGGCATGCTCTTCCTGATGCCGGTCTTCGGCGCGGCCGTCGGCGCCGCCTCCGGCGCGCTCGTCGGCAGGCTCACCGACGTCGGGATCAACGACGCCTTCATCAAGGAGGTGGCGGCCACGCTGGAGCCGGACCGGGCGGCGGTCTTCGCCCTCGTACGGCGGTCGACGCCGGACCGGGTACGCGAGGCGCTGCGCCCCTTCGACCCGACCGTGCTGCGTACCTCGCTCACGAAGGACCGCGAGGAAGAACTGATCGCCGCGCTGCAGAAGAGCTGACCGAGCCGGCCGGACGAGCTGCCGCTCGCATGCGGCCGCTCCGCACGGCCGCTGCTGGATCAGGCCGCGACCGTTCGCCGCCCTCTCCCGGATCTCCTGAGCCGGGCCTGGCGGGCTCGCGTCGCGGCAAGTGGAAGGGGCGGGCCCGGAGAACCGGGCCCGCCCCTTCGTGTGCGTGCAGGAGCTGTCAGCGGGTGTACCGCATCAGCGTGCGGACCATGTGGCAGGTGGTGTCGGACGGGCGGTGGATGCCGACGAGCGCGGCGGTGTCGCGGATGAGCCGGTTCGGCGCGCGGTCCGGCGTGTGCACGCCGGAGTCGAGCAGCGCGATGGCCAGGCGCATGGCCTTCAGCCGGCGGTTGTGGGCGATGTACCACTCGCGCGGCCGGCCGGCGGGCAGCGGCTTCTTGGCGAGCGGGGCGTACGGCAGGTCGAACAGAGCGGACGTCGGGGTCATTGCGGCAGCCGTCACAGGGTCCCTCCTGTCGTGGTCGAGAGCCCCGGATCCCCCCGTGAGCTCTCTCGAACACTGCTTCTATATTACCCCGCCGCACTGACAAAAGTCCCTGGCCAGAGGGCATTTGTGACCCTCTGGAGACAGTTTCTCGAAAGGTTTTGCGCGGGTCCGCGAGGCGGCCCGACGGTCCGGAGCGGAGTACGGTGCGGCGCCCTCCTCTCCTCCGGTCCGCCCGGTCGACACTTCCGTCCCGGTGGCCCCACCGGTTAATTGAAAGGTTTCAGAGGAAAGTTGCACACCGGGTATTGACCCCCGAGCCACACGCATTCATTGTTTGAGTCGTTTCAACACGGCTGTTTCGCGCAGCCCGCTTCACGACAGTGCGAGGACGAAGGAGTCCAGGTGACATCCCTGCAGAGCACGCAACCCTCCGCCGCCCCGGGCGGGGAGGGCGCCGTTTCGCGGCAGCAGTGGAAGTGGACCGGGCTGGCCGGCATGGCGTCGTACCTGGATGCCGGGTCGATCGTCGCGCTCAGCTCCGGTCTCGCCTTCTTCCAGGACCGCTTCGGCCTCTCCCAGAACGGGCTCGGCGCGCTCACCGCCATCGGCCCCAACGCCATCGGCGCGGCGATCGGCGCGTTCATCGGCGGCCGGCTGGGCGACAAGCTGGGCCGCAAGCGCATCTACCAGTACGACCTGCTGGTGTACGCGGCGGCCATCCTGCTCATCGCCTTCGCGGTCAACCCGGTGATGCTCTTCGCCGGCACGTTCATCGTGGGTCTGGCCGTCGGCGCCGACGTGCCGACCTCGCTCGCGCTGGTCGGCGAGTTCTCGCCCGCCAAGGCGCGCGGCAAACTTCTCGGGCTGACCCAGGTGACCTGGAGTCTCGGTCCGGTGGTCGTCCTGTTGCTGGCGCTGGCCCTGTCCGACCTCGGCCTGCTCGGCATCCGCATCGTCTTCCTGCACCTGTTCGTGGTGTCGCTGGTGACGTACGCGATGCGCCGCGGCATGGTCGAGTCGGCGGTCTGGCGGACCGCGTCGGAGGCCGCCCCCGCCGCCCGCCCGAAGGTGCGCGACCTGCTGCGCGGCGCCCATCTGCGGGCGCTGCTGTTCACCGGCGGCATCTACCTGTTCTGGAACCTCGCGGCCGGCACGAACGGCATCTTCACCCCGTACATGGTCAAGACCCTGGGCGCGGGCAGCCAGGCCACCAGCGTGGCGCTGTCCTGCGCCAGCTTCGCGCTGGTGATCGTCGGTACGGTGGCGTTCTACATGCGGTACGCCGACCGCGGCCACCGCTACCGCAAGGCGATGTGGATCGCCGGTTCGGTCATGCAGGTCTGTGCGTACGGGGTCTTCCTCGTGCTGCCGTTCACGCTGCCCGTCATCGTCTTCAACGTGGTGCTCTTCGGCGTCGGCCAGGCGATGGCGGGCGAGGCGGTCTACAAGACGATCAGCCAGGAGGTGTTCCCGACGATACTGCGCGGCACCGCGCAGGGCATCACCTTCGGCACCTCCCGCGTCGTCCTCGGCGTCTGGTCGTTCTTCGTGCCCGCGCTGGCGAGCACCGGCATCGCGCCGGTCGCCGCCTTCCTGACCGCCTCGCTCCTCATCTGCGGCGTCATCGGCCTGTTCATGCCGAACACGGCAGGCAAGTCGCTGGAGCAGGTGGAAGCCGAACGCGCGGCCACCGCCTGACGCACCGTCACGCACGCGGGCTCACCCGCTCACCCGCGGGTGAGCTCGCGCTCGATGTCCTCCAGGCTCTTGCCGCGGGTCTCGGGGATGCAGCGGACCGTGAACAGGGTCAGCAGTGCGCACACCACCGCGTACGCGGTGAAGGTGGCGGCCCCGCCGAGCGCGTCGAGCAGGGTGAGGAAGGTGAGGGAGACCAGGAAGTTCATGGTCCAGTTGGCGAACATGGTGGCGCTCATCGCCGTGCCCCGGATGCGCAGCGGGTACAGCTCGGACGGGATGATGAAGACGACCACGTTGAGCGTGGTGGCGACCGCGGCGATGAAGAGGACCACGAACGCCACGGCGAGCCAGGCGAACGAGGAGTGGCGGCCGCCGGCCGCGAGGGTGGCCGCCAGGCCGGCGAGGGCGAGCGTCATCACCGCGGCGCCGGACGCCAGCAGCTTCTTGCGGCCGATGCGGTCGACGGCGAACATCCCGACCGGGGTCATCAGCAGGTTGACCAGGCCGACGCCGACGGTGGCGAGGACGGCCGAGGAGGAGCCGAGGCCGCTGCTCTCGAAGATCTTCGGCGCGTAGTAGATGACGGTGTTGACGCCGGACGCCTGGCCGAGGATCTGGAGGCCCACGCCCGCGAGGATGGCCGGGCGTACGGAGCGGCCCGTGAGGGCGCGCCAGCGGCCCCGGCGGGCCGGCGCCGCACCGTCCTCGCGCCCGGCCGTCACCGCGGCCAGCTCCGCATCGACCGCCGCCGGGTCGCCGGGGCCGCGGAGCCGCGCCAGGACGGCGCGGGCACGCTCGGTACGGCCGCGCAGCGCCAGCCAGCGCGGGGATTCGGGCATCAGCAGCATGCCGGCGCCGAAGAGCAGCGCGGGCACGGCGGCGAGGCCGAACATCCAGCGCCAGCCGTGGGTGGCGTGGGCCAGGGCATAGTTCGCCACGTAGGCGAGGACGATGCCGAAGGTGATCATCAGCTGGTTGAGACCCACCAGCCGCCCTCGGTGGCGGGGCGGGGCGACCTCGGCGAGGAAGACCGGGACGAGGTTGGACGCCGTACCGATGCCCAGGCCGAGGACGAGGCGGGCCGCCGTGAGCACGGCGGCGGAGGGGGCGAGGGCGGCCAGTGCGGCGCCGACCGTGAACACACCGGCGGCGGCGACGAGGACGGGGCGGCGGCCGTACCGGTCGGCGAGGTTGCCGGCGACGGCCGCGCCGGCCATCGCGCCGACCAGGATGGCGCTCACCACGACGCCGGAGCCGAAGGCCGTGAGCCCGAAGTCGGACTCGATCGTGAGCAGGGCGCCGGATATGACGCCGGTGTCGTAGCCGAACAGCAGTCCGCCGAGCGCGGCGACCAGGGCGACGCCGATCACCGGCCGCAGGGTGGTGCCGCCGCCACCGCTCCGCGTCACCGTGTCCGTACCGAGTGACGCCATCGCGTTTTCCTTTCGCCGACCAGAGATTGGAAGGTACCAATCTGACACTCAGCTTGGACTCCGACAAGATCTCCCGTAATAATTTCCGTATTGGTTGGCACCAATCACAACGGCGCCGGCCGCCCGACGACTGGGATGGTGAAGCGTGGCCCGACAGGCCAAGCACGAGGAACTGCGGCTGGCATTGCTGGCCGAGACGGCCGGGTCTCCCCCGCACACGCCGCTCCCCACGGAGCGGGACATCGCCACGGACCACGGGGTCTCGCGCAACACCGTCCGGCAGGCGCTGGACGCGCTGGAGGCGGCGGGCAACGTCTACCGGGTGCAGGGCGCGGGCACGTTCGTCGCCCCACCCGTGGTGTCCAAGTCGCTCACCCTCACCTCCTTCTCCGAGGACATGCGCGCCCGTGACCTCGAACCGGCCTCGCGGCTGCTGGCGGCCGAGACCGTACGGGCCGGCCGGCAGATCGCCGACCGGCTCGGCGTCGCCCCGGACTCCGACGTCGTACGCGTCTCCCGGCTGCGGTTGGCGGACGGCGCCCCCATGTGCCTGGAGAACGTCCACTTCCCCGCCGACCGGGTCCCCGGCCTGGTCGACGAGGACCTGACCGGCTCGCTCTACGCCCTGCTCGACGCGCGGTACGGGCTGGACATCCGCTCGGCGGACCAGATCATCCGCGCCGTCGACCTCGACGAGACCGAGTCGGCCCTCCTCGGCGTGCCGCTGGGCAGCTCGGGGCTGCGGGTGCAGCGGGTCGGCCTGGACCGCCGGGACACCCCCGTCGAGGCGACCACCACGATCTACCGCGCCGACCGCTACGACATCCGCTTCACCGTGCGCCGGGCACAGCCGTGACGGCCGCCCGGCAACCGCGACCGGTCCACATACCGGAGCCCGCACCCGCCGCCCCGACCCCGCGCCCGCTGCTCGGCGTCGACGTCGGCGGGACGAAGATCGCCGCCGGGGTCGTGGCGCCCGACGGCACCCTGCTGGCGACGGTCGTCCGGCCCACGCCCGCCGCCGAGGGCCCGACCGCCGTGCTCGACGCCATCGCGGCGGCCGTCCGCGAGCTGCCCGGACACGAGGACGCGACGGGCCTCGGCATCGGCACCGGGGGCGTCATCGACCGCGACCGGGGCATCGTCCTGTCCGCCAACGCACTGCTCCCCGGATGGGCCGGCACCCGGCTGAGCGAGGAGCTGGGCGACCGCCTCGGACTGCCGGTGGCCGCCGACAACGACGCGAACGTCTTCGCGCTGGCCGAGCAGACCTACGGCGCCGGCGCGGGCTGCTCCTCCGCGCTGTACGTGAGCGTGGGCACCGGCATCGGCGGCGGGCTGGTCGGCGGCGGGCGGCTGCTGCGCGGCGCGCACTGGACGGCGGGCGAGTTCGGCCACCTCGCCGTACCGGAGGCCGCGGGGCGGCCGTGCAACTGCGGCCGTCCCGGACATCTGGAGGCCGTCGCGGCCGGGCCCGCGATCGCCGCCCGGTACCGCGAGCTGGCCGGGGAAGCGGACGTGCACGACCTCCGGAAGGTCGTGGCGGCGGCGGAGCAGGACGCCGGGCCCACCGGGGAGACCGCACGGGCCGTCCTCGCGGAGGGCGCGGGCGCGCTGGGCCGGGCCCTGGCGGGGCTGGTCAACACCGTGGACCCCGAACGGGTCGTGGTCGGCGGCGGGGTCGCGTCGATCGGTGCGCCGTTCTGGGCGCCGCTGACCGAGGCGTTCGCCGCCGAGCTGCTGCCCGGCCCCGCCGGGGTGCGCCCCGTGCCGGCCGCGCTCGGCCCGCGCGCCGCGGTGGTCGGCGCCGCCGCGCTGCTGCTGGAGGAGGCCGCCGGGGACGCGCCGGTACGGCCGTCCGCGCGCTCCTGACGCCCCCGCACCACCAACCGACACGAGACAACGAGGACAGCACATGACCGGGACCGCACCCGACACCCCGCACGGCCCGATGCCCGCCGACCGCGCCCGCGCGCTCCTCGGCGGGATGCGCGGCCGGCTGATCGTCTCCTGCCAGGCGCCGCCCGGTGACCCGCTGCGGTCCCCGGCGCACATGGCCGCGATGGCCGCCTCGGTGACCGCGGGCGCGCCGGTCGCGGGCGTCCGGGTGCAGGGCGTGGCGGACATCGAGGCGGTACGGGCCGTGGTGGACCTGCCGGTCATCGGGCTGTGGAAGGACGGCACCGAGGGTGTCTACATCACGCCGACCGCGGCGCACGCGCGGGCGGTTGCCGAGGCCGGGGCGGAGATCGTGGCCGTCGACGCCACGGACCGGCCGCGCCCGGACGGCCGCCCGCTGCGCGAGACGGTCGAGGCGGTGCACGGCCTGGGCCGGCTGCTGATGGCCGATGTCTCGACCGTGGCGGAGGGCGTGGCGGCCGCGGCGCTCGGTGCCGATGTCGTCTCCACGACCCTCTCCGGTTACACGCCCTACAGCCGTCGGCAGCCGGGCCCGGACCTGGAGCTGGTCGCCGAGCTGGCCGGCCGGGTGGACGTGCCGGTGTTCGCCGAGGGCCGGCTGCACACGCCGGAGCAGGCGGCGGCCGCGATCGAGGCCGGGGCATGGGGCGTCGTCGTGGGCGGCGCCATCACCGCACCGGCCGCCATAGCGACCCGCTTCGCCGCCGCGCTGCCCCACCCCTGACAGTCCGCCCACCGCACTGCGACGCCCCCTGACAGTGCGTCCACCGCGCCGCCACGCCCTTGACAGTGCATCAGGCGGTGGTCGCCGTCAGAGGTGCGGCAGCAGCGCGTCCGGGGTGACCGGCAGGGCGCGGATGCGGACGCCGGTGGCGTGGTGGACGGCGTTGGTGACGGCGGCCGCGGTGCCGACGATGCCGATCTCGCCGATGCCCTTCGAGCCCATCGGGTTCAGGTGCGGGTCCTCCTCGTCGAGCCAGTGCACGTCGATGTCCGGCACGTCGGCGCAGACCGGCACGTGGTACATGGCCAGGTCGCGCTCCGCGTAGTCGCCGAACTCCCGGTCCACCGTGCTGTGCTCGGTCAGCGCCATGCCCAGCCCCATCGTCATGCCGCCGAGGAACTGCGAGCGCGCGGTACGCGGGTTCAGGATGCGGCCGGTGGCGAAGACGCCGAGCAGCCGCCGCACCCGGGTCTCGCCGGTGGCGGTGTCCACCTGCACCTCGCAGAACTGGGCGCCGTACGCGTGGCGTGCGTACTCCTGGCCGCGCTTGGCCTCCTCGGTGGTGTCGGCGGTGGCCGTCAGGCCGGTCTCCGGCACTTCGTCGTGCTCCGCCAGCTGCCGTCGCAGCCCCTCGCACGCCTTGTGCACGGCGGAGCCCCACGACGAGGTGCCGGACGAGCCGCCCGCCACCGGGGCCTCGGGGAGCTTGCTGGAGCCGACGTGGATGCGGACGCGGTCCAGCGGCATGCGCAGCGCGTCGGCGGCGATCTGGGCGAGGACGGTACGGGCGCCGGTACCGATGTCGGTGGCGTTCACCCGCACGTCGATCAGCCCGTCGGCGCGGGCGTGCGCCTCGGCCCGGCACGGGGAGACCATGACCGGGTACGTCGAGGCGGCCACTCCGGTGCCGAGCAGCAGCCGGCCGTCCCGGCGGCCTTGGACCGCCGGGTCGCGGTGCTGCCAGCCGAAGCGGCGGGCGCCCTCGCGCAGGCACTCCACGAGGTGGCGGCTGCTGTACGGGCGGCCGGAGTCCGGCTCGCGGTCGGGTTCGTTGCGCAGCCGCAGTTCGATGGGGTCCAGGCCGCAGGCGAGGGCGAGTTCGTCCATGGCCGATTCGAGCGCGTACATGCCGGGGCACTCGCCGGGCGCCCGCATCCACGACGGGGTGGGGACGTCCAGCCGGGTCACCCGGTGGGTGGTGCGGCTGTGCGGCGAGACGTACATCGTGCGGCTGGGGGCCGCCGCCTGCTCCACGAACTCCTGGATGGCCGAGGACTGGGTGACGATCTCGTGGGCGAGCGCCTGGATGCGGCCGTCCCGGTCGGCGCCGAGGCGGAGGCGCTGGAGCGTCGGGGCGCGGTGGCCGGTGACGGCCGCGAGCTGCTGGCGCGCCAGGGCGAGGGTCACCGGGCGGCCGGTCACCCGGGCGGCCATGGCGGCGAGCACCGCTTGCGGGCGCGGGGTGCCCTTGGAGCCGAAGCCGCCGCCGACGTGCTCGCTGGTGACCTGTACCCGCTCCGGGCCGAGGCCGAAGAGCTGGGCCAGCATCTGCTGCACCGTGGACGAACCCTGGCTGGAGTCGTACAGGCACAGCCGCTCGCCCTCCCACCAGGCGGTGGCGGCGTGCGGCTCCATCGGGTGGTTGTGCAGCGGCGGGGTCTCGTACACGGCGTCGTGCTGGACGGCCGCCTCGTCGTACGCGGTGTCGAAGTCGCCACGTTCCCGGTCGGCGGGGTGGCCGCCGTTGGCCTCCTCGGGCGCGTAGAGGCCAGGGTGGTCGAGGCCGAGCAGGACGTCGTGCGGCTCCGAGGTGTAGTCCAGACGGACCGCACCGGCCGCTGCCCGGGCCGCCTCCAGGGAGGTGGCGACCGTGAGGGCGACGATCTGTCCGCGGTGCGCGACGCGCGGCGACTGGAGGACGGCGAGCGTGGGATCGACGCCTTCTTCGAGGCGGGGTGCGTTCTCGTGGGTGAGCACGGTGAGGACGGCGGGGTCGGCTAGCGCGGCGCCGGTGTCCACGCCGGTGATCTCCCCGCGGGCGATCGTGGCGGGCACCGCCCAGGCGAAGAGGCCGTCGGGGTGTCCATGGTCGGCGGCGTACCGCGCCGTGCCGGTCACCTTCTCGCGGCCCTCCAGCCGCGCGGTGTCCGCGCCCAGGGTCCGGGGCAGGGTCGTCATCGCGCGCCTCCCTCGTCGGCGCCCGCCAGGTCCGTCAGCACGGCGACGGCCAGCCGGCGGGCCAGCGGGATCTTGTAGCCGTTGTCGCGGAGCGGCTCGGCGGCCGCCAGCTCCTGGTCCAGCGCCCGGCCGAAGGACTCCTCGGTGGCGGGTTGGCCGACCAGCGCCGCCTCGGCGGCCCGAGCCCGCCACGGTTTGGCCGCCAGCGCGCCGAACGCGAGCCGTACGTGCTGCACGGTGCCGTCGCTCACCCGCAGGTCGGCGGCGACCGAGGCGAGCGCGAAGGCGTACGAGGCGCGTTCGCGGGCTTTGCGGTACGCCGAGCGCGCCGCGGGTGCGGGCGGCGGCAGTTCGACGGCCGTGATCAGCTCGCCGTGCTCCAGTACGGTGTCGCGTTCCGGTGCGTCGCCGGGCAGTCGGTGCAGTTCGGCCACCGGCAGCGTCCGCGTGCCCTCGGCCGAGACGCAGTGCACGGTCGCGTCGAGGGCCGTCAGTGCCACCGCCATGTCCGACGGGTGGGTGGCGACGCAGTGCTGGGAGGCGCCGAGGACGGCGAGGTCGCGATGGATGCCGCTGCGCGCGGGGCAGCCGGAGCCGGGCCGCCGTTTGTTGCAGGGCTTGCCGATGTCCTGGAAGTAGGTGCAGCGGGTGCGCTGCAGCAGGTTGCCGCCGATCGTGGCGAGGTTGCGCAGCTGGGGCGAGGCGCCGGCCAGCAGCGCCTGGGACAGCACCGGGTAGCGCCGGCGGACGAGCGGGTGCACGGCGAGGGTGCTGTTGCGTACGGTGGCGCCGACCCGCAGGCCGCCGTCCTCGGTCTCGGTGATCTCGTCGAACGGCAGCCGGCTGACGTCGACCAGCATCTCGGGCACCTCGACCCCGAGCTTCATCAGGTCCACCAGGTTGGTGCCGCCGCCGAGGAAGGCCGCGCGAGGCCGGCGGGAGAGCAGATCGACGGCGGCTGCCGGGTCGGTGGCCGTCTCGTAGCGGAAGGGTTTCACCGGGCCGCCTCCCGTACCGCGTCGATGATGTTCACGTACGCGCCGCAGCGGCAGATGTTGCCGCTCATCCGCTCGCGCACCTCGCCGCCGGACAGCTCCACCGGACCGTCGGGCACGCCGTCCGGCGTCACCGCGCTGGGCCAGCCCTCGGCCGCCTCGGCGATCGCGGCGACGCCCGAGCAGATCTGGCCGGGGGTGCAGAAGCCGCACTGGAAACCGTCGTGCGCGAGGAACGCCTCCTGCAGCGGGTGCAGCGCGTCGCCGTCGGCCAGGCCCTCGACGGTGGTGACCTCCGTACCGTCGGCGGCCACCGCGAGCAGCAGGCAGGAGTTGACCCGCCGGCCGTCCAGCAGGACGGTGCAGGCCCCGCACTGGCCGTGGTCGCAGCCCTTCTTCGCGCCGGTCAGCCGCAGGTCCTCGCGGAGCAGGTCCAGCAGCGAGGTGCGGTTGTCGACCGTGCGCTCCTGGCGTTCGCCGTTGATGTGCAGGGTGAGCGCGGTGGTGGTGTCCGCGCAGCCCGTACCCTCCGTGCTTCTCATGGAGTCACCAGTGCCCCTGAAGGCGTCACCCGAAAACGGACAAACCGGCTCCGCACCTCGCTCGGACCAACCGGGGACCGTCAGGCCGGGCCGATCCGGCGCTCCGCGGCGTCCCAGGCGGCGCGGTCGCCGCCCGGGGTGTAGTGGCGCAGCGGCTGGGTGGTGGCGACCAGGCGGCGCATCGCGGCCCGGTCCGGGACGAGGCCGTGCGCGCGGGCCTGGACGAGGACGTTGCCCAGCGCGGTGGCCTCGGCCGGTCCCGCGACGACGGGGAGCCCGGTGGCGTCGGCGGTGAGCCGGCACAGCAGCTCGTTGCGGCTGCCGCCGCCGACCAGGTGGACGGTGCGGATCTCCCGCCCGGCGAGTGCGGCGGCGCGGCGCAGGGTGCGGGCGTGCGCCAGGGCGAGCGCTTCGAGGACGGTGCGGACGACGGACCCCTGGTCCTGGGGCGGCCGCTGGCCGGTCCGGACGCAGTACGCGGCGATCCGCGCCGGCATGTCACCGGGGGCGAGGAACTCGGGCGCGTCGGGGTCGATGACGGCGGCGAAGGGGCGCGCCCGCTCGGCCGCCGCGAGCAGGGGGCCCAGCTCGTGCGGCAGCCCCTGCTCCCGCCAGGTGCGCTGGGACTCGGTCAGCAGCCACAGGCCCATGATGTTGCGGAGGTAGCGGGTGGTGCCGTCGATGCCCAGTTCGTTGGTGAAGTTCGCGGCGCGGGACTCCTCGGTGAGCACGGGCGCGGCCAGCTCCAGGCCGGCCAGGGACCAGGTGCCGCACGAGACGTAGGCGACATCGGGTCCTTCGGCCGGTACGGCGGCGACGGCGGACGCGGTGTCGTGCGAGGCCACGGCGGTGACGGGGGTGGTGGTCGGCAGTCCGGTGGCCTCGGCGACGTGCGGGAGCAGGGTGCCCGCCGGGTCGCCGGGGCGGCGCAGCGGCGGCAGCAGCGCCGGGTCGATGCCGACCCGGCCGAGCAGCTCCTTGGACCAGGTGCCGGTGCGGGCGTCGTACAGCCCGGTGGTGGAGGCGTTGGTGGCCTCCGCGCCGACCGTGCCGGTCAGCCGGTGCACCAGCAGGTCCGGGATCAGCAGCAGGGTGCGCGCTGCCGCGAGCCGGTCGCCGTCGGCCGCCAGCTGGTAGACGGTGTTGAACGGCAGATGCTGGAGCCCGGTGACGGCGTAATGATCCGCCGGTCCCACCGCGGCCCGCACCCGCTCCGCCACGCCCTCGGTGCGTGGATCGCGGTAGTGGTACGGCTGGTCCAGCAGCGCCCCGTCGGCGTCGAGGAGGCCGTAATCCACCGCCCAGGTGTCGATGCCGATGGAGTGCGCGCCACCCGCCGCGGCCACCGCGCGCAGCCCGTCGAGCACGCCCCGGTGGAGTGCGCCGAAGTCCCAGCGCAGCCCGTCGGGCGACCGCAGCGGGGTGTTGGGGAACCGGTGGGCCTCGGCCAGTTCGAGCAGGCCGGGACCCACCCGGGCGCGCATCACGCGCCCGCTGGTGGCGCCGAGGTCGACGGCGGCGAAGGTGCGGGTGTCGGTCACAGGGTCTCCGGTCAGCGCAGGAACGCCGCGGCGACCCCGGCGTCCACGGGAACGTGCAGTCCCGTCGTGTGGGTCAGGTCGCCGCCGGTCAGCGCGAACACCGCGTTCGCGACGTGCTCCGGCAGCACCTCGCGCTTGAGCAGGGTGCGCTGGGCGTAGAACTCGCCGAGCTTCTCCTCCTCGATGCCGTACGTCGCGGCGCGCTGCGCGCCCCAGCCGCCGGCGAAGATCCCGGAGCCGCGCACCACACCATCGGGGTTGACGCCGTTGACGCGAATGCCGTGTCCACCCAACTCAGCGGCCAGCAAGCGCACTTGATGGGCCTGATCGGCCTTGGTGGCGGAGTAGGCGATGTTGTTGGGCCCGGCGAAGACGGCGTTCTTCGACGCGATGTAGACGAGGTCGCCGCCCATGTCCTGAGCGATCATGACGCGGGCCGCCTCGCGGGAGACGAGGAAGGAGCCGCGGGCCATGATGTCGTGCTGCAGGTCCCAGTCCTTCGCGGTGGTCTCCAGCAGCGGCTTGGAGATGGAGATGCCGGCGTTGTTGACGACCAGGTCGACGCCGCCGAAGGCGAGTACGGCGGCCCGGAAGGCGGCGGCGATCTGCTGCTCGTCGGTGACGTCCACGGTCACCGCGACGGCCTTGTCCGGGCCGCCCAGCTCCTCGGCCACCGCACCGGCGCTCTCGGCGTTCAGGTCGGCGACCACGACGCAGGCGCCCTCGGCGGCCAGCCGGTGCGCGATGGCCTTGCCGATCCCGCTGCCCGCGCCCGTCACCAGCGCCACCCGGGTGGCCAGCGGCTTCGGCTTCGGCATCCGCCGCAGCTTGGCCTCCTCCAGCTCCCAGTACTCGATGCGGAACTTCTCGGCCTCCTCGATCGGCGCGTACGAGGACACCGCCTCGGCGCCGCGCATCACGTTGATCGCGTTGAGGTAGAACTCCCCCGCCACCCGGGCGGTCTGCTTGTCCTTGCCGTAGCTGAACATGCCGACGCCCGGCACCAGCACGATCGCCGGGTCGGCGCCGCGCAGGGGCGGCGAGTCGGGGGTGGCGTGCCGCTCGTAGTAGGCGCGGTACTCCGCCCGGTACTCCGCGTGCAGCTCCTTCAGGCGGGCGATCGCCTCGTCGAGCGGGGCCGTCGGCGGCAGGTCGAGGACGAGCGGCCGGACCTTGGTGCGCAGGAAGTGGTCGGGGCAGGAGGTGCCGAGCGCGGCCAGCCGGGGGTGTTCGGCTCGGGCCAGGAAGTCCAGTACGGGGGCGGTGTCGGTGAAGTGGCCGACCTGCGGCTTGTCGGCCGAGGCGAGCCCGCGGAGCACGGGCGCGAGGGCCGCGGCCCGCTCCTTGCGCGCGTCCTCGGGCAGCGCTTCGTACCCCTCGACGACCGGGCCGAACGGCTCGGCCTTCCCCCGCTCCGCCAGGAACGTCTCGGCGGTGCGGATGATGTGCAGCGCGTTGCGCTCGCACTCCTCGGAGGTGTCGCCCCACGCCGTGATGCCGTGTCCGCCGAGAATGCAGCCGATCGCCTGCGGGTTGGCCTCCTTGACGGCGGCGATGTCCAGGCCGAGCTGGAAGCCGGGGCGCCGCCACGGCACCCAGGCGACCCTGTCGCCGAAGCACTCGGCGGTCAGCTTCTCACCGTCGGCGGCGCAGGCCAGCGCGATGCCGGAGTCCGGGTGCAGGTGGTCGACGTGCGCGGCGTCGACGAGACCGTGCATCGCGGTGTCGATCGAGGGCGCCGCGCCGCCCTTGCCGTGCAGGCAGTAGTCGAACGCGGCGACCATCTCGTCCTCGCGCTCGACGCCCGGGTACACCTCGGTCAGCGCGCGCAGCCGGTCCAGGCGCAGCACGGCCAGGCCGGGCTCCGTGAGGGTGCCGAGGTCACCGCCGGAGCCCTTGACCCACATCAAGGCCACGTCCCCGCCGGTGACCGGGTCGGTGGCCGACCCCTTGGCGGAGGCGTTGCCACCGGCGTAGTTGGTGTTCCGCGGATCGGATCCGAGCCGGTGAGCACGTGCGAGGAGTGCGTCGACTTCGGGGTGGGGTGCCATGGTGTTTTCCGTCCTTCGCGACGATTACGTACGTCCAGCTACGTACAGGAAGGCGCCCCGAAGGGGCGCGGGGCTGCGGTCTTGTCTGCGGCTCCGCCGCGTGGGCGCGACCGGCCACACACGGCCGGTGGACGCCGTCGAACAAAGCGCGGCAGCCGCTCAGGCGCCCCAACCGGCCTGCGTACCGCCCACCCGTTCCGCGACGATCCGCTCCTGCCAGCCGGAGGTCCGGTACGCGGCGACCGGATCCGGGTGCAGCCCCATCTCCTCCCGCACCTCCGCGAGCAGCGGCCGCACGTCGGTGTTGTACGCGTCCATCAGGACGCCGTTGGCCGCGAGCACATCGCCGGAACGCTGCGCCGCCCGCAGCGCATCCGCGTCCACCAACAGCGCCTTGGCGGTGGCTTCCTGCACGTTCATCACGGAGCGGATGACGGCCGGGATCTTCGCCTCGATGTTGTGGCACTGGTCGAGCATGAAGTTGACGTTGCGCTCGGGCTCCAGCCCGCCGTTCTTGATCACCTCGTGCGCGATGCGGAACAGCTGGAACGGGTCCGCGGCGCCCACCATCAGGTCGTCGTCGGCGTAGAACCGGGAGTTGAAGTCGAAGGCGCCGAGCTTCCGTTCACGGAGCAGGAAGGCGACGATGAACTCGATGTTGGTGCCGGGCGCGTGGTGCCCGGTGTCGACGACGACCTGCGCCTTCGGGCCGAGCTTCAGGCAGTGGGCGTACGAGGTGCCCCAGTCCGGCACGTCGGTGGTGTAGAAGGCCGGCTCGAAGAACTTGTACTCCAGCAGCAGCCGCTGGTCGTCCCCGAGCCGCTGGTACACCTCGGCCAGCGACTCGGCCAGCCGGTCCTGGCGGGCGACGATGTCGTCCTGGCCGGGGTAGTTGGTGCCGTCGGCGAACCACAGCTTCAGGTCCTTCGAGCCGGTCGCGTCCATGATGTCGACGCAGTCGAGGAGGTGTGCCACGGCCTTGCGGCGGACGGCCGGGTCGGGGTGGGTGACGGACCCGAGCTTGTAGTCCTCGTCCTGGAAGGTGTTGGCGTTGACGGCGCCGAGCGTCAGGCCGCGCTCCGCCGCGTACTCCGCGAGCTTCCCGTAGTCCTCGACGGTGTCCCAGGGGATGTGCAGCGACACCCGGGGCGCGACACCGGTGAACTCGTGCACCCGTGCCGCGTCGGCCAGCTTCTCGTACGGGTCGCGGGGGACGCCGGGCTGCGCGAACACCTTGAAGCGGGTGCCGGAATTGCCGTAACCCCAGGACGGTGTCTCGATCACCTGTGCCTTCAGGGCGGCCTTCACGGCGGACGGGGCGGGCGTGCTCGGCATGGATCACCTCGGCGGTGTGCGACGGCGAAACGCTTTTGAATCGTTTCAGTGCGCCCTAAGCTAGGCCGCCGGAGGAGAGAGCGTCAAGAGGGCGGCCACACAAAGCGCCGTGCCCGGCCATCGCACGGCCGGGCACGGTGAAAAACGATTCAGGCGACGCGCACGCCACCCGCCCCTGGAGCCTCAGGGCTGCTGCCGCGCCTGCTTCCCCGCCGCCCGCGCGGCCCCCGCCTCACTGGTCTCGCTCGCGGTGCTGAGCTTGCCGCCGGAGCTCTCCAGGTGGGCACGGATGAACCACTGGAACAGTTCCAGACTGCGCAGCTGCTCGATGAGCATGTCCTGGGTGATCGGGTCGGGTTCGTCGGTGGCGCGCACCGCCTCGCGGTGGTCCTCGATGACGCCGGTGTAGACCACGTCCAACGCGCCGAGGTGCTCGATGGACTCGGCACGCCCGATGGCGTAGTCCTCCCAGGTGCGCTCGGCGACCATGACACCGGGCGTGCCGGCGGGCTCGCCGCCCAGCGTGGAGATGCGCTCGGCGGTGGTGTCGATCATGTCGCGTACGGCGTCGACCTGCGGATCGAGCATCTCGTGCACGGCGATGAAGTGCGGGCCGACCACGTTCCAGTGCACGTGCTTGAGGGTCAGCGCCAGGTCGTTGAGCGCGTGCAGCCGCATCCGCAGCAGCTGAACGACCTCCGAGCCCTGGGAGGTGCTCATGCCCGGAACCGTATAGGCGAGCTTGGAGTCGGCTTTCGAGGCCACGGCACTGTCTCCTTCGACGGTCTTCAGGCGGTCCGGCGGACGTGCCGGTCGCCCCGGGCCCGACGGGGCGCCGGGCGTGCGCCCACAGCCGTACCACCGAGCGTCGCACGGCAAACGCCAGGTTCCTCCCGTTGCACCGCCTTCACCCCGTTATGGCGCTCCCGGGGTGGGACGGCCGCACCGGCACCGACTGCGGGCGCCCCGCCGACCGCGTCAGGAGGCCGCCGTGTCGAGGGCCTCCGCGAGCGCGACAGGCGCCGACAGCATGGGCCAGTGCCCGGTGGCCAGGTCGATGCGACGCCACGGCGGCCGGCCGAGGAAGGCCAGCATCGGCACGTCCGCGTCCAGCAGGGCCTTGAACTCGTTGCAGGCGATCAGCACGCGGTCCACCTCGGGCCCGGGTTCGACCGCGACCGTGAGGGGCTGTTCGTACGTGCGGAAGGGCTGGGGCGTGGCGCGGCTGTGCAGGAGCGCGCGCAGCTCGTCGGTGAGCCCTTCGAGGTCGCCCGCCGAGCCGAGGGCGTCGAACTGCGGCATCGGCAGCCGCCAGCCGTCCCCCTGCTCCGCGACCCGCGCACGCAACGCGTCGACCTCCTCCTGCCCCATGAGGTCGAGCAGTCGCATCCCGTCGGCGAACGGCGCGCTGTCGACGAACACCAGCCGCCGCAGCCGCTTCCCGAGCCGCCCGGCGGCACCGCTGACGGGGGCCGCCGCGTAACTGTGCGCGACGAGCGTGACGTCGCGCAGGTCGTGCTGCTCGATGACGGTGACGATGTCGTCGACGTGGGTGTCCAGTCCGGTCTCCGGCGTCGCCTGCTCGGCCCGCTCACCGAGACCGGTCAGCTCCGTCGCCAGTACCGTATGGCCGCGCTCGCGCAGCTCACGAGCGGTGTCTTCCCAGACCCAAGCACCCAGCCAGGCGCCGGGAACGAGCACGAACGTGGCCATCCATCTTCTCCTTCTCCCAGGTAACGGAGACACAGTAGAACAAATGGCCGACTATGACCGGCAAAAGCGGATGAGAAGGCCGACGACAGGCAACTCCTGCGATATCGCGGGCACTTGCGAGGCAATCACCGATTGATTTTCGATCGAAAGCCATCAAAGATCGCGAAGGCGGTACGGTTCACCACCCTCGAAGCGATCTGCCGCACCCTCGACTGCCGGCCCGGTGACGTGCTGCGCTGGGTACCCGACGAGCAGTCGGCGGACGGCTGGCCACAGATGACGGCATCCGCCGCCGGGCGATGGCCCGGCGGCGGATGCCGTGTGGTGCGTCTGCCGGTCAGCTGCGGCCGTGGCCCCAGCCGCCGTGGTGCTTGCCCTGGTGCACGTCCGCGACGCAGGAGTTGCTGTCCGCGGGGTTCAGCAGGCCGATGACGTCGACGCTCGTTCCGCAGACGTTCACGGGCAGATCCACCGGCACCTGGACGGCGTTGCCGGACAGGAGACCCGGACTGTTGGCGACCGTGCCTCCCGCGCCGGCGTCGGCGAAGGAGGCGGTGGCGCCGCCGAGGACGGTCGCGGCGGCCAGTGCGGTCGCCACGAGGGCGGTACGGATCGACATGTTCTCTCCCGTGAAGAGGGGTGTTCGTTCACAGAGAGAATTACCGCCCACGAACGGTTCGCCACCTGAGAAGCATCGGGACCGCCTGATTGCAGTAGCACATCAGGCTGAACGAGGCAGGGACGTCCCCCGGTCAGCCCTGCCCGGTCGGGATGGCCAGGTACTTGTACTCCAGGAACTCCTCGATACCGACCCGGCCGCCCTCCCGGCCCAGCCCGGACTGCTTGATGCCGCCGAAGGGAGCCGCCGGGTTGGAGACCAGGCCGGTGTTGACGCCGACCATGCCGGTCTCCAGCTTCTCGCCGACCCGCAGCGCGCGGTCCAGGTTCTCGGTGAAGAGGTAGCCGACCAGGCCCCATTCGGTGTCGTTGGCGGCGCGGACCGCCTCGTCCTCGTCGTCGAAGGTGAGGATCGCGGCGACCGGGCCGAAGATCTCGGTGGACATCAGCGCGGAGTCGGGGTGCACGTCGGTGAGGACGGTGGGCGGGTAGAAGTAACCTGCACCGTCCGGTGCCTCGCCGCCGATCACGGCCTTGGCGCCGCGCCGTACGGCGTCCTGGACCAGGTCGGCGGCCTTGTCGCGGCCTGCCGCGTCGATCAGCGGGCCGACGTCGGTGCCGTCCTGCGTGCCGGGGCCCACGGTGAGGGCGCCCATCCGCTCGGCGAGGCGGGTGGCGAAGGCGTCGGCGACGGAACGGTGCACGAAGAAGCGGTTGGCGGCGGTGCAGGCCTCGCCCATGTTCCGCATCTTGGCGATCATCGCGCCGTCCACGGCCTTGTCCAGGTCGGCGTCGGCGAAGACCAGGAACGGTGCGTTCCCGCCCAGCTCCATCGAGGTCCGTACGACGGTGTCGGCGCACTGGGACAGCAGGATGCGGCCGACCTGGGTGGAGCCGGTGAAGGACAGCTTGCGTACGTCACCGCTGCGCAGCAGGGGTTCCACGACGCCGGCCGCGTCCGTGGTGGTGACGACGTTGAGGACGCCGGGCGGCAGGCCGGCCTCGGTCATGATGGCGGCCAGCGCCAGGCTGGAGAGCGGGGTCTGCGGTGCGGGCTTGAGCACCATCGTGCAGCCCGCGGCGACCGCCGGGCCGATCTTGCGGGTGCCCATCGCGAGCGGGAAGTTCCACGGGGTGATGAGCATGCAGGGGCCGACGGGCTGGCGCATCACCAGGACGCGGTTGGCGCCGTCGGGGGTGCGCGACATGCCGCCGTCGATGCGTACGGCCTCCTCGGAGAACCAGCGGAAGAACTCCGCCGCGTACCCGACCTCGCCGCGCGCCTCGGCCAGCGGCTTGCCCATCTCCAGGGTCATCAGGAGGGCGAGGTCCTCCTTGCGCTCGATGATCAGCTCGTAGGCGCGGCGCAGGATCTCGCTGCGGGCGCGCGGCGCGGTGGCCGCCCAGGACTCCTGGGCCGCGACCGCGGCGTCCAGGGCGCGCCGGCCGTCCTCGGGCGAGGCGTCGGCGACCTGGCAGAGCTCGCGCCCGGTGGCCGGGTCGTCGACGGGCAGGGTGCGGCCGCCGGCGGCGTCCTGCCACCGGCCGTCGAGGAACAGCTGTTTGGGCGCCGCGTCGACGACGCCGATGCCGGAGCGCGGCGCGTCGGCGGCGCCCGACGACTGGGTGCTGGTGGTCGTGGTCATGGTCGGTGCCTCCCGGCGGTTCGGTGCGCGGAGCGAGCAGGGATGCGGGGCCGGCCCCTGGTGGGCGGGGTACGGGCGGCCGGCTCCCCGGCGGACGGGAAGCGGACGGCCGGCCCCGGCGGACGGGATGGGGGCGGCCGGCCCCCGGCGGACGGGATACGGGTGGCCGGCCCCGGCGGGGAGGGGGATGGGCGGCCGGCGTCTTTCCGTGCGGCCGGCGGCCTTCCGGGTGGCCGGCCCCCTGCCGCCCGGGGGCCGGCCGGTCCGGTCGGGGTGGCGCGTCAGCGGTCGGCGCAGCCCGCCTGGACGGCGGCGGACCAGGCCCGCAGCCCCTCGTCGATCTGCTGCTCGGACACGATCAGCGGCGGGATCAGCCGCACGACGTTGCCCCACGGGCCGCAGGTCAGCAGGAGCAGTCCCTCCTCGACGGCGGCCTGCTGGACGCGGGAGGCGGTCTTGGGGTCCGGCTCCCCGGCGTCGGTGACGAACTCGTTGGCCAGCATCAGGCCGAGCCCCCGCACGTCCCCGATGGCCGGGGTCTTCGCTGCCACGTCCTCCAGACCGCTGCGGAGCCGGGCGCCCTGGGTGGCGGCGTTGCCGACCAGTCCCTCGTCCTCGACCACGTCGAGGGTGGCGAGGGCCGCCGCGCAGGCCACCGCGTTACCGCCGTACGTGCCGCCCTGCGAACCGGGCCGGGCCTTGGCCATGATCTCGTCGGACGCCGCGATGCCGGACAGCGGGAAGCCGCTGGCCAGGCCCTTGGCGGTGATGATGATGTCGGGCCGGACGCCGAAGTGGTCGTGGCCCCAGAAGCGTCCCGTACGGCCCACGCCGGTCTGCACCTCGTCCAGCACCAGCAGGATGCCGTGCCGGTCGGCGCGCTCCCGCAGGCCCTGCAGGAAGGCGCTGTTGGCGGGGGTGTAGCCGCCCTCGCCGAGCACCGGCTCGACCATGATCGCGGCGGTGTCGGAGGGGTCGGTGACGGTCTGCAGGAGGTGGTCCAGCTCGCCCAGCGCGAAGCGGGTGGTGGTCTCCTCGTCCCAGCCGTAACGGGAGTTGTAGTAGTACGTGCTCGGGAAGGGCGTGACGTGGACGCCGCTCATGAGCGGACCGAATCCCGTACGGACCTTCGTGCCGGAGGTGGTGAGGGAGGCGGCGGCGACGGTCCGGCCGTGGAAGCCGCCCTGACAGACGACGATGTTGGGCCGGCCCGTGGCCTGCCGGGCGAGCCGCATGGCGGCTTCGACGGCCTCACTGCCCGAGTTGGCGAAGAAGAGGCTGTCGAGCCCCGGCGGCAGTACGTCGCCGAGCCGTTCGACCAGCTTCTGCAGCGGCTGGTGCATGACGGTCGTGTACTGGCCGTGGATCAGGGTGGCCACCTGCTCCTGGGCGGCGGCGACCACGCGCGGGTGGCAGTGGCCGGTGCTGGTGACGCCGATGCCGGCGGTGAAGTCCAGATAGCGGCGGCCGTCCGTACCGAAGAGGTGGACGCCCTCGCCGCGTTCGGCGACGACGGGTGTGGCCTGGCGCAGATGCTCGGAAAGGTGGCTCATACGACAGCTCTCTCCCACGGCGTTGAGGCGGTGCGGATATGGACGGTGGAACCGGTGCCCGGATCCTGGCGGGATCAGTCACAGGCTCCTACTCACCTTGTGGGAGAGGGGCGGGGAGGGTCAACGACCAACGGGTTCGGCGCGCGCGGCGATGGTGACCGGTGCGCCCGCCGCGCGGCACCGTGTGATCGTCGTGGAACCGTCGCCGACGGGCGCGGAACCGCCGGTCAGGTGGGGGCCGCGAGGGCCACGAGACCCTCCAGGGCGCGCGTCAGCTCCGGCGCCGGCCCGGCGACCGTGGCCTCGGCCGTGGCGGCCCCGGCAGTGGCGGGGCTCTCGGCGGGGCCGGTCAAAGAGCTGCGGGCATACGGGCTCAGTCTGTGCGCGTCGGGAGGGCGCAGGCGTCGGCGATGGCGTGGGTGTCCCAGTAGAACGGACGGACCTCGGCGATCCGCCCCTCCTTGACCGTGAGGGTCTGCAGAATCGGGAAGTCGAGTGCACGGCCGGTCGCGCGGGCGCGGGCGTGCACCTGTGTGAGCACGACCGCTGTCTCGCCGGTGGCGAGGAAGCGTTGGCCTCAGTGGCCACGCGCGCCGCGGAGCGCGACGGACAACCACCACCACGGGGCATCGGAGGCGGGGATCTACGTGGTCAGCGGCCGCCCCGTGTTCGTCTTCCACGACGGCGCGCAAGAGGTGCGGCTCGCGGCCGGACCCGGCGACTTCGTGCTCGTTCCCCCCTTCGTCCCGCATCGGGAGGAGAACCCCTCCTCCGACGAGCACGTCGTGGTCGTGATCGCGCGCACCACGCAGGAACCGATCAAGGTGAGCGTGCCCGAGTTGTACCAGCTCACGGAGACGGGTACGCCCTGAAGCGGGTGGCGGAAGGAGAAGTAGGGGCCGAACATGGTGCGGCCGGGCGGGGCGGCCCCGCCCGGCGGCGTCAACGCCGGTCAGTCCCCCGCCGGCCGGCCCTCGCCGCGCAGTGACGCCGAGATGTCTTCCAGGCTGCGGCCCTTGGTTTCGGGGAGTTTGCGGTAGAGGTAGCCGACGCCGAGGAGGCCGAAGGCGGCGTAGAGCCAGAACAGGCCGGTGGGGGTGAGGGCCTGGATGGTGGTCAGCACGGTGAGCGAGATGGCGAAGTCCAGGCCCCAGTGGGTGACGTTGCCGAAGGAGGACGCCTTGCCGCGGGCGGCGGTCGGGAAGATCTCGCTGTTGATCAGCCAGATCGCCAGGCCCAGGCTGGGGGCGAACGCGCCGATGTAGAGGCAGAGCCCGGCGACCAGCAGGCCGCTGTGCGCGGGCTGTCCGTCGCCGGCGAGGTAGAGGGCGCCGAGCAGGACGAGGGCGAGGATGACGACGGCGGTGCCGCCGAGCAGCAGCGGGCGGCGGCCGACCTTGTCGACCAGCAGCAGCGCGATGCCGGTGAGGACCATGTTGACCAGGCCGATGCCGAGCGAGGAGAGGATCGCGGCGGAGCTGGCGAAGCCGGCCTGCTGGAGCATGGTGGGCGCGTAGTAGATGACCGCGTTGACGCCGACCAGTTGGTTGGTCGCGGCGACCACCACGCCGAGGACGACCGCGGGGCGCATGGCGGGGCGCAGCAGGTCGCGGTAGCCGATCTTCGACTCCTGGGCCGCGAGCGTCTCGATCTCGCGGATCTCGCGCTCGGCCTCTTCGGCGGTACGGGTGCGGCGCAGGACCGTGCGCGCCTCGTCGGGGCGGCCGTGGGTGAGCAGCCAGCGCGGGCTCTCCGAGAGCCGCAGGACGCCGACCGTCATCAGCAGGGACGGGACGGCGCCGAGGCCGAGCATCCAGCGCCAGCCCTGCGCCGCGTCGTCGAAGGCGTAGCCGACGAGGTAGGAGACGAAGATGCCGACGGTGATCATCAGCTGGTTGAGCGAGACCAGCTTGCCGCGGCTCTCCTTGGGCGCGATCTCGGCGATGTACGCGGGGACGGCGAGCGAGGCGGTGCCGATGGCGAGGCCGAGGACGAAGCGGGCGGCGATCAGTACGGCGTCGTCCGGCGCCGCGGCGCAGCCCAGGGCGCCGACGGTGAAGATGCCGGCGGCGGCGAGCAGCGTACGGCGGCGGCCCACCGCGTCGGTGACCGCGCCGCTGACCAGGACGCCGACGATCGCGCCGAGCAGCAGGGACGCGACGGTGACCTGCTGCATTCCGGCGCTGAGGTTGAATTCGGGGGTGATGTGGAGCAGGGCCGAGGAGATGATCCCGGTGTCGTACCCGAAGAGGAAGCCGCCGAGCGCGGCGACCGCGGAGGCGCCGAGGACCGCTGCGCGGCCGCGGGTGCGCGGCGGTGCGCCCGGCTCGGGCGGGAGGACGGTGTCGGTGGGCGCCATGACGGCTCTCCTTCACATGAGCTGACGCGCGGTCAGCTGGTACCGGTGCGTTCCGCCGCACCCCTCCGGTCGTCCGGCGGAGCGGGGTGCGGCGGTGCTCCCGCCGCCGTCCGTCGGCGGGACGGCGGCGGGAGCCGGTGCCGCGTCGCACGGCAGCCGGAGGGGGCGGTCACGGAGCTCCGGCACGCGACGCTGAGTGCCGGGGCTGCCGGTCGGGAGGGACCGCCCGGTACGGCATCGTGACCTGTCGAACGATTTCGCGCAAGCGTTTGCGCAAGCGCTTTTCTCGTCAACCCGGCACCACCGCCGACCTCACGTACGATCGCGGGGACGTACAGACCGCTGAGGAGGTACGCATGGCGACCATGGCCGACGTGGCACGTCGGGCCGGTGTCTCGGTCTCGACGGTGTCCCACGTGATCAACGGGACCCGGTTCGTGAAGGAGGAGACCCGGGACCAGGTGCACGCCGCCATGCGCGACACCGGCTACATCCCGAACACCATCGCCCGCTCGCTGGTGACCTCCAGCACCAAGACCCTCGGCCTCGCGGTCTCGGCCGTCACCAACTTCCACTTCGCCGACATGGTCTCGTCGATCGACGCCACGGCCCGCGCCGCCGGCTACACCCTGCTGATAGCCGACACCCACGACGACCCGGCCGAGGAGCTGCGGGTGGTGCAGAACCTCCACCAGCGCCGCGTCGACGGCCTGCTGCTGGCCACCGCGGCGGGCGCCCGCGGCGCGGCACTGCGGTACCTCAAGGACACCGGCCTGCCCACCGTCCTGATCGACCGCTGCGCCTCCTCGGCCTTCGACCAGATCGGCACCGCGAACGTGGAGTCCACGGCCCGGCTGGTCGACCACCTCGCCGACCTCGGCCACACCCGGATCGGCATGGTGGCCGGGCGGCGCGGGATCCGGACCAGCTCGGAGCGGGTGCGCGGCTGGCAGCGCGGCATGAAGCGGCAGGGCCTGGACCCGGCCCCGGAGCTGGTCGTCACCGGGCACAGCCACGCGTACATGGCGGAGCAGGTCACCGAGAAGCTGCTACGGGGCAAGGACGCGCCGACCGCGCTGGTGGTCGGCAACAACCACATGACGCTCGGCGTGCTGCGCGCCCTGTCCCGGCTGGGCCTGAAGGCGCCGCAGGACATCGCCCTGAGCGTCTTCGACGACTTCGAGTGGGCCGACCTGCTCCAGCCGCAGCTGACCGCCATCGCACAGCCGGTCGAGGAGATCGGCGCCCGGTCCGTACGGATGCTGATCGACCGGCTCGCGGACCCGGACGGCGCGAAGCGGACGGTGCTGCTGGAGCCGACGCTGGTGCACCGTACGTCGTGCGGCTGCCCCACCGAGCCGGCGCGCTGACCCCGCCTCCGGCCCTCTGGACATTTCCGGGCACGGGCTTCTACAGTCTGCGGCGGACCGCGCCCGGGTGTCGCCGGGCAACGTCCCGCGGTGCGGCCGCATTTCGTCGGCAGCGGCCGCCGCACGCACCACTCAGCCGTCCGGTTCGTCGGGAGCCGAGGACGCGGGCCACCTCCCTGGTTCGGCCCACCTGCCCTGGTACGCAGCCTGCGCTGCGCTGCCCGACTGGAGGCACCTCATGCCCGACACCCCGCACCGCCACGTCACCCGGCGCACCGTCCTGACGGCCGCCCTCGCGCTGGCCGGCACCGGCGCGCTCAGCGTCCGGTCCGTCTCCCCGGCCGCCGCGGCCGGGCTTCGCGCGTACGACGAGCCGTACCGCCCCCAGGTGCACTTCTCCCCCGCCCGGAACTGGATGAACGACCCCAACGGGCTGCTCCACCACGACGGCACGTACCACCTCTTCTTCCAGTACAACCCGGCCGGGAACACCTGGGGCAACATGTCCTGGGGCCATGCCACCAGCCCCGACCTCGTGCACTGGGAGGAGCGCCCGGTCGCGATCCCGCACGACGAGGAGGAGATGGTCTTCTCCGGCAGCGCGGTCTTCGACCGGGACAACACCAGCGGCCTGGGCACCGCGGCCGCGCCGCCGCTGGTCGCCGTCTACACCAGCATGGTCAAGGCGACGGGGCGGCAGCGGCAGTCGCTCGCCTTCAGCACCGACGGCGGGGAGACCTGGACCCGGTACGCGGGCAACCCCGTCCTGGACATCGGCTCGGACAACTTCCGCGACCCCAAGGTCTTCTGGCACGCCCCGACCGGCCGCTGGGTGATGGCGCTCGCGCTCTCCGCCGAACACCGCATCCGGTTCTACGCCTCCCCCGACCTGAAGACCTGGACGCACCTGAGCGACTTCGGGCCCGCCGGGGCGACCGGCGGCGTCTGGGAGTGCCCCGACCTCTTCGAGCTGCCCGTGGCCGGCGCGCCGGGCCGCCGCAGGTGGGTACTGATCGTCAACCTCAACCCCGGCGGCCCGGCGGGCGGTTCGGCCGGGCAGTACTTCACCGGCGACTTCGACGGGACCACCTTCACCGCCGATCCGCAGGACGCGCCGCGCTGGCTGGACCACGGCGCCGACGCGTACGCGGGCGTCACCTACAACGACGCGCCGGACGGCCGCCGCATCCTGATCGCCTGGATGAACAACTGGCTGTACGGCGAGAAGATCCCCACCGACCCGTGGCGCAGCGCGATGGGCTTCCCGCGGGAGCTGGGGCTGCGGGCCGCGGCGGACGGCAGCGCCGTCCTCGTGCAGCAGCCGGTCGCCGAGCTGGCCACGCTGCGCCGCCGTCCCGCACTGCGCATCGCGGGGCGGCGGATCCCGGCCGGCACCTCCCGGCTGCTGCGGGACGCCGCGCTGACGTACGAGGTCGAGGCGGAGCTGCGGCCGGACGGGGCGCAGCGCTGCGGCCTGGAGGTGCGGTCGGGCTGCGGGCAGCGCACGAGAATCGGCTACGACGTCGCCGGCGGCGAGCTGTACGTGGACCGTACGGCCTCCGGCGACGTCGGGTTCTCGGCGGACTTCCCGGCCGTCCACCGTGCGCCGCTGGCGCTCACGGACGGCGTGCTGAAGCTGCGGGTGCTCGTGGACCGGTCGTCGGTGGAGGTGTTCGCGGCCGACGGCGCGGTCTGCCTGACCGACCAGATCTTCCCCGGCCCGGACGCCACAGGGCTGGCCACCTTCGCCGAGGAGGGCGGGGTGCGGGTCGAGCGGCTGACGGTGTGGCCCCTGCGGTCGGCCTGGTGACGCGGCCCCTTCGCCTGATCCCGCGGCCCCCTCGGCGACCGGTACGGCGGCGGATCAGCCGGCGCGGCGACGGGTGAGCCACGGGACCGCGGCGATCAGCACGCCGCCGCCGGCCATGCCGATGCCGAGCGTCCTGCCCTGCTGGACGAGTTCGGCGTCGGCGTCGGCCGCCGCCGGATCGCCGGCGTCGGTGCCGACCGCGGCGAAGATCCCGTACCGGTCGGCGCCGGCGCTGGTGGCCGGCTGCGCGGCCGGGCCGGCCGCGCTCGGATGCTGTCCGTGGATGACGAGTCCCCACAGGGCGAGGACGGCTCCGATGAGACTGACGATCAAGCGACTTCCGGACATGCGCGACTCCCCCGATCGACGTGCGTGCCTCAAAGACCGCCGGAGTCCCGAAAAGGTTGCGTACCGGTCGGAATGACGCCGATGAGCAGGCCGGCCGCCGCTGCGGCGACCCCGGTGGCGACCACGGCGGGCCAGCCGCCGGCCGGCCACGCCAGCGTGCCGGCCAGCGAGCCGAGCGCGATGCCGAGGAAGCGCAGGGTGAAGTAGACGGTGTTGAGCCGGCTGTGCAGGGCCGGGTCGAGGGTGAACAGGACCGTCTGGCAGACCGCCTGGCCGCCCCAGACTCCGACGTCCAGCACGACGACGCCCACGATCAGCGGGACGAGCGCCGTGCCGCCCGGCAGCATGATCAGCCAGCCCGCGAGGACCAGGCCGGTGAGGAGGGCCGACGCGCCGCGGCGGCCCAGCCGTTCGGCCGCCCGCCCGGCGTACGGCGAGGTCAGCGCGCTGACCGCGGCCACCAGCCCGAACAGCCCGATCGCGGTCGCGCCGAATCCGTACCGGCGCACCAGCAGGAACGTCAGCGTCGTCCAGAAGGCGCCGAAGGCGATGCCGACCAGCGCCCCGGAGACGACGACCCGCCACACCAGCGGGTGCCGGACGAGCCGCGGCAGGGAGGCGAGCGCGGCACGGTACGGGGTGGTGGCGGTGGTGGGGACGGCGGGCAGGGTGCGGCGCAGGACGGCCATGAGGAAGAGGGTCAGCAGTGCCGAGCAGAGGTACACGGCCCGCCATCCGGCCAGGTCGGCGAGGGTGCCGGCGTAGGCGCGGGAGGCGAGGACGCCGACCAGCAGGCCGCCCTGGACGCTGCCCACGACCCGGCCCCGGCCGGCGCCGCCGTGCGCACCGGACAGCGCGACGGCCAGCGGCGTGACCAGTTGCGGTACCGGCGAGAGCAGGCCCAGGGCGAAGCCCGCCACGGTCAGCCACCACACCGAGGGGGCGAGCGCGCAGGCGACGAGCGCCGCCGCCGAGGCGGTGCCCAGGCCGAGGATCAGGCGGCGCCGGTCGCGGCTGTCGCCGGCCGGCACGATCAGCAGGATGCCGGCCGCGTACCCCAGCTGGGTGGCGGTGGGTACGGCCCCGAGGGCGTCGGGGGCCACGCCCATCGAGGCGGCCACGGAGCCGAGCAGGGGCTGGCCCAGGTAGACGTTGGCCGCGGTCACGGCGCTGGTGGCGGCCAGCAGGAGGGTCGGGGTGCGGGCCTGGGCACGGCCCGGCGCGTCGATCGGTGGTGCGTTCACGTAGGTCGACGCTAGGACGCCCGCCGGGTGGCATACTTTCGCGGTCCCGCCATCACCTGTCGAGAGTGCGCCATGTACGGGAAGAGCGAGAACCGCGACGACTACCAGGACGTGCCGAGGCCGCTGGCCGCGATGGCGCGCGACCTGCCCGACGGGCACCGCATCCCCCCGCACCGGCACGTCCGCGCGCAGCTGATCTACGGCACCACCGGCGCCATCACCGTCACCACCGCGCACGGCGCGTGGGTGGTGCCCGCCACCCGGGGCGTCTGGCTGCCGCCCGGCCTCACCCACGCGATGACCTGCGCGGGCCCGGTCGCCATGCGCACCCTCTACATCGAGCGGCAGGCGGCCGTGCGGCTCCCGGACGCACCGACCGTCGTCTCGGTCTCCCCGCTGCTGCGGGAGCTCATCGACGAGGCGACCCGGCTGCCGGTGCTGTACGACCGCGCGGGCCGGGACGGCACGCTCATGGAGCTGCTGCTGCTCGAACTCGCCCCGCACCCGGTCCCGGCGCTGCACCTCCCGGCGCCCGCGGCCGACACGCAGCTCGCCGAGGTGTGCGCGGCGATCCAGCGGCGGCCGGGCGAGCGGTGGACGGCCGCGGAGGCGGCGGCCGTCGCGCACTTGAGTACGCGCAGCCTGCACCGCAGATTCGCCGCCGCGACCGGCATGGGCCTGGCCCGCTGGGTGCAGCAGGCCAGGCTCGTGCACGCGGTGACTCTGCTGGCCCGGGGCACACCGGTCACCGCCGTCGCCGGCGCGGTCGGATACGCCACGCCCAGCGCCTTCACCGCGATGTTCCGCCGCGCCCTGGGGACGACGCCGACCGCCTATTTCGCGGGCGCCGGGGAGCCGTGGGCGCCCGTGTCCTGAGCCCGACGGCCGCCGCGCCGCCCGGTTGTAGGGTCGGGGACGCCGCCGGTGACGGAAGCGCAGGTGGCAGCGGGAACGACGCCGACGAGAGGGAGGGTGCCGTGATCGGCATCGCGGACATCGAGGCAGCGGCCGACCGGATAGGCGAGTACGTCGTACGGACCCCGACGGTGCCGAGTCCGGGCCTCTCGGCGCTGCTCGGTGCGGAGGTCACCACCAAGCTGGAGCTGTTGCAGCGGACCGGCTCCTTCAAGGCGCGTGGCGCCACGGCGAAGTTGCTGTCGCTGAGCGAGGCGGACCGGGCAGCGGGCGTGGTGGCGGTCAGCGGCGGCAACCACGGCATCGGGCTCGCGGTGATGGCCGGGGCGCTGGGACTGAAGGCGACCGTGGTGATGCCGCGTTCGGCGCCCGCCAGGGCCGTGGACATCGCGACGGCGGCCGGCGCGTCGGTGCAGCTCACCGACGACATGGACGGCGCGTTCAAGCTGGTGCAGGAGTTGGAGGCGGACGGCCTGACGCTGGTGCACCCCTTCGACGACCCGGTGGTGGTGGCCGCCCAGGGCACGGTCGGCAAGGAGTTCGCCGAGGACGCCGGGGAGCTGACCGACGTTCTGGTCAGCATCGGGGGCGGCGGGCTGATCGCGGGCGTCGCCGCGGCGCTGCACGCGCTCCGGCCCGGGGTACGCGTCTGGGGCGTGGAGACGGAAGGCGCGCAGGCCATGTCCGAGGCGCTGGCCGCCGGCGGCCCGGTGCCGGTGCGGCTGTCCTCGATCGTCTCCACGCTGAGCGCCCCGGCCGCCTCGCAGCTGACGTACGAGCACGCCGCGGCGCTGGTGCACGAGGTGCTGGTGGTGCCGGACCGGGAGGCCGTGCGGGGCGTGCTCGACCTGGCGGAGCACGCGAAGGTGTGGGCCGAGCCGGCGGCCGGCTGCCTGCTCCCGGCGGCCCGGCAGGTCATCGAACGGGTCGGCGACGAGGCGCGGATCGGGCTGGTGCTGTGCGGCGGCAACGTCTCGACGGCGGACGTCGTGCGGTGGGCCGGGGAGTTCGGCCTGCCGACCTGAACTCCCCGGCCCCGTACGCTCACGGCTGGAGCAGCGTCTTCACCATGCCGTCCTTCTTCGCCTGGAAGGTGGCGTAGGCCTGGGGGCCTTCCTCCAGCGGCAGCCGGTGGGTGGCGAAGTCCTCGACGCCGAGGACGTCCGCGTCGTCCAGCAGCGGCAGGATGTCGTCGACCCAGCGGCGCACGTTCGCCTGGCCCATGCGGATCTGGATCTGCTTGTCGAACATGGTCAGCAGTGGCAGCGGGTCCACGTTGCCGCCGTAGACGCCGGAGATGGAGAACGTGCCGCCGCGCCGGACCGCGTCGATCCCGAGGTTCAGCGCGGCGAGCGGGTCCACCCCCGCGCGCTCGGTGACCTTCTGGGCGACCGGGCTCGGCAGCAGGCCCACGGCCTGCTGGGCGAGCTTCGCACCGGGCGTGCCGTGTGCCTCCATGCCGACCGCCTCGATGACGGCGTCGGTGCCCCGGCCGTCGGTGAGCCGGCGGATCTCGTCGGCGGTGTCCTTGCCGTACTCGCCGAGGTCCAGGGTGTGGACGCCGCGGGCCCGTGCCCGCGCGAGGCGCTCGGGCACCAGGTCGACGCCGATGACCTTCGAGGCGCCGCGGTGCAGGGCGATCCGCGCGGCCATGTCCCCGATCGGGCCGAGGCCGAGGACGGTGACGGTGCCGCCGGGCGGGATGTCCGCGTACTCCACGGCCTGCCAGGCGGTGGGCAGTACGTCGGAGAGGTAGACGAAGCGGTCGTCCGGGGGCCCGTGCGGCACCTGGACCGGCAGGTGGTCGCCGAACGGCACCCGCAGGAACTCCGCCTGGCCGCCGGGCACCTGCCCGTACAGCTTGGTGTAGCCGAAGAGCGAGCCGCCCTTGCCGCGCTCGCGGTTCTGGGTGGTCTCGCACTGCGAGTGCAGGCCCTGGGAGCACATCCAGCAGGTGCCGCAGGAGACGTTGAAGGGCACCACGACGCGGTCGCCCGGCTTCAGCTTCGTGACCTCCGGGCCGACCTCCTCGACGACGCCCATGGGCTCGTGGCCGAGGATGTCGCCCGGTTCCAGGAAGGGGCCGAGGACTTCGTACAGGTGCAGGTCCGAGCCGCAGATGCCGGTGGAGGTGATCTTCACCAGTACGTCGGTCGGATCCTGGATCTTCGGGTCGGGGACGGTGTCGATCCGTACGTCCCGCTTCCCGTGCCAGGTGAGGGCGCGCATGGCTGCCTCCCGCTCGCGCGGAGCTGTGGGTCAGGTGGGGGGGTCGGCTCAGGACTGGTGGTCCTGGGCGGTGAATTCCTTGACGAGGGCGCCGTTGAAGGCCTTCAGGTCGTCCGGCTTGCGGCTGGTGATCAGGGTGTTCGAGCCACCGGTGCAGACCTTGACCTGCTCGTCGACCCAGACGCCGCCCGCGTTGCGGATGTCGGTCTGCAGGCTGGGCCAGGAGGTGAGGGTGCGGCCGCGCACCACGTCGGCCTCGATCAGCGTCCACGGGGCGTGGCAGATCGCGGCGACCGGCTTGCCCGCGTCGAAGAAGCCCTTGACGAAGGCGACGGCCTTGGCGTCCATGCGCAGGAAGTCGGGGTTGGCGACGCCGCCGGGCAGGACGAGACCGCCGTAGTCCTCGACCCGCGCGTCGGCGACGGCGGAGTCGACGTCGAAGGTGTCGGCCTTGTCCAGGTGGTTGAACGCCTGGATCTGCCCGGACTTCGTGGAGACCAGCCGCGGTTCGTGGCCGGCGTCCTGCACGGCCTGCCAGGGCTCCGTCAGCTCGACCTGCTCGACGCCTTCGGGGGCCACCAGGAATGCCACCTGCATGGTGTTCACGTCCTCACGCATCATCGGAAACAAGTGGGCGTTATGAGTGCCTTGTCCAGAGTTCCACGCGCACGGCGGATCATGCGTGTCCGGCTGGGCCGAACGCGCCTTCCGGGCTGCTCAGCCCACGTACCGCCGGGCGCTGGACCCCCGCCGCGCCGCTTCCAGCGCCACGATCCGCGCCTCGGTGGCGGCGGAGACGGCGACCCGCTGTCGCAGTACCCACGGCAGCCCGGCACACGCATGCCCGAAAGCACGGACCGACGCGAGATCGTGCGGGACCGTACGCGCCAGGTACGCCGTACGCCGCAGCGCGGACACCGCGGGCCGCCGCAGCCAGGTGAACCACAACGTGTTCCGCAGCCCCAGCACCCGCCGCTGCGTGCTGTCGCGTGCCGTGGAGGCGGCATGGTGGATCGTCAGCGCCTCGTCGTACGCCAGCCACCAGCCACGCTCCATCAGATCGGTGGCCAGCAGCTCCTCCTCACCGCCCAGCCACAGCCCGGGGTGGAACCCGCCGGCCGCCCGGAACGCGTCGGTGCGCAGCACGGTCGCGGCGGCGAGGAACGAGCCGAGCGCGGGACCCGGCAGCCAGTCCGGCCCGCTCAGCGGGGAGTCGCGCAGCTCGGCGACGACCGGGTCCTCGGTCCCCGCGGGCTCCACGACGATTCGGGCGGTGACGGCCGCCAGCCGGGGCCGGGTGTCCAGAACGTCGGCGGCGCGCCGCAGTGCGCCCGGGTCCCACCAGGTGTCGTCGTCGCAGAACGCCACGTAGGGCGTGGCCGCGAAGTGCACGGCGAGGTTGCGGCCGACGGCACCGAGATTGCGGCCGGGCCGCAACAGCCGGACCTCGGGGAACTCCCGCGCCACCGCCTCCGCCGTGCCGTCCGTGGACCCGTTGTCCGTAACGATCACCGGGGGCCGCTCCGGCAGCTCCCGCAGGGAGCGCAACGTGCGCAGAAGCTCCTCGCGCCGGTTGTGGGTGATGACCACGACGGTCGTCCGGCCGTCGGGCCCGGCCGGCCGCGCCGCGGTGCCGTCGGGGGCCGGCGCGGTGGCCGTGTCGTTCGCCTCGTGCTGCGTCATGGCCGGTGTGTCCCTGCTCGTACGGTGGGCGGTGCGGAGGCCGGGCGCTCCAGGAGGGCGATGGCGTGCTCCACGTGGGCGGGCAGCGGGCGGCGCCGGGCGAGCGCGGGCGGGATGCGAACGAGCAGGCCCAGCAGGGCGCGCGCCGCACCCGGCTCCCCGCGCGCCGCGGCGACCGCCAGCGCCCCCGTACGCCGCAGGGCGACGCGCGGCGGGCGGCGCAGCCAGCCGGTGAGCGCTTCGTTGCGGCGCAGCAGCGGGGAGCGGCCGGGCTTGGCCCGGGCGTCCGGATGGTGGTGGGCGGTGAGCGAGGGCTCGTACACCACGCCCCAGCCCGCCGCGGCCAGGTCGTACGCCAGCAGCGTCTCCTCGGCGCCGAAGAACAGCAGTGGGTGATAGCCGCCGACGTCCAAGTAGGCACGGCGGCGGACCACGGCGGCGCAGGCCAGGAAGCCGAGCACGGGCCGGCCCGGAAAGCGGTCGGAGACCGGCAGCGGGGAGCCGGCGAGCACCGCGTTCAGCGGGTCCTCGGCGTTCCGCGGCCCGACGAGCGTGCGCGCCGCCACCAGGCCGAGGTCCGGGTGCTCGTCCAGCAGCCGGGCCGCCGTGGCCAGCGCGCCGGGGGCCCACCACGAGTCGTCGTCGCTGAAGGCGACGTAGGGGGTGCGGGCCTGACGCACCGCCAGGGTGCGGCCCAGCGCGCCGGTGTTGCGGCCCGGGCGGAGCACCCGGGCACCGACCGGGTGCGCGCGGACGGCGTCCGCCGTGCCGTCGTCGGAGCCGTTGTCCACCACGATGACCGGGGGCCGCTCGGGGAGCTCGGCAAGCCGGTCCAGGGTGTGCAGGAGGCTCTCGCGGCGGTTACGGGTGATGATCGCGACGGTGGTACGGGCGGGGGGCCGCGCACCGTCCTCGGCGAGCCCGGGGGACGCCTGCCGGTCGACGGTCACGGTCCGACCTCCCCGGTGGTCCGGGGCCGCGCCGTACCGGGCGCGCCGCGGTGCGGGGCCGAGCCGGGCGCCCGCAGCCTGCGCCGCAGCCCGGAGCGACCGGCCTCCATGCCACCGGCCTCCATGCCACCGGCCTCGGTGGCCCGCGGCATCGGGGCGACCTCGCGGTCGTGCCAGAGCACCGCCTCCACCACCTCGTCCACGCCGATCCGCAGCAGCAGCGGGTCGGGCTCGGTGCCGTGCGGGTCGCCGGGCGGGCCCGGGTGCCACAGGGCGGTGTGTCGCTCGCTCGGCGGCGGCCCCCACAGGCGCGGCGGGACCGGCCCGAAGAGCGTGACCGACGGCGTGGCGTGCGCGGTGGCGAGGTGGGCCGTGCCGGTGTCGCCGCTGACGAGCACCGAAGCCTGCGCGATCAGCGCGGACAGTTCGCCGAACGGCAGCCCGCCGGTGAGGACTTCACCCGGCCCGAGCCCCGCGGCCTCCGCGACGGTCAGCGTCAGGTCCTCCTCCCCCGGCCCGCCGAGCACCACCACGCGCCGGCCGGCGGCCCGCAGCCGCGCGGCGACCGCACCGTAGCGGTGGGCCGGCCAGCGGCGGGACCCGGCGTCGGCCCCGGGATGGATCACCACGGCGCCCGGCGCGGGCGAGGGGTCCTGCGGTGCCGGGAGCCGGTAGTCCTCGGGGTCGGCGGCGATGCCGTACGCACCCAGGACGCTGCACCAGCGGGTGCGTTCGTGCTCACCGCGCTCCCAGACGCCGAGCGCCGCCGCGGGCGAGTCCCGCGCCGCGTACGCGATGAGCCGCCCCGGGTGCAGCTCGGCGAGCACGTCGACGCTGGCCGGGCCGTTGCCGTGCAGGTCGATGGCGACGTCGGGGGCCGCGCCGGGCCAGTGCCGCAGCGCGGGGACCCCGCGCCCCGGCGCCTGCGCGGCGAGCACGGCGTCCACCGCGCCGGTGGCCAGCGCCGCGTCGGTCAGCGCCGGCGGCGCGGCCAGCACGACGGCGTGGCCGGGGAAGTGCCGGCGGATGCCGCGCAACGCGGGCACGCCGGCCAGCAGATCGCCCAGGCCCAGCGCGCGCAGCACCAGCAGGCGGGGGCGCGGCGAGCAGGGCCCGGTGGGGTCGGCTGCGGACGTCATGTCAGACCACCCTGTCGGCCGTGGCGCCCGGCAGCGGGTCGCCGTGCGGGTCGCCGAGCCGGCCCGCCGCACGTTCGGCCAGCTTGGTGCTGGACCGGCCGTCGAGGTACGGCAGCAGCATGACCTGACCGCCCCAGCCCTCCAGCGTCTCGGTCTCCGGCATGCGGGTCAGCGCGTAGTCGCCGCCCTTGACCCAGATGTGCGGGCGCAGTTCCTGGAGTACCTGCTCGGGCGTGTCCTGCTCGAAGACGGTGACGGCGTCGACGCAGCCCAGCGCCTGGAGCACCCGCACCCGGTCGGCCTCGGGCACGATCGGCCGCTCGTCGCCCTTGCGGCGGCGTACGGACGCATCGGAGTTCAGGCACACGATGAGGCAGTCGCCGGCCCGCCGGGCGGCCTGCAGCAGGGCGACGTGCCCGGCGTGCAGCAGGTCGAAGCAGCCGCCCGCCGCGACGACCGTGCCGCCGGCCGCGCGCACCCGCGCCGCGAGTTCGGTGGCGGTCTCGGCCGCACCGTCCTCGGGGGCTGCGGCGGACTCGAAGTGGGTGGTGAAGCCGTGCGCGCCGCCGTCCTCGACGAACCGGGTGGCCGCGTGGACGGCGCCCTGCACGGCGTCCTCGGGCAGCGCCTCGTCCGCCAGCAGCCCGGCGGCGGAGGCGGCGAAGCGGTCCCCGGCGCCGCAGGGGTCGCCCTGCGCGCTCCACGGCGCGGGCACCAGCATGGGCGCCTCGCCGTGCGTGAGCAGCGCGCCGCGCTCCCCCATCGTCACGGCGACCGAGGCCGCCTGCCAGGCGCTCAGCAGCGTGCGCGCGTCGGTGGCGGCCTGGGCCAGTTGGATGCGGGGCGCGCCGCCGGCCGGTTCGTCGCCGGATGCGGTACGGGGCGACCGGGACCGGGCAGCGGCGCGCGGCGCGGTGTCCTCGGCGAGTGCCGCGGCGAAGGCGCGGGCCTCGACGGCCGCGGGGGTCGCCAGCTTCACGCCCGGCACGGGCGGCTGCCCGTTCGGATGCGGATCCCAGACGACGGGGACGCGCCGCGCCGCGCGGGCGAGCGCATCGCGTACGGCGTCGGCGGTGCCCCGGCCGTAGTCCGCGACCAGCACCGCACCGGCCGCGGCGATCGCCTCCGCCGCCTCCGCCGTGGCCTCGCCCGCCCGGCCCTCTCCCTCGTCCAGGCGGAGCAGCGGGCGGTCCCGCGCCATCAGCCGGGTCTTGCTCGACAGCGCGCCGGTCAGCGGGAGTTCGACCAGCCGCACCCGGTCCGCGAGCAGCCGGCGCAGGGTGCGGCTGCTCTCGTCGTCGCCGAGCGCGGTGACGAAGGTGACCTCCCGGCCGTCCTCGGCGGCCAGGCAGGCGGCCAGCGCCGCGCCGCCGGGCCGTACGGCACGGCGTACCCCCTTCAGTACGGGCACCGGGGCGTCGGGCGCGAGGCGCTCGGCGCGCCCGGAGAGGTCGTGGTCGAGCAGGCCGTCGCCGACGACGAGCAGGGGGGCCGGCCGGTTCATGACTCCTCCACACGGACGCGGTACCGAGCCGGTTCGGCCCGGGCGGCGGCGCCGTCCTGCCGGGCGATGGCCCGGTCGAAGGCCTCGCAGATCATGTGCACGGCGACCAGGTGGAGCTCCTGGACGGTGGCGGCCACCGGTGCGGCCACGCACAGCGCCTCGTCCCCGGCCGCCTCCAGCGGATTCGGGGCCGGCCCGGTCAGCGCCCACACCGTCATGCCGATGCGGCGCGCCTCGCCAGCGGCGGTGAGCAGGTTGGCGCTGGCCCCGCTGGTGGACATCAGCAGCAGGACGTCGCCGGGTCGGCCGTGGGCGCGCGTCTGCCGGGCGAACACCTCCTGCACGCCGTAGTCGTTGGCGATGGCGGTGGTGGAGGAGGTGTCGGCGTGCAGCGCGAGCGCCGAATAGGCGGGGCGGTCCTCGCGGTACCGGCCGACCAGTTCGGCGGTGAGGTGCTGGGCCTGCGCCGCGCTGCCGCCGTTGCCGGCGACCAGCAGCCGGGCGCCCCGGCCGAGGCGGTCGGCCAGCCGGCTGCCCCAGGATTCGAGCCGGGCCGCCGAGGCGCGGAAGGAGGGCAGCGCGTCCCGCAGGGCGTCACAGTGCCGGCCGTCGTCGATCGTGTCGTCGTCCAGTGCGGTCATCGGGCCACTCCGGAGAGTTCGGGTACGGAGAGCAGGCCGTCGTAGACGGCGGCGACGCCTTCCGCGACGCGGTCCCAGGTGTAGCGGTCCAGGGCGCGTTCGCGGCCCGCGGCGCCGAGGCGGGCGAGCCGGGCGGGGTCGTCGAGGAGGGAGCGGATGACGCGGTCCAGGCCGTGGTCGTCGACGGGCGGCACGAGGACCCCGGTGACGCCGTCGACGACGGTGTCCAGGTGCCCGCCGACGGCGGTGGCCACCACGGGGGTGCGGCAGGCCATCGCTTCGAGGGGGACGATGCCGAAGGGCTCGTAGCGCGGCAGCGAGAGCACCAGGTCGGCGCTGGACATCAGCGCGGGCATCGCGTCGTGCGAGACCGCGCCCAGCAGCCGTACCCGTTCGCTCACGCCGTGCTCCTCGGCGACCTTGCGCAGTCGTTGCGCCTCCGGGTCGTCGAAGAGCAGCGGCTCCTCGGGGCCGCCGGCGATGAGGAGTTCGGCGTCGGGGATGCCGGCGAGGGCGCGGATGGCCCGGTCGAAGCCCTTGCGGGGGACGAGCCGGCCCACGGCGAGCAGCCGTTTGGGGTGGTCGTCCGGCTGCCGGGCCGCGCCGGGGACGGGCGCGAAGTGGGTGGTGTCCACGCCGCACGGCACGACGCGTACGTGGCTGCGGTCGATGCCCATGGCGAGGAGTTCGCCGACCTCGTCGGAGCACGTCGCGAGGACCCGCCGGCAGGTTCTGCCGACGCGGGCCTCGGTCTCGATGCGTTCGGGCGGGCTGGTGTCGTCCGAGCCCTGGTAGCGGCGCTTGACGGTGCCGAGCGCGTGGAAGGTCTGCACGACCGGGATGGACCGGTCACGGGCGCCGGCCAGCGCGGCGGTGCCCGACATCCAGAAATGGGCGTGCACCAGGTCGGGCGGCGCGGCCGCCCAGGCGCGCGCGAGGTGGCGGCCGAACTCGGGCATGTGGGCCGGCAGTTCGTCCTTCGGCACGGGGGCCGGCGGGCCGGCGGGCACGTGGACGACCTTGAAGCCGTCCCGCGTGGTGACGGTGGGCGCGAGCGCGGGGTCGTCACGCCGCGTGTAGACCGTGACCTCGTGCCCGCGACCGACCAGATGCCGGGCGAGCTGTGCCACGTACACGTTCTGGCCGCCCGCGTCCGGGCCGCCGAGAGCGGCCAGCGGGCTGGCGTGCTCGGAGACCATGGCGACGCGGAGGGCGGGGGCTTCGTGCTTCATCGCGTGACCTCTTTCAACAGTTGGTCCCAGTCGTCCAGGAAGCGCTTCACCCCGTAGCGGGCCTGGACGGCGGCCCTGGCTTCCTGGCCCGTCCGCGCGGCGAGGTCCCGGTCGGCGACGAAGGCGCGGACCGCGTCGGTCAGCGTCTCCAGCCGGTTGGAGACGACGCCGGCTCCTTCGGGGACGGCCTCGCGCACCTCGGTGGTGTCCAGCGCCACGACCGGCATGCCGAGGAACATGGCTTCCAGCAGGGAGAGACCGAGCGAGGTCCAGCGGATCGGGTGCACGTACACCCGGCACCGGGCCATCGCCGCGTGCAGCTCCGCCTGCGGCAGGTCACGGGTGCGGCACCGGTCCGGTGGCAGGTCCAGGTGGCGGGCCAGCCCGTCGGTGCGCATGCCGAAGACGTCCAGCGGTGCCGCGGCGGCGAACCGCGGCAGCAGGTCGGTGCCGGTGGTGCGGCCGCGCCGCACCGGCTCGTTGACGACCACGGCGGCCCGCTGCTCCGCGCCGGTCCAGCGGTCGCCCGGGTCGATGATGCCGTGCTCCACGACGGTGGTGGGGGCGCGGCCGTTGTCCCACATGAGGCGATTGAAGTGGGTGACGTGGACGAGTGGGATGTCGGTGCGGTCCGCGAGCGGGTGGCGGGTGTCCACGGGCGTCTCGTGCGGGCTGTTGTGTTCGACGTACACCGCGGGTACGTCGCGGCCCGGCCGCCGCCCGGTCCATCGGTGTGCCAGCTCCACCTCGTGCGGCCGCTGGAGGACCATCAGGTCGATGTCGGCCTCGCGCAGCTGCTCCGGGGAGAGTTCCCGGACGGCGGCCGGCCAGTCCCAGGTCCGGGCGCGGCCCAGGCCGTCCGGGCCGCGGTCCGGTGTGACCGGGACCAGGTAGGTGTGCGCACCCTGGACGAACGCGGTGATCCAGGAGCCGTGCACATGCCAGATGAGGACGTTCATGTGCTCTCCTTGAGCAGTTTCTGCACGGCGAGCACCACGTCGGTCGGGGTGACGTCGTCCAGGCAGGGATGGCCGGGTTGCGGGCAGTACCGGGCGCGGCTGCCGGCGCACGCCGCCTGCTGGTCACCGAGCACGATCGTGGACACGCCGTACGGCGCCCACCGGTCGGCGGGCACCACCGGCGAGAACAGCGAGACGACGGGCGTGCCGACGGCCGCCGCCAGGTGCGCGGGCCCGGTGTTGCCGCTGACCACCACGTCGGCGGAGCGCAACACCCCGGCCAGGCTGCGGGAGTCGGTGCGGCCGCCGAGGTCGCGGGCGACCGGCCCGGCGACCTCGCGGGTCAGCTCGGTCTCGGCGGGGCCGCCGGTGACGACGACGCGGTGGCCGGCGTCGGCCAGGGCCGCGACCGCCTCGGCGCAGCGGTACGGGCTCCAGGCGCGGGCCGGCGCGCTGGCGCCGGGGTGGACCACCACGTACGGGCCGTTGCCGGTGAGTCCGACGGTGTCCGGTGGCGGCAGCACCCGCAGCCGGCCGTCGTCGCGGGGCTCGGGGACGAAACCGAGGGCCGCCGCCGTGTCGAGGGCGGCCTCCGCCTCGTGCCGTCCGGGCAGCCGCCGGTGGCGTACGTCGAGCAGCCGGCCGGGGTGGTCGCGGCTGTCGGCGCCGATGCGGCCGACGTGTGCCATGCGGAGCAACAGTGCGGCGGGCAGCGGGCTCTGGTGGAAGGAGGTGAGGATCAGGGCCGTGTCGTAGGCGCCCTCGCGCACCCGGCGGATCAGGCCTGCCACGTCGGCGTCCTCGACGCCGGGCGGGCTGAAGCCCTCCCAGGGCGCCTCCCACACCAGGACCTCGTCGACCCCGGGCAGCATCCGGGCCGCGTCCTCGCCGCGTGGTCCGCACACCATCGTGACGTGCGAGGAGTGCGCGGCGACGGCGCGGACGGCCGGGCCGGCGAGGAGGACGTCGCCGAAGCTGTCGAGGCGTACGACGAGTGATCTCACCGGTCCCACCCCCAGGTCTCGGCGACGACGGGCGCGGCCTCGGGGACGGGGCCGAGGAGTTGGCGTACGGCGGTGAGCACGTCGGGCGCGGTGCAGGGCGCCGCGGTGATCTCTTCTCGGCGGGTGACGGCGTTGGGGACGAGGACGGCGCGGGCGCCGGCGGCCTGTGCGGCCAGCACGTCGGCGCCGATGTCGCCGATGACGACGCACTTCTCGGCCGGTACGGCGAGTCGGCGGGCGGCTTCGATGACCAGTCCCGGCTTCGGTTTGCGGCAGTGGCAGCCGGCGTCGGGGCGGTGCGGGCAGTACGCCCAGGTGCCGAAGCCGCCGAGGGCGTCGTCCACCCGGGCGTTGACCAGCCGCACCTGTTGCTCGGTCAGCAGGCCGCGGCCGACGCCCGATTGGTTGCTGACGACGGCGGTGGGGATGCCGGCGTCGCGCAGCAGCCGGAGCGCCTCGGGCACGCCGGGCAGGATGCGGACCAGTCGCGGGTCGCTGTTGTAGGGCACGTCCTCGATGAGGGTGCCGTCGCGGTCGAAGAGGACGGCGGCGGGGCGCTCGTGCCGCCCGCCGGGTCGGCCGTCCGCGAGGGACGCGCCGTCGTGGGGCGCTTCGGTCATGCTCCACCTCGCCAGGCCGGTGCTTGACGGTGCATCAGCTCGCCGCGGAGGCGGTGCGCGACGGCGAGCGGCGGGATGAGGACGCTGGTGGACAGCATCGTGGTGATCTCGTCGCGGGTGCGCGGGCCCGGCGCGATGCGGGCCCAGGCGAACTCGGCGGTGCCCAGCGCCCAGAGCGCGGCGGCCGACGTGGCGGCGCGCGGGCGGCGGGCCAGTGCGAGGGCCGCCGCGGCGGCGCCGGCGGCGGTGATGACGGCGTGCCGGGCGAGCCGGCCGCGCGGCGCCTCGGCCCGCTGCCACCAGTCGCCGCCGTGCAGCCGCCGCATCAGGGCGTCGTCGGCGTTGCCGCGCTGGACGCGTACGGACACCCAGCGGTCGGCGGGGCGTACCGGGTGGTGGGTGACGCGGTGGCCGCGGCGTAGTGCCCAGCCGGCGTCCATGACGCGCAGCGCCAGGTCGGCGTCCTCGCGGAAGGCGCGCGGGAAGCGCTCGTCGAAGCCGCCGACGTCGCGGAGGGCCGCGCTGCGGTAGGCCATGTCGGCGGTCGCCCAGGCGGCGCCCTCCAGGCCCGCGGTGCCGCGTTCCCAGTCGGTGGGGCGGCGTCCGCTGTCGAGCGGTACGTGGAGGCGGCCCTGGACGCCACCGGTGCGGACGTCGGTGGCTTCGAGGTCGGCGGTGAGCCGGCGGCTCCAGTCGGACGTGACCTGTACGTCGTCGTCGAGGAAGACGATCCAGGGGGTGCTGACGGCGGCCAGGCCGGCGTTCCGGGCGGCGGCGGGGCCGCGCCCGCCGGTGGCCGTCGTACGGACGCGGTCCCGCAGCAGGCCCGCGGCCTCCAGGGGCAGCGGTGCGCCGGGCTCGGGGCGGTCGTCGACCAGCACGACCTGGTCGGGCCATGGTCGGCCGGCGTCGGCGAGGGCCCGCAGGCAGTCCGCCAGGCAGGGCCTGCCGAGGGTGGGGATCACCACGGCGTACGCGATCTCGCCCTCGGCGGGGCGTCGGGCGGGGTCGACGGTGCGGGTCGCGGTGGCGGCCGGGGGGTCCGGAGGTGTCATGCGAACGCCCTCCCCCGGCGGACCGCGAACGGCCCGATGGCCAGCAGGTCGATGGGGGCGCTGCCGAAGCACTCCAGCGCTTCGCGGGGGCTGTCGACCATGGGGCGGCCTGCGGTGTTGAGGCTGGTGTTGACCACGACCGGGATGCCGGTGCGCCGGTCGAACGCCGTGAGCATGCGGGCGACCAGCGGTTCGGTGGTCTCCTCGACGGTCTGTACGCGGGCGGTGCCGTCGACGTGCACCACGGCGGGGATCTTCGTCCGCCACGGCTCGCGCACGTGGTGCACGAAGAGCATGTACGGGCTGGGCAGCGGCCCGCCCTCGAACAGCTCGGCCGCCCGCTCTGCCAGCACCATCGGCGCGACGGGCCGGAACTCCTCGCGGCCCTTCACGGCGTTGAGGCGTTCCAGGTTGTCCGGGTGGCCGGGGTGGGCCAGCAAGGAGCGGTGGCCGAGCGCCCGCGGGCCGAACTCGCTGCGGCCCTGGTACCAGGCGACGATGCCGTTGCCGGCCAGCGTCTCGGCGACCGTCTCGGCGATGTCCTCGGGCTCCTCGTACGGGACGGCGGCCTCTTCGAGGACGGCCCGCAGCGCCTCGTCGGACCAGCCGCGGCCGAGCGCGGCGGTCGGCATCGGGGAGACGGGGGCGGCCTCCTGCTCCTGGGCGACGTGCAGCGCGGCACCCAGCGCGGTGCCGGCGTCGCCGGCCGCCGGCTGGACGAAGATGTCCTCGTACGGGCCTTCGCGGTACAGGCGGGTGTTGGCCACGCAGTTGAGCGCGACGCCGCCGGCCATGGCCAGGGTGCGCCGGCCGGTCTTCTCGTGCAGCCAGCGGCCGAGGTCGAGCGTCATGTCCTCCAGGCAGAGCTGGGCGCTGGCGGCGAGGTCGGCGTGGTCGCCGGTGATCCGGCGGCCGGGGAGCCGGCGCGCCACCATCCGTTCCCAGGGCACGTGGTGCGCGACGTAGCCGCCGGTGCCGTCGGCGTGGACGTACTCGCGCAGCTGCTCGCGGAAGCGTGGCGTGCCGTAGGAGGCGAGCGCCATGACCTTGTACTCGTCGCTGCTGCGCAGGAAGCCGAGGTGGTCGGTGAGCTCTTCGTAGAACAGGCCGAGGGAGTGCGGGAGTTCCTGGGCCGCGAGGACCTTGAGCTCGCCGCCCGCGTAGACGCCCGCGAGGTGCGAGGCGCACTCGCCGCGGCCGTCGAGGACGAGGACGGCGCTGTCGTCGTGCGGGGAGGCGAGCCCGGCGGAGGCGCCGTGGGCGACGTGGTGGGCGACGAAGCGGACGCGCTCGGGTTTCAGGCCCGGGAGCGCCTCGGCGAGGAATTCCGGTGCCCGACGGGCGTACTCCTGGCGCAGGTGGTCCCAGGGGTCGTCCAGGCTCATCGCCTCGGCGGGGCGGGCGAGTTCGGGGTCGTAGGAGTAGGCGACCGCGTCGAGGTCGGCCGGGGTGAGGCCGGCCTGTTCCAGGCACCAGCGGGCGGCGAGTTCGGGGAGTTCCCAGGCGGCGAAAGGCACCGGGCGCTTGCCGTGCTTACGGCGACTGAACCGTTCCTCCTCCGCGGCGGCGACGGTCACGCCGTCGATGACGAGAGCGGCTGCGGGGTCGTGGAAGAGAGCGTTGACACCAAGGACGCGCATGGAGTGATCCCTCAGGGGTGGGGGGCTTCGTCGGGCGGGGCGGCGTGGGCGGCGGCCGCAGGCGGTTGCGCGGAGAGCCGTTCACGGGGGTCACGGCTCGCGAAGTAGCCGATGGTGCGCTTGATCCCTTCCTCCCACGCCACCTTGGGCTCCCAGCCGAACATCTCGCGGGCCAGCGTGGTGTCGGGCCGCCGTCGTTCGGGGTCGTCAGCGGGCCGCTCGACGTAGCGCAGTTCCGACTTGGAGCCGGTCAGCGCGATGATGCGGTGCGCGATCTCGGCGACGGGGGTCTCCTCGCCGCCGCCGATGTTGACCGGCCGTACCGCGCGGCTCGCGGCCACCAGCAGGATGCCGTCGACCGTGTCGTCGACGTAGCACAGCGAGCGGGTCTGCTCGCCGTTGCCGGCGACGGTCAGCGGCTCGCCCGCCAGCGCCTGGCAGATGAACGTGGGGACCGCCCGGCCGTCGTGCGCGCGCATCCGGGGTCCGTAGGTGTTGAACATCCGCACGATGCCGGCGTTGCTGCCCTTGGCGCCCACGTGGGCGGTGACCAGCGCTTCGGAGAACCGCTTGGACTCGTCGTACACGCTGCGGGGGCCGACCGGGTTGACGTTGCCCCAGTAGTCCTCGCGCTGCGGGTGTTCGAGCGGGTCGCCGTAGACCTCGGAGGTGGAGGCGAGGACGAGGCGTGCGCTGTCGCGGTGCGCGATGGCCAGCGCGTTCCGCGTGCCGAGGCTGCCGACGTCCAGCGTCTCCAGCGGCATCCGGAGGTAGTCGACGGGGGAGGCGGGGCACGCGAAGTGCAGGACGAGGTCGTAGGGGCCGCGGAGTTCCTCGATGCACTGCGGCAGGCAGACGTCGCGGTCCAGGAAGCGGAAGCCGGGGCGGCCGAGCAGGTGCTCGATGTTCTCCATGGACCCCGAGCAGAGGTTGTCCACGCAGTCGACCTCGACGTCGCTCTCCAGCAGGCGTTCACAGAGGTGGGAACCGAGGAAGCCGGCGCCTCCGGTCACGAGCGCGCGGCGCCATGCGGGCCGCAAGGGCAGGGCTGTCACCCGTCGTCCTCCTTTTTGTGCGGCAGAGTCTGGGCAGCACGGACACCTAGGTGTCCCCTTTCGATGCTTTTACACATCTTCGTACTGTTCTACCGGCGACTGACCGGGTACGCCTCCCGAGTGCGCACCGAGCGAAGGAGCAAACTCCCATGCACCACCCGCTTCGAGCCCTCACCGACGATCTGCTGGCCCGCCCCGGAGGACCCGGGCGGACGCTGCTGACCGGGTGGTTCAGCTTCGACGACGGCGAGGTCACGGTCGGTGACGCATTGGCCCAGCGTCGGGTGTCCGAAGCGCTCACGGCCTGCGGCATCGCCCACGACACCGCCTGGAGCAGGGGTTTCGCGCCGGCCCTGATGCCGCTGGACGCCGCCGACCCCGCCGCGTACGGGCACGTCCTGTTCGCCTGCGGGCCGGCGCACGGCGAACAAGTACGGCGGCTGCACCGGCAGTTCGCCGGCTGCCGGCGGCTCGCCGTCGGCGTGAGCGTCATCGACCCCGGCGACCCCGCCGTGACCGGCTTCGACCGGGTCTTCGCGCGGGACGAGCCCGCCGCGGCACCTGCCGTCGACCTGGCCGCCGCGGCACCGCTGCACGCGATGCCACCCGTCGTAGGAGTGGTGCTGACGTACGGGCAGGGCGAGTACGGCGAGCGGCGCCGGCACGACACGGTCGGCGGGCGGCTGACCGAGTGGCTCACCGGACTGGACTGCGCACGGGTGACCGCCGACACCCGGCTGGCGATCGACGACTGGCGGCACTGCGCCACCCCGGAGCAGTTCATGGGGCTCGCCGCCCGGCTGGACGCCGTGATCACCAACCGGCTGCACGGCATGGTGCTGGCGCTGCGGACCGGGACGCCCGCCCTGGTCGTCGACCCCGTACTGGGCGGCGCGAAGGTGACGGCCCAGGCGCGGGCGCTGCGCTGGCCCGCGGTCCTCCCCGCTGACGACGTCACCCCGAAGGCCCTGGACCGCTGGTGGGAGTGGTGCCTCTCCCCCGCGGGCCGCGCGGCGGCCGGCCGGCGGGCCCGACTCATGGCGCGGTCCCGCCCGCTCCCCGCCGACGGGGGACGGTGACACCAGCGGGGCCTGCGAAGGGTCGCGCGAGACGGTGCCGGGCCGCGCGCCCCACCGCGGAAGATTACGTTCCGCGATTCCGGTAACCCGAGGAACAGGAACAGTCCACGTATACGAGGAGGAATCGTGCTCAGCGCCATCGCCGACGTACTGCGGGCCATCGGCGGCGCCATCGCCACCGTGGTGACGCTTCCCTTCCGCGCGCTCGCCCGGCTCTTCGGCGGCGCCTCGCGAGGCGCCCACTGATCCCCGCGCACCGACCCGCACGAGGAGTACAGGTATGACGGCGGAGCAGCGGAAGATCGCGCAGGCCCTGCTGACGACACACGGGCAGACGTACGCCGCGGAAGCGGGCATCAAGCTCCGCGACACCCCGCAGCCTCTGTACCAGCTGCTCGTGCTGTCCTGCCTGCTCAGCGCCCGCATCCGGGCCTCGGTGGCCGTCGCGGCGGCCCGCGAGCTGTTCGAGGCCGGCATGAAGGACGCCCGCAGGATGCGGGACGCGACCTGGCAGCAGCGGGTGGACGCCCTGGGCCGGGGCAGCTACCGCCGCTACGACGAGCGCACCGCCACGCAGCTGGGGGACGGCGCGCAGCTGCTGCTGGACGACCACGACGGAGACCTGCGGAAGCTCCGCGACGAGGCCGGCGGTGACACCGGCCGGCTGCGGGAGCTGCTGCAGAAGGTGCCGGGGCTCGGCCCGGCCGGCGCGGACATCTTCCTGCGCGAGGCCCAGGCCGTGTGGCCGGACCTCACCCCCTACATCGACGGCAAGGCCGTGCAGGGCGCGGAGCGGCTGGGCCTGCCGAAGGACGCCGACGCGCTGGCGCGCCTGGTGCCCGCCGACGACACCGCCGCCTTCGCCGCCGCCCTGGTGCGCGCCGCGCTGGAGAAGGACGTGGTGGAGGACGTGACGGCCGAGACCTCCTGAGCCCGGCAGCCGCGCCGCCGGGCTCACGGCGAAGGGGCCGGGACTCGTACGAGTCCCGGCCCCTGCCGGCTTTCCGGAGTACGTCCGTCAGGCGGCGGTGCCGTAGGCGGCCGCGGTCGCCGGGGCCCGTACGGTGTTCTTGCGGGTGTGCAGCAGCGCGCCCACGCCGGTCACGGCAGCGATGATCACGCCGCCGAGCACCAGCGCGCCGCGCGCGCCGGCCCACTCCATCAGCAGGCCCAGCAGCGGCGGGGCGACCAGGCCCCAGCCGGTGCTCAGGCTCCGCCAGACGCCGAGGACGCGGCCGCGCATGTGCGCCGGCGGGTCGGTCTGCAGCACGGTGGTGCCCGCGGTGTCGGACACCGACTCCACCACCGACATCGGCAGCACGAGCACCAGCAGGAAGATCAGCGAAGGCGACAGGCCCGCGACGACCTGGAGCAGCGCTCCGGCGGCGGCCAGCGCGCCGACCAGCTTGACCGAGGGGTTGCGCAGCCGCGCGGCGAGGATCGCGCCGACGATGCCGCCGGCGGCCAGGACCGAGGAGACCGTGCCGAAGGCGCCGGCGCCCGCGCTCAGCGGACCGGTGACCAGGACGGCCAGGGTGAGCTGGTAGTTCCGGCCGAAGATCGCGCTCAGGCCGGTGATCACGGCCAGCGCGACCAGCCGGGGGCGGCGCAGGAAGAAGGCCATGCCCTCCCGGGCCGTCATGGCGGGCTCGTCGTCCGCTGCGGCGGGCCCGGCGGCCGGTCGCGGCGCCTTCTCCAGGCTCACGGCCGGCTCCGCCGCCTTCTCCGGCGCGGCCTTGCCGGCCGCGCTCAGCGCCTGGCCGACCGGCCGCAGGAAGGGGATGACCGCGGCGACGAAGAGGAAGGAGAAGCCGTTGGCGGCGTACGCGGCTCCCGTGCCGAGGATGCCGACGGCCACACCGGCCAGCGCCGTGCCGCCGAGCCGGCCCACGCTGTGCACCAGCGAGCCGACCGCGATGGCCGAGGGCACGTCCTCGCGGCGTACGAGGTCGTTGCCGAGCAGCGCGGTCGCGGGGCCGTCGATCGTGGCGATCAGGCCGGTGACGGCGGACAGCGCCATGAGCAGCCCGTAGTTGAGCTGGTCGGTCGCGACCAGGAAGGCGGTGGTGAAGGCCACCAGCCCCAGTACGGCCTGGCTCGCCGCGGCGGTGAGCTTGCGGGGCCAGCGGTCGACGGCGGCACCGCCGAATAGGCCCATGAGCAGGCCGGGGCCGGCCTGTACGGAGAGCGACAGACCGGTGGCGGCGGCGGACCCGGTGAGCTGCAGCACCAGCAGGTTCTGCACGGTCAGCTGCATCCAGGTACCGGCGTTGGAGACCAGGTTGGCCACCGACCACCAGCGCATGCTGCGGTAGCGCAGCGAGCGCCACGGGGCGTGGTCGCCGCTCGTGTCGCGCGTACGGCCGCGGCCGAACAGGTAGCGCAGGTTGGCGGTGTACCGGCGGACCACGGAGGGGGCGCGCTCGCCCCGTGGGTCGCCTGTGGGATCGCCCGGTTCGGCGGCGGTGTCCGCGGCGTCGGCGGTGGTCGCGCGCTCGGACGGCTGCCCGGGGTCGTGCTCGGGAGCAAGGACGGGAGAAGGCACAGCGGAAGACACTTCGTGAAGAGCCCGTCAGGCTCGGAAAGCGGCTCGGCGGGCGCGCGGGCACGACTGCGTGCGGCGGCGGGCCTTGGCTGCCGAGATCGGTCGGTGTCGGGCCGGCGGCGGGCGCGGACGGCGCGCCTCTCGGGCTCGACAAGGTTCGACTTTCACACACCGGTGCGGCCGGTGAAACGCATACGGGGTGCGATGGCCGTCACCCCACCGCGGATCCCTTGCGCCCCAAGGGGTGTGCCGAGTGGGTGCGGATTCTCACAGCGGGCGGTGAGCCGGTGACACACGGGTACTCGCCGACAGCCCGAAGTTGCGTTTGCACGATGTGTGACGGTTCCGCAGGGTGGGGTGCAGAGGGACAGGAACGGGCACCCGTTCCGCACCGGCCGGGACGGCGGCCCGGAGAACGCACCGGCACGATCCCGGCGGAACGGCAGTCCAGGAGAGGAGAGCGGCCATGTCCGACGAGGCGATGGGTGACGAGGTCTACCAGCCGGCGGTCGAAGAGGGACCGGCCGAGCCCGACGACCTCGACATGCAGGACGCCCTCGACGAGCCGGACGCCGACGAGCAGCTGGAGCGGGGGTACTCCCCGCCCGAGAAGCCCCTCGGGGTGAACAAGAAGGGCACCACGGCGAACGAGCAGCGCGAGGGCGAGAGCCTGGACGACCGGCTGGCCGAGGAGGTGCCGGACGTGACGCCGCCCGACGGCGACGGCATCGGCGACGCGCCTGACACGGACGGCGAGCCGGTGGACGACCAGGTCGGCGAGGACCGCGCCGGCCGGATCGTCGGCGGTGACCAGGGCTTCCCGGCCCGCGGCCGCAACGCCAACGACGTCGTCGCCCGGGACGTGGGCATCGACGGGGGCGCGGCGGGCGCCGAGGAGGCCGCGGTGCATGTCGTGGACGACGAGAACGTCACCGACGACGAGTCCCCGCCGCTGCCCTGACACGGTAGAAAGGGGGCATGACCGAGGGCGCCGGACAGGCACAGGACGATGTGGACGCGGTGACGCAGGCGGTGCTCACCGCGTCCCGGGTGCTGGTGGCCGTCTCGGCGCGCTCGCTGGCCGCCCTCGGGGAGACCGTCACGCTGCCGCAGTTCCGGCTGCTGGCCGTACTGTCCGCGCACGGGGGCGCCAAGCTGGTGACCGTCGCGGAGCTGCTGGGGGTCAATCCCTCCACCGCGCTGCGGATGATCGACCGGCTGATCGCGGCCGGTTCCGTACGGCGCGAGGTGAACCCCCACAGCCGTCGAGAAACGATTCTGCAGCTGACCGACGAAGGCCGGCGCATCGTCGCCGAGGTCACCGCGCGGCGGCATGCCGAGATCGCGGAGATCGTCGGCCGGATGCCCGCCGCCCACCGCGCCGAACTGGTGTCGGCGCTGACCGCCTTCGCCACCGCCGCCGGCGAGCCCGCGGCGCCGGCCGCCGGCCCCGACCCCTTCCCGCTCGGCTGGGCCGCCCCCGGCTCCCCCTGACGCGCGGCCGGCCCAACCCGCCCCACCCGGAGGTGCGCCGCCATGACCACCGTCGACGCCCAGGGCGCCGCGGACGGCCCGACCGTCACCGCCGTACGCGGCCCGCTCGTCCGCATCCTCGCCGACCCGTTCCGCGTCGGCTCCGAGGAGGCACTGAAGTACACCGCCGACGCGCTGTTGATCTGCGCCGACGGCCGCGTCACCGCCGCGGGCGAGCACGCCGCGCTGCGCCACCGGCTGCCCGCGGGCGTCACCCCCGTGCACTACCCGGACCACGTGATCGTCCCCGGGTTCGTCGACGCCCACGTGCACGGCGTGCAGACCGCCGTCATGCCGGCCTCCGGCGCCGACCTGGCGGGATGGCTGGAGCAACGCGCGTTCCCCGAGGAGGAGCGGTTCGCGGACGCCGGGTACGCCCGCGAGGCCGCCGCCGTCTTCTGCGACCAGCTGCTGCGCAACGGCACCACCACAGCGCTGGTCTTCGGTTCCGTGCACCCCGGCTCCGCCGACGCCCTGTTCGAGGCGGCCGCCCGGCGCGACCTCCGGATCGCCTGCGGCAAGGTGCTCATGGACCGCAACGCGCCCGACGCGCTGCTCGACACGGCGGACGGCGGCTACGCGGAGTCCAAGGCGCTGCTCGACCGCTGGCACGGCAAGGGGCGCGCCCGGTACGCCGGCACCCCGCGGTTCGCCCCCAGCTGCAGCCCGGCACAGCTCGAAGCGGCCGCCGCGCTGTGGCACGCGCACCCCGGCACGCTCCTGCACACCCACGTGTCGGAGACGCCGGACGAAGTGGAGTGGGCCCGCTCGCTCTTCCCCGGCCGGGCCGGCTACCTCGACATCTACGACCACTACGGGCTGCTCGGCCCGGGCGCGGTGCTCGCGCACGGGGTGCACCTCTCCCCCGCCGAACGCGACCGCTGCGCCGCCACCGGCACCGCGCTCGCCCACTGCCCCGGCTCCAACCTCGCGCTCGGCAGCGGCCTGTTCCCCGCGCGCGAGACCGCCGGCGCCCCGCGCCCGGTCACCGTCGGCCTCGGCACCGACGTCGGTGCGGGCCCCACCTTCTCGATGCTGTCGACGGTGTACGAGGCGTACCGGGTGGCCGCGATGTGCGGCGCCCCGATCGACATCGTGCAGGCGTACCACCTCGCCACCCGCGGCGGCGCGGCGGCGCTCGGCCTCGCGGACACCGTCGGCTCCCTCGCGCCCGGCCAGGAGGCGGACTTCGCGGTGCTCGACCCGCGGGCCACGCCGCTGCTGGCCCGTCGCGCCGCGCGTGCGGAGGACATCGAGGAGCTGCTGCTCGTGCTCGCGGCGCTGGGCGACGACCGCGCGGTGCGCGCCACGTACGTCGCGGGGCGGCTCGCGCACGACCGGGACACGGCGCCGGCCGGCGGGAACGGGTGCGACCCGTAGGGCCGATGCGGGGGTTCACCCGATGGTCCGGTCGGCGGGATCGACCTCACGCCGGAGCGCCCGCAGGACGTACGGGCCGAGACCTCCAACGGTGCCATCACGCTCACCGTGCCGGCCGCGCGGTACGACGTCTCCGCGCGGACCAGCAATGGCGACAAGCGCATCGGGGTGTCCGCCGCCCCGGACGGCCGGTACCGGCTCGGCCTGACGACGAGCAACGGGTCGATCACGGTCGACCGCTCCTGGCGCGCCGCGCGTACCCGGCCCGGCGGGGCCGGCGGGTCAGCGGCCGAGGGCCTTGGCCAGCTCGTCCTTGTTCATCGAGGAACGGCCGTCGATGTTCTTCTTCTTGGCCTCGTTGTAGAGCTGCTCCTTCGTCGGGCCGTGCGAGCCGACGCGGTTGCCCGAGCGCTGGCCGCCGCGCTGCGGCGCGGACTTCCGGTCCTGGGTGGAGGACTTGCTCGCCGTCTTCGACTCGCCGCTGCGGGCCCGCTCCTTGTTGACGGTGCGCGCGGCGATCTCCTTCGCCCGGCCGGTGGAGGTGCCGCGCTTCTGGGCGCCCTCCTTGATGTGCTCGTACTGGCGCTCGCGCTTGCTGCTGGAACCTCGCGGCATCTCAGGTCTCCTCGTGGTCGGCCCCGGCCCGCCGGGAGTGCGGACCGGTGGCACCTTCCACTCCACCCCTCACCTGCGCGGTCCGCGAGAGGAGGTGGGCCGTTCGGGAACGCCGTCGGCGCCGGCCAGCCGGGCCGCGCACTCCAGCATCATGGCGTGCACGAAGGACTGCGGGAGATTGCCCCGCAACTGACGCTGCGTGATGTCGTACTCCTCGGCGTACAGCCCCGCAGCGCCGCATGCGGCACGGTTGCGCTCGAACCAGCGGTACGCCTCAACTTCCCTGCCCTGCTGGTGTTCCGCGAGCGCCGTCGCGAAGCCGCAGAGCACGAAGGCGCCTTCCGCCGCCGCGAGCGGCCGGTCGTCGTGCCGGAAGCGGTACGCGTAGTGATGATCGGTCAGCCGCTCCTTGTAGGCCGCCAGCGTGGCACGGGTGCGGGGGTCGTCGGCGGGCAGCCCGCCGCGCAGTGCCGGGAAGAGCAGCGCCCCGTCCAGGCCCGGGTCGTCGGCGGCGCGCTGCCAGTGGCCGTCGGGGTGCAGGGCGGTCGCGCTGGTGGCGGCGAGGAGGGTGTCGGCGAGCGCGGTCCACCGGCGGGCCCGCGGCCCCGGCGGCCCGGCCGCTGCCATCGCGCGCAGCCCGGCGGAGCAGATGAGGCGGCTGTGCGTCCAGGCGCGGGGCTCCAGTTCCCAGATGCCGGCGTCCTGCTCCTGCCAGCGGCGGGCGACGGCGTCCGCGGCGATCTCCGCGGCGCGCCGGCCGTCGCCGTCGAGCCGGTCCGCGCGGGCCGCGGCGGCGAACAGCAGCAGCGCCTCGCCGAAGGCGTCGAGCTGGAACTGCCGGTTGACGCGGTTGCCGATCCGGTCGTAGCCGCCGGGGTAGCCGGCCAGGTCCAGTTCCCGCTGGTCCGGTACGGGGCCGCCGTCCACGGTGTACGCCGGGCTGAGCCCTGGCCCGTCCTCGTGCAGCCGGGCGCCGATGAACCGCACGGCGGCGTCCAGCAGCGGGTACTCCCCGGCCGCCGCCGCTGCCTGGCCCGCGTAGCACTGGTCGCGGATCCACACGTACCGGTAGTCGTAGTTGCGGCCCTCCTCGGCCCGTTCGGGCAGGCTGGTGGTGGCCGCGGCGATCATCCCGCCGCTCGCGCCGGTCATGCCGCGCAGCACCGCGTACGACTGGCGCGCGTCCCCCGCCGCGACGGTGTGGTCCAGCGCCGGTACGGCCTCCCGCCAGGCCTGCTCGGTGCGGGCCCAGGCGGCATCGGGCTCCGGGGGCGGGCCGTTCGGTGCGGTGCGGCCGAGCTCCAGCACGAAGTCGTGCCGCTGACCGGGGTCGAGTCGCAGGTCGAGGACGAGGCGGGTGGCGCGGCGGGAGCCGGCGCCACTGTCGGGACCCGGGCCGCCGGTCTCCGCGTGCCCGCCGGAAGCCGCGCCCCGGTCGTCCGGATCGTCCGTCAGCCGGGCCGCCGCGCCGCCCGTCCAGCGCAGCTGGAGGCCGCCGACGCGGGCGGTCCACACGCCGCGCTCGTCGCGGTGCGGCTCGGACAGCGGTTCGGCGCCGTAGTCGGCCAGCGGGTGCAGGACCACCCGGAGGCGCGCCGGGCCCTGCCGTGCCTCGACGCGGCGCAGCAGGACGACGCGGGCCGGGTCGCCGGGGCAGGCGAGCGCCTCCCGGCATTCGACGATGCCGCTCTGCGTGATCCAGCGGCTGCGCCAGATCAGCGTGCCTTCTTCGTAGTGGCCGCCGGGGACGTAGCGCTCCTCCGGCGTCACCGCGTAGACCCCGCCCCCGCCGATGAGGGTGGCGAAGACCGCCTCGTCGTGCCAGCGCGGGGCGCACAGCCAGCAGATCTCGCCCCGCGATCCGACCAGTGCCGCGCGCTCGCCGTCGGCCAGTACGGCGTAGTCGCGCAGCACCTGTGGCGGGAAGGCATGGCTTTCGGGCAGTTCGATGGTGCTCATCGTTCTCCGGAGGGGGTGGTGCGGGGCGTGCTCCGTGGCAGGGGTGGCGCGTCCGTCGGGGGGCGGGAGCAGGCGGTCAGCCGGTGCGGTACTTCTCCGCGAGGTCGGCCCGGAGCGTGAGCCCGTGTCCCGGCGCGCCGTCGGCGCCGGGCCGGATGTTGCCGCCGGCCGGGTCGAGGACGCCGTCGAAGAGGAGGTTCTCGATGCGGACGTGGTCGTGGAACCACTCCAGGTGCCGCAGGTTGGGCACGGCGGCGGCCGCGTGCGCGTGCACGTGCGGCGCGCAGTGCCCGGAGATCTCCAGCCCGGCGGCCTCGGCGAGCGCGGCGGCGCGCAGCCATACGGTGAGGCCGCCGCAGCGGGTGGCGTCGGCCTGCAGGCAGTCCACGGCGTCCGCGCGGAGCATGTGGTGGAAGTACGGCAGGGTGTAGCCGTACTCCCCCGCGGTGACGTCGGCGGTGACGGCGGCGCGGACGTGGGCGAGGCCGGTCAGGTCGTCGGAGGAGACCGGCTCCTCGAACCAGGTGACGCCCTGCTGCGCGAGATGGTCGGCCATCCGGACCGCCTGCTTGCGGGAGTAGCCGCCGTTGGCGTCGACGTAGAGCTCCGTGGTGTCGCCGATGGCGCGGCGGGCCGCGGTGATGCGCTCGGCGTCGCGCCGGGTGGCGCCGCCCCAGGACTCACCGATCTTGATCTTGACGCGGGGGATGTCCTGTTCCTCGACCCAGTGCCGCAGCTGGCGTTCCTGCTGTCCCGCGTCGTAGGTGGTGAAGCCGCCGCTGCCGTAGACCGGTACGTCGGGCCGGCAGGCGCCGAGCAGCCGGACCAGCGGCAGGTCCAGCAGCCGGGCCTTGAGGTCCCACAGCGCGAGGTCGACGGCCGAGAGCGCCCCGGCGATCAGGCCGGGCCGGCCGGCGTTGCGGACGGCCCTGTTCATCGCCTCGTTGGCGGCCGGCACATCCAGGGCGCAGCGGCCGGTCACCACGTCCGCCAGCTGGTCGGTGACGACCTGTGCGGTGGGGGGCGCGCCGTAGGTCCAGCCGAAGCCGGTGGTGGCGCCGGACCGCACGGTGACCAGCACCAGCGTCGTGGCGTCCCAGGTGAGGGTCCCGTCCCCTTCCGGGGCGTCGGTCGGGACGGTGTAGACCGCCGTCCCGACCGACTCCACCCGGGGGTCGGCGCCCCCTTCGTGCGCGGCGGTCATCACTCGTTCCGGTCGCCCTCGGCGCCGGGCCGGTCCTCGCGGTGCCGCTTGCCGGGCAGCATCTCCTGCACCTTGGCCTTGAGTCCCTGCTTGACCACGTCGGCGCGGTCGCTGTCGCCCTTGAGGATGGCGGTCGCGGCGGCCTCGATCTGGTCGAAGCTGGCGTGCGGCGGGATCGGCGGCACGGCCGGGTCGGTGCGGAAGTCGATGACGAACGGGCGGTCGGCGGAGAGGGCCTGGCGCCACGCGGACTCCACGTCGCCGGGCTTCTCCACCCGGACGCCGCCGAGGCCGATGGAGCGTGCGAAGTCGGCGTACGGCACGTCCGGGATGTGCTGCGAGGGCTCGAACTGCGGGGCACCGGACATCGCACGCATTTCCCAGGTGACCTGGTTGAGGTCCTGGTTGTTCAGGACGGCGACGATCAGCCGCGGATCGGACCACTGGTGCCAGTACTTGGCGGCGGTGATCAGCTCCGCCATGCCGTTCATCTGCATCGCGCCGTCACCGACGATGGCCAGCGTGGGCCGCTCGGGGTGCGCGAACTTGGCGCCGATGACGTAGGGCACGCCCGGGCCCATGGTGGCCAGCGTGCCGGACAGCGAACCGCGCATGGCGCCGCGCATCCGCAGGTGGCGCGCGTACCAGTTGGCGGCGGAGCCGGAGTCGGCGGCCAGGATCACGTCGTGGGGCAGCAGCTGGTCCAACGCGTGCACGACGTACTCGGGGTTGATCGGGTCGGCGTCCACGGCGGCGCGCCGCTGCATGACCTCCCACCAGCGCTTGGTGTTCTTCTCGATCTTCTTGCGCCAGTCGCCGTGCTTCTTACGCTTCAGCTGCGGCAGCAGCGCCCGCAGCGTCTCCTTGGCGTCGCCGACGAGGTTGACCTCGAACGGGTAGCGCATGCCGACCATGTGCGGGTCGATGTCGATGTTGACGGCGCGTGCCTGGTCCAGTTCCGGCATGAACTGGGTGTACGGGAAGCTGGAGCCGATGACGACGAGGGTGTCGCACTCCATCATCAGCTCGTAGGACGGCCGGGTGCCGAGCAGCCCGATGGCGCCGGTGACGTACGGCAGGTCGTCCGGCAGCGCGTCCTTGCCCAGCAGCGCCTTGGCGACGCCGGCGCCGGTGACGTCGGCCAGCTCCTCGACCTCGGCGCGGGCGCCGCGGGCACCCTGGCCGATGAGGATCGCGACCTTCTCGCCCGCGTTGATGACCTCGGCGGCGTCGGCGACCGCGGACTGCGCGGGGACCGGCGCGTACTGGGCCATGCCCAGGCTGGAGGGCACCATCTTGAACGCGTGCTGCGGCGGGGAGTAGTCCAGCTCCTGCACGTCGGCCGGGATGATGACCGCGGTGACGGTGCGCCGAGCCATCGCGGTGCGCATGGCGCGGTCGATGACGTTGGGCAGCTGCTCGGGGACGGTCACCGTCTCGCAGAAGTCGGACGCCACGTCCTTGTAGAGGCTCGCGAGGTCGACCTCCTGCTGGTACGAGCCGCCCATGGCGCTGCGGTTGGTCTGGCCGACGAGGGCGACGACGGGTACGTGGTCGAGCTTGGCGTCGTAGAGGCCGTTGAGCAGGTGGATGGCGCCGGGCCCGGAGGTCGCGGCGCAGACGCCGACCTTGCCGGAGAACTTGGCGTAGCCGACGGCTTCGAACGCGGCCATCTCCTCGTGCCGCGCCTGGACGAACACCGGCTTGTTGTCGGCCCTCCCCCAGGCGGCCAGCAGGCCGTTGATGCCGTCACCCGCGTAGCTGAAGACGTGGTCGACGTCCCACTCGCGCAGCCGCTGCAGGATGTAGTCGGACACCTTGATCGACACTTGGCTTACCTCTCACTTTCCGATGGGAGACGTGCGGTGCGGGCGGCGGGCCGACCGGACGGCGACGGCGGCCGCGGCGCCGAGAGCGGCCAGCGCGCCCGCGGTGAGCAATCGGCCGTCGCGGGTTCGGACGGCGGGCCGCCGGGCGAGCGCTTCGGGGCGGGTGGCCGGCAGCGGCCCGTCGAGGGCGAGCGCGAGGGCCTCGGCGAGGTGCAGCGCGCGCCGTCCCGTACCGCCCTGCTCGATCTGGGTGCGGCAGCTGAACCCGTCGGCGAGGACGAGGTCGCTGGGCGCCGCGTCCCGTACGGCGGGCAGCACGCCCAGCTCGCCGACCTTCATCGACAGGTCGTGGTGGCCGCGTTCGAAGCCGAAGTTGCCGGCCAGCCCGCAGCACCCCTCGTCCAGCACCTCGGCCTGGATGCCGGCCCGGCGCATCAGCTCCCGGTCGGCGTCGTCCTTGAGGACGGCGTGCTGGTGGCAGTGGGTCTGCACGGTGGCGGTACGGGCCAGCCGGGGCGGCCGCCAGTCGTCGGGCGCGTGGTTGAGCAGCTGCTCGGCGAAGGTGCGGAACTGCTTCGCGAGCCGCATGACGTCCTTGTCCTCCGGCAGCAGCTCGGGCGCGTCGGCGCGGAAGACGGCCGCGCAGGACGGTTCCAGGCCGATGACCGGCGTACCGGCCTCCAGCCAGGGCCGCAGCACTTCGAGGGTGCGGCCCAGGACGTGCTTGGCGGTGCGCAGCTGTCCGGTGGAGATCCAGGTCAGCCCGCAGCAGACGGCCCGGGTGGGCACGGCGACCCGGAAACCGGCGTCCTCCAGTACGCGCACCGCGGACTTGGCGATGCTCGGGTGGAAGTACGTGCTGAAGGTGTCCGGCCAGATCAGGACGGTACGCGGGTCGGCGGGGTCGGGCTCCGGTGTGGAGCGCGCCCGCCACCACTGCACGAAGGACTCCTCGGCGAAGACCGGCGCGGTGCGCTCCCCGGCGACCCCGGCCGCGATCTTGCCGAGCCGGCCGAGGCCCGGTGCGGAGAGCGCCGCATTGACCAGTCGCGGTGCGGCCCGGGAGAGCCGGGCCCACAGCGGCAGCCAGCCCATCGAGTAGTGCGCGGCGGGCCGCAGCCGTCCTTCGTAGTGGTGGGCGAGGAACTCGGCCTTGTAGGTGGCCATGTCGACGCCGACCGGGCAGTCGGACTTGCAGCCCTTGCAGGCCAGGCAGAGGTCGAGGGCGTCCTTGACCTCGGTGGAGCGCCAGCCGTCGGTGACGGGCGAGTCGTCGTGCCCGCCGAGCATTTCGAAGAGCAGCCGGGCGCGGCCACGGGTGGAGTGCTCCTCCTCGTTGGTCGCCCGGTACGAGGGGCACATCACGCCGCCGGAGTGGGTGCGGCAGTTGCCGATGCCGACGCAGCGCATCACCGCGCGGGTGAAGGAGTGGTCGTCCTCGGGGTAGCCGAAGTGCGTGTCGTGGCTCTCGGGGCGCCAGTCGGCGCCGAGCCGGAGGTTCTCGTCCACCCGGTAGGGCGCGACAATCTTGCCGGGGTTCATCCGGTCGTCCGGGTCGAACAGCGCCTTGAGCTCGCCGAACGCGGTGACCAGCCGGTCGCCGAACATCTTCGGCAGCAGCTCGCCGCGGGCCTGCCCGTCGCCGTGCTCGCCGGAGAGCGAGCCGCCGTAGGAGGCGACGAGGTCCGCGGCGCGGTGCAGGAACTCCCGGAAGGCGGCCACCCCGTCGGCGGTCTTGAGCTCGAAGGGGATGCGGGTGTGCACGCAGCCCTGCCCGAAGTGCCCGTAGAGGGAGGGGTGGTCGTAGTCGAACTCGGCGAAGAGCTGCTTGAGGTCGCGCAGGTAGTCGCCGAGTTTGTCGGGCGGTACGGCGGAGTCCTCCCAGCCCTCCCAGGTCTCCCGGTCGTCCGGGGGCCGCGCGGTCACGCCGAGCCCGGCCTCGCGGGCCTTGAGCATCTTCTGCTCGCGCCGGGGGTCGTCGGAGAACGCCACGTCCGGGTCGCCCTCGCTGCGGTTGATCGCCTGCAGCAGGTCGCAGGCCTGCCCGTCCACGTCCTCCTGGTTGTCGCCGCTGAACTGCAGCAGCAGCCAGCTCTCGCCCTCGGGGAACCGTTCGAGGGAGTCCAGGAACGCGCCCTCCTCGCGCATGAGCTGCGCCATCCGCCCGTCCAGCGCCTCCAGCTGGGTGGGGCGGCAGTGCTTCAGCAGCCGCGGCACGTCGTCGGCCGCGGCGCAGATGTCGTCGTACCCGAGGACGAGTATGGCCTCGGCGGCGGGCACCGGTACCAGGTCCAGCTCCGCCTGCAGGACGGTGACCAGGGTGCCTTCGCTGCCGATGAGGGCGCGGGCGAGGTGGAACTCGTTCTCCGGGAGCAGCGCGTCGAGGTTGTAGCCGGAGACCCGGCGCGGGATGCGCGGGTAGCCGCGCCGGATGTCGGCCATGTAGCGGTCGGCGAGGCGGCGCAGGCCTTGGTACAGCTCCCCCTTGCGGCCGCCGCCGGCGACGGCCTCCTCGAACTCCGCGTCGGAGGTGGCCCCGACCCACATCCGGGTGCCGTCGTAGGTGAGCACTTCCATCCGGCGTACGTTGTCGGCGGTCTTGCCGTACGCCTGGGCCGAGGCCCCGCAGGAGTTGTTGCCGATCATGCCGCCGATCGCGCAGTGGCTGTGCGTGGACGGCTTCGGGCCGAACTTCAGGCCGTACTCCGCGAGCTGCCGGTTGAGGTCGTCCATGACGATGCCGGGCTCGACGACGCAGGTGCGGCGCTCGGGGTCGACCGAGACCAGGCGGTGGCAGTACTTCGTCCAGTCGATGACGACGGCGGTGTTGGTGCACTGGCCGCCCAGGCTGGTGCCACCGCCCCGGGAGAGCACCGGCGCGCCGAACTCCGCGCAGACCGCGACCGCCGCCGCGCCCGCCCGCACGGTCCGGGGCACGACGACGCCGAGGGGCACCTGCCGGTAGTTCGAGCCGTCGGTGACGTACGCGCCGCGGCTGCCCGCGTCGAAGCGCACCTCCCCCTCGACCCGCTCGCGCAGCGCCCGTTCCAGCGCCGCCACATCCAGGTCCCCGCTGCCGGGCACCGCGCGCTTCCGATCGGTGAGCGCCGCCTGCTCGTTCGGTGCCATGGTCACCTTCCTCGTCCTTCTCCGCCTCGGTACCGCCGTCGTCCGCGGGGCGCCGGCCCCCGTACGGCCGGTACGCCCGCCGGCGGTACCGAGACGGGCGTACCGGGACGCCGCGGCGGGCCGGCGGACCGGCCCCGGCCGTCGCTACCTGCCGCGTCCGGTGACGAAGTCCCGGGCCCGGTCCACCAGCCCCGTGCCGGGCGCCAGCAGCTTGTTGGCGGGCGGGGTGCTGGGGGACTTCGGGTGCGGGCGGGTGGGCGCCGTCTTCTTCGCGCTGCGGATCTTCTCGCCGAGCGCGTCCAGCTCCTCCTGTGGGCAGGCGTCACGCAGCTGCGGGAAGAGGCGGCCCTCCTCGTCCCGCACGTGCTCGCTGACCTCGACCCGGAGCTTGACGACCAGATGGCTGAAGTCGGGGTGCTCGGCCCCGGTCTTCTCCAGGTCCTTCAGCAGCTGCTCCACCCGGCTGTGGTCGGCGATCTCCTCGTCGGCGAGCGCGTCGCCGTCGGGGAGGTGCTTGCGTACCGCGGGGTAGAGGTGCTGTTCCTCGGCCACGGAGTGCCGGACCAGCTCGATCGTCAGCTCGTCGGCCAGGCGCTTGCGCTCGTCCGAACCAGGCGCCGCGCCCTCGATCCGTCCGAAGAGCTCGGTCACCTCTCGGTGATCGGTGGTCAGTTCCTGGATGACGTCGCCGCCGTGCCCCATGAGTGCTGCCACCTTTCGCGGAAGCGGCGCGACCGGTCCTTCCGGGCGCCATCGGACGAGTTCCCGATACCTCGGGGCCATAACGCCGCAACCTCGACTGATCAGGATTGATTGGGCCGAACGGCGCACTTCTCCTACCAGGCTGAGCGCCGGGCCGGCTCGACGGTGACCGGCCCGGCGCCTCCCATCCCCATGGACCCCATGGCCCGGCGTCCGGGTCCCATGCCGCGGTCGGACCAAACCTCCGCCCGACGAAAACGAGCCGGCCGCGGCACGGTCGGGGTGGTGCGGAAGAGACTGGTCAGGCGGTGGGCGTCAGGTCGGCACGGCCGAACAGCAGGGCGTATCCGCGGGGCAGCTGGGCCAGCACCCGTTGCAGCAGCTCCTCACCGAGGTGGGCGCCGACAGCGGTGAGGACGGTGCTCGCGTCCCAGCGCGCGGTCGCGTGCGTGGCGCCCTCCGTGCGGGCCGCCACCCGGTCCACGAACGCACACGCGGTCCGGCGCCGCTCGTCCCTGATCTCCCCCGCGACGATCCCCGCGACCTCGGGCGGCAGGGCGCGCAGGAACCCGACGCGCACGGCGCCGGTGAGCTGTCCCGCGAAGGCGGCCAGAACGTGCCGGACCGCCCGCTCGGCCTCCACCGCGGTCCGGTAGCGCCCCGCGGTCCGCACCGTCGCGAGCAGGTCGCCGCCCATGCTGCCGCCCTCCTCCGTTCCTCTCCATCCTGCGGCACCCGGCGGAACCCGCAACACCGGGCCGGCGGGCCCGCGCCGCCCCGCTGCCCGGCGGCCCCCACCCCTCCGTACGAGCGCATCACCGGGCCGGCAGGCTTCGGTCCCGGCCGGGTGGGGCACCCGTTGCCGCATGTTCCACACTTCAGACCTACCGGGCATCGACGAGTCGTACTGGATGGCCAGCGCGGACACCACGTCCTACGCACCGCTGACCGAGGACACCGAGGCCGACGTGACGGTGATCGGGGGTGGCATCGCGGGGCTCTGCACGGCGTGGGAACTGTCGAGAACCGGCCGGCGCGTCGTCGTCCTCGAAGCGGACCGGATCGCCGCGGGCGTCACCGGCTACACCACCGCCAAGCTCTCGTCGCTGCACACCCTGGTCTACGACCGGCTGCGCCGCACCCGCGGCAGCGGTGGCGCGCTGCAGTACGCCGTCTCGCAGCAGGGCGCGGTCGAACGGGTCGCCGAGGTCGCGCAGGAGCTGGGCATCGACTGCGAGCTGGAACGCTTCCCCGCGTTCACCTACGTCCGCGACCCGGCCGGCACCGACCAGCTGCGCGCCGAGGCCGACGCCGCGCAGGAAGCGGGCCTCCCCGCCTCGTACGTCACCGAGACCGGGCTGCCCTTCGACGTGGCCGGCGCCGTGCGCGTCGAGGACCAGCTCCTCTTCCACCCCCGCAAGTACCTGCTGGCGCTCGCCGAGGACCTGCGGCGGCGCGGCGGCGGGGTGTACGAGCGCACGCGCGCCACGGGGCTGCACGAAGGTTCGCCCTGCCGGGTGACGACCGAGACCGGCGCCACGGTGACCTCCCGCGAGGTGGTCGTCGCCACCCACTACCCGGTGTTCGACCGGGCCCTGCTGTTCACCCGGCTCTCCCCACGCCGGGAGCTGGTGGTCGCCGCGCCCATCGAGACCGGCCGGGACATCGGCGGGATGTACATCACCGAGGAGGAGGGCAAGCGCTCGGTGCGCACCGCGCCGTACGGCGCGGACCGGCGGCTGCTGGTCGTCACCGGCGAAACCTTCACCCCCGGTACGGGCGACACCATCGAACGGTTCAAAAAGCTCGCCGACTGGACGGTGCGGAACTTCCCCGGCACGGAGATCGCCTACCGGTGGGCGGCCCAGGACAACGACTCCACCGACACGGTGCCGCTGATCGGGCCCTTCCACCCCGGCGCCCGGCACACCTACGTGGCGACCGGCTTCGGCGGCTGGGGCCTGAGCGGCGGGGTGATGGCGGGCAGCCTGCTCACCGGGCTGATCACCGGGGACCCGCCGCCGTGGGCCGGGCTGTACGACCCGCGACGGCTGTGGGGCCCGGTCCGCGAGGCGCCCGCCTTCCTCAGCCACCAGGCGAAGGTCGGCAAGCACTTCATCGGCGACCGGCTGCGTACCACGCACGTCGACTCCGTCGCGGACATCCCGCCGGGCACCGGCGCGGTGGTCCGGGTCGGCGGGCAGCGCGCCGCGGTGTACCGGGACGAGGAGGGCACGGTGCAGGCGGTTTCGGCCCGCTGCACCCACCTGGGTTGTCTGGTCGCCTTCAACGCGGCGGAGACGGCGTGGGAGTGCCCCTGCCACGGCTCCCGCTTCGGCACGGAGGGCACCGTACTCCAAGGTCCGGCGCTGCACCCGCTGGAGCAGCTGGACCTCGGCCGCGACGTGTAACGACGGGCGCCCGGGGAACCCAGGACGGGCGCCGTCCGTCCGCCTCGCCGGCGCCCCGGCGACAGGAGAGGAAACAGCTGATGAGCAGTGCTTCCGTGCGGCGGGTCGTGGTGACCGGCGCCACCGGGAACGTCGGTACCAGCGTGGTCCGCGTGCTGAGCGAGGACCCGGAGATCGACGAGGTCCACGGCGTCGCGCGCCGCATGCCGCACAGCGCACCGGAGAAGACCACCTGGACCGCGGCCGACATCGCGGACGAGGGGTACGACCTCGCCGCCGACTTCGCCGGCGCGTCCGCCGTGGTGCACCTGGCGTGGGCCTTCCAGCCGACCCACCGCCCGCCGGAGACCTGGCGCACCAACGTGCTGGGCAGCATGCGGGTCTTCGAGGCGGCGGCCACGGCCGGGGTCCCCGCGCTGATTCACGCCTCCTCCGTCGGCGCCTACTCCCCCGGCCCGAAGGACCACAAGGTGGCCGAGGACTGGCCCACCCACGGCTGGCCGGACGCCGCGTACTGCCGCGAGAAGGCGTATCTGGAACGGGTCCTGGACGGCTTCGAGCGCGACCACCCCGACATGCGGGTGGTCCGGATGCGTCCCGGCTTCCTCTTCAAGGAGGAGTCCGCGTCCGAACAGCGGCGGATCTTCGGCGGTGTCGCGACGCCCGCGCAGCTCGGCAAGCTGGCCCGTCCCGGGCTGCTGCCGGTCCTGCCGGACATCCCCGGCCTGCGCTTCCAGGTGCTGCACACCGACGACGCGGCCCGCGCCTACCGGCTGGCCGTCCTCGGCGAGGCGCGCGGCGCGTTCAACCTCGCGGCCGAGCCGCCGGTGGACATGCCCTTCCTCGCCCGGCTGCTGAAGGCTCGTACGGTGCGAATGCCCGCGGCGGCGGCCCGCGCCGCGCTCGGCGCCGGCTGGCGACTGCGGCTGGTCCGCGCCTCGCCGCATCTCTTCGACGCGGTTCTGGGGCTGCCGCTGATGGACTGCCGCCGGGCCCGCGAGGAGCTGGGGTGGCGGCCCGAGCGCACCGCGACCGAGGCCGTCGACGCGCTGCTCAGCGGCTTGCGGAAGGAGAGCGGCGCGCCCACACCGCCGCTGGCACGACGGCCGAAAACCGCCTGAGGGACCAGTACGCGGGGCCGCTCCCCGGGTCGCTGCGCCGTTGGGCCGAACTTGATCGTTTCGAGTTTCCCGGCCCGCGGTGACGGGCACTCCGGGAGCGCCGCGGGCAGGTCTCCGCGCCACCGTGCGCGCGCCGCGGACGCTCCCTGCGGCACGCAGCCCAACAGCACCGAACCTCTGGAGGAACACATGGCGGAGAAGGGGAGCGGGCCGGACAGCCCGCTGCACGACGACGAGGTGAAGAAGCGCCTGGAGGGCGAGCTGCGGGCCAATCGTGGCATCCGGGTGGAGGAGGAGCACGAGCCCGAGCCGGCGGGCGAGGACCAGCCCGCGGTGCGGCGCTCCCCCGAGGGCACCCTCGAAGGCGGTACGCCGCCGGGGATGACCGGGGACGACGTGGAGCTGCGCTCGGACCTGGCCCGCCACCTCGACCCGAGCATCTACCCGGCCGACCGCGCCGCGGTGCTGGATTCCCTGCGCGGCAACAACGCGCCCGACAACGTCCTGGCGCGGGCCGAGAACCTGCCCGGCGGGCAGCAGTTCGCCAACGTCCAGGACATCGCGCGGGCACTCGGCCTCGGCGTCGAGGAGCGGCGGACCTGACACCCCCGGACAGGAGTGCGCCGGGCCGGATCTCCCATCCGGCCCGGCGCTTTCCCATCTCCCAATGGCCGGCCGCTCGGCCAGGGGTGTCGAGTGCCACACTCCCGCGAGTCCCAAACCCCCGCCTTCCGCGGGACCGCCGTACGGCGTATGCCGGGGTGCGGTCGCCGCCCGTACGGGGTGCGATGGGGCGAGGAGGTGGCGGCACATGGCACACGCGGTCTGGTCCGGTGCGCTCTCGTTCGGGCTGGTCGCCCTGCCGGTACAACTGGTGACCGCGACGGAGAGCCACACGGTCCACTTCCATCAGCTGGAGCGCGGCACCTCCGACCGGGTGCGCAACAAGCGCGTCAACGAGCGCACCGGCAAGGAAGTCCGGTACGACGACATCGTCAAGGGTTACGACACCGGGGACGAGTACGTGCTCGTCGAGCCGGACGAGCTGGACGAGATCGCGCCGGGCCGCTCCAAGTCGCTGGAGATCACCGGGTTCGTCGACCTCGACGCCGTGGAGCCGATCTACTTCGACAAGACGTACTACCTCGCGCCGCGGAACAAGGAGTACGCCAAGGTCTACGGCCTGCTGCGGGAGGCGCTGGCGCGGGCGAACAAGGCGGGCATCGCCACCTTCGTGATGCGCAACCGCGAATACCTCGTCGCCGTGAAGGCCGAGGACGACATCCTGGCCCTGCACACGCTGCACTGGGCCGACGAGGTGCGGGACCCGCACAAGGAGCTGCCGACGGTGCCGGGGCGCGCCAAGCCGGACAAGAAGGAGCTGGACACCGCGGTTTCGCTGATCGACGCGCTGACCGTCGAGTGGGAGCCGGCGGAGTACCGGGACACGTACCAGGAGAAGGTGCGCCGGCTCATCGAGGCCAAGCGCACCGGCGAGACCGTGGAGAAGGCCGAGCCCGCTCCGGAGCCGACCAACGTCATCGACCTGCGCGAGGCCCTGCAGGCCAGCGTGGACCGCGCGAAGGACCGCCGGAAGTCCGGCGGGCGCGGCGCCGGTACCGGTACCGGCACGGGCGCTGAGGACCTCGACGGGCTCACCAAGGCCGAGCTGTACCGCCGGGCCACCGACGCCGGCGTGCCCGGCCGCTCGTCCATGAGCCGGGACCAACTCGTCGAGGCCCTCTCCGGCGGCGGCAAGAAGAAGAGCAGCCGCCGGAAGAAGGCCTCCTGACGCGTTGTCGGCGGAGCGCTACGGCAGCGGCGTACCGCCGGTCGCGTTCACGATCTCCGCGGTGATGAACCCGGCGTGCTCGGACGCGAGGAACACATAGGCCGGGGCCATCTCGGCCGGCTGGGCCGGCCGGCCCAGCGGCGACTGCTTGCCGAACTCCGCGGTGTCCGGCAGCGTCGCCGGGATCAGCGGCGTCCACACCGGGCCCGGCGCCACCGCGTTCACCCGGATGCCGTCGGGCGCGAGCATCTGCGCGAGCCCCTGCGTGAAGGTGACGATGGCGCCCTTGGTCGTCGCGTAGTCCAGCAGGTGCGGACTGGGCTTGTACGCCTGCACCGACGTGGTGTTGATGATGGAGCCGCCCTTGGGCATGTGCGGCAGCGACATCTTCGACAGCCAGAACATCCCGTACAGGTTGGTGCGCAGCACGCGGTCGAACTGCTCGGTGCTGATCGCCTGGATGCCGTCCGGCTGGGACATCTGGTACGCCGCGTTGTTGACCAGGATGTCGATCCGGCCGAACTCGGCGACGGTCCGTTCGACCAGTTGCCGGCACTCGGACTCCTCGCGGATGTCGCAGGGGACGGCGACCGCCGTACGGCCCGCCTCCTCCACCAGCCGAGCGGTCTCCCGCGCTTCGTCGGCCTCCTCCGGCAGATGGGTGAAGACCACGTCCGCGCCCTCGCGCGCGAAGGCCAGCGCCACCGCGCGGCCGATGCCGGAGTCGCCGCCGGTCAGCAGCGCCTTGCGATCCGTGAGCAGTCCGCTGCCGCGGTAGGACTCCTCACCGTGGTCGGGCGGCGGGTCCATCGGCCCGGTCCAGCCCGGGTGCTCCTGGTCCTGCTGCGGGAAGTCCGGCTGCGGGTGCTTCTCCCTGGGGTTCTGCGGCTGTCCGCTCGTGGTGCCGTTGTCGTGGTGGTCCCGGTGTTGCGCGGCCACTGATTCCTCCTGTTCCGCGTTGACCGTGTTCCGTGGTCAGCCGTCCCCTCCGGCTGCTCCACGGGTCCCCCGCCCGACGGGCCTCAATCCATCATCGGGGCGCCCGGCAAGATCGGCGACCGGACGTCACCCGGGACACGGAGCGGAACCCGAGACCTATGGGTTTCCTTTCGCCCCGGAGCGGTACTCGATGCCGCATGGACTTCCCTGCGGAGGCTCCCGGACGGAGAACCCCGATCGGGGTGGCCTCATGACGCACACGACGAACACACCGGACGAAGGCGACCGACGGGCCGCCTCGGGCCGCCCGGCACTGCCCGAGCTGATGCGCGCGGCGCGCGCCCAGCTCGCCGAGCTCACCGGCCTGCAGCCGGAGACCGTCACCCGGTTCGAGAAGACGGAGGACGGCTGGCTGCTGGAGGCGGAGGTGCTGGAGCTGGCCAGGGTGCCCGACACGATGAGCCTGATGGCGCTCTACGAGCTGGTCCTGGACCACGAGGGCCTGCTCATCGGGTACCGGCGCATCGGCCGCTACGAACGAGCGAAAGGAAACCAGTGACATGACCGTGGTTCCCGCTCAGCAGGAGAACGGCCGGGGAGGAGGCGGCTCCAGCGGCCTGTACGACGTCCTCGAACTCGTACTGGACCGCGGCCTGGTGATCGACGCCTTCGTACGCGTCTCCCTGGTCGGCATCGAGATCCTCAAGATCGATGTACGTGTCGTGGTCGCGAGTGTGGACACGTACCTGCGCTTCGCGGAGGCCTGCAACCGGCTCGACCTGGAGTCCGGTCCCAAGAAGGACCCCGGCCTCCCCGACCTGGTGGGTGAGATCACCGAGTCCGGCGCACGCGGCAAGAGCAAGGGCGCCCTCTCCGGCGCCGCCGAGACCTTCGCCGACGCCATCGGCCAGGGCCGCGAGGCGGCCGGCGGACGGAACGGCTCGTCCTCGTCCGACGGCGAGGAGGCCCCGCGCCGCACCCGGCGCACCACCAGCTCCCGCAAGAAGGAGGAGAGCTGATGACCACCTACGTCTACGGCATAGCGCACGCCGACCACCCGCTGCCCGAACAGCAGGTGCTGGGCGTCGGTGACCCGCCCTGCCCGGTGCGCATCGTGCGGTCCGGCGAGCTGGCCGCCGTGGTCAGCGACTGCCCCGACGGGCTGCGCCCCAAGCGCCGCGACCTGCTGGCCCACCAGCACGTCCTGACCGAGATGGGCGGTGCGGGCGCGGTGCTGCCGCTGCGCTTCGGGTCGCTCTCGACGGACGACGACGCGGTGCGCGACGCGCTCGGCGAGCACGCCACGCACTACAAGACGCAGCTGGCCGACCTGGACGGCCGGGTGGAGTTCAACGTCAAGGCGGCGCACCGCGAGGAAGCCGTGCTGCGACTCGTCGTCGACGACGAGCCGGAGGTCCGCCGACTCACGGAGGCCCTCCAGTCCGCCGGCGGCGGCAGCTATCCCGAGCGGGTACGGCTGGGCGAGCTGGTGGCCAACGGCGTACGGGCCCGCGAGGTGCAGGACGCCCACACGATCGAACGGACCCTGGCACCGCTGGCGGAGCAGTCGGCGCCCGGCCCCGAGGGCTCGGGCTGGCTGGTCAACCTCTCCTTCCTGTTGCCGCGCACGGAGACCGCGCCCTTCCAGGAGGCGGCGCACCGCCTCGCCGAGGAGCAGCCGCACCTGGAGCTGCTGGTGAACGGGCCGCTGCCGCCGTACAGCTTCGTCCGCCCGGCCCACTCGGCCACGGACGAGGAGACCCGGGAGCGCACTCCGGAAGGGTCGGGCCGGGGCTGATGGGTCTGCTCAAGGAAGTGTTGCTGCTGCCCGCCGCCCCCGTGCGCGGCACCGCGTGGGTGCTGCGCCAGGTGGTGGCCGAGGCGGAGCGGCAGTACTACGACCCTCAGGTCGTCCAGAAAGAACTACGGGAGTTGGCCCGTCAGTTGGACGACGGCGAGATCGACGAGGCGGAGTTCGACCGGCGTGAGGACGAGCTGCTGGACCGGCTGGCGGTGGCGCGCGGAGCGGCCCCGCAGGGGCCGGCAGCGCAGGGGCCGAGGCCGTGATGACGGACGACACAGGCACCGGCCGCGCAAGGACAGGCACGACACGGACAACGGGGACATGAGGAGACGGGTGAGATGAACAACCGGGCGGCACTGGCACTGGCCGTCGCCGGAGGATACGCACTGGGCCGCACGAAGAAGATGAAACTCGCGCTCGGCGTCGGCGGCATGGTCCTGGGACGGCGGCTGCAGCTCGACCCGCAGCGGCTGCTGAGCCTGGTCGACGAACGGCTGAAGGCGGATCCGCAACTCGCGGAGCTGCGCGATCAGCTGCGGGAGGACCTGGGCGGCGTGGGTCGCGCGGCGGCGGGCGCGTTCGTCAATCGCCGCATCGACGGCCTGGCGAACAGCCTCCACGAACGCACCCTCGGCGTGCAGGACCGGATCGCCGGCGGCACGGCCCCGAAGCAGCGGGCCGACGACGCCGAGGAGGAAGCGGACCGCGAGCCGGAGGACGCGGACCGCACGGCGGACGACGAGGCCGGGACCGAGGCCGACGAGCCGGACGAGAGCCGCGCGCCGCGAGCCCGCAAGCCGCGCAAGCAGGCCGCCGGGAAGCAGGCCGCCGGCAAGGCGACCGCGGCCCGGCGCCCCGCACGGACCGCGACGAAGAGCGGTACGAAGGCCGCGAGCAGGGCCGGTACGAAGGCCACGGGCCGGGCCGGTGCCAGGACGGGCACCGGGTCCGGCGGCAGGGCCGGCACCAGGTCGTCGGGCGGGGCCCGGTCGTCGGCCGGCCGGAGCCGGGAGCGTAGCGATGGCTGACGACAAGCGCGGTGGCACCGCCACCCGACTGAAGGACACCATCGTCAACAGCCCGGCCACCGACCGGCTCAAGGAGGAGGCCTCGGCGTTCGCCGCGACCCAGGCCCAGCGGCTGCTGATCGCCGGTGGCCGGAAACTGGGCGCCGCCACCACCCGGCTGCAGGACATGGCCGAGGGCAACGGCCCCGGCCTCGGCCGGATGGTGCTGGACGGCGGCCGCCGCATCGCCGAGGGCGAAGGGCCGCTGCGGGCGGCCGTCGGCGCCGGCGCTTCCGGCGCGAAGGAGCGGATCCAGGAGACGCTGCGCAAGGTGGGCGGCGGCGCCAAGTCGGGCACCGGACAGGGCTCGTTCGTCACCGTCGTCGAGGACACGGACGTCGGGGTGCCGGTGCGCACCGCGTACGACCAGTGGACGCAGTTCCAGGAGTTCAGCACCTTCACCAAGGGCGTGCAGAACGTGGACCGCGCCGACGACACCACGTCCAACTGGCGGGCCAAGATCTTCTGGTCCACCCGCAGCTGGCAGGCGTCCGTCACCGAGCAGGTGCCGGACCGGCGCATCGCCTGGACGGCGGAGGGGGCGAAGGCCTCCCTCAAGGGGGTCGTCACCTTCCATGAGCTGGCACCGGACCTGACCCGCGTCCTGCTGGTCATCGAGTACTACCCGAAGGGCCTCTTCGAGCGGACCGGCAACATATGGCGGGCGCAGGGGCGGCGGGCCCGGCTGGACCTGAAGCACTTCCGCCGCTTCGTGATGCTGCGCGGGGAGTCGACCGGCGGCTGGCGCGGGGAGATCCGCGACGGCGAGGTCGTCGAGTCGCACGAGGACGCGGTGGACCGCGAGGAGGACCAGGAGCCGGCGTCGTCCGACACGACAGCGGACGGGCAGGAGGAGCCCGCGGAGTCGGCGGACCAGGAGGCCCCGGAGGCCCGGGAGGACTCCGAGGACCTGGTGGAGCCGGAGGGCCCTGAAGACTCGGCAGACACGGAAGACACGGCAGCCCCGGAAGAAGCGGAAGACACGGAAGAGCCGGAAGAGGCCTACGACGACGAGGAGTTCGCCGACGAGGATGCCGGCGACGAGGAGGAGGAGTACGCCGACGAACCGGAGGCATACGAGGACGCCGAGGCCGCGGACGCCGAGGCCGCGGACGTCGAGGCCGCGGACGCCGAGGCTGCGGACGCCGAGGCCGAGGAGTACGAGGAGTACGAGGACGAACCCGAGCCGGAACGGGTGAGGTGAGCACGCGCCCCATGTCGTATCCCGCAACCGGCGCCGGCGGCGGCGCCAACCTCGCCGACATTCTCGAACGCGTCCTGGACCGTGGCGTGGTGATCGTCGGTGACATCCGCGTCAACCTGCTCGACATCGAACTCCTGACCATCAAGCTGCGGCTGATCGTGGCGTCGGTGGAACGTGCCGAACAGATGGGCATCGACTGGTGGCGGGACGACCCGTCCCTGTCGGCCGGCGCCCGCCGCCGCGAGGTGGACCGGGAGGACCGGCAGCAGCAGGACCTGGCTCGGGAGAACGCCGAGCTGCGCGAGCGCATCGCCGCCCTGGAGGGCCGGCGGGACGCGCTGGAGGACGGAAAGGAAGAGGCACCGTGACCACGCCTCACGACAACGGCCGGCTGACCTACGCCTACGCCGTTCTCCGCAGCGGCGCCCGGCCGCCGGCCGGCCTGCTCGGCATCGGGGAAGCGCCCGTGCACACCGTGACCGAAGGGCCGCTGGCCGCGCTGGTCTCCACGGTGCCGGCGGCCGAGTTCGACCAGCCCCAGGTCCACGAACGCCTGGAGGACCTGGCGTGGCTGGAAACGACCGCGCGGGCGCACCGCCGGGTCGTGGACGAGGCCGCGGCGGAGGTCGGCGTGCTGCCGCTGCGGCTGGTCACCGTCTACCGCGACGAGGACTCCGTCCGGGCCGTGCTGACCGCGAACGCGGAGCGGTTCGAACGGCTGCTGGCGCGGCTGGACGGCCGGCTGGAGTGGGGCGTCAAGGCGTACGCCCGTGCTCCGGAGGAACGGCGGCCGGCGGAGGGGCACGAGCCCACCGCGCCGCCGGCGCCCGGCGCGGAGTCCGGCCGGGAGTTCCTGCGACGACGGCTGCGCGACCGCAAGGTCAGGGACAGCGCGCGGCAGGAGTCCGACGGCCTGGCGCGGGCGGTGCACGACACGCTGACGCAGGCCGCCGAGGAGAGTCGGCTGCACCGCCCGCAGGACCCGAAGCTGGCCGAGGCCGTCGCCGCGTCCGGCGCCGCCGACGCCGACGGCCACGCCCCCACGGGGACCCGCGCCGCCGTGACCCGCGGCCCGAACGTGCTGAACGGCGCCTATCTGGTCCGCCGTGAGCAGGCCGGGGAGTTCGCCGAGCGGGTCGGGGAGCTGGCGGCCCGCTCCCCCGCCCTGCGGATCGAGCTGACCGGCCCCTGGGCGCCGTACTCCTTCACCGATCTGCCGGAGGAGGCACCATGAGCACCCCGCTCTCCAGCGCTCAGGTGACACTGGTCGATCTGCTGGACCGGCTGCTGGCCGGCGGCGTGGTGATCGCCGGGGACCTGACGCTGCGCATCGCGGACGTGGACCTGGTACGGGTGGACCTGCGCGCCCTGATCAGCTCGGTCAACGAGAACGTGCCGTCGCCGTTCGCCGGGCTCGCCCCGGAGGAGCCGGCGGCGGATCCGCTGCGGGTGACGGGGCCGTCGCGGGCCGCCGCCACGGTGCGGGTCGAGGAGGCGGTGCGGCCATGACCAGGCGGGTGGAGCTGGACGAGGAGAGCGTCGAGCGGGATCTCGTACGGCTGGTGCTGACCGTCGTGGAGCTGCTGCACCAGCTCATGGAGCGGCAGGCGCTGCGCCGGGTCGATCAGGGCGATCTGTCCGAGGACCAGGAGGAGCGCATCGGCATGACGCTGATGCTGCTGGAGCGCCGGATGGACGAGCTGTGCACGCGGTACGACGTGGGGCGCGACGAGCTCAATCTCGATCTGGGGCCGCTGGGTTCCCTGCTCCCGAGGGAGGGGGACGGGTAGCGACCCGGTAGCCGTTGGCCGGAAAGCTCCGTGGGTCGGGCGTGCCGGGTGCCGACGCCACGGACCGACGGCCCCGCCGCTGAGGCGGGGCCGTCTGTGCGTTCACCGGCCCGATGAACCGGCCGTCACGGCAGGCCGGCCGGTCAGCCCTTGCCCATGGCGGCGCGTATGGCGTCCTTGGTGCGGTCCACCACGGACGCGAACGGGGTCGCGACCGCGCTCTTCAGCCCGGTCTCGGTGCCCGGGTGCGGGTGCGTGGGCGCCACTGCCTCGGCGGCCTCGACCGCTATGGCCAGCCCCCGCATCGCCCGCTGGTCGGAGACCGCGCGCAGGTGGGTGAACTCGTTCTTCTCCTCCGCCTTGGCGTGCTCCAGCACGGCCCGCTGGAGCTGCTTGAAGAGGTCGACGAACTCCTGCGACTCGGTATCCATGTCCTCCAGCCTGCTGAGCGTCTCCTTGGCGCTCTTCTCCTCCTTCAACCGGTCGTCGACCACCTTCTCGCCGCCCTCGACGTGGTCGCGGATGTAGGGGTGGACGACCTCTTCCTCTGCCGTCTCGTGCACCGCCAGCAGACGTACGACGCGGTGGAAGGCGGCCTTGCGCTCCTCGCCCTTGCTGTTCACGACGTCGTCCAGGAGGCGGCGGATCTGCTGGTGCTGCTGCTCGAGCAGCTCCACGACGTTCTTCTGCTTCTCGGCCATGTCGTGCGGGCCCCTCTCGTCTCGTCGTGCGGGACGGCGGACGAGTACCCCGGCCGCCACCGCCCGAGACGACCGGAACCGGCCGCACCGCGAGCCGGTGGTGGGGCCGGAATCGGATTTACCGCCCTCCGCTACACATAAGGGCGAAATAAGCGCAAGATAGCTCTAGCGGCGCCTGCCACTCCAGGAGACAGGGCCGCAGAGTTCGAAGGAGACGAGTCTGATGGCAGACGTCTCACACACCAGAGGCGATATCGCCAGTCACCCTGATGTTCCCGAGATGCGGGACCGGTACGCCCGCATGCTCGGCGGTCGCGATGTGGCGCTCGTGGACGGACCGGTCTTCCTCGTCGGTCTGTACTGCGCCATCTCGCCCTGGACACTCCACTTCACCGCGAGCCAGCCCGCCCTTGTGACCCACAACCTCATCCTGGGCATCGCGATCGGCCTGCTGGCGCTGGGCTTCACCGTCACACCGGAGCGGATGTACGGCATGAGCTGGGCCATGTCCGCCATCGGCGCCTGGCTGATCATCTCGCCGTGGATCGTCGGCAGCAGCCCCGACGCGGGAGTCGTCTGGAACAACGTCGTCGTCGGCGCCCTGACCGTGCTGCTCGGGATGGCGTGTGCGGGCGCTGCCGCAAAGGTCGGCAAGCGACCGTAGCGGACGGCGGAACACCGTGGCGGACGGTGGAACGACGAAAGGAAACACATCGACAAGCCCACCGACAAGCACACCGACAAGCACATCGAGAAGCACATCGAGAAGCACTTCGACAGCCGAAGACAGCCGAACACCGACAGGTCGGCCGGTCCGCCCGCGGACCGGCCGACGCACGCGCCCCTCGGCCGCCCCCACTCCCCCGTACCCCTCCCGGTCCCGCCCGGTGCATGAAGCGGCGGCGTACGGATACCCGGACCGGCACCACCCGGCGACGGCCGGGCGGCCCACTCCGGCGGGCGGCACCGCCGGACGGCCCGGAACGGGAGACACAGGTGATGGCAGAGAACGCGGACACCGGCCTCTTCGACGAAGCCTTCGTCTACGTGGAGGCCGCGGTGGTGGTGCTGGACTGTGCGGAGCCCGAGCCGGTGGCGGAGTTCTACGCGAAGCTCATAGGCGCCGAGCTGCCGTCGGAGATGGGCGTCGAGCTCATCGAGATCACCGGCCGCCACGGCACGCGGATCGCGTTCCGGCGGGACCACGGCGCGGCCCCGCCCTCATGGCCCCGGCCCGACGACTCCCAGCAGGCCCATCTGCACCTGCTGGTGCCGCGGGACCGCATGGACGACGTGGAGCGCCAGGTGATCGACTACGGCGGGCGGCCGATGGAGACCCCGCGCAAGGAGGGCATGGAGGAGCTGCGCTTCTTCTCGGACCCCGCGGGCCATCCCTTCGTGCTGCGCTCCATGTGACCACCGGCCACGGCAGTACCGCCCGGCACGCTCCCGCATGCGCCGTACGTGCCGGTGCGCGAGAGTGACACCAGCGGCCATCGGCAGGAAAGGGGTTGCCGTGAAGGGCGAGCGAGGCCTCACGACGTATCAGAGCAAGCGCGACTTCGAGCGGACCCGTGAGCCGCAGGGGCGGCAGGCCTCCGGCGCGCCGCCCGCCGACGGCGCCGATCCGGTCTTCGTCGTGCAGATCCACGACGCCTCCACCATGCACTTCGACTTCCGGCTGGAGGTGGACGGCGTCCTGAAGTCCTGGTCGGTGCCGAAGGGCCCGTCCACCGACCCGCACGACAAGCGGCTGGCCATGCCCACGGAGGACCACCCGATGGAGTACCGGGAGTTCGAAGGGGTGATCCCGAAGGGCGAGTACGGCGGCGGCACGGTCATCGTGTGGGACCAGGGCACGTACCGCCCGCTGCCCCCGAAGAAGCGCAAGGACCGCGACGCGACCTTCGCGGAGCGGCTGGAGCACGGGCACGTGACGTTCTGGATGGACGGCGACAAGCTGCACGGCGGCTACGCGCTGACCCGCTTCCGCACCGCCGAGAACGAGGGCCGGGAGTCCTGGCTGCTGGTGAAGGAGAACGACGAGCGGGCCGGGCAGCGCGGCGCCCCGGACCCGCGCCGGGCCAAGTCGGCGCGCAGCGGCCGGACGCTCGGACAGGTCGCGGCCGACGAGGGCACCGAGGACTCCGGGGCCGGCAAGGGCGCAGGGCGGAAGGGGAAGTGACCGTGGCGGGCCTCCTGGAGTCACTGCCCGGCGCACAACGACGGCTGCTGGCCGACGCGCCCTCGGGCGCGGAGCTGGCAGCCCACCCCATGCTCGCGGTCCTGACCGACCGCAGGGACTTCGACCGGGACTGGATCTTCGAGCGCAAGCTCGACGGGGTCCGGGCGCTGGCCGTACGCGACGGCGACCACGCCACGCTGCTGTCCCGCACCGGCCGCTCGATGGCCGGCACGTATCCGGAGATCGTCGACGCGCTGGCGGCGCAGGGCTGCCGGGACTTCGTGGTGGACGGCGAGGTCGTCGCCTTCTCCGGCGGCCGTACCGAGTTCTCCCGCCTCCAGCAGCGGATGGGCATCACCGACCCCGAACAGGCCCGCGCCAGCTCGGTGGCGGTCACGTACTACGTCTTCGACCTGCTGCGACTGGACGGCCAGGACCTCACCCGGCTGCCGCTGCGCACCCGCAAGTCGCTGCTCCGCCGCGCCCTGCGCTTCGTCTCCCCGCTGCGCTTCACCCCGCACCGGAACCAGGGCGGCCCGGCGGAGCTGGCCGACGCCTGTGAGCGCGGCTGGGAGGGCCTGATCGCCAAGCGCGCCGACGGGCCGTACGTGCCGCGCCGCTCCGGCGACTGGCTGAAACTGAAGTGCGCCCGCGGCCAGGAGTTCGTCATCGGCGGCTGGACCGAGCCGGCCGGCAGCCGCGTCGGCTTCGGGGCCCTGCTGCTCGGCTACCACGCGAACGGGACACTGCGGTACGCCGGCAAGGTCGGCACCGGCTACGACCGGACGACGCTGCACCGCATCCGTGGCCTCCTGGACGAGCGCGAGCAGACCCGCTCGCCCTTCGGGGACCCGGTACGGGAGCGCGGCGCGCACTGGGTGCGCCCCGAGCTGGTCGCCGAGGTGGGCTTCACCGAGTGGACCCGGGACGGCATGCTCCGCCACCCCCGCTTCCTCGGCCTACGGGACGACAAGCAGCCCGCCGAGGTGGTACGCGAGGAGCCCCGGGCGGCGTGAAGCCCGCCCGGGGCCGTGCGCCCCGCCGATCCGTGCTCAGTGCACGTCGGTGACGGCGAAGCCCTCGCCGACCATGGAGGGGACCCGGTGCAGCGGGATGCTCAGGTCCTGCTCCGGTACCCGGTACTCCAGCCGGGCCAGCAGCGGGACGAGCGTCTGGAGGAGAGCGAGCACGATGTCCTCGCCCGGGCAGCGGTGTCCGCCGGAGACCTCGCCGCCGCCCTGCGGGATGAGGTCGTCGCGCCCCGGCTCGGCGTCCGTGAAGCGCGTCGGGTCGAAGGTGTACGGGCGCGGCCACAGCTCGGGATCGTGCAGGTACCCGTAGACGTCGAGCAGCACCATCGTGCCGGCGTCGACGGTCTCGCCCTGCCAGTCCAGGTCGCGGGCCGCCAGGCCGCCGAGGAACGGCACGAAGGGGTAGAAGCGCCGTACCTCGTGCGCGAAGGCCCGGGCGTACGTGCTGTCGCCCTTGGCGAGCGGCGCGCGGTGCTCCGGCCAGCGGTGCAGCGCGTGCGCCGCGTACATCAGGAACCAGGCGACCGCGACGGTGGGCCGGATGACGTTGAGGATCTCCACTGCGGCCGTGTGCGCGTCCAGCGGGGAGCCGTCGGCCTCGTGGTGCCGGGCCACCTCCGCCAGCGCCGCGCCGGTCGGCGCGGCGTGCTCGGTGGGGCCGGTGCGCCGGATGTCCTCGATGCGGCGGGCCAGCCGTTCCTCCTGGCGGCGGCGGGCGCGGCGGGCCCGCCAGTGGCGCGGCCCCGGTGTCGCGAAGCCGTCCACCATGGTGACGAGGTCGTCCGCCGTCTCCCGGGCCTCCGCGTCGTCGAGCGCGATGCCCGCCCACTCGCAGACCGTACGGGCGAGGAGCAGCGCGAACGCGTCGAAGAGGACGACCTGGGTCCGTCCCGACCAGTCGGCGCGGGCGCGCTCCCACTCGGCGGCCGCGCGCTCGGTCAGGTCGGTGATGGACTCCCGGTCCTTCAGGAGGTGGACGAAGAGGGCCTTGCGTACGCGGTGCTGCTCGCCGTCGAGCGTGTGCACGGCACCGCGGCCGAAGAGTGTGTCGAGCACCGGTCCCGGCAGTGCGTCGCGCCGGTGGATGTGGCTCTCGTCGTAGAAGAACCGCACGGCGTCGCGGCCGTGCAGGGCGATCGCCGGCTTGCCCAGCAGCCGGGTGCGGACCGGCGCGCCGCCGTTGCGGCGCCGCCGGTCCGGCAGCCAGGCATACCCCTCCAGCAGGAGCGGCAGGGTGCTGTCGGAGAGGCCAGACAGGCCAGACAGGGCGGACAGGGGCGCTGCCACGGCTTCAGTCCTCCTCCGCGCGCGGGGGCCGGGTGTGCTCGGGCCGCTCCGGGGCGCGCCGGGTGCCGGCCTCGGCACGGGCGTCCTCGTCGACGTCCTCCTGCGCGTCCAGGCTGGTGGTCAGCGGGTCGCCGCTCTCGCCGACGACGTGCCGCTCCTCCTCGGGCTCCGCCACCCGGGTCTCGGCGTCCTCGAACTCGGCCAGCACTTCCTTCGCCGCGGTGTCGCGGTCCCGGGGATCGCCCCGGCCCGCTCCCTTCGCTGCGCTGGAGCCGTTCTCGTCGTGTTCATTCTTCCGCGTCATAACACTCCGTTCCGTCCTTGCGGGACCGTCCGGGTGCCCGCCGTGCGGGCCTCAACTCATGATGGTGGGCCACGTCATATCCGGCATCACGAGGCCTTCCGCCGGCCCCTCTCCCCGTCCGTCACCTCGGCCTACCCGTCCGTCACCTCGGCGAGGAGGCTGTCGTCCAGCCGGTCCAGCAGTTCGGCGGGGTCGGCGTAGACCTCCGAAGCGCCGGCCTCCACCAGGTCGGCGCGCGGGATGCCGCCGCAGAGCAGGGCGATGGCGCGGACGCCCGCGCGGGTCGCGGCCTGCATGTCGTAGACCGAGTCCCCCACGAACACGGCCTGCTCGGCGGGCACGCCGGCCAGCTCCCGGGCGTACTCCACGGGCTCCGGCGCGGGCTTGCCCTCGCTCACGTCGTCGGCGCTCGCGGTGTCCGTGATGGCGTCGTCGGCGTCGATGGCCCGGCGCAGCGCGCCCAGCTCGTATCCGCCCGCCGAGGTGACCAGGATGTTGCGCCAGCCACGCTCGGCGAGGGCGCGCAGCAGGTCGCCGGCGCCCGGCAGTGCGGGCAGCCGGTCGAAGTACGTCCCGTACAGCGTCTTGTGCGCGGCGCTGATGTCCGCGTCCCGGCTCGTGTCGCGGTCCTCCCCCAGTACGTGGCCGATCAGGTCGCTCGACGGGCGTCCGAGGGCGTGGTGGATGTCGGTCATCGCCACGTGGTGGCCACGCTGCCGGAACGCCTCCCACCAGGCGGTGACGTGCAGGTGGTTGGTGTCCGCGAGCGTGCCGTCGACGTCGAAGAGTGCGGCGCGTGCCATGGGTGTGCCTTTCCGTCCGGGACCTACGCAGTACCCGCGTACCCGTCACAGCGTGACCACGCCTCCGCCGCCCCGCCGACCCGCACCGTCCGAACGGGTGAGGCGGAGTACGGCAAGGGGGCCGGCCGCAGTGGCCTACCGCTGGGCGGACCACCTCGGGATCGGGATGGGCGGCACGGCGCGGGTCGCGGCGTGCCGCCCTGGTGGTGTGGGCGGGGGCGGTCGGCGGGCGTGCGCTGGTGCGGAGCGCCCGCCGACCGCCGGGAGCGGCTCAGCCCGTCGGGCCGGTGGGCAGCGGCAGGCCCGTGTAGTTCTCGGCCAGCTCGGCCGCCGCGTGGTGGGAGGTCGCGACGCGGTCGAGCTGGGAGATCTGCAGGCGCGTCTCGAAGGGGGACTGGTCAGGGGCGGTGTGCAGGGTGGTGGTCATGAAGTACGAGAAGTGCTCGGCGCGCCAGACGCGGCGCAGGCAGGTGCCGGAGTAGGACTCCAGCAGGTCCGTGGCGCCGGTGGTGTGCCAGCGGGTCAGGGCGCGGGCCAGGACGATGACGTCGGCGGCGGCGAGGTTGAGGCCCTTGGCGCCGGTGGGCGGCACGATGTGCGCGGCGTCGCCGGCCAGCAGGACCCGGCCGTACGCCATCGGCTCGGTGACATGGCTGCGCATCGGCAGCACGGACTTGCTGGTGATCGGGCCGCGCTTCAGCCGCCATCCGGGGTCGGCGTCCAGGGCGAAGCGGGCGTCCAGCTCGTCCCAGATGCGGTCGTCGGACCACTCGGCGGGGTCGGTGCCGTTGGGGACCTGGAGGTAGAGCCGGCTGACGGACGGGGAGCGCATGCTGGCGAGCGCGAAGCCGCGGTCGGAGTGGGCGTAGATCAGCTCGTCGGCGGCGGGCGGCGCGTCGGCGAGGATGCCGAGCCAGGAGTACGGGTAGACGCGTTCGTACGTGGTGCGCAGGTGCTCGGGCACGGCGTTGCGGGCCACGCCGTGGAAGCCGTCGCAGCCGACGACGTAGTCGCAGGTGAGGGTCTGCTCCTCGCCCTCGCGGGTGTAGCGGATCGACGGGCGGTCGGTGTCGGCGCCCTCGACCGCGTGCACCTCAGCCTCGAAGAGCAGCGGGCCGCCCTCGGCGAGCTGGAGCGCGATCAGGTCCTTGACCACCTCGGTCTGTGCGTACACCGTCACCCGTCGGCCGTCGGCGAGGGAGGGGAAGTCGACGCGGTGCGCGCGCCGGTCGAAGCGCAGCTCGATCCCGTCGTGGACCATGCCCTCGGCGTCCAGCCGGGCCCCGGCGCCGCACGCCCGGAGGGCGTCCACGGTGGCCTGCTCCAGGATTCCGGCGCGCTGCCGCTGCTCGACGTACCGGCGGTCCCGGCTCTCCAGTACGACGCTGTCGATGCCCGCGGTGTGCAGCAGGCGGGCGAGCAGCAGGCCCGCGGGGCCGCCGCCGATGATCCCGACGGTGGTGTGCATACGTCTCTCCTCGTCGTCGAGGACGGGCCCGCTTTCCGACGTCCCAGCAAGCGGGCTTGTGCAGGATGTTCGCGTGGTGAATTATTATTCACTGGCGTTCCGCAGAGTTTGCGCGCGCCGCTGCCGGCTGTCAACGGTTCACCGGCAACGCCCCTGGTCCACCGCGATGCGGACCCTCGGTGCGGGCGGCCGCCCGCATTCCTTACGGTGTCCTGCACAGACCGCGACGGAGAGCCGATGCCACCGACCGACATGACGACGCCGCCCGCCGCCCCCGCCGGGGCGCCGGCCGAGGCGGTCACGCCGCTGATGCGCGGCATCGCCGTGCTGCGCCGGCTCACCAAGGCCGACGGCGCACTGAGCCCGAGCGAGCTGGAGCGCGCCACCGGCCTCGCCCGCTCCACCGTCGACCGGGTGACCGCGACGCTGGCGCGGATGGGCTACGTACGGCTGGACGGCCGGGACGCCGTGCTCACCCCGCGCGTCATGCAGCTGGGCAACGCCTACCTCGCCGCGCTGCGGCTGCCCGGCCTGCTCGGCGGGCACGCCGACGCGTTGGCCGACGCGCTGGACGAGTCGGTCTCGCTCGCGGTGTCCGACCGGGACGGCATCCGCTTCCTGCACCAGGCGACCCGCCGCCGCGCGATGTCCCTGAGCTTCCGCATCGGCGACCTGCTGCCGGCCGAGCGCACCGCGCCGGGCCCGCTCTTCGCCGCCGGCTGGTCCGAGGCGGAGTGGGCACGCTGGCGGGAGCGCCGGGCCGCCGATCCGGAGCACCGCGACTTCCCCGCCGTACCGCCGTACGACGCCGCCCGGGCCGCGACCGACGGCGCCCCCTTCGAGGAGCGCGCCCGGCAGGCGCGCGAACAGGGCTGGGCGCTGGACGACCAACTGATCGAGCCCGGACTGGTCGCACTGGCCGTACCGGTGCACGCCCCGGACGGCTCGGTCGTCTGCGCGGCGAGCGTGGTGAGCCACACCAGCCGGCACAGCGCCGCGTCCCTGCACGACACGCTGCTCCCCCGGCTGCGCGAGACGGTGGCCGCGATGGAGGAGGAGCTGCGCCGGGCGCAGGACGCGCCGCCCGAGCCCGGCCTCGCCCCGCCCCCGCCGCTCGCGGCCTGGACCGCCGCCTCGAAGCAGGAGCTGGGCCGGGAGTTCATCGAGTCGCTGGCCCGCGGCCTGACGGTACTGACGGCGTTCGGTACGGGCCGCGCCGAGCTGACGCTCTCCGCGGTCGCCGAGGCGACCGGGCTGGCCCGGGCCACCGCCCGCCGCGCCCTGATCACCCTGGAACACCTGGGGTACGTCGCTTCCGAGGGCCGCGCCTTCCGGCTCACGCCCCGGGTGCTGGCACTCGGTTATCCCGCGCTCTCGCGCACGACGCTTCCCCAGATCGCGGGACCCCATCTCGCCGCGCTCGCCGCGCGGGTGCACGACTCGGCGTCCCTGGCCGTGCTCGCGGGGGACGACATCCAGTACACGGCCCGGGTCGCCACCTCCCGCGTGATGAGCGTCAACCTCACCATCGGCACCCGGCTGCCCGCGTACGCCACCGCGATGGGCCGGGTCGCGCTGGCCGGCCTGTCGCCCGCCGAGCGGTCCGCGCGGCTCGCCCGCACCGAGCTGCGGCCGCTGACCCCGCGGACGGTGACCCGCGCCGCCGACCTCGCCGCACTCCTGGACCAGGTGGCCGACCAGGGCTACGCGCTGGTGGAGGACGAGTTGGAGGAAGGGCTCCGGTCGATCGCCGTACCGGTCCACAACGGCGCGGGGGACGTCGTGGCGGCCGTGAACGTCGCGATGCACACCGTCCGCCGCACCGCGGCGGAGTGCGTCACGGACATCCTGCCGGAGCTACGCACCACGGTGGCCGGCATCGAGGCGGACCTGCACATCGCGGGTCGGTTCACCCGCATCCCGACGGCCTGACGCGGGCCGCGTCGGCTCAGCCCTCGTCCCGCTGCTCGGCGACCCGCAGCAGCAGGGCGTGCAGCGTGTCGCGCTCCTCGGCGGTCAGCGGGCCGGTCAGTTCGTCGGTGACGCGGTGGCTGGCCTCGTCGGTGTCGCGGAGGTAGGCACGGCCCGCTTCGGCCAGGACGACGATGCGGCGGCGCCGGTCGGCGGGGGCCGGGCGGCGCTCGACGAGGCGGAGGCGTTCGAGGTCGTCGACGAGGCCGACGATGGCGCTGGGGTCGTAACCGAGCCGGACGCTCAATTCGCGCTGCGGGGCGCCCTCGACCGTGGCGAGGTACCGCAGGAGTGCGTAGTGCCGTAGCCGGAGGCCCGATTCCTGGAGGGCCGCGTTGAAGAGCTGACCGGAACGCAGGCCGAGCCGGTACAGCAGGTACCCGGTGTCGGCGTGCAGCCCCCGCATCCACGGCTCGTCGGCGTCGACGGGCCTGGCCTGGGCGGTGGGCGGTCCCTGGGGGGTCATGGCGCTCCCTGTTCCGAGCCCCGGTGCGGGGCGGTCTGTCCGGCTCTCCATCTCACCAGCGGGTCCAGCATGCCGCAGATTCGATTACGAGAACAACCATTGACGTCAACAACGATTGGTCTTAGCTTCGGTCACGGCGAGGCCGGCAGCCGACCACTCGCCGCACCCCACCCTTCCCGCTCACGTCAACTTCGTTGTGCAAAAAGCAAGTTGAGAGGACGTCACCGTGCCCGAATCTCCTGCCCACTCCCCCGTCGACCTCACCGGGAAGGTCGCCGTCGTGACCGGTTCCGGCCGCGGCCTGGGCCTCGCGTACGCCTCGGCGCTCGCCGCGGCCGGCGCGTCCGTCGTCGTCAACGACCTGGACGAGTCCGTGGCCGAGCAGGCCGCGAAGAGCATCACCGAGGCCGGCGGCCGGGCCGTCGCGGAGGCCGTCGCCGTCGGTACCACCGAGGCCGCCGACCGGCTGGTGGGCCGCGCCGTCGAGGAGTTCGGCCGACTGGACGTGATGGTCACCAACGCGGGCATCCTGCGCGACCGCGTGCTGTGGAAGATGACCGACGACGACTTCGACGCCGTGCTCACCACGCACCTCAAGGGCACGTTCACCTGCGCTCGCGCCGCCGCTGTGCGGATGCGGGAGCAGGGCGACGGCGGCCGGCTGATCCTGGTGGGCTCCCCCGCCGGGCAGCGCGGCAACTTCGGCCAGACCAACTACGCCGCCGCCAAGGCCGGCATCGCCGCCATGACGCGTACCTGGTCGATGGAGCTGGCGCGGGCCGGCATCACCGTCAACGCGATCGTGCCCGTCGCGGCGACCGCGATGACCGAGACGATCCCGGCGTTCGCGCCGTACGTCGAGGCGATGCGGCGCGGCGCTCCCCTGCCGGACTTCCTGCGCAAGGGCGAGGGCTTCGGCACGGCCGAGGACTGCGCCGCGCTGGTGCCGTTCCTCGCCTCGGACGCCGCGAAGGACGTCACGGGCCAGTGCGTCGGCATCGGCGGCGACAAGCTCGCGCTGTGGTCGCACCCGCAGGAGGTGTCGGTGGCGTACGCGGACGGGGGCTGGCGTCCGGAGACCGTCGCGGCGGCCTGGCACACGTCCGTGGGCCGCGAGCCGCAGTCCGTGGGCATCCCCGCGCCCGTGATCCCGGAGGCCTGAGCCATGACGACCCGCACCATGAACGTGGCCGAGCTGGTGGCCATCGACGTGCACACGCACGCCGAGGTCTCCGCCAAGGGGCAGGCCTCCCTCGACACCGAACTGGCCGACGCCTCCAGCGCGTACTTCAAGATCGAGGGCAACCGGAAGCCGACGCTGCCGGAGATCGCCGCGTACTACCGCGAGCGGAAGATGGCCGCCGTCGTCTTCACCGTGGACGCCGAGTCCGCGACCGGCACCGAGCCGGTACCGAACGAGGAGGTGGCCGAGGCCGCCGCCGACAACGCCGACGTGCTGATCCCGTTCGCCTCGCTCGACCCGCACCGCGGCAAGGCGGCGGTCAAGCAGGCGCGGCGGCTGGTGGAGGAGTACGGCGTACGCGGCTTCAAGTTCCACCCGAGCATCCAGGCGTTCTTCCCCAACGACCGGCTGGCGTACGGGCTGTACGAGGTCATCGAGGAGACCGGGGCGATCGCGCTCTTCCACACCGGGCAGACCGGCATCGGCGCCGGGGTGCCGGGCGGTGGCGGCATCCGGCTGAAGTACTCCAACCCGCTGCACGTCGACGACGTGGCCGCCGACTTCCCGCATCTGAAGATCATCCTCGCCCATCCGTCCTTCCCCTGGCAGGACGAGGCGCTGGCCGTCGCCACGCACAAGCCCGGGGTGCACATCGACCTGTCGGGCTGGTCGCCGAAGTACTTCCCGCCGCAGCTCGTGCAGTACGCCAACACCCTGCTCAAGGACAAGGTGCTCTTCGGCTCCGACTATCCCGTGCTCACGCCGGACCGCTGGCTCGCGGACTTCGAGAAGCTGGAGATCAAGGAAGCGGTCCGGCCGAAGATCCTCAAGGAGAACGCCGCCCGGCTGCTCGGGCTCGCCTGATCCCACCGCAAGGCCATCCAAGGAGAGCCGCCGTGCGCAACGAGGGACTGGGGTCGTGGCCCGCCCGCCGGGCCCGCAAGACCCCGCACCGCATCGCCGTCCGCCACGAAGGCGCGACGACCACCTACGCAGAGCTGCACGACCGCACCGCTCGACTGGCCCGCGCGCTGCGCGCGACCGGCGTCCGGCGCGGCGACCGGATCGCCTTCCTCGGGCCCAACCACCCCTCCTTCCTGGAGACCTTCTTCGCCGCCGGTGCGCTGGGCGCCGTCTTCGTCCCGCTCAACACCCGGCTGGCCGGGCCCGAACTCGCCTACCAGCTGGCCGACTCGGGCGCCGGCACACTGATCCACACCCCCGAGCACGCCGAGCTGGTGGCGGGGCTGCGCGACACTGCCGCCCCCGTCCGCACGTACCTCGAAGTCGGTTCGGCATACGAGGAGTTGATCGCGGGCGCCGCGGGCGGGCCGCTGGACGAGCCGGTCTCCGGCGACGACGTGTGCATCATCATGTACACATCCGGCACCACGGGCCGGCCCAAGGGCGCCATGCTCACGCACGCCAACCTCACCTGGAACGCGCTCAACGTCCTCGTCGACACCGACCTCACCACGGACGAGGTGGCGCTCGTCTCCGCGCCGCTGTTCCACACCGCCGGGCTGAACATGCTCACCCTGCCGGTGCTGCTCAAGGGCGGCACCTGCGTCCTGGTGGAGTCCTTCGACCCGGACGCCACCTTCGACCTGATCGCCGAGCACCGGATCACCTTCATGTTCGGCGTGCCCACCATGTTCGAGCGGATCGCGCGCAGCCCGCGCTGGTCCACCGCCGACCTCTCCTCGCTGCGCCTCCTCACCTGCGGCGGCTCCCCCGTCCCCGAGCCGCTGATCGCCGCGTACCAGCAGCGCGGGCTCACCTTCCAGCAGGGCTACGGCATGACCGAGGCGGCGCCCGGCGCGCTGTTCCTGGACGGTGAGCACGCCGTCAGCAAGGCGGGCTCGGCCGGGGTGCCGCACTTCTTCACCGACGTACGGGTGGTACGGCCCGACCTCTCCCCCGCCGGCGTCGGCGAACCCGGCGAGGTGCTGGTGCGCGGCCCGAACGTGATGGCCGGCTACTGGGGTCTGCCGGAGGAGAGCGCGGCCGCCTTCGCGGACGGCTGGTTCCGGACGGGTGACGCGGCCCGGACCGACGCGGACGGCTACGTCACCGTCGTCGACCGCCTCAAGGACATGATCATCTCGGGCGGCGAGAACATCTACCCCGCCGAGGTCGAGGGTGCCCTGCTCGCCCACCCCGACATCGCGGAGTGCGCCGTGATCGGCGTACCGGACGAGCGGTGGGGCGAGGTGCCGCGCGCGGTGGTGGTCCCCCGGGACGACCGCACCGTGGACTCCGCGGAGGTGCTCGCCTCGCTCGCCGGGCGGCTGGCCAAGTACAAGATCCCGAAATCGGTCGTGGTGGCGGACGAACTGCCGCGCACCGCCTCCGGAAAGCTCCTCAAGCCCCGCGTCCGCGCCCTGTACGGCGCGCGCCCACCCCACGGAAACGAACCCCACGGAAACGAAAGAGGAACCTCATGACCGTCACCGTCAACGGCCTCGAAGAACTGAAGAAGCTCGCCGGCAGCGACCTCGGCACCAGCGACTGGCTGGAGGTCACCCAGGACCGCATCGACACCTTCGCCGACGCCACCGGCGACCACCAGTGGATCCACACCGACCCGGAGAAGGCCGCGCAGGGCCCGTTCGGCGCGCCCATCGCGCACGGCTACCTCACCCTCTCGCTGTTCATACCGCTCTTCACCGGCCTCCTGGACGTCCAGGGCGTCACCACGAAGGTCAACTACGGCCTGGACAAGGTGCGGTTCCCCTCCCCCGTCAAGGTCGGCTCGCGCATCCGGCTGGCCGCCACGCTCGCCTCCGTCGACGAGGTGAAGGGCGGGGTGCAGATCGCGGTCGACGGCACGGTCGAGATCGAGGGCGCCGCCAAGCCCGCCTGCGTCCTGCGCAGCCTCTCCCGCTTCCACGGATGACCGCCGTGCGCGAGACGCAGGACGCACGGCAGCTCAGACGCGTCGCGCTCTCCGGGCTGCTCGGCACGGCCGTGGAGTTCTACGACTTCCTGGTCTACGGAACGGTCGCCGCGCTGGTCTTCGGCGACCTGTTCTTCCCCGCGGCCGACCCCGCGGCCGGCACCGTCGCGGCGTTCGGCACCTTCGCCGCCGGGTACGTCGCCCGGCCCCTCGGCGGCATCGTCTTCGGCCACTTCGGCGACCGGCTCGGCCGCAAGTCCATGATGCTGGCGACGATGGTGCTGATGGGCGTCGGCAGCTTCCTCATCGGGCTGCTGCCGACGTACGCCACGATCGGCGTGTGGGCGCCCGTGCTGCTGGTGTTGCTCCGCGTCGTCCAAGGGATCGCGATAGGCGGCGAGTGGGGCGGCGCGACGCTGATGGTCGCCGAGCACGCGGGCGGCCGGCCGCGCGGCCGGTGGACCAGCCTCACCCAGCTGGGTGCCCCGCTCGGCACCGTCCTGTCCACCGCGGTCGTCACCCTCGTCGCCGCCCTGCCGGACGAGCAGTTCCGCGCCTGGGGTTGGCGGGTTCCCTTCCTGCTCAGCCTGGTCCTGCTGTTCGCGGGCCTGTACGTACGGCTGAAGGTCACCGAGAGCCCGCTGTTCCGCGCGCTGAAGGAGGAGCGGGCACCGGCCCGGCTGCCGCTGCTCGACGTGGTGCGCAGGCCGCGCGCCGTACTGATGGCGGCCGGCGCCGGCATCGGGGCGTTCACCGCGCAGTCCCTGCTGACCAGCTTCATGGTGTCCTACGCGGTCGGCCACGGCTTCTCGCGCACCCAGGTCCTCACCGGCGTCACGCTCGCCTCCTGCACCGCCCTGCTGGTCCTGCCCTGCGCCGGGGCGCTGTCCGACCGGTTCGGGCGGCGGCCCGTGGTGCTGGCCGGCGCGGTCCTCTCGGCCGCCACCGCGTTCCCGGTGTTCGCGCTGGTCGACAGCGGCCGTCCCGGACTGCTGATCCTCGCGCTCGTCCTCGGGCACGGCGTCGCCCAGTCCACCATGTACGGGCCGCTGGGGGCGCTGCTCACCGAGATGTTCGGCACCCGGGTCCGCTACACCGGCGCCTCGCTCGGCTACCAGACCGCGACCCTGCTCGGCGCCGGCTTCTCCCCGCTGATCGCCGGCAGCCTCCTCGCCGCGTACGGGAGCAGCACGCCCGTCGCCCTGCTGATGACCGCCGGCGCCGCCGTCACCGCACTCACCGTGTGGCGGGTCCGGGAGACCAGCCGCGACCGGTTCGGCACCGAGCAGTACCAAGAGAACTCGTTCCGACCGGAAGGAGCCCATTGATGAGGGCACGTCATAAGACGGGGATGGCCGCGGCCGTCGCCGCGCTGCTCCTCACCGCCGCGGTGCCGCCCGCGACCGCCGCGCCGGCCGAACCCCGCCACCTCGACGGCACGCTGCCCTCCGGTGCCACGTACGTCATCGACACCCCGGCCCGCTGGAACGGCACCCTGCTGCTGTTCAGCCACGGGTACCGGCCCGCCGGTGCCCCGAACGAGGCGGTGGACGCCTCCGATGAGGCGACCAGGAAGCTGCTGCTCAGCGAGGGCTATGCGCTGGCCGGGTCCTCGTACTCCGCCACCGGGTGGGCCGTCGAGCAGGCGGTGCCCGACCAGCTCGCCACACTGGACGTCTTCGCCCACCGGGTCGGCCCGGCCCGGCGCACGCTCGCCTGGGGCGAGTCCTACGGCGGGCTGGTCACCACCACGATCGCCGAACGGCACCCCGGCCGTATCGACGGCTCGCTGTCCCTGTGCGGCCTCGTCCAGGGCGGCGTCGCCAACTGGAACTCCACCCTCGACCCGGCCTTCGCCCTGAAGACACTTCTCGCGCCCGGCTCCGGCATCCCGCTGACCGGCTTCGCCGACGCCGGCGAGGCGGACCGGGCCGCCGGCCGGCTCGGTGACGTGCTCTCCAAGGCCCAGGGCAGCGCGGCCGGGCGGGCCCGTATCGCACTGGCCGCCGCCCTGCACAACATCCCCGGCTGGAACGATCCGGGCCAGGACCGGCCCGCGCCGGACGACTACGAGGCGCAGCAGGCCAACCAGTACCGCGCCGTCAGCACGATGCTGGTGGACGCCGCCTTCCGGCGCCGCCAGGAGGCCGAACAGCGAGCCGGCGGGAACATGGCCTGGAACACCGGCGTGGACTACGCGGCGATGCTGCGCAGGTCGGCCGGGTACGCGGAGGTCGAGGCGCTGTACCGGTCGGCCGGGCTGTCGCTCGGCAAGGACCTGCGCACGCTCGCGGGCGCACCCCGGATCCAGGCCGACCCCGCGGCCGTCCGCTACATGACCCGCAACGTCGCGTTCACCGGGAAGCTGCGCAAACCGCAGCTGGACGTGCACACCACCGGCGACCCGCTGGTCCCGGTACAGGTGACCGCGGTGCACCGCCGGGCCGTCACGGCCGCCGGATCGGGCGGCCTGCTGCGCCAGGCATTCGTCGACAACGCCGGGCACTGCACGTTCACGCCCGCCGAGCAGCTGGCCGCGCTGCACGCGGTCGACCGCCGGATCGGCACCGGGCGGTGGGACGGCACCTCACCGGTGGACCTCAACGCGGAGGCGCGGCGGGCCGACCCGACGACGGCGGCACGCTACCTCGCCTTCCGGCCGGGACCGTACCCGCGCCCATACGACCTGGCGCACCCGGGCGACGGGCAGTAGGCCCGGCGGGGCGGTTCAGCGGCCGAGCGCCTTGGCCAGCTCGTCCTTGGTCATCGAGGAGCGGCCGTCGATGTTCTTCTCCTTGGCCTCGCGGTAGAGCTGGTCCTTGGTCGGGCCCTTCGGGCCCGTGCGGTTGCCCGAGCGCTGGCCGCCCCGCTCCGGCGCGGACTTCGGGTCCTGCGTGGACTCCTTGCTCGCGCTCTTCGCCTCGCCGGAGCGCGCCCGCTCCTTGTTGACCGTCCGCGCGGCGATCTCCTTCGCCCGGCCGGTGGAGGTGCCCCGCTTCTCGGCGCCTTCCTTGATGTGCTCGTACTGCCGTTCGCGCTTGGCGTTGGAGCCGCTGGGCATCGTGCGCTCCCTTCCTCCCACGGAACGCGCCTCGCGTCCCGCTCGGCTTCTTTCCCGCCCCCCGAGTGCCCGGCACAGCGGCCGTCAATCACGCCGCGCGGCCGCCTGCCAGTCCAGGGTGTCCACCGTGCAGATGTGCGTGTTCATGTTGCGTTCCATCATCCGGAGCGCCGCGTCGGCGAGGTCGGGGTGGATGTGCGCCACGGCATCGTCCGGAACGGTGACCTTCAGGTGGCGGATGTGCGCGTCCAGCGCCGAGTACAGGACGCACTGCTCGGTGACCTGCCCGCACAGCACGACGTGGTCGATGCCCAGCTGCGCGAGCAGATAGGTCATCGGCGTCTCGAAGAAGATCGAGTGCCGGGCCTTGATGATGAACAGCGAGGAGTCGTCCGGGCGGACGGGGTCCACCAGCTCCGCGTGCGGCCCGGCCAGCGCGGTTTCCAGCAGCTCGCCGTGGTGCGAGCGCCACTCGCCGAAGTTGTCGTTGGCGTAGATCACGGGCACGCCGTCCGCGCGTGCCCGGTCGATGAGGCGGACGACGGCGGGCAGCGCCTTGCGCACCGAGGGCAGCAGCAGCTCGGCGTCCTCGTGGTCGTAGGTATTGATCATGTCGATGACGATCAGGGCAGTAGTACTCACGCCTCCCAGAGTTGACCGCCGAGCCGCTCTTCTCACCTCGGACACCCGGTCCGCCTCCCTGCACCGGTCCCGGTACCGCTCCCCCGATCGGCGGGTGTGAGCGGCATGTCGGCGGGCACCCGTCCGCACCAGGGGCAACCCTGAAGGCATTGGTTGCGTACCGAGGAACCGCATTCCGCACCGCACAGCAGACGCCGACGGCTGGAGGACCCATGGGCGTACAGCGGCTGATCCGCGACTGGCCCGTGTACCGGCAGCTCACCGGGAAGGACCCGCTCGGCCGCGGGCGCGCCGCGATGTCCGGGTACACCGAGCAGCTGCGGCCCCGTACGGACTCCGCCGACCGGGTGGTGCAGTCGGTCTGCCCGTACTGCGCGGTCGGCTGCGGGCAGCAGGTGTACGTCAAGGACGAGAAGGTCGTGCAGATCGAGGGCGACCCCGACTCCCCCGTCAGCCGGGGCCGGCTGTGCCCCAAAGGGTCGGCGACGCTCCAGCTGACGACCGGCGACGCGCGGGAGCACCAGGTGCTCTACCGGCGGCCGCACGGTAAGGACTGGGAACCGCTCGACCTCGACACCGCCATGGACATGATCGCCGACCGGGTCATCGAGACCCGCCGCGAGACCTGGCAGTGGGAGGCCGAGGGCGCGCGTGTGGCCCGCACCCTCGGCATCGCCAGCCTGGGCGGCGCCACCCTGGACAACGAAGAGAACTACCTGATCAAGAAGTTGCTGACCGGCCTCGGCATCGTTCAGGTGGAGAACCAGGCACGGGTCTGCCACAGCTCCACGGTCGCCGGCCTCGGCACGTCCTTCGGACGCGGCGGCGCGACCACCTTCATGCAGGACCTCCAACACGCCGACTGCATCATCATCGAGGGCTCCAACTTCGCCGAGGCCCACCCGGTCGGCTTCCAGTGGGTCATGGAGGCCAAGGCGCGCGGCGCGACCCTCATCCACGTCGACCCGCGGTACACCCGCACCAGCGCGCTGTGCGACCTGCACGTACCGCTGCGGGCCGGCACCGACATCGCCTTCCTCGGCGGGATCATCAACCACGTCCTGAGCGAGGGCAAGGAATTCCGCGACTACGTCCTCGCCTACACCAACGCCGCCACCCTGATCAGCGAGGACTACCAGGACACCGAGGACCTGGCCGGTATCTTCTCCGGCCTGGACGAGGAACACCACCGGTACGACGCGGAGACCTGGCAGTACGCGGGCGGCGGCGTGCAGGCCCCGTCCGGCGACGTGGAACAGCGGCACGACCAGCGCCTCCAGAAGGACCCCGAGACCGGGCGCAACCTGCACGATGCGGCGCACGCCGAAACCCACGGCTCGGGCGGCGCCCAGGCCGAGTCCGACCCCGAGCGGGATCCGACGCTGCAGCACCCGCGCTGCGTCTTCCAGATCCTCAAGCGGCACTACGCGCGCTACACGCCCGAGATGGTGGCCGACATCTGCGGCGTCCCCGAGGAGACGTTCCTCCGCGTCTGCGAAGCCCTCACCGCCAACTCGGGCCCCGACCGCACCAGCGCCTTCGCGTACGCGGTGGGCTGGACACAGCACACCGTCGGCTCGCAGTACATTCGCGCGGCCAGCATCCTGCAATTGCTGCTGGGCAACATCGGACGCCCCGGCGGCGGAATCCAGGCGCTCCGCGGCCACGCCTCCATTCAGGGCTCCAGCGACATTCCGACGCTGTTCAACCTGCTGCCCGGATACCTTCCGATGCCGCACGCCCACACCCATGAGGATCTCGACGCGTTCGTCACGGCCAGCCGTACGGACAAAGGATTCTGGGCCAATATGCGGGCCTATTTCGTCAGCCTGCTCAAGGCCTATTACGGGGACGCTGCCCAGCCGGCGAACGACTTCTGCTTCGACCACCTGCCGCGGCTGACCGGATCGCACGGCGCGTACGACATCGTCCTGGCCCAGCTGGACGGCGCCTGCAAGGGCTACTTCCTCATGGGCGAGAACCCGGCCGTCGGCTCCGCCAACACCCGCCTCCAGCGGCTCGGCATGGCCAACCTCGACTGGCTGGTGGTCCGCGACTTCTCCCTCATCGAATCCGCGACCTGGTGGCAGGACGGCCCGGAGATCGAATCGGGGGAGCTGCGCACGGAGGACATCGGCACGGAGGTCTTCTTCCTCCCCGCCGCCTCGCACACCGAGAAGTCCGGCTCCTTCACCAACACCAACCGCTGGCTCCAGTGGCACCACGCCGCCGTCGAGCCGGACGGCGACGCCCGCAGCGACCTGTGGTTCATGTACCACCTCGGACGCCGCATCAAGGAGAAGCTGGCCGATTCCACCGACCCGATGGACCGCGCGATCCAGGACCTGGCCTGGGACTACCCCGTACAGGGCGAGCTGGACGAGCCGGTCGCCGACGCCGTCCTCGCCGAGATCAACGGCCGCGGCCCCGACGGCACCCCGCTCTCCGCGTACACCCAGCTCAAGGACGACGGCTCCACGAGCTGCGGCTGCTGGATCTACTGCGGGGTGTACGCGGACGGCGTGAACCAGGCCGACCGCCGCAAACCGCACAGCGAACAGGACTGGGTCGCCGCCGAATGGGCCTGGGCCTGGCCCGCCAACCGCCGCATCCTCTACAACCGCGCCTCGGCCCGGCCCGACGGCACCCCCTGGAGCGACCGCAAGGCCTACATCTGGTGGGACGCCGAGGCCGGCAGGTGGACCGGGCACGACGTCCCCGACTTCGTCCCCGACAAGGAGCCGGGGTACGTACCGCCGGACGACGCCGAAGGGCCGGACGCGCTGCGCGGTGACGACCCGTTCATCATGCAGGCCGACGGCAAGGGCTGGCTGTTCGCGCCCGCCGGGCTGCTCGACGGGCCGCTGCCCACGCACTACGAGCCGCAGGACTCCCCGTTCACCAACGCCCTGTACCCCGGCCGCTCCCGGTCCCCCGCCCGGCAGCTGCACTCCCGCCCAGGCAACCGCTACCACCCCAGCGGCGACGAACCCGGCGCGGGCACCTACCCGTACGTGGTCACCACCCACCGGCTCACCGAGCACTTCACCGCGGGCGGCATGAGCCGCTGGTCCCCGTACCTCTCCGAACTCCAGCCGGAGTTCTTCTGCGAGGTGTCCCCGGAACTGGCCGCCGAACGCGGCCTCACCCACACCGGCTGGGCCACCATCATCACCGCCCGCAACGCCGTCGAGGCCCGCGTCCTGGTCACCGAGCGGATCAAGTCCCTGCGCGTACAGGGCCGTACCGTGCACCAGATCGGCCTGCCGTTCCACTGGGGCCCCAACGGCACGGTGACCGGCGACGCCGCCAACGAACTGATGGCCATCGCGCTGGACCCCAACGCGCACATCCAGGAGGACAAGGCGCTGACCGCCGACATCCGGCCCGGCCGCCGCCCGCGCGGCCCGGACCTGCCACGGCTGGTCGCCGACTACCGGCGGCGCGCCGGGATCACCGAGCTCACCGGAGGCGAGCACCAGACATGACCGGCGTGTTCTTCGAAACCGGCAGCCTCTTCAGCGGCCCGGAACCCGACCCGGCCGGCGACGCCGGCCACCCCGACCCGCCCGCACGCATGGGCTTCTTCACCGACACCTCCGTCTGCATCGGCTGCAAGGCCTGCGAGGTGGCGTGCAAGGAGTGGAACGCGATCCCCGAGGACGGGCTGTCGCTCACCGGCATGTCGTACGACAACTCCCAGGGCCTGGGCGCCTCCACCTGGCGGCACGTGGCGTTCATCGAGCAGTCCGCACCGCGCCGGGTCCCGGCGGAACCGCCCGCGCCGGACGGACGTACGCAACTCCCACTCGCCGAGGAGGACCCGCAACAGCCCGCCGGGGACATCCGCTGGCTGATGTCCTCCGACGTCTGCAAGCACTGCACGCACGCCGCCTGCCTGGACGTCTGCCCCACCGGCTCGCTCTTCCGCACCGAGTACGGCACGGTCGTCGTGCAGGAGGACATCTGCAACGGCTGCGGCTACTGCGTACCGGCCTGCCCGTACGGCGTGATCGAACAGCGCAAGGACGACGGCCGCGCCTTCAAGTGCACGATGTGTTACGACCGGCTCGGCGCCGGGCAGGAACCGGCCTGCGCCAAGGCCTGCCCCACCGACTCCATCCAGTTCGGCCCGCTGGACGAACTGCGCGAACGCGCCGCCCTGCGCGTCGACCAGCTCCAGGAGGCCGGCGTACCCGAAGCCCGGCTCTACGGGCACGACCCGGAGGACGGTGTCGGCGGCGACGGCGCGTTCTTCCTCCTCCTGGACGAACCCGAGGTCTACGGGCTGCCGCCGGACCCGGTCGTCACCACCCGCGACCTGCCCGCGATGTGGAAGCACGCGGGCGCGGCGGCCCTGTCGGTGGCGGCGGGCGCGGTGACCTCCTTCGTGCTCCCCGCGCTCCTGCGACGGAAGGGACGGCGATGAGCGGGACGACGACCGGCATCCAGGGGAAGGGCCGCAAGGGGCGCCGCGGCAAGGGCGAGGAACTGATGGTGCCGCGCGCGGAGTTCGACTCGTACTACGGCCGCCCCGTCATCAAGGCGCCGTCCTGGAAGGACCGGGACATCGCCGGGTACTTCTTCACCGGCGGCCTCGCCGGCGCCGGCTCGGTGCTGGCCGCGGGCGCCCAGCTGACCGGCCGCCCCACGATGGCGAAGGCCCTGAAGATCTCCTCCCTCGCGGCGATCTCCCTCTCCACGGCCGCCCTGATCAACGACCTGGGCCGCCCCTCCCGCTTCGCCAACATGCTCCGCGTCTGCAAGCCGACCTCTCCGATGAGCGTCGGCTCCTGGCTGCTGGCGGGGTACGGGCCGATGGCGGGTGCCGCGGCCGCGAGCGCGGTGACCGGGTGGCTGCCGCGCGCCGGAGCCGCCGCGACCGGCGCGGCCGCGGTGCTCGGCCCTGCCGTCACCACGTACACCGCGGTGCTCGCTGCCGACACGGCGGTGCCCGCCTGGCACGGCGCACACCGCGAACTCCCGTACCTCTTCGCCGCCTCCGCGACCGCCGCCGCCGCCGGCATGGCCCTGGTGGTCTCCCCCACCCGGGAGACCGGCCCCGCACGGTGCGCGGCGGTACTGGCAGCGGCGGCGGACAAGGCAGCCGCCTCGGCCGCCGAGCGGCGGCTCGGCATGGTCGCCGAGACCTACCGCTCGGGCAAGGCCGGCAAGCTGATGCGCTGCGCCCAGGCGCTCACCGTGGCGGGCGCGGCGACCGCCGGCCTGCTCGGCGGCCGCAGCCGCCCGGCCGCCGTCGCGGGCGGCCTCGCCCTGCTCACCGGCTCCGCCCTCACCCGCTTCGGCGTCTTCCACGCCGGCATGGCCTCGGCGGAGGACCCGAAGTACACGGTGGAGCCCCAACGGGAACGCCGCGGAGAACGGGCGGCGGAGACCGGAAGCAGGGGCCGCAGCCACACCCGCCCCCACTCCCACAGCTAAAGCTCGACGCCGTACAACGATGCCGCGTTGACCGAGGAGAACCGTCGACGTTCCGCGTCGGACGAGAAATGGCTCAGAAAGGCATCGATGTCCTCTCCGGCCGGCCGTTGGAAGGGGTAATCGGTCGAGAAGAGCAGACGGTCGACAGAGGTGACGGCCAGGGCATGCCGCAGGAGTGCCGGGTTCAGCATGCCGGAGGCGGTGAAGTAGAAGTTCGACCGAATGCATTCCAGAACCGAGCGCCGCAACCCGGCGACACGGGAAAGGCTGTCGGCTCGGTCCAGCCAGAACAGCAGCGTCTCCCCCCAGTGGCCGAGCACGACCTGGAGCCCGGGATGACGGTCGAACGTCCCTCGCAGGATCAGCCGCAGTGCCGCTGTCGCGGCGTCCAGGTGCCACCCCCACCCGTAGGTGGCGAGGGCGAGTTCCGTCCTGGGGTCGAATCCGCGGTAGGAAGCGTCACGGACGGCCGCCGAGGGCAGCTGCGGGTGGATGAACACCGGCTGGCCGAGTTCCGCCGCGGCGGTGAAGAAGTCGTCATAGACGGGATCGTCGAGGAACAGGTCTCCCGACCGGCCGTAAATCATGGTGCCTACGTGCCCCATCCTTGCGGCCCTTTCCAGCTCGTCCGCAACATCCTTAGGGGACGACATGGGCAGGGTGGACAAGGCACGGAAACGGCCCGGATGCCGGGCGACGGCTGCCGCGGCCATGTCATTCGCGGCGCGGCTCAGCGGCACAGCCTCGCCGGGCGGCAACGGCTGTGTTCCCGGCGGCGTCAGGGCGAGGACCGACAGGTCGATGCCTTGAGCGTCCATGGCTGCGACGCGGCCGGCCCCCAGGTCCTCCAAGCATTGCTGATGGTCACCCGTCTCGTTGAGGAGAAGGCTCTCGTCGGGACGGTGCGCGGCGCGAAGTGCGGACGTCAGTTCCGGCATCATCCAGTGTTCTTCGACAGCGATGAGAGGAGCGGTCCTCATCTGTGTGCGGTCTCCTGAAGGGTCGCCACCGCACGCATCCGAGGCGGCGAGTGGCTATGAGAGCGGCCAGTGGCTATGAGGGCGGCGCGCGGGCCGGAGCGGGTCGCGTGGTGACGCCGCCGACAGCGCCGCGCGTACGGTTCGGCAGGGCTCACCAGGGGACGGTCCGGCCCGAGCGGTCCAAATACTCCAGGCCGGGCGTGCCCAGCTTGGCCAGCAGGACATCCACCAGTAGCGGGACGCTCTCCTCGACGGTGTACGGTGCGTCCGGTCCCCCGAGTGCGGTGCGTATCCAGCCCGGCGCCAGGAGGACGAAGCCGCGCTGCGTCGCGGCCTGCCGGACCGCGAAGCTGCGCATGAACATGTTCAGGGCCGCCTTGCTTCCCCGGTAGACCTCGCGTCCCCCCTTCGTGTTGTGCGTGATGCTGCCTTGCCCGGACGACATCACTCCGATGAGTCCGGTGGCGGTGACAAGGTCTTCGAGCGCTTCGATGACGCGCATGGGGCTGAGTGCGTTGGTGACCATCACCTCGACGAAGTCGGCTGTCGGTACCGCGCCGATCGGTGCCGACTCGTTGTTCGTGGTGCCTGCGTTGACGAAGAGCAGGTCGAGCCGGTGCCGCGCGAGGCGTTCGTGCAGGGGTGCCAGCTGGTCGGGCTCGTTGATGTCGAGATGTTCGATGGTGACGCGTCCGTCGGCCCGGTCCGCGAGATCGTGCAGGGGCGTGCGGGCCGTGGTGTCGCGGACCGTGCCGATGACGCTCCAGCCCCGGTCGAGGAATTCGGCCGCCATCGCGTGGCCGAGGCCGCGCGAGGCACCGATGATGAGAGCGGTCGGCCTGCTCTGCCCGGTGTCAGTCGATGACATCCAGCGTCATCTCCGTTCTGTACGTGGTGAGTTCTGGTGAGTTCTTCGTGTGTGTCACCGGGACCCGAGGGCGGTGTCGGTCGGTGATGCCGTGCCGGCTCTGCAGCCGTGCGAGCCGTATGTGGCGAGTGTGTCCGCCGCGGCGTCGCCGGAGCGAGCCGAAGGGGCCTGTCCGTAGGATTCCCCTCATGCCAGGTGCATCCATGTCCGAATCCCTCACCGTGCAGCCGGACGATGTGCGAATCATTCGCGCACTGCAGATCGCTCCGCGGGCTTCCTTCGCCTCGATGGCGGTCGCGCTCGGTCTCACGGAAAGCGCCGTGAACCGCCGGTACCGGCGTCTGCGCGCCGAGGGCGTCATCCGCGTCGCCGGTATGGTCAACCCGGGGGCGCTGGGACAGAGCAGGTGGCTGGTGCGGCTCCGCTGCCGTCCCGGCAGCGTCGCAGCGATCGCCGACGCGCTGGCCAAGCGCGACGATGTCAACTGGGTCGCCCTGGGCGCTGCGGGCTGCGAAGTCACCTGCGCGATCCAGTCACGGACGCGGGAACAGCGCGAGAACCTGCTCGGTCAACGGCTTCCGCGTACCGCGGCGGTGCTCGACATCAACGCCTACGCTGTACTCCGACAGTTCGTGGGAGGGCGCGGCCACTACTGGACCGCCCTCCAAGGCGTGCTGTCCCCGGAGGAGGAGGCCATGCTCGGGAGCGACGGTCCGCCGTTCACCGAATCCCCCGTGGTCGCTCGCGATCCCGTACACCTCACCACTGAGGATGAGAAGATCCTCGGCGCGCTCGCCGCGGACGGTCGCGCCAGTCTCGTCGACCTCGCCGCAGCGGCGGATTCCACTCCGGGGCGGGTGTCACGTCGTCTCAGCGCCTTGCTCCGGCGCCGCGTCGTCCACATCGATGTCGAGATCGCCGCAGTCGCTCTGGGGTATCGCGCTCGGGCCAACCTGTGGCTGCGCGTGCACCCGTCGGCGGTGAAGTCGGTCGGGCGCACACTTGCGCAGGAGCCCGAGATCGCCTTCGCCGCGGCGATCTCGGGGCCCTGCAACGTCCACGCGGTCGCGCACTGCCGGGACCTCGATGAGCTGTTCGAGTTCACGTCCGATCGCATCGGTTCCTTGGCCGGCCTGGAGAGTATGGAGATCTCGCCTGTGCTGCAGCACGTCAAGCAGGCCGGCACGCTGCTGTCCGGCGATCGCCTCGTCGAGCCGTCTACAGCGCCCGGAGTTCGTCGAGCAGGTTCTTCTGGGCCCAGTCGATGAACGGTTCCTGCTGGTCGCCGCCGATCTGGACGAGGGCGATCTCGGTGAAGCCGGCGTCCGCGTACGGCTTGACCGCCTTCACGAACGTCTCGACGTCGTCCCCGCACGGGATCGCCTCGGCGATGTCCTCCTTGCGGATGTACTGCGTGGCGCCGCTGAAGCCGGACGGCCCCGGCAGCTCGGAGTTGACCGGCCAGCCGCCGAGCATCCAGCGGAACTGGTCGTGCGCCCGGGCGATCGCCGCGTCCCGGTCGGTGTCGTAGCAGACCGGGATCTGTCCGACGCGCGGCTTGCCCTTGCCGCCGTGCTCGTCGAACTTCCGCAGCAGCTCGCTCTTCGGCTCGGTGGCGATCACCAGGTCGCCGAGGCGGCCCGCGATCGCGCAGGAGCGGCCGCCGGACACCGCGACGCCGATCTCCGGCAGCTTCTCCGGCAGATCCCACAGCATGGCCTGGTCCACGTCGAAGTACTCGCCGTGGTACGTCACCTCGTCACCGGAGAACAGCGCCCGAATGATCTCGATGGCCTCCTCCAGCTTCTCCAGCCGGACCGGTGCCGTGGGCCAGCCCTGCCCGACGACGTGCTCGTTGAGGCTCTCGCCCGAGCCGAGGCCGAGCCGGAACCGGCCCTCCGCGAGCAGCTGCATCGTCGCGGCCTTCTGGGCGACGACCGCGGGGTGGTACCGGGTCGTGGGGCAGGTCACGTACGTCATCAGGGGAATGCGGGAGGTGGCCTGCGCCGCGGCGCCCAGGACGCTCCAGGCGTACGGAGCGTGGCCCTGGGATTCCAGCCAGGGGAAGTAATGGTCCGAGGTGACCGAGAAATCAAAACCGGCTCGTTCGGCCATGACCACATGGTCGACAAGTTCGCGCGGGCCCGCCTGCTCGGTCATCATCGTGTAACCGATGTCCACCATCGTCACTCACCTTTTCGCCTTCGGTCCGGTTGCGGAAATACCTCCGCGGTTCTCATTCATCGAACCGGGTACACGCTCCGTTGATGCGTATTACCGATCGATCGCAACCCTCGCGTCCCCCGAATGGCGGCGGTGATTCATGGTGAAGCGAAAGGATTCCGACGGCCGTACCCGAGTGACCGTTGTCGTGGCACTCGCGGCGAATCTCCTCATCGCGCTCGCAAAGGCCGTCGGCGGTCTGCTGTCCGCCTCGCCCGCGCTGCTGTCGGAGGCGGCGCACTCCGTCGCGGACAGTCTGAACGAGCTGTTCCTGCTCGCCGCGCTGCGCCGCAGCCGCCGCCCCGCCGACCGCCGGCACCCCTTCGGGTACGGCATGGAGCGCTATTTCTGGGCGCTGCTGGCCGCGGTGGGCATTTTCGTGATGGGCGGCTGCTTCTCCTTCTTCCAGGGGGTCGACGCGCTGCGCGAGGGTTCGCACGAGTCGCCGAGCGGCTATACGGCCGGGCTGATCGTGCTGGGCGTAGCGTTCGTCGCGGAGGGCAGTTCGCTGGTCCGTGCGGTGTATCAGCTGCGGGTGCAGAAGGCCGGGGAGAGCGATCCGGCGCTGCGTACGGTGCTCGCGGAGGACGGTGCGGCGGTGCTGGGCGTGCTGCTGGCGGCGGGCGGCATGGTGCTGCATCTGGTGACGGGCGATGCGGTGTGGGAGGCGTCGGCGTCCTTCGCGATCGGGGTGCTGCTGGTGTTCGTGGCGTACCGGCTCGGCAAGGAGGCCCGGGACCGGCTGATCGGTGAGTCGGTCGCCCCGGAACTGCGGGACAGCATCGAGGAGTTGCTGGTCGGGCAGCCGGAGGTGGACAACGTCGCGGAGCTGCTGACGATGCGGCTCGGTGAGGACAGCTGGCTGCTGGCGGCCCGGATCGATCTGGCACCGGGGTTGGACAGCGAGCGCGTGGAACTGGTCTGTGTGCGGATCAAGCGGGAGGTCGAGCGCACGTGGCCGCAGGCGGATCAGGTCTTCCTCGACATCACGGAGGCTCCGGCGGGCGTCGAGGGTGCTTCGGTGGCGAGTGATGTCTCGGGGGTCGCGGGCGGTTGACCGCCGGTTTCCGTGGCGGCGGGCTACTGCTGTTGCTGCGGGGGCCGTAGTCTCGGGTTGCCTTGACGTGGTCAGGGCGACCCGTGCGCGTTCCGGCTCAGCGAGGTGGCTCTTGCCCGGTCTGTGGGAGTTGGCGTACACCACGGCGGGCGGCGTCGTCGGCGCGGTGGTGACCACGTACGTCGCGGGGCATCACGAGCGCCGGCAGCTCCGTGCCACCGTCCAGCAGCAGCTCCTCCGCCTGGCGGGGGTGCGGGACGGTCTGGCGGACGTCGTGCGGCGACCGGGTCGGGCGGGACGTTCCGCTCGGTATCCCGGTGGCCGGCGGCCGCGCGTCTCGGACGAGCTGGGGCTGTCGGTACTGCTGGCGGACGGCGGTGACGCGGAGCGCGCTGCGCGGGAGGCCGTCGAGGGGCTCGTGGTGGCCGCGCTCTCGGCCGGGGTACCGCGCCGGGTGCTGGATTTCGCGGGCGGCGGCGAGGAGCGCGCGCTGCAGTGTGAGGTCATCAGGATCGTCGACCACCGTCTCGGGGGTGTACTGGGCGATCCTCTGACGGAGTTGACGGAGATGTGCGACGGCTACCGGCAGGCGACCGCCCAGCTGCTGTTGCAGGCGCTGTGGCATCCGTGGCGGAGCAGGTGGCGCAGGGCCGCGCGGATCCGTGCGCTGCGTGAGCGGGCGGCGGCGTTGCACCGCCGGCAGGTGGCGGCGGTGGCGGTGCTGGCCCGGCCGGAGTTCCTGGACCGGCTCTGAGCTGCTCCGCTCGCCGCTGTGCCGGTCTCCCCTGCCTCCGCGCGCAGGCGCACGCAGGCGAAAAGGTGTGGCCGGGTTGCTCGCTGCTCGATACGGTCGCGGCCATGCTGACCGAGTGGCTCGACGGGTGAGGAACGTATCCGTGTCCACCGTCCCCGTGGCGCGCAAGGGCGGACGCTCCTGGGCCCTGCTGTTCGTGCTGTGCGGCACGATCTTCCTCGAGGGCAGTGATGTCGCCATGCTGGCGGTCGCCGTCCCCAGCATCCGCGCCGACCTCGGTCTGACCACCGGCACCGCGGCGTGGGTGATGAGCGGCTACGTGCTGGGGTACGCCGGTTCCACCCTGCTCGGCGGCCGCGCCGCCGATCTGTTGGGCAGGCGGCGGATGCTCCTCGCCTGGCTGGGCGTCTTCCTGGTCTTCTCCGCGTTGGGCGGCTTCGCGACCGTCGGCTGGATGCTGGTCGTGGCGCGGTTCGTCACCGGCGTGGCGGCGGCCTTCATGACCCCTGCCGCCATGTCGATCATCACGACCTCGTATCCCCAAGGGCCGCAGCGTGACAAGGCTTTGCTGGTCTTCGCCGGCTTCGGAGCCGGCGGCTTCTCGTCGGGCCTGGTCATCGGCGGTTTGCTGACCGAAGTCGGTTGGCGGTGGGTGTTCTTCACCCCGATGCTCGTGGTCGGCGCGCTGTTGCCGGCGGCGTTCGCGCTGGTGCCGGCCGAGGTACGTCCCGAGCCTGTCCGGCGCGGTTACGACCTGGTCGGCGCGGCCAGCGCTGCCGCCGCGATGCTGCTGTTCGCCTACGGCATCGTCCGGTTGGAGCACCGCGGTGACGGGTTCGGGCCGACCCTCGGTGCAGTGGCCGCCGGGCTGGCGCTGGTGGTGGTGTTCATCGTGACCGAGCGGCGCGCCGAAGCGCCGCTCGTCCGGCTGGGGCTTTTCCGGAAGGTCGCGATGGTGCGGGCCGATCTCGCCGCGCTGCTCTTCCTGGGCGCGTCCTTCGGCTTCCAGTTCCTCCTGACGCTCTATCTGCAGGAGGTGCGCGGCTGGTCCGCGCTGCAGACCGCGTTCGCGCTGATCGCCATGGGCTGCGACGCCGTGCTCGCGCCCGTCCTCACCCCGCGCCTGGTGGCCCGTTACGGCCACAGTCGGGTGGTCCTCGGCGGCTTCCTGCTGGCGGTCGTGGCCTACGGGCTCTTCCTGCCGGTCGGAGTGGACCGGTCCTACGCGGCGATGTTCCCGAGCCTGCTCCTTTCGGGTGTCTCCTTCGCCCTCGCCTACGGTCCGCTCACCATCGCGGCGACCGACAGTGTGGCTCAGGAGGAGCAGGGCCTGGCCGGCGGGCTGTTCTACACGTTCACCCAGTTCGGTTCGGCGGTGGGGATCTCCGCGGTGACCGCGGTGTACGGGGTTGTCGCGGCCGGCACCGATGGCTCTTCGGACGGGGTGCTGGATGCCTACCGCACCGCACTCGTCGTTCCGGTGGTGATGGTGCTGTTGGGGGCGGTGGTCACCGGCCTCGGCCTGCGCGGCGCCCGGCCCGTCGCGGGCCGGCGCAGGGGTGCGCCGCCCGTGGCCCGCAACGGGGTCGGCGACGGCGTTTCAGAGCAGGCCGGTCAGTGCGAGGGCGCCCAGGAGCGTGGTGCCGGCCAGAGTCCAGGCGACGTAGTCGCCGATGTGGCCGGAGTGGAGCAGGCGGAGGGGGTCGAGCCAGTGGCGGCTGCGGGTGTGCTGGGGGCGGCGTACGGCGAGGACGGCGAGGCCCGCGGCCACGGCGGCGGAGAGCAGGCCGAGGAGGATGCCGGGGGCTGACCAGTGGGGTGGGGTGAGGGCCACGGTGACGCCGGGGGCGGCTTCGTCGGCGGCGCTGCCCACCGCGCTGTGCAGGGCGGGTAGGACGCCGGCGAGGAGGGCGCCGACGAGGAGTACGCCGGGGACGGCGAGCATGGTGGCGGGTACCCGGGTGAGTTGTTGTTCGGTCTCGGGTCGTTCGCCTTCGCCGCTGGTCTCGCGTTCCTCGCCGGCGGCGGGCGGGGTGCCGTGGCCGCCGAAGACGCGGGCGGCGACGCGGAGTACCGCTCCCCCGGTGACGGCGGAGACGAGGACGAAGAGGGCGGTGAGCCAGGGTCCGGCGGCCTCTTCGGTGACGGCTTTGCCCAGTGCGGTGCCGAAGGGCGGGAGTCCGGCGAGGGCGAGCCCGCCGGCGGTGAAGCAGGCGGCGGTGAGGCGGAGTTCGCGGGCGCGGCCGTGCAGGGCGTACTCGTCGATGGAGCCGTAGCGGTCGAGGAGGATGCCGGCGCAGGCGAAGAGCGCGGCCTTCACTCCGGCGTGGCCGATGAGGTAGAGGGCGGTGCCGCCGGTGGCTTCGGGGGCGAGCAGGGCGAGGCCGATGAGGAAGAGGCCGGTGTGCGCGACGGTGGAGAAGGCCAGCAGCCGTTTGATGTGGCGCTGGTACCAGCACATGAGGGCGCCGACGGCGGCGGAGAGCACGCCGAAGGTGAGGAGGGTGTGGGCGACGGTTTCGGGTGGGATGCCGCCGGGTCCGCTGAAGATCGTCCAGTAGATGCGTGCGGTGCCGTAGACGCCGAGTTCGACCATGACGCCGGAGAGCAGCATGCAGACGGGGGTGGGGGCGACGGCGTGGGCGTCGGGGAGCCAGAAGTGGAAGGGGACGGCGGCGGCTTTGACCAGGAGACCGGTGAGGAGGAGGACGAAGGCGGCGAGGACGAGTGCGTCGGGGGCGCCGCGGGCGTCGAGTGCGGCGCCGATGTGGCGCATGGCGAGTTCGCCGGTGCGGGCGTAGAGCAGGCCGACGCCCATGAGCATGGCGTAGGCGCCGAGGGAGTTGACGACGCCGAAGGTGAGGCCGCCCTGGACGGCTTTGGCGGCTTCGACGCGGTAGCCGGTGAGGGCGTAGGCGACGACGCCCATGAGTTCGAAGAAGACGAAGGCGTTGAAGAGGTCGCCGGTGAGGACGAAGCCGCACATGCCGGCCTGGAAGAGGAGGACGAGGGCGGGGAAGGAGCCGGCGTGTTTGCGGGGTGGTTCGTCGAAGTAGCGCCAGGAGTAGACGAGGACGGCGAGGACGAGGAGGGAGACGAGGGCCGCCGTGCCGAGGGCGAGGCGGTCGGCGTGGAGGACGATGCCGACGCTGTGTCCGTTGCGGGGCGTCCAGGCGCCGAGCCAGTCGATGACGGGCGAGGGTGCGTGCAGGAGCAGGTGGAGGGCGAGGGCCGCGGTGGCGGCGGCGAGGGCACAGGCGAGGGCTTCGGCGGCGGGGCGGGGGACGAAGCGTCCGGCGGCGACGAGGAGGGCGGCGCCGAGGAGTGGGGTGACGATGACGAGCGGCAGCAGGTGGTTCATCCGCGCAGCTCCGAGAGTTCGTCCGGGTCGAGGGTGTGGTGCCGTTTGGCGACCTGTATGACCAGGGCGAGGAGGAGTGCGGTGACGGTGGCGCCGACGACGACGTCGGTGAGGGCGAGGGCCTGGACGACGGGGTCGACGACGGGCCGGGTGTGGGGGGTGAGGTCGGCGAAGACGGGTGCGGTGCCGCTGTGGCGGTAGCCGACGGAGAGCAGCAGGACGTAGGTGGCGGCCTGGCAGACGGCGAGGCAGCCGACGGCGTGGATGAGGTTGCGGCTGGTGGCGAGGCCGTAGCAGCCGACGAGGAAGATCCAGGCGGCGACGAGGTAGGGCAGGACGTCCATCATGGCGTCCGCCTCCTCTCCGCCGTGCGCGTCGGGTGCGCTGTCATGACCGGTCTCCCTCCTCTTCGATTTCGACGGCCTGGTCCAGGAAGCGGGCGAGCAGCACGACGACGGCACAGGCCACTTCCATGCCGATGGCGGCGTTGAGCAGGGGGACGGTGCCGCCGGAGGCCAGGGAGTCGAGGGTGCCGAGGGGCAGGGCGTTGGTGAGGTAGGCGGTGCCGGCGAGGAGTCCGGCGGCGCCGGTGATCAGGTAGGCGGCTTCGCCGACCGCGTCGCCCACCTCGAAGAGGCCGAGGGGGCGGATCCGTTCCAGTGCGCGGTAGTCCACGGCGATGTAGAGCAGGTGGAGGGCGGTGGCGGCGACGACACCGCCCTGGAAGCCGCCGCCGGGGGTGAGTTGGCCGTGGGCGACGATGTAGAGCCCGGTGACGAGGGTGACGGGGAGCAGTACGAGCGCGTAGCGCCGTACGGGTGCGGCGACGCGTGCCGGCGCGGGGGTGACCTGGTGTTCGTCGCGGGCCTGGCGGAGCAGGACGACGGTGCCGAGGACGGCGCCGAAGAGGATGGATTCCTCGCCGAGGGTGTCGAAGGCGCGTTGGTCGAAGTTGACGGCGGCGATGGCGTTGGCGGTGTGCCGGGCGAGCGCTTCGTGGACGGCGCGGTCGCCGTAGGGGTGGAAGTCGCTGCCGAAGGTGGGGAGTCGGAAGGCGGCGGCGACGAGGAGTGCGGCGACGCCGGCGAGGCCGAGGAGGAGTACCCACAGGCGCTGTCGTCGGTTCATGGCCGCTCCTCCGCTTGCTGTTCGGCGCGTACCCGGTCCAGGGAGCGGCGGCGGGCCTTGCGTACGGAGAGGAGGACGAGCAGCGGGGTGAGTGCCGAGCCGACGGCGAGTTGGGAGAGGGCGACGTCGGGGGCTTGGAGGACGGTGAAGAGGAGGGTGAGGGTGAGGCCGAGGAGGGAGAGTGCGAGTGCTTGGCGGGCGGGTTCGCGGACGGCGACGGCGGCGGTGGCGGCCGCGGCGACGAGCAGCAGGGCGAGGGCGATGAGCAGGTCAGCCACGGTCGTCGGCCTCCTCGGGGCGGGCGCCGGCCAGGGCCTTGCTGGAGACGATGTTGCCGCCGACGAGGAGGGCGCCGATGACCAGGAGTTTGATCAGGGAGCGGCCGGGGCTCTCGGCGAGGCACAGGGGCAGCAGGACGGCCGCGGTGGCGAGCACGGCGAAGACCGTGGCGCGGGGGCCCTGCTGGGGGTCGTCGCCCATTTCGGGGCCGAGCAGCCGGGCGTAGACGAGGGTGCCGACGGGGCCGAGGAGGGCGACGACGAGCGCGATGTCGGTGTAGGGCGGCCGGTCGTAGCCGCGGGCGAGCAGCAGCAGGACGAGGCAGACGAGGAGGGTGCCGGTGTTCTGGGCGGCGACGCGGCGGCGCAGCGGGCCGGTGGCGGCGTACCACAGGACGGGGGCGACGCCGAGTGCCATGAGTGCGGCGGCGGCCGCGAGCCAGCCGTTCACCGGTCGGTCACCGCCCGTCGCGCGGCTCCGGCCGCGACCGCGCCCACGAGGGAGACGGCGGCCCCGACCAGGAGCTCCAGCGTGTCGACGGTGGAGATCAGGACGGTCCACAGGGCGAGGAGGGCGGCCCACCACACCGCCACCTCGACCGTGTCCCGCATCCGGCGCCGCGCCATGCTGCCATCAAAACACCGCATGTCCGCCCCTTCACCGTCGACGCGCTGGCCGGGTACCCCGTGTCACAGGGAGTCGCGCGGGAGGGTTTCGTTCCAGGTGCGGGAGAAGACCCGGCGGTCGCCTTCGTAGCCGTCGAGGGTGGCGTCGATGCAGAAGGTGTCCTCGTCGGACCAGAGGGCCTGGGAGGTGACGATGCGGACGTCCCAGTCGCCGCGCCGGAAGCGCATGGTCCAGGTGGTCTCGCCGCGTACGGAGGTGAAGTCGTCGGCGACGGAGGTGTACTTCTCGTAGGCGCGGCGGCCGACGTCGATGTCTGCTTCCTCGTAGTGGACGAGGCCGGCGTCCTTCACGATCTCCAGTGCGTTGTGGTAGTTGACCAGGTCGCGTTTGACGTCCCAGCGCTGTTCGGCGGGGAGCAGCTGGGTGGTGGCCAGCGGTGCGGTGCCTTCGGGTTCGCCGAAGGCGGGCTCGGGCACGTCGTCGGGTGCGTCGTTGGGGCGTACCGGCAGGGCGAGGGCGCTGGTGCCTTCGTAGACGCTGAGCCGGACGGGGCGGGGCGGCGGCCAGGCCAGCGGCCAGTAGGAAGTGGAGAGGGAGAGCCGCAGGCGGTGGCCGGCAGGGAAGGCCTGTGCGGTGCAGTTGAGCTGCACGGTGGCACGGTAGCGGCGGCCGGGTTCGAGGGTCTGGGGCACGCCGGTGCCGTCCCGCCGGGTGAGGTTGAGCAGGCCGTAGGTGACGCGGGTGGCGCTGCCGTCGGGGGCGACGTCGGAGAGCCGGGCGGCGACCATGGCGACCGGCTCGGAGACGGAGACCTCCAGCTCGACCGTGGCGGTGCCGAGGAGTTCCAGGGGCTCGGTGAGTGGCGGGCTGTCGAAGACCAGCGAGCCGCCGTCCTCCTCGCGCTGGTCGTAGGGCAGGTCCGGGGGCGCGTTGTAGGAGGCCCACTTGCCGGCGAACTGGCCTACGGACAGCGGGGATTCGACGGTCAGTGCGTCGCCGCGCGCGGCGTCGTCGCGGGTTTCGTCCCGGGTGCCGTCCTCGGCCCAGGTGTCGTCGCGCGGGCAGATGCGGTGCCGGGTGAGGGGGTGCACGGCCCGCTCGATGCGCGGGGAGGGCCAGGTGGGTTCGCCGACCCAGCGGCCGGGGCGCTCCTCGTAGGAGGTGGAGGGCGGCATGCTGTCCTGCATCCAGGTGCGGAGCATGGGGCCGTCCATGGCGCCGTTGTCGATGCCCTTGAGCCAGTGGTCCCACCAGCGCACGACTTCCTGGAGGTAGCCGATGGCGGGGCCGGGCTCGCCGAGGTGGGGGAACTTGTGCGACCAGGGGCCGATGAGTCCCCTGCGGGGTACGTCGAGGTTGCTGAGGAGGCGGCAGACGGCGTTGGAGTAGCCGTCGGCCCAGCCGCTGGAGGCCAGTACGGGCACCTTGACGGCGTCGTAGTCCTCGCAGACCGAGGCGTGCCGCCAGTAGTCGTCGCGGCGCTGGTGGCGCAGCCATTCCAGGGCCCAGGGGCGGGTGGACTCCAGGCGTTCGTGCCACATGTCGCGCCAGCGGTCGCCGACGACGGCGGGGTCGGGCGGGCAGGTGGCGTAGGCGAACATGGTGCCGGCCTCGGCGAGGTTGTCCGAGAGCAGGGTGCCGCCCATGTAGTGCATGTCGTCGCTGTACCGGTCGTCGGTGAAGGACGCAATGACGATGGCGCGGAGGCTCTCGGGCTGCCGGGCGGCGACCTGGAGCGCCGCGAAGGCGCCCCAGGAGATGCCCATCATGCCGGTGGTGCCGTCGCACCAGGGCTGGTCGGCGACCCAGGCGAGCACTTCTTCGGCGTCGGCCTGTTCCTGTTCCAGGTACTCGTCCAGCAGGACGCCCTCGCTGTCGCCGGTGCCGCGCAGGTCGACGCGGACGCACGCGTAGCCGTGGCCGGCGAGGTAGGGGTGGTGGATCGAGTCGCGGACGGAGGTCAGGTCGCGTTTGCGGTACGGGATGTACTCGACGACGGCCGGCACCGGTTCCCCGTCGGAGGTGACGGGGCGCCAGATGTGGGCGGAGAGCCGGGTGCCGTCGGGCATGGGGATCGCGACGTGGTGTTTTTGCTTGGTCGCGTGGGGCAGGTCGCTCACGTACTGCATGCGGCTGCCGTGCTCCTTTCCGATGTGCCGGGGTGCGCTCGCCGCGCCGACGGGCCGTGTGTTCAGGCGGCGGTGTCCGCCGGCGGCGGGGTGCCCTCGAAGTGCTCGTTGAGGGCCGCCACGCAGCGGTCGTACTTCTCGGTCATCTCCTCCACGCTGTCGGCGCCGGTGATGATGTGGGCCAGCTCGCAGCTGTAGCTGTCCTGCTGCGGGCTCTCGGAGAGGTTCCTGCCCTCTTCCGGAACCATCTCGATCTGGACGCCGGGGATCTCCTGTTCGATGTGCTCGATCTCCGCGGGGGTGGGCACGTTCTTCACCACCGCGTCCGTGAACCAGCGGTAGTACCACTTGGCGGCCATGCGGTACTCGCCGGCGCCGGGCGTCCACCGCGGATCCTTGCCGAGGGCCAGGGCCACCATGACGTGGTGGTTCGGCTCGCCGTGCACGTAGTGGAACATCTCGGCGTGCGACTGGGAGTGCCGGGGGTTGATCTCCAGCAGGTTGATCCGGTCGGTGTGCGGATCGTAGAAGTACTCGATGCTGAAGGTCGCGGCTTCCATGCCGATCTGCCGCATCACCCGCTCACTGGCGACCCGGAGCCGCTGGACGACCTCCGGCGGCAGGGTGGAGGGGTACTGGTGGCGGAGGAAGCTGGAGCTGTCCGGGTAATTGATGGAGTCCAGCGTGCCGTAAACGGTGACCTCACCGTTGAGGACGTAGCCCTCCACGGCCACCTGAATTCCGTGGATCGCCTCTTCGGCGAGGCAGACCTGGCCGCCGACGCCGGACATTTCCGGGGGCAGCTCCAGCTGCTCCATGATGTATTCGAAGGGGCGCCCCACCCGGCTGATGCCCTGCCGGATCTTCTCGACCGCCTCCTGAAATTCCGCCTCGTTCTTGACGCCGTAGGCGAGCTCCGAGGAATAGGAGAGGGCGGGCTTGAGCCACATCGGGAACCGTACGCCCTCGGGCGGTTCCGGGTGCTCGGCGGTGAGGTCCACCCGGCCGAAGCGCGGGTGCTCGTCGATGACCTTCTGCTGTTCCAGCCGGCTCCAGTACTTGTGCTCGCACTTGACGATGGATTCCAGGCTGGTGTGCCGGGTGCCGTACCGCTCGCCCAGGATCGGGACGAGGGTGCTGGCGGGAAAGTCCCAGTAGGTCACGATGGCGTCGATGCTGCCGTCGAAGGCGTCCAGGATGCCGTGCGCCTTTTCCAGCAGCTCCGGCACGGACACCTCCCCCTCCTGCAGTTCCGAGGGGGTCAGCAGACCGTGAAAAGCGTATTCCGCGGCATCGGGAACGGCCTGCAGCTCCCGCAGGTTTCCCTCGTCCATACCGACGACAAAGATGTTCTTCCTACTCAAGGGACCTCCTTCTTTTCGGCTGCGGGGCCCCGGCTACCCGTCCTTCTACCGTGCACACACGGTCCGCGTCAGCACAGACACGCGTGAAGACCGGCGCGCCACGCGCCTGCCCCGGGATCGGTCCGCCGAGTACCCAGCACGCCGGAGTCATGCAGCGGCCCGGGAAACTCCTGTGCCGGCACACGGTCGCCGGGGCGTGCCGGATGGGAAGGGCGAAGCGGGGCAGGATGGTCCCCGCAGGGACTGCACGTCCGATGGATGGAGAGCTGACACCGTGGAATACCGCCGCCTGGGCCGCAGTGGCCTGACCATCAGCGAGATCGCGTACGGCAACTGGCTCACGCACGGCTCGCAGGTGGAACAGGACGCCGCCACCGCCTGTATCCGTGCCGCACTGGACGCGGGCATCACCACCTTCGACACCGCCGACGTCTACGCCGAGACGCGAGCCGAATCGGTGCTGGGCACCGCGCTGCGGGGCGAGCGGCGCGAGGGGCTGGAGATCTTCACCAAGGTCTACTTCCCGACCGGCACCGGCCGGAACGACCGGGGGCTGGGCCGCAAGCACATCATGGAGTCCATCGACGGATCGCTGCGCCGCCTGCGTACCGACTACGTCGACCTCTACCAGGCACATCGGTACGACCACTCCACACCGCTGGAGGAGACCATGGAGGCCTTCGCCGACGTGGTCCGCTCCGGCAAGGCGCACTACATCGGTGTGTCGGAGTGGACCGCCGACCAGCTGCGCGCCGGGCATGCCCTGGCCCGCGAACTGAAGATCCCCTTCATCTCCAACCAGCCGCAGTACTCGGCGCTGTGGCGGGTGATCGAGTCGGAGGTGGTGCCGGCGAGCGAGGAGCTGGGCATCGGCCAGATCGTGTGGTCGCCGATCGCGCAGGGCGTACTGACCGGCAAGTACCTGCCCGGCGCCCCGTTGCCGGCCGGGTCGCGGGCCACGGACGAGAAGGGCGGTGCCACCTTCGTCCAGCGCTTCCTGCGGGACGAGGTGCTGGAGCGCGTGCAGCAGCTGCGGCCGCTCGCGGAGGACGCCGGGCTCTCGCTCGCCCAGCTGGCCGTGGCGTGGGTGCTGCAGAACCGCAACGTCTCCGCCGCGATCATCGGTGCCTCGCGGCCCGAGCAGGTCGAGGAGAACGTCGAGGCGGCCGGGGTGCGGCTGGAGGCGGACCTGCTCAAGGCCATGGAGGAGATCCTGGCCCCGGTGGCGACCCGGGACCCGGCACTGACCGCGGGCAACCCTGCCAACGACTGAGCACGGCCGCCACGACGGGGCGACGGGGTGACGGGCGCGCACCGCGAGTGCGCGCCCGTCACCGTGGGTCATACGGTGTCGCCGGTCATGCGGTGTTGCCGGTCATGCGGTGTGCCGGTCATTCGGTGTTGGCGTGGGCCGCGCGGGCGCGGTCGTTGTCCACCTCCAGGAGGTTCGCGAGGCGGAGTGCCACGACGTCCAGGGTGACGTGGGTGGCCTGGTCGAAGAGGCTGGACAGCGGCTGCACGCTGGCGGCCTCGCCGGCGCGGCGGTACTTCGTCGCGGCGGGCAGCAGCAGGACGGTGGCGGCGAGGTCGCCGAGCGGCGCGTCCGGTGCGGTGGTCACGGCATGCACCTCGGCGCCCGCCTTGACGGCCTGTTCGGCCACCCGCACCGTGCCGGCGGTGGTGCCGGAGCCGGAGACGGCGACGACGGTGTCGCCGTCGGCGACGGCCGGGGTGGTGGTCTCGCCGATGACGTGGACGGGCAGGCCGAGGTGCATCAGCCGCATGGCGAAGGCCTTGGCCATGAAGCCGGAGCGGCCCTCGCCGGCCACGAAGACGCGGCGGGCGCGCAGGAGTGCGGTCGCGAGCGCATCGAGCGAGGCGGTGTCGACGGCGCCGAGCACCCCGCTCATCTCGTCCTGCACGGTGTGCAACAGCGTTGCGGTGGTGGGGAGTTCCGGCCGGTCGGTCATGGTGGTCCCTTGCGTGGTGGTGGGTTCGGCGGGGTGGGGTCAGCGGCCGGCGGCCGCGGCCAGGGCGCGGGCCGCCGCTTCCGGTTCGTCGGCGGCCGTCACGGCGGAGCCGACGATGACGCGTACGGGGTCGGGGCCGGCGAAGGCCGGCAGGTCGGCGGCGGTGAGACCGCCGGCAACGGCGATCGGGCGGCCGTGCCGCCAGTCCCCGAGGAGGTCGGTGGGGTTGCCGCCGGCGCGCTGGGCGTCCTTGCCGACGTGCGCGGCGAGCACGGTGTGGGCGGGCAGCCGGGCGGCGAGCGCCGTCCGCCGCTCCTCGGTGGTCTGCATCAGGTCGACCACGGTCTCGGTGCCGCGGTCGGCGGCGACGCGTACGGCGGCGTCCAGGGTGGCGTCGGCGGCGGTGCCGAGGACGGTCGCGGAGGCGGCGCCCGCGTCGTACGCGAGAGTGAACTCGAACACCGCGTCGTCCGCGGTCTTCAGGTCGGCCAGTACGGGGACCGGCCCGGCCGCCGCGGCGACCTCCGTCACGGCCCGCATCCCGAAGTGTTTGATCAGGGAGGTGCCGACCTCGATCCAGTCGGTGTGCGGCGCGACGGCCTCGGCGATCCGGACCGCCCGCTCCAGGGGCATCCGGTCCAGGGCGATCTGCAGGTGTCCGGCCATGGGGCCAACTCCTCGTGGTGCTCGGGTACTTCGGGTGGGTCAGGCGGCGGCGCGGGCGCGGAGGAAGGCCTCCAGCCGGTCCCGGGTGGGCAGGCCGTCGCGGTCGCCGTGGCTGGTGGTGGCGAGCGCGCCCACGGCGGCGGCCCTCGCCAGGGACTCCTGCGGGCCGAGGCCGTCCAGGTGGGCGCTGATCAGTCCGGCCGCGAAGCCGTCGCCGGCGCCCACGGTGTCCACGGCCCGGACCGGGAAGACCGGCTGCGTCCAGGTGCCGCCCGAGGCGTCGTACAGGGTGGCACCGCGGGCGCCGTCCTTCAGGACGACACGGCGTACGCCGCGCTCCAGGTACCGGTGCGCCACGTCGGCCGGCTCCCGGGCGCCGGTGAGCAGCCGGCCCTCGCTCAGGCCGGGCAGTACCCAGTCCGCCCGCGCGGCGAGGTCGTTGACGGTCCGCACCATCTCGGCGCGGTCCGGCCAGAGCGCCGGCCGGAGGTTCGGATCGAAGGACACGGTGCTGCCGGCGTCGCGCGCAGCATCCATGGCGCGGTGGGTGAAGGCGCGGGCCGTGGCGGACAGGGCGGCGGGGATGCCGGTCACGTGCAGGTGGCGGGCGCCGCGTACGTAGGCGTCGGCGGCTTCGGAGGGGGCGAGGCGACTGCCGGCGGAGTGCTTGCGGAAGTACACCACCTCCGGGTCGCCCTCGGCGACGCGGCTCTTGAGCTGGAAGCCGGTGCGGGCCTCGGGGTCGACGGTCACCTGGCCGGTGTCCACGCCTTCGGCGCGCAGCGCGGCCAGGGCGTGGGTGCCGAGCGGGTCGTCGCCGACCCGGCCGACCCAGCCCGCGGTGTGGCCGAGGCGGACCAGTCCGGTGGCGACGTTGATCTCGGCGCCGGCCAGGGAGCGGGTGTAGTGGGTGACGTCGGCCAGGGGCCCGGCGTCGGCCGCGACGAGCATGCCCATCACCTCGCCGAACGTCACCACGTCGAGCCGGGGCCGGGCTGCGGGAACGGCGGTGGGCTTCAACGGGGGCCTCCGGCGCGTGCGGGGGTGGTCGCGGTGGCGACGGGGGTGGTCAGGGTGCCGATGCCGGTGACGGTGGCGTCGGCGCGGCCGCCGGGGCGGAGCGGGCCATACTCCCCCGGCGCCCTGGTCAGGACGACGTCGCCGGGGCCGAGCGGGAGGACGCCACCGAGGTGGCAGAGAATCTCGGCCACTCCGCGGGCGAGTCCGCCGGTGGATGCAGGGCGCAGTGGTACGCCGTCGAGGGCGGTCCGTGCGATACGCATGCTGCTGTCAGGCGTCCTTCGGGGTGGGGACGGGGCGCGGCTCCGGGGTGTCGTCGGGGGCCGCTGCGCCCCGGGGTGCCCGTACCGCGAACATCAGCAGGGCGGCGAGGACCAGGCAGCCGGCCATGGTGAGGAACGAGGCGGCGGTGGAGCCGGTCACGTCGTTGAGGGTGCCGATCAGGTAGCTGCCGGCGAAGCCGCCGAGCGCGCCGAAGGAGTTGACGAGGCCGACGGCGGCGGCGCTGAGCTTCTGCGGCAGGAGTTCGGGGATGGTGGCGAAGTACGGGCCGTACGGCGCGTACATGCCGGCGGCGGCGAGGCAGAGCAGCGGGTAGGAGAGCCAGAAGGCGTCGCCGAGGAGGTAGGAGCCGTAGAAGCCGGCGGCGCCGAGCAGCAGCCACGGCCAGATGTACCGGCCGCGCGCTCCGGCCCGGTCCGAGGCGCGGCTGTTCCAGAGCATCGCGGCGCAGGCGAAGAGGTAGGGCAGCGCGGAGATCAGGCCGGTGAGGCCGATGCCCTCGCTGCTGCCGGCCTTGACGATGGAGGGCAGCCAGAAGACGAAGCCGTAGACGCCGAGGCTCCACAGGAAGTACTGGAGGGAGAGCAGGACGACGTTGCGGGAGCGGAGCGCGGCGAGGTAGCTGCCGCCGGCGGCGGGCAGTCGGCGCTGTTCGGCGGCGAGCGCGCCTTCGAGGGCGGTGCGCTCCTCGGGGGTGAGCCACTTGGCGTCGCGCGGGTGGTCGTCGATGTACTTGTGGAAGACGAACGCCCAGATCAGTGCGGGGATGCCCTGGGCGATGAACATGCCGTGCCAGCCGACCCATTCGACGAGGTAGCCGGAGACGACGGTGAGCCAGAGGACGGTGGCGGGGTTGCCGAGGATGAGCCAGGTGTTGGCGCGGCCGCGCTCGCGTGAGGTGAACCAGTGGGTGATGTGGATGACCATCGCGGGCAGCACGGCGGCCTCGGAGACGCCGAGCAGGAAGCGCACCACCATCAGCACGCGCACGTCGGGGATGAGTCCCTGGGCGGTGGCGAGCACGCCCCACAGCAGCAGGCACCACACGATGAGCCGTTTGACGCTCCGTCGCTCGGCGTAGAGGGCGCCGGGGATCTGGAAGGCGAAGTAGCCGAGGAAGAACAGCGAGCCGAGCAGCGCCGAGACCGAGCCGGTGATGTGCAGGTCGTCGGCCATGCCACCGGCGGCGGCCACGGAGAAGTTCGAGCGTTCCAGGTACGCGAAGCTGTAGGTCACGAAGACCACGGGCATCAGCCGGGTCCAGCGCCGGCGGCTGAGGGCTGCGGCGGACGCGGACGCGGGGGCCGCGGCCGGGGGCGGGGGCGGGGTCGACATCCAGGAGGCCTTTCTCCCGAGACGGCAAGGGCACAAGAGATACAGACTTTTGCCACGATGCGGCAAGCGCTGCCGCAAGTTGAAAAGAGAATGACGGGCACGTTTCTGCCTGTCAACGGATTGTTTCCGCATGGAAGAAAGGCTTGCCGCGATGCGAGAAACAATGTGGGACACTGACGGCATGTCCGCCAGCGAGCCCTCCGCCACGCCGCCTTCCGACATGGTCGGCAAGGCCCTGCACGTCCTCACCCTGCTCGGCGATCGCCCGGCCGGCGTCACCCTCTCCGAGTTGGCCCGCACCTCCGGCTTCCCGACCAGCACCTGCTACCGGCTGCTGAAGTCCCTCACCCGGGACGGCTTCGTGGAGTTCGAGGCCCGCTCGAAGCACTACACGCTCGGCCTGCGGGTGTACCAGCTCGGCCAGCGGGTCTCGCACGCGCACGGCTTCGCGGGCGTCGCACTCCCCGTGATGCGCAAGCTCGCCGAGACCTGCCGGGAGGCGGTCCTGATGTCGGTGCTGGACGGCGACAAGCAGCTCTACATCCACCACGTGGAGGGCCCGCAGCAGGTGAGCGTGCGCGGCGAGCCCGGCAAGCACGGCCCGGTCCACTGCACGTCCATGGGCAAGGTGCTGATCGCGTTCGCGCCGCCCGAGGTCCGCGACGCACTCGTCGAGACCGTCGAACTGTCCGCGCTCGGCCCCCACGCGATCACCGACCGGGCGGCGTTCCGTACCGAGATCGAGGCCGTACGCGCCCAGGGGCACGCGGTCGCCGACGAGGAGCACGAGCCCGGCATCCGGGCGCTGGGCGTCCCCATCACCGGCCCGGACGGCGTCGCGCACGCCGCGCTCTCGGTCGCGGCCCCCGCCTTCCGCATGCCGCTCGACGAACTGCTGGCACTGCGCCCCGCCCTGACGAGCGCCGCACAGGAACTCGCCGTACTGCTCCCGCCCCGACCCTTCTGAGCCGCCTCGGTCCGGCGGTTACTAAAGCGCATTAGTAGCCGCCGGGGTCTGGCTTTCCGCATTCCTCCCTCGCCAGAATTGCCGGCGGCCCGGCCCGCGTTCGTCCGGAAAAAGGGAGCGACCCGATGCACATGACCAGACGTGGCGTACTCCTCGCGTCCATGGCACTGTCCATGACCGCGGCGACCCCGGCCTGGGCGGCACCGTCCGCCGCGCCGGGCCGACGGCTCGCCGTCTATTACCAGACGCAGTACACGAACGGTACGTACGTCTCCCCGCTCGGCCTCACCGAGCACGGCACGGGCACAACGCACGTACTGGTGGCGGCAGTTCACCTCAACGACGTGAACGGACCGTACCCGCCGGTGCACCTGAACGACGACCCGCCGCAGGCCGCGAAGTTCGCGCCGATGTGGCGTGACCTGAAGTCGATGCAGGGGCAGGGGATACGCGTACTCGCCATGCTCGGCGGCGCGGCGCCCGGCACGTTCCAGCGCCTGGACACCGAATTCGCCACCTATTACCCGCTACTCCGGGATTTCCTGCGCGCTTACGGTCTGAACGGTGTGGACCTCGATGTCGAGGAGCGGATGTCGCTCGCCGGGATCGAGCGGGTCGTCGACGCGCTGCGGGCGGACTTCGGGCCGGACTTCCTCATCACGCTCGCGCCGGTGGCGAGCGCGCTGAGCGGCGGTGGAAACCTCTCCGGCTTCGACTACGAGCGGCTGTACCGGGACCGCGGCGGCGACATCGCGTGGTTCAACGCCCAGTTCTACAACGGCTGGGGCAGCATGACCGCCACCCGCGACTACGACGCGATCGTCGGCCGCGGCCTGATCCCGGCCGCCAAGGTGGTGGCCGGCGCACTGACCGCCCCGGGCAACGGCAACGGCTACGTCGACCTGCCGTCCCTCACCCGGACGGTGCGCGCCCTGCGCGCGAAGTACGGCGACTTCGGCGGGGTGGCCGGCTGGGAGTACTTCAACTCCGAGCCGGGCGGCCCGACCGCACCGTGGCAGTGGGCGTCGGAGGTGTCGGGCGCACTGTTCCGCTGAGCCGCCGGTGATCCGTCCGGGGCCACTGCGGCGTACGGGTCGTCGAGATCGGCGCGTACATGGCCGCACCGTTCGCGACCATGCAACTCGCCGACCTCGGCGTCGAAGTGATCAAGGTGGAGAGTCCCGGCACCGGCGATCCCACGCGTGCCAACGGGCCGAGCCCGGGGAAGATCGTGGACTCTCCCGCGCTCACCGACCACCTCCGCGACCCGGCCCTGCCGTCCGCGCCCGCGCTGCGTACCCGGCTGGACTTCGAAGTGGTGGACGGTATGCGCGGCGCGGCCGACCGCTGCCTGAACATCGGCCTGTGCCGCAAGGCGGACTCCGGTGCGATGTGTCCCTCGTACATGGCGACGAAGAACGAGGCGGACTCACCCGGGGGCGGGCCGGCGCCCTGGTGAAGGCGCTCTCCGAGCCCGACCCGAAGCGGGCGTCGGGCGACGAACGGCTGCACGAGGTACTGGACCTGGCCGAGACGGTCGTCGTCGCGAGCGGCGTCTCCTGCCGCCAGCAGATCTTCCACGGCACGGAGCGCACGGCCTGGCACCCGGTACAACTGCTCCGGGAGGCGCTGGACGTGGACGTCTCCTGACCGGAGTGGATTCGCGCGTGTCGTACCGTCTCCGCAGAAAGTGACAAGACCAGGAGGCGGGGACGTGCAGCTGACGCGCGAGGTCGTTCGGGGGTGGGCCGAGGCGATCCTTCCGCAACTCGGCCCGCCGGCCGGCCATACGCTGACCGTGACCGGCCCGGGCTTCGCCGACGAGGCCGGCGAGACCGCCGACGGCCGGAGCGGCCCGCTTCTTGCGGGTGGGCCCGTCACCGGAGTCCTCGTGGCGATCACGTTCGCCGACGGGTCCGCGGTGGGCGTGCACGTCGAGCAGCCGATGCCGCCGGCCGATGCCATCGCCCTGGTGGCCGACCGACTCCAGGACGCGGTACTGGAGGAGACCGGGGGCGCGCCGAATCCGCCGTGCCCCGGGCACCGGCATCCCGCTGTGGCCGAAGTGGTGGCGGGAGTCGCCTGCTGGACCTGTCCGCGCGGCGACAACGCGGCGTGGCCCATTCTCCCGGCCTCGTGACCGGTCCCGCCGACGACATGTTTGCGTCACCGGCTTGACCGGTGACGCGGAGGGTGCGAAAGTCATGGCGCAGGGCAAGAGCGGTGACCGACGCGCGGAGGCTTCGCATGATCGACAGGCGTACGTTCAGCAAGGTCTTAGGGGTGGGGACGGGCGCCGCGGCCGCCGCTTCACTCGCCGGTCCACCCGCGCTGTCGACCGCCTCGGCCACCACGGCGCAGGAAGCCGGGCCGGCGACCGCACCCGCGGCAAGCGCCGGCGGGCACCCCTCCTTCGCCTCGCTGAAGCAGGTCGACGCAGGGCTGTTGAACGTCGGTTACGCCGAAGCGGGGCCCGCTCACGGGCCGGTGGTCATCTGCCTGCACGGCTGGCCGTACGACATCCACAGCTTCGTCGACGTCGCCCCGCTGCTGGCGGCGAAGGGGTACCGCGTCCTCGTCCCCTACCTCCGCGGGCACGGCACGACGCGGTTCCGCTCCGCGCGGACGTTCCGCAACGCCCAGCAGTCGGCCATCGCCCTCGACATCATCGCGCTGATGGACGCCCTCGCCATCGAGAAGGCCGTGCTCGCCGGCTTCGACTGGGGGTCACGGACCGCCGACATCATCGCGGCGCTGTGGCCCGAGCGGTGCAAGGCCCTGGTGTCGGTGAGCGGTTATCTCGTCACCGACCGCGAAGCGAACCTCCGACCGCTGGCGCCGGCGGCGGAGTACGCGTGGTGGTACCAGTACTACTTCGCCACGGAGCGGGGGCGGCTCGCCGTGGAGGACCGGACCAAACGCACCGAACTGGCCCGGCTCGTGTGGAACACCGTATCGCCCACCTGGGACTTCGACGACGCGACGTTCGCGCGCACGGCCGCCGCCTTCGACAACCCCGATTACGCCGCCATCGTGCTGCACAACTACCGCTGGCGGCTGAGCCTCGCGGACGGTGAGCGCCGTTACGACCGGTGGGAGAAGCAGCTCGCCACCCGCCCGGTCATCGAGGTGCCCACCGTCACCCTCGATGCCGAACGGGACCCCTTCACCGCGCCGGGCGACGGCTCCTCGTACCGGGACCGGTTCGCGGGGCCGTACGACCACCGCACCTTGAAAGGCATCGGCCACAACCTCCCGCAGGAGGCCCCCGCGGCCTTCGCCCGGGCCGTCGTCGATGCCGATCACCTCTGAATCACGGAACGAACGGATGAACCACGGAATGAACGGAGACCGCTGATGGAGCACCGCGACACCACGGCGCACCACAACACTGCGGACCGCGACGCCTCGGCAGCGCGCCGCACGCGGTTCGGTGCGCTGCCCGAGCGCGTGCGGTTCGAGGACATGGTCGAGGAGCGGCCGGCCGCGCCGCGGGACCCCGCACGCGACAACTACGACCCCGAGGGGTCGTGGCGGTCCTTCTCCTGCCTGGCGGCGGATCTGGCACCGTGAACCTGCAACACGTCTTCGTCTGCGGCAATCCGGCCCTCGACTTCGCCGCCACGCTGCGGGCGCGCCGTACCGCACGGTTCGAGATGTTCCCGTCACCGGACCGGCTGGCCGCGTGGTACGTGGAATCCGGCATCGTCGACGCCGTCTCCCCCTGCCGGGAGGCCGACGTGACCGCGGCGACGACCGTACGGGAGGCGCTCTACCGGCTCATCACGGCCCGGCGCCTGGAAGAGGACTACGACGACGAGGCGCTGGCCGTGGTGAACGACGCGGCCCGCGTGCCCCCGGCGGTGCCGCAGCTCACCCGCTCCGGCCGGTGGACGGCGGCGACGCCGCAGGAGGCGCTGTCCACGGTGGCGCGGCACGCGGTGGAGCTGCTCAGCGGTCCGGACGTCCCCCTGCTCAAGGAGTGCGGCAATCCGGAGTGCACGCGTACCTACCTCGACCGGTCGCGCGGCATGCGGCGGCAGTGGTGCGGCATGGAGTCCTGCGGCAACAAGATCAAGGCCGCCGCCTACCGCGCCCGGAAGAGGAACAGCCCGGCCCCGGCCACCGGTTGACGGGGCCCAGGGCCTGCGACTGCTCCGCCGGACGGTGCGGGTCATGGGGTCGGCAGCCAGGTGTCGAGGGCCGCGGCCAGTTCCTCGCGCCCGGTGAAGAGGTGTCCGTTCATGCCGGTGGCCTGCGCCGCGCGGACGTTCTCGGCGCGGTCGTCGACGAAGAGGAAGTCGGCGGGGTCGGCGTGCAGGGCGGCGACGCAGTGGCGGAACGCCGCCGGGTCCGGCTTGGCCGCCTTGATCTTGCCGGAGAAGGCGACGTGGTCGAGGTGGCGGAGCCAGGGCTGGGCGGTGCGGAAAGCATCTGCATGGTCGGCGGGGATGTTGGACAGCAGGGCGACCGCGGCGCGCTCCCGCAGGGACTGCGCGTAGGTGACCATGCGGTCGTCGACGCGTGACCAGCTGTCGATGTCGGCCAGCCGCAGTACCTCGATCGTGTCGGGGCCGGCGGTGAGTGACAGCGAGTCCAGTACGGCGGTCCAGTACTGGAATGCGGTCCACTCACCGGCGTCGTAGGGCCGGCGGAGGGTCCAGTAGGCGGTGGTGAAGGCGTCCGTGGGCGCGCCGCTCAGGGCGGCCATCTCGTCCATGGAGCACGGGCGTTGGTGGCATGCGAGGACGCCGAAGAGGTCGAACAGCACGATGGGCCGGCGGCTGGACATGGCGTGGTCCCTCCAGGTCCGGTGGTGGGTGTCAGGGGCGGCGGGGCAGGGCGCGGGCGAGGGCATCGAGGGATGCCGGGGCGGCGGGGCCGGCGGGGGCGAGGACGACGCCGGTCGCGCCGGCCGCGTGGCGGGCGTCGATCGCCGCGCGGGCCTGATCGGGGGTGCCGGCGATGCTCAGCTCACGGACCCAGGCGGCGGGCATGGTCCGGGCGAACTCCCGGCCGTCGGGGCAGGCGGCGCGGTGTGCGCGCAGTTCGGCGGCGAAGGGCAGGGGGTCGATGTGCGCGGCCCGGTCCGGCTCGCCGATCGCCTCCAGCCCGGCGCGGACGCGGGTGAGGGCGGCTTCCTCGTCGTCGTCGACGGCGGCGGCATCGTAGGTGATGATCTCCGGGTGCTTCCCGGCGGCCGTGGGGCCCAGCCGGTGCAGGGAGGCGGTGACGTAGGCGGGGGCCGCGGGCTCGGCCAGGAGGAGCCCGTCGGCGACCTCGCCCGCGGCTGCCTGTGACCGGGGGCCGCGGACGCCCAGGACGACCGGCGGGACGGCCTCGGTGGCGGGGGTCTCGGTGAGGACGACGCCTTCGCAGCGTACGTAGCGGCCGTCCGCGGGCCCGGGCTCGCCGCGCAGGAGCCGGCGCAGCGCGGTGGCGTACTCCTTGATCAGCGTCAGGGGACCGGCGGGCCAGGCTCCGGCCTGACGCATCCAGCCGGGCATGCCGTGGCCGACGCCGGCGATGAGGCGCCCGGGATGGAGCTGGGCGAGGGTGGCCAACTCCATTGCGGCGAAGCACACGTTGCGGGCACCGGCGGGCAGGATGCCGACGCCGACGGTGATCTTCGTGGTGGCGGCCAGGACGGTGGCCGCCTGTGCGATGCCGCCGCGCCAACCGAGGTCCTCCACCACCCAGAGCTGCTCGAAGCCCAGTTCTTCGGCGCGCCGTGCGTACGGCAGCACGTCACGGACGGGGAGATCGCGGGGCAGCAGTACCCCGACACGGCCGCGGGCGGGCAGGGCGTGGGGCTCGGGCATCAAGGACTCCTCCGGTCGGCTGCGGGTTTTCCGCCCCGGCCCCGGTGGGCCGGGCAGGGCTCGTGCGGCACGGGTCAGGTCCGTGCCGCACGAGCGGTCAGTGGCCGATGCGCGCCATCTCGCTCTCGCGAATGTTGTCGGATCCGGTGCGCAGGACCCGGGCGCCCACAGCGGTGGTCGCACAGAGCAGGGTCAGCAGGACCAAGGCGTGGTCGAGCGCGACGAGATGGGTCAGCCAGCCGATGACGGCGGGGCCGGCGAGCATGCCGACGTAGCCGAGTCCGGCGACACGGGAGACGTTGGCGCCGGCGGCCGCGGGGTCGGCGTGCCCGGCCGCGCTGAACAGCTGCGGGACACAGCCCGACAGGCCCAGCCCGAACAGTGCCCAGCCGGTGAACGCGGCCCACGTCCACGGGCCGAGCGCAACGAGGGTGATGCCGACGGCGGCCGTGGCCGCGCCGTGGCGCAGGATCGCCAGGGAACCGAACCGGGCGACGAACCGGTCCGCGAGCAGCCGGCCGACGGTCATGGCCGCCGCGAAGGTGCCGTACGCGAAGGCGGCCGTGCCGGCGGGCGCCCCCAGGACGTCCTTCATGTGCAGGGCGCTCCAGTCGTTGGCTGCGCCCTCGCACAGCATGACCATCAGCGCCAGGACGGCCAGCAGCCGGACCCGGCCCGCGGTGCGGTGGGGCTCGACGACGGGTGGCGCCTCGCTGCTCTCCCCGGAGCCGGGGCTCTCGGCGGCGGGAGCGGCGGGAGCGGCGGGCAGCAGAGCACGGGCCGAGGCCAGGGCGATCACGATGCCCACGGCTCCCATCGCGGCCATGCCCGCGGCCGGGTCCAGGCCGGCGCTCGCGGCGCCCGCCCCGACGAGCGAGGCGAGGACACCGCCGACGGAGAACGTGGCGTGGAAGCCGGACATGACGGGCCGGCCGTAGGCCTTCTCCACGTGCACGGCGTGGGCGTTCATGCTCACGTCCAGGCAGCCGTTGCAGAACCCGAAGACCAGCAACGCGCCGGCCAGCGTCCACGGGTCCCGGGCGAGGCCGGGCAGGACCAGGGCCGCGCCGCACAGGATGCCGCCGGCGGGGACCACGATGCGGGTGCCGAGGCGGTCGGTCAGGCGGCCGGCCACCTGCATGCCGATGAAGGCTCCGAGCCCGAGCAGCACCAGCAGGCCGCCGAGCGTGGCGTGGCTGATGCCCACGCGGTCCTCGATCGCGGGGATGTGCACCACCCAGGCGCCCATCAGGGTGCCGCACAGGATGAAGTAGACATACGTCGCCACGCGGGCGGCTCGGAGCGAACGTTCCATGCGCTCACCCTAATGAACACATTCGACGTTCGGAAGGGCGCCTAACGAACAGATTACTTGTTTGATCATCCGGCGCGACCTCGATCCCTGGCCGCCGGGTGTGCGTCCGGATCACTCCGTGTCCGTCTGGACCGCGCGCAGTACCGGTACGCGGGCGGCCTGGCGGGCGGGCCAGGTGGCGGCCAGGACGCCGACCGCGGCGGCGAGCGCGAAGAACAGCGCGAGCCGTCCCCACGGGAGCACGAACGGGGCACCCTCCTGTCCGGCCACGGCGGCGAGGCCGATCGCGGTGCCCGACAGCACGCCGAGTGCGGCGCCGAGCAGGGAGATCAGGAGCGATTCGAGGCGTAGGACGGCGGCTACTCGGCCGCGTTCGAAGCCGATGGCGCGCAGGGTACCGATCTCCCGGACGCGTTCGAAGACGGCCATCGCCATGGTGTTGACGACGCCGAGGCTGCCTATCAGCACGGCCAGGCTCAGCAGGGCGTACACGATGTCGAGGAGCGGGGCGAACGGGCGCACCGCCTCGCGGCCGGCCTCGGCACGGTCCTGAATGAGCAGGGCCGGATTGTCCAGGGTCTCGCGGATGTCGTCGCGGAGGGCGGCCGTGCGTCCGGGGGCCGCCTTGACGAGTACGGCTTCGGTACGCGGGCCCTGTACGGAGGGGTCGGCGGGGAGGCGCAGGGCGTTGCGGGACAGGAGGGCGGGGGCGAGGGCGTCGGGGCCGTCGTAGAGCGCGACGACCGGCAGTCCGATCCGCTGGCCGGTGCCTTCGACGGTGCCGGTGATCCGGGAGCCCAGGCGCCAGCCGTGCGCCCGCGCCTCCTCGCGGGTGACCGCGATGCCGCGGTCGAGCCTGCTCAACGACCCGGCGCGGACGTTGAGTTGAGCGGCCTTCGCGACCGTGTCGGGGTCCACGGCGGTCGCGTCGAGGTAGTCCCCGGCGGGCAGTGCCAGGTACGCGGAGACGGTGGGCGTGACCGCGGCGGCGTCCTTCAGCCGGGCGATCCGCGCCGCGGTGCCCGCGTCGAGCTCGGCGTGGTCGACGGGGGTCACCCGCAGGTCGGCGACCATGGCGTCCGCGGCCCTCGCGGCGGAGACCTCGCGGAGCGAGGCCGCCGCGACGGTGACGGCGCTGATCAGCGCGAGGCTGATCATCAGCATGGCCGCGGTGGCGGCCGTGCGGCGGGGGTTGCGGCGGGCGTTCTCGACGGCGAGCGTGCCGATGACGCCGGTGAGCCGGGTCAGCGGGCGGCGGATCAGGCCGGTGACCCCGAGGGCGACCGCGGGGGTGAGGATGATCAGGCCGAGCAGCAGGACGGCCCCGGCGACCGTGACGGCGCCCAGGTCCGCGGCGCCGGACGCCGCGGCGACCAGGAACGCACCCAGTACGGTGACGACCGCGCCGGCCAGGTGGCGGCGGCGCAGCGAGGCCGGGGTGGGCGGCTCGCCGCTGCGCAGCGCCGCGACGGGCGGCACGGCGGCGGCGCGGCGGGCCGGTACGTAGGCGGCGAGCAGGGTGACCACGATGCCGACCCCGAAGGCGGCGGCCAGCGGCGCGGGCGCGAGGATCTGGAGCGGTGCGCCGGGACCGTCGGTGGCGCCGAAGAAGCGGCCCAGTACGGTCGCGACGCCGATGCCGAGCAGGTGGCCGAGGGCCGCGGCGAGGGTGCCGATCAGCAGCGCCTCGGTGAGGACCAGGCGGAGCACGTACCGGCGGGACGCGCCGACCGCGCGCAGCAGCGCGTGTTCGCGGGCGCGGGCCGCGCTGAGCATGGTGAAGGTGTTGGCGACGACAAAGGTGGCGACCAGCAGCGCGATGGCGCCGAAGCTCAGCAGGATGCCGGTCAGCTTGTCCTCGTCGCCGCCCGACGCCGCCTCGCGCTCGGCGTTCAGGGCCTGCCGGGTGACGGCGCGCAGCCCGTCGGGCAGTACGGCGTCGGCCGCGCGGGCGAGCCGTTGCGCGGAGACGCCGCGGTGTGCGGTGAGGGTGAGCGCGGTGTAGGCGTCCGGGGCGGGCGCGAACCACCGTTGTGCGGTGGCGGTGTCGAAGAGGGTGAGCGTGCCACCGGAGACCAGCCGCGGGTCGTGCGCGGTGACGGTGCCGACCAGCCGCTCGGTGCGGGCCCGGCCGCGTACGACGATGCGTACGTCGTCGCCGATGCGGTGGCCGGCCCGGCGGGCGGTGTACTCGTCGAGGGCGATCTCGCCCGCGGCGCGGGGGCCGCGCCCCGCGGTGAGCGGGTAGCGCGGATCGCCGCCGCCACGTACGGGGACGAAGTTGGCGCCGCCCGCCTCCTGGCGGGGCCCGATCAGCTCGCCGTCGGGGCCGACGACGAAGGCGATGCCCTCCGCCGTTCCGCGTGCGGCGGCCGCGTCCGGGAGCGAGCGCAGCCGCTTCAGCAGCCGGGTGTCGAGGGCCGGTGCCGTGGCCTTGCCGGTGTCGTCGGCGGCGGGGTCCGGCCGGACCGTCACGGACGCGTCGGGCTGTGCGGCGGTCCGCGCCTGCGTCAGCGCCGTACGTACGGACTGGGTGTAGAGAAGCGAGCCGGAGGTGAACGCCACGCCCAGCAGGACCGCCAGGGCCGGCAGCAGGAAGCGGCGCCGATGGGCGCGCAAGGAGCGCAGTGCGGTGCGGAGCATCGGGGGCCTTCGGACGAGTGCGGGCGGGCGGGGAGGCAGGGCCGGAAGCGGCCCGCGGTTCGATGATCCGGCGCGGCGGGCGGCCGGCGGATCAGCCGTATTGCCGAGCCGGCGGGGCGTACGTGCCGTCCGTGTCGGCCGAAAGGCCGAGGCGTCCGGTGCTCCGCCGCCGTACCGTCGGCGACATGATCCGCACGTTCCGCCACCGCTCCGTACTCCAACAGGCCCTGCTCCTGTTGGCCGCCGCCGTCGTTCTCGCCCTGTTGGTCGTCGAGGGAGCGAACACCGGCTTCGTGCCCACCGCGGCGGCCACCGTGGCGACCGGCGCGCTGTGCGTGGCGGCCCTCGTCGTGCGGCCGGCCCGCTTCCCGCTCGTGGCGGCCGGCGCGGTGACCGCGTCGGCCGTCCTCACCGTGGTCACCACACAGCTGACGCACCGTCCGGAGAACACGCCCGGCATGACCGAGCTGTGCGCACTGTTGCTGGTCACCGCCCGTGCCGTCCGGCTGCTGCCACTGCTGCGCACCATGGTGCTCGTCCCCGCTGCCGCGTGCGCCGCCGGTGTCCTGCTGCTGCGGATGCCGGGCACCGAGTGGCACACGGCGGCCACCTTCGTCGCCCCGTTCGTCCTGCTCGGCGCGGTGCTGGCGGTCGTCCTGGGCCTGTACCTGCGCGTGCTCGACACCCTGCGGGAGCGCGAGCGGCTCGCCGACCGGCAGGACCAGCGCCTGGAATACGCCCGGGAGCTGCACGACTTCGTGGCCCACCACATCACCGCGATCGTCGCCCAGACCAAGGCCGTACGGTTCGCCACCGCCTCCGGGCACGCGCCGGCCCCCGCCGAACTGGACACCATGCTCGGCCGCATCGAGGAGGCGGGCTCCGAGGCCATGGAGTCGATGCGGGGCATCGTCTCCGTCCTGCGCACCGCGGCGGATCCGGCCGCCACCCGGCCCGGCTCCACCCTCGACCGGATCCGCCCGCTGATCGCGGACTTCGCCCGGACCGGCCCGCCGGCGGAGCTGACGCTCGATCCGCGGCTGACGGACCGTCCGCTGCCGCCCGAGCTCACCACGGCGGTGCACGGGCTGGTGCGGGAGAGCCTGACCAACATCCGCAAGCACGGCGTCGACGTCGGCCGCGTCACCGTCGACGTACGGCTGCGCCCCGATGACGCGGGCCGGCTGGAGGCCACCGTGGCCGACGACGGCCGGGTGGCCAGGGCGGGGCTGCGCGCGCGGGGCGACGGCGGTTACGGCCTGCTCGGCCTGGCGGAGCGGATCGAGGGGGCCGGCGGGCGCTTCACCGCCGGGCCGGGGGCGGCCGGCGGCTGGCGGGTGGCCGCCGACCTGCCGCTGCGTACGGAGCGGCGCTAGCCGGCCCCGCGGCCGCGAGGCGGGCGGGAGCGCCGCCGGCCGCGGCTGCCATCATGGACGTATGACGATCCGGGTGCTCATTGCCGACGACCAGGAGATGATCCGGTCCGCCTACCGCATGATCCTGGATTCCCAGCCGGACATGCAGGTCGTGGCGGAGGCCGCCGACGGGGCCACCGCGGTCGAGCTGGCCCGCTCGCTCCGCCCGGACGTCTGCCTCCTCGACATCCGCATGCCGGAGCTCGACGGCCTGGAAGCCACCCGGCACCTGGCGGGCCCGGACGTCCGCGATCCCCTGCACGTCCTCATCGCCACCACCTTCGACCTCGACGCGTACGTGTACCGGGCGCTGCGCAACGGCGCCTGCGGCTTCCTGCTCAAGGACGGCTCCCCCGCCCTGCTCACCGAGGCGGTGCGGGCGGCGGCCAAGGGCACCTCGCTGATCTCCCCGGCGATCACGGTGCGGCTGCTCCGGCACATGGCGCCGCCGGAGCGGCCCCCGGCCAGGAACCACCCCGCCGCCGGCCCCGCGTCCCGGACCGCCGCGCCGTCCGAGCCGCTGACGGAGCGGGAGTTGGACGTCGTACGGCTGGTCGCCCGCGGCCGTACCAACGACGAGATCGCCACCGAGCTGTACGTGACCCTCTCCACCGTGAAGACGCACCTCGGCAACGTCCAGCGCAAGCTCGCCGCCCGCAACCGCGTCGAGATCGCCGCCTGGTGCTGGGAGAACGGCCTCTGCGACGACCGGGGCGCGGACGTACCGTGACGCCGTCCGCGGCGTGCGCCGGCGGCGCGGCACGGTGGCGGCCGCGGACGCGGGAGGGCCCGGCCTCCTGGGAGTTCGGGCCCTCCCGCGTCTTGCCGGACGAGCTGGGTGCTCAGTAGATGTCGGCTCAGTAAATGTTGGCGTCGACGGCCGGGCCGTCGCCGCGGGTGCTGTTGATCTGCGCCCGGAGCGCGATCTCGTCGTAGACCCGGACCTCCTTCACGATCCGGCCGCCCTGGATCAGGAAGTGGGAGGCGCCGAGCACGGTGACCGGCTTGTCCGTCAGCGGGCCGAAGGTGGGGTTGCCGCGGTAGGTGCCCTGCATGGTCCAGAGCACGGCGATCCGCAGGCCCGCGTAGCGCTCGGCGTAGTTGGTCTGGATGTCCCGTACTTCGAAGCGCGCGTCGGGGAACGGCCCGACGGTGGCCAGCAGATCACGCTGGTAGCGCTCGGGGCGGATGACGGTCTGGTCGCCGATGGTGTGCAGGAAGAGGTCCCGCGCCATGAAGTCGTTGACCTTCTGCAGCCGGCGCTGGGTCCAGACCTCGTCGATGAATTCGAGGACCATCTCGCACTCGGGCCGGTAGTCGTCCGGGCGCGGCCCGCTGACGCCCTCGGCGAGGACGTCCTTCGGCGGCGCGTCGAGCATCGAGCCGGACCAGCCCTGGAAGCGCAGCGCGCGGGCCGCCTCGTCCGGGTCCAGGCCGCGCTGCAGGCAGTCGGCGAGTTCGTCGCGGACGACCCACTCCTCGACCATCCGGCCCCTGCGGTAGAGGCAGTTGGGGATGGTGCGCTTGCGGACCCGGACGTGCTGACCGTTCACGAGGTACTCGTCGGCGGAGAAGACCAGGTGCGAGCTGAGGAAGGCATCGTCCCCGCGGGCCTCCCACACCACGTCCTCGGCCTGGCCGATGTGCTGGGGCGCGCTGCCCATCCGCATCGTGCTGCCCTCGATCACCCCGTCGCGGCCGACGACGGTGCCGAGGCTGGCGTGGACGATCGAGTCCGGCTCGTAGTTGTCCACGATGTAGGAGATGTCGCGGTCGACCCAGATGCGGTCGGTGACCTCGCGGATGAAATCGTCGGGGTCCTCGTAGGGGAGGTAGGCGACGGGGTCGAGTGCCATGGTGTTTTCCTTTCGGGTGCTACCGCATCGATGAATGCGTATGCAGAGAGGGTTGGCCGGAGGTGGCGGACGGCGGCGCTCAGCCCGCCTCCATGGGCATCACGCCCTGAACTTGTCCGCGCCCAGATGGCTCCGGTACGTCTCCGTCATGAAGGCGCTCACCACGACGAGGGCCAGGAGTGCCGCCGCGGCGAGGTAGACCCACACGGCGTAGATCGTGCCGAAGGAGGAGACCAGGAGCGTCGCCACGAAGGGCGTGATGCCCATGAAGATGGAGAACGAGGCGTTGTACGCCATCGCACCGGCACTGAACCGGGTGCGGGTGGCGAAGAGTTCCGCGAGGCAGACCGTCACGATGCCGGTCAGGAAGAACTCCGGGACGATGTAGATGAGTTGACTCGCGACCGCGGCGCCGAAAGTGGCCTGTTCGCCGACGTGGAAGGCGAGCGGGACCAGCACGATACAGGCGACGGCACCCGTGATCAGCATCGGTTTGCGGCCGATCCGGTCCGAGAGCTTGCCGGCCAGCGGCAGCAGCGGCATCAGGACCGCGACCGAGATCGCGTTGGACGCCAGGGCCATCCACCGGGGCAGGCCCAGCGTCCCCGTCAGGTACTCGGGATAGAAGGTGACCCAGCTGTAGGAGAGGATCGCCAGCATGATCGATACGCCGCAGTAGACGAGGATCGGCCGCAGCTGGGACCGGAGCGCCTCACGGATCGGCGCCTTGACGACCTGGGTGCCGTCCTCGGTGGCGCGGACGAACTCCGGCGTCTCCTCGATGCGCTTCCGCAGCCAGACGCCGACCGCGCTGAGCGGCAGGGCGAGCAGGAACGGGATCCGCCAGCCGTAGGAGTCGAGCGCCTCCCCCTGGAACACCGCGCTGGTCAGCGCCGCGGTACCGGCACCCGCGAGGATGCCGAGGAAGCAGCTGTTCGAGGCGTACGACGCGTAGTAGGCGCGCCGGCGCGGCTCGGCCCACTCCACGACGAAGGCCACCGCTCCCACGTACTCCCCGCCGGAGACCATGCCCTGGATGATGCGGATCACCAGCAGGAGCAGCGGTGCGACGAGCCCGATCCGGTGGTACGTCGGCAGCGCACCGATCAGGGCGGTGGACACGCCCATGACCACGATGGTCCACAGCAGCGTCTTCTTGCGGCCCAGCCGGTCGCCCCAGCGGCCGACGAGGGTGCCGCCGAGGGGGCGGAACAGGCACGCGATCGCGATGATGCCGTAGGTGCTGAGCACCGCGGCGGTGGGGTTACTCGCGGGGAAGAAGGCCGGGGCGAGTATCGGGGCCAGGTAGCCGTAGAGCCCGTAGTCGAACTGTTCCACGAAATTGCCGATACTGCCCGCGCCGATGGCCCGGCGTATCGCCTTGCGCTTCTCGGGGTCGGCGGCCTCCGTGGGGGCAGCGGCTGTGGGTGGCGCTACAGCGGACATGGCTTCTCCGTTCGCGCGGTGCGGGAGTCAGAGGGGTTTCACGGGGAATTCACGAGGGGTGCGACGAGGGCGCGTGCTATGCATACGTATGAACAACACGGCGATGCGCCGACCCTAGAGAGGGCGGTGGGGGGCGTCAAGAGGTGGCACGCGGTCAGCCGTCGTGCGTACCGGGTGTCCCGGTACGCGGCGCGGCGAGCGTCCGGAAGGCGTCCATCAGGACCTGTGCCGTGTTGTAGAGCACCAGCTGGGCACCGGCCCGCTCGGCGGCCCGGGCAGCGGCCGTGCCGGGCACGATGGACATGACCGCACGGCCGGCGTCGTGCGCCGCCCGGTACGTCGCGGCGATGAGCCCGTCGAGGGTCTCCTTCGGCGGGAACCCGCAGTCCACGGCGAGGTCGGCCGGGCCGACCAGGATTGCGTCGATGCCGTCCGTCGCGACGATCTCCGGGGCCGCGGCGCACGCCCGCGCCGTCTCGATCATCGCCACGACCAGGGTCTCCTCCGCGGCGGCCAGGTGCTCGGCCGCGGTGACCGTGCCGAATCGGCCCGCCCTGCTGTACGTGGCGAAGCCCCGCTCCCCCAGCGGTGGATAGCGGTCCCCCGCCACCGCCCGCCGCGCGTCCGCCGCGCTGTCGATGTGCGGATGGATGATGCCGGCAGCGCCCAGGTCCAGGCAGCGCAGGGCGAGCGCGGGCTCGGCGGAACCGACCCGGACCAGTACGTCGATGCCCTGCGCTGCGGCCGCGGTCAGATGGTGCTGCAGCGCCGTCGTGTCGGCCGGGCCGTGCTCGCAGTCGATGACCACGTAGTCCAGGCCGGCCACCCCCGCCATCTCCACCAGCGTCTCCGACGGCAATCGGAGCAACGCACCGTGGAGCCGTTCCCCCGCGGCCAGCCGCTGCTTGAGGGAGCGTCGCGCCGGCGGTGCCGGGCGCCCCTCCGTCGCGCCCGTCATCGCGCCACCATCCCCGCGGAGAGGTCGATGTCGGCGCCGCACAGGCCCGGCATGCGCAGCATCGCCGTCACGGCGGCCCCCACCTCTTCCTCGGTGACCATCCGGCCGAGCGCCGACCGGGACACGAAGGCCGCTTCCGCCTCCTCGTAGCTGCTGCCGGTGCGCTCCGCCTCCAGGCGGAAGTTGCGTGCCATCCGCGGGCCGGACACCGGGCCGGGCGAGAGCGAGTTCACCGTGACGCCCAGCGGTCCCACCTCGCCCGCCAGTGTGGTGGTGAGGCCGATGACCGCCATCTTGGACGCGCAGTAGGGGGTGCGGCGCAGCAACGGCCGCTTCCCCGACACCGAAGCGATGTTGATGACGTCGCCCGCGCCGCGCGCCGTCATGGCGGGCAGGAAGGCCTGGCACATCAGGAACACACCGCGGACGTTCACGGCGAAGACCTCGTCCCAGTCGTCCGCCGTGATGTCGGTCAGCGGGGCCACCGGTCCCGCGATGCCGGCGTTGTTGACGAGAACGGAGATCTCCTCACCGGCGAGGCTGTCGGCGAGCGCGGTCACCTCGGCCGGGTCGGACACGTCGCAGACGCGGTGGGAGACGCCGGGGCCGAGCCGCGTTGCCGTCTCCTTCAGGTTGCGTTCGTTGCGGCCGGTGATCACGACCCGTGCGCCGTCCGTCAGCAGGGCGCTGGTGATGGCGGCTCCCAGCCCGCTGCCCCCGCCGCTGACGAGTGCGGTACGCCCGGCCAGCGGCGCCGTTCCGCCCGTCATACGGCACCTCCGGTGTCCCGTGTCGGGCGACCGTTGCCGGGCTCCGCGCTGCCGACGCGCGTCGCATCGACGAGTTCGGGGGGTGGTGGACATCGCAGCATGGTGACTCTCCTCGGAAGGGTGCCGGAGGGGGTGGAAGGGTGTGGGAGGGGGTGGGAGCGGACGAGCGGTGGTGAGAGAGTTCGGGCGGGGGTGAGTGGGTGTTCAGGTGAGGGGTGGACGCGTACGCGGCGTCGCGCGCGTTTCCTCCGCCGCCGCGACCAGGTCGCGTACCGCGGTGGCGACGGGCCCCGGTTCCTGAACGGGGAGCAGGTGGCCGGCGCCGGGGACCTCGGTCAGCCGGGCGTGCGGTACGGCGTCGGCGATCGCACGGTGGAAGTCCGGCGGGCACAACGCGTCCCGCGTGCCGTACAGGACGGTCACGGGGCAGCGGACGGTGCGCAGTGTGTCCTGCGCGTCGGTGCGGGTCGCCTGGGCGGCGAGCTGGGCGCGGGCGGCGACCGGGCCGACCCTGCGGGCCATGTCCCGGTAGCGGCGGGCCGGTTCGCGTGGCGGGTCGGGCACATCGAACATGCCGGGCAGGGTCCGCTCCACGACCTCCTCGAAGCGGCCCTCGGCGATCAGCCCGTCCATGGCGCGCCAGGCGGCGTACTGCTCCGGGCGCGGCGCCCCCGCGTTGGTCGACATCGCGCAGAACCCCGCGACCCGTCCGGGCGCTCGGCGCAGTACCTCGAAGCCGACGATCGCCCCGAGGCTGAGCCCCACGAGGACGAAGGGGCCGGGGACCGCCGACAGGACGTCGTCGGCCTGCCGGCCGATGTCGGGCCGGGTCAGCGCGACCTGCCGGACCCGGTGGTGTGCGGGGAACGCCACGCCGGACCAGAGGTCGTGGTCGCACAGCATGCCGGGGACCACCACCAGCGGCAGCGGGCCGGGCGCCGCGTCCGGAGCTGCGGTGGACATCAGCGCCGCGCGGAGCGGGGCAGCAGGGCGTACGGGGCGACGTAGCCGTTGTGGTCGACACCGAGGCCGGCGTCGGCCGCGGCCTTGACGACCTCCTCGTCCCACTCCAGACGCACCCGGCCGTCGCCGCCGTTGACGATCAGGACGTCGCCCTCGGACTCCCCGACGTTGCGGAGGGTGCGCCAGGCGCCCTCGGGGACGGAGAGGATGTCGCGCGGCCCCAGGCGCACCGAGACCGGGTCGGTGCGGTTCAGGGTGACCTCCCAGAGCCCGTCCTTGACGATCAGCGCCTGGGTCTCGTGCTGGCGGTGCCACGAGACGCCCTGCCCCGGCTCGGCGCGCAGCCAGGCGGCGTTGTGGCCGTGCGGGTTGTGGATCCGCGGCTCCTGGTGCAGGTCCTCGGTCATGCCGTAGCCGATGACGCAGCTCAGTCGCGCCCCGCCACCCGGCAGCGTGCTGTCGAGGAAGGGGCGGTCGGACCAGACCAGTTCGTCGGACGCGGCGACGCGTCGGTTCATCTGCTCGGTGCTGTAGCTGCGCAGCCGGTCGATGTACTCCTGCGCCATCGGCTGGGTCAGCTCGGTGTCGGCGGGCACCTCGTCGCCGGCGACCGTGTCGATGAGCTTGTTGTCAGCCGTGAGGTACAGGCCGTGGCCCTCCGCTTCGCGCAGCACCGAGGGGCCCCAGATGATGCCGCCGGTGTTGTCCATGCCGAGGACGGTGAACATCCAGCCGTCGTCCGGTCCGGTGTTGGTGAAGCCGCGGAAGATCCAGGTGGGGATCGAGGCCACGTCGCCGGCCTTGAGGGTCAGCTCGCCCTCGTCGCCGTCGGCGCCCCAACGCAGCAGGTATTCGCCCTCGGTGCAGATGAACACCTCGGCGGTGTAGTGCAGGTGGAGGTTGTTGGTGACGCCGTTCGGCATGGCCGCCGCGCCGATCTGGAAGCCGTGCGGGAGGCGGAGGTTGACGTGCTGCCCGGAGGACTGCGAGACCCCGGGCCCGATCATCGCGTAGTTCTCCTTCCGGTCCGAGCCGGGCGTACGGCAGTCGATGAAGGCCTGGTTGCAGGAGACGAAGTCGCTGCGGCGGATCGTGCGGCGATCCAGTTCGGCGGTGGTCACGACGACATCGGACACGGTCGCTCCTTCTCTCGGAATTCCCCCGAGGTCTCTCGGAAATTGCCGTGGAATACGTATGCATTGATCTGACAGCTCCGTATCCGGCACTGTCAAGGGGTCGGTGGCGATCGATTGCAGGCGTATGCTGCACAGGAACGGACGCGAGGCCGACTGCCGGGCCCCGGCGTCTACATACGTATACTCCTGGCCGTACGGGCCGGTGCCGCGGACCAGGCGAGGGGATGAGTGCGGGTGGCGATCACGAGTCACGATGTGGCGAGGCTGGCGGGCGTCTCGCAGGCCACGGTCTCCCGTGCGCTCCGTGACGACCACCGGGTGTCGGCGGCCACCCGCGAGAAGGTCCGGCAGGCGGCGCAGGCGCTGAACTACTTCCCCAGCGAGGCCGGACGGACCCTGTCCACCCGCGCCACGCGCCGCGTCGGGGTCATCGTCACCGACCTGACGAACCCGTTCTACCCGCACGTCGTCGCCCCGCTGCACGACGAGCTCCAGGCCCTCGGCTACCGCATGATGCTGATCACCGAGCGGTCCGACGAGGCGGTGGCGGGCGAGAAGCTCCTGGACCAGTCCCTGGACGGGGTGGTCCTGGCGACCGCGACCACCGAGTCCCGGCTGCCGGCCCAGCTGGACCGCCGCGACATCCCCTACGTGTTCCTCAACCGCGACACCGGGCAGCCGGGCGACTACGCGTCCGTCGTGGACAACGAAGGCGGCGGCCGGCTGGTGGCCGGGGTACTCGCCGAGCTGGGGCACCGCCGCATCGCCGGCATCTTCGGCTCGCCCAACACGACCACCGGCCGGGACCGCGAGCTCGGCTTCCGCCTGGCGCTGGCCGAGGCGGGCATCGGCCTGCCGGACAGCCGGGTCGTCCGCGGTGCCTTCGAGTACGCGACGGGGTACGACGCGCTCCCCCGGCTGCTGGCCGCCGACGAGCCGCCCACCGCCGTCTTCTGCGGCAACGACGTGGTCGCCATCGGCGCGCTGAACGCGGCCATCGCGGCCGGGCTGCGGGTGCCGGACGACCTGACGGTGATCGGCTTCGACGACCTGCCGATGGCCGACTGGGAGGTGTTCCGTCTGACCACCGTCCGCCACGACCTGCGGGAACTGGCCCGCCAGGCAGCCCGTCTGCTGGTGCGCCGGATCACCGGGGAGGCCGATCCGGCCGGCGAACGCCTCGTCCTGCCGACCGAATTCGTACCCCGGGCCACACACGCGCGCCTGCACTGACCCACCCGCTCGCCGGATCGCCGGTCAGCGTTGCGGTGCGCTCTCGCGCCGGGCGGCCGGGCCGCGGGCGCCGGCGTCCGGTGGCTCCGTACCGTCGGAGCGGGCCGGCGATTGCGTACCGGCGGAGTGGCCGGTGCCGGAGCCGCTGCCGTACTTGCGCTGGAGCCGCAGGCCCACGGTGACGAGGACCGCGGCCAGGCCGAACGTAAGCCAGAGTTCGAGGCGGTGTCCGGGCAGGATCGCCATCAGGACCAGCACGCCCGCGATGAAGACGATCGTCGCCACGGTGAGGTACGGGAAGAGCCACATCCGCACTTCGGCGGGTTCCTGCCGGCGGCGCCGGGTGGCGTACTGGGTGACCGCGATGACCAGGTACATCATCAGCGCGATCGCTCCGCTGGACGCCAGCAGGTACGTGAAGACCTGCGGCATCAGGTAGTTGGCGAGGACCGCGACGATGCCGACGACGGTGGACGCGGCGACCGCGTTGCGGGGCACGCCACCGCGCGAGACGACCGCGAAGGCCGTCGGTGCGTCCTTGCGCCGCGCGAGGGAGAAGGCCATGCGGGAGGCGGTGTAGATGGCCGAGTTCAGGCAGCTGCACACCGCGATGACGACCACCACGTCCATGATCTGGCGTGCGCCCGGGACGTTCATGCGCTCCAGGACGGCCTGGTAGGAGCCGGCGGCCAGCCCTTCGGCGTTCCACGGCACCAGGCTGACCACGAGGAAGATCGAGCCGAGGTAGAAGAGCCCGAGCCGCCACACGACGGCCTTGACGGCCTTCTTGATGTTCTTCTTCGGGTCCTCCGACTCGGCCGCCGCGATGGTGACGATCTCGCTGCCCTGGAAGCTGAACATCGCGGTGAGCAGGGCGGCGAGCACGGCGATGCCGCCCTTGGGCGCGAAGCCGCCGTTGCTCCAGAGGTTCGACACGCCGCTGGTTCCCGAGCCGGGCAGCACGCCGAAGACCGCGAGGAGGCCGAGGACGAGGAAGCCCACGATCGCGATGACCTTCAGCAGCGCGAACCAGTACTCGAACTCGCCGTAGTTCCGGACGGCGAGCAGGTTGGTGCCCGCCAGTACGGCGATGACCGCGAAGGTGGGGAGCCAGCTGGGCACGCCGGTCATGCCGCCGAGCACCTCACCCGCGGCGATGGCCTCGATGGGGATGACCAGGACGTAGAACCACCAGTAGAGCCAGCCGATGGAAAATCCGGCCCAGCGGCCCAGGGCCCGGTCGGCGTAGGTGGAGAAGGAGCCGGTGTCGGGGTTGGCCACGGCCATCTCGCCGAGCATCTGCATGACCAGGACCACCAGCGCGGCGGCGGCCAGGAACGCGAGGATGACGGCGGGGCCCGCGGTGGCGACGGCGGTGGACGAGCCGACGAACAGGCCGGCTCCGATCACACCGCCGATCGAGATCATCGTGATCTGGCGGCCCTTGAGTCCCTGGGTGAGCTGCGCTCCGCCGGGGCTGCCGGAGGGCGGTGGGACGGGTGACTCGTGTGGCATGGGGTGGTCCTCGGGGAGTGTGACGGGCCCCGCCTCCCGGAAGCCGTGGAGGCGGGGCGGACGAGGCTACAGCTGCTCGCGCAGGGCCTCCGGGACGGAGTCGAAGGCACCCGAGTGCCGGCCGATCTCGTCGATGCGCAGGGTGGCGGTGGCGCCGTGCGCCGCCAGGCCCTCGAATGCGGAGATCCGCTCGACGGCCGGGGCCAGCGCTGCCGTGCCCTCCTTGGCGGCGCGCTGGTAGGTCAGCGGCTTGAGGAAGCGGGACACCGAGAGCCCGGCGTTGTAGCGGGCCGTCTTGCCGGTCGGCAGGACGTGGTTGGTGCCGGCGATGCCCTTGTCGGAGTAGGCCACCGTGCTCCAGGGGCCGATGAACAGCGAGCCGTAGTTGGTGAGGTTCCGCAGGTAGAAGTCGTCGTCCTCGGTCTGGATCTCCAGGTGCTCGGGGCCCAGGACGTCGGCCACGGCGACGGCCTCGTCGGCGTTGCGCACGACGATGACGGAGCCGAAGTCGCGCCAGGCGGCGCCGGCGATCTCCCGGGTGGTGAGCGTTTCGAGCTGCCGGTCGATCTCGGCGATGACCTTGCGGCCCAGCTCCTCGGACGTGGTGATCAGCGCGGCCGGGGAGTTCGGTCCGTGCTCGGCCTGGCCGAGCAGGTCGGCGGCGACCCAGGCGGGGTTCGCGGTGTCGTCGGCGAGGACGGCCACCTCGGAAGGGCCGGCGAGCAGGTCGATGCCGACCTGGCCGAACAGCTGCCGCTTGGCCTCGGTGACGAAGGCGTTGCCGGCGCCGACGAGCATGTCGACGGGGGCCTCGCCGAGCAGCCCGAAGGCCATCGCGCCCAGCGCCTGTACGCCGCCGACCGCGAAGACCCGGTCGGCCTGGGAGAGGTACGCGCCGTACAGCACTGCGGGGTGCGCACCGTGCTCTCCCGACGGCGGGGTGCACGCCACGACGGTGGGCACGCCGGCCGCCTTGGCGACGCCGACGGTCATGAAGGCGCTGGCCAGCAGGGGGAAGCGGCCGGCCGGGAGGTAGCCGCCGACCCGGGTGACCGGGACGTAGCGCTGGCCGCCCCGCACGCCCGGGGCGAGCTCTATCTCGAAGTCGGTCAGGTGCTCACGCTGGGCGGAGGCGAAGCGGTGCGTCCGCTCGTAGCCCATTTCGAGCGCGGTACGGACGTCGGGCGGCAGCGCGTCGCCGGACTTCTTCAGCTCGTCGGCGCCGATCTCCAGCTCCCCGGACCAGCCGTCGAGCTCCTCGGCGTAGGCGCGGACGGCGTCGAGGCCCTTGCGCTCGATGGTGGAGAGCATCTCCGAGACGCGCTCGACGACCTTGGGGTCGCGCTGCGCGGGAGGGCCGTCGACGGCCGGCTTCTTGAGCCACTGGAACGGGGCGAGGGCTTGGGCTTCGTCGTGCGTGATCTGCATGTCAGGGACGGTAGAGCGCACACCATCCATAGGACCAGAGGAGTGATTCCTGCGCCTCCCACAGGGTTGCCCTATGCCTCAGCTTGTCCTGTGCCGTGTGCGGGGTGCTCAGCCCTGCACCTCCTCGCGGAGCTCGCGGATGGTGTCCTCCGCGAGGCGGGCGAGCTCGCGGGTGGCCCGGGACAACGGGTGCCCGCGCCGCCTGACCAGCGCGATCGTGTCGTACAGCGGCTCGGCGAAGGGCACGGTGTGCAGTCCGGCCGGGAGGCTCGGGCTGTCGATCACCGCGCGGCTGGCGATCGTGTCGCCCACTCCGGCGGCGGCGAGTTTCAGCGCCGCCTCGACGCGCTCCAGCTCCATCAGCGGTTCCACGCGGACGCCGGCCAGCTGGGCGCGCTCGGCGATCTGCCGCCGGGTCGGGTCCTCCCATCCGTAGTGGGCGTCGTACAGCACGAGCGGTGCCGCGGCGAAGGCCTCGATGGTGACGGGCGCCGCGGCGCGCTCCGGGTCCGCGGTGACGTAGTAGACCTCGTCCCGCATGAGCGGCCGTACGACCAGGCCTTCGTCGTCGATCGGCAGCACCACCAGGCCCGCCTCGATCTTGCCGGCGGCGACGGCGTGGGCGGTCTCGGCGGAGTTCTGCCCGACGAGGCGTACGCGGACGGCGGGGTACCGGGCGTGGAAGGTCTGCGCGAGGTTGGCGAGGAGGTAGTAGTCGGCGTTGCGCAGGACGCCGAAGGTGGCGGTGCCGCCGCCCAGCGATCCGAGGGACCGCACCGCCTTCACGCCGCCGTCCGCGGCGCGCAGCGTCTCCTGTGCGTACGGCAGCAGCTCGCGCCCGGCCGCGGTGAGGGCGAGCCGGCGGCTGCCGCGGACGAACAGGACGGCGTCCAGTTCCTCCTCCAGGCGGCGTACCAACTCCGACACGGAGGCCTGCGCGATCTCCATGGCCGCCGCCGCGGCGGTGAAGGAGCCGAGCCGCTCGGCCTCGGCGAAGGCGCGCAGCTGATTGAGCGTCATGCGGTGGCCCACCGGGTACGAGGGGACGGTGCGGTCGGGGCGTACGGAGGTCGGTGGCCGTCCGGGGTGGCGGGTGCTCCGCAGGGTGTGGCTGTGCGCATGCGCGGCACTATAGGTCAACCCTGTGGACCAGGGGCCGGCGCTTCGGCGGGCAGCCAGCTGCCGTCGGGTGCGCCGAACCACGGGTGCGCACCGCGGCCGTCGTAGATGACCTGGCCGCGGCGTACGGTGACGTCCGGGCGGCCGGTGAAGGTCCACCCCTCGTACGCCGACCAGCCGCACTTGGACCGGGCGTGCTCGGCGGACATGCACCAGGTGCGCTCGGCATCGAAGAGGACGAAGTCGGCGTCCAGCCCCGGGAGGATGCGTCCCTTGCGCCCGGCCAGGCCGAAGAGGTCGGCCGGCGTGGCGGAGGCCAGCCGGGCGATCCGCAGCAGCGCCTCGTCGGCCGGCAGCTCGGGGTGGCGGCGCCGCATTCCGGTGTGGACCGCGGTCAGCAGTTCCTGCGTGCCGGGCAGTCCGGGCGGTGCGTCCGGCACCGGCCGGACCTTCTCCTCGATGGTGTGGGGTGCGTGGTCGCTGCCGATCGTGGCCACGCCGCCGGCCATCAGCGCTGCCCACAGCCGGTCCTGATCATGGGCGGTGCGAAGGGCGGGGCTGAGCCGGAGGCGGGCGCCCTGTCGCCGGGTGTCGGTGGCCGTGAAGGACAGGTGGTGCGCGGTGACTTCGTGGGTGAGGGGCAGTGCGGCGGCGGCCGCGGCACGCAGCAGGTCGGACTCCTCGGCGGAGGAGACGTGCACGACGTGTGTCGCGGTGCCGTGTCTGCGTACCAGCTCGATGACGCGGGCCGCGGCCACGATCCCCCCGGTACGCGGCCGGCGGGACTCGTAGGACGCGTAGCTGTCCGGCGGTGTGAGGAAGGCGTCGAGCAGGGTGAAGACCCCGTCGTCCTCCGCGTGCAGGACGAGGCGGAGACCGCGCTCGGCGGCCAGGGCGAAGATCCGGTCCAGGGTCGCCGGGTCGCGGATGACGTGCGGCGCGGTGTGGTGCCCGGTCATGAACACCTTGACGGAGGTCGCGAGTTGCGGGGTGAGGTCGCGCAGCCGGTCGACGGTCTGCTCGGTCACCCCGAAGTGGAAGCGGTGGTCCACCAGCGAGGTGCCCTCGATGAGTGCGGCCTTCGCGGCGGCCTCGCCCGGATCGGTCAGCGGGGGCCGGGTGTTGGGCATGTCGATGACGGTGGTCACGCCGCCTGCCGCCGCCGCCCGGCTGCCGTGTGCCCAGTCCTCCTTGTGGGTCAGGCCGGGGGTGCGGAAGTGCACGTGCGAGTCGATCACACCGGGCAGGAGGTGGCGGCCCGCCGCGTCCAGTACGCGGTGCGCCGCGGGGCGGGCATCGGGCGCGGTCAGTGCGGTGATGCGGCCACCGTCGACCGCCACGCCGGCGCGGCGCACACCGTCCGGCGTGACCACGCGCGCGCGGATCACCAGGAGGTCGTGGGCCCTGTGTGCGGTGCCGTCCGAGCCCGCTCTCAGGCGGTCAGCGGCCGGCATACCGGGTCCTCCTGGTCGAAGTCGCACAGTGAGGTGATGCGGGCGCTGCCGGTGAGGTGGGCGAGCTTCCGGCTGACGCTGACCCACTGGAGGGTGAGGGAGTCGTCGTCCTCACCGTCTGACGGGCCAGCCGCCGCGACGACGGCCGCGGTGGCGGCGGTGGAACCGCTCGGAGTGTCGATCTCGATCACCCCACGGGGGCAGCCCGCTTCCTGCGCCAGGCGGTGCGGAACGGTGCCGGCGATGGTGGTCGCGGCGGCCAGGCAGGTGGCCCCGGTCAACGCGACGCTGGGGTGCCAGCCGGGGACGGAGACGGCGCGGACGGCCAGCCGGCCCGTCTCGTAACCGCCCACCGCGGCAATCTTGGGGAAGGCGCCGCCGCCGGGCAGGCCGAGGAGTTCGGTGGCGGCGATGCGGATGTCCTGCAGCCGGCCGAAGACGTGCTCACCCGCGGCGAACAGCGCTTCCTTGCTGGTCAGGCCGAGCGATCGGGCATCGACGAAGACGTAGGGGTTGCCGACCGCGACGAGGGAGGCGGCGTGTGCGCCGGCCCGCGTCAGCAGCTGGTCGGTGCAGTGGCCGGTGAGGAGGAACCGGGTGACCGGGAGCGGGGTGTCCTGGACGAAGTGCACGGTGAAGCTGCCGCTGTGGCGGCGTACCTCGTCCACTTCGCACACCACGTGGTCGCCGTTGTTGAGCACGCGGACGCGCACCCGGTCGCCCGGCGCCAGCCGGGGCAGCCAGCCGCGTTCCTCCGCCGCGACGATGGCCGCGAGGATGGAGTGGCCGCAGTTGCCGCGGAAGTCGAAGCGGTCCAGCCCACCGGGGAGCGCCTGGACGAAGCGGTAGTCCAGGTCGAAGAGCGGGTGCTTCGAGGGGTTCAGCAGCGCCATCTTGAGCACGTGTCCCCGGCCGGTGTCGGTCAGCCACTCGCGGACGGTGGTCAGCGCCGGCCGGAGTACGTCCTCGTTCCGCGGCAGCCGGTCGGCGTCCAGCACCACGGTCGGGCACGGCGCGCCCTCCGCCTGCGCGATGTGCGCGGTCATCGGGTTGCCCACGGCACCACCGCCACTGTCCGGCAGCCCGGTGGGGGCGGGGCAGAACTGCTCCAGCCACAGCTCGTGCACCAGCAACGACCAGATGGCGAGCGCGGTGGTGTCGTCGGGCGTCTCGGCCTGTCGCTCGATCAGCCGGGCCACCCGCTGCGGGTCCAACTGACCGCGTCGGCGCAGCCGTTCGCCGGTGAGGAGCTCACGTGCGTACTCCATCAGCGGCGCGCCGGGTCGCAGCATGGCGGCGATCGGGAGGGTGAAGGGCTGCTTGGGCCGGCGGAGCACCGAGTCGGGCAACCGGCCGGCGGCCGCCCGGTAGAGCACCTTCTTGCCCTGCCCGCCCGCCACCTTCCACTCCTGCGGCAGCGCCCGCGCGTGGCGGAGGACCGAGCGCTGGCAGAACGGCAGCCGCACCTCGACCGAGGCCGCCATGGACAGGTGGTCCACCCGGCGCAGGTGGTAGGCGGGCAGCCGGGAGCCGATCTCGAAGTCCGTGAGGGTGCGCAGCCGGTCGGTGCCGGCGGCGCGCAGTCGCGCGGCGATGGCGTCGGCCGGGGAGCCCTCCTGCCGCACGAACGCGCGGTAGTCCGCGGTGTAGAGCGAGGCGCGCAGCTCGCGGGGTACGGCGGCCAGGGCCTCGACGTACGGGGGCACCCAGTCCGTATCTGACGGTGCGTCGACCGCGGCCTTCATCCGGCCGTACCCGCCGAAGAGTTCGTCCGCCGCGTCGCCGGTGAGGGCCACGGTGAAGCCGGCGTCGCGCACCGCCCGGAACAACGCGTACGTGCTGAGGGTGATCGGGTCGGCGTTGGGCTGGCCCAGGTGCCAGACCACGTCCGGCAGCAGGTCGGGGAAGCCCGCCGGATCGATCTCCACCTGGTGGTGGCGGGTGGCGCAGTGCTCGGCGACCTCACGGGCGTAGCCCCGTTCGTCGCAGGGCCAGCTGCCGCGGTAGGCGATGTTGAAGGTGTGCAGGTCGGCGAGGTCTTCCGCGGCCAGCGCGGTGACGAGGCCGGAGTCGAGACCGCCGCTGGTGACGGCGGAGACCGGTACGTCGGCGCGGGTGAGCCGGTGCACTTCCCTGCGCAGCAGTGTTAGCGTCCGTTCGGCGGCCTCCTCCCCATCCTGCTGAACGTCGGCGTCGTCCGGGTGCTCGGGGGCCGGGCGCCGGACGAGGCGGAGTCCGCCGGAGCGGGTGAAGCGGGCGGTGGTGGCGGGTGGCAGCACCTGGACGCCCTCGAACATGGTCTGTTCGCCGAAGGGGGTCTTGGTGGCGAGATAGGCGTCCAGCCCCGGTTCCCAAGGGCGTGCCGTGACGCCGCGGAAGGCGAGCAGGGCGGGCAGTTCGGAGGAGAAGTGCAGGTGTCCGCGTGCCTCATCCCAGTGGTGGTACAGCGGCTTCATGCCGACGTCGTCGGTGACGAGCCAGAGGGTGGGTTCCGTGCGCAGATCGACCAGCGCCACCGAGAACATGCCGTCGAGGTGTTCGGCGAAGGCGGGGCCGAACTCCTGGTACAACGCCGGGATCACCGAGCCGTCGCAGCGGTCGGCGAAGGTGTGGCCACGAGCGGTGAGTAAGTCGCGCAGCTCGTCGTGGTTGTAGATCTCGCCGTTGAAGACGGCCACGATGTTCTCGCCCAGGGTGTAGGGCTGTGCACCGCCGTCCAGGTCCACCACGGCCAGCCGGTCGGCGCCCAGCGCCCACCCGGCACCGGACGTACGGGTCTGCGCGTCGGGGCCGCCGTGCCGCTGGAGCGCGGCCACCGTCCGGAGTTCGTGCGGCGTGGCCCGGGCGTCGAAGTGGCCGAAGATTCTGCACATGTGCGTGGATCACCGAGCCTCGGTCGGGTGCCCTGCCGGTCGCAGCGGCAGCCGCCCCCTCCTCGCCGGTGACACCACACTTCATCGGTGACAGCACACCGTGGTGGCCTCGGCCGTGGCGGTGGTGGCGTTGGCCGCGTTCCCGACTCTCAGGCTGCGCAGGCGGCCGGGGCCCCGCAATTCGTCACCTGGCCCGGCGCGTCCCGGCAACCGGCCGACCCCGGCTCCCCCAAGACGTGCGGCGCCCGGCCGGCCTCACCCCGGTTAGCCCATCCAGGTGAGACCGGCCGCGGCGCGACGCCACGCGGTGCCGTTTGCTTCAGACGGTTCCCGCGGTGAGGCGGGCCGCGACGCACGGCGGCAGGTTGGGGGAAGCCGTGGACAGCTCGATGTAGACCATGCCGTCCGCGACGAGGACCTCGTGCGTGCGTACCGGGCGCCGGGCCGGCGGCGCGTCGACGGCGCCGGTCCGGAGGTCGAATTTCGAGGAGTGCAGCGGGCATTCCACCTCGCAGCCCTCCAGCCAGCCGTCGGCGAGCGAGGCGTCCTGGTGGGTGCAGGTGTCGTCGATGGCGTAGAACTCGCCGCCCTCGGTGTGGAAGACCGAGACGGGCGGGTCGATGTCAAGCCGGTAGGCCTCGCCTCGGGGCAGATCCTCGAGACGGCACGCGGGAATCATCATGACACCTCGGTGCGTATAACGAAACGGATTGCGGTTGGCGCAACAGCGCGATGCCAGTGTGCGGTCGCGCCGGAACCCGTGTCAAGGCACGAAAATCCCGACCACCCCCTCGCTGCACTGTTGCGCACAGCGCAACTATCTCTCTGTCTACGCAACGCGCATCGACCCCCGCCACAGCCCGCGAAAACCTTCCTCGGGCAGGTGAACACGGTGCCGCGCACGGGCCGGTGACGGTCCGGGAGATCTCCGGTAGGCAGTCTTGACGAGGACGAGCTCTCGATGTTCCGTTGCGTATGCCGAAACGCGACGCCTCTTGAGAAACGAATTCACCGCGTGAACCGCCGGCCGCGACGGCGCCGTTCAGGTCGGCCGACGACCTCGGCGGTACGGGCGTCGCGCCGCGCGGTTCGCGCCGTCCACCGTCCCCTGCCCCGGGAGGTCACATGTCCATCCGTGCCATCGACGAGGCGCCTCTGAACGCGTTCCACCGAAAACTCACCTGGGCCTGCGCGGGAGGCCCGTTCCTCGACGGTTACCTGCTCAGCATCATCGGCGTCTCGCTGATCGGCATGAGCAACGAACTGCACCTGACCACGGCGGACGAGAGCCTCATCGGCGCCGCCGCCCTGGTCGGCATCTTCATCGGCGGTCTGTGCTTCGGCGCCGTCACCGACCGGCTCGGCCGGGAAGCGATGTACACCATCGACCTGGCGGTGCTCGTCGGCGGCTCCGTCCTGTCGGTCTTCGCCACCGAGACCTGGCAGTTCGTCATCCTGCGTTTCATCCTCGGCGTCGCCATCGGAGCCGACTACCCGATCGCCACCTCGCTGCTGGCCGAGTGGGTGCCGAACAAGCACCGCGGCCGGCTGCTCGGCGTCCTCATCCTCGCCTGGTACATCGGTGCGGCGGCCGCGTACGCCGTCGGCTTCGTGCTCGCCGAGATCGGTGGTTCCGGCACCTGGCGCTGGATGATCGCCTCCTCCGCCGTACTGAGCGCGCTGATCCTGCTCATGCGCATCGGCACCCCCGAATCACCACTGTGGCTGGTCAACAAGGGCCGCACCGAGGATGCCCAGAAGGCGATCGAACGCGCGCTCGGCCGTACCGTCCCGACCAAGGAGCTGCTCGCCGCCTCGGCCACCGAGCAGTCGCTGCAACAGCACGGATTCCGCGGCCTGTTTCACGGCAGGTACCTGCGCCGGACGCTGTTCTGCGGCCTGTTCTACATGTGTCAGATCACGCCGATGTTCGCGCTCTACACCTTCGGCCCCACCATCCTGGGCTCCTTCGGCCTGGGGGACGGCAACGACAGCAACCTCGGCTCGGCACTGATCAGCATCGTGTTCGTGCTCGGCTGCCTGCCGGCACTGCGGCTGGTGGACCGGATCGGACGGCGCCCCGTCATCGTCTGGTCGTTCGCCCTCATGGCGCTGCCGCTCGTGGTGCTCGGCGGTGGTTCCTCGCTGCCCCTCGCGGTGGTCGTACTGTGTTTCTGCGCCTACGCCCTCTTCTCCGGCGGGCCCACCGTTCTGGAGTGGACCTACCCCAACGAGCTGTTCCCCACCAGCATCCGGGCGACGGCCGGCGGTGTGGCCACCTCCATCAGCCGCGTCGGAGCCGCGGCGGGCACCTACCTGCTGCCGATCTCCCTGAGCACACTGGGCATCGGCGTGACCATGCTGATCGGCGCCGGCATCACACTGCTGGGCTGGCTGGTGTCGGTGCTGTGGGCCGAGGAGACCCGCGGCCGCACACTGGCGGAGACCAGCGCCCTGCCCGCAACGCAACCCACCGCTTCCGTTGAAGACCGCCGCGCGAAACTCCGGGAAGACGAGTACGAAGGATCCTGACGTCGTAGGCACGCCACTCTCCGGCAGCGGGCCGGCCTCGTTCGGGGCCGGCCCGCTGCCGTAACGAGAAGGCCGGTCGTACTGATGGACCGCGTAGGTCGCTCCGATGGGGCCCGGTGCGCGGCCGGGCCGTCACCGGCCACCGCGGGACGGTCGATGCTCTGAAGCGGCTGGTGCAGCCAGTGCTGCAACCTCGGCACACACAATGAGGTCCGTAAGCACTCGTTGCAGTGCCGGATCGACCCGCTGCCGAGCGCTCCCACCGGACAGAGGAGCACCGACGCCATGATCAGCACCACCGACCTTCTGACCACTGCCAGGGCCGAAGCGCTCTTCAGCAGCAGCATGACGGTGGAGTCCCACCCGACGAAGGGGGAACTCGCGGCAGCCGTTACGGAGGCGATCCGCCGGCACGGTGGGACCCGTGGATGTGCCGTTGTGCTCGCCGGAGCCTACGGGGAACACCCGGAGACCGCGGCGCCCCGCATGCGCTGGGCATTGCGGCAGGTTCGTGCGGCCTACCCGCGGAGTGCGCAGTCCGTGCACGGCTCCCGCAGCGACCGATTCCTGATCGCCCCTCGGCTGAAGGAGGCGTCATGACCGGGAGCGAGACGTTCCACGCGGACGGCGAGCACGAGTACCGTGCGGTGTTCCTGGCCTACGAACTCATCGTGGACGCAACGGAGACGCTGGTCCGGCACGGTGTGCAGGTGCCCGAGCCGGCGGAGTTGAGAGCCGCGGCGGCCCGCATGACCACACTGGACGAGGCCTTGAGCGCGATCCGGGAGCTCGGCCGCATGCTGACCGCGGTCATCGCGGGGCAAGCACAGGGGTCTGCTGAGCCCTCCGAAACAGGCGCCTGACACCACGCCGTTGTGCTGCAGCGGCCGGTGCAACGGTCACTGCAACCGTGCACACCAGGACGGGGACGGCAGCCGCACCTCGACCGAGGCCGCCATGGACAGGTGGTCCCCCCGGCGCGGCGCATACGGCCCGAGCAGCCGGTTCCCGCAAAGCAGTCACGGGAGGATTTTGAAGTGCATCGCGATATCGACGCTTCCCCCACCGGAAACCGCGCCGTCGAGTCTCCCTGAAGAGAGGGACAGAGAGCTTCCGCAGTGGGCCGATGACGGCCGCCGAGGTCGCGGACTGGATCGTCGCCTAGTACTCCAGTCCGGTTTCGTGATCTATCCAGTGGGTTCGCTTGCCGTCCGGCGTCGGTGGTGGCTGCGTCGGGCTGTTGCCTGGCGGCGTGTGCGCCAGATGGACCAGTTCAGCAGCGGATCGCTGATCTGTCCGGCGCGAGGGCCTCCGTCGGCCGTACCACCGTGATCGCGGATGGCGGTTACCGGTGCACTGACCTGGTCATCCCACACCGCCGCGAACCAGGCCGACCATCCCGGCGGAACGACACCACTCACCGGCTCGCCCAGCGCGTCGCTACTCGTCGGGCAGGTCGGTCTTGCAGGGCTCGCGCTCGCTCACGGCGACCAACCCAGCACACCCATGGACGCAGTGCAGAAGCAGAGTGTTCGCGATCACGGAGAAACTTCACGGGTGTGGAAGGCGCGACGGACGGTCTCGGCCAGGGCGTGCTTTCGGCGCTCGTGGTCCGGTGGGGAGGTGTCCTGCGCGGTGCCGGAAGGGCCCACATCCGACCAAGTCAGCGCCATGGACGTCACCAGCGCGAGAAGATCCTCTGCCTGCAGCGATGACACGACTCGCCCGTCGCGCTGGGCCTGCGTGATGGCCTGTAGCTTGGCGCCCGTCTCCGGTGCTGCGGCCGCGGTGTTCGTGGGCGTGACTCCCTCCAGCTGAGCCCAGGCGGCAAGCCTGATCAGTTCCGGTTGCGCGAGAGCGGCTTCGTAGAGCCCCGTGGCGTACTGGGCGAGGTCGTCGGCAGTGAAAGGGACCGAGTCGACGACGGTTTGGGAGTGGGCGCGGAAGACGGCGTCGAAGAGGCCGAGCTTGTCACCGAAGTAGGCGTACAACCGAGCTTTGTTGATCCCTGCGGCGGCCGCGATGCGGTCGACGCGGGCACCCGCGATGCCGTGGGCCGCGAAGTCGGTGGTTGCGGCGTCCAGCAGGCGGCGGCGGGTGTCTTCACTCTTGGGGTACGGCACAGCCTCATCATACAAACCAGTTAGTTTTCATCGCGCCCGCGCCCTCTGGTGATGTATGAATGAAAACGAACTGGTTAGTTTTCTCGATCGGATTGGATCGTTTGCATGACTGTGCACGCGTATGCGGTGGAGCGGGCGGGTGGCCCTGTGCAGGTGCGTCAGTACGAACCGGAGCCGCTGGGACCTCTTGAGGTGGACATCTCCGTGACCCACTGCGGCGTCTGCCACACCGATATAGGCATGATCGACAACAGTCACGGGATCTCACGGTTCCCGGTGGTAGCGGGGCATGAGGCTGTCGGGGTGATCACGGCATTGGGTGACGCCGTGGACCGCTCCCGCCTCACTCTGGGACAGCGTGTGGGAATCGGCGCGTACGCGGGGTCGTGCTTCGCCTGCGAGTGGTGCATAACCGGCCGCCAGCACCTGTGCCCGGCCGGCGACGCAACCGTCTTCCGCGGCGACCGCGGCGGGTTCGCCACTCAACTCCGCGCCAGCGACTGGCGGCATGTGCACCCGCTCCCGGACGTCATCACCTCCGAGCAGGCAGGGCCGCTGCTGTGCGCCGGTGCGACCGTTTTCTCGGCCATCGTGCGTCACGACGTCCGGCCCACAGACCGGGTCGCCGTCGTGGGTGTGGGCGGTCTGGGCCACCTGGCCATCCAGTTTCTGGCCAAGTGGGGCTGCCACGTCACCGCCGTTTCCAGGAGTGCCGAGAAGGCGGACGACGCCCGCCGTTTCGGCGCCCACGCGGTCGTCACCCCCCCCACGACGGGTTCGAGGACCTGGCCGGCTCGTTCCACTTCGTACTGTCCACCGTCTCGGGTGATCTGCCGTGGGACACGTACCTCAACGCGTTGCGCCCTCAGGGAACCCTGTGCGTGGCCGGCGTCCCCGACAGCAGCTTCACCGTGCACCCACTCAGCATCCTGACGGGCGAAAGAAAACTCGCGGGAGGCCTCACCGGGACGCCCGCCGAGACCCGGCAGATGCTTGACTTCGCCGCGCGCCACGGGATCCGCCCCGCCACGGAGACATACCCGGTCTCCCGCATCAACGAGGCGCTCGACCACGTTCGCCGTGGTCGAGCGCGCTACCGCGCCGTCCTTGAGATGTGAGCGTCGTAGGCCACTGCCCTGCCTCCTCGCCGACACGGCGCCCGGCGATCCGTGGGAGCAAGCCGTCAAGGCCTGCCCGACCGTTCTGTGCCACCGCGACGCCGGGCAGACGGTCGACCGCCACCTGGCGCAACCGGTGACGGCCCATCCCGGACGGGAGAATGAACCGCCCCGGTTCGGCAGGTCGGCCGGCGCCGATGGCCCTGCGGCCCACCCTTGACTCGGCCCGTGGAATCACGGGGGGGGAAGCGAGCGGGCCGCCCCGAAAAAGAGGGCCCGGTCGGGCGGCCCTCAGTACTCCGGTCTGACTTCGCGATCTTGCGGCGGACCCGGCTGGGAACGGGTACGGCCGTCGGCGTCCTTCGCCGGGTCCATCCGCTCCAGTACGGCGTTGGCGTCGAGCCCGCGCGGCAGGGGCAGCTGGACGATGTAGCCGGTGCACGCCGGGTCGGCGTTGAGTTCGTCGATGACGCGCTCCACCTGCTCCTGGGTCGCGTCGGCCGGCAGCTCGCGCCGGATCGAGGCGATCCCGACCTGCGCGCAGTCGCGGTGTTTGCCGCCGACGTAGGCGTGGCTGCCGGGGTCGTCCCCGACCAGTACCGTGCCGAGGCCGGGTACGACGCCGCGTTCGGCCAACGCCGCGACGCGGCTGGTGAGTTCGGTGCGGATGGCGGCCGCGGTGCGTCGCCCGTCGAGGATGGTGGCGTTCATTCGTCTCCCCTTTGCCGGCCCTGTCGGCCTCACCGGCCGCGGAGGATCATCGGCATGACCTGCCGGGCGTTGCTTTATACGCAACGCATATCGAAATGCGCAACACGCAGTGCAGCCCGTCCGGAGCACTGTCAAGAGGTGATTGCCGGGGCTGTGCAGGCGAGTTGAAGTACCGGCATTCGGCCGGGGCGACGCCCCGACGCGCAGGTGGGCGAGGTCGGAACGGGGGCTTGACCGCGAACCGTCACGTCCGGACCATGTTGCGTATCAAACACGCTGTTGCGTATTGCGCTTCTCCTTGGAGGCCCGATGTCCGCTCGACCGCAGCCCGCGCGCGAGTTCGTCCTCACCGTCTCGTGCCCCGACCGCTCCGGCCTCGTCCACGCCGTCACCGGCTTCGTCGTCCAGCACTCCGGGAACATCGAGGAGAGTCAGCAGTTCGACGACCGACTGCAGGACCGCTTCTTCCTCCGTATGCGCTTCCATGTGCCGGATCCGGACACGTCGCTGGACGATCTGCGTTCCGGTTTCGCGCCCGTCGCGGAGGCGTACCGCATCTCCTGGAATCTCTACGAGGCGTCGACCCCCACCCGTACGCTGATCATGGTGTCGAAGTTCGGCCACTGCCTGAACGACCTGCTCTTCCGGCGCAGCACCGGCGCGCTCAACGTCGAGATACCGGCGATCGTCTCCAACCACCGCGACTTCGAAGCCCTGGCGGAGAGCCACGGCATTCCGTTCCACCACATCCCCGTGACGCGGGAGACGAAGCCCGAGGCGGAGGCGCGGCTGTTGGAGCTCGTCGACGAGCTCGACATCGACCTGGTGGTTCTCGCCCGCTACATGCAGATCCTCTCCAACGACCTGTGCAAGCAGCTCGAAGGCCGGGCGATCAACATCCACCACTCGTTCCTGCCGAGCTTCAAGGGCGCGCGGCCGTACGCCCAGGCGCACGACCGCGGCGTCAAGCTCGTCGGAGCCACGGCGCACTACGTCACCCCGGACCTCGACGAGGGACCCATCATCGAGCAGGACGTGGTCCGCGTGGACCACTCGCAGGGGCCCGAGAACCTGGTCGCCCTCGGCCGCGACGTCGAGGCACAGGTCCTCGCCCGCGCGGTGAAGTGGCACAGCGAGAGCCGGATCATGGTCAACGGGAACCGTACGGTCGTGCTGCGCTGACCTGCCGTGCCCCTACCCGTACCGTTACCGGGAAACTTCGTGCAGGGGCGCCGGCGCGCTGGTGCGTCCGTCAGGTGCCGAGGTCCACTGCGCGGGACACAGCGGCGCCGGGGCGTGGGGCGGGTGCGGCCGCCGCGGTGCTGACGGCCCCTCCCGTGTCGAGGAAGCGGCTGAGCGGCAGGGTGGCGGCGCCGACGGTGACCGCGTCCGTGCCGAGGCGGCCGAGTTCGATGGTGGCGCGGGCCGCCGGGTAGCGCAGTGCGTAGGCCGCGGTGGCCTCCCGTACGGCGGGCAGCAGGCGGGTGCCGAGGAGGAGGCCGGCCCAGCCGGCCAGCACGATGCGTTCGGGGTTGAAGAGGTTCACCAGGTCGGCGATGCCCGCGCCGAGGTATTCGGCGGTCTCGGCGAGGACCTCGGCGGCGGCCGGGTCGTCGGCGGCGAGGAGGGCGGCCAGCGCTCCTTCTTCGCCGGCGCCCGGGGGTGTCGTGCCGCCCGCTTCCTGCCACCGTTCGAGCACCGCTTCGGCGCCGACGTACGCCTCCAGGCAGCCGCGGGCGCCGCACCGGCAGCGGCGGCCGCGCAGCTGCATGGTGGTGTGGCCCCACTCCCCCGCGCCGTGCGCGGCGCCGCCGTACGCGCTGCCGTCGGTGATCACGCTGGCGCCGACGCCGGAGCCGATGAGGGCGATGACGGCGTCGCGGGCGCCCCGCCCGGCGCCGAACCACATCTCCGCCTGGCCGAGCGTCTTGGCACCGTTGGACACGAACAGCGGTGTGTCGTGGCCGAGTTGGGCGGCTTCGCGGAGCAGGGACTCCAGGGGGACGGCGTCCCAGCCGACGGTCTGGCCGTGCACCACAGCGCCGCCGCGCGCCGGGTCGTCCGCGACGATGCCGGGCACGCCGACGCCGATGCCGAGCAGCGGGCCGTGCGGGACGTCGGTGCCGCGCACCGCCTTCAGCCCGTCGGCTATCAGGCGGACCACATGGGTGACGTTGTGGCCGTCGTCCTTCAAGGGATGTTCACAGCGGGCCAGCTCGGTCATCGACACGTCGAAGAGTTCCACGCGTATTCGTGTCTCGCCGACGTCCACCCCGATGAGCGATCCGGCGCCCGGCGCGACCCGCAGCAGGATGCGCGGGCGGCCGCCGTCGGAGTCGACCGAGCCCGCCTCCTCCAGCAGCCCGTCCGCGAGGAGTTCGGCGGTGACGTTGCTGACGGACGCCGAGCTCAGGCCGGTCAGCGCGGCGAGTTCCTGGCGGCTCAGCGGCCCTTCCAGGTACAGCCGGCGCAGCAGTCGCGCGCGGTTGCCGCGGCGCAGATCACGGACCGTCCGGCGGTGGCGTTCGGGCATGTGGCTCCTTCCTTTCCCTTCCTTCCTCGGCTCCTTCCCCGGCAACTTACCGGTGCCGAGTGTCTTGACGACCCCTTCTTTCACTACTTAACTCACGCTTTAAGTTAATACGGAGCCGCGTTCAGAGCTTTGATGCTCGCCTCCTGGAGGGGCCACAACGACCATGCGTAGAACCCGTATGGCGGCAGTCGCCGCGCTCACCACCGCACTGACCGCCGCCCTGGCCACGGGCTGCGGCGGCGGCACCGCCCTCGGCGGCGGTGCCAACAACGACAGTCCGAAGGAGCTGACCTACTGGGCGACCAACCAGGGGTCCAGCCTGGAGGCGGACAAGAAGGTGCTCGGCCCGGAGCTGAAGAAGTTCGAACAGCAGACCGGGATCAAGGTCCATCTGGAGGTCATCCCCTGGGCCACCGTCCTCGACCGGATCCTCGCCGCTGCGTCCTCCGGTCAGGGCCCGGACGTGCTCAACCTCGGCAACACCTGGTCCTCGTCGCTGCAGAAGAGCAACGCGCTGCTGCCGTTCGACGCCAAGAACTTCAAGAAGATCGGCGGCAAGGACCGCTTCGCGCCGGCGCCGATGGCCGCCACCGGCGCGGCCGGCAAGGATCCGGCCGCGGTGCCGCTGTACTCGCTGACGTACGCGCTGTACTACAACAAGCAGATGTTCAAGGAGGCGGGCATCTCCCGGCCGCCCACCACCTGGGACGAACTTGTCGCGGACGGCAAGAAGCTCACCAAGGACGGCACGTACGGGCTGGCCATGGAGGGCGGCAACCCGGTGGAGAACGCGCACCACGCCTTCGTCTTCGGCAAGCAGCACGGCGCCGACTTCTTCGACGCCTCGGGCAAGCCCACCTTCGACAAGCCCGCGAACGTCGCGGCCGTCAAGCAGTACATCGACTTCCTCGCCAACGACAAGATCGCCGCGCCCGGCAACGCCGAGTACGCGCAGAACCAGTCGGTGCGGGACTTCGCCACCGGCAAGGCCGGCATGCTGCTGTGGCAGGCGGCCCGCACCTCGTTGCAGGCGCACGGGATGAAGACCGACGAGTACGGGGTGGCGCCGGTGCCCTTCCAGTCCGGCGGCACGGACGGCCGGCGCAACGTCGACTCCATGGTGGCCGGCATCAACCTCGGCGTCTTCCAGAACACCGACAACGTCGACGGCGCCCTGAAGTTCGTGAAGTTCATGACCTCCACCGAGGAACAGCGGATCCTCACCACCAAGTACGGCTCGATCTCGCCGGTGCTGGAGGCGCAGCGGAGCAAGCCGCGGGACAAGGACGAGGCCGTGCAGCGCGAGGTGCTGGCCAAGAGCGCGGCGCCGCTGCCGCAGGTCCCGGACGAGTCGCAGTTCGAGACGCTGGTCGGCGGCGCCATGAAGGAACTGCTGGCCGACGCCGCGGCGGGCAAGAAGACCGGCACCGCCGAGGTGCAGGCCGCACTGACCAAGGCCCAGCAGCAGATGCAGAAGTGAGACCCGCGCCATGACCACCACCGCACCGCACGAAGCGGCCGGGACGGCGGCGGCCGGCACGTCGCCGTCCGGCGCCTCTCCCCCGAACCGGCCGCCGCGCCGCTCCTTCCTCCCCGATCGGATCCGACGCGGCGGCCTTCCCTACCTCCTGCTGCTCCCCGCCCTCGCCCTCGAACTGCTCATCCACATCGTGCCGATGGTCATCGGCATCGCGATGAGCTTCAAGCAGCTCACCCACGAGTACATCCGCAACTGGGGCTCGGCACCCTGGGCCGGCCTGGACAACTTCCGCATCGCGGTCGACTTCGACGCCCCGGTCGGCCGGGCACTGCTGCACTCCTTCGCGGTGACCTGCGGGTTCACCGTGCTCGCCGTGGGCCTGGCCTGGCTGTTCGGCGTGACGGCCGCGATCCTCATGCAGGACCGGTTCCGCGGCCGCGGCCTGCTGCGCGCACTGTTCCTCACCCCGTACGCGCTGCCCGTCTACACCGCCGTCATCACCTGGTCCTTCCTGCTCCAGCGGGACAACGGGCTGGTGAACCACGTACTGCACGACCAGCTCGGGATCACCGACTCGCCCACGTTCTGGCTGGTCGGTGACAACAGCTTCTGGGCGCTGGTGGTGACGTCGGTCTGGCGCACCTGGCCGTTCGCCTTCCTGATGCTGACGGCCGCGCTGCAGAACATCCCGCGGGAGTCCTACGAGGCGGCGCAGCTGGACGGCGCCGGGATCCGGCAGCAGATCCGGCACATCACCCTGCCGGCCCTGCGCCCCGTCAACCAGGTCCTGATACTGGTCCTCTTCCTGTGGACGTTCAACGACTTCAACGTGCCGTACGTGCTGTTCGGCAAGGCGGCGCCGGAGGCGGCCGACCTGATCTCGATCCACATCTACCAGGCGTCCTTCGAGACCTGGAACTTCGGCTCGGGCTCGGCGATGTCCGTCCTGCTGCTGCTCTTCCTGCTCGTCGTGACGGCCGCGTACCTGCTGGTCACCGGCCGTGGAAGGAGGGGCGAGCATGGCTGAGGCCGGCAAGTCGCCCACCGCGCCGCCCCGGTCCTTCGTCTGGACCCGGCGGGTGCTGCTCACCCTGCTGACCCTCTTCACGGCCACCCCGCTGTACGTGATGCTCAGCAGCTCGCTGAAGCCGCTGCAGGACGTGACCGGTGCCTTTCGGTGGTTCCCCAGCACGGTGACCTTCCAGCCGTACCTGGACATCTGGAAGACCGTGCCGCTGGGCCGGTACTTCGTGAACTCGCTGATCGTGGCGGGCGCGGCGACCGCCTGCTCGGTGGTGATCGCGGTGTTCGCGGCGTACGCGGTCAGCCGCTACCGCTTCCGGGGCAAGCGGCTGTTCACCGTCACGGTGCTGTCCACGCAGATGTTCCCCGGCATCCTCTTCCTGCTGCCGCTCTTCCTGATCTTCGTGAACATCGGGAACGCCACCGGCGTCGCGCTCTACGGTTCGCGCGGTGGCCTGATCCTCACCTACATGACCTTCACCCTGCCGCTGTCCATCTGGATGCTGGTGGGCTACTTCGACTCCATCCCGCGCGACCTGGACGAGGCGGCGCAGGTCGACGGCTGCGGGCCGCTCGGCGCGCTCGTCCGGGTGGTCGTACCGGCCGCCGTTCCCGGCATCGTCGCGGTCGCCATCTACTCCTTCATGACCGCCTGGGGCGAGGTGCTCTTCGCCTCGGTCATGACCAACGACGTCACCCGCACCCTCGCGATCGGCCTGCAGGGCTACGCGACCCAGACCGAGGTGTACTGGAACCAGATCATGGCCGCCTCGCTCGTCGTCAGCGTCCCCGTCGTCGCGGGCTTTCTGCTCCTCCAGCGCTACCTCGTCGCCGGACTCACGGCCGGTGCCGTCAAGTGACCACCGCGGAAAGGAACTCCGTGTCCGACTCGTACCTCGACTCGCTCCCCGACGATTTCGTGTGGGGGACGGCCACCGCCGCGTACCAGATCGAAGGCGCGGCGGCCGAGGACGGCCGCGCGCCGTCCATCTGGGACACCTTCAGCCACACCCCCGGCAAGGTCGACAACGGCGACACCGGCGATGTGGCCTGCGACCACTACCACCGCTGGCGCGAAGACATCGGACTGATGGGGCGGCTCGGCGCGGACGCCTACCGCTTCTCGGTGGCCTGGCCCCGCGTCGTGCCGGGCGGTGACGGGCCGGTCAACAAGGCGGGCCTGGACTTCTACGACCGGCTCACCGACGGCCTCCTGGCAGCCGGCATCACGCCCTACGTCACGCTGTACCACTGGGACCTGCCGCAGGCGCTGCAGGACCGGGGCGGCTGGCCGGCCCGGGAGACCGCCGAGCACTTCGCCGCGTACGCCGCGGTGGTCGCCGAGCGGCTCGGCGACCGCGTCACCCACTGGGCCACCCTCAACGAGCCGCTGTGCTCCGCGTGGATCGGCCACCTCGAAGGGCGGATGGCGCCCGGGCTGACCGACATCGAGGCCGCCGTCCGAGCCTCCTTCCACCTGCACCTCGGGCACGGCCTCGCGGTGCAGGCGATCCGGGCCGCGGTGCCCGGTGCGCAGGTCGGCATCGTCAACAACCTGACGCACTGTGAGCCGGCGAGTGACAGCGAGGCCGACCACGCGGCCGCGCGCCGCTCCGACGGGCACACCAACCGCTGGTGGATGGATCCGCTGCACGGCCGCGGCTACCCGCAGGACATGGTGGAGCTGTACGGCACCGAGCCGCCGGCCCGCGCCGGGGACCTGGAGACCATCGCCGCGCCGCTGGACTGGCTGGGCCTGAACTACTACTTCCGCAACGTCGTCGCCAACGATCCCGGGGGCTCGCTGCCGTACGCCCGGCAGATCGAGCTGCCGGACTCCCGCCGCACCGGCATGGGCTGGGAGGTGCACGCGGCGGGGCTGACGAAGACGCTGCGGCGGATGACCGAGGACTACGGCGCCCGCCGCCTCTACGTCACCGAGAACGGCTCCGCCTACCCCGACACGGTCGGCCCCGACGGACAGGTGCACGACCCGGAGCGGGCCTGCTACCTGGAGGAGCACCTGGCCGCCTGCGCCGACGCGGTAGCCCAAGGGGTGCCGCTCGCCGGGTACTTCGCCTGGTCGCTGCTGGACAACTTCGAGTGGGCCTACGGCTACGACAAGCGGTTCGGCCTCGTCCACGTCGACTACGCGACCCAGCGGCGCACCATCAAGGACAGCGGACGCCGGTACGCCGAGATCGTCCGCGCCCACCGGGACCGGGAGCGCCGCGCGGCATAACACCCCCACGAGCACCGCTCGGGCGCGTCGCCACATCGGATCGCCAAACCCTGCCACGACGCGCCCGGGCGGTTCTGCACCGCCTGTACACAACACGGCCCACATCTTCCGGAGGAGCCGCATCATGGCACACAGGCACCATCAGCATGCCCAAAAAAGATCGCCCGGGACACGGTGGAGGAGGGTGATGGCCGTCTCAGCCGCGCTCGTCATGGCCGCCGCCGGCTATGCCTACGCCGCCCCCGGGCACGGCCGGGCCGCCGCGACCGGCGCCCAGGTGTGGATCACCACGGCCGACGGCACGAAGAAGCTCAGCAGAGCCGCCGACGTGTCCTTCGACGGCAGCAGGCAACAGATAGACATCAGTGTGGACTCCCGGGTGAAGAGCCAGGAGTTCACCGGCGCGGGCGCGTCCTTCACCGAGGCGTCGGCGCACCTGATCGCCGGGCTGCCCCAAGGGCAGCGCACCACCCTGATGAACGATCTCTTCTCGCGGAACGGTACGGGCATCGGCCTGAACTACCTCCGCCAGCCCCTCGGCGGCACCGACTTCGTCGCCCGGCTGCCGTACTACACGTACGAGGACACCAAGGGGTCCTTCTCGATCGACCGGGACACCGCGGAGATCCTGCCGCTGCTGAAGCAGGCCAAGGGCATCAACTCCGGCATCCGCGTGATGGGTACACCGTGGTCGGCGCCCGCGTGGATGAAGGACAGCGGGAAGCTGGCGGGTGGCAAGCTCACCCGTGAGCACTACGGGGACTACGCCGACTACCTGGTCAAGGCCGTCAAGGCGTACGGCGCGGCCGGCGTGCCCGTCGACGACCTCACCGTCCAGAACGAGCCGCTGTTCCAGACGACGTACCCCTCGATGGGCATGTCGGCCGAGGAGCAGGCGGACTTCCTCCGGGTCCTGGACGGCCGGCTGACCGCCGCAGGGCTGCCCACCCAGCTGTTCGCCTACGACCACAACTGGGACCGGCCGGACTTCCCGCTCACCGTCCTGGACCGCACGAAGGACCTCGCCCGCGTCCAGGGCGCGGCCTTCCACTGCTACGGCGGCAATCCCGAGGCGCAGCAGCAGGTGCGGGACGCGGGCAAGCGGGTGTTCTTCACCGAGTGCTCCGGCACCGACAGCGACGACCCGTCGCGTACCTTCGCCGACTCCCTGAAGTGGCAGACGGAGAATTTGGTCATCCGCAGCATGCGCGCGGGAGCGGAGACCGTGGTGCTGTGGAACGTGGCGCTGGACAAGAACGGCGGGCCGCACTTCGGGAACTGCGGCAGCCGCTGCAACGGCGTCGTGGAGGTGAACGGCTCCTCCGTGACCAGGAACGCCGAGTTCTACACCCTCGGCCACGTCGCCAAGTTCGTGGACCGCGGCGCGCACCGCATCGCCTCCACCAGCCAGGGCTCCGGGGGCGTGCAGAACGTGACCTTCGAGAATCCGGACGGTTCGCGGGTCTCCGTCGTGCTCAACGCCACCGGCTCGGCGCAGACCTTCTCCGTGACCGAGAGCGGCAGGTCGCTCCGGTACCAGCTGCCGGCGGGCGCCGTGGCCACGTTCAAGTGGCCCGGCGCCCCCACCGGCTGAGCGGCCCGGCCCCCCTCAGCCGGCCAGCAGGGCCGTGATGGCCTTGTCCAGGGCGCCACCGACGTCCTCGACGTGCAGGTGGCGCCCGTCCACCACGACCGGCTCGCCGCCGACGATCACATGGCTGACGTCGGCGGCGGTGCCGGCGAAGACGGCGTGGGCCAACGGATCACCGGCCCGCGCCCCGGCCGTACGGGGCGAGTCCAGCCGTACGGTGGCCAGGTCGGCGTGTCTGCCGGGAGCGATGCGGCCGGCGTCCCAGCCGAGCGCGGTCGCACCGGCGGAGGTCGCGGCGGTGAGCAGCTCGCCGGCGGTCCAGTGGCCGCGGCGACCGCTGATCAGCCGCTCGTCCAGCTCGATGGCGCGGGCCTCCTCCCACAGGTCGATCATCATGTGCGCGTCGGTGCCGAGGCTCAGCGGTGTGCCGGCCGCCGCCAGCCGCTCGGCGGGGCCGATGCCGTCGGCGAGGTCGCGTTCGGTGGTCGGGCAGAGGCAGACGCCGGTGCGGGACTCGCCGAGCAGCACGATGTCGGCGCCGTCCAGGTGCGTGGCGTGCACGGCCGTCGCGCCCTCGCCCAGTACGCCCTTCTCGTGCAGCAGGCGGGTGGGGGTGCGACCGTACCGCTGGCGGCAGGCGGCGTTCTCGGCGGGCTGCTCGGAGAGGTGGACGTGGAGCGGGACGGCGCGGCGGCGGGCGTCCTCGGCGACGAACGTCATCGCCTCGCGCGGCACGGCGCGCACGCTGTGCACGGCGGCGCCGATCCGCAGCCGTTCGCCGTCCCGCAGGGCGCGGGTGCGCAGGGCCCAGTCCTCGGCGCTGCCGTCGCTGAAGCGCCGCTGCACGCCCGCCAGCCGCCTGCCGTCGATATCGGCCATCAGGTAGCAGGTGTCCAGGAGGGTGAGCCGGATGCCGGCGTCGTCGGCGGCCCGGGCGAGCGCGCGGCCCATGGCGTTGGGGTCGTCGTAGGGGGTGCCGTCGGGGTTGTGGTGAACGTAGTGGAACTCGCCCACGGCGGTGATGCCGGAGAGCGCCATCTCCGCGTACGTGGCGCGGGCGAGGGTGTACATCCGGTCGGGGTCGAGGTGCTCGGCGGCGCCGTACATGACGTCGCGCCAGCGCCAGAAGTCGGTGACGCCGCTCTGGCCGCGGCCGCGGATGGCGCGGTGGAAGACGTGGGAGTGGGTGTTGGCCAGGCCCGGGACGGTGAGTCCGGGCAGTCGGACGGCACCGGGCGGTGCCGGGGTGTTGTCGGTGACGCGGGTGATCCGGCCGTCGGCCACTTCGATGAGGACCTGTTCGGCGACGCCGGTGCCGCCGAGCCAGGCGTACTCGCAATGAAACGTCATCCGGCCTCCCTGATGACGGACCGCCGCGGCCGGTCACGCACCGCGGCGACCACGGAGCTCTCCGTCAACGGTAGTTGACCTCCGAACGACTGGGAACGGCTTGTACGGACGTGGCCTCAAGAGGGCTGTGCCGACGGCGAGTTCAGGATGTCTGCCGTGGGCCGGAACGGCCTTCTTGCGGCGCGGTGGCCGGGGCCGTACCCGTGCTGCCGCGGGCCTCCAGCCGGGGCAGGGGTTCCTGGGTGTGGCCTGCGGGGGCGCCGTCCAGCAGGGCGGTGAGGGCCTGCGCCGCGTGCCGGCCGAAGGCGGCGGTGTCGCGCAGCGGGGCGGTCAGCGCCGGGTGCACGCTGCGGCACAGTACCGAGTCGTCCCAGGCGACCAGGGAGAGCTGGTCGGGGACGCGGATGCCGCGTTCGAGGGCGACGGCGAGCCCGGCGACGGCCAGCACGTCGTTGTCGTAGATCAGGGCGGTGGGCGGCTGCGGCTGGTCCAGCACCCGGCGGGTGGCCGCGGCGCCCTCGCTGTCGGAGTAGTCGGTGGTCACCGAGGTGGCCTCGGTGAGGCCGAGCCGGGCGGCCTCGGCGCGCAGGGAGGCGATCCGGCGCTGGGTGTGGGCGAATTCGGGCAGTCCGGCGATGTGCGTGATACGGCGGTGGCCGAGCGCGTGGAGATGGCTGACGATCGCCGCCATGATGCCGGCGTCGTCGGCGCCGAGCGTGGAGACCGCCGGCGACTCGTCGTCCGCCGTGGCCCGGTCCGCGTCGCCGATCATCACGGCGGGCAGGCCCAGCCCGCCGAGCAGGTCGGGGCGCGGGTCGTCCTGACGCGGGTCGACGACGAGGACGCCGTCCACGCGGTGCTCGGCCCACCAGCGGCGGTAGGTCGCGCACTCCGCGTCCAGCCCCTCGACCACCTGGAAGAGCAGCCCCAGCCCGCGCTCGGACAGCTCCTCCTGGATGCCGGAGACCAGTTGGAGGAAGAAGGACTCGACGCCCAGGGTGCGGGCGGGCCGGGCCAGGACGAGCCCGACGGTGGCGGAGCCCTCGCCGGACAGCGCGCGGGCGGCGGCGCGGGGCTGCCAGCCGAGCTGTTCGGCGACCCGGCGGATGCGCTCCCGGGTCACGGGCGAGACGCCGGGGCGGCCGTTGAGCGCGAAGGAGACCGCGCTCTCGGACACCCCGGCACGCAGGGCGATGTCCTTCATGGTCGGCCGCCGGGCCGGCGTACGGCGCATGTTCCCTCTTCCGCTGCACCTACTAATGCGCTTGAGTGCGCAAAGACTAAAGCGCATTAGCTCTTCGCGCAACGGTTCCGAACTCACGCTTCTGGCCTGGCCTTTCGGGGTGAGGAAAAGAAATACCCGCGAAAAGTGTTGACGCAACTCGGCGGCTGCGGGCACCTTTTGGTGCGCCCACCCAGGACCGACCGAAGGAGCCCTGCGGCCATGCGCACTTTCCGGGGGACACCTGTGCCCAGACCCGCCCGTACCGCCGTACCGCTGCTGGCGGGTGCGCTGCTCCTCGGCGCCTGCGGCAGTGGCGGTGCCGAGGGCGCCGGCAGCGCCGCCGACGGCAAGGTCAGCGGCCACATCACCTTCCAGACCTGGAACCTGCGGGCGCAGTACAAGGACTACTTCAACGGCCTCATCGACGAGTTCGAGAAGGCGCACCCCGGCACGAAGGTGAAGTGGATCGACCAGCCGGCGGAGAACTACCCGGAGAAGCTCAGCGCGGACGCCGGCGGCGGCACCCTGCCCGACGTCGTGAACGTCTCCCCCGACCTGTCCTACCCGCTGGCCAAGGCCGGGCTGCTGATGAACCTCGACAAGGAGCCGGTCACCGCACAGGCCAAACGGGATTACACGCCGGAGGCCTGGCAGGGCAACGAGCTGCCGGGGCTGGACGGCGCGTACGCATTCCCCTGGTACCTCAACACCGGCCCGCTCTTCTACAACAAGGCGCTGTTCAAGAAGGCCGGGCTGGACCCGGCGAAGCCGCCGAAGACGTACGACGAGCTCTTCGCGGACGCCGCGAAGATGGCGAAGTCCTCCGGCGGGAAGGTCGCCACGCTGGCCGGGGTGCCCGCGATCGAGGACTTCGGGCGGTACGGCGTGCAGCTGATGAACGCCGACGCGACGAAGTTCACGTACAACGGGCCGCGCGGTGTGGAGCTGCTGACCGAGTACAAGAAGCTGTTCGAGAGCGGCGGGCTGGACTCGCAGGCGCTGAGCGCCACTCCGGAGAGCGCGGGCCGCAAGTTCCTCCAGCAGCGGGTGGCCATGAATCCGGGCAGCGCGCACGATTTGGCCAACTTCAAGGAGAACGCACCGGACCTCTACAAGAACCTCGGCATCACCGACGCGCCCGCCGACACCGGCAAGCCCAACATGTATGTGATGGGTCTGGGCATCAACGACCGCAGCGAGCACAAGGCCGCGGCCATCGCCTTCGCGCGGTTTGTCACCAACCAGCGCAACCAGGAGTCCTTCGCGCACCAGGTCGCCGTCTTCCCCAGCACCAAGGGCTCGCTGGACAAGCCGTACTGGACGAAGGACGACGGCACCGACGAGGGCCGGGTGCGGGTGGCCTCGGCGAAGATGCTGGACGGCGCGGTCAACTACACGCCCGTGGTGATGACCGACGAGATGAAGACCGTCCTGCAGAACGAGGTCGCCAAGGCGCTGCAGGGTGACAAGTCGCCGAAACAGGCACTGGACGACGCGGTCGCACAGAGCAACCGGCTGCTCCAGCAGGGCTGAGGCATGAGCGTACGGACCCAAGGCGTACGGACTCATCGCGCGGCCAGCCCCTGGCTGTTCCTGCTGCCGGGGCTGGCGGTGGTCGCGGTCTTCGTCCTGTACCCGTTCCTCAGTACGGTGCAGCACGCCTTCACCGACGCCCGCACGCTCACCCCCGGTGTGTGGGTGGGGCTGCGCAACTTCGAGGAGATGCTGCACGACCCGCAGTTCTGGACCGCGCTGCGCAACAGTTCGCTGTACGCGGTGGTCGTCGTGCCCTCCACGGTGCTGCTGCCGCTGCTGATCGCCCTCCTGGTGGAGAAGCCGCTGAAGGGCGTGGTCTTCTTCCGGGCCGCGTTCTACACCCCGGTGGTCGCCTCCGTGGTCGTGGTGGCGCTGATCTGGGTGTGGATGCTGGACGACCGCGGGCTGCTGAACAGCATGCTGGAGACGGTCGGCGCGGGCCCGGTGTCCTTCCTCGGGGACGCCTGGCTGGTGCTGCTGTGCGCGATGGCCCTGACGGTGTGGAAGGGCCTCGGCTACTACATGATCATTTATCTGGCGGCGCTGGCCCAGGTGCCGAAGGAGCTGCACGAGGCCGCGGCCGTGGACGGCGCGGGACCCTTCCGCCGCTTCACCACCGTCACCGTGCCCGCCGTGCGCTCCACGATGGTGCTGGTCGGCGCGCTTTCGTCGGTCGCCGCCTTCAAGGTGTTCTCCGAGGTGTACCTGCTGGCCGGGCCGACCGGCGGCCCGGCCGGCGAGGACAGCACGCTGGTGATGCTCGTCCAGCGCTCCGGCACGGGACTGTCGGGCCGGGTCGGCTACGCCTCCGCGCTCTCCCTCGTCATCTTCTGCATCGCCCTGCTGCTGATGCTGCTGGTGCTCCGCGCCGACCGTAAGGAGAAGACCGCGTGACCCGCGTCGGCCGCACGGAGCGGATCGTGCGCTACGTGCTGATGCTCGCCGTGCTGGCGATCTCCGTCGGCCCCTTCCTGTGGCAGCTGTCCACCTCGCTCAAGGGTCCGGCCGAGAACATCTACCCCTCGCCGCCCTCCTTCGTCCCGCACGACCCGACCCTCGCCAACTACGCCGAGGTGGCCCGCATCATTCCGGTGTGGGACTACGCGCTGAACTCGCTGAAGGTGGCCGCCGCCAACGTCCTCACCAACTGCGTCGGCGCCTCGCTCGCCGGCTACGCGCTGGCCAGGCTGCGCTTCCGCGGCCGTACCGCGGCCGGCCTGGTCTTCGTCGCCGCGCTGCTCGTCCCACTGGAGTCGATCATCATCGCGCAGTTCACCACCATGCGTGACCTGGGCCTGAACAACACCCTGGTGGCCGTCGTCCTGCCGGGCAGCGTCGGCGCGCTCAACGTGCTGCTGATGCGCAACGCGTTCCGCGCGCTGCCGTACGAGGTCGAGGAGGCGGCCGTCGTGGACGGCGCCAACGTCTGGCAGCGCTTCCTGCGCATCGCACTGCCGTCGGTGAAAGGCACCCTCGCGGTCGTCGCGATCTTCGCGTTCATGGGTGCCTGGGACGACTTCCTCTGGCCGCTCATCGTCCTCTCCGACCCGGACCACTTCACCCTCACCGTCGGCCTGAACTTCCTGCACGGCACCTTCGCCGACAAGCCCCGCGTGGTCGCGGCCGGCACGGTCATCGCGGTCGCGCCGCTCATCGTGATGTTCGCCTGCCTCCAGCGGTACTTCTTCCGCGGCGTCGGCGAGGGCGCGGTCAAGGGCTGACCCACCACCGAAGGAACAGGACCCCTGCCTATGCCCCCCTTGCGCTTCGGCGTGAACTACACGCCGACCCGCGGCTGGTTCCACCACTGGCTCGACTTCGACCTGGACGAGGTGCGGAGCGATCTGGACTCCATCGCCGCGCTCGGCCTGGACCACATCCGCGTCTTCCCGTTGTGGCCGCTCTTCCAGCCCAACCGCACCCTGATCCGCCCGCGCGCGGTGGACCAGCTGGTCGCCCTCGCCGACGCGGCCGCCGAGCGCGGCCTGGACGTCGCCGTCGACGGCCTCCAGGGCCACCTGTCCAGCTTCGACTTCGTGCCCGCCTGGACCACCACCTGGCACCGCCGGAACCTCTTCACCGACCCGGACGTGCTGGACGGGCAGGCCGCGTACCTGCAGACACTCGCCGCCGCCCTCGCCGACCGGCCCAACTTCCTCGGCATGACGCTCGGCAACGAGACCAACCAGTTCTCCGGCGACCCGCACCCCGACCCCGACCGCATCACCCCCGCGCAGGCCACCGCCTGGCTGGAACGGATGCTCGCCGCCTGCGAACGCGGCGCACCGGGCCGACTGCATCTGCACGCCTCCTACGACGCGGCCTGGTACCTCGACGACCACCCGTTCACCCCGGCCCACTCCGCCACGCTCGGCGCGCTGACCGCCGTGCACGCGTGGGTGTTCAACGGCACGGCGCAACGCTACGGCCGGGAGTCCACCGCCACCGCGCAGCACGCCGCGTACCTCGTCGAGCTGTCCAAGGCCTGGGCGGAGGACCCGGCCCGGCCGGTGTGGCTCCAGGAGGTCGGCGCGCCCGCGCCGCACATCCCCGCCGAGCACGCCCCCGCGTTCGTGCGCGAGACCGTGCGGGCCGCGCTGGACTGCCCGGACCTGTGGGGCATCACGTGGTGGTGCTCGCACGACGTGGACCGGGCGCTGGCCGACTTCCCCGAGCTGGAGTACAGCCTCGGGCTGCTGACGAACGACCGGCGGGTCAAGCCGGTCGGCGAGGCGTTCGCCGAGGCCGTCCGCGCATTCCGGGCGGAGCCGCGTACCGCCGCGCCGCGCACCCTCGCGCTGGCCGTCGAGAGCGGCACCCCGTGCGCCCCCGGCGGCCCGGTCTTCGAGGCGTGGATGCGGCTCGCGGAGCGCGGCCTGCGACCGGCCTGCGTTCGGCGCGAACGGGCTGCGGACAGCGCGTACTTGAAGGACCGCGGCATCGCGGAAGTGATCCAGCCCCACGAGGCGTGAAGGAGCCGTACCGCCATGCACGACCACCGCACCACCACCGAAGCCCGACTGAAGCGGGTGCTCGAAGAGCGCCTGTGGCCCGCCGTGTACCCGGAGTCGGTGCCGCTGACCGTCGGCGTGTGGCACGCGCCCGGCGAGCCGGTGCCGGTCGCCGAGGGCATCGCCGCACCGCGCACCCCCATCGAGCCCGGCGCGCCCTGGGGCCCGCCGTGGGGCACCAGCTGGTTCACGGTCGGCGGCACCGTCCCCGCGGAGTGGGCGGGCCGCACCGTCGAGGCCCTGCTGGACCTGGGCTTCGACGAGAACATGCCGGGCTTCCAGTGCGAGGGCCTGGTCTACCGCCCGGACGGCTCGCCCGTGAAGGGCCTCAACCCGCGCAACCAGTGGGTACGCATCGGGGCGCCCGTCCGCGGCGGTGAGGACGTGCAGCTGCACATCGAGGCGTCCGCCAACCCCGTCATCCTGGACTACCACCCCTTCCTCCCCACCGAGCTGGGCGACCGGGAGACGGCCGGTGACGTGCCGCAGTACAAGCTGGCACGGATGGATCTGGCCGTCTTCGACCACACCGTGTGGGAGCTGGCGCACGACCTCGAAGTACTGGGCCAGCTGATGGCCGAGCTGGGCGAGGACACGGCGCGCCGCTGGGAGATCCTGCGGGCGGTGGAGCGGGCCCTGGACGCGGTGGATCTCCAGGACATCGGCGGGACCGCGGCCCGCGCCCGGGAGCGGTTGACGGAGGTGCTGTCCGCGCCCGCCCATGCCTCGGCACACCGGATCAGCGCGGTCGGCCACGCGCACATCGACTCGGCGTGGCTGTGGCCGCTGCGCGAGACGGTGCGGAAGGTGGCGCGTACGGCGTCCAACATGACCGCACTGTTGGAAGACGAGCCGGACTTCGTGTACGCGATGTCGCAGGCGCAGCAGTACGCGTGGCTGAAGGAGCACCGGCCCGAGGTGTACGCGCGGGTGAAGAAGGCGGTGGCGGACGGCCGGTTCGTGCCGGTGGGCGGGATGTGGGTGGAGTCGGACACCAACATGCCGGGGTCCGAGGCGCTGGCCCGGCAGTTCGTGCACGGCAAGCGGTTCTTCCTGGAGGAGTTCGGGGTCGAGACGGAGGAGGTCTGGCTGCCGGACACCTTCGGGTACTCCGCGGCCCTCCCCCAGCTCGTGCGGCACGCGGGCGCGAAGTGGTTCCTGACCCAGAAGATCTCCTGGTCCCGGACCAACTCCTTCCCGCACCACACCTTCTGGTGGGAGGGCCTGAACGGCACCCGCGTCTTCACGCACTTCCCGCCGATGGACACCTACAACGCGCAGCTGTCGGGCAAGGAGGTCGCGCACGCGGCCCGCAACTTCCGCGAGAAGGGCGCGGCGACCCGGTCGCTGGCGCCGACCGGCTGGGGCGACGGGGGCGGCGGCACCACCCGCGACATGCTGGCGCGGGCCAGGAGGCTGGGTGACCTGGAGGGCTCGTCCCGGGTCAGGTTCGAGAAGCCGGCCGACTTCTTCGCGAAGGCGGCGGCGGAGTATCCGGACGCGCCGGTGTGGACCGGTGAGCTGTACCTGGAGCTGCACCGCGCGACGCTGACCAGCCAGGTCCGTACGAAGCAGGGCAACCGGCGGAGCGAGCACCTGCTGTACGAGGCGGAGCTGTGGTCGGCGACGGCGGCGGTGCGCGCCGGATTCCCGTATCCCTACGAGCAGTTGGACCGGCTGTGGAAGGAGGTGCTGCTGCACCAGTTCCACGACATCCTGCCGGGTACGTCCATCGCGTGGGTGCACCGGGAGGCGGCCGAGCGGTACGCGCGCATCGCGGCCGAGCTGGAGGAGCTGATCGGCGCCGCACAGCGGGCGCTGGCGGGCGACCCGGCGGCGGGCGCGACGCTGGTGTTCAACGCGGCGCCGCACGGCCGCGCGGGCGTGCCGGCACGCGGCGCGCGGCCCGAGCCGGCGGCACCGAACGGCACCGGTTGCGTGCCCCGCGCGGGCGGCGGCTACGTTCTGGACAACGGGCTGCTGCGGGCCGAGATCGACGGCCGGGGCCTGCTGGTATCGCTGTACGACCTGCGGGCCGCGCGGGAGACCCTCGCCCCGGGCAAGGCGGCCAACCTGCTCCAGCTGCACCAGGACTTCCCGACGATGTGGGACGCCTGGGACGTGGACGAGTTCTACCGCAACACGGTGACGGACCTGACCGAGGCCGATGAGGTGACGGCGGTCGACGGCGGCACGGCCGGGGCCGTACGCGTGCGTCGTACGTTCGGTGCCTCGTCCGTCACGCAGGTGCTGACGCTGCCGCCGGGCGCGGCGCGGCTGGAGATCGCCACGGAGGTGGACTGGCACGAGAGGGAGAAGTTCCTCAAGGCGGCCTTCCCCCTCGATGTGCACGCCGACCGGGTCGCGGCGGAGACCCAGTTCGGGCACCTGTACCGGCCCACGCACACCAACACCAGCTGGGACGCGGCGAAGTTCGAGGCGTGCGCGCACCGGTTCGTGCACGTCGAGGAGGTGGGCTGGGGTGTGGCGCTGGTGACGGACTCGACGTACGGGTACGACGCCTCGCGCGCCGCCCGCGAGACGGGCCGTGGCACCACCACGACCGTACGGCTGTCGCTGCTGCGGGCGCCGCGCTTCCCCGACCCCCGTACCGACCAGGGCGTGCACCGCTTCCGCTGCGCGCTGGTGCCGGGCGCGGGCGTCGGCGACGCGGTGCGCGAGGGCTGGGCGCTGAACCTGCCGGAGCGGCGGGTGGCGGGCACCGCGGCGGCGGTCGAGCCGCTCGTGTCGGTGGCCGACGAGGCCGTGACCGTGACCGCGGTGAAGCTCGCGGACGACGGCAGCGGGGATGTGGTGGTGCGGCTGCACGAGGCCCGCGGCGGACGCGTCCGCACCCGGCTGGCCTGCGGCTTCCCGGTGGCTTCCGTGGTCCGGTGCGACCTGCTGGAACGGCCGGTCGGGGGCGGAGAGGAACACACCGACGACGGGCTCGGCCTGACTCTGCACCCCTTCGAGATCGTCACACTGCGGCTGGGCCGCCGGGCCGGCTGATCCGGAGGAGGCGGCTCACTCGCCGTACACGTACGGCGTGGTGGTCGTCAGCGGGGCGAAGCCGAGGCGCTGGAGGATGGGGCGGCTCTGGTCGGAGGCGTCGACCTGGAGGTAGCGGTGCCCGCGGGCCGCGGCGATGCGGGCGCGGTGGGCGACCAGGGCGCGGTACAGGCCGCGGCCGCGCCATTCCGGGAGGGTGCCGCCGCCCCAGAGCGAGGCGAACGGGGCGTCCGGCGGCAGGTCCGCGCGGGCCGCGCTCACCGGGGTGTCGCCGGCCATCGCGACCACCGCCGCCACCGTCTCCGGTGCCTCGGCGAGCCGGTCGAGGAGCTGGGTGCGGAACCGGGCCCGGCCGGGGCCGAAGACCTGTGCGTGGACGGCGACCATGAGGTCCACGCCGGCGGGGCCGGTGACCGGTTCCAGCCGGATGCCGTCCGGGAGGTCGGCGGCGGTGGGCAGGGTCGCGGTCTCGGCGACCATCAGGGTCTCCTCGTCCTCGGGTGTGAAGCCGGCAGCCCGCAGCCGCTCGGCGAGGCAGGCCGGGCGGTCGTGCGCGTGCAGCTTCCACTCGAAGGCGCGGCCGAGCGCGGTGAAGTGCGCGATCTGGGCGGTGATCGCGGCGTCCGCGGTGCCGCTGGTGAGGTCCGACCAGAGCACACCGTGCCAGCCGTCCGCGGCGTCGGCGGTCTGCCGGACGACCCCGTCCACCCGCTCGATCCGGACCCCTGGGCCATCGGGCCGGGCTTCCTGCCGCATGCGCCGGTCGTACTCCGCGAGCACCGCTTCATGATTCATCCGGATACTTCAGCAGGGAGTGTGCTTCCGGACAACCGAATTTGCGCCCCGCAAGGGGTGGTTGCGGAGGTGCGGGCGGGTAGGGAGTCTGCGATCCGCTCCTCCCACGTGGTGCGAAGCGGCCGGTTCGCCGATTCGCACCATCTCGGTTGCAGGTTTAGGTTTGCCTAACCTAACGTAACGACGCGTGGTGAGACCGAACCACCTGCCACCGAAGCCCCGTTGGCCGGCGCCCACCGCAGCGCACGCACCACCCCGGACCGGAAGGGGCCCTTTCATGCGGATGCACCTGCTCGCCCTGAACCCCACCGACTCGGTCACCGACGGCTTCCTGCCCGCCGCCGCCCGGCTCGGCCTCGACGTCACCGTCCTGACGGACCGCCCCGCGGCCCACCGCGCGAAGTACCCGGACACCGAGCTCGTCGAGTGCGACGTCCACGACGTCCGTGCGGTCATCGGCCGGATCGCCGCGCACGGCCCCGGTGACGCGGTCTTCACCAACAGCGACCACCTGCAGACCCAGGCCGCACTGGCCGCCGAGTTCTTCGGGCTGCCCGGCAAGGACTGGCGCGCCGCACTGCGCACCAAGGACAAGGCCGAGATGCGCCGCCACCTCGCCGCCACCGGCCTCGACACCGTACGCACCGCACAGCTCCTGCCCGACGAGGCCCCGGAGACTCTGGCCGCCGCCGGCCTGCCGTACCCCTGTGTCGTCAAGCCCCGCGAGGGAGTGGCCAGCGAGGACGTCGTACTGGTGGAAGGCCCCGGCGAACTGGTCCGGCGCGTCCAGGAGATACGGTCCCGGCGCCCGGACGCCGCGCTGGTCGCCGAGGAGTACCTGCCCGGCGAGCTGCACACCCTGGAGACGCTCGGCGACGGCCGGACCCTGCACCTGCTCGGCGGCTTCCACACCACCGTCTCTCCTCCCCCGGCCTTCGTCGAGGAGCAACACGCGTTCGTCGCCGGCCACCCGGCACCCGTCGCGGCGCAGGTGCTGGCCCAGCTCGACGCGCTCGGCGTGGGGTTCGGCGCCTGCCACACCGAGTTCATGGTCCACGAGGGCCGGGCCCGGCTCGTCGAGGTCAACTACCGTGCCATCGGCGACCAGTGCGACCTGCTGCTGGCCGAGCTGCTGGACATCCCGCTCTTCGAGCACATCCTCCGCGCCCATCTCGGCGAGCCGCTGCCCGCCGACCTCAATGCGCGCCGGGACGGCGCCGCGCGGGTGCGGTTCGCGCTCGCCGACCGGGCCGGCACGCTCACCGCGGCCCCCGCCGCACAGGACCGCACGGTCGACGGCGTCCGCCTCACCTACCGCCCGCTCCGCGCGGTCGGCACCACGCACCCGCACCACCGCACCAACCGCGACTACCTCGGCGTCCTACGGGCCACCGGCCGCGACCAGCGGAGCGTCGACCGGGCGGCGGAGGAGTTCTTCGCCACGGAGCGCTGGGAGATCACCCGGTGACCGCCGCGACCGCGACCCTTGCCGGGCCCTGGACGGACCGGGCGCCGGAGGAAAGCGCGCTGCTGGTACGCGTGTTGAGCGCACTGCTGCGGGAGGACGTGGTCGGCCTGCGGACCCGCGGCGCCGTGCTGCCCCGTCCGGACGGACCATGGCTGCGGCTGCCTGCCGGTGCCGCCGGTGCGCTGCTTTTGCCGCTGGCCCCCGACGGCTATCAGGCCGGGTACGCGGCGCGACTGCCGCTGCTCGTCCGCGAGTCCGACGGCGCCCGGCTGACCGGCCTGGACGACGTCCTCACCGCGCTGCGGGCGCTCGCCGACCCGCGCGACCGGGACGGCTTCGACGCGTTCGCGACGGAGTGCCGGCAGACCCTGGCGACGCTGCGGCTGCACACCGCCACGCACGACGAAGTGACCACCGCGCTGGCGGGCCGGTACGGTCCGGACCCCGCCCGCTGGACGGGCCTTGCCGCCGGGCTCGCGTACGACGCACTCGCCGCCCGTCTCGACCACCCGGTGTACCCGACCTCACGCGGGCGCACCGGCCTGGACGAGGCACAACTACGGGCGTACGCGCCGGAGTTCCAGCCACGGTTCGCACTCCGATGGCTGCTGCTGCCGCGTGCCGCGGTCACGAGGGCCGGCGACCCGGACGAGCCCGGCCGGGAGACACTCGCCGACACCGCTGAACCGGGCGCCGAGCACGTTGCCTTACCCGTCCACCCGTTGACGGTCGGCGGCCCGCTGGACTCCGCACTGCGGGAGGCGGGACTGGCCGGGGAGGCGGTGCTGTCCGCGCGTCCGGGACCGGCCGTCGTGCCGACCCTGTCGATGCGTACCGTGGCGACGGCCGCCGACCCGCGGCTGCACCTCAAACTCCCCCTCGCCACCGCGACGCTCGGGCTGCGCAACCGGCGGACCATCAAGCCGGGCACGCTGGCCGACGGGGCGGCGGGCCAGCGGCTCCTGGAGACGGTCCTCACCCGCGAGCCACGGTTCCGGGCCTCGGTGCTGCAGGCCGACGAGACCGGGTACGCGCACGCCGGGCACGAGCTGCTGGCCGTACTGTATCGCCGCTACCCGCCCGGGCTGGACGGCAGCGCCGTCGTCCCGCTGGCCGCGCTGCTCGCCCCGGCGCCCGGCGGCCGGCTGGTGATCGACCACCTCGCCGACCGGTTCTACGGCGGCGACCCGCTCGCCCTGCTCGACGCCTTCCTGACCCTGCTGTTCGACTGGCAGGCCACGCTCTTCGGCTACGGCATCGGCCTCGAATCCCACCAGCAGAACGTCTCGCTGGTGCTGGACCGGCCGGCGGCGGCCGGGACCCGGCTACGGCTGCTGTTCAAGGACAACGACGGGCCGCGGATCAACACCGTACGGCTGCGGGAGCGGCTGGGGCGGGCCGCGCCGGGCCCGGCGGTCTTCGCCGACCGGCGGACCTGCGGCGACAGCGACGGCCCTGTGGCCGATGTGTTCACCACCATCACCGTCCACCTGTGCGCCGGTTCCTACGCCTTCAGGCTGGCACGACACGGCCGGGCGCCGCTGGACCGGCTGCTGGAACTGGTCCGCGACCGCCTCACCGAAGCCGTCGAGCGGCTCGGCACCCGCCCCGGCGAACCCGGCGCCGTGCTCCGCGGCCGACTGCTGGACGCCCCGCGGCTGCCTATCAAGGCCATGGTGAGCGCCGGCACGCTGCTGTCGAAGGAACGCTCGGGCGCGGCCGACATCAACAAGCACTACACCACCGGCCCCAACTACCTCCTGCCGACGGCGCGCGCCCGGTGAGCGCCGCCGCACCGCGCAGCCCCCGCCCGGCCGCCGCGGCTCCCCCTCCCCACCGACGTCTTCCCGTTACTCGCAGGAGCCCCCGATGCCCCCGCTGACCAACCCCGCAACCGACCGGGTCGCAGCACCCACCGCAGCGCCCACCGGGCTGCCCACCGCCGACGACGCCGTGGCCCACACGCTGCTCAACTGCCTGCTCCGCGAGGTCGCGGGCCCCGAGCACCAGACCGCCGTCGACCGGGGACACCTGCTGCTGCGACTGCCCCGCCGCGGGATCCGGCTGCGTGTCGCGCTGCGCCGCACGTCGCTGATCGGCGCGCACCGCTTCACCGGTCCGGTCGCCGAGCGGGACGGGGACGGCTGGACGGAGATCGACTGGCGGCGGCTGGCCGAGCTCGTGCACGCGGAGCTGACCCTGCGGACCGGCGTCACCAACGACGAGTTCCTGACCCAGGTCGGCGCCGGCCACCGGGCGACCGCGGCGGCCCTGGCCGCCCGCGCGGACGGCCCCCTCGCCGGTACCGACGCCGTCCGGTACGGCACCGGCGACTGGCACGACGTCTATCTCGCCTCCGAGCGGTCGCTCGTCCTCGGCCACCGCTTCCACCCCACCCCCAAGGCCCGCACCGGCGACCCGGAGGCCTGGCAGCAGTACGCGCCCGAGACCGGCGCCGCCTTCCCGCTGCTGCTCCTCGCCGTCCGTGCACACCTCGTCGCGGAGGAGACCGTCGCACCGGACGCCGCCGCACCGCTGGACGCGTCCCCCGTGCCGGTCCCCGACGGGTTCCGGCTGCTCCCCGTACACCCCTGGCAGTACGAGCTGCTGCGCGACCACCCGGGGCTCCGGGCCGCGCTGGCCCGGGACGACATCCGCGTCCTGGGCACCGGCGACGTGCCCTACGCGGCGACCGCCTCGGTCCGCACCCTCTACACGCCCGACGCCTTCCTGAAGTTCAGCCTCAACGTCCGCATCACCAACTGCCTTCGGAAGAACGCCCGTTATGAGCTGTCCGGCGCGGTGGCCCTCACCCGGCTGCTAGCCCCCGTCCTGGACGACCTGGCCGCCCGCTTCCCCGGCTGTGCCGTGCTCCGCGAACCCGCGTACCGCAGCCTCGCCGTACCCGGCCCCGACGGCACCCCCGACACCGCGCTGCTCGAAGGGTTCGGGGTGATCGTCCGCGAGGGGCTGTCCCGGCGCCTGCGGCCCGGCGCCACGCCGCTGCTCGCCGCCGCCGTCGCCGACGAGTACCCGGCAGGCCCCGCGCACCTCTCCCGGTTGCCCGCCGGCGCCGACCGGGCCACCGCACTGAAGTGGTGGGCGGCCTACCTCGATCTGCTCGTCCCGCCGGTGCTGGCCGCCTACTTCGACCACGGCCTGGTCTTCGAACCGCACCTGCAGAACGTGCTGATCTGCGTCGGCGGCGACGGCATGCCCGCGCAGGTGCTCCTCCGCGACCTGGAAGGCACCAAGCTCGTCGGCGAACGCCACGCGGACACCCTCGCCGCCCTGCCCGCCGAGGTCGCCGGGTCCCTGGCGTACGACGCGCAGCGCGGCTGGGACCGCGTGGTGTACTGCCTGCTCGTCAACCACGTCGCCGAACTCCTCGCCGCCCTCGCCGACCGCCACCCCGACATCGAGGCCGAACTGTGGCGCGAGGTACGCCGCACCCTCCGCCGCCACGCCGACCGGTACGGCTGCCCGCCGCGGCTGGCCGCGCTGCTCGCCGGCGTACCCTTGCCCGCCAAGGCCAACCTGCTCACCCGCTGGGCACGCAAGCCCGACCGCGCGGCCGGCTACGTCCCGCTGCCCTCCCCGCTCGCCGAGTCCGTCCTGTCCGCCACCTCCAGGGCCAGCCGATGACCGATCCCACCTCCGCCGTCCGCGCGCGCATCCGCACCCTGCGCCCCGCGGACCTCCCCGCGTACTGCTACGACCTGTCGGCCCTCCGCGACCATGCCGACCGGGTGCGGGCCGCCCTGCCGGACCGCGTCGAGCTGTACTACGCCGCCAAGGCCAACCCCGCACCGGAGATCCTGGCGGCGCTGCGCCCGTACGTGCACGGCTACGAGGTCTCCTCCGGCGGCGAACTCGCGCACGTGCGCCAGGCCGAGCCCGGGCACCCGCTGGCGTTCGGCGGCCCCGGCAAGACCTCCGCGGAGCTGGCCGCGGCGCTGGCCGCCGGCGTCGAGCGGTACCACGTGGAGAGCACCCACGAACTGCACCTGCTCGCCGCGCTGGCGGCACACCACGCGCCCGGCCGCCGGATCGCCGTCCTGCCGCGCTTCAACCTGCCCGGTCCCGGCGGCGCCCTGGACGGCAGCGCGCTCGCCATGGGCGGCCGCCCCACGCCCTTCGGCCTGGACCCCGCGGAAGCCGACCGCACCGTACGGCTGCTCACCGACGAGACCTACCCGCAGCTCGAACTCCGCGGCATACACGCCCACTTGGCGAGCGGTCTGGACGCGCCGGCCCAGCTCGCCGTGGCCGACTCCGTGCTCTCCTGGGCCACCGCGCTGACCGCCCGGCACGGCGTGCCCCTGCACGAAGTGGTCGTCGGCGGCGGCATGGCCGTCGACTACACCGCGCCCGAAGCCCGCTTCGACTGGGCGGAGTACGGCGCGGGCCTGGCCCGGCTCACCGCCGACCACCCCGGCCTGACGCTGCGCATCGAACCCGGCCGGGCCCTCACGGCGTACTGCGGCTGGTACGTCACCGAGGTACTGGACGTGAAGCGCAGCCACGGCGAGGAGTTCGCCGTCCTCCGGGGCGGCACCCACCACCTGCGCACCCCCGTCACCAAGGGCCACGACCAGCCCTGCACGGTGCTGCGCAGCGACGCGCCGTGGCCGCACCCCTGGCCCCGCCCGGCGGCCCGCGGCGGCCGGGTGACGCTCACGGGCCAGCTGTGCACGCCCAAGGACGTACTCGCCCGCAACGTACCGGCGGCCGGACTGCGGGCGGGCGACCGGGTGGTGTTCGGGATGGCCGGGGCCTACGCCTGGAACATCTCGCACCACGACTTCCTCATGCACCCGCGCCCCGGCTTCCACTTCCTGGGCGCGCCCGAAGCAGGCTGAGGCCGGCCGGTACCGGCGTCCAGTGGGGGGTGCCCGTCCGGGACCGGGTTCGTGCGGTCGGCGACGTATCCGGTGGACAGCGGAGCGCGGCGGGACGACTCTGGACCGACGACATTCGCACACGTATGTCACGGAGGGGAGCCACCATGTCGCAGGCAGCACCCCACGCAGCGGGCCCCAAACCGCCCCGGGCACATGGCCCGGAGAACGTCTGGGCGGCCAGCGGCACGCTCTTCGCCGGGGTGATGATGCTGGTCGCCGGCGTCCTCGGCGTCCTGGAAGGCATCGCCGGCATCGCCAGGAACCAGGTGTACCTGCTGAGCAACGAGCTGACGGGCACCTACGTCTACGAGTTCAACACGACCACGTGGGGCTGGATCCACCTGGTGCTCGGCATCATCGTCGCCGTGACCGGCTTCGGCCTGCTCAAGGGCGCCCGATGGGCCCGCACGTCCGGCATCGTACTGGCGGGCCTGTATGTGATCGCCCACTTCATGTGGCTGCCGTACCAGCCCATCTGGGCCACCGTCGGCATCGCGCTCGGCGTCTTCGTCATCTGGTCGCTGTGCACGGACCGCACCCGCTACATCCCCTGACGGCGAGGGTGCCGGCGGCCCACCGGACCGCCGGCACCCTGACGCACCGTCAACGTCGCACCGCCGCCGCCCCCGTCCCCGTTTCGCCCCCGCCGCCGCTTCGGCGCGCGTACTCTACAAATCTGTAGAGGACGAGGGCGGCGGTGCGGCCGGAGGGCGGAGGTGGGCGATGGCGTCACACGGGGTGCCCCCGCGGCGGCTGCCGCCGCTGCGTGGCGGGCCGGTGCCGGACGCGGCCTCCGTCAGCTATCGGCAGGCCGGGCCCATGTCGCCGGCCGGGCGCCGGGAGATCGGGATGTGGGACGCGGCGGGGCGGTCCGTGGGCCGGCTGGACTACCAGCTGTGCCACGAGTGCCGGCGCGGCTGGATCCGCAACATCGCCGTGGCCGAACACTGGCGCGGCCACGGCCTGGCCCGCGAGGCGCTGCACCGCGCACTCGCCCCGGCCGCTGCCTACCGCTGGTACACCTCCCGGCAGACCGCGGACGGCCGCCGGTTCTTCGCGGCGATGACCGAGGAGACCGCCGTGGCCTTCCCGGCCCCGTTCCTCGCGCGCGGCGCGCGCTGCCGCCACATGACGGGGCGTCGGCGCCGCGCCGCGCAGTGAGCGCGGGCGTTCACCGTTCCGTGGGAAGGTCCGTGGAAAGGCCCGCGGAAAGGTCCGCGGAAAGGCCGTCGAGGGCCTGCCACACGCGGTCGCGGGTCAGGGGGAGCGCGGTGAAGCGGACGCCTGTCGCGTCCCGTACCGCGTTGGTCAGGGCGGGCGGGACCGGGTTGAACGGGCTCTCGCTCATCGGTTTGGCGCCGAGCGGTCCGGTGGCGTCGGCCGTCGCGACGAAGTGCACCTCGGTACGGGGTACGTCCGCGAAGGCGGGCACGCGGTAGCGGCGGAAGGTGTCGGTGGTGACCGCGCCGTGCTCGTCGATGTCCAGGTGCTCGAAGAGGGTGACGCCCAGGGCCTGGGCCACGCCGCCCTCGACCTGGCCGCGGCACTGCAGCGGGTTCACCACCGTGCCCGCGTCGGCGGCGTGCACGCTGCGCAGGACGCGGATCTCGCCGGTACCGGGGTCGACGGCGACCCGGAACCACTGCGCGTCGAAGGCGACCGAGCGCGGGAGCCCGTCGGACCGTCCGTCCGCGGCCAGTTCCCGCCCGGCTGCGCGGGCTTCCGCGTGCAGGGCGCTGAGCGGTACCCGCCGGTCGCCGGCGACCACCGCGCCCTCCGTGAGGCGGCAGTCGGCGGCCGGCACCCCCAGGTGCGGTGCGGCGGCCGCGCGGATCGCGTCGGCGAGGGCCCGTGCGGCGCGCTGTGCCGCCTTGCCCGCGACCACCGTGCCGGTGGAGCCGAAGGTGCCGGTGTCGTGCGGCACCAGGTCGGTGTCGGCCTGACGCACGGTCACCCGCGTGCTGCTCGTGCCGAGTTCGGCGGCGGCGAGTTGTTGGTGGACGGTGGTGGCGCCGTTGCCGCACTCCGGGGTGCCGACGGCGAGGACGTACGTGCCGTCCGCGCTCAGGGTGGCGCGGGCCGTGGCGTGGTGGCCGCCGGGTGGGCCGCCGGCGAGCATCGACAGGGCGGTGCCTTCGCCGGACAGCCAGCCGTCGGGGGCGGGTGGCGCGGGTTCGGCGCGGGCCCGGCGGACGGCCTCCAGGCACTGGTCCAGGCCGTAGCCGGCGAGGCGGACGTCCGCCGCTTCGCCGGCCGGGGAGCGCAGGGGGTCGTCGGGGCCGATGACGTTCTTCGCGCGGAATTCCAGGGGGTCCAGGCCGAGGCGGCGGGCGAGTTCGTCGAGGGCGGACTCGACGGCGAAGACCGCCTGGCCGAGGCCGTAGCCGCGGTAGGCGCCGGCGGGGACGGTGTGGGTGAGGACGACGCAGCCGTCGACGCGTGTGTTCGGGCAGCGGTAGAGGGCGAGTGACTCGTCGCAGGCGCGGCGGAGTACGGCCGCGCCGTGGTTGCCGTACGCGCCGGTGTCGGCGACGAGGCGCAGGCGGAGTGCGGTGAGGGTACCGTCGCGGCGGGCGCCGGCGGTGACGTGGACGGTGAACGGGTGGCGGGTGGTCGCCGCGTGGAAGGTTTCGGTGCGGGTGTGCGCCAGCTTTACCGGGCGGCGGAGTCGTAGAGCGGCGAGGACGACGATGTCCTCGACGAGCAGCTCCTGTTTGCCGCCGAAGCCACCGCCGATGCGGCCGGTGACGACGCGGAGGGCCTGGGGTGCCAGGCCGAAGAGGGTGCACAGGGTGCGGCGGGCCAGGAAAGGGGTCTGGGTGCTGGACCGGACGACCAGCCGCCGTCCCTCGGCCGCCGGCCCGCCGGTGTCCTCGGGCGCGCCGTCGGGGGTGTCCTCGAACCAGGCGAGTGCGGCGTGCGTTTCCAGCCCGGCGTGTTGGACGCGCTGGGTGCGGAAGGTCTCCTCGTACACCACGTCGGCTTCGGCGAGTCCGGCGGCGATGTCGCCGGTCCCGCCGTGGACCTCGGCGACGATGTTCCGTTGCGGCCGGGCGATGCGCGAGGTGCGCGGGTCCTTGTCGTGCACGACGGGCGCGCCGGGGCGCAGGGCGGCCTCGGGGTCGAGGACGGCGGGCAGTACCTCGTATGTCACGCGGATGCGGCGGCAGCCTTCTTCGGCCGCCGCCTCGGTGTCGGCGACGACGGCGGCGACCCGTTGGCCGACGTGGCGCACGGTGTCGTCCAGGACGCGGGTGTCGGCGGGGTCCTCCTCGGAGTGTTCGTGGCAGGCGCTGGAGTAGTGGTGTGCGGGTGCGTCGTGGTGGGTGAGGACGGCGTGCACGCCCGGCACCTGGAGCGCGTCGGCGGTGTCGATGGCGGTGATCCGGGCGTGTGCGTGCGGTGAGCGGAGCAGGGCGAGGTGGAGCAGTCCCGGTACGTCGACGTCGAGGGTGTAGCGGGCGGTGCCGGTGACGATGCGGTGGCCGGCCGGGTCCTGGAGGCTGCGGCCGGCGGCCGGTCCGGGGGCCGGGTCCTCGGTGTGGCGTACGCCGTGCAGGGCGTCCTCGATGGCGCGGTAGCCGGTGCAGCGGCAGAGGTTGCCTTTGAGGGCGCGGGGCAGGTCGGCGCGGTGGGTGTCGTCGAGGGCGGCGGCGGTCATCAGGAAGCCGGGGGTGCAGTAGCCGCACTGGTAGCCCTGTGCGTCGAGGAAGGCGCGTTGGACGGGGTGGAGTTCGCCGTCCGGTGCGGCGAGCCCCTCGACGGTGGTGACGGAGCGGCCGTCGGCGCGGAAGGCGGGGTAGAGGCAGCTGTGCACGGGGTCGCCGTCGACGTGCACGGTGCAGGCCCCGCAGTCCCCCGCGTCGCAGCCTTTCTTCACTCCGTACCAGCCGTGTTCTCGCAGGTAGGAGCGGAGGCACTGGCCGGGGCGCGGCGCGGTGTCGTGGTGGCGTCCGTTGACGCGGGTGCGGAAGCCCATGGGCGGGGGTGGTTCGCCTGCCGACGGTGGCACGGTCTCCAGCATAGCGAGCAGGGGCGGTGGGGCGGGGCGGCGTGCCGGTGGGTTTCAGATGTGGTGGCGTCCCCACCGGGGCCCTATCCGGGCCCATTCGCGCTCCCAGCCGGCGAGCCGTACGCGGTCCAGGTAGCGGCGGCCGCCCCAGCGGACGGCCAGGACGGCGAGGCCGAGTGCCATGCCGGTGCCGAGGCCGGCGGCGACGCCGTCGTCGGCGGCTTGGGCGGTGGTCATGGGCGGGTCGGCGAGGCGTCCGTCGGGGTGGGTCCACACGGGGACGGCGGCGCCTTTGCGGGTGCCGGGTTCGACGTCGACGGTGCCGGTGTGGCGGCGGCCGTCGGGGCCGGTCCAGCGGACCTTGGCCGGTACCCGGTCGATGCCGGCGGCGAAGCCGGTGGTCGAGGGGTCGGCCGGTACGGGTTCGAGGAGGCGGCCGGTCAACGTGCGGCGTTCGGCGAGCTGTTCCGCGCGTTCGGTGCGCTGGCTGCCGTAGGTGGCGAGGCCGGCGGAGAGGCCGGCGGCCGGTACGCCGAGGATCAGGGCGAGGGCCGTGAGCAGGCCGAGCCAGGCGTCCAGCACGTCCCACCGGCGGCGCAGCGGGCACCGCCGCCACCGCCATCGCCCGCCGATGTGCTGCATGGCTGTCGCCTCTCTCGGCTCGTCGCGCTCCCTCTTCTCTCCGCTCCCCCGTGTCGCTCTGTAGTCCGGCTACCCCCATTTCGGCGGAAGGTGCCGGCCGGGAGGCGGGGAATGCGCACATGAGTGCGTTATTGCTCACGTTTCGGCCGCCGAGTGGCCCTGTCAGCAGGCTAGCCCGTCCCGGGGCGTCGTGCCGGAGCCGGGATCGCGGGCGTGGTTTACGGGGTCGGGGCGCCGGTACCCGTACTGCCAGAGATTCGAACGCGAGAACGCACGGAGAGGACAGTGGTGATGACCACGAGTCCGGAAGTGGACCCTCCGTATGCCCCGGTCGGCGGGCCCCTCCATGCGCACGGTGTCGTGCGAAAAGGGTTCCGGCCCCGGCCGGGACTGGTCGGGGTCGGTGGCGGGGCCGTGGTCGCGGTGGCGGAAGGATCGCTGGCCGCGCTGGTGTCGGTGCCGTGCGGCCCGGGCGGAGCGTGGGGGTCGTACGGTCCCCATGAGGCGCTGGATGCCACGGACATGTCGGCCTCCGAATGGGCGGCGCAGGCCGCCGATGCGCACCGCAGGATCGTCGACGAGGCGGCCACCGCGGTCTGCGTCCTGCCGCTGCACATGGGTACCGTCCACGGGGACGAGGAGCAGGTGCGCCGAGCCCTCGCCGCGCGCGCCGAGCTGTACGAGCGGCTGCTGACGCGGCTGGACGGGCGGTCGGAGTGGGGCGTGAAGGCGTACGCGGGTGACGCGGAGGGGGACGACGGCCGGGCCGTGACGGACGGCGCCGGCGAGCCCGTGGACAAGCTGGCGCGGACGGCACACCATGCGCTGGCGGACGTCTCCGAGTGCAGCCGGGTGCACCATCCGCGGGACGCCTGCCCGCCGGGTGCGCTGCCGGGCGCGGCCGCCTGCTGTGCCACCTCCGCGTACTGGACCTCGCCCATCTCCGGGGCGCCGTATCCGCACGGCCGGAACCTGCTGGACAGCGCGTATCTGGTGCACCGGGAGGCGGCGGGCGCCTTCGCCGAGACGGTCGGCGGGGTGGTCGCCCGCTGTCCGGAGCTGCACATCGAACTGACCGGCCCGTGGGCGCCGTACTCCTTCGCCGATCCGGGCGGCCTGTCCGCCCTCTCGGGCTGAGCGCCGCCACCGGACCGTGGCCGGTGGGCGGCGGCGCGGTGCCTGTCCGGTTCGCTCCGGCCAGGCGGAGTCCCGGGTCGTGGTGACGAAGTCGCCGCGGCGGAAGCCGGGCACGAAGTGCTCCAGGGGCGGGTCCGGTCTCGTCAGGAGCCGCCGCGGACCGTCGTCACCGGCACGCCGAGGTCGCGCATGCGGCGGAGTTCGGTGACCGGCAGGGCGTCGTCGACGAGGACGGTGTCGAAGTCGGTGAGCGGGGCCAGCGCGTAGATGCCCCGGCGGGTGAACTTGGTGTGGTCCACCAGCAGCACCCGGCGCGCGGCCCGCTCCATCAGTGCCCGCTTGACCTGCACCGTCTCCTGCGACTGGTGGTAGCAGGTGTCACCGGTGACGGCCGTGGTGGACAGGAACAGCACGTCCGCGCGGAAGGAGCGGACCGCCTCCGCCGTGTGCGGGCCGAGGAACGCGTCGTACGCCGGGTAGTAGGCGCCGCCCAGCGCGAGCAGGCTGATGCCGGGCTCGCCCGCCAGCAGCTTGATGACGGGCAGGAAGTTGCTGATGACGGTGAGCGGGCCGCGCTCGGTGAGGTGCTGGGCGAGCGCGAGGCAGGTCGTGGACTCGTCGATCATGACGGTCTGGCCGGGGGTCAGCTGCCGGAGGGCGGCCCGCGCGAGCCGGTGCTTGGTCGTGCGCATGGCTGCCATGCGCTCGCTGAGATCGCCGTGGAAGAGCAGTGACGGCAGCGAGGAGGCGCCGCCGCGCACCTTCCGCAGCCAGCCCTGCGCCTGGAGGACGTCCAGGTCGCGGTGGATGGTCATGATGCTGACCGCGTACTCCTTCGCGAGGTCGGCGGTGCGGACGAAGCCCTCGGCGGCGACCCGTTCGCGGATGCGCTGCTGACGGTCGTGCTGGATGTCCTCCCGCCGCGCGGCGCCGCCGGGCGCGCTGCCGTGCTCCTCGGTCACTGCGGGAACCTCCCGTTGATTTCACACGGATGTCACACGGCAAAGCTGCGCCCGCGCCCCAGGTCAACGGGGAAATGCCGAGCTCACACCGCATTGCCGCCATGTTAAGCCCGCGGTGCGGAGGCCCGCCGCCGGCGGATTTCACCCGGCGGCCCGGCCGGCTCGCGAGAGGTCGGCCGGCGGGCGTTGACCGGCTCGGCGCCGCCCGCGTTGCATCGGTGCCACACGGGCCCGGCCACGCCGGTCAGGGACGCGGGCGGCCCGTACCGCTGGACGATCCGTACCAGGGAAAATACGAGGGAAGAGGTGCCGTGGTGGCCAGTGACGCTCCCACACCTGCCGGGCCGCCGGACGCCGGGCGGCGGCCGGCCTGGACCGAACGGCTCGGCATCCCGCACGGGCTCGCCTGGGGCTTCCTCGGCGTGCTCGTCTTCATGATCGGCGACGGCGTGGAGTCCGGGTACCTGTCGCCGTACCTGGCGCAGGAGGGCCTGTCGGCGCAGCGGGTGGCGATGCTGTTCACCGTGTACGGCATCACCGCCTCCGTCGCCGCGTGGCTCTCCGGCGCGCTGTCGGACCTGTGGGGGCCGCGCCGGGTGATGATGGCCGGGTTCGGTGCCTGGATCGGCTTCCAGGTGCTCATGCTGGCGATCGCGGTGCCCTCGATGAACTATCCGCTGCTGCTCCTCAGCTACGGTCTGCGCGGCATCGGCTATCCGCTCTTCGCGTTCGGCTTCCTGGTGTGGATCGCGGCGACGGCGCCGGAGCGGCGGCTCGGCACGGCGGTCGGCTGGTTCTGGTTCGCGTTCACCGGCGGGCTGCCGACGCTCGGGTCGCTCGTCGCGAGTTTCCTCGTGCCGCAGGTCGGGGCCTACCGCACCCTGTGGTTCTCGCTCGGCCTGGTCGTCCTTGGCGGGCTGATCGCGCTGCTGCTGGTCCGCGAGCGGACCGGCTTCGCGCGGCTGGCGCCGGCCGGTGAGCGGCCCCTGGCCACGTTGTTCGGCAGCCTGGCGCTGCTCGGGCGCAATCCGCGGATCGGCGCGGGGGCCGTGGTCCGCATGATCAATACGGTGCCGGAGTTCGGCTTCCTGGTCTGCCTGCCGGCCTTCTTCACGCAGACGATCGGGCTGAGCCTGGCGCAGTGGCTGCGCCTGCTGTCCGTGATGTTCGCGGTCAACATCGTCTTCAACCTGGTGTTCGGTGCGCTCGGGGACCGGTTCGGCTGGCGGCGCACGGTCGCCTGGTGCGGTGGCTTCGGCTGCACGGTCACCTCGCTGCTGCTGTACTACGTGCCGACCGCGCTCGGCGGGCAGTACGCGCTCTGCCTGCTGGTGGCGGGTCTGTTCGGCGCGACGCTGGCCGGGTACGTGCCGCTGTCCGCGCTGATGCCGTCGCTCGCCCCCGCGCACAAGGGCCAGGCGATGGCGGCGCTGAATCTGGGCGCCGGCGCCAGCACCTTCGTCGGTCCGGCGCTGGTCGCGGTCTTCCTCGGGCCGCTCGGTGTGCAGGGCGTCATCTGGATCTTCGCCGGTCTGTACGCGCTGAGCGGGGTGCTGGCCCTCTGGCTGCGCACGCCCGCCGAACGCGACGCTCGGCCCCACGCACCCGCCACCCCGGCAGCCGTCGGCGCCACCGAAGGAGTGTGACCCGTGTCCGTACTCTCCATCGACGTCGGCACCTCGCTGATCAAGTCCGTGGTCTACGACGCCGAGGGCCACGAGGTGGCCGTCGCCCGGCACGCCACCACGGTCGACCGCCCGCACCCCGGGTGGGCCGAACAGGACATGGACGCCGTGTGGGACGCGGTGGTGCACACCGTGCGCGAGGCGCTCGACGCGGTGCGGGACCGGGGCGCGGCACCGGTGTGGCTGGTCACCTTCACCGCGCAGGGTGACGGCTGCTGGCTCGTGGACGAGGCCGGCCGGCCCACAGGACCCGCCGTCCTGTGGTCCGACGGGCGGGCCGCCGACACGGTCACCGAATGGCAGCGCGCCGGGGTGCTGGCGGACGCCTTCCGCCGCAACGGCTCGCTCACCTTCGCGGGCCTGCCCAACGCGATCCTCACCTGGCTCGCGGAGCACGACCCCGCACGCCTGGCCCGCTCGACCACCGCCCTCACCGCCGCCGGCTGGCTGTTCCTGCGGCTCACCGGGGAGCGGGTGATCGACGAGTCGGACGCCTCGGCGCCCTTCCTCGACCACGCCACCGGCACCTACGACCAGGAGGTCATCGACCTCTTCGGACTCCGCGCGGCGGAACGGCTGCTGCCCGACGTGGTCGGCGACGAGCGCCGCATCGCCGAGATCACGTCTGCTGCCGCCGCCGAACTGGGCGTCGCCGCCGGGCTGCCGGTCGTCATGGCCCCGTACGACATCGCCGCGACCGCGCGCGGCATCGGCGTGGTCAACCCCGGTCAGGCGTGCGCCGTCCTCGGCACGACGCTCTGCGCCGAGGTGGTCCGCACCGCCGTCGACACCGCCGGCGAGCCGAGCGGCATCAACATCGCCTACCGCGGCCGGGAACGCGTCCTGCGCGCCTTCCCCACCCTCTCCGGCACCGAGGTCCTGAACTGGACCGCCGGGGTGCTCGGCCTCACCGGTGCGGAGGAGCTGTGCGCCGAGGCGTTCCGCTCCGCACCCGGCGCCCACGGCCTGGCCTTCCTGCCGTACCTCTCCCCCGCCGGCGAACGGGCGCCGTTCCTGGACCCGCGCGCCCGCGGCACCTTCTGGGGGCTGAGCCTGGAACACTCCCGGGCCGACCTCGCCCGCGGGGTGTTGGAAGGGCTCTCGCTCACCCTGCGCGACGCGCTCACCGCCTCCCGCACGGACGTCAGCGAGCTGCGGCTGTGCGGCGGCGGGGCCCGCAGCGACGCGTGGTGCGGCCTGATCGCGGACGTCACGGGCGTGCCGACGACCCGCTCCACCGACACCGAACTGGGCGCGAAGGGCGCCTTCCTCACCGGCCTCGTCCTCACCGGCGCCGAGTCCAGCATGCACCGGGCCGCCGACACCTACGTCCACCTGGGCCCGGCCTGGGAGCCCGCCCCCGAGCGCACCGCGCTCTACACCGAGCGGTACGCCGCCTTCCTGTCCTGGCGCGCGCTGGCCCGCGAAGCGGGCTGGCAGCCGCACGCACCGAAGGCCTCACCACTGCACGCACCGAAGGAGGAGATCTGATGCCCCGCCCCGCCGATCCCGTTCGGCTCGGCCTCGACCTGGGCACCCAGAGCGCCCGCGCCGTCGCGGTGGACGCCGCCGGCCGGCTGCTGGCCGCCGCCTCCCGGCCGCTGCACAGCAGCCGGACCGGCGAGCGCCACGAGCAGGACCCCGAGGAGTGGTGGCACGCGCTCGCCGCGGCCTGCCGCGAGGCCCTCGCGGACATCGATCCGGCGCGGGTGACGGCCCTGGCCCTGGACGGCACGTCCGGCACGATCCTGCTGGCCGGCGCGGACGGCACCCCGCTCACCCCGGGCCTGATGTACGACGACGGGCGCGCCGCCGCGCAGGCCGTACGGGTCAACGAGGCGGGCGCCGCGGTCTGGGAGGAGCTGGGCTACCGCACCATGCAGCCCTCGTGGGCGCTGCCGAAGTCGGTGTGGCTGCTGGAGCACTCCGCGGCCGCCACGGCGCCGGGGGCCCGGCTGCTGCACCAGGTGGACCTGGTGACCTGGCGGCTGGCCGGCCGTCAGGTGGCGAGCGACGCCAGCCACGCGCTGAAGACCGGCTACCACCTCATCGAGGAGCACTGGCCGGAGAAGGAGCTGGCCGCGCTCGGCGTGCCCGGCTCCCTGCTCCCGGAGGTGGTGCGCCCGGGGACCGTGCTCGGTACGGTGTGCGCCGCCGCGGCGCGGGCCACCGGCATCCCCGAGGGCGTGGAGATCGTCGCGGGCATGACGGACGGCTGTGCCGCGCAGATCGGGGCCGGTGCGCTGGCCCCCGGTGCGTGGAACTCCGTCCTCGGTACGACGCTCGTGCTCAAGGGCGTCAGCCCACGCCTGGTCCGCGACCCCGGCGGCCTGGTCTATTGCCACCGCGGCCCCGGCGACACCTGGCTGCCCGGCGCCGCGTCCAGCAGCGGCGCGGGCGCGCTGACCCGCGAGTTCCCCGGCGCCGACCTGGCGGAGCTGACCGAACGGGCCGCCCGGTACGGCCGGTCGGCGACGGGTGCGGCACACGACGCGGTCGCGTACCCGCTGGCCGGTTCCGGCGGCGAGCGCTTCCCCTTCCGGGCGCCCGATGCGAGGCCGTTCGTGCTGGGCGACCCGGCGGACGAGACGGAGTACTTCCACGCCCACCTGCTCGGTACGGCCTGCCTCGAACGGCTCTGCTTCGACTACCTCGACCACCTCGGCGCCCCGGTCGACGGCCCGCTGACCCTCACCGGCGGCGGCACCCGCAACGCGTACTGGAACCAACTCCGTGCCGACGTGCTCGGCCGCACCGTCACGCTGCCCGAGCACGCCGAGGGCGCCCTCGGCATGGCGGTGCTCGCCGCCACCGCCGACGGCACCCCGCTCACCGAAGCAGCCGCCGCGATGGTCCGGGTACGTGCCGAGCTCCGGCCCGACCCCGCGCGCACCGCCCGCTTCCGCCCCGCCTACCTGGCGTTCGTGGACGCCCTGAACCACCGCGGCCTGCTGGCTCCCGACGTGGCCGAGCACGCCGTCAGAAAGGCCCAGCAGTGACCGACTTCCTTCTGGTACGCCACGGCGAGACCGTCTGGCACGCGGAGAACCGCTACGCCGGGCGCACCGACGTCGCCCTCACCGAGCGGGGCCACGCGCAGGCCGCCGAGCTGGCCGCGTGGGCCGCCGGGGCCCGGATCGACGCGGTGGTCTGCTCGCCGCTGTCCCGGGCCCGGCTCACCGCGGAGCCGGCGGCGCGCGCCCTGGGTCTCGTACCGCGGATCGAGGAGCGCCTGGTGGAGGTCGACTTCGGGCGCGGTGACGGGCTGACCCGGACCGAGATGCGGGAGGCGTTCCCGGAGCGGCTGGACGCGTTCCTCGCCGACCCCGTCACCCACCACCTTCCCGGCGGCGAGGACCCGCAGGCCGCCGCCGCGCGGGCCGCGGCCTGCCTCGCCGGCCTGGCCGAGGAGCTCCCGGACGGCCGGGTCCTGGTCGTCGCCCACTCCACCCTGGTCCGCCTGCTGCTCTGCCACGAGCTGGGCATCCCCCTCGGCACCTACCGCAGGGTCTTCCCGGCCCTGGAGAACGGCGCCCTCACCGAGCTGCGCCTCCACCGCGGGCAGGCGTCCCTGCTGCGCCTGAACGCGCCCTGTGCCGTGTCCCCCGCCGGCACCCACTGACCCGCACCGCACCCACGGAGAGACCACGCATGTCCACCACCGTCCTCGCCGCCGGCGACCACTTCGTCCTGCCCCGCCTGCTCACCGAGCAGGTCGACGCCGCGACCGGCGGCGCCGCCGAGGTCCGCGAGCTGCTGCTGCCCTGGCCGCACACCCCCTTCGGCCCGGTCGCCGAGGTCCAGGAGGCCTCCGGGACCGAGGACGAGATGATCGAGGCACTTCAAGGGGCCCGGGTGTGCGTCACCCAACTGGCCCCGCTCACCGAGCGCATCCTCGCCCACTGCCCGGATCTGGAGCTGTTCTGCGCCAGCCGGGGCGGCCCGGTCAACGCCAACCTCGAAGCGGCCACCCGGCACGGCGTCGCGGTCTGCTACGCCCCCGGCCGCAACGCCGTGGCCACCGCCGAGCACACCCTCGCGCTGATCCTCGCCGCGGCGCGCGGCCTCGGCGACGTCCACACCGATCTGCGGCGCGGGGTCTGGCGCGGTGACTACTTCGACTACGCCGACTGCGGCATCGAGATCGAGGGCGCGACCGTCGGTCTGGTCGGCTTCGGTGCCGTCGGCAGCCGGGTCGCCAAGGTGTTGCTCGCGCTCGGCGCGACGGTCCTGGTCCACGACCCGTACGCCGATCCCGAGCGGCTGGCGGGCATCGCCGAGCAGGTGTCGCTGGAGGAGCTGTTGAGCCGTTCGCGCATCGTCTCGCTGCACGCCCGGGTGACCGAGGAGACCACCGGCATGATCGGCCGGAGCCAGCTCGACCTGATGCCTGAAGGGGCCGTACTGGTCAACTGCGCCCGCGGGGCGCTGCTCGACTACGACGCCGCGTGCGACGCGCTCGCCTCCGGCCGGCTGTCCGCCGCCGGCTTCGACGTCTTCCCCGAGGAGCCGGTCCCCGCCGGCTCGCCCCTGCTCACCGCGCCGGGCGTCGTCCTCACCCCGCACATCGCGGGCGGCAGCCAGGGCGTCGCCCACAAGGCCGCCCGGATCGTGGGCGCCGAGGTGGGCCGCTTCGTCCGTGGCGAGGCCCTGGCCCACTGCGCCAACCCGGAGGTGCTGGAGCGCCGCTGAACACCGGGCCCGCCGCGCCTGGTCTCAGGAGCGGGAGGCCGTGCCGCCCCCGGCCGGTACCCGGCCGTGGGGCGGCTTTTCCTCGTCCGGTGCCGGGCTGGGAGCACCGGGCAGGAGGGGCGTCACACCACCGCTGCCTCAGTGGTTGCCGTGGTGGTGGTGGTCCTGCTGCTGGGCGGCGTCGCCCACGCAGCTGTTGCCGAAGGCCGGGTTCAGGGCGCCGATCACGTCGACGGTGTTGCCGCAGGCGTTGATCGGGACGCTGACCGGAACCTGGAGCACATTGCCCGACAGCACGCCCGGGGAGCCCACGGCAGCCGCGGAGGCCGACGCGCCCCCGCTGCCGCTGCCGCTGTCGTGCGCGGCGGCGACCGACGCCCCGCCGAACACCGCGGTGGTCGCAAGAGCCGCAAAAGCAGTGAGCTTCGCCATTCGTGACATGACAACTGGCCTTTCCGTAAAAGAGTGGGAAGCGGCCGCACTGCCGCTTCCCTTCTCCCTCTTGATCGGGCCAGCCGCGTCGAAAGTTGCGCGGAAAACAGTTTTTCACCTGTTCGGCCGCACAGCATGTCGGGCCCGGCTTTCCATTCGGCGGCTCCCCCGCCATTCGGGCGTGCCCACGGCGCCGACAGCCGACGGTCATACAGAAGCTTTGTTAGCTTAGCGTTTTACTGACCCGTTCGACCCATGAGCGACATACGTAATGAGGGGTAGCGTGCCGTTCTCCCGGAAAACTGCCATGGATCAGCACGGTGGCCACCCGTCGGTCGCGGTCGACAGCCGTACAGCACGAAGGGAGGACGGCACGGAAACCGAAGTCCGCCGCCCGGCGGACGAGGCGCCGTCCGTCCCCCGTTACGACTACGAGAAGTTCAGCCGGCTGGCAGGCCCGTTGACCGTGCCGGACGCCGGCGCCGAGCCATACCGGGTGCAGTACCGCTCCCTGCTGAGCAGCAGTACCCACCGGGTGCTCTCCGCCCTGCTGCTGGCCTGTGCGCCGCTGGCCTCGCTGGCGCTGCTCATCTGGCTGCTGCGGCCGCAGCACTGGGTGCACCGGGAGTACGCGGCGGGCTGGGAGGTCTTCGCCGACACGGTCATGCTCGTCTCCATCGGACTGCTGGAGACCTTCCGCGTCCTGAACGTGGTCTCCATCGCCCACGCCACGCTCGTCGCCAGGGACCCGGTGCCGGTCAGGGCCGCGCCCGGTACCCGGGTGGCGTTCCTGACCACTTTCGTGCCCGGCAAGGAGCCCCTGGAAATGGTCCGGGCGACGCTGACCGGCGCCACCGCGCTGCGGCACGACGGGCCGCTGGACGTGTGGCTGCTGGACGAGGGAAACGTTCCCGAAGTGCGGCGGATGTGCGAGGAACTGGGCGTCCGGCACTTCTCCCGCAAAGGGGTGGAGAAATGGAACCAGCCGGCGGGCCCGTACCGCGCGAGAACCAAGCACGGCAATTACAATGCCTGGCTCGAAGCGCACGGCGACGACTATGAATTCATGGCCGACGTGGACACGGACCACGTGCCGCTGCCCGCGTACCTGGAACGCATGATGGGCTTTTTCCGGGACCCGGACGTGGCTTTCGTCGTCGGCCCGCAGGTCTACGGGAACTACGAGAGCACGGTCGCCCGAGCCTCCGAGAGCCAGCAATTCCTGTTCCATGCGCTGATTCAGCGGGCCGGTAACGCGTACGGCTCACCGATGTTCGTCGGCACCAACAACTGCGTACGGATCAGCGCCCTGAAACAGGCCGGCGGCTTCTACGACTCCATCACCGAGGACATGGCCACCGGGCTGGAGATCCACCGCCGGCGCAACCCCCGGACCGGCCGTCCCTGGCGTTCGGTCTACACCCCCGATGTGCTGGCGGTGGGCGAGGGGCCGGCCACCTGGACCGACTTCTTCAACCAGCAGCTGCGATGGAGCCGCGGCACCCACGAATCGGTCATCCGGCAGTTCTGGCGTGCTGTCGCCCACCTCTCCCCCGGCCAGGTGCTCAATTACGGGCTGATGATGGCGTACTACCCCGTCGCCGGGATCAACTGGATCATCGGCGGCCTGTCCTGTGCGCTGTTCCTCTGTCTGGGCGCCTCCGGCATCCAGGTCGAGTCGCAGATGTGGATGATGCTGTACAGCGATGCCGCGGCCCTGCAGATCGGGCTCTACATGTGGAACCGGCGGCACAACGTCAGCCCGCACGAGCCGCAGGGGTCCTCGGGCATCGCGGGCATGGCGATGTCCGCGATGTCCGCGCCGCTGTACGCGCGCTCGCTGACGGGAGCGGTACTGCGGCGGAAGGCCGGCTTCGTCGTCACCTCCAAGGGGGCCACCGCCCACCCCGACCGGCTGCGCACCTTCACCACCCACCTGGCGTGGGCCGGGCTGTTCGCCGTGACGCTGCTCGCCTCGGTCTTCCTCGGCCACACCCATGTGGCCATGCGAACCTGGGCAGCCATCGCGCTGGTGCTCGCCCTCGCCCCGCTGGTGGTCTGGCGCGCGTCCCTTCCCCACGAACGCCACCGCGCCGAGAACGCGGTGGCGGCGACGCCGGCGCCGGTCCCGGCCGTGGTGGGTGAGCTGGAGCGGTTCCGGGAGTTGGTGCGGCACGCCCTCGACACACAGGCACCGTTCTCCTGGGTGACCGCCGACGCGGCGTACGGGCGGGACCGGCCGCTCCGCGACTGGCTGGAGGAGTCCCGGGTCCCGTACGTCCTCGCGCTCCGGGCCGAGGACAGGGTGCACACCGCCGACGGTGCCGACACACGCGTGGACGCCCTGGTCACCTCCCTCCCCGTGCAGGCGTGGAAGTACGTACGGGGCCGGACCGCCCCGCGGGCGGCGGACGAGTACGTCTGGGCGCGGGTCGTGATCCGCCCGGCCCCGCACGAGGGGTTCGGGCGCTGGGTGCTGGCCCGGCGGACCGGCGGCGACCCGGAGGGCACCGCCTACTACGTCTGTTACGGGCCGTCGGCCGCGCGCCTGACGGACCTGGTGAAGGTCGCGTCGAGCCGGTGGGCGGTGGAGGAGTTCCTGCGCAGCCCCGACACCGGAGGCGGCCCGCCCGGCATCGACGGGGCCGACGTGCCCGCGCCGTCCTGACGTCCGGGCAGCCCCTGTCCCTTCTCTCTGGTCCTGCGGGACCGCCTCACCCTCAGGAGGCCTCCACGTGAGATTCAGGCCCAGCCCCCGCACCCGCAAGGTGGCGGTCGGCGCCGTCGCGCTGAGTGCGGTCGGTGCGATGAACGCGCCCGCGGTCATCGGGTACGCCTCGCACAAGTACCACGAGTACAAGATCAATCAGCCGTCCTACAAGGCGCGGTACGGCCACTGGGACGTGGTGAACGTCCCCGAGCGCTTCCGGATCAACTCCATCCACGCCGCGCTGCTGCACACCGGCAAGGTGCTGATGATCGCCGGTTCCGGCAACGACCAGAAGAACTTCGACGCGGGTACGTTCCAGAGCGTCCTGTGGGACCCGGTGAGGAACACCTTCAAGGAGATCGACACGCCGAAGGACATGTTCTGCGCCGGCCACGCCCAGTTGCCGGACGGCAAGCTGCTGGTCGCGGGCGGCACCCGGCGGTACGAGAAGCTCAAGGGCGACGTCACCCGGGCCGGCGGCCTGATGGTCGTCAAGAACGAGGACCCCGACGAGCCGAGGACGCTGCGCAAGGGCACCGTCTTCCGCAGCCCGAAGGGGGTGGAATACCGCGCGCAGTTCCCCGTGGTGGTGCCGCGCGCCAAGAAGCAGCCGGCCGCCGACGGGAGCGGGAGGACGGGCGTCACCGCGAGCCAGGCACGGGTGTACGTCGAGGCGGTGCGGCACGGCAAGGCCGGGGTGACGAACACGGCCGCGCAGTACGACATCAAGGGCCTCAAGGGCGCGGACGCCCGTAACCACTACGGTCTGGCGGCCAAGCTCGGCCTGGACAAGAAGGACTTCCAGGGGCTCAGGGACGCGTACGAGTTCGACCCGGTCGCCGAGCGGTACCTGCACGTCGACCCGATGAGCGAGGCCCGCTGGTACCCGACCCTGGTGACGCTCAAGAGCGGCAAGGTCCTGGCGGTCTCCGGGCTGGACGACATGGGCGAGATCATCCCGGGCAAGAACGAGATCTACGACCCGAAGACCCGCACCTGGTCCGCGGGGCCGCACCGCTATTTCCCGACCTATCCCGCGCTGTTCCTGACCGGCGACGGCAAGCTCTTCTACTCCGGCTCCAACGCCGGTTACGGTCCGGCCGAGAAGGGCCGCGTGCCCGGCATCTGGAACGTCGGGAAGAACACCTTCACCCCGGTGCCCGGCCTGTCGGAGGCCGACCGCACCGAGACCTCCGCCTCCGTGCTGCTGCCGCCCGCGCAGAAGCAGCAGGTCATGCTCCTCGGCGGGGGCGGGGTGGGCGAGTCCCCACGGTCCACCGGGCGTACCGCGCTGGTGGACCTGACCGAGAAGCACCCGCGGTACCACGCCGGGCCCCCGCTCTCGGAGGGCACCCGCTACCTGAACGCGGTGCTCACCCCCGACGACAAGGTGTTCACCAGCGGCGGGTCCCGCGATTACCGGGGCAAGGGCGCCAGCGACAACCACAAGGCGCAGATCTTCGACCCGCGCACGCGGGCCTTCACCCGGGTCGCGGACCCGGCCGTCGGGCGCAACTACCACTCCGAGGCGCTGCTGCTGCCGGACGGCCGGATCGCGGTGTTCGGTTCGGACCCGCTGTTCTCGGACCGCGCGAACAGCCGGGACGGGGAGTTCGAGAAGCGCATCGAGGTCTACACGCCGCCCTACCTGTACGAGCGGTCGCGCCCCGCGGCGGCGCACGGCCCGGTCGAGCTGGAGCGGGGCGGGACCACCCGCTTCACCGTGGCCGGCGTCAAGAAGGTGAAGACCGCCCGGCTGATGCGCCCGAGCGCCGTCACCCACGTCACCGACGTGGAACAGCGGTCCATCGCGCTGGACTTCACGCGGCGCGGCGGAAAGCTGTCGGTGAAGGTGCCCGGCAGTCACTCACTGGTGCCCCGGGGCTGGTACATGCTCTTCCTCACGGACTCGCGGGGGACGCCGTCGCAGGCGACGTGGGTGCATGTGAAGTGACGGGGTCCGCGGCCGGCGCCGGGAAGGCGGAGGCGGCGCCGGCCTGCTGCGGTTCGGGCCGTTGCGGCGGCTCGGGGGACGGCTGTTGTGGGGACTCCGGGTCCGGCCGGCGCGGCGGCTCCGGCGCCTGCGGGGGCTCCAGCGAACCGCGGACGAGCTGGAGCGCGTAGTCGGTCCACCACTGGCCGGCCGGCGGCCCGCCGCGGCAGGTGCCGTCGGACTCGCCGGGCCGCTTGACCCACAGGTAGGCGTCCACGAGCGGGTGCCCGGTGTGGGTGGTGGGGGGTGTGCCGAGCGCGCGATCCGGCGGGTTGCACCAGCTCTCCGTGTCGCTCCCCTGACCCTGGCCGTCCGGGGGCGGGCCGTTGCCGTTGCGGCTGGTGTCGATCACGTAGTGGGCGCCGCCGAGCGCCCGGGAGAGCTTGTCGCCGTACTCCTCGCTGACCTCGGTGGTCTGGAAGTTGGAGACGTTGAGCGCGAAGCCGTCGGCGCGTTTGACGCCCGCGGACGACAGGTACCGGGCGAGCGCGTCGATGTCCTTGATCCAGGAGGCGTTGCCCGCGTCCACGTAGACCGAGGCCCCCGGGCGCGCCTTGAGGGTGCGGACCGCCTCGTCCAGCAGCGCCAGGCGGTCGGCGCGGGCGCGGTTCCGGCAGCCGGCGACGGTGTGCGGCACCGCGTCCGGCTCCAGTACGACGACCGCCTTGCGGTTGCCCAGTCCTTGGGCCAGCCGGGCGACCCACCGGCGGTAGGCGCTGTCGCTGCCGGCGCCGCCGGCCGAGTAGTGGCCGCAGTCGCGCTGCGGGATGTTGTAGGCGACGAAGATCGGGACCTGGCCGTCGCCCGCCGCCTCTTCGGTGATGCGTGCGACGCGGGGCGTGGGGTTCTCCTCGGTCAGCCAGACGGCCACGGGCCGGTCGGCGATCCGGCGCAGCAGGCTCGCCTCCGCCTCGCGTCCCCGCTCGGCGAGCACCCGTGCCTTGCGGGCGCCCGCGGTGTCGGGGTCGACCCAGAAGCCGGTCGGCTCGCCCTCGGGTGCCGCGGCCCAGCATGCGGCGGTCAACATCCCGAGCAGCGGCAGCACGCCCAGGGCCACGCCCACCCGGTTATTTCGCCTGCTCATCAGCGGCCTGCCCAGTCATCGGCGTCCTTTCCTTCGCGGTGCGCTCCGTACGGCGCGCCACACAACGAAACGGTCATTCCATGTCATACCCTTTCAGAGTGTCATGGAATGACCGTCGTTCGTGTTATTTACCGCCCGGCTGCGCCGAGCCGCGAAAGGGTGGCACGCCGTCAGGGCACCTCGGGTAGCGCGTACTCGGACATCGCGTCGATCAGCCAACGCGCCAGGTGGTCGGCGAACGAGGCGCGCGGCAGCAGCCGGTAGGTGTCCTCGGCCGTCCGCCAGAGGATGACGGGGACGGAGCCGAGCTGGGTGCCGACCGCCCGGCCCGGGGCGAAGACCCGCGGGTGGAGGTCGAGCGGACACCCCTTGTCCAGCACGTCCCGGGCCGCCGGGCCGCGCAGTTCGAGGACGGTGCGGTTGCCGGAGACGTCGACGGCCGAGCCGGGCTCGCCGGCCAGCGCCTCCTGCAGTTCGGCGGTGAGCGGGGCCGCGCCGGGCGGCGCGACCACCAGCCACTCATCGGGACCGAGCCACAAGGTGGTGCGCGGTCCGGCCGGCGCCGTCTCCCCGCAGCGCGCGGGCAGCGCGGCGCCGAGGCACTTCTCGACGCGGGCGGCGGCGAACGATTCCGGGTCGACGCGCAGGCTCACCATCGTGGCGTACGGCCACTCGCTGACGGCGACCCCGCGCGGCCCGGTGACGGTGGCGTCCCGAAGCCGGTCGGCGAAGTGGGCGAGCGGGCTGCGGCGGAGCGCCGCGGGTCCGGCGGCGGTGTCGGTGAGGGTCGGCTCAGCCATCGCGCTTGGTCCCTTCGGGGTCGTAGAGGACGGGTCCGGTGACCTCGACGGGTACGAGGTCGTCGCCGACGACGGCGAGCAGGGTGTCACCGATCCGGTCGCGGCCGCTCTTGACCAGCGCCAGGCCGAACGGGCGGCCGAGCGCCGGGCTGTAGTAGGCGGAGGTCACGTGCCCGAGCATCGGCACCGGGCCGTCCTCCGGCGTCACGGGGACGCCCTGGTCGATGATCTGGGTGCCTTCGGGGAGGCGGGTGGTGCGGTCGGTGGGCAGCAGGCCGATCAGGTGCTTGCGGTCGGCGCGCGCGGTGTCGGGCCGCGAGAAGGAGCGTTTGCCGACGAAGTCCTTCAGCTTGGAGACCACCCAGGCCATCCCGGCGTCCTGCGGGGTGACCGTGCCGTCGGTGTCCTGGCCGACGATGATGAAGCCCTTCTCGGCCCGGAGCACGTGCATGGCCTCGGTGCCGTACGGGGTGATGCCGTACGGGCGGCCCGCCTCGTACACCTCGTCCCAGACCGCCCTGCCGTACCAGGACGAGACGTTGATCTCGAAGGCCAGCTCGCCGGAGAAGGAGATCCGGCAGACCCGCGCCGGCACCCCCGAGGCGAGCGTGGTCTCGCGGAAGGTCATGAAGGGGAAGGCGTCGTTGGAGACGTCCAGGTCGGGCGCCACCTGAGCGAGGACGTCACGGGACTTGGGGCCGACGACGGCGACGGTGGTCCACTGCTCGGTGACCGAGGTGCACTTGACGTCCAGCTCCGGCCACTCGGTCTGGAGCCACTCCTCCAGCCAGTCCAGGACGGCGGCGGCGTTGCCGGTCGTGGTGGTCATGAAGTAGCGGTCCTCGGCGACCCGCAGGGTCACGCCGTCGTCGAAGATCATGCCGTCCGGCTTGCACATCACGCCGTAACGCGCGAACCCGGGCTTCAGCTTCTTGAAGCCGTTGGTGTAGATGCGGTTGAGGAACTCCCCCGCGTCGGCGCCCCATATCTCGATCTTGCCGAGGGTGGAGGCGTCCATGACGGCGACGCCCTCGCGGGCGGCCCGGCACTCCCGCTGCACGGCGGCGTCCATGTCCTCGCCGGCCTGCGGGTAGTACCACGGCCGCTTCCACTGCCCGACGTCCTCGAACTCCGCGCCCTGCTCGACGTGCCAGTCGTGCACCGAGGTCCGGCGCACCGGGTCGAACAGCTCACCGCGCTCGCGCCCGGCCAGGGCGGCGAAGGCGACGGGCGTGTAGGGCGCGCGGTAGGTGGTGGTGCCGATGTCGCCCGGCGAGCACGCCGGCGAGCCGGCCTCCTTCAGCAGCTCGCCGATGACGCCGATGGCGTTGACGCCGGAGGTCTTGCCCTGGTCGTTGGCGGTACCGAGCGAGGTGTACCGCTTGACGTGCTCGGCGCCGCGCATCCCGGCACCGGTGGAGCGTCGCACGTCGGCGACGGTGACGTCCCGCTGGAGGTCCACGAAGTGGGTGTCCCAGGCGCCGGGGTCGTCGCCCTCGCCGGGGACCAGCCAGACCGGTCGTACCGGCGCGGGCGGCTCCGGCGTCCGCGCGTCGGGGACGACGGTCGCGTACCCCGCTTCCGCCGCGGCCAGCGCGCCGGCCCGGGCCCCGGCCGCGGCGCAGTCCGCCGGGCCGTATGTGCCGCACACCGCGCCCGCGAGGTGCTGCCCGCGTACGGCTTCCACAGGAACGAACCCGGCCACGTCCTCGTCCCAGCGCAGCTTGCCCTGCCGCTGACTGTGCAGATGGACCACCGGGGTCCAGCCGCCGGAGACCGCGAGCAGGTCGCAGTCGAGGGACCGGGCCGGGCCGCTCACCCGGCCGTCCTCCTCCAGCGCGCGCACGGTGACGCCGGTCAGCCGCGGGTCCCCCGCGGTGCCGGTGACCACACCGCCGGTCAGCACCTCCACCCCGGTCCCGGTGGCGAAGTCGCCGGCCCGGTCGGAGAGTTCGGTACGGGTGTCGACGACGGCGGCGACCTCGACGCCGGCCGCGCAGAGGTCGGCGGCCGTCTCGTAGGCGCTGTCGTTGGTGGTGGCGACGACGACGCGGCGGCCGGGCGCCACGGCGTACCGGTTGAGGTAGCTGCGGACCGCGGAGGCGAGCATGATGCCGGGCCGGTCGTTGTCGGCGAAGACCAGCGGTCGTTCGTGGGCGCCGGTGGCCAGCACGACACGTGCCCCCCTGATGTGCCACAGCCGCTGCCGCGAGACGCCCGCGGGCGCTTCGCTGCCGAGGTGGTCGGTGCGCCGCTGCACGGCGAGCACGTAGTTGTCGTCGTAGGAGCCGAAGGCGGTGGTGCGGGTGAGCACCGTCGTCTCGGGGGCCGCGTCCAGTGCGGCCCGGGTCTCGCGCACCCAGGCCCGGGCGTCGCGGCCGTCGACCGTCTCGCGGCGCCCGGAGAGCAACGCACCGCCGGGCTCGGGCTGTTCGTCGACGAGGAGCACCCGGGCGCCGGTGGCCGAGGCGGTGGCGGCGGCCGCGAGCCCGGCCGGGCCCGCACCGATGACCAGTACGTCGGTGTGCACGTACTTCTTGTCGTAGACGGCCGTGTCGGGCGTCGGGTCGAGGCGGCCCAGGCCGGAGAGCGTGGTGGCGGAGAGGCCGTCGTGGAGCTCGACGGTGGTGGCCGGGAGCATGCCCTCGGAGCAGTCCCCGGCGAGCTGGAGGAGCGCGTTGGGTTCCTCGACGCCGGCTGCGGTGATGCCCCGCGGTCGGCCGCGGTAGATCGAGGGCGCCACCTCCACGGCGCCGGAGGCCAGCAGCGCGGAGGCGACGGTGTCGCCCGGGTGGCCGGTCAGTTCGCGGCCGTCGACGGTGAAGCGGAGCGTGGTGGCGCGGTCGACGCGACCCCCGTGGGGAAGGCGGCAGTGCTGCTCGGTCATCGGTTCCCTCCCTCGGACAGGGCGTCGGGGCGCTGCTCGTCGAGCCGGTAGGTGGCCAGCACCTGGTAGGTGGCGGTGTCGCGGACGGCGTTGAACCAGCGGCGGCAGCCGGTGGCGTGCGACCACCGCTCGGCGAAGGGACCCTTGGGATTCTCGCGGTAGAAGACGTACTCGGCCCACTGCGGGTCGTCGAGGTCGGCGGGGGACTCGGGGTACGGGAGATGGGCCTGGCCCCCGTAGTGGAACTCGGTCTCGTCGCGGGGCCCGCACCATGGGCAGTTCAGCAGGAGCACGGTGCCGTCCTCTCAGTGGGCCACGGCGGCGGCGCCGTGTTCGTCGATCAGGGCGCCCGAAACGAAGCGGTCCAGGGCGAAGGGTGCGTTGAGGGGGTGTGCCTCGCCGGTCGCGATGGTGTGCGCGAAGGTCCAGCCGGCGGCCGGGGTGGCCTTGAAGCCGCCGGTCCCCCAGCCGCAGTTGACGTACATGTTCGCCACCGGCGTGGCGGAGATGATCGGCGAGGCGTCGGGGGTGACGTCGACGATGCCGCCCCAGGTGCGCAGCACGTGCGCGCGGGCGAAGATCGGGAAGAGCTCGACCGCCGCGGCCATCTGCTGCTCGATGACGTGGAAGGCGCCGCGCTGCCCGTAGCCGTTGTAGGAGTCGACGCCGGCGCCCATCACCAGCTCGCCCTTGTGCGCCTGGGAGACGTAGACGTGCACGTGGTTGGACATCACGACGGTCGGATGGACCGGTTCGTGGAGCTCGGAGACGAGGGCCTGGAGCGGGTGGGACTGCACGGGGAGGCGGAAGCCGGCCTTCTCGGCGAGGACGCTGCTGTGGCCGGCGGCGGCGAGTCCGACCCGGCCCGCGTTGATGCGGCCGCGGTCGGTCTCCACGCCGACGACCCGGTCGCCGTCCTTCACGAAGCCGGTGACCTCGCAGTGCTGGATGATGTCGACGCCGAGTTCGTCGGCGCGGCGGGCCAGCGCCCAGGCCACGTGGTCGTGCTTGGCGATGCCGGCCCGCGGCTGGTACGTGGCGCCGAGTACGGGGTAGCGGGTGTCGGCGGAGACGTTGAGGATCGGGCAGACCTCGGCGACCTCCTCGGGGCCGAGCCACTCCGCGTCCACGCCGTTGAGCCTGTTCGCGCCGACCCGCCGGACGCTCTCCCGGACGTCCTGGAGGGTGTGCGCGAGGTTGAGGACGCCGCGCTGGCTGAAGAGGAAGTCGTAGTCCAGCTCGGCCGGCAGGCCCTCCCACAGCTTGAGCGCGTGTTCGTAGATCGCCGCGCTCTCGTCCCAGAGGTAGTTGGACCGGATGATGGTGGTGTTGCGGGCCATGTTGCCGCCCGCGAGCCAACCCTTCTCCAGGACCGCGACGTCGGTGATGCCGTGGACGGTGGCGAGGTAGTAGGCCGTGGCGAGGCCGTGGCCACCGCCACCGACGATCACCACGTCGTAGGAGGACCGGGGTTCGGGGTTGCGCCAGAGATGCTCGGGGTGCTCGGGCAACGGCTTCGTGCTCATGCGGTGGCTCCGTTCGGGCCCGGGTACAGGGGGAACTTCTCCGCGAGCGCCGTGACGCGGCCGCGCAGCGTGGCGGCGCGCGCCTCGTCGGGCTCGGCCATCAGCGTCTGCGCGATGACGTCGGCGACCTCGCGGAACTCCGCGGTGCCGAAGCCGCGGGTGGCCAGCGCCGGGGTGCCGATGCGCAGGCGGAGGAGACCATCGGCGGGCGGGGGTCGAAGGGGACGGCGTTGCGGTTGACGGTGATGCCGATGCGGTGCAGCCGGTCCTCGGCCTGCTGCCCGTCGAGTTCGGAGTTGCGCAGGTCGACCAGGACGAGGTGGACCTTGGTGCCGCCGGTGAGGACGGAGACGCCGGTCTCGGCGACGTCGTCGGCGAGCAGCCGCCCGGCCAGGATGCGGGCGCCCTCCAGCGTCCGCCGCTGCCGCTCCGCGAACTCCTCGCTCGCCGCGACCTTGAACGCCACCGCCTTCGCCGCGATCACATGCTCCAGCGGGCCGCCCTGCTGACCGGGGAAGACCGCCGAGTTGATCTTCTTGGCGAGCTCCGCCTTGGCGAGGATCACGCCGCCGCGCGGGCCACCGAGCGTCTTGTGGGTGGTCGTGGTGGTGACATCGGCGTACGGCACGGGGCTGGGGTGCAGCCCGGCGGCGACCAGGCCGGCGAAGTGCGCCATGTCGACCATGAGGTACGCGCCGACCTCGTCCGCGATCCGGCGGAAGGCGGCGAAGTCCAGCTGACGCGGGTACGCGGACCAGCCCGCGACGATCAGCTTCGGCCGGTGCTCGCGGGCGAGCTTCGCGACCTCCGCCATGTCGATGCGCAGGTCGTCCTTGCTGACCTGGTACGGGACGACGTTGTAGAGCTTGCCGGAGAAGTTCAGGCGCATGCCGTGGGTGAGGTGGCCACCGTGCGCGAGATCCAGGCCCAGGATGGTGTCGCCCGGCTTGAGCAGCGCGAACATGGCCGCGGCGTTGGCCTGCGCGCCGGAGTGCGGCTGCACGTTGGCGTATTCGGCACCGAACAGTTCCTTGACGCGGTCGACGGCCAGCTGCTCGACGACGTCGACGTGCTCGCAGCCGCCGTAGTAGCGGCGGCCGGGGTAGCCCTCGGCGTACTTGTTGGTGAGGACCGAGCCCTGGGCCTCCATGACGGCGAGCGGCGCGAAGTTCTCCGACGCGATCATTTCGAGGGTGGACTGCTGGCGGTGGAGTTCGGCATCGACAGCGGCCGCGACCTCGGGGTCCAGCGTGCCGAGCGGGGAGTTGAGGGCGTTCGAAGGTTTCGCTGCCATCTGCGGCGCTCCTAGAATCCGCTTGAAGCCCGACTGATATATCAGACTGTGCGGTAAGGTATGTGAGCCCGGAGAACAGGTCAAGAGGTGCCCAGATGAATGGTCCCCAGCCCCCAGCGGAGGAGCTGTCGCTCGCCGAGCAGGCCTACCGCGCGATCCGGGACCGACTGGTCCTGCTGGACATCAGACCCGGCGCCCCGATCAACGAGGAACAGCTCTCCCAGTCCCTCGGCTTCGGCCGCACCCCGATCCGCGAAGCGCTCAAGCGCCTCCAGTACGAGCGGCTGATCGCGACGTTCCCCCGCCGCGGCACCTTCGCCACCGAGGTCAACATCACCGACCTCGCGCACCTCTCCGAAGTCCGCCGGCAACTGGAGCCGATGGCCGCCTCCCAGGCGGCCCGGCGCGCCACCGCCGGCGACCGCGACCGGCTGACCGACCTCCAGCGCCGGCTGGAGAGCGCGAGCGAGCAGGGTCGCAGCCCGGACGATCTGATGCGCCTGGACCTGGCCGTGCACCGCGCGATCTACGCCGCCACGCACAACCCGTACCTGGAAGACACCCTCGTGCGGTACGACAACCTCGCCACCCGCGTGTGGTGCCTCTTCGTCGACCGACTGCCCGGCATGGCGGGCCACGTCGGCGAGCACGGCCCCCTGCTGCGCACCATCACGGCCGGCGACGCCGACAAGGCCGCCGAGCTGGCCCGCAGCCATGTCGAGGGCTTCGAGCGCGCGATCCGCGAAGCTCTCTGACCCACCTCCGGAACGAACGCAGGTTCCATTGCGGTCCGTGATGTTCTGACCTTGGTTTCCCCGGGGCCGGGCGACTTTGGGACCGTATACCGAAGGGGACCGGGGGAACTCGACAGCACCGCGCGGCAGTGGCCTGCGGCGCGGCGGGGCCCGGCGGCGACGGTCCACCGTCGAGCCACAGCGCGGCGCACCGGCCCCGCGCCGGACCAGTCGAGGTGACCCTGATGACGACGACAGCCCAGCCCACGACGACGGCCCCACCCGGCACGACCCTGCCCCAGGCGGAGCCGCCGCCCCTCGCCGCTCCCCCGACACCGCGACAGATGCGGGCCCTGGGCGCCTTCGCGACCGGGGTGACCGTGGTGACCGGCCTGGACGCCGCGGAGCCGGTCGGCTTCACGTGCCAGTCCTTCGCCTCGGTCTCCCTCGCTCCCCCGCTGGTGCTCTTCTGCGCCGACCACCGGGGCCGCAGCTGGCCACGGATCAGGGTCGCCGGCCGGTTCGCGGTCAACGTGCTGGCCGAGGACCAGGCGGAGCTGAGCGCGCGCTTCGGATCGCGGACGGGACGGAAGTACGAGGGGCTGTGCTGGGAGCTGTCGCGCTGGGGCACGCCGTCGCTGCCCGGGGCGCTGCTGCGCGTGCACGCCGAGATCGCCGACGTGTACGTCGCCGGGGACCACGACGTGGTGATCGGGCGGGTGCTCGCACTGGAACCGGGACGCGAGGCCCGCCCGCTGCTCTACCTCCGCGGCCAGTTCGTCAGAACCGCGGCCGCTCCCGCACCGCCCAACTGGCCGCAGTCCCGGCCTGCGTGAGAAAGGCCGGCGTGCGGCACCAACCGGCTCGCTCGCGCCCTCACCCGGCGGACTCGCACCTCGGCCCGGCTCAGCACACCGTCGCCGAGCCCTCCGGTTCCTGTCCTCCGGGTCCCGGCATCCGGGCGGCGATCACGGCGATGTCGTCGCTGCTGTCCGCGGCCGGCCCCGAGACCAGGGTCCGGCAGAAGTCGTCCAGCGGCTCGCCAGCGAGCCGGGCCGCCTGCCGGCGCAGCCGTTCCAGGCCCACATCGATGTCCTCGTCGGGCCGTTCGACCAGGCCGTCGGTGTAGAGGAGGACGGTGCTGCGCGGCGGCAGCGGTTCGATGGTGCTCGCCCGTTCCTGGTCCGGGGCGAGCCCGCCGAGCATGATGTCCTGGGCGGCGTCCAGGTACCGGGCCTCGCCCTCGGCCGTGACCAGCAGCGGCGGCGGGTGCCCCGCGACGCTGAAGTGCAGCTGCCAGGGGCCGCCCGCCGGACCCTCGATCCGGGCGTACACGCAGGTCGCCGTGCCCTCTTCGGTGCCGAGGATCTGGGTGCTCACGTCCAGCCGGCGCAGGATGTCACCGGGCGGCTCCTGCCGGTCCACGACGAGGCTGCGCAGCATGTTCCGCATCTTGCTCATGGCGACGGCGGCGGTCAGGTCGTGGCCCGCGACATCGCCGATGATCAGGGTGGTCGCGCCGTCGGGGAGTACGAAGGAGTCGTACCAGTCGCCGCCGACCTCGTCCGCCATCGAGCTGGGCAGGTAGCGGGCGACGATCTCCAGCCCGTCGACCAGCGGCGGGTCGGTGAGCAGGCTCCGCTGCAGTGCGAGGGCGATGCGCTGGGTGTGCCGGAGCTCCAGGGTGTTGCTGAAGACCGGCAGGGACTGGTCCAGGACGGCCCGGACGAGGCCCAGCTCGTCGCGGCCGAACGACTGCCGCGGACGGCACGCGTAGACGGCGACCACCGCGTGGACGCTGCCGGCGATGGTGACGGGGAACATCACCACGTCGTGCACCTCCGCCGCCTCCGCCCACGGCGCGACGCCCGGCGGCACCTTGTCGGGCTGCACGGGGCCGGGGGCGAGCCTGCGGTGGACCGGGCGGCGCTCGCGGATCGCCTGGTCGAAGGCCGAGCCGGGCGTCACCCGTTCGGGGCGCAGCGGGGCCACGGCCGGGGGCAGCCCGTCCCGGATGGTGGAGGAGATCCGGTGGATGATCCCCGCCTCCCGCTCGGCGCCCGGCTCGCTCTCGGGGAAGAGGTACACGCCGCAGGCGTCGGCCAGCTCCGGCACGATCACCCGGCCGACCGCCGCGAAGGCCCGGTCGGCGTGGGCCGACTCCGTCACCGCGGCGGAGGCCCGCGCCAGCAGCGCCTTGCGGCGGTCGGCGACCCACTGGTCCTCGACGTCGGCACAGGCGCCGACCCACTCCACGACCCGGCCGTCCTCCCGGATCGGGACCGCGCGCAGCTCGCAGTGGCGGTAGCAGCCGTCCCGGTGCCGCAGCCGAAACCGGTGCTGGAACAGCTCCGGCACCTCCCGCACCGCGCGCCCCCACGCCACGGCGAGCTCCGGCCGGTCGTCGGGGTGCGCGGCGTCCAGCCAGCCGCGGCCGCGGAGCCGGTCCCAGGCCATGCCCGTGACCGTCTCCCAGCCGGGGCTGCCTTCCACGAGCCCGCCGTTCCGGTCGGTGACCCACACCTTCTGGGCGCCGGCCGTGACCAGGCTCTGGTACCGCATGAGGGCGCGGAGCCGTTTTTCCGACAGCATGCGGGCCCGCTCCCGTGCGGTCACCTCGCCGGTGACCTCCATGGCCACCAGCAGCACGCCCACGTCGTCCGGTGTGCCCACCCGCCCCTCGGGCGCGGCCCGGGAGAGGCTGAGGCTGAACCACCGGTCGCGCACGTCCCCTTGCGCGTCCTCGATGCGGACCGGCCGGTCCGGGCCGATCTGGACCGGCTTCCCCGTCCGGTACACCTCGTCCAGAAGGGTGAAGGCCTCCTGCGGTTCCAGGTCGGACATGACCTCGCGCGCGGGCACGCCGAGCGGCCGGTCGCCGAAGAGCTGCCGGTAGACGGCGTTGGTGTACGTGAGGACGTGGCCGGGCCCGCGGAAGACGGCCACCGCGACCGGCGCCGGGTCGAACACGTCCAGCGCCGGGATGACCAGGGGTTTCCGGTCCCCCGTGCCGTCCGTGCCGTCCGTGCCGTGCGGCTGCTCGGTCACCATCGCGCCCACTTCCACGTCGCCTGCCTCTCATTATCTACTCAATAGGGCATGTTTCCGCTGAAAAGAGTGCGTGAATGGGTGGGCCGGACCGTACACCGGCCGGAAATCGCCGGCCCCGGCGGCGACGGCCCCGGCCGTGCCGGAGGCGCTGGCAGGATGCTCGGCATGACCGACCATCCGCTGCTCGGAACGTACGAGGTGCCCGCGCTGGAACCGTTCCTCGCCCGGATCGGCGAGCTGTTCGCGGCGGGCCCTGCCCACGACTCGGGGTGTCGCACGTACGGCGTACGGCTGCCGGACGGCGCACGCTGGGCCGTGAAGGAGGCCCTGACGGACGCGGCGCAGCGGTCGCTGGACCGCGGCTGGGCGTTCCATCAGGCGGTGCAGCACCCCGTGATCGTCCCGCAGGTGCACCGGTTACGGGTGGGCGAGCGGTCGGCGGTCGTGCTGCCCTGGCGGGACGGCGAGTCGCTGTACCACCGGGCGCCGGCGGCCGGCCCCGGACAGCGACCGGGCGGCGCGCTGGCGCGGTTCCGCGCGCTGCCCGTGGCCCGGGTGCTGGCGGCGCTGGACCTGATCCTGGAGGCGCACCTCGCGGTGGAGCGGGCCGGGCATGTCGCGGTGGACTTCTACGACGGTGCGGTGCTGTACGACTTCGCCACGCACACCCCGCACCTCATCGATCTGGACGAGTACCGCCGCGGGCCGTTCGTCGTGCAGGAGGACCGACTGCCGGGCTCGCGGCGGTTCATGGCGCCCGAGGAGTGGGTGCGCGGCGCGATCATCGACGCCCGGACGACGGTGTTCACCCTCGGGCGTACGGCGCGGCTGCTGCTGGACGCGGGCGACGAGGAGCGGGCCTGGCGCGGCACGCCGCGGCAGCGCGCCGTGATAACCCGAGCCACGTGCGCCGATCCGCCGCACCGCCACGCGAGTGTGCGGCAGTTCGTCGGGGAGTGGCGGCAGGCGTGTGACGGGCCGGTGATCGACCCTCATGCACCCCTTGGCCGGGGCGAGTTGATGCATTAATCTACCGAGCAGCACGGTGCATTAATGCATCGAGGAGGGATGCGCGCACCGCGGCGGCGCCCGGTCAGGCGATGGCGTCGTCGGACGTGGAACCCAACGGGTCGAGCGCGGAGAGCAGATCGGGATGGACCTCGAAGGAGTCGAGCAGGCCGGTCAGGCGCAGCACGCGGACGACACAGGCGCTGTCGTCGTCCGAGATGAGCCGCAGCCGTCCCTCGCGCGCCAGGATCCGCAGCCGCGCCCGGCACAGCAGCGACAGTCCGCTGCAGTCCACGAACGTCACCCGCCGCAGGTCCACGACCAGGTCGGGTCGGCCCGCGCTGGTCAGCAGGTCCATCCGGTCGGCCAGGTTGACCTTCGCCAGAATGTCCAGTTCCCCACAGAGTTCGATGACCGTGGTGGTGCCCACGGCCCGTTCACGGCCCCCGAAGGACCGCCTCTCTTCGGCCATCCCCGTCCCCACTTCACTGTTCGGCCGAGACGCGCGATCGCGCCGTACACCGGCGATGGAGGCTTGCGGAGGTGGGGGACACCCGCGGAGAAAGGTCAGCAACGACCACCGTCGACGTTCGGGGATCCGCGCCGTGCCGGCCGTCGGCAGGGTCCGGGTCATCGGCCGGTCCGTTACGTGTGAATACGGTGTACCCGGCTCTGCTGGCCTGAGTCAACAACTTGGTTGTACCGGAAAGTTGTTGGCCCTCTTACGCCACTCCTCGCCACCCCCCGCGCTGGCTCCTCTCCGCGTGTGCACGGACGGAAGGCCCGCGTGCCGTGATGCGTCCGGACGGGCGGGGAGCGCCGACCCGCACGGACATGCGCCGATGCCCCCGCCTTCCCCGTTCGGCGCTCCCCGTCGCCGGGCACCGGCCTGCCGCCTGCGACGGGTCCGTGAGAAGAAGGTCCTGACAGGTCTTCGGCGCACTTCGATACGCCGGCGCTCACCAGCGGCCGCGCCGCGGGCACCGCTGCCCCCCCTCTTGCGGCCCGCCCCCGCACCACCGTGGCGGTGATCGCCACCACTCGGGTGATTATCGGCGTCCTCGCGGGGCACCCGGCGCACCTGGGACGCCGGTACTCACCCGGTCGCACGACCGCGGCCCCGGCCCGATGGCGGGCCGGAAGGGTGCGTGCCAGCGTGTCCAGGGGTGGCGTCGCCACCGGGCCCCTGCTGCCGATATTGCGAGGACCGTGATGGAACGACCCAGAGTGCTGATCGTGGGCGGCGGTTTTGCCGGCGTGGAATGCGCCCGCGCCCTCGAACACGGCCTGGAGGCCCGCGAGGCCGAGCTGACGCTGGTCTCCCCCACCAACTACCAGCTCTATCTGCCCCTCCTGCCGCACCTCGCGGCCGGTGTGGTCACCCCCCAGTCGATCGCCCCGTCACTGCGCCGCATCCTGCGCCGGACCCGGCTCGTACCGGGCGGTGTGATCGGCGTGGACAGCGCGAACAAGGTCTGCACGGTCCGCCAGATCACCGGCGAGACCATCAACCTGTCGTACGACCACCTCGTCCTCACCCCCGGCTCCGTCACCCGGACCTTCGACATCCCGGGCCTGACCGAGCACGCGCTCGGCATGAAGACGCTCGCCGAGGCCGCGTACATCCGCGACCACGTCATCGCGCAGCTCGACATCGCCGCGTGCTGCGCCGACCCGGCCGAGAAGGCGGCCCGGCTGCAGTTCGTCGTGGTCGGTGGGGGGTACGCGGGCACCGAGACGGCGGCGTACCTGCAGCGGCTGACCAGCGCGGCGGCCGAGCGGTACGCGGGCCGCATCAATCCGGACGAGATCAAGTGGCATCTGATCGACATCGCGCCGCGGCTCATGCCCGAGCTGGGCGAACGGCTCGGCACCAAGGCGATGGAGCTGGTGCGGAAGCGGGGGATGGAGGTGTCGCTCGGGGTGTCCGTGAAGTCGGTGACCGGGGACACCGTGACCCTGACGGACGACCGGGTGCTGCCCTGCCACACCCTCATCTGGACCGCCGGGGTGGCCGCGAGCCCGCTGATCGGCACGCTCGGCGCGGAGACCGTGAAGGGCCGGCTGGCGGTGCACTCGGACCTGTCCGTGCCGCGTATGCCCGGCGTCTGGGCCTGCGGTGACGCGGCCGCCGTGCCGGACATCACCAAGGAGGGCGGCGCGGTCTGCCCGCCCACGGCGCAGCACGCGCAGCGGCAGGGCAAGCACGCCGCGAAGAACATCATCGGCTCGCTCCGCGGGCAGCTGTGCACGCCGTACAAGCACAAGGACCTGGGGCTGGTGGTCGATCTCGGCGGCGCCGACGCGGTGTCCCGGCCGCTGGGCAAGGAACTGGTCGGCCTGCCCGCGCAGGTGGTGGCCCGCGGCTACCACCTGATGGCCCTGCGGACCGGCACCGCGCGGTTCCGTACCGTCGCGAACTGGCTGCTCAACGCCACGGCCGGCGACGACTTCGTGCGGACCGGGTTCCAGTCGGGGCGGGATGCGACGCTGCGCGACTTCGAGCGCACGGACGTCTACATCTCGCCGGACGACGTACGGGCGCAGAGCGGCGGCGGTCGCCGGAACGGCTGACGGCCGGGCATACCCACAGCGGCCGGGCGGGGTTCAGTCCCGCTCGGCCGCTTCGTCGTCGGAGGGCAGGTCGCGGGCGCCCAGGCGGAGATGCTCGATGTGGTAGACGGCCTCGTCGAGGAGCTGGGCGACGTGGTTGTCGTACAGGCTGTAGACGATGCGGCGGCCCCGGCGGGCGCCGGTGACCAGACCCAGCGCGCGCAGCAGCCGCAGCTGGTGGGAGACGGCCGACTGCTCCATGCCCACCGCTTCGGCCAGCTCCCCCACCGGGCAGGCGCCCTGCCGGAGCCGGGTGAGGATCATCAGCCGTGACGGCGTGGCCAGCGCCTGCAGCGTGGCGGCGATGGTCGCGGCGGACTCCGCGTCCAGGTGCTCGGCCGGCGTGACCCGGGCGTCGACTCCATGTCCCATGCGCCCATCGTAACGACCAGCATATTTGAAGACCTCTTCATGTATTCGGTTATGGTGGCGGCGACGCGTACGAATGAAGACCTCTTCATGCGTACGTGGTTCCACGTCCCCGTCCGCACCCTCGTGCCTTGGGTCCCCACCCGGGCACGAACCCGCTTCCGAGGTGTCTCTCATGGCTCCCACGCTGGCCGACGAGCACACGGCCGCCGCGGCCACCGCTCCCGCGCCACCGGCCCCCGCGGCGCTCCCCCGCCGCACCCGGCTGCTCGCGCTGCCCGAGGTCCGCTGGGCGGCGCTCGCCGCGCTCGCCTTCCTGATCGCCTTCCCGCTCGACCTCGCGGGCGCCCCCGCCTGGGCGTGGGGGCCGCTGTACGCCGTGTGCTACGCGGCGGGCGGCTGGGAACCGGGCTGGGCGGGCCTGACCGCGCTGCGCGAACGCACCCTCGACGTCGACTTGTTGATGGTCGTGGCAGCGATCGGCGCCGCCGCGATCGGCCAGTACCTCGACGGCGGGCTGCTGATCGTGATCTTCGCCGTCTCGGGCGCGCTGGAGGCGCTGGCCACCCGGCGCACCGAGGACTCCGTACGCGGCCTGCTGGACCTCGCGCCGTCCACCGCCGTACGGCTGACCGCGGCCGGCGAGGAGACCGTGGCCGCCACCGCGCTGGCGGTCGGTGACACCGTCCTGGTCCGCCCCGGCGAGCGGCTGCCGGCCGACGGCACCGTGCTCGACGGCGCGAGCGAGGTGGACCAGGCGTCCATCACCGGCGAGCCGCTGCCCGTCGAGAAGCGCACCGGCGACACCGTGTTCGCGGGCACCCTCAACGGCACCGGCGCCCTGCGCGTCCGCGTCGAGGCGGACGCCTCCGAGTCGGTCATCGCCCGCATCGTGACGATGGTCGAGGAGGCGAGCGGCACCAAGGCGCCGACCCAGCTGTTCATCGAGAAGATCGAGCAGCGGTACTCCGTCGGCGTGGTGGTGGCCACCCTCGCGCTCTTCGCGATTCCGCTGGCCTTCGGCGCGGACCTCACCGCGACGCTGCTGCGCGCCATGACCTTCATGATCGTGGCATCCCCCTGCGCGGTCGTGCTGGCCACCATGCCGCCCCTGCTCTCCGCCATCGCCAACGCCGGCCGGCACGGCGTCCTGGTGAAGTCGGCGGTGGCGATGGAGCGGCTGGGCTCGGTCGGCCGCGTCGCGATGGACAAGACCGGCACCCTCACCGAGGGCGCCCCGCGGGTCGCCGCCGTTCAGGCGCTGTCCGGCTTCGGCGAGGACGAGGCGCTGGCGGCCGCCGCCGCTGCCGAGCTCCCCAGCGAGCACCCGCTCGCCCGCGCCGTGGTCACCGCGGCCCGCGACCGCGGCCTGCGCCCGGCGGACGCGGCGGACTTCTCCTCCGTGCCGGGCCGCGGCGTCCGCGCGAGCGTGGCAGGCCGCACGGTCGAGGTCGGCAGCCCAGCGGGCCTGCTGACGGCCGAGGGTGCGGACGGCTCGGCAGCGGCCCGAAAGGCCGACGCCGGGTACGAGGCCGCCGGGCACGCGGCCGCCCGTCAGGCCGTCACGGCGCACGAGGAGGACGGCCACACCGCCGTGGTCGTGCTGATCGACGGCGCGCCCGCCGCCGTGCTCGCGCTCGCCGACCGGCTGCGCCCCGGCGCGCCCCGCGCCGTCGCCCGGCTGCGCGCCCTGACCGGCGCCGAGCCCGCCCTGCTGACCGGTGACAACGCCCGTACGGCCGCCCGTACCGCCGACGAGTCGGGGCTGACCGACGTACGCGCCGGGCTGCTCCCCGAGGACAAGGTGGCGGCCGTACGCGCCTGGCAGGAGCGGGGTGAGCGGGTCCTGGTCGTGGGCGACGGGGTCAACGACGCACCCGCGCTGGCCGCCGCCGACAGCGGCGTGGCGATGGGCCGGGCCGGCTCGGACCTGGCGCTGGAGACCGCCGACGCGGTGGTCGTCCGGGACGAGATCGGCGCGGTGCCCACCGTCGTGGCGCTCTCCCGGCGCGCCCGGCGGCTGGTGCTCCAGAACCTCGTCATCGCGTCGGTGTGCATCGGCGGCCTGGTGGTCTGGGACCTGGTGGGCCACCTGCCGCTGCCGCTGGGCGTGCTGGGCCACGAGGGCTCGACCGTCGTGGTCGGGCTGAACGGGCTGCGGCTGCTGCGTACGGCGGCGTGGCGGCGCGCGGCGGAGGCGCACTGAAGCTCGGCGGCGTCTCCGCGTACCGGAACACGCCCCGCTCTTCCGGGGAAGCAATTGACCTCAACATTGGTTGAGGTCATAGCTTCCTGAGGTGTCGCCGGTCATCCCGACCGCGACGGATGACCACGCACCCGGAGGACCGCGATGGACATGGAAGTCGCCGCCTGGCATTCGATGCACAGCTCCCTGACCGCGCAACAGGACAAGCGTCCCTTCTCGCGCGCGACGGTGCGCCGCATCGCGGCCTTCGCCCGCCCGCACCGGCGCAACCTCGTCGCGTTCCTGCTGCTCAGCACGGTCACGGCCACGCTGGCCGTGGCCACTCCACTGCTCGCGGGACGGGTCGTGGACGCGATCGAGCACCGCTCCTCCACCGGGCTGGTGCTCGGCCTGTCCGGGCTGATCGCCGCCATCGCGGTCGCCGAGGCGGGCCTCGGCCTGGTGACCCGCTGGCTCTCCGCCACGATCGGCGAGGGCCTGATCCTGGACCTGCGCACGACCGTGTACGACCACGTGCAGCGCATGCCGGTCGCCTTCTTCACCCGTACCCGCACCGGCGCCCTGGTCAGCCGCCTCAACAACGACGTCATCGGCGCGCAGCGGGCGTTCAGCGACACCCTCTCCCAAGTCGTCGGCAACCTCGTCACGCTGGTCCTCACGCTGGTCGTGATGATGGCCCTGTCGTGGCAGATCACCCTGATCGCCCTCGTACTGCTGCCGGTGTTCGTGCTGCCGGCCCGGCGCGTCGGCCGGCGCCTGGCGCAGCTGCGCCGGGAGGCCGCCACGCACAACGCCACGATGGGCACGCAGATGACCGAGCGGTTCTCGGCGCCCGGTGCCACGCTGGTCAAGCTCTTCGGGCGGCCCGAGCGCGAGTCCGCCGAATTCGCCGCACGGGCGAGCCGGGTGCGGGACATCGGCGTCCGTACCGCCATGGTGCAGACGTTCTTCGTCACCGCCCTCACCTTCGTCTCCGCGCTCGCCCTGGCCGTCGTCTACGGGCTCGGCGGCTATCTCGCGCTCCGCGGCGTCCTGGGCCCCGGCGCAATCGTCTCCCTCGCGCTGCTGCTGACCCGGCTCTACGCCCCGCTGACCGCGCTGTCCGGCGCCCACGTCGAAGTCATGAGCGCCCTCGTGAGCTTCGAGCGGGTCTTCGAAGTGCTGGACCTCAAGCCGCTGATCAGCGAGAAGCCGGACGCCCGCCCGGTACCCGACGGCCCGCTGGCGATGGAGTTCGACAACGTACGGTTCGGCTACCCGGCCGCCGACAAGGTCTCCCTGGCCTCCCTCGAAGAGGTCGCGACGCTGGACACGAGGGGCGGCGACGAGGTCCTGCACGGCGTGTCCTTCCGCGCCGAACCGGGCCAGATGATCGCCCTGGTCGGCTCCTCGGGAGCGGGCAAGTCCACCATCGCGCAGCTGCTGCCGCGGCTGTACGACACGGACGAGGGCGCCGTACGCATCGGGGGCGTGGACGTGCGCGACCTGTCGGCCGCCTCGCTGCGCGAAACCCTCGGCATGGTCACCCAGGACGGCCACCTCTTCCACGACTCGCTCCGCGAGAACCTGCTGCTGGCCCGGCCCGAGGCCACCGAGGAGGAGCTGTGGGACGTGCTGCGCCGAGCCCGGCTGGACGGGCTGATCGCCTCGCTGCCGGACGGCCTGGACACCGTCGTCGGCGAACGCGGCTACCGGCTCTCCGGCGGCGAACGCCAGCGGCTGACCATCGCCCGCCTGCTGCTGGCCCGCCCCCGGGTGGTCATCCTGGACGAGGCCACCGCCCACCTGGACAACACCTCGGAGGCGGCGGTGCAGGAAGCGCTGTCCGAGGCGCTGGCGGGCCGCACGTCCCTGGTGATCGCCCACCGGCTGTCCACCGTACGCTCCGCCGACCTCATCCTCGTCCTCGAAGGCGGCCGGATCGTGGAGCGCGGCAGCCACGAGTCGCTGCTCGCGGCGGGCGGGCGCTATGAGGAGCTGTATCGCACCCAGTTCGCCGAGTCCCCGGCGGAACAGAAGGCGGCGGCGAACTGACCACGGCGCCGGGCGCGCGGCCACTTACGGCCGGTGCCCGACGAGGACGCCGCCTCAGGTGGCGCATCTCCCGACACGTACGGCGTCACCGGCCGGTCCCGCCCCTTGGCGGCGACCGGCCGATGCCGAACACTCGAAGGGTGACTCAGCGCGCTGAACACTCGACCGTCATGGACCGCCTCGCGATCGACGACCTCGTCACCGATTACGCCATAGCCGTCGACGACGGCGACTGGGCCGCCTACCGGCAACTGTTCACCAAGGACGGCCGGGCGGACTACCGCTCGGCCGGCGGCATCGAAGGCGGCTGGGAAGAGATCGCCGCCTGGCTCGCGGACATGATGCGCCACTTCCCCGTCCGCCAGCACCTGATCGTCAACCGCCGGATCACACTGGACACCCGGGACGGCGCCCCCGGCGACACCGCCACCGTACGGGCCGACTACCTCAACCCCATGCGGCTCGCCGACCCGTCGGCCCCGCCCGCCACGGACCTGCCCGCCGAGGACCCGCGCGGCCACGCCGCGCTCGTGCCGAACTACACCTGTGCCGGCCGCTACTCCTTCACCGCCCGCCGCACCGCGGACGGCTGGCGCCTGGCGGAGGTCGTCGTGCACGAGAAGTGGCGCCAGGTCGGAGCGGTGCCGAAGGGGTGAGCCGCTCGTGATCAAGACATAGGGGGACGTCCTCCGCACGGCTTCCTCCGAGCGAGGGTCGCCGCGCCCCCTGTGCCTGATCGTTGTCGTGGCGCACACTGGGCGTCCGACCCGAGAGGGGCCGACCCACAAGGGCCCGGCCCGAGAGGGGGCACACGGTATGCGCCGCCCGGCCGGCCGAGAGGACGGGAGCCCCGGCTCCCCCTGGTGGCGCGCCATCGCCGCGCTGGTGGCGGGCGCGCTGCCGGCCCTGTGCTTCCCCGCGCCCGCCCTCTGGTGGCTCGCGTACGTCGCACTGGTCCCCTGGCTGGCTCTGCTCGCCACGGCCGCCACGCCGCGGCGCGCCGCGCTGGAGGGCTGGCTGGGCGGCACCGCCTTCATGCTCGCGGTGCACCACTGGCTGCTGCCCAGCCTGCACGTCTTCCTCCTCGTCCTGGCCGCGCTGCTCGGCGCGCTCTGGGCCCCCTGGGGCCTCCTCGTCCGCGACCTGCTGCGGAACCGCCCCACGGCAACCGGCACCCGCGGCCCCGGACCGGCCCGGTGCGCGGCAGCACTGGTCCTCGTACCGTCCGGCTGGCTGGTCATCGAACTGGTCCGCTCCTGGGAGTACCTGGGCGGGCCGTGGGGCGTGTTCGGCGCGAGCCAGTGGCAGGTGGCGCCGGCGCTGCGGCTCGCCTCCCTCGGCGGTGTCTGGCTGCTGACGCTGCTGCTCGTCGCGGTGAACACCGCGCTGGTGCTGGCCCGCACCGCGTGGCGGGCCGCGCTCGCCGGGCTGCTGACGATCGCCGTCGCGGCGGGCGCCGGCTGGCTGTGGACACCGCGCCCGCAGCCCGCCGGCACGACCCGGATCGCGGTGGTCCAGGCGGGCATGGTGAACGGCCCGGACGCCCGGTTCGCGCGCGGCGAGGAGCTCACCCGCCGCCTGGCGGGCCGCGGCGTGGACCTGGTCGTCTGGGGCGAGAGCAGCGTCGGCGCCGACCTGACCCACCGCCCGGACCTACGTGCCCGGCTGGCCGCACTCGCCCGGGAGGTGGACGCCGACCTGCTGGTCAACGTGGACGCCCGGCGCGCCGACCGCCCCGGTATCTACAAGTCGTCCGTGCTGATCGGTCCGCACGGCCCGACCGGCGACCGCTACGACAAGATGCGCCTGGTGCCGTTCGGCGAGTACGTACCGGCCCGCTCGATACTGGGCTGGGCCACCAGCGTGGGCAAGGCCGCCACGGAGGACCGCCACCGCGGCACGCGCCAGGTCGTCATGGCAACGGGGCCGGCCGGCGACGGCCTGCGCTTCGGCCCCCTCATCTGCTTCGAAACGGCGTTCCCCGACATGAGCCGCCGGCTGGTCCGCCAGGGTGCGGGCATCCTGGTCGCGCAGTCCGCCACCTCCTCCTTCCAGGACAGCTGGGCCCCCGCGCAGCACGCCTCGCTGGCCGCACTGCGTGCCGCGGAGACCTGGCGGCCGATGGTGCACGCGACGCTGACGGGGGTCAGCGCGGTCCACGGTCCGCACGGCGAGCAGGTCGGCCCCCGCCTGGGCACCGACCGCGCCATCGCCGCCGTCTACGACGTCCCCCTGGCCCACGGCACCAGCCCGTACGTCCGGCTCGGCGACTGGCCCCTGTACGCCGCCCTCCTCGCGATCGCGCTGCACTGCCTGGGCGCGGGGGTACGGGCGGTACGGAGCCGGTCGGCGGGGCCGGGCGGCAGCGGGGCCGGAGGCCGCCTCACCGGGACGGACGACACTCGTTGTCCAGCGTCTCGGTGATCGCGCGCTGTTCGGCGCCTGGATGATCACCCGCTGTTCAGCGCCTCGGTGATCACTCGTTGTCCAGCGCCTCGCTGATCACTCGTTCGCAGAGTTCGTGGGTACGGAGCGCGTCCTCGGCGGTCAGCAGCTTCCCGGCGCGCACGGCGTCCAGGAAGGCCAGCACCGCCTGCTCGATGCCGCGCTGCCGGGCGACCGGCACCCAGTCGCCGCGCCGCCGCAGGCTCGGCTGCCCCTTGTGGTCGATCACCTCGGCGAGGTTGACGACCTGCCGCTTGGTGTCCTGCCCCGAGACGTCGAGGATCTCCTCGGCCGAACCGCTCACCCGGTTCATGGTGCCGATGGCGGAGAACCCGTCACCGGCCAGATGCAGCACCACGTGCTCCATCAACCCGTCCCGGATCCGGGCCCGTACGTGCACCTGGTCGACGGTCCCCGGCGCCAGGAACCGCAGCGTGTCGACGACGTGTATGAAGTCGTCCAGCACCAGCGTGCGCGGATCCTCGGGCAGTCCGACCCGGTTCTTCTGCATCAGGATCAGTTCGCGCGGGTGCTCCAGGCACTGCGCGTACGCGGGCGCGTAGCGGCGGTTGAAGCCGACGGCCAGGCTGACGCCGCGGTCCGCCGCCCGGCGAACGATCCGCTCGCTCTCGTCGTAATGGTAAGAAATCGGCTTGTCGACATAGGTCGGCACACCGGCTTCGACGAGCCGACCGACGATCTCCGGGTGCGCCCCGGTCGGCGCATGCACGAACGCCGCGTCCAGCCCGGCCTCGAGCAGCGACTCCAGGTCGGCATGGCGCTGCGCGGCGGGCAGGTGGAGGGTGTCGGCGACCCGTTCCAGGGTGGCGGGCGTACGGGTCTGCACGTGCAGCTCGACCCCGGGCTGCGCCCCGAGCACCGGCAGATACGCCTTCTGTGCGATGTCACCGAGGCCGATGCAGCCTAGCTTCACAGTGCTTCACCTCTGAGGTATCGGGCCGGGCCAAGAGGCCGGCGTCGCTGAGCGTCCGAGCCTACGCGGCCGGGCGACGGCCTCGGACGGCGCCGGGTGGGGGCCGGTCTCGGGCGGGGGTCGGTCTCGGGCGCGAGGCACGCGCTGCCGGCTCGCGCCTCCGGAGCAGCCCGAGGCGTCCACCGCATCCCCTTCCGACAGGCTGGCGCAAAATTGCGGGCCGTGCGGGCCGAACCAGGAAAAACCGGGTCAGCGCGCACCGCAGCGGCCATGCTGAGCGGCATGACAACATCCGATCCAGCACGCGCCGTACCCACCGGCACCGGCGACGAACTCACACAGGTGGTGCGCTGGCTGGACTACCACCGCGCGACCCTGGCCGTGAAATGCACGGGGCTCACCGAAGAACAGCTGCGCACCCCCTCGGTGCCACCCTCCGAGCTGACCCTGCTCGGCCTGCTGCGCCACATGGCCGAGATGGAGCGGCACTGGTTCCGGCGGATCATGACCGGCGAGGACCTCCCGTGGCTCTACTGCGACGAGGAGGACTGGGACCACGACTGGCACTTCGGTGAGCAGGACACCGCGGCCGAGGCCCTGGCCACCTGGCAGACGGAGGTGGAGCTGGCCACGAAGGCCGCCGAGGGGCGCGTCCTGGACGAGCCGGCACCCGACCGGTTGCCGGGCAAGGAACTGACGCTGCGCTGGATCTACCTGCACATGATCGAGGAGTACGCCCGCCACAACGGCCACGCCGACCTCCTCCGCGAACGCATCGACGGCGACACGGGCGTCTGACCCCACACCACCCCCGGCGCCGCACGCATACCCGACCGGCGCCCGGCTGTGCAGGAATCGGCGCCTGGCAAAGCATGGGCGCCTCCCCGTACGCGCACCCGCCCCCGTCCCCGTCCGTCCCCGCAACCGGCTTTCCCGAGACCGGCGTCCGGCACGGGGCCGACGCCAGGCGCGTCGGCGCTACGCGCGCGGGCCGCCCGCGCGGTCCAGGCGGCGCTGGAGGCGTTCGACGGCGGCGCGGATGCCCTGGCGGTGCGGGTCGTCCTCCAGCGCGTCCAGCGCGGTACGGGCCCGGCCCAGCTCCCAGCGCGCCTCGGGGTGCCGGGCCAGCCGCGCGTAATCCGCCGCGAGGTCGAGATGGAGCGCGGGCAGCAGCGCCCGCAGCTCGGTGCGCCCGGCGTCCGCGTGCCCCCGGACCCCCTGAGCGGCACTCAGGGCCCGCAGGTCCCAGCGCAGTTCCTCCAGCGGGCTGTCCTGGGTGTCGGCCAGGTAGTGGGCGAGCGCGCAGCGCTGGTACGCATCGGCGGACGGGCCGAGCTCCTGCCACAGCGCGGTCATCCGCGAGCGGGCCTCCTCCCGGTCGCCGCCCCGGTGCAACATGACGGCCTGTCCGATCCTGGTCAGGACGGCGTGCTCGGCCGTCGCCCCCTGCCGCCTCTGTGCCACTGCGCTCTCCCGCGTCCGTACGCCGCCTCGCCGACTGCACTCCCGACGCTAACCGCGCCCCGCTCCCCCGGCACGGCGAGCGGTCCGGACGGAGCGAGGTGCCACCGGAGCGGCGGTGCCACCGGGCAGCGGTGACGGGTGACCGGACACTCAGCCGAGGTCGGGAATGCGCCAGTCGATGGGGGTGTGGCCCTGGGCGGCGACCGCGTCGTTTATCTGGGTGAAGGGGTGCGAGCCGAAGAACTTCTTCGCGGAGAGCGGCGAGGGATGCGCACCCTGCACGACCACGTGCCGCTGCCCGTCGATCAGCGGCAGCTTCTTCTTGGCGTAGTTCCCCCAGAGCACGAACACCGCCGGATCGGGCCGGTCCGCCACCGCCCTGATCACCGCGTCGGTGAACCTCTCCCAGCCCTTGCCCTTGTGGGAGTTGGCCTCGCCGGCCCGCACCGTCAGCACCGCGTTCAGCAGCAGCACCCCCTGCCGGGCCCACGGCATCAGGTAACCGTTGTCGGGGATCGGCGTACCGAGCTCGTCGTGCATCTCCTTGTAGATGTTGCGCAGGGACGGCGGGGTCTTGACCCCGGGGCGCACCGAGAAGCACAGCCCGTGCCCCTGGCCCTCGCCGTGGTACGGATCCTGGCCGAGAACCAGCACCTTCACCTGGTCGTACGGCGTGGCGTCCAGCGCGGCGAAGACCTCCTCGCGCGGCGGGTAGACCGGGCCCCGGGCGCGCTCCTCCTCCACGAAGGCCGTCAGCTCCTGGAAATAGGGCTTGGTCAGCTCTTCGCCGAGTACGCCGCGCCAGGATTCGGGCAGCATGTCGGGCATCACGTCAACGACCTCCGGTGGTTCCGCGTGGTTCGGCGTGGTTCGGTGTGGTTCTGCGTCTTTCCCTGCAGCATCCGAACCTACCGGCGGCCACTGACAACGCCGCCCGCCGGGTGCCGCCGGCCCGCCCCGGCCTGCCGACTTCGCACTCACTCCCGGGTACGGCAACAGCCGGTGGCGGCGGCCCGCAGGACCGTCGCCACCGGCAGGCAGAAGCCGGCGAGCCGCGGAGAGGCCGGCGAGCCGCGGAGAGGCCGGCGAGCCGCGGAGAGCCGCGAACCCGAGCGCTCAGACCCCCGCGTTCAGGAAGCGCCCGCCGTCGATCACCAGGTTCTGGCCCGTGATCCAGCCCGCGTCGTCGGACAGCAGGAAGGCGGCCGCCCCGCCGACGTCCTGCGGCACGCCGAGCCGCGCCATCGGGTACTGCGCCGCCGCCTCCGCCTCGCGGTCCTCGTACAGCGCGGCCGCGAACTTGGTCTTGACCACGGCGGGCGAGATGGAGTTCACCCGCACAGTGGGCGCGAACTCGTGGGCGAGCTGCTGCGTGAGGTTGATCATCGCGGCCTTGCTCATGCCGTACGCGCCGATGAACGGCGAGGCGGAGATGCCCGCGATCGAAGCGATGTTGACGATCGCCCCGCCGTTGTCCTTCTGCCACGCCTTCCAGGTCTGCTGGGCGAAGCCGAGCGCGGAGACGACGTTGGTCTCGTACACCTTGCGGGCGACCGCGAGGTCCAGCTCTGCCATCGGCCCGAAGACCGGGTTGGTACCGGCGTTGTTCACGAGGTAGTCGACCCGCCCGAAGGCCTCCATGGCCCGCTCCACGGCGGCCGCCTGGTGCGCCTCGTCGTGCGCCTTGCCGGCGACGCCGATCACCCGGTCCACGCCGAGCTTGTCGACGGCTTCCTTGAGGGCGTCTTCGTTGCGGCCGGTGATCACGGCGCGGTGGCCGCGTGCGAGCACGGCCTCGGCGACGCCGTACCCGATGCCGCGGCTGGCGCCCGTGATGAGGGCGACCTTGGCGTTGTCCTGCTCAGTCATGTTTCTTGGATCTCCTGGCGTCGGTTGACCGTGTCCCGTCGGTGGGCCGCATCCGGCCGGCCGGCGAGGTGCCGTCGGCCGGCCGTACGTCGCGGTGGGCCGGCGGCAGTCGCCGGCCGTCCACGACGTGCGGGAACGTCAGTTGAGCGGGCCGCCGGCCACGTACATGACCTGGCCGGAGACGAAGCCGGCCTGCTCGCCGGTGAAGAACGCGATCGCGTTGGCGATGTCCTCCGGCTTGCCGACGCGCTGAACCGGGATCTGGGTGGCGGCCGCGGCCTGGAACTCCTCGAAGCCCATGCCGACCCGCTCGGCGGTGGCCGCGGTCATGTCGGTGACGATGAAGCCGGGCGCGACGGCGTTGGCGGTGATGCCGAACTTGCCGAGCTCCTTGGCGAGCGTCTTGGTGAAGCCCTGCAGACCGGCCTTGGCGGCGGAGTAGTTGACCTGGCCGCGGTTGCCGAGCGCGGAGCTGGAGGAGAGGTTCACGATCCGGCCGAACTTGGCGTCCACCATGTGCTTCTGGCAGGCGCGGGACATCAGGAACGCGCCGCGCAGGTGCACGTTCATGACCGTGTCCCAGTCGCTGTCGCTCATCTTGAACAGCAGGTTGTCGCGGAGCACGCCCGCGTTGTTGACCAGCACGGTCGGCGCGCCCAGCTCGTTCGCGACGCGCGCGACGGCGGCCTCCACCTGCGCCGAGTCCGACACGTCGCAGCCCACCGCGATGGCCTTGCCGCCGGCCGCGGTGATCTTCTCGACGGTGTCCTTGCAGGCGGCCTCGTCCAGGTCGAGTACGGCGACGGCGCGGCCCTCGGCGGCCAGGCGCACGGCGGTGGCGGCGCCGATACCGCGGGCGGCACCCGTCACGATGGCTACGCGCTGCTCGGTGGTGGACATGCGGGGTTCTCCTCACCTCGAAAGCGGCTCACCGCTCCCGGAAGGCAGGTGAGCAACCGCTTAGTCGCTTCAGCAGAGCTGACGCTAGAAGCCAGGCCATCCGCTGTCAACGCCCCGTAGCCCGCCGTTGCACACCTCACCTGCGACATCGACCGGCGCGAGCGGGCACGAAGGCCCCAGAGGCCGCAAAGATCCCGGAGGTCACGCACCCGCCCGCCACTGCCATCGCCACTGCCGCTGCCGCTGTCACTCACCGCACCAGCAGATCGAGCAGCCGCTCCGCTTCCTTACCGGGGTCGGCCGTCAGCCCGGTGTGCACCGGCCCGGGCTGCACGATGGTGCTGCGCGGCGCGATCAGCCACCGGAACCGCCGCCCCACGTCCTCACCGGCCGCCTGTCCGGCCCGCTCGCCACCGTGACAGACCCCTTCGACGGCATGCAGCGCGGCTCGTACACCCTCCACGTCCACCGTCGGGTCAAGCGCCCGCAGCCGCGCTTCATCCAGATGCGTACGCGCCTCCACGAAGCGCCGCGCATGGCAGTAGACGACCACGCCCGCATTGATCATCTCGCCGCGCTCGACCCTGGGCACGATCCGCAGCAGCGCGTACTCGAAGACGTCCCGTCCGTTGTGCAGTCCGCTCACTTCACTGCCCTCCGCGGCAACTTTCCGGCCAGCCATTCCGGCGCCTGCGAAGGCCTGTCCTCCGTACGCTCCCCGACTTTGATGTTCTCGCTGATCACACCGGCCCGGGCGGCCAGCGTCCGCACGTACGCCTGCCGCACCTCCTCGGCCGATGCGAACCCCGGCTCGTCCACCAGCCACTCGTCCGGCACGTCCGCCACGACCTCGGTCAGCAGCTCCTCGGTCACCTTGGGCGCCAGCTCCTCGGCCGCGGCCGCCACATCAGGCCCGAAGGTGGCCAGCACATGATCCGACGCGTCATACGGCTTCACGGCCGCCTTCTCCGCACCCGGCCAGTTGTGGTGCCAGATCATCGTGGCCCCGTGGTCGATCAGCCACAGCTCACCGTGCCACACCAGCAGATTCGGATTCCGCCACGACCGGTCGACGTTGTTGATCAGCGCGTCGAACCACACCACGCGGCCCGCCTCGCGCGCGCTCACCTCGAACGCGAGCGGATCGAACCCCAGCGACCCCGGCAGGTAGTCCATCCCCAGATTCAGCCCGCCACTGGCCTTGAGCAGCTCCTGAACCTCCTGATCGGGCTCGCTCAGCCCGATCACGGGATCCAGCTGCATCCGCACCAGATCCGGCACCCGCAACCCGAGCCGCCGCCCCAGCTGCCCACACACCACCTCGGCAACCAGCGTCTTCCGCCCCTGCCCGGCCCCGGTGAACTTCATGACATAAGTACCCAGGTCGTCTCCCTCGACGATCCCGGGGAGCGATCCACCCTCCCTGAGGGGTGTCACATATCGAGTCGCAATGACTTCTGTAAGCATTTCCCCAGGCTATCCGCCCGCCCGACCTCAGAAATCACGCCGGACCGACAAGGCCCTCCGACCTGCCGATCCGCCCTGAACCCCTGGGGAGGCTCTGGGGCTCTGGGGAGTAGCTGGAGAGTTACGGCCGCAGAGCCCGTTCAGGGCCTGCACCTGCTGCTTCCGGACATGCAGGATGCCCCGCGCCCGGTCGATGTCCTCCGAGCCGATGCCGAACGCCTCTCCCTGGCGCAGCCCGCATCACTGCTCAGCGCCTGGGCGTCGTTGTCCGTGGCCCGGTGGCGGTAACAGTCCTTCCATGGCTGGAGGCAACGTGCCCGCGCCGGCCGCCTCATCAGCGACCTGCTCGTCTCCCATCAGGCCGCGGCCGGGATCCGCGTCCACGGCATCGGCTCCTTCCTGCTGCGGCACTTCCGCCTCATGGCCGAGGACGGGACAGGAACAGACCGCCTGGCACGCCTGGCCGCCCGTACCGGTCTGATCGCGTTCAAGTCGGCTGACGAAGGACCGCATGGGTTGAGCCGCTCTGGTACGTCACCGCGTTCGATGGCGGTCCACCGTCCGGGCGCGCGCCGTGGGCTTGACGCGCAAGCGGGCTCGCAACGCGCGCCGGCTCACCCAAAGGTGCAGCACGGCCGCCACGACGAGCATGGTGCTTACCGCTGCGTGGCCGGTTTCGTCCGGCGGCTTCCCCGCCCAGCGCATCCCACCGGTCGCCGTCATGAGCAGTGCCGCGAGGAGGAAGAGCGTGTACCCGCCCCGCCGCCTCCCTCTGCGCGATGCCGTACGCCGGTCCCCCCGCAGCAGTTGAGTGACTCTTCCGCGGCGTGTCCACAGGTGAGTCGCCGTGAGGACAACCAACGCCACCCCTGTCACGATATGGGACCAGTACAAAGGCACCAGCATGAAGCACGCCACGAGCATGACCAGCACCGGTAGGTCGGTGGTCAGTGCCGGTGGGAGGCGACGGATCCGACTCACTGAATACGTCAGCGAAAACTCCTTGGACATGTTTGCGACGACTTCACGAACGAACCGACAGGGAATGCCTGGTCTCGGCCAGACAGTCGGCAGCCATGGCGCCGGGCCTCGTGGTCGAGGGGCTGGTGCCTACGAGAGGGACGGCGCGGATGCGCTCGCCAGGACCTTAATCGCGTCGGAGGAGCGGCTGAAGCCCCAGGTGGCGTACCGGATCGGGTAATGCCGAGAACACCAGTTCACTCCCTGCCTCGGCCGGCGTCTGTCGCTCTTGCGTGCAACTGCGTACCGCACTTCTGGGCCCGCTCTTGAGCGGCATCGCCGGCGGGCGAGTGTGCCGTAGTTGTCCCGCTCTACTGACCGCCGAGGCCGGCAGTGGCGACGGACTTCACGATGTGCCGCTGGAAGAACATGAACATCACGATGAGAGGGAGGCTGCTGAGCACTGCGGAAGCCATCGTCTGCGCGTATTGGATGCCATAGGCGTTCTTCACCGAGGTCAGACCGACCGGGAGCGTCATCAGGTTCGGGTCGGAGGTCGAGACGAACGGCCACAGGAAGTTGTTCCACGCGCCGATGAACACGAAGATGGCCACTGCTGCGAGCATGGGGCGGGAGAGCGGCAGGATGACTGACCAGAAGGTGCGGAAGTGGCCCGCGCCATCGAGCCGCGCGGCCTCCTCCAGCTCCCGAGGGATGCCGTCGAAGTGCTTCTTCAGGATGAAGACCATGACGGGTGCCACCGTCTGCGGCAGGATGACCGCGGCGTAGGTGTCGGCCAGGCCCAGCGACAGCATCTGCTGGAACCAGGGAACGATCAGCAGCTGCGGTGGCACGAGGATCGCGGCGACGGTCGCGGTCATCCACAGCTTGCGGCCCCGGAACAGCGTGCGCGAGAAGGAGTAGGCAGCCAGGGCGGATATCGCCACGGTGATGATCGTGACGACCGAGGCGATGAGCAGGCTGTTGAACATCCACAGGGGAAGGTCCCCCCGCTCGATGACGGTACGGAAGCCATCGAGGGTGAAGCCGTGTTGAGGCCAGAACCAGTGGTCCGCGTTGCTGGCGTCCTGTTCCGATTTGAGTGCTGTGAAGAGGGCCCAGCCCAGGGGCAGCAACCACAGCGCGGCCATGACTCCCAGCGCGCTCAGCGCCAGTATGCGCGGCAGCGGGCCGTCTCCGAGGATGTGGTGGGAGCTGCTGTTGGCCGTCGTGCGCGCCCGTCGCGCCCCCATGGGCCGCGGCCTGGCGGACGCGGTGGTCGCTGTCGTCCGTCGTGGGGCTTCGGTGACGGCCATGTCAGCTCTCCTTGCGGCGGAAGGCGGCGAACTGGGCGATCGAGATGGCGATGACGATCGCGAAGAAGACGTAGCTGACAGCAGAGGCGTAACCCAGTCGGTAGCCGGTGAATCCCACGTCATACATGTACTCGATGACGGGGCGGGTGGAGCCGTTGGGCCCGCCCTTGCTCAGCAGGTAGACCTGGTCGAAGACCTTCAACGAGGCGAGGATCTGGAGAATGGTGATCATTGCTGTGGTCCGGCGCAGTTGCGGCAGGGTGATCGACCACAGCCGGCGCCACGCCCCCGCGCCGTCGAGCGCCGCCGCCTCGTACAGGTGGTCCGGGATCGATTGCAGTGCGGCAAGGTAGAGCAGGAAGTTGAACCCCACCGTCCACCACAACGTGGTCAACACGATCGACCACATGGCAACGGATTCATCACTCAGCCAGGCGACCCCCTCCCCGCCCACCGCGGCGAGCAGCTGGTTGTAGAGGCCGAGGTCCGGCTGGTACAGCCAGAGGAACAGCAGGGCGACAACCCCTACAGGGAGCAGGTACGGCGCGAAGAAGGCCAGCCGCCAGGCCCACTGTCCGGGCAGTCCTGTGTACACCAGGATCGCCATCACGAAGGCCACCGCGACCAAGGGCACGGTGGACAGTGCGGTGAACAGGAGGGTGTTGCCGATGGCACGCCACATCTCGGCGTCGACGAGCGCTTCGGCGTAGTTGTCCCAGCCGATGAACTGACCGGCGCGTGCCGACAAGGAGGCATCGGTCAAGCTCATCCAGAGCCCCTGGATGAGGGGCCATACGAGAAAGCCCACGAACAGGACCAGGAAGGGAAGGGCGAACCACAACCCTGGCGAGATGCGCAGACGTGCACGGTGTTCACGTGGTGAACCGGCGGCGGGGGTGGTGGGTGCGGACATCGTTGTTTCTCCTATGCCGCGGTTCATGCCGGGTCGGGCTTGGACAGGAAGGTGTCGGCACGGCGGAGCATGCTGCGGGCCGCTCGGTCGGGAGCCACGTTGCCCAGCACCGCGGTCTGCAGGATCTGGGACATCGTGTTCTGGAAGTCGGAGCCGGCGCCGGTGAACCAGGCGGGTGGGTCGAACACCACGTGGTCCTGTGCGTTGAGGTAATCGGTCTGCGGGGAAAGTCTGCGGTAGGCGCTGGTTCGTGTGACCGGTTGGTAGGCGGGGATGTGACCGGCCTTCGCCCAGGTCTGCCCGGCCTTGAGGACGGCCGCGACGAAACGGTGGGCGCGGGTCAGTTGTGAGGGGGGAACGTCAGGTCGTCGCGGCAGCACGAAAGAGTGGGCGTCGGCGTAGACGGCCGGCTTGTCGAAGACGGTGGGAAATGTCGCCGCTCCCACCTTGGGGTCGGCGGCACGGAAGGTGGCCAGTTCCCACTCCCCGGACAGGATCATCCCGGTCTGCCGGTTGGCGAAGGCGGCGATGGACGAGGCGTAGTCGAGCCGCCCGGGGTTGACCTTGCCGTCGATGAGTTTCGTCATGAACTCAATGACCTGGGTCATCTTGTCCGGGTCGGCTTCGGCTCGGCCACCGGGCCGCAGCTTCAGGTCGGCGCCTGTCTGCCGATACAAGCCGTAGAACAGTCGCCATAGTTGTGCGGCGTCGGTGACGTAACCGAAGGCGACGCCCTGTTTTCCGCTTGCCCGGGCGAGCTCCCGGCTCGCTTGCAGGAATCCTTGAGGTGAGGAGAAGGCGTCGAGGTCGAGCTTGCCGTCCTTGTCCAGCAGGCCGGCCCGGTCGGCCAGGTCGGGGTGGTAGAAGGTGATGAAGGGATGCGTGTCGAGGGGAATGGCGTAGGTCTTGCCCTGTGCACCGGTGCGGGCCCGGACGGCCTCGGTGAAGTCGTCGGGCTGAACGCCGTACTCGCTCAGCAGGTCGACGTTCCAAGGGGTGAGCAGGCCGGTCGGTGCGTAGCCGGCGAGCCGTGACAGGTGACAGATGGCAAGGTCGGGGCCCCGCCCGCCCGCAGAGGCCATGGCCAGCTTGGTGTAGTACGGCGGCCCCCACTCCAGCACGGTCCGCTCGACGGTGAGATGGCCCATGGCCGGTCGGGCCTGGTCGATCATCTCGTTGAGCAGAGCTCCGTCAGCGCCGCTGAACAGATCCCACAAGTGCAGTGTTCCGTCTCCAGCTGCCGCCGCGGTGCCGCAGGAGGTGATCGAGGTCCCGGCGAGTGCGGCAGCAGCACCCGTGAGGGCGCCGCGGAGGAACCGGCGCCGGCCGGGCGTGCCGTTCTTGGGCCAGGTGGAGAGGGCAGGAAACGAGTGAGGGGGCATGGCACTCCGTATCGGTAGGCGGACGGGCGTCTTCGCCCGTCCCCTGGAGCAGTGCAGTGCTGGGGTGCGGGCACGGCCGCTCGGGGGCGCGCGGCCGTGCCCGCTTTCGAAGGTCCTCGGCGTACGCTGATCCTCGGCGTACGCTTGAGGACTTGGTTCTAGTGCTGCTCGATGGCTGCGGGACGCTGCTGAGCCTCTCGCAGACGGGTGACATCGAGCTTTTCGGTGCGGTCGAAGCGGTAGACACCGTTGCGTTCCTGGAACACATCGGTCAGCTGCGTGTAGCAGTAGCCGAACATGTTGGGGTCATCGAGCAGGACGGCGACCAGGCCGCCGAAGCGGTCGTGGAATTCCTCCTCGGTCCGGGGCCGTAGGCCGTACCCCCACGACGTCTCCGGCTGCTCGCCGCTCTCGGCTTCCGCCTGCGGATCCCACCAGATGCCGCCGAACTCGCTGCAGAAGTAGGGCTGGCCGCGGTAGGGAACGGACCACTGGGAGCCGTCGGGGCCGGCGTTGATGTACGGCCGGTCCTCCGCCAGCCCGGACATGAGCTTCGCGAAGGCTTGCGGGTCCTGCTCATAGCAGTGCGAGTCATAGATGTCGGTGTGCGGCACACGGTGGGCGTAGCCGGATGCGTCGATCACCGGGCGAGTGCTGTCGGCTGCCTTGGTGGCCAGGAACATCGACCATGTGACGTCGTCGAGTTGAGTGATGCGGTCGTGCAGCCGCTGGTAGGTCTCGTTGAGTGGGCACCAGCCGATGAGCGAGGGGTGGGAGTAGTCCCGCTCGACCGCTTCCACCCACTGGGCGGCATAGGAGGCGCCGGGCTGCTGGTTGTCGTCGCGTACGCCGGTCTCGCAGCCCCAATCACCGAATTCTCCCCAGACCAGGTAGCCGAGCCGGTCGGCGTGGTAGAGGAATCGCTCCTCGAAGACCTTCTGGTGCAGTCGCGCCCCGTTGAATCCGGCGTTCAGCGCCAGTTCGATGTCGCGCACCAGGGCCTCGTCGCTCGGGGCGGTCATGAGGCCGTCCGGGTAGTAGCCCTGGTCGAGTACGAGTCGCTGGAAGAGTGGTTCGCCGTTGAGCAGCACTTGCTTGCCGCGCATGGCTATGGAGCGCAGGCCCGCGTAGGAGCGGGCGGTGTCCACCGTGTGTCCGTGCTCGTCGAGGAGCTCCAGCCGCAGTTGGTAGAGGTGCGGATCGGCCGGGGACCACGATCGTTGCCTCTTCGGGGGCACCGGCAGTGTCAGGCGCGGGCACAGGTCGAGGTCGGCGCGTGCCTCCGCCCGGGTGACCTCGCCCTCTCCGTCGGACAGCGTGGCGCGCACGGTGTGGCCGGGCGGGTTGCTGCTCAGCGGCATCTCGATGTGGAAGGCGCCGCCGGCGAGGTCGGGGGTGATGCGTGGTCGCCGGAGGTGGGCCGCGCGGGGTACGGGCTCCAGCCACACCGTCTGCCAGATGCCCGTGGTGCGTGTGTAGTGGCAGTGTGAATTGGCGTACCAGGTGGCCTGCTTGCCCCGTGCCTGTGGGCCGTGGCGGGTGTCGCGGGCCCGCACGACGACGACGGCCTCCTGGCCGGCACTCACCACTCCGTCCAGGTCGGCGGTGAAGGGAGTGAAGCCGCCGCGATGACGTGCGACCTCCACTCCGTTGACCCACACCGTGGTGTCGTGGTCGACGGCCTGGAAGTGCAGCAGGACTCGGTCACCGGCCCACGCGGCGGGGATGGTGATGGTCCGGCGGTACCAGACCGCCTCCAGGAAGTCGGTGTCGTTGATCCCGGAAAGCGCGGATTCCGGGCAGAACGGCACGGTGATCGCGTGGTTGAGCGTCCGTCCCGGCATGCCCCGTTCCAGGCCGCTGTCGGAACGGTCGATCTCGAACTCCCATTCGCCGTTGAGGCACTGCCACCGTTCGCGGACGAACTGCGGGCGCGGGTACTCCGGCCTGGGCTGGTTGGCGGGCGCGGCCATGCTGCTCCTTGGGGTGGCGCTGTGTTGGCGGACATGCCACCACGCGATGTACATCGATGTAAATAGCCAGGTGGCTACTTGACGCGGCGGCCTGGCAGTGTGGTCACGCTCGGTACGATCAACGCAACGGAAGGACATGCAACGTGGCGGCAGGCAGGCCGAGGATCAAAGACGTGGCCGAGTACGCGGGGGTCTCGCAGAAGACGGTCTCCAACGTCATCAACCAGTACGAGCACGTCTCGGACAAGACTCGCCGGGCGGTGCAGGAGGCCATCGACGCTCTCGGCTACCGGGTCAACCTCGCCGGCCGTCATTTGCGGCAAGGCCGCACCGGCATGATCGCCCTGGTCGTGCCCGAGCTGGACGTCGCGTACTTCTCCGAACTCGCGGCGCACGTCGTGGCGGCGGCCGAGCAGCGGTCTCACACCGTCCTCATCCACCAGACCGGTGGCCGACGTGACCGGGAGACCTCTGCCCTGCACGGCTTCGACGCCGACTTCGTCGACGGCGTGATCATCAGCCCGCTCGCCCTGCTGCCGGACGATCTGCGCGCAGCCGACCGCGGCCTGCCGGTGGTTCTGCTCGGCGAGCGGGACACCACCGAAGCACGGGACCATGTCGGCATCGACAACGTCGCCGCCGCCCGGGAAGCCACCGCCCACCTGCTGGCCGGCGGTCACCGGCGCATCGCAGTGGTGGGCGGTCGCCTCGACCCGGCGAGCGGCACGGATCGGCTCCGGACGCAGGGTTACCGGCAGGCCCTGGAGGCGGCCGGGCTGCCGTTCGATCCCGACCTGGTCGTACCGGTCGACGCTTTTCACTGGCTGGACGGTGCGCGTGCCGCCGCCGCGCTGGCTGACCGCGGGGCCGTCCCCGACGCGCTTCTCTGCCTCAACGACCATTTGGCGCTCGGGGCCATCCGCGCTCTGCACGAGCGAGGCTTCAAAACGCCCGACGACGTGGCGGTCTGCGGATTCGACGACATCGAGGCAGGTCGATTCAGCATTCCCTCCCTCACCACGGTTGCTCCTGACAAAGCCGCACTGGCTCGGGCAGCGCTGGAACTCCTCCTGATGCGCGTTTCCAGCGGCTCGGCAGTACCTCTCCCACCCGTGGAGGAACGCTGTGTGGCGCACCGTCTGGTCGTCAGGGAGAGCACCGCCGGCTGCTGAACGCCGCATCGGCATGGAGCGTGCCTGTCCCCAGGGAACTCCTCCCGTGCACGGCGCTGTCGAGCGACGTGAGATGGCCGGCACCGGCCCCTCCACAACTGGTCTTTCCGCGCCCGATCCATGGATATTTTCCGGCCCGGATACAAAGTGGGGCGGAGTACGCAGATAAGCTCGGGTTACGCAGCAGCGAGCCCGGACTCACCCCTTGAGGACCGTCACAGTGTCACCGCCGGGCCGCCGACCGGGCCGTTTCAGCGCCCCTCGGACCAGGCGCGGCGAGCGGCGCCGCTGACAAGATCAAGATCGTGGCGGCTGGCCATGTCGGCTCGGCTGGTCTTGTCGTAGCCGAGGACTTCGCCGAGCACGGTCCGGTTCATGCCGTGCACGGCGCGGAAGAGGCGCAGGATCGGTCCCGGTTCGCCGGTCGCGAGTACCGCCTCGGCCTGCGGTGTGGCCCGGTGCCACAGCGCGTACGGAGCCATCGGAGACTGTTGACCCGAGCGGGCGTCGGTGGCCTCGGGGCTTCCGCGTCGCTCCGTGCCCTCTCTCCGCGCCATGGTCGCCCTACTACGTCTCGCTGCGGGGATCGGCTCCGTCGAGTCGGGCGTACCAGGTGGCGATCGACTGCTTGTAGCCCTCGGGCATGGTCAGCCCCGGTACCTCGTCCCGGCGGAAGAGGCCGATCTGCTTGTGCTCGTGGCTGATCACTGGCTCTGCCTCCGGCGTGCCGACGGTGCAGCCGTAGGTGACGATCAGGACGCGACGACCGGGGATCGGCTCGTAGATCCAGGTATCCAGCAGGGGGCCGGTCTTGACCTCCCAGCCCGTCTCTTCCTGCACCTCGCGCGCCACCGCGGCCTCCGGGCTGAGGTCCGGGAGCTGACCGGTGTCCGCGTTGCCCACCTCCAGGCGTCCACCCGGGAGTTCCCACTCCTCCCGCTCGTTGCGGAGCAGCAGCACACGGTGCTGCGCGTCGAGAGCGACGCCCTTCACGGAGACGGGCCACAGCGGCGGTGTGTATCGCATATCGGTCCTCACGGCGGCTGACCGGGGCATTCGGAACGTAGCACGCCGCCCGCCCGGAGTTCGCCGGCCTCGACTACTGAGAGCTGTCGACGGGAAGGTGTGCCTGACTGTTGATGGCTCGGATGCCTCCGTCGCGGGTGGTCCCCCAACCGGTGGCGGCAACCACCTCTCGGGCGATGTCAACGACGAGCCGTCCGTCCGTCGCCACTCGCACGGTCTCCGCAGGGGCCCGCCGGTCCAGGAGCCGTGCCTTTCGGGCACTTGCTCCAAGCTCCTGCGCCAGCTCTGATCCGAGTTCTCGTCCCACCAGCCGCTCGTGGGCGGTTTCATCGGAGGCGGTGAGCAAGACTCGTATGATCTCCACTCCGGCTCCCATGGCGCGCTCGAACATGCCGGTCATCTCCGGCAGCACACTCATGGTGTTCGTATAGATCAGGCGTCGGTAGCCGCGCTGGGCGAAGTTCGCCCACACGGCCGTCAGATTGCTCTCGGTGATCTCCGCGCGGTGTGGGTCTCCCTTCGGAGCCGGATGCACCTGCCCCATGAAGTCACCATCGATGATCGCGTGAGCGACTGCCTCGGAGCGCAGTAGTGCCGAAACCTCCCACCCCACCGTCGTCTTGCCGACACCAGCTCGTCCTCCGATGAGCAGCACTTCTGCATGATTCATGGGGGCAGCGTGCCAGCGGTCGACCACCTCACGCGACCCGATATCGATCCGGTCTCCTGATCCCCCCGCCCACAACATGACGATCTACGGCCGGAGTATCACGTCGGACACGCCCCAGCAGTCACGACGGACCGACGAGACCCTCCGGCCTGGCGATCCGCCCTGAGCTCACCGCCATGCGGCGCCCGCGCCGACCGTGCACTGCTGCGGCACGCCGAGTACCTCCGGCGAACACCGCTGCTCAGCGATCGGACACGGCCCCGGTCCGCAGCCAGACGGTGGTCCACGGCGGGAGCTCGTCACCGGTCAGCGGGCCGGAGGCGAGCAGCACCTCACCCCGTGGCAGCGGGGCCGGCTCGCCGCAGAGGTTGCTGACGGTGTGCCAGCCGCCGGCGCGTGCGAAGTGCAGCAGCCCCTGGCGGGTCTGCTCCTGCGAGCCGACCCACTCCAGCGCCTCGTCCGTGACCAGCGTGCGGCGCAAGCGCAAAGCTTCGCGGTACAGCTCCAGGAAGGACTCCTTGTCACCGCTCTGCGCGTCCGCCGCGTACCGGCCCCAGTCGGCGGGCTGCGGCAGCCACGAGCCACCGGGGCCGAAGCCGAAGTTCGCGCCCTCACGACTCCACGGCAGCGGCACCCGGCAGCCGTCGCGGCCCTTGACACGTCCGTCGCTGCGTACCCACATCGGGTCTCGTAGATCCGCACGGCTCAGGTCGGCGACCTCGGGCAGCCCCAGCTCCTCGCCCTGGTAGAGGTACGCGGACCCGGGCAGCGCCAGCATCAGCAGCGTCGCGGCGCGTGCCTTGCGCGCACCCGTCGGCAGGTCGGGAGCCGGTTCCCGGCCGTCGGTGAGCAGCCACGCCTCGATGTCGTACTTGGTGTGGTCGCCGGGCAGGGCGTAGCGCGAGACGTGCCGTACCACGTCGTGGTTGGAGAGCACCCAGGTGCTGGTCGTCCCCGCGCTGCGGGCGCCGGCGAGGGCGGTGCCGATGGTGGCGCGCAGTGCAGCGGCGTCGAGCCGTGCGCCGAGGAAGTCGAAGTCGAACGCCTGGCCCAGCCCGTCCGCTGAGGCGTAGGCCGCCCGTCGCGAGGCGGGCACCCAGGCCTCGGCGACGGCGAAGCGCGGCGGGTCGTACGCGTTGAAGACCTGGCGCCAGCCGCGGTAGATCTCGTGCACCGCGTCGCGGTCCCACAGCGGATGACTGCCGTCGGCCGGCAGGGCGTCGGGCTGGTAACTCTGCCGCTCCCCGAGGTCGCGCAACGGTGCGCGCAGGTCCTTGGCGAGGCCGTGCGCGACATCGACGCGGAATCCGGCGACACCCCGGTCGGACCAGAACCGCAGGATGTCGTGGAAGTCCTCGCGGACCTCGGGATGGTCCCAGTTGAAGTCGGGCTGCTGGGGTGCGTAGAGATGGAGGTACCACTGGCCGTCCGGCACCCGTGTCCAGGCCGGGCCGCCGAAGCTGGAAGGCCAGTCGGTGGGCGGCAGTTCGCCGTCCTCGCCACGGCCGTCACGGAAGACGTAGCGTTCGCGGGCGGCCGATCCGGGTTCGGCTGCGAGCGCTTCTCGGAACCACGGGTGCTGGTCGGAGGAGTGGTTGGGAACGATGTCGACCATGATCTTCAGGCCGAGCCGACGGGCTTCGCCGACCAGCTCGTCGAAGTCCTCCAGGGTGCCGAGACGGGGGTCGACGTCGCGGTGGTCGGCCACGTCGTAGCCGCCGTCGGCGAGTTGCGAGGGGTAGAACGGGCTCAGCCAGACGGCGTCCACGCCGAGGTCGGCGAGGTAGGGCAGTCGAGAGGTGACGCCGGGGATGTCGCCGATGCCGTCGCCGTCGGAGTCGGCGAAGCTGCGGGGGTAGATCTGGTAGACGACGGCCTGCCGCCACCAGTCGGCGTCGTGCCAGGAGCGGGCGGGGGAATCGTGGCGGGGCATCAGTGAACCTCTCGGGCGGGTGCCCAGATGGGTGCGGGGGTGCGGACAGGTGGGGCCGGCCGGATACGGCCGTCAGCGGGAACGGGGGCGCGTAAAGGGGCAGTTCAGCCCTTCACGGCGCCGGTGGTCATGCCGGAGACCACCGACCGGCGGAAGATCAGTACCAGGACCGCGATCGGCACAGTGGCCACCATCGCGCCGGCGAAGATCACGCCGTACGGGACCTGGTACTGGCTGGTGAAAAGCGCGATGCCGACGGAGACGGTGCGGCGGTCGTCGGAGCCGTTGAACGTGAGCGCGAGCAGGAATTCCGACCAGGTCGCGGTGAAGGAGAACACGCCGGCCGTGAACAGCCCCGGCCGGGCCAGCGGCAGGATCACCGTCACGGCGGTGCGCAGCGGGCCGGCGCCGTCCACGAGGGCGGCCTCCTCCAACTCGCCGGGGATGCCGCTGAGGTAGTTGCGCATGATCCAGATCGCGAACGGCAGATTCAGCGCCACGTACGGAATGACCAGGCCCGGATAGCTGTTGAGCAGCCCGACCTGGCGCTCCATCAGGAACAGTGGCACGAGCAGCGCGATCGGCGGGAAGACCGACAGCATCAGCAGCGCCGTCATCACGGCCCCGCGCCCGCGCAGCGGCAGCCGTGCGAGGGCGTACCCGGCGAAGAACGCCAGGGACAGAATCAGCGCGGTCGACAGACCGGCGACGACTACGCTGTTCAGGAAGTACTGGCCTATCCCGTTGCGGAAGAACGCGGTCCCGTAGTTGTCGAGCGTGGGGTGGGCCGGCAGCAGGGACGGGGGTGTCGCGCTGATCTCACCGGGCCCCTTCAGGGAGGCGGACGCCATCCAGACCAGGGGCAGCGTGGCGCACACGGCGATCAGCAGCCCGCCGAGATTGACGACGTTGACGTAACGGCGCACGCCCGTGCGCGGGACGTGGCGGCTCATGCCCGGCCTTCCTCGTCGACGTGGGCGCGGAATACGCGCAGGAACAACAGGCAGCAGCCCATGACCATGGCGGCGGTGGTGACGGCGACGGCGGCGCCGCCTCCGAAGTCCAGGTTCTGAAAGAGGAGCCGGTGGCCGAGGATCGCCACCGACTGGGTGGCCGTGCCCGGGCCGCCCTGGGTCAGTACGAACGGCAGGTCGAAGATGCCGAACGCCTGGAGGATGCGGAAGAGGACCGCGATGGAGACCACCGGCCGCAGCTGCGGCAGCGTGACCTTCCAGAAGGTGGTCCATGCGTTGGCACCGTCGATCTCGGCGGCCTCGTAGACGTCACCCGGGACGAGCATCAGACCGGCGAGGACGACGATGGCGACGAACGGCGTCGTCTTCCACACGTCCACGGCGACCATCGCCGCCATCGCGGGCACCGGCTGCCCGAGGATGTCGGGATGGCAGCCGAGCACTTGCTCACACAACCAGCTCACAGCGCCGTAGGTGCTGTTGAACAGGTACGACCACAGCTGTGCGGCGATCACGTTGATCAGCGCCCAGGGCAGCAGGAGCAACGCGAGAATCCAGCCGCGGGCGGCGCCGAGCCGCTCCAGGACAAGCGCGATGAGCGTCCCGAGGATCAGCTCGACGAGGACCGAGACGATCGTGAAGCCCAGCGTGAAGGCGAGTGCCCGGTACCACTCGGCGTGCGTCAGCAGCGCCTCGTAGTGACCGAGGGTGGGTGAGCCGAGCCGCAGGCCGCCGTACTCCAGCCGGACCTCGCAGAACGACAGCACCAGGGAGAAGATGACAGGAAAGACGGTCACCGCTGCGACGACCAGGAGGGCAGGAGAGGCGAACAACCACCCGGTGCGGGCGCGGCGGCGGGCGGCGGAGCCCCGGGGCGTGGTCCTCGAAAACCGCTGCGAGGCATCGGCACGCGTGCCGCCATCCGCGCCATTCGACGGCGCCTGCGCCTTCTTGCTCTGCAGTGCGGAACTCACAGCGCTTTCCCTTCCAGGGCCGTACGCAGCCCCTCGCGTGCGGCACGGATGCCGGCCGCGGGGGTGAGGCTGCCACGCACGACCGCGTTCGCCTGCGTGTACAGCGCCTTGCTGACCTGCGGGTAGTACGGGGTCTGCACGGGCCGGGCGACCAGTCGCAGGTCGGCGGCGCGCAGGACCGTCGGGTCACCGGCGGCGCGCGCCTCTCGGCCGCCGAGCACGGAAGTCATCGCCGGGATGACACCGGCTTCGCGGGCGAGGAGGCGTTGCACCTCGCTCCCGGCGCAGAACCGGGCGAACTCCACGGCCGCGCCGAGCGCCTGAGAATTGGGGTTGACGAAATTGCTCCAGCCGCCGGCGCACGAGACGCCGGAGCGGCCGGTGCCCTCGAAGCCCGGACGCGGCGCGGCCCCGACCTTCCCGGCGACGCGGGAGGCCTTGGGGGTGCTTGCGTTGACCCAGGCGTAGGACCAGTTGCGCAGGAACAGCCCGCGCCCGTTCACGAAGGCGTCCTGCGCGTCCGATTCCTGATACGTGGCCACGGTGCGCGGTGTGACCCCGCGGGCGGTGAACTCGGCCATCAGCGAGAACGCCCGCTCCGCCGCCGCGCCGCCCAGTACGGCCCTGCCCCGCCCGTCCAGGACGGCGGCACCCGCGTCGGCGAGGAACTCGGTGACGTTGGCCGTCAGTGACTCGGTCACCGCGGCCTGCCACAGGAACCCGGCCGCCACGTCACCGGCCCGCTGCACCGTGCGCGAGGTGTGCAGCAGCTCTTCCCAACTGCGGGGGACGCGCAGCCCGTGCTTGGCGAGGAGGTCCTTGCGGTAGAAGAGATAGGTGCTGTCGGTGAAGAACGGCACCGCGTAGACCATTCCCCGGTACGTCGAACTGCTGCGCAGGGCTGCCGGGTAGGCGTTCCAGAAGCCGTCCGGGAGGAGCTTCTCCACCGGCAGCGCGAGCGAGGAGTGACCGAACTGCGCGGGCCACGTCGTGTCGCCCAGGTACACGTCGGGCTGAGCGGATCCCCCGGCGAGCTGAGTGGCGATGGCACTGCGATTGCCGTCCGAGGTGGACAGCGCATTGATCTTCGAAACGCGGATACCGGGATGCCGCCGCTCGAAGGCGCGGATGATCAGGTCCGCGACGACGGCGCCCCGCCGCGCGGGGATCTCGGAGACCCACCAGGTCAGCCGGGCCGGTTTGTGAGGAACGCTCGCGGCCTGCGCCAGCAGGCCGTCGAGGTCTTTCCCTCCGCACCCGGCCAGCAGCCCCGACGCGGCGGCGCTCAGGGCACCCGTCAGCAGCGCTCTGCGGTGCAGGGACATGGCGTACTCCTCCCCTCTCGGACTGCCGGATGACAGCGCTGGCACCGTACGGAGCGGCAAGGAGACGTGTCAACGGTCACAGTCGCTGCAATATGGAGAGGACGAAAATGACAGCGCTGACATCCCGCGTGCTCCGTTGAGCCAGCCTTCGTGTTAACGTCCAGCGCATGGTCGGTAAAGCCGCTGAAAAGGGCGCCACGCTGGCGGATGTCGCTCAGCGGGCCGGAGTCTCCCCCACGACCGTCTCCCGCACCCTGCGCGGGCTGCCGACGGTGTCCCCCGGAACCCGGGCACGCGTGGAAAAGGCAGCGCACGAACTGTCGTTCGCCATCTCACGCAGCGCGTCCAGCCTGGTCACCGGGCGCACGGGCCGGGTCGCCGTGCTCGTACCCAACCTCGACTCCTGGTTTCTCGGCGCGGCGCTGGCCGGCCTGGCGCCCGCGCTCAACGCGCTCGGCCTGGACATGCTCATCTACAGCGTCACCACAGCCGAGCAGCGCACACAGTTCTTCGACCGGCTGCCGGCCCGCCGCAACGCCGATGCCCTGCTCGTCGTCAGCTTCGCGCTCTCCACGGAGGAACGGGCGCGCCTGGACGACCTGGGCATGCCACTGGTCTTCGTCAGCCAGCACGAACAGGGCCGGGCCGGCGTCTACGTGAATGACGTGGAAGCCGCCCAGCGCGGCACCCGCTACCTGCTCAACCTCGGCCACCGGCGCATCGCCTACCTGGAGCCCGCGGACCCCTCGGGTTTCGCCTGGAGCAGCAGGGCCCGCCTCGACGGGTACCGTACGGCCTTGGCAGAGGCCGGCATCGACCAGGACGACGACCTCGTCCGCCAGGTCGCCGACTGGCAGGGGGCGGGCCTGGAAACGGCGGTGGGACGGCTGCTGAGTCTTGCGGAGCCCCCGACGGCGGTCTTCGCCGAGACGGACGACATCGCCTTCAGGCTTCTCACCGTGCTGCGCGGCGTCAACATCGCGGTACCCCAACAGATGTCCGTTCTCGGCTTCGACGGCCACTCGATGGCCGCGCCGTGGGACCTGTCCACCATGGCCCAGCCGGCCCGCCGACTGGGCCAGGCCGCGGCCGAGCTGGTCCACCGCGTGATCCACGACCCCGAGGCCCATCTGGAACAACACGTGGTCCTGCCGGTGGAACTCCTCCCCCGGGGCAGCACCGGCCCGGCACCCCGTCCCACGCGCCCGGGGACGACAGACCATGTCACAGTCACATCTACGGCAAGTGACAGCGGCGAGGCGGCCCTCCGGTCCGGTCCTGGGGAGACAGACGCGGACTGAGCCTGCTGTCAGGGCCGGACCGTGCGGGCCTGATGGTGGCTGTTGCGGGCTCCGCCGTGTCGGGGGCCTCAGCCCAGCCCGGGTACCGCGGAGAGCAGCAGGTCGATCAGTTTGATGCCGATGAAGGGCAGGACGAGTCCGCCCAGGCCGTAGCGCAGGAGGTTGCGGCGGAGGAGGTCGTGGGCGGAGGCCGGGGTGTAGCGCACACCGCGGAGGGCCAGCGGGATGAGCGCGATGATGATCAGGGCGTTGAAGATGATGGCGGAGGCGATGGCCGAGGTGGGGCTGTGCAGGCCCATGACGTTCAGCGCGGACAGGCTCGGATAGGCACCGGCGAACATCGCGGGAATGATGGCGAAGTACTTCGCCACGTCGTTGGTGATCGAGAAGGTCGTCAACGCCCCTCGGGTGATGAGGAGTTGCTTGCCGATCTCGACGATCTCGATGAGTTTCGTCGGGTTGGAGTCGAGATCGACCATGTTGCCGGCCTCCTTGGCGGCGGAGGTGCCGGTGTTCATCGCCACGCCCACGTCGGCCTGGGCGAGGGCCGGCGCGTCGTTGGTGCCGTCGCCGGTCATCGCGACCAGCTTGCCACCGGCCTGTTCCCGTTTGATCAGGGCGAGCTTGTCCTCGGGGGTGGCCTCGGCGAGGAAGTCGTCGACGCCCGCCTCCTCGGCGATGGCGCGCGCGGTGAGCGGGTTGTCACCGGTGACCATGACGGTCTTGATGCCCATCCGGCGCAACTCCGCGAACCGTTCGCGAATGCCGTCCTTCACCATGTCCTTGAGGTGGATCACGCCGAGTGCCCGCGGTCCGTCCCAGTCGTGTACGGCGACGAGCAGCGGTGTGCCGCCGGCCGCGGCGATGGCGTCGGCGAACCAGCGCGCCTCGTTCGGTACGTGGCCGCCGTACCGCTCCACCCAGTCGATCACCTGCGGTACCGCGCCCTTGCGGACGTGGCAGACGGCGCCGTTGGGCCAGCGCAGGTCGATGCCGCTCATGCGGGTGCGGGCGCTGAACTCCACGAAGCGGGTCCGCTCCAGCTCCCCCACCGGCGGCTCGTGCACGCCGTACTTCTCCCTGGCCAGGGCCACCACGGAACGGCCCTCCGGAGTTCCGTCGGCCAGTGAGGAGAGCTGCGCCGCGTCCGCCAGCCGTAGCTCGGGGATGCCGGGCAGCGGTACGAAAGCGGTCGCGACACGGTTTCCGTGGGTGATGGTGCCGGTCTTGTCCAGCAGCAGGGTGCCCACATCTCCGGCCGCCTCGACGGCGCGTCCGCTCATGGCGATGACGTTGCGCTGGACGAGGCGGTCCATGCCGGCGATGCCGATGGCGGAGAGCAGCGCACCGATGGTGGTGGGGATCAGGGTGACCAGGAGGGCGACCAGGACCGTGGTGGACTGGTCGGAGTCCGCGTAGTCGGCCATCGGCTGGAGGGTGACCGTCACCAGGACGAAGACGATGGTGAGTGCGGCGAGGAGGATGTTCAGCGCGATCTCGTTGGGCGTCTTCTGCCGGGACGCGCCCTCCACGAGCGCGATCATGCGGTCCAGGAAGGTGTGGCCGGGGCGCGAGGTGACCCGTACGACGACCCGGTCGGACAGCACCGTCGTACCGCCCACCACACCGGACCGGTCGCCGCCCGCTTCCCGGATGACGGGCGCGGACTCACCGGTGACCGCGGACTCGTCGACGGCTGCCGCACCGTCGACCACCTCGCCGTCGGCGGGGATCAGCTGGCCCGCCTCGACCAGGACGAAGTCGAAGGGCTGGAGGTCGGTGGCGCGGACCGCCTCCGTCACCGCCCGGTCCAGGTTGGTTCCGACCCGCCAGTTGTCGCGCAGCCGCAGCGCCACGGTGTCCGTACGGGCCTTGCGCAGCGACTCCGCCTGCGACTTGCCGCGCCCCTCGGCCACGGCCTCGGCGAGGTTGGCGAAGATGACGGTGAGCCAGAGCCAGCAGCTGATCACCCAGGTGAAGACGGTGGGGTGCAGCAGCGCCGAGAGCGTCGTCAGCGCCGCGCCCACCGCGACGACGAACAGCACCGGCTTCCTGACCAGCGCCCTGGGCCGCAGCTTGCGCAGGGCTTCGGGCAGGGACGACAGCAGTTGCTTGGGGTCGAAGAGACCGGCAGGCGCGGCCCGTCGCCGTCTGCCCCGCCCGGGCCGCGGATGTGGGCTCCGGTCCTCGCCGGTCGTCCGAGGCCTGGTGGTCGTCGGATCGGACGGTGCCTGCTGTGGGGCGGCAGGAAGCATAGGAGGTGACCTTCTGGGCGTGACGGGCCGGTTGTCAGGGCGGGTTCGGCCTGCGGGGCGGCAGGGAACGATGGCCGCCGGGCTCTGCCGGGGCCGGGGCGTCGGCCCCGGCAGAGCTGCGCGCGACAGCGACGGTGTTGAGGGAGCCGCCGCGTGCGCGCCGCCAGGAGGTGCGCTTCCTGTCGGTATCGGGCGCGGTGCGTCCGGCCGTTCCCTCGGGGAACGGCCGGGACCGGCATCCCGATGACGAGCGCGGGCCTCCGGTGGCCGAGCAGGAACGTATCCCGGACGCGAGGCCGGGAACCACGGTGCCGCCGCGTTTTGTCGGCTCCCTGACGGGCCGTCCGACCACGGCGCCAAGCCTGCGTCAACGGCCCCCGGGAGAACGTCAGGAGGGCGTCAAGAGTGCTACTGGTGTGCGAGAACGATCGCAGACTGGGCGGCGCGAGGACGACAAGCCGTCCCTGTCGCGCGACCGGCGGCTGCCGCTCACCGTCGGTGCGGCGGGTGGCCCGGAGAGGGGGCCCGGGCCACCCGCCCCGGCGCGAGGCGGCACGGCTGTCCCGCCGCAGGACCGAGCCGGCCGCATCGACGAGGGGGATGCGGCCGGGCGGCCCGTTGGCTTCCCGCTCCGTCAGGCGGGCGTCAATGCGGCAGGCCCACGCGACAAGAAAGTGCGGCCGGCTCTCCCTCGCCGAGCCCACCCGGGTGACCGTGGTCGGCCGGCACTGCGAAGCGGGCGACATCCTCGCCTCCCACGTGCCCCTGCCGGGCGACATCCGTCCGGGTGACCTGCTCGCCGTGCCGGCCGCCGGCGCCTACCACCTGTCCATGGCGTCCGCGTACAACCTCATCGGCCGCCCGCCGGTGGTCGCCGTGGCAAGCGGGAGGCCACCTCCGAGCGGCCGGCCACGTGTTCCCTTCCGCCGCCCGGAGGTGCCCACGGCCACGGCCTCTTCTGCTCTGCCCTCCCGCCCCCACCGTCAACGGACCGTGAAGACCGGGGCCAACAGCGCGAAGAACGCGTCAGGGTCGCACGCGATGGTCTCCGGGCGGCCCGAATCTGGGCGGACCCAGGTATGTCGAAGGAGTACCCGCATGTCCGTCCTGACCAGCGAATACCGCAGTGCCCCCGGGCACGAGGACCCGTCGGACCCGCCCGACCGCGACCCCGGTGAACGGCACCGGCTCACGACGGTCACCGGCCTGGCCGCGCTGTCGCTGGACGCGATGGCCTCGGTGGCGTACGGGCCCGAGGCGATCGTGCTGGTGCTGGCCGCTGCGGGTGGCTACGGGCTCGGCTTCACCCTGCCGGTGACGCTGGCGATCGCCGGGCTGCTGGCGGTACTGGTGGCCTCGTACCGGCAGGTGATCGCCGCCTTCCCGGACGGCGGCGGCTCCTATGCGGTGGCCAGGACGTACCTGGGCCGGCGCGCCGGCCTGGCCGCCGCGGGATCGCTGGTACTGGATTACGTGCTGAACGTCGCGGTGGCGGTTACCGCCGGTGTCGCAGCGCTCACCTCCGCCTTCCCGGCGCTGTACCCGGACCGGCTGTGGCTGTGCCTGGCCGTCCTGACCCTGCTCACGGCAGTCAACCTGCGCGGCATCGTCGACTCGGCGCGGGCGTTCATCGTGCCGACCGCGGTCTTCGTCCTCTCGATCCTCGCACTGATCGTGGTGGGGCTGTTCCGCTCGGCGCCGGTGAGCACCGAGGCCACTGCCGGGCACGCCCCGGTCCTGGCCGACAACGCCACCGGCGTCGGCGCACTGCTGCTGCTCAAGGCGTTCGCGTCCGGCTGCTCCGCGCTCACCGGTGTCGAGGCGATCGCCAATGCCGTGCCCTCCTTCCGGATTCCGCGGGCCGGGCGGGCACAGCGCGCGGAGGTCGCCCTCGGCGCGATCCTCGGCGCGATGCTGATCGGGCTGGGAGTGCTGATCTCACGGTTCGGGCTGCAGCCGGTCGAAGGCGTCACGGTCCTCGCGCAACTCGCCGATGCCGCGCTCGGGCACAACTGGGCTTTCTATCTTGTGCAGTTCGCGACGACGATGCTGCTCGCGCTGTCCGCGAACACGTCCTTCGGCGGCCTGCCGGTACTGCTGAAGCTGCTGGCCCGCGACAACTACGTACCGCACGTCTTCGCGCTCAAGGCCGACCGCCAGGTCCATCGGCACGGCGTGCTGGCCCTGGCCGGCATTTCGGCGGCGCTCCTGGTCTTCTCCGGCGGGAACACCAACGCCCTCGTCCCGCTCTTCGCGATCGGCGTCTTCATCGGCTTCACCATCGCGCAGGTCGGCCTGGTCCGCCACTGGCGTCAGGTGCGCGGCCCCAAGTGGCGTGCCAAGGCGGTGCTGAACTGTTCCGGTGCGGTCCTCACCGGCAGCTCGGCGGTGGTGGTCACCGCCACGAAGTTCGCCGACGGTGCATGGCTCGTCGTCATCGCTCTGCCCCTGCTGGTCGCGGCCTTCGAGACGGTGCACCGGGCCTACGCGGCGATCGGCGAGCGGCTCGGCCTCGGCCGGGTCCCCGAATGCCCGCACCGGGATCGCTCACTGGTGATTGTTCCGGTGTCGGGTCTGTCGAAGCTGACCAGCGAGGCGCTGACCGCCGCCGTGTCCCTCGGCGACGAGGTACGAGCGGTGACCGTCTGCCATCCCGACGCCGAGGACCATGCCCGGACCGACGCGCTGGAGCGGGACTGGGCACTGTGGCAGCCGGGCGTCCCGCTGGTCCGCCTCCGTTACGAGCGCCGGGCACTGGGCCGCCCGATCGCCGCGTACGTACGAGAGACCGCGGCCGCCGAGCCCGGCACCCGGATCACCGTCCTGATCCCGGAGGTCGAGCCCGCCCGGCTGTGGCAGCGGCTACTGCAGAACCAACGCGGCGCGATCGTCGCCCACGCCGTGCGTCGCGACACCGACGCGGTCATCTGCCGGCTGCGCTTCCGCCTGTCCTGATCGCTTCCGTCTGTCCTGGCCCACCACGGTTTCCTGCCGGCCCGCCCCGTCCGGGTGCGCGCCGTCAGCGACCTTTTCGCAGGTCGGCGGGGTGCGCGTATGGGATGCGTCAAGGGCGAGCCACCCCTCGTAAGGAAGCCGTCAACGGCAATCACAGTGGCTCGAAAAGGCGGTTTGCTCTAACCGTCAGTTCAACATTCCTTCTCGTTCAGGAGCTCTCGATGGCCGACGTGGCCTTCGTCGTCACCACACTCGCGGTCTTCGCGCTGGTGGCCCTCGTCGCCAAGGGGGTCGCAAAGCTGTGACCGCCGAAAACATCGTCGGCCTCGCCGTGGCCGCTGCCCTGCTGGGCTATCTCGTCCTCGCACTGATCTACCCGGAGAGGTTCTGAGCACCACCATGAGCCCCTTCCTCGCAGCGGTACTGCAGCTGCTCGCGCTGATAGCCGCGCTCGCTCTGGCATACCGCCCCCTCGGCGACTACATGGCCCGCGTCTACTCCTCCCCGCGCCACCTGCGCGTCGAGAAGTGGATCTACAAAACCATCGGTGCCCGCCCGGACACCGAGATGCGCTGGCCCGCGTACCTGCGCGGCGTGCTGGCCTTCTCGGCCGCCGGCGTGCTCTTCCTGTACCTGCTGCAGCGGCTCCAGGGCTCGCTGCCCGGCTCGCTCGGCTTCGCCTCGATCGACCCGGACCAGGCGTTCAACACCGCCGCCTCCTTCGTGGCCAACACCAACTGGCAGTCCTACGCGGGCGAACAGGCCATGGGTCACGTCGTGCAGACCGGCGGCCTGGCGGTGCAGAACTTCGTCTCCGCGGCGGTGGGCATGGCGGTAGCCGTGGCCCTGGTCCGCGGCTTCGCGAGGTCCCGCACCGGTGAACTGGGCAACTTCTGGGCCGACCTGGTGCGCGGCACCGTCCGCATCCTCCTCCCGATCTCCGTCATCGGCGCGATCGTCCTGGTCGCGTGCGGCGCGATCCAGAACTTCGCCGGCATTCACGAGGTCGGCCAGTTCCTGGGCGGCCACCAGCAGTGGCAGGGCGGCGCCTACGCCTCGCAGGAGGTCATCAAGGAGCTGGGCACCAACGGCGGCGGCCTCGCCAACGCCAACAGCGCCCACCCCTTCGAGAACCCCAACGGCTTCACCAACCTCTTCGAGATCTTCCTGATCCTCCTCATCCCCTTCGCCCTGACGCGGACGTTCGGCCGCATGGTCGGCAACCTCAAGCAGGGGTACGCGATACTCGCGACGATGGCGACCATCTGGCTCGGCTTCGTGCTGCTGATGTGGGCCACCGAGTTCACCCACCACGGTCCGGCGCTCCAGGCGGCCGGCGGTGCGATGGAGGGCAAGGAGACTCGCTTCGGCGTCGGCGCCTCGTCGATCTTCGCGGTCACCACGACCCTGACCTCGACAGGAGCGGTCGACTCCTTCCACTCCTCGTTCACGGGTCTCGGCGGCGGCATCACCCTGCTGGGCATGCAGCTCGGCGAGATCGCGCCCGGCGGCGTCGGTTCCGGTCTCTACGGCATGCTGATCATGGCCATCATCGCGGTGTTCATCGCGGGCCTGATGGTCGGCCGGACACCGGAGTACCTGGGCAAGAAGATCGGCACCCGCCAGATCAAGCTGGCCGCCTGCTACATCCTGATCACCCCGGCACTGGTGCTCTGCTTCGCCGCCGCCGCGATGGCGCTGCCCACCCCGCCGCACTCCGTTCTCAACCCCGGTGCGCACGGGTTCTCGGAGGTCCTGTACGCGTACACCTCCGGCGCCAACAACAACGGTTCGGCCTTCGCCGGGCTGAGCGCCGACACCCCGTGGTTCAACACCACCATCGGGCTCGCGATGCTCCTCGGCCGCTTCCTGCCGATGGTGTTCGTCCTCGCGCTGGCCGGCTCGCTGGCGGAGCAGAAGCCGACGCCGGAGACGGCGGGCACCCTGCGTACCGAAAAGCCGCTGTTCAGCGGCCTGCTGGTCGGCACCATTCTGATCATCACCGGGCTCACCTACTTCCCGGCACTCGCGCTGGGCCCGCTCGCCGAAGGGCTGGCGTCATGACTGCCGAACCAACGAAAACCGACACGACGAAAACCGACACGACGAACCAAGAGAACGCGATGTCCTCAGCCACTCCCACGCGGGCACCGCACCAGGACCTGCCGACCGGGCACAAGGATGAGGGGCGGGTCGGCTCGGGCCTGTTCGAGCCCAGGCAGCTGATCAAGTCGCTGCCGAACGCGGTGCGCAAGCTCGACCCCCGCATCATGATCAATTCTCCGGTCATGTTCGTGGTCCTGGTCGGCTCGGTGCTGACCACGGTGTTCTCCTTCAAGGACCCCGGCGACTGGTTCGGCTGGGTGATCAGTGCCTGGCTGTGGCTGACGGTGATCTTCGCGAACCTGGCGGAGGCCGTGGCCGAGGGCCGCGGCAAGGCGCAGGCCGACACCCTGCGCAAGGCCAAGACCGACACGGTCGCCCGCCGGCTGACCACCGACGGCGGCACCGAGGAGCAGGTGCTGGGCACCGAACTGCGCGTCGGCGACCGGGTGGTGTGCGAGGCGGGCGACATCATCCCCGGCGACGGCGACGTCGTCGAAGGCGTGGCTTCCGTCGACGAGTCGGCCATCACGGGCGAATCGGCCCCGGTCATCCGGGAGTCCGGCGGCGACCGGTCCGCGGTCACCGGCGGTACCAAGGTGCTGTCCGACCGCATCGTCATCAGGATCACGGCGAAGCCCGGCGAGACCTTCATCGACCGGATGATCAACCTGGTCGAGGGCGCGGCCCGGCAGAAGACACCCAACGAGATCGCGCTGAACATCCTGCTCGCCTCGCTGACCATCGTCTTCCTGCTCGCCGTGGTCACCCTGCCGCCGTTCGCCGACTACGCCGGCAAGCACCTGACCATGGTCGTCCTGGTCGCACTGCTCGTGTGCCTCATCCCGACCACGATCGGCGCGCTGCTCTCCGCGATCGGCATCGCCGGCATGGACCGCCTCGTCCAGCGCAACGTCCTGGCGATGTCCGGGCGAGCCGTCGAAGCCGCGGGCGACGTCTCGACCCTGCTGCTGGACAAGACCGGCACCATCACCCTCGGCAACCGCCAGGCCGCCGAGTTCGTACCGGTCAAGGGCGTCACCGCCGCCGAGGTCGCCAACGCCGCCCAGCTCTCCTCGCTGGCCGACGAGACCCCCGAAGGCCGCTCCGTCGTGGTCCTGGCCAAGGAGAAGTACGGCCTGCGCGAGCGCACTCAGGGCGAGCTGGAACACGCGGAGTGGATCACCTTTACGGCCCAGACCCGCATGTCGGGCGTGGACGTCGACGGCCGCAGGGTACGCAAGGGCGCGGCCGGTTCCGTACTCAACTGGGTCCGGGAACAGGACGGCACGGTCGCCGAGGACGCCGACACCCTCGCCAACGAGATATCCGAGGCGGGCGGCACACCGCTGCTGGTGGCCGTCGAGGACACCGAGGGCGCCCGCGTCCTGGGCGTCATCCACCTCAAGGACGTGGTCAAGGAGGGCATGCGCGAGCGCTTCACCGAGCTGCGCCGGATGGGCATCAAGACCGTCATGATCACCGGTGACAACCCGCTCACCGCCAAGGCCATCGCGGAGGAGGCGGGCGTGGACGACTTCCTCGCCGAGGCCACCCCCGAGGACAAGATGGCCCTGATCAAGCGCGAGCAGGCCGGCGGCAAGCTGGTCGCGATGACCGGCGACGGCACCAACGACGCTCCCGCCCTCGCCCAGGCCGACGTCGGCGTGGCCATGAACACCGGCACCTCCGCCGCCAAGGAGGCCGGGAACATGGTCGACCTCGACTCCAACCCGACCAAGCTCATCGAGATCGTCGAGATCGGCAAGCAACTCCTCATCACCCGCGGGGCGTTGACGACGTTCTCCATCGCCAACGATGTCGCCAAGTACTTCGCGATCATCCCGGCACTGTTCGCGGCGGTCTACCCCGGCCTGGACAAGCTCAACATCATGCAGCTGTCCTCCCCCGACTCCGCGATCCTCTCCGCCGTCATCTTCAACGCGCTCATCATCATCGCGCTGGTACCCCTCGCCCTGAAGGGCGTCCGGTACCGGCCGACCAGCGCGGACAAGCTGCTCCGCCGCAACCTCGGCATCTACGGCCTCGGCGGCCTGATCGCCCCCTTCCTCGGCATCAAACTCATCGACCTGCTCCTCTCCCTCATCCCTGGCATCGGGTGACGACCACCATGAACAACTCGGTAACGAACACCGCGCGACTGTTCGGCGCGGGCCTGCGCGCCCTCCTCGTCCTCACCGTCGTGTGCGGCGTGCTCTACCCGCTCGCGGTCACCGGCATCGCCCAGGCGCTGTTCCACCACAAGGCCAACGGCTCCGAGATCAGGAGCGAAGGCAAGGTCGTCGGCTCCGAACTCATCGGCCAGCGCTACGACCTGCCGCTGAAGAAGGGCCAGGAGACCCCGCAGCCCGACCTGAAGTGGTTCCAGCCGCGCCCCTCCAACGGCCTCGGCACCAACACCGTCAACACCCAGTACAAGCTGCTGGTCTCCGGCGCCACCAACCTCGCCGCCGACAATCCCGAGCTGCTGAAATCCGTGAAGGAGGCGCAGACCGCCGTCATCAAGGACAACTCGGTGAACGGCTACCGGGTGAAGCCTTCGGACATCCCGGCCGACGCCGTCACCTCCTCCGGCTCCGGCCTCGACCCGGACATCTCGCCCCAGTACGCAGAACTCCAGGTACACCGCATCGCGGCGAAGAACCACCTCTCCGTGGGGCAGGTACGGAAGCTGGTCGAGGACCACACCGACGGCCGCGTCGCCGGCTTCATGGGCGAACCCCGGGTCAACGTCCTCCAGCTCAACCTCGCACTCCGGGAACTCACCGAGAAGGGCTGATGGGCTTACCCGCACGACCGCGCACCGACGGGCTCAGGACAACACCTGACCCCGTCGGTTGCCGTACTCACCGAACCGATGACGGCACAGGCGGTCCCCACAACCACAGCTACGGCAGGAAGGGCGCGGACCGATGACCCGGGTACTGGTGGTGGAGGACGATCCGCAGCTCGTCCGTGCCCTGGTGATCAACCTGCAGGCGCGCCGCTACGGCGTCGACACGGCACCGGACGGCACCACCGCGCTGCGGGTCGCCGCAGCGCGGCAACCGGACGTGGCCGTGCTCGACCTGGGGCTGCCCGACATGGACGGCGTGGACGTGATCAAGGCCTTACGCGGCTGGACCAGGATTCCCCTCCTGGTGCTGTCCGCGCGCCAGGGATCCGATGACAAGGTCGCGGCACTCGACGCGGGCGCCGACGACTACATCACCAAGCCGTTCAGCATGGATGAACTGCTAGCCAGGCTGCGCGCCGCCGTCCGCCGCACGGAGACCACCCCGCTCGCCCCGGAAACGGCGGTCGTCACCACGAAGGACTTCTCCGTCGACCTCTTGGCCAAGAGGGCTTCCCGCGACGGGCAGGACGTACGCCTGACGCCCACCGAGTGGCACCTCCTGGAGATCCTCGTCTGCCACCCGGGTCGCCTCATTTCGCAACGGCACCTTCTCCAGCAGGTATGGGGCGCGTCCCGGAGCGACAGGACCCACTACCTCCGGGTGTACATGGCGCAGATCCGGCGCAAACTCGAACCGGACCCGTCGCACCCGCGCTACCTGATCACCGAGCCCGGCATGGGATACCGCTTCGAGCCCTGACGCACCCTTCCCACCCGCCCCGACCGCATGTGGCCACCACGCCCACACCGACCACCACGCCCACACCGACCACAGAGACGAGACGATGGCACGCGGAAAACTCCGGATCTACCTCGGTGCGGCGCCCGGCGTCGGCAAGACGTACGCGATGCTCGCCGAGGCACACCGCCGCGTCGAGCGGGGCACGGACTGCGTCGTCGCCTTCGTGGAACACCACGGGCGGCCGCGCACCGAGGTCCTGCTGCACGGCCTGGAACAGGTCGAACGCAAGGAGCTGGAATACCGCGGCAGCGTCTTCACCGAGATGGACGTGGACGCCGTCCTCGCGCGGCGACCGGCCGTCGCCCTGGTCGACGAGATGGCCCACACCAACGTCCCCGGGTCCCGCAACACCAAACGCTGGCAAGACATCGAAGAGCTGCTGGCCGCCGGCATCGACGTCGTCTCCACGGTCAACATCCAGCACCTGGAGTCGCTGGGCGACGTGGTCGAGTCGATCACCGGAATCCGGCAGCAGGAGACCGTGCCGGATGAAGTGGTGCGCCGCGCCGACCAGGTCGAACTGGTCGACATGTCCCCGCAGGCACTGCGCCGCCGGATGGCACACGGCAATGTCTACAAGCCGGACAAGGTCGACGCGGCCCTGTCGAACTACTTCCGCCCCGGCAACCTGACCGCGCTGCGGGAGCTGGCGCTGCTGTGGGTCGCCGACCGGGTCGACGAGTACCTGCAGGAGTACCGCACCGAACACCGCGTCTCGAAGATCTGGGGCTCGCGTGAGCGCATCGTCGTGGGGCTGACCGGCGGTCCCGAGGGCCGTACGCTGATCCGCCGGGCGGCGCGCCTGGCGGAGAAGGGGGCGGGCGGTGAGGTGCTGGCCGTCTACATCGGCCGGAGCGACGGACTGACCTCCGCCTCCCCCAAGGAACTGGCCGTCCAGCGCACCCTGGCCGAAGACCTCGGCGGCACGTTCCACCACGTCATCGGCGACGATGTCGCCACCGCGCTGCTGGACTTCGCCCGCGGCGTCAACGCCACCCAGATCGTGCTCGGCGTCTCGCGCCGCAAGCCCTGGCAGTACGTCTTCGGGCCCGGTGTCAGCGCCACCGTGGCCCGCGGCTCCGGCCCCGACCTGGACGTCCACCTCGTCACGCACGACGCGATGGGCAAGGGACGCGGGCTGCCGGTGACCCGCGGCGCACGGTTCGCCCGCCCTCGGCTCATCGGAGGGTGGCTGACCGGCGTGGGCGGACCACTCCTGCTCACTCTCCTCCTCAGCAGCTTCGCACCGGAGGTGGGCCTGGCCAACGACATGCTGCTGTACCTGTCCCTGACGGTCGGCGCCGCGATCCTCGGCGGACTGTGGCCCGCCCTCGCCTCGGCCGTCGTCGGCTGCCTGCTGCTGAACTGGTTCTTCACCCCGCCGGTCCACACACTGACCGTCAATGACCCGCAGAACATCGTCGCCATCGCAGTCTTCGTCGGCGTCGCGCTCTCGGTCGCCTCCGTCGTGGACCTCGCGGCCCGCCGCACCCAGCAGGCGGCCCGGCTCCGCGCCGAGTCGGAGGCGCTCTCGTTCCTCGCCGGCAGCGTGCTGCGCGGCGAAACGGGCCTGGAAGACCTGCTGCAACGGGTACGGGAGACGTTCGCCATGGACTCCGTGGCCCTGCTGGAGCGGCAGAGCGACGTCGACCCGTGGACCTGTGCCGGCCGGGTGGGAAACGGCTCCCCGGTCGAGCGGCCGGAGGACGCCGACGTCGACATGCCCGTCGGCGACCACATGACCCTGGCGCTCTCCGGCCGGGTCCTGCCCGCCGAGGACCGCCGCGTGCTCGCCGCCTTCGCCGCCCAGGCGGCAGTGGTCCTGGACCACCAGCGCCTCCAGAACGAGGCCCAACGGGCACGGACCCTCGCGGAGGGCAACCGTATGCGTACCGCCCTGCTGGCGGCCGTCAGCCACGACCTCCGTACGCCCCTCGCGAGCATCAAGGCATCCGTCACCTCGCTCCGCTCCGACGACGTGGACTGGTCCGAGGAGGATCAGGCCGAACTCCTCGCCTCCATCGAGGAGGGCACCGACCGCCTCGACCACCTGGTGGGCAACCTCCTGGACATGTCCCGGCTCCAAACCGGCACGGTGACGCCGCTGAACAGAGAGATCGACATCGACGAGGTGGTGCCGATGGCCCTGGGCGGCCTCCCCGAAGGCAGCGTGGAACTGGAAATTCCGGAGACCCTGCCGATGGTCGTCGTCGACCCCGGACTGCTGGAGCGCTCGGTCGCCAACATCGTCGAGAACGCGGTGAAGTACAGCCTTGACGGCACACCGGTACTGGTGTCGGCCAGCGCCCTGGCCGACCGGGTGGAACTACGGGTGGTCGACCGCGGCCCCGGCGTCCCGGACGAGGCGAAGGAGCGCATCTTCGAACCGTTCCAGCGTTATGGCGACGTACCACGCGGGGCCGGCGTCGGCCTCGGCCTCGCGGTCGCCCGTGGCTTCGCCGAAGCCATCGGCTCCACCCTCACCGCGGAAGACACCCCAGGAGGCGGTCTCACGATGGTCCTCACCCTCCCCATCGCGCCAGGCCACCCGCCGGCCCGCCCCGACCTCCCGGCCACGGCCGTCTCATGAGAACTCGTGAGAACTCATGAGAACTCGTGAGAACGAGCGCCGTGCCGGCCCCCTCCCGCGCGCGTCGCTGCCTCCCACCTCCTCATCTCACAGCGCGGAACAGGCCTTCGACCGCCTGAAGGACGGCATCCCGGCGTTCCTCATGGAGCCAGCCGTGCCCGGCCTCGTGGCCGGGAGGGCCAACCCATAAGAGTTGGCCCTCCCGGAGTCGTTGCCCCACCCGAAATCGGCGTTCCTGCCTACGTCACAACGGCATGTCGATCCGATGGGTGCTTTCGTGCTCTCCGCAAGTGAGCGAGAAAGTGAGGCTCAGGGCTCCGGCGCCCGGTGCGGGCCCGGGCTGGAGTGAGATCGAGCCGTCGGTGAACCGGCCTTCTGGTTCGGTACCGAACGCACCGCCTCCGTCCAGGTACTCTCCACCGAGATCGTCCACCGCCTCCACCGACAGGTGGACCGGCGGCCCGACCTCCGTCATCGAACCATCAGGCTCGTCCCGCCACCTCTCCGGGAGCGGAGGCGTGATCCGGTAGAAGAGATCGATCCGATCAGGCCCCCACTTGAGGCGCCGCACCTCCAGCTCGTGACGGCCGCCCAGGACGGCAATCGTCCGCCCCGCACCGGCTGTCCCACTCCTGCGTTTTCCCTTGCCCATGTCCTCTCCATACGCGCATGGCGTCGGCTCCTACGGCTCACCCTGAACCCTTGGGCGGCACCTGGCACGTGATGTACCGCGTGGCGCCCGCCCGCGGATTGCTGTGGCTCTTGATGAGCCAGTAGAAAGTGATCTTGTCCTTGGTGCGGATGGTGTGCTTCGCGCTGCTCCCCTTGCGGTTGTACTTCTTCATGCTGCCGTGGAAGTTGTAGGTACTGGCCCTGGGATGAGGACCGTACGGCGCGTTGATGGCGTGGTTGTTCACCCATGCGTTGGGCATGGACACCGTCACCGCCGGACCGAGCTTCGCGCGGGACTTCGCCGTCAGCTTGAAGTTCCAGCGGACGGTGCCCGCGGGCGTCCGGTCCCAGTCGACATTGGCAACACTGTGCTTCCACACTCCGGTGCACTTCTTGTCCGCCGCGGTGCGGGCATGTATCTCTTCGGCACGCTGGACGACGCGGTCGTACGTGGTCGCCGGCGTCTCCCCCGCCGGAATGGTGATCAGCTCGCCCACATCGGCGTCGTTGTGCTGCTCAGCCGCGTGCGCCGGCAGGGCTCCTCCGATCAGGAGGGAGGCGCTGAGCGCGGAGCAGACCAGCACCAAGCGATGGCTCTTCTGGGCCATTTCCGGGTCCCCGTTCGGTTCGTGCTCACCGGAGCATTCCGATGAGCCCCTATGGTCACCCAGGAAGACGAACCCCCTTGCGCACCACGTTCCTCAGCCACCATCAAGAGATCGTTAAGCTCGCAGTTGGTCTCTGGGCACACGGATACCAGTCACCGCTCGGCTTTCCGCCGCCGATACATTTACGGACCGTTGTTATCTCGGCGATGGCTCCCGCGGAATGGGGGCGACCGTCCGCCGGGACCTCGTCTCCGGCCGGGAGGAGCACGATGGCGCCTGCCACCACTCGTTCGGCCGGGATTTCGGCTTCCCTGCCGTCCCTGCGCACCCGCGCGTACGCCTTCATCATCGGGACCGCGCACTACGCCTGCTTCCGCCGACCGTCCTTTCGTTGCCGCGCACGGCTCTTGCCCGTGTCGGGCGCCTCGTACGGATCTGCCGGGACCCCCTGCGGCGCTTCCTTCTCCAACTCCGTTTTGGCCCGGGCGAGGTCCCGGCGGGCCGATTCGCTCATCATCGGGTAGTGCGGGTCGATACCGATCAGTGTGTGCGCGAGTACAGCTGCCGCGCAGAGCCGGGCCAGCCACTTGCGATCCGCCGGTACGACGTACCAAGGAGCCCACGGGGTGCTGGTGGCCGAGAGCATTCGGGAGAGGGCATGCTGGTAGTCGTCCCAGTGCGCACGCTCACGCACATCGGCCGCCGAGAACTTCCAGTTGCGTTCCGGCACGTCGATCCGCTTGAGGAACCTGACCCGTTGCTCTTCCTTGGACAGGTTCAGGAAGAGTTTGACCACCGCGAAGCCGTTCTCGGCGAGATACCGCTCCCAGGCGTTGATCTCCCGGTAGCGCCGCGCCCAGACGCCACCGTCCTTCGCCTGCTCGGGGAGCCTCTGGCGGTCGAGGTTCTCCGGGTGCACCCGCACCACGAGGACCTCTTCGTAGTGCGACCGGTTGAAGATGGCGATCTCGCCGCGCCGGGGCAGCCGACGTGCATAACGCCACAGGTAGTCGTGGTCGAGCTCTTCGGCGGAGGGCACCTTGAAGTTCGACACGTGTACGCCCTGCGGGCTCATCCCGCTCATCACATGGCGGATCGTCCCGTCCTTGCCGCCGGCGTCCAGCGCCTGCAGACACACCAGCACACCCCAGGCCTGCTCTGCGGCCAGCCGCCGCTGGTATTCAGCCAGCAACTCGATGCCCACGCGCAGCAACTCGACCCCGTCCGACTTCTTCTCGACCCCCGCTCGGGAACCGGGGTCGAAGTCCGTCGCCAGATCCACCTCCGACCCAGGGAGCACCCGCAGCGGTTCGATGAACGCCTCGATGCGTGCGGCCATCGTGTCGGCCGTCGTGTCGGCCGTCGTGTCGGCCGTCGATCCGAGCTGCTCGCTTTCCCAGCGCGCGGACCTCGTCGACGGTAGGTCCCGTGGTAGATCCCGTTGGGGCATGTCGCATCACCTGCCGCCCATCTCGGCCCCGCTCTCCATGACACGAGCCGCCTGGGACCGGGGCGGTGACTGCAGAACGAGCCTACGGCGGCCCATCGGCTTGCGGAACACGTACGGCATTTCCGTCCGCAGGCACCGGCACCACTGCTCACGAGGGTCTCCGCCGGTCTCCCCGAGCGGTGGCCGACCCCGTCAGCAGCGCCGTACGGGGACCCAGCTGCCGCCACGTTCCGCGCCAGGTGAGCACAGCGATCACGGCGGTGGGAAACTTCTCCTGGACTTGCGGGATCCCTTCGCCGATGTCGTCGCCGAGGGGGCCGACGGGCCCTGGTCACCGGCGAGAGTCAACCGCCGGTCCGTGGCCGCCCGTCGGCCTCCGCTCGCCGCCGCTACGCCGCACCGCGGGGCTGCCGGGCCGGCCGGACGGCGAGCCGGCAGACCCGCCGCCAGTCCAACGACGGACGGGGTTCGGGCACCCCGGGGCGTGTACGGGGCACCAGCACACGGAGCGCCAAGGGCCGCACCTCGCAGGTGAGGGGGGTGGGCAGCAACAGTGCTTCGCCGTCGATGCCCACCGGTATGCGCGGGCGGTCGGCATCGACCGTCACGCTCTTCGCCGTGCACCGGGTCAGTCCGGCCGAACGCTGTCCTCGCAGCAGTGCGGCGGCCTGCGCCGCACTGGCGACCTTCACGCCGATCACGCCGAGTGTGCCGCCGTTCAGGTACGGCCGGCGGCCCAGGCCCGTGGCGTCCCCCATGCCGTACGGATTGTTGCTGACGAGTACCGCCTGGGGGCCCGTCATGGTGACGTCGGCGGTCCGGGCTGTCAGGTGGGCGCCACGGTGCCCGGCCAGGAAGTCCGGGAGCATGGCTGCGATGGTGCGGGTCTTGCCGTCCCGGTAGGACGGACTCTGCACCACTTCGGCGTAGGCGCCGAACGACACGTTGTTCACGAAGGGCCGGCCGCCCGCCCGGCCGAGGTCGACGTGGAGTTCCACCCCGTCCCGCAGCGCATCGAGGGCCTTCGAGGGATCGTCGCGGTCCAGGCCCAGGTCGAGGGCGAAGTGGTTGCGGGTCCCCGCCGGAATGACCAGCAGCGGTACGTCGTGCGAGGAGGCCACTTCGGCGACGACGGCCTGAGTGCCGTCCCCACCGGCCACGCCCAGGAGGTCGGCGCCCTTGGCGACTGCCGTCCGCGCCAGTCCGGCCACGTCCACCGGAACTGGGTCTGGGCCTGGGCCTGGGCTTTCCAGGAGCACGACGTCGGCTCCCAGTGCCTCCGCCTTCTCACGCAGTCCCCAACGCTCGACCTTGCCGCCGCCGGAACGCGGGTTCATGATGATGAAAGGCTGCCGTGGCGGGAAAGCCGGGAACTCCGGCATCGCGGCCGGACGGTCGACGCGCACCAGGGCCAGCCGGCCGGCCACGCCGGCGGTGAGCCACAACGCAACGGACAGCGCGGCGATCCACGTCACGTGTTGCCGCACGTACTGCACCAGCACCAGGGCCGGCGCGGCAACGGCCAGTACGAGGGCGAGAACCCTGGGAGCACCGCGATGCGTGAGCGCCCACCACATGGCGGCCACCATCACCACCAAGCCGCTCGCCCCCACCCCGACCAGAGCAACTGCCCTCAGTCCCGCGCACAGGAGCAACACGGTCACGGCCGCCGCTGCCGTCAGCAACGACATGCGTGCCCACCACTGCTCCCCCGCCACCGTGCGACCCCGGGGCCGCACGGCTCGCCCTCCCCGCGCCACGGTGCGTCGTGGTGACCGGGCAGTGGCCCCTTGCCGAGCGAGTCGGTGCCAAGCACTCATCAGCGCCTCCCCCCTGCTCCGCCCAGCTTGGCACGGAGCCCGCCGCACGGCACCCTCCGCAATCCCCGGCACCGCTGCCTTTTCGCCCGCCCGGCCATGGCCCCCTCCGCACGGCCGCCCTACTGCCGACAGCAACCGGACCCAGGACAACGGCCGTGGGCGCGGGCGGACTCGGTGCCGACATCGTGCATCCGCCGGCCGCCGCCGGTCGGGAGGCGTCCGGCTTCTTGTCATCGACGTGGACCAGGTCGCCGACCCGGTCGCGCTCGTACCACTACCGCAGACCGACGAGAAGGCCGAGTTCTTTCACAGCACCCTGCTCGCCGAGTGGGCTCACCAGCGGCCCGCCACCTCAGAGCGTGAACGCCCGGCCGTCGCGAGCGGTGCACGACAAGGCCGTCGGCCTCGGTTCAGGGGCGCGGTGGGCGCGGCGGTAGGCCAGTGGGGACAGGCCGAGGTGGGTGTAGAAGTGCTTGCGCAACGCCACGGGGTCCCCGAAGCCGCAGGCCGTGGCGATCCGCGCGACGGTCAGGTCGCTGGATTCCAGCATGGTGCGCGCCTGGGTCAGCCGGCTCTGCAGCAGCCATTGAAGGGGGCTCGTACCCACCTCGGCGCGGAACCGCCGGGTGAAGGTGCGCTCACTCATGTGGGCATGGCGGGCCATGTCCTGCAGCGTGAGCGGCTCGGCCAGCCGGTTCAGTGCCCACTGGCGGGTGGCCGAGGTGGAACGGTCGGCATCCTTCGGCACCGGGTGCTCGATGAACTGTGCCTGTCCGCCCTCGCGCCATGGAGCCACCACGCACCGTCGTGCTGCGGAGGTGGCCACGGCCGCGCCGTGGTCCCTGCGGACCAGGTGAAGGAACAGGTCGATGCCGGCCGCCCCGCCGGCAGCTGTCAGGATGCGTCCGTTGTCGACGAACAGTACGTCCGGATCCACCTCGACGTCGGGGAACAGCCGGGTGAACCGGTCGCACAGTGCCCAATGGGTGGTGGCCCGCAGTCCGTCGAGCAGGCCGGCCGCCGCGAGCAGGAATGCCGAGGTGCACAGGCTGACGATGCGGGCCTCGGGACCGATCCGGGCGAAGGCTTCGGCAACCCGGGCGGGCAACTCGCCGGTGGTCAGCAGGTGTTCGTCGGGCTCCTGAGTGGCGATCACCACGGTGTCCGCACCCTCCAGGAGGGACTCGTCGTCGTCGACGACGATCCGGAAGCCCTCGTTCGTGTGGACCGGCCGGCCGCCGAGCGAGCAGGTCGTCACGGAGTAGAGCCGTGCTCCGGACGGGTCGAGGGCCTCGTTGAGCACCCGGGCCGGAATGCCCAGGTCCATCGGCATGACCCCGTCGAGGGCGAGAACGGCTACACGATGCGGCATGGCTGGAATGGTACGACAGGTGGCCGCCCGGCCACTCACGGCGTCCCTGAGCGCTCGGCGAGGCTGAAGCACGTGCCCGGGCTCCTGACCTGGGCCGAAAGACATACGAAGCAGATACGAGCGAGGAAATATGAGCGAGCAGACCATGCGCGCCGTCACCGTCAAGGAGTTCGGCGGGCCGGAGGCGCTGACCGTCGACCGGGTCGCGCGCCCCGAGCCACTGCCGACCGAGGTGCTGGTGCGTGTGCATGCCGCCGGGATCAATCCGGTGGATTGGAAGACCCGCGCGGGCCACGGTATGGCCGGGCTGCAGACGCTGCCGCTGATCCTCGGCTGGGACGTCTCCGGCGTCGTCGAGGAGGTCGGTTTCGGTGTCACCACGCTCGCACCCGGGGACGAGGTCTACGCCATGCCGTGGTTCCCGCGCCCGGCCGGCGGGTACGCCGAGTTCGTCACGGCACCGTCCCGCCAGTTCGCCCGTAAGCCGGCCTCGCTCTCGCACGTAGAAGCCGCCGCCCTGCCGCTCGCGGCGCTCACCGCGTGGCAGGCCCTGGTGGACACGGCGCGCGTCACCGGCGGGCAGCGGGTGCTGGTGCATGCCGCGGCCGGTGGCGTGGGGCACTTGGCGGTGCAGTTCGCCAAGCACCTCGGCGCCGAGGTGATCGCGACCGCCCGCGAGCCCCGGCACGCCTGGCTCAAGGAACTGGGCGCGGACGAGACGATCGACTACACCCGGCAGCGGTTCGAGGAGGCCACCGGCCAGGTCGATGTCGTCATCGACCTGATCGGCGCCGCGGACGGCACCGATGCGCGATCGGTGGCGGTGGCCCGGCCCGGCGGCCTGATCGTCTCCATCCCGGGCGGTGTCTCGGACGCGCTGGCCGCCGCGGCCGGACAGGCCGGTGTGCGCACCAGCCCGCTGCTGGTCGAGCCGGACGCAGCCGCCCTGACGGCCATCGCCGACCTGGTCGACTCCGGCGCGGTCCGGGTCGAGGTCGAACGCACCTTCCCCCTGGAGCAGGCCGCCGAAGCGCACCGGCTGGGCGAGACCAACCGCACCCGCGGCAAGCTCGTGCTGGAGGTGGCGCAGTGACGTCGGCGACCGCGCTCGTGGTGGGAGGCACCGGGGCCATGGGTTCCCGGGTCGTCCGCGCCCTCGCCGCACGGACCGGCACCGTCGTGCGCGTACTGACCCGCGACCCGTCATCGGACCGGGCTCGCGCGCTGGTCGACAACACCCCTGGCGACGTCCGGCCCGTCCGCGGTGACCTGGACGACGAGCAGTCTCTGAAGGCCGCTTTCCAAGGCGTCGACGAGGCCTTCTGCAACACCGACTTCTTCGCCACCGCCAGCCCTCAGCAGGAGTACGCACAGGGGCTGCGGGCCCTGCGCGCGGCACAGCAGGCCGGGGTGGACCGGTTCGTCTGGTCGTCACTGGACAACGCCGCCGTCCTCACCGACGGGCGTATCCCGGTCCCGCACTACGACGCGAAGGCCGCTGTGGAGGCTTACATCGCGTTGCAGCGCTCCGAAGAGGCCATGCGGCAGGAGACCGACGGCTGGTACTCGCGGCACGTCGCCGTCCTGGTGACCGCACCGTACTTCGAGAACCTGTACGGCCTGGCGCCGCAGCCGGCCCGGCTGCCCGACGGACGTGAAGGCCTCGTGTTCGCCCTGCCGCTCGGGGAGACCGGCCGCTGGCCCCTGATCGCGCTCGACGACATCGCCTACTTCGCCCGCCACCAGCTCGACCACTGGGACGACTGGGGCGGCCGGACCCTGCGCATCGCCGCCGAAGCGCTCACCGGTGACCAGATCGCGGCGGCGTTCGAGAAGGCGACCGGTGTACCGAGCGTCTACCGGGCGGTGGCCCTCGACGAGTTCAGCCGGTCCCTACCCGGAATCGGCCACGACCTGGCCGCGATGTTCGCCTTCTTCCAGGACCGCGACCTCGTCTCCCACGACCGGGACCTGCAGAACTTGCGCGCCCTGCACCCCGAACTCGCCACCTTCGGCGACTGGTTGACCGTCACGGGATGGGACGGCACCGCCGGGGGATGACAACGCGACGGCACCGCACTCCGTACGTCGCACTCCGGACTCCGCACGTCGCACTCGGGACTCCGCACTCCTTTGGCGCCCTCTCGCCGGTCCGGTCGACACCGGCAGCCGGCCGAAGACAACTTTTGCTCCTGAAGAGGATTTCGATGCAGAACGTCACGCGGGCGCATTCCCTGCCCGCACCTTCGATCACCCGCTCCTCCGCCGCTGAACTCGTCGCAGCTGTACGCGTGGCTGCCGAGGACATCGGATTCGAAGCCGCCATCGCGGTCACAGATGCCGGCGGTCATCTGAAGGCTTTCGAACGCGCCGACGACGTACCGTTCCTCGCCGCTGAGGTCGCCGTCGACAAGGCATGGACGGCAGCCTCCTTCCGCAGCGCCACCCACGTATGGAATTCCTACGTAGCCGACCCGCAGGTCGCCCCTCTCGCGCATCACCCACGGCTCATGGCCGTCGGCGGCGGCTGTCCCGTCGTTGAACTCGGCGAGACCATCGGCGGTTTGGGCGTCTCCGGCGGCAGTGCCGAGCAGGATCAGCGGGCCGCAGAAGCCGGGCTGCGAATGCTGGGGTTCGAAGTCCCTGCCTGAGCCAGGTGCGCACCCGGTCGGCGTCGACGCCGGAGGAGCGGAGCTCGCCGGCGACCAAGGGCATCGAGTTGTGCGTCCAGGGACCGCCCGGCGGTGGAGGCGCGGCGTAGCCGAGGCGGCCGTGCTCGACGTGTCGTGTCGACCGAGCTGCCCCGGCCCGTGTGGCTGTGCAGCGTCGTCGCCGAGGACGAAGCCGGCGCCGGGGCTGCAGAGCCACAGCACGGCCTGGGCGATTTCGTCGGCGGTGCCGAGGCGGTTGATGGGCTGGTTGCCTTCGGCCTCGGCGCGGTCGAGCTCACCGTTGCCTACGAGGGCTTGGAGATGGCCGCCGAACCCGGCCTCACCCTCACCATCTACACCGCCGAACCCGGCTCCCCTTCCGAAGAAGGCCTACGCCTGCTCGCCTCCTGGGCCGCCACGCAGGAAACGGAGCCGTCGGCGGATTCCGTGCCGAGCAACTGACACTCGCAGGCTCGCCCGGGCGCAGCCCCTACCACTCGGCCAAGGAGCCGTCGGACTGGCGCCATACCGGGTTGCGCCACCGCTGGCCTGTCTCGGCAGCCCGGCGTACGGCGGCTTCGTCGATCTCGATGCCCAGGCCGGGGCCGGTCGGCCGGGTGATGTGGCTGTCGGTGAAGTCGAAGACGCTGGTGTCGACGAGGTAGTCCAGCAGGTCGTTGTCGGCGTTGTAGTGGATGCCGAGGCTCGTCTCCTGAATGAGGGCGTTGGGAGTGGCGAAGTCGATCTGCAGGGAGGCCGCGAAGGCGATCGGCCCGAGCGGGCAGTGCGGGGCGAGGGAGACACCGTACGCCTCGGCCATCGCCGCGATCCTGCGTACCTCCGAAATGCCGCCCGCGTGGGACAGGTCGGGCTGGGCGACAGCGATGCCGGAGCGCAGGACCTCGCGGAAGTCCCAACGCGAGTACAGCCGCTCGCCGGTGGCGATCGGGACGACGGTGGAGGCGCAGATGCGCTCGAAGTCGCCGGTCAGCTCGGGCACGATCGGCTCTTCGACGAAGAGCGGGTGCAGCGGCTCCAGCAGCCGGCAGGCCTCGCGGGCCAGGGCCGGGGAAACGCGTCCGTGGAAGTCGATGGCGATGTCCGCCTCGTCACCGATGGCCTCGCGCACCGCGGCGACGCGGCCCACCAGCATGTCCAGTTCGGCCTTGGACTCCAAGTGGCGAACCCGGCCGGTGCCGTTCATCTTGACCGCGTCGAAGCCCTGCTCCATACGCTCGCGGGCGTGCTCCGCCACCCGGTCCGGCTCGTCACCGGCGATCCAGGAGTACGTCCGCATGCGGTCGCGCACCGCGCCGCCCAGCAACTCGTGGACAGGCACGCCGAGGGCCTTGCCCTTGATGTCCCACAGCGCCTGGTCGATGCCGGCCACCGCACTGGACAGGATCGGGCCGCCGCGGTAGAAGCCACCCTTGGTGAGGACCTGCCAGTGGTCCTCGATCCGGTACGGGTCCTCGCCGATGAGGTAGTCCGAGAGCTCTTCGACGGCGGCCGCGACGGTGGCCGAACGGCCTTCGACCACCGGTTCGCCCCAGCCGGTGATCCCCTCGTCGGTACGGATGGCCAGGAACAGCCAGCGGGGTGCGACGGAGAACGTCTCCAGTGCGGTGATCTTCATCGGTGTGCCTTTCGGTTGATGTCCTCGATCAGCTCGGGGAGCCGCTCGAACTGGTCGGGATCGGCCAGCGCCGACCCCAGCGAGACGGCGGCGGCTCCGGCGTCGAGAAACTCCAGCGTGTTGTGCAGGCCCATGCCCCCGGTCGCCACGAAACGGGCCTCGGGGAACGGGCCGGCCATCGAGGTGATCCAGCCGGACCCGAGGTCGGCGGCGGGGAAGGCCTTCAGCCAGGTCAGGCCGAGGGCCTGGGCCTGCTGGATCTCGGTGGCGGTCGCCACGCCCGGCAGATGCGGCAGGCCCGCGTCGAGCGACGCCTCCGCGACCTCGCGGTCGAACCCCGGGGCGACGGTGAAGCGTGCCCCGGCCGCCACGGCTTGCTCCACGCGTTCGAGGGTGGTCACCGTGCCGGCGCCCACCACGGCGCCGCGCTCCTCTCCCGCTGCCACCGCCGCCCGCAGCGCAGCCACCGCGTCCTCGCTCTGGACGGGCACTTCGACGAGTTCGATGCCGACGTCCCAGGCCCGCCGGCTCACCTCCACGGTGCGTTGCGGGTCGAAGCCGCGCAGAATCGCCATGAGGGGGAGCGCGTCGAACGCCTCCTGGAACAGCCGGTCGTCTTCGGTCATGTGACGCGTCATCGTGGGGTCCGGTGTCATCGGGTCCAGCCAAGTGCTCGGGAGATGGTGTGGGCGGTGGCCCGGATCGTCGGCAGCAACTCTTGCAATCGGGCGAGGTCCACCTGCGCTTTGAGCGCCGTGACGGACAGGGCGGTGCGCACCGCGCCCGTGCCGTCCCGCACCGGGACGGCGACGCAGTTGATGAAGTGCTCGTACTCTCCGTCGTCCGCCGCCCAGCCGCGCTCGCGGATCTCGCTCAGCTGGGCCGCGAAGTCGTCGGCGGTCGTCACCGTCGCGTCGGTGAACCGCTCGTAGGAGTAGCCCTTCAAGGCCTGGGCGCGTTCCTCCGGAGACATATAGGCCAGGATCACCTTGCCGACGCCGGAGGTGTGCAGCACGACCGCCTTGCCGATCTGCGAGTACAGCCGTACTCCGCCCTGCGGGTCGACCTTGTCGACGTAGAAGACGCGGCCTTCCTCGACGGTGGCGATGTGCACGGTGAGGCGGAGCTTGCGGCCCAGTTCCAGCAGGTGCGGGTGGGCGATCGTACGCAGGTCGAACTGTTCCAGTGCGGACTGCGCCAGGCCGGCCAGCCGGTAGCCGACGGCGAACGAGCCGTCCTCCCGCTTGCGGGCGAGCCCGCCCTGGCACAGGTCCTGCAACAGGCGCAGCGCCGTGGTCCGATGAACGCCCAGGCTCGCGGCGACATCTGTCGGATGCTGCGGGCTTTCGCTGATCAACTCCAGGGCACGGATGGCGCGTTCCACGGTCTGGCTCATCGGGCGTCCTCCGCCGTACGCAGGGCGGAGACATCCGCGTGGTCCTCGATCGCGCCCAGGGCGAAAGCGGCCAGGCGGTGACCGAGCCGCAGTCGGTCGGCCGGCTCGGCGCCGCGCAGCCAGGCGGAGAGGTAGCCGGCCGCGAAGGCGTCCCCCGCGCCGACGGGCTCGACCACCTCGACCGGGTTCGCGGGGACGAAGACGGCCGGGCCCTCCCCTGGCGGGAAGTGCGTGGCACCGACGTCCGCGTCCTTCACCACGAGACGCGCCCCCGGCCCGACCAGCTCACGCACCTGCTCCGCGGTCTCGGCTCCCCAGACGTGCTGGGCCTCGTCGAGACCGACGAAGACGACGTCCGCCTGGCGTGCCAGGGCGAGGAGCGGACCGGCGGCCTGCTCCGTACTCCACAGCGCGGCGCGGTAGTTGACGTCGAACGAGCACAGCGTCCCGGCCGCACGCGCGCGAGCGAACAAGGCTGTCGACGTCGCGGCACAGCCGTCCGACAGGGCCGGTGTCACACCGGACAGATGCACCAGGCGCGCCGTGGACAGCGGGAGGCTGTCAAGGTAGGTGGGGGTCATCTTGGAGGCAGCAGAACCGGCCCGGTAGTAGTGCACCCGTGTGCCCTCCGGGCTCGGGTCCTTGAAATACACACCGGTCGGTGCCGATCCGTCCCGCTCGACGTGGCCGACATCGACGCCCGAGCGCGCGATCGCGGCCAGCACCTGATCCCCCAGCGGGTCGGCGCCCACTCGGCTCGCCCACGCGGTGCGGTGGCCGAGGTCGGTGAGGTACTGCGCGACCGTCGACTCGGCTCCGGCGACCCGGATGGCCGCCTCGCGTGCGGTGGCGAGCCGCTCGCCCGGCGCGGGGGCCACCAGGACCATCGACTCACCGAGGCACAGCACTTCGGGTTCTGACACTTTTCCTCACACCTCTGCGTACTCGATGTCGGCCGAGGTGCGGCCGTTGCCGTCGCCACCGTCCCTGAGTTCCTTGCGGCGCAGGACACGGGGCGCGGTCTCCGGCAGCAGCAGCACCGACACGGCGGTGACGATGCCCGACAGCGCCATGTATCCGGCGAGCAGCCATGGGCTTCCGCCGCCCGCGTGCACCAGCAGGGTGGCGATGAACGGCGCCGTGCCGGAGAACAGTACGGCGGTGGTTTCTCGGGCGAGGACCAGGCCGGTGTAGCGGACCTCGGTGGGCAGCAGCTCGGAGAAGAACGAACCCGCCGGGCCGAAGATCATCGAATTCAGCAGGACGGCGAACACGAGGATCACGGCCATCACGATGAGGGGCGTCGACTCCGTGCCCACCAGGAGCCAGAACGGTCCGGCGAACACGGCGACGGCCAGGCCGCCGGCGATGATCAGCGGGCGCCGGCCGATCCGGTCGCACAGCCAGCCGCAGAACGGTACGCCGAAGAGGGAGACGGCGGAGGCCACGGTGATGGCGATGACCGCCACGTTGTCCGGCAGTCCGAGCTGCTGGGTGGTGTATACGGGCAGGTAGCCCTGGATCGAGTACGAGGCGATCGCGGTGGCGCAGCCGGCACCGATCATGAGCAGGATCCGCCGTCCGTGCCGGCGGACCGCCTTCACCAGCGGGGCCTTCTCCGTCCTGCCCTCGGCCACGGCGTCCTTGAAGCTCTCGCTCTCCTCGGAGGTGTACCGCAGCACGATGCCGCCGATCACCACGAGCAACGAGGCCAGGTAGGGCAGCCGCCAGCCCCAGCTGAGGAACTGCTCCTGGGGCAGCGAGGAGACCACTGCCATGGATCCGGACGCGCACAACACGCCCAAGAACTCGCCGGCGCCGGGCAGCGACGCGTAGAAGCCGCGATTGCCGGGCTCGGCGCTCTCGGTGGTCCACACATAGGCGCCGCCGAGTTCGGCGCCGACGCCGAGTCCCTGCAGGATCCGGCAGACGACGAGCAGCGCCGGGGCCCACAGACCTATCTGTTCGTACGTCGGCAGCACGCCGATGGCCAGGGTGCCGAAGCCCATCATCAGCAGCGTCACCATCAGCACCGGTTTGCGTCCCCAACGGTCACCGAAGTGCGCCAGGATCAGCCCGCCGACGGGGCGCGCCGCGAAACCGACGGCGAAGGTGGCGAACGAGGCGAGAGTCGCGGCGAACTCGGACTCACCCGAGAAGTAGATCTTGTTGAACACCAGCGCCGCGGAGGTGCTGAACAGGAAGAAGTCGTACCACTCCAGAACAGAGCCGACCACGGCGGCCATGGCGTTGCGGCGCCGTGCTCTGCGCTGGAGATCCTGACCGGCCGTCTCGACCACAGGGCTGTCCGGCATGCGTGCTCCTTTGCACGGCAGGAGTCCTGCCAAGGCGTTTCGGCGAAGTTAACCTCCTGTTGAGCGGTGTGCACACCAGCTGTGCACATGTTGCACATCCCATCCGGATGCGAGAGGCACTCCCCGGGCGTCCGGTCCGAGCCGGCCGTACTCGCCGACGAGCACCCCCATCGCGTGCACGAACTTGCCCGCAGCGGCACCCGCCCCGTACGCATACGCGTGGAGCGGTGGCTCCCTTACGGCCGGCGGAAGGTATCGCTCGCTACGTCACTCAGCTGCGCTGTCGCGGGTTCGCTGGTAGTGCCGTCTGGCCTTCATCCTGTTGCCGCAGACGGCCATGGAGCACCATCGGGCCCTGTTGGTCTTGCTTCGGTCAAGGAGAAACAGACGGCACTCCGGGTTGGCACACGGACGCAGCCGGCCAGGCTTCGCCTCTTCGAGCGCGCTCCAGGCCAGGACCGCCTCTACGGCGAGTCGGCGCTCCGCCGGGGCGTCCAATTCCCAGGCCACTCCCCCGGTGGAGACGCGCGGCCGACAGACCACGCCCTTGAGGAGCGGGGCCAGTGACGTAGCCGGGTGACCGTCGCGCAGTACGGCCTGCAAAGCATCGCGCGCCTGCACCAGGTGCCAAAGCTCCTCGTCGCTACCGCTGCCACCGTGCGCCCGCTGCCAAACCCTGGCCGCTTCGGGATCCGCCAGTTCATCCTGGGCCGCCCCGTTGACCACCGGTGTGGTGTTGAGCAGCTCCAGCAGCGTGTCCGGCTGCTCCGGACCAACCACTGCCGTCACCTCCTAACCGGATTGGTTTGCGTGGAAGGTTACTGGACCCCAGGGCGAGCGACCGAAGTGCACAATCACGCCTAACCCATTATCCATCATTGACGGGTTAGGTCAGGAGTGCTGGACTGTGTGCGTAACCACTCACGCTCGCCAGAAGGGTTAGAGACATGCTTCCTGCCGTCCACCACCGCACCGCCACCGTCAACGGCCTCGAAGTCTTCTACCGGGAGGCGGGCGACCCGAAGGCGCCGGCGGTGGTCCTCCTCCACGGCTTCCCGACCAGCTCGCACATGTTCCGCAACCTGATCCCGGCGCTCGCCGACCGCTACCACGTGATCGCCCCCGACCACATCGGGTTCGGCCAGTCCGCGATGCCTGCTCTGCGGGACTTCCCGTACACCTTCGACGCCCTCGCCGAGGTCACCGCCGGACTGCTTCAGCACTTGGGCATCGACAGGTTCGCGACCTACGTACAGGACTACGGCGCCCCCATCGCCTGGCGGCTCGCGCTCCAGGCCCCGGAGCGGATCACCGCGATCATCACCCAGAACGGCAACGCCTACGAAGAGGGCTTCGTGAAGTCCTTCTGGGACGACCTCTTCGCCTACGCCGCGGCCCCCGGGCCGGACACCGAGGCCCCCATGCGCGCGGCCCTGACCGCTGAGGCCACCCGCTGGCAGTACGTGACCGGCGTCGCCGACCCGAGCCTGGTCAGCCCCGACAACTGGGTGCACGACCAGACCCTGCTGGACCGGCCCGGCAACGACGAGATCCAGCTCAAGCTCTTCCGCGACTACCCGACCAACGTGGGCCTCTACCCGGCCGTCCACCAGTACTTCCGCGACTCCCAGGTCCCGCTGCTGGCGGTATGGGGAGCAGGTGACGAGATCTTCGGCCCTGACGGCGCCACGGCGTTCCGCCAGGACCTGCCGAATGCCGAGATCCATCTGCTCGAATCCGGGCACTTCGCCCTGGAAAGCCACCTCGAAACCATCGCCGGGCACATCCGCGACTTCCTCGCCCGCACACTGGCCTGACGCGCAGACATACCGGGACGGCCGCGGCGATCGAGGTCCGCGAAGCCGATCGAGGTTCGCGATGCCGGCGGCCGCACCGAGCCGTTTCCTCTCGCACCCCGGGCATCCCGCGCATCCCGGCCGCGTCACACCCCGGTTCGTGGGTACGTGCTCAACTCCGAGCACGGGTGTGCTCTCAACTTCGAGCAAAGGAAGCGTCCTTGTCACCCAAGACCATGTCCACGACCGTGTCCACGACCATGTCCGCCGTGCTCCTGACCGGCCACGGCGGGATCGACAAGCTGGACTACCGCACCGACGTCCCCGTCCCGTCCCCCCAGCCGGGCGAAGTGCTCATCGAGGTGGGCGCCGCCGGGATCAACAACACCGACATCAACACCCGCATCGGCTGGTACTCGAAGAAGGTGACGTCCGAGACCGAGTCCGGCGGCGCCGAGGGCTTCGACACCGTCGCCGACGGCGACCAGGCCACCTGGTCCGGCACCGCCCTCACCTTCCCGCGCATCCAGGGCGCCGACGTCTGCGGCCGGGTCGTCGCCGTCGGGGAGGGGGTGTCCCCGCAGCGCATCGGCGAGCGCGTCCTGGTGCGCACCATGCTCCGCGGCCCGGTCGACTTCGCGCCCTACGCCTGCTGGACGTACGGCAGTGAGTGTGACGGCGGCTTCGCCCAGTACGCCACAGCGCCGGCCGCCGACACCTACGCGGTCGAGAGCGACTGGAGCGACGCCGAGCTGGCGGCCGTCCCGTGCGCGTACTCCACGGCCGAGAACATGCTGCACCGGGCCGGTGTCGGCGCCGAGCACGTACTGATCACGGGCGCCTCGGGCGGCGTGGGTCTCGCCGCGGTGCAGCTCGCGAAGCGGCGCGGGGCGTCCGTCACCGCCGTCTGCTCGGCCGCCAAGGCCGCCGACGTGCTGGCCCAGGGCGCCGACCGGACCCTCGACCGCGGCGCCGATCTCGTCGCCGAGCTGGGCACGGGCTCCGTCGATGTCGTCGTCGACCTGGTGGTCGGGCCGCAGTGGCCGTCCCTCCTGGACGTGCTGCGCACCGGCGGCCGGTACGCCGTAGCCGGGGCCATCGGCGGTCCGGTCAGCGAGATCGACCTGCGGACCGTCTACCTCAAGGACCTCACTCTGTTCGGCTGCACGTTCCAGCCCGACGCCGTCTTCGAGAACCTCGTCTCCTACATCGAGCGGGACGAGATCCGCCCCGTCGTCTCCGCCACCTTTCCCCTCGCCGAGATCGCCGCGGCGCAGGAGGAGTTCCTGAGCAAGAAGCACACCGGAAAGCTCGTTCTCGTACCGCCGACCGCCGGGCGCCGGGCATGACCACTGATCTTCCGGTCTTACGACGTCCGCGACCGTGACGTTGGGTCCTTGGAGCCGGTTCTTGGGGAGGAACGCGGGCTCGACCTCGGCGTACGGCTCGATGAACCGGTCGAGGCGGAACGGCAGGTTCTGGAAGTGGAAGTCGCCGGCGAGCAGGTGCCGGTATCGGGGCGGGTGTCGGTGATCTGCTGGATCGCCTGGCGGGCCCGGCGGACCGACAGTACCGCTCCCTCCCCCACTCCCACCCACCCCTTGCTTCACCTATCGAAATTCGATAGATTCCCATCGCAATTCGATGGGAGGATGGGCCGTGGGGAAACTGACAGTGGGTGCGTTGCGTGCGGTGCTCGCGGTGGTGCTCGCCGGCACCGTGTTCGTGCAGGCGGGAATGGTGTGGGCGTTGGTCGGCGGGAGCGACCCGGAGGACGGGTCGCTCCCGCTGACCCCGCTGCGCCTGATCACGATCCTGGGCATGGTGTCGGTCCAGTTCGCCATCGTCTGCGTATGGCGGCTGGTGACGATGGTGCGGCGCGGAACCGTGTTCTCCCACGCCGCCTTCCGATACGTGGACGGGATCATCGGCGCGATCGTGGCGGCGGCCCTCATGTGGTTCGCGGTCACAGCCCTCAACGCACCGGGCCAGCGGGACGACCCGGGCGTCACCGTCATCATGGGCGGAGTCGGCGTGGCCATCCTGGGCGTCGCGCTCATCGTGCTCGTGCTGCGGATGCTGCTCGCCCAGGCCGTCGCGCGCGACGTCGAGGCGTCGCAGATGCAGGCCGAGTTGGACGAGGTGATCTGATGCCGATCACCGTGGACATCGACGTGATGCTGGCCAGGCGGAAGATGTCCGTGGGCGAGCTCGCCGACCGCGTGGGCATCACACCCGCCAACCTGGCGGTGCTCAAGAACGGCCGCGCCAAGGCGGTGCGCTTCGCGACGCTCGCCGCGCTCTGCGAAGTGCTCAAGTGCCAGCCGGGTGACCTGCTGCGCTGGGAGGCCGAGGACACCGCGGGCGGATGAACCTGCCGCTCCCACCCGGTGCGGCGTGAAGCGGCGGTGGGGGCGCCGCAAGGGCACAACAGCCGGCCTGCGCGGTCCTGTTGCACGTCCCCCGTCCGCGGGGAAACGACTCCCACGCACCGTCTCCGTACCGGCACGTCCACCGGCACCGGCGCCTTTCTTCTCGGGCACGCCGGACGGGTCGTACGTACCAGGGCCGTTCGGCCGGCGCCCAGGACCACGTCGACGTCGCCAACCGCCTCTCCGGCCGAGACCTCACGCCGTACATCAAGAGCTGGCTCTACGAGAAGATCACGCCGCCGATGCCGGGCCACCCGGACTGGAAGCCGGGCAAGGCCGGTGAGCCCTCGGTCGTCACTCCTCGGTCGTCACTCCGATGCCGTCTCCCTTCTTCGCCTCGCCGACCCGCACACTGCTCGCCTGCGGTGTGCGGCATGCGGTACCGCACGGATCACAGCCCCTGTCCGAGCGAGTGAGGGCCACTCTCGACCGCGCCCGCTCCCCCGCAACGCCGGTGCCGGTCGTGGTGGGGGCGACCCCCTTCGACCTGGCGGCACCCTGCGCCCTCGTCGTACCGCTGCGCTTCACCGGTCGCCCACCCCGGCCTCCGACCCGCTGATCGGGCAGTCCGGCCGCTCCCCGGTCCACGGAAGGTGCCGGCTGCGTCCGCACCCCGCGCCGCACGAGTACGCCGCCCTCGTCAGCGCGGCAGTCGGGCGCCTGCGTTCCGGCGAACTCGACAAGGTGGTCCTGGCCCGTGTCCTCGATGTGGTCGGCGTGCAGGAGATCCGCCTGCCCGGCGTACTGCGCCGGCTGGCGGGCTGTATGACCCGGCGAAGCCGACGGAGGGCACGTCGTGCAGTTCGACAACCCGCAGCCAGGGCCGCGGCGGTGGGGCGATGCGGTCCGGCATTGGCATGGACCTGATGACCGGGTGCGGCTAAGCTCGGACCGACCCTATGAGAGCGCTCTCAAGCAGCGGTTGTTCCACCCCTCCTTGTGGAAACGACGAAGGGCAACTCCCGTGAGACGCAGCAGACTCAAGCACGTCGGCGTGGCCACCCTCCTCATGCTCGGCAGTTGGGCCGCTTCCAGCGCCCTGCCGGCCTCGGCAGCCGACTACTCCCCCACCGCCGCCAAGGCACCCAACGCCGCCGAAGCCCCCGCCTCCGCCGGCCTGCTTCAGGCAATGGAGCAGGCCTTCGGTCTCACCCGGGCCCAGGCCGAGGACCGGATCGCGGCGGAACGCCGGGCAACCGGCATCGCGAGCGAGGCGCGGCGGGCCGCCGGGGACGCGTTCGGCGGCTCGTGGTTCGATGCCGGCCCCGACCGGCTGACCGTGGCTGTCACCTCGGACGCGACACCCGCCACTGTTCGGGCCGTCCGCTCCACCGGCGCCCAAGTACGCACCGTCGAGCACAGCGCACGGGAGCTGGACGCCACCAAGTCACGCCTGGACCGCTTCGACGCGCCCGCCGGCGTCAGCGGCTGGCACGTCGATCCGGCCGCCAACACGGTGGTGGTGGACGTGGTGCGCGGCAAGCGCGCCGACAACGATGTCCGACGCTTCGTGAACCGAGCCCGCGCGGCAGGCCCGGTCTCGGTGCGGACGGTGGCGTCCGCGCCGCGCACCTTCGCGGCCGGCACGGTCGGCGGCGACCCGTACTACACCGGCAACGTCCGCTGCTCCATCGGCTTCTCGGTACAGGGCGGATTCGTCACCGCCGGCCACTGCGGTCGGGCCGGTGCGGCCGTCAGCGGATGGGACCGCTCCCCCATCGGCACGTTCCAGGGCTCGTCGTTCCCGGACAACGACTACGCCTGGGTCAGTGTGGGCAACGGCTGGTGGACGGTGCCGGTGGTCCTCGGCTGGGGCACGGTCTCCGACCAGCTCGTACGCGGTTCGGCAGAGGCCCCGGTCGGCGCCTCCATCTGCCGTTCCGGCTCCACGAGCCACTGGCACTGCGGCACCGTGCTGGCCAAGAACGAGACGGTGAACTACAGCGAAGGCGCCGTGCACCAGATGACGAAGACGAGCGTCTGCGCCGAACCCGGCGACTCCGGCGGTTCGTTCATCAGCGGCGACCAGGCGCAGGGCGTCACCTCCGGCGGCTGGGGCAACTGCACCAGCGGTGGGGAGACCTGGTTCCAGCCGGTCAACGAGATCCTCAACCGTTACGGACTGACTCTGCACACGTCCTGATGTCGCAGGGGACGACCGAGCGCCGGGTGGCACCCGCGACGATGGCGCAGGTCGTTCCATCCGCGACGCCAGGGGGACGTGGCTGACACGCCTCGCACGGCCGATTCGAGCGGATCCATGCGGTACGTGCATTAGTGTGCCGTGACCGCTTCGGCAGTACCGAGGAGGAAGGCAGCGGGGCGAGCACGCCCGGAGACAGCCATGGACCTGCAGTTTCTCCGCCCTCTCCACGAGGGGGACAGCGCTGTCGCGTCGGTGCGCCTGGACACCACGCGTGCGGATCCGCAGCCGTACGCCTCCCGCCGATGCGCTGCACGGACGGCGTCGCCGCAGCTGCGCCACTGAACGACACCTCACCGGAAGGTCCATCGGATGGTCCAGCCCGTCGTCGTCGGCATCGACGGCACCGCCGAGAGTTTGGCCGCCGCTGACTGGGCGGCGGAGGAGGCGCTCCGCCGCGATCTGCCGCTCACCCTGGTGCACGCCTGGGACCCCCAGCGGCTGGCGAACGCCACACTCGCGATGGCGCCGGATGCGCAGCAGACCGTCGCCGCTCGCCTGGTACGGGACACTGAGGAGCGGGTGGGCGCACGACATCCGAACGTGCGGGTCACGGGCGAGCTCGTGACGGGCCCGGAGGTCGCCGGGCTGGCCGAGCGGAGCGAGAGCGCGGCATTGCTGGTGCTGGGCTCGCGCGCGCTCGGCCCCGTGCTGGGGTTCCTGGTGGGTTCGCTCGGCCTCAAGGTGCTGAGGCGGACCCGCTGTCCGGTGGTGCTGGTCCGCGGCCGTGACCAGGAGGGCGGGACGGCCGGCGGCGACATCGTCGTCGGGGTGCAGGACGCGGGCGAGGCGGCGGCTCCGGTGCTGTCGTTCGCCTTCGAGGCGGCCGCGGCCCGTGGCGTGGCGGTACGCGCGGTACGGGCCTGGAGCCTACCCACCGTCTTCACCTTCCGGCCCTCGACGATGCGGCGCGCCGACGAGCACGGTGGCCTGGAGGCGCTGGAGCGGCAGACGTTGGAGGACACGCTCGCGCCGTGGCGGGAGCGGTATCCGCGGGTGCCCGTGGTGCCGGTGCTGGACTTCGGCAGTGCGTCGGAGGTCCTGCTCTCCGCCGCCTCCGACGCGCAACTGGTGGTCGTCGGCAGCCGCGGCCGGCCGGGCGGCGGCCGTCACATCGGTGCGGTCGGCCACGCCGTACTGCACTTCGCCGAGGTCCCGGTCGCCTTGGTCACCGACAACGTTTGAGGGTCCCGGTCGCCTTGGACACAGACAACACCTGACGGTCCCCAGCCGCCTCGGTCACCGACAACACCTGACGGTCCCCAGCCGCCTCGGTCACCGACAACATCTGACGGTCCCGGCCGGCTCGGTGGCGGACGCCCGATGGCTATCGGTGCCTGCGGGCTCCGGTGCCTGCGGGCTCCGGCCCCTCCCGGGCCGGCAGTCTTGACCGCCTTTCGCCACGCTCTCTACGGTCGGGCCGGAAGACCGGGCCGGTTCGTATCGCCGGCCGGTGCCGTTCCGACCAGCGGGAACACCATGCCCTCTCCGACCGACCCGTCCGCCGCCGCACACGGACAGGACGCCTTCCACCCCGACCTGCCGGACCACGATCACGACCACGACGGCGGGCAGCTCCCGCTGCGCGCCCGGCTGCATCACGTGCGCGCCGACGCGTTGGACGGTGACACCGCGCAGACGGGCGGGATGCGGCGGTTCGCCGCGATCAGCGGGGGCACTGTCGGGTCGGAGCGCATCTGGATGGGGCAGACCCACGTCGCCCCGTCCACCGCCTCCTCCAACCACCACCACGGCGCTTCCGAGACGGCGATCCACGTGGTCAAGGGGCACCCGGAGTTCGTCTTCCTCGACGACTCCGCCGGTACCCCGGAGGAGGTCCGCATCCGCACCTCACCGGGCGACTACATCTTCGTACCGCCCTACGTGCCGCACCGCGAGGAGAACCCCAGTCCGGACGACGAGGCGGTGGTCGTGATCGCACGCAGCACGCAGGAGGCGATCGTCGTCAACCTTCCCGAGCTGTACGTCCTCGGTGGTGCGGACGCGCCGGAGCCGCCCGCCGCGGACTGACCCCGCCGCGGGCTGACCCCGACGAGGACTGACCCCGCGGCGGGCGCACCGTGTTGGGCTCTCAGTCCTCGTCGTCGCCTTCGTCCTCGTCGTCGAAGACCTCGTCGATGACCTCGGCGGCGACGAAGCCACCCACGACGCCGACCGCCGCACCCGCGGCGACGCCCGCCACGACGGCTCCCGTGCTCGGACCGGAACGGTGACCGCCCTCGTGGTGGTGGCTGTCGTGGTGGTGGTTGTCGTGATGGTGAGCGTCGAAGTGGGGGGCGGCGTGGCCGTCGTGGGGTGCGTACGGGGCGGCGTACCCGGTGGTGTGTGCGCCGTGGCTGTCCACGAGCTGCCGTACCCAGGCGTCCACCTGCGCGTTCCAGTCGACGTGCGCGACGCCGTCGTGGCCGACGGTGAAGCGGTTGACCACGTCGTGGCCGCCGGTGAACATACCGCCGCGCTTGTCGGCCTCCAGGACGACCTCCAGCCCGGCCGGCGAGGCGAGGAAGGTCACCTCGATCTCGTTGACGGCGTGCGCGTACTGCGGGGGCGGGGTGAGCTCGATCTCCTGGTAGAAGGGCAGCGTCTGGCCCGTACCGTGGATGTGCCCGAGCTCCAGGTCGGCGGAGGTGAAGCCGTAGCCGAGCTGCCCGAGTGCTTCGAGGATCGCCTCCTGGGCGGGCAGTGGCTCGACCCGCAGCGGGTCCAGGTCGCCCTTGTCCTTGGCGCCCGTCACGGCCAGTTCGGTGCGTACGCCGAGGACGATGCCGAGCGGCTGCCCGTACAGCTCGGTGATCGGCGTCTCCCAGGGGAGCCGGACCGTGAACGGGACGCTGCGGCGCTCGCCCTCCGCGAGGCGGAAGCCGCCGCCGACCGTGAACCGGTCGAAGACGAGGGCGCCTTCGCGCTCCCCGTCGTCGTGCTCGGCCTCGACACGGGCGACGAGTTCGAGGGTGATGTGCTCGATGTCGAAGGCGGCGCTGCCGCCTTCGAGGTGCACCTGTCCGGACAGGCTGCCACCGGGCCGGACGGCGCCGCCGTCCAGGACCGTGTCCACCGAGGGGGCTCCCACGCCGATCGCGCCGAGCAGCCGTTTGAACACCATCGCGGCGTTCTCCTTCAATTGTTCAGTTGGTTGAGCAAGGGAGGGTTCGTTGGTTGAGCAGGGGGAGGATTCATTGGTCGAGCGGGGCGGTGGAGTGGCGGCCCCGCCGCGGGGCGCCGCTGTGGGACCGCCACTGTGGGGCCGCCACCGTGCCGGCGTGGGCCGCCTACTTGGCGGTGGCGTCCAGCGTGGCCAGGGCCGACGCCCAGTGGAAGTACTTCAGGCCGGCGAGATCGGACACGGTCTTGATGCCGAACGCCTCCTCCAGCAGTGCGCCCTGGCGGTCCGAGACCCCCTTGAGCGCCGACGCCGGCGCGGCCAGCACCTCCGCGAGGTCCTTCTCCGCCCACGCCTTGTCGAGCACCTTGGTGAGGTCGATCGAAGCCATGTCTCTCCTCCGTGTTGGTCGTCTGTTCAGCTGCGGGCGGCGGTCAGCCGCGCGCCTTGATGCGGTCCAGGGCAGCCACACCGACGCCGGCCAGGACGATCTGGATGATCCATTCGATCCAGTCGACGCCCTTGGTGTCCGCGACGCCGAAGGCGGCCGCGATGCCCGTACCGATGAACGCGGCGACGATGCCCACCGCGATCGTCCACAGGACGCCGATGCGCTGGCGTCCCGGCACGACGAGCCGGCCGAGGACACCGATGACGATGCCGATCACGATCGCGCTGATGATGCCTGAGATTTCCATGCCGGTCTTCCGTGGTTGCTCGTGCCTGCCGCGGAAGGCGGCAGGGCGTCACGCCACAGGCTACGAGATAGTTCTACAGCTCTGTAGAAAGATTCGCGACGGCGATCATTATCGGCCACCCCGGAAGGGCGGCGGCACCCGCGTCGCGCGGGACGGCAGCCCCTAGACTGTGGGGCGCAAAACCGTGCCGACGGCGCGGACCGGGCAGGACGGGAGAGCGATCGTGGCGGCAGGTGCCGGGGACTTCGACGATCCGTCCGCCGAGGTGTTCGCCGAGTCGGCCGCCGTCTTCGGGCTGCTGGCCTCGCCTGCGCGACTGCACATCGTCTGGGCCCTGGCGCAGGGCGAGAGCGATGTGTCGGGGCTCGCGGAGCGGGTGGGCGGCGCACTGCCCGCGGTGAGCCAGCATCTGGCGAAACTGAAGCTGGCCGGGTTCGTACGGTCGCGGCGGGAGGGCCGGCGGCAGGTGTACTTCGTCGACGACCCCGACATGGTGACCGCGGTGCGGCTCATCGTGGGACAGCTCTCGGACCGTACCGCACAGACCCCCGCCCGGCGCCGTCGTGACCTGGGCGCCTGAGACCGACGGGGCTCCCGGCGCACCGTCTGCCGGCGGAGGGGTGCGGACGGCGGAGCGCGGCCCGACGCCGGACGGTGCGTTCTTCGGGGCGGACGCCCTGCCCACGATGCAGCTGTTGCGGCGTCTGGACACCGGACCGCGCGGGCTGACCGAGCGCGCGGCCGAGGAGCGGTTGGCCCGGTTCGGCGAGAACACCCTCCCCGAGTGGCGCACCACGTCCTGGCCGCGCCGTTTCGTGCGGAGCCTGCGCGATCCCTTCACCGCCGTGCTGTTCTGCCTGGCCCTGGTGTCCGCCACCGTGACGGCCTGGGGCACGGCGGGGGTGATCCTCACGCTGGTCGTGATCAGCTGCGTACTGCGCTCCTCCGGCGAGTACCGCGCCGACCGCTCCATGGCCGCGTTGCGCGACCTGGTGGCCACCACCGCCACGGTGCTGCGCCGTACGGAGCGGGACGCGCCGGCGCGGGACCGGGAGACACCCGTCGCCCTCCTCGTGGTCGGGGACGTGGTCCGGCTGGGCCCGGGCGACCTCGTACCGGCCGATGTGCGGCTCCTGCGCGCCACCGGCCTGACAGTGCATCAGGCCGCGCTCACCGGGGAGTCCGCTCCGGTCCCCAAGCACCCGGTCGACGCACCGGAGCCGCCGCGGGCCGGCCTCTTCGACCAGCCGCAGCTGTGTTTCCAGGGCAGCAGCGTGGTCTCCGGCAGCGCCACGGCGGTCGTCGTGGCGACCGGGGCGCGTACCCGCTTCGCCACCGCCAACGGCGGGCCGGCGCGCCGCCCGGCCAGCGCGTTCGACCGGTCGGTGCACCGGGTCTCCTGGCTCCTCGTACGGTTCATGCTGCTCACGCCGCCGCTGGTGCTGATGGCGAGCGCGCTGCTGCGTGGCCGCGGTCTGGAGACGCTGCCGTTCGCGGTGGCGGTGGCGGTCGGGCTGACGCCGGAGATGCTGCCGGTCATCGTCACGTGGTGTCTGGCGCGCGGCGCCTCGCTGCTGGCCCGCGACCACGGTGTGATCGTCAAGCGGCTGCCCGCACTGCACGACCTGGGCGCGATCGACGTGCTGTGTCTGGACAAGACCGGCACGCTCACCCAGGACCGCCCGGTGGTCCACCGCGCGCTGGACACCGAAGGGCGGGACGCGCCCGAGGTGCTCCGGTGGGCGGCCGTGAATGCCTGGTGGACGCTGCACCTCGCCGACCTGCCCGTCCCGGACGCGTTGGACGAGGCGGTCCTCGACGCGGTGGACGAGGCCGCGTTGCCGCCGTACGACGGGGTGGCCGCGCTCCCCTTCGACCCCGTACGCCGGCTCGCCACCGCGGTCGTCCGCTCCCCCGGCCGGCTCGGCGTCCACACGCTCGTCGTCAAGGGCGCCGTCGAGGACGTCCTCCAGCGGTGCGCGCTGGGCGACGAGGAACGGGACCGGCTGCGCGCGCTCGCCGCCCGGGAGACGGCGGACGGGCTGCGGCTGCTCGCCGTCGCCACCGCCGAACGGCCCGCCCGGCACCGCGACTGGACCCCGGCCGACGAGCGCGGCCTCGCCTTCAGCGGCTTCGTCGCGCTGCGCGACGCGCTCACGCCCACCGCCGCCGACGCGCTGGCCGGCCTCGCCCGGCGCGGCCTCGCCGTCAAGGTGCTCACCGGCGACCACCCGGGCACCGGCGCCCGGGTCTGCCGCGACCTGGGTCTGGAGCCCGGCGCCGTGCTCACGGCGGAGGACATCGACGCCCGGTCCGACGCGGAGCTGGCCGCGGCGGCCCACCGTACGACCGTCTTCGCGCGCTGTACGCCCGCCCACAAGGCCCGGGTGGTGGCCGCGCTGCGGGCGGGCGGGCACACCACCGGCTTCCTCGGCGACGGCGTCAACGACCTGCACGCGCTGCACACCGCGGACGTGGGGATCTGCCCGCGGGACGCCGTCGACGTGGTCCGCGACAGCGCCGATGCCGTGCTGGCCGAGAAGGACCTGACGGCGATCGACCACGCGATCACCGCGGGCCGGCACAGCAGCGGCAACATCGCGACGTACCTGCGCATCACCCTCTCCTCCAACCTGGGCAACGTCCTCGCGATGCTCGCGGCCGGCCTGTTGCTGCCGTTCCTGCCGATGCTGCCGGTACAGGTCCTCGTGCAGAACCTGTTCTTCGACACGGCCCAGCTCGCCTTCGCCTACGACCGGCCGCCCCGGTCCGCGCTGCGCCGCCCCACCGAGCTGCTGCCCCGCGCGCTCCTGCGTTTCATCACCGGCTTCGGGCTGCTCAACGCCGTCGCCGACCTCGCCACCTTCGCCGTACTGGCGCTCGCCGGGCACACGGCGGGCAGCGGCGGCGAAGCGACGTTCCACGCCGGGTGGTTCACCGAGAACCTGCTCACCCAGGCCCTGGTGATGGTCCTGCTGCGCACCGGCCGCCGCGCCGCGGAGGGGCGCACGCCGAGCCCCGTACGGTGGGCCGCCGCCGGGCTCGCGGGGGCCGGCATCCTGTTCCCGCTGTCGCCGCTCGGCCCGGTGCTGGACATGGCCGCGCTGCCGCCCGTGTACTACCTCCTGCTGACCGCCGTCCTCACGCTGTACGCGCTCGCCCTGTCGGCCGCCAGGGCGCGCCACGAGCGGGGAGAGCGGGACGGCTGAGGACGCAGCGGGGGTGCTGAGGGCTCCTGCGGGAGGGCTGGGGGCTCCGGCGGGACGGCCGAGGTCGCCTACCGGCCTCGGACCTCCTTGCGCATGCAGACGCGGGGCCACCGGTCCAGGCCGTGGGCGGCCTCCTGGCGCCGGATCCCCTGCAGCAGGGGACCGATCTCGGCGTCGTCGAGGATGCGGAAGCCGCAGCGCGCGTAGTACGGCGCGTTCCACGGGACGTCGGCGAAGGTGGTGAGAGTCAGCGCGGGCAGCCGACGGTCCACCGCATGCTCCGCGCAACGGTCCAGCAGGGCGCGCCCGATGCCCCGGCGCGCGCTGTCCGGGTGCACCGAGACCTGCTCGACGTGCAGGTTGCCGTCGACGTGTGCGGCGATGAGGTAGGCGACCGGGGCGTCGGCATCGTCGGCCGCCACCCAGGCCAGGCCCGTCCGCTGGTGGCGGCCGAGTACGGAGAGCGGGGGCGGTGCGTCGTCGGCGATCTCCGGCATGCCGATGTCGCGGAAGCACCGCCCGGCGGCCCTCTCGATGTCCTGGAGGCGTGGCAGTTCGTCGGCGCGGGCAGCTCGGATACGCATGGGCCCATTGTCCGCCCGAGGCAGTGCCGTGCCGTGCTCGGGGCGGCTGCTCCACGCCGGGCACACCCATGCCGTTCCCCCGGTTCAGCCGTAGGAGAGCCGGGAGCAGGGTGAGTCGGCGGCCGAGCGGGCGTCGTCGGCCACCTCGGACGGGACCTTCGCGGGCACGTCGGAAGCGGCGGCGGAGGGTGCGTCGGAAGCGGCGGCGGATGCGGCGTCCGCGTACGAGCTGCCCAGGGTGACGCTGATGCCCGGCTTGCTCCCCGGGCGGACTTCCGCGTCGGGGAAGAGGCGCGCGACGGTGCGGGCGTGGTCCTTCTCGCCGGGGCCGTACCGGACGACGGTGGTGGCCAGGCCCTGACCGCCGGCGGTGGCCGTGCCGGTGACGGTGAAGCCGTGGTCCTCCAGTGCTTGCGCGCCCTGGGCGGCGAGGCCCGTGACGGTGGTGCCGTTGTAGACGGCCACCTCGATGCCCGCGCCGGAGACCGGTTCGGACGAGGGCGACGGAGAACCGGCGCCTGCGTCCTCGGCCGTGTCCTTGGCGCCGCTCTTCCCGCTCTTCCCTCGCTTGCCGCCGGCGTCCTCACCGTCGATCGTGCGGTCCTCCCGGAGCGCCGCCCACAGCGCGTCCGCATCCGGCTCGACGATCGCCACCCGTGCGCCCTCGTACCGCCAGGGCACCGTGACGAACTTCGTGTTCCGCAGGTCGATGTCCTTCAGCGACAGCACGAAGGAGAGCAGCTTGCCGGCGGAGTCGAGGCCCGGGTCGACGGTCATGGACCGGACGGCGGCGTCCGCGAGCGGCAGCAGCTTGCCGGGGGTCAGCCCATCGCTCTTGACCTTCTTCAGGAGCGCGGCGACGAACGCCTGTTGCCGTTTGATGCGGCCTATGTCGGAGCCGTCACCGATGCCGTGCCGCAGGCGTACGTAGTCCAGCGCGCGTCGCCCGGAGACGTCCTGCTCGCCCTTGGCGAAGATCCGTTCGCCGCGCTCGGTGCGGTGCGGGTCGAGGTCCTTCTCGTACACGTCCTGGGGCAGGCAGACCCGGACGCCGCCGACGACCTCCGTCAGTTCGGCGAAGCCCTGGAAGTCGACGACGACGGTGTGGTCGACGCGTACGCCGGTGAGCTTCTCGACGGTGTTCTGGGTGCAGGCGGGGTTGCCCTGGGCGGTCTCGCCCACGGAGAACGCCGAGTTGAACATGGCGTTGTGCCGCGGCGCGGTCCACGAGCCGTCCGGCAGCCGGCAGGCCGGGATGTCCACCAGGGCGTCGCGCGGCACGGACACCGCGAGCGCGTGCCGGTGGTCGGCGTACACGTGCAGCAGGAACGCCGTGTCGGACCGGCCGATGTCGCCCTTCTTCCCGCCGCCCAGCGCCCGGTTGTCGCCGGTCCGCGCGTCCGAGCCGATGACCAGGACGTTCTGTCCCTCGGACGAGGCGTCCGGCCGGTCCTTGGACAGCCCGTCCGCGTCGAAGGCGGAGATGTCGCCGCCCAGCTCCAGGTAGAGCCAGCCCGCCCCGGCCGTCACTAGCACCAGCAGGGAGAGCGCGAGGAGGAGCGTACGCCGCGCCCAGCCGCGTTTCCGCCGCCGGCTGCGGGCCGCGGACCGTGCGCCACCGTGTCGCGGTGCTGCCGTCCGATGGCCTGTCGTCATGTCTGCGCCCTCACCCGTTCGGTTCCCGTCGGGGGGTGACCGGTTCGGCCAACCCTCGACGGTTGTACAGTTGCGCAATGTAGCAACTAAACGAACGGGGGCTGTTTCCCGGGGTCACGCACTTCGGGAGGGACCACCGTGGACACGAGGAGGATGAGCGGAATGTTGCGCAACGGTCTGGAGCCGTGGCACCTGCTGATCGTGGCAGTGGTGTGCATCCTGCTCTTCGGCGCCAAGAAGCTCCCGGACACCGCCCGCGCCCTGGGGAAGTCGCTGCGCATCCTCAAGAGCGAGGCCAAGGCGATGAAGGCGGACGACGCACCGCCCGCGTCCCCCTCGCCCGCTCCACCCGTTCCGACGCGCGACCGGACCGACGACCGCCCCTGACCGCCGATCCCCTCGCCGCGCCGTCGATGGGCCGTCGATGGGCCAGTAGGCGGCACGCCATGGTGCGAAGCCGGGAAGTTCGGTGTACCGACGTATACCGAACCCGGCCGGATACCGACGTCCGGACGGGCCGCCCGGCGCAGAGTGGGGCGGGCTCGCGGACAGGGGTGGCGCGCGGGCGGAACGCTGCTGGAGGAAGCCATGTCGGAGGCGAGCGACCAGGCACCGACCGACCTGATCGGCCGGGACCGGGAACTGCACGAGTGGGAGCGACTCCTGCGTACCGAACGGCTGGTCACCGTCTCCGGGCCCGGCGGCGTGGGCAAGACCGCACTCGTCACGGAGTTGGCGCACCGCATACGGACCGGACCGTGGCAGACCGTGGCGCGGGCCGACCTGGTCCGACTGGACGATCCGCAGCTGCTGACGTACCGGCTGGCCGGCGCCCTGCTGGGGGGCGGACTCCCCGGCCGGCCGCACGTCGGCGCGCTGGCCGACGCGTTGGGTGACACCCGGGCGTTGTTGGTCGTGGACACCTGTGAGCACCTCGCCGACGCCTGTACCGACGTCCTGACCGAACTCGTCCGTTCCTGCCCTGGATTGCATGTACTGGCCGCCGGCCGCACGCCGATGGCCGGACCGGCCAGCTGTCCGCTGCGCCCGCTCGCGCTCGACAACGCCATCCGGATGTTCGAGGCGAGTGTCCGGCAGTGGGGTGTGGCCGAGGTGCCGGACACCGATGACGTCCAGCACATCTGCGGTTTCCTGGACGGTCTACCGCTCGCCGTGCGCATCGCGGCGGGGCAGCTCACCCGCCATTCGCCCCAGGAAGTCCTGTCCCTCGTCTCCCGTGCGGAGACGCTCCTCGACCTGACCGGGCCCGGGCTGCCCGCGCGCCAGCGCACGTTGCGCGACTCCCTGCTGCGAACGCATCAACTGTGTACGGGCGACGAGCGGTTGCTCTGGGCGCGCTGCTCCGTCTTCCCCGGTGCGTTCGGGCTGCCCGACGCGGCGGAGGTGTGTGCCGACGAGCGGTTGCCCGCCGACGCGCTGGCCACGGCGTTCCACGGCCTGGTCCGGCACGCGCTGGTCCAGCCCCAGGAGCGGGGTGCCACCACGTACCGGATGCCGTGGTCCACGCGGGCGCACGGGCGGCAGTGGCTGGACCGGCTCGGTGAGGAACGGGAGTTCCTGCGGCGCTGCCTCGCCTGGACGCTGCGGGAGGCCTGATCACCACCGCGCGGCCGGCAGGCCGTCGCCGCGCGGCCCGGAACCACCGGGACGAGCCCGCTCGGCCGGGAGCCACATGGGCGAGTCGTCCGCGCGTAGCGTAGGGACTCGTACTTGGGCGCGGAGCAAGCAGAGGGGCGAGCACAGGATGGTGCTGGGACACGTCACGGAGCAGGCCGGCGGGCTGCCCCTCGAAGTCACCGGATTCATCGGACGCGAGCGGGAACTCCGGGAGATCGGGGCGCTGTTCGACAAGGCCCGGCTGGTGTCGCTCGTCGGCCCCGGCGGCGTGGGCAAGACGCGGCTCGCGCTGCGGACCGCCCGTGCCTCCCTGTCGCACTATCCCGACCGCGCCTGCTTCGTCGAGCTGTCGTCACTGCGCGACCCGGTGCTGCTGCCGCACACGGTGGCGGCCGCGCTCGGCCTCTCCGAGCAGGGCGAACGCGATCCGGTCGGGCTGCTCGTCGGCTATCTCGCGGCCAAGCGGCTGCTGCTCGTCCTGGACACCTGTGAGCACCTGCTGGACGCCTGCGCGATGCTCGCCGACCTGGTGCTGCGGACGGCGCCCGGCGTCACGGTGCTGGTCACGAGCCGCCAACCCCTGGACGTACCGGGCGAGTTCGTCTATCCGATCTCCCCGCTGCCCACCGACTGCGACGCGGTGCGGCTGTTCGCCGAGCGGGCCGCGGCCGTCGTGCCCGGCTTCGTCGTCACCGAAGCCAATCGCGCGGACGTGACGTCCGTCTGCCGCCGGCTGGACGGGATCCCGCTGGCGATCGAGCTGGCGGTGGTACGGCTGCGGGTGCTGCCGCTGAGTGATCTGGCGGCCCGGCTGGAGCACCGGTTCCAGGCGTTGACCGGTGGCCGCCGCGGGGCGGTGCCCCGGCACCGGACGCTGCGGGACGCCATCGACTGGAGCCACGACCTGTGTACCGGGCAGGAGCGGGTGTTGTGGCGGCGGCTGACGGTGTTCGCCGGGGAATTCGACGCCGAGGCCGCGGAGACCGTGTGCGGGGGCGGTGAGCTTCCCCCCGACGAGGTGCTGGAGCAGCTCATCGGCCTGGTCGACAAGTCGGTGGTGCTGCGCGTCGAAGCGGACCGCGCGTGCTACCGGTTGCTGGACACCCTGCGCGAGTACGGTGCCGAGCGGCTGACGGCGAGCGGGGAGCAGGATGCTTACCGCCGCGCGCACTTCGACTACTTCGCGGCGTTCGCGGAGCGCGCCGACCGGCCCTTCCACAGCGACCGGCAGGCGGAGCACCTGACCGCCAACGCCCGTCGGCTGCAGGACTTCCGGGTCGCCCTGGAGTACGGCACCGGCACGGAAACGCCCGAACTGGCGGTGCGCGGGCTGGCTTTGGCCACCCGGCTGTGGACGCACTGGATCACGACGGGCCGGCTGCGGGAGGGGGCCTGCTGGCTGCAGCGCGGCCTGGCGAAGGTGGTGCACGACTGCCCGGAGCGGGTCGAGGCGCTGCACCGGCTCACCTGGATCCTGACGGTCCTGGGCCGGCACGACGACGCCGAGCCGTGCATCCTGGAGTCGCTGGCGATGGCCGAACGGATCGGCGACCGGCGCGGTGGGCTGTACGCGACGGGCTTCCGCGGCTGCCTGTGGATGGTCCGGGGCCGGCTGGACGAGGCGCACCGCGACTTCGACGCGGCGCGCCGTGGTTTCCGGGACGTGGGCGACGGCGACGGGCTGGCCGTCACCTGCTTCATCCAGACGTTCGGCGCGGCGGTGACCGGCGATGTGGCGCGTGCGTGGGAGGTGTCCGGCGAGGGGCTGGCGGCGCTGGAGGCGGCCGCCGGTGAGTGCTGGACGCGTAGCTACTGCCTGCTGTACCGGCAGTTGGCGCTGTGGATGTCGCACGACGAGGCCCGGGCCGTGGAGCGTGACCGGCTCGGCCGCGAGGCGCTGGTCCTGAAGTCGGCCGTGGACGACCGGCTCGGCACGGCGGTCGCCATGGAGCTGCTGGCCTGGTCGGCGGCGCGGTCCGGGCGGTTCGAGCGGGCCGCCTGGCTGCTGGGCGCCGCCGAGGCGCTCTGGTCCAGGATCGGCGGCGTGCACCTGTTCAACGTGCCGGCCCTGCTGGCGGAGCACGACACGGCTCGGGTCGCTGCCCGTACGGCGTTGGGCCCCGCCGCGTACGAGGACCATCACGCGCGCGGGGCGGCCTTGGACCTCGCGGAGTCGGTGGCGTACGCGGTGGAGGAACAGGACGTGCTTCCCGGGTCACCGGCCGATGCGGTGGCGTCCCCTCCCGCGGCCGACGACGTCCCGCCCGCGTCGGCCGCGCCCGCCGCCGCGGTGCCGCGGGCGCGGGACCGCGGCGCGGGCGGCGCGCGGCCGGGCGGGCTCACGAACCGGGAGCGGCAGGTGGCCGCGCTGGTCGCGGCGGGGCTGACCAACCGGGAGATCGCGGAACGGCTCGTCGTCTCCAAGCGGACGGCGGACGCGCACGTGGAGCACATCCTGAACAAGCTCGGCCTGACCTCGCGGACGCAGATCACGGGGCTGGAGTGACGCCCCGACGACACCGCCCGATCCGGCTCAGTGCAGGTGGTGCGCCATGACGTCGAGCGCGAGGTCCGTGGGTTCCTCGGTGCCGGGCCGGGTCAGGAAGCCGTGCAGGGTGCCCCGTACGCATACCTGGGTGACGTCGGTGCCGGCCGTGGCCAGTGCGGCGGTGAAGGCTTCGCCGGAGGGCCGGAGGTCGTCGTACTCCGCGTTCAGGACGGTGGTGGGCGGGAATGCCGTGAGGTCCGCGAGTGCGGGGGCCGCGTAGCCGTCGGCGGTGCTGAGCGGGCCGCCGAGATAGTTCTCGAAGACGCGCGCGAAGTCCGTCAGGAGTCGGGCGGCGCGCGGGACGTCCGCCATCAATGCGGTGAGGTGCGGGGACGGCGCCGGGAGGACCGCATGGACGGCCGGATAGACGAGGACCACGTGCGCGGGGGCCCACCCCGCCTCGTCCCGCAGCCGGAGCACGGCGCCGGCGACGAGGTTGGCTCCGGCGCTGGCCCCGCCGACGGACAGCGGCCCGTCGGCGAGCCCGGCGCCGATCTCGTGGCGGTGGTCCCGTACCCAGGTGAGCGCGTCGGCGACGTCGTCCAGCGGTACCGGATAGGCGGTGCCGACCACGGCTTTGCGGTAGTCGACGCTCACCACCGTGGCGCCGCTCCGCGCCACGATCTCGCGGGCCGCCCAGTCGGCCTCGGCCATGTCGAGGTCGCCGAAGACCCAGCCGCCGCCGTGTACCCAGACGAAGCAGCGGCCGGTGGCGGGCGTTCCCTCGGGGGCGGTGTAGACGCGTGCCGGGATCTCGCCGTGCCGTCCGGGAAGGGTGATCGGCTCCACCGTCGCCGCGGGGGGTGTGTAGTCGTGCGCTTCGTTGAAGCGTGCGAGTCGTGCTTCCTGCTCCGGAGTCAGTGGGCAGTCGAACCCTTTGGGCAGATCGTCCAGCAGATACAGCTTCGAGGCGATCGCGGCGTGAAGCGGCATCATGAGCCTTTCTCGTGAGATCCGAGGGCACAGACGTTCTCCAGTGACACACGTTACCGAGGGTAAGAATAGGGTGACCGGTCCGTCGCCGCGCCGTGCGCTGCCAGGCGCCGGACGGGAGGGCAAAATGGCCTGGTGAGGGAGTTCATGACCTGGTCGCGTACGCGTCGCTGGATCCCCGCCCTGGTGATTGTGCTCGCCGCGGTGGTGGATCTGCTCACGCCTCCCTCCGTGTCGTCCGCTCCCCTGCTGGCCGTGGCGCCGGTGGCGGCGGTGACGCTTCTCCGGCCGTCCGGCATCCTGGCCACCGGCCTCGTCGCGATGGCGGTGCACGCGGCGCTGGCCTACGCGAGCGACACCTTCGGCTGGCAGCACGGCGTCGCCAACCAGGTCACCCTCGCGGCCGTCACCGCACTGGCCATCGGACTGAACCGCTCCCTGCACTCCCAGCACGTCAGCGCGAGCCGGGCGCGGTACGCCGCCGAGGTGGCCCAGCGGGCCGTGCTGCCCCGGCCTCCGAACCGGCTGGGTGCGCTGCGCATCGCCGCCCGCTATGTGCCGGCCGAGGACATGGCGTTGATCGGCGGCGACCTGTTCGTCGTGCAGGACACCCCGTTCGGGGTCCGGGCCATGGTCGGCGACGTACGCGGCAAGGGGCTGTCCGCCGTCACCGCGGTCGCCATCGACATCGGCGCGTTCCGCTATGCCGCCGACCACTCGGCCGACCTGCCCGATCTCGTGCAGTGCATGGAGGAAGCGCTGCTGCGCGAGGGGCAGCGCAGGGAGGGGCTGGACGAGACGGAGGGGTTCACCACCGCCCTGATCGTGCAGTTCACCGCGGAGCTGGACCGGGTGCAGCTGGTCAACCGCGGCCACCCCGCTCCCCTGCTGCTGCACGCGGACGGGCAGGCGCGCGTGTTGGAGCCGGCGGAAGAGGCACCGCCCCTGGGCATCACCGCGCTGGGCACCTGGTCGTCGCCGGTGGAGACGTACGACTTCCCGCCCGGGGCGATGCTGCTGTGCTTCACCGACGGTGTCACCGAGGCCCGCGACCGGGCCGGCGTCTTCTACGACCCGGCGGACCGCGTCCCCGACATGGTGCGGTCCTATCTGCGGCAGACCGGGTATCCGCCGGAGCCGTCGGCCGTCCTGGACTTCCTCGCCCGCGACGTGAGCCGGCACAGCGGCGGCGCCCCGCAGGACGACCAGGCCCTGCTGGTCCTGCACCGCCCCCGCCCGCAGAAGGACCTGCTCGCCCGGGGGACCGTCGGGCCGTAGGCCTCCGCGCATGCCACGGCCGGCGGCCGCATTTCCTGTGCATTACCTCGGCGGCAGGTCCCGGACGTGCCGGCAGCCGCTCGCCCGCGCGCTGCTCCGCCGGGCTCCGGTGCTGGTCCTCGACGAGCCGCCGGCCGGGCTCGGCGGGCCGGCGGCGGACGACACGCTGTCGCTTCGCGCCTGAGCAGCCCGCCTCCCCCGCCCGGCAGCGGCGTTTTCCGCGGCGTCGCCCGGGCACCCGACCGGCCGCACCCGGCAACGGGGCGACCGGACGGGCGGGCACGGGAGGCGGACGATGACGGAAGTGGCGGCGGGCGTCGTGCGGGTGACGGAGCGACCGGCTCCGCCCCTGGGCAGGCGGCTGATCCGGCTGACCCGGACCACCGACCACAAGGTGATCGGCAACCTCTACCTGGTCACCTCGTTCTGCTTCTTTCTCTTCGCCGGTGTCCTGGCGATGTTGATGCGGGCCGAGCTCGCGCGCCCCGGACTGCAGATCGTGGACGAGCACACCTACAACCAGCTGTTCACGATCCACGGCACGGTCATGATGCTGCTCTTCGCCACCCCGCTCTTCGCGGGGTTCGCGAACGCCGTCATGCCGTTGCAGATCGGGGCGCCGGACGTGGCCTTCCCCCGGTTGAACGCGCTGTCGTACTGGATGTACCTCTTCGGCGGGCTGATGGTGGTGAGCGGCTTCCTGATACCGGGGGGCGCGGCGGCCTTCGGCTGGTTCGCCTACGCGCCGCTCAACTCCGCCGTCCGTTCGCCGGGCGCCGGCGGCGACCTGTGGACGATGGGCCTGGTCGTGGCCGGGGTGTCCACCACGCTCGGGGCCGTCAACTTCCTCACCACCATCATGTGCCTGCGGGCCCCCGGCATGACGATGTTCCGGATGCCGATCTTCACCTGGAACGTGCTCTTCACCTCGGTCCTGGTGCTGCCCGCCTTTCCGGTGCTGACGGCCGCGCTGCTCGCGCTGGAGGCGGACCGGAAGTTCGGGGCGCACGTCTTCGACGCGGCGAGCGGCGGGGCGATCCTGTGGCAGCACCTGTTCTGGTTCTTCGGCCATCCCGAGGTTTACATCGTCGCGCTGCCGTTCTTCGGGATCGTGACGGAGATCCTGCCGGTCTTCTCCCGCCGGCCGGTCTTCGGCTACCTCGGGCTGATCGGCGCGACCATCGCGATCACCATGCTGTCGGCGGTGGTCTGGGCGCACCACATGTTCGCCACCGGCGCGGTGCTGCTGCCGTTCTTCTCCCTGATGTCGTTCCTCATCGCCGTGCCCACGGGGGTGAAGTTCTTCAACTGGGTCGGCACGATGTGGCGGGGCTCGCTGTCGTTCGAGCCCCCGATGCTGTGGGCGGTCGGCTTCCTGGTGACGTTCCTGCTCGGCGGGCTCAGCGGGGTGCTGATCGCCTCGCCGCCGCTGGACTTCCACCTCACCGACTCGTACTTCATCGTGGCGCACCTGCACTACGTCCTGTTCGGGACGGTGGTCTTCGCGATGTTCGGCGGCTTCTACTTCTGGTGGCCCAAGCTCACCGGCCGGATGCTCGACGAACGGCTCGGGAAGATCCACTTCTGGACCCTGTTCGTCGGCTTCCAGACCACCTTCCTCGTCCAGCACTGGCTCGGCGAGAACGGCATGCCCCGGCGGTACGCCGACTACCTCGCCGCCGACGGCTTCACCCTGCTCAACACCGTCTCCTCGATCGGCGCCTTCCTGCTGGGCCTGTCCACACGGAAGCGCTGCTCTTCACGGGCGTGGCGGCCTTCTTCGCCGTCACCTCGGGCGTCTACGGCAGGTACGGCCACGATCCCGCGGGCACCAGCGTGCTGATCGTGGCCTGCCTGATGGCGGCCGTCGTCGCCTTCTTCCTGGCCGTGCAGTACCGGCGGCGCGGGCGGCGGGCGCAGGACCGGCGCGACGCGGAGGTGGTCGAGACGGCCGGCCCGCTGGACTTCTTCCCGCCCAGCGGACCGTGGCCCATTGTGGTGGCCGCGGGCGGCACCGTCGTCGCGCTCGGCGTCGTCTTCGGAGCGTGGCTGGCACTGCTGGGCGTGGGGGTACTGGCCTTCGGCGTCTTCGAGCTGGTCTTTGAGCACGTGGGCCGTTACGACGACTCCGGCGAGCCGCCGGCCGGGCGCTCGGGCGGCTGACCAGCGGCCGGCAGGCGCTCCTCCAGCAGGCGGCGGCCGGCCGGCGCCGTCCCCGCCGCGAACCAGTGGCTCAGCGCCGACCGCACGCGTCCCGTCCGTGCCCCGTCAGCGCGCCGGCCGCCCACCGGCAGCGGCGCGGCCGCCGGCCGGCTCCCGTGCAGCACCTTGTACCGCTCCGCTGCGTCGACCGGCCGGTGCTCGTCCTCGAAACCGCCCGCGATCGTCTGGCGTACCCGGCCGGTCTCCTCCCCCTCGGCCAGCCGCGTCAGCTCGGCCTCGCGCAGCGCGATGCAGACCCGCTTGGTCACCATGAAGACGACGACGGGCAGCACCACCAGGGCGGTCCGCAGCACCCAGGTCAGGGCGTTGAGGGAGATGCCGAAGGTGTGCGCCACCACGTCGTTGCCGCCGGCCAGCAGCAGGACCGCGTAGCCGGTGACGGCCGCGGCGCCGAAGCCGGTACGGACCGGCCGGTCGCGGGGCCGGTCGCAGAGATGGTGCGCGCGCCGGTCGCCGGTCACCCACGCCTCGACGAAGGGGTACGCGTACAGCAGGGCGAAGAGCGCGAGCGGCAGCACCACGGCGGGCAGCAGCACGTTCCACATCACCGTGTGCCCGGCGACCGACGTCTCCCACGGCGGCACGAGGCGCAGCGCGCCCTCCAGGAAGCCGACGTACCAGTCGGGCTGCGCCCCGGTGGACGTCTGGTCGGGCCGGTAGGGGCCGTACACCCAGACCGGGTTGATCTGCGCCAGCCCGCCGAGGGCCGCGATCACCCCGAAGACCATCAGGGCCAGTCCGCCCGAGGTGGCCGCGAAGCGGGGGAAGAGCGGCTTGCCGACCACATTGCGGTTGGTGCGTCCCGGGGCCGCCCACTGGGTGTGCTTGAGGTGGAAGACCAGGATCAGGTGGACGGTGACCAGCGCCAGGATGAGGCCGGGCAGCAGCAGGATGTGCCCGGCGTACAGCCGGGAGATGAAGTCGTGGCCGGGGAACTCCGCACCGAACGCGAACATGCTGAGGTAGGAGCCGACCAGCGGGACGGACATCATGATGCCCTGGGCGATCCGCAGGCCGGTGCCCGACAGCAGGTCGTCCGGGAGCGAATACCCGGCGAACCCCTCCGCCAGCGCCAGCAGGAAGAGTGTCACTCCGATCAGCCAGTTCACCTCGCGGGGCTTGCGGAACGCCCCGGTGAAGAAGATCCGCAGCAGGTGGACGCCGATCGCCGCGAGGAAGACCAGCGCGGCCCAGTGGTGCATCTGCCGGATCAGCAGGCCGCCGCGGACGTCGAAGCTGATGCGCAGGGTGGAGTCGAACGCCTCGGACACGCGGACCCCGGACAGCGGGGTGTACGCGCCGTGGTACGGCACCTCGCGCATGCCCGGCTCGAAGAAGAGGGTCAGGTAGACGCCCGTCAGGATCAGCACGACGAGGCTGTAGAGGGCCAGTTCGCCGAGGAGGAACGACCAGTGGTCGGGGAACGGCTTGCGTAGCAGGCCGGCCCCCTCGGAGACCGGCAACCGGGCGTCCAGCGCCGTCACGGCGCGCTCCCCGGCCCCGCCGCCTGATCGTCCCGCTCCCCGTACTGCTCCCGGGTCTTCCGCCATGTCCGGGTGTCCCTTCGCCGTCCGCACGTACGCGGCACACGCGTTGCCCGCACGCCGCGCGGCAAACCGCGCGTTTCCGGCGGGCCTGCTCAGCGGGGTGCCGGACGCCCCAGCGTGCTCTCCCGCTCGATCAGCCGGTAGTCCGCCCATACGCGGCGGGGCGCGGCGGCCTCGCCGCTGACCCGGGCCAGGACCGACTCCACCGCCAGCCGGGCGATGGCCCCCTTGTCCGGGGAGACGGAGGTGAGGGTGACGGTGCCGAACCGGCCCTCCTCGACGTCGTCGAAGCCCACCACGGCGACGTCCTCGGGCACCCGCAGGCCGCGCTCGGACAGGGCACGCATCGCGCCGATCGCCACCGGGTCGTTGTAGGCGAAGACGGCGTCCGGGCGCCGCCCGGTCTCCAGGATGCGGTGCATGGCCGCGGCGCCGTCCGCGTGGCCCCAGCCGTCGGTGGTGGCGACCAGACCGTCGTCGCAGGACAGGCCGGCGGCGGACAGCTCCTCGCGCCAGCCCCGTACGCGGAGTTCGGCCGGCCGGCTGTTGCCGCGGCGGGCGCCGATGAAGGCCACCTCGCGCCGCCCCAGCCCGGTCAGGTGGCGGACGGCGAGCCGGGCGGCGGCCACGTTGTCGATGGCGATGTGGTCGTACGGCAGGTCGTAGTGGCGCTCGCCGAGGAGGACGAGCGGGACGTTCTCGGTCCGGTCGCTGAGGTCCTCGGCCTCCAGCTCGATGGGGCTGAGGATCAGACCGTCGATCACCCGGGCCCGGAACCCCTGACTGACCAGGACTTCTTGAGCGCGCCGGCCGCCGGTGTGGTCCAGCAGCACGATGTAGTCGTGCTCGGCCGCGGCGTCGATGACCGCGGCGGCGAGCTCGGCGAAGTAGGGGTTGCCCAGTTCGGGCAGGGCGAGAGCGATCATGCCCGTCCGGCCCTTGCGCAGGTGCCGCGCGGTCAGGTTGGGCCGGTAACCCAGCTCGTCGATGGCCCGCTGCACCCGGTCGCGCATCTCGGGCGTCACGTGCTGGTAGTTGTTCACCACGTTGGAGACGGTCTTGATCGACACGCCCGCATGCGCGGCGACGTCCTTGAGGCTGACCCGCACGACTTTCCTTCCGGCGACAGGTGGCAAGAGAGGACCGACCGCGGCCCGGTCCCCGGGCCGCCCCCCGATTCTGCTGTACGGGGGACGGGCCGGAGTACCGTGGGCCGCGGCCGGCCGGTGGTGCCGACGGGTCAGGACGCCGAGCAGCCCGCCGGGACGGCCTGCGACGCGTCGTGGATCAGCGCCTCGTGGGCCGCCTTCAGCCGCTTCACGTCGGGCTTGACGACCTTGCGGTCGTACGTCAGCAGGCCGTTGAGCTCGCCCTCGACGTCCGAAATCTGCGTGTAGACGGCGCCGTTCCCGCCCTTGCAGGCGAGCTGGTGCACCTCACCGAGCTTGGTCAGGTAGTCGTCGGTGTAGGTCGTGGGGTCGACGTCCACGTAGGACTGCTGGACCGACCAGGCGTGGCCCGGCACCGCGAGTCCGAGGCCGCCGTACTCGCCGGCGACCAGGGCGCGTTCGCCGTCCGGGTGCGGCGGCAGGGCCGGGCTCGGGTAGCCGTGCTCGTCCATGATGTCGCCGGCGTTGCCGTCGGCACCGAGGTTGAGGCCTGACTGGTTGTTCACCAGGCGCGTCGGGTCCCAGGCCTTGGCCTGCTCGGCGACGCGGCCGATGTCGTACTGGCCCCAGCCCTCGTTGAAGGTGACCCACATGACGACCGACGGGCTGCTGACGTGCTCGTCGATCATCTCCTTCATCTCCCGCTCGTACTCGGCGCGGGAGGCGGCGCTCGGGTTCACGCCCGCGGTCATGGCGGGCATGTCCTGCCAGACCATCAGGCCCAGCTTGTCAGCCCAGTAGAACCAGCGGTCGGGCTCGACCTTGATGTGCTTGCGGACCGCGTTGAAGCCCATCGCCTTGTGCATCTTCAGGTCGTACGCGAGGGCCTCGTCGGTGGGCGCGGTGTGCAGGCCGTCGGGCCAGAAGCCCTGGTCGAGCGTGGCCATCATGAAGGTGGGCTTGCCGTTGAGCACCGTGCGCGGCGTGCCGTTGATCTTCTCCACGGCGATGGAGCGCATGCCGAAGTAGCTGCCGACCCGGTCGGCCCCCACCTTGACCTCGAGGTCGTAGAGGAACGGGTCGTCCGGCGACCACAGGTGCGGCTTGGCGATCTTCAGCTTCAGCGGGGTGCCCGTCCGGCCGCTGACCTCGGCGACCTTCTTCTTCCCCGCGTACGCGGTGGCCGTGACCGGCACTCCGGCGCGCACGCCGCGCGGTTCGACGGTGACCTGCTTGTTCGCGACGTCCGGGGTGAGCTTCAGGGAGTCCGCGTGGTCGGCCGCGACCGGCTCCATCCACACCGTCTGCCAGATGCCGGAGGACGGGGTGTACCAGATGCCGCTGGGGTCCAGCCGCTGCTTGCCGACCGGCGGGTTCTCGCCGTCCTTGGCGTCGGTCGGGTCGTAGACGCCGACGATCAGCTCCTGGGTACGCCCTGGCTTCAGCGCGTCGGTGACGTCGGCGCTGAACTTGTCGTAACCGCCCTTGTGCGCGGCGACCTTCCTGCCGTTGACGTACACCTCGGACTGCCAGTCGACGGCGCCGAAGTTCAGCCGCAGCCGCTTGCCGTCGCCGACCTTCCAGTCCCGGGGGACGGTGAAGGTGCGGCGGTACCACATGCGGTCCTCGTGGCGTTCGATGCCGGAGAGCTGGGACTCGACCGGGTAGGGCACGAGGATCTTCTCGTCGAGGTTCTTGCCGACCGGGGGCTGCTCGCCGGCCTCGGCGCCCTGGAACTGCCACCGTCCGTTGAGGTTCTGCCACTTGTCGCGGGTGAGCTGCGGGCGCGGGTACTCGGGCAGGGCGTTGTGCGGGCCCACCTCGTCGGCCCACTTGGTGCGCAGCTCGTACTCGGAGTGGTTCGGGCCGCTCGCCCAGAACGCGTCGACGGTCTTGCCGTCCTTGCCGCTCAGGCCGCCCTCGCCGTCGTAGCGGACGTCGGCGAGGCCGCGCGCGCCGCCGCCCTTCTTGCCGACGACCGGCTCCTTGAGGCCGACCAGCAGGGCCGTGGGGTCGGCCGGGTCGGGCTTCGCCTTGCCCAGCGGCCATTCGGCGCCGCCGATGACGGCCCGCAGGTGGTCGGCGAGGCCGGCCGGGGGCGCGGCGAGGGGCTGCGCGAAGTCGAGGCGGAGCGTGCGGCCGTCCTTCAGGACGTCGGCGGCGAGCGCACCGTTGTACGCGTAACCGTCCGGCAGGCGGAACGCCGAGGAGGGGATCGCCTCCTTGGCCTGGCCGGGCTCGGTCCACCGCAGGTGGAGGTTGGACCCGCCGTAGTGCTCGAAGTACTCGACCTTGATGTCGTAGGCCTTGCCCGCGGTCAGCTCGACCGGCTGGGAGGTCTGCTCCTTGTCCCAGTCGTCGATCCAGTGGTCGATGGCGAGCTTGCCGTCCACCCACAGCCGGAAGCCGTTGTCGCCGGTGACCGAGAAGGTGGTGGGGCCGGACTTCTCGGGGACGACCTTGCCGGTCCACCGGATGCTGACGTCGTCGGACTGTCCGGTGGCGGACTGGAGCCGGGGCTCCAGGTTGTCGAAGTCGATGGCCTGGTCGAAGCCGGTGGCCTTGAGCTCGTGGAAGTCGAAGGCGCCGGGCGCCGACTGGGTGTAGTACTCGCCCTTGAGGCCGTGGGGTTCGGCCGGGTCTCCGGCGGCCGACGCGGACGGGACCGCGGCGAGACCGGTGACGCCGAGGGCCGCCGTGAGCAGTAACGCCAGCTGTCTGACCGGGCGTCTGGTGCGCATGGTTCCTCCTTTGCCGAGAAAACCGAGAAAGCCGAGCAGCTCGACACCGAGCTTGTACAACGTTGAAAGAGAGGGCCGTCGGAATGACAGCACAGCCTCGTACGGGGTGTCCAGAGTGGTGACCGCGCAACGGTCCGTGACGGCCGACGGGTTGAAAGCGCCTCACATGCGGCCCCTGGGTGCCCGGCCGGGTGAGACACGAGCGCGGGCGGGGTGCGCGGTATTGACATCGTCGAGGGGTGTGACAACGCTGTAAAGGCTCTTGCTGACAACGTTGTCTGCCCTCGTTCGGAGGCTGCAAGTGATACGTCCCCCACGCGCCCGGCGCCTCGCCGGACCGCTCGTGACGGTGCTCTGCGCAGGACTGCTGGCCGCCACGCCGCCCGCCACCGCGGCACCGCAGGCCCCGCCCGGCGCGACCGGGGACCTCACCGGCCTCGTCAACCCGTTCATCGGCACCCGCAACGAGGGCAACACCTTCCCTGGTGCCGCCGTCCCGTTCGGCATGGTCCAGCTCTCCCCGGACACCGGGCACAGCACGGGCTACGACTGGGACGAGCGCAGCATCCGCGGCTTCTCCGCCGTGCACCTCTCCGGCGTCGGCTGCGGCCTGGGCGGCGACCTGCCCGTCCTGCCGACGATCGGCGACCTCACCAGCACCGACAACGCCTCGTACGCGGCGCCGTTCAGCCACGACGACGAGAGCGCGAGCCCCGGTTCGTACCGGGTCGCTCTCGGCGAGGACGGCGGGATCGAGGCCGAGTTGACCGCCACCGCGCACACCGGGAAGCAGCGCTACACCTTCCCCGCCACCGACAAGGCCAACGTCCTGCTGAACACCGGCCAGGCGCTGCACAAGGTGACCAATAGCAGCGTGCGGATCCTCGACGACCGCACCGTCGCCGCCGCCGTCACCGGCCAGGGCTTCTGCCAGGACACCAAGCCGTACACGGTCTACACGGTCACCCGCTTCGACCGGCCGTTCGCGTCCGCCGGCACCTGGAGCGGCGACACGGTGACCGCCGGCAGCCGGTCCTCCGAGGGCGGCGGCCGGCGCGGCGCGTACGTACGCTTCGACACCCGCGGCGGCGACCGGGACGTCGAGGCCACCACCGCGCTCTCCTACGTCGACCAGCGGGGTGCCGCGCGCAACCTCGCCGCGGAGGGCGGCCGTTCGTTCGACGCCACCCAGGACGCGGCGCGCCGTGCCTGGCAGGAGCGGCTGGCCGAGGTGCGGGTGAGCGGCGGCAGCCGGGAGCAGCGACGGGTCTTCTACTCCTCGCTCTACCGGGCGCTGTTGCACCCGAACACCGGCCAGGACGTGGACGGCCGCTACACCGGCTGGGACCGGAAGATCCACCGGTCCAGGGGCCACACGTACTACCAGAACTGGTCGCTGTGGGACACCTACCGCACCCAGGCACAGCTGCTCGCCCTGGTGGCGCCGCGCGAGTCCCGGGACATGGCGCTGTCGCTGCTGGACGTGGACGAGCAGGGCGGGTGGCTGCCCAAGTGGGGTTACGGCACCGTCGAGACGAACATCATGACCGGCGATCCGGTCACCCCCTTCCTCACCAACGCCTACCGGCAGGGGCTGCTCAAGGGGCACGAGGAGGCGGCGTACCGGGCGCTGAAGAAGAACGCGGACGGGGTGCCGCCCGCCGATTCGCCGTACTCGGGCCGGATGGGCAACGCGGAGTACCTGAAGAACGGCTTCGTGCCGTACCAGCCGGACCACGCGAAGAAGCCCGGCGACTCCGACTTCGAGCACGGCGCCTCCGCGACCCTGGAGTACGCGCTCGCCGACGCCGCGCTGGCGGGGATGGCGAAGGACCTGGGGCACACGGCGGACGCGGCACGGTACGCGAAGCGTGCGCAGCACTACCGCGACGTCTTCGATCCGGACACCGGCTTCTTCCGGGCCCGCGACGCGGCGGGGACGTTCACCGGGCCCGCCGATCCGGCCAAGAGCGTGGGCTTCCACGAGGGCACGTCCTGGCAGTACATGTGGCTGGTGCCGCAGGACCTGCCGGGCATGATGTCGCTGACCGGCGGCCGCGACGCGACCGAGCGGCGCCTGGACTCCTTCTTCGCCTACGACCAGCTGCTGAAGGACCCGGCGAAGACCGCCCGCGAGGTGTGGGTCAACGGCCCGTACGACTACTACAACGCGGACAAGTACAACCCGCAGAACGAGCCCGACCTGATAGCGCCCTACACCTACCTGTCCACCGGCACGCCGTGGAAGACCACCGACGTGGTGCACGCGGCGCTCGGCCTCTTCACCGACGGGCCCGACGGCGTCACCGGCAACGACGACCTGGGCACCATGTCGTCCTGGATGGTGCTCTCGGCCATCGGTGTGTTCCCGGTCTTCCCCGGGACCGACACCTGGGGCCTGTCCACGCCGGTCTTCGACAAGGTGGAGCTGACGCTCGACCGGGCGTACTACCCGCGCGGGCACTTCACGGTGACCGCGGCGGGGACGAGTGGGACGGACCGGTACGTCCGGTCGGCCGCCCTCGACGGCACCGCCCTGTCGCGCACCTGGCTGACGACGGAGGACATCCGGCGCAACACCACGCTGTCCTTCACGGTCGGCTCGAAGCCGTCCGCCTGGGGCACGGGCGACGGCGACGCGCCGCCGCCCGCCACCCCCTCGTCGGCTCAGTGATCGGAGTAGCTGAAGTCACCCACCGTCCAGGCGCCCACGTCCTTGATGGCGACGCGGTACATCCCACCCGTTTCGGGGATGCCGACACTGCCCTGCAGGATCCGCGCGAGGTGGAAGTGCAGGTGGGTGGGGGTCGGGACGCCGTCGGGCGCGGCGCCGTTCGCGGGTCCGGTCCGGTCGGCCGGGCCCTGGGCGTCCGTGCTGAACAGGGCCGCGAAGGGGCCCAGCCGCTCCGACTCCTCCAGCACCTCGGCCACGCGCTGTCGCCACACCTTTTCCGGAGCCAGCCGGCCGGTGACGACAGCACCTCGGACGACCACGGTGAGGGACATCTGATTGCTCTGCTCCGACTCCACCCTGGCGGCGATGTCGACGAGCAGCTCATCGGGGATCGACATGTCCAAAGATCTTACTCGGGGTGCCCCCGGGCCGACCCCGGTCGGCCGGCATTCCGCCGGTCCGGGGACCGCCCCGCGGGCCGGCGGCTGAACCGGGCGGCCACCACACGCATCCTTTGCGGCTTTCCTTCCGTTTGTCCGGCGGGAATGTGTGCACTCGTGCGGGGCCGCCTCCGCCCGCCGGGTGGGGCGGCGCGGTCGGTGTGCGGGGCAGCGGGAAGAGGAGCGGTTCACGGTGTGGGAACGGATCGCCGCCGGATGGCGATGGCTGGGGCGTGAGGGTGCCGCGGTCGGGCGTACGGTGCGGTACGCGGCGCGCGCTTCGGGTCCGGAGCGCGACACGATGGTGCAGGCGCTGAAGATGGCGGGGGCGGCGATCGCCGCGTGGGCGCTGGCCGGGTGGTGGCTGAAGGCCCCGCTGGCGCTGATGGCACCGTGGACGGCGCTCGCCCTGGTCGACGCGACGGTCTACCGTTCGCTGCGCTCCGGACTGCAGCAGATCTGCGTGATCGTGATCGGCGCCGTGTGGGCGTCCCTCGCGATGGCGATGGCCGGCGGATCCACCCTGGGCGCCATGATCATCGCCCTGCCGGTGCTGGCCCTGGTGGGCACCTACCGCCGTTTCGGCACGCAGGGCGTCTACGGAGCGACGACGGCGTTGTTCATCATCACGTACGGCGCCTACTCGCTCAGCGAAGTGGGCCACCGGCTGCTGGAGACCTGCATCGGCGCCGTCATCGGCATCACCGTGAACGCGTTCGTCTTCCCGCCGGTGCATCTGCGCAACGTCCGTGAGCAGTTGCAGCGCCTGCCGCGCGACAGCGCCGACCTGTTGCGCCGCATGTCCGAGGAACTGCGCGAGGAGTGGGGCACGGCCGAGGCCGAGGAGTGGCGGGACCGGGCGCGGCGCCTCCAGCCGATCCTGCGCTCGCTGGCCGACGCGCGGCAGTGGACCGATGAGAGCCTGCGGCTCAACCCCGCCTGGAACCTGCGGCGGACCGGTGCGCATCCGCCGCCGGAGTCGGAGGACGCCCGCTGGCACGGCATCGCCGAGCACCTGACGGTCATCACCCGGGCGCTGTCCAGGTCGGCGGACGAGGAGAGCCAGCTCGCCCGCCCCACGCCCGCGTTCCTCGACCGGTACGCGAAGCTGGCCGAGTGGACGGCGGAGGCGTGCGCGGCCGAGGCCGACCTGTTCGACGAGCCCGAGGACGGGGCGACGGTACGGGACCGGCAGCACCGGGCGGCGCAGGAGGCCTGGCAGATCTACCACGAGCTGGCGGGCGCCTTCGGCGAGCACACCGGGCCGGCCGCGGCGGTGAGCGGTGAACTGCTGGTCGAGACCCGGCAGCTGCTCTCCGCGCTCCCCCTCCCCGACGGCAGCGGGTCGCAGGAGCCGAAGCGGAGCCCGCGGCGCGGCCGGCGGACGGGCCCGACCGTCAACGGCGTGGCGGGAGGCGGAGCGTGAATCGGACGGTTCTTCCGTCCTCCGTCGGGTGGGCGCCCCGGCTGTCGGCGAGGCCGTCGACGAGGAAGAGGCATCGCCCGGACTCGGCAGCGTATGCACCCCCTCGCCGGGCGCGGCCGGCAGGACCGGCAGGTGTCCGGCCGAGCGGATGGTCAGCTGCCCGGCGTCCGGCCTGATGACCAGGTAGCAGCAGGTGACCAGCCGGCCGGGGAGGTCGGCGACGGCCGTGTCCAGTACCTGTAGGAGCCGGTCCGGTGGTATGCCCGGTTCGGCCAGGGCGTTGGCCGCTGACCGCAGTTGCCCCGTGACGGACGTCTCTCCTACGCCGGGTCGGGGGCGGGCGGGTCGCCCCAGGGGGTTTCGAGGGCCGCGCGCAGGGCGTCGGCCGTCTCGCGGCCGATGCGTGCGGCGAGCCGGCTCTCCAGCCGGGCGAGGACGCGCTCCGCCTGCTGATGCGCGTGCGCGCCCGCCGGGGTGCGCCGGATCAGGCGCTGCCGGGCGGAGGCGGGGTGGGCCGTCTGCTCCAGCAGCCCGGCGTCGACGAGGCCGTGCACGGCCTGGTGGGCGGTCTGCCGGGTGACGCCCATGCGCCGGGCCAGCTCGGAGACGGTGGTGCCCGCCTCGTCCAGGACGGCGAAGAGCTGGAGCTGGGGCAGGGAGACCGGTGTCGCGCCGTCGGCCGCCATGGCTGCCAGCAGGCCCTCGTCGAACCAGCGCCGGGCGTCGCCGAGCAGCTGCGGAAGGCTGCGGTGGGGTTCCGCCGTCACGTCCGCCCCTTTCCTCTGTCGTGCTCACGCCGGGCGTCCGCGATCGGTTGCCACGGCCCGGACTCCCATGTCAGTCTACCTGACACAGCGGTTGTCAGCCTGCCTGACATTCGCCTGCCGCCGTTCAAGGAGAGACCGATGACCCTCGAATACGCCACTCGCTACCGGAGCGCCTCCCGCATACCGCCCGAGCCCGGCAAGCCGTACTTCATCGAGAAGGGCGAGGGCGACCGGGCCCACCTCTTCGGCGACCTGATCACCGTCTACGCCGGCGGCGAGCAGACCGAGAACACCTTCAACTTCTTCACCGTCGAGGGCCCGAAGGGCGACATCATCCCGGCCCACGTGCACGCCGACACCTACGAGGTGTTCTACGTGACGGCCGGCGCGGTCCGGCTCTTCGTCGTGGACACCGAGGGCGAGGAGCAGGAGAAGCTGCTCACCCCCGGCGACTTCGGCTTCGTCCCGAAGAACTGCACGCACGCCTACCGCATGGAGCGCCACCACAGCCAGGTCGTCGGCGTCGCGGCGGGCCCCGGCGGTACCTTCGAGCGGTTCTTCGAGACCCTCGGCGCGCCCACCGAGCAGCCGGGACTGCCGCCGGAGCCGGTCGTCCCCGCGCCGCACAAGTTCGGCACCGTCCCGCACGAGTACGACGTGCGATTCCTCCCCGACCACCAGTGGCGGACCCGGTGACCGCCGCCCCGCCGACGGTCCGGGAGCTGATCCCCGCGCCGCACCCGGACGTCGCCCCGCTGCCGCCGGCCGCCCCGCGCGAGCCCGGCGTACGCGTCCTGCGCGGCGTTCCCTACGGCGAGCTGCCGGGCAGCCGCCCCCTGGAGCTCGACCTGTGGCTGCCCGGGGCCAACGCGTCCGGGCCCGCCCCGCTGGTGCTGTTCGTGCACGGCGGGGCCTGGCGGCGCGGCCGGCGCGACGACATGGGCATGCGGATGCGCGACTGGGCGCCGGGGCCGTTCGCGCGCCTCGCTGCGGCGGGCCTCGCCGTCGCCTGCGCCGACTACCGGCTCAGCGGTGAAGCCGCCTTCCCCGCCCCGCTCGACGATCTGCGCGCCGCGCTTCGCTGGCTCACGCTGCGCTCCGCCGAACTGGGCATCGACACCGGCCGGACGGTGGTGTGGGGCGAGTCGGCGGGCGGCCACCTGGCGTCCCTCCTCGCCCTCGCCCCGGGCCCCGGCGTCCCGGCCCCCGTCGGCGCCGTCGTCTGGTACGGGCCCAGCGACCTGACCGCACCCCGTGCGCCCTTCGACCCGCACGACGCCGGTACGCCCGAAGCGCTGCTGCTCGGCGCGGCCCCGGCCGGCTGCCCGGACCGAGCCCTGGCCGCCAGCCCGCTCGCCCACGCACACGCCGGGGCGCCACCCTTCCTCCTCGTGCACGGCGATGCCGACACGATGGTGTCGTGCACGCACAGCGAAGCCCTCGCCGACGCCCTGCGGTCCGCCGGCGCACCGGCCGAGCTGCGGGTGGAACCGGGCGCCGACCACGGGTGGCACGGACTCACGGACGACCGGGTCGCGGACGTCTTCACCCACTCCCTGCGCTTCGCCCGGCGGCTCGTCGCACGAGGGGACTGAGCGTTCGTCGCACGAGGGGACTGAGCGGGGGCACGAGCCGGACGACCGTACGTGGCCCGGCCCGCCGCCGGCCGGCCTCACCCCGCCGTTCGCGGCATGAGTCGGGGCCCGATACGAGGTCAGCGGCGGGGGGCGACGGTGGGCGGTCAGCGGGGCGCGGCGGAGCCTCCCGCGCGGTCCACCAGGCGGGCCAGCTCCAGCCGGGAGCGCACGCCCAGCACCGCGAAGACGTTCCGCAGGTGGTGGTCGACGGTCCGGGGACTCACCGAGAGCCGGAGGGCCACCTCGCGGTTGGTGGCGCCCTCCGCCACGCAGCGGGCGATCCGCAGCTGCTGCGGGGTGAGGTCCGCGAGCGGGCCGGGTCGCCCGGGGGCCGGTGGCTCGGCGCCGGCCGGTGCGTCCCCGGTGGCACGTAGTTCGGCGCGGGCCTGCTCGGTCCAGGCGCGGGCGCCGCATCCCTCGAACGCGACGAGCGCGTCCCGCAGCAGGCCTCTGGCGGGACCGGGACGGCGGCGGCGCCGCAGCCACTTGCCGTGCAGCAGCAGGGTCCGGGCACGTTCGAAGTCGTTGACGGTGTCCTCGTGGCGCGCGCGGGCCTCCTCGTAGTAGGCGTCGGCCGCCGCGACCCGGCCACCACCGGCCCCGGCCCCCGCCAGCAGCGCACGGCAGCGCGCCAGTTGGGCGGGGGCCGCGGGGTCGGCGCCGAGGTCGGCCCAGACGGCGAACTCCTCGACGGCGGCGCGTGCCGCGTCGGGCGCGCCCGCCTGCACCGCCGCCTCCGCGTAACAGGGCACGGCCAGCATGCGGACGGCGAAATGGCCCTGCCGCGGGCCGGGGCGCACCAGCGGGCCGAGCCGGGCAGCGGCCTCGTCGACGCGGCCGGCGCCCAGGTCGGCCCGCGCGAGGGCCCAGCCGGTGAGGGTGAGGACCTGGACCAGGCCGTGCGGCGCCGCGACGGCGCCGGCCGCGCTCGCATGGGCGGTGAGCGCGTCGGTGTCGCCCTCGACGGAGGCGACGAGCGCCAGGATCGCGTGCTGGTGCGCTGCGATGTTGCGCTGCCCGGTGCGGTACGCGGTCCGCAGTCCTTCCTCGGCGTGGACGCGGGCGCGCGGGTGCCGGCCGGCCCGGAGTTCGCCGTAGGCCAGGTGCTCCAGGGCCTGCGGTACGAGCGTGGTGCGGCCCAGCGCGCGGGCGCTCGCGAGGGCGCGGGCGTTGATTCGGCAGGCCGCCGCGAGGTCGCCGACGATCAGCGCGGCGACCCCGGCCCGCAGCAGTACCTCGGGGGCCGCTGCCTGATCGGTCCGCGCGAGCAGCCGCCGCAGCGGCCCGACCCCGGCGTCGAGCCGCCCGCTCAGCACGGCCGCCATGCCGATGCGGTAGTCCTCGGGAAGCCGCCCGAAGACTCCCCCGCCTGCGTCCCCTCCCCCTCCCCCTCCCCCTTCCCCTTCCTCTTTCTCTTTCTCGTCCGGCGCGTCGCCGAGCGCTTCCACGTACGCGGCCGCGTCGCCCATGGCCCAGGCGGCTTCCGTGGCGGCGAGCCGTGCGGTCAGGGTCGCGGCGGGGTCGTGGGGGCCGAGGAGGGCGGCCGCGAGCAGGAGTTCTTCCCTGGCGTCGGCGACCGGGCCGTCCCGGAGGGACAGCAGGCCGTGGACCAGTTCGGCCCGGCCGCGTACCGGCAGCGCGGCGGGCAGCGCCCGCACCGGGGCCAGCAGCTCGCGGGCGTGTGCGTGGCGGCCCGCGAGGCGCGCGTGGTCGGCCGCCTCGGTCAGCCGGGTGGCCCGCTCGGTGTCGTCCTCGGTGAGACGCGCCGCAACGGCCAGCGCCACCGCGCGTTCCTCGTGCGAGAGGTACGTCCCTTCGGCCTGTGCGGCGCCGGCCAGCCGGGCGGCGAGCGCGGGCGCCGGCCCGTCGGCCGCCAGGGCACGGTGGACCAGGTGCGGCAGCGGACGCCCAGGGTCGCCTTCGCTCGCCGAGGCCAGCAGCGCGTGGGCGGCGCGCCGCCGGGCGAGCGGCGCGCCTTCGTACAGGGCCCGGCGCAGTGGCGCGCCGGCGAAGTGGATTCGGTCGTCCTCGATACGCACCAGCCCCGCGGCCTCCGCCGGTTCCGGAGCGGTGTCTCCGAGCCCGGCGGCAGTGGCGGCCCGCAGGACGAGTGCCGCATCGGCGCCCGGGCCGTCGGGGTGGTGTTCCTGCGCGGCGGCGGCCAGCAGCAGGAACCGGCGGGTGTCGGGCGGCAGTTCGGCGGGGCGGGCGCCGTAGGCGCGGAGCAGCGTGGCGGGGTCGGCGAGCGGGCGCGGCAGCGGGGCGAGGCCGGCGAGCTGTTGCGGGGTGAGGCCTGCTGCGAGTTCGCGGAGCAGCCGGGGGTTGCCATCGGCGGCGCGGGCCAGCGCGTCCCGGACGGCCGGGGCTGCGCGGCCGTCGGTGAGGTCGGCGAGGAGTGCGGCCGCTGCGGGGCCGTCGAGGGGGCCGAGCCGGAGGCGGGGCAGTCCGGCGAGGGCGGGGTCGTGGGCGCGGTGGTCGGCGACCGACAGCAGCAGGCCGACGGGGGCCGGCGAGGTGCGCAGGAGCCGGGCACAACGGCCCAGTTCCATAAGGGTCGGCGTGTCCCACAGGTGGACGTCGTCGACGCACAGCAGGAGGGGGTGGTCCGCGGCCGCGGGCCGTAACGACATGAGCAGGTCGTCCCGTTCGGGTGCCCGGCCGCGGCCGGCCGGCGGCCGGGCGCCGGTGACCGCGTGGACGAGGGCGCGGACTCCCCCGTACGGCCGCGCGCCGTCCGCGGCGGTGGCCCGTACGAGGAGGGCGCGGCCCGGCCGGAATTCCTGGACGGCGCGTTCGAGGAACGCGGTGCGGCCCAGGCCGGGGCCGGCCGCGCACACCAGAGCGCCTCCCGTGCCGTGTGCCAGGCTGCTCATGAGGGTGTGCGCGGTGGACAGTTCGGTGTCCCTGCCGTGGATCCGGAGAGGACTGCGCGCGGTCTGCGATCCGGTCACGTCCGTCACGTTACTGGCGTGTAACCGGTCACGGAACCCCTCCGTCCGGCCGGCTCACCGGCCTCGTCGGTCCCCGTGGGCTCCGGTCAGGAGGTGTGCGGGCAATTGCCCCGGTACTCCTCGATCGTCAGGCTCGGCCGGGGCAGCGGGCAGAGGAACTGCTCGTAGCGGGTGTCGTTGTCGATGAACCGCTTGAGCCACGAAATGCTGTACTTGGCGATGGTGGTGTTGGAGGTGTTCGGCGTGAAGTGGGTGGCGCCGTTCAGCTCCAGGTACGCCTTGTCCAGCGATCCGGGCAGACTCTCGTAGAACGGCTCGGAGTGCGTGGCGACCGGGGCGATGGTGTCCCCGTCCGCGCCGACGACCAGGGTCGGAGTGGAGATCTCCGGCCAGGTCTTGTCCAGGTTCCAGCCGGTCAGCGGGATCGCCGCCTGGAGGGACGGCCGGCTCTTGGCGGCCTCCAGCGTGCCGCCGCCGCCCATCGAGTGGCCCATGACGCCGAGTCGGCTGCTGTCGATGCGGCTGCGCACCGCGCTGCGCTGGGTCAGGTAGTCCAGTGCGGCGAGGAGCTGCCGGCCCCGGCTGTCGGGCTGGTCGAGCGTGGTGTTGGTGTCGATGGTGAACACCACGAAGCCCTGGGAGGCCAGCCGCGGGCCGAGCCAGGCGATGGACGACTGGTAGGCGGTGTAGCCGGGCGAGATCGCGATGGCCCCGAAGGTGCCGTCGGCGGTGGAGGTCGGGTAGTAGATGGTGCCGCCGCCGAAGCCGGTGACGCTGAGGGAGGAGACGGTGGTCTGGGAGACGGCGTACGGGCCGCGGGAGGCCTCGATGCTGGACTCGGTGGGTGCGGGCCCGCGCTCGTACGGATTGTCCGCGGCTCCGGCGGGCAGGGCCTGGGAGGTGAGCAGGGAGCCCGCGGCCAGGAGCCCGGCCAGTCCCCACCGCGTCAGGCGGGTTCTGAGCCGGCCGGGTCCCCGGCGCTGCGGAGCACTGACGGACACACTGCTGTGCTGCTGCACGACGAAGTTCCTCTCGGTCGCGGTCGCTGACGGCTGCCACTTTCGTGCCGCGCCGCTCCCGGCACATCGGCAGAATCACCGGCCTTGACCGTGCGCGCGTCCGGCCGTCGTCAGCGCAGCCGGCCGGCGCCTGCCCGGTGGCCGACGAGGCCGGGCACGGCACGCGGGTCGTCGACGCGGGTCCGCAGGGTGGGCGTCCAGCCGGCACCGGACTGCAGTGGTTCCGCGGGGAACTCCGCGTTGTGCAGGGCGATCAGGTCGGCCGGGCGGCCGTTGACGCGGTTGCCGGCCGCGGTGACCGGCGCCTCCTTCCACTTCTTCAGGACGCGGCCGGCGCCGATGCCCGGTGGCAGGGTGAACGCGTTCTTCTCGGCGACCAGCCGGGACTCGATGCCGATGCCGAGGCTGTAGGCGTACGCCGTGCCCGGCCCCGCCACGTAGTGGTTGTTGTACGCGTCGACCTTGCCGAAGCGGACGCGCGGCGCGCGCTCGGTCACATCGCGGAAGAGGTTGTGGTGCAGGGTGACGCGCAGCTTGCCGCGGTCGGTGGCGCCCGCGCTGTCGCTGTTGCCGATCATCAGGGTCTTGTCGTGGTCGGCGAAGACGTTCCAGGAGACGGTGACGAGGTCGGCGCCCCGCACGACATCCAGTTCGCCGTCGTGCTGCTGGTACACCTCGCCGTAGTACGAGGGCAGTGCGCTGTCGGGGTGGGCGCCGTCGGTGAAGGTGTTGTGGTCCAGCCAGACGTGGCTGGAGCCGGTGACGACCATGCTGTCGTACTCGGAGTTCCAGGCGCCGGTCGCGCCGTCGGTGGGGTCCCACTGCGGGAAGCAGTCCAGCGGGCTCTCCACGGTGAGGTTGCGGACGACGACGTTGTCGGCGCCCTCGATCTGCAGGCTGCCGCCGGTGATCCCGGCGTGCTCGCCGACGCCGACGAGGGTGGTGTGCGACGGGACGTACGCCTTGACGGCAGCGGCCTGTCGGCGTTGCGAGGCGGCGCGGAGGTCTTCCTGCGGACCGCTGACGGGCCGGTCGCGGCCCCAGACGGCGGGGTCGTAGTCGGCGAGGTAGCGGGCGAGGTCGTAGCCGTCGGCCTCGTACGCGGCGCAGCCCGCGGTGGTCGCGTCCAGGGTGCCCTTGATCCTGACGATGCGCGGCGCTCCGGGGTCGTCGGCGAGCGCCGCGCGCAGCTCGTCCCAGGTGGTGACCGTGTAGGTGTGCGCCGCGTCGGCCCGGGCCCCGCCCGTCGTGCCGCCGGTGGCGGACGCCCAGCCGTCGCGCGGCGGCAGGACGTCCCGGCCGGGCGGGGCGGCCTGGGCCGGGCCGGTGGCGGTGAGCGCGAGCAGGGCGCAGGCCGTCGTCGTGAGGGCCAGGGCAGTGGTACGTCTGGTCCTGCTCCCTCTCCTTGTGGACGTCATGTTTCTTCTCCTTCCGGCCAGGTGATCCAGGACGTGGGGACGTCGTCGTCCAGGCGGCGGACCGCGTGCGGTGCGAGCAGCCGCTCCTCGGCCAGTCCGGCCGCGACGAGCCGGGCGACGGCGGTGGCCCCCGGCGGGTTGAAGTGGGTGTTGTCCTGTTCGCTCGGCGTCCAGTTGAAGTACGCCTTGGTCTCCTCGGGGCCGAGCTGCTGCCACAGCGCGAGGGACCGCGCCTGGAGGTCGAGCAGCGGCACGGCCGCCTCGGCGGCCAGGGACCGCATCGCCGCGGGGTACTCGCCGTGGGTGGGCAGGGCGTTACCGCCGGCGTCGAATCTGCGGCGCTCCACGGAGGTGAGCAGCACGGGCCGCGCGCCCCGGTCGCGGGCCCCGTCGAGGTACTGCCGCAGATAGTCCTGGTACGTCGTCCAGGGCTCGGTGTACCGGGCGGGGTCCTCCTTCTTCTCGTCGTTGTGGCCGAATTGCACGAGGAGCAGGTCGTCCGGGCGGAGGGCGGCGAGGGCGGCGGCCAGCCGGCCCTCGTCGACGAAGCTCTTCGCACTGCGGCCGTTGACGGCGTGGTTGACGACGGGCACGTCCCGGTGGAGGAAGAAGGGGAGCGCCATGCCCCAGCCGGTCTCGGGCGCGGCGTCGGCGTACTTCTGGGCGGCGGTCGAGTCGCCGGCGAGGTGGAGTGCGGGCTTACGGCGGTGGCCTCGTGTGGTGGCGAGGGCGGCCGGGGCCGCGGCGCACGCGAGGGGGAGCGCCGCGAGGGCCGCGGCCGCCCGGCGGCGGGCGAGGGTCACTTGTCCTGCTGCTTCCACTCGGCCTGGGCCACGTTGAACTGGTCGGCGAGAGAGTCCAGGAACGCCTTGGGCGTGGTCTTGCCGAGCAGCACTTTCTGGAAGGCGGGTTCGTTGTCGGCCTTGGAGAGGGTGTTCCAGTCGGGGAGGTGGTACGGCAGGTCGACGATCTTCGTGCTGTCGCTGTTCAGTGCCTCGGCGCCGAGCTTGGTGGTCTCGGACTTCTGCACCCACTCGTCCTCGGCGGCTTCGAGGTTGGCGGGGACGGTGCCGGCCGACTCGCTCCACTTGCTGTTGGCCTCGTGCGAGGCGGCGAACTCGATGAACTTCCAGGCGGCGGCCTTGTTCTTGCCGGACTTGAAGAGGCCGAGCCCGTCGACCGGGTTGGAGACCATCACGCGGGTGCCGTCGTCCAGCGTGGGGTTCGGTATGCCGCGGAACTTCTTCGTGCCGAGCGCCTTCACGTGGTCCTGGTAGGAGCCCATGTTGTGGTTGAGCATGCCGATCTCGCCGCTGTCCCACTGGGCGACCATCTTGGTGAAGTCGTTGTTGATGTCGGCCGCCGGGGTGTTTTTCTTGTAGAGCGCGACGTACTTCTCCAGCGCGGCGACGTTCTTCGGGTCGTTGACGGTGGTGTGGAGGCCGTCCGCCTTCCAGAAGCTCGTGATGCCGGACTGGCCGTACATGGCGTCCAGGGCCTGCGCGATGGAGCCGGCGCCGCCGCGGATGGTGTAGCCGAACTTGTTGGCGCCCTTGTCGGTGAGCTTCTCCGCCGCCTTGTAGAACGCCGACCAGGTGGTGGGCGCGGGCAGGCCGGCGGCCTTGAACAAGTCGGTGCGGTAGTAGAGCACGCCGTTGGTGGCGTGCATGGGGACCGTGTAGAGCTGCTTGCCGCCGGCGGCCGAGCGGACGCTCTTCACCATGCGCGTGTTGAGCTTGCCGTCCAGCGCGCTGTCCTTCAGGCGCCCGTCGAGCGGTTCCAGCGCGCCCTGGGCGCTGATGCCGGCGAGCATGGCCGCGCCGATGCCGCCGACGTCGGGCAGCCCGCCGCCCTGGATGGCGGTGTCGTACTTGGACTGCGCCTCGGTCGCGGCGACCCCGACGTAGTCGACCTTGATGTCGGGGTGCGCCTGCTCGAAGTCCTTGATGATCTCCTTCCACACGTCGGTGCGCACCCCGCCGTTGTTGTCCCAGAAGGTGATCGTGCCCTTGCCCGAGCCCTCGGCGCCGGACTCGCCGGCGACGCCACTGCCGTCGTCGCCACAGGCGGTGGCGGTCAGCGCGAGGATCGCGGTCACGGCGAGCGCGGCGGTGCCGCGAGGTCTGCCGGGCTTACGGAAAATGGTCATGGTCGGCTCATTTCTGTGCGGGTGGATGAGGTGTCAGCGGCGGTGCGGAGCCCAGCCGTCGGTGCCGCGGAGGTAGTCGGCGACCTCGTGGCGGGCGGCGTCGGCGGTGCTCAGTTGCGGCCGGTCGGCGGTGACCGCCGCGCCCGGGCCGCGGTTGTGGTACTCGCCGAAGCGCGCGTCCCGCCAGGAGAAGCCGCCCATGTCGGTCCAGGGCGACGCCTTGATCGCGGCGGGCAGTGCGGTGTCGCGAATGAGGACCTGGCCGACCGCGTCCGGTTCACCGCCCGGATGCCAGGGGCGGCCGAGGTGGAAGGTGCCGGCCGGTGCGTCGCTCTCGATGCGCGAATCGGTGATGAGGAACCCGTACGGGTTGCCCCGCCAGGTGGACGGGGCCGTGATGTAGCCGTTGTTGGTGTCCGAGCCGCGGCTCAGCGCCTTGATGACGGAGTCCTCGACGACGGTGGTGGCACGCCCGTAGAGGAAGTCGACGTCGCCCTCGATGTACGCGTCGTGGACGTACACCCGGCTGACGGTGTCCAGCTTCGGGCTGTCCGTCATCAGGGTGTCCTGGTTGCCCTTGAAGGCGGTGTCCTCGAAGACGATCCGGTCACCGGTCGTCTTCACGGCGAGGGCCTGTTCGCTGTCGAGGTCGTGCGCGGCCTCGTCGAAGTCGTTGACGAAGGTGAGGTGGCGCGCCGTGGTGTCGTGCGCGGCGAGCAGCACGGTGGCGCTGCCGGAGGAGCCGCCGTACTCGTTGGGCGTGTCGTACACGATGACGGTGTCGCCGCGGTCGTCGCCGGTGCCGAGAAAGGTGAGGTACGGCTTGCCGGCCGGGACGCGGACCTGCTCGCGGTAGGTGCCGGGTGCGAGGGCCAGGGTGACGGCGCCGTCGTTGCCGTCCGGCACGGCGTCGACGGCGGCCTGCACGGTCGGGTAGTCGGCGGGAACGCGCAGGACGGTGCGGGTGCCGAGCGACCGCTGCGGCCCGGCGGCCTTCTTCACCAGGGCGGGCACGGCGGCTGCCGGGTCGGCCCGGTACGGGTAGAAGTCGTGCGGGTCGAAGGCGGTGCCGCGGGTGTCGTGCCGCCCTGTGGTGTTCTTCAGGACGGAGCCGCGCTGCACCAACTCCGCCGTGTCGTCGGCCTGGTAGGGATGCTGGACGCCGTCGTAGTAGCTGTTCTCGATGACCATCTTGGTGCGACCGCGCGCCCAGTTGCCGTACGTCCACACCGGGTCGTCGTCGTCGACCTGCCCGGAGAGGTAGTTGTTGTAGAGGTGGGCGTAGGCGCAGTTGTCGGCGGAGGGGTTGCGCTGCTTGGTGCCGTGGAACCAGTTGTGGTCGATGGTGATCCGGGTCTTGACGTCCTCGGTCCAGCCGATGCCGAAGGCCTTGTTGTGGGTGTCGAAGCGGTTGTAGGAGACGGTGAGGTACTCACTGGCCTTGCGGACGTCGAGCAGGCCGTCGCCCATGTGCGTGAAGCGGTTGTGGTCGATCCAGACGTGGTGCACGGAGTCCATCTGGATCGCGTCGAAGTCCTGCGTCTTGCCGTCCCGGTCGCCCTCCACGTAGGAGTCGCGGATGGTGAGATTGCGGATGATGACGTTGTGCGTGCCGGGGTTCAGGTGCAGCTCGCCGTGGACGATCTCACCGCTCGTGCCGACGCCGACGATCGTCTTGTCGGAGGCGACGACAATGTCCGAGCCGAACGGCGCCACCTCGATGGCGGCTGCCACGCGGATGATGTACGGCTCGTCGGCTGCGGCGTACTCGGCCAGCTCGGCCTGCGTGCGGACGGTGACGACCTTGCCGCCCGCGCCGCCGGTGGTGGAGCCGGCGAGGGAGGCGAAGCCGTGCGGGCGGTCGGCCCACGGGCCGTTCGCCGACGTGTGGCGGGCGGTCTCCCGCGGCCGGGGCGCGGCGGCCTCGGCGGGGGTCAGCGGGCCGAGGGCGAGGGCCGCGGCCAGGGCGGTGGCGGCGGCCAGGGCGCTGCCCAGTAAGCGCTTGCTGCGGAGGTATGTCATAACGACTCCCGAGGGGCGTTGCGGGTGACGGAGGGGCTCGGCTCAGCCGGCCGGGGCAGGACCGGCGGGCGCGATGCGGAAGTGCCTGAAGAGCGCGGTGCCGGCGGGTTGGGCGCCGGTGGCGGCCTCGGCGGGCTCGGGCGTGGCGGCGAACAGGCCGAGCAGGGCGCCGACCCAACGCCAGGGCAGGGCGGCGAAGACCTGTCCGTACGGGGTCCAGCCGGCGCCCGTGTCGGCGGCGAAGCGGCAGCGGGCGCCCGGACCGACGGCGATCCGCAGCCGGGCCTGCCCGTCGGGCGCGGGCGTGGCATGCGCGGCGTCCCGCTCCGCCTCGGCGACGGACTCGGCGAACCGGTGGACGAGCCGCACCGTCCCGTCCGTGCCGCGCTCCAGCCCGATCCAGCTGAACGCGTCGCCGAGCACGGCCAGTCCCGCCCTCGCGCCCGGCTCGGTGCTCTCCAGCCGCAGCCCGACCTCGACGGTGACCGGGCGCGCGGGCAGCCGCTGGGTGAGGACGTGCGGCAGCCGGCGCAGGTCGAGCGCGTCGGCGGAGCGGACACAGGTGAGCCGCAGCCCGTCGCCGGAGTGGGGCAGTGTCCACCCCTCCGCGGGGTTGGCGGTCCACTGCCACTGGCGGCCGAACCGGCCGCCGGGGAAGTCGTCGTCGGTGACGGGCGCGGCGGGCGGCTGCGGCGGCAGGGTCGGCTTGCGGTGCTCCCGTACCGGGCTGCCGTCCTCGCCCAGCACCGGCCAACCGCCCGCATCCCAGCGCATCGGCTGGAGGTGGCCGAGGCGCCCGTACGCGCCCAGCTCCTGGAAGTGCACGAACCAGTCCTCGCCGGCCGGAGTGCGCACCCAGCCGCCCTGGTGCGGTCCGTTGATGTCGGTGTCGCCCTGGGCGAGGACGACGCGTTCCTCGTACGGGCCGAAGAACGCGCGCGAGCGGAAGGCGCCCTGCCAGCCGGTCGCCACGCTCCCGGCGGGCGCGAGGATCCAGAACCACCCGTCGTGCCGGTAGAGCTTGGGCCCTTCGAGGGTGAACCAGCCGGGGAGGCGGTCGGCGTCGACGAGTGTGGTGCCGTCGTCGAGCAGGCCGGTGGCGTCGGGGCGCATGCGGTGGCCGGTGAGCCGGTTCTTGATGCCGGAGCGGGACCGGGCCCAGGCGTGCACGAGGTAGGCCGCACCGGTCTCCTCGTCCCACAGCGGGCACGGGTCGATGAGCCCCTTGCCGGCCTTGAGGAGGTGCGGTCGGCTCCACGGGCCGCGTACGTCCTCGGCGTTGACCTGGAAGATGCCGTGGTCCGGATCGCCCCAGAAGATCCAGAAGCGGCCGTCGTGGTGCCGGATCGAGGGCGCCCACACCCCGCAGTCGTGGCGCGGGACGGCGAACGCCTCGGCCGGTTCCAGCCGCTCCAGGGCGTGCCCGATCAGCGTCCAGTTGACCAGGTCGCGGGAGTGCAGCAGGGGCAGGCCGGGGACGCGGCCGAAGCTGGAGGCGGTCAGGTAGTAGTCGTCGCCGACGCTTACGACGTCGGGGTCGGACCAGTCGGCGGCGAGGACGGGGTTGCGGTAGGTGCCGTCGCCGCGGTCGGCGGAGAGCCAGGCGGCGTGCCGGTCGGCGGCGGTCATGCCGTCACCGCCTTCCGTGCCAGCCCCGCGGCTTCCTCGCGGGTCAGGCGCCCGTCGGCGACCACCGTGACGATGCGGCGGACGACGGTGCCGCCCGCGGCGACGGGTAACGGCTCGGTGTGCGCGAGCGAGGAGCCCACGCCCGGGTAGTCGGCGGCGCGGACGAACCACGGGTCCCGGCGGGTCGGTTCGGTGGCGCCGGCGAAGACCAGCGTCCATCCCCCGCCGCTGAGCGCGAGCCAGTCCGCGGGGCGGCCGTGCACGGCCGCTTCCCCCTCGGCGTCGGCGGTGTACGCCTCGGGCACGTCGGCCTCCTTGGGGGCGCGCCAGAAGAAGCCGCCGTACGCGGCGCCCGGGCGGCCGTTGGTCGCGGGGCTGCCCAGGGAGACCGTCCCGGCGGTGGTGTTGGTGAGGGAGAAGGTGAAGTCCAGCGCCCAAGCGGTGTCGGTCAGCGCGGTGGCCGCCACGGTGCGCCGCTCGCGCAGCAGTTCCTCCTCCCCCACGCTCCAGCTGAGCTCCTGCACGAAGCCGTCGGGGTCGCGGAGGTTGAAGGCGGTGTGCCGCTGCACGCCGTGGTTGTCCAGTGCGGTCGGGCCGCGGTCGCGTACGTAGGTCCGGCCGCCCCAGAAGTTGTGGCCCGCCACGTCGGGGACGGCGATGCCCACGCCGAGGTGGTGCGGGTGGTCGGCGGGCATCAGCTCGGTGACGGGGGTGCCGTGCAGGGTGGTCACGGGGTGCAGGTACGGGCGCGGGGCGAGCCGGGCGTCGAGGTGGGGGCGGTAGGTGTACCGGGCGACGGGGCGGCCGGCGCAGCACAGGGTGAGGGGCGGGGTCGTGCGGGGCGCGGTCATCCGGAGCGCACCTCCTGCGGGAGCGCCCAGCGGGCGCCGAGTTCGGAGTAGAGGGAGAGGGTGTCGGCGCTGGCGGCCACCAGGCCGTCGATGCCGGGGACGACGCGGCGGAGCGTGCTGCCGTCGGCCGTCGTGCCGGGCGCGGTGTGCCACGCGTCCGACGGCAGCGCGGCCGGGTCCGGGGCGCACCGCACCGCTTCGAGGACACGCATGAAGGCGCCGGTGGCGGCGGGCGGGACGAGCAGCGGCGTGCCGTGGGTGAGGTGGTCGAGGAGGTTTTCCAGCAGGTCGGTGCGGCCGTACGTGGTCTCCTCGGGTGCGTGTCCCGCGCGCTGGAGCAGGACGCGGTCCTGCTTGTACCAGAAGGTGAGGCGGCCGCGGGTGCCGTGGACCACGACGTACGGCTCGGCGGCCGTCGCGGCGCAGAGGGTGGCGGCGACCGTGACGCGGCTGCCGCGCGCGGTGGTGACGCGGACGCAGGAGGTGTCGTCGGACTCGATGGCGTGGGCGCGGAAGAGTTCGGTCTCCACTCGGGTGACGTCCTCGGCGGCGGTGCTGCCGTCCAGCGCGAGCGCGGTGGCGACGGCGTGCGCGAGCGGGTTGGTGAGCACCCCGTCCAGCACGTCGGTGCCGTCGAGCCTGCGGTGGCCGGCCCAGGGGGCGCGGCGGAAGTAGGCCTCGTCGCGCACCCAGGCCCCGGCGGCGCCGATGCCGGTCGGTTCGCCGAGGGCGCCGTCGGCGAGCAGGGCGCGGACGGCCGGGAGGGCGTGCGAGCCGAGCGACTGGAAGCCGATGGTGCAGGCCACGCCGGCTGCCTCGACGCCGTCCGCCAGCCGCCGGAACTCCGCGTACGAGGGTGCGGGGGGCTTCTCGACGAGCAGGTGGACGCCGTGCCGTGCCGCCGTCAGGGCCAGGTCGGCGTGGGTGGGGATGGGCGTGCAGAGGACGGCGACGCGGGCTCCGGTGGCGGCGAGCAGCTCCTCGAAGTCGTCGGACTGCGCGACGGGCCCGAGGCCGTCGAGTTCGGCGGCGGTCAGCGGGGTCAGGTCGCAGACGCCGGCGAGGCGTACCGTGCCCTGCGCGGCCAGCCGGCGGAGGTTGGCGAGGTGCCACCGGCCGTGGCCGCGAGCACCCACCAGCACGACGGGCCAGGGGAGTTGGGGGGTGGTGCCGGTCATCCCTTCACCGCCCCCGCGCTGAAGCCGGTGATCAGCCACTTCTGGATGTACGCGAAGACGATGACGACCGGTACGGCCGCGATGACGCCGCCGGCGGCGAGCGCGCCGAGGTCGACGCTGTCCGCGCCCATCAGGGTGTTCAGGCCGACGGGGATGGTCTGCTTCTCCTGGTCGCTGAGGAACATCAGCGCGAAGAGGAAGTGGTTCCAGGCGTGCACGAAGGCGAAGGAGCCCACGGCGACCAGGCCGGGCCGCAGCAGGGGCAGGACGACGACGCGGAAGGCCCGCAGCCGCCCGCAGCCGTCGACCCAGGCGGCCTCCTCCAGCGCGTACGGCACGTTTTTGATGAAGCCGCTGATCAGGATCATGGACAGCGGGAGCTGGAAGACGGTCTCCGCGAGGATGACGCTGCCCAGCGAGTTGATCATCCGCAGCTCGGCGAAGATCTGGAACAGCGGCACCAGCAGCAGCGCCCCGGGCACGAACTGGGAGCACAGCAGGGCCAGCATGAAGCCCTTCTTGGCGCGGAAGTCGAAGCGGGCGAGCGCGTAGCCGCCGGCCAGCGCGACGAGCGTGGTGAGCACCAGGGTGGCGATGCCGATGAGCACGCTGTTCTGGAAGTACGTCGCGAAGCTGCGCTCGGTCCACACCTTCGCGAAGTGCTCGAAGGTGATCGGCCAGGGCACCAGGGAGGTGGAACCGGCGGGGCGCAGTGCGAAGAGCAGGATCCAGTAGAAGGGGACGAGGGTGAAGAGGAGGTAGAGGGCGAGCGGCAGGTGGATCTGCCAGCGGGGGGCCTGGTCCCAGGCGCGCCGCTTCCCGGTGACGGTCAGCGTGGTCACTTGTCGTCACCTCCGAACTTGCTGAGCCGTAGGTAGACGAGTGAGCAGAAGAGCAGGATCACGAACGCGACGGTGGTCAGCGCGGACGCGTAGCCGAAGTTGTGCGCGTCGACGGAGGTGTTGGCGATGTAGAGCGGCAGGGTGGTGGTCTCCCCCGCCGGGCCGCCGCCGGTCAGGGTGTAGAGCAGGTCGACGTTGTTGAACTCCCACACCGCGCGCAGCAGCGTGGAGAGGATGATGGCGTCCTTCAGGTGCGGCAGGGTGATGTGGAAGAACTGCCGGAACCTGCTCGCGCCGTCCACCTCGGCCGCCTCGTAGAGGTCCTTCGAGACGGATTGGAGGTCGGCGAGGATGAGGATGGCGAAGAAGGGCACCCCGCGCCAGAGGTCGGCGACCACCACGGCCGGGAAGACGGTGGCGGTGTCGGAGAGCCAGGAGGTGCCGTACTCCCCGATGCCCGCGTCCGCGAGGTAACGGCTGATGCCGGTCTGGGAGTTGTAGAGCAGGACCCAGATCGCGGAGGTGAGGACGCCGGATACGGCCCAGGGCGAGAAGACCAGTGCGCGGGCCAGCGCCCGGCCGGCGAAGGTCTGGTTGACGATCAGGGCGAGGGCCAGCCCGAAGAGCAGTTGGAGCCCGACCTCGACGACGACCCACTTGAGGCTGAACGTCAGGGTGCCCCAGAAGAGGGGGTCGCCGGTGAAGATCTCGGTGAAGTTGTCCAGCCCCGCGAAGCCGTTCCGCCACGGCTTGGTGGGGTTGGCGTGCTGGAGCGCCGTCCAGAAGACGCTGAGCACCGGGTAGGCGATGAAGCCCAGCATCAGCAGGACCGCGGGCGCGATGAGCAGGTAAGGCAGCCGGCGCGGGTGGCTGCCGGTGCCGCGGCGGCGGCGCTCGGGCGGTGGCGTCGTCCCGTGGCGGCTTCTGGGCGGTGACTCGGCCACGGCTGCGGCTTGGGCCATGACTCTTCTCCGTTCTGGGTGACCGGGGATTCCGGGTAACCGGAAAGCAGGACGCTGTTCGACATATCGGCCGTGCCGGTGCATCGACCGGAAGGAGAGGGGCGGGCGCCGGGTGCGGCTCAGCCCGCGTACGGATCGGGCACGGTGCCGGGGCGGGCCAGGAAGGCGAAGTCGCAGCCGGTGTCGGCCTGGGTGATCTGCTCGGCGTAGAGCGCGCCGTAGCCGCGCTCGTACCGCTCGGGCGGCGGGGTCCAGGCGGCGCGGCGCTCCGCCAGCTCCTCGTCCGACACCTCCAGGCGCAGGGTGCGCGCGGCGACGTCGAGGGTGATGAGATCGCCGCTGCGGACGAGGGCGAGCGGCCCGCCCACGTAGGACTCGGGGGCGATGTGCAGCACGCAGGCGCCGTAACTGGTACCGCTCATCCGGGCGTCGGAGATCCGCACCATGTCCCGCACGCCCTGCTTCAGGAGGTGGTCGGGGATCGGCAGCATGCCGTACTCGGGCATGCCGGGGCCGCCCTTGGGCCCGGCGTTGCGCAGTACGAGCACATGGTCGGCGGTGATGCCGAGCGCCGGGTCGTTGATGGTGCGCTGCATCGCCTTGTAGTCGTCGAAGACGACGGCGGGTCCGGTGTGCCGGAGCAGGTGCGGTTCGGCGGCGATGTGCTTGATGACCGCGCCGTCGGGGCAGAGGTTGCCGCGCAGCACCGCGACGCCGCCCTCGGCGGCCACCGGGTTCGCCCGGGTGCGGATGACGTCGTCGTTGTGGACCAGGGCGCCGGCCAGCTGCTCCCGCAGCGTGGGGTGGGCGACGGTGGGCCGGTCCAGGTGGAGCAGGTCGGTGATCCGGGAGAGGAAGCCGGGCAGCCCGCCGGCGAAGTGGAAGTCCTCCATGAGGTACGGGCCGCCGCCGGGGCGGACGTTGGCCAGCACCGGCACCTTGCGGGCGATCCGGTCGAAGTCGTCCAGGGTCAGCCGTACCCCGGCGCGGCCGGCCATCGCGATGAGGTGGATCACGGCGTTGGTCGAACCGCCGAGGCCGAGGACGGTGGTGACGGCGTCCTCGAAGGCCTCCGCGGTCAGCAGGTGCGTCAGCCGCACGTCCCGGCGGACGAGGTCGACGATGCGGATGCCGGAGGCCGCGGCCATCCGGTCGTGCCCGGAGTCGACGGCGGGGATGCTCGACGCGCCCGGCACCGTCACGCCCAGGGCCTCGGCCGCGGCGGTCAGGGTGGAGGCGGTGCCCATCGTCATGCAGTGGCCCGGCGAGCGGGCCAGCCCGCTCTCCAGTTCGGCCAGCTCGCAGTCGCCGATGAGGCCCGCGCGCCGGTCGTCCCAGTACTTCCACATGTCCGTGCCGGAGCCGAGGGTCTCGCCGCGCCAGTGCCCCGGCAGCATCGGCCCGGCGGGCACGAAGACCGTCGGCAGGTCGACGCTGGCGGCGCCCATCAGCAGCGCCGGCGTGGACTTGTCACAGCCGCCGAGCAGCACCGCGCCGTCCACCGGATAGGAGCGCAGCAGCTCCTCGGTCTCCATCGCGAGCATGTTGCGGTAGAGCATCGGCGTCGGCTTCTGGAAGGTCTCGCTCAGCGTGGCGACCGGGAATTCCAGCGGGAAGCCGCCGGCCTGCCACACCCCGCGCTTGACGGCCTGCGCGCGGTCGCGGAGGTGCTGGTGGCAGGGGTTGATGTCGGACCAGGTGTTGAGGATCGCGACGACCGGCTTGCCGAGGTGTTCCTCGGGCAGGTAGCCGAGCTGCCGGGTGCGGGCGCGGTGGCTGAAGGAGCGCAGGCCCGATGAGATGCCGCTGCCGTACCACTGGTGGCTGCGGTACTCCTCCGGGCGTCTCACACCGACCACCCGGCGGCGAGCGCCGCGACCTCGGCGCGCTGCTCCTCCGGCAGTGGTTTGCTCGGCGGCCGGACGTCGCGGCGGCACAGTCCGAGCGAGGCCAGCGCCTCCTTGACCACCGTCACGTTGTTGGCGGAGCCGTTCGCGCCGCGCAGCTCCTCGAAGCGGCGGATCTGCTCCCAGACCTTCATGGCGGCCGGGTAGTCGCCCGCCCGGAGCGCGTGGAGCATGTGCAGCGACACCGCGGGGGCGACGTTCACCAGACCGGAGGTGAAGCCGGTGGCCCCGACCGAGAAGTACGCGGGGGCGTAGGTCTCGGCGAGGCCCGCGATCCACACGAAACGTTCGAGGCCGGCGTCCCGCGCGAAGGCGGCGAAGTGTGCCGCGTCCGGGACGGCGTACTTCACGCCGATGACGTTGGGGCAGGCGTCGGCGAGTTCGGCGAGGCGTAAGCCGCTCAGTGCCGGATTGCGCAGGTAGGGGACGACGCCGACCTCGGGTACGGCCTCGGCGATCGCGCGGTGGTAGTCGACCCAGCCGCCCTCCGAGACGTAGGGGTGGACCGGCTGGTGCACCATCACCAGCTGCGCGCCGACGTCGCGGGCGTGCCGTGCGGCGGCCACCGCGGTCGGCACGTCGTGGCCGATGCCGACCAGGACGGTGGCCCGGCCGCCGGCCTCCTCGACGGTCAGCTCGGTGACGGCGCGCCGCTCGTCCGGGGTGAGGGCATAGAACTCGCCGGTGTTGCCGTTCGGGGTCAGGGTGCGGATGCCGCCGTCGAGCAGGCGGCGCAGCAGGGTGCGGTGGGCTTCGGTGTCGAGGGCGCCGTCCGCGGTGAACGGGGTGACCGGGATGGCCACCACATCGGCGAGTGCCGCCCGGTGGGTCTCGTACGCGGCCGCTGTCATCTCTGCGTCCCTCCTCCGGTGGGGGCCTCGTCCGTCGCGGGGAAGGCCCGCTCGACGAAGGAGGCGATGTGGGTGTGGACCGCGCGGGCCGCGCCGTCGGCGTCGCCGGCCGTGGCCAGCCGGAGGATCTCCTCGTGCTCGGCGGCCTCCCGCTCCCAGGACGGCACGGCCGCCCAGGCGACGGTGGACACCAGGGCCGCCTGGTCGCGGACCTCGTCGAGCATGCGGGTCAGCAGCGGGTTGCCGCAGGGCAGGTACAGCGCGCGGTGGAAGTCGCGGTTGGCGAGCGACCGGTCGGCGGGGTCGGCGGCCTCGGCCGCGCGGGTCAGCGCCGTGCGGGCGTCCTCCACGGAGGCGGCGCTGCGCACGGTGCGGCGGACCGCCTCCGGCTCCAGCAGCAGGCGTACGTCGTAGACCTCGCGGGCCATGGTCGCGTCGACCGTGCGGACGGTGACGCCCTTGTACTGGCTCATGACGACGAGTCCGGTGCCGGCCAGGGTCTTCAGCGCCTCGCGCACCGGGGTCTTGGAGACCCCGTACTGGGCGGCGAGTTCGGTCTCCACGAGCGACTGCCCGGGGCTCAACTGCCCGGTGAGGATGCGGTGTTTGACCGCCTCCAGCACGTACTGCGTGCGGGAGGGGATCGGGGCGGGGGCGAAAGTCATGGGCGGCCGCTCTCAGTTCTCATATCTCGCGCATCACGTCTCATATATGACGTATGAAGTACGACGCGATGAAGCTAGAGCGACCCGGAGGGTTCGTCAACGCTTCTGACAGAGAACGCGGAAAGAGCGGCCGCCCGGCGGCCTACCGGCCCTGGAACAGGGTCAGTTGTACGAGATGTCGGACGCCGAGTAGCGGCAGTAGGTGCCGTCCGGGCCGCTGCCCGTCTCGACCGGCTCCTTGCCGGTGTTGTTGCCGGTGTAGCGCACGCACGGCTTGATCTTCTTGCTGCTGTCGCCGTGGATGCGGATGCTCCTCAGCGTCGCGGTGTCGCCGTAGTTGGTGTTGATGCCGACCAGGGCCTTGCCCGGCGCGGTCACGTCGACGTCGCTGACGCTGATGGTGCGCTTGTACTGGGTCGAGCAGTTGCCGCAGCTGCGCACCAGCTTGCCGAAGTCGGCGACCTGGAAGCCGCTGATGTTCAGCTTGCCGGCGCCGTTGAACTGGAAGACCTTGTCGTCGGCCTTCTTCGCGCCGCCGCCGGTGACGGTGTACGTCGCGCCGGAGGAGGTGCCCTTGAAGGTGGCGGCGTCCTCGCCGACGTCCTCCCACCACACGTTCTGCAGGGTGCAGCTGCCCGAGCAGTGGATGCCGTCGGCGGCCGGCGAGCCGATGACGACGTTCTTGAGTACCGCCCCGTCCTTCAGCTTGAAGATCGGATCCTGGCCCTCGTCCTGGCCGTCGCCGCCGAGATCACCGCTGCCGTAGAACCGCTTGAGGCCGCCGTCGTAGGTGCCGGACACCTCGATGGTCTTGCTGACCGCCTGGCTGCCGCCGGGCGTCGGCCAGCCGGCGGCGTTCGCCGTACCGGTCAGCGACGTGGCGAGGAGGGCGGCGCCGGTCAGCCCGGCCGCGGTGATCCCGCCGAACACCGCCTTGCGGCGGGCGAGCGTCCTGCGGTGGCGGCCGGCGGGCCGCCGTGCTGCTGATGTCATGTCCGATGCCCTTCGATGGGGGGTGCATTCGGTGGGACCGAGACCCACGCCGTGCTGTCGCCACCGGAGGCGGAAGGGTTGCCGGGGCCCGAAAAAATCTCTCCTCAGCCGCGTCGGGGCGCGAAGTCGCCACGCACCGCCGCCCGTTCGTCGCCGTACCGCACGGTGACCGCGTAGTCGTCGGCGCCGGCGTCCCGGCCACCGCGCGCGTGGTCGTACTGGCCCGCGAAGACATGCCGGCCCGCGGGCACCGTACGGCCGTCCTTCAACGTCCAGCGGTAGACCAGGAAGTCACCCTCGGCGCGTGCGGTGGAGGTGAAGTCGGTCTCGGGCAGCGTGCGCCAGGCCCCGGTCGGCCGCACCCCCGCGGTCCGCGCGATGCGCAGCTCGACGGTCAGCGCGGTGAGCGGCTCCGCCGTCTGCAGGGTCACGTTGCTCTGGGCCCAGTAGTCGTTGCTGTGCGGGTCGACGGAGCCGTCGCTCCACAGCGGGCCGTCCTCGGTGCGGGTGCCGTGCGGCGCACCACCGGGCGATGCGGAGGCGCGGGGCGCGGGCGGTGCGCTGTGCGCGGGCGGTGCGGCACGCTCGGGTCCGGCATCGCGGTCCTGGTCGTGCAGTACCGCGGCCACGCCGTAGCCTCCGGCCGCCAGGACCCCGGCGACGGCCGCGGTGGCGGTCACGATGCGCAGCCAGGGCGCCGCGCGTCGGGAGCGTCCCGGCACCGGCCGCTCGGTGGGAGTCATGCCGCGCTCGACCCGGGCCAGCATGCGTGCGCGGTCCGGGCGGTGGGCCGCCGCGGCCTGCCGCAGCTGGCGGCGCACCTCGTCCATCACGTCCTCCTGCCGACGAGTTCCCCCGCGGCGCGGGCACCCAGCAGCCGTTCCAGCTGCGCCATCCCCTTGGAGGTCTGGCTCTTCACCGTACCCACCGAGATGCCGAGCGCGAGCGCGGTCTCCCGTTCGGACAGGTCGAAGGCGTGCCGCAGCACGACACAGGCCCGCTTGCGGAACGGCAGGGTGCGCAGCGCCTGTTGCACGTCGACGACGGCGGGCACGTCCGGCGCGTCGGCGTGCTCGGAGCACTGCGCCCAGAACAGCGCGATGCGGCGGCGTTCCCTTATGGCGCTGCGGATGTGGCTGCGGGCCAGGTTGGCGACGACGCCCCGGGCGTACGCGGCGGGGTGGTCGGCGGCGCGGACCCGGTCCCAGCGGTGCCACAGGGCGACCAGCGCATCGGCCGCCAGGTCGTCGGCGCCTTCGGTGTCACCGGTCAACAGCCTGGCCAGCCGGCCGAGTTCGGCGTAGTGGGCTTCGAAGAACGCGCGGAACTCCGTGGCGGCGTCGACGGGAGCGGCCACCGCTCCGTCCACGAACCCGTTCACCCACCCACCCCCTCGTTCGGCATTTCGACCGCTCCTCGACATGGCGAACACAGGCTAGGGGTGGGCCGTTCATCGAGCAACCGCCCGGAAGGCCCGCTCCGGTTCGGCGGACGGCGGCGATGACGGCAAGGACGGCAACCCTTCCGGGCGCGGCGCCCACCGGAGCACACGGGAGCCCTCCCGTACCCCACTCGCCCCGCACGCCAGGAGGAAACGTGCAGCATCCCCACCTCCCCCGCCCCCGGCGGAGACGACCCCACGACCGCCGGCGCGTCCTGATCACCGCCGTGCTGGCCGGCGCGCTCGCCGCGGCCGGGCTCGCCGCGCTGCCGGACACCGCGTCCGCCGCGCCCGTCCGGCAGGCCGAGCAGCTCGACCGCGGCGTGGTCAGCGTCCACACCGGCGGCGGCAACCTGGTCAGCTGGCGCTGGCTCGGCACCGACCCGGACGACGTGTCCTTCAACGTCTACCGGGCCGGCACCAAGGTCAACTCCACCCCCGTCACGCGGTCGACGAACTACTTCCATGCGAGCGCCCCCGAACAGGCCGACTACACGGTCCGCGCGGTCGTGAACGGCGTCGAGCAGGGCGACTCGGTGCACGCCGTGCAGTTCCGCGCCGGCTACAAGGACGTGCCGATCGCTCCCCCGGCGGGCGGCACCACCCCGGACGGGGTGGCGTACACCTACGAGGCCAACGACGCGTCGGTGGCCGACCTCGACGGCGACGGCGCGCTGGACTTCGTACTGAAGTGGCAGCCCACCAACGCCAAGGACAACTCGCAGTCCGGCTACACCGGCAACACGATCGTGGACGGCATCAGGCTCGACGGCACCCGGCTCTGGCGCGTCGACCTGGGCCGCAACATCCGCTCCGGGGCGCACTACACGCAGTTCCAGGCGTACGACTACGACGGTGACGGCCGGGCGGAGGTCGCCATGAAGACCGCCGACGGGACGGTCGACGGACAGGGCAAGGTGATCGGCAGCGCCTCCGCCGACCACCGCAACGGCAGCGGTTACGTGCTGTCCGGGCCCGAGTACCTGACCATGTTCGACGGCCGCACGGGGGCCGCGCTGGGCACCACCGACCATGTGCCCGCACGCGGCAACGTGGCCTCCTGGGGCGACAGCTACGGCAACCGCGTGGACCGCTTCCTCGCCGGCACCGCCTATCTGGACGGCGCCCGGCCCTCCCTGATCATGGCGCGCGGCTACTACACCCGCAGCGTGATCGCCGCCTGGGACTGGCGCAACGGCGCCTTCACCCGGCGCTGGACCTTCGACACCGACTCCACCACCAACAAGGGCAAGGGCTACGACGGCCAGGGCTCGCACAGCCTCTCCGTCGGTGACGTGGACGGCGACGGCAAGGACGAGATCGTCTACGGAGCGATGGCCGTGGACGACAACGGCAACGGATTGTGGACCACGAAGACCGGGCACGGCGACGCCCAGCACCTCGGCGACCTGGACCCGGGCACGGCGGGCCTGGAGTACTTCAAGGTCTCCGAGTCCACCGGGCAGCCCGCCGAGCTCTACATCGACCCGAGGACCGGCTCGGTGCGCTGGAAGCTCGCCGCCTGCTGCGACAACGGGCGCGGCGTCGCCGGGGACATCTGGGCCGGCAACGACGGGGCCGAGGTGTGGTCCGCCGCCGACACGCAGATCCGCGACGAGGCCGGCGCCACCAAGGGCCGCGAGCCGTCCTCGGCGAACTTCCTCAGCTGGTGGGACGGGGACACCACGCGCGAACTGCTGGACGGCACGCACATCGACAAGTACGGCACCGGCGGTGACACCCGCCTGCTGACCGGCGCGTCGGTGTCCTCGAACAACGGCACCAAGGCGACCCCGGTGCTCTCCGGAGACATCCTCGGCGACTGGCGCGAGGAGGTCGTCTGGCGCACCTCGGACAACCGCAACCTGCGGATCTACTCGACGCCGCACGAGACCGACACCAGGATCACCACACTGCTGCACGACACCATGTACCGCACCGGCCTGGCCTGGCAGAACTCCGGCTACAACCAGCCGCCGCACCCGAGCTTCTTCCTCGGCGCCGGCATGGCGACGCCGCCCCGGCCGCGAATCACCACTCCGTAAACACATCCGACGCACCGTCAGCCCAGCCGGATGACGTGCCACGACAGCGGCTCCAGGGTGGCGCGCAGGGTGCCGCCCTGGAGCACCGTCCCCGCCACCTCGTGCGGCAGGACCCGGTCCGGCGCGTCGAGGGTGTTGCGGGCCTCCGGGTCCGCGTCGGCCAGCGCGCTGTGCCCGGCGACCCGCGTCACGTCCAGCCCGTGCAGCGCCACTTCCAGCGACAGCGCGACGTCCTGGCTGCGGTTGACCGCGAAGACGGTGACCGCGCCGGACCCCGGATCCCGTACCGCGGTGGCGTGCAGCAGCGGCACCTCGCCGTACTTCGCCGTGTCGTACGTGGGCGAGTCCACCCGGACGTCCAGCACCTGCCCGCGGCCGTACCGCGAGGCCTGCGCGAAGGGGAAGAACGTGGTCTGCCGCCAGGCCGGGCCGCCCGGCTCGGTCAGGATCGGCGCGATGACGTTGACCAGCTGAGCGAGGCAGGCGACGGCCACCCGGTCGGCGTGGCGCAGCAGCGCGATCAGCAGCGAACCGACGACGACGGCGTCGGTGACGCTGTAGTGGTCCTCCAGCAGCCGCGGCGCCTCGGCGACGCCCCGGGTGCCGAGGTTCAGCGCCATCATCGGCTCCGCCTGCGGGCCCAGCTTCCTGAGGAAGCCGGCGTACTCGGAGAGGCCGAAGCGGTGGGTCTCGGTCGACCGCCAGGCGAGGTCCAGGCGACGGGGCCGTTGCGCGACGGGTCCGACGGAGTCCTCCCACTTGTAGCCGGACACGAAGTTTCCGCCCGGGTAGCGGATCACGGTGACGCCCAGCTCGCGGATCAGGTCCAGTACGTCGGTGCGCAGTCCGGCCTCGTCGGCGGCGGGATGGTCCGGTTCGAAGATGCCGGTGTAGACGCAGCGGCCGAGGTGCTCGACGAACGCACCGAAGAGGCGCGGGCCGGACTCGCCGACGGTGAAGGCGGGGTCGAGGGTGAAGGCGGGGTCGAGGGTGAAGCGGGCCGTGTGCGTCATCGGGGCTCCCCCAGCAGTGCCAGATTCTCGATGGCGGCGAGGCCGTAGAGCGCGGTGTCGTTGGTGGAAACCCAGGGGGCCTCGGCACCGGGGACGAGGGCGTCCGGCCCGGACACCTTCTCCGTCTTCCACGGGGCGGTCTCCGGGTAGCCGTCGGAGCGCAGGAACTTGTCCCACGCGCGCTGCGCGAGCTTCTTGTCGCCCGTCCGGTGGGCCGCGTACGCGTCGAGCCGCGAGTGGCCCTGGAAGAGGATCAGGGAGCCGAAGTCGGCGCCGTAGCGGGCCTTCTGCTCCGCCTTGGTGGCGTTGAAGTAGCGGCAGTAGTCGAGGTACGCCGCCTCGAACCTCTCGTTGTCGACCAGGTCGATGAGCTCCGCGCACAGCTCGTTGAGGCCGAAGACCGCCGACAGGTGCGACACGCTCACGACCGGCTTGCCGGCCACCGCGAACCTCCCCGTGTCCAGGTCGTACAGCCCACTGCCCTGGACGAAGCCGTTGGGTTGGGCGGCGATGGTCTCCATGGTGGACAGCACCCGCGCCCTGGCCTTCTCCCACTTGGGGCCGCGCCGCTCCCACTCGGTCAGCCACGCGGAGACCAGCCCGGACCAGTCGGTGCCGAAGCCGATGGACAGGGCGTGCCGGTCGGGCTTGTAGTCGGGGTCGGGGCGGACCTTGCGCTGCGGGTCGAGGACGAGGAACGTCTCGTCGGAGTCGACGTTGGCGTGCATCAGGTCGCCGACCCGCTCGTCGGCGGTGAGGAAGTAGTAGAAGCGGCGGTAGGTGGTGTTCGCGATGCGCTGCTGCTTGGCGCTGTCGGCGTAGTGCTGGACGCCGTGCCGGGTGCCGAGCCCGGCCCACTTCCCGAGGTGGTAGACGTCGACCTCGCCGGTGTGGCGGGTCATGGCCTCGGCGAAGCGGAAGATGTCGGCGCGACCGGAGCGCAGGTAGGCGTACCAGAGCCAGAGGTCGGGCGAGAGTTCGGAGTTGTCCCAGGCGTACCCGCCGACGTCGTAGCGCCACTGGTGGCGGGTGGTGTCATAGGAGTGCATCACGTCGCCGTAGTCCCAGAAGCCGTACCAGCGCCGCTGCTCGACCTGGCCCCGGTAGTAGGTGAAGAGGAAGTCGAGGTGGTCTTCGATCTTCGCCTTGGCGGAGGTGGAGCGGTCCGGTTCGGCGTAGAGACCGGGTCCGAAAACACTGGCGGTGATGAACTGGCGCGGCGGCGCCGTGAGTTGGGGCGGCGTGCGGACGGCCTCAACCTGGCGCGCGAGGGCCTCGGCGGCTGGGGTGCTGTCGTGCGCCCAGAAGAAGAGCTCGCTGGTGCGGGCGATGCCGTACGGGGTACCGAACTCCGGCTCGTAGTCCTCGTAGGTGATCTCCAGGCCTTCGAGCTGCTTCGCGTACGTGTCCTGACCCATGCCGTCGTGGTAGAAGCGCAGGTCCATGGGCGGGGCCTCGGGCGACCAGAGCCAGAGGGTGACCTCGGCCTCGTCCGTCTGCGCCCCGCGGATGTCCAGCCCCGCCGGGTGCTTCTCCCAGAAGTCGCGGAGCCCGAAGGCGAGTCCGCCGCTCGCGCCGCCCACGTAGCCGAAGCCGGAGGCGCGGTGTCCGCCGCCGGCCGCGATCCAGCCGTGGCCCTTCTTGGTGCGCTTGCGCACGGTGAAGCCGTCGGCGGAGAGCTGGGAGAGGGTGTAGTCGCCCCACTCGGGAATGAGGTGCAGACGGCTGGTCACCCGCTGGTCCCAGGTGGCCGGGTCGGGCAGCTTCTGCCCTTCGAACTGGGCGGCCCGCACCGCGGCGCCCGGGTCCCGGCGGAGCCCGGTGATGCCCTTGACCGCCTCGCGCAGCAGGCCGGTGCCGTCGCCGCCGATGCGGAGGTGCCGGTCGTACGCCGCGTCCCGCATCGGCACGGTGAAGCGCACGCCGAGCCCGCGGATGAAGTCGCCGCTCGCCCTGCCCGGCTCCTGCTTCCCGTCGTAGGTGATCGTGTGGACCATGCGGAAGGACTCGGCACCGGCGTAAAAGTACAGCCGGACGGAGAACGGCAGCCAGGAGCGGCCACCCCGGCGGTGTTTCCCGTCGATGCGGACCACCGCCCGGACCGGGCCGTCCTGCTCGACCTGCACCTCGCCGATGGCGCTCTCGAAGCGCTCGTACTTCTCGGTCCCCTGGTCACCGTCCTCGATCTCGCCCTGCCGCAGCAGGACGAGACGGCCGTCCTTGGCGATCTCGGTGGTGCCCCGGCGGACGGACTTCACGAGGATGGCGCCGCTCGTGCCGATCCGTGCGGTGATGACGCCCGTATCGACCTCGACGGTGCCGCCCCCGCGGTCGACGGTGACCTTCTTCGCGGGGGCCGCGGGGGCACCGGCCTCAAGGGTGTACTTCTCGGCGGCGGACTGCGGGCCGACAGCGTGCGCGGTCCACTTCAAGGAGCCGTCGGGCCAGTAGGCGAGCGGCCACGTCTGCACGGGCACGGCCTTGCCGCCGCCGTCGGTGAGCGTGAACTCCTGGCCGGCCTCGTACGCGCCCTTGGGCCAGGGCACGCCCACGGTCGAGCCCGGCGCCGCGCCGAGCCCGCCGTCCTCCAGCCAGGTCAGCTCGACGGGGCCGCCGGCGGCGCGTCTGCCGGGCCCGTCGGCGGCGACCGCCGAGGCGCTGCCCAGGGACCAGCTGAAATGGGCCGCAGCCCCGACGGCCGCGGCCGCCTTCAGGAGGGATCTGCGGGGCATCGGAGACATGGTCGTTCCCTTCGGTTCGCTACTCGTCAGCAGTTGCGGTCCCCGGCGTCCGGCGCCGGCAGGCCCTACGGCGCGCCCGCGCGCCGCCCGTACCGCTCCTCCACCGCGACCGCCCCCGCCGCCACGGCCCCCAGGACGGGCACCGCCAGCGGCAGCACCGCCCAAGCGGACACCGCGACCATCACCACCCCGCCCACCAGCAGGAACGACCCGGCCGGGTCGAGGACCGTGCGCCGCCCGGCCGCGGCCAGCAGCGCCCGCCAGGACGCGCCCGGCTCCCACACCGCAGCCGCCCGCAGCCCCGCCACCACGGCCCCGCACAACGCCAGGACACCGGCCGCGCCGACCACCGGCCCGCCGGGCAGCCCGTTGCGTACCGCCGACAGGTCCAGCCGGATCAGCCCGCAGGCCACCCAGCCACCGACGCCGACGAGCCAGCCGCGCCGGGCCGCCGCGCGCACGTCGGCGGCGAACTGCCGGAAACCGGCGGGCCGGTGGCTCAGGTGACGCCGCAGATGCCGGGCGCCGGCCGCGAACGCCGCCGGGTACGTGACCAGTGGCAGCGCCGCCAACGCGATCCACACGCCGGTCAGCAGCGCCTCCGCGAAGAGCGCGAAGCGCTCCTGGAACCGGGACTCCCCCATGGCCCTGCGACGCGCCGCCCGGGACCCGTTCACCGTGGTCATGGTCAGCCCTTCAGTCCGGACGTGGCCATGCCGTCGATGAGGTACCGCTGGAAGGCGAGGAAGAAGGCCAGTACCGGCAGCAGTGCCACCAGAGCCATCGCGATCATGCCGCCGTAATTGGCCACGCCCTCCTGGTCCCGGAACATCATCATCCCGAGGGACACGGTGTACTTGCCCGGCTCGTTGAGGTAGATCAGCGGGCCCATGAAGTCGTTCCAGGCGTTGATGAACGTGAAGATGGCGCTGGTGATCAGCGCGGGCCGGCACAGCGGCAGCACCACGGACCAGTAGGTCCGCAGGTGTCCGCAGCCGTCGAGGCGGGCCGCCTCGTCCAGCTCACCGGGCAGGTTGCGCATGAACTGCACCATCAGGAAGACGAAGAACGCCTCGGTGGCGAGGAACTTCCCGATCAGCAACGGCACATAGGTATTGATGAGTTCCAGCTTCTGGAACATCACGTACTGCGGGATCAGCAGCACGTGGTACGGCAGCAGCAGCGTGCCGATCATCAGCGTGAACAGCAGCTTCCGCCCGGCGAACCGGATCTTGGCGAACGCGTACGCCGTCAGCGAGGCGGAGACGAGCACGCCCACGACGGAACCCGCCGCGTAGAACAGCGAGTTGCCGAAGAACGTGGCGATCGGGATGTCGGCGATGCCGTCCGCCAGCCCGCGGAAGTTGTCCAGCACCGGGCGGACCGGGAACAGCTCCAGGCTGCCGACGATCTCCCGGCTCGGCTTGAACGCGGCCCCGACCACCCAGACCACCGGGTAGAGGACGACCGCGAGAACGACCCACGCACCGAGGTGCCAGGCGACACCGGCGCGCCGACGCGACGACGTACTGGATGCACTGGACGCGCTGGACGCACCGGACGCGCTGGATGTGCCGGATGTGCCGATCACGCCGGACGTACCGAGGCCGCTCATCGGGCCGCCTCCTCGTAATGAACCCACCGTTTCTGGGACCAGAACAGCACCGCCGTCACCAGCGCCACGGCCACCAGCAGCATCCACGCCATCGCCGAGGCGAATCCCATCTGCGCCTCCTTGAAGCCCTTCTGGTACAGGTAACAGGTGTAGACGAGGGCGGAGTCGGCCGGGCCGCACGTGGCGTTGGACACCACATACGCCGAGCCGAAGATCTGGAACGCATGGATCGTCTCCAGCAGGACGTTGAAGAACAGCACCGGTGAAATCATCGGCAGGGTGACGCTCCAGAACCGGCGCAGCGGCCCCGCGCCGTCCACCGCCGCCGCCTCGTACAACTCGCGCGGCACCTGCTTGAGGCCGGCCAGGAAGATGACCATCGGCGCGCCGAACTGCCACACGGTGAGCGCCGCCAGGCTGTACAGCACCCACTCCGGATCGCCGACCCAGCCGCCCACGTGCAGGCCGAGGAGCGACTGCGCGCGGTCGACGATCGCGTCGTCGGAGAAGAGCGCACGCCAGACGAAGCCGACGGTGACGCTCGCGCCGATGAGCGAAGGGGCGTAGAAGGCGGCCCGGTAGAAGCCCTGGCCCCGCCCGTTCCGCGCGAGGAGCAGGGCCACACCGAGCGCGAGCAGCAGCTTCAGCGGCGTACCGATGACGACGTACTTGGCGGTGACCTCGACCGACTTGCGCCAGCGGGGATCGGCGAACATCTGGGTGAAGTTGTCCAGGCCGATCCAGGACGGCGTGTTGAAGAGGTTGTAGTCGGTGAAGGCGAAGTAGAGGGACGCGATCATCGGGCCCGCGGTGAGCAGCAGGAACCCGGCGATCCACGGGGACATGAAGAGGTAGCCCGCGAGAGTGTCACGGCGGTCGCGGCGCCGGAACGCGGGCGGAGCCGCGAGGCGTCGTGCCCGCACGCGGCCGGGCGGATCCTTGACGAGGGTCACGGCGACTCCCCTCAGCCGGCCAGCGCGGACTTCGCCTCGGAGAAGAACTGCCGCACGGCATCGGCGGTCTTCGTCTTCCCCACGCCCAGGTCCGTCCCGATCCGCAGGAACGCGGCCTCGACGGTGTCGGCGCCGGCCGGGTGCGGGGTGATCGGCCCGAAGACCCCGGCCGCCGCGGTCTTCTCCTCGTAAGCGGCGATCGCCTTGTTCACCGGATCGCTCGGCCGGAAAGCCTCGTACTGCGCCTCGGTCGCGAGGATGCCGCGGTCGTATCCCATGATCTTGCCGACCTCGGGGTCGTGCACCATGAAGTCGATGAACTGCGCCACCTGCTGCGGGTACTTGGTGCGGGCCGAGGCGCTCAGCATCAGCGAGGAGAGGTACTGCCCGGTCTTCTTGCCGTCGGTGGTCGGCACCGGCGCGAGCCCGTACGTGCTGTCGCCCTCCGAGTCGTACCGGACGGAGAAGTTGTCCCAGGTGAACTCCGAGGCCGCCATGCCGTCGGAGACCGCCGACTTGGGCGCGATCTGCACGACCTTCTTGGGGTCCGCGACCAGGCCTGAGCGCACCGCGTCGTAGCCGTCCGCCCACCACTCCCGCAGATCGGTCTCATCGAAGCCGAGGCCTTTCTCGGTGAAGAACGCCTTGCCCTGCTGCCGCAGGTACAGGTCGTAGAGGTACATGACGCCGAAGTAGCCGCTGTCCCCGGCGCGGTGCTGGGTGTCGCGGATCTTCTTGAGCGCGGCGAAGTACTGGCCCCAGGTCCAGCCCTGTTTCGGTGCGATGCCGGCCTTTTCGAACACCTTCTCGTCGATGACGAGCGACATCGTGTTGGAGCCGACCGGCACGCCGAGCAGCTTGCCGTCCACCTCGCCGACCTTCTCCAGGCCCGACCGGAAGCCCGTCATCTTCAAGTGGCCCGCGTCGACCTGCTGTTTCAGGTCGAGCAGCACGCCCCGCTTGTCGTACTTCCGCAGGAAGGCGACGGCGCACTGGAACACGTCCGGCGGGTTCCCGCCCGCCGCCTGGGTCTGGAACTTCTCCCAGAACGCCACGTAGTCCTGGAAGTCCGTCTTGACCTTGATCTTGGGGTGCTTCTTCTCGAAGAGCGCGATGCTCTTGTTGATCCGCTTGGCCCGGTCGTCGGCGCCCCACCACGCGTACCGGATCGTGATGGTCCCGTCCGTCGATCCCCCGCCGGTGCCGCAGCCGGCCGCCGTCAGACCGAGGGCGGCGACCGAGCCCCCCGTGATCTTCAGCAGGCCGCGCCGGTCAACTCTCCCACTGGCACGCACAGTCGTCCTCCGCACGTATCCCGCACAGCCCACACGGGCGTCGAAGCAGCCCACAGGGGTGTCCATTCGAAACGTTTGAATCGCTTGAAACGCTTGAATCGTTCAAGGAAAGCGCTTGCTGTCTGAGCAGACAAGGTAGGGACGCACGGGTGTGGGGTCAACGGCTCGGACAGAACTGGGGAGGGAAGGATGAGCGAGGCGCGACGAACGGAGACGGCGGTAGGGTGAATCGATTCATGCCACTCAGTGGCTCATACCGTTTGATCGGCCGGGGGTTGATCCGTCATCCCTGACCTGGTGCCTGGTGCCTGATTCCTGGCCCCTGGTGGTACCGGTTCCATCAGCTGGTTCTCGTGTGCTGCGGGGCCGGGCTCGTCGAACCGCGGACGACGAGTTGGGTGGGCAGCCGCAGCACCCGGGGTGTCTGCCGCTCGCCCGCGACGGCGCGTGCCAGCAGGTCGAGGCTGAGCGAGCCGGCCCGGTCCATCGGCACGGCGATGCTGGTGAGCGCCGGATGCGACACGGCAGCGAACGGGATGTCGTCGATGCCGATGACGCTCAGCTCTTCGGGCACCCGCACCCCCATCGCGCGGGCACCCGTGAGCACGCCCAGCGCCATCAGGTCGTTGTGGGTGAGCACGGCGGACGCGCCGGAGGCGAGCACACCGGCCGCCGCGGCGGAGCCGCCGGCCACGGTCTCGGCCTGCCAGCCGAGCAACTCCAGCGCGAGTCCGGCCCGTTCGGCCTGCGCGCGGACGAGTTCCACCCGTCGGGCGTTGGACCAGGACTGCCGGGAGCCCTGCACGTAGGCGAGTCGACGGTGCCCCAACGCCACGAGATGGTCGACGGCCTGCCGCAACCCGTCCTCCGCGTCCGCCAGCACGCAGTCCGTTCCGGCCGTCTCGCGGTTGACCAGTACGGTCGGCGTCCGGCCGCACAGCGCCAGAACCTCGTCGGCGGGCAGCCGCGGCGAACACACCACCAGGCCGTCGGCCTGCTCCCGCATGCGCGTGAGCAGCGCGCGCTCGCGATCCGGGTCGAAGTCGGTGTCGGCGAGGACGACCGTCTGCCCCCGTGACCAGCCCACGCCCTGGGCCGCCTTCACGAACGCGCCGAAGACCGGGTTGACGATGTCCGGCACGACCACGGCGACGGTGGTCTCCGCGCGCCCGGCCGTCTCGGACGTACGGGATACGACCGGCCGGTACCCCAGTTCCTGCGCGGCGGCCAGCACCTTGCGCAAGGTCTCCGGGCCCAGCCGCCCGGGGTCGCTGAACGCCCGGGACGCCGTGGAGAGCGCCACCTCGGCGCGTCGGGCGACGTCGGTCAGGGTGGGCGACATGGCTGCCTTCCTCGCGGCGACGGCCGGCGGAGGCCACCGCCCGTAACAGATCTTGCGCAAACGTATCAATGCTTGCCGCGTCTTGCCGTCGCCCACCACCGGTCACCACCGGTCACCAACCCGGTCACCACCGCCTATTGCTATCCCCCTCGCGTTATTCATTTTGCTGTCGCCGGCCGGTGAAATGCCGATAGGACTCCTTCATGGACCCTTCTTCCCCCGACGCGTTCCCGCGTCAATTCGCCCGCACCCGCCGCTTCTCGCTCGGCGTACCCCGGAACTTCACCGTCTCCCCGGACGGTCAGCGCGTCCTGTTCACCCGGACCGGCGGCGGCCGGGATCCGGTGGGCCGGCTCTGGCTGCTGGCGGACGGCGAAGAACGGCTGCTGGCCGATCCGACCACGCTGGTGGGTGCCGGTGGTGAAGTGCCGGAGGAGGAGCGGCTGCGCCGGGAGCGGGCCCGCGAGCGCTCCGTCGGCGTGGTGGCGTACGCGACCGATCGCGCGGCCCGCCTCGCGGTCTTCGCGCTGGGCGGCGCGCTGTGGGCGGTGCGTACGGACGGGGGCGAGCCGTTCCCGGTCGCGGCGGCGGGGCCCGTCGTCGGCCCTCGTCCGTCCCCCGACGGGCGGCACATCGCCTACGTGACGGGCCGTTCACTGCACGTCGTGGGAGTAGCAGCACCGAACCGCTCCGCCGGTGCGGACGCTGTCGACCGGGAGCGGGAGCAGGAGCGGGACCGGAGCAGGGCCTGGGACTGGGATAGGAACAGGGACCGGGACGGGGGCCGGGAGCGGAGCAGGGACCGGCGACTGGCGGTGGCCGAGGGGCCGGAGATCAGCTACGGCCTCCCCGAGTACAGCGCGGCGGAGTCAATGGGCCGGCTGCGCGGCCATTGGTGGGCCCCGGACGGCGAGCGGCTGCTCGTCGCGCGGGTGGACACCACGCCGGTCCAGCGCCGCTGGATCAGCGACCCGGTCCGCCCGGACCGACCGCCGCGCGCGATCCGCTACCCGGTGGCGGGCACGGCCAACGCCGACGTGACCCTGTGGGTGTACCGGCTGGACGGCAGCCGTACGGAGGTGGTGTGGGACCGGACGGCGTACGAGTACCTGGTGACCGCCGGCTGGGACGCGCACGGCCCGCTCATCGGGGTGCAGTCCCGGGACCAGCGGACGCTGCGCACGCTCGCCGTCGACCCGGACACCGGCACCACCTCGGTGCTCGACGAGCGGACGGACCCCGCGTGGGTGGAGCTGGTACCCGGTACGCCCGTCAGAACCGCGTCCGGCGCGCTGGTGCTCGCCCACGACGTGGTCGGCACGCGGCACCTCGCCGTCGGCGGCGACCTGGTCACGCCCCCAGGCCTCCAAGTGCGCGCGGTGCTGGGCACGGAGGGCGAGCGGGTCTACTTCACCGCCTCCGACGACCCGATGCAGACCCATGTGTGGTGCTACGCCCCGACCACGGAGAGGGCGGAGAGGCCACCGAACGCCGGGACGGGGAGGCCGGGACACAGCACCGCGCGGCCGGCAGACAGCACCATGCGGCAGGGAGACGGCACCGCGCGGCCGGGAGACAGCACCATGCGGCAGGGAGACGGCACCGCGCGGCCGGGAGACAGCAATATGCGGCCAGGACACAGCACCGTACCGCTGAGCAGCAGCTCCGTGCGGCTGAGCGACCGGCCGGGGGTCCACGGTGCCGTGGTGCGCGGCGGGACGGTGGTCCTGCACGGGGTGACGCCGGACGGGCCGTACGCGGAGGTACGCCGGGCCGACCGGACACCACAGAGCACGGACTCGGCCGCAGGGGCCGGAGAGGCCCGCGCCGCCACCGTCCTCGGCTGCCTCGCGGAGGCCCCGCTCGTCATCCCGCGGCCGCGCCATCTCCTGCTCGGCAAGCGGCAGTTGCGCGGTGCGCTGTACCTGCCGTCCTGGTACGAGCCGGGCGCCGGCCCGCTGCCCGTGCTGCTCGACCCGTACGCCGGCCCCGGCATGCAGATGGCGGTCGCGGCCCGCGGCTGGCCGGCGTGCGTCTCGCAGTGGTTCGCCGAGCAGGGCTTCGCCGTGCTGGTCGCCGACGGGCGGGGCACGCCGGGCCGCGGCCCCGCCTGGGAGAAGGAGATCCACGGCGACCAACTGACGCCCGCCCTGGAGGACCAGGTGGACGCCCTGCACGCGGCCGCCGAACAGGTACCGGACCTCGACCTCACCCGCGTGGGGATCCGCGGCTGGTCCTTCGGCGGGTTCCTGGCCGCCGCCGCGGTGCTGCTCCGCCCGGAGGTCTTCCACGCGGCGGTGGCGGGCGCGGCACCCACCGACCAGCGGTTGTACGACACGCACTGGAAGGAGCGGTTCCTCGGCCATCCCGCCGAGGAACCGGAGAATTACGACCGGTCCTCGCTGACCGGCCGGGGCCACCTGCTGCGCCGCCCGCTGCTGCTGATCCACGGCCTGGCGGACGACAACGTCGCGCCCGCGAACATGCTGCGCTTCTCGGCCGAACTGCTCGCCGCGGGCCGGCCGCACACGGTGCTGCCCCTGTCGGGCGCGACCCACTCCCCCGCCGACGACCGGGTGAACGAGAACCTCCTCCTCTTCCAGCGCGACTTCCTCCGGGACGCGCTCGACATGGGCGCCGGGCCGGCGGCCGGGGCCCGGACCGTCTGAGGCGGCCGGGTGCGCGCGGTGCGTACCGGGTCTGGCCGGAACGGCGCCGGAACCCGGCCGCCCGGTCCGGGGCTCGCGCACCGCGCTTGAGCGGCGGTCGCGGCCCTGAGAAGGTGCGGCGCGTGGAACTGCGCCATCTCTCCGGGTTCGTGGCCGTCGCCGAGGAACTGCACTTCGGCCGGGCAGCGGAACGCCTGCACATCGCCCAGTCCCCGCTGAGCCAGCAGATCCGGCTGCTGGAACGGGACCTGGGCGCCACCCTTTTCGACCGCACCACGCGCTCGGTGCGACTGACCGCGGCCGGGCAGGCCCTGCTGGAACCGGCCCGCAGCCTCCTCGCCGACGCCTCTGCCGCGCGCCGCACGGTACGGGCGGTCAGCCTGGGCGAGGCGGGCCGGGTCACCGTGGGGTACGCGGACGCCGGTGGCTACGCGGCGCTGCCCCCGCTGGCTCGCGCCGTCACCGCCGAATTCCCCGGCATCGAGCTTGCCTTGCAGGGCCCGGTGCACTCCGGGGAGGCGCTCGACCGGATCACCGACGGTGCCCTGGACCTGGGCCTCGTTCCGCTCCCCGTACGCCGCGGGATTCTCTCCCGCGTCGTACGCGTCGAGCGGCTGGTCTGCGCGCTGCCGGACACCCATCCGCTGGCCGCACGGGAGGTGGTCGACCTCGCCGAGCTGGCCCCGGAGCACTTCGTGACCTTCCCCGCCGCGCGCGGCTCGGCGGTGCGGGACGCGACGGTGCACGCCTGCCGCAGTGCGGGCTTCGCCCCGCGCATCGCCCAGGAAGCGCCCGACTCCTACCACCTGCTCGGCCTGGTCGGGGCCGGGGTGGGCGTCGCGCTGGTCGTCGAGTCGGCGCGCCGCATCCGCCTGGAGCAGGTGGTCTTCCGCCCGCTGGCCGGCGAAGCGGCCCCGCTGCCGATCGCCCTCGCCTGGCGCGCGGACGACGAGTCGGCGGCGCTGCACAACGTACTGAAGATCGCGGAACGGGTACTGCCCACGCCCACGGACTACGTGCCGTGAAGGGAAAGAGGTCGGGGACACCACGCCCACGCCCACGCTCGCGTCCGCTCCCGCTCCCGCTCCCGCTCCCGCTCCCCTGAGAAGCTGACCGGTGGACGAGCAGACCGGCGGACGAGCTGACCGGTGGACAAGTAGAGGTGCGCATCGGGCGGTGCGGTGCGGTCCGACGACCACCCGATCGGCAGAGCCGCTGAACACCGGAGGCTCGCGGTCCGTATGGAACCTTCACAAGGGCCAGTGGACACCCGCACGGGACCGGTACACCACCGGTCCCCAGGATCCGTCCCGACTCCCGACCGGGGCCGGGACCTGTGGAGGCACCATGAGTTCACCATCACCGAAGCAGGACGGAACGCCGGAGCCGGACGGGGCGCCGAAACCGGGCGGGACGCCGAGGGCGAGCAGAACGCCGGAGCCGGGCGGAACGTCGGTACGCCTCGGTAGCGCTCGGCGCACGTTCGTGGCGGCGGCCGGTGCCGCTGGGCTGACCGCGGCGCTCGCGGCGTGCGGTAACGACACCGGAAGCGGGGGCGGCGGAGGCGGGGGCGGCAACTACGGCTCGTCGTCCCCGTCGGCTTCACCGGCCTCGCCGGGCTCCCCGTCCTCGGGTGGCTCCCCGTCGTCCGGCGGTTCGGCGTCCTCCGAGGGCGGTGGCGCGAGCCGTGGCGGAGGCAAGGCACTGGCCAAGACCTCGGAGATCCCCTCCGGCGGCGGCAAGATCTTCAAGGCGCAGAAGATCGTGGTGACCCAGCCCACCGATGGCCACTTCAAGGCCTTCTCGGCGGTCTGCACCCATTCGGGCTGCCTGGTCGGCAAGGTCAGCGGCGGCACGATCAACTGCCCCTGCCACGGCAGCAAGTACGCCATCGCGGACGGCAGCGTTCGCCACGGCCCGGCGACCAAGGGCCTGTCCTCCGTACCGCTCAAGGTAAGCGGCGGCGAGATCGAACTGACCTGAGCACACCGCAACACCGTCCCATCACCGCACCGCCACACCGGCTCGCCGAAACGTCGAAACGCCGGCACGCCGGCTCACCCGCACGCCGTCTCACCGCGCCCGGCGCGGTCGCTCCCAACAGGTGAGCACCGCGTCCGTGGAGGTGACGGTGGCGACCAGGGCGAGGGTGTTACGCACCATGGCCGGGGTGTACTCGGCGGGCACCCCGGCGATGGCATCGGCCGGCACCACCGCCGTGTAGCCGAGGTTGACCGCGTCGAAGACCGCGTTGGGTATGGCCACGTTCGCCGAGACGCCGACGACCACGACGCTGCGGACGCCGAGATTGCGCAGCAGCGCGTCCGCGTCCGTACCGGCGATCGGCGACAGCCCGTGCAGCCTGCGCACGATCAGGTCCTCCTCGGCCACCGGCACCGGGTCGGCGATCCGCACCGCGTCCGTCCCGGTGAGCTGCTGTACGGGCAGCCGCCCGGCGGCGCGGAAGAGACGGGCGTTGCGATTGGCGCCGCGGCCGTCGGGCCGGCGTTCGGCCACCGCGTGCAGCACCTGCACACCGGCCTCGTGCGCGGCGGCGGTCAGCCGGGCCACCTGAGTGAGCGCACCGGAGGTACGCGCCACCTCGGCCAGTTCGGGCATAGCGCTCTCCGGTCCGACGACGCCGTTCTGGCACTCGACGGTGAGCAGTGCGGTGGTTGCCGGGTCGAGCTGCTCGACCAGTTGGGCGGCCTGGTTTCCCTGGGTGTCCGTGGCCATACGGGATGCCTCCTGGGGGCGGGGCGGGCGGTCGGGACGGGTATCCATTGCGCTCGCGGAGCCGAGGGCCCATGATTCCTGACACTTGGTCAGACGACCAGAGTCCGCCGCGAGTGGTGGGCACGGGCTCCACCGTGAGTCGGGGAACCCGAGGCCTGACGCGGCACGGCGCGAGCGAGGACGCGCGAGCGAGGACGCGCGAGCAAGGACGCGCGAGCAAGGACGCGCGAGCAAGGACGCGCGAGCAAGGACGCGCGAGCAAGGACGCGCGAGCAAGGACGTTCGACAGACGTACCGCACACCGGAGGTGGCTGCAGATGACGACAGCGGCGGGGCAGCGCAGAGGACGCCGGATCATGATGAGCCCGGAGGAGCTGGACACCTTCCTGGCCCGGCAGCGGACCTGCCGGATCGCCACGGTGGGACCGGACGGCGCACCGCACGTCGGCGCACTGTGGTTCGTGTGGGACGGCACGTCGCTGTGGCTGTACTCCCTCACTCGCAGCAAGCGCTGGGCGCAGCTCGTGAAGGACCCGCGGACGGCGGTCGTGGTCGACGACGGCCACGAATACGGTGAGCTGCGCGGCGCCGAACTGTCGGGCAGCGTCGTGTTCGTCGGCGAGGCCCCCCGCCGTGGCGAGCCCTGTCCGGAGCTGGTCGAGCCCGAGCGTCTCTTCGCGGCGAAGTACTTCGGCATGGACACGATGCCGCACGACGGCCGGCACGCCTGGCTCCGGCTCACCCCGGCCGCCGTGGCATCGTGGGACTTCCGCAAGCTCCCGAGCTGAAGCGCTCAGCAGTCCGGCGCGTCCGGCACGTTCGTGGCGTCCTCCGGCGTCCAGGTCAGTAGCCGTACCTCGGCGACCGTACGGAGGTGTCGGCGCATGGCCGTGGCGGCGCTCCTCGGATTGCCTTCGCGAATGGCCTCCAGGATCCGCTGGTGCTGGGCGAGCGAACGCTTGGGGCGGCCGGGCTGGCGCAGCGATTCGTTGCGGCTCTCGGTGATCTGCTCGGCGATGGAGCGCATGAAGTCGGCGAGCAGCGCACTGTGCGCGGCCGCGGTGACGGCGGCGTGGAAGCGGCGGTCACCCTCCACGCCCGGGCCGCCGTCCGCGACCTCCTCCGCCATGTGCGTGAGGGCGTCGTCGAGTGCTTCGAGGTCGGCGTCCGTACGGCGGCGGGCGGCCAGTTCGGCGAGCTTGGTCTCCATCGCTTCGCGCGCTTCCAGTACGTCGGGCAGCCGGCGCCGGCGCTCGACCAGCCGCTCGACCGGTTCGGCGGCGTCCAGGGTGTCGCGCACCAGGTAGGTACCGCCGCCGTGCCGGACCTCGACCAGGCCCTGCACCTCCAGCACCACGATGGCCTGCTTCACCGATGCCCGGCTGACCCCTAGCCGTTGGGCCAGTTCGCGTTCCGGGGGCAGGCGGTCCCCCGCGCCCAGCCCGCTTTCGCCGGCGTACTGGCGCAGTCTTTCGACCACCTGCTCGTAGAGCCGTGGCCTGGTCATCGGCCGCAGTGCCTCGGACATCCGGTCGCCCCCTCGGTTCGTTCGTGGTGCCAAGACTATTGACGCCCCTCGCCTTTGGCCATCAAAGTGGCTCAGCCAATCGTCCACTGAGCCAGTGCATGAGTCAGCGCGTCATTCAGTGCGTCATTCAGCTCGTGCTTCAGCACATGAGTTGGTGCATGAGTCAACACATGGGTCGCTGCGTGAGTCAGCACGTGACTCAGTGCGTGGGCCAGCGCATGACTCAGCGCATCAGTCAGTGCGTCAGTCAGCGCGTGAGTCGGCGCGTGGATCGGTGCACGTACACCGCCACCGCCGGACGCACGCCTCGTCCCGTCGGCGCCGTCACCTCGTCGGTGCCGTCGGGCCCCCGTACCGCCTTGCCCGCCCCGCCGTCTCCCCCCTTCGCCCCCACCACCTCATCCCCACCACCCCCTCATCCCCACCACCTCACCCCCAAGCCGGCCAGGCCACACGTCGAGCCGCTCAGGCCGGCCACGAACGGAGCCGCAGATGTCACCCGAAGTGATCTCGATCCTCGTGCTCGCCGTGGTTTTCGTGCTGGCCACGACCCGGTCCATCAACATGGGCGCGCTGGCCTTCGCCGCCGCCTTCGGCGTGGGCACCCTGGTCGCGGGCATGAGCGCGGACGACATCTTCGCCGGCTTCCCCGGCGACCTGTTCGTGGTCCTGGTCGGCGTGACGTACCTGTTCGCCATCGCCCGCGCCAACGGCACCACCGACTGGCTGGTGCACGCCTCGGTACGCCTGGTCGGCGGCCGGGTGGCACTGATCCCGTGGGTGATGTTCGCGGTCACCGGCACCCTCACCGCGATCGGCGCGGTCAGCCCGGCGGCGGTGGCCATCGTCGCGCCGCTCGCGCTCGGCTTCGCGGCCCAGTACGGCATCAGTCCACTGCTGATGGGCGCGCTGGTGGTGCACGGCGCGCAGGCCGGCGGGTTCTCGCCGATCAGCATCTACGGCTCGACGGTCAACGGCATCGTCGCGCGCGAGCACCTGCCCGGCAGCCCACTCGCGCTCTTCACCGCCAGCCTGGTCGTCAACCTCGTCATCGCGGCAGCCCTCTTCGTCGCTCTCGGCGGACTCCGACTCCCCCGGACGGGTGGCACCGGCTCTACGGAAGACACCACGCTCAGAGGTGCCGACAGCCGCACCGAGAACACCACACGGACGAGTGCCGACAGCACGTCGAAGTCGACGGTCGGGAGCGAGCCGAAGCGCGCGACGCCGAAGGGGGACGTCGACGCCGGCCCACGTACGAGTGGTGACGCCCGGACGGACGCGGCGGCGGGTGCCCTCTCCCTCACCCCGGCCCGTATCGCGACCCTCTTCGCCCTGCTGGCGCTGGTCGTGGCGGTCCTCGTCCTGGACCTGGACGCCGGCCTGACGGCGATCACCCTCGCCGCCGCCCTCAGCGCCGTATGGCCGCAGGACAGCAAGGCCGCGGTCTCGGAAATCACCTGGCCCACCGTGCTGCTGATCTGCGGCGTCCTCACCTACGTCGGGGTCCTGGACGAGATGGGCACCATCACCTGGGCGGGCCACGCCGTGGGGGGTATCGGCATACCGCTGCTCGCCGCGCTGCTGTTGTGTTACATCGGCGCGCTGGTCTCCGCGTTCGCCTCCTCGGTCGGCATCATCGGAGCCCTGATCCCACTGGCCGTACCGTTCCTGGCGCAGGGCTCGATCGGGGCGGTGGGCATGGTCGCGGCGCTCGCGGTGTCCGCCACCGTGGTCGACGTGAGTCCGTTCTCCACGAACGGCGCACTCGTGTTGGCGAACGCCAAGAATGTCGACCGGGACGGTTTCTTCCGGCAGTTGATGGTATACGGAGCCCTCGTGGTCGTGGCCGTTCCGGCGCTGGTCTGGCTCGCGCTGGTCGTACCGGGCTTCGGCTGAGCCCGCAGGGCCCTCCCAAGCCCATAGATCACAAGTTCACAAGTTCACAGGCCCGTAGTCCACAGGCTCATAGAGCCACAGTTCCACAGTTCCACGAGTCCGTAGGTCCGTAGGTCCGTAGGTCCATAGACCCACTCCACGGACCCACAGGGACCTCGGGTATCCAGGAATGGGTACGCACACAGCAAGAGAACGAAGGAGTTTCGGTGAACGAGCTTTTCCCGGCGCTGCGTACGGCGTCCTCCCGTACCGCACTGCGTTTCCAGGACCGCGCGCTGACCTACGGGCAGCTCGCCGCTGCCGCCGGCACGCTCGCCGAGCGGATCGGTGCGGAGCGACGGGTCGCGGTGTGGGCGACGCCGACGCTGGAGACGTCGGTCGCGGTGGTCGCCGCGCTGCTCGCCGGAATCCCGGCCGTACCGGTCAACCCGAAGATCGGCGAGAGCGAACTGGCGCACATCGTGTCCGACAGCGCGCCCACGCTCGTCCTGACCGAACCGAGCACCGAACTCCCCGGCCCCCTCGCCGCACTCCCCCGCATCGACGTCGACCCGCACGAGAGGCACGAGGGGCACGAGGGGTACGAAGGGACGGAATCGGGCGCGACGGCCGAGGGCAGCGAACCCCGTTGGACGACCGCCGGACCGGTCGAGCTGCCTCCGGAACCGGGTGCCGAGGCCCCCGCCGTCATCGTGTACACCTCCGGCACGACGGGCCGCCCCAAGGGTGTGGTGATCCCCCGGCGTGCGATCGCGTCCACGCTGGACGCACTGGAGGAGGCATGGCAGTGGACCGCTGACGACGTACTCGTCCACGGCCTGCCGCTGTTCCACGTCCACGGCCTGATCCTCGGGATCCTCGGTCCGCTGCGCCGCGGCGGCACCGTGCACCACCTCGGCCGCTTCTCCACCGAAGGCGTGGCGCGCGAACTGGCCGGTGCCGGCACGATGCTCTTCGGCGTGCCGACCATGTACCACCGGCTGGCCGCCGAGGCGGGTGACAACCCGGCGCTCGCCAAGGCGCTGGGCGGGGCGCGGCTGCTGGTCTCCGGCTCGGCAGCGCTGCCGCTCACGGACCATCAGAAGATCATGGCGGCGACCGGCGCGCGGGTCGTCGAGCGGTACGGCATGACCGAGACGCTCATGAACACCGCGGTCCGCGCCGACGACACGGGCGCGCCGGGGACGGTCGGGGTGCCGCTGCCGGGTGTCCATGCGCGGCTGGTCGACGAGTCCGGCACGGTCATCGAGGAGAGCGACGGCGAGACGGTCGGCGAGATCCAGGTACGCGGCCCGAACCTCTTCGTGGAGTATTTGAACCGGCCGGACGCGACGGCCGAGGCGTTCGACGGCGGCTGGTTCCGTACGGGGGACATGGCCACCCGGGACGCGGGCGGCCGGTACCGGATCGTCGGCCGCAAGGCCACCGACCTGATCAAGAGCGGCGGCTACAAGATCGGCGCGGGCGAGATCGAGAACTCGCTGCTGGAGCACCCCGGCGTCGCCGAGGCCGCGGTCACCGGCGAGCCGGACGAGGACCTCGGGGAGCGCATCGTGGCCTGGATCGTCCCCGCACCGGATGAGAACGGTGGTGCCGCACCGTCGCCCCAGGAACTCATCGACCACGTCGCCGCCCAGCTCGCGCCCCACAAGCGCCCACGCGTCGTCCACTTCCTCGACGCCCTGCCGCGCAACGACATGGGCAAGATCCTCAAGCGGGGCCTCCATGCGTAACCACACGAACGAGGACGGCATGGGCGGCGCCGGGGGCATGGACCACGCTGAGAGCATGAGCGGCGCTGAGGGTATGGGCGGCGGGGGTCCCGCGGGCGGCGCGTCCGCAGGCCCGAAGTCTGCGGACGCGCCGCCCGCGGACCCATCAAAGTCCGCGGACCCATCAAAGTCCGCGGACCCGTCGAAGTCCGCGGGCGCACCCGCGGCCTGGTTGTCCGCGCGGGAGGTGCTGGCCCGCCTGACGGACGAGGGCACCTTCCGGCCGTTCCCCGGCTCGGAGCCAGCCGTACCCGCCGCTCCGGCGGCGGCGCCGACCGGCACGGAGCGCGGGTCGGCCACCCCGGTGTCGCCCTCCGCTCCGTCGCGGCCGGCCCACGGCCCGCCCGAGCGGGAGCCCACATCGCGAGAGCACTCCGCACAGGACCCCGCACCGGCACAGGCACCCACATCGGTGCAGCCCCTTACTCCTGAGACGGGGCCCATCTCGGGAACGGAACCCACCCCTGACCAGGATGTGATGTCAGGGAGGCAGCCCACCCCCGACGACGGTCCCCTCCGCTGGGACGGCTACGGCGCCGCGCGAACCCGTGCCACCGAGACGACCGGCGAGCGGGAGTCCGTCGTCTGCGGCACCGCCGACTTCGGCGGCACCCGCGCCGTCGTCATCTCCTTCGAGTTCCGCTACCTCGGCGGCTCCCTCGGCCGGCACACCGGCGACCGCCTCGAAGCCGCCTACACTCGGGCCCGCGAACTCCGTCTCCCGGTCGTCTCCCTGATCGCCACCGGCGGCAGCCGCATGCAGGAGGGCATGCTCGCCCTCACCCAACTGCAGCGCATCGCCGGGCAGTCCGCGCTCAACCGCGCCGCCGGCCTCCCGCAGGTCGCAGTGCTGCGCGACCCGACGACCGGCGGCGGCTGGGCGACGCTCGGCGCGGGCGCGGACGTCGTCCTCGCCCTGCCAGGCGCGCAGGTCGGCTTCGCCGGCTCCCGCGTACGACCCGCCGACGCCGATCCGTCCGCGTACACCGCCGAAGGTCAACTGGCCACGGGACACGTCGACGCGGTCGTACCACCCGAGGGGCTGCGGGCCACCCTCGCCCGTTGGCTCCGGCTGCTGGCCACCACGGACGAGGAAGCGGCACCGGTACCGACGGCACAGGGCACGGGTGACCTGCCGGAATCCGGCTGGAGCGCGGTACGGCGGACCCGCGCCCCCACCCGCCCGCGCGCCGACGCGTACCTGGACACGTACTTCGACTGGCGCGAGGAGATCAGCGGCGACCGGTGCGGTGGCGTGGACGACGGCATGCGCTGCGGATTCGGCCACCGGGCAGGCCGTACGGTGGCGTACGCGGCACAGTGCGGTACGGCCACCCGCCCGGCCGGCTTCCGCACCGCGGCCCGGCTCGTACGCCTCGCCGACCGGCTCGGCATCCCCGTCCTCACCCTCGTGGACACCCCGGGCGCGGCCAACGACGCGGCGGCCGAACAGTCCGGCGCCGGTGCGGCCATCGCGGACCTCTTCACGGCGATGGCCGACGCCCGCACACCGCTGACCTCGCTCCTCATCGGCGAGGGCGGCTCGGGCGGAGCGCTCGCACTGGCCGCGCCGGGCCGCCTGTGGGCGACCCCGGACAGCTACTTCTCCGTCATCGCCCCGGAATTGGCCACCGCCATCCTCAAACGCACCCCCGCCGACGTCCCCCGAACCGCTGACCAACTCCACTTACGCCCCCAGGACCTGATGGCCCTGGGCCTCATCCGCGGCATCGTCCCCGCGAACTGACCCAACCCGCCCCCGCCCCAACTCCGGTCCCGGCCCCGACCTTTCTTCGTCCCAGTGGCCATGTACCAGACGGCGCCGGGGCGTAAGGCGGATGTCGGGCGTAAGGCGGCTGCCAGGCGGTGCAGGGGCGGAGGGCGGCGTGGGGAGAGGCCGGGGCACCCGGACAGCAAGGCCTCGCCGGTCGGGCGGCGAGGAGAAAGCAGAACCCGCCGTTCGGGCGAGCGAGGAGGAAGCGAGGCCCAGGCGCTCGACCGGCAAGAGAGCGCGAGCCCGCCCCAGCGACCGAACGGCGACGGAGAACGTGAGGGCCCGGCGGCCCGGCGGCCCGGCGGCTACGGAGAGCGCGAGGCCCCGGCGGCCCGGCGGCGACGCCTGGCCCCGGGCTGCCCGCTCCTCAGCGCCGCGCGCCTCAGCACCCCGCTCCTCAGCACCGCGCGCCTCGCCCCCTCCGCCCCCGTCACCCGCCCGCGCCTCACACCTCCAGCACTCGCCCCACTTCGCGCAATGCGCCGACCGCCGCACGGATCGACGGGCGGCGATCCGCGTCGGCGCGCCAGATCGCATACACATGCCGCCGCATCGGATGCCGTACGGGCACCACGCTGACGCCCTCGGGAACCGGCCCCCTCCCGAGCCGCGGCGCCACCGCCACCCCGAGCCCCCGGGCGATCAGCGCGAGCTGCGTGCCGTGCTCCTCGGCCATGTGCGCGATCCGCGGCTCGATCCCCTTGCTCCGCAGCGTGAACATCAGCCAGTCATGGCAGAACTCCCCCTGCGGCCAGGAGATCCACGCATCGTCCGCGAAGTCCTCCAGCTCCACTGTCCGCCGTCCCGCCAACCGGTGATCCGACGGCATGGCGACATCCGCCGGGTCGTCCAGCAGCGGCGCCTTCGCCAGCCCCTCGGGCAGCGACAACGGCCGGTTGTACCAGTCCAGTACGACACCCAGGTCGATGTCGCCCCGTACCACCGCCCGCACCGAGTCGCCCGGCTCCATCTCCCACAGCCGCGCCCGCAGCTGCGGATGATCAACGATCAGCGCAGCTAGCGCGTCCGGGAAGAGGCCACGCGCCGCCGTGGGGAAGGCTCCCATCCGCAGCTCCCCCACCGCCTGCCCGCGGTGCGCCTCCAGCTCGGCCTCGGCCAGCTCGACCTGCGAGAGGATGCGTGCCGCGTGGCCGGCGAGTAGCCGGCCCGCATCGGTCAGACGTACCCCACGCCCATTCTTGACCAGCAGTTGCTGGCCCGTTTCCCGCTCCAGCTTGGCCAGCTGCTGCGAGACGGCGGAGGTGGTGACGTGCAGCCCTTCGGCCGCCGCGCGTACCGAACCGTGCCGCGCCACGGCGCTGAGCGTCCGCAGCCTCTCCATGTTCAACATATAAGCGATGCTAAGCGGTGGGGCGCACAAAATCTCACTTGTGCTACGCGATGACCGCACGCGATCGTTGACGCCATGAGCACCGCCGCCACCTCCTCGTCACCCCGCCCGACCTCCGCCACCGCTCCGGCTTCCGCACCCACTCCCGTTCCCGCTCCCGCACCCGCACCCGCTCCCGCTCCCGCTCCCGCTCCCGGCAGAGGCGACACCCTGCGGGCCTCTCCCCGCACCGCTCCTCGTCCCGCTCTCGACTGGCGCATTCGCTTCGCCGTGCTGGCCCTGATCTGGGGATTCAGCTTCCTCTTCATCAAGGTCGGCACACAGGGATACGCCCCGCTCCAGGTCACGCTCGGCCGCATGATCTTCGGGACGGCCGTACTCGCCGCCGTGCTCATCGCCAAGCGGCAGCGACTGCCCCGAGGCCGACGCACCTGGGCTCACCTGGCGGTGGCAGCCCTGTTCCTCAACGCGCTGCCCTTCTCGCTCTTCGCCTACTCCGAACTGACCATCCCCTCCACTCTGGCCGGCATCTGCAACGCCACCTCCCCGCTGTGGGGCATGGCCCTCTCCGTCGTGGCACTGTCCGAGGACCGCCCCACCCGCCGCCGCGTCGCGGGCCTGGGCCTCGGCTTCCTCGGCGTACTGACCGTCCTCGGCGCCTGGCAAGGTTTCTCCGGTACGGACCCCTTGGGCACGGTCATGGCCCTGGGCGCCTCGCTCTGCTATCCGATCGGCTGGATCTACGTCCGTCGCACCCTCGCCGGTTCCAAGGACTCCAGCCTCTCGATGTCGAGCGCCCAACTGCTGCTCGCCACACTGCAGCTCGCCGTGGTCACCCCGCTTTTCACCTCGTTCCCACCCTCATTCCCCGTCGTCCCCCTGCTCGCGATCGTCGCCCTCGGCGCCCTCGGCACCGGCTTCGCCTTCCTCCTCCAATACGGCCTGGTGGCCGAGGTCGGCCCCACCACCGCACAGATGGTCACCTACTTCATCCCGGTCATCGCCACCACCGCCGGGGTCGCCGTCCTGGGCGAACACCTCGGCTGGAACACCCCGGTAGGCGCCCTGATAGTCCTGGCCGGCGCGGCCCTCACCCAAAGCCGTCCCCGATCACCCCGTCCCCGATCACCCCGCTCCTGACCTCCCGCCAAGGCCGGCCTCCGGGGCCCCGGGGCCGCGGCCGGGCCTTGTGCCGCTCAGTGACCAGGCCGTAGGCGCGGTTCGGGTCGGCTCGAGCCCGCTGGGCTGGTCACCCCGCCCCTTGCCCAGCGCCTCGGGCGAGGGGACAGATCAACGGTCAGGTCAATGGACAGTTCAATGGGCAGGTCAACCCACCAGCCGGGATATCTGCGCATCCAAGGCCGCTCGCAACCAGTCGTCCGTGGTGCCGAGGTTCGGTTCCTGCGAACCCGGCTCCCGGCTTGTCACCTCGGCGACCAGTCGCCAGTAACGCCCCATCCGGGGATGGGCTCCGCGCTCGAGTCGCTCGCTGAGCCGGCGCCGGAACACAGGCGTGTCCCGCATTCCGAGCGACCGGGCGTGCGCGGCGACGAAGCAGTCCAGCGCCTCGCCCTCGCGCGGCGTCCGTCGGGCCCGCACATCCGCCGAGGCCAGCGCATACGCCTCGCCGAGCCCGTCGTACAGCACGGCCGGGCGGTAGTCTTCCGCGGCCGATGACCCGTCGCGCGGGCAGAGTTCGGCGGCGAGCCGGACGTCGGAGGCGATGGCATGCAGCCGGGCGAAGGCCAGCACCTGCGCCGGCGTCGGGTCCCCCGGCGGCTGCGGTACCGCCGCCTCCACCATCGCGGACCTCAGCCTCGTCGGAAGTCGCGCGGGCAGCAGTCCCCGCCAGAAGCGCGCCATGACCGCCGTGGAGGGCGGCGCGGATGCCGTGGTCACCGCACCGATCAGCCGCAACCGATCGGCCCGCTCCTCGGGCGCGGCGTCCCGCAGCAACTGGAGGGCAGCCTCCCGCCACCGCAGTGCGGCCATCCGCGAACCGAGCTCCCGCAGCTGCCCCGCGATGACGCCCTCCAGCGCCTCCTCCTGGTCGAGAACTCGGCCAACGTCGGGAACCGGGAGGTCGAGCGCGCGAAGGGATCGGATCAACCGAAGCCGGTCGAGCGCTTCCGCGCCGTACCGACGATGTCCCCCGGCACTGCGTCGAGCTTCGGGCAACAGCCCGCGGTCGGAGTAGAAGCGAACAGTCTTGACGGTGACGCCCGCCCGCTCGGCGAGCTCACCGATACTCCACGAGTCGTCGACGGACGTTCCCTTTCCCTCTTCCGAGAACGTTCCCTTCTCCTCTTCCGCGGACGTTCCCTTTCCCCGTTCCGCGGACGTTCTCTTTCCCTCTTCCGACCACCCATCGGGCCACACCGTTTCCCCCTCATTGCTTCCTGCTATCGACTGTCGACCACATCGAACGGTCGGGCGGTCCCCAGCGCTCTCCCCCTTGCGCGCCACCGACTTGTCAGCCGTAGCGCCGGGCCTCCCCCGGTAGGCAGGCCGCGGCCACGGCTGTGGCGAGCGGTTCGATGTCCTCGTGGGAGAGGCTGGACACCGTGATGCGTATGCCGGGCGGGGAATCCATCCGGAACCGGGCTCCAGGGGCCACCGCCCAGCCGGCATGCAGCAGTCGTGACACCGCGCCCGTCTCGTCCGGGACCGGCACCCAGACGTTCATCCCGCTCCGGCCGTGCGCCTGGACACCCCGCTCGGCCAGGGCTCGTATCAGGTCGTCGCGGCGCCGCCCATAGGACTTGGCGACCTCGTCCGGGTCCACGGCTCCCGTCTGCCAGAGGTGGGCCACCGTGTCCTGCAGCAGATGGCTCACCCAGCCGGGTCCGAGCCGCTGCCGTCCACCCACTCGGTCGACGGTGAGCGTGTCGCCGGTGACCACCGCCAGTCGCAGGTCCGGGCCGTAGGCTTTGGCCGTGGACCGGATCAGCACCCAGTGATCCGTCACCCCGGCCAGAGGGGTCAGGGGGACGTCGACGAGACCATGACTGTGGTCATCCTCGACCAGCACGACCGTCGGGTGTTCGGCCAGCAGCGAGCGAAGCTCCTCGGCGCGCGTCGCACTCACCGCCGCGCCGGTCGGATTCTGCGCCCGGTCCGTGACGATCGCCGCTCGCACTCCGAGCGCCAGCGCGCGCTCCAGCTCGGTCGGCAGCGGTCCGTCCTGGTCGACTCCCACCGGAACGGGACGCAACCCGAGTGCCGGGATGAGGTCCAACAGGCTCCCCCAGCCCGGATCCTCGACCGCCACCGCGTCGCCCGGACGGAGGTGGGCGGCGAGGACGCGCTCGATGGCGTCGAGCGAGCCGGAGGTGAGGGTGACCGGGCCGGCCGGCACCCCGTCGGCGTCGAAAGCGGCTCGGGCCAGCTCGGCCAGCTCCTCGTCCACCAACGGCGCGCCGTACAGCGTCGGGCGAGCGGCGGCACGGTCGGCCGCGGCGGCGAGTGCCGGGCCGAGCGCCGGAAGCAGCTCGGGGTCGGGATTGCCGTCGGAGACATTTCGCACGCCCGGCGGAACGTCGACCCGCAGTGCCTCGCGCGGCGTACTGGTGGGGCGTGGCCGCACGCGAGTACCGCGTCGCCCGGCGGTTTCGACCACTCCGCGGTCGCGCAGTGTCCGATAGGCGGACGCGACCGTGTTGGGATTCACCTCTAGATAGACAGCCAACTCCCGCATGGGCGGGAGGACTTCACCTGGTTGGAGCTCGCCCGCACCGATGGCTCGCTCGACGCTGGCGGCAATTTCCGATGCGCGCCGCCCTTCGATCCGATACTCTCCTAGCACAAACATGATTATGCACTAGTGCAATGGAGTTCGCAAGATGCCTGAGCCCGCATCCGCCACAACGACCGAAGCCGGCGCAGAGTCCCCGGAGTCCCCCGCCACCTACGCCCCGGGCGAGCGCACGGTCCCGACCCGATCCGCCAACCGCGCCGCGTACGACCACGACACCGTGCACTCGATCCTCGACGCCGGGTACGTCTGCCACCTCGGCTTCGTCCGCGACGGTGCCCCGGTCGTGCTCCCCACCCTCTACGGCAGGGTCGGCAACCGGCTTTACCTCCACGGCTCCACGGGCTCGCGGCCGTTGCGGATGGCCGGTGAGAAGGACCCGGGTCTGGCGGTGTGCGTGACGGTCACCCACGTTGACGGACTGGTCCTCGCCCGCTCCGCGTTCCACCACTCCATCAACTACCGCAGCGTCGTGGTCCACGGCACCGCCCACCAGGTCACCGACCCCGAGGAAAAGACCGCAGCACTCGACGCACTGGTGGATCACGTCGTCCCCGGCCGCGCCGCCGACTCCCGTCCCGGCAACACCAAGGAACTGGCCGCCACGGCAGTCATCCGGCTCGACCTGACGGAGGTGTCGGCCAAGATCCGTACCGGCGGGCCGAACGACGACCCCGAGGACCTTTCGCTCCCGCACTGGAGCGGTGTCGTCCCGGTGACCCCGACGTACGGCGCGCCCATACCCTCCGACGACCTGGCCCCCGGCATCGCTGCCCCCGCCTACCTGCAGAACCTCTGAGGTCGGCCATGCCCGTCTACCCTCGGGGCCCGCCACAGGAATTGCCGTACGCGATACGCCACGTTCAGCGGCAGGACCAGCACCGAGCGTCGCGACGACCGATCAGCGGTCTTTACCTGCCGGTCCTTCCGGCCGGCAGCGTGGCCTTCGCATGCGTCTCGTCACCGGTGCCGCCCGAGGCCACATCCCGGGGCGCTTTGGGCGTGCTGGACTGTGCGATGAACGCGCCGATGAGTACCACCGCGCCGCCGATGACCTGCGGCGCGGACAGGTGCTCGCCGAGCAGCACCCAGGCCAGCACGGTCGCGATCACCGCCTCCAGGCAGGCAACGACACCCGCGACCTGGGGCGACAGCCGGCGTACGGAGATCACGCCGGTGAGGTAGGCCAGCACCGTCGCCAGCAGCACCAGCCAGGCGAGAAGCAGCACGGCGGGAACGGCCGTGCCATGCATGTTCGCGCTGCCCGCAAGCACCGACCAGTCCATGTTCCAGGGCCGCGCCACCAGGGTCAGGAGGAGCGCACCGAAGAACAGTCCGTACGCGATCACACCGAGCGGGTGGACGGCGTCCTCGTCGTCACCGCCGCGATCGGAGAGGACGAAGTACCCCACCTGGCAGCAGGCCGCGCCGAGCGCGAGCGCCAGTCCGAGCACATCGAAGCTCAGCCCCGCCCACACCTCGACGACACAGGCCAGACCACCGACGGCGAGGACCGCCCCGACCGCGGCGGCGCGGCTGACGGGGCGACGCTGCACAAAGCGCACCCAGCCGAGAACGAGGGCGGGTGCGAGGTACTCGATGAGCAGCGCGACACCGACCGGGATACGGGACAGCGCGGCGAAGTAGCACGCCTGGACGCCCGCCACGGCGAGCAGGCCGAAGCCCAGGAGCAGCGCGGGACGTCGCAGCAGCAGGGCGCGGTGCCGCCAGGCGACCGGCAACATGACGAGTGCAGCGCCCGCGCTCCGCAACCAGGTGACGTGCAGCGGATCCAGACCGGCCACGATCAATGGTTTCGCGGCCACACCCGATCCCCCGAAGGCCAAGGCCGACAGGAGGGCGAGGCCGAGACCGAACCCTCTCGACCGGCCACTCTGGCTCGTTTCCGTCCCCGACGTCTCGTGCATCCGGACATCATGACAGGAGAGGTCAGCAGCGTCATCAAAGATACCCCTGTCGCAGCGAGGGGCAGGGGGAGAAATCAGGGCTTGCTGCGACATAGCGAGCTCGGGCACCACATGGCGCACAGCAGGCCGGCCACTATCGCACTGAGCTGCGGGAAGGGAGCGCGCGGCTACACCTCGTCCGCCACCACTTCCTGGGTCTGCCGGTCCAGCCGGGCTGCGAGGAGCCCCGTATCGACAGAGGCGCGGCGCAGCACTTCGACGGCCCGGCATTCGGAGTCGTCGACGAGCGCGGCGAGGAGATCGAGACACTCGGCGCGCACTGCGTAACGGGCGTGCGCACGGTCCAATGCGCCGTCCATGGCGGCAGCCGCGGCCGGCGACCAGCCCGGAACTCCGCCCTCCGCAACCATCGGCACGGCGCCGGAGTCCTCCACGGTGCCGTGCCACTGCAAGCCGTAACCGATGCTGCGCTGCACCAGGTAGCCCAGCAGTCGCGCGGTCCTGTCGCCTTCGGGGTCGACCACCTCACGCACGGCAGGGTCGGATTCGAGCAGCCCGTGCAGCAGGTGGGCGGTGTCCACTTGTCGGTCGCCATCGCGCGTGGCCCGCCTGCGGGCAGCTGAGAGCACCGACGCGAGCTCGACAGTCAGACGAGCGTCGAGGTCCTCCGGAGACGGACCCGCTCCGCTGTTGTACGCAGTACGGTTTTGCACAGTACCCACCCCACCAGGCTCTTGCTACCGGAACATCCGCGGCAGGGAGCATTTGCGCATCCCACCATGGTTGGGCACCTGGGAACGAAATCTCATCCCTACGGAGGATATGCCCGGCACGTACACGGGGGCCGGGAGCCCGGAGCACGGAGCCCTCTGAGGAGCCCACCGGCCGTCGCGACATGCCGGTGCGCTCCGTACCGGTGCACTCCGTACCGGTACGCGCTATACCGACGCGCTCCACGCCGAGGCACACCACACCGAGGCACACCATGCGTAACCTGACGGGCCATCAGGCTTGAACCTTGCGTCACCAGCGGCTACCTTCCGCGGCACCAGCGGAGTGGGAGCTCGGCCGGACGCACGGCCGTCTGGCTCCCGTCAGGGTCGTCCCCGACAAGGACGACCCAGCAGGCCTCACCGAAGGGTGCCCACATGGCCGACGTCACCGCCCAGGCCCGCATCGCAGCGCCAGCGGAAGAGATATGGCGCCACGTGACCGACTTCGACACCTACGACCAGTGGAACGCCACTCATACCAGCTTCCCCCAAGGAGGCCCGGCGACGCTGGAACCCGGCGCCGCCTACTCGGAGAACATGAAGCTCATGGGCTTTCCCGCCGAGGTGAGCTGGACAGTGCGCGCCGTGGAGCCGGCGCGTCTGCTCGATATCGAGGGCAAGGGCCCGATGGGCGTCAGTCTCCGTATGCGGTACGCCCTCGTGCCGGCCGGCGCGGAGGAAACCTCCACCACAGAGGCCCCCGCCGCGGAGACTTCCACTGCCGGGGGTAGGAGAACAGTCGCAAGCAGGACAGAAGGGGAGACAGAAGGGAAGAGGGCAGTGATCGAGGCGACGACCGTTCGGATCGACGGGTCGTTCACCGGCGCGGCCGTCTCGTTGATGGCCGGCAAGCTCAAGGATTCGGCGAAGTCGGCGCTCGAAGAGTCGCTCGGCAGGCTTGCGGCGCTCGTCGCTTGACCGACGCACCGGTCCACCTGTTGATCACAGCCGATCGGCCCGACCCACCCGATCCGCCCATGAGCCTGATCCACCCGATCCACCCGATCTACTCGATCCGCTCGATCCGCTCGACCCGCACAGCGATCGACCGGTGGACCGAGTGCACGAGGGCCGCGATCGGGCATCGTCCCGACCACGGCCCTCGCTTTCACTTGGGGGCACTTGGCTCACTCATCCTCGGCGAGGATCAGATAGAGCTCCTTCCGCGCCCGATTGACCACCGAGATCGCCTTCTCGCGCTGCTCGGGCGTACCGGTCGCCCACACCTGCCGGAACGCTTCGACGAGGCCACCGCCGGCCTTGCGGATCTCACTCATCGCCTCCCAGTCGACGCCGCGCCCGGCGTCCTCCCAGGGAGCATCCGAGCCGCCCTCCGCCTCCGTACGTCCCTCATCGGTGAGCTCGAACAGCTTCTTGCCACCCTCGCTCCGGCTGGCGATCAGCCCCTCGTCCTCCAGCAGCTGCAGCGTCGGGTAGACCGAGCCGGGGCTCGGCTTCCACGCGCCACCGCTGCGCTCGGCGATCTCCTGGATCATCTCGTAACCGTGCATGGGCCGATCCTTGAGCAGCGCCAGGATCGAGGCGCGTACGTCGCCACGCCGCGCACGACCGCGCGGACCTCCCCGACCTCGGCCGCCGCCGAACGGAGGCCCACCGAAGGGCGGCCCGAAAGGCCCGAACGCGGCCCGCCGCCCCTCGTACTCGCCCCGGCCGCCACCTCGACGCCCGGGACCCCAGTGTTCGTTTCCATGGGTACGCATCTTCACGTCACTCCTATCTTTGATCTGTCGCGATGCTTCAACGATATATCGGGAGCGTTCGGCGAGCAAGCACCGGCAGGAAAGGTGGGCCGAGGTGGACTCTGCGAGGTGGCCACATCGATGACCCAGGGGGCCTGCAACCGATCCAATAGCAAGTGGATCAGTCCAATCTTTTCGGATTGGCACTCGCGAGCGATGAAGCGAACTGCTTACGCTCGGGCCATGAAGATCCATATCGTCAACGCCTTCACCACCCATCCCTTCGGCGGCAACCCGGCAGGAGTCATCCCGCTGGACGGCCCGTCGTATCCCGAGCAGTCCTGGCTGCAGCAGATGGCCGCCCAGGTGAACCTCTCGGAGACCGCGTTCGCGCTGCCGCTTCCGGACAGCGACGAAGCGGACTGGGCACTGCGTTGGCTCACCCCCGCCGCCGAGGTCACCATGTGCGGCCACGCCACGCTCGCCACCGCGCACGTCCTGCACTCCGCCGGCATCGCCACCGGCACGGTCCGCTTCGCCACCCGCAGCGGCGTACTCACCACCGAGGCGTCCGACGACGGATCGATCCGGATGAACTTCCCCACCGCGCCGCTCACCGCGGTACCGGCACCGGAGGGGCTGGCCGCGGCGCTCGGCACCGAGCCGATCTCCACGTACGAGACGGGCCCGCAGGTGGGAGACCTGCTCGTGGAAGTGGCGGACGAGCGGACCGTACGCGAACTGTCACCCGACCTCGCGGCGCTGGTGCACTGCTCGAACCGGGGCGTGATCGCGACCGCGCGCGCCGACCACCCCAACGGCGACTACGACTTCGTCACGCGATGCTTCTTCCCTGGTGTCGGCATCGATGAGGACCCGGTAACGGGGAGCGCGCACACGGCGCTCGCGCCGTTCTGGTCAGCGCGACTGGGCCGCGACGAGCTGACCGGACTTCAGGGCTCCGCCCGTACCGGCCTCGTGCGTACCGCGCTACGCGGCGACCGCACGCTGCTGACCGGCAACGCGGTGACCGTCATCGAGGGCGAGCTGACGGAGACGACGCGCCCTGGGCGGTGAGGTGAGCAGACGGGAGGGGGATGACGGGGTGGGGGCTGGTGGCTGGGGAGGGATGGGTGGCTGGGGAGGGGTAGGTGGCTAGGTGGCTGGCGGCGACGTCGCTCGCGCCAACGCCCTCC
>NZ_JOFQ01000002.1 GCF_000718305.1 Streptomyces niger
CCCTGTGCCCCCCCTGCCCCCGCCCCCTGGAGCCCCCCGAGTCCCCTTCCACCGCCCCGAACCGCCCTCTCAACACCGCCCTCTCAAGCGCCCCCGAACCGCCCTCTCCACCGCCCCCTATGCCAGCCCCTCCAGGAGCTTCGCTGCCTCGTTCGGTCCGTCGTGTCGGGCGAAGTCTTCGCTGATGCGGGTGGCGGCGGTTCGGTAGGTGGGTGTGTTGAGGACGGTGTGGACGGCGCGTCGTAGGGCCGGGACGGTCGGGCGGGCGGTGCGCAGGTCCAGGCCCGCGCCGGACCAGGCGACCCGGGCGCTGACCGCCGCCTTGTCCTCGCTGCGGCCCGCGCAGATCAGCGGGACGCCGTGTGCGAGGGCGGTCAGTACGCCGTTGTAGCCCGCGTTGGTGATCATCACGGAGACGTGCGGCAGCAGGTGGGCGTGCGGAACGAAGGGCGCCCAGCGGACGTTGTCCGGGAGAGAGCCCACGGTGTCGGCGGGGTTCGGGCCGGTCGCGATGACCAGGACGTCCTCCGCCGCCAGCGCCTCCACGGTGGGCCGGAGGAGCGCGGCCGGGTCGGTGGCGACCGTGCCCTGAGTGACGTGGACGACGCGGCCCTCGTACGCCGCGAGCTCGTCCCACCACTCCGGCGCGTCGAAGTCCGCGGGCGGGGCCGGGAGCAGCGGGCCCACGAAGCGGATGTGCGGGGCGAGTCGGCGGCGGGGGAACTCGAACGCCTCGGTGGTCGGCATCAGATGCAGGTACGGGGAGCGGGTCAGCTCCAGGGCGAGGCGGTCGCGGGGGAAGGGGCGCAGGCCGAGGTCGGCGCGGTGTGCGTCGAGCGCGGCCCGCAGCTTGGGATCCAGGACCTTGCGGGTCAGGAAGTGGGCCAGCCGGTTGGGCAGTTGTCCCAGGAACGAGGTCGCGGGCGGGCGGGAGGAGGTGAACGACGGGATCTCGGGGTCGGTGGTCATCAGCGGGTTGATGCCGAGCGTGGCGTAGGCGGGGCCGCCCTTGTCGCGCAGCGTGGCGGCGCCCACCGCGCACATGTCGGTGACGAGGAGGTCGGCGGGGAAGTCCGCGAGCAGCGCCTCGTAGTCGGCGAGTTGGCCGGGCATCCGGTCGATGAGCAGCTTGCGCAGGGCGGAGACGCCGGCCGCCGGGCCCTTGCTGCCCGGGTCCGGTTCGGCAGGCAGTCTGCGCAGGTCGGCGGCGTGGTCGTACGGCGCGAAGCGGGCGCCCGTGGCCGTCACCTGCGGTGCGTACGCCTCGCCGGTGTGCCACAGGACGTCGTGGCCGCGCTCGACGAGGCGGGCGGCCAGCGGTAGCGCCGGGTTGACGTGACCGGCCGCGGGCAGGGTGCTGAGAAGCAGCTTCATGCCGACATCCCAGCACCGTGCCTGGAGCGGTGGTACGCCACCCCCGGTCCGGGGGGCGGAAGGCCCGTCCGGGCGAAGGGCTCTCAACTCTCGTTGGCGGCAACCCGGTCGGGGTCCGGTTCGATGGTCTGCAGGACTTCGATGAGGATGCCTTCCGGGCTTTCGACGTTGAAGCGGCGCTGGCCCCAGGGTTCGTCGCGCAGCGGTTCGGTGATGCGTACGCCCTTGGCGCGCAGGGCGGCCTCTTCGGCGGCCGCGTCCGTGACGAGGAAGGCGAGGCAGAGGCCCGCCGTGTCCTGGGTGCGGAAGCTCTGCGGCATGCTCTCGTGGCCGCGCTGGACGAAGTCGAGGATGTACGCGGGGTGTTCGGGGTGGTGCAGGCTGACGTACCAGCCGAGGTCGACGATCTGCGTGAAGCCGAAGTGCTCGGTGTAGAAGCGGCTGCTGGCGGCCGTGTCGTCGCTGAGTACGGCGATGCCGAGCTTTTCGAAGCGCATGGGGTTCCCCTCCCGGTCGGCGGCTCGGTGCCGTCGACCACTCCCCTTGTAGTGGGGTGAAGCACTTTAGTTGTAGTACGTTGGGTGTAGTGGTTGCAAGGGGATGAACAAGGGAGGGTGCCGGTGGTACGCAATCCGGAGCGGCGTACGGCGCTGGTGGACGCGGCGATCGAGGTGCTGGCGCGGGACGGAGCGCGCGGGCTGACGTTCCGCGCCGTGGACGCGGAGGCGGCCGTGCCGAAGGGCACCGCGTCCAACTACTTCGCCAGCAGGGACGCGCTGCTCGCGCAGGTCACCGGGCAGATCCACCAGCGCATCGCCCCGGACCCGGACGAGGTCGCCGAGGTCATGAAGGCGCCGCACGGGCGCGAGCTGGTGACCGAGCTGATGGGCTGGATCAACCGCCGGGTGACCGCGAACCGCACCGGCTATCTCGCGATGCTGGAGCTGCGCCTGGAGGCCACCCGGCGGCCCGAACTGCGCGCGGAGCTGACGGCCACCATGCGGGGCGTGCTGGCGGAGGATCTCCGCTTCCACGAGGAGGGCGGTCTGCCGGGTGACCGTACGGCGGTGATGCTGATGTACCTCGCGATGACCGGGCTGATGCTGGAGCAGCTCACGTTGCCGGGCGTGGTGCCGGAGGGGGAGACGGACGGGCTGATCGCCGCCCTGGTGGACCGGGTGCTCCCGGCCGACGACCGCTAGCGGCTCCTCTCGCTCTCCGCTCCCCCGGGGCTCTCCGCTCCCCCGCTAGCCGCTCCCTCCCCGGCTCTCCGCCCCCTGCCCGGACCCCTCAGCCCGCGTACGGCCTGGTGAGGCGGGCGTCGCGGAGGGCGTGGGCCCACCAGGTCAGCTGGTCCAGGAGGGCGGCGGCCGCGCGGTCCGGGCCTTCGGGGGCGAGCAGGTGGCCCTGGCCGTCGAAGAGTTGGCCGGCCATGGGGAGGCTGACCGTCTCGCGGACGGTCGTGGCGTGCAGCTCGGCGAAGACCAGGCGCAGTTGTTCAACGGCCCGCAGGCCGCCGGAGATCCCGCCGTAGGACACGAATCCGACCGGCTTGGCCTGCCACTCCGCGTGCAGCAGGTCGATGGCGTGCTTGAGCGGGGCGGGGAAGGAGTGGTTGTACTCCGGGGTGATCACGACGAAGGCGTCCGCCGCGTCGACGCGCTTGGCGAACGCCTCGGCGTCGGGGCCGCCGCGCAGCGTGTACGGCTGGATCTCGGCGAGGTCCAGGACGTCCACGTCGAGGTCCGGCCGGGCCGTCGCGTGCCCGGTGAACCAGTCCGCGACGACGGGCGCGAACCGGCCTTCCCGGGTGCTGGCGACGATGACGGCGAGGTGGAGCGTCTCTGCAGACATGACGGTGCCTCTCTGGAATGAGGTGTGGTGGCGAATGCAGAGACGACGCTAGGACCTCAACAAAACTTGAGGTCAAGCGTGATCGTGAACATGAACGTGATCGTGAACGTGATCGTGATCGGACGCCGTGCCGGAGGCACGCGGCCCCCGGGACGGCGGCCGCTTCCCCGGCCCGGGAACCTCGCGCAGCCCCCCGGAGCCTGTCCCGGGCCCGTGTTCAGCCCTCGCCGAAGAGCTGCAGCAGTTCCTTCTTCTCGAACATGCGGGCCGTGTCGACCGCCGACGGCGCGCCCGCGTGCGGGTCGGCGCCGTGGCTGAGGAGGAGCCGTACGACGGCGTCCTCGCCCTTGAAGACGGCGCCCGCGATCGGGGTCTGGCCGCGCTCGTTGGGCCGGTCGGCGTCCGCGCCGCGCTGCAGCAGGGCTTCGACGGTCGCGGCGTGGCCGTGGTACGCGGCCAGCATGACGAGCGAATCGCCCTTCTCGTTGGTCAGGTTGGCGGGCACGCCCGCGTCGACGTACGCGGCGACGGTGTCGGTGTCGCCGTGCCGGGCCAGGTCGAAGATCTTGGCCGCCAGCTGCAGCACCTCGGGGTCGTGCGCGTGCTCGATCGACTCGGGCCCCTGCGCGCCTGGGGTCGTCTCGCTCATGCTGTCGGCCTCCTGCTCTCGTGGTGTGCGCTTGCACTGGCCACTTTATGCAGGCCAGGGCCGCGAACGGCGAGTCGGCGGCAAGACGCTTCAGAACATGTCCGGACACCACGGCCGGCGCGCGGCCCGGAGCAGCGCGTCCGCCGTGGCCAGCGCGCCCGGCCGGTCCTCCTGGATCCGCCCGAGCGCCGCGAGCCGCGTGGCGGACTCGTCGCCCAGGTACAGCGAGGCCAGTTCGCGTACGTCGAGGGTGAGGTCGGCGGAGCGGGTGGTGGGCGTGCAGGTGGCGCCCTCGGGGCCGGCGTCGAGGCGGTACCGGCCGGCGGCGTACCCGGCCGCGTCGGTCACCTCCAGCACCAGGGACCCCGGCACCGCGTACGTCCGCGCGGTCAGCAGGCGCGCCACGTCCAGCGGCCGGATCCACAGGTAGTCGGCGTGCTCCTCGATGCTCGCCGCACGCGGGTCGCCGAGCAGCAGCGGCAGGGTGTCGTCCGGGGGACGCTCCCCGGTGCGTACGTGCCACACCCAGTCGATCGAGCAGAGGAAGTGCCACAGGGCGCGCTCGGCCTCCGGAGTGACCGCGATCAGCTTTCTGACGTAGGCGGTCTGCTCGGGCTGCTTCTGCTCCCACCGCTCGTCGCAGGAGTACGTGACGAGGCCGTCGACCTCGCCGGCCGCCGACCGGTACACGGCGTGGAAGGGTTCCTTCCAGTCCAGGGCCGGCCACTGGACCTCGCCGGTGGCCAGCTGCCACCAGCGTGCGTCGCGCGAGACCGCGCCGTGCTGCCGGGCCCGGAAGCGGTCGTGCAGGGCCGGGCCGAGGGCGCGCACCTCAGCGGGGCTCACGAACTCCACCCGGCCGCCGCACTCGGCGCCCGGCTTCCCGGCGCCGAGTCGGGCGCGGGCCACGTCGATGCGCCACTCGGTGAAGTGGGTGGCGGGCCCGAAGCCGTACCTCCCGTAGATCGGGTACTCGGCGGCGATCAACGTGGCCACCGCGTCGCCGCGTTCGCGCGCCGCGGTCAGGTCGCGCTCGATCATCCGGCTGAGCAGGCCGCGGCGGCGGTGGGTGGGGGAGACGGTCACCTGGCTCACGGCGTCGGCCGGCACCCGGGCGCCGCCCACGACCGTCAGCTCCTGCGCGAAGCTGCGGAAGGTCGCGATGCAGCGCCCGTCGTCGAAACCGCCTTGGAGGCGGGTGAAGTCGGTGCCGCCGCGGCGGAATTCGACCTCTTCCTTGGTGACCGTGCCCGGCGGCCGGGTGAAGCCGGTGGCCACCGCCTCCAGCCAGCCGGTGAACTCCTCCTCGCCGACGGCGCGCACCTCAAGGCTCATGTTCGTACGCTAGCCACAGTCCTGACGGGTTGTCGCCCGGATTTACCGCGCCCCGCGGCGCCGCCGGTTCAGAACGCCGCCGCCCGGATCTCGCCCACGCGCGCGGCGCCGCCCAGCAGCGGGACGTCCGCGATCCGGTTCAGGACCTCGGCGTCGACGCCCATCAGGCGCAGCGTGCGGGCCAGGATCGGGCCGAGGGTGCGGGTCGCGCCGTCGTCGACCTTGAAGGCGAGCGCGCGGCCGTCGGGCAGCGCCAGCGCCTGGACGGCCTCGGCGCCCATCTTCGACAGCACGCCGGGGACCTCGCGCATCAGCCAGGTGTCGGGGCGGCGGCTGCCCGCGACGTACTCGGGGTGGGCGCGCATCGCGTCGGCCACCCGGCGCTCGGGCGTGCCGGGCGCCGCCACGACGAAGTGCCGGTACGCGCGGGCCAGGCCGGTCAGCGAGAGGGACATCAGGGGCGCGCCGCAGCCATCGGTGCCGATGTGGTCGACGGCCTCGCCACTGGCGTCCCGTACGGCCTCCAGGACCAGCTGCTGGAGCGGGTGGTCCTGGGCGAGGTAGCTCTCCAGGGGCCAGCCGTTGGCGGCGCAGGCGGCGAGCATCGCGGTGTGCTTGCCGGAGCAGTTCATGGTCAGCGGGTCGCGGACCTTGCCGGCGGCCAGGTAGTTCTCCGCCTCGGTGGGGTCGAGCGGCAGGTCGGGCGGGGTCTGCAGCTGCTCGGGCGCGAGGTCGTACTCGGCGAGCATCTTCTGCACGAGATCGAGGTGAAAGCTTTCTCCGGAGTGGCTGGCGGCAGCCAGGGCCAGGCGCTCGCCGGAGAGGTCCAGGCCCGCGCGGAGGATCGCGGCGGCCTGCATCGGCTTGTTCGTGGAGCGCGGGAAGACCGGCGCGGTCACGTCGCCCAGGGCCAGGTCCACGCTGCCGTCGGCGGCCAGGACGACCAGCGAGCCGCGGTGCACGCCCTCGACGAAGCCGGAGCGGACGACCTCGGCGAGCACGGGCGGGAGGGACTGCTGCTGCGCGGATATCGCACCGGGGGTGTCGGCGGAGGAGGTCATCGCGGGCCTTCCGGGGTCACGGACCCGCCTCCCACGAGGACCGGCCGGCGGTCGGCCGCCGGGTCAGGAGAGCAGGTCGTCTACTTGTGCTTCCCCTTCACGGTACCTGCGGGCGATCTCCGCGCTGCAATCGTCGGCCGTGCGCTGCAGGGACTGGCGGCGCAGCGAGACCTGCTGCTCGTACTGGACCAGCCGGCTCATCGCCTCCCGCAGCTCGGCGTCCGTGCGTGCCCCCAGGTCGGACAGCTCGACCTCGCCGAGCATGTCCTCGGCGAGGCGGCGGTATTCCTCGCTGTGCGGCGTCCCGACCGTCACGTGCCGGGCCGAGGAGCGGTGCCGCGAGGGCTCGTCCGTCAGGATCTCCGGCAGCCGGTCCAGGACCGTGGTCTGCGGCGCGGCCCGCCGGGCGGCCTCGGCGCGCAGGATGTCGATCCGGCCCTGGAGCAGCCGCCGTACGTAGCTGAGGTCGGCCTCCTCCTGCTGGGCGTCCCGGCGCAGCTTGCGGATCTCGGGCAGGCCGCGGCCCGAGAGGTCGGGCCGGGGGGCCGGACGGAAGCGGTCGCGTTGCAGCGGAGGGCGGGGCTGTGCCGGGCCTGCGGGAAGCATGGGGCCATCCTCGGTGCGGTCGCCGGGCCGCGCCGGGCGCCCGGGCGGGCGCGTCGGCTCGGGCCGGGACGTGGACATCGTCGTCGGCAGGGGCAGGGACCCGCTGGCGGAGGCCGCCGCTGCCCCTTGGGCGGATGTGCGGGCAAAAGGTACGGAACCGGAGGATGTCTGCCCGGTGCCGGCGGTGCTCATGCGTGTCCGTCCCCTCGTGCGGTGCGGTACCGGAGCCACGTGGTTCCCGCGCACCGCGTGCAGGCATCGTGCCACTGCGAGAGGTGCCCGCGCAGGGTCATTGCCGGGCGAACGGTCCGTGTGGGGGTAAGACGGGCGCCCCGGTTGGGCTGTCCGGGTGGTGCGGACGTGTCGCACCCGCCGGGGTGGCATGGGGTGGCGACCGGCATCATGGCGGTATGCGAGCTGTGGTGCAGAGGGTGAACGGCGCACGCGTCGACGTGGCCGGCGAGACGGTCGGCGAGATCGTGGGGGAGGGGCTGTGCGTGCTGGTCGGGGTGACGCACGACGACACCCCGGAGAAGGCCGCGCAGCTGGCCCGCAAGCTGTGGTCGGTGCGGATCCTGGACGGTGAGAAGTCCTGCTCGGACACCGGCGCCGGGCTGCTGGTGATCAGCCAGTTCACGCTTTACGGAGACGCGCGGAAGGGCCGCCGCCCCACCTGGAACGCGGCGGCGCCCGGCCCGGTCGCCGAGCCGCTGGTCGACGAGGTCGTCGCGCAGCTGCGGGCGCTCGGCGCGCACGTGGAAACGGGCCGGTTCGGCGCGGACATGAAGGTCTCGCTGACGAACGACGGCCCGTTCACGGTGCTGCTGGAGGTCTGACGCGGGACCGGCGGGCCCTTCCCCTACGGCTCGACCACGATCTCCTGGGCCGCCGCCGTGCTGTCCGCCATCAGTTCGGCGTCCGCCTTGATATTCCGCTTGACCAGGGCCAGTGCGATCGGCCCCAGCTCGTAGTGGCGGGCCGAGGTCGTGACGAAGCCGATCTGGCGCCCCTCGGGGCCGTCGGCGGCCAGCCGGACCGGCGCGCCGTGCCCCGGCAGCTTCACCTCGCTGCCGTCCAGGTGCAGGAAGACCAGCCGGCGCGGCGGCTTCCCCAGGTTGTGGACGCGGGCGACGGTCTCCTGGCCGCGGTAGCAGCCCTTCTGGAGGTGCACGGCCGTGCCGATCCAGCCCAGCTCGTGCGGGATGGTGCGGTGGTCGGTCTCCAGGCCGAGCCGCGGCCGGTGCGCCTCGACGCGCAGCGCCTCCAGGGCCAGCACGCCGATCGCGGGGCCGTGCGCGGCGGCGAAGCCCTCCAGGGAGGCGCGGGGCAGGAACAGGTCGCGGCCGTGCGGCGTCTCGCGGACGGCGGCGGCGTCCTTCGGCACCTCGGTGATGGAGCCGGCCGGCAGGTGCACGACGGCGATCTCGTCCGTCCGGTCGGCCACCTCGACCCGGTAGAAGAACTTCATGCTCTCCAGGTACGCGAGCAGCGCCTCCTGGGTGCCCGGCTCGGTGTGCAGCCAGGTCGTCTCGCCGTCGTCGACGAGGTAGAGCGCGTGCTCGATGTGGCCGTTGGCGGAGAGGATCAGCGCCTCGGTGGCGTGGCCGGGCGCCAGCTCGCTGACGTGCTGGGTGAGCAGCAGGTGCAGCCAGCTCAGCCGTTCGGCGCCGGAGACGGTGACCACGCCGCGGTGCGAGAGGTCCACGAAGCCCGTGCCGTCGGCGAGGGCGCGTTGCTCGCGGAAGAGGTCGCCGTAGTGCGCGGCGACGCCTTCGTCGGGGGCCTCGGCGGGGACGGCACCGGGCAGCGACAGCAGGGGGCTGGCTTCTGAGGGACGCAGCATGACTCCCAGCCTACGTCCCGGTAGTACCGGGCGGACGATCCGTCCCGGTGATCGAGCGGGCGGCTCAGTCGGAGTCCGCCGCCGGTGCCTCGTCGTCGGCGGCGGCCGCCTTCTCGGTGCACTCCCGGCACCGGCCGAAGATCGCGAAGTGCTTCAGGTCCGTGTCGAACCCGAACGTCTCCTGAAGCGTCTCCCGGAACGGCGCGGCGACCGACAGGTCGGCCTCGATCACGTCCGTGCAGTCCCGGCACACCAGGTGGATGTGGTGGTGCCGGTCGGCGAGGTGGTACGTGGGCGCGCCGTGCCCGAGGTGGGCGTGGCTGACGAGCCCCAGCTCCTCAAGCAGCTCCAGGGTGCGGTAGACCGTGGAGATGTTGACGCCGCCCGCCGTCTTGCGCACCTCGGTGAGGATCTCGTCGGGGGTGGCGTGCTCCAGCCGGTCGACCGCCTCCAGCACGAGCTGCCGCTGGGGCGTCAGACGGTATCCGCGCTTGCGGAGGTCGCTCTGCCAGTCGGTGGTCACCACGCCCCCCAGTGTAGGTACGCCCGTCGGCGCGCTGTTACGGCTTGTAGGGCGTGCCGTCGGGGTTGAAGAAGGAGACGCCGTCGGGCATGTCCTCGGGCAGGCTCTCCGCCCACTCCTTGAGGTTCGCGTCCGCGACCTTCTTCAGGTGCGCCGACATGTACGGGCGCAGCGGGACGTCCGGCGTGGCCTTCTCGCCGACCCACATCAGGTCGCTGTTGACGTAGCCGTACAGCCGCTTGCCGCCGCTGTACGGGCCCGAGGCCTCGGTACGGGCCACGGCGTCCGTCGCCAGGTCGATCTGCGGCTTCTGGTCGGCCAGCTCGCCGTACCAGACCTCGACGACGCCCTGGTCGCGCACCATGACGATCTCGACCTTGCGGTTCGCGTCGACGCGCCAGTAGCCGCTCTCGGACTCCAGCGGGCGGACCTTCTTGCCCTCGCTGTCGAGCACCCAGCTGTGCGAGTGGTACTCCAGGAAGTCACGGCCGTCGTGGGTGAAGCTGACCTCCTGCCCGAAGTTGCACTTCTCGGTGCCGGGGAAGTCGGCGACGCCCGCGCCTTCCCAGTTGCCCAGGAGGAAGGCCAGCGGTACGAGGGCCGGGTTCAGGTCGGACGGGATCTCGATCATGAGAGCTCAGGCGATCTATAGGAGGTGGACAGTCTCGGTCCGTACGCGTCAGCGCTGGCCCTGGTACAGCTTCTTCCAGGTCAGACCCGCGAAGGCGACGACGCCGACGGCGACCAGGACGAGCAGGGTGGTGAAGAATGCCTCAAGCACGAGCGCGCTCCTCGGACGGAGTGAGGGTTTACGGACCGTAGGTGAGTCTAGTCGCCGCAGGAAGCGGCGGCGCTGTGAGGTCCGCCCCAGCGGGCCGGGCCGCGCTCACCGGTGGTCCTTGTCGTCCAGCTCGCGCCACCAGCGGTCGGACTCCGGGTCGCCGGACTCGTCCCACCAGCGCTCGTCGGGTTCCCTGCGATTGGCCACGATCGCGGCGACGGGCGGGATGACCATGGCGACGACGCACATCGCCACCGCCGCGGGGATCGACCACAGCCGCACGACGCCCCACGCCAGGACGAAGAGCGCGATGCAGGTGGCCATCATGGCGTAGTACCTGCGGTGTCGGCGCTGCACGGACATACCTCCACGGTAGATCTGCCCGGCGGGCCTGAACAGCGCTGCGCCCTCCGTGGCGGCGAGCCGTACGGAGGGCGGGCAGCACGGAGGGCCGCAACCCCGGCCAAGGCGTCCAAACCCCTGGGGTGCGGCCCTCCGGCCGTGTGCGGACCGTCCGGGACGGTCGGCGTCAGACAGCGATGGCGACCTCGGCGAGACCACCCTGCTGGGCGACCACGGTGCGGTCGGCGGTGCCGCCCGGGACGAGTGCACGCAGCGTCCAGGTGCCCTCGGCCGCGTAGAAGCGGAACTGTCCGGTCGCGGAGGTCGGAACCTCGGCGGTGAACTCGCCGGTGCTGTCCAGCAGGCGGACGTAACCGGTGACGGGCTCGCCGTCCTTGGTCACGCTGCCCTGGATCGTGGTCTCACCGGGCTTGATGGTCGACGCGTCGGGGCCGCCGGCCTGTGCTCCACACATGGGAATTCCTTGAGGGGTAGGGGAGGGTCGGGGCTTACTTGTTGGCGCCGAGCTCGATCGGCACGCCGACGAGCGAGCCGTACTCGGTCCAGGAACCGTCGTAGTTCTTGACGTTCTCCTGGCCCAGGAGCTCGTGCAGCACGAACCAGGTGAGCGCGGAGCGCTCACCGATGCGGCAGTAGGCGATGGTGTCCTTGGCCAGGTCGACCTGCTCGTCCTCGTAGAGGGCCTTGAGCTCCTCGTCGGACTTGAAGGTGCCGTCGTCGTTGGCGTTCTTCGACCACGGGATGTTGCGGGCGCTCGGCACGTGGCCGGGGCGCTGCGACTGCTCCTGCGGGAGGTGCGCCGGGGCGAGCAGCTTGCCGCTGAACTCGTCGGGGGAGCGGACGTCCACCAGGTTCTTGCTGCCGATCGCGTTCACGACGTCGTCGCGGAAGGCGCGGATCGAGGCGTCCTGCGGCTTGGCCTTGTACTCGGTCGCGGCGCGCTGCGGCACCTGCGAGCCGTCGACCAGGTCGCGGGAGTCCAGCTCCCACTTCTTGCGGCCGCCGTCGAGGAGCTTGACGTCCTGGTGGCCGTAGAGCTTGAAGTACCAGTAGGCGTAGGAGGCGAACCAGTTGTTGTTGCCGCCGTAGAGGACGACGGTGTCGTCGTTGGCGATGCCCTTGGCCGACAGGAGCTTCTCGAAGCCCTCCTGGTCGACGAAGTCACGGCGCACCGGGTCCTGCAGGTCCTGCTGCCAGTCGATGCGGACCGCGTTCTTGATGTGGTTCTTGTCGTAGGCCGAGGTGTCCTCGTCCACCTCGACGATGACCACCTTGGGGTCGTCGATGTGGGCCTCGACCCAGTCGGCGTCGACGAGGACGTCGCTACGGCTCATGGTTTTCTCCTCCGGGGCAGTTTCGGATGCGGTTGCGCAGGAGTACGCCGGTACGCGCGGCGGCATCAGAGGGCGCGCGGCGCTGCGCGGGAAGACAAGCGGAATGGCCTCACGGCCGGGAGGACGGGTGGCAGAAACCCGTCAGACAGAGCGACAGAGCATGGCGGCGACGCGGCACAGGTCGACTGCCCGCCGCTTCGTGAGATCCGCCTGTCCCCGCGTGAGGGGACGGCTCTTCAGGCTCTGCATGCCACCGATCGTAAAGAGGGACGGCGGGGCGTGTCACCGGCGTGTCGAATGCTGAGACGCAAGTGTCCGTGATGTGGAAGCGGAGGGTGGGGGCGGCGGTGCGCGGGCCGCCCGGCGGTGGGCCGGACGGCCGCTGCGGGCCGCGGTGCGGACAGCCCTGTCTCAGGAGATGGACAACGTGGTCCGGGCGGCGGCCGCCGGGTCAGCCCGGCAGCTTGACGTCGGTGCCCTTCGCCGAGATCGCTATGCCGTCCCGGGTGGTCGTCACGCGGTCCAGCTTCAGCCCCGCCGGCAGGTCGTTCAGCTTCCAGTCGTGGTCCGTGCGGGCCCGCACCTTGTCCTCGCAGCCGGGGATCGCGGTGCACAGCGTCGGGAGCTCGTCGGCGCGCAGCCGTATCGTGTCGCCGCCCACCGTGGAGACGGTGCCGACCACGTCGAGGGAGTCGAGCACGGGGACGTCCGGCGAGATCTTTACCTGGCTCTTGCCGCCGCTCGTGCCGCCGTACGAGATGCGCACGCCGTCCCCCGCCGCCTTCGTCAGGTCGGCATAGCCGATCCGGGCCTCGCCGGTCGCGGAGGCCGCGCCTTCGATGGAGGTGTAGTCGCTGCTCAGCTTCACGTCGTGGAACCGGGCCGACAGCTCCGTGACCCGCAGCCGGTGGCCCTCGGCGGCGGCCTCGATGCCGCCGAGCGAGGCGTCGACCTCGGTGAGGGTGCCGCTCGCGACCTGGGTCAGGAAGGGGAAGCCCTTGATCGACACCTGTGGTGTCTCGTCGAGTCCCAGGCTGCCGCGGATCTTGTCGGCGGCCTTGTCCTCGGCGAAGTTCACGGCCAGTCGGTCGGCGGCAACGAACAGCGCCGCCAGCACGACCAGCAGCACCAAGAGCCTTCTCAGAGCACGCATCGAACCCCTTCCCCCCATGCTTCGGTGTGACGCCGAGCCTAACCGGGCCCCTGGTGCGACGGTATGAACCGGCCGGTCACGCTCCCTCCGTAAGGAGCGTGACCGGCCGGATGAGGTTGCATCGGGGCCGGGAATCGCTCAGCCCAGGGTGCGGCCCAGGACGTAGACGGCGGGGGCGGCGAGCGCCAGCGGCAGCGCGACGCCGGCCGTCAGGTGCACGAACCGCGAGGGGTAGTCGTAGCTGGCCACCCGCAGGCCGATCAGCGCGCAGCCGCCGGCCGCGAAGCCGAGGACGGCACCGGCCGCGCCGTGGCCGCCGAACTGTCCGGCCGCGATCCCCGCGCCGGTCGCGGCCAGCAGCGCGAGCACCACCGAGACGGGTCCGGGCAGCGGCAGCGCGCGGGCGAGCACCGCGACCGCCACCGCGGCGGCGCCGGTGACCGTGGCGTGCGGCTCGGCCGCGAGGTGGCCGGCGGCCAGCACCGCCAGCGCGGACGAGGTGAGGCCGGCGGTCAGCGCGTACATCCGCTCGTCCGCGCTCTGGCGGTTGCGCAGCTGCAGGACGAGGACGAGCAGGCACCACACGCCGAGCGTGCCGATGCCCACCACGGGCGCGTCGTCCCGGTCGGTGACCAGCAGCGCGGCGTCGGTGACCAGGCCGCCGAGGAACGCCAGCGCGATGCCCTGGCGGGCCGGCCACATGCCGTTCAGCCGGAACCAGCCGGCCGCCGTGACCGCCTGCAGGACCGCGACCACGAGGGCCGGGAACAGCCGGGGCAGCGGCGCCGCCAGCGCGAGCAGCACGGCGAGCCCCGCGGTGAGCGCGGCCGGCTGGAAGCCGGGCGGGATGATCGGCGAGTGGCCGAGCGCGCGGGCGCGCTGGTTGGGCGCGAGGCGCGAAAGATCCACGGCCTCCGGCGCGGGCTCCTGGCGCGCGGCGGGCTCCGGTGCCGGGGCCGGCTGGGCCGGGAGGTGGGTGGTCGCCGCGGCGGCGGAGGCCTGCGCGGGCTGCCCCGCCTCGGTCTCCCAGGTCGCGCCGTCCCAGGTCTGCGTCTGCGGTTGCGGCTGGGCGTACGGGTACGCCTGCGGCTGGGCGTACGGATCGGTGTACGGGGCGTGGGCGCCGGCGTACGCGTCCTGGCCCTGGACGTAGGGATCCTGGGCGTACTGGCCGTGGGCGTAGGGGTCCTGGCCGTGGGCGTACGGGCCTTGGGCGTGACCGCCCTGACCGTGGTCGCCCTGACCGGGACCGCCCTGGCCGTGGCCGTACGCGTGGCCGCCGTACGCGCCGTTGCCGTGCGCCGGGTCCTCGTAGGTCTCGTACCGCTGCCCGTACGGGCCGTGCTGCTGGTCGCTCATCTCGGGGTCATCCTCCCGCGAACGGTGGGAGGACCTCGACGGTGCCGCCCTGGGACAGTGGGACCGAGGCGTGGTCGCGGCCGCCGACCGCGGTGCCGTCGACGAGGAACGAGCAGCGCATCAGGACGCGCGCGAACTCCGGGTTCGCCGCGTGCGCCGCACGCGCCGCCTCCAGCGCCTCGGCGAGCGTGCTCGCGGCGTACGGCTCCTCCGCCGTGCCGGCCGCGGCCTTCGCCGCCGCCCAGTAGCGCACGGTGCCTGTTGTTGTCACGGGCGGCCCCTTCTCCTTCGTTGCCGCCTCCATGATGGCCTACGCCGCCGGGCGCCCGGCTCCGGGCAAGGCGCGGCAAAGCCTTGCGGCCGGTCCCCCGTAAGACAGAAATATCGGTTGCTGCGGGCAAACGTTCGCATAGGCTCGATGGGTGCTGGTCCGACTCGCCATGGCGCATCTGCGCCCCCACAGACGCTCGATATCCCTGATCGTGCTGCTCCAGCTCATACAGACGCTGGCCACGCTCTATCTTCCGACCCTCAACGCCGAGATCATTGACAACGGTGTCGTCAAGGGCGACACCGGCTACATCCTCACCACCGGCGGCTGGATGATCGCCGTGACGGTCCTCCAGATCGTCTGCGCGATCGGCGCCGTCTACTTCGGCGCCCGTACGGCCATGGCCCTGGGACGCGACGTCCGGGCCGCCGTCTTCGACCGGGTGCAGTCCTTCTCCGCGCGGGAGCTCGGCTCCTTCGGCGCGCCCTCGCTCATCACCCGCACCACCAACGACGTCCAGCAGGTCCAGATGCTGGTGCTGATGACGTTCACGATGATGGTCGCGGCGCCGATCATGATGATCGGCGGCGTCGTCATGGCGCTCAACCAGGACGTGCCGCTCTCCGGCCTGCTGCTGGTCATCGTCCCCGTGCTCGGCGTGCTCGTGGCGCTGATCGTCCGGCGGATGCGGCCGCTCTTCCGGGGCGTGCAGGAGCGCATCGACACCGTCAACCGCGTACTGCGCGAGCAGATCACCGGCATCCGGGTCATCCGCGCCTTCGTCCGGGACCAGCACGAACGGACCCGCTTCGAGAAGGCCAACACCGACCTCTACGACGTCTCGCTGCGCGCGGGCCGGCTGATGTCGATGATGTTCCCGCTGGTCATGCTGATCGTGAACGCCTCCAGCGTGGCCGTCGTCTGGTTCGGCGGCCACCGCATCGACAGCGGCGGCATGGAGATCGGCGCGCTGACGGCCTTCCTCAGCTACCTCATGTACATCCTGATGTCGATCATGATGGCGACGTTCATGGTCATGATGCTGCCGCGCGCCGAGGTCTGCGCCGAGCGCATCCAGGAGGTGCTGGCCACCGACACCAGCGTCACCCCGCCCGAGGCCGGCGTCACCGAGCTGCGCCGCCACGGCGAGCTGGAACTGCGGGACGTGGAGTTCCGCTTCCCCGGCGCCGAGGAGCCGGTCCTCAAGGACGTCTCCCTCGTGGCGCGCCCCGGCGAGACCACCGCCGTCATCGGCTCCACCGGCAGCGGCAAGTCCACCCTCCTCGGCCTGGTGCCCCGGCTGTTCGACGCGACCGGCGGTGCGGTGCTCGTGGACGGCGAGGACGTACGCGGCCTGGACCCGCGCACCCTCTCCGACGCCATCGGCCTGGTGCCGCAGAAGCCGTACCTCTTCTCCGGGACCGTCGCCTCCAACCTGCGCTACGGCAAGCCCGACGCCACCGACGAGGAGCTGTGGCACGCGCTGGAGACCGCGCAGGCCCGCGACTTCGTCGAGCGTATGGAGGGCGGCCTGGAGGCGTCGATCGCGCAGGGCGGCAGCAATGTCTCCGGCGGCCAGCGGCAGCGCCTGGCCATCGCCCGCGCGCTGGTCCGCAAGCCCGAGATCTACCTCTTCGACGACTCCTTCTCCGCGCTGGACTACGCCACCGACGCCGCCCTGCGGGCCGCGCTCGCGCGCGAGACCGGCCGGGCGACCGTGGTGATCGTCGCGCAGCGGGTGTCCACCATCCGCGGGGCCGACCGGATCGTGGTCCTGGACGAGGGCCGGGTCGTCGGCACCGGTACGCACACCGAGCTGATGGCGGACAACGAGACGTACCGGGAGATCGTCCTCTCCCAGCTCACCGAGCAGGAGGCGGCGTGAGTACCCCGGACAAGGGCAGCAGCCTGGACAAGGGCGCCCCGCAGAAGGCGGCCCCGCAGGCGGGCCCCAGACCCGGTGCGGGCCCGGCCCGCTTCATGGGTGGCCAGCCCACCGAGAAGTCCATGGACTTCAAGGGGTCGGGCAAGCGGCTGCTGCGTCAGATGCGGCCCGAGCGTGCCGTCATCACCGTCGCGCTGCTGCTCGGCACGGTCAGCGTCGCGCTGACGGTCGCCGGGCCGAAGGTGCTCGGCCACGCCACCGACCTGATCGTGGCCGGCATCGTCGGCCGTCAGCTGCCGGCGGGGATCACCAGGGAACAGGCCGTCGAGGCCCTGCGCCACCAGGGCAAGGACGGGCTGGCCGACATCCTCGGCACGATGCCGGTGGTCCCCGGCCACGGCATCGACTTCGGCGCCGTCGGCACGGTGCTCCTGTGGGTCTTCGCGATCTACCTGGCGTCCTCCCTCTTCGGCTTCGTCCAGGCCCGCATCGTCACCACGGTCGTCCAGAAGACCGTGTACCGGCTGCGCGAGCAGGTGGAGGAGAAGCTGGCCCGGCTGCCGCTGAGCTACTTCGACAGGCAGCCGCGCGGCGAGGTGCTCTCCCGCGCGACCAACGACATCGACAACATCCAGCAGACCTTCCAGCAGACGTTCAGCCAGATCGTCGCCTCGCTGCTGACGATCGTCGGCGTGCTGGCGATGATGTTCTGGATCTCGCCGCTGCTGGCGCTGGTCGCGCTGGTCACCGTGCCGGTGTCGGTGGTGGTCGCCACCCGGATCGGCAAGCGGGCGCAGCCGCAGTTCGTCCAGCAGTGGAAGACCACCGGCAAGCTCAACGCGCACATCGAGGAGATGTACACCGGGCACTCCCTGGTCAAGGTCTTCGGCCGCCAGCAGGAGTCCGCCGAGATCTTCCGCAAGGAGAACGAGGACCTCTACGAGGCGGGGTTCCGGGCGCAGTTCATCTCGGGCGTCATCCAGCCCGCGATGATGTTCATCGGCAACCTCAACTACGTCCTGGTGGCCGTGGTCGGCGGCCTCCGGGTCGCGTCGGGCGCGCTCTCCATCGGTGACGTGCAGGCGTTCATCCAGTACTCGCGGCAGTTCAGCCAGCCGCTCACCCAGGTCGCCTCGATGGCCAACCTGGTGCAGTCCGGCGTCGCGTCGGCCGAGCGGGTCTTCGAGCTGCTGGACGCCGACGAGCAGGAGCCGGACGCGAAGGAGGTCCCGCGCCCCGACCACGTGACCGGCAGGGTCGCCTTCGAGCACGTCTCCTTCCGGTACGACCCGGAGAAGCCGCTGATCGAGGACCTGTCGCTGGCCGTCAGCCCCGGCCAGACCGTGGCCATCGTCGGGCCCACCGGGGCCGGCAAGACGACGCTGGTCAACCTCCTCATGCGGTTCTACGAGGTGAGCGGCGGCCGGATCACGCTGGACGGCGTGGACATCGCCGAGATGGCCCGCGAGGAGCTGCGCGCGAACATCGGCATGGTGCTCCAGGACACCTGGCTCTTCGGCGGCACCATCGCCGACAACATCGCGTACGGCGCCCCCGAGGGCATCTCGATGGACAAGATCGTGGAAGCGGCGAAGGCCACCCACGTCGACCGCTTCGTGCGCACCCTCCCCGACGGCTACGACACCGTCATCGACGAGGAGGGCGGCAACGTCTCGGTCGGTGAGAAGCAGCTGATCACCATCGCCCGTGCCTTCCTCGCCGAGCCCGCGATCCTGGTCCTGGACGAGGCGACCAGCTCGGTGGACACCCGTACCGAGCTCCTCATCCAGCAGGCCATGGCGCAGCTGCGGTCGGGCCGGACGAGCTTCGTGATCGCGCACCGGCTCTCCACGATCCGCGACGCCGACCTGATCCTGGTCATGGAGTCCGGCTCGATCGTCGAGCAGGGCACGCACGACGCCCTGCTGGCGGCGGACGGCGCGTACGCGCGGCTGTACGCGGCCCAGTTCGCCGAGGCGGTCGCGGAGACCGACTGACCCCGGCCCGGCCGGCCTACAGGTACAGCCTGATCAGCCGCTCCAGGTGGTGTCCCGCCACCAGGAGCGGCTTTTCGCTGCGCCGGAGCTGGGCGGACAGCTCCGCGCCCTCCAGGGTGTTGATGACGGTGAGGGCCAGCTCGTCCGCGTCGGGCGCGGCGATGCCGGCGGCGCGGAACTTGTCGCGCACCACGTCCTGCCAGTGCTGGTGCGCCTCGGCGCAGGCACGCTCCAGGTCGGGGGCGCGGCCGACGGCCTCCAGCGCCGTGGTGGTGACCGTACCCGGGCGACGAGGCGACCCTCGCGATGTGTGCGGCCAGTACCGACCACGCGCTGGGCGCGGCCCGGGAAGCAGGCGTGGACGCCACGGTTCCCGCGGCCCTGGCGGCCCTGTTCGGCCGGGGCGTGGCGGCGGGGCACGGCGCGGAGAGCTTCACCAGCCTGATCGAGGTGCTGCGGAAGCCCGCCGCCTGATCGAGGTGGCGCGGAAGTCCGCCGCCTGATCAGTTCCCGGTCGGCTCGGCCGCCCGCGCGCCGAGCCAGTCGGCGATGCGGTCCAGCAGCTCCGGGGCCGCGGCGTTCTCCGCGTGGCCGTAGCCGCGCTCGATCCACAGGTCGGTGGACCCGGGCGCGGCGGCGGCCGCCAGCGCGCGGGGGTGGTCGAGCGGGAAGTAGGGATCGCGGTCGCCGTGCACGATCAGCAGCGGCGTCGGGGCGATCAGGGGGGCCGCCTCGGTGGGGGAGAGCGGCACCGGATCCCAGGCCTCGGAGTGGATCCGGGTGTGCAGGCCCAGCCGCCCCACGAGGCGGCCCAGCGGTCGCTCCACCACCCAGTGCAGCCGGCGCATCGCCGCGGTACCGCGGTAATACCAACGAGCAGGGGCGCTCACCGCCACCACCATGTCGGTGTGCGCACCTGTGCGCCCCTCGTGCTCCGGTCGGTACCGGGCCGCGTGCCGGATCACCACCGAGCCGCCCATGGAGAAGCCCACAGTGGCCACCTGCGTATGGCCCAGGCTGCGCGCCCAGCGCACCGCGGCCGCCAGGTCCAGCACTTCCCGGTCACCCACCGTCGACCGGCCACCCGACCGGCCGTGCCCCCGGAAGGAGAACGTGATCACGGGCGTGTACTGGGCGAACGCGGCGGCGGCGCGGCGCAGCGCGGGGCGGTCCAGGGAGCCGGTGAAGCCGTGCGCGAGGACCACGACGGGCCCTCCGGGTGCCGCCGCGGCAGCGCCTTCTGGGGCGGGGCGGCGAGGGGCGTACTCGGCCTCGATGCACACGCCGTCGTCCGTCAACAGGGCGACGCGCCGACCACTCGAAGTGATCGAAGGAACACAAGATCGCGCAAAGTCGGCCGCCGGGTGGGAAGACATGTGGGCTATTCTGGCGGGCATGAAGGATCCGGGCAGCGTAGCCCCCGGATCCTTTTGTGCTTTCGGACGGGTGGTGCGCGAATGAGCGCGGAGGCGCTCCGGAGCGCGGAGCGTATCGAAGCGATCACGCTCCGGAGGCACGCGAACCTCGCAACGGCGCGGGGCCCGCGACCGTACGAAGCAGTGCCGCAAAAGTCCTCGCAGGCAGGGACCGAGGAGGAACCGATGGGCGAGCGAAGCGTGCAGGAACAATGCAGGAACAGGTACCGACGGACGATCCGGACGGGCGGTGGAGTCCGATGAGCTCGCTGCTGCTCCTCACCAACGCTCTCCAGCCCTCCACCGAAGTGCTCCCCGCGCTCGGCCTCCTGCTCCACAGCGTGCGCGTCGCCCCGGCCGAGGGCCCGGCTCTGGTGGACACCCCCGGCGCCGACGTCATCCTCATCGACGGCCGCCGCGACCTGCCGCAGGTCCGCTCGCTCTGCCAGCTGCTGCGCTCCACCGGCCCTGGCTGCCCCCTCGTCCTGGTCGTGACCGAGGGCGGCCTCGCCGCCGTCACCGCCGACTGGGGCATCGACGACGTCCTGCTCGACACCGCGGGCCCCGCCGAGGTCGAGGCGCGGCTGCGGCTGGCCATGGGCCGCCAGCAGACCGCCACGGACGACAGCCCGATGGAGATCCGCACCGGCGACCTGTCGGTGGACGAGGCCACCTACAGCGCCAAGCTCAAGGGCCGGGTCCTGGACCTGACCTTCAAGGAGTTCGAGCTGCTCAAGTACCTCGCGCAGCACCCGGGCCGGGTCTTCACCCGCGCCCAGCTGCTCCAGGAGGTCTGGGGCTACGACTACTTCGGCGGCACCCGGACCGTCGACGTGCACGTACGGCGGCTCCGGGCCAAGCTCGGCCCGGAGCACGAGTCGCTCATCGGCACCGTGCGCAACGTCGGCTACCGCTTCGTCGTGCCGGAGAAGGTCGAGCGGGCCGCCGAGGAGGCCAAGGAGAAGGCCGCGCAGCAGGCCGAGCGCACCGCGGCGCGGGCCGTGGCCGAGGCGCGCGAGCACACCGCCGACCGGAGCGTGGCGGCCGACGGCGCACGCCCTGCCAAGCGGTAGCACCACCCGCGTAGACTGCCGCGCGTGGCCAAGGTGACGCGGGATGATGTGGCGAGGCTGGCGGGGACGTCCACCGCCGTGGTGAGTTACGTCATCAACAACGGACCGAGGCCGGTCGCCCCGGCCACGCGCGAGCGGGTGCTCGCCGCGATCAAGGAGCTGGGCTACCGGCCGGACCGCGTCGCGCAGGCCATGGCCTCCCGGCGCACCGACCTCATAGGACTCATCGTCCCCGACACCCGCCAGCCGTTCTTCGCGGAGATGGCGCACGCCGTGGAGCGGGCCGCCTCCGAGCGCGGCAAGATGGTGCTGGTCGGCAACGCCAACTACGAGGACGAGCGCGAGGTGCACTACCTCCGCGCCTTCCTCGGCATGCGGGTCTCCGGGCTCATCCTGATCAGCCAGGGCCCCAGCGAGCACGCCGCCACCGAGATCGACACCTGGGACGCCCGCGTGGTGCTGCTGCACCGCCGCCCGGACGCCATAGACGATGTCGCCGTCATGGCGGACGACATCGGCGGCTCCCAGCTCGCCACCCGCCACCTCCTGGAGCACGGCCACCCCTACGTCGCGTTCTTCGGCGGCCTGGAGGAGACGCCCAAGTCCGGCGACCCGGTCACCGACCACGTCAAGGGCTGGCAGCGGGCCATGCAGGAGGCCGGCCGCTCGACCGAGGGCCGGTACTTCCACGCCCCGTACAACCGTTACGAGGCGTACCCGCTCGCGCTGAAGCTGCTGGCGAGCCCGGACCGGCCGCCGGCGATCATGTGCGCCACCGACGATCAGGCCATCGCGGTACTGCGCGCGGCCCGCGAGTTGCGCATCGACGTGCCGGGCGAGCTGGCGGTGGCGGGCTTCGACGACGTGAAGGAAGCCGCGCTCACCGACCCGCCGCTGACCACGGTCGGCTCCGACCGCGAGGCGATGGCCCGTACGGCGGTGGACCTGGTGCTGGACGACGCGCTGCGGCTGGCCGGGTCGCGCCGGGAGCGGCTGCGGCAGTACCCGTCCCGGCTGGTGATCCGCCAGTCCTGCGGCTGCAAGGGCTGACCTCGGCGCCGGACATCTTCATACCGGACATCTTTATACCGGGCATACCCACTTCTGCCGGACCTCTCAGGGGGCTCTCAGACGGTTCTCATGCACCGCTCGCACAGTGGTGGACATGACCGAGAGCTACCGCCGAAGCGGCGACGAGACCCCGCAGTACGACACCCGGCAGACCACCCCGTACGCGTCGTTCGGCCCGTACGACGGCTCCGCGCAGGCGGCCTACCCGCCGCCGCCCCCGTACGCCCCGCCGGCCGCGCCCGCCGACAGCGGCCCCGAGGGCGCCCCGCGCCGCAAGGTGCGCCGCCCCGTCGCGCTGATCGCCGCGGTCGCGCTGGCCTCCGGTCTGATCGGCGGCGGCAGCGCCGCGCTGATCGGGAGCACCACGCAGGCCGCCGGCAGCGGCCGGAGCACCGCCGTGGTCAACGCGGGCGCCACCTCCAGCAACGGCGTCTCCTCGGTGGCCAAGGCCGTCAGCCCGGCGATAGTCGAGATCAAGGCCCGCACCACGGAGGGGGAGTCCACCGGCTCCGGCGTGGTCATCACCGGCGACGGCGAGATCGTCACCAACAACCACGTGGTCTCCGGCGCCGACACCGTCTCCGTCTCCTTCAGCGACGGCTCCACCAAGACCGCGCAGGTCGTCGGCACCGACCCGGACAAGGACCTGGCGCTGATCAAGGTCAAGGGCGCCAAGGACCTCACGCACGCCACCCTCGGCGACTCCGGCAAGCTGGCGGTCGGCGACCAGGTCATCGCGATCGGCTCGCCCGAGGGGCTGACCGGCTCGGTGACCAGCGGCATCGTCTCGGCGCTCGACCGCGAGGTGACCGTGCCCAAGGAGGACCAGCAGCAACAGCAGCAGGGCCGGGGCCAGGGCGACATGCCGTGGCCGTTCGAGTTCGGCGGCAACCAGTACAACGGCGACACCGGCGACTCGACCACCAGCTACAAGGCCATCCAGACCGATGCCTCGCTCAACCCCGGCAACTCCGGCGGCGCCCTGATCGACATGTCCGGCCGCATCATCGGCATCAACTCCGCGATGTACTCCGCCGCCGGCAGCTCCGCCGGGAGCAGCGGCAGCGCAGGCAGCGTCGGTCTCGGTTTCGCCATCCCGATCAACACCGTCAAGGCGGACCTGGACAACCTGCGCGCCGGCGGCACGACGAACAGCTGACCAGCACCCGCCACCTGTACGCGTACGAGGAGGCAACCATGACCGCGAGGACCCGCACCGCAAAGTCCCGCACCGTAAGGTCCCGCACCACCAGGACCCGCATCGCGCGGACCCGCACCGCCGTTCCGCTGCACCGCGCGCGGCGCGCGCTCGCCACGGCCGTCAGCCTGAGCGCGGGCGGCGCCGCACCCCACGATCCGCCGCACGCGCCGTACCGGGCGCCGTCCCGCGCCGCGCGGCGCCCCCGCCGACGGGCCGTGCGAGGCTGAGAGGGTCCTGGCCCCTCCCTTCACTCCCACCGAGGTCACCGAGAACATGAGCGCCGCCGAGCAGGGCGAGACGTCCGCCCGCATCCTGATCGTCGACGACGAGCCCGCCGTCCGCGAGGCCCTGCGTCGGTCGCTCGCCTTCGAGGGATACGGCACCGAAGAGGCCGTCGACGGCCTGGACGCGGTCGAGAAGGTGACCGCGTACCGGCCCGAACTGATCGTGCTGGACGTCCTGATGCCCCGCATGGACGGCCTGACCGCGGCCCGCCGGCTGCGCGCGAACGGCCTGACCGTGCCGATCCTGATGCTCACCGCGCGCGACACGGTCGGCGACCGGGTCACCGGGCTCGACGCGGGCGCCGACGACTACCTGGTCAAGCCCTTCGAACTGGACGAGCTGCTGGCCCGCATCCGCGCGCTGCTGCGCCGCAGCTCCTACGCGGCGGCCGCCGGCGCGACCCCCGACGAGGGCGACACGCTCACCTTCGCCGACCTGACGATGAACCTCGCCACCCGCGAAGTCACCCGCGCCGGCCGCCCGGTGGAGCTGACCCGCACCGAGTTCACCCTCCTGGAGATGTTCCTCGCGCACCCGCGCCAGGTCCTCACCCGCGAGCAGATCCTCAAGGCCGTCTGGGGCTTCGACTTCGAGCCGTCCTCCAACTCCCTGGACGTGTACGTGATGTACCTGCGGCGCAAGACCGAGGCCGGCGGCGAGCCCCGGCTGGTGCACACGGTGCGCGGCGTCGGCTACGTCCTGCGCTCCGGCGGTGCCGAGTGAACGTCCGCGAGCGAGCGGCCCAGCGCTACCGCCGGCTGCCACTGCGCTCCCGGCTGGCGATGCTCACCGCGCTCGCCGTCGCGCTCGCGGTCGCCGCCTCGGCCGCCGCCTGCTGGGTGATCACCCGTGACCGGCTGACGGAGCAGCTGGACACGACTCTGAAGAGCGTCAGCGTGAACGACGCGTACGTACGGGCGCTGAGCGCCGAGTGCAACGGCACGGCACAGGGCGTCAGCTTCCCGCCCGCCGGCCCCTACACCGTCCAGCTGGTGTCGGTGGAGGGCCGGGTGTGCACCTCGCCGGAAAGGTCGCAGATCCCCGCCACGCACGCGGACGTGGAGGTCGCGCAGGGCCGTGCCCGGCACGCGATGCACACCGCGCGGGCCGCCGACGGGGCGGAGATGCGGGTCTCGACCGAGGTGTCCCGCGGGTCCGCCACCGACGCTTTCGGCAATCAGGTGGCGGTCTCCGTCGCGGCCCCCATGGACCAGGTCACCCGGCCGCTCAACCAGCTCGCGCTGGTCCTGCTGATCGTCTCCGGGGTGGGCGTGCTGGGCGCCGCGACCACCGGCCTGTGGGTGGCCAGGGCAGGACTGAAACCCGTGGACCGGCTCACCGCCGCCGTCGAGCACGTCGCGCGCACCGAGGACCTGGCGATCCGCATCCCCACCGAGGGCGAGGACGAGATCGCCCGGCTGTCCCGCTCCTTCAATTCCATGACCGCCGCGCTCGCCGCCTCCCGCGACCTCCAGCAGCAGCTGATCGCGGACGCGGGCCACGAGCTGCGGACCCCGCTGACCTCCCTGCGGACAAACATCGACCTGCTGGAACGCAGCGAGCGCACCGGCCGGGCGATCCCCGCCGAGGACAAGCTCGCCCTGCTGGAGTCGGTGAAGGCGCAGATGGGCGAGTTGGCCGCGCTGATCGGCGACCTCCAGGAGCTGTCCAGGACACCGGACCACGGGGCCGGCGGCCACAGCGCACCGCCGGTCGTCGCGCTGCACGAGGTCGCGGCGACGGCGCTGGAGCGGGCCCGGCTGCGCGGCCCGTCCCTCACCCTCGACGCGGCCCTCGACCCCTGGTACGTACGGGCCGAGCCGGCCGCGCTGGAGCGCGCGGTGGTCAACCTCCTGGACAACGCGGTGAAGTTCAGCCCCGCGGGCTCCACGGTCGAGGTCCGCCTGCACGGCGGCCTGCTGTCCGTACGCGATCACGGGCCCGGCATCGCGGCCGACGAACTCCCGCACGTCTTCGAGCGGTTCTGGCGCTCGCCCTCGGCGCGCAGCCTGCCCGGCAGCGGCCTCGGCCTGTCGATCGTGGCGCGCACGGCTCAGCAGGCGGGCGGCGGCGTGCGGCTGCGGCCCGCGGAGGGCGGCGGCACGCTGGCGGAGCTGACCCTGCCGGGAGCGGCGGTACCGCCCCCGGAGGATCCGCCTGCACCCGGCTGATCAGCGGGCGAAGCCCGACCCCAGGCCCGAGCCCGCCTCGGGCGCACCGATCGCGCCGGGCCCGTACGAAACGGCACCGTCCGTCGTCAGCCCGCCGGAGGCCCCGCGCAGGGCCCAGACCGCGCCGGTGTCCTTCAGGGTCGTGCCGTCCTCGCCGGGCGCGCCGGCCGCGAGGTCGGCCTTGCCGTCCTTGTCGGTGTCCAGCAGCGAGACCGCCTGGCCGAAGCGGTCGCCGGCCTCGGCGACGCCCGGGACCCCGGTGGTCGTCTGGTTCAGCGCCTGCGCGCCGGTGCCGGACAGGCCGCCCTTGCCGCCCTTGAGCAGCACGATGCTGCCGGCGTCCTTGAGGTTGGCGCCGGAGGCGGCGGCCAGGTCCTCGTACGGGACGCCGACCGCGATGTCGGCGTAGCCGTCGCCGTTCACGTCGCCCGCGCTGAGCGAGTAGCCGAACTGGTCGCCCTCCTCACCGGCGCCGGGGACGCCCGCGGTGTCCTGGGTGATCGTCGTGGTGCGCTTGCCGGGGCCGTCGGCCGAGCCGTACGCGACCTTGACCGTGCCCTTGTCGTACGGGAGGTCCTCGACGACGCCGCCCGGGACGGGGCGGTAGACGAGGTCGCCGTAGCCGTCCTTGTCGACGTCGCCGACGGTGGCCGACGCGGCGTCCGGCAGGTGCGTCGGCTTGGTGGCCAGGCCGTCGGCGCCGCCCTTCCACAGCTCGCTGGACTCCGACATCTCCTCGAACGCGTGCATGCTGACGAGGTCGTCCCGGCCGTCGCCGTTGAGGTCGCCGGCGACCAGCTCCTCGCTGGGGAAGAGGTGGCCGGTGTCGAAGTCCGCGGTCCGGGCCGGGGCCCCGGCGCGGGTGAACGGCCCGTACATCACGTGCAGTCCGGAGGAGTCGGAGTCCCCCGAGCCGTTGGCGTCGCCGACCAGGTCGGTGTGGCCGTCGCCGTCGAAGTCGCCGGCGGTGAGGTTGTGGCCGCCGATGTCCGGCAGGCTGCTCGCGCCGCCCTTGCCGTCGGTGGAGCCCCACAGGACCACCGGGCCGCCGGCGCCGGTGACGACGAGGTCGCTGGTGCCGTCGCCGTCCAGGTCGCGGGCGACGGTGCGGGAGCCGAAGCGGGCTCCCTCGGCGGGATCGCCGGGTATGCCGGCGGTGGCGCGGCTGATGACCTGGTGCTTGCCGGTGGCGGCGCCGGAGGCCGAGCCGTAGACCACGGTGACGTAGCCGGCCTTGGCCTTGCCGCCGACCGTGCCGTCGGGGGCTCCGGCAACGATGTCGGCGTAGCCGTCGTGGTTGAAGTCGGCCTGCGGGGCGGTGCCCGCCGGGCCCTTGGCGGCGGTGGCAGGTGCGGTGTCGGCGGGTGCGGCGCTCGCCGGGACGGCGACGGCGAGCGGGGCGGTGAGCAGCGCGGCCACCACGGCGCAGCGCGCTGCGGTGGGGGTGGAACGGTGGCGCACGGTTCCTCCTGACGTCGGCACCCGGACATCCCGGGTGCACCGTTCGTTCACCTGATAGGACGGGACTACCGCGTTCACGGTTCTTTACACCCGCCCCTTGAATCCCGCGTGTATCGCGTCAGGGCCGCTTCTTCGCCGCGTCACCGAACGGGAGTTGAGTGCCCGTCAGCCGGGCGCGGATGCCGTCCCGCTCCACGGAGACGGTGCGCAGTCGCACGTCACCGGGGGTGGCCGGGAGCCGGAAGGACAGATCGAAGCGGTCCGCGATCTCCGGCTTGGTGAGTCCCGCCAGGCCGCCGAGGATCTTCGGATCGATGCCGACCTTCTGCAGCAGCCAGGGGTGGTCGGTCACGACGTTGACGAGGTTGACCTTCATCAGCTTGTTGATGAAGCGCGGGGTGCCGATCAGGTCGTGCAGCTTCGCCTCGTTGTGCAGCGCGGCGTCGATGGTGTCCTGCGGGATGCCGATGCGGTCGGCGATGGCCGGGATGCCGAGCATCGCCTTGATCTTGGCGGCCTCCCGGCTGAGCTGCCGGGCCGTCTTGCGGGTGAGCTGCAGCCCCTCGCCCTTGCCGGTGCCGGGCCGGTAGACCGCGATGTCGCCGATGTCCAGCCGCATGCCGCTGATCTCGGTGGAGATGCCGCGGTCGCCGGCCTGCCGGATGTGGGCGCGGGCGTGCATCCGCAGTTCGTGCCCGGCGATCGGCAGCCGCCCCTCGGCGCGTACCGAGTCGGGGCCCAGCTCGCTGAACTTGACCTGCGAGGCCCCCAGTTCGCGGTTCATGTCCTCGAAGGAGAGCAGCACGTCGCCGCGCATCCGGCCGACCGTGCCGCCCTTGAGGGAGGTGGGCAGGTCGCCGTCGAGCGTGACGTCCTCCGCCGTCGCCTCGAACTTCGCGAGCGAGACGCGGTCGGCGGCCAGGTCGGGGATGGCCACCCGCACCCGGTCCAGGTGCTTGTCGGCGACCTGGGTGAGGAAGGGGAAGCCCTCGATGTCCACCTCGGGGTCGGCCGCCAGGTGCAGCGAGTCCTTGAGCTTCTCGGCCGCCTTGTTCTGCGCGTACAGCACGGCGAACCGGTCGGCGAGGCCCGCGAAGGAGGCGGCCACCAGGACCGTGGCGACCAGCTTCACGGCGAGCGGCACGGCGGCGAACCGGCCGAGGCCGCGCCGGGCCTTGCGGTGGTTCGGCGGCGCCCAGGCGTCCTCGTCCTCGGTGTCCGCGCGGAGCCCGAGCCCCAAGGGGTCGTCGCCGTCGTCACCGTCGCGGCGCTCGTTGAGGTAGGACCGCGCGGGGCCGGGCTCCGGCTCGGGGTCGGCCAGCCCGGCGAGCTCCGCGTACGGGTTGACCGGCGCCATCTCGCGGGTGTCACCCGGCGTGGACGGGACCTGGGACGCGCGGGGCTCCTGCGATTCCCGCGCGTCCTGCGGAGCGTGTGATGCCGATATGCGTGTGGGGGGTCGCATCGGCACATCCCACCATGCATACGGCCGTCGAACGCAAGTCCTACTGCCGGTAAGTGTGGATATGGTCCGTTACTTCACCACGGTGATGCGGTCCGCCTTCGGCGGGTCCAGCGGGCCGGACGCCGAGGAGTGGGCGCCGAGATATGCGGTGAACGCCTCCAGATCGGACGGTCCGACGTACTTGTCCGTACCGTCCTTGAATGCGGCGAAACCGTCGCCGCCGCCCGCCAGGAACTCGTTCATCGCGACGCGGTAGCTCTTCGCCGGGTCGATCCGCTCGCCGTTCAGCTGCACCGAGTCCGTGACGATCCGGTCGGCGCCGGACCTGCTCATGTCCAGGGTGTAGGTGAGGCCCTTCGAGACCTGGAGGATCTTGGGGGAGGCCGCGTTGGCGCCGCTGACCTGCTGCTGGAGCGCGGTGATCAGCTGCTTCCCGGTCAGCGAGACGACGTTCGTCATGTTCGTGAACGGCTGCACCGTGAACGCCTCGCCGTACGTCACCACGCCGTCGCCCTCGCCACCCGACGCCTTGAACGCCAGGTCGGAGCGGACGCCACCGGGGTTCATCAGGGCCAGCTGCGCGCCGCCCTTGCCGCTGTCGGCGGTGGCCTCCAGCTGCGCGTCGGCGATGACGTCACCGAGCGGCGACTCCGGGGTGCTCGCGCCGCGGCCCTCGATGTCCGCGGAGACGTACCCGACCGGCTTGCTCGCGACCGGCGCGGCCAGCTTGTCCCAGCGCTTGATCAGCGAGGTCAGGTCGGCAGCCTTGGGCTGGGTGCGGCTGACCACGTGGTTGGCCGACTTCACGGCCGTCCGCACGATGTCCTTGGTCTTCCGGTCGTACGTCAGCGTGGTGTCGGTGTAGAGCTTGCCGAAGGAGGCGGCCGAGGTGACCATCCGCGGCTGCCCGGCCGGGTCCGGGATCGTGCACGCGTACGCCTGGTGCGTGTGCCCGGTGACCAGTGCGTCGACGTCCGGGGTGACCTTCTTGGCGATGTCCGTGATCGGCCCGGATATGCCGTCCCCGGGGCCCGGGCTGTCGCAGTCGTAGTTGTACGCGGTGGAGGCGGGCGCGCCGCCCTCGTGGATCAGTGCGACGACCGACTTCACGCCCTGCTTCCGCAGCACCTTGGCGTACTTGTCGATGGTCTCGGCCTCGTCGTGGAACTTCAGGCCCTTCACGCCCTCGGCGCTGACGATGTCCGGCGTGCCCTCCAGCGTGACGCCGATGAAGCCGATCTTCACGCCCTTGTGCTTCCAGACCGTGTACGGCTTCAGGATCGGCTTGCCGGTCTTCTCGTCGGTGACGTTGGCGGCGAGGTACGGATAGTCGGCGCCGGCGAACGTCCGGCCCTTCTCGTAACAGCCGTCCTTCGGGTGGCAGCCGCCGTTCTGCAGCCGGGCGAGCTCCGCGCGTCCCTCGTCGAACTCGTGGTTGCCGACGCCGGTCACGTCCAGGTCCAGCTTGTTCATCGCCTCCACGGTCGGCTCGTCGTGGAAGAGGCCGGAGAGCAGCGGGCTCGCGCCGACCAGGTCACCGGCGGCCGCGGTGACGGAGTACGGGTGGCCTCTGCGCGCCGTGCGCAGCGCGTTCGCCAGGTACTCGACGCCGCCGGCCTCGATCTTCTTCTTGCCGCCGTCCGCCTGCTCCTCCTCCACGGTGCCGGAGGAGCCCTGCGGCGGCTCCAGGTTGCCGTGGAAGTCGTTGAAGGAGAGCAGCTGCACGTCGACGGTGCGGGAGGAGTGGCCGGGGCCGCCGTGGCCGCCGGCGTCGGCGGGCAGGGCGGCGGCCGTGGCACCGGCCGCGGCGGCCAGCACCGTCGCGGCGGCCGCCAGCCGGCGCTTCGGTCGGCGCCGGTGCGGAGTAGCTGACATGGATCGTCCCCCTCGTGGACAGCGGAACAGGAGTGTGTGAGCGACCGGAAGCCTACGGTCAACGCGCGTAGCGCAACAGGGGTGTCGGATGACGGCAGGGTTGCGGCACGGGAACGGCGGCCCGACGGCGTCCGCATCCGGTGCGACGGCGGTCGGCACCGGATGCGCCCGGCGCCGTACGCTTCGGGACATGACTGACGCTGCACAGGAAACGGGCCGGCCCGACCGGGGCATGCAGGTACTGGACGCGCTGACGCCGGACGTGGCGGGTGCCGTACTGGAACTGATCGAGACGGCGGCGCGGACGGACGGGCAGCCGGCCGTCTCCGAGCAGGGGCGGCTGCAGCTGCGCGGCGGGCACCGGCAAGGGGTCAAGCACTTCGTGGTCCGGGCCGAGGGCGACCGCGTCGTCGGGTACGGGCAGCTGGAGGACACCGACCCGGTCGAGGCGCCCGCCGCCGAGCTGGTCGTCCACCCCGCATTCCGCGGCCAGGGCCTGGGCCGCAAGCTCGGCGGCGCGCTGCTGGAGCGGTCCGGGCGGCGGCTGCGGCTCTGGGCGCACGGCGGCCACCCCGCGGCCCGCCACCTCGCGCAGACCCTGGGCCTGACGCTCTTCCGTGAGCTGCGGCAGATGCGCCGCCCGCTGACCGACCTGGACCTGGCGGAGCCGGTGCTGCCCGAGGGCGTCACCGTCCGCACCTTCCAGCCCGGCACGGACGACGCGGCCTGGCTCGCCGCGAACGCCGAGGCCTTCGCGCACCACCCCGAGCAGGGCTCGCTCACCCAGCGTGACCTGGACGACCGCAAGGCCGAGGCCTGGTTCGACCCGAAGGGGTTCTTCCTCGCCGAGAGGTCCGGGGAGCTGCTGGGCTTCCACTGGACGAAGAAGCACGCCGAGGAGGGCCTGGGCGAGGTCTACGTCGTGGGCGTGCGGCCCGCGGCGCAGGGCGGCGGGCTCGGCAAGGCGCTCACCGCGATCGGCCTGCGCCACCTGGCCGCCGAGGGCGTGCCGACGGCCATGCTCTACGTCGACGCGGACAACGTCCCCGCCGTCACCGTCTACGAGCGGCTCGGCTTCGTCACGCACGAGACGGACCTGATGTACCGCACCGAGACGTGACGGACAGCGCGGTTGCCGTGCACCGCTGTTGACGGAGTGTCAGGCGTGGGCGGTGGGGTACGAGTACCGCCGCCGCGCCGCCGTCCGGCACCGTAATGTCCCCTCCGGGTAGCCCCTCGCTTGCCTGTCCGCCATGTCTGCTTCACCGGCGATTCAAACTCGCTTGCGAGCATCACTGAATGCAGCCCTCCGCGCAGCCGGCCGGTGACCGATGGCTCCGAGCCGCCCCGCCGCCTCCCGACGCGCTTTCCCGCCCGGAAGCGCGGAACAATGAGGTCATGGACCAGCAGACCAGCGCCCAGGCAACGTCCCAGACGCCGGCCGCACAGGCTCAGCCCTCGGTCGGGTCGATCGCCGCGCACCGCCCGAACACGGTCGCCCCGCCCCTGCCCGAGCTGGAACCCGACCTCGACGCCGACCTCGACGCGTACGACGTCGACGGCGCGCTGGGCGACGACGGCGCCGAGCTGCCCGCCGGCCGCTTCCTGGACCGCGAACGCAGCTGGCTGGCGTTCAACGAACGGGTACTGGAACTGGCCGAGGACCCGGCCACCCCGCTGCTGGAACGCGCCAAGTTCCTGGCCATCTTCGCCTCGAACCTCGACGAGTTCTTCATGGTCCGGGTCGCGGGCCTGAAGCGCCGGATCGCCACCGGAGTCGCCACCCGCTCCGCCTCCGGACTCCAGCCCCGCGAGGTGCTGGACCTGATCTGGACCCGCTCCCGCGAGCTCATGGCCCGGCACGCCGCCTGCTACCAGCAGGACGTCGCCCCCGAGCTCGCCGGCGAGGGCATCCACCTGATCCGCTGGCCGGAGCTGACGGAGAAGGAACAGGCCCGCCTGTTCACCCTCTTCCGCCACCAGATCTTCCCCGTGCTGACCCCGCTGGCCGTGGACCCGGCCCACCCCTTCCCGTACATCTCGGGCCTCTCCCTGAACCTCGCCGTCGTCGTCCGCAACCCCGTCAGCGGCCACGACCACTTCGCCCGCGTGAAGGTCCCGCCGCTGCTCTCCCGCTTCCTGGAGGCCTCCCCGCAGCGCTACGTCCCCATCGAGGACGTCATCGCCGCGCACCTGGAAGAGCTCTTCCCGGGCATGGAGGTACGCGCGCACCACATGTTCCGGGTCACCCGCAACGAGGACCTGGAGGTCGAGGAGGACGACGCGGAGAACCTCCTCAAGGCTCTGGAGAAGGAACTGCTGCGCCGCCGCTTCGGCCCTCCGGTCCGGCTGGAGGTCGAGGAGTCCATCGACCCGGCCGTCCTGGACCTCCTGGTCCAGGAACTGAAGATCTCCGAGGCCGAGGTCTACCCGCTGCCCGGCCCGCTGGACCTGACCGGCCTCTTCGGCATCGCCGCGCTGGACCGGCCCGAGCTGAAGTTCCCCAAGTTCGTCGCCGGCACCCACCGCGACCTCGCCGAGGTCGAGTCCGCCTCCGCACCCGACGTCTTCGCCGCGCTGCGCGCCCGCGACGTCCTGCTCCACCACCCGTACGACAGCTTCTCCACCTCCGTACAGGCCTTCCTGGAGCAGGCGGCGGCCGACCCGCACGTCCTCGCGATCAAGCAGACGCTGTACCGCACCTCCGGCGACTCGCCGATCGTCGACGCCCTGATAGACGCGGCCGAGTCCGGCAAGCAGGTCCTCGTCCTGGTCGAGATCAAGGCCCGCTTCGACGAGCAGGCCAACATCAAGTGGGCACGCAAGCTGGAGGAGTCCGGCTGCCACGTCGTCTACGGCCTGGTGGGCCTCAAGACGCACTGCAAGCTCTCCCTCGTCGTCCGCCAGGAAGGCGAGATGCTGCGCCGCTACTCCCATGTGGGGACCGGCAACTACCACCCCAAGACGGCCCGGCTCTACGAGGACATCGGGCTGCTCACCGCCGACCAGCAGGTGGGCGCCGACCTCTCCGACCTCTTCAACCGGCTCTCCGGCTACTCCCGCCGGGAGACCTACCGGCGGCTGCTGGTCGCCCCCACCTCGCTCCGCGACGGCCTGGTCCAGCGCATCACCAAGGAGATCGCGCACCACCGCGCCGGCCGCCCCGCCCACGTCCGCATCAAGGTCAACTCCATGGTGGACGAGGCCGTCGTCGACGCGCTCTACCGCGCCTCGCAGGCCGGTGTACCGGTGGACATCTGGGTACGCGGAATCTGCGCCCTGCGGCCCGGCGTGCCGGGGCTGAGCGAGAACATCCGCGTGCGCAGCGTCCTGGGTCGCTTCCTCGAACACTCGCGAGTCTTCGCCTTCGGCAACGGAGGGGAGCCGGAAGTATGGCTGGGCAGCGCGGACATGATGCACCGCAATCTCGACCGGCGGATCGAGGCGCTGGTCCGGGTCACCGACCCGGGCCACCGCGCCTCGCTCGTCCGCCTGTTGGAGACCGGCATGTCGGACGCGACCTCGTCCTGGCACCTCGGCCCGGACGGCGACTGGACCCGGCATGCGACCGACGCGGACGGCAGGCCGCTGCGGAACGTACAAGAAATGCTCATCGACGCCCGGAGGCGCCGGCGTGGCCTTGCGACCTGACCTCTCCCCGCCCAGCGCACGCAGCCGTGCCCGCGCGGCCGCGGCCGGACCGGCTGCCACGGCCGGACCGGCCGCCGCCGCGCGCCCGGCCGCCACGGTCACCGTGAGGAGGACGGCATGATGCACGGAGCGAACCGCGGCACCGCGCCCGCACCCACCGGCCTCCTCGGCGCGGTGAACGGGCCGTCACCGGACCGGGCGACGGCCGGCGAGGTGCTCTCCGCCTACCTCCACGAACAGTCGACGGCGTTCCTGCGCGGCCTGCGCCTGCACCGCGAGAGCGGCTCGGACGCGCGCGGCGCCGGCGACGCGGCCCGGGAACTGCGGGCCGCGGCCCGCCGGATCAGCGGCGCGCTGCTCACCTTCCGGCCGCTGACCGACGAGGCCTGGGCCGACCAGCTCCGCTCCGAACTGAGCTGGCTGTCGGGCACTTTGGCCCGCGAGCACTCCTACGCCGATCGGCTCGAACGCCTGCTGTCCGCGCTGCACCGGCTGGCCGGGCCCGCCGACCCGGGCGGCGCCTCCAGAGCGCCCGAGGACGGTACGGCGCAGCAGCGGCCGCCGGCCCGTACGGCACGGGGCAGAGACACCGGCCCCCGCGAGGAGCGCGCCCGCGACCCCAAGGACCCGGCCGCCACCACCGCGGCCGGAGCCGCGCGGGCCGGCGCGCTGCTGGACCGGCAGCTGACCTTGGCCCGCACCCGCGCCCACTCCGCCGCCCTCCAGGCGCTCGGCTCCTCGCGCTTCCACGCCGTCGCGGACGCCGTGGCGGTGCTCGCCTCCGAGGTCCCGCTGGACAAGAGCGCCGCCGACCGGCTGGCCGGCGAGGCGCTGCCGCCGCTGGCCGACCAGGCGCACCGCAGGCTGGCCGAGGCCGTCACCGCACTGCCGCTGACCCGCGCCGGACACCCGTACAACGCCGCCGCGCTGGCCGCCGACGACCGCCACGACGCCTCCTGGCACCAGGTCCGGCTGCTGCTGCGGCACAGCCGGTATGCGCAGGAGGTCGCCGACGGCGGCATCACCGACCTGCGGCTGGCGGAGGCGGGCCGGGCGCTGGAGCGGCACCGGGACGCGGCCGAGGCCGCGGCGGCCGCCGCCGCTGCTGCCCGCACCCCGCGCATCGCCCCGGCCACCGCGTACGCCCTCGGCGTCCTCCACGCCGACCAGCGCCACGAGGTCGAGGCCGCCCGCTACGCCTTCACCCGCGCCTGGCGGACCGGATGAGCGACGAGACGGTGATCCGGGCGGCGGGCTGTGTCCTGTGGCGCCGTGCGCCGGTGCCGGGCGGGCTGGAGGTCGCCCTGGTGCACCGGCCGAAGTACGACGACTGGTCGCATCCGAAGGGCAAGCTCAAGCGGGGCGAGGAGGCGCTGGCCGCCGCGGTGCGCGAGGTCGCGGAGGAGACCGGCACGGACTGCCGCCCGGGCCCCGAGCTGCCGGCCACGCACTACGACGTGAACGGCCGCCCCAAGGAGGTCCGCTACTGGGCGGCCGAGGCGCGCGGCGGCACGTTCGTCCCGAACGACGAGGTCGACCGGGTGGTCTGGCTGCCGCCGGCCGAGGCCCGCGGCCTCCTCACCCAGGAGCGGGACCGGCCGTTGGTCGACGCGCTCATGGAGGCGCTGCACACGGCCTGACCTCGCCTTTCTTCGCTCCGCTGGACAAGCCCCGACTGACTTGAGTCGGGGCTTGTCAATTTTTCTTCGTGGCGCTATACCGGAGGCGAAGGGCATCGCAGACAGCAGTCAGCGGTTCGAAGGGAGATGACCCGTGATGCTCATGCGTACCGATCCGTTCCGTGAATTCGACCGGCTCACCCAGCAGCTGTTCGGTACGGCCACGCGGCCGGCGTCCCTGCAGATGGACGCCTACCGTGCGGACGACACCTTCGTCGTCCACTTCGACCTCCCCGGCGTCGACCCGGAGAGCATCGACCTCGGCGTCGAGCGGAACGTCCTGACGGTCCGTGCCGAGCGCCGTTCGCCCGCGCCGGAGAACGCCGAGCTGATCGCCGCCGAGCGCACCACCGGCACGTTCAGCCGCCAGCTCTTCCTGGGCGAGAGCCTGGACACCGACCGCATCGACGCCGCGTACGACAACGGCGTCCTCACCCTGCGCATCCCGGTCGCCGAGCAGGCCAAGCCGCGCCGGATCGAGATCAGCGGCGGCACGGGCGGGCCGAAGCAGATCAAGGGCTGAGCCCGCCGGCAGGTACGGAGCCGACCCCTCAGGCCGCGCCGCGTGGCGCCAGCGCCGTCCAGCGGACGGTGACCTCACCCAGGCGCCACCGGCGCGGCCCGTCGGCCAGTGGCCAACCCGCGTCCCGCAGCGCGCGGACGGACCGGATCCAGCGCTGGCGGGCGCCGAGCGAGCCGTACGGCGCCGCCGCCGCCCAGGCCCGGTCGAAGTCCCGGAGGAAGGCGTGCACCGGCTCGCCCGGCACGTTGCGGTGGATCAGCGCTTTCGGGAGGCGTTCGGCCAGGTCGGAGGGGGTTTCCAGGGAGCCGAGGCGGGCCGCGAAGGTGACCGTGCGGGGGCCCTCGGGGCCGAGCGCGACCCAGACGTGCCGCCGCCCGATCTCGTCGCAGGTGCCCTCCACCAGCAGCCCACCCGGCGCCAGCCGCGCGCACAGCCGCGCCCAGACCTCGGCCACCGCGGTCTCGTCGTACTGCCGCAGCACGTTCGCGGCCCGGATGAGCGCGGGGGAGCGGCCCGGGGCGCCCGGCAGCGGCACCTCGAAGCCGCCGTGCAGGAAGGCGAGACCGGCCCGCTCGTACGGCCGGGCCGCCGCGACCCGCTCGGGATCGATCTCCACCCCCACCACCTCCGCGTCCCCGCGCGCCGTCCGCAGCCGGTCCAGCAGCTCGACGGCGGTCCAGGGCGCGGCCCCGTAGCCCAGATCGACGGCGACCGGGTCGGCGGTGCGGCGCAGCTGCGGGCCGTGCGTGGCGGCGATCCAGCGGTCCATGCGGCGCAGCCGGTTCGGGTTGGTGGTCCCGCGGGTGGCGCTCCCGACCGGGCGTGCGGACGGGGACGAGGAGGAGCTGCGGGCCATGACATGACTTTATGTGCTGCGTGGCGGGCACCCGTCCACTCGGCCGCGAGGGCGCTCGGCGGGCCCCCGTCCCGTCGCCCGCCGCGCCCCCTCAGGGTCACGCTTTGGCAAAGAGGGCGGGGTGCGGCGCCTGGCGGGAAATGGCTCGGCCGACTCCGTTGTTGGCCGGTTGAGAGGCGGTACCGGCATCGGTTTCCGCCGGATTTTGCCGGAATGTGGGAGGTAGCTCGCAGTGAGCCAATACGTGTCCCGGCTCCGCGGCCGTCCCCAGAGCCAGTTCGCCGGCCCGGCCAGGCTGCGGCTGGGCGGCTCGCGCAAGCCGCGCCGAGTGGCGATGCTGAGCGTGCACACCTCCCCGCTGCACCAGCCCGGCACGGGCGACGCGGGCGGCATGAACGTCTACATCGTCGAGCTCGCCAAGCGTCTCGCCGCGATCGACATCGAGGTCGAGATATTCACCCGGGCCACCACCGGTAACCTCCCGCCCGCCGTCGAGCTGGCCCCCGGCGTCCTCGTACGCCACGTGGACGCGGGCCCCTACGAGGGGCTGAACAAGGAGGACCTGCCCGCCCAGCTGTGCGCGTTCACGCACGGTGTCATGCAGGCCTGGGCCGGCCACCGCCCCGGCTACTACGACCTGGTCCACTCGCACTACTGGCTCTCCGGCCACGTCGGCTGGCTCGCCGCCGAGCGCTGGGGCGTCCCCCTGGTGCACGCCATGCACACCATGGCCAAGGTCAAGAACGCCGCGCTGGCGGAGGGCGACACCCCCGAGCCGGCCGCGCGCGTCATCGGCGAGACGCAGATCGTGCGCGCCTCGGACCGACTGATCGCCAACACCGCCGAGGAGGCCGGCGAGCTGGTCCGGCACTACGAGGCCGAGCCCGGCAAGGTCGCCGTCGTGCACCCGGGCGTCAACCTCGACCGCTTCCGCCCGGCGAGCGGCACGGCGGGCAGCGACGTCGCGGACGAGCGGGCGGCGGCCCGGGCGCGCCTCGGCCTGCCCCAGCACGCGCTGATCCCGCTCTTCGCCGGCCGCATCCAGCCCCTGAAGGCCCCCGACATCCTGCTGCGCGCCGTCGCGGTGCTGCTGGACCAGGACCCCTCGCTGCGCTCGCGGATCGTCGTCCCCGTGGTCGGCGGGCCGAGCGGCAGCGGCCTGACCAAGCCCGAGGGCCTGCAGAAGCTCGCAGCGCGGCTGGGCATCGCCGACGTGGTGCGGTTCCGGCCGCCGGTCGGCCAGGACCAGCTCGCCGACTGGTACCGGGCAGCCAGCGTGCTGGTCATGCCCTCGTACAGCGAATCCTTCGGACTGGTGGCCATCGAGGCCGAGGCGTGCGGCACCCCGGTGATCGCCGCGTCGGTGGGCGGGCTGCCGGTCGCGGTGAAGGACGGCGTCAGCGGCTTCCTGATCGACGGACACGACCCGGCGGACTACGCCGGCGCGCTGCGCCGCTTCGCCGACGATCCCTCGCTCACCCTGCGGATGGGCGCGGCGGCCGCCCGGCACGCCGAGTCCTTCGGCTGGGACACCGCGGCCGCGGCCACCGCCGACGTGTACACCGCCGCGTTGCAGGAACGGCGCCGTCGCCTACGATCACTGCATGGCTGAGGACAGCAGGGTCGCGGACGCGCGACGGGTCGTCGAGGAGACGCTGAACGACGCCGGGCTGGAGTGGGAGTCGCCGGCGGAGGGCAGTTACGTCGTCAAGCTGCCCGGCACCCGCAAGCTCTCCACGACGTGCTCGCTGTTGGTCGGGCGGCACTCCCTGTCGGTCAACGCGTTCGTCGTCCGCCGCCCGGACGAGAACCACGAGGCGGTGCACCGCTGGCTGCTGGAGCGCAACACCCGCCTGTTCGGCGTGGGCTACGCGATCGACAAGCTCGGCGACATCTACCTCGTCGGCAAGTTGCCGCTGGCCGCGGTCACCCCCGAGGAGCTGGATCGCATCCTCGGCACCGTCCTGGAGAACGCCGACGGCTCCTTCAACACGCTGCTGGAGATGGGCTTCGCCTCGGCGATCCGCAAGGAGTACGAGTGGCGGGTCTCGCGCGGCGAATCCACCCGCAATCTGGCGGCGTTCGCCCACCTGACCGGGCAGGACAAGTAACGGCCCCGTTCCACTTCGCTGTGCCCGGCCGGCGCAAGTAGCGCTTTCCGGCCCATCTCCCCGCGCCCCCGTTTCCGCCCTTCCGCCGTCCGACGGGCCCGTGCCATGCTCGCGGCCTCTCTCCCATGCACCTCTTCACCTGCATGAAGGGTGGCCCATGGACATCAGCAGGCGCACTCTGCTGGGCAGCGCGGCCGCTGCGGCGGCGACGGCGGCACTGCCCGCCCCGCCGGCCACGGCGGGCGGCCATCGCACGACGCTCTGGGACGAGTTCACCGCCCGCCCCTTCACGCATCCGCAGATTCCGTACGTCGGCCGGGCCGGCTGCCGGCGCGGGCCCCGGCCCACCGGCCGCCTCCCCGTGATCGACGCCGTGCGGGCCCACGGCGCCCGCGCGGACGGCAGGACGGACTCCGCGCCGGCCATCAACCGCGCCATCGAGGCCGCGGGCCGGCGCGGCGGCGGCATCGTCACCCTCCCGCCCGGGACCTTCCGCATCGACGACGTGATCCGCATCGGCCGCGACAACGTGGTGCTGCGCGGCGCCGGCAGCGGCCGTACCAAGCTGCTCGCCACCAAGCACCTCACCGAGCTGATCGGCCCGTACGGCAGCCGGTACGGCGGCGACAAGTCCGCCTGGTCCTGGACCGGCGGCCTCATCTGGCTCTGCCCCACGGCCCGTTACGACTCCCTCGTCGCGGCGATCAGGAGCAAGCACTGGCCGTTCGAGGGCTGGACGGGCAACAAGCGCAACGAGTGGCGCACGCTCACCGCCGTACGCCCCGCGCGCCGTGGCGACTGGACCGTGAAGGTCGCCGACACCTCGCGCCTGCGCCCCGGAACCCTCGTCCTCCTCCAGCTGGCCGACGACAAGGACCACACCCTCCTCCAGCACATGGCGGGCGGCGGCCCAGGCCCCGCCTCGTACACCTGGGACGGCAGGGCCAAACTCAACAGCTTCGTCCCGTACGAGTGGCCCGTACGCATCGTCCGTATCAAGGGTCGCGAGGTGACCTTCGAGCGCCCGCTGCCCCTCGATGTACGCCCGGAGTGGGACCCGCGGCTCACCACCCACGTTCCCGCGCTCACCGGCGCCGGCGTCGAGGGCCTGACGATCGAGGCGGTCAAGACACCGCAGTCCCCGCACCTCCACGACAAGGGCTACAACGGCGTCCTCCTGCAGTGCGCCTACGACTGCTGGGTGCGGGACGTCGTCGCGCGCCACGTCGACAACGGCATCGGGCTGACCGCCTCGTCCTCGTGCACGGTCAGCAACACCCGTGTCGCGGGCCGCGGTTCCCACCATCCGTACTTCTGCCGCGAGGGCGCGCACGACAACCTCTTCGAGGACTTCGTGATCGAACGGCGCAGCGTCCCCGCACCGCCCGACACCATCCTCCACGGCATCAACGTCGAGAACCTGTCCAGCTACAACGTCTGGTCGCGCGGCCGGATGGAGATGGGCACGTTCGACTCCCACCGCGGCATGCCGTTCGCCAACGTCCGCACCGAAATCGTCGTCGACAACACCGGCCGGCACGGCGGCGACCTGCGCGCGGGGCCGCTCTTCGGGGCCCGCTTCACCCACTGGAACATCCGCGTCACCAACGGCCGGGCCGGCATGGTGAAGATCGACGGCCTGGCCCCGTACAGCGTCACCGCCGGGATCTCCCCGGTCCGCGAGTTCGGCCAGATCGACAAGCCGGACTTCGCGGGCGACCTGCACAGCAGGCTCGTGGCCTACGGCCACCCGGAAGCCGTCAGGCCGCGGAACCTGTACGAGGCGCAGCGCCGGCTGCGTCCGTGACCGGCGCCGGGGCATGAGCCGGGGCCGCGGCCCGCTCGGCCGCGGCCTGCGCGCGCTCCTCGGCGTTCATCCGCCGCAGCAGCAGCCCGTAGCCGGCCGCGGCCACCGTGCCGACGACCGCGCAGCCGGCCCACAGGGCCGCCGGCCCGTACCGGTCGATGACCGTGCCGCCGAGCAGCGGCGCCGCCAGCGCGGCCACCGACCAGGACAGCGAGTACATCCCCTGGTACCGGCCGCGGCCGTGGGTGGGGGAGAGGCGCACCACCAGCCCCATCTGGGTCGGCGAGTTGATGATCTCGCCGAGCGTCCACACCGCGACGGACACCGCGAACAGCGCCACCGAACCGGCGAACGCGGTCAGCCCGAAACCGTAACCGGTCAGCAGCGCCGAGCCGATCAGCAGCGCCGCCGGGCTGCGGTGCTCGATGAACCGGGTCACCGGGATCTGCAGCAGCACGATCAGCACGCCGTTGACGGCGATCACCAGTCCGAAGTCGGAGCTGGTGAACCCCGCGAGCCCCATCGTCACCGGCAGCGAGACGTACGCCTGCTGGAAGAGCAGCGCCAGCAGCAGGTTCAGCCCGACGACGGTCATGAACCGCCCGTCCCGGACCACGGTCGCCATCGACACGCGCCGCACCGGCTCCTGCGCAGTGCTGCTTTCCGATGTCCTCTCGCCCGGCCGGGACTCGGGGAGCTTCACGAACACCACGACCGCGCAGGCCAGCACCAGCGCCGACTCGCCGAGGAAGAGCAGCAGGTAGCCGTACTGGGCGAGCAGTCCGGCCAGCGACGAGGAGATCGCGAACCCCATGTTCAGGGCCCAGTAATTCAGTGCGAAGGCCCGCACCCGGTCCTCGGGCGCGACGATGTCCGCCATCATCGCCTGCACCGCGGGCCGCGAGCCGTTGCTCGCCATACCCACCACGCAGGCCACCGCCGCGATGGCCACCGGGTCCGTCATGAAGCCCAGCAGTGCCACCGAGCCGGCGGTCGTCAGCTGCGCGATCAGCATCGTCGGCCGCCGCCCGAGCCGGTCGGTCGCCACGCCCGCCACCACCGACGACACGACCCCGCCCAACCCGTACAACGCGCCGACCAGACCGGCGTACGAGGCCGAGTACCCGCGCTCGACCGTGAGGTACAGCGCCAGGAAGGTGGCGACGAAGGCCCCCAACCGGTTGATCAGCGTGCTCGTCCACAGCCACCAGAACTGCCGCGGCAGCCCCGCCACGCTCGCGACGACAACCCGTCTCACCCTGTCTCCCCCCAGCACCGATGCAAGCGGCGATGTAACCGGCGATGTAACCGGAGATGTAAGCGGCACACCCGCCAAGGGGAACCTACAAACCGGGGCCACCACACGCCATAGAATTAGCAACGACCGTCAAACGTCGCGGCCCCGGCGCAGACGAGCGGCCCTGCGTCCACAGGCCGGGCCGTTGCCGGAGCGGCGCCCCTTTTCGATTACGCTCAAAGGCATGGCCGACGCACCGTACAAGCTCATCCTCCTCCGCCACGGCGAGAGCGAGTGGAACGCGAAGAACCTGTTCACCGGCTGGGTGGACGTCAACCTGAACGAGAAGGGCGAGAAGGAGGCGGTCCGCGGCGGGGAGCTGCTCAAGGACGCCGGCCTGCTCCCCGACGTCGTGCACACCTCCCTCCAGAAGCGCGCCATCCGCACCGCGCAGCTGGCCCTGGAGGCAGCCGACCGGCACTGGATCCCCGTCCACCGCAGCTGGCGCCTGAACGAGCGCCACTACGGCGCGCTGCAGGGCAAGGACAAGGCCCAGACCCTCGCCGAGTTCGGCGAGGAGCAGTTCATGCTCTGGCGCCGCTCGTACGACACCCCGCCGCCCCCGCTGGACCGCGACGCCGAGTTCTCCCAGTTCGCCGACGCGCGCTACGCGACCCTCCCCCCGGAGCTGCGCCCGCAGACGGAGTGCCTCAAGGACGTCGTCGTCCGCATGCTCCCGTACTGGTTCGACGGCATCGTCCCCGACCTCCTCACCGGCCGCACCGTCCTGGTCGCCGCCCACGGCAACAGCCTCCGCGCCCTGGTGAAGCACCTCGACGGCATCTCCGACGAGGACATCGCCGGCCTGAACATCCCCACCGGCATCCCGCTCACCTACGAGCTCGACGCCGACTTCAAGCCGCTCAACCCGGGCGGCACCTACCTCGACCCGGAAGCCGCCAAGGCCGCCATCGAGGCCGTGAAAAACCAGGGCAAGAAGAAGTAGCCCACCTGATCATGCCCCTGAGCTGCGCAGACGGCGCGGCTCAGGGGCATTTTCACGGCCCGGGCCCTCTCTGGGCCCTCAGTCCTTCGGCTGATCCTGTGGCTGGAGCGCTCGCCCGAGAGCCTTCCGGGCCCGCTCGCGGCTGCTCGGCATGAGGTGCGCGTAGACCTTCAGGGCGAGTGGGTAGTGGGATGTGACGCCCCACTACCCAGTACCCAGTAACCAACCGTGACGCACGACCCTCTGAAGGGGTCCGCATCTGTCCGAGGTGCAGGATTCTGCGTCATTGCGTCATGATCGTCATACGGGCTTCTGACCTGGCGTTTTGTGTGGCGCAGCGGTTCAGGAGTGCGTCATGGACTGCGTCATCGGGTGACGCAGTTGGCGCAGATGACGCAGAGGCCACCGTCTGCGTCATGGTTGTAGCCGCAGGTCAGGGGTCGTTTTTCCGTCTGCATGACGCGGATGACGCAGCGTCTTCCCTCTTAGGACAAAAGAGGGGGTCTCTGTTGTAGAGCACCGGTCTCTCAGAGAGAAGAAGGAGCCGCTGCGCGGCACGACCATCAAGCGGCGCCGGGGCGCCGAACAACAAGAAGAGCACTCCGGGCGCCGTGCGAGGTGGTGCTCTTCTTGCTTGTGCAGGCGGACGTGAGGCAGGGCGGCTGAAACATTGCCCCCGTGTTCCAGCTCTCCCGGTTATAGCGTCCGCGTACCTCCCTCACTTAAGAGCGCTCTGACCTGCGCTGATGCTCTTAAGGGGGGAGGCTTGCGGACGCTGAACGATTCGCTTAGCGCCCGCAGCGTCCGTGCAGTTCAGGAGCGGTTTCTAGGAACTTCCGGACGCTGCGGACGCTACTTTCTCCCAACTCTCTAGGGCGAGGGCACAGGGACGGCTTTTCGACCAGGGGGGCAAGCGCCGCTCTCGGCTGCCTGCTGAAGAGCCGAGGGGAAGTGCGTCACAGGGGGGAGGCCGGCGGACGGCTCTCGCGGCATGCCGTGTTGGTGTCGACGGTGTTGAAGAGACCACCTGCGCTTTGAGGGGGGTGGCCTCTTCTCCTCAGCGTCTCTCCGGCGCCTGGTGGCCTTTCAAGCGACCGGCCACGTCACCTCGGATGGTCCGCCGCTGATTACCGAACGCTACTGGCTAGTGGCAAGTCGAAGGGACAGGTGACGCCCGGACGTGGAAAAATCGCGCGGGCTACTGGCAAGTGGGTTGCCAGTAGCCAGTAGCCAGTAACCAGTAGCTGTCAGTGACACCGGGGCGCCTGTGGGACTCCCGCACGGAGCCCACCACAGTGCCCACCACAGCCTGTGGGACTCCCACACGCTGTGGGAGTCTCTGACCTGCATGTGAGGGTGCGGGACTCCCACAGAAAAGCCCCCCGAAACCGCCCCCAGGGGCCGCTCAGCCGCTCCAAGGGCCTCTCCGTTCACGGCCGTGGGAGTCCCACAGTTGGTGTCACGGACAGCGATACCCGGGGTTGCGAGAGCTGCCGCCGGGATACTCCAAGAAGCCCCCACACGCGTGTGGGAGGGGACACCATCGCAAGGTGGAAGCCGAAGTCCTTGCTGCTCTCGTAGCCACTCCCGCCGTTCTCGCCACCGCCAGCGCCGCGTACTTCGCAGGCCGAGCTCAGGCCCGGGCTGCTCTCCGGGCGCCGGTGGACTCCATCCGCCGCACGGCTCAGCGAGAGGCCTACGCCGCCCTGCTCACCGCGGCGCGTACCTACCTCCGCACGACGAGGAGAAATGACGTTTGGAGGGAAACACTGCTCTCTGGGGTGGTGGCAAACCTGGCTGACGCCGAGCAGCAGCGCCGGCTCGGGCGCTTTCGGCTCCAGGGCCAACTTGAACCAGTGCGTCATGCGGTAGCCCTGGTCTCGCTGGAAGGTCCCGAGCATCTGGTGCCGCTTGCCGAGGCAATCGAGCAATACGCCGAGGACTTTGAGCGGGCTGCCCAAACCGTGGTGAACAGCAGTGCCACGACACCTGAGGAGAGGCAGGAAGAAAGACGCATGATGGAAGAGGCGTACGAACACGTAGTGGCTGCGGTCCCGCCGTTCGTCGTGGCAGCCCGTGCCTACCTCAACGGCAACCCGGCGTCCCGCTGAGCACAAGGCGATCGGCTTCTGCCCGTGCGGAATCGTCGGATCGCCTCGGCTCGGGGTAAGGCCTCGGTGTTTGCCACACAGCCGTACTTCGCCGATTGGCCGTGCCGTGGACGACCGTAGGCGACCAGAGGAATGCCCGCCCGAAGGGCGGTCCTTCTTGCTCCCTCACTGGCATGGGAACGACTGGCCCTGCTGGCCAGCTTGTCGTGCGGCTTGTCGCTTGTCTTGTCGCGCGCTTGTCGCATCGCAGGTGAGAGCCGCTTTCAGGGGCTCGCGGCTAGCGTTCTACGATCCCCCTGCCGGGCGGATGACAAGCGACAAGACAAGCGGGCCACTCGCCGGGCAGCGAGGCTTCTATGACCTCCGTGTCGGCAACTGAGCGTCGCCGAACCGCGCTTGTTGTCGCTACAAGCGACAACAAGGCCACTACAAGCACGCCGTGTTACCACCCGTGAGTTCCGGACCGAAGCGCTGGCCAGGGTGACCCGCTAACCGCTAACACGCTGGCCAGCCCCGCTTCTGACCGCTAGTAGGCCCGCTAACGTTAGCGGGCCGCGTCGCTAGCGTTAGAGCTCTTAGAGGTCCCACGCTGGGCCCTCTCTGGGCCCTCCGAGGTTGACCAACGACGACCGGCAACGACCAACAACGACGGCCGGGCCCCAGGTCAGTTGGGGTGTCCACCCCTCTGACCTGGGGCGAAAAGCGGGCCCCCCAGACCCAGGGCAAGAAGAAGTAAGCCCGAGCCTTCTCCGGCGCCGGGCCCCCTGCTCGCGGAAAACCGCGGGCAGGGGGCCCGGCGCTGCCTCGGGCCTTCTCTGGGCCCCAGGTCACAGAAACCGCCCCACGCCGCCCGCGTACGCCAGCTTGCGAGAGTCGCTCGCCACCCGAAGTCCGCGCTTCCGACGCGGCTGTCATATGCCTACCTTGGGTGATTGGTTGATGCTTCGATTGCTTCGGTGCTAAGGGTGCCCGGAGCGGGGGAACGTATGGCCAGATCGAAGATCATGACGGTGACGCTCGAGTTCGAAGTAGGCAAAGGCCGGAACTCTGAACAGCGAATCAAGAACGCTCACGAAGCCGCTGTCCGTGCAGCGTTGGAAGCTGTCAGGTCGAAGTTGGGGAAGAGCGTCACGGTAGTGGGGGAGCGGATGACGTGGGACTACCGGTCGCCCCATCTCTCCGCGTCGTACGCCGTCGTCGCTCCTGAGGCTGTGGAGTTGCCACCGGCCGAGTAGTCGGCCTGCCGCACGAGGGCACTCGGGTGTGCTGCGGCTCGGCTCAGCAGTGAGCCCCCGGTCTGCGTCCGCAGACCGAGGGCTCGTTGGCGCTTCGGGCGCGGCGGCGTCAGCCGCAGCTGCCGCCGCACTGGCAGGGGCCGCCCGACTGGCAGCCGCAGGAACAGCCGGGGCCGCACGAGCAGCTGTTGGCCGTTTCGGGCGCGGGGGTGCTGGAAACAGGCGTGTGGGGCATGAAGTGCCTCCTGGTTGGCAGCCATAAGGGAGGTTCCTCCCCTCCCTTACCCAGCCAGGACGGCGCACCAACGGCGCGAGGCCGCACGGACCGGGGCGCGTGCCCGTCCGTGCGCCTCGCTCTCGGAGCGCTCAGGCGCCCTCGACCGCCGTCGACGGCGCGAGTTCGTCCGCGTGCTCGCCCGTGACCAGGTACACCACACGCTTCGCGACCGACACCGCGTGGTCGGCGAACCGCTCGTAGTAACGGCCCAGCAGCGTGACGTCCACCGCCGTCTCGATGCCGTGCTTCCAGCGGTCGTCCATCAGGTGCTGGAAGAGCGTGCGGTGCAGCAGGTCCATCGCGTCGTCGTCCTGCTCCAGCTGCAGCGCCAGATCGACGTCCTTCGTGATGATGACCTCGCCGGCCTTCGCCATCAGGCGCTGCGCCAGCTGCCCCATCTCCAGAATCGTGGCGTGCAGGTCCCGCGGCACCGCCGACTCCGGGAACCGCAGCCGCGCCAGCTTCGCGACGTGCTGCGCCAGGTCACCGGACCGCTCCAGGTCCGCGCTCATCCGCAGCGACGTGACCACGATCCGCAGGTCCGTGGCGACCGGCTGCTGGCGCGCCAGCAGGGCTATGGCCCTGGCCTCCAGATCGCGCTGCAGATCGTCGACCTTCTCGTCCCCGGCGATCACGTTCTCCGCCAGCTTCAGGTCCGCGTCGAGTATCGCCGTGGTGGCGCGCCCGATCGCGGAGCCGACGAGCCTGGCCATCTCGACCAGGCCTTCGCCGATCGAGTCAAGCTCCTCGTGGTACGCGTCCCGCATCAGTGACCTTCTCTCGCATCGAGTCGTTCGGTGTGGGCCTGCGATGCCCGCCGACCTCCGGGCCGTGCCCCTGCGTCGTCGCGCGTGGGCGGTGCGCCCCCTGTGGCGTCGCATGGGCTGCGCCCCTGGTGGCGTGGGTCTACGATCCCCACGCTCCCACGTTCGAGCCCGGATGCGACCGGTTCGCCCATCCGGAGTGAACCAACCCCGACGTGAAGGTGAACTCTCGGCAACGGGTGTTCGAGGTGACCCTCTGATGGCTGTGGAACTGTCACAACCGGCGCATAACCTGGACTCATGAACGTGGACGCGGCCATCGCCGCAGTGGCAGCGATCGCCGGATGCTGTACCGGCGTGATCGCCATGCTGGCGTTTCGCTGGAGCGAACGCGACCAGGCCAAACCCACCCGTACGTCCCTGCACACCGACGCCGTCCTGCCCCCCGGCGTGGACACCGTCCTGTCGGTGCTGCGGTCCTCCGCCGTCGTGCTCGACGAGGCCGACGGCGTCGTCAAGGCCAGCTCCGCCGCGTACGCCCTCGGGCTCGTACGCGGCGGCAAGCTCGCCGTGGACCCGATGCTGCAGATGGCCCGCGACACCCGGCGGGACGGCGAGATACGCCAGGTCGAGCTGGACCTGCCGCGCCGCGGCACCGGCCGCGGCGACGCCCTCGCCGTCTCCGCGCGGGTCGCCCCGCTCGGCTCCCGGCTCGTCCTGCTGCTGGTCGAGGACCTCACCGAGGCGCGCCGCATAGAAGCGGTCCGCCGCGACTTCGTGGCCAACGTCAGCCATGAGCTCAAGACCCCGGTCGGCGCGCTCTCGCTGCTCTCCGAGGCCGTGATGGACGCGAGCGACGACCCCGAGGCGGTGTCCCGCTTCGCCGGCCGCATGCAGTCCGAGGCCACCCGCCTGACCAGCCTCGTCCAGGAGCTGATCGACCTCTCCCGGGTGCAGAACGACAACCCCCTGGAGGACGCCGAGCCCGTGCGTGTGGACGAGCTGGTCGAGGAGGCGATGGACCGCTGCCGCCAGCAGGCCAGCAGCAAGTCCATCACCATGGCCGTCGGCGGCACCGCCGACCTGCACGTATGGGGCAACAGAAGCCAGCTCGCCGGCGCCCTCGGCAACCTCGTCGAGAACGCCGTCAACTACTCCCCGGCCCGGACCCGCGTCGGGATAGCCGGCCGCCGTGTCCCGGCGGCCGGCGGCGCGATGATCGAGATAGCCGTCACCGACCAGGGCATCGGCATCTCCGAGAAGGACCGGGACCGGATCTTCGAGCGGTTCTACCGCGTCGACCCGGCGCGCTCCCGCGCCACGGGCGGTACCGGACTCGGTCTCGCCATCGTCAAGCACGTGGCCGCCTCGCACGGCGGGGAGGTCACGGTGTGGAGCTCCGAAGGACAGGGCTCCACCTTCACCCTGCGGCTCCCGGAAGCCGGCGCGGTCCGCGACCGCGACGCGCGCCGGGAGGACCCCGCGACAGACCCGGACGACCTCGATGGCGAGGACGGTCCGTACGACACCTTCAGCGGCCCGGCCGTCACCCACCACCACACTTCCCCGGAAGCGCTACGTGCGCCCTATCCTGCCCCGGAGGTCCTTCCGTGACCCGAGTGCTCGTCGTCGAGGATGAGGAGTCCTTCAGCGACGCTCTGTCGTACATGCTCCGCAAGGAGGGTTTCGAGGTCGCCATCGCCGCGACCGGCCCCGACGGACTGGACGAGTTCGAGCGCAACGGCGCCGACCTGGTCCTGCTCGACCTGATGCTGCCCGGCCTGCCCGGTACGGAGGTCTGCCGCCAGCTGCGCGGCCGCTCCAACGTCCCGGTGATCATGGTGACCGCCAAGGACAGCGAGATCGACAAGGTTGTCGGGCTGGAAATAGGAGCCGACGACTACGTCACCAAGCCCTTCTCCTCGCGGGAGCTGGTCGCCCGCATCCGCGCGGTCCTGCGCCGCCGCGGTGAGCCGGAGGAGGTCACCCCGCAGGCCCTGGAGGCCGGCCCGGTCCGGATGGACGTCGACCGGCACGTCGTCACGGTCTCGGGCGGCAAGGTCGACCTGCCGCTCAAGGAGTTCGACCTGCTGGAGATGCTGCTGCGCAACGCCGGCCGCGTCCTCACCCGTATGCAGCTGATCGACCGGGTCTGGGGCGCCGACTACGTGGGCGACACCAAGACCCTCGACGTCCACGTCAAGCGCCTGCGCGCCAAGATCGAGCCGGACCCGGGCGCCCCGCGCTACCTGGTCACGGTCCGCGGCCTCGGCTACAAGTTCGAGCCGTAAGCCGAACCGACGGGACCGGACCGAGACGGGCCTGAACCGAGACGGGACTGGATCGAGACGGGCCTGGACCGAGACGGGACTGGATCGAGACGGGCCTGAACCGACAGGTATCCGCACCTGTAGCAGTACGCGCGACGCTTCAGCGCTCCGCCCCGATACCGGGTGGGGCGCTTGTGGCGTTGCGGTCGCGCCCCGGCGGGACCGACGGGCAGCGACGAGCGTGTACGCGTACCGACACGAGCGCGTACGTGTACGCGTATCGGGAGGAGTGCATCCATGCACGCGTATCAGGAGGAGCGCATCCGTGTACGCGCATCAGGATGCACGACGGTGCACGTACGGCGGCCCGCTCGCCGTACGCACAGCCGCGCCCGCCGTGCTCCCACTGTGGCAGCGGGGCGCGACGGGCGTCAGCCGGGCTGTGGGCGCCGTGGCAGTGCCGTGACGACTTACCGTGACGGCGCCGCTACGGCTCAGTGACCGGCGTGCGCGGACTCCGCTCAGTGACCGGCGTGCGCGGACCCCGAGGCGGACTCGGACGGCTTGCCCGACTCCGACGGCTTGCCGGACGCGGACTCGGACGGCGCACCGGTGTCCGACGGCGTGGCGGCGCCGGTCTGGCCCGGCTGCGGGACCTCGCTCGGCCCGTAGTCCTTGAAGTAGCTGTTCGCCGGGACGACGAACGCCCGCAGCGACACCTTGCCGGTACGGCTGAACGCGAAGGTCACCTTCTGCGCGTCGCCGTCCTTGACGGCCTCGCGGCCGCTGGCCAGAACGGCCGAGGCGTTGCCCTTGCCGCCGATCACGACGGAGCCGCCGGCGGGCACGGTGATCTTGCCGGAGCCCTTGGCGGGCTTCAGCTCGGCCTGCTTGCCGCTGCCGTCGAGCGTGACGGAGTCCAGCGTCTGGTCCTTCGCGCCCCCGTTGAACAGGGTCGCGGACACGACGGCCGGGCCCTTGGCCTCCGGCTTCGGCTGGGTGATCACAGTGGCGTTCTGGACCTTGATGTCGCCGACGGAGGTCGCGGCGTTGTCCGGCTTGACTTGCAGCGTCGCGGCGTCGTTTCCGGCCCCGCACGCGGAGAGCGAGGCGATCGAGAGCGTGAGGACGGTGGCGGCGAGGGCGCCGCGTCGAAGGCTGCGGCTCACGGCGGCGGCATCTCCTAGGACGAGCTTCGGCGGCCGAACGGTCATGCCCGGTCGCGGGTGGACGGCTGGGCGGCCCTTCCGTACGCCGCGCTCGGCGCCGTACGTAAAGCCGCCCTAAGGGTGTGTCAGCGCCGCTAGGTTACCGAGCCGCCCTTGCGCCGCCGCACCCGACCCGCCCCTGAGCGATCACGCGCCGATCACATGGTCACGACCGGCCGTCCTGAACACGTCCGATCCCGTTCGCCGGCGCTCTCGCTGGGCGAGTCGCGGTCGGCGTGCGGCCGGATTGCCGAAGTCCTCACGGGAACTGCCGGAAGAATTCACCTACCGTCCGTTCGAGTGGCCGTGGGGGCGCGAATCCGCCGGGCCCGTCAGAGGAATAGCGGCAAAGGCAAAGGAATGCGCCGCGTCACACGAATTGATCATGTCCGGTGCACCCGTCCGAGTGACACGGTGATCAATTCTCGATTCGGGCCGGAGCGGTCGGGAGAGTGATCGTGAGACACCGAACGGAGCAGTGGAAGCCCGCCATCCGGATCCCGGCAAAACGGGACGTTCGACCTCTCGATCAAGGTCATCTTGGGGTGTGACGTACGTGTTTCGCTGCGCTCAAGAAGCGCCTCCGACCTGCGAATACCTGCTTCCGGCGGGCGGTCGATGCACGTTACGGCCATCGTTGTCAAGCCCCGAGATGCGCCCTGACCTGCGAAAACGCCATTCAGAACCAACCGTTCCCGTGTTAGGATGGATAGCCACGGAAGGGGTACCTGTCACATGACGTTCAAGGTTGGCGACACCGTGGTCTATCCCCATCACGGGGCCGCGCTGATCGAGGCCATCGAAACTCGCCAGATCAAAGGCGTGGACAAGACCTACTTGGTGCTGAAGGTCGCCCAGGGCGACCTGACGGTTCGTGTGCCAGCGGACAATGCGGAGTTCGTCGGTGTGCGCGATGTGGTCGGCCAGGACGGGCTCGACCGGGTCTTCGAGGTGCTTCGCGCACCATATGCAGAAGAGCCGACGAACTGGTCCCGTCGCTACAAGGCAAATCTCGAAAAGCTCGCCTCCGGCGACGTGATCAAGGTCGCCGAGGTGGTTCGCGACCTGTGGCGTCGTGAGCGTGAGCGCGGTCTCTCCGCAGGTGAGAAGCGCATGCTCGCCAAGGCGCGCCAGATCCTGGTGAGCGAGCTCGCTCTCGCGGAGAACACCAACGAAGACAAGGCCGAGGCTCTGCTCGACGAGGTCCTCGCGTCCTGACGCCCGACACTGCTGGGTCACCTCGCTGCTGGGTCTCCATGTCGTCTCCGTGTCGCTGGGAATTCCACAGCGACGGCGCTGGGGTCCACAGTGACTGCCCTGACTGCCCAGGGCGTACTCGGCGCTCAGCACGAAAATGCCGCGGTGCCCGCGCGACGACTGCTTCCGCACGGAAGCGGTCCGTTGCCGGGCGCTGCGGCATATCTGACGCGCTGACGGCCCCCGCCTCACGTGCCGCTTGGACGTTCCTGGCTGTATGCCGGGGCGCGGCCCGACACGGAGAACGCGGAGCTCGTCGAGGACACGGACCCGCCGAGGGCACGTGGCTCGACGACAACGCGTGACTCAACGAGGACACGTGACTCGACGAGGACACGTGACTCGAAACGTAGACACGTGGCTCAGCGCCGAGGCTGGCGGCCTCACCGGTGTTTGGCGATGTCAGCGACGACCGAAGCCGTCTGCGACGTCTGAAAATGTCTGCGACCCACCCCGATCGGCCTGATCATCGAGCTTGTCGACCGATGTGAAGGTGCGGACGTGCCGGGCCCGGGCAGCTGGCTCGACCGGCGTCACGGAAGGGTCCGGTCGGGGCGTCGCGCCCGGCACGGTGAGGCCATACCCACCTCGGCCGAGTAAACAAACCTGCCGCTCGAAATTCGGGGTGCGACCCCCGGCTCACGGAGTGCAACCGATGTCTCAAGATTCCCGTCGACTTCGCACGGCGGCGGTCATCCCCGCGGCCGGCCGCGGCGTACGTCTCGGCCCCGGCGCCCCCAAGGCCCTGCGCGCGCTGGGTGGTACGCCCATGCTCATCCATGCCGTACGCGCCATGGCCGCCTCCCGCGCCGTCTCGCTCGTCGTCGTGGTCGCGCCGCCCGACGGCGCACCGGAAGTCCGCGCGCTGCTGGACGGCCACACCTTCCCCGAGCGCACCGAACTGCTGGTCGTCCCCGGCGGCGACACCCGCCAGCAGTCCGTGGCCCTCGGCCTGCAGGCACTGCCCGACGACGTCGACGTGGTGCTCGTCCACGACGCCGCGCGGCCCCTCGTCCCGGTCGACACCGTCGACGGCGTGATCGCCGCCGTACGGGCCGGTGCCCCGGCGGTCGTCCCGGCGCTGCCGCTCGCCGACACGGTCAAGGAAGTGCGGCCGGATCCCGAGGGCGGGCAGGAGCCGGTCGTCGGCACCCCGGAGCGCGCCCGGCTGCGCGCCGTGCAGACGCCGCAGGGCTTCGACCGCGACATGCTGGTCAAGGCGCACACGACCGTCACCTTCGACGGCGAGGGCGCGACGGACGACGCCGGCATGGTCGAGCGGCTCGGCGCGCCGGTCGTGGTCGTGCCCGGCCACGAAGAGGCCTTCAAGGTCACCCGCCCGCTGGACCTGGTACTCGCCGAGGCCGTACTGGCACGCAGGCGCGTGACGGACGGGTACGCGTGAGGGCGAGTGCGCGTGAGGGCCGGAGACGTCTGGGGGGCGGGCGCGTCGGAGAGATCGGGCGCGTCTGAGGGGCGGGTACGTCTGAGGAGGTAAGGACGTCTGGGGCGGGCGTGCCTGACAGCGGGCGTAGATGCCTGACTGACGGGCGGACGCGCTGACGGTCGGGCGCGCCTGACAGGCGGGTGCGCCCGACCAATGGGTGCACCTGAGAGTGGGGTCACGTCCTGGTGGCGGGCTGCGCTGTCAGGTGTCGGCCGCTTCGGGGGCGGGGCTGGGGTTCTGGTTCGGGCCTGGTTCGGTCTCGGCTGCCTGGGGGTTTGGGGCGGGGCCGGGGCGTATACGGGGGCTGCGGGGTGGGCCCCCTACCCGCATGACGAGCGGGGGCGAGGCAGAGTTCTCGCGCGGTTCGATGTTCACTCGCAGGGAGGAAAATCTCATGGTCACGTTGCCCCAGGTGGGGATCGGGACGGACGTACACGCCTTTGAGCAGGGGCGTGAGCTGTGGTGTGCCGGTCTGCTGTGGGACGAGGCCGCGAGCGGCGGCTACGGGCTCGCCGGGCACAGCGACGGCGACGTCGCCGCGCACGCCGCCTGCGACGCCCTCTTCTCCGCCGCCGGGATCGGCGACCTCGGCGCGCACTTCGGTACGAGCCGCCCCGAGTGGTCCGGCGCCTCCGGCGTGACCCTGCTCGCCGAGGCCGCCCGCATCGTCCGCGCCGAGGGCTTCGAGATCGGCAACATCGCCGTGCAGGTCATCGGCGTACGCCCGAAGATCGGCAAGCGCCGCGAGGAGGCCCAGAAGGCCCTTTCGGCCGCGGCCGGCGCACCCGTCGCGGTATCCGGCACCACCACCGACGGACTCGGCCTCACCGGCCGCGGCGAAGGCCTGGCAGCCCTGGCCACGGCCCTGGTGTACCGAGCGGGCTGAGCTCACCGCCCTCTCGTCCTGCCCTCGTGGGTCACGCCCCGTCACGGATCGGCCCGCCTTTCCGGGCACCCGAAGATCCGGGCACCCGAAGATCCGGGCACCCGAAGATCCGGGGATCCGAAGATCCGGGGATCCGAACGGATCGGGCCGCCTCCCGGGGACCCGAGGGGAATGGCGTGCCTCGGCGGGACGTTGGCGCAGTACGCGGACGGCACGGACGGCGCTACGTGGACGGCACGGGCGCAGTACGCGGACGGCACGGACGGCGCTACGTGGACGGCACGCGGGCGGTACGTGGCCGGCATGCCGGCGCTACGTAGACGGCACGCGGACGCTACGTAGACGGGGTTGAGCGCGCCTCGTCCCCGGTCCGCGCCATAAGCCCTATATCGCCGCGAAGAGTGACGAAACGTTCGCCAGTGTCACGCTTCTGTGTCCCCGTGGCCCATCGGGTCGCGGGGCACTGCCTCGTTCCGTCTACCCTTGATGCGTGACCATTCGCCTGTACGACACCAGCGCCCGGCAGATCCGTGACTTCGTCCCGCTCACGCCGGGCTGCGTCTCGATCTACCTGTGTGGCGCGACCGTGCAGGCCGCCCCGCACATCGGGCACATTCGGTCGGGACTGAACTTCGACATCATGCGCCGCTGGTTCGAGTACCGCGGCTACGACGTGACGTTCGTGCGCAACGTCACGGACATCGACGACAAGATCATCAGGAAGTCGGCCGAGCAGGGTCGCCCCTGGTGGGCGATCGGGTACGAGAACGAGGTCGCGTTCAACACCGCGTACGACACCCTCGGCTGCCTGCGGCCGACGTACGAGCCGCGCGCGACCGGACACGTCCCCGAGATGATCGAAATGATGCGCGGTCTGATCGAACGCGGTCATGCGTACGCCGCCGACGGCAACGTCTACTTCGACGTCCGCTCCTACCCCGACTACCTCCAGCTGTCCGGCCAGGATCTGGACAAGCTGAAGCAGCCGTCCGGGGAGGGCGAGACCGGCAAGCGGGACCCGCGCGACTTCGCCATGTGGAAGGCGGCCAAGGAAGGGGAGCCCAGCTGGGAGACCCCCTGGGGCCGCGGCCGGCCCGGCTGGCACCTGGAGTGCTCCGCGATGGCCCACAAGTACCTGGGTGAGCGGTTCGACATCCACGGTGGCGGCGTCGACCTGGTCTTCCCGCACCACGACAACGAGATCGCGCAGGCCAAGGCCTACGGCGACGAGTTCGCGCGGTACTGGGCGCACAACGCCTGGGTCACGATGAGCGGCGAGAAGATGTCCAAGTCGCTGGGCAACTCCGTGCTCGTCTCCGAGATGGTCAAGCGCTGGCGCCCCATCGTGCTGCGCTACTACCTCGGCACGCCGCACTACCGTTCGATGATCGAGTACAGCGAGGAAGCGCTGCGCGAGGCCGAGTCCGCGTTCGCGCGCATCGAGGGCTTCGTCCAGCGCGTCGTGGAGCTGGCCGGGGGACCGGTCGAGCCCGCCGACGAGGTGCCGCTGGCCTTCGCCGAGGCGATGGACGACGACCTCGGCGTCCCGCAAGCGCTGGCGATCGTGCACACCACCGTCCGCCAGGGGAACTCCGCGCTGACCGCCGACGACAAGGAAGCCGCCGTCGCCCGGCTGGCCGAGGTGCGCGCCATGCTCGGCGTCCTGGGCCTGGACCCGCTGGACGAGCAGTGGTCCGGCGCCACCTCCGAGCGCGGCGAGGACCTGCACGGCGTGGTCGACTCCCTCGTGCGCCTGGTCCTGGACCAGCGCCAGGCGGCCCGCGCCCGTAAGGACTACGCCACCGCCGACGCGATCCGCGACCAGCTCCAGCAGTCCGGCCTCGCCATCGAGGACACCCCGTCGGGGCCGCGCTGGTCGCTGTCGTGACGGACGGCGGCGACGCGGACGCCGGCGCCCGCGCCCCGGTGGGCGCGGGCGGCGCAGCCCCGTCCCGGTAGCCCGCACAGGGCGCCGCGGGCGACACTCATATGCATACGCAGCAGACATCACATCCACGTCGAGAGACGTCGAGAGCAGTAAGAGACAGGTGACCCATGGCCGGCAACAGCCAGCGCAGGAACCGCCGCACGTCCAACAAGAAGGGCATGCAGGTCGGTAGCGGCGGCCAGCGGCGCCGGGGCCTGGAGGGCAAGGGCCCCACCCCGCCCGCGTCCGCCCGCAAGGGACATGTGAAGAACCGCATCGCCAACGCCAAGGCGAAGCAGGTACAGAGCAACCGCCGCCCGGCTCCGCGCCGCGGCGGCGCCAAGGGTACGGCGGAGCTGGTGGTCGGCCGTAACCCGGTCGTGGAGGCGCTGCGCGAGGACATCCCCGCGACGACGCTGTACGTCCAGCAGTTCATCGACAGCGACGAGCGGGTGCGCGAGGCGCTCCAGCTCGCCGCCGACCGCGGCCTGAACCTCATGGAGGCGCCGCGCCCCGAGCTGGACCGCATGACCAACGGGCTCAACCACCAGGGCCTGGTACTGCAGATCCCGCCGTACGACTACGCGCACCCCGAGGACCTCCCGGCGGCCGCGTTCGACAACGGCGAGGACCCGCTGATCGTCGCCCTCGACGGCGTCACCGACCCGCGCAACCTCGGTGCGGTCGTCCGTTCCGTCTCCGCGTTCGGCGGCCACGGCGTGGTCGTACCGGAGCGGCGCGCGGCCGGAATGACGGCGGGCGCGTGGAAGACCTCCGCCGGTACGGCGGCGCGCACGCCGGTGGCGCGCGCGACCAACCTCACCCGTGCGCTGGAGACGTACCAGAAGGCGGGCATGACGGTCGTGGGCCTGGCGGCCGACGGTGACATGGAGCTGCAGGACCTGGAGGTGCTGGACGGCCCGGTCGTCATCGTGGTCGGCAGCGAGGGCAAGGGCCTCTCCCGCCTGGTCGGCGAGACCTGCGACGTACGCGTCCGCATCCCGATGCCGGGCGGCGCCGAGTCGCTGAACGCCGGCGTCGCCGCGGGCGTCGTCCTGTGGGAGGCGGCCCGCCGCCGGGCCTGACACGCGTGTGCTCCGGGGGGGCGGGCGATGACCCGCCCCCGGTGAGTACGGGTACGGGTACGGGATGAGGCTCCGTCCCGGTGTGCGCGAGGGTCAGAATCCGTCCGTGCGCGGACTGCGGGGCAGGGGTCGCCGTGCAGCCACGTACGCCACCGACATATCGGGGCGAATTGCGCCGGCAACCCGGGGCAGAACATCACCCTCTGTGCATCCCGGGAAGTTTTGACGGGTCTCGGACAGATCGACCCGGTCAAGGCAGTGTCTTAAACGCTGGTCACTCGGTTAGATGAGCGTGGACACCAGAACACCCCGCAGGCCTACGGGGGGACGCTCGCCGGGCTTCGATGACGAGCCGGTACTGAGCTCGGTCAAGGTGCCGTGCGACCCCGCGCAGGTCATCGTCAATCACGCCAGTTTCCGCGTGCAGCTCGCGCCCCCCTCGGCGGCGGGCGCCGCGCGGGGTGCCACGGCCGCCGCCGCGCCCGGCACCGGCGCTGCCGGGCCAGCGCCCGCCCGGCGGCGCGCCCCCGTCGTCTGGACCGGCCGCACGACGCCGGGCGACGCCTCGGCGCCGACCACCCAGCTGCTGCACGCCGTGCGGAACAGCGCGGGCGGCCGCGGCGACGACGCCGGTGCGACCCAGGTCCTGCCCCGGATCAGGCCGGACGTGGCGGCCGACTTCGGACCGCCGTCGTCGGCCGGCGTGATCGGGCCCCGTGACGCCTCCGACGACACCGAGCTGATGCCCCGGCTCCCGCAGGCCCGCCCCACGGACGACACCTGGTCCGACGGTGCGTACGCCGCGGACGAGGGCGGCGCGTACATCACGACGGGCGCGGCCGGCACGTGGCAGGAGGGCGCGCACGCGGGCCCCCGGACCGGCTCGTACGCCGGAGGGGCTGACGGTGCGTACGCGGGCGGGGCCGACGGCTCGTACGCCGGTGCGTACGGCGGCGCGTCCGCCGGCGCCGGTGGCCGCGGTGCCCCCGGGACCGAGTGGCCCGAAGGCCCGTACGGCGGTGAAGATCCGTACGGCGACGAAGGCACGTACAGCGGTGAAGGCCCGTACGCCGGCGAAGGCCCGAACACCGACGCGGAAGGCCCGTACACCGACGCGCAATTCGAGCCGCGTCACGGCGACGGCCGCCGCTTCGCAGGCGACAAGCAGGCGTTCTACCCCGACCGCCGGATGAACCTCGGTGTCGTCCTGCTGCCCCTGCGCGTCTTCCTCGGCTTCATCACCATCTACGCCGGCATGGGCAAGCTCTGCGATCCCGTGTACTTCGACGGTGGCGAGCGCGGCTCCATGGTCAAGTGGCTGGAGTCGCTGCATCCTTGGGCACTCGCCACCCCGCTGCGCGACTTCGCGCTCGCGCACCCCGTCGGCGCCGGCCTCACCGTCGCCTTCCTCCAGGTCGTCGTCGGCGTACTGACCGTCTGCGGCCTCTGGCAGCGGGTCGCCGCCTCCATGGGCGGGCTGCTCTCGGCGGCCCTGTTGATGACCGTCAGCTGGCGCAACGTCCCCGTGTACGACGCCCCGGACATCATCTACCTCGCCGCCTGGAGCCCGCTGATCATCGCGGGTGCCCCCGTCTACTCCCTCGACGCGCGGCTGGCCGGCGAGGCCTGGCGCAACCTCGGCCCCCGCGTGGAGGTCTGGGACCTGCGGCGTCGCGTGCTGCGCCGCGGCGCCGTGATGACCGCGGTGGTCGCCGGCCTCACGCTGCTGATCGGCTCCCTGCTGGGCGGCGCCGTACGCTCCGCCTCCGGCCCGACCGTCCCGAAGCCGGGCGAGCCGCCGACCAACAGCCTCCCCGGCCGCCCGCTGCACACCCCGCGCGAGGCCCCGAACCGTACGGAGAACGGCCGCATCGGCGGTACCGCCCAGGGCAGCGCCTCGCCCACGGCGGGCACCTCCCGCGGTACGGGCTCGTCGGTCTCCCCGTCGGCCTCGCAGCCGGGCGCGACCCGGGAGACGGCCGGCGCCACTCAGGGCGCCCAGCCGGGCCGGACCACGAGCGGCCCACCCCAGCAGTCGGCCCCGGTCGACCCCGCCCCCGCCACCCGGGCCCCGACCTCCACGGCCGGCACCGGCGGCGGCACGACGGGCGGCGGCTCCTCCCCGAGCGGCTCGTCCAGCGGCGGCTCCTCAGGAGGCTCCTCCGGCGGCGGCACCCTGGGCGGCCTCCTGGGCTGACCCGCCCGTCCACCCCCTCACCCCCTGGCCCGCTCCCTGCCCGTCCTTCCCACCACCTGTCAACCGTCACCCGCCACCCGTCAACCGCCACCTCCTCTGCCGCATGAAGGGGCGGTGGGGCGGGTGGCGGTGGCATGTGATGGTGACCCCACCCCTGGCCCCGGGCCCTGGGCCCACCCCCTTGCTCCCTTGCTCCCTTGCCCAGAGGCCCGCCCGCCCACCCCACCCCTGCTCCGTGTCCGTGCTCGTGTCCGTGCTCGTGCTCGCGTCCGTCTCAGGGGCCGTACCGGGCGAGCTCCTGGGCGGCCTCGGTGAGGTCCTTCGCAGTGTCGATCGCGCGCCAGTAGGCGCCCTGCGGGAGCGGGAAACCGGCCAACCGACGCTCGCGCGCGAGCCGCGGGAACGTCGTGCGCTCATGGTCGCCACGGTCCGGCAGCAGCCCCGTGAAGGCCGCGGAGAAGACGTACACACCCGCGTTGATCAGATAAGGCGACGGCGGCGCCTCGATGAAGTCCAGTACGTGCCCGAAGGGGTCGGTCTCGACGGCGCCCCAGGGAATCCGCGGCCGGGCCAGCGCCAGCGTGGCGTCGGCGCCGCGCTCGTGGTGGAAGTCCGCCATCTCGCGCAGGGAAAAGCGCGTCCAGATGTCCCCGTTGGTCGCGTACCAGGGTTGATCGGGGCGGGGAAGAGAGGCGGCGGCGTACTTGAGTCCGCCACCGCGGCCCAGTGGTTCGTCCTCCACAACGGTGGTGACGCGCAAGGGAAGTTCGGCCTCGGCCAGCCAGTCCTGGAGGACCTCGGCGAGGTGGCCGCAGGAGACGACCGCGTCGGTGACGCCCTCGGCCGCCAGCCAGGCGAGCTGATGGCCGATGATCGGGGTCCCGGTGCCCGGAATCTCGACCATCGGCTTGGGCCGGTCGTCGGTGTACGGGCGAAGTCGCGAGCCCTGGCCGCCTGCCAGGACCACGGCCTGCGTGGGATGCGGATACGGGACGCCTGTCATGATCCGCACCCTATGTGCTGGCTGTGGCGGGCCGGGTACGGGCGCTGCGCCCAGTCACCCGACGTACGAGACGCCGCTGTCCGACGGCCATACGTCTTGGCCCGCCACCCGCGAGGATGACGGCCGTACGACGATCGGCCCGGCGGCCCACCGCGGTACGTCCGTCATCACACCGTTCGTCACATGGTCTGATCGTGACGCTTCTTGCCTCTACAGGGTCAGTCTTCGCGAATTCAGTCGCAGTCGCTGCGAACGCAGTCGCCGTGGATGCGGTCGCCGTGGGTGCGGTCGCTGTGGATGCGGCCGTTACGGACGCAGTCGCGACGAGTTCAGTCTTCGCGACTTCCCTCTCCACAAGTCCAATCTCTGCGACTTCCCCCGCGACAGGTTCAGTCTCTGTGTCTTCCCTCGTCACGAATTCGATCGTGGCGTTGTCCGTCACTTCGACTTCGAGTATTACCAGTTCGGTGGTTACGGGATGGTCGATCACTGCGCAGCGGCGACCCCGCTCGCGAACGACGTGTCACAGACGGGACGCGAGTACGCCTGGGCGCGGTGCGCGGCGCCGTACTTCTGCACCGCGGCGCGGCCCAGCGCGCGGGCGATCGACGCGCAGTGCTTGGCCAGCGACGGCCGCTTGGTGGTGGCCTCCTGGAGGTGGGTCAGGGCGGTCCCCGGGTCCTTCTCCTGAAGTTCGGCCAGCAGGCGGTCCCGCAGGACGTCCTGCGCGGCGCGATTGCGCGGCTGGTGGTTGGTGGCCGTACCGGAGGACGCGGTGAGCATCTGCGACTCGGAGGTCGGTGAGGCCCATGGCACGCGGGTGACAGCGAGTGTCCCGGAGAGTACGAGGACGACGGGCAGGACGAGAGCGAGAGTTCGGCCGATACGCCGGGCTGCGGAGTTCACGTCGTGATGGTAGCGAGCAGTGATGATTTGGCGACATTTAGTCACTCGGTCGAGGGATGAAATCGCCTGTCGCGTGTTAAATGATGTTGACGCACGCTGCTCGAAATGGCGGAACTGCCCGCCCAATTGTCGACAACGGGAAGCCCCGTACCTCCCCACTCCACCCCCCGCTCCAAACCCGCTCTCCTTCGCCGCCCCCCCCAGCACAACTCCGACAGGCGAGGCCGACGTCGAGAATCGATCGGGGTGGGGCGAGGGCGAGGACGAGAGCTAGGCCGAGAATCGGGGCATGGGCCGGGGCGAGGGCGAGAGGAAGGGGGCGGCCTCCACAAGGAAAACCGCCCCACCCGCCAGCTACCTCACCTGGCTCAGCTCACCTCGGCTCAGTTCGGCTCGGTTCGGCTCAGCTCAGCTGACCCGATGTGGCTGTCAGTCGCTGAGCCGCTCGCCCGTAGACGTGGAGAAGACGTGCGTCTCGCCGGGCCGCGGCACGACGTGCAGCTGGGCGCCCTTCTCCGGCACCTGGCGGCCGTTGACGCGTACGACCAGATCCTTGACCTCGTCGCCGACCTTGGCCGTGCCGTACACGTACCCGTCGGCGCCCAGCTCCTCAACCACGTTCACGGTGACGGCCAGGCCCGCGGGCGCGTCCGCGGACTCCTTGGTCAGGGTCTTCGCCGCGCCGCCGTTCTGCTCGACGACGTCGAAGTGCTCGGGTCGCACGCCCACCGTGACAGTACGGTCGCCCTTGTCCGCCGCCGCACTCAACGCCTCACGGCTCACCGGCACCACACTGTTCCCGAACTTCACACCACCATCGGTGATGGGTACCTCGACGAGGTTCATCGCGGGGGAGCCGATGAAGCCCGCCACGAAGAGGTTCGCCGGCCGGTCGTACATGTTGCGCGGCGAGTCGACCTGCTGCAGCAGCCCGTCCTTCAGGACGGCCACCCGGTCGCCCATCGTCATGGCCTCGACCTGGTCGTGCGTGACGTACACGGTCGTGATCCCGAGGCGGCGCTGCAGGCCGGCGATCTGGGTACGGGTCTGGACACGGAGCTTCGCGTCGAGGTTCGACAGCGGCTCGTCCATGAGGAACACCTGCGGCTCACGCACGATCGCGCGCCCCATGGCGACGCGCTGCCGCTGACCACCCGACAGCGCCTTGGGCTTCCGCCCCAGGTACTCGGTCAGGTCCAGGATCTTCGCCGCGTCCTCGACCTTCTGCCGGATCTCCGCCTTGTTCACGCCGGCGATCTTGAGCGCGAAGCCCATGTTGTCGGCGACGGTCATGTGCGGGTAGAGCGCGTAGTTCTGGAACACCATGGCGATGTCCCGGTCCTTGGGCGGCAGGTGAGTGACGTCGCGGTCCCCGATCCGGATCGCGCCGCCGTTGACGTCCTCCAGGCCGGCGAGCATCCGCAGGGAGGTGGACTTGCCGCACCCGGACGGCCCGACCAGGACGAGGAACTCCCCGTCCTCGATCTGGATGTCGAGCTTGTCGACGGCGGGCTTGTCGGAACCCGGGTAGACCCGGGTTGCCTGGTCATACGTGACCGTAGCCATGGTGATATGTCCCTTCACCGGCAGGAACGTGCCGGACGATCCGAGTAAAGGAAGGAATGGGAGAGCCCGTGCGCTGTGGTGTAGTCCACTGCACACCGACTGCCAGGGACGGTACCCGGACCGGCACCCGGTGTCAGTAGGTCGGACATCACGAAATTCCCCCGCCGGGTAACCTTGAGCCCTGGGTACACTTCACGTGACACGCCTCCTTAGCTCAGCTGGTCAGAGCACCGCTCTTGTAAAGCGAAGGTCGTCGGTTCGAATCCGACAGGGGGCTCTACCCCTGACCAGGGAAAACGCCTCCGTGATCAGCGATCACGGAGGCGTTGACGGCAGAAGTTGACGGCAGTCCCTGCTACCGGCGCCGCTTGAGCAGCCGGTCCATGTGACTCATCGCCTCCCGCCGGTGGTCGTCGTTCACGTGGGTGTAGACGTTCATCGTGACGGCGATCTGGGAATGCCCCAGGATCTCCATCACGGTGCGAGGCGCGACGCCGGCCGCGAAAAGCAGGGACGCGCACCCGTGCCGGGTGTCGTGCAGACGGACCTGAGGCAGGCCGGCCGACTCCGTGATCCGTAGGAAGGATCGGTACAGGTTCCGTGGCTCGATGGGCAGCCCGCTGCGCGTAGTGAACACCAGGCCGTTGTCGTGCCACTTCGATCCGACCTCAGCCCGCTGATTGGCCTGCCGCAGGCGCTGCCACCGCAGAGGAGCCACGCACATGAGCGGAACTGGGATCACCCTGGCCCGCCGGTTCTTGGTCGAATCCAGGTACAGGTCCTTTCCGCCACGATTCAGCGTGGTCCGGACGGTCAGCGTCCGCCGGTCGAAGTCCACGTCCCGCCAGTGCAAGCCCAGGATTTCTCCCCGGCGCAGGCCAAGCGCGATGGCCAGGACGAAGGCGGGATACAGCGGGTCGCGCCGCGCGGCTTCCAGAAACGTCAACGTCTCGTCCAGCGACCACGGACGCAGCTCGCGCGGCTCGACCCGTGGGGCCGGGACCAACTGCACCACGTTGCGACTGATCAGCTCTTCCCGGCAGGCGGCCGTGAGGGCCGTACGGAGGACGCTGTGAGCCTCCTTCGCGGTGGCTGCCGACGCCTGTGCGGTCACCGTCGAGATCATCCGCCGCACGTTCGCTGTGGTGAGCGACTCCAGGCGGCGACTGCCCAGGAGCGGCACGAGGTAAAGCCGCGTGTGCATCTCGTACTTCACGTACGTGGTGCGCTTGCGCTGCGGCCTGATGTACTCCTCCAGCCAGTACGGCAGCCACTCAGAGAGCTTGGCGGACCGGGTGGGTGTCGGGATGCCCTGACGGTCGCGCCGAACGAGTTCCTGCCGCTTCTCGTCGCACTCCTCCCAGGTGGCGCCGTAGATGGTCTTGCGCTTGCGGGTGCCGTCGGGCTGCGGGACGTAGACGCGTCCTTCCCAGCGGCCGTCTTTGCGCTGCCAGATGCTGCCGGCGCCGTTGGGGTTCCTCTTTCGGGCTGCCATCAGGCGGCGTTCTCCTCGATTCGTTCCTGCATGTAGTGGCGTACGGCGTCGACCGGGATACGGCGGGCACGGCCGGACGTGTAGCTGGGGAGCTGTTTGGAGCGGATCAGGTCGTAGACCTTGCTGCGGCTGAGCCTCAGCCGGGTCATGACTTCCGGGACGGTGAGGGCTTGGGGTTCGCTCGTGGCTACGGTCAGCACGTTGAGACCTCCGGGAGAGGGCGGGGCCTGCGAGTGGAGTTGGTGCGGGGCTCAGGGGCCCGTGTCTGTCCGAGGTGCGGATTTCTGCGTCATTGCGTCATCAGCGTCATTCGGGCTTCTGACCTGGTGTTTTGTGTGACGCAGTGGTCTGCGGCTGCGTCATCGGTGCGTCATGGGCTGCGTCATCGCATGACGCAGATGACGCAGGATGACGCAGAGTCCGCCATCTGCGTCATGGCCGTAGTCGCAGGTCAGGGCCCGTTTTTTCGCCTGCATGACGCAGATGACGCAGCGTCTTCCCTCTTAGGACAAAAGAGGGGGTGTCTGTTGGAGTGCGGCGGTCTCTCAGAGCGAGAGGAAGGAGCCGCTGCGCGGCGCGACCTTCGGGCGGCGTTCCGCCGAACAGCAAGAGGAGCACGCCCGGCGTGGTGGTGCTCCTCTTGCTTGTCCGGGGGCGGGCCGCGGGGCTCGGGTCAGAACATGGGCTTGTGCTCGTGCGGAGTCGCGGCCGCTGCGCGGGTCATTTCGAGGTAGCGGCCCTCGCTGGTGCGGCCGGAGTCGATGAGGACACCGCGCGCGGCCAGCGTGGGCTGGAGGCGCTTGAGCCGGTCGGAGAGGACCTTGCCCGTGGTCGGCCACCCTCTGGGCAGGGGCCGCAGTTCGTCGCCGCTGTAGAGCCCGCTGAGGAGGTGCAGCCACTCGGTTGAGGTCATCCGCTGCTCGGTGCCTGCAGCGAGGCTCTCGGCGTGCTTGAGGACGGTCTGCGCGAGCAGGTCGCCTTCGATCACGTCGTCGTTGAGGTCGTCCAGGCTGGCCCGATAGGCGTCGAGCGATCGGAGGCCGGTGGCCGCGTCGAGCTGCGCGCACAGGTGCGCGAAGTCGGCCATGCGCAGGTCGGTCGGGGTCTCCGCGTCGACCGCGCGGACCTTGACCGTGAGATCCAGGAGCGAGCCGAGCACGGTGGGCAGGATCTCCGCGTACTCCGCCCACAGTTCGGCCTCGGTGCGCCGGATCTTGGGCCGCTCCAGGCGCAGCGGCAGGAGTCGTTCGGCAAGGTCGGGCCGGATGACCCCGACGTCGATGCCGGTCAGCAGCAGGGGACGCCGGTAGCCGACGCGGAAGACGTCGCCGTCGGTGAACAGCGCGCGCTTGACGTTCTCCGCGCCGGTGACGATGCAGCACATGGCGTCGGACAGGTCCGGGCTCATGTGGGAGAGGTTGTCCAGGGCAGTCACCCAACCCGCGGCGACGGCCGCGAGCAGATTCTCCTCATCCTTCGGCGCGCGGCGCAGGTCCCCGCTCATGCCCTCAATGATCCTCACCAGCATCCGGCCCCCCGTGGACTTGCCCGCGCCCTGCGGGCCGGTGAGGAACGGCGCGGGGACGGGCACGGACGGCCCCAGGCAGCCGATCAGCCAAGCAATGGCCAGGCACTCGGTCTCCGCCCCGGCGAAGTTGCACAGCCGCAGCAGTAGATCGATGCCCTTGCCGTCGGTGTCCTTGGCCGGCAGGGGCAGCTCCCCGGTGAGCTGGGTGCGCCGCCAGCACACCTCCCGCGGGTCGGGAACGCGGATGTCCCAGCCGGTGGGGTGGATACGGACCGACTGCCCGTCGTCCCTGCCCAGGTCCAGCCAGGTCGCGCCGTCGAATCCGGGGGCGACGCGGATGTGGACGGGCTGGGTGTCCTCGGTCATCGCGAGCGCTTCGATCAAGTCCAGCGCCTCCTTGAGCGCGGTGCCGTTGAACACTCCGACCCCGTCCTTGAACAGGCCGACCATGAGTTCCTGCCGGTGGCTGCCGGAGGTGCCCTGGGAGCGGATCGGACGGGCCACGGGGTGGCCGTTCTTCTGCGCGTACACGGTCCCGTCGGCGGTGCGGAAGTACCGGAAGTGGGCCTGCGCGTAGTCGGCGATGACCTCGCGGGCCGGAGTCTTCTCGTCCTCGGACATGTCACAGTCCCAACGTGGTACGGGCGTTGGTCCACGCGTCGGTGCAGTGGCGGGGCTTCTCGCCCTTGGCCTGCGCGGCGGTGAACAGCCGCTCGATGTGGGCCTCGGTGAGGCAGCCGCACCGGCCGTGGGCGGACAGCACGGCGAGGAAGGTGCGGTAGACCGTGTTGTGGATGGCAACGTGGGCTTCGGTGATGCGCTGCTCAGCCATGGCGATGCCCCGCTCCAGGTAGACGGGGGTGCGGTGCGGGCACTCTCCCTCTCCGGCCGGCACGCTGACGGCCGGCGGTGCGGGCCGGACCGAGGCGGGTTCCTTCACGACGAGGGCGCGCACCTGGTCCGGCAGCGCCGCCATGGCGCCGGTGCCGGGGCCGAGCCACCGGGCGTAGGACATGCGCGACTTGATGTCCACGCCGGGCCGGACCCCGTTGGAGGACTGCATCGTTCCGCGGTAGATCCAGTGCTCCCCGCGAGTCGTTGGCACCGTGCGGGTGGGCGGCAGGGTCTGCCGGGCCCAGGCGACGGCGTCCGGGTTGTCGAGGTCCACGACGGTCAGCCCGGTGCCGGCCGGGTGGTAGGCGACGGCTGCGGCCTGCCGCCACGCCGCAGCCCAGGCCGGGGAGGTGAGCACGCGCGGGTCGGTGGTGCCGGCGGCCCAGGCGTGGCAGGGCGCCGGGCACTGGCAGGGGCCGGCGGCCAGCATGTTCGGTCGGTCCCCGCAGGCGCTGCCTGCGCAGGCGCGGCAGTTGCCGAACGGGAGCTTGCCCGCCCGCAGCGGCAGCACCGGGATACCGGCCTTCGCCAGCTCCAACGCGGTGTGCAGGTGCTGGTTCATGCGGCCACCTCCAGCGCGCCGACGTGGGCGGCGAGGAAGGCGCGGGCGAGCCATTCGCCGTAGGCGGGCGGGATGGCTTCGGCGATCTCCTTGCGGACGCCCGTCCAGTGGATGCCCATGGCCCGTTGCCACTGGGCGACGGTGCCCTTGCCGCCGCCCTCGCCGTAGACGGCGAAGTACGGCCCCTCGTACCAGACGCCGTGGCGCATCCCGGCGACGCGGCCGCGGTGGGGCAGGTGGGCGGGCTTGGGAGTGGTCCAGTGGCCGAGTTCGAAGTTGCGGTGGCGGATGACGGCCAGGCCGAACATCTCCCCGCACAGCGTGACGTCCACCCGCATCCGCTTCGACGCCCGCCCCGGCGGCTGCTCGATGATGTACGGCCGACCGGTGGCCTCCAGCGCCTCCCGGGTCGGCTCCAGCAGGTCCGGGTACCGGTGGCGGCGGGCGGCGTTGGTGCCGGCGGTCAGGGTGCAGTCGAACTGGCACGGCGGCCCGGCATGGATCAGGTCGAACTCGTGCCCGTGAGCGCGGATGAACTCGATGGCGTCGCCCTGGTGGAAGGCGTCGCCGATGTACCGGGGCTGCGGGGTCAGGTCCACGCCGGTGACGTGGAACCCGGCGGCCTGGTAGCCGCGGGTGTCGCCGCCGACGCCGCAGTACGCGGCCAGTAAGCGCGGCTGCTGGCCGCGGAAGGCTCGCCGGATGTCGGTGGGTTGGGTCATGCTGGAGTCCTCCATGTCTGTGGAAGGGCTGGAGACCAGGGCGACCGCACGTCTTTGGCGAGAGTGGGCGGTCGCCTTCGGTGTGCCCTGGAGTGGTCAGTGGTGGTTGACGGTCCCGCTGGCGCGGCCGAACAGGCCGGTGGCGGTGATGTTCTGGGTGATCTGGGCGGGTGCGGGGCGGCGGCAGCGCTTGAGCAGGGCTACCGCCGCGGCGCTGCCGGTGGCGATGAGGGCGACGGCGGCCCACAGGGCGTGGCTCATGGCGATCAGTCCCGGTGCGGCGTAGGAGAGGCCGACTCCGGCGGCGCCGATGCCGAAGCCGGTGGTGGGCACGAGTAGGGCGGTGGTTTTGGCCCAGGCAGGGACGGACTGCGCGACCGGGACCACGGGCGACGGCGGGGTGGTCGGTTCGGCGTAGGCGAGGGTGCGGACGCCGCCGGGCAGGGTGACCACCTGGACGCCGGGCGGGATCTCGTGCACAGGCATCCGGAGCGCAGTGGACTGCTGGAGGGTGGCGGGTGCCCGCTGGGCGGGGGCGGTGGTGATCGGGTAGGCGGGTTGGTGGTCCACGGTTCCTCCTCCAACGGGTGGGCGGGGTCAGGCGGTGAGCTGAGTGAGGGCGCTGGCTATCGCCTGGCACGCGGCGTAGATGGGCTTGGCGGCTCCGGTCTCGGCGGCGAAGAAGCCGAAGAGGAAGAGCACGAGGGCGCTGCCGGAGCCGACCTGGCGGCCGCGGATGAGGAAGAAGGTGAGGGCGCCGAAGAGGACGGCGGCGGAGACGGTCAGGGCCACAGGGAGCTCCCGTCGGTACGGCGGTGGGCGGCCCTTCGGAGGAAGAGCCGCCCACGCGGTGGTCACGGTGTGTAGCTGTAGTGGGTAGTGAGTACTGGGTAGTGGGTAGTGGGGCGTCTACTGGGGAGCCCCTGTTGAGAACCCCCAGGTGGGCGGTTCGCGGGGTTAGTGGGTAGTGGGGTGTCGCGCCCCACTACCCACTACCCGGTAACCGTGCGTGAGGGTCAGGCGTGGTTGGGGTGGACGTAGACCGAGTGCGGTCCGCGGTCGCGGTAGACCAGTTCGCCGCGTTCGGCGGCGGCCTTGAGGGCCTCGCGAACCGTCTTGCGGTCCCGGCCGACAAGGTCGGCGATGGCGGCCGGCTTCATGCCCATCGCCCCGGCGGACTCGATCGCGTCGATCGCGGTGGGCAGCCACTCCGGCCCGGCCGGCGCCGCCTCGGCAGCCTCTTCCTCGTCCGCAGTGGTTTCGGCGGCCTGTTCGGTGATGCGCTCGAACTCCTCCAGGGCCCGCGCGATCGCGGCGGCCACCTGCGGATCATCCTGCCCCCCGCCCGAGCCTCCGCCCGTGGTGTGCTCAGCGGCCGGGGCCGTGGGTTCCTGTGGCGGCTCGGCCTGCGGGTTCTTGGCCTTGTCGATGTAGTACTCGATGGGCTTCATCGGGGTGAGCGTCCCGATGCTCCCCGTCGGCTGCTTCGACGCGGCGTTGCCGCCCGCGGCGCTCGTCCCGCCTGTGGCGCGGGCGCCGGTACCGGCCGGGGTGGGCAGGCCGAGGGCGTCCAGCAGCCAGGCGATCCGCTCGGGGTCGGACCAGCGCTCGTGGTAGCCGAACGGCGCGGCGTCCTCCTGCGCCGCTTGGTCGAGGTCGGGGCGAATGTCCCAGCGGACCACCGCCAGCTCTTCGATGTCGTGGCGCGGGGTGCCGTCGGCGTGCTCGTCTTCGTCGTTGGCGAAGTAGACCTTGCCGCGCTCGGGGCCGATGCCGCCTTCCTGGGCGCGGGCCTGGTCGAGGATGTAGAGGGCGCCCTTGCCGGGCAGCTTGGACAGGTCGACCTGCTGGTAGTGGCCGGGGAAGACGAACTGGCCCTCCTGCTTCTTGGCGAAGCGCATACCGATGGTGATGTCGTACTGCGAATCGACCTCACCGCCGCCGGTGTTGGGGCCGGTACCGCGCTGCACGGCGTCGACCACGTCCACGGCGGCCTTCCGGCCCTTCTTCAGCAGCCGGATCTTCGCCTTGAGCGCTTCCGGCGTCCACGCCATGAGGTCGGAGTTCTCGTCCGACAGCACGATGACGGCCGGCTCGGTGTCCTTGGGCTGGATCTTCCCGCCCTTCATCCGGCGGGCCCGGCCGTCGGTGATGGCCAGCGCGGCGTTCAGCAGCCGTACCGCCTCCGCCGGGTCGGTGGCCACCCAGTCCAGGATCGGGCGGTCGATCAGGCGGCCGTCGGCGTCCTTCCACTGCTGGGCCCAGGGGCGCAGCCAGCGCTTGGCGGTGTTGCCCTGCGCCATGTCGATCATCCAGATCACCGCGTCCGTGCAGCGGGTCAGCAGGGAGATCATGACGTGGAGCAGGACGCTCTTTCCGGACCCCTTCATGCCCGCGATCATGATGCTGACCTGGCGGAACAGGATCTCGATCGGCTCACCGGACTCCAGCAGGCCCAGAGTGAGCGGTTCCCGGATGGTCAGCGGGTGGTAGTCGTCCGGCAGGTCGATGGTCTCGGCCAGGACATTGCGGGTGGTGACGTGCAGCATCGCTTCGGAAGCCAGGCCGGAGTCGCTGCGGACCAGGCGGAGGGAGCCGGGGCGGATGTCGCCCTTGCGGGTCTCCAGGGCTGGCAGCATGGTCAGCAACTGCTCGAAGGACGTGCTCGTGAGCTTCAGGGGCATGGCGTAGCCGCCGCGGGTGCGCTGGCTCTTGCCGACCTCCACGCCCTTCGCCCCGACCTCTTCGAACAAGCGCGCCCATTCGGCACGGTCGCCGTAGCCGGTGCCGGCCTCGGCGGCCCACTGGGCGGCGATCTCCTCGGCCCGCAGGCCCCGGTCGATCGCGTAGAACGGGGTCAGGGCGGCGGTGGCGGCGCCTACGACGGCCGCGGAGGCGAGCGTCCAGGGGCTGCCGTGGGCGGTCCAGTTGATCCAGGCGTAGGCGGCGCTGGTCCAGGTGGCGGTGAAGCCGGTGTGGAACCAGCGGCGGAACGCCGACTGACCGGAGGTGCGGATGAAGCGGGAGGTGGCCGCGGCGGCGATGCCGGTGAGGGAGCCGACGCCGATCCAGCCCAGCGGCAGTGCCGTACCGGCGTCCGCAGCCAGCCCGAGGCCGAGGCCGCCGGCGTAGACGGTGGCGGCGGTGAACAGCGGGGTGGACACTACGCCGTGCCGCCAGGGGATCGGCTCGTGGTTGCTGGGACGGCTCAGCATGAGCAGGGTCTCCGTTCGATCGGTCGAGGTGAGCCGGAAGGCCGCAGGCCAGGCACCGACGGTCGGTGCCTGACCTGCGGTGATGACGGGTTAGCGGGTTACTGCCAGTTGGCGGACTGGTCCCACTTGGCGCCCTGGATGGTGGGGTTCTCGATGTTGTCGATCTGCTCGGCGTGGATGATCCGGTACAGCGTCGGGATCGAGTCCAGCCGTCCGGCGAGCGCGTGGGCGTAGACGGCGGTGTCGTCGTACGCCTCGGGAATGGCCTCGTTGACCTTGAAGTTCTCCCGGCTGGAGTGCGCGGCCATGGAGATCACGTCGCCAATCGCGCGCTGGATCTCCGCCAGGCTGTTGATGGTCGCCTCGTAGCCGACCATGTTCCCGGCCGGGTTGAGCACCATCATGGCGCCGGCGGTACGGACCGCATCGGCGGCGTACTGCAGCGGCAGCGCGGGTTCGATGGAGGACACAGGGACTCCCTTCGTCGCGGGGGTGAGGATGCGGGTCGGGCTGTGCACCGGCCGGTGTGCTCCGGCCGTCCGGCCGCCGGTCGGCGCGGTACGGCGGGCCTTGGGCGGGGTGGTGCCGGCGCCGGTGTGCCGGTACATCCAGCGGTTCAGCCAGCCCCAAGTGCCCGCCCAGGCCAAGGCCCGGGCGGCGGGGGTGGTCAGGGTGTGAAAGACGCGGGCCAGAGGCCGCAGCCAGTTCGGCCCGACAGTGGAGAACCGCACCGAGCCCAGCGCCAGATGCCCGTTCAGCAGGACGCGGGAGCCCAGGCGCCAGGCGTGGGCCAGCAGCGGCGAGCCGTAGCGGGCGGCTGCGCGGGCCGTGGCCCGGAAGGGGGCGGCGGCCTTGCGCAGGCGCAGGCGGGTCAGGGCGCTGGTGTGCTTGCGCAGCTTGCGGCCCGCCCAGTACTGGCCGCGCCGCAGCGCGGACATGGCCGCGGGCCTGAACTGCCGCTTCTGCTTCTTCGGCGCGTGCTTGCCCTTGCCGCCCTTGGACTTGTTCTTGCCGTGCGGTTGCGGCTTGGGCCGAGACTTGAGCTTGCCGGCGTTCGGCTGCTTGCCGCCCGACTGCCCGCGATTGGTGGCCTTCCACAGCGCCTTCGCGGCCTTCCCCAGCCGCCCCGGGGCCGCGGGCCCGGACTGCGGCGCGGGCTTGTAGTTCCCCTTGCCGCCGCTCGACTGCGGCTTCGCGCTCGGGCCGGCGCCTCCGCCGGTGTGACCTGGGGTGGTGGGGGACTTCCGGCTCAGCGTCCGGAACAGCCGCCCTGCAGGCCCCGTTCGCGCGCCGGCACCGCCAGCGCGGCCGGGCTTGGCCAGGGAGCTTCCGCCGCCCTGGCCCGGCGTACGCGCGGCCCCGGCGGGGGACGGAAGGCGGCGGCCGGAGCCGCCCGTGGCAGCCGCGTTGCGCCCCAGGCCGGCGGGCTGACCGCTCGTGTTCGCGGACGCGGTGAGCGGCTTGCGCAGCTTGGACGCCGACGGCCCGCCGGGCTTCCGCGCCGCGCTGCTCAAGGGACCAGAGGCTGTGCCCCGCCCGCCGGCTCCGGAAGCCGAACGGGCCAGTGAGCCGCCCCCGGAACGAGCGCCTGGAATCCGTCCGCCCCCGCCGCCGGCCGGGCCGCGCCCGGCGCGTAGGGCAGAGGCGCGGTGTCCGGTGCCGGGAGAACGCAAGGAGGAGCGGCCCAGTCGGCCCGTGCCCGCCTTCCGCACACGGCGTCCGGCCCGTACCACCAGAGCGCTTGTGGCGACGGCGGCGCAGGCGACGACGGCCAGCAGCACGGCGGGCAGGCCGAACTGGTGGGACAGCCAGCAAAAGCCGATCAGCCCGGCCAGTACGCCGCCGGGGATGAGCACCCCGCCCAGCGTCTGCCCCGGCGCGGAAGCCGGCTCCTTGGTCTGCGGGGCCGGTGTGACCTGCTTGTGCTCCACCGGGGCCAGGGTGGTTGTAGTGGCGGAAGGCTTGGTTTCTGTTGAAGTTGGGGACATGGCAGCCTCCCGATCAGTGGCGGTGGGGGTGCGTGGCGGCGATCTCCTGCCACCTGCGGTTCTCGGCCGCCTGCGCGCCGAGACGGACGGCGAAGTCGCACCCTTCCTTGCGGCAGCGGTGCGTGGTCGTGGTCAGCGCCTCGGCCACGGTCTGCAGGAACGAGGTGAAGGTGCTGCAGATACACAGCGCGCATCCGAAGGACAGACCCGACGGCACGCTGTAGGAGGCCAGTTGGGTCCCGGCGGCTGCGGCCAGGCCACCGCCCAGGACGAGGGACACGGGGAAGCTGTAGCGGCGCAGGGTGCGGTTCATGCTGTTCACGTGAGGCTCCTCTAAGCGGCCAGCGCGGGAGCGTCCGCGCAGGCCACACACATGCCGAGTGAGGTGGGGAGGGTGTAGCCCCCGTCGTGACCGCATTTGGGGCAGGTACGGCGGGCGGCGTTCGCCTTGGCCAGCGCCGCCCGCTTCGCCTGGGTCATGGGCCGGACGGGCTTGGCCAGGTCGATGCGGTAGAGGTAGGCGACTCGCAGGCCGCACCGGCGCTTGGGCTGGTAGCGACGCGAGCACCACAGGAGCTGCGCGGCGATCTCCTGTCCGCCCGGCCGCAGCCCCCGGGCGCGCAGCTGGCGGCGGGTGGCCAACCCGTCCGGGGCGAGCCGGAACGGGTAGGTCGGGATGCCGTACCGCTCGCCACCGGGGTCGTACAGGTCCCGGCGGGCGGTCATTCTTCGAGCCGGTGGTAGGCGGCCCGGCATTCACCGGCGTGGGCGTTGGCCTTCATGCGGGTGAAGGCCAGGATGTCCGTGTCGGGGAACTCCGAGTGGGCCCCGCAGCCGTGGCACACCCAGCGGGACGTGTCCCCGTAGGGCCTGCCGGTGACGTCCACCGCGGCACCGAAGAGGTTGTGCATCCGGATCAGCAGGTCCTCCGGCTCGGCCGGAGCGGTGTGCGGGGAGAGCTTCACAAGGACGCTCCTTCCAGAGCGCGGGGCTCGGAGGCGGCAGGGAGGGAGGAGTCGCGCAGTTCCTGGTAGCGGGTGGAGACCCAGCCGACGGACCAGCCGGTCAGCTCGGCCGCGGCCCGCACCGGCAGCTCCGCCGCGAACGCGGCCTGCACCCTCGCGCGGGCCTGGTCCTCGGGGAGCTTCTCGGCGGCCGGCCCGGCGGCCAGCAGGGCCTGGCGTTCACGCTCGGCCCGCTCCTCGCGCTGCTGGCGTTCACGGCGTTCACGCTCGATGCGCTCCCGCCGCTCCCGTTCACGACGCTCGGCAGCCTCACGTTCACGGCGTTCACGCTCGCGCTGCTGCTGTTCACGCTCCCGCCGCTCGCGTTCACGCTCCTCGCGCTCGGCACGCTCGCGGGCCTCTTCCCGCTCGCGCTCCTCCCGCCGGGCCCGCTCCTCGCGTTCAGCCTGCTCGCGAATCAGAGCCGCTTCGTGTTCACGCTGTTCACGGGCGAGCTGCGCGTCATGCTCGCGCCGCTCCCGCTCCCTGCGCTCCGCCGCCTCCCGACGCTCGGCAGCAGCCTGCTCGGCGGCTTCCCGATCGGCCCGCTGCTGGGCCTCCTGCGCCTGCAGAGCGGCGGTGATGGCCCGCCGGTAGGCCAGGCCCGTCTCGGCGGTGACGATGAGCAGCAGCGGCGCCACCGAGTGGACAGCCACTCCGACCAAGTCTTTGTTCAGGGCGGAGTCGGCGACGTTCAGGGCCAGCGTCATGCCGCCGGTCATCCAGCGCAGCGCGATCGGCCAGCGGCCACCGTGACCGCCCAGCCGGGCGAGGACCGAGTCCAGCCGGACCACGATGACCACCGCGGCGTCGACCACCAGCGGCAGGATCGGGGCCGTCCACACCCAGCCGTCCGGGGTGTGCGCGGCCATCAGCGGGGTGACGGTCAGGACGGAGTAGAGCATGGCCCCGGCCACGATCAACCAAGTGCCCACCGACAGCGCGCGCTCCGCTGAACGGACCTGAACACCGTTCATGCCAGCGCCTGCCGCCGTGAACACCCGCCGTTCGGAAGGGGAGTCCCGGCGGCTCACAGGGCACCTCCAACGACGATCGCGGCGGCCACGATGAACACCACACCGGCGGCGCGGGTGAGGTCCACCGCCCGCTGCAGCCGGGTGAACTTGGCGACCGCGATCCGCGAGAGCGTGCCGATGTGCTCGGCCCGGTCATCGCCGCTCAGGTCGGCCAGCAGCTCCGCGGTGGTGAGGGTGGCCCAGTGGGGGAAGCCCGCGCCGCCGAGGCGGGGGCGGGTCACGGCCAGCAGGACTGCCGCGGAGGCCACGATCAGCGCGGCGCCCGCGCCGCAGGCGATGACGGCCGGCAGCGGCAGACGCGTGCCGGTCACCACCGTCCACACTGCGGCGAGCACCGCGCCGTTGAAGGCCAGCAGCAGCGAGGCTTTGGTGTCGGTGCGGGCGATCTCCGCCTTCACCTCCGCATGCGCCGCGGTGAGGTTGGCGTCCGTACGGTCCACGGATGGGGTGGAGTGGAGCGTGGTCACGCGGCCTCCCCCGTCCCGGCCTGATTCGCCAGCTCGGCGCGGGCGGCGAGCAGCTTCTTGCGGGCCCGGCGGATACGGCGGGTGTCCAGCTCGGAGGCTGGCCGGTCCAGGAGGGCGATCTGCGCGTCCAGCAGCTCGATCTCCGCCTGGATGACGGGCATCTCGCGCTCGATCGCGTCCAGCTCGGAGGCCGACGGCTCGCGGTCGGCCTCGTTGGCGGTAACGACCGCCTGATCAGTGCCGATGTGCTTCATGGGTCGTGCTCCCTTCGACAGGAACGGCCCGAACAGCGGCCCCGGTGTTCCAGCACCGGGGCCGCGCGCCGTTGGAGCGGTGCATCCGGCTCCCCTCGGCCCCGCCCGTACGACACCGCGCAGTACGCGGAGCCGGACGGGCGGAGGAGGCAACCGGCCGCAGCAGAGCTGCGGAGTGGTTGTGGTCGTACGTAGTCGTCTCCTTCGGGAACACGAGCTCCCGTTTCAGGCTGAGACGAAGTGACCTTTCGGTCTTGCCCTCCGGCTGACCAGGGATCCGGGTCCCTCGGCCCGCTCTGTCCCGGGCCCCTTGAAGCCACGTCCGCGGACGCAGCCCCCGTTGGTCGTGCACGTGCGACAGCCGCTTGGTCCCGTTTCCGGGCCTGCGAGGCAATCGCGAGATACATGTAACACATGTATCTCCCGTGTCGTCAAGAGTCCCGCCCTCGGAGGGGCGTTCTCTCGATGTGCTTCTAGATTGCTGGCAGAGCGTCAGACGGACGACTGCGCTGGTGGACGGCTCAGGGACGTCTCACTAAGGTCGAAGTCGTCCCAGGACGTCCCAGCGCGGGGGAAGGGCGGCGCATGGCGAACGAGAGACTTCGAGGCGCGATAGTCGAGCGGGGGCTCACCTTCGAGGAAGTCGCCGAACGGCTTGGCGTAGCCAGCAAGACGGTCGAGCGCTGGGTCAGCAACTCGGACCGCAAGCCCTACCGCCGCTTCCAGTACGCGCTCGCCTCGTTGCTCCGGTACGAGATCTCGTATCTCTGGCCGGATGAGCGGACGATGGCGGAGGTGACCGCATCCGGCGGCGCTGAGCTGGTCAAGCTGTACCCCCACCGGTCGGCGGTGCCGCAAAGCCTCTGGCCGCAGCTCTACGCGAAGTCTCAGACCCACTTCGACGTGCTGGTCTACTCCGGGTTTTGGCTCACGGAAGATCCCGCGTTCCTGCGGCTGGTCAAGGAGAAGTCGGCGGCCGGCGTACCCGTCCGCTTCATGCTCGGGGACCCGGACAGTCCCGAGGTCGCGACCCGCGGTGCCGACGAGGGGATTGGCGGCGCTATGGCCAGCAAGATTCGAAATGCGCTGATGAACTACAGCTCGCTCTTCGGCCTGCCCGGCGTGGAATTCCGCCTGCACAGCACGACCCTCTACAACTCCATCTATCGGAGCGACAACGAGCTGCTCGCCAACGGTCACGTCTACGGCGTCGGCGCGTACCTCGCGCCCGTGCTGCATCTCCAGCGGGTCCCAGGCGGGGAGCTGTTCGACACGTACGCCGAGAGCGTCGAGCGGGTGTGGGAAAGCGCCCGTCCGATCTCGTCACCCACGGATTGCGCGGAGACCCACGTATGAGCCGCATCGACTACTACGACGACCCAGCCGCCCCGAAGGCGAACTCTGTCGTGCCCTCAGTGACCGCGGTCGTCCGCGACGAGGACGGGCGCTTGCTGCTCATCCACAAGACCGACAACGACCTGTGGGCCCTTCCCGGGGGCGGCCACGACATCGGTGAGTCGATCGCTGAGACCGTCGTGCGCGAGGTGGAAGAGGAGACCGGCATCACGGTCGCTGTCGATGGCGTGAGCGGGCTCTACACCGACCCACGGCACGTCATGGCGTACGACGATGGAGAAGTCCGTCAGCAGTTCTCCATCTGCTTCCGCGCGCACCCCACGGGCGGCTCGCTGCGTACGAGCGACGAATCCAAAGAGGTCCGCTGGGTTGCCCCAGCGGACCTGGACGCTCTCGACATCCACCCTTCGATGCGGCTGCGCATCACGCACGGTCTGGATGATTCGCGGCCGGCGCCTTACATCGGCTGATCTGCACCAGCCATTGCCATACGCTCTTCGATCCGGGCCGTGGCCGCGTGAATCTCCGGTGCTGCCCGCTGGATGAAGCGGCCCACGATCGTGTCAGGGCCGTACCGGGACACGATCTCCTCCAGCCGATCGGCCGATGTGGTGTGGCTACCGTCCGGTGTCGTAGTCATGTCGCAGAAGATCAGCGCATCAACGAGGTCCGGCCGCTCCAACTCGAACTCGCCCGCCAGCTCCTCCCGCAGCCCTCGCTCCTCCGCTTCCAGCAGCGCGCAGGAGTGATGGGCCACGAGCCGAACGACTCGTTCGTCCATCCCTTCCTGATCGCGCAGGAAGCGCGCGCCGTCGAGCGGGTGGAAGCCGGTGGTGGCGATCGAGGGCGAGTACCCGATGTCGTGAAGGACTGCGGCGGCCTCCATCAACTCAGCGTCGGAGCCAAGGATCGGTCGCAGCGAGGCCGCGCGCTTCGCGACTCCAAGTGAGTGCGCCCATCGGCGCGGGAGAGGTTCGGCGAGTAGCGATTCGGAGAGCGCGTATGCCCGCTCGGTGAGTCCCATGCCGCCAGCCTACGAATTCACCGCAGGACGCGGGAGAGCACGCACGAAGCGCCCCTTCCCGTGCACGGCCTCCAGCAAGCCCTGCCCCTCCAGCGTCGACAGAGCCGCGCGCACGGCGGTCCGAGAGACACCGAACTCTTCACAGAGCCGCGCCTCGGACGGGAACGCGTCGCCCACCGCGAGATCTCGCTCCGCAATCAGGTCCCTCACCCGCTCCACCAAGGGGCGCCGCTCAGTACCGTCGCTGACCACCCTGCCGACACCAGGTGCCGAATGGATGAGACCTTCCTTCTGCAAGATGTCCAGGGCGCGCCGGACTGTGGTGCGCGCCACGCCGTGGTCACGCATCAGGGCGGACTCGGAAGGGAGCTCCTTGGTGATGCGCCCTTCCCTAATCTCCTTGCGGAGCGCATCCGCGATCAGCAGGTACGTACCGCGCGGGCTCGCCCCGGGCATCTGGTCCCCTCTCATCCACATCGGTATCGCCCCCTAGAGTCGCACGGACGCCCGTTTGCGGTGAGCCGTGAGGAGGTCGGAGGGGGCCGGGGCTGTGTGACGAGGCCACACACTGCAGAGGACACGTGGCCCGGCAGTCTGCTGCGCAGTCACTCTTCCTCTTCCTCTCTCAGCTCAACCACTCGCGCGATCCTCTCCTGGATCCGCTGATCCCCTTCCATCCCTTCAGGGAGGATAGTGGTCGAAGTTATGTCAGCTATAAGGAGTTGATCCACTGTAAGACCCGACGATTTCGACAGATCTGCACCATCCAGATTCGCTCTTTCGAACTTTGCCCCTTCGAAGTTCGCATCCACCACATTCATTCCGCGCAAGTCTGCGGTTATGAAGTTGGCGTGACGGAAGTCGCACTCCCTGAACACCCCCGATAGCTTAGCGCCAATCATAACGCAGTGAGAAAATCGCGCCCTGTATGCATAAAGCGGAGTGATCTCACTTTCGTTGAACGTAGCGTACGAGAAGTCGGCGAACTCCATCTCGACTTTATGCAACCGCCCTTCGAAGAAGTCGCAGTCCCAGAAGCGTGAATGGCTCATGTTTGCGTCCGTCGCGTCGATGCCGCTCATATCTGTGTCGATCAGCGAGCAGAGGCTGATCTCTGCGCCTTTCAGGCTCGAACCCGCCAGGTCAGCGTTCTCTAGCCGGAACCCTCTCAGGTCGGCGCCCGCAAGCTTTCGAGTTCGCAGTTGCAGTGATGTACCCGCTCGATGAACAGCATGTCCTAGGGCGCTCAGCGCCACCTGAACATCCGGCAGCACACATTCGGTGCCGTCGATTTCACCCTGTTCCTCCGTGTGTTCATGTACGAATGTTTGGAGTACCTGGGCCGCATCTTCAGCTTGATTCGGTGCGTCCTGAAGTATCTGCTTCAGGGCGAGTATTCCCCCGATGCGCACATATATTTGTGATGAGGAAAGCCGTTCCAGTGCCTTTGTGAAACGGTCAGTCACTTGGCCTCTACGGGCGAGTGCAAAGTTTCTGGCGGTATAGAGTAATGCGATGCTGGCTCCGATAGCGGCAAATGCCTGTACTCCAAATAACCTGAGCTGCCCTTGGGCGGTCACCAACTCGTCCTTACTCAGCCCCGTGAAGTCCGGCCGCACGATGATCCACCAGGACTCAGGTATGTTCGGTGGCCATATAAGTGCAGCAAAAATCGCTATGGCGAGAAGTGTGATGCGCATCGTCCATTTTTTGAATGAGCGCGCGGGGTCAAGATCTGTCACGACGTTTTGCATAAGCTCGCGGAATACATGGCTTTGTAGTGCTTGCATGCGCGCACTCGTACGTCGTCGAGACTGCCAACGGTGTCGGTTCATGTCTCCATGAGAGCGCACACGCGCGCCGAGAGTCAGGGATTTTGATCGATCAGACGCGTCAACTGCACCTTGCCAGGGCGTCAGCCACGTCATCGGGATGAAGAAGCCGCAGGTACACGGCCCGCTTGGCCAGCCAACCTGGACGGGTGGATGTGACGGGTCGCGGGCCTCCGACGAGCCAGATATGTGCATAGAACCTTGCCGGAGCCTGTTCTGGCAGGTCAGAACAGTGAGGCCGGCCGTGAGCGGAGAGCTCTTGAAAGCTGCCGTTCCGTGCCAGTCGTAGTCTGCGGCGAGCGGCAAAGAGCAGGGGCGCGAGAGCGGCGCCGGTACAGACCCGCAGAGCCTTGGTGAGCACAACCCGTTGATGTCGCCCACGCACGCCCCGGCGTGGGCATCCTCAGCTCGCGCTCTGGCCTGGTGCAGCCGCTGAGGGGACTGCGGCGAAGCAATCCCAAGGTGCTCCCAGAGCGCGTACACCGGGGCCTAAGGGTGGGCACTGTCAGTGGGCTGACCTAACCTCAGTTCTGTTCGTACACTGACGACTTGGGGGTAGCGTGACGGCGATGATGACCTCGGCAGCGGATGTGGAACAGCTCTTCGCTACGCAGGGCGAGGCCAGGCGCACCTTTCTGCAGTGGAAGAGCAGAAAGCCTCGCGTTGCCGAGCGTGTCATGGAGCACGTGAGTGCCACGCCCTACACGGTGAGTTCGGCACAGTTCGAGTCGTTCACCTTTGGGCACCCCCTGAAACACATCACTGCAACGGCGGCCTATAGGCAGGTAAAAATACGGGACTGGTTTCCCGAATTCGCTATGGTGCACTTGTTTCACTTCTTGCTCGAAGAAAAAGGCGACCTCTTCTCTTATGAAGAGTTCCGAGAGTTCTGCAAATTTGACGAGGCTGGAATTCTTTTCTCGCGTCAGGCGCAAGACAAGGTGCGAGATCTCGTGACACGTGAAGGGGAAGACGAAGAGGCAGCCAGGAACGCCATGGCGTGGCGAGTTGGAAACGGCTATTACTCCTTCTTGCGTGAGTTGTACCTCGTTGCGAAGCTTCGAGAGTCCGGTTTGGACGCCCGCATTCACCCTTTGGCTGACGCCTTGTTCCGGGTCGACGCGTGGTGCGGCAACGCCACAGTAGAGATGTTCGTGGCGAACGCGAACTTTAAAGAGGGTCAAACTGGCCGTAAGAAGACTCCGGCGTACTACCTTGAGGATCAGCGAGGTTTCAGTTTCGTGCGCATGCAGATGGCTCCACAGCATGGATTTGGAGTTCTTCATCTGCCGACGACTGAAGAGGTAAATCGTTGCATAGCTGACCTGCAGAATTGTCCTGGCGCCCGCTACCTATAGCATGTAAGTCATTAAACTTGGGACTCTACGGGCTTTAGCTGCACGTCGAGTGTAAATTTCTTGAGAGGGAGTATTCATGCCAGCCCCGTTTGCGGCTGATCTCTGTGGATACAGAGCAGGTAAACCCAATACCAGCGACAGTAGTAAACCTGAATCCGTAGAGCTGGGGAACTGTCTCTTCGAGAAGATCGGAGTCGAAGAGGGCAAGGAGTCGGTGAAGATTGATCATATCTGGAGCCACTCCATGAGGGATGACCTCAAAGAGAAGCTCACCGCGACCGCCCCGCATCTTGTGGTGGACCGAGAGCGAGCGGCTGACGATTTTGAACAGTATGCCCATTTGAATGCTCTTAAGCAGCTAACTGCAGACGATTCACTGGAAATCTCTGCAGCATTGGAGAGGTTGCAGTCCCATCTGTCTCTGGAACATGGTCAGTGGGATGCAGAAGGTGCCCAACTGGTGCAAGAGCTCAGCCAGGCTGTAGAGCGCTCCAACGCCCGTCGACGCCCTCTACTGGACTTGCTGGGGGACGAGTCTCTTCCGAGGTTGGACATCGCCGTGCACCGGCCATCGATGCCGGAGGCTCACTCCGACATTCCGCACCTAGTTGCCGGGCTCTCCTTGAAGTGGTCTCTTAGAACAGACCGCCTGCAGGATCCTCGAACTCATGGGGCGAAGATGGCAGCACTGAGACGTGGCCGTATGCCCCACTTTGCGGCGGTCACTATGGAACCACGGCCCTACTTTTTGGCGCGGCTTGGCCAGGGCACCGGAGACCTGGACTGCGTCTACCACCTGCACCTTCCTGCTCTCGTGTCGGCTGTGGACGATTTCTACACGGGAAACAGAAGCCGGATGAAGCTACGCGATGTGTTTCATCGCATGGTGGACCAGCGTCGAATCCGAGACTATGACGACCTCGTGGAATATCTCGGCACCCTATAGCTCGGTCTGCAGTCCCAGCGCTGCCGGAAGCCCGCCGGAAGATAAGGCCAGGGCGCCTAGCCGATACAGATGCTCCGACTGAAAAGTCTGGACTCACAGTGGGCACGCGGTCCCTTAAGCGGCCTTTGAGTCGGTATACGTCTTGGCGGTCACTTTGACGAGCGAGTAAAGATCTGGCGCCGGGATGGCGGGCGCTCGTAAGGTTAGGCGGTGACCCAAGACTTTTCCCTGTTCGACTTGGAATCCCTTCAGCCGGCCTCGCGCGGTGTGAGTAGCGATCCGGGCGTGGAAGCCGTCCGGGCGTGGTTCGTTGGCCAGAAGGATTATGTCAACCGTTTCGCTCAGGCGTTCCGCAAGTCCATTGACGAGGTCCTGGATGGGCAACGCACAGGTCGATATGACTTGTACGTTAAGGAGGGGGATGGGCGAGTCGAAAAGACCGAGAAGACGTATCTCGGAACCAAGGTCGAGATTGTCGTGCGCGCTGAATTTGACCTCGGCTACGGCTCGCCGATGGACTACATGATCGCTGGTCAGCACGTGGATGCCAAGTGGACCATGGGAAAAACGTGGACAATCCCCAAGGAGGCAATGGGGCACATCTGTCTGGTAATGCGGGCGGACGACCGCACGAGAGAATTCCAGGTAGGACTGCTGCGGATCACGGAGGAGGTGCTCAATGTCGGGCTCAACGGAGATGAGAAGCGTGGTACTTCCGCGGCAAGTCGAGCTGGTATCAGTTGGATTGTCAAGGATGGGAAGTTGCCTGCCAACTTTCTGCTCAACTTGAAAAATGAGTCACCTGAAAAGATCCAGGCCATTTTCCGCGCGTCGGACGAATACCGAGGGTCCGGGAACGGGGGCCAGCTGCGCGTCAACGAGCTCTTCCGTCAAGTCCCCGGACAACTCGTCGATCGGACCACAGTGGTAACTGTTGCCACGCAACATGACAGCCCTAAGCGAGTCCGCGACGCACGCAAGCACCTTCGTCCCGAAGGCATCGTGGTTCTGGGGCATACACGGCCTGCCCCGCGGATCGCTGAGGCGCTGGGCTTGCCCATCCCGGAGAGGGGCTTTTGGGTATCCGCCAGGCTGGCCGTGGTGCCGGAAGGTGATGCCCGTCCGTCAGAGGTGATCAACGGGGTTCGCTATGGCATCTGGCGACAGGGGGACGCTCCGATTGAGGCCCCGATAGTCAGTAAGGAATCGGACGAGTAGCCGATCATCCGACGCTAGGCAGCATCGCTGTCGGTGGTCCACGGTACGCTGTCGGGTCGCTGCCGAGCTCAGGCAGGAGGCGTGTGGCCGAGCGCATGAAACCTGTGGCGGCGGCAGCCCATGACGACTCACCAGGAGATCAAGTGCAGCCCGTGCAGATTGTGGACCTGTTCGCTGGCCCCGGCGGACTCGACGTGGCGGCGGAGAAGCTTGGTATCGCCACGGCGGGCGTGGAATGGGACGCCGCAGCCTGTACGACACGTCGCGCTGCTGGCCTGGTGACAGTGGAAGGGGACGTACGTGCCTACGGGCCGTCCGACTTCCCCGACGCCGACGTGCTTGCCGGCGGCCCTCCCTGCCAGACCTTCACTGTTGCTGGCAGCGGGGCAGGCCGCAGGGCGCTCGATGACGTACTGAGCTACGTCAAGCGCATGGTTGCCCGAGAGGGCCGTGAAGAGATCGCTGCGGAACTCCTGGAGATGGAGGACGAGCGGACTGGGCTGGTGCTGGAGCCCCTCCGCTGGGCGCTCGAAGCGATCGACGATCACGAGAAGCCATATCGGGCAATTGTCCTTGAGCAGGTTCCGGCGGTGCTTCCGGTGTGGGAATCCTATGCCGAGGCGTTGCGAGGTGAGGGATATTCCGTGGCCTGCGGGCTGCTGCGCACCGAAGCATATGGGGTTCCGCAGACCCGTAAAAGAGCCGTGCTGATCGCGCGCCTGGGCGAAGAAGAAGTGGCCCTCCCGGTACCCACGCATCGAACCTACCGAAAAGGCGTTCCGCGCGAGGACGGGGACGCCAGCCTGCTGCCGTGGAGGACCATGGCCGATGCTCTCAATCGCCCGTCGGATTTTCACGTGATCTCTAACTATGGAACGGGAGGGGATCCCAAGCTTCGCGGCCGACGTTCTTCCTGGCATCCGTCGGCTACGGTCACCGGAAAAATCTCTCGTAATCGCGTTGTCTCTACAGACGGTACTGAGTTGCCTCGTTTCACTCACTCGGAAGCGGGCTGTCTCCAGACATTCCCCGCCGATTACCCGTGGTCAGGTACCGACGTGGGTCAGCAGATCGGAAATGCCGTTCCCCCTCGTCTGGCCATGCACGTCCTCAGCGCTGCATTCGGGTGGGAGCCGCCTTCGGAGGCTGCGTTGCAGGGACTCACCACTTGGGGTGTCCGTGAGGCCGAAGAGTCAAGCAACCGAGACGACGTACCTGACGAGGTGGACGTATCTGCCGAGGTAGCGGAGTACGTCTAGCCTCCTTTCGAGCCGCGGTCCCGGACAGGTACCTGACGGCAGCGCTTGACGGCAACGAGCGTGTACATCGCCGTACTGCCAGGCCCGAGTGAAGAGCCCTCTGGCCAAGGGGGGCGCCGGGACACTGCTCTCTGATCTGCAGAAGAAGATCTTGTAAAGCGAAGGTCGTCGGTTCGAATCCGACAGGGGGCTCAAAGCGCTGAACAGCGCAAACGCCCCGGTTGGGACCTCTTAGGGTTCTGGCCGGGGCGTTTGGTGTTCAGGTGGGGTGCTTCTCAGGACCTGGTTACTGGAGGAGCAGGGTGGGGAACATGGCACAGAGCTGGACGGCTTGGTGGAGTTGGGGCCAGTGGTTCCTGGCCAGGGCGTTGAGGCCGGTCAGGGTTTCGATGCGACTCACGCGGTAGCGGATCGTCTTCTCGTGGACGTTCAGGTCGGCGGCCGCGTCGCGGACCGAGCCGTCGTAGCCGTCGAGTGATTCGAGGGTTTCCAGCAGCGGGTCGCGCTGGGTCTCGGGCAGTCGCAGGATGGGGCCGATGACCTCTTCGACGTAGTCGCCGACGTATTCCATGCGCTGGTTCGCCAGGACCCGGCGCCAGAGCAGTGACCTGGCGTCGGTCAGTCGGTCCGTAGCCGTCAGGTCGCTGGAGTGGAGGATGTCGCGCGTGGCGACGTACCTGGCGGGGGCCTCGTGCAGGGCGACCGATCGGGTGTAGATGGCGGGTGCCGTGGCGTTGTGCCGCAGCCAGGACAGAAGGGGCTCGGTGGCGTCGGCGGAACAGAGGATGAGGGTGTGCTGATACGGGGTGTCGAGAGGGGCGATGACGGCGCTCGCGCAGTCGCCCAGCCGGGCGACCGTGGGGCGGTTGCCCTCCGCGGGATGGCCCGACGCAGGGTGGCCCGACGCGAGGTGGCCCTGCGCGATGATCACCGTGGCAGGGAAGATGTCGGCGAGCCGGCTCGCCTGCACGATCTTCGCGAGATACGGGCGTTGCCAGGACGTCGTTGCCTCAGTGATCAGCGAGCAGAGGGCGTCGAGAGGACGCTCCTCGTCCGCGGCGAGGCTCGACGCGATCTGTTCCTCCGCGTACCCGTCGTCGATGCAGCGCGTCATCTGCTCACTGAGGCGTAGGAGCAGTGAGGCGCCCTCCTGGAGCCGGTGCGTGAGGCCGGCGAGGTCGGGAACGTCCGTGAGGCCGGGCGCGAGCGAGGGGTCCTGGCAGACGAGGAGCGCCTCGCTGTGCCCGAGCAGGACCACACCGTGCAGGCTCAGGAGTGTCGGGGGGCGTGCCTGTTTGCGGGCGAGTCGCCGCCCCACTTCCTGGAGCCCACGGCGTTCGTCGGCGGTCAGCGGACGGGCTTCCACGCAGCTGGTCAGGCCGATGAGCAAGCAGCGCGTGACCTGCCCTTCCAGGTGCGCTCCGGTGCAGGTGCCCGGGTTGAAGAGGGCGCCGGCCAGCGCCGCCACGCGCGGGGTGACGGCGTTGGCCAGCCGGCGTATTCGCTCGGTGTCAGGGTCGGGCGCGCCTTGGTGTTCGGGTGTCGCCTCGACTGTCGGAGTCCTTGTTCCCCCACTCATCTTCCGTTCTTCTCCTTGAGGCTCATGCGCAATGCTCGTCGAGGGGTTGCGCGGGTCGGTGGGCTTGCTCGGTTCGTCGATTCGTCTCGTCGGTTTGCTCGGCAGGCGGGCTGGACGGGCTGGACGGGCTGGAGAGGCAGGGCGGGCTCTACCGGGTGCCGGTGGAGGCTGACGAGGGCCGGGTGAGGGCCGGGTAGGGGCGGCGCAGCGTCTGTCCGCCTCGATCGGCCCCTCGACCGGTCCCGACTCGCCCCGTCCCGCTCCGATCGGTCCTCGGTCGACCCCGACCGACCCGTTCCGCCGTGACCCGCCCTCCGCCACGGCCATCGCCACCCCACCCGTCCCGCCGTGACCCGCCCTCCGCCACCGCCGTCGCCACTCCGCCCGTTCCCCTCGTCGGAACGTCGGCATGTGTACAGAGGCGACGCACGACGTACGAGGGATGGCGTACGACGTACGGGCGTGACGCACGCGGTATGGGCGGGGCGTGCGACGCACGGATGCGACGTACGGGCACAGACGTGGCGTGCAGGGGTATCCGGTGTCCGAGGCGATGTGCGGGTCCCCGTGCGGACTGTGCAGGTGGTGTTCGCGGTGTCGGGGCGCGGGGACCTGCCGCGGGATCTGCCTACGGGATGCAGGTGCGGAGCCCGTCAAGCGGAATTCCTGCAGCGGATATCGGTCAAGGAAGGTGATGACGAGGTCGGCGGAAGTGCGCCGCGAAATCGGATCGTGGTGCCGCTTCCTGGTGCACAGCACACGCGGTGGGCGGTATGTGCCGTCAGCTCGGGAAGATATCGTCTGTTGAACGGCGGATGAAGATTCCCGGTGACGCGCTGTTGACGAAGCGATCCGAAAGCCTGAATCTCTGTTGCACGGTTCTTGTCCCCCCGGTCGGTCGTTCGGCGGAGTGGTGGTCCGGCTGCCGGTCGAAGGACAGCCCTCACTCCATGCGACCGGCGTGCTGCGGTAATTCCGGTCGCGGCAGGCATCCTGCCGCACGCGGCGGGCCGTGTATGCCGGCCTCACTGAACGATCACAGGGATTGCGCAAGATCCACAAGCTTGGTCCGTGGATATCCGGCTACGCGGTGGCTCCGATTCAAAGGTAGCTCACGGCGCGGTAAATGACATGGAAAGAGGCCGGCGAGAAATCGCCGGCCTCTTCGGTGTTGAGCGCAGTGGGCCGTCGATGGACCGCGGCGCGCGTGGATGCCGTGGCGCTCAAGCGCCGGCTGATCGGGGAGTCGGGAGCATGGCCTGGAGCTGGACCGCTCGGTGGAGCTGGGACCAGTGGGTTCTGCTCAGGGCGTTCAGGCCGGTGAGGGCCTCGATGCGGCCGACGCGGTAGCGGACCGTCTTCTCGTGCACGTTCAGCGCCGTGGCCGCGCTGCGCACGGATCCGCCACTCCTGTCGAGGGAGTCGAGAGTCTCCAAAAGCGCGGCACGCTGGTCCGCCGGCAGTTGGAGGATCGGCCCGATCACTTCCTCGGTGTAGTCCTGGAGGTACTCGGGGCGCTGGGTCGCGAGCATCCGCTGCCAGAGCAGGGACCTGGCGTTGAGCAGGCGCTTCCCGCCGCCGAGCGGGTTGCCGGCCGGAAGGAGCTCCCGCGTGGTGCGGTACCGAACGGGTGCCTCGTCGAAGGCGACGGCCCGGGTGTAGATCGTGGTCGCCGCCACGTGCCGGTCGACCCAGGCGAGGAACTGCCCGGTGTTCTCGGCGGAGCACAGCAGCAGCGTGTGGGGTTCCGGGTCCGGTAGCGCAGCGGTGATCATGCGGAGGGAACGGCCGTTGTGGAGCTCCGGTGCACCGGAGGCGTCCCCGACGGAGCCGTAGGTGAGCCCCATGACGACGGGGAACATCTTGTCCAGCCCCGCCTGCTTCACGATTCCGGTCAGGTAGGGGCGCCACAGGGAGTTGGTCTGCTCGGTGATGAGCGTGCAGAGCGCGTCGACCGGCCGGTTCCGGTCGCCGTTGCCGTTCCGGGCGTCACGTTCGTCCGTGTAGCCCGCTTCGATGCATGCGGTGATTTCCTCGCTGAGTTGCAGGAGCAGGCCCGCTCCCTCTTCGAGTCGGTCGGCGAGGTCGTCGGGGGCTGCGAGGTCCTGGCAGGCGCGCAGGGCCTCGCTGTGCCCCAGGATCAGTACGCTGTGCACGCCTACCAGGGCAGGCGGCGTGCCGCCCGTACCGGCGATCGCACGTCCCGCTTCCCGGAGTTCGCGGCACTCCTCCTCGTGCGGCCGGCGGGCCTGCGCGCAGGCCGTGAGTCCGATGGTCAGGCAGTGGACGACGCGTCTGCGCAAGAGGCTCTCGTCGGTCGAAGCGCGGTCGAATATCGTCCCGGCGAGACAGGTGACGCGTGGGGCGATGGCGTCGACCAGCAGATCCATCCGTTCCTGGTCGGCGTCGGGCAGGCCGCCGGTCGCGGCCCGCGGCCCGGCCGGCCTCCCCTCGGTAGCCCCGATCATGCATGGTTCCTTCCTTCGGTAGCCGACCAGTCGTGGCGCGTGCCGGTCGCCTGCGACATGTGGGCGCTCGTCACAGCTTGGGGATGATCTTGAGGCGTTCGTCCATGTCGTCGAGCCGCTTCTTCATGCCCTTGAGCGTGCTGTTCGTGCCGCCCATCTCCTTGTCGAGGGACGAGATGCTCGACTTCATCCCCTTGATGTCACGTGCTACTTGGGGGAGGGCGGAGGTGTTCTTTTCGAGCTTTTCTATGCTCGTGTTCAGCGAGCTGATCTTCGTATTGAGGGAAGTCATTTTGCTCGCCATTCCCGGGAGCGGCTTCATGAGGTTCTTCATGGCGCCCATCTCGGTGTTGAGCTTGGTCATCTGATTCTTCATGTCGCTCAGCGCGGCAAGCTTCTTGTTGGTCGCGCCGAGTTGTTTGTTGGTGGTGGTGAGCTGCTTGTTGGTCGAGGTCAGCTGCTTGTTCGTGCTGATGAGCTGCTTGTTCGTGCCGGCCAGCTGCTTGTTGGTGGTGGCGAGTCCGGAGGTCACCCCGTCCAGCTTGCCGTCGATGTGTTCGAGCGAGTCGTGCATGCGCGTGAAGTTGAACTGCAGGACGCTCAAAATTCCCAGGTAGAGCAGCGGTGCGATGAAGAAGATCCGGCGAGGGGTACCCCGACTGCCGGATTCCTTCTCGGCTTTCTTCTGCGCCTTCGTCGGCTCCGCCTGCTGTCCCTCTCTCGGTGGCGTCTCCTTCGCCGGTTCCTTGTCGTCCACCGCGGGGCCCGGCGTCGCGTCCGCGGGCCTCGTCACGGTCAGCCCATCGGTCATGGGTGCCCTCGTCTCGTCGGGCGAGGACGCCGTCGGTGCGGCGTCCTCACGTCCGTCAGGTCAGTTCGACGGGATGGCTTCGTCGCGCAGGCAGGTGTGCAGGATGAGCCGGGAGCAGATCTCGGCCGCGTCCTCGTCCGCGAGGTGCGACCAGGGCGGCATGTGCAGGCCCTCGATCAGGCCGCACACGGCGATGGCGAGATGGTCGAGATCGATCTCCGGCCGAAAACCCGGCAGCAGGGAGAGCATCTCCAGTCGGTCCCGCAGCTGGCTGATGATGCTTTCGCGGATGCCCTGCTCCAGCTCCCGCATCTCCGGGTGGTCGATGCAGGCGTCCGCCCAGGCGGTGAGCAGCCCGGCCGCGCCGCGTCGCCGTCGTACGGCCAGTGAGACCATCTGCTTCAGCCGGCTGACCGGGTCGCCCAGCAGCTCGGTGAACTCCGCTGCCTCGACCAGCCCGGTGATTTCCTCCAGACGCTCCGCCACCACGGCGAGCAGCAGGTCACGCTTGCTGCCGAAGCGGGTGTAGACGCTGCCCACGGATGTCCCGGCGGCAGCGGCGATCCGCTCCACCGACGTGCTGCGCCAGCCGTCCGTGCTGAATCCCGCGTCGGCGGCGTGCAGCAGCGCGGCATGGGTCTCCTGGCTGCGTCGCTGCTGCGGCTTGCTCGGGCCGCGGGGGAGAGGCTGATTGCCTTTCAGCTGAGCCACGTCTTCCTCCATGGAAGAAACCTGAATCCGAATTCGTAACCCGGTTCATGTTCTGTTGCCCCATCAGGGGGCGTCAAGGGGCTCGGATGTCCGCCGATCCAGGACACTCCTTCGCGAGAACCGCTCCGACCTGGTGTTTTCCTCGTGGATGCCAAACGGGCGCGCGCCGGAGTCTGGGCACGGGTGATATTGCTGGCGCTCTCTCCCCCGGGTGAGGCTGGACCCCAGAGATCAACAGCGATGGGCGGAAGACGCCTCATCACGCTCAGGGGGGCAGCAACCAGGATGGACAGGCAGTTACCGTACGGATCGTCGCGGCGCGTCGGTACCGAGCGCCGGGGCTCGCGGACCGGGCCGCGCATCGCGGCGTTCGGCCATCACCAGCCGGCGCGCGTGGTCGACAACGCCGAGTTGGCGACCATGGTGGACACCACCGACGAGTGGATCCGCAGCCGGGTCGGCATCGCCTGCCGGCACCTCGCCGGCCCGGACGAGTCCGTGGCCGACATGGCGGTGGCCGCGGGCGGGAAGGCGCTGGCGGCCGGTGGCCTGGCCCCCGGGGAGATCGACCTGGTGATCGTGGCGACGTCCAGCCAGGAGACTCAGATCCCGGGCGCCGCGGCCGGTGTGGCGCACCGATTGGGCATCGCCGCCCCCGGCGCGTACGACGTGAACGCGGGGTGCGCCGGCTTCAGTTACGCGTTGGCAGCGGCCGCGGACGCGCTCCGTGCGGGCTCCGCCCGGAATGCGCTGATCATCGGCGCCGAGAAGATGTCCGCCTGGCTGGACTGGCAGGACCGGACGACCTGCGTGATCTTCGCCGATGGCGCGGGAGCAGCCGTGGTGACCGAGCGGGAGCGCCCCGCTGCCTGGATCGGCCCGGTCGTCTGGGGCAGCGCCGGTGAGCACGCCGAGAGGATCACCGTCCGGAGCCGCGACTCCTTCTTCGCGCAGGACGGCCAGGCCGTCTACCGCTGGGCCACCTCGCTGGCCCCGGTCGCCCTGGAGGCCTGCCGGCGCGCGGGCATCGCTCCGCACGACCTCGCCGCGTTCGTACCCCACCAGGCGAACCTCCGCATCATCAGGAGCCTTGCCCGGCAACTCGGCGCGCCCCGCGCGCTGGTGGCCGAGGACATCGTCACCTCGGGCAATACCGCGGCGGCATCGATCCCGCTCGCGCTGTCACGGATGGCGGAGCGCGGAGAGCTGCGCTCCGGGGACCCCGTCCTGCTGTTGGGCTTCGGTCACGGCCTGACCTACGGCGCCCAGGTGATCACTGCCCCCTAGGCCGCGCTGCCCGGCCCGGCGCCGATCCGGTGGTGCCGCCCACCCCGGCTCGTCATTCCCCCTTCCACCGAACCGCTACCCGGAGGACAGACATGCCCGCGCCCAAGAGCTACCTGGGTCCCGACTCCTTTTTCGACTGGCGTGCCGACAACAAGCAGGGCAGCGTCGATGTCGTACTGCTGACGCATCCCCGCGACGAGGCGGACGCGAGCCGGCTGTTCCCCTTCATCGACAAGCTGGACCGACCCGAGATCGCGCGGCTGCAGCGGCACCTGCAGCCGATGTTCGGCGAGATCGTCAGCACCGGGGACTTCACCGTCGGCATCATGTTCCTGCCGTTCTACGCCCACGAGCTCATCGACCCGGAGAGCCGGCGGCGGTGCGCGCAGATCCTGCAGGAGGACGCCGTCCGCATGGCGGCGAAGGCCGGGGCGAGGATCCTCTGCCTCGGCGGGCTCACCGGGGCACTGTCCCTCTACGGGCGCCGCCTCGTGGAACCCGCGAAGCAGGCGGGACTGACCCTGACCACCGGACACGCGCTGACCGCCGTGGGCGTGCACCAGACCTACTGGCAGGCGCTGGAGCAGTTGGAGCGCGCGCCCGGCGACCAGCGCCTCACCGTCCTGGGGGTCGGCAGCATCGGCCGCGCCTTCATGGAGCTGCTGCAGGCGAGCGGGCAACCGCCGCGGGAACTGGTGTTGGTGGACCGCCCGCAGGCCGCCGGCAAGCTCGAACGGCTGGCGCAGGTCTTCCATGAACAGACCGGAGCGCAGACCTCGTTCGAGGTGACCGACGCGCTCGGCGCGCTCGCCCCGGACAGCGCCTGCTACGCCACCGACGTCCTCGTGAGCGCAGTCAGCACGCCGTACGTGGTGGACATCGACAAGGTCGCGCCCGGCACGATCCTGATCGACGACAGCCAGCCGTTCTGCTGGGACCGGGAGAAGGCCTGGCAGCGCTGCGTCGAGGCCGCCGACATCGTGCCTTGCGACGCGGGCCTGGTGGACTGCGCGGGCATCGGCTACCGGTCCGCCTTCCCCTTCGACTTCGCCGACGCGGGGGCCGACGGCTCCAGCACGACGGCCTGGACCTGCCAGACCGAAGGGATGCTCCTCGCGCTCGACGAGGACCTGCCACGCACGGTCGGCGAGCCCACGATCGACACGATCCTCGCCTACCAGGACGCCTACCACCGTCAGGGGCTGCGCATTCCCACCCTGCAGTGCGGTCCCAACCCCCTGCCCATCGACAAGATCAAAGCCGCCGCGGCAAGCGTGGCGGCCTGACACCCGAATGGAGCGGTCAGTGAACCCGGACACTTCCGTATGCCGCCGCTGCGGCATGCCGCTGGCGTACGACGCCTACCTGCTCGCCGCGGAGGGCCGGCCGTCCTCACCCGACCCGGCGCAGTGCCGGCACTGCGCCACCGGCACCGAGATCGTGGACCGGACCGGGCAGAGCGCGGACAACAAGTGGATCCTCGACCTCATCCTCCGTACCTACCAGGCCAAGTCCAGCCGCGGAACGCGTGCAGTGGCCTCGGCGCTCGGCAAGCTGCCGGGGGCGCTGCCCTCCGGCATCCGTTCGCTGACCGACCTGGTCAACAGCGTGCCGGAAAAGCGGTCCGGCTCGGTCGACGCCATGGTGCTCTACAGCGGCGGCAAGGACTCCAGCTGGATGCTCATCGAGCTGGCCCAGCGGCAGGGCCTCAATGTCGTGGCCTGGATGCTGGACCAGGGGTACCAGTCACCCGCCGCGATCAAGAACGCGGAGGCGCTGTGCAACAAGCTCGGCGTCGAGTTGGTCATCGCCAAGCCGGAACGCGATCCGATGGACACGCTCTTCCGGCTGGGCTTCGGGGTGAACGAGACCGATGACCCCGACCTGATCAGGGCCGCCATGACCTACGGCTCGGCGTGCTGGCCGTGCTTCGCGACCATCGCGGCCCAGGCGACCCTGTTCTGCCGTGACAACGACGTGGCCTTCTGCTTCATCGGTACCCAGAAGGGCCAGAACCGGATGGACCTGGCCGGCTCGCCGGCCCTGTCCGGTGGCGCGCTGCCCCCGGTCACGAGCTTGCTGGACAAGTTCGTCGCCCCGATGCGCGAGCACGCGCGGGCCACCGCCCCCGACTCCGCCGAGCTGCTCGCCACCGCCGACTGCCGCAGCGTGCTCATCCCGTTCTACGAATTCGTCGAGAAGCCCCCGTTCCCGGAGCAGATCGCCGACCTGGAGAGGGCGGGCTGGCACATGCCCAGGAACACCGGAGCCTGCAGCACCAACTGCATGATGAACGAGCTGGGCCGCAAGGTCATGCGCAACCAGTACGGCTTCGACCTGTACCAGATCATCGACGCCAACGAGCGTCGGCTCAGCGACAGTCCGGAGCCCGCCCCTGTCGCGGCCCTCGACGAGGACGCCGTCCGCCGCGGCGCGAAGCTCATGGAACTGACCCCGGTGGAGCGCCTCAAGTTCGGGGTGGACGAATGAGGAGCACGACGACCGCACCGAAGAGCGGCGAGGAATTCGCCGGGTACCGATTCGTCGACCATGTCGCCCGGCGTGCGGTGAGTTCGCTCTCCCACGTCATCGGGGTCAAGAGCGTCACTCGGCCCTTCTGGAACCGCTGGCGCGCCTCCGGCATCGACGACGAGATCCTCATGAAATTCCTCGGCGCCATCGACAGCATCGAGGACTGGCCGCACGCGGCCATGGAATTGGTGACCGACGCCGAGCGAAATCTGCCCGCGCTCTCCTCGCACACCGTGGACGAGCGGGTGGCCTACCTGCGGCGGCTTTCCTACCTCGCGCACATGGCTCAGTGGGGTTGCCTGCCCATGACCGACCTCAAGCGTGACGCGTATCGCAAGTCCCGCGATTACTACGTCGAGGCCGAAACGCTCGCCTGGGGCGAGAACTACCTCCAGGTGCGCATTCCGTTCAACGGTCACGATTATGCGGGCAACCTCCACCTCCCGACCGGTGATCCCGAGCGCAGTCCGCTCGTCGTCATCCTCCACGGGATGGACGACACCAAGGAGGAACACCTGGCCACGGAGAACGAGCTCTGCGCGGCAGGCTTCGCCGTGCTGGGCATCGACGGGCCGGGCCAGGGCGAGAGCCTGATCCTGGAGGACAAGACCTGGCCGGCCGATTTCCACGGCATCGTGCCGGCGGCGATCGATGCCCTGGCCGAGCCGTACCGCCTGGACGCCGAACGGGTCGGGGTCATCGGCATCAGCTGGGGCGGCCTGTGGGCCGTCAAGGCAGCGGCCGCCGACGAACGGGTCGCGGCCGTCTACGACCTCGGCGGACCCATCGACGCCGGCCGGTGGAAGAAGCTCCCGTACTTCCTGAAGAGCAAGTACGGCCAGGTCCTCGGCATTGAATCGCCCGATGACCTGCCGGACTACCGGACGACCTTCTCCATCACCGACGAGGAACTGCTGAGTAAGGTCCGCGTCCCCGTACGGATCATCCATGGCGCGAAGGACCCGCTGGTCAAGGTTCGCGACAAGGAATGGCTGCAGCAAACCCTCAAGGAATTGCACCCCGGGCAGGACGTCTCCCTGCTGACCTACGCGGACGGTGACCACTGCTGCACCGGCCACGGCGCCGAAATACGGGCCGACGGCGCCGCATTCTTCAGCCGCGTACTGGGCGTACCGGCAGCACCACTCGACGAGCAGCGCAATCGCGCGGAAAGGACCACGGCGTGACCACGGACGCGACCCTCGCCGGTGAGCAGCAGGAAATCCTGCGGAAGCTGGCGGAAATCATCGAGGAAATCGCCGAAATACCCGCCGCCGACGTCGCGATGGACAAGCGTTTCATCGACGACCTGGACATCGACTCGCTCTCGATGATCGAAATAGCCGCGCAGACCGAGGCCGCCTTCGACCTGGACATCCCGCCGGAGGCGCTGGCCGACCTGCTCAGCGTGCGCGACGCGGTCGAACTCGTCCAGCGGAAACGTGCCTGACGGCCCCCTCACACCCGCGAAAGGCTGTCATGAGCAACAATGACGTCGTGGTCACCGGTCTCGGCGCGACCACACCCCTTGGTGGTGACGTCTGGTCCACCTGGGAGGCCATGCTGGCCGGCCGCAGCGGCGGTCGGCAGCTGGATCCCGAGCTGGTCGAGAAGTTCCGGCTGCCGGTCAGGATCGCAGCACCGCTCGCCGTCGAGCCGGCGTCGGTCCTGCCCCGGGGCGCGGTCCGCCGGCTGGACCGATGCCAGCAGGTGGCGGTCGTGGCGGCCCAGCAGGCGTGGGAGGAGGCCAAGGCGCAGGACCACGTCGACCCGGACCGGGTCGGGGTCGTCGTGGGCACCGGCATCGGCGGCATCCGCACGCTCCTGGAACAGGCCGACTTGCTGACCGGCAAGGGGCTGCGCCAGATGTCGCCCCTGACCGTGCCGATGCTGATGCCCAACGGACCGGCCGCACAGGTGGGGCTGGCCCTCGGCGCCCGCGCCGGGGTGCATGCGCCGGTGTCGGCGTGCGCGTCGGGCGCCGAGGCGCTCGTGTGGGCGTGGCGCATGCTGCGCGCCGGGGAAGCGGACATCGTGGTCGCGGGAGGAGCGGAAGCGAGCCTCACCGGCGTCACGATGGCCGCCTTCGCCAGGACCCGCACCCTGAGCCTGCGCAACGACGACCCCCGGCGCGCCTCCCGTCCCTTCGACGCGGACCGGGACGGCTTCGTGCTCGGCGAGGGCGCCGGCATGGTCGTACTGGAGCGGGCCGAGCACGCCGCGGCCCGCGGCGCCAAGGTGTACGCACGACTGGCAGGCGTCGGCACCAGCGCCGACGCCCACCACATCACCGCCCCCGACCCGACGGGGCGCGGTCAGGCCACCGCGATCCGCGCCTCGATGCGGTGCGCCCGGGTCACCCCCGCCGACGTGGGCCACGTCAATGCGCACGCCACCTCCACCGTCGTCGGGGACATTCCGGAGACGGTGGCCATCAAGGAGGCGATCGGCGACCACCCCGTGCTGACGGCCCCCAAGGGGGCACTGGGGCACCTCCTCGGCGCGGCCGGCTCCACCGAGGCCATCAGCACGGTGCTCAGCCTCCACCACGGACTCCTCCCGCCCACCGCGAACCTCGAAAAGCTGGACCCGCAGGTGGAGATGGACGTCGTCGCCGGTGAGCCGCGGAAGACCGATGCGGCCGTCGCCGTCTGCGACTCCTTCGGCTTCGGCGGACACAACGTCGCGCTGACGTTCGTGAAGGAGTGACGGCACGGGACATGGCCATGCAGCAACTCCTTCACGGCAAGAAGATCCTGGTCACCGGTGTCCTCACCGACACCTCCATCGGTTTCCACGTCGCTCGGGTCGCACAGGAGCTGGGCGCGCGGGTGATCCTCACGGCGCACCCGCGGCCCAGGATGACCCGGCTGTTCGCGCAGCGCCTGCCGTCCGGCCCGGACGACCCGCCGCCCGTGATCGAACTCGACGTCACGGATGCCGGCCACCTCGCCCGGCTCGCGGAACAGGTGGCCGAGCACGTGGACGGGCTCGACGGCGTCGTGCACGCGATCGGCTACGCCCCGCCGGCCGCGCTGGGCGGCAACTTCCTGACCACCGAATGGCCCGACGCGGCCACCGCACTACAGGTCTCCGCCTACTCCCTCCAGTCCCTCACGATGGCCTGCCGCCCTCTGATGAAGGACGGCGGGTCGGTGGTCGGCCTGACCTTCGACGCATCCAGGGCATGGCCGGCGTACGACTGGATGGGGGTGGCCAAGGCCGCTCTCGAATCGTGCGCCCGCTACCTGTCCCGGTACCTGGGCCCGGAAGGCATCCGGGTCAACCTGGTGGCCGCGGGGCCGCTGGCCACGACCGCCGCCCGGAGCATCCCCGGATTCGACGGGCTCACCGCACAGTGGCCGGCCACGGCGCCCCTCGGATGGGACGTGCGGAACCCCGAACCGGCCGCGCTCGCCTGCGCGGCATTGATGTCGGACTGCTTCCCCGCCACCACGGGAGAGATCGTGCACGTCGACGGCGGGCTGCACGCCGTCGGAGCCCCGCCGGCCGCGCCCGTGGCCCCACCGCACGCCACCTGAGGCCGAGACCTCCGCCCCGCCGTCACCAGGAGAACGGACCGTGACGCAGCTACGCATCGCCTTTGCCCGGCTCGACACCGCCAACGGCGCCCCGAGCGTCGAAGTGGCCCGGCGCGCCGCCGCCCATGGAGCGCACCTGGTCGTGTTCTCCGGGGAGGTACGCACCGGCCGCTCCACGGAGGACCTGCGTCGGCGTGCCCCGGCCACGGCGGGGTGCGGCGAGCTGCCGACCGCGGTCCTCCACCGCGGACGGCTCTCCGTACACAAGGCAGGGCATGCCGTTGGTGCCGCTTCCGACGCCTCCCGCTGCGGCACACCCGGCGACCGGCTGCCGGTGCTCCGGCTGCGCGGCCTGGACGTCGCCCTCGTCCGCGCTGAAGACCTCCTCGGGGACGACGGCGTGGTGACAGCGGCCCGCGCGGCCGGTGTGCGCCTCCTCGTCGTGCTCGACGCGGCGCCGTACGAACGGGCGGAGGCCGCTGCCCGGCTCGAACTGTGCGCGCGGCGGGCGCGGGAAGCCGGCACCGCGGTGGCGTACTGCCGCCTCGGCGACCGACAGGGCGAATCCGTCGCCGGGGACGAGGCATTCGGTGTGACCCGTACAGGAGAACTCCTGCCGGTCGACGTCCGGTTCGATAAGGAGATGTGCCTCGCCGACCTGGCACTCCCGGAGGCCCCCGCCCCGCCGCGCGGAGCGTACCCGGCACCTGCGGTACAGCCGTGGCGGCTGGTGCCCGGCCTGCCGGAGGACACGAGCGCGCACCCATCCGCCACACCCCTTGCCGTACGGCGCCTGGCCCTCCCGACCGGGCAGGTGACGCCCGCGCCACCTCTGGCGGGACCACGGGGGGAGCGTGACGGGGCATACGCTCCAACGCCTCTCACGCGCCGGCCCCCTGTCCCTGCCCGTACGGCACCGAACCGATACCGCGGCGGAGCATCGACGAGCCGCGGAGCGCCCGAGGGCTGTCCCGAAGCGCTTCGACCGTGACCGATGCCTGCCCTTCACCAGCGGACGGCGCCAGCCCCGCTGCCGACCTCACGAGTGGGAGATCGACCATGCATGAGCCGGCGATCCGGCACGACTTCGTCACGGTCCTCCGGGACCTGGCGGCCGGCCAGGGAAGCAAGGTCGCCACGGTCTACCTGACCGATGGCGTGCCGGACGCGGGGGAGGTGATCGCCACCTACGCCGACCTCGACCGCAGCGCCCGCCGGGTCGCCGCGTGGCTTCAGCAGCGCACCCGACCCGGTGACCGCGTGCTGCTCGCCTGCCTGCCCGGGCCGGCCTTCCTGGACGCGTTCCTCGGATGCCTGTACGCCGGGGTGATCGCCGTGCCGGCGCCGCCCCCGGACGGCCACCGGCGCAGCCTCGACCGCCTGGCGGGCATCGTCGCGGACGCCGGCATCGGCTACCTGCTGAGCGACACCCCGACGATGCCCGTTCTGGACGACTGGCTGGCCTCCGGCGACCGCACGCTGCGCCACGCCGCCACGGACACTCTCGACGCCGACCCCGACGACTGGCGCCCCGTACCGCTGGAGCCGGACACGGTCGCCTTCCTCCAGTACACCTCGGGCTCGACGAGCACACCCAAGGGAGTCGTCATCACCCACGGCAACGTCGTCGCGAACCAGGCGGCGATCGGTGAGGCCATCGGCTCCAGCCACCGGACACGCGGTGTGGGCTGGCTCCCGCACTTCCACGACATGGGCTTGATCGGCCAGTTCCTGCACCCGCTCTATGTGGGCGGCACCCTCTACTACATGTCGCCGATGGCCTTCCTCAAGCGGCCCGCCGCCTGGCTCCAGGCCATCAGCCACTACCGTGCCGACATCACCCCGGCGCCGAACTTCGCCTACGAACTGGCCGCCCGGCGCGTCAGCGACCGGCAACTGGCCGCGCTCGACCTGTCGACGCTGGAGGTCGCGCTCAACGGTGCGGAACCGATCAGCATCCCCGCGATGGAGCAGTTCACCCGTCGCTTCGCCACGGCCGGCCTGCGCCCCGAAGCCATGAGCCCCTGCTACGGCCTCGCCGAGGCGACGCTCCTGGTGACCGGCACTCCCAGGCTGCGCGGCGCCGCAGTGCACGCCGTCGATGCCGACGCCTTCCAGCACGGCCGGCTCGCCCCCACCCGGCCGGGTGCCGCCATTCAACGGCTGGTCAGCAGCGGACGGCACGGGGTCCTCGACGTGCGCATCGTCGATGCCCACACCCTGGAGGCACTGCCGGAACAGCGGATCGGCGAGATCTGGGTCAGCGGGCCCGGCGTCGGGGCCGGCTACTGGAACAACCCCGGCCTGACGCGGGAGACCTTCGGAGCCCGCACCGCCGACGGCCAGGGGCCGTTCCTGCGCACCGGCGACCTGGGAACCCTGATCGACGGCGAGCTCTACGTCACCGGCCGCGTCAAGGACCTCATCATCATCAACGGCCGCAACCTCTACCCGCACGACATCGAGGAATCCGTCCGGGGCTCCCACCCTGTCCTCGCCTCGGGTGCTTCCGCCGCGTTCGCGCTGGGTGGCCGCCCCGAACAGCTCGTCCTGGTCCAGGAGATCAAGCCGCGCCAACTGGACGGTACGGCCGTCGGCGAGCTGGCCGCCGCAATCACCAGCCACGTCCGGCACGCCTTCCAGATCCCCCGGGCCGAGACCGTCCTGGTGGCCCCCGGCACGGTCGAGCGCACCACCAGCGGAAAGATCCAACGGGCCAGGACCCGGGACCGCTACCTCAGCGGTGAGCTGACGCCGCTTCAGGAACGGCCGGCCTCGCCCACCGGCGCCGTGCCGTCGTGAACTCGTAGCGCCCGCGCAGCCGCTTCCGCCGGGGGCATGAGGAAGGGGCGCAGGGGGAGGCGCGCCGCTTTTTCCGACAGGTGAGTGCGGTGGCTGGGAGTGAGGCGGGCCAGGAGCCAACCCCAGGCGGCGGCCATGAGCGGGAGGAAGCGTTCGGGAGCGCAGTGGGTTGCGTTCCGGATGACCCACACCGTGGTGTTCGGCGCGTGCGCCAGGCCGGTGGTGTCGAGGAGGGGTACGTACTGGTCGTCGGCGCCGTTGACGGCCAGCAGCGGTGCCGCGCCGGCGGACCTCAGCAGGTCCTGGTCGCGCAGCGAGAAGCGGGCCAGCAACTCGGCGGCCTGCCGGCCGTCGGGCTGGCGGTCGAGGCCGAGGGCGTTGCCGACGATGCCGGGCATCCCGTGTGGCATGGCGAGCAGCTCGTCGTCACCGCGTACGGCCACGCCGGTCGGCCCGCCGATGTCCACGGCGGCGTCCACCCTTCCTTGCAGGGCCAACTTCGCCGCCCAATGACCGCCGAAGCTCAACCCGAGGAACCCCACCGGCCGGCGGTACTGCACGCGCAGTTGTTCCACGACGCCGCCGAGCACGGCATCGGCGTCGTGGGTCAGCGGTACCGCCGACTCGCCGGTACCGGGCATGTCCGCCGCCGCCACCAGCAGCCCCGTGGCGAGCGCCGAGGACACGGCGAGCCGGTGCAGGTCCATCTTCCAGGTGTCCACGCCGCCGGACAGCAGGAGTACGCCGCGCGGACGGCCGCCCGCTGCCTGTCGGCGACGGAAGAGGTGAAGTGGGACAGCGGTGGTGCCGTGGCGGCCGTCCGGTACCTCGACGATCTTCCGTTGGAACCGCACCGGAAACCGCTCTGTGGCCTTCAGGTACCAGTCGAGTTGTTGTTCATGCGCCGCGCGGCGTTCGGGGGTTGCCGACACGGGGAAGCGCGCGGCTCCCCAGCACAGTGAAGCCAGCAGTAGGTGGCCCTGCCGTGCGGCGCGTTCGGCGTGCTGCGTCCAGACCGGCACCCAGCTGGTGGGCCCCGTTCCCCACATGTCGTCGATCCGGTGCTCGGCGTCCGCCACGGTGCTCGCCGGGATGCCGAGCGAGACCAACTGGCGGGTGCGTTCGCGCAACAGCGCCTTGGGGTCGACATCGAAGGTGAACATGGTTCCTCCCGCCTCCTGACAGCAGGCGACGCCGGGCGGCGCCGGCCGACGGCAGACGAGACGGCGCGACCGGCACGGCGCGCCGGGCGGCCACACAGGGCACCCCGGCGCCGGTCGGGAACCGACTCTATCCAGGGGGAGTTACCCGGACGGGTTCGGCCGTCCGGGGCACTCTGTGGGCCGGTCCGTTGATGAGGCGGGGACGGCCTTCGCCTGCACGGCGTGCGGGGGAGTGACCGGGGACGGATTGTGCGGCAGGGTCGGGCTCTGATGGGCCGTGTCCGACGTAAGTTCCGGGCATGGTGGGTTCCGATAGGGCGACGGTGGGCGACGGAGAGGTCGGGATGACGACAAGCGTAGGAGCAGGGTCCGACAACGGTGCGGTGCTGACGCGGAAGGACTTCGAGCAGCGGATGGAGCGTGCCGGGCGGGCGGCGGCGGATGCCGGGCTGGCCGGGCTGATCGTGACGCCGGGGCCCGACCTGGTGTGGCTCACCGGGTACCAGCCGACGGCCGTGACCGAGCGGTTGACCGCGCTGGTCGTCAGCGCCGACCGGCGGCCGCGCCTGGTGGTGCCCGTACTGGAGCGGGCCGACGCGCAGCATGCCGCCGGTGCCGGTGCGACGGAGCTCGTGGGGTGGCGGGACGGCGAGGACCCGTATGCGGTGCTGGCCGGATTGCTGGAGCCGGAGCGCCGGTACGGGATCTCCGACTCGGCGTGGGCGATGCACCTCCTCGGGATGCAGCGGACGCTGCCGGGCAGCGCGTACGCCTCGCTCACGGAGGCGCTGCCGATGCTGCGCGCGGTCAAGGACGCGTACGAGGTGGAGCGGCTGGCTGCCGCGGGTGCGGCCGCGGATGCCACGTACGAGGAGATCCTGGGCGTGCCGTTCGCGGGGCGCCGGGAGAGCGATGTGGCGGCGGACCTCGCGCGGCTGCTGCTCGAACACGGGCACAGCCAGGTGGACTTCACGGTGGTGGGTTCCGGACCCAATGGGGCCGACCCGCATCACGAGGCGGACGACCGGGTCATCGAGGACGGCGACATGGTCGTACTGGACTTCGGTGGGCTGAAGGACGGGTACGGCTCGGACACGACGCGCACCGTACACGTGGGTGAGCCGTCCTCGGAGGAACGGAAGGTCCACGACATCGTGCGGGAGGCACAGCAGGCGGCCTTCGAGGCGGTGCGGCCGGGCGCCGCGTGTCAGGACATCGACCGGGTGGCGCGAAAGGTGATCAAGGCGGCCGGGTACGGCGAGTACTTCATCCACCGCGTCGGGCACGGCATCGGCGTGACCACGCACGAGCCGCCGTACATGGTCGAGGGCGAGCATCTGCCGCTGGTTCCGGGGATGTGCTTCTCGATCGAGCCGGGGATCTATCTGCCGGGGCGCTTCGGTGTGCGGATCGAGGACATCGTGACGTGTACGGAGACGGGCGGGCGGCGGCTGAACAACACGGCGCGGGAGATGGGAATCGTGGGATAGCGCTCTTGCGTCCCGGCGTCCCGGCGTCCCGGCGTCCCGGCGTCCCGGCGTCTCGGCGTCCCGGCGGCCTGCCCGGCTGCCTGCGGGGCGGACGGGCGCGACATTCGGCGGTGGGGTGAGGGGGCGATGCGGGGAGGTTGACGCGGGGAGGGCGGCTTGGCTGTGGAGGGGTTATCCACAGGCTGGGGCTGGCGTCGGCGGATTGTCGGTGGCGGGGTGCAGGATGGGTCGTGAAGAGGTCGGGCGAGGGCGAAGACGGGTGTCGGTCGGCCGGGTGTCAGGTGCCGGGTGTTGGGCGCCGGGTGTTGGGCGCCGGACGTCGGGTTTCGGCTGACGGATGAGTGCCTGCGGAGGCCGGCTCGCGAGAGGACTTGCGCGCGGGCGTGGGTGGGGTCGCGGGCGGAGACGGAGTGGTGCGGAAATGGGCGGTGGTCGTATGGCCGGGCGAGCCGAGAGCGCCGGGCGGACGAGGCGGGCCGTGCGGCGGCCGGCGATACGGCTGCCGGAACTGGTGGCGTACGAGGGAGGAGAGTGGGAGCCGGAAGGGGACTACGACGGGCTGGAGTTCGCCGACGCGGACTTCGGGAGGCAGTCGGCGCGCGGTGCCAGGTTCCTTGACTGCGCTGTGCGGCGATGCTCGTTGGACGAGGCGGTGTTGAGCCGGGCGCGCTTCATCGACAGCGTGCTGGAGGGGGTGCGGGGCGTCGGTACGGATCTGTCGGGGGCGTCGTTCCGCGACGTGGAGGTGGCGGACGCGCGGCTGGGCGGTACGCAACTGCATGGTGCGGTGCTGGAGCGGGTCGTCGTACGCGGCGGGAAGATCGATTTCCTCAATCTGCGGAAGGCGAAGCTGCGGGACGTCGCGTTCGAGGAGTGCGTGCTGGTGGAGGCGGACTTCGGCGGAGCCGAGCTGGAGAGGGTGACGTTCGAGGGCTGCACCCTGGCGCGTACGGACTTCAGCGAGGCGCGGATGCGGGACGTCGATCTGCGGGGTACGGCGACGCTGGACATCGCGCGGGGCATCGACCGGCTCGCGGGTGCGGTGATCAGCACGTCACAGCTGATGGACCTGGCACCGGCCTTCGCGGCACAGGTGGGCGTCACGGTGGAGTGAGGGGAGCCGAACGATCAACGGGGGTGATCGACGTGGGGGATCGGCGAGCGGGCCGATGAGGGGCCGATGAGGGGGCGGGGAGGGGGCGGGGAGGGAGCGCCGATGGGGGAAGGGCAGCCGGAATGATCAGATGCGGGGGAAGCGGGCCTGGAGGTCCCATACGAGCGGGTTGTCGGCCAGCCCGTCGTGCATGTCCGTGAGGTCGGCGATCAGGTCGTGCAGGAAGTCGCGGGCCTCGCGGCGCAGCGCGGCGTGGTTGAAGCTGAGCGGGGCCTCGTCGACCGGCATCCAGTCGGCGGTGACGTCCACCCACCCGAACCGGCGCTCGAAGAGGATCCGGTCGGAGGACTCGGTGAAGTCCAGCTCGGCGTGTTGCGGGCGGGCGGCGCGGCTGCCGTGGGGGTCGCGGTCGAGCTGCTCGACGATGTCGCAGAGGGCCCAGGCGAAGTCCAGAACCGGTACCCAGCCCCAGGCAGTGGACAGCTCCCGGTCCTCGTTGGTGTCGGCGAGGTAGACGTCACCGCAGAACAGGTCGTGACGCAGCGCGCGGGTGTCCGCGGTGCGGTAGTCCGTCTGCGGGGGGTCCGGGAAGCGCCGGGAGAGCGAGTAGCCGAGGTCGATCACGTAGGTGATGGTCGCATGCCGGTTGCGGTGATCGCTCGGGGGTGGGGTGTGCCTGGGGCGGGCCGAGCTTGTCCCAGCGCGGCCGGCCGGCCCCAGGGCTCGAAGGAGTCGAGGGCGAGGTGAACGGTCAGGTTCCGGTGAACGGTCGGGTTGGGGTGACCGGTCGCGGGTGGGGTCAGGGTCGAGTGACGATGCGAGGCAGGGGTGAACGCTCGGGGTGCGGTCAGGGCTGGGTGAGGATTCGGGGGCCGTCGTCGGTGATGGCGATGGTGTGCTCGAAGTGGGCGGCGCGGCTGCCGTCCGTCGTACGGAGCGTCCAGCCGTCGCTCGCCGTGTAGTACGCGTTGCTGCCGCCGGCGAGGAACATCGGCTCGATGGCGAGGACGAGGCCGTGGCGGAGTACGAAGCCGCGGCCGGGCCGGCCGTCGTTGGGTACGGACGGGTCCTCGTGCATCTGGCGTCCCACGCCGTGGCCGCCGAAGTCGGTCGGGATTCCGTAGCCGGCGGCGCGGCCGATGCTGCCGATGGCGTGCGAGATGTCGCCGATGCGGGCGCCCACGACGGCCGCCGCTATGCCGGCCTCCAGGGCGCGCCGGGTGGTGTCCATGAGGCGCTGGTCCTCCGGGCTCGGGGTGCCGACCGCGACGGTGATCGCCGCGTCGCCTGCCCAGCCGTCCACCACCGCGCCGCAGTCGATGCTGAGCAGGTCGCCGTCGCGCAGCCGGTACGAGCTCGGGACGCCGTGCACGATCGCGTCGTTGACGGAGGTGCACATGGTGGCGGGGAAGGGGGTGGATGCGAAGGACGGGCGGTAGTGGAGGAAGGGCGAGGTGGCGCCTGCCTCGCGCAGCACCGAGCGGGCGACCTCGTCGAGCTCGGTCAGTCGGGTGCCGGGGGGGGCGGCGTCGCGTACGGCGCTGAGGATGTCGCCGACGACGCGGCCTGCGGTGCGCATCGCGTCGAGGGCGGTGTCGGTCTTGATCTCCACCATGGTCGGGTCCTTCGTGTTCGGGGCGCGCTGCGTGATGGGGGCTTGAGCGCCCGTGTGGGCGGGTGGTTGCGCGGGGTGCGGTCTCGGTCTGTCGGCCATGACCAACGCCCACGGTTCGCTGCATCTCGCCGCGCGCCAATTTTTATACCGGTATTTGTTTACCGGTATTAGTATCACAGCATGGTCCGTACACCTCTCACTCCCTGGGAACGCGAACGCGGCGAGCAGCTGGGGGCGTTGCTCCGGGCGGCGCGCGGTGATCGCAGCATGGTCGAGATCGCGGCGGCGGCGGGGGTCTCCGCCGAGACGTTGCGCAAGATCGAAACGGGGCGGGCGCCGACGCCGGCCTTCTTCACCGTGGCGGCGCTGGCCTCGACGCTCGGGTTGTCGCTCGATGAGATCGCGGTTCTCGCTACGCCGCCGGTGGCGGGGGAGAGCAGCGGCGCGACCGAAGGGGGCGCAGCCGCGCCGCCGGGTATCGCGGCCGCCTGAGCGAGTCGGACCCTGACGCCCTGGCTCCGCCCTGCCCCCGTCCATGGGGGCTACGCCCGGTCGGCCACCCCAAGGCAGGCGCGCAAGCCCGCCGCGAGGCGACGAGATTTGCTGGGGGCGACGGCGAGGGAGAGGGGGAGGGTGAGGGTGAGGGAGTTCGGGCAGGCGTGGCCCGGTTCCGGGTGGCCCCCGGGGCGTTCCTCCTGGCCGCTGGCCGCTGGCCGCTGGCCGCTGGCCGCTGGCCGCCGGCCCGCGGCTCCCGATCCTCGCCCCTCGGCCGCCGGACCTTGCCCCCCGGGGGCCCTCGCCCCTCGACCGTCGGGATGGGGCGGACGTTGGGGCGGGCGTCCGGGCGGGCGTCGCGTACCCGTCGTACAGCGGAGGCCGCCCGGCCGCACCCGGTGGGCGCGGCGCGGACGGCCTCCGTCAGTCGGCTGTCCTGGCCAGCCGACTGCAATGACAGTCGACTGCGATGACAGTCGGCTGCCGTGGCAGTCAGGTGTTGCTCAGACGTTGACGCCGAAGTCCTGGGCGATGCCGACCAGGCCGGAGGCGTAGCCCTGGCCGACGGCGCGGAACTTCCACTCCGAGCCGTTGCGGTACAGCTCGCCGAAGACCATGGCAGTCTCGGTCGCCGCGTCCTCGCTGAGGTCGTAGCGGGCGATCTCCGTGCCGCCGGCCTGGTTCACGATGCGGATGAAGGCGTTGCGGACCTGGCCGAAGTTCTGGCTGCGGTTCTCGGCGTCGTAGATGGAGACCGGGAACACGATCTTCTCGACGTCGGCGGGCAGCGCGGCGAGGTTGACGTTGATCTGCTCGTCGTCGCCCTCGCCCTGGCCGGTGACGTTGTCACCGGTGTGCACGATGGACTGGTCCGGCGTGGCCTTGTTGTTGAAGAACACGAAGTGCTGGTCCGAGTAGACCTTGCCGCTCGGGTTGACCGCGATCGCGCTCGCGTCGAGGTCGAAGTCCGTGCCCGTGGTGGTGCGGACGTCCCAGCCGAGGCCGACCGTGACGGCGGTCAGGCCCGGGGCCTCCTTGGTGAGGGAGACGTTGCCGCCCTTGGACAGGCTTACAGCCATGGGATGTCCCTTTCCTTGTCGACTCGTCGAATCGTCGGGCTCCGTACTGCGGACGAAGCTACCGTCACCCTTCACAACGTCGACCGGCGACCAGGAGGTTCCAGCTATCTTTACTTTCTTTGCCAAGTCCTGATGCGGGCCGCGGGCCGCGGGCCTGCCTTCCGGCCGGGGCCGGGCCGGGTTCTCGAACGGGCGCCGCCGCAGAACCTGGGCTGGGCCTGCCGCAGAACCCGGGCGGGGAAATGCGGGTGACGGGACCGGGGTGGGCGCGCGATCATTGGGGCATGTCCGGGCCCTATGTCATCCGTGGTTCGGTCGTCCTTCCGGAGGCGGAGCTCGTCTGGCGCTTCTCGCGGTCATCCGGACCGGGCGGCCAGCACGTCAACACCTCCGACAGCCAGGTGGAGCTGCGCTTCGACCTCGCAGCGACCGATGCGCTGCCCGAGGTCTGGAAGGAGCGCGCGTTGCAGCGGCTGGCGGAGCGCGGGCGGCTGCTGGACGGTGGCGTGGTGTCCGTACGGGCCTCCGAGCACCGCTCGCAGTGGCGGAACCGCGAGACCGCGGCGGTCCGGCTCGCCTCCTTGCTGGCGGAGGCGTCCGCGCCGCCGCCGAAGCCGCGTCGCAAGACGCGGATACCGCGGGGCATCAATGAGCGCAGGCTGCGGGAGAAGAAGCAGCGCGGGGACACGAAGCGGGGACGCTCCGGCCGCGACTGGCACTGAGCCGCCACCCACCAGCCGGGACCTGTGGGTCCGTGGGCCCGTCACCTGGCTGCCGGGTCCCGTGCACCCGTGGCACCGATAGGGCCCGTCACCTGTGCCTGCCGGGCTCCGAGGCGCCGATGGGACCCGTCACCTGCCACCCGCCAACCGAGCCCCGTGGCACCGACGGTCCCGCCGCCCCGCTGGCCCCGAGCCGCCGGGCTCCCTCAGGCCTCGACCCGCCGGGCTCCCCCATGCCTCGACCCGCCGGACTCTCCCAGGCCTCGACCCGCTGCACTTCCTCAGAGGGCGAGTGCTTGCCAGGGGCGTGAGCGGTCCGTTACCCCAGCTTCCGGTAGCGCCCCCTGAAGTACGTCAGTGGGTTGGTTTCCACGTGCGGGGTGTGGGCGCTGAGTACGCGGCCGATGGTCAGGGTGTGGTCGCCGGCGACGACGCGCTGTTCCGTGCGGCACTCCATCGTGGCGAGCGCGCCCTTCACGAGTGCGGCGCCGGTCTGCTCGCCCCGTACGTGCGGGACGCTCGCGAAGAGGAGGCGGTCGCTGAGGCGGCCCTTCATGGAGAACTGGCCGGCGATGTTGCGCTGGCCCTCCGTCAGGACCGAGACGGCCCACAGGGGCTGCCGCTCCAGGATGTCGTCCATCCGGGACTCGTTGCGGACGCTCACCATGACCAGCGGCGGGTCGAGCGAGACGGACATGAACGCCGTGGCGGTCATCCCCGCGTCCTCCCCGGTCGGCACCTCACCGTCGGCGGGAAATGCCCCGTCGGTCAGGTCGTCCTCCGGGTCGAGGGCGGTGATCAGTACGACCCCGGCAGCGAGCCGGGACAGGGCGGCACGGAACTCGTCGGCACTCACCCCACCAGCATGCGGGATCAGCTCCGGACCCGAGCCGATCTCGTAGGGACGCGAGCCGGTCTCCTCCGGGCGGGAAGCCGTCTCTTTCGAAGGCAAGACCGTCTCCGTGGCCGGGCGCGGGGCGGTGCCCGGGGTGGGGGCGGTGCGCGGATCGGTGACGTCGGCGGCAGAGTTGTTCGTGAACACACAATGAACGCTAATCGGGTCTGCGTGCGGCCCGCATCGGGCCCTGGGACCAACCGCGTCCTAGGACTGTCGACCGAGGCCGCCGAGTGACGGAATTTGCGTTCAGGAAGTTTATGAAGGCGAGGAAAGGGCTTTCGGGGGAGGTGGACAACTTCCCGGCGTGTGCTGTGACTTGAGTCACAGCGAGGGGTAATTGTTGACCCTGTGTACCGGGTGAACAGCTCACTGTGATTCAGTGGCCGTGGCAATCGGACGACTAGAGGACGAGAAGAAGCCTGGAGTTGCTGTCGAGGTCTCAGGGAGAGCGAGCGATGGAGACCGAGTCGGAGCCATACGTCCGTCTTGCGACCCTGCGGCAGCTGCACCAAGTGGTCGCCGACCTGAACACCGCACGCAGCCTTGCGGACACGCTGCAGGCCGTCGCCGACGGCGCGATCACCGGGCTGGGCTATGAGCTCGCCGCGGTCAATCTCGTACGCCCCGACGGCGACCTCGTGGTGGCCGCGGTCGCCGGAAGCGCAGGTGCGGAGGCACTGCTGTCCGGCCGGGTCGGCTCCCGGGAGTCCTGGGAGCGCCGGCTGAGCATGGGCGAGCGCTGGGGCGACCTGTGCTTCATCCCGCACACCGAGGGCTGGGTGCTGGACGACGACGACGTCCCGCAGTGGCACGCCGCCGGCCCCACGCCGCGCTTCCCCGACGAGTGGCATCCGATGGACCGCCTCTTCGCGCCCATGTACGCGGCCTCCTCCGGCGGCGGCGAGCTGCTCGGCGTGATTTCCGTCGACCGGCCGCGCAACGGGCGCCGTCCGGGCGCCTGGGGCCGCGAGGCGTTGCAGATGTTCGCTTTCCAAGCTGCGATTGCGATCAGTAATGCCCGGTTGCGGGCAAACATGCAGCGCGCGCTGGTCCGGCTGGAGCGCGAGCAGCAGGCCCTGCGGGCGAGCGAGGAAAGCTTCCGGCAGGCCTTCGAGTACGCGCCGAGCGGCATGGCCATCGCCGAGATGGGCGGCGACCAGCACGGGCGACTGCTGCGTACGAACGACGCGCTGTGCCGGCTGCTGGGGCGCCCGGCCTCCGTGATGCGCCGGTACTCCTTCTCCGACCTGGTGCACCCCGAGGACATCGGGACGCTGCTGCGGACCTCCGCCGAGGGCGGCCGGGCCGAGCTGCGGCTGGCGCGCCGCGACGGGTCATACGTCTGGGTGAACCTGCGCAACAGCGTCGTCGCCGACACCGCCGACGGCCCGCGCTTCCTGCTCACGCACGTCGAGGACATCGAGGAGCGCAAGCGGCACGAGCTGCAACTCGCGCACCGGGCCAGCCACGACTCGCTGACCGGCCTGCCGAACGCCGCCGAGCTGCGAGCCCGGCTCAGCGCCCGGCTGTGCTCACGGCCGCCGGGCGCGGACGAGGCGGATGCGTTCGCCTCGTCGATCGGCGGGGAGGACGACGGGCACGACTTCCTGCCGGACGGCGGGGGCGAACCGTTCGAGGGCTTCCACCTGGCCCGTACGGGGCCGGTCTACGACAGTCACGTGCACGCGGTGGCGCCGTCGGACGGGCCGGAGGACGACGGGGCCAAGGGGCTGGCCGTGCTCTTCTGCGACCTGGACGGCTTCAAGTCGATCAACGACCGGTTCGGGCACCACACGGGTGACGCGGTGCTCATCGAGGTGGCCAGGCGGCTGACCAACGGGGTGCGCGACGGCGACACGGTCGCCCGGCTCGGCGGTGACGAGTTCGTCGTGCTCGCGGACGGGCTGGGCAAGGCGGACGCCCAGGACCTGGCCGTCCGGCTGCGGAACGCGATCATTCCGCCGATCCGGGTGGACGGCCGGGCCGTGCGGGTCGGTGCCAGCTTCGGGATCGGCTGGGCCGGCTGCGGGATGTCGGCCGAGGAGGTCCTGCAATCCGCTGACCAGCGGATGTACGTCGAGAAGCGGTCCCGGTCCAAGGCGAACCGGCGGGTGAGCTGACGGCCCGCCCCCCCCCGGGTCCGGGCCGCACCTCCGGGCCGGGGCCGCCCCCGGGCTGGGCCCGCCCCCGGGCTGGGCCCGCCCCCCCCGTCCGGGACCGGCACCCCCGGGCCGGGGCCTGCGCCTCAAGTCGGCGGCCGTCGTCCGCAACCGCATCCGGCACATCCATCACGTCGGACCCACTGGACCGACCGTCCCACCCGTCCCACTCATCCCGCCCACCCCATCCGTCCCGCCTCCCGGCCATGTGGCGGAAGACACCTGCCGCCCGCCCGGTGGCGCCGGCACCGCGCTGACCGCCGCCTACCCCGGTGAGCGCCCACCGTTCACCGTCCTGTAGGGATCTTGTGGCCGTACGGAACCGGCGTACGCCGCTCCGCACCGGGTAGGCTGCGCCGATGCGGCGCTGGCCGCCGGGGGCCTCACAAGCATGTAGACATCAGTACGTAGACATTCGTTTGCAAGACCGCTGGGGAGTGACGCGGAATGACGGCCGGTAGTAACGGCACGGACACGCCGGAGAACGACGATCCGTTCGGCTACCTCTACCGCTCGGAGGGCGGCGAGGCGGGCGCGCAGGGTACGTCGGGCGCCGGCGCGGCGGTGCGGCAGCCGGGCGTCCCCAGAAGGTCCTACAACCAGGTGCGCGCTGTCGGTGAGCGGCAGTACGGGCAGCAGCAGTACGGCCAGCAGGCGCCGCAGCAGCCGGCGTACGGCCAGAACGCGCACTACGCGGCGCCCGAGACGCTGCCGGGCGGCGACCGGGCGCGCACCGGCGGACACGGTGCCGGCGGCTCCGGTCAGGGGCCGCGCCGCAACCGCAACGGCCTGCTCATCGGCGCCATCGCCGTGGTCGCCGTGGTCTGCGTCGGCATCGGCGTCGCGATGATCTCCAACAGCGGCGAGGACAAGGGCGACGAGGCCGGCGGGGCCGGCGCGTCCGCGAGCGAGAGCGCCGAGCCGAGCTCCAAGCCGTCCGACAAGCCGGCCGAGCTCGACCTGCCCAAGGCCGACGCGGGCAGCCTGCGGCTGGACGGCTCGGCGACCACCGCCAAGGACATACCGGGCGCCCGTTCGTCCGGTGGCCTGTACGTCACCGGCATGAACACGCCGGGCTCCGCGGCGACGTGGAAGATGGACGTGCCCAAGGACGGCCAGTACACCGTCTTCGTGGGGTACGGCGTGCCCGGCAAGGACGCCGACGCCACCCTGTCGATCAACGGCAAGGCGCGCGACTCGGCGCTGAACATGAAGAACTTCGCCGGGGCGCAGGAAGGCGACTGGGAGAAGGGCTGGACCCGCACCTACGCCTACGTGCAGCTGACCAAGGGCACCAACGAGATCAAGATCTCCTGCGAGCAGGGGAACAAGTGCGACTTCAACCTCGACCAGGTGTGGCTCAAGGCGGGCCAGGTCACCAAGCCGTAGCAGGAAGCGCCGGGCACGAAGCCGTGTCCGGGAGCGCCGGCCGGGGCCGCTTCGCGGTCGCCGGCCGGTGCCGTCTCAGGCCGCGGCCGGGCCGTCCGTCACGGTGACCTCGCCCAGCAGCTCCTCGTACGTGGCGCGGTCGAACTCGCCGGCGCCCTCGGCCCGGACCGTCGCGGCCGACAGGGCCACCGCGCGGACCAGCCGGTCCGGCCAGGAGACCCCCTCCACCAGGCCGGACAGCAGTCCGGCCACCGCCGAGTCGCCCGCGCCCGTGGGGTTGCCGGCGATCCGCCGCGGCGGCGCGGCCTGCCAGGAGCCGTCCGCGGTGACCGCGAGCATGCCGTCGGCGCCGAGCGAGGCCGCGACCGTGTGCGCGCCCCGGCGGCGCGCGTCCCGTGCCGCCCGTAGCGGTTCGTTGTGGCCGGTCAGCGACGCCAGCTCGGCGGCGTTGGGCTTGGCGAGGTCGGGCCGGGCCGCGAGGCCGCGGCGCAGCGGTTCGCCGCTGGTGTCGAGGAGGACCGGGACGCCGGCCGCGCGGGCCGTACGGGTCAGGCGCGCGTACACGTCCACGGGGACGCCGGGCGGCAGGCTGCCGCACAGGGCCACCGCCTGCGCGCCGTCGAGGAGTTCGCGGTACCGGGTGAGGAACGCTTCCCACTCGGCGGGAGAAACGGTGGGGCCCGGTTCGTTGAGCTGAGTGGTGTCGCCGCCCGCGGTGTCCACGACGGCGACGGTGCGCCGTGTGGCGGCGCCGATGGGGACCAGCGCGTCGGTGACGCCGGTCTCCTGGGCGAGCATGGCGCGCAGCGCGTCCCCGGTGTCGCCGCCGGCGAAACCGGTGGCGACGGCGTCATGTCCCAGGGCGGCGAGCACCCGGGCGACGTTCAGGCCCTTGCCGCCGGGGCGTTCGGCCACCTCGGTGACCCGGTTGCTGTCGCGCGGGCGGAGCCGCGGTACCCGGTAGGTGATGTCGAGTGCGGCGTTCAGCGTGACCGTGAGGATCATGGTTCCCCCTCCCGCGCAGTGGTCGGGTGGCCGCGTGGGACGGCCGTGTACGGACGAGTGCGCGAGCGATCATGCCATTGCCGACGGCAGTTGGCACAGAGCGCGGTGATCGCCGGGGCCGCGGACCCGGATCAATCGGCCCAGCCCGGGCGGGGTGCCCGCCCGGACCACGTCCGCACCGGGTCTTTACCCGGCCTGCGGCGGCCGTACCACCCACTCACCCCGCCGCATGACACCTACGAGGTCGTACGCCGCGTTCAGTACGACCAGGTCGGCGTCCTTGCCCGGTTCGATGGTGCCGGTGCGGTCGTCGATGCCCAGCAGCCGGGCCGGGTTCGCCGACAGGGCCTGGACGGCCTGTTCGATGCCGATGCCGTCGATCGTGACGGCGCGCTTGAAGGCGAGGTCCAGGGTGAGCGTGGAGCCCGCGATCGAACCGGCGGTGGGGCCGTCGTGGATGCGCGCGACGCCGTCCTTGACCTCGACCTGCATCGGGCCGAGCGGGTACATGCCGTCGCTCATGCCGGCCGCGCCCATCGCGTCGGTGATGAACGCGACGCGGTCGGCGCCCGCGTGACGGAAGGCCAGTTCCAGTACGGCCGGGTGCAGATGGGTGCCGTCGTTGATCAGCTCGACGGTGATCCGCTCGTCCTCCAGAAGCGCCGCGATCGGCCCGGGGGTGCGGTGGTTCAGGGCCGGCATGGCGTTGAAGAGGTGGGTGGCGACGGTGGCGCCCGCCTCGATGGCCTCGTGCGTCGCGTCGTACGTGGAGTCGGTGTGGCCGATCGCCGCGATGACGCCGGAGTCGGCCAGCAGGCGTACGGAGTCCAGGCCGCCGGGCAGTTCGGGCGCGAGGGTCATCATCTTCGCCGTGCCGCGGGCCGCGTCGACCAGCTTGCGGACGTCCGCCGGATCCGGGTCGCGCAGCAGTTCGGGCTGGTGGGCGCCGCAGCGGTGGGCCGAGATGAACGGGCCCTCGAAGTGGATGCCGGCCAGCTCGCCCTGCTCGACCAGCTCGGAGAGGACGGCCGCCTGCCGGAAGAGGTCCGCCAGGTCGCCGGTGACGGTCGAGGCCACCATGGAGGTGGTGCCGTGGCGGCGGTGCGTGTCGGCGACCTTCAGGCACTCCTCGGGGTCGGCGGAGGAGAACGAGCCGCCGCCCCCGCCGTGCACGTGCATGTCCACAAAGCCCGGAACGATCAGGTGCCCGGACAGGTCGACGGTGGTGGTGCCGGCCGCGGGGCCCACGGCGAGCTGCGACCCGTCGACCGTGAGCGTGAGTTCGTCGACGACGCCCGCGGGCAGCGCCACCCGGGCGCCGCTGAGGATGGTTCGGTCCGCCATCAGGCAGTTACCTCCGTGGAGAGTAGATCCCGGGCGAGCAGTCCTGCACCCAGGCAGCCGGCCGCGTCCCCGAGCGCCGCCGGAACGATCGAGGGGAGCGGCTGGAACGTAACCCGCTGCCGGACCGCCTCCCGCAGAGGCGCGAACAGCGTGTCGCCCGCCTCGGCGAGCCCGCCGCCGATGATCAGGGTCCGCGGGTCGAGCAGCGTGAGGCAGGTGACCAGGCCGTCGGCGAGTGCGTCGACGGCCTCCTGCCAGACGGCGGCGGCCGCCGGATCGCCGGACTCGACGGCCTTCGCGGCGTCCGCCGCGGTGGCGTCCGGATCACCGCAGGCGGCGGCCCACGCCCGGCCGACGGCGGCGGCCGAGGCCAGCGTCTCCAGGCAGCCGCGCCGGCCGCAGCCGCACTCCGGGCCCTCGGGGCGTACGACGATGTGCCCGATCTCGCCCGCGCTGCCGTGCGCCCCGGCTTCGATGCGGCCGCCGATGCCGATGGCGGCCGCGATGCCGGTGCCCAGCGGCAGGAAGACGAACCGGTCGGCGCCCTTGCCCGCGCCGATCCGGCCCTCGGCGAGCCCGCCGGTGCGTACGTCGTGGCCGAGCGCCACGGGTACGCCGTCGAGCCGCTCCGAGAGCAGGCGGCGCAGCGGGACGTCGCGCCAGCCGAGGTTGGCGGCGTACACGGCGGTACCGGTGGTCTCGTCGACGATGCCCGGGACGGCGACGCCGGCCGCCGCTGCGGGTGCGCCGTATTTCCGGGCGCCCAGCTCGCGCAGCTCGGCGGCGAAGTCGAGGATCGTCCCGATCACCGCTTCGGGGCCGCGCTCGCGCCCCGTGGGGCGGCGGGCCTCGTGCAGCAGGACGGGCGGCCGGGCGGGCGCGCCCGGGGAGGACCCGGAAGGCGCGGCCTCCGTACCGACGAGTGCGGCCTTGATCCCGGTGCCGCCCACATCGAGGGCGATGACATGTCTCACGCGGGCCAGTCTCCCGCGTGAGACGGTGAAAGGTCTAGTCCACTTGCGGTCTCCGCGCGTAGCTACCCTGTGGGGGTGATGTTCGGGCGCGGGACACAGGGAGTTGACCGGTAGTCCGCCCGGACGTCACCGGGGGCTCCGCCCGCGCCGCGTGCGCCGGGCGGTCGCGGCGGGCCGGCAGGAGGCCCGCGTTCCGGTTCGCTGATGCGAAACGGAGACCTGGTTTGGTGTAGACCTTGTGACGGTATGCGGGGCAGACTCGCAGCTCATGCGCCCGGTGGGGGTGATCCCCGCCGCCGCGGCGCGCCCGGACGTACGGCACACCAAGACGGCACACGAAGGCGGAAAAGGGTACGTAATGGCAGTACGGCGACGCTACAAGAGCCTGGCGGCGGCGGGTATCGCGACGGCCATGACGCTGACCCTGGCGTCCTGCTCCGGCGGGCCCGGCGGCAGCGACGACGTCACCCTGAAACTGGTCGCCGCCGACTACGGCGACAACGCGGCCAACTCCAGCAAGCACTACTGGGACGGCGTGGTGCGGGCCTTCGAGGCGAAGCACCCGAACATCAAGGTCGACGTCGACGTCTACAGCTGGGAGGACGTCGACAAGGAGGTCGAGAAGCGGGTCGAGGCCGGGAACGCCCCCGACATGGCCCAGATCGGCGCCTACGCCGACTACGCCGCCGAGGGCAAGCTCTACAGCGCCGACGACCTACTCTCCATCAGCACCCAGGCGGACTTCACGCCCGGCCTCGCCGACGCGGGGGAGTACCACCGCGTCCAGTACGGGCTGCCCTTCGGAGCCAGCACCCGCCGCCTCTTCTACAACAAGAAGCTCTTCGCCCAGGCCGGCATCGACAACCCGCCCAAGACCTGGTCCGACATCAAGCAGGACGCGCAGCTCCTGAAGAACGCGGGCGTGAAGACGCCGTTCGCGCTGCCGCTCGGCCCCGAGGAGACCCAGGCCGAGACCATGATCTGGATGCTCAGCGGGGGCGGCGGCTACACCGACTCCATCGGCAAGTACACGATCGACTCGCGGCAGAACGTCCGGACGTTCAAGTGGGTCAAGGACAACCTCGTCACCCCGGGACTGACCGGCGGCGACCCCGCGAAGCTCAACCGTCAGGCCGGCTTCGACGCCTTCGCCGACGGCAAGGTGGGCATGCTGAACGGCCACCCCACCCTGATGCAGCAGGCCAAGGCCAAGGGCGTCGACTACGGCACCGTCGCGCTCCCCGGCATCAACGGCCCCGCCAAGTCCACCATGGGCGTCGCCGACTGGATGATGGGCTTCAAGCAGCACGGACACCGCGCCGAGATCGGGAAGTTCCTCGACTTCGTCTACGACAAGGACAACGTCCTGAAGTTCTCCGGCGACTACGGCCTGCTGCCGGTCACCGTCTCCGCCTCCCAGGGCATGCTCGCCGAGGACAAGTACAAGAAGCTGCACAGCTTCCTCCGGCAGCTGCCGGACGCGGAGTTCTACCCCGCCGACAAGACCTCCTGGCCGCTCGTCAGCAAGACAGTCAAGGCCGAGATGGGCGGCGCGGTCGGCAGCGGCGGCGACCCGCAGCAGGTCCTCACCGACATCGAGAACACCGCGAACGAGGCGGACAGCGCGACCCGCTGACGCCGGACGAGCGGCGCGCCGGAGGCTGCCCCGGCGGGCCGCCCGACGCGGCCCGACACCGCCCACGCGGGTGATCGGTAGGGATGTCGTACCGCGGGGCTATCGTGGTCGTGTGGTGTCCGAATCGCCGTCCGAGCGGCTCTCAGCGCGCGACGAGGCCGTGCTCGCCGTGGAGCGCCGCTCCTGGGCAGGGCCCGGCGCCAAGGAGCGCGCCATACGCGAGCGGCTCGGCATCTCGCCGACCCGCTACTACCAACTGCTCAACGCCCTCCTGGACGACCCCCGCGCCCTCGCCCACGACCCCGTCACGGTGAATCGGCTGCGCCGGATACGGGAGGAGCGGCGGGCGCGTCGCTGAGCCGGCGCCGCGGTCGCCGCAAGATCCCCGTACCTCCTCCGTACGTCGCGCCCCACCGCTAGGCTCGGTCCCATGGGCAGCCCTGAGAACCTCCTCGCGCAGCCGGTGTCCGAAGCGGGCCGCGCGGGCCTGGCCACCCTCCTCGCCCGGCCCGCCGAAGCCGTCGTCGCCCTCGACTTCGACGGCACCCTCGCCGACATCGTCCCCGACCCCGAACAGGCCCGCGCGCACCCCGGCGTCGTCCGGGCCCTCGCCCGGCTCGCGCCGCTGCTGCGCGCCGTCGTGGTGATCACCGGCCGTCCTGCGGAGACCGCCGTACGGCTCGGCGGCTTCGCCGACGCGGCCGGCCTGGACCACCTCGTCGTCCTCGGGCACTACGGCGCCGAGCGCTGGGACGCCGCCACCGGCCGGATCGAGGCGCCCGCGCCGCCGCCCGGCGTCGCCGCTGCGGCCGCCGAGCTGCCCGCGCTGCTGGCGGACACCGGCGCCTGGCGGGACGCCTCCGTCGAGGACGCCATCGAGACCAAGGGCGGCCGGGCCGTCGCCGTGCACACCCGCCGCACCGCCGACCCGCAGGGCACCTTCGACCGGCTGCGCGCGCCGCTGGCCGCCCTCGCCGACCGGCACGGCCTGATCGTCGAGCCGGGCCGCTTCGTCCTGGAGCTGCGCCCGCCCGGCGTCGACAAGGGCGTCGCGCTCACGTCGTACGTCCGCGAGGTGGGCGCCGGCGCGGTCCTCTACGCCGGTGACGACCTCGGCGACCTGGCCGCGTACGCCGCCGTCGACGCGCTCCGCGCCGAGGGCCAGGCCGGCGTGCTGGTGTGCAGCTCGGCGACCGTGGGCGAGGGCGCCGAGGAGCTGGCCGACCGCGCCGACCTGGTCGTACCGGGGCCCCAGGGCGTCGTCGAACTGCTGACGGGCCTGGCAGAGGCGCTGGCGCGCCCCTGAGGCACGCCCCGCAGGGGCGCAGCCGGTAGGGGCGCAAAGAACTGCGCGAGCAACCAGGACGGCGCGGCAGCCGGCAAACGCACCGTCCGGGGCAGCGCCCTCGCGCCGGAAAACCGGCCTCAGGCCGACAGCGCGGCCAGCTGGTCCAGGAACCACCGCGCCGGCGGCAGCGCCGTCGCCGCCATGGCGAGCCGCTTCGAGCGGTCCGCACGCTCGTCCTGCGGCATCGTGAGCGCTTCGTGCAGCGCGCCGGCCGTGGCCTCGATGTCGTACGGATTGACCACCAGCGCGTCGTCCGCCAGCTCCGCGCAGGCCCCGGCCTCCCGGGACAGTACCAGCGCGCAGCCCGCCTCCGACACCACCGGCACCTCCTTGGCGACCAGGTTCATGCCGTCGCGAATGGGGTTGACCAGCGCGACGTCGGCGAGCCGGTAGGCGGCCAGGGACCGTGCGAAGTCGTCCTTCACGTGCAGCACGACCGGCAGCCAGCCGTCCGTGCCGAACTCGTCGTTGATCTCCCCGGCCACCCGCGAGACCTCCTCGGTGTACTCCCGGTACACCGCCAGGTCCTGCCGCGAGGGATAGGCGAACGCTATGTGCACGACCCGGCCGCGCCACTCGGGCCGGTCGGTGAGCAGCCGCCGGTACGCGTGCAGCCCGCGCACGATGTTCTTCGACAGCTCCGTGCGGTCCACCCGCACGATCGTCCGCCGCGGCGCGCCGTCCTCATCGGTGCCGATCTGCTCGCGCAGGTCCGCCAGCCGGTCGTCGACGTCCGGCTGCCGGGACCGGTCGCGCAGGAAGTCCGCGTCGGCGCCCAGGCCGTGCACGCCGAGCCGGGTGGTCCGGCCCTCGTACGTGACCCGCAGGCCCGCGTCCCCGTCGCGCGCCACCTCGGCGCCCAGCACCACGGCGCAGCACTCGGCGAACGCCTCGGCCCAGCGGCGGGTCAGGAACGCAGCCCGGTCGCCGCCCAGGATGCCGCGCAGCACCTCGGCCGCCACGTCGTCCGGCAGCAGCCGGAAGTAGTCCGGCGGCGCCCACGGGGTGTGGGAGAAGTGGCCGATGCGCAGGTCGGGGCGGCGCTCCCGGAGCAGCCCCGGCACCAGCGTGAGGTGGTAGTCCTGCACGAGGACGGCGGCGCCCGGCGCCGCGGCCTCGGCGAGCGCGTCGGCGAAGGCGGCGTTGTACGCCTCGTACGCCGCCCATTGGGCGCGGAAGTCCGCGTCGAACGCCGGCTCCAGCGGCGTCTGGTACAGCAGGTGGTGGACGAACCACAGCACGGAGTTGGCGATGCCGTTGTACGCGTCGGCGAACACCTCGGGCGGGATGTCCAGCATCCGGACCTGCTGTCCGCCGGTGTCGGCGGAGTCCAGCAGCCCGTCACCGGTGGCCGCCCGCCGGGCGGCCTCGCGGTCACCGTCGCCGAGCGCTGCGCACACCCAGACGGCCCCGGCGTCCGAACCGATCGCGGACAGGCCCGAGACCAGTCCGCCACCGCCGCGCCGGGAAGTGAGCGTGCCGTCCGCGCCCAGGGCGTAGGAGACCGGGCCGCGGTTGGACGCGACGAGAACCTGGGCACCTGAGCTGGAGGAGACCATGCCGATGACCTAACCCGCCACAGAACCGCTCAAACGTACGGCCCGCAGCGCGTTCCGGGCGGAGCCGCACGTCGGGCGCCGCGCGCGGCCCGCGCGCGAGGCCGGACGAGCCCCGGCGCACCCGCCCCGCACGGCCCCTCGACCCCGCGCCGTACGCCCCTCCCGCGCCTCAGGCCGCCCGCCGCGCCACGTACTCCGGTATGTCGCGCATCGGCGGCCGCTCCTCGGTGTCCACCGCGGTCGTACGCGGCACGAAACCGCCCTCCTCGCCGCGGTCGAACTGGGTGAGCCGCGGGCGTACGAGGTGCCCGCGCGCCAGCCGCAGCTGGGCCGTGCGGTAGATCGCCGCGGCCATCCGCCCGAGGGCCTGCCCGTCCTGGTGCCGGTGCCTGCGCACCCCCACGTCCACCTGCGCCAGCGCGTCCAGGCCGACCGTGTGCAGCGCGTCGACCAGCAGGCCCAGCTCGACGCCGTACCCGACGGGGAAGGGCAGCCGTTCCAGGAGCGAGCGGCGGGCCGCGTACTCGCCGCCCAGCGGCTGGACGAAGCCGGCCAGCTGCGGCCAGTGCAGGTTGAGCAGCGGGCGGGCCACCAGCTCGGTGACGCGACCGCCCTGGCCGGCCTGCGCGCCGTCGGCCCCGCCGGCCCCGTCGCCCAGCGGCCGGTCGTACATCGCCTTCACGAACTGCACCTCGGGCTCGGTCAGCAGCGGCCCGACGATCCCGGACACGAAGTCGGCGGAGAACTCGCGCAGGTCGGCGTCGACGAAGCAGACGATGTCGCCGCTGGTGGCCAGCAGCGAGCGCCACAGCACCTCGCCCTTGCCGGGCGACGTCGCCAGCCGGGGCAGGATCGCGTCGCGGTGCACGACCCGGGCACCGGCCGCCGCGGCGACCTCGGAGGTGCGGTCGGTGGAGCCGGAATCCACCACGACCAGCTCGTCGACCAGCGGTACCGCGTCGGACATCAGGTCGCGACGGATGATCTCCACGATCGTGCCGACCGTGGCTTCCTCGTCGAGCGCGGGCAGCACGACGCTGACCGTCTGCCCCGAACGGACCTTCGCGGCCAACAGCTGGTCGAGCGATCGGTCGGCGGCGGACCAGGAGCGGCCGGCCAGCCAGCGCTCCACCTCTTCCAGCACGTATCCGTCTCCTTTTGCTACGCGCGTGAGCCTCTTGCTACGCGATGTGAGCCATCTCGCGGTTCGGACGGCTATCTCAACCGTCCACCCCTTCGGTTACAGTCTTGAACAACGCGGATGACCACCGCATGCCGGGGTCACCGCTGAACAAACGCCTGTGTTTCATATGCAGGCCATACCGCTCATCCAGAGGGGCAGAGGGATACGGCCCGTTGAAGCCCCGGCAACCCTCCAGCCGGTCTTGCCGCCAGGACGCTGATGTCCGCCGCGCGAGGCTCCCGGCTAGGGAAGGTGCCAAATCCGTCTCACGGCGAGATGCGTCGTGAGGAAGATGAGGAGAAAGGGCCTCGCCTCCATGGCTGTGCAAGCTGCTACTGCAACCTCTCAGGGGACGACCCCTGAAACCCCGGCGACCACCACCTCTGCCGTCTCCCTCGGCCCCGCCGCGGCGCTGTCCTGCCGCGAGTGCGGCACCCGCTTCCCGCTGGGCCCGATCTTCGCCTGTCAGGAATGTTTCGGGCCGCTCGAAGTGGCGTACGACCTGCCGAGTGGCGACCCCGAGAGTCTGAAGAAGCAGATCGAGGCCGGTCCCGACAACATCTGGCGGTACGCGCCGCTGCTGCCCGTCCCCGCCGACGTGGCCGACAAGCCCAACCTGAACCCCGGCTTCACCAAGCTGGTCAAGGCCGACCGCCTCGCCGCCGAGCTCGGCGTCACCGGCGGCCTGTACGTCAAGGACGACTCCGGCAACCCGACGCACTCCTTCAAGGACCGCGTCGTGGCCATCGCCGTCGAGGCGGCCCGCGCCTTCGGCTTCACCACCCTGTCCTGCTCCTCCACCGGCAACCTGGCCGGCGCGGTCGGCGCCGCGGCACGTCGGGCGGGCTTCCGCTCCTGCGTGTTCATCCCGCACGACCTGGAGGCCGGCAAGGTCGTCATGGCCGCGGTCTACGGTGGAGACCTGGTCGGCATCGAGGGCAACTACGACGACGTCAACCGCTTCTGCTCCGAGCTCATCGGCGACCCGCTGGGCGAGGGCTGGGGCTTCGTGAACGTCAACCTCCGCCCGTACTACGGCGAGGGCTCCAAGACGCTCGCGTACGAGATCTGCGAGCAGCTCGGCTGGGAGCTGCCGGACCAGCTGGTCATCCCGATCGCCTCGGGCTCGCAGCTCACGAAGATCGACAAGGGCCTCAAGGAGCTGATCCAGCTCGGTCTGGTCGAGGACAAGCCGTACAAGATCTTCGGCGCCCAGGCCGAGGGCTGCTCCCCGGTCTCGACGGCCTTCAAGGCCGGCCACGACGTGGTGCGCCCGCAGAAGCCGAACACCATCGCCAAGTCGCTGGCCATCGGCAACCCGGCCGACGGCCCGTACGTGCTCGACATCGCCCGCCGCACCGGCGGTGCCGTGGAGGACGTCAACGACGAGCAGGTCGTGGACGCGATCAAGCTGCTGGCCCGCACCGAGGGCATCTTCGCGGAGACCGCGGGCGGCGTGACCGTCGGCGTCACCAAGAAGCTCATCGAGAACGGCCGGATCGACCCGGCCAAGTCCCTCGTCGTCCTGAACACCGGCGACGGTCTGAAGACGCTGGACGCCGTGGCGCCGACCACCGGGCCGACCGCGACCATCCGTCCGAGCCTGGACTCCTTCCGCGAGGCCGGCCTCGGCTGAGCCCTGGCCCCCGGCCGGAGCGCCGCCTCGCACTCGTAGCACCTGAACCCGGAAGGCAGAAGAACATGAGCGTCAACGTCCGCATCCCCACCATCCTGCGTACCTACACCGGCGGCCAGGCCGAGGTCCCCGCCGAGGGCGCCAACCTCTCCGAGGTCATCGCCGACCTGGAGAAGAACCACGCCGGCATCGCGGCCCGCGTGCTGGACGACACCGGCAAGCTGCGCCGCTTCGTGAACGTCTACGTCAACGACGACGACGTGCGCTTCGAGGGCGGCCTGCAGACGGCGACGCCGGACGGCGCCAGCGTCTCGATCATCCCCGCGGTGGCCGGCGGCTGCTGAAACAGCGCCGTACGCCCCTTTGTGCGCCCTGTGCGCGCCCCTTGTGCACCGTCTCGTGAATGACGAGATACGCACCCCGGAATCGCCCCGTCCGCAGCAGAAGCGGACGGGGCGATTCCATGTCGTTAAAGGCGATACAGTTGAGGCGAATCCTCTTCGCGCGCGTGCCTGCCGCATATGAGAACACGACAAGATGTGCCCAAAGTGTGTGCGCAATTTGTCGTGCTTGATGGGCTATGCCCGGCCCGGCTTGCCCAGAATTGTTGAGACTTCGCCGGATATCGGCGAATGGTCGTGGGCAGAATTCTCGTCCGATTGACCTGTTGCGCTGGGCATCGGTCCAGATACATTCAGCGGCGGTCGACGCGTTCCGGCGCACACCCTCCCAAGGGGTGAGGTCTGACCCGGGTCCGCGGAGTGCGGTCCTGCGCAAGGGCCAGCAATAGGGGAGTTAGGAATGGCTCAGGGCACCGTCAAGTGGTTCAACGCGGAGAAGGGGTACGGCTTCATCGCGGTCGACGGTGGTGCGGATGTTTTCGTCCACTACAGCGCGATTCAGATGGACGGCTACCGCACCCTTGAGGAAGGTCAGCGGGTCGAGTTCGAGATCTCGCAGGGCCAGAAGGGGCCGCAGGCGGACATGGTTCGCGTGGCCGGCTGAAGCGCCGACCGACTGCAGCGTACGGAGGCCCGTGCCCCCTGAGGGGGTGCGGGCCTTCTGTTGTGCGCGGGGCGCGCCGGCTCGCCCCCTTGCGTGGCTGCGGCTCGAGCCCGCAGCCTGGGACAGGCGCTTGCGCCCACCCGTCTCCCGGCCACCACCCCTCATCGAGCCTCCTTCGGAGGCGCTTGCACTCTGGGGGGTCGAGTGCTAATCATTGCGTTAGCACTCTGAAGGTGAGAGTGACAGAACTTCGGATCGGGCCGGTGAGGTCCGCGGACCGGTGGGGCAGGGAACCACGGGACCGCAGGCCGTCCGTCGCGGGCACCAGCGCGGTCCACTGCGTTTCCACCCCTGTCCGGGAGGACCACTTCACATGGCCAAGATCATCGCGTTCGACGAGGAGGCACGGCGCGGTCTCGAGCGCGGGATGAACCAGCTCGCCGACGCCGTCAAGGTCACCCTTGGCCCCAAGGGCCGCAACGTCGTCCTTGAGAAGAAGTGGGGCGCCCCCACGATCACCAACGATGGTGTGTCCATCGCCAAGGAGATCGAGCTCGAGGACCCGTACGAGAAGATCGGCGCCGAGCTGGTCAAGGAGGTCGCGAAGAAGACGGACGACGTCGCCGGTGACGGCACGACGACCGCGACCGTCCTGGCCCAGGCCCTGGTCCGCGAGGGCCTGCGCAACGTCGCGGCCGGCGCCAACCCGATGGCCCTGAAGCGCGGCATCGAGCGCGCCGTCGAGGCCGTCTCCGCCGCCCTGCTGGAGCAGGCGAAGGACGTGGAGACCAAGGAGCAGATCGCCTCCACCGCCTCCATCTCCGCGGCCGACACCCAGATCGGTGAGCTCATCGCCGAGGCCATGGACAAGGTCGGCAAGGAAGGCGTCATCACCGTCGAGGAGTCCCAGACCTTCGGTCTGGAGCTGGAGCTCACCGAGGGTATGCGCTTCGACAAGGGCTACATCTCGGCGTACTTCGCCACCGACATGGAGCGTATGGAGGCGTCGCTCGACGACCCGTACATCCTGATCGTCAACTCCAAGATCTCCAACGTGAAGGACCTCCTTCCGCTGCTGGAGAAGGTCATGCAGTCGGGCAAGCCGCTGCTGATCATCGCGGAGGACGTCGAGGGCGAGGCCCTGTCCACCCTGGTCGTCAACAAGATCCGTGGCACCTTCAAGTCCGTCGCCGTCAAGGCCCCGGGCTTCGGTGACCGCCGCAAGGCCATGCTCGGCGACATCGCCATCCTCACCGGTGGCACCGTCATCTCCGAGGAGGTCGGCCTCAAGCTGGAGAACGCCGGTCTCGACCTGCTCGGCCGCGCCCGCAAGGTCGTCATCACCAAGGACGAGACCACCATCGTCGACGGTGCCGGTGACAGCGAGCAGGTTCAGGGCCGCGTCAACCAGATCCGCGCCGAGATCGAGAACTCGGACAGCGACTACGACCGCGAGAAGCTGCAGGAGCGCCTGGCGAAGCTCGCCGGCGGTGTTGCGGTCATCAAGGCCGGCGCCGCGACCGAGGTCGAGCTCAAGGAGCGCAAGCACCGCATCGAGGACGCCGTTCGCAACGCGAAGGCGGCCGTCGAGGAGGGCATCGTCGCCGGCGGTGGCGTGGCCCTGCTGCAGGCCTCCTCGGTCTTCGAGAAGCTCGAGCTCGAGGGCGACGAGGCCACCGGTGCCGCCGCTGTGAAGCTGGCCCTGGAGGCCCCGCTGAAGCAGATCTCCGTCAACGGCGGCCTCGAGGGCGGCGTCGTCGTGGAGAAGGTGCGCAACCTGACCGTGGGCCACGGCCTGAACGCCGCGACCGGCGAGTACGTCGACATGATCGCCGAGGGCATCATCGACCCCGCCAAGGTCACCCGCTCCGCGCTGCAGAACGCCGCCTCCATCGCGGCGCTCTTCCTCACCACCGAGGCCGTCATCGCCGACAAGCCGGAGAAGGCCGCCGCGGCCGCTCCGGGCGGCATGCCGGGCGGTGACATGGACTTCTGATCCACCCCTTCCGGGAACGGATCAGCTGTTCATCGCTGTACGCGCTGTACGGACCGAGGGCGGCACCCCTGCGAAGGGGGTGCCGCCCTCGGGCGTTTCCGACCGCGGTTGGTCAGTGTCAGGCGGCGGGATGGGCGATGAAAGCGACTTCTTCGTGCTCATCGTCCAGGGCAATGCTCAGGGACGCGTCCAGGGCGCGGGCCAGGCGTCGCAGCAGGGGCAGCGTCGGCACGGCGTCCGCGCCTTCGATGCGGGAGATCTTCGCCTGGGCGAGCCCGGCGCGCTCGGCGACCTCTGCTTGGGTCAGCCCCAGTTCCGTGCGGCGGTCGTACACCGCCTCGGCGAAGGCCATCGCCAGCCGGTTCTCCGCGCGTTCGGCCGTGGTTTCGGGCGATTCGGCGTGCCCCTCGGCGAGTTTCTTCTCGCGGGCCGGCTTCCAGCGGCTGTGATTCATCGCGCGTCCCCTTCCTCGCCGCGGCGGTACGTCGTGTGGGCCGGGCCGTGCTCGCTCTCGCACACCTTACGGGCCGTCACCGCGTGGGAGACCTGAGCCGTCTCGCGCATACGGTCTTGCGGAAGACCGTGAGCAGCACGATCCGACGCTGCAGAGCGAACCAGTACGTGATCCTGGTGTCCTCCCCGGCCAGGGTGGGACGTAGCTCGTACAGGGCGTCCATGCGACGCACCGTATTATGTCGTCAACGACATAATACGGTGCGGGCGAGCGGATTCACCGGTTCTGGTGACGTCGGGCGGCCGGTGGGTCAGAGGGCCGCCGGTTCCTTGTCCGAAGGGGAGCTGGTGGGTGCGGCGGGGGCGGCCTTGGGGTGGGACGCCGGGGCGTCGGCTGCGGAGGTGTGTGTGGCGGCGTTCAGGTCGGTCAGCATCTGCTTGCTGAAGCCGAAGAAGTAGGTGGCCAGGAAGCCGACGACGTAGCCGGCGAGCAGGCCGACGGCGTAGACGAGGGCCGTGGCGCCCAGGTCGTGGTTGCCCTTGAGGAGGGGGAACAGGGCCCAGCCGGAGGGGCCGATGGCGGTGGAGCCGACGGCCGTGCCGAGCTGGTTGAAGAGGCCGACGAAGCCGCCGCCGAACGCGCCGCCGACGCAGGCGGTGATGAAGGGGCGGCCGAGAGGGAGCGAGACGCCGTAGATCAGGGGCTCGCCGACGCCGAGGAAGCCGGCGGGGAGCGCGGACTTGACGGTCGTACGGATCGAGCCGTTGCGGGGGAGGCGGAGGTAGACGGCGATGGCAGCGCCTACCTGGCCCGCGCCTGCCATGGCGAGGATCGGCAGCAGGACGGTGTAGCTCTGCTGCTCGATGAGGGTGGTGTGGATGGGGATGAGGGCCTGGTGCAGGCCGAGCATCACCAGCGGCAGGAAGAGGCCGCCGAGGACGAAGCCGGCGAGCGCACCGCCGTGGGCGAGGAGCCAGTTGGCGGCCGTACCGATCGCGGCTGAGACCTCGCCCGCCGCGTACATCAGGCCGAAGATCGTCACCAGCCCGGTGAGCAGGACGGTGAGGGTCGGGGTGACCAGGACGTCCAGCGCTTCGGGCACCCACTTGCGGCACCACTTCTCGACGTACACCGCCAGGACGGCGGCGCCGAGCGCGCCGAGGACGCCCCCCTGGCCGGGGGAGAGCCGCTGACCGAACGCGGTGACGTTCGCGACGCCGGGGAAGACGATGATCGCCGCGACCGCGCCGCCGAGGATCGGCGTACCGCCGAACTCCTTCGCCGTGTTGAAGCCGACGAACACCGCGATCAGGGCCATGAAGCCGGCGGCGACGGCGGTCAGCGCGGGGACCAGGGCGGGCAGCCAGCCGAGGTTGGTCAGCAGGCCGTTGATGCCGGTGATGATGCCGCAGCCGATGAGGGCCGGGATCAGCGGGACGAAGATGTTGGCGATCCGGCGGAGGAACAGCTTGAAGGGGGTGGCGTTCGCCGCCTTCCGGCGGGCCTTGATCGCGGCGCCCTGGGCGGCCAGCTCGTCGGCGGTGGCGGGGGCCGGGGCGCCGGGCGCGGCCGGGCCGGCGGCGGTTCCGGACGGGCCGGTGGCGTTGCCGGACGAGGCGGTGGCGTTGCCGGATGAGCCGGTGGACTCGGTGGATGGAGCGGGCCCGGCCGTGGGCGGAGTGGCCTCGGCGGTGGATGGAGCGGTTCCGGTCGTGGGCGGAGTGGCCTCGGCGGTGGATGGAGCAGTCCCGGTTGTGGCCGGTTCGGGTGCGACGGCCCGCCCCTCCTCGACCAGTTCCTCGAAGACGGGCGTGACGCGGGCGACCGTGCCGGGGCCGAGCACGATCTGGTACGTGTCGTCCTCGACCACCCCCATGACGGCCGGCAGCGCCTTCAGGGCATCGTCCTGGACCAGCGCGCGGTCCTTGATGCCGAGGCGGAGCCGGGTCATGCAGTGCGCGACGGACGTGATGTTGGCAGCGCCGCCCACGAGGGGCAGGAGCGCGGCAGCGGTGGCACGGTTCTTGTCCGGGGAGCCGGAGTTCCCCTGGGGAGATGCAGAGGTCATGTGCAGGCGCTGTTCTGTCGGAGGGCTGCGCGTCGTCGCGCGGGGAGAGGGCGCAGCTCCCGGAGGGAGCGCGCGGGTGGTCAGCTGTCCTGGGCGGCAGCCTGGAGGGCGGCGCGCAGGTGCCCTTGCGAGTCGGCGAGCAGGCGGGCCGCGGTCGGGCCGTCCACGGCGCCGAGGAGGGTCAGGATGGCGTTCTTCACCTCCCCGTCGGTGGCGGTGAGCGCGTCCTCGATCTCCGCGTCGGAGGCGCCGGTGGCCAGCGCGACGATGCGCCGGGACCGGGCCCGCAGCTTCTCGTTCGACGCCCGGACGTCGACCATCAGGTTTCCGTAGGTCTTGCCCAGCCGGATCATCGTGATGGTCGAGAGCATGTTCAGGACCAGCTTCTGGGCCGTACCGGCCTTCAGGCGGGTGGAGCCGGTCAGCAGCTCGGGGCCGACGACGACCTCGATGCCGTGGTCGGCGGCGGCCGCGAGCGCGGAGCCGGCGTTGCAGGACAGCCCGATGGTCAGCGCGCCCTGGGCGCGGGCGTGCTCGACGGCGCCGATGGCGTACGGCGTGCGGCCCGAGGCGGAGATGCCGACCACCGTGTCGTCGGCGGTCAGCGCGAGCGCGTCCAGCTCGGCGGCGGCCAGGTCCTTGCTGTCCTCGGCGCCCTCCACGGCGGTGACCATGGCGGGCGGGCCGCCGGCGATCAGCCCGATCACTTCCTCGGGGGCGGTGTTGAAGGTGGGCGGGCACTCGCTGGCGTCGAGGATGCCCAGCCGGCCCGCCGTGCCGGCCCCGGCGTAGATCAACCGGCCGCCGCGGGCCATCCGCGCCGCCGTGCCGTCGATGGCGGCGGCGATCCGCGGCAACTGCTCGGCGACGGCGGTCGGGACGGTGGCGTCCTCGCCGTTCATCGTGCGGGCGATCTCCAGGGTGGACAGCCGGTCGATCTCGGCGAGCTCCGGCCGGAACGCCTCGGTGGTGAGGGTCTCCAACTGGGCCCGCAGATCGGCGTGGTCAGCGGTGGAAGTCATGGTGAGGGGTTCTCCCGGTACGGCTGCGGGTGGGGCGCTGGGGCGGTGGTGCGGTGGTGCGCGCACGGGCCGGTGGAGGTGGGGGCGCGCTTACGGGTCAGCGGGGGCGGGGGGAGTGGCGGTGCGCCAGGGCCTCGTAGGAGGCGGAGAGGGCGGGGGCCGCCGTTTCGTACGTGCGCTGGGCGACGCCGACGAACAGGCAGTCGACGACGAGCAGCTGGCTCGTACGGGACGACATGGCCGCCGGGCGCAGCTCGCTCTCCCGGGCCGTGGAGGTGGTGAGTATGTGGTCGGCGTAGGCGGCGATCTCGCCGTCCGGGCGGCCGGTGATCGCGATCGTCGTCGCGCCGTGGTCGAAGGCGACCCGCAGCGGCTCTATGACGTCGGTGGTGCGGCCGGAGTGGGTGATGGCGACGGCGACGTCACCGGTCCGCATCTGGACGGCGTTGGTCACGGCGAGGTGCGGGTCGGCGTGCGCGTGCGCGATCAGGCCGATGCGGAGCAGCTTCTGGGCCAGGTCCTGGCCGACGAGGCTGGAGGCGCCGATGCCGTACACGTCGATGCGGCGGGCGCCGGCGAGCGCGGCGACGGCCGCCTCCAGCTGCGTGGTGTCCAGCGCGGCCGCGGTGTCGGCGAGGCACTGCTGCTCTTCCTGCGCGAGCTTGGTGACCACGTCGGTGAGGGAGTCGTCGACCGCTATGTCGGCCGTGACGGCCGGCGCCCGGCCGGTGGCCTGCTGCGCGGCGAGGGCCGCGAGCGCCAGCCGCAGGTCGCGGTAGCCGGGGTAGCCGAGCAGGCGGGAGGTGCGGACGACGGTGGCCTCGCTGGTGCCGGTGCGTTCGGCGAGGCCGGTGACGGTGAGCGCGGCGCAGCCGGCCGGGTCGCCGGCGACGGCCTCCGCGACCCGCTGCATGGAGCGGGTCATGGACGGTCCCAGGGTGCGCACCTTGGCGGCGAGGGCCGCGGGGGCGGGCGGGGCGCCGGCCGGCTGGGGGCGGCGGGCGGCGCCGGGGCCGGTCCGGGGAGCGGGGTGGTCGCCGGACGGGCCGCTGAAAGTTTCCTTCAATCTGGTGCTCACCACTGAAAAGTAATTTCAGCTGTACGCGGCGTCAATACCTTTCCGTGGCCTGTGGACAACTTGGGGCCGGTCGGTGGACGGGAACGCGTGTGGGGCTCCGGCGCGTACGCGCGACAATGGGTACATGGAGTTGGAACAGGCGCTGCATGCCGCACGGGCCCTGGTGATCGCGGATCTGATGGCGGGCGACGTCGCCGACGCGGACATCGTCTCGTTGGTGGAGGACGCGGTCGCGCACCGGCGGTGGTGGGTCGAGCAGTGGCCGGAGGGGGTGGAATTCGTCGCCGGGCTCGTCGCCCAGGACGTTCAGGACTCCCTGCTGGAGCGGTACGGCCGCTGGCCGCTGTGCCCGGTGTGCACCGAGGGCGGCGACCCGCACGCGCTGGACGTCGAGCCGGAGCTGGGGCCGGACCCGCACTGGGTCTGCGCGAAGACGGCGGTCTCGGTGGCCCGTGTCGGCTCGCTGGGCACCCCGGGGCACTGAGGACCCGGCGTGACGGTCTACATCGACCCGCCGACCTGGCCGGGGCACGGCCGCCTGTGGTCGCATCTGGTGAGCGACGTGTCGTTCGAGGAGCTGCACGCCTTCGCCGCCGGGATCGGCGCGCCGCGGCGGGCCTTCGAGCGCGACCACTACGACCTGCCGGCGGAACGGTACGCCGACGCCGTGGGAGCCGGCGCCGTCGAGATCGGCAGCAAGGAACTGGTACGCCGGCTCACCGCCGCAGGGCTGCGCCGCCCGAAGCACCGGCCGCACTGACACCTGAAGGAAAGGGGCGGCGCCACGGCTGAGGAGCCGTGGCGCCGCCCCTTCGTACGCGGTGAGGTGCGGTCTTCTCAGAGGCGCTTCGTGCCCGCCGGCGCGCTCCGGTCCTCCGCCGCCATCTCGTGCGCGGCCGGCTCGTGAGTGCCCGGCTCGTCCGAGGACGCGACCAGGCGGGAGGCCGAGCCGGCGGAGCGCTGCGCCCGGTAGGAGAGGCCGGTGGCGAGGACGGCGGCCGCCGCGAGTGCGGCACCGGTCAGGGCCACGGCCGGGTAGCCCCAGTGGGCGCTGATGACCAGGCCGCCGAGCCACGGGCCGAGCGTGTTGCCGATGTTGAACGCGGCCGTCGTGGTGGCGCCTGCCAGCGTCGGCGCCGCGTTGGCCACGTTGAACATCCGGGCGTTCAGGGCCGGCGCCGTGGCGAACGCCGTGACGCCCAGCATCAGCGACAGCGCAATCGCGGCGACGGAGTTGTGCGCGGTCAGCGCGAGCACCGCCAGTACGACGGTGGAGGCCGCGATGCCGCCGAAGAGGGTGGGGAAGAGGTGCGCGTCGGCGATCCGGCCGCCTATGTACGTACCGATGAGCGCGCCGACGCCGAAGAGCGCCAGGACCGTGGGCACCCAGCTCTCCGCCAGCCCGGCGGTGTCGGTGAGCAGCGGGGAGAGGTAGGAGAACAGCGCGAAGACCGCGGCGCCGTTCAGCGCGGTGGCGCTGAGCGCGAGCCAGACCTGCTTGTCCCGGTAGATCGCCAGCTCGCGGCGGAGCTGCGGGCGGTCCTCACCCGTGGGCACCTCCGTGCGCGGCACGAGGGCGACCACGCCCACGAGACCGATCGCGGAGAGGGCCGCCACGCCCCAGAACGCGGCGCGCCAGCCGGCCGTCTGGCCGAGCAGCGCGCCGGCCGGCACCCCCGCGATGTTGGCGATGGAGAGACCGCCGACCATCACGGCCATCGCGCGGGCCCGCGCCGTGAACGGCACGAGCGAGACGGCCACCGCCGCGCCGACCGCCCAGAAACCCGCGCAGGCCAGCGCGCTCACCACACGGGAGATGAAGAGCACCGGGTACGAAGGCGCGAGGGCGCCCGCGACCTGGCCGAGCCCGAAGACCGCCAGCAGCGCGATCAGCGTGGTCCGACGCGGCAGGCGGAGAGTGGCGGCGGCCAGCGTCGGAGCGCCGACCACCATGCCGATCGCGAAAGCCGAGACGAGCAGTCCGGCTTGCGGGATGGTGACGTCCATGTCCCGGGCCAGTGGCTGGAGGATTCCGGAGAGCATGAACTCGCTCGTGCCGAGAGCGAAGACGGACAGGCCGAGGATATAGACGGCAATGGGCATTCGGGCGCGTTCGGCGCGATCGGAAGGGACAGGCATGACACGCATGAACAGTGTGAACAGGCCTGTCATTCCCGCTGGGGTCGCGCCGACGTGACCGTCATCGGCCCGAACGGCTGCCGTCATCGGCAGGCGACGCGGCCGTTACCCGCCGCGCCCCGCTCCGGCGGCCGTCAGGCGCCGGCGACCCGGTCCAGCGCGCCGTCCCGTACCGCCGTGACGAAGGCCGACCAGGCCGTCGGCGCCACGACGATCGCCGGGCCGCACGGGACCTTGCTGTCCCGCACCGGGACCGCGCCGGGCGCGCCGAGGCCCATCTCGACGCAGTCGCCGCCGCTGCCGCCGCTGTAGCTGCTCTTGCGCCAGCGGACGCCGGAGAGGTCGGGCGCGTGGCCCGACGGGCGGCGGGCCGCGGTGCTGTGCGCACCGTGGCCCGCGCCGGGAACGGCGCGGTGCCGCGCCGAGTGGAACGTGTCGTTATCCATGTCCATCCTGGAATTCCTTCGCCGCCGACTCGATCTGAACGAGGGACGCTTCGGGTGACAGTGCAGCGGCCCGGACGAGATCGTAAGCCAGGCCGTACCGTTCCACACGCAAAGGCTCATCCAACATCTGACCTGTTTCAAGGCCTTGTAGGTACGCGACGGGCGGTGCATCTGCGAATGTCATCAGCTTCAGCGAACCTTCGAGACCGGCGTGGGCCCCCTCCGAGTAGGGCAGCACCTGCACGATGACGCGATTTCGACGCATGAGTGCCGCGATATGGGTCAGCTGGGCGTGCATCGCGCCCGGACCGCCCACCGGACGGCGCAGCACGTTCTCGTCCAGCACCGCCCAGAACAACGGGGTTGTTGGATTGTCGAGGATGCGGGCGCGGTCCAGCCGCGCCGACAGCAGATCGTCGATGACGCTCTCAGGGGCCACCGGATGCACCGCACGGAACACGGCCCGCGCGTACTCCTCCGTTTGCAGCAGCCCCGGGACGAGCAGAGGTGCGTACTCCCTGATCGACACGGCTAACGATTCGAACTCCGCGGCGTCCGCGAAGTGTTCCGGATAGCGCGAGCGCTGAGCGGCTTCGGCGTTCCGCGCGAAGAACCCGTCGGTGTCGAGGATCTCGTCGATCCGCTGTGCGTACTCCGTCTGCATACGTCGTGCGCCTGATTCGAGCTGGCCGATGAACGACCCGCTCACGAACATGGGTGCTCCGAGCTCGGCCTGCGTAAGCCCTGCCCTCTCCCGCTTGAATCGCAGCTCAGCGCCGTAGAGCGCCCTCGGTGAAAGCGACGCGTCCAGTTGCTTCGGCTTCGGCATGGCCCACTCCCTGTCGTGCACCTGGTGTTGTTGGATGTCACCCTCTGTCAAGCTTAACCCCGGACCGTCACCATATAGACACAACCAGTGAGGCGCGACGGAGCGCGATAAGGCGCAGTGAGGCGCGGTGAGGCGCAGTGAGGTCAGCGACCGGAGAGATGAGGTACCCGGTGACGCTCCCGGCGAAGGGGTCGTACGTGGTTGACACCCGGTTCGGCAGGATCGGCGAGGTGATGGGGCACGAGGGGCCCTACGTGCAGCTGCGCCCGCCGGGGGGCGGCCGCGAATGGGACTGCCCGCCGTCCGACGCCCGGGAGGCCACTCCGCGCGAACGGCTCGCCGCCCGCACGGCGTTGGCGAACGCGCGCAGCCGGGGGGAGCGTCGCTGAGCGGAGTGAGCGAGGAGCGGTGAACCTGCGTGCGGCGCGCCCCGGACCCCGGCGCGACCGCCCCACCCCGACCGTCGGCCTCACGAGGTCAGCAGGTCGAGCTCCGTCCTGAGATTCCGCCGGGCCAGCCGTTCCCACTTGTCGTACCCCGCCGGCGTGCGGAACAGCCGCGGCAGGGCCAGGAGTTGCCGCAGCACGTCGGCCCGGCCCGCACGGAAGGCGTCGTCCGGCACGAACCCGTACTCCTCCCGGACCGCGGCCGCGTACGCGGCGTACTGCTCCGGAGCGCCCGCCAGCACCGCCAGGTCCGCGTCGCACAGCACCTCGCCGTTGCGGTCGCCCTCGGCCGGATCGTGCGTGACCGTCAGCCGCACCAGCCGCGCCACCTCCGCCGTGCGCTCCGCGTCGATCCCCAGCTCGGGCAGCGCCCGTTCGGCGAGCGCCGCGCTGCGTTCCTCGTTCTCGGAGCGGTCGGGCCGGTAGACGGCGTCGTGGAACCACGCGGCGAGCCGTACGACGTCCGGCTCGGCGGCGTGCGCGGCGAGCTCGTCGATCCGGTCCAGCACGGCGGCCAGGTGAGCGGTCGTGTGGTATCGGCGCTGCGGCTCGGCCCAGCGCGCGAGCAGGTTGTCGGCGTACGGGGCGGGATCCGGCAGCGCGGCAGGGGCGGCGCCGGAGGTGCCGGCACCGGCGTCCCGGAGCGCCGATACGGCGTCGTGCCAGCGACCGCGCAGGTCGTCGCCCTGGTCCGGGCGGTCCGTCGGGTCCGTCGGAGTGGAAGCCATACGCCCATTGTGCGCATCCGGACCGATCGCCCCACCACCGTGCTCCGCGTCGATCGCCGCTGTGTCCCGCCCGACCTCGTCGAGTGCCCGGCCGCCCCATCCGGATCGCTTTCGCGCCGTATCGGTGTCGCTCCGTAGCGATGGCTTGCCGAGTGTGGCACTCTTGAGCACGTGTCTCACATGTCTAGACCAATCCTTGAGGTGATCGCGCTCGATGCCGCGGATGCCGCCGCGGCCGAGGCCGGAGGGGCGGACCGCCTCGAACTGGTCACGGACATGGCGTCCGACGGACTGACCCCGCCGCGCGAGACCGTCGCCGCCGTACGGGCCGCCGTCGACATCCCGCTGCGCGTCATGCTGCGCGCCGCGGACGGCTTCGCGGCGGGCGACGCCCGGACGCTCGACGCGCTGTGCGCGGACGCCGCGGCCCTCCGGGCGGAGGGCGCCGAGGAGTTCGTGCTCGGCTTCCTGGCCGAGGACGGCGGCCCCGACCTCGCAGCGCTGGACGCGCTGGCCGAGGCGATCGACGGCTGCCGCTGGACCTTTCACCGGGCCATCGACCGCGCCGCCGACCGCGACGGCCTGCGCAAGCGCCTCGACGGCCGGCCCGGTCTGGACACCTACCTCACCGCCGGCTCCGCAGCCGGCGTCGACGACGGACTGCCGGTCCTGCTGGCCGAAGCCGCCCGCGCCGCGACCGGCGAACCGGGGTACGACCCGCAGATCATGGCGGGCGGCGGCCTCGCGCTCGGCCACGTGCCCCACCTCCGGGCCGCCGGCGTCACCGCCTTCCACATCGGCGGCGCGGCGCGCCCGCACGGCTGGACGGCGCCGGTCTCCCCGGCCGCCGTCGAGACCTGGCGCACGGCACTCGACGGCTGAGCGGCCCGCGGCCGGCGAACGCGCTGCGCAGCGCGCCGGGCGCGGCGCGTCAGCCCGCCAGCTCCGCCGGCAGCGGCGCCGCGTGCACGATGGTCAGCCCCGACACGGCACGCGTGAGACAGACGTACAGGCGGCGCAGCCCGGTCCGATGGTCGGGCTCGGCGTCCACCAACGCCGCCGGCTCGTCCAACACCACGTAGTCGTACTCCAGACCCTTGGCCAAGGTGGCGGGCACCAGCGTGAGCCGGGCATCCGGCGAGGTCTCCTCGCCCGGCTCCAGCGTGGCCAGCCCGGCCGCGGCGAGCGCCTCGCGGAGCACGGGCAGCCGCGGCTCGGCGGCGATCAGACCGATGGAGCCCTCCTTCGAAAGCGCGTCCCGGCAGGCGTCGACCACCGCCGCGTCCAGCGCGTCCGGCGCCGCCGGGCGGATCGCGAAGTCACCCGGCGACTCACGGATGGAGGTCGCCTCGGAGAGGTCCGGCGCGATCGCCGGGAGCAGCCGCGAGGCGTACGCGATCACCTCGCGCGGCACGCGGAAGCCCTGGGTCAGCTCCTCGACCGCGGCCTCCGGCTTGCCCAGATGGGCCAGCGCCTCCTCCCACGTGTCCGTGGACCACGGCGTCGTCCCCTGGGCGATGTCCCCGAGCACGGTCGCGGAGCCCGTCGAACAGCGCCGGCCCACGGCCCGGTACTGCATGGGGGAGAGGTCCTGCGCCTCGTCCAGCACCACATGCCCCAGCGAAGGGGTGCGCTCCACCAGGTCGTGCGCCTCGTCGATCAGGACGGCGTCGGCGGCGGACCACTTGGCGCTGCGTACGCTGCGGGCCGGCCGGGTCCACAGGATCGTCTTCTGCTCCTCATCGGTGAGGATCCCGGCGGCGTGCTCGGCCAGGAAGTCCGCGTCGCCGAGCAGCCGCAGCACCAGCTTGGCCGGATCGACCGGCGGCCAGACCGCCTTGACCGTCGCCTTCACCGCGGCGTTCCGGGCGACCGCGTCCTGCACCCGGTCGTCGGGCGCCTCGCCGGCCCGCTCCATCTGGACCAGCACGGCGTGCGCGATGCGGTGCGGCAGCGCCTCCCGGCCCGCGCCGTACCGGATGCCGCGGTCCAACAACTGCGTGACGATCTCCTCCAGTTCGTACGCCGGGACGCGCCAGCGACGCGACCCGCGGACCACCACGCACGCCTCGGTCGGCATCGTGACGTGCGAGCGCACGGCGCGGCGCAGCACCTCCGCCATCCGCGCATCGCCCTTGATCGTGGCGGCCGCGGCGTCGTCCGCGCCGCGCACCTCCACGTGCGCCACGAGATCGTCGACAGTGGCCTGCTTGACCTCCAGCTCGCCCAGCGCGGGCAGCACCTGCTCGATGTAGTGCAGGAAGGACTTGTTGGGCCCGATGACGAGGGTGCCGGCCCGTGCCAGCCGCTCGCGGTGCGCGTACAGCAGATACGCGACCCGGTGCAGGCCGACTGCGGTCTTGCCCGTGCCGGGCGCGCCCTGGACGCAGACGGTGCCGCCGATCCCGGCGCGGACGATCTCGTCCTGCTCGGGCTGGATGGTGGCCACGATGTCGCGCATCGGGCCCACGCGCGGCCGCTCGATCTCGCTCTGGAGCAGCTTGCTGGTCCGCTCCGCCTCGGCCGGGTCGGTGAGGTGCTCGTCCTCGTACGCGGTCAGCTCGCCGCCGGTGTACCCGAAGCGGCGGCGCAGCCGCAGGTCCATCGGCTCCTTCTTGGAGGCCCGGTAGAACGGCTGGGAGACCGGCGCGCGCCAGTCGATGACCATGGGGTCGCCGTCGGCGTCGTGGACATGCCGCCGCCCGATGTAGAAATCAGCCCCCTCCGCGCCCTCGGCCGAATCCATGCCCGGGGCGTGCAGGTAGTCCAGGCGGCCGAAGAAGAGCGGGGTGTGGGAGAGGTCGGCGAGCGCCTTGATACGGGCGTCGATCTCGCCCTGCAGGACCTCGGCGTTGACCCAGTTCGCCGTGACGTCCTTGATGTTCAGCGCTTCGGCGTCCTCGCGCATGGCACGGAGGGCGGCACGGGAAGCGGCGAGATGAGCTCGCTCATGTGCGAGGGGGTCGAGGGGGTCGTCCGGGTGGTGCTCTTCCTTCTGGTCAGGGGCGTGCGAGGGCACGGCGTCGCCTCCGGGCGGAATGCGTGGGTGGATGAGGGCCGGCCGGTTTCCGTCCGGGCGGCGGCGCTCCGCGACGGGGTCGGCGGGAAGCGGGCAGACGCGCGATTGTAGTCAGCACCCAATGCGCGCGCGACCGAATAAAAAAGGGGCCCGCGACCCCTAGGGGTGGGCCGTCGCGCGGTGCGTCCGGGGCTGTACGCCGCGCGACACGCGGATCGGTCCTTGGTCGGATGTGCGGCGTCCGGGTGAATCCCATCATGGAGACATGACCAGTCACCTGAACACGCCACCCGACCCCAAGGCGGCCGGCCGTGCCAGACACGGCGCCCGCGCCGTCGCCGAAGACGCCCGGCACCGGCACCCCGTGGGCAGCGCCCTGCGGGCCGTGAAGGTTTTCGCAGGTACCGCCCTCAGCGTCGTCGTCCTGGGCGAGTACGCCGACGACCGGGCACCCGGTGCCGACCGGACCTCGGACCCCGGCACCGTACGGCCCAGGGAATGACATCCGGACGTCCGGAAACCGTCACGAAAGTTCGTGTGTGATCGATTAACGTCGCTGTAAACAGGGTGCAATCAGCATATGGCGACAAGGAGGGGTCACCCGCGTGTCTGCCGCCGACGGGAAGCCGATCCAGCGGACAACGCCCCTCGTGGGCAGACCACGCACCACCCGGGAAACGCCGGACCCGCCGGCGGGCCGTACGGTCCCCACCCGGGCCCCTCGACCGCCCCGCACCCTCCCGCGCCACACGCTCCCCGCGGCGGCGCTGCTCGCGGCCTCCCTGGCCGCGCTCGGCATCGTGCACCTCATAGTGCCCATGCCGACCTCCGACATCCTCGTCTACCGGGCGATGGGCGACTCCGTCCTCACCGGCGGCGACCTCTACGGCTTCCGGGTCACCGAGTGGCACCTCCCTGCCACCTACCCGCCGTTCGCCGCCCTGCTGTTCGTCCCGCTGGCGTGGTTCTCGCCCGGCGTCCTGCAGGCCGCCTCGGTACTCGTCAACGTCGCGCTCCTCGCCCTGCTGATCCACCTCTCGGCGCGCCTCGCCGGACTGCGCGCCACCCACCGCGTCCCCTCGCTGCTCGCCGCCACCGCGCTCGCCGTCTGGCTGGAGCCGGTGTACCAGACGCTGGTCTTCGGACAGATCAACCTCGCGCTCACCTGCCTCGTACTGTGGGACCTCACCCGGCCCGCCGGCGCCCGCGGCAAGGGCCTGGCCATCGGCATCGCGGCCGGCATCAAGCTCACCCCCGCGCTCTTCGCGGTGTACCTGCTGCTCACCGGGCGGGTACGCGCGGCACTGGTCTCGCTCGCCGGCTTCCTCGGCACCGTCCTGCTCGGCGTCGTCGCACTGCCCGGCGCCAGCGTGGAGTTCTGGACCGAGCGGCTCTACGAGACCGGCCGGGTCGGCGAGGCCTGGATCGTCGACAACCAGTCGCTGCAGGGCCTGGTCGCACGCCTGCTGCACACCCCGCACCCCGGCACCGTCTGGGCAGCCGGCGCCGTGCTCACGGCCGTGGTGGGGATGGCGGCGGCCCGCCGGACGGGCCTGGTCGCGGGCCGGGAGGCGTGGGGCGTGCTGTGCACGGCGCTCACGGCGCTGCTCGTCTCGCCGATCAGCTGGTCCCACCACTGGGTGTGGTGCGTCCCGCTGCTGGCGGTGCTGGCCACGCACGTACGGGGGGACGCGTGGCGGCGCGCGGCCTGGTGGGCGCTGACCGTCCTGTTCACCGCCCGCACGATGTGGCTGACGCCGCACAAGGGCGACCTGGACCTGGCGCTCCCGTGGTGGCAGCAGCCGCTGGCCGCGCCGTACCCCCTGATCGGCATGGCCGTGCTGCTCGCGGCGGTGCTCTGGCGCGGCGGCGCGCTGACCGGGGTGGCGGCGGGGGCACTGGTCCGCCCGGCCACGCCCGGCCACGAAACCGTCCCGGCACCTCGGACACCGCGTTAGGGGGCGGGGGCGGGGGGCGGGGCGTGAGGAGTGGGGCGCGGGCTCGGCGTACCGTTTCGCCCCTCATCTCCCCTCATGGGGGAGATTTGGGGCCCCTTCTCAACACAGTACTGAGGGGTACTGACAACGAAGCCCCGGCAGCGGCCCCCGGCACCTCGGGCGTGCCGGCCCGCTCGGCTCTACGCGCCCTCGTCCGCCAGGAGTTCGTGGGCGTCCACGATGCGGTACGCGTAGCCCTGCTCGGCCAGGAAGCGCTGGCGGTGGGCCGCGAAGTCCTGGTCGATGGTGTCGCGCGCGACGACCGAGTAGAAGCGCGCCTCGTGGCCGTCCGCCTTCGGGCGGAGCACTCGGCCGAGGCGCTGCGCCTCCTCCTGGCGGGAGCCGAACGTGCCCGAGACCTGGATCGCGACCGTCGCCTCGGGCAGGTCGATCGAGAAGTTCGCGACCTTGGAGACGACCAGCACGGACAGCTCGCCCTCGCGGAACGCGTTGAAGAGCTTCTCGCGCTGCGCGTTGCTGGTGTCGCCCTTGATGACCGGCGCGTCCAGGTGCTCGCCCAGCTCGTCCAGCTGGTCGATGTACTGCCCGATCACCAGCGTCTGCTCGCCCGCGTGCCGCCGGACCAGCGCCTCGGTGACCTTCTGCTTGGACGCGGTGGTCGCGCAGAAGCGGTACTTCTCGTCGCTCTCCGCCGTGGCGTACGCCAGCCGCTCGGAGTCGGTCAGGTTGACCCGGACCTCGACGCAGTCGGCCGGCGCGATGTAGCCCTGCGCCTCGATCTCCTTCCACGGCGCGTCGAACCGCTTCGGGCCGATGAGCGAGAAGACGTCGGACTCGCGGCCGTCCTCGCGTACGAGGGTGGCCGTCAGGCCGAGGCGGCGCCGCGCCTGGAGGTCGGCGGTGAACTTGAAGACCGGCGCGGGCAGCAGGTGCACCTCGTCGTAGACGACCAGGCCCCAGTCCCGGGAGTCGAACAGCTCCAGGTGCGGGTAGACGCCCTTCCGCTTGGTCGTCAGCACCTGGTACGTCGCGATGGTGACCGGCCGGATCTCCTTTTTCGTACCGCTGTACTCGCCGATCTCGTCCTCGGTCAGGGACGTGCGCTTGACCAGCTCGTGCTTCCACTGGCGCGCGGACACCGTGTTCGTCACCAGGATCAGCGTGGTGGCCTTGGCCTCGGCCATCGCGCCCGCGCCGACCAGGGTCTTGCCCGCGCCGCACGGCAGGACGACGACGCCGGAGCCGCCGTGCCAGAAGTTCTCCACGGCCTGCTGCTGGTACGGGCGCAGCGACCAGCCGTCCTCCGCCAGCTCGATCGGGTGCGCCTCGCCGTCCACGTAGCCGGCCAGGTCCTCGGCCGGCCAGCCCAGCTTGAGCAGCGTCTGCTTGATCTGGCCGCGCTCGGAGGGGTGCACCGCGACCGTGTCCGGGTCGATCCGGGCGCCGACCAGCGGCTGCACCTTCTTCGACCGCAGGATCTCCTCCAGCACCGGGCGGTCGGTGGTGGTGAGCACCAGGCCGTGCGTGGGGTGCTTGGAGAGCGTGAGGCGGCCGTACCGGGACATCGTCTCGGCGATGTCGACGAGCAGCGCGTGCGGGACCGGGTAGCGGGAGTACGCCACCAGCGCGTCCACGACCTGCTCCGCGTCGTGGCCGGCGGCCCGCGCGTTCCACAGGCCCAGCGGCGTCACCCGGTAGGTGTGGATGTGCTCCGGGGCGCGCTCCAGCTCCGCGAAGGGGGCGATGGCCTGCCGGCACGCGTCCGCCTGCTCGTGGTCCACCTCCAGCAGCAGCGTCTTGTCGCTCTGGACGATGAGGGGTCCGTTCACGCGCCTCGCCTTTCGCTTCGCCTGCGCCCGCCGCCGTCACCGGAAGGCCCGCCGTCCGTACGTACGGCAAACGTCCAGTGTGCCGCATCCGTGCCGAAGCGGGCGGCGGGCCTGGAGTGCGGGCGTGCGGGCGCGCGCCCCTGCAGCCGGATGCGCGCGCCCCGACAGCTCAGATACGCGTCTCGGATGCGCGCCTCGGGTACGCCTCTCAGGAGGTACGCCTCTCGGGTACGCGTTTCAGATGCGGGCATCGGGCACGCCTCTCAGATACGCGTCTCCGGTACGTGCCTCTAGTACGCGCGCACCCATGATCGTTACGCGTCTCCGGTACGTGTCTCAAGTACGCGCGCACCCGTGATCGTCACGAAGCCGCGTCGTCGGCGAGTTCGGCGACGCCGGTGATGCGGTGCAGGGCGTACGTGCGGACCTCGTCGGCGGTGTGGTCGTACGCGGTCACGAAGCCGCCCTCGACCCGGACCGGTGCGATGACGCGCTGGCTGGCGGCGCCGTCGGCGTTGACGTAGCCGATCCACAGCGCCGAGTTGGTCAGCGCGGCGGCCTGCACGGTGGCGAGCGTCTCGGCGGACGTCGTGCGCGGCAGCCGGCCCGGCGCGGGCGCTGCGGCCGGCGTGCCCGGCTTGCGCTCGGCGGTGGCCGCGAGGTCGCCCGCGCGGATGGCCCGTACGGCGGCCGCCAGCAGCGTGTCGTCCGGGGGCGGCGGGCCGTCGGGGACCGGGGCCGGGGCGGTACGCGGCGGGGTGCGGTACGCGTCCGCGCGGGCGATCACCACATCCCCCTCGGCGGACTCGGCGGCCGGCGCGTACCCCATCGCGCGCAGCCCTTCCAGGAGCGCGTCCGGCGCGGCCTGGGCGGCCAGCACGGTCGGTGCGAGGCGGCGCAGCCGCAGCCCGTCGGCGCGCCGGTCGGCCAGGATCTCGTTCAGCAGCGCGTCGTCGTCGCAGCGCACGTAGGCGGAGGCGGCGCCCACTCGCAACTGCCCGTGTCTGCGAGCCACGTCGTCGATCAGGTACGCGAGCGGCTGCGGCACCGGCGTACGGGAGTGGGCCGTGAGGAAGGCCTGGATGTCGGCCGCGGAACGGCCGGCGTCCAGGGCGCGGCGTACGGAGCCGGGCGTGAAGCGGTAGACCGTTGCGCCGCCCTTGGACTCCACGTCGGCCAGGACGTCGAGGGCGTCGGCGAGCGGGCGCTCCAGGGGGCCGGGCGCGACGGCGGTCAGGTCGGCCTGGAGAAGGACGTGGTCCAGGGGGGTGGGCAGCAGCGGCGCGAGGGCGGTGGCGGCGGCCCGGCTCGCCTCTTCGGGGGCTGCGTCCGGGCCCGCCTCCAGGAGCGCGCGGGTGTGGCCCGCGAGGGCGCCGCGACCGGTGAGGCCGAGGAGTTCGGCTTCATGGAGGGACCACAGGGCGATGCGGGAGCGGAGGTCCTGCGGGGCTGCGTGCGCCGCGTTCTGGGCCGTGTTGTGGGCGGTGTGGGCGGTGTGGGCGGTGTGGGCGTTGTGGTCGGCGGCGTGGCCGTTCTCGGGGGCGGTGCCGGGGGCGGCCTGGGCGGCGCCGCGCAGCGGCCGTTCCCACCGCAGGCGGGCCAGTACGGCGTCCTGCGGGACGGCGGTGCCGGGCGGGACGCTGCCGAGGAGCGCGAGGACGCGGCGGCGTACGTCCGGGGCCGGGGAGCGGTCCAGGTGCGGGCCGAGCGCGGCGAGGGTGCGGCCCTTGGCGTCGGCGGTGCCGACCAGGCCCGCCGTGCGGGTCGCGGCCAGCCAGGCGGTGACGAGCCGGACCCAGCGCTCCTCGGCGGGCAGCTGCCGCCAGTCCTCGGCGGCGGGCGTCGGTGCGTACCGCTCGTCGGCCTCGCCGTCGGAGGCCACCAGGCCGGCCGCGTACGCCAGTTCAAGCCAGAACGCGGCCGTGTGCACGCCGGTGTCCAGCGCGGTCGCGGTCCGCTTGAGGTCGCGGACGCTCAGGCCGCCGGCGCGGAGCACGGCGGGGCCGCCGAGATCCCACTCCTTGAGCAGTTCTTCGAGGGTGGCCAGCGCGGTGAACGCCTGGCCGGCGGCGGTGCGGTCCACCATCTCCGGGTCGCGCGCGGTCGCCGGCGCGAGGGCGGGCGGCTGCGGCTCCGGCGTCCGGTGCGCGCGCCCGGCGCGCAGATGCAGGGCGGCCTCGCGAGGGAGGACGACGTTGCGCGCGCCTACGGGGAGCAGCACGCCCCGGTCCAGCAGCCAGCGCAGGTGCGGCGCGGGCTGCGCGGTCACCGAGCCGTACGGCGGGCCCCAGACCAGCCGGTCCAGGACGGCCAGCGACTCGGCGGGCGCCTCGTCCAGCAGCGCCGACATGGCGGTGCGGTCCTCGAAGAGCGAGGTCAGCGCGGCGACGGCGGTCACGGGGTCGGGGGTGGCGGGCAGTCCGGCGGTGGCCAGGATCTCCTGGAGGCGGCCGGGGGACATGCCGGCGGAGGCCTCGGCGACGGTGGGGCCCAGGCCGGTGGGGGAGGGGTGGGTGGCGCTCGGGGCGAGGAGTTCGCGGGCGGTGCGGACCAGCCGGAGACGGTCGTCGGGGCCCCAGACCAGCGCCTGGGCGCGGAGGGTGGCCAGCGCCTCGGGGAGGCGGTCGGTGACGGCCTCGCGCAGCCCCGGGTCGGTGTCGGCGGCGTCCGCGTCGCCCGTCATCAGCGCGGCGAGCGTGCCGTACGGGCAGGGGTCGGGGGCGACGGCGAGCGCCTCGGCGGTCTGCAGCGCGAAGGTGTCCAGCCGCTCCACGGCGCGGACCACGGAGGCCCGGGTGCCGGCCCGGGTGGCCAGCTGGGTCAGGTCGCCGGGGACCGGGTTGAGCAGGTCGGGCCGGGACCGCAGCAGAGCGGACAGGTCGTCGTCCGGCCGGTTGCGCAACTCCTCGGCCAGCGTGCGGGGGGACGGATTGCTGCCGCTCATTCGCCCCACGTTACCGCCTGGCGGCCGATGATCCGATGGGTGCGCGCCCGGACTCCGTGTCCGTCCCCTGGGGAAAAGCGTGCTCCGTCGCCTGTGGAAAAACGCGGTGGGCGGCGGCCGGAGGGGTACCGTCGGAGCGGCGGGAATCGGCCTGGCGCAGAGGTGTTTCGGTGGGGATCGAGAATGATCAGCTGGTCTACGACTACCTGAGCAGAGTCGGCGACCTGGCGCAGGGACGGGGGCTGACGGCCCGGCAGCGCATGGAGCTGGTGGCGCGGCTGCGGGCGCGGATAGACACGGGCCGGACGCAGGGCGGCGACGTCAAACGGCTGCTGGCCAAGCTCGGTACGCCCGAGGCGTGGGTGGCGGCCGCGGTCAACGGCGAGGAGCCGGTACCCGAGAAGCCGCCCGCCGCCGCGATGGAGCGGCGGTCGGGCGCGCTGCCCTCGCTGCTCAAGCGGCAGCCGAAGAAGGGCGGCGGGCCGGTGCCGTCGCCGCGCAGCGGAGCGCAGCCGGTGGTACCCCAGCAGGGCGCCCCGCCGCCGCACCTCGCGGACCTGGACCAGCTCGGCGGCCGGGACGCGGCGCCCGACCGGGAGGCGGCGCCCGAGGAGGAGCCGGACTGGTGGCGCGTGGGGGCCGAGCCGTTCGGCACGGTCCAGCAGTACGGCCCCGGGGAGACCGTGCCCGGCTTTGTCGGCGGCATCGAGATCGAGGAGATACGGCGCCCGCCGGAGACCGACGAGGAGGGGTCCGAGGGGGAGGGGTCCGAGAACGCGGCGGCGGTCGGCACGGAGGCCGCGGAAAAGGGCCGGCGCGGGCTGCCCGGCGTGCTGAAGAAGGCCACGGGCAAGGTGCTGCCCCGGCGGCGGGAGGCGGCTGCCGCGCCGGCCGCCGCGCCCGCGGCCGAAGGTGCCGGCGAGGCGGTGGCTGCGGCGCCGCGTCCGAAGCCGAGCCCGGTGCTGGTGCTGGCGGTGCTGCTGCTCGCTGCGGGGGCCGCGGTCGGCAGCTGGCTCGCCGCCGCGCTCGGCTGGGTCGTGGCGTATTCCTCGCGCAAGCTGTCCCGTGCCGAGGCCAAGTTCGCGGCGCTGGGCGTGCCGGGCCTGGTGTGCGCGGCGGTGCTGGTCTGGCTGTGGGGCCGGTTCGCCGGCAAGTGGGGCGACCCCCTCGGCCAGGACCGGCTCGGTCCGGAGCTGACCGAGGCGCTCCCGGTCGTCGTCCGTGTCGCGGCCGTCGCCTCCGCGCTGTTCCTGCTGTGGCGGATGCGACGACGGCCGCGGTGAGGGGCCGGGGCCGGAGCCCCGGGCGCGAACCGGTCGTTACTCCGTCAGGTCCCTCTGCAGCTCGTCGAGGATCCTGTCGGCCGCGGTGTAGCCGATGCCCTGGAACCAGAGCTGGTCGGCGACGCGGAAGGCGTGGCCGTTCTTGACGGCCTTCATGTTCTTCCACAGCGCCCCGCCGGTGACCTGGCTCTCCTTGGACTTCTCCGGGCTGCCGTACGCGGAGTGGAAGACCGCGTCCGCGTCGGCGCGGGTGATCTGCTCGGGGCCGATCTCGGTCATCAGGCCGTCCTTGGCGTCCTTCACCACGTCGGTGGGGGCGGTGCCGATGTCGTCCAGGATCGTGCCGAGGTAGCTCCGGCAGCCGTAGATGCGGGTGTCGGCGCCCTCGACGAAGCGGACGACGTTGGTGGTCCGCCCGGCTGCCGCGTCGGCGCCGCCGAGCGCGTCGGTGACCTCCGCCGCGTGCTTCTCGTACGCGGCGGCCGTCTTCCTCCCTGCTTCGACCTTGCCGAGTGCGTCGGCGTGCGTGGCGAAGTTCTGCTTCCACGGGTAGCCGGTGGTCTCGGTCAGCACGGTGGGGGCGATCTTCTCCAGCTGTGCGTAGCGCTGCCCGTCGCGGACCTTGCTGGAGAGGATGAGGTCCGGCTTCAGGGCGGCGATCGCCTCCATGTCGGGCGTGCCGATCGTGCCCACGTCCTCGATCCCGGCGACCTCGCTCTTGGGCAGGTACGCCAGGAAGCCGGAGGCCACGTCGGCGTGGGTGGCGCCGACCGGCCGTACGCCCAGGGTGAGGGCGGAGTCCAGTTCGGCGGTGTCCAGGACGACGACGCGCTTCGGGTGGGCGGGGACCCGCACGCCGCCCATGGCGGTGGGCACGGTGTGCGCGCCGTCGGCCGGCTTCGCCCAGGTGGTCTTCGGCTGGGCGGGACAGTCGGCCGCCTTGAAGGAGCCGCCGCCGTTCTTGGACCCGGTGGCGCCGGTGGCACCACAGGCGGAGAGGGCCACGGCGCCCGCGGCGAGAACGGCGGCGGCGCGGAGGGGGCCGGGTACGGAGACCATGAGCGGGCCTTTCGGAGGGGGACGGAGGAGAGGCCCCGGAGCCGAGGGGGGCCCGGAGCCGAGGGAGGCTGCGGAGCGGGACGGTCAGCCGTCGGCGGGGGACTGCCAGGGCCGGCCGGGGACGACCAGCGGGGAGCCGGTCACGGGGTCGGGGACGACGACCGAGCCGAGGCCGAAGACGTCGCGGACCAGCGCGGCGGTGACGGTCTCGGCGGGCGGGCCCTGGGCGACGATCCGCCCGGCCTTCATCGCCACCAGGTGGTCGGCGTAGCGCGCGGCCTGGTTGAGGTCGTGCAGGACGGCGACGACGGTCCGGCCGCGCTCGTGGTTCAGCTGCCGCACCAGGTCCAGCACCTCGACCTGGTGCGCGATGTCCAGGTAGGTGGTGGGCTCGTCCAGCAGGAGCAGGTCGGTCTCCTGGGCCAGGGCCAGGGCGATCCAGACGCGCTGCCGCTGGCCGCCGGAGAGCTCGTCCACGGGCCGGTCGGCGAGGTCGGTGACGTCGGTACGGGCCATCGCCTCGGTGACGGCCCGCTCGTCCGCCGCCGACCACTGCCGCCACCAGTGCTGGTGCGGCTGGCGGCCGCGCGCGACGAGGTCGGCGACGGTGATCGCCTCGGGCGCGACCGGCGTCTGCGGCAGCAGGCCGACCGACCGGGCGATCTCCTTGGTGGGGAGGCGGGCGAGGTCCGTACCGTCCAGCAGCACCGCGCCCCGGCGCGGCTTCAGCAGCCGTCCCAGCGCCCGCAGCAGCGTGGACTTGCCGCAGGCGTTCGGCCCGACGACGACGGTGACGGCGCCGTGCGGGACGTCCAGGTCCAGCCCGTCGACGACGGTGCGGTCCTCGTAGGCGAGGGTCAGGCCGCGGGCCGTGAGCCTGCTCGCGGTGCGGTCGCCGGTGGTGGTCACGCGCTTCCTCCCGCGGCACGGCGGCGGCCGCTGTGCCCTCGTACGAGCAGATGGATCAGGTACGGGGCGCCGATGGCCGCGGTCAGCACGCCGACCGGCAGCTCGGTCGGCGCGAAGAGCATGCGGGCCGGCAGGTCGCCGAGGACCACCACGCACGCTCCCAGTAGCGCCGAGCAGAGCAGCGGTATCTGTGCCGTACGGGTCAGCCGGCGGGCGATCTGCGGGGCCAGCAGCGCCACGAAGTCGACCGGTCCCGTGGCGCCGGTGGCCAGCGCGGCCAGCAGTACGCCGAGGGTGGCCAGGCCGAGCCGGGTGCGGCCCAGCCGTACGCCGAGCGCGGTCGCGGTGTCGTCGTCCATCGAGACGGTGCGCTGGGCGCGGGCCGCCCACAGGACGCAGGGGACCAGGACGAGCAGCGCCCAGGCGAGCGGCACGGCCTCGGCCCAGCCCCGCCCGTTGAGCGAGCCGACCATCCAGACCTGGGCCTTCTGCGCCACGAGGTAGTCGCCCTTGGTCAGGAACAGCTGGGTGACCGAGCGGAGGGCGACGGCGAAGCCGATGCCGATGAGGACGAAGCGGGTGGCGTGCAGCCCGCCGCGCCAGGCGAAGACGTAGACCAGCGCGGCGGCGAGCAGGCCGCCCGCGACGGACAGGTAGGGCAGTACGGCGTACGAGCCGATGCCGAAGGTCAGCGCGGCCACGGTGCACGCGCTCGCGCCCTGGGTGATGCCGATGATGTCGGGGCTGGCGAGCGGGTTGCGCGCGACGGTCTGGAGGAGGGCGCCGGCCACGCCGAAGGCCGCGCCGGCCAGCAGCCCGACGCACAGCCGGGGCAGCCGCAGGGCGCCGACCACCAGCCCGTCCGGCGAGGGCCGCCCCCGCACCACCTGGATCACCTCGCCGGGTGCCACGACGTGCTCGCCGAGCGACAGGTACCCGACGCAGCCCGCGGCCAGCACGAGGGTGAGCAGGGCGGCGACGAGCGCGGCCCGGCGGTGGATCAGGAAGGCGGCCGGGCCGGCGCGCAGCAGCGCGTAGCCGGCCGGGCGTATCGGGGCCGGTGCGGCGGCGGTCGTGGTCATGCCGCCACCGCCTTCCGGCGGACCAGTGTGACCAGGAACGGGACGCCGATCAGCGCGGTCAGCACCCCGGCGGGCACCTCGGAGGGCGGGTAGAGGATTCGGCCCACGGTGTCGGCGACCAGCACCATCACCGGGCCGATCAGCGCGGCCGTCGGCAGCACCCAGCGGTGGTCGCTGCCCACGAGGGCGCGGGCCAGGTGCGGAGCGGCGAGGCCGACGAAGGCGACCGGGCCGGCCGCCGCGACGCCCGCGCCGGTCAGCAGGGCGGCGCCGAGCCCGCCCACGATCCGTACGGTGGCGACCTTCTGGCCCAGCCCCTTCGCGACGTCCTCGCCGAGCGCCAGGGCGTCCAGGCCGCGCGCGACGGCGATCACCAGCACGGCGCCCACCATCAGGAACGGCCAGATCCGTAACGCCACGGCGGCGTCCCGGCCGGTCAGCGAGCCGACCTGCCAGAAGCGGAACTCGTCCAGCGCTGCCGCCCTGGTCGTCAGCACCGCCATGGTGACCGCGACCAGCAGCGCGTTGATCGCGGCGCCGGCCAGCGCGAGCTTGACGGGGGTGGCACCGCCGCGGCCGCGCGCGGCGACGGCGTACACGAAGACGGCCGCGAGCGCGGCGCCCACGAACGCGACGCCGACGTAGCCGGAGAGCGAGTGCACGCCCGCGAAGGCGATGGCCAGGACCACAGCGGCCGAGGCGCCCTGGCTGATGCCGAGGACGCCGGGGTCGGCGATCGGATTGCGGGTGAGGCCCTGCATCGCCGTGCCGGCCAGCGCGAGCGCGGCGCCGACCAGCAGCCCGACGAGGGTGCGCGGCAGCCGCAGGAAGAGCACGATCTGCGCCGCCTCGGTGTCGCCGCCGTGGAACAGCGCGTCGAGCACCTCGCGGGGCGCGATCGCGCGGTTGCCCACCGCGAGGGAGAGGGCCACCGCGAGCAGCAGCGCGAGCACCGCTGCGGCGGTCCGGCAGAGGCGGCGTCGGGTGAGAGGGGCTCGGGGGCTGCCGACCGGGGCGACTGACATCGGTTCCCTTCCGCGGGAGCCAGTGTGCAGAGGGGTGGTTACACGCGTGGGGGAGGGGAGCGTACGCCTACGGAGGATGCAGGTAAGGCCACGCTAAGTGTACGGATCGTGGCGCCGAGGGCCAGAGGCACAATGGGTGTCATGCCCACGCATACTGTGACGGTCGGCTTCGACCTCGACATGACCCTGATCGACTCCCGTCCCGGCATCAAGGACGCCTACGAGGCGCTCTCCGCGGCCACCGGGACGTACATCGACACCGACCTCGTGACCACCCGGCTCGGGCCCCCGCTGGAGCAGGAGATCCGCAACTGGTTCCCCGAGGAGCGGGTCGCCGAGATCGCCGACCGTTACCGCGCGCTCTACCCCGAGCACGCCATCACCGGCACGCTCGCGATGGCGGGCGCCCGGGAGGCGATCGCCGGCGTGCAGCGCCTGGGCGGGCGCGCCATCGTCGTCACCGCCAAGTACGAGCCCAACGCCAAGCTGCACCTGAAGCACCTGGACATCAACGCCGACGCGGTCGTCGGCTCGCTGTGGGCGGAGGGGAAGGCGGAAGCGCTGCGGGAGTACGGCGCGAGCGTCTACGTCGGCGACCACACCGGCGACGTGCGCGGTGCCCGCGCCGCGGGCGCGCTCTCGGTCGCGGTGGCCACCGGGCCGTGCTCCGAGGAGGAGCTGCGGGCGGCCGGCGCGGACGTCGTCCTGCCCGGCCTGACCGCCTTCCCGGCGTGGCTGGAGGGCTACCTCGCGGACGCCCCGCGCGGCTGAGCCGACGCCTCGCGGGCCTGCCGCCGCTGGGCGGCGATCGAGCGCAGCACTCCGGCGGCGGCGATCAGGAAGCCCGCGCCCATGAGCATGCAGACCCAGTAGAAGACCGGCGGCAACGGGTCGGAACCGAGGAAAAGCGGTGCCATCGTCGCGAGCGTGGCGAAGGCGCCAATAAGGAACACGATCGCGCCGATCCGGACCAGGGCGTCCCCGGCGCGCGGACCTTCGGCGATCGCCGGGGTCGCACCCCGGACGGGAGGATTGTCAGACACACGACCAGGGTAAGTCCCCGCTCGGAAGCGGTGAGGAACCACCCGGCGACGTCTTGTCACCCGGCCCCGGACCATTAGCCTTGGTGCCGGCGGGTCTGCAGACCCGCTGCATTGCTATCCAGAGCTGTTGTGTGCGCAGCTACCCCATTCTTTCCCGACGAGTACGAGGACGAGGACAGACGTGCCTACCGGCAAGGTCAAGTGGTTCAACAGCGAGAAGGGCTTCGGCTTTCTCTCCCGCGACGACGGCGGTGACGTCTTCGTGCACTCTTCGGTGCTGCCCGCCGGCGTGGACGCACTCAAGCCGGGCCAGCGCGTCGAATTCGGCGTCGTGGCCGGCCAGCGTGGTGACCAGGCACTTTCGGTGACCCTCCTCGACCCCGCACCCTCCGTCGCGGCGGCCCAGCGGCGCAAGCCCGACGAGCTGGCCTCGATCGTGCAGGACCTCACCACGCTCCTGGAAGGCGTCGCCCAGCAGCTGGAGCGCGGGCGCTACCCCGACAAGGCGCACGGCGGCAAGATCGCCGGCATGCTGCGCGCGGTCGCCGACCAGCTGGACGTCTGAGGCCGGCGCACCGGCCGTCCGGAAGCACCCCCGCGGGAGGTCCCGCGGGGGCCGGCCGTCATACGAACTTCAGCGCGTCCGGGCCGAGGGGCGGTACGAGCCCTTCGGCCGCGGCGCGGGTGAGCAGCCCGCGCACCGCCGCGTAGCCGTCCTCGCCCAGGTCGGCGCTGAACTCGTTCACGTACAGCCCGATGTGCTGATCGGCGACGGCCGGGTCCATCTCCTGCGCGTGCTCCAGGACGTAGGCGCGCGAAGCCTCCGGGTCGTCCCACGCCATGCGTACGGACGTGGTGATCGTGCGGGCCAGCTCGCGCAGCGCCTCCTCGCCCAGCGACCGCTTGGCGATGATCGCGCCGAGCGGGATCGGCAGCCCGGTCGTGGTCTCCCAGTGCTCGCCCATGTCGGCCAGGCAGGTCAGGCCGAAGTTCTGGTACGTGAAGCGGGCCTCGTGGATGACGAGTCCGGCGTCGACGAGCCCGTCCCGCACGGCGGGCATGATCTCGTCGAACGGCATGACGCGGACCTCGCCCACGCCGCCGGGCACCTGGTCGGCGGCCCACAGCCGGAAGAGCAGGTACGCGGTGGAGCGCTCGCTCGGCACGGCGACCGTACGGCCCTTGAGGTCCGCCGGGGCGGCCGCGTCCTTGGTCAGCACCAGCGGGCCGCAGCCGCGGCCGAGCGCGCCGCCGCAGGGCAGCAGCGCGTACTCGTCCAGGACCCAGGGCAGTTCGGCGTAGGACACCTTCAGCACGTCCAGCTCGCCGCGCTCGGCCATGCCGTTGGTGAGGTCGATGTCCGCGAAGGTGACCTCCGGCGCGGGGGCGCCGGGGACCTTGCCGTGTGCCCAGGCGTGGAAGACGAAGGTGTCGTTCGGGCAGGGCGAAAACGCGATCTTGAGCGCCTGGCTCATGGCGTGCTCCTTGAGGACAGGGCTCGCGGCAGATCGGCGAAGGCGGCGGTGAGGGCGGCGAGCGCCTCCCCGATCCGCCAGGCGGCGCGGTCCCGCGGGCCGACGGGGTTGGAGATCGTACGGAGTTCCAGCACCGGCACGCCGTGCGCCGTGGCGGCCTCGGCGACGCCGAAGCCCTCCATCGCCTCGGCGAGCGCCCGCGGGTGGCGGGCCAGCAGCTCCGCGGCACGGGCCGTGCTGCCGGTGACGGTGGAACCGGTGAGGACGGTGCCGGGCAGCGCGCCGGTGGCCGCGGCGACGGCCGCGACCAGGTCTTCGGGCGGGCGGTGCGCGTCCGTGCCGAAGCCGAGCGCGGTGACCGGCAGGAAGCCGTCGGGGGACTCGGCGCCGAGGTCGGCGGCCGCGATCTCCTCGGCGACGACCAGCGCGCCGACGGGCGCGCCGGGTGCGAAGCCGCCGCCGATGCCGGCCGAGACCACGAGGTCGTAGGGGCGCTCGCGGAGCGCGGCGGCGGTCAGCGCGGTGGCCGTGCCGGCCGCGGCGGCGGCCGGTCCCACGCCGGCGGCGAGGGCGTCGAGGGCGTACGGGCCCTCGGCGGAGTCGCGCCGCACGGTGCGGTGCAACACGAAACCGCCCGGCAGGGTGAGGCACTCGGGCCGTTCCGCCGTCGCGGCGGTGACCGCGTCGCGTTCGGCGGGGACGGCGGTGACGACCAGGATGTGCATCAGGTGACCGGGCGGTTCGAAGGTGTTCAGGAGGCGGCGCGCTTGAGCTTGATGTTCCAGACGCCGGTGTACTTGCCGCCCTTGGACGTCATGATCGAGATCGTCGCGGAGTCCGCCATCTGCTGGGACTGCTGGTTGTAGAAGACCCGGTCGCCCTCGACCGACGTGTAGGTCTGCTTGCTCAGGCTGGTCACCGGCATGCCGTTCGCCATCGCGATCCAGCCCTGCTCGGCCATGTCCGGCTCGACGCCGAGGCGGACCTTGTCACCGGGGTGCACGGTGATCGTCTGGTCCGGCTTCGCCGTCATGCACTTCTCGAACTTGGCCTGCTCCGCCTTCTGCTTGGAGGTCAGGTCGCCGATGGTCTTGCCGTCCTCGTAGCAGGAGGCTTCGGCCGTGACGGAGTCCTGGCCGACGGTCACGGTCGCCCGCGGCGTGGGCTGGTCGCAGGCGGAGAGGACGAGCAGTCCCAGGGACACGGCGCCCGCGGCGGCGACGGCACGGCGGCCCTTGCCCCGGAGCGAGGAGGAGAACGCGGTCATGCGGGCAGGCTATCTGGCCGCCGGGCCCGCACGACGCCGGGGTACGGTGCGCGGCGCTCCGTGTGGAGCGGGTTACGCCATGCGAGGCGATGCGCACGCCTCGGTCGTTACGCCACGCGGGGGCGCGCCGCGCCGTGCCGGTGGGCGGCGGCGAGCAGCCCCCGTACGGTCGTGGCGGCGGTCAGGGCCAGCACGGCGGCGGCCACGGCGAGGCCGAGCACGCCGTGCAGCGGCAGCGCGATGCCCAGCGCGCCGCCCACCACCCACGACAGCTGCAGCAGCGTCTCGGACCGGGCGAAGGCGGACGTGCGGAAGGTCTCCGGCACGTCCCGCTGGATCAGCGCGTCCAGCGACAGCTTCGCCAGCGCCTGGCAGAGCCCGGCCGTCGCCGCGGTGGCGGTCACCATCACCGCGGCCAGTACGGCGTAGAGGAGCGCGGCGGCCACCGTCACGCCGAGGGCCAGCGCCAGCACCACCGCGATGATCACCTCCGGGCCGCGCGCCCGCAGCCAGGCCCCGATCGCCGTGCCCAGCGCGTTCCCCGCGCCCGCCGCCACCGCCACCAGTCCGAGCGACGCCGCCGGGCTCAGCCCGCCCAGCGGGTGCTCGCGCAGCAGGAACGCCAGGAAGAAGATGAGGAAGCCGGAGAGCGCGCGCAGCGCGGAGTTCGCCTGGAGACCGCGCAGGACGGACCGGCCGACCGTGCGCAGGCCGGGCCGGGGGCGCGTCCGCCGGCCCGCCGGAGGAACCGGTGCCTCGCCGCGCGCCGAGTCGACCTTGTGCGGCAACGAGAAGGAGAGAAACGTGCCTGCGGCGAACACCGCGCACGCGCCGTACAGCGGCCAGGCCGGGCCGAGCAGGTACAGCCCGGCGCCCAGCGGGGCGGCCGCTCCAGTAGCCAGCAGCCCGGCCAGGGTGACTCTCGAATTGGCCTTCACGAGCGAGAAGCGGCGCGGCAGCAGCCGGGGCACCACGGCCGAACGCACCACGCCGTACGCCTTGGAGGACACCAGCACGCCGAGCGCGGCCGGGTACAGCTCCAGGCCGCCCGAGGCCACCGCGCCCGACATGCCGAGCGCGAGCACCGCGCGGGCCAGCATCGCCCCGGCCATCGCGGCGCGCCGGCCGTGCGGAACCCGGTCCAGCAGCGGCCCCACGACGGGCGCGAGGAGCACGAACGGGGCCATCGTGACCGCCAGATACAGGGCCACCCGGCCGCGCGCCTGGTCGGTGGGGACGGCGAAGAAGACGGTCGAGGCGAGCGCGACGGTGATGAGCATGTCGCCCGCGGAGTTCACCGCGTGCAGCTCGATCAGCTTCCCGAGGCCCGACTCGCCCGCGCCGTGCGCGTGCGTCGCGCGGCGGACGGCGCGCCCGACGGCGGCAAACGGACGGCGTGCCGCGGCCCCGGCGGCCCGGCTCGCGCGGCCGACGGCCCGGCCCGTGCCACGGACCGGGCCGCTGCCTTCGGTCGATGCCCTGGCGGCGGCCACCTCGTCATAGTGCCCGAATCGGCGCCCCAACTCGCCCAGCTGATGCCAGTTTCCATGAGTTTCCGCGGGTTCCTTCCCGGGCGGGCACGGGGTGGTGGAGGGGCCGCGGGCGGCTGCCGCTGACATTTGCCGCTCCCGCCGGGGGGTCGTACACGATTGAAGGGGTAGCGTGTGTAGCGCGCCACCGGCGGTCGCTCTTGTCCGCGCGCCTTGCCTCGATCCCGCAGAATGGTTCGTGAAGGTGCGCTGCTCATGGAGGGCTGATCGGGCGCGGACGTCGACGCGGTCCCCAGGTCCGCTCCGCCCGCCCCGGCCCGTCGGTCGTCCGGACAGGTTCAGGACGGCTCCGGCCGGCGCGCTCGTGAGACGGCGTGGAAGAGAGAATCGATTCTTGTGAGTGCTGCGATGCGAAGCCGTACGCCCGACCGCCTCTGCGCCGAGGCCGTCGAACTCGCCCGCGGGGCGGCCGAGGAGGCCGCCCTGCCGGGCATGGTCGGTGAGCACGTCGACGCAGTGGCCGACGGGGACCGCGTCGTCACTCATCTGTTCGAATGCAAGGAGCCCGGGTACCGAGGTTGGCGCTGGGCCGTCACCGTCGCCCGCGCCTCCCGCGCCAAGGTCGTCACGCTCGACGAGTCGGTGCTGCTGCCCGGCCCCGACGCGCTGCTGGCCCCCGAATGGGTGCCGTGGAGCGAGCGGCTGCGCCCCGGCGACATGGGCCCGGGCGATCTGCTGCCCACCGAGTCCGAGGACCTGCGGCTGGAGCCCGGGTTCGCGGCCGACGAGACGTTCGGCGACAACGGCGGCGTGGGCGTCCCGGCCGTGGCCCCCGGCTCACCGGACGCGGACGCGACCGGCCCGACGGCGGCGGACCGCGCCGACGCGGCACGCGCCGCGCGGACCGCGCCCGGCGCCGGCACCGAGGCTGCCGCGAGCGCCGCGGAGACCACCGAGGCCCGCCAGGGGCCGCTCGCGGAGCTGGCCGAGGCCGAGGACGCCGACGTGGTCGCCGGCACCCCCGCGCACCAGTCCACGGCGCCCGCCCGCGGTTCCATCGCCGCGGTCGCCGAGGAGCTGGGCATGGGCCGCGCCCGGGTGCTCTCCCGGTACGGCCTGCACACGGCGGCGGACCGTTGGGAGGAGGCGTACGGCGCCAAGACCCCGATGGCGCAGGCCGCCCCCGCCGCGTGCATGAGCTGCGGCTTCCTCGTACCGCTGGCCGGATCCCTGCGGCAGGCCTTCGGCGTCTGCGCGAACGAGTTCTCCCCGGCGGACGGCCGGGTCGTCTCGCTGGCGTACGGCTGCGGGGGGCACTCCGAGGCTGCCGTGATGCCCAAGCCGCCGCGCCCGGCCCCGCCGGTCATCGACGAGACCGTCGTCGAGCCGATGCCGCTCCGCCCGGACCGCACCGGCGGCTCCGTCTCGGAAGGCGAACCGGCCGAAGAGCTCGGCCACAGCTGACCCGCGGGCGGCCACGGCTGATCCGCGGGAGCGACGGCCCGCCGCCCGCACGGGCACGGGGCCGGGGTTGCCGTACGCCGAGCCGCCGCCGCAGCCGCAGCCGCGGCCGGAGTTCGAATTCCGGGCCGCGCAGCCGCATCTCGGAGCGCATCCCGGTACACGCGCGCCCTGCGGCCCACTCGGCGTACGCCGGAGCACCCCGTGCCCTTGGGTACGCCGGGTGCGAGCCCTCTCGTTCTCGCCCCGTCGATCGGGGCGTGTCGTACCCCGGCCGTTCGCGGGGCACCCGAGGCGGAAGAATGGCACGCGAAGCCGCCCCGCGGGGCGGGAAGCTGGGTGTGAGGGAGCAGCCGTGAGCCGTAGGGCGACCGTCCAGAACCCCGTCGATGGCGCGGACCCCTTCGGAGCCGCGCGGTTGCGGCGGGGCGTGCTGGACGCCTGGGCCGGCTCCCCGGCCCGGTTCCGCGAGGACGCCAATGCCGAGGAGGACCTCGCGCTCGGCGGGTACCGCGACCGGCTCGTGGTCGAACTGGCCCAGAACGCGGCCGACGCGGCGGCCCGCGCGCGCGTGCCCGGTCGGCTGCGGCTGACGCTGCACCCCGGCGAGGACGGCGCGCACGCGGTCCTGGTGGCCTCCAACACCGGCGCGCCGCTGGACGCCACGGGTGTCGAGTCGCTGTCCACCCTGCGCGCCTCCGCAAAGCGGGACGGCGACGCGGCGGCGGGCGCGGTCGGCCGCTTCGGCGTCGGCTTCGCCGCCGTGCTGGCCGTGACCGACGAACCGGCGGTGGTCGGCCGGACCGGCGGCGTGCGCTGGTCGCTGGCCGAGGCGCGCTCGATGGCCCTGGACGTGGCGGCCCACAGCCCGGGCCTGGGCAACGAACTGCGCCGCCGCGACGGCCACGTGCCGCTGCTGCGGCTGCCGCTGCCCGCCGAGGGCACGGCCCCCGAGGGGTACGACACGGCGGTCGTGCTGCCGCTGCGGGACGGCGCGGCCGAGGATCTGACGCACCGCCTGCTGGCCGCCGCCGACGACGCGCTGCTGCTGACCCTGCCGGGCCTGAGCGAGGTCGTCATCGAGACGGCCGAGGGCGTCCGCACGCTGCGGCGCGGCGCGGACGGCCCGTACGTCGTGGTCGAGGACAGCGTGCGCGGCACGGTGCGCTGGCGCGTCGCGTCCGACGCCGGCCCCCTGGACCCGGCATTGCTGGGTGACCGCCCCGTCGAGGAACGGCTGCGGCCCGCCTGGTCGGTGACCTGGGCGGTGCCGGTGAACGCCGAGGGCGAGCCGGTACGCCCGGCCACCGCGCCCGTCGTGCACGCGCCGACCCCCACCGACGAGCCGCTGGGCCTGCCCGCGCTGCTCATCGCGTCGCTGCCGCTGGAGCCGACCCGCCGACACGTCGCGCCGGGGCCGCTCGCGGACTTCGTCGCCGAGCGTGCCGCCGACACCTACGCCGCGCTGCTCCGGGACTGGGAGCCGGCCTCCGTCTCCACCCTGGACCTGGTGCCGGGGCCGCTGGGCAAGGGCGGCCTGGACGGCGAGCTGCGCCGCCTGGTGCTGGAGCGGCTGCCGCGGATCCCGTTCCTGCCCGGCGCCGGCACGGGCGCCGCGGTGCGCCGCGAGGCCGCCCGCGGGCTCGGCACCTGGCCGGAGGTTGACGAACCGGCCGCTGCCGAGGCCGACGGGCCGTACGTGCTGCGCCCCGTCGAGGCCGAACTGGTGGAGGGCGCGGGCGCCGAGACCGTCGCCGTCCTGGCCGAGCTGTTCCCCAGCCTGCTCCCCGCAGGCCTGGAGCGCCGGCCCGAGCTGCGTGCGCTGAGCGTGGCCCGGGTGCCGCTGGGCGAGGTCGTCGACCGGCTGGCCGGGGTGGAGCGCGCGCCGGCCTGGTGGCGGCGGCTGTACGCCTCGCTGGCCGGCACCGACCCGGACCGGCTGAGCGGGCTCCCCGTACCGCTCGCGGGCGGGCCGGCCGAGGAGAGCGGTGGAGTCCGGACGACGATCGGCCCCCGCCAGGTGCTGCTGCCCCTTCGGGAGGAGGGCGCGGAAACGGCGTCCCGGCACCGCACCCTGGCCCGGCTGGGCCTGAAGGTCGCGCACCCGGACGCGGTCCACCCGCTGCTGGAGAAGCTGGGCGCGGTGCCCGCCACGCCGCGCGCCGTCCTGACGACCCCTCAGGTGCGCGCGGCGGTCGCGCACTCCCTGGACGACGCCGAGGACGAGTACGACGTCTTCGCCGAGGAGGCGGCGGACGGCCCCGGCGGTGCGCTGGCGGGCGAGGAGTTGGCCGAGGCGGTGCTCGGGCTGGTCCGCGACGCGGGGCTGGCACCGGGCGACGAGCCGTGGCTGGGCGCGCTGGCCCTGCCCGACGAGGACGGCGAGCCCGCCCCCGCAGGCGAACTGGTCTATCCGGGCAGCGCCTTCGAGCGCGTCATCCGGGACGGCGAACTGGCCTGCGTGGACGCGGAGCTGGCGGCCCGCTGGGGCGAGCAGCCGCTGACCGCGGTCGGCGTGCTGGCGGACTTCGCGCTGGTCCGCGCCCAGGACGTGGTCCTGGACCCGGACGAGCTGGAGCCCCGGGACGGCGACTTCGCCGAGCCGGACGACGTCGGCCTGCTGGACGCGGTGGACGTGTGGTGCGAGGACGCCCTCGACGGGCTGCCCGAGACCCCCGTACCCCCGGTCGCCACCGAGATCATCGCCGTCCGCGACCTGGACCTGGTCGACGACGACGCCTGGCCGCAGGTGCTGGCCATGCTGTCGCAGCCGCCGCTGCGGGACGCGCTGACCACCCCGGTGCGGGTGCTGCTCCCGGACGGCACGACGGAGACGGTGCGCCCGTACACGGCGTGGTGGCTGCGCGGCCACCCCGTGCTCGACGGACGCCGCCCGGCGGGCCTGCGCTCCGCGGCCGGCGACCCGCTGCTGGCGGGCCTGTACGAGGCGGCGGACGCCGGCGAGGTCGACGCGCAGGTGCTGCGTGCCCTGGGCGTACGGACCTCGGTCGGGGCGCTGCTGGACGAGCCGGGCGGCGCCGCCGAACTGCTCGGGCGGCTGGCCGACGAGGACGCCGAGGTGAGCGCCGCTCAGCTGCACGCGCTGTACGGCGCGCTGGCCGGGCTGGACCCCGAACAGGTCACGCTGCCGGACGAGCTGCGGGCCGTGGTGGGGGACGCGGTACGGGTGGTGGACGCGGCCGACGCGGTCATCGCGGACGCGCCCGATCTGCTGCCGCTGGCCGGCGACCGGCCGCTGCTGCCGGTCAGCCCGGACCGCGCCGCCGCGCTGGCCGAGCTGCTGCAGGTACGCCGCCTGAGCGAGGAGTGCACCGCCGACGTGCGGAGCGAGGGCACGGAGCGCGAGGTGCCGGACGCGGTGCGCGTGCTGCTGGGCCCCGACACGCCCGGTACGTACGTGGAGCACGACGAACTGCTGGTGGCCGCGGACGCCGGGGAGACCGAGCTGGACTGGCGGCGCGCGGCCGACGGCACGGTGCACGCGGCCACGTTCGAGGGCGTGGCGGCCGGGCTGGCCTGGGCCACCGGGCAGTGGCCGCGCCGCTTCGAGGTGGCGGCGCTGCTGGAGGATCCGACCCGTACGGAGGAGCTGGCGCGGGCGCGCTGGTTCGACTGACGGGAGCCGAACGGAACGGCCGGGGGTCAGGCGCCGGGTGCGGCCCGGCCCCCGTCGCGCTTCGCCGCCGCGTCGCGCTTGAATGCCGCGTCGCGCTTGATCGCGGCGTCGCGCCGGCGGACGTACCAGACGCCGAGCAGGCCGAGGCCGCCGCCGGCCAGACAGGTCCAGACCCACCAGGTGGTGCCCCGGTCGTCGAACCAGCCGTAGAACGGCAGCTGGGCGAGGAAGAGCACGAACCAGATGACGGTGCCGCCGGTGATGGTGGCGACGACGGGCCCTTCCAGGGGAGCGGGGGCCTCGCGCAGTTCGGACTTCTTCCACATACCAGCAAGCTTACGGCGGGCCGCTCCGCCGACCGTCCCCGGCACTCGCCGCACCGTGTCGGAACCCGGTTCCGGCCTTGCGGCGCAAGGGTCTACGCGCGGAGATAGCGATCATCGATTTGTTTATTCATACTGAACCTTTCCGGATCTGACCGGTTTCTCTCGTCTGATAGAACAAAACTGATCCGATCGTCTGTGTGGTCCGGGAACCGGGCCGCCCACGCCTCCCCAGGCCCGTACCACTGAGGTCTTCACCGATGCCCACCCCGGCCACCACCCGGGCCGACGCCGATTCCCCCTCCGGCGCCACGCCCGAGCCCAAGAACGGTCTCGACCGGTTCTTCCAGATCTCCGAACGCCGCTCCACGGTCGCCCGTGAGGTGCGCGGCGGTCTGGCCACCTTCTTCGCGATGGCCTACATCGTGATCCTGAACCCGATCATCCTGGCCGGCGGGCAGGACATGAACGGGCACCACCTGGACAACGCCCAGCTGGTCACCGCCACCGCGCTGATGGCCGGCCTGACCACCGTCCTGATGGGCCTCATCGGCAACGTCCCCATCGCGCTCGCCGCCGGACTGGGCATCAACGCGCTGGTCTCGCTCCAGCTCGCGCCCCAGATGACCTGGCCGGACGCGATGGGCATGGTCGTCTGGGCCGGCATCGTGCTGATGATCCTGGTCGCCTCGGGCCTGCGGCAGCGCGTCATGGACGCGATCCCCAACGGGCTGCGCCGCGCCATCGCCATCGGCATCGGCCTCTTCATCAGCCTGATCGGCCTGGTCGACTCGGGCTTCGTCAGCCGCAACCCGGACTCCGCGCACACCACCGTGCCGCTGGGCCTGGGCACCGGCGGCCAGCTCCAGGGCTGGCCGGTGCTGGTCTTCGTGCTCGGCCTGGCGCTGATGTTCGTGCTGACCGTACGGAAGACCAAGGGCGCGATCCTCATCGGCATCGTCGTCATGACGATCGTCGCGATCATCATCAACACCGTCGCCGGCCTGCCGGACAGCGCCTGGGGCCTGGCCGTGCCCAAGATCCCGGACGCGGTCGTGGGCACCCCCGACTTCGGCCTGGTCGGTCAGATCAGCCTGTTCGGCGGCTTTCAGAAGGTCGGCATCCTCACCGGCTGCCTCTTCGTCTTCACCGTGCTGCTCTCCGGCTTCTTCGACGCGATGGGCACGATCATCGGCGTCGGCGAGGAGTCCGGCCTGACCGACGAGAACGGCCAGCTGCCGCGCATGGGCCGGATCCTGATGCTGGACGGCATCGGCGTCGCGGGCGGCGGCCTCGGCTCCTGCTCGGCCAACACCTGCTTTGTTGAATCCACCGCCGGCGTCGGCGAGGGCGCCCGTACGGGCCTGGCGAACGTCGTGACCGGCGGGCTCTTCCTGCTCACACTGATCTTCAACCCGCTCGCCACGGTGGTGCCGTCGCAGGCCGCGACCCCCGCCCTGCTCGTCGTCGGATTCCTGATCATGTCGTCCAACGTCCGCGAGATCGACTGGAGCGACTTCACGGTCGGCATCCCGGCGTTCCTGACGATCGTCTCGATGCCGTTCACGTACAGCATCACCACCGGTATCGGTATCGGTGTCGTGGCCTTCATCCTGCTGCGCGCCGCGACCGGCCGGTTCCGGCAGGTCCCGTGGCTGCTGAACGTCGTCGGCCTCTGCTTCCTGGTCTACTTCCTGCTCAACCCGATCGAGCAGGCGCTCGGCCTGAAGTAGTCACCGGGGTCCGTCGACCGAATCCACGGGAGCGGTGCCGCTCCGCTATATCGGCGGAGCGGCGTAGAACCGCTCCGTCTCCTCGACCGACGTCTTGAAGCGTTCGTCGAAGTCCTCGCGCATGAGCGTCCGGATCACGTAATCCTGGACGCTCATGCCGCGTTTGGCCGCGTGCTGTCCGATGCGCTCCAGCAGCTCACCGTCGACGCGCAGGCTGAGCACTCTCGATCCCATGCGGTCAACGTTCCACGTCCGGCCCGTTCTGGCGCGTCACTTTCCGCCACCCTCTCACTCGTTTGGGTGATACATACAGTCCGGCGTTCCCCGGCTTTCTTTAGCCAGAGTAATGAGTTACGCTAACAAACATGCCGGAACTGTCCCTCGGCGCCGACGCTGCCGCCGTGAACGCGCTGCGGTCCGCCGTCATGCGCCTGTCCCGCCGGATCAAGCACCAGCGGGTCGACGAATCGCTGAGCCCCACCGAGATGTCGGTGCTGGGCACCCTCGCGCGCTGCGGCACCGCCACCCCCGGCGAGCTGGCCCGCAAGGAGCACGTCCAGCCGCCGTCGATGACCCGCATCGTGGCGATGCTCGAAGCCAAGGGGCTGGTCCGGCTGGAGCCGCACCCCGACGACCGGCGTCAGAAGGTCGTCATGCAGACGGAGCAGGCGGAGGAAATGCTCGAAGAGAGCCGCCGCAAGCGCAACGTCTGGCTGGCCGAGCTGGCCTCGGGCCTGGACGACGACGAGTGGGAGGCGCTGCGCGCCGCCGCTCCCGTACTGGAGAAGCTCGCGCACCTCTAGCGCGCAGCACCGGGCCGAGAAGGACGAGCCGCAGCCGCCGGAGCCGCCTGTGCGCACCGTGACAGAGCCACCGACCGCCGAGGAGGCGAACCCACTTGAGTACGGGATCCGGAACAGATTCCGCCCCCGCACCTGACCCCGACGACCGCGGGACCGGCGCTGCCCACGCCCCCGCGGAACCCGCCGCGGCTGCCGACAAGCCGCGCAAGGGCACCTTCAGCTCGCTGCGCATACGCAACTACCGTCTCTTCGCGACCGGCCAGGTCGTCTCCAACACCGGCACCTGGATGCAGCGCATCGCCCAGGACTGGCTGGTGCTGAGCCTGACCGGCTCCTCCACCGCGGTCGGCATCACCACCGCGCTCCAGTTCCTCCCGATGCTGCTCTTCGGCCTGTACGGCGGCGTCATCGCCGACCGGCTGGCCAAGCGCAAGCTGCTGCTGCTCACCCAGTCCGCGATGGGCCTCACGGGACTCGCCCTCGCGGTACTGACCCTGACCGGACAGGTCCAGGTCTGGCACGTCTACCTCGTCGCCTTCCTGCTCGGCCTGGTCACGGTCGTCGACAACCCGGCCCGGCAGTCCTTCGTCTCGGAGATGGTCGGCCCCGACGACCTGCGCAACGCCGTCAGCCTGAACTCCGCGAACTTCCAGTCGGCGCGGCTGGTCGGCCCCGCCGTCGCCGGTGTACTGATCACCGCCGTCGGCAGCGGCTGGGCCTTCATGCTCAACGGCCTGTCCTTCATCGCGCCGATCATCGGCCTGCTGATGATGCGGCCGGCCGAGCTGTACCCGGGGAAGCAGGTGCCGCGCGGCAAGGGCCAGCTCCGCGAGGGCCTCCGCTACGTCGCCGGCCGCCCGGACCTGATCTGGCCGATCGTCCTGGTCGGCTTCATCGGCACCTTCGGGTTCAACTTCCCGATCTGGCTGACCGCCTTCGTGGACAAGGTCTACCACTCGGGCGCCGGCACGTACGGCCTGCTCAACACGCTCATGGCGGCCGGTTCGCTGGCCGGCGCGCTGCTCGCGGCGCGGCGCGGCACCTCCCGCCTCCGGCTCCTCGTCGGCGCGGCGCTGCTCTTCGGCGTCCTGGAGATCGCCGCCGCGCTCTCCCCGGCGTTCTGGCTGTACGCGCTCCTGCTGGTCCCGATCGGCATGTGCGGCCTGACGATCAACGTCACCGCCAACTCCAGCGTCCAGCTGGCCACCGACCCGGCCATGCGCGGCCGCGTGATGAGCCTGTTCATGATGGTCTTCATGGGCGGTACGCCGCTGGGCGCACCGCTCGTCGGCTGGGTCACCGACGCGTACGGCGCCCGAATCGGCTTCCTCACCGGCGGCGCGATCTCCGCCTTGGCGGCGGTGGGGGTCGGACTCTTCCTGGCCCGCGCGGGTGGCCTGCGCCTGAAGATCGACCTCCGCCGGGGCCACCAGCACGTCGCGTTCGTCCCGCGCCACCCCGCCACCCCGGACCAGGTCGCGACAGCCGCCTGACCACCGCCTTCCCGCGCCCCTCCGGGGGCGCGGGGACCGTCGGTCAGAAGCCGAGATAGGTGACCTGGACGATGTAGACCCGTTCGCGGCGGACGACGATCTGATACCGGAACATCCCCCCGCGGACGGTGATGTCGCCGCCCCTGGAGCTGGCGTCCTGGTGGAGGGTGCCGTCCAGGTACTTCGCCTCGCACATCCGCACCACCTCCGCGACCTTCTTCTCCACCTCGGTGACGAACTCCGGCGGTGCTGTGTGGGACGCCTGCTCAGCGCCGAAGGCGTACTCCCACCTCCAGCTCACCGACGTACCTCCGCCAGTGCTTCATCGAGCACGGCGGTGAGTTCTTCGAGAGCCTTCCGGGCGGTGTCCGGGTCCTCGTCCTCAAGGTGGCTGTTGGCGTGCTGGTAGCGGGCGGCGAGGTCGGGGCGGCGGGCGATCTCGATGTCCCGGGCCCAGGTGAGGACCCATGCCCGTACCGGGGTGAGGGATTGCTGTTCGACGGCTTGGGCGAAAGCCTCGTCCTTGCTCGCCGCCATTTCGTCGAGCCGATCGGGGGCGACGACGGCGAGAGCCTCTCTGAGCGCGTCGGGAGTCTGGGCCGGGCGGGGGACGGGCGACCCGGCGGGAGGGACAGCGGCGGTGGTCACGAGCGACCTTCCTTCTGGAGACGGTCAGGCGACGAGGGCTTCCGGACCTCCTCGTCGATCTCCACGTCCAGTGGGCGGCATGGCCGTTCCTTCTGCTGGCGTCGTGGCGAGAGTATGGGGGTTCCCCTTGCCCGAGCAACCTTGGGAGGGAGCTCGTACGGCCGAGCTGCCGTTGCCCTCAGGGACGCGGGGAACTGCGCGCAACCACGGCGCGACCGCGCACGCCAGAATGGCCGCATGAGACTCTTCGCAGCGGTTCTTCCGCCGCAGGCGGTGATCGACGAACTGGCCGCGGAGACCGCGGACCTGCGCCGGCTGCCCGGCGCGGAGCGGCTTCGTTGGACCGGGCACGCGGGCTGGCATTTCACGCTCGCCTTCTACGGGGAGGTGGCCGACGGCCTCCTCCCCGAGCTGCACACCCGGCTGGCCCGCGCCGCCCACCGGCACCGTCCGTTCCCGCTGCGGATCAGCGGCGGCGGCCGGTTCGACCACAAGGTGCTGTGGGCGGGCGCGGCGGGCGGCCTGGAGCCGATGCGGTACCTGGCGGACGCCGCGGGGGCCGCGGCGCGCCGGGCCGGCGTGGACATGGACGAGCACCGCCCCTACACCCCGCACCTCACCCTCGCCCGCGCCCGCGGCGGCGAGGCCCGCCTGGACCTCGTCCCCTTCGTCGACGCGCTCACCGCATACGGGAGCGCCGAGTGGACGGTGTCCGACCTGGCCCTCGTCCGCAGCAACCTGCCCGCCTCCGGCGTCCCCGGCGAACAGCCCCGCTACGAGACGGTGGCCACCTGGCCACTGGGGCGCTGAGCGCGCCGGGGAGCCGAGGAGCCGGGCGGACGCCGGTACTGGCTGCGGGCCCGCCCCGCAGTCCGGTTACGCTCGAAGGGTGGACCCCAAAACCCGTAACCGGATCATGTCCGGCCTGCTCGCCGTACTCCTGATCGTCGTCATCGTGGCGGCCGCCGTGCAGTGACGGCTACGCCGCCGGTGACAACGGCGCGGCGCCGCCCCCCCCCCCGCACTCACCAGGCGAAGGCCTCCGGGGACGGGCCAGGGCCGGGGAAGATCTCGTCCAGCGACCGCAGCAGCTCGTCCGGCAGCGTCAGCTCCACGGCCCGCAGCGCCGACGCGAGCTGATCCGTCGTACGCGGCCCCACGATCGGCCCGGTCACGCCGGGCCGCGTGAGCAGCCACGCCAGGGCGACCTCGCCCGGCTCCAGCCCGTGCTTGTCCACGGCGTCCTCGTACGCCTGGATCTGCGCCCGTGCCGTGGGGTCGGCGAGCGTGTCGGCGGCCCGCCCGGAAGCGGTACGGCCGCCCCCGCCCGCCTGCTCCTTGCGGATGGCGCCGCCCAGCAGCCCGCCGTGCAGCGGCGACCACGGGATCACGCCGAGCCCGTAGCCCTGCGCGGCCGGGATGACCTCCATCTCGGCCCGCCGCTCGGCGAGGTTGTACAGGCACTGCTCGCTGACCAGCCCGTACGACCCGCGCCGCGCGGCCGCCTCGTTGGCCTGCGCGATGTGCCAGCCCGCGTGGTTCGAGGAACCCGCGTACAGGATCTTGCCCTGCTGCACGAGGACGTCGATCGCCTGCCAGATCTCGTCCCACGGCGTGGCCCGGTCCACGTGGTGGAACTGGTAGAGGTCGATGTGGTCCGTCCCCAGCCGCTTGAGGCTGGCGTCCACGGCCCGCCGGATGTTCACGGCGGACAGCTTGTCGTCGTTGGGCCAGACGCTGTCGCCGTCCGGCGACATGTTCCCGTAGACCTTCGTCGCGAGCACGACCTTGTCGCGCCGCGCGCTGCCCTTGGCGAACCAGGACCCGATGATCTCTTCCGTGCGGCCCTTGTTCTCGCCCCAGCCGTACACATTGGCGGTGTCGAAGAAGTTGACGCCCGCGCCCAGCGCGGCATCCATGATCGTGTGACTTTCGGCCTCGTCGGTCTGCGGCCCGAAATTCATCGTGCCGAGCACGAGCCGGCTGACCTTGAGCCCCGTACGTCCTAGCTGCGTGTACTCCATGACTCCACAGCCAACGCCTTGGAGTCCACTCGAATCAAGGACGTGAAGCTGTCCCACGCGTCGGGGGACACGGTAACGCCGGGCCGCGCTATGTCTTTGGAGTCCCGAACGTGGACGACGGAGGGGGTGACGGCCACCTCCACGCAATCGCCACCCTGACTGCCGCTGTAGCTGGACTTGATCCATTCGACAGCGACCTCGACACATTCGCCCTGGGTGCCGCTGTACGAGCTTTTGAACCACTGCAGGTCGGTGCTCATAGTCCTCGTGCCACCTGTTCGATGAGTTCGGCGGACTCCTCGGGAGTGAGGGCCTGAGCTCGCAGAATGCCATATTTGCTGAGCAGGTTACCGAGTTGAGCCTGCTCGCTCACGAAGTAGCCACCGTCCTGCCCTTCGATGTAGGCGAGCTGTCGGTGCTCGTCCGTTTCCAGCAGGATCATCGGCCCGTCCAGTCCGCCATGTGTCCAACGGTCCGTCGGCATGACCTGAATCTCGACGTGCCGCAGCCGTGCGACGTCGAGCAGATGACGGAGTTGCTCTCGGAGGACGCCCGGCCCGCCGAGTGGTCGGGTGATCGCGACCTGCTCCAGCACCATGCTGATGATGGGCACGGGCTTGCGGTGAAACAGCTTCTGGCGTTCCAGGCGGTCCGCGACCCTTCCTTCGACGGTTTCGTCGTCCAGCGGCGGGCAGTGACAACCGAAGACCGCGCGAGCGTACGCCTCGGTCTGCAACAGGCCCGCCATAACGTGATTCGCGTAAGTGTGGACGGCGACGGCCTTTGCTTCTTCGGCCGCGTACTCGTCGAACCAGGACGGCATGTGGCTGGTGCGCAATTGCTCTGCCACTGCAAGAAGTGCACCTTGTGCACCCAACGTCTCGTCCGCGACGGACACGAAGTGGCCTTTGGGCGGCCGCTCTCCGCGCTCCACCATGGCTACTTGGGATTTGGAATAGCCCACGCGGCGCCCGAGGGCCTCCTGCGACAGGCCGGTCCGCTCCCGGTGGAAGCGCAACAACGCGCCGAATGCCTTCGAGTTACCCGAGCCGTTCTCACGTGAGTGCACAGCTACCTCCCTGAAGTGCACCGTCGTGCACGGCAATCGTGTGGCACTGGTCACAGTGAACCGCGGCGAGGAATCGTCATCGGCATGAACTCGCGAATGTCACCCGATTTCGTCCCCTCCTGGCTGCCCGCGTCAGGGCATGCCCTGCGGCTCGTCGGCGTCCATTTCGACGCCATCCGCATCGGGGACCTGTTGGGGGAGCAAGTGGCGTACGAGCTGATGGCGTTCACCGACTTCCGGGCCGGGCCCATCGTGCGGGCCTCGACCCGGGGTCGGAACTCCTACTTCCTGCTGCCGCCGCGCACCGCCGCGGCATACGCCTGGCCGGTGGGGGCCGAGGTGATGGGGCGGGACGCACGGCACACGGCTTTCGTGGGCGTACCCGCGCTGTACGGGGACACCTGGCCGCTCGACTGGCGGTCACTGCCCTGCGCGGAAGCGCCGTTCGTCGAGCCGGAGCTGCTGCAGGAGATGGTCGTGCGGGTGGTGGCCGGGGCCACCTAGGGCGGCGGATCAGGCGGTGGCGCCGCCGTCCACGGCCAGGTAAGTCCTCCGCCGCCCCCGGGCGCCCTCCCGCGGAGCGCACCGGTCCGGGCTCACGGGGCCGCGGGAAGGTACGGCTCGCCCACGCCCCAGCCCTGGTGCATCGCGTCGGCGAACGCCGCGGCGAGCAGGTGCTCGCCCGAAGGGGACGGGTGGGTGCCGTCGTACGTGTCGCGGTCCAGGACGTAGTCCGCCGGCGGGGACGCGAGGAGCAGCGGCGACTGCGGCGTGGAGAGGTCGGCGACGGCCTTCGCCAGGAGTTCGTTGAAGCGGTCGCACTCGGCGGCGAACGGAACGTCCGACAGCGCCCGGACGTTGGGGATGACGGGGAGGAGCACGGCGCGGAGGCGCGGCCGCGCGGAACGGGCCTCCGTGAGGAAGCGGCGGGCGTTGGCGGCGGTCTGCTCCGCGTCCGTGTAGAAGCCGAGGTCGATGAGGCCGAGGGAGATGAGCAGCGTGTCGGCTTTGTGGGTGCGGACGGTGTCGGCGATGAGGGGGGCCATGTGCAGCCAGCCCTCGCCCCAGCCGGCGAGGTGGCGGCGGGCGCGCTCGGGGAAGGCGGGGTCGCCGTAGTCGGGCGAGACGGGCGCGGCGGCGGCGACGTCGTAGAGCGTGTCGCGCGGGCCGACGATGCGGTAGGGGCCGCCGTACGTCCGGTTGAGGTGCTGCCACATGCGGTAGCGCCAGGTGTAGTCGCCGGCGGAGCCGATGGTCATGGAGTCGCCGACGAACATGATCCGCATCCGGCCATTTTCGCCGATCGCCGGCCCGGCCGGTACGTGACGCTGGCCACGCGTCCCCGAGGAGCGGGGTGCTGATGGGAAGCTGGGGGCATGCGTTCGCTTCTGTGCGCGGCAGGTGCCGCGGGGGTACTGCTCTTCGCGTCGGCCGCCGGCGCCGTGGCCGCGCCCGGCGGTGACCCGGAGCCGTTCACGATCAAGGACCCGCGGATCACCGAGTCCAGCGGCCTGGCCGCCAGCCGCGCGCACCCCGGCGTCTACTGGACGCACAACGACAGCGACGACGGGCCGTACGTCTACGCCGTGGACTCGCGGACCGGGCGGACGGTCGCGACCGTCACGATGCGCGGCGTCGGCGACCCGCGCGACGTGGAGGCGATATCGGTCGGCGCGGACGGTGACCTGTACGTCGGCGACATCGGCGACAACCTCGACGGTTCCTGGGACCACGTCTGGATCTACCGCTTCCCGGAGCCGAAGCAGTTGCGCGACCAGACGGTGACGGCCACCCAGTACGACGTGACGTACGCCGACGGGCCGCGGAACGCCGAGGCGATGATGGTCCACCCGAAGACCGGGCGGGTCTACCTCGTGTCCAAGAAGGAGGACGGGGGCGCCGCGCTCTACGCCGGGCCCGAACGGCTGAGCACGTCCGGGCCGAACGTCTTCCGGCGCGTCTCCGGCATCGACATGTGGGTCACCGACGGGGCGTTCTCGCCGGACGGCAGCCGGCTGATGCTGCGCAGCTACTTCGGCGGCCGGATGTACCACTGGCGGGACGGCCGCCCGAAGGACGACATCGGATCCATCGGCGTGCCGTTCCAGGGACAGGGCGAGTCGGTGACGTTCACGCCGGACGGGCGGTTCCTGATGTTCGGGTCGGAGGGCAGGGACAGCCAGGTGAAGCCGGTCGGCCTGAGCGGCGAGCAGCTCCCGGACTCGGTCTCCGACGACGGCTCCGCCACCCCTGGCGGTGACAAGAGCCCGGGCGGCTCCGGCGACTCCTCCGACTCCGGCTCCGGCGACTCGGAGAAGAGCAGCCCGGCCGTCACCGGCGTCATCGTCATCGGCATCGCGATCGCCGCGATCCTGGCCGTCCGCCGCCGCGGCCGCCGCTGAGCGCGGACGGTGTCGTGGGACGGCCACGGGCCCCGGCGATCGTTTCGCCGGGGCCCGTGAGGGTGTCAGTGGAGGCGGCTGGTCACAGCTTCTCGATGACGTAGTCGATGCAGTTCGTCAGGGCCTCGACGTCGGCCGGGTCGATGGCCGGGAACATCGCGATGCGCAGCTGGTTGCGGCCGAGCTTGCGGTACGGCTCGGTGTCGACGATGCCGTTGGCGCGCAGCGCCTTGGCGACGGCCGCGGCGTCCACGTCGTCGTTGAAGTCGATCGTGCCGATGACCTGCGAGCGCTTGGCCGGGTCGGTGACGAACGGGGTGGCGTACTTGGAGTCCTCGGCCCAGCCGTACAGGGTGCGCGAGGAGGTCGCCGTGCGGCGGACCGCCCAGTCCAGACCGCCCTGGCCGTTCAGCCACTCCAGCTGCTCGTTGAGCAGGAAGAGGGTGGCGAGGGCCGGGGTGTTGTACGTCTGGTTCTTGAGGGAGTTGTCGATCGCCGTGGGGAGGGAGAAGAACTCGGGCACGTGCCGGCCGGAGGCGTGGACGGCGCGGGCGCGCTCCAGGGCGGCGGGGGAGAAGACGCCGATCCACAGGCCGCCGTCGGAGGCGAAGGACTTCTGCGGGGCGAAGTAGTAGACGTCCGTCTCGGAGACGTCGACCGGGAGGCCGCCGGCGCCGGAGGTGGCGTCCACCAGCACGAGCGAGCCCTCGTCGGCGCCCGCCACCCGCTTGATGGGCATGGCGACACCGGTGGAGGTCTCGTTGTGGGTGAAGGCGTAGACGTCCACGCCCTCCTCCGCCCGCGCCTCCGGGTGCGTACCGGGGTCGGAGGAGATGACGGTGGGCTCCTCCAGCCAGGGCGCGAGCTTGCTGGCCTTGGCGAACTTGGAGGAGAACTCACCGAACGTGAGGTGCTGGGACTTGCGCTCGATCAGACCGTGCGTCGCGATGTCCCAGAACGCGGTGGAGCCGCCGTTGCCGAGCACGACCTCGTAGCCCTCGGGGAGCTGGAAGAGGTCGCGGACGCCCTCGCGCACCTTGCCGACCAGGTTCTTCACCGGTGCCTGGCGGTGGGAGGTGCCGAGGAGGGAGGTTCCGGTGGCGGCCAGCGCGTCGACCGCCTCCGTACGCACCTTGGAGGGGCCCGCGCCGAAGCGACCGTCGGCGGGCTTGATGTCAGCGGGAATCTGGATATCAGCCACGTGCGCAGCCTAATCCGTCGCGCCGCCGCATTCTGACCGGAGTCCAGCCGTTGAGACAGGAGTGTCCGAGGACGGGCCGGGTGGCGTGCCGGGGGAGGGCCGGGCGTCGCAGGCCATCACCCGGCGTCCCGCGGGGCAGGCTGAGGGGTATGGCTGAGCGTGCGCAGAGGGAGACAGGGACAGGAACGGCGGACCGGGAGCTGGTACGGGCCTTGACGGCGGCCGTACGCGGAGAGGTGTCGGGCAGTACGGCGGACCGGGCGCTGGTGACCATGGACGCGTCGAACTACCGGCGGGTGCCGCGGGCGGTCGTCGCGCCCCGGGACGCGGCGGACGTCGCGGCGGCGCTGGGCGTCTGCCGGGAGCACGGTGTGCCGGTGGTGCCGCGCGGCGGCGGGACGTCCATCGCCGGGCAGGCCACCGGCACGGGCGTGGTGCTGGACTTCACCCGGCACATGCGGCGGATCGTGTCGCTGGACCCCGACGCGCGGACCGCCGTGGTCCAGCCCGGCGTGATCTGCGACGAGCTGCGCACCGCGGCCGCCGCGCACGGCCTGACCTTCGGGCCCGATCCGTCCACGCACAGCCGCTGCACGATCGGCGGCATGATCGGCAACAACTCCTGCGGCTCGCACTCGGTGGCCTGGGGGACGACCGCGGACAACGTGAGCGCGCTGGACGTGCTGACGTACGGGGGCGAGCGGGTCCGCGCCGGCCAGGGGTTCGACGGGGTGCCGGGCGCCCTCGCGGACGGCGTGCGCGCCCTGGTCGATCAGCACCTCGCGCTGCTGCGCACCGGCTTCCCCGAGCTGCCGCGCCGGATCTCCGGATACGCGCTGGACACCCTGCTCCCCGAGAAGGGCGTCGACCTGGCGCGGGCGCTCACCGGCAGCGAGGGAACGCTCGGCGTGCTCACCGAGGCCACCGTGCGGCTGGTCGAGTCGCCGGCGGCGCGCGCCCTGGCCGTACTGGGGTACCCGGACGAGAGCGCCGCCGCCGAGGCCGCGCACACCCTGCTGCCGTACCAGCCCCTGACGGTGGAGGGCATGGCCTCCGACCTCGTACCGGACGCGGGCGGGCTGCCCAAGGGCGGTGCCTGGCTCTTCGTGGAGACCGGCGGCGCCTCGCCCGAGGAGGCGCGGGCGCGGGCCGAGGAGCTGTGCCGGGCGGCGGCCGCCGACGGCGTCACGGACCACATGGTCGTCTCCGACCCGGCGGGGCAGCGCGTCCTGTGGCGGGTCCGGGAGGACGCCTCGGGGACGGCGACCCGCATGCCCGACGGCAGTGAAGCGTGGCCCGGGTGGGAGGACTGCGCCGTGCCGCCGGAACGGCTCGGTGGCTATCTGCGCGACTTCCGGGCGCTGCTCGCCCAGCACGGGCTGCGCGGCACCCCGTACGGCCATTTCGGTGACGGCTGCATCCACGTACGCATCGACTTCGACCTGCTGAGCGAGCCGGGCATCCGGCGCTTTCGAGCCTTCTCGCACGACCTGGGGGACCTGGTCGTCGCGCACGGCGGGTCGCTGTCCGGCGAGCACGGTGACGGGCAGGCCCGCGCCGAGCTGCTGCCGAAGATGTACGGATCGGAACTCGTCGGTCTCTTCGGACGTTTCAAGGACATGTGGGACCCGGCGGGCGGGCTCAACCCCGGCATGCTCGTCCGCCCCGACCGCATGGACGACAACCTCCGCTTCGCCGTGCTGCCCCGGCAGCCCGTCGACGTGGAGTTCGGCTACCCGCACGACAAGGGGGACTTCTCCGCCGCCGTCCGCCGCTGCGTCGGCGTCGCCAAGTGCCGCAACACCGCCGTCTCCGGCGCGGGCGTGATGTGCCCGTCCTTCCGCGCGACGGGGGAGGAGCAGCACTCCACCCGCGGCCGCGCCCGGCTGCTGCACGAGATGCTGGCGGGCGAGGTGGTCACGGACGGCTGGCGCTCGGCCGAGGTGCACGACGCGCTCGACCTCTGCCTGTCCTGCAAGGGCTGCCGCAGCGACTGCCCGGTGGGCGTGGACATGGCGACGTACAAGGCCGAGTTCCTGCACCACCACTACGCGGGACGGCTGCGGCCCGCCGCGCACTACGCCATGGGCCGGCTGCCGCTGTGGCTGCGCGCCGCGTCCGTCGCCCGGCTGGCCCCGGTGCTCAACGCGGCGGCCGGCGTCGGGCCGCTCGCCGCGCTGGCCAAGCGGGCGGGTGGCATCGCGCCGGAGCGGACGATCCCGGAGCTGGCGCCGGAGCCGTTCACGCGCTGGTTCGCCCGCCGGTCCCGGGCCCGCCTCGGCTCCGGCACGCACCTCTTCTCCAGCGACCAGGTCGCCTTCCTCTGGCCGGACACCTTCACCAACCACCTCGCCCCGTCCGTCGGCCGCGCCGCCGTCCAGGTCCTGGAGGCGGCCGGGAAGGAGGTCCTGCACCCGGCGGGGCCGCGCGCCAAGCCCGTCTGCTGCGGCCTCACCTACGTCTCCACCGGCCAGCTCGACCAGGCGCGCAAGGTCATGCGGCGCACCCTGGACCGCATCGGCCCGGCGCTCGGCGGCCCGGTGGTCGTCCTGGAGCCCAGCTGCGCCGCCACTCTCCGCACCGATCTGCCCGAGCTGCTTTCGGACGACCCGCGCGCGGCGGAGCTGGCCCGCTCGGTGCGCACCCTCGCCCAGTACCTGGAGGAGTACGCGCCGGACTGGCAGCCGCCCCGGATCGACCGCCCCGTCGCCGGTCAGACCCACTGCCACCAGCACGCCGTGCTCGGTGACGCGGCCGAGCGCCGCTTGCGGGAGCGCGCGGGGCTGACCGGGGAGCTGAGCGGCGGCTGCTGCGGCCTCGCGGGCAACTTCGGCTTCGAGAAGGGCCATTACGACGTTTCCGTGGCGTGTGCGGAAGAGCAACTACTCCCCGCCGTACGGAATGCGGTTCCGTCCGCGGAGATCGTCGCCGACGGCTTCTCGTGCCGTACTCAACTGGCTCAGCTGGGCGAACGCCCCGGACGTCACCTCGCGGAGGTGCTGGCGGAGCACCTGTGACGGAACGGCCGGAAATGTGCGATCGCAACGAAGTCGCGGAAAGTGCATTTTTTCGAGTGGCGGTCGGACCGTAGCTTGGGGGACGTGAATCATTCGTCTCCCCAGACCGGCACGCAGGCCGGCCCTCGCTCCCGTGCCACCTCCGGCCTCACGGACGCCGGTGCATCCCCGAAGCTCACGGCGGCCGACGCGGGCGCGGTGCCCGTCGCGGTACCGGCCTCCGAAGAGGTACGACGGGCCGAGCGGGCGCAAGCGGCCAACGGCCCCCGCGGGCGCATGGTGTCCGTGGGGCTGGTCATGGGCGGGATCATCTGCCTGCAGTTCGGCTCCTCGGTGGCGGTACTGCTCTTCCCGCGGGCCGGCGCGCTCGGCGTGGTCACCCTGCGCCTCGTCGTCGCGGCGCTGGTCCTGCTGGTCGCCTGCCGCCCGAAGCTGCGCGGCTACTCGCGCGGCGACTGGGCTACCGTGCTCGCCTACGGCGTCGCGCTGGCCGGCATGAACTCGCTCTTCTACCAGGCCATCGACCGCATCCCGCTGGGCGCGGCCGTCACCCTGGAGTTCCTCGGCCCGCTGATCCTCTCGATCGTGACCTCGCGGCGCGCGCTGAGCCTGGTGTGGGCGACGCTCGCGCTGGGCGGCGTCGCGCTGCTGGGCCGGCAGGGCTTCGACAGCCTGAACCTGGTCGGGGCCGGCTGCGCGCTGGCGGCCGGCGGGCTGTGGGCGGCGTACATCCTGCTGGCCGCCCGCGCGGGGCAGCGCTTCCCGGCGGCCGACGGGCTGGCGCTGGCGATGACCGTCGCGGCCGTCCTCAGCCTCCCGCTGGGCATCGCGAGCGCCGGGACGGCGCTGCTCGACCCGGTCACGATCGGCCTCGGCGCGGCCGTCGCGATGATGTCCTCGGTCGCCCCGTACACCCTGGAGCTGCTGGCCCTGCGCAAGCTCCCGGCCTCCGGGTTCGCGGTGATGATGAGCCTGGAGCCGGCCGCCGCGGCGACCGCCGGCTTCCTGGTCCTGCACCAGTCGCTCGGCTGGGCGGAGATCGCCGCCATCGCCATGGTCGTCCTCGCGAGCGTCGGCGCCGTCCGCTCCGCGAGCTCCGGCCACTGACACTCCCGCCACGGCGACCGCGGCCGGGAAGGTGACCGCGCCCACCTCCCTCGCCGACGCCCGCTCCGCCCCGTCCCCTGCCGCCGTTGGTGTGAGGGGCCGGGGGCGGATGGATGAAGCCGCCGGAAATCGCGTGTGGCGGCTGTCCCTCCCCGGTCACAGGTCTCCCGTACGGGAACGAGGACGTGGCACGTCTCCCGTACGGAACGAGGACGTACGGACGGCGATCACGGGACGGCGACGGTGGGGCGACGCGGTATGACGGGGATCGGGCGCAGGGAACTTCTCAGGTTCGGAGGCGCCGCGATTCTCGGCGGTCCGGCGCTGCTCACCGACCGGGCCGAGGCGGCCCCGCGACCACCGGGGCCGGGCCGCGAGCCGGTCCCCATGGTGAAGCCGGTCCCCGCCGAGGTCGGCATGCCCGACATCGACCTGCCGGCGGCCGCACCGAGCGGCGGGTACATCGACCTCTCCGGGCCGGCCACCTCGCTGTTCCAGAAGAAGCGGCTCACGCACGGCTCGGTCCTGCAGTCCTTCGCGTTCGACGAGGACAACGGCTACGTCTACGCCCTCCAGGTCGTCCAGGGCGGCGTCCGCCTCAAGGGCGAGACGCGCACGTACACCCATTCCCAGCGGGTCGCCCGCGGCGACCTGACGCTGAACCGCCTCACGATGTCCGGGCGGCTGAAGGACCGGATGTTCCTCAAGGGCTTCGGGCACGGCGGCTCGCTCGGCGTCCAGGAACGGCCGGGCCGGGCACCCCTGCTGTGGACGGAGTGGGACGTCAACCCCACCTCCGGCTACGGCCGCGGCATCGCCTGCTTCACCTACGCCCCGAACCGCGTCCTGCGGGCCGGCGACCGCTCGCTGGCCACCTTCCGCCCGCAGCCCGGCACCACGAAGAACCAGCCGGCGATCGACACGGTCACCGGCCGGCTGCTGCTCCGCTACCGCCGCCGGGGCGTCTACCGCTACGCGCTCTACGACCTGGACGACTTCGGCCCGCGCGGCGCGAAGCCCGAGCCGCTCACCGACGTTGCGCAGCCGCCGCTGCGCAAGGGCGTCTTCTATCAGGGCCTGGCGCTCTCGGGGGACTACGCGTACCAGCTCACCGGCAGTCCGTACGGCCGCGGCAACCCCGCCTCCGGACTCGGCAACGCCCGCCTGGCCAGTATCGACCTGCGTACCGGCACCGTCCTGCAGGAAGTCCGCACGACGGCCGGGCGGAACCTCAGCCCGCGCGAACCGGAGGGGCTGGCGGTCCTGCGCCGCGGCGGCGACCGCCTGGTCGCGGGCTTCACCTCGGGCAAGGTCAACCGCCGCCGCTTCTCCTTGTACGCGCACGGCAACTGAGACGTGGAAGGTGGCGTCGTGTCCGGCAGAGGCACGACCCCGCGTGCTCCGGGGCGTTTCAGCGTGCGGTGCGCAGCTCACGGCAAACATCATCGGCGCCCGGCCGATCGGCGGGGTTGCGGCTCATCATCTGCTCAATAATCCCGCCCAACGGCCCCGGTACGTTGATCGGCCGATGCGGCTTGCTCACGATGGCCTGACGCTGATCCAACCGGGAGGCCGCGTCGGGATAGTCGACATGCCGCCAGCCGGTAGCAGAGATGAACCACGATGCGCCCAGCGCATAGACGTCTGCCTGCTCCGTCGGCACGGCGGTGCCGTGCTCCAGGATGCCGCGGGAGATCTCCGGTGCTTCGTAGTGGACCAGGCAGCCGCGATACGGAAAGTCGTAGCTGTCCGGGACATTCCCGCCATGTGCGAGCGCCAGGTCGATGAGGTTTGTGCCGGCGGGCCCGACAACGAAGTGGTTGGGCTGGACGTCGCCGTGCACCCAACCGCGCCCATGCAGGCCGGTCAGTGCTACGGCACAGGAATGCGCTACCTCAAGGTCCGGCGGTGCCGGTTTCGTCGGATGCCGATGGAGCTTCCACAGGTCAAAAAGAGATTCGCCCTCGCGCCACGGCTGAGCACTCCACGTGCCGTGCTCCCATTCGCCGCAATGGACGTCTTCGGGAATCAGCTGGCGCAGGACCGAGACCTCTCGTGCGGGCGCGAGCGCCGTCCATCGGTGCTTCTGAGTGGGGTACCCCAGCTTGACCGCTTTCCGCCCGTCCGCCGTCACCACGTCCCACACGGTCGAGCCACGCCGGTTGACCACGAGTCGTCTGCTCAACGGCGTAATGGCGTTGGCGACATGTTTCGGTAGATCGAATGGTCCTTGCCCGGGCATCTTCGTCCTCTCAGCGGCAGGGCCGGCCCTGGCACAGAGCCGGCCCCAAGTGGCGCAGCGGGCTACGGCCGGTCAGCTGTAGTAGTCGCGGCCGTCATCACTGTCGCCAGTGGGCGGATTGCCACCCTGCCCGTCGTCCTCCTCCGGGTCCACTCGCAGAACGGCGAGCCTCGTCAAGGCCATGGCACTCCCCTTGTGTTTGCTGGGCAGGACAGTCCCGCCCCTGTCGTGCCCCCGCTCGAGTCAAGCGGCCATCCGGGCCGCAGAGCGGGCGTGTACGCCTCGGTCACGTCGGCGCCCGAGGACGCCGACGGAGAGAACGAAGAAGAGGGCTGCGGGACAGCTGAGGTACATGACCTGCTGTCACACGTCGCGGATCACCGTGTGTCCGCACCGCGCACTGTCGCTACCGCAGGGCACCAGCCCGGTCACCATGCCCTCCGGCATGACCGGTGACAGGCGCCGGGACCGCAGGGCGCGGGTGAAGGCAGGCGCGTACGGTCTTGCCGCAGTTCCGCCGCAAGAACCAGCTCACGTCCGCACCCAGGGCCCGTACCAGAGCGAGGCCGCGCCCGTGTTCGTCGTCTGCGTCGATCCGTCCCGGGCGGTCGCTCTCGAAGCCGGGGAGGGCCGCTACCGGGTCCGATACGTCAATGCGCAGCGCGCCAATGTCCAGTATCGCCAGGCGCAGGAACAGCACATGCCCGGCCCGTCGTCCGTGGCGTACCGCATTGGTGACCAGCTCTCCCACGACCAGAGCGGCGTCCTCGACGTCCCCTCCCCACTCCCAAAGCGTCAGGAGACATCTGGTGTGCATTCGAGCCTGCGGAACAGAGGCATCGACCAGCTTGAACCCCATTCCCCACTCTCGTTCCACCACAGCCTTTTCGAGAAGGGCGGCCTGCCCCCTGTGCGAGGTGGCTGTCCCGGCGCCCGGGGACGCGTTCGGCATGGTGGCCTCCACTGGATCGGTTCTCATGACCGTGCCGATGGTGCGTCTCCCGGCGGCCCGCAAGTGACACACGTGGTGTCACCGCGCGCAGGGATCAGACAGCGCCGATCCACTCCACGAAATGCGTGAGTGATTCGGCATCCGCGCGCTTGAGGCGGCGAAGAGTGGCCGCATCCTCACGCGCCCACGGATGCTCGCGCGTGTGCTGCGGCGCGATCGACCGAGCGGTCCCCAGGCTGGTGAAGGCTTCGTCAGGGCGCCCGGCCCAGAGCTGAGCGCGTGCGAGTTCGATGTAGAAACCTGAGCGGCGTTCGGCGCCCATCGCCGGCGGCGGCGTCCATGACTTCGTGCGGTGCAGAGCCCGCTCCACGTTCTCGTCACCCAGGCCTACCGCCACTGACACTTCATGCACCCGAACACTGTCCGGCCCGAAGGCGGTCCCTTGGTACACGCCTTCACGTACGCGGTCCGCCAGCTCCCGCGCTGATTCCAGGTGAACACCTGCCCTGTCGGCGTCGCGTACCCGGGCGGCGATCACGGCGGCTCGCATGTGCAGGGCACCGCGTGCGGCGGTTGCCATCGCCGTGGCCGGGGGCGGGACGGCGTCGAGTGCCCGTTCCAGCGCACGCAACCCCGGGCCGTGGGCACGCGCCGCGAAGAAGGTCTCGGTGCGAACGTAAGCGACTGCCGCGTCCAGCAACGGGTCGCCGGCTTGCGCACCGGCCCAGCGCATCAACTCCACGAGCCGGGCGGAAAGATCGTAGGCGCCGTACTTGTAAGCCACAGCGTCCGCGGCCCGGTACGCGTCGGTCAGCAGTCCTGCCAACGCTTCCCGGCGCCGGCCCCGAGCGTTGTCCAGCGCCCGTGCCAGTTCGCCGAGCAGCCCGGGAAGTGCACCTATGATTCGCGTGTATTGAGCGCTGAGACGCCAGTCCACGGCTTGTTGTACCGCCGTACGCAGTTGCTGCAGAGGCCTTACCGGCCCGTCCTCGGGGATGTCGTACGTGCCGATGACGTCCGAGAGTGCGGGCAGAGCGCTACGGACACGACTGTCATGGCCCGCGCGATCGGTCAGTAGCCGCGAGGCATCGATTTCGAGGGCCCCGGCAATGGCATCCAGCGTGTCCTCACTGGGGAAACGGTGCCCCTGCTCGATCTTGCGGAGCATGCTGAGCGAGACGAAAGACCCGCGGGCGAGCTCGGCCTGGGTCATACGGCGAACACGGCGAGCGGCAGCGATCCGCTGCCCCACCCTTCCGTGTGCATCGGCACGCATCGCGGCTCCGTCCGGCACGACAGCGATCACCCGGACCGTACCGCTCAGTGCCGCCCCGTGCCCCCGGACGGACCGTTCTCGCCACGATCAGGTGTGGCGCCCTCGACGGTCTGCCTGCACGATTCCCACCAGCGCGGTCAGCGAATCGATGCGCCAGTCGGCCTTCTGTGCCACGACCGGGTCATCGGCCCACAAGAACCCCCACGGGCCCCGCCGCACATGTGCCACCCGCAGTCCGGCCGCCTTCGCCGGGAACACATCGTTGGCCGGATGGTCGCCCACGTAAACGGTCGCGTCAGCGGCAGCGCCCGACACCGCAAGCACCTGGGCGAAGAATCCCGGTGCCGGCTTGGCCACCCCCCACTCGCCCGAGGTCACCACCAAGTCGGCGGGCAGATCAAGACCACGCAGCAGCTTCCCGGCACGCTCCGTCTGGTTCCCAGCGACCACGACGCGGACGCCCGATGCCCGCAACTGCGCCAATGCGGGCCGCACATCGTCGTACAGGTCACTCTCGTCAAGAGCCTCTCCTCGCCCGGCCGCTTCCCGCTTGGCGTATTCGGTCGCGAGGTCCACGCCGGGACACGCGAGCCGTACCGCGTCGGCGTTGTCGCGTCCCTGTGCCACCACAGCACCGACGAGCGCCGAAAGCGTATGCCGGGGGATGCCGAGCCAGTCGGCCCACGATGCCCAGTAGCGATCGTCCCGGACCAGCGTCTCACCCACATCGAACACGACAGTCTCAATCATCGGGCGCAGCCTACGGTGGTGAGCTGAGAGAAGTCCTGTATGTGGCAGCCTGGGGAGCAGGGAGGCCGGGAGGTCGACGTCTCCCGGCCTTATGACGCACCGAGCTATCGGGTCACCGACGGTGCACTCCGTCGGCCATGCGCGTCACAACTCGCACAATGCCCGCCCCTCCTGTTCGGCCGCATCCACCTTCTTGGTGAGGGCGTCCATAAGCCCGACGGCTCCGTCAAAGAGGCAACCCCTCATGCCTGCTGCTGATGTCCGCGTCCCCCTGCGCGGGGCGTGCCTCGGCGGACGCGAACCTTGACCCCATCTCTCGTACCCTGCGGTGCCCTGCCGGGCCCGGCAGGGCGTGATGCGGGCAAGCCGCGAGTGTGTCGTCGAAAAAATCATGCTCGCATGCTTGATTCCTGTCCGGCGCGCTGCCACGCTCTGACACGCATCACCGCACGACCACCCACACACACCAACGCCCCCTGAGCGCCTGCGTTTCAGGCGTTCCAGGGGGTGGACGAGGGGAGTGCAGCGTGTCCGATCCGAGCCCGGTCCTCGCCGACCTGCATGCGGAGGGGGAGGCGCTGGACGGCCTCGTGGGGCAGCTCGCCGAAGACCGCTGGGCGCTGCCGACGCCCGCCGCCGGCTGGACGATCGCCCACCAGATCGCCCACCTCGCCTGGACCGACGAGCAGGCGCTGCGCGCGGCCACCGATCCCGACGGCTTCCGGCGGGCCGCCGAGGCGGCGCTCGCCTCCCCGGACACCTTCGTGGACGAGGGGGCCGAGGAAGGGGCCCGCCGGCCGCCCGCCGAGCTGCTCGCCCACTGGCGTGCGGGCCGGGCGGCCCTGCACGAGGCGCTCGCCGGGCACGCCGGCGGCCGGCTGCCGTGGTTCGGGCCGCCGATGAGCGTCACCTCGATGGCCACGGCCCGGCTGATGGAGACCTGGGCGCACGGCCAGGACGTCGCCGACGCGCTCGGTGTCGTACGGGAGCCCACGGTCCGGCTGCGACACGTCGCCCACATCGGCGTGCGGGCCCGGAACTTCGCCTACGTCGCGCACGGACGCACGCCCCCGGAGGAGGAGTTCCGGGTCGAGCTGCGCGGCCCGGACGGCGGGCTCTGGACGTGGGGCCCCGAGAACGCGGCACAGCGGGTGACCGGTGCCGCGCTCGACTTCTGCCTGCTGGTCACGCAGCGGGCGCACCGCGCGGACGTGGACGTACGGGCCGAGGGCGCAGAGGCCGAGCGGTGGCTGACCATCGCGCAGGCCTTCGCCGGGCCGCCGGGCCCGGGCCGCGGCCCCCGCCCGGCCGCCGCCCCGAAGGAGCCCACCGCGTGACCCCCGCGACATCCGAGGAGCCCGCGCCCCCGGGCCCCCTCCGTATCGGCAACGCCTCCGGCTTCTACGGTGACCGCTTCGACGCGCTGGAGGAGATGCTCACCGGCGGCCCCCTCGACATCCTGACCGGTGACTACCTCGCCGAGCTGACCATGCTCATCCTCGGCCGCGACCGGCTGAAGGACCCGGGGCGCGGCTACGCCAAGACGTTCCTGCGGCAGTTGGAGACCGGCCTCGGGCTGGCCGCCGAGCGCGGCGTACGGATCGTCACCAACGCGGGCGGGCTGAACCCGGCGGGTCTCGCCGACGCCGTACGGGAGTTGGCGGCGAAGGTCGGCGTCCCGGTGCGCGTCGCACACGTCGAGGGCGACGACCTGCTCGGCCGCCCGGGCTGGCCCGAAGGCACCCTGACCGCCAACGCCTACCTCGGCGGTGGCGGCATCGCGGAGTGCCTGCGGGCCGGCGCCGAGGTGGTCGTCACCGGCCGGGTCACCGACGCCGCGCTGGTCAGCGGGGCCGCCGCCGCGCACTTCGGGTGGCGGCCCGACGACCACGACCGGTTGGCGGGGGCGGTGATCGCGGGGCACGTGCTGGAGTGCGGCACCCAGGCCACCGGCGGCAACTACTCCTTCTTCGGCGCGCTCGACGTGCGCAGACCCGGCTTCCCGCTCGCCGAGATCGCCGCCGACGGCTCATCCGTGATCACCAAGCACCCGGGCACCGGCGGCGCCGTCACGCCCGGCACGGTCACCGCGCAGCTGCTGTACGAGACGACGGGCGCGCGGTACGCCGGGCCCGACGTGACGGCCCGCCTGGACACCGTCCGGCTCACGGAGGACGGCCCGGACCGGGTACGCATCGACGGCGTACGCGGTGAGGCGCCGCCGCCCACCCTCAAGACCGGCCTGACCCGGCTCGGCGGCTGGCGCAACGAGGTCACCTTCGTGCTGACCGGGCTGGACGTGGACCTCAAGGCCCAGCTCGTGCGCGAGCAGATGGCGGCGGCCTTCGACGCGGCCGGCCGGCGGCCCGCCGAGGTGGACTGGCGGCTCGCCCGCACCGACCACCCCGACGCGGCGTCCGAGGAGGAGGCCAGCGCCCTGCTGCGGCTGGTGGTCCGCGACCCGGAACAGGAAGCCGTGGGCCGGGTGATCAGCGGGGCCGCGGTCGAGCTGGCCCTCGGCAGCTACCCGGGTTTCCACGTCACGGCCCCGCCCGGCAAGGGCGCCCCGTACGGCGTCTTCGAGGCGGCGTACGTACCGGCCGGGGAGGTCGCGCACACCGCCGTACTGCCGGACGGCCGTCGCGTGGCGATCGAACCACCCGACACCACACAGGAGTTGGTGCGCGAGGTCGATCCTCCCCCAGCGACCGCCGGGGGTGCCCCCATGCTGCCCGAGCCGCTGCACCACGACGGCGCCACCCGCCGCGCGCCCCTCGGCCTCGTCGCCGGGGCCCGCAGCGGCGACAAGGGGGGTGCGGCCAACGTCGGGGTGTGGGCGCGTACGGACGAGGCGTGGGCCTGGCTGGCGCACGAGCTGACCACCGAACGGCTCCGCACGCTCCTCCCGGAGACCGCCGACCTGCCCGTCGAGCGGCACGTGCTGCCGAACCTGCGGGCGCTGAACTTCGTGATCGACGGGCTGCTGGGCGCCGGCGTGGCCTCGCAGGCCCGCTTCGACCCGCAGGCCAAGGCCCTGGGCGAGTGGCTGCGCGCCCGCCACCTGGACATACCGGAGGTACTGCTGTGACCGTGCTCGGCACGGGGCTGGACACCGCGAGCCCCGAGTACGCGGAGAACCGCGCGGCACTACTCGCCAAGCTGGACGAGCTGGCCGCCGAACACGCCAAGGCGGTCGCCGGCGGCGGGGAGAAGTACGTCGAGCGGCATCGCAGGCGCGGCAAGCTGCTCGCCCGCGAGCGCATCGAGCTGCTGCTCGACCCCGACACCCCGTTCCTGGAGCTGTCCCCGCTCGCCGCCTGGGGGAGCGCCTCCCCCGAGTACACGGTGGGCGCCTCGCTGGTCACCGGGATCGGCGTGATCGAGGGCGTGGAATGCCTGGTCACCGCCAACGACCCGACCGTACGCGGCGGCGCCTCCAACCCCTGGACGCTGAAGAAGGCGCTGCGGGCGAACGAGATCGCGTACGCCAACCGGCTGCCCGTCGTCTCGCTCGTGGAGTCGGGCGGCGCCGACCTGCCCAGTCAGAAGGAGATCTTCATCCCGGGCGGGGCGCTCTTCAAGGACCTCACCCGGCTCTCCGCGGCCGGCATCCCGACCGTCGCCGTGGTCTTCGGCAATTCGACGGCCGGTGGCGCGTACGTCCCCGGCATGTCCGACCACGTGATCATGGTCAAGGAGCGGGCCAAGGTCTTCCTCGGCGGGCCGCCGCTGGTGAAGATGGCCACCGGCGAGGAGAGCGACGACGAGTCGCTCGGCGGCGCCGAGATGCACGCCCGCACCTCCGGGCTCGCGGACTACTTCGCGGTGGACGAGCCGGACGCGCTGCGGCAGGCCCGCCGGGTCGTCGCCCGCCTGAACTGGCGCAAGGCACACCCGGAACCCGCGCTTCCCGAACCGCCCAAGTACGACGCGGACGAGCTGCTGGGCATCGTCCCCGGCGACCTGAAGACCCCGTTCGATCCGCGCGAGGTCATCGCCCGGCTCGTCGACGGCTCGGACTTCGACGAGTTCAAGCCGCTGTACGGGCTCTCGCTGACGACCGGCTGGGCCCGGCTGCACGGCTATCCGGTGGGCATCCTCGCCAACGCGCAGGGCGTCCTCTTCAGCGCGGAGTCGCAGAAGGCGGCGCAGTTCATCCAGCTCGCCAACCAGCGCGACGTCCCGCTGCTCTTCCTGCACAACACCACCGGCTACATGGTCGGCAAGGAGTACGAGCAGGGCGGCATCATCAAGCACGGCGCGATGATGATCAACGCGGTGTCGAACTCGACGGTGCCGCACCTGAGTGTGCTGATGGGCGCCTCGTACGGCGCCGGCCACTACGGCATGTGCGGCCGCGCCTACGACCCGCGCTTCCTCTTCGCCTGGCCCAGCGCCAAGTCCGCCGTCATGGGGCCGCAGCAGCTCGCCGGCGTCCTGTCGATCGTGGCCCGCGCCTCGGCCGCCGCCAAGGGACAGCCGTACGACGACGAGGCGGACGCCGGGCTGCGCGCCATGGTCGAGCAGCAGATCGAGTCCGAGTCGCTGCCGATGTTCCTGTCCGGGCGGCTCTACGACGACGGCGTCATCGACCCGCGCGACACCCGCACCGTCCTCGGCCTGTGCCTGTCCGCGATCCACACCGCACCCGTCGAGGGTGCGCGCGGCGGCTTCGGCGTCTTCCGGATGTGAGGGGTCCAGTGACCAGTGCTGCGAGGAACGCTTCAGTGATCTCTTCCCTGCTCGTCGCCAACCGCGGCGAGATCGCCCGCCGCATCTTCCGCACCTGCCGGGAGCTGGGCATCGCCACCGTCGCCGTGCACTCCGACGCCGACGCCGGCGCGCCGCACGTCCGGGAGGCCGACGCGGCCGTCCGCCTCCCGGGCGACGCGCCCGCCGACACCTACCTGCGCGGCGACCTCGTCGTGAAGGCCGCGCTGGACGCCGGGGCCGACGCCGTGCACCCCGGCTACGGCTTCCTCTCCGAGAACGCCGAGTTCGCCGCCGCGGTCGCCGACGCCGGCCTGACCTGGGTGGGCCCGCCGCCCGCCGCCATCGAGGCGATGGCGTCCAAGACCCGGGCCAAGGAGCTGATGGGTATCGCCCCGCTCGCCGAGGTCACGGCGGACGACCTGCCCGTGCTGGTGAAGGCGGCGGCGGGCGGCGGCGGCCGCGGCATGCGCGTCGTACGGAAACTCGCCGAGCTGAACGGCGAGTTGGCGGCAGCGCGGGCCGAGGCCGCGAGCGCCTTCGGGGACGGCGAGGTGTTCGTCGAGCCGTACCTCGAGAACGGGCGCCACGTCGAGGTGCAGATCCTCGCCGACGCGCACGGCACCGTCTGGGCCCTCGGCACCCGCGACTGCTCCCTCCAGCGCCGCCATCAAAAGGTGATCGAGGAGGCCCCGGCGCCCGGCCTCACGCCCGAACTGACCGCGAGGCTGTACGAGATGGCCGTACGGGCGGCCCGCGCGACCGACTACCGCGGCGCGGGCACCGTCGAATTCCTCGTCGTCGGCGACACCGCGCACTTCCTGGAGATGAACACCCGCCTCCAGGTCGAACATCCGGTGACCGAGGAGATCTTCGGCATCGACCTGGTCGCGCTCCAGCTGAGTGTCGCGGAGGGCGAGGCGCTGCCGGAGACGCCCCCGGAGCCGCGCGGCCACGCGGTCGAGGCCCGCCTGTACGCCGAGGACCCGGCCGCCGGCTGGGCCCCGCAGACCGGCACCCTGCACCGCCTCGACGTACCCGGCATCCGCCTGGACTCCGGCTACGCCGACGGCGACCCCATCGGCATCCACTACGACCCCATGCTCGCCAAGGCCGTCGCCTGGGCGCCCACCCGCACCGCCGCCGTGCGCAAGCTCGCGGGCGCCCTGGAGCGGGCCCGGATCCACGGCCCGGTCACCAACCGCGACCTGCTCGTACGGTCGCTGCGCCACCCGGAGTTCACGGCCGCCACGATGGACACCGGCTTCTACGACCGGCAGCTGCCCGCCCTCACGGCCGCCGCCCCCGACCCGTATGCGCCGCTGGCCGCCGCCCTCGCCGACGCGCACGGTCGTTCGCGCTTCGGCGGCTGGCGCAACGTGACCTCCCAGCCGCAGGTCAAGCGGTACCGGACGGAGCCTGGCGGCGAGGAGCACGAGGTCCGCTACCGGCACACCCGTGACGGCCTGGCTGCCGACGGCGTGCTGGTCGTGCACGCGGGTCCCGACCGGGTCGTGCTGGAGGTCGCGGGCGTGCGGCGTGCGTACGAGGTCACCGCGTACGGCGACCGGGCCTACGTCGACTCGCCCCTCGGGGCCACGGCCCTCGTCGCCCTGCCCCGCTTCCCCGACCCCACGGCCCGCCAGGAGCCGGGATCGCTGCTGGCGCCCATGCCCGGAACGGTGGTCCGCGTGGCGGACGGGATCGCCGAGGGGGCCGTCGTCGAGGCCGGCCAGCCGCTGCTGTGGCTGGAAGCCATGAAGATGGAGCACAGGATCACAGCGCCCGCGACCGGCACGGTGACCGCGCTGCACGCGGAACCGGGACGCCAGGTCGAGGTCGGCGCCCTGCTCGCCGTCGTCTCGGACTGACACCGCACGCTTCTCCCCCTCGAAGGAGTTCCCGTGAGCACCCCCGTGATCGAAACCGAAGAGCAGCAGGCCCTCCGTGCCGCCGTCGCCGCGCTCGGCAAGCGCTACGGACGCGAGTACTTCACCCGCGTCGTGGCCGAGGGCAAGCACACCGACGACCTCTGGGCCGAGGCGGCGAAACTCGGCTATCTGGGCGTCAACCTGCCCGAGGAGTACGGCGGCGGAGGCGGCGGCATCACCGAACTCGCCATCGTCCTCGAAGAGCTGGGCGCCGCGGGCTGCCCCCTGCTGATGCTCGTCGTCTCGCCCGCCATCTGCGGCACCGTCATCGCCCGCTTCGGTACCGAGGAGCAGAAGCGGCAGTGGCTGCCGGGCCTCGCCGACGGGTCCCGCAAGATGGCGTTCGGGATCACCGAGCCCGACGCCGGCTCCAACTCGCACCGCATCACCACCACGGCCCGCCGCGACCCGGAGACCGGCGACTGGATACTCAACGGCCGCAAGGTCTTCATCTCCGGCGTCGACATCGCCGACGCCACGCTGATCGTCGGCCGCACCGAGGCTGTGTCTGACAAAGGCGCGAGGACGGGCAGGCTCAAGCCCTGCCTCTTCATCGTCCCGCGGGACGCGCCGGGCTTCTCCCGCACCCCGATCACCATGGAACTCGCCGCCCCGGAAAAGCAGTTCGAGCTGGTACTGGACGACGTGCGGCTGCCCGCCGACGCGCTCGTCGGTGGGGGCACCTCCCACGCTCTCGACAGTGGGGGAGAGGACACCGGGCTCCTCCAGCTCTTCGCCGGGCTCAACCCCGAGCGCATCATGACCGCCGCCTTCGCCCTCGGCATGGCCCGCTACGCCCTGGGCCGGGCGGTGGAGTACGCCCGCGACCGGCAGGTCTGGAAGGTGCCGGTCGGTGCCCACCAGGCCATCGCCCATCCGCTCGCGCAGTGCCACATCGACATCGAGCTGGCCCGGCTGATGATGCACAAGGCGGCCCATCTCTACGACAGCGGCGACGACATGGGCGCGGGCGAGGCCGCCAACATGGCCAAGTACGCGGCGGGGGAGGCCGCGGTGAAGACCGTCGACCAGGCCGTGCACACCCTCGGCGGCAACGGCCTCACCGCGGAGTACGGCCTCGCCTCGATGATCACCGCGGCGCGGGTGGCCAGAATCGCCCCGGTCAGCCGCGAGATGATCCTCAACTTCGTCTCCCACCAGTCCCTGGGGCTCCCCAAGTCCTACTGAGACCGCCATGCTGCGGAACATCGTCCGACACCGCAGCCGCCACAGCCGGCTGCGTCCACCGAGCGAAGGGCCGTGAGTCCATGGTGTTCCGCAGCGAGTACCCCGACGTCGCCCCCCTCGACCAGCCCATCCACGAAGCCGTGCTCGGCCGGTCGGTCCCTGAGCACGGCGACCGGCCGGCCCTGATCGACGGCCTGACCGGCACCACCCTCACCTACGCCGAACTGGACGTCCGCACCCGCCGCCTCGCCGCGGCGTTCGCCGCCGCGGGCGTCCGCAAGGGCGACGTGCTCGCCCTGCACAGCCCGAACTCCGTCGCCTACCCCGTCGTCTGCTACGCCGCCTCCCGCTGCGGCGCCGCCGTCACCCCGGTGCACCCGCTGGCCACCGCCGACGAGGTGGCCAAGCAGCTGCACGACTCCGGCGCCCGCTGGCTGGTGACCGTCTCGGCGCTGCTGCCGGCCGCCCGTACGGCCGCCGAGAAGTGCGGCGGCATCACCGAGATCTTCGTGTGCGACGCCGCGCCGGGCCACCGCTCCCTGGCCGACCTGCTGGCCGGCGGGGCGCCCGAGCCGCAGGTCGACCTGGACCCGGCCGAGGACCTGGCATGCCTGCCGTACTCCTCCGGCACCACCGGCGCGCCCAAGGGCGTGATGCTCACCCACCGCAACATCGCCACCAACCTCGTGCAGCTCGACGGTGTCCTCACCGCCGAGCCCGGCGACCGCGTTCTGGCCGTCCTCCCCATGTTTCACATCTACGGCTACACCGCCCTGATGAACGCCCCGCTCCGCAAGGGCGCCACCGTCGTCGTGCTGCCCCGCTTCGACCTCGACACCTTCCTCGGGGCCATCGAGAAGTACCGGGTCACCGCCGTGTACGTGGCCCCGCCCCTCGTCCTGGCGCTCGCCAAGCACCCGGCCGTCGAGGGCAGAGACCTCTCGTCCGTGGAGTACCTGCTCAGCGCCGCGGCCCCGTTGGACGCCGAACTGGCCGCCGCCTGCGCCGCGCGCCTGAAGCTGCCGCCGCTCCTCCAGGCGTACGGCATGACCGAACTCTCGCCCGGTACCCATGTCGTACCGCGGGACGCCCGCGACGCGCCGCCCGGCGCGGTCGGCAAGCTGCTGCCCGGCACCGAGATGCGCATCGTCGACCTGGCCGGTGGCGCCGACCTCGGCCCCGGCGCCACCGGCGAGATCCTCATCCGCGGCCCGCAGGTCATGAAGGGCTACCTCGGCCGCCCCGAGGCCACCGACGCCATGATCGACGCCGACGGCTGGCTGCACACCGGCGACATCGGCCACTGCGACGCGGACGGCTGGCTGCACGTCGTCGACCGGGTCAAGGAGCTGATCAAGTACAAGGGGTACCAGGTGGCCCCCGCCGACCTGGAGGCACTGCTGCTCGGGCACGAGGACATCGCCGACGCGGCCGTCATCGGCGTGACCGACGCCGACGGCAACGAGATCCCCAAGGCCTACGTCGTACCGCAACCGGGGGCTCTGCTCACCGAACGGGAGATCATCGCGTACGTTGCGGACAGGGTGGCCCCCTACAAGAAGATCCGCCGGGTGGAGTTCACGGACACCGTGCCGCGCGCCGCCACCGGCAAGATCCTGCGGCGCGAACTCCGCGCCCGGGAAAGGAGTTCGCAGGACTCATGACCGACGCACCCGAGACCCCCTTGGTGCCGCGGGCACACGAGCGCGCCCTCACCACGCTCACCCTGGACTCGCCCGGCAACCGCAACGCGCTCTCCGCCCGACTGGTCACCGAACTGCGACAGGGCCTCGCGGACGCCGCCGCCGACCCGGGCACCCGCGCCGTCGTCCTCACCCACACCGGCACCACCTTCTGCGCCGGCGCCGACCTCTCCGAGGCGACGTCCGGCGCGGCCGAGGACGGCCCGCTGGGGCTGGCCCGGCTGCTGCGCGAGATCGTCGAACTGCCTGTCCCCGTCGTCGCCCGGGTCACCGGCCACGTACGGGCCGGCGGCCTCGGCCTCCTCGCCGCCTGCGACATCTCCGTGGCCGGGCCCGGCGCGACCTTCGCCTTCACCGAGGCGCGGCTCGGCCTGGCCCCGGCCGTCATCTCGATGCCGGTACTGCCGCGCATGGACGCCCGCGCCGCGACCCGCTACTACCTCACCGGCGAGCGCTTCGACGCCGCGGAGGCCGCGCGCACGGGCCTGGTGACGCTGGCCGCCGAGGACGTCGACGCGGCGCTGGCACCGGTGCTGGAAGGCCTGCGCAAGGGCTCGCCACAGGGCCTGGCGGAGTCCAAGAAACTCACCTCGGCGGCCGTGCTGCGCGCCTTCGACCGGGACACCGACGCGCGCGCCGAGCAGTCCGTCCGCCTCTTCTCCTCCGAAGAGGCCCGCGAGGGCATGACGGCCTTCCTGGAGCGCCGGGAGCCGTCATGGGCACGATGACCCGCGCCCCCAAGGAGCCGCAGCAGGACCGCAGCCGCGCCACCCGCCGCAGGCTGCTGGAAGCGGCCGTCTCCTGCCTCGCCGAGCACGGCTGGGCAGGCTCCACGGTGTCCGTCGTGGCCGAGCGCGCGGGCGTCTCCCGGGGCGCGGCGCAGCACCACTTCCCCACCCGCGAGGACCTGTTCACCGCGGCCGTCGAGTACGTCGCCGAGGAGCGCTCGCAGGCGCTGCGCGCCCTCTTCCCCGCCTCCGCGCCGGCTGACCGCCGGGCCGTGGTCACCGCCGTCGTCGACCTCTACACCGGCCCGCTCTTCCGGGCCGCACTGCACCTGTGGGTCGCCGCCGCCAACGAGGACCAGCTGCACGGCCGGGTCACCGAACTGGAGGCCAGGGTCGGCCGCGAGGCGCACCGCATCGCCGTGGAGCTGCTGGGCGCCGACGAGGCCGTACCCGGGGTACGCGAGACCGTCCAGGGCCTGCTGGACATGGCCCGCGGCCTCGGCCTCGCCACTCTGCTCAGCGACGACACGGCCCGCCGCGACCGGGTGGTGGCGCAGTGGGCGCTGCTGCTCGACGAGGCGCTGCGGACATGAGGACGGGCGCCCCGCCGGGGCGCCCGTCCCGTCCGTCCGCAGGCCGTCAGCGGGCCACGATGTCTTCGAAGCCCGAGACCTCGCGCGGGCTGCGGGCGCCCGGGCCCACGTACCGCGCCGACGGCCGCACCAGCCGGCCCGTGCGCTTCTGCTCCAGGATGTGCGCGCTCCACCCGGCGGTACGGGCGCAGGTGAACATCGAGGTGAACATGTGCGCCGGCACCTCGGCGAAGTCCAGCGTGATCGCCGCCCAGAACTCCACGTTGGTGGCCAGCACCCGGTCGGGGCGGCGGTTGTGCAGCTCCTCCAGCGCCGCCTTCTCCAGCGCCTCGGCGACCTCGTAGCGGGGCGCGCCCAGCTCCTTGGCCGTACGGCGCAGCACGCGGGCGCGCGGGTCCTCCGCGCGGTACACGCGGTGCCCGAAGCCCATCAGCCGCTCGCCGCGGTCCAGGGCCTGCTTCACGTACGCCTTGGCGTCACCGGTGCGCTCGATCTCCTCGATCATGCCCAGCACGCGGGACGGCGCGCCGCCGTGCAGCGGACCGGACATCGCGCCCACCGCACCCGAGAGCGCGGCGGCCACGTCCGCGCCCGTGGAGGCGATGACGCGGGCGGTGAAGGTGGAGGCGTTCATGCCGTGCTCGGCGGCCGACGTCCAGTACGCGTCGACGGCCTTCACGTGCTTGGGGTCGGGCTCGCCGCGCCACCGCTTCATGAAGCGCTCGACGATCGTGTCCGCCTTGTCGATCTCCTTCTGCGGCACCATCGGCAGGCCCTGGCCGCGGGCCGACTGGGCGACGTAGGACAGCGCCATGACCGCGGCGCGCGCCAGGTTGTCGCGGGCCTCGGCCTCGTCGATGTCCAGCAGCGGTTTCAGGCCCCACACGGGGGCGAGCATGGCGAGCGCGGACTGCACGTCCACCCGGATGTCACCGGAGTGCACCGGGATGGGAAACGGCTCGGCGGGCGGCAGGCCCGGGTTGAAGGCCCCGTCGACCAGCAGACCCCACACGTTGCCGAACGACACGTTGCCGACCAGGTCTTCGATGTCGACGCCGCGGTAGCGCAGCGAGCCGCCTTCCTTATCCGGTTCGGCGATCTCCGTCTCGAACGCGACGACTCCTTCGAGCCCGGGTACGAAGTCGGACATCAGGCTGCTCCTCAAGCTAGGGACGGCGGCGCGGCTCGTGGCCACGGTGCCGTGCGGTCGGGGCCGTGCGGTCACGTGTGATGCGGTCTCGGAACTCCTTGCCTGGACTGCTCTCGCTCGCCCGGCGGTCCCCGCATTCCGGTCGGACCGCGTGCGGTGACGGCGCGTCACCGGTTCGGTTCCGGCGTTCAGTGCGTTTCAGGGGCGGACACCATATCTCCGGATGTGCGGAGTCCACAGCGTCCCCGCAGATGATTTTGGTGGGTTCCGCACGTGCGGGGAAGCGTGACATCCGGCACACTGTGCGATTTCCTGACGGGAGGGTTACGCGCTCCCGAAGACGGGCAGACTGCCGGGCCACGAGTGGCGCACGGGCCGGCCGTCGGCCGCCCGCACCGCCCGCCGGATGCTGCAAGATATGCGCGTGCACCCTGCCGACGCCGCATCCGCAGCCCACCCCGACCCGTCCTCGATGCGCGCCCAGTACCGCGCGCACGGCCTCACCGAGGAGGACCTCGCGGGCACCCCGTACGAACAGTTCGCGCGCTGGTTCAAGGAAGCGGCCGCGAGCGGCATACACGAACCCAACGCCATGGTCGTCTCCACCGCCGACGAGGACGGGCGGCCCAGCTCCCGCACGGTCCTGCTGAAGGCCTTCGACGACCGGGGCTTCGTCTTCTTCAGCAACTACACCAGCCGCAAGGGCCGCGAACTGGGGCGGAATCCGGCCGTCTCGCTGCTGTTCCCCTGGCACCCGCTCGCCCGCCAGGTCATCGTCGCCGGCACCGCCGAGCGCATCGGCCGCGACGAGACCGCCGCGTACTTCCGCACCCGCCCGCACGGCTCCCAGCTGGGCGCCTGGGCCAGCGAACAGTCCTCGGTGGTCGCCTCCCGCGAGGAGCTGGAGCGGGCGTACGCCGACCTCGCGGCCCGCTACCCCGAAGGCGAGCAGGTGCCGGCGCCGCCGCACTGGGGCGGTTACCGGATCGCCGCCGAGAGCGTGGAGTTCTGGCAGGGGCGCGAGAACCGCCTGCACGACCGCCTGCGGTACGTCCGTACGCCGGGCGGCGGCTGGACGGTGGAGCGCCTGGCCCCGTAGGGCGGGGAGCGCCCTGCGCCGTACGAGCCCCTGCCGTGCGGCCGGAGACGCAGACGACCCGCGGGCCTTCTCCCCGGCGCCGGGAGGCGCCGGGGGCCGGTCGGACGAACCGGCGGCCCGCGGGTCGGGTGACTGCTTGGGATTGGCCGGCTGCGCACAGGTCTCGTGCGCTGGTCCGGCGCTGCACTGAGTGAAGCGACGGGCCGCTAGCCCGCAGCCACCTCACGCGTCCGGTGTGCATACATCTGCCGAACCACCTCCCTTCTCGTGTGCTCCACACACTAGGAACCCCTCCGGCCCTCCACAACCGAATTTCCGGCGGGCAGAGATTTTCCGGAATGGGGTGTGGGCTGCATCACGTTCCAGTTGAATGATCCGACGTGCAGCACGTGCAGCCGCGTCCAGCAGGGGGTGCCAGTGACTGCTTCGTCCCGCCACTTCAATGCCGCGCTGCCCGGGGAGCCGGGCCGTCCGAACCAGAGCCACGACCAGGGAGCGGAAACGGACCCACCGCCGCCACCCGACAGCGAGGACTCCGGCCTGCTCGCGGCCCTCCTGGACGGCATGGATGCCGCCCTGTGCGCCTTCGACGCCGACGGCACCGTCACCCACTGGAACCGCGAGGCCGAACGCATCCTCGGCTGGACCGCCGACGAAGCCGTCGGCCGCCCGGGCCTGGCCGGCTGGGCCGTGCGCCCCGAGGACGCCGACGAGGTGCACGCGGCCGTGATGGCCGCCATGACCGCACCGGGCCGCCAGGTGCACGAGTTCGCACTGCTCACCAAGGACGGCGGCCGGGTCCTGGTCCGTACCCAGTCCTCCGCCGTCACCGGCACCGACGGCACGCCCGCCGGGGTGTACTGCGCGTTCAGCGAGGTGCACACCCAGATCGACCTCGAACGCTCCATCGCGCTCAGCGAGGCCCTCTTCGACGACGCGTCCTGGGGCGTGGTCCTCGTCGACGCCGACCTGCGCCCCGCCGTCGTCAACACCCACGCGGCGCGCGCCCTGGGGCTCGGGCGCACGCACGTCCTCGGGCGCCCGCTGGGGGACCTGCTCGCCCAAGGGGTCGAGGAGTTGGAGGGCGCCCTCCAACACGTCCTGGCCGAAGGCGCGCCGCCGGCCGCCACCGAACTGTGGGTGACGCTGCGCTCCGAGGAGGCCGAGGAGCCCCGCCGATGCTGGCGCAGCGGCTTCCTGCGGCTGGCGTCCCCGCTCGCCGAAGAACCGGTACCGCTCGGCGTCGGCTGGCTCTTCCAGGACATCACCGACATCAAGCGCGGCGAACAGGACAGCTCGCTGCAGCGCTTCCGCGCCCACCAGCTGCACCGCGCGGGCCGGGCGGCCGCCGAGTGCGAGGATCCGATGGAGGCCGCCGCCGTCCAGCTGGACTTCGCGCTGGCCGGCTTCGCCGACCACGGCCTGGTCGACCTGGCCGTCCCGCCCGCGCCCGCCGGCCCGCCGCTCTCCGACCTGGACGCGGCCACGTCCCTGGAGGACGCCGACCTGGGCGCGCAGCCCGAGGACACCGCCGACCCCGCGCCCCGGCTGGTCCGCGCCCTCGCCTCGCCCACGGGTTCGCCCGGCCCCTCCCAGCCCGTCGCGGTCACCGGCATCCCGCTGGCGTACGTACCGGGCCACCCGGCCGTCCAGGCGTACCGGCGCCGCGGCTCGGTCCGGGCCAGCGCGGGCCTCGCGGCCTCCCCGGAGGGCTGGGCGGCGGCCCGGAAGTGGCCCGAGGGGACGGTGCACGGCCTGTGCGTGGTGCTGCGCAGCCGAGGCCGGACGGTGGGGGTGGCCACCTTCCTGCGCGGCGCCTCCCGCCGTCCGTTCGACCGCGCGGACGCCGCGTACGCCGAGGACGTCGCATCCCGCATCGCCGCGTCCCTGGACCTGGCGGACGTGGTGCGGAAGAGATGACGACTGGGCGCGCGGTCCCGACACCGCGCCGCCCCGTGCTTCCGGGCTCCGGAGCGCCGAGCTCCGGAGCCCGGGTCGTTCAGTGCCGGAGTCCGGGCCGTTCACATGTCCGAGCCCGGGCCGTTCAGTGCCGGAGTCCGGCTCGTTCACGTGCCCGAGCCCGGGCTGCTCGGAGCCGGGGCCCGGGGCGTTCAGTGCCGGAGCGCCGGGCCGTTCACATGCCCGAGCCCGGGCCGTTCAGTGCCGGAGTCCGGCTCGTTCACGTGCCCGAGCCCGGGCTGCTCGGAGCCGGAGCCCGGGGCGTTCAGTGCCGGTAGAAGATCCGGTCCGCGTACTCGCGCATGACCCGGCCGTTCCAGTCGTGGCCCCCGTCGACGTTGCCCGAGCGGAGCAGCGGCGGATCGATGCCGCGCTCGGCGAGCGCCCCGGCCGCGGTCGCCACCACCGCCTGCATGACCGCGCTGGTGACGACCGTGGAAGCGGGCGCGAACGGCGCCTCGACGCCCGGCGCCGTCAGCTCCGCGTCACCGACCGGGATGTGGCTGTCCAGCACGAGGTCGCAGTGGTCCTTGAGGTACGTACCGGAGACGTGTCGCGACTTGGTGCCGTCCGCGTACTCGACCGAGGTCAGCCCGATGACCTTCAGGCCCAGCGCGCGGGCGTTCATCGCCATCTCCACGGGCAGCGGGTTCCGGCCGGACAGCGAGATGATCACCAGCACGTCGCCGGCCCGCACCGGACTGGAGTCCAGGACCGCGGCGGCCAGCCCGTCGACCCGCTCCAGCGCGCTGCCGAGCGTCGCCGGCATCACGTCCACGCCCACCACGCCCGGCACGGACAGTAGGTTCATCACCGCCAGTCCGCCGGCCCGGTAGACCGTGTCCTGGGCGGGCAGCGAGGAGTGCCCGGCGCCGAAGCAGAAGATCCGGCCGCCGGCCGCCACGGTGTCGGCGATCAGCGTCCCGGCCTCGGCGATCCGCCCGCCCTCGGTGTCGCGCACCGTCCGCAGCAGGCCGATCGCGGCGTCGAAGTACTGCCCGGCCAGCCCGTTGCTCTCGCCCTCGCCCATCGCGGAGCGCCCCTTCTCCTCGTATGGTCCCGTCCGGCCGGTCGGCGCCGGAGGGGAGTCTCCCGCCGCAGTCGTGCACGGCCGCCCGCAGCGGTACACGGTCGCGCCTGTGGCGCTCGGTCGTGGCCGGTCCCGCGGTCGTGGCGCGGCTCACGTTGCGGTCTGGACCAGTGCCCTGTCAATACGGCGACCGCTCCGTACGGCCGAAAGGTGCCGATGGTCATCGAGCGCTGCCCGGGACGGCCCTGGTCACGGGCCGGACGGTCGCCCGCGGGCCGGCTGCGGGCAGGACGCGGGAGCGTCCTTCGGCCCGCGGGCGGCACCGTTGTCGGTGGGATGCGTCAGAATTGAGTTCAGGGCCATCGCACGACACAGCCGAGGGGCACGCATGTCCGGACTGATCGACACCACGGAGATGTATCTCCGCACCATCCTCGAACTGGAAGAGGAAGGTGTGGTCCCGATGCGCGCTCGAATCGCCGAGCGGCTCGACCAGAGCGGCCCGACGGTCAGCCAGACCGTTGCGCGGATGGAGCGGGACGGCCTGGTGACGGTCGCGGGCGACCGGCACCTGGAGCTGACCGAGGAGGGGCGCCGCCTGGCGACGCGCGTGATGCGCAAGCACCGGCTCGCCGAGTGCCTGCTCGTCGACGTGATCGGCCTGGAGTGGGAGCAGGTGCACGCCGAGGCCTGCCGCTGGGAGCACGTCATGAGCGAGGCGGTCGAGCGCCGCGTCCTGGAGCTGCTGCGCCACCCGACCGAGTCGCCGTACGGCAATCCCATCCCGGGCCTGGACGAGCTGGGCGAGAAGGCCGAGGCCGATGCGTTCCTGGACGACGGCCTGCTGAACCTGATGGACCTCGACCCGGGTGCCGACGGCAAGACCGTCGTCGTACGGCGGATCGGCGAGCCCATCCAGACGGACGCCCAGCTGATGTACACGCTGCGGCGCGCCGGGGTGCAGCCGGGGGCCGTGGTGAGCGTGACGGAGTCGCCGGCCGGGGTGCTGGTCGGCAGCAGCGGCGAGGCCGCCGAGTTGGCCACGGACATCGCGCAGCACGTCTTCGTGGCGAAGCGCTGAGCGTCGGCGGCCCGCTCGCCGGGGCCGTCGCGGCGCTCGCTCCGTCCGCGCAACTTCGCTCCGCTTCACCGGCGGGGCGCCGCTTCCGCATGCCGTGCGCAGGCGCCCACCCGGTGCAACGGCTACAACGCCGTTTCCCGGGGCACGTTCCGCTTCGTGGTCCCGCGAAGATTTTTTCGCTGCCCCTTCCGCCTGTTTTGTGCCCCTGACCTGGAGCGACTGCCGGTACGAAGGCGGGCTCCGGCCGCTCGCCCGCCATGGACTTGGCGGAATGCGAGCGGTGGGCGCGGCTCCGTGTCACCCTGGCGCTGTCACATGCGCGCGGACGCATGGTCGTGAGGCGTCGAGGACCTGGGGACGGGCGGCGGCGGGTGGCTGGGGACCATCCGAGCGGTCGCCGTGCACCCCTTGGGGAGGGGGCTCGGATGAGTCCGCGGACGGAAACGTCGCCTGGCTGGGGGGCCACCGACAGCAGGGGCCCCGGCGCTGCGAGCAGCCGGGGCCCTGCCTCCCCATGTCCCCCCGCGAAGACCCGGAGCCCCGAGCTCTCAGGGTCTTCCCCCGCGGGCCCTCTTCCCGTCAGGGCCCGCCTCCCGCTCACACTCTTTCCCTGCCGCGGGCGGCCAATCCTTGAGCATGGTCACTCGTACGAGGGGTGTTGAGACGCGACGGCAGTACATTCGAATATGGGTTCGATAGTGTGGGGCTGCTCAAGGGGACGGATGGGGGTGCCAAGCAATGGTGCGGCGCATCGACGTGACCGGTAGCGGGGGCGTACGGCTCGCGGCCTGGGAGTTCACCGACCCTCCCAAGGCCTACGGCGAGGGATCGGAGCAGAAGCACAACGGACGAGGTCCCGGTGTGCTGCTCCTGCACGGCCTGATGGGGCGCGCGGCGCACTGGGCGGAGACCGCCCGCTGGCTCGGCGCGCGCTACCGCCCCGTGGGCCTGGATCAACGGGGCCACGGCCGCAGCGAGAAGCCCGGCGACGGACCGTTCGACCGCTTGACGTACGTGGACGACGCCATCGCCGCCATCGAGGAGCTGCACCTCGCACCGGTGGCACTCATCGGCCATTCCATGGGCGCGCTCACCGCCTGGCAGCTCGCCGCCCGGCGTCCCGACCTCGTCAGCGCCCTGGTCATCTGCGACATGCGGGCCTCCGCGCTGGGCGCGGCCTCGCAACGTGAATGGGAGGAGTGGTTCCGCTCCTGGCCGGTCCCCTTCGCCACGCTCGCCGACGTCCGCAAATGGTTCGGCGAGGACGACCCCACGCTGGAGCGGCCCCGGCCGGCTCGCGGCGAGTTCTTCGCGGAGGTGATGGCCGAACGCGCGGACGGCTGGCGGCCGGTCTTCTCCCGCCGCCAGATGCTCGCCGTCCGCGAGGCCTGGGTGCACGACGCGCACTGGGAGGAACTGGCGCTGGTGGAGTGCCCCACGCTCGTCGTCCGCGGCCTGGACGGCGAACTGGGCCGCGCCGAGGCGCAGGAGATGGTCCGCGTCCTCCCGCGCGGCGCGTACGCCGAGATCCCCGACGCCGGCCACTTCTTCCCGTGGGAACGCCCCGAGGAGTGGCGCCGGTGCCTCGAACCGTTCCTGCATACGGCCTTGCCGGCCTGACGGGCCGCCGGCGGCGGGCGGGGCGGATCCTTTCGCCGGGGCTGTCCCGCCTCGTCGGAACCGTCTCGCCGTTCGCACCTGCGCGTGCCCCGGAGCTCAGGCTCCGGGGCACGCGTCTCACGATGGGCGGCGGGCCCCGCGGGGCGGAACCGGCCGGCTCAGCCCTTAAGTCGGCTCAGCCCCTGGTGGAGCTCAGCCTCTGGTGGAGCCCGGCCTCTGGTGTGGCTCGGCCCCTGGTGGAGCTCAGCCCTTGCTCACCGCCGCCAGGATCTCCGGCAGCCGGCCCGGCACATGACGGGCGCTCAGCCGCAGCCCCAGCAGGGCGATGCCCGCCCCGTAGACCACGCCCACCGGCAGCACCAGCCACAGCAGCCCGTGCAGCCCTCCCAGATGCAGGCCGATCGTCAGGCCGAGGATCGGGGCGCAGAGCACCGCGCCCGCGACCATCCCGCCGAAGATGCTGATCCAGGCGATCCCGGCCTGCCCCGGGGCGACATTCTTGTTGCCCTCCGAAGGCACCGAGTACGGGAAGAAGACCGACGCGAACGCGCCGACGGCGACCAGCGCACCCAGCAGCGCGAGCGCGAGCCCGTACACCTCCGGGAACACCTCCCAGTCGTCGAGGACCGCCGCGGCGCCGACCGTGACCAGCGAGACGTACACCACGGCGACCAGGCACAGCGCCAGCGCACGCGCGCGCAGCTCCACGTAGGCGTCCCGCCGCGTGGAGATCGTCGAGGCGACCATCCAGAACGCCGAGGTGTCCTGACCGAACTGGTTGTACATCTGCATCCCGAGCAGCCCCGCCGACCAGCAGGCGGTGTAGACGCTGCCGTTGCCCTGCGCCACCGACACCACCGGCAGCAGCAGGCCGACGCCGAGTCCGGAGATCCAGCCCATCTTCGTCTTCGGGTCCCGCCAGGCGTAGCGCAGCGTGCGCTGCATGACCGTCCCCGTACGCCCGCCCGGCAGCAACCGTGCCCAGCCGCCGCCCGCCTTGCCGGCCCGTTTGCGGCCGCTGTCGGTCTCCGCGGCCTGCAGGGTCGAGGAGTCGGGCGAGGTCATGACCCGGGTGAGGGTGCGCAGCCACCACCACAGGAGGAGCACCAGCGCGAGTACCGAGAGCGCGAGCCCGATCGCGGCACGCCCGTACGCGCCCTCGCTCGTCGCGGCCACGGCGTCCACGGCGGAGGCCGGCGGGATCCAGCGCAGCACGTCGGAGACCGGCTCCAGCACCGTCAGGCTGTGCGCCTGGGAGAGCTTCGTCGCCCCGAGGTTGATGCCCTGCGCGCCGACCGCGACGAACAGCCCGCTGAGGACCGCCAGGTCACGGCCGCGGCGGCTGCTGAGCAGCCGTACGTTCGCGGTGGCGATGGCACGCGCGAGCGCCGCGCACACCAGGAGCACCAGTACCGTCGCGACGACTCCGACGACCGCGGCCGCCGCGCCGTGCGCCACGGCGATGACGGAACCGGCCGCCAGGACGAGGGTGAAGACCGGCCCGGTGCCGATGAGCGAGGCGATCAGCAGCGAAACGATCATCGGCCGGGGCCGCAGCGGCAGCATCACCAGCCGCGTCGGATCCAGCGTCTCGTCACCGCTCGGGAAGAACAGCGGCATCGCGGCCCAGCCGAGGGTGACCAGCCCGGTCAGCAGCACGGCCAGCGTTGCCGCGCCCGGCACGCCGCGCAGCAGGATCATGCCCAGCAACAGGCCGGCCGCGATGACCAGGGTGACGACGATCGAGGTGACGTACGCCGCGGTGCGGCCGGCCGACTGCCGCAGCCCGTTCTTGAGCAGCGTCAGCTTGAGCCGTACGAAGAGGGGGGTGAGGGCGGGGGCCGGTCTCGCGGCCGACTGCCGGCTCACCGGCTGGACCTGCGTACTCATCGGGCGTTGCCCCCGCCCAGCCAGTCCAGGTTCTGACCGGCCCGGGTGCGGCCCGCGCCGACCAGTTCGAGGAAGGCGTCCTGGAGCGTGGGCGCTTCCCCGCGTACCTGGGCGATCGGCCCGTCCGCGCGGATCTTGCCGCCCGCCATCACGGCCACCCAGTCGCACAGCGACTCGACCAGCTCCATCACGTGGCTGGAGAAGATGACGGTCGCACCGGAACGGGTGTAGCGCTCCAGCACGCCGCGGATGGTCTGCGCGGAGACCGGGTCCACTCCTTCGAACGGCTCGTCCAGGAACAGGATCTCCGGATTGTGCAGCAGCGCGGCCGCCAGCCCGATCTTCTTCCGCATACCGGTGGAGTAGTCGACGACCAGCTTGTTCCGCGCTCCCGACAGGTCGAGCACGTCCAGCAGCTGGTCGGCGCGCTTGTCCACCTCGTCGCCGGGCAGCCCCCGCAGCCGACCGATGTACGAGAGGAGTTCGGCACCGGAGAGCCGCTCGAACAGCCGCAGTCCTTCGGGCAGTACGCCGATGCGGGACTTCACGGCGACCGGGTCCTGCCAGACGTCGTGCCCGCCGATCTCCACCTGCCCCGAGTCCGGCCGCAACAGGCCGGTGACCATCGAGAGCGTGGTGGTCTTGCCCGCGCCGTTCGGGCCGACCAGCCCGATGAACCGCCCCGCGGGCAGCGTCAGATCAATGCCCGCGACGGCAGTGTGATCTCCATACTTCTTCCAGAGGTTGTGGATACGCACAGCCGCCGGCACACCCGCCGTGCCAGCCTGTTCCACAACACCCGAACCTTCGGTCGTCACCGGTTCCCCTGTCGATAGACGTCTCGGCAGAGACTGGTCACGCCCCCGCCCCCGCCAACGATAGGCGGCCGGTGACAAACCGGCATGACGCAACAGAACGCTCAAGATCACAATCCGGGGGGAGGGCCCCCGAAGGGGCCAGGTCCCGCACCCACCGGCCCCCACCCCAACGCCCGCCCAAGTCCCCCGGCCCAGCCCCACCGTCCCTCAGCCTTCAGCGTCCCAGAGCTCCGCCCCCGCCCCCAGCCCCCGACCTCACCCCCCGCTTCCGCCGGGGCTCCGCCTCAGGAGGAGCGGAGGTTTGCTGCTTCTCGGCCGCAGGCGTAGGCGAGGGGGTTGAGGAGGTCCTCGGCGTCGGGGAGCCAGCGGTTGACGGGGGTGGGGGGAACGGCCCATTGGACCGGAGCGTGGCGGCCGGTGCGGGTGGGTGGGGCGGGGAGGTAGGTGCCCGCGCCGTGGACGATCAGGTCGAGGCCGGCGGGGGAGGACCAGCCCAGCTTCCGTACGCGGTCGGGGACCTTGGCGGCGGCACCGGGGAGGACGAGGAAGAGCATGCGGCGGGCCGGGGTGCGGATGACCGGGCCGAGCGGCACGTCGCGCCGTTCCATGCGGGCCATCGCCAGGCAGCCCGCGGTCTCGGGCACGTCCAGGGCGTCGAAGGTACGTCCCGTCGGGAGCAGGATGGTCGCGCGCGGATGCTTCGTCCACAGGGTGTGGATGACCGAGGCGCTGCCGGTGGCGGCCGTGGACCAGTCGGCCGCGAGGGGATGGGCGCCGGGGGCGGGGCAATCACGGGCGCCGCACGAGCAATACGGCGTCGCGCCGTCGTCTTCCAGCCATGCGCCGGGGAGTACGTCCCAATGCCGTTCCGTCGCGTAACGCACCGCAATGTCGAGCAGCCGCTCACCGCGCTGCTGAGGGACTTGTGGGGCTTGAGTGACTCCGCTGCTCTCTTCCACGAAGGGGACAACTTCCGCTGTCACCAAGGGTTACGGCCAACCCGTGGCACGGCCCGGCGCAACGTTCTTGCATGTGGGGCGCATGGATGCACGGGCGGGGGCGCGTACGGGGCCGCGCGGCGGACGGTGGGTAGCCACTTGCGTGAGGGCGGGAAGGCCGCCCGGCGGCGGGCCGTGCGTCGTGTGGGCGTCCCAAGAGGCGGCGTTCCGGTGCGGTGACGTCGCGTACGCACACAGAAGGCGGGCGCCGCGCGCTTCCCGTATGTGCTCGTACCTGCCCGTGTCCGCAGCGGAAGCTCATGGAGGGAACGGAGGGAGGGGCCGGCCCGGCGGGCAATTGGCAGCATGCGGAAGGTACCGCTGGATTTCGCTGATATCTCCGATATCCCGAGCAACTCGGATATGGCGGGTATCACGGATATCACGGGTACGGGCGGGAAATGATGGACGGGGACGGCGTTCGACGGTGAACGCGCCGCAGTACACAGGGGGTACAGCATGGCCGCCAGGCCACTCGTAGCGCGGCAGCCGAACGAACGGCTGCAGGCGCTCATCCAGGAAGCTGCCTGTTCCAACGCCGGACTCGCCCGCCGCGTCAACGTGTGCGGCGCCGAGCACGGCCTGGATCTGCGCTACGACAAGACGTCCGTCGCCCGATGGCTGCGCGGCCAGCAGCCTCGCGGCCGGGCTCCCGCGATCATCGCCGAGGCGCTGGGCCGCAAGCTGGGGCGCACGGTCACGATCGACGAGATCGGCATGGCCGACGGCAAGAACCTCGCCTCCGGCGTCGGGTTGCAGTTCTCGCCCACCGTCCTCGGCGCGATAGAGCAGGTCTGCGAGTTGTGGCGGAGTGACGTGGGCCGCCGCGACTTCCTGAGCGGCTCGACCGTCGCCGCGTCCGCGCTGGTCGAGCCGAGCCGCGACTGGCTGATCACCGGCGCCGACACCCAGGTCGCGCGCAACGCCGGGGCCCGTGTGGGCCTTTCGGACGTCGAGGCGGTGCGTTCGATGACGAGCGCCCTCAGCGAGCTGGACCACCAGTACGGCAGCGGGCACGTCCGCCCGGTCGTCGTGCACTACCTGAACAGCGTCGTCTCCGGGCTGCTCGCCGGCTCGTACCGCGAGTCGGTCGGCCGCGAACTCTTCGCAGCCGTCGCCAGGTTGACCGAGCTCGGCGGCTACATGGCCGTCGACACCGGGCAGCCGGGTCTTGCGCAGCGGTACTACATCCAGGCGCTGCGGCTGGCCCAGGCGGCCGGCGACCGCGGGTACGGCGGGTACGTGCTCGCCGCGAGCATGAGCCACCTCGCCGCCTCGCTCGGCAACCCCCGCGAGATCGCCCAGCTCGCGCGGGCGGCCCAGGAGGGCTCGCGCGGGCACGTGACGCCGCGGGCCGAGGCGATGTTCTGCGCCGCTGAGGCGCGCGGGCACGCGCTGATGGGGGACGAGCGGGCGTTCCAGAGCGTGGCCGCGCGGGCGGTCGGCGCGATGGAGCGGGCCGAGGCCGGTACGGACGCGGGCGACGACCCGGCGTGGATCTCGCACTTCGACCCCGCCTACCTCGCCGACGAACTGGCCCACTGCCACCGCGACCTGGGGCAGGCGACCGCGGCCGGCCAGCAGGCCGAGCAGGCGCTCGCCGGGCTCCCCGAGAGCCGGGCGCGGCGGCGCGCGATCGGGCTGGTGCTGCTGGCGAGCGCGCAGGTGCAGCAGCGCGAGATCGAGCAGGCGTGCCACACGGGTACGCGCGCTGCCGAGTTGCTGAGCGGGCTGCGGTCCTCACGAGGAGCGGAGTACCTGGAGGACTTCCAGGCGCGGCTGGAGCCGTACCGGGAAGAGGCGGTGGTACGGGAGTTCGCGGCGCGTCTGGAGCTGCGGGCGGCGTAGGCGGAGCAGGGCGGTGCCGCCGCTCCCTTCGGGGAGCGGCGGCCGTCTGCTGTGTGCCGTTCTGTCGTGCGTCACCTTTGTCCGTGGATCTGCTGACATCGACGCGTGCGACTGGTGGGTGTCAAGTGGCCGGTGACCAGGGGACGTGGTCGAACGCGACTGCTACCCGGTAGCGTGAGCCGACGATTTCGTAAGAAGCAGAAGTAGGAGTCCCGGTGACGCAGAGCGGACAGGGTGGCGACCCGCAGAGTCCTGCGGGCGGACCCGCGCGCGAGGGCGTGGTGCTGCCGGCGAACGGCGGCGAGCCGTACGTGCCGGACCAGCAGTCAGCGCCCGCCGCCGGCCAGCCGTGGGGCGAGCCCTGGGGGCCCTCCCAGGCCCCGCAGCAGGGTGTCTACGGGGCCCCGCAGCAGGACTCCTTCGGGGCGCCGCAGCAGGGCGCCTACCCGCCGCCCCAGGGCCAGGCACCGGTGCCTCCGATGCCGCCGGCGCAGCCGTCGGCCGGTCCGGGACACCCGGGCGGCCAGGACGCGTACGGCGCGCAGGGCTCGTACGGCGGCCAGGGCGGCGCTTACGGTCAGCAGTCCGGTTATGGCGCGCAGCCCTCCTTCGAGGCGCAGGCTTCCTTCGAGGCGCAGCCGCCTTCCTACGACGCCCCGCCCTCTTACGGCGGCCATGGCACTCACGGCGGTCGGCACGGGGACGCGCCGCACCAGCCTTCGTACGGCGACGCCCCGAGCGCCTTCGGGCAGCAGCCTTCCTACGGCGCGCAGCCCTCCCAGGGCGGTGCGCAGCCCTCCCAGGGCGGTGCGCAGCCCTCCCAGGGCGGTGCGCAGTCCTTCCAAGGCGGTGCGCAGCCCTCCTACGGTGGCGCGCAGAACGCGTATGGCCAGCAGCCTTCCTTCGGTGGCCAGCAGGCTCCTTTCGGTGGCCAGCAGCCCCCGGCAGCGCAGCAGCCCCCGTACGGCGGCCAGGGCACCTACGGTGCCCCGAACGCGTACGGCGGCAGCCAGGGCGTCTACGGCGGCGGCACGGACGCCGACCGGGGCACCGGCGCGAACGGCGGTTACGGCTACCCCCAGGAGCCCGCCGCTTCCCAGCAGTCCGCCGCCCCTGAGCAGTCCGGTACCGACGGGGCCGGGAGCGGTTCCGGCGGCGCGCTCGTGCGGGCCGAGCGGCAGCCCGCTGCGCCGCTGCCGCCCGCGGCCGACCAGCAGCACGGGGCGGGTGCGCCGCTGCCGCCGCCCGCCGGCGGCCAGGGCGCCGGCCCGCTGCCGCCCGCCGCCGGGGAGGCCGATGCCACGCAGTACCTGCCGCCCACGGCCGGGGACAGCGAGGCCACCCAGCTCATCCCGCCGTTCGCGGGCCAGCAGAGCCAGCCGGGCCAGCAGAGCCAGCCGGGCCGGCAGGACGGACCGGGGCAGCAGGGCGGGCCGGGTCGGCACGCCGGCCCCGGTGCGCAGCCGATGCCGCCGGCGCAGGGCGCGCCCGGGCCGATGCCCGGCTCGCTGCCGCCCGAGAACAAGCGGCGCGAGTCGGACGCCGAGTCCACCACGATGCTGCGGCGGCCGACCATGCCGAAGGCGCCCGCCTCGCCCGACGGCACCGAGGCGGCGACCCAGCTCATCCCGCCGGTCGGCGGCGGTGCGCCGCAGCCGCCGTCGGGCGCGCCGTTCGCCATCCGGCCGGGCATGCCGGGCGACCGGCCGACGCCGGCCGAGTTCGACGGCCTCTTCCGTGACGGGCCGGCCGGTGCCGCCGAGGCGGACTCCCCGGCCGCCACCCAGCAGATGCCGCGCTTCGAGGAGCCCGCCGCGCAGGGCTTCGGAGGGCAGCAGCCGTACGGGGCGCAGCCCCCGGCGTCGCAGCAGCAGCCGGGCCCGGCTCCGCAGCCGGCCGGCTTCCCGCCGCAGGGCGGCTTCCCCACCGAGGACCGCCAGGGGCACGGCGGTGGCGGCGGGCGCCGTCGCAAGCTCGCGCCCGCCGCGATCATCGGGGCCGTCGTGGTGGTGTGCGTCGGTGCCGGGCTGGGTGTCGGCTACGCCCTCAGTGGCAGCGGCGACGACGACAGCACGAAGCAGGAGGGCGGCAAGTCGTCGGCGGGCACGGTGAAGCGGGAACAGCCGTCGCCGACGGCGGACCCGGCCGAGGCCCAGGCCAAGGACTTGGACGCGCTGCTCAAGGACAGCAACAACAGCCGCTCAGCGGTGATCGGCGCGGTCGGGAACATCAAGTCCTGCACCAAGCTCGGCGACGCGGCCAAGGACCTGCGGGACGCGGCGAAGCAGCGCAACGAGCTGGTCGCCCGGCTGGGCAAGCTCTCCGTCGACCAGGTGCCCGACCACCTGGCGCTGACCACCGCGCTGACCAACGCCTGGAAGTCCTCGGCGGCGGCCGACAACCACTACGCCACCTGGGCCGACCAGATCGCGCACGCGGGCAAGAAGGGCTGCCACAAGGGCAAGGCGCGTGGCACCAAGGCGGCCGTGCAGGGCAACACCGCCAGCGGCCAGGCCACCACGAACAAGAAGGAAGCCGCGAAGCTCTGGAACCCGGTCGCCAAGAAGTACGGCCTGACCGAGCACAGCCCGGAGCAGCTCTGAGGCCCGGCCCGAAGCTGCTCCGAGCCACGTACGCCACGTAGGCTCGTCGGCCTCCCTCAGGCGTCCTTCCGCGGCTTCTCCAGCGTCTTGGTGAGGTTCACGAAGCCGGAGTGCGTGGTGACCAGTCGGCCGTCCCGTACGACCTGGTAGGTCACCATCGCGTTCACGATCCGGGGGAAGGACTGCACGGCGAGCATGTCGTCGTAGCGCCAGCGCAGCTTCGGGGTGAGGCCGCCGGTGTCGACCGCCCGGTCCCCGCTGTCCAGCGCCTGCTGGAGGGAGCGTGCGGTGACGTCCCGGCCCTCCTCGGTGACCTGCTCGACGGTCGCGCGCAGCACCGTGTAGGCGATCCACGTGGTCTGCACGCCGGCGTCCGCGGGGTCGATGCGGTTGTCGTCGAAGGCGTGCTCGGTGATCACGTCGCGCATGGTGTTCCAGCGCGGGTCGCGCGCGTCCGGGTACCAGCCGGTGACCAGCGCGCCCTCCAGCGGGCTGGACTTGCCGCCCGTACGGTCCACCAGGGTCTGGTTCACGCTGCCCAGCACGGACGCCATCTGGACCTTCGGCTTGTCCTCCTGGAGACGGCGGAAGGAGTCGAAGAACGTGTCGGTGTGCTCGCCGAGGGTGGCGGTGACGCAGGCGCCCTTGGCCCGGGCGCCGAACTCCGCCGTCCCGTAGAACGCCGGGTCGGCGCCGACCTCGTCCATCGCCTGCTGCGCCGCTCCGGTGTAGTCGGTGGCGTTCTCGGGCGCCCGGACGTCGTGGGCCGCCGTGCGGCCGCCGGTGGCCAGGCCGGAGTTGAGGAGCGGCGGCATCTGGTCGCCCTGGATGGTGTCGGGGCGGACCAGCGAGACCCGCTCGCACTCGTCGGCGAGCTGCCGCCCGTTGCCCGCCAGCAGGGCCGCCTGACCGCCGTTGACCGGGTAGGACAGCGGGCTGTCGAACTCCTCCGTGGAGACGCCGTACCCGCCGATGTACGGAATGTTCGCGGCCTCCAGCGGGCCCATGAAGGACCGGCCCTGGCGGCTGTACGAACCGACGACCGCGACGGCGTGGTGGTCGACGGCCTTCTGGGCGCAGCGCGCCGCGGCGACCGAATCGTTGCGTTCGTTGCAGGTGAGCACCCGCAGCTGGTGGCCGGCGATGCCGCCCTTGGCGTTGACCCAGCGCGCGTACGCCTCGGCCATGGCGGGCATGCCGGCCATGTTCGTGCCCTTGGTGCCCGAGGGGGCCCAGGTCATGACGGTGATCGGAGCGCCGCTCCCGGCGCCGGCGGCGTTGCCCGAGGCGCCGGGCAGCGAGCCGCAACCGGTCAGCAAGGACGCCAGCACCGCCGTGCACGCCGTCGCTGAACGGATAGCGGTGGCGCGGTGGCAGAAACGGGGGAAGGAACGACGCCGTCCGGTCATGTCCCCGCACTTTTCCGGCCAGGACGGAACACCTGAGTGCTGTCCGGGTAACGGAAAGTGACACGGAGGTGAACAGCGAGAGAGGCCTCGACGGCTTGCTCATCCGGTGGCGGGAAGGCCCCGACGGCACGATTCGTCCGGTGACGGGGGAGGCCCGGCCACCGCCTCCTGACCGAGACCGTACGATCGATTGCTGTGCAAGGTTCGGAGAAGTCTTCCCGTCGCGGCCGCCGCTCGACCACCATGGGCGCCATGCCGCTCAACGACATGCCCTGGTGGCGCTGGCGCGCCAATGTGCGCTCGGCGCTGCACATGCTTTCCGACCCCGCCTTCCAGCAGGAGACCTGGGTGGCCGGCCTCCCCGGCTACGGCGATGTGACCGACGCCGTGTACCGGCTGGTGGAGGACACCTGGCTGGACAACTGGTCCGCCGAGAAGTACGTCGGCACCATATTCCGGGACTCCCAGGAAGCCGCGCTGGTCGACGTCGCCGTCCTCCGGGTGCTGCGCATCCTGCACCAGGTCGGCGCGGACGCCCCGGCGACCGCGTACCTGGAGCACCACGGCTGGCCCGAGGCCGTACGAGCCGCGCGGGACGCCCACGTCCGCATGGCGACCGCCGACGGCGAGGACCCGGACGCACCGCCGCGCTCCCTCGAGGTGCTGGCCATCCTCACCAGGGGCCTGGAACCGCAGGAGTGAGCCGGGCCACACGAGGCCCGGGCTGGCGGCGGCGACCGGACGGTGTACGAGGGGCCGGAATGTGCGACCCTTTGTCCTCATGAGCCAGTCGAAGCCCGCCCTCTCCGATCAGTACGTCCTGACCCTGTCCTGCCCGGACAAGCAGGGCATCGTCCACGCGGTGTCCAGCTACCTCTTCATGACCGGGTGCAACATTGTGGACAGCCAGCAGTTCGGGGACCGGGACACCGGACTCTTCTTCATGCGGGTCCACTTCCGCGCCGAGACCCCCGTCACCCTGGAGAAGCTGCGCGCCAGCTTCGCCGCGGTCGGCGACTCCTTCCAGATGGACTGGCAGATCCACCGGGGCGACGAGAAGATGCGCGTCATCCTGATGGTGTCCAAGTTCGGGCACTGCCTGAACGACCTGCTCTTCCGCTCCCGCATCGGCGCGCTGCCGGTGGAGATCGCGGCCGTGGTCTCCAACCACACCGACTTCGCCGAGCTGGTCGCCTCCTACGACATCCCCTTCCACCACATCCCGGTGACGAAGGACACCAAGGCGCAGGCCGAGGCGCAGTTGCTGGAGCTGGTCCGCGCCGAACAGGTCGAGCTGGTCGTACTGGCCCGGTACATGCAGGTGCTCTCCGACGACCTCTGCAAGGAGCTGTCGGGCCGGATCATCAACATCCACCACTCCTTCCTGCCGAGCTTCAAGGGCGCGAAGCCGTACCACCAGGCGCACGCCCGCGGCGTGAAGCTGATCGGTGCCACCGCGCACTACGTCACCGCCGACCTCGACGAGGGCCCGATCATCGAGCAGGAGGTCGCGCGGGTCGGCCACGGCGTCACGCCCGACCAGCTCGTCGCCGTCGGCCGGGACGTGGAGTGCCAGGCGCTCGCCCGGGCCGTGAAGTGGCACAGCGAGCGCCGCGTGCTGCTCAACGGCAGCCGCACGGTCGTCTTCGCCTGAGGCCCCGCCCCTCGCGCCTGAGGCCCCGCCCCTCGCGCCTCTGACCCCGTCCCTCGCGCCTCTGGCTCCGTCCCTCGCGCCTCTGACCGGTCAGAGGCGCGAGAGCGACGCCGTCGCGAAGAGGACGTCGCGGATGGCGTCCCGCTCGCCGTGCTGGCCCGCCGCCGCGTCCTCGGGCGACACGTGCCCCGCGGCCAGCTGGCAGAACTCCACGCTGTCCAGGGCGATGTGCGCGACGGTGTGGTCCGGCGTGCCGAGCGCGCCCGGCGAGTCCAGCGAGATGTACCAGTGCCCGCCGCCGCTGCCCTCCACCTCCAGGTGCAGCGTGCGGCCCGGCGTGCCCGCCTCGACCAGCCGCCGCGGCGGCGTCGCCAGTCCGGTCCGGCGCCGCACGGCCAGCGCGGAGGGCAGCAGCCGGGCGGCCAGGTCGACCATGCCGTGCATGTGGTCGGCGGCCGGCGCCTCGTACGGATAGTCCACGGCGTCGGCGATGTCACCGGCGTGCACCCAGCACTCGAAGGCCCGCTCCAGCATGGAGTCGCGCAGCGGCAGCCGGAAGTCGCCGTACGGCACGGCCAGTTCGGCGACCCCACGGCCTGCGAACGCCACCGTCCGTATCAGCGCGTGGGTCTGCTCGCGCCACGGCTCACGGGTGGCGAGCGGGGACTCCTCGTGCACCGAGGTACGCCAGTACGCGAGCGTGCGCTCCGTCGGATCGGTGGGGGAGTCCTCCGGAATCTCGGCGCCCAGCGGGTCGGTGAGGCCGAGGGCGCCTGCCACCAGGCCGTCCACGGACATCAGATGGCCGATGACGCCCGCCACGGTCGTGGTCCGGCCGGCCGCCCGGTCGTTCTCGAACCACCGCAGCCGGACCGGCGCCCGCCACTCCGCCTCGCCCATGTCCCGCAGCAACGCGTCCAGCTTGGCGGTCTCCGCGTCGTACGGCCCCGCCCACTCGGGCACCGGGATACGGGCGGGACGGCGGCCCAGGCAGCCCTCCAGGACCCGGCTGCGCAGCAGCGGGTCCAGGTCCAGGCTGTCGGCCGGGTGCAGCAGACCCACCGCGTCCCGCAGCCGCAGCGCCTCATCGGCACACGTGGCGCAGTCCGTGAGGTGCGCCTCGACGGCGGCGGTCTCCTCGGCCGAACAGGCGGCCAATGCCCAGGCGCCCAGCAGCGACTTGAGCACCGCGTGCGGCGGCTCGGGCCGGTCGGTGCCGGCCGGGTCCTGGTCCGTGGTCCCGTCCTTCTGCGTGGCGGCGCGCTCGGCACCGCCGTCCGGGCTGTCCGGGCTGTTCGCGTTGTTCGTGTCGTCCTCGGGGGCGTCCCGCTCCGCCGGCGGGTCCGGCTCGGGGCGCGGCACGCGCACGTCCGGCAGCGGGCCCTGGTCCTCGGCGGGGCGCCGCGGGGCCGGTATGCGGGGTCGCTCGCCGCGGCCGGGGCAGGGGCGGCCCGGCTCCTCGGGACCCTGCGGGCCGAAACGGTCCCAGTCCTCGGGGCCGTTCACAGTGCCCGCCCGTATCCGGAGCCGGTCGGCGGTGGCGGCGGTGGGGGCAGGGCGCCCGGGCGGCCCGGCGTGGGCGGGCCCGCCTGGTGGTTGTGCGCGGTGGCGAGGAGTTGCAGGCCGAGCCGGAGCCTGCGGCGCGCCTCGTCCTCGGTGACGCCGAGGTCGGCGGCGGTCTGGCGGTAGTCGCGCCGCTGGAAGTAGGCCAGTTCCAGCGCGGCACGCAGCGGCGCCGGCATGGAGGTGACGATGTAGTCGGCGCGGGCCGCGGTCGAGGCGGCGTTGATCTTCTGCTCGATCTCGGCCGGTTCCGGTGCGTCGGCGCCGCAGTCCAGCGCGGAGGCGGCCTCGGTCTGGCGCAGCCGGTGCACGGCCTGGCGGTGCGTGAGCGTGGCGACCCACGAGCGCAGCGAACCCTGCTTGGGGTCGTACGCGTCCGGGTTCTCCCATATGTAGCCGAAGACCTCGCGGGTGATCCGGTCGGCGGCGCCCTCGTCCTCCAGAACGCGTTGCGCGAGGCTGTGCACGAGCGAAGCGAAACGGTCGTACAGCTCGCCCAGCGCGGCCGCTTCACCGCGGGCGAGCCGCTGCTGCATCCGCCTGTCCCAGCGCGGCGGCGCTTCGTTCACCATCCACGGCCCCCTTCCCCGTCGCCGCTGTGCCCACCGTCACAGAAGTTCATCGTCACAGAGTCCGTCGTGTGTGCGCCGTGTCATCGAATGTAGTGCTCCGGTCCGCCGGCGCACCTTCCTTTACGGCAAAACGAGCCGTGCGGCGACTGCGGATGGTATAGGTCCCGTCACTTTCTGATTGAAGTTCCTGACGAAAGTCGACTGATACGGATCGTTCATGCCCTTTTTTGCCCGCACGTTATTCGTGTGTGACCGGATGCGGGGAGGAAAGCCAGTGATCCAGGGCATAGCCTGGGACGTGGCGGCCTGTTGCGCGAGGAATTTCTCAGGAGTTTCGGGGAAGCAGGTCCGGGCAGCCGATGCGGGGAAGGGTGCGTTCCGGATGGCTCCGGAGGCGTCCGGTCCGAGAGCGAGCGAAAGGCTTCGAGCGCGTGACGTTGAAGGTGGCAGAGGACGAGCAGGGCCGCTGGGCGGTGCTGCGGGTGTCCGGTGAAATGGATCTGGTCACGTCCCCCTCGGTGCGCCAGCACGTGCACGACGCGGTCGCGGAGGGGCGCCGCAGCGTGGTGTTGGACCTGTCCGGCGTGCAGTTCTGCGACTCCAGCGGCGTCGGCGTACTGATCGCCGCGCGCCGGCTGATGCGCTCCTGCCAGGGCCGACTGCGGCTGATCCTGCCAGCCCAGGGCGCGGTCGACGGCTCGCACGTGAACCGCGTGCTCGCGGCGCTCGGCGTGCGCCGCCTCTTCGAGGTCTACCCCGACGTGTCCACCGCCGTCGACGAAACCGCCGCGCCGCTGTCTGCCTGACGCCTTCCCGGCGTACCGTTTCCCCCGATTTCTCCCCCATGGGGGGAGCGCGAGGTCCCCTTCTCAACACAGTAGCCCCAGGGTCCGACAACGCCCCGGCACCGTCCCCCCCCGGGCGCTTCTCCCCCCCGCTCCTCCGATCTCGCCGCTCCCTCAGGCCGCCCGTGGTGGGAATTCCGCGCGTACGACGAAGCCGCCGTCCGGGGTCGGGCGGGCTTCCAGCGTGCCGCCCAGGCTCTGTGCGCGTTCCCGCAGGCCGACGAGGCCGTGACCGCCGCCGGGCAGCTGGGGCGCGTCCGCGTCCGCGTCCGGCGGCCCGTTCCGCACCTCGACCAGCAGGCCCGCCTCGGCGGTGGGCGGTTGCGCGACGCGTATCCGTACCTGGGCGCCCGGCGCGTGCTTGCGGACGTTCGTCAGCGCCTCCTGGACCGTACGGAACGCCGCTCGCTCCACCGTCCGGTCCGTCGGCGCGTCCCCCTCCACGCCGTTCTCGTACGTCACGTCCAGCGCCGACATCTCGATCAGCCGCGGCAGTTCGGCCAGGTCCGGCTGGGGCGCCGGCGCGGGCTGCGCCGCCCCGTCCTGCTCCTCGGGTGCCCTGCCGCCCGCGGCCCGCAGGATGCCGACCATGTGCCGCAGCTCCTCCAGCGTGCTCACCGACAGCTGCCGGATCGTCCGCGCGCCCTCCCGCGCCCCGGCGTCCTCCGAGGCGACCTGGAGCGCGCCCGCCTGCAGGCTGATCAGGCTGACCTGGTGGGCCACCACGTCGTGCATCTCGCGCGCCAGCCGGGCCCGCTCCGTGGCCAGCACGCGGTCCGCGATCAGCCGGTCCTCGCGCTCCAGGCTGCGGGTGAGGTCGGCGACCCGGGCCGCCAGTTCGCGCCGGGTGCGTACCAGCAGGCCCAGCCCGATCGGCCCGGCGGAGGTCACCGAGGCGTCGATCAGGACGAGGGTGTTCTCCCGGTATGCGGTCGGCTCCCAGTCGCCGATCGGGTACGGGAAGAAGTGCGCGGCGATCAGCAGGAACGCGCAGGCACCGAGCCGGAGGCGGCTCGGCCGCAGTGCGGCGACCGTGTACAGGGCGATCATCGGCGCGAACCAGATGTAGCCGATGTAGAGGCCCGGCAGGGTCGCCAGGAAGACCGTGAGCGGCAGCCGGCGGCGCAGCAGCAGGGCGAGCGCGGCGAAGAGGGAGACGCCCAGCTCTAGGGGCTGGTCGACGTCGTTGACGAGGAAGGAGTCGGCGATGCCGAGCAGGGCGGGGACGACGAGGACGGCTTGTCGGCGCAGTCGGGGCGCGCGGATGCCGGTGCGGCGGGCGGCCGCCGGTATGTCCCCCGCGCCTTGCGCGTCTCCCGGCCCTCTCATGCCCGCCGTGCTTGGTTCGCTTCCCGGTCCTCTCATGCCGCCCGTACTTTCCGCACCTCCCGCTCCTCTCCTGTCCGCCGTGCTTGGCTCGCCTCCCGGCCCTCTCATGGCTTCCGTGCCTTTCGTGCCTCTCGTGCCTCTCATGGCTCCCGCGCCCTCCGTGCCTCCCGTGCCTTCCGCGTTCGTCACCGAGGCCGTTTCCGAGGCCGTTTCCGAGGGCGTTTCCGGGGGCGTGTCGGTCGGTCTCATCTGGGGCCTCCCGTGACCAGTCCCGCGCGGTCGGCGACGATCGCCGCCTGTACCCGGTTGATGCCGCCCAGTTTGGCGAGCAGCGCGCTGACGTGGTCCTTGACCGTGCTGGGCGCGAGGCCCATCCGGCCGGCGATCTGTGCGTTGCCCAGGCCCTCGCCGAGCAGTGCCAGTACCTCCGACTCGCGCGGCGTGAGGGCGCGTACGGCCTCCGCGGCGGCGGCCTGCGTCTCGGCGGTGAGGTAGCCGCCGATGACGGCGCGGGTGACGCCCGGGTCCAGCACGCTGCCGCCCGCCGCGAGCGTGCGCACGGCGCGGATCAGCTGCTCGGGGTCGGAGTCCTTCAGGAGGAAGCCGGCGGCGCCTTCGCGCAGCGCGGCGGTCAGGTACTCCTGCGCGTCGAAGGTGGTGAGCATGGCGATGGCGGGGGGTTCGGGCGCGGCCCGCAGTCCGCGGAGTACGGTGAGACCGTCGACGTCCGGCATGCGGATGTCGAGCAGTACGACCTCGGCTCCGCTGCGCCGTACCGTTTCGACGGCCGTGGCGCCGCCGCAGTCCGCGACCATCTCCACGTCCGGCGCCGTTCCCAGGATCATCCGCAGCCCGGACCGGACCAACCGCTCGTCGTCCACCACAGCGACACGGATCACCGGTCGCCCCTTCCTGTCGTGCCGTACCGACTCCGCGAGGCGGGCCCGCACCCCCGCCGTTGGGCGGGGGTCCGCACGCGACCTGCGGAGGATGCCGCGGGACGGCACCCGCGGGCAGAGTGCTCCTCATGCTGCACCACTGAGGAGGCCACGAGCGGGTCACGCGGTGCAGCTCACACCGGCGGCCGCCGCGACCCCCACACGCGACGGCCGCCATCGGTGTGTTCGGTACCGAACGTCCTCTTCGGCCCCGTTCTCACCCGGCCCGCTTCTCTCCCGGTTCGTTCTCACCCGGCCCGCTTCTCTCCCGGCCCGGTTTCACTCGGGTCGGGTGCGCGCCCAGGAGTGCGTGCTGCCGCGGCGGGGGCTGAACGCCCGCCCCGTGGTGAGTACCAGTACCGAGGTCATCGCGGCCAGTAAGTAGGCGGTGCAGGCCAGGTCGAGCGTTCCCTCGACGGTCCGCGTCCCGGCGCCGAAGGCCCCGGTGACCGTGTAGCCCACCACCGTCCGCACCACGAGGTAGAGCTGGACGGCGGCGAAGACCAGCAGCGCGCCCCGTACGTCCCGTCGCCCGCTCAGCGCGAGCCGGCCGACGATCAGCCAGGTCGCGAGCGAGGCGAGGGCGGAGAAGGCCACCCCGGCGACCGGCGCGTCCACCGACGGGCTCACCGCCGCGTCGACGGCGCCGGCCAGGTAGGACCCCGTCCCTTGCGCGCCCGCGGTGAGCAGCCGCACCATCCAGGCCGTCTCGAACAGCCCGGCCAGCAGGAACAGCACCCCGCAGATCCGGGAGACCCGGCCCTGCCACCAGGAGCCGGCGTCCCGGCCCTGGTGCGCTTCGGGGCGCGCGGGCAGCAGGACGCAGAGCACGACGATGCCGGTCAGCAGGCCCAGTACGTGGGTGGCCAGCGTCCAGCCGCCCATCGCTTCGAAGCGGTAGGCGGAGCGGTACCCGGGGTGCAGCAGCCCGACGCCCTCCCGCAGCGAGCGGGCGAGGACGAGGCAGGCGAGCAGGACGGCGGCGGGGCGGGCGACGGTGCGCTGCGCCAGCGCCGCCCCGGCGACGGCGGCCAGCGCCACCGCGAGCGCCCACTCCTGCGGCTCCAGCGCGCCCACCGGCCCGGCCAGCGGGTTGAAGAGGCCTTCGGCGAAGTCCAGGGGGCTCACCCGGGCGTCGACCGCGCCGGTCACCACCCAGGCGAGCAGCGCGCCCGCGTACAGCGCCAGGGCCAGTCCGGCCGCGAGATAGGCGCCGCTGTGTTCGGGAGCGGCCCGGCCGGAGTCGGCGCCCGGCCGTACGTCGAGCAGTCCGCCGTCCCGCATCACCATGACCGACCCCCGATCCGCCGTGCGTCGTCGCGCCGTGCGTCGTGCCGTCGTCCGCGGTCGCCCGTCGTGCGGTGCGCCCGCCGTCCCCTGTCATTGTTCAAGGACGGTGCGCGTGCGCGCGGAGGTTCCCTCTGTGTGCTGCGGGCCCCGCGGTATGTCTCCTGGGACGGGACGGGACGGGACGGGACGGGACGGGACGGGACGGGACGGAACGGGACCGGGCGCGTCGCGCGCCGCTCAGCGCAGCCGTCCCGCGACCAGCGAGACGAAGTCGCGGATCTCCTGGCGGGTGTGGGCGCGGAGTTCGGTGAGCGACCGCCGGGTCTCGACGGAGTGCAGCTCCGTCACGTCCGCCATCAGTTGCTCGGCGAGCTCCACCACCCCGGCGTCGTCGCTGACCATCTGGGCGCGGAACATCGCCTCATGGGCGGCGCGCCGGGCCTTGTACTGCTCCTCGCGCAGCTCGGGTGTGTCCTCGCCGCAGAGCTCGTCGCCCTCGTGCAGGACGAACCACCGGTGGACCAGCACCCTGCGGTACTCCAGCAGGGCTCCCGCGTAGGCGCAGTACGCGTCGATGCGTTCCTGCCGCAACTTCTCCTCGCGGGCGAGAGCGTGGCTGCGTTCGGTCTCGCGGCGCTGGAAAAGGTGGGTGGTGCCGGCGCCGAGCAACGTGCCGACCACCGCGACCACGCTCGTGACTACTGCCTCCATATGGCCAGTTGATCACTTGGGTGTCCGTTCGCGACAGGGTGCGGAGCGGTCGGTGCCTTCTTCCGCTTCGCGAACGGTGGGGCAAGATGGCCTCCATGGGGAGCTTCGGGGGACACGGCCGCTTGATCGCCGGCCGCTACCGGCTGGCGGGCCGGCTCGGCCGTGGCGGGATGGGCACGGTCTGGCGGGCCACCGACGAACTGCTGGGCCGGCAGGTCGCGGTGAAGGAGCTGAACCTCGACGACGATCTCGGTGACAGCGGTGGCTCGCGCGGTAACGGCGGCTTCCGTGGCACCGACGGCTTCCGCGGCACGGACGGCCTTCGGGGGGCCGGGGACGTGTCCGTCCTGCGCGAGCGGATGTTGCGCGAGGCCCGTACGGTCGCGCAGATCAAGCACCCGAACGTCATCGTCGTGCACGACGTGGTGACCCAGGACGACCGTCCGTGGATCGTGATGGAGTTGGTGGACGGCGGTTCGCTGGCCGACCGGCTGGCGACCGGCGGCCCGCTGGCCCCGAGGGAGGCCGCCCGCATCGGGGTCGCGCTGCTCGGTGCGTTGCGCGTGGCGCACGCCAACGGTGTCCTGCACCGTGACATCAAGCCCGCCAACGTGCTGCTGGAGGCGGGCACCGGCCGGGTGGTGCTCACCGATTTCGGCATCGCGCAGGTGCCGGGCGGGTCGACGCTGACGGAGTCGGGGACGTTCGTCGGCTCGCCCGAGTACACCGCGCCGGAGCGGATGTCGGGCCGCGGCCACGGTCCCGAGGGCGACCTGTGGTCGCTGGGTGTGCTGCTGTGCACGGTGCTCAGCGGCGGCCGGACGCCCTTCCACCGCGATTCCCTCGGTGGTGTGCTGCACGCCGTGCTCTCCGACGAGATCCGCATCCCCGAGGCGGCCCGGCCGCTGCACACGGTCGTCAGCGGGCTGCTGGAGCGCGACCCGGAGCGCCGGCTGACCGTCGCGGGCACCGAGCGGCTGCTGCGCGGCTACCTCCAGACCGGGCGGATGCCGGAGCCGGGCGCCGACCTCACGCCCGAGGAGCAGGTGCCGCTGCCGCCCGCGCCCGCCCGGGGGGCGTCCGCGCCGCTGCGGGACGCGCTGGACGGGCGGGCGCTGGCCGCCGCCGCCCGGCCGCACACCGGGCGTACCCGTACCGTGCTGCTCGCCGTGACGGCCGCGCTGGCGCTGGCGGGCGCGGGTGCCGGCGCCGCGGTCCTGGTGCTGAAGGGGACGGACGGCGACGGCGGGCGGGGGCCGGCCCCGACGGCGTCGACGTCGGGGAATCCGGGTCCGAGCGCGACGGCGTCGGGGAATCCGGGTCCGGGCGCGACCGCCCCGCCCGGCTACCGCACCGTCCGCGACCCGCAGGGTTTCGCGCTCGTCGTGCCGGACGGGTTCACGCGGTCCTATGAGAAGCCGCGGGTGTACTACTACTCGGCCGGCAAGCGGTTCCGGCTGGGCATCCACGTCCAGCCGCCGCAGCCCGGCGGGCCGCTCGGCACGATGCGGGAGGCGCACATCAAGGGGCCGCAGAACTACCGGGGCTACCGCGACGGCCGGGTCACCGCCACCACCCACCAGGGGCACCGGGCGGCGCTGTGGGAGTTCACCTGGGACGGCGGATCCGGGGACGGCGGGCCGCGCCGCACCTACGACCTCAGCTGGACCGAGGGCGGCCGGATGTACGACGTGTGGATCTCCGCGCCGCTCGGCGACCGGGCGGTGGCGAAACGACACTTCGATACCGCGCTGGCCACCTTCCAGGTGCTGCGAACCCCGGCCACGGGCTGACCGTCCGCCACCCGCCGGCATTGAATCCCCTGCCCAGCGGCGTTCTGGCCAGCGATTACTGGCGCGATTGTGGGCGGTCGGTGAAAACCTATTACCGGCGGGTACACAAAGCCTCCGCGGAGGCATACCCTCGGCGCCATGACGGACTCGCTGGACACCGCACAGACCGCACCCGCCGACGGCAACCCGGTCGCCTCCGCAGCGGCGGGCACCCGCACCGCTGCCGACGTGGTCACCAAGGACCTGGTCGCCCGCCTGACGCGCGGCGTGGTGGGCAGCGGCCGGACGGCGAACCACACGCCGTTCACCGGCGACGTCCTCGCCGAGCTGCCCGAGTCCACCCCCGAGGACGTCGCGGACGCCTTCGAGCGGGCCCGCGTCGCCCAGCGCCAGTGGGCGGCCACCCCGGTACGCAAGCGCGCCGCGATCCTGCTCCGCTTCCACGACCTGGTCCTCCAGCGCCAGGCCGAGGTGCTGGATCTCATCCAGCTGGAGACCGGCAAGGCCCGGCTGCACGCCCACGAAGAGGTCCAGGCGGTCGCCGTCGCCGCCCGCCACTACGGCCGCAAGGCCCCCGCGTACCTCAAGCCCAAGGGCCACACCGGCGTCGTGCCGACCCTCACCAAGGTCACCGAACTCCGCAAGCCCAAGGGCGTGGTGGGCCAGATCGCCCCCTGGAACTACCCCTTCGAGCTGTCCGTCGGCGACGCCCTCCCCGCCTTCGTCGCGGGCAACGCCGTCGTGATGAAGCCCGACACCGAGACCGCGCTGACCGCCCTGTGGGCCCGCGAGCAGCTGATCGAGGCGGGCCTGCCGCCGGAGGTCTGGCAGGTCGTGATCGGTGACGGGCCGGTCGTCGGCCCCGAGGTCGTCAAGCACGCCGACTACGTCTCCTTCACCGGCTCCACCCGCACCGGGCGCGAGGTCGCGCAGGGCGCGGCGGCCCGGCTGGTCGGCTGCTCCCTCGAACTGGGCGGCAAGAACGCCATGCTGGTGCTGCACGACGCCGACATCGACAAGGCGGCCGCCGGCGCCGTCCGCGGCTGCTTCTCCTCCGCGGGCCAGCTGTGCATCTCCATCGAGCGGCTGTACGTCCACGAGTCGATAGCCGACGAGTTCGCCGAGCGCTTCGTGGCCCGTACGAAGGCCATGCGGCTGGGCAACGCCCTCGCGTACGGCGCCGACATGGGCTCGCTCGTCGGCGAGCGCCAGCTGGAGACCGTCACCCGGCACGTCGAGGAGGCCGTCGCCAAGGGCGCGAAGCTGCTCACGGGCGGCCGGCCGCGACCCGACATCGGTCCGCTCTTCTACGAGCCCACCGTCCTCGACGGCGTCCAGGCCCCGATGGCCGTGTGCCACGAGGAGACCTTCGGCCCGGTCGTCTCCCTCTACCGCTTCCGCGCCGAGGAAGAGGCGATCGCCCTCGCCAACGCCACCCCGTACGGCCTGAACTCCAGCGTCTGGACCAAGGACGGCCGCCGCGGCCGCAAGGTCGCCGCCGAGCTGAACACCGGCACGGTCAACGTCAACGAGTCCTACGCCGCGGGCTACGGCAGCGTCCAGTCCCCGATGGGCGGCATGGGCGACTCCGGCCTCGGCCGCCGCCACGGCTCCGAGGGCATCCTCAAGTACACCGAGGCCCAGACCGTCGCCCACCAGCGGGTCATGCCGCTCGCCCCGTCGTTCGGCATGGACGACGAGAAGTACGCGGCGTTCATGTCCCGCAGTCTGAAGGCCATGAAGGCCTTCCGTCTCCGCTGACCTGCCCCACCCACACGCCCCACCCGCACGTCCACCCCTCACCACCAGAAGGCCGCACCCCGCACCCGAACCGCACCCGCGCGCACCCGAGGAGAGCCGATGCCAGGGGAGAACTCTGCCCAGAACCAGGAGCCCGCGGACGGCTACGACTACGACGTCCTCGTCGTAGGTTCCGGCTTCGGCGGCTCCGTCACCGCCCTCCGCCTCACCGAGAAGGGCTACCGCGTCGGCGTACTGGAGGCCGGCCGCCGTTTCACCCGCGAGACGCTGCCCAAGAACTCCTGGGACATCCGCAACTACCTCTGGGCCCCGGCCCTGGGCTGCTACGGCATCCAGCGCGTCCACCTGCTCGGCAATGTCATGGTCCTGGCAGGCGCCGGGGTGGGCGGCGGCTCGCTCAACTACGCCAACACCCTCTACGTCCCCCCGAAGCAGTTCTTCGACGACCAGCAGTGGGGCCACATCACCGACTGGCAGGACGAGCTCAAGCCGTACTACGACCAGGCCCAGCGCATGCTCGGCGTACGGCTGAACCCGACCGTGACCCCCTCCGACGTCCACCTCAAGGCCGCCGCCGAGCGGATGGGCGTCGGCGACACCTTCCACCTCGCCCCCGTCGGCGTCTTCTTCGGCGACGGCAAGGACGCCGACGGCACGGCGAAGGCGACGCCCGGCGGCGAGGCGCCCGACCCCTACTTCGGCGGCGCGGGCCCGTCCCGCAGGGCCTGTTCCGAATGCGGCGAGTGCATGACGGGCTGCCGGCACGGCGCGAAGAACACCCTCACCGAGAACTACCTCTACCTCGCCGAGAAGGCGGGCGCGGTCATCCACCCGATGACCTCCGTCGTCGCCGTCACCGAGGACTCCCGCGGCGGCCACGCCGTCCAGACCCTGCCCACCGACGACAAGCGCAAGGGCAAGGGCCGCATCTTCACGGCCCGCCGGGTCGTGCTCGCCGCCGGCACGTACGGCACTCAGACCCTGCTGCACCGGATGAAGGACACCGGCCTGCTGCCGCACCTCTCGCCCAAGCTGGGCGAGCTGACCCGCACCAACTCCGAGGCCCTGGTCGGCGCGCTGACCGACAACCGCCGGTACCGGAAGAAGACCGGCGAGCAGAAGGTCGACTTCACCCGCGGCGTCGCGATCACCTCGTCCATCCACCCGGACGCCAACACCCACATCGAGCCGGTCCGTTACGGCAAGGGCTCCAACGCGATGGGCGGCCTGTCCATCCTCCAGGTCCCCGTACGCGACGGCGGCGCGGCCCGCGTCCTCGGCTGGCTCGGCAGGACCGTGCGCCACCCGGTGCTGCTGGCCCGCTCGCTCTCCAACCGCCGCTGGTCCGAGCGGACCATCATCGGCCTGGTCATGCAGTCCCTGGACAACTCCCTGACCACGTACCGGAAGCCGGGTGGCCTCGGCAAGGGTCTGCTCACCGCGCGCCAGGGCCACGGCGCACCCAACCCGGCGCAGATCCCGGCCGCCACCGAGGCCGCCACCCTGATCGCCGAGGAGATCAACGGCTTCGCCGGCAGCAACGTCGGCGAGCTGATGGGCACCCCGCTGACCGCCCACTTCCTCGGCGGCTGCCCGATCGGCGAGGACGCGGACCACGGCGTCATCGACCCGTACCACCGGCTCCACGGGCACCCCGGCATCTCCGTCGTCGACGGCTCGGCGGTCTCCGCCAACCTCGGCGTCAACCCGTCCCTGACCATCACCGCCCAGGCCGAACGCGCGATGTCCCTCTGGCCGAACAAGGGCGAGGCCGACCCGCGCCCGGCCCCCGGCCGCCCCTACGAACGCCTGTCGCCGGTGGAGCCGCACCACCCGGCGGTACCGGAGAAGGCCTTCGCGGCCCTGAAGCTGCCCTTCGTGCCGGTACCGGCGATCCCGCCGAAGGCGAAGAGCTGACCGCTCACGCATGAGGGGCCGCACCCGGCGAACCAGGTGCGGCCCCTCACGCAGTCGCCGGTGTTACGCGGCAACACCGTCCGTCTTGCGACGGCGGACGACGAAGATCGCACCCGCGCCCACGGCCATCGTGACCCCGGCCACCGCCGCGATCATCGGCAGCGCCGAGGAGGAACCGGTCTCGGCGAGCTTGCCGGTGACCGGCAGCTCCTTCAGCCCGCCCTGCGGAGCGGGCTTGCCGGGCTTGTGGTCGCTCGGCTTGCCGGTCGCCGGCGGCACGTTGCCCGGGTTGCTGCCCGCGACCAGGACGTCGAACTCGTACTCCGACCCCTCCGAGTAACCGCAGAGGTCGTCCTCGTCGTGGTACGCGCCGACCGCGAAGGCGAAGCCGTAGCTGCCCGGCGTCTTGGCGTCGACCTTCAGGCGGAGCTTGGCGTCGGCGTACTCACCGGGGGCGAGGTCGGCGAGGGAGGCGAAGTAGCCGTACTCGTCGACGTTCTCCCAGGCACCGGCGTCCTCGTCGTACCACTGCACGCTCAGCAGGCCGGAGACGTCGTCGAAGTCGCCCTTGTCGATGGCCGACAGCATGACGTACGCGTCGACCGACTTCATCGCCTTGTCGGAGGTGTTCGAGGCGCGGAACGTGAAGTTGTGCCAGCCCGAACCCGCCACGACCTTGCTGGGCAGCCCGCGCAGCGTGGTGGAGATCGCCGCCTCGTCCGACGCGTCCTCGCAGGTCGGGTCCTCGGTGGGCTCGTCGGTCGGCTCGTCGGTGGCCGGCGGGGTGGTGCCGTCGGTCGGGTCGTCGGTGGGGTGGGAGGGGTCGACGCTCGGGCCGGGAGCGGTGGGCTCGTCCGTCGTCGGCGGCTCCGTCGGCCCGGCGGACCCGGAGGGCGCCGGAGTGGTCGGCTCGGACGGGTCGGTCGTCGGGTCGGTCGTGGTGTCCCCGTCGCCCGGCTCCGTCGGCGCCTCGGCGGACGGCGTGGTGCCGGGCTCGTCCGTCGCGAACGCCGCGGGCGCCGCCAGCAGCGCGGTGGGAGCGAGGACGGCCGTCGCTGCGGCAGCCGTCAGTGCACGGCGAAGCTTCATCGTGTCAAGACCTCTTCGGGGTCCGGAGTGCCGAGTGGGCGGCACGAAAGCGGTAGCGGGCCGTCGCGGTGGGGCGCGGTATGGCCGTGCGTTTACACGTACATGACCAGCCGTATGCCGAAAAGGTTGCACGCAAGATCGCGCATATTTGCGAGAGGGGCGCAGCGGGGGGCCCGGCAGGGAGGGGGCAGAGCGAAGGGCCCCGGGCGCCGTCCGCGAGGGGGTGCGGGCGACCGCGGGGCCCTTGCTGCCCGGCGCCGGCGTCAGGGCAGCGGCGGCGCCGAAGGAAGGCGCTGGGGGGAAGCGCCTATGAGGCTTTGGGGCGTACTGGGATGGCCGGTACCGCCTGTCGTCTGCAGGAACGATACGTTCCGGTGGTATAGACCAATGGCGATGCCGGAAGCCACCCCGGTCCGAGGTGCTTGGCTCTTCATGCATCGTGCTGGATACGCCTCATCCGGCGCAACCGTTTCGACCGGATGCGGTCGGCCCCAGGCGTCCCCGGGGCCGACCGCCCCATCGGATGTGACCGGACTGCTGTCCCCTGCCGACCGGTCACAGCACCGCAGCGAGGTCCCACGGCGCCGGCCGCTTCAGCGCGGCAGGCGTCTCATCGCTCCGGCGTTCCCGCCCACGGGGCGGCGTCTACGCGTAGCCCTGCAGGCCGCGCCTGGCTGGCGTGGCACCGGGAACAACGAAGCCCCGCGCCGCCCGGTCACGGTCCGTACGGGTGAGAGGCCGCCCGAACTCAGATGCGCCCGCGGCACAGCTCCAGCAGCGTCATCGCGAGCGCGGTGCCGGGCCGGCCCAGCTGCTCCCGGAAGTGCTCCAGGACCTCCATCTCGCGGGAGAGGTTCACCCGGCGCCCGCCGGAGGCGATGCGCTCTTTCTGGATCACCGCCGAGACGGCCATCCGTTCCTGCACGAGGCCGATGATCCGGCCGTCGAGATCGTCGATCCGGCGGCGTGCGTCGCCGATCAGGGCGGCGGCCTCGTCGGTCCGCGCACCGGTCTCGGGGCGGGGCCCGGCCACCGTCGTCGCGCCGGCCGGCGCGTGCCCGGCCGCCGTGGTCCCGGTCACGGTCGCGCTCACTGCCGTCGCCCGGTTGCTGCTGCTCATGTCCGTCTCCTGGGGTCTGCCGGCCCCGGAACCGCACCACCCGGAGAAACGCCAGCGCCCCGGGCCTTGTACGGCCCGGGGCGCCTGGGAAGTCGCTTGTCGCTGGTGTCAGCGGTTCGTGCAGCGCGACCTGTGGCAGCCGGACGGGCCGGTGCCATAGGTAAAGACGAAGGTCAGCTGCGTGAACATGGTCCTCAGTATGTGCCCGGTAGAATCGAAAGCACAACCCCGTAGCTCCACCACCGCCGGAAGGCCGCCGAAGTGCCAGCAGCGCCCCCCGCCGCCGCCCCGGATGTCGTCCTCGTTGTCGACTTCGGCGCGCAGTACGCCCAGCTCATCGCCCGTCGGGTCCGCGAGGCGCGGATCTACAGCGAGATCGTTCCCTCGACCATGCCGGTCGAGGAGATGCTCGCGAAGAACCCCAAGGCCATCATCCTCTCCGGCGGACCGTCGTCGGTCTACGAGGAGGGGGCACCCAGCCTCGACCGTGCCCTGTTCGAGGCCGGTGTCCCGATCTTCGGCATGTGCTACGGCTTCCAGCTGATGGCCATCAAGCTCGGCGGCACGGTGGACAACACCGGCGCCCGTGAGTACGGCCGCACCGCCTTGGCCGTCTCCAAGAACGCCTCGACGCTCTTCGAAGGCACCCCGGCCGAGCAGCAGGTGTGGATGTCGCACGGTGACGCCTGTTCCGCCGCTCCCGAGGGCTTCACGGTCACCGCCTCCACGGACGTCGTCCCGGTCGCGGCCTTCGAGAACGACGAGAAGAAGCTGTACGGCGTGCAGTACCACCCCGAGGTGATGCACTCCACGCACGGCCAGCAGGTACTGGAGCACTTCCTCTACCGCGGCGCCGGCATCGAGCCCAACTGGACGATGGGCAACATCATCGAGGAGCAGGTCGCCGCGATCCGCGAGCGGGTCGGCTCCAAGCGCGCGATCTGCGGCCTGTCCGGCGGCGTGGACTCCGCGGTCGCCGCGGCGCTGGTCCAGAAGGCCATCGGTGACCAGCTGACCTGCGTGTACGTCGACCACGGCCTGATGCGCAAGGGCGAGACCGAGCAGGTCGAGAAGGACTTCGTGGCCGCCACCGGCGTCCAGCTGAAGGTCGTCGACGCCTCCGAGCGCTTCCTGGACGCCCTCGCCGGGGTCTCCGACCCCGAGCAGAAGCGCAAGATCATCGGTCGCGAGTTCATCCGCGTCTTCGAGCAGGCCCAGGCCGAGATCGTGGCCGAGGCAGACCCGGGCGAGCCGGTCGAGTTCCTGGTCCAGGGCACCCTCTACCCGGACATCGTCGAGTCCGGCGGCGGCACGGGCACGGCCAACATCAAGTCCCACCACAACGTGGGCGGCCTCCCCGAGGACCTGGAGTTCCAGCTCATCGAGCCGCTCCGCCAGCTGTTCAAGGACGAGGTCCGGATGGTCGGCTCCGAGCTGGGCCTGCCCGACGAGATCGTCCAGCGCCAGCCGTTCCCCGGCCCCGGCCTGGGCATCCGCATCGTCGGCGAGGTCACCAAGGAGCGCCTGGACCTGCTCCGCGAGGCGGACGCCATCGCCCGCGAGGAGCTGACCGCGGCCGGCCTGGACCGCGACATCTGGCAGTGCCCGGTCGTGCTGCTGGCCGACGTCCGCTCGGTCGGCGTCCAGGGCGACGGCCGCACCTACGGCCACCCGATCGTGCTGCGCCCGGTCTCCTCCGAGGACGCCATGACGGCCGACTGGACCCGCATGCCGTACGACGTGCTGGGCCGTATCTCCACCCGCATCACCAACGAGGTCAACGACGTCAACCGCGTCGTCCTCGACGTCACCAGCAAGCCCCCGGGCACCATCGAGTGGGAGTGACCTTTCGGTAGGACGCTCCCGGCCGACCACGACGCCGCCGCTCATTCGTTTGGGTGGCGGCGTCGTCGTATGTGCTGGGTACGCTGACGGCACGGCCCAGAATCCCGTCCATGGGAGGACTCATGACCGCCGAGACCGAGCACCACTGGCCGGTGCCGCCGCAGGACGGTTACACCGTGGACGACCTGCTGACGCTGCCCGACCTCCCGCCGCACACTGAGCTGCTCGACGGGAGCCTGATTTTTGTGAGCCCACAGCGCTATTTTCACAGCGTCGTGATCGATTTTCTGGTGAACGGGCTGCGCCGCACCGTGCCCCCTGAGCTCTTGGTCGTGCGCGAGATGGCCATGGCCATCGACGAGCGAAACGGGCCGGAGCCGGACATCTCGGTCGTACGAGCCGTGGCGCTGCGGAACGACGATCAGGCGCACTTCCAAGCCAGAGACGTCATGCTCGCCGTCGAAGTGGTCTCCCCGGAATCCGAGGCCCGGGACCGCGACACCAAGCCGCACAAGTACGCGGGCGCCGGAATCCCGTACTTCTGGCGGGTCGAGAAGGCTGGTGCGGGCCGCCGCCCGGTCGTGCACACCTACGAACTCGACATGAAGAGCCGCACCTACCACCCCTCGGGTGTGCACCACGACCGCCTCAAGCTCGCCACCCCCTTCGACATCGACATCGACCTCGCGGAGATCGAGCACCTGTGACATGGTCTGAATGGTGGTCGCCCCGTCCCGTTCCCCCGTCGGGCGGCTTCACCTCGGACGATCTCGACCGGCTGGCGGACCTTCCCCGGCGTACCGAGCTGTTCGACGGGGACCTCGTGGCCCTCGACCCGCAGACGGTGTGGCACTCCCGCATGCTGAGCCTGCTGGAACACGCGTTGGTGGGCCAGGTGCCGGACGAGTTCGAGGTCTTCCGGGAGTTCGACGTCAAACTCGACGAGCGCAACCGCGTCGCGCCCGACGTCCTGGTGGCCACGGCCGGTGCCGATACCGGCCCGAAGGACACCTGGCTGCGGCCGGAGGACGTCCTCCTGGCGGTCGAGGCCGTCTCGGTCGATTCCGCGGAACGGGACCGCGACGTCAAGCCTCGCAAGTACGCTGCAGTGGGTATTCCGCACTTCTGGCGGGCCGAGCGGAGGGGCGGGCAGCCCTTCGTCCATGTCTACGAGCTCGACCCGGCGACCAGGAATTACGGCCTCATCGGAATTCAGCGCGACCACCTGGAGCTGGCGGCCCCCTTTTCCGTCGACATCGACGTGACAGCGATCGACAGCAGGCGTGGTGAACGGTCGGCTGTTGACGGTCCGGGGTGTGCCGCGGAAAATTGATTCCGTACTACGGCATCAGAACTCCGCAATGCGGAAGTAAGTGGGGCGTACTCCATGAGCACCATCGGTTTCATCGGACTCGGGATCATGGGCAGCCCGATGGCGGTCAACCTGGCGAAGGCCGGGCACACCGTGCGCGGGTGGAACCGCAGCCCGGGCAAGGCGGGCGCGCTCGTCGAGGCGGGCGGGACGGAGGCGGCGAGCATCGCCGAGGCCGTCCGGGACGCCGACGTGGTCATCACGATGGTGCCCGCATCGCCGCAGGTCGAGGAGGTCGCGTACGGCGACGACGGCATCCTCGCGCACGCGAGGGACGGCGCGCTGCTGATCGACATGTCCTCGATCACCCCGCAGACCTCGATCGACCTCGCCGCGCGGGCCAAGGAGCACGGCGTGCGGGTGCTGGACGCGCCCGTCTCCGGCGGTGAGGCCGGTGCCGTCGAGGGCGTGCTCTCGATCATGGTGGGCGGCGAGCAGGCCGACTTCGAGGCGGCCCGGCCCGTGTTCGAGGCGATGGGCAAGACGATCGTGCACTGCGGCCCGCACGGCGCCGGCCAGACCGTGAAGGCCGCCAACCAGCTGATCGTCGCCGTGAACCTGCAGGCCTGCGCGGAGGCCATCGGCTTCCTGGAGAAGTCCGGCGTGGACCTGCCGGCCGCCCTGGAGGTGCTGAACGGCGGGCTCGCCGGCTCGGCCGTCCTCACCCGCAAGATGGCCAACTTCCTGGCGGGCGACTACCGCCCCGGCTTCAAGCTCGCGCTGCACCACAAGGACATGGGCATCGTCACGGACGCCGCCCGCGCGGTCGGCGCGACGCTGCCCGTCGGCGCCACCGCCGCCCAGCTCGTCTCCTCCGCCGTGGCCCGCGGCGACGGCGAGCTGGACCACTCGGCGCTGCTCCGCGGCGTCCGCCTGCTGAGCGGCGAGGACGAGAAGTAGCGGGAAGAGGGGGCGGGGGTCGGGAAGAGGTGGGTTCACACCACCTCCACCGCAACCGCCCGCCTCCTCACTGGTCTCTTCACGCACCCCGGCGTAGCTTCCCTGCGAGCCACACACGAGGGAGAGCCGGAATGCCCGAACCGACGCCGATACCCATCGAACAGCTGCAGTTCGCGATGCCCCCGACGTACCCGACCGTCGAGGCGGAGCGCCGGTACCGCAAGGAGCGGCTCGCCGCGGCGCTGCGGCTCTTCGGGCGGCACGGCTTCGAGGAAGGCGTGTCGGGCCATTTCACCGTCCGGGACCCGGAGTTCCGCGACTGCTTCTGGGCGAACCCCTTCGGGATGTCCTTCCGGCACGTCACCGTCAGCGACCTGCTCCTCGTGAACAGCGGGGGGCAGGTCGTCGAGGGCCGCCACCACGTCAACCAGGCGGCCTTCGCGCTCCACGCGCAGATCCACGCCGCCCGCCCGGACGTCGTCGCCGTGGCGCACAGCCACTCCACGTACGGCCGGGCGCTGGCCTCGCTGGGTGAGCTGCTGGAGCCGATCACGCAGGACGTCTGTGCGTTCTACGAGGACCACGCGCTCTTCGACGCGTACACGGGCGTGGTCGTGGACGAGGCGGAGGCGCGGCGGATCGCGGCCGCGCTCGGCCCGCACAAGGCGGTGATCCTGCGCAATCACGGATTGTTGACGGTCGGCGACTCCGTGGACGCCGCGGCCTGGTGGTTCCTCGCGATGGAACGTTCCTGCCAGGTGCAGCTGACCGCGAAGGCGGCGGGCAAGCCCGTCCGCATCGACCACGGCGACGCGCTGCGCACTCGGGAGCAGCTCGGCAGCGACCTGGTGGCGTGGATCAACTACCAGCCACTGTTCCAGCAGATCAGTCGCGAGGAGCCGGACCTCTTCGGCTAGGAGGACCTCTTCGGCCAGGAGGACCTCTTCGGGCGGGAGGACCTCTTCGGGCGGGCGGCCGGGCGCCGCCCGCCCGCACCCTCTGGAGCAGCGCGGTTGGCGCCGGCCACGCGCGCTCGGCACAATGCGCAGCCAACGCTGCCAACCGGGAGCGGTGCACGGCGACTACGGGTAGCGGGCGGTACGGAACAGTGTCGGTGGACGCGGCGGGCCGGCAGGCCGGGCAGCACGGGCAGGCCACGGCGGGCGGGTACGGCCGGACGGCCCCGACCGCGGAAGAGGGCGCGGCCGCGGGCGCGCGGACGGCGTGCGACTGCGGGGACTGCCCGCACGGCGCCCGTACGGGCCACCGGCAGGCGGTCGCCGCGTTCCTCGCGTTGCGCGAGGACTTCGCCGCCGGCCGCGGCGTACCGGCAGGGTTGGTGCACTCCGCGGGCGCGGCGCGCCAGTGGATCTCCGACGAACTCGCCCAGTCCGCGCGGGCCGTCGCCGAACGCGCCGCCGCCGAGGGCCGCGCCCGCGGCGAAGCGGTCCGGCGCCGCGCGCCCCTCGTCCTGTGGGGCGCGGTCGGGGCCCTGCTGCTCGGGCAGGCGCTCACCGCGATCGGCGCGGGCTGGACGGACTCCCGTACGGCGGCGCTGGCGGCGGCCGTCGCGCCGGCCGCGCTGCTCACGGTGCTCGTCCGCCGGCACCGCGAACACGGCGGTCTTCTCGCGCCCGTCGTCGGCGAGGACGGGCGGCTGTCGACCTCCCGTACGGTCGCCACGGCCTGGCTGCTGCCCGCCGGGTGGCTCGTCCTGATGTGGGCGGTCCGGCTGGCGTCGGCCCCGGACGCCGCCGCGCGCCACCGGCTGCTGGCGGGTTTCGGCCTCGCGCGCGGCGCCGGGCTGCTGACCGTGGTGGCGATCGCCTGTGCCGTCGCGGTCGCCGCGGCCCGGCTGGTGTCCGTCCGCGTCCGTGCCGGGCGGCAGCAGAAGGTCCCCGCCGAATGCCCGCGCGCCGGGGACCTGCTGACCGACGACGCGGGCCGCGGCAGCTTCGCGGACGCGCAGTACCTGCTGCTGAACGCGGTCGCCGTGGTCTTCGCCGCGGTCCGGCTCGCCGTCGAGCCGGACCGGCTCCCGGACCTCCCGTGGGGGCTGGTGGCGCTGGCGGCGGTCAGCGCGGCGACGTATCTGGCGGGCAAGTACGCGGAGGGCGGCCGCCCGGTCGTGCTCTCCGTCGTGCGGGCCCGGGAGATCGGCGGCCTGGACGGGCCGGTGCGCACCGGCGACGACATCGAGATCCGGGGCAGCGGCTTCGTGCCGCCGGGCGCGCAGCCGCCGCACCGGCTGGCCCGTACGGTCGTCCGGATCGGCGGGGTCGACGTGCAGGTGCCGCTGGTGCCGGTGCCGGGCGGCTTCGCGAACCCCTCGGACGGCGTGCTGGTCGTGCCGGTGCCGGCCGACGTGGAACCGGGCCGCGCGGAGGTACGCGTCATCACGGCGGCCGGCGTCGAGTCCGCCGCCTACCCCCTGTTCGTCCAGGAATGACGCGCACGTGTGACATGCAGGAGTGACACGGGGATGCCGGGCGCATCCTGTTTCGCCCGGTTCCGTTGAACGTTCTGTGCCGCCCGGTCCGTATCAGTCTTCGAACGCCTGCCCGTGGGCAGAATCGTCCGCGCCGGGTGGCGACGCAGAGGCGGGAGGACATCATGGTGCACACGGGCAGGGCGCTCGCGATCGACCACGGAGGATCCGGTGGGGGGCACGGCCCGGGCGGGCTGCGCGCCACGCTCGGGAGGTACGCGCTGCTGCCGCTGCGGATCTTCCTCGGCGTCACCTTCGTCTACGCGGGCCTGGACAAGCTCACCGAGCCGGGGTTCTTCGCGGCCTCCGGCACCGGCTCGATCGGCGAGACGATGCGCCAGGCGCGGGACTCCGCCGGCGTGCCGGCCCTGGTCGATCTGGCGCTCCACAGCCCCGCCGGCTTCGGCTACGCCATCGCGGCGGGCGAGCTGGCGGTCGGCCTCGGCATGCTCCTCGGCGTCCTCGGCCGGCTCGCGGCGTGCGGCGGCGCGCTGATCTCGCTGAGCCTCTGGCTGACCGTCAGCTGGTCGACCTCGCCGTACTACTTCGGGAACGACCTGGCGTACCTGATGGCGTGGCTGCCGCTGGTGCTGGCCGGCACGCCGTACCTCTCCGTCGACGCCCTCTACGCGAGACGACGCCGCCGCTTCGGCCGCCACCTCATCGGCTGACGGCAGCGCTGCCGGCTGCGCGGTACGGCGCGGTGCGGCGCGGTCAGCCGGCGCCGTGCTCCGGTGGCGGCAGTTCCGTGCCGCGCCGCCGGCGGCGGGCCAGGCCGTACAGCGCGGAGACGCCGCCCGAGAGGAACAGTCCGGCGGGCAGGGCGATCAGCGGCCAGGCGCCCGGTACGTCGACGCGCCCCGCGGAGTCCAGCAGGTAGCCGCCGCCGATGCCGAGCGCGGTCAGGCCCGTGACGAGCCGCGCGGGCTGGAACTCATGCCGCGGCACGATCGGCCACCTCCTCTCGTGTGCCGGGCGCTGCCGGTGCCTCCGGCGCGCGCGGCGGGTTCGTCGACGGCAGGTGGTCCACCTCGGCCTGGCCGAGGCCCACCTCCAGCCGCAGATCCAGGGTGCCGCGCGGCCGCTCGCCCTTCTTCAGGCCGTGCGCGGGCAGCGTCACCGTACGGCTGCGGTGCGAGGCCACGTCCATGTTGTCGGGGTTATCGGGGTTATCGGGGTTGTCGGGGTTGTCGGGCGTCTCGCCCGGAAGTTGGATGTCGCCGAGCCCGACCTCGATGTGCACCCGCGCCCGTACGCCGTCCGGCAGCGTCACGCGCAGCAGCCCGGCGCCGACCTCGGCGTGCGTGCGGATCGTCTGCCCCCGCTCCGGCCGCAGCGCGCTGAGGTCCAGGTGGCCGCGTCCCGCGCCCAGTTCGTAGGACGGGCGGACGTCGGCAGCCGTCGACGGGAGCCAGGTGCGGACGTCCCAGTCGGTCGTGATGTTGCGCGGCAGGACGGCCGTGGCACCCAGCAGCAGTGCGGTGACCACCACCATGAAGACCGTGCCGCCGCCGGTCCGGCCGCGCCACGCGCTCAGCACGAGGCCGAGCCCGAACACCACCAGTGCGGCGGCCAGCCCCGCCTGCAGGCTCGCCGGCACCGAGGCGTCGCGCCAGGTGGCGGTCGTGGCCACCGCGCCGGCGAGCAGTGCCAGCAGGAACGTCAGGCCGCCGATCGACCGCCCGGTCCGCTTCGGCCGCCGCTCCCGGACATCCGGCCGCACCGTGGCGCCCGTACCGGGGCCGTCGGTGTGCGCCCGGCTCCGGTACGGCCCGGCGGCGTACCCGCCGGCCGTCGCCGCTTCGTACGGCGGCGTGTCCGCGGGCCCCCACAGGTAGCCGGTGCGGCCGGCGTGCGTGCCCGGCGGCCGGTCTTCCTTGGCCAGCGGGTCGCGCCACCACGAAGGGGAGCCGGGCGCGGGCGGCGCCTGCGTCTCGGGCGGCGCGTCCGCCACGGCCTGCGCCGTCGCCGGGTCCACCGGGCCGGTGCCCTGCGCCGCGGTCCGCCGCTGCTTCGACCAGTACGCCGACCCGGCCACCGCGAGGGCGAGCATGACCGTGAACGCCATGCCGCCGCCCCGGCCGAGCACCGACAGGAACAGCCCGCAGCCGACCAGCGCGACCAGGATCGCGGTCAGCGCGGTCCCCTCGACACGCCCGGACAGCAGCCGGCGCGCCTCGTTCTCGTCCTCGCCCGCCATCGGGATCAGCAGCCAGGCGAGGCCGTACACGATGAGGCCGATGCCGCTGCTGACCGCCAGTACGGCCAGCACGATCCGGAAGATGACCGGATCCAGGTCCCAGTGCCGCCCCAGGCCGCCGCAGACCCCACCGACCACCTTGGTGCGGCTGCGCCGCAACGGGGGTGGCGGCGGGGGCGGAGGATCGGCGGTCGCGCCGTGCGCCGGCCCGGGAGGGGAAGCGTCGTTCATGCGCCCATGGTGGCAAGCGGAATCGTCGCCCGGCATCAGTGACAACCCTGGCCGGCCCCTGAGATCCGGGTCGGTGCATCCCCGACACTCCTGACACCTCCGGCATTCTTCGAGGTCCGGAGAGCGGCCGAGCACGACCGGCCCGTTACGGGTGAGGTTCCGTTGACTATCGTTGTCCTCTGACGGGTTGTGGGGGAGCCGGAGGGCGTGCGGTGTCGGAGGCTGCGGTGGACGAGGGTCGGCTGGTCGCCGGGCGGTACCGCCTGCTCGAACGCATAGGCCAGGGCGGCATGGGAACCGTCTGGCGGTCCCAGGACGAACTGCTCGGCCGGCAGGTCGCCGTCAAGCGCCTGCACGCCTCCTCGCTCCAGCTGGAGCCGGACGAACTGGCCATGCGCAACGAGCGCACCCGCCGCGAGGCCCAGGCCGCCGCGCGCATCAACCACTCCAACGTCGTCGGCGTCCACGACGTGGTGGACGACGCGGGGCTGCCCTGCATCGTCATGGAGTACGTCCCCTCCGTGACGCTCGGCGACGTCATCAAGGAAGCCGTCCTCGCGGGCGAGGGCGTACCGCTCGCCGAGGTGGCGCGCATCGGCCGCGGCATGATCGCCGCGCTGCGCGCCGCGCACTCGGCGGGCGTCCTGCACCGCGACGTCAAGCCCGGCAACGTCCTCCTCGGCGAGGACGGCCGGGTGGTGCTCACCGACTTCGGGATCGCGGTGGCCAGCGGCACGTCCACCCTCACCAAGACCGGCGAACTGGTCGGCTCCATCGACTACTTGGCGCCCGAGCGCGTCAAGGGCGGCACCCCCGGCCCGGCCTCGGACCTGTGGGCGCTGGGCGCGACCCTGTACCAGGCGGTCGAGGGTCGGCCCCCGTTCCGCAAGAACACCGCGGTCGAGACGGCGTACGCGATCGCCGTCGACCCGCTGGACCCGCCCCGCAACGCCGGTCCGCTCACGGCCCTCATCGAGGCGCTGCTCGCGAAGGAGCCGTCGGACCGCCCGTCCGCCGAGACCGTCGAACGGGCCCTCCGCGCGCCTGCCTCCGAGGCGATGACCGAGCTGCTCACCGTCGAGGGCCTCACGACGGCGGGAACGGGCAGCGGGGCCGGCCCGGCGGCCGCGGGCACCGGCGCGGAAGCCGGCCTGGGCATCGGGCGGGGAGCCGCGACGGCGACCGGGTCCGGCACCCTCGACATGGGTGCGGGCAGGGCCAGGGGCACCGATACCGATACCGGTAGTGGTGTCGGTACCGATACGGGTACGGGTACCGGCACTCGCCCGGGTGCCGTCCCCGGCAGCGGCGGCTTCCCCTCCGTCCCCGCGCAGCGTGACACCGACACCACCGGTCCCGTCCTCGTGGGCGGCCCGGCGGCTGCCACCCGCCGCCGTCCGCTGCGCTTCGTCCTGTGGGGCGCGGCGGCCGTCGTGGCCGCAGGCGCGGTCGCGGCCGGACTGGTGCGCGTCCTGGGGGACGGTGGTGGCGTCCAGGCGGCGCCGCAGACCGGCGCGCCGGCCGAGCCGTCCGCCTCCGCGAGCCTGGACCCGCCGAAGGTCCCCAAGGGCTACCACCTGGTCACGGAGAAGAAGATGGGCGTTTCCTTCCCCGTACCGAACGGCTGGACCCGCCAGGCCATGCCGAACCGCAACGAGGTCGACTACCTCCACCCGTCCGGACTCGTCGGCCTGAAGGTCAGCGTGTTGGGGTTCGCCAGCTCCAACCACGTCCGCCACTTCGAGCAGGTCGAGCAGCAGCTCAAGGCCAAGTCGGAGGGGTACGAACGGCTGCGCCTCCAGGACACCCTGTTCCAGGGGCAGCCCGCCGCCGTCTGGGAGTTCACCTTCAAGGGCCGGGTGCGCGACTTCCGCGCGATCGACCTCGGCTTCGGCAAGGAGGGGGAGAGCGAGTACGCCCTCTACCTGTCCGCGCCGAAGGCCCAGTGGGCGCGTTACCAGAACGTCTTCAACGTGGCCCGCGACGGCTTCCGCGACAAGCAGCCGGCCGACTGAGCGCGCCTCTCCCTCCAGGGCCCCGGGCCGATCAGGGGACGATCAGGGTCGACCCTGATGCCCGGAGCTCCGTCCGCGTGTGACGATCGGGAGCATGACGACCGCTCCGCCCCGTACCGAGGGCCCGTACGCCCCGGTGCCCGACCCCGCCGACCGCCCCCCGCGCCGCCTCTACCGCAGCGCCGACGGCCGGCTCCTCGGGGGCGTCGCGCGCGGCCTGGCCGGCCATCTGGGGCTGCCCGTCTCCTGGGTGCGGATCGTGTTCGTCGCGCTCTTCGTGGCACAGGGCATGGGCGCCCTTCTGTACGCCGTGTTCTGGTTCTTCGTGCCCCTCGGGGTCGGCGGCGTCGACGCCCACCGGCAGGCCGCGTACGGCCCGTACGCCCCCGAAGGCGCGGCCCCGGACGGGCGGCGCCCCCGCCGCCTGCGCCGCCCCGACAAGGGGCAGCTCTTCGCGCTGATCGCCCTGGTCATCGGCGCTTCCGTGCTCGCGTCGAACTTCCGGCTCGGGGAGGCCAACGCCTACCTGTGGCCGGTCCTCCTCATCGGCGCCGGCGTCGCCCTCGTGTGGCGGCAGGCCGACAACGCCCGCCGCGCCCAGTGGCTGGAGCTCGGCCGCAGGAAGGGCGTGCTGCCCTTCGTGCGCGGCGCGGCCGGCGTCCTCCTGGTCGGCATCGGCGTCACCGCGATCGTGATCCTCCAGGGCTCCGTCCGGAACCTCGGCTCGGTCCTGCAGGCAGCCCTCGCCGTCGTCGTCGGCATCGCCCTGCTCGCGGGCCCCTACCTCGTGCGCATGATGCAGGACCTCTCCGAGGAGCGCCTGATGCGCATCCGGGCACAGGAGCGCGCCGAGGTCGCGGCCCACGTCCACGACTCCGTCCTGCACACCCTCACCCTCATCCAGCGCAGCGCCGACGACCCCCGCGAAGTGGCCCGCCTCGCCCGCGCCCAGGAACGCGAGCTGCGCGCCTGGCTGTACAAGCCGGAGGGCCGCGGCAAGGACGAGGACGAGGACGAGGAGCCGGACCGCCTGGCGGACGCCGTCCGGCGAGCGGCCGCCGAGGTCGAGGACGCGCACGGCGTGCCGATCGAGGTCGTGGTCGTCGGCGACTGCCCGCTGGACGAGAAGCTCGGTGCCCAGCTGCAGGCCGCGCGCGAGGCGATGGTCAACGCCGCCAAGTACGGTGGCAGCGGCGGCGCGGTGCAGGTCTACGCCGAGGTGGAGGGCCGGTCGGTGTTCGTCTCGGTACGCGACCGGGGGCCCGGCTTCGACCTGGACGCGGTGCCGGCGGACCGGATGGGCGTACGGGAGTCCATCATCGGGCGGATGCAGCGCAACGGCGGTACGGCGCGGCTGCGCTCGGCCCCGGACGGGGGGACGGTAGTGGAACTGGACATGGAGAGGGTCGCGGAGTGAACGCCACCGAAGCAGCACAGGGGAGCGGCGCGGGGGAGGCCCGGCGGGTGCGGGTGGTCCTCGTCGACGACCACCGGATGTTCCGTACGGGCGTCCAGGCCGAGATCGGGCAGACCGACGTGACCGGCGTCGAGGTGGTCGGTGAGGCCGCCGACGTCGACCAGGCGGTCACGGTCATCACGGCCACTCGGCCCGAGGTCGTACTGCTGGACGTGCACCTGCCCGGCGGCGGCGGGGTGGAGGTGCTGCGCCGGTCCGCGTCGCTCATGGCCGACCCGGAGCGCCCGGTCCGCTTCCTGGCCCTGTCGGTGTCCGACGCGGCGGAGGACGTCATCGGCGTCATCCGGGGCGGCGCGCGCGGCTACGTCACGAAGACGATCACCGGCACGGACCTGGTGAACGCGATCTTCCAGGTCGCGGACGGGGACGCGGTCTTCTCCCCGCGACTGGCCGGTTTCGTTCTCGACGCCTTCGCGTCGACGGACGCCCCGCCCGTCGACGAGGACCTCGACCGCCTCACCCAGCGCGAGCGCGAGGTGCTGCGGCTGATCGCCCGCGGCTACGCGTACAAGGAGATCGCCAAGCAGCTGTTCATCTCCGTCAAGACGGTCGAGTCGCACGTGTCGGCGGTCCTCCGCAAGCTCCAGCTCTCCAACCGGCACGAGCTGACGCGCTGGGCGACGGCCCGCCGCCTGATCTGACACCGGCCTCCGCGGCGGGGCGGGCAGTGTACGCGCCCGCCCGGCCCGCCGGGGGCCGCTCGATGAAGGCGACCCGATGTCCTGAGGTGTTCCGTCGCTCGTCACTACCGGGCGACCGACCGGTCATACCTTGGAAGTCACCAACCGGGCACCTCAGCGGTGACCCCGGCCGGCACCCCAGGTGGAGGTGGGCGCAGTGACGGACGCGTGGCGCTACTGCGATGGCCGGGCGGCGGGCGCCGCGTACGCCGCCGGCGGCAAGGGCCCCGCCCCCCACTGAGCACGATGAGCGAGTGAGCACGATGAGCGAGCGAGGCGGTGCTCACCGCGTGCCCCGTCTGCGGAGCACCGCTGTGGTCACGGGGGAGTGCAGTTCCCAGCCCATGGCCCGGTACAGGGACAGGCCGTCGTCCCGGGCCACCAGCACGCCCTGCGTGGCGCCCTGTTGCGCCGCGCGGGCCGCGAGAGCCGTCATCACGACCCGGCCCAGCCCCTGGCGGCGGTGCGCCGGGTCGGTGCGGACCTGGTCGAAGACGGCCGTCGTGCCGGCCAGCGCGACCCGGCCGCCGGCCGCCACCTCGCCCGTCGCGGCGAACGCCCGCGCGTCGACGGTGCTGCCCTGGGCGACCGTTTCGACGACGTACCCGCCCGGCAGTACGGCCGGGTCCGGCGGCGGCGCGGGCGCCGCGCCCGGCACCAGGCCGTCCCGCAGCCCGTCGGGCACCGCCGGCAGCTCCGCCCTCCCCGGTGCCCGGGCCGTACCGCCCTGCGGCGTACGGCCCAGCGGGGCGGTCATCAGGTACTCCGGCGCCTGGAACTCCCAGGAGGCCGGCAGCGCGGGCTCCACGGCCGAACGGGGCGCGCAGACCTTCAGCCACAGGCCCGGCGTGATGAGCGCGACGGACAGGCGGCGCAGCACCGCGGGGTCCGCGGCGGGCAGGACGTACCGCGCGACCTGGTCGGTGCGGCCCACGGCGATCCGGAAGCCGCCCGGTACCTCGACCGCGCCGTCGGCGCCGCGCGAACGCACCCAGCCGTCCACCCAGGCACGCACGACCTCGGGCCGTGCCACGGGCACGCGGTGGTGCTCGGTCATTGTGTCCACGGACCCGATCGTATTGCGAGAGCTTCGCAATAGTGACGGTCGAATTCGGCCCCCTTGCATAACGCTGCCGGGGCCACCCGAATCCTTGGAAAATCAGGCTACTTGAGAGAGGTCAAGGGCCGTGCGGGTACATATCGGTGATGGCGTTCGGCTCTACTTCGATGTGGAGGGAGCCCAACTGGAGACGGACGGACCGGACATGGCCGAACGGCCGACGATCGTCCTGCTCCACGGAGGACCGGGCGCCGACCACACCCTGTTCAAACCGGAGCTTTCCGCCGCGGCCGGTTTCGCGCAGGTCATCTACCTCGACCAGCGGGGGAGCGGCCGTTCGGTGCGGTGCGGGCCGCATCAGTGGACGTGGGAGCGGTGGGCGGACGACGCGATCGACTTCTGTGACGCGCTGGAGATCGAACGGCCCGTCCTCCTGGGCTCGTCCAGCGGCGGGTGGGTCGCGCTGCTGGCGGCCATCCGGCACCCCGACCGGTTCGCCGGGCTGGTGCTGGACAGCGTCATGCCCGGGGACACGTACGAACGGCTGGACATGTTCGAACGGCTCGGAGGGCCCGAGGCGCGGGACGTCGCCCTCCGGTACTGGGCGGGGGACAACGGCGAGGAGACGACCGATGCGTGGGAACGCATCTGCCTGCCCCTGTACTCCCACCGGCCCGGCGGGGACGCGGCCACCCACGACCGGCTCCGCCGGGTGCGCTGGAACGACGACGTACTGGACCACTTCCGCACCGTGCTGGCCAGGGAGTTCGACCCCTGGCGCGGGTTGGAGCGGCTGGAGTGCCGCACGATGATCCTGGCGGGCGAGCAGGACCCGGTGGCGACCGCCTCGGCGGCCCGCCGCTTCGCGCACCGGCTGAGCCATGCGGACGTACGGCTGCACGTCGTGGCCGAAGCGGGGCACGGGGTCTTCCGCGAGTCGCCGAAACGGGCGATGGACCTGCTGCGGGACTTCGTGGTGAGCGGTCATGTGCCGCGTCTGCACTGAATCGCCGATGCTCCATTTCCGTGGCCGAATATCACTGGCGGGCCCGGTGTCACCGGCCGGTGCGGACGTGAGGAGAGCGGAATTCGACCGATCGGTCGAATTCTGAGCGGGAATTCATTGATAGCTGGACCAGGCGGCGGGCCCGCAACTGCCCGGCGTTTCCCTCGCGTCAGCAAAGCATCAGGGAGACCCCTGTGGTCTCGCGCGACCCGCCGGCGCGCCCGCAACGTGCCCCGCAAGAGAAGACACTCAGGGCGACAACTGCTATGCCGCCATGGCGAGGTGACAGCCACCGCCGTACCTCCGGCGGGGGCGGCCGGCGGCCGTCGGGGCGGAACCGACGGCGGTGGGGAGCCGGCCGCCTGGACGAGGACGCTAAACCTCCCGGCGGTCGGCAAGGGGGGCATTGCCGGGGATTGCCCGTTCCCCGACCGGGCCGTGCCCGTTTCGGCCGCCGGATGAACGGCCTCGACCGGTGACGTACGAGAGTGCGGACCAGAGGCGCGCGGCAGTTCGATCCGGTGAGGTGATGAGGGCGACGGCGACGGGCGGACCTGCCCGAGGGGTCGCGTGGTGCCGGAGCTACGATCGACCACTATGGACGTAGTGATCAATGTGTTCGTCGGCCTGCACATCATCGGCATCGCCTCGCTGCTCGGCGGCTTCCTCACGCAGATGAAGGCGATGGGCGCGGGCACCGCCCGCTTCGTGCCCGCGATGCTGCACGGCGCGCTCACGATGCTGGTGACCGGCGTCATCCTGGTCGGCCTGAACCAGATGCAGGACTACGCGGTCGACAACATCAAGATCGGCGTCAAGCTCGCCGTCCTGATCGTCATCCTGGGCCTGGTCTACGTGAAGCGCGACGAGGAGAAGGTGGAGAAGCCGCTCTTCGGGCTCGTCGGCCTGCTCACGGTCGTCAACATCTTCATCGCCCTGCTCTGGACCTGACCCCGGCCCGTCCCGGCGGTCCCGGCGCGGCGGACACACGGACCACGGATGCACGGACACGAAAAGTGCGCGGCTGCCTGGCGGCGGCCGCGCACTTCGTCGTTCCGGACAACCCTGTCTCAGACTGGTCGCGCGGTGTCTCAGGCCGGTCGTACGCTCCCGTAGATCGGCATGTAGTAGATCGACTCCTCGCGTACGCTCGCGCCCGGCTTCGGGGCGTGGATCATCTTGCCGCCGCCGATGTACATCCCGACGTGGCTGATGTCGTCGTAGAAGAAGACCAGGTCACCCGGTTGCAGATCCTTCGTGGCGACGCGCGTGCCGATCTTCACCTGGTCCCAGGTCGTCCGCGGCAGCGAGACGCCCGCCGCCTTCCACGCCGCCTGCGTGAGCCCCGAGCAGTCGTACGACGTGGGCCCGGTGGCACCCCACACGTACGGCTTGCCCAGCTGCGCGCGGGCGAAGGCGAGCGCCTTCTCCGCCTTGGTCGAGTACGAGCCGTCCGGCAGCCCGGTCCCGGAGCCGGTGCCCGTACCGGAGCCGGACCCGCCGTCCGCACCGCCCGACCCGGCGTTCTGCTCACGCTCGCGCTCGGCCTGCTCCCGCGCCAGCTTCTCGGCCTTGCGCTTGGCCTCGGCCTCCTTCTTGCGCTCCAGCTCCGCCAGCCGCGCCTTCTCCTGCGCGGTGAGCCGGGACAGCAGCTGCCGGGCCTCGGTCAGCTTGCCCTGGACGTCCTGCTTGGCCGTCTTCAGCGCGTCCTGGGACTTCTGCAGCTCCTCCAGGCCCTTCGTCGCCTGCGCACGCTTGCGCGCGGCCTGCGCCTGCTGGTCCTGGTAGTCGGCGACCGCCTCCTGCTGCCGGCCGCTGAGCCGCGCCATCAGGTGGTTGCGGTCCACGAACTGCTGCGGATCCCGCGCCAGCATCAGCTGCGCGGTCGGACTCAGCCCGCCGGAGCGGTACTGGGCCGAGGCGAAAGTGCCCAGCTCACGCCGGGCCTCGTTCATCTTCTCGGTCCGCCGGGCCGCGGCGTCCCGCAGCTCGTCCACCTTCTCGCGCTGCGTCGCGGAACGCTCCTTGGCGGCGTTGTACTTCTGGGTGGCGACCTCGGCCTGCCGGTACAGGCCGTCGACCTTCTTCTTGACCTCCTCTATGGAAGGTTGGGGCTTCTTGGGGGCCGCGTCCGCGGTCTGGGTGAGCAGCGTGACCGAGGCCAGCGCCGCGGTGGTGAGCCCGGCCGCCGTACGGCGGTTCGCGGGCACGGTGAGCATGCGGGTGCGCGGCTTGCGATGAGACGCCAAGGCCGGCGACTCCTTCCGTGGACCGCCTACCGGGTTAGCTGTCGGGTTCGGGCGCGTACGGCGCGTGCGTGGGGGCACGCGCCCACAGGTGCTACGGAAGGTGCCCTACGGCCGTACGGATCGCTCCGCGCCGGCCGATTCACCCCGGTCGTGCGTGTGGGTCCCCGGCTCCGGCTGGCGTGCGTACGAACAGCTGCCGTGCGGTACGGGCGGTGCCGTGCCTACCAGCAATCGCCGTGCGTACGTACAGGCCGGACTCGGCGGGGCGGCCCGTGCTGACGCTCTCGCCAGCGTTGGGGCGGGCTGCCCGGTCGGCACCGTAGCCAACTCGTGTGACTCCTGTGAAGGCTGATGTTCGATTTGCCCGCAATCTTTTCGTGACCTGATCGTGTCCGCGTCGATGTGTGACCGGCTGCGACCACGGAAAGTCCGGTCTCGTTGTCCGTCCGTGACCGGATGCCGCGTGCCCTACCCTGCGCGGCCACCCGGCCACGGGCGCCGGGTGTGTCCTTGGTGTGTCCTTGGCCCCCGAATTTCACGGCCGGGGCCGGGCTGTCGGTGGGGCGGCCTAGACTCGGTGGGCGATGAGCAGCCTCTTTGACGACAGCTTCCTGGCGGACCTCGACCCCAAGGACGAGGAGCCGCCGCCTCCCGAGGACGAGGACCGTCCGGCAGCGGAGGAGGTGCCGCACGACCTCTTCGGCGGCCGCTACGACGCGCCCGCGCCGCGCGAGGCGTACTACCGCGACGGCGCCGCCCGCCCCGCCGTCGACCCGGCCGCGCTGCTGGAGGGGCTGAACGACCAGCAGAAGGCCGCCGTCGTGCACACCGGCTCGCCGCTGCTCATCGTCGCCGGCGCCGGCTCCGGCAAGACCCGCGTCCTCACGCACCGCATCGCGCACCTCCTCGGCTCGCGCCACGTCCACCCCGGCCAGATCCTCGCGATCACCTTCACGAACAAGGCCGCGGGCGAGATGAAGGAGCGCGTGGAGGAGCTGGTCGGCCCCCGCGCCAACGCCATGTGGGTCTCCACCTTCCACAGCGCGTGCGTGCGCATCCTGCGCCGCGAGTCCAAGAAGCTGGGCTTCACCTCGTCGTTCTCGATCTACGACGCCGCCGACTCCAAGCGCCTGATGGCCCTGGTCTGCCGCGACCTGGACCTGGACCCGAAGCGCTTCCCGCCCAAGTCCTTCAGTGCCAAGGTCTCCAACCTCAAGAACGAGCTCATCGACCACGAGGACTTCGCGGGGACGGCCGCGGACGGCTTCGAGAAGACCCTGGCCGAGGCGTACGCGATGTACCAGGCGCGGCTGCGCGAGGCCAACGCCCTGGACTTCGACGACATCATCATGACGACGGTGAACCTGCTGCAGGCGTTCCCGGACGTCGCGGACCACTACCGCCGCCGCTTCCGGCACGTCCTGGTCGACGAGTACCAGGACACCAACCACGCGCAGTACACCCTCGTGCGCGAGCTGGTCGGCCCGGGGACGCCCGAGGTGCCCGCCGCCGAGCTGTGCGTCGTCGGCGACGCCGACCAGTCGATCTACGCCTTCCGCGGCGCCACGATCCGGAACATCCTCCAGTTCGAGGAGGACTACCCGAACGCCACGACGATCCTGCTGGAGCAGAACTACCGCTCCACGCAGACGATCCTCTCGGCCGCCAACGCCGTCATCGAGTGCAACGAGAACCGCCGCCCGAAGAACCTCTGGACCGACGCCGGCACGGGCCCGAAGATCACCGGCTACGTCGCCGACACCGAGCACGACGAGGCGCAGTTCGTCGCCGACGAGATCGACCGGCTCACGGACGCGGGCGAGACCAAGGCCGGCGATGTCGCGATCTTCTATCGCACGAACGCCCAGTCCCGTGTCTTCGAAGAAGTCTTCATCCGCGTCGGGCTGCCGTACAAGGTCGTGGGCGGCGTGCGCTTCTACGAGCGCAAGGAGGTCCGGGACGTCCTCGCGTACCTGCGCGTGCTCTCCAACCCCGAGGACACCGTCCCGCTCCGCCGCATCCTGAACGTCCCGAAGCGCGGCATCGGCGACCGCGCCGAGGCGATGATCGACGCCCTGTCGGCCCGCGAGAAGATCACCTTCCCGCAGGCGCTGCGCCGCGTCGACGAGGCGTACGGCATGGCCGCGCGCTCCGCCAACGCCGTCAAGCGCTTCAACACGCTCATGGAAGAGCTGCGGACGATCGTGGAGTCCGGTGCCGGCCCCGCGACCGTCCTGGAGGCCGTGCTGGAGCGTACCGGCTATCTCGCCGAGCTCCAGGCGTCCACGGACCCGCAGGACGAGACCCGCATCGAGAACCTCCAGGAGCTCGCCGCGGTCGCCCTCGAATTCGAGCAGGACCGAGATGAGGAGAACCCGGGTACGCTCTCCGACTTCCTGGAGCAGGTCGCCCTGGTCGCCGACTCCGACCAGATCCCCGACGAGGACGAGGAGGGCACGGGCGTCATCACGCTCATGACCCTGCACACCGCCAAGGGCCTGGAGTTCCCGACCGTCTTCCTGACCGGCATGGAGGACGGCGTCTTCCCGCACATGCGCGCGCTCGGCCAGACCAAGGAGCTGGAGGAGGAGCGGCGGCTGGCCTACGTAGGCATCACGCGCGCCCAGGAGCGGCTCTACCTCACCCGCTCCACGATGCGCAGCGCCTGGGGCCAGCCCCAGTACAACCCGCAGTCCCGCTTCCTGGAGGAGATCCCCGACCAGTACGTCGAGTGGAAGCGGACGGGCCCGGCGACGCCGTCCGCCTCCATGGGCGGGCTCTCCTCCGGCCTGTCCTCCGGCCTCTCCGGCGGCGGCTTCGGATCGACGTTCTCCTCGCGCGGCAAGGCCGGGCCGAGCGGCTTCGCGACCCGGCGCGCGAAGGACCGGCAGGTGGTCTCGCTGGCCGTCGGCGACCGCGTCACGCACGACAGCTTCGGGCTCGGCACGGTCGTCGGGGTCAAGGGCAGCGGCGACAACGCCGAGGCGACGATCGACTTCGGCGGCGAGAAGCCGAAGCGGCTGCTGCTGCGGTACGCGCCGGTGCAGAAGCTGTAGGCGGTGCGGAGGCTGCAGGCGGTGCGGAGGCTGCAGGCGGTGCAGAAGCTGTAGGCGGGTGTGGAGGCGGTAGTCGTACGAAGGCTGTGATCCTACGAACGGCCCGGAGCCCCCGAGGGTTCCGGGCCGTCTGCGTGTTCTCGTGCGTGCGCGCGGCTCGGCTCGGTCGGCTCGGTCGGCTCAGTTGGGGTCGAGGCCCTTGGAGCGCAGCCAGGGCAGCGGGTCTATCGCGTCGCCACCGCCGGGGTGCACCTCGAAGTGCAGGTGGGGGCCGGTGGAGTTGCCGGAGTTACCGGAGTACGCGATGACGTCGCCGGCCTTCACCGTGCCCGAGCGGATCTTGGCGCTGCTGAGGTGGCAGTACCAGGTCTCCGTGCCGTCCGGCGCGGTGATCTCCACCATGTTGCCGTAGGCGGGGTTCCACTTGGTGACGACGGTGCCGTCGGTCGCGGCCATCACGGGCGTGCCGTAACTGACCGGGAAGTCGATCCCGGAGTGCAGCGACATCCAGTTCACGCCGGCCTGCCCGTAGAGGGCGCTGAGCCCGTGCTGCTTGACCGGCAGGACGAACTTCGGGCGCAGCGCTTCCTTGCGCGCCGCCTCCTCGGCCTTGCGCTTCTTCTCGGCGGCCTGGCGGGCCTGCAGGTCGAGACGTTCCTGCGTACGACTGGCACGGTCGGCGAAGTCGTTCGCGTCGGCGCTGAGATTCGAGAGCTGGGAGTCCAGCTTGTTGTTCGCAGCGGACGGCTTCACGGCGGAGGCGTCCGACGCGGCCTGTACGGCGGTGTCGTCCTCCTTGTCGGTCGCGCCGGACACGGAGGCGGCGGCCACGGCGCACACGCCCATGGCGGCCACGGACGGCACCGCGACGGTCAGCAGCGCGGACTTCTTCGGCGTACGCCGCCGGCCCCGGCCGCCGCCGCTGCCGTGCGCCTCGCGCCGGGCGGCCCGGCGGCCGCCGGAGGCAGCCCCGGAGGGGCCGTCGAGGCCGCTCTCGGGGGAGACGGCAGGGGTGGGGATGATCGCGGTGACGGCGGAGTGGAGGTCGCCGTCCTCGTCAGCGCCGGTACCGGCGCCGGCCGCGGCCAGGTCGTCGGTCGTGAAGACGGCGGTCGACTCGGCGGCGCCCTCGGGGCCCGCGCCCTGAACGGACTCGACGGACTCGACGGCCTCGAACTGCGCGGTCTCGAACTGAGCGGTCTCGAACACGGACGGGTCGAGAGGGGATGAATCGAGGTGCTCGGTGCCGAGCTGCCCCGCCTCGAACTGCCCGGTGTCGAACTGTCCGGAGTCGTAGGGGCCCGTACCGAACTGGGTCGCCTGGAACTCCTGGAACTCCGCGCCTTGATAGGCCGCCTCGTAGCCCTCGGCGCCGGCCCAGGCCTGGCCGTCCCACTGCCCGGTGTCGGTACCGGTGCCGGCGGAGGCGCCGGCGTCCTGGTGGTCGTACCCGTCGTACGGACCGGCGGCATCGTAGGCCCCGGTCGCGTCGTATGCGCCGGTGGTGCCGTACGAGCCGGTGTCGTACGTGCCGTTCGGATCGTACCCACCGCTCACGTCGTACGTACCGGTGCTGTCGTACGCACCGTACGCGTACGGGTCGTAGATGCCGGTCCCGAACCCCGTGGCGTACGTACCGGTGTCGTACGTGCCGTTCGGGTCGTACGCACCGCTCACGTCGTAGCTGCCGGAGTCGTACGCTCCGCCGTCGTGCGTCGTCGCGCCGTCGTAGGACACGGTGCCGTAGGCCCCGGTGTCGTAGCCGGCCGCTTCGTACATGGTCGGGTCGTACGCCCCGGGGGCATACGCGCCCGTGTCGTACGTGCCGGTGGTGTACCCGTCGTACGCGGCGTAACCGAGCTGAGGGTCCTGCTGTCCGTGCGGCTCGTAACCGGGATGGGACCCGTACGAGGCGTCAGCAGCAGAGCCGGTCGGGTCTGGGTTCCCCGACGGGTGACGGTCGTTCACCACCAACTTCTCTTTCGCCTCGGCAGCAGGAGAATTAGCGGCGACTGTACCCGGCGGTATGCGACGGCGACAATCTTCCGTAGGTTTCGGGCCCTTCCAGACCGGGCATTTGGCCGTGTTTCGGAGGACGCCAGGCATGTTCTTGGCGCCGCGTTCGATGAATGTTCGAGATCAATTGGGGTGGCGGCCGGCTTCGGCGCGCGGCTCGGCGCGAGGTCCGGCCACCACGGCAAGTGCGGAGGTCAGGGCGGTTAAGGGGCGAGGTCAGGCCACCGATGCCCGGTCGTGTGTCGCCCCTTCCGGTGCGGTGTCGGCCGCCTCCGGCTGTGCCGGATTGATCGGGTCCGCCGCGGCCAGTGCCTCGCGGATACCGGCGGCGACCGCGCCGTTGACCGGAAAGGCGAGATGTCCGACACCGGAGACATGAACGTTCCGGGTTCGGAGATCGTCATGATCGATCCGTGCCGTCTCGACCGGGACCATCATCTGATCAAGATCGCTCCAGAAGCAGACGAAATGCGTTCGGCAATTCGGCGCCGGCTGGGCCAACTCCTTGATCACGTCGGAATCCGTCCGCATCTGACGTACGAGCGGATGCGCGGGCAGCAGCGAGGCGAGCCGGGTACCGGCGTGCGGCGTACCGAGCGTGACCAGCGTCCGGATCCGAGCGTCCCCGCCCAGCCGCTGGACGTAGTACCGCGCGATCAGCCCGCCGAGGCTGTGGCCCACCATGTCGATGCGGCGGTGGCCGGTGCGCTCGCAGACGTCCTCCACGTGGCGGCTCAGCAACTCGGCGGCCTTGCGTATGTCGCACGTGAGAGGGGAGTAGTTGAGCGCCTCCAGATGGCGCCAGCCGTGCCGGCGCAGGGAGCGGCGCAGCAGTACGAACACGGACCGGTTGTCGATGAAGCCGTGCAGCAGGAGCACGGGCGGGTGCGACCGCCCCTCGGTGGGCAGCAGCGCGGGCGCCGGCAACCGGTCGACGTCGTCTCCGCCCCCGGTTGTGGCTGCGGCCGTGGCCGTGGCTGTGGCCGTGGCCGTGGTTGCGACTCCGGCTCTGGAGCCGGCCCGCGCCTCGACCCGCGCCCGGGTCGCGGCGGTGGCCCCCGCGGCGGTGGCCGCCGACCCGGCGGCCACCCTCGCTCTGGAAGCGGTGGAAGCAGCAGTGGCGCCGGCGGTCGGGCCGACGATGCCGAGGGGGCCATCGGCTGTGCCGGTGGCGTAGCCCGTGGCGGCTTCCGCGCCGGTGATGCGGTGACCGGAGCGCAGGTCTTCGGTGGCGGCGTCGGCGTCGGCGTCGGCCGTCGCCCGGGCGCGGGCCGCCGCTGCCGCGGCCTGCTCCTGTGAGACGCCCATCGGGTACAGCAACAGGTGTCCCGCGAGTACCGCCAGCTCCCAGACCGTGACCCGCAGCTTGGCGGCGGAGGGGCGGATCAGACAGCAGAGAAAGGGCAAGGCCTTCATCGGCCGACCTCCCGAACGGCATGGGAAGGACGCCTCTGTCCCCCGTCATGCCCTCATGGGAGCCGTTGGGTGCGTACCCGGTCCCCGTCACCGTGCTCGCCTGTGACGTCGTGGTATCGGTGCGGGCGTACCGGCGGCTCTCGCCGGCACGTGTCCCCGCTGCTCCTGCGTCCGTCCTACGTACGGTCCGTACGCGATGCGATACCAGTTCCCCGCACTTCGTGCGCGTGCATAAGGCCTGTACGTACCCGGAATGCGCACCTCCGTGCCGCGCGGCTCACGACGCGGCGGTGCGACGACCTGCTGTGGCTCCCTGCGCCGTCCGCAGACGCCCCCGCCGCCTCGCGGCGGCGGATGGGGGTGCGGCGTACGGCGCGTAGCGAACGTGTCCCACGTGTGATTTCCCCCTCCCTCCATGTCGCGAAACGGCTCCGTACGCGATGCTGGAGATAACGTTCGTTCACGCTGGTGGCCGCCCGGGCGGCCGCGCATTCGGTTGTCGGCTCGACGGCACTGGTCAAGGCACGTGCCGCGCTTGGCTTGGAGGCAGTGATGGGTGTGACCGGTCCGATCCGTGTGGTGGTGGCCAAGCCGGGGCTCGACGGCCACGACCGTGGTGCCAAGGTCATCGCACGAGCGCTGCGTGACGCGGGTATGGAGGTCATCTACACCGGGCTCCACCAGACTCCGGAGCAGATCATCGACACCGCGATCCAGGAGGACGCCGACGCCATCGGCCTCTCGATCCTCTCGGGAGCGCACAACACCCTGTTCGCGCGGGTGATCGAACTGCTCAAGGAGCGCGACGCGGAGGACATCAAGGTCTTCGGGGGCGGCATCATCCCCGAGGCGGACATCCCCCCGCTCAAGGAGCTGGGCGTCGCCGAGATCTTCACCCCCGGTGCCACGACGGCCTCCATCGTCGACTGGGTCAACGCCAACGTCCGCCAGCTGACGGCCTGACCCGCCGGCTGCCCGCACGGCGTGGGCGCGCGGGGCTCCCGCGCGCCCAGGCGCACCCCACCGCCTAGCACCCACGGCTCCGCCCTCGGCACTCACGGCTCCGCCCCCCAGTACTCACGGCTCCGCCCCTTCCAGTACTCACGGCGCCGTCCCCCCCCCCCGCACTCATGGCGCCGTCCCCCCAGCACTCATGGCTCCGCTCCCCGGCACTCATGGCGCCGCCCCCAACACTCATGACTCCGCTCCGGCGGGGTGCGTCGGCTGTGCTCCGGCGGGGCGCGTCGGTTGTCCGGCCAGCTCGGCGTGCATCGTGGCGCGGAGCCGGAGGGTGCCGACGAGGCGCTGAAAGGCCTCGGACCAGTACCCGTCGGCGCCCGGCGAGCCGTCCTCCGGCTCGTCGCCCCTGGCCGTGAGCTTGTCGAGCCGGTCGGCCGCGGCCGGGTCCAGGCACCGTTCGGCCAGCCCCATCACCCCGCTGAAGCTCCACGGGTAACTCCCGGCGTCCCGCGCGATGTCGAGGGCGTCCACCACCGCCGTGCCGAGCGGCTCGGTCCACGGCACGGCACACACCCCCAGCAGCCGGAACGCGTCCGACAGCCCGTGCGATGCGATGAACTCCGCGACCCACGCGGCACGTTCCTCCGCCGGCAGTACCCCGAGCAGCTTCGCGGTGTCACGCGACGACCCGACTTCCGCGGCGGAGGACTCGGCGCGCACGGGGTCCGAACCCGGTATCGGCGTGGGCCGGTCGGCCGCCGCCGACGGCTTGCCCAGCAGAGCCCGCGCCCAGGCGATGTCGCGCTGGCGCACCGCCGCCCGGCACCAGGCGTCGTGCACCTCCGTACGCCGCCCGTCGGCCACCGGTAGGGCGACGATCTCCGCCGGACCGCGGCCGCCCAGCCGTTCGGACCACGCACCCAAGGGCGCCGACTCCAGCAACTGCGCCAGCCACCAGGCGCGTTCGCCCCGTCCGGCCGGTGCCTTCGCCACCACCCCGTCCCGCTCCATCCCGGCGTCGCAGACTTCGGGCGGCTCCGCGACGACCACGGGCCCGTCCGCGAGTTGCAGGCAGGCCGCCGCGCGCTCCGCCATGCGGGTGGCCAGTGCGGAGCCGGGGAGTGCGGAGAGCAGCTCCGCCGCCGTGGCCCGCACGTTCCGGCTCCGGTCGGACAGCGCCTTCTCCAGGAACGGCTCATCCGCCGCCGACAGCCCCTCCCGGAGCGAATCCAGGAACATCAGCCGGTCCTCGGCCCGTTCGGTGGGCCATGTACTCGTGAGCAGCGCCAGGCCCGCCGCCGGATCCAGGCGCCGGGTCGCCGACAGCAGCGCCACCCGCTCCGCGAACAGCCCCTCCTCCCAGAGGCGGCGGACGGCCTCCTGGTCGCCCCGGGCCGGTATCGCCGCCGCGCCGCCGATACCGCGCAGCGCGAACTTCCAGTCGTCGTTCAGCCGCGCCAGCCACAACGCCCGCGGCCCGGCCAGCGCGAGCGCGGCAGGCCGCAGATCCGTACGGGCCCGGGCCGCGTCCAGCAGGGCGGGCAGCAGCGCGGCCGGCGCGCGGTACCCCTTCTCCCCGGCCGCCGCCAGCCACTGCGGCAACAACTCCATCAGGTCAGGGGCCGCCCCCCGCCGGCTGCCGCCGTTCCCACCCCGATCCGCCAGCAGGAGCGCCAGCCTGCGGCGCGCCGCGTCCGGCAGCTCGGGCCGCGGGTCCGGCGGGGCCGGGGCCGGGCGCTCCGCCGCGGGCGCCGGCCGCAGCCCGGCCCGCCGCCGTACGGTACTCACCGCCGCCGCGTCCAGCAGCGCGGCGGCGGGCTCCTGCCCCGCGCGCACCGGTACGTCGGGCGCACGCCGGTCCGTCCCGAGCAACGCGACGCTCACCAGCTCCCCCCACGGAGCGGTGCCCCCTCGCGTTCCGCCCACATCACTCACGGCTTCCCTCTCCCTCCGTTCGGCCCTGTGCGGGCCTGCCTGCTGCCCCGGGCGGCTGCATGCCGCCGCCCCCCGGTCCCCTGCCCGCCCCCCCCGGGGCCCCCGGGGCCCCCGCCCTCGTTTCCCTCTCCTCCTTTTCCTCTACCTCTCCTCCTCAGAGCGCGACCGGGGCCGGGTCCCAGGTGGTCAGGGGGACGAAGCCGCGGTGGCCGCACTCGCCGAAGACGGTGACCGGGCCGCCACCGGATATCGCGACGAGCTGCCACAGACCCGCTTCGCCCGCACGGCGCGGATCCACGGGCAGCGCCGACTCGCCGTCCACGTCGGCCAGTTGCCAGCCCGAGGCCGGCCGCCCGGGTGCGGGCGGCCGGGCCGGTATCGGCACCACGTCGGCGAGCACCACCGGCCAGGAGTCCAACCACGGGTCGTCGCGCAGCACGTCTCCGTACGCGGCGAGCGCGGCATCCGTGCCGCACCCGGTCGGTACGCCTCCTGGCGCGGCCGGTGCGTACCGCTCGCCCAGAGTGACGCGCAGCGGTCGGGCGCCGGGGTGGTAGGTGAGGTCGGCATCCAGGACGAGCCCCGGTGGTAGGGCCAGTTCGTGTGTCCGCCCCGGGCCGGCGAAGGACAGATGCTGCGCCATGCGGCCCGTTCGCTCGCCCCGCATCCATATACGCCGCGTGGTCAGCTTCCCTTGTGGGCCTTCCTCGCGGTCCTGTTGTGCCAGTACCAGCCACCGATCCCGGACCGTCCGCTCCCGGGAACCGTCGACGGGTCCGTCCGGAGCGCCTTCCGCTGCACCGGATACATCAACTGCACCTGCACTGGAGACTTCGGCTGCACCGGACACTTCGGCTGTGCCGGAGACTTCGGCTGCACCGGAATGGTCGGCCGGCAGGCCGACCCGTGAGCGGACCGTGGCCGCCAGCGGCTCCGGAAGCCGCTCGATACCCAGGAACCCCTCGTCGAGAAGGTGCAGCAGCGCGCATTCCTCCAGCAACCGGGACGGCCAGTCGGCCCCGGAACCCGGTATCGACGCCAACTCCCGCACCCGCGCTGCCAGTCCGGGCGCCTGCGCGTCGACCATACGAGCCGCCGTCTCGTCCCAGCTGCCGTACCCCGCGCGGTCCGCCGCGGCCAGCCCTGACCGCAGCAGATCCGCGAGCCGGCGCTCCAACTCCTCGGCCCCCGCGCCGATGCGCTGCGCCCGGCGCTCCGCCCGTCGGCGCGCCGCCGCCGGGTCTGCCAGTCCCTTGCCCCCCTTGTCGTCCTTGCCCCCGTCCTTGTCCCCCTTGCCCGGTCGACCCTCGCGGTGCTCCCGCCGTCCGGACAACCACTCGGCCACCCACTGCGGCGGTTCACCGGCCGACACCACCGCCTCGGTATCCCCCTCGGAACCGTCTTCTCCGGCCCACAGCAACAGCAGCCCCAGCGCGTGCTTGCACGGGAACTTGCGGCTGGGGCAGCCGCACTTGAAGGCCGGCCCCGTCGTGTCGATCATCGTGCGGTACGAGGCGGTGCCGCTCCCTTTGCACACGCCCCATACCGCTCCGTCGCCCGCGCCCGTACCCGACCATGGTCCGGGCGTTGCGAGCTTTCCGCCGGCCTTGCGCGACGCCGCGTCGGGCGCCACCGCCAGCACCTGGTCGGTCGTCCAGCGTTCCCCCTGCGCTCGGGGTTTCCGGGTCTGTTCCCCGTCCGTTCCCAGCATGGTGAAAACGCTAGACCCAGCCACTGACAATTGCTTTGACCAGCAAGTTTGTCGCGCCAAGGCCGATTGTCAGTGGCATGGTGCAGTCTGGAATCCGCAAGCGGCCCGCGGGTTGCGGGGTGCGGGCCGGACGGCTTGGGACGAGGGGGAGTCATGTCTGACGCGAGGGTGGAGAACGGCGCGGAAAGCGGTCGCGGGACGGCGGCGGAGGCCGGGCCGGTGGCGGGTTCCGGAGCGGTCCTGCGGCCGCACGCAGAAGATGCATTCGCAAATGAACTGTCCGCGCTGGCGGCCGCGGACGACCGGCCGAGGCCCGAGCGCTGGCGCCTCTCGCCGTGGGCGGTGGCCACCTATCTGCTCGGCGGCACGCTCCCCGACGGGACGGTCATCACGCCCAAGTACGTCGGCCCGCGCCGCATCGTGGAGGTGGCCGTCACCACCCTCGCGACCGACCGCGCGCTGCTGCTCCTCGGCGTCCCCGGCACGGCCAAGACCTGGGTGTCGGAGCATCTCGCCGCGGCGGTCAGCGGCGACTCCACGCTGCTGGTCCAGGGCACGGCCGGCACGCCCGAGGAGGCGATCCGGTACGGCTGGAACTACGCGCAGCTGCTCGCGCACGGTCCCAGCCGGGACGCGCTGGTGCCCAGCCCGATCATGCGCGCGATGGCGGAGGGGATGACCGCGCGGGTCGAGGAGCTCACGCGGATTCCGGCGGACGTGCAGGACACGCTGATCACGGTGCTGTCGGAGAAGACGCTCCCCATACCGGAGTTGGGCCAGGAGGTGCAGGCCGTACGCGGCTTCAACCTCATCGCCACCGCCAACGACCGCGACCGCGGGGTCAACGAGCTCTCCAGCGCGCTGCGCCGCCGCTTCAACACGGTCGTGCTGCCGCTGCCGGCCACGCCGGACGACGAGGTGGACATCGTCACGCGGCGCGTCGAGCAGATCGGCCGCTCGCTGGACCTGCCGGCGGCCCCGGACGGCATGGCCGAGATCCGCCGGGTCGTCACGGTCTTCCGGGAGCTGCGGGACGGCCTGACGGCGGACGGGCGGACGAAGCTCAAGTCGCCCTCCGGGACGCTCTCCACAGCTGAGGCGATCTCCGTCGTCACCAACGGGCTGGCCTTGGCCACGCACTTCGGTGACGGTGTGCTGCGGCCGGCGGACGTGGCGGCGGGCATCCTCGGCGCGGTCGTGCGTGATCCGGCGGCCGACCGCGTCATCTGGCAGGAGTACCTGGAGTCGGTCGTCCGCGAGCGCGACGGCTGGAAGGACTTCTACCGCGCCTGCCGGGAGGTGAGCGTATGACGGAGTCCGCTACGGGGGAGCGCCGGACGGACGCTACGGGGGAGAGCCGGACGGACGCTACGGGGGAGAGCCGGGCGGATGTTACGGGGGAGCGCCGGGCGGACGGGCCGTGGCTGCTCGGAGTGCGGCACCACGGGCCCGGCTCGGCCCGCGCGGTCGCCGAGGCCCTGGCGCAGTGCGAGCCGAAGGCGGTGCTCATCGAGGGGCCGCCGGAGGCCGACGCGCTGGTGGCGCTGGCCGCTGACGAGCAGATGCGGCCGCCGGTGGCACTGCTGGCGCATGTCGCCGAGGATCCGGGGCGCGCCGCGTTCTGGCCGATGGCGGAGTTCTCCCCGGAGTGGGTGGCGCTCCGGTGGGCGCTGCGGCGTGGCATCCCGGTGCGCTTCATCGACCTCCCTGCGGCCCACTCCCTCGCGGTGGAGGGAGCCGCGGGCCCGGCCTCGGGTGAGGAAGGGGAGCGGGACCGGGGCCGGGACGGGGACCGGGCAGCGGCCTCGGACCGGGAGGTGGATGCGCGGGTCGACCCGATCGGGGTGCTCGCGGACGCGGCCGGGTACGACGACGCGGAGCGCTGGTGGGAAGACGTGGTCGAGCACCGCGGCACGGGACGCGATATGGGCCGCGGTACGGAGCGAGACGAGGGACGTGGCACGGGCTCCGGAACGGGCGGCACTTCGGGTGACTCCGGGGACGCGTTGGCGCCGTTCGAGGCGCTGGCCGACGCCATGGGGGCGCTGCGGGAGGAGTACGAGGAGGACGCGCACTCCCGGGACGCCGTACGGGAAGCCCATATGCGGCTCCGACTGCGCGAGGCGCGCCGGGAGTTCGGGGACGACGTAGCCGTCGTCTGCGGTGCGTGGCACGTACCGGCGCTGGCCCGCCGTACGACCGTCACCGCCGACCGGGCCCTCCTCAAGGGCCTGCCGAAGGCGAAGGTGTCGGCCACCTGGGTGCCCTGGACGCACCGCAGGCTGTCCCGGAGCAGCGGTTACGGAGCCGGTATCGCCTCACCCGGCTGGTACGGCCACCTCTTCGCCAGCCCCGACCGGCCGATGGAGCGCTGGCTGACCAAGGTCGCGGGCCTGCTCCGGGAGGAGGACTACGCGGTCTCCACCGCTCACGTCATCGAGGCGGTGCGGCTCGCCGAGTCGCTCGCGGCGATGCGCGGGCGCCCGCTCGCCGGGCTCACCGAGGCCGAGGACGCGGTGCGCGCCGTGATGAGTGGCGGCTCGGACGTGCCGGCCTCGCTGATCCACGACCGCCTGGTGGTCGGCGACGTGCTCGGTGAGGTGCCGCAGGCCGCGCCGGCCGTACCGCTCCAGCGGGACATCGCACGGCTCCAGCGTTCCCTGCGCCTCAAGCCGGAGGCGAAAGAGCGCGAGTTGGAGCTCGACCTGCGCAAGGAGACCGATGCCGCGCGCAGCCGCCTGCTGCACCGGCTGCGACTGCTGGACATCCCGTGGGGCGCGCCCGCCCACTCCCGCGCGAGCACGGGCACGTTCCGGGAGACCTGGCGGCTGCGCTGGGAGCCGGAGCTGTCGGTGCGGGTCGCGGAGGCGGGCATCTGGGGCACGACCGTCCTCGCCGCGGCCACGGCCCGGGCGGCGTCCGACGCGGCGGAGGCGGGTGCGCTCGCCGAGGTCACGGCGCTGGCCGAGCGGTGCCTGCTCGCCGAACTGCCGGACGCGTTGCCGGTGGTGATGCGGGCGCTGGCCGACCGGGCCGCGCTCGACGCCGATGTCGGCCATCTCGCGCAGGCGTTGCCCGCGCTGGTGCGGTCGGTGCGGTACGGCGACGTGCGCGGTACGGACGCGGCGGCGCTGCGCGAGGTCGCGGTCGGCCTGGCCGAGCGTGTCTTCGTCGGCCTGCCGCCGGCCTGCGCCTCACTGGATGCGGAGGGCGCGGCGGAGATGCGTACGCACTTGGACGCGACACAGCAGGCGGTGGCGTTGCTGTCCCACACGGAGCGGGTCGCGGGAGGAAATCCGGAGGCCGCAGCGGCCTCGCCCGAATACCCTTCGGGCTTGCGGGAGCGGTGGATCGCGGTGCTGCGCGTCCTGGCAGAACGGGAGGCCGTACCGGGGCTCATACGGGGCCGGTCGGCCCGCATGCTCGTCGACGACGGCGCGTTGGGCGAGACCGAAGGGGCGGGGAACGGCGGCCAGGCTCAGGAGGGCGGCGGCGGTGCCGGGCGGCTCATGGGGCTTGCGCTCTCGCCCGGAGTGCCGCCGGCGGATGCCGCCGCGTGGATCGAGGGGTTCGTCGGCGGCGGTGCCGGCGGGGGGATGCTGCTGGTCCACGACGAGCGGCTGCTCGGGCTGGTGGACGACTGGCTGACGCGCGTGCCGGGGGAGGCGTTCACGGACGTACTGCCGCTGCTGCGCCGGACGTTCTCGCAGTTCGAACCGGGGGTGCGGCGCACGCTCGGTGAGCTGACCCGGCGTGGGCCGGTCGGCGCGGGCAAGCCCGGCGGCGGCACCGCGGCCGGGCCCGGCCCGGTCGCCGGCGGAGAGGAAGCGGCGGCCCTCGGGTTCGGTCCCGGCCTGGACCGCGACCGCGCGGCGGCCGTCCTGCCCACCTTGCACGCCCTGTTGGGCCGGAGCGAGAAGTACGCCCTGTCGTGGCACGCCACGGGAGGAGCCCATCTCGATCACGGCGCGACTCTTACCCATTCCGACCACGGCGCGGCACACGCCCGCCCCGATCACGGCGCGGCGGCCGGCCCGCACCGCCACACCAACGGCGAAGCCGATGGTCACGCCGACGTCAACGGCGAGGCCGGCCGTCGCGCCGACGTCAACGGCGAGGTTCGCCGTCTCACCAGCACAGCGTCAGCACAGCGAAGGGGGAAACGGGATGACTCAGGACACGGGGGCGGTCGGTGACGGCCTGGTCGATGAGCGCATGCGGCGTTGGCGGCTGGTGCTCGGCGGGGGAGAGGGCGACGGGACCGGGTACGAACTGCGCGGGCGGGACGCCGCGATGGACGGTGCGCTCGGGGCGCTGTACGGCGAAGGGCCCGGCGGTGGCGCACCGGGCGGCCCCGGAGGGCGCGACGGCCGGAAGGGCGGCGGCCCGCGGTCGGCGGGGCTGGGCGGGTCCGCGCCCGCCGTGGCCCGTTGGCTCGGGGACATCCGGCGGTACTTCCCCACCTCCGTCGTCCAGGTGATGCAGCGCGACGCGATCGACCGGCTCGGCCTGTCCGCGCTGCTGCTGGAGCCCGAGATGCTCGAGGCCGTGGAGGCCGACGTGCACCTGGTCGGCACCCTGCTCTCGCTGCACAAGGCCATGCCCGAGACGACGAAGGAGACCGCACGGGCGGTCGTGCGGCAGGTCGTCGAGCAGTTGGAGGAGCGGCTGGCGACCCGGACGCGGGCCACGCTGACCGGCGCGCTGGACCGGTCGGCGCGCATCAGCCGACCGCGCCACCGTGACATCGACTGGGATCGCACCATCCGCGCGAATCTCAAGAACTACCTCCCCGAGTACCGCACGGTCGTTCCGGAACGGCTGATCGGTTACGGGCGAGCAGCACAGGCACTCAAGAAGGAGGTCATCCTCTGCATCGATCAATCCGGTTCGATGGCGGCGTCCGTCGTGTACGCCTCGGTGTTCGGCGCGGTACTCGCGTCCATGAGGTCGCTCGCCACCCGGCTGGTGGTGTTCGACACCTCGGTCGTGGACCTCACCGACCAGATCGACGACCCGGTGGACGTGCTCTTCGGCACGCAGCTGGGTGGTGGCACGGACATCAACCGCGCGTTGGCGTACTGCCAGTCGAGGATCACCCGCCCCGCCGAGACGGTGGTCGTGCTGATCAGCGACCTGTACGAGGGCGGGATACGCGACGAGATGCTGAAGCGGGTGGCCGCCATGAAGGCGTCCGGCGTGCAGTTCGTGACGCTGCTGGCGCTGTCGGACGAGGGAGCGCCCGCGTACGACCGGGAGCATGCGGCGGCCCTCGGTGCGCTGGGGTCACCGGCGTTCGCCTGTACGCCCGACCTCTTCCCGGAAGTGATGGCGGCCGCGCTGGAGAAGCGTCCGCTGCCGGTGCCCGACACGACGGCGTGACGGCCCGAGCGGCTGCCCGAGCGGCTGCCCGAGCGGCTGCCCGAGCGGCTGTGCGTGCGGGTGGCGGTCGTCGCGCCGACGACAGGTCCCGTACCGATGGCAGTCTCCGTGTCGGCGACGACAGCCACCGTCCCTGACGAGACGACAGTCACCGTCCCTGACGACCGGTCGCAACAGGATCGGTGCCCCGTAGCCCGCCTACGCGACCCGCGGCCCGCGACCCTCGGCCCGTGACTCGCGGCCCGTTTTCCGTGGCTCACGTCCCGGGGTGTAGGGGCGTGTTCGCAGGTCGTACACCCTTTCGCCACTGTCGATACCGGACATGGCGGAGTAACGGTGACAGGTGGCACAGGGGACTTGCGCGGCCCCTGGCTGCTCGTGCAAGGATCGGTGCATCGCTCGATCACCCGCGACGTGCTGGTTGATCCGGGGTGCCTGTCGCCCTGGTCCCGGTCGCCGTCCTTCCGGGAAGGTCCCCCCTTGTCTGCTGTGCTCGCTCTGCCTGCCGCTGTGCGCCTGCCGCGCACCGTGGCCGTGCGGCGTGCGCTGCTGATCGGGCTCTTCCTCGTCGGGTTCGTCGCCCTGGCCGTCGCGTTCGGCGGCGCCACCGCACACGCGGCGGACAGCGGCACCGAGCAGGCGCGGGGCGCCTTCACGAAGGCCACCACCGGCGCCACCGAGCACACCGGTACGGGCTCCACCGAGCACATCGGTACCGGCTCCGCCGGCGCCACCGGGTCGACCGCTGCCACCGCCTCCGCCACCGACGAGCGTTCGCCGCTCGCCGGTGGCGGTGCGGCGCTGGAGGGGGAGTCCGATGAGGCGGCCGCGGAGCCGGAGGCGGGCGTCGCACAGCGGGCCGGTGCCCGGCTCTCCGAGGGCGCGCAGGCGTCCGAGGAGCGGCTCGGCGAGGTCGTACGCCCGCTCACCGAGGGCCTGGAGCCCGTCACCGAGCCGGTCACGGCTCCGGTGCACGACGTCGTACGCGGCGTGGGCGACGCGACCGGTCTCCCGGTCCGGCTGCCCGGCGACACCGCCGGTCAGGACCGCGGCGACGAGCGGGCGCACCACGATGACGTGCGGGACGGCGGTCGGCAGCACGTGGCCGCGCCTGAGCGGTGCGGCTCGGACCGTACCGACGGCCGGCTGACGGCCCCCTCGGGGGACGCCGGCGGTCAGGACCGTACGGCCGCGCGTGCCGACTCCGGCGACGCCGGTGCCGGACAGGGCCGGGGCGGACTGCCCGGCCAGCTCCCGCAGGGCCCGGCAGCGCCGGCCTCGCACACCACCGGGGACGGCAACGGCCCCCGGGGCGGGGACCAGCACGCGGTCCTGCCGGGTGGACAGCCGCGCTTCGGGCTGGTGCCCGGTGGCGTACGGGCCGCGGGCGGTGCGCCGACCCGCGAGCGCGGTACCGACATCCTCGAATTCCCGGGTTAGGGCAGACCTTCCGCCGGATCTCCACTGCACGCGCCTTCGCCGACGTACGGCGAGCGCAGGGATCCGACGGCCGTCAGCTCCTCAAGACCTGCCGCGCGGGGGCGGGACAGGTCTGCCCGACACATCCCTGGAATCCGAAGGGCTCATCGCCACCATGCGCAAGAACATCCGCCGTTCCATCGTCGTCGCCGCTGCCGCCACCGGTCTGCTGGCCCTGGGTGCCACCGGCGCCAACGCCGCCGAACTGCCCGTCGACGCTCCCGACACCGGCGCCCTGACCGGCACCGTCCAGAAGAACCTGCCGACCGGTGAGCTGACCGGCACGGTGCAGAAGACCGCTGACCAGGTGAGCGGCACCGTCGAGGAGACCGCGGGCTCCACGGTCGGCAAGGTGACCGGCACGCTGGGCGGCGGCGACGTGCACACCATGGACGGCCTGCCCGCCACCGGTGGTCTGACCGACGGCCTGACCGGTGGTGACGTGACCGGTGGTGACGTGACCGGCGCCGTGAACGGCGTGCAGAAGAAGGCCGACCTGAACAAGGTCACCAAGACCGTGAAGGGCGCGGGCAAGGCCGCCGGCACCGTCAAGGGTGCGGGCAAGGCCACCAAGACGGTCGGCAAGGTCGCGAAGACCGCCGAGGGCACCGTGGGCCAGGTCCAGGACGCCGCTGCCGGCCGTCTGCCCGTCGTCGTGCCGTTCGTGCCCGTCCAGGGCGTGCCCGCCTTCGACCTGAGCGACCTCCCGAACCAGCTCCCCGCGGCCGACCTGCCCACCGACCTGCCGGCCGACCTCCCCACGGACAAGCTGCCCGCCGACCTGCCCGCCGGCCTCTCCACGGACAAGCTGCCGGCCGACCTCCCCACGGACAAGCTGCCCGTGAGCCTGCCCACCGACAAGCTGCCCGCCGTGCCGCAGCTGCCGGACGCTTCCGGTGCCGTCAACCGGGTGGTCACCACCGCGACCGGTAGCGACCTGCGTCCCGGCACGCTGACCAACCCGGCCCAGGGAGCCCTGGCCACCGCCCGCCCGGTCGTCGACCAGGCCGCCGCCGACACGCTGCCGCCCGTCGCCCAGCGCGCCGTCGGCAAGGTCGTGCCGGTCGCCCAGGACGCGGTGGGCGGCGTGGGCCTGCTCGCCGGTGACGCGGCCGGCCAGGCCACCCCGTTCGCGCAGGGCACGGTTGCCGGCACCCAGGCGTTCGCCGAGGGTGCGACCGCCGACGCGGTGCCGTTCGCGCAGGGCACGCTGACCGACGCGCAGGGCTTCGCGCAGGGTGCGGCCGCCGACGCGGTGCCGTTCGCGCAGGGTGCGCTGGCCGGTGCGCAGGGCCTGACCCAGGGCACCGCCACCGCCGCTCTCCCCGTCGCCCAGGGCGTGGCCGCTGACGCCGCCCCGTACGCCCAGGGTGTCGCCGCCGACGCCGTGCCGTTCGCGCAGGGCCTGGCCACCACCGTGGCCGCCGACGGCCAGGAGACCGCGGGCAACGCCGTCGCCGGTGTGCAGCGCGTCCTCCCCGTCGACGCGGCCCAGGGCGACCTGACCAACCCCGCCAACATCCCCGCCCTGCCGGTGCTGCCGGGCCTGGCGGGCTGAACTCCCCGATTTCCGGCGTGAGCCGGAGCGGTACCGGTACCGCGAGGGGCCGTACGTCCGGGGGACGGCGTTGTGGGGACGCCGTCCGGACGGACACCGGCACGGACGCGCCACGTCCGTGACGTGAGCGGTCACTCGAACCGGCACGGAAAACGCCGCCGGGCGCCCTCTTTGGGGAGGGGGAGCCCGGCGGCGTCCGTGTGTCCGGGGCGGGCTCCCTCCGCAAAGAGGGCGCCCTGATGATCCGGGTGCTACGACCGCGGCACCTTCAGCCGGTCCCAGGTCACCTTGCCCGGGATCCCGTCCGCGTCCCTGCCCGAGAAGCCCTGCTTGCGCTGCCAGGCGGCGTAGGACTTGCGGTCCGCCTCCGTCCAGTACGGGCCCGGCCCGTCCTCGTAGTGGGAGCAGCCCTCGGCGACCAGCCGCTTGCCCATCGCCGTGATGATCGGGCTGTGCGCGCCGGTCTGGAAGAAGCCGCCGCCGGGAAAGCGTTCGTACCGGGTGCCGGGCCGCGGCTTCTCCGGTGCGGGCTTCTCGGGCGCGGGCTTCTCCGGGGCCGGCTTCCCGTCCGTGCCGCCGCTGGGCTTGCCCGCGAGCCGCTTCTTGATGCGGGACCGCATGCCGTCCATCGTGAAGCCGCGCGGGTCCGTCTTGCCCGGCTGCCACTCGTTGTGGCCGATGACGGACTTCTCGGTCCAGCCGTGCGCCCGGCAGATCGCCGCCGACACCTTCTCGATGGCGACTTTCTGCTCCTCCGGCCAGGGGTCCTCGCCGTCGCCGAGGTTGATGCACTCGAAGCCGTAGAAGTGGCGGTTGCCGTCGGTGTTGGCGGCGTTGTCGTGCGGCAGCTTGGACTCGTTGACCACGGCGCGCAGGACGTCGGAGTCGCCGAGCCCGGCGTGGTTGGCGCGGCCGTTGCCGACCAGCCACACCTCCCCCTTCTTGTCGATGACTCCGTGGCAGAGCGGCCCGGGCAGGTCGGAGCGGCCCTCGTAGCAGAGTTCGACGGAGCTGTCGGTGCCCTTGGTGACGGTGTGGTGGATCATCACGCCGTTGAGCGGGCCCCACAGGCCCTTGGAGTTCCTGTTGTGCGTGCGCCAGTTGCGCACTTCGTGGACGGTCAGGCCCTCGTCGCGCAGGGCCTTCACCAGGCGTGACGCGGTCAGCGGCTTCGCCATCGTCGTGCTCCTTCCTCGACCCGGCAGCGCGGGCCGTCCCCCGGCAGGAGGCGCGCGGGATCACCCGCGCGCCGCCCCGTACGTACCCGGTGGCGCTCCCCGTGGCGCCCCGGCAGCGTCACTCCTCCGCCAGCGACTCCGCCTCGGCCGTCGTCTGCGAGCGGAGCGCCGCGCCGTGGGCCGGGCCGGCGGACGCCACGTCGGCGGGCTCGTTCTCCGCCTCGGCCGCGGCGTCCGCAGCCCGTGCTTCCTCCTCGGCCGCCAGCTCCTCGTCGCTGGCCGCGGCGACCTCGCCGGCCAGCGGCTTGAACGTCAGCCGCAGGTCGGACACGGTCTTCTCGCCCATCACCCAGCCCAGCGGCGCGTAGTGCACCTGCGGTCCGAGCGGCGCCTGCAGCAGCGGGCGGCGGGCCGCGTCCGTCGGCCACTCCACGGTGCCGGTGGCGGTACGGGCCGGGACGATCCAGAAGTCACCGGTGCGGTAGGTGCCACCGGCCTGGAAGTACACCTCGACGCCGTCCTCCAGCGGCAGCCAGGCACCCTCCTCGACGCGCACCGCGCCGTTCCTCAGCCGCCCGGCCGCGCCCTTCTTCGTCTGCCGCTCCTGGGCCCGGCCGCCCTCGCGGTGGTCCCAGCGGCGCAGATACGGGTGGAGTTCGGGCCGCCGCCCGACGTGCTGCGGGGGCTCCTCCGACAGCCGCACCCGGCGTCCGGGCAGGTCCAGTTCCTCCACGCGCAGCAGCGGGTGCGCCTCCAGCCGGCTCGCGACCGCGGAGTCCACGAACTCGACCCGGTCGCCGACGTCCAGGTCCAGCTTGTCGTCGTTGCCCAGCGTCGCCAGCTCGACCCAGGTGCCGTCCAGGCCGTCCACCGGGAAGGTCACCGAGCCGTTCTCGCGGGACCACTTGAAGGTGGCGTCCTTGGCCGCGCCGCCGTCGTGGATCTCCACCCGGTACAGCTGGTTCTCCGGGCCGCGGTAGCGGGCGTCCGGCTTGACCAGGCAGGGGTCGTCGTCGGCCTGGTCGGGGCGCTCGCTGCGCACGGCGATCCGCGCGGTGGCCTTGCGCTGCTCGGCCACCCACTCGCGGAAGGCCTCGCGGACCGGGGCCTTCTTCGTCTCGTCGCCGTCGATGTCCAACTCACCGCCGGGCAGCGGCAGCACCTGCCAGACGACCTTGAGCCGGGCCGCGGTGTCCGGCAGCGCGGCGCCGAGCGCGACCTCGCGCAGCGCCGGGTCCTCGGCCGCGGTGACGGTGCGTTCCCACACCTTCAGGTAGGCCAGGTACGGGAATTGGGTGGGCAGCCGGTCCTCGGGGCGCTCCGCGTCCCGGTAGGCGTCGGGCTGGTCCCAGTACGTCCAGGTGGTCGGCGTCTCGGCGGGCTGCTCAGCGGCGTCCGGGTGGTTGTCCTTGGTGTCGGCCTCCGCCGGGTCCGGCACCGGGACGCCCGGCTGCGGCCGGTACGCCTCGACGAGGATGCCGTCGACGTAGTAGCGGCCCGGGCTGATGGACAGGTCGTCCAGCTCGCGGCTGCCGCCGGTCATGTCGATCCTGAAGCCGGCGTCGGCGGCCGGCCCGCCGTGCTGCCCGATCAGGTCGGTGGCGGTCACCCGGGCCTGGTAGAGCTGGATCGCGGTCTGCTCATTGGTGTCCGCGTCCAGCTGGACGCGGCCCTGCTGGGCCAGGACGGCGGAGTAGCGGGCGTCGGGCCGGAAGGTGATGCGGGAGAGATCGGCGTGCATGTGAAGGGTTCCCCCTCGTGATGAAGCTCGTGTCGAAGCTCGTGGCGGTAAGTCGTCTGGGGACGCGCGGTGTCGACGCCCCGTGGTGGCGTCAGGTCACGAAGAAGATCCCCGCATCCGTGCCGGCCGGTGTGTACTCCGCGAGCCGCGCCCGCAGGCTGTCCTCGCGCTGCGGCTGGTACAGGTCGTGGAAGGCGCCCAGCTCGGCGCCGTCCTCCGCGGCCCGCCGGCACCCCTCGCCGGCCGGTCCGTCCGCGCCCGGCGCGGTGAGCTGCCCGTACGCGGGCGTGCCGTACCGCTCGCTGCGGAAGACCGGCCGTACGGCACCGGCCTGCTCGGAACCGACGAGGTCCGGCAGGCAGCGGTAGCGGCGCGGCGTGCGGGAGCCGGGCGTGACGTAGGAGTACCGGATGCAGCCGAGCTGCCGCCGGGCGACGTGCAGCCGCCCGGTGAAGAGCGAGTTCTCCGCGATCTCCACGGCGTGCACGTGGACTTCACCGATCACCGTGGTGCGGTGCGCGTGCAGGACCGCGTGCGCGTGGCGGCAGTCGGGAGCCGACAGCGCCTCGCGGTCGTGGCCCGCCGCGTCCAGGATGCTGTCCCGGATGTGGATCGGCAGCGGGTCGGTGGACACCTCGTCGCCGATGACCTCGATCGTGCCGAGGATCGTCCGGTCGATCTCCACGCAGGCGGTCGTCCGGTCCAGTACGAGGCTGGGCTCGTCGGGGGAGTGCGGGTGGCACTCCGGCTCCAGCGACCAGCCGGGGACGAGGGTGCAGTGGCGCAGCGCCAGGGCGCCGACCGGGCCCTGGACGTTGATGCCGCGGCCGGTGATCAGCAGTCCGTCCAGCACCATCCGCGGCCGGTCACCCGCCGCGCACTCCTCCTCCCGCGCCCGGATGTTCAGCGCGTCGGGCCGGTTGCTGTACCAGTCCAGCAGCCGGATCACCGGGCGCGTGCCCTCGGCCGCGCGCACCTCCAGGCGGTCGCCCGGGTCCAGGTCGAAGTCCAGCTGCTCCTGGTAGGCGCCGCTGTGGGTGATCTCGATGATGCCGTCGGGGCCGCAGCGCCCGGCCCGCCGGTCGTGCTGCCAGTCCCCGTAGGCGTCCATGATCCGCTGGTACGTCTGGCCGGGCCCGACCCGGTACACGGCCGCGCCCGCCGGGGTCGCCCGCTCGCGCAGGTACTCGCCGCCGCCCAGGTCGTCGGCGAAGGCGTAGTGGTACGTCACCCACACGCCCTGGCGCGGCGCCGAGCGCGAGCCGAAGGCGATCCGGCCCAGCTCCGGGTCGACCGCCACCTGGCCGCGCTTGGGCCGGTAGCGCCAGTCGGCGAGGTCGGTGACCACGATGTCGGAGGGGTCGACCGGCTCGTGCTGCCCGTCCCGCCAGATCGTGAAGGACTTGCCGGGCCCGTAGTAGTCGGCGAGCCGGTCGTGCAACTGCCGCCGCCGGACGTACGCCGGGACGTTGTCGATGGTCGCGATGTGGGTGGCCGACGGCTCCGGCTCGGGCTTGGTCACCAGCGGGGTGTCGTTGCCGAGGATGGAGAAGGTGTAGAGGTTGCGGGCCCGGTCGATGCAGTACGCGGGCGCCCGCGTCACCGAGTACGGCTTGAGCCGCCACACGTACAGGCCCACCCCGGCGGGGGAGAGGCCGCCCTGCCGGCGCCGGGAGTCGGCGCGGCGGACGTCGGCCGTCCGCGCGACCGTCCCGAAGGGACCGCCCGCCAGGTCCAGCGCGGCCGAGTCCCGGACATCCATCGACCGGCCGCGCGCTGCCCGCCGCCCGTTGACGGCCGCCGTGCCCGAGCCGTACAGCTTCACCGGCTGATCGTGCGCGAGCAGCCGGGAGAACTCCACGGCCCGCGCCGGCCACCCGGCCACCTCGGCGGACAGCTCCTCCAGCAGTGCGAGGGTGCCCTTGCGGCGGCGGTTGGCGACCGTGGCCGCCACGTCGCGGCGCGGGGCCAGCGCTTCGGCCAGCCGCCGCCGCGAGGAGTCCGGCAGCCCGCCGTCCTTCAGGCCGGTGGCCAGCACCCGCTCGTATCCGGGCAGCGGCCGGTAGCCGACCAGGTCGCCCAGGTACGGCAGCACCCACTCGGCCGCCGTCTCCACGAACCAGTCGTCGTACTGCTGCTCGACCCCGTCGCGTACGAGGTCGACCTGCTCGGCGATGACGGCGAGCAGCGCGCGCAGCGGCTCGCCGTTCTCCGCATCCCTCAGCCGGTGCCACTGTGGGAGCAGCTCCGCGAGCCCGTCCGGCTCCCTGGACATCACTTTCCCCCTGTCGTCGTGGTCAGGGTGTCGGCGGACCTCACTTGACCTCCGTCAGAATCATGGTGTCGGCGACCTGCGGCGAGAACAGCGCGAGCTGGGCCGGCCGGATGCCGCGGAAGACGTACACCGAGCGGCCCTTGGCCAGCGGCTGCGTATCGGTGATGTCCGGGTTCAGGCGCAGGAGTTCGGCGAGCGAGATGCCGTTGCGGCCCGCGATCGAGCTGAGCGACTCGCCCTTGTCGTCGGTGACCCGGTAGGTGCGCTCGTCGTACGTGGCGCCGCGGGCCGGAACCGTGGTTCGCGGTCCGGACAGTTCGTCGACGAGTCCTGCCAGGTCGGTGGGGGTCGCGGAGGCCGGTACGCCGGTGAAGGCGTCCACGTCCACGTAGTCCACGCCGGGCACGGCCTGCGCTGTGGCCAGCACCTCCGACAGCCGGGCCGGCTGCCCCAGTTCGCGCCCTTCGTAGCCGAGCCGGCGCAGCAGCGCGGCCCGCACCCGCGGCTCGACCGCCGCCCAGGTGTGGTCGGGCGCGACCTTGACCCGGGCGACCAGCAGGAGCAGGACCAGCTCGCGCACGTCGACCCGGACCGGCAGCGCGGCGTCCCCGTACTCGGCCAGCGAGGACCGCAGCGCCTGCAGCACCTCGGCGTCGGCCGCGACGGGGTTGTCGTCCACGCCGGCCACCGTCAGGTGCAGCACCTGCCGCCGCCCGTCGTACAGTTCGGCCGCCGCTGCCCGGCCGATGCCGGCCCGGGAGCGCGCGAAGTCCTCGTAGTCGGGGAGGGAGACCAGCCGGTCCAGCGCGGAGACCGCGAGCGGGACCGTGCGGCGGGTGAGCCCGGGGCCGTCGGCGTCCGCGCCGCCGGTGGCCGGCTGCGGGTTGGTGACGCCGGTGACGCCCAGCGGGCGGGTGATCGCCTGGGTGATGCGGCCGGCCTTGACGTTGGCGGCGCGGCCCGTGCCGAAGCGGTAGCGGGCCCGGACGTTCTCGTGCCCGGTGGGCAGCCGGGCGCCGTGCACACCGTCCCCGAAGGTCACCGTCGTCCGGCCGTCCCCGGCAGCGCCCAGGACGTACACCCGCTCGCGCGGCCCGCGGCCGGCCAGGCTGTCCACCCGGTGCCAGAGCAGCCCGTCGACCCGGACCTCCAGCTCCGGCACCGCGCCCAGCGGATTGTCGTCGGGCAGCCAGGTGAGCGGGGACTGCCAGAGCGCGAAGGTCTGGTTGGTCTGCTCCGCGTCGCCGCTGCCCAGCGGCTCGTCCCGGCTCTCGCCGTGGGTGGCGGGGACGACGTTGCCCTGGATACGGACGGTGTCGCGGCGGTACCGGTAGGCGAGGTCGGCGGTGAGCGTGAGGACCGTGTGCACGTGATCGCCCGGCAGGTCTCCGTCCATCGCCTGGTCCACCGCGGCGATCACTGCCAGCTCCGTGCCGCGCACCCCGGCCGAGCCGGGGATGTCGGTCCGCTCGCCGGAGACCACGACGTACCGGCCGGGGCGCAACCCCTCGTACAGGTCGGCCAGTTCCAGCTCGTTGCCGTGCACGTCCTCACCCAGCGGCTCGTCCGCCATGCGCAGCGGCTCACCGCCCGCGTGCACGGTGGTGTCCCGGATCGCCGACAGCAACACGTCGTGCTCGTCCAGCCACGGGTCGGCGAGCGTCAGCTCCGTACCGCGCCCGGTGATCCCGAAGTTGGTGTACGCGGCGGTGCGCACGGCCGTCACGCGGGTGGTGACGAACGCCAGCTTCTTGTCGCCGGGGATGCCGTCCGGACCTTCGGCGCCCTTGCGGGGCCGCTGGATCGCCACCCAGCTGCCGACCGTGATCGAGTCCTGTACGGAGTCCAGCGGCAGGACGTAGCGGTTGGCGGGCTCGGGCACGGTGGCGATGCCGATCTCCACGGCGGGCGGCTCGCTGCCCGGCGTGCGCCGCACGGTCACCTCGTACTCACCGTGCCGGACCTGGTGCTTGTCGCCCGGCGCGAGGTCCCAGGTCCTGGTCTCGCCGTTGTTGACCGCGACCTCGATCTTCCCGTCCTCGTCGGGGCGGGCCACGAACAGGGACCGCTCGGGCAGCCCGGCCAGCAGCCGGATGGTCACCCCCGGCTCCTGGGACTCGGTCGGGCGGCGGCTCAGCCAGCTCAGATCGCGGTCCTGTCCGGTGCGGGTGGACACCTGGACCCGGCCGGGCCCGAGGTCGAAGGAGCTCTCCGACGGCAGGTTCTCCGTGTACTGCACGGAGCTGCCGGTCTCGGCGTGCTGGAACTCCGCCTTCACCGGCACCTTGCCGGCCGTGTCGAAGACGATCCGCACACTGGTCAGCACCCCGCCCGTGAGCGGCCAGTCCGAGGTGCGGATCACCCGGCCCTTCTCGTCCTGCACGGGCTTGAGCGGCGCGGTGGCCCCGAAGGGCGCGGCCGTCACCCGCATCGCCAGCAGTGCGCGGAGCGCGGCGGGCGTCGTCGGCGCGGCCTGCCGCCACGCCGTATACATCCCGTCGGACAGCCGCGGGTCCAGCGCGGACAGCAGCCGCGCGGTGAGGTCCGAGCCGGGCGCGAACAGCCGCCCGGGGTCGCGCGAGACGACCCGCGCGCCGGACGGGGGCCGCACCACGCTCGTACGGAGCGCGGGCAGCACGGCGTCCAGGACGCGCAGCGCGGGCGTGGGTCGCGGGGCACCGGCCCCGACTCCCGCGTTTTTCGGCTGCGGCTCCGACGGCGGCACGGTCCGGGCGGGCTCCAAGTCCTCGGCCCGCTCGCGGAGTTCCCCGATCACCGCTTCGAGCTGCTCGAACCAGGCCGCGACCGCCTCGTACGGCGCGGCGAGCACCTGCGCCTCGGCCAGCCGCTCGTGCGGTCCCGCCAGGCGCTCGGCGAACGCGGCAGGCGTCTTGGCCGCCTCGCCCTCAAGGTCCTTGCGCAGCGGCGCCAGCACCTGGGTGTCGAAGGTCTCGATCAGCTTGCTGACCGGCCGCGGGTTCGGCGTCTCGGCGGTGGGCGGGCCGGGCTCGTCGGGATCGTCCGGATCGCCGCCGTCCTCCGGCTCGGTGATCCACTGCTTCAGCTCGTCGACCAGCTCCTTGAGCGTGGGCGGCGCGGACTGCTGCAGCCCGATAGCGGTGACGTCCTCCTCCCGGTCGATCCGCACCTTGGCGACCGGCAGCAACTGCTGCTCCTTGCCGCCGAAGTCGAACAGCAGCTGGTCGCCGGTCTGCAGGGAGGTGTTCGTGCCCGAGACGTACAGCTCCGACCGAGTCTTCAGGTCCTCGGGGACGAGCAGCGCGGGCCGCCGCCTGCGGACCTTCAGCTCGTTCCACGCCCAGCGCGCGGTGAGGTCCTCGGTCGTCTCGAAGGTCTGCGACTCCTCGCCCGTCGACGCCGGCACGCTGTGGCTGCGCGCCCCGCGCGGGATGACGACCGGCACGTCCTCGGCGCGCGGGTCCTTGTCCAGGGTGTACGCGAGGTGGGTGTCGGCCGCGACGCCGGGCCGCGGCCGGTGCCCGACCAGCCGCCCGAGCAGCGCGAGCGACCGGTGCTCGTTGGCGGTCCGCAGATACCCCTCGTCCGCGATCCGCTCGCTGTGGAAGGTCAGTACGTCACCGAGCACGGCCCAGGCGTCCAGCAGCCCGATCGCCGGGTCGTCGGGCGTACGGACGGTCAGGCCGCGCAGCGCCGGATAGGCGGGCGAGGCCAGCCGGTCCAGCATCCCGGCGAGGAACGTGCCGTAGGTACCCACGCGGTAGTCCAGGGCGTTCCGCCCCGGCGGGTTGTAGAGGGCATCGGGGGCGCGCCGCTCGTCGCTGCCGCCCCCGCAGCCGCAGCCGCACGTGGCGCTCATCGCGCACCCCCGAGCTCTCCGAGGCCTCCGAGTTCGATGACCAGCCGGCCGTTCTCCGGCCGCTCCGGGTCGTTGTCGCACACGGCGATCTCCAGCGGGCCGAGCCGCAGCACACCGTCCTCCAGCGCTCTGTTGTCGATGTGTTCCTGTTGGGAGAGCCGCTGCAGCCGCGTGACCCGTACGCTCTCCACGCCCGGTACGGCGGCGGCGACCGCGGTGAGACGGCTCAGCCGCACCGGCTCCCCGAACGTCAGCGCGTCCGGGTGGAAGAAGCCCAGCCGTCCGCCGGGCAGCCGGCGGTTGCCCAGTACGCGGGTCAGCTCGGCGAGGATCCGGCCGTGCTGATGGCCGGGCGCGGCGCAGACCTCGACCTCGATGTCCAGCGGCACCGTGCGGGCCGGCTCCACGACCAGGTCGTGCCCGATGCGCCGGTAGCTCTCCAGCGCGTACGCGACCGAGTCCAGCAGCTCGGGCGCGGGCTCTCCGGTGCGCGCCGCGTCGATCGCGACGTGCGCCTCCTGCCCGCTGCCGGTCCACCGGATTTCCGCCGCGGCCCGCTGCACACCGGGCAGCGCGGACGCCAGCTCGGCGTAGTCCGCCGCGGTGACCGCCCGCCGACGCGTCCGCTTCAGGTCCAGCGGCGCGAGCTGCCGCACCTGCTCGACGGGCTCCGGCTCGGCGCCCCCGACGGCGGGCAGCGGATTGCGCACCCCCGCCACCGGCATCGGGTCCCCGCCGTCCGAATCCTCAGCAGGGCGGCTCAGCACCAGATGGTTGATGGCCTCGGCCCCCACATTGCCCGCCGTGCCACCGCCCAGCCGGTAGTGCAGGGTGAGCCGGCTGCCGGGCTCCGGGCGCGCGCCGTACCGGCCGTCGCCGAAGCGCAGCGCGATCCGCCCGTCGTCCTCCCACTCGCCCACGAAGTGCCGGTCGCGCGGCCCGCTGTTCAGCAGGTCCCGGCGCGTCTCCCAGGTGTGCTCGCCGTCCTCGATCCGTACGGCCGGCAGCGCGGCCCGCGCGTCCGGCAGCAGCGCGGCCGCCGGGCCGTGCAGCACCGGCTCGTCCGGGTGCAGTCCCGCCGCGTACGCCGGGCCCCAGCTGTGCGCGATCTCCCAGGCGATCCGCCCGTCCAGCACCGTGCCGGCCCGCGCCCGCGCGGTCAGCACCTCAAGGCGGCGCAGCTTGGCGGCCAGCAGCCGGTCGGCGCGGTGCAGCAGCTCGCGCAGCGCCCGTGCCGGATGCCGGTGCAGTTCGATGTGTTCCAGGACGCGCAGCCCGAACACCACCGTCAGCTCCGCGATCTCCGCCTCCGACAGTCCGTCGTGGTCCCGGGCGCTGCGCCACAGCTCCACCAGCCGCGCCCGCACCCGCTCCCGGATCCCGGCCAGCCGCTCGGCCTGCCCGGCGGCCACCAGCTCAGGGCGCGGGAACGGCACCGTGCGGGCGACGGGGGAGTGGTGCAGGACGGGCCGGAACCGCGCCCTGATGCCCGGGTACACGGACTGCGCCAGCAGCGTGCGCAACGCCTCGGCCTGCGCGTACACCGTCCCCGGCACGACCTTCTCGCGCCGTTGCCCGGCCAGCTCCAGCCCGAGCCCGGCCCGTGCGGTCGCCTCCTCGCCCACGACCTCGAACAGCTCGCGGATGTCGTCGACGGTCAACGCCCGGTGGTGCTTCGTCTTGTCGATCAGATGGTTGATCGTCCGCGCGGTGGCGTTCCCGTCGCCCTCGTGCTCGGCACACCCGAAGGCCGGCGGCTCGCAGGAGCCGGTCACGGCCGGTACGGGCGGCACGGTCACCGTCTCCGGCACCCCCTCCGGGTCCTCGCCGAAGACCAGCGACCGGCCGTGGTCGACGAGCACCACATTGCCGCGCGCCACACTCACGTCCTCGACCGGCGCGCAGTCCGTCCCACCCCGCGTCGAGAGACACAGCGGGAACGTCAGCGCGTCCTCCTGCGCCCAGGTGACCTCCAGCACCGGCTGCCCGTCGAGCTGGTCGACGGCCGGGGTGACGGACGTCAGCCGCACGGCCTGCCGGTGGGTCGGGTCCTGGTCGCCGGGCGTCCCGGTACGCGGCCCCTTCACCTCCTCGAAGAGGAGAAGGTCACCGGGGGAAAGCTTCAGCGCACGGGCCTCGCAGGCCTCGTCCGCCCACTCGTCCCGCAGCGTCGCCGCCGTCGCGCCCTTCGACAGCGCGCAGACCTCATCCCCCCAGGTCCACAGCCGAATGGCGTTGTGTTCCGGTCGCAGCCGCAGGGGAGCGTCCGACACCGGCTCGAAGACCTCCACCGACCCGCGCTCGTCCAGCACGGCCAGGTCCCGGTCGTCGATCACCGTCCCGATCTCGGGCCGGTCCCGCGGCCCGTACGTACGGAAGTCCACCGCCGCGAACCGGAACGTCCCCGGGAGCAGTACCAGATCGGTGGCCACCGCCACGGACACGAAGGCCCGCGCGCTGCACCCGTCGTGCATCGGGTAGTCGATCAGCCGCACGTGCCGGCGTACGGACACCCGCCGCCGCGCGGTGTCGAGATACGCCTCCGTAGCCACCGCATCCTGCTGATAACTGATCTGGTCCGCGGTGTACGCCAACATCTCGACCAGCGTCATCCCCAGATCCGCCGGATTGCGCTCGACCCAGTCCGGCGTGGTCAGCCGCAGCCGGTCCAGGACCAGCTGCCGCAGCGTGTCGTAGTCCCGCGCGGTGTAGTCGATGACCGGCGCGGGCTCGAAGGTGTCGGGGCAGTCGTCAGGCGAGGGCTCGGCGCAGTCGAACGGGCTCGGGCAGTCGGTCCGGAACCGGAAGTCGGCGGTGAAGTACCGCTGGTCGAACCCCTCGTACGGCTCCGTCCCCGGCCGCCCGTACGGATCGGTCTCCACGACCGACAGCCGGTACCGCGAGGTGTCCCCGGTCCGGTCCAGCACCACATGCAGCCGGTCGTCGAGCTCGGGGTCCTCCTCCCGCTCGACGGACACCTCCAGCGCCTCCAGGCCCGTGATCCGGCGCCCGCCGTCGATGCGCACGTTCTCCGGGCGCAGCCCGTGCGGCGCCTTCCCCAGGAAGGTGACGGTCAGCGTCACCCCGTCATCGGCGACCTCGACTCCATCGATGCCGTTCAGCCGCGCGGCTCTGATCCGCCCGCGCCGCTGGTCGGTACGGCACACCAGCTCACCGCCGATGAGCTGCTGGTCACTCATATCTCGCCCCGCCCCTCGAACACCTCGTCGCGCCGGCTCCCGGTGGAGCGCACCACATAGCGCAGCTCGACCCGTACGACGTTCTCCTCACTCACCACGTCCAGCGCTTCGACGTCGATCAGATCGCCCAGCCACCGCTGCAACGAGGCCTGCACCGACAGCTCGACGGCCGACGCCAGCTCCGGGCTGTTCGGCGTGAACACCAGGTCCAGCAGCCCGCACCCGAAGTCCGGCCGCATGACCCGCTCTCCCGGGCTCGTGAACAGCAACTGCTCGATCAGATCCCGTACATGCGCGTCGTGGTCGGCATGCCCCGTCCGCCCCCGCCGGTCCACCCGAAACGGAAACGCGATCTCACTACGTACCTTCTTCACAGCCCTCATCGGCTGGACACCCCCTGGTGGACGGGCGCCACGACCGGCGGGCCCTGCGGCACCAGCCCGGCGCTGAAACACATCGCCGCCGAGGTGTCGAGCAGCACCGGCACCCCGTCGATCGTCACGTCGTCACTGCGCGCCGCCGTGGTCCAGCGGACGCTGGTACACGGCTGCGGCCGGCCGCCGACGGAGTGCGGGCAGCCGCTGACCGTGAAGAGATCGGCGGCGGTGACGGCAGGCAGACCGTCGATGCGTACGCCGTTCCCGCCGGCCGCGGTGGACACCGCCCGCCCGCCGTGCGGACAACTGATCACGGCACCGCCGTGCATGAGATTCCCGTTCCCCACGTCTTCCTGCTCCCCCGTCTCCGTCAGCGCTTCTTGGGCACGGTGAGCCGGCCCTCGTTGATGTCGACCTGGTCTCCCTTGAGCAGGACCGACGCCCCCTGCCCGTTGTTGATATGAACCCCCGACGCGTTGATCCGCACGGACGCACCCCCGGGTGCCTGGAGCAGAATCCCCTCCTCCGGCACGTCCGACAGCACGATCTTGTGATGCCCCTGCGTCTCGATGACCACCGGCTCGGCCCCGGCCCGCGCGCCGGTCTGCGCATCGACCGGCATCTCGGCCTCGGACCCGTACCAACACCCCGTCCACACCGGGAAACTCGGATCCCCCTGCTCGAACTCGATCCACACCCCCGCGCCCTCGCTCGGGATCACGTACTGCCCCGCCTGCGCCCCCGTGAACGGAAAGCACGGCATGGCCCACGTCGACGCCTCATCACCGAGTACATCCGGCACATGGGCGGTGATCCGTCCCATCCGCAACGGATCGTCATTACTCGCCACCCGGCCCCGGAACTTGCCGAGGAAGCGGTTGTTGGATGCTGGCGCCATGTGTGGTGTCTTTCTCCTGGGTGGTACGAGTGGATGTCACGGGCGGACGACGTTGCTGCGGGCGATCAGTCCCTCCCGCGAAAGCGTGAAATTCTGCTGGTAGGAACCCGGCCGGAGATTGTGCGTCACGCTCTTCACGTAGTAATCCCCGTCGTACGTCACACCGGCGCCCCGCACCCCGACCAACTCCCGCGGCCGCAACACATATCCATGCCGGTTGACGTCCAACTGCCCCGACCCACTGATGGCGTCGGCACTGGTGGCAGCCCGCCCCAATGCCTCCGCCTTCGCCAGCGCCTCATCCTTCTTCGCGGTACCGGTGAGGGTCTTACGCTTCAGCGCCGGCGAGGCCCGCCGCCCGAGCGGCGGCCGCAACGGACTGATGTCCGGCTGCGCCAGCAACGGCGCCCGCCGCGTCACCGGGTCCTGCACCCGAGCCTGCGGCTCTTCCCTCGCCGTCCCGTCGTAGGCAAAGGTCAGCTGATCAACGGTCGAATTCACATCCATATTCACGTTCAACGCATGCTGCCGCTGCCCGAGCCGCTGCTCGGGCCCCCAGAACGCGGTCGACCGCCCCGGAACCGGCCCCGGATCGAGGTAAAAGGTGTACCCGTTCGCCCTCGCCAGATCATTCACATACTGCAGATCAGTCCCCGTCTGGTAATCCACCCGGGCCTGTTCCCTCGGCGGCTGCGGCACCTGCTCCCGAATGATCCGCGCATCGATCCCGTAATCCGCGTACTTCCCGAGAATCCGCTCCACCCGCTGCGAGGGCGCCAGGTTGGGATACCGATCTGTCCGCTCTTCGAGGTCCATGAGGAGCGTGAGGTCTTCCCCGGTGACGGTGAGAGTGGTCTGGCCCGGCTGATTACTGGCCCCCACCTCCTGCCGCACGATGAGCCCATCCAGCAACACGACAGGCGTCCCCTTCACGGCCACGGTGAGGATGACGCGCGTCTTAGGATCGAAAAACCCTTCCGGCAGCAACCGGTCGACGATGGCGCCCCTCTTCGTGAGGTCGAAGGCGAGCTGAAACCCGCTCCTCTCCCCCGCCGTACTGGTGATCTGCGCGGACAGCAGCGCCTCCATCACCTCCTGAGGCACCAGCCGCGCCAACTTCGGCCCCATGTACAGCGATGCGTGGACGGGTCCGCCCCCCACCGGCAGGTCATCAGCCATTCCGCACCCCCGGCCCACCCATCCCGCCGGCGAACCCACCGGGCAACGGCACGGCGATCTCCTCACCCGGCTCGTCCGTCAACTCACTCGGCGCCAACACCGGATTGGCATCAGCAATCCGCCACCACTGCCCCGACTCCCCGAAATACCGCTGCCCCAGCTGATCGGCCCGCTCGCCATCACTCACGACATGCGGCACGGTCTCGTCTTCATCCCGTTCAAGCGGCGGCAACAGCCTCCGCTTGGCGTACTTCACCTCGGTACCGTCGGGCGCGCGATGCACCCCGATCTCCACATCGTGGTACCGACTACTCCGGGGATACGGGTGAGCCCCCGGCACATCGTCCAACGCACTCTCATACGGCTCGATCACGCTCAGATCCCTCCCCCGAGCCCCAACTGCGCCAAGCTCCCGGCCCGAGCCCGCCGAGCCAACTGCTCCTTCTGCGCGAGGTGCGCGAGGTAGAGCTCCGCCCCCCGATGCCCAGCCGGCAGGTCACTCACCGTCAAAATCTTCATCCCGATGGAGAGCGAGGCCCTGATGGGATTGAGGTTGACGTCAAACGCCGACTCGTTAACAGACAACTCCGTCAACCTGACCGGCATCACCCGCTTGCTCCCCCAAGTGAAGAGCGTGAGCGGCATCTCAATGGGACTGATCTCAATAGTCCCCTTCTTGCTGAGCTTGCTGGCCGCCCTCAACTGCTCGGTAGTCGGCTGCACAAGCATTTCCAGCACGGCAAGCTGAGGATGAATCCCATCCGGCGCCGCGACATCCAGCTGATCGGTAGCGTCGATCTCCGCAGTGAACTTCCAGCTCTCCTGCGCCGGCCCCTTAAGCCGCAGCGCCTCATTCCGGTCCCCGCCGCTATCGCCACCACCGCCTCCGCCTTCGCCGCCGGCGGCTTGAGGCGCGACGGAGCGCTCAAGCGTGTCGGGATTGAACTGCAGCACGATGATCCGCTGGGGGGTGCCACGCTCAGGATCAACAATGACAATGCCGGAACGAATGGGCTTGGGTATGTCGGCGTAGGTGGTCACAGCCGTGCCTCCAGGCGTCGCGTGAGCTCTGTGTAGTCCCAGGCAGGAAAGAGCCGCGGGAAAAGTTCAAGCATCGCTGTCAGCTGATTTCTGACATCTTCGAAGTCGGGGTGGCCGAGCATGACTTCGTCGGTGAAGAGGTACTGCCATCCCAGCGTGCCCTTGGTGATTGCCAGTTGCTCCAGGTACTCGATGTAGGTGAGATCAAGGGGGACGTACTGCCGGGCCCGGGTTTCGGTGCTGGTCAGCTCCATGTCGTAGTACCAGATCTCCAAGGGATCGACCTCAGGCTGGATGCGGATGGCTGCGAGCTGGCCCATGGCGGACAACGGGGTGTCATCGATGACCCGCCACTGAGTGAAGAAGTCCCTCTCCTCGTCTGTGGAACCGGACCACGCCAGGTCGGGCGGATTCTTGAGGAGAGCGGTGAACAGGTCAGTCACTCGGAACTCGCCGCTAATCTTCGTGGCATCGGATGCTTGCCCGTAGTGCCAGAAGTTGGCGAGTTCCGAGATGCGAGGGCTTCCTGCGCAGAGTCGGTTGCCGAGTTGGACACCCTGCCAATCCGGCAGATAGGAGAACAGTGCCGGCGCTTCGGTGAATGTCTCGCCCAGATCCCCCGTGACCGAGCGCTCCACTGCGATCTCGGAACAGTCCAGGATCTCCTGCTGCGCCTGCAAAAGGCGTTTTTCGATTTCGGTTGGAGTGCGCATAGGTTCCGCTCTGTGGTCTCATGGCTAATCGTCGTACGACAGATGGTTCTCTTGCTCGGCTACGGCAAGGGCCATCATCCCAGCCGCGAAGTCACGGATCTTCTGCTGGCGTTCCGTCGGAAGATTGCTCAGGCGTTGGGTGAGTTCAGCGGTGCTGCCCGGCTTGACGGTGGTCGGTGTGCCGTCACCCAGGTGGGTGCGTACGTACTCGATCGCTTCGGCGAATGCCGGCGAAATATGGAGCATGCGTATCATGCGCCGGACCGAGTCGCGCTTGACGCGAACCAAGCTGCTCTGGCCGCGAGGCTGAGGCGGCTTCTCCAGCGGTCCGACAGATAGCGCCAGCGGCCCGCGGTTGACGGGCTGCTTTTCTTCCCATTTTCCGGCACCGCGATCGAACTTGTAGGTTCCCCAGGAAGCTGAGATTGAATGTGGGAAACCCTTGATCGGCCCGGTGTGCCAGGTCAGATCGATCTTGTACCAGACCATACGCAGTTTGTCGTCCCGAGTGTCGTCCTTGCGGCGCATCTCCTCCTCGGGGAATCGTTCGATGCCCCGCTTGAAAGTGGGGTTATTTATGACGTTGCGGGCAGGTACGAGGTTGGATCCAAGGAACGGCCCACCCAGCTTCTCGGTCAACAGGTGCATCCGCACCCACCGGGTACTGGCGTCGGTGTTGAGGTCGTACTTATTGAGGTAGCGGAAACCAATCGGCTCATGGACCAGCCTGGAGTGAGCCTTCTGGCCGTTGGCTTTGGCGAACTTCTCGTTGAGGAATTCGGCTTTGAAGTTCTTGGCGAGCACGCCATTTGTGAATTCGGGTATGCGGGGGGCCGGCAGGTCCGGGTCCGGTTCGTTCTTGAGGTAGTCGGTGTGTTCTTTGTAGTCGTCCGTATCGAGGTCTTCGGCTTTGGTGTATCCGGGGGTTACCGGGGCTTGTGGATTGAGCTTGGCGATAACGGTGAAATGGGGACTTCCGGACTTGGCGAGGCTGGTAAGCCGGTACCAGCGACGTAGTCCTGCGAGAAGGTTCCGGTGAGCGGCCGGTTCCAAGCCCTCGTCCAGTCGCTTGCGGATGATGGGGCGGATGCGGGCGACAATCTTAGCCAAGCGCTCGGCTTTGGAATCCTCCTCTTCCTCTTTCTTGCGCCTGTTCTTTTCCGGCTTGGTCTTCGGGCGGCCCGGGCCGCGGTGGTCGTCCTTGGGCCGGGTTCTGCCGGGGCCCTTTTTGTCGTGCTTGGGGCGGGGCTTGCGGCGGTCGCGGTCGTGGTCGGGCTTGGGGCGGGGTTTGCGGTCGCCGTCCTTGGTGTCCCGGGGCTTCTTGCTGTCGCCGTCCTTCGGCTTTGTGGGGTCTTTGTCGTCGTTCTTCGGCTTGCTCGGGGTGCCTTTGTCGTCCTTGGGCTTGCCGGGAGCGTCCTTGTCGTCCTTGGGCTTCGGCTTGGTTTCCGGGTCGGGCTTCGGTTTGGGCTTGGGTTCCGGCTTGGGCTTGGGCTTGGGGGACGGGGTGGGGCGGGTGTCTTCGTTGTTGTCCTTCGGGCGGCCGGGCTTGTCCGTGTCCTTGGGCGTGGTGCGGCCGTCCTGGTCCTTGGGCCTGGTCGGGGTGGCCTTGTCGTCGTTCCTGCTGTCCCTGGGCTTGCCGGGGGTGTCCTTGTCGGTCCTCGGCTTGCCCGGGGCGTTCTGGTCCTTCGGGCGGGACGGGTCCGTGTCCTTGGGCTTGGCCGGGCCTGGTTCCTTGCCCTTGTCCGGGCCGCTCTTTGTTGTGGGCTTGTTCGGGTCGGCCTTCGGGTGGGGCTGTGCGTTGGGGCGGGTGTCCGGGCCGGTGCCCTTGGCCGGCTTGGGGAGGGTGGAGGTGGGGTGAGGGGTGTCGTTGTCGCCGCGGCGCTGTTCCCGCTTGCCGCCCTTGTCGTCGCCCGCGCCGGCTCTCGACGGGCCGCCCCTGTCTCCCTTGCCGAGCTTGGCCGCCACCGACTTCAGGCGGCGGCCGACCTTGGCGACGTACTTGCCGATGCCGTTGAGGAGGGCCTCGTAGGCGAGTTCGAGGAGGGCGACGATGCCCGCCGCGACCGCCTTGGCGAAGAGGATGCCCGCGCCGCCCTGGCGTACGGCCTTCAGCCAGTCGAGGACCGCGCCCATTGCGCGGAGGATCTCGCCCAGGGCGCCGATGGCCGTGCGGATGGCGTCGATGACCGCCATGACCCAGCCGGCGCCGGGGATCAGCTTCGCGACGACCTTGGTGATGACGATCTCGCCGATGATGAAGGGGAGCTGGGGGACGATCGCGTCCCAGGTCTCCTTCACGATCTTTTCGAGGGTGAAGCCCCCCTTGATGAGCTTGTCGATGATCGCCTTTGGGACGCCGATGATCTCTTCGATCTTCGACTGGAACCACTGCTTGACCGCGTTCTTGACCTCGCGGAACAGGTGGTTCTTCGCGCCGTCGACCGCCGAGTTCTTCGCACCGCTCAGCCAGCCGCCCGGGTCGTCCATGAAGTCGATCGCAATCATCATGAACTCGCCCAGCGCGCCGAGGAGTTTGGACGCGTACTCCAGTACCGTCTTGATCGCGTCCACGACCGCCTTGATGACGTCCATGAGCATCTTCTTCAGGACGTTCAGGATGTCGCTGAGGAGCTTGGCGATGCGGTTGAGGAGATCTGTGATGATCTTCTTGAGGAGTGCCGCCAGTTTTGTGACCAGGGCTATCGCCGCGGCGATCAGGTCCGTGATGAATTTCCTGATGCGGTTGGCGAGGTCGATGATCGCCTTGACCATGTTCTTTGCGAACTCGATCAGGTCATTGATCAGGTTTTTGATCGTGTCAACGATCCACTTGCGGGCCTCGTTGATCCAGCGCTCGACGTTCTCCTTGAAGTTCTTGATGAAGTTGACGACCGCGTCACGCGCCTCCCGGATGATCCGGACGATCGCGTTCTTGATTTCGAGAACCTTCTCCTTGAGCCAGTCGAAGGCTTTCGTGAGCCAGTTGCCCGAGTCCTTGGCCGCGGTGTCGGTCTTGTTCTTGGCGTCGGTCTCCGCCTTGTTGCCTTTTTCCTTGATCTTTCTGTCGCTGTCCTCCTTCTCCTTCTTCGTGTCATCGTCGGTCTTCTTTTCGCGGTCCTTGACGTCCTTGCGGACCTTGTCGCGCTTCTCGCTCTTCTTCGTGCCGAGCTTCTTGAGTTCCTGGTCCTGCTCCGTGCGCCAGTCGGCGCGCTGTGACGTGACCTCCGACTGGGCCTTCGCGCGTTCGCCCGTCTGCTCCGCGGTGTTCTTGGCCACCTCGCCGGCGACCTGCTGCTTGTGCTTCGCCTGCGACTGGCGGAAGTTCTTGTCCTTGGTCTGGCGACCGTCGGACATCTCCTTCTGGCCCTTGCTGAACGCCTGCTGGAACTGCGGCTTCCGGTCGTGCTCCGCCACGGTCGATGCTGCCTCTGCCGGCACCGCCCCCGTTGACGCCTTGCCCGTACGCACCCCGCCCTTGCCGCCCTCGCGGCCGGGCACCTTGCCCTTCAGCTCCTCCTTGGGGGCGTTGGGGTAGACCTGGTTCTCGCCCATCGAGCGCCCGGCGTCGTCACGGCCCGTCGTGACGGCCTCCTGGCCCTTGGCGTCGACCGCTTGGTCCTGCTCACCGGCCTTCTCGTCGGCTGCACCCTGCATGTTCACGCCCGGCGCGTTGCCCGCCTGGGCCTGCTTCAGAGCCTCGTCCTTCGTCGGGAGCCCCGCGAACTTGGCGGCCAGCTCCTCCTTGTCCACCTTGAAGCCGAGCTTCTCCGCGACCCAGCCGACGCCGAAGCCGAGGGCCATCTTGAAGGTGTCCCAGCCGCCGGGCTCCTCCGCCTTCTCCGCCTCGATCTGTCCCTCGGGCTTCTTCTCGCCCTTGACCTCGGCCTTCTCGTCCTTGGGAGCGTCGGACTTCTGTGCCGGATCCTGGGAGTACTGCGCCGCGGCGTCCGTCTTGGGCTTCCCCTCCAGGGTCTGCGGCGCGCCTGCCGGGCGCTGCATGTTCGGCGGTGCCGCGGCGAGCTGCTTGTGCTCGTCGCCGACCGTACGGTCCACCGAACCGCCCACGCCGCCCATGGCCTCAAGCGCCTTGTGGGGCTTGAGCTTGGCGGCCGAGGACAGGCCCGCTTCGGGGGACACCTGGGAGAGGTTCGGCGCGGGGCCCGAGTCCTTCTTCTTCCCCTTGGCCGGTGCGCTGCCCTTGCCGCCTCCGCCCCCACCGCCGCCACGCGGCGCCTTGGGCGCGGGAGCCGCCTTGGGCGCGGCGGCCTCGGCGCCCGGCTCATCCTTCGTCCCCGGCTCTTCCTTCTTGGCTGGAGACGGCTGCGGCGACTCCTTCGGTGCGGACGCGGGCGCCGATGCCTTCGCCGGTTCCTTGACCGCCGGTTCCTTCGTCTCCTGAGCGTTGGCGCCTCCCGAAGGAGCGTCCGGCCCCGAGGACGCCTGGCTGCTCGCACCGCCCGGCGTATCCGCGTTCGAGCCGCCGGAGACATGGGTGTCCCGCGCGGGCGACGGAGACTTGCTGTCCTGTCCCTTGTCCTCGCCCTGGCCCGCCGTATCGCCCTTGCCCTGGCCCGCCGTGGCCGGCTCCGCCTTCTTCTGGCCGTCGTTCTTCTGCTCGTCCTTCTTCGGTTCCTCGCCCTTGCCGGCTGTCTCAGGCGCCGCGGACTTGCCGCCCGCGGCCTTCTGGGAGTCCGTCTCCTGTGCACCCTTGGCCTTGTCGCCGCCGGCCTCGGTGCCCTTCTCCTCCTTGGCGGCGGCCTCCTTCTCCTCGCCGCCGCCGTCCGCCCTGCCCGGTGACTCCTGTACCGCCTTCTGTGCGGCGACGGGGCCCGCCTTCGGGTCGTCCCCGCTCTTCGGGTCCTTCGACGGGGTGCCCGCGCCCGGCCGGGGGTCGGCCATGCGCTCCGCGTCCGGGTCGCCGGAGAACGCATCGTCGGGCCCGCCCTCGGTCTCCACCGACGGCTCGGACTCCAGGGGGGCCTCGGCTTCGGCCTCCTCCGGCTCGGCCTCGACCGCTTCGTCCTCGGCGTCCTCGGCGTCCCGCTCGGCCTGCACCTTGTCGGCCCTGGTCGGCGGCGGTGCGGGGAAGGAGGGCACCGACTGGGTGGCCGACGAGGCGGAATCGAGGGTCTCCGCCGTCGGTACCCCGGACACATCGAGGTCCTGCTCGGGCAGGAAGTCCTCCGGCTGGAGCTTGGTGTCCCAGGCGCTCTTCTCGGCGCCCCCGACCTCCACCTCCGAGGCGCTGCCGGCGCCGAACGGATCGTCGTCTGCGGCCTCTTCCGGGCCGTCGAGGTCCTGGTTGCGTACGCCGTCGAGTCGGCTGGTCCTGCCGGGCAGCTCGGTGCCCTTGCCCGCAGTGGTGGGGGAGCCCTCGAACCTGTTCCTGCCGGCCTTGTCCTCCTGCTTGGCCGGCTGGCCCGCGACGTGCTGTTCGGCGGCTTCCGGGCGGTTCTTCGCCGCGGACTCCTCCTTGCTCGAGACCGCCGTCTCCCGCTGCTCGGCCTCCTCCTTTCCTGCCGCGCCCTTCTTGTCGTCCCCGCTCTTCTTCTCGTCAGCGCCCTTGCCCTCGGCGCTCTTCTTGTCCTCGCCGGACTGTTCGTTTCCGTCGGCTTTCCTGCCTTCGCCGGACTTCGCGTCCTCCTGGGAGCCCCCGGACTTCTGACCGTCTTCCTTGCCGCCCTCGGCCGTCGTGCCGGACGGCGGCTCCGCCTTCCCGGCGGTCGCCCCTCCGGCCGGCCCGGACGGCTCCTTCCCGGCGGACGAAGTGCCGCTGTCCTTGCCCGCACCCGTCTCGGTCTGCCGCTCACCGCGCGGCGCGCCCCCGCCCTGCGGAGTACTGCCGCTCTGCGGCGTGCCACCGTTCCGCGGCGTGCTGCCGGGCGCGGGCGGCGCCTCCGCCCGGTCCTTCTCGGGCCCGGGGGCCGACGCGGGCTTCTCCTCGCGGGCCTTCTCCTCCTCGGCCGCGCGGTGCTCGCTCTCCCGCTCGATGCGAAGGTCGTCGGCCAGGTCGGGCTCCACCGCCGGGGCGTCCTGAGCCGCCCACTCGGTGGTGTCGGCCGCGTGGTCGCCCTGCGCCTCGATCTCCTCGACCAGGTCGAGCACCCGGTCGTGCTCCGGACCGAGCAGCCGGCTCTCCAGGCGTCCGAGCACGTCGTCCAGCAGCTCGTCGGGCAGGCGCGCCAATTGCGTACGGGTGCGCTTCGACAGGTCCGCAGGGTCGCCGCGCAGCGACCGCACGACGCCGTTCGCCAGCCGGTCGACCAGCGTTGCCGGGTCGAGCTGTTCCAGACGCATCCGGTCCGCGTCCACCGTCGCGTACCGGAGCCAGCCCGGGGTCGCCTGGCCTTCTTCGATCTCGGCGGCGGCTGGTTGTTCCGCGGGTACGGATTCCTGCAGCGCCCCCAGTACCGAGGACTGGGCCGCCGACTCCGCCTCCCGTTCGATCGTTTCCTGGGGGAGGGATACGGAGCCCAGGTCGCGGCCCGCGCGCAAAGCGCCCAGACCGTGCGGATTCTGGACCGTGTGCAGCAGCTCGTGGGCCAACAACCGCTGGCCGTCCGCCGTTCCGGGGCGGTATGTGCCCTCGCGGAAGAAGATGTCCTGGCCGACCGCGAAGGCGTCCGCGCCCATCATGTCGGCCAGTTGGGCGGAGTCGCGGTCGGTGTGCAGGCGGACCTGGCTGAAGTCGTGGCCGAGCTGTTCTTCGAGGTCGCGGCGGACGCTCAGGTCCAGCGGCTGGCCGGCGCCGCTGACGATGTCCTTCGGCTCGGGGGTGCGGGACTTGGCGTTGCGTTCCCGGCGCTTGCGGCGCTTCTCGGCGGCGGACTGGCTGGTGTCCTGGGAGGAGGAGTGGGACGTGCTGCTCATCGGGCCTCCCCCCGTCCGGTCAGGCCTGCGTGGACCGAGCGGGCCAGGGCCTCGCCCAGGCGGGCGGGGGACGTCGTACGGGGGAGGGGTGGCAGGCCCGCGAGCGCGTCGAGGGAGACCGGGGAGCCGTCGGCTGCCAGGGGCACCCCGCGTTCGTGGACCAGCCGGGTCAGCTCGCGCTGGAAGGACGTCATGACGCGGTCGGGGTCGACGCGGGCGTCGAAGCCGTCCAGGACGAGTTCGCCGATGTCGATGCGGAAGGAGCGCGCGGGACCCTCCGCAGCCGGGGTCGCCCCTCTCCGTACGCCGTCGTGAGCGGGCTCGTTCAGACCCATCCGTGGACCTCCGACGGCGTCAAGGAGCGTTCCAGCTTCAGGTATTCGGTGCGGGCCGCGGCGAGCATGTGGCGCATCTGCACCTGCTCGCCCTCCTCTGCGGCCAGGAAGGCGCCGGAGAGCGCGACGTTGCGGATCGAGCCGCCGGCGACGGTCAACTGGGCGAGCAGGTCCGGGTCGATGCCCTTCATGGGGGCCTGGGCGGGGAGGACCCGGCGCCAGATCTCCGCGCGCTCCTTCTCGCCCGGGAAGGGGAAGTCGACGACGAAGCGGATGCGGCGCATGAAGGCGGAGTCCAGGGCCTTCTTCATGTTGGTGGTGAGGACGGCCAGGCCGCGGTACGCCTCCATGCGCATGAGGAGGTAGCTGACCTCCAGGTTCGCGTAGCGGTCGTGGCTGTCCTTGACCTCGCTGCGCTTGCCGAAGAGCGCGTCGGCTTCATCGAACAACAACAGGGCGCCGCCGCGCTCCGCCGCGTCGAAGACCCGGCTGAGGTTCTTCTCGGTCTCGCCGATGTATTTGCTGACGACCTGGGAGAGATCGATGATGAAGAGGTCGAGGCCCAGTTCCTTGGCCATGACCTCGGCGGCGAGGGTCTTGCCGGTACCGGAGCCGCCCGCGAAGAGCGCGGTGACGCCGAGGCCGCTGCGGAGGGACTTCGCGAAGCCCCAGTCCTGGTAGACCGTGGAGCGCTGGCGTACGTGGGCGACGATCTCCTGGAGGATGCGCAGCTGGCGGTCGGCGAGGACGAGGTCGTCCCAGCCGGCCCGCGGTTCGATGCGGCGGCCCAGTTCGTCCAGGCCCATGCGGGCCTCGGTGAGGCCGGCCTGCCAGGCCAGTTCGGAAGCGTCGAGGGTGTCGGAGTGCGGCAGGTCGCGGCGTACGGATGCGGCGGCCGAGCGGACGACGTGCGGCGGGAGCTGGAACTGCGCCACGAGGGACTGGAGATGCCGGTCGGTGACCTCCGGGACGTCGGCGAAGGCGTCGGTCCAGAGGGTGAGGTGCTCCTCGTCGGAGAGCTTGGGGACGGTGACGCGTTCGCCGCGGGGGTGCTCCGTACGGCGGGGGTCGGGGCTCGACACGACGAGGGGGACGGCCGCGCCCGCGATGAAGGAGTCCGCGGCGGCGTGCTGGTCGCGGTCCAGTTCGCCGACCTCGATGAGCAGGGCGGCGGGGAGGAGGATCGCCTCGCGTTGCCACAGACGGGCCAGGCGGTCGCGTTCGGCGGCGTCCGTGGGGATGTCGTCGGCGGCCATGGAGTACAGGCCGAGGCCGGAGCGGCGGGCCGCGGTGGCGGCGATGTCGGCGCGGGTGCGGAGGTCCGCGCCGACCAGTTCGACGCGGAGCGGCGAGTCCGGGCTGCTGCTCGCCCAGCCGGCCGCGACCCGGTCGGCCGCCGCGTCGTACGAAGGCGGGAGGGCCGCGGGGGCCGCCGTACGGCGCAGCAGGCCGTGCAGCTTGGCGTCCAGGTACGGCGTACCGACCAGGAAGTGCAGGATGCGCTCGTCCAGGCGGAGCCGGGTGGTCGTCAGGCGGGTCTCGTCCTCCAGCTCGACCAGGCGCCAGCGGCGGAGCGGGGCGACGGGGGTGAGGGCGCTCCAGTGCGGTTCGGCGAGGGCGGCCAGGGCGAGGGAGAAGGTCGGGTACGCGCGGGTGGGGTCACCGGCGGCCGCGGCGCAGCGCGCGTCCGTGGTCGGGTCCAGCTCGGCCGCCGCGGCCAGCAGGACGACCTCGCGCTCGAAGGCGCTGAGGCCGAAGCAGGCGGTCAGCGCGTCGAGTGCGGCCACCTTGGCGGTGGCGGTGACGGTGGCGGTGGCGGTGGCGGGCTCGACGGCGGCGCCGGTCCCGGAGCCGGTACCCGCGCCGGTCCCGGAGTCGGTACCCGCGCCGGTCCCGGAGTCGGTACCCGCGCCGGTCCCGGTACCAGGACCGGGACCGGCGCTCGCGCCCGTACCGCCGGCCCGCGCCGCGTGGGCGTCCACGCGCGCCAGCACGGACCGCACGGCGGCGGCCAGTGCGGCGCCGTCCGCCGCGGCCCCCGTGTGCTCGCCCATGTCCTCGGTGCCCCCCGTTCCGCGCACTCGCCTCAGCCCTCCTTGCCCTGGTCCTTGTCCGCACCGCCCGTGGTCCCGGAGTCGCCGGTGGCCTTGCGGGGGCGGGTGCGGGTGCGCGAACGCGCGGGTGACGCACCGGACTTGGCGCCGCCGGCCGCCTTCTTCGCGGCAGCAGTCCGTTCCACGGCAGTCGTCTGCTCCGCGGCAGTCGTCTGCTCCGCGGCGGCCGTCCGCTCCACGGCGGCCGTCCGCTCCACGGCAGCAGTCCGTTCCGCGGCGGGCTTTTTCGCGGCTCCGGACGCCTCGGCACGCGCGGCCCCCGTACGGGAGGCGTCCGTGGGGGGCGTCGTCTCCACAGGTGGCGTCGTCTCCGCGGGCGCGTTCTCCGCGGCCGGCGCGTCCCCGGCCGCCTCGGGCTGTGCCGACGGCCGTTCCGGCGCCCCCGGTGCCCCGAACGGCAGCACGCGGACGTCCGGCTTCCGCACCGGCTTCGCCGGCAGCGGCTTCTCGTGGCCGTCCAGGAGGACCAGCGAGGCCTGGTAGACCACCGACAGGGAGTACGGGGTGTTGTGCAGCATGCCCCAGAGCTTGGAGGTCTCGTCGACGTCCATCTGGGTCGGCGTGAAGCGGACCCGCTGGAGGGACTCGGCGAGGTCGCTGCCCACCAGGTACGGCCGCCGGCACGCCTCCTCGATCAGCTCCTTGGGCAGTACCGGGATCTCGTGCAGCGTGCGCACCACGCTGCCGATGAGGCGCTGCCCGACCAGCTCCGTCTCCTCGCCGTACGCGCTGATCAGGTAGTGCAGGTCGATCGCGGCGGCGGGCCGCTTCAGAAGCGTGCCGTCCGCGGCCCGGGTGACCAGGTCGTTGTTGCGCATCGAGGGGTTGTGGGTGACCTGGTAGCAGAAGACCGTGATCGTCGGGTCCAGGGCCGGCTCGGCCGGCGGCTTGCGGGTCTCCACCGAGACGGCCATGTCGATCTCGGGGTGCAGGTTGTGCTCGATCAGCAGCGCAAGGGCCTGGGTGACCGTCGCGACGGCGAGTGCGTTGCTCATGAGTTCAGTCCCCGTGAAGTCCGTGAAGTCGTCGTGACCATGACCGTCAGCTCGTCCATGACCGTCAGCTCGTCCTCTCCCCGCGCGCGAGGTAGTCGGCGAGGCTCAAGGCCGGTCCCCGGCGGTCGGTACGGCTCGCCCGCGTGCCCGTCGCCGGCCGTTCCGCACCGGCCGCGCTGACCTCCAGGCGGCCGATCTGTACGTGCACCACGCGCTCGGCGGGGCGCTGTGCACGCCGGCCTGCGGCAGCCGCGCGCGCCGCGTCGCGGGCCGCCGGTACCTCGGTACGGGGGCGCAGCGCGGGTGTCACGGCGCGCGGGGTGGCGTCCGTGTCCGCGCGTACCGGCGTGGCCGCCGGCCGGGGCGCCCCCGGCTCCTCCGGACGGCCGCCCGTACGCCGCGTTCCGGGACGCTGTCCTTCGGGTGCGGCGGGCCGCGGCCCCGGCTCCGGCCGTGCGGCGGGCCGCAGCAGCGGGGCCGTCGGCCGTACGGGCCGTTCGGCGGGGAGCGCGGTGTCCGGGCGCGCGGTCTCGGGCCGCAGCACGGCCGTCTCCCGTTCGGTGGTCCTGATCTCGCGCTGGACGACGACCTGTTCGGCGGGGGCGGTCAGCTGCGCGTGCGGGGACCGCGTGGCCGGGGCGTGCGGCTCCGCGGGCGCGCCGCCCAGTGCCTCGATGCGTTCGAAGGGGCCGGGGAGCCTCGGCTGCACGCGCGTACGCCGGTACGCGTCCGTACCACCGCCGGGCTGGTCCGGCGGCGCGTGCCGGGCGACCAGCCGCCCCAAGTAGTCGTCAGACATCGGCGCACAGCTCCAGGTAGTAGCGGCGCCGCAGCGGGCTGAGCGCCAGGATCTCGGGCTCGCTCCAGCCGTAGGCGGAGGCGAGCAGATGGACGTCCAGCAGCACGTCGCGGGCCCAGGCGTCCAGCTCGGTCCACAGGTAGGTGGCGATGTCCAGCTCGGCCGGGGTGGTCGCGCCGCACTCGGGGCAGGCGATGTTCAAGGCCACCTCGGCCCCCGGGTCGGCCTCCTCGACCGCCTCCGCGAAGCGTTTGAGGACCGCCTCCGGCAGCCGTTCCAGCTCCTCGGGCCCGGCCGCGCGGCCGTCCCGTACCGCGGTGAGCACACACCGGGCACCCAGCAGCCGCCTGGCGTCCGCGGCGTCCACCGCGGCGGCCGCGGCCTCGGTGAGGTCGGCGACCGCGGGCAGCCGGAACGTCACCGACCAGCCGCCCTCGGCGACCCGCAGGCCCTCCTCGGGCACCCGCGGCCGGACGGCACCCAGCTCGGCCGCGTCCAGCTCGAACTCCATCGCCGCGCCGCACTCCGGGTCCGCGCACGCCAGCTTGACCTGCATGCGCGCGCCGAACAGCGCGTGACGCAGGGCGAAGAGGTCCGCCGCGCGCTCGCCCGCCGGCACCGACAGCAGTGCGTCGGTGCCGGCTTCGGGGCGTGCGGCGCGGTGCAGCAGCAGGGCTCGGCCGCCGCCCTGGAGGGCCAGTCCGGCCTCCCAGGTGGCCAGCAGCTCAGCGGGCCCGGTGACCGCCATTCCTCACCTCGTCCGGTGGTGCTCAGGGTGATTCGCGTACGCGGTGTGCACCGCGTACGCGAGGTGGTTCGTCCGCTCCGTCGATCAGGCGGGGTGGGTGAACGAGGGCTCCTGCGGCTCCTCGACCTCGTAGTCCCGCTCCCAGCCCTCGCACTCCAGCTTCAGGCTCTGGATCGCCACCGCGTTGGCGTTGGCGTCCATCTCGCCGAGCACCTGGTACTCGCTCGGCCAGGCCCGGTAGATCTTGTGCGAGACGGCGACCTGGCCGGCCTCGTTCAGGACCTGGATGACGATGTCCTTGCGGAAGTCCGCGAGCGACACCTCCGAGCCCAGACCCGCGCCGACCTGCCAGACCTTGTTGGCCCAGCGGTCGAACTCCGGGTCGTGGGTCACCCCGCGCTCCAGGGTGATGCCCTCGAACTCCGAGCGGCCCGGCGACTTGCGCGGGGAGGACGGGTCGCCGCCGTGGCGGTGCTTGACGACCTCGGTGGTGCGCTTGAGCGGAGAGATCTTGCTGATGCCCGCGACCGTCCGACCGTCCCACAGGACCAGGAACTTGAAGTTCTTGTACGGGTCGAAGCGATGGGCGTTGATTGTGAACTCAGCCATCGGATTCCTTCGGTTCCTTCGTTCCTTGATTCCTCATGGTCAGAGCTCGAACTGCCCGGCCATCTGCTGGATCTTGACGATGACGAACTCCGCGGGCTTGACCGGTGCGATGCCGACGACGACGTTGACGATGCCGTTGTCGATGTCCTCGGCGGTCGTGGTGTCCTTGTCGCACTTCACGAAGTACGCCTCGCGAGGCGTGCCGCCCTTGAAGGCGCCCTGCTGGAACAGCCCGTGCAGGAACGACGAGGCGTTGAGCCGGATCTGCTGCCACAGCTGCTCGTTGTTGGGCTCGAACACCACCCACTGGAGGCCGCGCAGCAGGGACTCCTCGACGTGCAGCGCGAGGCGGCGGACCGGTACGTACTTCCACTCGCTGTCCAGCGCGTCGGCGCCCTGGAGGGTGCGCGCGCCCCAGACCACCGGGCCGACCATCGGGAAGGTCCGCAGGCAGTTGATGCCCAGCGGGTTCAGCAGGCCGTTCTCCCGGTCGGTGAGCTTGACCGAGAGGGAGTGCACGCCCGCGAGGCGCGCCTCGGTGCCCGCCGGCGCCTTCCACACGCCGCGCCCGCTGTCCGTACGGGCGATGACACCGGCGATGGCGCCGGACGGCGGGAAGGTGCGGAGCCGGCCGGTGAGCGGGTCGGTGAGCTGGAGGTGCGGGAAGTAGAGCCCGGAGTGGTTGCCGCGGACGGACTCGAAGGCGCCGATGCCGGCCCGCGCCGAGTCGACGGAGCCCCAGGTCGAGGGCGCGTCGACGAGGTGGAAGATGCGCCGCTCCTGGCAGAGCCGCTCGGCGGCCGAGAGGACGGTGACCATGTCCTCGGTGTTCTCGTAGCCGGACAGCTCCGGCAGCGAGAGCAGGTTCACGTCGTCGACGTCGCGCAGCGCCTGGAGACCGGTCTTGCGGGCCTCGCTGCCGATGATGTCGCGCGGGCCCGGCACGTCGCCGTCGACACCGCCGGCGAGCGGGAAGACCGGCGGGTTGACCGAGGCCTCCAGGCCCAGGTCGTTGGCGCACTCGCCGACGAACCGCACCACGTCCTCGGGGTCGGCGGACCCGGCGACCACCTGGAGGCGGCGGCCGAAAGCGGTGACCTGTGCGCCGGCGTAGGCGTGCTTGCCCGGCGCGTCGGGCAGCGCGCGCAGCTTGCGCTCCAGGAGGAGGGCGAGCTCGGTGACCGTGCAGGGGGCCTCGCCGTCCTGGTCGGGGTCGTAGAGGGTGAATTCGCGCTCGACCTCGCCGATCTTGACGGTGAGGTCGACGGCCAGGTCGGGCAGCTCGTGCGCGAACGGCTTGGAGACCGTGCCGGAGGGGTCGGGGCGCCCCTCGTCGAGGACCTTGACGCGGATCAGCTGGGAGCCGGCGTTGATCACGGTCTCGGCGTACCGGCCGCTCTCAGGGTCCATGGACAGGTTGCCGTACGACTCGCGGGCGGTGCCCTTGGCGTCGAGGACCTGGAGGTTGAACGTCTCCTCACCATGAGAGGTGCGGCGCGAAGCGCCTCCTGCCGGGGTGGTGGTCGGGCGACGGGCGGGCGTGTCGTGGTCGACGGCCACGCGCAGGCCGTTGCCCCAGAGGCCGGGCTCCTTGGCGTGCACCTCCAGCACCGGGCACTCGCTGTGGCCCTCGGTGGACTCCAGAGTGACGCAGGCCTCTTCGCCGGTGCCGGCCTTCACGGTCCGGACGATCACCGCGACGGTGCCGCCGTTGCCGAAGAACTGGTGCACGGCGTAGCTCAGCGGGCTCTTCGAGGTCAGGCCGCCGAAGCGGCGCTCGAAGTCGGCGAAGCTGGTGACGCGCACCGGATGGTTGAGCGGGCCCCGGCGAGTGTGTCCCACGAAGGCGGTCACCGAGGTGGTGACGGTGGTGATGCTGCGGACGCTGCTGGGAAGCTCTTCGACGTAGACGCCGGGATAGGTCGCGTTTGTCGGCATTCCCCCTCCAATCCCTGTCAGGCACCGAGTGAGAGGCACCAAGAGGGCGGAAGGGGGAGGAGGCGGCCAAGCGACGCCACCGCACCCCTATGCGGCCACGCCTACTCATCAGTTCTCCCCCGTCTGTCCCGCCGGGGTCGGCCGGCCGGGACCAGGCGGCCGTGGGCGACGGCCGGGCCTGTGACTCCTGATGCGTAAGTGCTCAACGCAGTCTCCAAGTAAGCGAGTTGGAGGGTCAAGGACGCGTTCCGGTCAGCTTTTGCGAAGGACTTGTGTGGGCCGTGTCGAGGTGGTGGACGGGCGGCTGCGGCGAATGTGCGGGCCGTACCGGCGCGAGCCGCTCGCCCCGGTGCATAGCGGACACGCGTACGGGCGTCCGGGAGGGAGGTCCGCGGCGGAGGGGTGTACTCCGTGTGAGGACCCCGTGCGGGGACACCGTCGAGTTTCGGCCGCGTCCGGGCGGGGCTGTGACGCGCGCCTCCGTCCGCGTGATCTGTGACAGTAATCACCGCCGCAGTGTGATCTGCGATTTAGAAGGGCCGGTGCCGCGGGGATAACCTGCGAGACGGACCTGCCGCGTACCGGCTGACGATGTACGCCCTTGCTGTGACTGCGTTGTCACCCTGCCCTTCGCGGCACGCCCGCGCAGACAACGAACCGCGATCACCACGACTCGTGGCTATTTGAGAAGCAAAGGGACGGACGCGCGTGGACCTGTTCGAGTACCAGGCGAGGGACCTCTTCGCCAAGCACGGTGTACCGGTGCTGGCCGGTGAAGTCATTGACACGCCTGAGGCGGCCCGCGAGGCGACCGAGCGGCTGGGCGGCAAGTCTGTCGTCAAGGCGCAGGTGAAGGTCGGCGGCCGCGGCAAGGCCGGCGGCGTGAAGCTTGCCGCGACCCCGGACGAGGCCGTCGCTCGCGCGACGGACATCCTCGGGATGGACATCAAGGGCCACACGGTCCACAAGGTGATGATCGCGGAGACCGCTCCGGAGATCGCCGAGGAGTACTACGTCTCGTACCTCCTCGACCGCACCAACCGCACCTTCCTGGCCATGGCCTCGGTCGCGGGCGGCATGGACATCGAGGAGGTCGCCGCGACGACCCCCGAGAAGCTCGCCAAGATCCCGGTCGACTCCAACGAGGGTGTCACCAAGGAGAAGGCCCAGGAGATCGTGGCCGCGGCGCAGTTCCCGGCCGAGGTCGCCGACAAGGTCGCCGACGTCCTGGTCACCCTCTGGGAGACCTTCGTCGCCGAGGACGCGCTCCTGGTCGAGGTCAACCCCCTCGCCAAGGTCGCCTCCGGTGACGTCATCGCCCTCGACGGCAAGGTGTCCCTGGACGCCAACGCCGAGTTCCGCCAGCCGGAGCACGAGGCCCTGGAGGACAAGGCCGCAGCCAACCCGCTCGAGGCTGCCGCCAAGGCCAAGGGCCTGAACTACGTCAAGCTCGACGGCGAGGTCGGCATCATCGGCAACGGCGCGGGTCTCGTCATGAGCACCCTGGACGTCGTCGCGTACGCCGGTGAGGCCCACGGCAACGTCAAGCCCGCCAACTTCCTCGACATCGGTGGCGGCGCCTCCGCCGAGGTCATGGCGAACGGCCTGGAGATCATCCTCGGCGACCCGGACGTGAAGTCCGTGTTCGTCAACGTCTTCGGCGGCATCACCGCCTGCGACGAGGTCGCCAACGGCATCGTCCAGGCCCTGGAGCTGCTGAAGTCCAAGGGCGAGGACGTCAACAAGCCGCTGGTCGTCCGCCTGGACGGCAACAACGCGGAGCTGGGTCGCAAGATCCTGTCGGACGCGAACCACCCGCTGGTCCAGCGCGTGGACACCATGGACGGCGCGGCCGACAAGGCCGCCGAGCTCGCGGCTGCGAAGTAAGGGAAGAGGGACTCCAGAACAATGGCTATCTTCCTCAACAAGGACAGCAAGGTCATCGTCCAGGGCATGACCGGTGCCACGGGCATGAAGCACACCAAGCTCATGCTGGGTGACGGCACCAACATCGTCGGCGGCGTGAACCCGCGCAAGGCCGGCACCAACGTCGACATCGACGGCACCGAGATCCCCGTCTTCGGCACGGTCGCCGAGGCCATGGAGAAGACCGGCGCCAACGTGTCCGTCCTCTTCGTGCCGCCGGCCTTCTCCAAGGCCGCCGTGGTCGAGGCCATCGACGCCGAGATCCCCCTCGCGGTCGTCATCACCGAGGGCATCGCGGTGCACGACTCCGCCGCCTTCTGGGCGTACGCGAAGGCCAAGGGCAACAAGACCCGCATCATCGGCCCGAACTGCCCCGGCCTGATCACCCCCGGTCAGTCCAACGCCGGCATCATCCCGGGCGACATCACCAAGCCCGGCCGCATCGGCCTGGTCTCGAAGTCCGGCACGCTGACGTACCAGATGATGTACGAGCTCCGGGACATCGGCTTCTCCTCGGCCGTCGGCATCGGTGGCGACCCGGTCATCGGCACCACCCACATCGACGCGCTGGAGGCCTTCGAGGCCGACCCCGACACCGACCTGATCGTCATGATCGGTGAGATCGGCGGCGACGCCGAGGAGCGCGCGGCCGACTTCATCAAGGCCAACGTCACCAAGCCGGTCGTCGGCTACGTCGCGGGCTTCACCGCGCCCGAGGGCAAGACCATGGGCCACGCCGGCGCCATCGTCTCCGGCTCCTCCGGCACCGCCCAGGCGAAGAAGGAGGCCCTGGAGGCCGCCGGCGTCAAGGTCGGCAAGACCCCGACCGAGACCGCCAAGCTCGCCCGCGAGCTGCTCGCCGGCTGAATCCGGCGCGGCGCGGCGCTGCGTCCCTGACGTGACGCGCGCGTAGCTTCATACGCGGACCCGTACTCCCTTGGGGGGTGTACGGGTCCGCGTCGTATCCGGCCGCGTACCGCCTACCGGTGGTGCCGGGGACCGTGCTCGGCCTGCGGGTCGCCGGCCGCGGGGACGCCGGGCCGGCCGGGGGGCGGGACGTACCGCTCGCCGCCGCCGGTCCACAACGTCGTGACGGTGAGGGCGACGATCAGTCCGGTCAGCCCGATCGCGCCTCGCGTCCGCCGCCGGGTGCTGCGCTCGCCGCCCGTCCGTACGGCACGGGCCGCCGGCATCCGGACCGGATGCGCCGCCGTCAGACCGGCCAGCCGCTCGCACAGGATCGCCCGCTGCCCGGCCGGCGACGCGCCGTCCAGCCCCAGTTCCGGCAGGTGCCCGGCCAGCACCTGGCGGGCGTGGGCCAGCCGGCCGGCCGCCGCCGGCGTGCTCGCCTCGACCTCGGCCGCGGTCTCGGCCAGCCCCAGCCCGACCGCGTCGTGCAGCAGCAGGGCGCGGCGGTACGGCGCGGGCAGCCGCAGCAGGGCGGTCAGCAGTGGGTCGGGCCGTCCGCTCCCCGCGGCCCGCGCGGGGGAGCGGAAGCTGCTCGGGCGGAACCGGTGCCAGGGGGAGAGCGCGTACTCGTGGGCCGCGGCCCGCACCCACCCCGCCGGATCGTGGTCCTTGGCCACCTCCGGCCAGCACTCCCAGGCCAGCTGGAACGCCCGCTCCACCGCCTCGGCCGAGAGCCGCGTCCGGCCGGTGAGGAGGAAGGCCTGGCGGGCGAGGGACGGCGCGTGGCGGTCGTACAGCGCGTCGAAGGCCGCGGTGGGGGACGGCGGGCCGGACCGCGCGTCGGTGTGCGCGGCGTCCGGCGGCGGGCCGGCCTCTGCGGTCCGCGGGACTCTCCGGGGCCGGGGTGCCGTCCGGGTTCTCGGGGCCTGCCGGCTCTTCCCGACCTTCCGGATCTCCTGCGCCTTACGGGCTGTAAATCCCATAAACGTATATTGGTCGACACGGCCGGAATTCGCCCGCTGCGTGGTGGAAACGGGTGTTGTTGGGAGCATGGCGGCGTGAGCCAGTTGACCGACAGCGACCCGACGGCCGCCCCGTCCGACGGCGCCCCGGTACCGCGCGTCACCACCCGCGTCGGTGCCTTCCTCGTGGGCATGGTCACCGCCGGACTGGGCCTCGGCGTCTGCACCGTCTCCGTCCTCCTGCTGTGGATCGCCGCGCCGGCCCCGGCCGGCGGCCCCGCCGGCGCGCTGCACGTCGCCGCCGACGTCTGGCTGCTCGCGCACGGTGCGGACCTCGTACGGAGCGCGGGCCCCGGCACCACCGCCGTACCCGTGGGCCTGACGCCGCTGCTCCTCGTCGCCGTGCCCGTGTGGCTGCTGTACCGGTGCGCCCAGCACGCCCTGTCGGGGGCGGCCGAGGGACCGGCGGCCCGGCAGGCGCGCTCCACAGGGCCGCGCGCGGCGGCCCCCGGCGCCGTACTCGGCCGCTTCCTCGGCGGATACCTGCTCGTCGCCGCGGTCGCCGTGGCCTACGCCGCGACCGGACCGCTGCGCGTCGACCCCTTCAGCGCGCTGCTCTTCGTGCCGCTCACCGCGGTGGGCACGGTCGCGGTGGTGGCGGCACGCACGATCGGGCTGCGCGCGGCGCTGCCGGCGTCCGGCCGCCTCCGCCGGCTCCGGTCCGCGCTGCCACCGGCCCTGCGCGCGGCATTCGCCCGGCCGCTGCGGGCCGCCGCGCTGCGGGCCGCGAGTGCGGCCGGCGCGGTACTGCTCGCCACGGGCGCGCTGCTCCTCCTGACCGGGGCGGTGTGGCACGCGGGCGCCGTACGCCACGGCCTCCTCCAGCTCGCCCCCGACTGGCCGGGCCGCGGCACGGTCGTACTGATCTGCCTCCTGCTGCTGCCCAACGCCGCGGTCTGGGGCGCCGCGTACGCGCTGGGGCCCGGCTTCACGCTCGGCGCCGGCAGCGTGGTCGGACCGCTCGGCGCCACCGCGCACCCGGCGGGGCTGCCGCCCTTCCCGCTGCTGGGCGCGGTCCCGCAGGAAGGCGCCGGGTCGCCGCTGACCTGGGCGGTGGTGGCGGGGCCCGTCGTGGCGGGGGCGGTCGCCGCCCGGTACGCGGCCCGGCCCGCGCGCGCAGCGGTGGCCGGAGTGCGGCAAGCGGCGCGGCACAGCGGCGACGGGCCGGCGGGGAAGCGCCGGGCACGCGCCGCGACGGCCCGGCTGCTGCGCTGGAACCGCCGCGCCACCGCAACGGTCGCGGCGTCGGCCGCCCTGTGGTGCGGCGCGGGGGCCGCCGTGCTGTCGGGCGCGGCGGGCGGCGCACTCGGCACCGCCGCGCTCCGGCACCTCGGCCCGAGCTGGTGGCTCACGGGCGCGGCGGCGGCCGGCTGGACCGCGGCCGTCGCCGTCCCGGGCGCGCTGCTCCTGCGCGAGTGGTACCTCTGGCGCGGGCTGGGCCGGTCCCCACTGGCCGGGTTCCGGGCGCACCGGGCAGGGCGTGCGCAGCGCCGGAAGGCCCGCGCGGCACGCCGGGAACGCTCGGCGGCAGCCTCCCGGGCGGCCGCCCAGGAACGCGCGGTGACCCGGGCGGAACGCAGGGCCCGCAGGTCGGACGGCACCCGCAGCGCGGACAGGGCGCGCGCACCCGAGGGACCGGGCGGCCCCGGTCGGGACTAGGCGGTACGGGCCGCCCCGGTTACTCCTGGACGCTCAGGATCGGTCGCAGCTGCTCCGGGAGGAGCTTCTCGCAGGAGTGCCGCGCCGACTGGGTGAGCGCGTCGTTGACGCAGGTGAAGTAGTCCTTGTACACGAGCTGGAGGGTGAAGCCCGCGGCCACGATGGCCAGCGCCAGGCACGCCGTGACCAGCCCGCTCAGCGCCGCGGTGGTCTGCGGCCGGCCGCCGCCGTACGTCGCGGGCGTGGCGGTGTTGCCGGCGGTCGCGTGCGGCGGGCCGGCGGCCGGAGTGGTGTCGGTGTCGTACGCGGGACCGCTGGGCACCCCGCCGGAGATGTCGGCGGCCGTGGCCTTCGCCCTGCCGGGCTTGGCCCCGCCCGGCTTGCCGGGGCGCGGCTTGGCGCGCAGCGAGCTGATGCCCCAGTACAGCGCCAGCGCGCCGAGCAGCAGGGCGATCTCGGGGAGGCTGAAGAGCGCGAAGAAGAAGGCCCACATGCCCGACAGCAGGGCGTAGCGCGCCCGCCGCTGGGCCGGGTCGGTCGGGTCCCAGCGCAGTCCGGTCTGGCCGGGGCCGCCGGGACCGCCGGCGCCGTTCGGGCCCTCCGGGCCGCCGCGGCCGGGCCGGCTGCCGAATCCGCCGCTCTGGCGACCCGGCTGGCGGCTGCTCCACTGGCTGCCCCAGCCCTGTTCGCCGCCCTGCTCGCCCGAAGAGCCCTCGGAACCGTCGTCGCCGTGGTGCCCGGAGTGCGCGTGGCGGGGTCGCCACTCCTGGTCGGGCGTGCCGGCGGGCGGCGCGGCGAAGGGGTTGTCCTGGTCGCCGTCCCGGCCCTCACGGCCCCGGTCCTCACGGCCCCGGTCCTCTCCCTCCGACGAGGACGACGGCTTGTGCTCGCGCGGCAGCAGCGCCACCCCGGGAGCGGTGGCGGGCATCGGGAGGAGAAGGAGGGCCGCCCGGCGGCGTCGGTCCGTCATCTGAGGTGCGTCTTCCCCTTGTCTCGTCCGTTCGCCGGGCCGTCAGTCCGGCGGCGGGTCACCACGAATCCCATGTGCTCCACGGATCTTCCGAGAGATCACATGCGGTCTTACGCCTGACGCTACCTTCCGCGTCCGCCCCCGTCCCGTGGGGGCCGCGCGGTGTGCCGGTATCGTTGCTGACGGTCGGCGCCTTCGTAGGGTTCCCCGGTTTTTCGGTACCCACGGCCTTGTACGACCACACAAAGCACGCGAGACCGAGAAAGAACCCGCCGTGGCTTCCTCCCCACTCACCGTCCCCGCGCCCGCCCGCCCCGGCCGTCCGGCCCGGGTCGTCGCGCTGGTGTCCGGTTCCGGCACCAACCTCCAGGCGCTGCTGGACGCCATCGCCGAGCAGGGCACGGCGGCGTACGGAGCCGAGATCGTGGCCGTCGGCGCCGACCGGGACGGCATCGCCGGCCTGGAGCGCGCCGAGCGCGCCGGGCTGCCGGTCTACGTCTGCCGGGTCAAGGACCACGCCGACCGCGCGGCCTGGGACCTGGCGCTCACCGAGGCGACCGCCGCGTACGAGCCGGACCTCGTCGTCTCCGCGGGCTTCATGAAGATCTTGGGCAAGGAGTTCCTCGCCCGGTTCGGCGGCCGGACCGTGAACACCCACCCGGCCCTGCTGCCCAGCTTTCCCGGTGCCCACGGCGTGCGCGACGCGCTCGCGTACGGCGCGAAGGTCACCGGCTGCACCGTCCACTTCGTCGACGACGGCGTCGACACCGGTCCGGTCATCGCCCAGGGCGTGGTCGAGGTCCGGGACGAGGACGACGAATCCGCGCTGCACGAGCGGATCAAGGAAGTCGAGCGTTCGCTGCTCGTCGATGTCGTGGGGCGTCTGGCCCGTAACGGCTACCGCACTGAGGGACGAAAGGTAGTTATCCCGTGACCGAGACCGCCGAAGGTACCAAGCGGCCCATCCGCCGGGCGCTGGTCAGCGTCTACGACAAGACCGGGCTCGAAGAGCTGGCGAAGGGGCTGCACGCGGCGGGCGTCCAGCTCGTGTCCACCGGCTCCACCGCCGGGAAGATCGCCGCGGCCGGCGTCCCCGTCACCAAGGTCGAGGAGCTGACCGGCTTCCCCGAGTGCCTGGACGGGCGCGTGAAGACGCTGCACCCGAAGGTGCACGCCGGCATCCTCGCCGACCTGCGCCTGGAGGACCACCGCAAGCAGCTCGGCGAGCTGGGCCTGGAGCCGTTCGACCTGGTGATCGTCAACCTCTACCCGTTCCGCGAGACCGTCGCCTCCGGCGCCACCCCGGACGAGTGCGTGGAGCAGATCGACATCGGCGGCCCCTCGATGGTCCGCGCCGCCGCCAAGAACCACCCGTCGGTGGCCGTCGTCGTGAACCCGGCCCGCTACGAGGACGTGCTCAAGGCCGCCTCCGAGGGCGGCTTCGACCTCGCCACCCGTAAGCGGCTGGCGGCCGAGGCCTTCCAGCACACCGCCGCCTACGACGTGGCCGTCGCGTCCTGGTTCGCCGACGACTACGCCGCGGCCGACGACAGTGGCTTCCCCGACTTCACCGGCGCCACCTACACGCGCAAGAACGTGCTGCGCTACGGCGAGAACCCGCACCAGGGCGCCGCGCTGTACGTGGGTGCCGAGGGCGGCGGCCTGGCCCAGGCCGAGCAGCTGCACGGCAAGGAGATGTCGTACAACAACTACACGGACACCGACGCCGCGCGCCGGGCCGCGTACGACCACGCCGAGCCCTGCGTGGCGATCATCAAGCACGCCAACCCCTGCGGCATCGCGACCGGCGCGGACGTCGCCGAGGCGCACCGCAAGGCGCACGAGTGCGACCCGCTGTCCGCCTTCGGCGGCGTGATCGCGGTCAACCGCCCGGTCTCCGTCGCGATGGCCGAGCAGGTCGCCGAGATCTTCACCGAGGTCATCGTGGCCCCGGACTACGAGGACGGCGCCGTCGAGGTGCTCGCCCGCAAGAAGAACATCCGCGTGCTGCGCGCCCCCGAGGCCCCCAAGGCCGAGGTCGAGGTCAAGGCCATCGACGGCGGCGCGCTCGTCCAGGTCGCCGACCGCCTCCAGGCCGACGGCGACGACCCGGCCAACTGGACCCTCGCCACCGGCGAGGCGCTGTCCGCCGAGGAGCTGGCCGAGCTGGCGTTCGCCTGGCGCGCGTCGCGCGCGGTGAAGTCCAACGCGATCCTGCTCGCCAAGGGCAACGCGACGGTCGGCGTGGGCATGGGCCAGGTCAACCGCGTGGACTCCGCGAAGCTCGCGGTGGAGCGCGCGGGTGAGGAGCGGGCGCGCGGCTCCTACGCCGCCTCCGACGCGTTCTTCCCGTTCCCCGACGGCCTGGAGGTGCTGACCGCGGCCGGTATCAAGGCCGTCGCGCAGCCCGGCGGTTCGGTCCGTGACGAGCAGGTGATCGAGGCCGCCAAGAAGGCCGGCGTCACGATGTACTTCACGGGCACGCGCCACTTCTTCCACTGAGTCGCGCACCGTACGCACGAGTGCGTCGCGTACCGCACGTACGAGGGCGTCGCGTACCGCACGTACGAGGGCGTCGCGTACCGCACGTACGAGGCCGGGGCCGCTGCACCTACGGGTGGGGCGGCCCTTGCCGCACGGGGGCGACGCGTCTCGTGCGCATGCGGCATACTCCGCCGTATGAGTGACGGAAACACGCCACCGCACGGCGGCTTCGGCCCCGCGGACCAGCCACCTCCGGGGGGAACGCCGCCGCCCCCTGCGGGTCCTCCTCCGGGCGCCGCCTACGGCTACCCGGGGCCCGCTTCGCCGCCGCCGGGCCCGCCCGGATACGGCTACCCGCAGGCAGGCGGCTTTCCGGGCCAGGCGGGCGGTCAGGGCGGTTACGCCCAGCCCCTTATGGTGATCGGCGACATCACCGTCACCGGTGACGGCATCATCACGCCGGCCGGCCAACTGCCGCTCAAGGGCGCGGTGTGGACCGTCACGGACATGTCGCGCACCGAGGAGAAGATGCCGACGTACGCCATCGTGCTGGCCGTCGTCTTCTTCATCTTCTGCTTCCTCGGCCTGCTCTTCCTCCTGATGAAGGAGAAGACGACCACCGGGCACATCCAGGTGACGGTGAACAGCGGCGGGAAGTACCACTCGACGATGATCCCGGCGACGCACGAGAGCGTGGCGTACCAGGTCGCGCAGCAGGTCAACTACGCGCGTTCGCTGAGCGTCTGACGGTCGCCCGGCACAGCACAGGGCCCGTACCGCGGTGGCGGTACGGGCCCTGAGCGTGAGGCGTGGCGTGCGATCAGACGCGCTGGCGGCTGAACCAGGCCGAGCCCTCGGCGCGGGCCAGGAACACGATGATCAGGACGCCGGCGGCGAGGCTGAGCAGCGCGAAGATGTTGAGCATGAGCAGGCTGATCACGCTGAACAGGGTCAGGAGCGACGCGTAGACGATCGCCGAGATCCGGATACCGTTACCGCCGGTCGTGAACTTCGCGGCGGTGAGGATGGCCCACAGAGCCAGCGCAAGAAGCACGATGGCACTGCCGATGGCTATGCCCATGCCGAAGCTGGACGCCTTCTCGAGGTCCGCGCTGTTGCTGTACGGGGAGTCGGCGGCGTCCGACACCGAGGAGCTGATGACTGCACCGGCGATGACCGTGCCGATCGCACCGAGCACCTGCAGGCCGCCGAGAATGAACAGGATGATGCGCGCGGCCTTGACGCCACCCGGCATCGTCTGCGGCGCGCCCGGGTAACCGCCGCCGTACGGCTGCTGCTGCTGGGGGTACGCCTGCTGCTGCGGGTAGCCGTAGCCCTGCTGGGGCGGGACGCCCTGGGGGGCCTGCTGGGGGTAGCCGTAGCCGGGCTGGCCCTGGGGAGGCTGCTGGCCGTAGGGGTTGTTCGGGTCGCCGGCGGGCGGCGGAGGGTAACTCACGGAAGGCTTCCTTCGGGCGGGGACTGTGGCGGGCCGACGGTTACGACGGGAAGCCACCTGACCGCCCTCGCAGCCGCGTTGCTGCGTGAGCTGTGAAGAGTGCTTGGTGTTCTCCCCCGAGCGTGCCGCTTTCGCATTCGGCCCCTCCTGCGAACGCAGCACGTATCGCAACATCGTGAAGTCCGGATAAAGGCTTTGTCCAGCCGACGAGGGGTACTGGTCGTCGGCTGATCCCGATATGTGCTCTTCCTGTTACCGAGACCGGACCGGACTGTGGTCCGTTCGCGACAACCACAGTGCTTCTACGCGCGTCAACCCCCGAACCGGCCCCTGATTGGTACGCGGGCCCGGTCATCCGGGAGGATAGGAGCCATGAGCGCCCAGATTCTGGATGGCAAGGCCACCGCCGCCGCGATCAAGTCCGACCTGTCCGCCCGCGTGGCGGCGCTGAAGGCGAAGGGTGTCCAGCCGGGTCTGGGTACCGTCCTGGTCGGCGAGGACCCCGGCAGCCAGAAGTACGTCGCGGGCAAGCACCGCGACTGCGCCGAGATCGGCATCGCGTCCATCCAGCGCGAGCTGCCGGCCACCGCGTCCCAGGAGGAGATCGAGGCGGTCGTCCGCGAGCTGAACGAGGACCCGGCCTGCACCGGCTACATCGTCCAGCTGCCGCTGCCCAAGGGCATCAACGAGAACCGCGTCCTGGAGCTCATCGACCCGGCCAAGGACGCCGACGGCCTGCACCCCACCAACCTCGGCCGCCTGGTGCTCAACGAGGCGGCACCGCTGCCCTGCACCCCGAACGGCATCCTGCGCCTGCTGCGCCGGTACGGCGTCGAGATCAAGGGCGCCGAGGTCGTCGTGGTCGGCCGCGGCGTGACCATCGGCCGCTCCATGCCGCTGCTGCTCACCCGCAAGTCCGAGAACGCCACCGTGACCCAGTGCCACACCGGCACCCGGGACCTGGCCAAGCACCTCAAGGAAGCCGACATCATCGTGGCGGCGGCCGGCTCGCCGCACCTGATCAAGCCGGAATTCGTCAAGGAGGGCGCGGCCGTCCTGGACGTCGGCGTCAGCCGGGACGAGCACGGCAAGATCGTCGGCGATGTGCACCCCGGCGTGCGCGAGGTGGCCGGCTTCGTCGCCCCCAACCCCGGTGGCGTCGGCCCCATGACCCGCGCCATGCTGCTGGTCAACGTGGTCGAGGCCGCCGAGCGCGCGGCCGCCTGAGCCGCGGGGCCACGACGTACGGACGACGGAAGGGGCAGCGAGCGCATGAACGCCGGAGCACATTCGGACGGGGTGTCCAGGCCGCAGCGGTTCACCCGGCGCTTCCCGCTGATCACGAAGGACACGGCGCGCCCGCAGGGCGGCGGGCGCGCGGCGCCCGGTGACGCGCCCGCGCCGGTCCGGCAGTGGCCGCTGCTCACGGTGATCGGCGGGGTCGCGCTCGGACTGCTGGTGCTCGCCTTCGACGCCTTCCGGGCGGGCACCCTGCTGATCGGGCTGGCGCTGCTGGCCGGTGCCGTGCTGCGGCGTGTCCTGCCGTCCGTCGGCATGCTCGCCGTGCGGTCGCGCTTCACGGACATGGCGACGTACGGTGGGCTCGGCTTCGTGATCGTGATGCTGGCGCTCATGATCCAGCCCAGCCCCTGGCTGTCGCTGCCCTTCCTCGACGACATCGTGCACTTCACGGTGCGCTGAACAGCGTCCGGGCGCCCGGAACGGGGGCGTCCGGACGTGCGCGGCGCGCGCAGACGCGTGTCCGAACCGTGAACGCTTTTCCGCCCTCCCCCGCCGGGAACTGGCATCCTGACGAGTGGCATCCCAATGGATAGCCGCAGCAGTTCGGGGGGATAGGGGGAGGCAATGCCTCGCTGGAGGGCGCTACCGGACGAACTCGATCCGCAGGTGAGGGAGTTCGCCGAGCAGTTACGCACGCTGGTGGAGCGCAGCGGCCTGAGCATATCGGCCGTCGCGGACCGTACGGGCTACAGCAAGACGTCCTGGGAGCGGTACCTCAACGGGCGGCTGCTGGCGCCGCGGCGCGCGGTGCTGGCGCTGGCCGAGGTGACCGGCGCGCACACCGGCCACCTCACCACGATGTGGGAGCTGGCCGAACGCGCCTGGAGCCGCGCGGAGATGCGCCACGACGTCACCATGGAAGCGATACGGGTGGCCGAGGCGCGGGCCGCGCTGGGGGAGTTCGGCCCCGCGCCGGCGACGGCCAAGAAGTCCGGCAAGCGGTCCGCCGCCAAGGGCGCCGCCGCGCCGTCCGCCGCCCCCGCCCCCGCAGGCCCGTACGAGACGCCGGTGGCCCCCTACGAGACGCCGGCGGCCGCGACCAAGATGCCGCACCAACGCGCCCCGGGCACCTCTTCCGGCGCCTTCCCGGCCACCCCTGCCGCGGAGTCCCAGGCGGCCCCCGCGACCCCGTCAGCGACCCCCTCAGCCCCGCCAGCGGCCTCCTCGGCGGCCCCCTCAGCCCCGTCGGCGGCCGATTTCGCGGATCCGGGGCCCCGCCCCGCGCCCGCCGGACCGCCGTCGTCCGCCGCGTACGCGCCGCCCTCGTACGCGCCTGACCCGGCGCACGGCGCGGACTCGCCGTACGGGCCGGACCCGCGGTCGGTCAGCGCGCCGCACGACAGCGAACGCCGCCGCCGCATCACCATGTTCGTGACCGGGGTCGTCGGGGCGCTGCTGCTCATCGCGGCCGCCGTACTGCTGCTCGGCGGCGGCGAGGGCGGACAGCAGGCGAAGCCGGCCCCCGCCACGCCCACCGCGTCCCAGGAACCCGCACTGCCGGCCGGCGTGAAGTGCTTCGGTACCGGCTGCGCGGGCAAGGACCCCGAGGAGACGGGATGCGGCGGCGACCAGGCCACCTCGCCGTCCCGCGGGGTCATGGGCGGCGCGCTGATCGAGGTCCGCTACAGCAAGGTCTGCGGCACCGCCTGGGCCCGCATGACGGGCGGCGCGCAGGGCGACCGGGCCACCGTCACCTCCGGCGGCCGCACGGAGCAGGCGACGGCGGGCCGGGACGGTTCGGCGTACACCGCGATGGTGCCGGTCAGCGGTCCGCCGGAGAAGGTCAGGGCGTGCGGGACGACCGACGCGGGCTACCAGAGCTGCACCACGCCGCGAGCCGCGCGGAGCGGCGGTCCGTCCACGGCCGCCACGCCTTGACCGGCGCGCGGCGGGGACGCCGCGCTGGGCCATTCGGGGCGTACCGCGGAACCGGGGGCATGGCCCGGCGGATTCGGGGCAGGCGACCGGTCGGCCCCCCACGGGCACGGCACCACCCGGCGGCCGTTCGCGCTCCCCCTCCTTGTCGCGAACGGCCGCCCACCCCTGCCGCGGACCGGCCGCGCATCCTCGGACGCGCGACCGGCGACCGGCGGGTGACGGCCGGTGAGGAGTCACACACCGGCCTGTCACCGGAGGCGCGCCGCCGTCCGATAGCCTGACGCCCGGGTCTCTTGATACCGAGATACATCGAGGCGTCGAGGGGCTCCGTATACATGGGCAGGAACACCCACCGCCCACCGCAACCATGGTGGCTCTGGGGCTTGCCCCCAGAAGAACTCGCCGCAGGAGATCGCCATGACCCGCACTCCCGTCAACGTCACCGTCACCGGCGCCGCCGGCCAGATCGGCTACGCACTCCTCTTCCGCATCGCTTCCGGTCACCTGCTCGGCGCCGACGTGCCCGTCAAGCTGCGGCTCCTGGAGATCCCGCAGGGCCTGAAGGCCGCCGAGGGCACCGCGATGGAGCTCGACGACTGCGCCTTCCCGCTGCTCCAGGGCATCGAGATCACCGATGACCCGAACGTCGCCTTCGACGGCGCGAACGTCGCCCTGCTCGTCGGCGCCCGCCCCCGTACCAAGGGCATGGAGCGCGGTGACCTGCTGGAGGCCAACGGCGGCATCTTCAAGCCGCAGGGCAAGGCCATCAACGACCACGCGGCGGACGACATCAAGGTCCTGGTCGTCGGCAACCCGGCCAACACCAACGCGCTGATCGCCCAGGCCGCCGCGCCGGACGTACCGGCCGAGCGCTTCACCGCGATGACCCGGCTGGACCACAACCGTGCGCTCTCGCAGCTCTCGAAGAAGACCGGCGTGCCGGTCTCCGAGATCAAGAAGCTCACGATCTGGGGCAACCACTCCGCGACCCAGTACCCGGACATCTTCCACGCCGAGGTGGCCGGCAAGAACGCCGCCGAGGCCGTCAACGACGAGAAGTGGCTGGCCGAGGACTTCATCCCGACCGTCGCCAAGCGCGGTGCGGCGATCATCGAGGCCCGTGGCGCCTCCTCGGCCGCCTCCGCCGCCAACGCCGCCATCGACCACGTCCACACCTGGGTGAACGGCACCGCCGCCGGCGACTGGACCTCCATGGGCATCCCCTCGGACGGCTCCTACGGCGTGCCGGAGGGCATCATCTCCTCCTTCCCGGTCACCACCAAGGACGGCAAGTACGAGATCGTCCAGGGCCTGGAGATCAACGAGTTCTCCCGCGCCCGCATCGACGCCTCGGTCAAGGAGCTCACCGAGGAGCGCGACGCGGTCCGCGGCCTGGGCCTGATCTGACCCTGACGGACCACACAGCGGCCGTGCGGTCCACCCCTCGCGGGTGGGCCGCACGGCCGTGCCGTGCCCCGGGGCCGACGGCCCGCGCGTGGACTCACCGCTGAGCGGGCCCCCGCTGCCGCTGGTCGGTCCGCAGATGACGGGGTTGCTGGTGCCGCTGCGCCAGTTCACGTGCCGACGAGGCCCGCTCCACGCGCAGCGAATGCACCCGTGTCGCGTCGAGGCCCGAGCGCAGCCGGGCGGCGCTGCTCGTCGGCATGCGGCCGGCCCGCGCGGTGTCTGCTTGCAGCTGTGACCGCAGGGCGCTGACCCGCGCCATATGGCTGCTCAGCTGCCCCGGTGTCATATCGGTCACAGACACGTGCGTGGCGGCCAGCACGGTGGCGGGATGGGCGGGAATGGGCACGGCACCGCTGCCCCTGCTGCGCCGGGGGTCGACACCGACCGAGCGGAGCGCCGCGGACTCGGCACGCCGGCGCTCGCCGTCGGACGGCCGCTGCCGTGCCGCCGGCCCTGAAGCGGCCCGGTAACGCCTCTCGGCCGGCGTCATGCGCGTGCGCCAGGTGACCGTCCCCGAGTACTCGTTCACGTAGACGTCGACCCTGGCGCGCGGTGAGCGCTCACGCGCCGCCGCTGTCCGCTCGCGCTCCGCCTTGGCGGGCTGCTCGGCCCGCTCACGTTCCTGCTGTCCGAGCCGGTTCCGGCGCGGCTGCTCGTCCGCGGGCCGGGGCCCGTGCTGTGGTGTGTGCACCCTGGGGTCCATCGCCTGTCCTCCGCGGCAGCCCCGGCGGGTCGAGTTCACGGGAAGACGCGACGGCCGGGACGCCGCGCTGCCCGAGTTGCGGGTTCGTTGCCTATGCCGGTGGCTGTCCCGGGGGAGCGACATGCTGCGCGAGCCGGGTCAGCCTCTTCTGAGCCGCCTCGATCTTGTCCCCGTCCGCAGCGGCCGGGCCGCCGGGCCGGGCGAGTTCGATCCACGTATTGATCAGCTGCTGCCCGTAGACCAGGCCCTGCTGCGGGTCCCTGATGGACGACCAGGCCTTGGCCGCGCGCATGAACGTGTCGTAGGCGGTCGGGTCGTTCTGCTTGTACCGATGGTCGAAGACGTCGAGGTAGATGGCCACGGACTTCACGCTGTCGTGCGCCAGGTAGGCGATGTGCGCGAAGAGCTCCTGCAGGTGCAGCACGTACGGGTGCCCGACGCCGAACTCCTGCACCGCGGTGCTGAGCGCGCTGTTCGCCGTGGCCGCGGCGAACTCCAGGCGCCCGAGCTGGACGGCGTCATTGATGCGGGTGACGGCGTCCGCGAGCGCGGGAGGAATGCTGGGCGGCGCGGTGGCCCCCGGCCTGGGCGCCGGCTGCTGAGCCGGCACGCCGTGCCCCGCCGACGGTCCGTACGCGGCGGGCGCGGGCTGCGCGGGCTGCCCGGCGGCGGCCGTACGGGGATCGGCGACCGGCACGTGCTGAGCCGGCTCCGGTATCCGCTCCACCGGCTGTCCGGTGGGTGCCGCGCCCTGCTGCTCGATCTGCTGCGGATGCGGCCGCGCCTGCGTTTCGGGGGCCGGGGGCGGGGGTGGGGCCGGAGCGGGCGCCGGCATCTGCGCCTGCGCCTCTGCGGGAGCGGAGCTCTGCCCCTGCGCCTGCGGGGGAGCGGAGCTCTGCGCCTGTGCCTGCGGGGGAGCGGAGCTCTGCGCCTGCGCCTGCGGGGGAGCGGAGCTCTGCGCCGGTGCTGCTGTCGACGCCGCTGCCGGCGGTGCCACCTGCTCCGGCGCCCCGGCGAAGTGGCTGGAGCCGTCCGTCTGCACCTCGATCGGGGTGAGATAGCCACTGCGAGCGTCGTGCACCAAGGCCCGTACCGGGTGCCCGGTGGCCATGGCCAGCCGGTACAGGTAGTTGAGCACCGCATCGTGCAGCGCCTCGTCCCCGGCGGGGGACACGGGCATACCGCCGACCGTGCAGTCACCGTTCTCGGTGATCAGCACTTCGAACGGAGTCGGCGCCGGCTGCTGGCCTTGCTCAGCAGCCGGTTTCCGCTCACTGCGGCGGAATCTTGGCATATCGCACTCACTCAGGGTCTCGCCGTGGACATGAACTTCGAGCTGTCACTCAGCGGTTCATCAGTGGCCCCGGCCACGGCCATTGTTGTTGTTCTGCTGGGGCAGCTGCCGCGGGCGCGCGGTGTTCTGCTGCGCGGCCGGCCCCTGCGCCGCGGTGTTCCCGCTGTTCTGCGCGTTCCCACGGGCAGAACGCTGGCGCGCCAGACCGGCAGCCGGATTCACCGCCTGCCCCGACGCACTGGTTTGCGTGCTCGATTGCGTACTCGACGCCGACTGAGCCTGCGTGCTTGGCGCTTGAGCACCCTGCCCGGGCAGCCCGGTGGTCGTGGCCTTGACTCCCCCCTTCATCTCCGCGAGTTGAGCTACGGACATGTTCTGTTGCGTGGCCGGGTTCTGCGTGACAGAACTGGCCGGACTCTGGGCTGAGTTCGGAGCGATCGCATTGGCGCGCTCACGCACGGCGGCGAGGTGGTACTCCTGGGCGATGCCCTGCAGCTCGACCCGGGCGAAAGGTGGCGCCAACTGCTCGTGCCCGTCGGGAATTTCAATCGGCAGTCTTTCACCGTTGACTTCGCGGCACGTCTGGTACCGCTCGTTCTGCAGCTGGTTGGCCGCGTCAATGTAGGGGCCGGCACCCGTCAGGCCGAACTCAGCCTTGAACGTCCCGGACCTGGAGAGTTCGTACAGTGCATGGTTCTCCATCTTCACTCGGAAACTATCCGGGGTGTGAAGTTGGAGTTCGATGCGCTGACCGGATCCGGGGTGCTCCCAGGCGCTGTTGATGCCTTTGTAGACGGGATCGGTCCACGTGTTCTGCGCCTTTATTTCTTCGAACCCGCGGGCTCGCAGCTCCTGGAACGTTTCCTGTACGCCGCGCGTGTACGACTGGGCCTCGAAGAGCAGGGTGTACCGATTGAGATCCTTCATGTCGGCGAGAACATCCGCCGTGCTCTTTGCGAGGTCCTTGTCGAGCTCACGGGCGACTTTGCCACGCAGGGATTCCAGCGTTTTCAGCGAATAGTCGACTTCGGCCACCCCGTCGGACAGACGGTCGCCGGGGAGCTGGCTCCCCCGCTCGTTCGTCCGGTCACGGATCTCCCGCATCATGGTGTCAAAGGCAGGCCGCATAGCCTCGGCCTGCTGCCAGGCAGCCTGCACAAGTGCATCATCCGCGGCGGACAGCGTCAGATGCGCTTCGCCCTTCTCGGCGCTCCCCCGCCAACCGATCTGGTCGTTCACAGCGCTGTGGCACCCTGTACGCCGAGGAGCCTGAACAGAATGTCATCCGCTTCTCGCGCGGTGATGGGTACCAGCGGTGACGCGTCGTGCGGCCCCGCATTGTGGAAGTCGAAGATTGCCTCCGTGGGCACCCACGCCCTGCCTCGGCCGAACACCTCGTCGCGTCCGGTTTCCATGCTGTACTTGCGGCGTACGACACCGCGAGCGGTTTCGCTGGGCCGCTCGTCCGGTTCAGGCTCGTCGCGGTACACCGCCCAGTACAGGGCCCACCGCCCGCGGTCCGCCGCCAGCTCCACGGCGCGCTCGGACGGCACCGGCGTCAGTGCCTGCGACTTCGGTCCCCTCGACACCTTGTGGCTCGGTCCGGCCGGGTGCCATTCCCAGTCGAAGAAGGACAGGTATTCCCAGTCCTCGGTGACCACAGGTCGCCGCCACAGAATTTCGATGGTGCGATGCACCCACGGCTCTTCATGGGCCTCGATGAAGTACTCGTATTCTGCCGTCATTCTTTTCTCCATCGTCGTCGTGAAGTGAGTCGGAAAGCGGATTCTCAATCCTGCCCCGCCGAGGACGGTGGCGCGCTCGGGACGACCGCTGCCGGGACCGCGTCGACGCGGCTGACCTGCCAGTCGCCCTTCGTGCTGGTGCGGACGAGCGTGACGAAGGCCTGTACCCGCGGGCCCACGCCCTTCCAGTCGTCGCGGCCGGTCGCCGTGCCGGAGACGGAGATCTGCCGGTGGGCCTTGGTGGGCGTGTCGGCCGGGGCGTCGCCGTCCACCTCCAGGTGGAGCTTCACCGTGGTCCACGCCTTGTGCTTCGCCCAGGTGTTCCACTCGTTGCCGGCCCCGGCCGCGGGCCGGTAGCTGCGCTCGTCCTTGGCCTTCTTACTGGTCAGGTACGGGATGGCGCGCAGGATCGCGTCGTGGGGGCTCACGTCGTACTTCGTGTCGTAGCTGTAGGCCACCAGTGCCCACGCCTTGGCCACGGCCGTCGCGTCGTGGCGGTCCGGCTTCGGCGGCTCGGGCACGTGCGCGTCGGGGCCGAGCGGCGAGGCCGACGGCAGCGGGGCCTTCTCGGCGAACGTGGGCTGCGTCGGCTTCACCTTCTGCTCGGGGCGTTCGAGACCGGGGAGCCCGCAGCCCGCCAGCGCGGCCAGGCTCACGGCCACGGCCGCGGCCAGGCCCGCCCGCCGCATCATGCCGGCGGCCGCCGTCATGGTCTTCACCTCGAACCCCCGTTTCCCAGTGTCGCCGTCACTTCTTGAGCCCCAGCCACGGGGCCGGATCGACGTAGTTGCCGTTCACCTGCACCTCGAAGTGGCAGTGTGCACCCGTGGAGAAGCCCGTGGAACCCACCGCCCCCACCTGGTCACCAGTATTGAGCTCCTGCCCGACATGGACGTTGATGGCGGACATGTGGTTGTAGGTGGTCGACACCTTTTTGCCGTCCATCGTGCCGTGCGAGATCACCACGCGGTTGCCGTACCCCGTCGACCAGCCGGCGAAGGTCACCTTGCCCTTCAGCGCCGCGCGCATCGGGGTGCCCATCGGGGCCCCGAAGTCGATGCCGGTGTGGAGCTTGCGTACGTGCAGCGTCGGGTGCATGCGCATGCCGTAGGGCGAGGTGACCGGCGGGTTGCCGCGTACCGGCATCGCCATCTTCTGCCCGGCCGGAATCTCGGCGCCGCCGCCGGTGGCCTGCTCGTATTTGGCGATCAGCGATTTGATGCGTGCGACGTAGGCCGTTGTCTCGTCGTACGGCGGCATGCCGCCGTATTTCTGGACCGCGCCGGGGCCGGCGTTATAGGCGGCCAGCGCCAGATCCAGGACGTTCCCGCTTTTCGCGTACGGTTTGATCTGTTTCGCCAGCGCGCAGTCGTAACGCCCCTGGGCCATGATGGCGTCCCCCGCGTCGTACGGGGAAATGCTGCCGCTGTGGTCGTCGTCGCGGCCCCAGGTTTTCCAGGTGCCGGGCATGAACTGCGAGAGGCCTTCGGCGCCCACGGGTGATACGGCCTTTGGGTTCCAGCCCGATTCCGCCTCGATCTGCGCGGCGATCACGGCCGGTCCGATCTCGGGGCATTGTGCACCGGATTTGAGAACCCACGGCACGTATTCTGCCGGTACCTGCTTGCTGTTGAGAGATCCGTTGCCGCCGGTCGGCAGGTCTGGATCATCCTCGCCCCCACCGGCCATGCCCATGAACAGGACAACAGGTGCAAAAACCACAGCGACCGCACCGCCGATAGCCCATGCGACCGCGCCTCCGCCCCGTGACATGCATCCCCCCGTGCTTGCAGATCCCTGGGTAGCGCACACCTTAGCGCTGCTGGCATCATGCACCACGCGGGTATCGACTGAACCAACGTCATCCCGTTGCGCAACGCCGACTTGGGTGGCCAGTAAGCACCACGGCCGCCCGAATGGGTCGGAAAAGTTGGTTTTACGGGGGAGAAGAACGGTGCGGGGGAATGTGGGAGAAGTGCCCTTCGGGCCCGAAATCTGGGTCCGTGGGCCAGTGGTCGGCGAGGGAGACGCCTCGTCCGCCGAACGCCAGGCTGCGCCCGAACAGCAGGCCACGCCGCAGCAGTTCTCCTGGGTGAACGTCCACGGCGGCGCCGGCGCCACCACGTTGGCCACCCTGTTCGGCGGTGCGGACGTCGGTCAGCGTTGGCCGGACCCGTCACGAGGCGAGCCCGCCACGCTCCTGCTCGTCGCGCGTACGCACGCGGCGGGGCTGACCGGGGTGTCGCAGACGCTGGACCTGTTCCGTCGTGGTGAACAACCCACGGGGCTCCAGATCGGGGCGGTCGTGCTCGTCGCCGATGCTCCCGGACGACTGCCGCGCGAACTTCAGCAGCGGATCAAGATCTTGGGGTCCGCGGTGGCCGTGCACCGTGTGCCGTGGATCGCGGCTTGGCGCACCGGCGCGAAGCTCGATGGCTCGATCCCCCGTGAACTCCTGTCCCTGGCGCGCCTTGTCGGGCACTCCGTTCAGTAGATGTGAGGCAACTGTGACGACATTTCTGGCTGCGGGACCGCCTGCGAACGTGACGGGCCCCATCAACACCGTGATGGGCATGGTGGCCTGGGTGGCGACCGCGGCGGGTGTCATGGGGCTGCTGATCGTCGGGGCCAAGATGGCGCTGTCGATCCGCCAGGGCGAGGGGCAGGAGCACATGGTCCAGCTCGGCACCGTGCTCGGAGCCTGCGTCATCGCGGCCACCGCGGGCCCCATCGTGAACTTCATTCTTTAGCAACCGAACTCACCCGTGAGCATGCGCGCTTGCTGGTGAGCTGTGAATGCGCGGGCGGGATATCGCATCTCGTACCCCGTCGACTCGAAGCACTCGTGGGCGCGGGCGCGCGTCCCGGAAAAAACGAAATAAGGAGAAAGCCGTGAAGATGACAGACGTGTACCGATACCTGGCTGACGGGGGTGTCCCGCAGCCGAAGAGCGACGCCCCGCCGGAGCTCACCTCGAAGGTGGACACGGTGCTCGGCATCGTGGCCTGGGCGGGCACCGCGGCGGGTGTGGCGGGTGTGCTCATCACCGGCGCCATGATGGCGATGTCGATGCGCCGGGGCGAGGGCTCCGAGCACATGGGACGCCTCGGAATGGTGCTGGGCGGCTGTGTCCTCGTCGCCACCGCCGGACCGCTGGTCAACTTCGTCTTCTGACGAAGCGAAAGGGAGTCAACCCATGGGTAAGCGTTCCGGGGCCAGTGGCGAGTGGGAGAAGCCGTTCTGGCAGCAGCGAGGCTGGATCATCTCGGCGGTGTTCCTGCTCGCTGTGGTGGTACTTGCCGTCTTCGCGCTCGTGACACGCGGGGGCTCGGACCCGGCACCGAGTGACGATTCGCCGTCCCATGCCGCGCCGTCACCGACCAAGGACGGCGGTGGCGATGCCGGTGCCGATGGCCGTCCGGCCGGGTGCAAGACGGACGACAGTGATCAGGAGAAGCCGACGAAGGCGCCGGCCGACATGCTGTGGAAGAGCTACGGCAGTGTCCCGGTACCGGTCTCGGAGACCTATGGCCCGAAGAAGTTCGACGGCAACGTGTGGTCGTGCTACTCCCACAGCCCCATGGGCGCCGCCCTCGCGGTGAACGCCATCACGGACAAGCTGCCGTATCCCGGGTGGCGTGACGTGGTGGAGAAGCAGTTCGTCCCCGGCGCCGCGCGCGACAAACTGATCAGCGAACGGGCCAAGGAGAAGGACGACCCCCGTAACAGCACTGCGGAGTCCGGGGGCAACTTCTACGGGTTCTCCGTCCTGACGTACTCAAAGGAGCAGGCCACCGTCCAGATCCTGCTCAAGATCGGTGACGAGTACGCCACGAGCTCTGTGTCACTGAAGTGGCTCGACGGGGACTGGAAGGTCGACGCGCAGCCGAACGGCTCCCCCTACAGCGGGTTCTCGCAGACGTCGGGTCCTGAGGGTTTCGTGAAGTGGGGCAAGTGACATGGGCTTCGGGAAGTGCATCGCACACCCCGTCAACTGCGGCAAGGACGCCATCAGTTGGGGAGCAGACAAGGTCGCCGGCGGCGCTGAATCCGTAGCGAAGTCCGCCTTCGGTGGTGCCGTACGCGCTTTTGCCGAAGCCATCGGCAACGCCGTCGACTCGGTCATGCACGCCTTGAACGGCATGTGGATGTCGGTGGACGCCCAGGGCGCCTACAGCGGGCACAGTCCGATCAACAAGATCCAGGACCAGCTCAACTGGCTCGTGGGCTACGTTGCCGTCGCTTCCCTGCTCATTGCCGCGATCCGCATGGCGCTGGACCGTAAGGGCCAGTCGATGCAGCAGGCGTTCCACGGTATGTGGCGTGTGGTCCTGGTGGCCGGCGTGTCGGTCACCGCCATGCAAGCGCTCACGGTCGCTTCGGACAACTATGCCGGGTACATCTACAAGCAGGCCCACATCGGCAAGAACGGTGCGCAGCTGGTCGGTGCGCTCGTGCCGATGGCTGCGACCAGTCCCGGTCTCGTCATCATCCTCGGCCTGCTCGCGGTGCTGGCGGTCACGGTCCAGATCATTCTCATGTATCTGCGTATCGGTGTCCTCGTGATGCTGGTGGGCACCCTGCCGCTGTCCGCTGCCGCCTCGATGACGGGGTGGGGGAGCGGCTGGTGGAAGAAGCACATCGGCTGGCTGGCCGCCTGGCTGCTGTACAAGCCCGCTGCCGCGCTCATCTTCTACGCCGGTACGGCGATGACCCAGGACACCAGTGACCTGAACCAGATCATCGCCGGCCTGGGTGTACTGATTCTGGGGATCTTCGCGCTGCCCGCCCTGCTCAAGCTCGTCGTCCCGGCGACCGCGGCTCTGGGGGACACCTCCGGTGGTTCCGTGGCCATCGGTGCCGCCAACAACATCGCGACCGGTGCCGTCAGCATCGCCGGCGGCAGCGTCGGCGGTGGCGGTGGCGGCGGTGGTGCCGGAGCGGGCGGTGGCGGTGGCGGTGGCGCCTCCAGTGCGCCCAAGGGCTCGCCCTCCAGCGGCGCTGGTGCGTCCGCGGGTGGCGGTGGCGCGGCCGGTGGCGGTGCGGGGGCTGCCGGGGGCGGTGCGGCGTCGGCCGCAGGCGGTGCGGCGACGGCCGGTGCCGCGACGGCCGTGCAGGCAGCCGCAGTTGCCGTGCAGACCGGCGTTCAGGCAGCCAGCGAAGTGGTCAACTCCCTCGGCGACAACGACGGCAACAAGGGACACAACGAGTAGTGGGCCCACGACGCAGGCCCGCCCCGGCCGCACCGGCTGACGCCATCCCGTCGGCTGCGGCCGGGGAAGGGGAGCGCACCGTGCTCCCCCGCGTCGCAGGGACTCTTTGAAAGGAATCGCATGGCTTCCGAAGTCGCGCGTCCCACGTACGGGAACTGGCGGCGCCCCAGAAGGCCGGGGCTGGGACCGCTCGGCCTGCTCGGCACGGTCGCCACGTTCGGCGGGCTGGTCGTCGTCCTGCTGGCGTCCCTGATCTCGCTCATGGCCGCGATCACCGTGCTCGTACCACTGTTCCTGGTGGTCGCGCCGGTAGCCGTCCGCACCGTGGACGGCCGGAACATCTATCAGCTGCTCGCAGTTCGGATCGGTTGGATGCGCAGGAAGTCCAAAGGCTCACACATCTACGTCTCCGGTCCGCTGTCGCAGCGGCCGGGCGGGCGCTTCTCTCCTCCCGGGCTGCTGGCCCGGGTGAAGATGCGGGAGGGGAGGGACGCGTACGACCGGCCCTTCGGCGTCCTGCACCACCCCGGGCGCAACCTCTACACGGTGGTGCTCGCCTGTGAGCCCGACGGTGGCTCGCTGATCGACGGCGAGCAGATCGACATCTGGGTGGCCTCCTGGGGCGACTGGCTGGCCAGGCTCTCCCACGAGCCGGGCCTGCGGGGCGCGTCCGTGGTGGTGGAGACCGCGCCCGACACGGGGACCCGGCTGGCCGCCGAGGTGCTGCCCCGGCTCTCGCCGACCGCGCCGGCCGCGGCCCGTGCGGTGATGGAGGAGGTCGTGGAGCGTTATCCGTCCGCGTCCTCGGAGATGCACACCTACGTCACCTTGACGTACGGGACCGTGGGCACTCGCCGTGACCCCGAAACCGTCGTCACCGACCTGGCGATACGCCTGCCCGGCCTGCTGTCCGGTCTGGTCGCCGCGGGCGGCGGCGCCGCCTACCCGCTGTCGGCCGAGCAGATTGCGGAGACCGTACGCGTCGCGTACGACCCGGCGATCGCGCCGGACGTCCTCTCCGCACGCGCCGAGAACAAGTCCACCGGGCTCGAATGGGAGGACGCCGGGCCGGCCTCGGCCATCGAGTCGGTCACCTCCTATCAGCACGACTCCGGGGTTTCCCGCAGCTGGCTGCTCACCCTCGCGCCGCGCGGGACCGTGCGCTCCAACGTGCTGCGCGGCCTGCTGGAGCCGGCGCCGGGGACGCGGCGCAAGCGGGTGTGCCTGGTCTACCGCCCGATCGACCCGGCCACCTCGGCGCGGATCGTCGAGTCCGACCGGCGCAACGCCCACTTCACCGCCTCCTCCGGGAGGGGCCTGGTCCAGGCGCGTGCGTCGAACGAGATGCGGGCCGCCGAGCAGACGGCCGCCGAGGAGGCCTCGGGTGCCGGTCTGGTGGAGTTCTCGCTGATGCTCACGGTGACGGTCGACAGCGAGGAGCAGCTCGCCGACGCCGCCACGACCGTACGGAACCTCCAGGCGTCCTCGCGCGTGCTGATGCGCCCCGCGGACCGTATGCAGGCGTCGGCCTTCACCTGCACGCTGCCCGTCGGCATCCTGCCCTGGGAGCACACGCTCATCCCGCGCGAGATCCGGGAGGCGTTGTGAGCAAGAAGAAGCCCCAGGCCCGCGCTCCGCGCACGCCGATGGCGCCGGCGCGTGGTTGGTACGGTCCCGGCGGCGGCCAGGTCGCGCACATGGACCCGCCGACGATGTGGCGCGCCACCACCGTCCAGGCCTGCGGCCTGTGGCCCTTCGCGGCCGGCTCCGGCGCCCCCATGACCGGCGTGCCGCTCGGCCAGCATCTGCACACCGGCGCGACCGTCTGCGGCGACCCCATCTCGTGGTTCACCCGGGCCCGGTACATCTCCAACCCGTCCCTCTTCATGCTCGGCATGCCGGGCCTGGGGAAGTCGACACTGGTCAACCGCATGCTCATCGGCCTGGCCGCGACGGGTGTCGTGCCGCTGGTCCTGGGCGACCTCAAGCCGGACTACGCCGACACGGTGCGGGCGCTGGGCGGCCAGGTCATCTCCATCGGCCGCGGGGTCGGCGGCATCAACGTCCTCGATCCCGGCGCGATGGGCGAGGCGGCGGACCGACTGGGCGGCGAGGCCGGGCGGGCGCTCACGTCCGAAGCGCACGGCCGCGTCCTCAACATGGTCGCCGCGCTGATCACCATCGTGCGCGGGCAGCCGATGGGCGACCACGAGATGTCGGTGGTCTCCGCATGCCTGCACCATCTCCGGGAACGGACGCCGACGGGGCGTGCGCCGCTCCTGCCCGACCTGCTCCGGGTACTCGACGAGGGCCCGGACCGGGTACGTGCCGTCACGCTGGACCGCGGTGACATGTCCCGCTACCGGGAGGCCGTCGACCCGCTGCACCGATCGCTGCTGGGCATCCTGGACGGTCCGCTGGGCTCCACCTTCGCCTCGGAGACCTCGACCCGGATCAACCCCGACGCGCCGGCGGTGTGCATCGACATCTCGCGCATCGGTGAGGCGGACACCCAGCTGACGGCCGCGGCGATGCTCGCGGCGTGGTCGGACGGGCTCGGCACGGTCGCCGCCGCGCACGCCCTCTCCGACGCCGGACTGGCGCCGCGGCGCTGGTTCTTCACGGTCCTCGACGAGCTGTGGCGGCCGCTGCGCGCGGCGTCCGGCATCGTGGAACGGATCGACGCGCTGACCCGCCTGAATCGTTCGCTGGGCCTCGGTGACGCGAAGATCACGCACACGCTGAAGGACGCGGAGGCGCTGGGCAGCGAGGCAGACCGGGCCAAGGCGCGGGGCTTCGTCGAGCGGGCCGGGATGGTGGTCTGCGCCGGTCTGCCCAAGGCGGAGATGCAGGACCTCAGCAACATCGTCGGGCTCTCGGAACGCGAGATCGATCTGGTGTCGTCCTGGTCCTCACCGCCGGGCTGGGCCGGCACCGGCGGGAACGAGGAACCACCGGGCCGTGGCCGCTTCCTGATCAAGGTCGGCGGCCGGCCCGGCATCCCGATCCGGGTGGCCATCACCGACACCGAGCGCGAGCTCCACAACACCAACACCCGTTGGGTCGGGGCCGGAAATCCGGTGGAAGACATAGGGGCACGGGGATGAGCAAGCCGTACACGGGGGGACGGAAGGGCGGCACGGGAGCCGATGATGTGCTCCCCTGGGTGATCGTCGCCGTCGCCGCCTTCTGCTTCCTGGCCTTCTTCGGCGCATGGTTCGGCGGCACGCTCGGCGCCGCCGTGTCCGGCGCGGGCTGGAATCCGCCGCCGTTCTCCCTGAGGTCCATGGTCGACCTCGTGCAGCAGGGCCCGTCCGCGCTGTGGCCGGACGCCCCGGTGGGCGCGGTCGTCGCGGGCATCGTCGTGCTCTTCCTCCTGGCGATCCTCCTGATCGTTCTGCTGATCACGGCGGTCCGTCGCCGGGTGGCCAAGCCGAAGGCGCTGGCCGGGAAGCGGGAGCTGGCGGTGCTGCTCCCCAAGGAGGCGGCGGCCAAGGCCCGTTCGCTGCGCCCCTCGCTCCCGAAGACGGGCAAGCTGGACCCCGACGACACCGGCAACCTGCTGGGCAATCTCGAACCGAACGGCCCGGAGCTGCGTTCCTCGTACGAGGACGTGGAGCTGCACCTGATGGCGCCCCGGTCCGGAAAGTCGACCGGGATCGCCGTCCCCCGTACGCTGCGTGCCCGCGGCCCGGTGATCCTGACGTCCAACAAGGCCGACGTCTACACGGTCACGAAGGCCGAGCGGGAGCGCGTCGGGACGGTGTGGACGTTCGACCCGCAGGGCATCGCCCACACGCCGCGCACCATGTGGTGGGACATGCTGGCGGAGGCGTCCACCATTGAAGGGGCCATGCGGTTGGCCGGGCACTTCGTGGGCGCGGTCAACGACGACGCCTCGAAGAAGGACTTCTGGATCTCCGCGGCCCAGAACACCCTGACCGCGCTGCTGCACGCCGCGAACCGTGGCGGGCGGCAGGTGACCGAGCTGCTGGGCTGGCTGGCCGATCCGGCCGACCGCACGCCGATCGACCTGCTCAACGACGCGCAGATGCCGGCGCTCGCCGCGCAGCTGCAGGGCACCATCCAGGGTGCGGTCGAGACGCGGGACGGCATCTTCGAGACGGCCCGGCAGTGCGTCTCCTGCCTGCTGGACCCCAGGATCTCGGCGTGGGTGACCCCGGACCCGAAGGTCGCGCAGTTCTCGCCCCAGCGGCACGCGCTCAGCCGCGACACCCTGTACCTGCTCTCCAAGGACGGCGGTGGCTCGGCCGCCGGGGTCATCGCGGCCCTGGCGGACTCGGTGATGCGGGCGGGCGCCGTCGCGGCGGAGCGGCAGGGCGGCCGGCTGGACCCGCCGATGACCGCGGTGCTGGACGAGGCGGCCAACGTCTGCCGCATCTCCGATCTGCCCGACCTGTACTCGCACTTCGGCTCGCGCGGCATCAACGTCGTGACGCTGCTGCAGAGTTACCGGCAGGGGAGCCGGGTGTGGGGCGAGGCGGGCATGGACGCGCTGTGGAGCGCCGCGACCATCAAGCTGCTGGGTGCGGGGCTGGACGACGCCGACTTCGTGGAGAAGGTCTCCAAGCTGGTGGGCGAGCACGACGTGAGCACGGTGAGCATCTCCCGCAGCAAGGACGGCCGGACGCGTTCGACGTCGTACCGGCAGGAGCGCGTGATGCCGGTCGACCGGATCCGCGCGCTGCCGAAGGGCACGGCGCTGCTGCTGGCGACCGGTATCCGGCCTGCGCTGATCCGGCTGCGGCCGTGGTTCAAGGAGCCGGGCGCCGAGCGCATCCAGGCAGCGGCGCAAGCAGAGTCGCAGGCGATGACGGCGCGTGCGGCGCAGATCGTGATGGAGAAACCGTGACGGCACAGACGTTCGACGGCGGGGTGGGCGGCGCCGAGATGCAGGCCCCGCCCTTCATCCTCTACCTGGAGGGCGACGAGTACGCCGAGGAACTGCGGAGCCTCGCCCTGTGGGTCAACGGCCTGCTCGTACCGGTCTACGGCCGCGAGGCCCGCTCCCAGTCGCCGTGGTGCCCGCGCTGGTGGGAACACGCGGAGGCGGTGGCCCGGCTGCACGCGTTGTGGCTCGCGTGGCAGGAGCTCACCGACCCCGCTTCGGGGGCCAGTGGGCCCGCGGTGTGGCACCGTGATCACCTCGGCCCCACCATGCTCGAACTGCGCGACCCCGCCGGCCCGTTCGCCGGCTGCAAGGCCGGGGCGCACCGGGCGAAGGCCGCACCGGAGGTCGACGCGTACGACGGGTGACCGGGTACGGGAGCGAGGGGGCCGGATGCGCCGGACAGACCTGAGTCGGATCGCCGCGACCGTCCACAGGGTCGCGGGCGGGGCATCGGTCGCCGAGGTGCGGGAAGGGCAAGCCGGCGGCGTCCTCATCGAGCTGCGGCACGGCGGACGCACCGTCGTCGTGGAGAACGCGCACGGCCTGTGGCGGGTGTCGGTGGGCTCGCCGGCGAGCGGGGAGTCCACCCCGCCGAGAGCCCTCTTCGCCACGCTGGAGGAAGCGCTCGCCGTCGCCGCGCACCTGCTCCACGAGGAGGAACACGGCCCGGGGCGGGCGGCCGAACCCGCTTCCCGGCTCCGGCCGGATCCGCCTTCCCGTCCCCCGCCGCCCGTCGCGGCCCGTACACCCCGGCGGCGCCCACCGGGCCCGTCACGATTCCGCTGACCGAGTCATCCGATGAAGCGAGGACGTTCGTGCGTAGCGCAAAGGCGCTGTTGAGTGTGGTGTTGGCCGGAGCGGTCCTGGCCGGGTGCGGCAGCGGGAGCTCCACCCCGGCGAAGGAGACCGGCAAGGACGGGAAGAAGGAGCAGGGCGGCGCGACGGCCGAACCGATCACGGAGATCACCGCGCCCTCCGGCTACAAGAGCCGCGAGGGATGGCAGCAGAAGCTCACCTGGCTCCCGGAGAGCGCGAAGGCCGTACCGGTGGCGGTGGCGCCGCAGTCCGACCGGGTCGCCTACCTGACAGTGATCGACGAGACCGGTTATGCGGTCCAGGTCAGGAACGCCGCCACCGGCACCGTCGAGTGGACCGGCAAGCCGTGGAGTCCTCCGACGCCCCTGTCGGAGGTGAACGAGGCCAGCTCGTTCCAGAGCGATGAGCCGGAGCTGCCCGGTGTGACGACGGTGCACCAGGGTGACCGCGATTACGTGGTCGCCTGGGGCCACGGCGTCCGGGGGAGGGACGAACTGAACAGCGGCAGGGAGGTCGTGGAGCTGGAGATCTTCCCCGTCGACGCCTCCGGCAAGAACGTCACCCCGGCGCACCGGGTCTCCGTGCCCCTCAAGAACGACGACAGTGACCCCATCGTCAGCGCCGATCCCGACGACCTTCGGGTCCGGGACGGCGGCGCCGGGCTCCTCATCACCTGGGACGGCTACACGACGTACGGCGCCTCGGTGGACATGGAGACCGGCAAGGTCACGAGCTACGGCAACGGGACCGGGCTGGGTGTCGACTGCGACGGCGACAAGTGTCCGGCTCGGGTCGCGGCGGTCGGCGCCGACGGCCCGGTCGCCTTCAACGACCTGAGGGGCGGCTTCGAGGCGCCGGGGCAGTGGAGCAGCCAGGACGTGATCCCGGACGGAGCCTCCGCCGGTCCCCTCCGCGCGGACGGCAAGCGCAACGGCGAAGTGGTCGGCGTGATCGGCACCCGTCTCGTCGCCCGATGGGTCCCCGAGGGAGAGGACTCATCGGACGACAGCATCTGGTCCGTGCACGACACGAAGACGGGCCGTATCCAGGCGAGCACCGCGTGTGCTGACCCGGACTACGATCTGGGGAACGGCCCGGACGATCCCGTGGTCGTGGCATCGCCCAGCGGCCGGTACGTGGCCTACGGTCCCGTCCTCTTCGACACCCGCGACCGCAAGGGCACCTGCCTCGCGGGCGACGAGAGCCGCAAGAGCGTCCTGATCCGTGCGATCCGCGACGACGGCACCGCCTACGGCGGCGTGCCGTCCGCCGACACGGAAGGCACCGTCGCCGAGGTGCGGGCCGCCGACGGAACGGTCGAGGCCCTGCCCATCGGTACCGAGCTGCCGCTCCAGGCCCTGAAGAACTCGGGGCTCTTCGTCACCCGGAACAACGGCGCGGGACTGCTCGTCACCGGACTCAGGAGCCGCTGAGCGGGCTGCGAGAACGTGCGCGGACCCCGCCCACTACGCCACCACGTTTCCCCCCGCTCGAACCCGGTCGCCAGGCGGTGACCCCCGGTGACCGGACCTGTACGGGCGACGCCGGGGGCGGTCGTCGAGCCGGGCAGTGCGGGTGGGGCGTTAGCACCCCGCTGTATAGCGCACGCATCTGCCAAAACAGGGCAAAGGCTGCCATTTCCTTAGCGGTTCCGTGACACCGGTCACCTTCCGTGAAGTTTTGCGCATGAGGAGCGGATAAAGGGGGAGGGGTCGACGTTGCTGGTGAGAACCGGCAGGCACAGAACGGCAAGTGGAAGTGGAAGGCTGAGCGGACGTGTCGGCAACCGAGACCATTCACGTAGACGGGGTGTGGCGTAGTGCTGCATCCGACGCCACGCGGGAGGTCCTCGACCCCGCCGATGCGACGGTGTTCGCCACCGTGTCGGAAGGCGGCGTCGAGGACGTGGACGCGGCCGTCGCCGCGGCGAAGCGCGCCTTCGACGGCGGGCAGGGGGAGTGGCCCCGTACGCAGGCGGCCGAGCGGGCCGCGCTGCTGCGCCGGGTCGCCGACCTGCTGCAGCGGGACCGCGAGGAGATCGCGCTCATCGAGAGCCGCGACACCGGCAAGACGCTGGAGGAGGGCCGTGTCGACGTCGACGACGTGACCAACGCCTTCCGGTACTTCGCCGACCTGGTGATGAACGAGAGCGGCGGGCGGGTCGTCGACGCGGGCAGCGAGGACGTGCACAGCGTCGTCGTGTACGAGCCGGTCGGCGTGTGCGCGATGATTACGCCCTGGAACTATCCGCTGCTGCAGGCCAGCTGGAAGGTCGCCCCGGCGATCGCGGCCGGCAACACCTTCGTGATCAAGCCCAGCGAGGTCACGCCGATGTCCACCGTGCACCTGGTGAAGCTGCTGGTGGAGGCCGGGCTGCCGCAGGGCGTCGCGAACATCGTCACCGGCGCCGGCGTGCCCGTCGGGCAGCGGCTGGCCGAGCACCCGGACGTGGATCTCTTCTCCTTCACGGGTGGTCTGGTCAGCGGTACCAAGGCCGGTGCGGCCGCGGTGTCCGGTGCGAAGAAGATCGCGCTGGAGCTGGGCGGCAAGAACCCGAACGTGGTGTTCGCCGACGCGTGTGCCACGGATGAGGAGTTCGACACCGCTGTTGACCAGGCGCTGAACGCCGCCTTCATTCACAGCGGGCAGGTCTGCTCCGCCGGTGCGCGGCTGATCATCCAGGCCTCGGTCAAGGACCGCTTCGTCGCCGAGCTGGCCCGCCGCGCCGAGCGCATCAAGCTCGGCCGGGGCACCGAAGAGGGTGTCGAGTGCGGCCCGCTCGTCTCCCAGCAGCAGCTCGACAAGGTCGAGGCGTACGTCGAGTCCGCGCTCAAGGAAGGCGCCCGGCTGCGCTGCGGCGGCTCCCGCCCGAAGCCCAGCGAGACGCGCCCCGAGGGCGGCTACTTCTACCAGCCGACCATCCTGGACCAGTGCCACCGCGACATGAAGGTGGTCCGCGAGGAGACCTTCGGGCCGATCCTGACGGTGGAGACCTTCACCACCGAGGACGAGGCCGTCGCGCTCGCCAACGACACCGAGTACGGCCTGGCCGGCGCGGTGTGGTCCGGTGACACCGCGCGCGCCCGCCGGGTCGCGGCCCGGCTGCGGCACGGCACCGTCTGGATCAACGACTACCACCCCTACCTGCCGCAGGCCGAGTGGGGCGGCATGGGCAAGTCCGGCATCGGCCGCGAGCTCGGCCCGGCCGGCCTGGACGAGTACCGCGAGTCCAAGCACATCTACGAGAACCTGCGCCCGGAGCCGGTGCGCTGGTTCGCGGGCTGACCCGCTCGCGATGACCGGGTGGGCCGCAGCACCGTCGCGGCCCGCCCGGCCACCCGCAGCCCGCAAGGGCACCCGCAGCCCGCCCCTCCGCGCGGGCCCGGCCGCATCCCGTACCCGGTGACAGGCCCGGCCCGCCCCCCGAATTTCCCGGCCGCAAGGACGCGGCCCAGCGGACCCGCAGCCCCGCAGAGCGACCACCGCTCGCGCACGCCGGGCGCTCCCGCCCACCGGCCGAGCGCCTCCGCTCTCCAGCACTGCGCAACCGCACGCACGTTGAAAAACCACAAGGAGCTACCCATGCCTCCCGCAGCAGCGAAGAAGATGTCAGCGGACTACGTGATCGTCGGTGGCGGCACCGCAGGTTCGGTGATCGCCTCCCGCCTGACCGAGGACCCGAACGTCACGGTCGCCGTCATCGAGGGCGGCCCGAGCGACATCGACCGCGAGGACGTGCTGACGCTGCGCAAGTGGCTCGGCCTGCTCGGCGGCGACCTGGACTACGAGTACACGACCACCGAGCAGCCGCGCGGCAACTCGCACATCCTGCACAGCCGCGCCAAGGTCCTCGGCGGCTGCTCGTCGCACAACACCCTGATCTCCTTCAAGCCGCTGCCGTCCGACTGGGACGAGTGGGAGGCCGCGGGCGCCAAGGGCTGGAACGCCAAGGCGATGGACCCGTACTTCGGCAAGCTGCGCAACAACATCGTGCGGGTGGCCAAGAAGGACCAGAACGAGATCGCCACGGACTGGATCGAGGCCACCAAGACCGCCCTGGGCGTGCCCGAGGTCGTCGGCTTCAACGACCAGCCCTTCGAGGAGGGCGTCGGCTTCTTCGACCTCTCCTACCACCCGGAGAACAACAAGCGCTCCTCCGCTTCCGTCGCCTACCTGCACCCGCACATGGAGGCCGGCGACCGGCCGAACCTGACGCTGCTGCTGGAGACCTGGGCGTACCGGCTGGAGCTGGACGGCACCGTCGCCAAGGGCGTCCACGTCCGCACCAAGGACGGCGAGGAGATCTACCTGGAGGCCGGCCGCGAGGTGCTGGTATGCGCCGGCGCGGTGGACACCCCGCGGCTGCTGCTGCACTCCGGCATCGGTCCGAAGAAGGACCTGGAGGCGCTGGGCATCGAGTGCAAGCTCGACCTGCCGGGCGTCGGCGAGAACCTGATCGACCACCCCGAGTCGGTCATCGTCTGGGAGACCAACGGGCCGATCCCGGGCAACTCCGCGATGGACTCCGACGCGGGCCTCTTCGTGAAGCGGGACCCGGACCACAAGGGCCCGGACCTGATGTTCCACTTCTACCAGATCCCCTTCACCGACAACCCCGAGCGGCTGGGCTACGAGCGCCCCGAGCACGGCGTGTCGATGACCCCGAACATCCCCAAGTCCCGTGCGCGCGGGCGCCTTTACCTGACCTCCGCCGACCCCGAGGTCAAGCCCGCGCTGGACTTCAAGTACTTCGAGGATGAGGGCGACTACGACGGGCAGACCCTGGTCGACGGCATCAAGCTGGCGCGCAAGGTCGCGCAGGCCGAGCCGTTCGCCAAGTGGCTCAAGCGCGAGGTGTTCCCCGGTCCGGACGTGACCGAGGACGCCGAGATCAGCGAGCTCGTGCGCAAGGCCGCGCACACCGTGTACCACCCCGCCGGCACCTGCAAGATGGGCGCCGTCGACGATGAACTCGCCGTTGTGGACCCGCAGTTGAAGATCCGCGGGCTGAGCGGTATCCGTATCGCGGACGCCTCCGTCTTCCCGACGATGCCCGCCGTGAACCCGATGATCGGCGTGCTGATGGTGGGGGAGAAGTGCGCCGAAATTCTCACCGAGACCCCGACCCAGGGAGGTGATGCGTGATGGCCGGCACCGTCATCGGCGCATCCGCCAACGACAAGTCCCCCGCCGAGCCCGCCGGTTCGGCCTCCGAGCAGGACGCCGTCTTCGCCGTCCGCAACCTGTGGAAGGTCTTCGGGCCCAAGGCCGAGAAGATCCCGGGGGATGCCTCCCTCACCGAGCTCTCCGCCCAGGAGCTGCGCGAGCGGACCGGCTGCACCGCGGCCGTCCGTGACGTCACCTTCGACGTCAAGAAGGGCGAGGTCTTCGTCGTCATGGGCCTCTCCGGCTCCGGCAAGTCCACCCTGGTCCGCTGCCTGACCCGGCTCATCGAGCCGACCAGCGGCGACCTGGAGATGGACGGCGAGGACGTGCGCGGCATGGACAAGTCCGCGCTGCGCGAGCTGCGCCGGCACCGCGCCGCCATGGTCTTCCAGCACTTCGGCCTGTTGCCGCACCGCTCCGTGCTGGACAACGTGGCGTACGGCCTGGAGATCCAGGGCGTCGGCAAGGCCGAACGCCGCGCCCGGGCCATGGAGATGGTGGAGAAGGTCGGCCTCGGCGGCCTGGAGCAGCGTCGGCCCGGTCAGCTCTCCGGCGGTCAGCAGCAGCGCGTCGGGCTGGCCCGCGCGCTCACCGTGGACCCCGAGATCCTGCTCTTCGACGAGCCCTTCAGCGCGCTGGACCCGCTCATCCGGCGTGACATGCAGGAGGAGGTCATCCGCCTGCACAAGGAGGAGGGCCGCACGATGGTCTTCATCACCCACGACCTCGCCGAGGCCCTGCTGCTCGGCGACCGCATCGCCCTCATGCGGGACGGGAAGATCGTCCAGCTCGGCACCCCCGAGGAGATCGTCGGCTCCCCGGCCGACGAGTACGTCCGCGACTTCGTCCGTGACGTGCCGCGCGAGCAGGTCCTGACCGTGCGCCGCGCCATGCGGCCCGCCGAGTCCGGCGAGGCCGAGGAGGGCGCCGCGCTCGCCCCGGACACGTTGATCTCCGACGCCATCGAGGCCGTGGTCCGCTCCGGCGGCGCGGCGCGCGTCGTCGAGGACGGCCGCTGCCTGGGCATCGTGGACCACGCCTGCCTGCTCAACGTGGTCGCCCGGCTCGACGAAGGCGACGCCGCCGAGGGAAAGGCGGTCGCCTGATGCATCCCCGTACCGTCCCCACCGTCCCCGTGGCACTGAACCTCAGAGCCCGCCCCGCGGCCGCCCGGCCGCTGACCCTGCGAGGGCTGCGTACCGCGGCCCGCCGGTACTGGCACGAGGCGCAGCGCGCCGCCGCGCTGAACGTGCCCACCGGTACCGCGAAGCGGGGGCGCGTGTGAGTGCCGCCACGACCAGCCCCACCACCACGCCGGCCGGCGCCTCCGCGCGCGCGGCCCGGCTCACCGCCTCGCTGCGCCGCGGCGCACTCGGCAAGCTCCTGGTCCTCGCCGTCGCCGCGGCGGTCCTCGTCCCCCTCGTCAGTGGCAAGTGGGCGAGCGGCGTCTGGCCGCACGCGCTGACCGTCGACCTCTCCGGCCCGTTCGGCGACGCCAGCACCTGGATCGTGGACAACCGCGACTCGCACTGGCTCTTCGTCTACTTCCTCGGCCACCTCTCCAACGGCGTGGTCGTCTCCGTACGCGCCGTCTACCTCTGCCTCCTCGCGCTCGGCTGGACCGGCGTGACCGCACTGGTCACCCTCGTCGCCTGGCGCGTGGCCGGGGTGCGCATCGCCGCCACCGCGCTGATCTCGCTGCTGGTCAGCGGCGTGCTCGGGATGTGGGTGCCGACCATGCAGACCATCGCGCTGATGATCGTCGCGGTGCTCGCCTCGATCGTCGTGGGCGCGGCCCTCGGCCTGGCCGGCGGCCTCTCGGAGCGGATGTTCCGGCTGCTGCGGCCGGTCCTGGACACCATGCAGGTGCTGCCGGCCTTCGCGTACCTGCTGCCGTTCGTCATGATCTTCGGCATCGGCGTCCCCGCGGCGCTGCTCGCCACCGTGATCTACGCGGCCCCGCCGATGGCCCGGCTCACCGCGCTCGGCCTGCGCGGCGCCGACGCCGGCGTCCTGGAGGCCGTCTCCTCGCTCGGCGCCACCGGCCGGCAGCGGCTGCTGTCCGCCCGGCTGCCGCTGGCCCGCAAGGAACTGCTGCTCGGCATCAACCAGGCGATCATGATGGCGCTGTCCATGGTGGTCATCGCCTCGATGATCGGCTCGGCCGGCCTCGGTGACCGCGTGTACCAGGCGCTGGCCTCCGTCGACGTCGGCTCCGCGCTGGCCGCCTCGATCCCGATCGTGCTGCTGGCCATCGTCATGGACCGCACCACCGCCAAGGCCGGCGAGCGGCTCGGCGCCGACAAGAGCGCGGGTCCGTCCTGGCTGCGCGGCCGCTTCGTCTGGCCGGCCGTCGCCGTGGTGACCGCGCTCGCGGTGGCCGCGGGCCGGCTCACCGGCTCGCTGGTCTGGCCGACCGCCTCGGTGGTCGACATCGCGCCGCCGGTGAACCACTTCAAGGAGTGGATGGTGGACCACATCTACTCCGGCATCCCCGTCGTCGGCGGCACCGCCGACTGGGCGGCGGGCTTCACCTCCTGGGTGCTCAACCCGCTCCGCGACGGCCTGACCGCGCTGCCCTGGTGGGGCGCGCTGCTGATCGTCGCCGCCCTCGCCTGGCTGATCGGCACCTGGCGCACCGCGCTGACCGCCACGGTCGCGCTCGCCCTCATCGGCGTGCTGGGCGTCTGGGTACCGTCCATGAACACCCTGTCGCAGGTGCTGTCCGCCCTGGTCGTCACGCTGATCGTCGGTATCGGCGTCGGCGTGCTCGCGGCCGGCAGCGCCCGCATGGAGCAGATCCTGCGACCGGTGCTGGACATCTGCCAGACCATGCCGCAGTTCGTGTACCTGATCCCGGTGGTCGCGCTGTTCGGCGTGGGCCGCGCCCCGGCCGCCGCGGCGGCCGTCGTCTATGCGCTGCCCGCCGTCATCCGCATCACCACCCAGGGCCTGCGCCAGGTCAGCCCGGCCGCCATGGAGTCGGCGCAGTCGCTCGGCGCCACCCGCTGGCAGCAGCTGCGCCAGGTGCAGCTGCCGCTGGCCCGGCCGGCGCTGCTGCTGGCCGTGAACCAGGGCGTCGTGCTGGTCCTCGCCGTCGTCATCATCGGCGGCCTGGTGGGCGGTGGCGCGCTCGGCTACGACGTCGTCGCCGGCCTGTCCACCGGTGACCTGGGTCTCGGCATGATCTCCGGCATCGCCATCGTCTGCCTGGGCCTGATGCTGGACCGGGTCACGCAGCCGACGGACCGCCGCGCGGGGAAGGGAGCCTGACCATGATCCGTACTCGTACGCGTATGCGGACCACGGCCACGGCCGTCGGCGCGACCGCGCTGACCGGCACCCTGCTGCTGGCCCTCAGCGGCTGCGGCAAGGCCGACATGACCAAGCAGACGTCGCCGTTCGCGGCGGCGGCCGGCACCAAGACCGTCACCCTCTCCACGCAGACGTGGGTGGGCGCGCAGTCCAACGTCGCGGTCGCCAAGTACCTGCTGGAGCACGAGCTCGGCTACCGGGTCGACACCGTCCAGGTGGACGAGACCCCGGCCTGGGACGCGCTCAGCCAGGGCCGGGTGGACGCGATCATGGAGGACTGGGGCCACCCCACCCAGGAGAAGATGTACGTCGACGACAAGAAGACCATCGTCCGCGGTGGCGACCTCGGCGTCGACGGCCACATCGGCTGGTGGGTCCCCAAGTACTGGGCGGACAAGCATCCGGACGTCCTGAACTGGAAGAACCTCAACAAGTACGCCAAGCAGCTGAAGACCGCCGAGAGCGGCGACAAGGGCCAGCTGATGGACGGTTCGCCGTCCTACGTCACCAACGACAAGGCCCTGGTGAAGAACCTCAAGCTGAACTACGAGGTGGTCTTCGCCGGTTCCGAGGCGGCCCAGATCACGCAGATGCAGCAGTTCGCCAAGGAGAAGAAGCCCTTCCTGACGTACTGGTACGCGCCGCACTGGCTCTTCAACCAGCTGCCGCTGAAGGAAGTCAAGCTTCCGAAGTACACGAAGGACTGCGCCGACAAGGGCACCAAGGATCCGACGACGATCGACTGCGCCTATCCGACGACGCCGCTGCAGAAGTTCTTCAACGCCGACTTCGCCAAGGGCAACAGCTCGGCCGCGAAGTTCCTGAAGAACTTCAAGTGGTCGGTGGGCGACCAGAATTATGTCTCGGAGCTCATCGCCTCCAAGCACATGGCCCCGGAGGACGCGGCCGCGAGCTGGGTCAAGAAGCACCCGGACGTCTGGCGGAAGTGGCTGCCGAAGAACAAGTGACCCGCTGAACGAGCGGTGAGACAGCGGCCGGGCGCCCCCCAGGGGGTGCCCGGCCGCGGCGATTTCGGGGCGACCGGCGCGTATTCCCTCGGGTAAGACGTGCATCACACGCCCCTACTCGCGCGTCAACCCCACCTTGGCGGCATAGTAGGGCGGGCCCTGAATGGGGCCATGACAATTTGCCATTCGCACAGTAGGTCATAACGGGGAGTAAGGGTCATGCCATCCATACGCCGTACCGCAGCAGCCGCCGTCGCGGTCGCCGCGCTGCTCGTCACCGCCACCGCCTGCGGGCCTGAGGACACCAAGGCCGCGGGCCAGGACAGCGCGGCGGAGGCCGACGGCTCGTCCGGGTCGCCCAAGCTGCCCAACGGCCTGCCCAAGAGCCTGGACGCCCTCAAGAAGTGGGAACAGGGCGACTGGAAGAACTGGGACAAGGACACCTGGGCCCGGAAGGCGTCGGAGTTCGCCAACCCGGTCATCAAGGACCTGTGGAAGCCGTCCCGGATGGCGAAGGCCGCGGACGCCCCCGTGGTGACCACGCAGAGCACCGAACCCGGCTCGTCGGACCCGGAGCCGCGCGCGGTCACCGCCCAGCAGATCGAGCGCCCGTACCACCAGCACATGGCCCCGATCGGGAAGATCTTCTTCGACAGCCCGGACGGCCCCATGGTCTGCTCGGGCACCGTCGTCTCCGACCCGGCCAACCCGGGGAAGTCCAACCTGGTGTGGACCGCGGGCCACTGCGTGCACTCCGGTAAGAGCGGCGGCTGGATGCGCAACATCGTCTTCGTGCCCTCGTACAACGACAGCGGGCTGCCCGCGGACCAGGTCGCCGCGTCCTCGCAGCAGAACGTCAGCCCGTACGGCACCTGGTGGGCCGACTGGTCGCAGACCTCCACGCAGTGGATCGACGGCGGCGGCCACAGCGGCAACGCCGCCTCCGCCTACGACTTCGCCGTGCTGCACGTGAAGCCGGAGAACGGCGGCGGCAAGTCGCTGGAGGAGACCGTCGGCGCCTCCGTCCCGGTCTGGTTCGGCGCGCCGCAGGGCAGCGGCGTGACCGGTCTCGACGGCGTCAAGGCCATCGGCTACCCGCAGGCCCCGCCGTACGACGGCGCGAAGATGATGAACTGCCTCGACCGGCCCGTGCGGTTGACCATGGCCCCGGCCACCCCGGCCATGCACTGGATCGGCTGCACCATGACCGGCGGCACCTCCGGCGGCGGCTGGCTCGCCGACCACAACGGCGAACTCTCCCTGGTCTCCAACAGCTCCATCGGCTCGCTGGACCACACCTGGCTGGCCGGGCCGCACCTCGGCCCGGAGGCCAAGGGCGTCTTCGACGCGATCAGCAAGAAGTTCGCCGGGCAGTGACGCGCCCGGGGCCGGGCGGTACGCCGCCCGGCCCCCGGCTCACTCCGCCCGCAGCGCCGCCGCCACCCCGCGCAGCGTCTCCGTCGCCGCGTGCTGCAGCCCGCCGCCGAAGGTGACGCGGGACGCGCCCGCGGCGCCCAGCTCGCGCGGGGCGGGGCCGCCCGGCACGGCCAGGGCGTTGACCGGGGCGCCGATGCCCGCGGCCAGCTCCGGCAGCAGCTCCGGCGGCGCGAGGATCGGGTACACGCAGTCCGCGCCCGCCGCGACGTACCGCAGCCCCCGTTCGACGGCCGGCCCGGCGCCGGGCACACCCCGCAGGAACGTGTCGATCCGGGCGTTGATCACCAGCGCGTCCCCGGCGGCGGCCCGCACCTCCGCGAGCCACGCCGCCTGGCGCTCCGGATCGCGCAGGACACCGGTCGCCGCGTCCGAGTCCTCTAGGTTGCAGCCCACGGCGCCCGCTTCCAGCAGCCGGTCGACCAGCTCCTTGGCGGGCAGGCCGTACCCCGCCTCCACGTCGGCGGTGACCGGCACGTCGACCGCCCGGGTGATCCGCGCGACGGCCGCGAACATCTCGTCCGCCGGGGTGTGCCCGTCCCCGTACCCCAGGGACTCGCCGATGCCCGCGCTCGGCGTGGCCAGCGCCTCGAAACCGGCGTCGGCGAAGACCCGCGCGCTCGCGGCGTCCCAGGGGCCGGGCAGCACGAGCGGGTCCCCGGGGGCCCGCCCGTGGTGCAGGGCGCGCAGCCGCGCCGCCGTCACTTCAGCGACTCCGGGGTGAGCCGGCAGGTCACGCCGAAGCGGTTCCAGGCGTTGATGGTGGCGATCAGGGCGATGAGCTGGGCCAGCTCGGCGTCCTCGAAGTGCGCCGCGGCCCGCTCGTACGCCGCGTCCGGCACGAAGCCTCCCCCAGCCTCCGGCTGGGAGGTGCCCCCGGTCAGGACCGTGACGGCCTCGGTGAGCGCGAGCGCCGCCTGCTCCTTCTCGGTGTACGCCTCGGCGGCCTCCTCCCAGGCGTTGAGGAAGTAGATGCGCTGCTCGGTCTCGCCGGCCTTGCGGGCGTCCGTGATGTGCATGTCGAGGCAGTACGCGCAGTGGTTGAGCTGCGAGGCCCGGATCTTCACCAGCTCCACCAGCGCGGGGTCGAGGCCCTTCCTGGCGGCCGTCTCCAGGCGGAGCATGGCCTTGAAGACCTCGGGGGCGTGCTCCGACCAGTTCAGGCGGGGACCGTGCGGGCCGGCGCCCTGGCCGGTCGTCGTGTTCGTCGTCATGCGTCCGACGCTACGTCCGGGCGGCCCCCTCGGTATGGTCCATTTCCATGACCGATTCCTGGGCCGCTTTCGGGCGCGATCTGTACCTGGATCTCCCCGGTACCCAGGGCAAACGCGCCGCCCTCGTGCACGCGCTGCGGGACGCGGCCCGTACGGGGCGGCTCGCGCCCGGCACCCGCCTGCCGTCCTCCCGCACCCTCGCCGCCGACCTGTCCCTGGCCCGCAACACCGTCGCCGAGGCCTACGCCGAACTGGTCGCCGAGGGCTGGCTCACCGCCCGCCAGGGATCCGGCACCCGAGTGGCGGAGCGCGTGTCGCGTCCCCCGGCCGCCCCCGCTCCGGTACGTACGCGGCCGCCGCAGCCCGCCGCACCGCCGCCGCCCGCCTACGACCTCACCGCCGGCACCCCCGACGTCTCCGCCTTCCCCCGCACCGCCTGGCTCGCCGCGGCCCGGCAGGCGCTGACCACGGCACCGAGCGAGGCGTTCGGGTACGGCACTGTGGCCGGGCGGCCCGAGCTGCGGACCGTGCTGGCCGACTACCTCGCCCGCGCCCGCGGCGTGCACGCCCACCCCGACCGCATCGTCCTCTGCGCGGGCTTCATGCAGGGCCTCGCCCTCCTCGCCCGGCTGCTGCGGCAGGCCGGCGCCCGCGAGGCCGCCGTGGAGTCCTACGGGCTGCCCTTCCACCGCGACGTCCTGGACCGCGCCGGGCTGCGCCCCGTACCGCTCCCGGTGGACGCGCACGGCGCCCGCACCGACACGCTCACCGGCCGGTCCGGGACCGGTGCCGTGCTGCTCACCCCCGCGCACCAGTTCCCCACCGGCGTTCCGCTGCACCCGGACCGCCGCGCCGCCGCCGTGGACTGGGCGCGGCGGACCGGCGGGCTGGTCCTGGAGGACGACTACGACGGCGAGTTCCGGTACGACGGGCGGCAGGTGGGCGCGTTGCAGAGCCTGGACCCGGACCACGTCGTGTACCTCGGGACCGCCAGCAAGAGCCTCGCCCCGGCCCTGCGGATCTCCTGGCTCGTGCTGCCCGAGCGGCTCGTCGCGCCGCTGCTCGACCTGAAGGGCACCGGCGAGTGGCAGTCCGGCTCCCTGGACCAGCTCACCCTCGCCGAGTTCCTCGCCGGTGGCGCCTACGACCGGCACGTGCGCACGATGCGGCTGCGCTACCGGCGCCGCCGCGACCAACTCGTCGCCGCGCTCGCCGCCCACGCGCCGCACGTCCGGGTCACCGGCCTGGCAGCGGGGCTGCACGCGGTCGTCCGGCTGCCCGCGGGCACCGAGCAGGCGACGCTGCGCGCGGCCCGCCGCAACGGACTCGCCGTCGAGGGCCTGGCGACCTTCACGGCACCGCGGCCGGCGGCAGACCCGGCCGGGGAGCCGGCGGACGCCCTGGTCGTCGGCTACGGCCACCCGGCCGACCACGCCTTCTCGGGCGCGCTGGACGCGCTGCTGCGGTCCCTGCCGCCGCCATGGGAAGCCGACGGACGGTGACGGGGGTGGCAGGGGCCGCTGTCACCCTGCGTTGTCAGTGGGTCCGGGTAATGTCCCGGTCATGGAACGACGATTGGGACAAACGACCGACGGCAGCAGACGGGGGAAGCGGCGCACGGCGCGGTCGCTCTTAGCGGCGGGCATCGGCGCCTTCGCCATGGTGGCGCAACTGCTGACGTACGCTCAGCCGGCCGCAGCCGCGACACCGTTGGCGCCTATGGACGTCAAAGGTATGAAGCTCACCGCCCGCGAGTTCGACCAGCGGTGGAAGGCGATCGACCTGCTCCGGCAGGACCCGGCGATTCACGGTTACCCGCGGGACACGCCGGCGCTCAGCCCGATGCTCGACGGGCACGGCTGGACCGGCCGCCCCTCGATGTGCCACAAGAGCAACATCGACCCCAAGTACAGCCCCGACGGTTTCTGCTGGACCCCCGAGGACGACGCGTCCGGCGAGTGGACCCCCCAGGGCCTGACGGGGTCCCACGACGCCCAACCCGGCGGCACCTGGAACGGCAAGCACGTCTACCTCGCCTCCTGGCACTCCGCCGGCGACCGGTTCTCCCGCATATCGGTCGTGGAGAACACCGGCAGCTCGACCGTCTACCAGCACATCCTGCTGGTCGACCCCTACCTCGACGGTGCGGGCGCCAACTTCCGTGCGGTGGGGGACCCGTCGACGGGACCGTCGGATCAGGAGCAGGCGGTGCGCCCGGGCGGTCACGCCGACGGGATCGCCTGGTACGGCAACAAGCTCTTCCTCGCCACCGGCCATCAGATCCAGGTCTACGACCTGCGCAACCTGATACGCATCACCGAGAACGACAGCGCTGAGGTCGGCCTCCACGACGGCAAGGCCACCGCGCGCTACCACAACTGGGCGCTGCCGATGATCGGCATGTACACCAACGCCCCCGCAGGCGCCAAGTGCACCGACACCGCCCCGTGCCTGACCTCCCTCAGCCTGGACCGCACCGGAGCCGACACCCTGGTCACCTCGGAGGTCGCCGAGAAGGGCGGCCGTCCGGTGGTCCAGTGGCCGCTGCACGCCGGGGACGGCCTGCTGGACACCGACGGCGCCGACAACCACTCCGGCTCGGCGGAGGCGGCGGCCGCGTGGCGGGTGCCGATCTGGAAGGTCCAGGGAGCGGCCACGGACGGCACGTACTGGTACTTCAGCGGTGAGTGCCCCGAGACCGCCGGCACCGACGACTCCGACGTGCCGTACTGCATCCACCGTGCCCTGCCCGGTGAGGAGCCGCACGTCCTCACCAAGGCGCCGCCGCTGACCCAGAACCTGTCCTTCGCCCCCTCCTCCGGGCGGCTGTGGGGGATCAACGAGCGGGCCTGGTCCCGGAAGGCCGGCGCGCAGCGCGTCGTCTTCTCCCTGGATCCGCCGGCGTAGCCCCGAACAGGTGGTGCCCCTGTCCTGCGTGCGGGACGCCGAGGCGGTACGGGTGGCCGGTAATCGTCTCCGGGAAGCCGTTCCGTCCGTGGCGCCGGTGCGGGGCAGGGGGCCGTACCCGGCGCGGAAGGGGCTGTCTAGGCTGCTGGGACGGACGTCACCGGCCGCGGTGACGGGACAAGTCACCGCATACACGGGGGAGATCGAACATGGCGGAAAAGGCGCGGCGGCGGCTGCGGTCGAGCACGGTGATACTGGGCGGGATGGGCGCGCTGGCCGCCGCCCTCACCTCCTGCGGCTCCGAGCCGGACAAGCGGTGCGTGGACCGCAACAGCTACGACGCGATCAACGGCTATCGCATCGTCGACTCCAAGAACTGCAGCGGCACCGGCGGTGCGTCGGCGGGCCGGACCGGCAAGAAGGGCGGCAAGGCGGGCGGCCGCCAGGTCGACGGCCAGTGGTACTACGACGCGGACGTCGACGGGCGCCGCGCCGACTACGGCACGTTCAGCAAGAGCCAGGCCGTGGACCGGGGCGGCTTCGGCTGTTCGGGTTCGGCCGGCGGCTGAGCGGCGGGCGGCGATGCAGCGGCACACCATCACGCCCCGGCCGGGCTGGCAGGAGACCGTCGAGGCGCAGGGGCTGATCTATCCCCTGACCCGCTATCCCGACGACTCGCTGCGCCCGTACTGGGACGAGAGCGCGTACTACGAGTTCACCCTGCCCGAGGTCGAGGCGCTGGAGGAGGTCGTCGAGGAGCTGCACGGCATGTGCCTGGCCGCGGCCGCGCACATCGTCGAGCAGGACCGCTTCGCCGACCTCGGCATCGACGACCCGCGGCTGGCGGGGCTGGTAGCCGAGGCGTGGCGCCGCCGGGACGAACTGCCCTCGCTGTACGGGCGGTTCGACCTGCGCTACGACGGCACGGGCCCGGCGAAGATGCTGGAGTACAACGCGGACACGCCCACCTCGCTCGTCGAGGCGGCCAGTCCGCAGTGGTTCTGGATGGAGGAGCGGTTCCCCGGCGCCGACCAGTGGAACTCCCTGCACGAGCGGCTGGTCGACGCGTGGCGGCGGCAGGCGAAGCTGCTGCCGCCGGGCGCGCCGCTGCACTTCGCGCACTCCGCGGGCGACGAGCTGGGTGAGGACCTGATGACCGTCGCCTACCTCATCGAGACCGCGCAGCAGGCGGGCCTGGAGACGGTGGCGATCTCCATGGAGGAGATCGGCTGGGACGGGCTCGCCGGGCGCTTCGTCGATCAACGGCTGAGGTTCGTCCGGGCCTGCTTCAAGCTCTACCCCTGGGAATGGCTGGCCACCGACCGCTTCGGCCCGCACGTCCTGGACACCCTCGACAACGGCGGCGGTACGGGCTCCACCCTGTGGATCGAGCCCGCCTGGAAGATGCTGCTGTCGAACAAGGCGCTGCTGGCGATCCTGTGGGAGCTGTATCCGGACCACCCGAACCTCCTCCCGGCCTACCTCGACGGCCCCCGCGACCTGGCCCGTGGCACCGGGTACGTCGCCAAGCCGCTGCTCGGCCGGGAGGGCGCGGGCGTCACCATCCACCCGGCGGGCGCGCCGGAGGCCGGCGTACGGGACGAGGCCTGCTGCTACCAGGCGCTGGCCCCGCTGCCCGACTTCGACGGCAACCGCGTCGTCCTGGGGGCCTGGGTCGTCGAGGACGAGGCGGCGGGGCTGGGCATCCGGGAGTCGACGGGCCTGGTCACGGACGAGTACGCCCGCTTCCTGCCGCACGTGATCCTTTGAGGCTCGGACGTGTGAGGCGCGGGCGTGACGAGACCGCCGTCACAGGTTCTCCACCGGGCGGCGGGGACCGGTCGGGGACCTGAGACAATAAGTGGCATGGCTCTCGATCGTCCGCGTGTGCTTTCCGGTATCCAGCCCACCGCCGGCTCCTTCCACCTCGGCAACTACCTCGGCGCGGTCCGCCAGTGGGTAGCCCTCCAGGAGTCCCACGACGCGTTCTACATGGTCGTGGACCTGCACGCGATCACCGTGCCGCAGGACCCGAAGGAGCTGCGCGCGAACACCCGCGTCGCGGTCGCCCAGCTGCTCGCGGCCGGTCTGGACCCCGAGCGCTGCACCCTCTTCGTCCAGAGCCACGTCCCCGAGCACGCGCAGCTCGCCTGGGTGCTGAACTGCCTCACCGGCTTCGGCGAGGCGTCGCGCATGACCCAGTTCAAGGACAAGTCGGCCAAGCAGGGCCAGGACCGCACGACGGTCGGCCTCTTCACGTACCCCGTCCTGATGGTCGCCGACATCCTGCTGTACCAGGCGAACCAGGTCCCGGTCGGCGAGGACCAGCGCCAGCACCTGGAGCTGACCCGGGACCTCGCGGACCGCTTCAACCAGCGCTTCGGTGACACGTACACGATCCCGAACCCGTACATCGTCAAGGAGACCGCGAAGATCCAGGATCTTCAGGACCCGACGATCAAGATGAGCAAGTCGGCGTCCTCGCCGAAGGGCATCATCGACCTGCTCGACGAGCCCAAGGTCACGGCCAAGAAGATCAAGAGCGCGGTGACCGACACGGACACGGTGATCCGTTTCGACCGCGAGGCCAAGCCGGGCGTGTCCAACCTGCTGTCCATCCTCTCCACCCTCACCGGCACGGACATCCCGCAGCTGGAGAAGGACTACGAGGGCAAGATGTACGGCGCGCTCAAGACCGACCTCGCCGAGGTGATGGTCGATTTCGTCACACCGTTCCGGGACCGTACGAAGGAGTACCTCGACGACCCCGAGACGCTGGACTCGATCCTGGCCAAGGGCGCCGAGAAGGCCCGCGCGGTGGCCGCCGAGACGCTGGCCACGACGTACGACCGGATCGGCTTCCTGCCCGCCAAGCACTGACAGGTGCGTCCGGGACCGCCCCGGCCCCGCGGAGGGGGCCGGAGGTCCCGGCGGCGCGGGACCGAGGACGCTCGCCGGAACGGCGGCGCACCCGGCACACTGGCAATCGGGGAAACCATCCTTTTCAGGGAGGAGAACGCAGTGGGGACCGTAACGCTCGGCGTTTCGATCGCGGTCCCGGAGCCGTACGGCCGCTTCCTCCAGGAGCAGCGCGCAAGCTTCGGGGACCCGGCCGCGCATGCCATCCCCACCCATGTCACCCTCCTCCCGCCCACCGAGACCGACCCCGCCGACCTGCCCCGGGTCGAGGAGTACCTCGCGGCGGTCGCGGCGGATTTCCGGCCCTTCACGCTGCGGCTGAAGGGCACGGACACCTTCCGCCCGCTCTCGCCCGTCGTCTTCGTCAAGCTCGTCGACGGCATGGCGGGCTGCACGGCCCTGCAGGAGCGCATCCGCGCCGCGTCCGGGCCGTGCGCCCGTGAGCTGCAGTTCCCGTACCACCCGCACGTCACCGTCGCGCACGGCACCTCCGAGGAGGCGATGGACCGGGCGCAGCGGGAGCTGGCGGACTTCGAGGCGGCCTGGACGATAGGGGGTTTCGCGCTGTACCAGCAGGGCGCCGACGGCGTCTGGCGGCTGGAGCGCGAGTACCCCTTCGGCGCGCCGGTCGCGGGCGTGCCCCGGCAGGCCGACCTGACCCGGCCACCGGCCCCGTCCCGCTAGCCTCTCCCGACCTGCGGCGCCCCGCGCGCGTCCTCCCTGGCGTACCGCCATCCGGAGGATAGTGTTCCGCCGGACGGGACGCCGGCCGGAGGGGGTACACACGGCTCATGGAGTGGTTGACCAGGCTGCCGCTGATCGGCCCGGCCGTGGTGTGGCTGATGCGCACGCACCTGTGGCGGGCGTATCAGCGGATGGACCGCGTGCACTGGACCCGGCTGGCCGCGGCCCTCACGTTCACCAGCTTCGTGGCGCTCTTCCCGCTGCTCACGGTCTCGGCGGTGATCGGTGCCGCGACGCTCACCGACGCGCAGCTGCGCCAGTTCCAGCACCAGCTCACCGAGCAGGTCCCCGGCATCGCCCAGCAGCTGGACGTCGGCGCGCTGGTGGACAACGCGGGCACGGTCGGGGTGATCGCCGCTGCCGCGCTGCTCTTCACGGGGGTCGGCTGGGTCCAGTCGCTCCGCGACTGTCTGCGCGCCGTCTGGGAGACCGACGACGAGGACGGGAACTTCTTCGTGGCCAAGGCCCGGGACGGGGCGCTGCTGCTGGGCCTCGGCGGCGTGGCGGTCGCCTCGCTGGCCTGCTCGGCGGTGGCCTCGGCCGAGGTGGGCCGCGTGGCGCAGGTGCTGGGCATCCCCGAGGACGGCGTGGGCAGCGTCCTGCTGAAAGTGGCGGGCTTCCTGATCGCGGTCCTCGCCGACTTCCTGCTGCTGGCGTACGTCCTGACCCAGCTGCCCGGCGCCGTGCCGCAACCACGCTCCGTGGTGGTCGCGGCACTGATGGGAGCGGTCGGCTTCGAGCTCCTGAAGTACGCGCTCAGCGGCTATCTCCAGGGCGTCGCGGCGAAGAGCATGTACGGCGCGTTCGGCACGCCGATCGCGCTGCTGCTGTGGATCAACTTCACCGCGAAGCTGCTGGTCTTCTGCGCGGCCTGGACGGCCACCCAGGAACCGGCCGACGAGCCGGTCGAGGTGCCGGACGCCCCGCCGGCCGGCGAGAGCGGGGCGGCTGAGGACGTCGCGTGACGCCCTTCACCGGGGAGGACGCCGCGTGACGCTCTTCCCGGGGAGGACGCCGCGCGACCCCCTCCCCGCCGTGTGACGCCCTTGCGGGCGGCCGTCCCTGGTCAGCGGTCAGCGGCCGCGGCGCCGTACCAGGTCCGGGAGCGGCCAGCGGCGGTGCACCGCGAGCGCCAGGCCGCCCAGGACGACCACCGCGCCGCCCGCGATCCCCAGCGCGGTCCACGCGCCGCTCCGGCCGTCGGCGCCGTCCGTCGCGGCCAGGTGCGCGGCGGAGTGCTTGCCGTCGCTCTTCGTGGCGCTGTGCTTGCTGGCGTCGCCCTCCTTGCTCTTCGGCCCGACCAGCCGGCCCACCGGCTCGACCTTGTCCCGTGCCGCGAAGCCCCAGTCGAACAGCGCCGCGGTCTCCTTGTAGACCTCGTTCAGCTCCTTCTTGGCCGGGTTCATGACCGTGACCAGGAGGACCTTGTCACCCCGCTGCGCGACGCCGGTGAACGTCGAGCCCGCGTTGGTGGTGTTGCCGTTCTTCACGCCCGCGATGCCCTCGTACGGCTTCCCGCCGTACACACCGGTCAGCAGCCGGTTGGTGTTCTGTATGCCGAAGGTCGGCCGCTTCTTGCCCTTCTTCGCCTCGCCCGGGAACTGCGCGAACGCCGTCGAGCAGTACTCCCGGAAGTCGGCGTTCTGCAGTCCGGAGCGGGCGAACAGGCTCAGGTCGTACGCGCTGGAGACCTGCCCCTTCGCGTCGTAGCCGTCCGGGGTGACGACGTGCGTGTCGTGGGCGTTCAGCTGGTCCGCCTGCTTCTGCATGTCCCGGACGGTCTGCTCGACGCTGCCGTTCATGTGGGCGAGGGTGTGCACCGCATCGTTGCCCGACCGCAGGAAGACACCCAGCCACAGGTCGTGGACCGTGTAGGTCTGGTGCTCCTTTATGCCCACCAGGCTGCTGCCCTCGCCCATGCCCGCCAGGTCCTCCGGCTCGACCGTGTGCTTCTGGGTCTTGGGGAACTTCGGCAGCAGGGTGTCGGCGAAGAGCATCTTCAGCGTGGAGGCGGGCGGCAGCCGCCAGTGCGCGTTGTGCGCGGCGAGCACGTCGCCGGTCTCCGGGTCGGAGACGATCCACGAGCGTCCGGACAGCCCCTTCGGCAGCTTCGGGGCGCCCTCCTTCAGCTCGACCTGGGTACCGGGCTTCGCCAGCCGGTCACCGCCGACCGCGGACATCGTGGCGGGCGGCTCGGGCGTCTTCGAGGGCTTCGGTTCGTCGGCGTACGCGGGTACGGCCATGGCCAGCGGCGCGGTCAGCGCGGCACACACCAGGGCGGCGGCCGCGGCCCGGCGGCCGGTACGGCGGCGGGCGGCGCGCGGGGCAGGGGCAGGGGCGGGGGAGGGGGAAATCGTCGGCACGTCGGTGAACGTACCCGCAGCGTCCGGAACCGCAGCCGCCACCCCGCGAACGGCGGCCCCTCGCGACGGCGCCGCACCCCCGCCGCTCATACTGGAAGGTATGAAGCTCTCGCGCCCCGTGTCCTGGTTCCTGCTCGCCTTCGGGGTCTGGAGCTGGTTCATCTGGATCACTTTCGTCAAGAATCTGGTCAAGGACGGAAGTGGTCTCGCCTTCGATGACGCAGGTGACCCGACTGCCTATTTCTGGGTGCATCTGGCGCTCGCCGTGACGTCCTTTCTCTTGGGGACGGCGATCGGGGTGATCGGGTTCCGTGGCGTACGGGCGCTGCGGGGCGGCGCCGCGGCCCCGGCGGACGAGAAGTCCGCTACGTGATCTTCGTCCTGGTCATCGCGGCGATCTTCGCGCTGCTCGGCGCGGTGCACTGGTACCTCTGGCGCCGCCTCGTCCGCGACACGACCACCCCCGGCAGCGTCGCGCGCCGCACCGGCACGACGTTCGCCGTCGTGCTCCCGCTGCTGATCCTCGGCGCGTTCGTCGCCCCGCGCGCGGGCGCCCCGTTCCCCCTCCAGCAGGCCATCGCCTGGCCGGGCTACCTCTGGCTCGCCCTCGTCCTCTACCTCACGCTCGCGCTGCTCGTCGGCGAGGTCGTACGGGCGGTCTGGCTACGGGTGCCGGCACGCGGGCCGTCCGCCGGGCCGGACGCGGAGGAGCGGGCGGCGGCGCCTGCCGCGGTGGCGTCCCTGGCCGCGGTGGCTCCCCCGGCCACCGGGGGAGCCCCGACCGCCGCGGAGACCCCGGCCACCGAGGTTTCCCCGCCCCCGTCCCCGGCCCCCTCCCGGCGCCTCTTCGTCGCCCGCTCGGTGGCGGTCGGCGCGACGGCGGCCGCGGCCGCGACCGTCGGCTACGGCACGTACAGCGTGCTCAGCGGCCCGCGCGTGAAGCGGATCACCGTCCCCCTCGCCAAGCTGCCGCGCGCCGCGCACGGCTACCGCATCGCCGTCGTCAGCGACATCCACCTCGGCCCGACTCTCGGCCGCGCGCACACCGAGCGGGTCGTGGCGGCGGTCAACCGCACCGACCCCGACCTGATCGCCATCGTCGGCGACCTCGTCGACGGCACCGTCGCCGACCTCGGCCCGGCCGCGGAGCCGCTGCGGCGGCTGGAGGCCCGGCACGGCTCCTTCTTCGTCACCGGCAACCACGAGTACTTCTCCGGCGTGCAGGAGTGGGTGGACCACGTACGCGAACTGGGCGTCCACCCGCTCCGCAACGCCCGCGTCGAACTCCCCGGCTTCGACCTCGCCGGCGTCAACGACATCTCCGGCGAGAACCACGCCGACGGCCCCGACTACGCCCGCGCCCTCGGCGACCGCGACCCGTCCCGCGCGTCGGTCCTCCTCGCGCACCAGCCGGTGATGATCCACGAGGCCGTACGACACGGCGTGGACCTCCAGCTCTCCGGCCACACCCACGGCGGCCAGCTCTGGCCCGGCAACCTGATCGCCGCAGCGGCCAACCCCACCGTCGCGGGCCTGGACCGCTACGGCGACACCCAGCTCTACGTCACCCGCGGCGCGGGAGCCTGGGGCCCACCGGTCCGCGTGGGCGCCCCACCGGACGTCACGGTCGTGCGGCTCGCGTCCCGGGACGCGTGACCAGCCCGTCTATGAACGCGGCCCAGGCGGCGTCCCCGAATATCAGCGCCGGGCCTTGTGGGTTCTTGCTGTCGCGCACGGGGACGCCGACAGATCGACCGGTATCTATCTCCACGCAGTTGGCGCCGTTTCCGCCGCTGTAGCTCGACTTACGCCACATGCTCGTACTCCTCCGCAGCAGCTCTGATCAGGGCCAGCGATGCAGAGTGTGACAGCGCGTCGCCCAGGGTCAGTTCGAAGTTCAGGTGACACTGCTGCACCACCGACGGCTGGTCGATGAGGTGGCCCGTTGCCAAGCCTTCAGCGTAGGTAATGGGCGGTGCGTCGTCGAACGACATCAGCATGGCCGAGCCCTCCATCAATGGGTGCACGCCGACCGCGAAGGGGAGGACGTGCACGCGGATGCGTTCGCTCTCGCCCAGTTCCGTGATGTACCGCAACTGCTCGGCCATGACGGCCGGACCACCGACGGGGCGTCGCAGAACTGCCTCGTCCAGCAGGCACCACATCACCGGCGTGGTGGGGTCCTGCAGGATGCGAGCCCGCTCCAGTCGGGTGACGACGATCTTGTCACAGACCTCATCGGTCTTGGGCGGGTAGTAGTGCCGGATGACCGCCCACGCATACGCCCGGGTCTGCAGCAGCCCGGGTACGAGGGACGACGCGTATTCGCGGATCATCGTGGCCCGCTTTTCGAGTTCGGCAACCAGCGCGAAATAGTTCGGCATCGACCGGTCGTCCAACGTCGGCAGGAACCGCTCGAAGAACCCGCCCGTTTCCAACACCTGGTCCAGCCGTCGCGCATCCTCAAGCGAGGGCTTTCGTCGGCCGGCCTCGATGTGGGCGATGTGCGTGCGGGACATGATCGCGCGCTGGCTCAGCACCTCCTGCGTCAGGCCGGCCGCCTCGCGTCGCTGCCGCAGCTCGCATCCGTACGCCGAACGTGATTCCGGGATCCCCTCGCCGTGCATGTGCCCAACCCCCTTCGGTGACGGACCGGGTGTCACGTGTCACCTGCTGCCGAGCGTAGGGAGGCCGGGCCAAGCTGTGGGGCAAGAGCTCGGCCCCACCCCTCGAAGGAGCGCTTCCGCATGATGGCCGTACAGCCGCCCTCGTCCTTTCCGCTGCCGTACCCCCGACCGCGGCCCGACTGCGAGCAGTGCATGCGCCTGGAGGGGATGGGCCGGGCAGCCCGTGCGGCCCACGACCGCAGCGGGGAGACGGACGCCCGGGTCCTGCTGCGCCACCACTACCGCGAGGTGCACGAAAATCGGGCGACGCCCGGCCGACCGGGCTGTTAGCTTCCGGAACCATGGAACCGCTGTCCGAATCCGATATCCGTGCCTCTTTCGTGAACTGCTCGAAGGGGGAGGCGAAGCGGCTGAACATACCGGCGGGACTGGACGGGCTCCCGTGGGACGACCTGGACTTCCTCGGCTGGCGTGATCCGCAGGCGCCCGACCGGGCCTACCTGGTCGCGCCCCGGGACGGCGGACCGCTCGGCGTCACGCTGCGCCGGCCGCAGAACATCCGCCGGACGTTCACCAAGACCACGGTCTGCTCGCTCTGCCTGACCGCGCACGGCGGCTCCGGGGTGAGCCTGCTCGCCGCGCCCCGGGCCGGGGCGGCGGGCCGGCAGGGCAACACCGTCGGTGCGTACGTCTGCGCCGACCTCGCCTGCTCGCTCTACCTCCGCGGCAAGAAGCAGCCCGACCTCGCCGCGCGCTACGAGGAGCAGCTCGGCGTGGCGGAGAAGGTCGCCCGGATGACGACGAACCTCGACGCGTTCCTCGCGAAGGTCACCGGCGAGCACTGATTCCTCAATCCATCGGCACACCCCCCATTCCCATTTCCCGGGCTGCTGTCCGCAGTTCGGGTGTGGGATGGTGGCGGGGAACTCCTCGAGGAGTTGTTGCTCGAAGGGCGGGGGCCAGATGGGCGAGCAATCCTGGATCGGGCTGGCTGATGCCGTGGCTGCCGTACGGGGTGAATTGCAGCAGGCGGTCGCTGAGGGGGCGGGGCAGGCCATTCGGTTCACTACGGGACCGGTGGAACTCGAGTTCACCGTGGCGGTGAATCTCGATGCCCGTGCCAAAGTGCGGGTCATGGTGCTGCCCTGGTCTGCGGACGTCCAGGCTTCGTATGCGAGAGGGGCGACCCACCGGCTGAAGGTGACGCTGCAGCCGGTCGACAGTCAGGGGGCCGACGTCGAAATCGCCGCGGCGTCCCGTGAACGGCCGCGATAAGACGTGTGGTGGCCGCGATGGACATCACCCGCGTCATGGAGATCTGGTGCCGCTCTTCCCGCGATGACGAGCAGCCCAAGGCCGGCAGCGGATATCTCGTATCGACCGATCTCGTACTCACCGCGCGGCACTGCGTGAACCTCGCCGAGGCCGTCGTGGACGTGCGGCGCGTTGCCAGAACCGGTACCGGACAATGGCACCGGGCCGAAGTGCTGTGGATGGCGCCGGAGGGCGCGTCGGACATCGCCGTGCTGCACATACGGGATTCCGGGTGGACACGTCAGCGGCTCAGGCCGGTGCGGTGGGGACGGCTGGCCGGTGCCGATGAGCAGGTCCCCTGCATTGCCGTGGGGTTCCCCGACGCGGAACGGTCGAGCGGCAACGTGCGCGACACAAAAGAGATACGGGGAGTGATCGAGCCGCTGACCGGTGTGAAATCGGGCAACCTTTCCCTCCACGTCAAGGACAGTTCCTTACCGAAGGAGCTGCCCGGCGGCACGCTGTGGTCCGGTATTTCCGGAGCCGCGCTTTTCAGTGGTCCGTGGCTCGTCGGTGTGATCACCCGGGCGCCCGTCGCCCGGCACGGTGTCAGTGCGCTCACGGCGGCCCCCGTTGCCGGCTGTCTCGCACCACTGCGAGCCCTGGGACTGATCTCGGGTCTGCACAAGGTCACCGCGCGTGCGGTACGGCGGGCGAAAATCAGGACGCCTGCGCTGAGGGCAGGCGCGCTCGTCGTCGTAGCCACCGGCGTGAGCCTTGTCATCGCGTACACCATCCCGCCGGAAGCACCGCCCATCCACCGCATGAGCGGCCTGCCGAATGCCGGTGTCGTCAGCTTCGAGGGCCGGGGCGACGAGCAGGACCCTCAGGTGCTGGACGACGTCGCGACGAGTTTCACCCGTGCACTGCGGAGGACCCTGAAGGGTACGGAGGTGCACGGCTATGTCTCGGACGTCCGCCTGCCGCTGAGCGGACTGACCGGTTCGGACCGACGGCAACTCGACAATCGCACGAGCGATTTCGTGCGCCGGTCGAACGCGGCTCTGGTGATCAGCGCGCTGGTGAACACCGATACGACGGGGCAGACGAAGGTCACGCCCGCGATATACGTGCGACCGGACCAGGTGCCGGACGCCCCGGAGCTCTCCGGCTGGTACGCGGGCGGTGACATCGTGATGGACGCTGGCTGGGAGTCGTCCACCGGCCGGAACGCGGTCGTCTCGCAGCTCGTCGCCCGTACGCGCGGGCTGGCCGAATTCGTGACGGCACTCGACCTGTGGCGCAACGGCAGAGGCAACGAGGCAGCGGAGAAGTTCGACAGGCTGCTGCGCGATGACGATTCCGCGGGCCGCTCGCTGAACAAGCAGTTTGTCGGGAGCGACCTACTCCACTTGTTCCGCGGTCACGCGCTGGAGCAGATGGCGCTCGGGGAGAACGCGGCCGGCTGGAAGGCGGCACTGACTGCCGCCCGCGCCGACTACGAGGCTGTGCCGCGTGGGTCCCCGATCCACCGTAGGGCCCGCCTGAGCCTGGCCGGGAACACCTACCTCACGTCGGTCGGTCCGGCCCCCACCTGCCGGGTGAAGACCGTGCAGCCGGCGGGGCTGAAGACCGCGGCAGCCTCCTTGCAACGGCTGGCGAGCGATGCCGCCTTCACCGACATCGGACGGCTCAAGGCGTCGGTGAACCTCGCCCAGGTCAAGCAGTGCCTGATCACAGCCGGCCTGACACCGGACGACGGCTCCGTCGACCGGCTGACCGCGCGGGTGCGCGCGGCGAGGCATGTCGACGGCGGGCAACCGTTGCGCGCACTTGCCGCTTCGGTCGCGGCAACGCACTCGGCTGCCGAGGGAGAACTGGCCGAGGCCGTCATGACCATGAAGGAAGCACTCAAGGACGAAAGGCGCTTCGCGACCCGTGCCCTGTGGGAGGGACTGCTGGCTTCCTGGAGCTACCGGCTGTGTGCCGTCGCGGACGGCGACGGAGCTCAACGCAGGTCGATCAGCCAGCTCGAAGCGGCAGTCAGCAGTGGGGAGGTACCGGCCCGGAAACTAACCGAATATCACGCGGTATTCGATGACGAAAGGTCTGCCGCGCACGCCAGGTGCGGAGCGGGCGGCGGGGCAGCCGACCGGTCCGACTGAGAGGCTGTGGTGCACGTGAAAACCAAAGGGATACTGGCGGTACTACTGCTCTTATGCCTGGCCCTGTCTGCGTGCTCTTGCACGTCGGAGGGCGGTAACCGGCCTCCGACGTCGGCCTCGGGTGAGGACACGAGTCACACGGGATCGGAGCCGGCAGGTGGCACAGGCTCGGAAAGCAAGCCGACCTCACCTGGCGATTCGGGTGCCGACCGCGGCTCGGGCACGGGAGACGAATCCGCCACAGCGACAGCAGGCGGCGGAAAGTCCACGCCGTCCCGGTCCCAGGCGCAAGCTGATTACCTGCTGGCCCAGCAGATCACGTTACTCGGCCAGGGGGACGGGAAGTTGATGAGTTGCGAGAACGACCTGACGGAGTACCCGGATGACCTCCGCAGCTCGCCGGCCGTGTGGCTGACCAGTTCTTCCGGCCCGGGGGAAGCTCCCTTGGTCGATGAGGTCGCTCTCTGCCTGCAGGGATTCGCCAATGATCTGCCGATTACGGTGAATGTCACGGTGGGAGGTCAGGATCACGCGGTCGAGGTGACACCTGTACCGGGTACGCTTCCGGTCTCCGAGGGGCCGGAAGAGAATGCGCCCCCCGGCACCTTGTTCGACGGCGCAGCGTTGAACGTCTACGGCGTCGGGGAGGAGTCGGTACAGAGCCGGATATGGCACTTCGTGCCCCCGGACTCCGTACGAGAGCGTCTTGCCGCCGCCGGTGCCCTACGGATCACCGCGTTCCAGGGCGGCGCCGCTGCCTCCCGTGTCCAGACGGTAACGCTTCCGCGCGAGCCGGAGCGGAATTGGCTGCAGGTGAAGGGAAGCCCCCGCCATCTCGTGGTTTACGGATTCGGACGGGGTGAGCGCGTCCCGGTCGGCCTGTACGCCGTGGACCAGTCGCTGGACGCCGTGCTCGTCCGGCAGATCGGCACGGTCGTCATGCCTGCTTCCCGGGTGGTGGTGTTCACCGTGCCACACGACGTTCTCGCGCTCCGGCCGAAGACGAAGTACTGCGTCACGGTGCCGCTGTCGACGCAGGGCGCCGGCTGCTCCTTGGGCTGACCGTTCAGACCGTGCTCGTCATTGCCGCAGCGCTCCTCAGCGACCGTCCCCCCGCTTCGCCCCCGGCATCAGGAAGTCGTCCAGGAGTTCTGTCAGTTCGCGGACCAGTGGGCGGAGGACGCGGAAGCGGGAAGCGGCGATCAGGCGGGCGACCAGGGGGGACGTGCGGGTGACCAGGGCGCGGCTGCGGGCGCAGTTCGGTGAGCGGTCGTGGACCCAGTACAGGACGAGGCCCATCTGCTGGAGCCAGAGCAGGCGGGGGAGCTGGTCGGCCAGCTCGGGCGCCGACTTCACGTCCGCGCCGGCCAGTACCTCCCGGTGCAGGGCGATGGCCGCCTCGCGGGGGCCTTCGGAGGCGGCCGAGAAGGGGCTGAGCGGGCTGTCCGGGTCGGCGGCGTTCTTGAAGAACTGCGCGGCGAACCGGTGGTACGGGGCCGCGACGTCCAGCCAGCTGAGCAGCAGCCCGCGGATGCGGGCCGACAGGTCGGTCTCGGTGGCGAGGACCTGGGCGGCGGCCGCCCGGTGCTCGTCGGCGATCCGGTCGTAGAACCCCTGGATCAGGTGTTCCTTGGAGGAGAAGTAGTAGTAGGCGTTGCCGACCGAGACGCCGGCCTCCTGGGCGATCGCCCGCATGGTGGTCTTGTCGTACCCGCGCTCCTCGAACAGGTCCATCGCGGCCTGCAGGATGCGGGTGCGGGTCTGCTCGCCCTTGGCGGGCCGGGGCGTCCCGGTCGTCTCGTCGCTCACAGGGTCCGACCTTAGCCGGGGGCCGGTCGGCCCCCGCCGGCCCGTCGCTCCGGGACGTACGACCAGCCCCGTGCCCGGTCGTACGTCCAGCCGTCGGCCCGCTCCCGCGCGGGTCCCGTGGGGTGGTGCGCCGCGCGGTACTTCGCCGCCGCCAGCACGGCCGCCCGGGCCAGCGGCGCGCCCGCCGGGGTGGCGAGGCGGTGGGCCGTGGCGCGGTGGGCGGCCAGCGCCCAGAGGCAGACGATCCAGGCGGCGGCGCCCCGGTAGACCTGGCCCCCGTCGCCGACGCAGGTGATGTCGCGCAGCGTGGTGTCGTGGTCCAGCTCGGGGAAGCGGCGCCGCGCCTCGGCCGAGCCGGCCGGGACCGGTACGAGGGGGACGAGCTGCCGCTGCCGGGTCAGCCAGTCCCGTACGAAGGCGCAGAGCGGGCAGTCCGGGTCGTAGAGCACGGTGATCGACCGGAGCGGGGTCCGCGGTCGCGCTGCCGAGGCCGGAGTCGGAGCCGGGGCCGGGGTCGGCATGGCTCAGGCCTGCGCCGGGGCGGTGAAGCCCTGCGGCTCGACCGGCGGCAGCTGCTCGCGCTCCATGGCGCCACGGCGCCGGATGCGGCTGAGGACGTAGACGTTCGCCAGGTGCAGGACGCCCAGTACGAGCAGGACGACGCCGAGCTTGACCGAGAGCGTCTCGACCAGGCCGCGGGCGGTGGCGACGGCGTCGGCGGCGCGCAGGTACAGGGCGACGAAGCCCAGGTTGACCAGGTAGAGGCCGACGACGAGCAGGTGGTTCACGGCGTCCGCGAGCTTTTCGTTCCCGCGCAGGACGTCGGCCAGGAAGATCTGGCCGTTCCGGCTGAGGGTGCGGGCGACCCAGACGGTCAGGGCGATGCTGACCAGCAGGTATACCGCGTAGGCGACGACGGTGAGGTCCATGGGACGGCCTTTCTGAACGTGTTCAATTCCCCGTTGTCGTCGACAGTAGACCTGTTCTTGAACATGTTCAAGTGGATGTCGAACGCCCCGGCCGCCTTGGCTTGCCGAGGCGTTCCGCGGGGCGTCAGAGTCCGTGCTCGGCCAGGAAGTCGGCGATCAGCCGTTCCCACTCCTCGGGGCACTCGTGCATCGGCACGTGGCCGGCGGCGAGCCCGGCGTACCGCGCGCCGGGGATGCGGTCGGCGAGGTAGCGGGAGTGCGCGGGATCGACCAGCTGGTCGTGGAGGGTGGCGATGACGAGCGTGGGCGCGGCGACGTGGGGCAGGTCGGCGCGGGTGTCCAGGGCCCGCACCAGCGCCGCCTGGTCGGCCGAGCCGGACGGCACCAGTTCGGGGCACGGGTCGAGCAGCGTCTCGACGTCGCCGGCCGGCAGCCCGTCGAGATGGCCGGGGGCCCAGCCGCTGAGCGTGCGGGCCAGCGCGAGGCCCGTGTAGTCGTCCTGTTCCAGCAGCCGCTGCCACAGCGCCAGCCAGAGGTCCGTACGGCGGTCGGGCGCGGCGAGGCCCGCGGTGAGGACGAGGCCGCTGACCCGGCGCGGGTAGCGTGTCGCGGCGCGGACGGCGACCGCCGTGCCGAGCGAGTAGCCGATGAGGGTGAACGTCTCCAGGCCGGCCGCCACCGCGCCGTCCACGACCGCGTCGGTGAGGGCGTCCAGGGTCAGCGGTCCGGACGCGCGCGGGGTGCGGCCCGAGCCGGGGTAGTCGGGGGCGACGACGGTGTGGCCGGAGTCGGCGAGCGCCGGTAAGAGTCGGGCGAAGTTGTCGTCGATGCTGCCGGTGGCGCCGTGGGCGAGCACGATGCCGGGGCCGGAACCGGTGACGGTGGCGGAGAGCGGAGGCAGGGGTCGGTGCGGGGAGAGGGGGGCGGTGTCGTTCGTCATACGGGAGAGCATTCCCCGGGACGAACGCCGTACCTACGCCAAGGGCCCCCACCCGGTACCAAAACCGGACAGGGGCCCTCGCGCGGAATCAGGCCTTACGGGCCGTCAGAACCGCCGCGTGATCAGCGCGCGCTTCACTTCCTGGATCGCCTTCGTCACCTCGATGCCACGGGGGCACGCGTCGGTGCAGTTGAAGGTCGTACGGCAGCGCCAGACGCCGTCCTTGTCGTTCAGGATCTCCAGGCGCTGCTCACCGGCCTCGTCACGCGAGTCGAAGATGAAGCGGTGCGCGTTGACGATCGCCGCCGGGCCGAAGTACTGGCCGTCGTTCCAGAACACCGGGCACGAGGACGTGCACGCGGCGCACAGGATGCACTTGGTGGTGTCGTCGAAGCGCTCGCGGTCCTCGGCGGACTGCAGGCGCTCGCGCGTCGGCTCGTTGGTGTCCTTCGTGATCAGGAAGGGCATCACGTCGCGGTAGGCCTGGAAGAACGGCTCCATGTCCACGACGAGGTCCTTCAGGACCGTCAGGCCCTTGATGGCCTCGACCGTGATCGGCTTCTCAGGGTTGATGTCCTTGATCAGCGTCTTGCAGGCGAGTCGGTTCTTGCCGTTGATCCGCATGGCGTCGGAACCGCAGATGCCGTGCGCGCAGGAGCGGCGGAACGTCAGCGTGCCGTCCTGCTCCCACTTGATCTTGTGCAGACCGTCGAGCACGCGCTCCTTGGGGTCCAGCTCCAGCTGGAAGTCCTGCCACTGCGCGTCCGCCGAGACCTCCGGGTTGAACCGGCGGATCCGGAAGGTGACGGTGATCTTCTGGGCAGCGGTGCTCTCGGCCGCGTCCAGCGCCGCCGAGTGCTTGTCAAGCGTGGGGGTGCTCATCAGTACTTACGCTCCATCGGCTGGTAGCGGGTCTGGACGACCGGCTTGTAGTCGAGACGGATCGACTCCTTGCCGTCAGCGCCGACCTCGCGGTACGCCATGGTGTGCCGCATGAAGTTGACGTCGTCGCGGTTCGGGTAGTCCTCGCGGTAGTGACCGCCGCGGGACTCCTTGCGGGCCAGCGCGGAGACCGCCATGACCTCGGCCAGGTCGAGCAGGTTGCCCAGCTCGATGGCCTCCAGCAGGTCGGTGTTGAAGCGCTTGCCCTTGTCCTGCACGGAAACGTTCAGGTACCGCTCGCGCAGCTCGCCGATCTTCTCGACCGCGGTCTTGATCGTCTGCTCGGTGCGGAACACCATCACGTTGGCGTCCATGCACTCCTGCAGCTCGGTGCGGAGCGCCACGACGCTCTCCGTGCCGTTGGAGTCGCGCAGCCGCTCGACCTGGTCCTGGACCTGCTTGGCCGGGTCCTCGGGCAGCTCGACGAACTCGTTCTTGTGCGCGTACTCCGCGGCGGCGATGCCCGCGCGGCGACCGAACACGTTGATGTCGAGCAGCGAGTTGGTGCCCAGGCGGTTGGCGCCGTGCACGGACACGCAGGCGACCTCGCCGGCGGCGTACAGGCCCGGCACGACGGTGGTGTTGTCGGCCAGCACCTCGCCCTCGACGTTGGTCGGGATGCCGCCCATGGCGTAGTGCGCGGTCGGCTGGATCGGGATCGGGTCCGTGTAGGGCTCGATGCCGAGGTAGGTCCGCGCGAACTCGGTGATGTCGGGCAGCTTGGCGTCCAGCTGCTCCGGCGGCAGGTGCGTGAGGTCGAGGTAGACGTGGTCGCCCTCGGGACCGCAGCCGCGGCCCTCGCGGATCTCCGTGTAGATGGAGCGCGAGACGACGTCACGCGAGGCGAGGTCCTTCATGACCGGCGCGTACTTCTCCATGAAGCGCTCGCCGTCCTTGTTGCGGAGGATGCCGCCCTCACCGCGGGCGCCCTCCGTCAGCAGGATGCCCATCCGCCAGATGCCGGTCGGGTGGAACTGGAAGAACTCCATGTCCTCCAGCGGCAGCCCGCGGCGCCAGGCGGCGGCCTGGCCGTCACCGGTCAGGGTGTGCGCGTTGGAGGTCACCTTGAAGAACTTGCCGGTGCCGCCGGACGCGAAGATGATCGACTTCGCCTGGAAGACGTGGATCTCGCCGGTCGCCAGCTCGTAGGCGACGACACCGGCGGACTTCTTGACCCCGTCCACATCGTTCAGCAGCAGATCCAGGACGTAGAACTCGTTGAAGAACTCCACGCCCTCCTTGACGCAGTTCTGGTACAGCGTCTGGAGGATCATGTGGCCGGTGCGGTCCGAGGCGTAGCAGGACCGGCGGACCGGGGCCTCGCCGTGGTTACGGGAGTGACCGCCGAAGCGGCGCTGGTCGATCGTGCCGTTCGGGGTGCGGTTGAACGGCAGGCCCATCTTCTCCAGGTCGAGGACGGAGTCGATGGCCTCCTTCGCGAGGATCTCGGCGGCGTCCTGGTCGACCAGGTAGTCGCCACCCTTGATCGTGTCGAAGGTGTGCCACTCCCAGTTGTCCTCCTCGACGTTCGCGAGGGCGGCGGCCATGCCGCCCTGTGCGGCGCCGGTGTGGGAGCGGGTCGGGTAGAGCTTCGTCAGGACGGCGGTGCGGCTGCGCTTCGTCGCCTCGATGGCGGCGCGCATGCCGGCGCCACCCGCGCCGACGATGACGGTGTCGTACTTGTGGATCTTCATTGTTCCAGTCAGCCCCGGCTTTAGCGGATGTTCGGGTCGAAGGTGAAGATCACCAGCGTGCCCAGAAGGACGGTGAACACCGTGGCGGCGTACAGCAGCATCTTCAGCCAGAAGCGGGTGTTGTCCCGCTGCGCGTAGTCGTTGATGACCGTGCGCAGGCCGTTGGCGCCGTGCAGCATCGCGAGCCACAGCATGATCAGGTCCCAGGCCTGCCAGAACGGCGAGGCCCAGCGACCGGCGACGAACGCGAAGCCGATCTTGCTCACGCCGCCGTCCAGCACCAGCTGGACCAGCAGGTGGCCGAGGACCAGGACGACCAGCACGATGCCGGACAGCCGCATGAACAGCCAGCCGTACAGCTCGAAGTTGGTCCGGGTCGACCGCGGAGTCTTCTTGGTACGGGCGCGGGGCGGCTCGATGACGGGAGCCGGGTTGTCCACGTCGTACAGGGACACGGAGTCGTTCACAGGAGTCGTCTCAGCAGAGGACATCGCGCTTCATCAGCTCCCGAACAGCGTGCGCAGGGTGTGCTGCAGCACGGGGTAGAAGGCGCCGGCCATCAGGACCAGCCAGACACCGACAACGGTCCACAGCAGCTGCTTCTGGTACCGCGTGCCCTTGGACCAGAAGTCCACGGCCACGACGCGCAGGCCGTTGAGCGCGTGGAAGAGGATGGCGGCCACGAGGCCGTACTCCATCACGTTGACGAGGGGCGTCTTGTACGTGGCGACGACGTCGTCATAAGCCTCGGGAGAGACGCGAACGAGAGCGGTGTCGAGCACGTGCACGAACAGGAAGAAGAAAATGAGGACGCCGGTGACTCGATGAGCCACCCAGGACCACATACCTTCCCGGCCGCGATACAGCGTTCCAGCCGGCACGGAAAAACCCTCCGGGAGCGGGGACTGGGGCCTGCCGGCTTCACTGTCGGTCTGGCCCGGCCGGGTACGGTCCACCGGCCCTGGCCATCGTAGCGACGACTTGTCGGTTCCTCCCGCCGGGGTCCTCAGGTGTGATCAAACAAGCACGGACGGACTATCGGACAGGGAGGAAACGGCCCATCACGGCCCTTGCCCGACAAGATGGGCGAGGCGCCCACGGGCGATCCGGCGCAGCTCCTCGGCGGCGACGGCGCGCTCCTCGTCCGGCTCGTGCGCCAGCCGGCTCCGGATGCCGCTCAGCACGTGGTTCAGCAGCTCCTCCTCGCGCAGCCCGTCCAGGCAGATCACGAAGACATGGCGGAAGCGGCGCTCGTACTCCGCGTGCGCGGCGCGCAGCGCGGTGTGGGCCGCGAGCGTGCCGCGGCCACGGGCGCCCGCGAGCGGCTGCGGCGAGACGGATTCCTCGGACAGCGCCTCGGCGAGATCGGCGGGGCTCAGGTCGTAACTGGCCTCGTCGGCGGCGGCCTGCAGCGCTTCCAGGTCGGGATACGGGCGGTGCGCGGCGATCCGGCGGGCCCAGCGGCGGCTGCCGCAGCAGGCCAGCAGCGCGGTCTCGGCGGCGCCGGCGGCGGCCGAATTCAGGCGGTCGAGTCCGGACGCGCCGTCCTGCTGCCGCCGCTGCGGCCGGCAGGTCTGCGAGGGTATGCCGGGCCGGGGAGTGGGCAGAGTGGTCGGCCGGGCGGGGGACTCGTCGGACAGGGGGATCTCCTCGGACGGCCAGGGGCGGCGCCGTGCGCCGGGAACGCCACGCGCCGGGAGTGTCACACGCTGGGGGGTGGCGAGAGCCCTGGGGAAGGGGAGGTGGGTGAGCAGCCGCCACCGTAACGACGCGAGACGGGATCTGTCCGACGGATGCGCGAATTTCACCCGGATGAGAGAGCTTTCGCGCGCGTAGTGGACGGGAAGTTTCTCCAGCTGGCAATACTTCGCCCTGGAAAGGGAGGTTTGCGTAGATGAGGAAGTTGACGGCATGGGTGGCACTGGCCGCCTCGGCCCTGACCATCACCGGCTGCTCCGGCGGGTCCGGACAGCACGGCAGCGGCAGCGGGAACGAAAGCCAGGATTCCAAGTCACCCACGTCCGCCGCGTCCTCCGCCGCGCCCACGCCCCGCTGGGCCGCGGTCAAGGGAGCCCCCCGCACGGTCCCCGCCGTCCGCTCCTTCAAGGCGGCCGACGGTACCGGCTGGCGCGTCTCGAAGAACGCCCGCGTCGTCGTCCCCGCGGGCCGGGACAGCCCGCTCGCCGACGAGGCCCGCCGGCTCGCCGCCGACCTGGGCGGCCTGAAGCTGTCCTGGCAGGACGATGCGCGACCTGGTGACGTCGAACTGAAGATCACCGGGGAGGGCGAGGCCGCGAAGGCGAACAACGCGGCCCCCACGAGCACCGCCGACGAGGCCTACACGATCACCGCCCGCGACACCCGGCTCACCCTGACCGCGCCCACCGACACCGGCATCTTCAACGCGACCCGCACGGTCCTGCAGTCCGTACGCGCCGCCCACGGCGTCCCCGAGGGCACCATCGAGGACCGCCCCGACCGGGCCCAGCGCGGCCTGCTCATGGACATCGCCCGCAAGCACTACACCGCCGACTGGCTGGAGAAGCGCATCCGGGAGCTGGCCGACCTCAAGCTCAACCAGCTCCAGCTGCACTTCTCCGACGACCAGGCGTTCCGCATCGAGAGCTCCAGCCACCCGGAAATCGTTTCGCCGGAGCACCTCACCAAAGCGCAGGTCCGCCACCTGGTGAAGCTCGCCCGGGAACTGCACATCACCGTCATCCCCGAGCTGGACTCCCCGGGCCACCTCGGCGCGGTGATCGACAAGCACCCCTCGCTCCAGCTGCGCAGCGCCGCCGGCACCGCCCCGCGCGGCGCGGTCGACATCTCGCAGCCCAAGGCCGCGCAGATCGTCGACGACCTGATGCGGGAGTACGCGAAGCTGTTCGCCGAGGAGGGCGTGCCCGGACCGCGCTGGCACCTGGGCGGCGACGAGTACAGCGCCCTCACCGTGAAGTCGCCCGGCACCAGCTACCCGCAGCTCGCCCGCGCCGCCACCAAGAAGTACGGCGCGAAGGCGACCGTGCAGGACCTGACGACCGGCTGGCTCAACGACCGCGAGAAGACCCTGCGCGACGCGGGGGTGAAGCACGTCGAGGCCTGGAACGACGGCTTCCACGACAGCAAGGTGGTCACCCCCGCCAAGGACCGCACGGTGGCGTACTGGACCGGCAAGGAGATCGGCGCGAACGAACCGGCCGGCTTCCTGAAGGAGGGCCGCACGGTCGTGAACCTCAACGACGAGTTCCTCTACTACGTGCTCGGCCAGCCGAACGACTTCACCTACCCGACCGGCGAGCGCATCTACAAGCAGTGGACCCCGGCCGTGCTGCGCGGCACCACCCCGGTGACCGCCTCGCTCACCGGGCCCGACCGCGTGCCCGGTGCCCGCTTCGGCGTCTGGGGCGACCTCCCGCAGTCCCAGACCACCGAACAGGTCGCCCGCGGCATCCGGCTCCCGCTCGCCGCGCTCTCCCAGAAGGTCTGGGACCCGCGGAAGCCGCAGCTGTCCTGGACCGACTTCAAGGCCCGGGCCGCGACGGTGGCGCCCGCCCGCTGAACGACCCCGCGAACGGCCCTGACGTACGCCTTCGCCCCGGTATGACACGGTCCGCTGTGACGTTCCGGCGCCCCGGCACGCAGTACGGCGCAGCAAGGAAGTGCCGGGTCGCGAAGGGGAAGGCGTACGTCATGAGCCTGGTGGAACTGGTCGCGCGTGCCGACGCACGCGGCCTGGCGGCGAGCGGCCTCGCCTGCCTGGACCGCTGCCTGCCGCTGCTCGGCGCCGACGACGACGCGCTGCGCCCGCTCTGGGCGAGCCTGACGGCGGACGGCACGGCGTGGGGCGCCCAGCTGACCGCCGTACGGGCCCTGCTGCCGCAGGCACCGGCGGACGCCGCGCCGGACACCGCGGAACCGGCCGGGCTGGTCCGCCGCATGGTGGACGCCGCACCGGCCGGCCGCGACGACGAGGACGCGCTGCGGGCCTGGGCCGACGACTGCTCGCTCGCGGCGCTCCACATCCACCACCTGCTCGACCCCGGCCGGGCGGAAGACGGTACGTACACCCTGGAGGACCGCCGCGCGGGCCGCACGGACGGCATGACGCCGCTGGTCGAGGCCGAACTCCGGCGGCAGACGACCATCCTGGAGGCGCTCTCCGCGCGCGGCCCGGCCGGTCTGCGGCAGGCGGTGGAGGTCTCCGCCGAAGGCCGCCGCGTGGTGCGCGCCGTGGTCTCCCGCCAGGCCCGCGGCACGGCCTGAGCCGCGGGACCGTACGCCGGTCGGCCACGGGTCGCCGGCGTACGAGCGTCCGGCGTACGAGCGTCCGGCGTACGAGCGTCCGTGCTGGTCGCCGGGGTGCCGGCGGTGCGGCGCCCGCGACACTGTGACATTTCCGTCCCGCCCCACGCTGATGACAAGGGGGGCGCGGACGCCCTGCTGCGTGCCATGCCACGACGGGTGACACGGGCATGGACGCATGAAGAGGACAGCGGTTGGGCCGGAGAGCGGGACCCCGTCGCGCATCGGCGCACGACGGGGAGCTGGGCGCGGCCGTGGCACGGGCGCAACAAGGCGACGAGACCGCCTTCGCGACCGCGTACCGCCTGGTGCACCCGGGCCTCCTCGGCTACCTGCGCGGACTCGTCGGCGACGCGGCCGAGACCGTGGCCGCCGAGGCGTGGCAGGAGATCGCCCGGGACCTCGGACGGTTCCGCGGGGACGGCGCGGGGTTCCGCGGCTGGACCGCGGCCATCGCCCGGCGGCGGGCGCTGGCCACGCCGCGCCACCCGGAAGCGGGACAGCGTGAGGCCGTGTCCGGGCCGGAGCCGGACGGGCCGGAGCCGGGTGGACCGGAGTCGGCCGAGCGGGCGTTGGAGCTGATCGCGGGGCTGCCGCGTGACCAGGCCGAGGCGGTGCTGCTGCGTGTCGTGGTCGGTCTCGACGGCCCGGCGGCCGCCCGCGTCCTGGGGAAGCGGCCCGGCGCCGTACGGTCGTCGGCCCACCAGGGGCTGCGGCGGCTGGCGGCACGGCTGGACGCACGGGGAAACGGGGAAGACCGAAGCGGCACGAGGGACAAGAGGAGAAGGTGAGGGGCCACGCATGGGTGGCGGTTCCAGGAGCGTCGGTGCGGCGCCCGGTGACGACGACGGGGGCGGCCCCGCCGCGCTGGGCGAGCTGCTCGGCGCCGCGGTGCGGGCCGGCTCCGCCGTCACCCCCGAAGGAGAAGAACGCGCGGTCGCCGCGTTCCACGCGGCCCGGAACGCCCGGGAGCACGCGACGGACGTCCGGCGGCGGGGCGACCGGCGCCCGCGCGCGGCCCGGCGCGTCGGACGGCCCGTACGCGCCGCGCTGGGGGCGCTGCTGGCCTCGTTGACGCTGGGCGGCGTCGCCGTGGCGTCGATGGGCCACTTCCCCGGCAGCGCCCCGGAGCGCCCCCGCCCGTCGCCCACGGCGCCCGGGCGCGCGACACCCCCGTCCCTCCGCCCGGACTCGCCCACGGGCCCCGTGGCGCCCCTCATCGAGCCCCCGCACACCCACCCGGAGCCACCCCGGCGCCCCGGCAAGCCGACCGACCACCACGGCCCGCACGACAAGCGCCACGACAAGAGCCACGACAGCCAGTGGCACGGCGGAAAGAGCCACCAGGGCAAGGGCCCGGGGAACGAGGGGGAGGCGAACCACGGGCGCGGAGGTGAAGGTCAGGAGAACAAGGGCCGCACGGCCGAGGGGCGCAGCGGCCAGGGCTCCGACGGCGAGCGGCGTCACGCCCGCGGCACGGGGCACCCGCACAAGCAGCCGGGTAAGCCGTGGAAGCCGGGCGAGACCCGGGAGGAGCGACAGGCACCACAGGCGCGCCAGGCCTGGAAGAGGTGAGGGAGGGGGACGGCCGGGGCCGCCACCCCCCACAGGAGAGGCCCCGGCCGTCGTTCTCGGGAGGGCCGCACCGGGCCCTCATTCCCTACAGCGTCGGCAGGGCCGAAAGCGTCACAGCGGCGTCACACGCCGTACGGACGACCGCATCCCGATGACTCTGGACGCAGGGCAGCCGATGCCCGTAACGTGCAGGTCCGCGCCGGTCGGTGCGCTCGTCACGCGTCATGCGGCGGCCCGCCGGGGCCGGCGGGCGGGCCGGACGTACTTACTTCGGCGTAGGTGGCCCGACGGGATACCGTCGGCGCCAGAAAGTTCATTTACCTGCGGTAGCCGGATGCCGGCGGCCGACGTAGGCAGCAACGACCGGGCAGCGGATGCTCCGCGTGCGACAGGATGGACCCGTGCAAGGGGACGACACTCAGCCGGACGACAGCCGGTTGACGGTCGCCGTACAGGCGGCACAGGACGGTGACGAGGCGGCCTTCCGTACCGTCTACCGGGCCGTACATCCGCGTCTTCTGGGATATGTGCGGACCTTGGTGGGCGAGGCGGACGCAGAGGACGTCGCCTCCGAGGCCTGGCTGCAGATCACCCGCGACCTCGCCCGCTTCAGCGGCGACGCCGACCGCTTCCGCGGCTGGGCGGCCCGGATCGCCCGCAACCGTGCCCTGGACCACATCCGTATGCGCGGCCGCCGCCCGGCCATCGGCGGCGACGAGAGCGAACTGACCGACAAGCCCAGCTCGTCCGACACGGTCGACGAGGCCCTGGAGTCGCTCGGCACGGGCCGCGCCTTCCGGCTCATCTCCCAGCTGCCGCAGGACCAGGCCGAGGCCGTCGTGCTGCGGGTGGTCGTCGGGCTCGACGCCAAGAGCGCGGCCGGCGTGCTCGGCAAGCGGCCGGGCGCCGTGCGCACCGCGGCCCACCGCGGACTGCGCCGCCTCGCGGAGCTGATCACCGGGCGGGGGGAGGACGCGGTGCCCGGTGAAGCAGATGTTCCGCCGGAGCAACCGGAAGGCCTTCCCGACCGTCCTGTAGCAGGGGAGCGGCCGGCCGACGGGCCTGTGGGCGCGCCACCTTCCCAGGGCCGTGCACGCCGCAGCGGCGGAACGGAACCGTGCGTACCTGGTGTGACGGAAACGGCCGCACGTACGCAGAAGGACATGTGATGGCCGACGACCGGTACAACTGGCTCGACGAGGACGCCGCGGAGCGTTTGCTGCGTGGCGAACGGGTCGATGCCGGACGCGGCCGCGGCGCGGAAGAACTCGACGACCTGCTCGACGCGGCCGCCAGAACGGCTGCCGCCCCCTCCGCCGACACCGTGCTCCCCGGTGAGGAGGCCGCCGTCGCCGCCTTCCGGCAGGCTTCGGCGGGCAGATCTACGCGCGACACGGCCACGGCCGGCGGCGCCGCGGAGAGCGCGGCGGAGGACGGCATACCCGTGGTGCGGTCCGTGTCCGGCGGCGCGTCCCGCACCTCCGACCGCAACCGCCTCGGCCGCCCCTTCCGGCGCGGCCTCGCCGTCGCCCTCGCCGGCTGCGCCCTCGGCGGCGTCGCGGTGGCCGCCGGCACCGGCGTCCTCCCCACCCCCTTCCACCGCGGGCCCGACCCGTCCCCGAGCGTCTCGGCCGCCGTCACCCCCAGCACGCTGGAGAGCCGCGACCCGGCGCCCGACGCCTCGGACGGCGCCACCCGATCACCGGACGCGGACGCCGACTCCGCGGACCCCGCGACCCCCACCACGCCCGCACGTCCCGACGGGCGGCCGACGCCCGGCCGCGACGGCGACGCAGCCGTGGACCTGCCCGTACCGGACCTCACCCCGGGTGGGAAGGGGACGGACGGCGGCAGCCAGGCCAAGCGGCGGGCGGCCGCCCTCGCCCTCTGCCGCGACTACGAAGCGGGCCGCACCGACTCCGAGGACCGGGTGCGCCGCATGGAGCGCGCGGCCGGCGGCGCAGACCGGCTGCACGCCTTCTGCCGGCGGTACCTCCAGCAGAACGGCCTGACCGGCGGGCTCGGCGGCTCGGGAACCACGGTCGGCGACTCCGCCGGCGACACGGGATCCACCGGCTCCTCCGGTTCCTCTGGTTCCTCTGGTTCTTCCGGTGACGGCACGTCGGGCGACGGCGGCTCCAGCGGGGGCAGCGACTCCGGTGGCGGCACCACGGGCGGCAGCCAGGGCGACGACGAGAGCCACCCAAGCTACGCGCCGAGCGGCACCCCGGCCCCCACGACGACCACCCCGTCACCGGAGCCTTCGAGCGCCACGCCGACGCCCTCCACCACCCCCTCCCCGACCGGCTGACACCCCTCCTGGCCATCGGGTGTGACGTTTTTCGGGCCCGTGACGCTGTACGTACTGAAGCCGACTGGTCATCGGCTGCGCGGGCGCCGGGGTTCCCCCCGTACCTACGGCACCGCGCATCGGCGCGAGCGGGGCACGTTCCCCCGGCCCCGCTCGCGCCCTTTTTTTGCGGCTGAACCGCCGCCGCTCTCGCGGACGTGGTTGCTCGCCGTGGGGGTTGCTCAATTGGTGGTGGCGGTCAGAGCAGGGCGTCTTGTGGGCGGCTACTTGTATATGACGACCTTGGTGCCCGGCTCGACCTGTTGGAACAGGGTGGCGATCTTTTCTTTGTCGCGGACGTTCACGCAGCCGTGGGAGGCGCCGGAGTAGCCGCGGGCGGCGAAGTCGCTGCTGTAGTGGATCGCCTGGCCGCCGCTGAAGAACATCGCGTACGGCATCGGCGAGTCGTAGATCGTCGAGACGTGGTGACGGCTCTTGAAGGTGATCGCGAACGTGCCCTCGCGGGTCGGCGAGTACTGCGAACCGAAGCGCACGTCCATCGCCGAGACGACCTTGCCGTCAACCATCCAGGCCAGCGTGTCACTCTTCTTGCTGATGCAGATCACCCGCCCCGTCAGGCAGCGCTTGTCGAGCGCCGCGACCGGGCGGGCCGTGGGCGGGTACAGCTCGCTCCGCGTCGGCGGGTGCGTCCGCACCCGGAGGGCGCTGAGCGTCGCCGCGTCCACGGTGCCCGTGCGGGGCAGGCCCTGGGCGCGCTGGAAGTCCGAGACCGCGGCGGCCGTGACGGAGCCGTAGTAGCCCGTCGGATTCCGGTCGAAGTGCTTCACCTGGCGCAGCCGCGCCTGAAGATCGCGGACCCGCTCGCTCCGGGCGCCCGGCGCCAGCACCGGCTTCGGCGCGGCGTGCGTCGGCCTCGCGGCCGGCGGCTTCGCCGTACGGGACGAGGGCGGCGCGGCCGGCGTCGTCGGCAGCGCCGTGCGCGGGGCCGCGGCGGTGTGTCCGGCGCCCTTGCCGTCGTCGACCCGTATCCGCATCTCCTTGCAACCCGCCGTCGACACCAGGACGGCGGCCAGCGCCAGCGTGCCGGTCGCCGTGCGGAACGCCCTGCTGCGCTGCGTGTGCCGATGCATGTCCCACCCCTGTGGTCTCACCCGCCCCTCCTCATCATTCCCGGCACTGCGGCCGGCGGAACCTGCGGGCATGCTGTGAGCAAGGTCCCAGGCCGGGCCTCTCCACGGGGCGCACGGCCGCCACTACAGTCCGTCGCAGAGCAGTTCATTACTGATCAGTAGCGCAGCGGGAGGCAGGCACCATGGCGCGCGAGACCGGCAGTGCTCGGCACACCGAGAGCGGTTTGCCCATCGAACCCGTCTACGGGCCGGACGCGCTCGGTGACTGGGACGCCGCGGAGAAGCTGGGTGAGCCCGGCGCGTACCCCTACACCCGCGGCGTGTACCCCTCGATGTACACCGGACGCCCGTGGACGATGCGCCAGTACGCCGGCTTCGGTACGGCCAAGGAGTCCAACGCGCGCTACAAGCAGCTGATCGAGAACGGCACGATGGGCCTCTCGGTCGCCTTCGACCTGCCGACCCAGATGGGCCACGACTCCGACGCGCCGATCGCCTCCGGCGAGGTCGGCAAGGTCGGCGTGGTGATCGACTCCATCGAGGACATGCGGGTGCTGTTCGACGGCATCCCGCTGGACAAGGTCTCCACCTCGATGACCATCAACGCGCCGGGCGCCCTGCTGCTGCTCCTGTACCAACTGGTCGGCGAGGAGCAGGGCGTGGACCCGGCCAAGCTCACCGGCACCATCCAGAACGACGTGCTCAAGGAGTACATCGCCCGCGGTACGTACATCTTCCCGCCCAAGCCCTCGCTCCGGCTGATTGCGGACATCTTCAAGTACTGCAAGGCCGAGATCCCGAAGTGGAACACCATCTCGATCTCCGGCTACCACATGGCCGAGGCCGGTGCCTCGCCCGCGCAGGAGATCGCCTTCACCCTCGCCGACGGCATCGAGTACGTACGGACCGCCGTCGCGGCGGGCATGGACGTCGACGACTTCGCGCCCCGGCTGTCGTTCTTCTTCGTGGCGCGGACGACGATCCTGGAGGAGGTCGCCAAGTTCCGTGCCGCGCGCCGGATCTGGGCCCGGGTGATGAAGGAGGAGTTCGGCGCCAAGAACCCGAAGTCGATGATGCTGCGCTTCCACACGCAGACCGCCGGCGTGCAGCTGACGGCCCAGCAGCCCGAGGTCAACCTCGTCCGCGTCGCCGTCCAGGGGCTGGCCGCCGTCCTCGGCGGCACCCAGTCGCTGCACACCAACTCCTTCGACGAGGCCATCGCGCTGCCGACCGACAAGTCGGCGCGGCTGGCGCTGCGTACGCAGCAGGTCCTCGCGTACGAGACCGATGTGACCGCCACCGTCGACCCGTTCGCGGGCTCCTACGTCGTGGAGAAGATGACCGACGACGTGGAGGCCGCCGCCGTCGAACTGATGGGCAGGGTCGAGGACCTGGGCGGTGCCGTCGCCGCCATCGAGCACGGCTTCCAGAAGAACGAGATCGAGCGCAGCGCGTACCGCATCGCCCAGGAGACCGACTCCGGCGAGCGGGTGGTCGTCGGCGTGAACCGCTTCCAGCTCGACGAGGAGGAGCTGTACGAGCCGCACCGCGTCGACCCGGCCATCGAGGCGCAGCAGGCCGAGCGCCTGAAGAAGCTGCGCGCCGAGCGCGACCAGGCCGCGGTGGACGCGGCGCTGGCCGACCTCAAGAAGGCCGCCGAGGGCACGGACAACGTCCTGTACCCGATGAGGACGGCGCTGAAGGCCAGGGCGACGGTCGGCGAGGTCTGCAACACCTTGCGCGAGGTCTGGGGTGCCTACGTGCCCACGGACGCGTTCTGAGCGTCGCGGGCGGCCGGTACGGATGCGGGGCGCGGGCGGTGTCCGCGCCCTGAGTCACAGTCGGCCGGGGGAGCAGTCAGACTGGTGTCATGTCCTCACCCCGCCGTAAGTGTCCCGTGTGCACCAGAGACATCGCCGTGGTCAACGGGCGGTTCGCCCGGCACGACCCGCCGGGGCGGCGCACCGGCCTGGAGCTGATCTCGTGTCCCGGGTCGCGGCGGATGGCGCCCATGATGGCGCCCGCGGAGAAGCTGTTCGACCCGGAGGAGCCGCCGTTCCCGGGGCAGCAGCCGCTGTTCTGAGCGGCGGGCCCTGACGGGACCGCGCCCGTCAGGGCGCCAGGATGTCCAGTTCGGCCATCGCGCCGACGGTGATCTCGCGGGTGAGCTCCTCGGCGCGGGCGGCGTCCCCCGTGCGGATCGCCTCGGCGACCTGGACGTGCAGGGTGACCGCCGCCGGGTCGGGGTCGGTGAACATCACGTGGTGGTGGGTGCGGCCGGCCAGGATCGCCGCGACCACCTCGTGCAGCCGCGCGAACATCTCGTTGCCCGAGGCCGTCAGCAGCGTCTTGTGGAAGGCGGTGTCGTGGACGAGGTACGCGTCCAGCTGCTGGCCGCGTGAGGTGGCCACCATGCCCATGGCGTGCTCGGTGAGCGCCGCGCACTGCTCGGGCGAGGCGTGCCGGGCGGCCAGGCCCGCCGCGACCGGCTCGACGGCGCAGCGCAGGACGGTGAGGGAGCGCAACTGGCGGGGGCGGTCGGCGCCGGCCAGCCGCCAGCGGATGACCCGCGGGTCGTAGACGTTCCACTCCTCGGTGGCGCGTACGGTCACGCCCACCCGGCGCCGGGACTCCACCAGGTGCATGGACTCCAGGACGCGTACCGCCTCGCGGATGACCGTGCGGGACACGTCGAAGCGCTGGGCCAGTTCGTCGGTGCGCAGGACCGTGCCCGGCCGGTGCTCGCCGGCCGCGATCTCCGGCCCGAGAGACTCCAGCACCCGTGCATGCAGTCCCTGCCCCGCGTTATCCATGCGATAAGCCTACGTTCCCGGGTCTCGGGAAGATTAAGTATGACGTTTGCGTCACAGACTCTTGAATACGTCGTACCTAATGAGTTTCAGTGGAGCGATGCATTCGAGCCACCGAGGTGGCTCGTCACGCCAAGTCAATGAGGACGAGCGAGCGAGGTAGACCGCGATGAGCACCCCCCATGTCATCGTCGTGATGGGAGTCGCCGGCACCGGCAAGACGACGATCGGACCGCTCGTCGCCGACGCGCTGGATGTGCCGTACGCCGAGGGCGACGACTTCCATCCCCCGGCCAACATCGCCAAGATGTCCGCCGGGCACCCGCTCGACGACGCCGACCGCGAGCCGTGGCTGGACGCCATCGGCGCCTGGGCGCACGGCCGGGCCGGCAAGGGCGGGGTGGTCAGCAGCTCCGCGCTGAAGCGGGTCTACCGCGACCGGCTGCGGGCCGCCGCCCCCGACATCGTCTTCCTGCACCTCACCGGCTCGCGCGAGCTGATCGCGGGCCGCATGGCCGAGCGCAAGGGCCACTTCATGCCCACCGCGCTGCTGGACTCCCAGTTCGCCACCCTGCAGCCGCTCGCCGACGACGAGCGGGGCGTGGTGGTGGACGTCGCCGGCACCCCGGAAGAGATCACCGAGCGGGCCGTCGCAGCGCTGCGGCAGCTCGACGAGGGCCCCTCCCCGGCCACCACCGAGCTCTGATCAGGAGCCGCACCCCCGAGCTCTGAACCGGCGCCCTTCCCCGGGGCTCCGGTCCCGAGCCGTACCCCCGAGCTCCGATCGCGAGACCGGGCTCCAACCGAAGGACAAGCCGTGACCCATCTCAGCGTCGAGATGATGGCAGCGGACGCGGCCGAGCCGATCACCTCGGCAGGCAACGCTCAGCTGGGCATCTCCGTACTCGTCGGCATCGCCGTCATCGTTCTGCTCATCACCCGGTTCAAGCTGCACGCCTTCCTGTCACTGACCATCGGCTCGCTGGTGCTCGGCGCGGTCGCGGGCGCGCCGCTGGACAAGGCCATCACCAGCTTCACCAACGGCCTGGGCGACACGGTCGCCGGCGTGGGCGTCCTCATCGCGCTCGGTGCGATCCTCGGCAAGCTGCTCGCCGATTCCGGCGGCGCCGACCAGATCGTCGACACCATCCTCGCCAAGTCCAGCAGACGGATGATGCCGTGGGCGATGGTGCTGATCGCCGCGATCGTAGGCCTGCCGCTCTTCTTCGAGGTCGGCATCGTGCTGCTGATCCCGGTCGTGCTGCTGGTCGCCAAGCGCGGCAACTTCTCCCTCATGCGGATCGGCATCCCGGCGCTGGCGGGCCTCTCCGTCATGCACGGCCTGATCCCGCCGCACCCCGGCCCGCTCGTCGCCATCGACGCGATCAAGGCCAACCTGGGTGTCACCCTCGGCCTCGGCGTGATCGTCGCGATCCCCACCGCGATCCTGGCCGGCCCGGTCTTCTCCCGCTTCGCGTCCCGCTGGGTGGACATCGCCCCGCCGGAGAAGATGATCCCCCAGCGGCCGTCCGAGGAGCTGGAGAAGCGCCCGAGCTTCGGCGCGACCCTCGCCACCGTGCTGCTGCCGGTCGTCCTGATGCTGGCCAAGGCGCTGGTCGACATCATCGTCGACGACCCCGAGGCCCAGGTGCAGCGGATCTTCGACGTGATCGGCTCGCCGCTGATCGCCCTGCTGGTCGCGGTGCTGGTCGGCATGTTCACCCTCGGCAAGGCCGCGGGCTTCAGCATGGGCCGGCTCTCCTCGACCGTGGAGAAGTCCCTCGCCCCGATCGCCGGCATCCTGCTGATCGTCGGCGCGGGCGGCGGCTTCAAGCAGACCCTGGTCGACGTCGGCGTCGGCGACATGATCCTGGACCTGTCCAAGGACTGGGGCCTGCCCGCGCTGCTGCTGGCCTGGCTGATCGCGGTCGCCATCCGGCTCGCGACCGGCTCCGCCACCGTCGCCACGGTGTCCGCCGCCGGCCTCGTCGCCCCGCTGGCCGCCGACATGAGCACCACCCACGCCGCGCTCATGGTCCTCGCGGTCGGTGCCGGTTCGCTCTTCTTCAGCCACGTCAACGACGCGGGCTTCTGGCTGGTGAAGGAGTACTTCGGGATGAAGGTCGGTCAGACGGTCAAGACCTGGTCCCTGATGGAGACGGTGATCTCCGTCGTCTCGATCATCTGCGTACTGCTGCTGTCGCTGGTGGTGTAGCCGGGCACGGGACCCGGTAGGAGATATCGCGTCGCGAAGGGCCGTACGGACGGATAGCGTCCGTACTGCCCTTCGCGGCTTCCCGTACGAGAGGTGTGAGGCGACCCATGACCACCGATCCCGGCACCGGCGAGGACCCGGCGGTCGACCACGCGCTGGTGCGCGCCGCCGAGGAGGCCGTGGCGGCGTACGCGCGCGGTGACGACCACACCGTGGCGGCGGCGGCCCGGACCGCCGACGGCCGGATCGTCACCGGCCTGAACGTCCACCACTTCACCGGTGGCCCCTGCGCCGAGCTGGTCGTCATGGGGGCCGCGGCCGCGCAGGGCGCGTACGACCTCCGGCAGATCGTGGCGGTCGCCGATGGGGGGCGTGGCGTGCTCCCGCCCTGCGGCCGCTGCCGCCAGGTGCTGCTGGATTACCACCCGGACCTCACCGTGATCGTCGGCGCGGGGGACGACCGCCGCGCCCTGCCGGTCCGCGCGCTGCTGCCCGTGGCGTACGTGGCGGCCGAGCAGCAGGACGGAGCGGAGGGCGGGCCGGCGACCGCGGCGCCCGGTCAGCCCTCCGGCAGCCAGGAGTAACGCACGTCCGGTTCCCGCTCCTCGTTGTCCCGGCCGTCGGTGCGGAACCGTTCGCGGAAGCCGTGGCGCAGGTAGAAGCGCTGTGCGGGCCGGTTGACCTGGAAGGTCCACAGCGCCAGGCCGCCGGGGCGGCGCTCCTTCGCCAGCGCGACGAAGCGGTCACCGAGGCCCTGGCCGCGCCGTTCCGGGGCGAGGTAGAGCTGGTCCAGCTCTACCGCGCCGTGCAGCACCATCATTCCGACGATCTCGCCGCTGGCGTCCGCGACCCAGGTCTCCCGCTCCGGCACGACCACCGTGCGGAACCACGCCCGTACCGCGTCGTCGGTGTGCGGCCGTACGACGCCGGGCAGCGCGGCGTCGTACGAGCGCAGCCACACCTCGGCCACGCCTGCCGCGTCCGCCGGCCCGGCCCGCCGCAGGACGGCGCGTTCCGTTCTCGTCTCGTCCATGGCGCAGCACTCTCGTGCACGGGCGGGTGCCCGCGCATCCGGATTGCCGGAACCGGGGCCGGTACAGGGCACTCAGGAGTGCCCTGTACCGGGCGCTCAGGCCGCGCGGGCGGTGCCGGGGGCCGCCGGGAAGTGCCGGGCCAGCGCCGCGGCGACCGGGCCCGGCCCCGCTGCGGCCACGGCGACGTAGCCGTCGGGGCGGACGAGGAAGAGGCCGCCGTCGCCGTACGCCTGCCGGGCGTGGTCCGCGGCGTCGAGCAGGTCGGGCGCGGGGCCGCCGATCCGGTACGTGCGGACGTGCGCGGCCCACTCGGCGGCCGGCCGCGGCGGCTCGGCGCCGTCGAGGGCGAGCAGGGTGAAGTGCGGGCCGCGGAAGGCGTCGAAGAGGCGGAACGGCGCGCCGTCGGGGGTGGTGCACGGCGCGTCGGGCGCCCGGTCGCCGGCCCGCAGCGCGTCCGGCGCGAGGCCGTCGCGGTGCTCGCCGGTCAGCGGCGACTCGCGGTACCCCAGCGTGAGCTGGTGCAGGTCGCGGCCGCGCCGCAGCGAGCGGGAGCGGTGCAGCCGGGTGCTGGTCTCCAGGATTCCGGCGGCGACCGGCAGCCGCTCGGCCTCGTACGTGTCCAGCAGCGCTTCGGGCGCGCCGTGCCGCAGTACCTGGCCGAGCTTCCACCCGAGGTTGTAGGCGTCCTGGACGCTGGTGTTCAGGCCCTGGCCACCGGCGGGGGAGTGGATGTGCGCGGCGTCCCCGGCGAGGAAGACCCGGCCGTCGCGGAACCGCTCGGCCATCCCGGCGCGGGGCCGGTAGACCGAGGTCCACAGCACCTCGCGGACCTGTCCGGCGGTGAGGTGGGTGTGGGCCGCGAGGGTCGCGCGGACGGCCTCGTGACGGGTGTCCGGGGCGTCGGCGGAGAGCGCCGCCATGGTCTGGAAGCTGTCCGTCCCGGCGAGCGGCAGCAGCGTGACGAAGCCGCCGCCCGGCTGCGGGAAGAGATGCCAGTGGTCCCGGTCCAGGCCGTCGACGCGTACGTCGGCGAGCAGCGCGGCGCCCGGCTCCAGGTCCGGGCCGCTCATCGGGGTGCCGAGCTGCCGGCGGACGGCGCTGCGGCCGCCGTCGGCGCCGACCAGGTACCGGGCGCGTACGGTGCGCACCGTCCCGTCCGCGAGCGAGGTCAGCTCCGCGCCGACGCCCTCCGCGTCCTGCCGGAACCCCGTCAGCTCGGTCCCGAACCGGACGCTCCCGCCCAGCTCCGCCAGCCGCTCGTGGAGCAGCTCCGCGTTGCGCCACTGCGGGACCATCAGTGTGTTGGAGTACGGGGTGCCCGGCGTCGGCGCCACCCGCTCCACCATTTCGAACGTCTCCTTGATCTGCCCGTCCTGCCAGGTGGCCATGGGCGGGTACAGGCCGCCCGCTGCCCGCACGGCGGCCAGCACTCCCAGGTCGTCGTAGACCTCCTGGGTGCGCGGCTGCAGGCCGGTGCCGCGGGCACCGGGCGAGAGGCCGTCCTGCCGCTCGACGACCAGCGCGCGCACGCCCCGGCGGGCGAGGTCGATGCCGAGCGCCAGGCCGGTCGGGCCGGCCCCTGCGATGAGTACGTCCACGGTCGTGTCCATCCCCGTTCCCCTGTCCTTAACGCTGTTAAGTGGTCTGTTCCCGAGCATGGGCTTAACGGTGTTAAATTGTCAACATGGCTTCGCGACTGGACCGGACACAGGTGGTGGACACCGCTCTGCGGCTGCTGAACGAGGTGGGACTGGACGGGCTCACCCTGCGCCGCATCGCGAAGGAGCTGAACGTCCAGGCCCCGGCCCTGTACTGGCACTTCAAGAACAAGCAGGAACTGCTCGACGAGATGGCCACCGAGATGTTCCGGCGGATGGCCGCGGAGTTCGCCGGCGCCCCGCCGGGCGGCTCCGACGCGAACTGGCAGGACATGCTGCGGGTGAGCTGCCGCACGCTGCGCCGTACGCTCCTGGGCTACCGCGACGGCGGCAAGGTCTTCTCCGGTACGCGGATGACCGACGACAGCTACGCCGCGCCGATGGACGCCCTGCTGCGGGCGCTGACGGATGCCGGCTTCACGCTCGGCGAGGCGGCGCACGCCTGGTGGGCCGCGTACAACTTCACGATCGGCCTGGTCATCGAGGAGCAGTCGGTCTTCCCCGAGCCCGGCGCGCCGGAGCAACGCACCCCGGACTCCCGGGACCCGGCCTACGACCTCGGCGACCGCGAGCGCCGGCTCGCGGACCGGTATCCGCTCGCGGCCGCCGTGGGCCGGGAGTTCTTCGACGACTTCGACCGCGCCTTCGAGGGCGGCCTGCGCATCGTCATCGCGGGGGTGGAGGCGACGGTGCCGCGCGGGGGTGCCGACGAAACACCCTGACGTTCCCGCGGTCGCCGACGTGGCACCGGATCACCGCTTCGGGTGATGGTCGAGGTCGAAGTTTCGAAGTACTTTCAAAGTCATGGCCCCGGAACGTGCTGCCGTGAACTTCTCCGAGCTGGTGAACAAGAACAAGCAAACGCTTGCTCGTCTGCGGGAAACGCCCCGGCTGCTGCTCCATCGCCGGGACGGTGAGGACCTCCTCCTCACCACGGCGACGCGGGCCGAACAGGACCGGACCGTGGTGTCGGCCGCCACCCGCATGCTCGCCGCATTCGCACGGCGCGAACCGGGCAGCCTGGAGCTCCTCCTCGACATACTGCCGGAGGCGTTTCCCTGGGTCCGCTTCCTGCCGGAGCCGGACATCCATGCCTTCGCCGTCGAACTGGTCGACACCATGCGTGCCGCCGACTCGGTCGACAACAGTGCTTCCGTTGCCCAGTTGCTCGTCGCCTGGCAACACACCGCGGAGGCGCACTCCGACCCGGAACTGCTGGCCGCACTGACCGGACACCACGACGACGACTACGGTCAGGCGCACACGCCGCGGCACGCCTCGTGACGCCGGGCCGAGGCGATCGTGCCGCCCCACCCGCTCCGGAGGGCCAGTGGGACGTCCGGTTCGCCGACGCGGCTGCGGCCAAGGGCTGGGACTGTCTCGCCCAGCAGGCTCGCGAGAACACGTACCGGGCCTGGCTGACCATGCGTACGGACCCCAGGCCGACGACGGAGACTCCACGGCATCACCGGCTGAAAGGGGCATTGGCCCACGGTGCGTTCCGTGGACATGCCTGCGAGCAGTGGCAGATCGAGGGGACCGGCGGCGGACGCGTCTGGTATCTCGCCGACACCACGCGCGACACGTGCTGGATCACTTACGCCGGCACGGCTCACCCGCGCGCGACGGATCGTCGGTGACGGTACGCGGGGAGAGGGGCGCGCCGGCTCGCAGGCCTCATCGCGGGGGCGGAGGCGACGTCGCGCTCGGACAGCGCGACGTCGACGCGGCCGCCGTGGTTCTGGATCATCACCTGGAGGCCGTGCTGGAACCCCGGAACGCGGACTGACCGGCCGGCCGGCCCGCTCGGTTCACCCCATGAGGGATCGTTTCAGCCGGGGGGTCAGGGGGCGCTCTATGAAGCGGTACAGACACCAGGCCAGGGCGAGCATCAGCGTGACGGTCAGGGGGAGGGTGGCCGCAGCGGGGAGGCCGAGGGTCACGTGCAGCCAGTGCACCGTGACCCAGCCCAGGTGTTCGTGTATCAGGTAGAAGGGGTAGGTCAGCGCGCCGGCGACGGTCAGCCAGCGCCAGTTCGCCCACCGCAGCTTGCCCAGCGCGACGGCCGCGACCAGCAGATAGCCGACGGTGACGACGGCGATGATGCCGAACGAGGAGCGGTAGGAGAACGCGTTCGGCAGGTCCGCCGCGTGCCACAGCCGGGTGACCGCGTAGTGCTGGCCGAGCAGCCAGCTGACCGCGACGATCGCCCAGCCGGTGGTGTCCCGGGGGCCGTAGCGGTGGATCAGGTAGAAGCCGATGCCGCCGATGAAGAACGGCGCGTACTCCGGCATCAGCACGATGTCGAGGACGGAGTTGTTCGCCGCCTCGGCGACCACGGCGGCCAGCGTCCAGCCGGCGCAGAACATCACCACCCGGCCGCGGGTGGCGCCGGGCAGCACGACGCAGAGCGCGAAGAGCGCGTAGAAGCGCATCTCGGCCCAGAGCGTCCAGCACACGCCGAGCACCCGGTCCACGCCCAGCGGCATCTGCAGCATGGTGAGGTTGGTCAGCGCGTCGGTGGGGGAGACCGCCTCGTACGCCACCCAGGGGAGGGCGAACACGGCGGTCACGAGTATGACGGCGGCCCAGTAGGCGGGGAAGAGGCGGGAGACGCGGGAGGCGAAGAACGCCCTGAGCGGCCGCCCCCAGCCGCTCATGCAGATCACGAAGCCGCTGATGACGAAGAAGATCTGCACGCCCAGGCAGCCGTACGCGAAGAACTGCGAGGCGGTCGGGAACTGGTGGGTGGGCGAACCGCCCCAGGCGTCGCTGATCTCGCCGTCCCGGCCGCCGTAGTGGTACGCGGCCACCATCAGGGCGGCGAGCAGGCGCAGCCCGTCCAGCGCGCGCAGCCGGGGCGGGCCGACGGCGCGCAGCGGCACGGGTGCGCCCGGCTGCCGGTGGGCGGGGAGGGAGGGGGGAGCCGGTGCGGTGGTCATCCGAACGCGGCCCGCTTCTTGAGCCGGCGCTGCACCGCACGGGCCTGCCTGGCGACCCGGCGGACCGTGGGATTGCGCGGGATGAACGCGAGCTGGACCGGGACTCCGCCGGGCAGCGCGAGCGCGGTGAGCCGGCGGCGCTTGAAGTAGCGCCAGGTCGAGTCGTCCAGGTGGGCCGAGAGGTAACGCTCGGCCGCCGGGCGCAGGTCCGGGTAGATCTGGTGCTGCATCGCGTACCCGACCGCCTTGACCAGGCCGGTCAGCTCGCGCGCCACCGCGCCCTCGGTGGGCGGCGTCCAGCGGGCCACCGCGGACGCGTCGGTCAGCGGCGGCAGCAGCGCGTCGACGATCGTGACCGGGACGCGGTTGCTGTTCTGGTACGGCGCCAGCCGCTCCAGCAGCAGGTCCGTGCCGATCCGGGCCGCGGGCAGGCCGTAGAACGCGGTGGCGGTCAGCAGCGCGGTGGAGAAGCAGCCGACGACCAGCGCGGGCTTCATGCGCTGGTACAGCACCTCGGCGAGGAGCGGCGTGTCCACCACGGTCAGCTCGGCACCCAGCCGCTCCGCCTCCGCCTCCAGCACCCGCGACCAGCGCGCGGGCGCGGTCGGGTGCGGCTTGAAGACGACCCGGCGGTGGCCCAGGTCCACGGCCCCGCGCAACATCTGGACGTGCAGCTCCTCCTCTTCCTCGGGGGTGAGGATGGAGAGCGCGGAGAGGTACTGGCCCAGCAGCAGCGCGCCGCCCTCGGCCGGCACGGACACCGTCTCCGTGTGCCGCCCCGCCTCCTCGGCCAGCTCCGCCAGCACCGCGAGGAACGGCTCGGTCGGCACGGTCTCGGCGGGCACCCCGAACTCGGTGAGGAGGAGGGGCTTCAGGCCGGGGACGAGGTCCAGGTGGAGCAGGCGGCGGATGCGGGTGCCGACCAGCGGGTCGAGCTTGGAGCGGGTCGGCCCGTAGCTCATCAGGCCGTCCGCGTAGACCTCGACGGGCGCGCCCTGGAAGATCTGGCACAGCGCGAGGGCCGGGTTGACCTGGATGGATTCGACGAACAGCTCGACCGGCGCGTCATCGAGGCCCCAGAGCAGCCGGAGGTGGCGCTCCCACAGGGGGGCGTCGTCGGTGCGCGGGGACCAGCCGCCGGGGTGGAACGGAGAGATCGTCTCGTTCCAGGACCGCACCTCGTCGAACCGCCCCCGCAGCCGTTCGAAGCCCGGCATCGCGTCCAGCGCCGGAGTGGTCTCGGGAATGGCGGCATTGTTGCTGACCAGCAGAATGCGGCGGCCGGCCGGCTCGAATCGGTCGGCGTCCAGCGCCGCGGCCAGGGTCGCGGCGCCGTACAGGGTGGACGCGAAGAAGATCTGCGTACGCGGCCCGGCGGACCGTGTGGAGAATCCGGCGGCGGACATCAGGCGGCCACCTCCACCGGGACCGGCTTGCGGCGCAGCCGACGCAGCCGGGAAGCGCGCTGTACATCCATGGAATCCAGAGCTTCCTTCAATACGTCCTGCGGCATTCGCTTCAATGCCGCGGCACTCATCGAACGCAATTTACGGGCCACCGGCGGTTCGAAACGTTCGATGGAACCGAGGTGGTGGGAAATGATGGCGCAATACGTCCGGACCGCCTTCGGCAGCAGTGCCGCCGCGTCCCGGTCCTTCGCCGTCTCCTCGATGACCTGGTCGAATGCCCGGATGAAGTCCAGCTGGCGGACGTCACCGATCTGGGTCAGGGACGAGGCCACCCCGCGGCGGTAGAACACGCCCAGCATGCCGAGCACCGCCATGGACTTCGCCTCGCGGTGCAGCCGCCAGATCCAGGGGCGGTCCTCCGCGGTACGCAGCCCGTGCCGGAAGTGCAGCACCCCGTCGTCCAGCAGCCGCCGGTGGTACATCCCGGCCCAGGCGAAGGCGTAGTCCACCGAGGTGGAGCGGTCGGCGGGCAGGATCAAATCGCGCGGGTCCAGGACGACGCCGCGCCGGCCGTGCGGCACCCGGTGCACGGAGCGGGCCCGCGCGGTGCACTGCACGTGGTCGGTGCGGACGAAGTCGCAGCCCAGCTCCTCGATCGCGCCGAGGAGCTCCTGGTAGTAGCCGGGGGCGAGCCAGTCGTCCCCGTCCAGGAAGGCGATGTATTCACCGCGGGCCGCGTCCAGGCCGGTGTTGCGGGCGGTGGCCAGGCCGCCGTTCTGCTCGTGCCGCAGCAGCCGCGCGCCCGGCAGTTCGCGTTCGGCGCGCTCCAGAATCTGCGGCGTCTCGTCGCGCGAGCAGTCGTCGACGAGGAGGAATTCGAAGTCGTCCCGCGCGTTGGCCGCGAGACTTCTCAGGGTGTCGGGCGCGTATGTCTGCACGTTGTAGAACGGCACGATGACGGAGAGCTTAACCACTCACGTGACGTTAGGTGCGGCTCCGGCATTCGTCTTTACCGCCCGCGTACGTCAAGGTGAACGAAGAATGGCGGAATGGTTAACCACCCTTTCCGGCCTGCCGGTTCGCCGTTCGTCGATGTGCTGTTAACCCTTTGTTGCGCCTCAGTTGGCCCACGAATCGAAATGCCTTCCTAGCGTCTTCGACGTGCCATCACGTACACCTTCCACGCCGCGGGTCGCGGTCCTCGCCGATTCGGACACCCGGTGGAAGTGGGGCGCCCTCACGGCGCACCGCCTCCAGCCCGGCTGCCGGCTCGACGGCTTCCTGCTCCGCGGCCGCGCCACGCCCACCGTCCGGCAGCTCGACGAGGTCGGGGCCCGGGCGGACGCGCTGCGCGAGATCCGCGGGGTCGACTTCGTGCGGTCCGTCGACCGTACCGCCTACGACGTGGTGCTGCTGTCCTGCGTGGGCGGCGCGGTGCAGGCGATGCTGCACGGCCTGGCCCGCGCCTGGGAGGGCAGCGGCCGCCGTCCCGTGGTCGTCACCGGCTACGTCGGCGTGGTCTACGAGAAGCTCGCCGACGGGCTGCTGCTGCGGCACGGCGCCGACGTGGTGCTCGCCAACTCGCGGCACGACGCGGACCGCTTTCGCGCGGTCTACCGAGGCGTGCACGCCGACGACCGCAGCGTCGTGGAGTGCGCGCTGCCCTTCCTCGGCGGGGCCCCGCACGACCGCACGGACGAGGTGCGCACCGTCGTCTTCGCCGTCCAGCCCTCCGTGCCGGACAACCGGAACGACCGCGCCTACCTGCTGCGCCGCGCCGTCGAGCACGCCCGCCGCCACCCGGGCCGCGAGGTGCTCATCAAGCTCCGCAGCAAGCCGGGCGAGCACACCACGCACATCGAGGAACTGCCGTACCAGAAGCTCGCGGCGAAGGTCCCCGGCGGGCTGCCCGCCAACTGCCGCCTGGTCTACGGGAACATGGGCGAGGTCCTGGACCGCACCGACCTGATGGTCACGGTCTCCTCGACCGCCGCGCTGGAGTCCCTGCACCGCGGCGTCCCCACCGCCGTCCTCACCGACCTCGGCATCCGCGAGGCCCTCGGCAACCATCACTTCCTCGGCTCCGGCTGCCTGGCCTCCTGGGACGAGCTGGACGCCGGGTACCTGCCCGAGCCCGACCCGGAGTGGGTCGCCGCGCAGGGCGTGTGCGCCGAAGGGTCGTACGAGAAGGCCTTCGACGCGGCCCGTGCCCGCGTCACCGAGCTGCTGGACGCCGACACGCTGCCGCCGCTCGCCCCGTACTACACACCCCGCACGGCCCCCGGCTACCTGCCCGGCATCCTCGCCCGGCACGGCCTGGACCCCCAGGGCGACCCGCTGCCCGGCTACGAGGCCGAGGCCGCCGGGCCGACCGGACTGCGCCGGGTGGCCCGCGACACCGTCCGCGAGGCGGCCCGCGGCGCCTACCGGCACGGCGTGCAGCGCGTCGCCCCCGCCATCCGCCGCTGGGGCCAGCTGTGACCTCCCCCTCGACCGGCCTCCGGAAGGAGCCTGACATGCCGCCGACCGACCGGCCCACTGTCATCGCCGTCATCCCCGCCAGAGGCGGATCCAAGGGCGTCCCCGCCAAGAACCTCGCCGCCGTCGGCGGCGTGCCCCTGGTGGCCCGCGCGGTGCGCGAGTGCCTGGCGGCCCGCCTGATCACCGACGTGGTGGTCTCCACCGACGACGACGCGATCGCCGCCGCGGCCCGCGGCGCCGGCGCGGTGATCGTCCGCCGGCCCACCGCGATCGCCGGCGACACCGCCACCAGCGAGGCTGCCGTCCTGCACGCCATGGACGCCTACGAGACCGAGCACGGCACCGCCGTCGACGCGGTCCTCCTCGTCCAGTGCACCAGCCCCTTCATCGTCCGCGAGGACATCGACGGGGTGGCGGCGGCGGTCGTCGAGCAGGGCGCCGACTCGGCCCTGACCGTCGCCCCCTTCCACGGCTTCGTCTGGCGCGACGCCGCCGACGACGCCTCCTCGGGCATCGGCGCGGACCGCGACGCGCGCACCGCCGACGGTCCGGACGCCCCGGTGGCCACCGTCGCCACGACCGAGGGCGGCTACGGCGTCAACCACGACAAATCCTTCCGGCCGCGCCGCCAGGACCGGCCCCAGGACCTCCTGGAGACCGGCGCCGCCTACGCCATGGACGCGGCCGGCTTCCGCACCGCGAACCACCGGTTCTTCGGCCGTACCGAGCTGGTGCGCACCGACCCGGCCCGCGTGCTGGAGGTCGACGACCCGCACGACCTGGCCCGCGCCCGCGCCCTCGCGCCCCTCCTCGACGCCCCGCGGCCCGGGGCGCTGCCCACCGTGGACGACGTGGACGCGGTCGTACTCGACTTCGACGGCACCCAGACCGACGACCGGGTGCTGATCGACGCCGACGGACGGGAGATCGTCGCCGTGCACCGCGGCGACGGCCTGGGCATCGGCGCCCTGCGCAAGTCGGGGCAGCTGAAGATGCTCATCCTGTCCACGGAACAGAACCCGGTCGTCGCCGCGCGGGCCCGGAAACTGCAGATCCCGGTCCTGCACGGCATCGACCGCAAGGACCTCGCCCTCAAGCAGTGGTGCGAGGACCAGGGCATCGCGCCCGAGCGCGTGCTCTACGTCGGCAACGACGCCAACGACCTCCCGTGCTTCGGCCTCGTCGGCTGGCCCGTGGCGGTCGCCAACGCCCACGACGTCGTACGCGGCGCAGCCCGCGCCGTCACCTCGACTCCCGGGGGCAGCGGGGCGATCCGCGAGATCGCCTCCTGGCTCCTCGGCCCGTCTCTCTGAGGCACCCCGTCCCGGAACCCACCCGGACACACCCGCCGGACCCCTCCGGAACAACCGTCCCCGTCTCTGCGAGAGACACCCGACAACGAAGGAACTCTCCGTCATGACCAGCAACAACCGCCTCCGCACCCTCGGCAACCGGATCGCCGGGCCCGGCCACCCCGTGTACGTCACCGGTGAGATCGGCATCAACCACAACGGAGACCTGGAGAACGCCTTCGCGCTCATCGACGCCGCCGCCGACGCCGGCTGCGACGCGGTGAAGTTCCAGAAGCGCACCCCCGAGATCTGCACCCCGCGCGACCAGTGGGACATCGAGCGCGACACCCCCTGGGGCCGGATGACCTACATCGACTACCGCCACCGCGTGGAGTTCGACGAGGACGGCTACCGCGCCATCGACGACTACTGCAAGAAGCGCAACATCCAGTGGTTCGCCTCCCCGTGGGACGTGGAGTCCGTCGCCTTCCTGGAGAAGTTCGACGTGCCCTGCTACAAGGTGGCCTCCGCCTCGCTGACCGACGACGAGCTGCTGAAGGCCATGCGCGCCACCGGCCGCACGGTCATCCTCTCCACCGGCATGTCCACCCCGAAGCAGATCCGCCACGCGGTCGAGGTCCTGGGCAGCGACAACATCCTGCTCTGCCACGCCACCAGCACCTACCCGGCCAAGGCCGAGGAGCTGAACCTGCGGATGATCAACACCCTGCAGGACGAGTACCCGAACGTCCCGATCGGCTACTCCGGCCACGAGACCGGCCTGCAGACCACCCTCGCCGCCGTCGCCCTCGGCGCCACCTTCGTCGAGCGCCACATCACCCTCGACCGCGCCATGTGGGGCTCGGACCAGGCCGCCTCCGTCGAGCCGCAGGGCCTGACCCGGCTGGTCCGCGACATCCGCACCATCGAGGAGTCCCTCGGTGACGGCGTCAAGAAGGTCTACGAGAGCGAGCTCGGCCCGATGAAGAAGCTCCGCCGCGTCGCGGGCGTCGTCGCCGAGGCCGAGGCCGCCGACCGCGAGCCGGTCTCGGTCTGAACAGAAAGCGCGACGACACCGTGAGCGCAGCAGACGGGGCCCGGGGCCCTGTCCCCGAGGCCGGGCGTGGGGGCCCGGCCCAGGAGGCGGCGGCACGCCCTGACTCCCGCAGGGCCGCCCGCCGCACGCGGAGGGGGGAGCCCCGGCAGCACTCGGACGCCACCGGGGCCACCCTCGCCTTCGTCGAGAGCCCCGTGCAGCTGCTCAACGTCCTGGAATGGGCGCACCTGCACCAGGCCGTACAGGCCGGCCGGCTCACGGTCGTCGTGCTCTCCCCGCACGACCCGATGACCCGCGGCCAGCTGCGCCGGATGGCGGAGCTGGCGCGGGACGAGGGATGGACGGTCCGCTGGGAGGAGGCGCGCGGCGGCGCGGCCGCCCCCCTGCGGACCATCGGGGGCCTCACCCCGCTGCTGCGCCGCGCCCGCCGCATCGTCATCGGCGACCCGTTCTCGCGCTACGTCCAGCTCCTGCTGACCCTCACCCGGGCGCGGGACCTGGTCGTCGTCGACGACGGCACCGCCACCATGGAGTTCATCTCCCAGCTCGCGCGCGGCGAGCAGCTGGTGCGCTGGCACCGTAGCGGCGGCAGCCGGAGCCCGCGCGACCTGGTCTTCGCGCCGTTCTCCGCGGCCGCGCGCCGCCGGCTGACGCCCGTACCCGACAGCGACCGCCGTACCGTCGGTGTCTTCTCCTCGATGCCCGTCGAGCCGCCGCCGGGCGTGCCGGTCACCGCCAACGAGTTCGCCTGGACCCGGGCCCGCTTCGGCCCGCCCCGGCTCACCCGCGGCACCGACATCGTGGGCACCTCCCTGGTCGAGACCGGCGTCGTCGACCCGGACCACTACCTCGCCGCCGTCCGCGCCCTGGCCCGTACGCACGGCGCCACCCGCTACTTCGCGCACCGAAGAGAGAGCGCCGAGAAGCTGCACGCGCTGGCCGCCGCCACCGGCCTGGAGATCGTCCGGCCCGACCTGCCGCTCGAACTGATCGCCCGGCGCGGACCCATAGGACGGACGATCCTCAGCTTCCCGTCCACCGTGGTGCACACCCTGCCGCTCGCGCTGGCCGGCACCGGGGTCAAGGTCGCGGTCTGCGACGTGGACCCGGCCTGGCTCACCACCAAGGCCTCGCCGCGCGCCCAGGGCTTCCTCTCCGGGGTCACCGGGACCGCCCGTGACGTGCAGCGACTCACCTTCGCCGGGTCCTGCTGACGGGGCCGGGGGCCAGGGCCGGCCGCACGATCGGGGTTTGGGATTCGCCGGTACGTGAAACCCTACGTCATACCCCCTTGATGACCTGTCCATGCGCCGGGCGGCCTAGATTGTCTTCCCCTAACGGGCTGAACTTTTGTTGATCGACGGACAGTTGCCCCGCTCGGCCCCGTAACCTTCAGCGGGTGAACCAACTGATGTCCCGCGGACCCGAAGCCGATGCCAGCCCCGCACGGGGGACCCTGCCCGGAGCGCTCACCGAGGAGTTGCGCGCCGAACTCATCGCCTTCCGGCGGGACTTGCACATGCATCCGGAGCTCGGGAACCAGGAGTTCCGCACCACGGCGGCGCTCAAGGCGCGACTGGAGAAGGCCGGCCTGTCCCCCCGTGTCCTGGACACCGGTACCGGACTGATCTGCGACATCGGCCGGGACCCCGGTACGACACCGAACGCGGACCGCCCCATGCTGGCACTGCGTGCCGACATCGACGCGCTGCCCATCCCGGACACCAAGACCGTCGACTACCGCTCGACGGTGCCCGACCGCGCGCACGCCTGCGGCCACGACGTGCACACCACCGTCGTGCTCGGCGCCGGCCTGGTGCTCGCCGACCTCGCGGCGCAGGGGCTGCTGCCCGGGCCCGTGCGGCTGCTGTTCCAGCCCGCCGAGGAGGTGCTGCCCGGCGGCGCCACCGACGCGATCGACTCCGGCGTGCTGGAGGGGGTGGGCCGGATCCTGGCCGTGCACTGCGACCCCAAGGTCGAGGTGGGCCGGATCGGGCTGCGGACCGGCGCGATCACCTCCGCCTGCGACCGGCTGGAGGTCGCGCTGGAGGGCCCCGGCGGCCACACCGCGCGGCCGCACCTGACCACCGACCTGGTCACCGCCGCGGCCCGGGTCGCCGTCGACGTGCCCGCGCTGATCGCCCGCCGGGTCGACGCCCGCGCCGGCCTCGCCGTGACCTGGGGCCGGCTGGAGACCGGCCACGCGTGCAACGTCATCCCGCAGCGCGCCGAGCTGTCCGGCACCGTCCGCTGCCTGGACCTGGAGGCCTGGCGGCGCGCCCCGGACCTGGTGTACTCCGCGATCGACGAGGTCGCCACGCTGCACCGCGCCAAGTCCCAGATCACGTACGTGCGCGGGGTGCCGCCGGTGGTCAACGAGCCGCTCACCACCCAGCTGCTGCAGAACGCCATGGCGGCCCGCCGCGGCCCGGAGTCGGTGGAGGACACCGAGCAGTCCCTCGGCGGCGAGGACTTCTCCTGGTACCTGGAGAAGGTGCCCGGCGCGATGGCCCGGCTGGGCGTGAAGCCGGTCGGCGACCCGGTCGGACGCGACCTTCACCAGGGCGACTTCGATGTCGACGAGGAGGCGGTCCGGGTGGGCGTCGAGCTGTTCACAGCCGCCGCGTTGCTCGATCGAAACGCGCTGTAAACGCACCCGTAGCGCCCGCTTCGCGACGATCCGATAACGGCTTCCGGACACCCCTTTCGCTGGCATCTACGCGCGTTACGATGCGGCGGAATCAGCGCCGTAGGAGGCGCTACGAGTCGAAGGGGACCCCTCGTGCGCCGGGTTACCAAGATCGCTGCCGCGGGCATAGCCTCCGCGGCTCTCGCTCTCTCGCTCACCGCCTGTGGTGAATCCTCCACCGAGGCCGCCGGCAAGGACAAGGGCGTCGGCCTCGCGTTCGACGTCGGCGGCCGGGACGACCACTCGTTCAACGAGGCCGCGGCCCGCGGCACCGACAAGGCCGAGAAGGACCTGGGCGTCAAGTCCAAGCTCATGACCGCCAAGAACGGCGAGACCGAGGCCGACCGCGAGCAGCGGCTCACCTCCCTCGCCGAGGCCGGCTACAACCCCGTCATCGGCGTCGGCTTCAATTACGGCAACTCCGTCAACAAGGTCGCCAAGAAGTTCCCGAAGACCACCTTCGCGGTGGTGGACGCGCCGTCCGCCGCCAAGAACGTCTACGGCATCAACTTCACCGAGAACGAGGGCTCCTACCTCGCCGGCGTGGCCGCGGCGCTGAAGACCAAGACCAAGAAGGTCGGCTTCATCGGCGGCGTGAACAACGCGCTGATCCAGAAGTTCCAGGCCGGCTTCGAGCAGGGGGTCAAGGACACCGACCCCAAGGTCAAGGTCACGGCGCAGTACCTCTACGCCAACGACGACAAGGGCTTCAACGACCCGGCCGCCGCCAAGGGCAAGGCCAAGGGCATGCTCGACAGCAACAACGACGTCATCTACACCGCGGCGGGCCAGTCCGGCGCCGGCTCGATCGAGATGGTCGCCGGCAAGAAGGGCACCTGGGCCATCGGCGTGGACTCCGACCAGTACGCGCAGCCGGGCCTGGCCAAGTACAAGGACCACATCCTCACCTCCGTCGTGAAGAACGTCGACGTGGCGGTCTACGACGTGATCAAGAGCGTCAAGGACGGCAAGCCGCTGACCGGCACCGCCCACCTCACGCTCAAGCAGAACGGCGTCAAGCTGGCCACCTCCGGCGGCTACATCGACGACATCAAGGACAAGATCGAGGCCGCGCGGAAGAAGATCGTCGACGGGGACGTCAAGGTCCCCGAGACGCCCGCCAAGTAAGAATCCGTCCGGGGCTCCACGAGCCCGGTCCGAGGGCGGGGCCGCCCGGCCGCCCCGCCCTCCCTCTTTCCTTCTCTCCCAGGAGAGTGCGCCATCACAGCGTCCAGCAGCCCCCCGGCGGAGCGTGCCCCCGCCGTCGAACTCCGCGGCATCACCAAGCGGTTCCCCGGCGTCGTCGCCAACCACGACATCGACATCACCGTCCGGCGCGGCTCCGTGCACGCCCTGGTCGGCGAGAACGGCGCGGGCAAATCCACCCTGATGAAGATCCTCTACGGCATGCAGAAGCCGGACGAGGGCACCATCACCATCGACGGCGAGCAGGTCTCCTTCGCGAGCCCCGCCGACGCCATCGCCCGCGGCATCGGCATGGTGCACCAGCACTTCATGCTCGCCGACAACCTCACCGTCCTGGAGAACATCGTCCTGGGCGCCGAGAAGCTGCACGGCATCGGCGCCGCGGCCCGCGCGGCCGTCGTCGAGGTCTCCGACCGGTACGGGCTGAACGTACGGCCCGACGTGCTGGTCGAGGACCTGGGCGTCGCCGACCGGCAGCGCGTGGAGATCCTCAAGGTCCTCTACCGCGGCGCCCGTACGCTCATCCTCGACGAGCCGACGGCGGTGCTGGTCCCGCAGGAGGTCGACGCGCTCTTCGACAACCTGCGCGAGCTCAAGGCCGAGGGCCTCACCGTCCTCTTCATCTCGCACAAGCTGGGCGAGGTGCTCTCCGTCGCCGACGACATCACCGTCATCCGGCGCGGCACCACCGTCGCCTCCGTGGCGCCGGGGGAGACCACCCCCAAGCAGCTGGCCGAGCTGATGGTCGGCAGCGAGCTGCCCTCCCCGGAGACCCGCGAGTCCACCGTCACCGACACCCCGATGCTGACGGTCGACGCGCTGCACCTGAGCGCCACCGACCCCGACGGCGTCGTCCGCGCGGTCCTGGACGGCATCGGCTTCACCATCCACAAGGGCGAGGTCCTGGGCATCGCGGGCGTGGAGGGCAACGGCCAGGCCGAGCTGGTCGAGGCCATCATGGGCATGCGCGACCCGGACGGCGGCACCATCACCCTGGACGGCGCGGACATCAGCCACGCGCCCACCCGCAAGCGGCGCGAGGACGGCATCGGCTACGTCCCCGAGGACCGGCACCGGCACGGCCTGCTGCTGCAGGCCCCGCTGTGGGAGAACCGCATCCTCGGCCACGTCACCGAGAAGCCCAACTCCCGCGGCCGGCTGCTGGACCTGAAGGCGGCCCGTACCGACACCGAGCGGATCGTCGCCGAGTACGACGTCCGCACCCCCGGCATCGAGGTCACCGCGGCCTCGCTCTCCGGCGGCAACCAGCAGAAGCTGATCGTCGGCCGCGAGATGAGCCACCACCCCAAGCTGCTGATCGCGGCGCACCCCACGCGCGGCGTGGACGTCGGCGCGCAGGCGCAGATCTGGGACCAGATACGCGAGGCCCGGCGCGAGGGTCTGGCCGTGCTGCTGATCTCCGCCGACCTGGACGAGCTGATCGGCCTGTCCGACACCCTGCGGGTGATGTACCGGGGCCGACTGGTCGCGGACGCCGACCCCGCCACCGTCACCCCCGAGGAGTTGGGCTCGGCCATGACCGGCGCCGCCAGCGGCCACCTGGAGCACGTCGAGGACGGCACGGAGACCGGGGGAGGTGCGGCGGAGTGAAGAAGATCGACCGTACGAAGCTCACCCTGGGCATCGCCGCGCCGGTCCTCGCCATCGTCGCGGCCCTGGTCATCACCTCGGTGATCATCCTGGCCACCGGCAAGGACCCGCTCCACGCCTACACCGTGATGGTGGACTTCGGCTCCAAGAGCGACAGCCAGGTCTGGATCATCAACAAGGCGGTGCCGTACTACCTCTCCGCGCTGGCCGTGGCCATCGGCTTCCGGATGAACCTCTTCAACATCGGCGTGGACGGCCAGTACCGCATCGCGGCCTTCTTCGCCGCGGTCGTCGGCGGCGCCCTCACCCTCCCCGGCTTCCTCCAGATCCCGCTGATCATCATCGTGGCGATGCTGGTCGGCTCGGTCTGGGCGGGCATCGCCGGCATCCTGAAGACCACCCGCGGGGTCAGCGAGGTCATCACGACCATCATGCTGAACTCCATCGCGGCCGCCGTGATCGGCTACTTCCTCCAGGAAGGCCGGCTCGCGGTCAAGGACGGCAACCTCTTCCACACCCCGAACCTGCCGGCCTCCAGCCACTTCTTCACCATCCCGACCCAGCCCGACCCGCTCGACGGCTTCCTCGTCGTCGCGGCGATCGCCGGCGTCGCGTACTGGTTCGTGCTCGGCCGCACCCGCTTCGGCTTCGACCTGCGGACCGTCGGGCAGTCCGAGTCCGCCGCGCAGGCCGGCGGCGTCAGCGTCAAGCGCATGGTCGTCACCTCCATGCTGCTCTCCGGCGCGGCAGCAGGCCTGATCGGCATGCCGACGCTGCTCGGCGTCTCGTACAACTACGGCACCGACTTCCCCGTCGGCATCGGCTTCACCGGCATCGCCATCGCGCTGCTCGGCCGCAACCACCCCCTCGGCATGGCCGCCGGCGCGCTGCTGTGGGGCTTCCTGGAACGCACCGGCACCCAGCTGGAGTTCGAGGACTACGAGCAGGAGATCGTCGGCGTGATGCAGGGCGTCATCGTCCTGTGCGTCGTCATCGCCTACGAGGTCGTACGCCGCTACGGCCAGCGGCTCCAGCAGCGCAAGGTCGGCGAGGAGCTCGCCGCGCAGGCCCGCAAGACCGACAAGGCGGAGGTGTCCGCGTGAGCCAGAACCTCACGGCCCCGGCCACGAAGGACCCCGGCGGCAAGGGCGGCCGGCTCGCCGCCGTCCGTACGAAGCTGACCTACCCCAAGGTCCTGCTGATCCTCGCGGGCGCCCTCGTCCTGCTCTCCCTGCTGCGCGTCGTCACCGGCGCCACCGACCTCACCGGCTCCGGCCAGTACACGGCAGCGCTGAACGCCGCCGTGCCGATCGGCCTCGCGGGCCTCGGCGGCCTGTGGGCCGAGCGCTCCGGCGTCATCAACATCGGCCTCGAAGGCATGATGATGCTCGGCGCGTTCTCGGCCGGCTGGATCGGCTGGCAGTACGGCCCCTGGGCGGCGGCGCTGGCCGGCGTCCTCGGCGGCGCGCTCGGCGGGCTCATCCACGCCATCGCCACCGTCACCTTCGGCGTCGACCACATCATCTCCGGCGTCGCCGTCAACATCATGGCGCTGGGCCTCACGCAGTTCCTGGCCAAGCTGTGGTTCGGCGCGGAGGGCAGCGCGGCGGCGCAGGCGGGCGGCAACGACAAGCAGTCCCCGCCGATGGCCGACATGCCGACCTTCACGGTGCCCGGCCTCTCCGACTGGCTGCTGTCCGTCGAGAAACACCACTGGTTCCTGGTCTCCGACCTGGCCGGCATCCTCGGCTCGCTGGTCACCAACGTCTCCTGGCTGACCGTCGCCACGCTCGCCGTCTTCGCCGCCAGCTTCTTCGTCCTCTGGCGCTCGTCCTTCGGACTGCGGCTGCGCTCCTGCGGCGAGAGCCCGATCGCGGCCGAGTCGCTGGGCGTCAACGTCTACACGTACAAGTACGCCGCGGTGGTCACCTCCGGCGCGCTGGCCGGCCTCGGCGGCGCGTTCCTCGCCATCTACGTGCACATCTACCAGGACGGACAGACGGGCGGCCGCGGCTACATCGGCCTCGCCACCATGATCTTCGGCAACTGGCGGCCCGGCGGCGTCGCCATGGGCGCGGGCCTCTTCGGCTTCATGGACGCCTTCCAACTGCGCGGCGGCGGCGAGACCGTGCACGCGCTGCTGCTCCTGCTCGCGGTGCTGCTGGTCGGCCTCGCGATCTGGAAGCTGCGCGGCGGCCACCGCATCCAGGGCATCGCCAGCATCGCCGTCGCCGTCCTGCTCGCCCTCTGGTACGCCACGACCGACACGGTCCCGCTGGAAATCGTCTCCGTCGCGCCCTACATCGCTACGCTGCTGGTCCTGTCGCTGTCGGCGCAGCGGCTACGGGCACCGAAAGCCATCGGCAAGGCGTACCGAAGGGGCCAGGGCACATGACGAACGAGGTCTGCGGAACCCGAGGGGGCCGTCGCACGTGATCGATGCTCCCGACTGGGAGAAGCTGCGCGAGCGGGCCCGGGACGCGATGTCCCGGGCCTACGCGCCCTACTCCGACTATCCCGTCGGTGCGGCGGCCCTCGTGGACGACGGCCGCACCGTCACCGGCTGCAACGTGGAGAACGCCTCGTACGGCCTCGGCTTGTGTGCCGAATGCGGCCTGGTCTCCGAGCTGTTCGCGACCGGCGGCGGCCGGCTCACCGCGTTCGCCTGCGTGGACCGGTACGGCAAGGTGCTGATCCCCTGCGGCCGTTGCCGCCAGCTGCTCTACGAGCACGGCGGCCCGGACCTGCTGGTCGACACCGAGGCCGGCATTCGCCCGCTGAACGACCTCCTCCCGGACGCCTTCGGGCCGGAACACCTGTCGCGCTGAAGCGTTTCCCGCACCGCGTCTATGCGTGTAGACATGAGCGTGCAGACAGGGAACCGACGTGTGTGCAGGCAGGGGAACAGCCATGGAAAGGAAGCCGATGGACGCCATCTCCGTCATCCGCGCCAAGCGCGACCGCGCCGAACTGACCGACGACCAGATCGACTGGATCATCGACGCGTACACCCGCGGCGAGGTCGCGCACGAGCAGATGTCGTCCCTCGCCATGGCGATCCTCCTCAACGGCATGAACCGCAAGGAGATCGCCCGCTGGACCGCCGCGATGATCAACAGCGGTGAGCGGATGGACTTCTCGTCCCTGACCCGGCCCACCGCCGACAAGCACTCCACCGGCGGCGTCGGCGACAAGATCACCCTCCCGCTCGCGCCGCTGGTCGCCGCCTGCGGCGCCGCCGTGCCGCAGCTCTCAGGGCGCGGCCTCGGCCACACCGGCGGCACCCTGGACAAGCTGGAGGCCGTCCCCGGCTGGCGCGCCGACCTCACCAACGACGAGATGCTGAGCATCCTGCACGACGTCGGCTCCGTCATCTGCGCGGCGGGCGCGGGCCTCGCCCCCGCCGACAAGAAGCTGTACGCGCTCCGCGACGTGACGGGCACCGTCGAGTCGATCCCGCTGATCGCCTCCTCCATCATGTCCAAGAAGATCGCCGAGGGCACCGGCTCCCTCGTCCTGGACGTGAAGGTCGGCTCCGGCGCCTTCATGAAGAACCTCGACGACGCCCGCGAGCTCGCCGCCACCATGGTCGAACTCGGCACCGACCACGGCGTACGCACCACAGCGCTGCTCACCAACATGGCCACCCCCCTCGGCCTGACCGCCGGCAACGCCCTCGAAGTCCGCGAATCCGTCGAGGTGCTGGCCGGCGGCGGCCCCGCCGACGTCGTCGAACTCACCCTCGCGCTCGCCCGCGAGATGCTCACCGCGGCCGGCCTCCCCGACGCCGACCCGGCCAAGGCGCTCGCCGACGGCTCCGCCATGGACCACTGGCGCCGCATGATCCAGGCCCAGGGCGGCGACCCCGACGCGCCGCTCCCGGTCGCCCGCGAGCAGCACGTCGTGAACGCCGCCACCACCGGCGTCCTCACCACCCTCGACGCCTACGCCGTCGGCCTCGCCGCCTGGCGCCTCGGCGCGGGCCGCGCCCGCAAGGAGGACCCGGTACAGGCCGGCGCCGGCGTCGAGCTCCACGCCAAGCCCGGCGACGCGGTCCAGGCCGGCCAGCCCCTGCTCACCCTCCACACCGACACCCCGGAGAAGTTCGCGTCCGCCATCGAGGCCCTGGACGGTGGCGTACTGATCGCCCCGCCCGGCACGGACTTCACCCCGGATCCGATCGTCCTGGACCGCATCGCGTAACCCCCTCGGGGCGGACGGCGGCGGGCGTGCTCCGAGCGGACGCGCCCGCCGCGCGCCGCCGGCGCTCCGGTGTTCTCCTGACCGCATGGCGAAGAAGAACGAGAAGAGTCACAAGAGCGGCCGGAAGAGCCAGGACGACCTCAGCAAGGGCGACAAGGTCACCTGGAAGAGCCACGGCAGCGAGGCGGTCGGCGAGGTCGAGAAGAAGATCACCCAGCGCACCGAGGAGGCCGGCCGCACGGTCGACGCCTCGCCGGACGACCCCCAGTACAAGGTCCGCAGCGAGAAGTCCGGCGGCTCCGCTGTGCACAAGCCCGGCGCCCTCAAGAAGAAGGGCAAGTGACGCCGTGGCGAAACAGGACGACCACGACGGCCACGACGCGACCTGGCGCGACTTCAAGGACGCGGTGAACATGTCCCCGTCCGAGCTGGACAAGTGGCTGAAGACGGACGAGTCCAAGGACGCCGGCCAGCACAAGGACGGCGGCGAGTCCGTCGGCCACGACTCCGGCCGGAAGATCGTCGGCATCCTCAAGACCAAGCGCGACGACCTCTCCGACGGCGACTACGCCCACATGCGCAAGGTCACCGGCTACGTCCACCGGCACATGGCCCAGCGCCCCAAGGGCGACGTCGAGGACTCCACCTGGCGCCACTCCCTGATGAACTGGGGCCACGACCCGCTGAAGAAATAGGCGCGTGAGCAGAAACGTACCGCCTGACCTGCGGTTTCCTCATTCGGGTGAACGAGATCGGTGGACCGGTTCGGGTCCAGTTCGGCATGCTGGGATCGGTGACGTACCGATAGAGGAGACCGCCATGAGCGCACTCACCGTCGACCATGCGTCGAGTAACGACCCCGAGTGGGACGAGCTCGTCCGCATCTGGGAGCAGACGGACGCACCCGAGGGCTGCAAGGTGGAGATCATCGAGGGGATCGTCACCGTGTCGCCAGCACCCAGCGAGCACCACAACTTCATCGCCGTGAAGATTCAGCGGCGTTTGTACTCCGTGCTCCCGGAGGACTGGGACATTTACCAGACCCTGGGAACTGCGGTTCCTCCGCGTAGGGGGTACTACATCCCGGATCTCGCAGTGGTCCCGGACGACGTCGTCCTTGGCAGGGAACCGGGCGACTACGTACCGGCATCCGCTGCTGAGCTGATCGTCGAGGTCACTTCGAAGTCCAACGCGAGTCACGATCGGATCGCGAAGGCCGCAGGATATGCCACGGCCGGTGTCCCGCTCTACCTGCTCGTCGACCGATGGGCCCCTGGTGGACCGACCATCACCCTCTTCGGCGAGCCGACGGACGACGTCTATCGCGTCCTGTGGAGTGGCAAGTTCGGCGATCCGGTTGAGCTCCCTGCTCCCTTCGGTCTCACCCTCGACACCGGGATCTTCCCCACCGACTGACGCGGCACGAAGACGAAGGGGCCGTCCCGCCAGGACAGGTGGCGGGGCGGCCCCTCCGGGCTCTTGGGCCGCGTTACGCGGCCTTCTGCATCTGCAGGACGCGGCGCTCGGCGACCGCCTTGCGCGTGGCGTACAGCGTGACCGACGCCGCCGCGACCATGGCCAGCAGGCCGAGGGCGACCGTGGCGGCCCAGCCGCCCGCGTGGAAGGCCGCGGCGCCGAGCGCACCGCCGACGCTGGAGCCGATGTAGTACGCGCTCTGGTACAGCGCCGAGGCCTGCGCGCGGGCCGTCTTCGCCGTACGGCTGACCGCCGACGACGCCACCGCGTGGCCCGCGAAGAAGCCGGCGGTGATCAGGACCAGGCCGAGGACGACCAGGATCAGGATGCCGGCCAGCGACAGCAGCAGACCCGTCGCCGTCGTGCCCACGGCCAGGTACAGCGCCCCGCGCCGCCCCAGCCGGCCGACCAGGCGCCCGGCCGCTGCCGAGGAGACCGTGCCGACGAGGTAGACCAGGAAGACCGAGCCCGCGATGCCCTGCGGCAGCGAGAACGGCGCGCCGACGAGGCGGTAGCCGATCACCGTGTAGACCGCGCCGAAGACCGTCATGAAGAGCGCGCCGATGGCGTACAGCCGGCAGAGCAGCGGGTCGGAGAGGTGCCCGAGGATCGTCCTGCCGAGCGCCTTGGGCCCGACCGCCTTCGGTACGAAGTGCCGCGCCTTCGGCACCATCAGCCGGAAGACCACCGCGCAGAGCACGGCCATCGCGCCGACCGCTGCCAGCGCCGCGCGCCAGCCCCAGGCCTGGGCGACCCAGCCGGTCACGATCCGGCCCGACATGCCGCCGATGCTGTTGCCGGCGACGAACAGCCCCACCGCGGCGACCAGCGCCTTGGCCCGTACCTCCTCGGCCAGGAAGGCCATCGCCGAGGCCGGCACGCCGGCCAGCGCCACGCCCTGGATGCCGCGCAGCGCGATCAGCGCACCGATCGAGGGCGCGAAGGGCACCAGCATCGCGATCACGGCGGCGACGCTCAGCGACACGGTCATCATCGTGCGGCGGCCGAACCGCTCCGAACAGGCGCTCAGCGGCAGCACCGCGAGCGCGAGGCCGAAGGTCGCCGCAGACACGGTCCAGCTGGCTTGGTCCGGCGTCACCCCGAGGTCGTCGGAGATGGCGGGCAGCAGCGCCTGCGTGGAGTAGAGGAGGGCGAAGGTCGAGATGCCGGACGCGAAGAGCGCGAAGCTCATCCGGCGGTAACCGGGGCCCCCGGGCCGCAGCTTGCCGGCTTCGGGGTCGGCAGCGGTCGCGGCGGAATCGACGGTGGTGGACGACTGGTCAGAGGCGTCCGCGCGGGTGGTGGCGGACGCCCTGGTATCAGCAGGAGGCATGGCTCGAACGTACGACTGGCTCAGTTCATGCGTCCAATGCATTGAAACGCCATAATCGATTCCATGCGGCATGAGTACAGCTCACAGCGGGCCCTGTTGCAGCTTCGCAACAGAAAAGACATCCCCATTTCGTCCTGGGCGCTGGCGCTGGCGCCGCGCCTCGCCCAGTTCGAGGCGGTGGCCCGGCACGAGCACGTGACCCGCGCCGCGTACGAGCTGGGCATGCCACAGCCGACCCTGAGCCGCGCCATCGTCCGCCTGGAGGAGGAGCTGGGCGTCGCGCTCTTCGCCCGGCACGGCCGCACCCTCTCCCTCAGCCCCGCGGGCCGCGCCTTCCTCGCCTCCGTGGAACGCGCGCTGAGCGACATCGAGCGGGCCGCGGAGTCCGTGCGCGCCGACGCCGACCCGACCGCCGGCAAGGTCGCCTTCGGCTTCCTGCACACCCTCGGCTCCGAGACCGTACCGGGCCTGCTGCGCACCTTCCGCGCCGACCACCCCAAGGTCCGCTTCCAGCTCGTGCAGACCTACGGCGAGGCGATGCTCGACCGGCTGCGCGCCGGCGACCTCGACCTGTGCCTGACCTCCCCGGTGCCGGACGCGCCGGAACTGGTCGCCCGCCGGCTGGACGAGCAGAAGCTGCGCCTGGTCGTCCCCGACGACCACCCGCTCGCCGGCCGCAAGCGCATCCGCCTCGCCGAGGCCGCCGACGAGCTGTTCGTCAGCCTGGAGCCGGGCTTCGGGCTGCGGCGCATCACCGACGCCCTCTGCGCCGAGGCCGGCTTCACCCCGAAGGTCGCCTTCGAGGGCGAGGAGGCGGAGACGCTGCGCGGCCTGGTCGCCGCGGGCCTGGGCGTCGCCCTGCTGCCACCCCCGCCGGTGCCGCGCCCCGGCGTCGTAGAACTCACCGTCACCGCCCCCCGCGCCGTCCGCGAGATCGGCGTCGCCTGGCTCGACGGCCACGTCGACACACCCCCGGTGGCCGCCTTCAAAAAGTTCCTCCTCAGCCGCCGGGGGCAGTTGCTGCACTGAGAGGGCAGTCACTGCCCCGAGGGCGGCGGGTGCGGTGCTGAGCCGGAGCTGCGGTGCCGGGCCGTCCGCCGCGCCCAGCGCGCCGCCGCCCGCTCGAAGTCCGCCGGCTGCGAGGCGGTGCGGGCGTCCGGGCCCCAGAAGGGCCGCGCCGCGTCGAACTTCGCGCCGAGCTCCCGGGCGAACGTCCGCCGCTCCGCCTCGGTCGTGGCGGCGGAGATCAACCGGGCCCAGCGCACCGTGTCCACCACCGCCGACTTCATCCGCTCGTACGCCAGATAGAAGCGGACGTCCGCCGCCCAGCCCGCCCGGCACTCGGCGGGGGCCGCCGCTGCCCAGGCGGCCCGCATCCGCTTCTCCTCGTCCGGCAGGTAGGCCATCTTGTGCAGGTGGTCGGCCAGGTCGTAGACGGGGTCACCCCACAAGGCCAGTTCCCAGTCGAGGAAGACGGTGCGGGCCGGGCCGACGATGATGTTCTTGCGGTGGATGTCCGCGTGCAGCAGCCGGAACGGGCGCGACTGCAGGTCGCCGGCGGCACGGACCAGGAAGGCGCAGGGGTCCTCGGGCACGCCCAGTTCCCGGTACAGCTCCTGAGTAGGTCCGTCCCCGGCGGCGCGGATGTCCCGGACGAGAGCGAACAACCGCCCGGCGAACCCCACGGTGTCACCGTCCTCGGGCCAGCCCTCCGGCGCGCCGGGCAGCTTTCCGGACGGGACGCGCAGCAGCTGCCCGAACAGGTCCTGGATGCCGTGGAACACCCGATCGGGAATCGGGGTGCCGGCCGGGCAGACGTCGTCCAGCAGGTCCCCTTCGATGAACTCGTGGATCTGGAAGGGCGGGTCCGACTGGGCGTGCAGCAGTTGGGGCGCGGAGCCGACATACGCACGGATGGCGTCGAGCAGGTCCTGCTCGCGCCACATCGTGAGGTCCATCGAGTCCGAGCCGGGCGTGGGGATGCGGACCATGACCGCACCGTCGTCGGACGGTACGCGCACGTTGCGGTTGTAGTACCCGCTGTGTGCGTCGTCCCGCTTGCACGCTTCCTCGTAGAGGGCGATCGCGTTCCTCATCCGCCGGTCACTGCCTTTCGTCCGCGCGCGTACGCCGGCAACTCCAGGAGACCCGTCCGGACGCGCTGCGGGGTCAGGTCGGGGGACAGGCCCCAGTGCAGGCGTGCGGCGTTCACCTTCTTGGCCAGTCGTGTGACCAGGAAGTCGTGGGTGGTCGGGCTGGTGCCGGGGTCGGTCAGCTGTTGCGAGTACCGGATCGTGTCGACGATCGCCGACTTGATCTGTTCGTGCTGCCGGTAGAGGCGGACGTCCGGTTCCCAGCCGCGCGTCGACTCCGGTGGCAGTCCGTCGAGCCAGCGGCGCAGGAACGTCTCCCGCTGGTGTTCCGGGTAGTCCATCTTGTGCAGGTGGAGGGCGACCTCGTAGGCCGGGTCGCCCCACAGTGCCAGCTCCCAGTCCAGGAACCACGTCGCACCGGACGACACGATCATGTTCTTGCGGTGCAGGTCCGCGTGGAGGACGGCGAACGGCCGCGGCGTGAGCCCCGCCCACCGGTCGCTCACGGGGGCGAGCGGGTCCGCCGGGAAGCCGAACGCGGCGAAGACTGCCGCGTACTCCGTGCGGTGCGTGGCATGGATCTCCCGTGTGAGCGCGGCGAGCCGCAGCCCGAACGAGGGGGAGTCCCCGGAGGCGGGCCAGTCCTCCGGCAGTGCGGGCACCTTCTCCTGCGGGACGGCCGTCAACTGGCGCAGTACCTGGACCGTGTCGCCGATCACGTGGCCGGGCACCGCGCTCCCGCGGGGCGAGAACCCGTCGAGGAGGTTCCCCTCGATGAAGGTCTGGATCTGGTACCGGGGCTCCTCCGACACGTGCCGCAGGCCCGGGGCCCGGTCGACGTAGGGACGGACGGCGGTGAGCACGTCCTCCTCACGCCACAGCCGTACGTCCATGATCTGTGCGGCCGGGAGCGGGATGCGTACGTTGACCTTGCCCTCGGGGGACGGCACGCCGATGTTGCGGTTGTAGTAGCCGGCCGCGGCGCCGGTGGCCGCCAGCGCCGCCGCGTACAGTTCCGGCCAGTTCACGCCCCGGCCTCCAGGAAGAGCGTCAGCATGGCGTCCGTCCGGCGTTCCAGGGCCTCGACGGTGCCCGGCGGCTGTACGTACGGACGGGCCCGGGCCGCCGCCGCGACCAGCTCCGGGTCGTCGAGCCCGAGCCGTTCCGCCGCCCGCTGGATGGCGAGCACCAGGGACGGATAGACATCGCACGCTTCGAACTCGGCAGCCGCCCCGCGCAGCACCGCGAGCGCACCGTCCGGGTCGGCCTGCCGTGCCAGGAGGAGCGCCCGGAACATCTCGGCCCGCGCCTTGCCGGATCGGTAGCCGGCGCGATCGAGGGCGGCGTGGGCGCTCAGGAAAGAGGAAGCGGCGCGCTCGAACTCGCCCAGCCGGATCTGGGCCATGGCCATCGCGGTGTAGACCTTGCCGATCTCGTGCTGGGCGCCCAGATCGCGCTGGGCAGCCAGGGCTTCGCCGGCCGCCGCGACGGCGGCCGGCGGGTCGGTGAACACCAGCAGCTCGGCCCGGTTGGTGAGGATGTTCGCCAGGCCGAACGGGTCGGCCGCCCGGCGGTACTCGGCCTGCGCCTGCTCCAGCAACTCGGCGGCCTCGTCGTACTGCATTAGGAAGCGGTGCCCGAGGTGGAGCAGCCGCTTCACATCCGCGCGGACGACGCCGCGCTCTGCCGGGCACATCCGCAGGACGTCCTCGGCCAGCGCGAACGCGCCGACGAAGTCTCCCTGCCACATCCGGATGTCGGCGAGGCAGAACCCGGCCGAGAGCTGGACCGGCCCGTCCTGCTCCGCCCACACCTGCTGGAAGATGTCCGCGGCCACCCGGCTCTCGCCCGCGATACGGCGGGCGTTGGCCGCCGCGAGGGACAGCCGGGCCGACACGGTGGTACCGGCGCGCCGCGTCACCTCGGGTGCGAGATCGATCGCGGCCCGTGCGTTGCCGAGTGCGAGCAGGGACTCCGCCTCGAGGCAGTCGGCCGCTTCCTTGATCGCGTCGTCCGGGCCGCCGCCGGCGCCCCCGCTGCGGCCGGCCAGGTAGTCCCGTATGTCCTGGACGATGCCGTCGACCGTCTGCCGGCCACCCGCCGTCAGACCACGGTCGGCCGCGTCGAGGATGTCCGCCGCGGACAGGTCACCGGCGTGCAGACCGTGGTAGACGGCCTCGCGCAGCGGTGAGGTGCGGCTGGCCCGGCCCCCGTCCCGAGCGGCCGAGGCCTGCCCGGCGATGCCTTCCCAGTGGGAGTGCAGGAGGCGGTGGACGCCGCGCTGTATCGCCGGCGACAGGTGCGTCTGCAGCGCGGCGACCATGAGCTGGTGCAGCCGGTAGCTGCCGTGCGGCAGGGGATAGGTGAACGAGTAGGCGGTCAGGGACTCCCACGTCAGCAGGTGGGCCGGCAGGTCGAAAGCCCGGCCGAGGGCCCGGAAGGTCTCGAAATCGAAGGTCCGGGCGATGCTCAGCAGCTCCAGAATCCGCACCTCGTCCGGCGCGACGTGCTGCAGGAACCGCTGGACGATCTGCTCGGACGTCCGCGCCGTCTCCAGCCGCGCGGAGTGCTGCGCCTGGGTGTCGACCGCGAGGTGCAGGTAGAACGGCACGCCCGCGCTGGCCTCGGCGATGGACCGCTGCCGGGGCAGCTCGGTGATCCCCGCGGCGGTCAGCAGCTCCATGCGTGCGGTCATCGGCAGGCCCTCGACGACCGCCTCCCGGATCACCGCGGCCCAGTCCCGGTCGTACGTCGCCCACTGCAGCGGTTCGCGGCTCGCCACGACGGTCAGGCCGCCCTGCAGCTGGCTGAGCAGGTCCCGCAGCCACGCGTCCGCGCCGAAGCTCTTGCCGCCGGGGAGCGGGGTGGGGACGAGCGCCTCGTACGCATCCACGTACAGGACGAACGGCTGCTCCGTGCTCGCCTCGCGCAGCTCCTCGGCGAGCAGATACGTCACCGCGTAGCCGAGCTCGGCGTTGGAGAGGCTGTCGAGGTCCTGCAGGGTCGGGTCGGTGGCGATGCGGTGTTTGCGGTGCCGGTTGGAGATCGCCCGGCCCGCGAGCCGGACAAGTCCCGCCGCGGTGCCGAAGACCGGGAACCCCATCGCATCGTCGAGAATCTTCGACAGGATGTCGCTCTCCTCGGCGAACGGGGTGTTCGCCCGGTCCATGCGCAGCTGCGGGTGGACCCGCTGCCAAAGGGCCGCGTAGGCGATGTCGAACCGGTCGAACTTGATCCCCTGCGCCCCGAACTCGGTGCGCAGCACCGCCAGCGCGTCCTCCTGCTGGCGCATCGCCGGTATCTGCAGATCGAGGCGGGCGGTGCGGAATCCGGGCCCGGTCCTGTTCCGTAACTCCTGGAGCAGCCGGGACTTCCCGATCCCGCCGACGCCCACCACGTTCAGGATGCGCGGCCCCGCGTCCGGGGCCGCGTTCCGCAGTTCCTCGTCATAGGCCGTCAGTACGGATTCCCTGTTGAAGAACTGCCGTTGCAGCGCGGGCACTCTCCGGTATCGCGGCCCGATCGGCATCCCCGTATCCCCCGTTCGTCTGCTTCGCCCTCGGGAGGTTACCCACAACCGCTGTGGTGCGCACCGCAGTTGATGTTGCGCCTCACTTCCCCAACGTGGCTCCGAAGCCCGCCGCCAAGGGCATGCGGAGGCCCAGTGGTGGGGGTGCGGCCATGGCGTCCTGGACGGGGCGGGAGTAGCCGCGGTGGAAGAGCGAGCCGAGGACGAAGTCGGTGGTGAGGGAGCGGAGTTCGGTTCGGTGCTGGTGCAGGCCGTGGCCGTCGGAGTGGACCTCGAAGCGACAGGTGTCGCGGTTGATCTTCTTGGCGCGCTCGGCGTAGCGGTAGGAGAGGTCGGGGGAGACGCGCGCGTCGTTGGTGCCGTGGACGAGCAGGACGCGCCGGCCGACCAGCTGCTTCACCGGGTCGGGCGGGGTGGTGTCCGGGCCGGTCGGGAGCCAGGGGGCGATGCCGAGGACGGAGTTGACCGCGGGGTGGCCGGCGGCGAGCAGCGCGGCCCGCGCGCCCGTGCCCGTACCGACGAGGCAGACCGGGACGTCGCCGTACCGGCGGACGACCTCGGCCACCGCCCACTCCGCGTCCGCCGCCGGATGGGCCGCCTCGCCGTTCCAGCCGCGGCAGCGGAAGTGCAGGACGTGGGTGGTCAGCCCGTGTCCGCGGCCGGCCCGCGCCAGCGTCGTCGCCAGCGAGCGCGCCGTCAGCGCGGCCACCGGCGAGGTGCGCGCGGTGCTCGTCTCGCAGCCCTCGGGCAGTAACAGGGCGACCGCGTTCACCGCGCCGTCCGCCGTCCCCGTACCCGCTCCCGAGCCCAGTCGTTTCCCCAGCCGGGCCGTGCGCCCGGACACCGATCGGCCATCCATGGGCGACACGATGGCAGAACGGGGGACCGGGGCCCACCCCGTGTACGGGTCACTGTTCCGTATCGGTGCCGGTCGACGGCGGGGAGCAGCGGGGAGGCGTCGCCCGCGGCCGTACGGGAGCGTCGGGGGAGCCCGTGCGCGGCGGTCGGGGTGGGTGGGTGGAACGGCCGGATCACTAGTGCGTTCTACGCGCGTAGGGGCTACAGTGCGGCAATGACGAGCGAGACCACCAACCTCCCGACCGCAGAGCAGATCCGCCGCGCGCCGAAGGTGCTCCTCCACGATCACCTCGACGGCGGCCTGCGGCCCGCCACGATCGTCGAACTCGCCCGTGAGACGGGGTACGACGGCCTGCCCGAGACGGATTCCGAAAAGCTGGGCAGCTGGTTCCGCGAGGCCGCCGACTCCGGCTCGCTGGAGCGCTACCTGGAGACCTTCGCGCACACCTGCGCCGTCATGCAGACCCGTGACGCGCTGGTCAGGGTGGCCGCGGAGTGCGCCGAGGACCTGGCCGCCGACGGCGTCGTCTACGCCGAGGTCCGGTACGCCCCCGAACAGCACCTGGAGAAGGGGCTGAGCCTCGAAGAGGTCGTCGAGGCGGTCAACGAGGGCTTCCGGGAGGGCGAGCGGCGGGCGCGCGCCAACGGCTACCGCATCCGCGTCGGCGCGCTGCTCACCGCGATGCGGCACGCGGCCCGCGCCCTGGAGATCGCCGAGCTGGCCAACCGCTACCGCGACCTGGGCGTCGTCGGCTTCGACATCGCGGGCGCCGAGGCCGGCTACCCGCCCACCCGCCACCTGGATGCCTTCGAGTACCTCAAGCGCGAGAACAACCACTTCACCATCCACGCGGGCGAGGCGTTCGGCCTGCCGTCCATCTGGCAGGCGCTCCAGTGGTGCGGCGCCGACCGGCTGGGCCACGGCGTGCGGATCATCGACGACATCCAAGTGGACGACGACGGTGGCGGCGTGAAGCTGGGCCGGCTGGCGTCGTACGTGCGCGACAAGCGCATCCCGCTGGAGATGTGCCCGACGTCCAACCTCCAGACCGGCGCGGCCCCTTCGTACGCCGAGCACCCCATCGGGCTGCTGCGCCGGCTGCAGTTCCGGCTGACCGTGAACACCGACAACCGGCTCATGTCCGGGACCAGCATGTCGCGCGAATTCGAGCACCTGGTGGAGACGTTCCGGTACACGTTCGACGACATGCAGTGGTTCACCGTCAACGGCATGAAGAGCGCCTTCCTTCCTTTTGATGAACGTCTCGCCATGATCAACGACGTCATCAAGCCCGGTTACGCCGAACTGAAATCGGAATGGCTCTTCCCGAAGGGGCCCGCGGACTCGGCGTGAGCAGGGCGTCCTGACGCTCGGTGAGGCGCTGGGGCGGAGGGCGCCGGGCGGCGCGTACGGCGGCGAACCGGGCATGTGGGATGTTTGCGGCTTCGGCGATCATGTCTTTAGCGTCGGGTGCCGGACAAAACCCCGTCACGAGGACAAAAGTTGATGAAGCAGGGAACCGTCAAGATCATCGGTGCCGCGGCCCTCGGTGCCGCCCTCGCCGCCACCGCGGCCGGCACCGCCTCCGCGGCCGAGCCGGTCACCGGTGCCACCAGCGGTGCGCTGCAGAGCGTCACCGGCAAGGCCGCGCCGGCCGCCGACGAAGGCGCTCACACGAACGCCAAGGGCAACCTCCTCGGCGGCCTGCCCACCGGCGGCCTCACCAAGGCCCTCCCCATCGGCTGAGGCACGGCCACGCACCGCGCCCCGGACCGTACGCGTCGTACGGTCCGGGGCGCGGGCGTGTGCCGGCGGGTGTGTCGCGCGGCCGCCGCGGCACGCGGCCGGTCGCCGGACCTGCCGCCGCGGCGGGCGGCTCACCAGGCTTCGCCGTAGGTCTTCTCCGACGGCAGCAGGATCCACAGGGCCAGGTAGAGCAGGAACTGCGGGCCGGGCAGCAGACACGACAGCACGAAGATCACGCGCATCGTCGTCGGCGTCGTGCCGAAGCGCCGGGCCAGACCCGCGCAGACTCCGGCGATCATCCTGTTGTTGCGGGGGCGGACAAGTGCGGCGGCCATGGGGCTCGACTCCTCGGTTGGTCTCCGGGCCGCTTCCGGTGCGACCCGATGCCTTCCACGCTAGGTCCGCGAGCCGGACAGCACGTCGGCCTGCGGTGCGATACCGACCCTGGCGATCGTCGGGGTACGCCCCCGCCGGGGGTCCTCCCGGCGGCGTAGCCGGGCCCGGTACGCAGGGACGACCACCAGGTGCGCGAGTACGACCCCGAGGGTGTTCAGCAGCACCGTGTCGACGTCCGGCACCCGCCCCGGCACCGTGCCCTGGAGCAGCGCGACGACGAAGGCGATCATCGCGCCCGTGAAGACCGTACGGGTGAAGGAGCCCAGCGCGGAGGCGGTGAGCCGGCCGCCCGCCATCGGCAGCAGCACCCCCAGCGGCGCCATCAGCAGCACCGCGCCGCCCAGGTGCTGCACGGCCTCCCAGGGGCCCAGCGCCAATTCGGTACGGATCGTCTCCAGCGGGCGGAGATTCGCCTCGGGCACCCAGGGCACCGTCCGTGGTCGCAGCGTCAGCCAGTAGACGACCGACAGATGCGCCAGAAGAAGCACGAAGCCCGCGGCGCGCATACGGAAACCGGCCGTCGTGCCGGGGCCATGATGCTGCACACCCGCCCAGACGCCGTGACCGGCGGCGGCGGTTCCGTGCGGGCCGTCACACCGGGCGACGGGCCGGGGCTCAGTTCTTGCCGGCGTCCGGCAGCCGGCTGCCCCAGGCCGCGTTCCGCGCGGTGTCCGGGTGCCGGAGCACGGCGTCGGAGCACTCGTAGTGGCGCGGCGCCGCATCGTCCGGGCCGCCGAGCACCGCGGCCCGCTCCCCGTCCACCGGCATCCGCGTCCCGTACGTGCACACCAGCTGTGCGAGCGCGAACGACGGCAGGTCCTCCGGGCGGACGTTCAGCCGCAGCGCGTCCTTCGGGTCGCCGTCCCGCGGCCCGGACACGGTCAGGTCCTCCGGTACCGACGTCTCGAAGCCCGCCAGGGACTCGCCGGGCGCCGGCTGCTGCCGCAGCTCGGTCAGGAGCGTACGGGCCATCTGGGGCCGGTCCTCGGCCGTACCGCCCTTGGGCAGCGACACGGTCCGCTCGACCGGCACCAGCCCCGAACTGCACACCAGGTAGATCCGGACCGGCACCCCGACCGGCACCTCCGGCACCCCGGCCGCGTCCTGCGCCTTGCAGCTCACCCGCGAGGGCGCGCCGCCCGCGTCCACCGGCACCGACGTACCGCGGATGCCGCAGCCGGTGGCGGTCGCGAGCAGCGCGAGGGCGGCGGCGGTCCGCCGGACCCGCCGTACCGTGGCCCGCCTCATCGCTCGTCCTCCGACGCCGGGCCGTCGCCCCCGCCGGCCCGCTTCCGCGGCTCGGCGGTCGCCCCGGAGCCACCTCGGGCAGCGTCCGGGCCGGTCCCGGAGCCGTTCTCCGCCTCGGGTCCGCCGTCGCCGCCCGCCGCGAGCCGCGAGGCGTCCCGCGGGAGCCGCAAGGTGAAGACCGCGCCGCCCTCGTCGGAGTTGGCCGCCGTGATCCCGCCGCCGTGGATGTGCGCGTTCTCCACGGCGATGGACAGGCCCAGGCCCGAGCCCTCGGACCGGGGCCGGGACGCGCTGGCCTTGTAGAAGCGGTCGAAGACGTGCGGCAGCACCTCTTCGGGGATGCCGGGCCCGTGGTCCCGTACGCGGACGAGCAGCCAGTCCCCGTCCGCGCAGGCTTCCGTCCGGATCGAGACCCGCACCGGGGAGCCGCCGTGCTTGAGCGCGTTGCCGATGAGGTTCGCCAGGATCACGTCCAGGCGGCGCGGGTCCAGCCGCGCCATGATGCCCCGCTCGGCGTCCAGCTCCACCGCGTCCAGCCAGGCGCGCGCGTCGATGCACGCCGTCACCTGGTCCGCGACGTCCACGTCGTCCAGGACCAGCCGGGCCGTCCCCGCGTCGAAGCGGGTGACCTCCATCAAGTTCTCCACCAGGTCGTTCAGCCGCCGGGTCTCGCTGACCACCAGCTGCACCGCGGGCGCGATCATCGGGTCCAGCGAGTCGGCCTCGTCCTCCAGGACCTCCGTGACGGCCGTGATGGCCGTCAGCGGGGTCCGCAGCTCGTGCGACATGTCCGCGACGAACCGCCGCGAGGACGCCTCCCGCGTGCTCAGCTCCTCCACCCGCTGCTGCAGCCGCTCGGCGGTCCGGTTGAACGTACGGGAGAGGTCGGCCAGCTCGTCCGTGCCGGTCACCCGCAGCCGCGTGTCCAGCTTGCCCTCGCCCAGCTCGCGCGCGGCCGTGCCGAGCCGCTGCACCGGGCGCAGCACGGTCGTCGCCGCGGCCTGGGCCAGCAGCGCCGAGCCGACCAGCGCGAGGAGGGTGGCCACGCCCAGTGACCAGGCGAGCGAGTTCAGGTCCTGGCGCTCGGTGGCCAGCGACTTGACCATGTATCCCGTCGGTCCGCCGCCGTTCAGCCGCGCCCCCGCCACGAAGTACGGATCGTCCTCGATCTCCTGACGCTGCCAGTACAGGTGGTACGGCGCCTTGTTCGATTCGTCCACGGGACGCCGCTGCTCCACCGCCTTCTGCAGCGACTTCGGCACGGTCTTCAGGTTCAGCAGGTCCGGATCGGTGGTGGCCGTGCAGGTCTTGCCCGCGCCGTCCTTCGCGCGCAGCAGCACGTCGTAGTTCTGCGGCCCGGCGGCCATCCGGCGCGCGGCGTCCCGCAGTTCCTCGCAGGCCGGGTGGAGCGGCAGCGACCGCGTACGCTCCGCCAGCTGGGTACGGAAGTCCTTCAAGGCGGCGTTCTGCGTACGGTCCAGCACGGTGTTGCGGTTGAGCCAGTACGCGATGCCGGAGGCGGACACGGCGGCGGTCAGTGCCACCAGCGCGAAGACCACGACCAGACGGAGCCGCAGGCTGGTCCAGCGCAGCAGGCCGGACGCGACGCCGCGGAGCCGGCCCGCGGCCGGTTCGCTCACTGCGGCGTGTCCAGCCGGTAACCGACCCCGCGGACCGTGCGGATCAGCGTCGGCGAGGACGGCACGTCCTCCACCTTGGCCCGCAGCCGCTGCACACAGGCGTCGACCAGGCGCGAGTCGCCGAGGTAGTCGTGCTCCCACACCAGGCGGAGCAGCTGCTGTCTGGACAGCGCCTGACCGGGCCGGCGACTCAGCTCCAGCAGCAACCGCAGCTCGGTCGGCGTCAGTTGCAGATCCTCGCCGTTCTTGGTGACGGTCATCGCCGAGCGGTCGATGACCAGCGAGCCGAACGTCGCCGAATCGCTCGACTCGCGTTCGCCGCGCCGCAGGACGGCCCGGATACGGGCGTCCAGCACCCGCCCCTGCACCGGTTTGACGACGTAGTCGTCCGCGCCGGACTCCAGTCCGACGACCACATCGATGTCGTCGTTGCGCGCGGTCAGCAGGATGATGGGCAGTTGGTCCGTACGGCGGATCCGCCGGCACACCTCGAAACCGTCGATCCCCGGCAGCATCACGTCCAGGACGATCAGGTCGGGGCGCTGCTCACGCAGCAGTTTCAGGCCGTCCTCGCCCGTCGCCGCGGTCACCACACGGTGACCCTGGCGGGACAGCGAGAGTTCGAGGGCCGTGCGGATGGCGTCGTCGTCCTCGATCAGCAACAGGAAAGGCACGTGCGCCATTCTGGCCCATGGCGCGGCCGGACTTCGACCGGCGGCGGCCGCCCGCCCGGCCGCAGCGTCGTCGCGCACGCCCTGGCGTGCGCCCCGGACGCCCTTTGTGAACCTCCCGCCGAGCCCTGTGACAGGGCTGTGACAGTCGGCGGACACCGCGATGAAACTGCCGCGGCAGAGTTTCTGGCACCGGGTGAGAACGGCCCGGAACCGCAGATGAACGAGCCGGCTCAACCGACGGGGGGCGCGAGATGAACACACTGCACAGCACCGCCAACAGCGCAGTAATCACGCGTCTCCACGATGTCGGGCGAGCCGGGGAGAAGTCCGGTGCCGTGAGCGGGCGGGGGTGCGCTCGCGGCACCGGGCGTCAGCGCCAGGCCGCGTTCTTCATGACGCCGGTCGAGGCCGTTGACACCGTCGTGGGAGCCGCGGCCCCGGCCGCGGACGGGGGAACCGACGGGGGACGCACGTACGGGGAGGCCACGGAGGAGCGGAGCGCCGCGCCGGCGGTGGACAGCGAAGCCGAGTTCACCGCCTACGTCCAGGAGCGCCGCGCCTCCCTGTACGCCACCGCCTACCACCTGACCGGCGACCGCTTCGAGGCCGAGGACCTGCTGCAGAGCGCGCTGTTCTCGACCTACCGGGCGTGGGACCGGATCAGCGACAAGGGGGCGGTCGGTGGGTACCTGCGCCGCACGATGACCAACCTGCACATCAGTGCCTGGCGTCGGCGGAAGCTCAACGAGTACCCCACCGAGGAACTGCCGGAGACGGCCGGCGACCACGACGCGATGCGCGGCACCGAGCTGCGCGCCGTGCTGTGGCAGGCGCTGGTCAAGCTGCCCGAGACGCAGCGCACGATGCTCGTCCTGCGCTACTACGAGGGCCGGACGGACCCGGAGATCGCCGACATACTGAACATCAGCGTCGGCACGGTGAAGTCCAGCATCTGGCGTTCGCTGCGGCGGCTGCGCGAGGACGACGTCCTCAGCTTCGGCCGCGACCAGGAAGAGTCCTTCGGCGAGCTGGTGGCCTGAGGGGCGGGGACCCACGGGGGAAGCGGTCCGGGGGGACCGCGGTACGGGGGAACACGGGGGAAACGCAGGGGGGACACGGGGGACACGGGGGAAGAGGAAGCGGGAACCGGCAGCCGGGGGGGGCTGTCGATTCCCGCTTCTTCGTGTTCCGTCCCGGCCTTTTCGGGTTCCGCCGCCCGGAGCGGGCGCCTGCCGCGTCAGCTCCGTACCGGGGCGGCGCTGTCCGACCCCGCCGACGTGATGCGGGCCAGCGCCTCGGCCTTCGCGCAGGCGTACGCGCCCAGGGCGGTCTGCCGGGCCACCACCGACCGCTCGGCGCGCAGCAGCCGCAGCCCCCGGCGCACCAGGTATCCGGCGGGCTTGCGGCCCTCGCGCAGGTCGCGCAGCAGCCGCCGCCGGAAGGTCGTGGTCGGTCTGCCGCGCAGGCACAGCGCATCGGCCAGCACGCCCGCCGTCCGGCAGGCCGTGACGATCTCCGCGGCGAAGATGCCCTCGGCGATGAACAGCGGCGCCCCCGCCAGTTCCAGCTTCTCCTCGCCGGCGCGTGCGCTGGTGGCGAGGTCGTACACGGGGACGGCGGCGCGGCCGGTACGGCACAGCTCCTCGATCGCGGTGACCGCGGCGGCCGCGTCCCAGGACAGCGGCGAGTCCCAGTCGGTGCCGCCGCCGTCCGGGAGCTGTGGCAGGGAGGGGTCCGTGCACTCCTTGTAGAAGTCGTCGAGGCGCAGCACGGGCAGGCCGGTGCGGGCGGCGAGGGAGGACTTTCCGGAGCCGGAGGGGCCGGTCAGCAGGATGACGCGGGCGGGCGGCGCGCTGGGGAGAAAGCTCACGGGTAGTCATTGTCCCGCATTCGCCCGTGTGAGCTACCCCGGCCGCACAAGGTGGAATGTGGACACATCAGTCAACTACGCTTCGCATCCGACCCATTACAGACAATCGGCTCAGCGGCGGCGGTGCGGCCGTCGGCGCCGCCGCGACGGACTCCACAGGCAGGTGCTCATGCCCTCTCACGCACGTCTTCCCCAGCAGAGCCGTACGGCCCGCGGGCTGCTGCGCGCCGGGCTCGCGGTGTCCGTGGCGGGCGCCGCGCTGGCCGCCGGCGCCTCGACCGCCACGGCCGCCGACGGGAAGTCGAAGCCGGCGAGCCTGGAGGACATCAAGGCGGCCACCAGCTCCACGGTGGGCGCGTTGCAGCAGGCCACCTCCAGCGGCCTCGGCACGGTCAAGAGCCTCCACCTCAATCCTCTCTCCGGCACCGGCAGCGACCCGCTGGACAACGCCGTCGGCACCCAGATCGCCGACTTCAAGCCGTTCAGCACCGCGGCCCTGACCGCCCCGCTCTCCCACGGCGCGGCCCTCGGCCAGCTGCCCGTCGTGGGCCCCGTGACGCAGACCCTGCCCGGGTGACCGCCCTACGGACGGCAGGGGCGCCCGCGGCCGTCCGTACGGCTCGCGGGCGCCCCTGCAGCGCGTGCTGCGACGGGCTCAGACGCCCATCGGGTGCCAGACCGTCTTGGTCTCCAGGAAGGCCAGCATGCGGCCGGTGCCGGGATCGGCGGACCAGTCCACAGCCTGTGGACGGAGAGTGCGCTTGAGGTTGTCGGCCGCGGCCGTCTCCAGCGCGGTCGCCTCCTCCGCGTCGCCGGACACGCCCGCGAGGTCGATCGCGTTGACGTCCTGGTGCGCGGCCAGCGGCCCGGCGATCTCCGCCGTACGGCCCGACAGCACGTTCACCACGCCGCCCGGCAGGTCGGAGGTGGCCAGCACCTCGCCCAGGGACAGCGCCGGCAGCGGCGCCCGCTCCGAAGCGACCACCACGACGGTGTTGCCGGTGACGATCGCCGGCGCGATCACCGACACCAGCCCCAGGAACGAGGACTCCTGCGGCGCCAGCACGGCCACCACGCCGGTCGGCTCCGGCGTGGAGAGGTTGAAGTACGGGCCCGCGACCGGGTTCGCGCCGCCCGCGACCTGGGCGATCTTGTCGGACCAGCCCGCGTACCAGACCCAGCGGTCGATCGCGGCGTCCACCTGCGCCGCCGCCTTGGACTTCGACAGCCCCTCGGCGTCGGCGACCTCCGAGACGAACTGCTCGCGGCGGCCCTCCAGCATCTCGGCGATGCGGTACAGGATCTGGCCGCGGTTGTACGCGGTCGCCCCCGACCAGCCGCCGAACGCCTTACGGGCCGCGACGACCGCGTCCCGGGCGTCCTTGCGGGAGGACAGCGGGGCGTTGGCGAGCCACTTGCCCTTTGCGTCGGTCACCTCGTACACCCGCCCGCTCTCGGACCGGGGGAACTTGCCCCCGACGTACAGCTTGTAGGTCTTGAAGACGCGCAGACGATCAGACATTGAGGTACGCCTCCAGGCCGTGCCGGCCGCCCTCGCGGCCGAAGCCCGACTCCTTGTAGCCGCCGAACGGCGAGGCCGGGTCGAACTTGTTGAACGTGTTGGACCAGACGACGCCCGCGCGCAGCTTGCCCGCCATCCACAGGCTCCGGGAGCCCTTCTCGGTCCAGATGCCCGCCGACAGGCCGTACGGCGTGTTGTTCGCCTTGGCCACGGCCTCCTCCGGCGTACGGAAGGTCAGCACGGACAGCACCGGACCGAAGATCTCCTCGCGGGCGATGCGGTGCGCCTGCGTGACGCCGGTGAACAGGGTCGGCGCGAACCAGTACCCCTCGCCGGGCAGTTCGCAGGCCGGCGCCCAGCGCTCGGCGCCCTCGGCCTCGCCCGCCGCGGCCAGCTCCTTGATCCGGGCCAGCTGCTCGGCGGAGTTGATCGCGCCGATGTCGGTGTTCTTGTCCAGCGGGTCGCCGACGCGGAGGGTCGCCATCCGGCGCTTGAGCGCGTCCAGCACCTCGTCCTGCACCGACTCCTGGACCAGCAGCCGGGAGCCGGCGCAGCAGACGTGGCCCTGGTTGAAGAAGATCCCGTTGACGATGCCCTCGACGGCCTGGTCGATCGGCGCGTCGTCGAAGACGATGTTCGCGGCCTTGCCGCCCAGCTCCAGGGTGAGCTTCTTGTCCGTGCCCGCGACCGTACGCGCGATGGCCTTGCCGACCTCGGTGGAGCCGGTGAAGGCGACCTTGTTGACGTCCGGGTGCGCGACCAGCTCGGCGCCGGTGGAGCCGTCGCCGGTCAGGATGTTGACGACACCCTTGGGCAGGCCGGCCTGGCGACAGATGTCCGCGAAGAAGAGCGCGGAGAGCGGGGTGGTTTCGGCGGGCTTGAGGACCACGGTGTTGCCGCAGGCCAGCGCCGGGGCGATCTTCCACGCCAGCATCAGCAGCGGGAAGTTCCAGGGGATGACCTGGCCGGCCACGCCCAGCGGCCGCGGGTCGGGGCCGAGGCCCGCGTGGCCGAGCTTGTCGGCCCAGCCCGCGTAGTAGAAGAAGTGCGCGGCGACCAGCGGCAGGTCGGCGTCGCGCGACTCCTTGATCGGCTTGCCGTTGTCCAGCGACTCCAGCACCGCCAGCTCGCGCGAGCGCTCCTGGATGATGCGCGCGATGCGGAAGAGGTACTTGGCGCGCTCGGCGCCCGGCAGCGCCGACCACTTCTCGAACGCCTTGCGGGCGGCCTTCACCGCGCGCTCCACGTCGGCGGCGCCGGCCTGCGCGACCTCGGAGAGAACCTCCTCGTTCGCGGGCGAGACGGTCTTGAAGACCTTGCCGTCGGCCGCCTCGGCGAACTCGCCGTCGATGAACAGCCCGTACGACGGGGCGATGTCGACGACCGCACGCGATTCGGGGGCGGGGGCGTACTCGAAAATCTGCTTGTCCGTTGCCATGGCTCTCAGTCCACCGTCACGTAGTCGGGGCCGGAGTACCGGCCGCTGCTGAGCTTCTGGCGCTGCATCAGCAGGTCGTTGAGGAGGCTGGAGGCTCCGAACCGGAACCAGTCCGCGGTCAGCCACTCCTCGCCCAGCGTCTCGTTGACCATGACCAGGTACTTGATCGCGTCCTTGGACGTGCGGATGCCGCCGGCCGGCTTCACGCCGACCTGCACGCCGAGCTGCGCGTGGAAGTCGCGGACGGCCTCCAGCATCAGCAGGGTGACCGGGGGAGTGGCGTTGACGCCGACCTTGCCGGTGGAGGTCTTGATGAAGTCGGCGCCCGCGAGCATCGCGAGCCAGGAGACGCGGCGCACGTTGTCGTACGTCTGGAGCTCGCCGGTCTCGAAGATGACCTTCAGGTGCGCCGCGCTGCCGTCCTCGCGCACGCACGCTTCCTTGACGGCCTTGATCTCCTCGAAGACCTCCAGGTACCGGCCGGAGAGGAACGCGCCCCGGTCGATCACCATGTCGATCTCGTCGGCGCCGGCCGCGACCGCGTCCCGGGTGTCGGCGAGCTTCACCGGCAGCGCGGCGCGGCCCGCGGGGAACGCGGTGGCCACGGAGGCGACGTGGACACCGGAGGCGCCCAGCGCCTCCTTGGCCGTCGCCACCATGTCCGGGTAGACGCAGATCGCGGCGACCTTCGGCACGGTGCGGTCGGTGGGGTCGGGGTTGACGCCCTTGGCGCACAGGGCCCGGACCTTGCCCGGGGTGTCCGCTCCTTCGAGCGTCGTCAGGTCGATCATCGAGATGGCGAGGTCGATGGCGTACGCCTTCGCCGTGTTCTTGATCGAGCGGGTGCCGAGCGCGGCGGCGCGGGCTTGCAGCCCGACGGCGTCGACGCCCGGGAGGCCGTGCAGGAAGCGGCGCAGCGCCCGGTCGTCGGCGGTCACGTCCGCCATCGTCGCCAGACGGCCCGCGGCTTCTTTGCTGAATGCGGGGACTGCCGGAAAGGCAGAGGCTGAGGGCATGGTCACGAGGGGAGCATATCTACGCGCGTAGCGGTGTGTCACCCCTCCAGATGGGACCGGGAATTCCGGGCGGAGCCGCGCCGCCCCGGCCCGGCGGCCGCGCATCGATGCCGGACCGCAACGTCCGGATGCCGGACTCTCGGGCACAATCGCCGGTATGACGAGCCCGGACAACTCCCCCAGCCGGCCCGCGCAGACCTACGCGGACCGCAGCTACCGGTCGCCCGCGGCCCTGGTCTGCGGCGTCCTGCTGCTCGCGCTCCTCGCCTGGCTGGGCATCGACGCGCTGGTCAACGGCGTCGCCAGGACCCGCCTGCTGGCGGTGGCCGGGCTGCTCCTCGGCGTGCCGCTGATCACCGCGTTCACGCTGCGGCCCGTGGTGCGCGCCAACGCGGAGCGGCTGACCGTACGGAACCCCTTCCGCACCATCACGCTGCCCTGGGGCTCGGTCGAGGACCTGCGCGCGTCCTTCTCCTGCGAGGTGTTCGCGGGCGACAAGAAGTACCAGCTGTGGTCGATCCCGGTCTCGCTGCGCCAGCGCAAGCGCGCCAACCGGAGGGCCGCCAAGGTGGGGGCCGCTGTCCGCGGCGCCGAGCCGGTGGACGTGCAGCGCGCTTCGGCCGACCAGTCCTTGGACGAGTTGCGGGAGTTGCGGGAGCGCAACGCGGGGCGTGAGGAGGCGCAGGGCGCCGTCGCCGTCCGTTGGTCCTATGAGATCCTCGCGCCGCTCGCGGTGGGCGCGGTGGCGCTGGTGGTGCTGCTCGCGCTCTGACGCGCGGCTGAGCGCCGGGAACGCCCGGCGGGGAGCCCCCTGGGGCCGTCGGCGGCTGCGGCGCCGTCGTGGCCGGTCGCGCGGTTCCCCGCGCCCCTGGAGAGGCGGGCCCGGCGGCCCGCCTCCCAGAGGCCCGGTGTCAGAGACCTGCCGCCGCCGACAGGTCGGTCTTCACCGCGGCCAGGGCCTCGGCGGCCGTGCGGCGGGCCTGCGGGAGGGCGTCCCGGGAGGCGACCGGCACCACGGTCTCCAGGTAGCACTTGAGCTTCGGCTCGGTGCCGCTCGGGCGGACGACGACCCGGCCCGCTGCCACCTCGCCGGCCCCGGAGAGGGTGTAGCGCAGGCCGTCGGTCGGCGGCAGCGACGCCGAGCCCTGCGACAGGTCCTCGGCCTCGGTCACCGTGAGCCCGCCCAGCGCGGCCGGCGGCTGCTCGCGCAGCCGGCGCATCGCGTCGGAGATGACCGACAGGTCCTCGACGCGCACGGAGAGCTGGTCGGTGGCGTGCAGCCCGTGCTCCACCGCCAGGTCGTCCAGGAGGTCGGCCGGCGTCCGGCCGTCCCGCTTGAGGACGGCCGCCAGCTCGGTGATCAGCAGCGCGGCGGTGATCCCGTCCTTGTCCCGCACCCCGGCCGGGTCGACCGCGTACCCCAGCGCCTCCTCGTACGCGTACCGCAGGCCGTCCACCCGGGCCAGCCACTTGAAGCCGGTCAGTGTCTCGGTGTACGGCAGGCCGGCCGCGGCGGCGATCCGGGAGAGCAGCGAGGAGGAGACGATGGTCGTCGCGAGCGTCCCCTGCGCGCCCGCGCCGACCACGTGCGCGGCCAGCAGCGCGCCGACCTCGTCACCGCGCAGCATCCGCCAGCCGGCGTCCGCCGCCGGGTCCGGTACGGCCACGGCGCAGCGGTCCGCGTCCGGGTCGTTGGCGATCACGATGTCGGGCGCGGCCTCGCGGGCCGCCGCGAAGGCCAGGTCCATCGCGCCCGGCTCTTCGGGGTTGGGGAACGCGACCGTGGGGAAGTCCGGGTCGGGCTCGGCCTGTTCGGCGACCACCACCGGCGCCGGGAAACCGGCCCGCTCGAAGGCGCCGACGAGCACCTCACGGCCGACGCCGTGCATCGGCGTGTAGACGACGCGGGTGTCCCGCGGCGAGTCCGGCGTGAGCACCGCCTGCGTACGGTCCAGGTACGCCTGGAGCACGTCCTCGCCGAGCACGTCCCAGCCGCTCTCCGGGCGCGCCACGCCGTCCAGCGGGCCGACCGCGTCGATGCGGGCCGCGATCTCACCGTCGGCGGGCGGCACGATCTGCGAGCCGTCGCCGAGGTAGACCTTGTAGCCGTTGTCGCGGGGCGGGTTGTGGCTGGCGGTGACCTCCACGCCGGCCACCGCGCCCAGGTGCCGGATCGCGAAGGCGAGCACGGGGGTGGGCAGCGGGCGCGGCAGCAGCGCGGCCTTCAGGCCGGCTCCGGTCATCACGGCGGCGGTGTCCCGGGCGAAGTCGGCGCTCTTGTGGCGCGCGTCGTAACCGATGACGACCAGGCCGTCACCCTGACCCTGGTCCTTGAGGTACGCGGCCAGGCCGGCCGCGGCCCGGACGACGACGGCGCGGTTCATCCGCATCGGGCCCGCGCCCAGCTCGCCGCGGAGCCCCGCGGTGCCGAACTGCAGGGTGCCGGCGAACCGGTCCGCCAGCTCGTCGATGTCCTCGGTCTCGATGAGCTTCGCCAGCTCTTCGCGGGTCTCGGGGGCGGGGTCCTCGGCCAGCCAGGCCTTCGCCCGGCCGATCAGCTCCGCGGGGACGGTTGCCACGTGATGCTCCTGCCTGTGGGGTGCGTGAGAGGTGCCTCTGGGTGCGGTGCGGTGCGGTGCGCGGGGTGCGGGACCGGTGCTCGGGCGCCGGGGGTACGGGAGCCGTGCCGGGCGGCGCGCACGACGTCCGGCGGCCGCGGCGCCGCGCGCACGGTGCCGTACGGACGGACCGGCGTACGCCCTGGTTCCCGCGTACGCCCCTGCATGTCACCCATACCCTGCGCCCGGCCCGAGCGGCGGGAACCGGCCACCGGCCGGCTCCCCGCCGGGTCACCGCGTCAGATCTTGCCGAGCACCTGGCCGAGCAGGCTGCCCATGCGGGTCGCGGAGTCGCGGCCGGCCTGCAGCACCTCTTCGTGGTTGAGCGGCTCGCCGGTCATGCCCGCGGCGAGGTTGGTCACCAGCGACAGGCCCAGCACCTCGGCGCCCGCCTCACGTGCGGCGATGGCCTCCAGGACGGTGGACATGCCGACCAGGTCGGCGCCGAGCGTGCGGATCATCCGGATCTCGGCGGGGGTCTCGTAGTGCGGCCCGGGGAACTGGGCGTAGACGCCCTCCTCCAGGGTCGGGTCGACCTCCTTGCACAGCGCGCGCAGCCGCGGCGAGTACAGGTCGGTCAGGTCGACGAAGTTCGCGCCGACGATGGGGGAGGTGGCGGTGAGGTTCAGGTGGTCGCTGATGAGCACCGGCTGGCCGGGACGCATGCCCTCGCGCAGGCCGCCGCAGCCGTTGGTGAGCACGACCGTCTTGCAGCCGGCGGCCACGGCGGTACGGACGCCGTGCGCGACGGCCGCCACTCCGCGGCCCTCGTAGTAGTGCGTCCGGCCGAGGAAGACCAGCGCGCGCTTGTCGCCGAGGCGGTAGGAGCGGATCTTGCCGCCGTGGCCCGCCACGGCCGGGGGCGGGAAGCCGGGCAGTTCGGTGACGAGGAATTCGTGCTCGGGCTCGCCCAGCGCCTCGGCGGCCGGAGCCCAGCCGGAGCCCATGACCAGGGCAACGTCGTGGGTCTCGGCGCCGGTCAGCTCGCGCAGGCGGTCGGCGGCGTCGGTGGCGGCGGTACGCGGGTCGCTCGCCAGGTCCGGGGTAACAGATGCGTTCACGCGGACGAGGGTAGCCGGTAATCGCCTACGCGCGTAGATGTGGATCGTCACGGAGGTGCCACGGTCCGATTCGTGTCTTCCTATGAACCGGGCGCGCCCACCCCCGCGCCGCCGGCCCCGGCCCCGCTCAGCAGGGCCGTTTGCGCAGCTCCATCACGTAGTCGTGGGGTGCGCCCGCCGACTCCGCCGCGTCCGCGATCTCGCCGAGGTACCGGGCCGAGGGCAGCCCGCCCTCGTAGCCGTTCAGGACGTACAGCCAGGCCGCCTCGTCGCCGTCCAGCGTGTGCACGCGCACCCGCATCCGGCGGTATATGTCCATCCCGACGCCCTCCCAGCGGTCCATCGACTCCTCGTCCATCGGAGCGATGTCGTACAGCGCGACGAAGACCTGGGAACGCGGTGCCTCCACCAGCGTGGCGAGCGCGCCCTCCCAGCCCATCTGCTCCCCGCCGAACGTGAGCCGCCAGCCGTTCAGCCAGCCGGTGCCGCGCAGTGGTGAGTGGGGGGCGCGGCGGGACATCAGCCGCGCGTCGAGGTTGCCGGCGTAGGCGGCGTAGAGCGACATGGCTCAGAGGGTACGGGAGGGCGGCGCGTGCCCCGTGGATCCGCCGGGGCCACCGCGTCCGGCCTGCGCTCCCGTGGACGCCGGTCCGTACGGCGGCCCCCACGCTGAACGCGGGAGGCGGGTGCGGGACAATGGAGTACGTACTGCATCTCCCGGGGGGCGACCCCCGGACCCCCGGCCGAAAGCGCGCCGGTTGGGCCGGAAACGAGAGCGCGAGGCGTAATCCCTTGACCCGGATCGTGATCATCGGTGGCGGACCCGGCGGCTACGAGGCGGCGCTGGTGGGCGCCCAGCTCGGCGCGGAGGTGACCGTCGTGGACTGCGACGGCCTCGGCGGCGCATCGGTGCTCACCGACTGCGTGCCCTCGAAGACGCTCATCGCGACGGCCGAGGTGATGACCACCTTCGACTCGTCGTACGAAGAGCTCGGCATCATCGTCGAGGACGACACCCCGCACATCGACCGCCCCGCGCGCGTCGTCGGCGTCGACCTCGGCAAGGTCAACCGCCGGGTGAAGCGCCTCGCGCTCGCCCAGTCGCACGACATCACCGCCTCCGTCACCCGCGCCGGCGGCCGGGTCATGCGCGGCCGCGGCCGGCTGGAGCCGGGCCAGGCCGTGGACGGCTCCCGCAAGGTCACGGTCACCGCGGCGGACGGCAGCGAGGAGACGCTGACCGCCGACGCCGTACTGATCGCCACCGGCGCGCACCCGCGCGAGATCCCCGACGCGCAGCCCGACGGCGAGCGCATCCTGAACTGGACGCAGGTCTACGACCTGGACGAGCTCCCCGAGGAGCTCATCGTGGTCGGTTCCGGCGTCACCGGTGCCGAGTTCGCCGGCGCCTACCAGGCCCTCGGCTCCCGCGTCACCCTCGTCTCCTCCCGCGACCGCGTGCTGCCGGGCGAGGACCCGGACGCCGCCGCCGTCCTGGAGGACGTCTTCCGCCGTCGCGGCATGAACGTGATGTCCCGCTCCCGCGCCGCCTCCGCCAAGCGCGTCGGCGACCGCGTCGAGGTGACCCTGTCGGACGGCCGTACGATCTCCGGCACGCACTGCCTGATGGCCGTCGGCTCGATCCCGAACACGGAGGGCGTCGGCCTGGAGGAGGCGGGCGTCAAGCTCAAGGACTCCGGCCACATCTGGACCGACAAGGTCTCCCGCACCTCGGCCCCCGGCGTGTACGCGGCCGGCGACTGCACCGGTGTCTTCGCGCTCGCCTCGGTCGCGGCCATGCAGGGCCGCATCGCGATGTACCACTTCCTCGGCGACGCGGTGGCCCCGCTCAACCTGAAGACCGTCTCCGCGAACGTCTTCACCGACCCGGAGATCGCCACCGTCGGTTACAGCCAGGCCGACGTGGACAACGGCAAGATCGACGCACGGGTCGTGAAACTGCCGCTGCTGCGTAACCCGCGCGCAAAGATGCAGGGCATTCGCGACGGTTTCGTCAAGCTGTTCTGCCGTCCCGGCACGGGCATCGTCGTCGGCGGTGTGGTCGTATCACCGCGCGCGAGCGAACTGATTCATCCGATTTCGATCGCGGTGGACAACAACTTGACGGTTGAGCAGATTGCCAGCGCCTTCACGGTCTATCCTTCGCTCTCCGGCTCGATCGCCGAGGTCGCGCGGCAGTTGCACACGCGCAAGTCCGCCGGGGAGTGACCCCGGCGGCCCGCGGTCAGCGGTTTCGCACGAACGACCGCCCTATATCACTCGCGGGTGTCGCAGACGAACAACTTCCGATAATTGGTGCAACCTGCTGAAAACAGACGGTCGTTGGCGTTACTGTCAGTTTCGTGTTCGCTGCAGAACGTCGCCAATTGATCCTTGAAATGGTGCGAGCAAACGGAGCGGTTTCGCTCCGTGAACTCGCCCGCGTCGTCCAGACCTCAGAAGTGACCGTACGGCGGGACGTGCGGGCACTGGAGGCGGAAGGACTGCTCGACCGCCGGCACGGCGGTGCGGTGCTGCCGGGTGGCTTCACCCGCGAATCCGGCTTTCCGCAGAAATCCCATCTAGCAACCGCGGAGAAGACGGCCATCGCCGATCTCGCCGCGAGCTTCGTCGAAGAAGGCGAGGCCGTCGTCGTCGGCGCGGGGACGACCACACAGGAGCTGGCCCGCCGGCTCGCCCGGGTCCCGGGTCTGACCGTCGTGACCAACTCCCTGCTGGTCGCCCAGGCCCTGGCGCACGCCAACCGCGTCGAGGTCGTCATGACCGGCGGCACGCTCCGGGGCTCCAACTACGCGCTGGTCGGCAGCGGCGCCGAGCAGTCCCTCCAGGGGCTGCGGGTGTCCCGAGCCTTCCTGTCGGGCAGCGGTCTGACCGCCGAGCGCGGACTCTCCACCTCCAACATGCTCTCCGCCAGCGTCGACAGAGCGCTCGTGCAGGCGGCGGCGGAGGTGGTCGTCCTCGCCGACCACACCAAACTCGGTACGGACACCATGTTCCAGACCGTGCCGACCGATGTCATCACACGCCTGGTGACGGACGAACCGCCCGGCCACGACGACCGTGCCGCTACCGAACTGCAGGCCCTGGCCGACCAGGGCGTGCAGATCACGGTCGCCGGCGGGGCCGCGGCGGCGACCGCCCAGGGCCAGGGGAGTGCGGAAGGTACCCCGGCGGCGGACCGCCGGGGTCCGAGAAGGGAGGTACCACTGCCGGGACAGCGGCGCAGCCATTCCCCCGGCACCGCGCCACAGCTGCGCTCGGCCGCGCTCGCCCCCGACCCGCAGTCGGGCCGGGTCGCCGACCTGGCGCCACGACGGCGCTGAGCGCTGAGGACCGCGGGGTCTCAGCCGCTCGGCACGTACCTCCGTACGACGACGTCGCTCACCGGCCGGCCTTCAGGCCGGTCAGGGTGAGTGTCAGCAGCCGGTCGGCCAGTTCCGGGTCGTCCGGCGACTCCTCGGCGGCCAGCGCGATGCCGTTGGTCAGCTGCATCAGGTCCCGGATGTCCACATCCGGACGTACGGCCCCGGACTCCTGGGCCCGGGTGAGCAGGACGCTGCCCGCCTCGCGCATCGGCCGGCTGCATCTGGCCAGCCCGGAGCTCTCGTCGGCCGGCGCCGCCATCAGCGCGCGCGACAGCCCGCGGTAGGTGCTGGCGTGCGTGATGATCGCACGCAGCCACTCCACCAGCGCGGCACAGGGCTGCGGCGCATCCCCCAGGTCCCGTGCGCGGGCCAGCAGGGTGTCCACCTCGCACTGGAAGACGGCGCCCATCAGAGCCGTGCGGTTCGGGAAGTGGCGGTAGAGCGTGCCGATGCCGACACCGGCACGGCGTGCGATGTCCTCCAGCGAGGCGTCCGTACCGCGCTCGGTGAAGGCCGTCCGGGCCTCCGCCAGCAGCCGCTCGTAGTTCCGGCGCGCGTCGGCCCGCATGGGGCGTGCGGAATCGGTGGGCGCCGTTTCGGTGGCCATCGCCGTCCTTCCTGTACCTGCCCTTCCGTAGGCAGGGCTCGCCTCAACGGTATCGGGTGGCCGAACATCCGGACCCGGTCCGTGGCCGAAGCCCGTACGGCCGAGGGGCGCCCGGCACGGTCGGCCGGGCGCCCCTCGGGACGGTGCGTACGGGCGAGGCCGTGTCGCCCTCGCTCCTGATCAGTCCTTGATCTCGCAGATGACGGCGCCGGCGGTGAGGGAGGCGCCGACCTCGGCGGACAGGCCCTTGATGGTGCCGGAGCGGTGCGCGTTCAGCGGCTGCTCCATCTTCATGGCCTCCAGGACGACGACCAGGTCGCCCTCCTTGACCTCCTGGCCCTCCTCCACCGCGATCTTCACGATGGTGCCCTGCATCGGGGAGGCCAGGCTGTCGCCGGAGGCGGCGGAGCTGGACTTCTTGGCGGCCTTGCGCTTGGGCTTGGCGCCGGCGGCCAGCCCGGTGCGGGCCAGCGACATGCCGAGCGAGGAGGGCAGGGAGACCTCCAGGCGCTTGCCGCCGACCTCGACGACGACGGTCTCGCGGCCGGCCTCGTCCTCGGCCTCGTCGGCGGCCGGCGCGGCGAACGGCTTGATGTCGTTGACGAACTCGGTCTCGATCCAGCGGGTGTGGACCTGGAAGGGGTCGGTGGAGCCGGTCAGCTCCGGCGCGAAGGCCGGGTCCTTCACGACCGTCCGGTGGAAGGGGATGGCGGTGGCCATGCCCTCGACGGTGAACTCGTTCAGCGCGCGGGCGGCGCGCTGCAGCGCCTGCTCACGCGTGGCGCCGGAGACGATCAGCTTGGCCAGCAGGGAGTCCCAGGCCGGGCCGATGACGCTGCCGGACTCGACGCCCGCGTCCAGGCGGACACCCGGGCCGGCGGGGGCCTCGAACTTGGTGACGGTGCCGGGGGCCGGCAGGAAGTTGCGGCCCGGGTCCTCGCCGTTGATGCGGAACTCGAAGGAGTGGCCGCGCACCGGCGGGTCGTCGTAGCCCAGCTCCTCGCCGTCGGCGATCCGGAACATCTCCCGGACCAGGTCCAGGCCGGTGACCTCTTCGGTGACCGGGTGCTCGACCTGCAGGCGGGTGTTGACCTCCAGGAAGGAGATCGTGCCGTCCTGGCCCACCAGGAACTCACACGTGCCGGCGCCCTCGTAGCCGGCCTCCTTCAGGATGGCCTTGGACGCGCGGTACAGCTCGGCGTTCTGCTCCGCCGTCAGGAACGGCGCCGGGGCCTCCTCCACCAGCTTCTGGTGGCGGCGCTGCAGCGAGCAGTCACGGGTGGAGACGACGACCACGTTGCCGTGCTTGTCGGCCAGGCACTGGGTCTCCACGTGCCGCGGGCGGTCCAGGTAGCGCTCCACGAAGCACTCGCCGCGGCCGAAGGCGGCGACCGCCTCGCGCACGGCGGAGTCGTACAGCTCGGGGACCTCCTCCAGGGTGCGGGCGACCTTCAGGCCGCGGCCGCCACCGCCGAAGGCGGCCTTGATGGCGATCGGCAGGCCGTGCTCCTCGGCGAAGGCCACGACCTCCTCGGCGCCGGAGACCGGGTCCTTGGTGCCGGCCACCAGCGGGGCGCCGGCGCGCTGGGCGATGTGCCGGGCGGCGACCTTGTCGCCCAGGTCGCGGATGGCGTGCGGCGGCGGCCCGATCCAGATCAGTCCGGCGTCCAGCACGGCCTGGGCGAACTCGGCGTTCTCGGAGAGGAAGCCGTAGCCCGGGTGGATCGCGTCGGCACCGGAATCGGCCGCGGCGGCAAGCACCTTGGCGATGTCCAGGTAGCTGGTGGCAGGAGTGTCACCGCCCAGGGCGTATGCCTCATCCGCCGCGCGGACGTGCAGGGCGTCCCGGTCCGGCTCGGCGTAGACGGCTACGCTTCCGATCCCGGCGTCCCGGCATGCACGGGCAACGCGGACAGCGATTTCGCCACGGTTGGCGATGAGCACCTTGCGCACGATGGCTCCCTCCTCGAAACAAGCTGAGTTTAGGGACTGACGACACCACGTGCCGAGTCGCCCCAGCGGGTGAGCTTGCCCACAAGGCGTCACCGTCCGACGCCGGCCGCACGCCGAAGTCCCCTCCATTCCCAGGGTATGCCCGGGAGTTCGGTCGCACGATCGAGGATCGGTGTGGGCAACGTCTCGCCTCACTCGATCCCCGATCGGCACCGTTTCTTTGTGGGGATCCCACTAATGGCGGAGTGAAACTTTGCCGAGTGGGTGTCGGGTGTGGCGTACGGGAAAGTCGCCCGCTGCACGCCCCTTGTCCTGGCTATTACCCAGCAGTAGCGTGCACCCGTCTTCTGTACTCGCGGTAACAGGCGCGCGAACGCGTCGGAACTCAGCGGAAGTGGGTGGGCGCGGTGGCGGCACGCAGGCCGGTGGCCGGGGTGACGGCGGCGGTACTGGTCCTGGAAGCGGCCGGAATCGTGCTGCTCAACTGGATCCTGAGCGTCTTCGTCGACCGGCAGAAGATGTCACTGGCCGGGCTGGACGCGGACGCGATGTCCAAGGGCGCGGTCGTGGCCGGCCTCGTCTTCGGTCTCTACCTGCTGTGGTGCGCGTTCCTCGTGGCCCGCTGCGCGGTGCGCGACCGGGCGCCCGGCACCTTCGCCCGTATCGTCCTGATCAGCTGTGCGGTCGTCCACGGCGTGGTCGGCGCGTTCGTCTACGGGCTGGTCAGCTGGGTCGCCCTGGTCGGTGCGCTGGTCGTGCTCGGCCTGCTCATCCACACGCTGGTCGCCTACTCCCCGGCTGCCGCGGCCCCGGAGGCCGAGACCTCCGAGGCGGGGACCCCCGGCGCCGAGCCGTCCCTGGGCTAGGCCCACAGGTCGGTGATCCGCACGTCCAGGTCGGCCAGGAGGCGGCGGAGGAGCGGCAGGGACAGGCCGATGACGTTGCCCGGGTCGCCGTCGATGCCGTCGATGAAGGGGGCCGAGCGGCCGTCGAGGGTGAAGGCGCCCGCCACGTGGAGCGGTTCGCCGCTCGCCACGTAGGCGGCGATCTCCGCGTCGGACGGTTCGCCGAAGCGGACGGTGGTGGCGGCGGTGGCCGAGACCCGGCGGCCGTTCTCGGTGTCGATGACGCAGTGCCCGGTGCGCAGCACGCCGGACCGGCCGCGCATCGACTTCCAGCGGGTGGTGGCGTCCTCGGCGTCGGCCGGCTTGCCCAGCGCCCGCCCGTCCAGGTCCAGTACCGAGTCGCAGCCGACGACCAGCGCGCCGGCGGCCTCGTCGCGGCGGGCGACGGCGTCGGCCTTGGCCTCGGCCAGTACGCGGGCCAGCTCGCCCGGGGTGTCGGCGGTGATCGCGTCCTCGTCCACGCCGCTGACGACGACGTCGGGGGCCAGGCCGGCCTGGCGCAGCAGGCCGAGGCGGGCGGGGGACTGGGAGGCGAGCACGAGGCGGCGGCGCTGTTCGGTCATGCGGTTCATCGTAGGCGGCGGCTATTGACAGGCGTGCGGCCTGCGGCCACAGTGCAGTGGCGCGTTCGGATAGCAAAGAATCATGTCCGATATCCGGACGTCGCGTTCGGCGCCGCCGCCTCCACGGTGGCCTGTACGACGAGGAGTTGCCGCCCCGTACGGCTCCCGTCCCGCTGCACACGCGCGGGCGCGGGTATGCGTGGACGTGGGCAGGCGGCCACGGACCTCAGGAGGCGTGAGCGATGACCACATCCGCGTTGTACGGACGACTCGTGGACGATGCCGGGCTCTTCCCGCCCGAGCAGCTGGACATGGCGGCGGCCGTCGCGCGGCACCGGGCCGACGCAGCGGACGGGGATCCGGTGCTCAGCCACCGGTTCCTCTGCCCCGCGGGGCGGCTGCCGGAGCTGTCGGCGGAGCTGGCCGAGGACGACCGCTTCCGGCTGGGGCTGATCAGCCCGCTGGAGTGGCAGACGCTGGTCGACGCGCACCGCCGGATCAGCGCCGAAGGCCGGCTGCGGCTGGTCGCCCTGGAGGGCCCGCTGCCGGCGGGACCCGACCTGGTGACCGCCGTCCGGCAGGCCGCCGACGCGCTGAAGAACCTGCCGTACGGGCCGCCGCCGGGCTTCCCGCAGCACGTCGAGGTTCCGCTCACCGACGGCTGGGAGGCCGCCCTGGACGAGCTGGTGACGGCCGGGCTCGCAGCCAAGGTGCGCTGCGGCGGCGTGCGCGCCGAGCTGTTCCCCTCGGTGGCGCAGCTGGCGGCGTTCGTCTGCGCGTGCGTGCGCCGCGGGCTGCCGTTCAAGGCGACCGCCGGACTGCACCACGCCGTGCGGTACCGCGACGCGGTCACCGGCTTCACCCACCACGGCTTCCTGAACCTGCTGCTCGCGGCGTGCCGGGCGGCGGACGGCGCGGCGGTCGACGGCGTGGAGGCGGTGCTGCGCTCCACCGACCCCGTCGCGCTGGCCGCCGAGGCCCGCGCGGTGACCCCGGCGCTCGCCGCGCGCACCCGCACGGTGTTCACCGGGTACGGCTCGTGCAGCACCCGCGAGCCGCTGGCCGACCTGCGGGCGCTGGGGCTGGCCGGCGCCCGCCCGCATCCGAAGACCGCGAAGACCGCGAAAACGGCGAAGACCTCGACCGACAGGGAGCTGGACGCATGACGACCCGATCCTGGGTGCCCGTACCGGAGCACTCCGACTTTCCCGTGCAGAACCTGCCGTACGGGATCTTCTCCCGCGCGGGCGAGCCCGGTGAGCCGCCGCGCGCGGGCGTGGCGATCGGCGCGTACGTCCTGGACCTGGCGGGACTGGGCGAGGCCGGCGGGCTGCCGTACGCGGCGGACTTCGCGGCGCCGACCCTGAACCCCTTCATGGCGCGCGGCCGGGACGCCTGGCGGGAGGTGCGGGCCCGCCTCACCGAGCTGCTGACCGACGAGGCGCACCGCCCGGCCGTCGAGCCGCATCTGGTCCCGCGGGACACGGTGACCCTGCACCTGCCGTTCGAGGTCGCCGACTACGTCGACTTCTACGCGTCCGAGCACCACGCGTCCAACCTGGGCCGGGTGTTCCGCCCGAACCAGCCGCCGCTGATGCCGAACTGGAAGCACCTGCCGGTCGGTTACCACGGGCGGGCCGGCACCGTCGTGGTCTCCGGCACGCCGGTCGTGCGGCCGTGCGGGCAGCGCAAGGCGCCGGACGCCGAGGCGCCCGGCTTCGGCCCGTCCGTACGGCTGGACATCGAGGCCGAGGTCGGCTTCGTCGTGGGCACGCCCTCGGAGCTGGGGCGGCCGGTGGCCACGGCGGACTTCGCCGACCACGTCTTCGGCGTGGTGCTGGTCAACGACTGGAGCGCGCGCGACATCCAGGCGTGGGAGTACGTGCCGCTCGGCCCGTTCCTCGGCAAGTCCTTCGCCACCTCCGTCTCGCCGTGGGTGGTGCCGCTGGACGCGCTGGCGGAGGCGCGGGTGGCGCCGCCGGCCCAGGAGCCGGAGCCGCTGCCGTATCTGCGCGAGGACGCGCCGTGGGGGCTGGACCTGGCGTTGGAGGTGGAGTGCAACGGCACGGTGCTGTCCCGGCCGCCGTTCCGCACCATGTACTGGACCGCGGCGCAGATGCTCGCCCACATGACGGTCAACGGGGCGAGCCTGCGCACGGGTGACTTCTACGCCTCCGGCACGGTCTCGGGCCCGGCGGCGGACGAGCGCGGCTCGTTCCTGGAACTGGGCTGGAACGGCACCGAACCGGTCAAACTCGCCGACGGCTCCACCCGCGCCTACCTGGCCGACGGGGACACCGTCATCCTGCGGGCCACGGCTCCGGGCGCGGACGGGGTGCGGATCGGGTTCGGCGAGGTCAGCGGCACGGTCGTGCCGGCGCGCGAGGCGGCAGGGTCAGCCGGAAAGGCCGAGCAGCAGCAGTAACAGCACGGCGGCGACCGCCAGCACGATGCCGGCCCGACGGAGCATGGCTTCTGCTTTGCGCAGCTCCTCGGAGGGATCGTCGGACGGGTCGGACCAGAGCATGCTTCCGATCCTGCGCCCGGACCGGCCGCGGCGCCTGAGTACGCGTACTCAAGCGCCGCGGTGAACCGTGGCCGCCGGGCGTCCACCCGGCGGCCACAAGAGGCGTTCCCGCCGTTTCGTCAGCGTGGCCAGAAGCTGGTCCGCCAGGCGCGCGGGCCCGGGTGCGGAATCCGCCGCGGGACGACGGACGCCGGGTCGGACCACTCCTCGCCCTGCGCCGGGCCGCCGGGCGCGGCGGCAGCGGCGGCCGCCGCGCGGGCCTGTACCACCGCGACCGCGGCGGCCAGTTCCTCGGGGGTCGGGTTGCCCCGTACGACCTTGATCACCGTCAGCCTCCTCTGATCCGTCGGGCGCGTGTGTCCTACAGCGGGATGTTGCCGTGCTTCTTCGGGGGCAGCTGCTCGCGCTTGTTGCGCAGCGTGCGCAGGCCGCGGACGATGTGCCGGCGGGTCTCGGACGGCATGATCACCGCATCCACGTAGCCGCGCTCGGCCGCCGCGTAGGGGTTGAGGAGCGCCTCCTCGTACTCGGCGATCAGCTCCTGGCGGCGGGCCTCCTGCGCGGCCGGGTCCTCGATCGCGCCGAGGGTGCGGCGGTGCAGGATGTTGACCGCGCCCTGGGCGCCCATGACGGCGATCTGGGCGGTCGGCCAGGCGAGGTTGAGGTCCGCGCCCAGGTGCTTGGAGCCCATGACGTCGTACGCGCCGCCGAACGCCTTGCGCGTGATGACCGTGATCAGCGGCACGGTGGCCTCGGCGTACGCGTAGATCAGCTTGGCGCCGCGCCGGATGATGCCGTCCCATTCCTGGTCCGTACCCGGCAGGAAGCCGGGCACGTCCACGAAGGTCAGGACGGGGATGTTGTAGGCGTCGCAGGTGCGCACGAAGCGCGCGGCCTTCTCGGACGCCTTGATGTCCAGCGTGCCCGCGAACTGCATCGGCTGGTTGGCGACGATGCCCACCGAGTGGCCCTCGACGCGGCCGTAGCCGGTGACCATGTTGGGCGCGTACAGCGCCTGGACCTCCAGGAACTCGCCGTCGTCCAGCACGTGCTCGATGACGGAGAGCATGTCGTACGGCTGGTTCGCCGAGTCCGGGATCAGCGTGTCCAGCTCGCGGTCCTCGTCCGACGTCTCCAGGTCCGCCTCCTCGGGGAAGGAGGGGGGCTCGGAGAGGTTGTTGGAGGGCAGGTAGGACAGCAGCGCCTTGATGTACTCGACGGCGTCCTTCTCGTCGCCCGCCATGTGGTGGGCCACGCCGGAGGTGGCGTTGTGGGTGCGGGCGCCGCCCAGCTCCTCGAAGCCCACGTCCTCGCCGGTGACGGTCTTGATGACGTCCGGCCCGGTGATGAACATGTGCGAGGTCTGGTCGACCATGACCGTGAAGTCGGTGATCGCGGGGGAGTAGACCGCGCCGCCGGCGCAGGGGCCGACGATCAGCGAGATCTGCGGGATGACGCCGGAGGCGTGGGTGTTGCGGCGGAAGATCTCACCGTACGCGCCGAGCGAGACGACGCCCTCCTGGATGCGCGCGCCGCCGGAGTCGTTGATGCCGATGACCGGGCAGCCGTTCTTCAGCGCGAAGTCCATCACCTTGACGATCTTCTCGCCGAAGACGCCGCCCAGCGCGCCGCCGAAGACGGTGAAGTCCTGGCTGAACACCGCGACCGGGCGGCCGTCGACGGTGCCGTAGCCGGTGACCACGCCGTCGCCGTAGGGGCGGTTCTCCGCCATTCCGAAGTCGGTCGAGCGGTGCCGCGCGAACTCGTCCAGCTCGACGAAGGATCCTTCGTCCAGCAGCAGGTCGATCCGCTCACGGGCGGTCAACTTTCCCTTGGCGTGCTGCTTTTCCACGGCGCGCGCCGAACCGGCGTGCGTGGCCTCTTCGATGCGGCGCTGAAGATCCGCCAGCTTGCCCGCTGTGGTGTGGCTGGCTGCATTGTCAAACGAGGGTGCTTCCGGCTCGGGCATCGGGATGCGGCTCCTGCTCGTCCTGGACTGGTGCTCGTACGGGGGGACCGATTCGTAACGGGGGAGTTGCCTACCGACTCGTAGCGTATCCGCGGGGCTGCTCAGCGGCACTGCGTCGTTGACCACACTTGCCGGGCCGCGGAGCCTCATAGGCTGGGCACCATGACGCCTCAACCACCCGAAAACCCCGACAACTCCGACAGCTCTGCCAACTCAGACAAAGAACGTGGCGGCCGGTGGACCGACCTCGACCGTCCCCCGCTGAACGAGGCGGCGCTGCGCAAGGCGCTCGTCCGGCCCGGCTCCCTGTGGACCTCCCTGGACGTGGTCCAGGCCACCGGCTCCACCAACACCGACCTGGCGGCCCGCGCGGCCAAGGGCGAGGCGGAAGCGGGCAGCGTGCTCCTCGCGGAGGAGCAGTCGGCGGCCCGCGGCCGGCTGGACCGCCAGTGGTCGGCGCCGCCCCGCTCGGGCATCTTCCTCTCCGTGTACCTGGAGCCCGGCGTGCCGACAGCGCGCTGGGGGTGGCTGCCGCTGCTGGCCGGGGTGGCCACCGCCACCGCGCTCGCCCGCGCGGCCGGCGTGGACACCGCGCTGAAGTGGCCCAACGACCTCCTTCTCACGGTGGAGGGGGAGGAGCGCAAGGCGGGCGGCATCCTCGCCGAGGCGGCCGGTGACGGCGTCGTCCTCGGCATCGGCCTGAACGTCTCGCTGCGCGCCGACGAGCTGCCGGTGCCCACCGCGGGCTCGCTCGCGCTGGCCGGGGCGCAGGGCACCGACCGCGATCCGCTGCTGCGGGCCGTGCTGCGTTCGCTGGAGAAGTGGTACGGCGACTGGCGGGCGGCCGACGGTGACCCGGCGGCCTGTGGGCTGCAGGAGGCGTACGCGGCGGGCTGCGCCACCCTCGGCCGCGCGGTCCGCGCGATTCTCCCGGGCGACCAGGAGATCCGCGGCGAGGCGGTGGCCGTGGACGGCGACGGACGGCTGGTACTGGCCACCGGGGACGGGGTGCAGCGGCCGGTCTCGGCGGGCGACATCGTCCATCTGCGGCCGGCCGGGTAGCCGGGGCGGCCGCAGCCGGCGGCCGGCCTGTCGGGTTCCGGGGCCGGTGCGGTACCACCGGAGGCGGTGGGTGGCTGTTGACGACATTCCACACATGCGAATGGTGCGTTATGTGTGGAATGTGAGAGTGAGCCAGCACACACCTGCCGTATCGTTGACGCGATCGGTCCGGCAGCGGGCCGCGGGCGAACAGTGATCGGAAGGGCAGTGCGCAGGGATCGGAAGAGGAGGGCGCGGTGACCCTCGACGACTCGGGCGCATCGCCGCGCGACGCGGAAGCGGTACCGCGTGACGCCGACACCGCCGACGGCTCCGACGGGGAGTCCGGCGACGACACCATCGCCATCCGCCTGGAACAGCTGATCCTCGGGTCCGAACGGCGCTACACCCCGTTCCAGGCGGCCCGCAGCGCCGGCGTCTCCATGGACCTGGCGTCCCGCTTCTGGCGGGCCATGGGCTTCGCGGACATCGGCCAGGTCAAGGCGCTCACCGAGGCCGACGTGCTGGCCCTGCGCCGGCTCTCCGGCCTCGTGGAGGCCGGGCTGCTGAGCGAGGCGATGGCGGTGCAGGTGGCGCGCTCGACCGGCCAGACCACGGCGCGGCTCGCCGACTGGCAGATCGACTCGTTCCTGGAGGGGCTCACCGAACCCCAGGACTCCGGCCTGACCCGTACGGAGATCACCTACCCGCTGGTCGAACTGCTCCTGCCCGAGCTGGAGGAGTTCCTGGTCTACGTCTGGCGCCGGCAGCTCGCCGCCGCGACCGGCCGCGTCGTCCAGGCCCAGGACGACGCGGAGATGGTCGACCGGCGGCTCGCCGTCGGCTTCGCCGACCTGGTCGGCTTCACCCGCCTCACCCGCCGCCTGGAGGAGGAGGAACTGGGCGAGCTGGTCGAGGCGTTCGAGACCACGGCCGCCGACCTGGTCGCTGCGCACGGCGGCCGGCTCATCAAGACCCTCGGCGACGAGGTGCTGTACTCCGCGGACGACGCGGGCACCGCCGCCGAGATCGGGCTGCGCCTCATCGAGACCATGGCCAACGACGAGACCATGCCCGAGCTGCGCGTCGGCATCGCCTTCGGCACGGTCACGACCCGCATGGGCGACGTCTTCGGCAACACCGTGAACCTGGCCAGCCGGCTCACCTCCATAGCCCCCAAGGACACCGTCCTGGTCGACGAGGCGTTCGCCGAGGAGCTGAGCCGGAACGGCGACGCACCGGTCTCCGAGGCCGAGGCGGCAGCGGCGGAGAAGGAGGGCGAGGGCCCGGTCCCCGCGTACCGGTTCGCGCTCCAGCCGATGTGGCAGCGCCCGGTCCGCGGCCTGGGCGTCGTCGAGCCGTGGCTGCTGACGCGGCGTCCACCGAAGTCCTGACCGCGGCCGGCCGCTCCCTCCCGGCTACGATCGCCCCGTAAGCGATCGTTAACCGGGAGGGGCGATACCCATGGCCGACCAGGATGAGCAGCGGTACGGCGAGCACGTAGTGGTCCGGCGCCACGGCGACCACGTCACCGAACTGGCCATGGACCGCCCCAAGGCGATGAACGCCGTCTCCACGGACATGGCCCGCGCCCTCACCGCCGCCTGCGACGCGCTCGCCGCCGACCGCTCCGTACGGGTCGTCGTGCTCACCTCCACCCACGACCGCGCCTTCTGCGTCGGCGCCGACCTCAAGGAGCGCAACTCCTTCACCGACGCCGACCTGATGCGCCAGCGCCCGTACACCCGCGCCGCCTACACCGGCGTGCTGGAGCTGCCGATGCCCACCATCGCGGCGGTGCACGGCTTCGCGCTCGGCGGCGGCTTCGAGCTGGCGCTCTCCTGCGACCTGATCGTGGCCGACCGCACCGCCGTGGTGGGCCTGCCGGAGGTGTCGGTCGGCGTGATCCCCGGCGGCGGCGGTACGCAGCTGCTGCCGCGCCGGGTGGGCGCGGCCCGCGCCGCCGAGCTGGTTTTCACCGCGCGCCGCGTCGAGGCCGCCGAGGCCGCGGAGCTGGGCCTGGTCGACCAGTTGGTCGGGGCGGGCGAGGACCGCGGCGAGGCGCTGGAGCTGGCCGCGCGGATCGCCCGCAACTCGCCCGTCGGGCTGCGCGCCGCCAAGCGCGCCATGCGCCTGGGGCACGGCCTGGACCTGCGTACCGGGCTGGACGTGGAGGACGGCGCCTGGCGCAGCGTCGCGTTCTCCGGCGACCGGGCCGAGGGCGTGGCCGCGTTCAACGAGAAGCGCACCCCGGACTGGCCGGGGGAGTGACGGCGGGCCCGCACCGGCCCGCGCCCCGGCCCGGGGAGCGACCTCCGGGCCGAGCAGCACGCTCCGTCACCTCATAAAGGGCGAAATCCCGCATACCTTCCTACTCTGTAAGGTCAGGGCGCGCCGACGGCGACGGAGTGTGAGGCCGGTGACGGGCGAAGCGGTGGGCGGTGGCGAGGGCGGGTGCGACGCCCGGCTGCGGGCCGTCGTGGCGCTCGCCCAGTCCCTGGCCGCCGCGCACCACCCCAGGGAGTCGGCCAGGGCCGCCGCGTACGGCGCGTGCCGGGCGCTGGGCGGCTCCTTCGCCGCGGTCTCCGTGTGGGAGCGCCAGCGCGGCCGGCTCCGGGTGCTGGTCAACGTCGGCGACCTGGCCGAGGGCGAGCAGGAGTACCCGGACGACGAGTCCTACCCGGTGCACGAGTTCCCCGAGATCGTCGGCTTCCTGCACGAACGCTGGGCGGGCGGCGGCGAGCCCGAGGCCTGGGTGGAGACCGCCGACGGGCCGCCGGCGGAGACCGGGTACCGCCGCCCGGGGGCGCCGTCCGGCGGCGGGGGCCGGGTGGCCACCCTGCGCCGCCGCGGCCGGGGCAGCTGCGTGGTGGCGCCGCTCGTGCTGCACGGCCGGGCATGGGGCGAGCTGTACGTCGCCAGGCCGCGGGGCGCGTCGGTCTTCGGCCCGGACGACGCGGCCTTCGCGACCGTGCTGGCCGCGGTCGCCGCGGCCGGCATCGCCCAGACCGAGCGGCTGGCCGAGGCGCGCCGGCTGGCCTTCACCGACGCGCTGACCGGGCTGGCCAACCGGCGCGCGGTCGACATGCGGCTGGACGAGGCGCTGGAGCGGCACCGTGTCGACGGCACGGTCGTCAGCCTGGTGATCTGCGACCTCAACGGGCTGAAGCGGGTGAACGACACCCAGGGGCACACCGCGGGCGACCGCCTGCTGGAGCGGTTCGGCTCGGTGCTCTCCCTGTGCGGCGCGATACTGCCGGGCGCGCTCGCGGCCCGGCTCGGCGGCGACGAGTTCTGTCTGCTGGCGGCCGGGCCGCCGGCCGACGACGTGGTGCGGGTCGCGGCGGAACTGTGCCGCCGGGCCGGCACGTCGGACCTCGGCGAGGGCGTGGCGGTCGGCGTCGCCTCGACCGGTGATCCGATCGGCCCGGTGCCGTCCGCGCGCCGCCTCTTCCGGCTCGCGGACGCCGCGCAGTACCGGGCCAAGGCCGCCCGCTCGCCGGGCCCGGTGGTCGCGGGCCGGGACGGCGGCGCGGACGACCCGGTGGTCCGGATGGCCGACGCGGCGGAGCGCGGCCCGGCGGCCGCGGGCGGCGAGCGGCGGCGCTTCCGCCGCTGAGCCGGGCGCGGCCGTGCCGGGCCGATGCCGGGCCGATGTCGGGCCGACGCCGGGCCGGGGCCGCACGCGTCCCGCGAGGTAAGGGGTGCTCCCGTACCCCGCTGATGACATCTGTGCTTTCACTCTCTAGGGTGCCTGAATATGGATATGCACACCGTGGTGCTGGACACGACCGGCACGACCGCTCAGGACGTCATCGACGTGGCCCGCGGCGCAGCGCGCGTCGAGGTGTCCGCCGACGCGCTCGCCGCCGTCGCCGCCTCCCGCGCCTTCATCGACGACCTCGCCGCCAAGCCGGACCCGGTCTACGGCGTCTCCACCGGCTTCGGCGCGCTGGCCGTCCGGCACATCAGCCCGGAGCTCCGCGCCCAGCTGCAGCGCAACATCGTCCGCTCGCACGCGGCCGGCATGGGCCCGCGCGTGGAGCGCGAGGTGGTCCGCGCGCTGATGTTCCTGCGCCTGAAGACGCTCGCCTCGGGCCGTACGGGTGTACGCCCCCTCGTCGTGGAGACCATGGCGGCGCTGCTGAACGCGGGCATCACCCCCGTCGTCCACGAATACGGCTCGCTCGGCTGCTCCGGCGACCTCGCGCCGCTCTCGCACTGCGCGCTGACCCTGATGGGCGAGGGCGAGGCCGAGGGCCCGGACGGCGTCATACGGCCCTCCGGCGAGCTGCTGGCCGCCCACGGCATCGAGCCCGTCGAACTGCGCGAGAAGGAAGGCCTGGCCCTCCTGAACGGCACCGACGGCATGCTCGGCATGCTCGTGATGGCCTGCGCCGACCTGGCCCGGCTCTTCACCTCGGCCGACATCACCGCGGCCCTCTCCCTGGAGGCGCTGCTCGGCACCGACAAGGTCCTCGCGCCCGAGCTGCACGCCATCCGCCCGCATCCCGGTCAGGCCGCCTCGGCCGCCAACATGCTCAAGGTGCTGGACGGCTCCGAGCTCACCGGCCACCACCAGACTGGGTTTGATGGACAAGAGGGCGCGCCGCGCGTCCAGGACGCCTACTCCGTGCGCTGCGCCCCGCAGGTCGCGGGCGCGGGCCGGGACACCCTGGCGCACGCCCGGCTGGTCGCCGAGCGCGAGCTGGCCGCCGCCGTCGACAACCCCGTCGTCCTGGCGGACGGCCGGGTGGAGTCCAACGGCAACTTCCACGGCGCCCCGGTCGCGTACGTGCTGGACTTCCTCGCCATCGCCGCCGCCGACCTCGGCTCGGTCGCCGAGCGCCGCACGGACCGGCTGCTGGACAAGAACCGCAGCCACGGCCTGCCCGCCTTCCTGGCCGGTGACCCGGGCGTGGACTCGGGCCTGATGATCGCCCAGTACACGCAGGCCGCGCTGGTCAGCGAGATGAAGCGGCTCGCGGCCCCCGCCTCGGTGGACTCCATCCCGTCCTCCGCCATGCAGGAGGACCACGTCTCGATGGGCTGGTCGGCGGCGCGCAAGCTGCGCACCGCGGTCGACAACCTCACGCGCGTCGTCGCCGTCGAGCTGTACGCCGCGACCCGCGCGGTGGAGATGCGCGAGGGGCTGACGCCGTCCCCGGCCACCCGTGCGGTGCTGGCCGCCGTACGGGCCGACGGCGTGGCGGGCCCGGGTCAGGACCGTTTCCTCGCGCCCGACCTGGCGGCGGCGTACGAGTTCGTGCGGAGCGGCAAGCTGGTCGCGGCCGTGGAGCCGGTCACGGGCCCGCTGGACTGATTCGCGGCGCCGCCGGGCCGCCCGGTACGGCGGGAGCCCGCGTCCGCCCTCCAGGGGGACGCGGGCTCCTCGGCGTGTTCAAGCCTGCAGCGGGCCCGGCCTCAGGCCGTCTCGCCGCGGGAGCGGCGCACGGCGAGGGTGACCAGGGCGGCACCGATGCCGAGGAAGGCCGTGCCGCCGACGGCGTACGGGGTGGTGTCGATCGAGCCGGAGTCGGCGAGCCGGACCTCGTCGGCGCCCTGCGTGCCGGCCGTGCCGACGGTCTGCGTGCCCGGCACGGCGCGCGCCTGCTCGCCGGACGCGGTGGAGCTCCCGGCCGTCGTGCCCGAGCCGGCCGGCGCGTCCTGGCCGACCGCGGGGGCGGCGGCGTGGCTGCCGGTGTGGTGCTCGACCGAGGCGTTGGCCGAGGGGACGAAACACAGCGCGATCAGCACCGAGCCCGCCGCAGCTGCAGTCACCAGTGGTCGGCGTGCGGTCACGGAACGATCCCCCTTCACGGCTCGGCGCGTTGGCCGTTACGCAGATGTTAGTAACAGCCGCGGGTCGCGGGGAAGCCAGGGCCCCGACGTGCTTACGCTCCGTGGCATGAGCAACGGTGACACATCACGGTTTGTCCGCCTGACCGTCGAGCTGGTCATGGAGATCACGGAGCCCGATCTGCTGACCGGCGCGGCTCTCGACGGGATCAGTGGCGAGGAGCACATGACCGACCAGGAGCGCAGCTACGCGCGGGAGGCGGTGCAGGCCGAGCCGGCCGAGGCCGTCGCGCACCTCATCGACCCGTTCGACCTGGTCAACGACGTGCCGGGCGTCGAGCTCGCGCAGGCGTCGTGGAGCAGCGAGGAGATCGACTACGACCCCGACGCGGAGGAGTGGGACCTCGGGGACGCGGGGGACGACGAAGAGGTCTGACGTCCGCCTCCGGCGTGCGGAACCTGAGGTGTCCTTTCCCACACTTTCCCGTGCATGGAACGGCAAAAAGGGAACAGGCGTTCATCATGGGAGCGACTGGGACCAAGTGTGCCCAGATGGCTCGGGGAGGACCTCAGGTTCCGTAGCAATGGAGAAGTGACTGATGACGGACAGCAAGCGCCGCAAGGGCTTCATAGCCGGCGCCGCGCTGCTAGGCGGGGCGGTGACGCTCACTGCCGCCTGCGGTGGCGGCAGCAAGGCCAGCGGCGACAGCGGCGGCTCGGGGCCACCCGAGAAGCACCAGAAGCAGGAGCAGGTCGACCGCGCGGCGGCCGAGGACGCCTCGGACGCCACGATCAAGATCGCCCCGAAGAGCGGCGCCGCCAACGCGGGCATCAACAACGACACCAAGGTCACCGTCGCCCACGGCAAGCTCACCGACGTGACGATGACCTCGCTCGCCACCAAGGAGAAGGTGGCCGGCACCCTCGCGGCCGACGGCAAGTCCTGGAAGCCGCAGTCCCCGCTGCAGCGCTCGACGCAGTACAAGATCACCGCGCACGCCGAGGACTCCAAGGGCCGCAAGGCGGTGGAGCACTCCACCTTCACCACCGTCTCGCCCACCAACAGCTTCATCGCCAACTTCACGCCCGAGGACGGCTCGACCGTCGGCGTCGGCATGCCGGTCTCCCTGAACTTCGACAAGCCGGTCAAGAACAAGGCCGCCATCGAATCGAAGATCAAGGTCGCGGCGAGCAGCAACCAGAAGGTCGTCGGCCACTGGTTCAGCGACACCCGCCTGGACTTCCGTCCGCAGGAGTACTGGAAGGCCGGTACGAAGGTCACCATGGACCTCGACCTGGACGGCGCCGAGGCGTCGCCCGGCGTGCAGGGCATCCAGGACAAGACCGTCAGCTTCGACGTGGGCCGCTCCCAGGTCAGCACGGTCGACGCCAAGACCCACCGGATGACCGTCCAGCGCGACGGCAGGACGGTGAAGCAGATCCCGATCTCCGCGGGCGGCAAGGAGAACCCGACCTACAACGGTCAGCTGGTGATCTCCGAGAAGTTCGAGCAGACCCGCATGGACGGCTCGACGGTCGGCTTCAAGAAGAAGGACGGCAAGGGCGAGTACGACATCCCCGACGTCCCGCACGCCATGCGGCTGTCGAACTCCGGCACCTTCATCCACGGCAACTACTGGGGGAAGGGCATCTTCGGCAAGGCCAACACCAGCCACGGCTGCATCGGCCTGGAGGACGCCAAGGGCGCCAAGGACGCCAAGACCGACGGCGCCTGGTTCTACGACCACTCCCTCCTCGGTGACGTGGTCGTCATGAAGAACTCCCCGGACAAGACCGTCCAGCCCGACAACGGCCTCAACGGCTGGAACATGGACTGGACGCAGTGGAAGGCGGGCAGCGCCCTCCAGTGACCCGGACGACCTGAGGACCCGGCCGGGGCCCGGATGTCCGCCGGGCCCCGGCGGCTGAAGACCTGACGGCTTCCACGGCCGTACGCGGGCGGCACTCCGGACCGGTGTCCGGGTGCCGCCCGCCGCCGTTCCGCGCCGCACCGTACGTGTACGTACAGTGACCCGGTGGGCGAGAAGAACACGGGGCGCGGCGGGCGCCGGGAGAACACCACCGGGGACGCGACGGCGGAGGCCGTGGCACGCGTGCTGGGCACGGTCCGGTACGCCGCCGACGGCCGGGCCGCCGAGGACACCGTGGAGACCGGCGCCTCCGTGCTCAGCGCGGACCCGGCGGGTCCCGAGGCCGTGAGCCGGGCCCTGCTCACCGCAGCGGCGACGACCGTACGCGGCTGCTGGGAGGGCGGCTGGCACCCCGCCGACCTGGTACGCCTGGTACGGCGCGCGGGTGCAGCCCCGGAGCTCGCCACCGACCTCCTCGCCGCCGAGCTGCGCCGTTACCCCGCCGAGGGGCTCCCGCCCCGCTGGGCCGCCCAGCTGCGCGAGGCGGACGCCGACGTGTGGTGGCCCGACGACGGCGGCTACCTGGACGCGCTGGCCCGGCGCCGCCGCGCCACCCGCTTCGAGACGCTCTGCGACGTCCTGGAGGTCCTGCGCGTCCTCGGCCGGCTGCCCCGGATCACGCCGTCCGGTCCGCTGCCAGGAGAGCCGGGCGCTCGGACCGCCACGGCACGCACGGCACGTACGGCCGCCGACGCCGGTCCGGCGGCCGGCGAGCCCCGCGTCCTCGGGCGCATCCGCGGCCTGCTCGCCAAGGCCGAGTCCACCGAGTTCCCCGACGAGGCCGAGGCGCTCTCCGCCAAGGCCCAGGAGCTGATGGCCCGGCACAGCGTCTCCGAGGCGTTGCTCGCCGGCGCCGCCGACGACGGACCCGACACCCTGCGCATCGGCATCGACGGCCCGTACGAGAGCACCAAGGCGCTGCTGCTGGACGCGGTGGCCCTCGCCAACCGCTGCCAGGCCGTCTGGTCCCAGGACGCCGCCTTCACGACCCTGGTCGGCTTCGCGCCCGACCTGGACGCCGCCGAGCTGCTCTACACCTCGCTGCTCGTACAGGCCACCGCCGCCATGCAGCGCGCGGCCGACGTGCAGCACAAGCGCGGCGGCCGGTCCCGCCGTACCAAGGACTTCCGCCAGTCCTTCCTCGCCGGCTACGCGTCCCGCATCCGCGACCGCCTCACCGACGCGACCGACCACGTCACCGCCGAGGCCGCCGAGGAGACGCCGGACCTGCTCCCGGTGCTCGCCGCCCGGGACCTCGCGGTCCAGGAACGGACCGGCGCGCTCTTCCCCGAGACCACCGCCGTACGGATGCGCGGCGTACGGGACGCGGACGGCCTGTACCAGGGCATGGCCGCCGCGGACCGCGCCCGCCTGCACCCCCGCGAGCGCTGACTCCCCGACTCGAAAGCCACACCAACCCCAACAGCCCCACCGACCCTAGTTGTCTCTCCCACCCCAATTACCACACCCACACCAACTACCCCACTGGTAACGTCACTTACCGATGAGCCGGTGCGCGCGGTGCCGGCCGGGAGGGAACGGACGCGGCATGGCGGACGGCGGCGGGCAGGCGGAGTCGGGATCCCGGATCGACACCGGGGTCGCGCACAACGCGCGGGTCTGGAACCACTGGCTCGGCGGCAAGGACAACTACGCCGTGGACCGGCAGGTCGGCGACCACGTCACGGGGCTGTACCCGAGCATCGGCGACGTGGCCCGCGCCGACCGGGCCTTCCTCGGCCGCGCCGTGCGCCACCTCGCGGGGGAGGCCGGCATCCGGCAGTTCCTCGACATCGGGACCGGCCTGCCCACCGCCGACAACACCCACGAGGTCGCCCAGCGCGTCGCGCCCGACGCCCGCGTGGTCTACGTCGACAACGATCCGATCGTCCTCGCGCACGCCCGCGCGCTGCTCACCAGCGCACCCGGCGGCGCCACCGACTACATCGACGCCGACGCGCGGGACGCGGAGGCGATCCTCCAGGAGGCCGCCCACCTTCTGGACTTCTCCCGGCCCGTCGCGGTCATGCTCCTCGGCATCCTCAACTTCATCGTGGACACCGAACAGGCGCAGCGGACCGTGGACCGGCTGCTCGCCGCCGTGCCGTCCGGCAGCCACCTCGTCCTCACCCACCCCACCCTCGAACTGGGCGGCGCGGGCAACGCCGAGGCCATGCGCTTCTGGAACGAGAACGCCACCCCGCCGATCACCGCCCGCACCGGCGAGCGGATCGTCCGCTTCGCCGAGGGGCTGGAGTTGCTCCCGCCCGGCCTGGTCTCCTGCACCCGCTGGCGCCCGGACCCGGCCTCCGACGGCGATTCCGTCGAGCCGCCCGAGGTCGCCCAGTACGCCCTGGTGGCCCGCAAGCCCTGACGCGCGGCCGGTGCGCCCACCGGCGGGATGCCAACCGGGGGCCCGGGTGCGGGCGTTAGCGAGGCGTTAGTGGATCACCAGCTGCCCCGGCCAGGCTGCCGCCATGCCGATCACCGTCCCCGCCCGCAGCGGCTCCCGCGCCCGCCGCACCGCCCTGGCCTCGGTGCTGGCCGTGGCGGCGCTGACCCTGGCGGCCTGCCGGGACGACGGCACGGGTATCCGCCCCGCCCCCGCGTACTCCGGGCCCTCGAACCCTTCCGGCTCCGCGGAGTCCCCGCACACGTCCTCCTCGCGTACGCCGGCGCCGCCCTCCGCGCCGGCCACCGAGCCCTATCGGCCGTGAGGACGCGTACGCACGCACCCGCCCGGGCACACAAAGGGAGCGCACCCGACAAGTGATCAGCCGGCGCGGCCGTGGCAGTTCCGGGTCCCCGCCGGCGCGGAGAGGAGCAGCGGTGGCCAGGACACTCGTGGTGGTCGGTGCCGGGCCGGGACGGGGCATGGGCGTGGCCCGCGCTTTCGGGCGCAAGGGCTTCCGCATCGCCCTCATCGCCCGCACGAAGGACCGGCTGGACACCCAGGTCGCCGAGCTCGCCGGGCTGGACATCCCCGCGGCCGCGTTCCCCGCCGACATCCGGGACCGGGACGCGCTCGCCGCCGCGCTCGCGCAGGCGACCGAGACGCTGGGCCCGCCCGACGTCCTGGACTACGGCCCGGGCCCGTCCGGCCCGATCACGCACGCCGTGCAGACCACCGCGGCCTCCGCGACCGCCCAGTTCACCCTCTACACCCTGGGCGCGATCACCGCCGTCGGCCAGGTCCTCCCCGACATGCTGGCCCGCGGCTCCGGCACCCTCCTGTTCACCACCGGCCCCGCGGCCACCACCGCGGCCCCGTCCGAGGCCAACGCCGGCCTCGCCATGGCCGCGCTGCGCAACTACGCCCACTCACTCCACGCCGAACTCGCCCCGCACGACATCCACGTCGGCACCGTCACCCTGACCGCCCCACCGAAAACCCCGGAAGCAGCCGACACCCTCGGCGACCACTACTACGCACTGCACGACCGCCGGACCCCACCCGAGACCACCCTCACCCCCACCGGCACCACCTCCCGGCCGCCCGCCTGAGCCGCACCGACCCGAGCATCCGGGCCACACCGGCGTCCGCGACACCGTGGTGATCGCGACATCGCGGTTGTCGGCGGCCGCCCAGGGTGACCGGCACCCCAACCGCGCCATGTTCCGTGACCGCGCTCGATGATCGCCGGGTCGTGATTTTCCCTGAATTACCCATCACGTCGAGATGGCCCATGAACATTCCGTCGGCGATGTCGTCCTGATCGGGATGTACGGTGAAGCGGAACTCAGGCATTGTGGCCACCCTTGCGGTCGAATTCTCGGACCAATTCCTCGGTGATGGGCTCGCCGCTGATCCAGGCCGACCTGGCGCGGTGCCACGCCGCTTCGCTCACGCCCTTCGGGCGCCCCTGCACGTTCAAGAATTCGTGCCGCGGAAGTACGGCGATGAGGTAATCCGGTCGCCCGCGCAGCGTGATGACGCCGCCGAATCGAGGGTCGCCGGCAAACTGGAAACCCTGCTCGGACGCCTTGCTCAAGGTGCGGCGCCATTTCGGTCCCGGTGTGGACCGCCGGGCAATCACCGTGACGTTCTTCTCAGGCTCGTCCGGATTGGGGATGTGAAGGCGTTTGTACTCGTCCCCGTGGCCCGATCCGCCCGCTTTCGCCATGCGGACGGGTGCGGGCGTGACGTCTTGCCAGGGGTAGGCCGCCAGGACCCGTTTCATGCCCTTCAACTGGTCCTGGCGGCGCGAGAGCGCAGCTATGCACAGTACCGGCGGGACGGCCAGCAGGCAGTACAGGTACATGAGCGGGCTCGCATCACCGCCGATCTCCACCGCGACAACCAGGAGCACGAAGGTCGCGACGGTCAAGAGGATCAACGACCACAGGACTTGCCGCCTTGCTCTGCGCCATGCCCGCAGCGTATCCGGGTCGTGCAAAGCGCCCTGTGGTGATGTTTCCGACATGGAGTGGCAATTCCCTGCGGTGGTAAGGCTCGTGGCTCGCCGAACTCGCCGCATGGAAGCCGCAGCCGACATGGACGGCGGGCACCGACCCTACCAATGCCGCATTCCTATTCTTCGGATCGCAGGCGGTGCCGATGCCTTGCGCACGACAGAGGGGAGCTGCCGGCTGACTTTCGGGCCCTTATGGGGCCCTTTATCGCCATGTTCGGTTCAGGGGCGAATTGTCGGCACCGTGCCCGCTGTGAGGCACAGGACCGGACCGAGGGGCGGGGCGACTGTCAGCCGTCCGCGCGGGCCACTCCCACCGGGCAGGAGACGCCTGTGCCGCCGATGCCGCAATAGCCCGCGGGGTTCTTGTCGAGGTACTGCTGGTGGTAGGGCTCGGCGGGGTAGAAGGGGCCCGCGGGGAGGAGTTCGGTGGTGATGTCGCCGTAGCCGGAGGCCGCGAGGACCTTCTGGTAGGCGTCGCGGGAGGCCTCGGCGGTCTGCTGCTGGGCGGGGGAGTGGGTGTAGATCGCGGAGCGGTACTGGGTGCCGACGTCGTTGCCCTGGCGGAAGCCCTGGGTGGGGTCGTGGGACTCCCAGAAGACCTTGAGGAGGGTCTCGTAGGAGACCTTCGACGGGTCGAAGACGACGCGGACCGCTTCGGTGTGGCCGGTGTGGCCGCTGCAGACCTCTTCGTACGAGGGGTTCGGGGTGTGGCCGCCCTGGTAGCCGACGAGGGTGGTCCACACGCCGTCGGTCTGCCAGAACTTGCGCTCGGCGCCCCAGAAGCAGCCCAGGCCGAAGTCGGCCACCTCGAAGCCCTCCGGGTACGGCCCGAGAAGGGAATTGCCGAGGACGGTGTGGCGCTCGGGGACCGTGAACTCCGGCTCGGCGCGGCCCTTCAGTGCCTCCTCGGCGGAGGGGAGGTGGTTCTTGAAGCGGGAGAACAGCATCGCGATCAGGCTCCGGAGAAGAGAGGGAGGGACGGGCGTCGTTCCGGGAACGTTCCGGGCGGGGCGGGAATTCCAGGGCGGAAATCCCGGGTGGGAGCCCAGGGGCGGGCGTCAGGACGGCGGGAGGGTGGCCGGGGAGCCGCCCTGGGACTCCCAGCCGTCGACGGCCAGCGCCCGGTAGGTGGCGTAGACGGCGGCCGGTTGCGCGGCGTACGACCAGGGCACGGCGCCCACGTGGCCGTCGACGTGACGCAGCTGCTCCATGGCCTCGGCGTACCGCTCCGCCTGGACGAGGAACCAGACCAGGAGATGGCGTACGTGCGGTGCCACCGGATGGTCGGCGGGCGCCTGGCGCAGCGCGTAGTGCGCGCCCTCGATGGCGCGCTCGACCACCGCGCTCTGGAAGAGGCTGCGGACCATGTTGGCCTCGGGGAGGTGGTCGAAGACGGAGAAGAGGGGGAGGGCGGGGAGGAGCGACTTCGCGGGGGCGCCCGCGGCGGCGCGCTCGGTGAACGCGTCCGCGTCCTCCTTGCTGCCGTGCCACTTCTCCGACCAGTACGGGAGCGCGGCGAGGTGCGCGCCCATGTGGTGCGGTGCGCGCTGGACGACCTTGGACCACAGCTCTTCGTAGTCGGGGCGGCGGTCGCCGAGGCCGCGGGCCACGGCCAGCTCGATGATGTACGGGACCGGGCTGCCGGGCGCCAGCAGGCGGGCTTCCTGGCAGACCGTGCGAGCCTCCTCGAGGATCATGCGGAAGTCCTGGGAGCCGGGGTCGCGGAGCGCCTGGACGACGAGGAACTGCGCGTGCGTCTGCGCGCCGCCGGAGTCCTTGGGCTTCTCGGAGCGCCAGGTGCGCAGCCAGATGCCGCCGCGGGAGCCGCCCGGTGCGTCGGTGTGCGGACCCGGCGCGCCGTCCTGTGCGGGCGCCGCCGCAAAGGCCGCCGCGCCCGCCAGGGTCTGCACGCGCTGCCACCGGCGCTCGTCGCCCTCCGGCGTGCCCGCCAGCAGCCGGGACGCCGGCTGCCAGTCCTGCGTACGCGCGATCTCGGCCAGCGTCTCCGCCAGCTCCGGGTCGGGCCCCGGCAGCCGTACGTCCAGCTGCTCGGCGGGGACGAAGCCGTAGTCCGCCATCGGGTCGGCGGCCGCCGCCATGCCCCGGCCGGCCTGCTGCAACGCGCGCCGGCGCCGGAGCAGGGGGTAGCCGACGACCCCGGCGAAGGCGAGGAGGGCGAGGAGAAGGAGCAGTACGTCCATGAGGAGTGGTTTCCCGATCGGGTCGTCAGGCGCGCGGCGCCGGGCGGCGCGGGCGGTGCGGTGGCTTTCCGGGCTCGTCGGTGGTCGGCGGTCGGTGGCGGGGGCGGTGGTCGGTGGCGGGGGGCGGTGGCCCGTGGGGGCGGGCTCGTGGGTGTCCACTTGTATCCACTCTCCAGCGAACCAGAAAGTTCCTGGGCGTGCGCCGGCGCCGGTACGACTACCCTCGGCAGACATGAGTGATCAGCGCGGACAGCGCCATCAGCACTTCGAAACCCTCGCCATCCACGCGGGGCAGGAAGCGGACCGGACGACGGGCGCGGTATCGGTGCCCATTTACCAGGTCTCGACGTACAAGCAGGACGGAGTGGGGGGTCTGCGCGGCGGCTACGAGTACAGCCGCAGCGCCAACCCGACGCGTACGGCCCTGGAGGAGAACCTCGCGGCCCTGGACGGCGGCCGCCGCGGCCTCGCCTTCGCCTCGGGACTCGCCGCCGAGGACTGCCTGTTGCGGACCCTGCTCGTCCCCGGCGACCACGTCGTCATCCCGGACGACGCCTACGGCGGCACGTTCCGCCTCTTCGCCAAGGTCGCCGAGCGCTGGGGCGTGGAGTGGTCGGTGGCCTCCTCCTCCGATCCGCAGGCCGTACGGGAAGCGATCCGGCCGCGTACGAAGGCCATCTGGGTCGAGACGCCCAGCAACCCGCTGCTCGGCATCACCGACATCGCGGCCCTCGCCGACGTGGCGCGCACCGCGGGCGCCAAGCTGGTGGTCGACAACACCTTCGCCAGCCCTTATCTGCAGCAGCCGCTCGCCCTCGGTGCCGACGTGGTCGTCTACTCCACCACCAAGTACATGGGCGGCCACTCCGACGTGGTGGGTGGCGCGCTGGTCGTCGACGACGACGCGCTCGGCGAGGAGCTGGCCTTCCACCAGAACGCCATGGGCGCGATCGCCGGGCCGTTCGACGCCTGGCTCGTGATGCGCGGCATCAAGACGCTCGCCGTACGGATGGACCGGCACAGCGCCAACGCGGCGCGGGTCGCCGAGCTGCTGACCGCGCACCCGAAGGTGACCAAGGTCTACTACCCGGGCCTGCCCGACCACCCCGGCCACGAGATCGCGGCGAAGCAGATGCGGTCCTTCGGCGGCATGGTGTCCTTCCAGGTCGCGGGCGGCGAGCAGGCCGCGGTCGACGTCTGCGACCGCGCTCAGCTCTTCACCCTGGGCGAGTCGCTGGGCGGCGTGGAGTCGCTGATCGAGCACCCCGGCCGGATGACGCACGCCTCGGCGGCGGGCTCCGCGCTGGAGGTACCGGCCGACCTGGTCCGCCTCTCGGTCGGCATCGAGTCCGTCGACGATCTGCTCGCGGACCTGACGCAGGCACTGGGCTGACCCTTCAGGACGCAGGGCCTGGGGTGACCCAGGAGGTACCGGAAACGGTGCTCCGGGGCGCACCGGCCGTGCGGCGTGACGGGTGCTCCGGGGCGCCGCACCACGAGCGGCAGCGCCCCGGAAGCCGGTCGTCCCGGGGAGCGGTCGTCCCGGCGCGCCCCTCACCACCCTTCCAGCGGCGGTGTGGTGTGTGTCGGCGGCGGCGTCCACGGCTGCTGGGTGGCGGCCCAGACCGTGAGGGCCAGGGCCGCCAGGAACAGCAGCAGCCAGCCGGCCCGGCTCAGTGCGCGGCGCCGCGCCAGCAGGCGGCGCCCGCGTACGGCGGCGCGCAGCGCGAGGTCGGGCGGGACGAGGGGGTGCGGCCCGTCGAGCATCCGCCGCACCTCGGCCTCCTTGCGGTCGGGCGGGCTCACGGCGCCACCGCCCCGGCGCCCGGGGAGGCGGCCGGGGGCGCGGTGGAGCGCCGGATGCTGCGCATCTCGGCGATCGCCCGTAAGCACAGCGCGTGCACCCGTTCGGCGGGCAGGCCCAGCAGGGCAGCGGTCTGCTCCTCGGCCACGCCCTCGTACAGCCGGAGGACGAGAACGAGCCGTTCCTGGGGCGGGAGCCGGTCCAGCAGGCCGCCGCGCGGTCGCCGGTGGCGCCGGGCCGTACGGGTGAACTCCGCGGCCAGCTCCTGGCGGGTGCGGTCGTAGGGATCCTCGCCGCGCAGCCGGTCCCAGTACGCGTACGTACGGGACAGCGCGACGGTCAGCAGCTCCTCGGCGACCGGGGCCGGGGCGCCGGGCGGTTCGCCGGTCAGCAGCGTGGCCGTGTGCAGCAGCCGGCCCGCCGCGCCCGCCACGAAGGCTTCGAACTCCCGGGCACGACGGCACTCCCGAGCAGACTGCCGCTCTCGCACAGCGCCTCCCGCCTAGGGGCCCGGCCCAGGGGGCCGGCCCAGGGCCTCGCGGGCCCGGCGGCCCGGCGATGGCTCCATGGCACGGCAGCGCGGGCACGGCGGTCAAGAGCCGTGCGGCAGGCGGCGCGGTCCTGGGGGCGCGCCCCAGGAGGGCTCAGGAAGCCGGCGTCCCCGGGGACAGCGAGGCCGTCACCGTCGAGAGCGAGACATTGAAGCGCGTCAGGAGCGTGGTGAAGGCGTTGCGCTCCTCCTCGCTCCACTCCTCTGTGACCAGTGCCATCAGTTCACGGCGCGAGGCACGCACCTCCTCCAGGCGGGCGCGGCCGCGCTCGGAGAGCTGCAGGACGACTGCGCGCCCGTCCTCGGGGTGCGAGGCGCGGGTGACCAGTCCGCCGTCGACCAGCGGCGCGACCTGACGGGTGACCGTCGAGGAGTCGATGCCCATGCCGGCGGCCAGGGCCTTGACGCCCATCGCGCCCTCCTGGTCGAGCCGGTTGAGCAGCAGGTAGGCGGCGCGGTCCATGGAGTTGCGCGCCTGCCCGACACCGCCGAGCCGGCTCTGTTCGGCGCGGCGGGCGAAGACGGCCACTTGGTGTTGCAGCGCGTCGAGGAGAGCGGAATCGATGTGGGTCGTCATGTCCGAAGAGGTGGGCATGGCCGGTTGCTCGCTTCATGGAGGTGCGTACGGATTGGGGGACAGAGTACGCGGCCCGCGCGAGGACCGTACCGGCGCTGACCAAAGATGTACGGCTGCGGGCGGGTACGCGGTCTGTGGACGCCCGCCCCGGCGCGAGCTGTAAGACTGGCGCCATGGCCGACCACACGCCGCAGACACCCGCTTCCGCCGCTCCCGGTGCCGCCGGTTCCGCGATGGCCGCTCCTGCCACGGGGGCCGCAGGAGAGACAGGGGTGCTTCCCGCTGTCACGCTTGACGACGTCCACGGTGCGCAGAAGCTGCTCTCGGGGGTGAGCCGGTCCACCGCGCTGGAGGGCAGCCGCTACCTGTCCGGCCTGGTGGGCTCGCCGGTCCACCTCAAATGCGAGAACCTCCAGCGGACCGGCTCGTTCAAGGTCCGCGGTGCGTACGTCAGGATCGCCGGGCTGTCGCCGGAGGAACGTTCCGCCGGGGTGGTCGCGGCGAGCGCGGGCAACCACGCCCAGGGCGTGGCGCTGGCCGCCTCCCTGCTCGGCGTCCGCTCCACCGTCTTCATGCCCGAAGGTGCGCCGCTGCCCAAGGTCGCCGCGACCCGCGAGTACGGCGCCGAGGTGCGGCTGCACGGCCAGGTCGTCGACGAGACGCTGGCCGCGGCGGAGCAGTACGCGCGCGAGACGGGCGCGGTCTTCATCCACCCCTTCGACCACCGCGACATCATCGCCGGTCAGGGCACGGTCGGCCTGGAGATACTGGAGCAGTGCCCCGAGGTCCGCACGATCGTGGTCGGCATCGGCGGCGGCGGGCTCGCCGCGGGCATCGCGGTGGCCGTGAAGGCGGTCCGTCCCGATGTGCGGATCGTCGGCGTGCAGGCGGCGGGCGCCGCCGCGTACCCGCCCTCGCTGGCCGCCGGGCACCCGGTCGCGATCCCGTCGCCGGCGACGATGGCGGACGGGATCAAGGTCGGGCGGCCGGGCGACGTACCCTTCGAGATCATCGACGACCTGGTCGACGAGGTCCGTACGGTCTCCGAGGACGCGCTCTCCAGCGCGCTGCTGCTCTGCCTGGAGCGGGCCAAGATGGTGGTCGAGCCCGCCGGGGCCAGCCCGGTGGCCGCGCTGCTGGCCGCGCCCGAGGCCTTCCAGGGCCCGGTGGTCGCGGTGCTGTCCGGCGGCAACGTCGACCCGCTGCTCATGCAGCGCATCCTGCGCCACGGCATGGCCGCCGGCGGCCGCTACCTCTCGCTGCGGCTGCGCCTGACCGATCGTCCGGGCGCGCTGGCGACCCTGCTGGGCGTGCTGTCCGAAGCGGACGCGAACGTGCTGGACGTCCAGCACGTACGGACCGATCCGCGGCTCGGCATCACGGAGGCCGAGGTCGAGCTGCACCTGGAGACACAGGGTCCGGAGCACTGCACGGAGGTCGGCACGGCGCTGCGGGAGGCGGGTTACACGGTGATCACCTGACCGCTCGCCGGCCCGGGCGCGCCGCCCGGAGACGACGCGTACGTACCGACGGCCGGTGCCTCACGGAGGCACCGGCCGTCGTCGCGTTCACCTCCCCACACTCAAGCCCTAACGCGTTGTATCGCGTCCGGCGTAACATCCGGGGGACGGTCGCCGTAAGTGCCGCCCGGCGCGGGAGTCCCTGTGGCGCAATCGTGGCGTTCCGTACCGCTGGTCGCCCGCCGGCCGTCCGCCGCGCGGGTGAAAACCGGCAAACGTAAGATTTACCTCGAATTCCCCAACTCCGGGAGGGCCTGGATGCCAGGCGCTATTTACGCCGAGGGCCTTGTGAAGACCTTCGGCGATGTGAGGGCTCTGGACGGCGTCGACATCGACGTCCCCGAAGGGACCGTCCTCGGTCTGCTCGGTCCGAACGGGGCCGGGAAGACCACCGCGGTCCGGGTCCTGACGACCCTGCTGCGGCCCGACCGCGGCCGGGCGGAAGTGGCCGGGATCGACGTACTGGAACGCCCCGACGACGTACGGCGCGCGATCGGCCTGTCCGGCCAGTTCGCCGCCGTCGACGAGTACCTGACCGGCCGGGAGAACCTCACCATGGTCGGCCGGCTGTACCAGATGGGCGCGAAGGAGGCGAAGGCGCGGGCCGGGGAGCTGCTCGACCGGTTCCACCTCGCCGACGCCGGCGACCGGCCCGCGAAGACCTACTCCGGCGGCATGCGGCGCCGGCTGGACCTGGCCGCCGCGCTGGTCGTCAGCCCGCCCGTGATGTTCATGGACGAGCCGACCACCGGCCTGGACCCGCGCAACCGCCAGCAGCTGTGGGACGTCATCCAGGAGCTGGTCGCGGGCGGCACGACGCTGCTGCTCACCACCCAGTACCTCGAAGAGGCCGACCACCTGGCGCACGACATCTGCGTGGTCGACCACGGCCGGGTCATCGCGCGCGGCACCTCCGACCAGCTCAAGGCGCAGACCGGCGGCGAACGCGTCGAGGTCGTCGTGCACACGCCCGAGCAGCTGGGCACGGCCGACGAGGTGCTGCGCGGCTTCGGCAAGGGCGCGTCCAAGATCGAGCCGCACACCCGCAAGATCACCGTGCCGGTCACCGGTGGCGCGAAGCTGCTCGCCGAGGTCATCCGCGAACTGGACCTCCGCGGTGTCGAGATGGACGACGTCGGGCTGCGCCGACCGACCCTGGATGACGTCTTCATCTCGCTGACCGGCCACGCGGCCGAGACGCCCGCCGAGGGCGCGGGGGACGGCGACGGCACGGGGGACGGCGACGCCGCCGCGGCCGGGGCCACCGGCCGCGGCAGAGGCCGGCGGAAGCGCGGGAAGAAGGCCGCGGACCAGGGCGGCGAGCGGCGGGCGGCACGGGAGGCGGCGAAGTGAGCACGGTGACGGAAGCGGCACGGCGGGCCGGAGCCCCGCGGCCGGGCGGCGGCACGATCAGGTCCGTACGGGACTCGCTGGTGGTCGCCCGGCGCAACCTGATCAGAATGGCGCGCATCCCGGAGATGGTGATCTTCGGACTGGTGCAGCCGATCATGTTCGTGGTGCTGTTCAGCTACGTCTTCGGCGGTGCCATCGCGCTCCCGGGCCAGCAGGGGCCGATCGACCCCGCGCAGTACCGCGCGTTCCTGATGGCCGGCATCTTCGCGCAGACCGTCACCTTCGCCACGGCGGGCGCGGGCGCGGGCATCGCGGACGACATGCACAAGGGCCTCATCGACCGCTTCCGATCGCTGCCGATGGCCCGCGGCGCGGTCCTCACCGGCCGTACCCTCGCCGACCTCGTGCAGACGGCGCTCACCCTCGTCGTGCTCGCCGTCGTCGCGCTGATCATCGGCTGGCGCACGCACGAGAACCTCGGCAAGGTGCTGGCCGGCTTCGGCCTGCTGCTCCTGCTCGGCTACGCCTTCTCGTGGATCGGCGCGCTGATCGGACTGTCCGTACGGACCCCGGAGGCGGCCACGTCCGGCGGCCTGATCTGGCTCTTTCCGCTGACGTTCATCTCCAACGCGTTCGTGCCGTCGGACTCCATGCCGGCGTTCCTGCGGCACATCGCCGAGTGGAACCCCTTCAGCGCCACCGTGCAGGCCGCGCGCGACCTCTTCGGCAACCTGCCGCCCGGCTACCCGGTGCCGGACGCCTGGCCCATGCAGCACCCGGTCCTCGCCTCGGCGCTCTGGTCGGTCGTGATCATTGCGGTCTTCCGCACGCTGGCGGTACGCAAGTACCGGTCGGCGACGGCCTGAGCGGAGACGCCGCGCGGGCGCGTACCTCGGAGGCGCCGTACGCGGGCGCGTACACCCGCACGCCGCGTACGGAGACGCCGAGGGGCTCGGGCCGCGTGCGGACACGGCGGAGGGCCCGGGTCTGTCGACCCGGGCCCTCGGTGACGGTGCGGCGCCGCGTGTCGCGGGCGCGGCCGTGGTCCGCGGGGCTCAGCCGTTGTAGGGCTTGGCCTCCAGGATCTTCACGGCCGCCTTCTTGCCGTTCGGGAGCTCGTACTCCGCGGTCTCGCCGACCTTCTTGCCGTTGACTCCGGTGCCCAGCGGCGACTGCGGGGAGTAGGTCTCGATGTCCGAGCTCGCGTACTCCCGCGAGGCGAGCAGGAACGTCAGCGTGTCGTCCGGGTCCCCGTCGAACGCGATGGTGACGACCATGCCGGGGGCCACGACACCATCGGCGGCGGGCGCCTCGCCGACCTTCGCCGTCTCCAGCAGCTGCTTGAGCTGGCGCATACGAAGGTCCTGCTTGCCCTGCTCTTCCTTGGCCGCGTGGTACCCGGCGTTCTCCTTCAGGTCACCTTCCTCGCGGGCCGCCGCGATCTTTTCGGTGATCTCGGCGCGTGCGGGACCAGACAGGTACTCCAGCTCGGCCTTGAGCTGGTCGTACGCCTCCTGGGTCAGCCAGGTGACGTTGTCGCTGGTCTGGGTCACAGGTGCTCCTCGTCGGTACTGGGGATAAATCAAACGCCCTACCAGGAAGGCTTGCGCCTTCTCGGGTGGGCGAAACCACGAGCCTAACAATTCCGGCACAAAAGGGGGAGCGGTAAACCGCAAAAATCGCGTCGCCGCTGGTCAGCCGTGGTCGGGCGGCGTTGCCCCGCGCGCGGGGTCAGGTCCGCGCCGGCGGGCGACGGTTCAGTTCCCGCCCGAAGCGCCCGAGTCCGTGCAGCCGACCAGCTCGGCGTTGGTGGCCCGGGCCGTCGTCCGAATCGTGATCACCGTGTCGACCTGGCCCTTCGCCTGATCGATCCGGACGTCCTTGCGGCCGACCTCGGCGCCCTCGGCGGACTGCGAGCGGAGCGTGCACACGCCCTTCGCGCCGGCGTCCTTCACGACCTCCAGGTGCGCCTGCACCGCGGAGTCGGAGACGACCTTGTACGAGACCAGGCGGCCGCTGAGGTCCTGCCCGGTGATGTAGGAGATGCCGAACCAGGCGACCACGGCGATCAGCGCGGCACCCAGCACCGCGCCGATGACCTTGAGCTTGCGGTCGGCCCGCTCGTCGGCGGTACGGCCGTACCGTCCGTCGGGCAGTCCGTCGCGCACCGCGGCCATGATCTTCCTCCTGGTAAGGGGTACCTGGAAATATTCGCCCCCTCGCTTCGGTCACTATAGAAGGCGTCGTTCCACGGCGTCCCATGACCCTTGACTGAGGATCGAGTCTTGACTGAGCAGCTGCGAATGATGGCGGTGCACGCCCACCCCGACGACGAGTCGAGCAAGGGCGCGGCCACCATGGCCAAGTACGTGTCCGAGGGGGTGGACGTGCTGGTCGCCACCTGCACCGGGGGAGAGCGCGGCGACATCCTCAATCCCAAGCTCCAGGGTGACCCGTACATCGAGGCGCACATCCACGAGGTGCGCAAGAAGGAGATGGACGAGGCCCGCGAGATCCTGGGCGTCAAGCAGGAGTGGCTGGGCTTCGTGGACTCCGGGCTGCCCGAGGGCGACCCGCTGCCGCCGCTGCCCGAGGGCTGCTTCGCGCTCCAGGACGTCGAGGCCGCGGCCGAGCCGCTGGTGAAGCTGATCCGTTCGTTCAAGCCGCAGGTCATCACGACGTACGACGAGAACGGCGGCTACCCGCACCCCGACCACATCATGACTCACAAGATCACGATGGTGGCCTTCGACGCGGCCGGCGACCCCTCGAAGTACCCCGACGCCGGCGAGCCCTTCCAGCCGTCGAAGCTCTACTACAACCAGGGCTTCAACCGTCCGCGCACCGTCGCGCTGCACGAGGCGCTGCTGGCGCGCGGCATGGAGTCGCCGTACGGCGAGTGGCTGGAGCGCTGGAAGTCCTTCGAGCGCGCCGAGCGCACGCTGACCACCTACATTCCCTGCGCGGACTACTTCGAGATCCGGGACAAGGCGCTGATCGCGCACGCCACGCAGATCGACCCCGACGGCGGCTGGTTCCGCGTCCCGATGGAGATCCAGAAGGAGGTCTGGCCCACCGAGGAGTACGAGCTCGCCAAGTCTCTGGTGGACACCTCCCTCCCCGAGGACGACCTCTTCGCGGGCATCCGCAACAATTGACCTCATGATGAGCGCGACCAGCACCCTCGCCATGACTCATCTCGTCCCCCTCGCGAAGGACCTGGACGAGAACAAGGTGACCCCCGGAGTCCTCGGCTTCATCGTCTTCGCGGTCATCGGCGGCGCCGTCTGGCTGCTGATGAAGTCGATGAACAAGCACATGCGGAAGGTCGACTTCGAGGAGAAGCCCGGCGAGACCGGCCCGGCGGCTCCGGCCGAGAGCGCCCCGGCGGCTCCGGCCGAGAGCGCCCCGGCCGCCACGGCCAAGGGCGCCCCGAAGACGACCTGACCCGGCCGGCGGGCCGGTGCCCCGGTTTTCGGGTCGGTGGCCGGCCGACCCGCTGCCCCGGTTTTCGGGTCGGCGACCGGCCGACCCGCTGACCCGGTTTTCGGGTCGGTGACCGACTTCCGGGGCGGAGACGCAGAACCGCCGTGGACGCGAGGCCCACGGCGGCACGGGCCTGCCCGCATGCCGGCCCGGCCCGCGGGATCAGCGGCGGGCCGAGGGGCAGCAGCGGGCTGTGCGACAAGGGACGTCACGGCGCCGTTTCCAGAGCCACCCCCATGATCTCGCGGGCGTGGCGGGTGGGGACCATGCCCAGGCGCCAGGCCTGCCAGCCGGCCTCCAGCTCGATGCCGCGGTCCAGCAGGACGGCGTACGCCTCGACGCAGTCCTCCAGCTTGGGGTCCCGCAGTGGGTGCGGGGCGCGGCGCAGCTCCGCCAGCTCCTCCTGGGCGACGGCCGTGCCCACCTCCGAGCCGCCCGGCGACGCCAGCGGGAGCAGCGTGCAGCGCAGGAAGCGGGCCCAGTCCTCGCCGCGCCGGTCGCCGTACCCCGCGAAGATCTCCGCCGCCTCGTCGGCCAGCTCCAGGGCCTGCGCCGTCCGGCCGTTCCCCGCGTCGATGACGACCAGCTCCAGGCACGACCAGCCCTCGCTGTGGGGCACCCCGATCCGCTGGAAGTCCCGGCGCGCGTCCTGCAGCAGCTGGCGCGCGAAGCCGCTGTTGCGCAGCGAGCCGGTCTGCGCCGCCCGTACGTCACGGGTGATCCGCCCGGAGTGGTGCCGGGCACACGCCAGCCCGTACGTGTCGTGCATCCGGCTGAACATCGTGCGCGCCCGGTCCAGCTGCCGCACGCCCGCGTCCTTGTCGCCGTTCTCCTCCAGCGCCTGGCCGAGGTAGTACAGCGTCCAGGCCTCGCCGCGCGCGTCCTCGTGCCGGCTGTGCAGCGCGAGGGCCTGGCGCAGCTGGTCCACCGCGGACGCCGGGTCGCCGTCCACCAGCCGGGCCCGGGCCAGCTGCGTCATCGCCCAGGCCTCGCCGCGCCCGTCCTGCGTGCGGCCGTACAGCTCCAGCGCCTCCTGGAGCTCGCGCTCGGCGCGCGGCACGTCACCGTGGCGCAGGCAGGCCTGGCCGAGCTGGAAGTGCGCCCACGCCTGGCCGTGCACGCTCTCGCTCTCGCGGTGCAGCTCCAGCGCCTCGTCGAGCAGCGCGAACGCCTCGGCCAGCTGCGCCCGGTCCCGTTCCACCGCCGCCAGCGCGTGCAGTGTCCAGGCGCGGTCGCCGCGCATGTCGTCCCCGCCCTGCATCTCCAGGGCCTCCCGCAGCTTCGCCGCGGCCTCGGCGAGATTGCCCTGCTGCTGGAGGGTGATGCCCAGGTCGCGCAGGGCGCGCGCCGCGCCCACCGGATGCTGCGCCTCGAAGTACAGGTCGACCACCGAGGACAGCGTCGTACGGGCCCTGTCCAGCTCGCCGAGCTGGCGGGCCGCGACGCCGGTGCGCCACTGGACCGAGCGGGCCAGCAGGCTCTTGTCGGCGGCCTTGGTCAGCTCGGTCAGCTCGCCGAGGCGGTACAGGTCGCCGCGGAGCAGGCAGTAGTCGGCGAGGGCGCCGAGGAGGTGGGAGAGCGTGGCCTGGTCCACGTCCTGGTCGGCGTGGCGCAGCGCCGCGGTGATGAAGCTGGTCTCGTCGTCCAGCCACTGCAGCGCCGCGTCGAGCGAGGTGAAGCCGTGCGGGCCGAAGCGGTCGGCGCGCGTGGAGGTGTTGCCGTCCACCAGGCGGATGACGGAGTCCGCCAGCTCGGCGTAGCTGCGCATCAGCCGCTCCTGGGCGGTGGCCCGCTCCGCCGGGTCCTCCTCGTCCAGCAGCCTGGCGTGCGCGAAGCGGTGCACGAGGGAGTGCAGGCGGTACCGGCTGCCGCGTACGTGCTCGACCAGCCCGGCCTCGGCCAGCCGGCCCAGCCGCCGCTCCGCTTCCTCCTCCTCGACGCCCAGCAGCGCCGCCGCCGCGGCCGCACCCAGGCTGGCCCGCCCGACCAGCGCCAGCCGGCGCAGCAGCCGCCGCTCGACGTCCGGCTGGTCCGTGTACCGCAGCCACAGGGCGCGCTCCACGGGCGTCACCGGGCCGTAGGCCGCCAGGTCGTCCGCCAGCGTGCCGGGGTCGCGCCGGCCCAGCGAGGAACCCGCCACCCGCAGGGGCAGCGGCAGCCCGCCGCACAGCTCGCCGACCCGCTCCAGGGCCTGCGGGTCGTACGGCCCGGCCGTGCCCTCCGTCTCGGTGCCGGTGGCGCGCAGCAGCTCCTCGACGCCGGCGGCGTCCAGCGGGCCCACCGGCAGCTGGTGCACCCACGCCGACAGCTCATCGGGCAGCTCCATCGGCTCCCGCGCCGTGACCAGCACCAGGGACTCCGAATGATCCGGCACCAGGGTGCGGACCTGGGCGGGGTCGGTGGCGTCGTCCAGCAGGACGACGACCGGGAGGTTGGTCAGATGCTGCTGATACAGCTCCGTCAGCCGCTTCACGTGCTGCTCCGGCGAGGGGCGCTCGCGGAACAGCAGCTGCTCGCGGGGCGCCCCGAGGCGGTTCAGCAGGTGCAGCAGCGCGTCCCGGGTGGGCAGCGGGGGCTCGCCCGGCGTCTCGCCGCGCAGGTCCACCACGCACGCGCCGCGGAACTGGTCGCGCAGCTGCCGCGCGGCCCGCACCGCGAGCGCCGTACGCCCCGAGCCCGGCTCGCCGTGCAGTACGACCACCGTGGGCCGGGTCTCCGTACTGGCCCGGGCGGCGTGCACCCACTGGGTGAGCTGCGTCAGCTGAGCCCGCCGGCCGACGAACGGGCCACCGGGATCCGGGAGTTGCTGGAAGGAGTCGGCCAGCACCGACCGGCGGCGGGCCGCCGCGCTGCGGTCCCCGCCGCGCAATTGTGGTCCGCGTCCGCCGGTCTTGGTGCCCTGGCCGCCGCCGGTCGCGCCACTGCGGTGCGCCGTCGCCAGCATCCGCTGCTGGTCCAGGAACGGCCGGACACCGCGCACCTCCAGGGCCGTCAGCCACTGCAGCCGCAGCTGCTCGGGGCCGCCCGGCTGGCCGCGCATCCCCGCCTGGCGGTGCGCGGCCGGCCAGTGTCCCGCGGTGAGCTTCACGACCGTGGCCGCGGCTCCCGCGACGGCGACCGCGGCGCCGGTGCCCAGCGCCGGGCCGGGGCCCGTGCCGTACGCGAGGTCGGCGGCGACGGCGACCACGGCGGCGACCAGCGTGGCCACCGCGGGGGTGCCGGTCTCCGCACGGGTCAGCCGCTCGGTCAGCGGCCGGCGCGCCGCTGCCGCCTCGTCCAGCGCCGCCGCATACGCGGCGTACTCCTCCGCCGCTTCGGCCGTCAGTCGGTCCAGCGCGGCCCGCGCCCTGGTGAGCAGCGCGTCTCCGTCGACACGCCCGCCCGAACGGCGCACCTCTTCCTCGACCGCGCGCGTCAACAGCGCGTCCGCGTCCGCGCGGTGGGCTTCCCGCAGGTCAGCCGTTGACCCCGTCATTCCGTCCCCCTCAGCGATGATCGCTTTGTACGCCCAGTCTTCCGTCCGGGCGCCGAATCCGGCAGCCCTGTGGATAACTTCGCCGTGACGTGCCACACGGTGGAGTGACAGATCTGTCGTGCCGGGCATTCGGACTCCGGCGGTTCCGTCGCGCACGCTCCGGGCGCACCCGTGAGAGAGGATGGCCCCATGCCGAACCGCCTGGCTCGAGAGACTTCCCCGTATCTGCTCCAGCACGCCGGTCGGGCACAACAGCGGCCACTGGTGCCGGTGGACGGGTACCACCAGATGGCTCTGACCAGGTAGCCAGAGTCCTGGGTACTCCCCGATCGCGGTGGCTCGACAGCGACCGACCCCCGCCGCGGCCTTGGCGATCGAGAGTGCGCCGCGGGGTCACCGCACCGCTGAGCCCGGGACGGCAGCACGGCGTACTCCCGTCCCGGGCATCGCGAGCTCAACGCGTGTGCCGGTGCCTTCTCAGCCGGCTGCGTTCACCTGCTTTTCCCCACTCCGCACCGGCGCACGATCGCCCTTCATGAAGTCGGCCACCCGAAAGGCCAGGTCGAGGGACTGGCTGCGGTTCAGGCGGGGGTCGCAGGCCGACTCGTAGCGGACCGGCAGGTCGTGGACCTCGAGGCCATGACCGCCGCCGACACATTCGGTCACGTCGTCGCCGGTCAGTTCGACGTGAATGCCGCCGGGGTGGGTGCCCAGGGCACGGTGGACTTCGAAGAAGGCAGTGACCTCGCCGAGCACGTCGTCGAAGTGCCGGGTCTTGTACCCCGAGGGGGCCTGAGTGGTGTTGCCGTGCATCGGGTCGCATACCCAGGCGACCTGAGCGCCGGAGGCGGTCACTTTCTCCACGAGCGGTGGCAGCACATCCCGTACTTTGTCCACGCCCATGCGGACGATGAAGGTGAGGCGGCCCGGCTCCCGTCGGGGGTCCAGCCGGTCCACGAGCCGCAATGCGGTGTCCGCGGTGGTGCCGGGACCGAGCTTCACCGCCACTGGGTTGGCGAGTTGGGAAGCCCACTCGACGTGGGCCCCCTCCGGATCCCGAGTGCGCTCGCCGATCCACAGCAAATGCCCGGAAGTGGCGTACGGACGACCGCTGCGGGCGTCCCGGCGGGTCAGGGCGGCTTCGTAGTCCAGCAGCAGGGCTTCGTGCGAGACGAAGAACCGCGCGCTGTCGAAGTCCTCGGGCCGGCCGCCGGTGGCCCGCATGAAGCGCAGGGCGTGGTCGATCCCGTCGGCGATGCGCTCGTAGGTGTGCCGGTGCGGGGAGTCGGCAATGAAGTCGCGGTTCCACTCGTGGGCCCTGCCCAGGCTCGCGTGACCCGCGGCCGTGAACGCACGGATCAGGTTCAGGGTGCTCGCCGATGCGTGGTACGTCCGCAGCAGGCGGGCGGGGTCCGGCACTCGTGCCTCGGGCGTGAAGGCGAGGCCGTTGACAGCGTCACCACGGTAGACGGGCAGCGTGACGCCGTCACGGGTCTCGGTCGGGCGCGAACGGGGCTTGGCGTATTGGCCGGCGATCCGGCCCACCGGTACGACCGGCAGGGCGGCCGCGTAGGTGAGCACGGCGGACATCTGGAGCAGGGTGGTGAGCTTGCCGTGCACGGACTCGGCGGACATGCCGTCGAGGGACTCGGCGCAGTCACCGCCCTGGAGCAGGAAGGCCTCGCCTCGTGCCACGGCCGCGAGCCGTGTCTTGAGACGGTCGCACTCATCGGCGAAGACCAGGGGCGGTGCCGCCGCCAGCCGGTCGGTGACGTCGTGCAGCGCAACCGGGTCCGGCCAGTCCGGTTGCTGGGCTGCCGGGCGGTCACGCCAGGAGTCCAGGGACGTCGGGCGTGGCTCGTAGGGCAGCAGTGTGTTCATTCCTCGTCCTCTTGCTTTCCTCGTGGAAAAGGGGCATGCGGAACGGGACAGGGAGCGCCGGCTCCGCGGTCGGCAGGGCAGCGCCGCTCACGCACCGGCCAGGTCCAGGACGTACCGGCCGTAGCTGGAGGACTCGGAGAGTTCCTTGCCGAGGAGCGCCAGTTGTTCCTTGCCGACGAAGCCCATGCGGTAGGCGATCTCCTCCAGGCAGGAGATGCGGATGCCCTGCCGCTTCTCCAGCACCTGCACGAACATGCTGGCTTCCAGCAGGCTGTCGTGGGTGCCGGTGTCGAACCACGCCGAGCCGCGGCCGAGGTTGACCAGGCGTGCCCGGCCTTCGCGGACGAAGGTGAGGTTCAGGTCGGTGATCTCCAGTTCACCGCGGGCCGAAGGCTCGAGCCGCGCAGCTCGGTCCAGTGCCTCGTTGTCGTACATGTACAGACCGGTGACCGCGAGGTTCGACCGTGGCTCGGCCGGCTTCTCCTCCAGAGACACGATGCGACCCCCGTCGTCCACCGTCGCCACGCCATATCGTTCCGGGTCGCTGACCTGGTAGCCGAAGAGCGTGCAGCCCGACAGCCGGCCGGCTTCCTCCCGGAGCATGTCGGGCAGCCGGTGCCCGTAGAAGATGTTGTCGCCGAGGATGAGGCACACCTTCTGGTCGCCGATGAACTCGCGTCCTATGACGAGGGCTTCCGGCAGCCCCTTGGGCGCCTCCTGGACGGCGTAGGCGATGCTGACGCCCAGTCTGCCGCCGTCCCCCAGCAAGGACCGGTAGACATCGAGGTGTTCGGGGGTGGAGATGATGAGGATCTCCCGGATGCCCGCCTGCATGAGGACGGACAGCGGGTAATAGATCATCGGCTTGTCGTAGACCGGCAGCAGTTGCTTGGAATGGACGCTGGTCAGAGGCCGCAGACGGGTTCCGGAGCCGCCGGCGAGAATGATGCCGCGCATGGATTCTTCCCTTTCCGCTGGAGAGTGACGCCGATCAGGCGGCTGCGCCGAGCAGCGATTGCCACCAGGCCGGGTTGTCGCGGTACCAGGCGACGGTCTCCTCCAGCCCTTCTTCGAAGGCGATCCGCGGCCGGTAGCCGAGCGCCCGAAGCTTGCTGTCGTCGAGGGAGTACCGCCGGTCGTGCCCCTTGCGGTCGGGCACCTGACGTACGGACGACCAGTCCGCGCCGCACTTCTCCAGGAGCAGCGCGGTCAGTTCGCGGTTGCTCAGTTCCCGGCCGCCGCCGATGTTGTAGACCTCACCGGGTGCTCCCTTCTCCAGGACGAGCTGGATACCGCGGCAGTGGTCGTCGACGTGCAGCCAGTCGCGGACGTTCAGGCCGTCGCCGTACAGCGGTACCGAGCCGCCCTGGAGCAGCGTGGTGACAAAGAGCGGGATGACCTTCTCGGGGTACTGGTACGGACCGTAGTTGTTGCTGCAGCGGGTGATGCTCACGTTCATGCCGTGGGTACGCGCGTAGCTCTGCACGAGGAGGTCGGCTCCGGCCTTCGCCGCGGCGTAAGGAGAGTTGGGGCTCAGCGGCCATTCCTCCGTCCAGGAGCCGGTGTCGATCGACCCGTACACCTCGTCCGTGGAGACATGGACGAAACGCGGCACGTCGCGGTGGAGCGCGGCCTGGAGGAGGTTGTGGGTGCCGAAGACGTTGGTCCTGATGAATTCCGCGGAATTCCCGATGGAGCGATCGACGTGCGTTTCGGCCGCGAAATTGACCACGGCGTCCACGCCGGGCAACAACCGCGTCAGGAGGTCGGTATCGGCGATGTCGCCCTGGACGAAATGGAGGGCAGGGTGATCGGCGACGGGCGCGAGGTTCTCACGGTTCCCGGCATACGTGAGCTTGTCGAGCACGGTGACGCGGGACGGTGCGGCGCCCGACTGTCCACCGAGGAGCCGCCGTACGTAGTGGGAGCCGATGAATCCGGCCCCGCCCGTGACGAGTACGTGCATGGAAGGTGGTCCCCTTTGTTGAGCGATGCGATGAGCGCTAAGGGGGGAACAGGCGGAAATGGCCTGGGAATCCAGGCGGCCCCCCTGTACAGCGAGTGACGCGACGGTTGTCCGTCGGCGCTTAACTCCTCGCTGACTCCGCACTGGATGACGAAGATCGTAGAACGTCGAACGCAAGTCGAGCAACTACGCGGTGTGAACATCGCATCACCAAAATCCTTTGAAGATCCCACGGCTTACTCAAGGCTCGGCAAAAAGATGCAGGTAACACCTCGAAGAGGAATGGTTACTTCCGGTATGTGGGTCGCCATTCGTTGACTGCCCGTCACGTCAAGTCCGTGCGAGCATCGGTGAAACGCTCTTGCGCGACCCCCTTGTCGATCGTTACGTTCGCCAATGTCGTCGAACCTCGAAATAGCAGAAAGTGATGACGCTGCTTCCGGCGAACGACTAGGGGGAACATGTCAGCAGTACGTGATCGATGCCTGCCCGGAGCGCCGCCACCCGCCGCTGCCGAGCCGCTCATCGAGACCGCCGTCGAGATCGCGGCCAATGCGGCGGTCGGGCCCGGCAGTTGGGTCCGGCACGGCAGTGCGATCGGCGACTCGACCATCGAGCAGGGGGTGTTCGTCGGCTTCCGTGCCCGCATTCACGGCGCGACCGTCGCCACCGGCTGCCAGATCGCCTCGCTGACCCGGATCGGACGCCCCGGCGGCGCCGCGGTGCGCATCGGCCGGGCAGCCTGGATCGGGGCCCGTGCCGTCGTCGAGCCCGGTGTGCACATCGGAGCCGGTGCCGTGGTCGGGGCCGGAGCCCATGTCACGGCGGACGTTCCGGACGACGCGCTGGTGATCGGACGGCCGGCCCGGGTGCTGCGCCGGCGGGAAGTGACCGAGGACGGGCTCCCCGACTTCGGCCGCATCATCGCGGCCGTACGGGCCAGGCACGACAGCAACTCCCGCCCGCTGCCCAAGGGCTGGCGGGCGGACGGGCCGTGCGTCCTCGACGCCGACCTGTCGGGCGGCGTCGACGTCGTCCTCGGTACGGCGGTCATCGCCATGGGCCGGGCGGACGGCCCTTCGCCCGCGGGCGGTATCCGGGCCGCCTCGGGTGTGCGCATCGGCGACCGGGCCGTACTGGAGGCGTCGAGCGGCATCGACATCGGCGCCGACGCCACGATCGGGGCCCGCGCCCTCGTGGTCTCCAGCGGCCACGACCTGAGCCGGCGCTCGCTGCCGTGGCGGAGCGGCCCGGTGCGGATCGGCGCCGGGGTCCGGGTGGGCGACGGCGCCACGGTCGTCGGCCCCGCCAGTCTCGGCGACGGCGCGGTCGTCGCTCCGGGAGCTGTCGTCATCGGGGACGTTCCCGCAGGCCATACCACGTCCGGTGTCTTCGAGAGGAACTCGTCATGAGGATCGTCCTGACCCCGAACTCCACCGGCTCGGGGCACAACATGCGCGCCCTCGCCCTCGCCCGCGAGGTGCGCCGCCGGCATCCCGACGCCGAGCTGACCGTGCTGCTCGCATCCTTGCAGTCGACCTTCGCGCCGCTCTTCGCCGAGGCCGGCGTGCGCGTGGTGGACATCGCCGGCGAGCAGGTGAACCACGCCACCAGGAGCAATCTCGGCCAGGACCTCGACTGGGCCGGGTACATCGGCCGCTACCTCGCACCCGCCTTCGTCAACGGCGAGCGACTGCTCAGCTATCTGGCGCACTACCGGGACCTCGCGCCGGACCTGGTCGTCAGCGACTACAACATCTCCGCCAGCCTCGCGGCCGTCCTCGGCGGCACTCCGCACGCGCTGGTCACCGAGCGGTACGACTTCACGTTGTGCCAGGTCGACGACGCCACACTGGAAGCAGGCGGCTTCCGTGTGGACCGCGACGACCTGCGGCGCGGTCGCAACGCGCTGCACACGGTGTTCGAGCGGATCGTGCAGAGCGCCGAGGTCGTGCTCACGGACAAGCCCTTCGTGCCGGAGCTGGACGAAGGCACCGCGGTGGCCCGTGCCCTGGCGGACGGGCGGGCGGTCTTCACCGGACCGATGATCCGCGAGGTGCCGGAGCGCACCGACGGCGCCGCGGTCCGCGCCTCGCTCGGTCTCGGTCCCGGCCCGCTCATGGTCGGCTCGGTCGGCGGCACCAGCATGTTCTGGGAGAACAAGCAGCGGGTCATCGAGAGCTACATCGACGCCCACCGGCTGCTCAAGCGCGAGCGTCCCGATCTGCAGCTCGTACTGCTCGGCCGCGAGTGGGTGGAGGCCCCCGAGGACGTCGTGGTGCTGACCTACCTGCCCGATTGGATGCCGCTTCTGCAGGAGGCCGACGTGCTGCTCTCGGCCCCGGGGTGGATCACCGTGACCGAGGTGGCGGCCCTGCGCGTGCCCACCGTCTTCGTCCTCAGCAGCCTCGGTGAGTACCACGAGGTCGAGGCGTCCCGCCGGCTGGACCTGCTGGGCTTCCCCTCCCTGGTCGCGCCGGGCGCTGGGGAGATGTGCGAGGCGGTGCGGCCGCTGCTGGAAGCACCGGCCGCCGAGCCGACGCCCGGTCAGCTGGCCATCGCTCCGCACGGGCCCGGGACCGCCGAGGCCGCCGCGCTGCTCGTCGAGGCCGCCCGCCGGGCCGGCGCCCGCACATCGCCCGTACCGGCCACCGACGGCGGCGGGCGGTGAGCGGCGTGCAGAGCGGCACCGAAGGAGCCGTACCGCTGATCGCCCGTGCCACCCGCATGCTGCTGTCGAGCGACGGCTCCACCACCCTGCTGTTGGAAGCGCTGCTGGACACTCGGTTGACCGTGCACGTCGAAGACCAATCGACGGTGCCGGTGGGACAGTTGCCACCGACCGCGGTGACCGCGCTCGGCCTGCGTCCAGGAGCTGCCGCCGTGCGACGCGCTTCCGCCCTGTTGACCCCCGAGGGCGCAGTGGTGAGCAGGAACACGGTGGTCTTCACCGCGCCGCCCGGGGGCTGGTCGGGCTCGGCCAGCGACGCCGCGCCGCTCGGCAAGCGGTTGCGCCAGCACGGGACCCGGCAGCACCGGGAGATCCTGTCCTCCGGGGCCGCCGTGTGGCCGGACCACGGTGAACGGCGTTGCGCCTACAAGGAATACGTCATCACCTGTGACGACTCCGCACGCCTGTACGTACGGGAGCATTTCAGCCCCGAGTACGTCCATCTGCCGGACGGCTCCCCGGGGTTCGACCCCGCCGGTGCGGGCGACCTGAACCCGCTGCGGCGGGCCGGCTGATCCCTGGACGGCCCGCTCCATCACTTCCCAGTCACTCCCCGCACATCGAAAAGATCTCGCCATGCCGGGCTTGCGAAGCCCGGGGGCGCCGGGAACCGCGGTGCTATAGTCGCCTAAGTTCGAGATTTCACGAACAACGAAATAGCTCGTTGCCGAGCCCGGCCCGCCTCCGAAGCGCCGCCCCGCGCCACGGACTTGGAGCACCTCTTGAGCCCTCCCTCTCTCCGCGCCTTCATCCTCGATCACGTCCTCGACGGCCACGGCCGCATCCCCGCCGTACTCGGCCGGGACGCATCGGACGTGGTCACCGCCGACCGCACCCTGCGCGACGCGGCGCTCGCCGCCCTGACCCTCGGCGGACCGCACGACCGGCCGCTGACCGCCCGACTCCTGGACGCCCTCCAGGAGTTCCGGGACAGTGATGCCGACGGCTGGCACGAACTGCTGGACGTCACCGGCGTGCCGCACGTACCCGGTCAGGTCCGCACCCCCGCCGACCAGGCGCTCGCGGCCTGGGCCTGCCACCACGCCGGCACCGCGCTCGGCCGCGCCGACGTGGTCGCCGATGCCCAGGCTCAGCTGCGCCGGCTGACGGCGCTGGTACCGGCCAAGGGCTGGCCCGCGCGGCTGGACCGGATGTCCACGACCGTTCTGGACGGGGCGAGTTCGCTCGCCCAGACCGCTGTGCTCGTCCTCGCCGCGCAGGCCACCGACGACGGCTCAGCGGACCGGTCCGCCTTCCTCGACGCCGCCGCCGAGCACTTGGAGCGCTTCCTGTCCGAGGACGGCGCCTGGGCGTACCTGACGCCCAGGGGCGAGCCGGACACCCTGCACGGCTACCGGCTCCGCGCCGGCGCCCTGGCCGCCCTGGCCTGGGCAGCGCTGGACGAGCGTGGTGTCGAGTCGGCCTCCGCGTACGCCACCAAGGTCCTGCACCACATCCGGACCGTTCACCCGCATGCCGGGGCCCGCGGTTTCTGGGACCGGGCCGACGCCGGGTCGCAGGTGCGGGTCGACCCGCTGTCCGCCTGCCACGGCCGTCCCGGATCGCCCTTCCCCGCCAAGCTGGTGGCCGATCACGCACTGCTGGCCGTGGCTGCCGGGAAGCTCGCCGATCTCACGGACGACGTGGCGCTGAAGGAACTGTCGGAGGCGGCCGGTGCCGAGCTGGACCGCTACACCGACCCGCAGGCCGGCGGCGTGTTCCAGGGACAGGGCAGCTGGTTCTCCACCCCGGTCGACCCGACGGTGCCACTGGCCCGGCACGTGATGGTGCCTCCGCGCACCGCAGGCGCCTTCGCCGTCGGCAACACCTCCTACGTGCCCTTCCACGAGAAGCACGCGGAGACCCAACTCCTGGCCCTCTGGGCGGTGGGTGACCGGACCCCGGCCGTACCGTCGGCGCCGGCACTCGCCGAGCCGCCGGCACCGCACCCGATCGAGACCGACCTCAGCCGGGTGTCCACCGCCCGCCTGTCGGAGGGTCTGATCGACCTGCCCGGTTACCTGCGCTGGCTGCGCTCCACCGCCTCCGGGCTGGGCTACGGCCTGACGCCCTACCGGTCGCCCCTGGGGCTGCGGTCGGACCGTACGGCGCAGACGTTCTCCGTGCTGCACGTGGTCTCGGACCTGATGGCGCTCGACGAGCCGGTACCCGACCCGGAGGGGTTGCTCGCCGGGGTCTTCGCCACCCAGAACCCCGATGGCGGCTTCGGAGAGCAACCGGGCCTGCTGTCGGAGGCGTTCACGACGTACTGCGCGGTACTGACCGCGAAGGTCCTGGGCGGCGAGGGGTACGACCGCGAGCGCTGCGTGGAGTTCCTCCAGGCGTGCCAGCACCCCGAAGGCGGCTTCGGCAACGCGCCCGGCTATCCGTGCGACAGCTGGCACTCCAACCTCGCGGTGCTCGCCCTGCACGCGCTCGGCGAGCGGCCGGCCCGCGAGAACGACCTGGTGGCGTACTTCGTCAGCTGTCGTAACGATGACGGCGGTTACGGCAACCAGCCCGGCTCGCCCTCGGACACCTTCGCCACCTTCCGGGTGGTGGACACCCTCATCGCGCTCGGCCTGCGGCCGCCTCGCATGGAACAGACGATCGAGTGGCTGCGCGGGCTGCAGACGGAGTCCGGAGGCTTCCGTTACCGCGCGGGCGCGCCCGAGAGCTTCGTCGGTTCCTACCACGCCATCGCCGCGCTGTACGTGATGGGCGCGCAGCCGGCGGACGTACCCGCGTGCCTGGCGTGGATCGCCGCGCGGCAGAGCTCCGACGGCGGTTTCTCCCGTCTCCCCGGCGGCCCGTCGGAGACGACGGACGAGGGATTCATCGCCATTCAGGCCTTGCACATGCTCGAACAGAAGCTCAACCCCTACTGGGCGGTGATCATGACATGACCAGCACTACCTCCCCCAGCGCCACGGGCGCGACGCCACAGGCCGACCTCGCGGAACCCGCGGGCCCCAGCGTCAGGACCGTCTCGCTGCTCTCGTTCGCGACGATGTTCGTCATCGGCACCGACACGTTCGTCGTCGCTCCGCTGCTGCCGACCCTCACGGACACCTTCCGCATCTCCGCGGACATCTCCGGCTGGATGGTCAGCGCCTACGCCTTGGGCTACGCATTGTTCGCCCTGGTGGCGGGACCACTGTCGGACGGCCGGGACCGCCGCGGCGTACTGCTGTCCGGCCTGGTCGGGTTCATCGTCATGACCACGCTGTGCGGCTTCGCGCAGAACTTCTGGATGATGATCCTGTTCCGCTTCCTCGCCGGTGTGAGCGCGGCATTCGTCTCGCCACAGATCTGGGCCTCCATCCCGGCCCTGGTCAAGCCGGAGCAGATCGTCCGCACGATGGGGTCGGCCACCGCCGGCCTGGCCATCGCACAGGTCGCCGGCATCCCGGTGGGCAGCTGGCTGGCCGCCCTCTCCTGGCACGTCCCCTTCTGGGCGATCGGCGGCGCGTCGGTCGTGCTGTGGCTGATCCTGGCCAAGGCGTTCCCCTCGGTACCCGGCCGGCCGTCGGGCGCCCCGGGCGGCATGTTCAGCAGCTACGGCACCCTGCTCCGCAATCGCACCCTGAAGCTGTTCCTGCTGGCCTACCTGGTGTTCCAGACCGGCAACTTCGAGGCCATCTCCTTCTTCGGCTCGTGGTTCAGCAAGGACTTCGGGCTGGACGTCGGCTCGGTCGGGCTGGCGATGATGGCGCTCGGCGTCGGCAACGCGATCGGTTCACTCTTCGGCAGCCACCTCATCCGCCGGCTGGGACAGTACCGGTCGCTGCTGCTGGCGCTGCTGACGCTGATGGTCCTGTACTGCCTGGTGCCCTTCTCGCCGAATCTGGCAGTGGCACTGGTTCTGCTCGGCCTGGTCATGATGGTCGCCGGCTTCGTCTTCCCGATCTTCATGAGCACCCTGCAGGCCCAGACCGAGACGGCGCGAGGCACCGTCTCCTCGCTGGCCAACGCCGCCATGTACGTCGGCACGACCATCGGCGGTGTCGTCGGCGGCATCATGCTCACCAAGGTCACCGGCTTCTTCGGCGTGGCCGCCTTCACGGTCGTCGGTTACCTGGCCGCCCTCGCGATCTACGCCTGGGCCGGCGCCTTCCGCAAGCAGAAGGAGGCGGCGTGAGCACGGCCGTACTGTTCCACCGGTACGGAACGGTGGACGAGCTGTACGCCGCCGACCTGCCCGTTCCCTCTCCGGGCCCCGGCGAGGTCGTCGTCCGCTACGAGGCGATCGGCGTGAACCCCGTCGACTGGAAGATCCTCCGCGGCGATCTGGCCGACCGGCTCCCGCTGCCGTTTCCGGCCGGGCCCGGCGTGGAAGCCGCCGGCACCGTCGTGGCGGTCGGTCCCGACGTGCGGGGCCACCGCGAGGGCGATGCGGTGATCCGACACGGCCGCCCCGGCACGTACCGCGTGCACGAAGCGGTCTCCACGCTGCCGGAGGCGGACGAACTCACCCCGATGCCGGACCGGTTCTCCTTCGAGCAGGCCGCGGTCCTGCCGGTCGCGGCGGGCACCGCCTACTCCGCGCTACGGCAGGTCGGACTGGCCGCCGGGGAGCGACTGCTGGTGCACGGTGCGTCCGGCGGAGTCGGGCTGGCGACGGTTCAGCTGGCCTTCCTCCTCGGCGCCGCCGAGGTCATCGGCACCGCATCGGCACGCCACCACGACCTGCTCCGGTCCTTGGGCGCACAACCGGTCGAGTACGGCGAAGGACTTGACGACCGACTGGCCGCCTTCGGGACGCCGGACGCCTCGGTGGACTGCGCGGGCGGCCCCCAGCCGTACGCCACCGCGGTGCGCCTGGTCGGCGACCCCGCCCGTCGGGTGACGATCGTGCCGGAGTCGTCCGACGCCGAGGTACCGCTGGTCGAGCACGTGCCGAAGGAGCTGCCCGCCACGCTCCGGCTGATCGGCGACCACCCCTTCGAGCTGCCCGTCACGGGGCGTTACCCGCTCACCGAGGCCGCCGAGGCGCTGGCCCTCAGTCAGAAGGGCGGCGTCGGCGGCAAGCTCGTGCTGCTGCCCGGCGACTGACCCGCAACGCCTCCCTCCTGCTGTCCCTGTCCCCCACGGAACGGTTCACTCATGACCTACCGCTACGACGCCGACCTCATCGAAGCAGTACCGAACTTCGGCGTCTTCGACCTGACCGACCCGCCGGCCACCCGCGCCAAGCTCATCGCCGCCAGCGCCGGCAAGCCGGCCCCCGACACCACCGGCGTCGACGTCACCGACCGCGAGGTACCGGGCCCCGCGGACAACCCGCAGGTCCCGATCCGCATCTACCGGCCCTCCGACGCCACGGGTGACCTCCCGGTGGTGCTCAACGTCCACGGTGGTGGCTTCGTCATCGGCCGCATCGAGGTCGACGACGCCGCGTGCCTGGACATCGCCCGGCGGGTCGGCGCGCTCGTGGTCTCGGTCGGGTACCGGCTCGCCCCCGAACACCCCTACCCGGCGGCCCTGGAGGACTGCTACGCGGTCCTGGAATGGCTCGCCAAGGAAGCACCCGAGCTGGGCGGTGACACCACGCGGATCGCCGTGCACGGCACCAGCGCGGGCGGCGGCCTCGCCGCGGCGCTGACTCTGCTGACCCGCGACCGCGGTGGCCCGCAGATCGCTTTCCAGTACCTGGACCTGCCCGAGCTGGACGACCGGCTGGACAACGAGAGCATGCGCCGGTTCACCGATACGCCCGGCTGGAATGCGCCCAACGCGCTGCGCAGCTGGCGCCACTACCTCGGGGACGCGGCCGGCGGCGACGACGTGCCGGTGTACGCCGCACCGTCCCGTGCGACGGACCTGTCCGGGCTGCCGCCGGCCTACATCGCGGCGCTGGAGTACGACCCGATGCGGAGCGAGGCGGTGGCCTACGCGGAGAGCCTCTTCGCCGCCGGCATCCCTGTCGAACTGCACGTCTTCCCGGGCGCCTACCATCTCGCGTACTTGGTCGCCGGGGCCCAGGTGTCGAAGCGGCGAGTGGCGGAGCGCATCGACGTACTACGGCGCGCACTGCATTCGTGACCGCTGATGCCGGGCAGGTGGCCGTGGGCCGCCTGCCCGGTTTCGTGCGTGGTGGCAGGGCTCGCGCGCCGCCCTCAGGACACGGCCGCCTCCTCTATGATGTTTGATCATCATAGAATTTTGAATTAATTTCCCATCTCACAAGGAGGTGAGATCCATGCGCGGTGAACTCTTCCACCCGGACCGGGGGGACATCTCGCTCGACAAGGTGCTCCACGCGCTGAGCGACCCGATCCGCCGAGACGTGGCCCGGACCATGCACAGGGACGGCCCCCGCGTCTGCGGCCAGCTGAGCTACCCGATCGCGAAGTCGACGCTCTCCCATCACCTGAAGGTACTGCGGGAGTCAGGGCTGATGACGACCGAGGTGCGCGGGACGACGCGGGTGATTTCGCTACGGAGGGACGACCTCGAAGCGCGCTTCCCCGGGCTGCTCGACGCCGTGCAGGTGACGGCGCCGGCTCCGGAAGAAGCGTCGCGGGCATCGTAGAAGGGCGGACGGCGCCGTCGGGGCCCGTGCCGCGGCGGCGCCGGTGGCGCACACGCCGTTCCCGGCCTCGCGAGCCGGACTGGGCGGACGGGCAGCACTTCGCCGGTGACCCCGTCAACGCTGTGCGCATCCTCCAGGCCACCGAGCACCTCACGCTTCAGCGGGGCGTCGACCGCGTCGCCGGCGCTTCTGCACATCCGGCACGCGGGTGATCAAGCACCGGGCAGCCCGCCCCCGATCTTCGACCACTCCGCGGATTCACCCCCGCAAGCTGGGTTGGACGGCCCGGCTCGTGCGACGATGCGGATATGAACCGCCTGGCCAGCTCGCAGTCGCCCTATCTGCTCCAGCACGCGTCCAATCCGGTGGATTGGTGGCCATGGGGGGAAGCGGCATTCGACGAGGCGAGGCGGCGCGGTGTGCCCGTGCTGCTGTCAGTTGGTTACTCGTCGTGCCACTGGTGCCACGTCATGGCGCACGAGTCGTTCGAGGACGAGGCCACCGCGCGGCTGCTGAACGAGCACTTCGTGTCGGTGAAGGTGGACCGGGAGGAGCGCCCGGACGTCGACGCCGTGTACATGGAGGCCGTGCAGGCCGCCACGGGGCAGGGCGGCTGGCCGATGACGGTCTTCCTCACGCCCGACGCCGAGCCGTTCTACTTCGGTACCTACTTCCCGCCCCGGCCGCGGCACGGCATGCCCTCGTTCTCCCAGGTGCTGGAGGGGGTGCGGGCGGCCTGGACGGACCGCAGGGACGAGGTCGGCGAGGTCGCCGGGAAGATCGTGCGCGACCTGGCCGACCGCTCGCTGGCCGTCGCCGGGGCGCAGCCGCCCGGGCGCGAGGACCTGATGGCCGCCCTCATGCGGCTGACCCGGGAATTCGACGCGTCCCGCGGCGGATTCGGCGGCGCGCCGAAGTTCCCGCCGTCGATGGTGCTGGAATTCCTGCTGCGGCACCACGCCAGGACCGAGTCCCAGGGTGCGCTGGACATGGTGGGGGCGACCTGCGAGGCGATGGCGCGCGGCGGCATCTACGACCAGCTCGGCGGCGGTTTCGCGCGCTATTCCGTGGACGCGGAATGGGTGGTGCCGCACTTCGAGAAGATGCTCTACGACAACGCGCTGCTGTGCCGCGTCTACGCCCATCTCTGGCGCGCCACCGGCTCCGGCCTCGCCCGCCGCATCGCCCTGGAGACCGCCGACTTCATGGTCCGCGAACTCCGCACCGAGCAGCTGGGCTTCGCCTCGGCGCTGGACGCCGACAGCGATGACGGGACGGGGAAGCACGTAGAGGGCGCGTACTACGTGTGGACGCCCGAGCAGCTCACCGAGGTGCTGGGGGAGGCGGACGCCCGGATCGCCGCCGACCACTTCGGCGTCACCGAGGAGGGCACCTTCGAGGAGGGCGCCTCGGTGCTCCAGCTGCCCGACACCGAGGGGCTGCAGGACGCCGAGCGGATCGCCGCCATCAAGGAACGGCTGCTCGCCGCACGGGAGGAACGCCCCCGTCCCGGCCGGGACGACAAGGTCGTGGCCGCCTGGAACGGCCTGGCCGTCGCGGCGCTCGCGGAGACCGGCGCGTACTTCGACCGCCCCGACCTCGTGCAGGCCGCGACCGACGCCGCCGACCTGCTCGTCCGCGTCCACATGGACGGCCAGGCACGGCTGCACCGCACGTCCCGTGACGGTGTCGCCGGCGCCAACTCCGGCGTGCTGGAGGACTACGCGGACGTCTCCGAGGGCTTCCTCGCGCTGGCCCAGGTCACCGGCGAGGGCGTGTGGGCGGACTTCGCCGGGCTCCTCCTGGACACCGTGCTGATCCACTTCCGCGGTCCGGACGGCTCGCTGTACGACACCGCGGACGACGCCGAGACGCTGATCCGCCGCCCGCAGGACCCGACCGACAACGCCACGCCCTCGGGGTGGACCGCGGCGGCCGGCGCCCTCCTCTCGTACGCGGCGCTCACGGGCAGCGCGCCGCACCGCGAGGCCGCGGAACGGGCGCTCGGCATCGTCAAGGCGCTCAGCGGGCGCGCGCCGCGCTTCATCGGCTGGGGGCTCGCGGTCGCCGAGGCACTGCTCGACGGCCCGCGCGAGGTCGCGGTGGTCGGCTCGTACGACGACGAGGCCACCCGTGAGCTGCACCGCACCGCGCTGCTGAGCACCGCGCCGGGCGCCGTGGTCGCGGTCGGCGCCCCGGGGAGCGAGGAGGTGCCGCTCCTGAAGGACCGGCCGCTGGTGAGCGGCCGCCCCGCGGCCTACGTCTGCCGCAACTTCGCCTGCGAGCAGCCCACGACCGACCCGGGCGCGCTCGCGGAGCGGTTGCGTGCCGAGTGAGCCGCCTGTCGGGTGACCGGGCGGTTCGTCGGCCACGTGTGGGTGCCGCGGACCAGCGTCGGGGCCATGACCCACCGCAGTGAAGTCCCCGCCACCCACCGCTGCACGGGGCCGCCGTGGGCGAGGTGGTGGCCGCGCCCGGCACCGACGACCTGCACCCCGGTGACCTCGTGGAACACCATCTCGGCTGGCGCGAGTTCGCCGTTATGGATCCCTCTCGGGCGCGGCGCCTGACACGCTGTCGCTCCTGGCGCGCGGCATCACCCTGCGCGGCCTGGCGCTCCACGATCACCTGGATCTCGTGGCGGAGTGGCACCGGGAGTTCGGCCAGGGCCTGCGGGACGGCACGCTGACCTTTCCGCACGCGCGGTTCCGGGGCATCGAGCAGGCCCCGCGCTGCGGGAGCTGGCCGAGGGCCGACACCTCGGCGCGGTACTGGTCGACCTGTAGTGGGCCTGTAGAGGAACCGGCCCCCGACCGGAAAGAACCGGTCACCTCCCCGGACCAGGCGGTCTCCCCGTTGTCAGTGGGATGTGTAACGCTCTAAGCGCACACAGTCACATTCAGTGAGAGCTGGAGGGGGTGTTGCGGATGCGTACTGTCCTGCACGGAGCGGTCGTTCTGGCCGCTGCGGCGTGTGTGGGCGGCTTCCTGCTGGGTGGCACGGCGGTGGTCCTCGCGCTGGTGCTGGCGGGGGTGGCCGCCCTGACATGGCAAGTGGCCGCGGCGTCGAGGCCGCGGCCACGGGGGGACAGGGGAGCGGGCGGTGCCGGGAGTGCCCGGCTCGCCCCGGAGGTGGTGTCAGACGTGCGAATAGGCGACCAGCGAGATGCCCACGTAGTGCACGACGAACGCCGCCAGGGTGAAGGAGTGGAAGACCTCATGGAAGCCGAACCACCGAGGTGACGGGTTGGGCCGCTTGATCCCGTAGATCACGCCGCCCGCGCTGTAGAGCAGCCCGCCGACGACGACGAGCACGAGGACGGCGATGCCGCCCTTCTGCAGGAAGTCCGGGAGGAAGAAGACCGCCGCCCAGCCCATCGCGATGTAGCACGGCGTGTAGAGCCAGCGGGGTGCGCCGACCCAGAAGACGCGGAAGGCGATGCCGAGGGCGGCGGCCGCCCAGATGCCCCACAGGAGCAGGTCCCGGCGGCCCTCGGGGAGCAGCAGGATGGTCAGCGGGGTGTAGGTCCCCGCGATGATCAGGAAAATATTGGCGTGATCCAGCCGGCGCAGCATGCCGGCGACCCGTGGGCCCCAGTTGCCGCGGTGGTAGAGGGCGCTGACGCCGAAGAGCAGGCAGGCGCTGAGCGTGTAGACGCCGCAGGCCACCCGTCCACGGGGGCTGTCGGCCAGCGCGGTGAGTATGACCCCCGAGAAGAGCACGGCCGGGAACATCCCGGCGTGCAGCCATCCCCGCAGCTTCGGCTTCAGCGGAGCGGTGAGCGCGGAGACCGCGGAGGTCACGGCCTGAGCAGTGCTTTCGGTCGTGTGGCCGGCGGTGGCTTCTGGCGCGGAAGACATGGCCGCCAGCCTATATACGCCACCGTAAGTTACGGATCAGTCCGGGAGTGGTGACGGTCACGAGGGGGCCCTCTGGACAGATTTCGGTCGACGACGGATGATCATATGAGTGCGGTCGGCACCGGATGAGCGGTCACGAAGCATCCGGGTCGCAGCCCCCAAGGGGCCAACATCTTCAAAAGCGGACATTGTGCTGATGTTCGCATAAACCCCTCATCTAGGAGCGATCGTGGCGCGCGACAACGCGGCTCCCTCCCTCAAGCACCCGACCACCCACCAGGAGCTCATCGCCTGGGTCGATGAGATCGCGTCGATCACCCAGCCGGACCGCATCGTCTGGTGCGACGGCTCGGAGGCGGAGTACGAGCGCCTGTGTGAAGAGCTGGTCGCCAAGGGAACGTTCAAGAAGCTCGACCCGATCAAGCGACCGAACTCCTACTACGCGGCGTCCGACCCGCGCGACGTCGCCCGCGTCGAGGACCGCACCTTCATCTGCTCCGAGAAGGAGGAGGACGCGGGCCCGACGAACCACTGGAAAGCCCCGGCCGAGATGAGGGAGATCTTCTCGGGCGAGCAGGGCATCTTCCGGGGCGCGATGCGCGGCCGGACGATGTACGTCGTCCCGTTCTGCATGGGCCCGCTGGGCTCGCCGCTGTCCGCGCTGGGCGTGGAGATCACCGACTCGGCATACGTCGCCGTCTCGATGCGCACCATGACCCGGATGGGCCAGCCCGTCCTGGACGAGCTGGGATCGGACGGGTTCTTCGTCAAGGCCGTGCACACCCTGGGCGCCCCGCTGGCCGAGGGCGAGCAGGACGTGCCCTGGCCCTGCAACTCCACCAAGTACATCTCGCACTTCCCCGAGGACCGCGAGATCTGGTCCTACGGCTCGGGCTACGGCGGCAACGCGCTGCTCGGCAAGAAGTGCTACGCGCTGCGCATCGCCTCCGTCATGGCGCGCGACGAGGGCTGGCTCGCCGAGCACATGCTGATCCTCAAGCTCACCCCGCCGCAGGGCGAGTCGAAGTACGTCGCGGCCGCGTTCCCGTCGGCCTGCGGCAAGACCAACCTCGCGATGCTGGAGCCCACGATCTCCGGCTGGACGGTCGAGACCATCGGTGACGACATCGCGTGGATGCGCTTCGGCGAGGACGGCCGGCTGTACGCGATCAACCCGGAGGCCGGCTTCTTCGGCGTCGCGCCCGGCACCGGCGAGCACACCAACGCCAACGCCATGAAGACCCTGTGGGGCAACTCCGTCTTCACCAACGTCGCGCTCACCGACGACGGCGACGTGTGGTGGGAGGGCATGACGGAGGAGACCCCGGCCCACCTCATCGACTGGAAGGGCAACGACTGGACCCCGGAGTCGGAGACGCCGGCGGCCCACCCCAACGCCCGCTTCACCACCCCGGCCGGCCAGTGCCCGATCATCGCGCCCGAGTGGGAGGACCCCAAGGGCGTGCCGATCTCGGCGATCCTCTTCGGCGGCCGCCGCGCCAGCGCGGTGCCTCTGGTCACGGAGTCCTTCGACTGGCAGCACGGCGTCTTCCTCGGCGCCAACGTCGCCTCCGAGAAGACCGCCGCGGCCGAGGGCAAGGTCGGCGAGCTGCGCCGCGACCCGTTCGCCATGCTGCCGTTCTGCGGCTACAACATGGGCGACTACATGGGTCACTGGGTCAAGATCGGCCGGACCGCCTCCGAGCAGGGGGCCGCGGCCAAGCTGCCCAAGATCTACTACGTCAACTGGTTCCGCAAGAACGAGGCGGGCAAGTTCGTCTGGCCCGGCTTCGGCGAGAACAGCCGCGTCCTGAAGTGGATCGTGGAGCGCCTGGACGGCAAGGCCGAGGGCGTCGAGACCCCCATCGGCATCCTGCCGACCAAGGAGTCCCTGGACACCGAGGGGCTGGATCTGCCGGACGCCGACCTGGAGTTCCTGCTCAGCGTCGACAAGGACGTCTGGCGCGACGAGGCCTCGCTGGTCCCCGAGCACCTCAACACCTTCGGTGACCACACGCCGAAGGAGATGTGGGACGAGTACCGCGCGCTGGTGCAGCGGCTCGGCTAGCGGCAGCGGGCCGTAAGGCAGGCACGGGAAGGGCCCCGTCACCGGTGCGGCGACGGGGCCCTTCCGCCGGGGTGGAGCTCCGGGGGCGGACGGGATGAGCACCACGGCCGCCCCCGGAGGTACGGGGCGGGGTCAGGCGGTGGCCAGCTTCCCCGCGTCGTCGTGCAGCCGCAGCAGCTCGGCGGCGAGTGCGGCGGCCGCCTTGTCGGACCGGGAGTTGGCCACGACCAGGGCGTTCCCGGCGAGCATGTGGGCGCGCCGGTGGAGCGAGGGCACCCGGCCCCGGTCGCCGCCGGAGGGCTGGGCGCGCAGCGGGAAGTCGCCGCCGCGCAGCCGGGCGACCTGCTCGGCGAGGCGGTCGGCGGCGTCGTCGAGCGCACCGGACGGCGTCAGCGCGCGCAGCTCGTCGAGGGTGGTCAGCAGAGCGGTCAGATGCCCGGCGAGCCGGATGTCCAGTTCCTCCTCGCGGGAGCGGTGCGGGAAATCCTGCTCGGCCATGGAGTGGACCGACTTGGTGCGGATCGGCTCGTACATGGAATGGCCTCCTGGCAACGTCAGGAGACCACCCTACATTAGAACCAGTCTAAAGTTGTCTCGCGTATAGCGATCGGCTGCGCTCAGTGCTGTCCGTAGCCGTCCAGGAAGGTGCCGATGCGGGTGACCGCGTCCGTCAGATCGTCCTTGTTCGGCAGCGTGACCAGGCGGAAGTGGTCCGGCTCGGGCCAGTTGAAGCCCGTGCCGTGCACGATCATGATCTTCTCGGCGCGCAGCAGGTCCAGCACCATCTGCCGGTCGTCCTTGATCTTGTAGACCTTCGGGTCCAGCCGCGGGAAGGCGTACAGTGCGCCCCTGGGCTTCACGCAGCTCACGCCCGGGATCTGCGAGAGAAGCTCGAAGGCGGTGTCACGCTGCTCCAGCAGCCGGCCGCCCGGCAGCACCAGGTCGTTGATCGACTGCCGGCCGCCGAGCGCCGTGGCCACCGCGTGCTGGGCCGGCATGTTGGCGCACAGCCGCATGTTCGCCAGGATCGTCAGCCCCTCGATGTACGAGGAGGCGTGCGCCTTCGGGCCGCACACCGCGAGCCAGCCGCTGCGGTAGCCCGCGACCCGGTACGCCTTGGACAGGCCGTTGAACGTCAGGGTCAGCAGGTCGGGCGCGAGGGCCGCGAACGGCGTGTGCGTCACGCCGTCGTAGAGGATCTTGTCGTAGATCTCGTCGGCGCAGACGATGAGGTGGTGCCGGCGGGCGATCTCCGCGATGCCGCGCAGCAGCTCGTCGTCGTAGACCGCGCCCGTGGGGTTGTTCGGGTTGATGACGACGATGGCCTTGGTGCGGTCGGTGACCTTCCGCTCGATGTCGGCCAGGTCCGGCATCCAGTCCGCCTGCTCGTCGCAGCGGTAGTGCACGGCCGTACCGCCGGACAGCGACACCGACGCCGTCCACAGCGGATAGTCCGGGGCCGGCACCAGCACCTCGTCGCCGTCGTCGAGCAGCGCCTGCATCGACATCTGGATCAGCTCGGAGACGCCGTTGCCGAGATAGACGTCGTCCACGGAGAGGTCGATGCCCCGGGTCTGGTAGTGCTGCATCACCGCGCGGCGGGCGGAGAGCAGGCCCTTGGCGTCGCCGTAGCCGTGCGAGGTGCCGACGGTGCGGAGGATGTCCTCCAGGATCTCCGGCGGGCACTCGAAGCCGAACGCGGCGGGGTTGCCGGTGTTGAGCTTGAGGATGCGATGTCCTGCCGCCTCCAGCCGCATCGCCTCCTCAAGAACCGGGCCACGGATCTCGTAGCAGACGTTGGCGAGCTTCGTTGACTGGATCACCTGCATGTCCGCCACCATACGGGCGCGCGACCCGCCCCGCCTGGTGTTATGGGCCACGCAGGAGACGGCGGGGGTGCGGGTACCGGGCGGTTACCCGCACCCCTCACTTGTGCTTTCCAAGCTGTGTGTGAGGCACTGCCGATATTTCGCATGTGTGGACCATCGAGTGCTTCGTCATCGAAGCCGGACAACGGAATCCGCAGGCCGCCCGGCGCGCCGCCCGGGCGCGGTGTGAGCTTCGACTCAGCGCGCCGCCGGCGTCCGCCGCACCGCCCGCCCCGCGAGGACGTCCGTCCGCCTGCCGTCCTCGATCACGAAGCGGCCGTCGATCAGGACGTACGGGATGCCGGTGGGCAGGACGCGCGGCTCCTCGAAGGTCGAGCCCGCCGCCACCGTCTCCGGATCGAAGAGCACCAGGTCCGCGCGGTACCCCTCCCGTACGAGGCCCCGGTCCGGCAGCCGCAGCCGGGCCGCCGCACGTCCCGTGAGGTGCGCGACGCACTCCTCCAGCGAGAGGTTGCCCAGCTCACGGACGTACTTGCCCAGGTACTGGGGGAACGTGCCGTACGCCCGCGGGTGCGGCTTGGCGCCCTGCAGGATGCCGTCGCTGCCGCCCGTGTGCACGCGGTGCCGCATGATCTGCCGGACGTTCTCCTCGTGCCCGACGTGCTGCAGGATCGTCGAGCCGAGCCGGTCCTCGATCAGCAGCCGGCGGGCCGTCACCCACGGCTCCTCGCCGCGCTCGGCGGCGCTCGCGGCGATCGTCTTCCCGACGTACGCACCGAGCTCGGGGTGCGTGACGCCGGAGATCTCGATCGTGTCCCACTCCATGGGGACGCCGTGGCAGCCGTCCGCTCCCTCGACCTCCATCACCTGCCGGATGCGGGCCGCCTCGGCGTCGTCCCGCAGCCGGGCCAGGATCGCCTCGGGCCCGCCCTCGCTCGCCCAGCTCGGCAGCATCGCGACGAGCGTCGTGCAGCCGGGGGTGTAGGGGTAGGTGTCCAGGCTGATGTCCGCGCCGTCGTCCAACGCCTTGTCCAGCAGCGTCAGCAGCTCGGGAGCGCGGCCCTTGTTCACGCCGAAGTTCATGGTGGCGTGCGCGAGGTGCAGCGCGCAGCCCGCCTCGCGGGCGAGGCCGACCATCTCCTCGTACGCCTGCAGCGCGCCCGCGCCGTACGAGCGGTGGTGCGGGCAGTAGTAGCCCTCGTAGCGCGCCACCACCCGGCACAGCTCGGTCAGTTCGGCGTCCGAGGCGTACATGCCGGGGGTGTAGGTCAGCCCGGAGGAGAGGCCCACGGCCCCCTGCTCCAGGCCCTCGGCCACCAGCTGCTTCATGCGGGTCAGTTCGGCGTCGGTGGCGGGCCTGTCGTCCCAGCCCAGCGCCAGCATCCGTACCGTGCCCTGCGGGATCAGGTACGCGGCGTTGACCGCGATGCCGTGGCCGTCGAAGCCGTGGTCCAGCCGGTCCAGGTACTCGCCGACCGAGCGCCAGTTGAAGTCGATGCTCGTGTCCCCGGGCGCGCCGCCGTTCCAGCCCGCGATCTGGGCGCGGACCTCGGCGAGGGTGCGGTCGTCGACGGGCGCGTACGACAGGCCGTCCTGGCCGATGACCTCCAGGGTGACGCCCTGCGCGGCCTTCGCCTCGTGCGACGGGTCGCGCAGGAGCGCCAGGTCGCTGTGGGCGTGCATGTCGATGAACCCGGGGGAGAGGGCGAGTCCGGACGCCTCGACGGTGCGGCGGGCCGACGGGCGGTCGCCCGCGCCCTCCCGCACGACGGCGGCGATCCGGCCGCCGTCGAGCGCCACGTCGGCCCGGTAGGAGTCGCCGCCGGTGCCGTCGATGACGCGGACGTCGCGAAGGACGAGATCCATGACGGGCCCTCTCAGAAGAACGTGCGGATGAAGTCCGAGACCGTGCCGTCGGCCTCGACCAGCGGGATCAGCTGCCACTTGTCGAAGGACGTGCACGGGTGGGACAGGCCCATCCCGATCCAGTCGCCGACCTCCAGCTCGGCGCCGGGCGCGGTGCGTACCCAGGCGTGCTGGTCGGAGAGGCCGGTCACGGCGATGCCCGCGGCGGGGCGCACGGCGCCGTCCCGGCCGGACCGCACCACCTGCGCCTCGGGCAGGTCCAGGTCGTACGCCGCGTCCCGCTTGCCCGCGTTGGCGAACGCCTGCTCGCCGTTGGGGCGCGAGACGACCTGCGCCCAAAGCCGGAAGGCGGGCTGCAGGGCGCCCTCGTCGGGGTGCCGGTTGAAGGGGGTGAGGTGGCGGTAGTGGCCGTCGTCGTGCGAGACGTACGCGCCGGAACGCAGCAGCTTCAGCACCGGGCGGGACAGCTCGGGCACCTCGGCGAAGACCTCGGCGACCGTGTCGAACCAGGCGCTGCCGCCCGCGCTCAGCACGATCTCGTCCAGGTCGGTGAAGCGGCCCTCCTTGTCGAAGTCGGCGAGCAGCGCGACGAGCCGGCGCAGCCAGGCCGCGACCCGCTCGGAGTCCGCGTCCGGCACCTCGCCCTCGTACCCGGCGACGCCGACCAGGCGGAGGGTGTCCGCGGCGGCGACGGCGTTGGCCAGGTCCAGGCAGGTGGCCTCGTCCCGGACGCCGGTACGGGCCGCGTCGCCCGCGCCCAGCTCGATGACGACGTCCACCGGACGGGTGGCGCCGGCCCCGCGCAGCGCCGCGTTCATCAGTTCGATGCCGCGGAGCGAGTCGACGTAGCAGATGAAGCGGAAGTCGGGGTCGGCGTCCAGCTCGCCGGCGAGCCAGCGCAGCGCGGCGGCGTCCACCAGCTCGTTGGCGAGGAAGATCCGCCGGATGCCGAAGGCGCGGTAGACGCGGGCCTGGTGCGGTACGGCGGCGGTGATGCCCCAGGCGCCGTGCGCCAGCTGGCGCTCGAAGAGCTGCGGGGACATCGAGGTCTTCCCGTGCGGCGCGAAGGCCAGGCCGTGCCGCGCCGAGTAGGTCTCCATGAGCGCGAGGTTGTGCTCGACCGACTCGGCGGAGAGGGCGAGGACGGGAGTGGTGAAGCCGCCGGTGAAGAGGTTGCGGCGCTGGGCCGCCAGGTCGCCGACCGTGAGCCCGTCCGCGTCCGGGGGGAGGGCCTTGAAGCGGTGGTCCACCCGTTCGTCGGCGAGCCGTCCGACGGCGTTGTCGGACCGGGGATCGGCGGCCATGGGGATCTCCTCAAATTTCTTGTTGCAACATCTGCAACGCCCATTGCGCATATCGCTGAATGCTGTCTAGCATCCGATTCATCGTCGGGTCAATGGTGGGAAACCTGTCGCAGTGAGGGCGCTGAACATGCGTCCGCCGCCCCGCCGGGAGCCCGCAGCACATACCGCGAGGAGCAGGGAAACACCGTGACCACAGCGACCACGCCACCGCACGTCACCGCCGACGTCGTCTGCCTGGGCGAGTCCATGGTCACCTTCCTGCCCGCGCGCCCCGGCAGACTCGCCGACGTGCCCTCCTTCGACCGCGCCATCGGCGGCGCCGAGTCCAACGTGGCCTGCGCGCTGGCCGCCATCGGGCACCGCGCGCGGTGGATCTCCCGGGTCGGCGCGGACGGCTTCGGCGACCACCTCCTGGAGACCGTCGCCGCGCACGGCGTCGACGTGAGCCACGTCCGGCGCGACCCGGCCCGCCCCACCGGCATCTACTTCCGTACGGCGGGGGAGCGGGCCACCGGAGCGGAGGCGGAGGCGGACGGGCAGCAGCTCGCCGAGGTCGTCTACTACCGCGCCGGCTCCGCTGCCTCGGCCCTCGGCCCGGACCTGGTGGCCGAGCGCGCCCTGTGGGACGCCCGCGTCGTCCACGTCACCGGCATCACCGCGGCCCTCTCCGACAGCTGCCTCGACCTGCTGACGGCGATCACCGAGCGCCGCGCGGGCCGCCCGCTGGTCTCCTTCGACCTCAACTACCGCGTCGGCCTCTGGAAGGACCGCGCCGACCGGGCCCCCGGCATCCTCCTCGGCCTCGCCCGCGGCTGCGACCTGGTCTTCGTCGGCGAGGACGAGGCCGCGGCCGCCTGGGACGTGCACGGCCCCGCCGCCGTCCGCGAGGCCCTCCCCGAGCCCGGTGTCCTGGTCGTCAAGCAGGGCAGCGAGGGCGCCACGGTGTACGAGCGGCAGCCCGACGGCACCGACACCGTGACCTTCGCGCCCGCGCTGACGGTCGACGTGGCGGCGCCGGTCGGCGCCGGGGACGCCTTCGCCGCCGGGTTCCTCTCGGCGACCCTGCGCGGCCTGCCCGTCTTCGACCGGATCCGCCACGGGCACCTCATGGCCGCCGCATCCCTCACCGTCCCCGGCGACCTGGCCACCCCGCCCGCGCGCGAACTCGCCGACCACCTCGTCGCACTCACCCCCGAGGACTGGGGCACACTGCGACTCGGCCCCGGCTGGACGGAGAGCGGGGCCGTAGAAGTACGGGTGGAGGTATCCCAGACATGAGTCAAACAGTCGACCGCGCGCTGAGCATCCTGCCGTTGCTCGCGCAGGGGCCGGCCAACCTGGAGCAGGTCGCGGACCGGTTGGGCGTGCACAAGTCCACCGCGCTGCGGCTGCTGCGCACCCTCCACGAGCACGGCATGGTCTACCGCCAGGCCGACCAGCGCTACCGCCTGGGCGCCCGGCTCTTCGCCCTCGCCCAGGAGGCCGTGGAGAACCTCGACGTCCGCGACATCGCCCACCCCCACCTCGTCGCGCTGAACGAGAAGGTCGGCCACACCGTCCACCTCGCGGTGTACGAGGAGAACGAGGTCCTCTACATCGACAAGGTCGAGAGCCGCTACCCGGTACGGATGTACTCGCGGATCGGCAAGCCCGTCGCGATCACCGTCGCCGCGGTCGCCAAGCTGCTGCTCGCCGACCTCCCCGAGCCCGAGCGCCGCGCGGTCGCCGAACGGCTCGACTACCCCCAGTACACAGCCCGTTCGACACCCGACGCCACGGCCTTCCTGGCCGAGCTGGCCAAGGTGCGCGAACAGGGCTGGGCCACCGACCTCGGTGGCCACGAGGAGTCCATCAACTGCATCGGGGCACCCATCCGCGGTGCGGACGGCCGGCTGGTCGCGGCGATGTCGGTCTCGGCACCGAACGTCGTCGTCTCCGCCGAGGAACTCCTCGCACTGCTCCCGCTGGTACGCCGTACCGCGGACGCCATCAGCCGGGAGTATTCCGGCAACGACCCGGTAAGAACCCCGCAGGACCACAAGGAAGCCCGATAACCACCATGACCGAGAAGATCGCCCTCACCCCGGCCACCCACACCACCCCGCCCGCCAAGTTCTCGCACGGCGTCAAGAAGGGCAACATCCTCCAGGTTGCAGGACAGGTCGGCTTCCTCCCCGCCGAGGAGGGCAAGGCCCCCACCCCCGCGGGCCCGACCCTGCGCGAGCAGACCCTGCAGACCTTCGCCAACGTCCAGGCGATCCTCGAAGAGGGCGGCGCGACCTGGGACGACGTCATGATGATGCGCGTCTACCTCACGGACGTCGACCACTTCGCCGAGATGAACGAGATCTACAACGCCTACTTCGAGGAGCAGGGCCTGAAGGAGGCGCCGGCCGCGCGTACGACGGTGTACGTCGGCCTGCCCAAGGGCCTGCTCATCGAGATCGACGCGCTCGCCGTCCTGAGCTGAGCCGCGCCCTCCCGCTTCTGTCACGGAAAGAGGCTCCGGTCCCTTGCCGTTAGCGCGAGTCCACCCCCCGCACCTGCACGACCTGCCGCACGGCGCGGCGCCCCGTACCGACGGGGCGCCGTGCCGCGGTCCCCCCTGCCTGGAAACCCCCTGCCTGACAACGGAGTCCTGCCATGTTCCTCGCCGCGGCCCCACCCCTCCCCCAAGCTCTTAAAGAGCAGGGGGGACCCCCATCACCACCGCACACCGGCGGCCTGCTCGCCCTCATACCGGGCACGCCCGGACTGCTCACCGTCGCCGCGCTCGGCATCGTCCTGCTGCTCTTCCTGATCATCAAGGTCAGACTCCAGCCCTTCGTCGCGCTGCTGTCCGTCTCCATCGCGGTCGGCCTGGCCGCCGGCCTCTCCGTCACCGAACTCTTCGGCACCGTCCAGAAGTCCGACGTCGTCTCGATGATCGAGAGCGGCATGGGCGGCATCCTCGGACACGTCGCGATCATCATCGGCCTGGGCACGATGCTCGGCGCGATCCTCGAAGTCTCCGGCGGCGCCGAGGTGCTGAGCGCCCGGCTGCTGCGCCTCTTCGGTGAGCAGCGCGCCCCGCTCGCGATGGGCCTGACCGGTCTGATCTTCGGTATCCCGGTCTTCTTCGACGTCGGCATCTTCGTGCTCGCGCCGATCGTCTACGCCGCCGCCAAACGGTCCGGCAAGTCGATCCTCCTCTACTGCATGCCGCTGCTGGCCGGCCTGTCCATGACGCACGCCTTCCTGCCGCCGCACCCGGGCCCGGTCGCCGCCGCCGGACTGTTCGAGGTCGACCTCGGGTGGATCATCCTGATGGGCCTGATCTGCGGCATCCCCGCAGTGCTGGCCGCCTGGGCGTACGCCGCGTGGATCGGCAAGCGGATCTTCGTGCCCGTGCCGCAGGACATGGTCGAGGCCGCCGAGGAGGCCAAGGCCGCGGTCGCCGCGGAGAAGGCGGCGGCCGGCGTCGGCGCCGACGAGAAGCCCGTGCCGCTGGGCACCGTCCTCGCCATCATCGGCACCCCGCTGATCCTCATCCTCCTCGCGACGTTCTCCTCCATCGCGCTGCAGCCGTCCTCCGGCCGCTCGGTCATCGAGTTCTTCGGTCACCCCTTCACGGCGCTGACCATCGCGCTGGTCCTGGCGTACTACCTGCTCGGCATCCGCCGCGGCTGGTCGCGCAAGTCCCTGGAGACGGTCTCCACCGCGTCCCTGAAGCCGGTCGGCAACATCCTGCTGGTCGTCGGCGCCGGTGGGATCTTCGGCGCGGTCCTCAAGGGCAGCGGCGTCGCGGACGCGCTCTCCGACACCTTCCACGACGTGGGCCTGCCGGTCATCGTGCTGGCCTGGCTGCTCTCCGTCGTGCTCCGCGTCGCCCAGGGCTCCGCCACGGTCGCCATCGTCACCACCGCGGGCATCGTCCTGCCGCTGGTCGAGTCCCAGCACCTCTCCCAGCCGCACCTGGCCCTGGTCATCATGGCCATCTCGGCGGGCTCGATCTTCGCCTCGCACGTGAACGACGGCGGCTTCTGGATGGTGTCGAAGTACTTCGGGATCTCCGAGCGGGACACCCTGAAGTCCTGGACGGTGCTGGAGTCGGTCCTCTCCGTCGCGGGCTTCGTCGTCGCGGCACTGGTCAGTCTGGTCGTCTGACGCACCATTGCCTTACCGCCCCGGCGCCCGGAGTATGTGCATGACAAGACCGGGGGGCGAAACCTCCGGTTCGCATATCGGAGAGGACCCCACATGCACAGACCTCTCAGCAGCGCTCTCGCCGGCGCCGTACTGGGTGCGGCCGCCCTCGTCGGCGCCGGGGCCGGGCCCGCCGTGGCCGATGCTCATCTGCCCGCTCAGCCGCTGCAGGCTCAGCACCACAAGGCGAAGCCCCTGGCCGTCGACTTCGCCGGCACCGTGGCACTCAGCAACTGTTCCGGTTCGGTGGTGCGGCTGCCGAACTCGCAGGACACCGACAAGGCGCTGGTCCTCTCCAATGGCCACTGCCTGGAGTCGGGCATGCCGGGGGCCGGCGAGGTCGTCGTCGACAAGCCGTCCACCCGCAGTTTCACCCTCCTCAGCTCGACCGGCTCCAACAAGGGCACGGTGCGGGCGAGCAAGATCGCGTACGCGACGATGACGGACACCGACGTCTCGCTGTACGAACTCACCTCGACGTACGCGGACATCCAGAAGAAGTACGGCATCAAGGCGCTGCAACTGGCCACCGAGCACCCGACCCAGGGCGCCTCGATCAAGGTCGTCTCCGGTTACTGGAAGAAGATCTACTCCTGCAACGTCGACGGCTTCGCGCCGACCCTGAAGGAGGGCGAGTGGACCTGGAAGGACTCGGTCCGCTACACCTCCGGCTGCGACATCATCGGCGGCACCTCCGGCTCGCCGGTGATCGACACCGCCACCGGCAAGGTCGCGGCCGTCAACAACACCCTCAACGAGGACGGGGGGCGCTGCACGCTGAACAACCCCTGTGAGGTGGCCGCCGACGGCACGGTGACCGTCCATCAGGGCATCGGCTACGCCCAGGAGACCTACGGCATACCGAAGTGCTTCGGTACGGGCAACAAGCTCGACCTGGGTCGGGAAGGGTGCACGCTGCCCAAGCCGGCCGGGGAGTGACGCCTCCGCCGTGACGTGCAAGAGGGCCCGCCGCCGGGGAGAGCCGGCGGCGGGCCCGTCCGCGGGCGGTGGGGAGACCCGCGATGTGGGGGGTGGTCCCGGGGAGGCGTGGCGTCAGAGGCCGTGCACGTGCCCGCCCACCTCGTTCGCGAAGGCGTTGCCGTTCGCCGCGTCCCAGTTGGTCGACCAGGTCATGGCGCCGCGCAGCTCGGGGTAGGTCTTCGAGGGCTTGAACGCGCCGCAGCCGGTGCCCTTGGTGAGACAGTCCAGCGCCGCGTTGACCACGGACGGCTGGACGTATCCGCTGCCGGCCGCTTTCGAGGACGCCGGAACGCCGATGCCGACCTGCGACGGGTCCAGGCCGTTCTCCAGTTGGATACAGGCCAGCGAGGTGAGGAAGTCCACCGAACCCTGGCTGTAGACCTTGCCGTCGCAGCCGTTCATCGAGCCGCTGTTGTAGTACTGCATGTTGACGGCCGTGAGGAAGTCCTTGATGGCCAGGGCTGTCTTGAAGTATTCGCTCTGCGGCGACTGCATGTCGACGGTCTGCGGTGCCATGGTGACCACCAGGTCGCCGTGCGCGGCGTGCAGCGACTTCAGCGCCTTGGTCATGTAGGTCGCATTGAGGCCGTTCTCCAGGTCGATGTCGACGCCGTCGAAGCCGTATTCCGTCATCAGCTTCCCGACGGAATCTGCAAATTTCTGCGCGGAGGCGTCGTCCGCGACCGAGACCGCACCCTTCTCACCGCCGACCGAGACGATGACGGACTTGCCGGCCGCCTGCTTGGCCTTGATGTCCGCCTTGAAGTCGTCCACCGAGCCGTAACCGAGCGCCGGGTCCAGGGTGAAGCCGACCTCGCCCGGTGTGCCGGTGGCGTCCGCGAAGGCGACGGCGATGATGTCGTACGCGTCGGGGACGTCCCCGAGCTTCTGGACGGTGGCGCCGTTGTCGAAGTTCTGCCAGTAGCCGGTGAGCGCGTGCGCAGGTGGGGCGGCGGCTTCGGCGTGCCCGGCGGCGCCGGTCGCGGTCAGCCCCGCGGCCGCCAGCGCGGCGCCGGCAAGACAGCCGAGCAGTCTCTTCGTGAACGTGAACATTCTTGGTCGTGCGCGAACCACAACAGCCTCCGTGGGGGGAAGTCGGATGTTACGGAGTGCGCGCTCAGGGGCCCCTGTGTGCTGCCGTACAACGTGGTCCAGACCAATGGTTCTGTCAAGTGCTCGGTTCGAATGGGAAATTGATCGAGACCACTTCCGGCGGAGGTTTTCGGTAACCGTCCGAAGAATTCCGGGCGGTCCCTGCGGGGTACGGTCCATTCCGGTGAGAAGGGGGAATTTCCGGCGGTGTCGCGCGGGCGCGTATGGGGCGCAAAGGTGGTGAACGGGGCGGAACGGTTGCCCGCCGGTGGGGTGTTGTAGTGCCTTACTGCGCGACTGAGCGCCCGATAGCGCCGGTTGTCGGCGATGTCGCGAAATAGTCGGTGCGCACCTGCGGATGCACGTGCATTTGCGCGTTCTTCTTGAACGGCCATGAATAGAACGAGGTTGATCGGTAAATGATCTCCTGAATGGCTACCGTGAGAACGCCGCTGCGACGGCCTCCGGAGCCGGCTAAGTGTTTTCTGGCGCCCGGTACGCGGCTAAAGTCTGCGGAAGACAGGACACCGCAGCGAGGGAAGTTGTGGAGCGAGTGACGTGGTGAAACGGGGACACACACATGCCGACCGCGATAGCAGTCACCAGCCCTGATCTGGTGCTCGCGCCCCCGGACCGGATCACGCCTCCGGCCCATGTGCTCGGCCCCCCGGAACGCCAGTCGCTGGACGACGCCCTGTCCCAGATGCACTTCCTCCTGGAGCAGCACGGCCACGTCCTCGTGGTCCACTCCCGCGCCGTGTCGCAGGAGCACGTCCGCCGGTTGCACACCGTCCGCGCGGTTCTGGAGAGCGACCGGATCGCCCTCATCGGCAGCGACCTGCCGCCACTCGGCGTCGGCCTGCTGGCCCGTCAGTTACGCCAGCTGTCCGTCTGCGACGTCAGCCCCGGCGTCCTGGGCGCCGCCGCCCGGCTGTTCACGTACTACATCCACGCGGGCGCGCTGCTGAACAGCGTGACCCGGCTCGACGCCGTGCCCGTCAGCCTCAAGGCGCACGCCCGGTCCTGGGTGCCCGGCTCGCAGTTCGCCGTGCTCGCCCACCCCACCCCGCAGCTGGTCATGCCCGGCGACGCGGACGCCCGGCTTTCGGGCCCCGAGTTCGCCACCCACATGACGGTGGCACAGGGCCAGCTCGCCGCGGACTGGCTGCACACCCTGGCGGGGCAGTGGGCGGTCCAGGCCGTGCACCAGGCCGAACTGCCCGCGGAGTCCGCACGCTGGTGGGGTACCGGACGGCTGACCGAGTTCGCGGCCGGCATCGCGGACACCGCCGTACTCGCTCAACTGGTCGCCTCCGTACAGCGCTTCCCCTGCCCGTGGTGCGGCCTGGAACTCATCGGCGACCGCTGCGCTTTCTGCGCCGCTCCCGTGCTCCCCGCCGAACACCGCAGCCCCTCCGGCACCGCCGCAGCGCGCGGAGCCGGACCGTCCGGCCGGTCGCGGTAGCGGCCATCCGGTGCGGCGGCCACAGTGGGCACATGGACGGATTACTCGGCGACGGCTCCACTCCGCCGCCCGGTCACGGACCCACCGCTCCCGCGCCTCCCCTGCGTCATGCCCCGCCCCGCTCACCGTAACCGCCCTGAACGAGGTAGTCCGCAACCATGAACTCACGCCAGCGCCGCGGCATCGTCCTGCTGCTCCTGTCGGTCCTGTGCGCATTCGGCGCCTTCGCCGGCGTCCTGTCGGTGATCAGTGACGTGGAGTCCAAGGTGGGTCCCGAGGTCACCGCTTACGAGCTCAAGGCCGACGTCGGTGCGTACAAGACCCTGGAGGCGGGGCAGTTCCGGAAGGTCCGGATGCCCGAGCGCTGGCTGCCCAGAACCGCGGTACGGGACCTGGACGAGGTGGTGGGCAGGATCGCGGTGAACCCGCTGCGCAAGGGCTCGCTGCTGCAGAGCGACATGGTGGCGGACCGGCCGGCGCTCCAGCCGGGCCAGCAGGAGATCGCCATCATGATCGACGCCGCGACCGGCGTGGCCGGCAAGATCACGCCCGGCGCGTCGGTCAACATCTACGCCACCTTCGCGGGCAAGGACGACGGTGCCGACAGCTCCAAGGTCATCGTCAGCAACGCCAAGGTCATCGACGTCGGCCGGCTCACCGCGCTCAAGCCGCGGCCCGGTGAGGCGGCGAACGGGGGCGGCGAGGCGGTGCCGATCACCTTCGCGCTCAAGACCCTCGATGCGCAGCGCGTGGCGTACGCGGAGTCCTTCGCCACCCACGTACGCCTGGCGCTGGTCGCGCCGGGCAGCGACGCCACCATCCCGGACGATCAGCGGGACTACACCCTGGCCGGGGACAAGTGAGGTAACGGATGGTCACACGAATCCTTCCGGCCGTCGGGGACGCCGACGCGGCCCGCTCGGTGACGACGCTGCTGAGCCAGCTGCCGGACGCCGACCCGGCCCGGCCCGTCGCCGACTCGACGCTGCTGCTCGACACCCTTGCGCAGCTCGCCGACGAGTCGGTCGCCGACCTGCCGGAGGTCGTCCTCGTGCACGAGCGCGTCGGCCCGCTGCCGGCGCTGGAGCTGGTGCGCGAGGTGGCCCTGCGCTTCCCCGCGGTCGGCGTGGTCCTGATGACCGCCGACGCCGGCCCCGGGGTGTACTCCGCCGCCATGGACGCCGGGGCGCGCGGCGTCGTCGGGCTGCCGCTCTCCTACGACGAGCTGTCGGCGCGGCTCCAGGCCGCCGCGAACTGGGCCACCGGCGTACGCCGCCACCTCACCGCCGACCCCACGCTGCCGGCCGGGGCCGGCGGCACCGTCATCACGGTCAGCGGCGCCAAGGGCGGCGTCGGGACCACCACGCTCGCCGTGCAGCTCGCGCTGGCCGCCCGGTCGGTGGGCACGCACGTGGCGCTGGTCGACATGGACCTGCAGAGCGGTGACGTCGCGTCCTACCTGGACGTGCAGTTCCGCCGGTCGATAGCCGACCTGGCCGGTATCAAGGACATCTCGCCGCGGGTCCTGCAGGACGTGGTCATGCACCACGAGACGGGTGTCGGGCTGCTGCTCGCGCCGGCCGAGGGCGAGCGCGGCGAGGAGCTGGACGAGCGGACCACCCGGCAGATCATCGGTGCGCTGCGCACCCGGTACCACGTGGTGATCGTCGACTGCGGGTCCCAGCTGACCGGCGCGAACGCCGCCGCCATCGAAATGGCCGACGCCGCCCTGCTGGTCGTCACCCCGGACGTGGTCACCGTACGGGCCGCCAAGCGCACCGTACGGATGTGGGACCGGCTCCAGGTCCGCAAGGCCGAGGAGACCCTCGCGGTGGTCAACCGGCACACCCGCGGCACGGAGATCCAGCCGCCGCTGGTCCAGCGGATCGTCGGTACCCCGGTGGCCCGTACGGCCGTGCCCGCGGGCTTCAAGGAGCTCCAGCCCGCCGTCGACTCGGGGCGGATGCAGGACCTGGACGACCGTTCCACGGTCAAGCAGGCGATGTGGGCGCTGGCCGGTGAACTGGGGCTGGGCCGGCACCCGGACGACGGGCCGCCGGGCCACGGCCGGAGCAAGCGGAGCCGGTACCGCAACGACCGCGGCTCCATCGGCCTCCGGCGCCGCCGGGGCGGCGCGCCCGCCGCCGGCAGACCGGCAGGGGAGGGCTGACCGATGACGGCCTGGCGGGTACGGGTCGCGCGGCGCGTACGGCGAGCGCGGGAGGACCGGGGGCAGGTCGCGGTGGAGTTCCTCGGCATGCTGCCGCTCATCGTGATCACCCTGGTGCTGCTGTGGCAGTGCGCGCTGGTCGGCTTCACGTACACGCTGGCCGGCAACGCCGCCGACGAGGCCGCCCGCGCGGCGGGCTCCGGCGGCCCCGGGGCGTGCGAGCGCGGCGGGACGCAGGACCTGGGCGCGAGCTGGCGGGCGTCCGCCGCCGTCCGCTGCAGCGACGCGCCCGGCCTGGTCAAGGCCCGGGTCACGCTGCGGGTCCCGGTCCTCTTCCCGGGCTCCGTCGACTTCCCGTTCGACGTCACCGGCGAGGCCGCCGCCGTACGGGAAGGGGACTGAGCCATGGCGCTGCGCACGGAGCGGCGGGACGACCGCGGACAGACCGTGGTCGAGTTCCTCGGCATGCTGCCGATCCTGATCCTGGTGGGCCTCGCCCTGGTCCAGTTCGGCATCGCCGCGTACGCGATCCAGCAGGCCGGCACGGGAGCGCGGGCCGCGGCCCGGACGGCCGGGCTGGACGAGCCGGAGATCGGTTACGCCCAGGCCGGGAAGGCCGCGATGAGCGGCTGGCTCGCCGACCGGGCCGCCTTCACCCGGCGCCCGGGGCCCGACGAGGTGTCCGTCACCGCCCGGGTGCCGATCCCCTCGGTCATCCCGTTCGTCGACGGCCTCGGCGCCACCCAGAAGACCGTGACCATGCCGCGTACGAAGGAGTCCGCACCATGAGCCTGAGGGCGCGCATCAACGCTCCCGAGGCCCCGAACGGCCAGCAGGAGGAGAACCACCTCGTCGCGGTCTACCGCGGCAAGCTGCTGGAGGAGATCGATCTCGCGGAGATGTCCTCGCTGGCCGCCGCCGAGCGGCGGGTGCGACTGGAACGCGTACTGGGCCACATCATCAGCCGCGAGGGCCCGGTCCTCTCCACCCACGAGCGGGCCATGCTCATCCGCCGCGTCGTCGACGAGGCGCTGGGCCTGGGCATCCTCGAACCGCTGCTGGAGGACGCCTCGGTCACCGAGATCATGGTCAACGGGCCCGACCAGATCTTCGTCGAACGGGCCGGCAAGGTCGAGCTGCTGCCGCTGCGCTTCGCCTCCAACGAGCAGCTGATGCAGACCATCGAGCGGATCGTCTCCACCGTCAACCGCCGGGTCGACGAGACCAACCCGATGGTCGACGCGCGGCTGCCCTCCGGCGAGCGGGTCAACGTCGTCATCCCGCCGCTCTCGCTGTCCGGCGCCACCCTCACCATCCGCCGCTTCCCCCGCTCCTACACCCTCCAGGAGATGATCGGCCTCGGCTCGCTCGACGCGCACATGCTGATGCTGCTCTCCGGCCTGGTCCGGGCGAAGTTCAACATCGTCGTCTCCGGCGCCACCGGCTCCGGCAAGACCACGCTGCTCAACGCGCTCTCCGGGCTGATCCCCGAGGGCGAGCGCATCATCACCATCGAGGACTCCGCCGAGCTCCAGCTCCAGCAGACGCACGTCATCACGCTGGAGGCCCGCCCGGCGAACGTCGAGGGCAAGGGCCGCATCACCATCCGCGACCTCGTACGCAACTCCCTCCGCATGCGCCCGGACCGCATCATCGTCGGTGAGGTGCGCGGCGGCGAGACGCTGGACATGCTCCAGGCGATGTCCACCGGCCACGACGGCTCGCTGGCCACCGTGCACGCCAACAGCGCCGAGGACGCGCTGATGCGGCTGCAGACCCTGGCGTCGATGTCCGAGGTGGAGATCCCGTTCGTGGCGATCAAGGACCAGATCAACAGCGCCCTGGACGTCCTCGTCCAGCTCACCCGGCACGCCGACGGCACCCGGAAGATCAGCGAGATCGCGATCGTGGACTCCCGCGGCCGCGAGGACTACCGCATCGTCTCGGTCGCCAGATTCGTGCCGCAGCCGATGGGCCCCGACGGCACGGTGCACGGCGCCTTCGAGTACTACCCGCTGCCCCGCCGCGTCGCCGACCGCCTCTACATGAAGAACGAACCGATCCCGGCCGCCTTCGGCGTCGCCGACGACGCCGGACAGCTCGTCGTCCGCAAGGGCGAGTACCCCGCCTGACCTCACGCGCGCCCCGACCCCTTCCCGGAGGATCCCCCGCCGCCATGGACAACCTCGCGCTCCTGACGATCGGCGCCACGCTGGTGTGCTGCCTGCTCGCCGTCCTCGGCGTACACGCCGTCGCCTCGGGCCGCGCGCAGCACGCCGCGCTGGTCGACCGGCTCGACCGGTCGGGGCAGCTGCGCGCGCCGGGCCACCGCCGGGCCTTCGACGGCCTGGACCGCAGGCTGCGCCGGACCCGGTTCGGCAAGCAGCTGGAGGCCCGGCTCACCGCCACCGGCCTGGACATCACGCCCGGCGCGTTCTTCGTCGCCATGGTCGTCGCGGTCCTCGGCCTGTGGCTGCTCGCCAGTGTGCTGCTCGCCCCGTTCTTCGGGCCGATCGCCGGCGCGGCGGGCCTGTGGGGGGCGTACGCGTACCTCGGCTGGCAGCGGCAGAAGCGCACCGAGCGGTTCATCAACCAGCTCCCCGAGCTCTCCCGCGTCCTCGCCAACGCCACCCAGGCCGGGCTGGCGCTCCGTACCGCGCTCGCCATGGCCGCGGAGGAGCTGGAGGCCCCGGCCGGCGAGGAGCTGGGCAAGGTCGCCGACCAACTGGCCATCGGCCACTCCGTGGAGGACGCGCTCGGCGCGCTCGCCGAGCGGCTGCCCTCCCGCGAACTGGTCGTCCTGGTCACCACGCTGGTGCTGTCCAACCGGGCCGGCGGCACCGTCGTCAGCTCGCTGCGCAACCTCACCGAGACCCTGGAGGAGCGCAAGGAGACCCGCCGCGAGGTCCGCACCCAGCTCTCACAGGTCACCGCCACCGGCTACATCGTGCCGCTGATGGGCCTGGGCGCGCTGCTGGTCATGAACAACATCTGGCCCGGCGCGCTGGAGAAGATCACCGGCAGCGTGCTGGGCCAGGGCGCGATCCTCGTCGCGCTCGCCCTGTACGCGCTGGGCTTCTTCCTCGTCCGCCGACTCGGCAAGATCGACGTCTGAGAGGCCGCACCATGGGACTCCTCTTCGCCCTCCTCCTCGGCCTCTCCGTCCTCGGCGCCGTGTACGGCTGGCGGCTGTACCGCTCCGAGGCCAAGCTGCCCGGCGACCTCGTCGTCGCGCTGGAGGTCGGCTCCTCCCGCACCGGCGCCGCGCATTCGCTCATCGACCGGCTCGGCATGCGGTACGCGCCGGCCGTGCTGCGCCTGATGGGTCCCAAGCGCGTCGACCGGCTGCGCAAGCGCATCGACATGGCGGGCAACCCCGGCGGCCTCACCGTCGACCGGTACGCGGCGCGCCGCTTCGTCTACGGCGTCACCGGCGCGCTCGGCGCCCTCGCCATGGCCGCCAACGGGCAGGCGATCCTCGCCCTCCTCATGATCGCGTTCGGCGCCGGCTGGGTGGAGGTCTCCCTCTGGTCCGCCATCCGGCAGCGCAAGGAAGCCATCGAGCGCACCCTCCCCGACTTCCTCGACGTCCTCGCCGTCGTGGTCTCCGCCGGCCTCAACTTCCGCCAGGCGCTGGACCGCACCGCCGAGAAGTACCAGGGCCCCTGGTCCGACGAACTCCGCATCACCCTGCGCCAGATGGACATGGGCGTCAGCCGCCGGCAGGCCTTCGAGGAGCTGCGCCGGCGCAACGACTCCGAGCAGGTCGCGATGTTCGTCACCGCCCTCCAGCAGGGCGAGGAGCTGGGCGCGCCGATCGTCGACACGCTCATCGCCATCGCCAACGACATGCGCCGCACGGACGCCCAGAACGCCCGCCGCAAGGCGGCCAAGGCGGTGCCGAAGGCCACCACCACGATCACCATGGTCATGGTCCCCGCCACCATCCTGCTGATCGGCGCCGGCATGTTCCTGGGATCGGGGCTCCTGGGGTGAGGCGCGGGGCGGTACGGCGGGACCGGCGGCGCGGGGTGCTCCGGCGGGGGGCCGCCGCGCCCATCACCGCCGGCGGCCCGCTGCCGCCGCACGGCCCGGAGGGCACGGCCCCGCCGCCCGAGGAGCCCACCCTCCGGCTCCAGCTGAGCGCCCTCCAGGCGCTGTGCCGGCAGGTCTTCGGCTTCCGGCTCGCGATGATCGCCCTCGCGGCGCCGTTCGCCATCCTCGGCACCAAGCGCGGCTGGCCCACCGTCCTGATCTGCTCCGCCGTGCTGTTCACCTTCATGGCCTCCTACCTGCTCTTCCGCGACTGGGAACGGTTCGGCCCGCTGCTCCTGCACCACCCCGTCCTGCTCGCGCTGGACGCCGCCTTCGGCGCCCTGCTGCTCTTCACCGCCTCGCCCGCCAGCCCGCTCAGCTACGTCACGATGTGCACGCCGCTGCTGGCCGGCCTGGCCTACGGCTGGCGCGGCGCGGGCGTCTTTGCCTCCCTCACCGTCTGCATCGTCCTGCTGGCGTACGTGGGCGACGCCGACCTCGACGTCACCCTGGCCGGCTCCACCTTCCTGCCCGGCGTCTGCGTCGTGGCGGGCGCGGCCGGCGTCACGCTGCGCAATCTGATGCTGCGCTTCGGTGCCGCGAGCCAAGCGCTCACCGAGACCCGCTCCCGGCTCGCCGTCCACGAGGCCGTCGAGTGCGAACGCGCCCGGCTCGCCCGCGAGATGCACGACTCGGTCGCCAAGACCCTGCACGGCCTGGCACTGGCCGCCGACGGCCTGGCCGGCTCCGCCGACCGTACGGACCCGGCGACGGTCAAGCGCCAGGCCGAACTGGTCTCCCGGGCCGCCCGCCGGGCCGCGGCCGAGTCCCGCGAACTCCTCTCCGACCTGCGGCGCGAGACCGGCCTGGACGGCGGCGTCGACGTCGCGGGGGAACTCTCCGCGAAGGTCGCCGACTTCGCCCGCCGCGCCGACATCCCCGCCTGCTACCGCCCGCTCGGCACCGGCCCCGCGCCCCAGGTCCCGCACGCCATCGCCCGCCAGCTCCTCACCATCGCCACCGAGGCCATGGACAACGCCTGCCGCCACGCGGCCCCCAGCCGCCTGGACGTCGCGGCGGGCGTGGTCGAGAGCAGCCTGCGGATCAGCGTGTACGACGACGGCTGCGGCCTGCCGCCCGGTACCACCCTGGACGGTCTGCGCAAGGCCGGCCACTTCGGGCTGGTCGGCATGGTGGAACGGGCGGCCGGCATCGGCGCCCGCATCCGCATCGGCCGCGGCCGCGCCACCCAGGGCACAGAGGTCCGGGTGGAGCTGCCGCTGGCCGCGGTCGTGCCGAAGCCGTCCGCGCCGCCGTTCGCCCCGGCGCCCGAGCAGCCACCGCGCACGCCGGTGCCCGAGCACCCGCCCCGTCCCCCCGCCAGGCCGTGAGAGGAGGCCGCGCCATGCCCACCTTCCGTGAGTCGCGCACAGCGCCCGCCACCGACCCGTTCGCCCTCGTCGGCGACCCCTTCGTCTTCGAGGACCCGTTCGTCTTCGACGATCCCGCGGTGTTCGGTGCGGACCCGCCCGCCCCGCGCCGAGAGGGCGACGGTTCCCCCTTACCGGCGGCCCCCGTCGCCGCCGATCCCTTCGCCGGGCCCGAGGGCCGCCCGCCCGATCCGTGCCCACCGCTGCGGGTGGTCGTCGCGGACGACAACCCCGTCGTACGGGCCGGGCTCACCGTCCTGCTCTCCGGGCGCTCCGACATCCAGGTCGTCGCGGAGGCGGCCGACGGCCGCGCGGCATACGAAGCGGCCCGGCGGCACCGCCCCGACGTCGTTCTGCTGGACGTCCGGATGCCCGGCGTCGACGGCATCGCGGCCCTGCCCCACCTCGTCCGCCTCGCGCCCGTCATGATGCTGACGTACAGCCAGGAGAGCGAGATCGTGCGCGAGTCGCTGCGGCTCGGCGCGGGTGGCTACCTCGTGCACGGCGAGTTCACCGCGGACGAACTGGCCGCCGCGGTACGGGATGTCACCGCGGGCCGCGCCCGCTTCACGGCAACGGCCAGCAACGCCCTGCTGGACCACGTCCGCACGGCCCCGCCCGCGCCCGACGCCCCGTACGGGCCCCTCCCGGAGGGCCTGGGAGCGGCGTACGGCACGGGCGACCTGCGCGGTACGGGGTACGGAACGGACGATCCGGGCCGCGCGGCGTACGGAACCGGCCAAGGAGCCGGGGGTTCACCTTCCGGCCAACGCCGGGGCGCACCGGAAGAACGCGCTGCTCCTGCAAATGGCAATTCCGGTCAGAATGACCCGCCGGGGAGCGCCAATCCCCGGTATATCGGGGCGCACTCGGTCTCGAATTCGTCGCGACCTTCACAAACCGCTTCGCAACCGCAAGTTGATATGGCACAGTCTGCGACTGGGTCGCACCGCGCGACCCCAGTGGTGCCCGCACGGCGGGACGGTGTGGACCGTGCCCCGCTGGCACGGCGGGGAAACGGTACGGACAGGTTCGGGCTGAGCCATCGCGAGGCGGAGGTGATGGAACTGATCGCGGCAGGCATGACCAACGCGCAGATCGCCGCCACGTGCTTCATCAGCGAGAAGACCGTGAAGAACCACATCAACCGGATCTTCACCAAGCTGCCGGCCACCAGCCGCAGCCAGGCCATCGCCGTCTGGCTCGGCACCGCCCGAGGGGGAACGCAGAGCCATGGCTGAAGGGGGGAGGGCCGGCAGGGCCCACCCGGCACGCCGGGTGCGCGACGCGTCCCGCGCCGGGATCCGGGCCCAGGGCTGGGCCCGGGATTGGGCCCCGATTTGGGCCCTGGAGGGGGTTTGGGCCCGCGTTTGGGCCCGGGGGCCCATGCCGGGCGGGGTGGCCCCGGCGTACGTTTCCCGGGACGCCGGCGGTACCGGCCGCGCGGACGCGGCCGCCGTCACGACGGCCGGCGTGGAAGCTTGTGCGCGGGCCGACTGCCGGCCGGCCGAACCCGGAGGGGAACACCACCATGAACCAGCGGATGCTGAAGGCCACCACCGCCACCCAGGTGCACATCGGGTCCTGGCGGGACGCCTGCATCGAGCGGATGTACGGCCGCGAACGCTCGAAGGGGCAGACCGCGGTGGAGTACATCGGCATGATCGTGGTGGTCGTGGCGATCATGGCGGCGATCGCTGGGTTCACGGACATCGGCGACACGATCAAGAACAAGATCAAGGCCGCGATCAACAGCGTGAAGACCGGCTGAACCTGCCTGCGTCGCGGAACTTCCGCGCGCCCCGGCGGACTTTCCGCGAATCCGGGCAGGCCCTCCCCATCTACATCACGGTGGTGGCGGGCCTGCTTTTTCTTGCCTTCGCCTACTTCGCCGTGGGCCAGGCGGCGGCCTCCCGTAACGGTGCTCAGTCCGCCGCCGACGCAGCGGCGCTCGGGGCCGCACAGGACGCCCGCGAGCAACTGCGCGACGGCCTGCTCGCCTCCCTCCACGAGCCGGCCGACCGGGCCGTGTTCCTCCGCGGCGAGGCGTACGACGAGGCCCGCGCCTGCCTGGCGGCCGGCAGCTTCGCGGCACGCAACGACGCCGAAGTGGCGGGCGCCGGCTGCCGCCGGCTCGCCGATCAACGACAGGGTTTCATCGTCCAGGTGCGCACCACCGGCGGCATGGGCGCCTCGGTCATCCCGGGCACCGAGAACGAGCAGTCGGAGGCGCGGGCCACCGCGGTCATCGAGCCGAAGTGCGCGGTGCCGGCGGACGATCCGGAAGGGGACGGCACGGATGACCAGGACCCGGCGTCCGGCGCGGACGACAAGAACAAGGACAAGGACCGCGACCCCCAGCGCCTGACCCTGAAGTGTGACGGCCAGGAGTGGTCCATCGATCCCGACGAACCGGACCCCACGCGCCCTGACTTCCCGCGCGCCGCGGACCTGTTCGCCGTAAGGCTCGCCGACTGAGCCCGCTCGCGGCTGACGGCGCGAAGACGAGTAGAGGACGAGTTCATGAGTATGTGGCAGATCCCCCGGGCGCGACGGACGGTGGCCGCCGCTTCCCTCACGGCGGCACTCGCCTTCACGCTGTCCGCGTGCGGTGACGACGGCGGCGGCACGGAGACCCGACTCCCGTCGTCCACCCGCCACACGGCCGACCAGGGCGGTGAGAACCGGGCACGACAGCCCGAACAGCCCGAGCAGCCGGACGACAGCACGGTGATCGCCACACTCCAGGGACCACAGGGCATCACCTTGGACGTGACGTCGGCGATCCGCGACTCCAGCGGATTCGTCACCGTCAACGGCAACTTGAAGAACTCCTCGGACGACGACTTCACCGACACGTCCCAGTGGACCGGACCCGAGCTCGCCATGAAGCGTGCCGCCGGTGACTCCCTCGGCGGCGCCACCCTCGTGGACAAGACCGAGAAGAAGCGCTACTACACCCTGCGTGACACGGAGAACCGCCCGCTGGCCACCACGGGCCTCGGCATCGTCGCGGGCAACTCCGACCAGAAGGTCTTCATGCAGTTCCCCGCCCCGCCGAAGGGCACGACCGAAGTCGACCTGCAGATCCCGACCTTCCAGTCGGTCTCCCTCGCGCTGACGGACGCGTGACGATGAGGACCCTGCACCGGAAGCGCGGGCCCGTACTCCTGTTGTCCTCGGCGCTGGCGGCCGGCCTCACCCTGGCCGGCGGGCCGGCCGCCGTGGCCGACGACGACGTACCGGCGGCGCCTTCCGTCTTCCACGGCGACATCGACGTCAACGACCCCGACCTCAAGCTCCCCGAAGGGAAGTCGCTCGCCGCGCCCAAGGTGCTGGACATCAAGACCGTCGTCGGGGACGAGCGCGGTACGGAGCAGCGGGAGGACTCCAACTCGGACGTGAAGTTCCAGCTCCAGGCCGAGGTGCTGTTCGGGAAGGACAGCGCGAAGCTGTCCGACGTGGCGAACGACCGGATCCGGCAGATCGCCGCCGAGATCAGGAAGCAGCAGGCCACCCAGGTGACCGTCGCCGGCTTCACCGACGACCTCGGCTCGTCCGAGCACGGGCTGAAGCTGTCCAAGGAGCGCGCCGACGCCGTGCAGCAGCAGCTGAACGAGGAGCTGGACGGCGGCGCCGTCACCTTCGAGATACGCGGCTACGGCGAGGACGCCCCCGTCGCGAGCAACGACACGGAAAACGGACGTAAGAAGAACCGCCGCGTGGAGGTGTCCTTCCCGCGGGCCGACTGAGTGTTCCGCGACCCGGCCGTTCCGCGACCCGGCCGTTCCGCGACCCGGCCGTTCCGCGACCCGGCCGTTCCGCGGCGTCCGTGACGGGCGCCTCGATGTGAAGACGCACCACATATCCCCTGAAGGTGGTGGAGAAGAGCGCAGGACGGACTCGACGCGGCCGGGGGGCGGATGACAGCGTGCATCCGGACCGGGCGAGCGCCGGCCTGATGGCTGCCGTACGTGCCGGACGCAACGAACGGCAACATACGGAACACCGGAGTGGAGCTCACATGGCACTGGATCTGACGGTCGGCGGTGTCTGGGGGCCGCGGCAGGAGAGCCCCGACCAGCTCGCCGAGCGCTGGCTGCGTCTCCTGAGGCGGCTGGCGAAGATCGCGCCGGAGGACTTCGCCGGCTGGCGGGCCGAGGCGGTCGGGCAGGCCGAGCAGGTGCCGGAGAACGCCGACGCGGCCTGGTTCACCTCGTACCTGGAGCGCGTCAACCCGCAGGACGACGCCGCGACGATCGGGTACTCCGCCGTCCTGGTCGCGGCCTGCCCCGGCCGGCCGATCATCACCCTCAGCGTCGGCGCGGGCGGGACACCGCAGTTCGCGCCGCAGACCGCGGTCATCACCGTGCGCTCCGCCGACCTGAACGATTCGGCCCCGCTGGTCGCCCGGCTCCCCGAGGTGCTCACCGCGATCGTGGAGTCCTGGGACGCGGACTGGGGCGACATCGCCGACGACGACCTCCTCGGCGTGCTGGAGAAGGAGTACGAGCTGGACAACTCCACGCCGCGCTGCGGCCGGGCGGTCTACCTCTCCAGCGGCCGCCGGGCGGTGGTCCCGGACGACGTACCGGGGCGCCGCTCGGTCACCGAGAACGGCGGCCTGGTCCTCGACCTCGGCCGGCCGGACGGCACGGGACCCGACGCTGACCACGTGCTCGCGGTCAACGGCCTGCTCCGCAAGGCCGGCGCGCTGGAGGAGCTGCCGTACCCGATGGACCGCGCCAAGTGGTGACAGCGGACAGCGCGAACTCCGCCCGGTAGGCCCCGCCGCCGGTCACGTCTCGATCCTCAGGCGGGTGCCCGGCCGCAGGCCCCAGGCGGCCATCGCGCCCGCCTCGGCCTCCAGGACGTGCCGGGAGCGCAGCCGGGGGCGGCCCAGCCGGTTCGGCCGCATCGTGTGGACGGCGCGGACGGTCAGCCGGCGGTCCAGGTACGCGACGTCGATCGCGAAGCGCATGCGGAAGGTGTGCACGCTGCTCGCGGGCGTCAGGAGCAGGGCCCCCTCGATCCCGTCCCGGCCCAGCAGCCCGCGGGTGCGCGCACGGTAGGACGCCGCGATCTCCAGCGGCAGCGGCGCTCCCGGGTTCGCGCCTCCGGGCCCCGCATCGAGCCACAGCCGTCCCCGGCCGTCGTGCCACCTGCCCATGGTTCCCTCCCGTACGCCGCGGCCCCCGTCCGGCCGGGCGGGGATGCTACCGGCACGGTCACGGCGCGGCACGGCGCCGCGCGTGCGACCGGTGGGGCCCATGGTTGCCCAGGGTTGGGCCCCAGGGCCCATGACCGGGACGGTTTCTGGCCGTACGTTCGAGGGGTGCATCCGCTCCTGATCGTTCTCGCCGCCGCCTACGGGGCCGCGACCGGGCTGCTCGTGCCGCGGGCCGCGTACCGGCTGGCCGTCGAGCCCGAGGAGGACCGGCGTACGACCTGCCCGGGCGGCCACCCGATCACCGGCGTGGCGGGCGGCTGGCTGGGCCTCGCCCGCTGCCCGGCCGCGGCGCCCCCCGTGCTCGTTCCCGCTGCCGCGCCGGCCGCCCTCGCCACCGCCTCGCCCGCCGTTTGCCGCACGTACGGCCCCGCCCGTACCGCCGCGCCGCTCGTCACCGCGGTGGTCTGCGCGCTGCTGGCCGCGGCCGCCGGGCCCCGCCCCGAGCTGGCCGTCTGGCTGCTGTTGGCGCCGGTCGCGGTGGTGCTCGGGACGGTCGACGCGGCCGTGCACCGGCTGCCGGACGTGCTGACCCTGCCGGCGGCCGGGGCCACCGCGGCGCTCCTCGGGGTCGCCGGGCTGCTGCCCGGCCACGGCGGGTCCTGGACCGGCGCGCTGCTGGGCGGGCTCGCGCTCGCCGGCGGGTACTTCGTGCTCTTCGTGATCCGCCCCGACGGGCTGGGCTTCGGGGACGTGAAGCTGGCCCTGACGCTGGGGACCGCGCTCGGCTGGTACGGCTGGGGCGTGCTCTTCCTCGGCGCCTTCGCCGGTTTCGTGCTGGGTTCGGTCTACGGCGTCGGAATGATGATCATGCGGCGTGCGGGCCGGAAGTCCGCGATGCCGTTCGGCCCCTTCATGGCTCTGGGGGCCTTGCTGGGCCTGCTGCTCGGGGCGTACGGCGCGTCCTGACACCGCCGGACGGCCGTGTGTCTGCCGTGCACTGTCGTGGCAACGGGGGTAATTGCGCGGCGTGAAAAGGGAAGTTGGCCGGGAAGATAGTACATACGGGGGGTATGTGCCCTATGGTCGTTTCCGCACCGCTCGCACGCGATCAGCTGGAAGCGCATCACGCGGGCCGTCCGCCGCCCCTGGAAAGGGTGGCGGAGCCGCGCTGACGAGCCACCAGCTGATGTGCGGGTCGCCGGCGTGGTGCTGCCCGGTGGGCAGGACGCGAGGACGTGACGATTGGGGGTCGCGGAGGACCGAGACGGAACGACCGTATGACGACCGGGGGAGTCCGTTACGAGGGCCGGGGGCCCGGTGCGACCAGCCGGGAAGTCCGGTCATGCCTCGCGCTCCGGGTGCGCCGCGCCGCGCCCGGAGCGCTTCCCGTTCCGCCGCCGACGGCCCGGCCCGCGCCGCTTCCGGTCCGGCCGTCAAGTCGGCGACCGTCCCGCTGTCGCTCCTGCGGGCTACCCCTGCCGGGCCGGGGAGAGGTGCGTCACGTGGGCGGGTCGGTGGGGGCCGCGGGATGCGGCGTCGTCCCGGACAAGATCATTTCGGCTGCCAGGCCCACCAGGGAGCGGGCGGAGCGGGATGAATTCAAGATCATTAAAGGAATTCCCGCCCCGTTTCCGCGCCCGTCGTACACCTTGATCAACTTTGCGACGCGCGGGCTGACCGCCTCTGATGCGCGCACCACACCCCGCACGGGGTTATGGTGGGAACCCCCCCTCGGGCCGGTCCGTATCCCCCCCACGGACCGGCCCGCTTTTTCTTTCCGGGGTCCGGAGCGCCGCCGCTTACCGCCGCGCCCAGATGTTCACGCCCTCCGTCGAGGTCGCGAATTCGTCGATCTCGGCCAGCTCGGCGTCGGTGAGCGCGGGCCCGTCGAGCGCCGCGACGTTCGCCTCCAGCTGCCGCACGCTGCTCGCTCCGATCAGCGCCGAGGTCATCCGCGCGTCCCGCAGCACCCACTGCAGCGCGAGCTGCGCGAGGGACTGGCCGCGCCGCGCGGCGATGTCGTTCAGCCCGCGCAGCCGCCGCACGACGTCCTCGGAGAGCAGCTTCGGGTCCAGCGACTTGCCCTGGGAGGCGCGCGAACCTTCGGGGATGCCGTTCAGGTACTTGTCGGTGAGCATGCCCTGGGCCAGCGGCGCGAAGGAGATGCAGCCCATGCCGGCCGCGTCCAGGGTGTCCAGCAGCCCGTCGTCCTCGGTCCAGCGGTTGATCATGCTGTACGAGGGCTGGTGAATCAGCGGACGCACGCCCATTTCCCGCAGAATGCGGGCCGCCTCCCGGGTCTGCGCGGAGTTGTAGGAGGAAACACCCACATACAGGGCCTTGCCCTGCTGCACCGCGGAAGCCAGCGCACCCATCGTCTCCTCCAGCGGAGTCTCCGGGTCGAATCGGTGCGAGTAGAAGATGTCGACGTAATCGACGCCCATCCGCTGAAGTGACGCGTCCAGCGACGAGAGCAGGTATTTCCGGGAACCCCATTCTCCGTACGGACCGGGGTGCATCAGATATCCGGCCTTCGTGGAAAGGATCATTTCGTCCCGGTAGCGCCGGAAGTCCTGCGCGAAGATCTTCCCGAAGTTCAGCTCGGCCGAGCCGGGCGGCGGACCGTAGTTGTTCGCCAGGTCGAAGTGGGTGATGCCCAGGTCGAAGGCGCGCCGCAGGATCGCGCGCTGCGACTCCAGGGTCCGGTCGTCGCCGAAGTTGTGCCAGAGGCCGAGCGAGATCGCGGGGAGTTTCAGTCCGCTGCGGCCGGTGCGGCGGTACTCCATGGAGTCGTACCGGGAATCGTCGGCCCGGTAGCCGTACGTGTCAGTCATGCGCTCTCCTTATCACGGAGTTGTGACACACCTGATTGGGTCATTGCCACCCCTGAGAAGTAAAGTTGCGGCCTTGAGGCGACGGGGGCGACCGCCAATTGGCACGGAGGGGCTGGACCACACATGCTGCGATCTTCCGGGATGGGTATCCCGTATCCCCCTGTTGTGCGGGAGTTCGTGTACAAGCTGTACGAGCGCCGCGTGGAGCGCCGGCTGGACCACTCCCAGGTGCCCAAGCACATCGGCGTCATCCTGGACGGCAACCGCCGCTGGGCCCGCGCCGACGGCCTGACCACCGAGCAGGGACACCAGGCGGGCGCGGCGAAGATCGAGGAGATGCTGGGCTGGTGCGAGGAGACCGACGTCAAGGTCGTCACCTTGTGGATGCTCTCCACGGACAACCTCGACCGGCCGGAGAAGGAGCTGAAGCCGCTCCTCGGCATCATCGAGAACACCGTGCGGCGGCTCGCGGCCGACGGTCGCTGGCGGGTGCACCACGTCGGCAACCGTGACCTGCTCCCCGCCGGCACCCAGCAGGTGCTGAAGGAGGCCGAGGAGGCCACGGACCACATCGGCGGCATCGTCGTGAACGTGGCGGTCGGCTACGGCGGCCGGCAGGAGATCGCGGACGCGGTCCGCTCGCTGCTGCTGGAGGAGGCCGGTCGCGGCGCCTCCGTCGAGGAGATCGCCGACGGCGTCGACATCGACAAGATCTCCGAGCACCTCTACACCCGCGGCCAGCCGGACCCCGACCTGGTCATCCGCACGAGCGGCGAGCAGCGGCTCTCCGGCTTCATGCTGTGGCAGAGCGCCCACTCGGAGTACTACTTCTGCGAGGTCTTCTGGCCCGCCTTCCGCAAGGTGGACTTCCTGCGCGCCCTGCGCGACTACGCCTACCGGCACCGGCGGTACGGCATCTGAGGACACCCCCTCGGGGGAGCGACGGCCCGTCAAGGACGGGGCCGGATGCGTCACATGGGCCCAGCGGTTCATCCGTCATCGCGAATTCACTGGTCGTACGACCTGTGCCGGGGCATGCCCGCAGGTGTTCGCGGGAATATCCCTCCCAGGACGGCACCCGAAAAGCCAGGTCCAGTGGGTGCCGCTCCGCAGCGGACGGCATGGGGCCGTCCGCCCGGGAGGCCCGTTGCGCATCACGGACGATCGTGCGGAACGCACGTCCGACGCGGAGGGCCGGTGCCCGGCCCGCGCATCGCGGCCCGCGCCCGGCTCCATCCCCCGCGACGCCGTCGCACCCCGACCTCATCCGAGGGGGTTCGTCCACCCGTGGTGAACAGCAAGCAGCGCCGTGAGGCCGACCGGCGCACCTACGTCCTCGACACCAGCGTCCTGCTGGCGGATCCAGGCGCCATGGCCCGCTTCGAGGAGCACGAAGTCGTGCTCCCGGTAGTGGTCGTCACGGAACTGGAAGCCAAGAGGCACCATCCCGAACTCGGCTACTTCGCCCGGCAGGCGCTGCGCCTGCTGGACGACTACCGCGTACGGTACGGCCGCCTGGACGCCCCCATCCCGATCGGCGAGGTCGGCGGGACCCTGCGGGTCGAGCTGAACCACTCCGACCCCGGGGTGCTCCCCGCCGGCTACCAGCTCGGGGACAACGACTCGCGGATCCTCGCGGTGGCCCGCAACCTCCAGGCCGAGGGGTACGACGTCACGGTCGTCTCCAAGGACCTGCCGCTGCGGATCAAGGCCTCCTCGGTCGGCCTGCTGGCGGAGGAGTACCGCGCCGAGCTGGCGATCACGGACTCCGGCTGGACGGGCATGGCGGAGTTGACGATCACCGCCGAACAGGTCGACGACCTCTTCGACGTGGAGAGCGCGTACGTCCCCGAGGCCGCCGAGCTGCCGGTCCACACCGGCCTGGTGCTCCAGTCGGAGCGCGGCAAGGCGCTGGGCCGGGTCACCGCGGACGGCCGGGTGCGGCTGGTGCGCGGCGACCGGGAGGCGTTCGGCATCCACGGCCGCAGCGCCGAGCAGCGGATCGCGCTGGACCTGTTGCTCGACCAGGAGGTCGGGATCGTCTCGATGGGCGGCCGGGCCGGTACGGGCAAGTCGGCGCTGGCGCTGTGCGCGGGCCTGGAGGCCGTGCTGGAGCGCAGGCAGCACAGAAAGGTGATGGTCTTCCGGCCCCTGTACGCCGTGGGCGGGCAGGAGTTGGGCTACCTGCCGGGTACGGAGGCGGAGAAGATGGGCCCCTGGGCCCAGGCCGTCTTCGACACCCTCACCTCGGTGACCTCCGCCGACGTCATCGAGGAGGTGGTGGGCCGCGGGATGTTGGAGGTGCTGCCGCTCACCCACATCCGCGGGCGGTCGCTGCACGACGCGTTCGTGATCGTCGACGAGGCGCAGTCCCTGGAGCGGAACGTCCTGCTGACCGTTCTGTCCAGGATCGGGGCGAATTCCCGGGTCGTCCTCACGCATGACGTCGCGCAGCGGGACAACCTCCGGGTCGGGCGGTACGACGGTGTGGTGGCCGTCGTGGAGAAGCTGAAGGGCCACCCGCTCTTCGCGCACGTCACGCTCAACCGCTCGGAGCGGTCGCCGATCGCCGCGCTGGTGACCGAAATGCTGGAGGACGGCCGCATCTGATCCCGTATAGGGGTCGCGCCCCGAATGAGCCCGAGTGAGGAGGTCGGCGGGGTCCGACCCGTTGTGTGACCTGCGCCGTCCGGCGAAGCCAGAGAGCCTAGCCGGGCGGCGTCGTCGCGCGCGGAGATATCCGGAAACTCAGTGGCGTAAACGAGGTGTGAGCTTTCACACCCGGCTCAGAATTGATTCCGCGCGTCCGCTTCGGGCAGAGTCTGGGACCTGTCAGGCCCCGCATACGGCACATTGGCACCCCCAGCGGTGTAGAACCACAGAACTGAAGAGCGTTCGCCGTATGCCGCCCGAGCACCACGCGGACCCCCGAGGGGGACGTACCGGGCCAGTGCCTCCTGTGACCAGCCGACCCCATCAGCACTCCGGGGACGGAGCAATACGGAGGCCAGCGTCAGGGGCACGATTGCGTCCGCGATGGTCACCGACGCGGACGACGCTGGAAGGAAAACGTGTGAGCCGGATTTCGGTCCGGGGATTCGCCGTGGCCTCCGCCACCGCGGTCACCACAGTCGGCGCCGTTGTCGGCGTCGCGTCGGGCGCTCAGCCGGGCTCGGTCGCCAACACCGAGGCAACGGCTGCCGACGCGACGATCGCCGACATCCCCGCGGGTCAGCAGGCCCAGGTGGAGACGGCGTCCCTCGTGCAGCAGGCGGATGACCAGTCCACCCAGGCGGACGCCGCCGCCCTGAAGTCCGCGCAGGAGGACGCCCGCAAGGCGGCCGCCGAGAGCGCGCAGGCCAAGAAGGACGCGGCGGAGAAGCAGCTCAAGGCCGAGAAGGAGGCCAAGGAGCGCGAGAAGCTTCAGACGCAGGCCAGCCGGTCGGAGGACCGCGGCTCGCTCGACATCCAGGTCAAGGCGTCCTACACGATCGCCGAGACCCAGGCGATGGCCCGGCAGATGATGCCGGCCGACCAGTTCCAGTGCTTCAGCAACATCGTGGACCACGAGTCCGGCTGGAACTACCGCGCCACCAACGCCGGCTCCGGCGCCTACGGTCTCGTCCAGGCGCTGCCCGGTTCGAAGATGGCCTCGGCCGGTTCCGACTGGCAGACCAACCCGGCCACGCAGATCAAGTGGGGCCTGGGGTACATGAACGACCGCTACGGCAGCCCCTGCGGCGCCTGGTCCTTCTGGCAGGCCAACAGCTGGTACTAGGCCGGCTCGCAGCCCAGTGACGCGCAACCCCCGACCGGACAAGGGTCGGGGGTTTTGCGCGTCCGGCACGGGTAACGTCGTTCCCACAGTGACGCAGATCGAGGGGGGAAGAGGAAGCGACATGTCCAGACTGCCTCAGTGGGTCGGCGGCGCGGGGGCCGGCCTGACGCGGCTGGCCGCGCGCCTTGAAGAACGGCGCCGGCGCACGGAAGCCGCGGCCGCCGACGGCGACGACCGGCTGGGGCACGGTGCGCGGAGCATCCGTGAGGTGCCGCCCATGCCGCCGGCGCCCCCCATGCCGCCGGAGCCGCCCGTCGTACCCGGCCGGCCCGCGACCGGTGGCGACGACGGTCACGCGGAACCGGCCACCGGGACCGCGGCGGCGGCCTCGGTCGCTCCCGAGCCCTTGGAAGGGCCGTCAGCCGCCTCCAGAACCTCCCGCGCCGCAGCAGCCACCTCTCGTGTCACAGCGGCCACTTCCGGCGCCACAGCGGTCGCTGACGGCGCCGCCCGGGCCGGCGAGAACGGCGGCCCTGGCGACGACGGCCGGGCCGCCGCCGCGTCCGTGCCCGCGCCGCCCGCCTACGCGCCGGCCGTGCAGCCCCGCCCCGAGCCGGTGGACGCGGTCCCGTGGGGGATACGCGTGGCCGCCGAAGCGGGCTGGCGGCTGCTGGTACTGGCCGGCGCGGTCTACGTGCTGGCGCGCGCGATCACCAGCATCCAGCTGGTGGTGCTGGCGTTCATCGCGGCGCTGCTGATCACCGCGCTGCTGCAGCCGACGGTGGCCTGGCTCCGGCATCGCGGACTGCCCAGGGGCCCGGCGACGGCGATCACGTTCATCGCCGGCTTCGTCATCATGGGCCTGGTCGGCTGGTTCGTGGTCTGGCAGGTCATGGACAACATCGACTCGGTCTCCAGCCGGGTGCAGGACGGCATCAGCGAGCTGAAGGACTGGCTGCTGAAAAGCCCGTTCCATGTGACCGAGGGCCAGATCAACGACATCGCCAAGAACCTCCAGGACGCCATCGGTTCGAACACCGAGGAGATCACCAGTGCCGGCCTGGAAGGCGTCACGGTCGTCATAGAGATGCTCACCGGCATACTCCTCGCGATGTTCACCACGCTCTTCCTGCTGTACGACGGGCGGCGCATCTGGGAGTGGCTGCTGAAGCTGGTGCCCAGCGCGGCGCGCGGGGGCGTGGCGGGGGCCGGGCCGCGGGCCTGGCGGACGCTGACGGCCTATGTGCGGGGCACGGTGATCGTGGCGCTGATCGACGCGATCTTCATCGGCATCGGGCTCTACTTCCTGAACGTGCCGCTGGCCGTGCCGCTCGCGGTCTTCATCTTCCTGTTCGCCTTCATCCCGCTGGTGGGCGCGGTGGTCTCGGGCGCGCTGGCGTGCGTGGTCGCGCTGGTGACGCAGGGTGTGTTCACCGCGCTGATGGTGCTGGTGGTCGTGCTGGCCGTGCAGCAGATCGAGGGCCACATCCTGCAGCCCTTCATCCTCGGCCGGGCGGTGCGGGTGCATCCGCTGGCCGTGATCCTCTCGGTGGCCGCGGGCGGTCTGGTCGCGGGCATCGGCGGCGCGGTGGTGGCGGTCCCGCTGGTGGCCGTCACGAATACGGTGGCGTCGTACCTTCGCGCTTACGCGCAGGAACAGGCGCTCCGTCGTGCCCCGATGATGCCGCACGGCGCGTCCGCGCTGGACGTCGCGCCGTCCCGCGGCGCTGACGGCTAGCCGCCGTAGGAGTGCCGGCCGGCGGCCGAGTGCCCACCGTCGTGGCTGGTCGCGCAGTTCCCCGCGCCCCTTCAGGGGCGCGGGGAACTGCGCGAGCAACCGGCGCGGCGCGAGAGCCGGGCGACGGGGCGACACCCGTGGCGGGTAGCCGAAGGGCCCCGCGGACATGGCGTCCGTGGGGCCCTTCGGTATGCGTGGGCGAAGCCCGGTGTTACTCGGCCAGCGCCGCCTCCGCGTCCAGCGTCGCGCCGACCGCCTGCAGGACGGCCGCGATCTTGACGGCCTCCTGGATCGTGTCGCGCTCGACACCGGCCTTGCGCAGGACCTGCTCGTGCGAGTCCAGGCACATGCCGCAGCCGTTGATGGCCGAGACGGCCAGCGACCACAGCTCGAAGTCGACCTTGTCGACACCGGGGTTGCCGATGACGTTCATGCGCAGGCCGGCGCGCATCGTCCCGTACTCGGGGTCCGACAGCAGGTGCCGGGTCCGGTAGAAGACGTTGTTCATCGCCATGATGGCGGCGGCCGACTTGGCGGCGGTGTACGCCTCGGCGGAGAGGTTGGCCTTGGCCTCGGGCTCCAGCTCGCGCAGCACCTTCGGCGAGCGCGACGCGATGGCGCAGGCCAGGACGGTGCCCCACAGCTGCTGCTGCGGCAGGTCGCTGTTGCCGATCACCGAACCGAGGTTCAGCTTGAGGTCCTTGGCGTAGTCCGGAACGGCGGACTTCAGATCATCGAGAGCCATGTGGGTTCAGCCTCCAGCTCACTCGCCCGAGAGCAGCGCGACCGGGTCCAGGGTCTCGTCGCCCTTGGACCAGTTGCAGGGGCACAGCTCGTCGGTCTGCAGGGCGTCCAGGACCCGCAGGACCTCCTTGGGGTTACGGCCGACGGAGCCGGCGGTCACCATGGTGAACTGGATCTCGTTGTTCTGGTCCACGATGAAGACGGCGCGCTGCGCGAAGCCGTCCTCGCCCTCGATGCCCAGGTCACGCATGAGCTCGTGCTTGGAGTCGGCCATCATCGGGAAGGGCAGGTCGGTCAGGTCCGGGTGGTCCTTGCGCCAGGCGTGGTGCACGAACTCGGAGTCACCGGAGAAGCCCAGGATCTGGGCGTCACGGTCGGCGAACTCCTCGTTCAGCTTGCCGAAGGCCGCGATCTCGGTGGGGCACACGAAGGTGAAGTCCTTGGGCCACGCGAAGACGATCTTCCACTTGCCCTCGTAGGTCTTGTGGTTGATCTGCTCGAACTCCTTGCCCTTCTCCAGCGAGACACAGGCAGTCAGGTCGAACTCGGGGAACTTGTCACCGACAGTGAGCACGCGCACTCCTTGCAGGGTCGGAAATCCCTTTTGGGGTTTTCCTGGGGGTTGGACGCTGTCCACAGTGCCACAGCGGGCATTGATCAGGGAAATAGCTAGACTCGGGGGTGTTGATCGGAGGTGGTTATCAGTGGCCTCGCCCACGACCCCGGGCGCCGGACGTCCCCGGCAGCCCTCGCTCTCGCAGCTCCGCGCCTTCGCCGCGGTGGCTGAGCACCTGCATTTCCGGGAGGCGGCCGCCGAGATCGGCATGAGCCAGCCCGCGCTCTCCGGCGCGGTCTCGGCCCTGGAGGACGCGCTCGGCGTCCAGCTCCTGGAGCGTACGACCCGCAAGGTCCTGCTGTCGCCCGCGGGGGAACGGGTCGCGGCCCGGGCACGCACGGTGATGGAGGCGGTCGGCGATCTGATGGAGGAGGCCGAGGCGGCCCGCGCGCCCTTCACCGGCGTCCTGCGGCTCGGCGTCATCCCGACCTGCGCGCCGTACCTGCTCCCGGCCGTGCTGAACCTCGTCCACGGTACCTATCCCGACCTCGACCTCCAGGTGCACGAGGAGCAGACCGCCTCGCTGCTGGACGGCCTCGCGCACGGCCGGCTGGACCTGCTGCTGCTCGCCGTGCCCCTCGGCGTGGCCGGCGTCACCGAGCTGCCGCTCTTCGACGAGGACTTCGTTCTGGTCGCGCCGAAGGACCACTGGCTCGGGGGCCGCGGCGACATACCGCGCGAGGCGCTGCGCGAGCTGGACCTGCTGCTTCTGGACGAGGGCCACTGCCTGCGCGACCAGGCGCTGGACATCTGCCGGGAGGCGGGCCGGGAGGACGGGGCCGCGGTGACCACCAGCGCGGCCGGGCTCTCCACGCTCGTGCAGCTGGTGGCCGGCGGCATGGGCGTCACGCTGCTGCCGCGTACCGCGCTGCGCGTGGAGACCGGCCGCAACGAGGAGCTCACCACCGGGTACTTCGACGACCCGGCGCCCTCCCGGCGGATCGCGCTGGCGATGCGGGCGGGCGCGGCGCGGCAGCGCGAGTTCGAGGAGTTCGCCGCGGCGCTGCGCGAGGCCCTACGGCCGCTGCCGGTCCGCATCGCGGCCTGAGGGCGGGACGGGGACGGCCGCGCAGCCTTCCCGTCCGCCCCTCACTCCGTACGGAGGCCGTCCGGGCGCATCATGCGCCACAGCGGCGGCAGGCTCAACGCCGTGACCAGCAGGATCACCCCTGCGCCGAGGCCCGTGACGGAGGCGACCACCGGCCAGTCCACCCGTACGCCGGTCTCCGTCGTGGTCAGCAGGACCGTGCCGAGGCCGACGCCGGCGGTGACCGCCAGTGCCAGGCCCAGCACCACGGGGATCGCGGTCTGCCAGAGGATCGACCAGCCCATCGTCGAGCGGCGGGTGCCGTACGCGTTCAGCACGGACAGCAGCCGTCGCCGCTCGCGTAGTTGCTCGACGGTGGAGACGATCAAGCCCGCGCCGATGAGCAGCAGGACCACCACGGCGCCGACGTACACCGCGGTGCGCACCCCGGCGTACTGCCGGTCGTGCGGGTTGTCGATCGCGGACAGCTCCCGCATCCCCGGGTTCGCGTGGAACGCGGCCGTGCGAATGCGCTCCACAGCGGCGGTCTCCTGTGCCTTGTCGTACCCGACGCGCAGCTTCATCTCGGGAGCCCGGAGCAGGGCCGGGGACAGCGCGCCGGGGGTGGCGAGGACGTCGCCGGGCAGGTCCTCGCCGGGGTGCCGCACGGCCGTCACCCGGCGTGCCGAGTCCGGGACGGTCCACGGGCGGGCCGGGCCCGCCTCGCCGTACCCGTCGGGCGGGTTCAGGTTCAGCCGCGCGCCGGGGCGGACGGAGCCGGGGGCACGGCCGGTGCCGTTCCGCGGCTCCGTCACGAAGACGTCCCCGTCGCGGCAGCTGCCGATCGGGGCCCGGTGGCGCAGTTCGGCGCAGTCGCCGACGACCACCGTCGCGCTGTCGGCGGAGAGGTGCCCGTCGGCGCCGCGGGTGCCCCGGTCGCCGGCCCGGCCCGCCAGCGCGTCGATGGTGCCGTGCGCCCAGGTCACGCCGGGCGTGCGGCGCAGCGTGGCCAGCGCGTCCCGGGTCCGTTGCGCGTCGGCGGCGCTGCCGCTCAGCTCGATCACCGGGCGGGCCGCGGACTTGGCGTAGGCCTCCGCGAACCCGGCCTGGAAGGTGGTGAAGACCATGTGGAGGGCGATCGCCCCGGCCACCGCGACGGTGATGCCGCTGACGGCCCGGTTGGCCGCCGCGCCGGACAGTTGGAGCCGTCGTACGGCCAGCTGCCAGGGCACCGGGCCGCCGTGCAGCCGCCGCACGACGGCCTCGACCAGCCAGGGCAGCAGCGCGGTGATGCCGAGGAGCAGCAGGGCCGAGCCGACCCCCAGCCGTACGGCCCGGAACCAGACCGGGTCCGGCTCCCAGACCAGCGACGACAGCAGGGCCAGGCCGGTGAGGGGCAGGACGAGGCGCCAGACGATCCGGCGCCGCCGGACCGGTGCCTCGCGGACGACGCCCAGCGGCTCGGCGGTCACCGAGCGCTGCGCGAACAGCGTGACACCGACGGCCACCGCCGGTACCAGCACGGCGATCAGGGCCGCGAGGGCCGGGGCCGGCAGCACGTCGGCGGGGAAGACGTTGACGTCCCACAGGGTGACGGCGCCGGCCGCCTGCCGCCCCACGAGGAAGATCAGCAGCCCCACGGCGAGGCCCAGCCCGGCGCCGACCACCGCCTCGCCGGCGGCGATCCGGCGGGTGGTGGGGATGTCGGCGCCGACCAGCCGGAGCGCGGCCAGCCGGGCCTCGCGCCGGTCGCTGCCGAAGCGCACCGCGGTCCCGACGAAGACCATGACCGGCATCAGCAGGACCACGCACGCCAGGACGATGAGCAGCACGAGCCGGGCGCTCGGCGGCTGCGGGTCGAAGGTCTTCCCGAAGCGGTCGATGCGGTACGACTCGCCCGCCGACCGGTCGTCCATCCCCGCGACGAACGTCAGCTCCTGTGGGCCGAGCAGCCCGCTGTCGCCGATGGTGCCGACGACCTTGTAGTCCAGGCGGTCGCGGAGCGGTCCGCTGCCGGGCTCCGCGAGCAGGTCGCGCAGGGCGGGCGAGACCACCATCTCGCCCGGCCCCGGTAGCCGTCGCAGGCCCGGCGGTACGGGCGGGTGGGCGCCGTCGGGCCGGACCAGGCGGCCGCGGACGGCGTCGCCGTGGAAGGAGGTGTCGGCCTGGGCGTAGCGCAGGGTGCGGTCGGAGGCGCGCGGCTCGTGCAGCTGACCGAGGTTCTCGCGGGCCTTCTCCCGCCCGTGCCAGGCGTTGAGCAGCGTCGGGGCCGAGGCGGCGAGCAGCAGTACGGCGACGCCGATGCCCACGCCGACCGCGCTGAGCGCCGTACGGAACCAGCCCTCGCGGCCGCCGGTGACCGCGAACCGGGCGCCCAGGGCCAGGTCGCGCAGCCAGCCGGCGGGTCCGCCGGGCGGGCGGTGCGGCGGGCCGCCGGCCCGGTTGCCGGTGCCGCGCGTGTCGAGCAGGGTCATCACAGACCCGCCAGGGGTTCCTTGACCCGGCCGTCGCGGACGGTGACCTCGCGGTCGGAGTAGGCGGCGACGCGGGATTCGTGGGTGACCAGGACGACGGCGGCGTGGGTGTCGCGGGCGGCGTCGGCGAGGAGGGTCATGACGCGTTCGCCGTTGAGGGAGTCCAGCGCGCCGGTGGGTTCGTCGGCGAACAGGACGCGCGGATGGCCGGCGAGGGCGCGCGCGACGGCCACGCGTTGGCCCTGGCCGCCGGAGATCTCGCCGGGGCGCTTGCCGTGCACGTCGTCGACTTCGAGGCGGGCGAGCCATTCGCGGGCTGTGGCTTCGGCGGCCTTGCGCTTGGCGCCGTTGAGGCGCAGCGGCAGGGCGACGTTCTCCAGGCAGGTCAGTTCGGGGACGAGCTGGCCGAACTGGAAGACGAAGCCGAAGTCGCGGCGGCGCAGGGCGCTGCGCTCCGCGTCCGGAAGGGTGGTCAGCTCGCGGCCGTCGTACCGGACGCTGCCGGAGTCGGGGCGGACGATGCCGGCGAGGCAGTGCAGCAGCGTGGACTTGCCGGAGCCGGACGGGCCCAGCACGGCGACGACCTCGCCGGGGTGGATCGAGAAGTCCGCGCCGTCCAGCGCGGGGGTGCGTCCGTAGTGCTTGTGGAGCCCCTCGCCGGACAGGATCGAGCCCTCCGGTGTCATGCGTTGACCGCCTGGGCGAGCTTGTCGAGGCGGGCGGCGGTCAGCTCCAGCCAGCGCAGGTCGGCTTCGAGGTGGAAGAGGGCGTGGTCGCAGATCAACTGGTCGGCGAGGTCGCCCTTGCGCTTGCGCTCGGTCAGCCCGCGCATCAGCCGCAGGTGCTCGGTGCGCTGGGTGTCCAGCAGTTCGGCGGCGTCCCGGCCGGTCAGCAGGGCGAGCACCACCTTGGTGTAGAGGGTGGACTGCAGGTACGGCTCGGGCTTCTCCGGGCGGTGCAGCCACTGGGCCACGTCGGTCACGCCCGCGTCGGTGATGGCGTACCGCTTGCGCTCGGGCCCGGCGCCGGCCTCGATACCGTCCACCTCGACCAGGCCGTTCTTCAGCAGCCTGGACATGGTCGAGTAGACCTGTCCGTAGTGCAGCGGGCGGTCCTGGCCGAAGTGCTCGTCGAAGGCCCGCTTGAGGTCGTAGCCATGGCGGGGGCCGGACTCCAGAAGGCCCAGCAGGGTATGACCGATAGACATGCGGCTCACTCTACGTCGTGGTGTGCGCTGCGTGTATACGTGCTGTGCATAGCGGGGCGGGGGCCGGCCGGCGCCGCCCGCCCCGCACGGCACGTCACTCCGTCCGCAGCCCGTCCGGCCGCATCATCCGCCACAGCGGCGGGAGGCTGACGAGGGTGACGAGCAGCACCAGCCCGGCGCCCGTGGCGACCGGCGGCCAGAGCACCGACCAGTCCGGATCGGACTTGCCGACCAGCCGCAGCAGGGCGACGCCCAGGCCGCTGCCGCCCGCGACGGCCAGCGCCAGCCCGAGGCCGACCGGCAGCGCCGTCTGCCACAGCACCGACCAGCCCAGCGTCGCGCGCCGGGTGCCGAAGGCGACCAGTACGGACAGCAGCCGACGGCGCTCACGCAGCTGCTCCACCATCGAGACGAGCATGCTCGCGGCGATCAGCGCCATGGTCGCCGCCGAGGCGATCAGCAGCCCGGTGCGGACGCTCGCGTAGTTCTTGTCCCGCTGGAGGTTCTGCAGCGTGTCGACGCTCATCAGCGGGTCGATGCGGGCCGCGGTGTTGCGTACGTACTCGGCGGCGTCCGGCACCCGCGGGTCGGTCCTGACCATCGCGCGGGCGACGGGCGCGGCGAGCAGCCCGGTGTCCACGGCGGCCGGCGTGGCGAAGATGCCGAAGCGCGTTTCGCCCGCCGGGTCCTTGCGGGAGTCGACGGTGCGGGCCGTCTTCGGGACCGTCCACAGCCGGGGCGGGCCGTCGGGCTCGTCCGTCCTGCTGTCCAGGTTGAAGATCACCTGCTTGCCGGGGCGCGCGGTCTGTCCGATGTACGCGTCGTCGACCATGCCGGTGCTGTCGTGCACGACGAAGACGTCACCGTCCCGGCAGGAGCCGATGCGCGCCATCTCGCGCAGCGAGGGGCAGTCGCCGACGGTGAACTGCGTGCGCGGGACGAAGGGTTCGCCCGTGCGCCGCGGTCCCGGCCGGGCGGCGTCGGCCTCGATGCCGGCGATGATGGCGCGTACGCCCTCGGTCTTCCGGAAATCGCTGATCATCTGCCGGGTGGTGGAGACGTCGGCGGTCGGCAGCGACAGGTTGAGCTGGGCCCGGCGCCCGTCCTGGCCGGTGATCTTCATGAAGTCGCCCTGGATGGCGGCGAAGACCATCTGCAGGGCGATCGCGCCGGCCACCGCGACGGTGATCCCGCTGACCGCGCGGGCCGCGCCGCCACTGGACAGCTGCAGCCGGCGGGTGGCCAGCTGCCAGGGGACGGGGCCGCCCCGCAAGCGGGCCGCGGACGCCTCGACCGCCCACGGCAGCAGCAGCGCGATGCCGAGCAGGACCAGCACGGTGCCACTCGCGATCATGAACGGCGGCGCCGCCTCGTCCTGCTGCTGGAACTCCCCGGCCAGCAGCAGGATGCCGAGGCCCGCGACGGGCAGCGGCAGCCGCCACCACATGCGCCGCCGCCGGGTGACCGCGTTCCGTACCACCCCCAGGGGCTCGATGGTCACCCCGCGCAGCGCGAAGAGCGTCACGGCGACCGCGGCGAGCGGCACGGCCACCGCGATCAGCGCGGCCAGCGCCGGCACCGGGGTCAGGTCGGCGGGGAAGGCGTTCACCTCCCACACCGTGACCGCGCCGATGAACTGCCGCCCGAGAAGGAAGAGCCCGGCGCCCGCCACCAGCCCGCACACCGCGCCGAACAGGGCCTCGCCCGCCGCGATCCACCGCGTCGTCCGGGCGTCCGCGCCGATCAGCCGGAGCGCGGCCAGCCGCCGATCGCGGCGCTCGCCGCCGAAGCGGACCGCGGTGGCGATGAAGAGGGCGACCGGCGTCAGCAGCACCACGCACGCCACGAGGAGCAGCACGAACAGCACGGGATCCAGCGGCTCGGCCTCGGATCGGGCACCGAAGGACGCGACGCGGTGCGCGCCGGCCTCGGTGGTGAGGGTGTCGCTGCCCGCGTAGTACGTCAGCTCACCCGGACCCACCAACCCGGCGTCCCCGATGGTGCCGGTGATGCGGTCGTCGAGCCGGTCGCGCAGCAACTTGCCCTGGGGAGAGGCCAGCAGCTCGCGCAGGGCGGGGGAGACCACCATCTCGCCGGGGCCCGGTACGTCGCGTACGCCGGGCGGGGCCGGCGGCCGGGCGCCGTCGGGGTGCAGCAGCGTGCCGTGCACCGTGTCACCGCGGAAGACGGTGTCGGCCGTGGCCGTCAGGAGGGTGTTGTCCGCGCGGTGCACGGTCTGCGCCGCGTCGGCCGGCGTGCGTGCCCGGCCGCGGTCCTCGCGGGACTGCAGGAGGTGCGGGACGGAGGCGGCGGCGAGCAGGAGGGTGACGCCGAGGCCGACGCCGAGGGCGGTCAGCAGCGTACGGGCCCAGCCCTCGCGGCCGCCGGTGACCGCGAAGCGCACGCCCATGGCCAGGTCGCCCAGGCGGGCGCCGAGGCCGGTGCGCGGGGCCGGTGCGGGCCGGTCGGTGCGGTCGCGGGGCCGCCGGTCGGTGGCGGTCATGCGGTGCCCGCCAGTTCCCGCGCGGTGCCGTCGCGGACGACGACTTCGCGGTCGGCGTAGGCGGCGACGCGCGGTTCGTGGGTGACCAGGACGACGGCGGCGCGGGTGTCGCGGGCGGCGTCGGTCAGCAGGGTCATGACGCGTTCGCCGTTGAGGGAGTCCAGCGCGCCGGTGGGTTCGTCGGCGAACAGGACCCGAGGGCGGACCGCGAGGGCGCGCGCGACGGCCACGCGCTGGCCCTGGCCGCCGGAGATCTCGCCGGGGCGCTTGCCGTGCACGTCGTCGACTTCGAGCCGGCCGAGCCATTCGCGGGCTGTGGCTTCGGCGGCCCTGCGCTTGGCGCCGTTGAGGCGCAGCGGCAGGGCGACGTTCTCCAGGCAGGTCAGTTCGGGGACGAGTTGGCCGAACTGGAAGACGAAGCCGAAGTCGCGGCGGCGCAGGGCACTGCGCCGGGCGTCGCTCTCGGCGGTCAGGACGTGCCCGTCGTAGTGCACGGTGCCGGAGTCGGGCCGCACGATGCCGGCGAGGCAGTGCAGCAGCGTGGACTTGCCGGAGCCGGACGGGCCCATCACGGCGACGACCTCGCCGGGGTGTACCGAGAAGTCCACGCCGTCGAGTGCGGAGGTGCGCCCGTACGCCTTGCGCAGGTCGCGGGCGGCGAGCAGGGAACCGGCCGGGGTCATGCGCCGACCTCCGGACGCGCGGCGGGGTGGGGGTGTTCCAGGAGCATGGAGAGCACACTACATCACGTGTATACATTGAGTGTATAGATGGACGGAGAAGAGCCCCGAAGGCCGGGTCAGGCCTTCGGGGCGGGGTCCTCGGGTCACTTCTCGGGCGGGCCGTCCGCTGCCCCGCCGCCGGTCCCGGGCGTCCCCTCGGACGCGGGGTCGGGCGCCGGATCGGGTGTCGGGTCGACCCGTTTCGGCGGACGCCCCCGGCGCCGCATCGCGCCGGCGTCCCTGGGCAGCCGGCCCGCCTCCGCCAGCGCGCCGCGCAGCAGGAACTCGATCTGCGCGTTGACGCTGCGCAGCTCGTCCCCGGCCCACCGCGCCAGCGCGTCGTGGACGGCCGGGTCGAGCCGCAGCAGCACCTGCTTGCGCTGCCGCGGCCGCCGTTCCGGCGCCCCGGGCTCGTCGCTCACTGGTACAGCGAGCCCGTGTTCAGGACGGGCTGGGCCGCGCGGTCACCGCAGAGCACCACCATCAGGTTCGAAACCATGGCCGCCTTGCGCTCCTCGTCCAGCTCGACGATGCCCTGCTCGTTGATCCGGTCGAGCGCCGACTCGACCATGCCCACCGCGCCCTCGACGATCTGCTGGCGGGCCGCGACGACCGCGCCGGCCTGCTGCCGCTGGAGCATCGCCGAGGCGATCTCCGGGGCGTACGCGAGGTGGCTGAAGCGGGCCTCGATGATCCGGACGCCGGCCGCCTCGACCCGCGCGGTCAGCTCGGCGGCGAGCTTCTCGGTGATCTCCTCGGCGTTGCCGCGCAGCGAGAGCGCGTCCTCGTCGTGCGCGTCGTAGGGGTACTCGATCGCGATGTGCCGGACGGCCGCCTCGGTCTGGGTGGCGACGAACTCCAGGAAGTCGTCCACCTCGAACAGCGCCTGCGCGGTGTCCTCGACCTTCCAGACGACGATCGAGGCGAGCTCGATGGGGTTGCCGTACGCGTCGTTCACTTTCAGGACCGCGGTCTCGTGGTTGCGGACCCGGGTGGAGATCTTGGTGGCGCTGGTGAGCGGGTTGATCCAGCGCAGGCCGTCGGTGCGGATCGTGCCGACGTACCGGCCGAAGAGCTGGATGACCCGCGCCTCACCGGGCGCGACCATCTTCACGCCGCCCATGCAGAAGAGCGAGACGAGCAGCAGCACGACGCCGACGACGATCAGCGTGACGCCGAGCGCCTTGCTGCCGGCCGAGGCGGACGCGCCGCCGAAGATCGCCAGCGCGATGCCGCCGATGAAGCCGACGACGGTCAGCAGCAGGCCGAGGCCGCCCGGGATGCTGTGCGCGGTGACCTCCCTGACCTGCGGGTCCGGCAGCTTCGGGGTGTCGGGATCGGTGGTCGCGGGCGGTGTGGGCGTGGACTCGGACATGAGGTCCCCCGTTCCGTACGGCTTCCCGTACTCATGCTTTCACTGGTCTAGCAAAGTGATAGCTATTTAATCGCGCGGGTGAGGCGGGCGCAAGCGGCCGCGGGGCGCGATCGCGGAAAACGCCAAACGGTTGCACAGGAACGGGGTGCTCATTGTCACGTCCGGAAAATGCTTGATCGATGAGTATGTGATGACACCGGGGGGTTAGCTTCGGAGGCTGGGTCAATGGGGGCGGAACGACTGGAGTGACGACAGCGATGGGCCGAGCCGAGGCGAGACGGGCGCAGAAGAGGGGCAGGCGCCGGGCGAAGGCGAAGAAACGCGGCGGCATCGGCCGCTTCTTCACCTTCAAGAAGCTGCTCGGGGCGTTCTTCACCCTCTGCCTGCTGGGCATCGTCGGCTTCATCGGCCTGTACCTCTTCATCGACGTACCGGCCTCCGCCAACGGCCAGGCCGCCGCGCAGAGCAACGTCTACAAGTACGCCGACGGCTCCGTCCTGGCCCGCACCGGCTTCAACCGCGAGAGCGTGCCGATCAGCGACATCCCCAAGGACGTCCAGCACACCTTCGTCGCCGCCGAGAACAAGACCTTCTACAAGGACTCCGGCATCGACCTGAAGGGCACCACGCGCGGCATCCTCAACACCCTGCGCGGCCAGGGCAAGCAGGGCGGCTCGACCATCACCCAGCAGTTCGTGAAGAACTACTACCTGACGCAGGAACAGACGGTCAGCCGCAAGCTCAAGGAGATCGTCATCTCCCTGAAGGTCGACCAGAAGCTCGGCAAGAACGAGATCCTGGCCGGCTACATCAACACCAGCTACTACGGCCGCGGCGCGTACGGCATCGAGGCCGCGGCGCAGGCGTACTACGGCGTGCACACCCGTGACCTCACGGTCGAGCAGGGCGCCTACCTCGCCTCGCTGCTCCAGGCCCCCAGCCAGTACGACTGGGCCGTGGCCACCGACGCCGGCCGGAAGCGGGTCAAGGACCGCTGGAACTACACCCTCGACAACATGGTCGAGATGCACTGGCTGGACGCCGGCAAGCGGCAGGGCATGAAGTTCCCGGTGCCGGACGACCCCAAGCCCAGCTCGGGCCTGAAGGGGCAGAAGGGCTATCTGGTCAAGCTCGCCGACCAGGAGCTGAACAAGCAGGGCATCACCGACGAGCAGATCGCGGCGGGCGGCTGGACCATCACCCTCGGCGTGGAGAAGAAGCGCCAGCAGGCGCTCGAGTCGGCCGTCAAGCAGGAGCTCACCAGCAAGCTGGATCCGAAGGCGCGGGACGTGGACGCCGACGCGCAGGCCGGCGCGGTCTCCGTCGACCCGAAGACCGGGCACGTCGTGGCGCTGTACGGCGGCAAGGGCTACCTGGAGCACTACGTCAACAACGCCACGCGCGAGGACTACCAGCCCGCCTCCACCTTCAAGCCGCTGATCCTCGCCACCGCCCTGGAGAAGAACTCCACCACCCAGGACGGCACGCCGATCACCCCGAACACGATCTACGACGGCACCAGCCGCCGCCCCGTCAAGGGCAGCGCCATCGGCTTCGCGCCGCCCAACGAGGACGAGGAGGACTACGGCCCGATCAGCGTCCAGACGGCCATGAACAACTCCGTCAACTCCGTCTTCGCGCAGATGGGCGTGGACGTCGGGCTGGAGAAGGTGCGGCAGACCGCCGGGCAGCTCGGCATGGACGCGGAGAAGATGTCGGCCCGCCCGGCGATGACGCTCGGTTCGATGGGCGCCAGCCCGATGCAGATGGCCGGCGTGTACGCCACGCTGGACAACCACGGCAAAAAGATCACCCCGCAGCTGGTGACGCACGCCCAGCGCGGCGAGGAGGACCCGGTCGAACTGCCGGACCCGATCGGCGGCCAGGTGCTCAACCGGACCACCGCGGACACCGTGACCTCCGTGCTGACCGGCGTGGTCAAGGACGGTACGGGCACGGCGGTGCGCAACACCGACTACGACATCGCCGGCAAGACCGGTACCTCCGACGACAACAAGTCCGCCTGGTTCGTGGGCTACACGCCCCGGCTGGTCACCGCCGTCGGCCTCTTCGGTGAGGACGCGAACCCGCCGCACCCCCAGGTCACGCTCAAGGGCGCGGGCGGCGGCGGCCGGGTCAACGGCGGTGGCTACCCCGCCGAGATCTGGGCCGCCTACACCCAGAACGCGCTGGGCGGCGAGCGCACGGCCCGCTTCGACCTGGACACCGACATGGGCGCGGGCGTCGCCCCGCCGCCCAGCCCGACGCCGACCGAGACCGAGGAGTCCGAGTCCCCGTCGCCGTCCCCGTCGGAGAGCTCCGAGTCGCCCTCGCCGTCGGCTTCCCCGTCGCCGAGCGAGTCGGAGAGCGAGTCCCCCTCGCCCTCGGCCTCCCCGTCCCCGAGCGAGTCCTCGGACTTCCCGCTGCCCGGTGACAGCGGCAACGGCGGGACGGACCAGGGCAACGGCAGGCAACCGTTCGCCGGCTGACCCGGCACGCCGTGTGGCCCCCGCCCTCTCCGGAGGGCGGGGGCCACACGCGTACACGGGCCGGGCCGGGCGCTACTCGCGGCCCGGCAGCCGCCGTGCCACGGGCGGCATCGAGATCTCGAACCACACGACCTTGCCGGTGCTCAGTCGGGTCGCGCCCCAGCGCCGGGCCAGCCGGTTGACCAGGTACAGGCCCCGGCCGCCCTCGTCCGACGGGCGCGCCTGGCGCAGCCGCGGCAGCTGCGGCACGTCGTCGCCGACCTCGCAGCGCAGTACGTCCGTACGGAGCAGCCGCAGCGTGATCGGCCGCTCCGCGTACCGCACGGCGTTCGTCACGACCTCGCTGACCAGCAACTCCACCTGGTCCGTCAGCTCTTCCAAACCCCAGCGCTGCAGGGCTCTTCGGGCCAGCCGGCGGGCCTGCCCGGCCGTCTGGGCCTTCGGGTCGAGGTACCAGTACGCCACGTCGCTCGGCGCGATCCCGTCGAAGCGGGCCGCGAGCAGCGCGATGTCGTCGTCCCGGTCGCCCGGGCCGAGCATGTCCAGCACCTCGTCGCAGAGCGGTTCCAGCGGCGGCGGGTTCGGCCCGGTCAGCCGGGCCGTCTCCGTCAGCCGCTCGCGCAGCTGCTCTATGCCGGTCCACACGTCCCGTATCCGGGACTCCACCAGGCCGTCCGTGTAGAGGACGAGGGTCGCCCCGGCGGGGGCGTCCAGCTCGACGGCCTCGAAGTCGACCCCGCCGACGCCGATCGGCGCGCCCGGCGGCACGCGCAGCACCTCGGCGCGGCCCCCGCGGTGCAGCATGACGGGCGGCGGATGACCGGCGTTGGCCACGATGATCCGGTGCGCGACCGGGTCGTAGACCGCGTACAGGCAGGTCGCCATCCGGTCCGTGCCGAGCCGCTGGGCCTGCTCGTCGAGGTGGTGCAGCACCTCCTGCGGCGGCAGGTCGAGCCCGGCCAGGGTCTGCGCAGTGGTGCGCAGTTGACCCATGATCGCGGCCGAGGTCATCGAATGACCCATCACATCGCCGACGACCAGGGCCACGCGGGACCCCGGCAGCGGGATCGCGTCGTACCAGTCGCCGCCGACCCGGGCGGTCTCGGCGGCCGGCAGGTACCGGCTGGCGAGGCGAACGCCGGTGGGCTGCGGGAGGGAGTCGGGCAGCATCGTGCGCTGCAGCGCGTCGGCGATGTACGCCTCGCGCCCGTACAGCACCGCCTTGTCCACGCCGAGCGCCGTGTGGGTGGCGAGCTGCGCCGCCACCAGCAGGTCGTCCGGCTCGAACGCGGGCCGGTCCGGGCGGCGCAGGAACACCGCCGCGCCGATCACCCGGCGGCGACCGCGCAGCGGCGCCAGGATGACGCGCTGGCCGTGCGGCATCCGCGTGCCGGTGCCGAGCAGTTCGGGCAGCGCCGCCTGCGCGGCCTGCGCCTCCCCGAACAGCGGACGCACCCCGCGCAGCACCTCGGCCAGCGGCCCGCCGGGCACGACCTCGGCCAGCTCGGCCGCCGTACCGCCCATCGCCGGGCCCAGGTCGGGCTGCGCGGGCAGGGTGGGCAGCCGGCCGCCGTTGGTGTCGGCCTCCTCGGGGATCCGGTCCGTGCGCCGCAGCCGCAGCACGACGGGGCCGGCCGGCCGCTCGTCGCCCACCGGCAGTGGGTCGCGCAGGTACACCAGGATCGCGTCGGCGAACGTCGGAACGGTCGCCCGGCACAGACCCAGCACGATCTCGTCCAGGTCGATGCCGCGTGCGATCCGGCGGGTCGCGGCACCGACGAAACGCAGCCGGTCACCGCCTGGCTGCCGTGCCGGCATCGGCTCACCCCCCTCGGTCGGATGCGCCGAACGGGCCGGCGGCGTCTCCGGGCGCACTGGTTCCTCGGCCTGCCGGCGGGGCCCGCCGCCGCTCGCCGAGCGGCCGCGTCGCGGTCCGGCGGGCGGCACCGCGGGGTCCTGCGGCCGCTGTCGGGCCCGGCCTTCGCCGTCACGGGGCCGGCCGATGCCGCCGTTCTCGTGCGCGCCGGAGCCGCTGTCCGGCTCCTCCGCACGGGACCGTGCTCCGCCGTGCGGGGCACCGCGGTCCCGGGCCGGGTCGCCGACGGGCTCGCCGCCCGGACCGCCGGCCTGGGTGTGGCCGCCGGCGCCCTGCGCCGCGTTGTGGTCGGCGGCGTCCGCTGCCCGCCGGCCCCGCTGGCGCCGGCGCTTCTTCCCGCTGCGCCCCGGGGGCGCGGGCAGCTCACCGGAGCCGCCGGGGCGCTCGGGCGGGCCGGCCGCCACGGAGCCGGGCAGGCCGGGCCCTGGCAGGTCGACAGGGGCGGGGCCGGCGGGCCGCTGCAGGGCGTTGCGCGGATCGGCGGCGCCGTGCGCCGTCGTCTCCGGCAGCCCCCGCGGCGCCATGGCCGGGGGCGCGGCCGGCAGGGGTGCCGGTCGCGAGGGGTGGGAGGTGGGGTGCTCCGTCACGCGTGGGATTCCATCCGTCCGGGGCTGCGCGCCGGGCGCGCTGCGTCTCAAGCGCGTCGCAGGTGCAGGAAGAGCTGGATCTCGGGTGGCACGTCCGTACTGGCCGGGGCATACGCATACGAGTCCTCCCCGGTGACTTCGAAACCCGCGTCGCGCACGACATGGCGCAAGTCGTCCCGCAGGTAACCCGATACCCGGATCGTGTTGCCCAGGAACGGAATCGGGTAGTCGTCCACGTCGGACTCGACCATCGACAGGGCGAGCAGCCCTTCCGGCCGCAGGAGTGTGTGCAGCATCCGCAGCGCGTACGGGATTTCCGCGCGCGGCAGCATCAGCAGGGAGAAGAAGGCGGCGACGCCGTCGAACGAGCCGGGGCCGCCGAGTCGGCCGTCCCGCAGATCGGCGAGGTCGAGATGGTGGAACTCGGCGGCGGGAACGTTCTCCCGCGCCATCCTGATCATGGTGGCGGAGAGATCGACCCCGACGACGCGGTGGCCGGCGCCGGAGAGTTGCCGGGCGGTGGGCAGGCCCGTGCCGCAGCCGACGTCCAGCACGCGGGAGCCGTCCGGCAGCGCGGCGGCGAGCCAGGCACCTGCGGCGCGCTGGCCCTCCTTGTGGGGGAACGCGCTGTCGTAGGACGAGGCGATCGCGTTGAATGCCTCGGCCTGCCCGGCCCGGTCCAGTGCTAACCGGTTCAGGCCCTCGTACCCGTCGTAGCTGTCGCTCACGACCCCGCCCCTCCTGCGACCGCGGTCAAGTTCGGTTTCCAGTTCTGGAGTTGCGTCTGTGCCATCTCGGCCCTCTTGCGGAGGACGATCCTACGTTTGAACCCGTGGGGCGCAGCAAGGGGGCTCGCCCCTGAGCATGGCGCAAAAGGGAACGCATGTTCCCCGAAGTCCTTGCAATTCGGGCGGTTCCGTCAGCCGTTCGGCCCATTGCGTCACTCTCGCGGGTAAGGATTCCGCACAAGCGGCCGCTTTTTCGCCGCGAGGTCGCTCACGCGGAGGAGCGGCCGGGCACCCGGCCCCAGTCCTTCGGCAGCGCCGGCAGGGTCCACTGCGGGTCCGGCCGCCAGTGCTCCCAGCCGTCCGCGAACGGCGCGCCCCACTCGGTGATCCGCTGCACCGCGGAGCGGCCCGCCGCGCGCACGTCCTCGGCCTGCGCGGCGGGCATCAGCCCGTCGGTCTGCGCCTGCGCGAACTCGTCCTCGTCCCGCCACTCCCAGTGCCGGTCCGGGTAGACCGCGATGTCCAGGAAGTGGTCCTCGGAGTCCACGCCGCCGGCCCAGCGGCGGCGCGGCTCCTCCAAGTTGACGTACCAGTTCTTGAACTGCCAGCCGCGCTCCCAGAAGAGCCACACCGACCACGGCTCACCGGGCCGGGCCAGCTTCAGGACACCGGTGCCGAACCAGCGGTCCCGCACCACGCGCCGCGGCTTGGTGTACCGGCTGGCCAGCGGCTCACGGGCGACCGGAGTGCCGTCCGCGAGCACCGGCTTGACGCAGTCGGTGCCCGGCGCCAGCCAGACGGCGAGCAGCTCGTCGGTGTCCTGGACGACGGTGACGGGTCGGCAGATGTGGAACCGGTCGGTGGCATTACCGCGATAGCGCCACAGAATGTGCTCGCCCGGCGCCCAGCGCGCGATACCGGACGTATGCCCGTCCCTTGTCTCCACCGTATCCGCTGTCATGCGCAGATCTTAGGGGCGGAATCGCCGCACCGCCGTGACGTGGGCCGCAGCGACCGTCACGGATGCGTCATGCGCAGCACGTCCAGCGCCTCGTCCAGCTGGGCCTCGGTCAGCGCGCCGCGCTCGACGTATCCGGACTCGATCACCACCTCGCGGATGGTCTTCCGCTCGGCCAGCGACTTCTTGGCCACCTTCGCCGCTTCCTCGTAGCCGATGTACTTGTTGAGCGGAGTGACGACCGAAGGGGAGGACTCGGCGTACTCGCGGGCCCGCTCGGCGTTGGCCGTGATGCCGTCGACCGTACGGTCCGCCAGCAGCCGCGCGACATTGGCCAGAAGTCGCACCGACTCCAGGACGTTCTTGGCGATGACCGGCAGCATGACGTTCAGCTCGAAGTTGCCCGCCGCGCCCGCGGCGGCCACCGTCGCGTCGTTCCCCGTCACCTGCGCCGCCACCATCAGCGCCGCCTCGGGAATGACCGGGTTGACCTTCCCCGGCATGATCGAGGAGCCGGGCTGCAGGTCCGGCAGGGCGATCTCCGCGAGGCCGGTGCGCGGCCCGGAAGCCATCCACCGCAGATCATTCGCGATCTTCGTCAGCCCGACCGCGATGGTGCGCAGCTGGCCGCTGGTCTCCACGATGCCGTCCCGCGCACCCTGCGCCTCGAAGTGGTTCCGCGCCTCGGTCAGCGGCAGCCCGGTCGCCCGCGCCACCTCCCGGATGACCGCGGCGGCGAAGCCGGGCGGGGTGTTGATGCCGGTGCCCACCGCCGTGCCGCCCAGCGGCAGTTCGGCCAGCCGGGGCAGCGAGGCGGTCAGCCGCTCCACGCCGTACCGGACCTGCGCCGCGTACCCGCCGAACTCCTGCCCCAGCGTCACGGGCGTGGCGTCCATCAGGTGCGTCCGCCCCGACTTCACGACCTCCTTGAACTCCTCGGCCTTGCGCTCCAGCGCTTCGGCCAGGTGCTCCAGAGCGGGGATCAGGTCAGCGGTGACGGCCGCGGTGGCGGCGATATGAATCGAGGACGGGAAGACGTCGTTGGAGGACTGGCTGGCGTTGACGTGGTCGTTGGGGTGCACGTCCCGGCCCAGCCGCTCGGTGGCAAGCGTGGCCAGCACCTCATTGGTGTTCATGTTGGAAGAGGTCCCGGACCCGGTCTGGAAGACGTCGACGGGAAAATGGTCGTCCCAACGGCCGTCGGCGACCTCCGCCGCGGCCTCCTGGATCGCCCGCGCGACGTCCGCGTCCACCACCCCCAGCTCGGCGTTGACCTTGGCCGCCGCGGCCTTGATGCGGGCCAACGCCTCGATGTGGGCCCGCTCCAGCCGCTGCCCGGAAATCGGGAAATTCTCCACCGCGCGCTGGGTCTGGGCCCGCCACTTGGCGTCGGCCGGGACCCGTACCTCGCCCATGGAGTCGTGCTCGGTCCTGTACTCAGTGCTGTCGCTCATCGTGGGTGCACCTCCATGACGACCAGCGTCGCGCACAGGACCGGGCATTCCCCGCAGGAGGTCACTCCTCGGCGGGTTCGCCGAAGACCTCGTTCGTGGTGGTGGCGATGAGGGCGCGCCCGAACCAGAGGTCCAGGCGCTCACTGTCCTGGCAGGAGGCGATGCGCTCCCGCTCGTCGTCGGTCAGGGGAATGTCGCGCACCTCCAGGACCCGGAGCAGCACTTCGGCCCGGGCTTCCCGGCGGCCTTGCTCGCGAAATCCCTCGGCGACCCAGGTCGTGCTGTTCTGGAAGTCGAAGAGCCGGGTTCCCATCAGTTGCCTCCAGAGTGCGGCCGCCGGGGAGTTGTCCAGGCCGCTCGCGGTGAGTTCGGCGTAGAGGGTGGTGCTGTCGTCGGGGGCCTTCTTCAGCGCGGTGGCCAGGATTTCCAGTATTTCACCGATGCGGTCGTCGGCACTGTGCGTCAGCGCGGAGAACACGGCGAGCGGCAGATCCGCCGCCGCGCGGGTGACGTCCGTGATGACGGGCACGTTGTCCGGCCCGAGAACGAAGGGCGACACGAGAAGGTTCGGCTTCCCGGGAAGCCCGAGCGGGAAGGGGCCGGCCGCCCAGTCGGCGGTCTGCTTGTCACGGCAGACGACGAGCAGTACGGGGTGGTGCACCGGGCGGTGCTTCTTGTATCTGCTGCCCAGGTAGCTCAGGTAATAGGCCCAGTTCAGAGCCTTCTCGGGGTCCTTCTTGGACTGGGCTTCGACGATCAGCAGGTAAACGCGTCCGTCCGGGCACTTCAGGTGTAACAGCGTGTCCACGCGCCGCTCGACCGGCTGGAACTCGGTGACGTCGCAGGGGAGGACCGTCACCTCGGCGTCCCCCGGATCGGGCAGTTCCAGGAGGTCGAAGGCTCGTCTGAAGAGCTGCGGGATCTCTTGGAACGCCCGGTGGTGGGCCTCGTGTTGAGCTTTGACCATGACGCCAGTCAAACCGGGGGCATATGCCTACGGCAGTCGTACGGTTGGAGATCACCCGAACGGGGATGCCGGTGGCCGGTGCATGTAACTGCCTGGCGCTCACCGCTGTGGAGGCTTCCGGTCGCCGCGGACGCGGCCGAGGGCCCGGCCACAGTGTGGCCGGGCCCTCGGTGCGAGAGACGGGGCGGAGCGATCAGCTTCCGGTGCGGACCGGGATGCTGGTGAAGGTCGGGGCCGGGGCCGGGTCGGTGAAGAAGTCGTTGCCCTTGTCGTCCACGACGATGAACGCCGGGAAGTCCTCGACCTCGATCCGCCAGACCGCCTCCATGCCGAGCTCCTCGTACTCCAGGACCTCGACCTTCTTGATGCAGTCCTGGGCGAGGCGGGCCGCGGGGCCGCCGATGGAGCCGAGGTAGAAGCCGCCGTGCGCGTGGCAGGCGTCGGTGACCTGCTGGGAGCGGTTGCCCTTGGCCAGCATGATCTTCGAGCCGCCGGCCGCCTGGAACTGCTCGACGTACGCGTCCATCCGGCCGGCCGTCGTCGGGCCGAAGGAGCCGGACGCGTAACCCTCGGGCGTCTTGGCCGGGCCGGCGTAGTAGACCGGGTGGTTCTTCAGGTACTCCGGCATCTCCTCGCCGGCGTCCAGCCGCTCCTTGATCTTGGCGTGCGCGATGTCGCGCGCCACGACCAGCGTGCCGGTCAGCGACAGCCGGGTCTTGACCGGGTGCTTGGTCAGCTCGGCGAGCACGTCGTCCATCGGCCGGTTCAGGTCGATCTTCACCGCGTCCAGGTCGGCGCCCGCGCCCTCGGTCAGCTGCTCGTCCGTGGTCTCCGGCAGGAAGCGCGCCGGGTCGGTCTCCAGCTGCTCCAGGAAGACGCCCTCGGCGGTGATCTTCGCGACGGCCTGGCGGTCGGCGGAGCAGGACACCGCGATGGCGACCGGGCAGGACGCGCCGTGCCGCGGCAGGCGCACCACGCGCACGTCGTGGCAGAAGTACTTGCCGCCGAACTGCGCGCCGATCCCGATCTTCTGCGTCAGCTCGAAGACCTTCTCCTCCAGCTCGGTGTCACGGAAGCCGTGGCCGGTGGGGGAGCCCTCGGTGGGCAGCTCGTCGAGGTAGTGCGCGGAGGCGTACTTCGCGGTCTTCAGCGCGTACTCGGCGGAGGTGCCGCCGACCACGATCGCGAGGTGGTAGGGCGGGCAGGCGGCCGTGCCGAGCGAGCGGATCTTCTGCTCCAGGAACTTCATCATGGAGGCCTCGTTGAGGACCGCCTTGGTCTCCTGGAAGAGGAAGGACTTGTTGGCCGAGCCGCCGCCCTTGGCCATGAAGAGGAACTTGTACGCGTCACCGTCGTTCGCGTACAGCTCGATCTGGGCCGGCAGGTTCGAGCCGGTGTTCTTCTCGTCCCACATGGTCAGCGGGGCCATCTGGGAGTAGCGCAGGTTGAGCTTGGTGTACGCGTCGTAGATGCCGCGGGAGAGGGCCTCCTCGTCGCCGCCCTGGGTCAGCACGTTCTGGCCGCGCTTGCCCATGACGATGGCGGTGCCGGTGTCCTGGCACATCGGGAGCACGCCGGCCGCCGCGATGTTGGCGTTCTTCAGCAGGTCCAGTGCGACGAAGCGGTCGTTGGCCGAGGCCTCCGGGTCGTCCAGGATCTTCCGCAGCTGCGCGAGGTGCGTCGGGCGCAGGTAGTGCGCGATGTCGTGCATCGCCTCGGCGGCGAGCTTGCGCAGCGCCTCCGGCTCGACCTTGAGGAACGTCCGACCGTCGGCCTCGAAGGTGCTGACACCCTCCGACGTGACGAGGCGGTACTCGGTCTTGTCCTCGCCCGTGGGCAGGAGGTCGGTATAGGCGAATGCCGGGAGGGCCGGGCGGGAAGAGTCCGGGAGGGCCGGGCGGGAAGAGTCCGGGAGGGTCGGGCGGGAAGAGGCGGACATTACGGATAATCCTCACTGGACGGTGACTTCGCTGTCATCAACGGCAGCCTCAACACCTTAGAACCCCGTACGGCGGTCGCGGCTGTGAGGTAAGGCTCACCCGGTCCTGGCCCGGGCGAGGCGGCCCCGGGCGCCTCTTATAACTCCCTTAGAAGCCGCGCGCACAGTGCCGTCGCATGACACGTTTCCTGAAAGCTGCGACAGGCTCCCGGAAGCGGCGGGCCGCGCTCGCCGCGCTGGCCGGTACCGCGCTGACCGCGAGCACGTTCACGGCCCTCCAGGCGTACGCCGGGCCCGCGGCGCCCGGCAACGACGACAGCGGCACGGTCGCGCTGCGCATCAAGGGCGGCGAGGCGCACGTGGACCCCCGCACGATGCGGATCACCGCCCGTACGGCGAGCGGCACCGAGTCCGAGCTCTCCGCGGCGGCGGGGGAGCCGCTGGGCACCGTCTCCCCGGTGACCCGCCACGGCGCCACCGCGCGCTGGTCCTACCCCGACCGCGGCCTCGACGTCTCGGTCGCGGCCCGCGACGGGCGACTGGTCGTGCGCATGCACGCAACGAAGGACGGCAGCATCGCCTGGCCCGCCGGGGGCGCCGCCCAGCCGCGGGGCACGGCCTACGAACTGCCCCGCGGCGAGGGGCTGCGCATCCCCGCGGCCGACACCTTCTGGAACTCGGAGCAGGCCGGGCTGACCGGCGAGGACGGCATCGACCTCAAGGACCTGACGATGCCCTTCTGGGGCACCACGGCGGGCGACCACGGGGTCAGCACCCTCGTCCCCACCGACCTGGGCACCAATGTGCGGTTCGTCTCCCAGGGCGGGCGGCTGCACACCGCCGCCAGCCACGACTTCCGCCGCGCCGACGGCACGGGCGACTACACCGTGGCCCTCTCGCTGACCGACGGCTCGCCGGTCGCCGCGGCCAAGGACTACCGCCGCTACCTCGCCTCGAAGGGGCAGCTCGGCAGCTTGAAGGCGAAGATCCGCAAGAACCCCGAGGTCGCCAAGTTGATCGGCGCCCCGCACGCCTACGTGTGGGGCGACGGCCGCAGCAAGGAGACCGTCGCGCGGCTGAAGAAGCTCGGCATCTCCCGGATGTGGTTCGGCTACGACGCCGACGGCGACCCCATGTCGAAGGAGGCCGTCGCCGCCGCGCAGAAGGCCGGCTACCTCGTCGGCCCGTACGACAGCTGGGACAACGCTCAGGACCCGAAGAGCGCCGACACCAGCGTGGCGAAGTGGCCGGACCGGGTGTGGCCGGACGGGTGCGTGCACGACGCGGACGGCAAGCCCGTCGGCGGCTTCGGGGGCCGCGGCTGCTACCTCAGCTCCCAGGCCCTCGCCGCTGCCGAGCCGGGCCACCACTACCTCGCCGACCGGGTACGGGACATGTCGGCGAACGGCGTGCACAGCTACTTCCTCGACGTGGACGCCACCGGCGAGCTCTTCCGCGACCACACGCCCGGCCACCCGATGACGCAGGCGAAGGACCGCGCGAACCGCCTCCAGCGGATGCGCGGGGTGTCCGGCGGCGCCCTCACCGGCGGCCGGCCGCTCGTCCTGGGCTCGGAGTCGGCGGGCTCCTGGGCGAACCAGGTCCTCGACTTCAGCCACGGCTCCAGCACGCCGGTCCACGACGGCCTGTGGAAGGCCGAGCGGGACAAGGAGACCTGGGGCGGCTACTGGCCCAAGGGACGGCCCGGCATGTTCTTCAAGCCGGCGAAGCTCGACGCGTCCGTCGCCAAGGCCATGTTCGACCCCGCGTACCGGGTGCCGCTGTACGAGACGGTGCTGCACGACTCGGTGGTCAGCACGGACCGCTGGGAGCTGCCCCTCTACAAGCTCCCGGAGCAGAAGCGGGACCGCGCGCTGCTCGCCATGCTCTACAACACACCGGTGAACCTCGCGCTCGACGGCAAGGTGCTGGACGCGCACGGCAAGGAGATCGCCGAGCTGCAGCGGTTCTTCGCGGGCATCCAACAGGCCGGCGGCACGGAGGCGATGACGGACTTCCGTACGCTCACCGCCGACCGCTCGGTGCAGCGGACCACCTTCGGCGGCAGCGCCGGCCTCACCGTGACCGCGAACTTCGGCACCGAGGCGTACAAGGGGCTGCCCGGCGGCTGCGTCCGGGCCACCACCCGCGGCCACGCGCCGCAGCGGTTCTGCCCGGAGAAGTGACGGTTGGCGCTGTCCCCTGGTCGCGATCTATCGCGTTTCGCTACGCTGCTGACGTGGACGCAACAGACAACGGGGGACAGCGCCCCGCACCCGTGGATCTCACCAAACCCGCACCGGCCCCGGTCGCCGAGGCCGCCATCCGGGCCTCCGATGCGGACCGGGACCGCATCGCCGCGATCCTGCGCGAGGCGCTGGCCGAGGGGCGGCTGGACGCCGAGGAGCACGCCGAGCGCATCGACGGCGTCTACCGCGCCAAGACCATGGGCGAGCTGGAGCCGCTGATCAGCGACCTGCCGGCGGCGCGGGACGGCGCGCGGGAGCGCCGGGAGGCCGCCCCGTCGTACGCCCCGGAGACGGCGGGTGCGCCCGCGGACGCCCACCTCGTCGGGGTTTTCGGCGCAGCCGTGCGCGCGGGCCGCTGGCGGGCGCCGGCCCGGATCACCGCGGTCGCGATCTTCGGCTCGGTCGAGATCGACCTGACCGAGGCGATCTTCACGCGGCAGCATCTGCACATCCAGGCCACCTCGATCTTCGGCAGCGTGGACATCCGGGTGCCGGAGAACGTGACGCTGCGCGGCGGCGGCTCCGGCGTCCTCGGCTCCTTCGAGACCCGGTCGGAGGAGTCGGACGACCCGGCGGCCCCGGTGATCACGGTGGGCGGTTTCGCGCTGCTCGGCAGCGTCGAGGCGAAGCCGAAGCGCGGCAAGTGGGTGCGGGATCTGCACAGCGCGTTGCGCGAGCGCCGGCGCCGGCACCTGGGTCACTGAGGCGTCGGCCGGACCGCAGGTAGGACGCATCTGTAAGGCGCGCCGCATCCGACGCTGCTTTCAAACCGAACGCCACGGTGTGCATAGAGCCGCGTACAGCGGGTAGGGCTGGTGCATCGTCTCTCGTACGGCTGCGGGGTGTGCGAAACGTCGTGCGCAGCGAGACGGGCAAGTGGTGACTGAAATCGCCGAGCCGTCGTCAGGAGTAGACCGTGCTGCTACCGCATCAGCCCCTGCAGGACGCCGCCGTCGTGCCCGCCCAGCGAGTGCCCGCTCGGGACGAGGCCGGCCCCTGGCACTCCGAGGCGGTGTGCCGACGGGACGAGGCCGGACTCTTCTTCGCGCCGTCGAAGGAGCCGACAGCTGCCCGTCTGGCCAGGGAAGAAGCCGCGAAGCGGGTCTGTGCCCGCTGCCCCGTGATGATCGAGTGCCGTGAGCACGCGCTGCTCCAGCCCGAGCCGTACGGCGTCTGGGGCGGCCTGACCGCCGCCGAGCGCCGGGTCGTCCTGGCCCGCCGCCGGCGCCGCGACGCCGAGTTGCAGCGCGCGGCCCACATGCCCGCCGCGGGCTGAATGCCGTACGGATCCCGACGGCCCGGTGCCCCACCGCATCAGCGGCGGGGCACCGGGCCGTCGGGCGTAGGGAGCGGTGCCTCAGCTGGGCCGCTCGAAGTCGATCGAGCTGTAGGCGCGCAGCTTGGAGAGCCGGTGCTCGGAGTCGATCTGCCGGATCGTGCCGGACTTGGAGCGCATGACCAGCGACTGGGTCGTGGCGGTCTCCGCGCGGTAGCGGACGCCGCGCAGCAGCTCGCCGTCGGTGATGCCGGTGGCGACGAAGAACACGTTCTCGCCGCTGACCAGGTCGTCGGTGTGCAGCACCCGGTCCAGGTCGTGGCCCGCGTCGATCGCGCGCTGCCGCTCCTCGTCGTCCTTGGGCCACAGCTTGGCCTGGATCGTGCCGCCCAGGCACTTGATCGCGCAGGCCGTGATGATGCCCTCGGGCGTACCGCCGATGCCCAGCAGCAGGTCCACGCCGGTGCCTTCACGTACGGCCATGATCGCGCCGGCCACGTCGCCGTCGGCGATGAATCGGATGCGGGCGCCGGCCTCGCGGATCTCCTTGACGATGCCCTCGTGGCGGGGGCGGTCCAGGACGACGACGGTGACGTCTTCGGGGCTGGACTTCTTCGCCTTGGCGATGCGGCGGATGTTCACGCCGACCGGGGCGTTGATGTCGACGAAGTCCGCCGCCTCGGGGCCGGTGACCAGCTTGTCCATGTAGAACACCGCGGACGGATCGAACATGGAGCCGCGCTCGGCGACGGCCATGACGGAGACGGCGTTGGCCATGCCCTTGGCCGTCAGCGTGGTGCCGTCCACGGGGTCCACGGCCACGTCGCACTCCGGGCCGGTCCCGTCGCCCACGCGCTCGCCGTTGAACAGCATCGGCGCCTGGTCCTTCTCGCCTTCGCCGATGACGACGACGCCGTTCATCGAGACGGTGTGGATCAGGGCCCGCATGGCCTTGACCGCGGCGCCGTCCGCGCCGTTCTTGTCGCCGCGGCCGACCCAGCGGCCGGACGCCATCGCACCCGCCTCGGTGACCCGGACCAGCTCCAGGGCGAGGTTGCGGTCGGGGGCCTCGGGGCTGACCTCCAGCGGGGACGGCAGATGATGCTCGGTCATCGGAGCGCACCTTTCTGTACGGCGACGGCCGGTTAGGTGAGGGTTCGCTCGACCTTATCGCTATGTCGAGAAAATGAGCAGGGCGCCCCACGGATGAGCACCGCTCGCCGGCCTCGCGGAGCCGTGCGCGCGGCCCGGACGTGGCCGATGCGGGGGTCTTGTCCGATGCGTTCCCGGCATGGGGGACCATAGAGGGCGTGGCTGGTATGCGAGGCAAGCAAACGGTGCGGGACATGGTCCTGTCGATGGCCGTGATCGGCATCGTCGTCGCGGCGATCTATCTCTTCATCCCGCACGACGACAGCAAGAGCGCGGAGCAGACGGCGGTGAAGACCGTCGGCTACCGCGTCGAGCTCGCGACCGCCCGGCGCGCGGCCCCGTACCCGGTCGCCGCGCCCGAGGGCCTGGCCAAGGGCTGGCGGGCCACCTCCGTCTCGTACGAGGCGGACGACGACGGCAAGGGCGGCGCCTGGCACCTGGGCTTCCTGGACCCGAAGGACCAGTACGCGGCGGTCGAGCAGAGCGACGCCCCGGCCCGCGACTTCATCAAGAAGGTCACGCTGAACGCCACCCCGGCCGGCGGCGCCCGGAAGGTCGACGGCGTCCGCTGGGACCAGTACAAGGGCGACACGTACAAGGCCCTGGTGCGCAAGGAGTCCGGCCACACCACGGTCGTCACCGGCACCGCCTCCTACGACGGCCTCGCGGAGCTGGCGGGCGCGCTGAAGGCGAAGAACGAGAAGTAGCTGCAGGCGAAGAACGAGAAGTGAAGTAGCAGGACGAGAACCCACGGTCGCACTCTCGCGCCGCACATACGAAGAGGCCGCCGCACACGCACGAAGAGGCCGCCGCACCCGGAGCGGGTGCGGCGGCCTCCTGCTGTACGCGATGCGCGTGCCGGCCGTGGCTCAGACGGTGGCGACGGCGTCCTCGAAGGACAGGCGCGGGGAGCGCGGGAAGAAGGCGTCGGTGCCCGGCTTGCCGATGTTGATGACCATGAAGGACTTCTGCTTGCCGTCGCCGAAGAACTCCTTGTCGATGGCGGTGAAGTCGAAGCCGGTCATCGGGCCGGCGGCCAGGCCGGCGGCGCGGACGCCGAGGATGAAGTAGCCCGCCTGCAGGGTGGCGTTCTGGGTACCGGCGACCTCGCGCACGGCGGCCTCGGAGAAGAAGGTGTCCTTGATGCCCGGGGCGTGCGGGAACAGCGTCGGCAGCTTCTCGTGGAAGTCGAGGTCCACGGAGAGGATGACGGTCAGCGGGGCCGACAGCGTCTTCGGGCCGTTGGCGCCCATGGCGTGCTCGACGAGGCGCTTGCGGGCGTCCTCGGAGCGGACCAGCGTCAGGCGCAGCGGCGACTGGTTGAAGGCGGTCGGGGCGAACTTCACCAGGTCGTAGATGGCCTGAACCTGCTCGTCGGTGACCGGCTCGTCCGTGAACGTGTTGGCGGTCTGGGCCTCACGGAAAAGGAGGTCAGCAGCGGCGGCGTCAAGGGCGAGAGTCATGGAGGGCACCTCGGTGATTCGTGGTGGTTCCGGGCCGGAGCGGTCCGGTCGTACACCCTCCACTCTAACCAAGATAGATTAAGTTTCAACTAAAGCAGGACAATTGTGAGCGGTTTCACATGCCTGCGCCGCGAAGGGTTCGGGAGGCCACTGCCGCCGAAAGACCGGGCTCGGCCCCCGGCCCTCAGCCCTCCGTCGCCTCCTCGGCCTCGTCCGCTTCCTCCGCCAGCGCCGCGTCCAGCCGGGCCCGGGCCCCGTCCAGCCAGCGCCGGCACACCTTCGCCAGCTCCTCGCCGCGCTCCCACAGCGCGAGCGACTCCTCCAGCGTCGTGCCGCCCGCCTCCAGGCTGCGGACCACCTCGATCAGCTCGTCCCGCGCCTGCTCGTACCCGAGCGTGGACGTCACGTCCGGCGCCCCCGCGGCACCGGCACCCGCCGCGCCGTCCGTCTCCATGCCCGTGTCCGTCTTCGCCTTGGCCATGGACCCCAGCCTAAGTGCGGGGTGTGACAGCGCCGTCCGTACGACGGACCGTGAAGTCGCCGTCCGCCACCCGGGCCCGCAGCTCCTCGCCCTCGGCGACCTCCTCCGGCGCCCGGACCGCGGTGCCGTCCGCGCGCTGCAGCACGGCGTACCCCCGCTCCAGGGTGGCCTTGGGGGAGAGCGCCACCACCCGCGCCAGGGTGTGCGTCAGCTCGGAGTCGGCCCGGTCCAGCAGATGGCCCAGCGTGCGCCGGCCGCGCTCCAGCAGGGCGGTGACCTGCTCCTCGCGCGCGTCCACCATGCGGTGCGGCTCCCGTATGCACGGACGGTTCAGCGCACCGGCCAGGCCGCGCTCCTCGCGGTCCAGCAAGCCGGTGACCGAGCGCAGCGCGCGCTCCCGCAGCTGCTGGATGCGGGCCAGCTCCTCGCCCACGTCCGGCACGACCTTCTTCGCCGCGTCCGTCGGCGTCGACGCGCGCAGGTCCGCGACCAGGTCCAGCAGCGGGCTGTCCGGCTCGTGCCCGATCGCCGACACGACCGGCGTACGGGCCTCGCCCACGGTCCGTACGAGCTGCTCGTCGGAGAACGGCAGCAGGTCCTCCACGCTGCCGCCGCCGCGCGCCACGATGATCACGTCCACGTCCGGCCGGGCGTCCAGCTCCCGTACCGCCTCGATCACCTGCGGGACCGCGTGCACGCCCTGCACCGCGACGTTGCGCACCTCGAAACGGACGGCCGGCCAGCGGTGCCGGGCGTTCTCCAGGACGTCCCGCTCCGCCGCGCTCGCCCGGCCGCAGACCAGCCCGATCAGCTGCGGCAGGAACGGCAGCGGGCGCTTGCGCTCCGCCGCGAACAGCCCCTCGGCGGCCAGCGCCTTCTTCAGCATCTCCAGCCGCGCCAGCAGCTCGCCGACGCCCACCGGCTTGATCTCCGCGGCCCGCAGCGAGAGCTGGCCGCGCGGCGCGTACCACTCGGGCTTCGCGTGCACGACGACCCGGGCGCCCTCGCTGATCACGTCCGCGACCTTGTCGAAGACCTGGCGGTAGCACGTCACGCTCACCGAGATGTCGTGCGACGGGTCGCGCAGCGTCATGAAGACGACGCCCGCGCCGGGCCGCCGGGAGAGCTGGGTGATCTGCCCCTCGACCCACACCGCGCCGAGCCGGTCGATCCACCCGCCGATGAGCCGCGACACCTGGCCGACGGGGAGGGGCGCCTCTGCGGACGTCTGTAGAGCCATGGGATCGAGCGTATCGGCGGGGACCGACAGTCCGACCCCTACGCGCCCCTACCTTCTTGTGTGCGTCCCATGGGTTCGCGACTCCGGGACGGCGCGAGTGGGACAGGGATGGCTCTCACGCTGGCCGCCCTCAGCCGGTGCGGGGGGCGCCCCGGCCGCGTGCGTACTGCACCGCCAGCACCACCAGCCCGATCACCAGCCACACGCCGCCGACGACCTGGGCCGTGGGGGACGCCTCGACGATCACCGCGACCACCACCGCGAGCCCCAGCAGCGGGACGATCACATGGCTCAGCAGGTTCGGCGAGGCGGCCCGCTTGCGCAGCCAGAAGTAGCCGATCACCGACGCGTGCAGCAGCCCGAAGGCCGTCAGCGCCCCGACGTTCACGATCGAGGACAGGTGGTCCAGGCCGTCGTCCCGGCGCGCCGCCCAGACCGCCGCGACCAGCGTCACCACGGCCGCGCCCAGCAGCGCCCGGCGCGGCACCCCGCTCCCGGCGTCGACCTTCGCCATCGCCCCCGGCAGCCGCCGGTCCCGCGCCATCGCGAACAGCAGCCGCCCGGCCGCCGCCTGCCCGGCCAGCGCCGCGAACGCCGCGCCGATCGCCTTGCTCGCCGCGACCAGCTTCTGCAGCCACTCGCCGGCCGCCGCGTTCGCCGTCGCGTAGAAGGCGTCGCCCTGCTCGGCCGGCTTCGCCGCCAGCTCGGCCGCCGACATCGGGGCCAGCAGCGCCGCGAGGTACGTCTGCACGGCGAACAGCACACCGGCCACCACCAGGCACGTCAGCACGGCCCGTGCCACCCGGCCGCTGCCCGGCCGGCGCCCGCCGTCCTTCGTGGGCCGCCCCTCCTCGGTCTCCTCGGCGAACGCGGCGATGGCGTCGAAGCCCAGGTACGAGAGCACCGCCACCGACACCGCCGCCAGCACCGCGCTCGTGGAGAAGCCGCCCTCACCCGTGAACGGCACCGCCCAGCCGCGCTGCGCGCCGTCCGTCGCGAGCACCCACACCGCCACCACGACGAAGACCACCAGCACCGCGATCTCCATGGCCAGCACCAGGAAGCCCACCACGGCGGCGGTCCGTACGCCCCACAGGTTCAGCAGCGTGGTCACGACGACCGCCACCGCCGTCCAGATCCACTGGTGCACCGCCGGCACCAGGGAGTGCAGCGCGATCCCCGAGAAGAGGTACGCCACCGCCGGGATCAGCAGGTAGTCCAGCATCGCCATCCAGCCCGCGACGAAGCCCGCGCCCTCGCCCAGCCCGAGCCGGGCGTAGGTGAAGACCGAGCCGGCCTGCGGGGCGACCCGCACCATCTGCGCGTACGAGTACGCCGTGAACGCCATCGCGATCGTCGCGACGACGTACACGATCGTGATCGCGCCGTGCGACTTGGCCTGCAGCGTGCCGAAGATGCCGACCGGCGCCATCGGGGCGATGAACAGCAGGCCGTAGACGATCAGGTCCCGGAAGGACAGCGTCCGCCGCAGCCGTCCCCCGGCGGCCGGGGTGGCGCCGGCGGGGCCGTCAGGGCCGTCGGCGCCATGGGGGCCGTGGGCATCGGGAGCGCCGCCGGCGGGGGGCTGCGGATCGGCCGTGGGGGGCATGGCGGACACCTCTGCAGAACGAACGGGCCGCCGGCGATCGGCGGCCTGGCATGACGCCGCCGGGGATCGGCGGTGTCACATGATCGTCGGCCGTACGGTCGTTTCGGGCAAGCCGCCCTGCCGTGCGGACATATGCCCCGTAACGCGCCGTCCGCACCTCTGGCCAGGCCTTCCGTAGGACGCCACTCGGCCCCGTACGATGGGGACCATGACCACCCCGACTTCCCGCCGCGTCCTCCTCGCCGCCCCCCGTGGATACTGCGCCGGCGTGGACCGAGCCGTCATCGCCGTCGAGAAGGCCCTGGAGCAGTACGGCGCGCCCGTCTACGTGCGCCACGAGATCGTCCACAACAAATACGTGGTCAAGACGCTGGAGAAGAAGGGTGCGATCTTCGTCGACGAGACGGCGGAGGTGCCCCCGGGCAACATCGTGATCTTCTCCGCGCACGGCGTCGCGCCGGTCGTCCACGACGAGGCCAAGCGCGGCAAGCTCGCCACCATCGATGCCACCTGCCCGCTCGTCACCAAGGTCCACAAGGAAGCCGTCCGGTACGCCAAGGAGGACTACGACATCCTCCTGATCGGCCACGAGGGCCACGAAGAGGTCATCGGCACCAGCGGCGAGGCCCCCGAGCACATCACCCTGGTCGACGGCCCGGACGACGTGCAGAACGTCGAGGTCCGGGACCCGGAGAAGGTCGTCTGGCTCTCCCAGACCACCCTTTCGGTCGACGAGACCATGGAGACGGTCGACGCCCTCAAGGGCCGCTACCCCAACCTCCTCTCCCCGCCCAGCGACGACATCTGCTACGCCACGCAGAACCGCCAGACGGCCGTGAAGCAGATGGGTGCCGACTCCGACCTCGTCATCGTCGTCGGCTCCAAGAACTCCTCCAACTCCGTCCGCCTGGTCGAGGTCGCCCTCGGCGCCGGCGCCAAGGACGCGCACCTGGTCGACGGCGCCGAGGAGATCGACGAGGCCTGGCTGGAGGGCGTCGGCACGGTCGGCGTCACCTCGGGCGCCTCCGTCCCGGAGGTCCTCGTCGAGGGCGTACTGGAGTGGCTGGCCCAGCGCGGCTACGAGGACGTGGAGACCGTCACCTCCGCCACCGAGTCCATCCACTTCTCGCTGCCCAAGGAGCTCCGCCGCGACCTGCGCGCGGAGGCGAAGTCGGCCACGGAGGACGGGTCCGCCGCGGCGGAGTGACCGCACCGCGGCTCCGCATCCCCGCTCCGTACGGACGGACGGCGGCCGGTTCGCCTTTTGGCGGGTGAGCCGGCCTCTCCCCGCCTAGCCTTTCATCCATGAACGTATTCGGCGTGGACATCGGCGGGTCGGGCATCAAGGGTGCGCCCGTGGACCTGGAAAGCGGCGAGCCGGCGGAGGAGCGCTTCAAGGTGCTCACCCCGCACCCGGCCACCCCGGACGCGGTCGCCGACGGCGTCCAGCAGGTCGTGGAGCATTTCGGCTGGTCGGGACCGGTCGGGGTGACGTTCCCCGGCGTGGTCACCGGTGGCGTGACCCGCTCGGCCGCCAATGTCGACAAAGCCTGGATCGGCACCGACGCCGCGGCGCTGCTGACCTCCCGGCTCGCCGGCGAGGCCGGCAACTGCCCGGTCACCGTGTTGAACGACGCGGACGCCGCGGGCCTCGCGGAAATGCATTTCGGCGCGGCCCGCGGGCGCATGGGCACGGTCATCATGCTGACCCTGGGCACCGGCATCGGCAGCGCCCTCTTCACCGACGGGCAGCTCGTCGCCAACACCGAGCTCGGCCACCTCGAACTGGACGGTCACGACGCCGAGACCCGCGCCTCCACCCGGGTCAAGGACGAGGAGGACCTGAGCTGGCACGACTGGGCGCACCGGCTCCAGAAGTACCTCCGCCACGTCGAGATGCTCTTCACGCCCCAGCTCTTCGTGATCGGCGGCGGGGTGAGCCGGAAGTCCCACAAGTTCCTGCCGCTGATCAAGGGCGTCAAGGCTGAGATCGTGCCTGCGCAGCTTCAGAACAACGCGGGGATCGTTGGGGCCGCAATGGCCGCCCGGCGGGCTTGCGACCCGACTGCCGCCGCTCCCGCTCCGGGCCAGGACGCCGGTCTCGGGGCCGCCGATCCCGGTCCTGGCGGACGTCCGGACGCTGCGCCCGCCGTCGGAGGATGAGCAGGCACTTCCGGAATCCGACGAGCAGCACGCTGAGGGCGGTACCGAGGTAGAGCCAGCCGGCGTTCACCGCCAGGACGGTGAAGACGCCCATCAGCAGGCTGCCCGAGCCGCCGGCGCCGGCGACGGGGAGGCAGCCCACCGTGTACGCGATCGGCAGCGTGACCGGCGCGACGACCAGGTCGTACGGGCGTACCCACAGTGCGCCCGCGGCCCCCGCCAGCACGAAGCAGACGCCGTACACGGTCGGCGAGCCGCCCGCCAGCAGCCGGTCCAGGAAGGCCATGACCAGCAGCGCGAGCGTGGTCAGCAGCGCGCAGCCCAGGCCGGTCAGCTTGGCCGCAGGCAGCCTGCGGACCAGCGCGGCGAGCGGCCCGGGCAGCACGCGGCGGGCGCCCGCCCGGTAGACGGTCGAGGTCTCGGCGATCGCGGGCCCGGCGTCCGGCGCGACCTGAGCGTCCCGAGAGCCTGGTGCGGCCTGACCATCCCCGGCGCCGCCCTGCGCGCCTCGGGCGCCGCGTCCGCCCTGCGCGGCCCGACCGTCCTGCGCGGCCCGACCGCTCTGTGCGGCCTGACCGCTCTGTGCGGCCTTCGCCGGGGGCCGGCCGCCGCCGACGACGGGGGGCGCCGCCGCGGGGCGGTTCCCGACGGCCCGCCCCGCGGCCGGACGCCCGGTCCGGGACGGGGTGTGCTGAGGTGCGCGCGCTTCGTGTTGCTCCACTCGCCAACGGTAGGCCGCTAAGTGGGATTAATAGCCCGTAGGACACGCGCTTTCCACGACGATGGAGCCGGATCACCATACGGACGCCACACCCGGGACAACGATCGGCGTAGGGGGAGGGGGTATGAAGGCGCGGCCGGAGGGTTGGGGGCGATCGTGTGGGCGGACCCGAAGACGGGAACCGGCGGACCGCCCGACCGCGCGCAGTGGCGTACCTCCCGACCCGACCCGGGTTGGGCCTCCCGACCGCGTGCAGTGGCGCACCTCCCGACCCGACCCGGGTTGGGCCTCCCGACCGCGTGCAGTGGCGTGCCTCCTGGCCCGACCCGGGCTGGGCCTCCCGACCGCGCGCAGTGGCGTGCCTCCCGGCCCGACCCTGAGGGGCTCCGCCGGGCGCCGGCGGTACGGCGCACAGCCCGCCCGCCCCTCCCCGTAGACTGGTGGATCGGCCCACCCGGCCACCGCCCGACCGGGCCCCAGTCCACCGGCGCGGACCGTGCGGGCCGTGCCCACCCCACCCCACCTCCCGTCGGAAGTCGAGTCGCCAACGTGTCGCTCACGATCGGAATCGTCGGTCTGCCGAATGTCGGCAAGTCGACCATGTTCAACGCCCTGACCAAGAACGACGTGCTGGCGGCCAACTACCCGTTCGCCACCATCGAGCCCAACGTCGGCGTCGTCGGCGTCCCCGACCCGCGCCTCCAGAAGCTCGCCGAGATTTTCTCTTCCGAGAAGGTCCTCCCGGCCACCGTCGACTTCGTCGACATCGCCGGCATCGTGCGCGGCGCCTCCGAGGGCGAGGGCCTGGGCAACAAGTTCCTGGCGAACATCCGCGAGTCCGACGCCATCTGCCAGGTCATCCGGGCCTTCAAGGACGAGAACGTCGTCCACGTCGACGGCAAGGTCTCGCCCAAGGACGACATCGAGACGATCAACACCGAGCTGATCCTCGCCGACCTCCAGACCATCGAGAAGGTCCTCCCGCGCCTCCAGAAGGAGTCGCGCATCAAGAAAGACGTCCAGCCGAAGGTCAAGGCCGTCGAGGAGGCCAAGGCGATCCTGGAGAAGGGCGACACCCTCTTCTCCGCGGGCATCGTCCAGGGCTCCGGCAACGAGGAGCTCCTGCACGACCTGCACCTCCTCACCACCAAGCCCTTCCTCTACGTCTTCAACGTCGACGAGGACGAGCTGACCGACGAGGACTTCAAGAACGAGCAGCGTGAGCTGGTCGCCCCCGCCGAGGCGATCTTCCTGAACGCCAAGCTGGAGGCGGACCTCGCCGAGCTCGACGAGGACGAGGCCCTCGAACTCCTCCAGTCCGTCGGCCAGGACGAGCCCGGCCTCGCCACCCTCGCCCACGTCGGCTTCCGCACCCTCGGCCTGCAGACTTACCTGACGGCCGGCCCCAAGGAATCCCGCGCCTGGACGATCAAGAAGAACGCCACGGCGCCCGAGGCGGCCGGTGTCATCCACACCGACTTCCAGAAGGGCTTCATCAAGGCGGAGATCATCTCCTTCGACGACCTCGTCGAATGCGGCTCGGTAGCCGAAGCCCGCGCCGCCGGCAAGGCCCGCATGGAAGGCAAGGACTACATCATGCAGGACGGCGACGTGGTGGAGTTCCGCTTCAACGTCTGATGCGTTCGGTGAAAGGCCGTCTGACCTGCGGGGGAGTGGGTTGGGCGGCCTTTGCGGTCCGCACAGAGTCCGCAAGGTGCTGACGTAGGCAGCGTGTGGGGGAGTGGCCGGAGTGGCTACGCCGCTTCGGCGGCCTGCTCCGCGCCCGCGTCGGGTCGGTCCGCGTACGCCTTGTCGACGGCGGCCCGCGTCCGCTCCTCGGAGTCGGGCCACAGGTGGGTGTAGATGTTCAGCGTCATGGCCGCGTTGGTGTGGCCGAGGCGCTCGGAGACGGTCTTCACCGACTCACCGTGCTTGATCAGCAGGCTCGCGTAGTGATGCCGGAGGGCGTGAGGGCCGGTGCCCTTCGCGATGCCGGCCTTCGCGCAGGCAGGCCGCCACGCCCCGTCCATGAAGTGTGTGTAGACCACGGGACCGCCCTGCGGTGCAGTGAAGACCCAGCTCTCCGGTCCGTCGACCGGGAAGTCCCGCAGGTGGGCCTCAACGGCGTCGACCGCCACCCTCGGCAGCGGGACGGTGCGATACGACCGCGCGGTCTTCGGCGGCCCGACGTACACCCCGTGCTTCGCCGTCTGCTGGATCTGCTGCTCGACCGAGACGGTCGCATGCAGCAGGTCGACGTGCCGGAACTGAAGGCCGAAGAGTTCGCCGGGCCGAAGTCCGGTGGCGGCGCCCAGCAGCACGAGACCCTTATAGCGGGCGGGCACCGCCTCGGCCAGCGTCCGCACCTGCTCGACCGCCAGGGGCACCACCTTCTTCCGGGGCACGGCGGGAAGCTTCGCCTCGACACACGGGTTGTGGGGGATCATGCGGTCGCGGACCGCCGCGCGGAAGACCGCGTTGACCGTGTTGAAGACGGTCCGTGAAGTGCTCGCCGCGAGCTTGTGGTTGGTCGTCAGGCTGGTGACCCATGTCTGTATGTCACCGGGCTTGATGGCGCCGAGCGCCCGCTTCTCCCAGACAGGGTAGACGTAGCAACGCAGGTGCTGGGCCACGGCCTTGGCCGTCGAGGGGCGGTGCGGCTGACTGGCCCGCCACTTCTCTGCGTACTCCTTGAACGGCGTCTTGGCCGACCGCGGATCGACGTACTGACCCGTGATCACGCTGGCCGTGACCTCGTCTATCCACCGCTGGGCGTCGACCTTGCGGTCGAAGTGGCGAGCGTGCTCCTTGCCGTCGAGGTCGCGGTAGCGGGCGCGCCATTTGCCGTTAGGGCGCTTCTGAATGTTCGCCAAGTGGTTCTCCTTTGGGGTGGGTCAGTTGTGGTGGTAGTAGCCACCGTCCTCGATGTACTGGGTGAGAGCGCGAGCGTCGCGTTCCTCGCCCGCGAGGCGGAGACACTGCTTGTGGAAGGCACCCGAGCTATCGGGATGGGCCCGGATGTATTCGGCGGCCAGGACGACCGCCTGGTGCAGGTGATCCTGCGCGTCGCGAGCCTTGTAGAACGCATCCACGGCTTCTTGGACACACCGCCTTCCTTCGATGTCGAGCCCCTCCTGGGGCGGGGACATCAGCTCTTCCAGGGGCAGCTCGAAGACGCGGGCGAAGCCGAGGGCCTCGTCGAGGGTGATCTTCCGTCGCGGTGTGCCGTTCTCGATGCGCCAGACCGCGGTCTGGTTCATGGGGACGCCGGCCTCGGTCATCCGGGCGGCGAGCTCGGTCGTGCTCCACCCTCTGACCTCGCGCTCCAGCGCAACCCGCTCGGCCGCGTTCCCCTCGCTGTAGAGCAGCGGTACCCCTTCAGCAATAGGCGGTGTGGTCATGCTGACCTCCCTCTCTTCCGTCTCTCGCCGTCGCTATCCCGATTGAACCAAACCCTATCCGTTTTGCCTAACCGCTGATCGTCGGGTACAGCTATGCGTACCGACTCGACGCCTAGCCGAAAGGGAAAGATGGATCGCTACCTGACCACCGCCGAGGTCGCCGAGCGCTACCGCACCGCAGCCAGCACGGTGAGGTACTGGCGACACCAGGGGTACGGGCCGCGCGGCGTGAAGGTGGGCCGCCGCGTGCTGTACAGCGAGGCCGAGCTCGCCCGCTTCGACCGGCAGCTGCTGGAGCAGGGCCCGCGGCAGTGGGGATGGGCCGCATGAGAAGCCCCGGTCCCGGACACGGCAACGGCCCCCGGTGCACCAACACCGAAGGCCGTCCGAAGTCCCACGAGATCGCCCGCTACTGAACGACCACCTGAGGTGGTGCGGGGCCTTGCCCGCCCCGCACCACCGGTGAGGACCTGTTGTGCCCCACCCTACGGCCCCTCTCCCGGGTCCGTCACCCGAGCCCGCGGACGCCGGAGGGCAGGCACCTCCGCACGATGCCGATGCCGAACGGGTCGTGCTTGGAACCTGCATGCACCACGCCGAGAGCATCGCCGAAGTGCGCGAACTGCTCGACGGCACGGACTTCTATCGCCCTGCCCACGAGACGATCTGGTGCGCTCTGCTCCAGCTCCATCAGCAGGGAAATCCGACCGACCCCATTGCCGTGTCCGACCTGCTTCAGCGCCAGGGCGACCTCAAACGGGTCGGGGGCGCGAACGCCGTTCACGGTCTGGCGCACGCAAGCGTGGCTTCCGGAAGCGCCGGCTACTACGCCGACATCGTGGCGCGCACGGCACGGCTTCGCCGCGTACAAAGCGCCGGTCTGCGCGCCGCCCAGCTCGCAAGCGATCCGGGCGGTGACCCGGAAGAGCTCCACACCGTCTTGGAGGACACGCTCCGCACCGAGCGTGAGCGCGCTCGGAACGCCGGTACCTCGCGACTGGACCGGTACGTCTCGGACGGATGGGTGTTCGTCACCGACACCGGGGCGGAGACCGAGCCGCTGTGGGGCACTCCGGAGCAGACCGCTTGGGCGGCGGGCGAGAGTCTGATGATCGTAGGACCGCCGGGTGTCGGCAAGACCACGCTCGCCCATCAGGTCATCCTGGCCCGGCTCGGCGTGTACGCCGCCGTACTGGACCTGCCCGTCGCCGAGAGCCGGCGCGTCCTCTACCTAGCCATGGACCGCCCGCCACAGATCGCCAAGGCCCTGGCACGCCACCTGGGCCCCAAGGACGAGCCGACGCTGCGCGACCGGCTGCGGGTGTGGTCCGGCCCGCTGCCCACCACTCTCGACAAGGATCCCCACCTCCTCGCCGAACTGGCCGCTGCCCACCAGGCCGACACGGTCGTGATCGACAGCCTGAAGGACGCGGTCAGTCGCCTGACCGAGGACGAGGCCGCCATTGCCTACAACAACGCCCGCCAGCACGCCCTGCGCGAAGGCGCCCAGCTCCTGGAACTGCATCACCAGCGCAAGTGGACCGGCGACACACCCCGCGACCAGCGCCCTGTCCTGGACCGCGTCTACGGGTCAACCTGGTTCACCTCCGGCGCGGGCAGCGTGCTGTTCATCGCTGGAGAGTCCGGTGATCCGGCGGTCAAGATTCACCACCTCAAGATGGTGACCGGTGAGATCGGTCCGCTGCCGGTCATCCACAACCACCAGCGCGGCACCTCCTATGTAGAGCAGACCCTCGACCCACTGGCCCTCCTCCAAGCCAGCCCCGAGGGCCTGACCCCGCGCGAACTGGCTGCCCACCTGACCGAGGAGCCCAAGCCCAGCCGCGCGGACGTGGAGAAGGCCCGCCGCAAGCTGGACCAGCTCGCCCAGGCCGGACACGCGGAGAAGTCCCAGGGCATCGCCGGCGGAGCGAGCGGCGGTCAGCAGGCCACTTACCGGGCCCGCCGCCTGGTCGCCGTCTCCTGACCTGACCGTCTGACTGACCGCTCACCAAGCCGCAGGCGCGTTCCGGCGCACCTGCGGTCGCCTCTCTTCCGACCGCGGTCACTCCCGGTTAAAGCCCCGGTCAGTTCCGGTGGCCTGACCGGGACTGACCGGACTCCGGTGACCGGCCGGACACCGCACTGACCGCCCGCTGAAGCCGCCCCGCAACTGCCCGCCGGACCGCAAAAAGCGTTCACGGAACCGTTCACGCCCACCGTGCGCGTGACCCCCTGCACGGACCGATCACGGCGTTCACGAATAACAAGAAACCCCAGGTCAGGCGATCACGCCACCGCACACACGGCGTTCACGCCCCGGACCGTTCACGCGCGTGCCCCCTCTTAAAGGGGGGCACGCGTGAACGCTCCTCCGTGCACGCCTTCCTTCTACCGAAATCCCGGCCCTCTCTCAGGAGCGATCCATGCCCCACCACACCGGCCTCCCCAAGCCTCAGGACACTGATCCGGACCCGGACAACTCCGACACGACGCGAGCTCATCGCGGCAGCCGACTGACCAACCACGCCCTCCACGCGGCAGCAAGGTATGCCGTTGGACCGTCCAAGGACGGCGCCAACGGGGAAGCCCGCGCCCCAGGGGTGGCGCAGGCACTCGGGCACCAGAGGGTGCCCGAGGAGGACAAGCCCGTCGATGCGGCGTCTCCGCCACTGCCGCGCGCCGCCGAAGTAGCAGCCCTGCATCGCGTCGCCCGCCGCCGCCCCTACGGCAAGGGGCAGCGCAAGGAGCGAGTGGACGCCCGCTACAGCGTCGAGGAGAAGACCAAAATCCGCGCCAAGGCCCAGTCACTGAACATCACCGGCGCCTACCTCGTCGGGGCCGCCGTCATGGCCTACGTCGACGGCGACCTCGCCGTCCCCGGCCAGCGCACCCCCGTCGACGACTACATCGACGAGCTCAACGCCCTCCGCGCCCAGGTCGCGAGGATCGGCAACAACGTCAACCAGATCGCCCGCGTGCTCAACTCCGGCGGCAATCCACACGCTGGGGATGCCGCCACCCTGGCCCAGGCCGAGAGCACCCTGAACACCGTCCGGGCCACCATCGGCGACATCGCGGCGGCCGCAAACCGAGCCGTCTCTGCGAGGACGGCCACGTGATCGCGAAAATCAGCAGCGGCAAGAGCACCGCCGGCCTGATCCGGTACCTGTTCGACACCAAGAAGGCCAAGGACCACACCGACCCACACCTGGTCGCCTCCTGGGACGGCTTCGCCCCCGATCCCGGCCGCGTCGACGACTTCGACGCCACCAAGAAACTCCTCGCCCAAGACCTCGACCTACACGTCAAGCAGGCCGGGCGGCTCGGCCGGGCTCCCGAGCAGCACGTATGGCACTGCTCGCTCCGTGCCGCGCCCGAGGACCGCATCCTCAGCGACGAAGACTGGGAACAGATCGCCCGCCGCGTCGTCGCGGCCACCGGCATCGCTCCCGCCGATGGCCCCGACGGCTGCCGGTGGGTCGCCGTACGGCACGCCCCCGACCACATCCACATCATCGCCACCAAAGTCCGAGCAGACCTGCGCCCCGCTCGCCACTGGAACGACTACCTGACCGCCGACCGCGAGCTCGCCGCCGTGGAGAAGGAATACGGCCTTCACCGCGTCGTCCGCGGCGACCGCACCGCCGCCCAGCGCCCCACCCGCGCCGAACAGGAAAAGGCCCACCGCGCCGGCCACCAAGCCACAGCCCGCGAGCGCCTGCGCACCACCGTCCGCACCGCTGTCGCGGTGGCCACCGATCCCGAGGAGTTCCTCACCGTGCTCGCCGGCACCGGTGTCCTCGTCGACGTTCAGCGCTTTCCCTCCGGTGACGTCCGCGGCTACAAGGTGGCCCTCGACGGCGACACCAGCGCCGCAGGCCAGCCCATCTGGTTCTCCGGCTCCAAGCTCGCCCCCGACCTCTCCTTCCCCAAGATCCGCGAACGCCTGACCGCCACCGACGCAGATCCCGACATCCAGCAGCCAGGCAACCGCCGTCAGCCCAACCCCTGGCACCGGGCCACCGACGCAGCCGAACGCACCCCCGCCCTCCTCGACCGGGGAAACGATGCGGCCGCGCAGGCCCACCTCGCCGCCTTCGGCGAAGCCCTCGACGCCCTCCCCGTCCTCGCACCCAAGGAGATCCGGCCCCACCTCGGCCAGGCCGCCCGGGCCTTCGAACGCGCCACCCGCTCCCGCATCCGCGCCGAACACCACCACGCACGCGCACTACGCAGCGCCGTCCGATCCATGCTCCGAGAACCCGCCCCCAAGGACGGAGCCACTCTCGCGATGTTCCTCGATGCAACCGTCCTCGTCGCCATCGCCGCCGCCCGCTGGCACCAGGCGCGCCGCCACGACCAGCAGGTCATGGCCGCTCGCGAGAGCCTGCTGTACATCCAGGCCGCCTACGACCAGGCCGCAACCGCGCCCCTGGCCGCCCTTGCCCAGCGCACCCCACCCACTCACACCGCCGAACACCACGCCCAGCAAATCCGCGCGATCCTGCCCCAGCGCGCGGAGGAAATCCTCGAAGATCCCGCCTGGCCGGCCCTCGCCGCCGTGCTCACCGACGGTGAAACCGCCGGCCACCGGCCAGGCATGCTCATAGAGCAGGCTGCCCGCCAACGCTCGCTGGACGACGCCCGCTCACCTGCAAGGACGCTGACCTGGCGCATCCAGCGGCTCGGTCACCGTCCCGCACCCAGCGCCAGGGCCCTCGCCGCCCAGGCCCGCAGCAGCTACGCGACACAGGTGCGCCCCACCCCGCTGCCCTCGCAACCGCGACCCGCAGCCAACGAGGCCACTCGCCGGTCTCGTGCTCCGCGCCGCTGAACACACGCCCGGCAGGAGCCTAGGTCGCCAGGTTCGTCGACCGAGGGGACAACACAGAGCAGCCAGACGAGGGATGCGATCCAGCTCACGCTCCCACGCCGTAGCTGCTGAGATGGGGGCAGATTGTCCCACGCCGGTCAGCTGAGCCACCATCCGGGCGATGCATCAGCGGCCACTTCCCACGGCAACGCCCGAGATCCCGTCAGAGTTCACACTCCGACCACCACGGACAACGACTCCCGGAACACGCCTTCCAACTCCTCGTCGAGTATGTCCGCTGGCAGCGTGTCGAAGGATATGAAGGCGTTGAGCCTGAGTACCCGCATCAGGAAATCCCGGAGCACCTTCCTCTCCGCATGAGGAGGGACGTCGAGCGTCTGCCAGACCCGGACGATCGCACGCACCAGATGTGGGCTTCCGCCGATCGAGGTTCGTCGGGCGTAGATCTGGTCGAAGGCCGACTCGTTGAGAACGGACAGTGAGGCGTAGAGGTCCTCCCTTCCGCCGTCCTCGTCGCACAAAAGGTGCGCTCGCCACCACAGCCGACCGAAGACATGGCGTGTGATGTCGGTCCCCAGTACCCGGTCACGGTGCAGGTCCGTGAACCGCCATGCGGACACGTCCGGCAGGACGACGAGCGAGAGGAAGGCCCAGAGATCACCCGCCACCGCCTCTGCCGGAACGATGCCCGAGTCCCGGTGGAGAATCGTCGCCACCTCGATGTCGAAACCCGCCGCCTGCTTCCTGCCGGGCTTAGCGGGGTAGCCACGCTCAGTGGCACATGAGAGCACCGACTCCCGCAGGGAGCCGAGCCGCCGTTCGGGAAGACGGGCGCCACCGGTGGCCGCGTAGAACATGGCCGGGTGGGAGAGAGTGGAACGTTCGCGCAGGCATTCGACCGAGTGCCGCAGATACTCCTCCCGAAGGCCGGACGCGGCTGCGGGCAGAAGACGCGGATAGAGATAGACCATCACGTCTCCTTGGAGAAGAGGCCGACAGCGTGCTGGATCTTCGCCGAGAAGAGCGCCGGGTCCGTGCGACGTGTCATGCGCAGGGAGGTGAGAGAGGTACCGGGGAGGAAGGTGCGCAGCAGCCCGAGTAGCGTGTGACCGAGCGTGTCCGGCTCGAAACGAGAGGTATCCGTCAGCTCCTCGTCCGCTACGGCCCGCTCGATCATCAGGCGGACGACGTCCTGCCTGACGGCGGACTGGATGAGCCGCTCTGCGTACGACGCCTTCTCCGCACGGCGAAGCGCGTTGAGCACAGTCGGAGTGCCACTGTTCACGAGAAGCACGACGGCGCCCATCGTCGCCGCCTCCAGGTTCGGACCGATGTCGAGGTACCAAGGAGCCTTCTCCGGGTAGCCGGCGCTCTTGAAGTCGACCACCGCCATGGGGAACTGCGACGCGTCGCCCTGCAGGCGTACCCCGGCCCGGTGATGCCAGAGTACGGATCCCGCGCGCCGAGGACCGGTGGGGTCCGGGTTGTCCAGGCTCTTCGCGAGGATCAGCTGGGTGTCGAGCGACAGCAGACCACCACTGTCACGTCCGATCACGGTGAACGAGAGCTGTGCCGAGCGAGTGCCCCTACCAAGCAGCCTGAGCCGATCGGCCAGCCGTCGAAGGCCGCTGCCCGTAGAACTCCAGACCACTGAAAGGACGAGCTCGGCCTCGTAGGGGAGTCCGGTCGAAGCTCTGACTGCGTCGAGGTCGACTCCGACCGCCGTCTCGAGGGACAGATCCCTCTGAAAGTCCCAGTCGGGTATGAAGGCGGGCAGCGGAACGGCGTCCCCGTCCTCGGACTTGAGGGACCACTCGGCCATGGACACCGATCCGACGGCCGCTCTCCGATAGGGATAGGCGCGACGGTTCACCGGCCTTCGCCCCCTGCCTCCACAGTGATCGTCAACTCGGTCATGGTGTCAGGGGCCGGCCTGACGATCAGAGACCAGACCGTGCCGTCACCGCCATCCGCGTACAACGAGGTTCCGGCCGTCATGGGCCCGTCCCCCGCGCGCCATCCCAATACCGTGGGAATCGACGCTCCGATGGGCGGCTCCACTTCGATCCCGCGACCGTCGCCCAAGGCAACGGCAGGATGCCCGTGCGCGACGCACGGACCCGCGTCGGGCAGGGTGAAACGTTGGACGAGGACGGCCTCACCGTCGACGACGTCGTGTTCGGGAACCCCGTCGTACAGAACGCGCCGACGACCTGACGGACCGGTCGTTCCTCCCCTGGGGCCGGGGACACCGCCGGCTCCGGCCGCCCCCGCGAAGCCCCGTCCGGCGCCCGCGGGGCTTCCAGTGGAGGTCGTACCCGTGGCGAAAACGGCTTCCGCGCCCTCCCCGGCCGTACCCGCCATAAGCCCCGCCATGAGTCGGCTCATCCCGGCAAGGGAAACGCCTTCGCCTGCTTCGTTCGACACCGGGGCGGGTCCGGAAGCCTCTTTCATGGCGTCGTTTATCTTGCGGAGAGCGTGCTTCGCCAGGCGATGGTCCTCTCCACTGAGTTTGTCCACCAACCAGGCGTCGTGCGACGCGGGCTCCGCCGCCGCGAAGATCCGGTCCATTCCGGCGTCGGCCCGGAAGACCGCCGCGTAGCCTCCGCTCTCTTCGAAGAAGGGAGGTCCCTCGAGGTACCTCACCACCAGATCGACCGGTCGCATGAGACACGTGTGGTGAAGCCTCTCTCCGATCCCCGCTTCCTGTGCCACCCGAGGAGGAGTTCCTTGGGGTGAGATGAACTTCCGCATGCCGAGCCGACCGAGGACGCGCCCCATGGACTTGTGTTCGACGAGGCGATTCATGTCGTCGTACGCCCAGACGAACGGGCGGAGGTGACGTACTTCCGACGGCCTGGGTACGGGAACCGTCCGGCCCTCGTGGCTGGCGGAGAAGCGCATAGGTGCGTCTCCCCCCTCCGGTAGCATCTTCGGCCAAAGGTTCCAGACCATGGCGTCGACGATCCACCGCATGGCCTCGGCGTCGTCGCGTTCGCCAAAGACGGGGTCGAGGATCGTGACGGAGGTCCCCGTCTCACCGTGGGGAAGGGCGGTCAGGCCGAGACTTCCGGCGACCTCGTCGGCCTCCTCCCCGACCAGCGGCTCGACGTAACCGTGCCGGACCTTTCCCCAGAAGTGACGGCCGGTGAAGGTCTTCGTACCGTCGTCGCCTTCCACTGTGTAGCTCTCGTGCACCGCCCACCCGATAAGTCGGGTCTCCAACCGGTCGTTCAACCGGCAACGCGTGTGCACGACCACTGTGTGTGATGCGGAGAGGAGGTGGAACACCGCCTTCCCGAAACCGTAGGTGCCACCACGACCGCTGATCTTGCTCGAGCTGCCGGTCTTGCGGACGAATGACGCGAAGTCGGACTGCCCTGGAACCGCGACGTCGGCGCGAGTGGGGCCGCCCAATCCTCTCGTCCCCGTGTCGGTCACGGTCAGGATGCGTAGAGCGGGGCGTGCGAGCGAGGCCCGAAGCTTTAGGTGTCGAAGCTGGGGTGCGTCCGCGGCGAAAAGGTTGCGCCACACCGGCGCCTCGCCGGGCCCGAGGGTACGCAGTTCCACTCGGTAGTCCACAGGGCGGTCCCCAGCCCGTGCGTCCCAGCTATTCTGAGCCGATTCCCTCACGAGAAGGGTCAGCGGGTCGAGCTCGGTGCCGTCGAGGTTCTTCAAAGCGCCCTCGGCCGTCCCTCCGCCGCCGGGAGCATAAGGCTCGGACAGCCAACGTGGGGATTCCGCGGTCATAGCGTCCGCCCCACTTCACCCAGGAAGGCTTCCACAGCCGTGTGCTCCAGCATCGGCGAGTGGGCGCCCGCCAGATCGACGGTGTAGCGCACGTCCAGGAGGCCGTCGGGTACCGGCTTCATCAGGGAGGCCGTCGTGAGGCGGGGGAAGGCCTCATCGACCTCGTACCAACGCTCTTCGACGGGGGACAAGCGCAAAGCGCCTTCCTCATCTGTCTGTCCGCGCCGGTAACCGACACGTGCCAGCCGAAGCCACAGCTCCGACTCGTCGATGCACAGCCGAGCAGCCTCCGCGGCGAGCTCGCCGACGCTCTTTCCCCGCGGGGTTCGTTCGAACCGATGCCAGGCCAACATCAGACGCCCGTCCTGTGGCGGCTCCAGCTGGTCGAGCCCATGGACGTCGAACGTCCTGCGTTCGGACGTCGTGGAGGTACTTTTCACCTCGACGGCGTGGAGGCCGTCGGAAAAGTCATGGCGACCGCCCTCGGGACCGGTCCACCAACTCACGGCCCCCGGGTCCTTGTCCAGCAGACGGAGTAGGACCGACAACTCGCCAGCGAGACCGATCTCCTGCGCCTCGGTGAGCGCACGGGGCACACCGCTGAAGAGCTGGCGCCAGCGGTTGACCACCGCCAACGTCGTGCGGTAGGGGTGTCGTCCGTCCGCCTCCAGAGCCACGAGAACGTCAGCGCACAAACCCGTGAAAACGTCGTCGAGATCTCTTCGGATACAGACGATGTCCGCGAAACGACCGTAGGTCTCGTCGTCCTCCAACGCCCGCTCCGTGACGCGCAGCGTTCCGCCGATCCGTCCGGTGGGGACCCGTCGACGCCCCCGAAGGGGGATCAACAAATGGCGTAACGAGTAACCGTCGGTCGCCGCGGAGACCGCCCCGTGCTCGGTGACGACGGGAAGCGGGGACGTCCTGAGGGCGGCTCCGGGACCGAGCGGGGTCAGGTCCAACTCGGCCCAGTGCCGATCGAGCACGCGCCGCAGATCAGCGCCCCCGCTCAACTGTCGTCCTCCTCGAAGAGCAAAGACAGATCCTCCTCATCGTCGTCCTGCACGCGGGACAGGTCGGCGCTGTAGTACTCCACCTCGCTGTCCTTCCCCCGAGGCTTCGGGAAGACCAGACCGACGCCGATGACGTGGTCGACGGCGTCGAGCGGGGCGCGACTCTCACGGTTCGTCGGTGACGGTGACAGGGCGTCGATCGGATAGAGGGTCAACAGCCCGGTGTCCGGCGCCTGCTCGCGTCTGGCGTTCTTGAGAGCCTCTTCGCTGATCTCCGTGAGCGCAGTGAGATCGAGGTCGACGCCGGCGTCGCGGCGGCTCATCAGGGTCTTGATGTCGGCGGCATCGCTTTCGCTCACGCCGAGCTTCGCACGAATGACTCGATCGACGGCGAGCCCGGGGGCGAACTCGTACTGCTTGTCCGGGTCGCCGCTGAGCGGATTACCGATGATCGCTACATTCCAACGCTTGAGCGCGCCTCCGCCCGCGGAACGCACCCGGCGCTCGACGTAGCCGCGCAGCAGATCCGCGTCGCATTCCAACGACTTGCCGTGGAAGCGATACTCCGCGAGGAAGTCCAGAACCATGTCGTAGGGCACACCTCGGAGGATGTGCCGGCCCTGGTTCCCTCTGTCCTCGTGCCGGGCTCCAGCCAGACGTAGGGAGCGGTCGACGAGGTCGTGAGCGGCCCGCCGGTTGGCCTGCAACCACTCGGCGTCCCGGGTCCGGAAGTAACGGGTCTGCACGCGCTGGCCACCGTACGCCGCACTCGCCTTGACCGCGTCCCGCATCTTGCCCGCCGCCGTGATGCGGAGCGACGGATGGGTCCGCATGCGGACGGCGAAGGTCCTGGGCGTCTTGTCCTCGACCATGTACACATCGATGTCCCGACGCATCTCCGACTCGACGGTGGCGATGTGCCGGAACCAGTCACGCATCCCGTCCGTCATCCAGATGCGCGGCAGGTCGGCGTACCCTTCGCGGAAACCGAACCAACGGCCCATCTGCAGCAGCGAGTCGTACGTGGTGGCGTTTCGCACGAAGTAGCTGACGGCCAGTCCTTCGAGAGTCAGGCCACGCGACAAGGTGTTACCACCCACGGCGATGGCGACGACAGGACCGGCCTCGTAGTCCAGTCGCTTCACGCTCTTCGAGTTGTCCAGGATGATGTGGCAGTCGTCCAGCACACCAGCCAGCAGCGGCAGGAGGGCGTCGAAAGAGACGGGTGTCTCCCCGAGATCGGGCTCATTACCGGGTACGCGAGCGACCTCGGCCTCCCAGAGCCGCCTCAGTTCATCGAGAAGTTCCCCGTCGGTGGTCTTGAGATACCCGGCCGTCCGCTTACGGAAAGCTTCCAAGGGTCCTTCGAAGCTCTCGTGAACCAGGGTGCTGACGCTGGTGTGGATCAGCATCGTGGAGTGGGGAACGCCCTTTCCGCGTACCCGTCGAGCGGCGGTGACGAGCCAGAAGTACAGCACGGCCGTCCTCAAGGAACCACTGATCTCGGGTACGAACCCCTCGATCTCGTCGCGTCCCGGTCTCACGAGGGGTACCTCCTCGTCGGGGACCGTGCGGATCATGTCGTACCCGTCCGGTACTTCCTGCGGGTCCTCACCGTCCAATGCGTCACGACCGAAGAGCACTTCGGTACCAAAGTGCCCGCGGGGCTTCGGCAGGTTGACGACGAAGTCTTCCGGATAGAGATCCTTGGCCGCGGGATCGATCAACAGGTTGGCGAAGGGCGTGGCCGTATAACCGACGTATCCCCCACGAGGGAACAGATCGATGATCTCCCGGATCAGGGGGTTGGTACTGCGTGAGGCGACGCTCGCCTGGTCGGCCTCATCGTCGATGATCAGCGTCGGGCAGTTACGGAGGTAGTCCGGTGCCTTTTCCAACCATGCCTTAAGCTTCCGCAGCCTGGGCACGTTCTTCTTGATCACGCACAAAACGTGCTGCTGGCTCTTGTCACCGAAGAAGGCGGCCGGATTGCCCGCGGGAGGCTCGAAGTCCCCGATGCGTCCGGTGAGGGTGTGCCATTGATCTATGACCGGCCCCACCAACTGCCGTTCCAAGCGTAGTTGAGTTTGCAGCCGCAGACCGTTGTGGATGCCGGCGAGGACGATGAAGAACTTGTAGCCGGCGTCCGCCGCCTTCGCGATGAGCGCTGTGAAGTTGCTGGTCTTACCCGACTGCACATATCCGACCACCAATCCCCTGGTCGAGAAAGCGCTCTCCAACGGGTGGTCGAGCATGGAGACAACCTTGGTGGACGCCGAGTCGAGGCCGCGCAGGCTATCCTCGTTCCACGACTGTTTCGCCAGCAGGTTCCTGAGAGCGGGCCAACACCGGTCGTCCTCCTGAGGGCCTACGTACCAGGTCTCGCGGTTGTTCCGAACGACAGAGCCGGGCTCACGCTTCTCGCGAATGGCGATGGTCTCCTGCTGATGACGTTCCGCGATCCGTTTGGCGAGCTCGTCGGACATGCCGAAGAGCTTGATCGTCGCCAGTGCCTGCTCCGGCGTGTGAGTTTTGATGAGACGCTTGAACGCCTCGTACTGATCTTCGAACTCGTTCAATCCCCACCCCGTGGATCCGCGTCGTTCCGCAGTCGTGGGGTCGACGGCCCGGTCGCCGTGCTGTGGGCGCAGGTGCCGCCGTCTCGTACGGCCGCGGACGTCAGGTCGGCCGAGGCGCCACCGCCTCGTGCCCTTACCGGGGCCTGGGCCGACAATGGGGCTCCTCGACGTCGTTGTCCAATAGAACAATTTTATATCTGGTCGCTACGCCCACAACCCTCCCGAACGGAACGCTCAGTCGTTCACAGTCGCACGAGCACGTTCATCGCTCACGCGGCCGTCGTGAGCCTGCGCCGCGGCTTCCGCACGCGAGGCACCTTCGGAGTGTGGGAGTCGAGGAGGTCCCTCTGGGTCAGAAGCAGCGGTGCCAGATGTTCGGCAATGGCCCGTCCCAACCCGACGGGCACGGCGTTGCCAATCTGACGCGCGATCTCTGCCCTATTCCCGCACCACTGGAAAGTTTCTGGGAATCCTTGCAAGCGGGCCGCTTCCAGATGCGTGATGGGACGGTGCAGCCACGGATGCAGGTAGCGCCCCTTCTCCGGTTTGAAGAATTCCGTGCGGATAGTGACCGAGGGCTTGTCTCGATGCATTCGCCCCATGACGTCCGCCGAGCCGGTCTTGTGGTTCCTCCAACAACGAGAGAGGAGCTCAAAGGGAATATCGAACCTATTACCTCCTTCTGGAATGGACCGATAGCGCGCCATCGAAATGGGCTTTATTCCATTTCGGCTCAGATGTAGTTCGCCCATGGAGAAAGGGCCGGCAATCTCTTGCCCGTTCACGACCTTGCGTCGATGTGGGAGTTCCGGGAACAACTTACGCAGGGCAAGGTCTGAGATCGTCTGCCATACCGTCCGCTGAGGCCCATCGGCGGGCCCTGGAATCAAGCGGGACTGCAGTTCCATATCCGAGACTTCGTCGACCCGGCTGGGCGCCCCGCAGTCAGAAGGCAGCAATAGATCCTTACGGATGCCAATCGCGATGGTCCGGAACCGTCGCTGCGGGACGCCGTGATCGGCGGAGTTAAGGAGATCATCAAAGATGCGATATTCGGAGAGGGTCCCACCGGTGATCGTCTCATTGATCAAGAGTTGGAATTCGGACGACTTCCTGAATGCATCGACGTTCTCCATTACGAACATCATCGGTCGGACCGTCGAAACCACTTTCAGGTAGTGACGCCAGAGCTGGTTGCGCTCATCTTTCGGGTCCTGATTACCGAGGCGCGAGAATCCTTGGCACGGCGGGCCACCCAACACGATGTCGGCTTCGGGCAGACCTCCAGGCAGGTTTACCCACTGCGCGATATCTCCTTGGTGGATGTGTGCCCCGAAGCGTTCGGAGAAGTTCACGGCATAGGTAGCCGCCGCAGCAGGATCAAGCTCTACGGCGGCGACCGGGCGGTACACCGATCGGCCCTCATGGCGGGCTTCCACGAAGCCCTGTGTCAGCCCCCCACACCCGGCGAACAGGTCGATCGTCCGGAGCGGCGGGAGATCGGTGTCGCCACTGACCGCCTTTCGGGAGACGCCGACTTCAGGATGTGGTTGGGTCATTGGCGCACTGTAGCCGGCTAGCCGGCTGGAGGACAACCTTGGCACCCTACAGCTCGCCCGCGCTCTACGCCGGCCCCCAATCCGGTTACCGACGCTGAGCCTTTTGGCGTGTATCACTACACTCGACCTGTGGTAGATGGAAACATGGGCGCCAGGCCTCTACCGCCGCTGAAAAGGGCAGGCGCGCCGCCCGAGCCGAGCATCCTCCTCCACGTGCCTGGCGTTCCCGGGCCGGTGTGACGAAAAGCGACCGTGTACGCGAGCAGGGTCGGGCCACTGGCGGTGCGTCCAAGCGGCTCGTCGCCGTCGATGACGGCCACAGAGTGCCGGCCACCGTCGTGCTGACTCTGCACCTAGGGCGGGCCGCGTGGTCGCCCGGCTCCAGTGGACGTCCGCCAGGCGCAAACAGCGACTTCTTCTCGGTGAGGTGAATCAACGCCTCCGCAGCGCCAATCTCCGAGTCGCCTGACGCCTTTCTGAGGAAACCACATCGACAGGGGCTGCGCTACAGAATGGCGGTCAGACCGGTGCCGACTCTTCGCCGAACCGCAGACGTCCTGTTCAACAAGTACAAGGTGGCGGTTCTCGTGGAGGGCTGCTACTGGCAGCGAAGATCGAGGGCAACAGAAGGAGGGACGCGGAGACGGACAGGCTCTTGATGGAACGAGATTGGTTCGTCGTCCGCGTTTGGGAGCACACAGCGTTCGAGGATGCGGTGACCCTCGTGCGGCTAGCACTCGAAGAGTCGAGGAGCCACTTCGGCCCTCGGGCGATCAGAGGGGGCGTCCGTTGACCAGGTCGTCCAAGCCGTCGGCTTCTCTCCGCAGGACGTCCCGCCCGTCGTCATCGCTTTAGGCGAGGAGGTGGGTGCCGACCGACAGACCAACTTCGGCGAAAAGCTTTATAGACAGCTCTACCGGACCGCCGCCCTCCCGCGCGACGATTTCAGCTGGTTCTCGGATCATTGAGCACGATGGCACGCCGCCATGCCCACGACAGGGCTGCCAGCGTGTCATGTCACAGGTCCAAGACGCTCAGGAAGCGCGCCGAACCAGTTTGCTTTCGCCCTGCTATCGATTCGAAGCCGGACTCGCGTCGGGTTCCCCCTTCTCTCGCGAGGGTGGCTCACCGCATCGTCCTCCATCGAGCAGGGGGCTGGCTGCGATACCCGTGCGAAACGCGGTCGCTCATCGTGGGTCCGTAGGAGGCAGCAGAGCGCGAACTCGCAGCTCACACCGCATTGTCAGACCCCGCCGGCACGATGAAGGTATCAACAGCCTTTTATGGAGAGGTGGACGAGCGATGGACGTTGAGCAGGCACTCAAGGGGTGGCTCACTCAGGATCAGTACGAGGCGGCCGTAGCCCCCGAGCGGGAGGTCCTGGCGATCGCTGGCGCTGGTTCGGGTAAGTCCCGGACCCTTGCGGGCCGCGTCGCCCATCTCGTGGCCTCGGGTGCTCCGCCCGAGTCGGTGGTCGCCTTCACTTTCTCCGACAAGGCGGGGGAGCAGATCAAGGTCAGGGTCGCGCAGGCTCTCGAGGTATGCGGACTGGATCCCCATCTGGTCGGTGGCATGTACGTCGGTACCATCCACGCCTGGTGCCGACGGGTACTGGGCGAGATGGACGCGGACTACCGCCAGTTCGACGTACTGGACGAGATGCGGTATCAGCTCTACCTGATCTCGCGTTACCCGAAGCTGCGGATCGCGTCGCTGAGGGATGCCCACCCCACATCAGGGGGCTTCCGGCACGGGTACTAGAAGACCCTGCGGCAGCTTGGTCGGGCCTGGCAGATGATGAACGATGAGCTGCTCGACCCTCGTCAGGTGGCGGCGGAGGACCCCGAACTGGGGGAGGCCCTCGAGCGTCTGCGCAGTCACCTGGAGAAGGACCACTTCATCGACTTCTCGCTCATGCAGCGACTCGTGGTAGAGGCGCTAGAAAGTGAGGATCCTGGCGCCGCGCGTGCGCTGGCCTCACTCCGTCATGTGCTGGTCGACGAGTACCAGGACGTCAACGTGGTGCAGGAGCGTTTGATCGGTCTTATGCGCGCGCATTCACAGACTCTCTTCGTCGTCGGCGACGACGACCAGGCGATCTACGGCTGGCGTGGCGCCGACGTCACGAACATCCTGGAGTTCACCCGCAGGTATCCTCGCGCCTCCGAGCACCGATTGCTCACCAACTTCCGCTCCACTGCGGCGATCGTGGAGGCGGCCGGGGACTTCGCCGCCCAGGAACTCGGTGCCGCCCGCCTGCCGAAGCGCCTCAAGGCGGCCGCCGATCGAGGGCCCCGGGAATTCGCCGTCCAGCACTTCCCCGACCGGCTTTCGGAGGCGGACTTCGTGGCGGACCGCATCCAGGAACTCCTCGGCACCGGCTACGAGGAGCCCGACGGTACCGTCCGAGGACTGACTCCGGCGGACTTCGCCGTCCTGATGCGTTCCACGGAGACGTCCGAGTCCGACGGTTCCAAGCGTCACAGGGCTTTCGTAGAGGCGCTCAGCGCCCGGGGCATCCCCTACGCACTGAACGCCGGCAGTCAGTTGTTCGATCGGGCGCAGCCCGCAGCGATCCGCAGCGCCTTCGGTCTGCTTCGTGATAGTTCCCCCGACCGTAACGAGGTCGAGCGCCTCTTCCGCTCGGAACTCCTCCCGGCGTTCCCGAAGGCGGACCTGAAGCGGGTTAGGGAGGTATTCGCCGACTGGGGGCGACGTATCCATGCGCCTGTGGCTCAGGGTGCGCCGCGGCAGCGTCTCTTCCCGCAGGAACTCCTGCACGAGTTGTTGCATGGCCTCGGTGTGGCCGACAGCGGGTTCGACGACGGGATCATGGCCGACCTCGGCACCTTCAGCCGCATCCTGCAGGACGTCGAGCCTGTCTACGTGTCCATCGATGGTAGTAACCGCTTCAAGGACCTTCTCAACTTCCTCGAGAACGTCGCTGGTGACGGCTACGAAACCGACAATCAGATGGTGAGCCGTCCCGACGCCGTTTCGGTGTCCACGGTGCATCGTGCCAAAGGCCTCGAATTCCCCGTCGTGTTCGTGGTGGACGTGGAGGCCAACCGATTCCCGGCTAAGCGGCGAAGCTACGACGGGTGGATGCCTACGTCACTCATCCAGCAGGCTCTCGACAACGGTTCCTACCAGACCGGGGATGCGGACCAGGCACGCCTATTCTACACGGCCATCACTCGGGCCGAGCGCTACCTGTACGTCACCGGGGCATCGATGCTTCCCGGTGGCAAGCGGGTGTCCCGCGTCTCGCGCTTCGCAGCCCGCTTGTCTCACCCCGAGATCAGGCGTGACCTGCTTGATCCCAGTGCTCCGCCACGCGTGACGCCGCGCTCGACCACTCCGCGCCGCCGGGGAGACGAATCGGTCCTGCCCACCACCTACTCCCAGATCCGTTCCTACATGCGGTGCCCTTACTCGTACAAGCTGGGCGAGGTCAACGGCTTTTCTCCCGCCATCCCGGAACTCTTCGGATTCGGTCGGGCCGTGCACGCCGCGGTGGGTAAGCTCCATGAGCTCTACAAGGATCGCCCGCCGACACCCACAGCCGCCCGTGCCGTCGCCGAGGACCTGTTCCACCTGAAGCACGTCGCGCCCAGCACCGACCCGGTCAGCCGCCCGGGCGCCTTCGAGCGCGCGAAGCAGAAGTCTGCGGACGTCGTCGCCGGTTACGCCGCCGAGTACGGGCAGGATTTCGAACGTCGCCGCCAGGTCGAGCTGCCTTTCGAGGTGCCGATCGAGGGAGCCGTCATCTCGGGCGCAATCGATCTGCTTCTCTGTGTCGACGAGGCAGAGGAGATCCAGGATGCGAAGGTGATCGACTTCAAGACGATGGAAGGCGGCGACGACCCGGTTCAGAATGATGACCTGAACTGGGAGGACCTGTCCCTCCAGGTACAGCTCTACGGCCGGGGTGCCGAAGTCGTCCGAGGCATGAACGCACGCACAGGCGCCGTACACCTCCTCAAGGACGGCAAGCGCGTCAACGTTCCCGTCGATGCCGACGCTATGAGGGATGCGGTCACCAATGTGGAGTGGGCCGTCGAGCGGATCGTCGAGGGCGAATTCCCGCGGCGGGGTTCGTCAAGCAAGTGCGCTGGCTGTGACTTCAGGCGGTTGTGTTCCCAGAAGGTCGAGCAGTTCGCCACCGACATCGAGCCGCCCGCCCTCCACTTGCCTGATGGAAACGGTGGAAAGAGGTTCCTGCAGATCGCTGCATTCTCACGTACGGGAACTGGCAGGTGAATCGCTGACCGCCGCTTGCGGACACGCGCGACCGCTGGGTAGCGGCGGTTTCACCGTTAGGTGCGATGGTTGTGTGCGCCTGGCGGGGCGCGTGGTTCGTCGTTAACACCCTAGATGCTCGACGTGATGGGGCTGTCCGTCGGTGCCGACCGTTTGGAGTGGGAGTGGGAATGGGGGGCTTCTGGGAGCCAACCGGGTGTCGCCCCGCTCCCCGGCCTTCGTCGGCCAGGGGCTCCAAAGCGGGAAAACGTTGATGTGCCGTTTCTCGCGAGGTAAACGCTCTACACGGCCTTGGACTCCTTATCAGAGGTCGTTTTCTCCGGTTGTTTCATCCCGGAATGCGGATTTAATGGGGTGATGTCGGGTCGCGCCAGGAGACGGTGTTCTCGCTGGTGAGGCGGCGGGCCATGAGGTAGGTCATGGCGAGATGGGTCATGGCTTCGGAGCGAGCGCGCAGGGTTTCGTAGTCGCACGCCAGGCGGCGGTGGAGCATCAGCCAGCCGTAGGTCCGCTCGATGGTCGAGCGTTTCGGGATTGGGGTGAATCCCGCAGCAGGCCGAGGGTGCCGGTGATAATGCTGCGTTTGCGGCCCACGATCTTCTTGCCCGCGTCGATGCCCTGCGTCCTGGCGGGCACGGAGGTGGAGGTCTTCACGCTCTGTGCGTCGATCACGCAGGCCGAGGGGTGGCAGTGCTTGCCCTCCTGCTGGTGCACCAATCCCGCAGCAGACCGCCCAGCTGGGCGAAGATGCCGTCCCTCTGCCATTTGGCGAAGTAGCCGTAGACCGATTGCCAGGGCGGGAAGTCGGCCTCATGAGGCAGATCATCAGCGGCTCCGGCGATGTGCGTGCGGCTTCGTTGGTCGATGCGGTGCGCAGGTCGTTGGTGTGATTGGTCGGGCTTGTCGCGGCAACGACCTGCTGCTCCGACTCCGCGAGTTCCTCGTATCGCGTCTTTCCAGCACACGCAGCCATATGCGTCCCATTGATGCCACGCGCGTGCTCCGGGACAGGCCATAGCGGATGTCGCGGCGACCGCGTTGTCGCTGCGACCGAGACGTTGATGCTCACGTCCTTCTTGGTTTGTCAGTGGGCTGTGTGAGGATAGTCGGGCCCAACGAGGTCAGGCATGATGTCTACTTCACGCCAGAGTCTCAGAAGCGGAGAGTGCTGGAGCTTTTGCGGTGAAGGGCGGCAGGGGTTGACCAGGCGCCACGGACGTACAGAAGGCAGGCCGGTTCCTCCGGATTCCGGACCCGAGTGACGCAGAGCGCGCCTGCTACCGCAGGGCATTCGACGCCGCACGCCAGTACGCTCCAAACGCAGTCAGCGCGCCCTGGGTGCCCGCGGACGGGCGCCTCGCCCAGTCCGCAGACAGTCCGCAGGACCCCCGTAAACGCCAACCGACGACCAACGCAACCAATCGCCGAAACCCCAGGTCAGCTACCTAGAAGGACCTCCGTCGCAGGTCAAAATCGGCCGCCCCACGTTCCGCTTCAACGTATAGCGAGCCGAGTGCCGCCACATTAATCAGGCGGTACGCGTAAGCCAGCAGGGGCCCGACTCTTTTGAGTCGGGCCCTCGGTGGTTTTCGTTATCGCTGCCGGACGGACCCCGGGTGGATAGGACTCAGGGCTTGAGGGTGAAGGTGAAGTCGTTGGAGACCTTGCCGCTCAGGCGGATTGCCGACACGATTTTGCCGTCCGCGATCAGTCGCTCGACCTCGCTCCGGGAGAGGCCGCAGCCTTCGGCGATCAGGCGTACCGGTCGGACGGGGATCTGCGCGGTGAAGCGGACGGAGACGTCCCGCACCTCGCGGTCCGCGTGGTCCGATTCGCCGGTGTCGAGGCGCCAGGCGTTGTCCCAGTCGAGGGCGATGCGATTGCGGCGCCGTACGACCGAGTCCTGGAGCAGCTCGGCCGCCAGGCCGGGGTCGTTGTCGTGCGCCCGGTCCAGCAGGTCGGAGCGTACGGAGCGAACGTTCACCCGCTCCATGACCGTGAGTTTCGTCGTCTCACCGCACGCGGTGCAGAGCGCGAGGAGCCACACGTCGAGGAGCTTGTGGTTCGCGTTGACGCGGAACTTGCCGCTGGTCCGGAAGGTCTCGGACGCGCAGTCGTGGCAACGGCGGCGAATGAGCGGCAGACGGACGGGTTCGACTACCCAGTTTTCGAGCACAGAAGTACACCTGTTCCAGTGAGAAATCCGCAGCAGAAAGGAGCGCGGCGCACAGGCGCGACGCGCGACGCATTAGCGCTCGGGAGGTCTCACAGGGTGTACAACGGCAGGTCCTCGGCTGGACGACTTGGGTCGGCAGCATGGTAGTGACACACAGCGGCACTGCTCCACCGGTTTTCGGACATCTCACCGCCAGGGTCTGTAGGGCGATCTGGGTACCAACACCGGTGCGAGCGGGGTGACTTGGGTGCCTCCCGGTGAGTATGAAGGACGCTACGGAGCGCCGGCGTCCTGCGCGTCCACGGCAGGTTGATCCGTGGGTAAGCGTGGCGTTGATGCGTATGCGTCGTGGCTACGTATTTCGCTTACCGGTCCGGGGCCGCCCGGGGCCCGAGTGGGGAAGGGAAAGGGAACAGGGCGGGAAGTCCCCAGTACACAGTGGCCGTTATGTGTGCACACTCCCCGAGGAGCTCGCAGTTCAAGCTGCTGATGGTGATGCCCAGCCACCAACTGGTGCGGAAGGGCGTCGAAATGGGGTTCCGTATCTGGTCGGTATGGGATCCGTCGGAGCTGGAGGCCGACTTCGCACCACGTATCGAGGACGCCTCCGAACAGCTACTGCTCACCGATTTCACCGACGAGGCCGGGCTGCGCGAGGTCATCACGCGGACCGCGCGGCGCCATGGCATCGACGCGGTGCTGCACTGCGGGCACGGCAGCACCGTCGTGCCGGTGGCCCAGGAAGCCTGGCGGCTGGGCCTGTCCCCGAATCCCCCGGGAGCGTACGAACGGCTCCAGCTCTGCGCAGGTGCTGACCTGTCTCCCGCCGAGATCCCCAGGGTCGGTGTCGAGACGCTGACCGTGGACGGAGTCCACCATGTCGTGGGCATGACGGCTCAACGCACGACCGGGCCGCCGCACTTCTTCGTGACCGGCCACCTTCATCCGGCGCCGTTGACCGACGACGAGCGGAAGATCATCGGGGCGGCGGTCGAGGAGCGGCTGACGGCGAGTGGATACCGTTCAGGGCCGGCCACCACGGAGGTGGCCTTAGAGGTCGACGGGCCGCGGATCGTGTCCTGTCGGGCGCAGCTGGGTGCCGACCGTATCCCGCTGCTCGTCGACATCGCGCGCGGGTTCGACCTGGAGGCGGCGGTCTTCACGGGGCTCCTGGGCAGCACCCCGGTCGTGCCGAGCGCTTCCCGGTACGCGGAGGTCGGCTTCTTCCTGCTGCCGGAAGGGCGGCTGGAGACGTACACCGGTACGGAGGACATCGCCGTGTCCCCGTGGGTGCGCGGGGCCCGTTTCCCGTACGCCGTCGGGGACCGGATCCCACCCGTCGGCGACCCGCGCGCCCGGCGCGCCTATGTGGTCGTCGAGGGCGATACCCCGGAGATCACCCGTGAACGGGTGGCCAAGGCGCGACAAGATCTTGTCGCCGATATCCGACCGGCCTCCCGATAACGCGCTCCGGGTGGTTATGTTCTCCTTCTGAAGCAGGGAATGCACGGCGGCGGCAAGCGGATGTGAACACGCCGGGTGCGGGTTCTCCACGCAATGATCTACTCTCGCGAGGAGGCGTGTCCCATCTCATCGCTGACGGGGGAGGTCAGGGTGCGGGCCGTGACATCGAGACAAATTGAAGACGACACAAGTCCTCAACCGGAGTTCGCCATTCTGGGATCTCTGGAGATCCGTAGCGGCAGCACTCTCATCCCGGTCAACGGGGCCCTGCAACGACGTGTCCTCGCGACGCTGCTCCTCGAAGCGGGGCGCGTCGTACCCATCTCCCGACTGGTGGCGGCCGCCTGGAATGAGGAACCGCCGGACAGCGCCGAGCACCAGGTGCGCAAGACGGTGGCCAAGCTGCGCAGCCGCCTCCCGCACGGCCCCGACATCATCGTCACCGACGGGCCCGGCTACCGCGCGGTCGTCGCCACCGAACGACTCGACCTGCTCCGCTACCAGCAGTTGCTGCGGCGGGCCAGGGAGTCGCTGGAGGAGGGGGAGACGGAGCAGGCCGCCGGGCAGCTGCGGGAGGCGCTGGCGCTGTGGCGCGGACCGGTGCTGTCCGGTTCCGGCGGCCGGGTGGTCGACGCCGCCTCGACGGCCCTGGAGGAGCAGCGGCTCACCGCCGCCGAGCAGCTCTACGACCTGTGCATCGACGCGGGCGAGGCCGCCGAGATCACCGGCGAGCTGCGGGTCCTCGTGGACGAGCATCCGCTGCGCGAGACGCTGCGCAGCCGGCTCATGCTCGCCCTGTACCACTCCGGTCAACAGGCCGCCGCACTGGACGAGTTCGCGCGTGTGCGGAGCCATCTCGCGGACGAACTGGGGATCGACCCCGGCGTGGAGCTGACCGCACTGCACGAACGCATCCTGCGGCAGGACCCGTCGCTCATCCGTCCGGAGCGCACCGCGTCCCGTGTCCCGCCCCCGGCGGCCGAGGCCCCGCACGCGCTGCCGTTCGACGTGCCCGACTTCTCGGGCCGCAGCTCCGAGCTGCAGTGGATCTGCGACACGGCCAGGCGCGCCCCGGAAGGGTCGCCGACGGTCCTGGCGCTCGACGGCATGGGCGGCGGCGGCAAGACCGCCCTGGCCATCCGCGCCGCCCATCAACTGGCCGAGCGGTATCCGCACGGCAGTCTCTTCATCGACCTGCACGGCTTCACGCCGGGCCAGGCGCCGCTCAGCGCGTTCCACGCGCAGGGCGACCTGCTGGCCGCCGCCGGCATTCCCAGCGACGAGGTGCCCACGGTGCCGGCGGGCCGCGCCGCGCGCTGGCAGTCCTACATGCGAGGCCGTCGCATGGTGCTGGTCCTGGACAACGCCGCCGCCTCCGAGCAGGTACGGGCGCTGATCCCCGCCTCTTCCGACAGCCTGGTGCTGATCACCAGCCGCCCGCGGCTGACCGGACTGGATGGAGCCGAGTGGCTCTCCGTGGGCGCGCTTCCGGAGCTGGACGGTCACCAACTCCTGCGCAACACCCTCGGTGTCGAACGCGTCGTGAAAGAGCCCGACGCCTCCCGTGAGCTGCTGCGGTTGTGCGGCGGGCTCCCGCTGGCGGTGCGCATCGCCGCCGCGCGGCTGGCGAACCGCCCGCACTGGACCGTCCAGCGACTGGTCGAACGGTTGCGGGACCACGACCGGCGGCTGGACGAACTCACCAGCGAGGGCCGGGGCGTCGCGGGCGCACTGCTGCTGTCGTACCAGTCCATGCCCCCGGACCAGCGCACCGCTTTCCGGCTGCTCGGCCACCACCCCGGACGCTATCTGGACGCAGAGGAAGCCGCCGCGCTGTTGGACACGGACGCCCTGACGGCCGAGGACGTGCTGGAGGAGCTGGTCGACGTACGGCTGCTGGAGGCCAGGGAGCGGGGGGTCTACGCGCTGCACGACTTGGTGCGCAGCTTCGTGCAACGGGTCGCGCAGGACGAGCGGGCGCCGGAGGACGGGCAGGCGGTACGGCGACTGCTGGACCACTACCTGAGCACGGCGGAAGCCGCGTGCGACACGCTGTTCCCCGGTCGGCGCCGGTTCGGGACCTGCGACGCGGAAGGGCAGGAGTGCGACGAGTTCGACCACGAGGACAAGGCGCTCCAGTGGCTCGACCAGCACCGCGACAGCCTGCTGGCGGCGGTGGACGCCGCGTACCACGGTGGGTTGCTGTGGCACGCCGCGCGGCTGCCGCGTGAGCTGGGCTTCCACTCCAGCATCCGCGGCTACGACGCCAGCGCGAACGAGGCTTTGGAGAAGGGCGTCAGCGCGTCCCGGAAGCTCGGCGACCAGCCTCTGACCCGGCTGAACCTGATGAACCTGGCCATGGGCAAGTGGCGGCTGGGGCAGTTGCGGGACGCGGTCACCCGGCTGGAGGAAGCCGTGGACCTGTCCCGGCTGATGGAGGACGTGCACAGCGAGGCGGAGTGCCGGGCCCGGCTGGGACAGGCGTACAACAGCATGGGGGAGCTGGAACGCGCGCTGCAGCTGTGCCAGGAGGCCAATGCGCGGGCGCAGGAGCTGGACTTCACCCGGCTCGACGGCTCGTCGCTGAGCACGATGAGCCAGATCCAGGTGCGGCTCGGGCGGTTCGAGGAGGCGGCGGAGTCGGCCCAGCGGGCGGTGGCCATCTTCGATTCGATCAAGGAGGTGCAGCTCTCCGTCGACGCGCTGAGCAATCTCTCCCAGGCGATCGAGGGCCTGGGGCGTTTCGAGGAGGCGCTCGCCCGGGCCGACGCGGCGCTGGAACGGTGCCAGCGCATGAGCATGCCCTCGGTGCTGCCGCTCGTCCTCGCCCGCAGGGCCGATGTGCTGCTCCGGATGGGCGAGTTGGAGGAGGCGGCGGACAGCGTCGGGCACGCCCTCGCCAAGGCCACCAGCAGTACGGACGACATCCACCGAGCCACCGTGCACCTCTCGGTCGGACGCGTGCGGTACGCGCAGGGGGACCTGGACATGGCCCAGGCCCAGCAGCTCCTGGCCCACGAGATCGCCTGCCGCATGGAGTTGCGTTACGACGAGGCGTGCGCGTTGTGGGGTCTCGCTCGTACCGTCGAGGCCCAGGGCCGCCTGCAAATGGCCAGGCGGCACCGCTCGGCGGCGGAGGGCCTCTTCTCCCTGATGAGGGTGCCGGAGATCGCCTGGTGAGTCCGTTACGTCGGGGGGCCCACGGCGTGGGGATCGGGCGGGTGTCCAGAGGGGAACGGGCCGGGAAGAGGGATCGGGAGCATCTGCGGAGTCAGAACAGCCCAGCTTCTCCAAGGAGTCCGAAAATGCGCGTCACCTCTGTCGCCGCCACCGTCCTCGCTCTTCTCGGGGGTTTCACGGCCTCTGCCGTCGCCGCCGAAGCGCCGGCGACCGTTCAGCAGTACTCCGTCGCCTCCGCTCCCATGACGGACGTGGCCGTTACCGGGGACAACAACGGCAACGGCTGAGGCCTGCTGACATTCGACACCGCGACGGGCGGCGGACCGCGTCCGGTCCGCCCTCGCATCGCACCCTTTGATGCACGTCACGCCGTCAAGGCCGAACAGGTGCCGCCCGGTGGGAGTCTCGCGCGATCCGCGAGCGCTGCAGTGAGGCCTGTACCGAGTCCTGCAATGCCTGAGAGCACGATGGTCTCCCTCGAACCGGGGCGTCACGCGTCGTGTGTCGGAGGTGTGGCGGTCCCGTTCACCACAGCGAGGCTTCTGCCCAATTCTTGACCAGGGGGAACACAATGACGATTCGGGTGCTCATCTGTGACCAGTTGCCCGTCATCGCGGACGGTCTGAAGACCCTCCTCGACGCGGTGTCGGACATCGATGTGATCGGTACGACCCACAACGGCATGGAAGCCATCGTTCTCGTGCGCACCATGCGTCCCGATGTCGTGGTCACGGACCTGAGCCTCCAGACCATCTCCGGCCTGGAGATGATCCGCAGACTCGACAAGGAGGAGGCACCACCCAACGTCGTCGTGTTCACCGCGTCCGACACCGACAAGACGGTGAGCGATGTGCTGCATGCCGGCGCGAGCTGCCTGCTCGGCAAGGACGCGAGCCCGCAGGAGCTGATCTCCGCGATCCAGGCGGCGGCCGCCGGCCGGACCATGCTCGCGCCCAAGATCGCGGAGCGCCTGGTCTCGTGGTTCCGCGCGCAGCCGGAACCCCAGGAAGCCGAGGCGTGCCCGGAGGTGACCGAGCTGACCCCGCGGGAACGGGAAGTGACCCGGATGGTGGCGCAGGGCATGTCCACGGAGGAGGTGGCCCGGGAGCTGATCATCGGCGAAGCCACGGTCCGTACCCACCTCTACCGCGTGCGCACCAAGCTCGGCGTCCGCGACCGCGCCGAGCTGGTGTCACTGGCCTACCGGACCGGCCTCATCCACTCGGTCGGGCAGCCCCTCGGCGACGACAGGGTCGCGGCGCCGGTGGGGCTGCGCGCGAGTTGAGCCCCTACGACCGGGCGACCGACGCCGCGACCGGAAGCTCCGCGCCGGCCGCGGCGCGCCGGGCTGCCCGGAGCCGGTCGGCGCCGACCAGCCGCCACAGCGCGGCCGGATCGCCGTACCGGGTGGACTCGGCCGCGGCCAGCCGGAAGTACCGGTGCAGGCCCAGTTCTGCCGTCATGGCGCGCACCCCGCAGCTCTGCATGCTCAGCCGCACCACGTCGCGCGCGGTCTCGGCGGCCATCGCCAGTGCCGTGGCCGGCAGGCAGCCGACGGCGTCCGGCGCGGAGTCGACCGACCAGGCCCCTCGGTACACCGCGGCCCTGGTCGCGCGCACCGCCACCATGGCCCGCGCCAGCGGGAACGAGACCGCGGGGAGATCACGCAGCCGGGTGCCGAACTGCCGCCGGAAACCTCCGTACCCCACCGCGATCCGGTGCGCGCCGTCGGCGATGCCCAGCAGGTAGGCGGCCTGCCGCAGGCGCGCCCTGGCGAGGGGACCGGTGGGTGCGTCATCCAGCGTCCCGACCACGTCCGCCGGGGTGACCGGCGTGGCCTCGAACCGGACGGCCGGGGGCCAGCACCCGTCGGCCACGGTGACGCCGGCCGCCTCGCGCTCCACCGCGACGAGCACCGGCTCCTCGCCTGTCCTGGTGGCCACCAGCAGCGGCCCGTGGCCCACGTCGTCGACGGTGACCGTGCCGGTCAGTGTCCAGCCGCCCGCGCGCGGGGTCGCCGTGACCCCACCGCCGACCGGCAGCGCTTCCAGTCCGGCCGGTGCCGCGCCCGCCGGGCCGCCCAGGTCCGCTGCCAGCGCGTCGGCCCGGTAGGAGTTGCCGCATGCCGCGCGGCCGAGTTCCTCGCTGACGAGCACGCCGGCCGTCAGGCCGAGGCCGAGGCCGCCGGCGGCGGCCGGCCGTTCGTAGTCGGTCACACCCAGCGCGTCGAGCACCGCCCGGGTCGGGCCCGCGGGCCCGTCGGTCACCGGTGCGCCGTGCAGGTCCGTCCGGGCGGGGACGCCGGCCAGGCCGGTACGCAACGCCTTGCGCAGCCGGCGGGCGAGCGGGTCGGGGGTGAGGTCCATGTCAGTGCTCTTCCTGTCCGATGGAGTCGAACGCGGCGGCCATGATCTGCAGCATCACCTCGGAGGTCCCCGCCGACAGCGTGAGCCCGGGCGCCTCCCGGTAGGCGGAGTCCAGGGTCACGGCCGCCCTGGTGCCGTGCGCGCGCTGCTCGGGGCCGGGGATGTCGGCGGCCCACGCGGCGATGCCCTGGGCGAGTTCGCTGCTGTGGTACTTGGCGACGGCTGCCGAGACCGGGTCGACCCGGTCCGACGCCAGCCCGGTGAGCACCTCCCAGGCGAGGACGTGGTCGGCCGTGAGCGCGCCGTACCAGCGGCCGATCTGTTCGAGGCGGTCGTCGTGCGGGGAGTCCGGGGCGCGCTCGATGAGCGCCTCCAGCGCGGCCTCGAACCAGTGCTCCGCCTTGAGGTAGTAGTCGAGCCCGGTGCGTTCGATGGCCAGTGCCTCGTTGAGCAGCGGCCATCCCTCGTCGCGCGGGCCGAGGAGGTCCTCGCCCGACACCGGGACCGCGTCGAGGTCGACCCGGTGGAAGTGCTCGTCGCCGACGCCGGGGATCATCGACACCGTCACACCGGGAGCGCCCATGTCGACCAGGAACAGGCTGATGCCCTGGTACTTCCCGGCGTCCGGCGTCGTACGGGCCGCGCACAGCCCGAGGTCGACGAAGCGTGTCTTGAGGCTGAACACCTTCGTGCCGGTGATCCGGTAGCCGTCGCCGTCGGGTTCGGCGACGGCCCGCAGCGCGCCGAGGTCCGACCCGGCGTCCGGTTCGGTGTAGAGCACCGAGGCGAAGCTCTCCCCGCGGGCGAGCGCGGGCAGGTACCGGCGCTTCTGCTCGTCGCTGCCCGCCATCAGCAGGAACTGGCCGACGATCTGGATGGTGTTGACGTGGAACGTGTCCGGCACTCCCGCGCGCACCAGTTCCTCGGCGACGATCGCGGCATCGGTCGGCGGGCGGCCCTCGCCGCCGTACTCGACGGGCCAGTGCACGGCGAGCAGGCCCAGCTTTCCGAGCAGGCGGTAGAGCGGGCGCGCGTCCGGTTCGACACCGTACGCGCCGGTGGCCTCCGCCGCCGCGGCACGCACCTCGGCGGAGCGCAGCGCCTTGCGCACGTTCGCCCGGAACCGTTGTTGATCCTCGGTGAATCCGAACCGCATGTACGTCTCCTCAGGTGGCGAGCGTCTGCTCGATCGCCGCGACGACCCGGCTCAACGCCGGCTCTGTGAAAAGGGTGTAGTGGTCTCCGGGCACGCTCTCGGCCCGGAACGGGCCCGTGCACACCGCCCGCCACTGCTCTTCCATGGCGAGGTGGGGCGAGGCGGTGAGCACGGTGACCGGTCCGCCGTACGGGGTCGGGGGGCGGTACGCCTGCATCGACAGGGCACAGGACCGGAAGGTGGCGAAGCGGGCGGCCAGCTCCTCCTCGGTGAGTTCCAGGTCGACGCCGAGGCGCGTCAGGGTCTCCCTGACGTCGGCCACGCCGGCGGTCGGGTCGTCGAGGACCGCGTGCACCTCCGGGCCGTCGCGCCCCGTCAGCCGGGCGACGTCGTGCACGAACCGCTGCCGCACCGTCGGCTCGTCGAGGGGGACGGTGTCCTCGTCGTAGGCGGCGTCCAACAGGACCACCGGCGGGCGCTCCCCGGTCTTCCGCTCGATCTGCCGGGCGACCTCGAAGGCGAGCACGCCGCCGTAGGACCAGCCGGCCAGGCAGCACGACTCCGGCAGGCCGCTCTCGATCAGGGACTGCGCGATCCGGGCGGCGGTCGCCGCCATCCCGTCCTGCGGAGCGACGGCGGCATCGCGGGGATCGGCGGCGAAGCCGGTCACCCCGATGTCCTCGCGCAACGCCCTGACCAGCGGGATGTAGCAGAACAGCGCGCCGCCCGAGGGGTGCAGCAGGATCGCCTGCGCCGGACCCGACGCGCGCATCACCACCGGCGCGCGGTCGTCGCCCGGCGCGGGGGTCCGGGTGGTCTCCCGTCCGGACAGGCTCTCCAGCGCATCGAGCGGGTCGTCCTCGTCGCGCCGTGCGGCGCGGGCGGTGTCGATGGTGGCGGCCAGGTGGGCGACGGTGGGCGAGACGAAGAAGTCGCCGAGCGCGATCTCCACCCCGAACCTGCGGTGGATCGCCGACATCAGCTGGACGGCCTGGAGACTGTTGCCGCCCGCCAGGAAGAAGTCGTCGTGCACGCCGAGCCGGTCGTCGCGCAGCAGGGGAGCGAGCACGTCGCGCAGCAGCCGGCGCTCCGTCGCGGTGAGCGACTCGTCGTGGTGCCCGTCGCCCGCCCGGCTCACGTCCGGCGCGGGCAGGCGACGCCGGTCGACCTTGCCGCTGCTGGTGAGCGGGAGCTCGTCGAGGACCACGAAGTACGACGGGATCATGTACGACGGCAGGAGCGTGCCGAGATGCTCGCGCACCGCCGGCACCTGCTGCTCGGCGATGCCGGTCAGGTAGCCGACCAGGTGCTTGTCGCCGTTGTCGTCGGCCCACGCCTGTACGCTGACCGGCCCGATGCCGTCGAAGCCGGTCAACGCCGACTCCACCTCGCCCAGTTCGATCCGCAGCCCGCGGATCTTGACCTGCTGGTCGATCCGGCCGAGGAAGACCAGCCGCCCGTCCGCCAGCCGTTTCACCAGATCCCCGGTCCGGTACAGCCGCCCACCGGGCGCGGTGCCGAACGGGTCGGCGACGAACTTCTCCGCGGTCAGCTCGTCCCGGCCGAGGTAGCCGCGCGCCAGCCCGGCACCGCCGATCACCAGCTCGCCGGGCACGCCGACCGGCACCTGGCGCAGGTCGCGGTCCAGCACGTGCGCCACGTGGTTGGTCATGGGCAGGCCGATCGGCGGCGAGGCGTCCCAGGTGCCCGGGCACTCCTCCACGATCATCGTCACGGTGCACTCGGTGGGCCCGTAGCCGTTGAACAGCCGCCGGCCGGGGTTCCACCGGTTCACCAGCTCACCGCTGAAGGCCTCGCCGCCGACGAACGCGATCCGCAGGTCGGCGAACTTCTCGGGCGCCAGCAGCGGCATCACGGTGGGCGGCAGGTCGATGACGGTGATGCCGGCCCGTTCCATCAGCGACTGGAGCCGGTCGATGGACAGCCGTTCGTCGTCGGTCGCCAGGCACAGGCGTGCCCCGGTCAGCAGCGCCGAGAACGTCTCGAAGACGGAGACGTCGAAGGTCACCGACGCGAATCCGAGCACCCGGTCGGCCGGGGTCAGGTCGAACAGGTCCCGCGTGGAGTCGATGAAGTTGACCACGCCGCGGTGTTCGAGCAGCACGCCCTTCGGCTTGCCGGTGCTGCCGGAGGTGTAGATGACGTACGCGACGTCACCGGGCTGCGCGGCGAGCGGGGGATTGTGGTCGGGCAGTGCCGCCAGTTCCGCGCGGACGTCGTCCAGCGTGATGACGGGCGTGGCGACCTCGCTCACCGCCTTGTCGGCCTCGGCGTGGGCGATCACCACCCGCACCTCCGCGTCGGCGGCGATCTCCGCGACCCGCCCGGGGGGATGTGTCGGGTCGAGCGGCACGTAGGCCGCGCCGGCCTTCAGCACCGCGAGGATCGAGGCCGGCACGTCCGCGTTCCGGCGCAGGCACAGGCCGACCCGCGCGCCCGGCTCGACGCCGCGCTCGCGCAGCAGGGCGGCGAGCCGGTTCGCCCGGGCGTTGAGCTCGGCGTACGTGGTCTCGACGCCGGCGACGACGACCGCCACGCTGTCCGGGGCCTCCCGGACGCGCGCCTCGAACTCCGCCACGATCGTGGATTCGCGTATCGGCCGGACCGGCCCGCTGCCGACCTCGGCCAGGAACGCCTTGTCCGCCGGGCTCAGTACCTCGGCGGCGGACAGCGGAGCGTCCGGAGCGGCGGTCAGGGTGTGCAACAGTCCGTCGTAGTGCCGGGCGAACCGGGCGATGCTCTCGGCGTCGAACAGGTCGGTGTTGTACTCGATGGCGAGGAGCGCGTCGGCGCCGGGAGCCGCCTGCTCCGCCAGGTTCCAGCTCATGTCGAACCGGGAGGTGCGGGTCCGGACGTCCTCCCGCGAGGCGGCGACGCCGGGGAAGTCGGTCGTGGTGGCGGCGCTCTGCACGCCGAAGGCGATCTGGAAGAGCGGGGAGCGGGACGGGTCGAGGACCGGGTCCACCGCCTCGACCAGCTTGTCGAACGGCAGGCCGCCCTGCGCGTACGCCTCGGACGAGACCCGCTTGACCCGTTGGACCAGCTCGCGGAAGGTCGGGTCGCCGGTCAGGTCGGCGCGCAGCACCCGTACGTCGGTGAAGAGGCCGAGCACCGAGGACAGGGAGTCGTACCGCCGGTGCGCGTCCGGCGAGCCGATCACCAGGTCGGCCAGGCCGGAGTAGCGGTGCAGCAGGGTGAAGAACGCGGCGACGAGGACGTCGGACGGGTTCGCGCCCTCCTCCCGGGCCAGTTCCCTCGCCCGCGCCAGGGCGCCGTGGTCCACGGCGAAGCTGCCGCTGTCGCCGGCGAAGGTCCGTGCCTCGCCGCGCGGCCGGTCGGTCGGGAACTCCAGCACCTCGGCGCCCGCCAGCTTGTCCCGCCAGTAGGCGGCGCGCTCGTCCAGGTCGCCGCTGCCGAGCCGGTCGCGCTCCCACACCGCGTGGTCCGGGTACTGCACGGGCAGGTCGGGCAGCCGTGGTGCGTCGCCGTCGCGCGCGGCACGGTAGAACTCGGCGAGGTCACGCACCAGCACCTCGCGCGACCGGTCGTCGCAGACGACGGTGGGGACGTCGAGCAGGAACAGGTGATCCTCCGACGCCACCCTGACCAGCGCCGCGCGCCACATCGGCGTCCGGCTCAGGTCGAACGGCTCGGCGGCCCGTTGCTCGACCAGTGCCCGCGCGGCGGCCAGCCGCTGTTCGTGGTCGTCGCCCGCCGCCTCGATCACCGGCAGCTCGACCGGGACCTCGGTGGCGACGACCTGCATCGGGCCGCCCTCGCGCGGCACGATCGCGGTGCGCAGCGCCTCGTGCCGGGCCACGACGGAGGCCAGCGCCGAGCGCAGCGCGTCCGCGTCCAGTGCACCCTGCAGACGCAGGCACAGCGGAGTACCGGAGGCGGGGCCGTCCGGCGTCGGGTGGTCGAAGAACCGGAGGGTCTGCTGCGCGTGCGACAGCGGCGTCGGGCCCGTGTCACCGCGCGATGTGGGGCCTCGCCCCGCCACGGCTTCCGCGTGCTCCCGCAGCCGGGTGAGGAACTGCGTACGACGCTGTGCGGGCAGCGCGGCGAGGCGCTGGGTCAGGTCGGTCACCGGAGGCTCCTCACGGGCAGCGGCGCGGCGCTCGCCGGGGCGTCCGCGCGCACGGGCAGGTGCGCCAACTCCGAGAGCGCCTGGGTCAGCACGTCGATGCCGCGCAGGTAGTCCGACAGCACGATGTGCTCGTCATCGGCGTGGTCGAGGCTGCTGTCGCCCGGGCCGTAGGTCGCCATCGGGATGTCCCAGACCTCGGCGAGGGTGTTCATGTCCGAGGTGGCCGTCTTGACCACGAGACGCGGCCGGGCGTGCAGCTGCCGGATGCCGGACACCAGCGCGCGCACCGCGGGGTCGGCCCGGCCCACCCGGCAGGCCGCCACCGAGTTCAACACGTCGAGGTCGCCGGCCGGCAGTCGGTCACGCAACCCGTTCACCAGCGCCTCGACGTCGAACCCCGGGGGGATGCGGATGCTGAGGTCCGCCGTCGCCGTGGTCAGATCGCCGTTGAGCTGGCACAGGGTCGCGCCGGGCCGGTCGAACACGGCGTGGCTCGCGTCCGGCCCGAGCAGCTCGACCAGCGCGTCCCAGCAGGCGACGGCCAGTTCGGAGGCCTTCGGCACCGGGTTGCTCGGGTGGGTGGCCGGACACTTGACGGTGTAGCGGAGGTCCAGCTTGCCCTTGTAGCCGAGCACCACGCTCGACCAGCCGCTCGGTTCGCCGATGATCAGCGCGTCCGGCCGGGCGTGGGTGGCGCGGATCGCCATCGCGCCACGCGAGCGCGGGGTCTCCTCCTCGACGACGCCGACCACCACGATCCGGCCGGGGAAGTCCACCGCGCCGGCCGCGGCACAGATCATCGCCGCGAGCGGTCCCTTCGCGTCCACCGCGCCGCGGCCGTAGAGCCGGCCGTCCTCGGAGCGGACCGGGAAATGGCCCGAGACGGTGTCCATGTGCCCCAGCAACATCACGGTCGGGCCGGCGCCGCGCTCGATCACGCCGATCACATTGCCCACGCCGTCGATGTGCGCATCGAAGCCCAGACCCGTCATTGCTTCGACCAAATAGTCCGCCAGCGCGCGCTCTTGATAGGACGAGGAGGGGATCTCCAGCATCTCGCGCAGCAGTCCGGCGGCGTACGTCTCGGTGACGTTGCCCGAAGAAGTGAACGCCCAATTCATCGTTGCGCTCGTTCCAGTAGGTGGTCGACGATGTGGTCCGCGACATCGACCCGGTCGCCGAGTGCGGATTGAAAACCGGAGAACTCGACCCGGTGATTGACCTCCAGGACCAGCAGCCGGCCGTCACGGTCCTCGATCAGATCGACACCGGCGATGTCGGCGCCGACGGTGGCGGCCGCGGTGAGGGAGAGCTTGTCGATCTCCGGGGTCACCTCGCACGGCCGGGTCTGCCCGCCGAGCGCCACATTGGTACGCAAGGACTCGCCGGTCCGGTACACGGCGCCCAGCACCTGACCACCGACCACGATCACCCTGATGTCCCGGTCGGGCTTCTCGATCAGCTCCTGCACGTACCCGAGGTGCGACTGCGGGCCGGGCAGCGCGGCGGCGTACTCCAGCACAGCTTCCGCGCTGGCGCGGTCGGGCAGCGGGACCACCAGCCGGCCCCACGAGCCGACCAGCGGTTTGATCAGCGCCGGGTAGCCGACGGAGTCCAGGGCGGCCAGCGCGGCCTCCGGGGTGAGGCCGAGCGCGGTGCGCGGCGTCGGCACCCCGGCCGCCTCCAGGGCCATGGTGGTGCGCCACTTGTCGCCGCACACCTCGGTCGCGTCCGCGCTGTTGACCACCTCGACGCCCGCCGCGGCGAGGCAGCGGGCCGCGTACGCCGCGCGGACCTGGCCGATCTCCCGGTTCAGGGCGAGCTGCCAGGGCAGGTCACGCCGGCCGGCCAGGAACCATTGCCGGCGCGTGTCGACGTGCTCGAAGGGGACACCGCGCCGGTCGAATGCGTCGAACAGCCTTTTCTCGTCCGCACCGACCCGGCTGGCGAGTACGGCGATATTGCAGTCACCTGGGCGCTCTGGTGTCGCTGACACGTGACCTCCGTATTAGGACCACTGGTTGACCGGACGGCATGCCCGAGCTGCCGCGTGGAAAGGAAACTACGAGCTCGCCGACGCCGGGAGCGTCCGCGACAAATTCATTGCCGGGGACGCATTTCGCTGACTTTCCCGCCGAGCCGCTGCGAATTCTGATTACACGGTCCGGTCGGCCGCTGTGCCACGCTTGTCTGGATTTGAATGGTCAGCGCAATAGTTCGCTGCAGACAAGAGACGAGGGGGAAAACGTGGGACACACACCGGAGCGGATACCGGTGCTCGCTTTGTGGAGCGCGCCGCGCTGCCGCTCCACCGCTTTCGCGCGGATGATGACGGAGCGGGGCGATCACGTCGTCGTGCACGAACCGCTTTCCCGGGTGGTCGACTTCGGCGAGGTGACGGTCGGCGACCGGACCGCGCGCACCGAGCAGGACGTGCTCGCGGCGCTTCGCGCCCTCGCGGCGGAGCAGCCGGTGTTCTTCAAGGACACCACGGACTTCCACTACCCGGCGCTCCTCGCCGACGAGGCCTTCCTCTCGGCCGCGACGCACACCTTCATCATCCGGGACCCGGCCGAGGCCATCGCGTCGCACCATGCGCTCAACCCGGACCTCGGCCGCGACGAGATCGGCTTCGCCCGGCTGTACGAGATCTTCACCGCCGTGCAGGCCGCCACCGGCAGCACGCCGGTCGTGATCGACTCCGACGACCTGCTCGACCGGCCGGTCGAGACCGTGCGGGCATACTGCGAGGCCGTGGGCATTCCCTTCCTGCCCGACGCGCTGAGCTGGCAACCCGGCATGCGGCCGGAATGGCAGTCGACCAGTAAGTGGCACCGGTCGACCAGCCGGACCGCCGGTTTCGCGCGGAGCTCGGACGGCGGGGCCGAGGCGGTCGAGGCGGACCCGACGCTGCGGGCCTACCGCGATTACCACCGGCCGTACTACGAGAAGTTGCGCGCTGTCGCGCTCCGACCGTGACCGTGCCGACCGGAATAGTCGACATGATTACCCGGCGAATGCGTCGGACAGCGTTTCGGCTGACCAGGGTAATCGGATTGCGGACGAAGAGCGTGCATGACCGGGCTAGGTTCGGTACCTAAAATGGTGTTTCAGTGAGGTGGGTCACTTGACGGGCATTTCGGTGTCCTCCGCCAGAAGCAGGCTGTGCGAGACGGTCGATATCTCCGGCCATCGCAACAACACGGCCATCTCCGCGGCGACGGAGACCAGAGCGGGGGCATTCAATGTATGGCGGAACTCGTTTGCGGCCGAATACCTGCCCGAGGGCAAGAGTCTGGTCCACGTGGACGGTGTTCCCTTCGAGTTCCCTCCGGTCCTCGACGGACCGGACAACGTCCGCTGTGCCGGGCAGTTCATTCGCGTCCCCGAGGGCCGGTACGACTGGATCCATGTCCTGGCCGCGTCCGAACGGCGCTGCGAGGACACCGTCGAGCTGAACTTCGCCGACGGCGCGGTCGACACGGAACCGCTCCGAATCTCCGACTTCTGGGCGGCGCCCGCGTGGTTCGGCGAGGTCAAGGCGTTCGAGAGCCTCGTCATGCACTACCCGCACCACGTGCAACGAGGCGTGCCGGCGGTCATGTGGGCGCAGCGCGTGCCGGTCACCCGGCGGGCCGGCCTGACCGGCATCCTGCTGCCCCGCAACGTCGCGGTGCATGTCTTCGCGGTCACCCTCCAGCGGACGGAGCCCTGACATGACCGTCGACGCGACGGCACGGACGTACATGATCACCGGTCCGGAACCCGAGTGGTGGTACCGCGACCTCATCAGCTGCCTCCAGGCCACGTTCGGTTCGCTTCTGATACGGGAGGGGGCCGACCCGCTGGCCGTGCTCGGCGCGGGCTGGCGGTTCCTCCACCTGCCGGGCGACATCAGGTCCGAGGAGTTCTACTACCCGTGCCCCACCGGCGAGTCCGGTGGGACCGACCTCGGTGCCGCACTGGCACCGCACCACGACCTGCACGCGCGCTGGTGGCAGCCCGCCGACGAGAACGACGTCTGGCGGGAGGTGCGCGCGTCGCTGGCCGACGACCGGCCGGTCATCGCTGCCGTGGACAACTTCCACCTGCCGTTCCGGCCCGCGTACGGGGACGTGCACGCCGCCCACCTGGTGGTGATCTACGGCCTGGACGAGACCCGCGGAGTGGTCCACGTCTCGGACGCGATGCCGCCCGCGTTCCGCGGTGCCGTCCCGATCGAGAAGTTCCTGTCGAGCTGGGGTTCGGCGAACCCGACCGACGACCAGGACGCCTTCTTCAGCGACTCGCGGATCGGCCGACGCTGCCTCGACGTCCGGCTCGACGTCCCGCCGGCGCCCCTGACGCCCGAACTGCTCGGCGGATACCTGCGCATCGACGCCGCCGGCTTCACCACGGCGTCCCCGGACAGCTCCGCCCGTACCGGCCTCGCCGGATACGACGAGTTCGCCGCGGAACTGGTCGAGCGCTGCCGGGCCGCGGACGCCGGCGCGCTCCGCGAGCTGTACCCGTTCGGCTGGGCCATGCAGGCGCAGGCGTCGCTCCACGGTGAACTGCTGCGCCGCTGCGGCCGCGAATGGGACGATCCGGCGCTCGCCGGAGCAGGACGCGCGGTCGAGGCCGTCGCGCACGCGTGGACCGGACTGCGGTTCACCGGCGCACACGGACTTGAGGACCCGCGCGCGGTCGCCTCCGACATCGCGCATCACGCCACGGTGTTGCGCGGCGCTTACCAGCGTGCTGTCGATGCCGTCGGCGCGGCGGCGGCGCGGCTGTGACCGCACACGCATCGACCACCGTGGCCCTGTGGAGTGGAGAGTGATGAACAAGCTGGCAGCGTTCGGCGGCACGGCGGCCGTGCCGAGAGACCGACGCCGGGTGCAGTGGCCGTTGGTCGAGGAGGAGGACCGCAAGGCCGTCCTCGACGCGCTCGACGGCGCACGGCTGGTGTCCGACACGGACGGCGCGAACCCGGTGTCCTCCCTGGAGGAGAACTGGGCCCGCCGCTTCGGCTTCGAGCACTGTGTCGCGGTGTCCAACGGCACCGCGGCACTGGCCCTCGCGCTGGCCGCGCTGGGCGTCGGGCCAGGGGACGAGGTGATCGTGCCCGCGCTCAGCTTCATCGCCACCGGGCTCGCACCGGTGCACCAGATGGCCGTCCCCGTGTTCGCCGACATCGACCCGGTCACCTTCAACATCGATCCGGCCGACGTGGAGCGCCGGATCACGGACCGCACCAAGGCGATCATCCCCGTGCACCTGCACGGCGCGCCCGCCGATATGGACCGGATCACCGCGATCGCGCGCAAGCACGGCCTCGCGGTGATCGAGGACGCCGCGCAGGCCCCCGGGGCGACCCACCGCGGGCGGCCGGTCGGCGGGATCGGCGACGCCGGCGCCTTCAGCCTCCAGGTCAGCAAGAACATCCCGACCTGTGGCGAAGGCGGCCTGCTGGTGACCCGCAGCGCCGAGCTGGCCGAGGCGATGCGCAAGGGCAGGCAGTTCGGCGAGGTGATCGAGAGCGGTCGCGACCGCGACTACATCTCCTACGGCCTGGGCTGGAACTACAAGATGAACGCCCTCCAGGCCGCGTTCACCGACACGCAGCTCGCCCGGTTCGACGCCTACGAGCGCGCGCGGCAGCAGAACGTCACCGCGTTCCTCGGGCGACTCGCGGCCCTGCCCGGCCTGCAGGTGCCGACCGCGCTGCCGGACACCACCCACGCCTGGCACATCCTGCGGTTCCGGTTCGACGCGGCCGCGTTCGGCCTGGACGGGGTGCGGCCGGAGGCGCTGCGCTCGGCACTGCGGCGGCTGCTGCGCGCCGAGGGCGTACCGATGTCGCAGTACCAGCTCATGCCGCTGCCGGACCAGAAGGTCTTCGTGGACCGCGTCGGCTTCGGCGCGGGCTACCCGTGGTCCGTGACCGGCGCGCCCGGCACGGTCGCGGGGGAGGGCTACCCGGTGACCCGCGCGGTCATCGCCGACTCCCTGACCATCCAGAAGCGCCACCTCCACCCGGGCGCCGGCGAACTGCTCGGCATGTACGCGGACGCCTTCGAGAAGGTGTGGGCGAACAAGGACATGGTGGCCACGCTCGCGAAGGCGGCCTCATGACAGTCACTACGGCCCTGGAGCGGGACACCCTCGCCACGGCCGCCGCACGCATCCGCTCCCACGTCGTCGACATGTGCGCGGGGCCCGAAGGCGGCCACCTCGGCGGCGCGTTCTCCTGCGCCGACGTCCTCGCCGCGCTGTACTTCTCGGTGCTGAACGTGGACCCGCAGCGGCCGGACGACCCGGATCGCGACCGCTTCCTGCTCAGCAAGGGCCACGCCGCAGTCGGCCTGTACGCGACGCTGGCCGAACGGGGCTTCTTCCCGGTCGAGGAGCTCGCCGGATACGGACGCCCCGGCAGCCGGCTGATGGGCCACCCGGTGCGCGCGGTGCCCGGTGTGGAGCTGCCGACCGGTTCGCTCGGCCACGGTCTCGCGCTGGGCTGCGGCTTCGCGCTGGCCGCCCGGTACGCCGGCAGTGCCGCGCGCAGCTTCGTCCTGCTGGGCGACGGCGAACTCCAGGAGGGCTCGGTGTGGGAGGCGGCCATCGCGGCCGCCTCGCTGCGCCTGGACCGGCTGGTCGCGGTGGTGGACCGCAACGGACTGCAGCTGACCGGCGCCACCGACGGCATCGCGCCGATGGAGCCGCTGGCGGACCGCTGGCGCAGTTTCGGCTGGGCGGTCCGCGACGTGGACGGCCACGACCCGAACCAGCTGGCGGAGCATCTCAACGCCGCGCCGTGGGAGCCGGGCAAGCCGAGCGTGCTGATCGCGCGCACGGTCAAGGGCCAGGGGCTCCCGTTCCTCGCCGGCCGCAGTGCCAGCCATTACGTGACGCTGTCGGCGCGCAACCACGCGCGGGCGGTGCGCGCCCTACGCACCACGGAGGTCGCCGGATGAGCCGCGCAACGCGGGAGGCGTACCGGGACACGCTGCTTTCCCTGCTGGAGCGCCACCCCGAGCTGATGTGCCTGGACTCCGACACCGGCCTGTTCAACGCCGAGCACGCCGCGGCGGCCGGCGACCAGTACCTCAACATCGGCATCGCCGAGCACAACCTGATGGGCATGGCCGCCGGGATGGCCGCGTGCGGGCGGATCCCGTTCGTCAACACGATGGCCGCCTTCGCCACGTCCCGGGCGCTGGAAGCAATCAAGATCGACATCGCGTACAACCGGCTGCCGGTCCGCATCATGGCCACCCACGGCGGGCTCGCCGCTGGCCACCTCGGGCCGACGCACCAGGCCCTGGAAGACCTCGCCGTGATGCGGGCACTGCCCGGCATGACCGTGGTGGTGCCTGCCGACGCCGCCGCCACCGAGGCGTTCGTCGAGCAGAGTGTGCACCTGGCCGGGCCGCTGTACGTCCGGCTCGGCCGCAAGCCGACGCCGGCGCTGCCCGCGGCCCCGGCACCGGTCATCGGGCAGGCCCAGACGCTGCGGCAGGGCGGCGACGTGGTGCTCGCGAGCTGCGGGCCGTACCCGGTGCTCGCCTGCCTCGCGGCGGCGGACGTCCTTGCCGCGCAGGGCATCGAGGCCACCGTGCTGAACCTGCACACCCTGCGGCCGTTCGACACGGAGACGCTGGTGGCCGCGGCCCGGCCGGCCTCGCTCGTGGTCACGCTCGAAGAGCACTGGCGCAGCGGCGGCCTCGGCGGCGCGGTGGCCGAGGCGCTGGCGGAGGCGGCACCCACGAGGGTGCTGCGGCTGGGCATGCCCGATCAGTTCGTCAACGAGGTGGGCAACCAGGAACACCTCGTCACGCACTACGACCTCACCGCGGAGCGGGTGGTGAAGACGGTGCGTACCGCCCTCGACACGGCCGCCGGTCCCGGCAGGGGCGAGCGCGAGGACCGGTCGGCAGCCGGTGTGCCGGTGCTGACGTGATCACCTCCCGCCCCGTGACTCAACAATTCCGAAAGGAGACGAGTGCCGTGGACACCACGCGCAGCCATGTAGTCCATGTCGGCTTCGCCGAGCAGCACATCGACTCGATCGAGTTCGGCGAACACCAGGTCTCCCTGCTGGTGAACCGGCATCTCGCCGAGCAGATGTCACCCGCTGCACGGCAGCGCTTCGCCCGCATCGGCGTGCTCGACGTACCGCACACGCTGGACTTCGACGCCTACGACCGGGCCCTCGACCAGATGATCGAACTGGTCGAGGAGTTCGCCGCGGAACTCGGCCCGCCGACCGCCGTCGTCGCCATGTACGAGCAGGTCACGCTGCCCGCGGCGCGGTTGCGCGACCACTTCGGTGTGCCGGGGGTCGACACCGAAACGGCACTGCTCTGCCGGGACAAGGTCCGCATGAAGGAGGTCATGCGGAGCAACGGGATACGCGTCCCCGCGTTCTGGGCGGTGGACGCGAGCACGCCGTACGCCGACCTGGAGAAGATCGCGGCTGCGGTGCCGGGCCGGCTCGTCCTCAAGCCGCAACGGCAGGCCGGCAGCTTCGGCATCATGGTCTTCCGCGACGGAACGGAGTTCCTCGCGCATGCCCGGGACCACGGCATCCCCGACGACCACGAGGTCGAGGAGTTCATCGACGGCGACGTGTGCCATGTCGACGGCGTGGTCCGGGACGGTGAGATCCGCTTCCTCAGCGCCTCGCGGTACATCGGCGACTGCCTGACCTTCCAGAACAGCGAGCAGCACCTTTCGGGCGTCACCTTCGACGACGCCTCGACGTTGGCACGGATCACCGATCTCACCGCGCTCGTGCTGAAGTCGCTACGGCTGCACACCAGCACCTTCCATCTGGAGCTGTTCCGCACCCCCGACGACGAGCTGATCTTCCTGGAGATCGGCAACCGCTTCGGCGGCGCCTACATCAGCGATTCGATCCGCGCGGTCTACGGCGTGGACCTGGTTCGCGAGTCCGTGCTGGCCTGCATGGGACTGCCGTCCGAGGTCGGGGCGGTCACCAGCATCCTGGACCACGAAGGCGTCGGCGCCTCCGGCTGGCTCTACACCGCCCTGCCGGAGAGCGAGCCCTGCGTGGTCAAGCGCATCCGGGGTCTCGATGTGTGCCCGGACTCCGTGGTGCTGTCCGAGATCCCCGACATCGGCCAGACGCTCAACGACGACATCGCCGTCTTCCCCAACACCGGCAAATTCGCCCTGGCCGGCGCGAGCTCCGCGGAAGTCGAGCGGGACATCCGGCGGCTGGCCGCCGCGTACGCCGTCGAAACAACCCCCCGGAGAACCCCACACATCTGAACCCGCACCGCGCGGAAAGGCGTACTCATGAGCAATGGCAGCGCCACTGGCGCCACGTTCCACCTCGGAGAACTGCACGGCTCCCTGTCCGACCCGGTGCTGAGTTCCATGACGCTCCTCAACGAGATCACGGGGCGCTTCCCGGATGCCGTGTCCTTCGCGGCCGGGCGCCCCTACGAGGAGTTCTACGACCCGCTGCAGATCCACGACCACCTGGAGCGATTCCGCAAGTACCTCGAAGTGGAGCGCGGCCTCGGCTCCGAAGAGGTGCGGACGGCGCTCTTCCAGTACGGCCACACCAAGGGTCTGCTGACGGACCTCCTGGTGCGGCATCTGGCCGTCGACGAGGGGGTGCACGCCGACCCCGATTCCGTGGTGGTCACCACCGGCTGCCAGGAGGCCATGATCCTGCTGCTGCGCGCCCTGCGTACGGGCAGTGCGGACGTGATCCTGGCGCCGGCACCGACGTACGTGGGGTTCCTCGGCGCTGCCCGCCTGATGGACATGCCCGTCCTCCCCGTCGCGGAGGGCTCCGGCGGCATCGACGTCGAGGACCTGGTGGTGCAGATGGGCCGGGCCCGGGAGCGGGGACTGAACCCGCGCGCCTGCTACGTGGTGCCGGACTTCGCCAACCCCAGTGGGCTCAGCATGAGCCTCGCCGACCGCCGGCTCCTGCTCGACGTGGCGGAGCGGGAGGGCATCCTCCTCATCGAGGACAACCCGTACTCCCTCTTCAACGCCGACGGCCGCCGGCTGCCGTCGCTGAAGTCACTGGACACCACCCGACGCGTCGTCTACGTCGGCTCCTTCGCCAAGACGGCGTTCCCCGGCGCTCGCGTGGGCTATCTGGTCGCCGACCAGCGGGTCTCGGGCACCGGCCCCGGAGAAGGCCCGCTGCTGGCCGACCAGCTCGCCAAGCTCAAGAGCATGCTGACCCTGAACACGTCGACGATCTCCCAGGCCGTGATCGGCGGGAAGCTGCTGGAGACCGACTGCAGCATGACCCGGGCCACCGAGCGCGAGGCGGAGATCTACCGGCGCAACCTCGCCGCGGTCCTGGCCGGCCTCGACACGTACTTCCCCGTCCCGGAGGACGGCTCGCGTCCCCGGGCGACCTGGAACATCCCGGGCGGCGGCATGTTCGCGGTGGTCACCCTGCCCTTCGAAGCCGACGCCGCGATGCTGGAGTACTCGGCGAGCGAGTTCGGGGTGTTGTGGACCCCGATGCGCTACTTCTATCCCGAGGGTGGCGGCACGCACCAGATCCGCCTCTCCTTCAGCGTGCTCACCCCCGAACGGATCGACGAGGGCCTCGCGCGGCTCGCCGCCCTGGTCCGCGACCGTACCGCCCACCCCTGAGGCAACCGGTTCCCTCGGCCCCACGAAGCGGAAGCCTCACCGGCCCGAGGCCGGTGAGGCTTCCGCGTTCCGTCCGCGCTACACCGCCTTGAGGAGCACGGCCACGCCGGACAGGACGAGCGTGGCGCTGACGCCGGTACGGAACGCCGCCGGGGAGGCGCGGTGGTGCAGGACGTCGCCGATCCAGGCGCCGGCGGCCGCCGGCGCCAGCATCAGCAGGGCGGTCATCATGCCGGCCCGGTCCAGCACGGGAGCGGACGACACCAGCGTGGGCAGCGCGAAGTAACACAACGTCAGGAAGCCGTCGATGAGGATGAAGTAGCCCAGTACCGTGCCGCGCAGCAGGGACTTGTCCGGCTGGTTGCGGTTGAGGAAGACGACGAACGGCGGTCCGCCGGCACCGAACATGCCCTCCAGCAGTCCGCTGAGCCCGCCCGCCCCGAGAGCCGCCGCCGCCGACGGCTCCGTCGTACGGGCCTTCTGGCCGCGCAGCATCCGCACCGCATACCAGAGGGTGCCGAAGCCGACCAGGAACAGCAACGCGCGGACCGGCAGATAGGACAGCAGCCACGCACCCGCGACGGCCCCCACGATGCCGGGCAGCGCAGCGCGTGCGACCACCGAACGGTCGACGGACCGCCGGGTCCGGAACGCCATGTAGCCGCCCACCGCGAACTGGAGGAAGACCGAGACGGCGATGACGGTTTTGAGGTCCATCACCAGGGCGAGCAGCGGCGCCATGATCGGTCCTGACCCGAACCCGGTGAGCCCTCGCACCGTGTAGGCGGCACACACCACCACGGCGGCGAAGAGCAGGGATGACCACATGAGATTCTCCAGTCGACTGCTGGGGCGGACCCGACGGCTCGTCGGATCAGCGGGAGGGGAGGAGCAGGAGCTTGCCGCTCGTGGCGCCGGAGGCCAGGTCGGCGTGGGCCCTCGCGGCCTCGTGCAGGCCGTAACGCCCGCCGACGGAGACCTGCAAGGTGCCGTCGCGCACCCACTCGAAGACGTCGCCGGCGCGCTCGGCCAGTTCGGCAGGGTCGGTGGCGTGGTCGACGAGGGTGGGGCGGGTGAGGAACAGGGAGCCCCGGGCGGCGAGGGACTGCGGGTCGAGCGGCGGCATGGGGCCCGACGCCGCTCCGACGAGCACGAACATGCCGCGGCGGCGCAGCGCCAGCAGGCCGGCCTCCGCGGTGTCCTTGCCGACGCTGTCATAGACGACATCGACGCCGTGGCCGCCCGTCAGCTCCCTGACGCGTCCGGCGAGCTCCGCGGCCGGGACGGTGCCGGGCGCACCACGGACGATCACCTCGTGCGCCCCGGCCGCCCTCGCCGCGTCGGTCTTGGCCTGGCTGGACACCGTGCCGATGACGCGAACGCCACGCCGTGCCAGCAGCCGTACGAGGTGCTGACCGAGGCCGCCCGCGGCGGCGTGCACCAGAGCGGTCTCGCCCTTGGCCGCCGGGTAGGTCGAGGTCGTCAGGTAGTGCGCGGTCAGTCCCTGGAGGAGAACGGCGGCCGCGTCCTCGTCGGTCAAGTCGTCCGGAACGCGTACGGCGGCGGACGCGTTCACGACCACCCGCTCCGCGTAGCTCCCGGGAGCGGCCCACCACGCGACACGGTCGCCGGGTGCGAACCCGTCGACATCGGGACCGGCTTCCAGGACGGTGCCGGCACCCTCACTGCCGGGGACGAACGGCACGGGCAAGGGGCCACGGCCGGCGCGTTCGTGCAGGTCCTTGAAGTTGACTCCCACGGCGCCCGGTTGGACGACGAGCTGCCCCGGCCCCGGAACCGGGTCCGGGCGTTCGGCGAGGACGAGCACTTCCGGTCCGCCGTGCCGGTCGACGACGATTGCGCGCATTGCTGCTCCTGGTTGTGTGGTGCGGTGAAAGGTGCCCGAGAGTACCGATCGGCCGTGGCTCACTCCGTCTCGCGGAAGAGATGACGGAAGTAGTCGATGTCGCCCGTGAGTTGACCCAGCAGCGAGCCCAGCTCCAGATCCGGTTCACCGCTCGTGCCCAGCAGCTCCTTGTTGCGGCGCAGCACGGCGGGGGAGAACGGCAGGGACCCGGTGAACAGGTAGCGGATGGCGCCCTGGGCGTCGCGCCGGGGGACCAGCGCGGACCGGGCGCAGCGGCTGGCGCTGAACGGGATGTCCAGGGTGCCGTCGTCGAACGCCTCGGCCACGGCCGTGATCAGATCCGGCCGGGCCAGCAGCGGGTCGACGAGTTCGGCGACCTCCCGCAGGATCCACTCCATCTCCTCGGCGACCTGGTCCGCGTCGGCCGTCATGAAGCCCAGGAGGGGGGAGTTGGCCCGGTCCGCCAGCCGCAGCCCTTCCACGTTGGCCTGCGGGTCGGGGATGCCGAATGCCTCCTGGTAGGTCTTGGTGATCAGCTTCGAGGCACCGCCCAGCCGCGAGACGAGCGCTCCGTAGAGGATCAGGTCCTCGGCGTGGGCGCGCTCGCGCGGGAAGACGCCCATGAACTCGTGCAGCACGGCGTGCACCTGGACGTCCGCCGGGAGGTAGCGTTCGGCCAGGACCGGTATGCAGCGCAGCGCCGCCACGTCCTGTGCGAGGTGGCCGCCCTGCGGATACGACACGGAGATGCAGCGCACCCCGGCCCGGGCCGCCAGCACGGCCTCGATCACGCTGATCGCCAGACTGATCGAGGGCGGCACCAGGACCGCGGTGAGGGTGCCGAACAGCTCGCGGTCGATGATCACGCCGTGCTCGGCCAGTTCCCCGCAGCGCCGGTCGACGTCCTGCCAGGCGCGCAGCGACTCGACGAGCGGCACGGCCTTGCAGTACGGCAGGTTGTAGGAGATGCCACCGCCTTCGAAGGAGGTCATGCCCGCGGCGACGGACACGTCGAACAGGGCGCGGGCGTCGGGGGAGCCGTGCCTGATCTCCAGCGGAGCGGCGACCGCCTCGTTCAACTCCCGGCCGCGCCGCCAACCGTGGGCGACCAGCGGGTAGCCGTTGAGGTCGGTGGGGCGGGCGTTGAGGGTGCGCAGCGCCTCCTCGAAGCGCAGGAGGCGGGTGTGCGAATCGATGGTGAGGGTGAGGATGTCCGGCGCGGCCTCGGCCTCAAGAGTGGTCAGCAGCGCCTTCATCTCCGCATGGCCGCCGACCCCGCAGCGGGGCTGCACGGCGACCCTCCCGGCGGCGCGGCAGGACGCCAGCACCTCGGCGGCCGTGGGTTTGCCCAGCGACCTGATGTAGCCGGCGGACTCGGCGGGGGAGGGCACGGCGGCGCCGTCCCCGAGCACGGCGACCGGTGCCAGGGCGCGGTGCCTGGTTCTCATGACGCCGCCAGCGAGCAGGTGCGTGCGGCACGCAGCTCGTCCAGGAGCGCCGGCAGCCCGGCCGGGTCGGCCATGATGTGGTCGACCCCGAGGGAGTAGAGCCGGTCGTGGGCCGTGCCGTCCTTGTGGCTGCCGACGGACAGATTGCCGCCGACCACGACGGGGACGGGGATCTGCCCGGTGGCCTTGGCCTGGGCGAGTCCGCGCAGGTCCTCGTGGACATGGCCGTTGAGGCTGCCGATGATGACCGCTTCGGCGTCCGGATGGTCCGCGCATGCCTGGGCGAACTCCTCGACCGGGGTGCAGGTGCCGAGGTTCACGACGCCGAAGCCGATGCCGCGCAGGGAGAGGGCGATCAGATGGTTGGCCACGGCGTGGCTGTCGCTCGCCGCCACGCCGAGGATGACCTTGCGGGTGGCTGTCGGGCCGGGCAGCTGGGTCGGTGTCGAAGACATCAGAAGTTCCTCATCGTTCGGGTCGCGTGCGTCAGTCGTCGAAGGCCGCGAACAGCTCGCGCCTGCTGACCGCCTTCAGCCGGTTCACGTCGTACTCCTCGGCATCGGCGGCCGACAGCGAGTCGAAGGCGTAGGAGATCGCCGGGATCAGCCCCCAGACCTCGTGGTACGGCGGCCAGCCCTGGTGTCCGGCGTCGATGTCCTGCTGGCGGGCGAAGAGGTAGTCGGCCCACTGGGGAGCGGCCGGGTAGCGGTGGTGGAAGTCGTGCACGACGGTGTCGCCGGTCAGGACCAGGTAGCGGGACGGGGCGTGCAGGAAGACCAGGCGAAGTGTCCAGCGGGCCCAGGCGCCGGCGCGGCGGGCGAGGGGCAGGTCCGGGGAGGGCAGCGCGTCACCGATGAAGATGGCGTTGGTCAGGCTGGAGAAGTATGCGCGGCCGTGCCGCGTTTGGATGCCCGGCACCGGGAAGGTGTGCTTGACGCAGAGCCGCAGGGTGTTGCTGACCTGGAACAACGGGAACAGCGGCACGAACCAGACGACGAGCAGGGCCGGCCAGGCGCCGGTGAGTACCGAGGCGGTGACGGCCGTGCCGTACAGCAGGAGCGCCGACACCTTCTCGCTGCGGGCCGACTCGCTCCAGAAGGAGCGGACGCGCGAGACCGTGAAGTTGAAGTGGAACCGCGGCGAGACGAGCTTCAGCAGCAGCCTTCGCCACATCTGACGGCGCGTCATGCCGGGGTGCAGCTGGAGACTGACCAGGAACGCCTGGACGGTGGGGTCCTTGAGCGTCATGTGCTGCGCCGCGTGGTGGTCGCGTACGTGTTCCCGGCTGTAGCGCTGGAAGTTCTGGATGACGAGCAGGCTGGAAATGGCGTGACCGATGGCCCGGTCCAGGCGGCGCCGGCGGTACATGTTCCGGTGCGAGCACTGGTGGTAGATCATCATGCGCAGGTTGCGCATCCCGTGCAGAGTCACCGCCCAGCCGACGGGCAGCAGTACGAGCAGGCCGTGGCCGAGGGTGAGGGCGAGTGCGCCGACCAGCGTTCCCAGCACCACCGACACCGTGGCGGTGGCCAGGTGGAAGCCGGGTGTCCAGCCCGGGGACGCCTGTCCGGGCAGTGCCTTGCCGGTGAACAGCGTGGCCGGGTACTGCAGCAGCCGGGGCAGGCGCCGCATGGTCTCCCGGGGGTCGGGAGAGGCGGTCTGCGGGGGCGCCGGCTGTCCGGTGGGGCGGGCGCTCGGCGCCCACGAGTTGATCACAGCCACGGGAACTCCTCCGTATGCTCGGGACGAAAGACGTGAAGGTATGGCGGTGCGAGCCGGTACGTACTCCGGCGGAACGCGGGACCGGTCCGGCGGGCGGTGAGCCGTCGACCGCCCCGCAGGGCCCTCACTCCTCCTCCGCGACCCGGACGGTCGCGGCGTCCGTGAGGCGGCACTGGCACGCGAGACGGAAGTCGCCGTCCGCCCGTCCCAGGTCCTCCAGGAACTCGCGCTCGTCGGCGTCCATCTCCCCGAGCGAGTGGGATCCGTCCAGGACCTCGATGACGCAGGCGCCACAGGCGCCCGACTGACATCCGAAGGGGATCACCCGGTGGGAGGTCTCGTTCTCCAGGTCGGTGAGCGGGGCGCCGGCCGGGAGCAGGATCTCCAGGCCGTGCGGCATCAGGGTGAGTTTGTTCTGAGGCACTGCTGTGTCAGCTCCTACGCAGGGACCGGTACGGGGTGGGAGTCGGAGGAGTGGCCGGGGGCGAGGCGGGCGCCGGGGTGCAGCGCCACGGCGGCGTGGTTGACGGCGGTGGCGGCCTCGCCGAAGCCGACCGAGATCAGCGGAACCCGGCCCGCATAGGTGCAACCGTCTCCGACGGCGTACACCCTGGGCAGGCTGGTGCGCATGGTGGCGTCGACGCGGATCTGCCGGTACTCCAGCTCCATCCCCCAGCGGGCCAGGGGACCGAGGTTGGTGGCGAAGCCCAGTGCGGTGATCAGCGTGTGCGCGGGCAGGCTCAGCGTGTCGCCGTTCTCGGTGCGGACGTCCACGGATCCCAGGCGGCCGACGCCGTGGCAGGCGACCACCTGGGCCTCGGTGAGGACGCGTACGGGGGACCGGTAGAGCTGCCGCACACTGTGCTCATGGGCCCGGAAGGACGCCCGCCGGTGGACAAGGGTGACCGACCGGGCGATCGGGGCCAGTGCCAGTGCCCAGTCCACCGCGCTGTCCCCGCCTCCGGCGATCACCACGTCGCGGTCCCGGTGCTCCTCCAGACGCGGCACGTGGTACCCGACGCCTCGCCCCTCGTACGGAACCGCACAGGGCAGCTTGCGCGGGGTGACCTTGCCCAGCCCGGCAGCGACGAGCACGGCTCCGGCGCTGATTCGCACACCCCGGTCGGTGCCGAGGAGCCAGCGGGGGCCGTCCGCCTCAAGGGTGGTGGCCGTCTGGCCGAGCAGGTAGCGGGGCTCGAAGGGCGCCACCTGGCGCACCAGGTTGTCGATGAGTTCGCGGCCCGCGACGGCAGGGTGCGCGGCGATGTCGTAGAGCAGCTTCTCGGGATACATCGCGGCCACCTGTCCGCCCGGTTCGGGCAGCGCGTCGATGATCGCGGTACTCAGACCCCGGAAGCCCGCGTAGTATGCGCCGTACAGGCCGGCGGGGCCGGCACCGACGATGGCGAGGTCGACGTCGAGGGGTGCGCCGGAGAGGCCGATCGTGGGCTCGGGGATCACTGGTGTCTCAGGTCTCACTCTTCTCACGTTTCCCTGAAGTCTCGTGTGTTCCGGGCATCACGCAGCGCATCGGCACGGCCCCGCAGAAAACCCGCCACCCAGGCCCGCCCGGATCGGCGACAGCAGCTCGCCGATCCGGGCCTGGTGAAAGCCGACGGCTCGCGTCCGGCGCTTTCGCCGGTGGTGCGGAAGAAGAATCAATTCAACCGCTGGCGCAGGAAGCCGACCATTTCATCCAGTGCCTCCCTGGCGATGTCGAGCACTGCCGCCATGGACAGGAATCCGTGCGGCAGGTCCGCATAACGGTGGTAAGCCACCGGTACATTGGCTCGCGAGAGCGCTTCCGCGTAGGCCTCGCCCTCGTCACGCAGCGGACAGAACTCGGCCGTGATCATGAAAGCGGGAGGAAGTCCGCTGTGGTCGCTCGCGTTGAGCGGCGAAGCGTAAGGCGACTCACCGTCGGCGGGATCGGCGAGGTAATGGTTCCAGAACCAGGGGACCGAGATTCCGTTGAAGAACATCGGGTCCCTGTTCTCCCGCATGGAATCGGTGTCCGACCCGTAGCGCATCGCCGGGTAGACCAGCACCTGCGCGCTGATCCGCGGCCCGTCGTCATCCCTGGCCATCAGGGAGACCGCCGCAGCCAGCGTGCCGCCGTTGCTGTCGCCCGCGACGGCGATGCGTCCACCGTCGGCACCGAACTGCGCCGCATTCTCCGCTATCCATTTCACGGCGGCATAGCAGTCGTCGATAGCTGCCGGGAACGGGTGCTCGGGCGCCAGCCGATAACCCACGGAGACGACGACGCAGTCGGAGAGGGTGGACAGCGCGCGGCAGAACGCCTGTGACGTCTCGTGGGAGCCGACGACGAAACCGCCGCCGAAGAAATAGACCACCACGGGCCGCGGCGCGTCGCTCTCGCTCGGCGGGCGGTACACCCGGAGCGACAGCGGGCCGGCCGGGCCGGGGATGTCCAGCTCGAATATCTCCTTGGGCTGTTCGATCCAATCCCAGATCGCGGATTCGGTCTCGGCGTCCGCCTTTCGGGCCTCGTCGACCGACATGGTGTAGAGCGGAGTGAAGCCTGTTGCGAGGCGGAAGTTCCTGATACCCTCAGCTATTGGATGAAGTGGCATCAAAACTCCTCGATTTCCTGGGCATCAACGGTGCGCGATGCTGCCATGCGAATCCCCTTGGTCGACGGTCTGCACGCAGGTTTTCCACTGCAGCAAAAGGCTGCGGGTTCAGGGCGTGTTCTGCCATGCCGATGAGAACGGTACGATCGCGTCGACGCCAGTCGCATCCCCGACAAGTTCAGGTGCGGGGACACGGCAGGCTCAATTTGCGCCCTGCGGCTAAGCGCCCCGCTTACGTCCGGGTGCTCCCGTTCGTGTCACTCTTTGGAAGATATTGGCGCCGCGTGAAATTGGGCGGCACGGTGATGTGAGTGAGTGGACACACGGACGTGAGGGGTAGCGCACCACACCATGACCATCGAAAACGTGACTTCACAGCCCGCCGGGGACAGCGACGTTCCGGAAAGCACGAATGCGCGCCAGGCACGCGTCTACGACAACTTCATCGGTGGCGAGAACGGCCTGGCGACCGATAGGGCTGCCGGTGCCTGGATCCGTATGCAGGCCCCTGGTCTGGTTGCGGCGATGCAGGCGAACCGCGCCTTCCTGTCACGCGCGGTGCAATGGCTGACCCGACAAGGCGTCGACCAGTTCATTGATATCGGTTCCGGATTTCCGGTGTCGCCGAACACGCACGAGATCGCCTTGTCCGCGTCCCCTTCAGGCTCCGTCGTCTACTGCGACGTCGACCCTACGGTGGGGGAGCGCACGCGCGCGCTCATCGCCGGGCAGGCGGGGGCTTCCTTCGTATTGGGCGACATCCGGAACCCCGAAGAGCTGCTGGCGCAGCCGGCCGTCCAGGCCTTGATCCGGTCCGGCCGCCCGGTGGCCTGTGTGCTGGCCGCGGTCCTGCACTTCGTGCCGGAAAGTGCCGACCCTGCCAGGATCACCGCGGTGCTGCGTGACGCGCTGCCCCGGGGCAGTTACCTGGTCCTCTCCCACGTCGCAAGCGACATCCCGTGGGGAGACGGTAACGACGAGGAGACGCTGAAGCGCGCCACCGAGGACATGTATCTGCGCACCCAGGAGCAGGTCACCGGTTTCTTCGGCGATTTTCAACTGGTGGCGCCCGGTGTGGTGTCCGCACCTCACTGGCGCGGCAGCGAGGAGACGGCAGGGGACGGACCCGACCTGGCCATCTACGGCGGAGTCGGTCGCAAGATCTGAGCCCGGGGGGGGCAGGAAAGACAAGAGGCCGGCCGCCGTCGGAGACACCCGACGGCGGCCGGCCTCTTGTGAAGTCGGTCGAGGGTCAGGGCGACTGGAAAGCCAGCCTGGCCGCGAAACCGATGAGCAGCAGGCCGGTCGTCTGCTCGATGCGGGCCCGTACGCGTGGCCGGCGCAGCCACCTGCCCAGGCGGTCGACCGTGAGGACGTACAGACTGAACCACATCAGGTAGATCGCGGCGAAGACCGCCGACAGCAGCAGCGCCTTGAGCATGACGCTGCCCCTGGTCGGCAGGAATTGCGGCAGGAAGGTCACGAAGAACAGAGCGACCTTGGGGTTGAGCGCGTTGGACAGGAAGCCGTGGCGCAGGTTCTTCCTGCCCTTCGCCCCGCGGTCCCAGGCGTCGCCGTCCGTGCTCTCCTTCATGGTGTGTCGGGCACTGCGCAGGGTGGCGATGCCCATCCACACCAGGTAGACCGCGCCGACGACCTTCAGCACGGTGAAAGCGGTCGCCGAGGCGAGCAGCACCGCGGAGATGCCGAGCACCGCGGCGCCGACGTGCACGCTCAGGCCGAGCACCCCGCCCAGCATGGTGAGCAATCCGGCCCTGCGGCCGGACACCAGTGAGTTCCGGGTGATCAGGGCCTGGTCCGGTCCCGGGATCATGATGAGGACCAGGGACGCGGCCGCGAAGGTCAGCACGTGGCAGCCCCCTCGTGGGCGCCGAGCGTGCGGAGGGCGCCCGCCAGCGTCCGCAGCACCACGGCGGGTCGCTCGCGCAGATAGAAGTGGCCGCCGGGGAACTGGCGTACGGTCACTTCACCCGTGGTGTGTTCCTGCCAGGCCGCCAACTGCTCCGCGGTCACGCGGTCGTCGGCGCCGCCGAAGACCGTGATGGGCAGGTCGAGCGGCTCCTCGGCCCGCCACTCGTACGTTTCGAGTACGGCGTAGTCGGCCCGTAGCGGCCCGATGGTGAGCGCCGCCAACTCCGGCGTCGCGAGGACCTCTGCGGGGATGCCGCCGTGTCGCTGCGCCACCGCGTCGAGCAGCTCGGCGTCCGGCAGCAGATGCAGTTCGCCGCCCGCCCTGTGCAGGTGGGGAGCGGGCAGGCCGGAGACGACGAGGCGGGCGGGCAGGGGGCCGCCGGTCGCGCGCAGTCTGCGGGTGACCTCGTATGCGACGAGCGAGCCGAGGCTGTGTCCGAAGAACGCGAAGGGCGCGCTGTCGAATGCGACACCGGCGAGGAACGCCTCGACGAGCTCGTCCATCGAGGTGAGGGGCGGTTCGGCGGCCCGAGACCCACGGCCGGGCAGCTGGACGGCTTGCGGTGCGGCGCCGCGCAGGTCGCGGGCCCAGCGCAGATATTCAGCGGCGGAGCCGCCCCCGTGTGCGAAGCAGTAGAGCTTGGGGGCGGCAGGCCGCGGCGCCCCGCTGATCAACCAGCGGGGCGACGTGGCGACGTTCATGGGTTCCTCACACTCGGGCCGGGAGCGGTGCGGTCAGATGGCGGGCCAGGGCATCGGCGGTGAAATGGTCGAGGACGTCCCGCGGGCGAACCGGTACGTGCAGTTCGTCGCGGACCCGAGCGCAGATCACCAACGTGGTCGCCGAGTCCACACCGAGGGCGTCCAGCGGGGTGGCCGGGTCGATCTCGTGCGCGGGCACGTCGAGGATCTCGGCCAGGAAGTCGACGAGCCATTCGACGATCTCGGCATGGCTCGACTGAGGTGCACGATTCATTGCTCACTACTCCGCAGGCATGAGTTCGGACGGGCCGAGGAGCGTCTCGAGATGAGCGTCGAGCGCCTCCACGGTGGTGTACTGCAGGACCGTGCTGACCGGCATGTCCACGGCGAACGCGGATTGCAGCTTGGCGACCAGCCGGGCGGCGAGCAGCGAGTCGCCGCCCGCTTCCAGGAAGTCGTCGGCCAGGTCCACCTTGTTCAGGCCGAGCACCTCGCGCCAGATGTCGACGAGCTTGCGCTGCCGGTCGGTGCGCGGCGGCTTGGCCGGCCTGCTGCGGGTCGAACCGCGGGCACCCGCCTTGGCCAGCGCGGCACGGTCCACCTTGCCGGTGGCGCTGAGCGGCAGCTCGTCCAGGGCGTAGAGGTGCGCGGGCACCATGTGCTTGGCCAGGTGCTCGGCGGCGTAGGCGCGCAGTTCCTCGGGGTTGAACCGGCGGCGGCTGCCCGGGGCCTGGGCGACGATGACATCGAAGCCGACGGAGGCCGGGCCGCCGACGGTGGTGAGGACGGCGGCCTCATCGAAGCCCGCGGCGGCGAGCTCCCGGTGCCACTGGTCGCGGTCGAGCAGACAGTGCCCGGTGCGCAGGTCGGTGTCCTCGAAGTTGTCGAAGCCCTGCTGGAGGCCCATGACGAGGTCGAACCAGGGGTGGAACGTGGTCTGCTCGACCATGAGCAGAACGCCGCCGGGGGCGAGGACGGAGCGCAGGTTGTGCAGGGTGCGCCGGACCTGCCGCATGTCATGGATCACGCTCGCGGCGATGACCAGGTCCGCGGCCTGACCGTCGAACCCCTGGGTGGCCGGCGGCAGATCGAGGTCGAAGAGGTCGTAGCGCAGGAAGGGGTGGGCGGCGAAGGCGGTCTGCGCCTTGTCCATGAAGTAGCGCGAGATGTCCGTGAAGACGTACTCGGTGCGGTCCGCCGGGAGCAGCGGCAGCAGGTGCCGGGTCAGCGAGCCGTAGCCCGCGCCGACCTCGATCACCTTCAGGGGGCGGTCCGCCGGCCACTGACCGACCATCTCGCGCACCGCATCGGTCGCGGCCGCGTAGGTCGGGCCGAACAGCTGCTTGTACACGCCGGGGGTGCGGTCGGAGGCGTACAGCTCGGCGGAGTGGACGCTCTGGGTGAGCACGTCGGCCAGGTTTCCGGCCAGGGAGAGCATCCAGTCGCTGACGTCCGCGGGAATCTCCAGGACGTCCGCGAGGACGGTACGCACGCGCGCCCCGAGCTCGGCGGGCAGCTCTCCGGGCAGCTCGCGCACCACTTCCAGGTCGTCCCCGGTGGCGCGCAGATAGCCGTCGTCGCAGAGGGCCTGCACGGCGCGGGTGAGCCAGCGCTCGTAGCGGGGCGCGACGCCGGCGCCGCGCAGGGCTGCGGAGTCGAACCGTGCTCCGGTGGTGTGCGGCATGCCCAGGGCGCGGAAGCCCACGGCGGTCGCCGTGACGTAGACCTCGTTGAGCGCTTCCCACGCGGCCCGCAGCCGGTCGGGCGTCGGCCCCTCGGCCGGTCGGCCCGCCACCGAGCACAGCGCCTTCCACTGGGCGCGGGACACGTCCGGGTCGGCGTGCTCGGCCACGAAGAGGCTGTCGTCCTCCTTCGCCGGCACGACGTAGCCCAGGACGCGGGCGGCGCCACTGCCGTCGGTGGACTTCACCACCACGGCGGCGTCGACACCGGGGTGGCCCGACAGGGTCGCCTCGATCTCGCCGAGCTCCACGCGATGACCGTTGATCTTGACCTGGCCGTCGCGACGGCCGAGGAACTCGATCGTGCCGTCCGCCGTATAGCGGCCGTAGTCGCCGGTGCGGTACAGGCGTTCGCCGGTGCGCGGATGCGTCACATAGCTCGCGGCGGTGCGCTCCTCGTCGGCCCAGTAGCCGCGGGCCAGGCCCACGCCGCCGATGTAGAGCTCGCCGGCGGTCCACACCGGGCACGGCCGGAGCTGTTCGTCGAGGACGTGGAAGGTCTGGTTGCGCAGCGGGGTGCCGTACGGAATGCTCTTCGCGCCCGGCGGGACCTCGTCGACGCGGTGGTGGATGGACCAGATCGACGCCTCGGTGGCACCGCCCAGGCTGATGATCTCCGCATCGGGCCACAGGGCATGGATGCGGTCGGGCAGGTCGACCGGGATCCAGTCGCCGCTGAGCATGATCAGACGCAGCTGCTCGGGTATGTCGCCGCCTGCTTCGAGGTGTTCCACCAGCATCTGCATCTGGGCGGGGACGGAGTTCCACACGGTCACTCCGTGTCGGCCCATGACCTTGGCCCAGTGCGCGGGCTCCGAGCGCATGTCCGGGTCGGGCAGCACGAGGGCGGCGCCCGTGGCGAAGGTGCCGAAGATGTCGTAGACGGACAGGTCGAAGCCGAGGTCGGCGAGGCCGAAGACCCGGTCGTCGGCGCCGATGCCGAAGCGCTCGTTGATGTCGACGACGGTGTTGAGCGCTGCGTGGTGCTCGATCATCACGCCCTTGGGCGCGCCGGTCGACCCGGACGTGTAGATGACGTACGCCAGGTCCTCGGCCGCCGCCGGTCCGGAGGAGCCTGCACCGTGGTCGACGAGCGCGGGCGGCACCTGGTCGGCGAGGATGCGCGGGAGACCGTCGGGCCATCCCAGTGCCGTGTCGAGCGTCTGGTCGGTCACAGCCGCCAGGGCGTCGCCGTCCTGCAGGATACGCGTCCTGCGCTGGTCGGGAAGTTGCGTGTTGACCGGGAGGTAGGCGCCGCCGGCCAGCATCACCCCGCAGGCGGCGGCGACCTGCTCGGGTCCCTTGTCCAGGACGACGCCGACGAGCCGGTCGCGCAAGGGCAGGTCGCTGCCGACCTGCGTGGCGACGGCGGCGCCGATGGCGCCGGCCTGTGCGGCCAGTTCGCCGTAGGTCACGGTCCGCGTCGCGGTCAGGACGGCGGGCCGGTCGGGGGTCTTCGCCGCCTGTGCGAGGAACGGCTCGTGGAGCAGGCCCGCGGGGCGGGTGCCTGCCGTGGCGTTGCTCCGCTCCCGTCCGCTGAGCTGCTGCGCGGGCAGCGGCACGGTGAGGTCCTCGCCCCACATGGTGTCGTCGTTCGCGAGCCGGCTGACCATGCCGCAGTACGTGGCGAACATGTCGTCGAGCAGCCCTTCGGGGAAGAGCTCCTCCACGCAGTCCCAGGTCAGGTCGAGCGTCCCGGTGATGTCGACGACCTGGTGGTCGAGCCACACCTGCGGGGTCTGGCTGACCCGGTACGAGATGTCGCCGAAGTAGTCCATGGAGCCGGAGACGTCGGCCGCGGTGCCGAGCCCGCTGGTGAACACCACCGGCATGGTCTCGAAACCGCTCTGCAGGCCGAGCCTGCGCCGCTCGCGCAGGGTCTGCAGGGCACTGACGTGGCGGTGCCGCAGGTCCTTCTGGAGCTGGGCCTGCGTGGCCTCGACGCGGGCGTCCAGCGGCCGGCCGGCGGAGGCATCCATCTCCAGCAGGCAGATGGAGGTGAAGTCACCGACGATGCGGCGCAGGTGGGGGTGGACGGTCCGCTTTCCGGCCGCGCTCTGCGACAGGAGCAGCGGCAGTCGGTTGAAGAGGGTGAGGTTGAGGGTGAAGCGGCGGGTGCCGCTCCAGGTCGCCAGCACCTCGGAGAAGATCGTCGCGAGGACCGCGGTGGGGGTCAGCCCACGCTCCTCGCACCGTGCCTGGAGCCGCTTCCACTCGTCCTGCGGGAGATGGAACTCGCGGTGCGTGAAACGCGGCTTGTGCACGCTGACCGGGGACTTGGCGAGCGGCAGGTCCGGCGGCGGCGCGAGGGTGGTGGCGCGCGAGGTCCAGTACTCCAGCGCCTTCCGGTGACGGGGCGCCTGGGAGCCGCGCTCCAGCGCGAGCGCGTAGTCGCGGAACGTCAGATCGACGGGCGGGAGCTGGAGGTCGGGGTCCTGGCACAGGGCACTCCACTCGCTGAACAGGAGCGTGAGGCTGGCCAGGTCGACCATGAGCAGGTCGAGGCTGATGTGGAGGCGGTCGTGGTCGGGCAGGCGGGAGAGGCGGATGTCGAACAGCGGCCAGTCGGCGGCCGTGTAGACGTGGTGCGACATCTCGTCGCGGATCTCCAGGAGTCTGCGCTCCGCTTCCTCTTCGGGTGCGGAGCGCAGGTCGGTACATCGCACCTGGAACGCCGGCACCGTCGCAAGGACCTGTTGCTGTCCGTCCTCTCCCACGACCGCGCGCAACATGTCGTGGCGCTCGATCAGTTGGCGCCAGGCCCGGGACAGGACTTCGGGGTCGAGGCGGCGGCCTTCGAGTTCGAAGTACGCGTGCGGTGCCACATTGCCCAGGACGAAGTTGGATCCCCGTCCGACCCAGTACGCGTACTGGATCTCGGTCAGCGGGAACTTCTGATAGCGGTCCTCGTTCTGGTGACGGCTGAGCATGAACCCGAACTCTCCCTGTGTTTCACGGATTGAGTAATGAAATTGCAGAGGTACTACCGGTGGATTCGGGGGCGGGGGAACGATGACGAGAGCACCCGCGCGGCGTCGCCGACGAGGTCCGTGCCGCTGCGGACGGACGGAGCGGCTTCGGGCCCCAGCACCGCGAGCGACCCCACGTACGGGGCGGGCAGCGGAAGGTCCGAGAGGGAGTAGTCCGCCGGGCGGCCGAGTTCCTCGGGAAGCGCACGGAGCGTCGAGCCGAGTACCTCGATGCGCTGCGGATGGATCGCGAGCCCCCTGCCGACGGCCTTCAGCACGGCTTCTTTGCGCGTCCACAGTCGTGCGAAGTCGGCGTAGCTCCCGCAGGCGGCGCGTTCCCGCTCCGTGAGCGCCGAGGCCGGTGGCTGCTCCCCGGCCGTGCTGTCCTCCACGTCGAGGCCGACGGCCCGGTCCGAGACGGCGACCACGGCGAGCCCTCCGGCGTGCGAGAGCGAGAAGTCCAGGCCCGGGGCACCGGCCTCCACGACCGGTTTCCCATGCCCCGGGGCGCCGCAGTGGGTGCAGGACCGATCGAAGCGCAGGGCGGCCGGGTCTCGGCCCAGCTTCTCGCCGAGGACGAGTCGTACCAGCACCCATGCGGCGAGGAAGCGGTTCCGGTCCGCCGCGGGCAGGATCTGCCGGCGGCGCGCGCGGTCGCGCCCGTCCAGGAGTACGGCGAGTGATTCGGGTACCTGGTCGACGCCGACGTACCAGACGTCAGCCACGGGCGCCCTGCTTCACCACGCGGCCCGGATCGCCGGGCCCGGCTCCGGCGCCGCCCCCGGCGGTCCGGCCCTTCGTCTCGTCGATGTCCGCGTACGGAACAAGGACGTCTCCCGAGACCCCCACGCTCGCCGCTGCGGAGCCTGCGGCTCGGGCAGCCGGCATCTCGGGCACCACGTCCACGACGTTCCTCCGTTCCTCTTCGAGCAGGCTGGTCGGTCAGGCCACCGGGGCGAGGAAGTTCTCGTTGATCCGGTCGATGGTGCGGAAGTCGGCGACGCTCAGCGACGTGACGTCGATCTGCTTTCCGGACAGTTCCTCCAGCAGGCCGATGAATTCCAGGAACGAGACCGACGCGATGAGCCGGGATTCGATGAGGTCGGTGTCCCCGGCGATCTCTCCCTCCAGCTCCGGGTTCTTGGAGCGGATCCAGTCGATGATTTCCTGCATGCCCATTCCTTCCTAAGCTGCCGATTCGTTGATCGCGACGAGCGCCCGCCGAGCGTCGCCGTGCACCTGCAGGAGCGCATGGACCCAGCGCTCCACACCGAACGCCAGGCACCCGCTGTAGGCGGATTCCGCCGCGAAGGAGATGCCCAGCCGCTCACCGAAGAAGTTGCGGTGTCGGTTGACCGACGCGATGGCGGTCCCGTCGTCCGACAGGAACTCGAACTTCACGGGGTCCAACTGGTTGAGGAGCGACCGCGAGCCGTCACCGAGGTAGAACGGGTCGGTCGCGCCCTCCTTGCGCACCTTGATCCCGAGCTGGTCGGCCAGGCCCAGCACGAGCTCGGTCGACCGGCTCAGGTGGTCCACCACGCCCTCCTGGCTGCCGACGTGGAGCACCTCACGCATGTGGAAGGCGCGGAGTCGGCGCAGGCCGTCGTAGTGGTCCTCGTTCCTGAAGCAGCGGCCGATCGAGGTGATGACCTCGGGCGTCTCGATGCTGCGCTCCTGCAGCGACACCAGCAGGCCGTAGCACGTCGCCGTCGGCAGGTAGCAGCCGGTCGAGACGAGCGGGTGCTCGGGGGACGGGGTCGTGGCCTCCCCCTGTGCCAGTTCCTCCCGGGACCGGTCCGTCAGGGTGGCCACCGGCTGCGCGAGGTGGGGGAAGTTGCGGAAGAAGTCGAGGCGCGCCAGGTCCGTCTCGGGGAGCAATGCCGGGCCGGCCACCGGTCGGCCGCCCAGAGCGTCGGCGATGTCCTGGAAGCGGCCCTCAAGGGCGTCGAACAGGGCAGCCTCTTCGGATCCGAGGACCGCTATTCCAGGTGCGACAAATGTCGGCATGAGATCTCCCGTCAGTGGAACAGGCCGATGCGTCGATAGAAGTTGTTGGTGCGTTCGGTGATGCGGGCCGTGATCGGCGCCCTCGCCGGATCGGCTATGACGGCGGCACGGAACTTCGTAGGATTCGGAATACCGGCATCCTGGTAGGCGTCGCGGCTGTAGAGCATCTGGATGATCAGATCGATGTAGCCACGCAGGTACTGGCCGACCTCTTCGACTTCTTCGGGGGAGTGCGTCCGGCGCACCTCTTCGAACAGCGCCTTCACGAGCTTGCCGCCGAAGGCGATGTGTCGGGACTCGTCGCGGTGGTGGATGCGGTTGACTGCCCGGACCGTCTCCGGCAGGTCCGTGTCGGCCGCCATCTTGGCGTTGAAGTAGTCACCGATCTGCTCGAAGATGAGGATCTGGCTGAAGACGATGAAGTTGTTCATCTCCGGCGCACGCTCATCCGTCGGGAACACCATCCGCCGGTCCGGGTAGATGCGACCGGCGTAGCGCAGACAGAATTCGGCGAAGAACCACATGTGCTCGTTCTCTTCACCGATGAAGTGGTGGAAGTACGGCGTGGGAATCTCATAGCCGGGCGTGTGGATGCGGCGCATCACCTCGATGAGCAGCTCCCTGATGCCGTGGGCGATCAGACTGTAGAGGTTGACGCTTTCCCAGCGGGAGAGCTCCACGAGCTGTTCGTGGCTCAGTTCCTTCTCCGCGGCGGTGCCGTGAACGGAGAGCAGCTCGCGGCTCATCCACAGGTCGTTCGGCGCGATCGATTCGGGCCACTCGAAGGTGCGGTACGGGTTGTAGTAGTCATCGACGGAGACGTCTATGAGCCTGTCTACGGCCCGGGCGAATTCTTCCGTCCACTCAATCGTCGACACTGCTGACACGTAACCTCCCCAGTAGGACCTGATCGACCGGCCGACTCAACCGGTCTGCCGCGCCGAGAAGGACCGTACGACCACGCCGACACCGGGGACGTCCGCGACAATGTCAGTCCCGGTGACACATTCCGTTGACCTTTCTCACCTGCGGCTAAGCAGCTCGCTTACGCCGGCGCGCAGCCGGCCGTGGTCGGCAGTGGCCGGCAGGCGCGGGCCCGGTGGGCATCGGCCCGGCCGGGGCGCCGCGGATTCGAGCCGAGTAATCGGTGTGCGCAGCCACGCGGGGAAAAGTCAGCCCGGCGCGTCCTACGGAATGCGTTTGGCGCGGACGCGTGGCGTGGGGGCGGGTTCGTAGTTTCCCTATGGGTGGGACGGTGGAGTCCTTCCCCCACCAGCTGGTCGACGCCCCTGAGGTACACAGTGCGACCGGTCGTACCGAGGTCATGCAGCCCGCGACATGCCCGTAGCGCAGCCGGTCGAATGCGACGCATGGCATACCAGTTGCTGCCACGTCATCGATTCGTGTGCCCAGCGACCCGAGTGAATTCAAGGCATTCGAAAGGTCGACGTCGCCGACCAGTTGAAGCTGCGCAGATCGAGCGTGACTGTCCCTACGAAACGGCCCCTTCAGGGAGCCTGTAAAAGGAGCATCGCCATGACTGTGGACGTCCTCTCCGCCCAGGACCATATGGCCCTCGCCGAGCGTTGGGGGGCGCACGACTCCGTGCCGTTCCCCGTGGTGCTCACCCATGGGGAAGGCGCCTGGATGACCGATCTGGACGGCCGGCGTTATCTCGACTTCCACGGGGGCTACTCCGCGGTCAACTTCGGCCACCAGCACCCCGACCTCATTGCTGCGGCGAAGGCGCAGTTGGACCGGTTGACGCTCAGCACCCGGGCGTTCCACCACGATCAGTACGCGCCGTTCTGCCGTGAGCTGGCCGAATTGACGGGCACCGAGATGGTGCTGCCCTCCAACTCCGGCGGCGAGGCCGTCGACACGGCGGTGAAGATCGCCAGGAAGTGGGCCTACCAGGTCAAGGGCGTGCCGGACGGCGCCGCCGAGATCATCGTCGCGGGCGCGAACTTCCACGGCCGGACGATGACCATCGTCTCGTTCTCCACGCACCCCAACCACCAGGCCGGCTTCGGCCCGTTCACGCCCGGCTTCAAGGTGGTGCCGTTCGGGGACATCGACGCGCTGCGCTCGGCGATCACCGAGAACACGGCGGCGGTCCTGCTGGAACCGATCCAGGGCGAGGCCGGCGTGGTGGTGCCGCCCAAGGGATACCTCGGCGAGGTCCGTGAGCTGTGCGACGAGACCAACACGCTGTTCGTCGCCGACGAGGTGCAGTGCGGGATGGCCCGCGCCGGCACGACCCTGGCGCTGGACCACGAGGGTGTCCGCGCGGACATGTACACCCTCGGCAAGAGCCTGAGCGGCGGACTCCTGCCGGTGTCCGCGGTGATCGGTCGCGCCGACGTCCTCGGCGTGATCACGCCCGGCGACCACGGCTCGACCTTCGGCGGCAACCCGCTGGCGTGCGCGGTCGGCCGCGCGACGGTGCGGCTGCTGGCCACCGGGGAGTTCCAGGAGCGCTCACGCGAGCTCGGTGCGCACCTGCACGCCCGCCTCAACGAGCTGGACGGCGTGACCGAGGTCCGTGGGCGGGGCCTGTGGGCCGGTGTGCAGATCTCCGAGGAGCGGGTGGCCGGGCGTCGGGTGACCGAGGCGCTGGCCGAGCGTGGCCTGCTGTGCAAGGAGGCCAAGGGGCACCTTCGAGTGGCGCCCCCGCTGGTCGTCACCCGTGAGGAGATCGACCTCGGCGTCGACATGATCGCCGACGTGCTGGCCTGACCCGAGCACTCGCCCGACGCCCGTGCCGGAAAGGGAGGTCGAGGCCGAAGCGGTTCCGTGTGGGCCCACCGCACGCAGCCGCCGGCCTCGACCTCCCCGTTCCGCATCGGGCCGACTTGACCATCGAGTGGACTGGAGAGAATTCATGAGTGACTTCGCAGGACTGGTCGCGATCGTCACCGGCGGTGCGTCGGGGATCGGTCTGGCCACGGCGAAACTGCTCGCCGGCAGGGGAGCCCAGGTCGCCGCTCTCGATCTGAAACCGGAGGGGCTGCCGGACGACATCATGGGCGTCCAGGTCGACGTCACCGACGACGTCCAGGTCAAAGCCGCCGTCGACGCCGTGGTCGAGCGGTTCGGCAGGCTGGACGTCGTGGTGAACAACGCCGGGATCGGCGCCGTCGGGGACGTCACCGTGAACGGTGACGAGGAGTGGTCGCGCGTACTGGACGTCAACGTGGTCGGGATGGTCAGGGTCGCCCGGCACGCGGTACCGCACCTGCGGCGCTCACCCGCCGCGGCGATCGTCAACACCTCCTCCATCGTGGCGTGGGCCGGCGTGGAGAAGCGGGTGCTGTACTCCGCCAGCAAGGGGGCGGTGTACGCCATGACGCTGGCCATGGCGGCGGATCATGTCCGCGAGGGCATCCGGGTCAACTGCGTCGCCCCCGGCTCGGCGGACACCCCGTGGATCGGCAGGTCGCTGGAGCAGGCGCCGGATCCGGTGGCCGCCCGGGCCGCGCTCGACGCGTTCCAGCCCACGGGTCGGCTGGTGACGGCCGACGAGGTGGCGGGCGCGATCGCCTACTTGGCGAGCCCGTTGTCGAGCGCTTCGGTGGGGACGGTGCTCGCCGTGGACAACGGCATGCACGGCCTGCGGCTGCGGCCTCCGGGCAAGGCGTAGGCCGGATCGGTCGGTACGCGGGTGGCGCGGGAGTCGCGCCACCCGCGCACCGGCTCGCAGGCGTAGCGGCGGGCGGCCGGCAGCGGCACGTCACGTCCCCGTACGGGTCACGCGCCGGCCCGGCCCGACGTACTCGTCCCGCGCGTACGGCTCGCGTAGCGGGACAGCACCGCCTGCGTGTCCTCGTTCTCGAGCGCCGACAGCAGCTCGGACACCTGCTCCTTGCCGCGCACGACGTTGACGGTGCGGCACTGCCGGGTGATCAGGACGGATCCCTCGTGGAGCTGCTGATAGCCGAAGAGGCGTGGGGTACGCATGGTTCTCCGATCGATGAAGGCCAAGGGTTACCTGTTCAGGGCGTCCGGCCGGCGCGCCGGGGGACGCCGACGAACGTGCCGATCACGGGCACCGACACGACCAGCACGAGGACGGATATCCGCGCCGTGCCCAGTCCGTTGACGTCTGCGGATCATCCGTTGACCACGGAGCACATGGGCAGGAGGCGGAGCGGTCGTCCACTCCATCGGGTTTTTCAGCAGCCTGTCGACGCGCAATGCGGGAACGCAGAACAGTCAGCACCTTCACGACTGTTTCTCCTCTCGCTCGAACAGCGTCGACCCCGACCGGTCTGCCGTGTGAGAAGGACGCTACGAAGACACCGGTAGCGGGTGCGTCCGCGGCAAACTCATTCGCGAAGAGATATTGCGTGGATTCCTCGCCCGTGCGCCTGCGCGTGGTGTTTACCCGACCTGTCGGCGGCTGTGTCGTGGCCCATTCCTACGCACTATTCCTACGCTGCCGTCGGGCGTGCTCGGCCGCGTCGGGGTAAGCGAGCCGCTTAACCGCGGGAGCGAGATCTGCACACCATGTGCGCCCGCGATTGCATTCGTCGCGGACGCACCTGGCGCCGGCCCGGTCGTACCGTCACTGTCCGACGCAGACCGGCGGTCCGTTCCGGAACCACCTATTGAAGGGAATTCCTTACATGCCCACCATGCAGGCCTGTCCCGAGTGCGAGGACGAGGTGCAGATCAGCCAATCGGCACGGCTCAACGAGATCATCGATTGTGCCGGCTGCCGAAGCGAACTGGAGATCGTGGCGCTGAGCCCGATGGTCCTCGCCCGCGCCCCCGAGGTCGAAGAGGACTGGGGAGAGTAGCGGTCGCACGCAGGCACGCGGCATTCACCGGGGTTCGGCCACGGTCCGCCCCACGGCGGCCGGCCTTCCCCGGGTCGCATTCATTCCATTCACACCCCGGCGAACTGGAGACACCGTGACCACCGGACCGCTGACGGTCATCAAGTGCGGCGGCAACCCGTCCGTCGACGCCGCGAGCATCTGCGCCGATGTCGCCAGGCTCGCCGGTGAAGGACAGTCGGTCCTCCTGGTGCACGGTGGCTCCGGCGAGATCGCACGACTGGCAGGGAGGCTCGGTGTCCCGCAACGCACCCTCGTCTCCCCGGACAACGTGTCCACCCGGTACACCGACCCGGCGACGCTGGAGGTGGTCGTCCTCGCGCTGGCCGGCGGGGTCAAACCGAAGATCGTAGCCGAGCTGGCCCGGCTGGGGGTGGCCTCGGTCGGCCTCACCGGCCTGGACGGCGGCATGCTCCGCGCCCGCCGCAAGTCCGCCGTGCGATCCGTCGTGGACGGCCGGACGACCCTGGTCCGGGACAACCACAGCGGCCGGCTCGGCGAGGTACGCACCGAACTCCCCGAAGCCCTGCTGCGGTCCGGTTTCGTGCCGGTGGTCTCGCCGCCCGCGATCGATGAGCACGGCCATCCGGTGAACGTCGACGCCGACCGGGTCGCGGCCGCGCTCGCGGCGGCGCTGGGCGCGGACCGGCTGGTGCTGCTGACCGGCGCACCCGGGGTGCTTGCCGACCCCACCGACGAGACCAGCGTGCTGAGCACCTACGAAGTACCCGCGACCGGTGCGCCCGGCGGGTTCGCCGGTGGTGGCATGGCGCTCAAACTCGTCGCGGCACGGGAGGCGTTGACCGGCGGGGTGCCGTCGGTCTGCATAGCGGACGGGCGGGTGCCGGAGCCGGTCAGCCACGCACTGGCCGGATCCGGCACCGCGGTTACGATCGGCTCGCCTTCCGAGCACCGGCTCGACCAGGCCCTTTCGGCCGCCAAGTAACCCACTCTCCAGGGGAGTAGCTGACGATGCCAAGCAGTTCCCGAGCGCGAAGCAAGCGCGTAGCGTTCGTCGACGCGTTCTCGATGGGACGCCTTCTTCTGCCCGCGCTGGGCCGGCTCGGCCTGGAGTGCGTGCACGTCCAGTCGCCGCATCCCGACGTCCACATGGCCCGGCTGCCGTTCCCCGACGGCTTCGTGGCCAATGTGCGGCACCACGGCGATGTGGCGGCCACGGCGTCCGCGCTGCGTGAGCTCGGGGTCGACTGGGTGCTCTCCTCCGGGGAGTCGGGCGTCGAGCTGGCCGACCGGCTCGCCGCCGAACTCGGCACCCCCGGCAACGGGATGAGCCGGCCGACGTCCCGTCGCAACAAGTACGACATGGTCCTGGCCCTGCGCGATGCGGGCGTGCCGCACGCGGCCACCATCGTCTCGTCCGACGCCGACGAGATCGTCGAGTGGGCCGAGGAGACGGCGGGTTACCCGGTCGTCCTGAAGCCGGTGGCCAGCTCCGCCACCGACAACGTCGTGGCCTGTTCCTCCGCGGAACAGGTGCGCGCCGTCCACGAGAAGATCATGAACAGCAACGACCGGCACGACAAGCCCAACACGGTCGTGCTCGCGCAGGAGTTCCTGGACGGGGACGAGTACTTCGTCAACACGGTCAGCCGGGACGGCGAGCACCACACCGTCGAGATCTGGCGGTACTACAAGACCCGGCTCCCCGGCGGCAACATCATCTACGACTACAACGAGCCCCTGGCGCCGGACGATCCGGACGCCAAGGCGTTGGAGTCCTACACCCACCAGGTGCTCGACGCCCTGGAGGTGCGGAACTGGGCCAGTCACACCGAGATCATGATGACCGCCCGAGGCCCGGTGCTCGTCGAGTGTGCCGCACGCTTCGGTGGGGGGCAGGTGCCGGACATCATCGATCGGTGTCTGGGCACCAACCAGGTCGATCTCATCGCCCTGGCCGTGGCGGATCCCGAGGCGTTCCACCGACTGCCCACCACCGCCTACAAGTTGCTGCGGCGTGTGCGGTACGTGCATCTCGTCAACGCGGACGAGCACGGCGTGGCGCCGTCCGACGAGGCGATGGCCGCCATCCGCGCGCTCCCGTCCTACGCCCACGCCGTCACGATGCACCCGGCAGGGACCCCGCTTCCCCGGACGGTCGACGTCGCGACCCAGCCGGGCTACGTGATTCTGATCTCCGAGGACCCGGAGCAGCTCCGCGCCGACTACCGGAAGATCCGGGAGCTGGAGCGCGACCACCTCTACGCCGCGCGCCCGCAGGAGCCGGCGTCGTGAGTGCCACGACCTCGGACCGGTCGAACGCCGACGAGCAGCGCTTCCGCGATGCGCTGCGCGGCCTGCCCCGCCGGGTCTGGATCATCAGCCTCGGCAACCTGGTCCTGCAGGTCGGCAGCTTCCTCCCGGTGTTCATCGTGCTCTACGTGACCCAGCGCGGCCATTCCGTCGGGGCGGCGGGGTTCGTGCTGGGCGCGTCCGGTCTGGGCAGAGTGCTGGGCAACGTCATCGGTGGCTACCTCACCGACACCATCGGCCGACGCTGGTCCATCCTGCTGTCCGTCGTGGTGACCGCCGGACTGACGGCGACCGTGCCGTTCATCGGACCGCTCCTGTTGATCATCGGTGTGGTCGGTCTCATCGGCGTGATGTCGGCGATCTACCGGCCGGCCATGGCCGCGGTGCTGGTCGACTCCGTGACGTCCTCCCAGCAGCGGCTCGCCGCCTTCGGAGTGCTCCGGTTCGCCCAGAACATCGGCTCCACCCTGGGCGGCATGCTCGGTGGCGTGGTGGCCACCATTTCCTATCCGGGGCTCTTCCTGCTGGAGGCCGCCGCCCTGCTGGTGTTCGGCATGATCGCGGCGGTGCTGCTGCGCGGGGACGCGGCCCTGCCGAAGGCCGACGCCGACACCACCGAAACGGCGGCGGGCCGGGGGGTCGGGTACCGGCAGGTCCTCAGCGACCGCACCCTGGTGCGCTTCCTGCTGATGACCGTGTTCTCCATGTTCGCCTACATCCAGACCTCCGTCGGCCTGCCGCTGCACGTCAACGACGTGGGCCTGACCCCGCGTGACTTCGGCTTCCTCATGGCGCTCAACGGCCTGCTGGTGGTGCTGTTGGAGCTGCCGATCACCAGCGTGATGTCCCGGTACCGGCCGGAGCACGTCCTGGCCATCGCCAACCTGCTCACCTGCGTCGGCCTGGCACTGTCCGGGTTCTCCTCCGGGATGGTCCTGCTGGCGGCGCTGGTGGTGATGTGGACGTTCGGTGAGATGGCGTACTCCTCCATCGTCCAGGCCCACCTGGCGAGTCTGACGCCGCCGGGGATGGTCGGGCGGTACCAGGGTGCGTACGGCGCCGCATACGCGGTCGGTACGGGCGCCGGGCCGGTCATCGGCGGCGCCTTGTACGCGTTCGCGCCGTGGCTGCTGTGGATTCTGGTCGGCGTGCTGGGACTGGTGTGTGCCCAGCTCAGTCTGCGGCTCCGTCCTCCGGCCGCCACAGCCGAAGAACCGAGTACCTGACCTGGGGGGCCGGAACGGTACGCGCCGCCTCGGCGATCCCGGGTGCGGTGGAGGAACACGGTGGCGCCCCCACGTCCCGCCACCGTGTCGACCAGTGACCTGACGACCCTGACCAGAGGAGAACCAAAGAATGGGTGGCCCGAAGTTCTCGCTTGGCAATGCCCGTGACGACCTGCTCCGGGGCGGTGACGACTGGGACAAGTTCAGTCAGTTCTGGGAAAACCTGCCGCTGGACCCGTACATGGGCGACGGTGGTACGTATCGCCGCCGCAAGTACTCCGCGATTTCCTATGACGTGGCCGACGGCGGCGTTCGGGTCATCGACCAGGACGGTTTCCTCCAGAGCGAGGAGATAAACCGACTGAACGGCGGCATCACCCGTCGCTTCGAACCGGTCGACCAAGCACTGCTGGACACCGCCGTGTTCCGGCGGATGCTGGCCCATTTCGTCGCACGCATCACAGCGGACGCGCCCGACGGTGAACCCGTGGCGCCGGTCCGCCGGATCAACATCCATCAGCACCGCATCGTCGCCACCGACCGGGAACTCGGCAATCCGACCCCGGAGGGCATCCACCGGGACGGTGTCGAGCACATCGTCATGATGCTGGTGGCGCGCAAGGACATCACCGGCGGGGTCAGCACGCTCTACGACAATGCCGAGTCGCCGGTGCTGACCCACACCCTCAGAAATCCCGGGGATTACATCTTCGTGGACGACCGCACGAGCAAGCATTCCGTCACTCCCGTGCAGGTGGCTCCGGCGGCTGCCGAGGGGCACCGTGACATGTTCTTCCTGGAATTCTGCTGACGGAGCCGGAAACGGCCGCCGGCGGGACCCGCTCTCGGGCCCCGCCGGCGGAAGGCAGCGGCCTCACGCCCCACCCTCGGAACGTCCTCTCATATGATCCGGTAGCTGCCGGCGGTGTTCAGGACGTGCTCCGCGCGGGCACGCAACTGGTCCACGGAATCGGCGGTGAGCGCGAAACGGAGAAAGTAGTTCTCCTGTTCCAGGTCGGTGACCTGGTAGCCGTCGACGACCACCGCCTTGATCACGCCCGGCAGCGCGCACAGGTCCTCCTCGGTGGCGTCGATCTCGACGCGGCCGAGCTCCGTCGCCTCCACATCGACCCAGCCGATGATCTTCTGGTCGCGCACCGGACCCAGCTGCGCCGGCGTGAACTCGCCCAGCGACATGGAGACGACCGCCGCCACCGGGTCGATCCCGCCGGCCTCCTGGATCGCTGTGGGATACATGCCGCCACCGAACCGGGGATTGATCTCCACCAGCTCCGTCCGGCCGTTCTCGTCGGCCCGGCCCTCCACGTGCAGCCAGATCTGGTCGAGGCGGAGGTCGGCACAGAACGCGCTGATCATCTCGGTCAGGACCGGCACCGCGGCACGCACGTGATCCTGCTGGGGCGGATGGATCCGCAGCCCCGCGTCGTGATGCCTGACCTCGTCGTGGTCGGGCTTCTCGACCGCCAGGACCGGATGGAAGCGGCCGTCCACGACGGGGCCGTCCACGGAGAACTCCACACCGGGCAGATACTCCTCGATGATCATCTCGGTGTCGCCGAAGCCGCGCTCGGCCAGGTGGCGCCGGTAGGCGAGGAGCTCGGCCGGGCCGTGCACCTTGCGCACCAGCCGGGAGGCCGTGGATTCCCGCGACGGCTTGACGATGGCGGGGAAGAAGTCCACCTCCACCGGGTCGTCGCTGAAGCCGATGGTGGACAGTCCCAGGGCCCGCATACGGTCGCGGACCAGCGTCTTGCTGGCCAGTACGTCGAGGCCGGGGCCGACACCCGGCAGTCCGTAGTGCGCGGCAAGGCCGCCCTGCCAGGGGAGCAACGGCTCGATCAGGTTGACGACGGCGACGGGGACGACGCCGCGCCGGTCGAGCCGGTCGATGAGCGTGGACAGGTTCTCGCTGTCCCAGTCCACCAGGACCTGGGCATCGCACTTGTCGCGGTGGCGGTTGTCGGGAAGTTCGGAGATCAATACCGAACGAAGACCGCGGGATCTCAGCTGTTCGGCGGCCAGGGCCACAGCTCCAGCATTCCATTTGGAGAGGATGAGTACGGATTCCACGCCGCAACCTCCAGGGAAACTCGGGGCTGACAACAGAAATTGGACCAGCCTTGAGAGTGGCACGGGCGGAGGTTGCGTCGAGGTAATCGAAATGCTTAGCCGTGGAAGAAGGGGACAGCGAGATGTGTCTTCGTGAATGCAATTCTCGCGTACCCCGGGGTGTCGGCGCGTCCGTGCCGTTCTGCCGTTTCGCCACCGGAGCCGAATTCGGCGGAATCGCCGAGGTCAGCTCTCCACCGGGGCGTCCGCCATGCTCGGGACGCCGGCGGCCGCGGTGCCGGTCGTCACGGGCGTCAGCGGAGAATTCCTCGTGCCCGCCGTCCGGACGTCGGAGAACAGGACCCCCAGGAACGCCAGGGCGCCGACCGCGGCCGACATCCACAAGGCACGGTGCAGGCCGAAAGCGGAGGCCAGCGCACCGGAGCACAGCGACCCGACGGGCAGCGTCCCCCACATGACGAACCGGATCGTGGCGGTCATGCGGCCCATGAGCGGTCTTGGGGTGATGCTCTGACGCAGGCTGACCTGGTTCACGTTGAACAGCACCACGCCGAACGACTGCAGGAACAGACCGCAGGTGATGACCACTTCGGTGGCCGATGCGGGCGCGGCGGGGGAGCAGAGAGGACCGACGCCGTTGAGGAGCGCACCCAGCACGATGCTCGGCCCGGTCCCCAGGCGCTGTGACAACCCGCGGGCCACGAAGGCACCCAGGACGACGCCCAGCGCGCCGATCGCCATCAGGGTGCCGAGCTTGGCGGCGGAGAAGCCCAGTTCACGCACCGCATAGGTGGTGAAGATGGCGGCGACCATGCCGTAGGAGAAGTTGAGGAGCGCTCCCACGCCGGCCACCGGGGCCAGCAGGCGGTGGCGACGCACGAAGGCCAGTCCCTCGCCGATCTCCTTCCGCAGGACCGACCAGCTCGCCCGGGGACCGCCCCTCGCCACCGGCTTCTCCCGGTCGCGCGGGATGCGCGACACCATGAACGCGGAGAACAGGAAGGACAGCGCGTCGGCGCACAGCGCGACCGGGGCCTTCAGCACCGAGATCAGCCAGCCGCCCGCGCTCGGGCCGATCAACTGCGAGGCGGACCGCGCCAGCTCCAGCTGGGCGTTGCCGTCCGTCAGTTGGTCGGGCTCGACGACGTCCGGCAGGTACGACTGGTAGGCCACGTCGAAGAACACGGTCGCGACGCCCTGGCCGAACGCGACCACGTAGAGCTGGCCGAGCGTGAGCAGGTCCAGCGCGTAGGCCAGCGGGACGGTGAGCAGCAGCACCGCACGCATGAGGTCGCTGATGATCAGGATGGGTCTTCGGGGCAGGCGGTCGACCCAGACCCCGGCCGGCAGACCGATCAGCAGAAAGGGCACGACCTGCGCGGCGGTGAGCACGCTGACCTCGAACGCGCTGGCGTGCAGGACCTGGAGCGCGGCGAGCGGCAGCGCCAGGATGCCTATCTGGCTGCCTATCTGACTGACGCCCTGCGCGGCCCGCAGCCGCCGGAAGTCGAGATTCTGGGTGACCCTCATCTGGTCCGTCTCTCTAGGTGACTTGGTGGCCGCTGACGCCATCAATCTGCCACACCTGCCGGCGTCGCGGAGTGCGGGTGCTTCGGTCGCCCTGGATGCCCGGTCGCCACGCGTTCGGTCTCCTGGCGCACGCCTCGACGGAGCGGGTTTTTCCCGATCGGTGACGGCACATTTCCGGGCACCGGTCGAATTCAAGGCTGGCGCAGGTGAGGTCCACATCGAGTAATCGAAGTACTTAGTCGCGCCACCGGAATATAAGCCCGGTGTCTCCCTCGGCATGTGTTTGTCGCGGACGCGAATGAGGCCGGCGGGTTCGTAGTTTTCTTCCGCATGGGTGGTTGTTCCGGACTGGAGGGAGTCGTGGTGGTGGGCCGGAGGAGTTCGGTACGGGGGGTGTGCTCGTGATACGGGTGGCGTTGGCCGGTGCGGCCGGTTATATCGGCGGGGAGTTGCTGCGACTGCTGCTGGGACATCCCGAGGTCGAGGTGGTGGCCGCGGTCTCGTCCCGTTTCCCGGGGAAACGGGTCGACGGTGTGCATCCGAATCTGCGGTCCGCCACCGATCTGACCTTCTGCTCGGCCGAGGAGGTCGGGGAGTGCGACGCGGTGTTCCTGGCGCTGCCGCACCGGGTGGCGATGACCCAGATCGACCACTGGGCCCAGCGGTCCAAGCTCGTCATCGACCTGACCGGGGACTTCCGGCTCGATGACACCGACGTCTTCGAGCGCTACTACGGCGAGGAGCACCAGGCCCCGCACCTGCTGGACGCTTTCGTGCCCGGCCTTCCCGAACTGCACCGCGAGAGCCTGCGTACCGCGGACCTGATCAGTGTGCCCGGCTGCATGGCCACGGCCGGCGTCCTCGCCCTGTACCCCCTGGTGGCCCGTGGCCTGATCGATCTGGAGCAAGGGGCTCAGTTCGACGCCCGCACCGGTTCCAGTGGCTCGGGCGCCACGGCCGGCCCGGCCAATCTGCACGCCGAACGCAGCGGAGCCATGCGCGTGTTCGCGCCGACCGGGCACCGCCACGAAGCCGAGATCTCCCGGCATCTGGGCCTGTCGGCCGCGATGACCGCCACCGGCGTCGAAGCGGTCCGCGGCGTCCAGACCATCTGCCACGCCACGCTGCGCCCCGGCGTGGACATGCCGACCGTACGCCGGGCCTTCCGCGAGCAGTACACCGCGGAACCGTTCGTCCGCATCGTCGCGCACCAACGCGGCATCTTCCGCTACCCCGACCCGAAGATCCTCCTGGGCTCCAACTACTGCGACGTCGGCTACGCGGTCGACGAGGACAACGGCCGCCTGACCACGATCGCCGCCCTGGACAACCTCGTCAAAGGCGGCGCCGGCAACGCCCTCCAGTGCCTCAACATCCGCATGGGCCGACCCGAGGCCCTCGGCCTGGCCTTCCCCGGGCTCCATCCCCTGTAGACCGGCCGACTGGAGAGATCGTGACCACCCATCCGCCGACCGTCGTCACCTGCGGCCGCAATCCGGCCGCTGACGCCGCGGGCATCCGCCTCGACGTACCCGAACCCGTCAGCCGAGCACGCGCGGGGGCCGGCAGCACGGTGCACCACTCCTGCGCCGGGGCACCGGTCCACAGCTCACGTGAAAGGGAGATCCACACATGACCGAGCCGAACGAGGAACCAGCCGTGTGGCAGGGCGGCACGGTCTGGCTGACCGGGCTGCCGAGCGCGGGCAAGTCCACCATCGCGGTGCGCCTCGCCGAGCGACTGCGGGCCGAGGGACACCGGGTCCAGGTGCTCGACGGCGACGAGGTCCGGGCGGCCCTCTCCGCCGAACTGGGCTTCTCGAAGGAGGACCGGGACACCAACGTGCGGCGGATCGGTTACGTGGCCGGGCTGCTCGCCGAGCACGGCGTCACCGTGCTGGTGCCGGTCATCGCCCCGTACGCGGTGTCCCGCGCGGCAGTGCGGGAACTGCATGCGGCGCGGTCCCTGCCCTACATCGAGGTGCACGTGGCGACCCCGGTGGAGGTCTGCGCCGACCGGGACGTGAAGAGCCTCTACGCCAAGCAGGCGGCCGGCGAGCTCACCGGCCTCACCGGCGCTGACGACCCCTACGAGGCGCCGATCGATCCCGACCTGCGGATCCCCACGCAGGAGCAGACCGTCGGCGAGTCGGTCCAGCAGGTACGTGCGCTGCTCACCGAGCGAGGTCTGTCATGATCGCTGCCACTCGTACCGCGGTCGCCGCTCCGGACGGAGGCACCGACCCGCGGCGCTCCCCGGCGGTGTCCCCGCTGACGCACCTCGACATGCTGGAAGCCGAGGCGGCGCACATCTTCCGCGAGGTGGCGGGCGAGTTCGACCGGTCGGCGCTGCTGTTCTCCGGCGGCAAGGACTCGATCGTCATGCTGCACGTCGCGCTCAAGGCGTTCGCCCCGGCACCGCTGCCGTTCTCGCTGCTGCACGTGGACACCGGCCACAACTTCCCCGAGGTGCTCGCCTACCGGGACCGGATCGTCGAGAAGCACGGCCTCCGTCTCGACGTGGCCTCCGTGCAGGCCTACATCGACAACGGCACGCTCCGCGAGCGGCCGGACGGCACCCGCAATCCGCTCCAGACCCTGCCCCTGCTGGACGCGGTCCGGGACGGCCGCTTCGGCGCGGTGTTCGGCGGCGGCAGGCGCGACGAGGAGAAGGCGCGCGCCAAGGAGCGGGTCTTCAGCCTGCGGGACGAGTTCGGCGCCTGGGACCCGCGCCGGCAGCGGCCCGAGCTGTGGCAGCTCTACAACGGCCACCACCAGCCGGGCGAACACGTTCGCGTCTTCCCCCTGTCCAACTGGACCGAGCTGGACGTCTGGCAGTACATCGAGCAGGAGGGCATCGAACTGCCCGAGGTCTACTACGCGCACCGGCGGAAGGTGTTCCAGCGGGACGGCATGTGGCTGGCGCCCGGCGAGTGGGGCGGTCCCCGGGACGGGGAGACCGTGTGCGAGCGCCAGGTCCGGTACCGCACGGTCGGCGACATGTCCTGCACCGGCGCGGTCGACTCGTCGGCCTCGACGGTGGCCGCCGTGATCGCGGAGATCTCGGCGAGCCGCGTGACCGAGCGCGGCGCGAGCAGGGCCGACGACCGGCTGTCCGAGGCCGCCATGGAGGACCGCAAGCGAGAAGGGTACTTCTAGACATGACAACGGGCGTCGCGGAAACGGTAGACCGGACCGAGTCCTCCGGCCGGCTCTCGGGCGGCCTGCTGCGGCTGGCCACCTGCGGATCGGTCGACGACGGCAAGTCCACCCTGGTCGGACGGCTGCTGTACGACACCAAGTCCGTCCTCGCCGACCAGGCGGCGGCCATCGAGGAGGTGTCGCGCAGGCGCGGGCAGGACGGCCCCGACCTGGCGCTGCTCACCGACGGCCTGCGGGCGGAGCGGGAGCAGGGCATCACCATCGACGTGGCCTACCGCTATTTCGCCACGCCCCGGCGGCGGTTCATCCTGGCGGACACACCGGGGCACGTGCAGTACACGCGCAACATGGTGACCGGCGCCTCCACGGCGGACCTCGCGGTGATCCTGGTGGACGCGCGCAAGGGCGTGGTCGCACAGACCATGCGGCACTGCGCGATCGCGGCGCTGCTGCGGGTGCCGCACGTCGTGCTGGCGGTCAACAAGATGGACGCCGTCGACTACCGGGAGTCCGTCTTCACCGCGATCGTCGCCGAGTTCACCGAGCGGGCCGGCGAGTTGGGTGTCGCCGACGTCACCGCCATTCCGATGTCGGCGCTGGCCGGCGACAACGTGGTCGAGCCGTCGGGCAGGATGGACTGGTACGGCGGTGACACGCTGCTGTCCCACCTGGAGAACGTGCCGCTCGGGGACGACCCGACCGGGAAGGCGCTGCGGTTGCCGGTGCAGTACGTGATCCGGCAGCCGTCGAGCGACCGGCAGACGGTGGAGCGCTGGCTGGCCGGGCAACTCGCCTCCGGCGTGCTCAAGGTCGGCGACCCCGTGGTGGTGCAACCGGCCGGTGCGACCAGTACGGTCGTCGGCCTCAGCGTGCTCGGCAGGGAGACCGACACCGTGTGGGCGCCGCAATCGGTCGCCGTCCGGCTCGCCGATGACATCGACATCTCCAGGGGCGACACCCTGACCGCCGACCTCGCCCCGCCGGCGCAGCGGCGCATCACCGCGACCGTGTGCCACCTCGACGACCGCCCGCTGCGCCCGCGCCAGCGCGTCCTGCTCAAGCACACCACCAGGACGATCCCCGCGGTGGTGGAACACATCGACTACCGCGTCGACGTCACCGATGCGCGCCGCCTGCCGTGCGACGACGGGCTGTCCGCCAACGACATCGGCGGGGTGCGGATCCGCACGGCCGAGCCGCTCGTCGTCGACGACTACGCCGAGAACCGACGGACCGGCTCGTTCCTGCTCATCGACCCGCAGGACGGGTCGACGCTCACCGCGGGAATGGCGGACGCATGGGCGGGGGACTGAGCGGGGGGTGCCTCATGCGCCCTTCAGGTGCCGCATGAGCCGTTCGAAGTCCTGCCAGCCGGACAGGTCGGCGGGGTCGCCGGGGAGCGGGTAGTACAGGGCCGGACGGGACTTGGGGCCGAGGGCGACGGGGGGTTCGGACAGGGGGGTGTTGCGGGCGCGGTCGCCGGGCATCTCGCGGACCTCCTCCGCGCCGAGGACGAACGCCAGGGGTACGCCGGGGCCTTCGAAGCGCGGTGGGACGGCCAGGTCGCGGCGGGCCTTGCGGAGCTGGACCAGCATCGACTGGAGGTGGTGGCGGGTGGCCAGCACCTCGGCGGCGCGGGTGAGGGCGGCCACCGGGGGCTCCTCGTCGGGGCCGTAGCCGAAGGCGAGGGTGACGTCCTCCTCGACGCCGCCCTTGGTGCGGGTGATGCGGACCGTCGCGAGGCCGGGCCGGTCCGGGGAGCCGACGACCACGACCCAGGTCGGCTCGGGGGAGCGGTCGTGGGCGAGGTCGGTGAGCTGGCGCAGGGACCAGGGCAGGTTGGCGGGTTCGGCGGTGCCCCAGCCGGCCGGGGGCTCACCGGTCAGCTCGCGCCAGACCGACTCCAGGGCGCCGCCGAGGACCAGCCGGTCGTCGGCGGGGTGGACGGTGCGGAAGGAGACGGCCAGCTGGCGTTCGCCGGTGTCGGTGACCTCCTGGAAGGCGGCGGCCAGCGGGGTGCGGGCGTCCATCGGGGTGGCGCCCTCGCCCTCGACCGGGGCGAACAGCCCGTTCTGGAAGCGGAGTACGGAGCCGGACAGGCCGTCGTAGTAGCCGTCCCGCTCGTCCTGCACGACCCAGCGCGACGGCCAGCCGGGGAGGCTGTTGCGTACGGCCGGGGAGAGGGTACTGCCGGCGGGGGTGACGACCTGCAGGCCCAGTTCGGCGTTGGCGACGGCCCGGAACGCGTCCGAGAGCCAGGCCGTCATGGCGACCACCGGCCGGTCGGCGATGACGACGGCGACCTTGTCGGTGAGCACGTCCACGGCGGGCTGCGCCGCCGCGGGCGTGGGCGCGACGCTCACCCCGTCGGTCTCCACCACGGCGACCGAGCGCGCGGCCTCCGGCGGCCAGGCGGAACCGCCGGCCAGGTGGGCGAGGCGGGCGGAGAAGGTGCCGGCCAGCCGCTCGGCCTCCGCGACGCCGGTCGTGGCGCGGGCCTCCGTCCACCAGTAGGGGAGGGGCGGCGGCGCGGCCCCGAGCAGCCGCTCGGCCTCGCCCGCGACCTGGACGAGCAGCGGCGCCTCGACCGACATCAGCGGGCGGCCCTCCGGGTCGCAGAGCTGCACGACCGCGTCCTCCCCCGTCGTCCCGACCAGCTTGTCGGGGCCGCCGGAGAGCAGGCCCGCGAGCACGGTCATCGGGTCGGGCATCTTCGGGGTGAGGGTGATGACGTCCTTGGTCATGGGGTCGTCCGTCCGGTTCCTGGTCGGGAAGAGAGCGCGGGGGAGCGGGGGAGCAGGGGAGCCCCCTCACCCCTCTGTGTACACCGTCTGGATCAGCCGGTTCGGGCGCCCCCGCTGCATGAAGACGCCACGGCCCGGCGGCTGCAGCGAGGCGTACGTACCGGGGAACAGCTGGCCCTCGCTGCGGTCGCCCGACATCAGGAGCGCCGAGGCGCCCGACTCGCGCAGGCTCAGCATCAGCGGCTCGTACATGCCGCGCGAGGCGCCCGCGACGCGGCGGGTGAGCACGAAGTGGAGCCCGATGTCGGCCGCGGAGGGGATGTAGGGGAGGAAGGGTTCGAGGGGCGCCTGACCGGCCGTGGTCAGCACGTCGTAGTCGTCGACGAGGACGACGATCCGCGGACCGCCGCCCCAGCTGCCCGGCTCCAGGTCCTCGACGTCCGTGCCGTCGCCCGGCAGCCGCTTCTCCAACTGGCCCGCGACGCCGTGCGCGAGGCCCGCGCACATCTTGGGGTTGTACGCGTAACCGCCGCGGAACTCCTCGGGGATCGCGCCGCGCAGCCCGCGCCGCGGGTCCATGACCGCGAAGACCAGCTCCTCCTCGCCGTACCGCTCGATGAGGCCGTTGGCCACGGTCTTGAGGAGGTTGGTCTTGCCGCACTCGCTGTCGCCGAGGATCAGCAGGTGCTGGTCGTGCTCGAAGAGGTCGACCATGACGGGCGCCAGCGCCGTCTGGTCCAGGCCGATCGGCACCCGCTGCGGCTCGGCGGCCGGGCCCGGCAGCAGGTGCGGCTCCAGGACGCGCGGCAGGACCCGTACGGGCTGGGCCACGTCGCCGCTCCAGGTGGCGCGGACGGTACGGGCCGTGCGCTCCAGCACCGCGCCCAGCTCGGCGGTGTCGGCCATGCCGTCCGTACGGGGCAGCGCTATCTGCGCGAAGAGCTTGCCGTCGGTCAGGACGCGGCCGGGCTCGTCGGGGGAGAGGGTCTGCGCGAGCTTGCGGTCGATGCTGGACTCGCTGGGGTCGTTCAGCCGCAGCTCGACGCGGGTGCCGAAGTACGACTGCGTCGCGATGCGCACGTCGTTCCAGCGGAGCATGCTCGCGACGACGTGGATGCCGTAGCCGCTGCCCCGCTTGAGGATGTCGGCGACCGCCTCGTCCAGCTCCTCGAAGTCGTCGCGCAGCGCGCCGAAACCGTCGATGACCAGCACGATCTCGGCGGACGCGAGCTGCGGGAGCCGGCCGGCGGCGTGCAGCATGCGGAGCTGCTCGACGGAGTCGATGCCGTACTCGCGGAACAGCTCCTCGCGCATGCCGAGCATGGTGCGCACCTCTTCGACGGTGCGCCCGGCGCGCTCGCGGTCGGCGCGGCCCGCGACCCCGCCGACGTGCGGCAGCTCCGACAGCGCCTGGAGGCCGCCGCCCACCAGGTCCAGGCCGTACATGCCGACTTCCTGGGGAGTGTGGGTCAGCGCGAGCGACAGCGCGAGGGTGCGCAGCAGCGTGGTCTTGCCGGCGGCCGGCCCGCCGATGACCGCGGCGTGGCCGCCCGCGACCGTGAGGTCCAGCACGTACTGGCCCTGCCACTGCTTGGTCGGGTCGTCCAGCAGGCCGAGCGGGATCTGCAGCGGGCCGCGGCGCGCGGCCAACTGCATGCCGCGCGCGCCCACCTCGACCGGACCGGCGGCCTTGTCCAGGGGCATGGCGGCGGGCAGCGGCGGCAGCCAGATGCGGCGCACCGGCGCCGCGGCGCCCTCCAGCTGGCCGACCATCACGCCCATCTCGGTCGGCCCGGTCTCCCGGCGCCGCACCGTCGGTTCGCCCTCGCCGGTGTTCTCCGGCTCGGCGAGGGTGTTGAACGCCTCGTACTCCAGGGCCAGCGGCCCGGTGTCCTCCTCCTCGGCACGCTGCACGGGGCCGCGGTAGCCGCCGGAGACGTAGCTCGCCTTGAACCGCTCGTAGTGGGTGGTGTCGACCTTGAGGTAGCCGAAGCCGGGGAGCGGCGGGAGGTGGAAGGCGTCGGTGGTGTCCAGGACCGTACGGGACTCGTCGGCGGAGAAGGTGCGCAGGCCGAGCCGGTACGAGAGGTAGGTGTCCAGGCCCTTGAGCTTGCCGCCCTCGATGCGCTGGCTGGAGAGCAGCAGGTGCACGCCGATGGACCGGCCGATGCGGCCGATGGAGAGGAACAGGTCGATGAAGTCCGGCTTGGCGGTGAGCAGTTCGCCGAACTCGTCGATGACGACGAAGAGGTGCGGCAGCGGGTCCAGATCGGGCCGCTTCTCGGCGCGCAGCTGCGCATAGTGGCCGATGTCGGCGACGTTGCCCGCGTCCTTGAGCACCTGCTGGCGCCGCTTGACCTCACCGGCGAGCGAGGCGTGCACCCGCTCCACCAGGCCGGCCTGGTTCTCCAGGTTGGTGATGACGCCGGCGACGTGCGGCAGGTCGGCGAAGGGCGCGAAGGTCGCACCGCCCTTGTAGTCGACCAGGACCAGCGCCAGGTCCTCCGGCGGGTGGGTGGCGACCAGCGCCAGGACGAGGGTGCGCAGCAGCTCCGACTTGCCGGAACCGGTCGCGCCGACGCACAGGCCGTGCGGGCCCATGCCCAGCTCGGAGGATTCCTTGAGGTCCAGCAGCACCGGCTCGTGGGAGTCGCTGATGCCGATCGGTACGCGCAGGAAGGCGCGTTCGCCGCGCGGCGCCCACAGCCGCGACAGGTCCAGCTGCGCCACGTCGTCGATGCCGAGCAGTTCGGCGAAGTCCACGGGCCCGGACAGCGGGGCGTCCACGAGGGACTCGGCGGACAGCCGCAGCGGCGCGAGCATCCGGGCCAGGCCCTCGGCGAACGGGACGCTGACCTCGTCCACCGTGCCGTGCGCGCTGATCGGCTCCTGCTCGCGCAGGTCCTCGATCACGACCTGGTCGCCGTTCACCGTGATCCGCACGCTGACCTGACCCGGCTCCTGAACCCGCTGCTCCAGCAGGTGCAGGACGGTGACGCCCATGTCGCGCAGGCCGACCGCGTCGTCCGGGCGCGGCAGGTCGACGGCGTCCTCGCCGTGCCCGTCGGTGACGACGAGCAGCCGGGAGTTCATGGCCAGCGCGTCCCTGGTGGACAGGCCGCGGCGCACCTCGGCCGCGTACGAGGCGCGGCGGCGCAGTTCGGGGCCGATCTGCCGGGCCAGCTGGGGCGCGGAGGGAGCGATCCGGCGGGCCGCCACCGGCCCGTCGAACTGCTCGGTGTCCAGCAGATGCGGCAGCCACTTGGCCCACTCCCACTCGGGGAGCCGGTCGCCCGGTACGGCCAGCGCCATCGCCACGTCGTCGGGCGCGTGGGTGGCGGCGGTCTGCACGAGCAGGGCGCGGGCGACGCGCAGGCAGTCCTCGCGCGGGCCGACGACGCTGATGTTGCCGACCCGGTCGAGCGGGACGGTGAGCGGGAGTTCGGTGCCGGTGCGGAACCGGTCCATCAGCGCCGACGCCTCGTTCAGCATGAAGCGGTCGGGCGGGGTGAGGACCGAGGAGCCCTGCTGGGCGACCTGGAGGTCGCGGACCGGCATCTCGCCGGTGCCGACGCGCACCCGCAGGAAGTCGCCGTCCATCCGGCGGCGCTCCCACAGCCGGGCCGGATCGCGGACTATGTCGTACAGCGCGTCCGGCGGCGGGTTCAGCACGTCGGCCTGCTCGCGCCGCTCGCGCTCCTCGCGGGACAGCTCCTCGCGCAGGTCCTCCAGGTAGGTGAGGTACGCCTCGCGCTGGGTGCGGCGGGTGCGCTGGGCCTTGCCGCGCTGCGAGAAGGCGAGGCCGAGGGTGCCGATGAGGGTGACGACGACGATGATCGCGCCGAGCCCGGCGAACTGGCTGTTGCGGACGACCGTCATCATGATCACGGACGACAGCACGCCGGCGACCGGCAGCAGCGACATCGCGATGTTGCCCGACTTCCCCTCGGGGAGGTTGGGCGGGGCCTCGATGGTGCGCGCCTCGGCCGCGGCCTGCGGCCGCGCGGTCCGGGCCGGGCGGTGGATCAGTCGGGTACTCATCGGCGTCCGTCACTCACGGTCGGGCTCGGCATGGGGATCAGTGGCGCTGCTGGGAGAGCCGGAACGCGTCCGCGGCGAGGCGGGTGGCGGCTTCCCTGGTCGCGTGCGCGAGGAGTTCGGTGCGGATCGTGCCGCCGGCCGCCAGGTGCCGGTCGTACGGCAGGGTCCGCACGGTCGCCCCGGTGGACTGCAACTTCTTGATCGCCTCGGCCAGCTCCAGGCCGCCGTGCGGCACGAGCTCGGTGATCACCACGACCGTGCCGGCGATCACGTGGGGCGGCAGCCCCTGCATCCACTGGAGGATCGCGTACGTGCTCGTGATGCCCTCCAGCGTGGCGGGCGTGGTGAGCACCCGGGCCTGGGCGGCGGAGAGCGCGACCCGGGCGACCTCGGCCGGCAGCGTCTCGCAGTCCACGACGGTCACGCCGAAGTAGCGGCGCAGCGAGACCATCACCCGCTCGTACGCCTTGATCGGCAGCATCGCGCCGATCTGGCCCTGGCTGCCCGGCAGCAGCCAGGCGTTGTCGGGCAGCTGGACGAGGTAGCCGGTGACGTCCAGCAGCGACATCTGCGGCTCGACGATGCCCGCCAGGTCGCCGGTGGTCCAGCGCAGCGTCTCCGCGCCGAGCCGCAGCGGCAGCGAGCCGAGCGAGGGGTCGGCCTCGACGAAGAGGACCGGGTCCTGCCGGTAGTGCGCGTACGCCGTGCCGAGCAGCGCGGCGACGGTCGACTTGCCGGAGCCGCCGCGGATGGAGGTGACGGCGATCTGCCGGCCCGTGGTCACCGGCTGCTGGAGCACCTCGGCGGTGGCGGTGGTGTCGGTCACCTCGCGCGCGGCCGAGGAGGAGACGGTACGGCGCAGGTTGCGGGTGGCCCGCGCGGCGAAGGACTCGCCGTGCCGCGGCTTGCGGCCGGCGACGGCCAGGCTCTTGTCCACCACGGGGCGGGAGTCGGGGGCGCGGTGCGTGGGGGCCGCGTAGCCGGCCTGGGCCGGCACCTGCTGCGGATAGGGCCCGGCCTGCGGGTACTGCGGCTGCTGGTACGGGGCTTCCTGCGGGTACGGCGCCGCCTCCTGCGGGTACTGCGGCTGCTGCTGGGGCGGCTGCTGGTACTGCGGCTGCGGGTACTGCTCGTACTGCTGCTGCGCGGCCGGCTGACCGGCCTGCGGCTGCTGTGGCTGCTGCGGTTGCTGCGGCGGCAGGGGCGCGGCGTGACCGGGAGCGGCCTGGGGTGCAGCTTGGGGCGCGGCCTCGTGGCCCCGGGCACCCGGCGCCGGCGTGCTTTGCTGCTGCCCGGCGGGCCCCTGGGCGCCCTGCTGCGGTGCGCCCTGCGGCGTGGCACCGCCCCGCAGGTCACGCAGCACATCGCCCTGCCAGTTGTCTCCGTTCGGCATGTCAGCCCTTCTTTTCCGCCCTGCTGCCCCGCCCGGAGCGCCTGCGCGTCGTTCTCAGAACCTGTTGAGCGTCTGTGGAGCGTCAGAACTTGTCGAGCAACTGTCCGTACACCCCGAACGCCCCGACGGCGAGCGGGAAGAGACCCACCACGCCGATCGACTCGACCAGGTCGGCCACGCGCCGCAGCCGCACCTGCACGTGCTCCGGCGGCCGTACCGCCAGCACGAGCAGCGGCAGCACCGCGGCCGCGCACAGTACGGCGAGCGGACCGGCGCCTCCGGCGTGGTCCATCCACACCGTCACCAGCCGTACGACGAGGACCGCCGCCGCGGCGAACAGCGCCACGACCTCGGCCACCAGCGGGAAGGCGCGCGCCCTGGAGAGCAGGACGAGGGCCACCAGCGCGGGCAGCACCACGGTCCACACGGTCGGCGTCGCCGCCGTGGTGAGCAGCCAGCTGCCGGCCGCGGCCGACGCCGCCGTGACGATCGTCGCCAGGGCCAGCCCGCGGTGGGTGGCCGCGAGCGCGTTGCCCACCTGGTGCCGGCTGACGGACGTGCCGCCGGAGCGGCGGTCGTCGAGCGCGGTGAGCCCGGACGCCATCAGGGCGAGCCGCGGCAGCAGTCCGAGGAGGATCACGGAGAAGACGGCCATCACGGCACCGAGCCGGACCGGATCGTCCTGGATCGCGGCCACGGCCTCCCACACCACGCCGATCGCGGCGGTGGCCGCGGCGCCGATGAGCCCGCCGCGGCCGAGCGGTGAGAAGTACCCGAGCAGGAGCAGCATCACCACGAGCGCGCCCGCGACGGCGGCGAGCCGGGTGGTCCCCGACCAGTCGTACGCATCGGCCGCCGTCCAGGCGGTGAGGACGCCGAGGCCGCCGGCGGCGAGCAGCAGTGCCGTGGCGAGCCCGCGGTTGCCCTGCCCGATCCTCGCGACCAGCGCACCGGCCGCGAGCAGTACGAGCGTGGCCGCGGCGAGCACGGCCACCAGCGAGCCGAGCGCGAATTCCCGGCGGGCCAGTACCGCGGCGGTGAGGGCGAAGACGACGGTCGCCACGCCCGCGCTGACCCGGCGGGTGGCCGGCCGCCAGCGCCAGGCCTGCAGGTCCAGGTCGTCGGCGACCAGGTCGGTGACGTCGTGCACGACGGGGGCCGGCGGCGCGGAGTGCGCCCGGACGAGCCGCAGCACGGCGCCGTCCGCGACCTCCGCCGACGACAGCGTGGCGTCGTGCGGCAGCGCGGACCCGTCGGACGTGATCAGCTGCCGGGTCATCGGCCGCGACGCCGCCCGGTCGTCCAGCAGCTGCAGGATGTCCGGCAGCAGCTGCCCGATCGGGGTGTCGGAGGGCAGGACGATGTCGGCCCGGCGTCGCTCGCCGACCAAAGTCACCCGGCTGAGTTGCGCCCGGGATGTCGTTGCTGTGCTCACCACTTACGGGAACCTATCGTCGCGGCGTCGGGGACTCGGACCTGTTCGGCGTACTCATGTTACTGGTGCCGGGCCCTATCCCCGTTTGCGTGGAATTACTGATCCGAGCGCCGGATTCCCGCTTTTGTGCGAGCGAGTTGCCGACCGTCGGAGAGCCGGTGACGCCGATAATCCGGAGAAACCTGCGAATCACCTGCGCATCACCTGCGAACCCGGTTGAACCTACGAATCCGGAGAATTCTTCGCGTTCTTCCCGGAATCCTCCGGTTTCGTCGTCGGTGCCGGCTGTTGGTACTGCTGCTCCTGGCGCTGCTGCTTCTCCTGCTCGGCCTTCTGCTTCGCCAGCGTGTGCTGGAGGAAGGACCAGCCGACGCAGCCCGCGCACAGCACGGCGGCGATGGCGATCCCGGCGAACACCTTGCCCAGCCGCTCGTCCGCCGTGCGCCGGGCCCGCTGGGCGCCGAACAGCAGCGCGTCCCGCATCCTGCGCCGGCGGACCGCCACCGACTCCAGGAGCTGGCTGTCGTAATCCCGTGCCATCCGTCTTGTCGTCCGTTGCCTCAGTCGTCCGTCGCGTGGGTCGTGGTCACTGGAACATATGGCATGGGTGAGTTGGCAGTACAGCCCAGGGTCGGGACAGGGCCGGGACAGGGTCAGGACTGAGTGATCCCCTGCAAGATCAGAAAACAGATCCACAGCACGGGAATCAGCGCGACATACGCGAGCGGCCGCTGATGCACCGGCTTACCCGGATCCGCCTGCTGCCCGTGCTGCCCCGGCGCGGGGTGCGGCAGCTTGCTGACCTTACCGCGCGCGATCAGATTCCAGATGATCGTGAACGGCGTGAAAATGAACAGCGAGAACGGGCTCCACCAGCCCTGGCACAGCGTGGCCGTCATCATCGTGCGATAGACGGCGATGCCGCAGTTCCCGCACATGGGCCCGTCGTACTTCTGGAACCGCATCAGAATGAGAAACCCCTGATGCGCCCGGAACGTGACCCGCGCGGCCGGCATTCCGCCACAGAACCGGCACGCCTGCGGCCCGTGGGGTGCCTGCTGCGGATACCCGTACGGCTGACCGTGGGCCGCCTGCCCTTGCTGCGGCACGCCGTACGGCTGCCCGCCCTGCGGCGACATCCCGTACGGCGCGGGTGGCATCCCGTACTGCGGCTGCCCGGGCTGCCCCTGCTGCGGATATCCGTACGGGGGCCGGCCCTGCTGCGGGTGACCGTACTGCGGTGCCTGCGCACCGGCCTGCTGCTGGGCGTAGGGGTTCGCGTGCGGAGGGGTGGGCTGCGGCTGCCCCGCGGCGGGCGGTGGCGTGGGCTGTCCGGGCTGGGCCGGCGGTGGCGTGGTGATGATCTGTCCCGTGTCGTGTGAGGGGGCGGACGGTGTGCTGAGGAGTGCTGCGTACTACCGGAACCGCGAACGGAGGAGCCTCGTGGGAGGGGCGTCCGGTCGCGACGGCACCCAGCGGGGCCTTCCGAGGACGTCGAGTGACGCGAGACCACGCTCGCGCACCGCACGCGCCCCCGGGGCCGTACCACTCCGGTCCAGCCCCGGCCCTGCCGGTGTCGGTGCTGCTCGCCCTGCGGCCCGGGCGCACCCCCCCACTCGCCCGGCGGGGGCGGCGACGGTGACGTGGCGCTCCGGCGCGTTGCCGGCCGAGGGGGCATGGGCGCGGTCGGTTACTTGCCCGCCAGGTCCTTGACGTACTGCAGACCCGGTGCCTGCTCGGGCGAGCCGGAGGCGATGTGGCTGGGCCCGGCGGGATCCGATTCGCGGATCAGCTCGGCCAGCACGGCCGTCGGCGCGGCGTCGCGGGCCTTGCCGTCGCGGAGCTTGGCGACGTACAGGGCGCCCATGTTGAACGCCTCGTCGCCGCCGGCCCGGCGCACCTGCCAGCCGGCCGCGTCGTCCTCGTCGTTCGCCCAGACGTACCCCAGGACGGCGCCCTGCGGATCCACCACGGTCACGTACTGGACGGGCTTGTCCGTCGCCCTCGCGTACCGCTGCGGACCGTCGACCTTGTTGAACGGAAGCGGTTCGGTCGTCCGCGGCGGAACGCTGCGTTCCCGGCTCATCGCTCTGCCTTCTCTCTGCTGCTCACTTGGGCAGGACTTCGCCGTAGACCTGCACCTGGCCATTTTCGCTGAACACCCGGGTCACCCGGTACTCGACGCCCCGCCCGAGCAGAAGCTCGCGCTCGCCCTGGCCGAACTTGCCGACCTTCTCGACCCAGAGCGCCGGCGTCCCCTTGGGGACCCGGAGATGCAGGATGGCCTCCTCTCCCGCGAAGGCACCCACCGGGTGGTTGCCGAGGGAGGTGGACATGTACCCCTGGTCGTCGTACTTGTTGCCCAGCATTTCGAGCGGGTCGTCGAGGTCGAGGTGGCCGAGTCCGGTGCCGCGGACGACCATGAGGTCCTCGGGGACGGTACGCCCGGCGAGCGCCGCGTCGACCTCGTCGATGTTGTGCTGCACGTACGGCGTCAGCTTCGAGGCGTCGCCGGTGCGCAGGTACCCGTTCATCTCCTTGTACGTGGCCCAGCCGTCGGGGTGCTTGGGAGGTTGCGTGTAGTCGGGCTCGTCCGTGTAGTCCAAGACCGCGTCCCGCCGCTCCTTCGGCATGCCCTCCGCGTAGTCGTTCCAGGTGTCCTGCCCGTACTTGATGGCGGCGTCGGTGTCGGCGAAGGGCACCGTGCCGTCGGCGACCTCCGCGAGTGCGACCCGGTGCTTCTCGGCGGTCGAGAGGCGGGCCCACTCTTCGGGCGTGACGTGCGGCTTGTACGCGAACGGCTCGCCGGCGCCGCTGCCCGGGACGTCCGTGCCGCCGTGGCCCGGGGCGCCCGGCACATCGCTGCCGTGGTGCGCGGCGTCCACCGCGTCGTGGCCGAGGTCCGGGTGGTCGCCGGCGTGTGCGGGGTCGTCGCCCGCGTGGGCCGCGTCGTCCGCGTGACCGGCACCGTCGTGGCCGTGGCCCGAGCCGTGCGCGCCGTCGTGTCCGTGCGCGCCGTCGTGTCCGTGCGCGCCGGGGCCGTCGTGACCCGGGCCGTGGTGCGGGGCGTCCGGAGCGCCGTGCCCGCCGGTGTCCGGCACGTCGTGGCCGGGGCCGTGCGGGGTGGTGGTCGGGACGTCGTGCGGGGTGGTCGCCGTGGTCTCGTGGTACCAGGACGTGCCGGGGTGGCCGCCGGTCGGTACGTGGCCGGGGTGGCCGCCGGTCGGTACGTGGCCGGGGGGGCCGCCGGTCGGTACGTGGCCGGGGGCGGCGTCCGTCGGTACGTGGTTGCCCGCGTTGACCGGCGTGTGGTCGAACCCGCCCGTGGGGCCGAAGGAACCCCCGTGCGGGCTGTACGAGCCACCGTGCGGGCCGAAGTCGGCGCCGGAGGGAGGTCCGTACGAGCCGCCGTGCGGGCCGAAGTCGGCGCTGCCGGGCGGGCCGAAGGTGCCGGACGGTGGGGTGTAGGAGCCTGCCGGCACGTGGTTGCCGGCGTTGATCGGGGCGTCGCTGTGGCCGCCCATCGGTACCGCGTCGTTCGTGTGCGGCACGCCGGGGAAGCCGTTCCCCGCGTGCGTGCCCACGCCCGCGGGCTGATCGATGGTCCAGGACTGGGGCAGGCTCGTGCCGGGCACCGTCTGGTGCGGGACGCCGGGCATCCCGTGCGTGCCGGGCAGCTGCCTGTCGGGCAGGTGCAGCGAGCCGTCGGGCATGGTCGGCAGGTCCACCTTGCCGATGCCCTTGATGCTCTTGGCGATGTCGCCGACCTTGGACAGGCCCGCGCCGGCGCCCTTGGCGACATACGTCATCGGGTCGATGACCTTGCCTGCCCACGCCGGGGATGGAGGAGATGGCCAGGCCGGTGGCCAGCTGCGCCAGGCCCTTCCAGGCCTGCCCCATCGCATCCCAGCCGCCGAACCCCACCAGGGTGCCCAGGCCCTTGATGGTGCCCCAGATCCCATCCACGATCAGGCCGTCCCACACGAAGGACTTCACCCAGTGGCCGACCTCGTACCAGTGGTGCTTC
>NZ_JOFQ01000003.1 GCF_000718305.1 Streptomyces niger
ACTTCCTGCACACCTACAACTACCATCGCTGCCACACCGCACTCGGAGGCCAGCCACCCATCACCCGCGTCAACAACCCTGCGGGTCAATACACCTAGGTCGTGTCCGCAAAGTCCCGTCCGGCCCGCGACGCCTGGCACTTCCCCAAGCTCTCGGCTTCGCCCGAGCAGGGGGACCCCCATGACGCCGCGGGCCCCGCCCTCCGGGCGGACGACGGGACTTTGCGGACACTCCCCGGCGCACCCCGGTCGGCCCACCGCGCGCGTCGCGGCGCGTGGGCCAGGTGCCCGGGCCGCACGCGCCGCGGTCAGGCGTCGTGGAAGACCAGGCCGAGAGTGTGGCGGTGGCCCGAGCGCACGACGCTCACGCCGTGCCGCATGGCGCCCGCACGCCAGCCGCGGCTGCCGGGGACCGGGCGTTCCCGCGTGGTGAAGATCAGTCCGTGGCCCTGCGGCACGACGGTGGCGGTGCCCCGGGACTGGGCGCGGGCGCGCTGCTCCACCATGAGGAACTCCCCGCCGGTGTAGTCGGTCCCGTGGTCGTCGAGGCCGACCACCACCTGGAGCGGGAAGACCAGATCGCCGAAGACGTCGCGGTGCAGCGCGTTCCAGTCGCCCACTTCGTAGCGCAGCAGGATCTGCGCCGACCGGTCCTGCCCGGCCTCGTGGCAGCGGTCGAGCCACTCGTCCAGGGAGTCGGGCCACGGCGCGGGCCGGCCGAGCCGCTCGGCCCAGTCGCGGGCGATGGGCAGCAGACGGGGGTAGAGCGCGGCCCGCAGCTCGGCGACGGGCTCGGGCAGGTCGTGGGTGAAGTACCGATACTGGCCGGAGCCGAAGCGGTGGCGGGCCATGTCGACGGTGGTGCGGAACAGCTCGGGCTTGCCGTAAAGGGCGGCGATCTCGTGGCACTGCTCGGTGCTGAGCAGGCGCGGGGTGAGCGCGCTGCCGAGGGCATCGAGCTCGTCGGTGATCGCCTTCCAGTCGGCGGCGGCCAGCCGGTCGGTGGCGCTGGTGGCAGTGGGCATGGTGGTCCTCGTGCGGGTGCGGGCGGTCAGGTACGGGGCGCGCCGAACCAGCGGCGCAGTGCGGTACGGAGTGCCGCGGCATCGTCCGGACCGCCGTATGCGGACCAGGCGGCGTAGCCGTCGGGGCGCAGCAGGACGGCCGCGACGGCGGGCGGCTCGGCGGTGACGGCGTGCAGGACGTCGACCCGGTCGGCCCACGGCCCGGCCGCGGTGGCATCGAACGCCTCGTCCAGGACGACCAGGGTCGGGCGGCCGGACATCAGGAGGCCGGCGAGCGTGGTGCGGCCGTGCGCGGTCTTGACGTCGAGGTCGGGCACGAAGCCGCCCGCCACCGGATCCCCGGGCGCCCCCAGGTCGTACCGGACGGCGGTGCCGGTGACGACGGCGCTCAGGTGCGCGTTGACCTCTTCGAGGCCCAGCAGATCGGTGACCAGGTCGCGCAGGGCGTCCATGCGCGGATCCGGGTCCATGAGGGCGACCTGGGCGCGTACGTTGTGCAGCACGGCGGCGGCGACCGGATGGCGCTCCGCCTGATAGGTGTCGAGCAGGCCCGGTGGGGCCCAGCCGCGGATGTCGGCGGCCAGTTTCCAGCCCAGGTTCATGGCGTCCTGGAGGCCGAGGTTGACGCCGTGGCCGCCGGCCGGGAAGTGGACGTGTGCCGCGTCGCCCGCGAGCAGCACCCGGCCGCTGCGGTAGGACTCGGCCTGGAGCGCGGCATCGCTGAAGCGGGTCAGCCAGCGCGGATCGGCCATGGGCACGGGCCGGCCGCAGATCCGCGCGAACTCCGACCGCAGCTCGTCGAGGGTGACGGGGGAGTGCCGGTCGGGGTGCGGGCCGCGGTAGTCGTAGGTGCAGACGCGGCTGTGGCCGTACGGGTCGAGCCACACCAGGGTCCAGCCGCGCGGGGTGCGCTGCCAGCCGGCGGGCGCGTCCGCGGGGTCGAGCAGGCGGACCTCGCCGATCAGCGCGGAGACGCCGGCCGGGGTGCCGGTGAACGGTATGCCGGCCAGCCCGCGGACGACACTGCGGGCGCCGTCCGCGCCGACGGCCCAGCGCGCGGTGAGGGTGCGCGGTCCGTCGGCGGTGTCCGCGGTCAGCCGTACGTGCCCGGCGTGCTGGTCGAGCCCGGTGACCTCGTGGCCGCGGCGGATGTCGGCGCCCAGTGCGGCGGCCCGCTCGGCGAAGACCTCCTGGGCCCAGGCCTGCGGGCTGCCGATGATGACCGGGCCCTCGTCGACGACGGGGGCGAGGTCGAGGCCCCAGATGCCGGCGAAGTGGAAGCGGACGGGGCCGCTGACCGTGCGCGGCGCCGGGCGGCCGGGCTGCGCGGCCCGGAGCAGCCCGCGGCGGTGCAGGGTGTGGGCGGTACGCGCGTGCAGGGTGCCGGCCTTGGACTCGCCCGACGGCGTCGCGAGCCGCTCCAGCACGGTGACCCGTACGCCCTGCAGGGCCAGCTCGTGGGCCAGCAGCATGCCGACCGGGCCGCCGCCGACCACGGCGACGTCCGTGTCCGTGTCCGTGCCCGGATCGGGGACGTTCCGGTGGACCATGGCACTCCTCGCGGTGGCGGACGCGTCGCGCGGCCGTACGGACGCACACCACGGGAACCCCGCCAGCGCCCGAACGGTTGCATCCGGGCCCGCCCGCTACGCCCCCGGCAGGGTCACCGACTGGCTGTGGCGGAAGACGTCGCCCGGGTCGTACGCCTGCTTGACCCGCTGGAGACGGGCGTAGTTGTCCTTGTAGTAGAGCGTGTGCCAGGGGACCCCGGAGGTGTTGAAAGCGGGGTCGCTGAGGTCGATGTCCGCGTAGTTCAGGAAGCAGCCGTCGGTGACGTCGTCGGGTACCGGAACGCCACCGGTCGCCGCGTACATGCCGTGGTAGAACTCGCGGATCCAGGCCAGGCTGTCCGCCTCCGCGGAGTCGTCGGTCCACCAGATCATCCACGCGGCCTTGAACGCGGCGTCGCGGTGCGGGAAGGCGGTGGCCGCGGGGCCGACCGCGGAGACCTGCCCGCCGAAGGAGCTGAGCATCACCGAGGCGCTGGGGTTGCCGAGATCGCGGCGGGTCAGGTGCTGGTGGAGCGCTGTCAGGTGGTCCTCGGGGAAGCCGGCCTTCATGTAGGCGGACTTGAAGTCGCCCTTCTGCGTGGGGTTGTTGGCGTCGGCGTTGGCGGTGCCGAAGTAGCGGGTGGCCTCCAGCCAGGGCATCCGGCGCGGCTCGGCGAGGTCCGGCATGGCGGCGAACTCGCCGAGCGTGGTGGTGGCGGGCCGGTGCGGCACGTCGACCCCGTCGGTGACGGCCCGCAGGAAGCCGTCCAGCAGCTCCCGGGCGTGCGGCACGGTCGCGTCGACCTGGGTCACCAGGCCGATCGCCCCGTTGGAGACGTGGTTGAGCGAGAAGAGGCTGCACACGGCCGCTTCGGGGCTGCCGGGAGCGCGGTGCCGGGCGTGCCAGTCGCCGTAGTTGCGCACCAGGCGGGTGAAGGTCTCCTCGGTGAGCGACTCCCACGGCCACGACACCGCCGACAGCAGGACCTCGGCCGGGGGCCGGGGCAGCAGCTCGGCCGGATCGGCCCCGTCGGCGTGCGGTGAGCGGAACCAGTAGCGGGTGACGACACCGAAGTTGCCGCCACCGCCGCCGGTGTGCGCCCACCACAGGTCGCGGTGCGGATCGTGCCGCGCGCGGCTGGCGAAGACCTCCCGGACCGAGCCGTCGGCGCCCACGACGACCACCTCGACCGCGTACAGATGGTCGATGATCAGTCCGTCACGGCGGCAGAGCATGCCCCAGCCGCCGCCGCTGACGTGCCCGCCGGCGCCGACCTGGTAGCAGGTGCCGCCGGGCACGGTGACGCCCCACGTGCGGTACAGCGCCTCGTACACGCCGAGCAGCTGGGCGCCGGGCTCGACGCCGAAGGCGCGGTGGCGCGGGTCGTAGTGGACCTGGTTCATCAGGCTCATGTCGAGGACGACGTCGACGTCCGGGTGGAAGGTGAACTCCTCCCAGCAGTGCCCGCCGCTGCGCACCGTCAGGCGCTTGCCCTCGCGCACCGCCCGCCGGACGACGTCGGCGGCCTGGGCGCCGGTCCGGACGAGATGGACCGCCTCCGGTGCGGAGACGTACCGCTGGTTCCAGCCGCGCACCAGGTCCGGATAGCGCCTGTCGGCCGGGGTGACGACTACGGGAGCCGGGGCGGGGCCGTTGCCGGCGGGGCCGTGCTGCATGGGAGGTGGCCTTTCGGTGCGGGGCGGGGGACACCGGCGACGCTAGCGGCGGGCCACCGCGCCACTCGTCCTGTTTGTTGCGGTACTTCGCCCGGCGGCCGCCCGCGGGCCCGGTCCGGACGGCTTGGCTCGATTCTTCAGCGGCGGTTGCCACAGTGGCGCCATGAAACCGATCCGCCGCCTTGGCGGGCCGCATCGGCGACGGGGTGCGACGGGTTCGCCGTCCCGCCGTGCCGCGGCCGGCCGCCACCGGCGGCTCCGACTGGAACAAGAGGTGGGTCTTGTCCAACATGCCGCTGAGCGGCAAGGCGCTGCGCCTTGCGCGCCTGTCCCGGCCCGGTGACGGCCGCTACCTGTTCGTGCCGCTCGACCACTCCGTGTCGGACGGCCCCATCGCCTCGGCCGCCGGCTTCACCCAACTGGTGCGGGACATCGCCGACGGCGGAGCCGACGCGATCGTGGTGCACAAGGGCCGGGCCCGGCAGGTGCTGCCGGCCGCGCTGACCCACTGCGCACTCGTGGTGCACCTCAGCGCCAGCACCGTACACGCCCCGGACACCGACGCGAAGGTGCTCGTCGGCGACGTCGAGGACGCCGTGCGCGTCGGCGCCGACGCCGTGAGCGTGCATGTGAACATCGGCTCCGACACCGAGGCGACGCAGCTGGCCGACCTCGGGACGGTGGCAGCCGCCTGCGAACGCTGGGGGATGCCGCTGATGGCGATGATCTATCCGCGCGGGCCACGGGTCGACGACCCCACCCGGCCGGAGCTCCTCGCCCACGTGGTGGGCATCGCCATGGACCTCGGGGTCGACATCGTCAAGACGGTGCTCGCCTCTCCGTCGGAGCGGATGGCCGAGGTGGTGGCGAGTTCCCCGCTGCCGGTCGTCGTGGCCGGCGGCGGCGGTGCCGACCAGAGCCTGTTCGACTTCGCCACGTCCGCACTGGCCGCAGGGTGCCGGGGCCTGGCCGTCGGGCGGCGCGTCTTCACCAGCCCCGACCCCCGGCAAGCCGTACGCGAGCTGTCCGCAATCGTCCATGGCCGCCAGGTCCCTCCCGGTCCGGCGGCGTCTCTCGAAGTGGCAGGAGCATTGTGAAATTCGCCTGGATCGACCTTCGTTCCGTTCCTTCCGAGCACCGTACGGCCGTGATCGACGCGGCCGTGCACGCCCGGGTCCACGCGATCGTCGACAGTGACGCCGAGACGCTCGCCCTCCTCCCCAACACGGTCCGCCGCGTGCTGGCCGGCGCCCCGCACCCCGGGGACGAGCACGCCGACCTGGTGGTCCTGGAGACGGTCGGCGACACCGACGCGCTCGGGGCGCTGGAGGGCCGGCACCGCGACGGCCTGAAGGACGCCGCGGCGCTGGTGCACGTCACCGACGACCGGACGCTGCGCCTGGCGTGCGACGCCGCCCGTGCGCTGCCGTTCACCGTGGTGGAGTTCAAGGACCCGACGAAGATCCCGCTGGAGATCGTCATCGCGGCGGCCGACAGCTCGCCGGGCGACCTGGTGTGCCGGGCCGACAGCATCGAGGAGGCCCAGATCATCGTCGACGTCCTGGAGAAGGGCTCCGAGGGCGTGCTGCTGGCCCCGAAGGACGCCGGGGAGGTGTTCGCGCTGGTGGAGATGTTGCGTACCACCACTCCCGACCTCAAGCTGCAGACGCTGCGGGTGATGTCGACCGAGCACCTGGGGCTGGGCGACCGGGTCTGCATCGACACCTGCACCCACTTCGAGCAGGACGAGGGCATGCTCGTGGGCAGTTACGCGCACGGGTTCATCCTGTGCGTGAGCGAGACGCACCCGCTGCCGTACATGCCGACGCGGCCGTTCCGCATCAACGCCGGCGCGCTGCACTCCTACGTCCTCGGTGCCGAGAACCGCACCAACTACCTCAGCGAGCTCAAAGCCGGCAGCCCGGTGCTCGCGGTGGGCGCCGACGGGCGGACCCGGCGGATCGTGACGGGCCGGATCAAGCTCGAATCGCGTCCCCTGCTCGGCATCAACGCCGTCGCCGAGGACGGCACCCCGGTCAACCTGATCGTGCAGGACGACTGGCACGTGCGGGTACTCGGGCCCGGCGCGAGCGTGCTCAACGTGACGGAGCTGAAGCGGGGCGACGAGGTGCTCGGGCACATCGCCACCGACAAGCGCCATGTGGGCTGGCCCGTCGGCGAGTTCTGCGTGGAGAAGTAGCGGCTGCGCGGGCCGGGGCCGTCCCGCCGGTGCGGTACGGCCCCGGCCCTGCGCGGGGACGACGGGGGAGCGATGAACGAGGAGCACGGGAACGAGGAGCGGCGGTGGCGCGCCGCCCGGACGGAACCGCACGAGCGGTACGCGGACGCGGTGATCCGGGCCTGCCACCTGATCGACGAGGCCGGGGAACCGCCGAGCCTGGACGACATCGCCCGCGCGGTGGGGTACAGCCGGTTCCACTTCCACCGGATGTTCAAGGCACTGACCGGGGTGACCCCGCACGCCTACCTGGCGGCCGGGCGGGCCGAGCGGGTGCGGCAGGAGCTGGCGCGGGCCCGGCGGGTGTCCGACGCGATCTACAGCTCGGGCTTCAACTCCAACGGCCACTTCTACGCCGCGTCCTCGGCGATGCTGGGGATGACGCCGAAGTCGTTCCGGGCCGGCGGGCACGGCACGTCGATACGGTACGTGGTGGGCCGGAGCGCGCTGGGGCAGGTACTGGTGGCGACGACCGGCAGAGGGGTCTGCGCGGTCCTGCGGGGCGAGTCCGCGGGCGCGTTGTGCGAGCGGCTGGCCGAGCTGTTCCCGCGGGCCCGGCTGGTGCCCGCCGCGGACGGCCTCGCGGTGGCACTGAGCGACGCGCTCCGGGCGGCCGAACTGCCGCCCGCGGCGCGCGCACTGCTGCCGTACCACGTGCAGTTGCTGGCGCTGCAGGAGCGGGTCCGGCAGGAGCTGCGGAACCGGCCGGCGTGTGTGTGCGGCCGGTGTCAACGGCCCCGTGCGGGCGGCGGCTCCGGCACGGACTCCACCGTCTCCGCCACGGACTCGTACGCCGGGTCGGCTGCGGACGCGGCCCGTGCGGTCGACCGCCGCACCGCCCACACCGCGGGCACGGCCGCCAGGCACACGAGCAACCCCGTGACGAAGGCGGCGGTGGGGCCGCGGTCCGCGACGGCCCGCCCGCCCACCAGGGCGCCCGCCGCGATGCCCAGGTTCACGGCCGCGGCCGGCAGGGTGGCGGCCAGGTCGCGGCCGGGCCCCGCCAGGACCAGCACCAGCCGCTGCACCGACGGGACGAACCCGAAGCCCACCAGGCCCCACACCAGCAGCCCGAAGCCGGCGACCACCGGTACCCCGCCGGCCAGCACCAGCAGGGCGAGCGCGGCGACGAGCACGACGGCGCACGACAGGAGGGTGGTCGCGGCGCCCCGGTCGGCCGCCCGGCCGCCGCAGAGCACTCCCACCGCGGTGGCCGTGCCGTACATCAGCAGGAAGAGGCTGACCGGGGTGCCGGTGATCCCGGTACGGTCGGCCAGGAACGGCGTGACGTAGGTGAACGCCGCGAACTGACCACCCATCAGGAGTAATGCCACGCCGAGCACGGCCAGTACGCGCGGTGCCAGCGCATGCCGGGCCTGGGCGGCGAGCGGGGCCGGCCGGGTGGCGGCGACCCGCGGCACGCACACCACGGCGAGCAGCAGCGCCAGCAGGCCGAGCGCGCCGATGGCGGCGAACGACACCCGCCAGCCCAGCCGCTGCCCGACGAGGGTGCCCAGGGGCACGCCGACGGCGGTGGCGACGGCGATGCCGCCGAAGACCGCGGCGAGGGCCCGGCCCATCCGTTCGGCCGGCACCAGCCGCGCGGCCACGGCGAACGCCGCGCCCAGGAAGAGGCCCTGCAGCGCGCCGGTGCCCACGCGGGCGGCCAGCAGCGGGACGAAGCCGGAGGCGCGGGCGGCCGCCGCGTTGCCCACGACGTACCCGGCGAGCGAGAGCCACAGCAGTGTGCGGCGATCCAGCCGCACGGTCACCGCGGTGAGCAGCGGGCCACCGCAGCACATGCCCAGCGCGTACGCGGTGACCAGGCCGCCCGCGGTGGCGACGCCGACATGCAGGTCCTGGGCGGCGGGGCGGAGCACGCCGACCACGATCAGCTCCCCGCTGCCCATGGCGAACGCGCCGAGGAAGAGGGAGAGCAGGGCGCAGCGGGTGCGGAGCACGGACGTCATGCCTCAGCCGGCCTGCCAGTAGGTGCCGCGCGCGGCCCGCAGCGACGGGAAGGAGTCCAGGTCGGGCACGGTCCAGCCGTCGAGGTCGTACTCGGCCAGGCACTTCTCGGCGAACCCCGTGTACTCGTCGAGCCGCCCGGCGGCCTCCTGCGCCATGAGGATGTCGGCGCGCACCTGCTCGTGGTTGCCGGAGTAGTTGCGCTCGTACAGTTCGTGGCGGCCGCCGAACTCGGTGCCCACGGCGTCCCACAGCAGCTTCATCAGCTTGACGCGGTCGACGGAGGTGTAGCCGTTCGAGCCCCGCATGTAGGTGTCCAGGTAGGGCCGGATCTCGGGGTTCTTGAAGTCCTCGGCGCTGGAGTTGATGTAGATGAGGCCGCTGGCGACGTCCTGCTCGATGATCTCCTTGATGCGTGGGTAGGCGATCGTCATGAACCAGCGGTACGCCATGCCGTAGTCCAGCCGGGGCAGCAGCGCGCCGTCCTTCCACTCCTCGGGGTTGCGGGTCGCCGCGTCGGTCAGCGCCCAGAACATGTTGCGCCAGGCGAGGACCTCGCCGATGCGGGACCGGACGCCGCGGAAGTCCTTGGTGCCGGTCATCTCGACGGCCTTGAGCAGCAGACCGGCGATGAAGTCGATCTTCACGGCGAGGCGGGTGCAGCCGTGCAGGGTGAGCCGCTCGATGAAGCCGGACTGCCGCGCGAAGCCGTTGACCTGCTCGGGGTCCCCGTAGAGGAAGACGTTCTCCCAGGGGATGAGGACCTTGTCCATGACGAACACGGTGTCGTTCTCGTCCAGGCGGCTGGAGAGCGGGTAGTCGAACGGGCTGCCCATCACCGCGGCGGTCGCGGCGTACGAGGGCCGGCAGATCAGCTTCAGGCCGGGCGCGCCCATCGGCACGGTGGCCACCAGCGCGAACCGCTTCTCCTTCAGCGGCAGCCCGTAGTGCGAGATGAAGTTGTAGTGCGTGATCGCCGATCCGGTGGCGACGACCTTCGCGCCGCTGACCACCAGCCCCGCGTCGGTCTCCTTCTCCACGTGCACGAAGACGTCCCGGACCTCTTCGGCGGGGCGGTGCCGGTCGACCGGGGGATGGATGATCGCGTGGTTCCAGAAGAGCACCTTCTCCTGCGACTCGCGGTACCAGCGCCGGGCGTTGTCCTCGAAGGGCGCGTAGTAGCCGGAGTTGGCGCCGAGCGTACCGAGGAACGCCGCCTTGTAGTCGGGGCTGCGGCCCATCCAGCCGTAGGTGAGCCTGGCCCACTCGGCGATGGCGTCCCGGTCCTCGACCAGGTCCTGCACGCTGCGCGGGGTGCGGAAGAACTTGTGGGTCCGCCCGCCGCTGCCGGTGTCGGTCGGGGTGGTGAGCACGTCCCGGGTCTCCGGCGCGTGCAGGGCGTCGTAGAGCCGGGCCGTCATCCGGGCGCTGTTCGCGAACGCGGGATGCCGGGTGACGTCCTTCACCCGCTCGCCGTAGAGATATATTTCCCGGTCGTCCTTGAGGCTTTCCAGATACTCCGCCCCGGTCAGCGGGCGAGTGCCCGGAGAATTCTCCCGGCCGGTACCGGCGTCCTGCTGCAGCGTCATATGTTTCTTCCCTTGTCCGGTCAGTTTCCGAGCGGTGCGAGAAATGCGGAGGGGCCGTCCAGAGAGCCGTCCCAGAAGATTTCCCGGGAGTCGTTCCGCAGGGCGCGGAAGGCGCCGCCGTGAAAGACCAGCGGTTCGGCGGTGCGCGCCTCGAAGCCCGTCACCCGCCCCAGGTGGAGAACGTGGTCACCGCCGTCGTAGGAGGCCCAGGGGGTGCAGGTGAAGAAGGCCGCGGTACCGGCGAGGCGGGGTACGCCCGGCTGCCGTACCCACGGCACGGAGCCGGCCGCCAGACTCTTGGCGCCGGCGAAATGCAGGGCGAGTTCGCGCTGGTCAGCGGCGAGTACGCTGATGCCGAACGGCTCGTCGGCGAGGCGTCCGCACAGCCGGCTGCCGCGCTTGAGGGAGACCAGCACCAGCGGCGGGTCCAGCGAGACGGAGGTGAACGAGCTGACCGTGGCGCCGTGTACGCCGCTGCCGCGGCCCACCGTCACCACGGTCACGCCGCTGGCGAAGCGGCCGAGGCAGTCCCGGAAGTCCGCCCGCTCCCGGCTCATTCGAATTCTTCCCGGTAAATCAGCACGGAAGCAGTCTGGCAGCCCCCGCTGAAGAATGAATCCAGAGCCTGACGAGAGATATGGGAAGACGTTGACAGCGCGTTTTGCGGTCGCTCTAATTGCTCGGTAACGGAAATTTCGGCCACCCGTTCTCTTTCTTCGCCCGAGGTGATCAAAAATGCGTGTCCAGGTAGCCGTGACCGAACAGTTGCAGGACTACGTGGCGGACGTTTCGCTGCGCGAACCCGATGTGCTGCGGGAGTTGCGGGAGCGCACCGCCGAGCTCCCGCTGCACCTGATGCAGATCTCGCCCGAGGAGGGGCAGTTCCTCGGCGTGCTGCTGAAGGCGATCGGCGCGCGCAAGGCGATCGAGGTCGGCGTGTTCACCGGCTACAGCCTGATCGCGACGGCGCTGGCGCTGCCGGCCGGCGGCAAGGTGATCGGCCTGGACATCAGCGAGGAGTGGGCCACCGTGGCGCGCGAGTTCGCGGGCCGGGCGGGCGTCGCGGACCGGATCGACCTGCGCATCGGCGACGCCCGGGAGAGCCTGGACGCCCTGCTCGCGACGGAGGGGGAGGCCGGCACGTACGACTTCTTCTTCATCGACGCCGACAAGGAGAACTACACGGCGTATTACGAGGCGGCGCTGACGCTGCTGCGGCCCGGCGGACTGATCCTGGTCGACAACGTGCTGTGGCACGGCGCCGTCCTGGACGAGACCCAGCAGGACTCCGAGACGACGGCGCTGCGCGCCTTCAACGCCAGGATCCACCACGACAAGCGGGTGGAGCTGAGCCTGATCCCGTTCGCCGACGGGCTCACCTTCGCCGTCAAGCGCTGAGCGGCACACGACGATGCCCGCGCACCACCGGTGGTGCGCGGGCATCGCCTGTCTCAGGGCAGCCGTATCGACTGCGCGTGGCGGAAGAAGTTCCGCGGGTCGTAACGCCTCTTCACGCGCTGCAGCCGCGGGTAGTTGTCCTTGTAGTACAGCGTGTACCAGGGCACCCCGGACCGGTTGTGCGCCGGGTCGTTGAGGTCGATGTCCGGGTAGTTGACGTAGCAGCCGTCGGTGATGCCGTCGGAGACCGGCACGCCGCCGGTCTTCGCGTACACCTCCTCGTAGCACTCCCGGTTCCAGGTGATGTTCTTCTCGTCGTCAGCGGGGTCGTTCCACTGGCACATCCACATCAGCTTGAACGCCGAGGAGCGGTGCGCGAAGGCCGTGGCGTCCGGGGCCACCGCGTTCACCCTGCCGCCGTAGGAGCTGAGGGTGATGGAGTTGCCCGGGTTCTGGATGTCGGGGCGCGTCAGGTGCTTGTACAGCGCGGCGACCTGGTCGTCGGGGAACTGCGTGTTCATGTACGCCGACTTGTAGTCCTGCCGCAGCGTCGGGTCGGTGAGGTTGGGGTTGGAGAGCGCCATGTAGCGCGTCGCCTCCAGCCAGCGCAGCGTACGCGGCTCCGCCAGATGCGGCATCGGGCCGAACTCGCCCATCCGCGTGGTGGCCGCGGAGTAGCGGGCGCCCACCCCCTCCGTGACCTGCGCGAGGTAGGTGTCGAGCAGGGACCGCGCGTCGGGCACCGTGGCATCGACCTGGGTCACCATGGCGACCTGGCCGTTGGACCGCTGGTTGAGCACCAGGAAGCTGGCCAGCGCCGTGTACGGGTCGTCCGGGTCGCTGTGCGCGGCGAAGAAGCCCGCGTAGTTCTTGACCAGCCGGGTGAAGTCGGCCTCGGTCAGGGTGTCCCAGGACCAGCCGGCGGCCTGCAGGTGGACGGTGGCGGGCGGCCTGGGCAGCAGCCGGCGGGGGTCCTTGCCGGTGGCGCCCGGCGTGCGGAACCAGTAGCGGGTCACCACGCCGAAGTTGCCGCCCCCGCCCCCGGTGTGGGCCCACCACAGATCGTGGTGCGGGTCGTCCTTCTCGCGCGTCGCGACGACCGTACGGACGGAGCGGTCGGAGTCCACCAGCACGACCTCGACCGCATGGATGTAGTCGCTGATCAGCCCGAGCTGTCGGCAGAGCAGGCCCCAGCCGCCGCCGGGCACATGGCCCCCGACGCCCACGGTGGCGCAGATGCCGCCGGGGACGGTCACGCCCCAGGTGCGGTACAGCTGCTCGTACACGTCCAGCAGTTCGGCACCGGCCTCGACGACGAACGCCCGTCGGTGGGCGTCGAAGTACACCTGGTTCATGTTCGAGATGTCCAGGACGACCTGCACGTCGGGGGAGAAGACGAAGTCTTCCAGGCAGTGCCCGCCGGCCTTGACCGTGAGCCGCTTGCCCTCCCGCGCCGCCTGCCGCACGACGGGCGCGACCTGGCCCGGCGTGGTCACCACCTGGACGGTCTCGGGCCGGCCGACGTACCGCTCGTTCACGCCGCTGACCAGGTCGGCGTACTGCTGGTCGTGTGCCATGACCGTGACCGGGCCCGGGTACGGGGCCTCGCCCCTGCCGCCGCCCCCCGCGAACGACTCCGCGGCTTGTTCTTGCGCCATCTCGTCGCACCTTCTCTGAGTCGGATAGCTCAGGAGGTGGCGGCCGCGCACCGAGCGCGTCCGCGAAAAACAGCCCTGCGATCGTGGCACTCACGTGTTGCCGCCCGCCCCCACCAGGGAGGGTAGGAGCCCGAACCGGCCGAAAAACTCCGGATGTTGCGGTCTTTTCCGCCACCTCCAGCGTGCCCCCGGCGCAGTAGAAACGGCGCAGTGGAACGGCGCAAGATTCGGAGCGACCGGGCCACCGCGCCGCGCCAGCATGGCAGACACCCGAGAGCCGGCGGACGGCAGTGGAGGAGACATCGGTGAACGTCGAGGTCGGTGAGGTGTACGAGAATCCGCGGTGCGGTGAGCGCGTCGTCATCAGGACGCCCGCGGCGGAGAACGGCGGGGCGCGGACCGTGATGGACGTCTACGCCAAACCGGGCGGAGCGGTCTCCGGCGAGCACGTCCACCCGGTGAGCGAGGAGCGCTTCACGCTGGTACGCGGCAAGGTGGCCTTCCTCATCGGCGGCCGCCCCGTGACGCTCGACGAACCGGGGCAGAGCGTGCTCATCCAGCCCGGTATCAAGCACCGCTGGTGGAACTGCAGCGGCGAGGAGTCCTTCCACATCTGCGAGGTGCGCAAGAACAGCGACCGCTTCGAGCAGCTGGTCCTGCGCCAGCTCTTCGGGCTCGCGCAGGACGGGAAGACCAGCCCCGAGGGAATGCCGAAGCTGCTCCAACAGGCCGTCACCACCATGGAGTTCAGTGACGTGGTGCGCTTCACCAACACTCCCTGGCCCGTCCAGCGGGTGCTCTTCGGTGCCCTGGCCCCGGTGGCGCGGCTGCTGGGCCACAAGGGCTGCGACCCGCGGTACATGAACCGCAAGCCGTCGGAGCGCGTGGAGCTGGAGAAGCTGCCGGACGAGGTGCTGGCCCACCACTACTGACGGCCGGGCGCGTGTGTCACCCCCCGTCGCCGGGCGCGTACGTCAGTCCGTCGCCGGGAAGTGCGTGACACAGTCCAGCCGGACCCGCCAGGCGCCGCCGTCCGGAGCGCCGCCGCTCAGGCCTGCCAGCGTGCCGGGTCCGGCGAGGGCCGGGACGCGGGAGTCGGCCAGGGCGGCGAAGCCCACGGTGCGGCCGGGGTCCCAGTCCGTGCTGCGCCGCAGCCGGCGGCTGAGCTGCACCCAGCCCAGCGGTGCCGCGGCGATCACCCAGGCGTCCGGATGGTCCGCCGTCAGCCGCTGCGCCGGCCGCAGCCAGGACGCCGCCTCCTCCGGCCAGTCCACCACGGTGACCACCTCGCCGCCCGCCTCCTGCCAGGCCGTGCGGAAGGCGTCGGCCGCCGTGCGGGACGCGGCGTCGCGGCTGTGGCCCACCGCCACCGTCCCGGTCCGCGGAGCCACCTGGGACACCAGCCGGAGGACGGTGGCCAGCTCCGCTTCCGTGTGGGCCGCCGGGTCGGGCAGACCGCCCACGGCCGCCAGGTCCTCCCGGGCGAGCAACGGCGAGCCGCCCGGCCCGGCGTCGTACGCGTCCCACTGCGCGCGGGGCATGGCGCCGCCTTCCGTCGTCGTCTCGGGTGCCGGGACTGCCGGCGCCGCGGGTCAGCCGGAGCCGGCCGGTTCGCCGTCCCGGCGCAGCAGACGCGACCGGGTCCGGCTGCTGAGCTGGCCGTGGTGGTCCGCCGACAGCGCGCCGCGGTCCACGAGCGGATCGAAGCGGCCCGCGATGCGCAGCGCGCCGGTCAGCGCGTCCCGGGTCACCCGGTCGCGGGTGGCGAACCAGCCGGCGCCGCTGCCGTGGGGGTCGGCGAGGAACCGGGCCGGCGCCTCCTCCGGCAGCAGGTACGGGGACCGGTCGAGCCGCACCTGCAGCTCGGTGTCGACGACGCGCACCTCGACGCCGTCGACCGGCAGGCCGACCGTTCCCGGGCCGTACCAGCCGGTGGGGTCGGTCGCCACGATGCCCGTCTCGGTGGTGCCGTACGCCTGGCCGAGCCGGACGCCGTACCGCTCGCCGAACCGGATGTGCACCGCGTCGTCGACCCGGTCGCCCCCGGACACCGCGACCCGGAGCCGCGGCAGCCGCAGCCCCCGGCCGTCGGCCGCGAGCACGGCGAAATGCCGGGGCGCGCCGATGACGGCCTCCGTGCGCCCGAGCGCGGCGGCCCGCAGGAGCGCGGGCCGGCCGGCGCCGGGGGAGAAGACCGTGACGGCGCCGACGTGCATCGCGTGCAGCAGGCCGCCGATGAGCGGGAAGGAGTGCGCGGGCGGGCCGAGGACGAGCACCCGCTCGCCGGCCGCCGGCATGCCGGCCACCCGCGCGAAGCCCGCCAGCTCGGCGAGCAGGGACTCGGCAGTGCGGCCCACCGGCTTGGCACAGCCCGTGCTGCCCGAGGTGAACTGCACCAGGCAGTGCGCGGTCGCGGCGGGCAGCCCGCCCTTCAGCCGGCGCACCTCCGTCGCGCCCTCGCCGTGGAACCCGTCGGCCGGGCCGCCGTCGAAGGCGACGTGGAACCGCGGCCGGCAGCGGTCCAGCAACAGCCCCAGCTCCCGGCCCCGCACCTGCGGACCGAGCAGCAGCACCTGCGCGCCGAGGGACCACAGGGCGAGCAGCGACCACAACTGAGTGAATCCGTGGGCCCCTTGGAGTACGACGGTGTCGCCGGGGCGGATGCCGTGCGACCGGAGCAGCCGGCGCGTCGCGGCGACCTGTTCCCTGAGCGTGCCGTAGGTGAGGACGTGCCCGCCGCGCACGGCCCAGGGCCGCCGGTCGGGATGGCCGCCCAGCAGTTCGTCCCCCCACCAGTCGGGCGCCGGCTCGGGCCGGGTGCTCACGGCACCTGCCGTTCCAGGCCGAGCAGGAACTCCTTGGCGCGGATGCCGCCGGCGTAGCCGGTCAGCCGCCCGGTGGAACCGACGATGCGATGGCAGGGCAGCACCACGCACAGCGGGTTCGCGCCGAGCGCCGTGCCGACGGCGCGCGCCGCCTTCGGGCGCCCGAGCGAGGCCGCCAGCTCGCTGTAGGTCGCGAGGTGCCCGTACGGCACGAAGGCGTCCAGCGCGCCGACCGTTTCCCGGCAGAAGGGGGTGGCCAGTCGCAGGTCCAGCGGTACGGAGAAGTGGCGCAGGCGGCCCGCGAGGTAGGCGTCCAGCTCGGCGGCCGCGGTGCGCAGCACCGGCGTGGCGGCCGGCGACGGCTCGGACCGCACGGGGCCGGCGGCGCCGCTGCGGGCGAGCCGGTCGCGTACGGCGGCCGGCCCGGTGAACCCGCAGTAAACCAGGGCCTCTTCGGTGGCGGCCAGGGTCAGCAGGCCCATGGCGGTGGGGTGCACCGTCACGGTCACCGGTGCGGCGCCGTCGGCCCGTTCGTGCGTGGTCATCGTTTCTCCTACGGACGTGTGCCGCTCACGCGGTCACCGGGCGGCAGCTCTTGCAGGCCCGGTATCCGGCGCGGCGTGCCTCCGTAGCGGTACGGAAGGGCACTTGGTGGCGTGGTGTGATCCGGCGCGCGTGGGCGCAGGTGGGATGGCAGTAGATGTGGGTGGTGTCGCTGCCGAGGAAGACCGTGCCGCTGCGCGCGACGTTCTTGAAGTGGCGCATGTCCAGCCCTTCGGCGGTGCGCAGCGCGTCACCGGTGGACGGCAGGTAGGAGGCGTCGCAGGGGGCGCCGTCGTCGTACGTCACCCGGTGGCACGGGACGAGTACCTGCACGGGGTTGCGGGTCAGCGAGCCGACCAGCGAGTCCGGTGTCGCGTCCGCGCGTCCGGCCTCGCGGGCGAGCCAGCTCAGCGGGCGCAGCTGGCCGGCGGGGATGGCACGCACCGCCTCCAGGACCGCGCGGTCGGCGGGCTCGGTGCCCGGGAACTCGACCGGCAGCTTGCGCGCCCGTCCGGTGCGCAGCGCGGTCCGCAGCCCCGGGAGGAGCTTCTCCGTCGGCAGCACCGAGCGGCCGGTGCGGTCCTGGTACAGCTCCTCGAACGTCTCCGCCGTGAGCCCCGCTCCGGCCAGGGCCGCGCCGGTGACGGCGGCCCCGCCGTACGCCACGAGCAGCGGGCCCGCCGGGCAGGTCACGCGGACATAGGTGTCGTAGCGCTCCGCGGGGATGCCGACTCGCCGCAGGATGCCGAGCGCGAAGTCGGGCGGCGCGGGGGCCGCGAGGTCCGCGAGACCGCCGGTCCAGCCGTCGGCCGGCTCCGGCACCGCGTCGTCGATCTCCTGGTTCACATCGTCACCCCCTTCAGTGTGCCTGGTTCCAGCAACTGCCTCAGCTCGCCCATCGCACGGGAGACTTGAGCCTTGGCCGTGCCCACGGGACAGCCCTGGACCTCGGCGACTTCCGCGTAACTCATTCCCACGACGTGCCGCAGTACCACGGATATGCGCTGTTTCTCGGAAAGCTCGGAAAGCGCGGCGACAAGTTGTCTGCGGTCTTCCGAATTAGCGGCCCTTTCCTCTGGTCCGGGCCCGTCCTCTGCCCATGTGTCACAGGTGTCCTCCACGTTCATGACGGATACCGGCCGCCGGGTGTTACTGCGTACGTGATTACGCCAGACGTTTGTCGCGATCGTCATCAGCCAGGCGCGCAGACGCAGCTCTCGGCGGCGCTCCGGGGAATATCCCTGAAGCGCCGAGTAAGCACGCAGAAACGTGTCCTGGCCCAGATCGTCGGCGTCCGCGCGGGAGCCGGAGATCCGGTACAGGTACGCGTGGACCGGGCCTGCGTGGAGCCGGACGAGTTCGGTGAAGCCGTCGTCCAGATCCAGCGCGAGCCGGTCGGTCAGGTGCTCGGCCTTGTCTTCCATCATGAGGTGAAACACCGGCCTCGTGGAAAGGGTTGCAGGGCGGGCGGACGAAGGGGTGACGGCGTGCTTCCCGTGGTCATGTGCGGGTCAGCGAGCCGCTGCCGGCCGGGGCGTCCAGTATGGGATCCGAGGCGAGGACCGCGCTGTTCAGGCGCTGCATCCGGGGCGAGGGCTCGATGCCCAGCGACTCGCCGAGCACGTCCCGCAGCTGCCCGAAGACGGCCAGTGCGGCGGCGCGGTGGCCGCAGCGGTAGAGCGCCAGCATGTACTGGGCGTGCAGGTTCTCGTGCCGGGGGTGCAGGGTGGTGAGCGCGCTCAACTCGTCGAGCAGCCGTTGGTGCCGGCCGAGGGTGAGGTCGGCCTCGATGCGGCGCTCCAGCACGCCCCGGCGGGTCTCCTCCAGGTCGACGACGTGTGCCGCGCTGAGCTGTCCGACCTGTACGTCGGCGAGGGCCGGCCCGCGCCACAGGCCGAGGGCCTGCGCGAAGAGGTCGGCGGACCGGGCGTCGTCACCGGCGGCCGCGGCGGCCCGGCCGAGCCTGGCCAGGGCCGTGAAGCGGGTCCGGTCCAGCGCGGCGGGGTCGGCGGTCAGCTGGTAGCCCTGGCTGCGGGTGGCCAGCATGCCGTCGTGCTCCGGTCCGAGCGCGCCGCGGATCACCTGGCGGATGTGCAGCACATAGGTCTGGAGCGTGGACACCGCGCTTTTCGGCGGCCGGTCCGCCCACAGTTCCGTGATGCACTGGCTGCCGCGCACCACTTCATTGAGGTGGAGCATTAAGAAGGCTAATAATTGGCGGGGTTTCGGGGCGCTGGGCACCGCGGAGTTTCCATTGTTTTCCAGGACGAGAGAGCCGAGTACACCCATGTCCATTGCTTTTCCCCCTGGCGTGCATATGCGCGGGACGGTTGTCAATCCGATCCCCGGAAGCTACCGTCGGTGACGGTATGGGCAAGGGGAATGCGTGTCAACGAGGAAACGCGAGGCCGGCGAAACAGTGCAGGGCATTCCGCATGTCGGCCGCCGGAATCGGCGATCATTTCTGCGGCCCGGAAAACGGTCATGCCCGGACCCGGACGGCGCCGGGCGCGCGCCGCGCACCCGGCGTCTCCGCCAACACCCGCCGGTGGATGTCGAGCGCGGCCGCCGACTTGTTGAGCGTGATGTAGTGCAGACCCGGCGCGCCCTCGGCCAGCAGCCGGGTGGCCATCGCGGTCGCGTGGTCGACGCCGATCCGGTACGCGTCCTGAGGAGCGTCACGGGCGGCCGCCAGCCGCCGCGCCAGCTCCGCCGGGAACGCCGCGCCGCTGAGCTCCGCGAACCGCCGGATCTGCCGCACGTCGGTCGCGGGCATGATCTCGGGGATCACCGGCGTGGCACACCCCGCCGCGGCGAGCCGGTCGCGCAGCCGCAGGTAGTCGGTGACGTCGAAGAACATCTGCGTGATGGCGTAGTCGGCCCCCGCCCGGCACTTGGCCACGAAGTGCCGGATGTCGCTCGCCCAGTCCGGCGAGCGCGGGTGCCGCTCCGGGAACGCCGCCACGCCGACCGTGAAGTCGCCCAGCGAACGGACCAGTTCCACCAGCTCGACGGCGTGCGTGAGACCGCCGGGGTGCGGAGTCCACGGCCCGAGCGGGTCGCCCGGGGGATCGCCGCGGAGCACGAGGACGTCCCGCACCCCGGCGTCCGCGTACTGGCCCACGATGGCGCGCAGTTCGGCCACCGTGTGCCCGACGGCCGTCAGATGCGCCACCGGCAGCAGGGTGGTCCCGTCGGCGATCCGCGCGGTCAGCCCCACCGTGCGGTCCCGGGACGACCCGCCCGCGCCGTACGTCACCGACACGAAGTCCGGGGCCAGCGCCTCGACCCTGCGGACCGTCTCCCACAGGGACCGCTCACCCGCCGCCGTGCGCGCCGGGAAGAACTCGAACGAGAACGTCGGCCGCCCGGCAGCCAGAGCCCGGCGCAGGCTGCCCGGCGCCCGGCCGGCCGCGCCGAACCCGCCGATGACCCTGCCGTCCGCCCCGGCGCTCATGCTGTCCCCACCGGCGCCGCTGCCGTACCCGCCAGCCGCGGCCGGGCCGCGTGGGCGGCCTCCGCCCCGTACGCCTCCCCGATGCGTGCCACCAGGTCCTCCGGCACGGGCCGGTACTCCTGCGTGCCGATGGACTCCAGGGCCACCGTGGCCAGCGCACAGCCCAGCCGGGCCGCCCGCGCGGCGGGCCAGCCCCAGGCCAGGCCGGCCAGGAAGCCGGCCCGGAACGCGTCCCCGGCGCCCGTGGGATCGGCCGCCGCGCGGGTCGGCACGGCCGGGATCCGGAGCGGGGGACCGCCGGCCCGGGTGACGCCGACGCCCTCGTCGCCCAGTGTGGTGAGCCACGTGCCGACCCGCGCCCGCAGCTCCTCCGCGGACCAGCCGGTGCGTTCCTCGAGAAGCGCCGCCTCGTACGCATTGGTGAAGAGCCAGCGCGCGCCGGACACCAGCAGCCGGGTCTGCGCCCGGTCCAGCCGGGCCAGTTGCTGTGCGGGGTCGGCGGCCACCGGAATGCCCAGCCGGTGGGCGGCGGCGGTGTGCCGCAGCATCGCCTCGGGGTCGTCGGCCCCGATGAGGACGAGGTCCAGGCCGCCCGTCCGGGTCGCGACGGCCGCCAGGTCGATCTCCCGGGCCTCCGCCATCGCCCCCGCGTAGAAGGTGGCGATCTGGTTCTGGTCGGCGTCGGTGGTGCACACGAACCGCGCCGTGTGCAGGGATGTGCTGATGCGTACCGAGTCGGTGTCGACACCGGCCGCCCGGAGCCGCCCGCCGTACTCGGCGAAGTCCGCGCCCGCGGCGCCGACCAGCACCGGCGACAGGCCCAGCCCGGCCAGCCCGTAACAGATGTTGGCGGCCACCCCGCCCCGCCGGACGTCCAGCCGGTCGGCCAGGAAGGACAGGGAGACCCTGGCCAGCTGCCCGGCGACCAACTGGTCGGCGAAGCGGCCGGGAAACTCCAGCAGATGGTCGGTGGCGATCGAGCCGGTCACGGCGATGCGCACGGGTCACTCCTGGTGCCGAGCCTCCGACGGGTCCGGGGACCGGTCGGAGGCGGTGGTCCGCGCGGGCCGGCCGGCGCCGTGCGGTGCGGTACGGGACAGCGCCCGGTCGACGAGCGGGCCGGCGGCGCCGGTGTACTCGGCCGGGTCCAGCAGTGCGCGCAGCGCCGGTACGTCGAAGTCGCGGCCCACCCGGGGGTCGGCGGCGAGGAGTTCGGCCAGCGGCCGGTCCGTGCGCGCGGCCTCGTCCGCCGCCGCGCCCAGCAGTTCCTTCGCCGCCGCCTTGCCGAGCCGCGGCGCGAGCACGGCGGCCAGCCGCTCCGAGACCAACTGGGCGCCGCCCGGCGCCAGGTTGCTCCGCATCCGGCCGGGCCGCACCTCCAGTCCCTCTGCCAGCTCGGCGGCGGTGTGCGCGGCGCCGCCGGTCAGCCGCAGGCACTCGCGCAGCAGCTGCCACTCGGCGTGCCAGGCACCCGCCGAGCGTTCGTCCTCGGCCAGCAGGCACTGGGTGACCCCGGCGGCGAGCACCGGCACTTGGAGCGCCGCACTGCGCACCAGCGTCGCCAGCACGGGGTTGCGCTTGTGCGGCATGGCCGAGGAGCCGCCCCGTCCCGCCACCGCCGGCTCGCTCACCTCGCCGACCTCCGTCCGGGCCAGCCCCAGCACGTCGACGGCGAACTTTCCCAGCGCGCCGGTGGTCAGCGCGCACGCCGCGGCGAGGTCGGCGAGCGGGGTGCGCAGCGCGTGCCACGGGAGGCGCTGGGGTACGAGGCCGCACTCGTCGGCGAAGGCGGCGGTGAGCTGGTCGGCGTATGCGCCCGCGGCGGGCCGTGCGTCCCCGTCCGGCCCGTCCGCCGCGTACTCCAGATAGCCCGCCAGCGTGCCGGCCGCGCCGCCCAGCGAGACCGGCAGCCCGTGGGACAGCACGTGCGCCACCCGGTCGGCCGCGTCGAGGACCAGGTCCCGCCAGCCGGCCGCCTTCAGCCCGAACGTCGTGGGCACCGCCTGGAGTGCGAGCGTGCGGCCCGCGACCAGTGTGTCCCGGTGCCCGGCCGCCAGCTCGGCCAGCCCGTCGGCGGTCCGCAGCAGATCGGCCCGGATCACGGTCAGCGCGCGCCGCGCGACCAGCATCGCCCCCGTGTCGAAGATGTCCTGGCTGGTCGACCCGCGGTGCACGTACTCGGCGGCCGACGGGTCGCGCTCCGCGACGGCCGCGGTGAGGGCGCGTACCAGGCCGACCACGGGGTTGGCCGTCTCGCGCGCCGCGACGGCCAGTTCCCGCACGTCGAAGCGGGCGGCGACGGCCGTCCCGGTGATGGTCCGGGCGGCGCCGGGCGGCACCGTGCCGACCCGGGCCTGCGCCCTGGCCAGCGCGGCCTCCGCGTCGAGCATCGCCTGCAGCCACGCGGTGTCGGACACCTCGGCCTCGGCCGGGGTGCCGGCGCGTACCGGCGAGAGCAGCCCTTCGTCGAGCCCGGGGGCCGGTGCGGAATGCGCGGATGCGGTCATGCGGTCACCTCCGTGAGCGGGGCGTGCTCGGGCCGGACGGTGCGCCGGCCGGCACTGCCGAGGGCGAGGACGGCACCGGCGACGGCGTCGGAGTCGCCCAGGATCACCGAGTTGACGCCCGGCCGGATGCCGGCGGCCGTCACCCAGTGGACCCCTTCGGTGGGCACCCCGTACGCGAACCGGCGCGGGTGCGCGCGGCCCGCCGCGTCGATCGTCCGGTAGGGCCGCTCGGTCACCGCCAAACCGCCGGTCTCGTACCGGGTGCCGTCGGACCCGGCGATGCGGTACGCGCGGGCCCGGCCGGTCGTCAGCAGGTGCCGGAGCAGCGGGTCGGCGGTGCGGCGCAGGTCCGGTTCGGGCAGCCGGGCCTCGATCAGGGTGGTCGCGTGGACGGGCGCGCCGCCCACCACGTCCGACTCCGCGCGGAAGACCCGGCCCGTCCCGGCGGTCGCGACCCGCACCCGCATCCGCGGGCCGAGCAGCTCCACCACCCCCGCCTCGATGAGCGCGATCAGTTCCTCGATGCGGGCGACGGGCGGCCCGATGGAGAGGAAGGCGTTGAGCGGTGTGTACCAGCCCTGCAGGTCGTCCCGGTAGGAGTCGCCCGCCAGGCCGCCGTGGTCGACCGCGAGCCGGATCTCGTTCCGCAGGTCGCGCAGCACGTCCAGCGCGGCCTTCAGCGGGCCGCTGACATTGCCGGCGCGGGCCTCGCGGACATCCTCCCGGAGGTATGCCAGGAGCCAGTCGCGGAAGTCCGCCCGGCCGTTGAACTTCCGCGTTCCGTACGGCCGGGCGACCCGGTCCCAGTCCCAGCGGTCGCGGTCCGCGATGCCGTACGCGTCCAGCACCGCCGCTTCGCCCGCCCGGCCGGCGGCCGCGAGGTAGCGCTCGACGAAGCCGTTCCGCTCCGCCGGCCGGCCTTGGGCGGCCAGCAGAGCGCCGTAGTAGACGCTCTCCACCTCCTTGGCGACCGGTGGCCACAGATCGGCGCCGAACAGCAACTGCCCGCCCTCGGCGGCGCGTTCGCGGAGCGCCGCCGCGTGGGTGGCGGTCAGCAGCCGCGGCAGGTGCCTGCCGTGCGCGCCCTTCTCGTTCTCGCCGCGGGCGTGGTACGGCACACCGCGCCGGGACCCCGCGAACAGCCGGGGCTCGCGGCCCGACGGGCGGTACACCAGGCGCTCCCCGTCCCGCCGGAAGACCCCGCCCCGGCCGCTCGTCAGCAGCGCAAGGTGGTCGAAGAAGTTCAGCCCCAGCCCGCGCAGGAGCACCGGCTCGCCGGCGCCGATCCCGGACAGGTCCACGTCGGCCGGGCCGGCCGGCAGCACATGGACCAGTCCGGCGGCCGCCGCCTCCGCGGACAGCTCCCGCTCCGCCGCAGTGGGCCGGGCCGGCACATGGCCCTGGGCGAGCACCACCGCGTCCAGTCCGGTCAGTACGGTGCCGTCCGCGAGCGTCACGGCCTGCGTTCCGTCCGGGGCGTCGTCCAGGGCGGTCGCGGTGGACCGGTGCACCCGGACCGAGACGTGCGCGGGAGCGCCCGACACCACCTGAGCGAACACCGCTTCCAGGTAGCGGCCGTAGAACGCCCGGCTGGGGTAGGTGTCCGGGCCCAGCCGGCGGGCCTCGGCGAGGAAGCCGGCGTCGGTGCCCCCGTCCGCTCCCGCCGGGTCTTCCGTTCCCGCCGGTCCCTCCGCCGCCGGCGCGCCGCCGGGCACCGGGATGAAGCGGGCCCACTCGTACAGGCTGGGGCCCGGCTCGACGGGGCCGTCCATGTCCACGGTGTGGTCGGTGAACATGGTGATCTGGCAGGCGACCGTGTTCATCAGCAGATGGTGCGGCTGGGCGGTGCGCCAGACCTGGCCGGCGCCGGGCCGGGCCGGGTCCACGACGTGCACCGTGACGGACGTGTGCCGGGCGGACTTGCGCTCGCGGGCGCAGATCCGCTCCAGTACGGACAGGCCGCGCGGCCCGGCTCCGACGACGCAGACACTGAGGCCGGCGCTGTTCATAAAAGGTCTCCGTAATCGTTCGGCAGGGCCGTGGCGCACCGGCCGGTGGTCCGTGACACCAGGTCGCCCGGGTCGATGGGCAGCCGGTTCCCGCGCCAGGCGATGTGCTGGTCGGGGCGGATGAGGACGAGGTCGCGGCCGTACAGTTCGCGGGCCTCGGGGCCGGCCACGTCGAGCACGGTGAGCGGCATCCCCTGGGCCTGCGCGGCGGCCTGCAGCGGTTTGGCGTCGGCCGGGCCGGGCCCCAGCCGCAGCAGGGTGAAGCCGGCGCCGAACCGGTCGGCGAGCGCACTGCCCGCGCCGTGCCGGGCGTCGAGCCAGAGGTGCGGTGCGCGGCCTCCGGGCACGCCGGAGGGGAGGTAGGTGCCGGGCGCCGCGGCGGGCGCCGCCTCCCGGCTCGCGATCAGCGGGGAGCCGTCGTACCGGGCGCCGAGCCGGACGCCGAGCGCCCGGGACCGCTCGCCGTACGTCCGCAGCAGCGCACCGGCCCGGCGCCGGGCGGCGGCTCCGGCGGGGGAGTCGTCCGTCGTGGGCGGCAGCCCGATGGCCGCCAGGCTGCGGTGGAGTTCGTCGGCGACGGCTCCGGTGCGCAGCGCCACCCGGCGGCGTTCGAGGTCGTAGGCGGCAGCCAGGCCGGGACCGCCCCAGCCCCGCACCTGTCCGGCGAGCATCCAGGCCAGGTCCGCCGCGTCGTCGATGCCGGTGTCGAGGCCGAATCCGCCGTCCGGCGGGAAGGCGTGCGCGGCCCCACCGGCGAGGAACACCCGCCCGGCCGCGAACCGCTCGGCCACCACGGCCGCTTCGGGGAACCACGAGGGGCGGCCATGGACGCGCACGGGCAGCCGGATGCCCAAAGCTCGGCGCACGGCCTCCGCGGAGGGCGCCGCATCCGCCGACGGCGTCGTGCCGGGTGCGGGGGAGTGGCCGGTGAGGACGAACGCGCCGCGGCCGTCCAGTGGTTCCAGGCGTACCACGGCGTCCCCGCCGACCGTCCAGTACGTGCCGGCCCGGCGGTCCGCAGGCACACCATCGTGAAAGGTGGGGAGTTCGAGGCGTACGGCACAGCTGCCCCGATGCGGGCCGGTCGCGCCGCGGCCGTCGAGCCGGTACCGGTGGATCCCGAGCCGGTCGCGTACCGCGCTGTCCTGGCCGTCGCAGCCCACCGCGTACGGAGCACACCACCGCCGGGCGATGCCGCTCACGGTGTTCCGGGCGGTGACTTCCACGTGCGTCGCGCCCTGCGTGAGCCACTCCAGGCGCCAGCCGTAGCACAGGGTGATGCCGGGCCTGGTGCAGGACCGCTCGTACAGCAGCCGGGCGACGGCGCTGCCGTCCGTCCCGTGCGCCGGTTCGGGCAGTGGGTCGGTGGCGGGCGCGGTCGCGACGGCGTGCAGTGCCTGCCGGGTGGTGGGCCGGGCGAGCGTGGCCAGCGGCGGTCCGCCGAGCCGCGCCGCCCAGACGGTGTCCGCGGGCGCGTCGGGGCCGGGCCCGGTACGGCGCCGGACCTGCCCGGCCAGGCCGAGCCGGCGCAGGTGCTCCATGGTGCGGGCGTCGGGGCCTTCGCCGGCCGGCCGCGACCACACTTCGTCCGCCGTGCGCGCCTCCAGGACGACGGACGGAACCCGGAGGCGGTCCAGGAACAGGGCCAGGGCCAGCCCCGTCGTGCCGCCGCCCACGATGACGACCGGGCGGGTGAGCGCTGCGTCCATGTCAGCTCGGGGCCAGCGTGAGCAGGGTCGTCTCCAGGGCCAGGTCCCGTACGGCCGTCACCCGCAGGCCGGCCCGCGAGAACAACTCCTCGTAGCCGTCCCGGGTGCGCTCCCGCCCGCCGGCGGCCATCAGCAGGTGCAGGTCCCACAGGACCGGCAGCAGTGCCGAACCGGCCGTGGGGATCACCCGCTCCAGGACCAGCAGGCGCGAGGCGGTGCCCATGGCCGCGCGGATCCGGGAGAGCAGCCGGACGCACCGCTCGTCGTCCCAGTCCTGCAGGACCCGGGAGAGCAGATACACCTCGTGGCCGGCCGGTACCTCCTCGAAGGCGTCGCCGGGCACGGTGTCGTAGCGCTCCGGCCCGACGGCCGCGGCCAGCTGCTCCCGCGCCACCGGCATCATGTGCGGCAGGTCGAGCACCGTGCCGTGCAGGTGCGGGTGGGCCCGCAGGACGGCGGCGAGCAGCACGCCGCTGCCGCCCGCCACGTCCAGCACCGTCCGCGCGCCGCTGAAGTCGTGTGCCGCGGCCACCTCTTCGAAGAACACACTGCCCGCGTTCATGGCGCGCAGGAACTTCGCGCCGGCGCCCGGCTCGCTCGCCAAGTAGGCGCCCAGCGGCTGCTGGAAGGCGTGCTCGAAGCCGGACGTGCCGGTCCGTACCGCGGGGACGATCGCTCCCCACGCCGCACGGAACTCCTCTCCGTAGATGCGTACCATCTCGCTCATCGACTGCTCCGCGTCCGTGCGCAGCAGTTCGCCCGCCGGCGTCAGGCGGTAGCCGTCCTCGTACGATCCGGCGCACACGCCGATCGCGGTGAGCAGCCGCATCAGCCTGGTGAGGCCGTCGGCGCTGGTGCCGGCCCGGCGGGCCAGATCGGCGCCGCCGGTGTGCCCGGCGGCGATGAGGTCGGGGAGGTTGAGGGTGACGGCCGCGTAGAGGGCCTGGGACTGCCAGGCGCCGGTGATGATGTCCACCACCCTGCGGGCAGCCTGCTCGTCGGTCACATTCCGGCCTTTCGGATGGTCGCGGTGGTAGGTCGGTCGCCGGGGTCAGTCCGTCTGCCGGACCGGCGCGTCCGGCAGTTCGGTGCCGACGGCCACTTCGCCGTCGTCGCCCCCGGTGTGCAGCACGTTGCGGTGGCGTTCGCGCAGTACTCGCTTGAGGACCTTGCCGGTGACGCCGACCGGCAGCCCGGCCCGGTCGTTCGCCAGGACGAGGCCGTCCAGGCGCGCGAGACCGTGCCGTGCGAGTGCGGTGTTGCAGACGTCGAGCAGGTCCCGCGGCGAACGCTGCACGCCGTCCGCGTAGTGCACGACGGCCAGCGGGCGTGAGCTGCCCGGGTCCTGCGGGTCGTCCACGGCGATCACCGCCGCGTCCAGCGCCTGGGTGGCCATCAGGACCACCTCTTCGAGCGGCAGGCTGTAGACGGGGCCTTGGGCGGTGCGGATGACGTCCGGCGTGCGGTCGAGGTGGTACCAGACCCCGGCGTCGTCACGGCGGACGATGTCGCCGGTGAGGAAGTAGCCGTTGCTGCGCGACTGCCGGCTCAGGTCCGGGTCGTCCCAGTACCCGAGGGTGACGCTCGGGGTGCGGACGCCCAGCATGCCGGCCTGGCCCGGCGGCAGTTCCCGGCCCGCGGCGTCGAGCACCGCGGCCCGGCGCACCACCCGCGCGGGCCGCCCGATCACCCGGCCGTACAGCTCCGAGTCGCGGGTGTGGGCCTGCTTGAACAGGACCATGCCCATCTCCGAGGAGCCCAGGCCGTCGACGTAGACCGAGCCGGCCGCGCGGCCCTTCCGCGTGGGGTGCGAGCCCAGTGCCACGAGCGGGCGGATGTGGCGTTCGTGCGAGGCGTCGCCCATCCCGTTCCAGGTGTGCACCCGCGCCGCCGCGTCCGGGGTGATGGCGCCCGGATCGATGGTGGCGAGGGTGAGCGGGAAGCCCAGGACGACCGTGGGGTGGAAGGTGTTCACGGCCTCGGTCACCCGGGCGCCGTCGGCATCGTCCAGGAGGAGGGTCGGGATGCCCAGCAGCACTGCCATGCTCAGGTAGCTGATGCCGGCCGAGTGGCTGTGCGGCAGCGCGGTCAGCAGCCGGTCCGTCTTCAGCGACGGGAAAGTCCACAGCCGTTCGCGCTTGCCGGCGAAGAAGGAACGGTGGTGGAAGACGGGGGCCTTGGGGCGCCCGGTGGTGCCCGACGAGTGGGAAATCATGATCAGCTCGTCGCCGGTGTACCGGTGGGGGAAGTCCGCGAGCGGCCGGTCCGGCCGGGTCGCCGTCTCCGCCACCAGCCGGATCCCGTACACGGGCGGTGCCTTCACCCCGTCGGTCGCGTCCCACGCCCGCGCGCACCCGGCGAGCAGGTCGGCATCGCCCACCACGAGCGCGGCGTCGGTCCGCAGGAAGTACTCGGCGGCGGTCCGCAGCGGCATCTTGGGATTGCAGTGCACCGCGGCGGCGCCCAGCGAGGTGACGGCGATGTGGTGCAGCAGGCCCGCCAGGCCGTCCCGGGTCATCAGCCCGACGTGCGACCCGGCGCGGATGCCCTGCTGCCGGTACCAGTGCGCGTACTTGATGACCGCGAGCCGCATGTCGTCGAGGGAGTGGCCGGGCAGCTCCCGGCTCGCCCAGGACGGGTCGGTCACGTCGGGGTGGAAGAGGATCGGCCGGTCCCGGTCGTCCGCCACCCGCCACGCGTGCCAGAAGAAGTTGCCGGCCCCCAGCCGGCGGTCGGCGGCGAGCCGCAGCCGCTGGCCGGCGGTCCGGTGCGTGCCATGCAGAAACATCGCGATACCCCACACTCCGAGAGGTGCACTTCATTCGGCGACCGCCGCGGGCGGTAATGCTTCCGGCACCCGGCCGGAAATTCCGTTGCCGTCGCCACTGTTTCGGACAGGCCTATTCGGTAAAGTCCGTACGGCCCGTCGGAGCACGATTGTGCAGGGTTCTGCTAAAGGCTGGATGGAGATCAATTACCCGCGGCGGACAGCGGAATCCTTGCTCCATCCTTCAGGGATCATTGCGACCCTGTTCCGGCCGGAAAAGGATCCGGGAGCGATGTTCCGGACGGTCAGTACGGCTGGAGGACCCCGCAATGCACGGCCCGTCGACCACCCCAGTCGCCCTCGTGGGAGGCGGTCCCGTGGGGCTGCTGCTCGCGCTCTTCCTCGACCGCTACGGCGTGGCGGTCACCGTCTTCGACAGCGAGCCCGCCCTGCCGGCGTACCCGAGGGGCAGCACCCACAACGCCCGCACCATGGAGCACTACCGCACCCTCGGCCTGGCCGGCCGGGTGCGCGCCCTGGGCCTGCCGGCCGGCCACGACGCCGGCATCACCTTCTTCACCCGCTACAGCGGCCACGAACTCGCGATCCTGCCGTGGCCCGGCCCCGCCGAGGCCGCTGCCCACACCCGCGCCGCGCCGCGCACCGACCAGACGCCCGAACCGATGCACCGGGCCAACCAGATGTACGTCGAGCGGCTGCTCCTCGCGCATGCCGCCACCCGCCCGCGCATCACCCTCCGCTACGGCCACCGCGTCACCGCCGTCGAGGAACGGCCGGACGGGGTACGCCTGACCACCGAGCACGAGGGCGTCCCCGGCGCGTGGGAGGCGGGCTACGCCGTGGGCTGCGACGGCGGGCGGAGCCTGGTGCGCCGCCACCTCGGTATCGCGTACGAAGGGCCCGGCTCCCTGGAACAGGAAGTGCTCGGCCGCCGCGCCGTCGCCGCCCACCTGCGCATACCCGGCCTGCCCGAACTCCTCGGCACGCGCCGCGCATGGAGCCACTGGGCGGTCAACGCCGAACTCGCCCTCAACCTCATCTCCCTCGACGGGAACACCGAGTTCTTCCTGCTGACCAGCTCCGTCGACCCGGACACCGCGCGGGACGCGGACCTCGTCCGGCTCGTCCGCCGGGCGGCCGGCACCGACCTGGCCGTCCAGGTGGTCAGCCACCGGCCGTGGACGCCGGGGGCCGCCCTCGTCGCGGAGCGCTTCGGCTCGGACCGCATGCTGCTGGCCGGTGACGCCGCCCACCTGTTCACCCCGAACGGCGGCTTCGGCATGAACACGGGGCTGGACGACGCGGCCAACCTGTCCTGGAAGCTCGCCGCCGCCGTCCACGGCTGGGCGGGCCCCGGCCTCCTCGCCTCCTACGAGGCGGAGCGCCGCCCCGTCGCGCTGCGCAACACCGCGGCCGCCCGCGAACTCAACATCGGCCTGGGTGCCATCGACCGCCCCGCCGTCCTGGAGGAGGACTCCCCGCGCGGCGCCGCCGCCCGCGAGAAGGCCGGTGCCGCGCTGGCCGAGTACGGCCTGCGCACCCTGGACACCCTCGGCGTCCAGCTGGGCGCCCGGTACACCGGTTCGCCGGTCGTCGACGCCGGCGACGACACCCCGCCCCCCGACTCCTTCACCGCCTACACCCCCTCGTCCGTGGCGGGCTGCCGCGCCCCGCACCTCTGGCTCGACGACGTACGGGGACCGGGCAGTTCGCTGTTCGACCGGTTCGGCACCGGATTCACCCTGCTGTGCCTGGGCGGCGACGCCGCTGCCGCGGCCGGCTTCGAGGCGGCCGCCCGCGACCTGGGCGTCCCGCTCACCGTCCTGCCGCTCGCGGACCCCCTGGCCCGTGAGCTCTACGGACGTGACCTGGTCCTCGTACGGCCCGACCAGCACACCGCCTGGCGCGGTGCCGCGCCGCCCGCCGACCCTGCCGCGCTGCTCGCCCGCGTCACCGGCCACTGACCCGGCCGGCGCGTCAGGTTGCCAACATTTCGGCGGAACGTTGAGCATTCGTTGATGCGGGTGCCGATATAGTCCGGAAAGACGGGCCGGTCCGCACCGGGAAGTGCGCCGGCGCCCGGGGGAGGGCGCCTGCGGCGAACGGCTCTGTATCGCTACGGGGGAGTTGCGATGAAATTCAGCGTGCTCGGTCCTTTGACCGTCACGGAAGGGGGCGCCGGCCGGATGCCGAGCGCCCCGAAACCCAGGCAAATGCTGGCCCTTCTGATCATGAATGCCAATCGTGTGGTGACGGTCAACCAATTCGTGGAAGAACTCTGGGAGAACAGCCCGCCGCCGAGCGTGCACGCCGCCATCCACACCTACGTCATGCAGCTGCGCCGCGCCCTGACCGGCCGCGCCCGCTCCGGACAGCGGCAGGCCGGCCGGCTCGCCACCCGCGAGCACGGCTACCTCCTCGTGGTACGCCCCGGCGAGCTGGACCTGGACGTCTTCCAGGAGCAGGTACGGGCCGGGCGGAAGGCGCTGGCGAACGGCGAGAACGCCCGCGCGGCAGCCCAGTTGGCCGCCTCGACGGAGCTGTGGCACGGACAGGTCCTCGGCGACGTGACCGCCGGCCCGCTGCTGGCCGCCGCCATCGACTCCGTGGAACAGCTGCGGCTCACGGCGCTCACCGACCGCATCCGCGCCGACCTCCGGCTCGGCCGGCACCACGAACTCCTGGGTGAGCTCGCCTCGCTCCTGCACTGCCACCCGGCCGACGAGCGCCTCGCGGCACTGCTGATGGTGGCGCTGTACCGCTCGGGCCGGCAGGCGGACGCGCTGGCCACCTTCCACCGCGTACGCCGCACCCTGCGCACGGACTTCGGCGTACCGCCCTCGCCGGAGCTGTCCCGCGTGCACATGGAGATCCTGTCGGCCAGCCCCCGGCTGGAGGCCCCGGCGCACAGCTGGCCGCGGCTCTCGCTCGACCTCGTCACGGCGATCGCGTCGTAACCGCCGGCCGCTGCCCGCCCAGGCCCGCCCACGCGTTGGCCAGGGCGGGCAGCACCAGCACGGCGGCGGCCAGAAACGCCTGCCCGGCCCCCTCCGACAGCGCCGCCGCACCGGCACCGCTCAGCGGGCCGCTCCCGCCGGCCCGCGCGGTGACCACGGTCACCGCCATGGCCAGCCCCAGCGCACCACCCAGCTGCCCGGCGGACTGCACGATGCCGGCGCCGATCCCCGTACCGCACGGACCCACCCCGGACAGCGCCACCACCTCGCACGTCATCCAGATGAACGGCATTCCGCAGCCGATCAGCAGCAGGCCCGGGAGGAGGGACGGCAGATAGGCCGAGTCGGCCGAGACCCCGGTCAGCAGCAGAAGACCGGCGCCGATCAGCGCCCAGCCCACGAGGTACGGCAGCCGCGGCCCGCGCCGTGCCAGGAGCCGGCAGCACACGCGGCCCACCACGATGATCCCGCCCACCATGGGCAGCATCGCCAGCCCCGCGCCCAACGGGCCGTAATGCAGCGCGCCTTGGAGATACAGGCTGCCGATCACGCCTACCGGGCCGGTCGCCGCGGCCACCAGGAAGACCCCGGCCGAACCGCCCAGCAGCCCGCGGGCGCGCAGTACGCGCGACGGGAGCAGCGGCGCGGCCGTGCGGCGCTGGGAGGCGGCGAAGAGCAGGCCCAGCAGTACGGCGGCGAGCAGCGCGCCGCAGTCGCTCGTCCCCAGCCCCTGCTGCGGGAGGTGCACCAGCGCGTACATCAGGGCCAACAGGGCGCCGCTGAGCCAGATCGCGCCCCACAGCCCGGCTCCGGCTCCGGACGCCCGGCGGAAGACCGGGACCGGCTCCAGCCGGCGCGCCGCGTACAGCATGCCCAGCGCGACGGGCACGTCCAGCCAGAAGGCCCACCGCCAGCCCAGCCGGCTCAGCACCAGGCCGCCGAGCACGATCCCGGCCACCGAGCCGAGGCCGCCCGCGCGCGCCCAGCGGCCGAGCGCCCGGACCCGCGCGGTCGGTCCCGGCGCACGGGCGACCAGCAGGGCCATCGCGGACGGCACGAGCAGCGCGGCGGCCACCGCCTGGCCTCCTCTGGCCGCGATGAGCGCGCCGCCGGTCGGGGCGAGCGCGCAGCACGCGGCGGCCACGGCGAAACCGGCGAGCGCGCAGCGGAACAGCCGCAGGGCACCGGCCAGGTCCGCCAGCCGGCCGCCCGCCAGCTGCACGGCGCCGACCAGCAGGACGTACACATGGCTCACCCACTGCGCGCCCGCGAGCCCCATCCCCAGGTCCTGCTGGAAGTGCGGCAGCGCGAGCGCGACGACCCCGGCGTCGGCGTTGGCGAGCAGCGGGGCGAAGGTGAGCAGGTGCGAGGGCCGGCCGCCGGCGCGGGGCGGTGTTTCGGCGTGCGACGGCGGCGGGGCGGCCTGCTTCCGGGCAGGCAGCGGTAAGGACATGACGGGCTCCGCGTAACGGGTGGACGGCAGCGGGGGAACGGCGTCCGGGGACGGGTGGTTCTCAGGGCCGCCGACGTGTGCCGCGCCGGGCGGAGAAGAAAAGGCGGTGCCGACGGGCGGCACGGGCGTGCACCCCCGTCGGCACCGCGTATGTCCGCGCGTGGGCGGCGTGGTGGCCGCCGCGCTCCGGTGCGCGGACCGGTCGGTCAGACCTCCTTGAGCAGACCGCCGTCGATCACGAACTCCGCGCCGGTGGTGGAACCGGAGCGCGGGGAGACGAGCAGGGCGACCGCGTCCGCGATCTCCTGCGGGTCCACGAAACGGCCCGTGGAGAGGTTCAGCATCTCCGGGACGATCTTGTTGAGGACCGTCTCGCGGTCGGCGCCGGCCTGCGCGGCGATCTTGTCGGCGACGCCGCCGTCCTCGGTCCACCACTCGGTGCGCGTGACACCCGGCAGCACCGCGTTGACACGGATGCCCTGCGGGCCGAACTCACCCGACAGCTGCTTCGTCAGGTTGTTCAGCGCCGCCTTGGCCGCACCGTAGTCCACGTTGATCGGCGCGGGCTGACGGGCGTTGCCCGACGAGATGTTGACGATCGAGGCCGCGTCGCTCTCCAGCAGGTGCGGGATGGCGGCGCGGATCGCGCGCACGACGGCGAACAGGTTGAACTCGAACATGGCCTGCCAGTCCGAGTCGGAGGCGTGCAGGAAGGAGCCGCGCGGCAGCTCGACGCCGGGCGGCGGGCCACCGGCGTTGTTCACCAGGATGTCGAGCTTGCCGAAGGCCTCCACGGCACGGTTGATCACCCGCTCGGGCGCCTCCGGCGACATCAGGTCGACCGGTACGTGGACCAGGTCGGGGCCGGCCAGCGCGTCCAGGCCGGGGCTGCTGTTGCGGGAGGCGGCCACCACACGGACGCCCTCCGCGAGCAGTGTGCGGGTGATGGCCAGCCCCATGCCCTTGGACGCGCCGGTGACGACCGCGACACGGCCGGAAAGCTGCAGATCCATGGAATTCCTTGTCGTCGTGTCCGCCCGCTGACGGACGGGAAGCGAGGTGTCTCGATGAGAGGAACACCGGCCCGCCCGAACGGGTTGCACGACTCAGCGCTGCCGGGCCCCCGCCCGCAGACCGTCCATCACCAGATCCAGCAGCCGGGCCGCGCGGGCCTGCCAGTCGCTGTGCGGGTCGATCTGCCACAGACCCGCGATGGCGAGCAGGAAATCGTCGGGGGTGACCCCCGGGCGCACGGTGCCGGCCTCCTCGTTCGCCGCCAGAAGTAGGGTGATCGCCGAGGTCAGCGGGGCGTGGCCGAGCCCGGCCAGACTGCCGCGGGAACAGGTGGCCCGGCGCATCGCGTCGGCCAGTCCGGCCTTCGCCATCGCGTACTGGGCCAGGCGGTCCATCCACTCCCGCAGGGCCCGGTCGGGCGCGCGGGTGGCCAGCAACTGGGCCGCGGTGTCGGCGACCTGCTGCACCTCGTAGCGGTAGACCTCCAGGACGAGGGCCTCGCGGTTGGGGAAGTTGCGGTAGAACGTGCCCTGGCCGACGCCCGCCTTCTTGGCGATGGCGCTCAGCGGGGCGTCCGCGGAGCGCGTCAGCTCGGCGAGCGCAACTTCCAGGATGCGCTCGCGATTCCGCTGGGCGTCCGAGCGCAGCGGCGCGTCCTTCCGGGTCTCCGCCTCGGCCTGCGCGTCTCTCTTCCGCCGCACTCGTCCTCCTTCCGGAATCACCGTTCGGCTGTAGGGAATTACCCCGGAACCGCCTTGCTAAGCGGACAGGTGTCCGCTAGGTTCAACGCTAATGGACAGCTGTCCGCTCAGAGTTCACCATAGCGGCAGACCCGGCCGGAGGGGGACGGCCGGCGGCCGCCGCACTACGTGCCCGCCTGCCCACCGGGTGGGCCTCGGCTCCTGAGCCCCTGCCGCCCCCCACCCAGTGCCCTCCGAGGGCCGCCCGACCACCGCCCCCACACGTCACAGCTTGAGACCGAGACCTCTACACCCTTCGCCGGTCCGTCTCGTACCTCCTCATTCGCGAAAGAAGGCTGCCGATGCCCCCATCGACGTCCAGCGCCATCACCTTGAACATCAACGGAGAGAAGTACACGCTGCCCGTCGATCACCGCACCACCCTGCTCGACGCACTGCGCGAGCGGCTCGACCTGACAGGCACCAAGAAGGGCTGTGACCAGGGCCAGTGCGGCGCCTGTACGGTCCTGCTCGACGGCCGCCGGGCCGTCTCCTGCCTGCAGCTCGCGGTGGCCGCCGAGGGGCGGGAGATCACCACCATCGAGGGCGTGGCCGACGGGGACGAGCTGCACCCGGTACAGCAGGCCTTCCTCGACCTCGACGGTTACCAGTGCGGCTACTGCACCCCGGGGCAGATCTGCTCCGCGCTCGGCGTGATCCAGGAGCACGCGGCGGGCTGGCCGAGCGCCGTGACCGACGACGTACGGCCCGAAGCGGGGCCGCCGCCCCTCACGGCCGACGAGATCCGGGAGCGGATGAGCGGCAACCTGTGCCGCTGCGGTGCGTACGTGTCCATCGTCCAGGCGGTCGCGCGGGCCGCCGAGGCCGAGGCCGAGACCGCGGCCGACGACGCCCGGACCGGTACGGAGGCGGCGATATGAAGGAGTTCGGATACCAGCGGGCCTTCGACGTCCCCGGCGCGGTCGCGCTGCTCGGCGCCGACCCCGACGCGCGCTACCTCGGCGGCGGCACCAACCTCGTCGACCTGATGAAGACCGGTGTGGAGCGCCCGGCCGGACTGATCGACGTACGTGAACTGCCGCTCAACGACATCGAGGTGACCGAGTCGGGCGGGATCCGTATCGGTGCCACGGTCACCAACAGCGACCTCGCCGCCCACCCCGAGGTGCGGCGCCGGTACCCCGCGCTGGCGCAGGCCGTACTCGCCGGCGCCTCCGGCCAGCTGCGCAACATGGCGACGGTGGGCGGTAACCTCCTCCAGCGCACCCGCTGCGGCTACTTCGCCGACGTGGCCAAGCCGTGCAACAAGCGCAGCCCGGGCAGTGGCTGCCCCGCCATCGAAGGTGAGCACCACAACCACGCGATCCTCGGCGCCAGCGCGCACTGCGTGGCCACCCACCCCTCCGACATGGGGGTGGCGCTCAGCGCCTTCGACGCGGTCGTCTCCTACGAAACGGCCGACGGGCCGGGGGAGTTGCCGATCGCGGACTTCTACCTCCCGGTGGGGGACACCCCGCATCTGGAGACCGCGCTGCCGCCCGGCGCGCTGATCACCGGCGTCACGCTCCCGCCCACCCCGGTCGCCGCCGTCTCGCGGTACCGCAAGGTGCGCGAGCGCGCGTCGTACGCCTTCGCGATCGGTTCCCTCGCTGCCGCGCTCGACGTACGCAACGGTCTTGTGCACGACGTCCGGCTGGCCTTCGGCGCGGTGGCGTCCCGGCCCTGGCGGGCACGGGAGGCCGAGGCGGCGCTGTGCGGCGGGCCCGCGACCGCAGAGGCGTTCGCCGCCGCGGCGGACGCCGAGCTGGCGGCCGCCGAGCCGCTGCCCGACAACGCGTACAAGGTGACGCTGATACGCAACCTCGTCGTATCCGTCCTGACCGAGCTGACCGAGTCGACCGAACCGAGCGCGTCGACCGATCCGACCGACCCGACCGACCCGTCCGAGGGGGCCACCCGATGACCACTGCGACCGGAACACCCGCGGTGACGGGCGCCGTCGGCACCGCGCACACCCGCGTGGAGGGCCTCGCCAAGGTCACCGGCGCGGCCCGTTACGCGGGCGAGATCCCCTTCGCCGAAATGGCGCACGGCTGGCTGGTCCTGTCCACCATCGCCCGCGGCCGCATCAGCGCCATCGAGGAGGACGCCGTCCTGGCCATGCCGGGCGTGCTCAAGGTCCTGCACCACGGCAACGCGCCCCGCGTCGACACCGACTACACCGGACTCCTCGGCCGGCCCGACCCCACCATCGCCGTCTTCCAGAACGACCGCGTGCCGTACCTGGGATGGCCGGTGGCGCTGGTCGTCGCCGAGACCTCCGAGCAGGCCAGGGAGGCCGCCGAGGCGCTGGTGGTGCGGTACGAGGAGGAACCGCACGACGTGGTGTTCGCCGCCGGCCGGCCCGGTACGTACACGCCGGACGGCTCGGCCGCGCAGAAGGGCGACGTCGAGGCCGAGCTGGCCGCGTCGGAGTTCGTCGTGGACGCGGAGTACACCACGCCGGAAGAGCACCACACCATGCTGGAGCCGCACGCGGCGATGGCCCGGTGGGAGGACGGCCGGCTCGAAGTCGTCGACTCCAACCAGAGCACCATGTGGGTGGCGGGCGAACTCGCCAACCTCTTCTCCCTCGACCCGTCCTCGGTGCGGGTACGGTCCGAACACGTCGGCGGCGGCTTCGGGTCCAAGGGCGTCCGGGTCCACCAGGTGTGTGCTGTGATGGCCACGACCGCCATCCACCGCCCGGTGCGCGTCGTCCTGACCCGCCGTCAGATGTTCTCGCTGACCGGCTACCGCAGCCCCACGGCACAGCGGGTCCGGCTCGGCGCGGATCCCGACGGACGGCTGCGCGCCTTCGCGCACGAGTCGCAGAACCTCACCTCGACCGTGCACGAGTTCGTCGAGCCGAGCGCCACGGTCGGCCGGGTGATGTACGACGCGGACGCCCACCACACCGTCAACCGCGTCGTACGGCTCGACGTGCCGACGCCGACGTTCATGCGCGCGCCGGGCGAGGCACCGGGCTCCTTCGCGATGGAGTGCGCGCTCGACGAGCTCGCCGAGCAGGCCGGCATCGACCCGATCGCACTCCGCGTCCGCAACGAGCCGGACGTCGGCCCGCTCTCCGGGCTGCCGTTCAGCAGCCGCAACGTGCTCTCCTGCTTCGAGGAGGGCGCCCGCCGGTTCGGCTGGGCGGACCGCGACCCGCGGCCCGGCGTCCGGCGGGACGGGCGCTGGCTGCTCGGCACGGGCATGGCCGCGGCCGCGTTCCCGTCCAACGCCCTGCCCTCCACGGCGTCCGTGACGGCGGAGGCGGACGGCACCTTCACCGTGCGCATCAACGCGGCGGACATCGGCACCGGCGCACGCACCGCGATCACCCAGATCGCCGCCGACGCGCTGCGGGTCTCCCCGGGCCGCGTCCGCACCCGCATCGCGGACAGCGACTTCGGCCCGGCGGGGATCGCCGGCGGCTCCATGGGCACCCGCTCCTGGGGCTGGGCCGTCACCGTCGCCGCCGACGAGCTGCGCGAGCGGCTGGCGCTGGGCGGCACGGTGCCGCCGGAGGGCATCACGGTACGGTCCGACACCACCGAGGCCGTCGGCGCGCTGGCCAAGAAGGAACGGCACTCCTTCGGCGCGCAGTTCGCCGAGGTCGCGGTGGACGTCGCCACCGGCGAAGTACGCGTACGCCGGATGCTCGGCATCTTCGCCGCGGGCCGCATCATCAACCCGCTGACGGCCCGCAGCCAGCTGGTCGGCGGCATGATCTGGGGCCTGTCCATGGCGCTGCACGAGGAAGCGGTCCGGGACGCGGCCTCGGGCGGCCACGTCAGCCCCGACCTCGCCGGTTACCACTTCGCCGCCAACGCCGACGTACCGGTGATCGAGGCGGACTGGGTGGACGACGAGGACCCGGACGACCCGGTCGGCATCAAGGGCGTCGGCGAGATCGGCATCGTGGGCGCCGCGGCGGCCATCGCCAACGCGGTCTGGCACGCGACCGGCGTACGCCACCGCCACCTCCCGATCCGCCCGGACCGGGTGATCGTGGCGGGAACCGGCACGGGATCCGCCACGGACGCGGTCACGTCCGACGTGGCCGGCTGAGTGCGAACGGGTGGCGGGCAGCCGGGACCCACGGGTATCCGGCCCCGCCACCCTCGCCCCACCCTCCGATCGGCCCGCTCGCTAAGGAGACCGACAACATGCTGGACATCGCCGACGAACTGCACCGATGGGTCGAGCAGGGCCGCGACTTCGCCGTCGCCACCGTCGTGGCCGTCGGTGGCAGCGCGCCACGCGATCCCGGGGCAGCCCTCGCCGTGGACAGCGAGGGCACGGCCATCGGCTCGGTCTCGGGCGGCTGCGTGGAGGGCGCGGTGTACGACCTGTGCACCCAGGCCCTCCAGGACGGCACGACGGTGCGCGAGCGCTTCGGCTACAGCGACGAGGACGCCTTCGCCGTCGGCCTGACCTGCGGGGGAGTCATCGAGGTACTGGTCACACCGGTGCGCTCGGACGCCCCCGCCAGGCCGGTCCTCGCGGCGGCGCTCTCGGCCGCGGCGCGCGGCGAGACGGCCGCGGTCGTCCGCGTGGCCGAGGGCCCCGCCCCCCTGCTCGGCCGGGCACTCCTCGTCCACGCCGACGGCTCGTACGAGGGCAGCCTCGGCGGCCCGCCGGAGCTGGACGCGGTGGCGGCGGCCGACACCCGCGCCATGCTGGCCACGGGCCGCACCGGCGCCTTCACCGCCGCAGCGGACGGCACGCACTGCGACACGGACCTGACCCTCTTCGCCGAATCCAGCGTGCCACCGGCCCGGATGATCGTCTTCGGCGCCATCGACTTCGCCGCGGCGCTCGTCCGTACGGGCAAGTTCCTCGGCTACCACGTCACCGTGTGCGACGCCCGCCCCGTCTTCGCCACCCGCGCCCGCTTCCCCGAGGCCGACGTCGTCGAGGTCGACTGGCCGCACCGCTACCTCCGCCGCACCGGCACCGACAACCGCACTGTCATCTGCGTCCTCACCCACGACGCCAAGTTCGACGTCCCCCTGCTGACCGAGGCCCTGCGCCTGCCCGCCGCCTTCATCGGCGCGATGGGCTCCCGCCGCACCCACGACGACCGCAACCGCCGCCTCCGCGAGGCCGGCGTCACCGACCGGCAACTGGCCCGCCTCCGTTCCCCCATAGGCCTCGACCTGGGCGCCCGCACCCCCGAAGAAACAGCCCTCTCCATAGCAGCCGAAATAATCGCCACACGCTACGGGGGGACGGGGGCACCACTGACGGAGGCGCGGACGCCGATCCACCGCGACCCCACCGCCCTCACACAAGGCGGCCTCGGCAGGGATTCGGCAGCTTGATCCGGTGCCGCTCACCACGTATCCACGAACCCCCGTCCCCGAACCGGTAGTTCTTCCGGTCGGTAGGCCGTCAGTGTTGATGTGATCCAGTCGCGGGAGGTTGCCGGGTCGATGACGGCGTCTATTTCCAGGGCGGCTGCGGCGTTCACCGCCTTGCCGTGGTCGTAGAGTTCGGCGACGCGGGCTTCGAAGGCGCGTTGGCGTTCGGTGGGGTCGGGGATGGCTTCGAGTTCCTTGCGGTAGCCGAGGCGTACGGCGCCTTCCAGGCCCATGCCGCCGAGTTCGCCGGTCGGCCAGGCGGCGGTGGCGAGGGGGGCGCGGGTCGAGCCGCCCATCATGGCCATCGCGCCGAGGCCGTAGGCCTTGCGGAGGATGAGGGAGACGACGGGGACGCGGAGGTTGGCGCCGGTGACGAAGAGGCGGGAGAAGTGCCGTACGGTGGCGTCTCGTTCGGCGTCGGGGCCGACCATGAAGCCGGGGGTGTCGCACAGGGCGAGGACCGGTAGGCCGAAGGCGTCGCAGAGTTGGAGGAAGCGGGCGGCCTTGTCGGCGGCGTCGCGGTCGATGGCGCCGCCGAGGTGTTGCGGATTGTTGGCGAGGAGCCCGACGGGGCGGCCGGCGATGCGGACGAGTGCGGTGACGATGCCGGTGCCGAAGCCGGAACGGAGTTCCAGGACCGAGTCGGTGTCGGCCAGGCCGTTGATGACCTGGTGGACGGGGTAGGCGCGGCGGCGGTTCTCGGGGATGGCGTGGCGGAGGAGGCGCGGGTCGGGCGCCGCCCAGTTCTCGGTGGTGCCGCGGAAGTAGGAGAGGTAGCGCTTGGCGGTGTCGACCGCTTCGGCCTCGTCCGCGACCGGGATGTCGACGACGCCGTTGGGCACCTGGACGGAGAGCGGGCCGACTTCTTCGGGGGCGTAGGAGCCGAGTCCGCCGCCTTCGATCATTGCCGGGCCACCCATGCCGATCGATGCTTCGGGGGTGGCGATGACCACGTCGCAGCAGCCCAGGAGGGCGGCGTTGCCCGCGAAGCAGCGGCCCGATGCGATGCCGACGAGGGGGACGAGGCCGCTCAGCCGGCCCATCTGGTGGAAGGTCATGATATCGAGGCCGGCGATGGAGGAGGTGTCGGTGTCGCCGGGGCGGCCGCCGCCGCCCTCCGCGAACAGCACGACGGGGAGGCGGCGTTGCTCGGCCACGCCCAGCAGCCGGTCGGTCTTGCGGTGGTTGTTGTGGCCCTGCGTGCCGGCCAGCACGGTGTAGTCGTACGACATCGCCACGCACGGCGCGCCGTCGACCGTGCCGGTGCCGGTGACCATGCCGTCGGCGGGGGTGGCGGCGATCAGGTCGTCGAGCGAGCGGCGCCTGCGCTGCGCCGCTATGGCCAGTGCGCCGAACTCCGTGAAGCTGCCTTCGTCGCACAGGTCGGCGATGTTCTCGCGTGCTGTGCGGCGGCCGAGCGCGTGCCGCTTCGCCACCGCCTCCGGGCGTTGCGCGTCCAGGCCGATCGCGTGCCGGGCCAGGGCCTCGGCGAGGTCGGGGCGGATGGCGTCCGGGTCGGTTTCGGTGGTTTGCGCATCGCCGGTCTCATCGCCCGTGGCCGGCTCCCAGGCCACCAGCGGGTGGCCCTCAGGGACCGTGTCACCGACCGTGGCCCCTACGGAGCGCACGATGCCGGCGGTCGGGGCCGTCACCACGTGCTCCATCTTCATCGCTTCGAGGACGAGGAGCTGATGGCCTGCGGGGACGGTCTCGCCCGGCGTCACGTCCACGGTGACGACCGTGCCGGCCATGGGGGCGGCGATGGTCCCTTCCTCGTCGGTGGTGCCGGCGAGCGGCGGCTCGTCGGTGTCCTCGGTGAGCAGTTCGGTGAGGTGGTCGGTCACCCATGTGGTGTGCGTGGCGCCGGCCGTGAAAGCGGGGTGGGCGAGGACGGCGCGCAGCAGCGGTATGCCGGTGCGGACACCCTCCACGGTGAATTCGGCCAGGGCCTGCCGGGCGCGTTCGCAGACCGCGGTGAAGTCCGGTACCGGGACGCGGGTGATGACCTTCGCCAGTAGAGGGTCATAGCGTGCGCCGACGGTCAGGCCGCCGCATGCGCCGGTGTCCACGCGGACGCCGGGGCCGGTCGGTACCTCGAAGCGGGTGAGGGTGCCGGCGGAGCCGCGTACCGTGCCGTCCCGTGTGGTGACCTCGGCGTTCACGCGGGCCTGTACGGCGAAGCCGCGCGGTGCGGGCGGGCCGCCGGCCAGGCCCAGGTCCGCGAGCGTGGCGCCGGCCGCCAGCCGCAGTTGTGCGTCGACCAGGTCGATGCCCGTCACCTCCTCGGTGACGGTGTGTTCGACCTGGAGGCGTGGGTTGGCTTCGAGAAAGTGGTACTCGGTGCCGTGTACGAGGAATTCGAAGGTGCCGACGCCCACGTAGCCCACCTTGCGGGCCATGCGGAGCGCGCACTGCAGGAGTTGGTCGCGGATCGGTGTGGGCAGGGCGGGGGCGGGGGCGATCTCGATGAGTTTCTGGTGGCGGCGCTGGGCCGAGCAGTCCCGTTCCCAGACGTGGGTGACCGCGCCGGTGGCATCGCCGATGACCTGGATCTCGATGTGGCGGGCGCCCGTCAGCAGTCGCTCGACGTACAACTCGCCGCGGCCGAAGCCCTGTTCCGCCTCCGAGCGGCAGCGCTCCCAGGCCTCGGTGAGCTCGGCGGCGTCGTGTGCCACGCGCATGCCCCGGCCGCCGCCCCCGCCGAGCGCCTTGACCATCACCGGGCCGCCGGCGCCCGGGCCTTCGGCCAGGAACGCGCGGGCTTCGTCGAGGGTGGTGGGGCCGGTGGTGCCCGGCAGTACCGGTACGTCGAGGGACCGGGCGAGGGCGCGGGCACGCGCCTTGTCGCCGAAGAGGCCGAGCACGTCGGGGGAGGGGCCGACGAAGACCGTGCCCGCCTCGGCGCAGGCCCGCGCGAAGTCGGCGTTCTCGCTGAGGAATCCGTAACCGGGGTGGAGGTAGGCGCAGTTGGTGTCTCGCGCGATGGACAGGAGGGCCGCCGCGTCGAGGTAGGCGGCGGGGCCGGAGTCGGGTAGTGGGTGTGCCTCGTCGGCGAGCCGGACGTGCGGGGCCGCCGCGTCGTCCTCGGCGTACACCGCGACGCTGCGCAGTCCTGCCGCGGCGGCGGCGCGCGCCACCCGGACGGCGATCTCCCCGCGATTGGCGATGAGCACGGCTGACCCCATTGGGCGAGCACCTCCACGCTGAGACGGCGGCTGTCATGGTCATTGACATTGGCGTCAACGTCAATAGGGTCGAGGCGTGGCAGGCAGAGAGCAGTCCGCACCCGCGTCCCGGCAGGCAGCAGCCCGCGGGCACCGCCCCTGGGCGACCCGCACGGCACGTGATCGCAGTGACACGCCCGTACGGCACCGGTTGCTGGACGCCGCCGAGGCGGTCTTCGCGCGTCGCGGCTACGGTCCCGCCACCATCGCCGACATCGCCGCCGAGGCCGAACTGTCCCGGGCGGGCTTCTACGTCTACTTCGCGTCGAAGGAAGAGATCTTCCGGGTGCTGGCCGTGCGGGTGCGGGACGCCTTCCTCGCCGCTCAGGAGGTGCCGGACACCGACCCGGAGGACGTCCGGGCCGTCGCGCACGACTCCACCGCCGCCTTCATCGCCGCGTACGCCGACCACCTGCCGCTGCTCCGGCTGATCGAGCAGCAGGCGCAGGGGGACGCGGAGCTGTACGAGCTGTGGCGGGAGATCAGCGAGCGGCCCACCCGCCGTACCGCGCGCTACATCCGCCGGCTGACCGAGGCGGGTGCGCTGGCGCCCGTGACCGACCCGCTGGCGGTCGCTCGTGCGGTGGGCGGGATGAGCGTCCAGTTCGCGCGGGTGGTCGCCGAGGACCCGGACGCGTACGAGTCCGCGGTGCGGGATGTCACCGCCATGTACCTGCATCTGCTCGGCGTCCGGGTGCCGGCGCCGCAGCAGGGCACCGCACCGCCGCACGACGAGGAACACCAGGCGATGGACGAGGGACACCAGGCGATACCGGAGGAGTAGCAGTGAGCCGCGTGACGCGTATCGAGCACTACCTGACCGATCTCCGTGCCCGACAGGACCGGGCCCGCAGCGGCCGGCAGCCGGGCGTCATCCGGTCGCGGGCCGACGAGCGGACCGTGCCCGGCCACGTGCACCACTGGGCGGTCACGGACCCCGACCGCACCGCCCTCGTCTTCGACGGCCGCGAGACGACCTACCGCGAGCTGGACGGGGCCGCCGACCGACTGGCGGGGTGGCTGGCCGCACGCGGCGTACGGCCCGGCGACCGGGTCGGCGTCCACCTGCCCAATTGCCCGCAGTTCCTGATCGCGATGCTCGCCGTGCTGCGTCTGGGCGCGGTCCACGTACCGGTCAACCCCATGTTCAAGGCCGCCGAACTCCGTCACGAGCTGGCCGACTCCGGCGCCTGCCTGGTCATCTCCCGTACCGAACTGGCCGCGGCCGTCAAGGAGGTACGTCCGGACACCGCGGTCCGCGAGGTCCTGCTCGCCGACACCGACGCATGGCAGCAGGCCCTCGCGCACGCCCCGCACGGCACCATCGCCGACGACCCGGACGCGCTCGCCGCACTCAACTACACCGGCGGCACCACGGGCATGCCCAAGGGTTGCGAGCACACTCAGCGGCACATGGTCTACACGGCCACCGCCATCGACTCGGGGCGCGCCACCGAGCCGGCGCCCGAAGGCATCGTCTCCCTCTGCTACCTGCCCGTCTTCTGGATCGCCGGGGAGAACCTCGGCATCCTGGCGCCGCTCGTCTCCGGCGGCACGAGCGTGCTGCTCCCGCGCTGGGACCCGGCCGCCGTCCTGGACGGGCTGGAGCGGTACCGCGTCACCACGATGGCCGGCACGGTCGAGAACTACCTCGAACTGCTGGACCGCCCGGACCTCGCCGAGCGCGACCTGTCCGCCTTCACCGCGCCGCTCACCGTCTCCTTCATCCGCAAGCTCACCCCCGAGGTACGCGACCGCTGGCGCCGCGCGGTCGGGAACCACAGCGTGCTGCGCGAGGCCTCGTACGGCATGACCGAGACGCACACCAGCGACACCTCCACCCTCGGCTTCCAGGACGGCGACCACGACCTGCTCGGCGAGCCCACCTTCTGCGGGCTGCCGGTGCCCGGCACGGACATCATGGTCGTGGACTTCGCGACCGGCGAGCCGCTGCCGCTCGGCGAACGCGGCGAGATCGTCGTACGCGGCCCGTCCGTGCTGACGCGCTACTGGCGCGCGCCCGAGGCCACCGCGGCCGCCCTGCGCGAGGGCTGGCTGCACACCGGCGACATCGGCTCCATCGATGACGAGGGGTGCCTGAGCTACCTCGGCCGCGACAAGGACATGATCAAGGTGAACGGCATGAGCGTCTTCCCGACGGAGGTGGAGACCCTGCTCGGGCGCCATCCGGACGTGGTGGCCGCCGCTGTCGTGGCCGTACCGGACGAGCGGCGCGGCCAGCGCCCTTACGCGTACGTGCGCACCGTTCCCGGCAGCACGCTGACCGCTGAGGCGCTGGGGGAGTGGGCGGGCGCCTCGATGGCCGCCTACAAACTCCCCGCCATCGAGCTGACGGACGAGCTGCCGCTCACCGCCACCGGCAAGATCAGGAAGACGGAGCTGTCCGCGCGAGCCAGGCGTACGCGGCCTGCGCCGTGAACTCCCGCTGACCGCCCTTGAAGAGGAGCCCGGCGCCCTCGAACGCCGGGTCTCCCGCGGTCTCCGGCACGTACGGGATCGCGATGCAGCGCATCCCGGCGCGGCGCGCGGCCTCGGCCCCGGGCGCGGCGTCCTCCAGCACGACGCAGCTCTCCGGTGCCACGCCCAGCCGCAGGGCCGCCTCCAGGAAGACATCGGGCTCGGGCTTGCCGCGCCCCACCTCCTCGGCCGACACCCGCGTGGAAAGCCAGGCGTCCAGGTCCGTGCCCTTCAGCACCGCGTCGATCGCGGCCCGCGACGAACCGGACGCCACCGCGAGCGGGTGCCCGGCCGCGTGCAGCTGCTCCACGAACGCCCGCATCTCCGCGAAGACCTCGGTGTGCGCCCCGGCCAGCTCCAGGTAGATCTCGTTCTTCCCGGCCAGCAGCTCCGTGACGGGCGCCTCGATCCCGTACTCCTTCTTCAGGATCTCCAGCGTCTCGCGCGTCCCGATGCCGATGAACCGGGTGTGGTGCTCCCAGGTGAAGTCGGTGACCCCGTACCGGGCCAGCAGCCGGCGCCCGGCCTCGTAGTAGTTGGGTTCGCTGTCGACGAGGGTGCCGTCGAGGTCGAAGACGACGGGGGTGCGGGAGGGGTCGGTGCTCATGCCCCCAGCATGCCAAGCCCGCGGTCAGCGCGGTGCCGCGGCCCCGCCCACGTCCTCGACCAGCGGCAGCAGCCGGTGCGGCACGCGCTCGCGGAGCGCCACCTCCGTGCGGGTCCGCACCACACCCGGCATGTTGATCAGCCGTTGGATCACGTCCTCCAGATGGGCCGCGTCCCGCGCCACCACCTTGGCCAGCAGGTCGCCGCCGCCCGTGGTCGAGAACGCCTCGATGATCTGCGGTACCTCGGCCAGCAGGGCTGCGACCTCTTCCAGGTGGCCCTGGGTGACCTCGATGTGCGCGAAGGCGGTGACCGGGTGGCCGAGCGCCGCGGGGGACAGCCGCGGCCCGTACGCGGTGATCACCTCGTCCCGCTCCAGCCGGTCCAGGCGCGCCTGCACCGTGCCGCGTGCGACGCCGAGGATGCGCGCGTACTCGCGCACGCTCGTCCGCGGCTGTTCGAGCAGCAGCCGGAGGATCCGGGCGTCGAGTGCGTCCACGGCCATGGGGGGCGGGCTCCTTACGGGCGGTTCGGGTGCGGGCCGGTCGGCCGCCGGTCTCCAGTCTGCGGTGTGCCGTGCCGGCATGCGACGGCGGGGCTCCGGGGCCACCGATCGACCGAACGTCAGTTCATCGGAGCATCACCGCATGTTCGCCGTAAGTCACCCTTCCGTCACCTGTGCAGGGCATGAGTGGAGGAGCGGTCGACGCGGTCCGTTCGGGGAGCCGCGCGCATACAATCGAACAGGAGTGTGATCTCGGTGGGCGACTTGCTCTGCGCGGTGCTGGCGAAGGCCGGCCTCGCCATCGCCGAGGTGATCATCACCAAGGTCGTCATGGAACTCTGCACCGCCTACATACGCAGGTACCGGGCGGACGCCGCCACGGCAGCCGCATGAGACGACCGGCACCGCAGGTCACGCCATGACCTGTGTGTGCCGGTCGTCCGGGACCGCACCGTGCTGACCGGCGGCGAGCGCCCGCCCGGTCGGGATGTGCAGCTCCGATTCGCGCAGCCGACGTGTCGCCCACATGCTGACCAGACCCGTCAGCGCAAGATAGCCGCAGGCGTACCACGGAGTGCCCGAGCCCAGGGCCAGCAACGCCGTCATGATCAACGGGGTGATGCCGGACGCGAAGATGCCGGACATCTGGTAGACGAACGACATGCCCGTGTACCGCACCGGGGTGGCGAACAGGGCGGCGAACAGCGTGCCCTGGGCTCCGTAGAACGAGGCGTGCACCAGGCCGAGGGTGACCAGGAGCGCCACCGCGAAGGCCCACGGCCCGCCCGTACCGAAGAGCCAGAACGCCGGGAACACCGAGACGGCGAAGGCGCCCATGCCGACGAGGTAGACGCGGCGCGCACCCAGCCGGTCGACCGCGGCGCCGGAGACCGGGATCAGTACGGCCATCACCAGAGCCGCGGCCGTCACCGCGAGCAGCACGGCCGTACGGTCCAGCGCCAGCGTCCCCGTCGCGTAGGTGATCGCGAAGACGCCCCAGGTGTTGAAGGCGGCGCCCTCGCCCCACCGCGCCAGCATGCCGAGCACCACGTGCCGGCGGGCGGCCTTCTCGCGCACCACCTCCACCAGCGGCGCCGAGCGCGGCAGTTCCTGGAGCCTGCGCACCGCGCGGAACGCCGGCGTCTCGTCGATCTTCAACCGGACGGCCAGCCCGACCCCGACCAGCACCAGACTGATCAGGAAGGCCACCCGCCAGCCGTACCCGAGGAACGCGGCATCGCTGAGCACGTTGTTGAGCAGCGCGAAGACTCCGGTGCCCAACGCCAGGCCGAGCGCCAGCCCGATCTGCGGATAGCTGCCGAACCGGCCCTTGCGCCCCTCGGGCCCGTACTCGACGGCCAGCAGCACGGCCCCGGCCCACTCGCCCCCCAGCGCCACGCCCTGCGCGACCCGCAGGACCAGCAGCAGCGCGGGGGCGAGGACGCCGACCTGCTGATACGTGGGTAGCAGGCCGATGAGCGAGGTGGAGACGCCCATCAGGCCCATGGTGAAGGCGAGGGTGCGCTTGCGGCCGATGCGGTCGCCGATGTGCCCGAAGAGCAGGCCGCCCACCGGACGGGCGACGAACCCGACGGCGAACGTCGCGAACGACAGCATCGTGCCGACCGTGCCGTTCGCCACCGGGAAGAACAGCTTGTCGAAGACCAGCCCGGCGGCCGTGGCGTACAGGAAGAAGTCGTACCACTCGACGGTGGTGCCCAGCAGGCTGGCGAGCACCACGGTCCGCAGCCGCGCGGCCGGTGCCGCCGCCTGCTTCTCGTGCGGTCGCGGTGGCGCCTGCGAGGGCGCGGACCCGCCGCTCACCGGCCGGCGAACGGGACGATGCCCGCCTCGGTGGTACGCGGACCGGCCGGGTGCTGCCACAGCCCGCGCTGCTCCAACAGCGGCAGCACGCCCTCGCCGAACCAGTACGCCTCCTCCAGGTGCGGCACCCCGGAGAGCACGAACTCCTCGATGCCGAGCCGCGCGTACTCCTCGATGAGGTTCGCGACCTCGGCGTGGCTGCCCACCAGCGCCGTGCCGGCGCCGCCGCGGACCAGGCCGACGCCGGCCCACAGGTTCGGGTAGACCTCCAGCTTGTCGGTGGACCCGCTGCCGTGCAGCTCCCGCATCCGGCGCTGCCCCTCGGACTCGCTCGTCGCCAGCCCCTGCTGCACCGCCTTGATGCGCTCGGGGTCCATGCCCTTCAGCAGCCGCTCCGCCTCGGCCCACGCCTGCTCCGAGGTGTCCCGGCTGATGGTGTGCAGCCGGATGCCGAACCGCACCTCGCGGCCCTGCGCGGCGGCCAGCGAGCGCACCCAGTCGATCTTCTGCTTCACCTGCTGCGGCGGCTCGCCCCAGGTCAGGTACACATCGGTGTACCGCGCGGCCACTTCGCCGGCCGCGGGCGAGGAGCCGCCGAAGTAGACCTGCGGCACCGGGTCGGGCAGCCGGTTCAGCTTCGCGCCCTCCACCCGCAGATGCTCGCCCTGGTGGTCGACCGTCTCCCCGTCCCACAACCGCCGCACGATGTCCAGGAACTCGCCGGTGCGCGCGTACCGCTGGTCCTTGTCGAGGAAGTCGCCGTACGCGCGCTGCTCGGCCGACTCGCCGCCGGTCACCACGTTCAGCAGCAGCCGGCCGTGCGACTGGCGCTGGTATGTCGCGGCCATCTGCGCCGACAGGGTCGGGCTGATCTGGCCGGGCCGGAACGCGACCAGGAACTTCAGCCGCTCGGTGACCTGGGTGAGCATCGCCGTCGTCAGCCAGGCGTCCTCGCACCACGCGCCTGTCGGCGTCAACGCCCCTACGAAGCCGAGCTGCTCGGCGGACCGGGCGATCTGGCCGAGGTATTCGATCGAGGCGGGGCGGTCTCCGCCGGCGGTGCCGGGGAGGGAACCGTGGCCGCCGCCGACGATGTGCCGGCTGTCACCGGTCGTGGGCAGGAACCAGTGGAACGTCAGAGCAGACATGAGGACTCCGGGGAAGGGCGGCGGGTCACGCCCTCGGCAGGGTGCAGTGGCCCGGCGGGGTGCGTGACGGGGTGCCGCGGAGGGCATGGCGAGGCGCCGCGGGGGAGCGGCGACCGAGCGCCGCCCTAAGTGCGGGAAATGAGGGAGAAGCGCGGCAGCACGGCCCCGGTGCGCCAGGGGTCCGCGGCCGGAAAGCGCGTCAGACGCGACAGTTGGCGCTGGACTGGCGACACAGATCGACGTGGAGGCGTCCCACGAGGAGGTCGGCAGCAGCAGTCATGCCTGGCATTCTGCGTCGGGCACCCCGCCCGGTTCAAGCCGATGAGACAAGTGTTTCAGCAGGCGAGACGGTGACGGTTACGGCTGCGCGAGCCGCCGGTCAGCCGCCGGTCAGCCGCCGGTCAGCCGCCGGTACCCGGCGCCCGGGCCACCGCGTCCCGCACCTCGTCCGCCGGCGTTCGGGGCGCAACGTTGTGATCGATCATCGATCATTACTCGCGAGTAATGGTTGCCCCGACGATCTCGAATCTCTACGTTCTATTGAACGGAAAGATTGTTCCGAACTTCGGAATTCGACGTGTGGCGACGTCAGTTGAGCTCGCCCGTCCACGGCCGGCCCACCCGTACCGCCGATCGTCCGCCCCGACCACCGGAGGTGCCGCAGAAGCGCGCGGCACCTCCGGTTCCTCACCCAGGAACGCGAAAGGGGATCACCGTGTCCCAGCTCGACCAACTGCCCGACAGCGACCCGTCCGAGGTCGCCGAATGGCGCACATCGCTGGACGGAGCCGCCCGCGCCGGTGGCCCGCACCGCACCGCCTACCTGCTGCGTCGCGTCGCGGAGCACGCCGAACGGACCGGGGTCGGCCTCCCTCCGCTCCTGGAGACGCCGTACATCAACACCATTCCGACCGCGGCCGAGCCGGAGTTCCCGGGTGACGAGGCGATGGAGGCCCGGATCACCGCCTGGAACCGCTGGAACGCGGCGGCGATGGTCACCCGCGGCAACCAGCGCGGCGGCCTCGGCGGCCACATGGCCACCTTCGCGTCGGCGGCCTGGCTGAACGAGATCGGATACCAGCATTTCTTCCGCGGGAAGGAGAGCCGGGAAGGCAGCGGCGACCAGCTGTACATCCAGGGGCACGCGTCGCCGGGCGTCTACGCCCGCGCCTTCCTCGAAGGGCGGCTGACCGAAGCCCAGTTGGACCGCTTCCGGCAGGAAGCCGGCGGCGAGGGCCTGCCGTCCTACCCGCACCCGCGGCGGCTGCCCTGGCTGTGGGAGTTCCCGACCGTGTCGATGGGGCTGGGCCCGCTCTCGGCGATCTATCAGGCACGCTTCAACCGCTACCTGCACCACCGCGGCATCAAGGACACCTCCCGGTCGCACGTCTGGGCCTTCCTCGGCGACGGCGAGATGGACGAGCCGGAGTCCACCGCGGCGCTCGCCCTGGCGGCCCGCGAGGGCCTGGACAACCTCACCTTCGTCATCAACTGCAACCTCCAGCGCCTGGACGGCCCCGTCCGCGGCAACTTCAAGATCGTGCAGGAGCTGGAGCGGCAGTTCCGGGCCGCCGGCTGGCACGTCGTCAAGTCGCTGTGGGGCCAGGCCTGGGACGACCTGCTCGGCCAGGATGCGGACGGCGCACTCGTACGCCATCTGGGCAGCATTCCCGACGGTCAGTTCCAGACCTTCGCCGCCCGCGACGGCGCGTACATCCGCGAGCACTTCCTCGGCGAGCGGCCGGAGCTGGCCCGGCTGGGGGAGCAGCTCACCGACGCCCGGCTGGCGGAGATCGTCGGCACCTCGCGCGCCGGCCACGAGCCGCGCAAGGTCTACGCCGCGTACAAGGCCGCCGTCGAGCACAAGGGCGCGCCGACCGTCATCCTGGTGCAGACCGTCAAGGGCTGGACGCTCGGCCCCGGCTTCGAGTCCCGCAACGCCAACCACCAGATGAAGAAGCTGTCGGGCAAGGAGTTCCGCGCCATGCGCGACCTGCTGGAACTACCGATCCCCGACAGTGCGCTGACTGACGAGCTGGTGCCGTACGCCCACCCGGGCGCGGACTCCGCCGAGGTCGCGTACCTGAAGGAACGGCGCGCCGCGCTGGGCGGCCCGGCCCCGGCCCGCAAGGTCACCCCGAAACCGCTTCCGGCGCCGTCGGAGAAGGCGTTCGACGCGCTGAAGAAGGGCTCGGGCACGCAGGAGATCGCCACGACCATGGCGTTCGTCCGCCTGGTCAAGGACCTGATGCGGGACAAGGAGACCGGCAAGCGCTGGGTGCCGGTCGTGCCCGACGAGGCCCGCACCTTCGGCATGGAGTCCCTCTTCCCATCCGCCGGGATCTACTCACCGCTCGGCCAGACCTACGACCCGGTCGACCGCGATCAGCTCCTGTACTACAGGGAAGCCAAGAACGGTCAGATATTGAACGAGGGGATCACTGAGGCCGGTTCGCTCGCCTCGCTGACCGCGGCCGCGACCTCGTACGCGACGCACGGCGAGCCGATGATCCCGTTCTACATCTTCTACTCGATGTTCGGGTGGCAGCGGACCGCTGACCAGTTCTGGGCGCTCGGCGACCAGCTCGGCCGCGGTTTCATCGTCGGCGCGACCGCCGGCCGTACGACGATGACCGGTGAGGGCCTCCAGCATGCCGACGGTCACAGCCACCTCATCGCCTCCACCAACCCGGCCGCCGTCTCCTACGACCCCGCGTTCGCCTACGAGGTCGCGGTGATCGTCAAGGAAGGCCTCCGCCGCATGTACGGCGCGACGGCCGAATTCCCCGCCGGCGAGGACGTCTTCTACTACCTGACGGTCTACAACGAGACCAAGGTCCAGCCGCCCATGCCCGAAGGCCTGGACGAGCAGGGCATCGTGCGCGGTCTCTACCGGTACAAGGAAGCCGCGGAGACACCGTTCGACGTCCCGTCCGACGCGCCGAAGCTCCAGCTGCTGGCCTCCGGTACGGCCGTCCACTGGGCACTCGATGCCCAGAAACTGCTGGCCGAGGACTGGGGCGTGGCCGCCGACGTGTGGTCGGCGCCCTCCTGGACCGAGCTGCGCCGGGACGCCCTGCAGTGCGATGCGGCGCGACTGCGCGGCGGCGACCGGATTCCGTACGTGACCCGCGCGCTGGCGGGCGCACCCGGCCCGGTGGTCGCGGTGAGCGACTGGATGCGGGCCGTGCCCGACCAGATCGCTCCCTGGGTCGAGCAGGAGTGGGTCTCCCTCGGCACCGACGGTTTCGGCCTCTCCGACAGCCGGGACAACGTCCGCCGGTACTTCGGCGTGGACGCCCCGTCGATCACCGTGAAGGTGCTGGCCACGCTGGCCCGCCGCGGTGAGGTCGAGCCGGCGGCCGTACGACGGGCCGCCGCCCGCTACGGGCTGGGCGGCTGACCCGGTGGTCCATTGGCACGCCCCCGAACCCGACAGGGAACGTGCCGGTGGGCCATTGGCCCAGCGATTCCGAGGTCTGTTGAGCCAGTATGCCCTCGGGTGTTCTGATGGTCATGTCGATGGCGCTGCGGATTCCGCGGCGCCTTTTTCATGGCCTGACACGACGTCCACGCGGCGCTGACGCGCGCGGACGTGTCGGCGGAACGCAGAAGGGGCGGGGATCTGTGCTCAAGAGGATGTTCGTGGCTCCGGATCCGGGACGACTGCGGTTGCGCAGCGCGTTGCGGGCGGTGCTCGGCATCGGGTCGGCGGTGGCCCTGTGCGTGCTGACCGGCCACTCGCTGGCCGCGGCGATCACCGGCGGCCTCGCGGCCCTGCTGGCCCTCTTCACGGTCCTGGACCCCACCGTCCGCGGCCAAGCGGTGACCACCGCGCTGCTCCCGACGGTCGGCTTCCCCGTACTCGCCCTCGCCGCCGTGCTGCACGACCACCCGATGACGAGGGACGCGGCCTTCCTCGCCGTGGTCGGCGCCGGGGTGTACGCCCGCCGATGGGGGCCGCGCGGCCACTCGCTCGGCGTCTTCGCCTTCATGATGTACTTCGCGTCGCAGTTCCTGCACACCGTGGCCGGCCAGCTGCCCGAGCTGTACGGAGCGGTGCTGCTGTCCCTGCTGGCCGCCGCGACCGTGCGGTTCGGGCTGTGGTGCTACGAGCGCCGGCTGCCGCCGCCCGCCGCCGTACCACCCCTGGCCGCCGGCACCGGGCTCGCCCGGGCCACCACGCGGCAGGCGCTCCAGGCGATGGCCGGCGGCGCCTTCGCGCTCGCCGCGGGCCAGGTGCTGTCGCAGGAACGCTGGTACTGGGCCGTCGGAGCCACCTGGTGGGTCTTCGTGAACTCGGCATCGAGCGGCGAGACACTGGTCCGCAGCTTCCGGCGAGTGCTCGGCACGGTGCTCGGGATCGCCGTCGGGCTGGGCGTCGCCGTACCGCTGCACGGCGCGTCGGCGCCCACCGCCGCGCTCGTCGCCGTCTGCGTCTTCGGCATCTTCTACTCGGCCGCCGTGTCGTACACCTGGATGATGCTGGCGGTCACGGTGATGGCCGGGCTGTTGTACGGACTCCTCGGGGTGCTGAACACGGGCCTGCTCGTACTGCGGGTCGCGGAGACGGGGGTCGGAGCGCTCGGCGCGGTACTGGCGGTCCTGCTCGTGCTGCCCGTCACCACGCACGCCACGACGGACGCCTGGATCCAGCGCACCCTGCGCTGCGTACACGCCTGCACCGCAGAGGCCGCCGCACGGCTCGCCGGTTCCGGCACCGCCGATCCCTCGGCCCGCGTCGCCGACCTGGAGCTGCTGCTCGGCAAGGTACGGGCCTCCCTCGCCCCGCTGGTCCACCCGCTGAGCCCGGTACGGGCCCGCAAGGGCCGGGCCCGCCGCGTCCTCGCCCTGCTCGACGACTGCGCCCGCGAGGTGCGCGGGCTGGCCGCCGTCGCCGCCGACCCCGAGGCCTCCCACGACGACCGCCTCGCCGCCGCCTGCCGGCGCGTGGAGGCCGCGGTGGAAGCGCTCACCGCGCCGGGCCAGGCCGCTCGCGCGGAGCGGTACGCGGTGGCGGCTGCGCCGCGCCCCCACGCGACGGAACCGGCCCTCGCCCACCTGCACGGCCTGGAACGGGCCCTCACCGAACTCGCGGACCCGCTCCGGACCCCTGGCCGCAGGCCACTGATCGGGGCTTGAGCGTCGGGACGGGACCTTGAGCGTTCGGTCGGGGACCTGGAGAGTCCGGTTGGGGACCTGAAGCGTCCGGTCGGGCGCTGAGGCCGCAGCAGCCCCTGGCCAGCCTGGCCAGGGGCTGCTGCGGCCCGGTGGGGCGGCTACCGCGGCCCGGGGTTGCCTCATGTCGGTGATCTCCGGCGGGGCGTCGCCTGCCCTGTTAGCGTCGGTGACCGACCGATACGGGGCGTACGAACGAGAAGCGGGGTAGGACGGGGTATGAGTGTGAACGGTGCCGACCGGCACGTTTCCGGATGGCGGGCGTACATCGGGTCGACGGCCGGCGGGGCCGGCGTCGTCACCGCCGAGTTCGATCCGGGCAGCGGCGCGCTCAAGGAACTGGACCGCACGGACGCGGTGACCAACCCCTCCTACCTCGCGGTGTCGGCCGACAGCCGGCTGCTGTACGCGGTAAGCGAGATCCCCGACGGCGCGGCGGCGGCCTTCTCGCTCACGGGGGAGCGGCCCGCACTGCTCGCGCCGCCGGCGCCCGTCCACGGCTCGGCACCCACCCACCTCACCCCGCACGCCGGGCACCTGCTCACCGCCAACTACCGCTCCGGCAGCGTGAGCGCGCTGCCGCTACGGGGCGACGGCGCGCCCACCGCGCCAGGCCCCGGCGGCGTCCTCGCACACCACGGCAGCGGGCCGAACCCCGACCGGCAGACCGGCCCGCACGCGCACGCCGTGGTGGCCGACCCCTCGGGGCGCTGGGTGCTCAGCGTGGACCTCGGGACCGACTCCGTCCGCGTGTGCGACATCGACCCGGGGAGCGGCGAACTGGTCATGCGGCGCGAGATCGCGCTGCGCGCCGGCAGCGGCCCCCGCCACCTCCGCTTCCACCCGCGCGGCGACCTCGCGTACGTCATCAACGAGCTGGACCCGACGGTGACCACCTGCCGGTGGGATGCCGTACAGGGGCTGCTGACCCCGCTGGGGGAGACGCCCGTACTGCCCGAGGGCGGCGTGACGCCGACGCTGCCGTCCGAGATCGTGGTCTCGGCGGACGGACGGTTCGGCTGGGCCGCCAACCGAGGGGACGACAGCATCGCCGTACTGGCGCTGGAGGGGGACGGGGCGGCGCCGCGACTGGTGACGACCGTGCCGTGCGGCGGCGACTGGCCTCGTGACCTGGCGCTGCACCCCGAGGGGCGGTACCTCTACGCCGCCAACGAGCGCTCCGGGGACGTCACCTGGTTCACGATCGACACGGACACGGGCATCCCGGAGCGCGGCGGTTCGCTTCCGGTCCCGTCGGCTTCGTGCGTGGTCTTCGCACGGTGAGGCCGCGGGCCGGACGGGGGCGGCCCGTCGTGCAGGGGCAGGTCCGTGGGGTGGAGGCAGGTCCGTGGGCGGGGTCGGCCCGTCGGGCAGGGGCAATCGGGAACGCGCCACCCGGGCCGACATCAGCCGCTCTGGTTCAGCCCGTTGGGCGTGTTCGGCCGATAGCGGACGTTCGGCGACGAGATCGTCCGAATGCCGGGCGCGGCGGCCCGTTTCCGGGCAGGCTGGCCGTATGACCGTCGGATTCAGTGGTGAAGTCGCGGAGAACTACGCCCGCTTCCGGCGCGGCTACCGCCCGGAGCTCCTGGACGCCCTGCAAGAGACGTTCGGCCTGACCGCCGGCGACACCGCACTCGACCTCGGCTGCGGCACCGGAGCGTTGGCCGTACCACTCGCCGCGCGGGTCGGCGCCGTGCTCGGCATGGACCCCGAACCGGACATGCTGCGGCTGGCCCGCCGCGCCGCCGACGAGGCGGGGGTGCAGAACGCCACGTGGGTGCTCGGCGCGGACACCGACGTCGCGGCGCTCGGCACACTGCTCGGCCGGGGCTCGCTGGCCATGACCGTCATCGGCCAGGCGCTGCACTGGATGGACCACGACCGGCTCTTCCGCGAGCTGCGCCCCTTGCTGCGGCCCGGCGGCGGTATCGCGGTGATCGCCAACGGGGTGCCGCTGTGGCAGCAGGAGACCCACTGGTCGGACGCGCTCCGGGACCACCTGGAGAGACACTTCGGCACGGCATTGGAGGCCACCTGCGGTACGGCCGACGACGAACGGTCCGACTACGCCCGGGCGCTGCACGCGGCGGGCTACGACGGCGTCCGCGAGCTCGACCACCGCTACCGCGCCGAGCTGACCTTCGAGGAGCTGCTCGGCGGTGTGCTGTCCGCCGTACCTGCGGACCGGCTGCCGGGCCCCGAGGAGCGCCCGCATTTCGCGACCGGACTGCGCGAGGCCCTGCCGGAAGGACCGTATGCGGAGGAAGTACGGGTCAGAGTGCTGCTGGGCCGCACGAGCGGCTGACCGGCTCGGCGTGCGAGGAGCTGACCGGCTGCTCCCCGTGCGTGGGGATGATCGGCCGCTCACCGTACGTGGGGCTGACCGGCTGCTCCCCGTGCGTGGGGGGAGCGGCTCACCGTGCGCGGGGTGGTCGGCGCCGAACGGCCTGCCGGTGCCGGGGCTTGCCGGTGCCGGGGGCTGTCTCGGGGCGGTGGCTGTGCCCGGGTTCGCCCGGGTTCGCCCGCGTACGGCGACGGGCCGCCACCGCATGGTGCGGGGCGGCCCGTCGAAGGGTTCAGCCACTGGAGCTCAGCCACTGGAGCGGAACGCCGGCCGCGGGGAAGGGAGCGGCCGGCAAAGGATCAGCGGGTCGGGGCTCCCTGCGCCGACTGCAGCGTGATGCCCAGCGAGGCCGCGTAGTTGGACAGGACCAGACGGCCCACCGCCATGTACGCACCCAGCGCCTCGGCGGAGGCGCAGCCGGCCTCGGCCGCGGCCGCCCCCAGCAGGCCGTCGGCGATCTCCGGGCCGATCAGGTACGGCGCCAGCGCCAGCTGCTGCGAACCGGAGTTCCGCAGCTGCTCGGCCGTGCGCGAGATCGCACCGTCCTCGTCCAGCGCGGCGGCCAGCACCGGGACCGCGAGGCGCGCGGAGAGCAGCATGCCGGTGATGCCGGCGGCCTGCACCGCTTCCTCGCCGCCGACGGTGGCGAGGATGATGCCGTCCGCGGCCGTTGCGACCGTGAAGAGCCGGGCCCGGTCGGCGCGCGCCAGGCCGGCCTCGGACAGCCGTACGTGCAGCGCCTCGGCAAGCAGCGGATGCGGCCCGAGCACATCGGTGAGCTCGGCTGCGGAGCCGCTGTTCATGATCGCCTGGCGTATGCGGCGCAGCAGGGCGTTGTCGGGCCCCGCGAGCAGCGGCACGACCACGGCGGCCGGGCTGTCCTTGAGGTCCGTCGCACCGGCCTCGATGCGAGCCTTGCGCTCGGCGGCGGCGTGCGAGAGCACGGCCTCCAGCGACGGGAACTCCTCATCGCCGCCGTCGACGTACCCGATGCGTGCGTCGAGGCCGGGCAGCTCGGAGCGGGCGATGCTGGACACCTCCTCCGCCAGGCTGCGCGACGCGGCAGTAGGGGCGCCGGGGACGGCCAGGACGAGCGCGGGCGCGCCCTCGGGCGCAGCGACCGGCTCGGGGCGGCGGTGGCGTCCGGACTGGCGCGGACGCGGCATTCGTACAGGCAGGCCGGGTGCGGGCCCAGTGGGGGAACTCATGGCGCCGCATGCTAACGCGTCTTCGGCACCCTGTGCCGAGGGAGGGCACAGTCGGGTGGTTTGTGTACCGATTCGTCCCGCGCGTCTCCGTGTGAACATCACACGACACGCCGTGTGATCTGCGCCGACCTCTCGTTCGAACGGTACCGCGGAGACGGGCGTCGGAGATTCCGCTTAGGGGGCCCAGGGGGTGGAGAGGTCGCTGGGACCCGAGGGGATGGATCGGTCGGAGAGAGGCGAAGGGAGCAGAGGGAGTGGAGGTGGAAAAGGGCTTGATGGGGGAGCGGGAGGCTCGCGGAGTGACGAGAGCCGAGGGGCAGGAGTGACGAAAGTCGGAGCTCGGGAGTGGCGGAGGACTGCCCGGCCGGGACGGCGCTTGTGTGTGCGACTGCGAATCACTCGGACTGGTCGGGCTGCTCGGGCTGCTCGGGTCGCTCGGGTCGTTTGCAGCACTCGGTCGCCGAGGCGGGCGATACGGGGGAGCGGGTGGGGAGGGGAGCGGGCGGAGGTCTCAGCTCGTGACGTGGAGGAGGCGTGTATCGGTGGGCAGCCGCAGCTCGTCGCGGGCCAGTGCCGAGGCGATGAGCAGCGCGCCGTCCAGCGGGTCGCCGGCCGCCGCGACCAGGCGTACGCCGGGCAGCCGCACCGCGAGCGCCGCCCGGAGCGGCTCCAGCAGCGGCTCGCCCATCTTGAACAGGCCGCCGGTGTATGCGACCTCCCGCTGGATGCGTGCCGTGGCCGGCGGGCAGACCGCGGCCGCGGCGTCGGCGATGTGGTGCGCGGCCTCGTCGAGGATCGCGGCGGCGAACTTGTCCTCGGCGGCGCAACGCGCGACCTCGGGAGCGAACGACGCCAGCACGGCGGGCCGGTCGGAGCGCGGGTAGAGCTTGCCGGGCAGGTCGGTGACCGGCCCGAACACCGCCTCGGCGCGGGCCAGCAGCGCTGCCGAGCCACCGGATCGACCATCGTGCGCGCGCATCGCCGCCTCCAGCCCGGCCCGGCCGATCCAGGCGCCGCTGCCGCAGTCGCCCAGCAGGTGGCCCCAGCCGTCGGCGCGGCGCCAGCCGGTCGCGGCGGTGAGGTCGGTACCCATCGCGATCATGCCCGTACCGGCCGCCACCACGGCGCCGGGGCGCTGGCCGAGGGCGCCCGCGTACGCGGTGACGGCGTCGGCCGCGAGCGCCAGCCGGGTCGTGCCGAGCGCGCGGGCCAGCGCGGACGGCAACGTCGCGCGCAGGTCGTCGCCGAGCGCGGCCATGCCGGCCGCGCCCACGCACACCGCCGCGCATCGGCCGTCGCCGCCCGCCGCGCGCACCAACGAGGCGGCCGCCGGGAGCAGCCGGCCGAGGAGGTTCTCGGCGTCGATGCCGGCGGGCCCCGTAGGTACGGGCTCGCGGAAGTCGACCGCACCCAGCCGCCGCGCCGGCACGGCGTCGACCGGCGTGCCGGCGGCCGGGGCGGCGTCGATCGGCGTGGCGGCTACGGGCAGGATGTCGACCGGCGCGGTGCCAACCGGCGCGGTGTCGGCCGGGGCTCCGGCCCCGTACGCGCGGGCGACCGCGATCCGGAGGCCCGAGCCGCCGGAGTCGACCCCGAGCACCAGGTCCGGTGCCGTGGGCGCACCTACAGCCATGGGCTCACCCAAAGCCGCGGGCGTCCTGCTTGAGGGCCGTGTCGACCGTCAGAGCCGTCGCGATCACCAGGCTCAGCAGCGGGTCGGGCAGCTGCTGGTGGATCTGCAGAACGTAGTTGTCGGCCGTGGTGAACATCGTCTTCGCCAGGCCCTCCCACGTCTTGGTGATCCGGGCGATCTCCTGTTCGGCGTGGTCGACGATGGCGAAGTTCCAGGCCCGCCAGTTCTCCGCCTTGATCGCGCCGATCTGCTGGCCGTTGACCACCATGGCGAAGTTGATCTTCCCGATGGCGTTCTGCTGCACGATCTCGCCGACCGGCTGCCCGTCCGGGCGCTCCACCAGCACCTTGGACTTGATGAACTTCGCCGGTCGGGTCAGCACCAGCTGCGGCTGCCCGTACGCGTCGCGGATCTCCAGCTTGTGCGTCATGTACTGGTCGAGGCTGGAGACCAGGCGCAGCACCTTCTTGGCCGTGCTCTGGCCGACCTGCACGACCGAGCCGATGGTGTTGCCGTTCTGATCGAAGACGCTGTACTCGTTCGTCATCTCGATCAGCTTGGCCTTCTGGTTCACGACCAGGACCGGCTCGGTGAACAGCGAACCGCCGCCCGGGCCGGTCGGTGCGACGCCGGCCTGCTGGTGCACCTGGCGCTGCACCTGCGCCGGGTCGCCGGCGCCGGGACCCGGCCCCTGCTGCGGGTAGCCGTACGCCTGCGGTATCGGCTGTCCGCCCGGCTGCTGCCCCATTCCCGGCTGCTGCCCCGGCCCGGGTTGGTGCTGCTGAGGTTGCTGGGGGAAGGGCTGCGGCTGAGGCTGACCGTACGGCTGCTGGGGCTGCCCCTGCGCGTACGGCTGCCCCTGCGGCATCGGCTGCGGCATGGGCTGCCCGCCACCGTGGCCACCCGGCTGAGGCCCGGGCTGATGAGGCCCACCCTGGGCTCCCGGCTGCACCCCGGGCTGGAATCCCGGCTGCGCCCCCGGCTGACCGCCGCCCTGCGCCGCCGGCTGACTACCGCCCTGCGCCCCCGGTTGGCCACCCGGCTGGAACCCAGGCTGGGCTCCCGGCTGTCCTCCCTGGCCAGGTACCTGCCCCGGAGCCTGCGCCTGCGCCTGTCCTGGGGCCTGGCCCGGGGCGTGGTCCTGCTGGTGTTGTCCTTGCTGGTGCTGTGCCTTGTCCTGACCGGTCCCGCCCTGGCCCTGGCTGCCCGGGTGGGTGTGTTCGGTCCACCGGGCGCCGTCCCACCAGCGCAGTTGGTCAGGCGTGCCCTGCGGGTCGGCGTACCAGCCCGCCGGGACGTTCGTGTTCGTGGTCATGCGGGCACACTATCCCTCCAGGTCAGGGCCGCCGCCAGGCCACCAGGTCAGCGCGTCGCCGGCCTTCGGATCAAGGCAACTACAAGCTGAGGGCAGTCCCCCGGCCAGGCTTCCTTCCGGAGCAGGACAGCCGGCCGGGCCGGACTTCTGCTCAACTCAGGGCAGCCGGCCGGGCCAGGACTCCTGCCCGACTCAGGGCAGCCGGCCGGGTCAAGACTCTGGCTCGACTCAGGAGTCCTGCTCGACTCTGGGCTGCCACTTGCCTCAGGACTCCTGCTTGCCTCAGGACTCCTGCTTGTCTCAGGGCTCTTGCCCGGGCCAGGGCAGCAGGTGCCCGGGGCGGGGCAGGAGCCCGGGTCACGGGAGCTGCCAGGCGACCGGGGCCGCGCCCTGCCGGGCCAGCAACTCGTTGACCCGGCTGAACGGCCGCGAACCGAAGAACCCCCGGTCCGCCGACATGGGTGACGGATGCGCCGACTCCACCGACGGCACCTGTCCGAGGAGCGGTCGCAGGTTGCGTGCGTCCCGTCCCCACAGGACGGCCACCAGCGGTCGCCCGCGTGCGGCCAGCGCGCGGATCGCCTGCTCCGTGACCTCTTCCCAGCCCTTTCCGCGGTGGGCCGCGGGCTTGCGGGGCGCGGTCGTCAGGGCACGGTTCAGCAGGAGCACGCCCTGTTGCGTCCACGGCGTCAGGTCACCGTTGGTGGGCCGCGGCAGACCGAGGTCGGAGTGCATCTCGCGGAAGATGTTCTCCAGGCTCCCCGGCAGCGGTCGCACCTCCGGTGCCACGGAGAAGCTCAGTCCGACGGCATGCCCAGGCGTGGGGTAGGGGTCCTGCCCGACGATGAGCACTCGCACGTCGTCGAAGGGCTGTTGGAAGGCGCGCAGCACGTTGCTGCCGGCCGGGAGGTACGTGCGTCCCGCGGCGATTTCCGCCCGCAGGAAGTCGCCCATCGCGGCGATCCGTCCGGCGACGGGCTCAAGTGCCTTGGCCCAGCCCGGTTCGACGATTTCATGGAGAGGTCGTGCAGCCACGGCGTCACCCTACTGGCCGTGCGGTGGTCCCTATCAACCCGTGCCCCCTTCCTCGGTCACTTCCGAAGCTGCCTCGCTCGAATCACGCCATCCGCGGTCACACCACGACCGACCAGCCCTGTGACGTCACCAGTTCTCCTACTTCTACTTCATCACCCCATCGCGCCGACTCCTCCCTCGCCGGTCCCTCCCCGGCTACGCCACCGCCGCCGCTCGTACGCAGAGCACATCCGGCAGGTGGGCGGCGAGCTGCTGCCAGCTGTCGCCGTCGTCCGCGCTGGCGAACACCTCGCCGTTGCGATTGCCGAAGTACACGCCCGCCGGGTCCGCGTCGTCCACGCACAGCGCGTCCCGCAGCACCGTGCCGTAGTGGTCCTCCTGTGGCAGCCCTTCGCTCAGCGCCTCCCAGCTGCCGCCCGCGTCGGACGTGCGGAACACCCGGCAGCGGTGGTCGGCCGGCACGCGGTCCATGTCCGCGGTGATCGGGAAGACGTACGCCACGTCACCGCGGTGCGGATGGGCGGCGACCGCGAAACCGAAGTCCGACGGCAGCCCGGACCCGATGTCCGTCCAGGTCGAGCCCGCATCGTCGCTGCGGTACACACCCCAGTGGTTCTGCAGGTAGAGGCGGTCGCGGTCGACCGGGTCCTGTGCGATCTTGTGGACGCACTGGCCGAACTCCGGGTCCGGGTCGGGCAGGAACACCGCCTTCACGCCGCGGTTCGACGCGGACCAGCTCGCGCCGCCGTCGACGGTGCGGAACACCCCGGCCGTCGACACCGCCACCGTCACCGCGTCGGCCGTGCGCGGGTCGGTGATCACCGTGTGCACGGCGAGGCCGCCGCCCCCGGGCACCCACCGGTCGTGCGAGGGGTGCTCCCACAGCGGCCGTACCAGCTCGAACGACTCGCCGCCGTCCTCGGACCGGAACAGCGCGCCCGGCTCCGTACCGGCGTAGACCACGTCGGGTGCGGCCGGACCTGCGGGCTGGAGCTGCCACACCCGCTCCAGGGAACTACCGGTGTACTCCGGGTACTTCACCGCGGGGCGTTTCGGCTCGACCCAGCTCTCGCCGAGGTCGTCGGAGTGGAACACCGAAGGGCCCCAGTGCGCACTGTCCGCCCCGGCCAGCAGCCGCGGCGTCGCACGGCGGGTGTCGATCCCGATCGAGTAGACCGCCTGGGACGGGAAATGGGGCTCGCCCAGCTCCCACTTGCCCCGCCTTCGCCGGCCGATGAACAGGCCCTTCCGAGTCCCTACCGCGAGAAGGACATCCTGCGTGCCCATGGTCATGTGACTGCACCTCCGAACGCCGTTGTTCCAGGTACGAGTCAGTCTGCACCCGACCACTGACAACGGCGCTCGGAGTGGTGTCCGCCCAGGTCGGAGGGGGCGTGCGACGGCCAGCGCGCGCCAGCACCGGGCCATGACCATGGACCGACCCGACCGACCCGACCGACCCGACCGACCCGACCGACCCGACCGACCCGACCCGGGCGCCGGGTCGGACACCCACCGCGAGCACGCGAGCACGCGAGCACGCGAGCACGCGAGCACGCGAGCACGCACGGACGCGAGCACGCGAGCACGCGAACGCGAGCCCGCGAGCCCCGTGTCAGGTCGTGTAATCGGCGTTGACGCGGATGTAGCCCTCGGTGAGGTCGCAGCCGTAGACCGTGGCCGTGGCGGCGCCGATGCCGAGGTCGATCGCGATGTCGACCTCGTCCTGCCGCATGGTCTCCGCCAGCTTCTCCAGCGTGTCGGCCGCCGGTTCCGCCGGGTACACCTCGGTCTCGCCGAACCGGACGGTCACCTTCGCCGGCTCGATGTCGGTGTCCTCGGTGTTCTTGCCGATGGCCATCACGACCCGGCCCCAGTTCGGGTCGGCGCCGTGCACGGCGGTCTTGACCAGCGGAGAGTTCACCACGCTCTTGGCGACCCGCTTGGCCTGCGCGTAGTCGGCGGCCTGCGCCACCGTGACGCGCAGCAGCTTGGTCGCGCCCTCCCCGTCGCTCGCCAGCTGCTGGGTGAGGTCCAGGCACACCTCGTCGAGCGCCGCCGAGAACGCCGCGAGGTCCACCGGCCCGGCCGCCCCGTTGGCGAGCGCGGCCACCGTGTCGGAGGTGGACGTGTCGGTGTCCACGCTGAGGCAGTTGAAGGTCTTCTCCACCGCGCCCCGAAGCGCGGCGTCCAGCTCGGCGTGGGAGAGCTCCGCGTCGGTGAAGAGGTACGCCAGCATCGTCGCCATGTTCGGCTCCAGCATGCCGACGCCCTTGGCGACGCCGACGATGCGGGCTCCGCCGACGGTCCGGGCGCTGGTCTTGGGGCGGGTGTCGGTGGTCATCATCGCGCGTGCCACATCGACGGGGCGCGCCTCGAAGGCCGCTGTGCCGCGCTCGGCCGTGGCTTCCAGGTGCGTACGGATGGCGGCCATCGGGAGCGGCCGTCCGATCACGCCGGTGGACCCGATGAGGACGGCGTCGGCCGGGACGCCCAGGAGCGCGGCGACTCGGCCGACGACCTCGGCCGCGTTCTCCTCACCCTGCCGGCCGGTGGCCACGTTGGCGTTCTGGGCCAGGGTGGTGACGGCGCGCAGGTGCCCGCCCGCGGCGTGCGCCCGGCTGAGTACCACCGCGGGGCCCGCGAAGCGGCTGCGGGTGAACATCGCAGCGCTGACGGACGGCCGGTCCGACGCCACGATCGAAAGGTCGTCCCCCGCCCCGTGCGCCCGCAGGCCTCCGTTTCCGGTGTACGCCCGGAAGCCCACGGGCCAGCACGGATCGTTCGCCTCCAGGGATGAGAGGTTATCAATATGTGTCATGCGGAATATTGTTGCGTGGCGATGTTCGGCAACGCCAGCTATTTTCCGCAGTTGGACGGCAGTCGCCTACTAGGCTGTTGGCATGATTATGCGTGGTGGAGGGGTAGCCACGCTTAGTTGTGCTTGGCCGTGCTTGATCGTGCTTGATCGGGCTTGGCCGTGCTTGACCGTGCTCAGTCGTTGAGCACTCGCCCCAATGCGTCGATCGCCGCCGACAGTTCGTCCTCCGTGATGGTCAGCGGCGGGGCGAGCCGGATGGTGGAGCCGTGGGTGTCCTTGACCAGGACGCCCTCCCGCAGCAGACGTTCGCTGATCTCGCGGCCCGTGCCCAGTGCGGGGTCGACGTCCACGCCTGCCCACAGGCCGCGGGCCCGGAAGTCGGTGACGCCCTTGCCGACCAGGCCGTCGAGCCCGGTGCGCAGCACCTCGCCCAGTTCTGCGGCGCGGCGCTGGAACTCGCCGGTGCCCAGCAGCCCGATGACGGCCGAACCGACCGCGGCGGCCAGCGGGTTCCCGCCGAACGTGGAGCCGTGCTCGCCCGGGTGCAGCACTTCCAGCACCTCGCGACGGGCGACGACGGCGGAGACCGGGACGATGCCGCCGCCGAGCGCCTTGCCGAGCAGCAGCATGTCGGGGACGACGGACTCGTGCTCCACCGCCAGCGTGCGGCCCGTACGACCCAGCCCGGACTGGATCTCGTCGGCGATGAACAGGCAGCCGGCCCGCCGGGTCAGCTCGCGGACGCCGGTGAGGTAGCCGTCGTCGGGAATGACCACGCCGGCCTCGCCCTGGATCGGCTCGATGAGCACGGCGGCCGTGGTCTCGTCCACGGCCGCTTCGAGCGCTGCGAGGTCGTTGTACGGGACGATGCGGAAGCCCGGCGTGTACGGGCCGTACCCCGCGCGTGCCGTGGGATCGGTGGAGAAGCTGACAAGCGTGGTGGTGCGGCCGTGGAAGTTGTCCGCCGCGACCACGATGGTGGCCTGGTCCGGGGCGACGCCCTTGACGTCGTACGCCCACTTCCGGGCCACCTTGATGCCGCTCTCGACCGCCTCGGCGCCGGTGTTCATCGGCAGGACCATGTCCAGCCCCGTCAGGGCCGCCAGCTCCTCGGCGAAGCCGGCCAGCCGGTCGTGGTGGAAGGCGCGCGAGGTGAGGGTGACCTGGTCGAGCTGGCGGTGCGCGGCTTCGATGAGCGCCGGGTGGCGGTGGCCGAAGTTCAGGGCCGAGTACCCGGCGAGCATGTCGAGGTACCGGCGGCCCTCGACGTCCTCGACCCAGACGCCCTCGGCACGCGCCACGACCACCGGCAGCGGGTGATAGTTGTGCGCGAGGACGGGGGCCTCCGCGCGGATCAGCTCCGCCGACGAGCGGGTGGCTGAGTCCTGCGGCGAGCGGGTGGCCGGGTCCTGCGGCGAGCCGCTCCGGGAAGCGGCGGAGGGGCGAGCGGGCGCGGTCATGGACGGACCTCCTGGGTGCAGCACTTGATGCCGCCGCCGGCCTTGTGGAACTCCGACAGGTCGACGGGGACGGGGACGTAACCATGGCGGGCGAGCTGTTCGATCAGCCCCTCGGCCTGCGGGGCGACGAAAACGTGACAGCCGTCGGAGACGGAGTTGAGGCCGAAAGCCATCGCGTCCTCCCGGGTGGCGATCACTGCCTCCGGGAAGAGCCGTCGCAGCACTTCCAGGCTGCCGCGCGAGAAGGCTCCCGGGTAGTAGGCGACGTTGGTGTCGTCGAGCGGGAAGAGGGCGGTGTCGAGGTGGTAGAAGTACGGGTCCACCAGTTGCAGGCTGATCGTCGGCAGGCCGAGGAACTCCTGCACCTCCCGGTGCGTTTCCCGAGTGGTGCGGAAGCCCGTGCCGGCCAGGATCCAGCCCCCGACCGGTACGAGATCGCCCTCACCCTCGCACACCGACTTCGGCGCCCGCACGTCGAAGCCGGCCGCCCTGAACCACGCCTCGTACGCAGCCGACTCCGGGCGGCGCTCCGGGGCGTGGAAGTGGGAGCCGAAGACGCGGCCGCCCACGACGAGTGCGGAGTTCGCCGCGAACACCATGTCCGGCAGCCCCGCCACCGGCTCCACGGTCTCCACCGTGTGGCCGTGGTCGCGGTACGCCTGGACCAGCGTCGCCCACTGGCGCTGCGCCAGTGCCGTGTCGACCGGTGCGGCGTCGCGCATCCAGGCGTTGATGGCGTACCGCACCTCGAAGTGGAGCGGTTCGCAGAGCAGATAGCGCCGCGGGCGCGGCACACGCGGCGGGCGCACGATCGTGCGCACGGCCTCTTCGGGGACGACCCCGACCGGTAGGGCCCCGGCGGGGGCGGGCTCGACGGGCGCGGGCTCGCGCATGAGTGCGGACACGGGGTCGGGCACGGCGGGTCCTCCGATTCCGGCGACACGGCAAGGGGCGTCCCACCGGTGACGCGGGGTCATCAGTGGGTGACGTAGGGATGCCTCAACGGTAGGAAGGCGTCGATGCGCCGGACAAGGCCGGAACGCTGCGTACCGGCGCAGTGAACGTGCGTAGATGGGGCCTTCTGCGCAGGGTTGGTGCGCCGGTGGAACCGGTGTGTCCGATGGTTCCCGTGGGGTCGTCCTAACGGGTGGGGGAGCCGGGTGCGTCGGGGCCGTAGCCCTGGACGGCGGAGGAGCCGGCGCCGGCCTCCGGGCTGTCCGGGATCAGGTGCGAGAGAACCATGTAACTGATCGTCTTACGGATGAAGGACTCGGTCCGGATGCGCTCCAGCACCTCTTCGAAGTGCTCCACGTCCGTCGCCCGGACGTGCAGCAGTGCGTCGGCACCACCGGAGACCGTCATGGCGGCGGTGATCTCCGGGTACCTGCGGACGACCTCGGCGATGCGGCGGGGCGGCGCCGCGCCGTCGCAGTACACCTCGATGTAGGCCTCGGTGCGCCAGCCGAGCGCGGCGGGCCGGACCGTCGCGGTGAACCCGGTGATCACGCCGGTTTCGCGCATCCGGTCCACTCGGCGTTTGACCGCGGTGGCCGACAGGCCGATGGCCGTGCCGATCTCGGCGAAGCTGGTCCTGGCGTTCGCGGTCAGGGCCGCGATGATCTTGCGGTCCAACTCGTCGAGCGGGCCGGGTGCATGGGCCATGGCGGGTGGTTCCTCCGTCGCAGGGATCTGGCCGTACGGATCCTCGTACGGATCCTATGGAGCGCGCCGGGCGGATGGTCGCCGGGCGCATGGTCGCCGGGCGCCGCGCCGGCCCCGGATGGCGGAAGCCCGCAGGCGTCGGACGAGCCGTTCGGGGTACCCGGTGGCCTGGTCGTACGGGGTGCGCGTACGGGATGCGCGTACGGGGTGCAACGCCAGGACCAGGATCAGGGTCAGGGTCGAAACCAGGATCAGGATCAAGGCCAAGTCCATGATCAGGGCCGAAGCCAGGATCAGGACCAGGGCCAAAGCCAGGCTCCTGGCCTGGCCGGTCCTTTCCAGGCCAGACCAGACCAGGCCAGGACCGGACCGGCCTCGCCGAGCCGGATGGTCCGCGTGGCGTGCACCCTGCCCTTGGCCCTACATCCTGTAGGGTTGCCGGCCGTGACCCTACAGGATGTCGGATCAGCTGCAGGAGGAGCGCGTCATGCACGACCCGCCGGACCGCACCGGACCCGCACACGCCGAGGTGGCCGAGGTCTGGCCTCGTGACGGCCGCATCCGGGTCACCGGCCGCGTCGTGGGTGCGGCGCCCGCCGGAGCCGGCACGCTGATCGCCCGGGTGCGCGGCGCACCCGACACCGAACTGCGGCTGCCTGCCGAAGGCCGGGACACGCGCTTCGATGCGGCCCTCCCGCTGGACGAACTCGCCGCCGCCACACCGGAGGGCGAGCGGGTCTGGGACCTCTACCTCGCCCTCGACGGACAGGAGGACGCCCTCCGGCTGGGGCGCCACCTCGACGACGTCCACGGCAAGAAGAAGATCTTCACCTATCCCGCCCAGACCTCCGGCGGCCGGCGGTTCGAGCCGTACTACACCGTTCAGGACAACCTCTCGATCGTCTGCGACGGGGAGGTCGCCCGATGACGATCCGCTTCCTGCTGCTCAACGCCTACGCGGTCGGCGGCACCGTCCGCACCGTCGTCAACCAGGCCAACGCGCTCGCCGCCGCCGGCCATGACGTCGAGGTCGTGAGCGTCCACCGGCACCGCGCCGAGCCCCGCTTCCCGCTGCACCCCGGCGTGCGACTGATTCCGCTGGTCGACGGCACCGCCCCGCCGTCCCGCTGGAAGCGTCCGCTCGCGTACCGCCGGCAGCGGCGCCCCAGCCGGCTCGTCCCGGAGGCCGAGGTCCGCTACGACCGGTTCAGCCGGCTCACCGACCGGCGCGTCGAGCGGTACCTGCGCTCCCTGCGCGACGGCGTACTGATCACCACCCGGCCCGCGCTGAACCTCCTCTCCGCCCGCTTCACGCCCTCCTCGGTCGTCCGGGTCGGCCAGGAACACCTGCACTACTCCCACCACAAGCCGGAGCTCGCCCGCGAGATCGACCGGTGGTACCCGCGGCTGGACGCGGTGACCGTGCTGACCGCGGCCGACGAGGACGCCTACCGGCAGCAGCTCGGAGCCGGCGGCGTCCGCGTCGTCTGCATCCCCAACCCGCTCTCGGAGCAGGGCACCCCACCGCTCTCCGCCCTCGACCGGCCGCTCGTCGTCGCCGCCGGCCGACTGGTCAAGGGCAAGGGCTTCGCGAAGCTCATCAAGGCCTTCGAACCGGTCGCGCAGGCGCACCCCGAATGGCAGCTGCGCATCTTCGGAGCGGGGCCGGAACACGACCGCCTGCGCGAACTCATCCACGAACGGCACCTCTACAACCACGTCTACCTGATGGGCGCCACGCAGGAGTTCGACCGGGAGCTGGCCAAGGCGTCCGTTTTCGCCCTCGCCTCACGGCGCGAGGGGTTCGGCATGGTGCTGGCCGAGGCGATGAGCCACGGCATCCCGCCGGTGAGCTTCGACTGCCCGCACGGCCCCCGCGAGATCATCACCGACGGCCAGGACGGCCTGCTCGTACCGCTCGGCGACACCGCGGGCATGACCGCCGCGCTCACCCGCCTCGTCGAGGACCGCGACCTGCGCAGGAAGCTCGGCGGGCAGGCGGCGGAGGCGGCCCGCCGCTACGCCCCCGACCGCATCCGCGGCCGATGGGAGGAACTGTTGGCCGAACTGCTCGCGGCCAAGGGGAAGGCGGGCCGGTCGGGCGGCGCCGGTGCGCCCTACGGGCTGTAGGGTGCACGCATGACAGGCAGAAACCCGCGTGGCAGAGCGGAGCGCCGCAGCGCCGGGACGCTGGAGAGCGAAGTCCTGGCCGCCCTGTGGGCGACCGAGGAGCCGCTGACGCCGGCGGAGGTGCAGGCCGGGATCGGCGGCGACCTCGCGTACAACACCATCCACACCATCCTGAAGCGGCTGCACGACAAGGCCCTGGTCGTACGGGACGCCGGCGGCCGGCGCGGCGCCTACCGGCCGGCCAAGAACGCCGCCGAGCTGACCGCCGAGATGATGCACCAGGCGCTGGACAAGGGACCCGACCCGATCGCCGCGCTGGAACAGTTCGTCACCGGCCTCAGCGTCGAGGAGGAGGCCGCGCTGCGGCGGTTCCTGGCCGCCGACGGCGGCGGCCACTGAGACGGTCGCTGAGACGGCCACTGAGCGACCGGCCGCCCGGCGACCGAACCCCTCGCACGAGGCGCGCCGATCGCGCTCACCGCACGAGGCGCGCCGATCAAACGCACCGTACGAGGCGCGCCGATCGGTCTCACCGTACGAAGCGCGCTGAACAAACAACTCACCGCACGAAGCGCGCCCATCGGGTGGCGCGGTGCAGCAGGTACTCCAGTGGCCCGCGCCGGAACAGCCGCTGCCACACGAGGGCGAACGCCATCGCGCCCACGGCGAAGCCGAGCAGTGTCAACGGCTCGCTGGCGTCGGACCAGTCCTCCGTGCCCAGCACCCGGATGGCCACGATGTGCAGCACGTACGCCGTCAGGGACATCGCGCCGACCGCGATGACCGGCGCGGCCACCCGCCGGCAGCCCGGCAGCCGGTCCAGGGCGAGGAAGCAGATGGCCACCACGAGGAGGGCGACGCCGGTGTTGCCCAGGATGGACAGCGTGGTCTCGCTGTGCGGCGCGGCCACCAGCAGCCACTCCCGGAAGAGGTGCGTGGGGTCGCCGGCGGTGTCGGACCACCAGGCCGAGGACGGGGAGTCGCCGTCCGAGCCCGCGGCGACGGCCGCCGCGGCGTGCGGGACCAGGCGCAGGGCCAGCCAGGAGCCGCCGTAACCGAGCACCGCCAGCGCGGCCCCCGTGTACGCGAGCCGGAACCGCACCACCGTCCGGTCGAGGTCGAGCCGGGCCACCGCCATGCCCGCGATCAGGAACGGCAGCCAGGCCAGCAGCGGGTAGGCGCCGGTGAACAACAGGTCCAGGATGCCGTCGTAGCCGTTGACCGCGCGCAGTGGATCGTGCGCGTTGACGAAGTCGTCCCAGCTGCTCCCGGCGAACCAGACCTTGATCAGGAACAGGTCCTGGGGCAGTACCAGCGCGATGGCGGCGGCGATCGCCGTCAGTGCGCCCGCACCGAGCCGGTACAGGGGGAGGATCAGGACGAACGCCAGCGCGTAGTAGGCGAGGATCACGTCGATGGAGGTGTCCAGCGCGGTGAGCGCCGTCCCCAGCGCCAGCAGGATGACGGCGCGGATCACCACTCGCGTCATGGCCTGCCGGCCCGCGCGCCCGGTGCGGGGTTCGGGGCGGCCGGTGATGAGGACGAGGGAGAAGCCGGCGAGCAGGGCGAAGAGGGCGGAGGAGCGGCCCCGCGCGAGCTCCATGAGAAAACCCGTCGGGCCGCCGTCCGACGGGTCGGGGCCCAAGTGGGCCGCGAACATGCCCAGTACCGCGAGGCCGCGGGCGAGGTCGATGCCGGCCAGCCGGGCGGTGCCGGGCCCGGCAGCAGGAGGTGACGGCCGATCAGGCGTGGCCGCCCTGGAGCGTGCGTCCGTCGGCGCCGTGGTCCGCGCACCGGACGCCGTGCGCGGCGGCATGGATAAGTTACGCGTCTTGGGCGAGTTCTGCGGCATGAGCCCAAGATGCCCGCACCGGGCGAAGCGGGACACGGTTCGAGTGTTTCAGTGACGCATCCGTCACTGCGCGGTACCGTGCGCGCCCCGGTCAAAGGCTCCGGAATCCGGACGGTTAGGCTGCTCAACAGTTGTTGATTTTTCCCGAGTCCCAGCCGCGTACGTCTCGGATGACGGCTGCGCGGCGTCCGAGGGAGCGAAGCGTCATGCGCATCCTTTTCTCCGCCCAGGCCAGCTATTCGCACCTCGCGCCGCTGGTCCTGCCGGCGGCCGAGCACGCCCGGCGGGCGGGTCACGAGGTGGCCGTCGCGACCGGCGCGGCCGTCGCGGACCACATCGAGCGGCGTGGGCTGACCGCGGTGCGGCTGCCGAACGTGGTGGGGCTCGCGGAGGTGATGCAACGGGGCGACCTGCGACCGCCGGCCGACATGCGCCGGTTCGGCTCGGTCACCATCGAGCTGGAGCCGGAGTTCTTCGCGCGAGCCTTCGTGGGCCGGTTGGCCGGCCCCGCCGCCCGTGACCTGATCGAGGTGTGCCGCGACTGGCGCCCGGACCTGATCCTGCACGAGTCCACCGAGTTCGGCGGCTACCTGGCCGCCGAACGGCTCGGCATCCCGCACGGCGTGCTGGACATCGGCCCGATGGCGCCGTACGCCCACCCGGCCGTCACCGAGGAGCTCGACAAGCAGCGCGTCGAACTGGGCCTGGAACCGGTCGGCGAGCCCTGGCACGTCTTCCGCACCTTCCGGGCCGGCGTCGTACCGGAGGACTTCTACCCCGAGGCGCACCGGCTGCCCAGCGCCCACTACTACCGCGTGCCCGCGCCCACCGAGGAGACCCTCGACCCGGAGATCGCCGGGCTGCCCGCCGACCGCCCGCTCGTCCTCGCCACCCTGGGCTCCAACGCAGCGCACTTCCCCGGCGACGGGGCCGCGCGCCTCCTCGACATCATCATCGAGACGCTCGGCGAACTTCCGGTCACCGGCGTCGTCGCGCTCGGTGCCGGCAACGAACCGGGGGAGTGGACCGGGGCCCGCGCCGACAACGTGCACCTGGCCTCGTTCGTCCAGCAGGAACTGCTGCTGCGGTCGAGCGACGCGTTCATCACGCACGCCGGGTTCAACGGGACCCGCGAGGCGCTGGCCGCCGGCGTGCCCATGGTCGCCGTACCGCTCTTCGCCGAGCAGTCCCACAACGCCGCCCGGCTGCAGGAGATCGGCGTCGGCCGCCGCATCGACGTCCAAGACCTCACGCGCGAATCGCTGGCCACGGCCGTACGGTCCGTGCTGGAGGACCGTGTCTGCCGCGCCCGCGCCCGTTCCCTGCAGCGCCGCTCCCACGCCCTGCCCGGCCTGGACCGGCTCGTCGAGGACGCGGTGGCCGCCACGGCGGGCGTGAGCTGACGCACCGGAGCGCGACCGGCTCGTACCGTGGGGGCATGATCGTTCGTGATGATGCGGGCCGGCGCCCCGGCTATCCGGCAGCGGCGGCCGTGTTCGCCGTGGGCATGGCGGGCACCACGCTGCCCACCCCGCTCTACGGGCTGTACCGCCAGGAGCTCGGCTTCTCGGAGCTGATGGTGACGGTGGTGTTCGCCGTCTACGCGGTCGGCGTCATCGCCGTCCTGCTGCTCGCGGGCAACTACTCCGACCGGGTCGGCCGCCGCCCCGTCCTCTTCGCGGCGCTGGCCTTCTCCGCGCTCAGCGCCGTGTGCTTCCTGAGCGAGGGCGGCCTGCCGCTGCTCTTCGCCGGCCGGCTGCTCTCCGGCTTCTCCGCCGGCCTGTTCAGCGGCGCGGCCACCGCCGCGGTGCTCGAACTGGCCCCGGAGGAGAAGAAGTCGCGCGCCGGGTTCGCCGCCGCGGCCGCGAACATGGGCGGCCTCGGCTGCGGCCCGCTGCTCGCCGGAATCCTCGCCCAGTACGCGCCGTGGCCGCTCAGCCTGCCCTTCCTCGCCCACCTGGCGCTGCTCGTCGTGGCGTGCGTCCTGGTAGCGCTGCTGCCCGAGACCGTCGACCACCCCGAGCGGTGGCCGCGCCTCACCCCGCAGGGCGTGGTCGTACCGTCCGAGGCCCGCAGCGTCTTCGGGCCCTCGGCTTTTGCCGCCTTCGCCGGCTTCTCGCTGCTGGGGCTGTCCACGGCGGTGACCCCGGCCTTCGTGTCCGGGCCGCTGGGCGTGACCAATCTGGCGGTGTCGGGCGCGGTGGTCTTCTCGGTGTTTCTGGGCTCGACGGCGGGCCAGTCGCTGACCGAGAAACTGGGAGCACGCCGGGCTCTCCCGTACGGCTGCTTCGTCCTCGTGGCCGGCCTCGCGATGGTGGCCGGCTCGCTCGTCGCCGAGTTGCTGCCGCTGCTCGTCGCCGGCGCCGTGTGCGGCGGCCTCGGTCAGGGGCTCGCCTTCCGCGCGGCACTCACGTCCGTCGCGGCCGCCGCGCCCGCCGAACACCGCGGCGGCACCATCTCCACCTTCTTCGTCGTCGCCTACACCGGGATCTCCCTCCCGGTCGTCGGCGTCGGTGCCCTCACCGTCGCCCTCGGCCTCCGCGGCGCGGGCCTGACCTTCACGGCCTGCGTGGCCGTACTGGCCTCCTGTACCGGCGTTCACCTGCTGCGGAAACCGCTGCCCGAGCAGCGCGGCGGATGACGGAATCCGCCTGTCGGGTAGAGCCAGGGCGGGACGTGCTCTGCCGTTCGGCGGGAAACGACCTTACGGTGGTGCGCCGGAGCCCGTGACCGCGCGGACGATGCGCGGACGACGCGCGGACGACGCGCAGACGACGCGCGGACGATGCGCGGACGACGCGCAGACGCACCGATGAAGGAGCAGGTGTCATGCCGCTGGAACCCGTATCCCACGCATTCCTGGCTCAGTTGGCCGAGACCGACGGCCCGGCGATCCACGAGTCGACACCGGCCATCGCCCGGCTGAGCGGGCCGATCCTGGCCGGGCTGAGCGGGCCGGGACCGGCGGTCGGCGCCGTCCGGAACCTCCGGCTGGACGGCGAGGGAGGCCGGTTCCGGGTCCGCGTGCTCGCGCCCGAGGGCACATCGCGGGCGATCATCGTCTACTACCACGGCGGCGGCTGGGTCCTCGGCGACATCGACCTGCAGTACGACCACGTGGGCCGCCGGCTGGCCAACGCCACGCAGTCGACCGTGGTGCTCGTCAACTACCGCAAGGCCCCCGAACACCCCTTCCCGACCGCGATCCAGGACAGCTACACGGCCCTGGAATGGGTGGCCGAGCACGCCGCCGAGCTGGCGCCCGAAGGCGCCCCGCTGATCGTCGCCGGGGACAGCGCCGGCGGGAACATCGCCGCGGTGATGACACTGTGGGCGCGCGACAAGGCGGGGCCGGGGATCGACCACCAGATCCTGATCTACCCCGTGACCGACTGCGACACGAACACGGCGTCCTACCTCGCGCCCGAGAACCAGCTGCTGCTCGGCCGGGACACCATGCTGTGGTTCTGGGGGCACTACCTCGCGGACGAGGCGGCCCGCACCCACCCCGACGCCTCCCCACTCCGCGCCGCGAGCCACACGGGTCTGCCACCGGCGCTGGTGTACGTGGCCCAGTACGACCCCCTGCACGACGAAGGCGTCGCGTACGCCAAGGCGTTGGAGGACGCGGGAGTGCCGGTCACCCTTGCGGAGGCCGAGGGCCAGATGCACGCGTACTTCCAGATGGCGAACATCCTCCCCGGCCAGGAGGCAGGCCTGAACCTCGTCGCCGACCACATCAACCGCTGCGTCGCCGCGCGCGACACCTCGTACACCTCGTACACCTCGTGCGACAAGGGAAGCGTGAGCAGCCATGCCTGACCGCCTGTCCGGTACCACACAGGGCTTCGCTCCCGATCAGGACGCCGCTCCCCATCCGGGCACCGCTCCCGACCACGACGTCCTCATCATCGGCGCCGGCTTTGCGGGCCTCTACCAACTGCACCGGCTGCGCGAGCTCGGTCACGACGCCCGGATCATCGAGGCCGGCGACGACGTCGGCGGCACCTGGTACTGGAACCGCTACCCGGGCGCGCGCTGCGACATCGAATCGGTCGAGTACTCCTACTCCTTCGACCCGGAGCTCCAGGACGAGTGGGACTGGAGCGAGCGCTACGCCGCGCAGCCGGAGCTGCTGGCCTACGCGCAGCACGTGGCGGACCGGTACGGCCTCCGTGAGGACATCACCTTCGGCACCCGTGTCGAGCGGCTGGACTGGGACGACGAGGCGGGCCGCTGGACGGTGACGACGGACGACGGCGCGTCCCGGACCGCGCGGTACGTGATCGCGGCGACCGACTGCCTCTCGGTGCCCTCCCGGCCGCAGTTCGACGGGCTGACGGACTTCGCGGGCGAGGTGTACCGGACGTCGCGCTGGCCGCACGAAGGCGTCGACCTGGCGGGGAAACGGGTCGCCGTCATCGGCACCGGTTCGTCCGGACTGCAGACGATCACCGCGATCGCACCGGTCGTCGGGGAACTCACCGTCTTCCAGCGCACGCCGAGCTACGCCGTACCGGCCCACAACGGCCCCAACACGCAGCGGCTCGCCGACGCCAGGAAGCGTTACTCCGAGATCCGGGAGCACAGCCGGATGTCGCGCACCGGGTTCGGCTGCCCGGAAGGCACGCTCCTGCTGGCGGACACCCCGGCGGAAGAGGCCCGGCGCGAGTTCGACACCCGGTGGGCCGACGGCGGCCTGTGCTTCTCCAGCGCGTTCAAGGACATCCTCCGGGACGCGCGGGCGAACGAGATCGCCGCCGAGTACGTGCGCGATCGGATCCGTGCGAAGGTCGAGGACCCGCAGCTCGCGGAGAAGCTGACGCCGCGTACGTACCCGATAGCCAGCAAGCGGATGTGCGTCGACACCGGCTACTTCGAGGTCTACAACCAGCCCAACGTGTCACTGGTCGACCTCAACGAGCAGCCGATCCGCCGGATCACCGAGCACGGCATCGTCACGGGCGTCACGGGCGTCATGGGCGAGGCGGGCGAGGCGGATGACGAGCGCGAGCACGCGTGCGACGTGATCGTCCTCGCCACCGGATTCGACGCGATGACGGGTGCCCTGACCGCCATGGACATCCGCGGCACCGGCCCGACCCTGCGCGAGAAGTGGGCCCACGGTCCGCGTACCTACCTGGGCCTGATGTCGGCCGGCTTCCCGAACCTCTTCACCATCACCGGCCCGCAGAGCCCGTCGGTGCTGTCCAACATGATGACCTCCATCGAGTACCACGTCGACTGGATCACCCGCGCGCTGGAACACCTCCGCGCGCACGGGCTGCACCGCATGGAGGCGGCGCCCGAGGCCGAGGACAACTGGGTGAACACCACCAACGATCTCGCGGCCCGCACCCTGATGCCGCAGGCCGCATCGTGGTACATGGGCGCCAACATCCCCGGTAAACAACGCGTGTTCATGCCGTTCATCGGCGGCGTCGGCACGTACCGGCAGATCGGGGACGGGGTGGCGACGGCCCACTACCACGGCTTCGAGCTGGCCTGATCCGGCAGCTCCTGCAGCTGCTGCAGACCCGGCAGCTCCTGCGGCTGCTGCACAGCGGGCTGCTCCGGCCGTGTCAGTGCCCCGCCGTGAGCGTGTCGAGCAGCAGGCCGCACAGGTCGTCCGGTGCCACCTCGCCGAGCTCGTCGAAGGCACCGGACCGCCGGCCCAGCGCGATCCCGATGATCGCCGCGACCGTCATCTCGGCGCGCAGCCGGGGCCGGTCCCGCCCCTCCGCGACGAACCGTCGGTGCAGGGGCTTCACCAGCCGCTCGTGGAGCGCGGCGCGGGCGGCCCCCTCCGCCGCCGGCTCGGCCAGGTGCTGGACGGCGACCTGGAGGACGGGGACGAGCCCGCGGTGGTCGGCCCGCTTCAGGATGTACAGCAGCCGTTCCGGGTCGAGCAGGTCACCCGGGTCCGAATCGCCGTGTTCGGCCTCGACAGTGGCCAGGTACAGCTGCGTCTTGCCCCCGAAGTAGCGGGCGATGAGGGCCGGGTCCACGCCCGCGCGGCGGCCGATGTCCCGGGTGGTGGTGCGGTCGAAGCCGCGCTCGGCGAACAGCTCGCCCGCCGCCCGCAGCAGCGACTCGCGACTGCGCGCGGAGTCCCTGCGGCGTGCCTCCTGCGTCCCGCTCACCGCTGTGCCTCCGTGTCCTCCGCGCCCGCCGTTCCTTCGGGGCCGGGCCCCGTGGCGATCACCCTACGTGACCCGCCGCCCGCCACCGTCTCACCGGACTCGGACGCCCTGCGGGACGGCGTGGCGGGGCGCCGGGTGCGGACCAGCAGGTACCCGGTGAGGGCGGTGATCACCCAGACCGCGCAGCCGGCGAGCCCGGCGACCTGGTAGCCGTGTTCGGCGGGCAGCCCCTGGGCTCCGGGATGTGCCGCGAGGACGGCCGCGCTGAACGCGCTGCCCGCGGAGTACCCGATGTACTTCACGACCTGGTTGAAGCTCATGGCGCTGCTCGTCTCGTGCGCCGGTACCGCACCCACGATCAGCGCCGGCATCACGGACATCGTGACACCGGCGCCCAGGCCGATGAGCCCCATGGCGACGAACGCCTCCCAGAGACCGCCGCGGACACCGGTGAACAGCGCGGTGCCGCACAGGCAGATCAGGCAGCCCAGGGGCAGCAGCCGGCCGGGCGGGACGGTGCGGGACACCAGCCTGACGAGGCGGCCCGACACCATGCTGGCCACCGAGAACGGTGTCAGGATCAGGCCGGCTACCACGACCGAGGCGCCGAAACCGTAACCGGCCGACTCGGGTGTCTGGATGTACTGGGGCACCATCGACAGCATCACGTACATGCCCACACCGGAGAGCAGCGCGGTCAGGTCGGAGGCGAGCACCGACCGGTCCCGGACCAACCGCATGTCGACCAGGGGATGGGCGGTACGCAACTCGTGCACCACCCACCAGGCCAGCAGCAGCACCGAGGCCGCGACCAGGCCGAGCAGCCGGCCCGACGCCCAGCCCCAGCGACCGCCCACCGTGGTCGCGTAGAGCAGCCCGGCCAGCCCCGCGGCCAGCAGCACCGCGCCGAGGACGTCCAGCGGATTCTTGGGCCGCCGCGGCGACGGGGGAAGTACGAAGGCGAGGGCGGCCAGCGCGAGTGCCGCGGCGAGCGCCGCGAACCAGAAGCCGGCGTGCAGTCCCAGGTACTGGGCGAGTACGCCGGTGAGCGGGTAGCCCAGCCCCACGCCGGCGGCGGAGGTGAGGGAGAGGGTTGCCACCGCGTGCCGGGCGCGTTCGGGCGGCAGGGCGTCCCGCGCGGTGGCCATGGCCAGCGGGGTGAGCGCGATACCGATGCCCTGCAGCGCGCGCCCCACGACCAGGCCGGTGAAGCCGGACGGCAGGGCCGCCAGCAGACTGCCCACGAGGGTCAGCGCCAGCCCGCCGAGGATGACCCGGCGGCGCTGCGGCCCGTCGCCGAGCCGCCCCATCAGCGGCGTGACCACCGCGCCCACCAGCATCGTCACCGTCAGCGACCACTGAGCCACGTCCAGGGACACATGGTCGACCCGCGCGATCGTCGGGATCAGCGGCGCCCCCAGACTGCTGATGATCGCCACCAGCATCCCCACCGAGAGCAGCACCGGCACCAGCGCCCGCTCCCTCCGCGAGCGGGTCGTACCTGCGTCGTGCACAGCGGATTCCTCCTGTCGAGCCGGCCGTCCGGTCATGGCATGCCACGGCACGTCATGTCATGTCATGTCATCAAGCGATGTCATCATACGATGACAAGCCTGAGCCCAACCGAGCCGCTGACCGAACAACTGCGACCGCGGCCCCGGGCGACCGACCCCGTGCCGGTGCCGTGGGCCGTGTCCTGGGTCATGACCTGGGCTATGTCTTGGGCTATGTCCTGGGTCAGGCCGAAGGTGACCGGGTAGACGGTGGACCCGGCGGGGAGGCGGCGGCGCTGTTACAGCGCAAGGGGAGGCGCGCGGCCGGCGGTGAGGATGGCCCACATTGTCCACGGGTCGGAGATGCGGAACTCCATCCATTCGATCCACGCGATGCCCGTTACCCGTTGCCCGTTGCCCGATGCCCGTTGCCCCGTACGGAAAAGTGGCAATATGTGCGCGAGGCAGCGACTTCGAGTCATCGGAGTCATCGGAGTCATCGGAGTCATCGGAGTCATCGGAAGCGCAGCGCCTCGATCCGCAACGCTGTTGCGGTGACTGTTTCCGTCCACCACGAGTCCCACGGCGCCCGTGCCGCCGCCGAGTTCGGAGTCCCGGCAGTGCTTTTCGACGTCACCCGCAGCGAACTCGCCGACATCTTCGGCGAGGACCGGCTCGCGACCCTGCCCGCCACCGCCTTCCCGCTCTCCACCGCGGACACCAAGGGCGCCCGCCTCCTGCAGACCGTGGGCGTCCCCACCGGAACGCTCCTGCTGCGTGAGCCCGACGAGGACTCCGGTCGGTTGCCCCTCGTCCGGGATGTCGTCGACGTCGCGGACTTCGACGACGCCTCACAGGAAGCGGGCGCTTGGCCCGTCATCGGTTGGCTGCTCAACGCCCACCTCGCCCTCGACCCCGGTTCCGGCAAGGTGCACGCCTTTGACGCCGACGAGGAGACCGTGCAGGAGCTCCACGCGGACGTCTCCTCGCTCGTCCAGGTCACCCTCCGGTTCCAGCGCCTGCTCGACGAGTTCACCTTCAGCGGCGACGACGGCGATAACGGTGGCGACGGCGCTATCGGCGACGACGGCAACGAGGATGCCGACTTCGAACGCCTGGAGCGCGAGGTCGAGCGCATTCGGCAGGAGACGAGCAGCATCGACCCGCTTCCCTTCCAGGACGACGACACCGTCTGGTCGGTGGTCGGCGAGGAGATCGCCGCGGGCCAACGCTTCGAGGACGACAGCCCGGGAGCCCGCTCGCTCTACGGGTGACCATCGGCTGGTCCCACAACTTCGCGACGATCAGGCCCGGGTCATCGGTCGTGTGCACTCGCACGTCGCGGCTGTTCACAGCCACTCGTCCGCGATCTCGTCCGCCCGTGCCGACCGCCGCTGATGGAATCCCGCATGAACCCGCTGGCCAGCAACGTCGACCATTCGGACATCCGCTGCGCCATCGCCCGGAACGTCTCCGGGTCCGGCCCAAGCGAAGCGGACGTGACGACCGCCCTCGGGCAGCTCTCCCGGCGGGGCGCCAAGGCATGCGACCACGACGTCATGGCCCGCGCGATGCACAGCGACGCAACGGTTCAGTGTGACTGGAGGGCGTTCGATCGCCCGACCTCCATCTCGGGCTTCTCTCAACATATGGACCAAGGGTCCGCTTGTTTGCTCGGCGGAGTGCGCTGGCCGTGACCGACCCCGTGCGTGTCCTGGGCCACGCGGGATGACAGTGAGGAATGCTCCTCGGTGGGACTCGGCGGTACGAAGAGCGTCGTAGTTGAGCATCTCTTCGTCGAGTGACTCGTCGAGTGACTCGTCGAGCGGTCTCGCTAGTTCGATGGTTGCCGTACCGCGATGCGTGTCGTACCAAGGCTCCGGGTCGCTGTGTCCGGAGCCGAGCCCGCCCTCGTTCACGGAGCAGAAGGCATTGGTGGAGACGCCGTCGTTCTGTGGGGGCTTCGCGGCCGACGGCTGGTCCCTCACCCACTCCTGACTGTCCGCGTTGATGAGGAAGAAGCAACGCCGGGTCCGGGAGCGAAGGCACGACAGGCCAGAAGGATCTTCACCGATGTGCTCATTGACCCAAGTCTGGTCGTTGGCTGGCTTCGTTGATCTCCAGGAACAGCGTTTCCCGACGGGTTCTGAAGTCAGTTGATGATCACCGGCTTCGCGCGTGTCGACCGGGCATGACGACGGTGCCGTGAAACAGCAAAAAAGGGAAGACGGCGCCAACGCGCCGTTGGCAGGATGTCCGGGCTCAACACTCGATGGGAAAGGACTCAACGACCGTGGCTCGTGCCATCACTCTGATCCGCTCCGCTTCCCTGTCCGACGTCGCCGAGTACGCTTATGCAGCTACGGCGCCTGCCGAGTCCCGCCTGATCTTCCTTGCCGGGGCGTGTCCACTGAACGACGACGGCTCGACAGCAGCGATCGGGGACTACGCAGGTCAGGCGCTGAAGGCCGTCGAGAACATGCAGGCTGCTCTCACTGCCGCCGGCGCGTCCCTTCAGGACGTCATCAGTACGAGGGTTCTCGTGGCATCGGCCCGTCGGGAGGATTTGGTGGCTGCTTGGGAGGTAGTCCGGGACTCGTTCGCTGACCATGATGTTCCCAGCACTTTGATGGGTGTCACTGTGCTGGGTTATAAGGACCAGCTCGTCGAGATCGAGGCCGTCGCCGCTGTACTCGATTCGTGATGCCCGCTGACACACTGCGGCGGCCGAGCGCGGCCTGGACGCTGCCACCCTCCTTCATCAGCAGGGTGGTGCCGAAGCCGCCATAACCGCCACAAACGTGATCTCCGTCGATCTATCTCCGTGGAACTCGGGAGACTACGAGCCCGATGCGTACAGGGTCTTCTTCACAGTGGAACCGCACCTCGTCCAACAGTTCACTGAGAACGTGCTGATGCGCATGCAAGACGGCACGCAAGACGGCATGCGTGCCGTCACGCCGAGGCGGGCTGCGATCTGCATCGAGACAATCCGCATCTGTCCGGTGGTCCCGGCCCCCAGCGCGGACTGGCGGAAGCAACTGCGCTCGGCCAACGGCCCTAACTGGCGTTAACAAAAGCGGTTTCACCAAGGTCCACCTCGCGGCGGATGGGCGCGGTCTGCCCCTGGCTGTCGTGGTCACGCCGGGCAATGTCAACGACTCCACCGTGTTCGACACTGCTGCGCCTTCACTGGGCGCGCCGTCGCGTGCTTGTTCATCACGCGGCCCTCACGCAGCCAGGGGGTCTCGCACTGGCCTGCCCATCCGAGGCAGGGCCAGCAACGGGTCGATCGCCGCCCACGATTCATCGGTCGGTTCATGGGCGTCGCACCACGAACAGGCCAGCGTCGCCAGCACTTTGCGGGCCCGGCTCAGGACCAACTGCGCCGCTTCGCGTCGAGACCGTTCTGTGTGATGAGGCAGCCGACGAGGTCATGCGCCGATGCCGTGGGCGAGCAGGCTTTCGGCGGTGTCCGCGATCGTGTCCTCGATCGGACGCGCCTTCCAGCCGAGGAGCTTCTCCGCCTTCGCACCGGTCGCGTCGAGGTCGCGGCCCAGCTGGTGCTTGAGCAGGCGCAGTTCGGGGTTGACGGTGGCCAGGGCCCGGGTGAGCCAGACGGGCAGTTCGCGGGTCGGGGCCTTGGCGGCGCGTTCGCCCAGGCGGTCGTGCAGGATGCGGGCGATGTCGACGACGCGCAGGCTGTGGCCCGCGACGGCGAGGAAGCGTTCGTCGGCGGCCGCGGGGTCGGTCATGGCGCGCACGTGCAGGTCGGCGACGTCGCGGACGTCGACGTAGCCCATGCCGAAGGGCGGGCAGGCGGGGACGCGTCCCTCCAGCATCCTGCGGACCAGGCGCAGGGAGGGCGGGTCGTCGGGGCCGAGGAGGGGGCCGAAGACGCCCACGGGGTGTACGGCGGTCAGTTCCATACCGCCGCCTTCCTCTTGGATGAACTGCCAGGCGGCACGCTCGGCGAGGGTCTTGGAACGCTGGTAGGGCGGGATATCGGCGTCGATGTCGGTCCAGTCCTCCTCGGTGAACGGGGTGGAGCGTGGGGGGTGTCCGATGCCGACGGCGCCGAAGGCGCTGGTCAGCACGGTACGGCGGACGCCTGCGTCACGGGCGGCGCGCAGGACGCGCAGGACCCCTTCGCGGGCCGGGACGACCAGGTCGTCGTCGCTTGCGGGGGTGTGACGCAGGGTGGGTGAAGCGACGTGGAGGACGTGCTCACAGTCGGCTACGGCGGCGTCCCAGCCGTCGGAGTGCTGGAGGTCGGCGCGTACGACGGTGAGCCGGTCGTCGTCGAAGACGGCGGCCTCGTGCAGCCGGGAGCGCAAGGCCGGTTCGCGCTGTGGGTCGCGGACGGTGGTGCGGACGGTGTGGCCGGCGTCGAGCAGGGCGAGGATGCACCAGCTTCCGATGAATCCGGTTCCTCCGGTGACCAGTACGGGTGTCATGGGTGTCTCCTCAGCTGGTGGCGTGGGTGGGAAGGGGGTGGGTGGGGGTGTCGCGGGCAGTGGTCGGGTGGATGCCCTTGCGCGGGTCGAACACGAGGAACGCGCCGACGGCCAGGAGGATGCCGTAGACCACCCAGCCGGTGTTCATGACAGCGCCATGCCGGGGATGCGCCGGCGGATGGCCTCCAGCTCGGCTTCGTCGGAGACGCCCTGCCAGTCGTGGCGCGGGGTGTACGGGGCTTCCAGGGTGCGCACCTCGTCGTCGGTGAGGTCGATGTCGAGGGAGGCCACGGCCTGGTCGATCTGGCGGATGGAGCCGGCGCCGACCAGGGGCGCGGTGACCACCGGCTGGCGGCGCAGCCAGGCGAGCGCGATCTGGGCGCGGCTCGCGCCGTGCGCGTCGGCCACCTGGCCGACCGCGTCGGTGATCGCCTTGTTGGAGGCTTCCTGTGCGGGTGCGTAGAGCAGATCGGCGTAGGCCGCGTCGGTTTCGGAGCGTTGGGTGGTGCGGGCGTCGTCCCAGGCCCGGGCCAGGCGGCCGCGGGCCAGGGGGGACCAGATGAGGGTGCCGACGCCTTCGTCCAGGCACAGCGGGATCATCTCCCGTTCCTCTTCGCGGGCGAGGAGGTTGTAGTGGTTCTGCATCGACACGAACCGCGCCCAGCCGTGCTGCTTCTGCAGGTGGAGGGCCTTGGCGAACTCCCAGGCGTGCATGGAGGAGGCGCCGAGGTAGCGGACCTTGCCGGCCTGCACCAGGTCGCTGAGGGCCTGGAGGGTCTCCTCCCAGGGGGTGGAGTGGTCGTTGCGGTGGATCTGGTAGAGGTCGATGTAGTCCGTGCCGAGGCGGCGCAGGGAGTGGTCGACCTCCGTCATGATCGCCTTGCGTGACAGTCCGCGTCCGTTCGGGCCCGGGCGCATCGGGTGACGTAGTTTCGTGGCGATGACCACGGCGTCGCGGTCGGCGTAGTCCTTCAGTGCGCGGCCGAGAATTTCCTCGCTGGAGCCGTTGGAGTACAGGTTGGCGGTGTCGAAGAAGTTGATGCCCGCCTCCAGGGCGTGCTTGATGAGCGGGCGGGCCTCCTCCTCGCCCTTCGACCAGACGGGGTGCCCGCGGTCGGGCTCGCCGTAGGTCATGGCGCCGATGGCGATCGGTGACACGTCCAGGCCGGTGGTGCCGAGCTTGATGTAGTGCATGGTGCCCCTCTAAAGTAAGTGGAGAACTCTCCGAATAACGTAGTGGAGAGTTCTCCACTTAGCAAGGGGAGATCTCGTGGTCCGATCCGACGCCCGTGAGAACAGGGCACGCATCCTCGCTGCCGCCCGCGAGGCGCTGGGCGAGGACGGCGGCACGTCGATGAACCAGATCGCCCAGCGCGCCGGTGTCGGGCCGGGCACGCTGTACCGCAACTTCCCCACCCGCGAGGCGCTGGTCCTGGCCGTCTACCAGGACGAGGTCACCCGCATCACCGGCACCGTGCCCGACCTGCTCGCCGAGTTGCCGCCCCTGGAGGCGCTGCGCGCCTGGACGCTCGATCTGGTCGAGGCCATGCGCAGGAAGCACGGCCTGGGCGAGGCCCTCAGCCCCAGCGCGCACCAGGCGATGAGCGAACAGAGCTACGGCCCGGTCATCACCGCCATCACCGAGCTCCTCGACGCCGGCAAGGAGGACGGGAGCATCCGCGCGGACGCGGACCCCGGTGACTTCCTCCAGCTCACCGGTGCGCTCTGGCGTGCCGCCGCCGTCCCCGAGGACCGCGCTCCGCGCATGCTCGCGCTCATCCTCGACGGGCTGCGCGCACAGCCGCAGCGCTGAGGACCGGCCGGAGATCATCGGAGATCAGTCGAGGACCGGCCGGAGACCGGGTGACGACCGCGTGCTGACGGTGGCGCGCGGTCGTGTCCGGCGAAGGTGCTCAGCGGGCCTGTGCGAGGAGTTCCCGCGACAGGTCCCACAGGCGCCCGGCGTTGTCCGGGGCGACGGCGTAGCGGGCGACGCCGTGCAAGGTGCCGGTGCGGCGGTCGACGACGTCGCTCTCGTTGCAGTCGACGAAGTAGCGGCCACCCACGCCGTCGAGGAGCGGTGAGGCGGCGAGCAGGACGGAGGTCGCCGCTCCCTGCTCGACCGTCTTGATCAGATGGTCGGGGACCAGCCCACTGCCGCGCCCGGAAGTGTGCCTCTGCAGGTTCGTGTGGATGGCTCCGGGCATGCACGCGTTGACGGTGATGTTGTCCGCGGCCCAGCGGCGGGTCGCTTCGACGGCAAAGAGGACGTTCGCGGTCTTGGACTGGCCGTAGGCGAGCCACGGATCGTAAGGGCGGAAGGCGAAGTTCACGTCGTCCCACACGATCGGGGAGCGCTGGTGACCGGAGGAACTCACCGCGACCACACGCGCGTTGCCGTCGGCGGCCAGCGCCCGGTGCAGGCCGGTGGCGAGAGCGAAGTGCCCCAGGTGGTTGGTGGCGAACTGCCACTCCCAGCCCTGCTCGGTGTACCGCTCGGGGCAGGCCATGACGCCCGCGTTGTTCACCAGGACGTGCAGCGGGCCGCGCCAGGCGGCGGTGAAGGCGGTGACGGACGCGGGGTCGGACAGGTCCAGGTGCGCCACGTGCACCTCGTGACGTCCGGTGGAGGCGGTGATGTCCTTGGCGACGCGTTCTCCGGAGGCGACGTCCCGCACGGCGAGGGTGACCTCCGCGCCCGTGGCAGCCAGGGCCCGGGCCGTCTCGGCGCCGAGCCCCGACGAGGCACCGGTGACCACCGCACGACGGCCGGTGAGGTCGACGCCCTGCGTCACCTCGTCCGTCGTGCTGGAGAAACCGAAGGGGGTGGTGAGGGGGCTCATGGACAAACTCCTTGATGTGCTGTGTTTTCGGAGCAGGCCATGCCTTCGAGCCGGCCGTGTCTTCAAGCCGGCGCGACGACTCAGCGTGTTCAGGGGTGTTCAGGGGGCCAGCGGGTCAGGGGATGAGCATCCGGTCCTGTTCCACGGGGGGTGTGCCGTCGCGCCAGGGCAGGACCTTCCCGAACCGCACCAGTTCGCCGTACAGGGCGGGGTCCACGGGCTCGGCGAAGACCAGGTCGAGCACGGCTTCGGCGGCCCGGGCGGGTGTCTGGGCCCGGCTGTGGTCACTGAACCAGGGCCGCGAAGTGTCAGTGTCGACCATGCCCGGGCACACGGCCGCGATCAGGGTGCCGTCGGCGAGGTCGCGTGCACGGCGCTCGGCGGCGACGGCGCGGACGGCGGCGACCTGAGCCACCTTGGACGGCACGTTCAGCCACAGGGGCCAGCCCGCCTCCTGCGCCGTCTTGCTGTGGACGGCGCTGCGCCAGGACTCCACGGCGTACTCGACCTGGTCGAGGCTCGCACCGTCGAAGAGGTGGTGCAGCCGGGTATCGAGATGGCCGAGCGTGCCCAGGCTGCTGGCCACGACCAGGAGCCGGCCGCCCGGGCGCAGGACTGGGCCGAAGGCGCGCAGGACCGCGTGGGTGGCGGTGTTGGAGACGTCGATGAACTCATCGGCCCGCTCGGCCTGGGACTCCTCGGGCAGAAGGCGGGCGACCGCGTTGGACACGACGACGTCGACCCCGCCGTGACGCGCCTGGAGCTCCCCGGCGAGACGGGCGATGGCATCGGTGTCGGTGACGTCCAGAACGTGGCCCTCGACGCGGGCACGAGTGCCGGGCAACCGGCCGACCTCGTGGGCGGCTTCCCCCACCCGCTGTCGGTTGCGGCCGGTGAGCAGGACGAGATCGTCCTCGTTCATGCGGGCCGCCAGTCCCTCGGCCAGGGCGCGGCCCAGCCCCTGGTTGGCGCCGGTGACAAGAGCGATGCGAGAAGCGGTCATGCCTGCCACGTTAAGAACGCCGCGCACCATGCGTCCAACGAGAGTTCGGAACATCTGGTATGCGTGATCGTCATGATCGAGGACGTCTCCCTCACCGCGCTGCGCGTCTTTCGCGCCGTCGCCGAGCACCGGACCTTCACCGCGGCCGCCACCTCACTGGGTTACACCCAGTCCGCCGTGTCCCGGCAGGTGGCAGCGATCGAACGGGCCGCGGGCACGCAACTGCTGCAGCGCCGACGCGAAGGAGTGCGGCTGACCGCGGCCGGCCGCACCGTCCTGCGCCACGCGACGGTCGTGCTCGACGAGATCGAGGCGACCGCCAGGGAACTGTCCGGCCTGCCCGCGGCGGCCGGTACCGTCCGATTGGGATGGATCCCCAGCGCAGGAGCCGTCCTCCTCCCCCGGGCCCTCACCGAGCTCAGCCACACCGACCCCGGCCTGCGGGTCGTCAGCCGCGAGGGCACCACCCCCGTCCTGGTACGCGCCCTGCGCGCCGGCAGCCTGGACCTGGTCCTGCTCGGCTCGGCGCCCCCCTTCCGCCCGCCGGACACCGAGACGCCCCCGCTCGTGGTGGAGACACTCACCGAACGCGCCCTGCGCCTGGCGGTACCCGCCACCCATCCGCTCGCCCGCGGCGACTTCGTCGACGTGGCCGACCTCCGGGGACAGCGCTGGATCGCGGGCCCTTCCTCCGGCGAGGACCGTTTGATGGGTGTATGGCCGGGTCTGGACGAGCGACCCGACATCGCACACACCGCCCGGGACTGGTTCGCCAAACTCCACCTCGTCGCCGCCGGTTCGGGGCTGACCACCGTGCCCGCCGCCCTGGCCCCGGCCGCACCCGAAGGCGTCCGCATCCTCCCCGTACGCGGCGGCCCTCAGGAACAACGGCGACTGCTCCTGGCCAGCCTCGGCCGCCGTCCCACGCAGTCCGTCAACCGCGTAGCGGCTGCCCTCCGCGCCGCCGCCCTCGCTGTCACCTGACAGGTGCCCCGAACCCGCCGTCACCGCTCACGGAGGCGGCAACTCCTGGGCGGCGACAGCCTTCCCCTGCCGTGGCCACACAGCGCAGAGCGGGCCGGCTACTGGGCCGGACCCTTCCGCCGGGGCGACGAACGCGCCACGGCAGATGCAAGGGGAACGCCGCTCCGGCGTCGCCTCGGGTCGGTCGCCTGGGAGTTCTCTCCTCCGGAATTCCGGGCGGCGACGGCGTCGATCGGCACGGACGACCGTCTCGTGCCCTTGTGTCGTCCACGGCTCGGCGTCACCCGAGGGGGAAGGACGTGGCCGTGAGGCGTTCGGACAGTTCCCACAGCCGGGCCGCCAGGTCCGTGTCCTGGGCGGCGGTGCTGCGGGCGACCAGCGTGGGCCGGCCGCGCTGCCCGCCCCGACCGTCAGGGCCGACGTAGCTCGCCCCGGGCAGGTCACGGATGGCCGCGAACAGGGTCGGTTGAGCCCCGTCGGCCCCGCTCTGCATGACGAAGCGGCCGGCGATCGCCGCGACCGCCTTCATGACCGGGCCGAGATGCCGGTTCAGGCCGGTCGTCGCCGCCCCGGGGTGTGCGGCCAGGGCCCGCACCGTGGAGCCCGCCGCGGTCAGTCTGCTCTGCAGTTCCAGGGTGAACAGCAGGTTGGCGAGCTTGGACTGGCCGTAGGCGGCCGAGGAGCGGTAGCTCCGACGCTCCCAGTTGGGATCGCTCAGGTCCAGGGAGGCGCCCTTGTGGGCGTTGGAGGCGATGGTGATCACCCGGTCGGTGATCCTCGGCAGCAGCAGGTTGTTGAGGGCGAAGTGACCGAGGTGGTTGGTGCCGAAGTGGGTCTCGAAGCCGTCCGCGGTCCGGCGCAGCGGCACGTTCGCCACGCCCGCGTTGTTGATCAGGATGTCGCAGGGGTGGTCGACGGAGGCCGCGAAGGCGTGAACGGATGCGAGGTCGGCGAGGTCGAGCGGCCGCAGTTCGATCGTATCGGGCAGTTGCGATGCGAGCGCCCGGGCGCGTTCGACGTCCCGCACGGCCATGATCACGTGAGCTCCGGCCCGAGCGAGGGCGCGGGTCGTTTCGAGGCCTATGCCGCTGTTGGCGCCGGTGATGATCACCGTGCGCCCGTCCTGCGGTGGCAGTCGACCGGCCGTCCAAGGTGCCGTGGAGAGGGAGTTGGTCATAGCCTCAATGTATTCATTGGATACATTGTAGTCAATGAATACATTGGACTATGGTGACCCCATGACCGCGGTACGGCCTTACCATCACGGCAACCTGCGCAGCACCCTGCTGCGAGAGGCGGAGAACGTCCTCGGCGAACGTGGCGTCGAGGGCCTGTCCCTGCGCGAACTGGCACGGACAGCGGGAGTGAGCAACAGCGCGCCCCGCCGCCACTTCGCCGACAAGACGGCACTGCTGGACGCGCTCGCCGAAGAGGGGTACGAGCGGCTGGGGCGCAGACTCGACGCGGCCCTGAAGACCGCCGAGGGCGACGTCACCGCTCGACTCGTGGTCTTCGCCCGCACCTACGTCGAGTTCGCCGTCGAACACCGCGCGTTGCTGCCCCTGATGCACCGCCCGAAGAGCGAGGCGCGCGATGATGCCCTTTCGGCTGCCAACGACCGGGCTTTCGCCGCACCGTTGCGACTGCTGCACGAGGCCCGCGACCGCGGTGACATCGCCCCGGACACCAGCGGCCGGGTCGACATGACCCTCCTGGCGCTCCTCCAGGGCCTGACCGTGCTCGTCGCCACGGGCATGAACGGCGACCTCCCGCTCGACACGCTCGTCACCGGCTGCATCGAAACGCTGATGGCGGGTCTGCGGCCATGCTGAGCCGTCCTCGAACTGACCCCAACAAAGCCTTTGGACGTGTCAGTTGGGCGTGTCGGTGCGTGATCAGGCAGACGGCGAGGCCGAGGAATGCCTCGTGGATGTCGTCGCGTCTCTCCCAGCGGATGCGCAGGCGTCGGAAGCCGTGCAGCCAGGAGATCGTCCGCTCGACCACCTGGCGGAAGGTACCCAGGCCGGTGCCGTGGGGTCGGTCCCGTTCGGCGATCACCGGCCGGATCCCGCGCTGCCGAAGGGGTCGGCGGTACTTGTCGTGGTCGTAGCCGCGGTCCGCGAAGAGCGTGTCCGGCCGCCTGTGCGGCCGGCCGACCACTCCCGTGACCGCTGGAATCTTCTCCAACAGAGGCAGGCAGTTGCGTGACGCGTTGCGGTTTCCGCCGGTCAGCGACACCGCGAGCGGGATGCCTTGGCCGTCGGTGAGGATGTGGTGCTTGCTGCCCGGGCGTGCGCGGTCGACCGGGCTGGGGCCGCCTTTGGGCCCCGTCGAGCCGCTCTGACGTGGGAGGAGTCGATCACCGCCCGGGACCAGTCCAGCTGGTTCTTGGACCGCGGCTTGTTCAGCAGCAGCTGGTGCAGCTGGTCCCATACACCGGCCTCGTTTCAGGCCGCCAGGCGGCGCCAACACGTCATGCCCGAGCCGAACCCGAGTTCCTGCGGCAGGTACTCCCACTGAATGCCGGTGTGCAGCACGAACAGGATCCCGCACAGGGCCTGCCGGTCCGGCGCCCGCGGCCGCCCTTCCACCTGCTTCGGCGGCGGCTCGGGCGACAACGGCTCGATGAGCGACCACAGTTCGTCCGATGGGAGTGCAGGCTCTACCCAGTGCTGATGGTGCGGCAAGCGCCCATGCCGTACAACGAAACCATGGGGATCATTCCCCTGGCCGGGATGTGGGCGCTCGGGTACACGCGAGAGTCAGATGTCTTGATCACTTACAAGGGTGTGCTGGCGTCATTGAGGTGGACGGCCCGCATCACCAGAGGTCGCGCCAGGCATCCAACGACCACAGTCGGACCAACCTGCTCTGGAGGAGGGCGGCCGGACTCCTCGCGCGGTTCGTCATGGTGTCTCGTCGTCGGGCCGGCCGACACTGTCATGCCGCGGGGGGCATGCCTGCACCCGAGGGGATGGCCCGTACTCGCAGAAAGTGGAGAAGTTTCGTCGGTGTGCTCCCCGCTCGCAGGGATTGCTTTGGGGCGTCCGCCTACGCCCGAGTCAGGGGGCGGCTCATGAGGTCAGGTGCTCGCTCAGCTCCGGCGATTGTTGGTGATCGCGGTCAGGTCAGCGCCCTGAGCCGTCGCTGAGCGTGTTGACTCGGCTGCACGCTGGAGCGGAACGTCGCAGCCTGGACTGGCGTGTGACGGGGGTCTCGATGCGCTGGTTGCGGAATGTTCCCCGGCGGTGCCCGGTTGTACGAGGGGTGTCGTAGTTCAGTGGCGAGTCGGCCGGGTTGGTCGAAGTGTCGGGTGGTCTGTTTCATTCGATACTCGCCGTACTACGATGGATGTCGTACCAAGGCTTCGGGTCGCTGTGTCCGGAGCCGAGCCCGCCCTCGTTCACGTACAGGGAGCCCGTTGTGAGCGCACTGTTCGAGCCGATCACTCTCCGGCAGCTGACCATTCCGAACCGTCTGTGGATGGCTCCGATGTGCCAGTACTCGGCGGCGCCGGAGGGCCCCGAGCAGGGGGCGCCCAACGACTGGCACTTCCAGCATCTGGCTGCGCGTGCCGTCGGCGGCACGGGCCTGATCATCACCGAGGCCGCCGCCGTCAGCCCCGAGGGGCGGATCAGCCCGTATGACCTGGGGCTGTGGAACGACACCCAGGTCGCGGCCTTCCGTCGCATCACCGACTTCATCAAGGCGCAGGGTTCGGTCGCCGGCATCCAGATAGCTCACGCCGGTCGTAAGGCATCGACCGAGCGGACCTGGGTGGATCGGGGTGCGCCGATTGCTCCTGGTGAGGGGTATGGGTGGCGGCCGGTGGCGCCGAGTGCGGTGGCGTTCGACGGGAAGTCGACCGAGCCGGCGGAGCTGTCGGTGGCGGAGATCAAGGAGATCGTGGAGCAGTTCGCGGCGACCGCGCGGCGCGCGCTGGACGCCGGGTTCCAGGTCGCCGAGATTCACGGTGCGCACGGCTACTTGATCAACGAGTTCCTGTCGCCGTTCACCAACCGGCGCACCGATGAGTACGGCGGCTCGTACGAGAACCGGGTGCGGTTCGCGCTGGAGGTCGTGGACGCGGTGCGTGCCGTGTGGCCCGAGGATCTGCCGCTCTTCTTCCGCATCTCGGCCACCGACTGGCTCACCGAGAACCCGGAGGACGGGCGCGAGGGCTGGACCGCCGACGAGACCGTCCGCTTCGCTGCTGAGCTGAAGGCGCATGGTGTGGATCTGCTGGACACCTCCACGGGTGGTAACGCGCCGGACGCGAAGATCGAGGCTGTGCCGAACTACCAGGTGCCCTTCGCCGCGCGGGTGAAGAAGGAGACCGGGCTGCCGGTGGGCGCTGTCGGCCTGATCACCGAGGCGCAGCAGGCCGAGAAGATCGTCGCCGATGGGGAGGCGGATGCGGTGCTGCTCGGCCGTGAGCTGCTGCGCAGCCCGTACTTCGCTCAGCAGGCCGCCCGCGAGCTGGGCGCCGACCCGCACGTCGCGCAGCAGTACCACCGCGCCTGATGCAGTACCACGGCGCTTGATCCAGCACGACCGCACGCGCCTGGATCCGCTGCATCGCCCGGCCCGTGCCGCACTCGTAGGAGTACGGCACGGGCCGGCCGCATATCCGGTGTCGGACGGCCGACGACTCGGTGACGGGCGGCCGACGACTCGGTACCGGGTAGGTGGTTGCTCGCGGGACCTGGCCCCCGCACCTGGCTCGTCGAGCGGCGTGTTCTGGAGCACGTCGGCGATCGTCCAGGTGGCGTGCGGTGACGTGTAGACGCAACTGCAACGGTGCAATGTGCTGCCGAGTCGGCATTCGACGGGAGCCCCCGAGGGGCCCTGTCGGCGTCTACGTGTCCTGTTCCGGGCGCTGATCGGATGCGCGGAAAATGGCCTCCCCCGGGCGCGGCTGTCGTTCGTAGGATGCGCCGTGCCAGGCGCACGGCGGCCTGCTCTTCGCGGTGCGGCGCACGGTTCACCGGAGGGACGTGACGACATGCAGCGGACGGCAAGCGCCGGGGCGGCGGTGTTATTGGCGGTCGCCCTGCTCACGGGGTGTCAGCCGACGGAGGGGCAGGACAGGGCCGTGGGGTGTGCGAAGTTCGCACTCGCGGTGTCCGACGCCATCGGCGACTTGCAGCACGCCGTACTGGAGTCCGCGCTCGACCAGCGGGCGGACGCAGCTGTTGATGCCCTGGACAAGGCCGTCGCCGAGCTGACGGAGCGGTCGGCCGGCGCGGAGGTCCAGGAGGCGGCCTCCGCGGTCCGCGAGGCGTCGGGGCAGGTACGCGTGGCGCTGGCCCAGGGGCGTGAACCGGACCTGGCGCCGCTGCAGAACGCGGGTGTGCGTCTGGTCAAGGCGTGCCCCAGGGGACGGGCCTAGTGCCGTGCCCCAGGGGGCGGGCTTAGTGCCGTGCCCCAGGGGGTGGGTCTGGTCCGCGTCCGGCCGCTCCCCGGATGTGCCCGGGCTCCCGGCCGGCGGGTGAGCCGCCGGCCGGACATCAGGACGTGCCGCTCACCGGCTGCCGGCCTCCGGCCTCGTGGGTTCCGCGGGCGTGGTCGTGGCCGTGGCCGCGGTCGCCGTCGCGGCCGTGGTGGTGAGGACGAGGTCGATGTCGACCGGGCGGTCGTCGCCGTGGTGCACGGCTGCCGAAGCGCGCGGGGAGTGGCCGGAGACCATGGCGGCCAGTACGTACGCGCCGCCGTCCGGGACGGCGACCGAGTAGCGGCCGTCGTGGTCGGTGAGGGCGGTGCCGGCCCGGCGCCCGTGCCGGTCGATCAGCGCCACCCGGGCGCGGGGGACGGGGGCGCCGGCCGGGTCCAGGACGCGACCGCGGAACCCGGCGCCGGACGCCCGAGGCGCCGCCACCGGCCGGGCCTCCGGGGCCGGGGCCGAGGCCGGGACCGGCTGGGATGCGGGGACCGCCGTGCCGGACGACCGCCGGGGCGCGGGGATCGCCACACCGGAGGACTGCAGCGGGGCTGCCACGGTTGAGCCGGAGGACTGCAGCGGGGCTGTTACTACCGTTCCGGACGACTGCAGCGGGGCTGCTTCTGCCGTTTCGGACGACTGCAGCGGGGTTGCCACTGCCGTTCCGGACGGTTGCCGGGGCCCCGGGACCGGTGCCCCGGACACCTGCCGGCTGAGGTCGTCCTCGCTGCTGGCCAGCAGTTGCGGGGTGGAGACCTGGCGGCTGCGCGGCAGGAAGATCGCGAGCAGCAGACCGAGGGCGACCGCCGCGGTGGCGATGAGGAACGAGACGCGGAAGCCGTGCATCGTGGGGACCGCCGCACCGCCCACGTGGTGCGCGGTGTCGGCGAGGACCATGCCGATGACGGCGCTCGACACCGACGTACCGATCGAACGCATCAGGGTGTTGAGGCCGTTGGCCGCGCCCGTCTCGGACGGGTCGACGGCACCGTTGATCAGCGCCGGAAGGGAGGAGTACGCGAGGCCGATGCCGGCGCCGACGATGACCGAGATGATGACGGTCTGCCAGGCGGCGTTCATCAGGCCGAGGCCCGCGCCGTAGCCGATCGCGATGATCAGCATGCCGAGCATGAGGGTGAGCTTCGGGCCGTACCGCGCCGACAGCCGGGCGTAGACGGGCGCGGTGAACATCATCGTCAGGCCCAGCGGCGCCACGCACAGCCCCGCGACCACCATGGACCGGCCCAGGCCGTAGCCGGTGGCGGTCGGCAGCTGGAGGAGTTGCGGCAGGACCAGCGAGATCGCGTAGAAGGCCACCCCGACCATGATCGAGGCGAGGTTGGTGAGCAGTACCTCACGGCGCACGGTGGTACGCAGGTCGACCAGCGGAGCCTTCATGCGCAGCTCCATCAGGCCCCACAGGACGAGCACGACGAGCGCGGCACCGAAGAGGCCGAGCGTCGTACCGGAACTCCAGCCCCAGTCGCTGCCCTTGGTGATCGGCAGCAGGAACAGGACCAGGCCGAGGGAGAGCCCGAGGGCGCCCGCGACGTCGAAGCGGCCTTCGGCTCGTACGCCGCTCTCCGGTACGACCGTCAGCGTCAGCAGGATCGACAGGACGCCCAGGCCGGCGGCGGCGAAGAACAGGGCGTGCCAGTCCGCGTGCTGGGCGATCAGGGCGGCTGCCGGCAGCGCGAGTCCGCCGCCGACGCCTATGGAGGAGCTCATCAGGGCCAGGGCCGAACCGAGCCGCTCACGGGGCAGTTCGTCCCGCATCAGGCCGATGCCGAGCGGGATGGCGCCCATGGCGAAGCCCTGCAGGGCACGGCCGACGATCATCACGACGAGGTCGCTGGTGAAGCCGCAGACCAGCGATCCCACGACCATCACCGCGAGGCTGATGACCAGCATGCGGCGCTTGCCGTACAGGTCGCCGAGCCGCCCCATGATCGGAGTCGCGACGGCGCCGGCGAGCAGGGTGGACGTCATCACCCAGGTGGCGTTGGACGGCGCGGTGTCCAGGAGGGTGGGCAGGTCCTTGATGACCGGTACGAGCAGCGTTTGCATCACGGCGACCGCGATGCCGGCGAAGGCGAGGACGAGGACGACTCCGCCCGTGCGTCGTTGAGCCATCGTCTGGGGCATTACCTGGGACCTCCGGGAACAGGGAGCGGGCGGGCGGTGGCGTACGCGCGCCGGTGGACCCGCGGACGGGCCCACCGGTGGGCGTGTGTCGTACGTGCAGGACGAACTCGTGCGCACGCACGGGTATTCCGAAGAGCATCGTACGAACGGAAGTGTTTAACCTTCCATTACGTCGGTCACATCGACCGCCCCGGTTACGCTCGTTCAGGTCCGTCGGTCGCCTCGACTGCCCGATCACCTTCGCTCGGGTCCGTCGGTCACCTCGCCCGCGCCTGTTCGTTCTCGCTCAGGACGGGGCGGAGGCGCCCGCGGATCCCGGCGGCTGGTCCTGCGCGCGCGGCCGCAGGACGAAGTCCTGGTGGGCGACCGACCCGTCCCTGACGTACACCCGCTTGATCGACGGGATGCGGCGCGGCCCGCCGGCGACGACGTTGACGAAGCCCTCCGGCAGCCCGGTGATGCTGTAGCCGCCGTGCTCGTCGGTGCGCGTGCGCGTCAGCTGCCGTCCGTCGGTGGTGGTCACGGTGATCAGCACACCGTGCAGCGGCTGTTCCCCGGTGTCCCGGATGCGCCCGGTCAGCATCGGCTCGGACGCCCCGATGTAGTGCGTGGCCGCGCGCACCGGCATCGGATGCGGCATCTCGAATGTCGGGTCCTGCACCGCCTCTTCCAGGTCGGACGGGGTCAGCTCCTCGTCACCGCCGGAGCGTGCCACGCGCACCCGGTGCCGCTCCCAGAAGTAGCCGATGCAGATCAGTACGACACCGGCGACGATCCAGAGGCTCAGCGCCAGCAGCGGGCGGGACAGCTCGACGCCGTCGAAGTACATCTCGTTGCGCAGCGCGTCCACCAGGTTGCCCAGCGGCATGTACGGATGCAGCCAGCGGAAGAACGCCGGCACCATCTCGACCGGGATCGCCCCGCCGCTGGCCGGCATGGACAGCAGCACGAAGACGACGATGGCCACCCCGGGGAAGAACTGCCGGACGAATGGGACCAGTCCGTAGCAGGTCAGGGAGACGCCCAGGCTCAGCATGAACATGTACAGCAGGCAGATCGGCCGGTCCACGATGCAGTCCATCGCGAGCGCGATGTAGAAGGCGGCCGTGGCCATCACGGCGCCGGAGACGACGAAGGTGACGACCTTCTTCCAGCGGCTGAGGACGGTGGCCCGCAGCATCATCATCACCATGATGTACGACGGAATGGTGAGGCCCAGGCAGAGGTAGAAGAGGCTGGTGCCCATGGCGTCCTTGGGCGCGGTGGGCGCGAGCTCGACCTGCTTGAGGGGGGTGCCGCCGTGCTCGGCGATCGGCGTGAACACCTGCTGGAGCACGGCCTCGATCTCGAAGCCGCCCGCCTTGGCCGTGTAGAGCGCAGGGTGGGCGGGGTCGGGGAGGTACGCGCCGGCGACGTGGCGCTCCAGTACCGCGCTCCGGAGGGCGGCGTCGCCGCCCTGTACCGGACGCACCTCGAAGCCGCCCGGGACGGCGTGGTCGAGCGTCTGCTGCAGCTGGCCGGCGGCCGGCGCCGGCACGGCCACCCGGATGTCGTGCGGCGTGGGGTTGTGGAAGGCCAGCAGGTAGCAGAAGAGGAAGCCGAAGAAGAACAGCGCCGGGAACCAGAGGCTGCTGACGAGCACCTTGGCCGTGTGCGTCCACCGCGGGCGCGGTTCGCCGTCGGCCGGTGCCGCGGCCTCTTGCTGTGTTTCGGACATGCCGCCCTTCCCTGACCGTGCCCACGTCGCCGCCGCGGATTGCCGACCCTTCGCTGCTGTGGAATCTCCGCCGGGCCGGTCCGGCACACCCGTTTTGCTGCACTCGGCCCAGCGGATTGGTCCGCGCGGGGGCGGATCCGCGCGCGGACCCGGTCCGGCGCCGGGCGGGTGTCAGTGGTCCCGGGTCGGCGCGGTGAGGGCGGTGAGCGCCTCGCGGAGGTGGGTGAGCGACGCCTCGATCCACGGCAGCGACAGCGGGTCCGGCGACCGCAGGGCCGCCCAGCGCTCGTCGGCCGTATCGCCGTACAGCAGGCTCGTCGCCACCCGGGCCCGCAGCCCCTCCGGCGCGTCCCCGAACGCCGCACCCGCCAGCACCCCGACGCCGTGCTCCGCCAGCAGCGCTCCGGCGAGCTCCGCCCCGGTGGTGACGGACCGTCCGGCGAGCACCGGCCGCAGCGGCTCGAAGTCCGGGTACAGGTAGAACCCCGCCTCGGGCGCCCGGCAGTGTGCGCCGGCCGCGGTGAATTCCGCGTGCACGGCGCGCGCGACCGTGCCGTGCAGCCGCCGGGCCGCGTCGATGTACGCCCGCACCTCCGGCGGGTCCGCCAGGATGTGCGCGGCAGCGGCCTGCATGGGTGCGGCCAGGCTGGACCAGATCTCGCTGGCCACGCCGGTCAGGTCGCGCATCAGCCGCGCTCCCCAGGCGCCTGCCGGCACCCGCGCGAACCCGATCCGCCAGCCGCCCAGCGCCATGGACTTGCTGAGGCCGCTGGTGACGATCGTGCGCTCGGGCAGGTGGTGTACGGGGCTGGGCGCGCGCCGGGGCGCCACCGCACCGCCCGCGGCCGAGGGCGACTGCGGCACTTCCGCCGCGCTGTCCGAGGTCAGGTTCGCAGGCAGCACTTCCGTCGCATCGTGCGAGGCCAGGTTCGCAGGCAGCACTTCCGTCGCATCGTGCGAGGTCAGGTTCGCAGGCAGCACTTCCGTCGCATCGTGCGAGGCCAGGTGGTCCGCAGTCAGCGCCTCCGCCGCACCATCCGTGGCCGGGCTCGGATGCGGAACCTTCGCCACGCCATCCGCGGCCGGGCTCGGATGCAGCACCTCCGCGTAGATCTCGTCCGAGATCACCACCAGCCCGTGCCGCTCGGCGATCGCGCACACCGCGCGGACGTCCGCCTCGTGGGCGACCGTGCCGGTCGGGTTGTCCGGCACGGTCAGGATCAGTACGCCGGGCCGCGCGCCGTCCGCCCGCGCGGCGGCGAGCGCGTCCTCCAGCAGTGCGGGGTCGGGCACGCCGCCCGCCGCGGCCGGCACCGGTACGTCGACGACCCGCTTGCCGACCAGCGCGGCCTGCGCCGCGTAGCTGACCCAGGCGGGGCAGGGCAGGACCACGTCGCCGGGGAGCGCGGCGAGCAGCGCGAAGAGCAGCGCCTTGCTGCCGGGACCGAACAGCACCTGCTCGGGTCCGGTGGCCACGCCGCGGCGGGTGAACCATCCGGCCGCGGCCGCGCGCGCCGCCTCCTCGCCCACCACGGGGCCGTACGCGTTGCGGCCGGCGGCGGACGACAGTACCGCCGCGATGTCGTCGGGCACCGGCAGCCCGGCTTCGCCGAAGCCGAGGTGCAGGACCTTCTCGCCCGCGGCGCGGCGGGCCCGAATCGTCTCGTTGATGGCCAAGGTCGCCGAATGCATGGTCACGGCGGACCACTCTCCTCACGCGGATCGATCCGTAGGGTCGCGGGCCCGACCGTTGACGCAAGCCCGCTTGCGGACTCGACGATACATGCAAGGAAAATTGCATTCGATGGGTGGTCCGCCACCTGTCCGGCAGGCGGAAGAGCGCGCCGCCTATCCTCGCCAGGTGAGCACCAGCAGTCGCAGTCAGCGCATCCGGCACTCCGTCCGCTCCTGCCTGGTCGTACCGGAAAAGCACCGGACGACGGCACCGGCCGGCACCGGCCGGTCCCTGCTCCGGTCACCGGTCGTCGCGGACGTGGTGGTCACGGCGGTCGCCCTGGCCCTCTCCGTGTGGAACAGCGTCAAGAACCCGTTCCTCGGGCCCGCTTCCCCCTGGGTCAACCTGCTGCTCGCCGCCGCGAGCGCGCTGCCCCTGCTGGTGCGGCGCCGGGTGCCCGAGGTCGCGCTGGCGGTCGCGCTCGTCGCGAAGGTGCTGCGGTTCTCGCCCTTCGTCCTTCCCTTCACGTTCTACGCGGAAGGCGCCTACCGGGGACCGCACAGCCGCCGTACGGTCTGGGTGACGGCCGTGGTGGGGCTGGTGGTGGTGCTCCCCTGGGACGCGGAGTCCTGGACACACCCGCGGATACTGCTCGGCTCGGTGCTGGTCAACTTCGTCCTCATGGTCCTCGTGCCGCTGCTCCTCGGCCTGTACATGGGAGAGCGGCGGGCCGTCGTGGCCGGACTGGTGGAGCGCGCCGAGCGCGCCGAACGGGAGCAGCGGCTCCTCGCGGAGGCCGCACGGGCCGAGGAGCGGCAGCGGATCGCCGGCGAGATGCACGACGTGGTCTCGCACCAGGTGAGCCTCATCGTGGTGCACGCCAACGCGCTGGCCACCGTGGCCCACGACCCCAAGGTGACGGCCGAGGCCGCGCAGATCATTCAGACGGCCGGCCGGCAGGCCCTCACCGAACTGCGCGAGATGCTGGGCCTTCTCAAGAGCGGCCCCGGCCCCGAACCCGCGGCGACGGACGGGGACGACACCGCCGCCCCCGCCGACGCGCACAACGCCGCCGTCGACCGCATCGCCGCGCTGGCCGACAGCTCGCGCGCCGCCGGCCTGCCCGTCACGCTGCACAGCGAAGGCACGCCCCGACCGCTCGCCGAGCAGGTCGAACGGGCCGCCTACCGCGTCGTGCAGGAAGCGCTGACCAACGTGCACAAGCACGCGCCCGGCGCGGCCACGGACATCCGCGTCGGCTACGGGCCGAGCACGCTGAACGTAGGCGTCACCAATGGGCCGGCGGGCCGCCCGGCGGACGCGTCCCCGGACGGCACGGGCCCCTTGCTGCCCAGCGGCGGCCACGGCCTGATCGGCCTGGCGGAGCGGGTGCGGCTGGCCGGTGGTGACATCACGTCAGGTCCCCGGGCCGACGGCGGCTTCGAGGTCCGCGCCACGCTCCCCGCCCCACCGCGCACCACCGGCTGACCGCTGATACCAGGTCCGTCGGAGACGAGGTGGCCGAACGACGTAGCTGAACGAGGGGGCCGGACGACGTGGCCTAACGACGTGGCCGAACGGCCTAGCCGCCGGTGACGCGGAAGGAGCGGGTGGTGAAGTCCAGGCCGCCCGGGGACGAGGTGATCTCGTACCCGAACTGCACGTCGCCGATGGTCTCGTCGCCCCACCAGCCCCGCTGCTGGATCCACCGCAGCACCGGCAGGAGGTCGACCGTACCGGCCGAGGAGTCGGAGGTGCGCAGGAACGAGTACACCTGGTTCGCCCCGTTGTCGCCCTTGTAGACCTTCCAGGTGGCGCCGCCGAGGGTGACGGTCGCCTGCTCGGTGCCGAGGGGGCCGACGGCGCCGGTGTGGTTGACCCAGAGCATCACCTCGTGGTCGTAGTCGCTGTCCCAGATGTCGAACGTGGTGCTGTACGCGCCGGACGCCGGCACGCTCACGTCGTACGAGCTGGTCAGCGAGGTGAGGGCGCTGAGCGGCTTGTTGATGACCTTCTTCGCGTTGGGGTAGGACTTCACGCCGGAGGTGGCCGGGTGGTCGGCCGTCACCTCCCACTCCGACGCGGACTCGGCCCGGATCGTCTGGGAACCGGCGCCCGATCCCCAGACGTTGTTGTAGAGCGTGTAACCGTCGGGGGTGGTGTACGAGCCGAACGGCTCCGAGGAGGACCAGGTGGCGGCCTGCGCCGGGGCCGCCGCGAAGCCGAGCAGGGCGGTGAAGGCGGCGGCGAGGGCCAGCGGGAGCCGGGTGCCGGGGCGCGGGCTGTGGTGTGTCATGGGAAGTCCCTTCCGGTGCTGTGGGGGAGTCGCGGTGCGGGAAGTCGCGCTGTACCGCGATACACCCGTTGGTCGCCGCTCGCCGCGGGGAGGTTGCCGCCGCTCCGGGATCAGTCGTCCAGCGGCGCCGACAGTTCCGCCGTGCCGGCGGCGGCTGTCAGGAGGGTGCCGGTGTCGGCGAGGAGCACCCGCCAGGGGCCCGGCGCCCCGGTGGCCTCGACGAGGACGCGCGCGCCGTCCCTGCGGGTGCGGAACACCGCGTCGGGCGCACCGCCCGGGGCCGGGACCCTGGTGGTCACGCGCTCCCCGTCGCGCAGCCGGTGCACGCGCAGGGTCACGTCGTGCCGCCAGTCGCTGACGGCGGTGTCGGACGCGCTGCCGAAGGGGATGACGGAGCCGGGGCGCACCAGCAGCGGCAGGCTGTCGAAGCCGTACCGCTCGCGCCGCCAGCTCGGCCCCTGGACCCGCTCGCCGGAGAGCAGGTGGGTCCACTCCCCGTCCGGCACGTAGTACTCCACGGAGCCGTCGGCGCTGAGGACGGGCGCCACCAGCAGGTCGTCGCCGAGCATGTACTGCCGGTCCAGGGTGTGGCAGGCCGGGTCGTCGGGGAACTCCAGCAGCATCGCGCGCATGACCGGCGTGCCGTGCTCCGCCGCCTGCCGGGCGGCGTGGAAGAGGTACGGCATCAGCCGGTGCTTGAGCCGGGTGAAGTCGCGGGTGACGGCGACGGCCTCCGCGTCGTAGTCCCACGGCACGCGGTACGAGGTGCTGCCGTGCAGCCGGCTGTGCGAGGACAGCAGGCCGAACTGCACCCAGCGCTTGAAGACCTCTGGGCTCGGCGTGCCCTCGAAGCCGCCGATGTCATGGCTCCAGAAGCCGAAGCCGGACAGGCCGAGCGAGAGTCCGCCGCGCAGCGACTCGGCCATCGCGCCGAAGGTGGATTCGCAGTCGCCGCCCCAGTGGACGGGGAACTGCTGGCCGCCGGCGGTCGCGGAGCGCGCGAAGACCACGGCCTCGTCCGCGCCGCGCTCGGCTGCGAGCGTCTCGAAGACCGTGCGGTTGTAGAGGTGGGTGTAGTAGTTGTGCATCCGCGCCGGGTCGGACCCGTCGTGCCACACCACGTCGGTGGGGATGCGCTCCCCGAAGTCGGTCTTGAAGCAGTCGACGCCCTGCCCGAGCAGCCCGCGCAGTTTGCCCGCGTACCACTCGCGGGCCCCGGGATGGGTGAAGTCGACCAGACCCATGCCCGCCTGCCACATGTCCCACTGCCAGACGCTGCCGTCGGGCCTGCGCACGAGATACCCGAGCCGGGCGGCCTCGTCGAAGAGGGGGGACTTCTGCGCGATGTAGGGGTTGATCCAGACGCAGATCTTCAGTCCGTGCTCCTCCTTCAGCCGCCGCAGCATGCCCTCCGGGTCCGGGAAGACCTCCGGGTCCCAGGTGAAGTCGCACCACTGGTACGCGCGCATCCAGAAGCAGTCGAAGTGGAAGACGCCGAGCGGGATGTCGCGCTCGGCCATGCCGCGCACGAAGCGCGTGACGGTCTCCTCGTCGTAGTCGGTGGTGAAGGACGTGGACAGCCACAGCCCGAACGACCAGGCGGGCGGCAGCGCGGGACGGCCGGTCAGCGCGGTGTAGCGGTCCAGGATCTCCTTCGGCGTCGGGCCGTGGACGACGTAGTACTCCAGGCTCTGGCCCTCGACGCTGAACTGGACCTGGCCGACCGCCTCCGACCCCACCTCGTAGGAGACGTGCCCCGGGTGGTTGACGAAGACGCCGTAGCCGCGGTTGGTGAGGTGGAACGGGACGTTCTTGTACGCCTGCTCGCTGGCGGTGCCGCCGTCCGCCTGCCAGACGTCCACCCGCTGCCCGTTGCGGGTGAACGGCGTGAAGCGCTCGCCCAGCCCGTACACCAGCTCGCCGACGCCGAGGGAGAGCTGCGCGAGGGAGTGGTGGGCGCCGTCGGGCGTGGTGGCGAATCCGGTGCCGCGCGCCCCGACAGAGGTGAGGGTGCGGCCGTCCGCGGTGAAGTCCAGCCGGTACGGGGCGGCGGCGTCCACCCGCAACGACAGCGCGCCGCTGGACAGTTCCAGGACGCCGCCGTCGTGGTGGACCTTTCCGGCCGAGGCGGCGTCCCGGTCCGCGTGCAGTGCGAAGTGCGGGCCGCGGTCGGCCGCGCCGGCGTGGTGGGTGGCACGGACGCCGATCACGCCCTCGGCGGGGGAGAAGCACTCCACGGTCAGCAGCGGAGCGTTGAGCGTGTCGCCGCGGTGCCGGACGTGGCGGACGGCGGCGTAGAGGGTGAAGCGGTCGTCCGCGACCCGGGTGTCGGTGATCTCGGTGGCGTACGACGCGTCGACGCCGTCCCGCATCAGCCAGTAGCCGTCGGTGAACTTCATCCGGTGAACTGCCTTCCTGGTGGGAGCGGTGGCGGTGGCCGGCGACCACCGCTACTTGACGGAGCCGCCGGCGATGCCCGCCGCGATGTACTTCTGGGCGACGACCAGCAGGACCGCCGCGGGCACCGCGGACAGCACGGCGGTGGCCATGACCGCGCCCCAGTCGCTGACGTGGGCGCCGACGAACTGGTAGATGCCGAGCGTGACCGGCTTGACGTCGTCGGTGGTGTTGAGGGTGAGCGCGAACATGAAGTCCGACCAGGCGAAGAGGAAGGTGAACAGCCCGGCCGTGATGAGCGCGTTGCGGCTCATCGGGAGCACGATGCGGACGAACGCGGTGAAGCGGTTCGCACCGTCCACCAGCGCCGCCTCGATCACCTCACCGGGGAGGGACACCATGAAGGCGCGCAGCAGCACGATGGAGAACGGCAGCCCCAGCGAGGCGTCGGCCAGGATCAGCCCGAGGTAGGAGTTGACCAGACCCAGCTCGGCGTAGGCGCTGTAGAGGGCGTTCGCGATGACGATGCCCGGCACCATTTGCGTGATGAGCGTGGTGAAGACGACGGCGCGGCCGCCGCGCAGCGCGGACTGCGCCAGCCCGTACGCGGCGGGCGCCGCCAGCGCGAGGCAGACGGCCACGGCACCGAGCGCGACGGCCAGGCTGGTGAGCATCGAACGGCCCTGGCTCGACAGCGCCAGCCGGAAGCTCTCCAGGCCGGGAGCGCTCGGGAACCAGTCGACCGCGATGCCCGAAGCGGGCTGGAGCGCGGTGTTCAGCATCCAGTAGACGGGGAAGAGCAGCACGGCGAGGATCAGCAGCGCGGCGGCGGTGTTCCAGGCGCCGCGCAGCCGGCGAGCAGGTGTCGGGAGCATGTCGGGATCACTTCCCCTTGCCGAAGTCGGCGCGGTTCGCGCGCAGGTACAGCACGGCGAAGACCGCGCTGACCAGGATGAGGACGGTGCCGACGACGGCCCCCTGGCCGAAGTCGAGGCGCAGGAAGGACAGCTGGTAGGTCACGGTGCCCAGGGTCTGGGTGGCGTCGGCGGGGCCGCCCGCGGTGAGGGCCAGGATCAGGTCGAGGATCTTGACCGTGGACATGAAGCCGAGGACGAGGACGACGGTGATCACCGGCCGCAGCATCGGCAGGGTGATGGAGCGGAACGCCCGCCAGGGGCGCGCCCCGTCCAGCGCGGCCGCCTCGTACAGCTCGCGCGGTATCTCCTGGAGGCCGCCGTAGAGGATGACCATGTTGAACGGAATGCCGATCCAGATGTTGACCAGGACGGCGGACAACAGCGCCACGCTCGGGCTGCTCAGCCACGGCACCCCGCCGTCCGACAGGCCGAGGCCTCGGAGGAAGGTGTTGAGGACGCCGTGCTCCTGGTCGAGGATGCGCCGCCACACCACGGCGGACACCACCATGGGCACCAGCCACGGCAGCAGCAGGACGGCCCGGATCGGCCCGGCGAGCCGGAAGCGCCGCGAGAAGAAGACGGCCAGCGCGAGACCGATGGTGAACTGGCCGAGCAACGACCCGGCCGTGAACAGCGCCGTGTGCCACAACGCGTCGGTGAAGAGCGGGTCGGCGAGCACGGCCCGCCAGTTGTCGAGGCCGTTGAAGGGGGCCTCGCCGGTGAAGTAGGTGGTGGGCGTGTAGTGCTGGAAGCTCATCAGCAGGTTGCGGACCAGCGGATAGCCGAAGAAGGCCGCCATGTAGACGAGCGCGGGGGCGATGAAGAGCCAGCGCAGGAGCGCGGGGCGCCGGGTGAGGTGGTTCATGGCCGGTGTCTCACTTCCCCGTCGAAGCCTGCTGCTGGGCGCGGCGCAGGGCCGCCTCCGGGCTGCTCCGGCCGGTCAGTACGGACTGGAAGGCGCCCGCGAGCGCGTCCCCGACGGCCGGCCACCGGGTGCCGACCCGGGCGGTGCGGGAGCGGGCGGTGGCGACCAGCTCGGTGAACGGCGCGAGCTTCGGGCTCTGCTCCGCGTACGACCTGGCAGCAGTGGTACGGGTCGGCACGTTGTTGGTCGCCTTGCCCCAGGCGAGCTGGTTCCGCGGTGTGTTGAGGCAGTCGAGGATCTTCGCGGCGTTCTTCTCGCGCTCCGGGGTGTCGCTCTTCGGTACCGTCATCACGGTGCCGCCGATGGGCGCCACCGCGGTGCCGCCCGCCTCGGGTACGGGAATCGTGGCGACGGCCCACCTGGTCTTCTTCTGCGCGTCGAGCACCGGCACCTGCCACGGCCCGTTGATCATCATGGCGGCGCGGCCGGCGACGAACTGGTCGTTGACGTCCTGCTGGTTCCAGTTGACGACGGCCTTGGAGACGGACCGGTCCGCCACCAGCTGCTTCCACAGGCCCAGCGCCTTCGCGCCGCCACCGTCGCCGAGCCGCGCCTCGTCACCGCCCGAGGACCAGAAGAACGGCAGGAACTGGTAGACCCCGTCGGCGTCCGGAGTGGCGCTGAAGGCCAGGCCGTAGGTGCCGTCCCGGGTGAGCTCGCGTGCCGCCGTGCGCAGCTCGGCCCAGGTGCGGGGCGGCTCGACACCGGCCTTCGCCAGCAGGTCGGGGTTGTAGTACAGCGCCAGCGAATTGGCCGAGCGCGCCACGCCGTACCGGGTGCCCTGGTACGAGCCGAGGGAGACGGCGCTGCGGGAGAAGCCGGAGGTGTCCACGCCGAGGTCGTCCAGCGGCCGCAGCCCGCCGGTCAGCGCGAACTGCGGCAGCTCGGAGCCGTCCAGTTCCAGGATGTCGGGCAGGGAATGGGAAGAGGCCATCCGCAGCGCCTTGGAGGACACCTGGTCGGCGGGGACGCTGAGTTGTTCCACGCGCAGGCCCAGCGGCCGGGCGCAGCGGTCGAAGAACTTCTGGTTCTTGGTGTGTTCGGCGGTGTCGGTGGCCGAGTTGAGCACGGTGACCGTGCCGGGGTCCGGCGCCGAGGCGCACCCGGTGAGACCGAGTGCGACCGCTGCGCCCGCCGTGACCGCGGCGAGCACGGGTCTTGCTGTGCGGGAGGGCATGGGTCGGGTTCTCCGTTCGGCGGCTCTGAGGGGTACGGCGGCGGCGTGCGGCCAGTGACGGTGCGTCAGCGCAGCGAGAAGGTGCTCAGCCGCATCGCGCCCGAGAAGACCAGGTAGACGTCGTGCCGGCCGTGGGCACCGCGCAGCCGGGTGGTGACGGTGCGGTACGTGTACCGGTCGCCCGTGCCGGGGACGGGCAGCGTCCCCACGACCGGCCCGTCCGGGGAGTCGAGCCGTACCCGTACGGTCCCGCTGCCGCTGTCCGCGTTCGCGAGGCGTGCGCTGAACGTCCGTACCCGCGCGCCCAGTTCGGCGTCGCGGAAGACGATCCAGGCACCGTCCCCGGTGGCGCCGACCGCGTCCCCGCGCGCCTTGCTCTCGTCGACGATGCGCACCCCTCGGTAGTCGTCGAAGTCGGCGGCGCGGGTGGTCCTGGCCAGGTCCCGGGGCGGGATGGTCTCGCCGTCGACGCGGAGGGCCGCACGTCCCCGGATGTCCCGCGACGACGCGCCCACCAACACGTCGTGGACGCTGCTCTCCACGACCCAGCGGCCCCGTGTGACGTCCCAGTGGGCCAGGTCCGCGGCGTGCAGCGGCAGCCGGACGGTGGTGCTCCGCCCCGCTTTCACGTGCACGCGGGCGAAGCCGCGGAGCTGCCTCAGCGGCTGTTTGTCGCGTGAGGTCCGCTGGTGGGTGTAGAGCTGGACGACCTCGTCGCCGTCCCGCTCGCCGGTGTTGGTCACCCGCACGGAGACGGTGACCGTGCCGTCGGCGTCCACGGTGCGCGCCGACAGCTCGGGCCGGCCGTAGCGGAAGGTGGTGTAGGACAGGCCGTGCCCGAAGGGCAGCAGCGGGTCGCCCCGGAAGTAGAGGTAGGTGCGGTCCGAGCCGATGATGTCGTAGTCCAGCGGGTCCGGCAGGTCGTCCGCGGAGCGGTACCAGGTCTGGGTGAGCCGCCCGGCCGGGTTGTGGTCGCCGAACAGCACGGCCGCCACGGCGTGCCCGGTCTCCTGGCCCGCGTGCGTGGTCCACACGATCGCCGGCACGTGCCGCTGCTCCCAGGTGGCCGTCACCGGATAGCTGGTCTCCAGCACGACGACGGTACGGGGATTCGCCGCGCGCACCGCCTTGACCAGCGCCGACTGTCCCGCGGCCAGTGCCAGGTCCGTACGGTCGTGGTCCTCGCGGCCGTTGATGAACGGCATGCTGCCGACCACCACGACCGCGGCGTCCGCGCCGCGTACCGCCTCGACCGCGTGGTCGATCCCGTCGCGCACGACCTCCACCTCGTACCGGGCGGCGTCCTCCCGGGTGGCCAGCCGCAGCGTGCCGTCCTCGCCGGTGCTGAGGTACTTCTTGTCGCCGAACCAGTCGGCCGCGGTCTCGTACCCGGCGTAGCGGATGAGCCGCGTGCCGGTGCCGTCGTCCGCCTCCTCCAGGACGAACTGCTGCTGTACGTACCAGCCGTTGGGCTGTGCCTGGTCGTTGCGGAAGGCCGTCCCGTCGTAGCCGACGTACTTGCCGTTGGCCACGCTGCGCAGGGTCACCACGCCCTGGCCCCAGTCGAAGACGTCGAACCGTGCGGTGTCGCCCGCGCTGCCGCCCCGCTCCGCGAGCACGGCCCCGCTCTCGCCACTGCCCGCGGTGAGGTGGGCGCCCGTCGCCGTGTTGCGGAACGCCACCCGGTCCACGCCTTCGCTGGTGGTGACCGTACCGGCGGAGCCGAGTCGCGCTCCGACGCCCTGGAGCGGGGTGATCCCGTAGGGGAGGGTTCCCGAGTACCAGTCGGTGTAGAGGGTGTCGGCCAGCGGGCCGACCACGGCGACCTTCTTGACGGTCCGCGCGTCCAGCGGCAGCGTCGCACCGTCGTTCTTCAGCAGGACCACCGCCTCGCAGGCGGTCTCGCGGGCCAGTGCGCGGTGTGCCGGACTGTCGATGGCCGATCTGTCGATCTTCGCGTAGGGGCCGCCGTCGGGGTCGAACTCGCCGAGCCGGAAACGGATGCCGAGCAGGTGCCGTACCGCCGTGTCGAGGTCGGCCTCGTCGATCAGCCCCTTCGCCAGGGCCGTACCGATCGCCTCGACGGTCTTCGCGGGGTCCGCGTTGTCGGCGGTGAAGCCGTCGATGCCGGCTCTGAGTGCGGCGGCGTCGCCTTCGGCGCGGGTGGCGTAGTAGTCCTGGTTGCCGGGGAGCAGGTTGTTGGGGGCATCCGCGTCCGTGACGTTGTAGAGGTCCTGCTCCGCCCACTCGCGCACGGTGTCGTTCAGGTGCGGGTTCACCGTCGCGGGGCGGCCGTTGACCAGGTTGTACGCGGACATCACCCCGGTCACGGCATCGGCGGTGAGGGCCGGACGGAAGGCCGCCTCGTCGTACTCCTTCAGGACGCGGGGGCGCAGGACCGAGTCGGAGGTGGTCCGGCGGGTTTCGGTGTTGTTCGCCAGGTAGTGCTTGATCGTGGGTGCCGTCTTGAGGTGGCGGGTGTCGTCGCCCTGGAGGCCCTTTCCGTAGGCGGTGGACACCACGCCGGTCAGGTACGGGTCCTCGCTGTACCCCTCCTCGTTGCGGCCCCAGCGCGGGTCGCGCAGCAGGTTCACCACCGGTGCCCACAGGTTCAGGCCCCAGCCCTCCGGACGCTCGTGCTGGAAGCCGCGCGCCTCGTCGCCCACGGCCGCGCCCACGCGTCTGATCAGGTCGGGGTTCCAGGTGGTGGCCAGGCCGACGGCCTGCGGGAAGACGGTGGCCGGGCCGAGCCAGGCGACGCCGTGCAGCGCCTCGGTGCCGGTGCGGAACGGCCGTATGCCGAGCCGTGGGACGGCCGGCTGGTACTGGTGCAGGAGCGAGATCTTCTCGTCCCGCGTCAGTCGGCCGAGCAGGTCGTCGATGCGTCGCCCGAGGGGCAGTCGGGGATCGCGGAAGGGGTGACCGGAGCTCGCGGCGGCCCGCGGGCGCGCCGCCGCGGAGCCGGCTCCCGCCACGTTCAGGCCGGCGGCCAGGGGAGCGGCGGCCAGGCCGAGGGCGAGCACGTCACGTCGGGAGGGACCCTGGGGCTTCACTGGACTCCTTCGAGTCGAAGCGCTTCGATGAACGGTGCACGGTGCGTGGTGCGTCATGCGTGGTGCCGGCGCCGGTGAGAGTGGGGCCGGCCGGCCGCGGTCGGTCGCCGTCAGGTGGTGGGCGTACGAGGCGCGGTGCTCGCCCGCTCGGTCAGCCGCGGCGGCAGCAGCGTCGCGTCGGGCACCTCCCGGCCGGCCAGCTTGGCCATCAGCAGCTCGACGGACCGCTCGCCCACCTCGGCGGCGGGGATGGCGACGGAGGTGAGCGGGACCGCGGCGCCCTCGGCCTGCTCGTCCGGGCACAGCGCGACCACCGACAGATCCGCCGGCACCCGCAGGCCGGCACCGTGGAACGCCTCCAGCAGCGGGCCGAGCGCCGGCTCGTTGTGCACCACGACGCCCGTGAGGTCCGGGTGTTCACGCAGCAGCCGGTCCACGGTCTCCCGCGCGGCCTGCGGGCCGGGCGCGCACGGCAGCACGGCCGAGCGCATGCCGTACCGGCGGGCCGCTGCCGTGAAGCCCGCCGCCGTCCGCCGGGCGAACCCGGTGTCGCGCACGTACACCTCCGGCGGTGAGCCGAGCAACGCCACACTGCGGTGCCCGAGCCGCGCCAGATGCGCCACACACTCCTCGCCGGTCGCCGTGAAGTCCAGATCGATGCAGGTCAGCCCGTGCGCCTCGGCGGGGAACCCGATGAGGACCGAGGGCAGCCCCAGGGAGCGGAGGAGCGGCACCCGGGCGTCGTTCAGCTGGACGTCCATCACGACCAGCGCGTCCACCAACGCACTGTCCGCCACCCGCCGCAGCCCGTCGTCGCCCTCCTCCTGCGTCAGCAGCAGCACGTCGTGGTCGTGCGTCCGGGCCGTGGTGACCACCGCCGCCGCGAACTGCATCTGCACCGGTACATGGACCCCGCTGCGCAACGGCATCACCAGCGCCACCACGTTGGACCGGCTGCTGGCCAGTGCCCGCGCCCCGGCGTGCGGCCGGTACCCGAGCTCACGGATGCTCTCCTCGACCCGGTGCCGGGTCGCGGCCGAGATGGACCGCTTGCCGCTGAGCACGTACGACACCGTGCTCGGTGACACGCCGGCGCGCCGCGCCACATCCGTGATCTTGACCATCGCGCTCTCCTCGGCACCGCGCCCGAACCGGCGAATCGAATCGTTTCGACAGCGGGCGTCGAAGCGATTCGCCGGAACAGTAGGGAGGGGGTGGGGGAGTGTCAATGGTGTGAACGCCGGGTTTCCTGAGGCGCTTTCACCGCCCCAGGGCACGGCCCGCGTCGTGCGCGGAGCCGCGCCACCACCCCGTACCCGATGGTCGCCGAGACCAGGCCGACGGCCCAGGCCAGGTCCGTGCCGCCCAGCGCACGGGCGACCGGGCCGGTGTAGGCGGAGGTGTGCATGAAGGGCACCTGGAGCGCGAAGCTCGCGGCGTACACCAGGAGCGCGGACGCCTGATAGCGGCCGTAGATCCCGCCCGCAGGGGCGAAGAAGGAGGCCACGTCGTACGCGCCGCGCCGGACCAGGTAGAAGTCGACGAGGTTGATGGCGGTCCAGGGGATCAGGACGTACTGCAGGACCGAGAGGAAGTCGGTGTAGGAGGCCAGGAAGGTGTCCTGGAAGGCCAGCGCCATGGTCAGGCTCACGGCCAGCGGTGCTGCGATCAGGAGGGCCCGGGCGGCCCGGCCGGGCAGCCAGCGGTGCCGGAACGTCTGCACCGCGGTCACCAGGCAGAGCGCCGTGCCGTAGAGGTTCATCGAGTTGATGTGCACGACGACGGCGGCGAAACCGAAGAGCACGACGGCGGACGGAGCGGGGCCGAGCACCGCGGCCAGCCCGCTGATCGTGTCGTCCGCGACGGCCAGGCCCATGACCACGCCGAGCAGCATCGGCAGCGCGCTGCCCAGCACGCAGCCCCAGTAGGTGCACCACAGCGTGGCACGGCGCCCGGCCGCGTCCGACGGCATGTAGCGGGTGTAGTCCGACACGTAGGGCGCGTACGCGATCTGCAGGAGTACGCCGGTTGCGGCCATGCCCACGAAGCCCGCGAGGGTGCAGGCATCCTGCGCGGCGGCTCGTCGGAGCACGTCCGGTGTGGTGAGGACGCGTACGGCGCAGAGCGCCAGCAGGAGCAGCGCGAGCACCGTCGCCCAACGGCCGACCCGGTGGATGAGGTCGTACCCGACCGTGGCGACGACCAGCCCGGCGACGGCGCACACCACCAACCAGGCCGGGACGGACAGCGCGGGCACGACCCGGTGGAGCGCCTGCCCGGCGATGACCAGGTTGGAGGCGAACCAGCCCGCGTACATGAAGACGACCAGCACGGTGACCAACAGCGCGCCGTGGCTGCCGAACTGGCCCCTGCTCTGGATGAGTTGGGGCACGCCGAGCTTCGGTCCCTGGGCCGCGTGCAGCGCCATGAGGAAGCCGCCGGCGAGGTTGCCCAGCAGGACGGCGGCGAGGCCGGGCCACAGACCGAGGCCGAAGACGACCGGCGCGAGGGTGCCGGAGACGAGGGTGAGGGGGCTGATGTTCGCGGCGAACCAGAGGGCGAACAGGTCGCGCGGCCGGCCGCGCCGTTCGTCCTCCGGTACCGCTTCGATGGTGCGGCCTTCGACGAACCGGGCGGGTGTGGGGGGACGTCGGTGCATCGTGGACCTCTCGATGAGGACGCCGGGCGGACGGAACCGGGAGCGGCCCGCCGCCCGGATCAGGGAAGGGAGCCCGCGGGGGCCGTGGTCCCGGTCGCGCCGGTCTGCCCGGACCGCAGCAGGTCCCAGGCGCGCAGGGCGGCGCCGATGCGGCCCGCGCGTTCCCCGAGCACCGCACGCACGATGTCGGGCAGCACCTGGAAGGCGACCCGGCGCTCCAGGTGCCGCCGCAACGGCACCAGCAGCTGATCGCCCGCCTGGCCGACGCCGCCGCCCAGGACCAGCACCCCGGGATCGAAGAGCGTCACCGCCGCCAGCAGCCCCTCGGCCAGCGCGTCCGCCGCCTCGTCCCACACCCGCGCCGCGGCCGGATCGCCCGCAGCCGCCCGGCGCGCCACCTCCTCCGCGGTCACCCCGGGTCCCGCGCCGTCGTTCGCCGCACCGCGCGCGGCGGCGTACCGCCGGGCGAGCGCGGCGCCGCCCGCGAGCGTGTCCAGGCAGCCGCGCTGCCCGCATCCGCAGGGCTCGCCACCGGGCCGCAGCACCAGATGGCCCAGCTCCGCCGAGCGCCAGTGGCTGCCGGGGAACGGCAGGCCGTCGAGCAGGAGGGCGCCGCCGACGCCGGTGCCGACCGGGACGAAGAGCACGACGGGGTGGCCCCGGCCCGCGCCGAGCCGGGCCTCGGCGACGCCGCCGGAGCGCACGTCGTGGCCGAGGGCGACGGGCAGGCCGAGCCGGGCTGCGGCCAGCCGCCGCAGCGGCACGTCCCGCCACTTGACGACCGAGGAGAACACCACCGTGCCGGCGTCCTCGTCGACCAGCCCGCAGGAGGCGATGCCCACGGCCCGCACCGTGCTGCCACCGGCTCGGGACTCGGCCACGGCCCGCTCGGCGTGGTCCAGTACGGCCGCGAGCACGGCATCCGGGCCGTCGGCCGGGCAGGTGGCGGAGCGGCGCTCGCCGGTGACCGCGCCGTCCGGGGCGACCAGCGCCGACTTGATGACCGTGCCGCCGACGTCCAGCCCGAGCACCCGGTCGGCCGCCGCCGGCGCCTGCTCCTCGGTACGGTTCACGGCGCCTCCAGATCAAGTGACAGTTTGTCACCATTCAACGGGATGAGTGCCTTCCGGTCCCTTACCCCGCTTGCGGGGTGCGCCACCGTACGAGGTGCCGGAGCAGGTGGTCGTACTGCCGGGTTCCCGCGTCGACGGCCAGGTGGGCGCCGCGCAGCACCTGGCAGATCTCGGCGGGCGACAGCCGGGGGCGCTGGGCGCGCAGGCCTTCGGCGAGCTCCTGGCTGTGACGTGGGTCGATACGGGTGTGCGCGGTGAAGTAGAGGCGGGTGTCCTCGTCGTGCAGGCCCACCCGGTCCATGCCCTCCAGGAGCTGGGTGAAGTGCGGTTCGACCCAGCTCTCGAAGACGAAGAAGCAGCCGTACGCCGCCTGGGTGCGGGACGGGCGGGTGAGCAGCGCCGTGAACAGGTTGGAGGTGATCTTCGCGAACCACGGGTGCGCGCTGCGGTACCGGGCCAGCTCCTCCCAGCCGGCGGCCGAGCCGAGCTGGCGGCGCAGCCAGTAGGTGTGGAAGTTCTCCAGCCGGCCGCGGCCGCACTCGTCCCACAGGTTCGCGGCGGCGACCGCCTTCTGGCGGCCCTGGAGCCCGACCACCAGCAGCGCGACCTCGTCGTCCACGACCTCGTTGCGGATCAGTTCGCAGCGTACGAAGTACTCGATCTGCGGGCGGGTGGCCTCCGTGGCGAGATAGCGGAAGAGCGGGTGGGAGACGCCGCTGTTGTCGGCGGCCAGCTCGTCCAGGTAGTCGGCGGCCGCCTCCTGGCTGTCCGGCTCGGGCACCGGCGCCGGCGTGGCCCACACGTCGATCAGCTCGCGCTCCAGCCGGGTCCGCGCGGCGAACAGGGCGATCTCCAGGTCGTCGTCGCGGGTCATGGTGGCCGGCCCGTCGCGGTAGCCGAGGGACCGGGAGCAGAGCGTGGCCAGGTGTTCGTGCAGGAACCTGCCGTGCGCCTCGGGGTCGCCGCGGAGCCGGGCCAGCAGCTCCGCCTGCGTGTCGGACGGCGCCGACAGGAAGCGGGCCAGCTCGGGGGCGAGACCCTGGAACGGCCGGACGGGCGGCCAGTACATGTCCTGCAGCGGTGGGGCGTTCATCGAGGACCTCCGTGTACGGTGCCGGCCGGGCCGTCCGCGGGGCCTCGGGCGCGGCGCGGCGTACGGGGCAGCAGCCCGTCCGCGACGCGCAGCGCGTTGGCGGCGATGGTCAGGCCGGGGTTGACGGCCGCCGACGACGGGAACCACGAGCTGTCGGCGACCCACAGGTTGGCCAGGTCGTGCGCCTTGCACCCCGGGTCGACGACGCTGGTGGCCGGGTCGGCGCCGGCGACCGCGGTGCCGCACTGGTGCGAGGTGACGTCGATGCCCATGCGCCGCGCCGACACCAGTGGATATCCGGCGCGGCGCATCGTCCGGGCGGTCCTGCGCACCAGTTCGCGGTGCGGGGCGAGGTTCACCGGGCGCCAGGCGAGGCGGATCGCACCGCTCGGCCCGACCGTGACGCGGTTGCCGGGAGCGGGCAAATCCTCGCTGGTCAGGTAGAGGTCGACGCTGTGCCGGGTGAGGAACTCCAGCGCCGGTCCGGGCAGCCGGGGGTGCAGCCCGCGGGCGGTGCCGGCTCGCAGCTTGCCGAGGGTCTGGACGTTGCCCAGCGGGCCGTGCGCGCCGTTCGCCAGGTACCAGTCGTTCAGGCCCAGGGTCTTCTGGAAGACCGTCCCGTTCGGGCGGCGGGGATCGGCGGCGACGAGGAAGGTGCTGTTGTGCACCATGTAGTTGCGGCCGACCTGGCCCGAGGAGTTCGCCAGCCCCTCGGGCCGCCCGGTACGCGAACGCAACAGCAGCGCCGCGGTGTTCACGGCGCCGCAGGCCAGTACGTACCGGTCCGCGCGGATGCGCAGCTCCGTGCCGTCGCGGCGGGCGGCGGCGACGGTCACCCGGCGCGCCGGCGGATCGGTCAGCAGCCCGGTCACGGTGGTCCGGGTCAGCAGGGACACGTTCCCCGAGGCCAGCGCGGGCCGCAGCGCGCACCTGTCCGCGTCGCTCTTGGCCCCCAGCAGGCAGGGGAAGCCGTCGCAGGTGGCGCAGCGCACGCAGGCCCCGCCCGGCCGCAGGTCGATGCCGGTGGGCAGGTCGAAGGGGGCCAGTCCCTGGGCGCGCAGCGCGTCGGCCAGCTCGGCGACGGCCGGTTCGTGTGGCACCGCGGGGTACGGGAAGGCGGCGGACCGCCAGGGGTCGGTGGGGTCCTGTCCTGCCGTGCCGTGCACCCGGTAGAGCCGCTCGGCCGCCGCGTAGTACGGCTCCAGCTCGGCGTAGGGGAACGGCCAGGCCGGGGAGGTGCCCTCGGCGTGTTCCACCGGTCCGAAGTCGGCCTCCCGGAAGCGCGGCAGCGTCGCGCCGAAGACCTTGGTGTTGCCGCCGACCCAGTAGTGCACGTTCGGCTGGAAGCGCCGCCCGGTGGCGGCGTCGTACCACTGCTCGGCGTTGCGGTAGCGCCGCTCGGTGAAGACGGCGTGCGGCGACCAGTTCGCCGCCTCCCGGGGCAGGAAGTCACCGCGCTCGACGACGAGGACGCGGGCGCCGGAGTCACGCAGCGCGTACGCCAGGGTCGCCCCGCCCATGCCGGCCCCGATGACCGCGATGTCGCAGTCCACTTCGGGCCCGGTGGGGCGCAGCAGTCCCGGCGGTTCCGGTGGGTGTGGGGTGGTCATCGCTGCCTCCTGGGCGGAGCGGTGAGGTACCGGGCGGCGATCTCGTGCGCGAAGGCCATGATCGTGCCCTGCGGGCTGACGCCGGTCGGGCCCGGCAGCACCGCGGCATCGCACACCCGCAGGTTGCGGAAGCCGTACGGGCGGCCGTCCGGGTCGCACACCCCGCCGCGCTCGGCCGGCCCCATCGGGCAGGACGCCATGGCGTGCACCGAGACCAGGTCCCAGGTGCGCGGATCGGTGCGCCGCGCGAACTCCTCCGCCGACCGCACCGAGTTCAGCAGCCCGGGAGCCGGCGGGTACAGCTCCACCGCGCCGGCCCGGAACAGCAGCCGCGCGGCCCGCACCAGCGCGAACCGCAGCAGGTCCACGTCGTGCGGCGCGAGCCGGTGGCGCAGCACGGTGCCGGCACCGGGCAGCCGGCCGACGCGTATCCGGCCCGTCATCCGCACCTGCACGGTGAAGACCGCCGTGCGCGCGTAGTCGGCCAGCAGGGCGTCGACCACGGCGGGGCCCTGGCGCGCGAGCGCCGCCGCCAGCGAACCGGGCGTGAGGTTGGCGGCCATGACGTGCACGCCCAGCCCGCTGAACTCGCCCACCTGCGCGGTGAAGATGGTCCCCCGCTCGGCGTGCAACGCGGAGCCGAAGCGGGCCGGCAGCCGCAGGTTCACGTGGAAGGCCGTGGCGCGGCCCGCCGCCTTCCGGTGGATGCCGCTGCGTTGAAGCAGTGCGGCGCTGCCGACGGCTCCGGCGGCCAGGAAGACCGTACGCGGCCGGTACCGCACCGGCGCGCCGTCCGGCCCCACGGCCCGTACGGTGTGCACCGTGCCGTCGTCGTGGTCCAGCCGTACGGCGCGTACGTCCGGTTCGATGCGTGCGCCGTACCGCTCCGCCTCGGGCAGATAGGTCGTCGCCATGGTCCGCTTGGCGCCGGACGGGCAGCCGGTGGGGCAGCGGTTGCGGTGCGCGCAGCCCGGTGCCGCGCGCCGGGCGAGCGTCCAGCGCCAGCCCAGCACCTCGGCGGCCGCGGCCAGCAGCCGGGAGTCCTCGTTGCCCGCGCCGTGCCGCTGCGCGTCCACCGCCAGCCGCCGGGAGATCTCGCCGAGGTGGCCGGCGAGGTGGCGCAGCCGGTAGCCGTCGGTGCCGAGGCCGTCCGCCCACCGGTCCAGCAGCCCGGCCGGCGGCTCCCACAGCAGCCCGCCGTTGACCACGGTGGTGCCGCCCACGCAGCGGCCCTCGCCGTAGGGGATGACGGGGCTGCCGAAGACGGGGGTGAGCCCCGCGTTGCGGTAGAGCCGGCGCAGGTTCTCGGCCGGCGTCGCGGCGGCGAGTTCGGCGGGGGACACCCGCGGACCCTCCTCCAGCACGCGGGGGTGGCGGCCCGCCCGGGCCAGCTCCAGGGCGGCGACGGCCCCGCCGGCGCCGGAGCCGATGACCAGCGCGTCGCACTCGACCGTGCGGGCTTCGGGCGCGTTCATGTCGGGGCTCCTGTCGGGACGGAGGGCGGCGCCGGCGGACGTGGGGCCGGGCCGGAGGCCAGGCGGTCCGGGCCGCCGTCCAGCCCGCCGTACAGGGCCAGCGCCTCGGCCGACCTGAGCAGCAGCGCGCACCCCGGAAGCCGGGCCAGCCGTTGGCTGCCGTGCGCCAGCGCATCGGGCCGGGACCGGGCCACGCGCACCCCGGCGACCAGCAGGAACGCGAGCGGCATCAGACGCAGCGCGAGCAGGACCGCGATCCGGTACGGGCGCGGCTGGACCCGCAGGCTGCCCGCCACGTGGGCGGCGGCGCGCGCCAGCACCTCGGGGTCCCGCAGTACCGGGTGGCGCGCGGCCCACAGCGTGGGCAGCCCGGCTGCCGCCAGCGCCCGCTCCAGCGCGTCGGGCCTCACCGCCGGACCGCCCGGTCCTTGGCGAACGCCGCAAGCAGTCGCGGCGCGCCCCGCTCCAGCACGGCGTCCAGCGCCGCCAGGAACACCTCGACCTCCTTGTCACCGGCCACCAGCGGCGGCGAGACGATCAGTGGCAGGCCGTGGTTGGAGCCGTAGTACGTCAGCACGTCGTGGTCCCGGTACAGCGCGGCGATCACGGCCGCGGTGAGCAGCTTCAGCCGCAGCCGCGGGTCGCTGGCGAAGGAGCCGGGCAGCAGCCGCAGCACCCGGTCCAGCGCCGGATGGCCGGCCCGCAGGAACACGCCGTGCAGCGCGCCCCGCCCGGCCGTGCCCGCGACCAGCTCGGGGTGGCGGGCCGCGATCCCGGCCAGGCCGGCGGCCAGCCGCTCGCCGATCCGCACCGCGCGCCCCGGATAGTCGTCCTCGACCGCGATGGCCACCGCCTCCAGGGCCGTGACGGTCTCCTCCCCGAAGCCGTAGTAGGTGGTGCTGTGCAAGGTGGCGTCGGTGAGGTTGTCGTACGCGGCCCGGAACAGCGGCTCGCGCGCGACGTAGCCGGAGATGGACGCCTTGCCGCCGCCGAAGGACTTGGACGTGGTGAGCACGTCGGGCACCAGCCCGGGGTGGCGCATGAAGTGGAACAGCGTCCCCGTCCTGCCCCAGCCGGTGTAGACCTCGTCGAGGACGAGCACGATGTCCCGTTCGGTGCACAGTCGCCGCACCTCGCGCAGGAACTCCTCGGAGCACTCGCGCAGCCCCGAGGCGCTGAACGGCTCCAGCACCACGGCGTACACATCGCTGCTGCCGTCCCCGGCGGTGTGGCGCTCCAGCGCGAGGACGAAGGAGGCCAGGTCGTCGTAGGCGAAGGCGTCGGTGCCGGGCAGGGCGGGGTAGGGGAACGTCACCTCCGGGGAGGCGGTGAGGCTGCCGGCGCCGAGCAGCTTGCCGTGGAAGGAGATGTCGGAGTGGAGCACCGTGCCGCGCCGGCCGCGGTGGTACTTGTACGCCAGCTTCAGCGCGCCCTCGACGGCCTCGGCGCCGGAGTTGGGGAAGTAGCCGATGGTCAGGTCGCCGGGCAGCAGCTGCGCGAGGTTGTGGGCGAGCGCGGCGACATAGGGCGAGAGGAAGTTCTTGTGCACCTCCATGGCCTGGCGTTCGGCGAAACGGCGGCGGGCCGCGAGGATCCGCGGATGGTTGTGGCCGTGGTTCAGTACGCCGATGCCGCCGGTGAAGTCCAGGATCCGCCGTCCGTCGCGCAGGGTGATCCAGCACCCCTCGGCGTGCTCGGCCAGGTCGTGCCCGAAGCCGAAGGAGCCGAGCAGCGACACCTGGCTGCGGCTGACGTAACGGCGGTACAGGCCATGCACCTGACGTGGCGTCATGTGCAGGCAGTCCTCGGCGGTGAAGAGGTCAGTCATCTGCCGCTCCCGTGGTGAGCAGGGCGGGGTGCGCGGGCCGGGCCGCCGCCCGCACGCGGTCGGCGATCAGCCGGCCGGCCCGCTGCCCGCCCCGGAGGGCGTAGTTGGTGCCCCGGTCCTCGGGGAACACCTGGGCCATGCCGGCCAGGTAGAGGCCCGGTACGGGGGACTCGGTGGCGGGGACGGTCCGCGAGTGGTGCCGGGTGATCACCGGCTGGGCGTACTCGGCGCGCCACACGTGGTACCGGCGCACCCACTCCTCGCGGAACGCGGGGAACATCCGGCGCAGGTGGAGCAGGCTGTAGCGGTAGACCTGGTCGTCCGGCATCCGGTACAGCCCGGCGTCGGCCGGCAGGTACTTCGACAGGTAGACCACGTGCCGGCCCCCGTAGTGGTGTGCCGGGTCGAGGTTGGTGTGCTCGATGACGCCGACGTAGGGGAAGCCGGGGTCGGTGACGTTGAGCCAGTAGGTGTCCGACAGCGGCCGGTCGTTCTCCAGCACCAGGCAGATGTTGGCCAGGTACGGCACGGCCGCGAGCTGCCGCCGCAGGCCCGGCACGGCCGGGTGCGCCGCCGCCTGCCCCGCGAGGAAGTCCGCGGCGGGGCCGGGCGCGGTGGTCACCAGCACCCGCCGGGCGGCGTGCAGGGTGCCGCCCGCCCGTACGCCGGTCACCCCCCGCGGCCCGACCAGCACGTCCGTGACCGGGCAGGACGTGCGGATGCGCACGCCCAGCCGGGCCAGTTCCGGCAGCCACGCGGCGAGCAGCGCGCCGCAGCCGCCGCGCAGGTAGTACAGCACCTCGCGTCCGGTGCGGCTGCGGCTGCCGCCGCGCAGGTGCAGCTTGGTCCACATCCAGGTGGCGCCGACCTCCGGCGCGTACTCCCCGAACTTCCCCGCCAGCAGCGGCCGCCAGACCCGGTCGTACACCCGCCGCCCGGCCAGCCCCACCAGCCACTCCTCGGCCGTCAGCCCCTCCAGCTCCCGCCAGTGCCGCACCCGCCCGGCCCGCAGCACCGATCGGCCGAGCCGGAACCGGTCGGTGAGGGGCAGCGGCGCGAACCGCGCCACGTCCAGCGGCGTGGACAGCCGGTGGACGGCGCCCGCGTGGTAGAAGCCGGTTCGGCCCGGGTGCCGCTCGACGAGGTGGCCGCAGCCCAGCTCGGCGCAGAGCCGGAAGATGTCCGTGTCGGAGGCGAACCAGTGGTGGTAGAAGCGCTCCAGCTGCCGCCCGCCGACCGGGAAGGTGCCGGCGAGGCCGCCCACCCGGTCGTCCGCCTCCAGGACCAGGCAGCGCAGCCCCGCCCGGCCCAGCTCGTGCGCCGCCGCGAGCCCGGTGAACCCGGCGCCCACCACGACGACGTCCCACTCGCGCCCGTCCGGGGTGCTCATCGCGCCGCCCTGGTCCGCGCCACCGGCAGCGGCAGCACCGCCTCGCCGGCCGCTTCCGCCGGGGCCGCCGGCTCGTCCGGCTGCGGCGGGTGCCGTTCCAGGAGGACGTACGGCGGGCGGCCGCGCAGTTCGCGGTGGACCAGCCGCAGGTACTCGCCCAGCAGCCCCAGCAGCACCGCCTCGCAGCCGAACGTCCAGGCCGCCAGCGGCAGCCGGTGGCGGCGCACCGCCGCGGTCATGGCCGCGCCGCCCAGCCAGGCGACGCCGACCACGGCCGGCATCCGGGCGGGCGCGGGGGAGCAGGACACCAGCCCGCGGCGGGACAGCTCGGCCATCTTCCGCAGCGAGTACTTCGACCGGCCGGCCGGGCGCGGCAGCCGCTCGTACCCCACGCTGACCTCGGGGAAGCCCGCCCAGCACACCGACCCGCGCAGGTACGGCTCGGCCTCGGGCAGTTCGGTGAGCAGCCGGACGACGGCCCGGTCCAGCAGCCGGAAGTCGCCGGTGTCCAGCGCCACCGGCTGGTCCGCGAGCGCGGCCAGCAGCCGGTAGTAGACGTGCGCGGTGACCACCTTGAAGCGGCTCTCCCCGGCGCGCGAGGTCCGCCGCGCCGACACCACCGACCAGCCGGCGCGCCACCGCTCGACCAGCTCGGGGATCAGCTCGGGCGGGTCCTGGAGGTCGGCGTCCATGGTGATCACCGCGTCCCCGGTGGCCGCCCGCAGTCCGGCCAGTATCGCCTGCTGGTGGCCGAAGTTCCGGGTCAGCCGGACGAGTCGGACCGCGGGGTCGCCGCCGCTGAGGGAGGTCAGGGTGCGCCAGGTGCCGTCCCGGCTGCCGTCGTCGACGTAGACCACCTCGTGCGCGCAGTCCGGGAGGGCGCCCAGCACGGTGGTGAGCCGGCGGTGGGTGCGCTCCAGTACCGCCTCCTCGTCGAAGCACGGCACCACCACGCTGATCAGCGGCGGCCGGCCGGTGGCCGGGCCGGCGGCGCCGGACGCGCCGGCGGGGACCGGGCCTTGCGGTGCCGCCGGGAACGGGATCGAGGGCATGTCGTCTCCTCACCGTCGAGCGGGGCGCCGGCCGGTGCGGTGCCGGGCCGGCGCCCGGGCCGGGTCAGCCCAGTACCTCGTCCGCCGTGGCCCGGAACCGCTCGGCGGCCGCGGCGATCTCGTCGGGCCCGCTGAACACGGTGACGCCCGCGTCGGCGCCCAGGTACGTGTCGGACAGGCCCACGGTCAGGGCCACCGCGCGGCCCAGCACGTCGTCGGTGCGGGGCAGCGCGCCCGGCCGGAAGTCCTGCCGCCGCCACGCGGGTTCCCGGCGCCGGGACGGGCAGGACCGCGCGTCGCCGGCGGCCAGCGCACGCAGCTCGGGCAGCCCGCCGTAGTAGTGCTTGGGCGAGTGCAGCAGCGTCCTGGTGCCCAGCCGCTTCGCGACGGCCTCGGCCGCCGCCCGCTCCTCGAAGAGGTGGACCAGTACGGTCGCGCAGTCGCCCGCGGGGTCGTGCGCCGGACGGCGGGCCAGCCCGTCCCGCAGGGGGATGAGGGCGGCCAGTGCGTTCCGCTGGGCCCGGGTGCGGGCCAGTACGGTGTCCAGCCGGGCCAGTTGCGCGCGGGCGACGGCCGCGGTCAGCTCGGTCATCCGCAGGTTCAGGCCGAGCATCCGGTCCCCGGGCCCCTCCTCCAGTCGGTAGGGGAACCAGCCGTGGTCGTGGAAGCCGTAGGCCCGCTGGAAGGTGTCCTCGTCGGCGGCGAGCAGGAACCCACCGTCGCACGCCGTGATCACCTTGAACATGTTGAGCGAGAAGGCCGCGGCGTGGCCGAAGGAGCCCAGTGGCCGGCCGCGGTACGTCCCGCCGCAGGCCTGCGCCGCGTCCTCCAGCACCAGCAGCCCGTGCTCGTCCGCGATCTCCCGCAGCGCGGCCATGTCGCAGGGCGCGCCGAGCATGTGGATCGGCATCAGCGCCTTGGTGCGCGGCGTGATCCGGGCCCGGACGTCGGCGGGGTCCAGGGTCAGCGTCTCGTCGATCTCGGCGACGACGGGCGTGGCCCCGCTGTGCACGATGGCGGCGACCGAGGCGACGTAGAGGTAGCCGGGCACGATGACCTCGTCGCCGGGTCCGATGTCCAGCGCCGCCAACGCCGTGAGCAGCGCGGAGGTCCCGCTGTTGACGGACAGGCAGTGCGGGCTGCCCAGCCGGCGCGCCGCCTCCTGCTCGAACAGCCGCGGCTGGGTGACCTCGCCGAGCGGGTAGGAGTGCGCGGCGGTGGAGCGGGACCACGCGTTCAGCACCTGCTGGACGTTGGCGCGTTCCTCTTCCCCGAAGAAGGCATAGCCGGGACCGGGCATGGCGGGCTCCGTAAGGGGTCGGCGGGTGGGGACGGCCGCGCGGGCCGAGAGTCAGAAGACGACGGGGCAGTACGGCGCCGGGTCGTGGCGGAAGGCGACCGTGGCGGCGCGGACCGCGCCGGGGCGCAGCTCCGTCACCCGGCCGGCCAGCGCCAGTTGCGCGAACGAGCCGTCGCCCAGCAGCACGGCGCCCAGCTCCCGTGCCGTCAGCGCCAGGTCGGCGGCCGCGCGGGTACGGACGCAGTCGGCGCCCGCCGGGCCGGTGATGAGCCGCCAGCGCCCCTCGTTCCACGGGCAGAGCGGGTCGCTCACCTCCAGTACGAGCTCGGCCTCGGCGGCGTACCCGCGGCCGGCCAGCGCGCGGTCCACGTCGACGGCCCGGGCGTACAGCTGATCGCGCACGGTCGGCGCGGCGCTGCGCGGGTCGGCGAGCAGGGCCAGCACCGGGTCGTCGACCGGGCGCGCTTCGGCGACCACGGTGCCGCCGAGGTCGACGTCCAGCAGCGCTCGCCACAGGAAGGCGTAGGCGGCCGGGTCGGTCGCGCACAGCTCCCGGACGGAGACGGTGAACCGCGGGTAGGAGCGGGTCCAGCCGGCGGTGAGCCGGTAGAGGGCGTAGCCGCGTACGGCCGTGCCGTCGGTGGCCAGCATGCACAGCAGGCGTCCGGCGCCGCCCCGGTCGGCGGGCGGATCGGCGAGGGAGCGGCGCAGCCAGGCGCCTTCCCGGCGCAGCGTCCCGGGACGCTCGGCCAGGCCGGCGCGGCACACCGCGGCGACGGCGGCCTCGCTCTCGGCGGGCGAGGCGACCTCCAGGGTGAGCGGGGGGCCGTCGCCCGCGGGGATCTCGGTGAGCTCCCTGGCCTCGATGGGGATCGCCAGCGAGACGGCGTGGCTGGCCGCGCCGAAGCCGAAGCGGCCGTAGATGTCCGGCTCGGTGGAGTTGAGGACCGCGACCGGTTCGGCGCGCGTCGTGTGCAGGTCGGCGAGCGTCCGCCGGATCAGCTCGCGCATCAGGCCGCGCCGCCGGTGTGCGGGGGAGACGGCGATGTAGCCGAGCCCGAGGACGGGGCGCGGGCCGGTGCCGGGCAGCGTCATGTCCAGGGAGTAGCCGGCGAGCGTGGCGCAGGGCCGGCCCGCGGTGCAGGCGAGCAGCGAGCGTTTGGGCTCCAGCAGCTCGGCGGCGGTCGCGCGGTGTTCGGGCGAATGGTCGTACCCGCCGTAGGCCAGACTCACCACCTCGGTGAATTCGGACCAATCTTCAGGCGGGCGGAAGTCGTAATCCGGAGAAGGCGGTGAGGGGAAATGCATGGGCACCTCCGACCGTTTCCGGCTGCTGCCCGTACGGGCCGCGCTTCGGGAAAGGGATTCAGTCGGCGCAGGTGCCGGGCAGGCCGTACTGCCCGAAGTCGAGGTCTTTTCCGCCGGGGTGGAAGTCCGCCTTGCGGAAAGGACCGCCGCGAGGCCCGGATCGCGGTCTCCTGATGCGCCGATGAACCGATTCGGGGCCGCCAGAGGCTGTTAACCACAGTCTGGGGGCGACCGCCCGCTGTCAACCCCCATACCCCGGGGAGACCCGGTCAACGGCGCTTCCGGCCATTTCGGCGGCGCCCGGTACCATACGTTTCACTTCCGGCCATTTTCCGCCGAAATGCCGTGTGGACCGGGGAATCCGCCCAGACTCGGAGCAGCGGCCGCCAGGGCCGCCTGAGCTGTACATGACCTGAGAACGGGAGCCGATATGACCAACGGCAAGCTCGTTTCCGGAAGGACCGCGCCCGGCGAGGGATGGGTCGCCTATCCCGACCGCAACGGCGACGGCGTGTACATCGACGTCGACACCTCCGAAGGGGAATTCACCAGCACCCCCGCATACATCGCCGCCCTCACCGGTGACGACCGTATGTGGATGACCACGGGCGGCAATACCGTCTACGCCGCCACCCCGACCGGCTTCCGCGTCTACGTACGCCGGGTGGACCGGCAGGCGATCGACCCGGAGTACGCCGCCAAGAACGGCTGGCACATCGCCTGGATCGCGGCCGAGGCCTGAGCCGCCGGACGCCCCCGAGGGGCCGGTGTCGCCCGTTCGGCGCCGTGGCGGCGCGCCGCGGTTGACGGGCGGGCGCGGCCCGCACAACGTCGGGTGGTGAGCGAGCGCCCGTGACCGCGGGCGCTCGCTGCCGTGCACCGACGAGCCGAGGACGCCATGAACGACCGACCGAGCTTTGTCTACGTCACCTATATCGAGGGCACGCCGGAGAAGATCTGGTACGCGCTGACCGACGCCGAGCTGACGGCCGCGTACTGGGGCCACAGCAACGTCTCCGACTGGCAGGTCGGCTCTCCCTGGCAGCACCAGCGGACGGACGGCTCGGGCATCGCCGACGTCGTCGGGCTGGTCGTCGAGAGCGACCCGCCGCGGCGGCTGGTCACCACCTGGGCCCTGCCGGGTGAGGAGCCGGCCGGCGGCCCGTCCAAGGTCACCTTCGGCATCGAGCCGTACGGCGCCATCGTCCGGCTCACCGTGACCCACGAGAACCTCGCCGACGAGGCCGAGCGGGAAACGGCGGCCGGCGGCTGGGCCGCGGTGCTCTCCAACCTCAAGTCCCTTGTGGAGACGGGCAGTCCGCTACCGGAGGAGCCCTGGCGCATGCCCCTCGGCTGACCCGCCTCCCCGCCCGGCCAGGTGTATTCACCAAGCGTCTGTAATGATGGGGTAAAACGTAATGGCCAGGTAAAGGAGATCGCGTCAGGTCCGCGCCGCCGTCGGCGCACCCCGGCGCGGTGTCCGGGGAGGACACGATGGGGACGCGACGCACTTCGCTGCCGGGCGTCGGCACGCGGTACGACTTCACCACGCACGCCGGACAGCACCTCTCCGTGGTGGTGCACCACGACGGACGCCGCTTCATCGGCTTCTACTCCGCCGATGACCCCGATACCTGCCAGTCCTCGGTGCCACTGGAACGGGAGGAGGCGACGGCGCTCGCGCACCTGATAGACCCGGCCCCGCTGGACGCCGTCCGCACCGACGGCATCGACCTGGTCACCGAGCACATCCAGATCGGCAGCCGCTCCCCGTACGGCGGTCGGCTGCTCGGCGACACCAAGGCCCGCACCCGGACCGGCGCGTCCATCGTCGCCGTACTGCGCCGCACCAGCGCCCACCCGTCCCCGGGACCCGACTTCCGTTTCGCCATCGGCGACACCCTCGTCGCGGTCGGCACCCGTGAGGGCGTCGACGCCCTCGTCGCGATCATCGCCGGAGGCTGACATGCACGAGACCACCGCACTGCTCGTGGAGTTCGGCGCCGTCATCCTCGCCCTCGGCCTCCTCGGCCGGCTGGCCGGCCGGGTCGGACTCTCGCCGATACCCCTCTACCTCCTCGCCGGGCTCGCCTTCGGGCACGGGGGGCTGCTGCCGCTCAACGCCAGCGAGGAGTTCGTCGGCGTCGGCGCCGAGATCGGCGTCATCCTCCTGCTGCTCCTCCTCGGCCTCGAATACAGCGCCTCCGAGCTCGTCACCAGCCTGAAGACCCAGTACCCCTCGGGCGCCGTCGACTTCCTGCTGAACGCGATACCGGGCGCCGTCGCCGCGCTGCTGCTCGGCTGGGGCCCGGTCGCCGCCGTCGCGCTGGCCGGCGTCACCTGGATCTCGTCCTCCGGCGTCATCGCCAAGGTCCTCACCGACCTCGGCCGGCTCGGCAACCGCGAGACCCCCGTCATCCTCGGCGTCCTGGTCCTCGAAGACCTCTCCATGGCGGTCTACCTGCCGCTGCTCACCGCACTGCTGGCCGGCGTCGGACTCGCCGGCGGCAGCGTCACGCTCCTCATCGCGCTCGGCGCCGTCGGCCTCGTCCTCTACCTCGCGCTCCGGCACGGCCGCGTGATCAGCCGCTGGGTGTCCTCCGACAACCCGGAAATGCTGCTCCTCGTCGTCCTCGGCCTGACCGTGCTCGTCGCGGGCATCGCCCAGGAGCTCCAGGTCTCCGCCGCGGTCGGCGCGTTCCTCGTCGGCATCGCGCTGTCCGGCGAGGTCGCGGAGGGCGCGCGCAAGCTCCTCACGCCGCTGCGCGACCTCTTCGCCGCGATCTTCTTCGTCTTCTTCGGGCTGTCCACCGACCCCACGGCCATCCCGCCGGTGCTCCTGCCGGCGCTGCTGCTCGCCCTCGTGACGATGGTGACCAAGATCCTGACGGGCTGGTACGCGGCCCGCCGCGCCGGCATCGGACCCAACGGGCGGCTGCGGGCCGGCGGCGCGCTGGTGGCACGCGGCGAGTTCTCCATCGTCATCGCCGGGCTCACCACCGCCGTCGAGCCCCGGATCGGCCCGATCGCCACCGCGTACGTCCTGATCATGGTCATCCTCGGGCCGCTCACCGCGCGCTGGGCGGCCCCCGCCGTCCACCGCGCCCGCACCGGTCTCCTGCCGCTCTTCGGCATCACCTCCCGCAAGCCGGCGGCCTCCGCCGCCGAAGCCCCGGCGGGCGCCCCCGCCGAGGCCGCCACCGACGCCCCGGCAGCGGCGTCCGGTGCACCGGAGGAGGAACCCGCGACCCCCGCGCCCCGCGAGGACGCGCATGCCCTGCCGCCTCAGGGGTAACCGCACCGTCGGACCGGCCAACTCCGGCAGGTCCACCTGAGGCGAGGGGGCTTCATGGCGCGGTCACCCCGGCGCAAGAGCGCCACCAGGCTGACACTCCGGCGCTCCGGCGCCGCCAGGAAGAAGCAGAGCCGCGCGCCCACCACGGGCGGCGGAGCACCGCTCCCGCCGCCCGCCCGGGTGCTGGTGATGGTGGTGGCGTTCGCCGTCATGGTGGCGTTCGGCGCCGTGCTCGCCCGGCTGACCCTCCAGCCGTCGGCCGCCTCCGAAGCCCTCACCCACACCAACCTGCGGCCCGGCGACTCGCTCCGCGACTACCTCACGCAGCCCGCGTTCGTCGACACCGTCAAGCAGCTCGGCGGGAACATCGTCCTCGGTGTGCCCTTCGGGCTGCTGCTGCCGGTGGTGGCGCCGAAGACCCGCGGACCGCTGCGGGTGGTGCTGGTGACCGCGGCCGTGATGCTGCTGGTCGAGCTGGTGCAGGGCGCCCTGGTCACCGGGCGCGCCTTCGACATCGACGACGTCATCCTCAACACCACGGGCGCGCTGCTCGGTTACGTCCTGCTCGGCCGCCGGCTGGGCCGCGCCGTCCACCCCCGCCGCCGTCACTGGTGGCAGCGGCGTACCAGCGCGGCGTGACGCCGGCCTCCCTTGGCGGTACGGGCGGAGCAGAACTACGATGGTCCTCGTACATCGGAGAAGCCCCGTACGGGAGCGCCGACCGACAGGAGCCGTCCATGCCGCCCGTCGCCACGACCACGCCCACCGGGGGCGGCCCGCGTGTGCTGGCGCACCCGAGCCGCGACGCCATCCGGCTGGAGGACGTGCTGCACGCGCTCGCCGACCCCGTACGCCTCTCCATCGTGCGGGTGCTGGCCGACGCCGAGGGGGAGTGCTCCTGCTCGGTCTTCGACGCGCCCGTCAGCAAGTCCACGCTCACCCACCACTTCCGGGTGCTGCGCGAGCACGGTGTGATCACCCAGACCTACCGCGGCACGGCCAAGATGAACGCACTGCGCCGGGAAGACCTGGCGGACCTCTTCCCCGGCCTGCTCGACACCGTGCTGGCAGCGGCCCGGCGCCAGGAGGCGGCCGGCCTCAGCGCCGGCGCAGGTGCGGCCGCAGCAGGTGCGACCAGCCCGTCCTGAGGTCCGCGTACTCCTCCCGGGAGTACGCGGAGCGGGCCCGCGTCAGGTGCTTGCCGTCGACCAGCGCGGCCCACCGCTTCGGGGCCGCGCCGTAGAGGTAGGAGCGGTAGTTCGCGGCGCGCGCGGCGCTGGGGGAGTGCTCGTCGGAGAAGTCGACGCGGTCCGCCTCCTGACGCGCGTACAGGTCGTAGTTCTCCGCCGCGGCGAGCAGCGACCGCTGCCCCTTCCGGCCCTGCGGGATCAGGTGGTACGCGGCGAACTGGTCGGCCGCGTCCTCCTCGTGGCCCGTGAACGGCAGCCGCAGTTTGTCGATCAGCGCGTGCGCCGACTCGTGGTACAGCGTCTCGGACACCACGCCCGCCGTCCGCTCGCCCACCTTGCCGTACCCGGCGTCCCGGAACATGTCCCGGACCTCCGCCACGAACTCGTAGCAGACGTCGATCCGGCCCTTCTCCGGGTCGTACGCGATGTCACTGTTGCCGCACGAGCGACCGGTCATCCGGATCCTCGCCGGGACGTCCAGCTTGCCGTTGATCTTTTCCGACACCCGCTCCAGCAGGCGGTTCCGCTGGAGGAACGCCCGCTCGTCCGCGTCGCCGCGGCCGGGCTCCAGGTACTGCGGCACCAGACCGCGGGCGTGCCCGGCGACGGCCCGGTCGGAATCGGCCCAGCCGGGCGAGGCGGCGACCAGCGTGGCCGAGAGGCCCGTCAAGGCCGTCGTGGTCAGTACGGTCCGGCGGAGCGCCGCGCTCCGCCGGGACCGCGCCTTGGGCGCTGCGTGCTTTCCTGTCATGCCCGCCACCCTCGCCCTGCCAGGCCCGCCGGCGGATCCCCCGCCGGACTTCGGCACGCCCCGCCGAACGGCGGGGGGTGGACACCACCGATCTCGTCTTCAGGTGCCGCTCCGACGCCCCTTACCTGCCGTAACCTCGATCGCGGAGAGCGTCGTCGGAGCCGGCGGCGGGCAGCGCACAGCCGGAACGAGGAGCTCGGGTGATCCGTGTCGTGGTCGTGGACGACGAGGAGCTGGTCCGCTCCGGGCTGCGGCTGATCCTCGGGTCGGCGCCGGACATCGAGGTGGTCGCCGACTGCGGCGGCGGCGAGGCGCGGACCACCCTGCTGGCCCACCGCCCGGACGTGCTGCTGCTGGACATCCGCATGCCGGACGTGGACGGGCTGACCATCCTGCGCGGGCTGCGCGAGCTGCCGGACCCGCCGAAGACCGCCATGCTCACCACCTTCGACGGCGAGGAGTACCTCGGCGCCGCACTGCACGAGGGCGCCGCCGGCTTCCTCCTGAAGGACACCGCCCCGGAACAACTCGTGCACGCCGTACGCGTCCTGGCCGACGGCGGCCGGGTGCTCGCCCCCGGCGTCACCCCGGCCGTCATCGGCGGCTACCTCGGCGGCAAGCCGGACGCGGCCGCAGCGCGCAGCGTCGGCGGCCTCACCGACCGCGAACAGCAGGTGCTCGCGCTCGTCGGCGAGGGCCTGTCCAACGGTGAGATCGCGCTGCGCCTCCACCTCGCGCACGGCACGGTCAAGGACCACGTCAGCGCGCTGCTGGCGAAGCTCGGCGGCCTCAACCGCGTCCAGGCCGCGGTGATCGCGGACCGCGCCGGCCTCGTCGGGCCGGGGGGCCGGGACAGGGCGTACGGGGACGCACGGTCGTGACCAGCGGCGCGACCGCCGTCGCCCGACCGCGCCACCGCGCCGTACCGGCTCGGGCCTTCCTCGCCCAGGCGCTGCCCGTCGCCCTCGGCCTGCTGGACGCCTTCCTGGTCAACGGCGTCGAGCCGGGCCTCCCGCTGTGGTTCTCGCTCGCGTCGGCCCTCGTCCTGCTCGTCCGGCGCCGCTGCCCCGAAGCCGCCCTCGTGGTGTCGCTGCTGGGCATGTACATCGGATACATCTGGTTCGCCCCGATGATCGCGCTCTGCACGCTCGCCGCGCGCCGCGCCGGCACCGCCGTCGTGGTGGCGGGCGCCCTCGCCCTGACCCTCGCGCACTACCTGCCCTACCCGCTCGACGACTGGACCCCCACCGCCGGCCGGCAGAGCGTCCTGGACCTGCTGGACTCCTGCGTCCTCGGCGCCGGCGCCGCCGTGTTCGGCCGCTGGGCCCGGACGCGCGGCCAGCTGCGCGACCGCGTCCGCGACCTCACCGAGAGCCGCCACCGCGAGGCGGAGCTGCGCGCCGAACGGGCGGTCACCACCGAGCGCGCCCGGCTGGCCCGCGAGATGCACGACGTCGTCGCCCACCAGGTGAGCCTGATCAGCCTGCAGGCCGGCGCGCTCCAGGTGTCCTGCCGGGACGACGCCTCGCGGGAGCGCGCGGGCACCGTCCGCGACCTCGCCGTGAAGACCCTCGAAGAGCTGCGCCACATGGTCGGGGCGCTGCGCTCCGGCGGCGGACCGGGCGCCGGGCTCGCACCCCAGCCCCGCCTGGCCGACCTGCCCCGGCTCGCGGCGCAGAGCGGCCTGCGGGTGACCCTCGAACTCGACGGCGCGCTCGGCGACGGCCCCGAGGCACCCGCGCGCAGCTGGCCGGAAGCGGTCGAACGCGCCGCCTACCGCACCGTCCAGGAAGCGCTGACCAACGTCCGCAAGCACGCGCCCGGAGCCGAGGTGCGGGTCACCGCGGACGTACGGGACGCCGGCACGGCCGCGGAGCTGCTGACCGTGGACGTACGCAACGGCCCCGCCGACCCGGCCACCGCCCCCGAGCCGCCCGGCCACCCGCTCCCCGAAGGCGGCCACGGCCTGCTCGGCCTCCGCGAACGCGCCCTGCTCCTCGGCGGCACGTTCGCCGCCGTCCCGACGACCGACGGCGGCTTCCTGATCAGCGCGGGGTTCCCTACGGGGAGGCAGTAGGGGGTGAGGGTGAGGGTGATGGGGGGGGCGAGTGCGCTCCGCGGGCCGTGCTCACCGGCCCGATGGGGCCGCCCAGGTGGGCCGTGCTCACCGGCCCGGTGGGGCCGCCCAGCCGGCCTTCCGAAACCGCCTCACCGGAACCCCGCGGCCGTGCTCAGCGTCCCGCTCGCGCCGCCTCCAACAGGCCGTCCCAGTCCGGGATCTTGACCGTCGTACGGCCCAGCTCCTGGCCCAGCGCCGCCTCCGCCGCCTCGATGCCCAGCCAGCCCGGCCACGGCACCGGCCGCTGCCCCGCCTGCCGCAGCGCTGCCACCGGGTCCGCCGGCAGCTCCCGCCCCGCCAGCCCCGGCGCGTCGGCGAGCAGCGCGCCGGCGGTCTGCTTCGCGCACGGCCGGTTCGTCCCGATCACGCCGGTCGGCCCGCGCTTGATCCACCCGGCGACGTACTCACCCGGACACGGCGTGCCGTCCCGCAGCACCCGCCCCTCCACGTTCGGCACCGTCCCCGTCGCCGCGTCGAACGGCAGACCCGGCTGGGCCACGCCCCGGTACCCCACCGACCGCAGCACCAGCCCCGCCGCGATGTCCTCGTACTGCCCGGTGCCGCGCACCCCGCCTTGCCCGTCCGGCGCGGTCCGCTCGAACCGCACGGCGCGCACCCCGCCTTCCGCGTCCCCGAGCAGTTCGGCGGGGCGGAGGTAGAACCGCAGGTGGATGCGGCGCCGCGGGCCGTCCGACGGGGGCGCGGGCCGCTGCGACCACTCCCGCAGCACGTCGACGTTGCGGCGCACCACGGCCGGCAGCGCCCCCGGGTCGGCGCCGTACGCCGGGTCCATCGCCAGCTCGTCCGGGCGCACGACCACATCGGTGCCGGACAGGACGCCCAGCTCCCGCAGCTCCTTCGTGGTGAACTTCGCCTGGGTGGGGCCGCGCCGCCCCACCATCCAGACGTCGCGCACGCCGCTCCCGGCAAGCGTTTCGAGGGCGGGCTGCGGCACGTCCGTCGGCACCAGGTCGCCGGCCGCGCGGGCGAGGATCCGCGCGACGTCGACGGCGACGTTGCCCATGCCGATCACCACGGCGGACCGCCCGCCGAGCGCGAACGCACCGGCCGCCGCCGCGTCCGGATGCGCGCTGTACCAGGAGACGAACTCCGTGGCGGAGCGGCTGCCGGGCAGCTCCTCGCCCGGGATGCCGAGCCGCCGGTCGGTGGCGGCACCCACGCAGTAGACCACCGCGTGGAAGATGCGGCGCAGCTCGGCGTGGTCGAGCCCGCCCGTACCGACGTCCACGTGGCCGAGGAAATGGACACGTGGGTGCTCCAGCACGGTGCGGAGCGTGCCTTGCAAGGTCTTGATCTTCTCGTGGTCGGGTGCCACCCCGTACCGGACGAGTCCGTACGGGCATGGCAACCGGTCCAGGACGTACACCTCGACGTCCGGTACGGCCTGTTGCTGGACGAGAGCCTGAGCGGTGTAGACCCCGCTCGGTCCCGATCCGATCACTGCGACACGAAGCACTGGGAGGCCCCTTCCGCGGGATGCCTCCAGGATCGCACCGCCGTGCGGGGTAGGGGAGGGCGCCGCGCGGTTGTGCCCCCTGGTGTGGCGCAAAACCCCGCGGGAACGCACCGAAACACGTGCCTCGTCCCGTCCCGCCCGCCGCAGCGTCGGTTCTGATCCGTCTCCGCCGGTCCTGGTCCGTCTCCGACGGTCCGGGGCAGCCTCCGAGCGACGACCCCGCCGAGCGGCTCGCGTGGCGTCGGCTCACCGCACGGCACGGCGACCGGCTCGGCGAGATCATGGACGAGTACGGCTGGCCGACGGCGGCACGGGTCGGCGAGGAGGCCGCGCGCGGCCGGCCCGCGCGAGCTGGCCTTCCTGCGCGACCGCACGCTGGTCAACCAGGGCGACAAGCAGATCTACGGCACCCAGATCGCGGGGATCGAGGACGGAGCCCCGATGCCGTGGCCCTGCGAGGAGCCCGAGCGCGTGGACCAACTGCGCGCGGCGGTCGGCATCGAGCCCTTCCAGGAGTACGTGGCCCGGTTCGCACCCGGTGGCCGCTAGGGCGTCAGCTTGCGCATCCGGCCGATCTCCGCCGTCTGCTGGGCGATGACGTCGGTGGCCATCTCCTCCACCCGGACGTTGTTGCCGTCGGAGAGGGCGTCCGTCGCCATGGTCACCGCGCCCTGGTGGTGCGTGATCATCAGCGTGAGGAAGAGCTCGTCGAAGCCCTTGCCGCGGGCCGCGCGCAACTTGTCCAGCTGGGCCTCGGTCGCCATCCCCGGCATCGCGGCGGAACCCTCCCCGTGCTCCCCATGGCCCTTCGCTTCATCGTGCCCGCCATGCCCGTCGTGCTCTTCATGCCCCGCGTGTCCCTGCTGCTCGCGCGGTCCGCCGTGACTGTCCAGCCAGCCCTTCATCGCGTCGATCTCGGGCCGTTGCGCGGCGTCGATCCGGTCGGCGAGCCGCTTCACGGACGCCGCGGCGGCGTGCTTCTTCGCCAGCGCGGTCATCACCAGAGCCTGCTGGTGATGCTCGATCATCATCTGTACGTACGCGAAGTCGGCGGAGTTCGGGGAGTCGTCGTCGGTCTCCTTGCGGGCCTCGTCGGCGGAGAGGGTGCGCGCCGGTTCGCCGGGCTTCCCGGGAGCGATGACCCGCTGCCCGGCGTCACCGGCAGCCGCGTCCGCCGCACCGCCACCACCCGCCGAACACCCACCGGCCCCGAGAATTGCGACGGTTGCGGCCGCGACGATTGCGAGGGCGGCTCTCCTGGAACGCTGCACGGTGGAACTCCTGTTCTCGGCCGGACCGTTCACTGATCTCGCGGGCCCTGTGTGACATCTTCTTTACGGCCTATTGAGATGTACATGAGCAGCGCGATACTACCCAGGGTCAGCCTCGGGGCCAGAACAACCGTTCCCACCCCGAACGGACTCCAAGGGAGGACGCTGTGACGTCGTCGACGCACAGACCCACCGTACGAAGACCACTTCTGCCACGCCCCTTCGGCCGCCGCGGTCACCTCCGCGCGGCCGTCGCCGCGTGCGGCCTGGTCGCCTCGCTCTTCGCGGCCGGACCGGCCGCCGCGACCCCGGACCCGGGCGACACCCCGTCCGTGCACCGGGACGTGACCAGCGGCCAGCGGGCCGACACCAAGGAGGCCATGGAGAGCGGTGAGATACCCGGCGTGGACGAGATCGTCCACAGCGACAACGTCCGGCATCTCGCCAACCTCCCCAAGACCGCGCTCCAGAGCATCAACTCGGACCTCGCCTTCCACGGCAAGTACGCGTTCGCCGGCAACTACGACGGCTTCGCGATCTACGACATCTCCCGCCCCAGCGCGCCCCGCACCGTGAGCCAGGTCCTCTGCCCCGGTTCGCAGAACGACGTCTCCGTCTCCGGTGACCTGCTCTTCCTCTCCACCGACTCCTCGCGCAGCGACGACTCCTGCAGCAGTACCACGCAGCCCGCGACCGAGAAGTCCTCCTGGGAGGGCATGAAGATCTTCGACATCAGCGACAAGGAGAACCCCGAGTACGTCGCCGCCGTCGAGACCGCCTGCGGCTCGCACACCCACACCCTGGCCCCGGACCGCAAGAACGTCTACATCTACGTCTCCTCCTACTCACCCAGCGAGACGTTCCCCGACTGCCAACCGCCGCACGACGGCATCTCCGTCATCAAGGTGCCGCGCTCGGCGCCCGAGAAGGCCGCGGTCATCGACTTCCCCGTGCTCTTCCCCGACGGCGGCAACCCCGGCGGGCCGACCAACCCCGGGGTCACGAAGACCACGGGCTGCCACGACCTCACCACGTTCCCGAAGCTGAAGCTGGCGGCCGGTGCGTGCATGGGTGACGGCATCCTGCTGGACATCAAGAACCCGGCCGCGCCCAAGGTCATCGACCGCGTCCAGGACAACGTGAACTTCGCCTTCTGGCACTCCGCCACGTTCAACGAGAGCGGCAAGAAGGTCGTCTTCACCGACGAGCTGGGCGGTGGCGGCGCGGCCACCTGCAACGAGAAGATCGGCCCGACCCGCGGCGCGGACGGCATCTACGACATCGTCGGCAAGGGCGACCACCGCAAGCTGGTCTTCCGCAGCTACTACAAGATCCCGCGCCACCAGGCCGACACCGAGAACTGCGTCGCGCACAACGGCTCGCTCATCCCGGCCAAGGGTCGCGACATCATGGTCCAGGCGTGGTACCAGGGCGGCGTGTCCATCTGGGACTTCACCGACTCCACCGAGCCCAAGGAGATCGGCTACTTCGAGCGCGGTCCGCTCTCCGCCGACACCCTCGCGACCGGCGGCGCCTGGTCCGCGTACTACTACAACGGCCACATCTACTCGAACGACATCGCCAAGGGCTTCGACGTCCTGAAGATCGACGACCGTCGCACGGACAGCGCGCGCTCGGTCCGGCTGTCCGAACTGAACGTCCAGACGCAGCCCGACTACCGCTGACCCGCGGGTAGTTCCGGCTCCGGCGGGCGCCCCGGCTGCGCGGTCGACGGCGGGCCCGCCTGCACCGGCGGGCCCGCCCCCGGAACCGACACGCCCGCGGCCGGCGGCGACACCGCACCTCCCGGAACCGACACGCCCGCGGGCGGCGGCGACACCCCCTCCGGTGGCGTCCCGAGCCGCCAGTCCAGCCCGTACCGCTGGAACAGCTCGCCGCGCAGCCGGCCGACCGGCATCGGCGCACCCGGCAGCAGTACGGCGACCACCGCGCCCATCAACAGCGCACGCAGCAGCGGATAGTCGGTGTCCGGATCGGCCGATCCGTAACGGACGACCGTGTCCCGCAGCAACTGCGCGAGCCGCTGCTGCTCCGGACACTGGATGAAGCCCTCTGCGGTCAGGATCCCCGCCATGTGCATCCGCATCAGCGTGGGCTGATCCCGTGCCAGCCCCAGAATCACATCGATCGCCCGGGCGAGCAGCTCCCGCCCCGCGTCGGGCCCCTCCGGACACGGCTCCCGGGTCAGCCCCGCCTCCAGCGACAGATGCATCAGCCGGTGCACGGCGGACTGCAGCAACTGCCGCTTGCCGGGGAAGTAGTACGAGATCAGGCCACGTGCCGACCCGGCCCGGTCCGCGATGGCCCCCAGCGTCGTCGCCTCGTACCCCCGCTCGCCCACCAGCTCGACAGTCGCCTGCAGCAGCCGCTCCCGGGAACGCCGCCGCAATTCTTCGTTGACCGATGCGCTGCGGGGGGACATTCTGTAACTCCTGCGTTGACTGGCTCCGGGCCAATATACTCAGTACGTCTCCGGACGCCGACTCCCCCCGGAGCGGTATCCGGTCAAGCTGCCTGCTTCGGGCGACGCGGGGGATCGCCCGAAGCAGGCTCCGGCTTCTCCGGTCCGGTGGTCTGTGACCAGTATTTTCGCTGGTCAGGGCCACTTCACCTCGCGCAGCTCAAGGTGCAGGTGTGACCGTCCCCGGCCTTCTCCGTGCGTAGCCCCTTGTGGCTGAAGAACCTATGGAAGTGCCGAGCGGCAGAACATCCGGACTCAGAGGTCACCAGGCCAGTCGGCGTCCTCGCTCAGCAGGGCGCGGGCCAGGGACCGGTAGAAGAGGAGCATGCGGGACTCCTTGGGATTCGTCGGCGTGCGCCACCAGCAGGGTTACGAACAGCACACGCATGGCGGCGAGGCTGGGGACCCGGCCTCGACACGGCCTCGACTCCCGTTGTTACCCGCGCCGAGGTCAGCGGGCGGGCAGCCAGGCCTCGTCGTCGGTGGCGTGGGCCAGGACGCGCTGGAGGAGGCTGCGCAAGGTATCGGCCTCGTCCGGGGCGAGGTCGCCGAGCAGTTCCGCCTCCACCCGTTCCAGCGGCCCGTCGATGCGGCTCAGCAGGTAGTGGGCGGTGTCGGTGATCTCCAGTCGGCGCGAGCGGTCGTCCGCGCCCGGCAGCCGGCGCACATGGCCCGCCTCGGCGAGTTCGTTGACCAGCTGGTGCACCGACTGCCGGGCGATGCCGAGCTGACGGGCCAGGTCCGCCATGGTCAGCTCGGGTTCGAGCGAGAGCTGGGTGAGCAGGCCGTACTGGCGTACCGTCAGGTCGTATGCGGCCAGCCGCTCGTCCACCCGCCGCGTCGCGACCGTGCTCGCCACGGCTAAGAGGTAGGGAATGTGCGTCCTCAAGGCGGTGTCACCTCAACCGTCGGAACCCGTGATCTTCTCGCGCCGACCGTATGTCATGTGCTGCCGGCGTGGTGGGCGGTGGGCGGTCACCAGCCGTCCCGTCCGAAGGCCCGCCGACGCGGGTCCGGTCACGCCGGTTCGACGTCCGATCCGGTCACGTCCGGGTCCGGGTCGGCGGGCCTTCCCTTGAGTTCGTGGAATCCGGGGGCCCCGGCCACCAGCAGCGTCCCGTCCCACAGCCGCCCCGCTGCCTCCCCCTTCGGCACGCGGGAGATGACCGGCCCGAAGAAGGCCAGCGGGGGACGGTGCGGCTCCGCCGGATCCCCGACGGCCACCACCGGCGTTCCGGGCCGCGGGCCCAGGAGCCGTAGGGCCGCCGCGTGCGAGGCCCGCAGCTCCTCGTCGTAGGCGGTGGACGTACCGGCCGCCGCCAGCTCCGTCGGCAGGCCCGCGTGGGCCAGTGCCAGGGCCGGATCGTTGATCCACTTCCTGGCGTGCCCGCCGCCCCCGCCGGGGGAGTCGAGATCGGCCCACAGGGAGGCGTGGAAGCGGCCCAGGGCCTCCTGGCCGTGGTGGTGCCGGACAGCGGTGCCGATCCGCACGGGCACCATCAGGTACCCCTCGGGGTCGCCCTCCGGATCGTCGTCCCGGTCCTCGTTGAGGAGGGCCAGGCTCATCAGGTGCCAGCGCGGCTCCAGGGGGCGGACCGCGGCGGCTTCCCGCAGCCAGCGGGCGGTCAGCCAGGTGTACGGGCAGGAGGGGTCGAACCAGACGTCCACGGTGCGGGGTTCGGGACGCGGGACGGTCCGGAGGTCTTCGGCGGTCACGGTGCGGTGCTCCTTCGCGTACGCAGTCGGACGGCGTCGGGTGGCGGTGGCAGCGGGCGGTGCGGCGGCCGGCGCGTCACGCGGAGGCGTTGCGCATGCCCCGGATGCCCGCGAAGACCCCCAGTACCGCGACGGCCGTCGCCGCGAGGACCCCGTACAGCACGCCCGTCTCGGCGAACCGGCCGTCGAACAGGGCGCGTTCGGCCTCGACCACGTAGGTTGCGGGGTTGCTCCGGCTCAGGACGTAGAGCCAGGTGGGGGCCGAGGCCTGGGTGATGGGCAGCAGGACGCCGGAGAGCAGTAGGAGGGGGAAGAAAATCATCTGCTGCACTCCGTAGAACAGGGTCTGCTGCTTGCGGGAGTGGAGCGCCAGGGTGAAGGAGAGCGTGCCGATCCCGATCCCGAAGACGGTCAGCAGCGCCAGGCCCGCCAGTGCGCCGAGTGGCCGGAGCCGGAAGTCGGTCGGCAGCAGCAGGGCGAGGATCAGCAGGGCCTGCGTCAGCAGGATCACGACCTCCTTGAGCGCCCGCCCCACGAGCATCGCGGCCCGGTTGAGCGGGGTCACGAGCATCCGCTCGAAGGCCCCCGAGGACATCTCGTTGAGGAGGGAGGCCCCGGCCCCGGCGGTGGCGGACAGCGCCAGTAGGACGAGCGTGCCCGGCACGAACCACTGCCAGGGGGAGCCCGTGTCCGTACCCCCGCCCGCGGGGCTCATGCCCGAGAGCAGGGGAGCGAACAGGGCGAGGAAGAGGCAGGGCAGCAGCATGGTGAAGAGGAGGCCGGCCGGCTGGCGCAGTTCGGGCCCCAGCTCGCGGGCGAACGCGGTGCGGGTGTCGTTGAGCACCTTCATGGTCAGGCTCCGCCGCGCGTGGTGGTCGGTGCGTCGGCGCTCTCCCGCAGGGTGCGGCCGGTCAGGCTGAGGAAGACGTCGTCGAGGGTGGGACGGCTGAGCCGGGCGGTGCGCACCCGCACGCCGACTGCCTCCAAGTTGCGCAGCAGGGCCGGGAGTTGGGTGTCTCCGTGAAGGGTGCGCACCCGCACCTCCGTGTCTTCGGCGGTCACTTCGTGGACGGTGGGCAGGGCGCGGGCGAGCTCGGCCGCCCGCTCGGTGTCGGCGCGGTCGGCGGTCCCCAGGGTGATGCGGTCGCCGGCCAGATCGGCCTTGAGCTTCTCCGGCGGATCGTCAGCGATCACTCGGCCGTGATCGACCACCATCACTCGGCGGGCCCGGAGATCCGCCTCCTCCAGATAGTGGGTGGTGAAGACGATCGTGGCGCCGAACTCCTTGTGCAGCCGCAGCACGTGCTCCCAGATGTGGGCGCGGCTGTGCGGGTCGAGCCCGGTGGTGGGCTCGTCGAGGAAGAGCAGTTCCGGCTCGTGGACCAGGGCCATGGCGATGTCCAGGCGGCGGCGCTGGCCGCCCGAGAGGGTGCCCACCGTCCGCTTGGCCAGGCCGTCGAGTTCGAGCGCCGTCAGCAGGCGCTCCGCCCGGGCGCGGGCCTTCGCGCGGCTCAGGCCGTACGCGCGGCCCTGAGCGATCAGCTCGTCGCTGGCCCGGAAGTTGCTGCCGGCGCTGTTGCCCTGACCGAGACAACCGATGCGGTTGCGGACGCCCGAGGGGTCGGTCAGCACGTCGTGACCGGCGACGACGGCGGTGCCCGAGGTCGGCGGGAGCAGGGTGGTCAGCATCCGCAAGGTGGTGGACTTCCCCGCGCCGTTCGGGCCGAGGAAGGCGACCACGGAGCCGGCTTCGATGTCGAGGTCGAGGCCGCGCACGGCCTCGACGGTCTCTCCTTTGACGCGGAAGCTGCGGGTGAGCCCGCGGGTGTGAATCATGGGTTCTCCCGTACGGGGGTCATGGGGGCGAGCCGGCCCCGCCCGGACCGGCCGGCTCGGTTCCGGGGCAGGGCGAGGGAAAGCCAGAGGCTCTGGGCTCTTGACTTCTTCGAGCTTAGAAGCGCCAATGACGTCACTGTCAGCACTCCTGACGGTCTCGATCCGCTCTTCGAACCGCCTCCGCGCCCCGCTCGACCCGGGCCGCCGGGGCTTCGCCGTCGACTCACATCCCCAAGATCTAGCCGCGGCGTCGGCGGGGCCGAACAAGATGAATTGCGTTACTGCTCACCAACTTCCGCTCCTGCGGGCGAGCTTGGCCGTGCGGGAACTCAGTGCTCCGGCATCGGGGCCGCGCTGCTCGGTGCCTTTTTCGCAGCACCTCTGGCGAGGAGGCCGATGGTGGGGCTGCTCGTCGACGGCGGAACGGGGCCCGGCACCGTGCCGCTTGTGCCGGCCGCCGAGGCCGACGAGGGGCAGCGGCGCCGGGGCGGATCCGGGCGCTCACAGGGTGTCGGCGGGTTGGCCGGGGGATTGGTTGGCCGGGCGCTGCGACCTCGTGGTGGAAACAGTTAATCGCGGTTCTGTTAATCATTGCTGCGTTCGTTGAGCTTGTCATGACCGTGCCGGCTGGGGAGTATCCCTTCCGGATGCGGCCCCGTTTCCTCTGCCGCCATCCGCCCTTCCCCCACCGGCCGCTCATCGCGGCTGTCCGGAAATGGAGACAAGGTGCTTCGTCTACGCGCAATCATGGCATCGGGCGCCGCAACGGCGGCTCTCGTCATGGCCGGCGGTGTCGTCCCGGCGCACGGTGCCCCCGCGACGGGCCTTGCCGGCCCTGCCGGCCCCGGCGGGCACTACCAGCAGCAGATGGTGCAGGCCCTTGCCGATTCACTCGGTATCAGCGATGCGGCCGCGGTGCGGCGGCTGGACTCGCAGGCCGGCCAGCAGAAGACACTGAGAACGTTGCGGTCCTCGGGGGTCGACCCGCGCGGAGCCTTCTTCGACAGCCGCGGCAAGCTGACGGTGAACGTCGACGACGCACGGACGGCCCGGCACGTCGAGGCCGCCGGGCTCAAGGCGCGCATAGCCCGGCACTCCGCCGGGGAGCTGAACGACATCAAAGCGGAGTTGGACAGGACGGCCGGGCGCAGCGTGCCCACCGGCGTGCAGGGCTGGGGCGTGGACCCGGCCTCCGACAAGGTCGTCATCCAGGTGCGTGACAGATCGACGGCCGCCGACCAGGCATTCCTTGCGAAAGCAGCGTCCTACGGTTCGGCGGTCACCGTGCAGCGCAACGACGACAAGGCGGTCACGATGGCCGGCACGATCTACCCCGGCAGCCGGATGGACTACGGCAACCACTACTGCTCGGTCGGCTTCGGCGCCCGTGACTCCTCGGGCAAGCAGGTACTGGTCACCGCGGGCCACTGCGTCGAGAACCTGCCGGATCTCTACTACGACGGCAGCCACTTCGCCAAGGGCACCTCGACCCGCTTCCGGCACGGTCGGGACAGCATCGACATGGGGCTGGCCTCGGTCGACTCCGGCACCACCATCGCCGCTCAGGTCGGCACCTGGGGCAACGGCGGCAACGTCGCCGTCCAGGGCAGCCAGCGGGCACCGGTCGGCTCGGACGTCTGCAAGTCGGGTGCCACCTCGCACTGGACCTGCGGCTCCATCAAGTCCTACAACTACTCGGTCACCTACAGCGACCCGGGCCAGCCGGACACCCTCGTGACCAACCTGGGCCTGAGCAACACCTGCGACCTCGGCGGGGACAGCGGCGGCGCCTGGGTGTCCGGCAACCAGGGCCAGGGCATGACCTCCGGCGGCCGCACCGACAACTCGTGCAACGGCGTCTACGGCCAGGGCACCTCCTACTTCCAGCCCCTGGACGACGCGCTGAAGTACTACGGGCTGCGCCTCAACACGGCCTGACCCCACCTTCCCCCGCCCTCACACGCCTCGGCGCGATGACCACCCCACGCAGTCGCGCCGGGCCGGTGGAGAGACAACCCGGTAGCATCCCGCCGGTGATCCACCACGGCGGGACCGCCGGCCCGACAAGCGCGGCGGTCCCGCCGGACCCCTCTCGCCCCGCCGACCCGACCGGAAGCACTTCCCATGGACCAGCCAGGTCAAGGACGCCCGGAAGCAGGCCACCCCGGCAGTGCGGATGAGCACGGCACGGCGGCCGGGGCCACGTTCGGTGCGGCGTTCCACCAGGCACTCAAGGCCAGCGGTCTGTCGCTGCAGCGCCTGCACCATCACCTCGCACAGCGCGGCGTATCGATCAGCCCGGTGACGCTGAGCCATTGGCAGCGCGGACGGAGCCAGCCCGAGCGCCAGGAGTCACTCCGCGCGGTGGCCGAGATCGAGACCATCCTCGGCATGCGGCGGGGAGCACTGCAGAGCCTGCTGAGCCACCGCCGCCCGCGCGGCAGGGCCACGGCCAAAGGAACGGAGATGTCCGAGGCCCTGTCGCGCGTCGTCACTCCCGGCGCACCGCTGGCACGCGCTCTCGGCCCCGATGTCTACCGGTTCAATGAAGACCTCGTCACCCTGTCGGTCCAGGAGAAGCTGCACATCGACGAGTACGGATGCATCGCGCGGTACACCGTCAGCCACGTCGTACGTGCCACCTGCGACGGGGTGCGGCACCTCACCGCGCACCACAACCTGGACGACCCCGACACCCCCTCCGTGCAGGTGACCGTCCATTGCGGGCGCCTGGAGGCACTCCACTTCCGCCAGGAGGTGAGATCCGCGGTCTTCGACATCGGATTCGGACGCGCCCTCGGTCGCGGCGACACCGCCATCGTCGAGTACACCCTCGACGTCGGACCGCGGTGGAAGCCCTCGAACCATCACGAACGCACTCTGCCCATTCCGGTACGGCAGTACCTCCTGCACATCTTCTTCCACGCCAGGCACGTCCCCTCGGCCGTGTACGGCTACTACCGGCACAGCTCGGAAGCGGCGCGAGAGGGTGTCCGTCCGCTCTCCCTGGACGCCTCGCACAGCGTGCACCTGCTGCCCGCGAAGTGCACTGCCGGCATCTACGGCATCTCGTGGGAGAGGTATCCGGCCTCGGGCACGCCGCCGAGTACTCCCTGACCTCGGGGCGGAGCGCTCGCCGGTGTGGCGGGGAACTTCCCGGGCGAGCGGGGGAACCGTACGGTTCCCGGTCGGCGTGACGTGACTCAGTACCCGTACTGATAGCGAGGAGCGACCAGCCATGGCGGTCTCGGCCGGATTGCATGTCAGCCCGGAATGTCCCGCGCTGCTCGAGCGCATCGACGCACTCGGCGAGGTCATCGATGCGCGTGCGGATGCGGCCGAGGAACTCGGCAGGCTCACCGAGGACACCGCGCGGGCGTTGCTGGACGCCGGGGTCGTCCGGGCCGCGCTGCCGTTGAACCTCGGCGGTGACGAGTTCTCCCCGCGCCAGGTGATCGAGACGGTCGAGCGGGTCAGCTACCACGATGCCGCGGCCGGTTGGACGATGATGGCGCTGCAGTTGATGACCGGCACCACCGCGGCCTATCTCGGTGCCGTCGCGGCGGCCGACCTGTTCCCGGACGTCGCGGGCGGCGATCACGCGTTGCTGTCCGGGCACGGCACCCGGCCGGGCCGCGCCGTTCCGGTGCCCGGCGGCTACCTGGTGAGCGGCTCGTGGCAGTTCGCCTCCGGCATGGCGCACGCCACCCACATCCACAGTGCGATCCAGGTCGAGGGCACCGGGGAGTTGCGGGTGCTGGCGATGCCGAAATCGCAGGTGGAACTCGTCGACAACTGGGATGTGCTCGGGCTGCGCGCGACGCACAGCATCGATTACCACTGCGCCGATGTGTACGTTCCGGCGACGCACACCTACGTCGCCACCACCACGACCCCGGCCAACGGTGGCGCGATCTACCGCATCGGCCTGGTCAACATGGCCGCGGTCGGGCACACCGGCTGGGCGTTGGGTGTCGGGCGGCGCCTGCTCGACGAGCTGAAGGCGGTCGCCGCGGCCAAGTCCGGTACGCGTAACGCCGCCGTCGACACCGCGCAGTTCCACGCGGAGTACGCGACCGCCGAAGCCAAGCTCCGTGCGGCGCGGGCGTGGGCGATGGAGGTGTGGCGGGACATCGAAGTAACACTGGACGCGGGCGAGTTGCTGAGCACCGAGCAGGACACGCTGCTCAGGCTCGCGCTCAACCACGCGACGTGGACGGCGCAGGACGTGGGCCGGACGGTGCACCGCTGGGCGGGCACGACGGCGATCCGGCGCGGGCCGATCGACCGGTTCCTGCGTGACCTGAACACGGGTACCCAGCACGTCACCTCGAGCCCGACGGTCCTGCAGAACTGCGGGAAGTGGCTCAGTGGTGCACAGCCCCACGCGCACTGGGAGTTCCTCGACCTGGCGCCGTGATCAGGCCCGTCTCCGAGCGGCAACGCCCTCGCCGACCGGTGCGCGTCCGGTCTCCAGGCTCGCCAGGGACGAGACTCCCGTGTACACACGCCTTCCCCGGTGCACCACCTCCAGCCGGGCGGTGCCGGCCAGGTGCTGGACCGAGTGGCCGAAGCGGTGGGGGGTGAGGGACGGCACGGGAAGCCGCAACCCCGGAGCGTCCGCGCGGTGTCCCACCAGCGCGATGCGGTGGTGCGCGGCGGCGGCCGTGATACGCCAGGCCCCGCCCTCCACGCCGCCCCGGACGATCGCGCGGGGCGGGAACATCCTGAGTCGCCGACCAGCCAGTTCGACCACCAGACCGCTGACACGGCTGCTCAGCCGTCCGCGTCCCAGCAGCCCGCCGGCGAACGCGACCGCGACGCCGGGGCGGTCGAACGCATGGGCCTGCCCCCACCACCACAGAGCGGGGAAGCCGCGGCCCCAGGACTTCTCGGCGTAGACCTCACAACCCGTCAGGTCCCAGTCCTGACCGCCCACACTGGCCATTCCCTCGACCCGACCGCTGAGCAGATACGGATGCCAGTAGTGGTTGAGCCCGGGTACCAGCGAGAACACGCCCCCGCCGGGGACGGCGGTGCGCCGGGCCGGCGCGGTGGTGATCGCTGCCGCCACCCGGCCGTCCCCCGTCTCCACCTGCAGTGTGCCGTCCGCGAAGGACAAGGCACCCGGTACCCGAAGTCGGTGTCCGTCTGGGTCGTCCCAAGCGCCGTCGGCACTCACCGTACGCACCAGGCCGCCCGGGCTCGTGGCGATGACGACGGCACCCCAGGGCCGCCCCGGGTGGTGGTTGACGCCGGAGGCGACCAGGAGCACGCGCCCGCGCCGTGGGTCGGTGAACCGCCACAGATAGCCCTCCATCAACGCCTGGTGCGAGCGCAGCGGGTCCCCCCAGGGCAGGTCCGCTCCCGTCCGTCGCCACCAGCCGCAGCGCGCCATCAGTGCTTCCTCGTGAGGACGGTACGCGCCAGCCACCACGCGAAGGCGGCCGTGGCCGCGGCGGCGACGGCGCACCAGGCCGGCGGGATCGGACGTCCCGCCAGCGCCATGTCGGCGAGCAGCGCCAGCATGGTGGCGCACGTGGTCAGCGGCAGCTGCACCGAGGCCCAGAAGGTGACCAGGTTCGCCTTGCGGGGGTCCCGCATGGCGTCCGTGAACAGGCTGCGGATCACATAGCCACCCACCGGCGCGGCTACCGACTGGGCCACCGCCACTGCGGGGGGCAGTGCACCGGCCCACGCCAGCGCCGCCACGGATGCGTACACGGCGCCTTGGCCCACGGCGTAGCAGTGGCGTAGCCGACGCGGACCCAACACGGTGGCCAGGGTGGTCTTGCCGGCCCGCCGGTCTCCGTCGATGTCCGCGAGGTTCATGATCAGACAGCGCAGCGCCTGCAGGGCGCAGACGAGGGCGATGCACCACCACAGCAGCGGCGGTTGCCCACCGCCCTGGAGCCGGGCGGCCAGCAGCGGGCCCATGCCGTACAGCACGGTCGCGCAGGTCACCTCGCCCAGTGCGTGGTAGTTCAGGCGCAGTGGCGGTGCGGTGTAGAACCAGGCGAGCGTGGTCAGTGCCAGGGCGAGTGTCCGGTCCGCCGGATCGGGCATCACCGCGATCAGGGCGAGGCCGGTGAACAGTGCGACGAACGCCGCTGACAGGCTCACCGAAGGGCGGAGCAGCCCCTCCACGAGGACCCTGCTGCCGCCGGTCCAGGCGGTGGGGGACCGGTTCGCGCGGTCCGCTTCCAGGTCGAAGTAGTCGTTGCAGAAGTGCGTCATCAGGTGGGTGGTCCAGGCGAACGCCAGCGTCAGGGCGTACCAGCCGAGCGAGACAGCGCCGGTGGTGTGGACGGCGAGGGCCACCCCGAAGCTGGTGACCAGCATGCTCTGGAAGAGGAACTTGATCCGGGCGAGCCGGAGGAAGGCGCCCACCGCGCCGTGGGGCGGGACCGCAGCGGCCGCCGGTGCGAGGCGCATCAGGGTTCCTTCGTGGCCACGATGATGCCGTGCGGGGTCCAGCCCGGTACGGGGATCCGCCGGATCGCACCGAACCCCGCTTCCCTGAGGCACTTCTCGTGCAGCCGCCAGGGGTAGATCATGCCGCCCTCGGCCGGCAGAGCGGCGAAATACACGCTGTCCAGCGCGGCGACCAGCGGACCGTCCCCGTAGTCGTGCGACATGGAGTTGAAGATGACGACGCGGCCGCCGGGGCGCAGTGCGGTACGGGCCTTGCGCAGCAGCGCGGTGTTCTCCTCGGGCGTCCAGATGACCAGTTGGTGGGCGAAGAGCACGACGTCCATGCCGGCCGGGAAGTCCTCGGAGAACATGTCGCAGGGTGCGACCGTGACGCGGTCGCCGAGCGCGGCCTCGGCGATCCTGGCCTCGGTCAGCGGGGCGGATGCGGGGATCTCCAGCACGGTGACGTGGAGTTGGGGGTGGGCCCGGGCGAGCAGGACGGCGTTCACCGCGTCCCCGCCGCCGCAGTCGAGCAGCTGCTCGGCCCGGCTCAGGTCCAGCGCGTCGACGAGGTGGGCGTTGGCCAGCTCGGACCACGAGCGCATGTAGCGGTAGAAGACCGCCTCCAGCGACGGGTGGGCGCTGAACCGGTGGTAGAGGTCCGGGTGGGTCCCTGGGATGCGGCGTAGGCCCGCGTTCGTGTTGGTCCGCAGCGACTCGGTGAAGTCGGCTTGGCCCGGGTACACGATGTGCTGTTCGAAGGCGACGGTGTCCTTGATCTTCTGCCAGGCGCCGTCCCGGTCCAGGGCGTCGATCAGCTCAGCGCGTCGGTAGCGTGTGCCGTCCTTGACCGTCAGCCCCAGGGTGGTGCAGCCCAACAGCAGGATGTCCGCCGCCCGTTCCGCCAGTCCGAGTCGTGCGCGGATTTCCTCGGCCGGCAGCGGCCCGTGCTCGTGGAGGAGTTCCAACAGGCCGAGTTCGCAGGCGGCGTTGAGGTATTGGAACGCTGCGGCGCCGAAGAGAATGAGGGAGAGGCGGTCCGTGTCGAGGGGCTGGACGGTGGCGCGGGAATCGGCGGGTCCGTTCGGCCGCGCGGTATCGGAGAGCGGCAATGTGTTCCCCTTGAATGGAGTTGACGAGGCGGGCTGCCCCGGGGAGACGGTCGCTCCGGCAGAATTACCAAGGGAGAAGATCCATAGGGGCTGGTTAGCTCGTAAGAGGGAAAAGGTCACTTGTTTGAGTGACACCAGCCTTGTTGGTGCACTCCCGCTCCTTCTACGTTCGTTGACGGACAGGCCCATCTCCACCTCCGGACGTGCGTACTTGCACGCCACTTCTACGCTTCTGACGTGGGGAACGGCGTAGAGAACGACGTATAGAACAACGTAGGGGACAACATTGGGAACGACATCGGGAACAACGTAGGGATTTCGGATGAGGGTGGAAAGCGGCGGAATTCCCACTGCCATGGCCGAGTGCCGAGAGCGGACGACCGGCGGAGCGGCGCGCCCCTGGGACATTGTCGGCATCGATCACATCCGGTTGTGCACGGGGAATGCGCGCCAGGCCGCGCACTTCTATGTGACCGTATTCGGGATGGAGGTCGCCGCCTTCCGTGGCCACGAGACGTCCGGCAACGGGCTCGTCGAATACCTCCTCACCTCCGGCGACGTCCGCTTCCTGGTCACAGGTGGCGTGGACGCGCAGAGCTCAGCCGTCCGATGGGCCGCCGAGCACGGTGACGGCGTCAGCGACGTCGCCCTGCGCGTCGGCAACCTCGACCAAGGACTGGAATTCGCCGTAGCGGCCGGGGCGACGATGCTCGAGGAACCGGCGGAGGACGCTGATGAATTCGGCAGCGTACGTACGGCCTCCATCGCGACATACGGTGCGCTCCGCCACACCCTGGTCGAGCGCGACAGCTACGAGGGCGCCTTCCTCCCCGGCTTCGGCCCGCCCCCCGGCGGCTGCCCCGCACCTCGCGGACAGCGGCTGTTCCATCGGGTCGACCACACCGTCGGCTGCGTGGAGCTCGGCCGCATGGACGAATGGGTGGACTTCTACCGGCGAGCGCTGGGCTTCACCATGATGGCCGAGTTCATCGGGGACGACATCGCCACCACGTACTCGGCGCTGATGAGCAAAGTGGTGGCGGACGGCACCCGAAAAGTCAAACTGCCGCTGAATGAGCCGGCCCCCGCAAGGAAGCGCTCGCAAATCGATGAGTACCTCGCCTACCACCGCGGTCCGGGCGTGCAGCACATCGCCCTCGAAACCGGCGACATCGTGGCGGCAACCGATGCGCTGCGCGAGGCCGGAGTGGAGTTCCTGCCGACCCCGGACACCTACTACGACGACCCGGACCTCCGCTCCCGCATCGGACGGGTACGGGTGGACATCGAAGAACTCCGCGACCGCGGCATTCTGGTGGACCGCGACGACGACGGCTACCTGCTGCAGATTTTCACCCGGCCGTTGTTCGATCGGCCGACATTCTTCATCGAGCTCATCGAGCGGCACGGCTGCCAGGGGTTCGGCAAGGGGAACTTCAAAGCCCTCTTCGAGGCGGTGGAACGCGAACAGGAACGCCGCGGCAATCTCTGAGCCCTCCGTACAGCAGGCTTCGATCAAGGAGCGGCGATGAGCCGTGCAACCCTGGAGAAGGACCCGGACGACGTCACCCGCATGTTCGACGAGGCGGCCGCCCGGTACGACCGCACCAACTCCCTGCTGTCCGCGGGGCGCGACCGGGCGTGGCGGGCGAGGGCGCGTACCGTCCTGGACCTGCGGCCCGGTGAGCGCTGTCTCGACGTGGCCTGCGGCACCGGTGTCTCCACCACCGAACTAGCCCGTTCGGGTGCGACGGTGATCGGCGTCGACCGCTCGCCCGGCATGGTCGCACGCGGCGCGGACCGCCCGGTCGACCTCCGCGTCGCCGACGCGCTGGCACTGCCCTTCGCCGACGACTCCTTCGACGCGGTGACCATCATGTTCGGCCTCCGCAACGTCGTGGACCCGGTGGCGGCCCTGACGGAGATGGCTCGGGTGACCAGGCCCGGCGGACGGCTGGTGGTGTGCGAGTTCAGCCACCCCACCTGGGCCCCCTTCCGCGCCGTGTATCTGCGGTACCTGATGCGTGGCCTGCCCTGGATCGCCCGCAAGGTGTCCAGCAACCCCGACGCCTACACCTATCTGGCGGACACCATCCGTGCCTGGCACGACCAGCATTCCCTCGCCACCGCCATGCGCGAAGCGGGCTGGAGCCAGGACGCCTGGCGCGACCTCTCCGGCGGCATCGTCGCCCTGCACCGCGCCCTCGCCCCCGGATCCGCCGGCTCCGCAGAGGAGTGACACCGATGACGAACGCCCGATGCGCATCCTCAGCGGGCGACGGCGCGGGCGTGCCCCCGCCCGCCCGCACCGATGCCCAGGTACTGATCGTCGGCGCGGGGCCGGCGGGCGCCACGGCCGCCTACCACCTGGCCCGGCAGGGCGTTGACGTGGTCGTGATCGAGAAGTCGGCCTTCCCCCGCGAGAAGGTCTGCGGGGACGGCCTGACCCCGCGCGCGGTCCGCCATCTGGTCCGTATGGGCATCGACACCACGGCACCGGGCTGGGCCCGTAACCGGGGGCTGCGGTTCGTGTCCCGTGGCCGGACACTGGAGGTCGACTGGCCGGAGGGGCAGCGCTTCCCCGGCTACGGACTCACCCGCACCCGGCAGGACTTCGACCACCTCCTCGCCGAACGCTCCACGGCGGCCGGCGCCCGGCTGCACACCCGGACCAAGGCTGTCACCCCGCTGACCGACCGGGCCGGGCGGATCACCGGTGTCGCGGCACAGGTGGGACCGGAGCGGCGCCCGGTCGAGTTCCACGCGCCCATCGTCATCGCGGCCGACGGCGTGGCCGGCCGACTCGGGCTGGCCATGGGCGTCACCCGTGTGGCGAACCGCCCGGTGGGCACGGCTGTCCGCCGCTACTACCGCAGCGAGGCCAAGCATCTCGACCCGTACCTGGAGTCCTGGCTGGACCTGCGCAGGCCCGACGGCCGGATCCTGCCCGGCTACAGCTGGATCTTCCCCATGGGCGACGGCCGGGTCAATGTGGGGCTGGGCGTACTCAACGATTCGCGCACCGGTGCCACCGACATGCGGGCAATGCTCGATCCCTGGTTGGCGCGGACGCCGCAGGAGTGGGGGCTGTCCGGGCCGGACAACATCGACGGCCCGACGCGGAGCGCCGCCCTGCCCATGGGGTTCAACCGGCTGCCGCACCTGAGCCGGGGGTTGCTGCTCATCGGCGACGCCGGCGGGATGATCAACCCCTGCAACGGGGAGGGCATCGCGTACGCCATGGAATCGGCGGAGCTGGCCGCCGAGTTCGTCGCCCAGGCACTCACCCGGCCCGACAGCGCCTCCCGTGACCGGGTGCTGGCGGGGTACCCGCGCGAGATCGCGGCCCGACTGGGCCGCTACTACCGGCTCGGCAGGGTCTTCTCCGACCTGATGGCCCGCCCCACCTTCACCACGTTGGTCACGCAGAACGCGGTGAAGTCACCCCGCGTGATGGGCTTCATGGTGCGCCTGCTGTCCAACCTGAGTGACGCCCCCGGCAGCGACACCGCCGACCACCTCGTGAACTCCATGATCCGCGTCTTCCCGTCGGACAGGAGGCTCGATTCCCGGAGCTCCACGAGCTTCCGACGCTCCGCGAGCTGATGCCGACGACCGCACCGACCCCTCGCCGTTCGAGGTCGACGGCCGGCGCGTCCGGCCCACGGTGGACCGCCCGCGCGGCGGACTGGGCAGCCCGCCGGCGCCGTCTCGTCCTGACCGTCGCGGCCCTGCTGACGGTGTGGGCCGCGTGGGCGGCAACCAGTACGGCCGACCGGCTCGACCTGGCCGGGACCACCGCTCCGAACAGCGAGTCCGCGCAGGCGGACCGATGGATCGCCGCGCACGCCGCGGCAGGGCCACCTCAGCTGCTCATCGTCGCGGACCCGGGCACGACCTCCGATGGCCCGGCCGCCGCGGCGGCCGACGGGACGGCGCTGACGGAACACCTCGATCGACAACCGTCCGTGCGCTCGGTCACCTCCTGGTGGACGACGCACGATCCGGCCCTGCGGTCCCGGGACGGCACCGCGGCGCTGCTCCTCCTCACACTGCGGGGCGATGAGAATCAGCGGGTCCGGTCGGCCGGCACCCTGGTACGCGACCTGGGGGACCGCTACGGCAGCCTGACACTGGCCGTCTCGGGGCCCGCAGCCGCCGGAGCGGAGACCCTGGAGCAGGTACGGCGGGACGCCCAGCGCTCCGAACTCCTCACCGCACCGGTTGCGCTGTTGCTCCTGGCCGCCGTGTTCGGCTCATTCCTCGGCGGCCTGCTGCCGCTGGCCGTCGGGCTCGTCGCCGTCCTCGGGACCCTGGGCGTGCTCGGCCTGCTGACCCGGGTCACCCAGGTCTCGCTGCTCACCGTCAACTTCACCACGGCACTGGGCTTCGGCCTCGCGCTCGACTACAGCTTGTTCTACGTCACCCGCTACCAGGAAGAGCGCCGGAACGGCCACGACGGACCGCAGGCGATCCGGCTGGCCGCCGCCACCGCTGGGCACACCGTGTACTTCTCGGCCGTCACCGTCGCCTGCTGCGCGACCGCGCTGCTGTGCTTTCCGCTGTACTTCCTGCGGTCCATGGCCATTGCCTGCTCTTGCGTCGCTCTGTTGGCGGCAGCGGCATGTCTGCTGGTCCTGCCGGCGCTGCTGAGCGTCCTCGGCGACCGGCTGGTCGCCGCGTCGCGCAGCCGCCGCCCCGCCCGTGACGAGGGCGCGATGTGGGCGCGGCTTGCTGCGGCGATCCGTCGCCGTCCCGGCTGGTGGGGCGCGAGTGCCCTGTTACTGATCCTGCTGCTGGCCCTGCCCGCCCGGCACGCCGCATTCCAGCTGGCGGACGATCAGGCACTGGCTCCCACCTCGCCCGCCCACCTGGCCGCGGAGCGGGTACAGGACGACTTCGCGGGCGCCGTGCCCACGGTGACCGTGGCGCTGCCCGGCCTCGACCCGCGGCAGCGGTCCGCGGACATCACCGGATACGCACAGGCCCTGTCCCACGTCCACGGCGTCCGGGCGGTGCGCTCCGCCGCCGGCACCCACCGGTCGGGCAGCAGGGAGCCACCGCCCACCGGCGCCGGGATGCGGTACGCCGCCTCTGCGGGCACCTGGCTGGAGGTGTCGACCGCACCAGGCGTCACCCCCTACTCCGCCGCGGCCCGGAAACTGGTGCGCGAGGTGCGGGCCGTCCCCGCACCTGTCGACGGCCGGCTGGTCGGCGGACCGTCAGCCGTGTTCACCGACACCCTGGCGGCGCTCCGGACCGGTCTGCCGGCCGCCGTCGCGGTGCTCACGTCGTCGATGGCGCTCCTGGTGTTCGCCTACACCAGGAGCGTGCTCGTACCGCTGAAGACGATCGCCGTCTCGTTCCTGAGCCTCACGGCCGTGGCCGGGATCATGGTGGCCGTCTTCCAGCGCGGGGAACTGCAGTGGTTGCTGGGCCCGTACAACACCACCGGCCGGATGGAGATGTCCACCCCGCTCCTGGTCCTGTTCCTCGCCTTCGCCCTCAGCATGGACTACGAGATATTCCTGCTCGCCCGGGTGCGGGAGGTGTATCGGCAGACCGGGGACCCCGACCGTGCCGTGAGCGAAGGGTTGCGGCACACCGGCAGGCTCATCACCCTGGCGGCCGGCGTCCTCACCTTCACCGTCGCCCTGCTGATCCTCTCGCCGCTGACCGTGGCCAAACTCTTCGGCTTCTCCCTTGCCGCCGCGCTCGTACTGGACGCCGTCGTCGTACGGTCGGTCCTCGTCCCGTCGGTCATACACCTGGCCGGCCGCTACACCTGGTGGGGCCCCGGAACCACCGGCGCGTCGCGGCGCTCGCCTCGCTCGACGGGCCGGTGACGCGGTTTCGGTGGGGTCTTGCCGGCCTTGTCGGTGCTCCCGGAGACCTGGAGGCGGGGAGCCGCTCGTGTCAACCGGTGCCTGACTCCCTCCGGGGCATCAACAGACGTACGGCGGCGACGACTTCGGGCGCGATGCCTTCGGCTCCCTCGTCGACGAACCGCGTCAGCCGGCTGCGCATCCGCGGGTCCCAGAACCTGCCGATGTGTCCCGCGACGGCTTCGATCGCCTGCTCCCGCGGCAGGTGCCGGAAGGCCCTGGCGATGTCGTTCGCCATCCGGCTCTCCGGCGGCAGCGTCGTACTCATTCAGTCCCTCACCGCCAGCCGGTCGTCCTCGGCCGCCCCGGTGGCGGCGGCCTCCAACGGATGGACGAGTGCGACCTGTACCGCGGTCACCTTGTACTCCGGGCAGTTGGTCGCCCAGTCCGAGATCTCGGTGGTCACCACGTTGGCGCCGGTCACGGGGTGGTGGAAGGTGGTGTAGACGACGCCGGGCGGCATCCGGTCGGAGACACACGCACGCAGGGTCGTCTCACCGACGCGGCTGGCGAGCCGGACCGTGTCGCCGTCGCCGATGCCGCGTACCTCGGCGTCGTGCGGGTGCACCTCCAGGACGTCCTCGGCATGCCATGCCACGTTGCCGGTGCGCCGGGTCTGCGCCCCGACGTTGTACTGGCTGAGGATCCGCCCCGTCGTCAGTACCAGCGGGAAGCGCGAGGTGGTGCGTTCGTCGGTCGGTACGTAGTTGGTGACGACGAACCTGCCCTTGCCGCGGGTGAAGTCATCGACGTGCATCGTCGGCGTGCCCTCCGGCGCGTCGGCGTTGCACGGCCACTGGACGCTGCCGAGTTTGTCCAGCAGTTCGTAGGACACGCCCTGGAAAGTCGGTGTGACCTGCGCGATCTCGTCCATGATCTGGCGCGGGTGGTCGTACGCCATCGGGTAGCCCATGGCGGTGGCGAGGTCGCAGATGATCTGCCACTCGTGTTTGCCGGTCTTCGGCGGCATCACCGCGCGTACCCGGTTGACCCGGCGTTCGGCGTTGGTGAAGGTGCCGTCCTTCTCCAGGAACGACGCGCCGGGCAGCAGGACGTGTGCGAACTTCGCCGTCTCGTTGAGGAACAGGTCCTGCACCACCACCAGCTCCATCGACGACAGTGCGGCGGTGACGTGGTTCAGGTTCGGGTCGGACTGGGCGATGTCCTCACCCTGGACGAACAGGCCCCGGAAGTCGCCGTCGATCGCGGCGTCGAACATGTTGGGGATGCGCAGCCCGGGTTTGGGAAGGAGCTCGCGGCCCCACAGGTTCTCGAACACGGTGCGGACCGTGTCATCGGCCACGTGCCGGTAGCCGGTGAACTCGTGCGGGAAGGAGCCCATGTCGCACGAGCCCTGGACGTTGTTCTGGCCGCGCAACGGGTTGACCCCGACGCCCTCGCGGCCGACGTTTCCGCAGGCCATCGCCAGGTTCGCCATTCCCATGACCATCGTGGAGCCCTGGCTGTGCTCGGTGACGCCGAGGCCGTAGTAGATGGCGCCGTTGGGTGCCTGCGCGTACAGCCGGGCCGCGGCCCGCAGCTCACCGGCCGGCACACCGGTGATCGGCTCGGTGGCCTCCGGGCTGTTCTCCGGGCGGGCGACGAACTCCGCCCACTCCTCGAACCCTTCGCACCGTGCCGCCACGAAGGAGTTGTCGGCCAGGCCCTCGGTGACCACCACGTGTGCGAGGGCGTTGATGACGGCGACGTTGGTGCTGGGCTTGAGCTGGAGGTGGTGCGCGGCCTCGATGTGCGGCGAGCGCACCAGGTCGATGCGGCGCGGGTCGATGACGATGAGGTCGGCGCCCTCGCGCAGCCGGCGCTTCATGCGGGAGGCGAAGACGGGGTGCGCGTCGGTCGGGTTGGCGCCGATCACCATGATGACGTCGGCGCGGGCGACCGAGCGGAAGTCCTGCGTGCCCGCCGATTCGCCGAAGGTCTGCTTCAGCCCGTATCCGGTGGGGGAGTGGCAGACCCGTGCGCAGGTGTCGACGTTGTTGTTGCCGAAGGCGGCCCGCACCATCTTCTGCAGGACGTAGACCTCCTCGTTGGTGCAGCGGGAGGAGCTGATGGCGCCGATCGAGCCCGGACCGTAGCGCTGCTGGATGTCCCGCAGCTTGGTGGCGACGGTGGCGATGGCCTCGTCCCACTCCACCTCGCGCCACGGGTCGGTGGTCTTCTCGCGGACCATGGGCTTCATGACGCGGTCGGGGTGGGTCGCGTAGCCGAAGGCGAACCGGCCCTTCACGCAGGAGTGGCCCTCGTTCGCGCCGCCGTCCTTGTAGGGCACCATCCGGACCAGTTCGTCGCCGCGCAGCTCCGCCTTGAAGGAGCAGCCGACACCGCAGTACGCGCAGGTGGTGACCACCGAACGGGTCGGCATGCCGAGGTCGACCACCGACCGCTCCTGGAGCGTGGCGGTCGGGCAGGCCTGCACGCACGCGCCGCACGAGACGCACTCGGAGTCCTGGAACAGCTCACCGGCACCGGGGGAGACCTTGGAGTCGAAGCCGCGGCCCTCGATGGTCAGCGCGAAGGTGCCCTGCACCTCACCGCAGGCCCGTACGCAGCGGGAGCAGACGATGCACTTGGACGGGTCGAAGTCGAAGTAGGGGTTGCTGACGTCCTTCTCGGCGGCGAGGTGGTTCTCGCCCTCGTATCCGTACCTGACCTGGCGCAGCCCGACGACCCCTGCCATGTCCTGCAGTTCGCAGTCGCCGTTGGCCGGGCAGGTGAGGCAGTCCAGCGGGTGGTCGGAGAGGTACAGCTCCATGACGCCCTGGCGCAGCTTCGCCACCCTGGGCGTCTGGGTCCGTACGCGCATGCCCTCCGCGACCGGTGTGGTGCAGGAGGCCGGGGTGCCCTTGCGCCCGTCGATCTCGACGACGCACAGCCGGCAGGAGCCGAACGCTTCGAGACTGTCGGTGGCGCACAGCTTGGGTACGTCGACGCCGGCCAGCGCCGCCGCGCGCAGGACCGAGGTGCCCTGCGGCACCGTCACGGCCAGGCCGTCCACCTCCACCGACACCGTTGCCTCCCCGGGGCGTTCCGGGGTGCCGAAGTCGGGTTCCTTGAGCAAGCTCATGCCGTGCCCTCCATCCTGGCACCGGTCGCGCGCGTGGTCCGCGGCGCCCCGCGGGAGCCGCGGGCGAGGAAGTCGTCGGAGAAATGTGTCATCGCGCTGCGCACCGGCATCGGCGTCAGCCCGCCCATGGCACACAGCGAACCCTCGGTCATCGTCTCGCAGAGGTCTTCGAGCAGGGCGAGGTTGTCGTCGCGCTCCTCGCCGGCCACGATCCGGTCGATGACCTCGACGCCCCGCACCGAACCGATCCGGCAGGGGGTGCACTTGCCGCAGGACTCGGCCGCGCAGAACTCCATCGCGAACCGGGCCTGCGCCGCCATGTCCACCGTGTCGTCGAAGACCACGATGCCGCCGTGGCCGAGCATCGCACCGGCTGCCGCGAACGCCTCGTAATCCATCGGCAGGTCGAACTCCGAGGTGGGCAGGTAGGCGCCCAGCGGCCCGCCGACCTGCGCCGTACGGACCGGACGCCCGGTCAGCGTGCCACCTCCGTAGTCCTCGATCAGCTCGCGCAGGGTGACGCCGAACGCGGTCTCCACGATGCCGCCGCGGGCGATGTTCCCGCCGAGCTGGAAGACCTGGGTACCGCGCGAGCGCTCCACGCCCAGCTGCCGGTACGCCTCGGCGCCGCGGTCCAGGATCACCGGCACGGTGGCGAGGGTGAGCACGTTGTTGACCACGGTCGGCTTGCCGAAGAGGCCTTCGAGGGCCGGGATGGGCGGCTTGGCGCGGACCATGCCGCGCTTGCCCTCCAGGCTCTCCAGCATGGCGGTCTCCTCGCCGCAGATGTACGCGCCGGCGCCGACCCGTACGTGCAGGTCGAAGGCGAGGTCCGAGCCGAGGATGCGGTCACCGAGCCAGTGGCGCGCGCGGGCGATGTCGATCGCGGCGCGCATCGTGGCCACCGCGTCGGGATATTCCGAGCGGATGTAGAGGTAGCCCTCGCGGGCGCCGACCGCGTGCGCGGCGATCGTCATGCCCTCGATGAGCAGGAAGGGGTCGCCCTCCATGAGCATGCGGTCGGCGAAGGTGCCGCTGTCGCCCTCGTCGGCGTTGCAGCAGATGAACTTCGGCTCGTCGGCGCGGTCGAGCACGGTCTGCCATTTGATGCCGGCCGGGAAGCCCGCGCCGCCCCGGCCACGGAGGCCGGACCCGGTGACCGCGGCGACCACGTCGGCCGGCGGGAGGCCCAGCGCCTTGCGCAGCCCTTCGAGGCCGCCGTGCCGCACGTAGTCCTCGGGCGAGAGCGGGTCGGTGACCCCGACCCTGGCGAACGTGACCCGCGTCTGGCGGGCCAGCCACGGCAGTTCGTCCACGACGCCGAGCCGGCGGGCATGCTCGGCCCCGTCGAGCATGCCCGCGCCGATGAGGTCCTCGACGTCCGAGGGCGTGACCGGCCCGTAGCCGACTCGGCCCCGCGGCGTCACCACTTCGACCAGCGGCTCCAGCCAGAGCATGCCGCGGGATCCGTTGCGTACGATCTCGACCGGCCGGCCCTGTGCGGCGGCGGTTTGGCGCACGGCGTCCGCCACCGCGTCGACGCCGACGGATCGGGCCGCCGAGTCGCGGGGAACGTACACCGTCACGGGGGAGTCCGGCACGGCGGTCATGAGGAGACCGCCTCGTCGAGGAGGGTGCCCAGACGCTCCGCCGTCATCCGGCCGAGTGTCTCCCCGTCGACCTGGACGGAGGGGCCGAGGGCGCAGTTGCCGAGGCAGAAGACCTGCTCGACGGTGACCGCGCCGTCCGCGGTCGTCCGCCCCGGTGGGATGCCGAGCCGTTCGTGGGCGTGGGTCACGAGCGCGTCGGCGCCGACGGCCTGGCAGGCTTCGGCGCGGCAGATGCGCACCGTCGTGCGGCCGGCCGGCTCGCGCCGGAAGTCGTGGTAGAAGGAGACCACTCCGTGCACGTCGGCGCGGGAGAGGTTGAGTTCCCGGGCGAGCTGCGCGATCGCCTCGTCCGGCACGTGACCGAGTTCGGCCTGAACGGCGTGCAGTATTTCCAGGAGTGGGCCGCGTCGGCCGTGCTGGGCGGCCACGATCCTGCTGATCGTGGCTTCCGTCGACACTGCACTCACGCTTGTCGTCATGATCGCTCCACCTCACCGTCGAGCGGAAGTCCTGCCGCCAGGGCGCCGAGTCAGGCGATTCACAGGCCCGTTGGGCCTGCTCCACCTGCCCCGCGGCAGCGTATACACGCGGACTGTATACGGTCTACCGTCTGTGGGCTCCCGATTCTCCCCCCGGTGGTCACGACGCCGTCAGCCTCTCTCCGATGCCCGCGACGCCCGTGCCGACCCGGCTCCGACCGGCCGCCGGCAAGTGGTCCGGGCTGCCCGGTACGGGCGTCGCGGCCAGCCACGGCAGGACGGTGCCCAGCACGATGTCGAGCCCGCCGCCGTTCGGCCCGAGCATCGCGCCGGCCGGTACCCGGGCGGGGTCGGCGCGGACGGTGGAGGTCGCGCTGCCGCGCGGGCCTGTGCCGTCCGGCCGGGCCGGCACGAACAGGCCCGCGGCGTCCGCCGGTACGAGCCAGAGCGTCATGCCGTCGCGTCCGTCGACGGGCCGGGAGGACCAGACGTAGCTGTCCGCCTCGCCGGCCCCGACCACGTCGCGCTTGCGGGCGCTCAGCGTCACGACCTCGCCGGTGCGGGTCGCCGTCGCGCGCGTCCCGTGGGCCGGGGCCGCCGTCGGGCTCTCGCCGGCGTCCGTCAGCGCCAGCGTGCTCAGATGGTCGCCGTGGGCGACCCTCCGGCGCAGCCAGGTGCTGCCGTAGGCGTCGATGACGGCGACGGCTGCGTAGTGGGACCGCAGTACGGCCCCGGTGGCCGGGCAGGCACGGGAGATCTCGCGCACCACCTCGGCGGCTTCGGTCAAACCCCGGCCCCCGCCGCCCACTTCGGCGGCAACGGTGAGTCCGAGCAGGCCTGCCTGGCCCAGTGCGCTCACCGCGGCGCGGGGGAACCTCGCGCGGCTGCCGGCCTGTTCGGCGCAGGGCCCGATGACGCTGCTCATGACGTGGGAGAGGCCGGTGCGGTACGACATGGGGCGCCCCCTGGAGTCGTGGCGGAGTGGTCCGTGACGGTATGTCAGCTGCCGGTCGCGGCGCGGTGCGGTGGCCACGGGGCCGTACGGATGCCGTGCTGATTGCATACAGTATTCCAAGCCGCCTCGGCTGCGAACCCCCTTGCGTGCAGCCGCTGGTGTCCGTCCTGCCGTATTCCGGAACCTCCTGCACGGGCCTGGACACCCGTGTATTGCATACAGTATTCGTTGCAGTGAGCCCCGCGGTCGTACGGCCGGTCGGCCCGCACGCCGGGCAACCACGGCGAGGAGGTTCGTTGCGCTCTTTCCTCCGGTCACGCAGGCCACCGCTCCCCACGTTCAGTGCGACCCGTACGCCTGCGTCCCGGAATCACGGACCCATCACGGACAAGTGAGGTGACCACAGTGACGACCAAGGCACTCGACGGCATACGTGTCCTCGACATGACGCACGTGCAGTCAGGCCCCTCCGCCACGCAGTTGCTGGCCTGGTTCGGCGCCGACGTGATCAAGGTGGAGGCGACGAGCGGTGACATCACCCGCAAGCAGCTGCGGGACGTCCCGGACGTCGACTCCCTGTACTTCACGATGCTGAACTGCAACAAGCGCAGCATCACCCTCAACACCAAGACCGACCGCGGCAAGGAGCTGCTCACCGAGCTGATCCGGCGCAGCGACGTGATGGTCGAGAACTTCGGCCCGGGCGCGGTCGACCGGATGGGGTTCACCTGGGACCGCATCAAGCAGATCAACCCGCGGCTGGTCTTCGCCTCCATCAAGGGGTTCGGCGAGGGCCCGTACACCTCGTACAAGGCGTACGAGGTCGTCGCCCAGGCGATGGGCGGCTCCATGTCCACCACCGGGTTCGAGGACGGCCCGCCCACGGCCACCGGCGCGCAGATCGGCGACTCCGGGACCGGCGTACACCTGGTGAGCGGCATCCTCGCGGCGCTCTTCCAGCGCGAGCGGACCGGGCGAGGGCAGCGCGTGACGGTGGCCATGCAGCACTCGGTGCTGAACCTGTGCCGCGTGAAGCTGCGCGACCACCAGCGGCTGGCCCACGGCCCGTTGAACGAGTACCCGAACGACGACTTCGGCGCGGAAGTGCCGCGTTCCGGCAACGCCTCCGGCGGCGGACAGCCCGGCTGGGCCGTCAAGTGCGCTCCCGGCGGCCCCAACGACTACGTCTACGTGATCGTGCAGCCGGTCGGCTGGGAGCCGCTGGCGAAGCTCATCGGCCGGCCCGAACTGGCCGAGGACCCGGACTGGAACACCCCCGAGGCGCGGCTCCCGAAGCTGGACAAGATGTTCCAGCTGATCGAGGAGTGGTCCGCCACGCTGCCCAAGTGGGAGGTGCTGGGGGCGCTCAATGCCCACAACATCCCGTGCGGCCCGATCCTCTCCACCAAGGAGATCATCGAGGACGAGTCACTGGCCGCCAACGGCATGATCGTCCAGGTCGAGCACCCCGAGCGCGGCACCTTCACCACCGTCGGCTCGCCCATGAAGCTCTCCGACTCCCCGGTGGAGATCACCTCGTCCCCGCTGCTCGGTGAGCACAACGAAGAGGTGTACGTGAGCGAGCTCGGACTCGCCGAAGAAGAACTGGCGCTGCTCAAGGCGAACGGAGTGATCTGACCGATGGCGTTCGACACGAAGGCCGTGCGCGAGGTACTGGACGCGGCCCGGGCGGAAGGGCGTACGGCCCTCACCGCTCCCGAAGGCAAGCGGATCACCGACGCGTACACCATCCCCACACCGGCCGAAGGGTTGGCGACGACCGCCGACGAGGCGGTGGCGCTGGCCGACCGCATCGGCTTCCCCGTCGCCATGAAGATCGTCTCCCCGCAGATCCTGCACAAGACGGACGCGGGCGGAGTGCGGGTCGGCGTGGCCTCGGCGGAGGAGGCGCGTACCGCCTTCACCGAGATCGTCACCAGCGCCAAGGCGTACGACCCGCAGGCCGACATCACCGGTGTGCAGGTACAGCAGATGGTGCCGGCCGGACAGGAGGTGCTGGTCGGTGCCGTCACCGACCCCACCTTCGGCAAGGTCGTCGCCTTCGGGCTCGGCGGCGTGCTGGTCGAGGTGGTCAAGGACATCACCTTCCGCCTCGCCCCGGCCGGACACGACGACGCCCTGTCGATGCTCGACTCCATCAAGGCCGCGGAAGTGCTGAACGGGGTGCGCGGCGGGAAGGCCGTGGACCGGGAGGCGCTCGCCGGACTCATCGTCAAGGTCTCGCAACTGGCCGCCGACTTCCCCGAGATCGCCGAGGTGGACCTGAACCCGGTCTTCGCGACGGAGGACGGCGTGCTGGCCGCCGACGTACGCATCCTGCTCACCGACGTGCGGCCCGCCGAACGGCGCCGGTACACGCGCGAGGAGATCCTCGGCGCGATGCGGCGGCTGATGGAGCCGCGGTCGGTCACCGTCATCGGTGCCTCGAACGAGCAGGGAAAAATCGGCAACTCGGTGATGCGCAACCTCATCGACGGCGGCTTCCCCGGCGAGATCCACCCGGTGAACCCCAAGGCCGACGACATCCTGGGCCGCAAGGCGTACAAGACCGTCACGGACGTGCCGGGCGATGTCGACGTGGCGGTCTTCGCCATCCCGGCGAAGTTCGTGCCCGCGGCCCTCGCGGAAGTGGGCCGCAAGGGCATACCCAACGCCGTGCTCATCCCCTCCGGCTTCGCGGAGACCGGCGAACACGAGCTCCAGCAGCGGATCGTGGACATCGCCGAGGAACACGGAGTACGCCTGCTGGGCCCCAACATCTACGGCTACTACTCGCCGTGGCAGGACCTGTGCGCCACCTTCTGCACCCCGTACGACGTGAAGGGCGGGGTGGCCCTCACCTCGCAGTCCGGCGGCATCGGCATGGCCATCCTGGGCTTCGCGCGCACGACGAAGACCGGTGTCTCGGCCATCGTGGGCCTCGGCAACAAGTCCGACGTGGACGAGGACGACCTGCTGACCTACTTCGGCGAGGACCCCCACACCCAGTGCATCGCCATGCACCTGGAGGACCTCAAGGACGGCCGGGCCTTCGTCGAGGCGGCCCGCGCCACCGTGCCGAAGAAGCCGGTCGTGGTGCTCAAGGCCGGACGGACCAGTGCGGGAGCGAAGGCCGCCGGTTCGCACACGGGCGCACTCGCCGGCGACGACGCCGTCTACGAGGACGTGCTGCGCCAGGCGGGCGTGATCCGCGCGCCCGGACTCAACGAGATGCTGGAGTACGCCCGGGCGCTGCCGGTGATGCCGGCCCCGAAGGGCGACAACGTCGTGATCATCACGGGGGCCGGCGGCTCCGGCGTGCTGCTCTCGGACGCCATCGTCGACAACGGGCTGTCGCTGATGGAGATCCCGCCGGACCTCGACGAGGCGTTCCGCGGCTTCATCCCGCCCTTCGGCGCCGCCGGCAACCCCATCGACATCACCGGAGGCGAGCCGCCCTCCACCTACGAGGCGACGATCCGGCTGGGACTCGAAGACCCCCGCATCCACGCGCTCGTACTGGGCTACTGGCACACGATCGTCACCCCGCCGATGGTGTTCGCCGAGCTGACGGCGAAGGCCGTGGCCGAGGCGCGGGCGAAGGGGATCGAGAAGCCGGTGGTGGCGTCGCTCGCGGGCGACGTCGAGGTGGAGGAGGCGTGCCAGTACCTCTTCGAACGCGGCGTCGTCGCCTATCCCTACACCACGGAGAAGCCGGTGGCGGCGCTGGGCGCGAAGTACCGCTGGGCACGCGCGGCCGGCCTGCTCTGAGACGTCGGTTCCGCACCGGAACTCAGGAGGAGGTGAGACAGGAGGCGCTGTTCAGGTTCTTCTCGAAGCCAAGGGGACAACATGACCTCAGAACGGCAGCAAGTCCCCGGTGGGCCGCAGGCGGCGTACCGGGAAGTCACGGACAGCAGAGGGCGCGTATACCGGATAGGCGAGACGGACCGGGACATCCTCGGTCACTCGCGCAAGCTGATGGTCTACCTTCCGTGGATCGCGATGATGGCCATCAGCGTGTCCGAGTACGCCTACGGATCGGCGGAGGACACCCTCGGGCACGCCCACGGCTGGACCCAGACGGACACCTTCTGGATCCTCAGCATCTGGGTCTTCTCCCAGGCGGGCATCGCCTTCCCGGCCGGCTGGCTGCGGGAGCGGGGCATCCTCACCGCCCGGAGCGCCATGTTCATCGGCGCGGTGCTGAACCTCATCAGCTTCGCCAGCCTCTCCCACATGGACAACGTGTGGCTCGCCATCCTCGGCTTCGGCGTGGTGGGCGGCATCGGCTCCGGGCTGGTGTACGCGACGTGCATCAACATGGTGGGCAAGTGGTTCCCGGAACGCCGCGGCGCGAAGACGGGGTTCGTGAACGGCGGCTTCGCCTACGGTGCGCTGCCCTTCATCTTCATCTTCAACTACGCCTTCGACACCAGCAACTACAACGAGGTGCTGGACCTCATCGGCGTGTACGTGCTGGTGATCGTGGCGATCTGCGCCTGGTTCTTCAAGGATCCGCCGAAGAACTGGTGGCCGGGCCACGTCGACCCGCTGACGTACGCGAGCGCGCCGAAGAACACCCGCAGCCTGCGGAAGAACCCGCCGGCCGTGCGCCAGTACACGCCCAAGGAAGCCATGAAGACCGGCCGCCTCCCGCTGATGTGGTTCAGCCTGGTGATGTGCGGCGGTGTGTCGATCTTCGGCATCTCCTTCCAGGTCGCCTTCGCCAAGGACGTCGGCTTCGGGCCGCTGGTGGCCGCGTCCTCCATGGGCGTCATGTCCGTCGTCAACGGCGTCGGCCGGGCGATCACGGGCTGGCTCTCGGACATTTTGGGCCGCAAGCAGACCCTGGTCTACATCATCGTGATCCTGGGCCTGGCCCAGTTCGGTGTCATCTGGGCCGGCAAGACGCACAACGAGTGGCTGTTCCTGGCCTTCGCCTTCCTCTCCGGATTCGGCGGCGGCGCGTTCTTCCCGATGTTCGCGGCCCTCACGCCGGACTACTTCGGTGAGAACTACAACGCCACCAACTACGGCATCGTCTACAGCGGCAAGCTGGTCAGCGGCCTCTTCGGCGGCGGCATGGGCGCGATGGTGGTCGAATCCTGGGGCTACTACGGCGCCTACGCCCTCGCCGGTGTGATCTCCATGGCGTCGGCGCTGGTCGCCCTCACGCTGAGCCAGCCGGGCCGGCCCACCACACGGGGCATCACCGCCAACCCACAGCCCATCAGCCGCGAAGCGGTCTGACGGGCGGAGGCGGGCGAACCATTCGACGGGTGTGCGTGCGCCGCGGTCCCGTACGCACGCACACCCGCCCGCGCGCCGCTGACCGCGGGCGACTCCGGTCGCCGCGGAGCCGCGCGCCGCGGGACGTGACACACCGTACGACTCAGAGCGGGAACGTCCAGGGAGGATCCTGACCATGACCGACGCAGCCAATCCGGAGACGGTGAGGGAGGGCGCCGAGGACGCCCCCGCCCCTCTCACCGACGGCATCCACCTGGTCGTCGATGCGCTCAAGCTCAATGGGGTGCAGAACCTCTACGGTGTGGTCGGCATCCCGATCACCGACCTGGCCCGCCTCGCGCAGCGGGAAGGTCTCCGCTACATCGGCTTCCGGCACGAGAGCGACGCCGGACACGCCGCGGCAGCGGCCGGCTTCCTCACCAAGAAGCCGGGCATCTGCCTGACGGTGTCGGCGCCGGGCTTCCTCAACGGACTCGTGGCACTCGCCAACGCCACCACCAACTGCTTCCCGATGGTCCAGATATCCGGCTCCAGCGAACGGCACCTCGTCGACCTCCAGCGGGGCGACTACGAAGAGATGGACCAACTGGCGGCGGCCCGGCCCTTCGCCAAGGCGGCCTACCGCGTGCACCGCGCCGAGGACATCGGCCGCGGCATCGCCCGTGCCCTGCGCACCGCGGCCGCCGGCCGCCCGGGCGGCGTCTACCTCGACATCCCCGCCGCCGTGCTGGGCGAGGTCATCGACGCCGAGAAGGGCGCGGCCTCGCTGTGGCGCCCCGTGGACCCGGCGCCGCGCCAACTCCCCGAACCCGCAGCCGTCGACCGCGCCATCGACCTGCTGGCGAACGCCGAACGGCCCTTGGTCGTCCTCGGCAAGGGAGCCGCCTACGCCCAGGCGGACGCCCCGATCCGGGAGTTCATCGAAACCACCGGCGTGCCCTACCTGCCGATGTCGATGGCCAAGGGCCTCCTCCCCGACGGCCACCCGCAGTCGGCCGCCACCGCCCGCTCCCTCGCCCTGCGCCGCGCCGACGTGGTGATGCTCGTCGGTGCGCGGCTCAACTGGCTCCTCGGCCACGGCGAGGCGCCGCAGTGGAGCCCGGACGCCAAGTTCGTCCAGGTCGACATCGCCGCCGCCGAGATGGACAGCAACCAGCCCATCGCGGCGCCCCTCGTCGGTGACGTGGGCTCGGTCATGGAGGCGCTCACCGAGCGCAGCAAGCCCGGCCGGATCTCCGTACCGAGCCGGTGGCGCGAGGAACTCGCCGCCCGCACGGAGCAGAACGTCGCCAAGATGGCCAAGCGCCTCGAAGCCGCCAGGACCGCGAGCCCCATGAAGTTCATGGGCGCCCTGCAGGCGGTCCGCGACGTGCTGGCGGAGAACCCGCAGACCTACCTCGTCAACGAAGGGGCCAACACGCTCGACCTGGCCCGCAGCGCCATCGGCATGTCGTCCCCGCGCCACCGGCTGGACAGCGGCACCTGGGGCGTCATGGGCATCGGCATGGGCTACGCGATCGCGGCCGCCGTCGAGACCGGCGAACCGGTCGTCGCCCTCGAAGGCGACAGCGCCTTCGGATTCAGCGGCATGGAAGTGGAGACGATCTGCCGCTACCGCCTGCCCGTCGTCACCCTCGTCTTCAACAACAGCGGCGTCTACCGCGGGGACGGGGCCTCGCCGACCGACGACCCGGCGCCGACCGCCCTCAAGGCCCGCCACGACGTCATGATCGAGGCCTTCGGCGGCAAGGGCTACCGGGCCACCACCCCCGCCGAGGTCGCCGCCGCACTACGCGAGGCCCTGGCGGCCCGCACCCCGGCCCTCATCGACTGCATGATCGACCCCTCGGACGGCACGGAAAGCGGCCGCATCGCCCACCTCAACCCGAAGGGCATCGGCAACTGACCTGGTGAGCCGCTCCCGCAGCCTGCGCCGGGTGGGCGTACACCAGCCCGCCCGGCGCCTCCAGGTGCGGCTCACCGAGCCGCGCTGCCCTCTTCCCCCTTCAGCCCCACTCTGCCAATGTGTGTCGGCAGCATCGAAGTGGTTGGACGCGTACGGCGGCTTCCGGGAGTCTGGCACGGTGGTGAGGGTCCCTCGTTCTCCGGCCGCACGCCGATTATCCGGCGGCGGGCTCCGCGCCGTGCCGCAGGAGCCGGCGGGCCGGTTCGCCTACGACGCGTTCATCTCGTACAGCAGGGCCGCCGACGGTGAGCTGGCCCGCGGCCTTCAGCACGGTCTGCACGCCTTCGCCAAGCCGTGGTACCGGCTGCGTGCCCTGCGGGTCTTCCGGGACGAGGGCAGCCTGGCCGCGAGTTCCCAGCTGTGGAGTTCCCTGCAGGAAGCGATGGACGCCTCGCGCTTCTTCGTCCTGCTGGCCGGCGAGCAGTCGGCCCGGGCCCCCTGGGTCGAGCAGGAGGTCCTGCACTGGTGCACCCATCGGGGCGTCGACAACCTCGTCATCGTCCTCACCGACCCGCCCCCCGACGGCAGCCGTCAACCACCCGGCATGGCCTGGGACGCCGACCTCGGCGACTTCGATTGGCGGCGCACGACCGCGCTGCCGAGGTGTCTGTCGGGCCGCTTCCGGGAGGAACCCAACGCGGTGCTCCTGGGGTGGGCCCGGGCGAGGCCGGAACTGTCGCTGCGCGATCCGGAGTTCCGTACCGCGGTGGCGACCCTGGCAGCCCCGCTGCACGGCGTCGCCAAGGACCAACTGATCGGCGAGGACATTCGCCAGCACCGCAGGACGCGCCGCCACGTCGTGCTGACGACCGCAGTCCTGGCCGTGCTCGCCGTCATCGCCGCACTCGCCGCGGTGGCTGCCGTGCAGCAGCGGAACACGGCCCGGGAGCAGACGGCGCTGGCCGAAGTCCGTCAGTACGCGGCACAGTCCCGCAACGCCTCCGACCCCTACACGGCTCTTGCCTACGCCATCGCGGCGGAACAACGCGTCGACCCGCCCCTTCCCGAGGCGCGCGCCGCGTTCGCCGCGGCGGTGCGCGGCCTCGACTCGTGGCAGGCGCGGCTGGTAGGTGAGGTGCCCGCGAAGGCCGTCTTCGGTACGGCGGTGCGGTGGTCCCCGGACGGTTCGCGGATCTGGGTGGCCGACACGTCCACGGGGGTGGCTCACTGGAACGTGCGGGAGGGCAGGGCCGCGGTCCCGTACCGGGAGCCCGCCGCGCTCAGGATCGGCCTGACGACGCCCGACTCGGTTCAGTGGAGCGGGAACGGCCGGTCGTTGCTGCTGACCGAGGGCGGATCCGAGGGCAGCCCGCCCTCCTACGCCGTGCGTGACAGCGTATCCGGCGAGGTCACCGCGGGCCCGTCCGCGCTGCCGGACAGCTACCTCGACGTGGACACCATGCAGTTCTCCCCGCAGGGCGATGCGCTCGCCGTGGCCTTGAAGGGGAAGGGCATCTACCTGCGGAGCGTCGGGACCGGCCGACTGCTCTCGAAGGAGCCGCTGCCCCAATCGCAGTCCGAGGCGGAGAACTACCGTCTGACCTGGTCGCCCGACGGCCGGTTCCTGTGCGCCGACGCCTGGAAGACACTCAGGGTCTGGGACGTACGGCGAGGCAGGCTCCTGTGGGCCGAGCGGACGGGCCGCGAGGTCCAGGCGCCTGCCTGGTCGCCGGACGGTCGCAGCATCGCCATCGGTGCCGCGGACGGGCGTATCACGTGGCGGGACGGGCGCACGGGAGAAGTCACGGCGTCCTCGTCCGGCCGGCTCGGCGACGCGGTCAGCGAGATCAGCTGGTCGCCCGACGGCACCCGGGTGGCCGCGGCCGACTACACCGGCACCGTCCACCTGTGGGATCCGGACACCGGCGAAGCAGCCGGTCAGGCGCTCGGCAGGGACCGTACTCGCGCGCTCACCAGTGGGCTGGCCTGGTCGCCCGACAGCCGTTTCCTGGCGGGCACGTACGTCAGCGACGCTTCGGAGAGCGACAACGGGCCGACCAGGTCCGTGGTGCGGCTGTGGGAGGTCGCGCCCCCGCCGGACCGCGGGGCCCGGCTGCCCGGACCCACCGAAACCATCAGCTCCGTCGCCTGGTCACCGGACGGCCGTCATATCGCCGGCGGCAGTGACGACGGCACCCTGTGGGTCTGGGACCCCCGTACGGGCGAACCCGTCCTCGACAGCCCCCAGCGGCGGCGCCGGGCGGGGGACGACGTCACGGCCGTCGTGTGGGACCCGAAGGGCCGACGCTTGTTGCGAGTGGGGCAGGACGGCCTGCTGCCACGGTCGGTGCCCGGCGGCGCGACCGCCGGCCGGCAGTGGTGGGGCAGCGGAGGCGCTCTCACCGCGGCCTGGTCACCGGACGGGAGCCGAGTGGCTTCCGGGACGCGTGACGGTACGGTCCGGATCTGGGACGCCACCACCGGAAAGCCGACCCGTCGACAGCCGCGCGACGCCACCGCGAGCAGCGGGACACAGGCGAACGGCGGAGCGCAGGAACGACGGCTGAATGCCCGCTCCGTGGCCTGGTCCCCCGACAGCCGACACGTGGCCGCCGCGCTGTCGGACGGCTCGCTGCACCTGTGGGACGCGGTGAGCGGACGGCCCTGGGGCGCTGCCGCCGAAGCATCCCCGCACCTGGCACGCAGCATGGCCTGGTCGCCGGACGGCAAGCTGATCGCCGTCGGCGGGGTGGACGGCACCATCCGCCTGTGGGACGGCCGGACCGGCACACCGCTGCCGGACGTGCTCACGTCCGGTGACGGCTCCGTCGAGGCGCTGGCCTGGTCCCCGGACTCCACGCGGCTGGCCGCCGGCGACGGCGCGGGGACGATCCGCTGGTGGGAACCGCGCCGCCGGAACGCCCCGCCGCAGCTGCGGGAGAAGGCGCACGACGGGGGCGTCACGGCGCTGAGCTGGTCCCCGGACGGCACGCGGTTGGTCAGCGGCGGTGCGGACGGGGCGGTCCGGCTGTGGCAGGGCAGCGCCGAACGGCAGCTGTGCCGCCTGGTCGACGAGGCACTGCACCGCACCCGGAGCACGCCCGGCCTGACCGGCGCCACCGGCGTCGCCGACCGGATCTGCGCCGACCCCGCACGCATTCGTGACCATCCGATCCTGCCGCTCCAGCCGCACTCGACCGAGGTGAGCAGACCATGACGCGCTCCGTCTCCCGTGCCCAGCGGCCCCCGTGCAGTCCACTCCTGAGATGCCTCTCCGTTCTCCTGTTGGTCCTCGCGAGCCTGTTCGTCGCCGGCTGCGGCGGCTCCGAGCAGGGTGACGACGCGAAGAGCGGGCGCCACTCCCGCAGCCCGGAGACCACCGGCGAGCAGGCTTCACCGAGCGAGCCCGGCACGCCCGAAGGGACGCCGCTGGCGAAGACGGACTGGGCCGCCGTGATCAACGACATCGACTGCACCGGCGCGGGCAACGAAGGAGTGGAGATCCTGCGCACCTGGTATGCCGATGTCCGCGGTACGGGAGTGCCCGACGCCTTCGTCTCGTTCACGTGCCGCCACCAGGCCTCCAGCTATCCTCAGCAGCTGGAGGTGTACGACGGCTCGTCGTCCCCGGATTCCCCCCGGCGCATCGGGGTGCTGCTCAGCGCCGAGGAGAAGGCGCACGGTCCCGGGCCGAGGGTGGGCGTCGTCTCCTTCGCCGGAAAGTCCGTGACCCTGAAACTCGCCGCCTACACTGCTGACGACCCCTTCTGCTGCCCCTCGCTGCGAGTCGATCGCACCTTCACCTGGAACGGCACGCGCTTCGAGCGGAAGCCGGGGTCGTGAGACGTGGCGGGGAGCAAACCGGCTCCGAAAGCTGAGCGGGTGGCATCATCGAACGGGGGACCATGCCTGCATACGAGGACTTTCCGGCACTCTTCAGAGCCGCCGACGTCAACTCCCTCCGGGGGCAGCAGCGTTATCTGCTGGCGACCAAGTGCCAGCTGGGGGCGCTGATCGCGGCGGCCGTGCTGGGGGTGTTCAGCTGGCAGGTCAACGGCGCCGACATCGCCGCCGCCGCCTCGGTGGTGGCGTTCTGCACGGCCGTGGTCACCGAGGTGTACCTGCTCAAGGAACGCCCGGACCGCATCTGGTACGAGGGGCGTGCGGTCGCCGAGTCCGCGAAGACGCTCACCTGGCGTTACATGGTCGGCGGCAGCCCGATGGGCACCGAGGAGACCGCGACCGAAACCGCCGCCGAGTTGCTGCTGACCCGGTTCACGGAGATCGAGGGCGATGTCGAGGCCGCCTGGCTCGTCCCCGACCGGGGCACTCCGGAGCAGGTCACCCCCGGGATGACGCGCGTGCGACAGCTGCCCCTGGAGGAACGCCGGGCGGTCTACCTCCGGGAGCGCATCGAGAATCAGCGTGAGTGGTACGGCACCAAGTCGCGATGGAACGAGCGCAGGAGCACCATGTGGGCGGTGACCCTCACGGTGCTCGAACTGCTCGGCGTCTGCGCGGGCGTCGCGAAGGTGACGGGCGTCATCGACGTGGACCTGCTCGGCGTGTGCGCGGCAGTCGCCGCGGGCGGCACCGCGTGGGTGCAGACCAAGCAGCACAAGACGCTCGCCGTCGCGTACGCCGTCGCCCGGCACGAGTTGGCGACCATCGCCTTCCGCGCCCAACTGCCGGCCACCGAGGCGGAGTGGGCGACCTTCGTGGCCAACGCCGAGGACGCCGTCTCGCGCGAACACACGCTGTGGCGCGCTTCGCACATGTGAGGCGGCATCGCGTGCTCCGCGTCCGCGGTGGTGTCCGCGCGTCAGACCGACCGAGCTGCCTCGGTGGCCGCGGCGCGCGGGCCGTGGGTGCGGAGCAGGTCGAGGAAGTCGCCGATGCGGGCGGCGAAGGCGGGGTGGTCGGGGAGGGCGTCGCCGAGGAGCCCGTCGTCGAGGACGGCGGTGGCGAACGACCGGGCGTCGTGGGTGCGGGAGCGCAGTGCGCGGAGGCGTTCGCGGGCCGGGTCCGCCATGGCGGCCGCGTGCTCGCCGGGGTCGAAGCCGGGTGCCGGGGCCATGCAGGACAGGTAGGCGGCGACGGTGAGGGCGAGGTGGTGGGGCATCCGTCCGGCCCGCAGGTGCAGCAGTGCGGGGTCCGGTACGCGCTGCCGCAGTTTGACGGAGCCGTCCGAGCCGACCTGGCGGGTGCGGTGGCCGAGCGCCGAGTTGGCCCAGCGGGTGAAGAGCTGGGCCACGTAGGCGTCCAGGTCGACGTCGTCGGGGACGGTGAGGCTGGGGAGGTACTCGTCGAGCAGGACCGCGCGGGCCGCCTCCGCGACGAAGGGGAGCGCGGTGGACTGCGGAATGGTGTCGCGGCCCGCCAGGGCGCCGAGGTAGGCGATGAGCGAGTGCGTGCCGTTGAGCAGCCGCACTTTCAGGAGTTCGTACGGCTCCACGTCGTCGGTGAACAGCGCGCCGCCCGCTTCCCAGGCGGGCCGGGACGCGGCGAAGCGGTCCTCCAGTACCCACATGGTGAACGGCTCCGCGGGGACGGGGACCTCGTCGTGCAGCCCGAGTGCCTCGGCCACGGCGGCGCGTTCCGCGTCCGTCGTCGCCGGCACGATGCGGTCGACCATGGTGTTGGGGAAGGTGACGTGGCCGGCGGCCAGCCAGGCGGCGACCTCCGCGCGTTCGGCGGCCGGCAGGTGGTCGATGAACTCCTCGACGAGGCGGCGCGTGTGGTCGCCGTTGCCGACCAGGTTGTCGCAGCTGAGGACGGTGACCGGGGCGCCGTGGGTGGCGGCGCGGCCCTGGAGGGCGCGCACGATGCGGCCCAGGGTGGTGCGCGGCGCGGTGCGGCCGCCGCGCAGATCCGCCCGGATGCCGGGGTGGTCGAGGTCGAGGCCGCCGGTACGGGGGGAGTACGTGTAGCCGTGCTCGGTGACCGTCAGGGACACCACGCGGGTGCCGGGCGCGGCGAGCGCCCGCTGGACCTGCTCCGGCTCGTGGGCGGCCACCAGCACTCCGGTGTGCACCGCGGGAATGGTGCAGCGCACGCCGTCCGGCGAGACCTCGGCGACGGTGTAGCGCAGGTCCTGCGCGCGCAGCGCGTCGGCCACGTCGGTGGAGCGGCCGGCGACCCCCAGGACTCCCCATGCGCCGTCCTCGCGCGCCAGCGCGGCGGCGGTGTAGACGGCCTGGTGGGCCCGGTGGAAGTTGCCGAGGCCGAGGTGGACGATGCCGGTGTCGGCGGGGGAGAGGGCGCGGTGGTGCGCCAGCGCGTCGGCCGGAGCGGTGGCGGCGGTCAGCCGGGCGGCACGGGTGGGGACGGTGCTCATGGGTGGGTACATCCTTGCGGGTGGTCGGGGCACCGACCGGTTGCGGGCCGAGGTCACCAGTCGGTCAGGGAGCCGTCACGGCGGCGGGCCACGGGGAGGTAGGCGGGCCGGTACGGGTGGCGGGCGGCGAGCTCCTCGTCGACCTCGACGCCGAGGCCGGGCGCGTCGCCCGGGTGCAGATGGCCGTCCTCGTAGGTCCAGGCGTGCCGGAACACCTCGTGCACCAGCGGGTCGTAACCCATGTACTCCTGGATGGCGAAGTTGGGCGTGGCCAGGCCCACATGGAGCGAGGCGGCCAGGGCGACCGGGGAGACGTCCGAGGGGCCGTGCGGGCCGAGCTTGATCTGCCAGAGCTCGGCGAGGGCCGCGATACGGCGCAGGTGGCTGATCCCGCCGGCGTGCGTGACGCAGCAGCGCACGTAGTCGATGAGCTGCTCGGTGATGAGGTGCTGGCACTCCCAGACGGTGTTGAAGACCTCGCCGATGGCGAGCGGAACGGTGGTCCTGGCGCGGACGGTCCGCAGGACCTCCTGGTTCTCGGCGGGGGTGACGTCCTCCAGCCAGAAGAGGTCGAGGTCTTCGAGCGAACGGCCCAGCCGGGCCGCCTCGTTGGGCGTGAGGCGGTGGTGCGCGTCGTGCAGGAGCGCGATCTCGGGGCCGAGGTGGGACCGGGCCGCCGCCAGCGCCCCGGGCGCGTGCCGCAGGTACGCCTCGGTGTCCCACACCTCCTCGGCGGGGACGGCGGCGCGTCCCGCCGGCTCGTACGCGGCGCCTGCCTTCGGGACGCCGTAGACGACGTCCAGGCCGGGGACGCCGGTCTGTGCGCGTACGGCCCGGAAGCCTGCGGCGAGCCGGGCGTCGAGGGAGTCCCGCAGTTGCGGCACGTCCCAGCCGGTGGCGTGCGTGTAGGAAAGGATCCGGTCGCGCACGGGCCCGCCGAGCAGTTGGTGGACCGGCAGCCCCGCGGCCTTGCCCTTGATGTCCCACAGGGCGAGGTCGACGGCGCCGACGGAGGTCATGGTGACCGGGCCGCGGCGCCAGTACGCGCCCCGGTACAGGTACTGCCAGGTGTCCTCGATGCGGGCGGGGTCGCGGCCGATGAGCAGCGGGGCCAGGTGTTCGCGGAGGTAGCCGGCCACGGCCAGCTCGCGGCCGTTGAGGGTGGCGTCACCCCAGCCGATCAGCCCCTGCTCGGTGGTGAGCTTGAGGGTGACGTAGTTGCGCGTCGGGCTGGTGACCAGGACATCGACGGCCGAGATGCGGTCGGGCTTGCTCATCGGGCGCGCTCCACGAGGTCGGTGGCGTCCCATGTTCGGCAACCTTGCGCAACATTGTCAATGGCTTGCCGGCGCCACACCCGGTGACCCGTACCGCATAGGGCGGGCCTCGCGGGGCAGACGGGACATACGCCTCGACCAAGGAGCCTCCATGATGATTCTCGGCGTGGTCGCCGTATGTGTCGTTCTGGCAGTCCTGGCCTTCCTGGTGCCCCGACTGTCCCGTCACCCCGAGCGCGGCACCCGGCGCACACTGCACGCCGGGTCGCGCGTCGGCGGCAAGGCCCCCGGCATCCTGGGGCGGGCCCTCAGCAAGCCCTTCCGCAGCAGTTCCAAGGCGGTGGGCCGCAGCGGCTCGGCCGGCCGGCGCGCCCGCGGCCGGATGCCGTTCTGACGCCGGCGGGCCGCGGTCAGCCGGTCGCCGGTACGTCGAGCCGTACGGCGCGGTCGGCGGCGGCCCGTAGCGCCGCCAGCCCCCGGGCGATGCTCTCCTGCTCCTCGCTCCCGCGGCGCACGCAGGTCAGCACGCGGCGCGACGGCCGCGGATCGCCGTGCACCGGCACGCGGACCACGCCCGGGTGGCCCGAGGTGGACACCAGGCGCGGTACGAGGCAGACCCCGAGGCCGTGCGTGACCAGCGACAGCACCGCCTGCCACTCGTCGGCGTGGTGCGTCATGCGGGGCGCGAAGCCGGCCGCGGTGCACAGCGCCCGGGTGAGCCGCTCCTGATCGTGGTGCGCGGAGATCCACTCCTCGGTCGCGGCGTCGAGCAGGGTGACACCCGTGCGACCGGCGAGGCGGTGCCCGGCGGGCACCACCAGGTCCTGCAGCTCGTCGAGCAACGGCCGCTGCACGAACCGTGGATCGTCCAGCGCCGGACTGTCCGCCAGCGGTATCAGCACCGCGATGTCCAGCTGCCCGGAGAGCAACTGCCGGAAGCTCTCGGCGGTGTCGGTCTCGCCGATGTGCGTCTCGACGGTCTCGTCAGCGGTGCGCAGCTCGGCGGCGACCGGCGCCAGCAGGGCCCCCACGCTGGACGCGAACCCGCCGATGCGCAGCGTGCGGTACGGGCTGCGGGCGTGCCGGCCGAGGTCGGCCCTGACCCGTTCCCACTGCGCGTACAGCTCGTCGGCGTGGCCGAGCAGGACGTGCCCGGCGTCGGTGATGCGGACCTGCCGGCCCTCCCGCCGCAGGATCTCCACGCCCACCTCGCCGGCGAGCTGGCGGAGCTGCTGGGAGACGGCGGACGGCGACAGGTGCAGAGCCTCGGCGGTGGCGGTGACCGTGCCCTGCGCATGCAGGACGCGCAGGGTCTGGAGAAGCCGCAGATCCATCATGCGGGGCATTCAACCATGCAGCAGCACGGCATGATCCTGTGCGGAAACTTGCGATGGACCTGCACGATGCGGCGGCGGCACGCTGGCCCCATGGCCGGACCGAAGAACGCCCTGATGACAGACGACGCCGCCCCGGCGGGGGAGGGCGCCGCCGACCGGGCCGTACGCCGGCGGCGCGGCCGGCGCGTCCCGGCACCCGCGCTCGTGCTGGGCAGCGTGTGCAGCGTCCAGATCGGCCAGGCCCTCGGGAAGGGGCTGTTCGGCACCGTCGGCGGGCCGTGGGGAGCGGTCGCGCTGCGGCTGGGCCTCGCCGCGGCTCTGCTGCTCGCGGTGTGGCGGCCGCGGCTGCCGGAACGGCGCGGCGACCTCCTCGCCGTACTCGCCCTCGGCACCGCGATAGCCGGCATGAACCTGGTGTACCCGGCGCTGCGCCACCTGCCCCTGGGTGCCGCGGTGACCATCCAGCTCACCGGCCCGCTGGTGGTGTCGCTGCTGGCCGTACGGCGACGGCGCGACGCGGCCTGGGGCCTCCTGGCCGTCGTGGGTCTCTTCCTCTTCACCGATCCCGGCTCGGCCCGGTCGCTGCCGCTCATCGGCGTGGCGTTCGCGGTGGCCTCCGCTGTCGCCATGGGCACGTACCTGCTGCTCAGCCGGCACGTCGGGGCGCGGATGACCGGGGGCGGGCCGCTGGCGCTCGCCGTCGCCTGGGCCGCACTGCTCTCCCTGCCGGCCGGCGTGGCCGAGAGCGGCACACGGCTGCTGGCCCCCGCCGCCCTGGCCCTCGGACTGCTGGTCGCCGTCCTCTCCGCCGCGGTGCCCTACTCCCTGGAGCTGACCGCGCTGCGCCGGCTCCCCGCCCGGACGGTCGGGGTGCTGCAGAGCCTGGAGCCCGTGGTGGCGGGGCTGGCCGGGGCGGTGCTGCTGGACGAGACCCTGTCGGCGGCGCAGTGGGCGGCCACCGGCTGCATCGCCCTCGCCTCGGCGGGCGCCGTCTCCGGTACGGCCCGGCGGCCGGACGGGGGCGAACAAATCAGTGCTTACCGGTGAAGGGCCACTTGTTGGCGAAGAGTTCATCTTTTTTGGCTTGCTCGTACAACCTTTCGGTTACCTCGATGATCTTCACCGTCGAGTCAACAGACTCCTCGAATCACGGGCCCACCGGAACACCCGGCTCCAGGGCCCCTTCTCCACTTGGGGAAACACATGCGTAGACGCGCCACTGTCGCCGCCGTGAGCGGTGCTCTGGCCCTTTCCGCCCTCGTGATACCGGCCGCGCAGGCCGACGCCGGCCCGACGGGCGACGCCGCGGTGGCCGCGAAGGCGGCGCAGGAGGCGGCCGTGCAGCAGGCCGCCCCGGCGAAGCAGAAGGCCGTGCCGTCCGCCCTGCGGGCCGCCGAGGCCGGCGACCCCACGATCTCCAACGTCGTCGTCAACGGCGGCAAGGACGTGGTGGTCGGCACCACCAACACCAAGACGGTGACGGTCACCTTCACCGCCACCGACGACTCGGGGATCCTCTCGGCCACGGCCCTCCTGTGGCACGGCGGTTCCACCTTCGACGACATGGACACCGGCGTCGTCCCGAACGAGGACGAGGCCACCTGCACGGCCACCTCGGCCACCACGGCCAAGTGCAAGCAGACGTTCACGTTCGACCCGCAGTACCAGCTGACCAACGCCGCGGCCGGCACCTGGAAGGTGTGGGCGCTCGCGCAGGGCAACGACTACGCCTACATCCAGAAGGACAACGTGAAGTCCTTCGCGGTGAAGCGCTACGCCAAGCTCACCGCCAACGCCTCGCCCGAGCCGGTCACCAAGGGCAAGACCATCACCATCACCGGGTCGCTGACCCGGGCCAACTGGGACACGTCCAAGTACGCGGGCTACACCAAGCAGTCGGTGAAGCTCCAGTCGCGTTCCGCGAGCGGCTCCACGTACTCCACGCTGAAGACGTACACCTCCGGCAGTGGCTCGACCGCGGGCCAGGTGAAGACCACCCGCACCGCCACCACCGACACCTGCTGGCGGTACAACTTCGCCGGCACCTCCACCACCCCGGCGGTGGTTTCCACCGGCGACTGCGTCGACGTGCGCTGATCACGCCGCCCTTCGCGGCCCGCTCCTCCGGGGGCGGGCCGTAACCTCCTCCGGCGGCACCTCGTTGCCGAGAGACAAGTGCGACCGTCGGAGCGCTGGCTGTCCTGGCGCTCGACAGCTACGCCTTCTCCCTGCTCACCGGGACGTCGCGACGGGCGCGTGCGGCCGCGTGTGGACCGAGTCCCTCATCGCCAGCGGCATGCTGGTCCAGGCGGAGCATGACCTTGCTGCTGCCGCTCGTGCGGTCGGCGGCGACGGCCAGCGCCCGGTCCGCCTCCGTCAGGCCGAAGCGGTGGGTGATGACGGGCGACACGTCCAGGCCCTGGCGCAGGGCTTCGAGCGCGTCGTCGATCTCCTCGGCGAAGCGGTACGAGCCGATCCAGGTGATCTCGCGGGTGACGAGGTCGCCGAGCGCCGCGGGCGCCACCGCGCCGGGGAGGTTGCCGACCTGTACGAGCGTGCCGCCGCGCGCGGTCGCCCGGAGGACCGGGCCGAGCGCGGCCGGCGCGCCGGACGCCTCGAAGACCAGCTCCACGTCCGCCGGCAGCGCCTCGCCCCGGCCGAGGTCGACCGTCGCGTCCGCGCCCATCCCCCGCGCCACCGCGAGGGAGGCGGCGGAGAGGTCGGCGGCGATCACCGTGCCGGCGCCGCGGTGCTTCGCCGCGGCCACCACCAGCGAGCCGATCGGCCCGGCCCCGTTGACCAGGACGGTCTTCCCGCGTACGGTCCCGGCCCGGTGCACGGCGTGCAGGGCCACCGCCAGCGGCTCCGCGAGCGCGCCGTGCTCGGTGGACACGTTCGCCGGCAGCGGCCTGACCTGCGCCGCGCGGACCACCCGGTACTCGCTGAACCCGCCGTCGGTGTGCGGGTGGAGGGCGGCGGACCCGAAGTAGCGGATCCGGGGGTGGAGGTTGGTCCGGCCCGCGAGCCGGTCGGGCAGCGGCTCGTCGCCGACCGGCGTGGCCGGGTGGACGGTGACCGCGCTGCCCTCCGTCAGGCCCTCGACGCCGTCGCCGAGCGCGGCGATCCGGCCGGCGACCTCGTGGCCGAGCACCAGCGGGTCCTTGAGTACGGCCGTACCGGTCCCGCCGTGCTTCCAGTAGCCGATGTCGGAGCCGCAGATGCCGCCCCACTCCATGGCGAGCAGTACCTCGCCGGGGCCCGGTACCGGGTCCGGGCGTTCGTCGATCCGGAGGTCACCGGGACCGTGCACGACAACTGACTTCATACGGCGTCCTCCAGACGCACCAGGTCACGCCCGCGGGTTTCGGGGGCGAGGACGATGGAGACGAGGGTGATGAGCGAGTAGCCGATCAGCATGGCCGCGACGGGCCACCAACTGCCGGTGACGGCGGTGAGGGTGGCCGCGACGACGGGGCCGATGGCGGTGGCGAGGATGCCGCCGATCTCCTTGGCGAGCGCGAGCTGGGTGAAGCGGGTCCGGGCGCCGAAGAGTTCGGCCATGGTCACGCTCTCCAGCGAGAACAGGCCCAGGACACCGACGTTGAGCCCGATGATCATGCCGGCCATGACGCCGGCCGTGCTGCCGGAGGCGATGAGCAGCAGCACCGGGAACGCCAGGACGATGGTGAGCACGGTGAGCGCGATGTAGAGCGGACGGCGGCCGAACCGGTCGCCGAGCAGCCCGATCAGCGGCACGGTGGCGAAGCCCAGCAGCGAGCCCCAGACGATGGCGTCGGTGGGTACGGAGCGGTCGGCGCCCAGCGTGGTGGCGATGTAGCCGACGAGGAAGGTCTGGACGAGGCCCGAGTTGCCCGCCTGGCCGAAGCGCAGCCCGAGGGAGAGGAAGAAGGCCTTGCCCTTGCGCTGGCGGAGGCCGGCTTCGAGGACGCTCTGCTGCTGCTCCTCGACGGTGTCCCGGGCGACGGCGGTGGCGACCTCGGCGCGGGACATCGCCACGCCGTCCACCACGTCGGCCCGCTCCTCGAAGACCGGGCTCTCCTTGAGGTTCCGGCGCAGCCAGACGGCGAAGAGCAGCAGCGCGAAGCTCAGCAGGAACGGCAGCCGCCAGCCCCAGGTGACCAGTTGGTCCTCGCTCAGCACGGCGAGCATCACGGCCCACAGGCCGGAGGCGGCCAGGGTGCCGGAGTTGGTACCGAGGGAGACCAGGGAGGAGATCAGGCCCCGGCGCCGGGCGGGCGCGTACTCGGCGAGCATGACCGTCGCCCCGGCGATCTCGGCACCGGCGCCGAAGCCCTGCACGAGCCGCAGCACCACCAGGAGGATCGGCGCGAAGATGCCGATCATCCCGTACGTGGGCAGCACGCCGATCAGCGTGGTGGAGGCTCCCATCAGCAGGATGGTGAGGAAGAGGACCTTCTTGCGGCCGATGCGGTCGCCCATCCGGCCGAAGTACAGGGCGCCGGCGAGCCGGGCGACGTAGCCGACGCCGTAGGTCGCCATGGCGGCGATCAGGCCGATCGCCGGGCTGACGTCGGGGAAGAAGATCTTGTTGAAGACGACGGCGGCCGCCAGCGAGTAGAGCTGGAAGTCCATGAACTCCATGGCGGTGCCCAGCCAGCCGGATACGGCTGCCCTGGTGAGGTCGCGGGTGGTTCTCCGCGCGGGGCTGGTCGGCTCCGTCTGTGTCGTGTCCGTCATGAGGAACTCCGTTGTTCTCCGGCCGTGCGGGAGGGGGACGGGTGAGCGGGGGGTACCGGGCCCGGGTGGTGTCAGATCTCGATGCGGCCGGCGCGCAGCGCGGGGAGCCGGGCCGCGACGGCACCGACGAGGCCCGCGTCGTCGGCCAGGTCGGCGGCGCCGAGCGTGCCGAGCAGCCGGCGGACCGTGTCCTCGGGGCCCCTACCGTCCTGCCAGCAGCGCCCCAAGGCGGGCGCCGCGGGGTCCGTCGTGCCGAAGAGCTGGCCGCCGTCGTCGGTGAGGCGCGTGGCGTTCGCCCAGGCGGCGAGGGCGAGTTCGAGGACCGGGGTGGCGGTGGAGCCGGCGCGCAGCGTGCGCAGTGCGTCCAGCCACCTCTCGGGGATCTTCAGCGACCCGTCGGAGCCGATCTGCCGCAGCAGGTGCCGTACGCCGGGGTTGCCGAACCGCTCGACCAGGTCGTCGGCGTAGCCCGCCGGGTCGGGGCCGCCGGCGGGCAGCGTCGGGGCGACCTCGGCGCACAGGGAGCGGACGAGCCGTTCGCCCCAGCCGGTCGCCATGGCGTCGGCGACGGTCGTAAGGCCCGCCGCCGCGCCCAGGTGGGCCAGTGCCGAGTGGCAGCCGTTGAGCAGCCGCAACTTGGTGAGCTGGTACGGCCCGACGTCGGGTACGAACAGGGCGCCGTCCAGCTGCCACGGGGGGCGCGGCCCGGCGAAGGCGTCCTCCAGGACCCACTGCCGGTACGGTTCGCCGACGACCGGCAGCGCGTCGTGCACGCCGAGCGCGGCCCGCGCCGCCTGACGGTCCGCCTCGGTGGTCGCCGGCACGATGCGGTCCACGATCGTCGAGGGGAACGCGACCGAGGCGGCCATCCAGTCCAGTACGGCCTGCCGGTCCGGCCACGGCGCCGCCGCGACGAAGTCGCGGACCACCCGGCCGAGCGCGGCACCGTTGGCCGCCATGTTGTCGCAGGACACGACGGTGACGGGCGCGCCGCCGGCCCGCATCCGCGCGGCGAGCCCGGCGGCGATCCGGCCGATGACGGTGGTGAGCGCCGCCGGGTCCGCCGCCGCTGCGAGGTCGGCGGCGATCGCGGGCGCCGCGGTGTCCAGCGCGCCGGTGTCCGCGCGGCGGTGGTAGCCCTTCTCGGTGATCGTCAGGGTCAGCACCGAGACGTCGGGCGCGGTGAGCAGCGCGTCGAGCCGTGCGGCGGCGGGCCGCATGCCCAGCGCCTCGACGACGGCGCCGGACACGCGGGTGACCGTGTGGGCCGGGCGCAGCTCGGTCAGCGAGTAGAGGCAGTCCTGGGCCCGCAGTTCGGCCGCGGTCCCATCGGAGCGCGGGGCGACGGCGGCGATGCCCCAGGGCTCCCCGGAGCGGCAGGCGGCGTTCTCCGTGTAGCGGGCCTGGTGCGCCCGGTGGAAGGCGCCGAGCCCGAAGTGGACGATGCGGGGCCGGAGTTCGCGGGGATCCACGGGCGGCCGCAGGTGCTCCGGGACGCGGGACAGGGCGGCGAGGTTCAGCGCGGGGGCGGTCATGGCGGTCACCAGTCGTGCACGGAGCCGTCGAGGCGGCGCGCGACGGGGAGGTAGCGGGCCTGGTACGGGAAGCGTTCGGCGGCCTTCTCGTCGTACTCGACGCCGAGGCCCGGCTCCTCGGACACGTGCAGCATGCCGTCGGCGAACGTCACACCGCTGCGGAAGACCTCGCCCGTCTCGTCCGCGTGCGCCATGTACTCCTGGATGCCGAAGTTGGGCACCGCGGTGTCGAGGTGGACGGCGGCGGCGAGGGTCACGGGGGAGAGGTCGGTCGCGCCGTGCGAACCGGTCCTGACCTGGTACAGCGCGGCCAGGTCGAAGATGCGGCGCAGGTGCGTGAGGCCGCCGGCGTGCACCACGCTGGTGCGGACGTAGTCGATCAGCTGCTCGGTGATCAGGTGCTGGACGTCCCAGATCGAGTTCAGCACCTCGCCCACGGCCAGCGGCGTCGTGGTGTGCTGCCGGACGATCCGGAAGGACTCCTGGTTCTCGACCGGCGTCGGGTCCTCCATCCAGAACAGCCGGCAGTCCTCGACCTGCTTGCCGAAGCGGGCCGCCTCGATGGGGGTGAGCCGGTGGTGGACGTCGTGCAGCAGGTGGAAGCCGAAGCCGAAGCGCTCGCGGACCGCCGCCAGGTAGCCGGGCGCGAACCGCAGGTAGGCCTCGGTGTCCCAGGGCTGCTCCTCGGGCAGGGAGCTCGCGGCCGGCTCGTAGACCTTGCCCTTGCGTACGCCGTAGGTGCCGCCGACGTCCGGGACGGCGGCCTGGGCGCGCACGGCCTTGAAGCCGAGGTCGAGGAACCGGTCGACGTCGTCGAGGAGCGCCGCGGTGTCGGTGCCGCTGGCGTGCCCGTAGACCATGACGCCGTCGCGCGAGCGGCCGCCGAGCAGCTGGTAGACCGGCAGGCCCGCGACCTTGCCCTTGATGTCCCACAGCGCGGTGTCCACCGCGGCGATCGCGGTCATGGTCACCGGGCCGCGGCGCCAGTACGCACCCCGGTACAGGTACTGCCAGATGTCCTCGATGCGGGCCGGGTCCTTGCCGAGGAGCAGGGGGACGAGGTGGTCCTGCAGATAGCTCGCCACGGCCAGCTCGCGGCCGTTCAGCGTGGCGTCGCCCAGGCCGGTCACGCCGTCCGAGGTGGTGATGCGCAGGGTGACGAAAGTCCGCCCCGGAGAGGCGACGAACACCTCGGCACGCTCGATCTTGCTCACAGAAATCTTGCTCCTTCGGAATCCGCAGCGCGGCCGGCGGCCTGCGCCGATCCGGGCGCACGGCGCACGCCACCCTCGGGCGACTGGTCGACCAGCACTGGTATACAAGCATTGGTCGTACAGGTGCGCAATACTTTGGAAACATCGATCGACCAGCGAGGCGGCGGAAGTGCCGAGCCCCGATACGATGAGCGCATGGCCCGATCGAACCGGCAGCGAACCAGTCGCCGCGCCGTCTACGAGACGCTGCGCCGCAAGGTGCTGACCCTTGAGCTCCCGCCGGGAGCGGCGCTGTCCGAGAACGAGCTCGGGGCGTCCCTCGGGGTGAGCAGGACCCCGGTCAGGGAGAGCCTGATCCTGCTGTCCCAGGAAGGCCTGGTGCAGATCTTCCCGCAGGTCGGGTCCTTCGTCTCGCGCGTCGACCCGGCCAAGGTGGCCGACGCGCAGTTCCTGCGGGAGGCCGTGGAACTGGCCGCCCTGGACGACCTCCCGGCCGAGCTCGACCCCGAGCTGGTCGAGGAGCTGCGCCACAACCTCGCGGAGCAGCGCCGGCCCGGCCTGGGCCTGGAGGACTTCTTCGAGCTGGACGAGGCCTTCCACCACACCCTGCTGCGGCTGAGCGGCCACGGCAGCGCCTGGGCCACCGTGGTCTCGGCCAAGGGCCACCTCGACCGGGCGCGCCGGCTCGGCCTCTACGAGACCGCCTCGCCGGAGGGGTTCGCCGCGCAGCACGTCGAGATCTTCGACGCGGTCCTCGCGGGCGACGCCGCACTGGTCCGCTCCGCCATGCGCACCCACCTCCGCGCCGTCTTCGACGACGTCGAACGCGTCCGCGCCCGCTCCCCCGAACTCTTCGCCACGGACACCGGCTCCGTCCCCGTACGCCGCAACGTCGTCGTCTGGGAGTGACGGGCCGGCCTCAGCGGGGCCGTACGGGGCGCGGCAGCGCCGCGGCGCGGGTGGCCAGAGTACGGCGGCAGACCTTGCCGGTCGGACCGAGCGGCATCTCGTCGACGCGGAGCAGGAGTTCGGGGAGTTTGCGGCGCTCCAGGCCGCGGTCCTCCAGGAAAGCGGCGAGCGCGGGCAGCGTGAGCGCGGGCGCGCCGGGCACCCCGCGGACGCAGGCGCACAGCCGCTCGCCCAGCTCGGGGTCGGGCACGGGGACGCAGACGACCTCGGCGACGGCGGGGTGGGCCGCCACCTCCCGCTCCACCTCGGCCGGGCTGATGTTCCAGCCGCCGCGCACGACGACCTGCCGGAGCCGGCCCAGCACGTGCAGCCGCCCGGCGGCGTCGAGCAGCCCGCGGTCGCCGGTGCGGACCCAGCCCGTCGCGGTGCGGTAGCGCGCGTCGAGGTCCGGGCTTGCTACGTAGCACAGCGGGGTCATCGGCCCCCTGGCGTGGATCTCGCCGGGCTGTCCCGGGCCGAGGGCGGTGCCGTCCTCCGCCGTGATGCGGATCTCCGCGACCGCGGGGTCGGGGCGGCCGGTGCCCGTCTCCGGTGCGAGGCCGGTTGCCGCGGTGTGGCAGTTGACGCCGTCGGAGGAGCCGTACACGGCGATGACCGGCCGCGCGAACCGCCGGCGGCAGGCGTCCGCGGTGGCCTGTGGGAGCGCGGCGCCGCTGGCCACGAGCGCCCGCAGGCCGCTGAAGTCCTCGTCGGGGAGCGGTGGGTGGTCGGCGAGGCGGCGGAGCATGGTCGGCACCCCGAGGACGTGCGTCGGGCGGTGCTCGGTGGTCATGCGCAGCGCGCCGGCCGGATCGAAGGCCTCCTGGACGAGGAGGGTGCCGCCGAGCGCGGCGACCGTGACGGGCGTGCCGCACGAGCCGAACGACGAGGCGAGCGGGACGAGGACGAGGTGGCGGGGCGGCGTGTCGTCGGTGTGCAGGGCGCGTACGTACGCGGCCCGGCCGCCCGCCATCGCGTTGTGCGAGTAGGCCACCATTTTCGGCTCGGCCTCGGAGCCGGAGGAGACCAGGATGCGGGCCGGGGACTCGGGGTCCGGGGACGCGGGGTGCCGGTCCGGGGACGGTGGGCCGGGCCGTCCGTCGCCGGGGGAGGGCAGCGGCAGTGCGCCGGGGACGGCGTCGCCGGTGGTGAACACCGCACGTAGGTAGGGCAGTTGGTGCCGCAGTGCGATGTCGGCCGGGGAGGCGAAGACGGCACCGCGGGCCCGGGAGCGGCCGAGCAGAGCGAGCGTGTCGCGGGTGCCGCGGCCCGGCGGGTACGGCAGCGACACCGCGCCGATCGCCGCCACCGCCAGCTCCGCCGCCACCGCGTCCCGCCCGTTGGGCAGCCGGATCGCGACGATGTCCCGTTCGCCCAGGCCGGCGGCGGTGAACGTGTCGGCCACACACTGGACACGGGCGGCGAGCGCCGCGTAGTCCAGGACGCCCGCCGCGTCGATGACGGCCTCCCGGCGGGGGTGCCGGCGGGCGTGCTCGGCGAAGAGCGCGTACAGATCACGGTCCGGGCAGCGGCCCTCGGCGACCCACGCGCGGCGGTACCGCCCCGGCACCAGGTCGCGGACGGCGACCCCGTCCCGCGAGGTCCACACCGTCGCCGGCGCTTCCGCGGTGGTCATGTGAACTCCCAAGGAGTGCGCGGGAACACGTGCTCCGCACGGGCGAGGGCCCGGCGGAAGGCCGGGGCGCGGGGCAGGTCCCGCAGGTCGGTGCAGACCGGCGTCGCCGTCAGCCCCGCCTCGCGCAGCAGCGGCGACCAGTGGCCCGTCGGCCGCAACCGGAAGCGGAGCAGCGTCGTGGCGATGTCCGCCGACGCACCCGGGCCGGTGAGCCGCGCGACCCGCTCCGGACGGGCGCGGGCGCCGGGCCCCAGCGCGAGGTACCCGTCCGCGGTACGCAACGGGTGGTCCAGCGGCGTCCATTCCACCCGCCGGCGGCGGCGGGGGATCACCGCGGCGGCGGACAGCAGCGAGGAGTCCACGCGCCCGCCGTAACCGGTACGGATACGGGTCAGCAGCGCCGCCAGCACCCCCTGTGCCGACACCAGCCCGCCGAGCACGTCGGTGAGCGTCATCAGGGAGGGCACGGGCAGCTCGTCGGCGGGCCGGAGCGCCGCCGCCAGGCCGCTGCGGGCCTGCACCAGATAGTCGGTGCCGACCGGCGGCCGGGGCCCGAGCGCGTCACCCCAGCCCGACGCCCAGGCGTACACCAGGCCGGGGCGGGTACGACGCAGGTCGTCGGCGTCCAGCCGCAGCTGCGCCGCCTTGCCCGGCGCCCAGTTGTGCAGGAAGACATCGGCCCGCGCGACGAGGTCGTGGACCTCGCGCCGGCCGGCGTCGGTGGTGAGGTCGATCTCCGCCACGGTCTTGTCCGCGTTGAGCGCGCTGAACCGCGCCGAGCAGGTCCCCGCCATCGGCGGAATGCCGCGCATCGGGTCGCCGCCCGGCGGTTCGACACGCATCACCTGCGCGCCCAGCAACCGCAGGACGTGCCCGGCGAGCGGCCCCTGCACCCGCCGGGTGGACTCCACGACGCGCAGGCCGTCGAGCGGCCGCTCCACCGCCGGCCGGACCCGGCCGGCCGCCCGCTCCGGGAACGGCGCCCGGGTCCACGGCCGGATGCCCATCGGCGGGAACGGATCCTCCCGTACGGTCACCACGCTGATGCCCGCCCGGCCGGCCGCCTGCCGTACGGTCCGGAACGACGCCTGCGCCACCGCCTCGTGCAGCGCGAGGGGCAACGGGCAGGTGGCGGTGGCGAAGCGCTGCTGGAAGGGGAGCCAGCCGCGGCTGATGTCGGCCGACGGCGCGCCGAGCAGCCGCCAGAAGTCCTGCCAGCGGTGCGGATCCAGCGTCTCGAACTCGAAGAGCACCCCGTCCGACGTGGTCCACGAGCAGTCGCCCGGCTCCAGGGGCTCGGGCGATCCGTCGTCGGCGGTCGCGGCGGCGAGGTACTGCGCGACCGTGAGCAGCGCGGCCTGCGCGACCGAGGTACGGACCCCGTGCAGCGCGAGGCCACGGGCGCGCGCGATCAGGACGGCCAGGGCGCCCTGGGCGGCCAGCACGCCGGCCACGGCCGAGGCGTAGTCGACGGCGAGCGGCGTGGGCCGGCCCGCCGCGCGGCCGTGCACGTGCATGAGGCCGCAGGCCGCCTGCACGGCGCGTTCCTCCGCCAGCGGCAGGTCGACCGGGCCCGCCCAGTCGATCTCGTACGGGGGCCGGCCGGCCCGGGGCGCGTCCGCGAGGTCCAGGGCGCGGGCCGCGACGCGCCCGGCGACCGTCGCTTCGTTGTGCGGCACGGACCCGGTCATGAGCCCGCCCCGGGCGCGGGACGGCGGCCCTGCGTCGAGTACAGGATGCTGGACGCCGCGCGGAAGGCCGGGTCCTGCATCAGGGCCCTGACCGCCGCCAGGTCCGTGTCGGTCAGCCCCTCGGCGAGCAGTCTGTCGCGCAGGTGGTACGTGTGGTGCAGCTGGAGCCGGAGGCCCGCCGACCGGGCGTGCCGCAGCTCGATGTGGGGCAGCGGATCGATGTCGACGAGCCCGGCGGCCCGCATGGCGGCCGGTACCCGGCGCCCCCAGTGCGGGTCGCCGCCGCCGGCCCGCATCGCCGCCGCCTTGGCCCGCAGGAACGCGGAGTACAGCTCGGCGGCGCGGGCGTCCGGGGCGAGCAGCGGCGGTTCGTAGGAGGTGTCGAACTCGTCGATCTGGAGCACGCCGCCCGGCTTGAGCGCGCGGACCAGCTTGTCGAGCACGGCCAGCCGCTCCGGGAGGTGCTGCAGGACGAGGCGGGCCACGACGAGGTCGAAGGCCGCTTCGGGCAACGGGTCGGTGACCACGTCGTGCCGGCGTACCGTCAGGAGCGGCGTCGCGGGAATGTGGTGCGGCTTGACGTCGGTGGCCGTCACCTCGCCGGTCGGTGCGACGCGGGCGGCCAGCCAGCGTGCCACGCTCCCGCCGCCCGCCCCGATCTCCAGGCACCGCCAGCCGTCCCCGACGCCCGTCGCGGCCAGCCGCTCCAGGGTCACCGGGTCGTACGCGGCGGCCAGGCAGCGGTGCTGCTCCCGGCTGTGCGTGCTGTCGTTGTCGAAGACGTAACCGGGCACGGTGTCCAGGGCCTGGCGCAGGGTGCTCCCCACCTCTCTGCGGTACATGGCTTCGCTCCTCTCCCCGTCGGCGGCCCGGTCAGGTCCACCGGCCGGAACCGCAGGTGTCCGCACGGCCGGTGAGCCGCCGCCGCAGGGCGCCGCGACGTACCTTGCCCGTGCCCGTGCGCGGGATCTCGTCCCAGGTCAGGACGGTGGGCGGGCGCAGCGCCGGGAGGCCGACCACCGCCTCCGCCCAGCGGGCGGGGTCCAGCGTGCCGTCCGCGGTGACCACGACGGGCAGCGGCGGCTCGCCGGGGGCCGCGAGCAGTACGCACTCCAGGACCTCCGGGAGCCGGTCCTCCACGGCGTCCTCCGTGGCCAGGCAGCTGAGCCGGTGGCCGCGGTCGACCTCGCGGTCGAGGAGCCGGACGCTGCCGTCGCGGTGCCGGACGCCGAGGTCGCCGGTGTTCCACCAGGTGCCGTGCTGTTTCGCCGCCCAGCGGCCGTCCTCGCCGACGTACGCGAGACCCCGTGCCGCCGTCCTGACCAGCACCAGGCCCTCCCGCCCGCGCGGCAGGGGGGCGAGCGTGTCCGCGTCGACCACGCGCAGCCGGGTCTTGAACGGGACGGGGCGGCCGAGGTTGCGGGCGCCCGCACCGGCGGGGGCGCCGTCCGCCACGGCGCGGCGGGTGTGGAAGCGGAACGTCAGCGGGCCGGTCTCGGTCTGGCCCCAGCCCTGCATCCACAGCGGTGCGCGGATCCGGCTCGCCTGCAAGTACGCGCGGAGGGTGGGCGGATGCACCGCGTCGTAGGTGCTGATGTAGAGCCGGACGTCGCGGAAGGGGGTGTCCAGGCGCGCGGTGAGCGGCCGGAAGCGGACGAAGGTGGCCGGGAGCGCCTCGACGATCGTGGGCGGCGCCTCCCGCAGCAACGGGTCGACGGCGTCCGGGTCCTGGCCCGTGACGAGGGTGATCCGCCGTGGCGCCAGGCAGAGCGCGCTCGCGGTCCAGCAGAACGTCCGGCCGTGGGAGAACGCGCTCGCGTTCAGGAGCGTGTCACCGCGCCGCACGCCGATCTTCGGGTAGCGCACGGTCTCGAAGCGGGCCAGCTTCCCGATGATGGTGCGGGTCGAGTGGACCACCAGCTTGGGCACGCCCGTCGTGCCGGAGGTGTGGTTGATGATCAGCGGCTCGTCGTCGTGGCGCCGGCGCGGGGCCGGTACCGGGCGCCCCTGGAGGGCTTCCAGGGCGAGGGTGCCCGGTAACTCGCCGTCCAGCAGGACGCAGACACCTGTGGCCGACAGCAGGTCGATCCCCTCGGTGCGGCAACGTTCGAGCAGGCCCGAGGAGGTGACGAGCAGGGCGGGCCGCAGCCGTTCGAGGAGGAGCCCGAGAGCGTCCGGCGGGAGGTCTCCGGAGAGCTGTGCGGGGAGGGCGCCGATGCGTACCGCGGCGCAGGCCAGCAGGTCGTAGTCCCAGTGGTTGTCCTTGACGATCGCGACCCGGTCCCCGGGCCGGGCGCCCGCGGCGGCCAGCCGGCTCGCCATGTCCTGGACCAGCGCGGCCAGCCCGGCGACGGAGTGCGCCGTACCGGTCTCCGGCGCGATGTCGAACGGCCGGTCCAGCCGGATCACCGTGTCGTGGCCCCGCTCGGCGCACTCGTCGAACAGGACCCCCATGTCATGCGGCTTCATGCGTCGTCCTCCGGTCGGTCGCGTCGTTCGGGCGGGGGCCGCGCAGCCGGCTGAGCACCCGGGAGGCGGCGAGTGCCGCGGCGCGCACGGCGCCCTCGGAGGACGGCCGCAGCATCACCCAGTCGCCCGCGTACTCCACGGGCCCGGTCGCGCGGGCCATGAAGCGTGCGCGACGGCCCAGCGCCGCGGGGGTGGCCTCCGGCAGGCCGTGCCGGAACGCGTGGACGAAGCTCTGCGCGCCGGTGCTCGCCAGTCCCGGTACGTAGCGCCGCGCTGCCGTGGTGAGGCGTTCGACGACCTCCCGGTGCGGTGCTGTGAGCAGTTCGGGGACGGTGCGGGGGTCGGCCAGGAGCGTCAGCAGCCCCTTGCCGGCCGGTGCCCGCGCCGGGTGCTTGACGTGGTCCGCGATGATGCCGGAGAGCGTGCCGTCCGCCGCGTCCGGCGTGAGGAGGAGGTACAGCGGCCGGTTGCCCGCCGCCGGGGCGAGCGGGCGGTCCAGCAGGCAGCTCACCTTCAAGGTGGGCGTGAAGGTGCAGGCGGAGAGGTAGGCGGCCACGTCCGGCGCCGGGTTGGCGTGCAGCCGGACGGCGACCGGCGCCGGTACGCACAGCACCGCGGCGCGTGCCGTGACGACCTCGCCGCCGATGCGTACGCCCGCCGAGTCCCGGTCGGTGACGACCTCGTGCACCTCGCTGCCGGTCACCACGTCGAGGTCGGCGGCGAGCGCACGGGCGAGCCGGTCCATGCCGTCCGCGTACGTACGCCACCCCGAGGGTGGGCCCACCTCCCGCAGCAGGCTCAGCATCGGGGCCGCGGCGGAGCGCGCGGTGTCCCAGCCGAAGAAGCATCCTGCGACCGGCTGGAGGAGGTAGTCGTGCAGGTCGGGGTGGTAGCGCCCGGCCAGCTCCCGGAGGGTGATGCCGCCCAGCGGGGTCCGCTCGGGGTGGTCGGTGTCGAACTCCGCGCCGTGGCGGGCCAGCAGGCCGAGCAGACGGGCCAGGTCCAGCCGCGCACGCGGGCCGAGCCCGGCACCGGCGAGCACCGCCGAGGGCTCCGCCAGGCCCGGCCGGGCCCTCCCGGCGCGCCACACCGCGAGCCGGCCGCCGAGCGGCGCCACCTCCTCGCGCGATAGGCCCAGTCGCTCGATCAGCTCCCAGGTGGCGCGGTAGCCCTGCCGGGAGATCTGTTCGGCGCCCTCGTCGACGGTGTAGCCGGCGTGCCGGAAGCTGTGCATCCGGCCGCCGACGTGCCGCTGCTCCTCGTACACCCGCACCGTCAGTCCGGCCCGCCGCAGTTCGTGCGCGGTGGCCAGGCCCGCGATGCCGGCGCCGATCACGGCCACGTCCAGGTCCGGCCTCATGCGACCGCCCCCGAGGCGATGAGGAGGTTCGCGGCGATCAGGAGGGCGACGCTCACCCGGTGCACCGCGAACCCGGTCTTCCGGGCCCGCATGATGTCGCCGCGCACGAAGCCGGTGACGAACTGCTTCGTCCGCAGCGCCGTCGCCGGGAGCATCAGGAGCACGAACCACCACGGGGCGATCCCGGCGGCCGAGGCGACCGCGCCGATCAGGAACTCGGCGGCCGACAGACAGCCGATGAAGACCGCGTTGCCGCGCTCCGACACCAGGGCCGCCACGGTCGGCCGGTGCACGGCGCGGTCGCCCTCGACGTCGTTGGTGTTGGAGTACACCCCGAACATCAGCGGCCCGAATCCGAAGAGCACGCCCTGCACGAGGAGAAACCACGAGAAGCGGCCCACGGCGAGGCCGTACGGCGCCACCACCAGCACCACGCCCAGCCAGACCAGGAACGCCTCCTGGAAGCCGTGGTAGCTGAGCTTGAGACCGTAGGAGTACTGGAGGGAGACCACGAACAGCGCCGCGGTGAGCACCACCGCCCACAGCGGCCGGTGCGGGGCGACGGCCACGGCGCCCGCCCACAGGACCGCGCCGGCCAGCGCCGTCGCCCAGGCGAAGGACAGTGCTTGACGCACCGTCAGGGTGCCGGCCACCAGTGGCTTGCGGAGCTTGTTGCGGAGTGGGTTGTCCGGGCCGTAGTTGGCGGTGTCGCTGCCGTCCCGGAAGCCGGTCACGTCGTCCAGGGCGACCATCGCCATGATCACGCACACCTGACCGAGCAGGAACAGCACCAGCATCGTGGCGGTGGCCGGGCCGGACCGCGCGAGGGGCGGCAGCACGGCGGCGAGCACCACCAGGATGCTCAAGTAGTAGTCGAAGACGTCGAGTTTGCCCAACCGGGCGTAGCTGCGGAGCCGGTGCTCCGCCCGGCCGGCACCGGCCGATCGCAGGCCGGCCTGGAAGTCGTGGGGGGGCATCGGCTTGCTCCTTCCGCTCAGGTGCCCGCGAACGCGCACACGGCGTCGGCGACGTACTCCACGTCCGCGTCCGACAGCCGGTGGTGCACGGGCAGTGACAGGGCGCGCCGGCCGGCCCGTTCGGCGTGCGGCCAGCGGTCCCCGGGCGCGGCGAACACCGCGAACGCCGGCTGCAGCGGCAGCGGCAGGGGGTAGTACGCGTGGCAGTCGATGCCCCGCTCGCGCAGGTGCTCCGTCAGCGCCTGCCAGCGGTCCGCGAGCACCGTGTAGACGTAGTGGCACCGGCCGTCCTTGCCGGCGGGCGGCGGGACGATCCCGCGCTCGGCGAGCGGCGCGAACCGCTCGGTGTAGTACGCGGCGACGGCGGCGCGCCGCTCCAGCCGGTCCGGCAGCCCGCCGAAGCGGTGCACCTGGAAGGCCGCCTGGATCTCGTCGAACCTGCTGTTCCGGCCGATGACGTGGTGCAGGAAGCGGTGGCTGCCGTCCTGCCCGTGGTTGCGCAGCATCCGTACCCGCTGCCCGATGCCCGCGTCCCGGGTCACCACCACGCCGCCCTCGCCGGGCATCCCGAAGGACTTCACCTGCACGAACGAGAACACCCCGGCCTCACCCCACAGCCCGGCGGGCGTGCCGTCGAGCACCGCGCCCTGCGCGACGGCGGAGTCCTCGATCAGCCGGACGCGGTGGAGCCGCGCCATCTCGGCGAAGGCCGGCATGTCGGCCATGACGGAGAACACGTGCGCCGGCATGATCGCCTTGGTGCGCGCGGTGATCCGACGCTCCACCTCCACGGGGTCGGCGACCATCGTGTGCGGGTGGATGTCGGCGAAGACCGGGGCGGCGCCGAGCTGGACGACGGACGCGGCGAGCGGGGCGCAGCCGAAGGCCGGCACCACCACTTCGTCGCCCGGGCCCACCCCCACCGCGGTGAGCGCCAGATCCAGTGCCGAGGTGCCGCTGGAGCACGCGACCACATCCGCCGCACCGAGGGACTCCTGCAGCAGCCGCTCGAACCTGCGGGTGTGTTCCCCCAGGATGAAGCGCTGCCCCGGCGACAAGCCGAGCTCCAGCAGGAGGTCGAGCAGAACCGTACGGTCGTCCTCGAAGAGATCCGGCGGGAAGAACGGAATACGCGAACCGGCGGTCATTCCGGCCTCCCTCGGTAGAAGGCGCCGATCGCCTCGCAGACCCGGTCGAGCTGCCGCTCGGAAAGATCCGGGTGGAAAGGCAGCGCCATCGCGTGCCGGCTCGCCGCCTCCGCATTCGGGAAGTCGCCCGGCGAATGGCCCGTTTCCGTGAAGCAGGGCTGCAGAGGCAGCGGGGTCGGATAATAGACTTCGGTACCGATGCCGTGCCGGGCGAGGTGCCGGACCAGTTCGTCCCGGCGCTCCACCTCGATGAGGTAGACGTAGAAGACATGCGCGGAACCGGGCCCGCGGTCGACCACTTCGGGCAGCCGGCGGACGCCGGGAATTCCGGCGAGCCGTTCCCGGTAAAGCGCGGCCAGTTCGGCGCGGCGGCGGATGCCGGAGTCCAGTCGGGTCAGCTTGGCCAGCAGGACGGCGGCCTGGATGTCGTCCATCTTGCTGTTCACCCCGGGCAGCGCGCTCGGGGTGGAGATCGCGGGGAAGTCGTCCAGGGTGCGGCCGAGCCGCCCGTGGTGGCGCAGGCCGGAGACCAGCTCCGCCGTCCCGGGGTCGTCGGTGAGCACGGCCCCGGCGTCGCCCAGCGCCCCGAGCGTCTTGCTCGGGAAGAACGACAGCACCCCGCCGGCGCCGTGCAGGCCCGCGTGCACCCCGCGCTGCCGCATGCCGATCGCCTCGGCGCTGTCCTCCACCAACACCAGCCCGTGACGTGCGGCGACGGCCGTCAGCGCGGCCATGTCCGCCATCTGATGGAAGAGGTGCGCGGGCATCATGAAGTGGCTGGCCGGGGTGACGGCCGCGGCCAGCGCCGCGGGATCCATGGCGTACGTCACCGGGTCGATGTCGACGAACTGCGGCCGGCCGCCCGCCAGTACCACGGACGTGGCGGTGGCCGCGAAGGAGTACGCGGGCACCAGGACGCCGTCGCCGGGCCGGATGCCGCAGGCACGTAGGAGCAGCACCAGCGCGTCCGTCCCGCTGTTCACTCCGATCACGTAACGGGCCCCGGTGAACTCGCACAACGCCTTTTCCAACTCCGCCACCTGGCGGCCGTGCGAGAATTTCCCGTTGGCGAAGACCTCGTTCACCCGGCGCTCGATCAACGGCCACAGCCGGGCGAATGTCGGCGCCTGCGAGAAGAATGGGACTGTATGACAATGCACTTGAGAGGATGCCGCGCTGTCATCGGTCGTACCGCGGCGATCCATGCCGAGAGATACCTCGACCACCCCCTGGGACGCTTTCGGCGGTTTCCCGCAGGGTGAGGCTCCCCGTTTCGCCGCGGCCGACACGCTTTCCCTGTCATATTCACACTTTGCGGTAAGCCCTCTTCATATTTCTTGACTCGCCGAATGGCGGCACGGAGCATTCGCTTGTCCGATGAACGGCGCGTACGCCGCGCACGCCGCGCACCGCTATGGGAGGAAGATGCTGCAGCCCCTCGTGATCGGGCTGGGCCGTTCCGGAGCCGGACTCCACGCAAAGGCTCTCGCACGCCTGGCCGCATCGCCCGAAGCCCCGTTGCGCACCGGCCCCTTGGTGGCCTGCGACCCCCGCCCGGAGGCCGGCCGCGGCCTGACCGGAGTGACGGTCACCCGCACGCTCGCCGACGCCGTCCGACTCGTCGCCCCGCAGCACACCGTCGTCCACGTCTGCACGCCACCGGCGTCCCGCACGCCCGTCCTCGCCGAACTCGCAGCGCTGGGCTTCCGCAGATTCCTGGTGGAGAAGCCCCTCGCGGCCGACCGCGCGGCCCTCGACGACATCGTCCGGCTGCGCCGCCACCACGACCTCGACCTCGTCGTCGTGAGCCACTGGCTGGCCGCCGCCCTGACCGGCCGACTGCGCGAACTGGTCCGCGAGCGCCCGTACGGCGCCCTGCGGCACCTCGCCTTCGCCCAGCACAAACCGCGCTTCGTACGGACCTTCACCAGCGAAGGCCATCCGACCGCCTTCGACGTCGAGATCCCGCACTCCCTCGGCGTCGCCCTCGACCTGGCAGGGCCCGCCGAACTGGGCGACGCGCACTGGAGCGACCTGCGCTGCGAGGACGGCGTACGCCGCTTCATGGGCAGCGCCCGGCTCACCCTCCGCCACCACTCCGGCGTACGGACCGAGATCACCTCCGACCTCGCCTCGCCCGTTCAACAGCGCAGCGTCACCCTGCAGTTCGAGCGGTCCGCGGTCACCGGCCACTACCCCCTCAGCGAGCACGACGACCACGCCCAGCTCGTGCTCCCGGACGACCCGCACGGCCCCCGCGTCTTCCACGACGACGCGCTCACGGCCTTCATACGCCGCACCTACCAGGACTTCGCGGCGGGCCGCCGGAACCACTCCACCGTGCCGTACGACGTGGTCCGCCTGCTGTGCGCGGCGAAGGACCACTGCCGGGCCGCCGAACGCACGCCGGCGGGGGAGACCCCGGCCGTCCCGACCACGGAGGAACAACATGTGCGGTGAACCCCCCTTCCCCCGAAGCCGGCTGGCCGGCATCGGCGACGAGGCGGCCCGCTCCCTCGACGGGCAGCTCGCCGCGCTCGGCCGGCTGGGCTGGGGCGCGCTGGAGCTGCGCACCGTCGACGGCGAGGCCGTGGCCGACCTCGATGCCGGAACGTTCCGCGGCGTCGCCACGCGCATCCGGGACGCCGGACTCGGTGTGGTCTGCCTCGCCTCGCGCATCGGCAACTGGGCCCGCCCGATCACCGCCCCCTTCGCCGACGACCTCGCCGAACTGGACACGCTGGCCGAACGGTGCGCAGCGCTGGACTGCCGGTACGTCCGGATCATGTCCTACCCCGACGACGGACTCACCGAGCCCGAATGGGCCGCCCGCGCCATCGACCGCGTCGGCCGCCTCGCCGACCGGGCCGAACAGGCCGGCCTCACCCTCCTGCACGAGAACTGCGCGGGCTGGGCCGGCGACCGCGCCGACCGCATGCTGCGCCTGGTGCGCGAGGTCGGCAGCCCCGCCCTGCGCCTCCTCTTCGACACCGGCAACGGCGTCCCGCACGGCTACGAAGCCTTCGGCACCCTGGAGAAGGTGCTGCCGCACGTCGCCCACGTACACGTCAAGGACGCCGTACGGGCACCGGACGGCACGGTGACCTACACCCTGCCCGGCGACGGCCGGGCCCGCGTCGCCGACTGCCTGCGGCTGCTCCTGGAGACCGGCTACCCCGGCACCTTCTCCCTCGAACCGCACCTCGCCGTCCGACCGCACGAAGGGATGCCGGCGCGGGACGGCGCCGAGGCCCCGTTCGTCGAGGCCGGGCGGCGCCTGGAGCAGGTGCTGGCCCGGCTGGCCCCGTACGCGCGGCCGGTCGCCGTCCCGGAAGGAGCCCGCCGATGACCGGCCGCACCCTGCTCCGGCCCGCCGACCACGACCTGCTCCTGCGGCTGCTGCGCACCCCGACCGCCGGCCCCCTGGAGGCCGGCCCCGAGGGCGAGCCGGCGCGGCTGTGGGAGGCACAGCGTGCGTACGCGCGCGCCGCCGGCGAGTTCGGCATGCGGGCCGTGCACCACGCCCCGCCGTCCGCCGGCTGCCTGGACCGCCCGGACGTGCCCGCCGGCGTACGCCGGGCCGCCGCCGTCGACCCCGGCTTCCTCGACGCGCAGCCCAGCCTCGTCCTGCGCCTGGGGCCCGCCCTGCCCGTGGCGTCGACCGTGATGTGCAACGTCCACCTCGACACGGTCGCCGGGCAGGAACCGGTGGGCTTCGACGGCCACCGCTTCACCGGGCGCGGCGCGGTGGACGCCAAAGGACCCGCGGTGGCCCTGCTCGCCGGCGTCCGAGCGGCGGCGGCAGCGGAACCCTCGCTCGGCCGGGACACCGCCGTCCTCGTCCAGGCCGTCGCCGGGGAGGAGGGCGGCGCGATGGGCACGTACGGGACCCGGCCGCTGATCGAGGCCGGGTACCACGGGCGCCTCAACCTCTTCTGCGAACCGACCGGGCTGCGCTACCTCCCCAGGTCCACGGCCTCGATGACGGCGCGGATCACCGTCGACGGGCAGGACGCGATCGACGACCGCCCCGACGCCGGGCACAACGCCACCGTCCTCCTCGGCTTCCTGGCCCAGCACCTGGCCGCCGCCCTGGACGGCGCGCTGCCGGACGGCCGGGTCTGCGTCGCGGGGCTGCACACCGGCCATCGCCACAACCGCGTCCACGGCAGCGGGCAGCTGCTCCTCAACCTCTCCTACGCGCGCACGGCCGACGGCACGGCCCTGGAGCACGCGGTCGCCGAAGCCCTCGACGCCGGACTCCGCGCCTTCGCCGAACGCTTCCGCCGCACCCGGGAGTTCGCCCGTACGGCCGCCGACGCGCCCCGCGTCACCCGACTCACCTGGGACAAACGCGGACTGCCGGGCCTGGCGGACGCCGACCCGTGGGCCGAAGCGCTCCTCGCGGAGGCGGGGGTACGCCGATGGCCCGCCGACGAACCGGCGTTCACCTGCGACGCCCTCTGGATGGCGGACCGCCCCGGCGCCTTCACCGCGATCCTCGGCCCCGGCTCCCTCGACACCCACCACGCACACGCGAGAGGGGAGTTCATCGACCTCGCCGACCTGGAGGACTTCGCCGCCACCGTGTCCGCCGTGCTCACGGCCTTCGCCCGAGACCCGGCCCGAAGTACCGACCACCGCGCCGCCCAACAGCAAGGGAGCCCCGCGTGACCCTGCCCCGGCAACACCGGACACCCCAGCCCCCGGTACCGGTCGACCACGACGTCCTGCGCGCCGCCGTCACCGACCGCTTCGCCTCCTACGGCATCCCGCACCGGCGCGCCCGTACCGCCGCCACCGCCCTCTGCCACGGCGACCTCACCGGCCTGGACTCGCACGGCGTCTTCAACCTCGGCCGCCTCTACCTCCCCCTCCTGGACAGCGGCCGGGCCGACCCGGTGGCCGAACCGGCGACGCTCACCGACCTCGGTGCCTGCGTCGTCCTGGACTCCCGCCGCGCGCTCGGGCTGTGGGCCGCGGCCGAGGCGATGGACCTCGCGGTCGAACGGGCCGGGCTGTACGGCATCGGCCTGGTGTCGGTACGCAATGCCACCCATTTCGGCTGCGCCGGCTTCCACACCGCGCGCGCCGCCGACCAGGGCATGATCGGCGTGCTCGCCGGCAACTGCGGCGGCCAGCGCATCGCCCGGCCGCCGGACGGCAGGCTCGCCCTGCTCGGCACCAACCCGCTCAGCGTCGCCGCGCCCGCCCTCACCGGCCACCCCTTCGTCCTCGACATGAGCACCACGGTCGTGCCCACCGGCCGGATCCGCTCCGCCGCCCGCCGCGGGGAGTCCGTCCCGGAAGGCTGGCTGGTGGACGAGGCGGGTGTGCCACGGACGGACCCGGAGGCCTTCGACCGCGGCGAGGCACACCTGCGGTGGCTCGGCGGCGCACCGGAGACCGGTGCCTACAAGGGCTTCGGGCTCGGCCTCGCGGTCGAACTGCTGGCGGCGCTGCTGCCGGGCGCGGCCGTCGGGCCCGCGCCCGAGGCGCTCCAAGGGGACGGCCGGCCGCACGGCAGCGACGACGACATCGGCTTCCTCGCCCTCGCCGTCGCACCCGAAAAGCTGCGGCCGGACGGCGACTTCGCCGGCGCGGCCCGCGGGCTGTTCGGCACGCTGCTGGCCTGCCCGCCGGTGCACGAAGACCGCCCGGTGCGCTATCCGGGCTGGTGGGAGGCGGAACGCGCACGGACGCGCCGCCGGGAGGGCATCCCCCTCCCGGCCCACCTGCACGAGGAGCTCACCGCCCTCGGCGTCCTCGCCCCGGCGGACGGAGCGGTGCGATGACGCCCCGCCGCACCGGTGTGATCGGGCTCGGCGCGATCTCCCGGTACTACCTCGCCGCGCTCGACCGGCTGCCCGGCTGGACCCTGGCGGCCGTGTGCGACGCGCGGCCGGACGCCTTGGCCCCGCACCGCGGTCGCGTGCCCTGCCACACCGAGCACCGCGCGCTGCTGGCGGAGCCGGGCCTGGACGCCGTGGTCGTCGCCGTACCGAACCACGCACACGCCGGGATCTGCGCGGACGCGCTGCGCGCCGGCCTCCCGGTCTGTGTCGAGAAACCGCTCGCCCTGCACGCGGCGGAGGGGCGCGAGCTGGCCGCGCTGGCCCGGGAGCGGGCGGTCCCGCTCTTCACCGCGTTCCACCGCCGCTACAACGACGGCGTGCGGCAGCTGCGGCGGGACCTGGCCGCGGCGCGGGCGCCCGTCGCCTCGGTCCGGGTCCGCTACCTCGAACGCATCGAGGAACACATCGCGGGCGACACCTGGTACCTCGACCCCCGGCGCTGCGGCGGCGGATGCGTGGCCGACAACGGTCCCAACGCCTTCGACCTCGTACGGCTCCTCCTCGGCGACGTGGCGGTCGACGGGGCGGAGATCACCCGGGACGGCCGGGGCACCGACCGGCAGGCCGTCATCCGGCTGCGCGCCGCGGGCGGGGCCACCGCCACGGTCGAACTGGACTGGTCGTACCCCGGTGAGACCAAGGACATCGAGGTGCGGCTGGCGGACGGCACCGTGCACCGCACCGACATGCTGGCCGGGCACCCGGGCTTCAAGGCGTCGCTGTGGCACGAGTACGAGGGCATCCTCGACGACTTCGCCGCGGCACGCGCGCCGGCGGCCGCCGGGACCGACGACGGGCTCGCCGCGCTGGAACTGGTGGCGGCCGCCTACCGCACCGCACAGGCCGTGCGAGCCGAAGGGGGACGACGATGACCGGTCGGACGTCAGGGGAGGACGGCCCCAAGCGCTCCGTGCGGGGTGACCTGGTGAAGGTCCTGCTGCACCGCCGTACGGACCGCGGCATGACCCTCGAACCGCACGCCAGCCGCTGCGTGCGCCGCGGCGAGGTGCACGAACTGGTCACCACCGACCAGCGGGAGGTCCGTCCGGGCTCCCGCATCGACCGGGTCGGCTTCCTCGGCTTCGTGGAGCTGGCCTGCGCCGGGGTGATCGACCGCGGGGACGACGTGTGGATCGACGGCCTGCGCATCGGCACCGTGGTCGGCTTCGACGCCTGCCACTTCCCGAACCACTACAACATCCTGATCGGCAGCAGCCGGCTCGTCAGCGGCGGCGACCTGGAGCTGTGCCCGGAACTGCCGGTCGCCTTCACCCAGGTACGGCCCGCGACGCCCTGACCGGCGCCGCGACTCCGGCACACACCACGGCCGGTGGCCCCTTCCGGGACCACCGGCCGCGCCCGTTCCAGGGGTGGTGCGCCGCGTCAGCCGAGCAGCTCGACGTCGAGCTGACCGAAGTGGTACTCGCGTACCGCGGCCAGCAGCTCGTCGAGGGACAGCTCGCCGTTGTCGTCGGAGTCGACCTTGCGGAACGCCTCCTGGGCGGCGGAGCGGTCCACTCCGACGCCGACCAGCCAGGCCTCGAACTCGCCCGCGTTGATCTGGCCGTCGGCGTTCTTGTCGCAGAGGCCGATGATCCCCTTGACCACCGGGCCGAGCGCGCGGTTGAAGTCGGCCTCGCCGCCCTGGAAGATCAGGTTCTCCGTGACGCCCATGAACTGGTCCCTCGTGAGCGGACCGTTCGAGGGCGCCCCGGCCGCCTGGGTGAGGTGGTCGAAGAGCGCGCGGAAGCCCTCCCGCAGCGTCTTCGCCTTCTTGGAGTTGGCGTCGGCCCCGAAGTTCTGGGCGATCTTCGCCGCCTCCTGCTCGAAGTCACCCCACTCGAGGATGCCATTGCCGTCCGAGTCCCACTTGTCGAAGCGCTTCTGCAGCCGCTCGTTCGCGACGGGAGTCGCCATGACGGTGTCCTTTCTTCGATCGTACTGATTGATGCGCGGCGCAGGTACGGATTTCCGGCGCCGCCTCGCGCGGCCCTCCTTCCCCTGAAGGCCGGCAAGTCTTTTCCCGCCCGACGGAAGCACCCGTCGACGGCGGAATGCGCAGCCCTGTCAGAGCAGGGTGACCCGGGCCCCGGAGGCCTTTCCGCGGGTGTCGAGCAGAATGCATTCAGCGCGGGTCAGCGTCGTCGTGTCGTAACAGGAATGGTCCTGCAGGAGAATGGCCAGGTCCGCACCCGCCAAGGCATCGCGCAACGACTCCACGCGGGCCAGTGGTACGCCGTCGGCGGCGAATTCCCGGACGTACGGATCGTGGTACCGGACCGTGGCGCCCTGGGCGCGCAGACCGCGGGCCACCGGCTCCGCCGGCGACTCCCGCGCGTCGGCCACGTCGGGCTTGTACGCCACACCGAGGAGCACCACGGACGCCGCTTCCGGCGGCATGCCCGCCTCGTCGAGGAGGCCGACCGCCCGGCCGACGACGTGTGCCGGCATCTGTGACACCACCTCGTGGGCCGCGGCCAGCATCCGGAAGGAGAAGCCCTCGGCCTCGGCCTTCGCCGCGAGGTAGCGCGGATCGACCGGTATGCAGTGGCCGCCCACCCCGGCACCGGGCCGGAACGGCGCGAAGCCGAAGGGTTTCGTCCCGGCGCAGTGCAGCACGTCCCAGATGTCGATGCCCGTCCGGTCGCAGTACAGCGCCGCCTCGTCGACCAGCGCGATGTTCACGTACCGGTAGGTGTTCTCCAGCAGTTTGGCCATCTCGGCCTCCCGCGTGCCCCGCGAGACCACCAGGGTCCGCACGAAGCGGCCGTAGAAGGCGACCGCGTGCTTGACGCACAGGGGAGTGCAGCCGCTGACCACCTTCGGGGTGTTGTGGAGCCCGAACCGCCGGTTGCCCGGGTCGATGCGTTCGGGCGAGTAGGCGAGGTGGAAGTCGGCGCCGGCCCGCAGCCCGCTGCCGTTCTCCAGGAGGGGCCGGACCACCTCCTCCGTGGTGCCCGGATAACTCGTGGACTCCAGGACCACGAGCATGCCGGGCCGCAGACAGCGAGCCACGGTCCGGGCCGCCGCGCGCACCGCGGTGAGGTCCGGCGTGCCGCCCGCGCCCAGGCCGGTGGGCACGCAGATCACCACCGTGTCCGCCAGGCCGGGCGCCGACGGATCGGAGGTGGCGCGGAAGCCTGCGACGCGCATCGCCGCGACGGCCGCGTCCGCGACCCCGCCGACGTGCGATCGTCCTCCGTTGAGGCCGGTCACCACGGCGTCCGAGACGTCGTACCCCACGGTGGTCAGCCCCGCGGCGCACGCGGCCCGCGCCAGCGGAAGCCCCACATGTCCCAGTCCGATCACGGCGAGATCGGCAGTCATGACGTATCCCCCTGTCCGGGACGGCTCGTTGTCGAATCAGGCGGAGAAACTCCCCGTTCCTGCGGCGAGATGCGAGCCGTGTCCCGGATGTACGGTGAAACTCGGCGTCGTGCAGGAGGGGTCCGCAAAGACCTGGACGGGGCGGTCGGTGCGATTCGCCAACACGTGGGAGCCGACCGGCAATTTGATGCAGCCGATCGGGTTCTCGTACGTGGTCAGCGGTTGGAGTTCGGTTTCGAAGACGATGACCTCGCCTTCGGCGGCGGCCGCCGGAACGGTCGTCGCGGCCGTCGTGAGAACCGTCGCTGCGAGGAGGAGGAGAGCGGAGCCGACCCGACGCATATGCGCTTCCTTTCGCGGACAACATTCGCTGTCGAAATGCTGCCCTTGGGCCGCGCGGCGTAATATTCACCCGTCAAGGTGCACCCGAACCAGCGACAATGTGCAGATCCGGTCTTATGAAGAGATCGTAGCGATCGTATGACCGGAGCTGTCGGCGATGGATATATTCGCGGCATGGATGAGATGGCCCTGCTGGCCCACTCCGACGGCCCGGTCACCCGCGCCCGGCTCCGCCGCGACCTGACGGCGCTACGTCTCGCCGAAGGCGACGCCGTCATGTTCCACACCCGCATGTCGGCCCTCGGCTATGTGGCGGGCGGCCCCGAGACGGTCATCGGTGCGCTCGGCGAAGTCGTCGGCAAGCGGGGTACGTTGATGGTCACCTGCGGCTGGAACGACGCCCCGCCCTACGACTTCGTCAGCTGGCCCCAGGCGTGGCAGGACGCGCTGCGCGCGGAACACCCCGCCTACGACCCGCTCATCAGCGAGGCCGACCACGCCAACGGCCGGCTCCCCGAAGCCCTGCGCCGGCTGCCCGGCGCCGTCCGCAGCCGGCACCCCGACGCGAGCTTCGCCGCACTGGGCGCGGCGGCCGAGGAGCTGATGGCCGACCACCCGTGGGACGGCCCGCACGGTCCCGGCAGCCCGCTCGCGCGGCTGGTCGACATCGGGGGCCGGGTGCTGCTGTTGGGCGCGCCGCTGGACTCCCTCACGCTGCTGCACCACGCCGAGGCGCTCGCCGACGCGCCGGGCAAGCGGTTCGTGACGTACGAGCAGCCGGTCGTGGTGGGCGGCGAGCGGGTGTGGCGGCGCTTCCACGACATCGACTCGGAGGAGGGCGCCTTCGACTACTCATCGGTCGTGCCGGAGGGGACATGGCCGTTCGAGGTGATCGTCCGGGACATGCTCGCCGCGGGCATCGGCAGCAGCGGGCGGGTCGGCGCGGCGGAGAGCCATCTCTTCGACGCCCGGGACGTCGTGGACTTCGGCGTCGCCTGGATCGAGGAGAAGTTGGGCGGGGCGGCCCCGGCCTCCTGAGGACCGCCGAGCAGTCGCGGCGTACGGGGGAGTGGCGGTCATGGTTCCGGAATGAGGCCCCGTTCCAGGACGTCCCGGGCCACGTCCCGCAGCAGCCGGCTGTGGCTGCGGGCGTGACCGCGCATCGCCTCGAACGCCTCCTGCAGGCTCACCCCCATGTGGTGGGCCAGGAAGCCCTTGGCCTGTTCGATGGTGACCCGGCTCCGCAGGGCCGTGCGCAACTGGTCGTTGACCCTGCGGTAGGAGGTCAGCGACTCCTGGTGGCACAGGGCCGCGGCCACGACGTGGGCCAGCGCCTGCCCCAGCCGTACGTCCCGCTCGGGCAGTGGATCGGTGGTGCGGAGCAGCAGCAGGGACCCGTCGGGCCGGCCCCGCCACGTCAGCGGGACCGCGCCGGCGAAGCGGTAGCCCGCCGCGAGGGCCGTCTTGGCGAAGCGGGGCCAGCGATCGGTGGCGTGCAGGAGGTCCACCGGGCCGATCGGGGCGTCCGTGCGGTAGCTCTCCCGCACCGGCCCCTCCAACGGGGAGGTGGCCAGCAACCCGGTGAACGCGGGATCGGCCTCGCTCGCGGCGGCCGGCCGGAGCTTTTCACCGGGCGGTGCGCACAGCACGCCGGCGGCCGAGACGTCCAGCAGCTGCACGCACCGGAGGGCGAACCGCTCCAGATACCCGCCCACGTCGAAGCCGTCCCCGCAGCAGGCGGCGGCCAGGTCCACGAAGACGTCGGCCAGGAGTTGTTCACGACCCATGGTCATCCTTACGGTGCCGGGAGAGGAGCGGAAAGCGGTCGTCCGGCCGGCAGGAGAGCGGCCCTCACGATCGGCCTTCGCGTCGCCTCCGGCGGTGCGGGCACCGCGCGATCTCCACGCGATGCCGGCACCTTCTCAGAATCGCGTACACCTCCGAGGGCATGACTATGACTCGGACATGTACGCCGGCCCGGGTACCCCCGTGGGCCGGACCCACCCCTCCCACTCCGGGCCGGCGGCGGCCGCCGGGTCCTACATCGGGACCAGCCGTCATGCCGGTGGGGCATGCCCCCGGGACCGTTGCGTCTGTCGTCCTCGGCCAAATCGGCGGGCGCGGGAAGATGGCTCGGACGCGGCCCGGCGCCCTGTACGGTCAGGACGCCGCGGCACGTCCCAGCATCACCGGCACCTCCTTGTGGCCGTTCGAGAGGAAGGACTCCTGGGGCCGCAGCGCGTGCGGCGGGACGGCGAGTGCCAGGTCCGGGAAGCGCGCGAACAGCCCGCGGAGCGCGATCGTGGCCTCCATGCGGGCCAGCGGCGCACCCAGGCAGAAGTGGACCCCGTGCCCGAACGCCAGATGCTCGCTGCTGGGCCGGGAGAGGTCGAACTCCTCGGCGGTGGGACCGTGCAGCGCGGGATGGCGGCCGGCCGCCGCGTACGAGGCGAGGATCGCGTCGCCCGCCTTGATGGTCTGCCCGGTCGGAAGGGAGATGTCCTCGGTGGCGAACCGCATCGGCAGATGGGGCACCGGGGCCTCCCAGCGCAGCGCCTCCTCGGTCACGGCGTCCCACCCGGCCCGTCCCGCCCGCACGGCGGCGAGCTGCTCGGGGTGGCTGAGCAGGGCGGTGATGGCCTGGTCCAGGAGGTTGACGGTGGTCTCGTAGCCCGCGCTGATCACGAGCAGCAGGGTGTCGAGCAGCTCCTGTTCGCTGAGCCGGGAACCGTCGCCCTCGACGTCACGGGAGGCGATCAGCGTCGAGGTGAGGTCCTCCGCGGGTGCCGCCCGCTTGGCGGCGACGAGACGGGTCAGGAGGCCGTACAGCTCCTCGGTGTTGGCCGTGGCCTCCTCGGACGACAGGGTGGTGGCGAAGACGGCGTCCACGGCCCCGCGGAAGGAGCCGATCGCGTCCTCGGGCAGGCCCATGAGGTGGCCGATGACCTGGATCGGCAGCGGGTAGGCGAAGCGTGCGCGCAGGTCCGCGGGTTCGCCGGGCGGCGTGGCGGCGAGGTCGTCGAGCAGCCCGTTCGTCACCTCCTCGATCCGCGCCGACAGTGCCTGCACGCGGCGCGCCGTGAAGGCCGGGGCGACCAGCCGGCGCAGCCGGCGGTGGTCGGCGCCGTACGCGGTGAACATGTTCCGCACGGCCACCCACAGGGCCAGCGGCCACTTGCCGACGATGTGGTCCGGGAAGAGCGGCCAGTGCCGGTGGGGGTCCTTGGAGACCCGGGAGTCGGTAAGCAGCCGCTTGAGCAGGGCGGGGTCGGTGACCGCCCAGGCCGGTACGCCGAGGACGTCGACGCGTGCGGCCGGGCCGGCGGCGCGTAACGCGGCGTCCTCGGCATGGCGGTCGCTCCCGGTGGGGTCCAGAACGAGTATTTGCTGGTCGGCCATGGGGTTCTCGCTTTCGTCCGAGGCACTGCGGGGCATCCGGCCCGCGACGGCACCCTGATCGTGCCACCGCGGCCATTCCTTCCTGCCCACCGTCGGCCGCCCGGAAAGCCGCCGGCGTGCGGAGAGCGGCCAACCGGCATCCCGGGTTCCCGCGCCCGTCACCTCGTGCACATCCCGCGCGCCGAGACTCCGAACCCCACCACCGGAAGAGGAACACGACGACATGCACCGCACCGGCTCCGTCCCGTCCCGCACCGCCGTCCCGCGCCGTCTCCTGATGTGCCCGCCCCGCCATTTCGACGTCACGTACTCGATCAACCCCTGGATGGAGCCCGCGAAGCCGGTCGACGGCGGGCTCGCCCTCGCCCAGTGGGAGCGGCTGCGTGCGCTCTACCGGGAGTTGGGGCACACCGTGGAGGTCGTCGAACCGGCCGGCGGGCTGCCGGACATGGTGTTCGCGGCGAACGGGGCCACGGTGATCGACGGGAAGGTGCTGGGCGCCCGGTTCCGGCACGAGGAGCGCACCGCCGAGGGCCCGCTGTACCTCTCCTGGCTGCGCGCGCACGGCTTCCCCGAGGCCTACTGGCCCGAGCACGTCAACGAGGGGGAGGGCGACTACCTGCTGGCCGGGCGGCGCCTCCTGGCCGGTACCGGCTTCCGCACCGACCCGCGCTCGCACGCCGAGGCACAGGAGTTCTTCGGCGTGCCCGTCACCGGCCTGACGCTGGTCGACCCCCGTTTCTACCACCTGGACACCGCGCTGGCGGTGCTCTCCGACGACGAGATCATGTACTACCCCGAGGCGTTCACGCCGGGCAGCCGGGCCGTGCTGCGCGAACTGTTCCCCGATGCGCTGACGGCGACGGCCGAGGACGCGGCGGTGTTCGGCCTCAACGCGTTCTCCGACGGCCGCCACGTGCTGCTCCCGGAGGCCGCGACAGGACTGGTCGCAGGCCTGCGCGAGCGCGGCTTCGAGCCGATCGGCGTGGACCTCACCGAACTCCTCAAGGCCGGCGGCAGCGTCAAGTGCTGCACGCTGGAGCTGCGCGAGGGCTGAGGCGGCCCCGAAGCCGTCCGCCCCGTGGGGGAACCGGCGGGTGCGGCCTATCTTGAGACGCATGGATCACACGCCGCACGACGCCTCCGCCGAAGCGAACCCGCTGCGCCGTCTCACCCTCGCCGAGCTGCGCCGGCGGACGAGCATGAAGTGGCGCACGTACCCCGACGACGTGCTGCCGCTGTGGGTGGCGGAGATGGACGTGCCGCTGGCCGAACCGGTCGTCCGGGCGGTCACCGACGCGCTCGCGCGCGGCGACACCGGCTACCCCGCAGGCACGGCGTACGCCGAGGCGTTCGCGGAGTTCGCGCGGGAACGCTGGGGGTGGGGCGGGCTCGCCGTGGCGCGCACGGCGATCGTGCCGGACGTGATGCTGGGCGTGGTGGAGATGCTGAAGCTGACCACCGGCCCTGGCGACGCGGTGGTCGTCAACTGCCCCGTCTATCCGCCGTTCTACCAGTTCGTGGGCAACGCGGACCGGAAGATCGTGGAGGCCCCGCTCGACCCCGGCCACCGGATCGACCTCACCACCTTGGAAGCCGCCTTCCGCACCGCCGTCGCGGGCGGGCGCCGCGCCGCATACCTGCTGTGCAGCCCGCACAACCCCACCGGCACGGTGCACACCGCGGCGGAACTGGCGGCGGTCGCCGAGCTGGCCGCCCGGTACGGCGTCCGGGTCGTGGCGGACGAGATCCACGCCCCGGTGGTGGCCCCGGGCACCGCTTTCGTGCCGTACCTGAGCGTGCCGGGTGCGGCGGACGGGCTGTCCCTGCTGTCCGCCTCCAAGGGGTGGCACCTCGCCGGGCTCAAGGCCGCGCTCGCCGTCGCGGGCCCGGCGGCCGCCGACGACCTCGCGCGGCTGCCCGAGGAGGTCGGCCACGGCCCCAGCCATGTGGGCGTGCTCGCGCACACCGCGGCGCTCCGGGACGGCCGCGGCTGGCTGGACGCGCTGCTCGCCGGGCTGGACGAGAACCGCCGCCTGCTGGTGGACCTGCTGGCCACCGAGCTGCCGGCGGTGCGGTACGCCCCGGCCGAGGCCACCTACCTGGCCTGGCTGGACTGCCGCGGCCTCGGCCCGGTCGACGATCCGGCCGCCGTCTTCCTGGAGCGCGGCCGGGTCGCCCTCAGCTCCGGTACGGACTTCGGCAGCGGCGGCGCGGGCCACGTCCGGCTGAACCTCGCCACCTCGCCCGAGGTGCTGACGGAAGCGGTACGGAGAATGGCGGCGGCCGTGGCCTGAGCGCTGCCCGCGGACGCGGGGGCGGGTCAGGCGGGCGCCGACCGGTGCCGCCGACGGCGTCGCGGGGCGGAACCGCGCCGAACGGACTGTCGATCACACAGCGCCAGTACCCGTCGGCGCCGGCTCGTCCGCCTCCCGGTGGGTGCCGGTGGGCATGGCGGGGTGGCGGCCGAGGAGGAAGACGCCGGTCACCACCGCCGCCAGGCCGGCGAATTCGCCCGCGAGGGCGCCGGGGGTGACGCGGATGCGGTCGCCGAGGAAGCCGATGCCGCAGGCGATGCCGGCCAACGGTTCGGCGGCGGTCAGCGCGGGCAGCGACATCCGCAGCGGGCCCGCCTCGAAGGCGCTCTGGACGAGCAGCAGCCCGGTCACGGCCAGCGCCACGATCACGTACGGCTCCCAGCTCACCAGCATCCGGGCGAGGCCGTCCTCCTCGGCGATCGAACTGGACACCCGGGTCAGCGCGTCCTGGAGCCCGTAGAGCACGCCGGCAGCGGCGGCCAGCAGCGGCGGCTCCTTCACCAGCTTCAGGTGACGGGCCGTCAGTACGAGGAGCAGGGCGATGCCGAGGACGCCGCCGAAGACCAGCCAGTGCCGCAGCGTGCCGGTGTCGTCGGGACCGCTGTGCGGGCTGCCGGCGATGATGAAGGCCGCCACCCCGCCGCTCAGCAGGAGGACCCCCGCCCAGCCCGACAGCCCCAGCCGTTCCCCGCTGAGCCACCGGGCCAGCACCATCGCGAAGAGCAGGTTGGTGGCCAGCAGCGGTTCGACCCGGGACAGGTCGCCGCGGCTGAGCGCGAGCACGCTGAAGATCTGTCCGGCGACCATGCAGCCGATGCCCGCGAGCCACAGCGGCATCTTCACCAGGTCCAGCAGCAGCCGGAAGCTGAGCATGTCGGACAGCGGCGCGCGTCGCGCCGCGTGCTGCTGCAGGACGAAGCCCAGTCCCAGCAGGCACGCGGCGAGCACACCGTAGAGATAGAGCATGCGGCGACTCCCTGGGTCCGGGCGGGCTCAGCGGGGCGGGGACGGGGACCCGGCGGCCGGTGCCATCCGGTCCGCCTCGATCAGCGCCTCCTCGCCCTTCAGCAGCGGGGAACGGGTCAGTACCACCGCGGAGCACGCCATCAACGCCCCGCCGGCCACCGCCGGAACGACGTACCAACCGCCCCGGACCTGCTCGGCGAAGGCGAAGCTGCCCCACAGGATGGCCACGATCGGGTCGGAGAGGGTCAGCCCGGGCTGCGCGGCGAGCAGGTTGCCGGCGTGCAGCGCGGACTGGAGGAGGAACATCGCGAGGATGCCCGCCGCCACCATGGCGTACAGCTGCCAGGTCGCGAGCACCGCGCCGACGCCCTCCTCGCCGTGGCTCATCGCGCCCTTCATGAAGGCCGCCGTCAGGCCGAACTGGCAGCCGGCCGCCACGCCGAAGGCGCCGGCCCGGCGGCTGCCCCCGCCGGGCCGGGCGGGCGCGGCGCGGCGGCCCCACTCCACGGCGGCGACCACGATCAGGAGGTTGGCGGTGACGCCCACCGTCCAGGCCGGCCAGCCGGCCTCCTCGCCCGCCCCGGCAGCCGGGGAGAGGAAGTACAGCAGCGCCGCCAGCCCCACGGTCATCCCGACGATGGACAGCCACTCGCGGCGGTGCAGCCGGGCGTGGAACACGAACGACGCCAGCAGCAGCGTGACCGGCAGCTCCACGACGAGGATCGGCTGGACGACCGACAGGCTTCCGGTGGCCAGCGCCGCGGCCTGCAGGACGAAGCCGAGGATCACGCAGAGGAAGCCGGCGAACCACACGGGGCGGCTCAGCAGGTGCAGGATCAGCCGCGGCCGCAGGCTGTCCTCGCTCGGCAGGTCGCGGCTCGCGCGCCGCTGCAGCACAGAGGCGGCCGCATTGGCGCAGGCGGCGAGCACGGCCAGGAGGTAGCTCAGCACGACGTCCTTCCTCGGCCGTCCTGTCGGGCGGACGGAGCGGTCGGTCCCTCAGGCGAAGCGCGTGGCCAGCCGCCGGAACAGGGCGGGCGCGAGGCCCTGGAAGCGGGCGGGGAGCTGCAGCCAGCCGGGAACGAAGACCTCGCTGCGTTCATGCGCCACCGCCTCCCACACGGCGTCGGCCACCCGGGACGCGGCGATCGGCCGGGGCCGGGAGCGCTGGTAGGGCGCCCCGCGGCGGGCGAAGAAGGGGGTGTTCACCGCGCCGGGCACCACGACGGACACCCGGACGCGGGTGCCGGCCAGTTCGTACCGCAGGCTCTCGGCGAAGGCCGCGACCGCCGCCTTGGCCGCCGAGTAGACGGCCTCCTCGCGTACGCCCACGGCGCCCGCGATCGAGCCGACGAAGAGCAGATGGCCGCGGTTCCTGCGCACTATGTGCGGGAGGAGCCGGCGGGTGAGGTGCACGACGGCGGCCAGGTCCACCGCCAGTACCTCGTCGATCGCGGCGGGCGGCATCGTGGTGAACGGGCCCGCCCAGCCGATGCCGGCCCCGAGGACCACGACGTCGACCCCGCCCGAGGCGTCGAGCGCGGCGTCGGCGAGCTGCCCGCAGCCGGCCGGGTCGCCCAGGTCGCAGGGGAGCGGGGTGGCGTCGCAGCGGGCCGCGACCCGGCCGAGCCGGTCCTCGTCCCGGCCGTTCAGCAGCAGCCGCCAGCTTCCCTCGGCGGCGAACCGGGCGGCCACGGCGGCGCCGATGCCCGACGAGGCGCCGGTGATCAGGGCCACCGGGGCTCCGGTGCGGTGCGGCCGCCGCGCGGGAACGTGGGGTCCGGGTCGGCCCTCGGGGAGCACAGGACTGTGCGGCAGTGGTCCCGTGGCTTCCACAGGAGACCTCCTCCGGAGACGGTACGCACCTCAGTGGCTGTGCCCGGACCCCGACCGGGCCGGGCACAGGCTCCGACATCGGACCAGCATGCCACGGATTTCGTAATGATCCGGGCAATTGCCGTCACAGGGGACACAGCTCCGTGTCGTCGCCCCCGTGGTCGCGCAGCGGGCCCACGGTGAGACCCTGCTGCCGGCAGTTCCGCACCAGCACGGGCAGCGCCTGGAGCGTGGCACGCCAGGAGCCGGGCGCCGAGGTCCGGTCGCTGTCGTGCAGCAGGACGGTCCCGCCGCCCTCCAATCGGTGCTCCACGGTGCGCACGATCGTTTCCGCAGAGGCCCCCGCCACCCAGTCCCGGCCCCATGCCGACCACAGCACGGTCCGCAGCCCGAGCCGGTGCGCCGCGGCCCACCGGCCGCTGGTGAGGATGCCGTACGGCGGCCGGTACCACCGCGGCCGGGACCCGCAGACGTCGGTGGCCGTGCGCACGGCCCGGCGCAGCTCGCGCAGTTCGCGCACCGGTCCCGGCCACCACGGCCGGCGGTGCTGCCAGCCGTGCAGCCCCACCTCGTGCCCGCGGGCCACCAGCTCCCGCCCCAGCTCGGGCGCCTCGGCCAGCGCCGAGCCCAGCAGGAAGAAGGTCGCCCGGACGTCCAGCGCGTCCAGCGCGTCCAGGAAGCGCGGCGTGCTCGCCCGGTCGGGACCGTCGTCGAAGGTGAGCGCGACGTGTCCGGGCTGCCCCTGCCCGTCCAGGCCGGGGAAGAGCAGGCGGCGTACCGGAGGCAGCCAGGTCCCGGCCGGTCCGATGTGCAGCGCGGCTGCCGCTGCCGTCGCCTGCCACGCGGCCGGCCCGAGCGGAGGACGGTCGATGCGCATACGGTCCAGTATGGTCGCGTACGTTGCGAAATGCTCGGGAATGGCATCCGGACCGGGGGCATGGACACATGGGCGGACGATTCGTCATCCTCAGCGCCGGCATGGGGGCCGGCCACCACGCGGTGGCCGGCGAGCTGGCCCACCGGCTGACCGGCCGCGGCCACCGCGTCGCCACCCTCGACGTCCTGGACCTGTTGCCGGCCGGGACCGGCGCCGCACTGCGCGGCTTCTACGCCACCACGATCCGGTACGCGCCCGCGCTCTACGAGGCGATCTACCGCGCCTACTTCGTCCCCCGCCCGCCGGCCGGCCCCGGCCGCCCGCACCCGGGCACCGACACCTCACCCGTGGTCGCCCCCGCGGCGCGAGAACTACAACGACGACTGGCCGGCGAGCGACCCGACGCGGTCCTCACCACTTTCCACCTGGCCGCCCAGGTCACCGGCCGCCTCCGGGACGCCGGGGCGCTGCGCTGCCCGAGCATCGTGGTGGTCACCGACTTCGCCGTGCACCGGCAGTGGCTCCACCCCGCCAACGACCTGCACCTCTGCCCGACCCGGCAGACGGCGGCGGACGTCGGGCGGCTCGGCGGCCGGGCGGCCGAGGCGGTCGGCCCCGTGGTGCCCGCCGCGTTCCACGCTCCACCGGACCCCGCCCGCACCGCCGTCTTCGCCCGCCGCTTCGCCGCCCTGGCCCCGGGCCGCACCCCGGTCCTCCTCTCCAGCGGTGCCTGGGGCGTCGCCTCGCACCTGGCACGTACCGCGGCGCTGCTCCGCGACGGCGGCTACCTCCCCGTCGTGATGTGCGGCCGGAGCCAGTCGCTGCGGCGGCGGCTCGGCCGGGTGCCCGGGACCGTGGCGCTCGGCTGGGTGGCGGACGTACCGGCCCTCATGGCGGCGGCCGGCGCACTGGTGGAGAACGCCGCGGGGCAGACCGCGGTCCAGGCGCTGGCCGCCGGGGTGCCGGTGGTGACGCACCGGCCGATCCCCGGGCACGGCGCCGCGGGTGCCCGGCGGATGGCGGCGGCCGGACTGTCCGGCCTCGCCGACGGCCCGGACGGCCTGCTGCGAACCCTCGCCGAGCTGACCCGGGACGGTCCGCTCCGGCAGGCGAGGATCGCCGCAGGCCGCGCCCTGTTCCGCGCGGATGCCGCCGACGCGGTCATCGCCGCCGTACGGCCCGCGGGCACCGCGTCCCCGAGCGTGGCGGGATACCGGCCCCCAGGATGCGCCGGACGGTAGCCGGCGGTCCCGATGGCGGTAGCGTGAGGCGACATACCGGGGCTCGGCCGACCATTCGGGGTAGACCGGGCTATTCCGCGCTGCCGGGGAGGATTTGCTCATGTTTCCCACAGGAAAAGGGCCCAAGTTACCGTTCACCAACCCGCTCGAAGCGGTCACCCAGAGCGTGACCGGCAAGCTGGGCGAGGGCCTCGCCCTCGCCCAGGCCGCCGCCATCACCACCCAGGCGGCCACCGCGCTGACCCGCTCGCCGGGCATCGACGACTGGTCCGCGCGCCCCGACGACGAACACCCGCGCCCGGTCGTCCTCGTCCACGGCACGTTCGGCAACGCCGAGACCTACTGGCTCACCGTCGCCCCGGTCCTGGCCGCCGCCGGATACAGCGTCTTCCGGCTCGACTACGGTGCCGACCCCCGCATCCCGATCATGCACGGACTCGCCTCCATGGAGCAGTCGGCCGAGGAACTGGCCGCCTATGTGGAGCGCGTGCTGGCGGCCACCGGCGCGGAGAAGGTCGACATCATCGGCCACTCGCAGGGCGGCATGCTCCCGCGCTACTACCTCAAATTCCTCGGCGGCGCCACCAAGGTGCACCACTTGATCGGGCTCGCCCCGAACAACCACGGCACCACCGGCAACGGCATCGCCGCGCTCATGAAGCAGTACCCGGCCAGCATCGAGCTCACCAACATGGTCCTGCCCGCGCTCACCGAACAGCACAAGGGCAGCGACTTCATGAACAAGCTCAACGACGGCGAGGACACCGTCGAGGGCGTGCGCTACACCGTCATCGCGACCAAGTACGACGAGGTGGTCACCCCCTACTCCTCGTGCTGGCTCCGCGGCCCGAACGTCCGCAACGTCCTCCTGCAGGACCTGTGCGTCGCCGACCTCAGCGAGCACAACGCGGTCGTCTACTCGCCGTTCGCCATGCGCGAGGTGCTGCGCGCCCTGAGCCCGGCGAAGCCGAAGAAGGGGACCGCCGGGGCGACGCCGGCAGCCACGCCGCAGTCCGAGCCCGCCCCGTAGTCCGAACCGTACGGCCACAAGGAACACAAGGGACACAAGGGACACAAGGACCACCAGGACCACAAGGAGGTGTCAGGTGCCCGCGCGCAGCGCGGGCACCAGCGCCCGGGCGGCCTCGGCGAGCTGGGCCCGCTGGGCTTCCGGGTCCAGCGAACCGATCCGCAGGACGAGGTGTCGGGCCCCGGCGCGTACATAACCGCCGAGCCACTCCGCGCACTCCTGCGCGCTGCCGTAGCCGAACGCCTGGAACGCCGCCATCTGCTCCAGCGAACGGCCGTAGTAGGCTTGGGCGTAGGCGTCGAGCTGCTTGCGTGCCGCCGTGCGGTCCGGGTCGACCGCGACCGTCGCGTACAGCCCCGGCGTGACCGCGCCCGGAGGCCGCCCCCGGTCGGCGGTCAGCCGGCCGATCTGCTCCCAGGCGCGTGCGTAGGCGCCCGCGTCCGGCAGGAACGGCAGCCAGCCGTCGTAGTGTCCGGCCGCGCGTGCCAGCGCCCGCGGGGTGTCGCTGCCCGCCAGCCAGAGCGGCGGCCCGGTGGGGGAGGCGGGGGACGGCAGCCGCTGCGGGCCGCCCGGCCCGGCGTCCTGCCCGGTGTCCGTGCCGGCACTGCTCCGCCAGGTCTCCCGCCACAGTCGTACCGTGTCGTCCAGGCGGCGGAACCGCCCGGCGTACGCCACGCCCACCGCGGCGAACTCCCGCTCCGTCTCCGGCACCGGGAAGCCCGCGCCGAGCGCGGCCACCAGGCGCCCGGCCGTCGCCCGGTCCAGGCTCGCGATCTGGTGCGCGCCGAGCAGTGGGTGGCGCAGGGCCGCGGTGTAGGCCGCCGTGCCCAGGGTGACGCGGGAGGTCACCGCCGCCGCGGCGGCGAGCACCACCACCGGGTCCAGCCGGGGCCGGGCGAGCAGCGAGTCCCCCGTCCACACCGAGTCGTAACCGAGCCGCTCCGCCTCGCGGGCGAAGTCCAGCAGGGGTGCGACGGCGTGGTCACCGTTGATCGCCGCCTCCCGGGTCGGCAGCAGGACGCCGACCCGGAGTGGGCGTCCGTCGTCCGTACGGTCCTCGGCACGCATGCCTGGCCTCCCATTCCTGACGTGCACTCAGTTGACCTTGCGCTCCCGGCCCTGCCACAGCCGGTCCCGAAGGGCGCGGCGGAGCACCTTGCCGTTCGGGTTGCGGGGCAGCTCGGCCAGGAACGCGTACGTCGTGGGGATCTTGAAGTCGGCGAGCCGGCCCCGCAGGGAGCGCATGAGCTCGCGCGGGGTGGCTTGTCGGCCGGGCCGCAGCACGACGTACGCGTGCACGGCCTCGCCCCAGCGCTCGTCCGGGACGCCGACGACGGCGGCGTCCGCCACCGCGGGGTGGCCGGCCAGCGCGTTCTCGATCTCGGTGGGATAGACGTTCTCGCCACCGACGATGATCGTGTCGTTGATGCGGTCGCAGAGGTGGAGGTAGCCGTCGGCGTCGAGCCGGCCCGCGTCACCCATGCGGACCCACCCGTCCCGCACCGTCTCCCGGGTGGCCTCGGGCTGCCGGTGGTACCCCAGCATCCGTGCGGGGCTGCGGACCCAGACCTCGCCGACCGCGCCGGGCGGCAGGGTGGTGCCGTCCTCGTCGACGATCCGCAGGTCGATGCCCGGATAGGCGCGCCCGGCGGCCGTCAGTCGTGGGCTGCCCGGTACGTGGTCGGCGGGTGGCAGGCACGCGGCGAAGTTCCCCGTCTCGGTGGATCCGTAGATCTGCGCGAACTCGCAGCCCATGGTCTCCAGGCAGCGCTGCAGCAGCGGTTCGGAGATCGGCGCGCCCCCGTAGATCAGCTTGCGGACGGAGCGGAACGCGGCGGGGCTCGCGCCCCGCTCGTCCAGCAGCATCTGGAGCATGGCGGGGGTCACCAGGCCGTGGGTCAGGCCGAGTTCGCCAATCTGCCGCAGCACGTCACCAGCGACGAACATCGGCACGCTGACCATCGTGGCCCCGGCGACGAAGCCCTGCATGGCGTATGACAGGCCGCCGATGTGGAAGCCCGGCATGCCGATCAGGCACCGGTCGCCGGGCTGCCAGTCCACCCAGTCGCACCCCTGCGCGAGCGCCTCGTCGACGTTGAAGAAGCTGCGGTGGGCCAGGACCACTCCCTTGGGCAGGCCCGTCGTGCCGCTGGTGTAGATCTGCGCCACGGCGTCGTCCGGGCCGACACCGGCTGCGGCGCCGAGATCGTCGGCCGGGTGCCCGGCCTGCCAGGCCAGGAAGCCCGAGCCGCGGCCCTCGGCGGTGTCCAGCGGGACCACCTCGCGCAGCCGGGGCAGGACCGTACCGAGCTGTCCGGCGACGGTCAGCCGCTCGCGCTCGGCGAAGAGCAGTTCGGTGTCGGAGTCGCTCAGGATGTGCGCGATCTCGTCGTGGGTCAGCCGCCAGTTGACCGGTACCAGCACGGCGCCCGTCTTGGCGCAGGCCAGCGCGATCTCGTAGAAGAGCTCGGACTCTTTACCGAGGTAGGCCACGCGGGAGCCGCTGCCGAGCCCCGCCGCGTGCAGGGCGTGCCCGGTGCGGTTGCTCTCGCGGTGCAGCTGCTCGTAGGTGAGCACCCGTCCCTCGCAGAGCACCGCGGGGTGAGCGGGCCGGTCGGCCGCCTGGCGGGCCGCGACCGCGGCGAGTGTGCGGGGCCGGGCCGCCGGCCGCGGACGGATGAGTGTGTCGTCGTCGAGCACCGTCGCCCCTCTCAGGACAGTTGCCGGTCGAGGAAGTCGGTGAGCTGCCCGACGGACGGGTGGTCGAAGGTGACCGAGGCGGGCAGCGGCACGCGCAGCGCGGTCTCCAGCGCGTTCTTCAGCTCCACGGCGGCGAGCGAGTCCAGGCCCAGTTCCAGGAAGACCGCGTCCGGTGCCACGTCGTCCGTGCCGTCGAAGTGCAGCATGTCGGCGATCCGGGCACGCAGGTACCTGTTCAGTTCCGCCCTGCGCTCGTCGGCGGGCAGCGTGACCAGCCGGTCGACGTCGAGCCCCGGTCGGGCTGCGCCGCCCTCGCCGCGTACGAGGTGCCGGTACAGGCTGTGCGGAAGCGGCCGGTCCGCCGCGTACCGGTCCCAGTCGCAGGCGGCCGCGACGACCTGGGGCGCGGTCTGCCCGAGCAGGGTGACCAGCGCGTGCATGCCGTCGGCCGGGCTCATGAAGGCGACGCCCTGGTCCTGGAGGCGCCGGACGAGCGGCGCGTCGAGCCGGGCGGACATGCCGACCTCGGCCCACGGGCCCCAGTTCACGGACAGCGCGGGCAGGCCGTGGCCGGCGCGCCATCGCAGCAGGCCGTCCAGGTAGGCGTTGCCCGCCGCGTAGTTGGCCTGCGCGGGACCGCCCAGCACGGCGGCGACGGAGGAGTAGCCGACGAAGAAGTCCAGCTCGGGGAAGGACGCGGCCGCCTGGTGCAGCAGCCACGAGCCGTACACCTTGGGCCGCAGGACCGTTTCGATGCCCTCCCAGGTCAGCACGGAGACCGGCATGTCCTTGAGGACGCCGGCCGCGTGCACGATGCCGCCCACCGGATACGGCGACCGGGTCAGCTCCGCGGTGATCCGCTCGACGTCGGCGGGCTCGGCGACGTCCGCGCGAAGGACGGTGACCCGTACGTCCGTGCCGATCCCGGCCGCCAGCGCCGCGGTCTCCGCCGGGGGCAGCCCGGTGCGTCCGACGAGCGCCAGGTGGCGGGCGCCGAGTTCGGCGAGCTTGCGGGCGGTGACCAGTCCGAGGCCGCCCAGGCCGCCGGTGACGAGGTAGGTACGGTCGGGCCTGACGGCGAGCGGCCGCGCGGCCCGGGCCCGGTCGTCGGCGAAGCGCAGCACCAGCTTGCCGGTGCTCGCGCCGCGGCTGAGCGCCGAGAACGCCTCCGCGGCCTCGTCGAGCGAGTAGACGGTGGCCGGGACGGGCTGCAGGCGTCCGTCGGCCAGCTGCTCGACGACGGACCCCAGGATCTTCCGGGTGTGCTCCCGCGCCTCGGCCTCGGGGCGTTCGCCCAGGTCGAAGCGGTGGTATTGAATGTCGGGTCGCTCCTGGCGCAGCTCTTCCGGCGTCCAGGAACCCAGCTTGCCCAGCTCCACGAAGCGCCCGCCCTCGGCGAGGCAGCGCAGGCCCGCCGGGATGAACTCCTTGTTCAGACTGTTGAGCACGATGTCCACGCCCTCACCGCCGGTGGCGGCGAGCACCTCGTCGGCGAAGTCCAGCGTCCGGGAGTTCATGACGTGGCGGATGCCCTGGGCGTGCAGCAGCGGCCACTTGCCGGGACTCGCCGTGGCGAACACCTCGGCCCCGGCCTGCTGGGCCAGTTGCACGGCGGCCTGTCCGACGCCACCCGCCGCGGCATGGATCAGCACCCGGTCGCCCTGCTGGATCCCGGCGAGTTCGTGCAGCGCGTGGTGCGCGGTGACGAATACCGTGGGCACCCCGGCCGCCTCGGCCATGGTGAGCCGGGCGGGCTTGCGCACCGCCAGCTCGGAGGAGACGGTCAGCGTGCCCGCCATGCAGCCGAGCGCGTTGACCACCACCTCGTCCCCGGGCCCGAAAGACGCGTCGGGGCCGGCCGCGACCACCGTGCCCGCGCACTCGAAGCCCAGCGGCTGCGGCTGGTACGGGACGCCCGTCTCCTCGGCGTACTGCCGGAGCAGACCCAGCGCGTTGAGCACGTCCTTGAAGTTCAGGCCCGCCGCGTGCACCGCCACCTGAATCCGATCGCCCGTGGGCGGCTCGGCCTCGACGGGCTCCGGTCGCAGGCCGGCGAAAGAGCCGTACTCCTTGATCGCGAGCCGGTCGGCGGTGCCCGGCCGGCGGGCGGGGTCGAGCGGGTACAACCGCCGTACGTGGCGGAGCCCGGACCGGTACGCCACCTGGAACTCCCCGGCGTCCCGCGCCAGCCACTCGTCCAGCAGCCGGTCCGTGTCCTCGGCCCCGTCGCCCTTGCCGCCGGGCAGGTCGATCAGCGTGACGCGGTAGCTCGGGTACTCGTGCCAGAGCGCCTGGCCGAAGCCCCACAGGGTCGCGGACGCCGCCGGTCCGGTGTCGTTCGGCGTGTCGTCCGGCAGCAGTTGGGCGCCCTCGGTGACCAGCCACAGCCGCCTGCCGTGACCGAAGCCGCCGCGCTCCAGCGCGTGAAGCACGGCGAGCAGATCGCGGTAGTTGCGCCGGCACTCGGCGGCCGGCGGGACCGGCCCTTCGCCGCCCGGCCGCCAGAACCAGCACACATCGGTGGGTTCCGCCTCGCGCAGGCGCTCGGCCAGCACGTCGGCCCCCGCGGCGTAAGTGAGCTCCGTGCCGGCCGCGGCGGCACGTGCGGCCAGGTCACCCAGGTCCGCAGCCGTACGGTTCAGCACCAGCACCCGGCGTGGCTCGCCGGGCGTTGCGCCCTGGCCGGGGCCGGACAGCGCGCGCTTGATCCAGCGCGGCTCGTGGAAGACCTGCGTGTGCCGCCCGGCCCCCGCCGAGGTGTTGACCACCCGCTTCAGCCCCAGCCCGGTCAACTCGAAGACCGGGCGGTCGTCCTCCAGCAGCACCAGGTCCGCCGCCACGTCCACGTCCTGCCCGGCGTCCGGCGGTACCGGCACGATCCTGGCCACCGTACGCAGCTCCGCCGCCTTCGGCTTCTTGAACTGCCGCAGCCGCCCGAACCGCACCGGCAGATACGTCTCCCCGGCATCGTTGAGGACCGCCAGCCCGTGCAGCGCACTGTCCAGCAGCGCCGGCGGCAGCTGCTCAACGGGGCCCGTCCGCATGCCGCGCAGCTCGCTCACCGCGAGCTGCCCGTCGTACCGCCGGGCCTGCGACAGCCGCCGGAACTCCGGGCCGTACGCCACCCCCGCCGCGGCCATCCCGGCGTACAGCTCCGCGCCGCCGACCGTCGCCGCCGGCCCGCCCGCGTCCGCAGCGTGCGCACACAGCTCCGTACCGGCCGGCGTGAGCGCCGTACTGGGCGAGGAGGGCAGGCCGAGGACCGCGGTGGCGTGGCAGCGCTCGAAGTCCCCGTCCCGGCCCGCGACCCGGGTCACGATCTCCGCCTCGGCTGTGCCGTCCTGCCGGGGCCGCAGCCGGGTACGCACCTCGGAGGTCCGGTCGGCGGCCAGGAAGACGGGCTCCAGGACCGCCACGTCCGTCACCGGCCGGCAGGTCTCGCCGTACACCGCGTCCTGGAGCGCGAGCAGCACCTCCAGGTAGGCAGCGCCGGGGAGGACGACCTGCCCCATGATGACGTGGTCGGCCAGGTACGCCGGCTGCGCGGCATCGATCCGGGTCGCGAACTCCCGTACTCCGTCGCGCTGTTGCTCCTCCGACGTGACCTCCTCGCCCAGCAGCGGATGGGGCTGCTGCCCGGTCGTCGCCGGTGCCCTGCCCCGGTCGCGGCCGCGTGGCGCCGGGAGCCAGTACGGCTTCCGGTCGAAGGCGTACGTCGGCAGGGTGGCGGGCCGGTCGGCCGCGCCGTGGTGGACGCCGGCCCAGGACACCGGGAGACCGGCCGCGTACAGCCGGGTGAGGGCGGTCAGGACCGCGCCGCCGTCCGTGTCGGCGCGGTTCAGGCCGCCCAGCCACAGCTGGTCACCGGCCGGCACGCACTGCCGGGCCAGGGACGTCAGGGTCGAGTCGGGGCCGATCTCGACACACGCGTGACCGCCCCGCCCGGCCACCGTCCGCAGGGAGCCGGCGAAGTCCACGGGGGCGCCGATGTGCCGGACCCAGTACTCCGGCGTGGTCAGCTCCCCGGGCCTGGCCACCCGCCCGGTGATGTTCGAGACCAGCGTCAGCCGCGGCTCGTGCCAGCGGATGTCCTTCAGCTCGTGCCGGAACGCGTCCGTCACCTCGGCCATCAGCGGCGAGTGGAACGCGTGCGAGACCGGCAGCTTCCGGACCTCGTGACCGGCCCGGCGCAGCAGGGCGCACACCTCCTCCAGGGACGCGTGGCCGCCGGAGAGCACGCACTGCCGGGGCGCGTTGCGGCAGGCGATGGCGAGGTCGGGGCGGCCTTCGAGCAGCGGGGCCAGGTCCTCCGGCGCCGCCGACACCTGGGCCATGCCGCCGGGCGCGGTCACCGACTGCATCAGCCGGGCCCGCGCGGCGACCAGCGCCACGCCGTCCTCCAGGGAGAAGACCCCGGCGACGGCCGCCGCCGCGATCTCCCCGATGCTGTGGCCGACCAGCACGTTCGGCCGCACGCCCCAGGACAGCCACAGCTGCGCCAGCGCGTACTCCAGCGAGAACAGGGCGGGCTGGGTGTGCACGGTCCGGTGGATCGTGTCACCGTCCGCCGCTTCGCCGATCACCAGGTCCCGGACCGACCGGCCCAGATGCGGCGCGAACAGCCGGTCGCAGGCGTCCAGATGCGCGCGGAAGACCGGATGGCGTGCGTACAGCGCCCGGCCCATGCCCGGGTACTGGCTGCCCTGCCCGGTGAACAGGAAGGCCACCTTGCGCAGGCCGGCGCCGGTCCCGTTGCCGTCCGCCTCGTCCGACCGCGCCAGCCAGCCGTCGAGCAGCTTCGTCACGTCGGCGCGGTCCCGGACGACTCCGGCACGGCGCACGGGGAGGTGCGCCCGGCCTAGCGCGGCCGTACGGCACAGCGCGGCGACCGGGACGTCGGGGTGGTCGGCGGCGTACTCCCGGTAGCGCTCGATCTGGCGGCGCAGCGACGGGGCGCTCTTCGCCGACAGGGTGAGGACGTGCGGCGCGCCGTCCTCCGCCGGCGTCTTCGCGCGAGGAGGGGCGGGCGGTTCCTCCAGGACCACGCAGCCGAGGGTGCCGGCGATGCCGAAGCCGTTGACCAGGGCGCGCCGCGGGCCGTCGGCCGGCCACGGCGCGGTCTTCGTGGGCACGGCCACCGGGCAGCTGTCCCACGGGATGCGGGGCGACGGCGAGGTGAGGTGCAGATGCGGGTAGTGGACGCCCTCCCGCATCTGGAGCAGCACCTTGATGATGCCGCACACGCCGGCCGCCGATTCCAGATGCCCGACGTTGGTCTTCACCGAACCGACCACGATCGGCGCGGCCGTGCTGTGGGAGTCCGCGAACGTGTCGCTGATCGAGCCCAGTTCGATGGGGTCGCCCAGCGGGGTGCCGGTGCCGTGCGCCTCGACGTACTGGATGTCCCGCGGGGTCAGCCCGGCGTCGGCGATGGCGGCCCGCATGACGGCCTGTTGGGCGACGCCGTTGGGCGCCGTCAGGCCCGCGCTCTCGCCGTCCGCGCGCACGGCCGAGCCGCGCAGCAGTCCGAGGATGCGGTCCTCGTCGCGGAGCGCGTCGGAGAGCCGCTTGAGGACGAGCACGCCGCAGCCCTCGCCCCGGCCGTATCCGTCCGCGCTCTCGTCGAAAGCCTTGCAGCGGCCGTCGGAGCCGAGCATCCCGGCCCGGCGCAGGGTGCCCTGGATCAGCGGGTGGTGGATCGCGTTCACGCCGCCGCACAGGACGAGGTCGCACTCGCGGCGGCGCAGCCCCTGGGCCGCCAGGTGCGCGGTGGTCAGCGAGGACGAGCACGCGGTGTCGACACTCATGCAGGGGCCCCGCAGCCCCAGGAAGTACGACAGCCGCCCGGACACGGCGCTGTGCGCGGTGCCGGGGACCAGGGCGCCGGACAGTTGCTGGTCCGGTACGGCGACCGTCTCCGTGACGTAGTCCACGGACATCACGCCCATGTAGACCCCGGCGTCGGTGCCCCGCAGGCCCGTGGGGTCGATGTTGGCGTTCTCCAGCGCCTGCCAGGCGGTCTCCAGCACCAGCCGCTGCTGCGGGTCGATGAACGGCGCTTCCTTCGGCGATATCTTGAAGAACCTCGCGTCGAACCGGTCGAGCCCGTCGAGGAAATTGCCCTCCGCTTTTCCTGCGCTGTCCTCGGCGATCCAGCGGTCCGCGGGCGCCGGCCCTTCCGCCGACCGTCCCGTGCGCAGGAACTCCGCGAATCCCTCGGGAGTTTCGTTGGCGCCGGGGAAACGCAGCCCCATGCCGACGACGGCGATCGGCTCGGTCGGTTCCCGCCGCAGCCTTTCGCGGGCGGCCTCGGGTGTTTCAGGCATGGCTGGTTCCTTCCCTCAGCGGGCCGGTTCGTCGAAGAGGCCGGGCAGGACATCGGTGGCCAGATGTTCCGTGAGCCGCGCCAGGTTGGGGCTGTTGAACAGCACGTTGGAGCTGATCTCGCAGTTCAGCAGGGACTCCAGGCGCTGTTTCAGCTCCATGACGCGCAACGAGGTGAGGCCGAGGTCGAAGAAATTCTCCTCGGGTGGGAATTCCTCCTCCTCGGTCATCAACAGGCAGGCCTTGAACTCCCTGGACAGTATTTCCGCCAACGCCTCCCGGCGCTCGGATCGGGGGAGCAGGTGAATGTCGTCGGAGTCCGCCATGGTCGGAGTCAAGCAAACCCCGCTGACAACCGGCTGACACCTCGCTGACCAGGTGTTCCGGGGGAGCTGCGGAAATGGCAGACTCGGCTTTCCCGTACCGGAAACGCGCCTGTCGGCGGAGAATCGAGGGGTTTATGGGGGACGAGTCGGACGTCACCAGGGAACTGGACGGCACGCTGAAAGCGATCGGTCTGAACCGGGAACCCGCAGTACGTGCTCTCACCGTGACCGGCTGTCTCCCCTACGTGCGCAGCCCCTTGCGCATGTCGGTCGCCATCGGGGTGCCGCTGCTCGCCGCGGCGGTCGGAGCCGCCGAGATCTGGCACCGGCGCACCGGCCGTGCCCAGCGCCTCTCCCTCCACCTGGGCCAGGGCCTGCACCGTATGACGCCGTTCCTGGGCGGCGGGACCACGCTCAACGGCTACTTCTCCAGCATGGGTTCGCTGGCCGGGCTGACCGGCCTGGCACCCGCGACCTGGGACTTCTACCGCACCGCCGACGACCGCTGGGTCATCCCCATCGCGTGCTACCCGCGCACCCGCGACGCGCTGCTCGATCTCCTGGACTGCGCGCACACCCGGGAGCACATCGCGGCCGCCGTACGCCGTCGGGAGGCGGCCGAGCTGGAGGAAGCGGCGGCCGAGCGGTGCGTCCCGCTCGCCATGGCCCGCACCCGCGAGGAGTTCCTCGCCCATCCGCAGGGCCGCGCGGTACTCGCCGAGCCGCTGGTGGCGGTGGAGCGGATCGCCGACGGCCCCGTCGTACCGCTGCCCACCGGGCCCCGGCCGCTGTCCTCGCTGCGCTGCCTGCAGTACACCCATATCCTGGCGGGCACCGCGACCGGGCGGACGTTGGCCGAGTACGGCGCCGACGTCCTGCACGTGTGCGAACCGGACTCCTTCGAGCACGACGCCGTCTGGCACGAGTCGGCGGGCGGCATGCGATCGGCCCGGCTGGACCTGCACGAGCGGGGCACGGGCCGGGACGCCTTCGACGGCCTGCTGCGCGAGGCCGACGCCTTCGTCCTCAACCACCGCCCCGCGAAGGCCCGACGGCTCGGCCTCACCGCCGAGGAGTGCGCGGCCGCCCGCCCCGGCATCATCCACTGCTCGCTCACCGCCTACGGGCACACCGGCCCCTGGCGTGACCGCGGCGGCTTCGACCAGCAGGCGCAGGCCCTCACCGGCATCAGCCTGCGCGAAGGCGGCGGCGCGGCGCCCGGCCTGCCGCCCGGCCGGATCCTGTGCGACTACGTCGCCTCCTACCTGGCCGCCGCCGGCATCATGGCCGCGGCCCTCCGCCGCGCGCACGAAGGCGGCAGCTACGCCGTCCGCGTCTCGCTCGCCGGCGTCGCCAACTGGTGCTGGGAACTGGGCAGCTGGGACCCGGAACTGCTCGACCGGCTCGCCGAGGACGCCGCTCCGCCGGCTCCCGAGTGGCGGACCTCCACCACCCCGCTGGGGGAGGTGCGGTACACCGCCCCGCCCGTCCGGCTCAGCGAGACCCCCGGCGGCTACGACGACCCGGTACTCGTACCGCGCGGCTCCTCGGCGCCCCGATGGCGCCCCGCGCCCGTGGGCCCGTGACCGATCCGACCGTTGGAGGCAGCACCGTGCGGTTCTCTCCCCGCAGCACCACCGCACCGGCCGGGGCGGCGGCCGTCCCGCCGCCCCGCGAACGACCGTTGCGCAGCTACTCCTCCTACATCGGAGGCCGCGACGTCGAAGGCGAGGGCTGGGTCTATACCGTCAGCGCCGGATCCCTGCTGGAGGACGTCTTCACCAGCATCAGCCTCAAACGCGCGCTCGAACGCTCCCCGGACCCGGAATCGGCGGCAGCCCGGCACCCGTACGTCATCGGCCGCGTCGCCATGGCCGGCGACGCCGGCGTGGACGCGGCGCTCAAGGCCGCGTCCGCCGCGGCACCCGCCTGGGCCGCCGTCCCCCTGGAACAGCGCATGGCCCTGGGCCCGCTCTTCCGCGAACGGCTCCTCCGCCACCGCACCGAACTGCTGGACCTGATGGCCGCCGAAGGCACCCCGCTGCGGCTCGCCCGCTGGCAGCTCGACGGCCTGCTGGAGCTGTACGGCGAGGAGAGCTGCGCGTGGTACCGACAGTGCATGCACACCGAGTTCCGGCACGCCGGGCGGCGCCTCCTCGTCCACCGGCAGCCCGACGGCGTGGTGTGCCTGAACCCGCCGCAGAACGCCCCGGCGCCCAGCGCGGCGCTCGCCGTCCTGATGCTCATGGCGGGCAACTCCGTCGTGGTCCGCGCCCCGCGCAGCATCGCGCTCAGCACGATGTACCTGCTGCGTGAGCTCGCCGGCCCTGCTCTGATGGAGGCCGGCGCCCCGCCCGGCGCGCTCGGCGCCGTCTGCGGCAACCCCGGGCAGATGATCACCCGGTGGCTCGACAGCCCCCTGGTGGACGACATCTTCTACGTCGGCGGCAGCGAGGAAGGGCTTCGCTTCCAGTCGCGGTGCATCGCCGCCGGCAAGAAGCCGATCCTCGAACTCGCGGGCAACGACGGCATCGTGGTCTGGAAGGACGCCGACCTCCCGTACGCCGCCGAGGCCGTCGCCGAGGCCTTCTACGGCTCGGGTCAGATCTGCATGGTCCCCAACTACGTCCTCGCGCACCCGGACATCGCCGACGCGCTGCTCGCCGAGGTGACGGCCAAGGCACGGGACATCCGGCCCGGCCACCCGGGGGACGAGGACGTACTGCTCACTCCCGTACGGCGCAGCGAGCGGTTCTTCGCCCTGCTGGAGGAGGCTTTGCACGCCGGTGCCGAGCTGGTGTGCGGCGGGCACCGCACGGAGGCCGACGGGACGCGGTCCCCGACGGGGGTGTTCCTGGAACCGACCGTGGTCCGGGTGGACGGCCTCGCGGGCGCCCGTGCGCTGGAGATGGTGCGCCGGGAGACGTTCTTCCCGCTGCTTCCGGTCGTCGTCGCCGAACCGGCCGCCGACGACGTGCTCCTCGACCGGTTCCTGGACTTCCTCAACGCCAACGCCTACGGCCTGCGCAACTCCCTGTGGACGCGGCACACCGCCGTCGTGGACGCCTTCGTACGGCGGGTGGGCAACGGCGGCCTGCTCAAGGTCAACGACTCCCACATCGGCTTCCTGCCCTGCCTGCCCAGCCATGGTGGCACCGGCCTGACCGGCGGCGTGCACGGCGAGGCCAACTACCCCATGCTGACCACCTCGCACCTCCAGGGCGTGGGCATCAGCTCCGGTGTCAGCCCGCGGCACGCGGTCTTCGGCGAAAGGTGACTTCGATGCGCTCCCTGGAAAACGCGCGCACCACCTGCGAGCAGTACCACCCGGGCCTCGGCAAGGCCCTGGAGGAGATCGACCTGCTGGACCGGGAACAGGTCGGCAGTCCGGTCGTCGCCCTCTTCCGCGACCACGGCGGTCCCGGGCTGCTGGTGCCCGTCGCGTTCGGCGGCCGCGGCGCCGACCCGGTGGACGCCGTACGCGTCATGCGGGCCCTCGGCTCGTACTCGCCCTCGCTGGCCGCCGCCGCGACCATGCACCATTTCACCGCCGCGATGCTCTACTCCCTGGCCGACCGAGCCGGCGGCCTCACCGCCGCCCAGCGGGAGCTGCTGGCGGACGTGGTGCCGGGTCGGAAGCTGATGGCCTCCGGCTGGGCCGAGGGACGTACCCGGCAGAACATCCTCGCCCCCGCGGTCGCCGCGCGGCCGGTCGACGGCGGCTACCTCCTCAACGGTGCCAAGAAGCCGTGCAGCCTGTCCCGCTCGATGGACCTGCTCACCGCGAGCGTCACGGTCCCCGGCGCCGGGGGGCGGCCCGAACTGGCCGTGGCACTGGTCACCGCGGGCACGCCCGGCATCACCGTGCACCCCTTCTGGGGCAGCGGTGCACTCGCCGCGGCGGAGAGCGACGAGGTACGGCTCACGGACGTGTTCGTGCCCGCGGACATGGTGCTGCGCACCACGGCGGATGACGCGGAGAGCCCGGACCGGCTGTCGGAGATGCAGAGCGCCGGGTTCGTCTGGTTCGAGCTGCTGATCTCCGCCGGGTACGCGGGCGCCGCTGCCGCCCTCGTCCAGCGCGTACTGGAGCAGGCGCGCGGCAGCGTCACCGACCGCGCCGCGCTCGCGGTCCGGGCCGAGTCGGCGTACCTCCTCCTGGAGGGTACGGCCCGCGGGGTCCGCGACGGCGACCTGGCGGGCGAGGAGGCGGTCGCCGCCGTGCTCGTCGCCCGGTTCGCCGCCCAGGAGGCGCTGTCCGACGCCGCCGGCCTGGCCCTGGAACTGCTCGGCGGCATGGACTTCATCCGCTCCCCGGAGAGCGCGCTGCTCGCGGCCGCGGTACGCCCGCTGGCCTTCCACCCGCCGTCCCGCACCAGCACCGCGGAGCCGCTGCTCGGTTACTTCGACGGCGCCCCGCTCGTGCTGTCCTGATGCGACGATGTCGGACATGCCGGAGACGATGGAGAGCGCGATGCTCGCGCGGTGGCACGAACTGACCGGGGCGCAGATGCTGCAGGCGCTGGCCGACGGGGAGGTGCCGCACGGCGCGCACCACGACCTGCTGGGGCTGCGGGTGACCGGGGCGCGGCAGGGCGCCGTCGAGGAGACCTGGCGGCCCCCGCGGCAGCTCGCCAACTTCGCGGGGAGCGGGGTGCACGCCGGATACCTCGCCATGGTGCTGGACGACGCCTGCTGCGCCGCGGGCATGAGCCACGGGGACCGCGCCTATCCCATGATCACGCTGAGCCTGCACCTCGACTTCCTGCGGGCGGTACGGCCCGGCGAGGAATACACCGTGCACGCCGAACTGGTCCACGCCGGCCGCCGGCGCATGGTCGCCAACGCCCGGATCGTGGACGCCGAAGGCCGGACGGCCGCCCAGGCCCGCGCCGGCGTCGTCCCGGACACGGACTTCACCGAGCGGATGCGGAACGCCCCGGAAGGAGACGCGCCATGACGCGGCAAGGCCGCTGGTTCCACACCCCGGAGCAGCGCCCCGACGCGGACCGCCAGCTGTTCTTCTTCCCGCACGCCGGGGGCAGCGCCGCGTACTACCACCGGTGGGCGGCGCTGCTCCCGGGCGTGGAGGTACGGGCGGTCCAGCTGCCGGGGCGCCAGGAACGCCGGGCCGAGCCGCCGTACCGGCGGACGGGGCCGCTGGTCGAGGCGTTGCACGAGGCGATCGAGGCGGAGCTGGACGACCGGCCGTACGCGTTCTTCGGACACAGCCTGGGCGCGCTGCTCGGCTACCGCCTGGCCGTGGCCATCCAGGAGGACGGGGGCAGCGGACCGGCCCTGCTCGGGGTGTCCGGCTGGGCGCCCGAGCGGTTCCGGCCGGTGGACGCGCTGCTGCCGCTGCCGGACGGGGAGTTCGCCGCGGCGGTCCGGCGCTTCGGCGTCCTGCCGGCAGAGGCCGGTACGGACCCCGAACTCCTCGCGCTGGTACTCCCCGCCGTCCGCGCGGACCTGGCCCTCGTCGCCGACTACCGCGACGACGGCGGCGGCGTCGGCTGCCCGGTCGCCGCGTACGGTGGCCGGACCGATCCGACGCTGGAACCCGGCGGACTCACCGAGTGGGCCCGCCGTACGCCTGCCTTCCTGGGGGTCAGCGAATTCCCGGGAGGCCATTTCTACCTCACCGAACACGCCCTTGCGGTCGCGACGGATTTCTCCCGGCATATGCAGCGGGTTTCACAGCAGGGGAAACTCGATACCGAGAGGAAAGTCGGACGATAGCGGCCCGGGATAGTGTCTGCGGCATGGTCGAGTTCAGGATTCTCGGTGGCTTGGAAATGCTCTCCGCGGACGGCCGGGTCACGGTCTCCGGAGGTTTTCAGCGCATGCTGCTGCAGGCCCTACTGGTGAGCGAAGGGAAGGCGGTCTCCAGTGAGGCGCTGATGGCCGAACTGTGGGCGGAAGCGGCACCGTCCGGTGCCGCCAACGCTTTGCAGGCCCACGCCAGTCGGATCCGCAAGAAGCTCAGGGTGATCGAGCCGGGCCGGGACCGGCCACGCCTGGTCTGCCTGCCCTACGGCTACCAACTCCTGATGGACGGCGCTCGACTGGACGCCACGGCCTTCATGGAAAGCGCCGCGCGCGCCGAACGGCTGCGCGCGGACGCGCCCGAGGAGGCCGTGACCCTGCTGCGTGGCGCGCTGCGGTTGTGGCGCGGGGCCGTCTGCGGCGGCAACCTCGGCGGACCGTTGGGCAAGGCCGCCGCGGCACGGTACGAGGAGCACCGGCTGCGGGCCCTGGAGACGCTGTTCGACAGCGAACTGCTGCTGGACCGGCAGACCGCGATCCTGGCGGAACTGCGCGAGGCCCACCTCGCCAACCCGCTGCGCGAGCGCTTCTGCGAACAGCTCATGATCGCGCTGTACCGCGCGGGCCGGCAGGCCGAGGCGCTGGACACCTGCCGGCAGACCTGGCAGTGCCTGGTCGAGCAGCTCGGCGTCGATCCTTCGCCGTCCTTACGCCGCGTCGAGCACGCCATCCTGGTCCAGGACCCGGCGCTGGACCGCGGTCCGGTGTCCGCCGTGCACGCGGCGCGGGTGCGGTCCCACCGCTGACCGCCGGGTCCGCCGGACACGCGCACAGCGGCCGCCCTCCGTCCGGACGGAGGGCGGCCCGGCGTTCAGGCGGCGCGCCGATGGCGCCCGGCCCCGCCGTCCGCCCGCATCGGGGCGCTGACCTCGTGGAGGAAGACCGCGACCTCGCGATAGGAAGCGGCGAACCCCAGCTCCCGGTACGGCAGACCGTGCACCGTGCAGTACCTGCGTACGATCTTCCGGCACCGGCCGAGGTTCCGCTGCGGCATCGCGGGGAACAGATGGTGCTCGATCTGGTAGTTCAGGCCGCCGTAGAGGAAGTCGGTCAGCGGCGAGGGGCGGACGTTGCGGGACGTCAGCACCTGCCGCTCCAGCCAGTCCAGCGCCTCCTCCTTGCCCTCACGCACCGCCATGCCCTTGTGGTTGGGTGCGAAGACCAGGCCGAGGTACACGCCCGTCAGGGCCTGGTGCACCAGCAGGAACGCCACGGCCGTCAGCGGCGGCAGCACGAGGAACACGGCGCCCAGGAAGAGGACGACATGGGCCAGCAGCAGCGAGCCCTCCAGGAGAGGGCGGCGCACCACCCCGCGGGCGACCGCCAGCACCGCGGTCTTCTGGATCTTGTACGCCTCCAGGACCAGCAGGACGAAGAAGAGCACCGCCTGATGGCGCACGATGAACCGCTGTCGCGCGTTCCGGGTCGCGTACTGCTTGGCGTGGAAGACGGCCGTACGGCGGGCGATGTCGGGGTCGCGGTCGATGTGGTTGGGGTGACTGTGATGACGGTTGTGGTGCCCCACCCACCAGCCGTAGCTGATGCCGTTGACCAGGTTCAGATGGATCAGCCCCACGGCCGTGGCCGCGCGCCTGTCCCGGAACATCGCCTTGTGGCCGGCGTCGTGGCCCATGAACGCACACTGCACCGAGCACAGCGCCAGGTAGGCGGCGACCAGCAGTTGCCACCAGGAGTCGCCGAGAAGGAGGAACGCCACCAGCCCGGCGCCGCACAGCGCGACGTTCAGCGCCAGCCGCCAGGCGTAGTAACCGGGCCGCAAGGCGAGCAGACCCGCGTCCTTGACCTCTTGGAAGAGTGCGGTGAAGGGGGCGCCGGAGAGCGCGCCGGAACGGTACGGGGATGCCTGGGTCATGTCGGATGGCCTCCTGGGAAGTCGGTGGCGGCGTGCGGCTACAGCGCGTTGGCCGCCCGGAAGACGTGGGTCAGCGACCTGAGGGAGGCCCGCCCGCGGAAGGCGATGTACTCCGGAATCACCGTGTCCGGAGCCCACTTCTCCTTGTAGGCGAGCTGGCTGCGCGCGGGATAGACGGCCTCGCCGCGCTCCCACAACGTGCCGACCAGCCACCGGAACGCCGGGCTGTGACCGGGCACCTCATTCGCGGGGTCGAGCCCGGTGAACGGGGTGAAGCCGAAGTGCAGCCACCGCGCGCCCTCGCCGCGGAACACCTCGATCGCATGACTGTTGAGGGCCTCCGCCACCCCCGGCGGCCCGTCGGGGCGGCGCCGGCTCAGGTCGTGCAGCCAGCCGGACCGGCTGCCGTAGACGGGCGAGTACGAGATGTACCCGGCCAGTTCGCCGCCGATCAGCCCGATGAACAGCCGGCGGTGCCGCTGGGCCGCGCCTCCGTGCTGCCCCACCAGGAACTCCAGCGGCTTGGCGTGTTTCCCCTTGCCCGCGAGCCAGCGCGCGTCCAGCTCCCGCAGCGCGTCGGCCCACTTCTCGGCCGGGGCCTCCTGCACGGTCAGGCCGCTGCGCAGCGCCCGCGAGATCTTGTTGCGCAGGCTGACGAAGCGGGAGCCGCGCAGGGTGAAGTCGGCCAGGCTCACCGCGTAGGACGCGCCGATCTGGTTGACCGTGAACCCCAGCTCCCCGTAGAGCGCGGCGTCGGCACGCTGGAGCTGGATGCCGACCAGTCGCAGCCGGTGCTGCCGCGCGTGGTCGACGAAGGCGCCGAGCAGCCGGGCACCGTCCTCGGCGGGCGCGAAAGGGCCGCCGAACTGGACCAGGCAACGGCCCGAACGCCGATAGGCGATCACGCCTTTCGCGTCGGGCGAAGTGAAGTGGCTGTTTCCCTCGTTGAGCGCGAGGAAAGCGCTCGGATTGTCGGATCGCGTATAGGTGCTGATGGCGTGGTGCGCGAAAGTGTCCGAGGCCGGTTCGGTGGTCATGCGTCCATTCCTCCGAGCATGCGCAGTGGACGAGCCGACGTCCGAGTAGAGCAGCGCGGACTCGGTCGGGACAAGTAATTCCCGGAACCTGGAGCGTGAATTGAGCTGCCGTCAGTGCGTTGTCAGGCAAATATCAGGAATCGGTCAGGGAGCGGTCAGGAACCGGTCAGTGTGCTGCGTCAGGCTCCTTTCCGTGAATTCCTCGAATTCCTCTCCATGCCCGCCGCACGCCCTCGTCGTGGCCAATCCGGCAGCCGGCGGCTACTCCGCGGAGCTGGTCGGACGGCTGGCCGCCCGCTGCCGCGAACGGCTCGCCTCGGTGACGGTGCACCGCACCACCGGACGGGGCGATGCCACCGCCGCCGTCCGACGGGAGCTGGCCGAAGGACCTGCCGCACGCCGCCCCTCCCTGGTGGTGGCGGTGGGCGGCGACGGCACCGTGCACGAGACGGCCGAGGGCCTGCGCGGCCTAGGCGACGGCGCCGAGGCCGCACTGCTCATGATCCCCGGCGGCAGCGCCAACTCCGGCTACCGCACGTTCTGGGACGACCGCCCCTGGGAGGACGCGCTCTCCATGGTGCTCGACGGCCGCGCGACGGTACGCCGGGTCGACCTCGCGCGCCTCCCCGAGGCCGGCGCCCACGTCCTCCTCGGCTCCTGCACGGGGCTGGGCGCCCAGATCCTGGCGGCGCTCCGCACGGCGCGCCAGGCCGGTACGGCGCCCGGCGCGGGCCGCGCCCGCTACGCGCGCCTGCTCGCCGAGGCCGCCGCCGACTTCCGCCCCTACCCGGGCCGGGTCACCGTCGACGGCGAAGTACTGGCCGAAGGCCCCACCGTCCTGGCGGCCGTCGGCGGCGGGCGCTACCGCGCCGGCCAGTACCTCCTGCTGCCCCGCTCCGAAGTGGACGACGGACTCCTGGACGTCTGCGTCGTCGGCGGCCGGACCGACCCGGCCCTGCTGCCCGAACTCGCCCGGGACGCCCGCCACCTGGACCTGCCGGACACCGCGTACGGCCGCGGTCGGCGCATCGTCCTGGAACGGCTGGACGGCCGGGCTCTCGTCCTGGAACACGACGGCGAGCTGTGCGACGGGACCGGCACCACGGCCACCTTCGACGTGCTGCCAGGGGCGCTGCCGGTGTGGGCCGCGGCCAGCGGAGCAGGTGAGCCCGGAAATGGCTGAGAAGAGCAGCGCGCCGGAAGGCGCTCCGGCCGCCGGGCGAACGCCCCTCTTCGAAGAGCTCGGCGGCTGGGCCGCGCGGCTGACTCCCGACGCGGTCCCCGCACGCGTGCTGCGCCGCGCCGCCAGCCAGGTGCTGTCCCAGCTCGGCGCCGTCCGCGCGGGCATGGCGGAACCGCTCGGCCGGCGGCTCACGGCCGCGTTCGGCCCACCGCAGCAGAGCGACCCGCGACAGGCGGCGAGCGTCCTCGCCGGCCTCGGCTCGTTCCTGAACCTCGACGACACCGCCTACGCCGGACACCTGTCCAACTCCACCGTCGCGGTGCCCCTCGCCTTCGCCCACGCCCTGGAGCTGGACGGACCCGCGCTGCTCACCGCCGTGGTCGCGGCCAACGAATGCGCGGCCCGGATCACCGCCGCCGCGACGCTCGGCCCGCTGCGCGGCCAGACCGCGCTGCACGCACACCTCGCGGGCGCGGTCGCCGGACGGCTGCACTGCGAGCGCGCCCCGGCCGCACGGTGGACGGCGGCGCTCGGCCTCGCGTACGCACAGCCGCCCTGGCCGCTGCTGCGTGCCTTCCTCGCCAGCGACGCCCGCATCCTGAACGCCTTCGGTCCGGTCCGCACCGCCATGGACGCCTGCGATGCCGCGGCCGCCGGCCTCACCGGCGCCCCCGACCTGCTGGAACACCCGGACGGGTTCCTGCGCCGGTTCGCGACCGTACCGCTGCCCGAGGCGGTCACGGCGGGGCTGGGAACGCGCTGGCACACCGAAACGTTCTCGTACAAGCTGCACCCGGGCGGGCCCGGCATCGACGCGGCCGTGGACTGCGCCCTGGACCTCCACCGCGACCTGGGCGCCCCGTACGCGGCGGGACTCGCCGCAACCCTCGACGACGTCCTCGTGGAGGCCTCGCTCTACACGGTCCTCGCCGTGCAGCGGGCCCGCCGCTATCTCGACGGGCCCGAACGCCCCCTTGGCGCCCTCGTCCTGGACATCGGCCACCCCGTGGCCACCGCGCTGCTCACCGGACGGCTGACCGTCGCCGATCTCGGCCCGCGGGCCGCCGACGACCCGGTGCGCCGCGCGGTGGCCGCGAAGGTGCGGCTGCGCCACGACCCCGACCTCACGCGCGAACTCCTCGCATCCGAGGCGCCCTTCGGTGAAGCGCTGCGCCGGGCGGGCCCGGCGGCCGAACCCTGGCTGCGGGAGTTCGGCGGCGACGACCTCGTCCGGCTGGCCGGCGAACAGGCCTCGCCCGCCGACGACTTCGCCGAGGCGACCAAGGCCACCGGCGCCCGGGTGACCCTCCGCCTCAAAGACGGCCGCACCGCCGTCCGCGAACTGCTGATCCCGTACGGTGCCGCGGGCCCGCACACCCGCGCCCACCACGCCGAGCTGGTGTCCGCCAAGTTCCGTGCGCTCGGCGGACCGGCCGACGTCGCCGACGCACTGGACCGGCTGCCGGAGATGGCTGCGGCCGAACTCCGCGCATGGCTCGCGGCGGCGTTGCGTCCCGCCGCCGATCAGGCAGCCGTCAGCGATCCGTCAGGAGCCCGTGCCACTGTGACAGCGCATTCCCACCGGGCGCCGGACGGGCACCGCTTGCGAGCCTCCCGGCCCGTCCGGCGCACCGGTCCGGCCGACGACATCGAGGAGCGACGCCCGTGAGCCCTCCGGCGGAACCCGGCACCGGTACGGACGCGGAGATCCTCCGCCTGTACCGGGGCCACCTGAGCAAGGGCCGCGCGACCGTGGCCGAACTGTTCGGCGGCCGGATGGAGGTCGCCTCGTCCGGCGCCTGGCTGACGACCAGCGACGGCGAGCGGTACCTCAACTGCGGTGGCTACGGCGTGTTCCTGATGGGAGCCCGGCACCCCGTCGTCCTGGCGGAGGTACGCCGCCAGCTCGACGTCCACCCCGTCGCGACCCGCATCCTCCTGGAGCCGACCGTGGCCCGCGCCGCCGAGGCGCTCACCGCGGTCACCCCGCCGGGCCTGGACCGCGTGCACTTCTCGCTCTCCGGCACCGAGGCGGTCGAGACCGCGCTGAAGCTGGCCCGCGCGAACGGCAGGCGGAAGGTGGTCGCCACGTACCGGGGCTACCACGGCAAGACGCTCGGCGCGCTGTCGGTCTCCGGCAAGGACGTCTACCGGCGGCCGTTCCGCCCCCTGCTGGACGGCGTCACGCACGTCCCGTACGGGGACGCCGAGCTGCTGGAGAAGGAGCTGGTCGCGAGCCCCGGCGAGGTCTGCGTGATCGTCGAACCGGTACAGGGCGAAGGCGGCGTGATCATCCCGCCGGACGACTACCTCCGGCGGGTGGCCGGCCTCTGCCGGGAGCACGGCGGGTTCTTCGTGCTGGACGAGGTGCAGACCGGCATGGGCCGGCTCGGCACGTGGTGGGGCGCCGACGCCGCCGGGGTGGTGCCGGACGTGCTGGTCGCGGGCAAGGCGCTGGGCGGCGGCGTCGTCCCGGTCTCCGCGGCGATCGCCACCCCCGAGGCGTTCCGGCCCTTCGACAAGGACCCCTACCTGCACACCGGTACGTTCTCCGGCGCCCCGCTCCTCATGGCCGCCGTCCAGGGCGCGATCCGCGCCGTGCGGGAGGACGACCTCGTCCCGCGCGCCGCCGAGCTGGGCGCCGGGCTGCTGCCGCGGATCGCCGAGATCGCCGCACGCACCATCCCCGACCTGGTCACCGAGGTGCGCGGCCGCGGGCTGCTCATCGGGGTGGAGCTGGTGGAGGAGGGCCTCGCCGGCGAGCTGCTGATCGAACTCTTCAACCACGGCGTGGTGGCCAACCACTCGATGAACGGCGGCAACGTGGTGCGGTTCACCCCGCCCGCCGTGCTCACCGACGCGGACGTGGAGCATCTGCTGACCGCCTTCGAAGCGGCCACCCGCGACCTGGTCGAACGCGCCGCCCGGATGCCGGAAGGCGGTAGCTGACATGCGGCACGTGACGGTGGAGGCGCTCGTCCCCGACGTCCCGGCGGAGACCGTCTTCGACGCCGTACTCCACTTCGAGCGCTACCCGGAGCTCACTCCGCACGTGCGCGCGGCCGCGGTGCACGAAGGGCCGCCGGCGCCGGAGGGCAGCTCCAGCTGGGAGCTGTACTTCCGCAGCGGCCTGCTGCGCTGGACGGAGCGCGAGACCTACGACCGGGAGCGGCTGCACATCGCCTTCCGGCAGACCGACGGAGACTTCGACGAGCTGTCCGGCACCTGGTTGCTGCGCCAGGACGGCCCGGACTGCGCCCTGCGCTTCGACGCCGACTTCTCCTTCGGCATCCCCAGCATGGCGGGCATCCTCGACCCGATCGCCGCGCGCGTCATCGAGGAGACCGTCGCGTGGGCCGTCAACGGCATGTTCGCGGGCGTCCGGCTCGGCACGGCGGCCCCGGAGGGCGCCGCGCACGAGGGGGCGCGGCGACCGGGCGCGGGGGAGTGACCGGTGGACGCGGCCAACCCCTTCGAGACCCGGACCACCTTCCGGCTGCACCGCGCCGAATACCTGGCCGGACTCGCCGTGACGATCGTCCTGATCGTGCTGCACTTCGACGAGATCCGCTGGCTCCCGGCCCTCCTGCTGTTCGCCTACATCGACGTCATCGGCTACCTGCCCGGCGCCCTCGCCTACCGCCGCAGCCCGGACAGGCGCATCCCCAAGGCCTACTACGTCCTCTACAACGCCATGCACAGCCTGCTCACCGCCGGTGCCGTCGCCGCGCTGTGGTGCTGGCTGGTGCGCCCCGAGTGGGCCCTGCTGGCGCTGCCGCTCCACCTGTGCGGCGACCGCGGCCTGTTCGGCAACTTCCTCAAGCCCTTCGCCCTGCACTTCGAACCCGAACCCGAGCCGCTCTACCGGCGGTTGGCCGACGCCTTGCGGCCCCGCGGCACGGGATCCAGGGTGCCGGCGCCCCTCGCCGTGCGGGCCCCGTCCGGCGGGCCGGTCCGCACCCACCACAGGAGGACACCCCACGATGACTGACGCCACCCCCGCAGCGGACTGGGACGCGGCCCCCGGACTCCTCGACGGGGCCAAGACCCTCGACCTGACCGCGGAACAGTGCGACCTCGCGTACTGGCTCCGCCACGTCGCCCAGGGCACCCTGCGCGGCCGCGCGGTCACCGGACACCTCGACGAGGCGCCGGTACCCGCGTACATGAAGGAGCCGGGCCCGCTGCGCGAGGCCCTGATCCTCGAACTCGGATACCGCTCGGTGGCCGAGGAAATGGCCACCCGGGCGCTGGGGTATTACGTCGCCCACGCCCCCGGCATCGCGGAGCTGGAGTTCTACGCCACACAGCTGCTGGACGAGGCCCGGCATGCCCGGGTGTTCCGGGAACACCTCGTGGAACTGGGCATGCCCGCGGAGACCTTGGTACAGGACGTCCACGAGATGGCCGCCGACTACCGCACCAGGGTGCTGCGGCCCATCGAGGAGTACTGCCTGGAGATCGTCCGCGACCGGGCCGACTTCGTGGGCGGGGTCGCCGTGTTCACCCTCGTCGTCGAGGGCGTCCTCGCGCCCGCCGCCGAGCTGAGCGAGCGCAAGTGGGACCCGCTGGACCCGGCCGCCGGGGAGATCTCCCGCGGCGCGGCGATCGACGAGATCCGCCACCTGACCGTCGGCAGCTCGATACTCCGCGACCACCTCGTGGCCCGGCCCGCATACCGGCCGCGCCTGCTGGACATCCTGCGCGAGGGCCGGAAGCTCTGGGACGACCTGCCCGACGGCGAGTACGTCCTCGCCCGCGAGGAGCTGTTCCAGGAGGGCATGCGGCAACACGCCGACGTGGTCGGCGCGTACGAGATCTGGCCCGGCCGCCGCATGCTCGACACCACGCCCGAGGAGCGGTACGCCATGGCCGGCCGGTGGACGGACGAGATGACCGAGGTCCGGCTGGTCCACATGGGGCTCCCGGAGGCCGTCGCGGTACTGGGCGGAGAGGGCTGAGGGGGCGCGGTGAACGGTGACCAGCTGACCCGGGCCGACGCGCCCGCGGCGGTCGTGGCCGGAGTGGGCGGCCACGTGCCGCCCGGCGTGCTGACCAACGACGACCTCAGTGCCCGCCTGGACACGACGGACGACTGGATCCGCTCCCGTACCGGCATCGCCCGGCGCCGTGTCGCCCCGCGCGGCACGGCCACCTCCGACCTGGCGGTGGCGGCCGGCCGGCGGGCCCTGCGGTCGGCGGGCTCGCCCACGGTGGACGCGGTGCTGGTGGCCACCATGACGCCGGACCACCAGGCGCCGGCCACCGCGCCGGAGGTCGCCGCACGGCTGGGCCTCGGCGACGTGGCGGCGTTCGACGTCGGTGCGATGTGCTCCGGCTTCCTCTACGGGCTGGGCGTCGCCTCCGGGCTGATCGCCGGGCGCGTCGCCGGGCGCGTCCTGCTCATCGGCGCCGAGGTGCTGACCACGGTCGTCGACCCGGAGGACCGTTCGGTGGCGGCGCTCCTGGCCGACGGCGCCGGCGCGGTGGTGCTGCGCGCGGGCACGCCCGACGAGCCGGGCGCGGTCGGCCGCGTCGTCCTCGGCAGTGACGGCACCCGTGGCGAACTGCTCAAGATCCCCGGTGGCGGCTCCCGGGAGCGGCAGAGCGGCCACCCGCCGACGCCCGGTAGCGCGTACTTCCGCATGCGCGGCCGGGAGGTCTTCCGGCAGGCGGTGGAGCGGATGTCGGACGCCTCGCGGGCCGCGCTGGAAGCCGCGGGCTGGAAGAGCGGCGACGTCGACCGGCTCGCGGCCCACCAGGCCAACGCCCGCATCCTGGCCGCGCTCGGCACCGAACTCGACATCCCCGCCGAGCGGCAGCTCAGCAACATCGCCGGCACCGGCAACACCGCCGCCGCCTCCGTCCCCCTGCTGCTCGCCGACAGCGCACGGGACGGCGAGCTCCGGCCCGGCCACCGCCTCTTGCTGACCGCCTTCGGCGGCGGCCTCACCTGGGGCGCCACCACCCTGGTGTGGCCGGACGTGGTCCCCGGCCACTGACAGCGCGCGGCGCCCGCCGGGGCTTCCGGCGCGCACGACTCCCATCCGTCCCCACACTTCCGAGGAGCGACCGTGTTCGAGCAGCTGAAGGAGATCCTCGTCGGCAAGCTCCAGGTGCCGGCCGACCTGATCACCATGGCGGCCACGCCCGAGGCCATCGAGCTGGACTCCCTGGCCGTCGTCGAGCTCTCCCTCGTCCTGGACAAGGAGCTCGGCATCAAGATCAGTGACGACACCCTCGCCGAGGCCGGCACCGTCGGCGACATCGTCCGCCTCATGGAGGAGCAGGGGGCGGCCCTCTGATGTCCGGCGCGGAGACGGCCGTCACCGGCATCGGACTGGTCACCCCGGCGGGCATCGGTACCGCACCGAACTGGGAGACGCTCTGCGCGCCCAAGCCCGCCGCCGCCCTGGACCCGGAGCTCGACGGCGTACCGGTACGGCTGTCCTGCCGGGTGCCGGATTTCGATCCGGCCGCGCTCCTCGGGGCGCGCCGGGCCCACCGGCTGGACCGTTGCGTCCAGTTCGCGCTGGTGGCCGCGCGCGAGGCGCTCGCCGACGCCGGCCTGGACCCGGCCGACCGGGACGGCGCACGGATCGGCGTGGTGCTCGGCTGCGGACTGGGTGGGCCCGCGACCCAGGAGCGCGAGCACCAGGTGCTGTGCGAGGAGGGCGCCCAGTGGGTCTCACCCCTGCTGCTGGCGATGCATCCGGCCGGCATGCTGGCGGGCCAGCTGGCCATCGAGTGCGGCGCCCGCGGCCCCAACCTGGTGGTGAGCACCGCCTGCACCTCGGGCACCGCCGCCATCGGTGTGGCCAAGGACCTGCTGGCGCTCGGCCGCTGCGACGTCGTGCTGGCAGGCGGGGCCGAAGCCCCCGTCACCCCGCTGACCGTCGCCGGCTTCGCCCAGATGGGCGCCCTCTCCCGGCGCCACCACGACCCGTCGGGCGCGTCCCGCCCCTTCGATGTGGACCGGGAGGGCTTCGTGACGGGGGAGGGGGCCGGCCTGCTGGTACTGGAGCGCCCCGAGCACGCGCGGGCCCGCGGGGCACGCGTACGTGCCCGCATCGTCGGTCACGGCGGCACCGCCGACGCGCACCACGTCACGGCCCCGCACCCCGAAGGCCGGGGCATCGAGGCCGCGATGCGGGCGGCGCTCGCCGACGCCGACGCGTCCCCGGACGCGGTGGCGCACGTCAACGCCCACGGCACGGCCACCCGGCTCAACGACCTCACCGAGGCCCGCGTGGTGCGCCGGGTGCTCCCGGGCGGCCCGCTGGTGACCTCCACCAAGGGCGTCACCGGCCACCTGATCGGCGCCGCCGGCGCGGTGGAGGCCGCGTACACCGTCCTCACCGTGGAGAGCGGCCTGGTGCCACCGACCGCCAACCTCGACCGGCCGGACCCGGCCGTCGACCTCGACCTCGCCACCGCCCCCACCCGCCGCCGCATCGGTCTCGCCCTCACCCACTCCCTCGGCTTCGGCGGCCAGAACGCGGTACTGGCGGTGGCTCCCGCCTAGCGCACGGGGGGCCGGTCCGGGCGCCGTCCGGACCGCCGCCGCCTACGACGCGGGCATGTCCTCCTGACGCAGGATCGCCCGTTCCAGCGCACGCAGCTCCTGGCCCGGTTCGAGGCCCAGTTCAGCGGCGAGGCGGTGCCGGGCCTGCCGGTACGAGGCCAGCGCCTCCGCCTGCCGCCCCGACCGGTACAACGCCGTCATCAGATAGCCGCTCAGCCGCTCGTTCAGCGGATGCTCGCCCACCAGACCGGTCAACTCGTGCACCAGCGCCCGGTGCCTGCCCAGCCGCAGTTCCAGCTCGATGCGCTTCTCGGCCGCGGCGATCCGCTCCTCCGCCAGCTGCGTGGCCGCCCGGCCCATCGCCTCCCCCGCGAGGCCGGACAGCGCGGGCCCGCGCCACAGGCCCAGCGCGGCCCGGTACAGCCCGGCGGCCTGCTCCGGCCGGCCGTGTGCGGCGGCCAGGTCGGCGGCCGTGACCTGCTCCCGGAAGACCGTCACGTCCAGGTCACCGGGCTCGATGCGAAGTACGTAGCCGTACGTCCGCGTCTCGATCCCGCGATCGTGTCGGACCACGTCGGCGAGCTTGTGCCGCAGCTGCGAGATGCAGATGTGGACCTGGCTGCGGGCGGTCGGCGGTGGTTGCTCGCCCCACACGGCCTCGATCAGATCCGTCACCGGCACCACCCGGTCGGCACTGAGCAGCAACGTGGCCAGGATCAGCTTCTGGCGGGTCGCCCGCAGTGGCAGTGGGCATGGCCCCCGACCCGCCTCCAGTGGCCCGAGAAGGCGGAACAGCGGCTGGGCGTCGGGGCGGGAACGGGGGTCGGAACGAGGCATGAACCTTCTCCGTGCAAGAGAGTGTGGGGGCGCCGTGCTTCCGGACCGTGCGCACACTAGACGCTGCGTCGAATCCCGCTCAAGCTGGGTGATTCGGTACAGGAAAACATGAGCCAACCTCGGTACCAAGGTTGCCGTACGGCGCGGCCGACCCGGTGCCGACGCACGCCGGACCACGGTGTCAGGCAGGTGTCAGCGAACCGTCAGCGGCGGCCCGCACAATGGCGCCGACCGCGGGACGACCAGGGAAGCGAGGCCGACGGTGCGGCTGCCCGCCGAGGACGAACTCCGCCGGGAGCGTGCCGGCTTCCTGGACACGCTACAGAGTCTGAGCGACGCCGAGTTCGAAGGCGCCAGGACCCTGTGCGACGGCTGGGCCCCGCGGGACGTACTGGCCCATGCGATCGGCACGGACCGGCTCGGCGACTACCTCGCCAAGGGGCTGTGGATCGACCGCGCGAACTCCGCGCAGGTACGCAGGGGCCGGACCATGAGCCGCGCGGAGCTGATGGCGGCCGGGCGCCGCTGGGCCGCCCGCCCCTCGCTCTTCGGGCGCTGCGCCGCCGCGTTCCTCATCGGCGACATCGCCGTCCACCACCAGGACGTGCTGCGCGGGCTGGGCCGCAGCCGTCGCCTGCCGCGCGCCGTCGAACGCGCCGTCTTCCAGGAAGGCGTCCTGCTCAGCTTCGAACACAGCCGCCGCCTGCTGCGGTACCGCGTGGTGCCCACCACCGCCGGCCTGCCGGCGCTCGGCCGCGGACCCGAGGTGGCGGGTACGGCGGAAGCGCTCGGCATGTGGCTGGGCGGGCGGGACGAGGTGGCCACCGAGCTCCGATTCGCGTCCACATGAGGCGTGTTCACGGTGGAACGAGGTCGTTCCTGATCGCCGGCCGCTAGGATCTGAACCGTCCGGTGAGGACGATCGCCCGGTGACGACGCCCTGGAAACCGCCGCCTGGAGGCTGCTGCCATGACCACCCGGCCCGCGTACACCACAGACCAGTTGCTGGAGTCCATGCCGCTCGCCGTCACCCTGGGCGTCCGGATCGACTCGGCCGGGCCCGCAGCCGTCGAAGGACACCTGGACCACTCGGCCGCGCTGACGACGCTCGGCGGCGCCCTGCACGGCGGTGCGTTGATGGCCCTGGCCGACTCCGTCGGCGCGGTCTGCGCCTTCCTCAACCTGCCCCCGGACGCCACCACCACGACGCTGGAGTCCAAGACCAACTTCCTGCGCGCCGTGCGCGAGGGCTCGGTCCGCGCGACGGCCCGCCCGCTGCACGCCGGCCGCACCAGCATCGTCGTGGAGACCGACCTGCACGACGACCGCGGCCGGCACATCGCCCGGACCACCCAGACCCAGGCGGTGCTCCCGGCCCGACCGACGGCCTGACCGGGGAGTCGCCTCCGGCCCGGCTCAGTCCCGCCGGTGCGTCAGCCGGACCCACGGGTCGTCGAGGGCCTCGGTCAGCCAGTCCAGCGCGGCCCGGCCGGTGGTGACCGGGTTGACCAGCCGGCCCACGCCATCGATGACGATCTCCACGAGGTCGCCCTCCCGCAGTGTGAAGTCCAGCTCCGGCACGATGCCGGTACCGGTGGCGAGCACCGCGCCGTCGGGGAACGGCTGACCGTGGAAGAGATGGTGCACGAGGTCCTGCGGCGTGCGGTGGAAGGCGGCCGTGGAGGTGGTGGCCTCGTAGACGGCGCCACCGTTGCGGAGCACGGTCATCGCGATCTTCAGGGCCGCCGGGGCCGCGGTCTCCCACGCCGGCACGATGCCCGTCGAGAGCGCCGTGCTCCCGGCGTAGACCTTGGCCTGGGGGAGGTACAGCGGGTTCGCGCCCTCGATGGACCGGGAGCTGACGTCGTCGGCGACCAGGTAACCCACGGTCTCGGCGTGCCGGTTCAGGACGAGCGCCAGCTCCGGCTCGGGCACGTTCAGCGCCGAGTCGTCCCGTACCGCGACGGGTTCGCCGTCGGTCACCACGCGCCACGGCACGGACTTGAAGAACAGCTCGGGCCGCTCGGCGTCGTAGATCCGCTCGTACACCGACTGCTCGGTGCTCTCCGCGATGCGCGCCTCCCGCGAGCGCTCGTACGTCACCCCGGCCGCCCAGACCTCCATCAGCCCGTCCACCGGCGGCAGCAGCAGGACCTCCGCCTCCCTGGCGTCCGGCTCGCGCGCCGCCGTCTCCTCGACCAGCGCCCGCAGTTCGGCGGCGGTACGGCGCAGCAGCCGGGCCACCTGCGGCGCGCCGGGGAAGATGCGGATCGCGCCGCTGTCGTCCGCGAGTCCGGTGCGGACCACACCCGTGGTGTCAGCGAAGCGCACGATGCGGGTCATCGGTGATCTCCTCCTTCTCGGTCTGCTGTTGCTGTGTGGTGGGGGAGGCGCGCAGCCCTGCCCAGCGGAAGCCGGTGACGACCGCGGCGCCGGCGGCGACGATCAGGGTGATGGCGTAGAGGCCGTTGGTGCCGGAGCCGGTGGCCGACTCGGTGACGCCCATGACGTACGGGCCGAGGAAGCCGCCGAGGTTGCCGAAGCCGGAGATCAGCGCGATCGTGCCGGCCATCTGCACGCCGGTGAGGAGCGTCGGCGGCACGGTCCAGAACACCGGCTGGGCGCCGAGGAAGCCGAACGCCGCGACGCACAGGGCCGCGACCGCCGGCACCGGCGGCAGCAGCGCCCCGCCGATCAGGCCGGCCGCGGTGAGGATCAGGGCGAGGCGGAGCGGGCCGCGCCGGTTGCCGCTGCGGTCCGACAGCCAGGGCAGGACCAGTACGCCCAGCAGCGCGCACACCCAGGGCAGCGCCGAGACGAAGCCGATGCCGACGTCGTTCAGCCCCTCGATCCGGCCGACCAGCGCGGGCAGCCAGAAGGTGACCCCGTAGACGCCGATCTGGATCGCGAAGTACACGAACATCAGGCGCAGTACGCGGCTGTCGCCGACGATCTCCCGGATCCGGCGCGGTGGTTGCGCGTCGTCCGCCGGGCGGTCCGCCTCGATCCGCGCGGTCAGCAGCGCCTTCTCCTCGTCGGTCAGCCAGCGCGCGTCCTCGGGGCGGTCGGTGAGCAGCCACGGCACGGCGAGCGCCAGCAACACCGTCGGCGCCCCCTCCAGCAGGAACATCACCTGCCAGCCGTCCAGCCCCGCCAGGCCGTGCAGCCCGATGAGGTAACCGCCCACCGGATTGCCGATGATGCTGGAGACGGCCACGGCGGACTGGAACATGCCGGTCGCCTTCCCACGGTCGGCGGCCGGGAACCAATATGTGATGTAAAGGATCACGCCGGGAAAGAAACCGGCCTCGGCCGCGCCGAGCAGAAAGCGCAGCACGTAGAAGCCGGTCGGGCTGCTGGTCAGGGCCATCGCGCAGGACAGCAGGCCCCAGACGAACATCAGCACGGCGAGCCAGCGGCGGGCGCCCCAGCGGTGCAGCACCAGGTTCGAGGGCACGCCGAGCAGCGCGTAGCCGACGAAGAAGACACCGGCGCCGAAGCCGTACGCGGCCGCGTCGATCCCGGCGTCGGTGGCCAGGTGTGTCTTGACGAGCGCGACGTTCGTGCGGTCCAGGAAGCTGAGCACGAACATCAGGAAGAGGGGCGGGAGCAGGCGCCTGGCCACTTTCCGGCGCACGGTGTCCGCGTTCATCTGACCTCCAGAGGGAGACATCTGACCGCTGGACCGTACGAGCCGTGCGCCTGTCCGGCAATACTCCGTGCACCGGCAATTTTTCTGCGGGAAACATCTGGTCGGCGATGCAGACATCTGACATCTTGGTCGCGCTGCACCGCATCACCCGTCACCCGACGCACCCGTACAGGAGTGAGCGCCGATGACCGCCCGTATCGTCGACGTCGAGACGATCGACGTCCGTTTCCCCACCTCACGGCAGCTCGACGGCTCGGACGCCATGAACGAGGCCCCGGACTACTCGGCCGCGTACGTCGTCCTGAAGACCGACGCCGCCGACGTCCCCGACGGCCACGGCTTCACCTTCACCATCGGCCGCGGCAACGACCTCGCCGTCCACGCCGCCCGCGCGATCGGCGAACGGGCCGTCGGCAGGACGGTCGAGGAGATCACCGGCGACCTCGGCGGCTTCTCCCGCCACCTGCTCGGCGACAGCCAACTGCGCTGGCTCGGGCCCGACAAGGGCGCCGTCCACCTCGGCACCGCGGCCGTCCTCAACGCCGCCTGGGACCTGGCCGCCAAGCAGGCGGGCAAGCCGGTCTGGAAGCTGCTCGCCGACATGACGCCGCAGCAGATCGTCGACCTGGTGGACTGGCGGTACCTCAAAGACGCGCTCACCCCCGAGGACGCGCTGGCCATGCTGGCGGAAAAGGCCGCGGGACGGGCCGAACGAGAGGCGTACGTACGGGAACACGGCTACCCCGCCTATACCACCAGCGCCGGCTGGCTCGGCTACGACGACGCCAAGCTCGCCCGGCTCTGCCAGGAGGCCGTCGACGCGGGCTGGGACTCCGTCAAACTCAAGGTCGGCGCCGACCTCCAGGACGACATCCGGCGCTGCCGCATCGCCCGCGACATCATCGGCCCGGACCGCCGCCTGATGATCGACGCCAACCAGACCCTCGGCGTCGACGAGGCGATCGCCTGGGCCAAGGCGCTGGCCGAGTTCGACATCTGGTGGTTCGAGGAGCCCACCAGCCCCGACGACGTCCTCGGCCACGCCACCATCGCCCGGCGGATCGGCCCCACCCACGTCGCCACCGGCGAACACGCCCACAACGCCGTGATGTTCAAGCAGTTCCTCCAGGCCGACGCCATCGGCATCTGCCAGATCGACGCCTGCCGGCTCGGCGGCGTCAACGAAGCCGTCGCCGCGCTGCTGCTCGCCGCGGCGCACGGGGTGCCGGTCTGCCCGCACGCCGGCGGCGTCGGCCTCTGCGAACTCGTCCAGCACCTCTCGATCTTCGACTACATCGCCGTCAGCGGCTCCATGGAGAACCGCGTCATCGAGTACGTCGACCACCTCCACGAGCACTTCCACGACCCGGTACGCGTCCGCGGCTCGCGCTACCTGGTCCCCGAAGCCCCCGGCTACAGCGCGCGGATCCGCCGCGCGACGCTGGACGCCCACCGCTTCCCGGACGGCCCGGTCTGGAGCGGCGGCGACCGGGTGGCATCCTGACGTCCATGCCCACCAAGAAAGAGCGGCCGGGCCGCGGCGACGGGACCGGCGGCAGCGTCGTCGACGAGGCGATCGGCCGGCTGCGCAAGCGCATCGAGAGCGGTGAGTTCGCGCCCGGCCACCGCCTCCCCCCGGAGGCGGTGCTCGCCGCCGAACTGGAGCTGTCCCGCCCCTCGCTCCGCGAGGCCGTGCGCGCGCTGGCCATGGCGGGGGTGCTGGACGTACGGCGCGGGGACGGCACCTTCGTCACCGACCTGCACCCGGAGCGGCTGCTCAGCGCCCTCGGCAGCTTCCTGGACCTGGCCCAGGACACCGGCCTGGAAGAGATGCTGGAGTGCCGCAAGGTCCTGGAGCCCGGCGCCACCGCGCTGGCGGCCACCCGCATCGACGACGCCGCGCTGGACGGGCTGCTGGAGCGCATCGAGCGGATGCGCACCCTGCAGGACCCGGAGGAGTTGGTCCGCGAGGACCTCGCCTTCCACGCGGACATCGTCGCCGCGGCCGGCAACCGCACGCTGTCGTCGCTGGTCTCCTCCGTCACCCAGCGCACCGCCAGGGCCCGCATCTGGCGTGCCCTGGTCAAGTCGGACGTCCTCTGCTGGACCCACCAGCAGCACATGGACATCTACGCCGCGCTGCGCTCCCGCGACAGCCTGGCGGCCTTCACCGCCGCCGGCCGCCACGTCGGCGACGTGGAACGCTGGGTCCGCGAACGCCTGGACCCGCTGCGCGGCCGCGCGGAGCCGGACCGGGCGGACCGCTGACGGACGTACCGGCCCCCGCCAGGCGTGCGGAGGCCGGTACGCGGGCCCGGCGTGCGGCGGCCCGCAGGCGCGCCGCGCTCACTCGTCCCGCGGCCAATGGTCCAGGTCACCGCCGCGCCACTCGATGAGCGCGGGATCGCCCAGTGGGATCTCCGCGGCATCGGACACCCCGGCCCGGCGCAGGAACTCCGCGACGTCCCCACGGCCGTGGGCGAGCCCCACGATCTGGCCGTGAATGGTCACCCGCCGCCCACCGGCCGCGGGCGGATACACGATCACCGGTGGATGTGTGGTCATACCCCCAGGCTGTCCCCCCGCCGCCCGCCGCGCATCCCGAAGCCCCGAATCCGCTCGTGACGATGTCGGGAGGCGGGTTCCGGTACGTGCTCCGGACGGCGTCACGCGCGGTCGAGGCCGGACCGGCGGGCGGCTACCATCGGCGCATTCGTGGCTGTCGCCGGGAGGAAGAGGAAGAGATGGGCCTGTTCCGCCGCGGACCGAAGAGGGATCCGCGCGACACCCCGCGCGACGCGGAGTTCGGATTCTTCTCCGACCGGGAGGGCGGGAGCTTCCGCAGCCAGGTGCGGTCGGCCTTCGCCGAGCAGGGCCTGGAAGTGACCGTGTACGCCGGTATGGTCACCGATTCGGCGGGCCGGCAGTTCGGCCTCGGCAACCTCGCCGCCGTCTGCCACCGCGACCGGCGCGGCGAGCGCGCCTGGCCCGCGCTCGTCCGGGACCACGTCGGCAAGGTCCTCCGTACGATGGACGGCCCCCAGCCGCTGGAGACGCTGTCCGAGGACGAGATCCGGGCCCGCCTCTTCCCGCGCGTCGTCGCCGAGGACTCGCTGCCCGCCTCCGACGCCTTCCGGTACGCCCGGCCGCTCGCCCCCGGCCTGCGCGAGGTGCTGGCGCTCGACCTCCCCGAGGCCGTGCAGATGCTCGGCGAGGACTCGCTGCTGGACATCGGGGACATCGCCGAGCTGCGCATCCGGGCGCTGAACAACCTGCGGGCGCTGCCCGTCGAGGGCCACGAGACGGTGCGCCGGGGCGACGGCTCGGCCTTCGAAGTGGTGCTCGGCGACTCCTTCTTCACCGCCAGCCGGGTGCTGGTCCTCGACGAGCTGGCGGAGCGGCTGACCGGCGCGCCGCTGACCCCGGACGGCGCGCTGGTGGCGCTGCCCTTCCGGCACCAGCTGGCCTTCCACCGGATCCACGACGCCCAGGTGATCCCGGCGCTCCAGGCGATGGCGCAGTTCGCCGCCGCGGGGCACGAGGACTCGGCGGGCGCGATCACCCCGAACGTGTTCTGGTGGCGCCGGGGCGCGATGACCCGGCTGAGTGAACCGGACGGGGACGGGCTGCGGGTGATCGTCGACGAGGACTTCCAGACGATGCTGGACCGCCTGGTCCAGGACGAGGCGTAGGAGCCCGGGTCCACTGCCGGTAGCGGGTCGGCAGCGGGTCGGCGGCATTGGTGAGGCCCCGCACACGGGGGATGATGCGGGGCCTCACTCTGTACAACGGCCGGACCCGCCGAGAGGTTCCGCCGTTCCCGAAAATTTCGCGAATAAATCCACGGGGCGGCTCGACCGGCCCCACGGGCGGCTCACCGGCCGGGCCGACGCGGACATCGAGGGCGTCGCGCGGGCCGGCCGCTCCCCCCCGGACGGGGGATCGCCGCCCGACTGTCCGTCCGTGGGCACGGTCCGTGTCCGTGGGTACGGTCCGCAACCACCTCTCGGTCATCACCCGCTGGACCGAGGCGCGGAACCGGATCGACGCGACCCGGATCGCCCGGGAGTCGCGCCGGCGGATCCGGTCGGTCAGTCGTCCGCCTCCGCGCGGCGCCAGCCGTCCGGCGCGGGCCGCGGCGCGGGCGGGGAGGCGGTCCCGCCGCCGTCGGCACGGGCGGCATGGGCCGGCGCGCCGGCGCGCAGCCGCAGGCCGTCGGCGGTGATCACATCCGAGGTGACCAGCGCCTGCTCGGCGGAGACGTCCGTCAGGTACACGAAGGGCGGTACGAGCGGCGGCACGGGCAGCCGGTCGGGCGTGAAGGTCAGGCAGAGCACGCCCTCCACACAGCCGCTGAACTTCGTCAGGTAGAGCGTGACGTCCCCGCTGAGCTCCAGCGTCTTCGCGCCCAGCCCCAGCTCCTCACGGCCGTCGCGGGTGAGCAGCCGGTAGTCGGAGAGCGCCGCGGCCTTCATCCGCAGCACCATCGCCCGGACCGGGCCGCGCGCGGTGGGCACCTCCTCGACCCCGGCCACCGTGAAGCCCTTCGGCGCGAAACGGCTGGTGGTGACGGTGGGGACGGCGGCGGGCGCGGGGACGCCGGGCCCGGCGGCGCGCGCCTCGGTGGCCGGCGTGCCGAGCGTGACCAGCAGGGTCACCGGGAGCGCCACGGCGAGGGCGGTACGCGGGCCCGTACGGTCGGGCGGGCGGGCGGCGTCCTGCTGCGCCGCGGGGTCCGGCTCCGCGGGCAGTGGTGTCCATCCGAAGCCCATCGCCGCGCCGGCGATGCCGAGCCCCATGCCGACCAGGAAGCCGCCGAGGTTGGTGGCCGCGAAGGAGAGCACGGACAGGAGCAGCGCGTTGATGCTCACGTAGTGCCGCGCGCCGGGCGTGCACCACAGGAACAGTCCGGCCACGATCAGCGCCAGTCCGATGCCGAGCGCGGCGAGCCCGCCGATGCCCAGGCTGACCAGGACGCCCAGCGGGGAGAGCGGCACGAGCAGCAGCTCGGCGCCGCCGAGGACGAGCAGCAGCCCGGCCCAGAACGGCCGGGTCCGGCGCCACCTGCGGAACCGGGCCCGCGCCGCCGGCCACGGCAGCCGCTCCGTCATCCGGACCGTCAGCCGCTCCGTCATCCGGGCCGTCATCCGGGCCGGTAGCCGGGGGCGCCTCAGAAGCACTTCTCGCCGCCCAGGCCGACGCCGAGCTTCAGGCCCTTGAGCCGGAAGTCGCCGCCGGTGGCCGACCAGGCGTGGGACCGCACGCCCGCGACTTCGATGTCACCGGCCTGCAGTCCGAACTTGCCCTGCGGGCCGCGGATGCCCGGCACTTCGTCCAGCGTCGAGGCGTCCCGGCCGATCTGCGCGGTGCCGAAGCGCGCGTCGCCGACCAGGTCCTCGCCGTCGATGACGAGGTTGTCGGCGGTGACGGGTCCCGCGTCGCCGCCCGCGGTGAGCTTGAAGACCACCGGGCCCACCGGCGTCTTGACCTGGGCCGACTGGCAGATGTCGGTGAGTTTCGCGCGGCCGATGCCGAGCAGGGCCACCGGGTGGCCGGTGCCGTCGGCGGCCCGGTCGGTGTGTACGTAGGAGGCCAGCCCGTCACTGGTCAACTTCGAGGAGGTGACCTGGAAGTTGGTGCCCGACACGGCGAAGGACGCGGCGAGCACGCCCTGCGCCATCACGGTCGCCAGTGCCCCGACGGCCAGCACGGCGGGTACGGCCACGGCCGCGCTCTTCTTCCAGGACGTGCGGCCTTCCGGTACGGCCCGCTGATCGCTGTCCACTGCTTCCTCCCCGAGGAGCGCTCGGTCATGGCGTATGGCGTTCGGTCACAGCGCTGACGTGCGGTTACCTGCGGTAACAAAGGGAATGCCGAGAGACTAGGGCCGTTGTTGACGGTGCGTCAACAGTGCTGCACGAGGCGGTCGGAGGTGCCGGTGAGGACGACGAAGGGCGGGAGGCCGCGGCCTCCCGCCCTTGGTGCGCTCCGTCCCGGGTGTTACTTGATCGCCTTGATCAGCTCACCGTTCGCGGTGTCCCCGCTCAGCTCCCAGAAGAAGGTGCCGCCCATGCCCTGCTCGTTCTTGAAGGCCATCTTGGTACCGATGGTCTCCGGGGTGTCGTAGCTCCACCACTGGTCACCGCACTTGGCGTACGCGGTGCCGCCGACCTTGCCGGTCGCCGGGCAGCGGCCCTTGAGGTCCTTGTAGTCCTCGATGCCCGCCTCGTACTTGCCCGGGGCCGCGCCGGTCGCGGTGCCGCCCGGTGCGGCCTGCGTGACGCCGCTCCAGCCGCGCCCGTAGAAGCCGATGCCCAGCAGCAGCTTGTCGGCCGGGATGCCCAGGCCCTTGAGCTTCTTGGTGGTGTCGGCGGTGTTGAAGCCGGCCTTCGGGATGCCGCTGTACGAGGTCAGCGGCGAGTGCGGGGCCGTCGGACCCTTCGCGTCCCAGGCGCCGAAGTAGTCGTACGTCATGGGGTTGTACCAGTCGACGTACTGGGCGGCGCCCGCGTAGTCGGTCGCGTCGATCTTGCCGCCGGAGGAGGCGTCGGCGGTGATCGCCGCGGTCACCAGGTTGGAGCTGCCGAACTTCGCGCGCAGCGCCTTCATGACGTTGGTGAAGGCGGTGCGGCCGCTGGTGTCACAGGTCAGGCCGCAGGCGTTGGGGTACTCCCAGTCGATGTCGATGCCGTCGAAGACGTCCGCCCAGCGCTTGTCCTCGACCAGGTCGTAGCAGGACTGCGCGAACGCCGCCGGGTTCTTGGCGGCCTCGGCGAACCCGCCGGACCAGGTCCAGCCGCCGAAGGACCAGATCACCTTGAGGTTCGGGTGCAGCGCCTTGAGCTTGCGCAGCTGGTTGAAGTTGCCGCGCAGCGCGCCGTTCTCCCAGGTGTCGGCCTTGCCGTCGACGCTCTGGTCGGCGGTGTAGGCCTTGTCGTAGTCGGCGTAGGAGTCGCCGATCGCGCACTTGCCGCCGGTGACGTTGCCGAAGGCGTAGTTGATGTGCGTCAGCTTGGCCGCCGAGCCGGAGGTCTCGATGTTCTTGACGTGGTAATTGCGCTGGTAGACACCCCAGTTGGTGAAGTAGCCGACCACCTTGTTCCCGGCCGCCGTGGTCCCTGCGCCCGCCGAGGCGGGCTGGGCCGGGGCCTTCGTGGCGGCGGCGGGCTGCGCGGCGGCGGAGTCCGCGGTGGCCGCCGTGGCGGTTCCGGCGAGTCCGCCGGCGGTCAGCGCCGCCGTACAGAGACCCGCGGCGACCGCGGCGAGTCCGCGGGAGAGGCGCTTCTTGTGCGGTCTGAGCATGGTTGCTCCTCGGAGTGGGGGTCCATCGAGGGGAGAGTGCTGTGACCTGCGTCCGCAGTGGCGCCGAACGCGTGGAGCGTCGGGGGAGAAGGTAGAAGGACTAGACCAACTCGGTCAATGGTTTGGACCAATTTGCTGAACTCCCGCCGACCCCCGGACGACCATCGGAAGAAGTCGATCAACCGGTGACGGACACCGCCGTACCGGGCATACTCCCTGCGCCACCGCCGCAGGTCGTCGCCTTCCGCGATCCGGAGAGGGACCATCACCGCGGCGGTGGGCAACCGGCCGCGCCGCACCACCCGGGCGGCGCGCTGCCGCATCGCCCGACAGGGAGGAGAGCGCCGCCATGACCGAGTACGGCCCCGGGCCCGTGGACCGCAGGCTGCCCACCGACGAAGCCCGCCAGCTGATGACGCTCGTACGCGACCTGGCCGCGCGGGAGATCGCGCCCCGCGCGGCGGCGGAGGAGGCGGCGGGGCACTTCCCCCGCGAACTGTTCACCCTGCTCTCGGAGTCGGGCCTGCTCGGCCTGGCGTACGCCGAGGAGTTCGGCGGGGGCGGCCAGCCCTACGAGGTCTACCTCCAGGTCCTGGAGGAGCTGGCCGCGGCCCGGCTCACCGTCGGCCTCGGCGTCAGCGTGCACACCCTGTCCTGCCACGCGCTCGCCGCGTACGGCACCAAGGAGCAGCGCGCCGAGCACCTGCCCGCGATGCTCGGCGGCGGCCTCCTCGGCGCCTACTGCCTCTCCGAGCCGGTCGCCGGATCGGACGCGGCCTCCCTCACCACGCGCGCCACCCGCGCCGGGGGCGACTGGGTCCTCGACGGCACCAAGGCGTGGACCACCCACGGCGGCGTCGCCGACTTCTACACCGTCCTCGCCCGCACCGGGGGAGCGGGCGCGCACGGCATCACGGCGTTCCTGGTCCCGGGCGACGCCGAGGGGCTGAGCGCCGCACCACCCGAGCGCAAGATGGGCATGAAGGGGTCCCCCACCGCACAGGTCCACTTCGACGGCGTACGGATCGGGGACGCGCGGCGGATCGGCGAGGAGGGCCAGGGCTTCGCCATCGCGCTCGCCGCGCTGGACTCCGGCCGGCTCGGGATCGCCGCGTGTGCCGTGGGCGTGGCGCAGGCGGCGCTGAACGAGGCGCTGGCGTACATGACGACGCGCCGTCAGTTCGGCCGCCCGCTCGCCGACTTCCAGGGCCTGCGCTTCATGCTCGCCGACATGGCCACCCAACTGGCGGCCGGCCGGTCGCTCTACCTCACCGCGGCCCGGCTGCGGGACGAGGGCCGCCCCTTCACCAAGGAAGCGGCGATGGCCAAGCTCTTCTGCACGGACATGGCGATGCGGGTCACCACCGACGCGGTCCAGCTCCTCGGCGGGTACGGCTACACCGCCGACTTCCCGGCCGAGCGCTACATGCGCGAGGCGAAGGCCCTGCAGATCGTGGAGGGCACCAACCAGATCCAGCGCATGGTGATCGCACGGCAACTGACGGGCCCGGAGGGCCGCTGACAGGGCCGGAGAACCGCTGACGGTACGTCACGCGCGGGCCGGGCGGCCGGGGCGTACCGGTGTCAAAGGCGCGCGAGTGAGTCCTGCGGCTCACTCGCACGGTTCTTCTCGCGCCCGGGGGCGTTCAGAGGCGCCGGCGCATCACGGGCACCCGCACCGGCCGGGAGCCGGGGCCACCCACGTGGGAGAAGGGCTGGGTGCGCCAGTTCAGGCCCGCCGGGAGCGTCAGCAGCATGCCGCTGTCGTGCTCCTGGGGCGCCAGCGCGTCGTCCGGCGAGTCCGTCTCGGACACGGCCCGGCCGGACCCCTGGCAGACCGTCAGGCCGAAGGGGTTCCACGGCGAGGAGCAGACCGCGTGCTCGGGCAGCGTGTCCTCGTCGGCGAGCAGCGCAATGGGCTGCGCGCAGTCCGGGCAGGTGACCCGGTACAGCTCGACGGTGTCGAAAGCGTCGTGGAAGTCGTCGTCGCGGAAACTGTCGCCCTCCTGGGCGGCGGTGTTCTCCAGCGTGGATTCCTGCTTCGGGCGTCGCATGATGTCCATCCCCCTCGGGTGGGCTGCGAGATACCGCCATCATCCGGTGTCGGGCGGCCTCGACCACCACCAGCATTTCCCTGCCTCTCCTGTGCATAATCTCGGCAACGCTTCGGACGCGGAGTGATGGGTGTGGTGTTCGTCACAGAGGGGGCGTGCGATGTCCACGATCCGGCGCAAGCTGCGCCGCAGCGCCCCGGCACAGTAGGTTGATCGTGTGGAGGAGCTGGACCGACAAATCGTGGATCTTCTCGTCAAGGACGGGCGGATGAGCTACACCGACCTGGGCAAGGCCACCGGCCTGTCCACCTCGGCGGTGCATCAGCGCGTGCGCAGGCTGGAGCAGCGCGGCGTGATTCGCGGCTATGCCGCCATCGTCGACCCCGAGGCGGTGGGGTTGCCGCTGACCGCCTTCATCTCGGTCAAACCCTTCGACCCGAGCGCCCCGGACGACATCGCCGAGCGGCTGGCCGAGGTGCCCGAGCTGGAGGCCTGCCACAGCGTCGCGGGCGACGAGAACTACATCCTCAAGGTCCGGGTCGCCGCCCCGCTGGAGCTGGAGCACCTGCTCACCCGCATCCGCACGCTGGCCGGCGTCTCGACCCGTACGACCGTGGTGCTGTCCACGCCGTACGAGGCCCGCCCGCCCCGCATCTGACCCCGGTGGACGCGCGGGGGGAGGGCCGCGGCCGGCCGGCCCGTACGGATCCGGCCACGCGGTACCGACCCCGCGCGATCGCCCCGCACGCGCAGGGGCGAAACTGTCCGGTATGAGTGAACGCACCCCCGCACCGGCCCCCGACCGCACCGTCCTGCTGCGCGGCGGCGAGGTCCACAGCCCGGCCGACCCCTTCGCCACCGCCATGGTCGTCGAGGGCGGGTCGGTCGCCTGGGTCGGCTCGGAGGGCGCCGCCGACTCCTTCGTCGACGGGGTCGACGAGGTGATCGACCTCGACGGTGCACTCGTCACTCCTGCGTTCACTGACGCACATGTGCACACCACCGCCACCGGGCTCGCGCTGACCGGCCTGGACCTCAGCGACACCCGCTCCCTCTCCGCCGCCCTGGAGCGCATCCGCTCCTTCGCCGCCGCACGCCCCGCCGACCGCGTGCTCCTCGGCCACGGCTGGGACGCCACCGCCTGGCCCGAGGGACGTGCGCCCTCCCGTGCCGAGCTGGACGAGGCCACCGGCGGCCGCCCGCTCTACCTCTGCCGCATCGACGTGCACTCCGCCGTGGTCACCACCGCTCTTCAGGACCTCGTGCCCGGCCTGCGGGAACGCGCCGGCTTCGACCCCGCGGGGCCGCTCACGGGCGACGCCCACCACGCCGTACGCGAGGCCGCCCACGCCACCGTCACCCCGGCCCAGCGCGCCGCCGCACAAGAGGCCGCGCTCGCGCACGCCGCCTCCCTCGGCATCGGCACCGTCCACGAGTGCGCGGGCCCCGAGATCTCCGGCGAGGACGACCTCCTCGCCCTGCTCGCCCGCGCCGCCGAGGGCGACGGCCCGCGCGTCGTCGGCTACTGGGGCGAGATCATCACAAACGCAAAGGAAGCGGAGCGGATCAGGGAGCTGGGCGCCGTCGGCGCCGCCGGCGACCTGTTCGCCGACGGCTCCCTCGGCTCGCACACCGCCCACCTGTGCGCCCCCTACGCCGACGCCACCCACGCCGGCAAGGCCCTGCTCGACGCGGACACCGTCGCCGCACACGTCGCCGCCTGCACCGAAGCAGGGCTCCAGGCCGGCTTCCACGCCATCGGCGACGCCGGCGTGACCGCCGTGGTCGACGGCGTACGAGCGGCCGCCGGGCGCATCGGCCTCGACCGCGTGCGCGCCGCCCGGCACCGCGTCGAGCACTGCGAAATGCTCACCCCCGACACCATCGCGGGCTTCGCCGAACTCGCCCTCACCGCCTCCGTGCAGCCCGCCTTCGACGCCCTCTGGGGCGGCGCCGACGGCATGTACGCCGCCCGGCTCGGCGCCGAACGCGCCCGCACCCTCAACCCGTACGCAGCGCTGCTCAAGGCCGGAGTGCCGCTCGCCCTCGGCTCCGACAGCCCGGTCACCCCGCTCGACCCCTGGGGCACGATCCGCGCCGCCGTCTTCCACCGCACCCCGGAGCACGGCATCTCCGCGCGCGCCGCGTTCACCGCGCACACCCGGGGCGGCTGGCGGGCCGTCGGGCGCGACGACGCGGGCGTACTGGTACCGGGAGCGCCGGCCGACTACGCGGTCTGGCGTACCGGCGAGCTGATCGTCCAGGCCCCCGACGAGCGCGTCGAACGCTGGTCGACCGACCCCCGCTCCGGCACCCCGGGCCTGCCCGACCTCACCCCCGGCCGGGAGCTGCCACAGTGCCTGCGGACGGTCGTCGGCGGCCGGACGGTCTTCCAGCGGCCGAATGAGTGAACCTCCCGTGGCGGGTACCGCCGGGCGTCGTGCCCGGCGAGTACTCGCCCTACCTGCGGCAGTTCGGCACTGACCTGGTTGAACGCAAAAACGACGCAGGTAGAACAGCTGTTGACAGCAGGCCGTCGTCGGCCGGTAGGTTCGGCCGAGTCCACCACAAGGACGTCCGACCGGCAGACCTCCGCGCAGCCGTCGAACGCAGCTGGGCCATGGGGTGGTGCGCCGCGCAGGCGCACCACAACTGGGAGCCAGGTCCACCCCTGCGGCACGGAAGCGACGGACAGGCTTCAGCCGGGAGGGGGTACCCCCTGCTCCTCAAGAGCGTGGGGGAGGGTGCGACCCGGGTGGGGCCCGGACGCTCAGTAGACAACGGCTCTCGGTCGACCCGCAGCCAGCGGGTCCCAGGCCGGCCCGAAGGGCTCCGGGCCCCTATCCGCACCGCGGATCCACCCCACCCGCGCAACCCCGCCCCGCACCGCGGATCCCCGCGGACCCCGCGGATCATCGCGTACCTCCGCCGTCGCCGTCACCGAGAGCGACCGCGCACATCCGTACCTGCCACCGGCGTCCCGCAGGCCCGCGCCCCGTTGTACCGTCGGCTCACCACCGCACGACCTGCAGGAAGGCCGCGACCGTGCCATCGGGCTCCGAAACCACCGCCGAAGCCGTGCCAGGCCCTGCCCAGGGGCCCGGCGCCGACGGCCCCGCCGCCGACGGCGGCCCGGCGGCCACCGGGGCGTCCGACGCCGCCGGCCGACGCCCCGGCCGCCTGCGCCGCCTCGCCGCCCTCGTGCGCCGCGAGACGCCCCGCACGGTGCTCGCGATCCTCGCCGGACTCGCCCTCGGGCTGGCCTTCCCGCCGTACGACCTGTGGCCGCTCTCCTTCGTGGCCGTGGCGGCATTCAGCCTCCTCACCCGCGGCCGTACGGCCCGTCAAGCGGCCTGGACCGGCCTCGCATTCGGCTGGCCCTTCTTCTTCCTGCTGCTGAAGTGGCTCCACGTCGTCGGCTGGGACGCCGTGGTCGGCCTGTCCTTCGCCGAGGCCGTCTTCGTGGCGCTGATGGGCGCGGGTCTCGCCATGACCTCGCGGCTGAAGGCCTGGCCCCTGTGGGCGGCCTGCCTGTGGGTCGCCCAGGAATGGGCCCGCGACCGCGTGCCCTTCGGGGGCTTCCCCTGGGGCCGGCTCGCCTTCGCCCACACCGGCACGCCCTTCACCCCGCTCGCGGCGCTCGGCGGCGCGCCCCTGGTGACCTTCGCCGTCGCCCTCGTCGGCACCCTGGTCGCCGCGGTCGTCGCGACCCTGTGGGGGCTGCGCAAGAAGGCCGAGGGCGGCGGCACACGACTGCGCCGGGCGGTCCCCGCACTGGAGGCCTTCGGGCTGGCCGCGGCGCTCACCGTGGCCGGATACGCCGTCCCCGTACCGACCAAGGCCACCGACCACCTGAACATCGCCGTGGTCCAGGGCAACGTCCAGCAGCCCGGCATGGACTTCCTCGGCCGCCCCATGCAGATCCTCGACAACCACGCCTCGGCCACCGAGAAGCTGGCCGCCGACGTGAAGGCGGGCCGGGCGAAGAAGCCGGACCTGGTCATCTGGCCGGAGAACTCCTCCGACCTGGACCCGTTCCAGTACCCGGAGGCGAAGGCCCGCATCGACGAGGCGGTGCGCGCGATCGGCGTCCCGGTCCTGGTCGGCGCCCTCGTGGACCACCCGACCAAGCCCGGTTACGTCTTCAACGAAGGCATCGTCTGGGACCCGAAGTCCGGCCCCGGCGCCGAGTACACCAAGCAGCACCCGGTGCCCTTCGGCGAGTACGTGCCCTTCCGGGACCAGCTGAGCAAGGTCATCACCCGCCTCCAGCGGGTGCCGCGCGACTTCTACCCGGGCGACCACACCGGCGTCCTGGACATGGCGGGCGCGAAGCTCGGCGACGTCATCTGCTTCGAGGTGGCGTACGACGAGATCGTGCACGACACCGTGAACGCCGGAGCGCGCGCCCTGATCGTGCAGACCAACAACGCCACTTACGGGCGCACCGGACAGCCCGAGCAGCAGCTCGCGATGTCCCGGCTGCGCGCCGTCGAGCACGGCCGCGCCGTCGTGACCGCCGCCACCAGCGGCATCAGCGCCGTGGTCGCCCCGGACGGCGAAGTCACCCACCGCATCCCCGAATTCACCCGGGGCGTGGTCAGCGCGAGCCTTCCGCTGCGGGAGGAAAAGACGGTCGCCGACCGCGTCGGCGCGTCTCCGGAATGGGTGATCGCTATGGTGGGCCTTCTGTCCTGCGCTGCCGCGTTCGTACTCGGCCGGCGCGGGCGTACGAAGGACGAGAAGGGGCAGCAGTGACAGACGGCCGACAGGACGGCGGGCAGCGGCAGTACGGACCGCTGGGCGACACCTTGGTGATCATTCCGACGTACAACGAGGCGGAGAACATCAAGCCGGTCGTCGATCGGGTGCGCGCCGGGGTGCCCGACGCGCACGTACTGGTCGCGGACGACAACAGCCCGGACGGGACGGGCAAGCTCGCCGACGAACTGGCCGCCGACGACGACCACGTGCACGTCCTGCACCGCAAGGGCAAGGAGGGGCTCGGCGCCGCCTACCTGGCCGGCTTCCAGTGGGGCATCGAGCAGGGCTACGACGTCCTGGTGGAGATGGACGCCGACGGCTCCCACCAGCCCGAGGAACTGCCCCGGCTGCTGACCGCGCTCAAGGGCGCCGACCTCGTGCTGGGCTCCCGCTGGCTGCCCGGCGGCCGGGTCGTCAACTGGCCCAAGTACCGCGAGGTCCTCTCCCGCGGCGGCAGCACGTACTCCCGGCTGCTGCTGGATGTGCCGATCCGGGACGTCACCGGCGGCTTCCGGGCCTTCCGCAGGGAGACGCTGGAGGGGCTGGGCCTGGACGAGGTCGCATCCCAGGGCTACTGCTTCCAGGTCGATCTGGCCCGCCGCGCCGTCGAGGCCGGCTACCACGTCGTCGAGGTGCCCATCACGTTCGTCGAACGCGAGCGGGGCGACAGCAAGATGAGCCGCGACATCGTCGTGGAGGCCCTCTGGCGGGTCACGGCCTGGGGCGTCGGCTCCCGGCTGGACAAGCTGCGGGGGAAGAAGAGCGGTTGACGGGGGCTGTGGACAACTCCGCGGCGGGGGTGTGGCGGGGCTAGTTTGGGGGTGTGCGGTGGTGGCGGGGGAGGGGGTCCCACCCACTGGTCGGGGAGAGGGAGGGGCCCTGCCCATGACGAGGGTCGCCGCGAACGCCGTCCGACCAGGCACACTTGAGTCATGACGTCCGCCACCACGCCCCCGCACTCCCGTCCGCCCCAGCGCTCCCGCGCTCGCCGTCTGGTGCCCCTCGGCATCGCCGCGTGGGCCGTCCTGGAGATCTGGCTGCTCATCCTGGTCGGCGAGGCCGCGGGTGGGCTGGCGGTCTTCCTCCTGCTGGTGGCCGGCGTGGTGCTCGGCGGTTACGTCATCAAGCGGGCCGGCCGGCGTGCCTGGAAGAACCTGACCGGCGCGTTCCAGCAGCCCGGCGCGGACCCGGAGCGGCCCGCGGCCGAGCGCAGCGGCAGCAACGTCCTGCCGATGCTCGGCGGCCTGCTGCTGATGTGCCCCGGACTGCTCTCGGACGTCCTTCCGCACCGTTCACGTCGACCGTCTCCCTGTCCCCCGGCCTGCGGAGTCCAACGTATACGCCGCCGGCCCCGTTACCGGCGGGCTCCGGCCGCTCGGTGTGCCGCCTCCGGGGCGAGCGGCGCGGTCGACGGCCCGGCCTGCAGGCTCCATGCCGAGCCGTCGGCTCCCACCACCACAGGACGGTGATCCACCGTGTCGTCCTTTCGCCGCCCCGGGCGTCTCCGGGCTTCTCAGGGCACGTCGATACGTTCGCGCATCCGGGTGTCTGCGTGCAGGGCCGTTCAGGCCCTGTGCAAGGGCCTTCTCCTGGACCGGCCGGCCGCCGGTCGGCAACGGCCGGGCCCGTTCGGCCCTGGTGCGGATTTCCGTACGCGCGAAAGCTGGAGCCACAGTCGGTTCGGACGGCCGGGGACGTACCGGATCGCCGCGCACAGGGCGAACAGTTCGAAGGGGTCCCTCATGAAGGCGCACGTCTACCACGCACCGGGCCGGTCGTCCTGGGAGGACGTGCAGGAGCCCGGGATCCGGGATGCCGCCGACGTGATCGTGCGGGTCTCGGCCGTCACCATCTGCGGTACCGACCTGCACATCCTCAAGGGGGACGTACCGGAAGTGCGGCCGGGAACGGTGCTCGGCCACGAGGCCGTCGGCGAGGTCGTCGAGACCGGCGGCGAGGTGCGCAGCGTGCGGGCCGGCGACCGGGTGCTGGTGTCGTGCATCTCGGCGTGCGGCCGGTGCAGCTACTGCCGGGTGGGCGCCTACGGCCAGTGCCGCGGAGGGGGTGGCTGGATCCTGGGGCACACGGTCCACGGCACACAGGCCGAGTACGTGCGCGTGCCCTTCGCAGACCTGTCCGTCCATCCGCTGCCGAGTGCTGTGCGCGACCAGGACGCCGTACTGCTGGCCGACGTCTTCCCCACCGCCTACGAAGTGGGGGTGCTGAACGGCGCTGTACGGCCGGGCGACACGGTCGTGGTGGTCGGCGCCGGGCCTGTGGGGCTCGCCGCCATCGCCACGGCGCGGCTGTTCTCACCGGCGCGGATCGTCGCCGTGGACGTCATCCCGTCACGGCTGACGGCGGCCCGGACGTTCGGCGCGGACGTGAAGGCATTGGAGGGCGAGGAACCGGGGCAGCTCGTCGCCGACCTCACCGACGGCCTGGGAGCGGACGTCGTCATCGAGGCGGTCGGCGCCCCCGAGAGCTTCGAGATGTGTGTGCGCATGGTACGTCCGGGCGGGCACGTGGCCAACGTCGGCGTGCACGAGAAGCCCGCGACGCTTCACCTGGAAGACCTGTGGAGCAAGAACGTCACGCTGACTACAGGGCTGGTCGACACGCGCACCACACCCGCGCTGCTGCGCATGCTCACCGATGACCGGCTGCCGACCGCACCCATGGTCACGCACACCTTCCCCCTCGGGCGGATGGTGGAGGCGTACGACACCTTCACGCGGGCGAGCGAAACGGACGCACTGAAAGTCGTACTGACGGCCTAGTCCTGCCGCCGAGCGCCCCGGCGACGAAGCGGCGGGAGAGGAGAGTGGCACACATGCGAGCCCAACTCGGTGACGAACTGGTGGTGGAGAGCCCCACCACCGGAAGCCGCCTGCGGGCCGGAGAGATCGTCGGGCTGCATCACGCGGACGGCTCCCCTCCCTACGATGTGCGCTGGTCGGACACCGGCCAGGTGACACTCGTCCATCCCGGGCCGGACGCTCGCATCCGCCCGTCCAAGGTGCCGGAGAACCCTTCCGAGTCCTCCGGCTTGCACGGCAGGGTGCCCGAACCGCCGCCTCCCGGGAGCGACTTCGGACGTCGCGTGGCCCACGAACGGCAGCGCCTGGGCCTGAGCCGGGCCGAGGTGGCCGACCGGGCGGGGATGGCCGAGAACTACCTCTCCTACCTGGAGCAGCGACCGGCCGACCCGTCCTCCGCCACCGTGCTGAGGTTGGCGGCCGCCCTGGAGACCAGTCCGGATGCATTACGAGGCGCCGGGACGGAGCGGGCGCCGGGGGCGGGTCGCGCTGCGAACCGTCCCCGCCTGCATGAGCTCGGGCCCGAGGAATGCCGGCGCCTGGTGTCTTCTCACGGCGTGGGACGCCTGGCGCTGTCGACCGCCGACGGGCCCCAGGTGTTACCCGTGAACTATGCCCTGGTCGACGACACCGTCGTGTACCGAACGGCGCCGGGTACCGTCACCGCGGCAGCTGTCGGAAAACTCGCGGCGCTCCAGGTGGACCACGTCGACGAGGCCATGAGCCGGGGCTGGAGCGTACTGATGGTCGGGCCTGCGCGGCTCGTCACGGGACCGGCCGCCGAGGAACTGGACTCCCGCGCACCGTCGTTGCCGTGGGCCGGCGGAGACCGCCCCCTCTGGGTGTCGATCGGTCCGCTCCGCATCAGCGGGCGGCGGATAGACGTCGAGTGAGCCGGACGCCCCCTGCATGAGGCCGAACGGCCCCCGGTGCCGTGGGGCGCTGTGGCACACACTGACGGTAGGACGAAGTGAGAAGCCCGAGCATCGAGGTTCTCTTCATGAACTGCTTCGACTGCACACAAGAGCGAAAGAGCGTCCCAGCGGTCGCGGTCTGCTGTCACTGCGGCACGGGAGTCTGTGCCGAGCACCTGGTTCTCAGGACCGAGGAAGTGCACCACGACATGGGCACAGGCCCTTCCTGGGGGAAGCGTTCCGCCCGCCGTGCGACCTGCCCTACCTGCAACAGCGCCGAACAGGAAAATCCTGCCACCTAGACGTCGGTGCTCCAGCGCGTCAGGCCGCTGGGCATCTGAAGGAGGGGACGTGAAGGGAACACTCGCCCTCGGCCGGATCGCCGGTGTGCGGGTCGGCGTCCACTGGAGCGTCCTGGTCATCCTGGTGCTGGTGACACTCGCCCTTGCCCAGGGGCGCCTTCCCGACAACCACCCCGGCTACTCGGCAGCGGCCTACTGGGGAGTGGCCCTCGTCACCGCCGTGGTCTTCCTCGCTTCGCTGCTGGCCCACGAACTGGCGCACGCCGTCGTAGCACGCCGCAACCACGTCGAGGTCGAGGACATCACGCTGTGGATGCTGGGCGGAGTGGCGCGTCTGCGCGACGAAGCGTCGTCCCCGCGCGCCGAGTTGCGTATCGCCGGGGTGGGCCCGCTGACGAGCGCCGTATTGGGCGCCCTGTTCGTCGGACTGTTCCTGTGGCTGGACCGCCTGTCCGTCCCACGGCTTCTCGCCGAGGCCGTCGGCTGGCTCGCCGCCGTCAACGTCCTGCTGGCCGTCTTCAACTCCCTTCCCGCGGCCCCGCTCGACGGCGGTCGGCTGCTGCGGGCGTTCCTGTGGTGGCGCAGCGGCGACCGGCTGAAGGCCGCTCTGGGCGCCACCGCCGCCGGACGGTTCGTCGGCTGGTTGCTGGTGCTGCTCGGCTTCGCCTCCGTTCTGCTCGGCGGTGACCTTTCGGGTCTCTGGCTGGCGCTCATCGGATGGTTCATGATCGTGACGGCGACCGAGGAAGGCCAGCAGGCCCAGCTCCGCAGCACACTGTCCGGCGTCCCGGTGCGGCAGGTGATGACGCCGCACCCTGCCACCGTCCCCGCCACGGCCACCGTCGAGGACTTCCTCGCACATCTGCCTACCGGTTATTACCGCCATACGGCCTTTCCCGTCCTGGCCTCGGCAGACCTGGACGGAGCCCCGGTCGGCCTGGTCTCCGTCACACAGATCGACCGCATCCCGGCGGACCGCCGCGCCACCACCACGCTCGGCGACATCATGAGCCCGTTGGCCGATGTCGCCACCGCCCTTCCCGACTCTCCGGTGGTGAAGCTGCTGCCGCTCCTGGAGAGCGGTGCGGGGCGCCGCGCCCTGGTCATCTCGCCCACGACGGGCAGTCTCCTCGGCATCGTGTCGCGTTCGGACATCAGTCGCACCGTCTCCTGGCTTACGGCGGGAGCCGCACACCAGCCTTAGCGAGCGCGCCGGCTCGCGGTCCCGAGGAGGCCACCATGAGGCGCACGAAACTGCTGTGGCGCTGGCGGAGCAACCCGCTCAGGCGGCCCTCCGACATCCTTGAGGCGAGGATCATCCTCATGGCGGTCGTGCTCCTCTTGGCCGGCGGCCTCACTGCCGGGATCGCGACGGGGCGGGCAGCCGGCGACGCCCTCCGCGAACAGCGCCAGGGCCGAATTGCGACCACCGCGGTACTGGTCGATGACGCACCCGACCGGTCCGCCGACACCGCCTACCGAACCGGTGACGACAAGGTGAGCGTCACGGTCCGCTGGCAGGACCGCAATGGCTCGGCGCGGGTGGGCACGACGCGGGTCGAGCCGGATCGGCCGGCCGGCACGAAGATCACTGTCTGGGTCGACGAGCACGGCCGGCTCACCGCACGGCCTCCCGGCCCGGTCACCAGTGTCATCGAGGCGGCGCTGGTGGGAACCGTGGCGGCAATCGGCTGGTCCAGCCTGGTGCTGTGCGTGGTGTACGGGATGCGCCTGCGGCTGGAGCACCGCCGCGCCCAGCAGTGGGAACGCGAATGGGCCGCGATCGATCCGCGGTGGGGGCCCAAACGTTCATGACGGCCGCCACGTGACACGGCACACCGAGCGCGCCGGCAACGGTCGTCCGGGACACTGCCCCGCCGCGCCCGTCACCTCACTCGACGTCGAGCACCTCTCGCACCGGGCGGCGGGGCGTAGCAGGCCCCTGGGGGCCGTAGCCGAGGCGCAGGACCATCTGCACGAATCCGGTCGCCGACCGGGGATCTCGGGCCAGCCACCGCAGGTCGGGCCACTCCAGAGCATGGGAGGTGAGGGAGGTGGCCAGGTCGTGCGCGGTGGCGAGCAGAAGAACGCGTTCCAGCGCCTGTCCCGCGCGGAGCCAGTCCTCGGTCCCGTCCTCGGCGGTACTCAGCAGAGCGAGGTGGGGCGTGTTCTCGAACGTCATCGTGGCGCGGTCGGCCACCGGCCGACGGCCGGCGAAGTCACGTACCGGGGCGCCGCCGTACCACTTGCGCGGCCCGAAGGCGTAATCCGGGACACCATCCGTGGCGGTGTCGGCCTCGGCCGTCCCGATGCGGGACCACCGGTTCAGGTCTTCGGCGTTACGGGGATCCAGGGTGTCACGGCCCTCGGCGTCCCCGACGAGTTCCAGCAGCGACTGCGCGTGCCAGGCGCCGGGGAAGTCCAGCCGCGCGCCCTCCAGCCGAGCAGCCTCGCTCAGCGCCGCCCGCACCGCCTCGGGAATCTCCTTGTCCGCGAACGGGTAACGACTCGTGTGCCGCCTGCGGATCGCGGGGTACAGAGCGACGAGGGACGCATCGGCGGGCTCACGTTCCCTCAGGCGCACTTCAGCAAGCAGCTGCGGCTGCGCGGCATCGGGCAGCAGGTGCACACGCGCTTCCAGGCCGGCGTGTTCGGCGGCGACCCGAAGGTTGAACAGCGCTGCGCCGCAACCGAGATGCAGGCCCCGGTGCGTGGAGTCGCTGCGCGGCATCGCCCGTTCGAGATCGGCGAACAGCTGCAGGGTGCGGTGGTCGGCGCGGTGCCGGAAGCGCCACGGTTGAGCGTTGTGCATGGACGGGGCGGCGGTCGCATCACGAACAAGAGCCGTCACGGTCGTTGCGTCCAGCGGTGATACCGGCATCGCACCTCTCCCCTCAGGGGGCCACGGACCCGACGACTGCGAGCCCGCTCGTTCCGGAGCCAGGATAGTCGGGTACTCGTCCTCTTCCGGGGAGGTCGGCGCAGTCGTACCTTCGATCGTTCTGTTTCGGCTCGCTCGACGCGGCGCGAATGCGGGCGGCCCTTCATGCGCACCTGCTCGCGGTAATTGTTCTGGCGGCCGGCGGCTACTCGCACCGCGCTGTGAAATGGAGCCCGGGAGAGGTCGGCACGGTGAGCGCGTTGTACCCGGGGATGCCGGCGATCCACTCATGGGTCTCGGGCCCCAGCACGATCGCCGCCGTGGCGTACACATCAGCCCAGGTGAGTTGGGGCCCGGTCACGGTTGCGGAGAGGATGCCCGTCGCTGGCGTACCGGTGCGGGGGTCGGTGATGTGGCAGCCGCGTTCTGTCGTGCCGGAGGTGGCTATGGCCAGGTCGCGGCCGGTCACGGTGGTGAGGAGGCGGCCGGGGCGGTGAGGGTCGGCGATACCCACGCGCCAGGGCGTGCCGGGTGATGCCTCGCCACTGAGCTGAAGGTCACCGCCGCCGTTCACGTACGTGTTGACCGCGCCGCCCGCGCGGAGGATGCGGGAGGCCTCTTCCACTGCCCAGCCCTTGACGAGTCCTGAGGGGTCGAGGCGGCCTCCGGGGTGTGTGGTGAAACAGCCCCGGGTGCGGGTTTCCGCCTCGGCGCACAGGTCGAGCACGTGCTCGACCAGATCCGGGACCTGGTCGAGCGTTGTGGCGCCGCGGGCGAGGCGGCTGATGGCGCTGTCGGGGCGGTAGGTCGAGAAGAGTCGGTCGACGTGGTGGAGCCAGGCGACGGCATCACGCAGTGCGGTGGCGATGGCGGGGGTCGGCCGGTCGCGGACGTCGAAGGAGAAGACGGTGCCCATGACGTGCTCGACGTGGTGAAGACCTGGGCGGTGGGAGCGTTGTGCGGCGGCCGGCCTCCGGCCGCCGGGCGTATCGACGGGCTGAACGGTGTCAGGCATGGGCCCGGTCCAGTGCGCTCTGGAGGGACTGGATGTATCCCTCGCTGGTGTATGAGGCACCGGAGACCGCATCGATGTGCGCACTCTGGGCAGTCAGGGCCGCCCGCGTCAGCTGCGGTACGGCGTAACCGGCTAGCTGCTGATCGCGGCCGTTCGCGGAAGGCACTTGCAGCACCTTGACCGCGGTGATCCGTCCGCCCTTCAGCGTGGCGGCGACCTGGACGGGGCCGTAGCGCGTGTTGACGACGTCACCGGTGAAGGTTCCGTTGCTGCCGCTGGTCCTCGTCGGGGCGGTGGCGGTGCCCGTGCCGCCTGCCGACGACGGCGCGGGGGCCGCGGACGGTGCGGGAGCCACGGGCGGTGCGGTGGCCTGATGCGGTTTGAGCGAGAGCAGCAGGACGATGCCGGCGACGCTGGTGAGCGTGGTGACGGCGGCTCTGCGCACGGTGTCTCCTTGGAATGGCTACGAGGACGAAGACGTCAGGGGCGGCCGACAGGCCTCAGAGGGCGAAAGAGTCCCTCAGAAGGCGAAAGACTCGTGGTGGATGCGGTGACGCGGTACGCCCGCAGCGCGGAGGGCGGCCCGGGCGGCGTCGGTCATGCCGGGCGGGCCGCACAGGTACACGTCCCGTTCGGCGAGGTCCGGAACCTGCTGGGTCAAGGCGTCGGCCGTGAGTGGGAGGGCGTACCCGGCCGGGGACGAGACGGAGTAGCGGACGCGGGCGCCGCGGGCGGCGGCGATCGCGTCGAGTTCGCCGCGCAGGGCGAGATCCTGGGGGCGGTGGGCCCAGTAGATCAGCGCGGTGTCGCCGGGCAGCGTCTCGAAGAGGGCGCGCAGTGGTGTGATGCCGACACCACCCGCGAGGAGGAGCGACTTGCCGGCGCGGGCACGGGCCGGGGTGAGCCCGCCGTACGGTCCCTCGGCCCAGACGCGGGTGCCTGGCGCGAGCCCGGCGACGGCGGCGCTGTGCCGACCGACGGCCTTGACGGTGATCCGCAGGAAGCGCGGGTCGGCAGGGGCGGAGAGGGAGTACGGGGAGGCGGTCCACCACAGTCCGGGGGCGAGGAAGCGCCAGCGGAAGAACTGGCCCGGCCGGGCGCGCAGTGCGTCCAGCCGGTCACCGGTGAGGTGGACCGAGACGACGCCGGGGGCTTCGGGCCGTATCTCGGCGATGCGCAGCCGGTGCCGGCGGGCCGACCGCACCGGTACGAGGAAGCGGTACCAGCACACCAGCACCGCGACCGTCCCGTACAGCGCGTACCAGGCGGCCTGTGCCAGTGGGTGGCCCGCGAAATCGGCGCCGTCGGCGAGCTGGTGGCCGAAGGCGAGGAAGACCGCCGCGTAGGTGGCGAAGTGCAGGTGGTGCCAGGTCTCGTAGCTGACGCGGCGGCGGGCCGCGCGGGCGGAGACGGCCGCGGTCAGCAGGAACAGCAGGAAGGCGACGGTGGCTTTGAGCATGTCGGGGTAGTTCAGCACGACGGTGGTGGTCTCGGCGACGATGCCGGTCCGACCGGTGAGCGCATAGCCCCACAGGATCAGCAGCGTGTGGGCCAGGACCAGGGAGATCGTCCAGCGGCCGCCGAAGGCGTGCCAGCGGGCCAGCCGGTCGGTGCCGATCCCGTGGTCGATCAGGGGTACGCGGGCCATGAGCGCGAGCAGGACGGCGCAGGCGTACCCGGCCAGGAGGCCGGTGATGCGGCCCGCGCCGGTGAGCAGGCCCGCGAGGCCGACCACGGAGGACGTGTCCGTCCACCACAGGGCCAGAACTGCGGCGGCGCCGGCCCCGATGAGCAGCAGGACGAGCGACGGACCGGCGCCATTGGGCGGCCGGTACGCGGCGGCGCGATGGCGTGGGCCGGGCCGGGCGGCGACGCCGCGGGTGGGCATGAGGTCGGCCATGGGGGCGTCTCTCCTCGGTGAGCTGGACCGTTCGCGGCCCAGCCTCGCCGTCCCGCCTCTGAGAACCCTCTGAACGGGCGGCTTCCGAGGACATTCAGAGGATACTCAGAGCATTTCCCCGACGGCCCCGCGCCCGCGGCGGGGGATGCTGGGAGCACCATGCAGAACTTCACCTCGCCACCCGCCCTGAACAGGTCCGACGGCTCCCCCGCCCGGGTGCTCGTCGTCGACGACGAGCGGGACCTCACCGATGTCCTGGCTGCCGCGCTGCGCGCGGAGGGCTGCGAAGTCCGTACGGCGGCCGACGGCGCCTCGGCGCTGGAGGTGGCCGCGGCCTTCCGCCCCGACGCGGTGGTGCTCGACTGGATGCTGCCGGACATCGACGGGCTCGCGGTGCTGCGCGGGCTGCGTGAGCGCGCGCCGGGCATCTGCGTACTCTTCCTGACCGCCCGGGACGCGGTGGAGGACCGTATCGCGGGCATCACGGCCGGTGGGGACGATTACGTGACCAAGCCGTTCAGCCTGGAGGAGGTACTGGCCCGGCTGCGCGGGCTGCTGCGCCGGGCCGGCATGACGCACGCGCCCAGCGACCACCGGCTGGTCTTCGCCGATCTGGTGATGGACGAGGACGCGCGCGAGGTGAGCCGCGCGGGCGAGGTCGTGGACCTGTCCCGTACGGAGTTCGAACTGTTGCGTTTCCTGATGCGCAATCCGCGCCGGGCCCTGTCCAAGGAGCAGATCCTCGACCGCGTCTGGTCCTACGACTTCGGCGGCCGGGCCCACGTCGTCGAGCTCTACATCAGCTACCTCCGCAAGAAGATCGACGCGGGACGGGAACCACTGATCCACACTGTGCGAGGCGTGGGATACGTACTGAAGCAGGCCCCGCGGCAGGGAGAGGGACCGGGAGCCGGGCGGGATGCGGGGCGCGGCTCCGGGCAGGAGCGGCCGTGAGCGCGCGGCGCCGCCTTCGTGGCGTCCACCCACCCCGTTCGCTGCGGGCCCGGCTCACCGCCGGACTGGTGGTGCTCCTCGCGGTGGCGTGCCTGGCCGTGGGCACGACCACCGTCATCGCCCTGGAGCACTTCCTGGTACGCCGCCTCGATCAACAGCTCAGCGCGTCCGGTGGCCGCTTCGCCGCCAGCCTGGAGCACGGGGAGCGCCCGGACGCGGACAACCGGCCCGACACCCGTGGCCAGTCGGACGGCACCTTCGGCGCCCGGCTGCTGGGCGGCCGCGTCACGCAGGCCTCCGTCGTACGCGACGAGACCCAGGCGACCGTGCCGCTGACCGACACGGACCGCCGGGCGCTCGCCGACGTGCCCGTCGGCGAGGACGGCCACACCGTCCGGCTGAGCGCCCTGAACCACTACCGCGTCACCGCCGTGGCCGGCGACGACGGGGACGTCCTGATCACCGGGCTGCCGCTGCACCCGGTCGAGGAGACGGTCCACCGGTTGGAACTGGTGGAGGCGCTGGTCTTCGGCGCGGCCCTGGCCGCGACGGCAGTGGCGGGCGCACTGTGGGTACGCGTGTCCCTCCGGCCGCTGGACCGGGTCGCCGCGACCGCCGTGGAGGTGACCCGGATGCCGCTGGCCAGCGGACAGGTAGCGCTACCCGAGCCGTTGCCGCCGAGCGACCCGGACACCGAGGTCGGGCAGGTCGCCACCGCCCTGAACCGGATGCTCGGCCACGTCGGGGACGCCTTGGACCGCCGCCACGCGAGCGAGGAGAGACTGCGGCAGTTCGCCGCGGATGCCAGCCACGAGCTGCGCACCCCTGTCGCCACCGTTCGCGCCCACACCGAGCTCGCCCTGCGCCACAAGGGCCCCCTGCCTGCGGAGGTACGGCACGCCCTGGAACGCGTGCACTCCGAGTCCCAACGCATGTCAGGACTGGTCGACGACCTGCTGCTGCTCGCCCGGCTCGACGCGGGCCGGCCCTTGGCCCGCGAGCCGGTGGACCTCACCCGCCTCGCCCTCGACGCCGTCGACGACGCCCGCGCCGTCGCCCGCGACCACCGCTGGCGCTTGGACCTGCCGCCCGAACCCGTCTACGTCGAGGGCGACCCGCACCGTCTCCACCAGGTCATCGCCAACCTCCTCGGCAACGCCCGCGGCCACACTCCCGCGGGCACCGAGGTGACCCTGGCCATCGCCTCGGCCCCGGTCGGTGGCCGAACCCAACTCACCGTCACCGACAACGGCCCCGGCATCCCCGAAGCACTCCAGGCCGAGGTCTTCGACCGCTTCACCCGCGCCGACCACAGCCGCTCCCGCACCGCCGGCGGCACCGGCCTCGGCCTGGCCATCGTCCAGGCCGTCACCACCGCGCACGGCGGCACCGTCGACGTCTTCAGCCGCCCCGGCCACACCTGCTTCCGCCTCCGTCTGCCCTCCGCACCGGCACCTGATCAGCCGACCGGATGAAGGCAGTGTCGCTCGGAACCAGCTGTCGGAGCGCCGGGGCCCGTTGTGTGGCCTCGGGTCAGGACGCGGGCGGATGCCATGCCGAGGGCAAGGTCAGTCCGCTTGGTGCGGGTTGCCCGGACAGCGGCACCAGACCTTGCGGTCTGTCTCCCCGCGCTCCGGTGAAGTCGACCGTGCCGCCGCAGAACGTAGCATTCTCGAAGGTGACCTCGCCGCCGGAGAACATCGCGCGGAAGAAGGTGCTCCCGCCGCCGGAGAACGTCGCACCGGTGAAGTTCACGTGGCCACCGGAGAACGCCGCTTCGGAGAAGTCGGCCCTGCTGCCGGAGAATGTGGTAGCGACGAAGCCGACTGTGCCGCCGGAGAACCTCGCTTCGGAGAAGTCGACCGTGCCGCCGCAGAACGCCGCGCCGCCGAAGTCGACCTCGCCGCCGGTGAACGCTGCGCGGAAGAAGTTGACCAGGTGGCCGGAGAACGTCGCGTAGCGGAGATTGACCGTCCCGCCGGAGAAGGTGGCTTCGGAGAAGTCGATCGTGCTGCCGGAGAATGCCACGCGGCTGAGGTCTCCGCCGTCGAAGACAACGCCGGTGAAGTTCAGATCGTGGCCTTGCCAGGAGTGCGGATGATCGGCGGCAAGGCGAAGATGATCGCGGATGAGACGGATGATCGTGTGCCGGACTTGGCGCAGAGCCAGGTACGCGTGCCGAGCGTCCACGTCGTTCGGCGGGAGATCGGCCTCGGCGGTGTACGGTAGGCCGAGGTAGGCGCACAGGACGTCGATGCAGGTTTGCCGCAGTTCACGGGTGGGTGCGTCATCGGCGAGACCGGCCAGGGCGTGCACGCCGCCCAGACGTACCGCGGCGGACTCCTCGCCGAGCTGGGCGACGGCGGTGGTGAACCGCTCGGTGTGCAACCGGGTAGCGTCCCGCAGCGCACCGTCCTCGTCGACCCGCTGGCGACGGTAGGCCACCACCAGGGCGACCAGGGCGCTGGCTCCCGCGACCGCACCGAGGGACAGCTTCACCAGGTCGAACAGCGTCTTGGCGGTGACGTGGGGCTCGGGTTCGAGGCCCTGGGCACCCAGCAGAGCCCACACCATGAAGAAGACGCCGGCGGCCGTGACGATCGCGGTGAGAAACGCGGCAGGCAGGACGATCCACACGTTCCACAGGCGCAGGCCGCGCCGTTCCGTCCGGCGTCGGGACAGGAGAGCCCTCACACAGCTGAGACCACCCGGTCCTTGCGCCGGTTCCGGCTCAGCGTGCCGGCTCCACTCGTCAGGCCCCTTGAAACCGATCATCTAGGCTGACGCGGTGACTGATGAGCAGGAGCGGGTACGGCCGTCGGGAGTGTGGGCCACGGCGGTGGGGGTGGCCAGAGTGCGGGCGCTGGAGACCGAGCGGGAGGACGCGCTGTTCCGCGACCCCCTGGCACAGGCCTTCGCCGCCGCCGGTGGCCTGTGGCCCTCCTCGCCGCCGCGGCCCGATGACGAGGCCGCGCGACGCCGCCGGCTGGCCGTGTCGTTCTCCATCGTCGTCAGGACGAACTTCCTCGACGACCTGTTGCGGCAGGCCTCCGCGTCCGGGATCCGGCAGGTCGTGCTGCTCGGCGCCGGCATGGACAGCCGGGCCTTCCGGATGAACTGGCCCGAGGACACCCGCCTGTTCGAGGTCGACACCGCCGCCCCACTGGCCTTCAAGGCTTCGGTGCTGCGCCAGGAGCGGGCCGTCGCACGCTGCGAGCGGATCACCGTCCCGGTGGATCTGCATGAGGACTGGCCAGGCGCGCTGACCGCCGCAGGGCACGACCCGGCCGTGCCGACCGCATGGATCGCCGAAGGACTGCTGATCTACCTTCCCGCGGATGCGGTGGAGCTACTCCTGGCCCGGATCAGCAGGCAATCGGCGGCGGGCAGTCGGATGGGGCTGACGTTGGGCTCGCGCGGCGTGATCGAGCGCTTCGGCGCGGACGCGGCACCCGGATCGGCGGCGTCCATGTGGGTGTCGGAGATGCCCGATGACCCGGTGGGCTGGCTGGCCGGGTACGGCTGGGACGCCGACATTCACACCCTGCGCGAGCGCGCTGCCGTCTACGGCCGCCCGATCAGCACCCCGCCGCAGCACGAAGAGCGGCCGGGCGGACTGGTCTCGGCGATCCGCCGGTAGAGCGAGGCGGCTACCTCCACCACCGAATTGCCCAGCCTCCTGGGCTTCGCCCAACGCCTCGAACGCGACCTCAACGCCGTCACCGCGTGCCTCGCACCGCCCTGGAACTCCCGCGCCGTGGAAGGCCGCCCTGGAGCCCTCGACGTCCTCCTTGCGCCGCGCTGAGCCACGCATCGTAGCGGCCCTGGACCTGTTCGACGCCTTCGGCTCCAAGGAGAAGTCGGGCCGGCGTGAACCTGGACGGCGGGTCACTGTGCGGGCGCAGCCGGGGGCTGTCCGGTCCCGGACGGGGGCTCTTCGGCCCATGTCGGTGGGACCGGTCTGCGTACGACGCTGAGCATGACGGCTGGAGCACGTGCGGGAGGTCTCGGTGAAGGACGTACGGCGGGATGCCTGGGTACTGCGCGACGACGGGCTGGCCGCCCTGGTCCGGGAGCTTGCGCGCGACGGCCGGCAGGTGATCGGGCCGACCGTCCGGGACGGTGCGATCGTGCTTGCCGAGGTCGATGACGCGGCACAGCTGCCCCATGGCTGGGGCGTCGAGTTGGCGGCCGGACGGTACCGGCTGGTGCGCCGCGAGGATGCGATGGTGTTCGCACACAGCGCGGGGCCGCAGTCCTGGAAGGCGTATCTGCATCCTCAGCATGTGCGTCGCTGGACGGCCGACCGGAACGCAGGCGGTGAGTGGACCGTACGGGGAGAGGACGAGCGGGAGGCCGACGCCGTTCCTGCCTACGCCTTCCTCGGGGTACGCCCCTGCGACCTGCGGGCGATCGCCGTTCAGGGGCGGGTGCTCGGGGGTGGGCCGGGCGCCGACACCGCCTACCGGCGCCGTCTGGATCGGACGTTCATCGTCGCCGTGGAGTGCACCGATCCGGGCGCGACCTGCTTCTGTACGTCCATGGGCAGCGGTCCCGCGGTGGATGTGCACGATCGCGGCTACGACCTCGCGATGACCGAGCTGCTGGACGAGGGCGGGCATCGTTTCCTGATCCGGGCCGGCAGTGATGCGGGGGCGGAGCTGCTGACCCGGCTACCGGTGGAAGGCGCGGCGCCGCTGACCGAGTCTGCCGCGCGGCATGTGGTGGCGGACGCGGCGGAGCGCATGGGCCGGTCCATGCCACCGGTCGATCTGCACGCGCTGATGGCCGGTTCGATGGCGGCCGAGCGTTGGGACGACGTGGCGAGCCGATGCCTGACCTGCGGTAACTGCACGATGGTGTGCCCGACGTGCTTCTGCACCACCACTGAGGACGTCACTGATCTGACGGGCGACCACGCCGAGCGGTGGCAGCGTTGGGACTCGTGCTTCGATCTGGACTTCAGCCAGCTGCACGGTGGGCCGGTCCGGGCGAGCGGGCGCAGCCGGTATCGGCAGTGGCTCACGCACAAACTCGGCACGTGGCACGACCAGTTCGGCGAATCGGGATGCGTCGGCTGTGGACGCTGCATCGTGTGGTGTCCGGTCGGCATCGACATCACCGAGGAGGCCGCGGCGCTGGCCGAGGAGACCGGGCAGCCGGAGAACAGGGGCAGCGTGCAGGCGGCCGAGTCGGTCAGGCACGCGCGGCAGGAAGGTGGCGGGCGACGATGAAGACCGTGACGGGGCGATTCGGAGCACTCTCCGCGGAACAGAGCCGGAAGCTGATGGCGTTGGGGCGCGAAGTGTCCTTCCCCGCGGGGACACGGATCTTCGAGGAGGGCCGGCCGGCCGACCGGTTCTGGATCCTCCGCAGTGGCGCCGTCCAGCTCGACCTGCACGTCCCGGGCCGGCGGCCGGCGATCATCGAAACCCTGGGGCAGGGCGACCTGCTCGGCTGGGCGTGGCTCTTCCCGCCCCGCAGCTGGCATCTGGGCGCGGCGGCACTCAGTCCCGTACGGGCCTGGGAGTTCGATGCGGAAGCGGTACGCGGGCTGTGTCATGAGGACCCGGTACTGGGGCATGACCTGGTACTGGCCTGCGCCGAGGTGATCGGGCACCGGCTGCAGTGTGCGCGCACCCGTCTCATGGACCTGTACGGCCCTCACGGGAGCGGTGTGTGATGGCTTCGGTGCTGGCGACCTCGCCGTCCGGTGCCCTCTCGCGTGTGCCGTCGGTACCGGTGCCCTACCGGGTCGTCCGGCGCTGCCCGGAAACCGCGGACTCCGCGACGCTCAAGCTGGCGCCTGCCGGGGAGACGCTCCCTCCGTTCGTGCCGGGGCAGTTCGCCATGCTCTGTGCCTTCGGCATCGGGGAGATACCGGTGTCCGTTGCGGGGCTGCCGGTGGGTGAAGATGCGCTCGTCCACACGGTGCGTACGGTCGGTGCTGTTTCCGACGCACTGTATGCGATGGCCCCCGGGGCCACTGTGGGCGTGCGCGGCCCCTTCGGCACCGGCTGGGACCTCGGCATGGCCGCGGACAGGGACGTGCTGGTCATCGCGGGGGGCATCGGGCTCGCGCCCTTGCGGCCGGTCGTCCTCGACATCTTGGGCGAGCGGGAGCGCTTCGGCCGGTTGAGCGTCCTGATCGGGGCACGGACCCCCGCAGACCTGCTGTACAAGCTGCAGACGAAGGTGTGGAGCGCGGCGGCGGACGTCGCGGTCACGGTGGACCGTCCGGCGCCGGGCTGGTCGGGCTCGGTGGGTGTGGTCACCCGCCTGCTGGACCGCGCCGTCTTCCGGCCGGCCAACACCGTCGCCTACGTCTGCGGGCCCGAGCCGATGATCCGGGCGACGGCGCGGCAACTGGTCACGCGAGGCGTGCCGGCGCGGCGCATCCGCGTCTCGCTCGAACGCAACATGCGCTGCGGGTCGGCCGAGTGCGGCCACTGCCAGCTCGGTCCCGTGCTGCTGTGCCGGGACGGCCCGGTCATCGGCTGGCATCGCGCCGAGCCACTGCTGACCGTGCCGGAACTGTGAGGTGAGCACCGTGCCCGCTGCAGCACGCGCGACCCGTCCCACCCTCGCCGTTTTCAAGCTGGCCTCCTGTGACGGCTGTCAGCTCACCCTGCTGGACTGCGAGGACGAGCTGCTGGAGCTGGCCGGACGCGTCGAGATCCGGCACTTCCTGGAGGCGTCCAGTGCCGTCGGCTCCGGGCCGTACGACCTGGCGCTCGTGGAAGGCTCGATCACCACGGCCGAGGACCGGCGGCGCGTTCACGAGATCAGGGCTGCCGCGCGTCATCTGGTGACCATCGGCGCGTGCGCGACCGCCGGTGGCATCCAGGCCCTGCGGAACTTCGCGGATGTCGCCGAATACCGGGCGACCGTGTACGCCCGCCCCGAATACATCGCCACACTCGCCACCTCCACTCCCGTGTCCGCCCACGTCCCCGTCGACTTCGAGCTGCGGGGCTGTCCCATCGACCGCGGTCAGCTGCTGGAGGTCATCACCGCGTTCCTGGTGGGCCGCAAGCCGGACATCCCCGACCACAGCGTCTGCTTCGCCTGCAAGCGCCGGGGGACCGTGTGCGTCACCGTGGCCCACGGTACGCCTTGCCTGGGGCCGGTCACCCATGCCGGCTGTGGGGCGATCTGCCCCGCGTACGGCCGGGGCTGCTACGGCTGTTTCGGCCCCTCGGCCTCCCCGAACCTGCCCGCGCTGATCCCGTTGCTGCGGCGGGACGGCATGGACGAGCCGACCCTCGGCCGGGCGCTGCGCACGTACAACGCCACCGCCTTCGCCGAGCTGGCGGCCCGTTCGGGAGAGGAGCGGCCGTCATGACGCACCGGGGTTCGCGCGTACTGCGGGTCGGGGCGCTCAGCCGCGTCGAAGGCGAGGGCGCGCTCCACCTGCGAGTGCAGGAGGGCAGGGTTGCCCAGGCCGAACTACAGATCTACGAGCCGCCGCGCTTCTTCGAAGCCTTCCTGCGCGGGCGCGCGTACACCGAACCGCCCGACATCACCTCCAGGGTCTGCGGCATCTGCCCGGTCGCCTACCAGATGAGTGCCTGCCGCGCCGTCGAGGATGCCTGCGGCGTGCAGGTGGACGGCCAACTGGGCGCGCTACGCCGGCTGTTGTACTGCGGTGAGTGGATCGAAAGCCAGATCCTGCACATCCACCTCCTGCACGCACCCGACTTCCTGGGATACGCGAGCGCGGTCGACATGGCGCGTACCCGGCGCGCCGACGTGGAGCGCGGCCTGCGCATCAAGCAGGCGGGCAACGCGATCCTGGAGCTGCTCGGCGGGCGGGCCATCCACCCGATCAATGTGCGGCTCGGCGGCTTCCACCGCGTCCCCACCCGCGCCGAGCTGCGCCCGCTGCGCGAACAGCTGGCCAGGGCGAGGGACGACGCCTGGGAGACGGTCCGCTGGGTGGCCGGCTTCGACTTCCCCGACGCGGGTGCCGACCACGCGCTGCTCGCCCTGATCCAGCCGGGCCGCTACGCGATCGAATCCGGCACACCGGCGGTCATGGCCGCACCGCACGCCCACGGCCTGCCCGGCGACACCGACCAGCCCCTGCCCCTCCGCCAGTTCCCGGTGCACGCCTTCACCGAAGAGGTCACCGAGCGGCAGGTGCCGTACTCCACCGCCTTGCAGGCGACGCTCGACGGCGAGCGCTACCTCACCGGCTCCCTCGCCCGCTACGCCCTCAGCGGCCGGTGGCTCTCCCCCATCGCCCGGCAGGCGGCCCGCGAGGCAGGCCTCGGCGATCCGCTGTCCGGCACGGTGTGCCGCAACCCGTTCCGCAGCATCGTCGTACGAGCGGTGGAGGCCCTGTACGCGATCGACGAGGCGCTGCACATCATCGACGCGTACCGGCCACCGGCACGCCCATATGTGGAGGTGCTCCCCCGCGCGGACACCGGCCACGGCGCGACCGAAGCCCCACGCGGACTGCTCTACCACCGCTATGCCCTGGACGCGCACGGCACGGTCACCGACGCCCTCCTCATCCCGCCCACCGCGCAGAACCAGGGAGCCATCGAGGAGGATCTGCGGCGCCTCGTCCAGCACCGGCTCGACCACGAGGACGACCCGGCGACCGATGCCGAACTCACCGCCCTGTGCGAGCGCGGCATCCGCAACCACGACCCGTGTATTTCCTGCTCGGCCCACTTCCTCGACCTGACCGTAGACCGCTCCTGAGGAGTTCCCATGCCCGATGTCTCAGCCACCCCGCAGTCCCCGCACACCGTCGACGACGTGATGACTCGCACGGTCGTGGCGGTGGGCCGCAACGCACCGTTCAAGGAGATCGTCAAGACGATGGAGCAGTGGCAGGTCAGCGCGCTGCCCGTCCTGGAGGGCGAGAGCCGGGTCGTCGGCGTGGTCTCCGAGGCCGACCTGCTGCCCAAGGAGCAGTTCCGCGACCACACGCCCTCCCGCATCGAGCAGGCACGGGAGCTGGAGGCGCTGGTCAAGTCCGGCGGCATGACAGCCGGTGAGCTGATGACCGCCCCGGCCATCACCGTGCACGCCGATGCCACGATCGCCCAGGCCGCCCGCACCATGGCCGTCTACAAGATCAAGCGGCTGCCGGTCATCGATGCCGAAGGGCGGCTGGAAGGTGTGGTCAGCCGCAGCGATCTGCTGAAGGTGTTCCTTCGGGAGGATGCCGACATCGCGGAGGAGGTCCGTCGCGAGATAGTCGGGCCACTGTTCCGCTCGCACGGCCAGGAAGTCACCATCGAGGTGACCGACGGGGTGGTCACCATCAGCGGTGAGATCAAGGACTGCTCGCTGGTCCCGGTGGCCGCCCGGCTGATCCGCAGTGTGGAAGGCGTGGTGGACGCCGACATGCGCCTGACCGGCGTCCGCCACCGTTCGCCGTCCTGAGCCTCGCAGGCCCGCTGGAGGCTTCGTGAAGTACCTCGACGAGTACCGTGACCCCGGACTCGCACGCCGGCTGCTGGACGAACTCGCAGCCGTGGCGACCCGGCCTTGGCGGATCATGGAAGTGTGCGGCGGCCAGACCCACACGCTCGTCCGCCAGGGCATCGACGAACTGCTGCCCGCCGGGATCCGCATGATTCACGGGCCCGGCTGCCCGGTGTGTGTGACGCCGCTGGAGACCCTGGACCGGGCGATGGCCATCGCCGCCCGGCCAGGCGTCACGTTCACCAGCTTCGGTGACATGCTGCGCGTCCCGGGCACGCGCACCGACCTGCTGTCGTTGCGTGCCCGGGGCGCTGACGTCCGCGTCGTCTACTCCCCCATGGAAGCGGTACGGCTGGCCTCCGCGCATCCGGACCGTGAGGTGGTCTTCCTCGCCGTCGGCTTCGAGACCACCGCGCCCGCCAACGCCACGGCCGTGCTCCAAGCGGCCCGGCTGGGCCTGCGCAACTTCTCCGTCCTGGTCAGCCACGTCCTGGTGCCACCGGCGATGACCACACTGCTGGAGGACCCCGACTGCGAGGTGCAGGCCTTCCTCGCCGCCGGACACGTCTGCGCGGTGATGGGCTGGCGCGAGTACGAGCCGATCTGCGTCCGCCACCACGTACCGATCGTTGTCACCGGTTTCGAACCGCTGGATCTGCTGGAAGGCATCCTCATGGCGGTCCGGCAGCTCGAATCCGGCCGGGCCGAGGTGGAGAACCAGTACGCAAGGGCCGTCCGCCGCCAGGGGAATCCGGACGCGCGCTCGGCCGTCTCCCAGGTCTTTCGCGTCGCCGACCGCAACTGGCGCGGCATCGGGCCGCTCCCCGGCAGCGGCCTGGAACTCACCGAGGAGTACGCGGAGTTCGACGCGGCCCGCCGCTTCGACGTGGGCCGACTGCATGCCCTCGAACATCCGGAGTGCATCGCCGGTGCCATCCTCACCGGCGCCAGGCTGCCGACGGACTGCACGGCGTACGGAACGCGCTGCACCCCGCGCACCCCGCTCGGAGCACCCATGGTCTCAGCCGAAGGAACCTGCGCCGCCTTCCACGCCGCCGGACGAGCACCCACTCCGAGGAGCGCTTCATGACCCTCGTCTGCCCTGGCCCGCACCATGAGGAGGAGCGGGTGCTGCTCGGCCATGGTGCCGGTGGGCGTCTCAGCGCCGAGCTGCTGGGCTCCGTGCTGCTGCCCGCACTCGGCGCGCCGGACGGCCCGCTGGAGGACGCCGCCCTCCTCCCCGGGCATCCCGAACTCGTCGTCAGCACCGACGGCTTCGTGGTCAAGCCACTGTTCTTCCCCGGCGGCGACATCGGCTCCCTCGCCGTCCACGGGACCGTGAACGACCTGGCCATGCGGGGCGGCATGCCGGTGGCCCTGACCTTGTCCCTGGTCCTGGAGGAAGGACTTCCCCTCAGCGAGCTCCGCACGGTGATGGAGTCCGCCGGGAAGGCGGCGGGCGGCGCGGACGTGCCTGTCGTCGCCGGCGACACCAAGGTCGTCGAGCGGGGCGCCGTCGACCGGATGTTCCTCACCACCACGGGAATCGGCCGCCGCCTCCCGTTCATGCGTCCCTCCGCCGCCGGCGCCCGGCCCGGCGACGCGATCCTGCTCTCCGGCCCCATCGGCCTGCACGGCACCGCCGTGCTCTCCACCCGGGAGGGCCTCGGTTTCGAGGCGGACATCGTCTCCGACACCCGCCCGCTGCACCGCCTGGTACGGGCCCTCGCCCCGCTCGCCGGCCACGTGCACGCCCTGCGTGACCCCACGCGCGGGGGGCTGGCCGCCGCACTCAACGAGATCGCCCGCGACTCCCGGGTCGGTACCGAAATCGACGAGTCCCGCCTGCCGGTGCCCGCGCCGGTCGCGGCCGCCTGCGACCTGCTCGGACTCGATCCCCTGCAGGTGGCCAACGAGGGTTGTTTCGTCGCCTGCACCCACGAATCCGCGGCCGACACGGCGCTGGCGGCACTGCGCTCGCTGCCCGAGGGCTGCGGTGCCGTCCGGATCGGCAACGTCGTCCCGGACCATCCCGGCCGCGTCGTCATGCGGACCCTCGTCGGGGCACGCCGCGTGGTGGACATGCCGCTGGGGGAACAGCTGCCCCGCATCTGCTGACCACCGCGCTCCCGCAGGGCCGGCCGGCAGCTGTCAGGGCTGACCGGCCCATGGCTGCCCTTCCCCGGTCAGCGCACGCTTGGGTCGACTCTCCGGGAGGTGAGTGACGTGATGTACGGATACGGCACCGGCATGACGGGCTGGGGATTCATCGCGATGGCGATCACACAGCTTCTCTTCTGGGGTCTGCTGCTCGGGGGCGTGGCGCTGCTCGTGCGTTACCTCGTTCGCAGCCACCACGATGCGAGCCTGCCGCCGACCCGTCAGACGCCGCAGCAGGTTCTGGCGGAGCGGCTGGCACGAGGCGAGATCGACGAGGCGGAGTACCAGCGCCGCCTCACCACCTTGCGGAGCAGCTGACCTGACGCGTGCGGGTACCCGGGCAGGCACCGAGCCGCTGGTCGATGCTCCGGGCCTGCGGCTGGACGTTGCGGTACTCGACGTCCGGCCGTGCTCGGTGCGGCAGCCCGTGGACGTTCAGGTTTCCGGGACGACGGCGACCGGACACTGCGCATGGTGCAGCACCGTGTGGTTCACCAAGCCGAGCTGCAGCCCGGCATGTCCATGCCGCCGATGCGCGCCGACCACCACCATGTCGGCGGTGTGCGACGCCGCCACCAACATCGTCCCCGGAGCCCCCTCGACCGCCCGGCGCTCCACGGTCACCTGCGGGAATGCGGCAACCGGCTTGTTCAGCACCTCATCGAACAACACCTTTGTGCGGCGCTCGTGTTCGGCTCGGTACTCGCCGTGCGCACCGCACTGGCCGGGCACTTCGGTGCCGGCGCAGCGCCAAGCGTGAACGGCCTCGACGGTGCAGTCGCGGAGGGTGGCCTCTTCGAGGGCGAACGTCACCGGCGCCGCGCTCGCCATGCGCTCGCCAACCCCCAGAACCACTCTGCGTTCACCACCCAGGATATTTCCCGTCCGGCCACGCACCACGATCACGGGACAGTGAGCACGGGCCGCCACACCCAGCCCCACCGAACCGAGCAGCAACGACGTCAGCCGCCCCCGGCCGCGGTGCCCGACCACTACCGTTTTTGCCCGTAGTCCCTCGGCCAGCAGGGCCTCGACCGGGTCGTCCGGAGCGAGATAGGTGGTGACCTCCAGGCCCGGCACACGTCGAGAGGCGCGTTCGGCCGCGACGCCGACGATGGTCTCCTCCATGACGCGCTCGGAGGAGCGCTCGGTCGACCAATCAGGGAGGCGCCCCTCGTACCTTTCCCAGCGCGAGGCGTACACGACGCGCAGGGGAAGCCCGTACCGCGCGGCCGCGTCGGCCGCCCAGTCCACCGCGTCCAGACTGGCGCTCGAACCATCGACTCCCACCACGACCGGATGTTCCATGACGCCGCCCTTCTCGTCACCGCGGCTTCGGCAACCTGCCCCGGATTCCGCGGACAGCATCACGCCTGCCGTTCGGCTCCGGACAGGGTCGGACCGGCTCTGGCTCAGGGCCTTTCGGCCCCGGGCGCGTCATGCCTGCCGGGCTCGATGCTGAAGACAGCCGCAGCAGAGGGGGCTGCCTCATGGACGAGCCGGAATCCGGAACGCGGGCGATGAACGGCGGGGGCGGTCTTCCCCTCCGGGCCGCCGGTCCCGCCCGCGACGTGGCAGGCCGGAACAGGGTACGGATCGTCGTCAGCGGAACGGTGCAAGGGGTGGGCTTCCGCCCCTTCGTCCACCGGACCGCGACCCGCCTGGGACTGGACGGCACGGTACGCAATGTCAACGGGCATGTGGTGATCGACGCTGCCGGAGCGCCACTGTCCTTGTCCCGGCTCGTCACAGCGCTGCGCACGCAGGCTCCCCCGTCGGCAACGGTCGGCAGTGTCGAAGTCGACCGCGCCCCGGACGACATGCCACCCGGGGCGGGCTTCACGATCGGTCCCAGCGTCGCCGGCCCGCGACGGAGCGGTCTTCGCGAGATTCCTCCGGACGCCGCGACCTGCGACGCCTGTCTCGGGGAACTGTTCGCCCCCGGCAACCGGCGCTACCGCCATCCCTTCATCAACTGCACGGCCTGCGGCCCGCGCGCCACCGTCATCGAAACGCTGCCGTACGACCGGGCCCGCACGACCATGGGCCGCTTCGCCCTCTGCCCGACGTGCGCGCAGGAGTACGGCAACCAGTCCGACCGGCGTCACCATGCCGAGCCCCTCGCCTGTCCGCACTGCGGCCCCCGGCTCATCTGGGACTCACTGCGCGACGGTTCCGCTCTCCAAGCCGCCGAGGGGCTGGTGGCGGTCGGTGGCATCCTCGCGCTGAAAGGCATCGGCGGCTACCAGCTCGTGTGTGCTGCGACCCGGCCCGACACGGTCGATGAGCTGCGCCGACGCAAGCACCGCCGCCACAAGCCCCTAGCGGTCATGGTCGCCGATCTGCCAGCGGCACGACGACTGGCGCATGTCGACCGGGCCGCGGTCCGAGAACTGACCGCCCCGGACCGGCCGGTGGTGCTGCTCCCCGCCCGCACCGACAGTCCCGTACCGTCCGCTGCGGTCCACCCGGACACCGGGTACATCGGCATCTTCCTGCCCACCAGCGGCCTGCATCACCTCCTCCTGCGCGACCTGGCCCGTCCGCTCGTCGTCACCAGCGGCAATGTCTCCGGAGAGCCGCTCGCCATCGACGACGTCGACGCCCGCGAGCGGCTGGCCGGGATCGCTGACGGCTTCCTGACCCACGACCGCGGCATCCGCTCGCGGTACGACGACTCGGTCGTTCAAGTGGTGGAGGGCACCCGCATGACGCTGCGCCGCGCCCGCGGCCTGGCACCGGCTCCGCTCCCCCTGCCGCGGTCCGCGACGGCTCCCCTGGTAGCCGTCGGAGCCCAGTCCAAGCACACGTTCACCCTGGCGGACGGCCGACAGGCCGTGCTCGGACCGCACACGGGCGACCTGCACGACGCCGACACACTGGAAGCGTTCGAGAGTTCCTATACGCACCTCACCCGGCTCACCGGCGTCACTCCGCGGACAGTGGCCCACGATCTCCACCCGCGGTACCTGTCCACGCAGTGGGCGATGCGCTTCCCCGCGCAGCACCGCATCCCCGTACAGCACCATCACGCCCACATCGCCGCCTGCGCCGCCGAGCACCGCCTGCCCGGCCCCTTCCTCGGCGTGGCCTACGACGGACTCGGCCTCGGCGACGACGGCACCCTCTGGGGCGGTGAAGTGCTGCTCGCCGACTACACACACTTCCGCCGGCTCGGCCGCTTCGCCACCGCACCGCTGCCCGGCGGCGAGTCGGCGGTACGCCATCCCGACCGCATGGCGCTGGGCTACCTCTACGGCACCGAGCCCCTCGGCTCGCCCGAGTTCCCGCGGGACGCGACCGCAGCTTTCACCGACCGGTTCGACCCTCGCGCGCACGCCACACTCCGCACCATGGTGCGCCGCGGCATCAACTCCCCCCGGGCCTCCAGCGCGGGCCGCCTCTTCGACGCGGCCGCGGCCCTGCTCGGCGTGTGCGACGAGGTGACGTACGAGGGGCGGGCAGCGATCGCGCTGGAGGCCGCGGCGGGCCGGCGGAGGGCACCCGCCCTGCCCTGGCGACTGGTACGCGTGGCCGGCCTGTGGGTCTACGACCCGACGCCGACCCTCATGGCGCTGTGCGCGCCCTCCGGGACGCGGGACACCGCCCGGCTCGCCGCCGCTTTCCACACCACGATCGCCGAGGTGACCGCCGCACTCGTCGAGAAGGCGATGCACGCGGGCGCGCCGCGGACGGTATGCCTGGGCGGTGGCTGTTTCGCCAACCGCCGCCTGGTCATCGACGTACGCCGGCTGCTGCAGGCGCTGGACGTGGAGGTGTACGTCGGCGTCGACGTGCCACCCGGAGACGGTGGAATCAGTTACGGGCAGGCCGCCATCGCCGCCGCCCGGCTTTCCCGGAAGGGAACGTGAGCAGTCATGTGCCTGGGCATACCCGGTCGTGTGCTGTCGGTTCACGACGATGCCGGGCTGCGGATGGCGACGGTGGACTTCGGTGGTGTGCGCCGCGAGGTGTGTCTGGAGTACACCCCCGGCGCGTCCGTCGACGAGTACGTCATCGTGCACGTCGGCTTCGCCATCACCACCGTCGACGAGCAGGAGGCGCAGCGCACGCTCGACGTGCTGCGGGCGATGGGCGATGCCGTGGCGGGCGAACTGGGTGAACCCCTGCCCGCCGGCGATGCTGCGCGCCTGCGGCCGAGCCGCGGCGCCGCCTCCTCCGATCCGGTGCCGACCGCCCGACCGGAGGAGGGCCGTTCAGCCCCGTAGCGGCCCCGCCCGGCCCCTCAACCCCGGTCCGGGGCGGCCTGACGATGGCCGTAGGAGTTCAGCCCACGTCGGCGAAAGGGCAGCGATGGCCATGCACGCCGGAGGACCGGATGCGGTGCACGCGCTTCTGACGGACGGCACGACGGCGTCCATCAGGGCCGTCCGACCGGACGACCGCGAGCGGGTTCTGGAGATGTACCGGCACATGTCCGCGGACAATCTGCGTCGGCGCTTCTTCGCCATCAGCAGGCGCAGCGCCGAGCAGGCCGTCGAGCGAATCTGCACACTCGGCAGTCCCACCGATCAAGCACTGCTCGCTCTCGTGGGCGACAAAGTCATCGGGGTCGCCGAGTATCACCGCATCGACTCCCCCGACCGCCCACAGCTCGCGGAGATCGGTCTCACGGTAGCCGACGACTGGCACGAGCACGGCGTCGGCACACTGCTCCTGGAGCACCTGGCGCACGCCGCCCGCGCCGCAGGTGTCACCGCGTTCACCGCGGAAGCCCTCGCCGACAACCACCTGATGCTCAAGGTCGTCGCGGACCTGGGGCTGCGCACGACCCGGCGCTTCGAGCAGGGCGAGGTGCACAGCACCATCGAACTGCAGGAGGACGAGCAGTACCTCATGGCGGTCGACGACCGAGGGCGTACCGCCGATGTGGCCAGCCTGCGCCCCCTGCTGCAGCCGAAGTCGGTCGCCGTCATCGGGGCCGGCCGCAAGGAGACGTCGGTCGGCCGCGCCGTTCTCACCAACCTCCGCCACCACGGCTTCAACGGCGCGCTGTACGCGGTCAACCCGCATGCCGCGTCCATCGTCGACGTGCCGTCCTTCCCGACCGTCGCCCTGCTGCCGGAGGCGCCCGAGCTGGCCGTGCTCGCGGTGCCCGCTCATGCGCTGCCGGACGTGGCGGAACAATGCGGTACGCGCGGCGTGCGGGCCCTCGTGGTCGTCGGTGCCGGGCTGCGGGACGAGGAGGCGGCCGGATTGCTGGCGGCCTGCCGGCGGCACGGTATGCGGCTGGTCGGCCCCAACTGCCTGGGCCTGGCCAACACCGATCCCGCGGTACGACTGGACGCGACGTTCGCCGCCACCGCACCGCGTCCCGGCACGGCCGGGGTCGCCGTCCAGTCCGGCGGAGTGGGCATCGCGCTGCTCGGCGCGCTCTCCCGGCTGGGCATCGGCGTCTCCAGCTTCGTCTCGCTCGGCGACAAGTACGACGTCAGCGGCAACGACCTGCTGCAGTGGTGGGAGTGTGACGGTCGGACCGACCTCGCGGTACTGCACCTGGAGTCCTTCGGCAACCCACGCGCCTTCTCCCGTACCGCACGCCGACTGGCCCGGCGGATGCCCGTGCTCACCGTCGACGCGGGCCGCTCCGAAGCCGGCCGGCGCGCCGCCGCCTCCCACACCGCCGCGCTGGCCACTCCGACGATGACCCGCCGTGCCCTCTTCCGCCAGGCCGGCGTCATCCCCACCACCGGGCTGGGCGAACTCGTGGAGACCGCAGCCCTGCTGCACTCCCAGCCGCTTCCGGCCGGCCCGCGCGTCGCGATCGTCAGCAACGCGGGCGGCGCGGCGGTCCTGGCCGCCGATGCCTGCGCGGAAGCCGGCCTGACCGTTCCCGAACTGCCCGCCGCGCTCGCGGCGGACCTCTCGGCGGCGCTGCCCGAGGGGGCGCGCGTCGCGAACCCGGTGGACACCACGCCCGCCGTCACCTCGGCCGCGTTCGCCGAGTGCCTGGACCGACTGGCCCGCCATGGCGCGGTCGACGCCGTACTGGCCGTACTGGTACCCACCGCGCTGTCCGCGGCCGGCGGAGACGACCCGGTCGAGGCACTCATCCGCCCGCCGGGGGCCCGGAGCCGGCCGGTCCTGACGGTGCTCTTGGACCAGGCGGAACCGGTACGCCTGCTGCCGGCGTCGGACGGGCTGCCGGGATCGGACGGGCGGTCCCTTCCCGCCTACGCCGAGCCGGCCGCCGCGGCCCGTGCGCTCGGCCACGCGGTGGAGTACGCCCGCTGGCGCGCGGAACCGCTGGGCTCGATACCGTCCCTCGACCGCATCGACGCTCCGACGGCCGCCCTCCTCGTGGACGACTTCCTCCAGCACACGCCTGGCGGCGGCTGGGCAGACCCCCGGCTGTGCGGTGCCTTACTGGACGCGTACGGGATCCCTCAGCAGCCCTGGGCCTGGGCCGGCAGTCCGGACGCCGCCGCGGCGGCCGCCGAACGCCTGGGCCTGCCCGCGGCGCTCAAGGCCCACTGGCCCGGCATCGTGCACAAGAGCGAGGTCGGCGCCGTCCGCCTGGACCTGCGGAGTCCGGCGGCGGTGCGCGCCGCCTACCAGGACTTCACCGACAGGTTCGGCGAGCTGATGACGGGAACGGTGGTACAGCCGATGGCCGAGCGGGGCATCGAACTCGTCGCCGGCGTGACGCACGACGACGTCTTCGGACCACTCGTCCTCTTCGGCCTCGGCGGCACGGCGACCGAAGTACTGGCCGATCACGCCGCCCGGCTCGCACCGCTCACCGATCAGGACGCGCACGCCCTGATCACCGCACCGCGTTGCGCTCCGCTGCTCTTCGGACAGCACGGTGACGGGCCGGTCGACCTCGAAGGGCTCGAACAACTGCTGCACCGCCTCTCCCGCATGGCCTGCGACCTGCCGCAACTCGCCGAAGCGGATCTCAACCCCGTACTCGCCGGCCCCGGGGCCGTGACCGCCCTGGACGTGCGCATCCGGCTCGCACCACGCGCGACCGAGGCCCCCTACCTGCGCCGCCTACGGGCCCGCTGACCCGGCGCGGCCGGCCACACTCGCCAGCCGGTCCCACCATCAGCAGGAAGGAGCGGAACGATGCACCACCGATCCGTCAGCGACATCATGAACCGTGACGTCGTCACCGCAGAGCCCGGCATGGTGTTCAAGGACATCGCGTACCTGTTCGCCCACCACCGCATCAGTGGCATACCCGTCGTCGACGGCGACGGGAAGGTGTTGGGTGTGGTGTCCGAGACCGACCTGATGGCCCGGCAGACCGTCCAGGACGACGAACGACCGCACCGTTTCCCGCGCCTGTCTTTCGGCGGCGCACGTGCTGTGCGGACCAAGAGCCGCGCGACCACGGTCACCGATCTGATGACCAAGCCCGCCATCACGGTCGGCCCACGCCAGTCCCTCGTCGAAGCCGCCCGTGTCATGGCCCGCCACCACTGCAACCGGCTGCCCGTCATCGACGCCGAGGGCCGGCTGATGGGCATCGTCACCCGCGGCGACCTCCTGGGCGTGTTCCTGCGCTCCGACGACGACATCCGCAAAGAGGTGGTCGACGAGGTCCTGGTCCGCACCCTGTGGTTGGAGCCCCACACCATCGACGTCAGTGTGCACGGCGGAACGGTCACCCTATCGGGCACCCTCCAGCGCCGCAGTGAAATCCCTCTCGCGCTCCGCCTCACTTCCCGCATCGACGGCGTCGTCGAGGTCATCGACCATCTCGGCTACCAGGAGGACGACTCCCGCCTCCGGCCGAGCGAACAAGCCCTGCACGGCATCACCGAAGAGTGGCTGCGCCGGATCTGATCCGGACGAGCGCTCCGGGCAGCGCTCCCACTGACGACCGGAGGAACGCCATGGTCCAGTCCTTCCGCATCACAGTGATCGGTGTCGGCAACACCTTCCGGCACGACGACGGCATCGGACCGGCCGTGGTCCAGCGCCTGCGCGAACGAGCGCTCGGTCGCCCGCTGCCGCCTTCGGTCCGACTCGCGGACTGCGAAGGGGACCCGGGCCGGCTCATCGCCCTCTGGGACGGCATGGAGCTGGCCGTGGTCGTTGACGCCGCCCACGCCGAACCCGGCCATCCGGGCCGCGTGCACCGCATCAGCCTCACGGCCTCGCAGCTGCCCCCACCACCCACCAGCTCCCACGGCCTCGGGCTGGGCGAAGCTCTGCAACTCTCCGATGTGCTGGGCAGGCTGCCCCGACGCCTTCTCGTCTTCGCCGTCGAAGGCGCGGACCGGTCCATCGGTACGGGCCTCACCCCGGCGGTGGCCAAGGCCGTCGAACCCTTGGCGAATGCCGTGGAGGCGGAGATCGTTCGGCACCGCGACGCCACCGCACGCGGGGTGTCCAGCTCCGACCGAAGCGCTCGCTCCGACGAAAGCGCTCAGGAGGTGTGATCCATGAGCACGTACCAGCGGGAAGGCACCACGTACGCCGGCACCCGGGAATCCGCAAGCGTCTCCCCCGCCCTCGAACGCTCCCGACTGCTTCAGTGCCGGGCCCTGCTCCTCGGCATCGACGGACTGGTGACCGACACCGCACGGCTGCACGCCGGCGCCTGGAAACGCACCCTGGACGCTTACCTGCGGGACAGCGGACACGTACACCGCATGTCCGTCCGGCCCTTCGATCCGGAGACCGACTTCCGTCGCTTCTTCCAGGGCCGGGCACGACTCGACGGCCTCCGGGCCTTCCTCACCTCCCGAGGCATCTACGACCCCGGGCATCCCGACTCCCCCGACCTGCTCCGGACGCTGGCATCCGACGAGGACCGGTTCTTCGACGAACAGGTATGTCGACACGGTGTACCGGTATGGCCGGACAGCCTCGACCTCGTGGCGGCGGTGCACGCCCGCGCCCTCCCCGTCGCCGCCGTCTCGGCCTCCCGGCACGGCCGCCGGCTGCTGGAAGCGGCCGACCTGACCAGCCGGTTCGACGCCATCGTCGACGGTTGCGACCGCGCCCGGCTCCGAGTGCCGGCCGGCCCTGACCCGGCCCTGCTGATCGAGGGCACCCGACAGCTACGGACGGCGCCCGAGCACAGCGCCGTCATCGTCGCGGCCCCTGCCTGGATCACCGCGGCCCGCAGAGGCGGCTTCACACTCACCTTCGGAGTGAACCGGGAGGGACGCACGGAAATCGCCGTCGAGCTGTACGAGCACGGAGCCGCCCATGTGGCCTGCAGCCTGGCGGAACTCGTCCCGCGCGGATGATTCCCAGCTGGTGACCGACGGAGCGCCGGGCCGGGCAACCGGGCCCACCAGCGCATGGCGACCGGCACGCCGACGCGGTACTCAGAAAACCTCATCAGCGCAGGCGCAACGATCCGAGGAGGTCCGTATGTCGCAGACGCCGCAAGCGCCACACGGCCGGGTGGTCGTCGGATTCGACGGCTCGGCCCTCGCCGAACGTGCTCTGGACCGCGCGTCCGACGAGGCCCGGCTCCGCGGCACAGCCCTGGAGATCCTGGCCGGCTGGCCTTGGCCAAAACGCCCACTGCCTGATTACGGGGTTCAGGACGACGAGGGCAAGCTGCTCTACAGCAGCGCACGCCGAATGATGGACCGTGCCGTGGAACGAGCCCGGTCCCGGGCGCCGGACACCCTCATGATCCCCTCACTCACCACGGAATCCGCCGCCGAGGCGCTCCTGCGCTGCGGCCGCACCGCCTCACTGACCGTCATCGGTACCCGCGGACACGGCGGATTCGCGGGTCTGCTGCTCGGCTCCGTCACCCTGCGCGTCGCGGCGCACTGCACCACCCCGCTGATGGTGGTGCGCGGTGACGTCGGACGCGTCCGTGACACGGTCCTCCTCGGCCTGGCATCGGACACGGACACGGACGTGCAGGCCCTGCGTTTCGCCTTCGACGAGGCAGCCCGTCGCGATGCCGAACTGCGGGTCCTGCACACCTGGCAGTTCCCGGCCCCGCACAGCGCGCAGGCCCGGCCCTCGCAACTGGACTGGGACGATGTCGCAGGGTTGCGCAAGGCCGCGGAGGCGATTCCGCAATATGCCGTCGCCAGGCTGGCACAGGAGTATCCCGACGTCCGGGCGACCGCACTGGCCGTCTGCCAGAGCCCGGCGCAAGCACTCGTCGAGGACAGCCGAGAGGCCGATGTCCTGGTCCTGGCGGCACACCGCCGACCACGTCACTTCGGCCTCCAACTGGGCCCGGTCACCCACGCGGCCCTCCACCACGCCCACTGCCCGGTCGTTCTGGTGCCCACGGGCTGACCTGCCCGGTAAGTCAACGAGCTGCTCGAACAGGTCGAGCACCGTTTCCTCAACGGCCGGCACGCCACCCCGCCGGATGTGAGGGAGAAGGAGATGCCCAACAGTGACCGTTACAGGGACACCAAAGAAGCCGGCAAGGACACACTGAAGCTCATCTGGCGAATCTGGCTCTGGGCCGGCGTCGCGTGGGTCGCGGTGGCCTTACTGGTGCGGAATGTCCCCCACCTCAACGTCATCATGACGGTCGGCATCTTTGTGGGCGCGGTCATCGCCACACTGATAGCCGTCTTCGGGTCAGTCCATGTCGTGTGGGAAGAGAACCGGGCGCGACGACGCACGTTGCGCCATAAGTGATACCCGGCAGGTACGGTGCGATCGGCCGCACGGTCCCCGTCAGGCAGCAGGTTGCTGAACCGTCATCGCGGCAGAGCTGATGCGGAGGAGCGCGATGCGGGGCGGCACTTGGCGAAGTATGGCCCTGCCGGGGAACGAGGGGATCCCTACGATGAGCCTATGAAGTCTCGCGCCGCGCGCACCGGCTCCGAGACGCCCTCGACCGACAGGCCGGCGGCGGCCCGCCCTGGCACTCACGTCGCGCCTGCGGCCATCGCGTACAGCACGCCGACCGCCCGGACGGCTGACGTCCTGAGACCGCCGTTCCCGTCCGAGTTGCAGCTTCCGCGGAGCTAGAGACACCCGCACTACACCCCGGCTGGAGGTGGCGTGCTCCGGCCTGCCGGTATTCGTATCCCCGCGCGCCTGCGCGCGGGCACCCTCAAGGAGTTGTATCTCTCGTGGCATCTCGCCGTTCGCTCTTCCGCCGGAGTGTCGCCCTGGCTGCTGCCGCCACCGCCTCGGTGGTACTGGCCGCCTGCGGCGGCAACAGCGATTCCGCCGCCTCCCCGTCAGGACGCCCCCACCACGACGCGGGAACGACGACCTCCGCCAGCCCCTCGGCCACCGGATCCGCCGCGCATGGCAGCCACACCCCCCAGGACGTGTCGTTCACCCAGAAAATGATCATCCATCACCGGCAGGCCATGGCAATGGCCGACCTCGCCGCGTCGCGGGCGCGGTCCCCGCAGGTGAAAGACCTGGCCGCGGACATCAAACAGGCACAGGGCCCGGAGATCGCCACCATGTCCGGCTGGCTGAGGGCCTGGAACGAGAAGGTCCCGGACGGCGACGGTATGTCCGGCTCGGAGCCCATGCCGGGCATGGGCTCCTCCGCGATGCCCGGCATGATGACGCACGCCGACATGAGGAAGCTGAAGAACCTGTCCGGTCAGGCCTTCGACACGGCGTTTCTGCAGATGATGATCCGTCACCACCAGGGCGCCATCCAGATGGCGAAGGCCGAGCACGCCAAGGGCGCTCACGGGCCTTGCAGGGCGATGGCGAAGTCGATCGTCACCTCGCAGGCGGCCGAGATCACCGAGATGGACAAGATGCTCGGCAAGTAATCACCAACCGGCCGGGGCCGCGAGGCCCCGGTCCCGCACCCCCGCCCTCTTGCCGGCCGCCTCCCCGGGCGCCAGGATGCGGAGTCCCGGTGCGCCCTCGGGCCACTCGCCGACCGCCTTCCTCGGAGGCCACATGCGTCTGCGTCGCGCCGTCGTCACCCTGCTCGCCGTCCTCCTCGCCTTCGGTGCGGTCCTCCTCCCGGAGACGCCGGCGGCAGCAGAGGACGAGGCGCAAGCGGTCGCCGCGCCCACCGGCACCGTCCGCACGCCGGACGGCCGCACTCGGCTCGCCGACCGGCAGGGGCGAGTCCTCACCCTGCGCGGCCTCAACCTCGGCAAGACCGACACCGTCACGGAGCGGCGCGTCGCCCGCCTCGCCACCGAAGGGTTCACCCTGCTGCGGCTCAACATCCAGTGGGAGAAGGTGGAGCCGCAACGGGGCCGGTACGACACCGCCTACCTGCGGTACCTCGACCGGGTGCTGGGCTGGGCCGACCGGCACGGAGTGCTGGTGCTCGTCGACTGGCACCAGGACGTCTTCGGCCCGGCCTTCGGGCACAACGGCATCCCCACCTGGGCCACGCGCACCGACGGCCTGCCGTTCGAGCCCGACCCCGACGACTGGTTCGCCGATTACTTCCAACCGGCCGTCCAGGCCGCCTTCACCCACCTGTACGACGATGCGGATCTGCGTGCCGCGCAGGCCGACGCGTACGCTCGCGTCGCCGCGACGCTGCGCGGCCACCGCTCGCTGCTCGGTTACGACCTGTTCAACGAGCCCTTCGGCCCGGTCCCCGGCGATCCGACCGATCCCCGCGAACCAGCTGGCCGCCGCCATCGCCCTCGAACAGGGCCGGCTCCCGGCGATGTACCGGCGGCTGATCCGGGCCGTACGGGCCGTCGACCCCCACGCGTGGCTGTTCGTCGAGCCGACCGTCCTGGTCGGCCAGGGCGTCCCGACCAGCCTGCCCGGTTTCACCGATCCGCGGCCCGGGCCCGACCGCATCGGCTACGCGCCGCACTTCTACGACACGGCGGTGGAGTCCGGGCAGGACTGGGACCCGAACGGCGGGTTCATCGAGAAGTACGAGGCGGCCGTCGCCGGCTACCCGACCGCGCACCGGCTGCCCGTCCTGGTCGGCGAGTGGGGGCCGCCCCGGGCCACCACCCCCGGCAACGCAGAACTGATTCGACGTCAGGTCAGGTCGATGCCGAGCTTCGCCTCCGGCTGGGCCATGTGGTACGACTGCGACGCACCCGATGGCGGCGGCTATTGCGTACGCGGCGCCGACGGTCGCCCGGCACCGGGCAAGGAGCCGGCGTTCGCACCGTACGCCCGCGCCGTCGCAGGGACTCCTGGCCCCGAGTCGTACGACCCGACGACGGGCACGTACCGCCTCCGCCTCACCGCCGGCCGGCCGACGCACCGGGCCTGGACGGAGATCACCCTGCCCGCCGCGGCGTACCCGCGCGGCGCCCGCGTCTCCGTCGAGCACGCACCGGCTGCCGTGGTCCGCGTCACGGACGCCATCGCCCGGGTACGCCTGCCCGCCGCTCGTCCCGGCACATCGGTCACGGTGACCGTGGCTCGCCGCTGACTCACCCGGCGAAAACTGGTCGAGCCCCGGGGAACCGGTCGGCAACCTCGACGTCCGCTGCGGCGACTACGGCGTACAGCACCACCACTCAGTACGCCCAGACGAGCGGAGACACGACGATGAGACGACCAGTCGTACGGCGGCGGCTCCAGGCGGCGCTGGCCACGGTGGCCCTGGCGGCCGCGTCCGGTGTGGTCCTGTCCGTACCGGAAGCGTCGGCGGCAGCCGGCGGCGCCACCGGTTACGCCACCCAGAACGGCGGGACCACCGGCGGTGCCGGCGGGCAGACCGTACGGGCGACCACGGGCACCGAGATCCACGCGGCCCTGTGCAATCGTGCCAGCAGCACCACCCCGATCACCATCGAGGTCGAGGGCACCATCAACCACGGCAACACCGCCAAGGTGTCCGGCGACAGCTGCAACACCGCCGCCGGCGTGATCGAACTCAAGCAGATCAGCAACGTCACGCTCGTCGGAGTCGGCAGCGGGGCCGTCTTCGACCAGCTGGGCATCCACATCCGCGAGGCCCGCAACATCATCATCCGCAACGTGACGGTCAAGAACGTCAAGAAGTCGGGCTCGCCCACCTCCAACGGCGGGGACGCCATCGGCATGGAGAGGAACGTCCGCAACGTCTGGGTCGATCACAGCACGCTGGAGGCGTCGGGTGGCGAGTCGGAGGGGTACGACGGCCTCTTCGACATGAAGGACAACACCCAGTACGTAACCCTCTCCTACAGTATTCTGCGCAACTCCGGCCGCGGCGGTCTCATCGGTTCCAGCGAGAGCGACGTCTCCAACGGCTACGTCACCTTCCACCACAACCTGTACGAGAACATCGACTCCCGCGCCCCGCTGCTCCGCGGCGGCATCGCGCACCTCTACAACAATCACTACGTGCACCTCAACGAGTCCGGCATCAACTCCCGGGCCGGGGCGCGCGCCAAGGTGGACAACAACTACTTCGAGGACTCCAAGGACGTCCTCGGCACCTTCTACACCGACGCCGCCGGCTACTGGCAGGTCAGCGGCAACACCTTCGACAACGTGACCTGGTCCAGCCCCGGCGAGGACAACAACCCGGCCGGCCCGAACCCGCAGTCCAACACCTCGGTCGCCATCCCGTACGCCTACGGCCTCGACGCCACCGCCTGCGTGCCCGACATCGTGGAACGCACCGCGGGCGCCGGCAAGGGCCTGCAGGAGTCCAACGGCAGCTGCCAGGCGTAGCCGTGGCCTGACACACGACGGACGCGGCGTGCCGCCCCCGTCCTGCGCCACTTCGAGCGGGCTCTGTACGTACTGTGGAGAGTCGTCGAGACAGGAACCGAATCGAGCTGTTGAGGAGGACTCGTGGCATTGACCCGCGAAGAACGCGAGCAGTTCCTGGCCGAGCCGCACGTCGGTGCTCTTGCCGTGGCGGCCGAGGAGGGGCGGGCGCCGCTCTCCGTACCGATCTGGTACCACTACGAGCCGGGCGGTGAACTCTGGATCCTGACGGGGCGGAACTCCCGCAAGGCCCAGCTGATCGATGCTGCCGGCCGTTTCACGATGATGGTGGACCGCGTGGCGCCCACCGTCCGCTACGTCTCCGTCGAAGGGCCGGTCACAGGGGTGGGCCCCGGCACGCGCGAGGACCACCTCGCACTCGCCTCCCGGTACCTGCCCAGGGAGAAGGCCGAGGAGTTCGTGGACTTCGCCGAGCGGGAACTGGAACCGCACGTCATCATCCGCATGCGCCCGCAGCGCTGGGTCGGCGCCGACCTCGGCGAGGTGTAGGGCGGTCCTCGCGCGCGCACGGCCACTCGGGAACGGTCAGGAAGACGGCCGGGAGACGGTCACCATGACCGGGACCGAGTGGCCGGTCGCGCGCAGGGCATCGCCGGTTGCTTCGATCAGCCACAGCGCGACATCGGCGGACCACTCTCGCACGCGAACCGCGAACTGCGCCACCGGCCGCGTACCCGCCGGCAGTTCCCCGCTCGTTCCCCGGCACCGGAGGTGCGCGGCATCGATCGTGCGAGGGATGCGCACCTCCGCTGCCCCGCCGAGCCGTTCCTGTACGGCACGGTGCACACGCGCGGTCTCGTGCCGAGCACCCCACGCGGAGGAGGACGCTGCGGACACCGTCAGGTGAACCTCGGCGGACGCGGCGGAGGATACGGGTAGGGAGGCTGCCGGGGGACCGAGGGCGAACCACTCCCGCATCTCGTCCAGTTCACCGGACGCGTCCCCCGCGGTGATCTGCAGCGGCAGGTGGGCGCAGAGCGCGGTGAGGGCCACGGCGCCCACCCGGTCGAGCCCGTCGAGCAGCGTGCGCGCCATCGGCAGCACCGGAAGACGCGGGTGGCGTACGTCCTCGGGGATGTCGGCGCGCATCCAAGCGAGTTCGCGGATCTCACCGCCGCCGGCCCAGTCACCGCCCTGATCGCATGCGAGCCAGCGCTCCGGTTCGTGGCGGGCCTTCCTGCCCTTCGCGGTGCGCCAACCGTAGGGCGCGTACCAGCCGTAGGCGTCCGCACGCGCCAGCGCGAGATCCAGCACGGTCTCGCGGAGCTCCTCCGCATCGGCGTCCGCGAGCCAGGGGTGCCGATGAAGGATGCCGTGTACTCCGACAGTCGTTCCACAGTGCATGGCGGCTCCTCCATCGGCTCGCGGGTGCTCACGTCACCGGCGCGGGCCGGCTCCGTGAGCGTAGTCGCCCCGCAGGTCAGGACGCGGCGATGAGCAGGTCGGCGGCCTTCTCACCGACCATGATGGTCGGCGCGTTGGTGTTGCCGGACGGCACCGACGGCATGATCGAGGCGTCCGCCACGCGGAGCCCGTCCACGCCGCGGACGCGCAGTTCGGGGTCGACCACGGCGCGGGAGTCCTGGCCCATCCGGCAGGTGCCGACCTGATGGTGGTAGGTGCCGACCGCGCGCCGCACGTACGCGCGCAGGTCGTCCCGCGTACGGGCCTCCGGTCCAGGGGCCACTTCCGCCTTGCGCCAGGCGTCGAAGGCGCTCTGACCGCCGATCTCCCGGCACAACTCGACCGCGTCGACCAGCGCTTCGAGGTCGTACCGCTCGGCGAGGACGTTCGGGTCGACCAGTGGGGCGGCTCCCGGGTCGGCCGAGGCCAGCCGCAGCGTGCCGCGGGACAGCGGCCGGACGATGCCGGGGGCGATGGTGTACCCGTGCTCCGGGACCGGGTACGACTCGGCCGGGTAGACCAGGTGCAGGAAGAGCGGCTGCAGGTCGGGGCCCGGGCGACGCGGATCGGTGGCGGTGTAGAGCTGGCTCTCCAGCAGGTTCGCCCGTCCCGGCGGGAGCGGGCGGGAGGCCTCGTACACGTTGCTGACGAGGAGATGGTCGTGCAGGTTCTCCCCGACGCCGGGCAGGTCCACGGCCACGTCGACGCCGACTTCGCGGAGGTGTGCCGCGGGGCCGATGCCGGAGAGCAGCAAGGTCTGTGCCGAGCCGATGACGCCGCCGCTGAGCACCACCTCGGCGGCGGCGTACGCACGGTGCAGGCCGCCCTCGGCGGCGTACTCCACGCCGACCGCCCGGCCGTCCGCCAGCAGTACGCGGTGCACGTGGGCGCCGGTGGTCACGGTCAGCCGCGCGTTGTCCCGCACCGGCGCGACGAAGCTCTGCCAGGCGCTCATGCGGCGACCGTCGCGGATGGTGGCGTGGTTGTAGCCGACGCCGACCATCCGGTCGCCGTTGAAGTCGTCCGTCCGCTGGTGTCCGAGGGCGACGGCGGCCTCCACGAAGGCGGCGGCCGTCGGGTGCGGTTCGGTGATCCTGCTGACCGGCAGCGGGCCGCCCTTGCCGTGCCACGCGCTCTCGCCGTCGACGTGGTCCTCGGACCGCTTGAACAGGGGGAGCACGCTGTCCCAATCCCAGCCGGTGCAGCCTTCGTAGGCCCACGCGTCGTAGTCGCTGCGGTGCCCGCGGATGTAGATCATGCCGTTGAGCGAGCTGGAGCCGCCCAACACCTTGCCGCGGGGCCAGAACAGCGACCGGTTGTTCGCGTGCCTCTGGGGTACGGTCATCACCGCCCAGTCCAGCGGCGACTGCAACAGCAGCGGCCAGCCCTGCGGGCTGTGCACGCGCTCGTCGCCGTCGACCGGCCCGGCCTCCACCACGTGGACCGAGTGGCCGGCGTCCAGCAGGCGTCGGGCGATCACGCTGCCGGCCGACCCGGCGCCCACCACCACGAAGTCGTGCTCGGTACGTGGCTCCACCATGACGATCTCCTCCCGCGACATCATCGGCTTCACTGCAGAAACATCAGAGCACTGTCACCGCAGGGAAACCGTAAGCAGGCGGGGGCCACCCGGCCAGTCCGCAAGCGCACGAACTGCCGCCGGCAGGTGTGCCGTTCAGCACGCGGTCAGTTCCGTCCGCGCAGTCCGGGCCGCCGCTCCCGTACCGGCCACCGCCGTACCGACAGGGGCCTGGCGGAGGTACCACTCGGTGGCGAGCAGCCGTGCCTGTTCCGCCGGCGGAAGTCCGGCGATCACGCCCGGCGCGGCTCCCCGCTCGACCTCTGAGCGATGCGCCAGTACGGCGGCGATCTTCTGCTCCAGCCAGGGGCTGACATCCACGGTGGCGGCGATCTGTTCGTCCGGGACGCTGTAGGCCTCGCGCGTACCGATCACGTCGCGCAGCGCGGCCACGGCCGAGTGCGGGTGCGTGGCCAGGTAGAGGGCGCGCGGCTGCCACGGCGCTCCGGCATCCGGGTACAGCTGGCCGAGCCCGGCGGCCTGGGCGGCGAGCACGGTCACGCGGTGGGTGTGCACGTGGTCCGGGTGGCCGGGCAGCCCGCCGTAGCCGTCGTGGGTGACCATGATGTCCGGGCGGAACTCCCGGATGTGCACCACCAACCGCCGTACCGCCTCGTCGAGCGGCGCATCGCAGAAGCGCACGCACCCCGGGGCCGACGGCGCGAAGCGCGCGTCGGCGTAGCCGAGCATGCGCGGCTCCCCCGCGCCGAGGATCCGCAGTGCCGCGGCCAACTCCGCGGCCCGCCAGGTGTCCGCTGCCCAGGTCGTCGTGACGACGCCGGTACGTGCGCCCGCGGCCGCGTGCCGGGCGAGGACGCCACCCGCCGACAACGACTCGTCGTCCGGATGGGCGAAGACCGCCAGCAGGCTCGGTACGGGGTGGGCCTCGGGAGTGGGCACGGACATGACCAGATCACCTTCCGACGCGGGCGGGAAGGCCGATCGTATGCCTCGGAGGCGGGGCGCTACCGACCGCAGCCCGGATCGACCACAGCGCGTCCACCGGTCTCAGCGCGACCGGCCCCTGACCGGGTGGTTTCATCGCGGGCATCACGGCAGACCCACCAGGCCCCAGCCGCGGCGGGTGGCTTCCGTGACGACCTCGCCCCATTCGCGGAGGAGTGCGGTGAAGTCCTCGAAGGTGTCCGGGCGGCCGGCCCATCCCGCGCACTCCGCCGCGAAGGGTCCGCGCAGCTCTTCCAGGCGTGGCGCCGCCTGGTGCCAGGCGTGGGCCTTGGCCGGTGCCGCGTCCGGTGGGCAGATCAGGAGCGTGGGGCGGTGCCGGCGGTCGGTGGCGGCCGGGAAGAATCCTCCGGCGCCGGTCACCGTGGGGTCGTCGGCCGGGTCCTCGTACCGGAGCAGACCGTTCAGGAAGCGGTCCATCGCCTCGCGCAGGGACGCGTCGGCGAGCGGTCGCAGGTCGGCCCAGGCGTCGCCCGCGCGGGAATGCCACCGGTAGGCGCCGGTGGTGCAGAAGAAGCGGTACTCGGCACACCACTCCGAGTCCCTGCCCGGGGGTCGGATCCAGCCCTTGTCCCCGCCGTGGGTCAGGTAGTACGTGTCGTCGAGGTCCGGCGGCCAGATCGCGTCTTCGAGCGCTTCGATGCGGTCCTCGACGGGGGTCTCGCGCAGCCTTTCCCAGTCGGCTGCGACCAGGGTCAGGTCCAATCCCATGGGCGGCAGCATATGTCGCCCGATGCGGGCGGTGCGGCGGCCCGGGCGCCGGAGCGCCGGGGCCGCCTCGCCGGTTTCCTCCTACTCTCTGGTGATCTTGAACGTGCTGGTGGTGTTCTTGATGTCCTGCGCGTTGTCCGTCAGGCGCAGGTTGCGGAAGACGGCCTCGCCGACCGCGGGACCCTGGCCCGGCTCCGGGAGTTCGTTGGCCCAGACGCCGACGCCGGACTTGGCGTCGAACTCGTCACCGCTCTTGTGGGCACCGGAGATCGAGACGTCGGTGAGGACGGTGTCCTTGACCGGGTACTGCGGCTGACCGCCCACGTAGTTGGTCTGGAACATGATGCCGTGGTACGTCGGGTCGACGATGTCCACGTCCGTGACCCGGATGCCCTGGAAGATCTTCGAGGCGGAGAAGAGCCAGATGCCGGGGAAGGTCTGCTTGCCCCAGAAGTGGCCGCCGGCCCGCTCGATGGTGATGTGCTCCAGGTTCGTCGGGTCGGTGCCGAAGCCGTTCATCGGGTAGCCGAAGTCCAGTGAGGAAATGGTGATGCCCGAGTAGACGAGGGTGTCGGCGATCCGGATGTTGCGGAAGGTGTTGTGGTAGCCGCCGTAGACGGCGATGCCCGCGGCGCGCCAGGTCAGCAGCGAGGTGAGGTTCTCGTAGACGTTGTTCTTCTCGTCCGCGCCGCCCGCGTCGATGGCCGAGAAGAGCGCGAAGCTGTCGTCGCCGGTGGCCCGGGCCTCGCTGTTCGACACGACGTTGTCGGTGCTGCCGTTGGTCATGTTGACGCCGTCGGCGAAGGTGTTGCGGATGCGGGCGTTCTTGATGGTCATGTGGTCGGTGTCGGCGCCCCAGTAGAGGCAGACCATGTGCTCGGCCCAGACGTTGTCGATGGTGATGTCCGAGACGCCTGAGAAGTCGAAGACCTTGCCGGGGCCGTCGATGCGCGACGTGTAGTTGCCGAAGTACGCGAAGCCGGCGAAGGTGCTCCCCTTCGCGGTGGCGTCGGCGCGGAAGCCGATGTCGGTGTTGGATTGCGAGGAGGGGGCACGGAAGCGGGTGAACCAGGGGCCCGCGCCGACCACCTTCACGGCCTTGCCGTAGACCTGGAACTTGCTGGACGTCTCGTAGTCACCGGGCGGCAGATAGACGCCGACGAGCTTGCCGGTGGTGTCCATGCGCGCCTTGTCCAGCGCGTTCTGCACGTCCTGGTGGGTGAAGCCGGCCGGCACCACGTAGGCAGCCGGGTCGGGGTTGGGGGTAGCGGTGACCTGCTCCAGGTCCACGAAGTCGATCGCGTACCTGGAGGTGTTGGCCGCGTCCTTCTGCAGTCGGATCCTGGCGCCGGCCGGGACGGTCTCGCCCAGCAGGAGCTGCGCCTCGTCGTAGATGTGGCGCGGGCCGCCGGCTCCCGGGTCGTTGCCGGGTGCGGTCTCCGCTCCGTACAGCCAGGCGTACTTGGACGTCAGCGATACGGCCTTGCGGAAGGCGCCGTTGACGTAGACGTTCAGGGTCGCGTCGGTACCACCGCCGCCCGGTGCGTCCGGGATGGAGAAGCGGGTCACGAGGCTGTTGGTGGCGGCCTTGGTGGTGAACTCGACGTAGTCGCCGGTGTTGTTCAGCGTCACCGCCTTCCGCCCGGACGCCTCACCGGCCAGGTCACCGACCTTGCGGTTGGGGCCGACGGTCCTGGCCCCGCCACCGAGCGCACCGTCCTCGGCCTCGTACGTCTCGTACGGCATCGAGGCGCCACGGCCGACGAACAGCGGCTTGGTGCTCGTGTTGTTCTCCCGCCTGGCCGGGATCTCGTTGGCGTCGTCGGCGACGGCGACCTTGACGGTGTACTTGCCGTTCGCGGCCGTCCAGCTGCCGAGCTCGACCGGATCGGTGGAGCCGCCCGCCGCGATCGTGCCGTTGTAGGCGCCGGTCAGCGTCTTGACGGTGGTGCCCGAGGCGTTGACGACGGACAGGGTGATGCCGTGGCTGCCGCCGGCCGAGGGCTGGGTGCCCTGGTTCTTCAGGGCGACCGAGAAGGCGACGCCGTCGTCGGCGGACGGGGCGCCGGGCGACCAGGTCACCGCGGAGGCGACCAGGTCGGAGCTGGCGACCGGCTCGACCGTGAGCGGGGACGGGCTGGTGTAGCCGTTGTTGCCCTCGTTCTCCTCGATGACGGTGTCAGCCGGGTCGACGGAGGCGCTGAGCGGGTAGGTGCCCGCCGCGCGCGTACCGATGTTCTTGGTGACCGTCTTCGACTCGCCCGCGGCCAACGCGCCGACGGCGACGGTGCCGACCTTCTCCCCGCCGAGCTGGAGGGCGACATCGGTGGCGGTGGAGGCCTCCGTACCGCGGTTGCGTACGGTGGCGCCGAGGGTGATCGCGTCCGACTCGACCGGGGACTGCGGTGACGCGGTGAGCTGGGTGACCTCCAGATCGGGGTTGGGCGCGGGCACGCCCATGACCTGGAACTCGGCCACCTGGCCGCCCGGGGCACCGGAGTTGGCGGTGAACTTCAGCTGCACGTCGGCGGCCCTGGCGCTCACCGGGATGGTGACGCTGTTCCCGGTGGCGGGGTTGAAGGTGTAGTCCTTCGCGCCGACCAGGCTGGTGAACCCCTCGGCTTTCTGCTCGCGGCCGAGCACCTCGATGCGCTGGGTGCGGGTGGACCAGATGCTGTCGGGGTTGAGCTTGACGACGACGGAGCCGACGTCGGCGTTGGCACCGAGCTGCACGCCCAGCGTGGCCGGGTAGCTGCCCGGCGCGCCCTCCCAGTACGTGCTCGTCTGGCCGTCATTGGCGTTCTTCGCCACGTAGGTCTGGGTGTAGGAGGAGGCGGTGATGTCCTTGCCCACGGCGAGGTTGGTGACCGCGGCGTCGTGCGTGCCGTCCTTGCGCGGTGTGTCCTCCCGCGCCTGGCCCTTCTCCCGGGTCTTCCAGGTCTTCCGGGCCACCGTCCGGCTGTCCGGTGACTGGTTGCCGGCCGCGTCGCGGGCGCGGACGGTGTACGTCACGGCGGCGCCTCGCGTATCGGTGTCGGTGTACGCGGTCACCGTGCCCGGCAGGCTGGTACGCAGCCGCCCGTCGGCGTACACGTCGTACGCGGTGACCTTCTTGTCGTCCGTCGCCCGCGGCCAGGTGAGCGTGGTGTGTCCGGGGCGCGCGGAGTCGGCCAGGGTGAGGCCGCTGGGTGCGGCGGGTGGTCGGTTGTCCCCGCCCGCTGGGGCGCGCACTTCGAGTTCGGCGAGCTTCCCGCCGGCGGGCAGCAGGACGCGGATGTAGCGGGTCGTCATCGTACCGAGGGTGAGTTTCACGGCACGGCCGCCGCTGCCGCCGAGCCGCTGCCCCTGCCCCTGCGCCTGCGTCAGGTCGGTGAAGTCCTTGCCGTTGGTGCTGCCCTGCAGTGTGAACGCCTGGGCCGGTGCCGGACCGTTCCCGGGCAGCCGCAGGGTCACCTGGTCGATGCGTCTGGTGGCGCCGAGGTCGGCCTGCACCCACTGCGGGTGCGTGCTCTTCGCGCTCTGCCAGTACGTCGACGGATCGCCGTCGACGGCCCGGGCGGCTCCGTGACTCCGCTGGGCGCTGCTGGCCTCGGCCGTCGCGCCTTTCGCGGCGTTCGGCGCGGCGGCCGCGGTTGCCGCGGTTGCCGTCAGTGACGGCAGACCGGCGACCATGAGGCCGGTGGCAAGGAGGGCGACGGCACGCCGTCTGCCCTGGCGTGGTCGTGACAGGTCTGGTCGTGTCATGGATTCCCGATCTTCTGCCTCGCGCACATCCGGCGGCGAGGGAGCGACTCCGGTGGGGGCTCCGGGGCGGAGCCCGGGTTTTGCAGAAGCGTCAAGCGATCAGATGCTCGTTTTTTGCGTTCAGCGGCTGGAGAATCCCAGAGAAAAGTCATCTGGTCTACGCCTCCATCTGACTTTCTTCCCGTTGCACATCCACCCCGACTACGCCGAGATCCGGTAGTCGCGGCAAGCTCGCTGGCCAGCCCGGTATCGGTACGAACCGATGCGGCCCCACAATCGGCCGGCTCCCCGTCACCGGGCTTTCGTCGTCTTGCGCTCGGGCAGCAAACCGCTTGCATCGCTTGCGATAGCGTTGCGGCCATGACGCGACGACTTGCTCAAGTTGCCAAGAAGGTCGGGGTCAGCGAGGCCACCGTCAGCCGGGTCCTGAACGGCAAGCCCGGGGTTTCCGAAGCCACCCGCCGATCAGTGCTGTCCGCCCTCGACGTGCTGGGGTACGAGCGGCCGACCCAGCTGCGGGGCGAGCGCGCCCGGCTGGTCGGGCTGGTCCTGCCCGAGCTGCAGAACCCGATCTTCCCGGCGTTCGCCGAGGTGATCGGCGGGGCGCTGGCCCAGCAGGGCCTGACACCGGTGCTCTGCACGCAGACCAAGGGCGGCGTCTCCGAGGCGGACTACGTCGACCTGCTGCTGCAACAGCAGGTGTCCGGCGTGGTCTTCGCCGGTGGGCTCTACGCGCAGGCGGACGCACCGCACGAGCACTACGAGCAGCTCGCGGAGCGCAAGATCCCGGTGGTGCTGGTCAATGCGGCCATCGACGACCTGGGGTTTCCGTGCGTCTCCTGCGATGACGCGGTCGCCGTCGAGCAAGCCTGGCGGCATCTGGACTCCCTGGGGCACGAGCGCATCGGCCTGGTGCTGGGGCCCGACGACCACATGCCCTCCCGCCGGAAGCTGGCGATGGCGCGGGCCGCGGCCGCCGCGGTCGGGCGGACCCTGCCCGACGAGCACGTGGCACGGGCGATGTTCTCGTTGGAGGGCGGCCAGGCGGCGGCCAACCGCCTGCTGGAGCGCGGGATCACCGGCATCATCTGCGCCAGCGACCCGCTGGCCCTCGGCGCGGTGCGCGCCGCCCGGCGCCGCAAGCTCGATGTGCCGGCGGACGTGTCCGTGGTCGGGTACGACGACTCGGCGTTCATGAGCTGCACCGAGCCGCCGCTGACCACGGTGCGCCAGCCCATCGAGGCGATGGGCCGGGCCGCGGTGGACCTGCTGTGCGCACAGATCCAGGGCGGTGCCGTACCGCAGGAAGAGCTGCTCTTCGAACCGGAGTTGGTCGTCCGCGGCTCCACGGGCCAGGCGGCCCGGAGGCGGTCCGCGTAGCCGCGGCGAAGCGCTGTCAATTTTTTACGGAGTCCGTTCGACATATTGCGACCTACCGTCGGCGGTGGTTGAGTGTGCGCGCCGCACAGCGCGTTGCTGTGTGCTTCCCGCACTCCTGCCGTAAGGGGTCCACCCATGAGACGTTCCGGCTTCCGACGTGCCTGCACTGCCGCAACCGCCACCGCACTCGCGCTCACCGGGGTCGCCGCCTGCGGCTCCGGTGGCGCCGAGGCCTCGGACGGCCGGACGCGCATCACGGTGAACTGCTGGCCGCAGCCGAGCGCGAAGATCGACCACAAGCGCTTCGACGAGGACGTGAAGACGTTCGAGAAGCAGCACCCGGACATCGATGTCGTCGCCCACGACGCGTTTCCGTGCCAGGACCCCAAGACCTTCGACGCCAAGCTGGCCGGCGGCCAGATGGAAGACGTCTTCTACACCTACTTCACCGACACCGAGCATGTCGTCGACATCAACCAGGCCGCCGACCTCACCCCGTACGTCAAGGACCTCAAGGGCTACCGGGACATCCAGCAGGCGCTTCGCGACGCGTACACCGTGGACGGCAAGGTGTACGGCATCCCGCGCACCAACTACTCGATGGGCCTGCTCTACAACCGCGCGCTGTTCAAGAAGGCGGGCCTGGACCCGGACAAGCCCCCGACCACCTGGGCCGAGGTCCGCACCGCCGCGAAGAGGATCGCCGGACTGGGCGGCGGCACGGTCGGCTACGCCGACTACAGCGCGCAGAACCAGGGCGGCTGGCACTTCACCGCCGAGATCTACTCGCAGGGCGGCGACATCGTCAGCGCCGACGGCAAGAAGGCCGCCGTCGACAGCCCCGCGGGCCGGGCGGTGCTGCAGAACCTCCAGGACATGCGCTGGAAGGACCGCTCGATGGGGTCCAAGCAGCTGCTCATCATCAACGACACGCTGCAGATGATGGGTTCGGGCAAGCTGGGCATGTACCTCGCGGCGCCCGACAACGTACCGCGCATCGTCAAGGAAGCCGGCGGCAACTACAAGGACCTGGCCTTCGCGCCAATGCCCGGCGGCAAGGGCACGCTGATCGGCGGCGACGGCTACATGTTCAACAAGAAGGCCACCCCGGCGCAGATCAAGGCCGGTCTGAAGTGGCTGGAGTGGACCTTCCTCACGCCCGGCAACGGCTACGTGAACAACTACGCGCGGCTGGCGAAGGACGGCTCACCGGTGGGTCTGCCCGAGCCGCGGCTGTTCACCGGGGCCACTGACGCCACCGACCAGCGGCTGAAGAAGAAGTCCGCCAACGTCCCGGTCGGGAACTACGCGAGCTTCGTGGCCGGCAACCAGAAGCTCGACATGAAGCTGGAGCCGCCGAAGGCACAGCAGATCTACACCGTCCTGGACGGTGCCGTCTCCGCGGTGCTCACCAAGCGGGACGCCGACATCGACCAGCTCCTGAAGGACGCCCGGTCGAAGATCGACGGCATCCTGGCCCGGAACTGACACCGGCATGGAGACCGCATCCCCGCACACGGCCCCACCGCGGCCCACCGCCCCGCACACCACACGCACCGCCGGCGCGCCCGTTTCCCTGAAGACCCCCGGCAGGTCCAGGCGCCCGCTCCGCCGCCGGCTGGCCGACCAGGCCACCGCGTACGCCTTCCTCCTCGGCGGCCTGCTCTGCTTCGCGCTGTTCTCGTGGTACCCCGCGCTCCGCTCGATGGTCATCGCCTTCCAGAAGTACACCCCGGGCGCCGCCCCCGAGTGGGTCGGCACCGCGAACTTCACCCGGGTGTTCCAGGATCCCGAGTTCGGCGCGGCCTGGCGCAACACCGCCACGTTCACCGTGCTCGCGCTGCTCATCGGCTTCGCCGTACCGTTCGTCCTGGCGCTGGTCATCAACGAACTCCGGCACGCCCGTGCCTTCTTCAGGGTCGTCGTCTACCTCCCGGTGATGATCCCGCCGGTGGTCAGCTCCCTGCTGTGGAAGTGGTTCTACGACCCCGGCACCGGCCTGGCCAACGAGGCGCTCCGCCTCCTCCACCTGCCCACCTCCAACTGGTCCAACGGCGCCGACACCGCGCTCGTCTCCCTGGTGATCGTCGCGACCTGGGCCAACCTCGGCGGCACCGTCCTGATCTACCTGGCCGCGCTGCAGAACATCCCCGGCGAGCTGTACGAGGCGGCCGAGCTGGACGGCGCGAGCGTGTGGCAGCGGGTCCGGCACGTCACCGTTCCGCAGACCCGCTTCGTGATTCTCATGCTGATGCTGCTGCAGATCATCGCCACGATGCAGGTCTTCACGGAACCCTTCGTCATCACCGGCGGCGGCCCGGAGAACTCCACCGTCACCGTCCTCTACCTCATCTACAAGTACGCCTTCCTCTACAACGACTTCGGCGGTGCCTGCGCGCTCAGCGTCATGCTGCTGCTCCTGCTCGGCGCCTTCTCCGCCCTCTACTTGCGGCTCACCCGCACCGACGACCGGTAAGGAGGGCGCTTCATGACTCAGGCCGACCAGCGTGCCGTGCGCACCCTCGTCTCCCCGCTCACCCTGGGCTCGCCGCGCGGCAAGGTCCTGTACTGGACCGTGTTCACCGGCGTGGTGCTCGCCTTCGCGCTGGCCTTCCTCTTCCCCGTGTACTGGATGGTCACCGGCGCGATGAAGTCGCCGGACGAGCTGGTGCGCACCCCGCCCACCCTCGTCCCCGAGTCCTGGCAGCTCACCGGTTACACCGACGCCTGGGAGCTGATGTCGCTGCCCCGGCACCTCTGGAACACCGTCGTCCAGGCCTCCGGTGCGTGGCTGCTGCAGATCGTCCTGTGCACCGCGGCCGCGTTCGCACTGTCCAAGCTGCGCCCCGCGTTCGGCAAGGTGATCCTGGGCGGCATCCTCGCCACCTTGATGGTGCCGGTGCAGGCGCTGGTCGTACCGAAGTACCTCACCGTCGCCGACCTGCCGCTGCTGCACATCAGCCTGCTCAACGACCCGCTGGCGGTGTGGCTGCCCGCCGTCGCCAACGCCTTCAACCTCTACCTGCTCAAGCGCTTCTTCGACCAGGTGCCGCGCGACGTGCTGGAGGCCGCGGAGATCGACGGTGCGGGGAAGCTGCGCACGCTGTGGTCGATCCTGCTGCCGATGTCCCGCCCGGTGCTCGGCGTGGTGTCCATCTTCGCGCTGGTCGCGGTCTGGCAGGACTTCCTCTGGCCGCTGATGGTCTTCTCCGACACCGGCAAGCAGCCGATCAGTGTGGCACTCGTCCAGCTGTCCCAGAACGTGCCGCTGACCGTCCTCATCGGCGCGATGGTGATCGCCGCGCTGCCCATGATCGTGATGTTCCTGGTGTTCCAGCGGCACATCATCGCCGGCATCGGCGCCGGCAGCACCAAGGGCTGACGCGCCGGTCCGGCCCCTCCCCTCTTCCCGCATCCTTGTGCATGCGCGATGCGCCCTGCCCGAAAGGAAACCCGTTCATGGAAGGCAGCCAGTGTGCCGACGCCGACTGGTGGCGGTCGGCCGTCATCTACCAGGTGTACGTGCGGAGCTTCGCGGACGGTGACGGCGACGGCACCGGCGATCTGGCGGGCGTACGGGCCCGGCTGCCCTACCTCGCCGAACTGGGCGTCGAAGCCCTGTGGTTCACACCGTGGTACGTCTCGCCGCTGGCCGACGGCGGATACGACGTCGCCGACTACCGGGCCGTCGACCCGGCCTTCGGCACCCTCGCCGAGGCCGAGAAACTGATCGCGGAGGCCCGGGACCTCGGCATCCGCACCCTCGTCGACATCGTGCCCAACCACGTCTCGGACCAGCACCCGTGGTTCCGGGCCGCGCTGGCCGCCGGCCCCGGCAGCCCCGAGCGGGAACTCTTCCACTTCCGGCCCGGTCGCGGCGCACACGGGGAGCTGCCGCCCAACAACTGGACCAGCGAGTTCGGCGGCGTACCGTGGACCCGGCTGGCCGACGGCGAGTGGTACCTCCACCTCTTCGCCGCCCAGCAGCCCGACCTCAACTGGGCGCACCCCGCCGTCCGCCGGGAGCACGAGGACGTGCTGCGCTTCTGGTTCGAGCGCGGCGTGGCGGGGGTGCGCATCGACTCGGCGGCGCTGCTCGCCAAGGACCCGGGGCTGCCCGACATCACACCCGACCGCGCTCCGCACCCGTACCTGGACCGGGACGAGCTGCACGAGATCTACCGCTCCTGGCGTGCGGTCGCCGACGCCTACGGCGGCATCTTCGTCGGCGAGGTCTGGCTCCCGGACTCCGAACGCTTCGCCCGCTACCTGCGCCCCGACGAACTGCACACCGCCTTCAACTTCGCCTTCCTGACCGCGCCCTGGGAACCGGCATCCCTGCGTGCCGCGATCGACAACACCCTGGCCGAACACGCGCCCGTGGGCGCGCCCGCCACCTGGGTGTTGTGCAACCACGACGTGACCCGCACGGTCACCCGCTACGGCCGCTCAGACACCGGTTTCGCCTTCGCCGACAAGGCCTTCGGCACCCCCACCGACCTGCGCCTGGGTACCCGCCGCGCCCGGGCCGCCGCGCTGCTCTCCCTCGCCCTGCCCGGCGCCGTCTACCTCTACCAGGGCGAGGAACTGGGCCTTCCCGAGGCGGACATCCCACTCGACCGCATCCAGGACCCCATGCACGCGCGCTCCGGCGGCACCGACCCCGGGCGGGACGGCTGCCGAGTGCCACTGCCGTGGGCGGCCGGCGAGCCGCACGCGGGCTTCGGTTCGACGGGCGAGCCGTGGCTGCCGCAGCCGCCGGGGTGGACCGCGTACGCCGCCGACGTCCAGGCGACGGACCCCGGTTCGATGCTCTCCCTCTACCGGAAGGCGCTGCGCCTGCGCCGTACGGAAGCGGGGTTCGGCGACGGCCCGCTGCACTGGCTGCCGGCCCCGGACGGCGTCCTCGCGTTCGCCCGCCCCACCGGCCTGACCTGCGTCGTCAACCTCGCGCCCGAGCCGGCCCCGCTCCCCCGTCACCGCGAGGTCCTGCTCACCAGCGACCCCCTGGACGCCGCGGGCCGGCTCCCGCAGGACACCGCGGTGTGGCTGCGGTACTGAGGGGGCGAGACGACCTGACCGATGCCGGGCGAGAGGTTCGGGAAGAACAACTGCCGAACACCAGCGCGGCGGTGACACCTGGACCGTGTACGCGTACCACTCGACCATCGCGCCGATGGTGCCGGACTGCAGTGAGCGACGGCGGACCTGCTCCGGCGTCAGACGCGGGCGCCCTCGAAGTGGCCGCTCCAGGGCAGTGGGGCGCCGGCGTACTTGGCGGCCCGGACATCGCCGGAGCGGGCGTGGCCCTCGAACAGCTCGACGCGGGCCGCCCGTCCGCACAGCACACCGAGGTCGGCCGACGTCTGCTGGTCGCGCACCTCCTGGTAGGTGACGGTGCGGAGGTACATGCCCACCCACAGGCCACCGGTGTAGCGCGCTGCGCCACGCGTCGGCAGTACGTGGTTGGTGCCGATGACCTTGTCACCGTAGGAGACGCAGGTGCCCTCGCCGAGGAACAGGGCTCCGTAGGCGTGCATCTTGTCCAGCGCCTCGCGCGGGTTCTCGGTGAGGATCTGCACGTGCTCGTAGGCGAACTCGTCGGCGACCCGGTAGGCCTCGTCGAGGTCGTCGGCCAGGATGATCTGACCGTGGTCCCGCCAGGCGGGGCCGGCGATGTCGCCGGTCGGCATGTCGGGCAGGATCTCGTTGATGTGCCGCTCGGTCTCGCTCGCGACGCGCTCGCTGGTGGTCACCAGCACGGCGGGCGAGTCGGGGCCGTGCTCGGCCTGCGAGAGCAGGTCGACCGCCGCGACGAACGGGTCGGCGGTGTCGTCGGCCACGATGAGGATCTCCGTGGGGCCCGCGAAGAGGTCGATGCCGACCTCGCCGAACAACTGACGCTTGGCCTCGGCGACGTAGGCGTTGCCGGGGCCCGCCAGCATGTCGACGGGCGAGATCGTCTCGGTGCCGACGCTCATCGCGGCGATCGCCTGGACGCCACCCAGGATGTAGATCTCGTCCGCGCCGGCGAAGTACATCGCGGCGACGGTGGCGGCGGGGATCTCACCGCGGATCGGCGGGGTGCAGGCGACCACGCGGGGCACGCCGGCGGCCTTGGCCGTCACGATCGTCATGTGCGCGGAGGCGGTCAGGGGGTACCGGCCGCCGGGGATGTACGCGCCGACGGATTGGATCGGCACGTGCCGGTGGCCGAGGAACACGCCCGGCTGGGTCTCGACCTCGATCTCCGACATCGACTCCCGCTGTGCCTCGGCGAAGCGGCGGACGTTGGCCTGGACCGTCTTGATGTCCTCGATGACCTGGTCGTCGAGCGTGCCGATGATCTCGGCGAGCTGCTCCTCACCGAGCCGGAAGGACTCCGGCTCCCAGCGGTCGAAGCGCGCCGACAGCTCCCGGACTGCCGCGTCGCCACGCTGCCGGACGTCGGCGATCAGCTCGCGGACGGCCTCCCCGACGGTGTCGTTTCCCGAGGGCGCGGTGGACGAGGTGGTAGCGGCCTTGATGGTGCGGGACACGCCCAGCTCCTTTGCTCGCGGTGTGGATACGTATCCAATGGATGCGTATCCAAAGAATGCGAGACGGATGGCGAAACGGTCAAGGGGTGTCCGAGGACCGAGCGGAAGAGCGCTTCAGGCGGGACTGCACAACGAGATCATCAAGCAGGACTGCATGGCGAGGTCATCAGGCGGGATTGCATGACCGGGCCTCGCAGAGCTCCCCGGGCGGGGAAAGCCGAGGGCCTCAGACGGGGGCGGTGGTGGAACGCCCGACGAATTCCACCGGCAGCACCTCGTGCCGGAGCGGGGCATCCGGATCCGCCAGCCGGTCCAGCAGCAGTTCCACGCCGACCCGCGCGATGCGCTCCAGCGGCTGACGCACCGTCGTCAGGTCGATGCGTTCCCACGACGACAGCGGCACGTCGTCACAGCCCACCACGCTCAGCTCGCGCGGTACCGCAACGCCCGCCGCCGCCGCGGCGTTCAACGCCGCGTACGCCATGACGTCGTTGTGGCAGAACAGCGCGGTGGGCGGCTCGGCGCCGGCGAGCAGACCGCGCACCGCATCGTAGGCGGCATCGTAGTCGTACCCCGCGTAGAGCTCGGTCAGGGCAACCTCGCCGCAGGCCTGGGCCCGCTCACGGAATCCGCGGCCGCGCTGCTCGGACGTGCTCGCCCCGGCCAGGCCACACACCATCGCCATGCGGCGATGCCCCAGGTCGAGCAGGTGCTCCGCCGCCAGCCGGCCGGCGGTGACGTTGTCGGCCTCGACCTGGTCGGCTGCGAAGCCTTCGAGGGTGCGGTGACACAACACCACGGGTATGCCGTGTCCGCGGATGCGGTGCGCCAGCGGTTCGTCCCGTACGGCGGAGGTGAACACCACACCGTCCACGCCTTCACGCCGCAGCAGCGCCAGGCCCTCGTCGGCGGTCATCACGTCGGTCACCAACGTCAGTCGGAGCCCCTGTCCATGGAGCACCCGCTCCATCGCCTTGACCATGACCGGGTAGAAGGGGTTCGTCAGATCCCGGATGACCACCCCGATGAGCCCCGAGCGGGCTCCGACCAGGCTGCGTGCGGCCTGACTGGGTTGGAAGTCGTACTTGGCCACCACTTCGAGCACCCGCCGCCGGGTCTCGGGGGCCACGCTTCCGCCGTTGAGGACACGGGACACGGTCGACTGCGCCACACCCGCCTCACGGGCGATCTGTACGCTCGTGACGGTCGGCCGCCGTGCCATGGGTCCCTTCCCCTCCAGCTGGTGTCGGGGCAACGATACCGTCCCCGCACGGCATCCTGCCTGGCCGTGGCGGGGCGTCGTACTCGGCCCGCCACGGACCGCACCGCATCGTCCCAGGCGTGCGGGCTGCGGTAGTGGTGCACGTGTCCTGCCGCGAGGACGGACCGCGGTTCTTCGAGGTACGGCGTGCCGACCGGGAGACGCAGCCGCGCGAACAGGGTCGGTTGCGGCTGCCGGCACCACGTCGCCGTAGACGTCGTAATGGCTCGTCAGCAGGCCCTTGAACAGCGGCTCGTGCAGCACGGGGCGGGGAGGCCCAGAAACGTGCCGTACGCCGCCTTACGACACCTGTCGGGCAGACGTACTTGGCGCGGAGCCGGCTGCGGCCCCGCCCGACTGCGACCTGTGTCGTCTACAGAGGGGCGGGGCCGGCGGAGTGTGCCCGGCCGCTGCGCATGAACGGTGGGACAATGGCCGCGCACCCGCGTCTCCAGCACAGTGCCCAGCCTGCCTCCGCGCACGGCCGGCCGGGCATTCGCGTGAAACCCACCGGCGCACGGCCACGAGCGCAGCGCCCGACGGCGGCCCGCAGCCGTCGCCGGTCAGGCGCCCGTGACGACCCGTACGAAGACGACCGGTTCGGCGCCCTCGTTGCGGTAGGCGTACTCCTGGTCGCTGGCGATGACCGCACTCTGCCCGGGCGCCACCACCTGGGCACCGGTCGGCAGGGACAGGGTCAGGCGGCCGGACAGGACGTGGTGGATCTCCTGCGCGCCGGGCCGGTCGGCCTCGGCTGCGTACCGCCCACCGGGCGCCAGGGTCCAGCGCCACAGCTCGGCCCGCGGTTCCTGGGTCGCGCCCAGGAGCAGCGCCTGGCTGCCGTCCGGGGCCTGCCACACGAGCGTTCCCTCGACCTCGGCGTGCGCGGCATCGTCCGCGGGCAGGGCGAGGGCCGCGAAGTCGGTGTTCAGCGCGCGGGCGACCCGGTCGACGGTGGCGAGGCTGGGATTGGCCTGGCCGAGTTCGATCTGGGTGAGCATCCGGCGGCTCACCTCGCCGGCCTCCCCCAGCTGCTGCACACTCCACCCGCGCTGCTTGCGCAGCGCGCGGATGCGCCCGCCGATGCGGGTGACGAACTGCTGCGTGGCACTGCTGTCGGCGGCTGCCTCACTGCTCATAATGCGCAGTATAGTGCGCAAAAAAGTTGCCAGGCCGCGCGGATGAGCAATATATTGCCCATCATGCGTGTGACCACCTCTCCCCACGTTCCCGAGCAGGCTGTGCCGGCAGCGCTTCGCGAGGCCTTCGGCGGTCTTGCGCCGAGCGATGCGTCCGCCCCCACCCAATTCGTCGTCGACCTGCCCGGCGGAGGCGAAGTCATCCACTACCCGGCCGTGCTGACGACGGACGACGGCGGGACGACGGAGAGGCAGTCGCGGTGAGGATCAGCGAATTCGCGGTCGAGCAGTGGATGAACGAGTACGAGGAGACCTGTCGGTACAACCTGGCCGAAACCTGCGTCCGTTCGCTCACCACCGGTGAGTTGCTGGACCTGTCCGGCCGACGCGAGGAGGTGCTGACCGAACTGGCCGCCACCCCGCTCACCTACGGGCCGATCGCGGGCAGCCCGCGCCTGCGCACCCTCGTCGCCGGCCTGTACTCGACCCAGAGCCCGGACAACGTCCTGATCACCCACGGCGCCATCGGCGCCAATGCCCTCGTACACGCCACCCTCGTAGCCCCCGGCGACCACGTCGTCGCCGTGGTCCCCACCTACCAGCAGCACTACTCCATCCCGGACAGCTACGGCGCACGCGTCGACCGACTGCCGCTGCGCGAGGACCACGACTGGCTGCCCGACCTCGACGCACTCGACCGCCTGGTCACCTCGGACACCCAACTCATCGCGGTCAACAACCCGAACAACCCCACCGGCGCGCTGATCGACGAGGCCGGGCTGACCCGCATCGCCGAGATCGCCCGCCGCGTCGGCGCGTGGGTACTGTGCGACGAGGTCTACCGGGGCGTGGACCAGCACGGTCACGGCTTCACCACCTCGATCGCCGACCTGTACGAACGCGGCATCTCCACCGGCAGCATGTCCAAGCCGTACTCCCTGGCGGGACTGCGTCTGGGCTGGATCGTCGGCCCCACCGAGCTACTGGCCGACGTCGCCACGCACCGGGACTACACGACCATCAGCGTCGGGCGCATCGACGACCTGCTGGCCTGCGTAGCACTGGAGCACAAGGACGCGATCCTCGCCCGCTCCCACCGGATCACCCGCACCAACCTGGCGATCCTCGACGAGTGGGTCAGCGGCCGCGACGACATCAGCTACGTGCGGCCGGCCTCGGGCACCACCGCGTTGCTGCGCTACACCGCCCCGATCGGCTCCTACGACTTCTGCACCCGCCTGCTGAAGGACACCGGCGTGATGTTCACCCCCGGCGCGGCGTTCGACATCGAGCACACCGTACGCATCGGCTTCGCCGACGACACCGAGACCCTGCGTACCGGTCTGCGACTGGTCGGCCGATTCCTCGACCAACTGGACTCACTCGCTTGACTCGACCGACTCGCTTGACTCGGCCGGCTCGATCGACTCGATCGACTCGATCTGCCCTCATCGCGCGGGGCATGGTGTGAATGACGGTCGAGCACGGGGTCCGGGTGTTCGACCGTTTTCACTTCTCGCCCGAGCCGGGGCGGCAGGGCGAACCCGCTGTCCCGATGAGGGCGTACCTGCGGTGCACGGCGCGTGATCCCGAGCGATGCTGTGTGCCGACCCGTGCAAGACGGCGTCTGCCCGCCACGGCCCCGGGCATGCTCCGCCGAACGGGGCACGTTCGAGACGACCTGGTCACCAACGCGGACAGCGCTGACACGCCACTCGAAGAGAGCACGGCTGCACCGCTCTTCCCTCTCGCGAGTCGAATGCGCAGCCATGCGGGGGAAAGAGCCGGCCCGGACGTTCGGTACGGGTGCCCGGCGAGGGATGTGCCTCGTGACAGAAGCCGGCGGATCGGTACGTCCGCGTACGTCCGCGTACGTCCGCCGGTGTGTTCCCGTTCCGACGGCGGCGAGCGTTCCGAGAGGTCCGGCAGTGGCGAGACAGGTGGAAAGCGGCACGGGCCCGGGCGGCCTCTGCATCGGTGCGGTCGTGCCGCGGACGGGTCGACTGGCCAAGCTGGGCGACCCGCTGTCCTTTGTCCTCGACCGCCTGGCACCACGGCTGTCGAAGCCGGCCCGCGGCTCGCGCCGGCAGCCCGTCCGGCTCGCCTGGCGTGACAGCCTCTCCGATCCCGTGGCGGCGCGGCGGGCGATGACGGAGCTGGTGCACCAGGAGCGAGTACAGCTGGTGGTGACCATGGCCGGCACGAAGGTGTTGCCGGCCGTGGCCGACGCCTGCGAGGAAGCCGGCGTGGCGTGCCTGACCACCACCTTCCCCTGGCAGGCGTTCGTCTACGGGCGCGGCGGCGACCCGCGACGGCCGTTCGCCTGGACGTACCACTTCGCCTGGGGGCTGGACGACATCGCGGCCGTGTTCGCCGAGATGTGGGAGCAACTGGGTACGCGGCACACCGTCGGCTGTCTGTGGAACGACGACCTGCAGGGACGGCTGCTCCGTCACCGGGAGCACGGCTTCGTGCCGGTGGCTGCCGCGCGGGGGCACCACCTGGTCGACCCGGGTGGCTACCGCGAGCCGGCACGGGACTTCACGCCGTCCCTCGACTCCTTCCGGGAGCGGGGGGCCGACATCGTCACCAGTGCGGCCACCGCCGAGGACCTTGCGCTGTTCCACCGTCAGGCGCGCGAACGCGGGGCGCGGCCCCGCCTGATCACGTGCTCGCGCTGGCTGGCCTATCCGCGCGGGGCGACGCTCGCCGAGCTCGACCGGGCGGGTGTGGCCACCCTGATGTACTGGTCGCCCCGGCACCCGCACCGGTCCTCCCTCGACGGCACCACCGCGGCCCAGCTGGCCGCGGACTACGAACAACACACCGGCAACCGGTGGTTGCAGCCGCTGGGCCTGGCGCACGCGCTGCTGGAAGTGGCTGTCCACGCCCTGTCGACCGCCGACGATCCGTACGACCGCCGCGCGGTCGCCGACGCGGTGGGGCGCACCCGCCTGGCCACCCTCGCGGGGCCACTGGATTGGACGAGCGGGCCCACTCCCAACGTCGCGCTGGTGCCGCTGATCGGCGGGCAGTGGAAAACGGGCGGCCACCACGGCCATGAGCTTGCCGTGGTGGCCAATTCCCGCTGCCCCGAGGTTCCGGTGGAGGCCGATCTCACCCCTGCGTACTGAGTGACACCGGGGTGCTCCGGACTCAACAGCTGAGGTTGCCGCCCGGTTCGACGCCGAGGACCTGGGTGAAGCGCTGGTAGCTGTCGATCCGGCTCTGGACCTGGCCCGGGTTGCCGCCGTTGCATTCCAGGCTGCCGTTGATGGCGCGGATCGTCTCACCGAAGCCGGCGCCGTTGACCATGGCGTCGTGCGGCGTCATCGTGCCGGGGCCCTTCTGGGTGTTCCAGTACCACAGGCCGGTCTTCCACGCGACGGCCGCGTCGTTCTGCACGAGGTCCGGGTTGTTGAGCAGGTCGATGCCGAGCGCGTCACCGGCGGTCTTGTAGTTGAAGTTCCAGCTCAGCTGGATGGGCCCACGACCGTAGTACTTGTCGTTGCCGGCCGGGCAGCCGTAGGGCTGGCTGGTGTCGCAGTAGTGCGGGTAGTTGGCCTGGTTCTGCTCGACGACGTGCACGAGCCCGCCGGTCTCATGGCTGACGTTGGCGAGGAAGGCGGCGGCCTCCTGCTTCTTCACCGTGTCACTACCGGTGTTGGAGAAGCCGGGGTAGGCGCTGAGCGCGGCGGTGAGGCCGCTGTACGTGTAGAACGAGTTCCGGTTCGGGAACATCTGGTTGAACTGGGCCTCGCTGACCACGAACGCGGCGGCGTCGGCCTTTCCGCCGACCTGCGCGGAGGCCGGCGAGGCGAGCGTCATGCTGCAGAGAGCGGCCGCCGCGCCGGTGGCGGCGAGCAGTCCCATGATGCGACGGTGCACGGTGTCGACTCCTGGGGGTGAGTGAGTGTGCGTGCGGCTGAGCGGAGGGCGGGCGAAAGCTGTCGACGTGGACGAGGAGGCGGGGCGGGGAGGTCCCGCCCCGCGCGGCGGCCTGTCAGCCGCCGACGTTGACGTCGATGCAGGCGTAGAAGGCGTTGTCGGTGTCGGCGACGTTCCAGACGGCCAGGACCTTCTGCTTGCCCGTGAGGTTGCCGAAGTCGACCTGGTGGTTCACGACCTCGCCCGGCTTGGCCCCGCCGTCGTCGAACAGGGCGATCCGCTGGCCGCCGACGTAGTACTCCCAGGTGCTGGTGGAGTGGCGTGCGGTGAGCTTCCACGAGAACGTGGTGTTCTTCGACACCGGCGTGACGGTCCAGCCCTTGCTGTCGTCGTCCAGCTCGGCGAACCGGCTGTTGCCGCCACTGCAGCTGGTCAGGCCCTTGGGGCCCTCGACGCTCTGGGGCTCGTACGTGATGTCCCCGCAGGACACCGTGCCCGCGGCGCACTGCGCCTGGCGGCTCGGCGGATCGGAGATGTAACCGTGGGCGCTCGCCGAACCGGCGGGGAGGCTCAGGGCGATGGCGGGGGCGAGAGCGGCACCGATGAGGGCAGCCGTCTTCCTGGTGGTGCGCATGGGGGAACTCCTTCACATCAGGCCTTCCCTGACGTACGCGGTCGTGTGGGGGACCACGTGCGCGGGGCAGGCCTCTCGTGGGTGGGGCCAAGAGGCGCAAAGGTGTCGCGCTCCCACCGCCCGGACAGGGAGAAGTTGCCTGAGTTGCGTCCCATGGGGACCAACTCCCGGCCCGATGCGGTGAGTTCTTTGGACTAGACCATACAAGCGGCGGTCATGACCGTGTCAAGGGTGTGACACAGAGGTATCCGTGGGGCGGAGGCGTTCCGGGACCGCGAAGCCTTCCAGGATCTGCAGGGCCTGCTGCAACCCGCCCGGGCGGTGGATGCCCGGAGCCCCGCGCCGTGACCAGCCGGGACCGGCGGCGAGGACGGCCGGATGGACACGGGACCCCTTCAGGCCGTGGCCGGGGCCGTACGCCAGGGACAACAGTGCAGGCGCAGCCGTGGCGCGAGTCTGCGACCACAACACAACGGCGCACGGCCCGGTCCTCCGTACCGCCTCGGTCAGCGCACCCACCGGCACCGCGGCGCCGAACATGCGCACCGGGACGCCCCGTTCCCCCAACGCCGCGGTCAGCGCTTCCAGGCCCAGGGTGTGCGCCTCACCGGGGACGCAGGCCAGCAGTACCGGCCGTCCGCCCGGAGCCGTCGGCGAAGTCGCCGCGCATCCGGTGGACCGGCGGAGCGCCGTGGAGAGATGCCAGGACAGCAGGTGTTCCGCTTCCACGTACCGTTCGCCGTGCGGGTCCCCGGAGCAGGCCCAGGTGCGGCCGATGGACCGCAGGGCCGGGCTCAGTACGCGTTCCCAGGCGTCGACCAGGCCGTACTCGGCCAGTGTGCCGGCGAGTAGCTCGTCCAGCAGTGGAGCGTCGAGGCGGACGGCGGCGCGGCCGAGGCCCCGGACCCGGCGCCGCGCGTCGGCATCGTCGTGTGGCGTCGTCGTACCGAGGATGGCTGCGGCATCCGCGCCGGAGCGGGCCGGGGTGCGCTGCCGGGGCGTGGCCGACACCGACAACACCGACGCGTTCCCCGGCATGTCCCCTGTCCCCGGCGTGTTCGCCGCCGCCGGCATGTCCGCTGCCGCCGGCATCTGCCCTGTCACAGGCATGCCCCCTGCGCTACGGACCAGTTCGGCGGCCTCCGCGGTCGGCACACCGCGGGCGGTCAGCTCACACAGCCGCTCCAACATCGCGACGTCCTGCTCGCTCCACCGCCGGTGTCTGCCGCCCTGGTGGCCGGACGGCCCCAGCCCGTAGCGCCGGGCCCACGAACGCAGCGTGGCCGGGGCGACGCCCAGCCGTGTCGCGACGTCTCCGGTGGTCAGTCTGGCCCGGCGCGTAGGAGGTACGTCGGGTGCCTCCGCAGTGGTCGGTCCGGTCCGGCGCGTGCGCGGTGGTGCGGTCTCCATGACGGCACGGTAGGGCGTACAGGCGTGACGTGCCGCCCACTCGGCCCATCATGCACCGGGCGGGCGACACAGAGCGCCACACTCCCTCGCGGCAGCGTGAAGGGCGGCTCCCGCGGCACGAGCGGGGTCCGGGCCCGTGCCACTCCGCCGCGTGCGACGTCACCGGCCCGGACTCGGGGAGGGCCGGTGACGCCTGAACGCGGGGTTGCGGTGTTCGGGTACTCCTTGCCCTGGCATGGTGCGACGAGCGGCCGGCCGCCGCCAGCTGCAACGTTCGTGCCACGCTTTCCGCTGCCAGTGACTAACCGTGTCCGCTGACGAAGCAGAATTCGTTGCCTTCGGGATCGACCAGGATCTGGAACTGTCCGTACGGGTTGGTGACCAGCTCGCCGACGGCCACCGCGCCCATCCGGACCGCCTCGGCGGTCGCCATGGGGATGTCGCCCGCCAGCAGGTCCAGGTGCACCCGGTTCTTCGTGGTTTTCGGTTCGGGGACCCGCTGGAAAGCCAAGCGCGGCATCTCGGGCGGATCCACATAGCTCCAGTCCGCGTTCCGACGCACCGCTTCGCTCTCCAGCAGCCGGGCCCAGAACCGGGCCAGCTCCTGCGGATCGTGGCAGTCGAAGACGATCTCATCCAGTCGTGCGCGCATCCCGGCACTCTAGGCGTTGCGCTGCCGTAAGAGCCGAAAACCAGTGCCGGAAAGGGGAACGGGGAAAGGGGAAGGGAAGGGAAGGGAAGGATCAGGCGGAGCGGCGCAGCCAGTCGTCGAAGTGGGTGACGGCCAGGCGGGCGCGGCCGTCGTCGGGGACGAGGCTGCGCTCCGCCAGCTCGGAACCGAAGTAACGGGCGTGCGGGTCGGCGACGACGGTACGCGGGTCCTTCCAGGCACGCAGCGCCTCGGCGACCAACTCGTCGAAGCGGAACACCTCGGGGCCGGCCACCTCGGTGATGCCCTTCAACGGGGCCTCGGCGGCCGCGCCGGCCACCGCTTCGGCGACATCGTCCGCCGCCATGGGCTGGAAGAGCACATGCGGCAGGCGCACGGTGTCGCCCTCGGTGGCGGTGTCGGCGATGCCCTTGACGAACTCGAAGAACTGCGTCGCGCGGACGATCGAGTACGGGATCGGCCCCTTCTTGATCAGCTGCTCCTGCGCCACCTTCGCCCGGAAGTAGCCGTTCTCGGGCAGGTCGTCGATGCCGACGATCGAAAGTGCCACGTGGTACGCCACGCCTGCCGCCTCTTCGGCGGACAGCAGGTTGCGGGTGGAGGTGGTGAAGAAGTCCAGTACCGCCGACTCCTCGAAGGAGGGCGAGTTGGACACGTCCACGACCACCTGAGCTCCGGCCAGCGCGGCGCTGAGGCCCTCACCGGTGAGAGTGTCGACGCCCGTGCTGGGCGCGGCGGGCACCGTCTCGTGTCCACGGTCGTTGAGCTTGGCGATCACTTTGCTGCCGATGAGGCCGGTGCCTCCGATGACCACGATCTTCACGGTGCGTACTCCCATGCTCGGTGGCGAGGGGCGGGGCGGCGCGGGCGACGTGCGAGGTGACGAGGTGACGAGGTGACGAGGTGACGAGGTGACGAGGTGCGTAGCGGCGTGGCGCGTCGTGCGTGGTGCGTGGCGCGTGGTGGTGGCAGTTGGTTTGCCGCTGGTGGGATTCGTCCGGTCTATCGGGGCGCGCGCAGGTGTGCGCGCTGCTTCAGCTCATCGTCGTCGACCAGGACGAGCATCGGCTGGTCCGGCGCGCAGAACATGGTCACAAGGAAGCGCAGGCGCGTGTCGTTGCTGTGGTTGCCGTCCTGGTAGTGGATGACGTCCCCGCCGGGCTCCCAGAACGTCTCCCCTGCGCGTACGATCCGCTCCGGCTCGCCCTCCAGCTCGAAACGCATCTCGCCTTCCAGTACGTAGCCGAAGGCCGGCCCCGAGTGACGGTGCGGCGGAGTGCCGGGGTCGCCGGGCGGGAACTCGACCTGCACCGTCATCGCGTGCGCGCCCTCGGGAGGGGCGGGCGGGGTGACTTCCTGCAACACGGTCAGCGCGGTCTTCCAGGCCTCTGAGCGCGGCTGCTGCGCGCGGGTGTCGGACACGGCGGGTCTCCTCCTGCTGTGTTGCGATACCGGTGGTCGAGGGGCGGGCGGGAAAGGGACGGGCGCCCTGCCCGCTGTCCCCTTCTCCCGACCCGAGTGCACGGCTGGCCGACAGACCTCATCGCCCTGCTGGGTTCGACAGGACTCATCGGGCGGACCGGCGGCTCGCGGGGTACGCGCACAAGGAGGTCCCATTGTTCAGAGCCCCGGCACGCGCGGTGAGCGTCGAACCGGACAATGCCCACATGCCGGTGCCGGCCGGGCCCTGGGGCATCGGCACGGCGTCGGCGCGGACGTCGATGACGCCGGCCATCCGCATCACGTTGGGACACAGCGTATGACGCGTCATAAACAGCAGTGATCCGCCTGTGATCCGCCGGTCGCCCCTCAGGTACGCGGCGGTGCTCCCTCAGGTGCGCGGCGGTGGTCCGGCGTCGTCAGCGGACGTGCTGCCGGAGTGGAGGCCGACGGCCCGTACGAGGGCATCGCGGCACGCGAGGACGGCGGGGTGGCGGCTGCGGCCACGGCGTACGACGGTGCACAGGCGACGGCTGCGCTGGCCACGCGGGAGTCGTCGCAGCGGGACGCCCGGCGGGCTGCCCCGCCAGGTGAGTTCGGGCAGGAAGGCGGCGGCGTGCTGTTGCTCGACGAGGCGGAGGTGCAGCAGGAGATCCGTCGTCTCGAACCGCACGTCCGGCTCGAACCCGGCGTTACGGCACAACGTCACGGCCCAGTGCCGGGCAGCCGTGCCTTCGGGTTCCATCACCCAGGGATGGTCGGCGAGTGAGCGCAAGGCCGCCAGCGGACTCTCGGCGGCGTTCGGCCCGTCGATCGCGCCGGGCAGCGCGAGGTGGAGGGGATCCTCGAAGAGGTCTTCTTGTTCCAGGTCGGCGGGGCGCGGGTTGGGGTTACCGGGGTACTCCTCGGCGAGGACGAGGTCGAAATCGCGGGCTTGGAGGGCGGGCAGTGCCCGTTCGGGTTCCATGTGCGTGACGTGGACGCGCAGGTGCGGGTGGCGGTCGCGCAGTACGTCGAGCATGGTCGGCACCAGGGCCAGGGCAGCGGTCTGGAACGACGCGATGCGCAGGGTGCCGGTGAGGTCGGCCAGCGAGGTGGCGATGTCCGCCTCCGCGCGCTCCAGTCGTTCCAGTACCGCATCGGTGTGGGCGACGAGGATCTCGGCCTGCTCGGTCAGCCGTACGCGCCGCCCGACCGGTTCCAGCAGCCGGACGCCGACCTCCGCCTCCAATTGGGAGAGCTGCTGGGAGACCGAGGACGGGGCGTAGGACAAGGCCGCGGCGACGGCCGCAAGCGTGCCGCGCTGCTTGAGTTCGCGCAGCAGGCGCAGTCGGTGCAGGTCGAACATCGGCAGCCCGTTCTCCTTACGTCCTTACGTCCTTACGACCTCATGTCCCTGCGACCCCACTCCCTGCGACCTACTGCGCCGGCACAGCGCCGGCGCAGTAGGTCGCAGGGCGCCACACAAATGATCGGGTTGTCCGAAGGGTATACGTCGGAAACATTCGCTGGACCGATCGGAGTGGCGTACCGGAACCTGATCAGGTGACTGATCACCTGGCCGGAAGCGCCTCTCCTCTCCGTACGCTGCCGTGGTACGCACGGCCCAGCGCCCGTACGTGGCAGTGCCCGCCCGCGCCCGCCGAAGTGCGGAGCTTCCACTCCGACCTGCCCGACTACTCCCCCACTCCGCTGACCGACCTGCCGCCCCTGGCGGACGGGCTGGGGGTCGGCCGGGTCTTCGTGAAGGACGAGTCGTCCCGCTTGGGACTGCCTGCCTTCAAGGCGCTGGGCGCGTCGTGGGCGATCCACCGCGCCCTTGCCGAACGGACCGCGAACGGCGCTGCGCCGGGCCCGGTGACGCTGGTGACCGCGACCGACGGCAATCACGGCCGGGCGGTCGCCCGTACGGCGCGCCTGCTCGGGCAGCGTGCCCACGTCTTCGTTCCGCGGGGCGTGCATCCGCAGGCCGTGGCGGCCATCGCCGCCGAGCGGGCGCGGGTCACCGAGGTGCCGGGGCCGTACGACGAGGCAGTACGGCTGGCGGCGCGGGCGGCCGACGCACCGGACGCGGTGCTGATCCAGGACACCGCCTGGCCGGGCTACGAACAGATCCCGAGCTGGATCGTCGAGGGCTACAGCACCCTCTGCGCGGAGATCGACGAGCAGTTGGCGGCCGCGGGCATCACGGCGGGGCCCGACCTCGTGGCCGTGCCGGTGGGGGTGGGGTCGCTGGCCCAGGCGGTGGTCACCCACTACCGCAGCCGTACGTCCGGGAGTGCCGCGCGTGCGCCGGCGCCGCAGGGCCCGGCGCTGCTGTCGGTGGAGCCGGAAGCCGCGGCCTGCGTGCTGGAGAGCCTCCTCCTCGGTGAACCCGTCGGTGTCACCACCGGCGAGACCGTCATGGCCGGGCTGAACTGCGGTACCCCCTCCAGCATCGCCTGGCCCTACCTGCACGGCGGGCTGGATGCCGCTGTCGCCGTCCCGGACGCCGACAGCGCACGCGCGGCCGCCGACCTCGCCGCGCTCGGTGTCTCCTCGGGTCCCTGCGGAGCCGCGGCGCTCGCCGGCCTGCGTGCGGCGCTCACCGGCACGGACGCCGACGCTCGCCGTACGGCACTGGGCCTCGACCCGCACTCGGTGGTCGTCCTCCTGAGCACCGAAGGCACCGCCGCCAACCCGCACTCCCCCGTATGCTGACCCAGCTCGCGGCCGCGCTCGGTGTCCTCGGCCTGCTGACCGTCGTTCCGGGCCCGGACCTGGCGATCGTCACCCGACGCGCCGTCGTGGCCGGGCCCCGGGACGGGCTGCGGACGGTCGGCGGCATCGCGTCCGGGCTGCTGGTATGGGGCGCCCTGACCGTCGCCGGGCTCGCCGCCGTACTGGCCGCGTCCCCCGTCGCCTACCTGGTACTCAAGCTCCTGGGCGCCGGCTACCTGGTCTTCCTGGGGGTGCGGACGCTGCGGCAGCACCGCCGCGCCGCCCCGTCCGCGACCGAAACCGACACCCACGCCCACACCGCCGGTGGGAGCCCATAGCGGACCGGCCTGATCAGCAACGTCCTCAACCCGAAGATCGCCGTCTTCTACACCGGGCTCCTGCCCACGCTGGCGCCCGCCGGGCTGCCCGCCGCCTGGGCCATGGCGCTCATCATTCACCGGCAGTGCATCACTTACGGAAAGCGACTCCACCGATGGACACCGCATCGCTGAACGGCACCGTGCTCGCCTACGACGTGGCAGGTCCCGACGACGGCACGCCCGTGCTGCTCATCCACGGACATCCCTTCAACCGCACGCTGTGGGAGCCGCAGGTCGCGGCCCTTGCCGCGGCCGGCTATCGGGTGGTCACCCCGGACCTGCGGGGTTACGGGCAGAGCCCGGTGAGCGGCGACGTCGTGTACCTGTCCGACTTCGCCGACGATCTCGCCGCTCTCCTCGACCACTTGGGCATACCGAAGGCAGTGGTCGGCGGTGTCTCCATGGGTGGGCAGATCACCATGGAGATGCAAGCCCGCCATCCCGACCGCGTCGCCGCCATGGTGCTCTCCGACAGCTCGGCGCCGGCGGAGACGCCCGACGGGAAGCTGTTCCGCAACCGCCTGGCCGACCGCCTCCTCGCCGAAGGCATGGCCGGGTATGCCGATGAAGTCATCGACAAGATGCTCGCCGCTTACAACGTCACCGCCCTCCCCGATGTTGCCGACCGTGTGCTGACGATGATGCGTACGACCGATCCGCGCGGCGCGGCGGCAGCGTTGCGGGGCCGGGCCGAGCGGCCTGACTACCGTCCCGGCCTGGCTGCGGTCGACGTACCCGTGCTGCTCCTCGTCGGGGCCGATGACGCCTACACCCCGCCGGCCGACGCCGAAGAGATCCGGCGCCATGTCCCGCACGCCCAGCTCGCGGTCATCGACCAGGCGGGGCACCTGCCCGGGGCCGAACAGCCGGCGGCCTTCAACCGGCACCTGATCGACTTCCTGGACCGGGAGGTCGCCGGCGGGTGACGGTCAACGGAGCAGTGGCTGGGTGACGCGCCACAGGCGCGGGGCAGGTCGCCCTCCTCGAAGGCGTGCCCCTCGCCCGGGGGTTCAGCCGTCGGCGAGGGCGCAACCACGCCCTGCTCGGCGGCCGCGGTCCGCAGCGGCGTGCCGCGCGGGTGCGGAGGGCTTTTGCTCGTACGGCCGGTGTGCCGCGCGGGTGAGGGCTCCTGCCCGTACGGCCGGTGTGCCGCCACGGACCGCCACGAACCGCCACGGACCGCCACGGACGGCCACGGGCCACCGCCTGCGCGGAGCGGCCGTCAGCCGAGGATGAGCGGGAGCTTCGCGGCCATGTCGCCCAGTGCGGCCGTCTCCGCTGCGGTCGGTGTGCGGCGGCCGGCGCCGATCAGCAGTGCATCCGTATCGGCCAGCGAGGCGGGAAACTCGGCCCCGGCGATCCGCTCCAGGGCGGTGCGTGCTGCGGCGAGGGTCTCGGCGGGCGGCCCGGCGACGGCGGGCAGGTGGGCGATCAGGTCGAGGTGGTGCAGGGTCGCTTCGAGAACGTAGGCGGACAGGTAGTCGGCTACGGTCAGCACCTTGTCCTGCGTGCTGACGCGGGCGGCCGGATCGGCGAGCCCGGCGGCGCGGCCGGCGGCGGAACCGACGTCGTCGAGGTGGAACTTGAGCCACCGCGGCTCGCCGTAGGCCGCGGCCAGCCGGGGGATCAGCGCGTCGAGCGGGTCCTCGCCGGTCGGCGGGGCGTCGGCGAGGTCCCAGTAGGTGGCCGCGTCCACGGTCGGTTCGGTGTCGGCCGGCGTGACCAGGGTGATCAGTACGTCCTGGGCGTCGATGACCAGGTGGCACACCAGGTCCCGTACGAGCCAGCCGGTACAGCCGGACGGCCGCTCGAAGTCCTCGTCCGAAGTGTCGGCGACAGCGGTGAGCAGCGCCGTCCACGAGCGTGAGAAGAGATCCACTGCGGCACGGTATGCCGGACCGGAGCGGCGGACAAGCGAATTCGGGGCAGGCGGCCGGCCCCTTCGGGTGGGGCGGCCGAGGGGAACGGTTCCCCCGAGGGCCGACCGACGGAGCTACGGTTCTCTGTAATTGCGTAATTCAGCTTCGGAATAACGTAATATCGAGCCACGTCTCGGAACGATGCGTTCGGGGCTCTCGACGGGCCGCGGGAACCACACAGCACAACAGGGGCCCGGGCACCGGGAGTTGCCGTCAACGGAGGGGGAGTTCATGAACCGAAGGAAGCTTCTGGGCGTGGCGGCGGCAGCGGCCGGTGTGTCGCTGTTGTCCGGCACCGCCGTGGCGGCCGAGGAGGATGTGGCCACGCGGGTGCGGCGTTACCTGGATCGGGCGCTGGCCCAGGACTGCCCGAGCGTGGTGTGCGGTGTCATCCGCGGCAAGGACGAGTACGTGGCGGGCGCGTCCCGGAAGGGCGGCGGCCCGGTACCGCACCGCAGAACGGTGTTCCAGCTCGGTTCGATCGGCAAGACGCTCACCGCGACGGCTCTCGCGCGCGCCGTGAGCGCGAGCAGGACCCGCCTCGACGCGCCGCTCACGCTGCCCCCTGGATTCCCCGTGCCGCGCAAGGGGAATCGGCGGATCACCCTGGTCGACCTGGCGACCCACGCCTCCGGCCTGCCCTCGCTCCCGCCGAATCTTCTGACGGGGGCGGATCCGTACGATCCGTACGCGCATTACACACTGGACGACCTGGCCGCCGGGCTGGCCGAGACGACCCTGCTGACCGAACCGGGCACCGAGTACGCCTACGCGAACTACGGCTTCGGGCTGCTCGGCCAGGCCCTCGCCTTCGACGACGTGGACGCGATGCTGCGGCGCCGGGTCACCGAGCCGCTGCGCCTGCCGGACACGACGACGACGCTGCGGCCGGACATGGCCGCGCGCAAGGCCGTGGGCCATCTCGCGGGCGAACCCGTCCCGGACTGGCACGATCACGTACTCAGCGGTGCGGGCACTTCGCTCTACAGCACCGCCGACGACATGATCCGTTTTCTCCGCGCCCAACTGCGGCCCGAGCGTTCGCCGTTCCCGGCCGCGATCGAGCTGACCCAGCGTCCCCACTTCACCGCGAGCGCGGACCTTCGGCTCGGGCTCGGCTGGCACCTCAGCCCGCTGGCCAACGGCCGGACCATGACCTGGCACAACGGTGGCACGGGCGGGTTCAGTACGTGTGCCGCGTTCAGCAGGCGGAGCGGGACGGCGGTGGTGATGATGACGAACACCTTCAGCGAGCCGGCGCCCGGTGGGAACCGCCCCATCGACGAGCTGACCTACACCCTGCTCGCCGAGCTCGACGAAAGCTGACAGCGGAGCCGGAGAGAAGCCGGCCGACGATCCGGCGTCGCGCGCTGATCCGCGAACGCCGGATGGCCGCCGTGCCGGTGGGGCATCCCCGCACGGTGACCGTCCGGGGGCGAGTGGCTGACCAAGCTCGCGACCGGCGCGGCGGTCGGCGTCACGGCTGAGGGCACGGTGCCCACCGCGGTTGCCCACCGCTTCATGACCACGCGACACACCGGGCTACTCACTGACGGCCCCCTGTCCGAGCCCGATTCAACGCACCAGCGGCGCGGCACGAGCCACAAATCCCTCGATCGCCTGCTTGGCCTCGGCGTCGCGGCTGTTCCGGTCCGCCTGGTCCCGCGCGTTGGACACCTCGCGCGTGCACTCGTAGGCCCGCTCGGCGGCGCGTACCACCTCTCCGTCATCGGTGAGCAGTTTGACCCGGTAGAGCGCTTACCGAGCCACGGTTCTGAGGCGGTGCGCCTCATCCCGCGCCACGAGGAACGCCTCCCCCTCCGGCTCCGCTTTCTTGCGGTACCAGCGATCCGCCTGGCCGTGGCGGTACTGCTCGGCCGCCTCGGCGAACGCGCTGTAGGTGGCCATGCGCTCCTGCCGCAGTGCCTCGGACCGGGCGAACGCCTCACTGCGCCGGGAGGCTTGCCGCTGGAACGCATGCGTGATGACGGACCCCAGCAACGTACCCACAACCGCGACGACACTCGTCCAGATGGCTTCCACGCCGCCAGTCGATCACAGGAACACCGCCGCGAGGCAAGCCGCCCCCGTCCTGCATGCGACCTACGCTTCGGCCGGGACCCGTTACCCGTTACCTGTTACCCGTTCAGGCGGCGAGTCGCTGGTCCCGGGCGTGGGCCGGTGCCGGAGTCCGGGACACCGCGCGCGTGGGGGTGGCCGGCAGACGTGCCGGGGCGGCCGCGATCCGGGCGGGTTCCGTCGGGGCGCTGGTGGGCAGGACCCGGTACGTCGTCTTGGTCGGGTCCTCCAGCGGCTCGCCCAGGGTCAGCCGGCCTGCGGAGTACAGCTCGTCGCAGACGGCGGTCGGCAGGGCCACGTAGCAGCCTCCCTTGTTGGTACGGGAGTCGTACGGCTGCCAGTAGCCGTACCGGCGTCGCCCACCGGCCCGCACTGTGACGAACACCGGGGTGCGGGAGTCGCGAATGGTGCGGAGGACATCGGCGGTGGCGGGAGCGGTGGCAGGGGACGCGGCGCGGTCGGCCGGGGCGGCGGAGCGGGCACGCGAGACGGGACGGGAGTACGGGCGAGCGGCCGCTCGGGACGCGGATCGGGCGGGACGCGGGGACGGGGGCTGGTACGGAGACTGGTGCCGGGTCTGGAACATGATCACCCTCCCGTGACCGCAGTGCGCGGAACACCGAGTCGTCCGGCCGGCGCGGGCCGCATCGACAGCGGCCTGCCGCCGGATATCGCTGATATGACAGGCCGGGCAGGTGTCGCCCGACCACACGTGAGCATGAGTTCGCCGGCCGGTACCCGGGCGGGGACGGGAGACATCAGGGCGCGCCTTTCCGAGGACAGGAACTCATGATCACGTACCCATTCAACCAGGTGTTGATCGCTCACCCAACTTGCTTATGGGTGCGTGTCGTTATCCGCTCCACCGCGCATGCCTCTCAGACGGTACCGAGCAGCGGACGGTCCCGGACCGGACAGTCCCGAGCGGGGCCCGGGGGTCCTGCCGCGCGTCAGCCCGCACACCGCCCGGTCCGGGTCTCCGGTACGAGCGCGTTCGCCGAGCACTCCCCCTTGGCACTCCCCCTTGGCACAGCCCGCTTGGCACGGCCTCCTTGGCACGGCCTCCTTGCGGGGCCTCGGGCGGGCGCCCGGCCGGCGCGGTCAGTGGCTCCCGGTGAGTTCGCCGCTGAGTCGGCCGTGGAGATGCGCGCTGGAGTCGTTCAGGCCGGTGATCTCGACGGTCTTGCCGCGCTGGGCGTACTTGGTCTCGATCGCGTCCAACGCGGCGACGGACGAGGCGTCCCAGACGTGCGCGGCGGACAGGTCGATGACGACCCGGTCCGGGTCACCGGCGTAGTCGAACTGCCCGACGAGGTCGTTGGACGAGGCGAAGAACAGCTCGCCGGTGACCCGGTAGACGGCGGTGCTGCCGTCGGGGTCGGTCACGGCGGTGACCTCGGCGAGGTGGGCCACCCGCTTGGCGAAGACGACCATCGCGGTGATCGAGCCGACGACGACTCCGATGGAGAGGTTGCTGGTGGCCACCACGATGACGACCGTGATGACCATGACGGTGGTCTCGCCGACCGGCATGCGCCTGAGCGTGGCGGGCTTGATGGAGTGCCAGTCGAACGTGCCGACGGAGACCAGGACCATCACGGCGACCAGCGCGGCCATGGGGATCTCGGAGACGACGGGCCCGAGGACGATGCAGAGGATCAGCAGGAAGAAGCCGGCGAGGAAGGTGGAGAGCCGGGTCCGCGCACCGTTCTTGACGTTGATCATCGTCTGGCCGATCATCGCGCAGCCGCCCATGCCGCCGAACAGCCCGGTGACGATGTTGGCGATGCCCTGGCCGATGGACTCGCGGGTCTTGTTGGAGCGGGTGTCGGTGAGCTCGTCCACCAGCTTCGCCGTCATCAGCGATTCCATGAGCCCGACGAGCGCCATCGCCAGTGCGTACGGCGCGATGACGGTCAGGGTGTGCAGGCCGAACGGTACGTCCGGCAGGCCCGGCACCGGCAGGGAGGACGGCAGTTTGCCCTTGTCACCCACGGTCGGGACGGCGATGCCGGCCGCCACGGTGATGACCGTCAGGATGACGATGGAGACGAGCGGCGCGGGCACGGCCTTGGTGATCCGCGGAAAGAACACCATCAGGAGCAGGCCGGCCACCACCAGCGGGTAGACCGCCCACGGCACGTCGCGCAGGTTCGGTATCTGGGCGGTGAACAGCAGGATGCCCAGCGCGTTGACGAAGCCGACCATCACCGAGCGCGGTACGAATCGCATCAGCTTGGCGACGCCCAGCACACCGAGAACGATCTGGAAGACGCCGGCCAGGATGACGGTCGCGATCAGGTGGCCGAGGCCGTACTCGCGGGCGACCGGGGCCACCACCAGGGCGACGGCGCCGGTGGAGGCGGAGATCATCGCGGGCCGGCCGCCGACGAAGGCGATCACCATCGCCATGGTGCAGGCCGCGAACAGCCCCACCTCGGGGGCCACCCCGGCGATCACCGAGAAGGAGATCGCCTCCGGAATCAGCGCCAGGCCGACAACCAGTCCGGCCAGCACCTCGGTACGGAAGACCTTGGGCGAGGCCAGCCAGGCGGGGCGGCCGGCTGCCTGCAGCCGCCCACGGGCGGCAGCGAGTGAAGACAACGAAGACAACAACGCGGTACCTGTCATGTTCGGGCACGCCGCTCGGCGAGCCGGAAGGGGCCGGGAGGGACGGAGCGGGCCCGGCCGTGCTCGCGGCTGCGCTCACGTCCCGGGGCGCGGCGTCATGGCGAAAGAATCGGTCTTTCCGGGGCGGCATCGGCCCCGACACGACAACGGAGAGCGGCAGCACTCACCGCCCTCCGCGAACAACTCTACCCTAACGTTAGGGTAGAGAACGTTAGGGTAAAGATCGGTTCGGAGACTGAAGGGAACGCGTGTGGACGGCAAGCTCATGCAGATCGGCGAGGTCGCCGCGCGCACCGAACTGTCGCTGCGCACGATCCGGCACTACGAGGAGACCGGTCTGGTCGTCCCCTCCGCCCGCTCCCAGGGCGGTTTCCGCCTCTACACCGAGACGGACGTGGCCCGCCTCATGGTCATCCGCCGGATGAAACCGCTCGGCTTCACCCTGGAGCAGATGCGCGACCTGCTGCAGGCCACCGACCGTCTCGACGCCGACGCACGCCGTGACGGGAGCGGGGGCGGAGGCGGGGCCGCGGACGGCGACGGCGACGGCGACGGCAGCCTGAACGCCGACGAACGCGAAGCCCTTCTGGACCGCGTACGCGGCTACGAGCGGGCCGCTGCCGAGCAGGTGGAGAAGCTCCGCGTCCAGCTGGCCCGGGCCGAGGACTTCGCCGCCACCCTGCGCGCCCGCCTCGACCAGGACCCGCCGGGCGTATCCTCCTGACGGCTTCCCGCCCTGACGTGCGCGCCCGCAGCCCTCGCGTTCGCGCCGTAGGGGGTCCACATGCCCGTCGCGTACCTCGTCGCGTACGCCGCCGCGTGCGCCGTCACGTACCCAGTGGCACGTCCGCACCGGTGAGCTTCGCCCGTATGCCGTCCTTCGTGACGGAGATCCCGCGCAGCCGGAGGTCGCCCGGCAGGTCGTCCGGCAGTCGGGCCGAGAACTCCATGTCCTTGGCGGCCTTCGGTTCCCGGACCTTCTGCAGGCCGCGGATGAACGACGGATCGATGCCGGTGGGCTCAAGCACGGAGGGATGTTCGGCAAGGGCGTCCAGCGCGTGTCCCTTCATCAACTGGCCCGGGAGGAGGCGCCGCCCGGTCGCCTGCTGGAGGTCGCGCTCGTCCACCTTGCCGGCGGCGGGGGTGGCCAGCTGCAGGCCGCCGCCCTCGCCGGGGGTGTACGTGAGCAGCCCGGGCACCACGACCCGCGCGCCCGCCACGGTCAGGGCCAGGCCGTGGTCCCCGGTACGCCGCAGATGCGCCCGCGCCCGGATCTCCGCCTGCTTGCCGGCCACCGGCAGATCGCCCTTGACCAGCACGCTGTTCTTCTGGCGGCCGGGGACCAGACGGACCTGCGAGGCCCCGACTTCGCGGTTCAGGTCGTCGAAGTCGAGGAACACATCCCCGCGCACCCGACTGAGGACCGCGCCCTTGACCGACGTCGGGAGGCTGCCGACGATCCGTATGTCGTCGACCGTCCCCTTCACCTGCGCGACGGAGACCCGTCCGGCGGGTACGTCGGGCACGTTGACCTCGACGTGATCGAGGTGGCCGGCGGCGAGCTGGCCGAGGAACGGAAAGCTGTCGATGTGCACCTCGGGTTCGGCGCGTAGCTTCAAGGCATCCTGCACCTTCTGCGCCGCCAGGTTCTCCGCGTAGAGCACGGCCCAGCGGTCCCCGAGGGCCAGGAACGCGAGCACGACGCCCAACGCGACGGCTGTCTTCGCGGTCCTCCGCACGATGCGACGCCGGCGGGGTCGCCGGCCCCCATCGGACGGAGGTGTCCCTACGGATATCTCACTACGTGTCTCCAAAGGCTCCGGCCCTGCAGGGCCTACAGGCCCGACAGGCCCCGCAGGTCCTGCAGGTGTCGCTGCTCGTGTCTCCGGTGTCGTGCGTTCGGGAGGTCCGTTCGAGGTCACCGCCACATGCGATCACAGGGCGGGGGTGTTCGTCCAAGCACCCTGGTGCCAGGGCACGGTGGGACGAGCACAATGCGACGGGCGCGGCTGCCCGGGCGCGCCGAGCGTATCCACCGGCGCCTGCGGTCGTTGGTCGACCGAGCCCCCGAGGAGAGGAAACCCGTTGGTGTCGATGTCCCAGCCCCGTCTGCGTCTCGCGGCCCTGGCCGCGTCCACCGTCCTGCTCGGTACCGCCGCGACCGCCTCCGCCGCGGTCACCTCCGCTCCCCCGGCCGCGCACACGTCCGCCGCCCGGTCGGAGGGCGGCGGCCTGCTGCCGGGGCACGCGCCAACAGGCGGCGACACGGCGGGAGGTGATACGGCGGGGGGTGACACGGCAGGCGGCGAACCGGCGGGCGGCCGCCCGTACATCGAGACCAGCCTCTTCTTCGGTACCGCCCATCCGGACGGCAGCCCACCCGTCACCCACAAGCAGTTCCGGGACTTCGTCGACGAGTTCGTCACGCCCCGCTTCCCGGACGGGCTGACCGTCCAGCAGGCGCAGGGGCAGTACCGGGACCGCCATGGGGCCATCGAGCGTGAGCGCTCGTACGAGCTGATCCTCTTCTACCCCACCGGGCAGGCGGAGCCCAGCGGCCGCAAGATCGAGGAGATCCGGTCCGCGTACGAGAAGAAGTTCGCTCAGGAGTCGGTGGCGCGCGTCGACGACCGTACGCGCGTCGACTTCTGACCTGAGGGAACGCAGACTTCTGACCTGAGGGAACGCGGCGCGGGCCGAACAGTGCCGGCTCCTGGCCCCGCGCGGCCGGGCCCGGCATCCGCCGTTCGTGTGCGGACGCGCACGGCGGGTGCCGGGCCGGAGACGCTACCGCAACGCTACTGCGGCGGGCGGTCCTGGTCCCTGCCCAGTTGGTCCCTCAGCTTGTCCTGGGCGGTGTCGACCTGGCTGCTGTATTTGCCCTGGGTCTTCTCGTCGACGAAGTCACCGGCTTTGTCGACACCCCGTCCGGATTGGTCCTCGTGGCCCTTCAGCATCTGCTTGAGCTTGTCCAGCACCGACATCGTGGCTCTCCTTCGGTGGTCGTCCGGTCCCTTCCAGGGTCCTGGACCATCACGGGGGCCGCATCTTGTGGCCTTGACCTGCGGGTCAACGGCAGGCGTGAGCCGCCCGGGGCCCTGCGGGACGAGAGCCCTGCGGGACGAGACGTGACGAGCCCCTGCGGGACGAGAGGCGCACAGGACGCATCGGTGTGCGCGGGGCCGTGCTCGCTTCGCTCAGGCCGTGGCGTGACGCCGGTCGCTGCCGTCGGGAGACGTGGAGCGGTCGGCTTCGTCCTGGACGAGCAGGGAGAGCAGTGCGGCCACCGTGAGTCCGGATTCGGCCGGGTGGCGAAGTACCTTGCTGGGGTCGATCCGGTACGTGTTGGCGCGTCCCTCCCGGGTGTGGGAGAGATAGCCGTCCTGCTCCAGGTCGGCAATGATCTTCTGGACGGCGCGTTCGGTGAGCCGGCAGTGGGCCGCAATGTCACGGATGCGAGCGTTGTGATCGTCGGCGATGGCTGCCAGCACCCGCGCATGGTTGGTGAGAAACGTCCATCCAGTGTGTGGCTCGGGCACTCCATCCATGCCCCAACCCTAGCGACTAGGTATACGCGCATTCAAAAGCACGTACTCTATTTCCGGTATTAGTTGACGTACATATGCCGCGGAGGGCAGCCTGGGGGCGGCGTTGGGCGCAGATGAGGGAGAGAGGCCATGCCGGAGCCTGCGTACTCTGAGCAGCCCCTCACCGGGGAGAACACCGGCAGCGCGCACGGTCGTCACGTACCTGCGGAAACTTCGCGGCCCGCGGCGACGGCCGACGCCGCGCCCGCCGGTGACCGGATGCTCGTGACGGTACGGGGCGAGCTCGACCTCGACTCCTGCCGGCAGCTCCAGGCCGACCTGAGCCAGGCCCTGAGCCGCTCCGTCAGGGGGCTCGACCTGGACCTCTCCGGGGTGGGGTTCTGCGACTGCGCCGGCCTCAACCTCCTGCTCGCCGTGCGCGAACGGGCCCTGGACGACGGGAAGACGGTCGTCATCGGTGCCGGCAGCCGCGCGCTCGACCGAGTGCTCGACCTCGCCGGCTCCCGGAACCACTTCACACCCCCGACATCCCGAACACTCCATACACCCCCTACGCTCTCGGCACCCACTTCGCCCTCGACACCCCCCACGCCCTCGACACCGAACGACAAGAACATGACACAGTGCGCCGACCACGCCGCGAACCCGCAGCACACCGCTGATCAGCAGCACACCACTGCTCAGGAGCTGCGCACCCTGGTCGCTCAACTGCGGCGGGCGATGCAGACCCGACCGACCATCGACCTGGCCCGGGGCATCCTGATGGCCTCCTTCCGCCTCAACCCCGAGGCGGCGTGGGACGTACTGGTCACCGCCTCGCAGAACAGCAACACCAAGCTGCACCGCCTGGCCGAGGGCCTGGTGGGCACCATCCAGGGCACCGACCTGCCCGAGTCGGTACGGGAACACCTCGCGGCCGCCGTCGCCAAGGCGAACGCCACACCGTCGCCCCCACCGGCGGCGCCCGCCGAGTGCGCGGAGCCCGACTCCCTGCCCGAGGGCTAGGGGCTCTCGTTCGGGCCGGTGCCGCCGGTCCGCTCGCGCAGGGCGAGGGAGAGCTCCGTCGGAGGTCGCATCCGTCGGACGGGGCGGGACAGCGCGCGGTGGCACCCGCCGCCCCGCCCCTGCGCTCAGGCCGCGGTGCGCTCCACGGGGATCCACAACTCCGCGTCCGCGTGGGCCGCGTCCTGCGACAGCCGGGTACGCAGGATTTCGGGGCCCGGCCTGCTCTGGTACGGGTTGGACGGGAACCACTGCGTGAACACGTCCCGCCACAGCAACTGCAGCGCCTGCGGGAACGGCCCGGAGTTCTCGAAGACGGCCCACGTCCCGGCCGGAACGGTGCGTGCGTCCAGGTCCGCCGGTGCGGCCGCCCCTGTCACCACGCCGTGGTAGTAGTCGAGTTCGGTACCCTCCGCGCGGCTCGGGTCGAGGTCGTCGCTGACCGCGACGATCCCCTCCGGCTGCTGGTCCGACAGTGCGGTGATGCGCCGCAGCGTCTCCTGGTCGATGCCGCGGATGAACTCCGCGATCGCCGGGTTCACCCCGACGTGGACCAGCGGGACGCGGGCCTTCTTGCCGACGATGCGGAACTGCTCCTTCTCCACGACCCGGTATCGCATGCTGCTACTCCCTTCGACGATGAGGCGGAAGGACATCCGCGGTTGGGAGCGCAGCGTTGCGCCGGTCCGCCGGGCCTCGCCCGGTCCCACCCCGTGCATGGCCCGGAACGCGCGCGCGAACGCCTCCCCCGAGCCGTAGCCGTACCGCATCGCGATCTCCAGCAGCGTCCGCTCGCCGGCGAGCACCTCGGCGCCCGCGACGGTGAGCCGTCTGCGCCGGACGTACTCCGACAACGAGATCCCGGCCAGCGCCGAGAACAGCCGGCGGAAGTGGTACTCCGACGTCACCGCGATCCGGGCCAGCTCGGTCACCTCGATCTGCCGGTCGAGATGCGACTCGATGTGTTCCAGCGCCTCGTTCAGCCGCTCCAGCACTGCGGTCTCCTTCCCTTGCGCCCACCACGTCAGGAAGGCCGCATACTGCCGCACCCGACATCTCATGCCCGGTCCGGTCGGGTGCGGGAGGCCCGGACGTACGCCCCGCACAGCCTGACGTGAATAGGGATTTGCCTAATACTATTAGGCAGTCGCATAATGCATTAGGACGATGGAAGGGAGGGCCATGGTGCGGGCCGGATTGACCGCGGAGCGCCTCGCGCGAGCCGGGGCGGAGCTGGCCGACGAGGTCGGGTTCGACCAGGTGACCGTCTCGGCGCTCGCCAGGCGGTTCGACGTGAAGGTCGCGAGCCTGTACTCGCACGTGAAGAGCTCCCACGACCTCAAGACCAGGATCGCGTTGCTCGCCCTGGAAGAGCTCGCCGACCGGGCCGCCGACGCGCTGGCGGGGCGGGCCGGCAAGGACGCGCTGACCGCGTTGGCGAACGTCTACCGCGACTACGCCCGCGAGCACCCCGGCCGCTACGCCGCGGCACAGCTGCGGCTCGAACCGGCGACGGCCGCTGCCAGTGCCGGCGTACGGCACGCCCGGATGACGCGGGCGATCCTGCGCGGCTACGACCTGACGGAGCCCGACCAGACGCATGCGGTCCGGCTGCTGGGCAGCGTCTTCCACGGCTACGTCAGCCTGGAGCTGGGCGGCGGCTTCGACCACAGCGCGCCCGACACGCAGGAGACCTGGGAGCGGATCCTGGACGCCCTCGACGCCACCCTGCGGAACTGGCCCGCGACCTGAGCCCACCGGCCCACCCCGCCATCGCACACGCCACCACACCCACTCGGATCAACAGGTTGAGGCCATGCACGCCATGCACTCCCAGGACAACTGGTTCAGTACGCCCGTCACCGAGGACCTGCTGCGCGGCGCCGTGGAGGTGGAACACACCGACCACGGCGTGCTGCCGCACCGGCTGCCGGCGTGGGCCCGCGCCCAGTGCGCCGACGGACAACTGGCCATGGCCGAGGCCCAGCCCTCCGGCGTACGGCTGGTCTTCCGCACCCGGGCCACCGCCATCGAGCTGGACACGCTCCCCACCAAGCGCGTCTACGTCGGCGTCCCGCCCCGCCCGGACGGCGTGTACGAGCTGCTCGTCGACGGCACCCCGGCCGGTGCGGGCAGCGTGGCGGGCGGCAACACCCTCACCATCGACATGACGGCCGGCACCTTCGAGCACCGGCCCGGTCAGCCCGGCACCGTCCGCTTCGCGGACCTGCCCGGCGGCGACAAGGACATCGAGATCTGGCTGCCGCACAACGAGTCCGCCGAGCTCATCGCCCTACGCACCGACGCTCCCCTGGAACCCGCACCGGACCGGGGCCGCCGGGTGTGGCTGCACCACGGCAGCTCGATCAGCCACGGTTCCGACGCCGCCGGCCCCACCACCACCTGGCCGGCGCTCGCCGCCCGCCTCGGTGACGTGGAGCTGATCAATCTGGGCTTCGGCGGCAGTGCCCTGCTCGATCCGTTCACCGCCCGCACGATGCGGGACACCACCGCCGACCTGATCAGCGTCAAGCTCGGCATCAACCTGGTGAACGCCGACCTGATGCGGCTGCGGGCCTTCGCCCCGGCGGTGCACGGCTTCCTCGACACCATCCGCGAAGGCCACCCCACCACACCGCTGCTGGTCGTGTCGCCTCTCCTGTGCCCGATCCACGAGGACACGCCCGGCCCCAGCGCCCCGGACTTCAGCAACCTCAGCGCGGGGCAGCTCCGGTTCCGGGCCACGGGCGACCCTGCCGAGCGGTCCGCCGGCAAGCTGACGCTCAACGTCATCCGGGAGGAACTGGCCGGCATCGTGAAGCAGCGCGCGGCCGACGACGCGCACCTGTACTACCTCGACGGCCGCGAGCTCTACGGCGAGGCGGACGCCGCCGAACTGCCGCTGCCCGACCAGCTGCACCCCGACGCGGCCACCCACCGGCGCATCGGCGAACGCTTCGCCGCGCTGGCCTTCGGCGCCGACGGCGCGTTCGGGTCCCTCGACTGACGCCGCCGTCCCACCGTCACCGGGGCACGTCGCCGGTCAGCTTCCGGAAGTGCCCTGCCCGGGCCAGCGCCTCCAGTTCGTCCAGCGAGCGGCGGGCCGCGGCAGCAGCCGCCGGGTCGCGTTCCTCGATGCCGCTCGCCGCGAACTCGTCCTCGTCCAGCCGCAGTACGGTCGCGCCGTCCGCCGACAGCCACAGGTCGAGGTCCAGATCCTCGACCACGATGCCGGCCGGCCCGACGGCCGCGGGCCGGGTGACGTCGCAGTACCAGCCCTTCACCGTGCCGTCGGCGCTCCGTACCTCCTTGACGGCGTACCAGCGATCGCGCCAGTAGTGCTCGGTGAACACGTCACCCGGCTCGAAGCGTACGAACCCGAAATCGCGCACCCCCTCCCCCGCCCAGGGGGCCCGCACGACGACATGGGTGCCGTCGTCTCCCAGGACGGCCGCCGGGTAACGCACCTTGGTCCGCTCCCCCTTCCGCAGACCGACCAGCACCTCGCCACCGACCGGCAGCCTTCCGTCACCCAACACGTCCCCGCCCATGCGTCCCCTGCCCTGGTCTTCCGCTTCCTGATCTTTCCGCGCCCATGCTTCCTTCCGTGGACGGCACGCGCCACCGCCACGCGCAGGATCGTCAAAACAGTTCGTCCCACCCCGCCGCCGCCATAATCGGGCGGGAGAGGGCGGGAGAAGGACGGGGGAACCGGGCGGCGGACGGAACGTGGAAGGGAGTCGGCCGTGCAGACGGGCGCACCGCAGGACACCGACGGATTGCACTGCCTGGTCACCGGGGCCACCGGGTACATCGGCGGTCGGCTGGTCCCCGAGCTGCTGGCGGCCGGCCACCGGGTACGGTGCCTGGCCCGCACGCCGGAGAAGCTGCGCGACCACCCGTGGGCGGACTCGGCGGAGGTGGTCAAGGGCGATGTCACCGACGCCGATTCGATCGCCGCGGCGATGGACGGCATCGATGTCGCCTACTACCTCGTGCACTCGCTCGGCACCGGAGCCGAGTTCGAGGAGAAGGACCGCCGCGCGGCGGAGACCTTCGCGGAACAGGCCCGTGCCGCGGGCGTGCGGCGCATCGTCTACCTGGGCGGCCTGACCCCGCGCGGCGTCCCGGAGGAGGAGCTCTCCCGGCACCTGCGCTCCCGCGCCCAGGTGGGGCACATCTTCCTCGACGCACCGGTGCCCGCCACGGTGCTGCGCGCCGCGGTGATCATCGGGTCCGGATCCGCGTCCTTCGAGATGCTGCGCTACCTGACCGAGCGGCTGCCGGTCATGGTCACACCGAGCTGGGTGCGCACCCGGATCCAGCCGATCGGCGTCCGGGACGTGCTGCGCTATCTGGTGGGTTCGGCCCGGATGCCGGCCGAGGTGAACCGTGCGTTCGACATCGGCGGCCCGGACGTCGTCACGTACCGCGAGATGATGCGCCGGTACGCCACCGTCGCCGGGCTGCGCCGCCGGCTGATCATGCCCGTACCGATGCTCACACCGCGGCTGTCCAGCCTGTGGGTGGGCGTCGTGACCCCCGTACCCGCCTCCCTCGCGCGGCCGCTCACCGAATCGTTGCGCCACGAGGTGGTCTGCCGCGAGCACGACATCGCCCAGTACGTGCCCGACCGCGCCGGGCAGCCGCTGCCGTCGCCCCTGCCGTTCGATGAATCGCTGGCACTCGCACTGCGGCGGGTGCGGGAGGCGGCTGTCGTCACGCGCTGGTCGTCGGCCTCGGTGCCCGGTGCGCCGAGCGATCCGCTGCCCACCGACCCGGACTGGGCGGGCGGCAGCCTGTACCAGGACGAACGGCAGCTCACGGTGGATGCTCCGCGCGAAGCCCTGTGGCGGGTGATCGAGGGCATCGGCGGTGACAACGGCTGGTACTCCTTTCCGCTCGCCTGGGCGGTGCGCGGCTGGCTGGACCGCTTCGTAGGCGGTGTCGGGCTGCGCCGCGGGCGCCGCGACGCCGAACGGCTGCGGATCGGTGACTCGCTCGACTTCTGGCGGGTGGAGGAGATCGAACCCGGTCATCTGCTGCGGCTCCGCGCCGAGATGCGCCTGCCGGGACTGGCGTGGCTGGAGATGTACGCCGAGCGCGACGAGGACGGCCGTACCCGCTACCGGCAGCGTGCCCTGTTCCACCCGCGCGGGCTGTCCGGGCACGCCTACTGGTGGAGTGTGGCCCCCTTCCACGCCGTTGTCTTCGGCGGGATGGCACGCAACATCACGCAGGCCGCCGCGAAGAGCATGAGCGCGCCCAAGAAAGGCCGCACGCACGAACGCCGGCCGGACCCGCCCCACTGACAAGCCCGATGATTCGAGTGCGGTGTCACGAATCCACCGAGCGGGCCCAGTGCTGCTGGGCCCGCAGGGTGATGTGGGGTTCGCCGGCGCGCGGTCAGGCGGGGAGCAGCTCCCTGCGGCGGTTGCGGCGGAGGGAGCGGAGGGAGCGGAGGGCGACGGCCAGGCCGGTCAGGGTGAGGAGCGCTCCGACGAGGGGGAGCGTGTGCAGGCCGCCCGGAGCGGTGTTGATGACCCGGCCGCCGAGCCAGCTGGCGAACGCGGCGGCGACCTGGAACGCGGAGGCGTTGACCGCAATGGCGAGGGTCGGTGCCGAGGTCGCCGTGGCGAGGCCCCGGGTCTGCATGCCCGGGATGATGGCGAAGGCCAGCGCCCCGACGAGAACTTTCTCGGCGGCTGGCTCTCCGACCGGGCCCAAATGCGTCCTCGACCGGCTGGAGCGGCAGGGGCTGCTGCGGCGTGAGCCGCACCCCTCGGACCGGCGCGCCACACAGATCGTCCGCACGCCGGAGGGCCTGCGCTACCGCGACGAGGTCCTGCAACGGCTCAGCGAGCACTCACCGTTGACGTCACTGGCCGACTCCCGGCAGGACGCATTGCGGGATCTGCTGCGTACGCTCGTCGCGGAGCATTGAGCCGCAGGCCCAGGGAGCGCTCAGCCGCGGTTCAGGACGAGCTCGTCCGGATGCCGCCGGCCACGTTCCGGGACGGCGCCTTCGGCCGCTACGGAGACCACCCCACGCACCGGTGGACCACCCACGGCAGCACCGCCGAGAACCGGACCACGTTCAGCACCGCCCAATGCTTCGGCTGCTTCGACCAGGGGGGCGAAGCGGCACGGCTCGGTGGCCGCGGTTGCTCGAAGAGCTGATGTCAGTGGGCCGCCCTACGCTTCGCGCGTTGCTGCTGAGACGTAGGGACAGGAGGCTCCCGTGACCGCCGAGGAAACAGCCATGACCGCCGAAGACGCGACCATGAAGCGCATCGAAGAGGCCATCGGGCTGCAGCACGCCGGTAATACCGACGCCGCCCGACAGCGGTTCACCGACATCTGGGCCGAGATCGCCTCGGGCGGTGATCCCTTCCACCGTTGTGTGCTCGCCCACTACATGGCCGACCTGCAAGAAGACCCGCGGGAGGAGCTGGAGTGGGATCTGCGGGCACTGGCGGCGGCAGGCTCGGTGACCGATGACCGGGCGAAGCAGCACCACGCGTCGTTGGCGATACGCGGATTCTATCCGTCGCTGCACCTGAACCTCGCCGCCGACCATCACAAGCTCGGGGACGACGACCGGGCGCGGGACCAGTTGTCCCAGGCCCAGCAGTACGTCGACGCTCTCCACGACGACGACTACGGACGGGGCATCCGGTCGGCGATACAACGCCTGGCCGCGCAGTTGGACGCAACGGCCGGCAAGGCGCAGGGGGACGTCTGAGCCGGTCCGGTGGTTGTCGTGCGAGGATTCGGGGACCGTTGGTGGTCGGGTGGAGGATGAGATGTTCGCGATTTCTCTGGGTGACGGGGCCGAGCTGCGGCCGTTGGAGCCGTGGCAGGCCGCGGAGTTCCTCGCACACATGGACCGCGGGCGCAACTACATCGGCCGGCACGTCGGGCTCCCCGACGCCGCGACCGACCTCGACTCCGCCCGGCGCTGGCTCCAGTCCTACGCCGACAAGGCCGCGGCCGACACCGGCCGGCTGTACGGCATCTGGCTCGACGGGCTCCTCGTCGGCGGTGTGCTCTTCCGGGTCTTCGATGCGGCCGAGGGCACTTGTGAGGCCGGTTGCTGGCTGGAGCCGGCCGCCGCCGGGCGCGGCCTGGTCACCCGTGCGGTGCGCGTCATCATCGACTGGGCGGTCCACGAACGAGGGATGCACCGCGTGGAGTGGCAGGTGTCCGCCGAGAACACACCGAGCATCAACGTGGCCAAGCGGCTCGGGATGACCCGCGACGGAGTGCTGCGCGAGAACCACCCCTACCGGGGCGCCCGGCAGGACACCGAGGTGTGGTCGGTGTTGGCGCCCGAGTGGTGTGCTGCGACAAACGGCCACTGAAGGGCACTTTTCTGCCGTCCTTGAGCGCGGCCACCGTGCCGTGTCGAGGGGCTCGATGCCCGTTCTCCCGGGCCGGCCCGTTGGTCGGCCGGCCCGGACAACACCGTGGTGGCGCGCTGCTGCCGTCCCTGTTCGCGGTGGGTTTTCAGGGGCGGCATGCGGGTGGTGCGGGGGTCGCTTCCGCGGCGAGGCCGTTGGCACCGCACACTTTCCCGCGCGCTTTGGTCGCCCGGTCTCCGGTTCACCGATTCGGGGCGGATGCGCACCGAGTGTGCCCACGCAGGTGCATTGATGCGTACTCTCTCGGGAACTCGACAACGTCACAGCGGCACACAACACCACGACAGCCCCGTAGGCTGCTCGCAGCACCATCGCGAAATAGCCATGGTGGCCGGAAACAGAAAGGCAGCATCATGACTTCCACCGTCAGCACGCCCGGCAGCATCGAGAACACAACGGCTCTGCTGGAGTCCGAACTCCCCGGCCTGGAGGCCCAGCAGCAGAAGCTGGAGAAGGAACTCGCCGCCGTCACCACACGGTTGGACTCGGTGCGTACCGCCCTGCAGGCGCTCCAGTCCCTCTCGGGCAACGGTGTCGCGCCGGCGTCCGCCACCGCCGCCGCGTCCGCTTCGGTGCCCGCCCCGGCGGCGGCCCCGAAGGCGGAGACCGCAGCGCCCGCCGAGTCGGCGAACGCAACGCCGGCCGGCACCACCGCGGAGAACACCGCAGCGGAGAAGGCGGCTTCCGCGCCGGCGACCGAGGAGAAGGCCACGGCCCCGGCCACCACCGTGCCCAAGGCCCGTAAGGCGCCCGCCGGCACCGGCCGCAAGAAGGCGGCGAAGGCTCCGGCCGCCGCGCAGGGCCGCAAGCGCAGCACGGCCGGCAAGACCGAGGCCGCCAAGGCCGGCACCACCGCGAAGGCCGCCAAGTCCACCAAGGCGGCCAAGTCCGTCAAGGACACGAAGGACGCCACCGCGGACGCCAAGGCGAAGGACGCCAAGGCCCAGGACACCACGGCGAAGGACGCCAAGGGCAAGGACGCTGTCGCCAAGCCCGCCGTCGCGGCGAAGAAGACGGCGGCGGCCGGTTCCGCCAAGGACAACGGCGGGCTGACCGAGCAGGTCGTCAGCGCCCTCGCCGAGAGCGGTGCCACTCCCGTGCGGGCCCGTGACATCGCCCAGGCCGTGGGCCGTGCCGACTCCCCGGCCGGTGTCAACGCCGTACGCAGCACCCTGGACCGGCTGGTCGCCACCTCCCGCGCCCAGCGCGCCGGTCGTGGCCTCTACCGGGCGACCGCCGGCTGAGTGCGGTCGCTCCCCCGCCCCGTCGCCTCAGGGCGAGCCGGGCCGGCCACTCGCAGGAAGGGCCGTGCCGGTCACTCGGCCTCGGGGCGGGAGGCCGCCCGTTGGCGGACGCCCGAGCGGACCGCCCAGAAGAACACCGCCGTGGCCAACACGGCGACGGCGAGCGAGTCGTACGGGGCGGGGAGCAGCCCGGAGCCTTCGAAGGTACCCAGCCCGGAAAGCACCGTGAGGGCGGCGAGGTAGGTCACCAGCCAGGCACCGGCACGCAGTTCTTCGGCGATCGGGCGGTGGCCGGGCCCGGCGTCGGCGCCCTCGCCCGCTCCCGACCGGCGCATGGCCAGGAAGATCAGCAGGCCGCCCAGTACGAGGGGCAGTGCCAGCCGCAGGTCCTGCCAGCCCGACCAGTAGACGAACTCACTGGCCACCACGAAGCTGAGCGGTGCGATCCACCGCAGCCCGCGGACCCAGCCGGCGGTGCGGCCGCCCGGTTCGGCGCGGAAGACGGACACGGCGACGGCGGATGCCGCGTAGATCAGCAGGTACATGTCGCCCATGACGCTGACGATGTCCTGCCAGCCGCCGAACGGCAGGAGGAACACCATGATGACGACGAGATTGATCACCAGGGCGCGGCGCGGGACGCCGAACCGCTCGTTGACCTTCATGAAGTACCGGGGGATCGTGCCGTTCTTGGCCAGTGCGTAGGTGTGCCGCGCGTTGAGCGCCACGCCTACGTACGCCGAGCCGCCGGGCGAGATCACCGCGTCCGCGTAAAGCAGGCTGGACAGCCAGTGCAGGTTGAGGACCAGGGCGAGCTGGCCGAACGGCGAGTCGAAGGAGACGCCCTGCCAGCCGTTGCCGAGCAGGTGCTCGGGGACGGTGAAGAGGAAGGCCACCTGGAGGGCCAGGTACATCAGGACGGCGAGGCCGATGCTGGTGAGTACGGCGGCCGGGATGGTGCGGCGGGGGTTGCGGGTCTCGCCGGAGAAGTCCAGTGGAGCCTGGAAGCCGTTGACGGAGTAGACGATGCCGCCGCCGGCCAGCGCGGTCAGGCACGCGACGTAGCCGTACGGCGCGAACCCGCCGTGGTCGGTGAGGCGGCCGGAGTGCCAGCCGGAGGCGACCAGTGCGAGGACGGTGACGATCGGTACGGCGATCTTGAAGATCGAGACGAGGTTGTTGAGCCGTGCGAAGAGCCGCACGGCGAACCAGTTCCCCGCCGTCAGCAGGGTGCTGAGCGCCGCGGCCAGGGCCAGCCCGGAGAGCGTGAGGGTGTGGCCGTTGTAGATGCCCGGGAGGTAGTGGGCGGCGTACTGCATGATCGCACTGATCTCGGCGGCGGTGGCACCGACGGACAGCAGGACGGACCAGCCGATGAGGGTGCCGACGAGGCGCCCGCTGGCGAACAGCGGCCAGCGGACGGTGCCGCCGCCCTCCGGCCGGGACGCGCCGAGCTCGATCATGACCAGTGCGACCAGGCCGCACAGCAGTCCGGCGCCCACCCAGGACAGCAGGGCCGCGGGGCCGGCCGTCTGGGCGGCGTACATCGCGGCGAACAGCCAGCCGGAGCCGACGATGTTGGAGAAGCCGATCCCGGTCAGGCCCCAGAACCCCAGGTCGCGACGCAAGCGACGCTCCTCGGCCTGGATCCCGATCGGTGCGACCGACACGGCTTCGCCGCCCCCGCCTGCTGCTGGCACCTGATGCCCCGTCACGACACTGGCCTCCTGGATTCGCACTGTTCGCTCGCCGGACCCTACTCGACGGACACCGAAGCGGAGGAATTCATTCCGACGCGTCCGCGCGGGGGAGGCACGTAGGCTCGGCTCATGCTCAGACTTGGCTTTCCGGTCATCGGCGTGGTGGACGTGGCCCGCGCCGTGGCGTTCTGGACGGCAGCACTGGACCTGGTCGAGACCGACGAGTGGCGGAGCGAGACCTGGCGGACGCTGAACCACGCCGACGGGTCCGGTCGCGCGCTGGCGCTGATGCGCAGCGAATCACCGGTCGAGCCCTACCCGCGTCTCCACCTCGACCTCTTCGTCGACACCACCGCCGAACAGGAAGCCGAGGTCGAACGGCTCATCGGGCTGGGGGCGAGCAAGGTGGACTGGGACCGGTACCCACCCGCCCCCGACTTCCTCGTCCTCGCCGACCCGGACGGCAACGCCTTCTGCGTCGTCGACCTGAGCAAGGCACCGAGCGGCAGTCACCTGCCGGAGGAGTAGCCGGCTCGGCCGAGTAGCCGGTGCCGGACGAGTGGCCTGTTTCGGACGAGTAGCCGGCTCGGCCGGCGAAGTGGGGGGTGAGCGCTTCTCGTACTCAGTGCGGCGAGACCGTGTGCCCGGCCGCGTGGTCCACGGCCGCCGCGGCGAGTGCGCGGACGGCGGGGTGCGGGCGGGTGCCGTCGCCGGCGAGCTCGGGCTGGAAGAGGGTGGCCAGGAAGAAGGGGTGGTCGGGGAGCTCCGCCATCCGCACCTCGCGCTGCCGGCCCGCCGGCCCACCGTCGGCAACGGCCGCCTCCGCACCGCTCCCCGCGCCGCCCTCGTCGACACCGCTGAAGCGCAGTCCGTGAGCGCGCAACACGTCGAGATGGGCCGGGTCGGGGCCGTACGAACAGCGGTACTGCTCGACCGTCCGCTCGGCGCCCAGCACGCGCTCCGCCAACGAGCCGGGCATCACCTCCACCGCGCCTTCGTGGCCGCGCAGGGAGCAGGCCAGCGGGACGATCAGCAGATCGTCGGTCGCCGATTGGTTCTCGGCGTGGCCGGCGCGGGTGAGCCCGCAGACGTTGCGCGCGTATTCCAACAGGGCGTGCTGGAAGCCACCGCAGGTACCCAGGAACGGGATGCCCTGCTCACGTGCGGTGCGCACCGCCGCTATCGCACCCGCTTCGCTGCGGTACGGGCTGCCCGGCACCAACCAGACGGCGTCGAAACCGTCGAGAGCGCCGGCGAGTTCCGCGTCCGGCGTCGGGATCCAGTACGCGTCCAGGACGAGCCCGTCGCGCCGGGCCAGCGCGTCGAGGAGGGCGGGGATACGGCCGTGGGCCAGAACGCCGGGCGAGCGATCGCCCACCAGCGCGATGCGGGCGACGCGGTCCACCGGTGCGGCCGGCTTCGGAGCAGAGGACGACGCCAGCGCAGGAGAAGGCGAAAGGGAAGGCGAGGAGGAACGGGAAGGTGAGGAGGAACGGGAAGAGGAAGGGGAAGGAGAAGGGGAGTTCATGGCCACATCCTGGTCCTCGCCGCCCGTTCAGCGCCAACGATGATTCGTGAGCGGTCCATCAGCAATACTGATGACCATGGACCCGCACCTTCTCCGTACCTTCGTGACCGTGGTCCGTTGTGGTTCCTTCTCCGAGGCGGCCCGCGAGCTGGGGTACACGCAGTCGGCGGTGTCCCAGCACATCGCCGCGCTGGAGGCCGACCTCGGCGCTGCCCTGTTGCGGCGGCGGCCGGTCGCCCCGACCGGTGTCGGTGAACGCCTGCTGGAGCATGCCGGGCCGTTGCTGTTGCGGCTGGACGCCGCCCGCGCGGACATCGCGCGGCTGACCACCGCGCCCGCCGCCCGCGTCGTCGTGGGCGTCGCACCGCTTGCCATGACACACCGGCTCGGCGCGGCGCTGGCTGCGTTGCGCCGTCAACAGCCGCTGGTGGAGGTGACGGTACGGGCCCTCGGCCGCGAGGCCGTCGCGCGGGACGTCGCGACCGGCGGCCTGGACCTCGGTCTGTTCGACGGTGCGACCGCTCCCCATGACCCGCTCCACCTCGCCGACACCGGCCCGCTCACGACGCGGGCGGTCACCGAACAGCCGTTGGCCGTCGCACTGCCCGCCACCCACCCGCTGGTCGGCCGGGCGGGCCTGCGCCTGTCCGACCTCGCCGACGCCCAGTGGATCGACGCACCCGACACCGCCGTTCCGCTCGCGCAGCTGCGGGCCGCGAGCGAAACGGACGGCTACCGCCCTGCGCTGCGTTACGACGGTACGGACGTACACGGGCTCCGCACCCTCGTCGCCGCCGGACACGGGCTCGCGCTGCTCCCCCGGCCGGCGGTCGGTGACGTGCCCGGTGCGGGTACCGCAGCCGCCGGGCTCGGGGTGGTTGCGGTGCCGCTCTCGGCGCCCCGCCTCGTGCACCGGATCGAGGTGGTGCACAGCAGCGCCGTCGCGGGCCCCGCCGCACTCCTCGCCACGGCACTGGCGGCCGACACCCGGAGCAAAGACCCGGCCGGCACCCCGAGCAGAGGCCCCGCCGAGCCCCCGACCGAGGACGCGGTCGAGGAACGGGGCGTGCGGGCCGGCTGACGGTCAGGCGACCGGGGCGGTGAAGCCGCCCGGCGGCGCCCCGTGGAGCGCCGTCACCGTGACACGCCCCAGGTGTCGTCCGGGCCGCATCGATCCGCCGGCCACCTCCAGGCCGTGCTCGGCCGGCCGCGCCGTCATCCCGTATCCGTGCGCGCTCACGCCTTGTCGGTCGGTGGCGGGAGGAAGTCGTCGACGAAGTCCTCGCCGGACAGTGCGGCGTCCACTCGGGAGCTGACGTACGCGCCGGTCATCGGGCACTCCAGCGCGCGGTCCGTCCGGCAGCCCAGCATGTGTTCCAGCACCGCGGCGGCCCGGGTGAGGCTGCGGATGCGGGCGAGCATGACCTCGCGTTGCGCGCTGATCATCGTGCGGCGGTCCGCGACGCTGTCGCTGTTGACGACGGCTGCGGTGTCGGCGACCGACATCAGGCCGTCGTCGCGCCACAGCTGCACGTAGGCGAGCTGTTCCAGGGCCGCACGGTCGTAGTACCGCACACGGCCGCGCCGCTCGGTGGAGCGGACCAGGCCGCACTCCTCGTAGTAGCGCAGCGCCGGCACCGACAGGCCGAAGGCCTTCGCCACCTCACTGATCGACCACAGTTCGGGCATCGCCGTTCGCCACCTCCGGGTTGCGCTCAAGTGCGCTTGAGCGTGAACACTACCGTTGCCGTCCCCCGGGACCCGCGTGCGTGCCGCACCGTCCGCCCGCACCGCATCGCCCGGCACCGTTTCCGCCGCTCAAGGGGCTGTCATGACCGTTTCCCCGTCCGCTTCCCCGTCCGCCGGTTCCACCACCTCCGCCGCCCCTACCGCCGCGCCGCCGGGTGGCGCACGCGCCTCCGGCGCACTGCTCGTCGTCGGGTTCGTGTTGCTCAGCCTCAACACGCGGGTCGCCTTCGGGCAGGTCGGCCCCCTCGCGCCGGTGGCGGGGTTCAGCAGTGGGACCGTCACACTGCTCGGCCTGCTGCCGCCGCTGTGCATGGGGCTCTTCGCGCCGCTGGGCGCGTTCGCGCGCCGGCATTACGGTGCGGAGCGCGGGCTGTTCGGGGCCAGTGCGGTCCTGGTCGTCGGCGCGGTGCTGCGCATGGCGGGCATGGCCGGGCTGGTCGCCGGTACGGTCCTGGTCTCCCTCGCCACCGCCGTGGTGAACGTCCTGGTGCCGGTGTGGGTGCACGCACGGTTCGCCCCGCGGCGCGTCGGCACGATGATGGGCGTCTACGCACTGTCGATGGGAATCGGCTCGGCGGTGGTCGCCGCCCTCGTCGTACCCGTCGCGCAGGCCGGCGGCGGCGCCTGGCAGCCGGCGATCGGCATCGCCGTGGTGCCCGCGCTGCTCGCCCTGGTCGGCATCGCCCCGCAGGCGGTCCGGCGGCGCACCGTGCCGGCCCCCGCCACCGCGACCTCCGGCGCCGTTCGGCGGCGGCCGGTGGCCCGTACCGCGCTCGGCTGGAGCCTGACGGCGTTCTTCGGGCTGCAGACGCTGATGTTCTACACCACGCTCGCCTGGCTGCCGTCCGTGCTGGTGGCGGCGGGCACGAGCCGGACGGCGGCGGGGACGTACCAGGCCGTCTTCATCCTCGGCATCGCGGCGGGCGGGTTCGCGGCCCCGGCGCTGGCCGGCCGGCGCACGGACCAGCGGCCGCACATCGCGGCGGCCATCGCCGTGCCGCTGTTCGGCTTCGCCGGGCTGCTGCTGGCCCCGGCCGCCGCGCCCGGCCTGTGGGCGGCCGTCCTCGGTGTCGGGCTGGGCGCGGCGCAGTCGCTCGCGGGGGTGCTGTACGTCCGCCGGGGCACCGATCCCCAGCACGTCACCGCGCTGTCGGCGATGGCGCAGACCTGCGGGTACCTCGTGGCGGCCACCGGACCGGCGCTCGCCGCCTGGCTGCACGCCACCACGGGCTCCTGGCAGGCGCTGCTCACGTCCTTCCTCGGCCTGTTGGCGGTGAACGCCGTCCTCAGCATGCGCGCCGGGCACGATCCCCGGTGAGCGGGCCCCGGAGCGGCCGCGGCCGGGTCACCGTCCGGCCCGTGACCCGCTGTGCACCGACCCGCCGCGCACCGACCCTCTGTGCACCGATCCGCTGTGCACCGTCCCGACGGGCTCGACCGCCCCGCCGCCCCGCTCGCTCCGAAGCGCCGACCACTTCAACCGCTTCGACCGCCCCGATCGCCCCGACCGCCCGTCAGCGGTAGCCGTAGGACGCCCAGTTGTCGAGGACGTGCTGTTGCATCTCCGCAGGGAACGAGGTGCGGAAGGAGGCGGTGGTGCCGCGCGAGGCGCCGCGGAACTGCTCCGGCTGAAGGCAGCTGATGACCGCCTTGCCGCCGCGCCCGGAGGCGACTTCGTCGGGGGTGAGGTAGGGCACCATCGGGATGCCGGGGGCGTCGGGGAAGCAGTACTCGTTCTCGCCGGGGCGGTAGCGGGTGGCCATCGCCCACACCACCTGGTCGATGTCGGTGATGTCGATGTCGTCGGCGACCAGGATCACCTTGGGGACCAGCCAGCCCGCATGGGAGCCGAACAGCACCTCGGCCACCCGCTCCACCAGTTCGCGTTCGCCGATGTCCAGCCGGGCCAGCCGCTCGATGTCGACGGAGAGGACGATCCAGCAGGTGGCGGCCTCGTACGAGCACCAGGCCAGGTCGATGGGGAGGCCGGCCGAGCGGAGCACGTCCAGGGCCGCCGCGGAGATCATCGTGCCCCAGACGGTGTGGTTCTCCTCCGGGGGCAGGCCGGCCGCGCAGACGGGCAGGACCGGGTCGTGGCGGTGGGTGACCGCCTCGACGTGGAAGACCGGCTGCGGCTTGCTGCGGCCGAAGGAGTAGCCGTGGTACTCCCCCATCGGCCCCTCGGGCGCCGTTTCGTCGTGGCTGATCCAGCCCTCCAGGACGATCTCGGCGTTGGCGGGGACGTACAGGTCGTGGGTCTCGGCCTTGACGACCTCCACCGGGCTGCCGGTCAGCGCGCCGACGTAACCGTCCTCGTCGACGTGGGCCGCGAGCGGCATGCCGGCGGCGGCGAGCGCGGCGGGTGGCGCGCCGAGGACCATGGCCCACGGCGTGGGCTGCCCCTTCTCCCGCCACATGTCGTGGATCATGCCGATGTGCTGCTGCGGCATTGCCGGACCGACGAGTGTGGTGCGGCCGTTGAGCATGGTGCGGGCGACCGACCAACTCGTCCAGGCCCCGTCCGGGCTGCGTACGACGTGGAAGCCGTAGGTGCCGAAGTACCGGCCGCCGTCCTCCTGGTGCAGCAGCGGTACGGGGAACGCCGTCAGGTCGACGGCGTCGCCGGTACGGATGTTCTCCTTGCACGGGCCGTCCTCGACGACGACCGGCGGCACCGGGTCCGCGTGCATCGCCCGGATCAGCTTCTCCAGGATGTCGCGGGGTGTGCTGTCACGCGCCAGCCCGAAGTGTGCGGCGAGCCGGCCGTACGCCCCCTTGCCGGTGCCGTCGGCGGTGCTCGGGCCGGCCGGTGCGCCGAGGATGCGGAAACCGGGTGCGGCGCCGGTGAGGCGGTTGAACAGCGGGGCGGGGGCCTTGGTCTCGTAGACCCGCCGGGTCACCGCGCCCACCTCCAGCTCCGGATCGACCGGCTGGTCGATGGGTACGGCGTCGCCGGCCGCGAGCAGTTCGTCGAGGAAGTCGCGGAAGTTCAGCGCCGGGCCGTGTTGTGTCATGGACGGTGCCTTTCACGTAGGTGAGCGCGTGCGGCTCCGACGCTAGGTACGGAAAATGCACTGGTCGGCACGGACTGAGGACAGGACATGAGCAGAAGCGGACACCTTGCGATCACGGAGGTCCGGTTCCCGGCCACCCCGGGCGGCCCGCCGGGTGTGGAGGTGGTCGACTTCGCGGGGCTGGTCGCGGCTGCACGCGGCCGCGGTGAGGACGAGTACGGCCCCCGCAGGCCTGTCTTCCACCAGCTGATCGCGGTGAAGTCCGGGGTGCTGCTCTGCTCCGTGGACTTCGCGGAGTACGTGGTGGAGGAGGGCGGCTGGGTGTGGGTGCGGCCGGGGCAGGTATTGCAGTTCCGTTCCGACCTCACGGCGGCGGAGGGCACGGTCGTCCTCTTCCAGCCCAGCTTCCTCAGTACGGCCACCGCCGACATCGCGCACGTGGACCAGCGGCCCCGACGGTTGCCGCTGGTCCCCACGGGCGCCGCGCGCGGTCCCGTACGGCACACCCTGGAGATGCTGGAGAGCGAGTACCGCCGGCTGGCGGATCTGCCGCTGGAGGTGCATGTGGAGGTGGTCCGGCACCTGCTGTCGATCCTCGTGCTGCGCCTGTCCCACCTGCCGGGCGATCAGCCGGGCCCGACGGCGGCCGGCACGGCGTTCCGCCGCTTCCAGCAGGCCGTGGAGCGCGACTTCACGCGCAGCCATCACGTGGCGGACTACGCGGCCGCGCTGGGCTACAGCGTCCGTACCCTCACCCGTGCCACCCGCGCCGCCGTCGGGTGCGGCGCGAAGCGGTTCATCGACGACCGCATCGTGCTCGAAGCCAAGCGGCTGCTGCTGCACACCGACCTGTCGGCCACGGCGGTCGGCGAGCGCCTCGGGTTTCCGGGGGCCACGGTGTTCAGCCGCTTCTTCCGCGAGCGCGCGGGCGAGACCCCGGCCGCGTTCCGGCTGCGCGCCACGGGGGCGCGGCCGTCGTCCCGCTGACGGTTGCTCCGCTCGCCGCCGCGCCGGTCAGGCGCTGAGGGCCAGGCGGTGGAGGTGCTCGAGGGCGTCGAGGACGACGGTGCGCTGGTGCCAGGCCAGCCAGCGGCCGGCCTGGTCGCCGATCCGGTCCATGGCGCGGGCCTGGGCCGGGCCCAGCAGATGGACGGGGCGCTCGTGGTGGCTGGAGACCATGCCGAGGCAGATTCCGCGCCCGGTGGTCAGCGGCGTGCTGTGGGCTGCGCGGCTGCCGGCCTGGAGGATCTTGTAGCGGGCTTCCTCGCTGAAGACGGGGTCGGTGGCCACGTCGGTGACGGTGACCCGGGTGACGTTGCGTGCCGCCTGCGCGCAGGAGGTGCCGTCCTTGCCCACGACGTCGAAGTAGTCGACGAACTCCTCGTTCAGGCCCTGGTGCTTCTCGATGCGCAGCCCGCCGGCATGGCGGTCGGCGAGCTGTACGTTGCCCATCGCGGTGTCCGAGATCAGCAGGGTCTGGTGCAGTACGGCCGAGATCACGGCGCCGCGGTTGGCGGATTCCGAGTTCACCTGCGGCAGCGCCGTCAGTTTCGGCGGACGGGTACGGACGCGGTCGGGGAACCAGCGTGTCTCGCCCTCCTCGGGACGGGGTGCGCTGAGCACCGCGGAGGCCAGGGAGCGCAGCTTGACGTTGTGGCGTTGCGAGGCCGTCTGCAGCAGGGTGAAAGCGGCCTGGCCGTCGCGCAGCCGGTACCGCTCCTGCAGGACGCCTTGGGCCTGTGCGATGAGGGGGTGGGTGCGGACCTTGGCCTGCAGGTCGCGCACCTTGCCGCGCAGCCGGTCGAGTTCCTCGCGGGACAGCGCGTCCAGCTCCGTGGCCGGCAGGGGTACCGCCGCGCTCGCGCCGCCGTTCCACAGGGAATCGGGCAGGTCGGGTACGCAGGCGGTGATGAGGTCGTGGATCTCCGGCAGCAGGATTAGACCGGAGTCGGCCACCTCGTCGACGGCGAGGGCCCGGGCGGCTTCGTCGGAGGGCGCGGCCACCATGAGGTGGATGTCCCGGCTGCCCAGTTCCGTCGCGCACTTGGCGAGGGCACGGGCGGCGGCGCCGGACATCCGCCGTACGCCGGACAGGTCGACCGCGACCGCCTGCGGCTGTCCTTCGGTCTCCAGGATCGTGGCGAAGAGCGGGTGATCGGCGGATTCGAGCATGCCGTCGGCGCCGAGCATCTGCAGCCAGCCGGCCGCGGCAGGCAGACGAATCACACCGGACCAGATTCCCTGCGCTCCCCTGTCGTTCATCACGCCTCCGCATGCAACCGTCCGATACCTGAACGGCCGGCAGGGGGCCGTGCAGGGTCCCAGTGGAACATCTTTCTTCCGGCCCGTCGCCGGCGGACGGTGTCCATCAGCCCACCGAGACACTTGTCACCATCCGGCGGCCGGGCACAGACTGTGCGTCCGGACAGCAGTCGCACGCCTCCGACCAGCAAAAACGGCAAAACAGCAAGATCTGTGAGAACAGCCCGGCAGCAAGAAGAAAGCAGAGCACCGTGACGACGTCGATCACCGAAATCGAGACCTACGGCGTGGAGCGGATACCTGACGAGGACCGCTCGGCCCGCCCGCTGGACCTTTTCCGGCTGGCTTTCGGCGGGGCCAACACCTTCGCCACGTGCGTTCTCGGCGCCTTCCCGGTCCTGTTCGGGCTGTCGTTCGTGCAGGGGCTCGCGGCGACCGTCCTCGGGCTGGTCGCCGGCGCGGCGTTGCTGGCTCCCATGGCGCTGTTCGGCCCGGCGAACGGCACGAACAACGCCGTCTCCTCCTCCGCCCATCTCGGCGTGCACGGCCGGATCGTCGGATCCTTCCTCTCCCTCCTCACCGCCATCGCGTTCTTCTCCATTTCGGTGTGGTCCTCCGGGGACGCGCTCGTCGGCGGCGCGCACCGGCTCGGCGGGGTCCCGGAGTCGGGCGTGCTGTACGGCCTGGCCTACGCGCTGTTCGGCGGGCTCGTCCTCGTGGTGTGCCTGTACGGCTTCCGGTTCATGCTGCTGGTCAACAAGGTCGCCGTGGTGGCGGCGTCGGCGATGTTCGTGCTCGGCGCCTTCGCGTTCGCCGGGGATTTCGACCCCGGTTACGCGGGCTCGTTCGCCTCGACCGCCGACCCGCTGTTCTGGCCGTCCTTCATCGGCGCCGCGCTGATCGTGCTCTCCAACCCGGTGTCCTTCGGCGCGTTCCTCGGCGACTGGTCCCGGTACATCCCCGCCACCACCCCGCGGCGCCGGGTCATGGGCGCGGCTTTCCTGGCCCAGCTGGCAACGCTGCTGCCGTTCGTCTTCGGGCTGGCCACCGCGTCGGTCATCGCCGAGAAGGCCGGGCGGTATCTCGACCCGGCCGCGCCGAACTACGTGGGCGGTCTGCTCGCCGTGTCGCCGGGCTGGTACTTCCTGCCGCTCTGCCTGATCGCGCTGATCGGCGGCCTGTCCACGGGAACCACCGCGCTGTACGGGACGGGGCTGGACTTCTCCAGTGTCTTCCCGCGCTTCAGCCGGGTGCAGGCCACGCTGTTCATCGGGGTGCTGTCGATCGCGTTCATCTTCGCTGGGCGCTTCGCGCTGAACCTCACCCAGTCCATCTCCACGTTCGCCACGCTGATCATCACCTGCACCGCACCGTGGATGGTCGTCATGATCCTCGGCTACGTCACCCGCCGTGGCTGGTACGACGGGGACGCCATCCAGGTCTTCAACCGCCGTCAGCGAGGCGGCCGTTACTGGTTCACGCACGGCTGGAACTGGCGCGCCATGTCCGTCTGGCTGGTGTCGGCCGCCGTGGGGCTGCTGTTCACCAACCTGCCGGGCCAGTTCGTCGGCCCGCTCGGGGACCTGGCCGGCGGCGCCGACATCTCGCTGCCGGTAGGTCTCGTCCTCGCGGCGGTGCTGTACCTCGCGCTGCTCGCCGTCTTCCCCGAGCCGCGTGCGGTGTACGGGCCGGCCGGCCCCCGGTTCGTCCGGGCGGCGACCGCCCAGGTCCCGCCGATCACCGGCGGTCCGGAGACGCCCGCCGACGTACCGGCAACCGCCGGCTGAGCGCCTGCCGTACGGGGGCGACGGGCCGGCGCTGTCACGTGACGCACCACCTACACTCGGCGGCCATGATCGACACTACGACCACCTCCCCCGCCGCCCCGTCCGCCCACCAACCGCCGCTGTTCGACACGATGTCGACCATGCGCGCCATGCGCCGGCTGAAGCCCGATCCGGTACCGGACGAGCTGCTGGACCAGCTGATACAGGCGGCGGTCTGGGGCCCCAGCGGCGGCAACATGCAGCGTTACGAGTACGTCGTCGTCACGGACCCGGAGGTGATGGCGCGGCTGGCGCCGCTGTGGAAGCGGTGCGTGGACGCCTACCTGGCCACCACCGGCAGGCACGGGCCCGAGGGAATGCCGGAGGCGGCGTACGCGCGGATGGTCGCCGCCATCGAGTACCAGCGCGACCACTTCGCGGCAACGCCCGCTCTGATCATCCCCTGCTACCGGATGCCCGAGCTGCAGACGGACGATGCCGGGGTGCAGGCGTACGTGGCGGCGCTGGGCACGACGGCGGCGGCGGAGCTGGCGGGGACGCAGGAGCGCTTCACGGCGCTGGCCGAGGGCTCGTGCGTCTATCCGGGCGTGCAGAACCTGCTGCTCGCCGCGCGCGGCCTCGGCCTGGCCGCCAACATCACCATCTGGCACCTGATGCTGGAGTCGGAGTGGAAGGACGCCCTGGGGATCCCCGCGGGCATGCGGACGTTCGCCGCGATTCCGGTCGGCTGGCCGATGGGCAACTTCGGCCCGGTGCGGCGCCGCCCCGTCTCGGAGGTCGTGCACCGCAACGGGTGGTGACGACGGTGTGACCGTACGGCGGGAGGGTGGCCCGGCTCACGCCCTCTCCCGCTCGCCTCACCCGCATTGTTAGGTGTAGTATGCATCTATATGAGTGAGGTCAAGGCATGGGGCTCCGCCCTCCAGCACAGCTTCCGGGCTGCGCTGAAGGTGGAGCGCGTATTTTCGGATCCCTGGGCGATCGCCCGGGCCGTACTGGCCGTCATCGCGGCATCGGTCATCGGCGCACTGCTGGACGACCCGCTGGCCTGGGCGATGATGACCGTGGGCACCTTCATCTGCGGCATCGGCACACTGCTGGCGCCCATCCGGCACCGCGCGGTGAACGCCCTCGCTCTCGGCGCGGGCTTCACGCTCGCCACGCTGATCGGGGTGTTCCTCCACCCGATGGGCTGGTGGTTCCTGATCGTCCTGGCGCTCGCCGCCTACCTCGCCGGCCTGTGGCGCGCCCTGGGCGTGGCCCCCGGCATCCGCGCCTGCCTGGTCACCATCGGGCTCATGATCACCGCGGACCTCTCCCCCGGCATCTCCGCCGGGCTGACGATGGTCCAGTGGATCGCGGCCGGCGCCGCACTGGTGGTACTCGTCCAACTGCTGCCCCCGTACGGCCGGCGCCACCAGGCCCAGCGCAAGGCGGTGGCGGCCGTGTACCGGACGCTGGCGGACACCGCCCGGGCCGGCGAGCCCGCGCCGTACCTGTCGTCCGCGCCCTTCTCCGCGGCCCGCTCCGCCCTCGACCTGCTTCCGGGCTTCGCGCGCCCCGCAGCGGCCCCGCTCTACGGGCTGCTCACGGAGGCGGAGAACATCCGGCGCGCGCTGCTGTTCCTGCCCACGGGCCGGGCGGCGCGCCTGCCGCGGCCGGCCATCGCCGAGGCACTGGACGCGGTCGCCCGTACGGTACTGACCGCTCAGCGCCAGGACGCCGACGCCGAGACCGCCCGGCTGCTGGACTCCTGGACCGGCCCCGAGGCCGAGACGCTGCGCCCCCGCCTCCGGGAAGCGGCGCGACTGGCCGACCACTGGCTGGAATCGCGCGGCCCTGACGGGCTGGACCAGGTCCTGGACGCTTTCCCGGCCGAGAACGCACTCCGCTCCGGATGGCGCCGGCTGCGCGCCGAGCTGCGTCCCGGCGCCCCGCTGTTCCTGCACGCCATCCGCATCGCGGTCGGCACCGCGGCCGGTGAGGCGGTGGGCCGCGCGTTCGGCGACTTCTGGGGGTACGCGCTGCCCGACCACGGCTTCTGGGCGGCACTCACCACGATGCTGGTGCTCTTCCCCGACTACGGGCACACCTTCGCCCGCGGCTGGGCCCGCCCGATCGGCTCGATTCTCGGCGGGCTCGCGGCATGGGTCGTGCTGCTGCCGAGCGGGTGGTCCGCCGGCTGGCTGGTGGCCGTGGCGACGGTCCTCGCGGCGTGCGTCTTCCTCACGCTCCGCGTCGGCCAGCTCGTCCTGAACTTCTTCATCACCGCCTGGATCGTCTTCCTCATCTCCCGCCTCGGCTCGGCCCCGCACCTGATCGAATGGGGCCGCCCCGCCGACACCCTGGTCGGCGCGCTGCTCGGCCTGGTGGTCTTCGTGGCCATCCCGACGTACCACCACCACCGCACGCACGAGCTGCTGGCCGACTGGCTGCGGGTGCAGCGGCGGCTGCTGCCCGCGCTGGTCACCGGGTACGCCGAGGCCGGAGCCGCGGACGCCGCGGAGATCGACGTACTGCGGCGGCAGGCCCGGCAGGCGCGCGAGCGCCTGGACGGGGCGATCGCCAGCCTCGGCCACGAGCCGCGCCGGCACCGCTCCCGCTGGTCCGCCGCCGAGCTGACCGGGATCCAGCACGCGGTCTACGAGATCAGCCGGTGCGCCTCGGTGCTGTACGACCGGCAGCCGGGCAGCGCGGCGGACGCCGTACCGGAGACCGCCGAGTTCGCCGCGGTCCTCGACCACCACCTGGCGGAGCTGGCCGCCGTGGTCGCCGCGAAGGGCCGCCCGGCGCCGGGCGAGCTGCGCGCCGCCTTCGACACGACGGCCACCCGCAGCGGCCTCGCCGACCTGGTCGACCCCGCCGCGCCCGACGGCGTCGCGCACGCCCGCGGCCGGGCCCTCACCCTGTGCCTGCGCACCGTGACCGCCGTCGAGGAGCTCGTCTCCCGGCTGGCGACCGGCCCGCAGGACCAGGCGACCACCTCGTCCACCGGCCCGGCTGCCCGCCGGGCCGCCACCACCCACGCAGGGAGCTGATCCACCGATGACCACGGGGAACGCGCACACGCTCACCCAGCGGATCGAGGCCGCCGTCGCCGCGCCGGCGACCGACGACGCCTTCGACGTCCGGGCCGCCTTCGCGGAGGTCCTCGCGGGCATCGGCATGAGCCCCGAGGACACCGGGGGCGAGATCACCTTCCACGGCGCCGACCCCGTCGTACCGAGCACCCTGCGCCTCGGTGCGGCGGCCGGCATCGCGCTGGCCGTCAAGTCCGCCGCGCTCGCCAAGCTGTGGCGGCTGCGCGGCGGCGCGGGCCAGGACATCTCCGTCGACCTGCGCAGCGCCCCGCACCGGCTGTGCCCGTTCTACGACCGCCGCTGGGAGCTGCTGAACGGCTATCCGCCGGCCTCCACCGCCAACGTGAACCAGGCGCTCGGCTTCTCCTTCTACCCCACCGCCGACGGCCGCTGGGTGATGCCGCTGAACCCCTACCCCGGCATCAAGACGGCCGCCCAGAAGCTGCTGGGCACCCCGGACGACCCGGACGCCGTGGCCGCGGCCGTCGCCAAGTGGAAGGCCGCCGACCTGGAGCAGGCCGGCGTCGAGGCCGGTGTGGTGATGCCGGTGCTGCGCTCCCCGTTGGAGATCCTGGACGAACCGCAGTACCGCGACCACCTCGCACACATGCCGCTGATCCAGATCGAGAAGATCGGCGACAGCCCGGCCGAACCCCTGCCGGAGGGCGCCGAGCAGCCTTTGTCGGGCATCCGGGCGCTGGGCATGGGGCATGTGATCGCCGGGGCGGGCGCGGGGCGGGCGCTGGCGCTGCACGGGGCCGACGTACTGAACATCTGGCGCCCGGGCGAGCACGAGCACGACGCGACGTACACCACCGCCAACGTCGGCGTCCGCTCCGCCACGCTCGACCCGCGCTCCGCGGACGGTTCGGCGCGGCTGCGCGAACTGCTGGGCGGGGCCGACGTGTTCTACGCCAACCGGCGCCCCGGCTACCTGGAGAGCATCGGGCTCGGCCCGGAGCAGGCCGCGGCGGCCCGGCCCGGCATCGTGCACGCGACGGCCACCCTCAACGGCCCCACCGGGCCGTGGGCCGACCGGGTCGGCTTCGATCAGACGGCCGGCAGCCTGGTCGGGATGATGAACCTGGAGGGCGACGGGGAGCGGCCCGGGCTGCCGCCGATCCTGGTGGTCAACGACTACATCGTGTCCTGGCTGATGGCCGCCGGGGTCAGCGAGGCGCTGGCCCGCCGGGCACGCGAGGGCGGCAGCTACCGGGTGCACGTCTCGCTGACCCGGGCCGCGCTGTGGATCCTCAGCCTCGGCGTCTTCGACAAGGCGTACGCGGCCGAGGTCGCCGGCACCGGCGAGCGCCACGCCTACCTCGACCCCGAGACGTTCACCGCCGACACCCCGCTCGGCACGTACCAGGGCGTCACGGACCAGGTGCGGATGTCCGGTACGCCGGGCCGTTACCCGTTCACGCTGGTCGCCCGGGGCTCCTGCCGCCCGGAGTGGCTCGCGGGCTGAACACCTCGCGTCCGGCAGCACAAGGGGAAGCACGCCCTTGGCAAGAACTGTGCCAAGCCGGAACGCACCGTGGTTCGCTCACCTCCTCATCGATGAGCGGGGCACGGGCCGCCCACCATGAAGGCGTTGCCGGGCGGCCCGGCCCCGGAGGTCTCGACGTGTGGGAGTGATGGGTGCATGGGTCTGACCAGCCGGGCGCTCGAATACGTGGTGCTGGTGACCGCGGTGCTGTGTGTGGTCCTCACGGTGTGGCTGTGGCCACTGCTGGCCGGGCGCGGACTGCTGCCCGTACTGGGCCGGTTCGTCTCGATCGGCGTCACCCAGCTCGCGATCGTCTGCGCGCTGGCCCTCGGCGTGAACTCCGCCTACGAGTTCTACGGCTCGTGGGACGAGCTGCTCGGACACAACGAGCAGGCGCCGGCACCGGTCATCCGGCACAGCGGCCGGGACGTGACCGCCGGGGTGCGGGGCGGGCTGGTGCAGGCGGCCGGGCCGCAGGGGCTGGACCGGGTGCCGGGGCTGCCCACCGGGCCGCCGGAGAAGGCCGGCCGGGTGGAGTCCGTACGCATCATGGGACGCCGGACCCGGGTGGTGAATCCGGCCTTCGTGTATCTGCCGCCGCAGTATTTCCAGCGCCAGTTCCGCCGGCAGCGGTTCCCCGTCGTCGTCGCGATCAGCGGCTACCCCGGCGGCATCATCAACCTCGCGCAGTACCTCCGGGTGCCGCAGACCGCGGGCCGGCTGATCTCCCGGAACGCGATGCCGCCGACCGTCGTCGTCATGGTCCGGCCGACCATCGCGCCGCCGCGGGACACCGAGTGCGTGGACGTGCCCGGCGGACCGCGGGCCGAGACGTTCTTCACCAAGGACCTGCCGGACGCGCTGAAATCGGCCTACCGTGTCGGCCACGACCCGAGCGCGTGGGGCGCCCTGGGCTACTCCTCGGGCGGCACCTGCGCCCTGCAGCTCGCCATGCGCAACCCGCACGTCTACACCGCGGCCGCCGCGTTCTCCGCCGACTACCGCGTGCGCGACGACCTCACCACGGGGCGCCTCTTCGGCTCCGGTCCGCGCGCCGCCCAGCGGCAGCGCGAGCACGACCTGTTCTGGCGGCTGGCCCACCGGCCGGTGCCGCGGATCTCCGTATTGGTGGCCAGCAGCAAGCGGGGCGAAGGCGGGTATCCCGACACGATGCGGTTCGTGCGCGCGGCGAAACCGCCGATGGCCGTGGACTCCCTCATCCTCCCCCGCGGCAGCCACCACTTCACGACCTGGCGACAGGAGATCACCCCGGCGATGAAGTGGATGGGCACCACGCTGACCTTCCCGCAGGACGTGGCGCCGCGGCCGCACAAGAACGGGCGGCCCGCGTCCTGACCCTTGACAACGGCATTGGTCTGAACCATTTTTAGCGCAGACACGGTGGCCGCCGTCTCGTACGTGCAGTGACCCGCACGACTTCCTGGTCCGCCTCATGCACCGGAGACAGCCATGCCCCGTACCGCAGATGTCCGACCCGGCCGGCACAGACGCCGGCTCACCACCCTCCTCGCCGCCGTCGCGGCCGCCGTGTGCGCGGCGGGCGGCACACAGGCGGTCGCCGCGCCACAGGCCGACGTCAACGTCGCCAAGAACGCCGGATACGAGTCGGGGCTGTCCGGCTGGACCTGCTCGAACGGCAGCGGCACGACCGTCACCAGCCCCGTGCACGGCGGCACGAGCGCGCTCAAGGCCACCCCGGCCGGCTCCGACAACGCCAAGTGCACCCAGACCGTCGCGGTGAAGCCCGCCTCGACGTACCGACTCAGCGCGTACGTCCAGGGCTCCTACGCCTACCTCGGCGCGTCGGGCACCGGCACCACCGACGTCTCGACGTGGACGCCGGGCGGCTCGTCCTGGCAGCAGCTGAGCACCACCTTCACGACCGGCCCCGACACCACGTCCGTCACCGTCTACACGCACGGCTGGTACGGGCAGGCTCCCTACTTCGCCGACGACATCAGCGTCTTCGGGCCCGACGGCGGAGGCGGCACCGACCCGATCCCCGGCGTGCCGGCCACACCCACCGGGCTCACCGTCGGCACCGTGACCAAGTCCTCGGTCGCGCTGTCCTGGAACGCCGCCGAGGACGCCACCGCCTACACCGTCTACCGCGACGGCGCCAAGTCGCAGACCGTCAGCGGCACCTCCGCCACCGTCACCGGCCTGAGCCCCGCGACCGCTTACCGCTTCCAGGTCGCGGCGTCCAACGCGGCCGGCGAATCCGCCAGGTCGGCCGAGATCACCGCCACCACCGCGCCCGACGGCGGTACCGGCGGCAACCCGGCGGTACCCGAGCACGCGGTGACCGGGTACTGGCAGAACTTCAACAACGGCGCCGCCGTACAGAAGATCAGCGACGTGCCGAGCCAGTACGACATCATCGCGGTCTCCTTCGCCGACGCCACCGGCACGCCCGGCGCCGTCACCTTCAACCTCGACACCGCGGGCCTGAACGGCTACACCGTCGACCAGTTCAAGGCCGACATCAAGGCCAAGCAGGCGGCCGGCAAGTCGGTCATCATCTCGGTCGGCGGCGAGAAGGGCACCGTCTCCGTCAACGACGCCACCTTCGCCGCGAACTTCGCGAACAGCGTGTACGCACTGATGCGGGAGTACGGCTTCAACGGCGTCGACATCGACCTGGAGAACGGCCTGAACCCCACCTACATGTCGCAGGCTTTGCGCTCCCTGTCGCAGAAGGCGGGCAGCGGGCTCGTCATCACGATGGCGCCGCAGACCATCGACATGCAGTCGACGTCGGGCGGCTACTTCAAGACGGCACTGAACATCAAGGACATCCTGACCGTCGTCAACATGCAGTACTACAACAGCGGTTCGATGCTCGGCTGCGACGGCAAGGTCTACAGCCAGGGTTCGGTGGACTTCCTGACCGCGCTGGCCTGCATCCAGCTCGAAGGCGGCCTCGACCCGTCCCAGGTCGGCATCGGCGTACCGGCCTCCACCCGCGGTGCGGGCAGCGGCTACGTCGCGCCGAGCGTCGTCAACGCCGCACTGGACTGCCTCACCAAGGGCACCGGCTGCGGTACCTTCAAGCCCGCGAAGACCTACCCCGGCCTGCGCGGCGCGATGACCTGGTCCACCAACTGGGACGCGACCAGCGGCAACGCCTGGTCCAACGCGGTCGGCCCGCACGTGCACGCGCTGCCGTAACGGCGCCGGCCCGCCCGTCCCCACGTGCGCGGACGGGTCGCAGTTCACTCGACCGTGACCCAGACATCACCTTCCGTTCGCCCGCACGACACTCACCTCATACGAAAGATCGGCGAGCATTCATGCGCAGTTCGTTGTGTCGATGAGTGTGGCGCCGTGAGGGGAACAAAAGTGCAGAGCCGACATCTGGTCCGTACGGGACGTACGAGTCGATGGAGCGCTCTGCTCGCCGGAGCCTGCGCAGGCACCCTGCTGCTCACCGGGTGCGGTGCGCAGGCCACCGGCGGGACGAACGGGAACGGACGCGCCGCCGAGCCGGTGCCCGCCGGGATCGACTGCGCGGGCGCCGGCAAGGTGCGCGGCTCCGGCTCGACGGCACAGCAGAGCGCGATGGAGCACTGGATCGACGAGTACCAACGGGCCTGCCGGGGCGCCCGCATCGCCTACAACCCGCTGGGGTCCGGCGCCGGCGTCGCGCAGTTCCAACGGGGGGCGACCGCGTTCGGCGGCACCGACGGGGTGCTCAGCAAGCAGGAGATCGCCTGGTCCCGGGACACCTGCCGGGGTGGCCGGGCCATCCACCTCCCGATGGTCGGCGGCCCCGTCGCCATCGGCTTCAACCTGCCCGGCGTCGACCACCTGGTGCTGGACGCCCCGACGCTCGCGAACATCTTCGACTCCCGCATCACCACCTGGGACGCGCCGGCCATCCGGAAGCTCAACCCGGATGCGGAACTGCCGTCCTCGCCCATCCGGCCGATGCACCGCTCGGACGACTCCGGTACCACCCAGAACTTCCAGGACTACCTGGCCGGGGCCGCGCCCGGCGCCTGGCCGCACCCCGTCGCCAAGTCGTGGCAGGGCAAGGGCGGCGGAGCCGGCAGCGGATCGTCACGCATCGCCTCGGAGGTGGCGTCCTCCCCCGGCACGATCGGCTACTTCGAGCTGTCCTTCGCCGCCGCGCGCAACATCACCACGGTCAGCATCGACACGGGCGCCGGCGCCCCGGTGGCCCCCACCACGGAGACCGCCTCGGCCGGGATCGGCGCCGCGGACATCGTCGGCGAGGGCAACGACAAGACCCTCGCCTTCGACTATGACGCACCGAGGCCCGGCGCGTACCCGATCGTCCTGATGACCTACGAGGTCGTCTGCGACAAGGGCAACCAGCCCGGTTCGCTGCCGGTCCTGAAGTCGTTCCTGAGCTACACCGCCGGTGCCGAGGGTCAGAAGCGCCTCGCCGCGCTGCACTACGCCCCCCTTCCGGCCGCGGTCGCCACGGAGGTCCGCCGGGCGGTGCGCACGCTGTCCTGACCCCCTGTCCTGACCGGCGGGCGGCGCGGCCGTCAGGTGCCCTTCCGCTGGTCGCGGGGGTGGCGCCACAGTGGGTACGGGAGGCCGGCCAGGCGGTTGATGAGACAGCCCTGCGCGCTGAGCACCAGCACCGCGAGCATGATGGTGGCCAGCTCGGCGGGGCTGCGCAACAGGCCCAGGGCGACGATGAGGGTGGTGGCGCCGGCCGGCGGGTGGTCGGCGCGGAAGACCGGCATCAGCGTGCAGGTCAGGCCGAGGGCGATGACGGCGGCCAGCACCCGCCGCCAGTCGACGTGCATCAGGTCGGGCCCGGTGTGCAGCAGCCCGGTGACCGCGAGCCCGAACCAGCCCGCCAGCACACCGATGAGGTGGCCGTACACGGTGTTGTGCGGCGAGGCCGTCGGCGCCTCGGGGGTGCGGAAGAGCAGGAACGCGGTCGGCCCGAGGGAGGGGAACAGGAACGGCTGGTGCGTGACCAGCGCGATGACGGCCATGAGCAGCAGCGCGATGAAGGCGTTGACACCGCAGTACGCCGCGCGCAGCCACCGGGAGGGGTAGCGCCGCTCCAGCACGTCGAGGTGGAGCGCGTCGAGGTGCCGGCCTTCGGCGCGCGGTGCCGCGCCGAACAGCCGCTTTCCCAGGCGGGTCACGATCCGGTGCGCTCCCATCCCCGTCGCGGGCGGGCCGTCCCGGGTCCGCGGGTGACGTCCCGCGAGCGGTAGACGAGGTACGGGCGGAAGAGGTACGCCACCGGTGCGGTGAACGCGTGCACCAGGCGGGTGAACGGCAGCAGTGCGAAGAGCAGCAGGGCGATGGTGACGTGGAGGTGGTACTCGGTCGGCGCCTCGGCCATCAGCCCGGTGTCGGGGAGGAAGGTGAACAGGCTGCGCAGCCAGGGCGAGACGGTGGTGCGGTAGTCGTAGGTGGCGCCGAACGCGTTGATCAGTGTGGTGGCGAGTCCGGTGCCCAGGGCGGCGACGAGGAAGACGTACATGACCTTGTCGTTGCGGGTGGTGGCGAGGAAGACCGGTCCCGTGGTCCGGCGCCGCCAGATGAGCAGCACCAGGCCGCCGAAGGTGAGCACGCCGGCCACCACGCCGAGGGCGAGGGCCAGGGCGTGGTAGGTGGCCTCGTTCACTCCGACGGCGGCCGTCCAGCTCGCGGGGATCAGCAGTCCGATGACGTGGCCGGCGATGACGAAGAACAGGCCGATGTGGAAGAGCGGGCTGCCGATCCGCAGCAGCCGGGACTCGTACAGCTCCGAGGAGCGGGTGGTCCAGCCGAACCGGTCGTAGCGGTACCGCCAGATGGTGCCGGAGATCAGCAGTCCGATGGCCAGGTAGGGCAGTGCGCCCCACAGGAAGGTGTTCAGGGCAGCCATCGATTGCCTCCGGGGCTGTCGTAGGGCTGAAGGCCGACCAGTTCCGGGCCTGCGAGGTCGGCGGGGACACGGGCAGCGGGTGACCGCGCGTACAGTGCGCGCGCCTCTTGCTCGGTGCGGGGCGAAGGACCGGGCAGGGTGGCGCACACGGCTCGGAGGAGCAGCGCGTAGGGCGTGCCGGCCTCGACGAGGGCGAGCCGGAGCAGTTCCAGGCCGGTGCGGTGTTCCTGGAGGAGTGCCGTGCCGTCCGCCGGCTCATGGGCGGCGTACTCCAGGACGACCGGGAGGTGGTCGGGGAGTTCGGTCTCGGCCGGGTGCAGGCCGTGTGCCCGGTAGCGGGCCTTGAGGGCCGCGAGGGAGTGGCCGCGGCGGCGGGTGTCGCCGTCGCTCCACCAGGTGAGGTGCAGGGAGCGGCGGTTACGGGTGTCGAAGACGGCGACGTAGTGTTCGCCGGCCCGGAGGGGGTCCTGCTCCGCGAGGTACGCGACGAAGGTGCGGACGTCCGCCGCCGCGTCCGAGGCGGCCGTCCCGTCCAGGGCCGCCGTGATGAGCGGCAGGCGGTCGAGCAGGGTTCGGTCGGGGTGGTCCAGGCAGAGGCCGGCGGCGCGGCGGAGCACCGCGTGGTCGTGCGGGTCGGGGTGGTGGGCGTCGGGCTGCCCCTGCGGTGCCGTGCGCCGGCGGAGAGCGGCGGCGATGCGCGGTGTTTTCATCGCTCCCCCGTATGTGTGTCGTCGGTCGTGTCGCGCTCCGGGCGGGGCGGGAAGAGTCCGGCGGGCCGGCCGTTGCCGTCCCAGTTCAGGAGGTTGACCCGGGCGCCGGGCCCGGCGGCGTCGGCGGGCCGGTCGTCGGTGGCGCGGGAGCGCAGTGCGTGGAAGTTCTCCACGGCGGCCGGCGCCGGTCGGCCGGACGCCTCGCCGAACGGGCCCGAACCGTGGCCGCCTCCCATGCCGGGCCCGCCCTCGAAGTCCAGGCTGCACCCGCCGAGGGCCGACTCCTCCAACGCCTCCGCCGCCCCCACCGCGGCGGTCGGGATGACGTACCGGTCCTCGTACTTGGCCAACGCGAGCAGCCGGTACATGTCGTCGAGCTGCTCGGTGGTCATGCCGACCGACGCGGCGATGGCGGGGTCCGGCGCGTCGCCGAGGTTGAGGCGGCGCCGGTGGGCCCGCATGGCGGCCAGTCTGCGCAGGGCGGCGTCGACCGGTGCGGTGTCCCCTGCGGTGAACAGTTCGGCGAGGTAGGCGACCGGGATGCGGAGCGTTTCGATGGCGCCGAAGAGGTTCTGCTCGTCCTCCCCGTCGTGGCCGGTGGCGGTCAGCGACTCCACCACCGGGGAGAGCGGCGGGACGTACCAGACCATCGGCATGGTGCGGTACTCGGGATGCAGTGGCAGCGCGACGCGGTGGGTGGCGATCAGGTCGTACACCGGGGAGCGGCGGGCGGCGTCCAGCCAGGCGAGCGGGATGCCGGCGCGTTCGGCGGCGTCGGCGACGGCCGGATCGTGCGGGTCGAGGAAGAGCCGCAACTGGGCCTCGTACAGGTCCTGTTCCTTCGGGGTGGCGGCGGCCTCCCGCACCCGGTCGGCGTCGTACAGCAGCACGCCGAGGTTGCGCAGCCGGCCGACGCAGGTCTCGGAGCAGACGGTGGGCAGTCCGGCTTCGACGCGCGGGTAGCAGAAGGTGCACTTCTCGGCCTTGCCGGTGCGGTGGTTGAAGTAGATCTTCTTGTACGGGCAGCCGGTCACACACATTCGCCAGCCGCGGCAGCGGTCCTGGTCGACGAGGACGATGCCGTCCTCCGCCCGCTTGTAGAGCGCGCCGGACGGGCAGGTGGCCACGCACGAGGGGTTCAGGCAGTGCTCGCAGATGCGCGGCAGGTAGAACATGAAGGCCTGCTCGAACTCCAGCCGCACCTGCTCCGACATCCGCGCCAGTACGGGGTCGTCGGGGCCGTGCTGGGGCATGCCGCCGAGGTTGTCGTCCCAGTTCGCGGACCACGGGACGGTGTCCATCCGTTCCCCGCTGATCAGGGAGCGGGGCGCCGCCACGGGGAAGTCGTCGCCGGTCGGCGCCTCGGTGAGGGTGCGGTAGTCGTACGTCCACGGCTCGTAGTAGTCGCGGATGTTCGGCAGCACGGGGTTGGCGAAGATCGAGACCAGGCGGCGGAGGCGGCCGCCGGAGCGGGGCCGCAGCCGGCCGCGGCGGGTCAGCTCCCAGCCGCCGCGCCAGCGCTCCTGGTCCTCGTGGCGGCGCGGGTAGCCCTGCCCCGGGCGGGTCTCGACGTTGTTGAACCAGGCGTACTCCACGCCGGCCCGGTTGGTCCAGGTCTGTTTGCAGGTCACCGAGCAGGTGTGGCAGCCGATGCACTTGTCGAGGTTCATCACCATGGCGATCTGGGCCATGACCCGCATCAGTAACGCACCTCCTGGGAGCGGCGGCGGATCACGGTGACCTCGTCGCGCTGGTTGCCCGTGGGGCCGAAGTAGTTGAAGGCGAAGGAGAGCTGGGCGTAGCCGCCGATGAGGTGGGTGGGTTTGAGGAGCACCCGGGTCAGGGAGTTGTGGGTGCCGCCGCGCCGGCCGGTGGCCTCGCTGCGAGGGACGGCGACGGTGCGGTCCTGGGCGTGGTGGACGTAGACGGTGCCGGTGGGCATGCGGTGGGAGACGACGGCGCGGGCGACGAGGACGCCGTTGCGGTTGACGGCCTCGATCCAGTCGTTGTCGGCCACGCCGATGGCCTGGGCGTCGGCGGGGCTGATCCAGAGGAGCTGGCCGCCGCGGGAGAGCGCCTGCATGAGCAGGTTGTCCTGGTACTCGGAGTGGATGGACCACTTGTTGTGCGGGGTTAGGTAACGCACCGTCACCTCGCGGCCACCGTCGGGGCCGAGCCGTGGTTCGCCGAAGAGGCGGTGGATGTCCAGCGGCGGCCGGTACAGCGGCAGGGCCTCGCCCAGTTCGTGGATCCAGTCGTGGTCGAGGTAGAAGTGCTGGCGCCCGGTGAGGGTGTGCCAGGGCTTGCCGTACTCGGTGTTGAGGGTGAACGGGCTGTAGCGCCGGCCGCCGGACTCCACGCCGGACCACTCGGGGCTGGTGAGGCTCTGCTGCGGCTGCACTCCGGTGTCGGCGAAGCGGATCCGCCGCTCCCGCTCGCCCTGCCCCAGCTCCGCGATGCCGGGGCTGCCCACCCGCCGCGCGAGTGTGCGGAAGCCCTGGTCGGCGAGGCGGCCGTTGGTGGTGGCGGAGAGCGCGAGGACCGCCTCGCACATCTTCTCCGCGGTGTCGAGGAGCGGCCGGCCGTCGGCGGGGCCGCCGCGCGCCGTGCCGCATCGCCGGGCGAGTTCGGCCAGTTCCTCGCCGACCTCGTAGGTGAGGCCCTTGGCGGTGAGTCCCTTGGCGTCGGCGAGCGGCCCGAGGGTACGCATCCGGTCGGCGACGGCACCGTAGTCGCGCTCGACGACGGTGAGCGCGGGCATCGTCCGGCCCGGCACCGGCGTGGTGCCCTCGGTCCGCCAGTCGTGGTCGGCGCCCAGTGGGTCGCCCAGTTCGGTGGGGGTGTCGTGCTGGTGCGGGGTGGCGACCACGTCGCGGCGTACGCCGAGGTGCCGGGCGGCGAGCGCGGAGAACGCCTCGGCCAGCGCCTGGAAGGTGTCGTGGTCGGTGCGGGCCTGCCAGGGCGGATCGATGGCCGGGTTGAAGGAGTGCACGAAGGGGTGCATGTCGGTGGTGGAGAGGTCGTGTTTCTCGTACCAGGTGGCGGCCGGGAACACCACGTCGGACAGCAGGGCCGTCGACGTCATCCGGAAGTCCAGGTTGACCAGCAGGTCGAGCTTGCCCTCGGGGGCTTCGGGGCGCCATCGCACGTCGCGTGGGCGAGCGTCCTCGGGAGCCTGCTGGGCGCGGAGGTTGGCGTGCGTGCCGAGCAGGTGGCGCTGGAAGTACTCGGCTCCCTTGGCGGAGGAGCCGAGCAGGTTGGACCGCCAAGTGAGCAGGATGCGCGGCCAGTTGGCGGGGTCGTCGGGGTCCTCGCAGGCGAACCCGAGGCGGCCGGCGGCCAGTTCGGCGGCGATGTGTGCGCCCGGGTCGCGGTCCCCGTCCGCGGCGGCCTCGTCGGCGAGGTCGAGCGAGTTGCGGTCGAAGGTGGGGTACGAGGGCATCCAGCCCATCCGCGCCGAGCGGGCCAGCACGTCCACCGCCGACATCCCGGCGAACCGCCCCTCCCCCAGCGGGGACGCCAGCGCATCGGCGCGGAACGGGTCGTAGCGCCACTGGTCGGTGTGGAGGAAGAAGAAGCCGGTGCCGATCATCTGGCGGGGCGGGCGCTGCCAGTCGGCGGCGCCGGCCAGCGCGGTCCAGCCGGTGAGCGGCCGACACTTCTCCTGGCCGACGTAGTGTGCCCAGCCGCCGCCGTTGCGGCCCTGACAGCCGGTGAGCAGCAGCAGGGTCAGGAAGGTGCGGTAGATGGTCTCGGAGTGGAACCAGTGGTTGGTCCCCGCGCCCATCAGGATCATGCACCGGCCGTGGGTGCGTTCCGCGGTCCGCGCGAACTCCCGGGCGATGCGCACCACGGCGGCCGCCGGTACTGAGGTCAGCGCCTCCTGCCAGGCGGGGGTGCCCGGGCTCGCCGCGTCCTCGTAACCCGTCGGCCACTCCCCCGGCAGCCCGTCCCGGCCCACGCCGTAGCCGGCGAGCAGCAGGTCGAAAACCGTGGTGACCAGCGGCCCGTCGGGGGTCAGGCGGCGCGCCGGTACGCCGCGTCGCAGTACGTCCCCCGTGCCGTCCGCGGTGTCGAAGCGCGGCAGCAGCACTTCGACGCCGTCCGCCGCCGCGTCCTCGTGCAGTGTCAACCGGGGCACCACCTCGCCCAGTTCCAGGTTCCACCGGCCGTCCTCCCCCGACCAGCGGTCGGCCACCGTCCCGTCCGGCACGACCGGGCGCCCGGTGGCATCGTCCAGCAGCACCGTGCGCCACTCGGCGCGCTCGGCCGTGGCGTCCGCGCCGCCCAGCTCCGAGGCGCGCAGGAAGCGGCCCGGTACGTACGCGCCGTCCCGCTCCCGCAACGTCACCAGGAACGGCAGGTCGGTGAAGCGGCGGACGTAGTCGGTGAAGTACGGCACCTGCCGCTCGACGAAGCACTCGCGCAGGATCACGTGCCCCATCGCGAAGGCCAGCGCGCCGTCGGTGCCGGGGTGCGGGTGCAGCCACTCGTCGGCGAACTTGGCGTTGTCGGCGTAGTCCGGCGCGACGACCACGACCTTCTGGCCGTTGTACCGTGCCTCGGCCATCCAGTGGGCGTCCGGCGTGCGGGTGACCGGCACGTTCGAGCCCCACATCAGCAGGTACGCGGCGTCCCACCAGTCGCCCGACTCGGGTACGTCGGTCTGGTCACCGAACACCTGCGGCGAGGCCACCGGCAGATCCGCGTACCAGTCGTAGAACGACAGCATCTGACCGCCGATCAGCGACACGAAGCGGGCGCCCGCCGCGTGCGAGACGATCGACATGGCCGGGATCGGCGAGAAACCCGCGATCCGGTCCGGGCCGTGCTCGCGGATGGTGTGCACATGGGCCGCGGCGACCATCTCCAGCGTCTCCGCCCAGGTCGACCGCGCCATCCCGCCCTTGCCGCGGGCCTGCTGGTAGCGGCGCCGCCGCTCCGGGTCGCCGACCACGTCCGCCCAGGCCAGCACCGGATCGCCGAGCCGTTGCCGGGCCTCCCGGTACATCTCGGCCAGCACCCCGCGCACGTACGGGTAGCGCACGCGCGTGGGCGAGTAGGTGTACCAGGAGAAGGCCGCACCCCGCGGGCAGCCGCGCGGCTCGTACTCGGGGCGGTCGGGCCCCGCGCTGGGGTAGTCGGTCTCCTGGGTCTCCCAGGTGATGATCCCGTCCTTGACGTACACCCGCCAGCTGCACGAGCCGGTGCAGTTCACGCCGTGCGTGGACCGCACCACCTTGTCGTGCGCCCAACGGTCCCGGTAGAAGACGTCCCCGTCCCGGCCGCCCTTCAGGTGCACCGCGCCGAGATCCCGCGTGTACTCACCCCGGCTGAAGAACCCGCCGAGGCGCAGCAGCGCGTCGGCCGCTCCGCCCGTCGGCGCGGGGCCCCCGGTCGTCACCGCGTCGCTCATCGCCCCTCCTCGCCACCGGGACGCGGGGCGCCGCCCACCGGCGGACATCTGCGGACATGAACTGTAAAGCCACCATGGCTGCCCAAAGGTTAGTCCGCCCGCCTCCCACCGTCACCGGGACCACGCCGCACGTCTCCGCCAATACCGGCACGCACGTTCCCTTCATGGGCGGAGGAGCACGCCGACCTCTTCCGGTGAGCCCGGCCCCGGCGCTCTTCCCCGTGCCGTGACCGCCGCTCCCCCATTGCCCGGCGGGCCCTGTGCCACAGGCGCCGATCCCGGCCACCAGGAGCACCGGCACACCGGCACGTGTCAGTCGCTGCTGTTTGCTGAGCATGTCTCCCCTCTGCGGCCGCTCGGCGTGACCAGCCCCGGCAGGCCGGCCGGGCACCGCAAGCAATTTCACTGCACATCTATTGAGCTATGCTGAAGAAATGTCCTCCGGCGAAGAGCTCGATCACGCGGCCGTCGAACTGCGCAACAGTCTGATGCGCGTCGCGCGGCGCCTCCGGGCGCAGCGTCCGCCCGGTGAGCTGACGCTCGGCGCGATGGCCGTACTGGGCCGGCTGGATCGCGACGGGCCGGCCACCGCGAGCGAACTGGCGGCCGCGGAGCGCGTCACCCCGCAGTCGATGGCGCGCCCGGTGGCCAGGCTCGTGGACATGGGGCTGGTCGAGCGGCGCCCCGACCCGGCCGACGGGCGGCAGACGCTGCTGCACCCGACCGAGCGGGGCCTGGAGTTCCTCCGGGCCGACCGGGAGCGCCGGGACGTCTGGCTGGCCCGCGCGATGGCGACGCACCTCAACGATGTGGAACGCGATCTGCTCCGGCTCACCACCCGCCTGCTGGACCGGCTGGCCACCGCCCCCGACGAGCCCGGCCCCGCGCCCCCGGACGGGGCGACGGCCGCCCCCGTACCCCCCACTCCCCCGCGCCCGTAGAAGGACCGCTCCGGTGCCCCCCTCCAGTGAGAACTCCCCCGCTCTCCGCCCCTCGGGCGACGAGATGGCCAGCACTGCTGAAGATCAGATCGATCGGCGCGCGGACACCGCCGTGCCCGAGGCCCGGCCGCAGCTGCCGCAGCGCATGGTCGGCCCCATCGCCTTCGGCACGATCCTCCAGCCGCTGAACTCCTCGATGATCGCGGTGGCGCTGGTCGGCATCCAGGCGCACTTCGGGGCCGGGCCCGCCACCGCGTGGCTGGTCTCCGGGCTCTACCTCGCCACCGCCGTGGCCGCCCCCGCCGCCGGCCGGCTGGCCGACACTCTGGGACCGCGCAAGGTGTCCCTCGCCGGGCTGGCGCTGGTCGCGCTCGCCTCGCTCGTCGCGCCCTTCGCCCCGTCCGTGGGCGTGCTGGTCGCCTGCCGCGTCGTCATCGGCATCGGTACGGCCGCGCAGTACCCGTGCGGGCTGGCGATGGTCCGCCGTGCGGCCGACCGGATGCGGGCGGACTCGCACAACGCGCTGGCGGCGCTCACGGTCTGCTCGCAGGTCATGGTCGCGCTCGGCCCGACGCTGGGCGGCGTGCTGGTGGGCGGCTTCGGCTGGTCCGGCATCTTCTGGGCCAACGTGCCGCTCACGGTGGTCGGCGCGACCGCCATCCTCCTGTGGGCCCCCGCCGACCCGGTGCGCGAGTCCAGCGCGCTGCGCCGGACCCTGGCCGAGCTGGACCTGCCCGGCATGCTGCTCTTCGTGGCCGCCATGGGCCTGCTCATGTACTGGCTGCTGTCCCTCGCGCAGACGCCGTTCTGGTGGGCGCTGGGCGGCGCGGTGGTCGCCGGGCTGTGCACGGTGTGGCGGTCGCTGCGGGCGCCGGTGCCGTTCCTGGACCTGCGGCTGCTCTCGAACCGCGCCCTGTCCTTCACCTACGTACGCACGATCGCCACCTACACCGCGTACTACGGCATCTTCTACGGCCTGCCGCAGTGGTTGGAGGAGTCCCGCGACCTGGGCGCTTCGGGGGCCGGCCTGGTCATGCTGCCGCTGGCGCTGATGGGCATCGTCTCCACGCTCACCGCCACCCGGGTGCAGAAGCGGCGCGGGCCCGGCCCGCTGCTGCTCATCGGTTCGGTGGTGCTCGCGGTGGGCGGGCTGCTGCTGACGCTGCCCACGCACACCTCCCCGGTCTGGCTGCTGGTCCTGCTCTGCCTGGTGCTCGGCATCCCCAACGGCTACAACTCGATGGCGAACCAGAACGCCGTGTACGAGGCGGCGCCCGCCGCCCAGGCCGGTGCCGCGGGCGGGCTGTACCGCACGGCGCAGTACGTCGGCGCCAACCTCGCCGCCGCGATGCTCGCCCTGCTGATCGGCACCCACTCCACCGACGGCGGCCTGCACCACACCGGCCTGGCCATCGCCGCGATCAGCGGCTGCCTCGCCGTCGCCGCCCTGGGACGGCTGCGGAGCGGCCGGGCCCGGGGCCTCAGGACAGCTGCAGGCGCATGATCGTCAGGTCCAGCCAGCGGCCGAACTTGGTGCCGACCTCGCGTACGGTGCCGACGTTCTCGAAGCCGAAGCGTTCGTGCAGGCGGATCGAGGCGGTGTTGCCGGCCTCGATGTCGGCGATCATGACGTGATAGCCGGCCTGTCGCGCTGCGGCGATGAGGACGGTCAGCAGTTCGGTCCCGATGCCCAGGCCGTGCCGGTCCCCGCGGACGTAGACGGAGTTCTCCGCCGAGTGCCGGAAGCCCTCCAGCGGCCGCCAGGGGCAGTAGACCCCGAACCCCACGACCTCACCCGCGTACTCGGCGACGAACGCGGCGTCCTTCTCCAGGAACCCGGCGAACCAGGCCGCGCCCTCGGCGGGCGTCTGGGGCGTCTCGGTCCACAGCGCGGTCGACGTCGCGACGGCATCGTTGCGGATGGCGAGGACGGCCGCGAGGTCGTCGGGGTGCGCCGCGCGGACCCGTACCGCGGCCGGCGCCGCTTCCGCCTCCGCGACCGCCACCCCGGTCTCATATATTGGATCCATGTCCAACATGATAGATCCCCTGGTGGGGCGCATCGGCGCGCGGGTACGCGTCGAGCGGGAGCGGCGCCGGTGGACCCTGGCCCAGCTGGCCGAGGCCTCGGGCGTCTCGCGGGCGATGATTCACCGGATCGAGCGCGGCGAGAGCAGCCCGACGGCCGTCGTCCTCGGCAAGCTGTCCGGCGCCTTCCGGATCAGCGTGTCCGCGCTGATGGCCCTGGCGGAGGGCGCGGCGGACCAGCCGGCGGACGGGCCGGACGGCGGCACCGAGGAGGGTACCGGCGACATCGCCGAATGGCGCGACCCGGCCACCGGGTACAGCCGGCGCCAGATCTCCGGGCCCCGCTTCCCGGCGGACATCGCGGAGGTGCGGCTGCCTGCCGGTGCGCGCATCCCGTATCCGGCCGAGACCTTCGCCTTCGTACGGCAGATGGTGTGGGTGCTCGACGGCCGGCTGACCTTCCACGAGGGCGACGCGGTGCACGAGCTGGCGGCCGGACACCGCCTCGAACTCGGCGCCCCGGCCCCCTGCACCTTCGTCAACGACGGCGCGGAGGAGTGCCGGTACGCGGTGGTCCGCGTACGGTCCGAGGCACCATGAGGCGGCGCCGGCCCGCGCCTGCCGCGCCCGGTCAGCGGGCGGCGCGCGGCACGGTCTCCGCGGCCGGCTCCGTCGGGGCGGTCTCCGCATCGGATGCGCGTCCCTCTTGCGCCTCCGCGCCCCGTTCCGTTCGGCGCCTGCCGCCCGCGGAGAGGAGCACGCTGGTCAGCACGCCCGCGAGCAGGCCCCAGAACGCCGAGCCGATCCCCAGCAGGGTCACGCCGGACGCGGTGGCGAGGAAGGTGACCACGGCCGCCTCCCGGGCGCCGGGGTCGGAGACCGCGGTGGTCAGCGAGCTGGTGATGGTGCCGAGCAGGCCGATGCCGGCGATGCCGAGCACGAGCGCGTGCGGCATGGCGGCGAGCAGGGACGCCACCGTGGCGCCGAGGAGGCCGACGCACAGGTAGAAGATGCCGGCCCAGACGCCGGCGGTGTAGCGCCTGCGGGGGTCGGGGTGGGCCTCCTCGCTCGTGCAGATGGCGGCGGTGATCGCCGCGAGGTTGAGGCCGTACGCACCGAACGGCGCCAGCAGGAAGTTCGCGGTGCCGGTCCAGGTCATCAGCGGCGAGACCGGTACGTCGTAACCCGAGCCCCGCAGGACCGCGACGCCGGGCAGGTTCTGCGAGGCCATGGTGACGACGAACAGCGGGACGCCGACGCTGACCAGGACCTTCCAGTCGAATTCCGGGGTGACGAACACGGGCGTGGCGACGGAGAGCCGGATCCGGTCGGCGTGCCAGCCGCCGGTGAACACGGTCGCGAGGACCCCCACCGCCAGGGCGAGCAGTACGGCGTAGCGCGGCAGCAGCCGGCGGCCCAGCAGGTACGCCAGGAACATCGGGAAGGCCACGGCGAAGCTCGCGTGCATGGTCGTGAAGAGGCCGGTACCGAACTCGAAGAGGACTCCCGCGAGGAGCGCAGCGGCGAGCGGCACCGGGATGCGGTTCATGGCACGCGCGAACCAGCCGGTCACCCCGCTGACGAGGATGAGCAGCGCGGAGAAGAGGAACGCGCCGATGGCCTGCGCCATGGAGACCCCGCTGAGGCCGGTGGTCAGCAGGGCGGCGCCCGGCGTCGACCAGGCGGTCACCACGGGCGACCGGTACCGCACGGACAGGCCGATGCAGGTGCAGGCCAGGCCCACGCCGAGGGCAAGCATCCAGGAGGAGATCTCGCGGGAGTCGGCGCCGGCCGCCTTGGCCGCGGTGAAGACGAGGGCGGCCGAACTGGTGACGCCCACCAGCACGGCGATCAGTCCGGCGACCACCGCCGAGGGCGGGGCGGCAGCGCGTATTCGAGCCATCGAGGACATCGTTTCCAGATTCTGTGCTGACGGGTCCGGCGGTGCAGGTGGCGTTCTGTTTACGGAACGTTCTGTTCCCGGAACAGTAGAGAGTAGGCTGGTCAGCCGTCAACGACCTCGCCGACGAAGGCGAACACGGGCGAAGAGGAGCGGACGCGCGCGGTATGGGCCTGAACGACGAGGTGGGACGCCGACTGCGGGAGCTCCGTCAGCAACAGCGGCTGTCGCTGTCCGAGCTGGCCCGGCGCTCCGGCGTGGGCAAAGGCACGCTGTCCGAACTGGAGGGCGGCCGGCGCAACCCCACACTGGACACCCTCTACGCGCTCACCACCGCACTCGACAGCCCTCTCAGCGCCGTGCTCAGCGATCACCCACGACACGCCTTCGAGGCCGGCGGCGAGGGCGTCTCCGGTGACGCCGTCACGGCGGTGCTGATCGAGCGCTTCGAGGAGCCGCCGGCCGTCACCGACGTCTTCCGCATTCGCATCGCAGCCGGCAGCGTCCAGGAGTCGGCCGCACACATCGCGGACACGTCGGAGAGCCTGATGGTGCTGACCGGCACGGCCGTGGTGGGCGACCCGGCGCAGCCGCAGACGGCGGGCCCGGGCGAGTACGCGCACTGGCGCGCCGACACCCCGCACCTCTACAGCGCCCCGACCGGCGACGTACACGGCATCCTCTTCGTCCGGTATCCGCGCGCAGGCGCCCACCGCGCCTGACCGACCCCCTGGCTCCGCTCCGGCGTCGACCTCGACACCTATAGTCAGGAGCCTTGTCCAACCATCTGCGGTATGCCATGCCACCCTCGTCCGCCGCGCCGACGGCACTCGCCTGACCTGCGGTGGACCCGCACCCCCGGCACTCCGGGGGCGCGGCGCCCCACCGCCCCGCCGAGTGGCGGCTGAGGTTACCGTGACCTCATGGAACTCATAGGTGAGATCACCGCCGACCGTCCGCTGCTCGTCCTCGCCCTCAAGGAAGAGGCGCAGTTCCTCGGTGCCGGTCTCCCGGTGCTGCTCACCGGCATGGGGAAGGTCAACGCGGCGACCGCGCTCGCCACCGTACTGGCGCGCGGCCCCCGCCCCTCGGGCATCGTCAACCTCGGTACGGCCGGCGCGCTCCGTCCCGGCCTGCGCGGCACCCATGTCATCGGTTCGGTGCTCCAGCACGACCTGGACAGCGAGCTGCTGGCCACCCTGACCGGGGACATCACGGGCGCGCCGCTGGACCTGGCCGACCGGGGCGGGCCGGTGCTGGCGACCGGCGACTCCTTCATCGCCGACGACGCGGCCCGCGACCGGCTGGCGGCACGGGCCGCGCTGGTGGACATGGAGGGGTACGCGCTGGCGCACGTCGCGCAGCAGGCAGAGGTGCCGGTACGTCTCGTCAAGCACGTCAGCGACGAGGCGGGGGACGGCGCCGACCGGACCTGGCAGGAGACGGTGACGGCCTGCGCCCGCGAGCTGGCGGCCTGGGTCGCGGCGAACGTGTCCGAACGGGCCTGAGGCGCCCTCGCCGGCCGCCGATGCGCGACGGCGGCCGGCCGTGGGCGGGGAGTGTGACGGAGGCCACAAGGGAAAACGGATGCTGGCTCCGGTTCGCGGTGTTCGGAACAGCGGAACGTCCGCCCACCGGCGGCGTTCGCACCGCTTTCCGATCGAGGAGAACCCCGTGACATCCAGCGACACCACCGCCCGCGCGGCTCAGGTGCTCTCCCGCCCCTTCTCCCTGGGCGGGCTCACCGTCCCCAACCGCATCGCCATGGCGCCGATGACCCGTGAGTTCTCGCCGGGTGGCGTGCCGGGTGCCGATGTCGCGGACTACTACGCCCGCCGGGCCGCCGGCGGAGTCGGCCTGATCATCACCGAGGGCACGTACGTCGACCACCCGGCCGCCGGGACCAGCGGCAAGGTCCCCCGCTTCCACGGCGAGGACGCGCTGGCGGGCTGGGAGCGGGTCGTGGCGGCGGTGCACGCGGCCGGCGGCACGATCATGCCGCAGCTGTGGCACGTGGGCATGGCCCGGGAAGCGGGCGCGCCGCCCTTCCCGGACGCCCCGCCGTCCGGCCCGTCCGGCCTCGCCATCGACGGCACGCCGGCCGGCCACGCCATGACGCAGCAGGACCTCGACGACGTCGTCGCGGCGTTCGCCAAGGCCGCGGCCGACGCGGAGCGCATCGGCTTCGACGGGATCGAGCTGCACGGCGCGCACGGTTACCTCATCGACCAGTTCCTGTGGGCGCAGACCAACCAGCGCACCGACGCGTACGGCGGTGACGCGGTGGCCCGCACCCGCTTCGCTGCCGAGATCGTCGCGGCCTGCCGCGCGGCCGTCTCGCCGGACTTCCCGATCCTCTTCCGGATGTCCCAGTGGAAGATGAACAACTACCAGGCCCGGCTCGCCGAGACCCCGGAGGAGCTGGACGCCGTCGTCGCGCCGCTCACCGCGGCGGGCGTGACCTCCTTCCACGCCTCCACGCGCCGCTACTGGCTGCCGGAGTTCGAGGGCTCGGACCTCAACCTCGCCGGCTGGGTGAAGAAGCTCTCCGGCCTGCCGACGGTCAGCGTCGGCTCCGTCGGCCTCGACAACGAGTTCATCCAGGCGTTCCAGGGTGAGCAGGCCGGCGTCGCCGGCATCGACCGGCTCCTGGACCGCATGGAGCGCGACGAGTTCGACCTCATCGCCGTCGGCCGCGCGCTGCTCGGCGACCCGGAGTGGGCCGCCAAGATCTTCGAAGGCCGCACCGGCGAACTCGTACCGTTCGACGCCTCGATGCTGCGTACGCTGAGCTGACCGCCGGCCCGCCGGGTCGCCGCGCTCACCTCTTCACGAGCGGCGACCCGGCGGGCGCGGGCAGCGACGCCAGCAGATGGCGGCGGGCCTGATGGCCCTCGGCGGTGGGCCACAGCGGATAGACGTGGATCTGGCCCGCCGCCTCGGCGAAGTCCACCTCGACGCCCTCGGCGGTCGCCCGGTCGCGGAAGCGGCGGGCGTCGGCGGTGAGGATGTCGCGGGTACCGGCGAAGACCGTCGTACGGGGCAGCCCGGCCAGCTCCCCGCGCAGCGGACTCACCCAGGGGTGGGGGAGGTCGAGCTCGCCGGCCCAGAGCGAGCCGCAGTAGCGCAGCGCCTCCACGCCCAGCATGGGGTCGTGCGGCAGCAGGTCCGCGAGGGCCGGGTTGTCCATGACGACGTCCAGCCAGGGCGAGATCAGCACCAGTTCGTCCGGCGGGGCGCCGCCGGTGTCCCGCAGTCGCTGCGCCAGCGTCACGGACAGCCCGCCGCCGGCCGAGTCGCCCATGAACACGGTGGGCAGCGAGCGGTCGGCGGTGAGCCGGCCCGCCAGCGCGGTGAGGTCGGGGACGACCGTGGCGGCCGTGCCGCGCGGCGCCAGCGGGTGGACCGGAACGATCACGCGGGCCGACCCGTCGGTCACCAGCTGCTCGATCAGGTTCCAGTGGTTGTCGCCGATCTCCTCGATGTAGGCACCGCCGTGCAGGTACAGCACCTGCACGCCGGCATCGCCGGCGCGCGGGGCGACCTCGTAGCAGGGCCAGCCGTGCCGGAAGTGGGCGGTCACCCGGCAGTGCCGGTCGAGCCGCCGGGGCGGCCCGAAGGCAGCGGGCCGGCGCTGCTGCTTCTCGACCTTCCGCCGGACCTCTTCCAGGTCGCGGTACCCCATCTTGTGCCCCAACGCCGACGCGATGAGCAGCAGGGCGCGGCTGCTGAAGCTGGGCACGGCGTCACCTCCTCCGACACTGCGTGTCTCGCTTCACCTGTGACCACTCGCGTTCCACGCAGCGCGGAAGGGAAACCGGGCCGGTCAGGTCGCTTCGGTGCGGGTGTCCTCCGGAAGGGTCACCAGCCAGTGCGTGTCCCGGCGGGGGCGGAGGTAGCAGGCCCAGTACAGGGTCGCCGCCGCCATGGTGCCGCCCGTCCACAGCAGGTACTGCGTCTCCTGCTGGGTGAGGATGTAGACCAGGACCACGATCAGCAGCAGCGGGACCGCCGGCCACAGCGGCATCCGCCAGGCGGCCGTCTTCTTGTGCGCGCCGCGCCGGGCCGCGAGCGCCGCGACCGCGACGAGCAGGTACATGCCCGTGACGGACACGCCGGTCACGCCGTAGAGGGTGTCGAGGTCGACGAAGCACAGGGCCGCGCCGGGCAGGCCGACGAGCAGGGTCGCCACCCACGGGGAGCCGAAGCGGCCGAGCCGGGACAGCGCGTCGTTGACCGGCTGGGGCCAGGCCTTGTCACGCGCGGAGGCGAACAGCACCCGGGAGTTCTGGATGACCATGACAATCCCGGCGTTGATGATCGCAAGGGCGACGCAGAGGCTGACGAAGGTGCCGACCGCCGAGTTGCTCCAGGCGATGACCATGGTGCTGATGTCGCCGGAGGTCAGGGCCTGGAGGCTCGGGGCGCCGAGCGTGATGGCGATGACCGGTACGAGGATGACCGCGGTGGAGATGGCCAGTGTGGCCAGCACGGTGCGGGCGACGTTGCGGCGCGGCTCCTCCAGCTCCTCGGAGAGGTAGACGGCGGTGGAGAAGCCCTGGGTCACGAAGAGGGCGATGGCGAGCCCCGAGACGACGAGCAGGCCGGTGACCGGGCCGGGGACGCCGCCGTGGCCGGCGACCGTGCCGTGCACGAGGGCGGAGCCGCCGCGCTCGGCGTGGGCGAAGCCGAGGACCGCGACCACGCCCGCGGCGATGACCTCCAGGACCAGGAAGATGCCGGTGATCCAGGCGTTGGCGCGCAGGTCCAGCAGGCCGGCGAGGGTGGCCAGGAGCATCACGGCGGCGCCGGCGGCGGGCGCGGGGACGTGCACCACGGGGGCGAGGTAGTCGGCCGTCCCCATGGCGATCACCGGCGGCACGATCATCACGACCAGCAGCGAGAGGACGAACACCAGCCAGCCCGCCAGCCGCCCGGTCAGCGTCGAGACCATGGCGTACTCGCCACCCGCGCTCGGTATGAGCGTGCCCAGCTCCGAGTAGCAGAAGGCCACCGCGATGCAGAGCACGGAACCGATCGCGATGGTCAGGGCGGTGGCGGTGCCCAGGTCGGCGAAGAGGTCCGGCACCACGACGAAGAGCGTGGAAGCGGGCGTGACGCAGGACAGCGTCAGCAGGGTGCCGCCGACGACGCCGATCGAGCGTTTGAGCGTCCGCGCACCGTCCAGGGCGGGACCGTCGGCAGGGCGGGCGTCGGCGCCGGGGGCGTCGAGGCGGTCGGTGGCCGCGGGGGCGCTGTCGCCTGCGGGTGGCTGGCTGAGGATGTCGGTCATGGAGCGGTTCCGATCGACTGGGTGTGGCAGGTGCTGTGCGGGAGCGGTATCGCCTCCGTGGACGGCTGTGTCGTGCTTCGCTGTGCTCCCGGCGCAACATGGAAGCCCGACGGGATCCGGAGCGTCAAGGCCTGATTACCTACGGAATCCGTCGCTGCGTCGGACCCTCAGTGCGCTTTCCGCAACTCGCGACAGCGACTGACGTCTGAGCCGTCGCCGCCGGGAGCACGTAAGAACCTTTGAAGATTCGACCGAATCGATGAGAACTCCTGGGAAACGCAGGAGATGCGGTCCTCTCGCCAGGGACGGGCACCGCTCCGACCCGCCCCTACGGGAATCGCAGAGCGGCCGCCCCGATCAATTTCCCTGGTCAGGGACGTTCCCCGGGCATGCCCATGACCGCGCCGTTCCGGCGGCGCGGTCATGGGTGGGGCGGGTGTCAGGAGATGTCGCTCAGCTTGTGGCGGACCTTGTCCATGACCTTGGCGGGGAGGGTGGCGTAGCCCTGGAAGGAGAGGTCCTTCTGCCCCTGCAGGCCGGCGGTGTACGTGAGGAAGGACTTGGTGGCCGGCCAGGTCGCCGCCTTGTTGCCCTTGTCGCAGACGATCTCGTACGTGACCATCGCGATCGGGTACGCGCCGGCGGCCTTGGTCGTGTGGTCGAGGCGGAGGACCAGGTCGCCGTGCGAACCGGTCGCCTTCGCACCGGCGAGCGCCTTCGAGGCGTTGACGACGGTGGCCTCGACCGGCGCGGCGGCCCCGGTGTCGATCGCGGCGGTGGGCAGCGACCGCTGGATCGCGTAGGCGAGTTCGACGTACCCGATGGCGCCGCGGGTCTGCTTCACCTTGTCGGCCAGCTCCGTCGAGCCGTCGGCGGCGACGCCGCCCTCGGCCGGCCACCGCTGCCCTTGCGGGTGCGACCAGTCGTCCGGCGCGGCGGCGTGCAGATAGGCGGTGAAGTTGTCGGTCGTGCCGGATTCGCCGGCACGGTGCACCGTCTTGAGGGGGGTGGCGGGCAGATCGGCCTTCGGGTTCAGCCGGGCGATCGCCGGATCGTTCCACTTCGTGATCCGGCCGTCGAAGATCCGGGCCAGGGTACGGACGTCCAGCACGAGCTTGTCGACGCCCGGCAGGTTGTACCCGACCGCGATGGGGCCGCCGAGCATCGGCAGGTGGACGGCGCGGCCGCCGTCCCCGCAGGCCTTCTCGGAACGGGCGACCTGCGCGGACCGCAGCGGAGAGTCCGAGCCCGCGAAGGCGGTACGCCCCTTCAGGAAGTCCGCCTGCCCCGCGCCCGAGCCGGAGGCCTCGTAGTCGATCCGCGTCCCCCGGCACTCCTTTTGGAAAGTCTTGGTCCAGGCCCGCATGGCGTTGTGCTGCGCGGTCGAGCCGGAGGCCCGTACCGTCGCCTTCTTGCCGCACCGCACCCCGCCCGCGGGCGCGGCGGTACGGGAGCCGGAGGCGGTCGCCTTCTTGGACGCGCCGGCGGACCCGCCGGACTCCGACGAGTCGTCGGAGCCGCAGGACGTGAGGGCCAGTACGCCCGAAAGGGCCAGCAGCCCGGCGGCCAGGGGGCGCAGGCCCCGGTGTCGCTGTGCGGTCACGGTCGACCACTCCTCAAGGTTTCGGCGGGTCGGGGACGCTCTCGGGCGCGGCCCCTGCTGGGTCAGGACGGCGGGGCCGGGAGGGGGTGCGCGGCGAGGGCGCGGGCCGTGTGGAACAGGTTGGACGCCATGGCGCGGGCGGTGGAGGCGGACCAGTCGTGGCCGCGGGCCTCGTCGAGGTAGTCGGGGCCCGGGCCGGGACCGAGGTGCCAGTACGTCCAGCTCTGGCCGGGGATCGTGTAGCCGATGTCGACCAGGGCCCCGTTGATCTCGCTGATGACGTGGTGGGCGCCGTCCTCGTTGCCGGTGACGACGACGCCGGCCACGCGGTTGAAGGCGACCGGACGGTCCTGGTCGTCGGTCTCGCTCATCATGGCGTCCATCCGTTCCAGTACGCGCTGCGCCACGGAGGAGGGGCGGCCGAGCCACGTCGGCGAGGCGATGATCAGGATTTCGGCGTCGAGGACCTTCGCGCGTACCGAGGGCCAGTCGTCCCCCTCCCCCATGTCGCTCGCCACGCCGGGACGGAGGTCCAGGTCGACGGCCCGAACCGTCCGAGAGGTCACTCCGTGCGTGTCCAGGGCCTTGACCACGACGTCGGCAAGGGCTTCGGTGTTCGACGGCTGCGGGGAGGATTTGAGGGTGCAATTGATCACGAGGGCACGCATGGGGCTTCTGTACCCCGGTAGGGCGCCGGCCCCCGGGGGCGCCGCGGGCTTCACCCGGGTGCGCGGATCTTGACATTCGGGACGGCCGGAAGCAGCATTTCCGGAACGAGTGAACGAAAGTTCACAACACGAACGCCGCCTCTCCCGGCCGGCCCCTCCCCCCGCTTCCGTCTCCCGCCCGCGACAAAGGATCATTGACCCCATGGCCACCACGCGTGAACTCTTCATCGGCGGCAAGGACGTGCCCGCCGCCTCCGGTCGCACCGCCGAGGACATCAGCCCCTTCACCGGCGAGGTGTACGCCACCGTCGCCGCCGGCGGGCCCGAGGACATCACGCGGGCGGTGGACGCCGCGGACGCCGCCTTCCCCGAGTGGGCCGCGCTCGCCCCCTTCGCCCGCCGCGCCATCTTCCTCAAGGCCGCCGACCTGCTGGACGCCAAGGGCGAGCAGGCCGCCGAGCTGATGGCGCAGGAGGTCGGCGGGACGGCGCCGTGGGCGCACTTCAACGTCGCGCTCGCGGCCAACGTGCTGCGCGAGGCCGCCGCCGCGATCACCGCGCCGCGCGGTGAGGTGCTCAGCAGCCAGGACACCGGCGCGCTGGGCATGGCGATACGCGAACCGCTCGGCGTCGTCGCGGCGTTCGCGCCCTGGAACGCGCCGCTGATCCTCGGCGTGCGCGCCGTCGCCGCACCGCTCGCCGCCGGCAACACCGTCGTGGTGAAGCCGAGCGAGGACGCGCCGCTGGCCTGCGGGCTGTTCGTCGCCGACGTGCTGCGCGAGGCGGGGCTGCCGGACGGCGTGCTGAACGTGGTCACCAACGCGCCGGAGGACGCCGCCGAGGTCGCCGAGGCGCTGGTCGCCGACGCCCGCGTACGGGCCGTCAACTTCACCGGCTCGACCGGCGTCGGCCGCATCATCGGCACCCACGCGGCGCGCCACCTCAAGCCCGCCGTACTGGAGCTGGGCGGCAAGAACGCGATCCTCGTGCTGGACGACGCGGACGTGGACTACGCGGTCGACGCGGTCACGTTCGGCGTCTACATGAACGCGGGTCAGATCTGCATGTCCGGGGACCGGATCCTGGTGCACGAGAGCCTGGCCGAGGAGTTCACCCGCAAGTTCACGGCGAAGGTCGCCGCACTGCCGACCGGTGACCCGCGCGACCCGAGCACGGTCGTCGGGCCGCTGGTCCGCGCCTCCGCGGCGCAGCGGGTCGCGGCGCTGGTGAAGGACGCGGTGGACAAGGGCGCCACGGTGCTGACGGGCGGCGGCGCCCCGGACGGCGCGGTGCACCCGGCGACCGTGCTGACCGGTGTCACCAAGGACATGGACATCTACTACGGCGAGGCGTTCGGGCCGGTCTGCGTGGTCGAGACGTTCGCCGACGACGCGGCCGCCATCGCGCTGGCCAACGACACCGAGAACGGCCTGACCTGCGGTGTGATCACCGAGAACGCCACCCACGGGCTGGCCGTCGCGCGCCGGATCCGTACCGGCATCGTGCACGTCAACGACCAGTCCGTCGGCGACGAGCCGCAGGCGCCGTTCGGCGGCGTCAAGGACTCCGGTTACGGACGGTTCGGTGGTCGCTGGGGCATCGAGGCCTTCTCCAGCACCCGCTGGGTCACGGTGGCGACCCAGCAGGCGCACTACCCGTTCTGAGTACCTGTGGCCGGGGCACCGGGCCGGCACGGTCCGGTGCCCCGCCACGGGTCTCCCGTGTCAGCGCCTCAGTAGGCGATCTTGCCGGTGCTCGCGTTCACGCCCTTGAACTGGACGTAGAAGCCGGAGCCGTCCTTCACTCCGCTGGCGATCACCTTCCATACGCCCTTCTTCGCCGACTTCCAGGCGTTGCAGCCGCCGGTGGCCTTGAAGCAGACCCGGACCGTCCGGGTGTAGTTGGTCTTCAGGTTGATGTCCGCGCAGTTGGCGGTGGTGTAGGCCCACTTGCCCGTGCCGGGCCAGTGCGCGTTGCTGCTGCCGCTGCCCGGCGTTCCGCTGTAGTTCTTCGCGGTGCCGAGGCACGACGCCGCCGCGTGCGCCGCCGGCTCCGAGGCGCCGGCCGACCCGGTCGTCGCGGCGGCCACGCCTCCCCCGAGCAGGACGGCGGTCATCGCGAGCGGAAGGACGCGCATGCGCATGGTGATTCCCCCTGTGTGAAGTGGTCTGTCGTACGTCGCGTGCGGCGATGCACGCAGGGGACATACTGGCCGGGCGCCGGGGGCCGCGCCTCAGCGTGGCGCGCCAGGGTCTTGGCCCGGTGCGCCAGTTCCCGTGCCGGGCCGTCGTGCCCGGTCCCGGTAGTCGCTGGGAGCGGTGCCGTACCGGGCGCGGAAGGCGCGGGCGAAGTCCGCGGGGCGGGGGAATCCCCAGCGGGCGGCGATCGCCTGGACCGGCACCGAGCACAGGGCGGGTGACGCGAGGTCGCGCCGGCAGGCTTCGAGCCGCTGCTCCCGGAGCCAGTTCCGGACCCCGCCGGTGTGCTGGAACAGGCGCTGGAGGGTGCGGAGCGAGATGTGGTGTGCCGCGGCGATGGTGTCGGCGCGGAGTGACGCGTCGTGCAGGTTCCGCCGGATGAAGTCGAGCACCTGCTGGTAGGTGGCCTGCTGCCGGGTCTCCGGCGGCAGGAGCCCGGAGGCGCCCAACTGGTGGGCCAGTACCGCGGCGACCATTTCCAGGCACACCGCGCCCAGCCGCTCGGCGTCCTCGGCGGTGCAGCTCGCGCTCTCGTCGGCGAGGCCGGTGAGGAAGTCGGCCAGCAGGCGCCCCATGCCCGCGCGGAACGGCAGCGCGGTGTGGCTCAGCGCCTCCACCCGCTCGGCCGGGAGGGGAAGGCGGCAGCGGGGGAACTGCAGGAGCATCGACTCCCCAGCCGCCCGCGCGGTGAAGGCGCGCGAACTGTCGTAGAGCACGAACTGCCCATGTCTCAGTGGCACTTGCTGCCGCGCCTGGTCCAGTACGTGCAGTCCGGAGTGGATGAACGCGATCTGGTGGAGCTCCGGGTCCGACTGGCGGATCATCCTCGGCGTGCGCCGGGATTCGAGCAGCGCGTACCGCATCGCGGCGAGCCGGACCGCCCCCATCGGCAGCACCTCCAGCCGTCCGCTGAACGGCCCGGTGTGCACCGGCCGGAACCGGGTGGGCATCACCTCGTCGCGCGTGACCTCCTCCCACGCGCCGAACGCCGCCGCCGGAGACAGCACACTGCTGTCGAAGACCCTCTGCACCGCTCCCCCTCCCCCCGGCTCCGCTCCCGGCGATGCGGGCGCCCCTGCCCGGCCGTGGTGCACACGGGCCGGGCGGGGCGGGAGCCGACGACGGGGCCCATGGTAGGAGGGGGCCACCGGCGGTACCAGTACGGCAGGAACGGCCCTCGTCAGTCGAGGGGCGACGGGCCGCCCGCCACCCGCACCGCGCCGTCCTGGGGCGTGGCATCCGCGCTCCCCCGGGAGCGTCGGGCGAGGGGCACCAGGGCGATGGCCGCGGCGCCGGCCAGGCCGGCCAGCGCGAAGGCGGTGAAGCCCCAGGCCTGGCTGCCGGTGGCGGCGAGGGCGCCGATGAGCCAGGGGCCGAAGGCGGCGCCCGTCCGGCCGACGCCGGTGACCATGCCGAGCCCGGCGGCGCGTTCGCTGTCGCGGTAGACGGTGTCGGTGACGGCGTAGACCATGACCTGGGCGCTGAAGAGCCAGACGCCGGTGAGGGCGACGACGGCGTAGGTGACGCCCAGCGGCAGCTGGGACTTGAGCAGCAGCGCACCGGCCGCGGTGAGCGCGAACCAGAGCGCGGAGATCCGTACGGCGCCGAAGCGGTCGGCGGCGCGGCCCGCGACGAACATGCCGACGATGCCACCGCCGTTGATGACCATCAGGAAGGTGACGGAGGAGCTGAGGCCGTAGCCGGAGGAGCGCATCATCTCGGGCAGCCAGGTGGACACGCCGTACACCAGGAGCAGGCCGCAGAAGGAGGCGAGCCACAGCAGGAGGGTGGCCCAGCGGGATTCGGGGGCGAAGAGGGCGCGGACGGCGGCGATCCGGCCCTTGGCGCCGGCGGCCGGGGCCCGGACGGGGGTGGGGCGGGGCAGCCCGTAGCGGTCGGCGACGGCGTCGGCGCGGGTCCGGTCACCTCGCGCGAGGAGCACGCCGGGCGACTCGGGGAGGTACTTCAGCAGCAGCGGTACGGCGATGAGGGCCGGGAGCACGCCGGCCCAGAAGACGGCGCGCCAGCCGGCGGCGGGCGCGAGGCCGAGCCCGATGCCGGTCGCCGCCATGCCGCCCGCGTGGTACGAGGACATCAGCAGGCCCGTGGTGAGGGCTGCGCGGCCGGGCGGCGCGAACTCCAGCACCATCGCGAGGGCGAGCGGGGTGAGACCGCCGAGGCCGAGACCCGCGACGAACCGGCCGGCACCGAAGACGTCCGGGCCGGCGGCGAGGGCGCAGACGGCGGAGCCGAGGGAGAAGAGCACGACGCTGGCGACGAGTGTGGCGCGGCGGCCGAGCCAGTCGGTGACGTTGCCGGCGGCGAGCGCGCCGAAGAACATGCCGAAGGCGGTCCAGCCGCCGATCGTGCCCGCGCTCGCCGGGGAGAGGCCGAGGCCGGGGTCGTCGAGCATGTGCGGCATGACGGCGCCGTAGATGTTGACGTCCATCCCGTCGAAGAACACCGCCAGCCAGCACAGCGCCAGGACCGGGAAGACCGTGCGGAAGGTGTGCGGCGGGCGGTCGGTGTTCGGGCGGCCTGGCCCGGGCATGCCGGAGGAAGTCATGGGTGTCCCTGGAGTCCGTGGGCGTACGGCCCGTACAGGTTCGTTCGCCTGGTGAAATCTGATTCACCAGGTGGGTGGCATGAGTGTCAGCGTCCGCCCGGCGACTGTCAATGGCTGGACGTGAGCAGTCCGGTGATCGTGGCGCGCAGCCACTCCACCGCCGGCGCGGGGAGCGTCCTGCGGTACGTGTGGAGCGCGACCTCGACGGGGGGAATGTCGAAGGGCAGGGCGAAGGTACGCGCCGGCGCCGCACGGGTGAAGGCCCGGACGGCCCGGCTCGGCACGACCGCCAAGTACCCGGTACGCGCGACCAGTTCGGGCAGCACGGCGAAGTGCGGTACGTGGACCACGATGTCGCGCGGGTGACCGAGCCGGGCCAGCACCTGGTCCGCGTCGACGTGGCCGGCCGCGGCAGCGACGGCGATGTGCCGCTCCGCCAGGTACTCCCCCAGTTCGGGCCGGTCGCCGATCCGCGGGTGGTCCGTGGCGCAGAGGCCGACATAGCGCTCCTGGAAGAGCGGGTCGCGGCGGATGTCCGGCGCGTCGAGGCGGGGCGTGCAGAGCACGGCGTCGGCCCGGCCCTGGCGCAGTTCCTGGGCGGCGTCGGCGAAGTCCAGCGGCGCGACCTCGATCCGGCAGTGCGGCGCGCGGGCCTCCAGCTCCGCGAGGACGGCCGGCAGCAGGATCAGCTCGCCGAGGTCGGTGGCGCGGATCCGGAACGTCCGCTGCGAGGTCAGCGGGTCGAAGGCGCCCGTACCGGCCACCGTCTCCGTGATGACCTCCAACGCCTGGCGCAGCCGCGGGTACATCCCGTCCGCGGTCTCCGTCGGGCGGAGCCCGTCGGCGGAGCGGACGAACAACTCGTCGCCGAAGTGCCGGCGCAGCCGCCGCAGGGCGTGGCTCGCCGAGGGCTGGGTGAGGAACAGCGCCTCCGCCGTCCGCGTGACGCTCCGTGTCTCGTAGAGCAGCACGAACGTTTTCACCAGGTTGAGGTCGAGGTCCGGCACGCCGCCGACCCTAGGGCACGCCCGCGCATAGATGTCATCCATGTACCCATCGACAGCAGTCATTGGCTTTACGGTCGCGGCCTTTCTACCGTGCGGTGGGTCAGTGCCACATGAATGGAGTACCGATGGCCAGCGTGAGCGAAGCGACGTACGACCTGTTGAGGGCGCACGGCCTGACGACGGTCTTCGGCAATCCGGGCTCCAACGAGTTGCCGTTCCTCGCCGGCATGCCGGCGGACTTCCGTTATGTCCTCGGGCTGCACGAGGGTGCTGTGCTGGCGATGGCCGACGGGTACGCGCAGGCCCGCGGTGGCGCGGCGTTCGTGAACCTGCACGCGGCGGCCGGTACCGGCAACGCGATGGGGATGCTCACCAACGCGGTCTCCGCGCACAGCCCGCTGGTGATCACCGCGGGCCAGCAGGTCCGCTCGACCATCGGCCAGGAGGTCATGCTGGCCAACGTGGACGCGGCGGCGCTGCCGAGGCCGCTGGTGAAGTGGGCGTGCGAACCGTCCTGCGCGACGGACGTGCCGCGCGCGCTGAGCCAGGCGATCCAGCTGGCGAACCTGCCACCCAAGGGGCCGGTGTACGTGTCGGTGCCGTACGACGACTGGGCGCACGAAGCACCGGCGGAGGCCCGCCGTCTGAGGGAGCGTCGGACGGCCGCGGCCGGTTCGCTGAGCGGTGCGCAGCTCGACACGCTCGTGGCGGCCCTGGACGGGGCCGCGAACCCGGTGCTCGTGCTGGGCCCCGAGGTCGACGCCGAGGAAGCCAACGCCGACGCCGTACGGCTGGCGGAGAAGCTGAGCGCGCCGGTGTGGATCGCGCCCTCGGCGTCCCGCTGCCCGTTCCCCACCCGGCACCCCGCCTTCCGGGGCGTCCTGCCGGCCGCCGTGCGGGGCGTGAGCGACGCGCTGGCGGGGCACGACGTGATCCTCGTGGCCGGTGCGCCGGTGTTCCGGTACCACCAGTTCGTGCCCGGCGCGTACCTTCCCGAGGGTGCGCAGCTGATCCACCTGACCGGCGACCCGGGCGAGGCCGCGCGGGCGCCGATGGGCGAGGCACTGGTGGGCGGGGTGCGGGACGCGCTGGCGCGGCTGGCCGGCGCGGTGACCGGCGGGCGGCGCCCGGTGCTGCCGCCGCTGCCCGACTTCCGGCCTGCTCCCCCGGCCGCCTCCGCCGACCGGCTGCACCCGGAGGAGCTGTTCGCGCTGTTGCGCCGGACCGCTCCCGAGGACGCGGTGTACGTGAAGGAGTCCACCTCCACCACCGGCGCCTTCTGGGCCCAGATGGACCTGTCCCGGCCGGGCAGTTACTTCTTTCCCGCCTCCGGCGGCCTCGGCTTCGGGCTCCCGGCCGCCGTCGGCGCGCAGCTGGCGCACGCCGACCGGCAGGTGATCGGGCTGATCGGCGACGGGTCGGCGAACTACGGCATCACGGCGCTGTGGACCGCGGCCCGGTACGGCATACCGGTGATCATCGTTATCCTCAACAACGGCACGTACGGGGCGCTCCGCTGGTTCTCCAAGGTCCTGGACTCCGGGGAGACGCCGGGCATGGACGTGCCCGGCATCGACTTCGTCCAGCTCGCCGGGGGGTACGGCGTCGCCGCGACCGCGGTGCGGACCGGCGACGCCTTCGTACGTGCCCTCAAGGACGCGCTCGGCAGCCGCCGGCCCGCGGTGATCGAGGTGGCGACGGAGCTCACCGAGCCGTGAGCCCCGGCGCCCCGGGCGACCTCACGCCGTGACCGTCTCCGGCTCCTCCTTCCCTTCGGAGGGTTCCGCGGCCGGCTCCCCCTTCCCCCGGGAGGCCAGCGCCTCCATGCGGGTGATCAGCGGCGGGAGCAGGGACGAGCCCGCCGTCGCCGCGCCGGCCGCGGACAGGGCGATCGTCCAGGCGACCGGGCCGAGCGGAGCGCAGCCGAAGAAATGGCTGAGGCCCGGGGTCTGGACGACGGCCGCGAGCGCCGCCATCGAGCCCGCCGCCGACGCCACGACCGACCGGTCCCCACCGCCGATCACCAGCGTCTGGCCGAGCTGGGTGGCGACCAGCGCGGCGAGCGCGACCGTACGGGCCCGGGCCGGGCGGCCGGTGAGCCGTGCCGCGAGCCAGCCGGCGGCCGCACCGGTCGCCGTGGCCAGCGCCCGCTGCGCCGTCTCGTCGGTCAGCGCCGCGCCCAGCGACGCCTCCGGCCCCTCGCGCAGCAGGCGGACGACGGCTTCGGGGTGGGGCGCGCGTACGGCGAGGGCGATGGCCGGGAGCAGGTCGGTGAAGAGGTTCACCAGCAGCAGTTGACGCGCCGTCAGCGGAGAGGTGCCGGAGACGGTGGCACCGAGCACGGTGAAGGCGATCTCGCCGAGGTTGCCGCCGACGAGCATCGCCAGCGCCTGGCGTACCGAGGCCCACATGGCGCGGCCCTCGATGAGCACGGCGAGGATGGTCTCCAGCCGGTCGTCGGTCACCACCAGGTCGGCGGCGGCGCGGGCCGCCGGGGTGCCCCGGCCGCCGAGCGCGATGCCGACGTCGGCGATCCGGATGGCGGGCGCGTCGTTGGCGCCGTCACCGGTCATGGCGACCGTACGGCCCAGCCGCTGGAAGGCCTGGACGACGCGCACCTTGTGCTCCGGCGTGCCGCGGGCGACGACGCCGACGTTCGGCAGCACCTTGTCCAGCGCCGCGTCGTCCAGCCCGTCCAACTCGGCGCCGGTGACGACGCGGTGGCCGTTGATGAGGCCCAGTTCCTTGGCGATGGACTCCGCGGTCTGCGGGTGGTCGCCGGTGATCATGACGATGTGCACGCCGGCGTCCGCCAGCTCGCGCACGGAGTCGCCGGCGGTGCCGCGTACCTGGTCGGAGAAGGCGAGGAAGCCGAGGAAGCCGAGCTTGCCGACGGCCTCGTCGGTGAGCTTCCCCTCGTCCGCCGGCTCCTTGCTCGTGCGACGCTCGGCGACCGCGAGGACGCGATGCCCCTCGGCGGCCAACTTCTCGCCTTCGGCGAGGAGTTCATCGCGGTCGGCGGGCTCCAGCTTGCGGCCCGCCCGGCTCGTACAGCGCTGGATCACCTCCTCGGGCGCGCCCTTCACCGACAGCACCCACTCCTTGCCGCTCCGGCCGATCGCCGCGTGGAAGCCGCGGCTCGGCTCGAAGGGCAGCTGGTCCGCGCGCTTCCAACCGGGCGCCGAGCGGGTGCGGTGCACACCGGCCTCCTCGGCGCCGGCGACCACCGCGTTGTCGGTGACGTGGGCCAGCGGCTGCTTGCGGCGCCGCCTGGGGGTGGCACGCAGCCCGGCCGCCAGGACGTCCTGGTGCTCGTCACCGAGGCGTTCCAGGGCGAGGCTGCGGCCGGCCACCGAGACGGCGGTGAGCGAGATCTGCCCGTGGGTCAGGGTGCCGGTCTTGTCGAAGCACAGTACGTCCGTACGGCCGACCGCCTCGATGGTGCGGGGGTCGCGGACCAGGACGCCCTGCGTAGACAGCCGCCGCGCTGCGGCCAGTTGGGCGGCCGAGACCAGGAAGGGCAGCCCCTCGGGGACGCTGGCCACCGCGAGGCCGACGCCCGCGCCGACGGTCTCCCGGGCGGGGTGGCCGCGCATCAGGCCGACGGCCATCAGGGTGCCGGCCGCGCCGAGCGCCACCGGCATCGTGGTGCGGGTGATCTGCGCGAGGCGGCGCTCCACGCCGACCGGCGCGGCGGCGCCCCGCCCGGCCTGGGCCCCGCGGCCCGCTTCGGTGGCCGCGCCGGTGGCGACGACCACGGCACGCGCCCGCCCCGCCGCCACGGTGGTCCCCTCGTACGCCATCGACGTACGGTCGGCGAGGTCCGCGGCGAGGACGGGGGCGACGTCCTTGGCCACCGGCAGCGACTCACCGGTCAGCGCGGACTCGTCCGCCTCCAGGCCGCGGGTGGTGAGGAGCCGGCAGTCGGCGGGGACGACGTCGCCGGCGGTCAGTGACACCACGTCGCCGGCCACCAGTTCCTCGGAGGGGAGCTGGCGCTCCTCGCCGTCCCGCAGTGCGGTGGCCATGACGGCGGAGCGCCGGTGCAGGTCGGCGACGGCCCGGTCGGCCAGGTGTCGCTGGACGCCGCCGATGCAGCCGGACAGCAGGGTGACGCCGACGATGATGTACGCGTCCAGCAGTGCGCCGACGCCGGCCGACAGGGCGGCGCCGCCGAGCAGCACCGGGGTGAGCGGGTTGGCGGTCTCGGTGGCGACCGCCCGGAGCAGCGAGGGCTCCTGCGTCCGGTCCTCCGTCGCCCTGGTGCGACTCCGGACCTGACGCATCGTCAGGCCCTCCTCGCTGCCGCCCGTCATGTCCAGCACGGTGTCCGGCGTCATGGCGTGCCAGGGGCGGCGCGCCGGCATACGGGCGCCGCCGGCGCGCAGCGCCTGCGCCGCCGACCACACGCCCTGCGCCATGCCCAGTGCGGCGGCCGCGTTGACGGCGAGCAGGCTGCGCGCGGCCATCCCGCGCTTCCGGCGCCCGGCGAGGGTCGTCACCGTGCCGACCACGGCCGCCGCCTGGGCCAGCCGTACGCCGCGCTGCGAAACCGGGCGGGCCGCGCCGCACGCCGCCACCAGCACGCCGAGCTGCGCGAGGTCGTGCCCCACGTACAGCGAAGCGCCCCACGGGAGCACCCCGTCCCGGCCGGTGACGCCGGCCCCCACGTCGGCGGCGGCCAGCGCGGTCCGGTCCGCCGAGGCGAGCAGGACGCCCGAACCGTCGCGCTGCAGGTCACGGACGGACGCGGCCAGCCGGTCGCCGCCGGGCACGCTGCCGTGCGCGTCGGAGAGGGCGACGTGGGAGACGTACGAGCCCGCGGTCAGAAGGGTGAGGCCGTGCTGCCGGGCCGCCGCGACCAGGCCCTCGGCCGCCTCGTGCAGTTCGGGCACCACGGCGACCAGCGCGCACGGCCGGCCCCGGTGCGCGAGCGCCAGGATGTGCTCGGCGCCACCGCGGCGCAGCCGTCGCTCCGCCTCCGTCTCGGCCGCCGCCTCCGGCTCGTCCTTCCCACTCCGGCCCGCGGGCCGATGCGGCGCCAGCGTCCAGTCGCCCTCCTCGTGCACCGCCGTGGGCCGGTGGCCGTCGAAGAGCCGGTAGGCGGTCGCCGCGAGGTCGCCGGTGGAGCGCTCCTCGTCCAGCGGTAAGAGGTCGGCGAGCAGGTGAGCGCCCGTCAGCAGGGCATCGGTGTCCAGGACGACGGTCCGCACCCGGTCCAGACGCCGCAGCGCTCCGGGGTCGGCGATGAGGACGCCGCGCTGGGACAGGCCGCGGCCGAGGGCGCCGGCGAAGGCCTCGCGGGCCGTCCAGGGCGGCTTGGGCAGGGCGGCCACGGCCGCGCTCGCCGCGGGCATCGCCTTGCGGGTCACGGCGAAGGTGCCGGTGAAGACCGTCCCGGCCACCCAGCCGGACCGGCGCGCGTACCGCTCGACCGGCCCCTCCCGCAGCGGCACCGCACGCGGTTCGGTGGGTATCACGGCGGCGCGGGCGTGCCGCTCGCTCTCGCTCACGCGCTGCTCCGCCGCCTCCCACGCCTCGCGGTGGGCGACCGTCTCGGCCAGCCGCAGGGCGTGCCGTACGGAGTCCACGCCCAGCCCGATGAAGCCGCCGTGGCCGGCCTGGGCGAGCGCGCTCAGGCCGGCGAGCACCACGTCGACGTTGCGGGGGCCGACCACGGCCGTCACCCTGCGGCGCAGCGCAGGCTGGGCGTCGATGAGGCTGACCAGCGCGGAGAGGCCGACCGGCAGGGGGGTGCGCTGTGCGAGCCGGACGGCGGTGGCGACCGGTACGGCGGCCGCCTGCAGGGCGAGGGAGAGGGCGGCGCGCTGGATGTCGCCGTGCGTCGCGGGGTGTTCGGGCAGCGGACCGGTCAGCCCGTGCTCCTCCTCGATCTCCTCGACCGCTTCGGTCAGCGCCTTCGCCGTGTCGGCATCGATCCCGCCCTCGGTCTCCAGCGCCAGGACGGCGTACCCGAGCACGGTGTTGACCGCGGCCCACCGGACGGCGGGCAGGGCGGCGAGCCGCCGTTCGACGGCTGCCGTGACCGCCGTCGCCGTTGCCTCTTCCGCCTCCTGCAGTCCGCGTACCGCGATGTGTACCCGCTCGCCGATGATCCGCGTGCGTGGTCGCGCCGGCGTGCCGAGCGCGCTCACCGCGCTCCGCGCCACCGTCCGTGCGATGTCGATCCCCGGAACCTTCACCGTCCGCCACCCACCTCCCGGCACCCGGTCCCCCGAAGCCGGTGCCCGCCCGCTTCGTTCCGATGCCCCGTCGCGTCCTCGACGCGCGAGAATGGAGTACGCACAGCACACCGTACTCGGGCCAAACAAGGAGTTGGGATGCCCAGTACAGCTGAAAGCACGCGGAAAACCGCTGCGAAACGGACGGCACCGCAAGAGCCCACCGAGGAAACGCACGTGCACCGCAGCAAGCAGGGCATGAGCGTGCACACCCTCGATGTCCGCGCACCGCTGCACGTCCCGTACTTCACGCCCGGGGACGTGGTGAACAACGCGCGGACGGCTTCCCAGTGGCTGCCGCCCATGCCGCCTGCCAGGGAACTCTGGTACTACGGCGGCCTGGGCGCGCTCGCCGTCGCGGGGGCGCTGGAGTGGCCGGTCGCGCTCGCCGTCGGCGGCGCCACCGTCCTGTTACGGCGCTCCGGACAGCAGGAATCGGCCGAACGGCGGGAGCCGACGGCGGAACGTGCCTCCGAGCAGGTCGCGCAGCCCGCCAAGAAGCGGGACTGACGCCGGAGAAAGGGGAGGGAAGAGCGGCCGGACAGACCGGCGCCGGGCCCGGTTCCACAAGGAGCCGGGCCCGGCACCGTCTCTCGGCGGAGGACGCCGCGCACGGATGCGCAGCGGCCGACCGCCTCACATATTGCGGGTGTCGCGCGGTTCGGCGTACGGCTCCTCGTCCCGCGGATGACCGGCTTCCATGGCGCGGCTCCGCTCCATCTCCGCGTTGAACTCCAGGCCGAGCAGGATGGCGAGGTTGGAGATCCACAGCCAGACGAGGAAGATGATGATCCCGGCCAGGCTGCCGTAGGTCTTGTTGTAGTTGCTGAAGTTGGCGACGTAGAGCGCGAAGAGGGCCGAGGCGACGAGCCAGAGCACGACGGCCAGCAGGCTGCCGGGGGTGACCCAGCGGAACCGGCGCCGGACGTTGGGCGCGGCCCAGTACAGCAGCGCGATGATGAAGCTGACCAGGATCACCATCACGGGCCACTTGGCGATGTTCCAGACCGTGACCGCCGTGCTGCCGAGCCCCAGGATGTCCCCCGCCTTCTTGGCCAGCGAGCCCGTGAAGACCACGGCGATGCTGATGAGGGCGAGCAGGACGACGGTCACGACGGTGATCAGGAAGCGGGTCGGCAGGATCTTCCAGGCCGGCCGGCCCTCCTCGATGTCGTAGACGGCGTTGGCGGCGCGCATGAAGGCGGCGATGTATCCGGAGGCCGACCACAGCGCGATCAGGATGCCGATGATCAGGACGATGCCGGCCTTCCCCCCGCTGCCCTGCATCTGTTTGAGCATGTTCGTGATGACGTCGCGGGTGGCGCCCGGGGCGAACTTCCCGACATTGTCGATCATCTGCTGGATCGTGTCGCTGCCCAGCAGGCCGAGGATCGAGACCAGGGCCAGCGCGGCCGGGAAGATGGCCAGCACGCCGTAGTACGTGAGGGCCGCGGCCAGGTCGGTGAGGTTGTCCCTCTTGAACTCCTTCGCGGTGCGTTTCAGCACCGCCTTCCACGACTGTTTGGGCAGGTCGCCAGGGCCCTTGGGGGTGCCGGAGCTCGCCCCGCCGGCGCCTTCGTGGTTCTCGTCTCGGTGCTGCCCTCGCATGGGTACGGGACCTCCGCATCGGGTGATCGGATCTCCAGCCTCACCAGTCCGGCGGACGGCCGCCCGCCGGACTGGTCCGTATGGAGGGCCGGCGATCGGCCCGGCGCCCGGTCAGGGCAGGGGTCAGGGCAGGATCGAGTCGACGTAACCGCCGTCCACCCGCAGCGCGCCACCGGTCGTCGCCGATGCCTGCTCCGAGCTGAGGTAGACGACCATGTGCGCGATCTCCTCGGGTTCGATCAGCCGCTGCAGCAGCGACTGCGGCCGGTGCTCGCGCATGAAGACCCGCTGCGCCTCGTCCCACGGCAGGTCGCGGTCCACCAGCTCGTACACGAAGTCCGCCACGCCTTCGGTGTGCGTCGGCCCGGCGATGACGGAGTTGACCGTGACGCCGGTGCCCGCCGCCTGCTTGGCGAAGCCGCGGCCCACCGCGAGGAGCGCCGTCTTCGACATGCCGTAGTGGATCATCTCGGCGGGGATCACCACGGCCGAGTCGCTGGCGATGTACTGGATCCGGCCCCAGCCGCGCCCGGTCATGCCGGGCAGGTACGTCCGGGTGAGCCGGACCGCCGCCAGCACGTTCACCTCGAAGTAGCGTCGCCACTCCGCATCGCTGATCTCCAGCGGGTCCCGCGCGCCGAAAATGCCGAGATTGTTGACGAGGATGTCCACGTCGGGCAACGTGTCCGCCAACCGGGCGGTGCCCTCCTCGGTGGTCACGTCGGCGGTCGCCGCGACGAACCGACCACCGGGCACCTCCGCGCCGAGCCGGGCCACCGCCTCGTCGACCCGGGCGGCGTGCCGCCCGTTGATCCCGACCCGGGCGCCCGAGCGGGCCAGTCCCGCGGCGATCGCCGCGCCGATTCCCTGGGTCGATCCCGTGACCAGTGCGGTCCGTCCTGACAGGTCGAGCTGCATGGCATCGGCTCCCTTTCCTGACTGTTCCCTGGCTGTTTCCCGACTCGTTTTTTCGCCTGCCGCCCCTGGTCAGCAGGCTGCCACGGCCCCCCCGGCCCTCCCCAACGGCACGAAAGGTGTCCGCCATGTCTTCGTCCTTCACCCCCGCGCACCGCGACCGCTTCGTGGTGGTCACCGGCGGGCCCGGGGCCGGCAAGAGCACGCTCATCGACCGGTTGGCGGCGGCCGGGTACGCCCGGACGGAGGAGGCCGGCCGGGGCGTGATCCGGGACCAGGTGGCCATCGGCGGGCGCGGCCTGCCGTGGACCGACCCGGCGCTGTTCGCCGAGCTGATGCTGGGCTGGGAACTGCGCTCGTACCGGCTCGCCGCGGCGCACGGGACGCCGCCCGGCGGCCCCGTCTTCTTCGACCGCGGGGTGCCCGACATCGTCGGCTACCTGCGGCTGCAGGGCCTGCCCGTACCGGACCACGTGCACGCCGCCGCGCGCGCTCACCGCTACCACCGCCGGGTGTTCGTCGCGCCGTTCTGGCCGGAGATCTACGCGCGGGACGCGGAGCGCAAGCAGTCCCCGGCGGAGGCCGAACGGACCTGCCTCGTCATGGTCGAGACGTACGCGGAGTACGGCTACGAGCCGGTCGAACTGGAGCGGGCACCGGTCGAGGACCGGGTGCGGTCGGTGCTGCGGTCGGTGGAGGCGGACCGGAAGAGCGCGTGACGGAGGGGCGCGGCCGGGAACCGGTACGGGGACCGGGACGGCGGAGCCCGGCGTCCACCAGGAAGGAGTGACCGTATGGCCACCACGAGCGAGATGCGGGCAGGCCCCGCGCCGCGGAGCCTCCGGCTGCCGGGGATCGTACTGGGCGTGGGGCTCGGCGGCTTCGTCGACGGCATCCTGCTGCATCAACTCCTGCAGTGGCACCACATGCTGACCAGCACCAACACCGACCGCATCGGCGTGAAGTACTACAGCCCGCACACCGTTTCCGGGCTGCGGATGAACACCGTGTGGGACGGCATCTTCCACACCGTCTGCTGGTTGGCGGTGCTCATCGGGCTGGCCGTGCTGTACTCCCGGGTGACCCACGACCGGCGGCGCGTGTGGACGTCCCGGGTGCTGTGGGGCTGGGTCCTGGCGGGCTGGGGCCTCTTCAACCTGGTCGAGGGGGTGCTGGACCACCAGATCCTCGGCATCCACCACGTGCACGGCGGCCCGTACCAGGTCTGGTGGGACATCGGCTTCCTGGTGCTGGGGGCGCTGCTCTGGCTCGGAGGCTGGGCGCTGCAACGCAGCGGCCGCTCCGTCGACCCCGCCCTGAGCCTCTGATGGGCGGTCACGCGCACCACACCGGAGGCATGCACCCACTGCCCGGCGGCCCGCTCCCGACGGCGGTCGCGGTCGCCCTGCTGCTCCTGCTCGCCACCGGCTACCTGCTGCTCGTACGGCGGGCCGGCCGGCGGCACCCGGCCAAGAGCCAGCATCCCTGGCGCACCGCGAGCTTCCTCACCGGGTGCGCGCTGGCGGCCGGTGCGCTGCTGCCACCGCTGGGGACGTTCGCGCACGGGGACTTCCGCGGCCACATGGCCCAGCATCTGGTGCTCGGGATGTACGCGCCGCTCGCGCTGGTCCTCGGCGCGCCGGTCACGCTGCTGCTGCGGACGCTGCCGCCCGCCCGTGCCCGGCGGCTGACGGGCCTGCTGCACAGCCGCCCGCTCCGGTTGCTCGCCCACCCGGTCACCGCGCTGCTGCTGAGCACGGGCTCGCTCGCGGCCCTGTACGGCACGCCGCTGTACGACGTGACCGCGGCGCATCCGGCGCTGCACTGGCCGGTGCACGCCCACTTCCTGCTCTCCGGGTGCCTCTTCGCCTGGGTCGTGGCGGGGCCGGATCCCGCTCCGGCGCGGCCGGGGGTGCCGGCGCGGCTGGTCCTGCTGGGTGTGGCGGTCGCCCTGCACGCGGTCTTCTCGCAGCTCCTCTACGGCGGCTTCCTCATCGGTGTGCACGCGCCGGTGGAGCAGGTGCGGGGCGGCGCGGAGCTGATGTACTACGGCGGCGACATCGCCGAGCTGCTGCTGGCGGGCGCGCTGGTCGCCACCTGGCGGCCGGTCCGCCGCCCGGGCCGGCCGACCGCTCCGCGCGTTAGCCCGACCGAGTCACTTTCCTCCTCCTAGCCCGGGGTGCTTCGGTGCGCCCCGCCGTCCGCCGCGCCGGACTCTGGACCATGGTGCGAGTCCAGGCCCAGGCATAGCGGCGCGGCCCCCGGGAGCGAGGAGATCAGCAGATGGCTGACCTGTACATCGACGGCGAGTGGACCGGGGCGGCGGCGGGCGGCCGACGCGACGTGGTCAACCCGTTCGACGCGTCCGTGGTGCGCACCGTCGACGATGCGGACGGCACGGACGTCGACCGGGCGGTGCGGGCCGCGCGGCGCGCGTTCGACGACGGGGAGTGGGCGGGCTCCCCGACCCGGCGCCGCGCGGACGTGCTGCACCGCGTGTACGAGCTGCTGCTGCGCGACCGCGAGGACGTCGCCCGCATCGAGACGCAGGACACCGGCAAGACCATCGCGGAGTCCCGGCTCGACGTGGAGGACATCGCGAACGCGTTCCGCTACTTCGCCGAGATCGCCGACAAGGACGGCGGCCGGGTGGTGGACGTCGGCCCCGATGTGCTCAGCCGGGTGGTGTACCAGCCGGTCGGGGTGTGCGCGCTGATCGCACCGTGGAACTATCCGCTGCTCCAGGCGACCTGGAAGGTGGCGCCCGCGCTCGCGGCCGGCAACACCTTCGTGCTCAAGCCGAGCGAGACCACGCCGCTGACCACCATCTACCTCTTCCGGCTGCTGGCGGAGGCCGGTGCGCCGCCCGGCGTCGCGAACCTCGTCCTCGGGCCGGGCGCGACGGTCGGGTCCGCGATGACCCAGCACCCGGACGTGGACCTGGTGTCCTTCACGGGCGGGCTGGCGACCGGCCGCACGATCATGGCGGGCGCCGCGGCCGACGTGAAGAACATCGCGCTGGAGCTGGGCGGCAAGAACCCCAACGTGATCTTCGAGGACGCCGACTTCGATGCGGCGGTGGACTACGCGCTGGACGCCGCGTTCCTCCACTCCGGCCAGGTCTGCTCGGCCGGCTCGCGCCTCCTCGTGCAGGAGGGGCTGCACGACCGGTTCGTCGAGGCGCTGGCCGACCGGGCCCGGCGCATCCGGCTCGGCAACGGCATGCACGAGGACACCGAGAGCGGGCCGCTCAGCTCCCCCGAGCACCGGGAGAAGGTGGAGGGCTATCTGAAGGTCGCGGCCGCCGAGGGCGCACGGCTGGTGTGCGGCGGCCGCCGCCCGGACGACCCGGAGCTCTCCCGCGGCTTCTTCGTACTGCCCACCATCTACGCCGACTGCGACCGCTCGATGCGCATCGTCCAGGAGGAGGTGTTCGGCCCGGTGGTGACGGTCGAGCGGTTCCGCGACGAGGAGGACGCGGTGCGGCTCGCCAACGACACCAAGTACGGGCTGGCGGGCGCGGTGTGGACGAGCGACGCGAGCCGCGCGCAGCGGGTGGCGCAGCGGCTGCGGCACGGCACGGTCTGGATCAACGACTTCCACCCCTACGTTCCGCAGGCCGAGTGGGGCGGCTTCGGGCACTCCGGCGTCGGGCGGGAGCTCGGCCCGACCGGGCTGCGCGAGTACCAGGAGGCCAAGCACATCTACCAGAACCTGCGGCCGGCGCCCTCCGGCTGGTTCAAGGGCTGAGGGCGACAGGGTGACGGGAACGGACCGAGGAGCGGAACATGGGTGACGGCACGGAGTTCGACCACGTCATCGTGGGCGGCGGAACGGCGGGCTGCGTGCTGGCGGCGCGGCTGACCGAGGATCCGGACTGCCGGGTGTGCGTGGTCGAGGGCGGGCCCAGCGACGTGGGCGACGAGAAGATCCTGCGACTGCGCAACTGGATCAACCTGCTGGACTCGGAGTACGACTACGGCTACACGACCGAGGAACAGCCGCGCGGCAACTCCTACATCCTGCACTCGCGGGCGCGCGTGCTGGGCGGCTGTTCCTCGCACAACACCCTGATCAGCTTCCTGCCGCTGCCGCAGGACATGGACGAGTGGGCCACTCTGGGCTGCAAGGGCTGGGACGCGGCGACGGTCCTGCCCTACCGCGACCGGCTGCAGAACACCATCGTCCCGGTGGCGGAGAAGGACCGGAACCCGATCGCGAAGGACTTCGTGACGGCCGCTTCCACTGCGCTGGGCGTGCCGGTGGTGGAGGACTTCAACGCCCGGCCGTTCGCCGACGGCGTGGGCTTCTTCTCACTGGCGTACGAGGCGGAGGACAACAAGCGCTCCTCGGCGTCGGTGGCGTACCTGCACCCGGTCATGGACCGCCCGAACCTCACGCTGAAGCTGGAGACCTGGGCGCACGAGGTGGTGCCGGACGGGGACGGCCGGATGACGTGCGTACGCGTACGGGCCGCGGACGGCACGGAGTCGACGCTGCGGGCGCAGCGGGAGCTGCTGCTCTGCGCGGGCGCCATCGACACGCCGCGGCTGCTGATGCTCTCCGGCATCGGCCCGGCCGACCACCTGCGCGACCTGGGCATCGACGTACGGGTGGACCTGCCGGGGGTGGGCGAGAATCTGCTGGACCACCCGGAGTCGGTGATCATCTGGGAGACGGCGGGGCCGCTGCCGCCGAACTCCGCGATGGACTCCGACGCCGGGCTGTTCCTGCGCCGCGATCCGGCCGGCGGGCCGCGCCCGGACCTGATGTTCCACTTCTACCAGGTGCCGTTCAGCGTCAACACGGAGCGGCTGGGCTATCCGCCGGTGGAGCACGGCGTATGCATGACGCCGAACGTGCCGCGGGCCCGGTCGGTGGGCCGGATGTGGCTGCGCAGCGCCGACCCCGCGGAGAAGCCGGCCCTGGACTTCCGGTACTTCACCGACCCGGAGGGCCACGACGAGAGGACCATCGTGGACGGGCTGAAGGTGGCGCGCGAGGTCGCGGCGACGGCGCCGCTGCGGGACTGGCTGAAGCGGGAGGTCGCGCCGGGCCCGGACGTGACGTCGGACGAGGCGCTGTCGGAGTACGGGCGGCGGGCCGCGCACACCGTCTACCACCCGGCGGGCACCTGCAAGATGGGCGGCGACGACGACCCCGCGGCCGTACTCGATCCACAGCTGCGGGTGCGCGGCACGGACGGCCTCCGCGTCGTGGACGCCTCGCTGTTCCCGACGATGCCGACGATCAACCCGATGGTGACGGTGCTGCTGGCCGCCGAGCGGGCCGCCGATCTGATCCGCGTGACGGGCGGAGGTGGCCGGTGATGGCCTCGGCAAGCACCCCGGCGGGTGACGCGCACGCGCACGGGAACGGGCCGGCCGGCGGGGAGTCGGCGGACCCCACCGACGGCTCCGTACCCGGCTCGGAGTTCCGCAAGGACATGGGGCCGTGGGCGAACTTCGCGCTCGGCTTCACCTACCTCTCCCCCGTCGTCAGCACGTACACCCTCTTCGCCACCGCGCTGGGCGAGGGCGGCCCGCCGATGGTGTGGGCGTTCCTGCTGGCCGGCTGCGGGCAGTTCCTGGTCGCGCTGGTCTTCGGCGAGGTGGTGGCGCAGTTCCCCATCGCGGGCGGGGTCTATCCGTGGGCCCGCCACCTGTGGGGGAAGCGCTGGGCGTGGATGACCGGCTGGGTCTACATGTGGGCGCTGCTGGTCACCATCACCTCGGTGGCGTACGGGGCGGGGCCGTACATCGCGATCCTGATCGGTTTTGAACCGACCGTGCACACCACGGTCTTGTGCACGGTAGTGCTCATCATCATCGCCGTACTGATCAACTATGCGGGCACCAGGTGGCTTTCATGGGCGGCCATGATCGGCTTCGCCGCGGAGCTGATCGGTGCGCTGATCGTCGGCATCTACCTGCTCGTCACGCACCGCGAGCACAACCTGGGCGTGCTCTTCGACACCTACGGCACGCAGGGTGACGGCAGTTACCTGCCGGTCTTCCTCGCCGCCGCGATCATCGGCTTCTACCAGTACTACGGCTTCGAGGCGTGCGGCGACACCGCCGAGGAGGTCGCCCATCCGGGCAAGGTGATCCCCAAGGCGATGCGCCGCACGATCTACGTCGGCGGCGCGGCGGCCACCTTCACCTGCCTGTCGCTGCTGCTGTCGGTCACGGACTACCGCGCGGTGATCTCGGGCAAGGACACCGACCCGGTGGTGCATCTGCTGTACGACGCGATGGGTGAATTCGGGGCCCGGCTGGTGATGGCCGTCGTCCTGATCTCCTTCCTCTCCTGCACGATCAGCCTCCAGGCCGCTGCCGGCCGCCTCATCTACTCGTACGCCCGCGACCAGATGATCGTCGGGCACCGGCTGCTGCGGAAGTTCTCCCCCGCCCGGGCGGTGCCGGGCTGGGCACTGCTGGTGTCGGCCGTCATTCCCGCGCTCATCGCCTTCGGCTCGCTGGTGTCGGCGGACGCGCTCACCAAGATCGTGTCGTTCGCGATCCTGGGCATCTACGGCGCGTTCCAGATGGTGGTGCTGGCCGCCCTGCGGGCCCGTCTGAAGGGCTGGAAGCCGTCCGGCGAGTACAGGCTCGGCCGGTGGGGGCTGCTGGTGAACGCCGGCGCCCTGGCCTACGGCATCTTCGCCATCGTCAACATCTGCTGGGCCCGCACCCCCGAAGCGCCCTGGTACGACAACTACATCGTGCTGCTGTGCGGCGGTGTCGTCGTCCTGGCCGGGGTGCTCTACATGTTCACCACCCACCACTACGGACGCAGCGACGCCCCCTGCGGCGACGCGATCCCCGAGTCGCGACGCTGATCCCGGGCCGGAGCGGGGGCCGCGCCGGCGATTCCGTAGTCGGGCAGCTCGACCGTGCTGCTGACCTTCTGCCCCTCCTTGAGCATTCGCTCCAGCAGGAAGCGCCGGGACAGCAGGGTGTTGCGCAGCCACAGCCCGGTGGCGGTACGCGGCGCGAGGAACGGCCCGGTGCGGTCACCGCCCTTCTGGCAGCCCTCCGCGTACGGGCGGATGCGCCGCTCGTACCGGGCGAAGGCGGCACGGTGGTCGCCGCCGGCCCGGGCCAGCTCCCCGGCCAGGACGTACGCGGCGACCAGTGCGGTGCCCGTGCCCATGCCGCCGAGGGTGGCACCGCATGCGGCGTCCCCGACGAGCCCGATGCGCCCCTTGGACCAGGCGGGCACATCGGCCCGGCTGATGGAGTCGAAGTACATCTCCGGCGCGGCACGCAGCGACCCCAGCAACCGCGGGACGTGCCACCCCAGCCCGGCGAAGGCGTCGGCGACCAGCCCCTTCTGCTCCTCGATGGCATGCCGGCCGTAGGGCAGTTCGGGCGCGGCGAAGACACACATGGCGCCGGCGCGCGTCGGGTCCCGGTGGTCGGCGCCCACCGAGGCGAGCCGCCCCGGGACATTGAGACCGACCGCTCCCTCCCCTGCCGTCAGCCCGAGGTCGTTGGGGAGTTGCCAGGTGGCGGCGTAGTACCCGAGGTGGCGTACGTAGTGCTCCTCGGGGCCGAACGCGAGCCGTCGGACGGTCGAGTGCAGCCCGTCGGCGCCGATCACCAGGTCGAACTCGCGGGCCGGGCCGTTGCGGAAGGTGACCCGCACGCCCGAGGCGGTCTCGGTGAGCCCGGTGATCGTGTCGCCGAAGACGTACTCCGCCGCGGCGGCGCTGTGCTCGTACAGCACCCGGGCCAGGTCGCCGCGCTGCACCTCCAGCTCACCGCCCATGAACTCGGCGGGCAGACGCAGCAGTTGGCGTCCGCGCTCGTCGACGAAGCGGATCGCACTGCCGCCCGTCCGCAGCCGCCGCAGCTCCGGCAGCAGCCCCATGCGGCGGAGCACGGTCAGATGCGTCTCCCCGCGGAAGTCCACGGCCTGACCACCCTCGCGCAGCGCGGGGGCGATCTCGACGACGGTGGGCCGGAAGCCGTGGCGCGCCAGCCAGTAGGCAAGCGCCGGTCCGGCAACGCTCGCGCCGGAGATCAGGACAGTTCTGTGGTGAGCCGTCGATGACATGGATCTCTCCCCGTTTCCCACGTGAATCCGTGTCCGGCGGACACAGTTATTCCTACTGTGTACCATGGACACGGTTATTCGGGAAGCCGCGATGACGAGCACGGGACGAGCAACGGAACGGTGAACGCGATGGCGGAGGGAACGCGCGACGGCGACAGCGGAGAGGCCCGCCACGCCGCGACCGCACGGCTGTTGTGGGGTCCGCAGCCGCAGCCCGCGCGGGGGCCGCGGCGGACGCTGGACCTGGCGCGGATCGCCCGGGCCGGCGTCGCGGTCGCCGACGCCGAGGGCCTGGCCGCGGTGTCCATGCAGCGGGTCGCCTCGCAACTGGACGTGACGAAGATGGCGCTCTACCGCTACGTGCCGGGCAAGGCCGAGCTGGTCGCGCTGATGGTCGACGCGGCGCTCGCACCGCTCCCACCCGAGGACGAACCACGCCCCGACTGGCGGGGACAACTGGCCGCGTGGGCGCAACACCTGCTGCACGGCTTCGGCCGGCACCCCTGGCTGCTGGACGCGACGGTGGGCCCGCGCATGATGGGTCCGGTCGAGCTGGCGTGGCTGGAGCGGGCCGTTGCCGCGCTGGACGGCACTCCGCTCACCGGCGCCGAACGCCTGGACGCCGCCGTCCTGCTGACCGGCCACGTCCGCACCCTCGCCCAACAGGGCGCCGCGGCAGGCCCGGGCGGTGGCGCCGAAGCTCAACTGCACGCCGTACTGGGCGGGGTGCTCCGCGACCACGGTGACCGCTTCCCCGCCGTGACCACCGCCTTCCACGCCGCGGCGACCGCCCCGGCCGCAGCCCGGGACCAGGCCTGGGAATTCGGCTTGCACCGCATCCTGGACGGCCTGGAGACGCTGATCGCGGAACGGTCGTGAGCAGGCGGGCCGGACGCGGGGCTCAGCCGACCCCGTCGCCGGGTCCCACCGGGTGCGCCTCCAGTTCCGGAGCGGCGAGCAGCTCGGCGATCAGCGCGTGGGACCCGCCGACGTAGGTGCTGACCAGGTCCACATCGCCACCCACACACCAGGCACGGTCCTGCGGCCACCAGAGGTCGGGCAGCTCGTCGAACGCGTCGCACGCCGCCGGCGAGAGGACATCGGCGAGCGTCCCCGAGAGCAGCACCTCCCGCCGGCCCGGCGTCTCGAAACGACGCACCCGGCTGAAGTCCCGCCGCCCGTACCCCTCCCACAGGCCGAACCAGCACTGCTCAGAGGTTCCGGTGTGCCGACCAAGAATCGGGATCAGGGTCCGGGCCAGGTCCGGTGGGGTCGGGCCCTCTTCCGGATGCTCGTCCCAGACCTGGGGCAGACCGTACTCGGAGGCGTTCTGGTAGAAGGGCTCAGCGCCGATCACCTCGTGCCACTTCGTGTCCGGCGCCACCTCGCGCCCGTACGCGGCAGCCACCGTCGCCCACCGCACCGGCCGCTCGTCCAGCGAAGCCGGATGCAACACCCTGGCGTAGGCGGCGAACCCGGGCGCGGCGACCCCCGCCACCGTCGCGAAGTCGCCGTGCCCCGGGGCACGCTCGGTGAGCCAACGGGCCGGCCCGAGGTCAGCGGGCTGCACCCGCAGGCGTCCGTACCATTCGGGAGCAGGCGTCCGGAGCGACGGACGGAAGTCATTCATCCCCACAGTCTGCCCGAGCCACGCCACAGCGCCGAAGCCGCCGGCCGCACGCCGACCGCATCACCGCGTACCCCACGCCCGTCGCCAGTGCTGCCGTGGCCAGGCGGCGGCCGGCGGTGCGGCGGGTGCCGCCCCAGCCGCCGCGTACGGCGCCGCCCGGCAGCGGGTGCGGGACGGTGCCCGCGGTGTCGGGGGCCGATTCGGTGCGGGAGAGGTGGGAGCGGTTCATCTGGTACGCCAGGGCCTTCTCCGTCGGGCCGGGGAAGAGCTTGGTCCAGCAGGCCAGGACCGCGGCGGCGGGGCCGACGTAGGACTCGCGACGCGGGGAGCGGGCCAGGCGGAGGATCGTACGGGCCGCCCGTTCGGGGGTGTAGACGGGGGCCATCGGAGTGACCTTGCGGCCGGAGTAGTTGGCGGCGCTCTGGAAGAACGGCGTGTCCATGGTGGCGGGCAGCACGGTGCAGACGTGGACGTCGCGGTGGCCCTCCAGCCAGAGCTCCTGGCGGAGGCTGGTGCCCAGCGCCCGGACGGCGGCCTTGGCCACCGCGTACGGGGCGTTGTACGGGACCGGGGAGGCGCCGACGACCGAGGAGACGTTGATCAGGGTGCCGCTCCCCTGGCGGCGCATCGCCGTGAGCGCGGCGCGCGCCCCGTACACATAGCCCATCACGTCGGTGTCGATCACCTTGCGGCAGACGTCCGCCGGGATCTCGTCGAGCGCCCCGAAGGCGGCGACGGCGGCGTTGTTGAGCCAGACGTCGATCCGCCCGAAGGCGGCGACGGCCTCCTGGGCGAGCCGGTCCACCGCGGCGGCGTCGGTCACGTCGGTGGGGATCGGGAGCGCGCGGCCGGTGCCCCGCTCGCGGCACCGGCGGGCGACCTCGTTCAGCTCCTCGGCGCGCCGGGCGGCCAGGACGACGTGCCAGCCGCGGGCGGCGAACGCCTCGGCGCAGGCCCGTCCGACCCCGCTGGACGCGCCGGTGATGACCACGACACCGCCGTTACCCTGGGCCATCATGGCCGCCTCCTCCATGCGTACGGCCGCGGTCCGGACCGCGGTGGTTGTCGAGGCCATCAAGTACCCGGATAGGCATAATGCACACATAACGGGTCACCCGTCAGCGTGCGCAGCAGCCCGTCACCGCCGGCCCCGCCGGCCGACCCGGATGGAGCATCCATGGCCGTACGGCACCAGCTCATCGCCCGGCCGCCGGCAGCGGTGTGGACGGTACTGGAGGACTGCACCCGCTACGGCGACTGGGTCGTCGGCCCCAGCGACTCCGACCCGCTGGACGACACCTGGCCGGACGTCGGCTCGACCATCACCTACAAGCTCCGGCTGGGTGCCCTGCAGATGACCGGTCACACCGTCGTCCGCCGCCACGAGCCGCCCCGGTGGTTGGAGCTGGAGGCGCACTGCGATCCGCTCGGCTCGGCCCGGATCGCGCTGGACATCCGGCCCTGGGGCCGGGACGAGACGCTGGTCGTCCTCGACGAGCACCCGCTGCGCGGCTTCGGCGGGATGGCACACAACTTCGTTCTGGACGCACTGCTGCAAGTGCGCCACCGCAACATGCTCAAGCGGCTGGCCAAGGTGGTCGAGGGCATGCCTCCGGAGGCGGATGCCGGTGGCGGCGGACGGGGGCCGACCTCCGAGCGCGCGGCGGGGCGGTGACATGGCCGACGCAGTGGTCATCGGGGCGGGACCCAACGGGCTGGTGGCGGCCAACCTCCTGGCCGACGCGGGCTGGAGCGTCACGGTACTGGAGGCGCAGTCGGAGCCGGGCGGCGCCGTCCGCAGCGACCGCGGGGTCCACCCGGACTACATCAGCGACGTCTTCAGCGCGTTCTACCCGCTGGCCGCCGCCTCGCCCTTCGTGCGCGGGCTGGAGCTGCACCGGGACGGCCTGCGCTGGAGCCACGCGCCGCACGTCCTCGCCCACCCGCTGCCCGACGGCAGATGCGCCGTCCTCGACCGCAACCGCGCGGTGACCGCGAACGGGCTGGAGGATTTCGGGGCCGGGGACGGCGAGGCCTGGGCCCACCTGTGCCACATCTGGGACCGGCTGGGCCAGGACATCATGCACGCCCTGTTCACACCGTTCCCGCCGGTGCGCGCCACCGCCCGGCTGGCGGTCCGGCTGCGCGGCGCCGGCGGGCTGCGGCTGGCCCGCAGCCTGGTGCTGCCGGTGCGCCGCTTCGGCGAGGAGGAGTTCCGCGGTGAGGGTGGCCGGCTGCTGCTGGCGGGCAACGCGCTCCACGCGGACCTGGCCCCGGAGGCGGCGGGCAGCGGCGGCTACGGCTGGCTGCTGACGATGCTGGGGCAGGCGGTCGGCTTTCCGGTGCCGGTCGGCGGGGCCGGGGCGCTGACGGAGGCGCTGGTCCGGCGGCTGGCCCGACGGGGCGTCACGGTGCGCTGCGGGGAGCCGGTCACCGAGGTGGTGGTGCGCGGCGGCCGGGCGGTCGGGGTGCGAACGGCGGGCGGCGACCGGGTTCCGGCGGAGCGGGCGGTGCTGGCGGACGTGGCCGCGCCGGTGCTCTACCGCGAGCTGGTCGGCGCGGGGCACCTGCCGGCCAGGATCTTCGACGATCTGCGCCGCTTCCAGTGGGACTTCGCGACGTTCAAGGTCGACTGGGCGCTGAACGGCCCGGTGCCGTGGTCGGCGCCGGGCGCCCGGCGAGCCGGCACGGTGCATCTGGCGGACGGCGTGGACGACCTGACGCGGTTCGCCGCGCAGCTCGCCATGGGGCTGGTGCCGGACCGACCGTTCGCGCTGTTCGGCCAGATGACGACCGCGGACGCCGCCCGCTCGCCGGCCGGTACGGAGTCGGCGTGGGCGTACACCCACGTACCGCAGACCGTGAAGGGCGACGCCGGGCCGGACGGGCTGACGGGCGGCTGGAACGCGAGCGAGCAGGAGCGGATGGCCGACCGCCTGGAGGCACAGGTGGAGCGGTTCGCGCCGGGCTTCCGTGACCGCATCCGGGCCCGCCGCATCCTCGCGCCGCCCACGCTCCAGGCCGCGGACGGCAATCTGCACGGCGGCGCGATCAACGGCGGTACGGCCGCCATGCACCAGCAGTTGTTCTTCCGGCCGCTGCCCGGTACCGGCCGACCGGAGACCCCGGTGCCCGGCCTCTACCTCGCCTCCGCCTCCGCCCACCCCGGCGGCGGGGTGCACGGCGCGCCCGGTGCGAACGCGGCACACGCAGCGCTCCACTCGGGGACCCGGCCCCGGCTCCTCGCCGCCGCGCAGAGCGCACTGGCGGCCCGGGGCCGCGGTGGCCGAAAAGGGCGTACGTAGCGCCCGGTCGGGGTCCCTGACGGGCCGCCGGGTCCAGCGGCCGATTCCGCGGCGTCCCACATGCCGGACGCCGTTCGTTCCTCAGCACTCCCTTGCTGCACGGGTCTTGTGGCCGCGTGCGGCGCGGGCCTAGTGTCGCGAGCCGGTAAGCGCTTTCTATTCGAGGGAGCTTCACGGCAATGCCCGCTGCGGAACCGGCCGCCGAGCCGTCACCCACCGGCACCACCCCCTCCTTCCCTGTCCGGGCCGCGGTCGTCGGCACCGGCGGCATCGTCACCGGGAGCCACCTCCCGGCCCTGCGGGGCATGGGCGACCGCGTACGGCTGGTGGCCGCCGTCGACACCGACCCGGCACGGCTCGCGGCCTTCCGCGACCGCGCGGGCGAAGACGTCACCGGCTACGGCGGCCTCGATGAGATGCTCGCCGCCGAACGCCCCGGCCTCGTCCTCCTCGGCACCCCGCCCGCGCTGCACGCGGAACAGACCCGGGCCGCGCTGCGGGCGGGAGCCTGGGTGCTGTGCGAGAAGCCGCTGTGTCTCTCGCTCGCGGAGTACGACACGATCGCGGCGGCGGAAGGCACCGAGGAGGGCGGCCCCGGCGGCCCGTACGCCTCCGTCGTCTTCCAGCACCGGTACGGATCGGGCGCGGTGCACGCACGCGAACTGCTGCGCTCCGGAGAGCTCGGCCGACCGCTGGTCGCACACTGCCAAACCACCTGGTACCGGGACCGGGCGTACTACTCCGTGCCCTGGCGCGGCCGGTGGGCCACCGAGGGCGGCGGGCCCACGATGGGGCACGGCATCCACCAGATGGACCTGCTGCTGCATCTGCTGGGCGAGTGGGAAGAGGTCCGCGCGATGGCGGGCCGGCTGGTGCACGACGTGGAGAGCGAGGACGTCTCCACCGCGCTGGTGCGCTTCGCCGACGGCACCATGGCCACCGTCGTCAACAGCGTGCTCAGCCCGGACGAGGTGAGCCGCATCCGCATCGACTGCGCGCACGCCACGGTCGAGCTGACGCACCTGTACGGGCACGCCAACGACGACTGGGCGTACACCCCGGCCGTGCACCGCCGCGACGACGCGCGCACCGCGCACTGGCGCTCCCCCGCCGCCGACGTGCCCAGTTCGCACGCCGCGCAGCTCGACGGCTTCCTCGACGCGATGGCCAAGGGGGTGCGCCCACCCGGCAGCGGCGTGGCGGCGCGCCGCACGCTGGAGTTCCTCGCCGCGCTCTACAAGTCGGCGTTCACCGGGCAGCCGGTACGCGCCGGCGAGATCGGTCCGGAGGACCCGTACTACCACGCCATGCACGGCAACCACCCCGACTGGGCACCGAAGGAGCAGTGACCGCAGCATGAGCGCAGCACCGATCCCGCACACCGGCACCGCGACGCCGATCACCGTCACCCACACCCACGGCGAGCGCATCCGCGTGGCCGCCGCCGGCACCGAGCTGCTGTCCTACGTCTACGCCCCGGACCCGGTGGCCTTCGAGTCCCGCAAGCCCTACGTGCACCCGCTGCGTACCCTCGCCGGCAACCTGGTCAGCGGCTACCGGCCGCATGACCACCGCTGGCACAAGGGCCTGCAGATGACCGCCAGCCACCTGTCCGGGCAGAACTTCTGGGGCGGCAACTCCTACGTTCACGGCGAGGGTTACCTGCCGCTCCACGAGCGCGTCGGCTCGATGCGCCACGACGGGTTCGACGCCTTCGACGTCTCCGATGACCGGCTGGCCTTCACCGAGGCGCTGACCTGGGTGGAGAACGGCGGTGCTGAGTGGGCGCGGGAGCGGCGCACGGTCACGGTGCACGCGGTCGACGCCGAGGCGGGCGCGTACGCCATCGACTGGTCCCTCCACCTCACCAACATCCGAGACGAGGCACTGCACTTCGGGTCGCCGACGACGGCGGGTCGCGAGATGGCGGGCTACACCGGGCTGCACTGGCGCGGGCCGCGCGACTTCACGGGCGGGCAGGTGCTGACGCCGGCCGGCCCCGCTACGGACGAGGAGACGATGGGCACGCCGGCCGCCGAGCAGCCCTGGCTCGCGCTCGTCGGGGCGCACGACGACGTGGACGCGCAGTCCACGCTGGTCTTCGCGCACGCGCCGGAGAACACCGAAGCGGTGCACGCCTCGCACTGGTTCGTGCGCTCCGAACCGGTGCCGACCGTGGCGTTCTCGTGGGCGTTCTTCGAGGAGTTCGCGCTGGAGCCGGGCGACTCCTTCGCGTACCGGTACCGGGTGGTGGTCGCCGACGGGGCGTGGGAGCCGTACCGCATCGAAGCCCACCTGAAGTCGCTGGCCTGGTAAGAGGGGAGCCGGTCATGGTCATGGACGCACCGCTGCCGGGCGGCATCGGTCTCTCGCACATCGGCGCCTACGAGTGGGAGGCCGCCGACGGCGTGTGCGGGGGCAGCCCGCACCTCCATCTGGCCTGTACGGAGGCGTACGTCGTCACCGGCGGCCGGGGCGCCGTGCAGACGCTCGGCATCGCGGACGGCTACCGCGAGACGCCACTGGAGCCTGGCGTCATCGCGTGGTTCACGCCGGGAACCGTGCACCGCATGGTCAACGGCGGCGGGCTGCGGGTGACGGTGCTGATGCAGAACGGCGGGCTGCCGGAGGCGGGCGACGCGGTCTTCACCTTCCCGCCCGAGGTGCTGGCCGACCCCGCGGCGTACGCGGCGGCCGCCGCACTGCCCGCGAGGGAGGGGCCCGAGGCGGAGGCCGCGGCACGCAAGCGCCGGGACCTCGCCGTCGAGGGGTACCAGGCGTTGCGTACGGCGCTGGCGGACGGTGACGACTCCCCGCTGCGCGCGTTCCACGAGGCCGCGGCCCGGCTCGTCGCGCCGAAAATCACGGACTGGCGGGAGCGCTGGCGCGAGGGGGCGCTGGCCGCGGCCGAACGCACCGGAACGCACCTGGACGCGCTCGGGCAGGGGGACGCGACGCACCTGGCCGAGGGCGGGGTGCGGGCCGCGGGACCGACCCGGCGCGGCGGGTACGGCATGTGCGGCCGCCGCGACGAGTACGAACTGCCCGGCACCACGCTCCCGTACTACGGCGAATGACCATGCGGCGGATCAGAACGGCCGCGACCGCGGTCCTCGTCCTGTGTCTGGCCCTCGCGGGCTGCGGCGGCGGTGGCGCGTCCACCGCCGCCGGCGGCAAGGTCACGCTCCGCTTCACCTGGTGGGGCAACGCGGACCGGGCGGCGCGTACCGAGCAGGCGGTCGCCGCTTTCGAGAAGGCGCACCCGGACATCGACATCCAGACCTCCTACTCCACCTACGAGTCCTACAAGCAGAAGCTGGCCACGCAGGCGGCCGGCGGCGACGTGCCCGACCTCATCCAGCTGGACTACCGGCAGATCAGCCAGTACGCGGGCTCCGACGTGCTGCTGGACCTCAAGACCCAGCGCGGCACGCTGCCGACGAAGGAGATGGATCCGGGGCTGCTGAAGACCGGGCAGGTGGACGGCGTGCAGTACGCGCTGCCCATGGGCGTCGGCACGCAGGCCATGGCGTATGACAAGGCAGCCTGGCGGAAGGCCGGGCTCGCCGCCCCGAAACCGGGCTGGACCTGGGACGACTGGGTGAGCGCTGTGCGGAAGCTGAAGGCCGCCGGGTACGAGCGGCCGATGACCGACCCCGGTCAGATGGAGGACTGGTTCGAGGTCTGGCTGCGGGGTCAGGGCAAGCGGCTGTACGGCGAGGACGGGCAGGCCGCGTTCACAGCGGCGGACCTCACGCGGTTCTGGACGTTCACCTCCCGGCTGCGCAAGGCGGGGCTGGTCAGCAGTGCCGAGGACACCACGCAGATGGCGGGAGGGGCGGTCGAGGACTCCCCGATGGGCCGCAAACGGGCCGTCGCGGAGTTCAACTGGGACGCCCCGTCGGCCGGGTACGAGGCGATGTACGGGGACCGGCTGGCGCTCGCGCCGATGCCGGCGGGCCCGGACGGCACCCCCGGCCAGTACTACAAGCCGTCGATGCTCCTCGGCATCGCCGCCGACAGCGCGCACCCGCGCGAGGCGGCCCGCTTCATCGACTTCCTGCTCAACTCCGACAAGGCCGCCGACATCCTCGGCGTGGACCGCGGCACCCCGGTCAACAGCCACCAGCGGACCCGCGTCCTGCCGACGGTCACCGGCTTCCAGCAGCAGGTCGCCGGGCTTCAGGAATCTTTGCAGGGCAAGCTGAAGGACCCGCCGGCCGCGCCGCCGCGCGGTGACAACGGGCTGCAGTCGACCTTCGGCCGCGACTACGACCAGGTGTCCTTCGAGCAGGCGTCGCCCCGGGAGGTCGCCGAGGACTTCCTGACCGAGGCACGGACGGAGCTGAGGCCGTGAGCACCCGAGCGATGGACAAGGCAGCAGCCCCGGGGGCGCTCCCCCGGCAGCGCCCGGCCCCCGCGGAGCAGGACCGGAAACGGCGCCCGAAGCGGGAACGGGAGGGCGCCGCCTGGGTGTTCCTCTCCCCGTGGGTGCTGGGCGCCGTCGTCCTCACCCTCCTCCCGATGGCCGTCTCCCTCTACCTCTCCTTCACGGACTACGACCTCTTCGACCCGCCGTCGTGGGTGGGCCTGCGCAACTACACGCAGATGTTCACCGAGGATCCGCGGCTGCTCCGCTCGGTCCTGAACACCCTGCTGTACGTCGTGATCGCGGTCCCCTTGCAGCTCGCCCTGGCGCTGGCGGTCGCGCTGGCGCTCAAGTCGATGAAGCGCGGCAAGGCCTTCTACCGGTCGGCGTTCTACGCCTCCTCGCTGCTCGGCGCGTCCATGAGCATCGCGCTGGTGTGGCGGGCCCTGTTCAACGACGGCGGCACGGTCGACAACGTCCTCGGCTCCCTCGGCCTGCACACCGGCGGCTGGATCAACAAGCCCGGCTGGGCGCTGCTGTCGGTGGCGTTGCTGACGGTGTGGCAGTTCGGCGCGCCGATGGTGATCTTCCTGGCGGGGCTCCAGCAGATACCGAAGGAGCTGTACGAGGCGGCGGCGGTGGACGGCGCCGGCCGGTGGCGGCAGTTCGTCTCGATCACCCTGCCGATGCTGTCCCCGGTGCTCTTCTTCAACCTGGTACTGCAGACCATCCAGGCGTTCCAGGTCTTCACCCCGGCGTTCGCGGTGAGCGGCGGCCGGGGCGGCCCCGCCGACTCCACCCTCTTCTACACGCTCTACCTCTACGACCGCGGCTTCACCGCCTCGCACATGGGCTACGCCTCCGCGATGGCGTGGGTGCTGCTCATCGCCATCGGGATCGTCACCGCGGTGCTCTTCCGCACCTCGCGCTCCTGGGTCTTCTACGCGAACGAGGAGGGCCGCTGATGACCGCCACCCGCTCCCGCATCGCCCTGCACGCCGGCTGTCTCCTCGTCCTGCTGGTCATGCTGTACCCGCTGGGCTGGCTGGTCGCGACGTCCTTCAAGCCGGCCGACGAGGTGCTCGCCAGCCTCGCGCTGCTGCCGTCCCGGCTCGCCACCGAGAACTACACGACGGCGGCGGCCGGCATCCAGGGCGTCAGCCTGCTGAAGCTGTTCGGCAACTCGCTGACCATCTCCGTCGGCGCCGTACTGGGCAACGTCCTCAGCTGCTCGCTCGCCGCGTACGCCTTCGCGCGGCTGCGGTTCAAGCTGCGCGGGCCGCTGTTCGCCTTCATGATCGCCACGATCATGCTGCCGCACCACGCGGTGCTCATCCCGCAGTACATCGTCTTCAACCAGCTCGGCATGGTGAACACCTTCTGGCCGATGGTGCTGCCGAAGTTCCTGGCCACCGACGCGTTCTTCGTCTTCCTCATCGTGCAGTTCATGCGCGGCCTGCCACGCGAGCTGGAGGAGGCCGCGAAGATCGACGGCTGCGGCCCGTTCCGTACCTTCGCGCGGGTCGTGCTGCCGCTCACCCGGCCCGCGCTGATCACCACCGCGATCTTCACCTTCATCTGGACCTGGAACGACTTCTTCACCCAGCTCATCTACCTCTTCGAACCCGGCAAATACACCCTCACCCTGGCGCTGCGCACGTTCGTGGACACCTCCAGCCAGTCCGCTTACGGCCCGATGTTCGCGATGTCGGTCTTCGCGCTGCTGCCGATCGTGCTGTTCTTCCTCGCCTTCCAGCGATTCCTGGTCGAGGGCATGGCGAACTCGGGGGTGAAGGGATGAGCACCGCGACCGACTCCGCCTCCGGACGGCGGGAGCCGGGCGAGCTGTTCGGCCCGCGCTTCGAACTGTTCGCCGACGTGCTCGCCGTCGGCCTGGTCACGGCGGTGGCCTGTCTGCCGCTGGTGACCGTACCGGCCGCGCTCGCCACGGCCTGCGCCCTGCTGCGACGGCGTCAGCGGTACGCCGAACCGTGCACCGCCGGCCACTACGTCCGAGCGCTGCGGGCCCGGCGGTGGCGCGCCGACCTGGCCGCTGGCGGACTGCTGCTCGCGTTCGGCGCGCTGTTCGCGGCGGACGCGGCACTCGCAGCCGCCGGCCTGCCGGGCGCGGTGCCGTTCGCGGTGTTCCTGGCGGCCGTGGGGACGGTGTTGGCGGCGACGGGGCTGCGTGCGTGTGCCCGGCACGATACGGCGGGCGGCTGGCGCGCCGCAGTCCGGGCGAGCGCGGCCCGCACCGCACGGGACCTGCCCGGAAGTCTGCTCATCCTGCTCGCGCTCGGCACGGCAGCGGTGTGCGCGTGGACGCTGCCACCGCTGCTCTTCCTCGTCCCCGGCCCGCTGGCGGTGGCACTGACGGCGATCGAACTCCGCTGATCCGGCGGCTTCCGTCCCGACGAGCGTCGGACGCAGGGCATGAACTGCGTTCGGGCACAGCGGCCGCACGGACCCATGCGTTCGATAAGACCTTTATCCCGGGTGGAAGGTCGCCTCGGGGGTCTCTTGTGCCTGGGGCAACCACTTCCTTGACTTCAGGTGAATCTCATGCACATACCAGGAAGTTGAGCATGCGCCGAGACATACCGCACCTCGCCGAGGTGCGCCGCATCACCTCGCGGCGGCTCGGGAAGCCGCAGGACGCGGTCCGAGCGCAGGCGTCCGACCAGCTCGACGGGAAGGTCGCGCAGCACCCGGGCCAGGCGCAGCACGTCGTGACCCGCGTCCATCACCACCAGGATGTCCCGGTCACCGTGCTGCCATTGGCCGGCCGCGGCATCGTCGGTGGGGCCCAGCCGAACCATCGTCCAGGATCTGCCGACGAGGTGCGGTCCGGGGCAAGGTGTTGCACCACCCGGCCGAGTCCAGCCTGACCGTGGTCCCCTGCTCGTCCAGGACGACGACGGACGCACTATGCCTCCCGGCGGTCGCCGAGGACCCGGTTCCGCATGAAGCGCGTTTCCAGAAGTCCTGTCGGTCGGGGGAACCAGGGGTCGGTTCAGGGGACTGCGGTGGCCAGAAGCCGGCCGGGCGAGCGGGTACGGAAGAAGGTGTCCGCCTCCTCGGAGGCGGGTCGGCGCGATCGGGCCGGAGGGCGTCTGCGTCCGCCGTGGCCTTCTGCTCACTCCGCGTCATGGCCGGAGCCTTTCTTCGCAGCTGTTTCGTAGGTGTGTGGTGGGAAATGACAAGCCGATTCGGAATGAAACAACGGGAGAAAACGCCCTCTCGTCCGTTCCGCTTGCTTGGAGTGCACTCCAAGACCATAGCGTTGAGGACATGCCTGTATCACTAGGGTCTCGCCGGCGTCCCGGAAGGCTACCTAACTTCTATACCGGCTCCCGGCTGAACACGAAATCAGCGGGAGTCGGACGATCGATATCCCAGGAGTATCTCCAATGCAACAACGCAAACTAGGGCAAGGCCTCGAAGTCTCGGCTCTCGGGCTCGGCTGCATGGGCATGAGTTTCTTCTACGGTCAGCCACAAGACACAGCCGAGATGACGAAGCTGCTGCGGGCGGCCGTTGACCACGGCGTGACTTTCTTCGACACTGCCGAAGTGTACGGCCCGTTCACCAATGAGGACCTGGTCGGTCAGGCGCTGGCACCGGTCCGCGACCAGGTGGTGATCGCCACCAAGTTCGGAATCAAGCACGGCGAGCACGGGCCGACCCCGATGTCCGGGGTCGACAGCAGACCCGAGCAGATCCGCCGAGTGACCGAGGCCTCGCTCAAGCGCCTTCGAACCGAAAGCATCGACCTGCTCTACCAACACCGCGTCGACCCCAACGTACCCATTGAAGACGTGGCCGGCACGGTCAAGGAGCTGATCGCCGAAGGCAAGGTAAAGCACTTCGGCTTGTCCGAGGCCGGTACCGCGACAATTCGTCGCGCCCACGCCGTGCAGCCAGTAACGGCACTGCAAAGCGAGTACTCGCTCTGGATGCGCGAGCACGAAACCGAAATCATTCCGACCTTGGAGGAACTGGGCATCGGCCTGGTGCCCTACAGCCCGCTCGGCAAAGGGTTTTTGACCGGCAAGATCGATTCCAGCACGTCGCTGGCCGACAACGACCTCCGCCGCCTGCTTCCGCGCTTCAACCCTGAAGCACGGCAAGCCAACCAGGTGCTGGTCGACCTGCTGCAGCGGATTGCCGACGACAAAGGAGCCACGCCGGCTCAGATCGCTCTCGCCTGGGTGCTGGCGCAGAAGCCGTGGTTCGTGCCGATCCCCGGCACCACCAAGCTGCACCGCCTGGAAGAGAACCTGGGCGCGCTCGACGTCGAGCTGACAACCGGCGACCTGCATCGGATCGAAGAGGCCGCGGCCAACATCCGGATCCAGGGCGAACGTCTCCCTGAGCAGTTGCAGTCACGGTTCGGCCGCTGAAAGCCTGTTCCGACTCCTGAAACCGCAGGTCACCGCACCGATGGCGGGCGGCAGCGTCCTCCTCCTCGTGGTGGAGGACTCCCGGGAGGACCGGACCGGGAAGACCGTTGGGCTCGTAGCACCACCGCCCCACAACCCACTACGACGTCGGGAAAACGACCAGACGACCGGAGAGCACCACCGAGCTCGACAGCCTCAGAGGTGCAAAGACGGGCTGAGTACCGGATGCCCGGGCCCACTCAGGGCGCGGGTACATGGTGCGGCAGGAGGCCGGCCGTGCGCAGGTCGCCCCATACCGCGGGCGGTACGGGGCTGCGCAACAGCGCGCTCGCGTCGGTGATCTCGGCGGGCGAGCGGGCGCCGACGAGGACGCTCGCGACGGCCGGGTGGGCGAAGGGGAAGTGGAGGGCGGCGGCCCGCAGCGGTACGCCGTGCCGTTCGGTGACGGACTTCAGGCGCAGGGCACGGTCCAGTACGGGCCGGGCCGCGGGCGCGTAGTCGTAGGTGGCGCCGGGGCGCGGGTCGGCGAGCAGGCCCGAGTTGAAGACGCCGCCGATGACGACGCTCCGGCCGCGCGCCGCCGCTTCCGGGAGCACCACCTCCAGGCCCGAGTGGTCGAGCAGGGTGTAACGCCCGGCGAGCAGCACCGCGTCGACGTCGGTGTCGCGGAGGAAGCGGGCGAGCATGGCCGTCTGGTTCATGCCCGCGCCGATCGCCCCCACGACGCCCTCGGCCCGTAGGCGTTCCAGTGCCGGGTAGCCTTCCCCGAACGCCTGCTCCGCGTGGTCGTCCGGGTCGTGCAGGTAGGCGATGTCGATGCGGTCCAGGCCGAGCCGGTGCAGGCTCTCCTCGATGCTGCGCCGGACGCCGTCGGCGCTGAAGTCCCAGACCCGGTGGTGGGTGGCCGGCACCGCGAACCCGTGCGCGAGGTCGTCGCCGCCCGGGCCGCCGGGGCGCAGCAGCCGGCCGACCTTGGTGGAGAGCACGTACTCGGCGCGGGGCCGGTCGCGCAGTGCGGCGCCGAGCCGCCGTTCGGCGAGCCCGAGTCCGTAGTGCGGCGCGGTGTCGAAGGCGCGGATGCCGGCGTCCCAGGCGGCGTCCACGGTGGCGGCGGCCTGCTCGGGGGCGACGGCGGCGTAGAGGTTGCCGAGGGGCGCGGTGCCCAGGGACAGCGGGGTGACGGGGACACCACTGCGGCCGAGGGCGCGGCGGGAGCGCGGGAGCCCGGCCCCGGTGGGTGTGGTCAGCCCGGCGCCGTCCGGGGCGGCGCCGCGTGCGTCCCGTGGCGCGCCTGTCACCGTTGTGCCTCCGGGCGCAGGCGGAGGCCCGCCATGCCACCGTCCACGGCGAGGGCGGTGCCGGTGACCGAGGCGGCGGCGGGAGACGCCAGGTAGGCGATGGCGCCGGCCACTTCGTCGGCGGTGACGAGGCGGCCGATGGGTTGCCGGGCGTTGAGCGCGGCGCGTTCGGCCTCGGGGTCGTCGGCCGCGTCGAGCAACCGCCCCACCCACGGGGTGTCGGCGGTACCGGGGTTGACGCAGTTGACGCGGATGCCCTCGCGGACATGGTCGGCGGCCATGGCGAGGGTGAGCGAGAGGACGGCGCCCTTGGAGGCCGCGTACAGGGCACGCTGCGGCAGGCCCGCGGTGGCGGCGATGGAGCAGGTGTTGACGATGGCGGCGTGTGCGGACCGCCGGAGGTACGGGAGGGCCGCACGGCTGGTGCGCACGATGCCGACCACGTTGACGTCCAGGACGCGGTGCCACTCGTCGTCGGGGTTGTCCTCGACCGTACCGGCGGCCCCGATCCCGGCGTTGTTGACCAGGATGTCCAGCCCGCCGAGGTCGCGTGCGGCTCCCTGGACGACCGCACGTACGGAGTCGTCGTCGCCGAGGTCGGCGAGGTAGCCGGACACCAGCGGGTCCTCGGTCCTTTCGGCGGTGCGGTCCAGTACGGCCACGCGGGCGCCGCGCGCGGCGAGCAGCCGGACGGTGGCCCGGCCGATGCCCGAGGCCCCGCCGGTGACCAGTGCCGAGAGGCCGCTCATGTCGTTCATCCCTGCTCCTCCTTGTGTGCCGCGATGTGTTCCGTGGTGCGGGCCGCGCGGTCGGCCGTCCAGAACGTGCCGTCGGGGTAGCTGTACGTGGTGAGCGTGCCGGGGTGCAGCTCGGCGGAGAAGCCGGGTGCGGTCGGTGCGGTGTAGTGCCCGTCCCGGATCTCCACGGGGGTCACGAAGTGTTCGTGGAGGTGGTCGACGTACTCGATCGCGCGGTTCTCGGTGGTGCCGGAGAGCGCGAGGTAGTCGAACATCGAGAGGTGCTGGACCAGTTCGCACAGGCCGACGCCGCCGGCGTGCGGGCAGACCGGTACCCCGTATTTCGCTGCCAGCAGCAGCACCGCCAGGTTCTCGTTGACGCCGCCGACGCGGGCCGCGTCGATCTGCAGCACGTCGACCGCGCCGGCCTGGAGGAGCTGTTTGAAGACGATGCGGTTCTGCACGTGTTCGCCGGTGGCGACGCGTACGGGCGCGACGGCCCGGCGTACGGCGGCGTGCCCGAGGACGTCGTCGGGGCTGGTGGGCTCCTCGATCCAGTACGGGTCGATCTCGGCCAGCGCGCGGGTCCAGGTGATGGCCTCGGCCACGTCCCAGCGTTGGTTGGCGTCGACCGCGATGCGGATGTCCGGGCCGACGACGGCGCGGGCCGTGCGGCAGCGCCGCAGGTCGTCCGCCAGGTCGGCGCCGACCTTCAGCTTGATCTGGGTGAAGCCCGCCGCGACGGCCTCCTCGGCGAGCCGGGTGAGCTTGGCGTCGGAGTAGCCGAGCCAGCCCGGCGAGGTGGTGTAGGCGGGGTAGCCGCGCTCGCGCAGGCCCGCCTCGCGGGCCGCCAGCCCGTCCCGGCCGGCGCGCAGCAGGGCCAGCGCCTCGCCGGGGGTGAGCGCGTCGGTGAGGTAGCGGAAGTCGACCTGGGAGACGAGCCATTCGGGCTCGGCGTGGGCGAGGAGCCGCCAGAGCGGTTCGCCCCGGCGCTTGGCGGCCAGGTCCCACACCGCGTTGACCACCGCGCCGATGGCCATGTGCATCACGCCCTTCTCCGGGCCGAGCCAGCGCAGCTGGCTGTCGCCGACGAGATCGCGGCTGAGCGATCCGGGGTCGGCGCACAGCTCCGCCACGGAGCGGCCGATCAGATACGGGCGGAGCGCGGCGATGGCCACCGCCTGGACGTCGTTGCCGCGGCCGATGGTGAAGGCGAAGCCGTGGCCCGCCAGGCCGTCGGGCGCGTCGGTGCCGAGGACGACGTAGGCGGCGGAGTAGTCGGGGTCGGGGTTCATCGCGTCCGAACCGTCCAGTTCCCGGGAGGTGGGGAAGCGGATGTCGTGGACGGTGAGGGAGGTGATCCGCGCGGTGGCGGCCGGCCCGGCGGGCGCCGTGGCCTGGATCCCCGCGTCCGGCGGGCCGAGGCGGGTCGGTCTCATCGGTGGCGTCCCTTCCGTCGACCGCACTGCCGAGATACATCGGATGTCTGCGCCGGCGACGCGAACATACGGCCCCGCCGAGCCACCGCACAAGAGGACACCGCCGCCCAAGAGGTCATCCGGTGTCCGAGCGGTGGAGATCGATGCCATCGAGGCCATCAAGGGCGCAGCCGTCCAGGCCGTACACCCGCAGCGCCGTACCGCCGAGCACGGCCGCACGCTCCGTGGCCGTGCAGCCGCCGAGCAGGTCGTCGGTCAGGGCGCGCACCGCCGCGTAGCCGCCGGCGAGTTCGCACACCGGCCAGTCCGAGCCGAACAGCACCCGGTCGGCGCCGAAAGCCGCCAGCACGTGCTCGGCGTACGGCCGCAGCCCATCGGCCGTCCAGCTGTGCCACGGCGCCTCGGTGACCAGCCCGGACAGCTTGCACACGGTGTTCGGGCAGGCGGCGGCCTCGGCGATCCAGGTGGCCCAGGGCTCCCACTCCCCCGCCGCGATGGCCGGCTTCCCCGCGTGGTCGAGCACGAACCACACCTCGTCCAGGGCCCGTACGCACTCCAGCGCCGCCTGTCGTTGCGGCGCCCGCACCAGCACGTCGTAGGCCAGGCCGCGGGCCCCGAGGGCGGCGAGCGAGCGCCGGACGTCGGCGCGCACCAGCCACCGCGGGTCGGGTTCGTCCTCGGCCTGATGCCGCACGCCGACCAGCAACGGGTCGTCGGGCAGGGTGAGTTCGGGAGCGGTGAGGTCGGCCCAGCCGACGACGCCGGCGACCAGGCCGGCCGACGCGTGCGCCGTGGCGAGGAAGCCGGCGGTCTCCTCGGCGGTGGCCACGGTCTGGACGAGGACGGTGGCGCTCACGTCGTGCGCGGCCGCCTGCTGCCGGAGGTCGGCCGGCGTGTAGGGACGGTGGATCGGCGCGTGCGCCACCGGGTCCAGCCAGGGGTAGGCGCGGGCTGCCGGGTCCCAGAGATGGTGGTGCGCGTCGATCACGGGGCTCGTATCGCTCGCGGGACGCACGTCGGTCACGGCAGCTCCCAGACCAGGTCGAGGCCGTGGTCGTCGCCCGCGTAGCTGTCCGGGACGTCGAGCAGGCCCGCCATCCGGGCCTGCCAGGGGATGTTGGCCGGGTGGTCGGCCAGCGCGCGGCGCATCGCCCGGTAGTCCTCGACCTCGACGAGGTGGAACAGGTCGAGGCCGTCGCGCCAGATCCGCCAGGCGTGCACCCCGGCCGCCCGGAGCGCCTCGTCCAGCTCGTCCGGGATGGTCGCGTGCACCCGCTCGTACGCGGCTTCCTTGCCCGGCTTCAGCCGGGTGTGCAGGGCGATCCGTTCCATGGTTCCGTCCTGGCCCTTCCACGGTTCCGACAGTGGACAGATGCATACATCGGATGACTGGTCCGCATCATAGATCGGACCTCTCGACCCATCCATTCGGTCCGAACCATTGCCCTCGACTTGCGCACAGGCTAGCTTTCGTCGCCGAGCCTGACACCTCCTCCGGATAGGTCCCATGTATGGCGTGCGGAAGGACGATCTCGTGAGCCAGGTCCAGTCCCCGGCCGGAACCGCCCCGCGCAGCGGCGAGAAGGTGCCCCGGCGGGTGCACTGGATCGCGGTGCTCGGCGGCCTCTCCGGCCTGCTGTACGGCTACGACTCCGGGGCCATCTCCGGGGCGCTGCAACCGCTGACCGACCGCTTCGGCCTGGACGCCACGGGCCAGGGCCTGGTCACCAGCCTGCTGCTGCTCGGCGCGCTGCCCGCCATCGTCGGCGGCTCGCTCGCGGCCCGCCGCTGGGACCGCCGCCACCTGCTGATCCTGGCGGGATTCATCTTCGTCGGCGGCTCGGTCGCCTGCGGGCTGGCCCCCAACGCGGGCACGCTGATGGTCTCCCGGTTCGTCCTCGGCTTCGCCGTCGGCCTGGCCAACATGTTCGGCCTGATCTACCTCAGCGAACTGGCGCCCAAGCACCTGCGCGGCCGGATCACCGCGCTGTACCAGCTCGCCGTCAACGTCGGCATCCTGCTCGCCTACGCGGTCGGTGACGCACTGTCAGCCGCGGCCGCGTGGGAGTGGATGCTCGGCCTGGGCGCCGTGCCCGCCGTGGTCTTCCTGGTCGGCATGTTCCTCAGCCCGGCCGGCCCACGCTGGCTGATGACGCACGGGCGGGAGGCGGAGGCCCGCGGGATGCTGCGGCGGCTGCGTCCGACACCGGAGTCGGCGGAGGCCGAGGTCACCGAGATCCGCGAGAGCCTGGCCCAGCAGCACGCCGGGCTGCGGGAGCTGGCCGGCACCTACCGGCCCGCGCTGCGCATCACCCTGATCCTGACCTTCTTCCAGGTCTTCACCGGCATCAACGCGGTGGTCTACTACGCGCCCGTCATCTTCTCCCACCTCACGCACGGCAACGGATCCCAGGCGGGGACGATCGCCAACTACGGCGTCGGCGCTGCGCTGGTGCTGTCCACCGCCGCATCGCTGCCCTTCATCGAACGCCTGGGCCGGGTGAAGCTGCTGACCGTCTCGCTGGCCGCGCAGGTGCCGCCGATGGTGGCGCTCGCCCTCTTCCCCGACGTGGCCGTGCTCGCCGTGGTCTGTGTCTTCGTCTACACCTTCGCGTTCGGGTTCGGGCTCGGCCCGGTGTTCTGGCTGTACTGCCCCGAGGTGCTGCCGCTGCGAGCCCGCGCGCTCGGCATGGGCGTGATCACCTTCACCCAGTACCTGCTCAACTTCGCGTTCGCGCTGGCCTTCCCCGACGTCCTGGCGGCCATCGGCAGCACCGTCTTCGGCGTCTTCGCCGTGCTGTCCGCGCTCGCCGCCTGGTACGTCGCCCGGCGCGTCCCGGAGACCGCGGGGCGCTCCCTGGAGGAGATCGAGCGGTACTGGCAGCACCGCTCGGCCTAGTTCCTCGCGCACCGCTCGTCCACCACACCCCACGGAGGTCACGATGAGCCTGTCCCGGAGAACGATCTTCGCCCTGGGGGCCGCGCTGCCCGCCTCCGCCGTCCTCTCCCGGACCGCTGCGGCGGCCGGCGGCGCGCACCCCGCCGCAGCGGACGGCATCGCCCCCGCGCCGATCATCCCCGTCTCCCCCGGTGACACCGACGGGCGGATCGTCGCCAAGGCCGCGCACGTCATCCCCACGCCCCACCAGCTCGCCTGGCAGCGCAACGAACTGACCGTCTTCACGCACTACGGGATGAACACCTTCACGGACCGCGAGTGGGGGTCGGGGTGCGAGGACCCGGCGTGGTTCGCACCGGAGCGGGTGGACGTGACGCAGTGGATGCGCGTGTACCGCGCGGCGGGCGCGAAGCTCGTCATGCTCACCGCCAAGCACCACGACGGCTTCGTCCTCTACCCGACGCGCTACACCCGGCACTCCGTCACGGCCAGTGCCTGGAAAGGCGACGTGCTCGGCGCGTACGTACGGGCCGCCCGGGCCGCCGGCCTGAAGGTCGGCGTCTACCTCTCCCCCGCGGACGGTGCCGAGCTGCCGCACGCCTGGCACGCCGACCGGGTGACGAAGATCCGCGCCAAGCAGCAGGCCGGCGAGGTCCTCAGCATCGAGGAGCAGGCCACCCTGGAGGACGGCGACCGCGCCCCGGGCGGCCACGGCCGGTACGGCAACGGCAGCGCCCGCACCCCGCGCACCCTCCCCACCCTCGTCGACGGCGACGACCGCGCGCGGGCCGTCGCCCGGGGCGACCTGCCCACGTTCCACGTCACGGTCAACGACTACGACGCGTACTACCTGAACCAGGTCTACGAACTCTTCACCCAGTACGGCCCCATCGACGAACTGTGGCTGGACGGGGCCAACCCGTGGACCGACGCCGGCATCACCCAGGAGTACGACTTCGCCACCTTCTACGAGGTCATCGGCGAGCTGTCCCCGAAGACCGTGGTCTTCAAGGCGCCGTGCGGCGTCCGCTGGATCGGCAACGAGAAGGGCATCGCGCGCGAGTCCGAGTGGAGCGTGCTGCCCGTCACCGGGGACGGCGTGCGCATGCAGGTCCCCGGCGGTGAGTCCGGCGCCGACCTCGGCTCCCGGGAACGGCTCACCGGCAACCCGGACGTGACGTCGCTGCGCTGGTTCCCCGGCGAGGCGGACGTCTCCCTCCGCCCGGGCTGGTACCACCACCCCGACCAGCGCCCGAAGGCCGCGGGCGAACTGGTCGCCCTGTACGAGCAGTCCGTCGGACGCAACGCCGTCCTGTTGCTCAACGTCCCGCCGGCGAAGGACGGCCGGGTGGCCCCCGCCGACGTCGCCGAGCTGACGTCCTTCCGCCGCGCGCTGGACCGTACGTACGGCACCAACCTGCTGTCCGGGGCGCGCGGCCGGGCCGCCGCCGCGCTCGCCGACCCCCGCCTCACCACCGGCTGGTCGCCGGCCGGCGGCGCGGTCACCGGCGCGCTGGAGTTGACGCTCCCGGAGGCCGTCACGTTCGACCGCGTCCGGCTGGGCGAGGACATCACCAGGGGACAGCGGGTCGAAGGGTGCGCGGTGGACGTGTGGGACGGTGCGGGCTGGCGGCCGGCGGCGGCTGCCACCACGATCGGGTACAGCCGCATTCTTGTCCTGTCCTCGCCGGTGACGGCCGGCCGCGTACGGGTACGCATCACGGCGGCACGGGCCACGCCCCGGCTGGCGTTCCTGGGCCTGTACCGGAGCGCCGAGCCGACCTGACGGCCCGGCGCGTCGACCTGAGAGGGGCCGGGGATGGACGAGACGACACCCGCCGAGCTGGCCGAGCGGTACGGGCTGCGGCCGCTCCCCGCGGAGGGCGGGCTGTTCCGCCAAACGTGGGCGGGGCCGCCGGACGCCACCGGCCGGCCTGTCGGCACGGCCATCCTCGTGCTGCTCACCACGGCCGACGACGGGTTCTCCACCCTGCACCGCCTCCCCGTCGACGAGGTCTGGCACTGCTACCGCGGTGACGCCGCCGAGTTGCTGCTCCTCGGGTCGGACGGCGCCGACCGGGTGGTGCGGCTCGGCGGGGACGGCGGTGAGGTGCAGACCGTGGTGCCCGCGGGTACATGGATGGGCGCCCGGGTGCTCCCGGGCGGGCGCTGGTCGCTGTGCGGTACGACGATGGCGCCCGGCTTCCTGCCCAGCGACTACGAAGGCGGCGACGTGGACGACCTCACCAGGCAGTACCCCCGGCAGGCGGCACGGATCCGGGCCCTGAGCCGGCCCGGCGCCCCGCTGCGGATGCCGGACGGCACGCCGGGCGCGGCCGACGATGCCTGACACGGCGACGACAGGCGGCCTGGCCGGCCGGGTCGCGCTGGTCACCGGCGCCGGCGGGCTGATCGGTGGCGGCATCGCCCGGCGGCTCGCGCGGGCGGGCGCGGCCGTGGTGGTCCACCGGCACCGCAGCGAGCAGCAGGCCGGGGCCCTCGTCGAGGAGATCACCGGAGCGGGCGGCCACGCGCTCGCCGTACCGGCGGATCTGATGCGGGAGGAGGAGTGCCACCGGCTGGTCGACGCGGCGGCGGCCTGGCGCGGCCGGCTGGACGTACTGGTCAACAACGCCGGGATCCAGCCGGTGCAGCCGCTCGCGGAGATGACGGCGGCGGACTGGCGGCGGATGTCCGAGACCAATGTGACGAGCGCCTTCTGCTGTACCCAGGCCGCGGTGCAAGCGATGACGCGCGAGGGCGGGAGCGGCGGCTCCATCGGCTCCATCATCCACATCGCCTCGATCGAGGGATCGAGTCCGGCGCCGGGGCATGCGCACTACAGCGCGGCGAAGGCCGCCCTCATCATGTTCGCGCGCTCCGCCGCGCTGGAGTACGGCCCCCTCGGCATCCGCGTCAACACCGTCTCCCCCGGTCTGATCGGCCGACCGGGGCTCGCCGAGGACTGGCCGGACGGCGTGGACCGGTGGACCCGCGCCGCGCCGCTCACCCGGCTCGGCCGTCCCGAGGACGTCGGGGACGCCTGTGTGTTCCTCGCCTCGGACGCGGCTTCCTGGATCACCGGTACCGATCTGGTGGTGGACGGCGGGGTCAGCGCCCGTCCGACGTGGTGACGCGCCGGCCGGCAGCGTGGTCCTCGTCCGGTTCGTCCAGGTCACAGCCGTGATCGCAGATCAGGTCGATGACGGAGCGCAGCAGTTCCGAGGAGTCGTCCGACCGCCAGACCAGGTGGAAGCGGTGCTCGGGGCCGGGCTCGGCCAGCGGTAGCACCGCGACGCCCGGGCAGGTGACGTTGGCGGGGTCGTCGATGTCGGCGGGGTGGGCGTGCAGCAGCCCCGAGGCCGTGCCGGCCGCCACCAGGGAGAGCAGCTGCTCCGGTTCGCGGAGCCGGTGGTGCTGCCACAGGGGGGCCACGCCGTGGTCGGCGAAGAAGCGGACGGTCGCGTCGTGCACGCCGGGTGCGGTGTCGCGCTCGTTGATCAGGAAGGGCATGCCCTCGAACGCGCCGAGGGGCACCGGGACCTGCCGGGTCAGCGGGCCGGGTGCGGGGACGGCCACGTGGTCGTCGCGGTACCGGCCGACGATCAGGGACGAGGTGCCCTGCGGCGGCAGCGGGTCACGGACCAGGGCGAGGCCGAGGTCGCCGTGTACGACCGCGTCCAGGGCCTCCAGGCTCGACAGGGGGACGGCCACCACTGCCACGTCGTCGTGTTCCCGCGTCACCTTGCCGATGAGCGCGTCGACGAGGCGGGCCGTGCCCGGTGCGCAGCCGACGCGCAGTTCGCCGAGGCGGGCGGCGCGCAGGGTCCGGGCGACGTCCGTGACCTCGGTCGCCGCGGTGAGCGCGCGGCGGGCGGCGGGCAGCAGTTCGTCGCCGGCCGCGGTGCGCGTCACCCGGCTGCTCGTCCGGTCGAAGAGGACGAGGCCCAGCTCGCGTTCGAGGTCGCGGATCCGCCGGCGTACGGCGGCGGGTGACGCGTGCAGCCGGGCCGCGGCCCGGCCGTAGTGCAACTCGTCGGCCACCAGGGCGAAAAACTCCAGATCACGCAGCTCCACGTGTCGCTCCCCACCTCGCTCGGCCGACGGGTACCCGCGCCGGCCCGGTGTGTACCGGGCCGACGCGGGCAGAGCCGCATGGAAGCGCCTGTCAGTCGTCGCTCTCTTCGCCACCCTCGTCGTCGTCGCCCCAGTGGCCCGTCTGGACCAGCGAGGTGTGCGTCCCCGCGCCGGTGCTCTGAGCACCGTGGTGGCTCGACGTCGCGTTCTGGTAACCGGAGTCGGTGGACGCGATCTTGCTGTCCAGGAAGTCGTCGTTGTCGGCGCTGGCGGTACCACCGGCCATCAGCACGAGGGCCGCGACCGGGCCGACGACGGCGGCCACGCGCTTCACAGTGCGGTTCATCTTCGATGCCTCCATTGGGTTACGCACGGAGAGGCGACCTCTCGTGCCGCCTCGCGATCGATGAGTAACCATGCGTATGCACTCGCACACGTGCTATCACCTGAATGGAAGCGCACCAGTTTCCGGCGGCACTCCTTCGTGCTACACGCCCTGCTGCATGCTGTGGAGTGACGCGACCAGGGTGTCCACCTCCCGGCGTGTGTTGTAGAGGGCGAGCGAGGCACGCGCCGCGCTCGCCACGCCGTAGTGGCGCAGTGCGGGCTGGGCGCAGTGGTGGCCGGCGCGGACGGCGATGCCGTCCCGGTCCAGCCACTCGGCGACCGTCGCGGGGTCGTACCCGGCGACGGTGAAGGTGAGGACGGAGATGCGTTCCGGCGCCGAGCCCAGCAGCTCCAGGCCGGGGACGGTGGCCAGGGCCTCTACGGCGTACTCCGTCAGGGCCTTCTCGTACGCCGTGACGGCGGTGCGGTCCAGCGAGGTGAGCCAGTCGATCGCGGCGTGGAGGCCGACGGCGCCGGCGATGTTGCCGGTACCGGCCTCCAGGAGGTGCGGCACGGGGGCGAAGGTCGTCCGGCCGAACTCGACCGAGTCGATCATGTTGCCGCCGCCCTGCCACGGCCGCAGCGCCGCCAGCACCTCCGGCTTGCCGTACAGCGCCCCGATGCCGGTGGGGCCGAACAGCTTGTGGCCCGAGAACACGTAGAAGTCGGCGTCCAACTCCTGGACGTCCACCGGGAAGTGGGCGACCGCCTGTGCTCCGTCCACCAGCACCCTGGCGCCGTACCGGTGTGCGAGCGCAATCATCTCCCGCACGGCCGGGACGGTGCCGAGCACGTTGGACGCGTGGCTGAGCGCCACCAGCTGGGTGCGGTAGGAGAGCAGGTCGGCGAAGGCGTTCCGGTCGATCTGCCCGTCCGGCAGCAGCGGTACGGGCACCACCCGGGCGCGCCGCTCCTTGGCGATCAGCTGCCACGGCACGATGTTGGAGTGGTGCTCCAGGACGGGGACGAGGATCTCGTCGCCGGCGCCGAGCTGGGCCCGGCCCCAGGTCTGGGCGACCAGGTTGACCGCCTCGGTCGTGCCGCGGGTGAAGACGATGTCGTCCGGGGACGCGGCGCCGAGGAACGAGGCGACGGCCGCGCGGCTCCCCTCGTAGGCCTCGGTCGCCTCGCGGGCCATGGTGTGGGCGCCGCGGTGGATATTGGAGTTGGCGGTGGCGTAGAAGCCGGCGAGCGTCTCGATGACCTGGCGCGGTTTCTGGGTGGTGGCGCCGTTGTCGAGCCAGACCAGCGGGTGGCCGTTGACCGTCCGGTGCAGCACCGGGAAGTCGCGCCGTACGGACTCGGGGTCGAAGCCGGGCCCCGCCGGCGTGCGCAGTGCGCGCAGGGCCTCGGGCGCGGTGGCCTCAGGAGTAGTCATGGTACTTGGACACCTCGACGTTCTGGAGCACGGCGATGGCGTCCTCGACCAGGACCGCGGTGTTGAAGTACGCGGTCATCAGGTAGGAGGTGATCGCCCTCTTGTCGGTGCCCATGTTCCGCATGGCGAGGCCGGGTTCGACCTCGTCGGGCACCTCCGAGGGGCGCAGCCCGACCACGCCCTGCTCGGCCTCGCCGGCCCTGATGAGCAGGATCTCGGTGGTGCCGGCGGCGGCGCCGGAGCTGTTGCTGAACCCCACCTTGTCGGAGGGCAGCAGCGGCACGCCGCGCCAGGTCAGCAGCGGGCTGCCGAAGCGGGTGTCCATGACCGGGGGCACACCCCGGCGGGTACACTCCCGGCCGAACGCGGCGATGGCCCGGGGGTGGGCGATGAAGTAACCGGGCTGCTTCCAGACCTTGGTGAGGAGTTCGTCCAGGTCGTCGGGGGTCGGCGCGCCGGTGCGCGTCTGGACCCGCTGGCCGGGGCTGACGTTGTGGAACAGGCCGAACTCGGGGTGGTTCAGCATCAGGGCTTCCTGGCGCTCGCGCAGCGCCTGGATGGTCAGGTCGGCCTGGGCCCGCACCTGGTCGTTGGGTTCGTTGTAGAGGTCGGAGACGCGGGTGTGGACGCGCAGCACGGTCTGCGCGACGGTCATGTGGTACTCGCGGGGCGTGTCCTCGTACTCCACGTAGGTGCCCGGCAGTTCGGGCTCGCCCACGTGGCCGCCGGCCAGTTCGATGGGGGCTTCCCGGCCCGCGAGCCGATCGCCGCCCTCGCGGTACGCATCGAGCGCGGCGCACAGCGCCTCGTCCCGGTCCGCCAGGCGGGCCAGCACGGAGCGCTCGACGCACAGCGCCACGCCGGGGGTGAGCGCCTTGACCTGGTACGGCATGGGTTCGCCGCGGGTCCAGGCGTCGAGGTCGAAGAACTGGCCGTCGCCCACCACCTCCAGGACGGTCTCGTCGCCGTAGCGGGTGGTCACGCGCTTCTCGGCGCGGCCCATGGCCAGCACCCACAGGCGGTCGCAGGTGTCGCCCTCGTTGCGCAGTAACTGCCCCGCGTCGAAGGTGACTTCGGTGAAGCCGGACGCCAGCTCACCGAGGAGCGCCGGGTCGGCCTCGCGCAGGAAGGGTATTTCCCGCAGGTCCTCGCTGATCACCCGGCGGTTGCCGGCGGCGTCCGCGTCGACGGTGATCCGGTCGTCGCCGAGCAGGAAGGTGCGGCGCCGGTTGACGCGGAAGACACCGGAGTCGACGTCCACCCAGGGCAGCGCGCGCAGCAGGTAGCGCGGGGTCCTGCCGCGCATCTGCGGCCGGGTCTTGGTGGTGGTGGCGAGTTGCCGTGCGGCGTCCGGGCCGAGGCTGAGGCGGTGGTCGTTCATGGGGACTCCTGGAAGTCGATGGGGGGGCGCCCCGTGCGGAAGTCCCGGCCTCCGATCAGCTCCGACCGGGACGGAAGCGATCGTCACGGTGGACACTCATCGCCCACAAGAAGGCGCCGTCCTCACGCGGTCCGGAAACGATCGGTCAGCCTTTTGCGGCGTATGATCCGGAATGCAACCATTTTTTGCGAGGTATGGCGTGACCAGCGCCCCAGCCTCTTACCGGCCCGGACGCCGCCCCGCGGGCACCGCCGCACTCCCCCGCTCCCGGCCCCGCGGGAACGGCTTGATCACGCCCGTCCGGCCGTCACCAAGTGACGTCGTCCAGCACCAGCCGGCCCGCCTTGCGGTACTCCCGGCGCGCCCCCTCCAGCAGGTCGTCGTTGTGCACCGGACCGCCCCGCTCGGCCGCCGCGTAGGCCGCGGTGACCACGGCGCTGCGGATGGCGCCGCCGGCCAGCTCGAACTCCCGGGCACACGGGCCCGGATCGATGTCCTCGGCGCAGGGCACGTGCTTCAGGCTGTGCCGCCACAGGGCGAGGCGCTGGTCGGGGGCCGGGAACGGGAAGTCGACGACCAGGTCCAGCCGGCGGGTGAACGCCTCGTCGATGTTGGCGCGCAGGTTGGTGGTGAGCAGCGCGATGCCGTCGAAGGACTCCAGCCGCTGGAGGAGGTAGGCGCTCTCCATGTTCGCGTACCGGTCGCCGGCCTCCTTGACCTCCGAGCGCTTGCCGAACACGGCGTCGGCCTCGTCGAAGAGCAGCACGGCGTCGGTGCGGTCGGCCTCGGCGAAGATCCGCTCCAGGTTCTTCTCCGTCTCCCCGACGTACTTGTCGACGACGGAGGAGAGCTGGACGACGTAGAGGTCAAGGCCCAGGTCGGCGGCGACCACCTCGGCGGAGAGCGTCTTGCCGGTACCGGAGTCGCCGGCGAACAGGCCCAGAACGCCGCGTCCACGCCCACCGCCGGCGCTCAGCCGCCAGTCGCCGAGCACCCGGTCGCGGTGGCGAGCCCGCCGGGTCAGCTCGCGCAGCGCGGTCAACTGGGTGTCGGGCAGCACGAGATCGTCCCAGCCGACCTCGGGGCTGATGCGGCGGGCGTGCTGCTCCAGGCCGGAGGCGGACTGCCGGCGCGCCGCGAGGCGCAGGTGCGCGGCGGTCAGCGGGGTGCCGTCGAACTCCGCCAGCGCCACCGCGGTCCGGGCGGCCCGGCGGACGGCGGCGTCCCCGAGCCGGTAGGCGGCGACGACCGGCGCGAGGTCGAACTCCGGCTCCGTGGCGAGGCTTCCGGCGTTCTCGGAGGGGGCCGGGTGGCCGCCGGCGGCTTCGAGGGCCGCGGTCCAGGCCGCCACGTCACCCGCGCGCTGCCGGGGCACGTCCAGGACCAGCGGGTCGCGGCCGCCGTCGGACCACCGGGGGTCGTACGGGCGGGGGTCGGCCAGGAGCACGGTGACGTCGTCGGCGGCCAGTGCGCGCAGCAGGGTGCGCGGCTGCTCGGGAAGGGCCGGCACGACGATCGCGCGGCCGGTCAGCCGCGCCTCCCGCAGCAGTTCCGCGTACGGCGCCCCGTCCTCCGGGGTGAGGTGGAGCGCGCCGAGCCCGGCGGCGTGCAGCGCGGCCACGGCGCAGGCCGAGCCGTCGCCGGCGCGGTGTTCGCGCAGGTGGACGGTGAGCGGTCCGCGCGCCAGCCGCTCGGCCAGCTTGCGGGCGAGCGGGCCGTGCTCGGGCGCGGCGGCCGGCGTCCGGACGCTGCCGGCGAGTTCGGCGTCCGGGGTGTCGTCGCCCAGGAGGTGGGCCAGGACGCGGTCGGGGACGCGCAGGCCGCGGCTGAGGAAGGGGCGCTCCGGCTCCTCGACGGTGAGCAGGCCCAGCGCCTGGAGCGGTGCGGAGGGGTGGAGCCTGGCGCGCGCCGCCGCGGCGTGCGGCGGCACCCCGCACAGGTCCAGCGCCAGCCCGGTGGTCGCCCGGCGGCGGCTCACGTCGTCGTTGAGGTAGCCGTAGAGCGGCTCGAAGCCGCGGTCGAGGTCGGGGGCGAGGGCGACGAGCAGGATGCGGGTGTCCAGCTCGGTGAGGCCCAGGCGGTCGGCGAGCCGACGCAGCCGGTCGTCCGCGGTGGCTGCCGAGGATTCCGGTGCGTCCGCGAGCGGGGCCGGCTCGGCGTCCCGGTCCGGGACCGGTGCCTCGCCGGTGCGCAGCAGGTGCTGGATCGCGTCCTCGGAGAGGTACAGCCCGCGCAGCGGGTCGTCGGCGGTCGGATCGGTGGCGCGGCGCGCGTCGACCAGCAGCGTCACGCGCTCGCGCAGCCGGGCGAGGCGGGCGAGCAGCGGATCGGCGGACGGAACTGACGGTGCGTCGGTGGTGGCGGACGTGCTCACTGCGCGGCCCCTCCGGCGGCCAGGTGGCTGGGCCGGTGCGCGCGTTCGAGGTTGTCGTCGTAGGAGCCGTCGATGCCGCGGACGCGCACCGCCGCGCCTTCGGTGACCGGCGGGCCCGCGTCGTATTCGGGGTACGCGGGGAACGGCACGGTGAGGACGACGTCAAGCGACGGCTTCAGCTCACCGCCGAGCGCGGACCAGACGTCGGCCATGGAGCGGGCCTCGGCGCCCGCGCCGGCGACGGTCAGCGGGACGGTCAGGCCGAGCTCCGCGAGCGGACCGGTCAGCTGGTCGGGCGACAGGGTCTCGTGCGGCATCAGGGTGGCGAGCACCGCGGAGAGCAGCCGGTGCTCGTCCTGCGGGCGCTTGGTCCAGGCGGTGACGAGGTAGGCCAGCCGGAACCAGCGCGGCGGCTGCCGCCGGGACCGCACGGCTCCCTGCTCGTCGCGTACCGGTACCGTGCCGCGCTGGCGCCGCTGGACGTCCTCGCGGATGTCGTAGAGGTAGGCGTCGACCACCGGGCCGTTGCGCCGGGCCGCCCAGTCCCGGGTGGGCGCTTCGAAGGCGATCTCGACGCCGGAGCTCGCCAGCGCACCGCCGGTCAGCAGCCCCTTGAGTACCTCGTCCACCTCGTGGATCACGGTCGTGCCCTTCACTTGCCGCGTGTTCGTGCTCGCCCCATCGTCGTCCGCGGGGGCCGGTGCCGGCAGCCGTTCCGGGGCCGCACACGGGGCACCCAACGATGCCCCGGGGGCCCTTGACGGACGTCCGAACCGTCAGATGTAGCCTTCACGGAGAGCAAACGCCACGGCGTGGGCCCGATTGCGAAGGTGCAACCGGGTCGTCAGACCGTGCATCACGTTTTTGACGGTGCGTTCGGAGTACGAGAGCTTGCCAGCGATCTCACCGGTGCCCAGGCCCTCGGCGACCAGCCGGAGCACGTCGACCTCACGCGCGGTGAGGCCGGAAGTGGGGAAGTCGGCCGGCCCGGCCGCGTTCCGCTGCATGCTGCCTATCTGGCTTATCAGCCGTCCGAGCAGGTCGGAGGGGAGATCACCGTCTCCCCTGGCCGCGGCGAGGATCGCCTTCAGGAGCCGGTTCCCGGTGGCCTCGCGCCGCCACACGATGGTGCCGACGCCGCACTCGATCACCTGCAGCAACTCCGCTTCCCGGATCAGCTCGGTAACCAAAACGGCCCGGGAGCCGTCTGTCCGTACGAGCCTGCGCAGCCGCGCCAGTGCCGTTTCGTCCAGTTTCTCGGTGAGCAGCACCGCCACCGAGCCCTCCGGGAGGGGTGACGTCGTGTCGTCGACGAGCTCGACCTCCGGCTGCGCACGCAGCTGGCTGACGGCCCCCGCGTGGGAGAGCGGATCCGACGCGTGGACGACGACCGGGACCCTGGTCCGAACGTGCACAAACATTCCCTTACGTGCTTGCCCTGCGGTACGTACGCTGCAGTGGGTACGTGCTTCTCCGTGCCTGTGCGCTCGTCGGTCGGGTGCCCTTTCGGTCAGGCCCCGCGCCGTGAGCGGTACGCACACCGTCCAGCCTGCGGCCGGCGCCGTACGGGCCGCAATCGTGGCCGACCACGAGACGAACCACGAGATCAGCGGCGGTCGATACCTGTGACCGCACTTCTCGAACGCGAGACCGCGCTCGGCCTGTTGTCCGCCGAAGCCGCCCGCGCCCGGGCCGGTACGGGACGGCTACTGCTGTTCCGCGGGCCCACAGGGGCGGGCCGCAGTGCCCTTCTGGACGCCGCGGCACAGCACGGAACGGACCACGGGATGCGGGTCCTGCGGGCAGAATGTTCCGCCGAGAGCGCCGGCACCGCGCTCGGCCCCGTACTGCAGCTGCTCGACCCGCCGCCGTGCGCGGGGCTGGACGAGGACGCGCACCGGCCCTCGCGCCAGGACGGCCTGCCGGCCCGACTGTGGCGGCTGCTGCGCTCGTACGCGTCCGCCTCGCCGCTGCTGCTGACCGTGGACAACGTGCACCTCGCCGACTCCGCCTCGCGGCGCTGGCTGGCCGAGGCCGCCCGCCGGCTCGCCGAGCTGCCCGTGCTGCTCGTGGCGAGCGAGCGCGTCCAGTACGACATCGCGCCGCCCGGCCACGGCCTGGCGCACGCCCTGTCGCCCGCGCTGCTGCGCGCGCACGCGCCGGCACCGCTGTCCCCGGACGCGTCGGCGACGCTGGTCCGCGAGGCCTTCGGCGCGGACGCGACCGACGCCTGGGTGGACGGCTGCGTCCGCGCCGGCGCCGGCCTGCCGCTGCTCCTGCACGCCCTGCTGGACGACCTGCGTACGGTCGTGCCCGACGGCGGCCGGGACGGGGTCGCGCTGCCCGACAGCTCCGCCGACCTCTACCCGGGGGCCTACGCGGCCGCCGTGCTGTGGTGGCTGGACAGCGCCGGGCCCGAGACCGCCGCCGTGGCCCGTGCCCTGGCCGAGCTGGAGGAGGCGGGCGACGGCAACGCCCAGATCACCGATGCGTTGCTGGCCGAGGCGAGCGGCGCGGGCGCCGCCCGGGTCGCGGGCTGGCTCACCGCGATGACCCGGCTGGGCCTGCTGCGCCGCGATCCGGGGCACGGCGGCCCGCTCTTCGCCCACCCCCTGCTGCGCGGCGCGGTGCTGGACGGCTGGCCGGAGGAGGACCGGCTCGCGGTGCACCGGCGGGCCGCGGCGTACCGGTACCGGCGGGGCGACCGCGCGGAGGCGGTGGCCTGGCACCTGCTGCGGGCGCACCCGGAAGGCGTGGGCTGGGTCACCGACATCCTGCTGGACGCGGCGACGGAGGCCACGCGTGCGGGCCGGAACGACGATGCCGCCGCCTACTTGCGTGGCGCGCTGGACACCCCGATGCCGCGCGAGCGCCGTGCCGAGGTGCTGACCCGGCTCGGCGCGCTGGAGTTCGCCACCGTACGGTCGGCGGGGGTGCCCCGGCTGACCGAGGCGCTCCGCCTCCAGCAGGCGCCCAGGGAACGGGTGCTGACGGCGGTCACGCTGGGCACCGCGCTCGTCCACCGCGGCGAGGCGCGGGCCGCCTTCGATGTGCTGCGGGGCATCGACGACCAGGACGACCCGGTGCTGGCCCGTACGGTGCAGACCGCGGCGGCCCTGCTCTCCGACCACGACCGGGACATCCGGCGCGAGGTGCACCAGCGGCTGCGGGAGACGGCGCAGCGGCGGCCCACCGCGCTCAGCCCGGCCGTGCACACGCTGCTGGTGCGGTACGAGGCGGCGGCCGGCATGCTGTCGGCCGAGGTGGCGATGGAGCGGATACGGGAGTTCGTCGCGGCGCCCGAGGACCGGCTGCTGCTGCCGTACCGGATGAGCGCGGCCTCCACGGTCGCCCAGTGGGCGGACGCGCTGGAGGACGCCGACCGGTACGTACGGGACGGGCTGACCCAACGTCTCTCGCCCCTGCACCCGGCCCACCACGCGCTCCTCAACACGCGTGCGGACACCGATGCGGCGCGCGGCCGTTTCGCGGCGGAGGCCTATCCCGACGGGCGGCCGGCGGGGGTGCCCGCCGGGCGCGCTGCGCCCACCAACATCCGGGCGCACACCGTCATTTCGCTGGTCCGCTCCGGACAGCTGGCGGACGCCCGCAGCATCGCCGCGGACGTGCACGTCGACGAGTCGACCGACGGCTGGCAGTTGAACCGCTTCCTCTACGCGCGCGGTGTGCTGCGCGCCGCGGAGGGGGATCAGGTGGGCGCCCTGGACGACTTCCTCGACTGCGGCCGGCGGCAGTCGGCCCGGGACATCCTCAGCCCGGCCGTCTCCCCGTGGCGTTCGGCCGCCGCCGAATGCCACCTGGCGCTCGGCCGGCCGGAGGAGGCGCTGCCGCTCGCCGAGGAGGAGTACCGGCTGGCGGCCATCTGGGACACCCCGCGCGTGGTGGGCCGGGCGCTGCGCGTACTGGGCGCCGCCACGGGCGGCCGGCACGGCCTGGAGCTCACCGGACAGGCCGTCACCGTCCTGCGGGACGGCGCTCCGACGCCGGCACCGGACGCCGGGGAGCGGACGGCGGACGCCGGTCCGCCACGGGGGCTGGACCTCGAACTGGTCCCGGCGCTGATCACGCACGGCCGTCAGCTCGCCGCCGCCGGCCACCCGCGCCGGGCCCGCCCCCTGCTGCGGGAGGCCGCCGCCACCGCCGACCACATGGGCGCCGCACGCCTCCTCGCCGAGGCCGAGCAGGCGCTGCGCGACAGCGGCGCCCGGCGCGGGCCCGCCCGGCACACCGGCGCCGGCGCCCTCACCGACAGCGAGCGCCGGATCGCCGCGCTCGCCGCCGACGGCCGCACGAACGACGAGATCGCCGGCCTGCTGCACCTCGCCCGCCGCACCGTGGAAACCCATCTGACCAGCACCTATCGCAAACTGGGCATAAGACGCCGCACCGCCCTGCGGGACGCGCTGGCCGACGACGGGGCCGGGGAGAACGGCGACCGGCGTGCGGGATGAGGCGTCGGCGCGCGCGGGTGCCGGCCGGGGCCGGGCCCCGGCCGGCGCGGCTCACGACGTCGACGACGACTGGGAGCGCCGGAAGAACTCGATCTCGGAGATCGAGACCTGCTTCTTCTCGCCCGTTCCGTAGGCGGACCGCACCGTGAACCGTACGGAACTGATCTCACCGACACGGAAGGGGACGCGCTGCGCGCCACTGCCCTGGTCGAGGTTGATGGTCCGGGTGAAGTGCTCCCCCTTCGCCGTGGTCACCAGGGCGTCGATCCGGTGCGGCAGGGCGGCCTTGGTGAGGTCGGCGGGGTCCTTCGAAATGCCGGGAGTGATCATCAGGTCGAGCAGCCGGACCGGGTCGTGGAACCGCGCCTCGACCCACTCCCCCTCGGCCGACCCGGAGACGCCCGGCCCCCACCAGGTGTTGTTGAACTTGTCGCCGACCAGGTCCGGGCCGTGGTCGTCGAAGGAGCGGGACGCCGCCCAGTCCTCCGGGGAGACCTGCGCCCGCTTGGCGAAGTGATCGCGTACGGCGTCGATCGCGGTACCGATGTTGAAGAGTCCGAAGACCACCAGGCCGACCACGATCAGACGGAACGCCCAGGTCACGATGGAGCCCAGGTCCCGGCGGAGGCGCGGGCGGGAACCGGCCCAGGGTGCCGGCCGGTTGCGGCGGTCGAATATCCGGCGCCACCACGGCAGCCGGACCGGAGCCTCCGGGCTAGCGGCGAGCGACATGGCGCACCGCCGGCAGAAGTGGCGGTCGGGGCGGTTGCCGGTGTGGCACCACGGGCAGGGCGGGCCGCCGTCCTCATTGGGGTCGACGGCGGGCCCCTGCGCCACGGGGCGGGCCGCTTCGGGCCGGCCGGGCAGCACGGGCGCCACGGCCGGTGCCGCCGCCGCCCGCTCCTCGGGGTCGGCCACCGGGATGAGCAGCGCCCGGGCCCGCTCGTCGGCGGCGGCCCGCTCGTCGGCGGCAGCCTGGTCGCGCGCGGCCTGCGCGGGGTCGACGGGGGCGGCGGCACCGGGGGGCGTGGGGGCGGCCGCCGCGGGGCTTTGAGACTCGGCGTGGGCGTCGGGTGCCGCACTTCCCGGGTACGCCGCCGCGGTCCGCGGGTCGACGGGGCTCCGGGACCCGGCGGGGTCCTGGTGTGCGGCGGCGTCCGTGCCGCCGACGGCGTCCTGACGGAGCGTCGTCTCCTCGGGTCCGACGGTGTCGGCGGACGGGGCAGCGGGGCCGCCGCTCCCGGCGGGCGTGCCCGGGGCGCCCGGCCGGCCCGCGTCCAGCTTCGGCGGCTTCCAGCCCAGTACCGTGCCGCAGCCGTCGCAGAACGACTGGCCCGGGGCCGTACGGGTGCCGCACTCGGGGCAGTCCGCCGGCCCGCCGGCGGCGGAGGAGGCAGAGTTGTGCTCGGTCACCTGTCGGATGTCCTTTCGGCTGCGGTCACCTGGACCGTGTAGGGCATGTGCGCGGGGCGGGCGGCGGCGACGAGCCGCTCCAGCCGGTGTTCGTCGTGCGGGCCGGGGTCGGGGAGCTGGAGTTTCACGTGCAGGCTCGGGCGGCGTCCGCCGGGGAACGGGCCGAGGGGCCGGGCGTCCCAGGTGGCGCCGCCGCTCTCGGCGATCTGCGGTGTCACTCCGAAGGCGAGCCGGACGGCCTCCTCCAGGCCGCGCCGGGTGCCGCGGATGCGGTGCAGCCGTACGGCGGCGGCGACCGCGGCCCGCAGCTGCGCCGGGTCCTCGGGCAGGTCCGGGCCGCCGTCGGGCGCGGCGCCGATCCACTCGCCGAGCCAGCGGGTGAAGTCGACCGGCGCGAGCGAGGGGGTGAAGTAGGCGTCCAGGCAGTCCAGGACGTTGTGGATGGGCGCGAGTACCTCGTCGAGGCCGGCGACGAAGCGCTGGGCCAGGTCGTCCTCGGCGAAGACGGCGGGCAGCATGGCGCTCAGCGGCACGGACGAGGCGAGCCCGTCGACCGATCCCCTCATGAGGCGTCCCCGATCACCCGGACGCGGTGGTCGAAGGAGAAGACCAGCGCGGACGGATCCAGGGCGATGCGGTCGGTGGGGTCACCGCGCTTGCCGGTCAGCGGGTCGGCGGGGTGCAGCAGCACCTGGTCGACGAGCTCGACACCGGGCACCCGCTGGAGGACCGCGAAGACCTCGCCGGCCTGCACCGGCCGCCCGAAGGGCCAGCCGGTGCCGTGCGCGCCGCCGGTCAGCGGGTCCAGGTGGCGGTAGAGCGCGTCGTGCGCGTCCCGGCGGACCCGGTCGGTGTCGGTGCCGCGGAACGCGTGCAGGGTCGCGACGACGGTGACGCCCTGGTAGTACGGCGGGCCCACGGCGAGCCGGGTGCCGATCAGCCGCCGGTCGTCGAGGTAGCGGGTGATCCGGCCGAGCAGCGCGTCGTTGGGCACGAGCTGCTCGAAGCGGAGCCGGCCGCCCGGGTCCGGCACGGCCTGCGGGATGACCAGGACGCGTACGGCGTGCGCGCCGTGTTCGTCCGGTTCGGCGGCCAGGCAGGTGATGCGGGCGGTCTCGGGCGCGGCGCGGCGGGCCAGTTCCTCGTAGTCCCGCAGGGTGACGGCCCGGTCCTGGGCGCTCAGCGCGATGGGCGCGCGGACCTTCGCCTCCTCCACGGTCTCGCCGTCCACGCCGCCGCTGGCCGCCTCGCGGTTGGTGACCTCGGCGACGTACGGGACGGAGTCGCGCAGCACCTGGATGGCGCCGCGCGCGACGTTGCCCGTCTTGCCGCCGCCGGTGCGGTAGCGGCGGGCCCGGATCATGGCGCCCTTGGGCGGTACGGCGCCGTACTGGCGCAGCGTGCCGTCCGGTTCGCGCACGGCGGGGCCGAAGGCGATCTCGCCGGTGGCGGCGTCGAGGGTGACGTGCCGGTCCTCGGGGCCGGAGGCGGCGAAGTGCCCGACGACCTGCCAGTCGACCCAGCCGTCGTGCTCGGCGACCTGGAGGAGCAGCGGCGGCACGTCGCCGACGACGGGCGCGTGGGCGAGGCTCAGTCGCTGGCCGGGCAGCCCGGCGGCCTCGCCGAGGAGTTCGTCGCGGACGGTGTCGGCGTGCACGGCGCTCGTGGTGCCGCCGATGGTGAACGCCTCGGCCGCCCGAACGGTGGGCGACACCGCGTAGAACGGCTGGTCGGCGGCGGGCTCGGTGACCCGGCAGCGCAGCCAGCCGGCCTCCCGGCGGCCGGCGCGGGAGAGCACGTGTCCGCCGGGCACGTGCAGGACGACCTCGCCGGGGCGGTTCAGACCGCCGGTGGTGTCCCGCTCCACCTCGCACTCGGCCCAACCGTCCGCGGTCCACGCCTCCCAGACCAGCGGGGGCTGCCGCGGGTCCACGCCGACACCGTCGACGCGGCTCTCCAGAGTCAGCACGACGGCGCAGTGCGGTACGGCGGCGCTCAGTCCGAACAGCATGCGGTCGCCGGGGCGCGGGGCCTCGGCGAAGCAGTTCACGTCCTTGCCCTCGGCGAGGTCCGTGGTCCGCTCGGTCACCTCGCCGTCCTGCGGGTGGACCACGAGATGCGACAACTCGCTCGGCACGATGGTGAGTTCGTGCTCGGTGGCGAAGACGGCGGCCTCTTCGCTCTCGGTGCGCGCGGTGGCGACCTCACTGCCGACGGGCAGCCGTACGGGCTGCTCCTGAGGGGCGGAGAGCCAGAACGTCACGTCGGCGCGGGCCGCGGAGGGCGGGAAGAGGGTGATGCCGAGCAGGTCGAGGAACGCCAGGTGGTTCTTCTCCGGCACCCGGTTGAGCCGGTAGACGACCTGGTCGGCCATGTGCGCGACCGTCTCCACCAGCGTCACTCCGGGGTCGGAGACGTTGTGGTCGGTCCACTCCGGGGCGCGCTGCTGGATGTAGCGCTTGGCGTCGTCGACGAACTGCTGGAAGCGCCGGTCGTCGAGGTTCGGGGAGGGCAGGGCCATCAGCGGTCGCTTCCAATGTGCTCGTCGGACTTACGGAGGGAGGTGGTGGGCACGCCGCCCTGGTCGGCGGAGCCGGCGGCGGCCGGCTCGTCGTGCGAGGGGATGACGTAGAACGGGAAGACCAGGCTGCGCGGGTTGTTGGTGCCGCGGATCGAGTAGCGCACGTCGATGTAGAGCACGCCCTGGTCGTCGCCGGCCGTCACGGTGACGTCGTCCACCTCGATGCGCGGCTCCCAGCGGTCGAGGCTGGCGTACACCTCGTGCTGGATGCGGCCCGCGGTGGCCTCGTTGATCGGCGCGAAGACCATGTCGTGGATGGCGCAGCCGAACTCGGGGCGCATCGGACGCTCCCCCGGCGCGGTGGCCAGCACGAGCCGCATGGCCTCCTCCACCTCGCGCTCCCCGCTGACCAGGGCGATGCCACCCGTCGGGCTGATGCGCAACGGGAAGGACCAGCCGGAGCCTACGAACTGCCCGGACATCAGTGGGCCACCTGCCTTCTCTCTTCCGTGACGTTCCCGGTGAACCGCTCGGCCGTCACGGGATCGGGTAGGGCTTGTTGTTGACCAGCACGACACCCTGGAGCATCAGCGTGGCGGCGCGGATGCCGACGTTGGCGACGGAGTTGACCTGGATGGTGCCGCCGGCGCTGAGCGTCGCGGCGCCCACGGCCTTGAGGCTCAGCGCGCCCATCGCGTCCACGTTGACCGCGCCGGCGAGGGACTTGACGTTGACCAGCCCCCGGCCCTGGATGTTGAGCATGCCGCCGCTCTTGATGGTCAGATTGCGGCGGGCGCTCAGGTCCAGGTCCGTGCCCGCCTCCACGGACACCGACCGGCTGCCCTTGATGGTGACGCTGCCGGAGCTGTCGACCGTGATCTCGGTGTTCGTACGGTCCAGATTGACCGTCAGCTTGTCGTCCCCGGTGCTCAGCCGGACGCCGCGCTTGCCGCCGGCGCGCTGGTCGAGCAGGTCGATGCGGTTGCCGCTGCGGTCGGCGACGGTACGCCGGGTGATGGTGCCCTTCGTGCCGTCGTACAGCGGCACGTCCACCGGATCCGGCTTGTCCCGCCCGTTGTAGAGCCCGCCGATCACATACGGATGGTCCAGGGTCCCCCGGTCGAAGGCGACCAGTACCTCGTCGCCCACGTCCGGCGTGATGACACCCCCGCCCTTCACGCCGCCGAACTGCACGGTCCGCGCCCAGTCGCTGGTGTACTTGTCGTCCAGCCACGGGAAGCGGAGCTTGACCCGCCCCTGCTTGAGCGGGTCCTTCACGTCCGTGACCAGGGCGTTGGCGACGCTCGGCAGCCGGGGCTGCAGGCTCGCGCCGCCGGAGGCGAGGCCGTACAGGGAGCGCCACTGCCGGCCGCTGACGGTCAGCAGGGTCTCGTAGTGGCGGCCGTCGCCGAAGGAGTGGCGGGCCGCGGTCACCGTGTACTTGCCTTCGAAGGGCTCCCCCACGTCGGCGAGCGCGACGGGCACGCCGGGCCGCAGCTTCGGGTTGCCGCGCACCGTCACCTCCAGCTCGGCGAAGGCCCCCGTCACGTCGTCCGCGAGGGCCTGCGCCGCGTACCGGACCTGGGCCTGGTTGTCGAGCGGTGTGTCGGTTTCCACGAGCGTGCTGGCGCCGAACGCCGAGGCGGCCCGGCCCGGCGTGGTCCCGATCGACACACCGGGCGTCGTGGCCCCGCTCGCGCGCCCGACCAGGTCCCGCTTGGTCGTCACGTCCCAGCCCCGGGCCTCCACCGAACTCACCTGGTCGGCCGAGGTGACCGCGGCCCGGCAGCGCAGGATGTCCACGCCCGCCTCCAGGACGAACGGGCTCTTCTCGCTCGGCGTGCTCACCGGGGGCGCGCCGGACGCCGGGTCGGCCTTGAGGAACTGCAGCTTGCCCTTGGAGCTCAGCGACAGCACCCGCTCGTTCTCGTCCGCCAGCCGGCACGCGAAGTCCCAGTCACTGACGTTGGCCTGGGTGAGGAAGTCGTACTTGGCGGTGGTGGCCTCGATCCGGCCGACCGGCACCCGGTCCTGGCCGGCGAGCTTGCGGACGATGTCGGAGGCCGTCATGGAGCGGTAACCGGCCACCCGGCGCTGCCGCAGCATGCGGTGGCCGAGGTCGTAACCGCGGACAACGGTGAAGGTGCCGGTGCCGTCGTAGTCCGTCTCCAGCCCCGTGACCTCGCCCGTGAGCAGCACGGACTGCGCGCCCTGGCCGTCGGCGACCGGCGCCAGCTCGACCTCGGTACCGATCTTGATGCCCGCCTCGCCGAGCAGCTTCCGCTTCGGGTCGCGGAAGGTCAGCTGGAAGGCGCCGGGCACCCCGGCCCCGAAGTCCACCCAGCCCGCGACGAGCAGCCGGGCGTGCTGAGGCTTCAGCGGCGCGCCGCCGACCTTGGCGTGGAAGACGTTGGAGTAACCGATCTGGGTCATCAGGAGCCGACCTCTTCGGCGGCCGGCAGCACCAGTTCGGTGCCCGGCCGCAGCTGTGCGGGATTGTCGATGTCGTTGGCCTCGGCGATGGTCCGCCAGGCAGTGGCGTCCCCGTACTCGCGGAAGGCGAGGAACTGCAGCGAGTCGCCCGCGACCACCCGGTGCACGCGGCGCGCCGTGAGCGCGCCGGAGGTGGGGTTCTGGCCCGCGGTCCGCGTCGGGATCTCGTGCAGCTGCACCTGGCACGTGGCGCGGATCGGCACACCGGTGGTGCCGAAGAGGGTGTACTGCGCCTCCACGGCACTGACGTACGCGGTGAACCGGGCCGTCGAGAACGACCCCCACTCGAACACCACCCACGGCGTGGACGGCTGCTTCGCCGCGATGCTCGCCGAGGTCACCTCACAGCAGGAGAACAGCGCCTCCACGTTCTTCCGCACGTCGTTGCTGTCCGGCTCGCCGGACCGGTCCAGGAACACCTCGACCGTCATCTCGCGCGGAGCGGCGCCCATGAACTCCGGGAGCGCGCCGTCGCGTACGGCGGCGGTCGGCGTGGTCTTCCACTCGGCGCGCCGGCTCAGGGCCAGCTGCGCCGGGTTGAAGTCGAAGTTGAAGGTGGTGATCAGACCGCCCGGCTTGGTGCTGTAACCGAGCGGCGGCTGGTGGATGGCGAGCGTCGCCCGCACCAGGCTCTTGCCCGCGCCGCCCTTGCCCTTGCCCGCCATCTACGCCGCCCCCGCATCCGTGAAGCCGTGGTGCGCGATCTCCAGCGTCTCGGTCGCCACGGCCGGGCTGGCCGGGTCCAGGGACGGCCCGCGCCAGCTGACCGGCAGGACGTCGAGCAGCCCCCAGCGGGCGACGACCGACCCGTCCGCGCGCAGCGCGGCGATCTGCGCGGTCGGCCGCACCACGCCGCTGGTGACGGAGGAGACCCAGGCGGCCACCTTCGCGGTGTCCGGCGTGAGCGGCCGGGTCAGCGTGATGTGCGAGAAGCTCACGCGGGAGGGCAGCTGCCAGACGAAGCCGTTGTTGCCGCCCTCCTGCCGCTGCTCGATCTCGACCTCCGAGGACAGCCCCTCGCAGCCGTTGAAGTCGCCCAGGCTCTCACCGTCGATGGTCAGGTTGAAGAAGATCGTGGAACCGGGATCCTGGTCCTGCGGCATCGGGGCGGGCCTTCCTGGTGCGGCTCATGGGTTCTGCGGGTCGGTGGGGGTGTCGGATCGGGGACGGCGGACGGCGGCGGTACGGGGTGAGAGTCGGGTCCGGTCAACGCCGGGGGTCGCGCAGCCTCCCGATCCGCTCGCGGTCCATCCGGAGCTCGGTACGGAGGAGCCGGGTCAGCGGCCCGATGAGCCGGTGCGTCAACTCATCGACCTGCCCGTCCGTCAGCTCCCGCGCGTCGAACCCGCCGGTGTCCGGCGCCTGCGCGCCACCGTCCTGCCGCGACGTGCGGGCCCCGCGGTGCGACGCCCCGCCGACCTGCCGCGACGTGCTCCGCGCCGACCGCTTGGCCTTCCCGGCCCGTTGAACGGTGGGGGTGGGGTCGGAGCCGGATGCGGACGAGGGGGACGGTGCGGGGGCGGACGCGGGCGTTGCCGGGGTCGACGGCGAGGTCTTCGTCGTCGGGTGGGCCGGGGTCGCCGGAGCGGGGGCCGAGGTCGTGCCCACCGACGCCCTCTGCACCGGCGCCACCGGGAGTGCGGCGGGCGGTGCGGGAGCCGGTACGTGGTCCGGTACAGGGGCCGGTACAGGGGCCGGTACGGGGGCCGCGCCGGCCGGCATCGCGGCCGGCGCCGTCGTCCCCGGCCGCGCCACCGGCTGAGGCGCCGCTGCCTGCGGTGCCGCTGTCCGCGCTGCCGTGCCCGGTGACGTCGTCGCCGGTCCCGTCATGGGGCGCGCCGTCAGAGGTGCCACGGGCGGTGTCGCCACCGGAGGGGTCGCGGCGGCCCGCTGCACGGGAAGCTGCATGGGCAGCGTCGGCACCGGCCGGGCCAGCGGGACCGCCCGGTCGCCCGCCTGCCGGGCCGCGGGCGCGTGGGACGCCTGCGCGGACGGCGCGGCCGGCTGCCCCGCCGGGGCCGGGGGCGCCGGAGAGGCGGGGTGCGCCGGGGCGGCGGCCGGCGAGGCCGGGCCGGCCGCGGCCGTCGGCTGACGCACCGTCAACCGCTGGACCGGCGCCTGCGGGGCCGCGGAGGGGGCCGGTCCGGGCGCCGCCCCCGCGGGCACCACTCCGGGAATCGGCACGGGGCCCGTCGCGGAGACGGGCGAGGGGGCGCTCCCGGGAGCCGTCGCGGGGCTGCCCGGCACGGCACGCTGGACCGGCGCTCCGGCACCGCCTGCCGCGGGCTGACCACCCACTGCCCGTACGGTCTTCCTCGGCTCGCTGCCGCCGCCCGCCGCCGTACCGCCGCCGGGGAGGCGACGCAGCGCCACGGGCGCGACCGGCGCGGCCGGTGTGTTCGATGCGTTCGATGCGTTCGGTGCGTTCGGTGTCGATGTGGCGGAAGCGGTCGAGGCGGTCCGTGCGTTCGGTGCCTGGCTCGACGGGAGTACCGGCTGCGACGTGGACAGTGGCTTCGCCGCCGCCACGCCGAGGAGCGGGGCATCGGCCCGGCGCCGCTGGACGGGGCGCTCCACGGGGGCACCCGACTCGGCCGGCTCCGACCGCTGCGCGCGCTCCGCCGTGGTCGCCACCGTGGGCGCGGCCGTACGCTCCGTCGCGGGCGCAGTCGTACGCTCCGTCGCGGGCGCAGCGGACGGCACGGCCGACCGCTGAACGACGGGAACAGGGCCGGCAGCTGCCGACCCGGTGGGCGGCTTCGGGGCCGGGTTCGTCGTCCCCACGGGGGCGCCGAGCCCGGGGCGGCGTACGGGTACACCCGACCTGGCCGCGGCCGTCCGCGGGCCCGCGGACGGCGTGCCACTCGCGGACGGCGTACCAGAGGAGGTACGGGAGCCCGGGGCCTCCTTGCGCGTCGCCCTCTGCACCGGGCTGCCGAGCCCGACGCCGCTGGTGGGGCGGGCAGGCGAAGCCGCGGGAGTCGGCGAAGCCGAGGCCTCCGAGGCCGCCGGGTCCGGCACGTGCCGCTGGCCGGGGCCCGACACGTGTCGCTGGACGGGAGCGGTGGCCGGCTGCGCCTCGACGGCAGCACTCGCAACGCCCGTCTCGGCCACGGGCGCGCGATGCGGCGTCGCCGCCTTGTTTTCCGGCGACGCCGGCGACCCCGACGACTCCGAAGGCTTCGACGACTCCGAAGGCTTCGACGGCTTCGACGACGAATTCGAAGGATTCGATGGGTTCGACGGCTCCGACGACCGCTCGGGGCGTGCCTGCGACACGGGCATCGCGGGACGGGCGGCGGTGCGCCCCGGTGCGGGCTGCCGCACCGGTTCACCCAGCGGCACCGACCGCCGGGCCGGGCCGGGGTTCGGCGCCGGCCGCGAGGCCGCCCCGCCGTCCGGCACGTCCCGCTGCGCTGCCCGCTGAACCGCCGGCCGCGGCGACGGCTGAGCCGCCGGGCGCTCCGGGGACTTCGCCACCGGCCGGTCCGACGACCGGTCAGCGGGACGGTTCGACGACTGCGATGCCGGACGGTTCGACGACTGCGGTGCCGGACGCTTCGACGACGCCACCGGCGGCAGCGCCGGACCACTGGCCGACGCCGACGACCGCTGCACGGCGGGCCCCGGCTCGCCGACCGGCCCGGCAGCCGAGCCGGGCTCGGCGACAGGCCCCGGCGCGCTGCCCGCGACCGGAGCGGACGGCGCGACCGGCGCGGTCTCCGCCCCTGCATCCGGCCCGGACGGGACGGTACGACTCGACTCCGAAGGCGCCGGGGCCGCGGGGGCGGGAGTCACACCTTCCGGCCCCGAAGCCGTACGGCTCGGCTCCGTTCGCGTCGACTCAGTACGCGTCGGCTCCGTACGGCTCGGCTTCGTACGCGACGGCTCCGTACGACTCGGTGCCGACGACGGCAGCAGGCGTCGCTGCACCGGGCCGGGCGTCGCGCGGGTCAACGACGGCCCGCCGGAGGCCGATACGCGCCCCGACTGCGTCGGTGCGGCCGATGCGGCCGGCGTGACCGGGACGACCCGCGGACCCCTGGCCCGCTGGACCGACGGCGTGGCGTCGGCCGGCCGGGGGCGAGGGGTCGGCGGGGTCGCGGACGTTTCCGGGGACGGGAGAGCGCGGCCTCGGGGAGCGCTCTGCGGGGCCGGGGCCCCGTCCGCGGGCTCGGGGTGCGCGACCGGGAGGGACAGCGCGGGGTTGCCCAGGCCCGGGACGGGCGTCACCGCGGGGGTCAGGGCGCCCTGAATCAGGCCCGTCGGCGCGCTGTCCAGGACGGCGTGCGAGAGCGTGCCCATGAAGGCGGGGTTCTGCCAGGACGCCAGCGAGCCGGCGAAGTTCGGCGCCGACACCGTGTGCTGCCCCGAAGTGCCCAGCGCACGCTGGATCGGCGGCAGGCCGACGGGGCCCGTCGGCGCCGCGCCGGCACCGGCCGGCACCGCGGCCGGTGCGTCGGCGACGGCCGGGCCGGTCCGCACGTCCTCGGCGGCGCCCTGCGTCCGGCCGGTCGTCGCCGCTTCCCCGTCCGGCACGTCACCCGTGGCGGTGCCGGCGTTCTCCCGGTCCCGCCGGAACCGGTCGAGCATTCCCATTAACGTTCCGCCTCCGCGCGCGTCACCAGCGTGGCGATCTGCTCCACATAGCGGCGGCGGTCCCGGTGTTCGAGGTCCAGGATCTCCGCGTGGCTCCAGTGGAAGTGGTACGCGACGTACGCGATCTCCTCATGCATGCGGTCGGTCGCGTACGTCACGATTCCCCCAGGCGGCTCCCGCCGAGTTCGACCTCGAACGGCTGCTCACAGTGCGGACACGACACTCCGGCCCGCGTGTGGCCCTCGGCGTTGATCTGCCGGTAGAAGTCCTGCAGGAAGGCGAGGTCGGAGGCGAACATGTTCTCCACCACCCCGTCGTGCACCAGCGGCAGCGTCCCCAGCCGGGTGATGACCCGGCCGAGCAGCACCACCGAGAGGTACGCGGGGTTCTCCTGCACCCGCAGGTCCCGCAGCGGTACGAGCTCGTCCTTGGCGGTCGCCAGGCGCATCACGCCGTGCCGGTGCACGGTGCCCGACTCGTCGACGTAGCCGCGCGGCAGCTCGAAGGCGAACTCGGTGCTCAGGGTGGGTTGCGGGACCGGGGCGGGGGCGGCCGGGGCCGCCGGAGCGGCGACCGCGGCCCCGGCCGCCTCCGGTGCGGCCTCCGGCCCTGTCTCGGGACCGGAAGCCGCAGGCTCCGCCATGGCCGGCGGCCTGGGAGCGGTACGGCGCATTACTCGATGACCAGTTCTTCGAACGTGATGGTCACGGTCTCGGTGAGGGCCGACGCCTCACCGGCCTTCACCGTGCTGGTGTCGACCTTGCTGCACCAGGCCTGGCGCATGTTGTACCGCTTGACCGGGTTGTTCTGGTAGTCCATCACCATGATGGTGGCGTTCTTGCGGGCCGTGGCCATCTGGCCCGCCACCGACTCGGTGATCCACTGGTTGAACGCCGCGGACTGGGTCATACCGCGCACGACGGTGCAGGTACCGGCCTTCTTGACGCCGGGCAGCTTCTTCGTGACCGGCTTGCCCTGCGCGGAGACCTGCTGGTACTCGATGACGTCCTGCTCGATGGTCAGGCCGCTGACCTCCTGGAGGTACTCGACCATCACACCGTCGATCTGCAGGCCGAAATTGTGTGAAGTGAGCGCGTCACCTGGCTGGAGACTCATGAACTGTCGGGTGTCCTTTGCTGATTACTGACCGACGGGAGGGGCCGCGCGGTGCGCGGCGAGGGGAGGAGGGTGGGGCGGTGCGCGCACCGCCCCACCGCTGACTACTCCTCCAGTTCGCCGCTGCCGCTGGAGAACTGGGCCAGGCGGAAGATCACGAATTCCGCCGGCTTGACGGGCGCGATGCCGATCTCGCAGATGACCCGGCCGAGGTCGACCGACTCCTGCGGGTTGGTCTCGGCGTCACACTTGACGTAGAAGGCCTCCTCCGGCCGGGAGCCGAAGAGGGCACCCTCGCGCCACTCGGTGACGAGGAAGGCGGAGACGTTGCGCCGGATCCGCGCCCACAGCTGCTGGTCGTTCGGCTCGAACACCACCCACTGGGTGCCGATCAGGATCGACTCCTCCAGGTAGTTGAAGTACCGGCGGATGTTCAGGTAGCGCCAGGCCGGGTCGGAGGCGAGGGTGCGGGCGCCCCAGACGCGGATGCCGCGGCCCGGGAAGGCGCGGATGCAGTTGACGCCGATCGGGTTGAGCAGGTCCTGCTCACCGCGGGTGATCTGCATCTCCAGGTCGACGGCGCCGCGGACGATCTCGTTGGCGGGCGCCTTGTGCACGCCGCGCTCGGAGTCGTTGCGGGCCCAGATGCCGGCGATGTGGCCGCTCGGCGGGACGGTCTTCGACTCACCGGTGGCCGGGTCGAAGACCTTGATCCAGGGGTAGTACAGCGCGGCGTACTTGGAGTCGTAGCCGGCGGTCTCCTGGCGCCAGACGCGGATGCCGCGGGCGTTCAGACCGGGCGGCGGGTCGATGACGGCGACGCGGTCGCCCATCAGCTCGCAGTGCGCGATCAGGCCGAGCTGGACGGCCTTGACGGCCTCCAGGTCGATCGCCCCGCGCTGGTAGGCGGCCATCAGGTCGGGCACGGCCACCATGGAGATCTCGTCGACCGCCTCCAGGCCACCGAAGCCGGTGCGGTCGGCGGAGTCGCCGAGGTACTGGGCCGGGCCCGGGTGACCGGTCGGCGCGGCGGCGGAAGCCGGGGCCGCGGCGGGCGCGGGGGCCGGCGCGGGCAGGGCCAAGGTCTGGTTCTCGGGCCGGGCCAGCTGCGCGGCCGGCGCCGCCTCCTGGACGGAGATCAGCTTGGAGCGGTCCTTGACCTGCGTGACGACGTAGTTGCGGCCGCCCTTCTTGGCGGTGACGTCGAAGGTCTCGGCGGCCTTGCCGCCGTCCTTGACGATCAGCCGGAAGCGTTCGGCCGGGCCCTCGCCCTCGGCGTCGGTGACCTCGACGGAGAGGCCTTCGCCGCTGCCGGGCGTGAGCGCGGCGACCTTGAAGGTGCCGAGCTGCTGCGGCTCGCCGGGCGGCAGCGCCGCCGGGGCCGCGGCCTGCTCGACGGCGGGCGCCTGGCCGTTCTCGCCGCCCGGGGTGCCGCCGACGCGCACGACGTAGGCGGCGGAGCCACCGTTGTTGAAGAAGCCGTAGACGGAGTGCGCCAGGTAGTACCCGTCGGTGAACTCACCGAACTCCGCGACGTACTGGGTCCAGTTCGTGACCAGTGTCGGCTTGTTCAGTGGTCCGCTCGGCGCGAGTCCGACGAAGGCGGCGACGGAGGTGCCCACCCCCTCGATCGGGCGCGAGCCGCCGGCCACCTCCTCGACATAGACGCCCGGCGACAGGTACGACGACATGCTCTGCTCTCCTCGGGGTACTGGACACAGGATCCGGAATTCACCCTCCGGGTCGACAGCCGGAGAAGAAACGTCCTCCGGTACCTACTTGAGGGCATCGCGCCTGCCCGAGCGGGCAGCCGCACACATCCCCGCGGTGTGCCGCCGGCCACTTCCGGGCGCCCCGGGGCACCCGGCCGCCGGGCCGACAGGGCAGCCGGTCGCGCGCGAAGGGGCAGCACCCCTGCCCTGTGGCCTCGTGACCTGCGGTCGGGCCCTGCCGTAGCGTCGCGTGCGTGAGCATCTGGACCTCCCTCGAACCCTCGTCCGCCACCGTGGATCCCGGCAGTACCGCGTCCGTACGGCTGAGACTCCGCAACACCGGAGACGTCGTCGACGAGTACCGCTTCGTCCCGGTCGGCGACATCGCGCCGTACACGACGGTGGAGCCCGCATCGGTACGGCTGTACCCGGGGACGACGGGGACGGTGGAGCTGACCTTCGCGCCGCCGCGCACCCCTGACGCCGCGGCCGGCCCGCACCCCTTCGGTGTCCAGGTCGTCCCTACCGAACACCCGGAAGCCACCACCGTCATCGAAGGCAACGTCACCGTCACGCCCTTCACGGAGATACGGGCGGAGCTGGTCCCGCACACCGTCAAGGGCCGGTTCCGCGGCCGCCCGAAGCTGGCCGTGGACAATCTCGGCAACACCAAGCTCACCGCGTCGATCGCCGGCGGTGACCGCAGCGACGAGCTCTCGTACGACCTCCGGCCGGCGAACGTGCAGATCGAGCCCGGTCGCGCCGCCTTCGTGGACGCCGTGCTCAAGCCGCGGCAGATCACCTGGGCGGGAACGAAGCAGCAGCGGCCGTACAGCCTGGCGATCCGGCGCTCGGGCAGCGAGCCGACGGCGGTGGACGGCACGTACGTGCAGCGCAGTGTCTTCCCGTACTGGCTGATGACGCTGCTGGGCCTGCTGCTCGCGCTCACCATCACCGGGCTCATCCTGTGGTTCACCTATCAGGCGCCCGTCAACAGCCTCGCCCAGGAGAAGCCGTCGGACGACGCGGGCGTGGCGCTCCCGAAGGAGCCCCCGGCCCAGCCGACGCAGCAGGCGCCCACGCCGGAGAAGACGCAGGAGCAGCAGACCCAGGCGCCGCAGCAGCCCGCCGACGACAAGCCGGCCGGCGGCGGGGGCGGGGGCGGGGGCGGGGGCGGCGCGCCCGACGACGGCATGCCGGCGAACCGCACGAAGATCCTCATCAAGAACTTCACGAACGGGACCTGCGCCGACCTCCCCACGTTCGAGGCCAAGGACGGGGGCCCGGTCCACCAGTCGAACTGCAACAACAGCCCGGACGACAACCAGCTGTGGACCCTGGACAAGAAGTTCGACCACGGCGGCCCGAACGGCGCGGCGCTCTTCACCATCCGCAACGTCAAGGACAACCTCTGCATGGACCTGCCCGGCAAGGGCGGGGCCCCGGCTGCGACACGCGTGGACGAGTGGCGGTGCGACGGCTCGAAGGACGACAACCAGCTGTGGTGGGTCGAGAAGCGGACGGAGAACCGCTGGTGGATCCACAACTTCGCCAGCGGCAACATGTGCCTGGACTCGCAGGACAGGGACAACGACGACCGCAACCTGAGCGTCTGGCACTGCCAGGCGGAGGACCAGAACAACCACCAGTGGCTCTTCACGCCCCACTAGTCCGCACCGCCCCGGCGCGCGGCTACGCGTGGTGCCGGGTGTAGTGCTCCGCGATCTCATCGCTCGTCGTCAGCCACACTCCGGGGTGGCTGACGACGTGTTCGAGGGCCCGGTCCAGGTTGCAGGTACGGGGGCTGCTGGACGCCGGGCTGCCCACACGGATCATCAAGCAGGTCCTTCCGTGCCTGGACAAGCCGCGGGACATCCACTTCTCCGATGCCACGCCGGAGATGCTCGCCACGCTGGAGCGGGAGAAGGGCCGCATGACCGACCGCATCGGGTGCCTGACCCGCAACCGGGACGCGCTGGCCGAGTACCTCGACGCGGTGCGGAACGGCGCGGGGGCCACCGCACCGCGATGAGGACGTGGAATATGGACGTGGGATGAGGCCGTGGTCCGTGCCGCACGGCCGGACGGTGGTCAGGTGACCGTCAGGGTGACCTTTTCCTTGGCGGCGGAGCTGGTGCCCACGTAGAGGTCGAAGGCGCCCGGCTCCAGGAGGAAGCGGCCTCGGGTGTCGTTGGTCCAGAAGCCCAGGTCCTCGGCGCCGAGGCGGAAGCGCACCGTGGTCTGCTCGCCCGGTTCGAGGGTCACCCGGCGGAAGCCGCGGAGCCGGCGGACCGGCTGGGTGATCGAGGCGGCCTTGTCGTGCACGTAGAGCTGCACGACCTCGTCGCCGGCCCGCTTCCCAATGTTCCGTACGGAGACGGAGACCTCCAGCGTGTCACCCTTGCGCAGCGCTTGCGCGGCGACGCGGGGGCGGCTGAGCCGGGGCGCGCCGAGAGTGAACTCGGTGTAGCTGAGTCCGTGGCCGAAGCCGAACTGCGGTCCTTCGGGCAGGTCCAGGTACTTGGACGTGTACTTGTTGTCCGGGTCGTACGGCCGCCCGGTGGACTCGTGGTTGTAGTGGATCGGGATCTGGCCGACCGTGCGGGGGAAGGAGACCGGGAGCTTCCCGCCGGGGTTCACGGTGCCGAAGAGGACGTCCGCGATGGCGTGCCCGGCCTCGGTACCCGGGTGCCAGGCTTCCAGTACAGCGGGAGCCTTCGCCAGCCAGCCGCCCAGGGTCAGCGGGCGGCCGTTGACGAGGACCACCACGAACGGCTTGCCCGTGGCCGCGACCGCCTCGACCAGCTTCTCCTGCGCGCCCGGCAGCGAGATGTCGCTGCGCGCCGCGGCCTCGCCGCTGATCGACGGGGGCTCGCCGACGACCACCACGGTCACGTCGGCGGCCTTGGCGGCGGCCACCGCAGCGGGGATGCCGGCGGTGTCCTCGCCCGCGGCGTCCACCCCCTTGGCGTACGTGACCTTCGCCTTCGGCGCGGCCTTCTTGACCGCGTCCACCACCTTCACCGCGGGGAACTTCTCCTGAGACGCCGGGATCACCCAGGTACCGAGGAGATCGTCGGAGTCGCCGAACGGGCCGACCACCGCGATGGAGGAGGCCCCTGCGGACAGCGGCAGCACCGACTTCTCGTTCTTGAGCAGCACCATGGAGCGGGCGGCTGCCGCGCGGGCCGCCTTGCGGGCGGCGGCCGACGGCTCGGTGATCTCGTCCTTCTCCTCGACGTAGGGGTGATCGAAGAGACCCAGCTGGAACTTCAGCTGGAGCACCCGGTACACCGCGTCGTCCAGCCGGCTCTGCTCGATCTTCCCGGCGCGCAGCAGCTTCCTGCCGTTCTCGACGAAGTGCGTGCTGGTCATCTCCATGTCGACGCCGGCGTTCAGGGAGAGCCGCGCCGCGTCCGCGCCGTCCTCGGCGAAGCCGTGCGCGATGAGTTCCTGGACGCCGGTGAAGTCGCTGACCACCAGGCCGTCGAAGCCCCACTCGTCCTTGAGGATCTCGGTGAGGGTGTGGGGGTTGCCGTGCGCGGGGACGCCGCTGATCGTGTTGAACGAGGCCATCACGGTCGCCGCGCCGGCGTCCAGCGCGGCCTTGAACGGCGGCAGGTAGAGGTTGCGCAGCCGTGACTCGGAGACGTCCACCGTGTTGTAGTCGCGGCCGCCCTCCGCGCCGCCGTACGCGACGAAGTGCTTGGCGCAGGCGGCCAGCCGGTCCTTGTCCTTGAGGCCCTTGGCGTCCTTGGCGTCCTTGGCACCCTTGGCGTCCTTACCCTGGTAGCCGCGTACCTTGGCGGCGGCGAACGCGGAGGTGAGGTACGGGTCCTCGCCGTTGCCCTCCGCGATGCGGCCCCAGCGCGGCTCGTGGGTGACGTCCATCATGGGCGCGAAGGTCCAGTGCACGCCGCTGGAGCGGGCCTCCTTCGCGGACACCTCGGCGTCGACGGCGGTGACCTCGGGGTCGAAGCTCGCCGCCTGGGCGAGCGGGATCGGGAAGTTGGTCCACATGCCGTGGATCACGTCCAGGCCGAAGACCAGCGGGATGCCGAGCCGGGACTCCTCGACGGCGATCTTCTGCAGGGCGTTGGTGGTCTTCGCGCCGAAGATGCTGAAGACGGAGCCGAGCCTGCCCTTGCGGGCCGCGTCCTCGACCGCCTTGGTCTCCCCGCCGCCGGGGCCGGTGTCCCAGGTCCACGGCAGCTGCTGGAGCTGGCCGAACTTCTCGTCGACCGTCATCCGGCCCAGCAGCTCCCGGATCTTCCGGTCGTACGGCCCGGACGCCCGGGGGCCGTCGGCCGCGGCTCCCTGCGCCGCGTCCGCCGCGGCCGTGCCTCCTGCGGCCGGGGCGGCGGCCTGCGCGCTCCCCGCTCCGAGGAGCCCGCCGGCGACGGCCGTACCACCGGCCGCACTCAGAAGCGTGCGTCGTCGCATCCCCTGCATGAGTTCACCTCTTCGGCAATGGGCAGGCCTCATCGCCGCCCCGAATTCAGAAGGTGAATGGACGTTAAAATCTGGTGACGGGCGGGTCAAGAGGTGTGACGCATGCGGTCGTGGCGTGTCAGAGGTTGAACAGACCCGGTTCCTTGGCCGTCACGCGGAAGAACCGCGCCGGATCGCTCACCAGCCGCCGCTCCGCGAGGTCCAGCAGCCCGCACACGCTGCCCACCTCGGCCGCGACCTCGCCGTCGGCGCGCACCATGCGCTGCTCGATCCGGTAGGTCTTCCCCTCGCCCCACTCGAAGAGGCAGTCCACCGAGATCCGGTCGCCGGCGCGCAACTCGCGCCGGAACCGGACGGTGGTCTCCAGGGTCACCGGGCCGACACCCTGGTCCAGCAGGTCGGACTGGCGGATGCCGGCCGCCTGGAGCAGGGACCAGCGGACGTGGTCGGCGTACTGCACGTACACGCTGGAGTTGAGGTGTCCCTGCGCGTCGGTCTCGTAGCCGCGAACGGTGATCTCCACGGCGAACGGCACTGCCATCGTCTCCCCCTCGACTGTCCCCGACCGGTCCGGCCGGGCCGACAGGCGAGCGTACAGCCCTTTCCCTACTCGTCCGACAACTTCAGGTTCGGTACCCGGAAAGCCGCGATCACGAAGGCCAGCAGGGTCACTGCCGCGCCGGTCAGGAAGACGACGCGCATGGCGGCGACGTAGCCCTCCAGGAAGGGCTGCGCCAGGCGCGGGTCCAGGGTGTGCAGGAAGGCGGAGTCCTCCAGGTTCAGGCCGCCGTGCGGGCGCACCACACCGCTCAGCGCGTGTGCGTTGTCGGGCTCCGCCGCGAGCCGACGCAGCGACGGCCGCTGCAACGCCTCGTCGAGCCGTTCGCCGATGCGCGAGCCCGCCAGGGAGAAGAGGATCGAGAGGAAGGCCGCGGCGCCGACCGTGCCGCCGTTGGAGCGGAAGAAGTTCACCGAGGCGGTGGCCGCGCCCATGTCCGTGCGCTCCACCTCGGACTGGGCCAGCGTCGTCATGGTCTGCATGGCGGCGCCCAGCCCCGCGCCCATGAAGAGCATGCCGATCGCGACGTACCAGAGCGGGCTGTCGGCCCGCAGCGTGGCGTAGACGAGCATGGCGACGGTGAAGCAGCCGACGCCCGTCACCAGGTGCACCTTCAGGCGTCCGGTGCGGGACATCAGCCGGCCGACGGTGAGGGTGACCGCGACGTTGGCGACCGTCGTGGGCAGCATCGCGAGGCCGGCCGCCATCGGGCTCATGCCCTGAGCGAGCTGGAGGTAGAGCGGCAGCGTCGTCATCGCCCCGAACATGCCGATGCCGACGATGAAGTGCAGGAGTGTGCCGAGGCGGAAGCTGCGGACGCGGAAGAGGCGAAGCGGCAGCAGTGCCGCCTCGCCCATGCGCCGTTCGATCAGCACGAAGGCGATGAGGCCTGCCACGCCCGTCGCGTACAGCACGAGCGCGGGCGGCGAGGCCCAGCCCCAGCCGCGGCCCTGTTCGGCGACGACGAGCAGCGGTACGACGCCGAGGGCGAGGGTCAGCGCGCCCCCGTAGTCCAGGCGGTGCCGTACGGGCCGGTGCGGCACCCGGCGCAGTACGCGCATGATGACGGTCAGGGCGACCGCCGCCAGCGGCACGTTGACCAGGAAGATCCAGCGCCAGCCGGTGACGCCGAGCACGCTGCCGGCGCCGGCGAAGACACCGCCGATGACGGGTCCGACGATGCTGGCGCCGGCGAAGACGGCCATGAACCAGCCCTGGTAGCGGCCCCGTTCGCGCGGCGAGGTGATGTCGGCGATCACCGTCATGGCCAGCGACATCAGCCCGCCGCCACCCAGCCCCTGGACCGCGCGGAACGCCGCCAGTTGGTGGATGGACGCCGCGCAGCCGCACAGCAGCGACCCGGCGGCGAAGAGCACGATCGCGACGAGGTAGACCGGCCGGCGGCCGTGGATGTCGGACAGCTTGCCGTACAGCGGGGTCGCGATGGTGCCGGTGACGAGGTACGCGGTGGTCACCCAGGCCTGGGCGGTCAGCCCGTGCAGGTCGTCGGCGATGGTGCGCAGGGCGGAGGAGACCACGGTCTGGTCCAGCGCACCGAGGAACATCCCGAGCATCAGGCCGGACAGGACGGTGACGATCTCGCGGTGCGACAGCCGCGCGGGCGGGCCGGCCTGTTCGGCCGGCCCGTCCGCGGGCCGCGGCTCCTGCTTGCGGAGCGCGTCGGAAGAGGTCACGCGTGGTCTCCGACGAGCCTCTCCAGGTCGGCCACCGCGTGCTCGACCGCCGGCAGGGTCAGCATCCGCAGCCGCGCGCGGCGGGCGGTGGCCGCGGCACCGGCGTCGGCCAGCACCTCCCGGCAGACCGCGGCGATGCCGTCCGGGGTGCGGTCGGTGATCTCCCGGCCGAGCCCCAGCTCCTCGACGCGCCGTGCGTTGGGCTGCTGGTCGCCGAACTGCGGCAGCACCGCCAGCGGCGTGGCGGTACGCATCGCCTCACGGACGCTGTTGAAGCCGCCGTGGGTGAGGAACAGGTCGACGGACTCCAGCAGCAGCGGCTGCGGCAGCCGCTCGGTGAGGTGCACGTGCGGGGGCAGATCGGTGGTGTCCACCGGTACGCCGGCGGTGGCCACGACGACGGTGCACTCGGTCAGCTTCGCCGCCGCCTCGATGATGCTCTGCAGCGTCTTGACCGGGTCCGGGAACTCGAACGGCAGCTCCGGGGGCTGCGCCTCGCCCTGTTCCTTGCGCTGCTGGATCATGGGCAGCGCGGTACCGATGGCGGCCCACACCAGCGGCCGGTCGGTGGGCAGGTCCGCGACCCACTCCGGGAGTACGGAGTCGCGCTCCACCTGCACCGTCTGCCGGTAGGAGTACGAGCCGGGCAAGTGGCGGGCGAAGGAGAAGTCCGCCGGCACGTAGTCGACGCGCCCGTGCGGGACGACCGAGAGCGGGTCCTCCTGCGCGGGCAGACCGAACTCCTCGCGCAGGGCGTTCAGGCCGTCGTGGACCTGCGTCGGGTCCAGAATGTTGCTGGAGCCGGAGGGGGTGGGCAGCTGCGGGATGCCCAGTTCCTCGGCGATGAGGACGGAGCCGAGGTCCATGCCGTCGCGCAGGACGAGGTGGGGGCGGAAGTCGCGCGCCAGGGGAAGGACGATCTCCCGCAGCTTCCTGGCCATCGGGCCCGAGAGGAGCCGGGTCATGAAGCGCATCATGGCGAGCTGCTGCTGCTCGGGGCCGGCGTCCGCGGCCTCGGCTCCGGGCGCGTCCCCGCCCGGGTCGAGCTCCTCGTCCAGGAACATCTGCGGCGTGAAGGACGGCATGCAGGTGACGACGGTGAGGTCGTCATGGGCGAAGAGCGGCGCGACCTCCTCGGTGGTGGCCACCCGTATCTCGTGTCCGGCGGCCGCGAGGGCCCGCAGCAGCGGGAGCTGGGCGCGCCCGTGCGAGGGGCTGCCGATGGTGGTGCACAGGACTCGCATGAAGAGACCTTTCGGGTCGGTCTGTCGTGGGGTGGGGCCGGGTGCGCGGCGGAGGAGTCAGCCCGCCATCGTGTACGGGCTGCCGATGCTCTGCCGGACGAGCCCGGCGCGGTCCAGCCGGTCGTGGTCGAGGAAGTTGCGGAAGTCGTGGACGATCCGGCCGTCCAGGCGGGCGGCCACCGCGTCCCAGTCCAGTTCGAGGAAGTCCGGCCATTCGGTGAGCACGAGGCAGGCGGCGGCGCCGTCGGCCGCGGCCAGCGGGTCGTCGGTGAGGGTGAGCAGGTCGCTGAGGTCGGGCCGGGTCTCGCACAGCGCCGGGTCGTAGGCGTACAGCTCGGCGCCGCGCTCGCGCAGCTGCCGCGCGATGGCCAGCGCCGGCGAGTCGCGCAGGTCGGAGGTGCCGGCCTTGAAGGCCAGGCCGTACAGCGCCAGTCGTACGCCGGCGAGCGAGCCGTCGCCGCCTGCGCTCTGGGCCGCGACGCGCTCCACCAGTCGGCGCTGGTGCTCGACGTTGGTCTCGATGGTGGCGCGCAGCAGCGGGAAGTCGATGCCGGCGGCCTCGCAGACGGAGAGCAGGGCGTGGGTGTCCTTGGGCAGGCAGGAGCCGCCCCAGCCGGGGCCCGGCTGGAGGAAGGCCGCGCCGATCCGCGGGTCGTGGCCGATGCCGGCCGTCACGTCGCCGATGTCGGCGCCGAAGCGCTCGCAGAGCGTCGCCAGGTTGTTGGCGAAGGACAGCTTCATGGCGAGAAAGAAGTTGGCCGCGTACTTGGTGAGTTCGGCGCTGGCGGCGTCGGTGACCACCAGCGGGGCCGCGAGGTCGGCGTACAGCTCCGCCACCCGCCGGGCGGCCTCGGCGTCCACGCTGCCCACCACGATGCGGTCGGGGTGCAGGAAGTCGTGCACGGCGCGGCCCTCGCGGAGGAACTCCGGGTTGCTGACCACGGCCACGTCCGGCCGGGCGAGCAGCGCGGCGACCCGCTCGGAGGTGCCGACCGGCACCGTCGACTTGTTGACGACGACCGCGCCGGGCGGCAGCTCGGTACGGATCTCGCCCGCGACGGCCTCGACGGCGGCCAGGTCGGCGGCGCCGCCCGCGCCCATCGGCGTCGGCAGGCACAGGAACACCACATCGGCGTCGCGCACCGCGGCCGGGGAGTCCCCGACGAACGCGAGACGGTCCGATTTCAGCCCGTCCTGGACGAGTTCCGGCAGACCCGGCTCCAGGATGTCGACCTCCGCCCGCCGGAGCCGTTCGACCTTGCCCGGGTCCGCATCGGCGCACACCACACGGTGCCCGAGCGAGGCCAGACAGGCCCCGGTGGTCAGCCCCACATAGCCCGTCCCGATGACGGCAACACGCCTCTCACTCACTGATAATCACCTTTTCGAATGATCGTCGGCGGCTCGACCCTACGAACGGAGGCCCGCAGCGGTCAACGATTGATGACAACGACCGATGACTTCCGGACACGCGCCGGAACCTGGACCATGTGCTCCTGAACGACGAGCCGAAGAAGGTACGAACACGTGGACGGATCGACAGCGAAGGTGACGGACGAGACCGGCGGGCGGCCCGCGCGGACGCGCAAGCACTGCGCCACCGCCACCCGCGGCGCCCTGATGGAGGCGGCGGCGCTGCGCTTCGGGAGGTACGGCTACGACGGCGCCAGCATCCGGGACATCGCCAAGGACGCCGGGGTGGACGCGGCCCTGGTGTACCGCTATTTCGGCTCCAAGGAAGCCCTGTTCGCCGCGGTGTCCATCGACACCGCGATATTCGACCCGCTGCTGCAGGTGCCGCTCGACGAGGTCGCGGCCTGGGTGAGCGACTTCGTCGCCAACGGGCCGACGGACGAGGAGGTGCCGCACCCGGTGCTGTCCGTGCTGCGTTCCTCCAGCCGCGAGGAGGCGGTGGAGCAGTTCCGCGAGGGCGTGACAGAGGTGTTCTCCCGCAACTTCGCCGAGCGCCTGGAGGGCCCGGACGCCGCGCTCCGCGCCGAACTGCTCGCCGCCTGGCTGCTGGGGACGAGCCTGCTGCGCAAGGCCTTCCGCACCCCGGCGCTGGAGTCCGCATCGGAAGCCGCGCTGCACGGCCACCTCCAGGCCGGCCTCGCCCGGTTGCTCCAACCCGACCAGCGCTCATGCGGGTGCGGACGCGCCTGCCCCTGCGGGCTCTGAGCCCGCCGCTCCTCCCCCACCGCACGGGTCACGGCCGAACCAACGGCCGTGGCCCTTCTGTGTTTTCCGCACCTGTGCGGCGCCCCTCCGCCGCCTTGGGACGCCTTCCCCCACCTCAATAGTTCTGATAGGAGTATTTCTAATCGAAACAGTGCGGAGACACTCGATGAGGAGGAGCCCGTCGTGAAGTTCTCGATGATCTTCGAGGCCCAGATGGCCGACCCGTCCCCCGAGCACGAGCGCCAGGTGATCCAGGACTGCGTCGAACAGGCCGTGTACGCCGAGGAGATGGGCTTTGACCGGATCTGGGCGGTCGAGCACCACTCGCTGACGCAGTACGCCCACATGAGCGCGTCCGAAGTCTTCCTGTCCTGGGTGGCGGCGAAGACCTCCCGCATCCGCATCGGCCACGGCGTGGTCACCATGCCGTTCGGCTACCAGCACCCGATACGGGTGGCCGAACGCGCCGCCATGCTCGACATCCTCTCCGGCGGCCGCGTCGACATCGGCTCCGGGCGCGGCGCCACCAAGCAGGAGATGTCCATGTACGGCGTGCGGCCGGAGGACACCTATCCGCAGATGGAGGAGGCGCTGCGGATCGTGAGCAACGCCTGGCGCGAGGAGACCTTCGAGTGGCACGGGTCGATCGACATCGGCCCCGGCGCCGTGCTGCCCCGCCCCGTACAGGCCCCGCACCCACCGCTGTTCATGGCCTGCAGCAAGCACGACACGCTCAAGCTCGCCGCCGAACTGGGCATCGGCGCGCTCGTGCTGGGCTTCGCCGGTGCCGACGACATCCGGGAGATGCGCAAGGTCTACGACGAGGCCATCGCCGTACGGGGCACCGAGCGCTTCGTCTCCACCGAGGTCAACAACCATTTCTCGGCGCTCTGCCCGACGATCGTCCTGGACGACGCCGAGGCGGCCTACCGCATCGGCACCCGCGGACAGCGGTTCTTCGCCGAATCCATCGCCCACTGGTACGGCAACGGCCCCGAGCCCACCGTGGTGTACGAGGAGGACGAGGACCACGCCGCGGCGATGGCGCGCCGCCGGGACGAGCTGGTCGCCAAGCTGCACGAGGCCGATATCCCGGCCCGCCCCGCCGACACCGGCACCTACAACGCCGAGCACGCCTACGGCACCGCCGGGACGGCGATCGATTACGTGGACCAGCTGCGCAGGATCGGCGTCGACGAGGTGATGTGCCTGATCCAGATGGGTACCGTGCCGCAGGACGTGTGCATGGAGACCATCCGGCAGTGGGGCGAGACGGTCATCCCGCACTTCCGCGCCCTCGAAGCGGCGGCGGGCTGATGACCGCACGGCTGGCGGGCCGGACCGTCGTCGTCACGGGGGCGGGCCGCGGGCAGGGCGCGGCCGAGGCCCGGCTGTTCGCGGAGCACGGTGCGCGCGTCGTTCTGACGGACGTACGGCAGGAGGCGGGCCGGGAGACCGCCGCGCACCTCGGGGACCAGGGGCTGTTCGTCCCGCACGACGTGACCGAGGCGGCCGGCTGGCAGCGGGTCGTCAGCGCGGCGCTGGACGCCTTCGGACGGATCGACGCGCTGGTGAACAACGCGGCGCTGTGGCGCACCGCGACCGTCGAGGAGGAGACCGAGGCGAACCTCCAACGGCTCCTCCAGGTCAACCTGGTCGGCCCGTTCCTCGGCATCCAGGCGGTGGTGCCGGCGATGCGCGCGACCGGCGACGGCGGCTCGATCGTCAACATCTCCTCCACCGCGGGCCTGGTCGGCATCCAGGGCCACGCCTCCTACGGGGCGACCAAGTTCGGGCTGCGCGGGCTCAGCAAGTCCGCCGCGCTCGACCTGGCCCGGTACCGCATCCGCGTCAACTCGGTGCACCCCGGCATTGTGGACACCCCGATGGTCGCCGGTGCGCTCGGCACGGACGCCGGCGAGCGGGCGTGGCCGAACGTGCCGCTGCGCCGCATGGGCCACCCGGAAGAGGTCGCGGAGCTGGTGCTGTACCTGGTGTCGGACGCCTCGGCGTACGTGACCGGCGCCGAGTTCCCCGTCGACGGCGGGCTCACCGCCCAGTAGGTGCGACGCGGGGAGGCCCGCCGGCTGCGACCGGCGGGCCTCCCCGCGTGGTGTACGGGGTTCAGCGCAGGCCCAACGCCCCCGCGATGTCGTTGACCGCGATCCAGCTGAACGTCATCGCCGGTCCGATGGTCGCGCCCGGCCCCGGATAGGTCTCCCCCATCACCGCTGCGGAAGCGTTGCCGGTGGCGTACAGGCCCTCGATGACCGAGCCGTCCGCGCGCAGCACGCGGGCCGCCGCGTCGGTGACCGGGCCGCCCTTGGTGCCGATGTCACCGGGGTGCACGGGGACCGCGTGGAACGGAGCCGCTTCGGCGGTCCACTGCACGGACGTGTGCGCCGGGCTGAACTTCTCGCACCGGACCTGGTTGCCGCAGGCCGCGCACTCCACCGGCCGCACGTCAGGCCCCGCTCGCCGTCCGCGTCTCCGCGGCGTCGGGCACAGCTGCGGCGCGGCGCGCGAGGTTCTCGTCGACCTCGGCGCGCCAGGCCTTGTTGGCGCGCTCGGTGTCGACCTCGAACTCGAAGCGCCGAACCATCTCGTCCTTGACGTCCCCCGCGTCCACGTAGAACTGCTCGTACCAGCGGCGCAGCTGGTAGACGGGGCCGTCCTCCTCGGTCAGCAGCGGGTTGTCGATGCGGGTCTTGTGCCGCCAGATCTCGACGTCCTGCTCGAAGCCGGCCGCCAGTCCCTCGGCGGTGACCCGGGCGGCCTCGGCCGCCTCCGCGTCCGTCATGCCGGGCAGCTTCTTCACGATCGCGCCGTACTGGAGCAGGAAGCTGTCCGCGTCGATCGGGTAGTGGCAGTTGATCAGCACCATCTCCGTCTCGACGCCCTCGGCCACCGGCGTCCAGAGGTGGTCGATCATGTAGGAGGGGCCGTAGTAGGAGGCGTCGGAGCGCAGCGGGGCGCTGAGGGTGCCGAGGTCGACGTCCTCGCGCGGGGCGCTCTCCATGTACTGGGTGGCGACGTGCCCCTCGAAGACGTTCTTGAAGTACGTCGGGAAGGAGTAGTGCACGTAGTAGAAGTGCGCCATGTCCACGATGTTGTCCACGATCTCGCGGCAGTGGGCGCCCGCCACCCGCAGTATGTGCCAGGTCCAGTCGCTCCACTCGTCGCTGAAGGCGCCGTTGATGCGCGGGATGGTGACGTCGGGCGGCGGCGGGTTGCCCTCGGGGTCGTACCAGACGAACAGTTGGCGGTTCTCCTCCAGGGTGCGCCAGGCACGGGTACGAGCGCGCGGCGGCACCCGGCGGGCGTACGGCACGCCCGCGCACCGGCCGTTGCCGGACCAGCGCCAGTCGTGGAAGGGGCAGGCCACGGCGTCGCCCTTGACCGTGCCGTGCGCGAGATTGCCGCCCATGTGGGGGCAGTAGGCGTTGAGCACGTGCAGTGCGCCGTCGTGCTCCCCCTGGAAGACCACCAGCTTGCTGCCGAACGCCTCGATCTCGTGCGGCCGGCCGCCCTTGAACGTGTCGGCGAGGCCGAGGCAGTGCCAGCCGCGGGCGAAGCGGGCGGGCGGCCGGCCCGCTTCGATGACGCGGACCTCGTCGTGGGGAGCAGTCATGGTCTCTCGTCCTCCTGCGCGGCGACGGGCTGTCCGGGGAGGCTAGAGCGGCCCGGGACCGACGCGGGAGCCACATTTCCCGGTGAGCGGGAAAGGGGGCCGGGCGCGTGTAGTGCCACGCTCCCCCGCCTCACCGCGCCCCGTACACCGGTTGGGGCGGCTCGGCGGCCGCTAGCAGCTTCCGTGCGGCCTCGCCTGCCTCCGCCGGGGTCCAGCGGGCGCCCTTGTCGGCGGTGGGGCCGGGGCGCCAGCCCTCCATGACGGTGATCCGGCCGCCCTCCGCCTCGAAGACCCGGCCGCTCACCCCGTCGGAGGCGGTGGAGGCCAGCCAGACGACGAGTGGGGAGACGTTCTCCGGGGCCATCGCGTCGAAGGCGTCCCCGCCCGGCGCGGCCATGGTCTCGGCGAAGGTCCGCTCGGTCATGCGGGTGCGGGCGGCCGGCGCGATCGCGTTGACCTGGACGCCGTACCGGGCGAGCTCGGCGGCGGCGACGAGCGTGAGACCCACGATGCCGGCCTTGGCGGCGGAGTAGTTGCCCTGGCCGACGCTGCCGAGCAGTCCCGCGCCCGAGCTGGTGTTGATCACTCGGGCCTCGGGCGTGTGGCCGGCCTTGGCCTCCGCGCGCCAGTGCGCCGCCGCGTGCTTCAGCAGCAGGAAGTGACCCTTGAGATGGACGCGCAGTACGTCGTCCCAGTCGTCCTCGTCGAGGTTGACGAGCATCCGGTCGCGGAGGAAGCCCGCGTTGTTGACCAGCGCGTCCAGCCGGCCGTACGTGCCGAGCGCGGTGCTGATCAGCGAGGCCGCACCGGCCGCCGTGGCGATGTCGCCGCCGTGCGCGACGGCCTCGCCGCCGGCGGCCCGGATCTCGTCGACGACCTGCTGGGCGGGCCCGGCGGCGGCCGCGCCGCTGCCGTCCAGGCCGACGCCGAGGTCGTTGACGACCACCTTGGCGCCCTCGGCGGCGAGGGCGAGGGCATGCGCGCGGCCCAGTCCGCGGCCGGCTCCGGTGACGACGGCGACGCGTTCACTGCACAGTCCGGTCAGTCCGGTCAGTCCGGTCATGGCGTGTGATTCCCTTCCGTGTGGCTGACGGTGTGGTTGACGGTGGCGGCGGCGAGGAACGCCGGGCGTTCGCCGCCGCCGTGGACGTGCAGGCTCGCGCCGCTGACGTACGCGGCCCGGGCGGAGGCGAGGAAGGCGCAGGCGTCGCCGACTTCGTCGGGTTCGGCGAGTCTGCCGAGCGGTACGGTGCGGCCGACGGCGGCGAGCCCGGCTTCGTCCCCGTAATGCAGGTGGGACAGTTCGGTGCGGACCATGCCGAGGGTCACGGTGTTGACGCGTACCTTCGGGGCCCATTCCACGGCCATCGAGCGGGCCAGGTTGTCCAGGCCCGCCTTGGCGGCTCCGTAGGCCGCCGTGCCCGGTGAGGGACGGGTGCCGCTGACGCTGCCGATCATGATGATCGAGCCGCCCGTGGGCCCCTCGCGCAGCAGGTCGTAGGCGGCGAGCGAGGCGTTCAGCGGGGCGAGCAGGTTGAGTTCGACGACCCGCGCCGCGTGTCGGCTGCCGGCGTCGGCGAGCATGCGGTACGGAGTGCCGCCCGCGTTGTTGACCAGCGTGTCCAGCCGCCCGTACTCGTTCCGTACCGCCTCGAAGAACGCGCCGACCGCGTCCGGGTCCCGGAGATCCACGGTGTGGAAACGGGCGGTGCGTCCCGCCGCTCCGACGGGTCGGTCGGGGGGCCGTCGCGCGCAGGTCACCACCTCGGCCCCGGCTTCGAGCAGGGCGCGCACGATGCCCGCGCCGACGCCCCGCGTGCCGCCCGTGACGACGGCGACGTATCCCGACAGATCGATGATCGCTGGCATTGAGCACCTCCCGCGGCGCGCCGACCGCTGCTACCTTGCCTGCACGCGCCCTAACAAACGTTTGGTGGAAAGGTAGCTGATTCGCTCATGGGTGTCTCCACCTCCTCGCCCGAAGAGGGCATCGCGGTCGTCACCGTCGACTTCCCACCGGTGAACGCCCTTCCCGTACACGGCTGGTACGACCTGGCCGCCGCCGTCCGCGCGGCGGGCGCGGACCCGAAGGTGCGCTGCGTCGTCCTCGCCGCCGCCGGACGCGGCTTCAACGCCGGTGTGGACATCAAGGAGATGCAGCGCACGCCCGGGTACGACGCACTGCTCGGCGCCAACCGCGGCTGCTCCGAGGCGTTCGCCGCGGTGTACGACTGCGAAGTCCCGGTGATCGCCGCCGTACAGGGCTTCTGCCTGGGCGGCGGCATCGGCCTGGTCGGCAACGCCGACGCGATCGTGGCGAGCGACGACGCCACGTTCGGCCTGCCGGAGCTGGACCGGGGCGCGCTCGGCGCCGCCACCCACCTCGCCCGGCTGGTACCGCAACACGTGATGCGGACCCTGTACTACACCTCACGCACCGTCACGGCCGAGGAACTGCACCGGCACGGTTCCGTCTGGCAGGTGGTGCCCCGCGACCGACTGACGGACGCAGCAATGGCGTTGGCGGGCGAGATCGCCGCCAAGGACGGCACCCTGCTCCGCCTCGCCAAGGCCGCCATCAACGGCATCGACCCGGTCGACGTGCGCCGCAGCTACCGCTTCGAGCAGGGCTTCACCTTTGAAGCCAACCTCAGCGGCATCGCCGACCGGGTACGCAACACCTTCGGCACCGGCACCAGCACCAGCACCAGCACCAGCACCAGCACCAGCACCAGCACCGGATCCAACACAACGAGGGGGCAGCGGTCATGAGTGCCGACAAGACGATGACGCCTGACGAGGTGGTCGGCCGCCTCACCAGCGGCATGACGCTCGGCATCGGCGGCTGGGGATCGCGGCGCAAGCCGATGGCGCTGGTGCGCGCACTGCTGCGCTCGGACCTCACCGATCTGACCGTGGTGTCCTACGGCGGGCCGGACGTCGGGCTGCTCGCCGCCGCCGGGAAGATCCGCCGGCTGGTCACCGCCTTCGGCACGCTGGACTCCGTGCCGCTGGAGCCGCACTTCTGCGCGGCCCGGCAGGGTGGCGGCCTCGAACTCACCGAGCTGGACGAGGCGATGGTCATGTGGGGGCTCACCGCCGCCGCGCACCGGCTGCCCTTCATGCCGATCCGCGCCGGGCTCGGCTCGGACGTGCTGACGGTCAACCCGTCGCTGCGCACGATCACCTCGCCGTACGAGGACGGCGAGGAGCTGGTCGCCGTGCCGGCGCTGCGGCTGGACGCCGCGCTGGTGCACATCAACCGGGCCGACGCACGCGGCAACGGCCAGTACCTCGGCCCCGACCCGTACTTCGACGACCTGTTCTGCCAGGCGGCCGACGCCGCGTACGTGTCCTGCGAGCGTCTCGTGGACACCGCGGAGCTGCTGAAGGCCGCCGGTCCGCAGACGCTGCTGGTCAAGCGGGCGTTCGTGACCGGCGTGACCGAGACCCCGAACGGCGCGCACTTCACTTCCTGCGAGCCCGATCACGGGCGGGACGAGGCGTTCCAGCGCGCGTACGTGCGGGCCGCCAAGGACCCGGCGGCCTGGCAGGACTTCGTCGAGCGGTTCCTGTCCGGTGACGAGCACAGCTACCAGGCCGCCGTCGCGGCGTTCCACGAGGAGGCGTCCGGATGAGTGCGGTGAAGGCGACCCGGGCCGAGTACTGCGTGCTGGCCTGCGCCGAGGTCTGGCGCGGCGCGGGCGAGGTGCTCGCCAGCCCGATGGGCACCGTGCCGTCGATCGGTGCGCGGCTGGCGAAGCTCACCTTCTCCCCCGACCTGCTGCTGACGGACGGGGAAGCGCTGCTGATGGCGGACGTACCGGCGGTCGGGGCGCGGTCGGAGGCCACCGAGGGCTGGCTGCCGTACCGGCAGCATCTGGCGCTGGTGGCCACGGGGCGGCGGCACGTGATGATGGGCGCGAGCCAGCTGGACCGGTACGGCAACCAGAACATCAGCTGCATCGGCGACTGGGCCCGACCGAAGCGGCAGCTGCTGGGCGTGCGCGGCGCGCCGGTCAACACCCTCAACAACCCGACGAGTTACTGGGTGCCGCGGCACTCGCGCCGGGTGTTCGTGGCGCGGGTCGACATGGTGAGCGGCGTCGGGTACGACCGGGCCGCCGCGGCCGGGCCGGCCGCCACCCGGTACCACCGCATCCCGGAGGTCGTCACCGACCTGGGCGTCTTCGACTTCGAGACCCAGGACCACACCCTGCGGCTGCGCTCCTTGCACCCGGGCGTCACGGTCGAGCAGGTCCGCGAGGCCACCGGTTTCCCGCTCGCCCTGACCGACCCGGTGCCGTACACCCGCGAGCCCACGCCCGAGGAGCTGCGGCTGATCCGGACCGTCATCGACCCCGGCGGGCTGCGGGACCGGGAGGTCACGGCGTGAGCGACGCACCGGCCGACGTCACCCTGGCAACACCCCTCACCCGGCTGGTCGGCGTGCGGCACCCCCTCGTCCAGACCGGCATGGGCTGGGTGGCGGGCCCCCGGCTCGTCTCGGCCGCCGCGAACGCGGGCGCACTGGGCATCCTGGCCTCGGCGACCATGACCGTGGAGCAGTTGCGGGCCGCCGTCCGGGAGGTCGCCGCGCGCACGGACGCACCGTTCGGGGTGAACCTGCGCGCGGACGCGGGCGATGCGGCCGACCGCGTCCGCGTCATCGTCGAGGAGGGCGTACGGGTCGCCTCCTTCGCGCTCGCGCCCTCCCGGGAACTGATCGCCCGGCTCAAGGACGCCGGGGTGGTCGTCGTCCCGTCCGTCGGCGCCCGGCGGCACGCGGAGAAGGTCGCCGCCTGGGGCGCCGACGCCGTGATCGTGCAGGGCGGCGAGGGCGGCGGCCACACCGGGGAGGTCGCCACCGGCGTGCTGCTGCCGCAGGTCGTGGACGCGGTGGACATCCCGGTGGTGGCGGCCGGCGGGTTCCGCGACGGCCGCGGGCTGGTGGCGGCGCTGGCGTACGGCGCCGCCGGCATCGCCATGGGCACCCGCTTCCTCCTCACCTCCGACAGCACCGTCCCCGACGCCGTCAAGGCCCGCTACCTCGCCGCGACCGTCAAGGACACCACCGTCACCACCGCCGTCGACGGCCTCCCCCACCGGATGCTGCGCAGCGAACTGGTCGACGCGCTGGAGCGCTCGGGGCGGGCGGCGGCACTGCTGCGCGCGGTGCGGCACGCCGCCGCCTTCCAGCGTGAAACCGGCATGAGCTGGCGCCGGATGGTCCGCGACGGCCTGGCCATGAAGCACGGCAAGGACCTGACGTGGAGCCAGTTCCTGCTGGCGGCCAACACCCCGATGCTGCTCAAGGGCTCGATGGTGGACGGCCGTACGGACCTGGGCGTGATGGCCGCCGGGCAGGTCGCGGGCCTCATCGACGACCTGCCGTCCTGCGCCGAGCTGGTGGCCCGCGTCATGGCGGAGGCCCACGCCACCCTCCACGCCCTGCCGGCAGCGGACTGAACCGCGCCCGCACCGTGCCCACCACGGACCGGCTCCGGCCCACCACGGACCGGCTCCGGCCCGCCACGGTCCGGAGCGGGCCCGCGCTCCACCCGAGGAACTTTCCGGCACACCGCACCCCGGACACCCCTCTCCCCTCTTGGAGTGACCATGCGCGCCACTCGTCTCCGCCGTACGGCGGCAGTGCTGCTCACCGCCGCCCTCGGCGCCCTCCCCGCCTGCTCGGCGGCCCCGGCCCCCGACCGGCCCGCCGCCCCACCGACCACGTCCTCCGGCCCGGCCGCCGGCACCGTGCACCGCGTAGCGCTGCGGGGCGCGGTCAACGTGCGCGACCTCGGCGGCTACCGCACCCGCGACGGCCAACACGTCCGATACGGCCGGGTCTTCCGGGCCGACGGGCTCGGGAAGCTGACCCCGGCGGACGGCGCGAAACTGACCGGGCTGGGCCTACGCACCGTCGTGGACCTGCGCGTCCCCGCGGAGATCGCGCGGGACGGCGCCGACCGGCTGCCCCGCGGGCCGGAACCGGTCTCCCGGCCCGTGCCGGACCACCGGCTGAACGACACGACGAACGAGGCGCTGGGCAGCAAGGACCCCGACACGCAGCGCAAGCTCCTCGGCGGCGGCCGGGCGGAGCGGCTGATGCGCGCCACGTACCGGTCCTTCGTCACCGACGCGCAGAGCCGCCGCCAGTTCGCCGCGACCCTGCGCGACCTCGCGGACGGCAGGGGCGCCCCGCTGCTCTTCCACTGCACCGCGGGCAAGGACCGCACCGGCTGGCTGAGCTACGTACTGCTCCGCGCCGTCGGCGTACCGGAGGCCACCGCGATCCGCGATTATCTGCTCTCCAACGACCTGCGCGCGGCTGCCGACCGCAGGACCCGCGCGGGGCTGAAGGAGAGCGGGCAGATGCGGGACCCGGACCTGCTCACCCCGCTCCTGGCCGTCCGCGAGGACTACCTGCAGGCCGCCGTCGACCAGGCCCGGCAGGACTACGGCGGCCTCGACGGCTACCTCACCGAGGGGCTGGGCCTGGACTCCAGGACCCTGGCGCGGCTCCGCTCCCGCCTGGTGCACTGAGCCGCGGGCCGAAGGCTCAGCTCCTGCCCGCGCTCGCCGCGACCGCCATCCCGCTCGCGGCGCACTGCGAGGCCGCGAGCGGGTGGTTGTCCTGCCGTCCGACAGTCCGCCGGCAGGGCTCGCCCGGATCACGCTGGCGGGCCTCGCCCGCCGGGAGGGCCCGGAGCGGACTGAGGCCTTACGGACCGGCGGGGTCACAGCCGTTCGATGACCGTCACGTTGGCCTGGCCGCCGCCCTCGCACATCGTTTGGAGGCCGTACCGGCCGCCGGTGCGCTCCAGCTCGTGGAGGAGAGTGGTCATGAGCTTGGTGCCGGTGGCGCCCAGGGGGTGGCCGAGGGCGATGGCGCCGCCGTTGACGTTGACCTTCTCGGGGTCGGCGCCGGTCTCCTTCAGCCAGGCCAGCACGACCGGCGCGAACGCCTCGTTGATCTCGACCAGGTCGATGTCGTCCATGGTCAGGCCGGTTTTCTTCAGCGCGTGCGCGGTGGCCGGGATGGGCGCCGAGAGCATCCGGATGGGGTCCTCGCCGCGTACGGAGAGGTGGTGGACGCGGGCCCGCGGGGTCAGGCCGTGTTCGCGTACGGCCCGTTCGGAGGCGAGCAGCATCGCGGCCGCGCCGTCGGAGACCTGCGAGGAGACCGCCGCGGTGAGCCGCCCGCCCTCGACCACCGGCTTCAGCCCGGCCATCTTCTCCAGGGAGGTGTCCCGGCGCGGGCCCTCGTCGGTCGTGACGTCCCCGTACGGGACGAGTTCACGGTCGAAGCGGCCTTCGTCGATGGCGTGCAGGGCCCGCCGGTGGGAGCGGAGCGCGAACTCCTCCATCGCCTCCCGCGTGATGCCCCACTTCTCGGCGATCAGCTCGGCGCCGTGGAACTGGTTGACCGGCGCGTCGCCGTAGCGGGCCCGCCAGCCCTCGCTGCCCGCGTACGGCCCCTCGGTCAGCCCGAGCGGTTCGGCGGCCTGCCGGCTGGCGAAGGCGATCGGGATCATCGACATGTTCTGGGTGCCGCCCGCGACGACCAGGTCCTGCGTGCCGGAGAGCACGCCCTGCGCGGCGAAATGGATGGCCTGTTGGGAGGAGCCGCACTGCCGGTCGACGGTGACGCCGGGTACCTCTTCGGGGAGCCCGGCGGCCAGCCAGCACGTTCGGGCGATGTCACCGGCCTGCGGCCCGACGGTGTCGAGGCAGCCGAAGACGACGTCCTCGACGGCGGCCGGGTCGATGCCGGTGCGCCGCACGAGGGCCTTGAGCACGTGGGCCCCGAGGTCGGCCGGGTGGACGGCGGCGAGCCCGCCCTTCCGGCGTCCGACGGGCGTGCGGATCGCGTCGATGATGTAGGCCTCGGCCATGGCTGCTGCTCCTCGGTCGGTTCACAGTGGCGCGTGGGGTTACGTGCGTACGGCGACGCCGTCCAGGACCATGGACAGGTACTGGCGGGCGATCTCCTCCGGGCTGTGCTGTCCGCCCGGTCGGTACCAGCTCACCGCGACCCAGACGGTGTCGCGGATGAAACGGTAGGTCAGCCGGATGTCGAGGTCGGCGCGGAAGACTCCGGCGGCCACCCCGCGCTCCAGCGTGCCCAGCCACGCCTTCTCGAACTTCACCTGTGAGTCGGCGAGGTAGGCGAAGCGCGGCTGCGCGGCCAGGGCCCGGGCCTCCTTCTGGTAGATGGCGACCGCTGCGCGGTGCCGGTCGATCTCCCGGAAGGACTCGGTGACGAGGGCCTCGATGGTTTCCCGGGGGCCGAGGCCGGCGTCCAGCACGGTGTCGTAGCCGGCCCACAGCTCGTCCAGGAAGGTGGCCAGGATCTCGTCCAGCATCGATTCCTTGGAATCGAAGTGGTAGTAGAGGCTGCCGGCCAGCATGCCGGCCGCGTCCGCGATCTTGCGTACGGTGGTGGCGTTGTAGCCCTGCTCGGCGAACACCTCGGCAGCGGTGTCCAGCAGCTCGCGGCGGCGCTCGGGTGACGGGCTCACGTTCGACTTCTTCTTGGCGGTTGGCACCGCACCATTGTCGCCCGCCCCTCACGCGCGCTGACTGCTGACCGGCACGACCTCGCCGGTCATGTAGGACGAGTAGTCGCTGGCCAGGAAGACGATGACGTTGGCGACCTCCCAGGGCTCCGCGTACCGCCCGAACGCCTCCCGCTCGGTCAGCTCCGCCAGCAGCTCCGGGGTGGTGACCTTCGCCAGGTGCGGGTGCATGGCCAGGCTCGGGGACACGGCGTTGACCCGGACACCGTACTCGGCCGCCTCCACCGCGGCGCAACGGGTCAGGGCCATCACACCGGCCTTGGCGGCGGCGTAGTGGGCCTGGCCGCGCTGGGCGCGCCAGCCGACGACCGAGGCGTTGTTCACGACGACACCGCCGTGTCCGGCTTCCTTCATGCGGCGCAGGGCGGCGCGGGTGCAGCGGAAGGTGCCGTTGAGCGTGACGTCCAGGACCCGGTCCCACTGCGCGTCGGTCATGTCGACGAGGTCGGCGGTGCCGCCGAGCCCGGCGTTGTTGACGACGATGTCGAGGCGGCCGTGGCGTTCCGCGGCGAGGTCGAAGAGGGCTGCGACCCGGTCCTCGTCGGTGACGTCGCAGGGCAGTGCGGCGACCCGGTCGGCGCCGAACTCCGCCGCAAGGGCGGCCTCGGACTCCTTGAGCCGGCGGGCGTGCGCGTCGGAGAGGACGACCCGGGCGCCCTCCTCCAGGAGGCGGCGGGCCGTGGCGCCGCCGATGCCCGCGCCCGCCGCGGCGGTGACGACGGCGGCCCGGCCGGCGAGCAGCGCGTGCCCGGGGACGTACGGGGGCGGCGGGGTCACGAGCGTGCCTCCTTCGGCAGGCCGAGGACGCGCTCGGCGATGACGTTGCGCTGGATCTCGTTGGACCCGGCGTAGATCGTGTCGGCGCGGGAGAAGAGGAACAGCCGCTGCCAGTCGGTGAGGTCGTACGGTTCCCCGGCGGCCAGCATGCCGTCGGCGCCGCAGACGGCCATGGCGAGTTCGCCGAGCTCGCGGTGCCAGGTGGCCCAGAAGATCTTGCCGATGGAGGCCTCCGGACCCGGCGCCCCTGCCGCGACCCCGTCGAGCATCCGCAGGGCGTTGCAGCGGATCGTCTCCAGGCCGGTCCAGGCACGGGCGATCCGGTCGCGGATCAGCGGGTCGGCGGCGGCGCCGTTGGCCTTGGCCAGTTCGGTGACGGCGGTCAGTTCGCGGCGGAAGCCGACCTGCTGGCCGAGGGTGGAGACGCCCCGCTCGAAGCCGAGGGTGGCCATGGCGACGCGCCAGCCGTCCCCGGGTGCGCCGACGATGTGAGCCGCGTCCGTGCGCGCCTCGTCGAAGAACACCTCGTTGAACTCGGAGGTGCCGGTGAGCTGGGTGATGGGTCGGATCTCCACGCCCGGCTGGTCGAGCGGGACCAGCAGGTACGACAGTCCGTGGTGGCGGGTCGAGCCGGGTTCGGTGCGGGCGACGACGAAGCACCAGTCGGACTCGTGCGCGAGCGAGGTCCAGGTCTTCTGCCCGGTGATCACCCAGTCCCCGCCGTCGTCCCGCACGGCCTTGGTGCGGACGCCCGCCAGGTCCGAGCCGGCGTCGGGTTCGCTGTAGCCCTGGCACCACAGTTCCTCGACGGCGACGATCCTCGGGAGGAAGCGGTCCCGCTGCGCCGGCGTGCCGAAGGCGATGAGGGTGGGGCCGAGCAGCTGCTCGCCGATGTGGTTGACGCGCGCGGGCGCGTCGGCGAGGGCGTATTCCTCGTGGAAGGCGATCTGCTGGGCGAGGGACGCGCCGCGCCCTCCGTACTCCTCCGGCCAGCCGACGCAGGTCCAGCCCTCGGCCGCCATCCGCCGTTCCCAGGCGAGGCGTTCGGCGAAGGCCTCGTGTTCCCTCCCCGGGCCGCCGCGGCCGCGCAGGTCCGCGAACTCGCCGCTGAGCCGGGCCCGTAGCCAGGAGCGGACCTCCTTGCGGAACTCCTCGACGCTGCTCATGCCGCTACGTTAACCTACCAAACACTTGTTAGGGAAGGAGTGGCGGATGCCCGCTGAGCCCGACGACGCGCCCGTGCGCTACGCACGGCAGGGACCGGTCGCGACGGTCACCATGAACCGGCCCGATTACCGCAACGCACAGAATTCCGCGATGACTTACGCGCTGGACCGCGCCTTCTACCGCGCGGCCGACGACGACGAGGTGAAGGCCGTCGTCCTCGCGGGCGCCGGCGAGCACTTCTCCGCAGGGCACGACATCGGCACCCCCGAGCGCGACGCGCACCTGCCATTCGACCGCAAGGCCGGCCTGTGGTGGGACCACAGCGACAAGGCGGGCACGGAGAGCCGCTTCGCGCGCGAGTCCGAGGTGTACCTCGGGATGTGCCGCCGCTGGCGCGAACTGCCCAAGCCGGTCATCGCGAGCGTGCAGGGCGCCTGCGTGGCGGGCGGGTTGATGCTCGCCTGGGTCTGCGACCTGATCGTGGCCTCCGAGGACGCCTTCTTCGCCGATCCCGTGGTCCGTATGGGCATACCGGGCGTGGAGTACTTCGCCCACCCCTGGGTGATGCCGCCCCGCATCGCCAAGGAGTTCCTCTACACCGGAGACCGGATGAGCGCCCGGCGGGCGTACGAGATCGGCATGGTCAACCGGGTCGTGCCACGCGAGGAACTCGCTGACCGGACAACGGAGTTGGCCCAACGAGTCGCCGAGATGCCGCGCATGGGGCTCGCCCTCACCAAGCGTGCGGTCAACCAGGCCGAGGACCTCCAGGGCCTGCACACCGGCCTCGACTCCGTCTTCGGCCTGCACCACCTCGCGCACGCGCACAACGCCGAGACCGCACGGGACTCCCTCGGCGGCATGGACATCCGGGGCATGAAGGAGGCGTCCTCCTGATGAACCTGGACCTCTCCCCCGCGGACGAGGAGTTCCGGGCCGAGGCCCGCGCCTGGCTCGCCGCGCACGTGCCCCGCGTTCCGCTGCCCTCCCTGGAGACGGCGGAGGGCTTCGCGGCCCACCGGGAATGGGAGCGCGTACTCGCCGACGCCCGCTGGTCGGTGGTCTCCTGGCCCGAGGAGTACGGCGGCCGGGGCGAGTCCCTGCTGCGCTGGCTGCTCTTCGAGGAGGAGTACTACGCCGCCGGGGCGCCCGGCCGGGTCACCCAGAACGGCATCAACCTGCTGGCCCCGACGCTCTTCGAACACGGCACCCCGGAACAGCTGGCCCGCGTCCTGCCCGCCATGGCGAGCGGCGCGACCATCTGGGCCCAGGCGTGGTCCGAGCCGGAGGCCGGGTCGGACCTGGCCTCCCTGCGCTCCACGGCGGTACGCACCGACGGGGGATGGCTGCTCAGCGGGCAGAAGACCTGGTCCTCCCGGGCCGCCTTCGCCGACCGGGCCTTCGGCCTCTTCCGCAGCGATCCCGCCGGCGCCGCCGAGGGCAAGCCGCACCGGGGACTGACGTATGTGATGTTCCCGCTGGACGCGCCCGGGGTGACCGTGCGCCCCATCGGCCGGCTCGACGGCAAGCCCGCCTTCGCCGAACTCTTCCTGGACGAGGTGTTCGTCCCGGACGCCGACGTCATCGGGGAGCCCGGGCAGGGCTGGCGGGTGGCGATGAGCACGGCGGGCAACGAGCGCGGGCTGACGCTGCGCAGCCCGGGACGCTTCCTCGCCGCGGCCGACCGGCTGGTGGCGCTGTGGCGCGAGCGGGCCGACCCCACCGACACCGCGCTCCGCGACCGGGTGGCCGACGCGGTGATCGGCGCCCGCGCGTACCAGCTCTTCACGTACCGAAACGCGTCCCGCATCGCGGAGGGCGGGGAGCTGGGGGCCGAGTCCAGCCTGAACAAGGTCTTCTGGTCCGAGTACGACATCGCGCTGCACGAGACGGCGCTCGACCTGCTGGGGCCGGAAGGCGAGCTGGCGGACACGGCCGGGGACGCGCCCGCGCACGGCGGCTGGGCCGAGGGCTACACCTTCGCCCTCGCCGGACCGGTCTACGCGGGCACCAACGAGATCCAGCGCGACATCATCGCCGAGCGGCTGCTCGGTCTGCCGAAAGGACGCCGGTGATGCGGTTCCTGCTCGATGCCGAACAACGGGAGTTCGCCCGCTCCCTGGACGCGCTGCTCGCGGCGGCCGGCACGCCCGCTGTGGTCCGGGCCTGGTCGGCCGGGGACACCGGGCCCGGCCGCGCGCTGTGGTCCCGGCTCGCCGACGCCGGTGTCTTCGCCCTGGCCGTGCCGGAGAAGTACGAAGGCGTGGGCCCGCTGCCGGTCGAACTGGCCGTTGCATTCCGCGAGTTGGGGCGGCATGCGGTGCCGGGGCCGGTCGTGGAGACGGTCGCGGCGGCGGCCTTCCTGGACCGGCTGGGGGACGACGCGGCCGCGGCCGCGCTGCTGCCCGGCATCGCCACCGGCCGGACCGTCGCCTCGTTCTGCCTGCTCTCCCCCGCCCCCGGCATCGAAGGAAGCCCGTACGCACTGGACGCCGACGCCGCCGACCTGGTCCTCGCCGTGCGGGACGACTGCGTACGGCAGACCGCCTCGGCCGGGCCCGTGCAGCCGTCCGCCGACCCGGCACGGAGGCTGGCCAGGCCGGTCGGCGGAGACGTGCTGGCGCGGGGCCCTGAGGTGCGGGCCGCCGCCGCGTACGCCGCCGACGTCGCTGCGCTGGCCACCGCGGCGCAGGCGCTGGGCCTGGCCCGCACGCTGCTGGCGCGCACGGTCGAGTACGTCCGGCAGCGGACTCAGTTCGGGGTGCCCGTCGGGTCGTTCCAGGCGGTGAAGCACCGGCTGGCGGACACCCTCATCGGCGTGGAGTTCGCCGAGCCGCTGCTGTACGCGGCGGCACTGGGGCTGGCGGCCGACGATCCCGCCGAGGTGCCGGCGGCGAAGGCCGCGGCAGGCGAGGCGGCGTACGCGGCGGCCCGCACCGCACTCCAGCTGCACGGCGCCCTCGGCTACACCGACGAGCTGGACCTGTCCCTCTGGATCCGCAAGGCACGCGCGTTGCGGTCGGCCTGGGGCACGCCGGCCGCCTGCCGCGCCCGCGTGCTGGAAGGGGCCGGCGCATGAGCGAACTGTCGCTGACGGAGGAGCAGGAGGAACTGCGGGCCGCGGTACGGGCGTTGCTCACGCACCACGAGGGCGCTGCGGCCTGGCGGCCGCTGACGGAGCAGATCGGTGTCGCGGGGCTCGCCGTCCCCGAGGAGTACGGCGGCGCGGGGTACGGCGCATGCGAAGTGCACGTGGTGATGGCGGAGTTGGGGCGGGCGCTGAGTCCCGTGCCGCTCCTCGGGTCCGCTGTGCTGACGGTGGAGGCGCTGCTGGCCTCCGGCGACCGGTCGGCCTGCAAGGAACTGCTGCCGGGGCTGGCCGAGGGGCGGACCGTCGGGGCGCTGGCCTGGGCCGAGCGGGGCGCGTGGGACCCGGCGGCGGTCAGCGCGGAGGCAGTGCCGGGCTCCGGCGGAACGTGGCAGCTCACCGGCGTCAAAGAGTACGTGCTGGACGGGGCGGCGGCCGATGTGCTGCTGGTGGCGGCCCGTACCGTTGCCGGGGTGTCGCTGTTCCAGGTGGCGGTGGACGACGCGGGCGTGCGGCGCGTGCCCTCCGTGACGATGGATCAGACACGGCCGCTCGCAACGGTGGTGTGCGACGGGGCACAGGGGCGGCTGATCGGCGCCGAGGGCGACGGCGAGCGGGTCCTGTCGCACGTGCGGGACGTGGCCTGTACGGCGCTGGCCGCCGAGCAGGTGGGCGCGGCCGAACGCTGTCTGGAGCTGACCGTCGCGCACGCCAGGGACCGCGTGCAGTTCGGCCGCCCCATCGGTTCGTTCCAGGCGGTCAAGCACCGGCTGGCCGACGCGTACGTCCTGGTGGAGTCGGCCCGGTCGGCCGCGCTGGGCGCGGCGTGCGCGGCGGCGGCCGATACGGAGGGGCTGTCCTGGGCGGCGGCCGTCGCCAAGGCGGTCTGCTCCGAGGCGTTCTCGGCGGTGGCGGGCGAGATGATCCAGCTGCACGGCGGCATCGGCATCACCTGGGAGCACACGGCACACCGCTACTTCAAGCGCGCGCACGGCAGCGCGCAGCTCTTCGGCCCGCCGGAGCAGCACCGGGCCCGCCTGGCCGCCGAACTGGGGCTGGGAAGCGGCCGGCCGGCTTCTTCCACCGGATCGGCCGGCTTCTCCCACTGGGCGGGACTCGGCGGTGGCCGGCGCCGGCGGGGCGGTGTGTGATGGCCCGCACGACGGCGGCGGACGCCGCGGTAAGCGGCGGCGGAACGGGAGGGCGTGAGCGTGGTCGAGGTCGAGACGGACAACCCCCGAGGGCAGCGGCCGGACCCGAGGCCGGCCGGCACTGTCGCGCGGCTGGTGGACTGTGCGGCGGACGCGTTCGGCGCGGCCGAGGCGCTGGCCGACGGCGAGGTGCGGTGGAGCTTCACGCGGCTGCGGGACGAGGTGCACGCGGCTGCGCGGGCCGCGGTCGCCCACGGTGTGCTGCCCGGCGAGCGGGTGGCCGTCTGGGCGCCGAACAGCCGGCAGTGGATCGTGGCGGCGCTCGGTGCGGTCGCGGCCGGGGCCGTGCTGGTGCCGGTGAACACCCGTTACAAGGCGGCCGAGGCCGCCGACATCATCCGGCGCAGCGGTGCCCGGCTGCTCTTCACCGAGCGGGGCTTCCTCGGTACGGACTACGTGGCGATGCTGCACGGCTCCGGTGCGGACCTCCGCGGGCTGCGGCACACCGTCGTGCTGCGCGAGGGGGCCGGGGCCACCGCTCCGGCCTACGGGGCGGTGGCCTGGGACGCCTACCTCGCGGCGGGCGCCGCCGTACCGGACGCCGAACGGGCGGCGCGCGCCGCCGCCGTACGCCCGGAGGACCTCTCCGACATCCTCTACACCTCCGGCACGACGGGCCGGCCCAAGGGCGTGATGACCACGCACGGGCAGACCCTCGGGGTCTACGAGAGCTGGTCCCGCACCGTGACCCTGCGCCCCGGCGACCGCTATCTGCTGGTCAACCCCTTCTTCCACACCATGGGGTACAAGGCGGGCGTCCTCGCCTGCCTGTTGCGGGGCGTGACGATGCTGCCCGAGCCGGTCTTCGACACCGGGCGCGTCCTGGACCGGATGGCGGCGGAGCGGGTGAGCGTGCTGCTCGGCCCGCCGACCGTCTTCCACGGCCTCGTACGGCACCCGGAGCGCGGCCGGTACGACCTGTCGGCGCTCCGCCTCGCCGGTACCGGCGCGGCCATGATCCCCACCACGCTGATCGAGGAGATCCGCCGCGAGTTGGGGGCGACGGACGTGTTCACCGCGTACGGACTCAGCGAGTCGACCGGGGTGGTGTCGATCTGCCCCTTGGACGCCGACGCCGCGACGGTCGCGCGGACCGTGGGCGTCGCGCTGCCCGGCACCGAGCTGCGGATCGTCGGTCCCGACGGGCGTGTCCTGCCGGCCGGCGAGCCCGGCGAGGTGGTCACCCGCGGCTTCCATGTCATGGCCGGCTACCTCGACGCCCCCGAGGCCACCGCCCGTGCCGTCGACGCCGACGGCTGGCTGCACACCGGCGACGTCGGCGTGCTGGACGCACGCGGCTACCTGACCCTCACCGACCGGCTGAAGGACATGTACGTCGTCGGGGGCTTCAACGTCTACCCGGCGGAGGTGGAACAGGCCCTCGGCGCTCATCCGGGGATCGCCGAGGTGGCCGTCGTCGGGGCGCCGGACGAGCGGCTGGGCGAGGTCGGCGTCGCCTTCGTCGTCCCCGATCCCGCACTGCCGCCGCCCACCCCGGAGGCGCTCACGGCCTGGGCCCGCGAGCGGCTGGCCAACTTCAAGGTGCCGCGCCGCTTCCACCTCGTACCCGGGCTGCCGCGCAACGCGAGCGGCAAGGTCCTGAAGACCGAACTGCGCCGGGCGGCCCGGGACGGGCCGCGGGACGAGCCCGGTTCCGGCTGACGCACCGCCGCTCACCTGCGGCATCGGTCCTATACTCGCGCCCGTGACCGAGTCCACCACACCCTTCGACCCCGCCGGACTGCCGCCCACCAGCTGGGCGGTGCTGGGGCTGCTCTCCTTCGGGGAAGAGCTGTCCGGCTACGACCTGAAGAAGTGGGCCGACGCGAGCCTGCACTTCTTCTACTGGAGCCCGTCGGCCAGCCAGGTCTACGGCGAGCTCAAGCGCCTGGAGAAGCACGGTTACGTCACGTCGCGGACGGTCTCCCAGGACGACGGCGTGCGTGGCAAGCGCATGTACAGCATCACCCCGAGCGGCAAGGAGGCCGCCGCCCGGTGGGTGAGCGAGGCTCCGGTGGAGCCGCCCGTCCTCAAGCACGGCGTGATGCTGCGGCTGTGGCTCGGCCACATGACGGAGCCCGAGCAGCTGCGGGACATCCTCGAACAGCACCGTGCGTACGCCGAGAAGATGACGCACCGGGCCCGCGCCACGGCCGAGGGCTCGGCCAAGGAGCCGTCCTGGGCGTACACCGAGCTGGTCCTGCGGTGGTCGGAGAAGTACTACGAAGCGGAGCGGGAGTTCGCCGAGTCGGCGCTGCGCGACCTCGACGAGGTGGCGGCGACGGTACGCGCGGCCGAGGAGCCCGCTTCCGCGTCCGGGCCGCGCAGGCGCGGGAAGAAAGCCGACTGACGCCTGCCGAAGGGGCGCTGGCCACGGTACGGCGCGGCTCGCTCCGGAAGCATTGACATTTCGATCAGGCGTACTTCTCATCGAAACACTGCTTCCGGCTCGACCGCGACGACGAGGTGAGGGCGCACGTGCCGTTGGATCCCGTGGCCAAGGCAATCATCGACCTGTCCGAGGCCCACTTCCCGCGCCTGGGCACCGAGGTGTTCGACGCGACGGAAGCACGCCGCATCCTCGCGGCCCAGCCGGCCCGTTCGGCACCGCCCACCCCGGTCGCTCGCGTCGAGGACCGGCGGCTGCCCGGCCCGGCCGGCGCCCCCGAGGTCCCGGTGCGGCTGTACCGGCCGCGGACGTCGGGCGGCGCGCCCCTGCCGGTGGTGGTGTTCTGCCACGGCGGCGGCTTCGTGATCTGCGACCTGGACTCGCACGACGGGATGTGCCGGGAGATGGCCAACGCGACGGGTGCTCTCGTCGTCTCCGTGGACTACCGGCGGGCGCCGGAGCACCGGTTCCCCGCGGCGGCCGAGGACGCCTACGCGGTGCTGTGCTGGACCGCCGCGCACGCCGCCGGCCTGGGCGGCGATCCCGCGCGCCTGGCCGTGGCCGGCGACAGCGCGGGCGGCAACCTCGCCGCGGTGCTCCCGCTGATGGCCCGGGACCGCGGCGGCCCGATGCCCGTCTTCCAACTGCTGATCTACCCGATGCTCGACCCCGCCCGGAACACCCCGTCCTACCGGGACAACGCGCGCGGCTACTTCGTCACCGCCGATCACCTGCGCTGGTACTGGGAGCAGTACCTGGGCGACCGGTCCGGCGCCCACCCCTACGCCTCGCCGCTCGCCGCGCCCGACCTCTCCGGCCTGCCGCCGGCCCACGTGCTCACCGCCGAGTACGACCCGCTGCGCGACGAGGGCGAGACCTACGCGCTACGCCTGCGGGAGTCCGGCGTCCCGGTGGACGTCCGGCGCTACGACGGGGTCTTCCACGGGTTCTTCGGCATGGCGGGCCAACTCCGCGCCGCGGCCGAGGCGAACGACGCGGCGTACTCGGCGCTGCGTGCAGCACTGCACCGCTGACCGCACCGCACCACTGACCGCGCTGCATCCCTGACCGCACCGCACCGCTGACCGCCCGGCCGCCGGAGCGTCAGCCCGGTACCTGCGCCCGCAGTGCGGCCAGGAGCAGGTCCATGACGTGCTCGACGGCGGGGCCGGCCATCGTGGGGAGGTGGGCGCGTACCGCGTGCAGGTGCGGGAAGTCCTCGGCGGGCAGTTCGGCGTACGCCTCGCTCCAGGCCTGCGCGTCGCCGGCCCGTTGGCCGGCCGGGAGGCGCAGCACCGCCGCGTCCAGCGCCGCGTGGCCCAGGACGGTGTCGATGAAGGCGTGGTAGTGGCGTACGGCGGTGGCGTCGTCGAAGCCGGCCCGGCGCAGCAGGCCGATGCCCGTCTCCACCGCGCGCTGTTCGTGGGGGCGGCGGGTGACGCGGTGGGTGCTGAGGACGGCGACGCGCGGGTGGCGCAGCGCCGCGCGGTAGGCGCAGCGGCCGAACTCCCGTAGCGCCTCGGCCCAGTCCTCGTGGTCGTCGGGCCGGAAGGCGTCGAGGGCCTCACCGATGAGCCGGTCCCCCAGGGCCAGCAGCAGGTCGTCGGCGCCGCGGTAGTAGCGGTAGACGGCGCTGGGGTCGGCGCCGAGTGCGGCGCCGAGGCGGCGGATGGTGAGGGCTTCCGCGCCGTGCTCGTCGAGGAGTTCGAGCGCCTTGTCGAGGATCATCTCCGCCGACAGGACCACGCCGCTCTTGGTGGGGCGCCGGCGGCGGCGTTCGGCGGTGACGCGGTCGGGTGGTGCCACGGTCGGCCCTTCGTCGTCGGAGCCGGGCGCCTGCCCGGGGGTCGGGCCCACAGTCAATCACCTCCCCGCGGTCCTTCCGCGGCCTCCTTCGGACCGCGCACGGGCGACTTACGTCAACGCCATTGACATACTGTTGGCGCCAACTGTTTCATCGGCGCACGCGGTGCTCCGCCGCGCCGGGTCCCGGTCACCGGACGCCCCTCCCTCCCGCCCAAGGAGCGTGTCCCCGTGCCCCCAGCAGTGCCGCCCGCTCCGCCGGGCACCCGCATGCGCCGCTCGCTCGGCGTCAAGGACGGCGTGGCCATCGCCGCCTCCAGCACCGCCGCGACCACCAGCATCGGCATCGGAATGGGCACCCTCGCCGGGTACGCGGGCCGGCAGACGCCCGCCCTGCTGATCCTGGCGTTCCTGCCGATCCTCGGCATCGCCCTCTCCTACGCCCGCCTCAACCGCTCCGAGCCCAACTGCGGCAACGGCTACACCTGGGTCGGCCGCTCCATCGGCCCCTGGCCGGGCTTCCTCACCGGCTGGGTCGTCACGGTCGGCAACGTCATCTTCATGGCGTACACCGGAGCCATCACCGGCTCGGTGCTCCTGCAGTTCCTCAACAAGCTGGGCGCGCATACGGTGTTCGGGGTCGCACTGGACCCGAATTCCACGGCCACCAGCACCGTCATCGGCCTCGTCGCACTCGTCGTCGTGACGCTCACGGCGGTCACCGGCGTCCGCTCCGCCACCCGCCTGCAACTCTGGCTGCTGGTCTTCGAGTACGCCGTGCTGCTCGTCTTCTGCGCCTGGGGGCTGGCCGCCGGCGACCAGCCCTTCTCCTTCTCCTGGCTGAACCCGTTCGAGATCGGCTCGGCGACGTCGCTCGCCCAGGGCATGGTCCTCGCCGTCTTCCTCTACTGGGGCTGGGACGCGGCGTTCACCGTCAACGAGGAGACGAAGGCCGCGGGGGACGCGGCGCGCGGCGGGCTCCTCGCCCTCGCCGTCATGCTGGCGCTGTTCGTCTTCGCCGCCGTCTCCTTCCAGCGCGTGCTGGGCAACGGCGAACTGGTGCGCAACGGCCCGCAGGCGCTCACCTTCCTCGGCACGCACCTCGCCCCCGAGCCCTGGGCGTCCCTGCCACTGGCCGCCCTGATGTGCTCCGCCTTCGCGTCCCTGCAGTCCAGCGTCATCCCCACCGCGCGCGGCCTGCTCGCCATGGGCCGCGACCGCACCCTCGGCCCCGTCTGGACGAAGGTCAGCCCCCGCTTCGGCACGCCCGCCGTGGGTACGGTCCTCATCATGGCCATCGCCGCGGCCGTCGCCGTACTGGCCCTCGGCATCCCCCAGCTGAACGAAATGATCCTCGCCGCGGTCAACTCGATCGGGCTGGTCGTCTCCCTCTACTACGGCCTGACCGCACTGGCCTGCGCGCTGCGCTTCCGCGCCGACCTGCGGGCCGGGCCGCGCGCCGCGCTGACCGGCGTGGTGATCCCCGCCACCAGCGGACTGCTCCTCTTCGGGCTGGGCGGCTACCTCGCCCACCACTACGCGACCATGAGCGACCGCTTCGAAGCCCGGCCGGACAACGGCTGGTTCATGCTCCTCGTGCCCGGCCTGATCATCGCCTCCGGGCTGGCGGTCGCGGCGCGGGCCAAGTGGGGGCGGCGCTCGCCGTACTTCGTCACCGGCCGCGGCACGGACGCGGAGGCGATCGACCTGCCGGGGGACCACGGCGCCGGCCCCGTCGCGGCACCGACCGAACCCGCCCGCTGACCCCGCCCACCGACCCAGCCGCCCTCACCTTCGCACGTCTCATGCGCCCCCGAACCAGGAGTCCGGTCATGCCCCCTTCGCACCCCGCCGACCTCGTGTTCACCGGCGGCCCCGTGCACACCGTCGACCCGGCGCGCAGCCGCGCCACCACCGTCGCCGTGCGCGGCGACCGCATCGTCGCCGTCGGCCACGACGAGGTGCGCGCCCTCATCGGCCCGCGCACCGAGGTCGTGGACCTGCACGGCCGGCTGCTCGTACCCGGCTTCCAGGACGCGCACGTCCACCCGGTGGGCGGCGGCGTCGAGCTCGGGCAGTGCGACCTGAGCGGCGCGGTCACCGCGGAGGACTACCGGCGCCGCATCCGCGCGTACGCCGACGCGCACCCGGACGCCGAGTGGATCACCGGCGGCGGCTGGTCCATGGAGGCCTTCCCCGGCGGCACGCCCACCCGGCAGTTCCTCGACGCGCTGGTGCCCGACCGCCCGGTGTACCTGGTCAACCGCGACCACCACGGCGGCTGGGCCAACACCCGGGCGCTGGCGCGCGCCGGGCTCGACGCGCGGACGCCCGACCCGGCGGACGGGCGCCTGGAACGGGAGGGCGACGGGCACCCCACCGGGATGCTCCAGGAGGGCGCCATGACCCTGGTCGCCGCCGTCGTGCCGGAGCCGACCCCGGAGACGCTCACCGAAGGGCTGCTGCGGGCGCAGGCCCTGCTCCACTCGTACGGGGTCACGGCCTGGCAGGACGCCCTGCTCGGCAACCACGCCGGGATGGCCGACCCGGCCCCCGCCTACGCGGCCGCCGTCCGCGCGGGCCGGCTGACCGCCCGGGTCATCGGCTCCCTGTGGTGGGACCGGGCCCGCGGCACCGAGCAGATACCCGAACTCCTCGCCCGGCGCCAGGAGTTGACCGGAGGCCGGCTGCGCGCCACGACCGTGAAGATCATGCAGGACGGCATCGCCGAGAACCACACGGCGGCCCTCCTGCACCCCTACCTCACGGCCTGCGGCTGCGCCTCCGACAACAGCGGCATCTCCTTCATCGAGCCCGAAACGCTGCGCCGCTACGTCACCGACCTGGACGCGCACGGCTTCCAGGTCCACTTCCACGCCCTCGGCGACCGCGCCGTCCGCGAGTCCCTCGACGCCGTCGCGGCGGCACGCGCGGCCAACGGCTGGACGGACAACCGCCCGCACCTCGCGCACCTGCAGATCGTCCATCCCGACGACGTGCCCCGCTTCCGCCGGCTCGGCGCCACCGCCAACGTCCAGGCGCTGTGGGCAGCGCACGAGCCGCAGATGGACGACCTGACCATCCCGTTCCTGGGTACCGAGCGGGCCGCCCTGCAGTACCCCTTCGGCGACCTGCTGCGCGCCGGCGCGACGCTCGCCGCCGGCAGCGACTGGCCGGTCAGCAGCCCCGACCCGATGGCCGCGCTGCACACCGCCGTCCACCGCCGCCAGCCGGGGGCGGCCCCCGACGCCCCGGCGTTCCTCCCCGAGCAGCGCCTCGACCTCGGCGCCGCGCTCGCGGCCTACACCGCCGGCAGCGCCTACGTGAACCACCTCGACGACACCGGCACGATCCGCGCCGGCAACCTCGCCGACCTCGCCGTCCTCGACCGCGACCCCTTCGAGGACCCGGCGGACATCGCGGCGACCCGGGTCCTGCAGACGTACGTCGGCGGCGTCCGCGTGCACGCCGCCGAGGACGCCTGAGGACCACTTCTCCGAAGGGGTGTGCTTCAGGGCCGTCCGGCGGGCGGCACCTCCTCGCCGGGCGGCACGGGGCCCGGCGGGGTGCCGTCGCCGAACGGCCGGCCGCCCAGCTGCTCGCGGTGGTGCGGGGTGAGCCAGCCGGCGAGGTCGGGTCCGCGGGGCACCACCTGGGTCGGGTTGATCCCCGTGTGCACCTGGTAGTAGTGCCGCTTGATGTGGTCGAAGTCGACGGTGTCGCCGAAGCCCGGCGTCTGGTACAGGTCGCGCATGTAGGCCCAGAGCACCGGGTCCTCGGCCAGCTTGTAGCGGTTGCACTTGAAGTGGCCGTGGTAGACGGCGTCGAACCGCACCAGCGTGGTGAACAGCCGGATGTCCGCCTCGGTGATCGTGTCGCCGACCAGGTACCGGCGGTCGGAGAGCCGCCCCGAGAGCACCTCCAGCCGCCGGAAGACGTCCTCGTACGCCTCCTCGTACTCCTTCTGCCCGGTCGCGAACCCGGCCCGGTACACGCCGTTGTTGACGTCCCGGTAGACGCCGTCCATGACCTCGTCGATCTCGCCGCGCAGCGGCTCCGGGTAGAGGTCGGGCGCGCCGGGCCGGTGCAGCGCCGTCCACTCGGTCGCGAGGTCCAGGGTGATCTGCTGGAAGTCGTTGGTGACGAGCTTGCCGCTCGGTACGTCCACGACGGCGGGCACGCTGACGCCGCCGGGGTAGCCGGTCTCGCGCGCGTCGTACGCCTCGCTGAGGTAGCGGATGCCCAGTACGGGGTCGCGGCCGTCCGGGTCCAGGGTGAAGCGCCAGCTGCGGTCGTCCTGGATCGGGTCGGTGACGGCCAGCGACAGCGCGTCCTCCAGGCCGAGCAGCCGCCGGGAGACCAGGGCACGGCTGGCCCAGGGACAGGCGCGGCTGACGACCAGGCGGTAGCGGCCGGCCTCGACGGGCCAGCCGTCCCGGCCGTCGGCGGTGATGCGGTCGGCGAAGTGGCTCCGCGACCGCTTGAAGGACTTCCTGCCGTACTCGGTGTTGCCGTCGGATGCGCTCCCTGGTGCTGCGTCGTCCTGGTGTGTGCTGGCGTCGGCGGAACGGTGCGCGGTCATCGCGGTCCGTCTCCTTCCCGTGCAGGTGGCCGGTTCTCTGCGGGAAGGGTTCCCGCCATGATCCGATTCTCACCGCACGTCAGCCTGGCGGGGCAGGACCGGGCCGCGCCCCGGGGCGTCGGCACTCAGGCGGCGGGGGTGCCGATGACAACGGTCGCGTACTGCTCCTCCGACGTGACCACCCGCGGGACGAGGCCGCTGCGGTGGAACACCTCGGCCGCCGCAGCCGCCTGGCGGGCGCTCGTCTCGACGAGGAGATGGCCGCCCGGCGCCAGCCAGCGCGGCGCCCCGGCCGTCACCCTGCGCAGGATGTCCAGCCCGTCGGCGCCGCCGTCCAGGGCCACCAGCGGCTCGTGCTCCCGGGCCTCGGGCGGCAGCAGCCCGACCTCGTCGGTGGGCACGTAGGGCACGTTCGCCACGAGGACGTCGATCCGGCCGCGCACGGTGTCCGGCAGCGCCTCGTACAGGTCACCCTGGTGCACGTGGCCCACGGTGGCGGGGATGTTGCGGCGGGCGCAGCGGACCGCGGCCGGGTCGATGTCCGCCGCGTGCAGCTCCGCGCCGGGGGCCGGGACGGCGGCGGCCAGCGCGGCGCCCACCGCGCCGGAGCCGCAGCACAGGTCGACCACGACCGCGCGGGCGCCGGGCGGGACGGCGGTGGCGAGCGCGACGGCACGCGCGGCGAGGAACTCGGTACGGCGGCGGGGCACGAAGACGCCCGGCGCGACGGCCACTCTCAGGCCGCAGAACTCCGCCCAGCCCAGTACCTGTTCGAGGGGGAGGCCGGCGGCGCGCCGTTCCACCATGGCATCGAGGGCGGCGGGGGTGGCGGCGGTGGCGAGCAGCAGGTCCGCCTCGTCCTCGGCGAAGACCGAACCGGTCTCACGGAGGCGGCCGACGGCGGCGGAGCGGAGGGAGTGCATACGGGGAGAAGCGAGGAGCGACACGGGAAGCCTTTCGGGTGCCTGGCGGACGCCGGGCGGGCTCCCTCCTCCGGTCGCTACGGCAGTGGTGCCGCGGGAACCGTGCGGACGCGAGCAGGGAGGACCCGTCCTGTTGCAGCGGTAATGGGTCTCACCTCCTCGGTCGGACCGGCATGATCACCGGCGTCGGTCAGATTACCCGATGCCGAGCCGACCGCACGTCGAATTCCGATCGGATTCCGGCCCAATGCCGGTCGAATGCCGGTCGATACGGAAGAACCTGACGGGCCGGCGGGCGAGGGCGGCCGGCAGGCCGCGCGATCACCTGACCACGGGGTCTTGGTGGCGCGATGGTGCGACGGCCCGCCGGCCCGGTCTCCGGTGTCGCGACACTGTGAGACGCAGAGTCACCACTGCCCACGTATCTCCGTCGGCATACCAAGGGACACGGGGGGGGGCCGGCGCCCCGCGCGCGAACATGCGGGGCCGCTGACCGGCGACGACAATGGGAGGGCCGGGACCTGCGGCGCGTCGGGCGTCGCGCCGGCCGTCCGGCATGGGAGGTACCTCATGACCACTGCCGGAGAGATCATGCACCCCGGCGCCCAGTGGATACCCGAGGACGCCACCTTGGACCGCGCGGCACAGCTGATGCGGGAGCTCGATGTGGGCGCCCTGCCGATCAGCGACGCGGACGAGCGGCTGTGCGGCATCCTCACCGACCGCGACATCGTGGTCGGCTGTGTGGCCATGGGCCACGATCCGACCCACATCACCGCGGGTGAGATGGCCAAGGGCACGCCCCGCTGGATCGACGTGGACGCCGATGTCGCCGAGGTGCTGGAGGAGATGCGGGGACACCAGGTCCGCCGGCTCCCGGTGATCCAGAACAAGCGGCTGGTCGGCATGATCAGCGAGGCCGATCTGGCCGGTCACCTCACCGACGACCAGCTGGCCGACTGGACGCAGAGCATCACGGCACAGCGCTGACCCGCTCCCCTGCCCGTACCGTCTCCCGCTCGCCGTGGGCCCGTACCCCGGGCCCACGGCCCTTCCGCGCCGCTTTCCTCGTCACTTCCCTCGTCGCTTTCCTCGTCACACCGTTCTCCGGGGCTCGCGGTCCTGCCGGTACTCGGGACACGACCGGGTCCGATGGGCGTACGGTGGTCACCGGCGCGAAGAAGGTCGCGCGAGGAGGTCGGCCGTGGAAGCGATGTTGAAGACGGTGATCGGCGGCGAGCTCGTGGAGCTGCCCGGCACCATTGCCGGTATCCGGGCCGTCCTCGACGAGGACCAGGCCCGCGTGTTCGACCAGGAGATCCCGCACGTCCCGGCCGCCGAGCTGCCCGCCCGGCTGGCCCGCTGGGCCCTGGGCGGCACCGGCGCCGACCTGGAGGACCAGGAGCTCTTCGAGCGGCTGGAGCGGGGCGAGGACATCGGTGCCGTGCCGGCCGACGACAGCCGGCCGGAGGTGGCGTGAGCCGCCGTCGCCTGCAGTACGCGCCGCCGGCCGACCAGGCCCGCGACGCCATGGACACCTCCTTACGCACCCGCTTCGACGCGGGGATGCGCCGGCTCGCCGACGACCCGTACGGGCACGGTTCCGCGGCGATCGACAAGGAGCGGGAGCGGCGGGAGGCGACCGTCGCCGGTGTGGTGATCCGCTATTACGTGAGCGAGAGCGTGCTGACGGTCACGGTCGTGCGCATCGTCTACTTCTGAGCCCCACCCGACGCCGGGTACGCGCACGACCCCGCGCCGCCGTCCTCCAGCAGTCGCTCCACTTCGTCGCGGGCCGCGTCGAGGATGCGGACGACGGCCTCCGCGGCGTCGGCGGACCGGCCTTCGGCGACCGCGTCGGCGACCTCCCGGTGGCGGTGCACGGCGGCCGGGTCGAGGGCGGCCGGCATGAGCGACAACTCTCGCCGGGACACCAGCAACTCCTCTGTCACCTCGGCCAGTTGGGCGAACATGCGGTTACCGGACGCGGTGAGCAGCGCGCGGTGGAAGGCCGCGTCGGCCGCGACGAAAGCAGCACGGTCACCGGCCCGGGCCGCATCCGCCATGGCGCGCGCGTGCCCGGTCAGCGCGTCGCGGACGGCGGGGGCCGCGCCGGAGGCGGCGAGGGCCGCGGCGGACGGTTCGACGGCGGCCCGCAGTTCGGCCAGTTCGCGCAGTTGGGTCCCGCGCCGGGGCGAGGCCAGCCGCCAGCGGATGATCTGCGGATCGTAGAGGTTCCAGTCGGCGAGCGGGCGTACGGTGATGCCGACGCGGGGGCGGCTGGTGACCACCCGCTTGGACTCCAGGACGCGGACCGCCTCGCGCGCGACCGTGCGCGAGACGCCGTACCGCTCCTGCACGTCCTCCAGGCGCAGCACCTCGCCCGCGCGGATCTCGTCCGCGGCGAGCGACCGGCCGATGCGGTCGACCACCTGCCCGTGCAGGCCTTGAAGTTCCACGCCGTTCCCCAGTCTCTCCGAGTGCGCCGGTGCCTCGTGTGCGCCGGTACGGGGCGGCCCGCCGGTGGCCGCCCCGCCCGATTCTCACACCTCCGGCGTCCCCGGCGAACCGGGGTCAGAAGGCCTGGCGGGGCGGCGTCGAATCGCTGGCGCCGCGCAGGAAGTCCAGGTCGACGCCGGTGTCGGCCTGGGTGACGTGCCGGTCGTAGAGATAGCGCCAGCCGCGTTCCGCATGTGCGCGCGGCGGCTGCCAGGCGGCGCGGCGGCGCGCCAGCTCCGCGTCCTCGACCAGGACGTCGAGCCGCCGTGCGGGCACGTCCAGGCGCACCCGGTCGCCGGTGCGGACGAGGGCGAGCGGGCCGCCGACGGCCGCCTCGGGCGCGACGTGCAGGACGCAGGTGCCGTACGCGGTGCCGGACATGCGGGCGTCGGAGATCCGCACCATGTCGCGCACGCCCTCGTCGAGCAGCTTCTTCGGCAGCTGGACATTGCCGACCTCGGGCATGCCGGGGTAGCCCTTCGGCCCGGTGTTGCGGACGACGAGGACGGTGTCGGCGGTGACGTCGAGCGCGGGATCCTCGGCGACGGCGAGGTAGTCCTCCAGCGAGTCGAAGACCAGCGCGGGTCCGGTGTGGGTGAGCAGTTCGGGGTCGGCGGCGGACTGCTTGATGACGGCGCCGCCGGGCGCGAGGTTGCCGCGCAGGACGGCCGTACCGTTGCCGGCGGGCTGTACGGGCCGGTCGAGCGGGCGGATGACCTCGCGGTCGTACACCTCGGCCCCCTCGCAGTTGTCGAGCAGGCTGCGCCCGGTGACGGTGACGGTGTCGCGGTGTAGATGGTCACGGAGGTCATTGATGAGGGCCGGGAGGCCGCCCGCGTACGCGAACTCCTCCATCAGGAAGCGCCCTGACGGCATCAGGTCGACGAGCAGCGGGAGTTCGGCGCCGAGCCGGTCGAAGTCGTCCAGTGCGAGGGGTACGTCGATGCGGCCGGCGAGGGCGAGGAGGTGGAGGACGGCGTTGGTGGAGCCGCCGATGGCGGCGTTGACACGGATGGCGTTCTCGAAGGCGGCGCGGGTCATGATGCGCTGCGGGGTGAGGTCGCTGCCGGCCAGCGCGACGGCGCGGCTGCCGGTCTCCTCGGCGAGGGTGGAGCGGCGGGAGTCGACGGCGGGCAGTCCGGAGCCGCCGGGGACCATCATGCCGAGCGCTTCGGTGAGGCAGGCCATGGTGGAGGCCGTGCCCATGGTCATGCAGTGGCCCGCGCTGCGGTTCAGCGAGCTCTCGAACTCGGTGAACTCCTCCTGTGTGATGGTGCCCGCGCGCAGCTCCTCGGTCATCCGCCACACGTCCGTACCGGAGCCGACGTGGCGGCCCCGGAAGCGGCCGTTGAGCATGGGGCCGCCGGTGAAGACGATCGCGGGGACGCCCGCGCTCGCGGCGCCCATGAGGGCTGCCGGGGTGGTCTTGTCGCAGCCGGTGAGCAGGACGACGGCGTCCATGGGGTTGGCGCGGATCTGCTCCTCGATCTCCATGGCGGCGAGGTTGCGGTAGAGCATGGTGGTCGGTCGCATGATCGGCTCGCCCAGCGACATGGCGGGGAACTCCAGCGGGAAGCCGCCGGCCTGCAGCACGCCGCGTTTCACGGCGGCCGAGAGGATCTGCAAGTGGCCGTTGCAGGGGTTCAGTTCGGAGTAGGTGTTGCAGATGCCGATGACCGGCCGGCCGTCGAAGTTGTGCCCGCCGCGGCCCATGCCGCGCAGGGCGTGCCGGGTGATGAAGCCGTTCTTGCCGCCGTCCCCGAACCAGGCGCGGGAGCGGAGCGGGGCGGTGCCGGCGGGCTGCTGCCGGTCGTGCACGGTCATGTGACGTCCTTCCGACGCGGTCCGGGGTGGCCGCGAGCCGAGCCGCGCCCTCGCCACCCGTCCAATGGTGCTATCAAAGCACGATAGAACCGGCCCCCGTCCAGACCCGTGCACACCTCGGCACGAGCGCGCGCACCGTGCGCACCGCGGCCGCCACGCTCCCCCGGCAACTCCTCCGAGCGCCCGCGCACCCCCCGCCACCAGGCCCGATGCATATCGGCCGTTTGGGGGTCGGCTTCGCGACACGCGACCGCGATTACTCATAGAGTCACAATTAGCGTCATATTCTCCAGTTCTGTGCAGAAGCGTGACGACGTGGTCGTGTCAGGCATGGTTCCGGAAGCGGCGGCGTGCTCAGCGCCCCCCGTACGGGCAGCACACCGGCTGAAGGTGTGCTTCCTCCTCTTCAACCTCTACGGCATCGGCGGCACCATCCGCTCCACCGTCAACCTCTCCGGCGCGCTGGCGGAGGCCGGGCACGACGTCGAGATCGTCTCGATGATCCGGACCCGGTCGGCACCCGCCCTGCCGGTGCACCCGCGGGTGCGCGTCGTCCCCCTGGTCGAGGCCCGCCGGGACCAGCCCGGCTTCGACCCGGCGCACGACCCGAAGGGCAACCCCTCGCGCGTCTATCCCGCCTGCGACGGCCCGTACCGGCTGTGCAGCGCGCTGGTGGACGAGCGGATCGAGCGTCACCTCAGCGGCACCGACGCGGACGTGATCATCGGGACCCGGCCCGGTATCAACGTCTACCTGGCGCGTTTCGGCCCGGCCCGGGCCCTGCTCGTCGGCCAGGAACACCTCACCCACGACATGCACCGGCCGGACATCCGCACGGCGCAGAACGCGGCGGTGGCGCACCTGGACGCGTTCGTCACGGTCTCCCGGCAGGACGCCCGGATCTACCGCGAGGCGCTGCCCGACGTCGCCACGGAGATCCGCTGCATCCCCAACGCGGTGCCGCAGCCTGACGTGTCGCCCTCCACCGGGCGGAACAAGCTCGTGGTAGCGGCCGGCCGGCTCATCCGGATCAAGAACTACCGGCTGCTGATCGACGCCTTCGCGCGCGTCGTGGAGCAGCGGCCGGACTGGAAACTGCGGCTGTACGGGCGCGGTCCCGAGGCCCGGGCGCTGCGGGCCCGCATCCACGAGCTGGGCCTGTGCGAGCAGGTGATCATGATGGGCGCGCATGCGCCGATCGAGCCGGAGTGGGCGAAGGGATCGATCGCGGCCGTCTCCTCGGACGGCGAGTCCTTCGGCATGACGATCGTGGAGGCGATGCACGCGGGGCTGCCGGTGGTCGCCACGGACTGCCCCTTCGGGCCCGGCGAGATCATCTCCAACGGGGTGGACGGACTGCTCGTCCAGCCGGGCAACGCCGACGAGTTCGCTGCCGCGCTGCTGGACCTGATCGCGGACGACGAGCGGCGGAGCGCGCTGGCCGCGGCCGCCCGCGCCAAGGCGCTGAACTACGCGCCCTCGGCGATCGCGCACGCCTACGTCAAGCTCTTCGAGGACCTCGCCGCGCGCACCGGCAAGGGCTGCGGCTCACCGGGTACGCGGGAGAAACCCCACGGGGCGCACGCGCTGAGCGGAGGCGCCGGAGCAGCAAGCGGCAGTCGGCTGCTGCGCGCCGGCAGGGAGCTCGCAGGACGCGCGGTACGTCCCCTCCTCCAGCGGCCCGCGACGGCCGGCCCGCTGCTCGGCCTGGTGCGGCGGATCTCCCCCGCCGCTGCCGCGCGGGCCGACGGCACGGCGCGCAAGCTGCGCCCCGTGGCGCGCTGTGCGGCGGCCGAGGACGGCGCCCTGGAACTGACCTTCCCGGCCAAGGGGCTGGCCGGCCCCGCCGACCTCGTACTGCGGCGCCGCAACTCCGCCGAGGAGATCCGGGTCCCGCTGCCGCCACCCGCCCGGGAGGGCCGGGGCGGTCCGTACCGGACCCGGCTGCGGCTGCCCCGTATGCCGCTCGCCGAGGGGCACTGGGAGGTATGGGTGCGGCGGCGCGCCGACGGGGCGCAGCGGCACGTGCGCACCCCGATGGTCGAGCGGGCCGCGCTGGTCGGCCGGGCTCCCGAGGTGACCGCCGACGCCGTGCGGTCCTGGATTCCGTACGCCACCGACAGCGGCCGGTTGGTGCTGCGCGTGTGGCGGCGCGGCGCGCACGCGGAGGTGGTGTGGGTCGCGGTCGGGCCCTCGGTCACGTACGTCGAGGCGGAGCTGCTGGGCGCCGTGCTGACGCCGGATGCCGTGGTGACGGCGACGCGCCGCGGCGACCGGCCCACGGTGCTGCGGCTGCCCGCGACGGAGCTGGGCGCCGGCCGGTTCTGCTGCCTGCTGCCGCACGAGGACTTCACCGGGCGGGTGGCCGGCACGACGCCGCGGGACCGGGAGTTCTGGGACCTGCGGCTGGCGCTGCCGGACGGCATGGCCGTACGGATCGGGCGGATCGGCGGGGACATCGTGGCCCGCAAGGACATCGACAGCCACCCGTCGGCGTACCGCGGCGAGGGCGCGGCGCGCGCCCGGGTCCGCCCGTACTTCACCGACTCCAACGACCTGGCCCTGGTCACCGCGCCGGCCCCGGCCCCGGACGTGGCACCCGCCCAGCCGGCGGTGCCCAAGTCCGCGCCCCTGCAGGGGGCCGGCGACCTGCCGGCCGGGGGCGGCGCCTGACGGCCCGTAGGGCCCGTGGGGTCCGCCGCGCAGGCCCCGTAGGTCCGGCCCGCCCTCGTACGAAGCGACCGCGCGTACCGTCGCGGGGCCGGCCGGCGGGGTGGCCCGCCGGCGGGGCTCACCGTACGGGCGACCGGGTCGCGCCGGCGAAGACGGACCAGGTCACCGGGCGGGCGGTGAACGGGCCGAAGGTGCGGACGCGTGGGCTCGGCGCGCTGCGGCGGCGGGCGGCGCGGTGTCCGGTGCCGCCGGCCTGCTCGACGCCGCGGGCGTCGGCCGTGGCCGGGAAAGGCGACCGGAACACGCCGTGCCAGACACGGATCGCGCCATCGTGGTCACCGGCCCGTTCCCGGCGTTGGGCCTCGGCGGCCTGCGCGGCGAGCGCGGCCAGCACCTCGGCGCGGGAGCGGCGCTGTTCCTGCGACCAGCCCTCGGTCAGGTCCACCGAGCCGGTGGGGTCCAGGACGGGGCCGGAGACGGCCTGCGCGGCGTGCGTGAGCGCCGTGGCGACCGCGTCGGTGTGCTGCCGCGGCCCGGAGACCGCTTCGTACGCGAGCGCCTCCCACAGCAGGCCGCGCGTCTCGCGCAGCGCCGGGTGGCCGTTCCTTAACGCCTTGAGCATCCGGACCTGGTGGACGAAGCGGCCGTCGGTGGCGTGGTCGTGCCGGCCTATGACGCGGTTGAGCGTGCGGACGGTCGAGCGCTCCCAGCTGCCCCGCTCCCAGTTCGCGGTGAGCAGGTCGGTGCAGCGCGGGTCGGCGAGCGCGGGGGTCAGGCCGAAGGTGACGTCCAGGTCGGCGAAGGTGACCTGAAGGGCGCGGGAGGTGCGGTCCTCGTCGCCGAACCGGGAGCCGGGGAACGCCTCGGTGACCGCGTCGCAGAGCATCGCCATGGCGTCGGCGGCGCCGCCGGGGCGCTTGACGAGGCGGGCGAAGCGCCGGTGGAAGACCATGACCATGCCGACGTCGTCCAGCGGGGCGATGCGGGTCTTGCGGGCGAAGCTGCCCTGCAGGCAGCTGCTCTCGATCAGGCCCGCGTTCTTCAGCGCCGCGGTGATCTGGCGGTGCCGTCGCCGGGCCCTCTCGTAGCGGCCGGGTTCCAGGGCGAGGGCCTGGTCGAAGTAGCCGAAGGCGGTCCTGGCGGTGTACATCATCGCGCGGGGCTCGTTTCTCTCGACATCAACGGGACGAGGGGGCATTCCGGTTGGCCGCCGACGGCCGGGCCGACGGCGTCCGGGGAGGAGCGAGCGTAGCGGGGAATCGTTTCAGCGGAAGGGGTCGAACGTGTCACATCATGCATGGGAAAAATCGTTCCTCTCCGCGCCCGGTCGACGACCGGGCAGACTGCCGCAGTTGTCTCGCGCCACTCCACGTCACTTTCGCCCGACTGGGTTCCGGTTTCCCGCGCGCACACCGGTCCTGACGGACGGCCACGCGCCCCTGCGAGCGGTGCCGCTCCATTCAACTACGCATATATCTGCCTCGGAGCACCGCGAAACAGCTCGTCCTGATCGATGATGAACCTAATTTCTCCTCTTTCGACCGAAGTCGGCAGCACACGTTTCACGCCCTGTCGCCGCGTCGACCGCATGGGACCACGCCGTCATGCCGTTGGCATATGACACAGACCTGCGACGACTCGCCACCGAGCGCCGGCCGGCAGCCGGCTTCAGCCCGTCAGATCCTCGGCCAGCAGGTCCATCAGGAGCCCGTCGTGCCAGGTCCCGTCGGCTCCGCGCTCGTACCGGCGCATGACGCCGACCGCCCGGAAGCCCACCTTCCGGTAACTCCGTATCGCCGCCTCGTTGTCCGCCGCCGGGTCGATCGTGATCCGGTGATGACCACGCTCCGTCAACAGGTGGCGGGCCAGCGTGCGCACGGCGTCCGTCCCCAGCCCCCGGCCGTGCAGCGCGGACGTCAGATAGATGTCGATATTCGCATGCCGATAGTCCGGATCCGACTCCTGCGACCACTGGATCGCGCCAATGTTCCGGTTCCGGTACTCGATCACGTACGAGAACTTGTCCGGCGAGGCGAGGTCGGCGGCGATCTCGGCCGCCAGATCCACACCGCCGCGCCACCTCGCGTACACCTCCGGCTCGGCCCGGATCTCGGCCAGGGCGGGGATGTCGTCCGCCGTTGCGGGACGCAGCACCACGTCGGCGCCGTACAGAGTCGTCTGCATACGCCATGACGCTAGTGGCCGGGCCCGGCAGCCGCACCGGCGCGGACCGGCCTCAGCGATCTTCACGACGCGGGTCTACCCGGCGCTCCGGGCGGCGCGCCGCTCCCGTAGCGCGGTCTTGAGCACCTTGCCCGCGGCCGACACCGGCAGTGCATCCGTGAAGTGCACCTCGCGCACCCGCTGGTACGGCGCGACACGGTCGGCGACGTACGCCATCAGCTCCTCCGCCGTGGCCGCCGCACCGTCCCGCAGCACCACGTAGGCGGCCGGGATCTCCCCCGCCTCCGCGGCGGGCGCGCCGATCACCGCGACCGCCGCCACCGCGAGGTGCCCGGCCAGGATGTCCTCCAGGTGCAGCGGATAGACGTTGTAGCCCTTGTAAAGGAGCATGTCCTTGGCGCGCCCCGACAGGAAGAGGCGGCCGCGCTCGTCCAGCCGGCCGATGTCGCCGGTACGCAGCCAGCCGTCGCTGTACTGCTCGGCGGTGAGTTCGGGATGCCCCTCGTACCCGTCGGTGATCTGCGGACCGCGCGCCCACAGCTCGCCGGTCTCCCCCACGGGCAGTTCGCGCGCCGGGTCGAGCAGGTCACGGATGGACAGCCGGGTGTCCGGGAGCGCGACGCCGACCGTGCCGTGCGGTGTCCCGGCCGCGGCGTCCAGCGGCCACATGGCCAGCGCCATGGTCGCCTCGGTGAGCCCGTACCCCTCGGTGAACAGCGCCTCCGGGAAGAGACCGGCGAGCCGCCGCCGGGTCGCCGGGTCCATCGGCGCGGCCCCGGAGTTGAGGTGGCGTACGGACTCCAGGCGCCGCCCGGCACTCGCCGGGGAGGCCAGCAGCGCCCGGTACATCGTGGGTGAGCCGCCCACCGAACCCACCTGGTGCGCATCGATGTCGTCCAGGTACCGGACGGGGTCGAAGCGGTCGAGCAGGACGACCTCCGCGCCGCCGGCCCGCAGCCGTCGGGCGGTGGCCAGGCCCAGGCCCGAGGCGCCGCCGATGACGACGGCGGAGATTCCGGTGGTCTGCATGCGGGTGCCTTCCGGTAGGGGCGTGGGCAGGGGTTCAGAGGCCGAGCGACTTGGCGATGATCGTCTTCATGACCTCGTTGGTACCGCCGTAGATGCGCGAGACCCGGGTGTCCGCGTACAGCCGGGCGATCGGGTACTCGGTCATATAGCCGTAGCCGCCGTGGAGTTGCAGACACTTGTCGATGACCCGGCCCGCGACCTCGGTGCAGAACAGCTTGGCCTTGGCGGCGTCGGCGACGCTCAGCTCGCCCGCATCGTTCAGCTCCAGCGCCCGGTCGGCGAAGGTCTGCGCGGCCTCGGTCTCGGCGGCGCACTCCGCGAGCACGAACTTGGTGTTCTGGAAGGCGGCGACGGGTTTCCCGAAGACGGTGCGCTCCTTGACGTACGCGGTCGCGAAGCGCACCGCCGCCGTCGCCGCGGCAGTGCTGCCGAGGGCGATGGTCAGGCGTTCCTGGGGGAGGTTGTGGGTGAGGTGGGCGAAGCCCTGCCCCTCCTCGCCGAGGAGGTTCGCCGCCGGGACCCGTACGTCGGTGAAGGAGAGTTCGGCGGTGTCGGAGGACTTCAGGCCGATCTTGTCCAGCTTGCGCCCGACGACGAAGCCCTCGCTCGCGGACTCCACGCACAGGATGGACAGGCCGGCCCTGCGGTCGTCCGGGTCCGGCGGCGAGGTGCGGCAGACGACCAGCACCAGGTCGGCGAGGGCGCCGCCGGTGATGAAGGTCTTGGCGCCGTTGAGCACGTAGTGGCCGCCGTCGGCGGAGAGCCGGGCGGTGGTCCGCATGCCCGCCAGGTCGGAGCCGGTACCGGGCTCGGTCATGGCGATGGCGGTCATCAGGTCGCCGGCGGCGAAGCCGGGCAGCCAGCGGCGCTTCTGCTCCTCGGTCGCGTACGCGAGCAGGTACGGGAGGATGAGGTTGGAGTGTACGGAGTGGCCGCCGAACGAGACCCCGGCGCGGGCTGCCTCCTCCATCACGACCGCGTTGAACTTGAAGCTCGGCTCGCCTCCGCCGCCGTACTCCTCGGGCACCTGGATGCCGAGGACGCCCAGCTCACCGAGGCGGCGGTAGAAGTCCCGGTCGGGGTGGCCCTGTTGCTCCCACGAAGGGAAGACGGGGACGACTTCCTTGGCGATGAAGTCCCGCAGGGTCTCCCGGAACGCCTCGTGATCCTCGTTGAACACCGTCCGCCGCACCCCGGGCCCCTTCCGTCGCACCTCTGCGGTGCGCCCGTGCCCCGCACGCACCCCGCTGACGAACGATCGTTAAGTTACGGCTGCACGGAAGTCCTGTCCAGGGCATGGGCGGAAGGCCCTTCCGCTACCACGTCCCCGGTGGCCACGGCCGCGACGGCCCACTCGCACCACGCGTCGCACGGATCTTCTGTGCGCCGCTCGCGCACCCGGCGCCGCTGCCGTACCCACGACGCGCATCCCGGCCGCGATCCGGTACGCCGCCCGGCTGCGGGACAACGCCACTGGTCGGCGCGGGTGAGCGGCTGGCCGACCGGCCGGGGCGGCGCGACCGGCCCGGCTGTCGACCAGCACGGCCCAGCCAGAAAACCGACCGGGAAGTCGACGCAAAGAGACCGCTAAAGGTCCGAGACCGATCGGCCGGCCCGGCCCGCCGCCGGCTTCACCAGAGCCATCTCTCCAGGAACTCGACCCAGATGTAGCCGACGAATCCGTCGAAGGCCGGCGGGTCGATGGCCTTCAGCTGCACGGCGAGCCGGCCCAGCTCGGCCACCGCGGCGCCCTCGTCGGCGTGCGGGTCGTTGAGGATCGCCGACCCGCTGACGTGCAGCCCGTAGTGGTGCAGCGTACGCAGCCACAGCTCTATCGAGGAGTTGGCGAACCACGCCTCGCCGTCGGGCAGTACGTAGTACACCGCCCCGGAATCGGGATCGACGCCGAACGCCCAGGTCAGCGCGGGTGAACGGCTGCCGTGCGAATTCTGCGTCAGACGGTACAGCAGCCGGCCGTCGCTGGTGCGCAGCTGCGGCTCGGGCTCGTGCTGGAAGGACGCCGTACCGATGAGGTTGTCCACCACCGGTATGCCGGTGGTCACCAGTAACTCCTTCTGCCGCTCCGGTATCCGCCACCCCGCCACGGCGTCCCGCTCGGCCCGGACGACATGGCCGGCACCGGCCCACGCCACCAGCTCTTCATATTTCGGCACAGGAGCCCCTCCCCCACGGCTGATCGCACGCGGCGGGACTCTACCGGGAACAACCGTCCGGCGAGTCGGACATCTGACCACGCGGCACGGCGCGAAGGAGCAGACCGGGGCGGAAAAGCGAGTGGAACGGTCGTTAAGTGGGGGCGTCGCGAGGGGTCAGCGGGACCGGCGCGGGAGGCTGCCCGCCGGCCGGTACTCGACCAGGACGAGCGCCAACTCCACGTATCGCTCGGCGAGTTCGTCCACCCCGACATCACCGCCCGCGCGATACCACTGTGCTACCGCGTTGCACATGGCGATCACCCCGCGCCGGGCGTCCTCCGGATGCGGCGTACGGAAAACTCCCTGCGACACGCCGGCGTCGACCACTTCGTGAAAAAGCCGCGAGCCGTCGTACTGGCGCTGCCGCGCCTCTTTCAGCCGGTCCTCGGAGAGGTGGCGCCACTCGGTGAGGAGCAGGCTGCTCTCCAGCCGGCGTTCGGCGCGGTAGCGGACAGTGGCCCGGACCAGCGCGGCCAGCCGCTCCCCCGCGTCCTCGCCGACCCGTGCCAGCTCCTGGTCGCAGGAGGTGAAGTACTGCGTGCTGCTCTCGTGCAGCAGGGCGTGCAGCAGCTCCTGCTTGCCGGAGTAGTAGTGGTACATCGCGGAGAGGCTGACGCCGGCCCGCCGGGCTATGTCGCGGATGGACGCCGCGCCGTATCCGCGGCCGGCGAACTCGTGCCGGGCGGCGTCGAGAATGGCCCTCTGGCCGGCAGGCTGCACCGCCGCCCCCTCCTGACGGAACTTAACGAACGTTGGCTCAGTGTACGGGGGCGGAGGGCGCACCGGCCCGTACACAGCAGAACGCCGCCCGGCGGCGCGACCGGGCGGCGTTCCGTCAGATGTCCCCGCGGATCAGGCCTGGGTGGGGAGGCCGGAGAGGCGCTCGACGCCGCGCAGGAGGGCGGAGTGGTCCAGGCCGCCGTCGCCCTGGGCGCGCAGGGCGGCGACGAGGTTGGCGACGACGGCGCCGACGGGGAGGGCCGCGCCGACGTTGCGGGCGGCGTCGGTGACGATGCCCATGTCCTTGTGGTGCAGGTCGATGCGG
>NZ_JOFQ01000004.1 GCF_000718305.1 Streptomyces niger
CTTCAACGACCGCAGGGTACGGACCATCGCATCGAAGGAGCGCCAGTCGCGGGCCGCCTTGCCCGTACCGCCGTAGACCACCAGCTTGTCCGGGTGCTCCGCCACCTCCGGGTCCAGGTTGTTCTGCAGCATCCGCAGGGCGGCCTCCTGCTGCCACCCCCGGGCGCTCAGTTCCGTTCCACGCGGTGCTCGCACGGGTCGCGGTCCTGACATGCCCTGCCTCCTGCCCTCGGCGGTGCCCAGCACCAGCCGGTACTGGATCGATGTATTCACATATTGGCTTGCATGAATAGAGCTAGTCAATGGCGCCCATGGCGGAGCGGCACGGCGGGGCGGAAGCCGGCGGAAGTGTCCGGAACTCTGTGCCCCGGCGGAGTGTGCGAATCAGTCACTCGATCCGGTCATCCGACAGCACGCATCGGTCGTTCCTCGGCGCACTCTGTCCCACCAGGGCAGTTGTCGACGGAAGTGCCCATACTCCCCGCTTCGTCCGGCCCAGTACGTAATCTCGCGGCCACAGCAGCACATTTGGGCGCCGCACACCGTAGCGGGGAGAGGAGTCCGCGTGCCCGGGATCGACAAGTGCCTGCTCCACGTCATGGAGCTGCCGGGCGCCCGCGGGGCCGCCGTGGTGGACTGGACCAGCGGGCTCGCGCTCGGCACGGTCGGGGAGCCGTCCGGGGGCGATTTCGAGACCACCGCCGCCGAGACGGCCGAGCTGGCCCGGATGGCCGCCGAGCACGCGGCGTTCGCGCCGGACCCCGCCGACCGCCCGGACAAGGAGCCGCCCGTCCAGGACCTGATCGTCAGCACCTGTACGGGCTTCCACATCATGCGGTTCGTCGAGACCACTTTCGACAGCAGCGTCTTCCTCCACCTCTGGCTGGACCGCGACACGGGCAATCTGGCGCTGGCCCGTATCCGGCTGCAGAGCATCGCCGAGCGGCTGGTGTTCTGATGAAGGCGGCCGTCTCCCCGATGCTCGTCCGGCTGGCGGACGAGCGGGCCACCGGCGTCCTGATCCGCGAGCGCGGCGCGCTCTACCTCGTCGACGGCCAGGTCGTGCACGCCGAGAGTCCGGCGGCGCCCGGGATCGACGACCTGCTGGTCGCCGGCGGCCGGCTGCCGCGGGCGGGCTGGGAGGAGGCGATCGCCCGGGCCGGCGCCCGCCACATGGTGGGCCGCTTCCTGGTCGACAGCGGCCGGCTCGCCGACGGCGAACTGGAGATCTGCCACCTGGGGGCGCTGTTCGACGCCGCCTTCTTCACCCTGGCGCCGAGCAGCGGGCCGACCCGCTTCCGCTACGGCGTCTCGCACTGGATCGGCCCGGTCCGGCCGGTGTCCGCCGCGATCGTGGCACGCGAGTCCGCGCGCCGCCGTGCGCTGCTGGCCGCCATCTGGCCGTACCCGGACATCGACAGCGCGCCCGTCGTGCCGCGCGCCCCGACCGCCGGCCGGCGGATACCCGGGCGGCAGCGCCGCGTGCTGAGCCTCGCCGACGGCGTCCGCACCCCTGAAGCCATCGCCCGGGCGCTGGGCCGCCCGGCCTTCCACACCCTGATCGACGTGCGGCGGCTGGCCGCGAACGGGCTCGTGGAGACCCCTACGGTCCCCACACCACCGCCCGCTCTCCCGGCTCCCCTCCCGCCCTTCGGGCAGTACGCCGATCCGGACATCTCTCTGCTCCGCCGGCTCCGTGACGCTCTGGAGGAAAGTCTGTGACGCACGACACGAACCCTTGGGCCGCCCGTTCGCCCTCATGAGGCGCGCTCAGCGGCAGCGCGCCGAGAGGAGACAGCTGATGACGACGGAAGCCGACGCGCTCGGCGAACTGATCAGACTGCGCGCCCGCGTGCCGCAGCTGACCGGCGCCCTCGCGGCCAGCACCGACGGTCTCGTACTGGCCCATGACACCGCCGGTGCCGAAGCGGAGAGCGTCGCGGCACTCACCGCGGCGGCGCTCGGCGTCGCCCTGCGACTGGCCGAAGCGACCGGCCAGGGGGACTTCCGGGAGCTGCTGGTACGCGGCGAGGAGGGCTACGTCGCGACCTATGCGGCGGGCTCGGCGGCCGTCCTGACGCTGCTCGCCGAGCCGCGCATCAACGTCGGCCGACTCCATCTGGAAGCCCGCCGGTCCAGTGCGCGCATCGGCGAAGTGGTCGACAGCGCTCTGGAACGTCTGGAGAACACCTGACCCATGACCGCCACACCACGAAAATCCACCCGACGGAAAGGAAGTGTGCCTCTCATGGCCAACACCGAAGCCGCACTCAAAGAAGCGATGACCTCGATCGAGGGCGTGCTCGGCGTCGCCCTCGTCGACTACTCCAGCGGCATGGCCCTGGGCACCATCGGCGGCAGCAAGGACCTCGACCTGTCGATCGCCTCGGCAGGCAACACCGACGTGGTCCGCGCCAAAGTACGCACCATGGAGCAGCTCGGCCTCAAGGACGAGATCGAGGACATCCTCATCACGCTCGGCACGCAGTACCACCTCATCCGGCTGCTCAAGGGCCGGTCCAACAACGGTCTGTTCCTCTATCTCGCGCTGGACAAGGACCGCTCGAATCTGGCGATGGCCCGCCATCAGCTGAAGAAGGTCGAAGGACAGCTGGACGTGTGACCGCACGGAACGGCGGCGGCCCGGGAACGGGGCTCACTCCACGAAGAGCCCCCGGGCCGCCGCTCGCGTGTCGAACGCCTCCAGGCTGGCCTGGGCATCGGGCAGCGCATCGCACATGGCCTCCAACAACACCCGGCCGAGGAGCATGGGGGCGCAGACCGTGTCGAAGGCGAGCCCGGTGCCGACCGCTGCGGGCAGCATGAGGTCGGTGTGGCGGGCGACCGGCGCGAAGGCGCTGTCCGCGACGGTGACCACGGTCAGCCCGGCCGACTTGGCGTACTCCAGCGCGTCGAGCACCTCGCGGGGGTGGCGGGGCAGCGCGAAGCAGAGCAGGACGGTGGCGCCTGCGCGCACCGCCCCGTCGATCCGGTCCGCGAGCATCGAGCCGCCCTCGTCCAGCAGCCGCACGTCGGGGTGGACCTTGCGCGCGAAGTAGGCGAACCCGGCGGCCTGCGCGACCGCGGCGCGCAGGCCCAGCACCGGCAGCACGGGGGACGCGGCGAACAGCCGGCCGGCCTCCTCGACGGGCCCGGGGTCGGCGAGCGCCGCCGCCAGCTCCTGGAGGTTGCTGATCTCCTCCTGGACGGCCTGCTGGTATTCGTTCAGGGAGTCGACGGCGGCCGCGCCGCGGTCGGGGGTGACGTCCCGCAGGTGGCGGCGGAGCGCCGGGTAGCCGTCGAAGCCGAGGGCGACCGCGAAACGGGTCACCGAGGGCTGGCTGACCCCGGCCAGCTCGGCCAGCTCGACACTGGAGAGGAAGGGCGCGTCGGCGGCCCGGCGCACCATACAGTGCGCGATCCGGCGCTGGGTCGGCGTGAGCCGGTGCCCCTCGAAGAGCTTCTGCAGCCGCGCCGCCGCGCCGGCGGCCCCCTCGGTGGCGCCCTCGCCCCCGTTGTCCGCGCTCATCGTGTCCTCTCGGTCCGCTCCCCGGCGTGTGGGGCCCGACTCTACGTAATTCCGGGCCCGGCCCGTCGGGCCGAGGCCGCTACCAGCGTCTTCGCTCCAGACTATTGCATTTTCATTCACTTGCGATTGATGCTGAATGAATTCATGCAGCGAGAGAGGGACGGGCCATGGCCGGAGTGGTGGAACAACGCTCGATCGATGTCGTACCGGATGCCGAACGGCACGGCACCGCCGTCAGTCAGTTCACCCTCTGGCTGGGCGCCAACCTGCAGATCACCGCGGTGGTCACCGGCGCGCTGGCCGTCGTCTTCGGCGCGAACGCCTTCTGGTCGCTGCTCGGCCTGCTGCTCGGCAACCTGCTGGGCGGCGCGGTGATGGCGCTGCACTCGGCGCAGGGGCCGCGGCTCGGCCTGCCGCAGATGATCTCCTCACGGGCCCAGTTCGGCGTGCGCGGCGCCGTCGTCCCGCTCGCCCTGGTCATCGTCATGTACATCGGCTTCTTCGCCAGCGGTACCGTGCTCGCCGGGCAGGCGGTGGGCCATCTGACGCACCTCGGCGACACCACCGGCATCATCGCGTTCGCCGCGATCACCGCCTTCGCGGCGGCCGTCGGCTACCGCCTCATCCACGCCCTCGGCCGGATCGCCGGGCTGGTGTGCGCGGTGGCCTTCGTCTACCTCGGCGTCCGCCTGCTGGAGCGGACCGACCTGGCGGCCCTGCTGCACGACCGCGCCTTCGACTTCCCGGTCTTCCTGCTGGCCGTCTCGCTCTCCGCGTCCTGGCAGCTGGCCTTCGGCCCGTACGTCGCGGACTACTCGCGCTACCTCCCGCGCCATACCTCGGCCCGCGCGACGTTCTGGTGGACGCTGTCCGGCTCGGTGCTCGGCTCGCAGTGGTCGATGACGTTCGGCGCGCTGGCGGCGGCCGCGGCCCCGGCCGCCTTCGTCGGCCACGAGGTGTCCTACATCGTCGGGCTGGGCGGCGTGGGCCTGATGGCCTCGGTGCTGTACTTCGTGATCGCCCTCGGCAAGCTGACGATCAACGTCCTGAACACCTACGGCAGCTTCATGTCGATGGTGACCAGCATCAGCGGCTTCCGCGGGCAGCCGAAGCTCTCGCCGCGCGCCCGCAGCCTCTACTTCGCCGGGATCATGGTCGTCGGCAGCGCGGTGGCCCTGCTCGGCAAGGACTCCTTCCTGACCTCCTTCAAGGACTTCCTGCTCTTCCTGCTGACGTTCTTCACGCCCTGGTCGGCGATCAACCTGGTCGACTACTACCTGATCTCCAAGGAGCGGTACGACATCCCGGCCCTCAGCGACCCGGCCGGCCGCTACGGCGCCTGGAACGGCAAGGCGCTGCTGGTCTACGGCATCGGCCTGGTCGCCCAGCTGCCGTTCCTGGCCACGCACTTCTACACCGGGCCGCTGGTCGCCCCGCTGGGCGGCGCGGACATCTCCTGGCTCATCGGCCTCGTGGTGCCGGCCGCGCTGTACTGGCTCGCCGCGCGCCGGGACACCGACCGGATTCCGGCCGCGGATACGGGGGTTGTCCCTACTGCCGAGGCGGCGCCGCGCTCGTAGCCTTCGAGCATGGCGACTGGCGACCCGGAGCTGAGGAAAGAACTCGACGCGACGCTGCACGCGCGCAAGGAGCTCGGCCCGGACTACGAGGCCGAGCTGCTGGACTCCTTCGTGGAGAAGCTCGACCGCACAGTGGAGCAGCAGGTGCGGCGCAGGCTGGCGGAGCGGCAGTTGCAGGTGGCCCGGGGGACGCACCCGCCGCAGCAGGGCCTGCCGAGCGGCTTCGGCGAGCGCTTCGGCTTCGCCGCGACCTCGCTGGTGCTGGCCGTGCCGCTGTCCGCGATCGGCGCGGTCAACGCCGGGCTGGCCGGCCTGCTGGTGACCTGGGTCGGCATCGTCGGCGTGAACGTGGCCCAGGCGAGCCACGCCTTCGGGCGCTCCCGCCGCGAGCGGGCGGCCCGCGACGACGACTGACCGAGGTCCGGCCGCGCGAGGGGAAGTCTTGCGGGGACCGCCGCACCCCGGCTGGTGCCGGGGGCGGGACGACGGCGGTCCCCGCGGGGGACGCGGACCGGGTCAGGGCCGGTCGGACGCGTCCTGGCGATCGGGAGGTCCGGGAGCCGCTCCGGAGTTCCTGTTCGCCGCACTGACCAATCTGCCCGAGCAGTGTTAAGTCCGTGCTGCGTCCGCGTGACACATACGTACACCTTGCGTCGACCGGGCTTTTCCTTACGGACACTTGATGCCCCGTCGCCCCCCGTACCCCGCTGACCTGCGGCTCCCCTCCCGTACGGGTACGGTCAGCGCGCCCCGCGGGCCAGGAAGGCCAGCAGGTCCTGCCGGCTGACGACCCCGGTCGGCTTGCCCTCCACCAACACGATCGCGGCGTCCGCGCCTTCGAGGACGGCCATCAGGTCGGCGACCGGCTCGCCCGCGCCGACCTGCGGCAGCGGCGCGGACATGTGCTTCTCCAGCGGGTCGCCGAGCGAGGCCCGCTGCGCGAACAGCGCGTCCAGCAGTTCGCGCTCCACCACCGAACCGATGACCTCGGCGGCCATCACGTCCGGGTGCCCGGCGCCCGGCTTCACGATCGGCATCTGCGAGACGCCGTACTCGCGCAGCACCTCGATGGCCTGGCCGACGGTCTCCTCGGGGTGCATGTGCACCAGTTCGGGGATGCCGCCGTGCTTGTTGTGCATGACGTCGGCGACCCGCTCGGTGTCCCCGGTCTCCAGGAATCCGTAGTCGTTCATCCAGTCGTCATTGAAGATCTTGGAGAGGTAGCCGCGGCCGCTGTCCGGCAGCAGGACCACCACCACGTCGTCCGGGCCGAGCCGCTCGGCGACCTTCAGCGCGCCCACCACGGCCATCCCGCAGGAGCCGCCGACCAGCAGGCCTTCCTCCTTGGCGAGGCGCCGGGTCATCTGGAAAGCGTCCTTGTCGGACACCGCGACGATCTCGTCGGCGACGGTGCGGTCATAGGCGGTGGGCCAGAAGTCCTCGCCGACGCCCTCGATCAGATACGGGCGGCCGGTGCCGCCGCTGTAGACGGAGCCCTCCGGGTCGGCCCCGATGACCTTGACCTTGCCGTCACTGGCTTCCTTCAAGTAGCGCCCGGTCCCACTGATGGTGCCGCCGGTGCCCACGCCCGCCACGAAATGCGTGATTCGGCCGTCGGTCTGCTCCCACAGTTCGGGCCCCGTCGACTCGTAGTGCGAGCGCGGGTTGTCCGGATTGCTGTACTGGTCCGGCTTCCAGGCGCCGGGCGTCTCGCGTACCAGCCTGTCGGAGACGTTGTAGTACGAATCGGGGTGCTCGGGGTCGACGGCCGTCGGGCAGACCACGACCTCGGCGCCGTACGCACGCAGCACATTGATCTTGTCGGTCGACACCTTGTCCGGGCAGACGAAGATGCACTTGTAGCCCTTCTGCTGGGCCACGATCGCCAGCCCGACGCCGGTGTTCCCCGAGGTCGGCTCCACGATCGTGCCGCCCGGTTGCAAGGCTCCGGACCGCTCGGCGGCCTCGATCATCCGCACGGCGATCCGGTCCTTCACGGATCCGCCCGGATTGAAGTACTCGACCTTGGCGAGGACGGTGGCCCGTACGCCATCGGTGACGTTCTTGAGCCTCACAAGCGGGGTGTTGCCCACGAGGTCAATCATCGATTCATAAACCTGCACGGTGGTCTCCGCGGTAAGGGGCGCGCTGTCCTGCGCCCGTCCGGCCAGCCTATTGCGCTCACCCCTGGAGGGCGGGTGCGTTGCGACGAGCGCCCCGCGGGGCAAGACGTTCTTGACACGAGTTTCGCGAGTCCGCGGGGCGCGCGCCGGGTTTCGCTCCCGTTGCGCCCCCGTGCACGCACTGCGGGGAGGTGCCCGGCCGATGCCGATGACGATGTCCAGGGCGAGAGTGGCACGCCGGATCGCCACGGCTGCCGCGGTCGGCAGCGGAGGCATCGGGCTGCTCGGCGTCGCCGCGGTGGGCCTGCTGCTCACCGAGGTGCGGCTCGCGCGGCGTACGGTCGGCGGCTCCAGCGAGCTGCCGCCGCCCGCCGACGGCCGCTACGGCGCCGCCCTCTGGTACCGCACCGACCGGCCCGCGCTGCGGCTCGGCTTCCTCGGCGACTCCACGGCGGCCGGACAGGGCGTCACCCGGCCCCGCCAGACCCCCGGGGCGCTGCTGGCCTCCGGTCTGGCCGCGGTCGCGGAGCGCCCGGTCGACCTGCGCAACGTCGCGCTGCCCGGCGCGCAGTCCGACGACCTGGAGCGGCAGGTGACGCTGCTGCTGGCGGAGGGTCCCGCGCCGGACGTCTGCGTGATCATGATCGGCGCGAACGACGTCACGCACCGCATGCCGTTCGCCACCTCCGTCCGCATGCTTTCGGAGGCGGTGGCCCGGCTGCGCACGGCGGGCAGCGAGGTGGTGGTGGGCACCTGCCCCGACCTCGGCTCGGTGGAGCCGGTGTACCAGCCGCTGCGCTGGGTGGCCCGGCGGCTGAGCAGGCAGCTGGCCGCCGCGCAGACCATCGGCGTGGTGGAGAACGGCGGGCGGACGGTGTCGCTGGGCGACCTGCTCGGCCCGGAGTTCGAGGCGAATCCGCGCGAGCTGTTCAGCGCGGACAACTACCACCCCTCGGCCGAGGGGTACGCCACCGCTGCCATGGCCGTGCTGCCCACGCTGTGCGCGGCGCTCGGCCTGTGGCCGGAGGAGGAGAGCCCGGAGCCGGAGCGGCGCGAGAGCTTCCTGCCGGTCGCCGAGGCGGCGGCGCAGGCGGCGTCCGAGGGCGGTACGGAGGTCACCGGCAGCCGGGCGCCGTGGGCGCTGCTCAAGCACCGCAGGCGGCACCGGATCGCGGTGCACGACGCGGAGGCCGCGGCGGCGGAGGCCGAGGAAGAGGCGACGTCGTAGCGGCGGCGCGGAGGCGGCGCCGGGCCGGGCGGGTGGCGCCGCCCCCTTGCGCGCAACATGCCGGATGGGTGAGCATCCGCTCAGTACGGAGGTAAGCAGCCGCTTAGAAAAGAGGCCCGCATCACAGCGCAGGAATCGTGACCTTCGCTGTACGCGCAGGTAGCTTCCCTTAAAGTCCTGATCTTCTCTCGTCTGGAGCCGCGTGATGCCCGAAGCCGTGATCGTCTCTGCCGCCCGCTCCCCGATCGGCCGCGCCTTCAAGGGCTCGCTGAAGGACGTGCGCCCGGACGACCTGACCGCCGAGATCATCAAGGCCGCACTGGCCAAGGTCCCCGAGCTGGACCCGAAGGACATCGACGACCTGATGCTCGGCTGCGGCCTGCCCGGCGGCGAGCAGGGCAACAACCTGGGCCGCATCGTGGCCGTGCAGATGGGCATGGACCACCTGCCCGGCTGCACCGTCACCCGGTACTGCTCCTCGTCCCTGCAGACCTCCCGCATGGCGCTGCACGCCATCAAGGCGGGCGAGGGCGACGTCTTCATCTCGGCCGGCGTGGAGACCGTCTCCCGCTTCGCCAAGGGCAACTCCGACAGCCTGCCGGACACCCACAACCCGCTCTTCGCCGACGCCGAGGCGCGCACCGCTGCGGTCGCCGAGCAGGAGGGCACCACCTGGCACGACCCGCGCGAGGACGGCCTGGTCCCCGACCCGTACATCGCGATGGGCCAGACCGCGGAGAACCTCGCCCGGCTCAAGGGCGTCACCCGCCAGGACATGGACGAGTTCGGCGTACGGTCCCAGAACCTCGCCGAGCAGGCCATCAAGAACGGCTTCTGGGAGCGGGAGATCACCCCGGTCACCACTCCGGACGGCACGGTCGTCAGCAAGGACGACGGCCCGCGCCCGGGCGTGACGCTGGAGGGCGTCCAGGGCCTCAAGCCGGTCTTCCGCCCCGACGGCCTGGTCACGGCCGGCAACTGCTGCCCGCTCAACGACGGCGCGGCCGCGCTCGTGATCATGTCCGACACCAAGGCGCGCGAGCTGGGCCTGACGCCGCTGGCCCGGATCGTCTCCACCGGCGTCTCCGGCCTCTCCCCCGAGATCATGGGCCTGGGCCCGGTCGAGGCGTCGAAGCAGGCGCTGCGCCGTGCGGGCCTGTCCATCGGCGACATCGACCTGGTCGAGATCAACGAGGCGTTCGCCGCGCAGGTCATCCCGTCCTACCGGGACCTGGGCATCGACCTCGACAAGCTGAACGTCAACGGCGGCGCGATCGCCGTCGGCCACCCCTTCGGCATGACCGGCGCCCGCATCACCGGCACCCTGATCAACTCCCTGCAGTGGCACGACAAGCAGTTCGGCCTGGAGACCATGTGCGTCGGCGGCGGCCAGGGCATGGCGATGGTCATCGAGCGGCTGAGCTGAGCCGTAGCGGAGGGTAGGGGTCGGGCGCGAGGAACGAGTGCCCGGCACCTGCCCGCAGCGCAGGCGAAGCTCAGCGCGACCATGAGCACGCGCGGCTGAGCTGAGCCGTAGCGGAGGGTAGGGGTCGGGCGCGAGGAACGAGTGCCCGGCACCTGCCCGCAGCGCAGGCGAAGCTCACCCTTGGTGACCCCCGTCACCTGGTGACAGGATCGTTGCGTTAACTCCCCCAGGATTGTGATGAATGCCCTGGGGGACTCGCGTTTCCCCAGGTCGAACGGGGGTCACTCGAACGTACGAGGCCCAAGGGCACCAGCATTTGGGGACATAGCGCACTGCAAACGGTCGCCGACCCCCGGCAGGCTGAGGTAGGAAGTCGGGGGGACATTCTGCTACCGGGAGTACGCCAGTGACCGCCATCACCATCGCCCTGCTGCCGGCCGCGGCCATCGCCGTGGCACTGGGAGCGGCCTCCCTGCACACCGCTCGCACCGTGCGCCGCGAGGTCGCCGGGCTGCGGGCCGAACTCCGTGCCGCCCGCGAGGAGGGCGCCGCGGCCCTCGCCGCCATTCCCGCCGCCCGCCCGGCACCCGCCGCCGAGACGCCGCTGGAGGACATACGTGCCGCGGTGGCCGACGCGCTGGCCGAGGAGCGGGAGCGGGAGCTCGCCGAGGCCCGCGCCTTCTGGGCCGCCCAGGAGGCCCGGGACGCCACCGACTCGCCCTCGCTCATGACCGGCCTCACCGCACCGGGCGAGGAGACCGCGCCCGGCGACGGGTTCGACCGCTTCTACCTGCCGCGGCAGGCCGACTTCGCGGGCCTGGACCCGGACGTGCTGGGCTCCGAGCCGCTGTTCGGCATGGACGAGGTCGACCTGGAGCCGGTGGAGGCGCCGACCGACGGGGCCGTCGACGAGACCGAGTCCGCCGAGCTGGCCGCCGCGCGCCGGCGCCACCCCTCGCACCCGGACTTCTCCCCCTCGCCCGCCATCGGCGACCACGAGCGCACCGTGGCGCGCCTGGAGGAGCTGGCCGAGGACCGTACGCCGCTGGCCGACGTCCGGCCGGGCCCGCTGGGCACCCTGGACGTCTACGTCTTCGCCGACGGCACGACCGTCTGCATGACGCCCGGCCACCGCGAGACGGCCGAGCGGGTCGCCGAGGCGCTCCGCGAAGGGCACACCACGGTCCTGCTCGGCGGCTCGGGCGTCTCCGGCGCGTACGCACTGACCTTCGCCTGGGGCGAGGGCCGCGACGACAGCGTCTACGTCCTCGCCGACCGGGTCATCGCCTCCCTCTGAGGCGCCCGCCGGCCGGGCCACCGCTTCTCCGCCGAGGCGCCCCCGCCGACCGGGCCACCGCCTTCCTCCGAGGCATCCTGCCGAGCGGATTCTGCGCCTCCCCCGAGGCGGTCCGCGACCGGCGCCGGCCGCCGCAGCGGCGGCCCTTCCGCACGGACCGGGCCCAGCACCCGCCCGGTCCGGGACCGCTCAGCAGCGCGCGGCGGTCCCCCGTACCTCTGCCACGGCCTGTGCCACGTCCTCGGCACGGGCCGTTTCCGCGTCCCGCAACGCGTACGCCAAGTCATGACCGGCCACCGCCACTTGGTCGCCGACGGCGAACAGCCCGGCGTCCGGCAGCTCGCGCGGCGCGGCGTCCGGCTCCTCCAGGCGCTGCGCACGCAGTGCGAACTCCCTGGCGAGGGCGAGCCCTTCGGCGGCGGCGCCCCGCGCGAGGGCGCTCTGCGGGAGGGCCCGGAGCCGGTCGGCGAGGGCGTCCACGGCGGACAGCAAAGGCATCACGTCAAGCACGGCGTGAGCCTATGCGCCACTCCCGGGTGGTTGCCAACACCGGAACGCTCAGGCACGGTGTGCTGAAGGACCAGCATCGAATGCGTCCGGAGGCGCCGATGTCCCAAGTCTTCTCCGAAGAGACCCACCGGAACCTGCTCTCCCGTATTCCCCATTGCACCGGCCGCGAAGTCTCCGAGTGGCTTCGCACCGTCGAGGAAGGCCCCGCTCTCTTCCGCTTCGAGGAGAAGGTCAGTTGGCTCCGGGGCGCGCACAACCTCGCCTACGGACACGCCAAGGCGATCGTGCACGAGTACGACCTGCGGCGCGCGGCCCGGAAGTTGTTCTAGCGGACGTTCCCGAGTACGGCCCGGTCCCGTGACCGGACCGCGCCGGAAACCCGAAGGGCCCGCGGGAGGCGTACCTCCCACGGGCCCTTCGCCGTGTCCGGGTGCCCTACGGCACCGGATCCGGCAGGCGTCAATCGTTGCCGTTGAGGATGGCGACCAGGCGCAGCATCTCCAGGTAGATCCACACCAGCGTCATGGTGAGGCCGAAGGCCGCGAGCCAGGACTCCTCGCGCGGCGCGCCGTAGGCGATGCCGTCCTCGACCTGCTTGAAGTCCAGGGCGAGGAAGAGCGCGCCGAGCAGCACGCCGGCGATGCCGAAGACGACACCCAGGCCACCGGCGCGGAAGCCCAGGCCCTCACCGCCGCCGAACGCCATGAACAGCAGGTTGACCACCTGCAGCAGCAGGAAGCCCATGGCGGCGATGAGCACGAAGCGGGTGAACCGCGCGGTCACCCGCACGATGCGGGTCTTGTAGGCGACGAGCATCACGACGAAGACCGCCATGGTGCCCAGCACCGCCTGCATGGGCGCGCCGGGGGCCACCCACTGGTTGATCGCGTTGCTGATCGCGCCGAGGAAGAGGCCCTCGAAGGCCGCGTACGCCAGGATCAGCGCCGGCGACGGCTTGCGCTTGAACGACTGGACCAGGCCGAGCACCATCGCCACGAGCGCGGCACCGATGGCCAGGCCCAGGGGGAGCTCCATGATCCATGCCACGGCGGCGCCGACGACGACCGTGCCGAGCGTGAGGCCCGTACGGACGACGACGTCGTCCATCGTCATCGGGCGGGTCTGCGGGACGTACGGCGGGGCCTGGGTCGCGTCCTGCTGACCCTGGGCGTACGGGTTACCGCCCGCGTACGGGTTCGCGTCCGCGTAGGGCGCCTGTCCGGCGTAGGGGTTATTCCCCGCGTAAGGGTTGGCGGCGCCCCCGGCCTGCGGCGGCGCATTGAAGCCGGCGTAGCCGTTTCGGCTGAACCCCCGTCGCGAGAAGACCGGGTTGCTGCTCCTCATCTCACTCCTCCGTGGCCGCCCTGCGCGGCCTTGGCCTCAAGGGTAATGGCTTGGCAAAGCCACGTCCCTACTCCTCAAGCAGGATCTTCTCGCGAATTCCCTCCTCGCTGTGGTGCAGGACCGGGCTCCGGAGCATCTGCCCGACGGGCCGCGGGCGACACGTGGCAGAAAACAGCGGCGGGCCGGACACGTCCCCATGAGGAGACGTGCCCGGCCCGGCTCGTTCGTCAGGCGACCGGGTCGTGCCCCAGGTCGATGTCGAACCCGGTGCGGCCGCCGTCCTCCAGCCGCAGCGACGCGACCGCCGGTGCGTAACCGCTGGCGATGACCGTGTACTGGCCGCCGTCCAGGTCGGCGAAGTGGTACGCGCCGTCGTCACCGGTGATGACGGAGCCCACCGTGTTACCCGCCGGGTCCAGCAGCGTCACCCGGGCGTCCGCGAGCGGCCCGCCCTTCGCCGTCCGTACGGTGCCGCTGACCCGGGCGGCCGGCGCGAGCCGCGCCTCGTACCAGTTGGCCTCGCCGGAGCCGACCTCGGCCTGCAGCGCCGCCGGGCGGTGGCCCGCCGCGCTGACGGCCAGCGTGTAGCTGCCCGGGACCAGGTCGGCGAAGACGAATCCGCCGTCCTCGGCGGCCACGGCCGTGGCGACCACGTCGCCGCGCAGGTCCGTGGCCACGACCAGCGCGCCCGGCACCGGGGCCGTGCCCCGGCTGTCGCGCACCTGGCCGGTCAGGCCGGCCGCGCCCTTCAGCGCCAGGTCGTACTGGATCGGCTCGTCCCCGACCACCACGGTCGCCGCCTGCGGCTGGCGCGTGCCGGAGGATGCGATCAGGACGTACGTCCCGGCCCCCGGAGCGGACAGGCCGTAGCTGCCGTCCTGCGCGGTACGGGCGTGGCCGAGCTGGCGGCCGCCGATGTCGATCAGCGTCACCGCGGCGCCGGCCAGCGGATCGCCCTGGCCGTCGCGCACCTGACCGGTGATGCCGGGGCCCGTGACGGGGCCGGCGCCGGCCGGGAGCGGGGCGGCGGCCGGCGCGGGCTCCGGCGCGGCTTCGGCCGTGGTTCCCGCGGCGGCGGGGGCCACGGCGTCCGCCGCGGCAGCCGCTTCGGTACCGGTGGCCGCTTCGGCGTCGGTCGCCTCGCCCGCTTCCTCCGAGGCGCGGGCCTGCAGGCCGGAGACCTGGCGCAGCGGCACCTCCTTGATGAAGAGCACCAGCACGAACGCCACCGCGATGATGACGGCGCCCAGCAGGAACACGCCGTGCATGGAGTCGGTGAAGCCGCGCTTGAACGGCTCGGCCAGCCGCGGGTCGAGCTGCTGGATGAACGAGGAGTCGTTCAGGACGGACGGCGAACCGCCGCCGCCCGACCCCTTGAACATGTCCAGCACCGGCTTGTTGGCCGGGTTCTGCAGGACCGAGGGGTCGTGCAGCGCCGCCTGGAAGCTGTCGGTGGAGACCGCCGACCTGAACGCCGAGGAGATCTTGTCGCCGACCGTGCTGAACAGCAGCGACAGGAAGACGGCGGTACCGGCCGTGGCACCCATCTGCCGGAAGAACGTGGACGAGGCGGTCGCCACGCCCATGTCGCCCGGCGGTACCGCGTTCTGCACCGCGAGCACCAGCGTCTGCATGCAGGAGCCGAGGCCCAGGCCGAAGACGACCATGTAGACCATGGTCTGCCACAGCGGGGTGTCCCACTGGACCCGGAAGTGGAAGAGCAGCAGCGCCGCCACCATCAGGGCCGTGCCGATGACCGGGAAGATCTTGTACTTGCCGGTCTTCGAGGTGATCTGGCCGGTGACGATCGAGGCGATCATCATGCCCGCCATCAGCGGCAGCATCTCCAGACCCGACTTCGTGGGGCTGGAGCCCTTCACGATCTGCAGGTACTGCGGGATCATCATCATCCCGCCGAACATGCCCATGCCGATGAACACGGACAGCAGGCTGGTCTTGCTGAAGGTGCCGTTGCGGAACAGCCGCATCGGGATGAGCGCGTCGTCGCCGATCCGCCGCTCCACGAAGATCCAGGCGATGATGCCCAGCGCGCCGATGACGTAGCAGGCGACGGACGTGGCCGAGCCCCAGCCCCACTCACGGCCCTGCTCGGCGACGAGCAGCAGCGGGACCACGCCGATGGCGATGGTGAGCGCGCCCCACCAGTCGATCCGCCGGTCGCGGCGGGTGTGCGGGATGTTGAGCACCTTGGCGACCACGAAGAGCGCGATGATGCCGACCGGCACGTTGACCAGGAAGACCCAGCGCCAGCCGGTGATGCCCAGCAGGGTGGCCTGGCCGGCCAGCGCGCCGCCGATGAGCGGCCCGGCCACGCTGGAGGTGGCGAACGTACCGAGCATGTAGCCCTGGTACCGGGCGCGTTCGCGCGGCGGGACGATGTCACCGATGATCGCCAGGGCCAGCGACATCAGACCGCCGGCGCCCAGGCCCTGGATGGCCCGGAAGACGGCCAGTTCGGTCATCGAGGTGGAGAAGGTGCACAGCACCGAGCCCACGACGAAGATGCTGATCGCCGCCAGGTAGTACGGCTTCCGCCCGTGCAGGTCGGACAGCTTGCCGTACAGCGGCGTCGCGATCGTCGAGGTGATCAGGTAGGCGGTGGTCGCCCAGGCCTGCTGGCTGAGGCCGTGCAGATCGTCGGCGATGGTCCGGATGGAGGTGCTGACGATGGTCTGGTCGAGAGCGGCCAGGAACATGCCCAGCATCAGGCCGCTCAGAATGGTCAGGATCTGCCGGTGGCTGAGCGCCCCTGTCCCGGCTTTCGGCGCCGCCCCGGCTATTCGGGGGGATGTCGTGGTGCTCACGCTGCTGCGTCTTTCTCCTTCACGGCGGTGTCCCGGCAGTCCGCCGGGTCGGGCGAGGGGCGGACGTGCCGCGCCTGCTCCAGATCGTCATTGAGGCGGCCCATGAGCCGGACCAGATGGTCCCGGTCCTCCTCGGGCCATGGCTCCAGTACCGCGGCCAGCTTGCTGTCGCGCTGTCGCCGGTACTCGTCGAAGGCCGCGTGCCCGGCGTCCGTGGCGCGCAGCAGAGTCCCCCTGCGGTCCTCCGGATCCGGGTAGCGCTCGACGAGGCCCCGGTCCACCAGCGAGCGCACCTGGCGGCTCACGGTCGAGAGGTCGAGCAGGGCGTCGGCGGCCAGGTCGGTGGCGCGTCGGTCCCCGTTGTTCACCAGCTTGGCGAGCAATACGCGGTCCGCCGCGCCGGCGTCCGTCTTGGCGTGCCGCCGCCAGGCGGTGACCAGCCGGCTGAACCGCACGATCTCCGAGCCCAACCCGGCCGCCGCCTGCTCCAGCCGCTCCCCGGCGTCCGCGGAGCCGGCCCCCTCTTCCTCCCGGGCGCGGACGGCGTCAGCCATCGGCCCTCCCCCTTGCGTTCATGGTTGCTTGTAGCTACCAATGGAGTCTCCCCGATGTTGCTTGTATTCAGCAAGTCGAGGTCGGGGCGCCGGCACGCGCCCCGCACCCCCTCCGTAAAGAGGCCGCCCGAAAAGGGCCAGCAAGCGGTCAGGAGGAGGCAAACGGAAAACAAAACAGCGCCCGAAAGGGGCATCGGACGCCGAGATCGTCGAGCACATCGGACCTTGTGCCGGCTTGGTGAGTTTTTACCTTCGGGCGGGCCCTCGCGGCCGGTGCACGGCGTCTGCGATCATCGTCACCGTGCTCGTCGCCGCCTCGCGTCGCCATGACGGCGACAGCGGCACTCACGCACTCGGGAGAGGCGTGCCCGGAGCCGGACTTGAACCGGCACGGCCCGAAGGCCAGCGAGGTTTAAGCTCGCCGTGTCTGCATTCCACCATCCGGGCCCGAAACCCCCCACGCCGCCACGAAGACGGCACCACGAGCCTAGCCCGCGACACCACTCGAACAGCGGCGGGCAGCCCCGAGGTTGTCTTATTTTATTGGCAACTGAGGGTGCATCAGCACGTGGTACTGGCCTTCGGCACATGCCCAGGGCCGAACCGCCCCGCTCACGCACCGTCGGCGACGCCGCCCCCGGATTGACGGAAACTCGCTGTCCTCCGCCCCTTACTCCGCAGTCTCCCCGCGCCCCCGCCGCCGCGTCAGCGCCTCAGGGTCACCCTCATCCCCAAGGAGGACCCAGGGGATCACGGGTCCGACCGCAGACCCCCTGAGAGACCGGCGCAGGGGCTGACGCCCGGCCCGATCCGCTCCCGGACGATGGAATCCGACCGTTTACACGGCCCCTACGTCCGACAGGAGCACCATCCCGTGACCACCACCCACTCCGGCGTCCCCACCGCCACCCGCGCCACCGCGGTGGCCGCACGCGCCACGGATCTCACCAAGGTCTACGGACAGGGCGAGACCCAGGTGGTCGCCCTGGACGGCGTGAACGTCGAGTTCCGGCAGGCCGAATTCACCGCGATCATGGGCCCCTCCGGCTCCGGCAAGTCCACGCTGATGCACTGCATGGCAGGCCTGGACACCATCTCCCGCGGCTCGGCCCGGATAGGCGAGACCGAGCTGACCGGCCTGAAGGACAAGAAGCTCACCCAGCTCCGCCGGGACAAGATCGGCTTCATCTTCCAGGCGTTCAACCTGCTGCCCACGCTCAGCGCGCTGGAGAACATCACGCTGCCGATGGACATCGCGGGCCGCAAGCCCGACAAGCAGTGGCTGGACCGGGTCGTGGAGACGGTCGGCCTCGCCGGACGGCTCAAGCACCGCCCGAGCGAGCTCTCCGGCGGCCAGCAGCAGCGCGTCGCGGTGGCCCGCGCGCTGGCCTCCCGGCCCGAGATCATCTTCGCGGACGAGCCCACCGGCAACCTCGACTCCCGCTCCGGCGCCGAGGTACTGGGCTTCCTGCGGAACTCCGTGCGCGAGCTGGGCCAGACCGTGGTCATGGTCACGCACGACCCGGTCGCCGCCTCCTACGCGGACCGCGTGGTCTTCCTGGCGGACGGCCGGATCGTCGACGACATGAGCGCCCCCACCGCCGACAAGGTGCTGGAGCGCATGCTGCGTTTTTCCGGGGGTTCCCCCCAGACCCCCGGCTTCGACGCCAAGGGCCGTACGAGCTGACCGGCCCGTACGTACCCCGCTCCGCCGTCCCGCCCTCCGGACCTCACCTTCAGGACTGACCCACTCATGTTCCGTACCGCCTTGCGCAACGTCCTCGCGCACAAGGCCCGGTTGCTGATGACCGTGCTCGCCGTGCTGCTCGGCGTCGCCTTCGTCTCCGGCACCCTGGTCTTCACCTCGACCGTCTCCGACGCCTTCCAGCGCTCCTCCCAGAAGGGCTTCGACGACGTCGACGTCGCCGTCACGCCCGTCTGGTCCGACAGTCCCTCCGCCGACCCCGGCCGGCCCGCCCGGCTGAGCCAGGGCCTGCTGGACAGGACGGCCGCCGTCCCGGGCGCCGCCCGCGTCACCGGTGACGTCTCCGGCTTCGCCGCCGTCGCCGGCAAGGACGGCAAGCTCCTCGGCGACGGCTTCAGCAGCCAGGGCCACAACTACTTCCCGGGCAAGGACGGCCAGGACCACCGCTACCCGATGCGGGACGGCCAGGCCCCGACGAACCCGGGCGAGATCGCGCTGGACGCGAAGACCGCCGACCGCGCCGGCTTCCATGTCGGCGACACCGTACGGCTCTCCGTCGACGGCCCGGTCCGCAAGGAGAAGCTCACCGGCATCTTCACCACCGACGACGGCAACGCCGCGGCCGGCGGCAGCCTCACCCTCTTCGACACCGCCACCGCGCAGAAGCTGTACTCCGCGCCCGGCGAGTTCGACCAGATCCAGGTGAAGGCCGCGGCCGGCACCTCGCAGGCGCAGCTGAAGGACCGTATCGACGCGATCCTGCCGAAGGACCGGGCCGAGACGACCACCGGCCGGAAGCTCGCCGACGACCAGGCGAAGTCGATCGCCGAGAGCATGAGCTCCATGCGCACCAGCCTGCTGGTCTTCGCCGGCATCGCGCTCTTCGTCGGCATCTTCATCATCGCCAACACCTTCACCATGCTGGTCGCCCAGCGCACCAAGGAACTGGCGCTGCTGCGCGCGGTCGGCGCCAGCCGCCGCCAGGTGACCCGCTCGGTCCTCATCGAGGCGTTCCTCGTGGGCACGGTCGCCGCGGTCGCCGGACTCGCGGCCGGTGTCGGCATCGGCGCCGGGATGCGCTCCCTGATGGGCTCCACCGGCCAGTCCCTGCCCGACGGGCCGCTGGTCGTCTCCCCCGGCACGATCCTGACCTCGCTCGTCGTCGGCATCGTGGTGACCATGCTCGCCGCGTGGCTGCCCGGCCGCCGGGCCGCGAAGATCCCGCCGGTGGCCGCGATGAACAGCGTGCACGCCACCGCCTCCACCAAGTCCCTGGTCCTGCGGAACACCCTCGGCGCGATCGTCTCCGCGGCCGGCGCGGCCCTGGTCCTGCTGGCCACCGGCATGGGCGACGGCGGCAAGGCCCCGATGGGCGGCGGCGCTGCACTGCTGCTGATCGGCATCTTCATCCTGACCCCGCTGCTGTCCCGGCCGCTGATCGCGGCGGCGGCCCCGGTCCTCCGCATCTTCGGGATCTCCGGCAAGCTGGCCCGGCAGAACGCGGTACGCAATCCGCGCCGCACCGCCGCCACGGCCTCCGCGCTGATGATCGGCCTCACCCTGATCACCGGCCTGACCGTCATCGCGGGCAGCGCGCAGAAGGCCGTCGACAAGATGGCCACCGACTCGCTGAAGGCGGACTACGTCGTCAGCATGGTCAACAAGGGCCCGCTCTCCCCGGACGTGGCCACCGAGCTGGCGGACAACCCGAAGGTCACCGCGTCCAGCCCGATGCGCAACGCCCCGGCCCGCGTCGACGGCGACATCGAGTACCTCACCGGCGTCAACGGCAAGGACCTCGGCAAGCTGACGCAGCTGGACTTCACGGCGGGCTCCCTCGACGGGCTCTCCTCGGACAAGGTCGTCGTGGACGGCGACACCGCGAAGCAGCACGGCTGGCACGTCGGCTCCACCCTCACCACCACGTACGAGGACGGCAAGCGCGGCCGGCTCACCGTCGGCGGGGTCTACGAGGGCAACGAGCTGATCAAGGGCATCCTGCTGGACACCGCGACCCTGGCCCCGCACCAGAAGGACGCGTCCGACATGCAGGTCATGGTCAAGACCGCGGGCGGCCCGTCGGAGGCCACCCAGGACGCGCTGGCCAAGGCGCTCGGGAACAACCCGGCCATCGCGGTGCAGGACAAGAAGGACGTCTCCGAGGGCATCGCGCAGATGGTCACCCTGATGCTGAACGTCCTCTACGGGCTGCTGGCCATGGCGGTGATTGTCGCGGTCCTCGGCGTGGTCAACACCCTCGCGATGTCGGTGTTCGAACGCTCGCAGGAGATCGGCATGTTGCGCGCGATCGGCCTGGACCGGCGCGGCATCAAGCGCATGGTCCGCCTGGAGTCCCTGGTGATCTCCCTCTTCGGCGGGGTGCTCGGCATCGGCCTCGGCGTCTTCTTCGGCTGGGCCGGCGGCCGGCTCATCGCGGACAGCCTGGCGACGTACGAGATGGTGCTGCCCTGGGGCCGCATCGGGATCTTCCTGGCGCTCGCCGCGGTGGTCGGCGTGCTGGCGGCGCTCTGGCCGGCCCGCCGCGCGGCCCGGCTGAACATGCTCGGCGCGATCAAGGCGGAGTAGCCCGCACGGCTGCGCACGCGGGAGCCCCGGTCCTGTAGGACCGGGGCTCCCGTCGTGTCACGGCGGGGCGCTCAGCCGCGCCACTCCCGTGCCCGCAGCGGCATGCCGGAGGCCCCGCCCTCGGGCGTGCGGACCGCGAGGACCTGGTTGACGCCGATGCGGTTGCGCTCGAAGGACAGCGCCGAGGCGGCCATGTAGAGCCGCCAGACCCGCGCCCGGCCCGGCGTGGTCAGGCGCACGGCGCGGTCCCAGTGGCGCTCCAGGTTGGCCACCCACTGGCGCAGCGTCAGCGCGTAGTGCTCACGGATGGCCTCCACGTCGCGCACCTCGAAGCCGGCGTCCTCCAGCTGGGCGACGGTCCGGCCGATCGGGGCGAGCTCGCCGTCGGGGAAGACGTACCGGTCGATGAACTCGTCGACGTGGTAGCTGTCCTCGTCGGCGAGCGGGCGGCGGGCGATCTGGTGGTTGAGCAGCCGGCCGCCCGGCTTGAGCAGGCCGTACAGGTCGGCGGCGTACTCGGCGTACCGGGCCCGGCCGACGTGCTCGGCCATGCCGATGGAGGAGATCGCGTCGTACGGGCCGTCCTTGACCAGGCGGTAGTCCTGCACCCGGATCTCGATGCGGTCGGTGAGGCCGGCCTCGGCGACGCGCTTGCGGGCGTACGCGGCCTGCTCCTCGGAGAGGGTGACGCCGACCGCGCTCACGCCGTAGTGCTGGGCGGCGTGCAGCACCATCGAGCCCCAGCCGCAGCCCACGTCCAGCAGCCGCTCGCCCTCCTTGAGGTTCAGCTTGCGGCAGATGAGGTCGAGCTTGTCGCGCTGCGCCTCCTCCAGCGTCGCCGCCCCGTCCTCATCGGTCCCCCAGTAGGCGCAGGAGTAGACCATGGACGGGCCGAGCACCAGCTCGTAGAAGTCGTTGCCGACGTCGTAGTGGTGGCTGATGGCCTGCTTGTCGCGGCGCAGGGTGTGCAGCGGGCCGTGGCTCTTGGGGGCCTCTTCGGCGGGCGGCCGGGGCGGGATCGGGGCGCCGGCGAGCGAGAGGAGTTCGCGGACCGCGCTGCGGATCTCGGGGCGGGCGAGGGCGCGCAGGACGGCGGCGCGCTGCGGCTTGCCGTCGTCCTCGGGGCCGCGTTCCCAGATCATCTCCGCGAGGCCGTCCAGGGCGGCGTAGAGATCGCCGTCGACGTCGAGGTCGCCGGCCACCCACGCGCGGGCCAGGCCCAACTCGCCGGGCTTGAAGAGCAGGTGGCGCAGGGCGCGTCGGCTGCGGAAGACGAGGGCCGGGGCCCCGGGGGGACCGGACTCGCTGCGGTCCCAGGCCCGGATGCGCACGGGGAGCGGGGCTCCCAGTACCTCCTCGGCGAGCTTGGTGAGCCGTCCAGCGGCGTCGGCCATGTCGCACACCTCCGTATTGACGAGTCGGGGCGAGATAGTTTCACCCACCACGTAAACGCCTGGCGGGGCCCGGGTAGTCCCGTTCGTTCGTAAGGGAACAGCAAAGCCCGGCGCCGGCGCCAATGTGAATACGCCGAAGGGGCGGCGCGCGCGACCGCCACGCGCACCGGCGTGCGGCCCCCTCATACGGACACGCCGAAGGGCGCCTGCCCCACGGATGGCAGGCGCCCTTCGGCGGATGTGCGGGGGCTTCCCGGCAGGCGCCGGGAAGCCGCTGCTCAAGAGGCCTTGGCGGCCGTCTTGTCGTCCTTCTTCTCCTCGGCGGCGGCAGCCGGCTTCGGAGCGGGCTTGGCGGCCTCGTAGAACTCCTCGCGGGGGTTCTCCATGGCGCCGAGCGAGGTGATGTCGCGCTTCTGGAACATGTTGAGCGTCCACTCGGCGATCACCCGGACCTTGCGGTTCCAGGTCGGCATCGCCAGACCGTGGTAGCCGCGGTGCATGTACCAGGCGAGACGGCCCTTGAGCTTGATCTTCATCTTGCCCATGACGATCATCGCGACGCCCTTGTGCAGGCCGAGACCGGCGACCGCACCCTTGTTGGCGTGCTTGTACTCCTTCTGCGGGAAGCCCCGCATACCGGAGACCACGTTGTCGCCGAGCACCTTGGCCTGGCGCATCGCGTGCTGGGCGTTCGGCGGGCACCAGGCGTTCTCGTTGCCGTTGGCGCGGCCGACCAGGTCCGGGACCTGGGCGTTGTCGCCCGCGGCCCAGATGTAGTCGGAGCCCTGCACCTGGAGGGTGGCGGCCGTGTCGACGTGACCCCGCGGGCCGAGCGGCAGACCGAAGCGCGCGAGCGCCGGGTTCGGCTTGACGCCGGCCGTCCACACGATGGTGCTGGCGTCGACCTCAAGGCCGTTGCTGAGCACCACGTGGCCGTCGACGCAGGACGGCATGGTGGTCTTCAGGTAGACCTCGATACCGCGGGACTCCAGGTGCTCCTTGCCGTACTGGCCGAGCTCGGGACCAACCTCCGGCAGCACCTTGTCGGCGGCGTCGACGAGCACGAAGCGCATGTCCTCGCGCTTCACGTTCTTGTAGAACTTGGCCGCGTCGCGCGCCAGGTCCTCGACCTCGCCGATGGTCTCGGCGCCCGCGAAGCCACCGCCGACGAAGACGAAGGTGAGCGCCTTGCGGCGGATCTCCTCATCGGTCGTCGACTCGGCCTTGTCGAGCTGCTCGAGCACGTGGTTGCGCAGGCCGATGCCTTCCTCGACACCCTTCATACCGATGCCCTGCTCGGCCAGGCCGGGGGTCGGGAAGGTGCGGGAGACCGCGCCCATGGCGATGACCAGGTAGTCGAAGGGCAGCTCGTACGCCTCGCCCACGAGCGGGGCGACCGTGGCGACCTTGCGGTCCTGGTCGATGGTGGTGACGCGGCCGGTGAGAATCTCGGCACCCGGCACAGCGCGTCGCAGCGGGACGACGACGTTGCGCGGCGAGATGCTGCCGGCGGCAGTCTCGGGGAGGAAGGGCTGGTACGTCATGTACGAGCGCGGGTCGACGACCGTGACGGTCGCCTCGCCGTACCGCATCTTCTTGAGGATGCGGCGTGCCGCGTACAGGCCTACGTACCCACCGCCTACTACGAGGATCCTGGGACGCTCCGTGGTGCTCATGTCATCGAGTATCCACCCCCACTTGGGGGGTAGCTCGTGAGGGTCTTCACAAGCACCGTACAGGGGTCTGCTACACTCCGCGCCTTCGTGATCGACGCCATAGCTCCGCGGGGGAACCACAAGGTCACGCCGAGCGTTGGTCACCCCTCCTCATCAGGGCTTGCGGCCCTTCGTGAGGCTGGACCACGCGTCACATAAGCGCTCCCTCAAGCCCGCCGAAACCGCACATTCCTCGGTGCTCGCTCACAGGTGAGCCCCGGAGGGGCGAGTGAGGGGCGACTTGTTGCCCCATCGGGCGCTTTTTTCATGTGAAGAGTTTCACGAACATTTTCCGCGGCGTGCCGCGAAGGGGCCCCGGAACGCGTCACTCACGCGCTCCGAGGCCCCTTTCAACACCCCTCAGAAGCCCTCAACGGCCCCCTCAGGCGATGCTCCAGGCGATGCCGTCCAGGATGTCGTGCTCGGAGACGACGACCTCCTGAGCGCCCGTACGTTCCATGATCGCCAGCAGTACGAGGGCGCCCGCGGCGATCACGTCCACCCGGCCCGCGTGCATCACCGGGATCGCCGCGCGCTCCTCGTGCGTGGAGGCCAGCAGCCGCTCGGTGATCTCGCGGACCTTCGCCAGCGGGATGCGGGAGTGGTGGATGGCGGCCGAGTCGTACTCCGGCAGCCCCAGCGCGATCCCGGCCATCGTGGTCACCGAGCCGGCCAGGCCCACCAGGGTGTGCGCCTCGTCCAGCGGCACGGCCGCCGCGGCCCGGTCCAGCGCCGCCGCGATGTCGGCCTTGACGGCGGCGATCTGCTCGGCCCCCGGCGGGTCGATGACCTCACCGTCGCGCACGAGATGCCGCTCGGTCATCCGGACGCAGCCCACGTCCACCGAGCGCGCCGCCTGCACGGAGTCCGAGCCGAGCACGAACTCCGTCGACCCGCCGCCGATGTCCACGACCAGGTACGGCTTCGCAAGGTCGGCGCGCCCTGTCAGCTCCTTCGTCGCGCCCGTGAAGGAGAACTCCGCCTCCTGGTCGCCGGTGATCACCTCGGGCTCCACGCCCAGGATGTCCACCACACCGCGCACGAAGTCATCCCGGTTCTCCGCGTCGCGCGAGGCCGAGGTCGCCACGAAGCGCAGCCGCTCCGCGCCCAGCTCCTCGATCACGGCGGCGTACTCCCGGCAGGCCGCGAAGGTCCGCTCCAGCGCCTCCGGCGCCAGCCGGCCCGTACGGTCCACGCCCTGCCCGAGCCGGACGATCTTCATCCGGCGGTCCAGGTCCTTCAGCTCGCCGGTCTCCGGATCCAGGTCCGCGACCAGCAGGCGGATGGAGTTGGTGCCGCAGTCGATGGCGGCGACGCGCTTCACTCGGAGGCTCCCTCTTCCTCGTTCTCCGGCTCGTTCTCTGCCTCGTTCCCGCACGGGCTCACGCAGGGGCCCTTCTTCCACCACTCCGGCAGCATGGCGATGGCCTCATCGCCCAGCGGGTTCACGCCGGGGCCGGCCGCCAGCGAGTGACCGACCAGGACGTGCAGGCACTTCACCCGGTCCGGCATGCCACCCGCGCTCGGAAAGCCCTTCAGCTCCTCGATGGCGTCGCGGCGCCGGATGTAGTCCTCGTGCGCCGCGCGGTAGGCGGCGGCCAGCTCCGGGTCGCTCGCCAGCCGCTCGGTCATCTCCTTCATCACGCCGTTCGCCTCCAACGTGCCGATCGCGGAGGCCGCCCGCGGGCACGTCAGGTAGTACAGCGTGGGGAACGGCGTGCCGTCCTCCAGGCGCGGGGCCGTCTCGACGACGTCCGGGTTGCCGCAGGGGCAGCGGTGCGCGATGGCGCGCAGGCCGCGGGGCGGGCGGCCCAGCTGCTCACGGAACGCCGCGACGTCCGCGTCGGTGGGCTCGGTGGGCTCGGTCTGGGGAGGCGGCGTGTCCATGCAGGTTTCTCTTGTCGTCAGGACGTACGTGTCGTCTGTCGTCGGGACGTACGTGTCGTGGCTCGTCCGGGACGTACGTGTCGTCGGAGGTGTGCTGTCGGCCGCCCCATCATCCCCCGGCGACGCGCCCGCGCGCGTCGGCGGAGTCCAGGCCGGACCAGACCGCTTCGTACCACGGGCGCTGCACGGTGCCCGCACCGGCGCGCGGCCGGCTCGCGCCGGTGCCGTCCACGACGGTGTAGCCGGTCTCACCGGGCAGCACGTAGTGCAGGTGGCGGCGGGCCTGCTGGCGTACGTACGCGGGGTCCTGCCAGCGGGCCTTCTCCTGGCGCAGCCGGTCCACCGCGTCCTGGGTCGCCCCGGCCTGGCGGCGCTGCTCCTCGATGTCCGAGCGCTGGGACACGTAGGCCCTTATCGGATACGCGAGGGCCACGACCAGCGAGCACAGGACGAGCGCGAGCAGCGCGGCACGGCCGGTGAGCCGGCTGCGGCGCGGGGAGCGCGCGCGGTAGACCCGGGCCGCGGCCTGCTCGCCGAGCGCCTTGAGCCGGGTCGCGGTCGAGAACCGTTCCGCCGACACCTGCCGCCTCCCCTGCCTCGCCTCGTACATACGTCCCCGGCAACGGTACGGGACCGCTGCCGGGGACGTACGGAAGCCGGGGCTTTCCGGCCGCTGGGCCGTCGAGCGCGCAGCTTTTGCTGCGCCTACTGGCCGGCGGAGCGACTGTGCTCGTTACTCCGCGGTGCGGAAGCGCGGGAAGGCGCTGCGGCCCGCGTAGACCGCCGCGTCGTCGAGGATCTCCTCGATGCGCAGCAGCTGGTTGTACTTGGCGACGCGCTCGGAACGGGCCGGGGCGCCGGTCTTGATCTGGCCGCAGTTGGTGGCGACGGCCAGGTCGGCGATGGTGACGTCCTCGGTCTCGCCGGAACGGTGCGACATCATGCACTTGAAGCCGTTGCGCTGGGCCAGCTCGACGGCGTCCAGGGTCTCGGTCAGCGAACCGATCTGGTTGACCTTGACCAGGAGGGCGTTGGCGGAGCCCTCCTCGATGCCGCGGGCCAGGCGCTCGGGGTTGGTCACGAACAGGTCGTCGCCGACCAGCTGGACCTTGGAGCCGAGCTTGTCGGTGATGACCTTCCAGCCGGCCCAGTCGTCCTCGAACAGCGGGTCCTCGATGGAGACCAGCGGGTAGGAGGCGACGAGCTCCTCGTAGTACTCGGTCATCTCGGCGGCCGAGCGGGACTTGCCCTCGAACTCGTACGCGCCGTCCTTGTAGAACTCGGAGGCGGCGACGTCGAGCGCCAGCGCGATGTCCTGGCCGGGGGCGTAACCGGCCTCCTTGACGGCCTCCAGGATGAGGTCGAGGGCCTCACGGTTGGAGCCCAGGTTCGGGGCGAAGCCGCCCTCGTCGCCCAGGCCGGTGGCCAGGCCCTTGGCCTTCAGGACCTTCTTGAGGGTGTGGTAGACCTCGGCACCCCAGCGCAGCGCCTCGGAGAAGGACTCCGCGCCGATCGGGGCGATCATGAACTCCTGGATGTCCACGTTGGAGTCGGCGTGCGACCCACCGTTGAGGATGTTCATCATCGGAACGGGCAGCACGTGCGCGTTCGGGCCGCCGAGGTAGCGGAACAGCGGCAGGTCGCTGGCCTCGGAGGCGGCGTGCGCCACGGCCAGGGAGACGCCCAGGATCGCGTTGGCGCCCAGGGAGCCCTTGTTGTCGGTGGCGTCCAGGTCGAACATCGCCTGGTCGATGAGGCGCTGCTCGGTGGCGTCGTAGCCGACCAGCTCGGGGCCGATCTGCTCGATCACGGCGAGGACGGCCTTCTCGACGCCCTTGCCGAGGTAACGGTTCGGGTCGCCGTCACGCAGCTCGATGGCCTCGAAGGCGCCGGTGGAGGCGCCGGACGGCACGGCAGCGCGGCCGGTGCTCCCGTCGTCGAGGCCGACCTCGACCTCGACCGTGGGGTTGCCTCGCGAGTCGAGGATCTCGCGAGCTACGACGACGTCGATCGACGGCACGTTGTCTCCTTCATGGGTGTCATCTGGAGTTCTGCAACACGAGCCTAACGGCCCGGGGGCCGTCCGCCTGCCCCTAGCCCCTTCCGTGAGACGAAAAAGGACCCAAAGGCCCGCAAACCGGGAGGTAAGAATCGGTTTTCACGGCGGACACTTCAGGCAAAACAGTCACTACGCATCTGAGCGGCGACCCGCCCGGATGCCTGCACGCCGGCCCCGCCGCGCAAACGTGAAGCCCCGCCGTGACGCGCTCGGGGGCTTCGCGTCGCGGCGGGGCGGTCACACGGGCCGGGCCGCGCGCCGATCGGGTACGGATCGGGCGGCGGTCCCGGCCGAGGGCCCGTCAGGGCCGGTCCGAACCAGTCGGGTCCGAGCGGATCCGGTGGGGTCCGGTCGGATCCGGTGGGGTCCGGTCGGGTCCGATCAAACCTCGAGCTTCTGGCCCGGGAAGATCAGGTCGGCGTTGTCGCCGACGGTCGACTTGTTGTTCTCGTAGACGGTCTTCCAGTTCGTGCCGTGCGCCTTGGCGATCTTGCCCAGGGTGTCGCCGGACTTCACGGTGTAGTTGCCGTGGCCCTGCTTCGGGGCAGCCTGGGGCTGGACCGGCTGCGGCTTCGGCGCGGCCTGCTGCTTCGGCGCCTGCTGCGGCGCCGCCTGCTGCTTGGGGGCCTCCTGCTTCGGGGCCTGCTGCTGGGCCTGGCCGGAGCCGGTGTCCACCTGCGCGGCCGGGCCACCGGAGGACAGGCCGCCGGCACCGGCGCAGCTCCAGGCGCCCGGGCCCTGCATGGCGAGCAGCTTCTCGGCGGTGGCGATCTGCTGGTCCTTGGTGGCCAGGTCGGCACGCGGCGCGTACTTGGTACCGCCGGCGGCGGCCCAGGACTGGTTGTTGAACTGCAGGCCACCGTAGTAGCCGTTGCCGGTGTTGATCGACCAGTTGCCGCCGGACTCGCACTGGGCGACCTTGTCCCAGGTGGCGACCGAGGCGGCGTTGGCGGAACCGGCGGTCATCAGCGGGACGGCCACGGCGGCGCCGGCGACACCGGCGAGCGTGACGACGCGGACGGCCTTCGAGGGGCGGCGGTGCTTGCCCTTGAGCATGTTGTTCTTCCTCACCGACGCCTGCGAGGTGAGCTGTCGGGTTCGGGCTGTGAGTGGCCCGGCCGGATGCGCTGTCCGCACATCCGGCTTCACCCCAAGCCGCCCGCTGCGTTTCCGCTGCGGTGACGGCACTTACCTTGGGTCCCCCGCTCCTGCCTACGGCGCTTGCGCGACGGTTGTCCGACCGATCACCGGCAGGATTCGGCGAATGATCGGCGGGCTCGCTTGATGCGAGCGGTGAAGAACGTAAACACACACCCCTCGGCGGTTCAAACCACCCTTTCGTAGGACAGTTGACCGTTTTCGATCATCGAAAGTACCCGTTTGCGCAGGTCGAACACGGTATGGAAACAACGGACACGGCGGACGGAATCGCTCCCGACGAGACCCATGTCTCACTTTCCCCAATTGGGTACAACCCGCGCGCACTTACGCCGTGGGCCCCTCCTGTCACTGCCCCAGTTCGAGCCGCTGACCAGGGTGGATGAGGTCCGGATCGGCCCCGATGACACCCTCGTTGGCGTCGTACAGGCCGGTCCAGCCCGCCGCCAGCCCACGCTCCTCGGCGATCGCGGACAGACTGTCGCCCGGCCGCACCGTGTACACGCCGCCACCGGACGGGGTACCGCGGTGCGCGTCACCGCGCGAGGCGTGCCGCCCCGCCGGACGGCCGTCCTTCCCTTCGCCGGCCTCGCCCTTGCCGTCGTCCGCCGTACCGCGATGGCGACCGGTGCCGGGGGCCGAGGCGTCGCCGGAGGGCCGGTCGGCGGAGTCGCCCGCGCGCGGCCCGGCGGTGTCCCCGTCGGAGCCCGCGTCGGCGTTACCGGCGCCCTTGTCCGCGCCCGCACCCGTGTCCGTACCGTCCGTACCGCCGTCGGAGGGTCGGGAGGTCGGGTCGTCGGACGGCTTGGCGGTGGGGTCACCGGAGGGCTCGGTGTCGGGCTCGTCCGCCTGCGGGGCGGAGGAGTCGCCGGACGGCTTCGACGTGGCGTCGCCGGACGGCTGTCCCGCGTCGGCGCCGTCGCCGCCCTCGCCCGTACCGGCGGACGGGCCGCCCGAGGCGTCGTCGCCCGACTCCGAGGGGGCGGGCGTCTCCGAGCCGCCCGGGTCCACATCGGGTATCAGGCCGTCCACGTCGAGGCCTGCGTTGACCGCGCAGCTGGGCCAGGCATCCGGGCCACGGTCGTTCAGGATCGACTCGGCGACCGCGATCTGCTGGGCGCGGCTGGCGAGGTCCGGGCGCTCGGCGTAGGACTCGCCGCCGTAGTCCCGCCACATCTGGAGGGTCAACTGCAGCCCGCCGTAGTAGCCGTTGCCGGCGTTGGCGCTCCACGCACCGCCGCTCTCGCACATGGCGACGCGGTCCCAGGTGGCGGTGTCGGCGGCCTGCGCGCCGCCCGCCGTCAGCAGCGGCAGGGCCATTCCTGCGCCCGTGACGGAGGCCGCCACCAGGAGGGCGGGGGCCTGGCGGGGGCGGCGGTGTCTACCGTTGCCGGAGCGCATGCGAGTGCCTTTCGAGCGGCGGCTTGAGTTGTCGCACGCAAGGTAGCGGGGGCCCGGCCCGGTCTCAAGCCGGTGTAGCGGAGATCACGCGCAGATCACGCCTCTGACGCCACGTCAGGTTGGCTCGCTTCCGGCGCCCTTGACGTACACCGGTACGTACGGGAATGCCCGGTCTGATGCCCCGGTCGCAGCGCCTCCGCGCTACGCGCCGTCCGCCGCGCCCTCCGGCGTGAATTCCACCGGCAGCGCCCGCAGCCCGCGCATGATGAGGCCGCCGCGCCACCGCAGATCGTCCGGATCCGCTGCCAGCCGGATGTCCGGCAGCCGGGTCAGCAGGGTCGCCAGCGCCGTACGGCCTTCGAGGCGGGCCAGCGGCGCGCCGAGGCAGTAGTGGATGCCGTGCCCGTACCCGAGGTGCTGGTTGTCGCGGCGTCCGAGGTCCAGCGTGTCCGGCGCCTCGAAGCGCTCCGGGTCCCGGTCGGCGGCCGCCAGCACCACCAGGACGGGATCGCCCACGGCGATCTCCTGGCCGCCGATGGTCAGTCCCTGCGTGGCGAACCGCCAGGTCGCGAGCTCCACCGGACCGTCGTAGCGCAGCAGTTCCTCGATGCCGGTCGCGAGCAGTTCCTCGTCGCCCGCGGCCAGCGCGGCCTGCAGCCGCGCCCGCTGTTCCGGGTTGCGCAGCAGCGCGTACGTACCGTTCCCGATCAGGTTGACCGTCGTCTCGAACCCGGCGAAGAGCAGGATGAACGCCATCGCCGCCGCCTCGTTCTCGGTGAGGTGCTCGCCGTGGTCCGAGGCCCGGATGAGGGCCGAGATCAGATCCTCGTCCTCGGTCTCCTCGGCCGCCAGCGACTCCCGCTTGCGGTGGATCAAGTCGGCCAGATATGCCCGCATCTTCTTCACGGACCGGGCGACCCCGCCGCGCGGCCCCCCGCCGTGCCGGATCATCATCCCGGCCCAGTCCCGGAAGTCGTCCTGGTCCTCGCGGGGCACGCCCAGCAGATCGCAGATCGCGTAGATGGGGAGCGGGAAGGCGAACTCATGGATGAGGTCGGCCTCGCCGCGCGCCGCGAAGCCGTCGATCAGCTGGTCGGTCAGCTCCTGCACGCGGGGCGCGAACCGGGCCACCGTGCGCGGGGTGAACGCCTTGGAGACGAGGCGGCGCAGCCGGGTGTGGTCCGGCGGGTCGATGTTGAGCAGGTGGGTCATCAGGTTGGCGCTGCGTTCGCCGGGGATGCCGACCTTGCCCTTGCCGTGCGCGGCCTCGCTGTGGTGCTGCGGGTTCTTGGAGAGCCGGGGGTCGGCCAGCGCCTCGCGCGCGTCCGCGTAGCGGGTGACCAGCCACGCCTCGACGCCGCTGGGCAGCGTGGTCCGGCGTACCGGCGCGTGCTCCCGGAGCCAGGCGTACGCGGGGTACGGATCGGCGGCGAACTCCCAGGTGAAGAGCTCGGGACAGGCGGAGCCGGGGCCGGCGGCGGTGGTGTCGTGCACCCGTCGACCGTAACCGGTCGTCCGCAGGGGCCGGTCGACCCTATCGCTGCTCCGCCCCCAAGATCGCGTCCCGGTAGGTCCGAGCCGCGGCCCGCAGCGCGGTCTCCGGGTCGGTGCCCTCCTCCTGGGCCCGGGCGGCGAGTGCCAGCAGCTCGTAGCCGATGCCCTCGCCCGCGATCGGCACGTCGAGGCCCGCGGTACGGGCCCGGGAGATCAGTTTCGCGGCCAGCGCCAGGGCCGGCTGCCCCAGCGGCACGCCCTCCGTCACCGACTCCCGCTGCTTCTCGGCGGCCTTGGTCCGCAGCCAGTGGGCCCGGACGTCCTCCGGCGTCTCGGCCTCCGCGTCGCCGAAGACGTGCGGGTGCCGGTGGATCAGCTTGTCGACGATGATGCCCGCGACGTCGTCGACGGAGAACGGCTCGTCGGGGTCGTCCTGCGCGATCCGGGAGTGGAAGACGACCTGGAGCAGGACGTCGCCGAGTTCCTCGGCCAGCGCCTCCCGGTCGCCCTCCTCGATCGCCTCGACCAGCTCGTACATCTCCTCCAGGCCGTACTTCGCCAGGTCCTCGTGGGTACGGACGCCGCTCCACGGGCACGCGACGCGGATCCGGTCCATGACCTGTACGAGGTCCAGCAGCCGGGCGCCGGGCAGGTCGTACGAACCGGGCAGCAGCTCCAGGTCGGGCATCGCCTCGCGGCCCGATCCGGCGAGGCGGGCCAGCCCGTCGGTCAGCGTGCTCTCCCCGGCGGCCGAGGTCAGCACGACGGCCGTCCGGCTCCCGGTCACGCAGTAGTCGACCAGCTCGCGGGCGGTGGGCTCCGCGGTCTCGGCCGTGATGCCCGCCTCGGCGAGGTAGGGCAGCTGCGGGTGGTCGGGGTCGGCGCACAGCACGCGGTCGGCGCTGCGCAGCGTCTGCCACGCGGGCCAGGACAGCAGGCCGGGTGCGACCCGGTGGCTGGTGGTGAGCAGGACCAGGCGGCCGGTGGCGGAAGCGTTCACCCGTCGAACGTAACGCACGGGGGCGGGTGGCCGGGCGGCAGGCCGGGCCTGCCGCCCGTGCCCCGGGCCGGCTCGGGGACCAGAACTCGGACCAGGTGGGGGACCAGATCTCGGACCAGGTCGAGGGGCCGGTTCTCGGGCCAGGTCTCAGGCCTGCTGCTTCTGCTCCGTACGCACCCACGGGGTCTTCGCCTCGCCGAGCGTGACCTGGCGGTCGTTCCACGTGCCGAAGCGCGGGTTCACGTCGATGCCGAGCTGGCGGGAGGTCTTGGCCAGCGACTGGGCCAGCTTCTGCTGCCCCTGCGGCGTCTGGCGGTTCGCGCCGAGCTTCTTCGCGAGGCCGTCCATCAGGATCTGGTTGCGGGCCATGCCGTCGATCTCACCCGGCGCGATGGCCTGCTGGAGCGACATCGCCTTCAGCTGCTCGGCGCCACCGGCCCGCTGCTCGGCGGTGGATCGCCACTTCTGCACGTCGGACCGGCTGGCCTCGACGCCGGCGTCCTTCGCGCCGCGCGCCAGCACCTTGTCGAAGATCATGCTGTTGAGCATGGTCACGCTGAGCCGACCGGTGTTCTGGATCATCTGCGCGCCCTGTGGTGCGCCCTCCTGGGCGGTACGGACGTTCTTCACCCGCGCCTGCAGCTGCGCCACGGTGATCCGCTCGCCGCCCACGACGGCCGCGGCACCGGGGTGCGCGTCGCTGCCGCAGGCGGACAGGAGCGGGGCCGCCACGAGCGCGGCGACGGAAACGGAGAGCGCAGTCCTACGGCGGAGCATTCGGCCTCCCGGCGAAGATCATGAACGCAGCGGGGGGCCTTCAGCACCTCGCGGGCGTCTCAGTCCTGGCGTTGATCGATGGTATGGAGTCCGCGCGGCGCGGACCAGCAATTCGACCAACGATTGCGGCACTTTTGTGTTTCGTACCCAATGCCGGCCGGCGCCCCGTCCACGGGCGGGCCGGCACGCGCCGCGTACGTGGGCAGCGTCAGGGACCGCCACCGGCCGGTTCAGCGGACGCGGGCCAGCCACTCCAGGGTGCGGCGCACCTCCGCCGGGAACGCGTGGTGCGCGCCGTGCACCCGCTCGGCGTCGTACAGCAGCCGGGCGAGCGTCTCCTGTGCCGCGCCGCGCTCGCCGAGCGCGAGCAGCAGGTGGCCGATGGAACGACGTATCTCCAGCGGGCGTACGGGGTCCTCGGGCGCCGCTTCGAAGTGCGGCAGCAGCGTGCGGTACTCCTCCAGGGCCGCGGCGGCCTCGCCCAGTTGCTCCAGGCACTGGGCCGCCTCGAAGCGGAACTGCAGCGCCTGCCGGGCCGCGTGCGGGCCGGAGTCGCGCGCGAACTCCGCTGCCAGCAACCGCAGTTCGGGCAGCGCTCGGCGGTACTGCCCGTCGTCCATGAGCGTGGCGGCGTACTGCTTGCGCAGCGTTCGGACGACCGGTGAGTGCTCGCCGTGCTGCGCGGCCGCCGCCGGCAGGACGCCGCCGAGGATGTCCACGGCCTGGGTGATCCGCCCGTGGTCCAGCAGCCGCTTGACCTCTTCGACGGCGGCGGCGACGTCCACGGGGGCGGCTGCCGGAGCGGATACGGGTGTCGGCGCGTGCGCCGGTCCGGAGGTACGCGGGTCGGTGCTCCTGGCCGCCGGGGCCGGGCCGGCGGCGACCGGGGCGGGAACGGGCACGGACAGCGGCACGCGGGGCGGGGAGGTGGGCTGTGCCGGCGGCCGCGGTACGGCGAAGGCGGGCGGGGCGAGGAAGTACGCCTCGGCCGCGGCGCCGTCCGCCGCGGTGACCGGTGCCGATACGGCCGGGACCGCCGGCCGGGACGCGCCCGCCGGCTGTCCGGCCCGGCCCGGCCACGGCGCGTGCGGCAGCAGGAAGGGCCGGGTCGGGTCCATGGGCGCGACGGGCAGCGGCAGTCCGCCGGCCCCTTCGGTGCCCGCGCCCGTGTCCCCTTCTTCACGTTCTTCACGTTCTTCACGCCCCGCTCCCGCGCGGGGCAGGAGGGGGGCCAACGCCTGGTACACCTCCTGCGCGTCGGCCGGGCGGTGCTCGGGATCCTTGGCCAGCAGCCGCAGCACCAGCGCCTCCAGCTCCGCCGGTACGTCGGCCCGCAGCTGCCGCACCGGCACCGGCTGCTCGTACAGATGGCGGTGCAGCACGCCCAGCGCGGTGGAGCCGGCGAACGGTACGGAGCCGCTGAGCAGTTCGTGCAGCAGCACCCCGAGTGCGTACAGGTCGGTGTAGGGGCCGACCGTGCCGCCCATGGCCTGCTCGGGCGCCATGTAGGCGGGGCTGCCGATGGGCGAGCCGGTGTGGGTGAGGCGGGTGGTGTCGGTGTCCAGGGCTGAGGCGATGCCGAGGTCCAGGACGGTGACCGTGCCGTCCGCCTTGACCATGACGTTCCGGGGCTTGAGGTCGCGGTGCACGATCGGTACCGCGTGCACGGACGCCAGCACCGCGCAGAGCTGGGCGGCCACGCACACCGCCCAGGTCCAGGGGTACGGGTCGTGCTCGGCGAGGTGATCCGCCAGGTCGGCCCCCTCGACGTACTGCATGACCAGGTAGAGGTCGTCGCCGTCGCTGCCCGCGTCGTGCACGGTGACCAGGCCGGGGTGGTCGACCTGTGCGGTCACCCGGCACTCGCGCGCGAAGCGGTGGCGCAGCTCGTCGGCGTCCGGAGCGCCGGCCAGCCGGTCGGGGCGGAGCAGTTTGACGCCGACGCGGCGGTCCAGGCGGCGGTCGTACGCGATCCACACCTGGCCCATGCCCCCCTGGCCGAGCAGCGCGGAGAGTTCGTACCGCCCGGCGATGACTCTGCCGTTCACGGCCTCCCCTCCTCGCGCGGTCCCTGGCTCCCGCGGCCGTCACCCGGCGAGCCGTGGCTCCGGCGGAGGTAGTCGCTGAGCTCGTCCAGCTCGGCCCGCACCTGCTCGATGCGGTGCGGCCGGACGGGCGCGGCGTACGCGGCCGGCGGGGCGGCGTACGGCGCCGGGGTGGCCGGGGTGGCCGGGGTGGCCGGGGTGGCCGGGGGTCCCGGCATGTGCGGTACTCCCGGTGCTCCGTACGCGGGGATGCCGTAGCCGGGGGCGCCGTACGCGGGTGCCCCGTACGGCTGCGTGGTCCGGGCGTGGTCGGGGTGGTACGCCGCGAGGGAGCGGGCCCGGGCGCGGATGTCGACGACGAGGTAGTACGCCACAGCGCCGGCCATCTGGAGGAGGATCACCGCCATCGCGGCGTCTCCACGCCAGTCGCTCTCGGGCACCGAGCCGACCACCGCCAGCAGGGGGACGGTCACCGCCGCGTCCACGCCGAAGAGCCACCAGGCGCCCGGCCGCCGCTGCACGAGCGCGGCCCGCAGCAGCGTGACCCACGCGAGCAGGCCGAGGCTGAGCACGGCGACGCCCACGAAGACCACCCGCAGCAGCACGACCGTCCCCGGCTTGAGCGGGCGCGGCAGTGGCGGAGCCTGGGCTGGGCCGTGCATTGCTGCTCCTGGTCGGTATGGCCGTCGTGGCGGTTTTTTTCGAGCGTATATACCGACACCGACAGGCCCGCCGGGGTTGTACGGAGCCGCATCGCGGTCCGGTCACAACCGCCGCCCGGCCGCCGGACGGAGACGCCGAGTGCCCGGGGCGCCCCGCCCCGAAACCCACTGCGGGCCTCACCCCGGCGGTATGGAGCCGTCCGTGAGGCCGTCGTACAGGCCCTGCGTCAGTCGCTCCCCCAGGCGGGCCGACTCCCGCAGCGCTTCCTCGAACGCGGCGAGGGCCCGGAAGCGTTCGCCGTACTCGCGCTGCTCGGCCGGGGGCAGCCGGGGCAGTTGGAGGCGGCGGACGTCGAGCCGGGTGGCGGTGGAGGCGTAGCTGCTGGCCTGGCGGTTGTTGGCGGTACCGCGCAGGAACCCGGCCAGGAACCACGGGTCCAGCGCGGCGGGGTCGGGCCGCAGCAGGTAGAGGTTCCGGCCGAGCGCGGCGCCTTCGGTGGCGGCGTCGACGACCCGGGCGATGGCCCCGCCGCCGAGGACGGGCACGACGACGTCGCCGGCCCGGAGGAGGACGGGCTCCTCGGGGGCGTCTCCGGTGGCCGGTTCGGGGAGGGTGCCGGAGGGCTGGGTGCCGCCGATGACGTCGTGCTCGGTGAGTTGGACGGGGCCTTCGCCGGGCGCTGCGGTACCGGGGCCGCCGGCCCGCAGCAGCAGCGCTCCGGCCCGGGCCAGCTCGCCGATGGTGGTCAGCGGCCAGCGGGCGGGCGCCGCCCGGCCGGCGGGTGCGGGCGCCGGGGCGAGGTCGGTCGTACGGGCCAGGGCGGCGGTCAGTTCCTTGTGCGCGCGGGCCAGTTCGGCGGGGCCGCCGGCCGCGGCGGGCGGCGGGAGGTGGCGGGCGGGGGCCAGATCGACGTCGTCGTCGAGCAGGTCGATGGCGGCCAGCGACCGGCGTACGCCCGGCCGTTCCTCGATCCCGCCCTCGTGGTCGAAGGCTCGCCAGGCGTCCAGGACCGTGCCGCGCACCGTCTGCCAGTCGAGCTTGTCGCGGCCGCCCGGGGCCAGCTCGGCGGTGTCGACGACGAGGAGGTGCGGGGCGGGCGGCGGGGCGCTGCCCGGCCGGTGCAGCACCCAGAGGTGCAGCGGGATGCCGTACGGCGGCGCCGCGCCGGCGGGCAGTGCGATGACGGCGCGCAGCGCGCCGCGGCGCAGCAGGTCGGCGCGGATGCGGCGGCCGGAGCGGCGGGAGGCGGCGGCGGGCGGCATGAGCAGCACGGCCGTGCCGCCGACCCGGAGGCGGGCCAGCGCGTGCTGGACCCAGGCCAGCTCCGATTCCGTACGGGCGGGGAAGCCGTACTCCCAGCGGGGGTCGTAGGCGAGGGAGTCGTGGCCCCAATTGCGTTCGTTGAAGGGCGGGTGGGCGAGGACGGCGTCGACCGTCAGATCGGGGAAGGCGTCGGCGCGCAGGGTGTCGGCGGCCCGCACCCGGACCTGTGCCTCCGGCGCGCGCAGCGCCAGGCGGAGGGCGGTGAGCGCGGCGAGGTCGGCGTCGGCCTCCTGTCCGTACAGCTCGGCAGGCTCGACAGGCGCCGCCGGCCCGCGCGGCGCCCCGACTCCCCCGCGGTCCGATCCCCCTGTCCCGGGCGGGGCGTGCCCCTCCCTCAGGTGCGCTCCGTCGTCCGGGCCATCCCCGGGGGTCTGCTCGCGCAAGGGGTGGAGCAGCGTGCCGGTGCCGGCTGCCGGGTCGAGGACGGCGGTGGCGGGGCCGGCCAGTTCGGCCATGAGGGCGGCGAGGCCGGGCGGGGTGAGCGTGTACTGCCGGGAGTTGGCGTCCAGGTGGCGGCCGAGCAGGAACTCGTAGGCGTACGGCGCGCCTTCGGCGTCCTCGGCCAGCTCCGCCGCCGCGCGCACCAGGGCGCTGGAGGGGGCGAGGGCCTCGCGGGTGAGGCCGGTGACGGGGTGGGCGGGGCCGAGCCGGGCGGTCAGGACGGCGTCCAGCGCGGGCAGCAGGAGATCGGTCAGCTCGGCGTCGTCATCGGCCCGGGCCAGGCCGCGCCAGACGGCGGGGCGGTCCCGGACGAGGAGGAGGACTGCGCCGACGTGCCGCAGGGCGACGGCGGCGCCGGCGGGATGGCCCGTGACCTGCTGCCATACCCGCTCGCGCAGCGGCACTTCGGCGAGCTTGCCCTGGTCGCGCAGCCACTGCTCAACGGCGGTCAGCGCGAAGGCGGGACTGGCCTCGGTCCCGCCGACCGGTTTGGGGAAGTCGGCGTGCCGGCGGCGCCAGTTGCTGACCGCGGCCCGTCCCACGCCGGCCAGGCGCGCGATGCCCGCAGCGGTCACCTCCGCCGCGACCGCGGCTTCCAGCGGGGTCTCCGCCGGGGTCTCCGGTGTTGCGTTGTCCGGCACCTGACTGGCTCCCGTCCCGTCGCTCGTCGCGCGCTGTGACGCCTGTGTCAGCGAGCATACCCACGACATCGCCGCCAACCCCTTCACGGCGTGAATACACACTTTCCCGTGAATCGTGTTGACTCGGTTCACAGGCTCTGGTGTTATTGAGCCATCGCGGTACCTGCTCCACCTTTCTCGGCTTTCTCGGCTTTCTCAGCTTTCTCAGCGCTTTCTCTCATCTCTGCGTTTTTCTCCTCTTTCTCCTTCAGGTCGCTTCGTCAGAACCGATCGAGACTCCCGGAAGGGACCCACAGCCATGTCCCAGCAGATGCAGTTCCCGCCCGGACCGCCGGTCCCGATGGGCGCCCCGGCGCCGCAGACCGCGCGTAACGGCCTGGGCATCGCGACCCTCGTGCTCGGCGTGATCGGTGTGCTGTCCGGCCTGATACCGCTGCTGTTCTGGCTCGCCGGCACGCTCGGCCTGCTGGCCCTGATCTTCGGTCTGATCGGCCGCGGCCGGGCCAAGCGCGGCCAGGCCACCAACAAGGGGGTCGCGCTCGCGGGCCTCCTGCTGGGCATCGCCGCGATGATCGTGGCCGTGATCGGCGCGGTGATCACCTTCACCGCGGTCAAGGGCGCGGTGGACGAGATCAACAAGTCGCTGGAGTCGTCCACGGCGCAGCCGAAGACCGGCACGGAGGGTGCGGACGCGGCCGACACCGAGGGCGGCGCGAACGGCTCGACGGGCGAGGCGCTGCACGCCGGTGACACCGCCGAGTACGACACCGGGCTGAGCGTCACCGTCTCCAAGGCCTCGTCGTACAGCCCCGACGAGTTCGCCGTCGGCCACAAGGGCGGCAACAAGGCCTACAAGGTCACCGTGCAGCTGCAGAACAAGGGCAAGGAGAAGTTCGACAGCACGCTGACCCTGGTCGAGGCGCGGGCCGGCGAGGACGGTAAGGAAGCCGAGCAGATATTCGACGGCTCGGTCGGCAAGGGCTTCAACGGCAAGATCCTGCCGGGCAAGACCGCGACCGTGGAGTTCGCCTTCGACACCCCGGCCGCCGCGAAGAACCTCGACGTCGAGGTCACGCCGGGCCTGGAGCTGGAAGCGTCCCAGTGGGAGCTGAAGCTGTAACCCACGGAGCCGTTCCGCGACGGGGCCCGGCCACCACGGCCGGGCCCCGTCGTATCGGCACCACCGCCTCCGTTCCCCGCGGCGGCCGGCGCTTCCGCTACTTCGCGTGGAAGCGGGGCGGGGCCGCGGTGGGGTTGCCGCCGGTGGGGAGCTTCTCCGCCGGGCAGGTACGCAGGACCTTCGCCATCGCCGCCTTCTCCGCCCGGGTGACCCACAGCCCGTACTTCTTCTTCACCGCGACCTGGTGGGCGATGTAGTCGCAGCGGTAGCTCTTCTCGGCCGGGAGCCAGGTGGCCGCGTCGCCGTCGCTCTTCTGCCGGTTGGCGGAAGCGCCGACGGCGATGAGGTTCAGCGGGTCGTTGGCCAGCGCGATCCGCTTGCCGGCCGGCCACTGCTGAGCGCCCTTCTGCCAGGCGTCCGACAGCGCCACCACATGATCGATGTCCACCAGACTGCTGCCGCGCCGGAACTCCACCCGCTGCCCGGTGTACGGATCCTTCGCCAACTCGCCCGAGGACACCTTGCAGTGCCCGTCCTGGAAGCGCACCCGCGTCAGGTCGCGCTTGAGGATGTCCTCACGGGTCGGGCAGCCGTTGCTGTCGGTGTCGGCCCAGGCGGTACCGAACCGCTCACGGTCGTAACCGGTCTTCGGGGCACGCCCCTTCACCGTCAGCGTGCCGACCGCCGCCAGCGCGCTGCCGGGTTCGCCCGTCGCCGAGGGAACGTCCGGGCTCCCCCGTCCGTCTCCTTGAGTACCGCCACCCGACGGGTTGCAGCCGGCCAGGGCGAGCGTCGCGGCCAGAGCTGCCGCGGGAAGCGCGGCACGGCGTACGGGAAACGGGGACCGTATCAAGGGGGCATCCAATCTTCGGTGAGGCAGGACGGGCGGCCGGGACGCTGCGGCGCGTACCGCCCCGGTGACCGTACGTCTCGACGGCCACCTCGTAGGACGGGCCGCCCCCTTCGATGGTTTCGAGTACCTTTTCGGAAGTCGACAGAGTAAGGATCCGCATGGAAACGGCCGCAGCCACCGCGGCGGGCGACGCCGGCGCCCGGACCCCGGCCGCGGCCGACGGCCGCGCCCCGCGCGAGCCCCGCCTCCTCCGCGGCCCGGCCGCCGCGCTCCGCGCCCCGCGCCTGGACCCGTACTGGACGGCCGTCGTCCTCTTCGCCCTCTTCGCCACGCTCTCCGCGCAGCGTTACCTCACCCTGGGCACGATCTCCTGGGACCTGGGGATATTCGAGCAGGTCGTACGGTCCTACGCGCATCTGCAGGCGCCCGTCGCCGACCTGAAGGGGCCGGGCGCGAACATCCTCGGGGACCACTTCAGTCCGATCCTCGTCCTGCTCGCCCCGCTCTACCGGCTGCTCCCCTCCCCCCTCACCCTGCTCACGGCGCAGGCCGCGCTCTTCGCGCTGTCCGCCGTGCCCGTCACCCGGTGCGCGGGCCGGCTGCTCGGCCGCCGCGCCGGGCTCGCGATCGGCGCAGCGTACGGACTGTCCTGGGGCCTCCAGCGCGCCGTCGACTTCGACTTCCACGAGATCGCGTTCGCGCTGCCGATGATCGCCTTCGCGCTGGAGGCGGTGGTGCACCGGCGGTGGACCGCGGCGGCGTGCTGGGCGGCGCCGCTGGTCCTGGTCAAGGAGGACCTGGGCATCACCGCGGCGGCCATCGGCGTGATCATCGTGATCCGGGCGCGGCGGGCGGTCCCCGCGGGCCTCGCGCTGGCCGCCTTCGGGCTGGTCGCGACCGTCCTCACCCTCGCCGTGATCATCCCGGCGTTCAACGGCGCCGGCTCGTACGACTACTGGACCAAGCTCAGCGGCGACGGCGGCCCGGCCCCCGTCATCCCCCTGGACACGGCCGTCCGTACGCTGCTGTGGACCCTGCTGCCGACGACCGGCCTGCTGGCGCTGCGCTCACCCCTGCTGCTCGCCGCCGTACCGACGATCGGCTGGCGCTTCGTCTCGCACGACGACCACTACTGGGGCACCGACTGGCACTACAGCGCCGTCCTGATGCCGGTGGTGTTCCTGGCGCTGGTGGACGCACTGCCCCGGTTCCGTACGAGCAGCCGCCCCTGGCTGCGGGGTTACGCCGCGCATCTGCCGGCCGCCGCGGCGGCCGCGGCGCTCGCGCTGACCACGACGCTGCCGCTGGCCCGGCTCACCGAAGCGGCGACGTACCGCACGCCGCCCGCCGTCGCCCAGACCGAGGCGCTGCTCGCGCGCATCCCCGACGGCGCGACCGTCGAGGCCGACGTCCGGCCCATCAGCCGCCTCACCGGCCGGACGACGGTGTACTGGATAGGCGACACCCGGGGCATAGCCCCGGACTACGTCGCGGTCCAGCTCCGCGACGGACGGACCACGTCCCAGGCCGTCACGGAGGCCGGCGACCGCCACCCGGGCACGGTCTACGTCCCGGACGGCGAGGCGGCCGGCGTGACCCTCCTGAAGCGGGCCACGAAGGACTGAGCGGTGGCGGGCCCCCGGCCCGCCACGCCCACCGGGCCCGACCGTCACGCCCACCGGGCCCGACCGTCGGGCCCGGTTACGACCCCAGGATCGACGTCAGGAACTCGCCCACCCACGAGAGCAGTTCGCGGCCGACCACGGGCTTGCCGCCGATCTTGCCGGTGGTCGGGCGGGGCACCAGGATCTGGTGGGTGGCCGGCTTGATGACCGTGCGCGGGTACAGCCGCTTCAGCCGCAGCTCCTGGGATTCGCGCAGCTCGACCGGGCCGAAGCGGACGTTGGAGCCCTGCAGGGTGATGTCGGTGACGCCGCAGGCGCGGGCGAGCATCCGCAGGCCCGCGACGAGCAGCAGGTTCTCCACCGGCTCCGGCAGCTTGCCGTAACGGTCGGTCAGCTCCTCGCGTACCGCGGCGATGTCCTCCTCGGAGTTGGCCGAGGCGATCGCGCGGTAGGCCTGGAGACGCAGCCGCTCGCCGGGCGCGTAGTCGTGCGGGACGTGCGCGTCGACCGGCAGCTCGATCTTGACCTCCAGCGGCGGCTCCTCCGCTGCCTTTCCGTCCGCTCCCTCCAGCGAGGCGCGGTAGTCCGCGACGGCCTCGCCGACCATGCGGACGTAGAGGTCGAAGCCGACGCCGGCGATGTGGCCCGACTGCTCGCCGCCGAGGAGGTTGCCCGCGCCGCGGATCTCCAGGTCCTTCATCGCGACGTACATGCCGGCGCCCATCTCGGTGTGCTGCGCGATGGTCGCCAGGCGCTCGTGCGCGGTCTCGGTGAGCGGCTTCTCCGGCGGGTAGAGGAAGTAGGCGTAGCCGCGCTCCCGGCCACGGCCGACGCGGCCGCGCAGCTGATGCAGCTGCGAGAGGCCGAAGTTGTCGCCTCGTTCGACGATCAGGGTGTTGGCGTTGGAGATGTCGATGCCGGACTCGACGATCGTCGTGGCGACCAGGACGTCGGACTTCTTCTCCCAGAAGTCGACGACGACCTGTTCGAGGGCGGACTCGGACATCTGGCCGTGCGCGGTGGCGATGCGGGCCTCGGGGACGATCTCGCGGAGCCGGGCGGCGGCGCGGTCGATGGACTCCACACGGTTGTGGATGTAGAAGACCTGGCCCTCGCGGAGCAGTTCGCGGCGGATGGCGGCGCCGATCTGCTTCTCCTCGTACGGCCCGACGAAGGTCAGGACCGGGTGCCGCTCCTCGGGCGGGGTGGTGATGGTGGACATCTCGCGGATGCCCGTCACCGCCATCTCCAGCGTTCGGGGGATGGGGGTCGCGGACATGGTCAGCACGTCGACGTTGGCGCGGAGCTTCTTCAGCTGCTCCTTGTGCTCGACGCCGAAGCGCTGCTCCTCGTCGACGATGACCAGGCCCAGGTCCTTGAACTTGGTCTCGGAGGAGAACAGGCGGTGGGTGCCGATGACGATGTCGACGGAGCCGTCCTTGAGCCCTTCGAGGGTGGCCTTGGACTCGGTCTCGGTCTGGAAGCGGGAGAGCGCGCGGACGTTCACGGGGAACTGGCCGTAGCGCTCGGTGAAGGTCCCGTAGTGCTGCTGCACGAGGAGCGTGGTCGGCACGAGCACGGCGACCTGCTTGCCGTCCTGGACGGCCTTGAAGGCGGCGCGCACCGCGATCTCGGTCTTGCCGTAGCCGACGTCGCCGCAGATCAGCCGGTCCATCGGGACCGTCTTCTCCATGTCCTCCTTGACCTCGGCGATGGTGGTGAGCTGGTCGGGCGTCTCCGCGTACGGGAAGGCGTCCTCCAGCTCGCGCTGCCAGGGGGTGTCCGGGCCGAAGGCGTGGCCGGGCGCCGCCATCCGCGCCGAGTACAGCTTGATCAGATCGGCGGCGATCTCCTTGACGGCCTTCTTCGCGCGCGCCTTGGTCTTGGTCCAGTCGGCGCCGCCGAGGCGGTGCAGCGTCGGGGCCTCGCCACCGACGTACTTGGTGACCTGCTCCAACTGGTCGGTGGGGATGTAGAGGCGGTCGCCGGGCTGGCCGCGCTTGGCGGGCGCGTACTCCACGAGGAGGTACTCGCGGGTGGCGCCCTGCACCGTGCGCTGGATCATCTCGATGTAGCGGCCCACGCCGTGCTGCTCGTGGACGATGTAGTCGCCCGCTTCGAGGGTGAGCGGGTCGATGGTCTTGCGGCGCCGGGCCGGCATCCGGGTGGCGTCCTTGCCGGCCGCCTTCTGGCCCGAGAGGTCGGTCTCGGTGAGCACCGCGAGCTTCAGCTGCGGATCGACGAAGCCGTTGTCGATCGAGCCGCAGGAGACGTGCACGACGGACGGGGAGATCTCCGTCAGCTCCGGGTCCAGGCGGGCCGCGATGCCCTCGCCGCCGAGCACCTCGACGGTGCGGGAGGCGGGGCCGTGCCCTTCGGTGAGGTAGACCGTGCGCCAGCCGTCGGCCAGCCACTGCTTGGTGTCGGCGAGCGCGCGCTGGGTGTCGCCTCTGTACGTCTCGGGGGCGTGCATGCCCAGCTTGAGGGTGTCCCCGTCGTCGTCCCCCGCCTCGTCGGCGGCGAACTGGGAGACCGACCACCACATCATGCCCAGCTCGCGGGCGTGGTCCCGGACGTCGGCGATGCCCCACAGGGACGCCGCGCCCACGTCGATGGGGGCCTCGCCACCGCCGGCGGTGGCGGCCCAGGACGCCTGCAGGAACTCCTGGCTGGTGGCGACCAGGTCGGCGGCGCGCGTGCGGACCCGCTCGGGGTCGCAGACCACGGTCATGGAGCCGGCCGGGAGCACGTCCAGCAGCAGCTCCATCTCGTCCACCAGGACAGGGGCGAGGGACTCCATGCCCTCGACCGCGATGCCCTCGGCGATCTTGCCGAGCAGTTCGCCCAGCTCGGGGTGGTCCTCGGCGAGCGCGGCTGCCCGCTCCCGTACGGAGTCGGTGAGCAGCAGCTCACGGCAGGGCGGGGCCCACAGGCCGTGCTCGGCGATCTCCAGGGAGCGCTGGTCGGCGACCTTGAAGTACCGGATCTCCTCGACGTCGTCGCCCCAGAACTCGACCCGGAGGGGGTGCTCCTCGGTGGGCGGGAAGACGTCCAGGATGCCGCCGCGTACCGCGAACTCGCCGCGCTTCTCGACCAGTTCGACGCGGGCGTACGCGGCGGCGGCCAGGCCGTCCACGATCTCGCCGAGGTCCGCGGTGTCACCCGTGCGCAGGGCGACCGGCTCCAGCTCGCCGAGCCCCTTGACCTGCGGCTGGAGCACGGAGCGCACGGGTGCGACGACGACGGAGACGGGCCCGGCGGCCGGGTCGTCCTTGCTGGGGTGGGTCAGCCGGCGCAGCACGGCGAGGCGGCGGCCGACGGTGTCCGAGCGGGGCGAGAGGCGCTCGTGCGGCAGAGTCTCCCAGGACGGGTACTCCACGACGCCGTCCGCGGGCAGCAGCGAGCGCAGCGCGGCCGCCAGGTCCTCGGCCTCCCGGCCGGTCGCGGTGACCGCCAGCACCGGCCGCTGGGCGTCACGGGCCAGCGCGGCGACGGCGAAGGGGCGGGCGGCCGGGGGGCCGACCAGGTCCACATGGGGACGGTGCCCGTCGGCCGCGGCCTCGACCGCTTCGGCCAGCGCCGGGTCCCGTACGACGGCGTCGAGCAGTCCTGTCAGGCTCATGAAAAGGCTTCCGTCCCAGGGAGTCGGACAACGCGAACGACCGGCCGCTTCGGTACCGCGGGCTGGGCGCGACGCACGGGGCGTACGTGACGCCGGCAGCCGGTGCGCGGTGAGCGGGCCGGGGTTTCCCAGGGTACGCCCGCCCGCCGACAGACACCGGCGGTACCGGCCCTCCGGCACCGCGCCGAACCGGGCACCGGCACCCGTACGCGCCGGCCCGCGTCCGGCCGCCGGGGCGCGCTCCGATCCGCCCCCGCCCTGCCTCTCCACCCCTGCCCGCTCCGGCGCGCCGCCGTCTCGCTCTGCGAGCGGCCCCGTTCCGCAAGCCGGCCCCGCGTGGAATGGTGTGCGGTACACGGATACGGCGGAGGGGGCGCGGTGAGCGGGACCGGTGGAGGCGGCACGGTGAGCGGAGCCGGCGGACGGACGGACCCGGAACGGGCCCCGGCGGCGACACCGGAGACGGTACCGAAGGCGCCCGGCACGGCCGCGGCAGCGGCAGCGGCAGCGGCAGCACCGAAGGCGGCCGGGAAGACCACCGTCCCGACCACCCGGCGCGGCCCCGTCGTCGCGGCCCTCATGCTCGGCATGGCGCTGGCCGCGCTGGACTCCACCATCATCGCCACCGCCGTCCCCCAGATCGTCGGCGACCTCGGCGGGTTCTCGGTCTTCTCCTGGCTCTTCTCCGGCTACCTGCTGGCCGTCACCGTCACCCTGCCCGTCTACGGCAAGCTCTCGGACACGTTCGGCCGCAAGCCCGTCCTGGTCACCGGCATCGTGATCTTCCTCGCCGGGTCGCTGCTGTGCGCGGGCGCCTGGAACATGGCCTCCCTCATCGCCTTCCGCGTCCTGCAGGGCCTCGGCGGCGGCGCGCTCCAAGGCACCGTGCAGACCATCGCCGCCGATCTGTACCCGATGAAGGAGCGGCCCCGGATCCAGGCCAAGCTTTCCACCGTCTGGGCCACCTCCTCGGTGGCCGGGCCCGCACTCGGCGGCCTGCTCGCGGCGTACGCGGACTGGCGCTGGATCTTCCTCGTCAACCTGCCGGTCGGCGTGCTCGCCCTCTGGCTCGTGCTGCGCCACTTCTTCGAAGACAAGAGGGGCTTCGAAGACAAGCGGAGCTTCGAAGGCAAGCGGGGCTTCGAAGGCAAGCGAGGCGCCGAGAGGGAGAGGGCCTCCGAGGGTGATAGGGGCACCGAGGGTGCGGCGCGCCGCTCCCTGGCCGTCCGGTCGCGCATCGACTGGCCCGGCGCGCTGGCCATCTTCGCCTGCGGCGGGCTGCTGCTGACCGCGCTCGTCCAGGGCGGCGTCGCCTGGCCCTGGCTCTCCACACCCTCGCTGCTCCTACTGGGCGGCAGCGTCCTGTGCGCGGCCGCCACCGTGCTGATCGAGCGCCGCGCCGCCGAACCGATCATCCCCGGCTGGGTCTGGCGCCGCCGCACCATCTCCACCGTCAACCTCGCGCTCGGCGCCCTCGGCCTGCTGATGGTCGCGCCGACCGTCTTCCTGCCCACCTACGCGCAGGCCGTGTTGGGACTCGGTCCGATCGCGGCCGGCTTCGTGCTGTCCACCATGACCATGAGCTGGCCCGTGGCCGCCGCGCTCAGCAGCCACGTCTACAACCGCTTCGGCATCCGCACCTGCGCGCTCCTCGGCATGGGCGCCAGCACGCTGGTGCTGCTGGTCTTCCCGCAACTGCCCTACCCCGGCGCGGCCTGGCAGCCGGCCCTGCTCTCGCTCGCGCTGGGCGCCACCCTCGGCCTCTTCCAGCTGCCGCTGATCATCGGCGTGCAGTCCTCCGTCGGGTACGCCGAACGCGGCACCGCCACCGCCTCGATCCTCTTCTGCCGCCAGGTCGGCCAGTCCGTCGGCGCCGCGCTCTTCGGGGCCGTCGCCAACGCCACCCTGGCCGGGCGGCTCGCGGACGCGCCCGCGGACCTGCGCGCCGGGCTGCCGGACGGCCTGGACGCCGTCTCCCGGTCGCTGGAGCACGCCGGTGCGCTCACCGACCGCGCCGCCGACTATCTGCGCCGCGCCGTGGACGTCACCGTCGAGCACGTCTACTACGGCGCGGCGGTCGCCGGCCTCCTGGCGCTGGCCGCGCTGCTCTTCGCGCCCCGCCGTTTCCCCGTCCACGCGGACGTGCGGGACGGCGACGTGCGGGACGGCGACGTGCGGGACGGCGACGTGCGGGACGGCGACGTACGGGACGGCGACGTACGGGACGGTGCGGACGCCGCGCCCGCCGAGAAGAGCTGACGGGCCGCCGGCTTCCGGGCGCAGCGGCTCAGCCCTCCGTGCGCGGCAGCTCGGTTTCGAGCGTGTCCTCCTCGTCCGGGTCCACACCGCGCTTGGCGGGCGCCTCCTCGGCGGCGGACGACGCCTCGGGGCCGGCCTCGACGTAGGACTCGCGGCCGGTCGGAGCGGCTTCGCCGTACGCGGTCTCCTCGTCCCCGGGCGCCCCTTCGTGTGCGGAGGCCTCCGCATACCCGGGCGCCTCGTCGTACGTGGTGGCCTCTTCGTGCGGCGAGGCCTCCTCGTGTTCGTACGTGGCGGCCCCTTCTTCGTGTTCTTCGTGTGCGTACGTACCGGCCTCTTCGTGCGGCGCCGCCTCGTACGAGGGCTCCTGCGTCGCCTCGTAGGACGGCTCCCGCGCCGCCTCCTGGGCGGGCGGTTCGGCCGTGTCGTGCTGCGCGTCCGGCGTCTCTTCGGTGTGCTCGCGCACGCCCTCGGCACCGTCCGCCGTCACGTCGTACACATGCCCGGAGTCCTGCGCGTCCGCCGTGCCGTCGGTGTCCGGCTCCGTGCCATCGGCGTCCGGCTCCGTCCCGTCGGCGTCCGGGTCCTTGCCCATGAGGGCGGCCAGACTGCTGCGTACGTGTGCCATGTGGGAGCGCAGCTCCTCGCGGCGCTCCTCGTGCTCACGCAGCACCCGCTCCGTGGCGCGTTCGACGCGGGTCGCCTCGGCCTCGGCACGCGCGATCAGGTCGGCGGCACGGGCCTCGGCCTCCTCGTCGATCTCGCGCGCGGTCTCCTCCATCTTGGCGTAGTAGCGCTGCACCTCCACGATGCGCGCCTCGCCGCGCTCCTCCAGGACCGCGACCCGCTGCTGCATGGCCGCGTCCTGCTCGGCCAGCTGCTGCTCGGCCGCCGCCCACTTGTCGGCCAGGCTCTTCTCCTGGTCCTCCAGCACCTCGGCGGTGCGCCGGCGCATCTCGCGCAGCGACTCCTCCGCCTCCTGGCGCAGCTCCGCCGCCTCCCTGGTGGCCTCCTCGACCATCGAGCGGGCCTCGGCCTCGGCGGCCTCCACGTCGCGCACCGCGGCGTCCTCGGTCTCCCGGTGCAGTTCGAGCGCGTAGGTGTCGGCGGCGTCGCCCTGCTCGCGCCCGTACTCCGCCGCCTCGGTACGCATTCGTTCGGCGGCCTCCGCCGCCTCGGTGCGCAGCCGCTCCGCCTCGGACTCCGTAGTGGTCAGGATCAGCCGGGCCTGCTCACCCAGGGATTCGTACGTCTGGGGCGGCAGCTGCGCCAGGTACTCGCGCAGCCGCTCCAGCTCCGCGGTCATCTCGTTGGCCAGGACCGTGAGGCGGGCCGCCCGTTCCCAGCAGGAGTCGCGGTCCACCGAGAGCCCTTCGACCCTGCGGTCCACGTCCTCCGGACGGTAGCCACGCCCTCGTACGACCTCGAACCCGTGAGGCGACACCGATGTACTCATCCCTCATAGCCCCTCTCCGACAGTGACGTGGTCCGGCGGACATCTTTGTTGATCCGTCCGAAGCACCCATAACGCGACACTCCGCACCTATCCCTGCCCAAGGATGCGTCACTTTTCGGCAGAAGTCGGAATCGGCTCGTCGGCGCGCACGGCACGGAAGAGCCGCCGGGCCCTCTCCTCGTCCCACACGAGCACGTCCCCCGCCCCGGCGACTTCCTCGCCCGGACCGGTCACCGGCACCGTCACGGCCTGTCCCGAGCCGTCCGCCACCTGTTTCATCGACAGTCCCATCTGCGTCAGATCCACCACGCCCGTACGGTCGTCCACCCGCAGCGCCGCCAGCGCGGCGTCCAGCGCCGGCACCACGCGGAACGGGTTCAGCAGCACTCCTGGGCCGAGCATCCGCGCCGACACCGCGCTGATCAGTGCCCGCTGCCGCTGTACGCGCCCCAGATCGCCCCGCGGATCGCTGTACCGGGCCCGTACGTACGCCAGCGCCTGCACGCCGTTCATGCGCGAGCAGCCGGCCGGGAAGTCGGCGCCCGACTTCTCGTCCTTCAACGGCTTGTCCAGGCACAGCCGGATCCCGCCGAGCGCGTCCACGACCTGGACCAGGCCCAGGAAGTCGACCTCGGCGTAGTGGTCCACGCGCAGGCCCGTCGCCTGCTCGACCGTGCGCGAGAGCAGCTTCGCGCCGCCGATGCCGTACGCCGCGTTGATCTTGCTCTTGCCGTGTCCGGGGATCGTCACATAGCTGTCGCGCGGCAGGCTCACCAGGTACGGGCCGCTGTCCCCGTAGTGCAGCATCATCACCGTATCGGTGTTGCGCCCCGCGTCATGGCCTACGTGCAGCTCCTGCTGCTGCCCAGGAGTCAGATCGCGCCGACTGTCGGAACCGACCAGCAGCCAGTTCGTGCCCTTGCCCGAGGACGGCCGCTCCGGATAGCCGCTCAGCGCGTCCATCTGGCGCAACTGACCGCCCGCCCAGAAGAACAGCGCGACCGCCAGCACGAGGGCCAGCAGCACCACCACCGTCACCAGCAACGCGATCCGCCGCGGCCAGGACCGCTCCCGGCGGCGCCGGGCACGCCTGCCGCGGTACAGCGTCGACGAACTCGGCTGCGGCAGCGACGGAGGGGCCATACAGGCATGATCGTGGCGCCCGACCCGCCTCGCAGGTCGAGCGCCACGTTTGACACGACGTCACCGCCGTACGGGGGACACGCCCCCGCCGCGGGACCGGGCCGTACCTCCTACAGCAGGCCGTCCCACATCTGCTCCAGCAGGACCGACCACCAGGTCTCCGGCGAGTTGAGCGCCGCCGGGTCCAGCGACGCCAGCTGCACCTGGAAGTCCGTGGTCCAGCGTCCCGCCTGCTCCGGGTTCAGCCCGTACCGCAGCCGCCACATGCGGCCCAGCATCGCCATGCAACGCACGAACTCGGGCAGCCCGGTGTTCACGAACTGCGGCGTCGCCGCCTGCCCGCCCGGCCCTGCCTCCAGCGGTACCGCCACGATGTGCGCCGTGCCGTACTGCACGCACAGCTGACGGCCGAAGTCCGAGCCCATCACCAGGTACGAGCCCGCATCGGGGGCCGGCTGCACGCCCCGCTCCTGGGCCAGCTCGGCCAGCGTCGGCACCGGACGGCCCGGCTGCGCCTGCCCCCAGAAGAACGGGCCGAAATCGACCGGCACGCCGGCCCACACCAGGGTCTGCGCCACGACGTCGGGCACGCCCTGCCGGGAGACCGCCCGCTGATCGAAGCGGAACACCCCCTGCGGCCCGAACGCCTGCTCCAGCTCCTGGCCGATCGCCTGCGGCGGGACCGGCGGGACGAGCTGGAGCTGCGAGGGATGCGGCAGCGGCACGCGTACCGGGGCCGGACGCGCCGGGCCGTCCGCCACCTGGTGCAGCTCGCCCTGGTGCTCGACCAGATGACGTACGCCCTGCTGCCGCGAGGCGTGGTCGTGGCCGTACGCGGCGGTGTGGCTGATCCGCACCTGCGGCCAGGTCTCCCGAATCATCCGTGCGCAGTAACCGCCCGGCAGATCGCAGGACTCCAGCTCGGTGTGGAGCTCCAGCACCTGCTGCGGCGGCACGTTCAGGCCGCGCAGCTCGTGCAGGATCTGCCACTCCGGGTGCGGCGTGCCGGGCGCCGAACGCCGGATGATCTGCTGCTCGGAGCCGTCGGGCGCGCGGTACCGCAGCACGGCCATGTAGCCGGGGCCGACCGTCGGCCGGCCGCCCGGCGCCTGCGGATAGCCGTACGCGCCGGGTCCGGCGGGCGGTCCGGCGGGCGCGCCGGGCTGCTGTCCCATAGGCGGCGCGGGCGGTGGCGCAGCGGGGCCGGGCGGGGGCGTACCAGGGCTCGCCAGCATCGTGGCCGCGGCGTGCACGCCCCCACCGGGCGCGCCGGGAGCGGCCGGGACGGCCGGCGGCGTACCGGGGGCCGGGGGCGGCGGCGGAGGCGCACCGGGTCCCGCGGCGCCGGGCGTACCGGGCGGCGCGGGCGGCGGCGGACCGTCGCCCCTGCCGGCGGCGGAGTTGCCGGGCAGCGACGCGCCGTCGGCCAGCATCGTGGCGGCCGCGTGCACGCCACCGCCGGGCGCACCGGGCACACCGGGCGCGCCGGGCGCACTGGGAGCACCGGGAGCGCCGGGCGCACCGGTACCACCAGGAGCGCCGGGAGGCGGCGTCTGCGAGCTGTCCGCCGCGTCCGGGGTGTCCGAGGGCCCCGCCGCACTCGGGTCGAGCGCGGACACCAACTGCGTCGGCACGTAACCGCCCGCCGGGCCACCGGGGGCCGCGGACGGCGCACCCGGGCCGTGCGGGTCGATCTCGGCCTTGTCGGTCGCCTCGTCCGCAATCTCGGCGGGCGACGGCCGACCGGCACCGGGGACACCGGGAGGCGGCGGCGTACCGGGCGCGGCGGACGGCGGCGGAGGCGTACCGGGCGCGGCGGACGACGGCGCTACAGGAGCAGCCGACTGCGGTGTACCGGGCGCGGCGGACGGCGGCATATCGGGGGCAGCCGGGGGCGGCGCATCGGGGGCGGCGGGCGGCGGCGTACTCGTGCCGGGCGCAGCGGCCGCCCCGGGAGGCGGCGGCAGGTGCGTCGCGGGCGGGCCGGACGGCGGCGGCAGGTGCGAGAACGTGGGAGGGGACGCGGGCGGGGGCCCGGGAGCGGCGGCCCCCGGGTCCTCGATGGCGGGCGCGACCGCGGTCGGCGGCAGGTTGCTGCCGCCCGGCAGCAGCTCGGTCCTGGCATCCGGGCGCACCGAAGGCCGGTCCGGGTGCGCGGCCGCGTCCTCGTCGATGTCCAGCTGCGGCGCGAACACGGTCGCGGGCAGCCCCACCGACCGGTCGTCCTCGTCGTCGTCCGCGGTGATGTCCCTGCCCTCCCACGAGGGCGCGGCGGGCGCGGACGCGGCGGGCGCGGACGCGGCGGGCGGCGCGGGCGGCCCGACCGGCGCGGCGGGCCGCTCAGCAGGCGGCGGCACGGCGGCAGCCGCGACCGGCGGCTCGGCGGGCGGCGCTGCCGGCGGCGCAGCAGGCGGGCCGGGCGGCGCGGCGGCAGGCTCGGACGGCGGGGCGAACGGCGGGGCGAACGGCGGCTCGGCAGCGGATGCGGCAGAGGCGGGAGGGCCGGACGGGGCGGCGGCGGACGCCTCGGCCTCCGCCGACACCGACTCCCGCTCCGACACCGACTCCCGCTCCGACGCCGATTCCTGCTCCGGCGCCGGCTTCGGCACCGCTCCCGGCACCGAGTTCTGCTTCGGCTCCGGCGCCGGCTCCGAGACCGCCCCCGGCGCCGAGTTAAGCCCCTGCTCCGGCACCGGCGCCGGCTCCGACACGGACTCCGGCACCGGCTCCGCCTTCGGCTCCCGCTCCGACTCCGGCCGCCGGTCCGGGATGCCGATCGCGTCCGCCGCCTCCTGCAGCCACTCCGGCGGCGTCAGCAGGAACGACGTCTGTTCCAGATCGATGCGCTGCGGCGGCACCTCGGGAACCGGCGCGGCGTCCGGCACCGTGCCGTACTCCTCCTCGTACCGGCGGATCACCTCACCCACCGGGAATCCCGGCCACAGCGTCGTCTCGCCGCTGTCCCGGGCGATCACCAGCCGTTGCCGGCCGCCGTCCACGACCGGACCACCCGCACGGTCCTCCGCCCAGGCCACGAAGCCCAGGTCGAACTCCCGTACCCGTACCTCGCGCTGCTGGTACGCCGGCACATCGCCGTTGACCCAGCGCTCCGCGCGCTCCTGCGCCTGCGCGAACGTCACCATCGCGCCTCACCCCTCCACCGGAACGGCGCGCGCGAAGCCGCCGTCCACCATCAGGTTCGCCACGGTCTCCAGCTCCGGCGGATTGCCCGCGAGGCGCTCCAGGAAGTCGTCGAAGTCCGCACCGCACGGCAACAGCAGCCGCTCCACCCGCTCCTGGACCGTCCAGCCGTCCCGGTCCCGCGCGTCGTCGTACGCGCAGAACCACACCGACCCGACCGCGTCACCCCGCACCTTCACGGCGATCACGCCGCCCTGGACGAACCCGACGCCCAGGTAGTCCTTCGTGAAGTGGTCCCGCAGACACTTGTTCACGTAGACCAGATCGTTCACGGCCGCTTCGTCCCGCACCGTGAAGAACGGCTGGTCCACCAGGAGCCCCAGCTCCGGATCGAGCGCGGCCCCTACGGGCGCGCAGCCACCCGCCGCCTTCAAGAACGCCCGGTACGCGCCCGGCAGCCGGTACCCCAGCGCCTCCTCGGCCTGCAGCACCGCGTCCTCGGCCACCGACACGTCGCGGTACGGCAGCCCGAAGTGCGCGGGCCGCGTCTCCTGAAGGGGCCGCGTCCCGCGCTTGTCGTGGTCCACCGCCGCCGTCGCCAGCCCGCCGTGGTGTCGCAGCAGCGCCTTAACCTCGACCGGCACCAGCTGCAGCCGCCGCGTGCCCGCCACGTGGTGCCAGGTCCAGCCGTGCGGCGTCGCCACCGCCGGCACGTCCTCCCACAGCTCGTGACCCTCCGCGTGCAGCGCCGCGTTGGCCGACACGAAGTCCGTCAGCCGCAACTCGTCGACACCGAAACCTTCCGGCGGCTCGGCGATCTCCGCCGCAGCGCGCGCGTACGGCGAGAAGTCCGGGAACCCGTTCCCGTCCACCCGTACGCCCCTCGGGAAGCGCGCCGCCCGTACCGGGTCCGGGAAATGCACGACCTGCCCGGCGTAGGCCGTGTTCGGTGGCGCGGCACGTCCCCCAGCCTCGCGGCTGGGCGGTACCCCCAGCCCACTGAATGGACCTGTCGTCATGGCGGATGCCCCCTGGCTGGAACTGGCTACTGCCGCACAGCCTAAGCGGTACGGCAACCCCCACCCCGCGCACCGGTCGGCGTCCGACGACCACCCGCCGAGCGCCCACCGGCCGTCCACAGCAAGGCCGTACACGCGTGCTGGCACACCCCCGACCGGCCGACTGTCACGGGCCGGTGACGAGGACTGTCACCGACCAGTGACACCCGCACGGCAAGCCCGACTTCCGCAACACCCAGCGCGTTTGGCAGGCTGACCCCCGCAGACGGGGGGATGCAGGGAGGGAAACACCGGATGAGCACCACCGCACAGTCAGCAGCACGGTCAGCGACGCAGTCCGCCGAGCGGCCCACGGAACAGCACACCGCACCGGCGTCGGCGCACCCCGCCGGCGACCCCCGGATCGGCTGGAGCAACTCCGCCGAGACCGCCGGACCGCCCATACTCCGGCACCGCCGCGACGGCATCCTCCCCACCGTCGCCGCCGCCCTCTCCGTACGCGGCGAGACCCTCACCTGCACCGCCAGCAAATCCGAACAGCCGCCCACGCTGCACCCGCTCGTCCAGGACTTCCTGGACACCCTCAGCACCGCACAGCGCGAGCGCTTCACCGGCCGCTGTCCCGAAGCCGTCCTGCTCTCCCGGCACCTCACCGCCGTCGAGGCCGGCCGCTCCAAACGGCAGTCCAAAAAACCGCTCACCAACGGCGAGGCCCGCCGCTCCCTGAAGCACTCCAAGCTCACCGCCCGGCACATCCGCGAGGACGGCGACCCCCAGCACGGCCACTACGCGGCGCCCTGCCGCTCCTGCGACGCGCTCCTCGCCTTCTTCGGCGTCATGCCCGTCGGCTTCGCCTCGGCAGGGAGCTGAACCGCACCATGAGCCCCTCCACCCCCGCCACCACCGCGTACGACCGCGCCGCCGGCGCCACCACGCGCTTCCCCGTCGCCGTCGACGCCGCGCTCCAGGAAGCCGGCTGGCAGCCCGGCCGCTGGAACATCAAGCAGGCCGAACGCTGGGCCGACGCCCTCCGCGAGCACGCCTCGCCCGGCGGCCACCGGCACACCGTCTTCCCCGCCGCCGTCGAGGCCTGGGCCGAATTCGGCGCCCTGCGCATCAGCGCACCCGGCCCGGGCCGGCACATCGCCCCCACGCCCTTCGAGATCGACCCCCTGTACGGCATCCACCTCGCCCGCACCCTCGGGGACCTCGGCCGCGCGCTGGACACCCAGGTCGCCCCCCTCGGCCGCGAAGCGGACAGCCAGGCCACCCTCGCCATCGACGCGCAGGGCCGGATCTACAGCCTCGACCACACCGGCGACTGGTACCTGGGCCACGACATCGACCAGGCCCTGTCCACCCTCGTCCTCGGCTCCCGCCCGACGCGCCTCACGGTCGCCACCTCGGACTGACCCGGACAGCACTCGGGCCGAACCGGACAGCACTCGGGCCGAACCGGACAGCAGAGGGCGGCGCACACCGGCAGCAGTGGGCGGCGCCTACCGGCAGCAGGGAGCGGCGCCGACCATACGGGGCCAAGCGGCGCCGACCGTACGGAGCGGAGCGGCGCCCACCGCACGGATCGGCCGCCCGCCGCAGGGATACGACACCCGCCCCGCCGCTACGGCTGCGGGGCCTCGCCCGCGGGGAGCACCGCCGACACCCGGAAACCACCCGCCTCCGTCGGGCCGGAGACGAACACACCGCCCAGCCCCGTCACCCGCTCACGCATCCCCAGCAGGCCGTTCCCGCCGCTCGGCAGACCCGCGTCCGCCGCGCCACGCGCCGACGGGCCGTTCTCCACCTGCACCGCGACCTCCCCCTCGCGATGCGCCAGCCGGACCCGCACCGCCGCGCCCGGCGCATGCTTGTGCACGTTCGTCAGCGCCTCCTGCACCACGCGGAACGCCGTCTGCTCCACCCCCGGCCCGTACGCCGTCGACTCCCCGTCCACCGACAGTTCCACCGCCGTGCCCGCCGCCCGCGACTGGTCCACCAGCGCCGCGACCTCCGCCAGCGACGGCCCCTCCCCCTCGCTCTCCACCACCGCGGCGGCCCGCACCGCACCCGGCGCGAAACCGGGCACTCCCCCCTCCGCCCCGGCGCCGGCCGCCGCCACGCCGGACTCCGGCACCGCCGACACCCGCGACACCTTCGACGCCACCGCCACCAAGCGCTCCGGTTCGTCCGACACACGCGCCGACGCCGCCGCGCCCTCCCCCGTACGCAGCACCCCCAGCATCTCCCGCAGCTCCGTCAGCGCCTGCCGGCCCATGTCCCCCACCAGGCCCGCGTTCCGCGACGCCTTCTCCGGATCCTTCAGCACCACCGCCTGCAACGCCGCCGCGTGCACCACCATCAGGCTCACCCGGTGCGCCACCACGTCGTGCATCTCCCGCGCGATCCGCGTCCGCTCCTCGTTGCGCGCCCACTCCGCACGCTCCTCGGCGCGCTCCGCGAGCAGCATCAGTTCGCGCTCCAGGCCGTCCGCGCGCTCCCGCAGGCTCTCCACGAGCCGGCGCCGCGCGCCCACGTACAGGCCGAGCAGTACCGGCGGCGCCGTCAGTACCAGGCCCAGCGCCACCGACGACAGCGGCACGAACCACCACGGCGGGTTGAAGTCCTCCTGCGACGCCACGTCCTGCTGCATGTTCAGGCTCGTGATGATCAGCGTGCCGGCGACGGACATCCCCGCCAGCAGCACCGTGAACCGCCGCGGCACGTCCGACGCCGCCAGCGTGTAGAGGCCCACGACCGTCAGCAGGCCGCCCAGCTCCGCCGGGGTCACCGCGATCGAGACCAGTACGACGACAATCGGCCACTTGCGGCGCACCAGCAGTACCGGGCCGACCAGCAGGCCGAGCACGATTCCCGCCGCCATCGGCAGCCGGGACTCCTGCGCGAACTGCACCCCCTCGAAAACGCACTCCACCGTCGAGGCGACGGCCAGGAACACGTCCAGCACGGCGCCACGGCGGCGTTCCCACCACCACGGCCCGCGGCCCGGCGCACCCCTGACGCCCCCGGCGTCCCTTACCCCCGTCGCGGTCATACCGCCCACCCTACGGGCGCCCGCCACCGATTTCCGGCCACGGCCACCACCATGTAGCACGCCCGTTACGGGCCAGTACCTGCGACTTTCCCCCGAAGCGACGAATCACCCGGCATTTCCGGCGCGTCCGTCCAGCGATGCCGTGACGCTTTGCACTGTGACAAACACCCACACGGGATTCGAGCCCCTGCGCGACGAGGCCGTGGCCCTCCGCCGCGCAGGCCTCAGCCGCCGCCAGATCCGCGACCGCCTCAAGGTTGACAGCGACCACCTGCTGACCCGACTCCTCGAAGGTGAGCCACCCCCGGAGTGGACGAAGCGCCCCAACGCGAAGGACGGCCTGCGCGCCCAGGCACGCGAGCTACGACGGGCAGGTAAGACGTACGACGAGATCGTGGCCGAGTTGGGCGTCTCGAAGAGCTCGGTGTCGCTGTGGGTCCGGGATCTGCCGAAACCGTCCCCTTCACCGGAGCGGATGCACCGGATGCGGGAGGCCCGCTGGGCGCCGTACCGGGAAGCGCGTGACCGGCAGTGCGCGGAGACGAAGTCAGCAGCAGCCAAGGAGATCGGCCAACTCTCCGACCGAGAGCTGTTCCTGGTCGGGGTCGGGCTCTACTGGGCCGAAGGCGCCAAGAGCAAGTCGTACCAGCGCCGCGAGGACGTCCTCTTCGTCAACAGCGACCCCGGCATGATCAGGGTCTACCTTGCCTGGCTCACCCTGCTCGGCGTGGAGCGTGCGCGGCTGGATTTTCGCGTGATGATCCACGAGTCCGCCGATGCGCTCGAAGCGGAGCGCTTCTGGGGCGAGGTGGTCGGAGTCGACGCCGCCGCCTTCAGCAAGACGACCCTCAAGAAGCACAACCCGAAGACGGTTCGGAAGAACATCGGGGACGACTACCACGGGTGTCTCGTGGTACGGGTGAGAAAGGGTGCCGACCTATACCGTCGCATTGAAGGCTGGTGGTACGGCATAGTGTTGGGTGTCGAACGGGATCAGCCGGAGGGATGTCCGGTTTAACCCCGTTTACTATCCCCTGTGGTGTAATTGGCAGCACTGGGGCTTTTGGTGCCCTATGTCCGGGTTCGAGTCCTGGCAGGGGAGCAGAGAACACATCTGCTCAGTTCGGGTCCCGGCGGACACGTCGGGACCCGTCCGCGTTTCGGCTGCAATACGCACCGGTATCCTTCGGGTGTCCACCACCCGAAGTAGCCAAGAAGCCGAAGGGCATCCCGTGAGCGCCAACCTTCCCCACGTTCTCGGCTCCGCTCGAACAGGGGACACCCCACTGGCCGCCGTCGTCGTTCTCGCAGCGGGTGAGGGCACCCGCATGAAGTCGGCGACCCCCAAGGTCCTGCACGCGATCTGCGGCCGCTCCCTCGTCGGCCACGTCGTCACCGCCTCCCGTGAGCTGGACCCCGAGCACCTCGTCGTGGTCGTGGGGCATGCCCGTGAGCAGGTGACCGCGCACCTCGCCGAGATCGACGCGGGCGTCCGCACGGCGGTGCAGCACGAGCAGAACGGCACGGGTCACGCCGTCCGGATGGGGCTGGAGGAGCTGACCTCCGGCGGCTCCGGCGAGGCCGGTGCGCCGGGTGTGGAGCTGGACGGGACCGTGGTGGTCGTGTGCGGTGACACACCGCTGCTGACGGGCGAGACGCTCAAGGCGCTGACCGAGACGCACGCCGCCGACGGCAACGCCGTCACCGTGCTGTCCGCCGAGGTGCCGGACGCGACCGGGTACGGGCGGATCGTGCGGGACGAGGCCACCGGCGCGGTCACCGCGATCGTGGAGCACAAGGACGCGACGGACGCGCAGCGCGCGATCCGGGAGATCAACAGTGGTGTGTTCGCGTTCGACGCGCGGCTGCTGATCGATGCGCTGGGCAAGGTGCGGACGGACAACAGCCAGGGTGAGGAATACCTCACGGATGTGCTGGGGATCGTGCGGGAGGCCGGTCACCGGGTGGGTGCGGCGGTGGCGCCGGACCACCGGGAGATCCTGGGGATCAACAACCGCGTGCAGCTGGCGGAGGCCCGCCGGCTGCTGAACGAGCGGCTGTTGGAAGCCGCGATGCTGAGTGGTGTGACGGTCGTGGATCCGGCGACGACGTGGGTGGACGCGACGGTGACGTTCGCGCCGGACGCTGTCGTGCATCCCGGTACGCAGCTGCTCGGCAGCACGCATGTGGGGGCGTTCGCGGAGGTGGGCCCGCAGTCGCGGCTGACGGACACGACGGTCGACGAGGGCGCGGTCGTGTCGTTCACGGTGGCGGACGGGGCGCGGGTCGGCGCGGGGGCGAGCGTGGGCCCGTACGCGTATCTGCGGCCGGGTACGGAGCTGGGGCCGAAGGCGAAGGCCGGCACGTACGTGGAGATGAAGAACGCGAAGATCGGTGAGGGCACGAAGGTGCCGCACCTGTCGTACGTCGGGGACGCCACCATCGGTGAGTACACCAACATCGGTGCGGCGAGCGTCTTCGTGAACTACGACGGCGAGGCGAAGCACCACACGACGGTGGGTTCGCACTGCAAGACGGGGTCGGACAACATGTTTGTGGCTCCTGTCACGATCGGGGACGGCGCGTACACCGCGGCGGGCTCCGTGATCACCAAGGATGTGCCCCCGGGTTCGCTGGCTGTCGCGCGTGGACAGCAGCGGAATATCGAGGGTTGGGTCGCTCGCAAGCGACCGGGAAGCGCCGCCGCGCAGGCCGCTTCGGCTGCTCGTCAGGAGAGCAAGGACGAGCAGTGACCGGGCAACGGGTGCGCCGTGCGGGGCGTACCGTGATAAGCGCACGCAACGTGGACGGCGCACCCCCAGCGCCCTCATGTTTGACAGCTTGGCAAGGAGATTTGCTGTGACCGGGATCAAGACGACCGGCGAGAAGAAGCTGATGCTCTTCTCCGGCCGCGCCCACCCCGAGCTGGCGGAGGAGGTTGCCCACCAGCTGGGTGTCGGCCTGGTCCCGACGAAGGCCTTCGACTTCGCGAACGGTGAGATCTACATCCGTTACCAGGAGTCGGCGCGTGGTGCGGACTGCTTCCTGATTCAGAGCCACACGGCTCCGATCAACAAGTGGATCATGGAGCAGCTCATCATGATCGATGCTCTGAAGCGGGCTTCCGCGCGGAGCATCACGGTGGTCATTCCGTCGTACGGCTACGCCCGTCAGGACAAGAAGCACCGCGGCCGCGAGCCCATCTCGGCGCGTCTGGTGGCGGACCTGCTGAAGACCGCGGGTGCGGACCGCATCGTCACGGTGGACCTGCACACGGACCAGATCCAGGGCTTCTTCGACGGCCCCGTGGACCACCTGTTCGCGCTGCCGGTGCTGGCGGACTACGTGGGCGCGAAGGTGGACCGCAGCAAGCTGACGGTCGTCTCCCCGGACGCCGGCCGCGTGCGGGTGGCCGACCGCTGGTGCGACCGGCTGGACGCCCCGCTGGCGATCGTGCACAAGCGGCGCGACAAGGACGTGGCGAACCAGGTCACCGTCCACGAGGTCGTGGGCGATGTGAAGGACCGCGTCTGCGTCCTGGTCGACGACATGGTGGACACCGGCGGCACGATCTGCGCGGCCGCCGACGCGCTGTTCGCGAACGGTGCGGCCGACGTCATCGTGACCGCCACGCACGGCATCCTGTCCGGCCCGGCCGCCGACCGCCTGAAGAACTCCAAGGTGAGCGAGTTCGTGTTCACCAACACGCTGCCGACGCCGGGTGAGCTGGAGCTCGACAAGATCACGGTGCTGTCGATGGCGCCGACGATCGCGCGGGCGATCCAGGAGGTCTTCGAGGACGGCTCGGTGACCAGCCTCTTCGAGGAGCAGTGAGCTGATTTCCGGTTTAACCGGGGCTTCCGGCGGAAGCTTCCGTAGCACGCCAGAGATCAATTTTCGGGACGGCCTCCCCGCCGGGTAGACTCATCGAGTTGCTCGGCGAGGGAGGCCGTACTCATACGTACGGAGCTCCGTTATCGACGCGCTCTTCGTAGCAGGTCTGTCGTGGGCCGGGTGACGGTCGTCAGATCCGAGAGATACGAGGAGTGCACCATGGCCGAGGTGAAGATTTCCGCCGAGCTGCGTACGGAGTTCGGTAAGGGCAGCGCCCGTCGTCTGCGTCGCGAGGACAAGGTTCCCGGCGTTGTGTACGGTCACGGCTCCGAGCCGCGTCACGTGGCCCTGCCGCACCACGACACCCTGATGGCGCTGAAGAACTCGAACGTTCTGATCAGCCTGGACATCGAGGGCAAGCAGGAGCTGGTGATCCCCAAGGACGTGCAGCGCGCCACGCTCCGCATGGGCATCATCAACCACGTCGACCTGCTGCTGGTCCGCCGTGGCGAGAAGGTCAACGTCGAGCTGCCGATCCACACCGAGGGCGAGCTGGCCCCGGGTGGCAACCTGCTCGAGCACGTCCTGAACACCCTGCCGGTCGAGGCCGAGGCCACCCACATCCCCGAGTCGGTCACCGCCGACATCTCGGGTCTGGACGCCGGCCAGTCGGTCCTGGCGAAGGACATCAAGCTGCCCCAGGGTGTCTCCCTGGACGTCGAGGACGACGCCATCGTGCTGCAGGTCGTGGCCGCGCAGGCCGAGGCCGCCGCCGAGGGCGAGGGCGAGGCCGAGGAGGGCGCCGAGGCCTGAGCCTCGGACCGCCTCTGACGGCCGTCCGTTCCGACGGTCGCCGTCACCGGTTCTTCCGCCGCCGTCCCGTTCGTTGCGAGCGGGGCGGCGGTTTTTTTCTTACGTACAGGAGTGCAGCTGTGAGTGAGGGCGCGGCGGGTCCGTGGCTGGTGGTGGGTCTGGGGAATCCGGGTCCCGAGTACGCCGGCAACCGGCACAACGTGGGGTTCATGGTGGCCGATCTGCTGGCGGAGCGGATGGGCGGCCGGTTCAAGACGCACAAGGCGCGGGCGCAGGTGGTGGAGGGGCGGATCGGCCCGCCGGGGCCGGGGAGCCGCCGGGTGGTGGTGGCGAAGCCGTCGTCGTACATGAACCTGTCGGGTGGTCCGGTGACGGCCCTGCGGGACTTCTACAAGGTGCCGGTGGAGCGGATCGTCGCGATCCATGACGAGCTGGACATCGACTACGGGGCGCTGCGGCTGAAGCTGGGCGGCGGGGACAACGGGCACAACGGCCTGAAGTCGATGACGAAGTCGATGGGCGCCGAGTACCACCGCGTGCGGTTCGGCATCGGGCGCCCGCCGGGGCGGATGCAGGTGGCGGACTTCGTCCTGAAGGATTTCTCCGCGGCGGAGCGCAAGGAGCTGGACTACTTCGTGGACCGCGCGGCGGACGCGGTGGAAGCGCTGGTCACAGAGGGGTTGGAACGGGCGCAATCCGCCTACAACTCCTGACCGGGACAGCGCGGGACGTCGGCTGACGAACCGTTCTGATCGAGTTGACCGGGCGTACTCGCATGGCCAAGGATCACCGCCATGTCCAGGACAGGTACGACGGGGACCAAGAAGCGCAGCCGTACGCGGCGGGCCGGCGAGAGCGCCTTCGGGATGCTGCTCGTGCTGAAGAACGCGCTGATGGCGCTGCTGGCGCTGCTGCTCGTGGTGGCCGGGGCATGGACGTCGTGGAGCACGGCCCAGTACGCGATGCTCGTGCAGGCGAAGGAGCGCGGCACGATGACGGTCGCGGCGTGCGACGACGACCGCTGCTGGGGTCCCTACGTGCCGACGGGCGGGGACGGGCAGCGGCGGGCGAAGGTGGTGCTCGCGGAGACGGCGGCACCGGAGAAGGGCCGGCGGGTCGAGGTCACGGTGGAGCCGGACTCGGACCGTGCGGTGCGGACGGGCCCGGGCGGCATCCTGTACGCGTGGGTCCCGCTGGGCGGTGCGCTGCTGCTGGCCTCGCTGGTGGTGGCGGGGGGCCTGCGCATGCGGAGGACGGCGTGGGCCGTCGGTCTTTCCGGTGTTGCGCTGCTGGTGGCGGCGTTCTTCACGCTCTGACGTCACTGTCTCTTATACACATCTGACGCTGCCGACGAAGGCTTAGGGGGTTGGACTCCAGCAGCTCGTCCTCCTTGGTGACCCGGAGGACTTCCTGGACCGTCAGCTCGTGCTCGGCCTTGATCACGTCGAAGACGTGCTTGAGCTCGTCGGGCACGAGGGTGTCGACGTAGTGCTGAGCGATCCGCAGGTCGGTCTTGGCCAGCGTCATCTCGACGTTGGACAGGAAGTTGCGGAAGAAGTGCCAGTGCTCGTGCATCTCGTCGAGCACGGAGTCCAGGCCGGCTTCGCGCGCCGCCTTCAGGCCGGTACCGACGCCGAACCAGCCGGGGACGATCTGGCGGGACTGGGTCCAGCCGAAGACCCACGGGATGGCGCGGAGGCCGTCGAGGGAGACGCCCGAGCCGGGGCGGCGGGAGGGCCGCGAGCCCAGGTGCAGGTCGGCGAGCTGGTCGACGGGGGTCGAGGCGAGGAAGTACGTCGGCAGGTCCGGGTCCTCGACGAGCTTGCGGTACGCGGCGTGCGCGGCGTCGGAGACGGTCTCCATCGTGGCGTCCCAGCGGGCCAGCGCCTCGTCGGACTGGCGCGGCGCGGTGTGCAGCGCCGATGCCTGCAGGGTGGCCGCGACGGTCAGTTCCAGGTTTTCGCGGGCCAGGGACGGCACGAGGTACTTGTCGGAGATGACCTCGCCCTGCTCGGTGACCTTGATCTCGCCTTCGAGGGTGCCGTAGGGCTGGGCGAGGATCGCGTCGTGGGAGGGGCCGCCGCCGCGGCCGACGGTGCCACCGCGGCCGTGGAAGAGGCGCAGCCGTACGCCGTGCCGGTGGGCGACGTCGCGGAGCAGTCGCTGGGCGCGGTGGATCTCCCACTGGGAGGTGGTGATGCCGCCGAACTTGGAGGAGTCGGAGTAGCCGAGCATGACCTCCTGGACGTCGTCGCGGAGGGCGACGAGGCGGCGGTAGGAGGGGTCGGACAGCATCTCGTCGAGAAGCTTGTCGGCGATCTTCAGCTCGTCGGTGGTCTCCAGGAGCGGCACGATGCCGACCTTGGCCCAGCCGGCGTGCAGGTCGATGAGGCCGGCCTCGCGGGCGAGGACGGCGGCCGCGAAGACGTCGTCGGAGCCGGCGCACATGGAGATGATGTAGGACTCGATGACCTCGGGGCCGAAGGTGTCCTTGGCCTTGCGGATCGTCTCGAAGACGCCGAGGGTCTTGGCGCCGGCCTCGTCCAGCGGGGCGGGGCTGGGGGCGAGCGGGCGGCGCGAGCGCAGTTCCTTGGCCAGGAGCTTGCGGCGGTAGTCGCGCGGCATGTCCACGTACCGCCAGGACTCCTCGCCGAGCCGGTCGAAGAGCTGGCCGAGGGCGTGGTGGTGGGCGTCGGCGTGCTCGCGGACGTCCATGGTGGCGAGCTGGAGGCCGAACGCGGCGATGGTGCGGATCGTGCGCTCCAGGCGGCCGTCGGCGACGAGGCCGCCGCGGTGCTCGCGCAGCGAGGTCTGCAGCAGGGTGAGGTCGTCGATCAGCTCGCGGGTGCCGAGGTAGTCGCGGCCGGTGACGTGCGGGGTGTCGTTGGCCAGCCGCTCGCGGGTGTTGACGAGCTTCTGCCGGATGCAGGTGGCCTTGAGGCGGTAGGGCTCCTCGCTGTTCAGCCGCTTGTAGCGCGGGCTGATCTCGGGGAGGAGCTCCAGGTCCTGCTGGAGGGAGGCGAGCAGCTCGTCGGTGGCGCCGCAGTTGCGGATGGAGTTCGACAGGGCGCCGCGCAGCTCGTCGATGTGCTCCAGCGCGTCGGTGATGCCGTGCTCGTGCTGGAGGATCAGGACGTCCCAGGTCACCTGCGGGGTGACGTTGGGGTTGCCGTCGCGGTCGCCGCCGATCCAGGTGCCGAAGGTGAGCGGGCGGGTGCCGGCGGGGAGCTGGACGCCGGCCCGCTCCAGCTCGGCGGCGAGGTCTTCGAGGACGTCGCCGACGGCGCCGCGGCCGAGCTCGTCGAGGTAGTAGATGGCGTTGCGGGCCTCGTCGGTGGGCTCCGGGCGCGCCACGCGCAGCTCGTCGGTCTGCCAGATCAGGTCGATGTTCTCGGCGAGGCGGAGGTCGGCGCGGCGGCGGTCGCCGGCGTCGGTGGTCTCCAGCAGCTCGGCGACCTTGCGGAGCTTGGTGAGGACGGAGCGCCGGGCGGCCTCGGTGGGGTGCGCGGTGAAGACGGGCCGCACGGCGAGGTGGGCCGCGGTCTCGCGGAGGTGCTCGGGGTCGGCGTCCTTGAGCATGTCGGCGGTGCGGGCGAGGATGCCGCCCTCGGCGGCGCGCTTGGCGCGCAGCTCGCGGCCGCGGTGCACCTGCTCGGTGACGTTCGCGAGGTGGAAATACGTGGAGAAGGCCCGTACGAGCTTGGTGGCGGTGATCAGGTCGGTGTCGCCGAGGAGCTCGGCGGCGGCCTCGCCGTCGGTCCGCGTCAACGCGCGTACGCGCTCGACCAGGTCGAGAAGCTCGGGGCCCTCCTGGCGTACGAGGGTCTCGCCGAGCAGATCGCCGAGTCGGCGGATGTCGGCACGCAGGGCACCGTTGCCGGCTTCCGCCGTGTCGGGGGCCCCGGAGTGGAGGGTCCGCTGGGCGGCGTCGGAAGAGATGTCGGCACTGCTCACAGGTGCGGCTCCTTGCAGTGTTGAGCACGTCTGGGCTGGTGAGTGTCTTCTCGGACACTCCCTGGTGGCGGGTTGCGGACCGCGCTGTCCGACGCCTCAAGGATAGATCTCCGCTTTTCCGGCGGTCACACCGTCCGCTCTGTGAGAGGGGCTGTCGGGCCGGTCACACCCTTGTACGGTGTGGCGGCACTGCCATACTTACGAGACCGTAGGTTACGGAACCGTAGCCCTGCCCCCGACCCCAGCGAGGGACACACATGACCGCTGGCCCCGAAGTCATCGAGAAAACCGTCAAGTCCGCCGATATCCCACTGCCCTCCGCGACGCTGGGTGGCGACAGCAAACGCTCCGTCGAACAGATCACGCTGCTGCTGTTCATCACCGTGCCGTTCCTGGCCCTGGTGGCCGCGGTGCCGCTGGCCTGGGGCTGGGGTGTGAGCTGGCTCGATCTGGGGCTGCTGGTGGCGATGTACTTCATCGGCTGCCACGGCATCACGATCGGTTTCCACCGCTACTTCACGCACGGGTCGTTCAAGGCGAAGCGGCCGCTGCGCATCGCGCTGGCGATCATGGGGTCGCTGGCGGTGGAGGGACCGCTGGTGCGGTGGGTGGCGGACCACCGCAGGCACCACAAGTTCTCCGACGCGGAGGGCGACCCGCACTCCCCGTGGCGCTACGGCGAGACCGTGCCGGCCCTGCTGAAGGGCCTGTGGTGGGCGCACATGGCGTGGATGTTCGACGAGGAGCAGACGCCGCAGCACAAGTACGCGCCCGACCTGATCAAGGACTCGGCGATCCGCACGATCTCCCGCCAGTTCGTCCTGTGGACGACCGTCTCGCTGCTGATCCCGCCGCTGGTCGGCGGGCTGGTGACGATGTCGTGGTGGGGCGCGTTCACCGCGTTCTTCTGGGGCTCCCTGGTGCGCGTCGCCCTGCTCCATCACGTCACGTGGTCGATCAACTCCATCTGCCACGCGGTGGGCAAGCGCCCCTTCAAGTCGCGGGACCGCTCGGGCAACGTCTGGTGGCTGGCGATCCTGTCCTGCGGTGAGTCCTGGCACAACCTGCACCACGCGGACCCGACCTGCGCGCGGCACGGCGTGTTGAAGGGGCAGCTGGACTCCAGCGCCCGGCTGATCAGCTGGTTCGAGAAGCTGGGCTGGGCGTACGACGTGCGCTGGCCGAACGCTTCGCGGCTCGACTCCCGCCGCCAGGACAAGGCCGTGCCGGGGGGCGCCGCCCAGCCGTAGCCGGGGGAGGCATGATTGACGGGTGGCGATCGATGGCAGCAGCGTGAGTGGCAGCAAGGACAAGGCTTCTTCCGGCGCGGGCGCGCGGCGCGTGCGCCGGGTCCGCATGACGGGCAAGGAGCGCCGGGAGCAGCTGCTGGACATCGGGCGCACGGTGTTCGCCGAGCGGGGCTTCGAGGGCACGTCGGTGGAGGAGATCGCGGCGAAGGCCGGGGTCTCCAAGCCGGTGGTCTACGAGCACTTCGGCGGCAAGGAAGGGCTGTACGCGGTCGTCGTGGACCGGGAGATGCGGCAGCTGCTGGACATGGTGACGGGCGCCCTGACCGCGGGGCACCCGCGCGAGCTCCTGGAGCAGGCGGCGTTCGCGCTGCTGGACTACATCGAGTCCTACACCGACGGGTTCCGCATCCTGGTGCGGGATTCCCCCGTGGCCCAGTCGACGGGTACGTTCGCGTCGCTGATCAGCGACATCGCGACGCAGGTCGAGGACATCCTGGGCCTGGAGTTCAAGGCCCGCGGGTTCGACCCGAAGCTGGCGCCGCTGTACGCGCAGGCGCTGGTCGGGATGGTCGCGCTGACCGGCCAGTGGTGGCTGGACGTCCGCAAGCCGAAGAAAGCGGAAGTCGCGGCGCATCTGGTGAACCTGGCCTGGCACGGCCTGGACGGCCTGGAGCCGAAGCCCCGCCTGATAGGCCATCGCAAGGCGTGACCGCTGGGGCGGGGGCCTTCAGATTTCACCCGTTCGAGTGACAGCTCGAACGGGTCCTGGAGGACGATTCTGAGCCGCACACCGCTCATTTCCCGTCAGCGGCAGAGCCCTCCGCAGGCTGCCGGGTGATCTCCTCACCGATGATGAAGCCCTTGGCCGGCCCGGCGGGGATCACGACCTCGGTGCCGTAGGGCACCCGGTGCTCGTCCCTGTACCGGGCCTTGTCCGGGTCCGGTGCGGTCAGCACGGTCACGGTGCCGTCCTCGTCGAAATCGTCGATCAGGACGTACACCGGGACGCCGGCGCGCGCGTACTCGCGGCGCTTGCGGACGCGGTCACGCTCGATGTTCTTCCGGCCGGGCGAGACGACCTCGAAGACCATCGACACCCCTGCCACATCGACCCCGAGCCCCTCGTCATCCGGGATTTCGTCGAGGTCTTCGGGAGCCACGAACACATCGGGGATCCAGGATCTGTGGCGATGGATGACGTTGCTGTCGTTATGCGCCGCATCCTCGGAATCCGCCAGGTGGACGTTCAATCGGCGCAGAAGACGACCGACGACGATGCCGTGGCGACGGCGACCCGTAGGTGACACCTCGATGGACCCCTCGATGATCTCGGCCCGGTATCCCTCGGGGAGTTCCATGGCCTTCCACGCCTGCCACAGAACCTCGTCCAGCTCGGAGACCGGGCTGTCGCCACCGTCGTTCATCCTGGGGGACACCTCGCAGGCAAGAGCGGTCATCGTGAAGTACCTCCTCCGTCAGTGTGGGCGCGGGCAGCGCAGTGGCACAAGCGACACTCGGAGGCTAGAGCCACCGCACTACCGGCCGTACAAAATCACTGTCCGTTCACCCGAAAGTGCAGCTCAGGCCAGTGATTCAACCTCGGCTCAGATCTCCTTGCGGGCCACGGCGAAGATGCGGCGGAAGGGGAAGACGGTCCCGTGCGGCCCCGGCGGGTAGGCCTTGCGCAGCAGGTCGCGGTACTGGTCGAGGAACTCCTCGCGGGCCTCGGGATCGTCCTCCAGCGCCGTGAGGACGGGGCGCAGGGCGGTCCCCTTCACCCAGTCCAGCACCGGGTCCTCGCCGCGCAGGACCTGGACGTACGTGGTCTCCCAGGCGTCCGCCGCGCAGCCCAGGTCGATCAGCCGCTTCAGGTACTCCTCCGGCTCCAGGATGTGTACGAAGCGCCGTCCCTGGTCACCGAGGCGGGCCCGCCAGCGAGGGGTGTCGCACAGGTCCCCCAGCAGGGCGTGGCTGGGGGAGGTGAAGTTGCCCGGGACCTGGAAGGCGAGGGTGCCACCGGGGGTGAGGGAGTCGATCCAGGGGCCGAAGGAGTCGGCGTGGCCGGGGACCCACTGCAGTGCCGCGTTGGAGACGATGAGGTCGAAGGGTTCGTCGGGGGTCCAGGTCGTGGCGTCGGCGGGGGCGAAGTCCAGCAGGCCGCCGCCCGGCGTGGGGCCCTCGTAGGACCGGGCCCTGGCCAGCATGTCGGCGGAGCTGTCGAAGCCGGTGATGTGCGCGTCGGGCCAGCGGTCGGCTATCAGGGCCGTGACGTTGCCGGGGCCGCAGCCCAGGTCGGCGATGCGCGGGCGGCGCAGGGCGGGCAGCTCGGGGATGCGGGCGAGCAGGTCCAGGAACGGGCGGGTGCGGTGGGTCGCGTGGCGGAGATACTGCTGTGGGTCCCAGGTCGGCGCAACGTGCGTGTCGTGCATGGTCGAACCCCTCTGCTGATCGGGCCAGTGCCGGTGGAGCAGGAACTGCTGCCGACGCTGCCCAATCGTCCAGGAAAATATATCTTGACGTCAAGAGACTTCACATCGACACAACCACTACACTGATCGTCATGGAGGACGAGGTCGACCGACTGGTCGCTGCATGGCGCCGCGAGCGCCCCGACCTCGATGTGGAACCACTCGAGGTGCTCAGCCGCGTCAGCCGACTCGCCCGGCATCTGGACCGCGCGCGGCGGCTGGCCTTCTCCGAGGTGGGCCTCGAACCGTGGGAGTTCGACGTCCTCACCGCGCTGCGCCGGGCCGGCTCGCCGTACCAGCTCTCCCCCGGCCAACTCCTCACGCAGACCCTGGTCACCTCCGGCACCATGACCAATCGTATCGACCGGCTCGCCAAGAAGGGCCTCGTCGAACGACTGCCGGACCCCAGCGACCGGCGCGGCGTCCTCGTCCGGCTCACCACGGAAGGGCGCGACCGCGCCGACCAGTCGCTCGCCGGGCTGCTCACCCAGGAGCGGGCGATCCTGGCGGAACTGTCCCGCGCAGAGCGCGGCGAACTGGCTGGCCTGCTACGGCAGTTGACGGCCCCGTTCGACAACATTCCGGGCTGAGCGCCCCGTAAGGGGCGCGGGACGTGCCGATGTGCGGCTCCGCCGCGTGGGCGCGACCAGCCACAACGGCGCCGCGTCCGGCGGGCGGACCGCATCCGCACGGCGGCGCCCCGCAGGTCGCGCCCTCTTGCCCACGAGGGCCCGGTGGACTTGGATCGCGGCCATGAGCCACCAGCGTGACGCGCCGACCGCGCCGCAGTCGGCGCCACGGTTCCACGGCCGTACCCACCTCGTCACCGGCGCCGCCTCCGGGATCGGCGCCGCCACCGCCGACCGGCTGGCCGCCGAGGGCGCCCGCGTCCTCCTCCTCGACATCGACGACGAGCGCGGCGAGCACACCGCGCGCCGCATCCGCGCCGCCGGCGGCACCGCCTCCTACGAGCACTGCGACGTCACCGACGAGGCCGCCTGGCAGCGCGCCGTGGCCGCGGCCCGGGGCCGCTACGGGCCCGTCGACGGCCTGGTCTCCAACGCCTTCACCCACTACGCGGCGCCCGCCGACCGCACCCCGCGCGCCGACTGGGACCACCAGCTCGCGGTCAACCTCACCGGCGCGTTCCTCGGCGTACGAGCGGCCCTGGACGACCTGCGCGCACAGCAGGGCGCCGTCGTGCTGACCTCCTCCGTGCACGCCCTCTTCGGGCTGCCGGGGCGGCCCGCGTACGCCGCGTCCAAGGCGGGCCTGACCGGCCTCGCCCGCCAGCTGGCCGTCGAGTACGGCCCCGCCGTACGGGTGAACACCGTCCTGCCCGGCCCCGTCCTCACCCCGGCCTGGGACGGCATCGCCGAGGAGGACCGCCGGGCCACCGCCGCCGAGACCGCGGCGGCCCGGCTCGGCCGGCCCGAGGAGATCGCCGCCACGATCGCCTTCCTGCTCTCCCCCGACGCCTCCTTCGTCACCGGCGCGAGCCTCGTCGTCGACGGCGGCTGGAGCGTCCTGAAGAACTCCTCCTGACCAGCCACGGCCGGCCACGGCGAGCACGCGGCCGGCAGCACCGCAGCGACCACGCGACCCGACAAGCCCCCAGGGGGGACCGCGCGATGGCAATCCGGTACGGCGGGGACTACAACCCCGAGCAGTGGCCCGAGGACGTACGGGCCGAGGACCTCGTCCTCATGAAACAGGCACACGTCACGATGGTGACCGCCGGCATCTTCTCCTGGGCCCGGGTCGAACCCCGCCCCGGTGCTTACGAGTTCGGCTGGTTCGACCGCGTCATGGACGGCCTGGACCAGGCCGGCATCGCGGTCTGTCTGGCCACCATGACCGCCTCCCCACCGCCCTGGCTCGCCCACCACCACCCCGAGACGCTCCCCGAGGACGCCGACGGCACCCGGCGCTGGCCGGGCGCCCGCCAGCACTACTGCCCCTCCAGTCCGGTCTACCGCGAGCACGCCGTCCGCCTCGTCGAACGCCTCGCCCAGCGCTACGCCGGCCACCCCGCGCTCGCCCTGTGGCACATCGGCAACGAGTACGGCTGCCACACCCGGCAGTGCTACTGCGACGTCTCGGCCCAGGACTTCCGCCGCTGGCTGCGCGAGCGCTACGGCACCGTCGACGCGCTCAACGACGCCTGGTCCACCGCCTTCTGGTCGCAGGCCTACGGCGACTTCGAGGAGGTGCTGCCGCCGCGCGCCGCGCCCACCTCCGCCAATCCGGCGCAGCAGCTGGACTACCTCCGCTTCAGCGACGACGCGCTGCGCGCCTGCTACCTCGCCGAGAAGGAGGTACTGCGCAGGATCACCCCGGGCGTGCCGGTCACCACCAACCTCATGCCGGACCACAAGCCGGTCGACGCCTTCGCCTGGGCCCGCGACATGGACGTCATGGCGCTGGACTTCTACCAGGACCCCTACGTCGCCGACGATCACATCCGCGCCGGCTACCACTTCGACCTCATGCGCTCCGCCCGTGAAGGCCAGCCCTGGCTGCTCCTCGAACAGGCCCCCAGCGCCGTCAACTGGCGCCCCCGCAACAGCCCCAAGCCGCCCGGCGCGATGCGGCTGTGGAGCTGGCAGGCCGTCGCGCAAGGCGCCGACGCGGTGCTGTTCTTCCAGTGGCGGCAGTCGCTCGGCGGCGCCGAGAAGTACCACTCCGCGATGGTCCCGCACGGCGGCACCGACACCCGGATCTTCCGCGAGGTCACCGAGCTGGGGCGGGAGCTGGCCGCCGTACCCGGCATCGAGGGCACCCGCTCCGAGGCACAGGTGGCGCTGCTCGCCGACTGGGACAGCCGGCGCGCGCTGGAGCTGGACTCCCGCCCCTCCACCGCGCTGCAGGCCCCGGAGCGGGCGCTGGCCCACTACCGCCCGCTGTTCGAGGCGGGCGTCGCCTGCGACATCGTCCCGCCCGATCGCGACCTGTCCGGCTACCGCCTGGTCGTCGTCCCCAACCTGTACCTGCTGCGCACCGAGGACGCCGAGCGGCTGGCCGCGTACGTACGCGACGGCGGGCACCTGCTGGTGTCGTTCTTCTCCGGCATCGTCGACGCGCACGACCGGGTGCACCCCGGCGGCTACCCGGCGCCGCTGCGCGAGCTGCTGGGCCTGTGGGTGGAGGAGTTCCGGCCGCTGGACGAGGGCGCCCGGCTGCTGCTGCGCGGGCGGTACTCGGGCCGCGCCGACCTCTGGGCCGAGGACATCGTCCTGGAGGGCGCCGGGTCCGTCGTGGACTTCGTCGGCGAGGGCCCGGCCCTGCGGCCCGCGATCACCCGCCACTCCTACGGCCGGGGCACCGCCTGGTACGTCGGGACCCGCCCCGACCCGGGGCTGATGCGCGCGCTGATGGACGACGTACGGGAGGCGGCGGGCGTCACGCCCGTCCTGCCGGGGCTGCCGCCCGGGGTGCAGGCGACCGTGCGCTCCGGGGCCCGCGAGCGGTACCTCTTCCTGCTCAACCACGGGCAGGAGCCGGCCGACGTGGCGCTGCCGGAGCCGATGGCCGACGCGCTGGCACAGGCCGCGCCGCGGGCGGCAACCGTGCATCACCTCACCCTGCCGGCCCGCGGCGTGGCCGTCCTGACGGAGCCCGGCGCGCAGGCCGGCTCCTGAGCGGGCCCCGCGCCCGGGCCACGGTCCCGGGCGGCGGGGCGGTCAGGGTCTGCCGGCGGCCGGGCCACCGCACCGGCCGCCGGCCGCCGGGCCGGCCGGGGCGGGGCCGCCGGCGGCGTCCGGGCCCGTCACGGCACCGACACCGACGCCGTCGGCACCGGCTGCGCCGCCGGGGACGACGGGGGCGGCTCCAGCTCGACCGGCCCCACGCCGGCCCGGCGCGCCAGCGCCACGGCCGCGAGCGTGGAGTGCACGCCGAGCTTGCCCAGAACGTTCTGCATGTGCGTGCGGACGGTGTGCGGGGAGAGGAACAGCCGCTCTGCGACCGCCTTGCGGCCGAGCCCCGCGACCATGCAGCGCAGCACCTCGCGCTCGCGCGGGGTCAGCGACTCCACCAGCCGCTCGCTCTCGGTGCGGTGCTTGCGCGCCGCCGTCAGCTCCCGCAGCACGCCCGTCAGGAGCGCCGGCGGGAGGTGCGTCTCGTCCCGCAGCACGCCGCGGATCACGGCGAGCAGGCGGGAGAGCGAGCAGTCCTTGGCGACCCAGCCGCCGGCGCCCGCCTGGAGGGCTGCCGCGGCCCTGCGTGGGTCGTCCTTCTCCGCGAGCACCACCGCGCGGACCATCGGATGGGTGGTGCGGACCGAGGTGACCAGCGAGATGCCGTCCACGGGCGCGCCGTCGGCCGCGCCGTCCCGCGGCACCTGCGGCCGCATGGGGACGGCCGCGAGCGGTGCGACGGCCGCGCCGAGGTCGGCGTCGACGAGCATGACGTCGAAGCGCCGGCCCTCGGAGGCCGCCCGCTCCAGACTGCGCAGGGCCGCCGGTCCGCTCCCGGCCGCCGCCACGTCCACGTCCTGTTCGGCCGCGAGGGCAGCCGCCAGGGACTCGGCAAAGATGCGGTGGTCGTCGACCACCAAGACCCGGATGCGTTGCACTGAGGACCCCCTGTCTCGGGGAACGGGCAGGAAATGGGTACGCGCGCCCGCGGCGGGGACGCCGCAGCGGCACGGCCGCCGCCGTGCTCCACCGCTGTCCCACCCCGGGCGCCGTACCCTCCTCCCCGCGCCGCGTTCGGCGGGGAGGGTCCAGCTCGCCCCCTGATCGGCACCGGCCCCCACCGGTGCTCTGTTCAGCGTACGTACGGGGTCCGGCAACGGAAGCCGATTGGCAAAACTGCCCGACCCATGTGTTCAGGGTGGGGCAGTCGGCTCACCACGAGGCACCAGTACCTGGTGATCGGCTCATTCCGGCCTGTTACCGGCGGACTCCGGCGGGGCTCTCGGCCAGTCGCGGACACCGGCTGACAGAGGGGCGCGGGTGTGCGGTGGCGGGCGCCCGTGCCCCCGCCACCGCGTCCGTCACACCAGCCGCCGGGCTCCCGCGCTGGGCACTGCGGGGAAGATCCGCGGCGCGGCGTACCCGGCCGCCGCGAACGCCTCGGTGACGGCCTTCCCCACGTCGTCCGCCGCCACCTCCTCCACCAGCACGATCGCCGAGCCGCCGAAGCCGCCGCCGGTCATCCGGGCGCCCAGCGCTCCCGCCTCGTTCGCCGCCTCGACCACCAGGTCCAGCTCGGCGCAGGAGACCGTGAAGTCGTCGCGGAGCGAGGCGTGGCCGGCGGTCAGCAGCGGACCGATGCCGCGCGGGTCGCCCGCGTCGAGGCGTGCCATGACGTCCTCCACCCGCCGGTTCTCGGTCACGATGTGCCGTACCAGGGGCCGCACGGCCGCCTCGTCCGCCAGCGACTCCAGCGTCTGCGCCAGATCGTCGTACGCCACATCCCGCAGGGCGCGTACACCGAGTGCGCGTGCGGCCCGCTCACAGCCGGCGCGGCGTTCGGCGTAGGCGCCGTCCCCCAGTTCGTGCTGGACGCGGGTGTCGACGACCAGGAGACGCAGCCCGGCAGCGGCCAGGTCGAAGGGGACCTGGCGACGGGTGAGGTCGCGGGTGTCCAGCAGGAGGGCGTGGCCCTCGGTGCAGCACGCCGAGGCGGTCTGGTCCATGATCCCGCAGGGCACCCCGACGAAGGCGTTCTCGGCGCGTTGCGCGAGCCGGGCGAGCTCCTGCCCGTCCAGGCCCAGCCCGTACAGGTCGTTCAACGCGAGCGCGGTGGCCACCTCCAGGGCGGCGGAGGAGGAGAGCCCGGCGCCGGTGGGCACGACGGAGTCGAAGTGCAGGTCGGCGCCGCCGTCCACCGGGAGTCCGGCCTCCCGCATCGCCCACAGGACACCGGCCGGGTACGCGGCCCAGCCCCCGTCGGGGGCCGGCCGCAGTCCCTCGGTGCGCAGCTCGACGATGCCACCCTTGACGTTGCCGGAGTGCAGGCGCAGCACGCCGTCGGTACGGGGCGCCGCGGCGGCGATCGTGGTGTGCGGCAGGGCCAGCGGCATCACGAAGCCGTCGTTGTAATCGGTGTGCTCACCGATGAGGTTGACCCGCCCGGGGGCGGCCCATACTCCCGCGGGGGCGTTTCCGAATACCTCGCGGAAGGCGGCGGCGGTACGGGCTGCGCCGTGCTGCGTGTCTGTCAACGGGACTCCTTCGTCCGTCAGGGCTGCTGGAGGGACTGGGTGAACGCCCACGCGTCCGACACGATCTCCGCCAGGTCCGCGCGCTTCGGCTGCCAGCCCAGGCGGTCGATGGCGGTCTGCGCCGAGGCGACCAGGACCGCCGGGTCGCCGCCCCGGCGCGGGGCCACGACCTCGGGGATCGGGTGGCCGGTGACCTTGCGGACGGTCTCGATGACCTCACGCACGGAGAAGCCGTTGCCGTTGCCGAGGTTGCAGATCAGGTGCTCGCCGGCCACCGCCGCGTCGAGGGCGAGGAGGTGCGCGTCGGCCAGGTCGGCGACGTGGATGTAGTCGCGGATGCAGGTGCCGTCCGGCGTCGGGTAGTCGTCGCCGAAGACGGAGATGTGCTCCCGGCGGCCCTGGGCGACCTGGAGGACGAGCGGGATGAGGTGGGACTCGGGGTCGTGCCGCTCGCCGCAGTCGCCGTACGCGCCGGCCACGTTGAAGTACCGCAGGGACACCGCGGCCAGGCCGTGCGCCGCGCACTCGCCGCTGATCATGTGGTCGACGGCCAGCTTCGAGGCGCCGTACGGGGAGGTGGGCACGGTGGGGTCGGTCTCCGTGATCGGGGTGTTCACGGGCTCGCCGTAGGTCGCGGCCGTCGAGGAGAACACCAGGGTGCGCACGCCCGCGACGCGCATCGCGGCGAGCAGGTCCATGGTGCCGCCGACGTTGTTGCGCCAGTACTTCTCGGGGTCCACGACGGACTCGCCGACCTGCGAGAACGCGGCGAAGTGCAGGACCGCGTCGAAGGACCGGTCCAGCCACTTGCCGGCGTCCTGGACCCGGCCCTCGATGAACTGCGCGCCCGCGGGGACGCCCTCGCGGTGGCCGGTGGACAGGTCGTCCAGGACGACGACCTCGTGGCCGGCCTCCAGCAGGTGTGCCGCCACGACGCTGCCGACGTATCCCGCTCCGCCGGTCACCAGGTACTTCTTGCTCACGCGCTCGCTACCTCTCGCAGTCGCTGCGCCGCGGCTTCCGGCGGCACATCGTTGATGAACACATTCATGCCGGATTCGGAACCCGCGAGAAACTTCAGCTTGCCGGGAGTGCGTCGGATGGTGAAGAGCTCCAGATGGAGCGCGAAGTCGGCGCGGTGCGGGGCGCGCACCGGCGCCTGGTGCCATGCGGCGATGTACGGCGTCGGCGGCTCCCCTTCCCCGAAGATCCGGTCGAACCGTCGCAACACTTCCAGGTACAGCTGTGGGAACTCTGTGCGCGCGTCCTCGTCCAGCGCGAGCAGGTCCGGGACCCGGCGCCGGGGGTAGAGGTGCACCTCGTACGGCCAGTGCGCCGCGTACGGCACGAAGGCGACCCAGTGCTCCCCCTCCAGCACGATGCGGCTGCCGTCGGCGAGCTCGTCGGCGACGACGTCGTCGAAGAGGTTGCGGCCGCCGGTGCGCTCCCGGTGCGCGTCGGCCGAGGCGAGCATCCGCTCGGTGCGGGGGGTCACGAAGGGGTAGGCGTAGATCTGGCCGTGCGGGTGGCCGAGGGTCACGCCGATCTCGGCGCCGCGGTTCTCGAAGCAGAAGACCTGCTCGACGTCGGGCAGCTGGGTGAGCTCGGCGGTGCGGTCGGTCCAGGCCTCCAGGACCAGCGCGGCCTGCTCCTCGGTGAGGTCGGCGAAGGAGGCGTGGTGGTCGGAGGTGAAGCAGACGACCTCGCACCGGCCGGTGGAGCCGGCGAGCGAGGGGAAGCGGTTCTCGAAGACGGCGACGTCGTAGTCGGCGGCGGGGATCTCCGAGAGCCGGCCGTCCCGCGAGGGGCACAGCGGGCACTCGTCGGCCGGCGGGTGGTAGGTGCGGCCCTGGCGGTGCGAGGCGACGGCCACCGAGTCGCCGAGGAGGCGGTCGTGCCGGATTTCGGAGGCGGTGGTGACCTGTGGAAGGGGGCGCCGGTCGACGGCGTCGCGCACGGCGTCGTCCCGGGAGTCGTAGTAGATGAGTTCCCGGCCGTCCGCGAGCCGCGTGGACGTCTTCTTCACTGTTGCTCCTCGCCGAGCCGACGACCAAACATAAACAAACATAATGAACCACGAGCCAACAGATCCGTCAACGCATCCACCGTGCGCCGCCCGCCGCGTACGCAGCGTCACTTGAGTGGATGACTCGATCACGATCCAACAAACAAAACCAACAAAACTGTTCAGTTTCCCAGCGGCCGAGCGTAGCTTTCTGACCGTTCACGGCAAGGGCGCCCCGCACCACGGCAGTTTCTGGGGGCGCTGCCCCCAGACCCCCGGAGCACCCATGATCACGTTGGCCGAAGGGCTACGCCTCCCGACGAACGGGCTCGACTACACCATCCTGGCGATCTACTTCGCCGTCGTCCTGGGCATCGGCTTCGCCGCCAAGCGCAGCGTGAAGACCAGCCTGGACTTCTTCCTGTCCGGCCGGTCGCTGCCCGCCTGGGTCACCGGCCTCGCGTTCGTCGCCGCCAACCTCGGCGCCACCGAGATCCTCGGCATGGCCGCCAACGGCGCGCAGTACGGCGCGTACACCGTGCACTGGTACTGGATCGGCGCCATCCCCGCCATGGTCTTCCTCGGCCTGGTGATGATGCCCTTCTACTACGGCTCGAAGGTCCGCTCCGTCCCGGAGTTCCTGCTGCACCGCTTCGGGCCGTCCTCGCACCTGCTGTCCTCGATCATCTTCGCGGTCTCCTCCGTGCTGATCGCGGGCGTGAACCTCTACGCGATGGCGATCGTGCTGGAGGCCCTGCTGGGCTGGCCGGAGTGGGTGGCCATCGTGGTCGCCGGCTTCTTCGTCCTGGCGTACATCACCATCGGCGGCCTGTCCTCGGCGATCTACAACGAGGTCCTGCAGTTCTTCGTCATCCTCGCCGCGCTGATCCCGCTGACCATCGTCGGCCTCAAGCGCGTCGGCGGCTGGGACGGCCTGACCAGCAGCCTGACCGACAGCCACGGCGGTGACTTCCTCACCGCGTGGGGCGGCACCGGCATCGGCGAGTCCAACCCGCTCGGCGCCAACTGGCTGACCATCGTGCTCGGCCTCGGCTTCGTGATGAGCTTCGGCTACTGGACGACCAACTTCGCCGAGGTGCAGCGCGCGCTGTCCGCGAAGAACCTCTCCGCCGCCAAGCGCACCCCGCTGATCGCCGCCTTCCCCAAGATCTTCATCCCGCTGGTCGTGGTCGTGCCCGGCCTGATCGCGCTGGTCATGGAGCCCTCGCTGGGCAAGACCAAGGACGGCCTGCAGTACAACGACGCCATTCCGGTCCTCATGCGGGACCTGCTGCCGAACGGCGTGCTGGGCATCGCGGTCACCGGTCTGCTCGCCGCGTTCATGGCCGGTATGGCCGCCAACGTCTCGTCGTTCAACACCGTCTTCACCAACGACATCTGGGCGGCGTATCTGAAGAAGGGCCGCGAGGACGGGTACTACCTGAAGACCGGCCGGGTGGTCACCGCCGTCGGCGTGCTGATCGGCATGGGCACCGCGTTCATCGCGTCCAGCTTCAGCAACATCATGAACTACCTGCAGACGCTGTTCTCGTTCTTCAACGTCCCGCTGTTCGTGGTGTTCATCATCGGCATGTTCTGGAAGCGGACCAGCGCGGCCGCCGGCTTCTGGGGCCTGCTCTCCGGCACCGTCGCCGCGATGGTCAACTACTTCTGGTTCTACAAGCAGGGCATCATCGCGATCCCCTCCGACCAGGGCGCCAACTTCGTCTCCTCGATCGTGGCGTTCGTCGTCGGCGCGGTCGTGATGTTCGTGATCACCTTGGTGACCAAGCCCAAGTCCGCCGAGTCGCTGGCCGGCCTGGTCTACGGCACCCGCTCGCCCGGCATGGAGGAGCTGCCCGCCGAGGGCGACGACGCCTGGTACCGCAAGCCGGCCCTGCTGGGCTGGGGCGCGGTCGTCCTCGCCGCGCTCTGCTACATCCCCTTCTCCTTCTGAGGCCCTGAGGAGCACACCCCATGAGTGACTACCAGCACGAGGTCGAGGAGCTGGAGCGCAAGTCCGCGACGGCGGCCCGGCTCTTCGACGTACGCCGCATCATCGGCGGACTCTTCGTCGTCTACGGCGTGATCGTCACGATCGCCGGCTTCACGGCATCCGACGCGGACCTGAAGAAGGCCCAGGACATCAACATCAACCTCTGGACCGGCCTGGGCATGCTGATCCTCGGCGTGCTCTTCCTGCTGTGGATGAAGCTGCGGCCCGCCGAGGCACCGGCCGTCGAGGAGACCGGCGCCACGGACGGCCCGGCGGACTGATCCGGCACGCGGTCACTGCGGCGGGGCCTGCTGCGGCCCCGCCGCGTTCGCGTTGCTGACCGTGGCCCGATCCAGCAGCCCCGTACGGGCCGCCAGCGCCGCCGCCTCCAGCCGCGAGCCCACCCCCAGCTTCATCAGCACCCGCTGCACGTGCGTACGGGCGGTGCTCGGCGCGATACCCATGCCGGCGGCGATCAGCCGGGTGTCCTCGCCCTCGGCGACCCGGACCAGCACCTCCACCTCGCGCGGGGTCAGCATCTGCAGCAGCCGGGCGCCCTCGTCGTCGGGCTGTGCCGCCGGGTGCAGCAGCTCCTCGAAGGCCTGCTGGAGCAGGGCCGGGGCGATCGCCGCCTCCCCCGCCCTGGCCTTCATCATCGCCCGCTCCACGCCCTCGATCCGTTCGTCGTGGCGGACGTAACCGGAAGCGCCGGCCGCGAACGCCGCGGCGATACCGCGCGGGTTCGGCACCGGCCCCAGCACCACGACGGCCACCTGGGGCCGCTCCTTCTTGATCCGCACCACCGGGTCGAACACCCCTGGCTCGGCGGGCGCTGCCGTCCCCATGAGGCACACTTCCGGCGCTCTGCTCACCACCAGGTCGGCCGCCCCGGCACTCGGCGCGGCCGCCGCGAGCACCCTGTGCCCGCGCAATTTCAGTGCCGAGGCGAGCGCCTCGGCGAGCAGGCGGTGGTCGTCGACCACCATGAGCCGCACGCCCATTCAGCAACCCCCCATTCCCCGGCGATCCCAGCCCCCCGGCCCTTCGCCGGGCCCCTTTGCATCCGGAAGCTACACGCTTGTTCGACATCGTGCGCCCCCTACCGGGCAGAAGCCCGTCGGAATGCTGAAATCCCGGCCATTCTGGGCCACTTGCCGCCCGTCGCCGATCATTTCCGTCCGGAGGAGTCCGGGTCCGGTACGGCCACCCGCCGGATCGCGCCCCGCCCGCCGCCGGCGCCCCCGCTACCCCCGGTACGACGGCGGCCCCGCCCTACGGTTCGTAGGGCGGGGCCGCCGGCACAGGCCGCGGGCCTGCGGGATCGCTCAGCTGCCGAAGGCCAGGCCCAGGTACTTGTCGTCGCCCAGGCCGTACTTCGTGCCGGACATGATCTCCTGGTTCAGGAACAGCCGGCCGTGCTCGAACACCGCGCGGGTCATGCCCGGGCGCAGGCTGCGGGCCGCGTCGGCGGTCTCCTTCGGGAGGTTGAGGAAGACCGTCTTCTTGCCCTGCTGCGCCGGGTCGATGCTGACGACCTGGCCGCCCTTGTCGCTGTAACCGTCCTGGTAGGCGATGAGCTTGTCGCCGGCCATGCGGATCGGCACGAGCTCCTGGTCGACCTCGGAGGAGGCCTTCCAGGTCGCGGACCCGGTCTTCAGGTCGAAGGCGACGATCTCGTTCTGCTGGGAGAAGGAGTCACCGCCCACCGCGTCGTGCGACTTGGACGGCAGGTAGAGGTACTTGTCGTCAGCGGTCGCGGTGACACACCGCTCCACGCCGCCGGAGATGCCGCAGTTGGGCTTGTACTTGTCGTCCTGCAGGGAGATCTGTGCCTGCTGCTTGCCGGAGTCGTCGATGACGACCATGTCCGTGATACCGGCGTCGCCCGCGGAGATACCGATGACCACCGGGCCGGTGGAGGAGACCACCTCGGCGCTCTGCACGCCCTTGGGCGCGTCGTACGTCCACTTCGGCTTGCCGGTGGCCGGGTCGATCTCCTGGACCTGGGTGGTCTGGGAGCCGTACTCACCGCAGCGCAGGATCGCGATCAGCTTCTTGCCGCCGCCGATGCCCCGGTCCAGGCACTGCATGGAGGCGTCGTTGCCGTTGTCGCGGCTGTGCCACAGCTCCTTGCCGGCGATGTCGTACGCGACCTCGCCGTTGCCCGGCCAGGAGGCGACGACCGCGCCCTGGCTGAAGGTGACGCCCATGCCGATGCTGGAGGCCTGCCGGCCGCCCGGCATCGTCTTGTGCCAGTCGAACTTGCCGGAGTCGATGTCCAGCAGCCCGATCTGGCTGCAGGGCTCCCGCGAGGTCTCGCCCTTGCGCGGACCGGCCTCGTAGACCACCGCGGCCTTGCCCTCCTCGGTGGCGTACGGCGAGGCGCCGCAGACGATGCCGTCCATGGGGAGCTTGTACTTCTGCTTCTTCGCGGCCAGGTCGTAGCCGACGATCTCGGCCTTGCTGACCTTGGCGTAGGTCTGCTCCGTCGCCCAGGCGCCGTTCAGCTGCACCACGGACTTCTCCGGCGGGGGCACCGGGACGTTGAAGAGCAGCTTGCCGGTGGAGCTGGCGGGCTTGGTCTCCGGGTTCATCGCGACCTTGCCGCCCTTGAGCGCGACCGAACCGCCACCGCCCTTCGAGCCGCCGTCGGCGCCCTGGCTGGAGCCCTTGCCGTCGGGGCCCGGCTCGTCACCGCCGCCGCTGTTGGCGAACCACACGCCGCCGCCGATGATCAGCGCGACCGCGACCACGGCCGACACGATGATCATCATGCGGGCGCGCTTCTGGTTGCCGCCGCCCTGCGGGGGCATGCCCGGGTACTGCGTGGTGGGCGCGTAGGCGTTGCCGTACGGGCCGGGCTGACCGGGCTGAGCGAACTGGCCGGGCTGGCCGGGCTGAACCGGGGTCGGGTAGCCGTACCCGGGCTGCGCGCCGTACGGGCCGGGCGGGGGACCCTGCGGCGGCTGGCCGGGGCCCTGCGGCGCCTGGGGGTAGCCGTAGCCGCCGGGCGCCTGCGGGGGCTGCCCCGGAGGCGGCGGAGGCGTCTGCGGCGGCTGGTCCGGGGCCTGCGGCGGCTGCGGCGGAGCCTGCGGCGGCTGCGGCGGGGCCTGGGGCGGCTGGTTCGGCTGCGGCGGCTGCTGCGGGTAGCCGTACGAAGGGTCCTGCGGCGCGCCGAAGCCGCCGGACGGCGGCTGACCGGGCGGTGGTGGCGGCTGCGGCGGCTGGGTCATCGGGTGGTTACCTCTTCACGCCGGCCCATGGCTCCGAATCGGCCTCCCCCGCGATCCCGAGCGGCAAAGCCCCTCGGGATGGAGTGAATCAGACATAAGGCGCGGCAATTAACGGCAGTTGAGCGGGAGTTCTTTGTACCACTCGGCACCGACACCGCACCGGTGCGGTAGGCCGCCGTCAAAGGGGCGAGACCGGCCCGGGACACTCCCGCGACGCACCCGTTATGCACGCCGCCGTTCCGGGCCGCGGCGCCGCTACGCGTCCTCGGCCAGCTCCAGCCAGCGCATCTCCAGCTCGTCCTTCTCGTCCGCCAGCTCCCGCAGCTGCGCGTCCAGTTCGGCGACCTTCGCGAAGTCGGTGGCGTTGTCGGCGATCTGCGTGTGCAGCTTCGCCTCCTTCGTACCGATCTTGTCCAGCTGCCGCTCGATCTTCTGCAGCTCCTTCTGCGTCGCGCGGTCCACCGCGGCGGACTTCTGCTTGGGCGCCGCGGCCGCCGGTGCCGGCGCCGCGGCCTGCGCCATCCGCTCCCGGCGCTCGATGTACTCGTCCACGCCGCGCGGCAGCATCCGCATCGTCGCGTCGCCCAGCAGCGCGAGGACCCGGTCGGTGGTCCGCTCGATGAAGTACCGGTCGTGGCTGATGACGATCAGCGAGCCGGGCCAGCCGTCGAGCACGTCCTCCAGCTGCGTCAGCGTCTCGATGTCCAGGTCGTTGGTCGGCTCGTCGAGGAAGAGCACGTTCGGCTCGTCCATCAGCAGCCGCAGGATCTGCAGCCGGCGCCGCTCACCGCCGGAGAGGTCCCCGACCGGCGTCCACTGCTTCTCCTTGGTGAACCCGAACTTCTCGCACAGCTGGCCCGCGGTCATCTCCCGGCCCTTGCCGAGGTCCACCCGCTCGCGCACCCGCTGCACGGCCTCCAGCACCCGCCAGGTCGGGTCCAGTTCGGCGACCTCCTGCGAGAGGTAGGCCAGCTTCACGGTCTTCCCGACAATGATCTTCCCGCCCGCGGGCTGCGCCTCGCCCTGCGTGCGCGCCGCGTCGGCCAGCGCCCGCAGCAGCGAGGTCTTGCCCGCGCCGTTGACGCCCACCAGGCCGATCCGGTCGCCGGGGCCCAGCTGCCAGGTGAGGTGCTTCAGCAGCACCTTGGGCCCGGCCTGCACGGTCACGTCCTCCAGGTCGAAGACCGTCTTGCCCAGCCGCGAGCTGGCGAACTTCATCAGCTCGGCGCTGTCGCGGGGCGGCGGCACGTCCGCGATCAGCTCGTTGGCGGCCTCGATGCGGAAGCGCGGCTTGCTCGTCCGGGCCGGGGCGCCGCGGCGCAGCCACGCCAGCTCCTTGCGCATGAGGTTCTGCCGCTTGGCCTCCTCGCTGGCGGCGATCCGCTCCCGCTCGGCGCGCGCGAACACGTAGTCGCTGTAGCCGCCCTCGTACTCGTGCACGTCACCGCGCTGCACGTCCCACATGCGGGTGCAGACCTGGTCCAGGAACCAGCGGTCGTGGGTGACGACGACGAGCGCGGAGCGCCGCGCCTGGAGGTGCCGCGCGAGCCAGGAGATGCCTTCCACGTCGAGGTGGTTGGTCGGCTCGTCGAGGACGATCAGGTCCTGCTCGGCGATCAGCAGCTTCGCGAGGGCGATACGGCGCCGCTCGCCACCGGAGAGCGGGCCGATCACGGTGTCCAGGCCCTGCGGGAAGCCCGGCAGGTCCAGGCCGCCGAAGAGGCCGGTCAGCACGTCGCGGATCTTGGCGTTGCCGGCCCACTCGTGGTCGGCGAGGTCGCCGATCACCTCGTGCCGGACGGTGGCCTCCGGGTCGAGCGAGTCGTGCTGGGTCAGGACGCCCAGCCGCAGCCCGTTCACGTGCGTGACGCGGCCGCTGTCCGGCGTCTCCAGCTGGGCGAGGATGCGGATCAGGGTCGTCTTGCCGTCACCGTTGCGGCCGACGACGCCGATCCGGTCGCCCTCGTTGACGCCGAGGGAGACGCCGTCCAGCAGCGAACGCAGTGCGTACGCCTTGCTGACGGCTTCCAGATTGACGAGGTTCGCGGCCATCTCACTCCTGCGCTTCACATCGGTCGGCCTTCCAGCCTAGTCCGGCACGCCGGTCTCCCCCGCATCACGTCCGTACCGGTACCGCACGGTGCCCCGACGGTTTGAGTAGGCGTACGGATGTGCCCCGGTCCGGGCCCTCCGTACCGTCCCGCCAGGGGACACGCGGACGACGGCGCCCGGGGCGGCGTGATCTGCCTGCTGGTGGCCCCCGACCTGCTGGTCGTCGCCTGGCTGACCGACTTCGCGATCGTCGGCTCCTGACCGCCGGCCGGGCCCGGCCGGCGCCTTGCTAGCGTCGCGCCCATGACAGTCGATCTCGAAGTGGACGTCGAAACCGGGCTTGCCTACGGGCCGAGCGGCAAGCTCCTGGACGTGTACCGGCCGGCCTCGGCGGCCGTGCCGCCCCCGGCCGTCCTGCTGTGGCACGGCATCGGCCCGGACGAGCGGGACGTGCTGGCGCCGCTGGCCCGCGCGGCAGCCGCGCTGGGGGCCGTGGTGTTCGTGCCCGACTGGCGCCCGGACGCCGAGGACCGGGGCCGTACGCACCTGCTGGAGTCGCTGGCGTACGTACGGGAGCGGGCCGCCCTGCACGGCGCGGACCCGGAGCGGACCGTGCTGGCCGGCTGGTCCACCGGCGCCACCTCGGCGGTCGGCGCCGCGCTGGACCCGGACGCCGTCGGCGGCCGGCGGCCGACGGCGGTGGTCGGCATCGCGGGCCGCTTCGACATACCGGACCGGTTCGGCGGGGCTGCCGCGCTGGAGCAGCTCGCGGCGGGCGCGGCGCCGGCCGTCCCCGTCCACCTCGTGCACGGGAGCACGGACCCCGTGGTGCCCGCGCAGCACTCCCGCGACCTGGCGGCGGCGGCGCGCGAGCGCGAGCTGCCGGTGACGCTCGCCGAGAGCCCCGCCGACCACGCCGGGGTGATCATGACGGCGTTCGACCCGGCGGTGAACCGGTGTGTGGCGACGTCCGACGAGGCCGTGGTCGGCGCCGGGCGCCGGACCGCGGAGATCCTCGTCCGCGCCGCGGGCTGAGCACGCGGCGGGGCCGGGCGCGCACGTCCGGCCCCGCCGCGGCCGCGGTCAGCCGATGACCGTCGCGCCCGGGGCCGGGCTGTCCGCGACGCGGGCCGACCGGCAGGTGCCGGAGGCCAGGAGCGCAGCGGCGACCCGCTCGGCGGTCGCGCGGTCCGCGGTGAGGAAGGCCGTGGTCGGCCCGGAGCCGGAGACCAGCGCTGCCAGGGCGCCCGCCTCGGTCCCCGCTTCGAGGGTCGTGGCGAGCGAGGGGAAGAGCGAGAGCGCCGCGGGCTGGAGGTCGTTGGAGAGCGCCTTGGCCAGCGCCGCGGCGTCGCCCGTACGCAGCGCCGCCAGCAGCGCCGGGGACGCCTCGGGCGCCGGTACGTCGGTGCCCTCGGTCAGCCGGTCGAACTCGCGGTAGACCGCGGGCGTGGACAGCCCGCCGTCGGCGGCCGCGAAGACCCAGTGGAAGGCGCCGCCGACCTCCAGCGGGGTCAGCTTCTCGCCCCGGCCGGTGCCCAGCGCGGCCTCGCCGACCAGGCTGAACGGCACGTCACTGCCCAGCTCGGCGCAGATGTCGAGCAGCTCCGCGCGGCTCGCGCCCGTCCCCCACAGGGCGTCGCAGGCGAGCAGCGCGCCCGCGCCGTCCGCGCTGCCGCCGGCCATGCCGCCCGCGACCGGGATGTCCTTGGCGATGTGCAGGTGGACCCGGGGCTCGATGCCGTGCCGGGCGGCCAGCAGCTCGGCGGCGCGCGCGGCGAGGTTGGTGCGGTCCAGCGGCACCTGGCCGGCGTCCGGCCCCTCGCAGGTGATCGTGAGGGTGTCGGCGGGCGCCGCGGTGACCTCGTCGTACAGGCCGACGGCGAGGAAGACGTTGGCCAGGTCGTGGAAGCCGTCGACGCGTGCGGCGCCGACCGCGAGCTGGACGTTGACCTTCGCGGGGACGCGGACGGTGACGGAACGGGAGGCGGCGGGGGTCACTGGGCTGCGGCTTCCTTGTGCTCGGCGATGCGGGCGAACTCTTCGACGGTCAGCGCCTCCCCGCGGGCCTGCGGCGAGACGCCCGCCGCGACCAGCGCGGCCTCGGCGGCGGCTGCCGAGCCCGCCCAGCCGGCGAGCGCGGAGCGCAGCGTCTTGCGGCGCTGCGCGAAGGCCGCGTCCACCGCGGCGAAGACCTCCTCGCGGCTCGCGGTGGTCTCCAGCGGCTTGTCGCGGCGGACGAGGGAGACCAGTCCGGAGTCGACGTTGGGCGCGGGCCAGAAGACGTTCCGGCCGATGGCGCCGGCCCGCTTCACCTCGGCGTACCAATTCGCCTTGACCGAGGGCACGCCGTAGACCTTGTTGCCGGGGCGGGCCGCCAGCCGGTCGGCGACCTCGGACTGGACCATGACGAGGGTCCGCTCGATGGTCGGGAAGGTCGCCATCATGTGCAGGAGGACGGGCACCGCGACGTTGTACGGGAGGTTGGCGACGAGCGCGGTGGGCGCCGGGCCCGGCAGCTCGGTGACCTTCATCGCGTCGGAGTGGACGAGCGCGAAACGGTCGGCGCGCTCCGGCAGCCGCGCCTGGACCGTCGCGGGCAGCGCGGCCGCCAGCACGTCGTCGATCTCCACGGCGGTCACCCGGTCCGCGGTCTCCAGCAGCGCCAGGGTCAGCGAGCCGAGACCGGGGCCGACCTCGACGACCACGTCGTCGGGGCGCACTTCGGCCGTCCGCACGATCCGGCGGACGGTGTTGGCGTCGATGACGAAGTTCTGGCCCTTCTGCTTGGTGGGGCGCACGCCGAGCGTCGCGGCCAGTTCGCGGATGTCGGCGGGGCCCAGGAGCGGGCCGGGCTCATCGGTGCTGCTGTTGGTCACTGGTGAAGCTTACGGCCGCACACCGGCCACGGGCTCGCCCCCCGGCTGACGTACAGCTTCTTGGCCCGGTACGTCTGCTCCTCGGGGGGCGCGTCCTGCGGGGCGCCGGTCCCGCCGAGCGAGTGCCAGGTGGCCCGGTCGAACTGGTACAGCCCGCCGTACGTGCCCGAGGAATCGACCGCGTCGGGCCGGCCGCCGGTCTCGCACCGGGCGAGCCCCTGCCAGTTCAGGTGGTCGGCGCCGGCCACGCTGGTCGGCACGGCCGCGGTGCCCACGTGCACGATCTCGCTGCGCGGCGCGCGCAGCACCTCGCTGCGGAGCAGCCGCGGCCGCTGCTTGACGCCGTTGACGGTACGCAGCTGGTACGTGACCCGGCGCACCCCGGGCCGGCCGGGCTGGACCACCGACTCGGTGCCCTTGAAGAGCGTGGGGTCGGCGAGGCGCCGCGTCTCGAAGTCGATCGCCTCGTCGTGCACCTCCCGGGAGCCGGTCACCCGCAGCACCGAAATCGTCTGGCCCTCGCGGGGGAAGCTGTCGAGCGGTACGGAGGCGGTGTCCTGGCCGCGGAGCCGGATGCCGGCCTGGTCGAGTGCGGTGCGCACGGTGGCGGCGTTGGTCCGCACGGACCGGGCGCGGCCGTCGGCCATGAAGGTCACCGTGCGCTCGGTGCGGACGGCCAGCTCCATGCCGTGCCGGGCGATGGGCCGCGAGCGCGAGGCGGAGAGGTAGGCCCCTTCGGCGCGCACGCCGAGCTGGCGCAGCGCGCCCTCGACGGTGCGGGCCGTGGTCCACACCCGGCGGCGGTGGCCGTCCAGGGTGAGCACGACGGGCCGGCCGTAGCGCACCGCCACCTCGTCGCCGCTGGTCAGGGGGGCGTCGGCGCCGGGCGCGACGATGTCGTGCGGGCCGACCGGCACGCCTTCGGAGGCCAGCAGCTCGCCGACGTCCCCGGCGAAGGTGTGCAGCCGCCGCGGGTCGCCGTCGACGCTGAGCCGGACCGCCTTGTCGTGCGCGACGAAGGCGGTGGTGCCGCCCGCGAGGAACGCCACGACCAGCGCCTGCGGGACCAGTCTGAGCAGCCCGTCGGGACGGTCGACGAACCGCTTCCGGCGGGCCGCGCGCCGGGCGGCGGCGCGCCCCGCGGTCCGGCGCCCGGCCCGGCCGCCGGTGACCGGCCCCCGGTCGTACGACGGCTCGACCGGGGGCCGGTCGTACGACGGCTGGTCGGGCACGAAGGGCGTACGCACCTGCGGTTCGGGCACCACCGGGTCCGGCACCGCCGGGGCCGGCACCGCCGGGGCCGGCGCCTCCGGGGCGTACGACGGCACGGTGGGTGCGGACGACCGGGCCGCGGACGACTGCGCCGGGAACGCCTCGTACGGCTCGTACGGCTCGTGGACCTCGTACGGCGCGTGGCTCTCGTACGCGTCGTAGGACCGGGCCGCGCGCACCGCTGCGTACGTGTCGTACACCTGCGCCTCGTCGGGCGGCCCGTACGGCCCGTACTCCTGGGTCTCGGGGCCCTCCGGCCAGCCGTAGGCCTGCGGCGGCTCGTACGCCGGGGCGTATCCGTATCGCTGCGAATGACTCACGACGCTCCACGTGCCCGGAACCGGTTGACGGGCCGGAATGTAGCGGAGAGGAGTATCACTCCCCAAAGTCGTACGGCTACGGAAAGTGGCCGCCGACTCCGGCTCAGTACCCGAATGCCCGGGCGGTGTTGGCGGCGACGGCCGTGGCCAGCGCGTCCTCGTCCATCCCCTTGACCTCGGCCATGGCCCGGAGCGTGACCGGAATGAGGTACGGAGCGTTAGGCCGACCGCGGTACGGCGCGGGCGTCAGGAACGGGGCGTCGGTCTCCACCAGCACCAGTTCCGCCGGGGCGACGGCGAGCGCGTCCCGCAGCGGCTGGGCGTTCTTGAAGGTCACGTTGCCGGCGAAGGACATGAAGTAGCCGGCCTCGGCGCACACCTTCGCCATCTCGGCGTCGCCGGAGTAGCAGTGGAAGACGGTCCGCTCGGGCGCGCCTTCCTCGCGCAGCACCCGCAGCACGTCGTCGTGGGCCTCGCGGTCGTGGATGACCAGCGCCTTGCCGTGCCGCTTGGCGATCTCGATGTGCGCGCGGAAGGACCGTTCCTGCGCTGCCATGCCCTCGGGGCCGGTACGGAAGTGGTCGAGGCCGGTCTCGCCGACGCCCAGGACGTGCGGCAGCGCGGCGAGCGCGTCGATCTCCGCGAGCGCCTCGTCCAGCGCCGCGTCGCCACCGGCCTCCCTGGCCCCCTGCCGCGACCATCCGTCAGGATCCCCCAGCACGATCCGCGGCGCCTCGTTCGGATGCAGCGCCACCGCCGCGTGCACCGCGTCGTACGCGGCGGCGGTCTCCGCGGCCCAGCGCGAGCCGTTCACGTCGCAGCCCACCTGGACCACCGTCGTCACGCCGACGGCCGCGGCCTTGGTGAGCGCTTCCTCGACCGTGCCCGTTTGCATGTCCAGGTGGGTGTGGGAGTCCGCCACGGAGACCCCGAGCGGTTCGGGCAGCGGCGGCGGTGCGTCCTTGGAGCTCATGCCGCGATCCTACGAGGGCGTACGGGCCCGGCCGCGGCTCAGGTCCTCACCTGCGGTGGTGCTGGAACGGGTGCAGCAGGTCGGACAGGTGCCAGTGGTGGCCGTGCCGCTCCGGCGCGCCGTCCACCGATCCCCCGGCGTCACCGGCGTCACCGGGGTCGCCGGCCGGGCCGGTCGTGGGCTGCGGCTTGCGCGGCGCGTAGAGCCGCTCGGCGGCCGCCGAGACCATGGAAACCTGACCGGCCCGCATGATCCGGACTATGTGCCCGCCGCACTGGCGGCAGGTGGGCCGGGTCAGCGGTGAGGGGACTCGCTCGCCGTCGGCGTAGTAGACGACGCGCGGCTCACCGGACACGTCCACGTGGTGCTCGATGTCGTAGGCCTGCTCCCAGCCGTGCCCGCAGTGCATGCAGGCGAAGGAGTAGGCCTCGTGTGCGGAGGCTTCGGTCCGGGTCGTGTGCCGGGTCCCGCTCGTGGTTCCCACAGGTTCAGTCATCGCAGCTCCTCTTGTCCGCCGGACAAGCTCTCGCTCTCGGGACGGAACGTCCCACCTCCAGTGGACGCCTTTCCGAGCTGCGATGCAGCAAAGGTTCTCCCTGTTGGCCCAGATTTGGGCGGGGCGAGACGAAAGACCTCGCCGGGACGACCTCCGCTTTACCTTCCAGACCCGTCATTTACCCGCGCGAGAATCACCACGCTCCGCGTTCTTTGCCGCCACGACGGCATCGAAGACCTCGCGCTTGGGTACGCCCGCCGCTGCCGCCACCCCCGCGATGGCCTCCTTGCGCCGCTCGCCGGCCTCCTCACGGACCCGCACCCGGCGCACCAGCTCCTCAGGGCCCAGGTCGGCCGGGCCCGGCTCGGGCGCGCCCGCCACCACGATCGTGATCTCGCCGCGCACCCCCTCGGCCGCCCATTCGGCCAGCTCCCCGAGCGGCCCGCGGCGCACCTCCTCGTACGTCTTGGTCAGCTCGCGGCAGACGGCGCCGCGCCGCTCCGGGCCGAAGACCTCCGCCATGGCGGCGAGCGCGTCGGCCAGCCGGTGCGGCGCCTCGAAGTACACGAGTGTGCGGCGCTCCGCGGCGACCTCCTTCAGCCGCCCGGTCCGCTCCCCCGCCTTCCGCGGCAGGAAGCCCTCGAAGCAGAACCGGTCCACCGGCAGCCCGGACACGGCGAGCGCGGTGAGCACGGCCGACGGGCCCGGCACGGCCGTCACCTTCACGCCGCGTTCGACGGCCGCGGCCACCAGCCGGTAGCCGGGGTCGGAGACGGAGGGCATGCCCGCGTCGGTGACCAGCAGCACCCGCGCCCCGCCTTCGAGCGCCTCGGCCAGCTCCGGGGTGCGCGCCGACTCGTTCCCCTCGAAGTACGACACCACCCGGCCCGTGGTGTGCACCCCCAGCGCCGTCGTCAGCCGGCGGAGCCTGCGGGTGTCCTCGGCCGCGATCACGTCGGCGGCGAGCAGCTCGGCGGCCAGCCGCGGCGGAGCGTCCTCGGTGTCGCCGATGGGGGTCCCTGCGAGTACGAGCGTTCCAGTCACGGCCCCATCCTTTCAGGCCTGCCGGCATCCTTCCCGCCGCGCGGGGAGACGGGCCTCTCACAGGCCGCTTCCCTACGATGGCCCGGTGACGAGTGACACCGCGACCAACGACCGGCGCGCCGACGACCGCGGCCGGCCCCCGGCGGCCGCCGCGCGGGCGCCCCACGGCGGCGTCCTGGCGCCGACCGCCTGGCTGCGGCGGCTGCGCCGCTTCGGCTACACCGCGCGCCCGGAGCGGGACGTGCGCACCCGGCTGCTCGCGCCCTTCCCCACCCCGCAGGTCTCCCCCCGCACGGCCCGCCTGGCCGCGTGGGGCCTGCCGTTGCTCGTCGCACTCCTCGCCGGCATCCTGCGCTTCTGGCGCCTCGGCAGCCCGGACAAGGTGATATTCGACGAGACGTACTACCCCAAGGACGCCTGGTCCCTGCTGCAGTACGGCTACGAGGGCACCTGGGCGAAGAACGCCAACGACGCCCTGGTCGGCGATCCGTCACGCCTCCTCCTCAGCCCCGAGCACTCCTACGTCGTCCACCCGCCCCTCGGGAAGTGGATGATCGCGCTGGGCGAGTGGGCCTTCGGCATGAACCCGTTCGGCTGGCGTTTCATGACGGCCCTGCTCGGCACGCTCTCCGTGCTGATGATCTGCCGCATCGGCCGCCGTCTGCTGCGCTCCACCGTCCTCGGCTGCCTGGCGGGCCTGCTGCTCGCGGTGGACGGCCTGCACTTCGTCATGAGCCGTACCGCGCTGCTCGACCTCATCGTCATGTTCTGGGTCGTGGCCGCGTTCGGCTGCCTGCTCGTCGACCGGGACCGCACCCGGGCCCGGCTCGCCGCCGCGCTGCCGACGGGCGAGGACGGCCTGGCCCGCCCCGACGAGAAGGTGGGCGACCGGCTGGGCCTCGGGTGGCGACCCTGGCGGCTGCTGGCCGGGCTCTGCCTCGGCCTCTCCTGCGCCACCAAGTGGAACGGCCTGTACTTCCTCGCCGCCTTCGCCCTGATGTCGGTCCTGTGGGACGCCGGCGCCCGCCGCACCGCCGGCGCCCGCCACCCGTACCGCTCGGCCCTCCGCTGCGACGTCGTACCGGCCTTCCTCTCCACCGTGGTCCTCGCCGCGGCCACCTACCTCGCCTCCTGGACCGGCTGGATCGCCACCAAGGGCGGCTACTACCGCGACTGGGCCACCACCCCCGAAGGCCGCGCCGGCGGCTGGACCTGGCTGCCCGACTGGCTGCGCAGCCTGTGGCACTACCAGCACGAGGTCTACGAGTTCCACACCCACCTGACGTCCACCCACACCTACCAGTCCAACCCCTGGAGCTGGCTGGTCCTCGGCCGCCCGGTCTCCTACTTCTACGAGGACCCGAAGGCCGGCCAGGACGGCTGCACCGCCGCCGAGGGCTGCGCCCGCGAGGTCCTCGCGCTCGGCACCCCGCTCCTGTGGTGGGCCGCCTGCTTCGCACTGCTCTACGTCCTCTACCGCTGGCTGTTCCAGCGCGACTGGCGGGCGGGCGCGATCGCCTGCGGCGTCGCCGCCGGGTACCTCCCCTGGTTCCTCTACCAGGAGCGCACGATCTTCCTCTTCTACGCGGTGGTCTTCGTCCCGTTCCTCTGCCTGGCCCTGGCCATGATGCTCGGCGCCCTCATCGGCCGCCCCACCGAACCCACCACGGAACCGGGCGCCCTCCTCACCGGCGAACGCCGCCGAGCGGCGGGCATCGTAGCGGCAGGCGTCCTGGTCCTGCTCATCGTGTGGAACTTCATCTACTTCTACCCGGTCTACACGGGCCTCCCCATCCCCAAGTCGGCGTGGCAGGGCCGGATGTGGCTGGATACGTGGGTGTAGCCGCACACCTGAGTGGGGTTCGACACGTGGGGCAGCCGTCCAGCTTCGCGTAGCGCAGCTGGCGTACGGGGGGCGAGTGTTTCCGTGAGCCACCAGTACGCCGGCGATCCCCTTGTGGCGCCGCCTTTGCCTGATCGGGTTGCCGCGCCCTGACCGCCGTGCCTTGCTGGGACGCGGTAGCAGGAGGAAAAACCCGCAGGCGAAAGGGGCGGACCGGACGCTTCCGGCCGCGCCGTGCCGCGGGCGCAAGGGAACGGGGAATGTCGTGCGCGCACCGGGACGGAAACCCTTCGGGAGGGCGCTCGCTTGCCTGGCCGCCACATCGGTCCTCTTGCTCGCGGGGTGCGGGAACCAGCCGGACGGAGGCGAGGAGACGCCGCCCGGTCCCGCGCAGAGCTACGGGGACAGCGGGGCGTCGCCCGGTCTGTCACCCGGTGAGCTGCCCAGGGGCGGGGAGACGGACGTTCCGCCGGTGTCGGGGCCCGACCCCGGCAGGAGCCAGGGGCCGGGGGACGCGAGCCATGCCCCGGCCCGCGTGGACCACGACGCGGAAAGCACGGACGATCCGGGCGTCGGTCCCGTCCCGCCGCACAACTCCCCTCCCGCCACGAGCGCTCCGGCCACCACCCCGGGCATCGTTCCGCCCCCTGCGTCCAGCGCCCCTCCGCCCCCCTCCTGCGGGCAGGACTCCTCGTCGGCGGCGTGCCGGGCCACACCCGCACCGTCGGCGGAACCCTCGCAGCCCTGAGCAGACCGATGACCGACGACGCGCCCCCGGCCTCCCGCACCCGCCGGCAGCGCCTGCGCGCCCGGCTCGCGTCGGACGCCCGGCGCCTGGAAGCCTTCCTGGAAAGGCTGTCGGGCCGCCGACGGGGAACCGGTACGGGCCCGGACGAGGCCGCGGGCCCCGCGGCCACCGCCCGGTCCGGCCGCTTCATCGAACTCGCGAACACGGCGTTGGGCGCCAGTTCCTTCTTCCTCGCGCTGATGCTCTACGCGGGGCTCATGCACAACGCCTCGTACTACGGCTACTTCCACATCGACACGTTCACCGTCGGATTCGACGCGCTGGAACTGGCCGTGACGAGCCTGCGCCTGATGACGCTTCCCGTCCTCACGACGCTGGCACTCGTCGCCTTCCTGCCCAGGGTTCCGGAATTCCTGACCTCGCTGGGCGTGCCCGCGGTGGTCCTCCGCATCCTGCAGCGAGCCGGCGCCGTGATCGCGAGAGGGCACCTCTTCGTCGTCGCCTTCGGAATCACCCTGCTGTTTCTCTGGCCTCATCTCGCGCCCCATACCTGGATCGCTCCGCTGGTGGTGCTGTGCGGCCTGATCCTCGGGCAGACCGGAGCCGTCCCGCCGGGGCCGCGCGCCGGACATCCGGTCCGGTACCGGGCGATTCCGCTCGCGGTCGCGGGGATCTTCGGAATGTGGCTGATCGCTCTGGTGGCCGGGCACCTGGGGCAGACGGACGCGGAGGCGGACGCCGCCGGGGTGGCCCGGCGCGTGCCCGTCGTGGTGTTCAGCACCGAGCTGCTGAGCATGACCGGACCGCCCGGCCTGGACGCGCCGGTGGACCTCGGGAAGAACAAGCATTACCGGTACCGCTACACGGGCCTGCGCCTCCTCGTGGAACGCCATGACCGCTACTACCTGATCCCCATGGGCTTCGACCGCGACACCGATCCGACGTACGTCATCGAGGACGACGACTCCATCCGCATCGAACTGCACCCCGGCGTCTCGGAAGGCGGGGCACCGTAACAGGTCGGAGGGGGCCGGGCGACGTGTGAGGGAAACCATGCGTGGCGGTCCCGCGGGCGGTCCAGAGGGCGGCCGGTAGCGGCGGAAGGGGTCGCGTGCCTGGGCACGGTGGGCGTGTGGTGAGTACACCGGGATCTGCTGTGACTTTTCCGTGACCGGCGCATCGACTGTGTGTCACCGGACCGATGCCGGAACGAGATGCGCGAGGGTCACTCCAATACCCCGTGTCCCATAGAGTGCGCTGCACGTTCTTGTGTGCGTGTCCCAAGGACGACCAGGCTTCTTCGGGAGGGGAACGTAAGTCATGCGCCGCGAGGTGAGGTACGGGCTGATCGGCGGGGCGATCGCCCTCGTCGCGGGAGGCGTCGGCGGGTACACCCTGATGGGGAGTTCCGATGACGAGGCCCCGCAGCAGGAAGTCATGGCGGCGGACGGCAAGCCGGGCGCGGGCGAGCCCTCGGTGAAGACCGGGCCGCTGTCCGCGCGGGAGGTGAAGACCGCCGCGACCGGCTTCCTGGACGCCTGGCAGTCGGGCGACGTGGCGAAGGCCGCGAAGCTCACCGACGACGCCGAGGCCGCCACCACCGCGCTGACCGGCGTCACCGAGCAGGCCCACTTCGCCAAGGTGACGCTCACGCCGACCGCTCGTAAGGGTGACACGGTGCCGTACGAGGTGGCCGGGCAGATCGCGTACAAGAACCAGCGGGCCGCCGTCTCCTACAACACCTCGCTGACCGTCGAGCGCGACAAGAAGACCGGCGAGCCGGTCGTCGACTGGCAGCCCACGATCGTGCACCCCGGCCTGTCCGAGGGCGACACGCTCCGTACGGGCGCGGGCGAGGCGCCGCCCATCAAGGCCGTGGACCGCAACGGCAAGGAGATCTCCAAGGAGACCAACCCGGAGCTGGCCGGCGTGCTGGACAGCCTGCGGACGAAGTACGGCGACAAGGCCGGCGGGAAGCCGGGCGTGGAGTTCTTCATCCAGCGCGCCAAGAGCGGCGACAAGGCCGCGCAGAAGCCGGACCAGACGCTGAAGGTCCTCTCCAAGGGCACCCCCGGCACGCTGAAGACCACCCTGGACGTCAAGGTGCAGGCCGCGGCGCAGAAGGCGGTCGCCACGAAGAGCAAGGCGTCCGCGGTCGCGGTCAAGCCCAGCACCGGCGAGATCCTGGCCATCGCCAACTCGCCCACCAAGGGCTTCAACGTCGCCACGCAGGGCTCGCTCGCGCCCGGCTCCACGATGAAGGTCGTCACCTCGTCGATGCTCATCGACAAGGGCCTGACCTCGCCGAACAAGACGCATCCCTGCCCGAAGTACGTGACGTACGGCGGCTGGAAGTTCCAGAACCTCAACAAGTCCGAGATCAAGAACGGCACCTTCGCGCAGAGCTTCGCCGCCTCCTGCAACAACGCCTTCATCTCGCAGGCCAAGAAGCTCAGCGACGACGACCTGACCAAGCAGGCCCGGGACGTCTTCGGCCTCGGCCGGACCTGGAACACCGGCATCCCCAGCTTCGACGGCAACGTGCCGGTGCAGAGCGACGCGCAGATGGCCGCCTCGCTCATCGGCCAGGGCGGGGTCCGCATGAACCCGCTGAACGTCGCCTCCATCGCGGCGACCGTCCAGTCCGGCAGCTTCCACCAGCCGTACATCGTGTCCCCGGACCTCGACCACCGGTCGCTGGCCAAGGCGTCGCGCAACATGAAGCCGGACACCGCGTCCGCGCTGAAGTACCTGATGAAGCTGACGGCCACCTCCGGCACCGGCGCCAAGGCGATGTCGGGCCTCAGCGGTGACATCGGCGCCAAGACGGGTTCGGCCGAGGTCGACAACCAGAAGAAGCCGAACGCCTGGTTCACCGCCTACCGAGACGACATCGCGGCGGCCGCGGTGGTCCCCGCCAGCGGACACGGCGGCGACAACGCGGGCCCGGTCGTCCGCGCCATCCTGAACCAGGGCTGACGCGAGCAGCACCGTGCCCTCGGGAAGGGGGGTCGTCCGCATCGCGGACGGCCCCCTTTCCCGGTTTTCCCGGTCTTTTCCCGGTCGCATGGCCCGTACAGCTTTCGCTAGCGTGCGGGCCATGAGTACTTCAGCCGACGCTCACCCCCTGTTCGCCGAGGCGCTGCGCGAGCTGGGCCTCGAAGTCCCGGTACGCCGCTTCCCCGCCGCGACCCGCACCGCGGCGCAGGCCGCGGCCGCCGTCGGCTGCGCGCCCGCCGAGATCGTGAAGTCACTCGTCTTCGCGGCATGGGGGTCCCCCCACGCGTCCAGCAGTGGGGGAGGAGTGCCGGTGCTGGTCCTGGTGGACGGGGCGTCGCGGGTGGACGTGGAGAAGGTCCGCGCCGAGCTGGGCGCCGGTCACGTGGGCCGGGCGGACGCCGCGGTCGTGCGGGAGACCACCGGGTACGCGATCGGCGGCGTACCGCCCTTCGGACACCGCACGCGGACGACCGTCCTCGCCGACCGGGGGCTGCTCGCGCACGGCACGGTCTGGGCCGCCGCCGGCACCCCGCACACCGTCTTCCCGCTCGATCCGAAGTCGCTGATCGAGTACGCGGGCGGCCGCGTCGTGGACGTCCGCGAGCAGACCGCGTGACCCCGCTCGTCGTCGCCGCCGTCCTGACCGCCGCGGTCACCCACGCCGGCTGGAACGCGATCGCCCACGGCATCCGCGACCAGCTCCTGGCCTTCACCCTCGTCGGCAGCGGCGGCGCCGTCTGCGGCGTGGTGCTCGCCGCCGTCTCCCCGCTGCCCGCCGCCGGCTCCTGGCCGCTCCTCCTCGCCTCCGCGCTGCTGCACGTCGTCTACCAGGCCCTGCTCATGCGGTCCTTCCGGCTCGGCGACTTCGGGCAGATGTATCCGATCGCGCGCGGCACCGCCCCGCTCGTGGTCACCGTCCTCGCCGCCGTCTTCGTGGGCGAGCTGCCCGACGCCTGGGCGCTGACCGGCGTCGCCGTGGCGTCCGCCGGCCTCCTCGGCGTCGCGCTGTGGGGCATCCGCGGCTCCGGTACGCGCCCGCACTGGCCCGCGATCATCGCCGCGGTCGCCACGGGCCTGGCCATCGCCTCGTACACGACGGTCGACGGGGTCGGCGTCCGCGCGTCCGGTACGTCGCTGGGCTACATCGGCTGGCTGATGCTCCTGGAGGGCCTCGCGATCCCGGCGTACGCGCTGGCCACCCGGCGCCGGGCGCTCTTCACCGAGCTGCGCCCGTTCGCGGTCCGCGGGCTGCTGGGCGGGGTGCTGTCGGTGTTCGCGTACGGGCTGGTCCTGTGGGCCCAGACCCGCGCGCCGCTCGCGCCGATCGCGGCGCTCCGCGAGTCCTCGATCATCGTCGGTGCGGCGATCGGTGCCATCTTCCTGAAGGAGCGGTTCGGCGCGCCGCGCATCGCCGCGGCGGGCCTGATGGTGGTGGGCATCGGCCTGATGCTGCACACGGGCTGACCGACGCTCCACACGAAGAGCCGGCCGCCCCCGCCCCCTCCGGAGGCGCCCCGCCCCTTCGGAGGTCGAACCGCTCCTCCGGAGGCCGCCGTCAGCCGGCGCCCGTCATGGCACTCACCAGCGCCGCGTTGCTGACGAGGAGGCCGCCGTCCACGGGCAGGGCGACGCCCGTGATCCACGAGGCGTCCGAGGACGCCAGGAACGCCACGGCGGCGGCGATGTCCTCGGGCTCGCCGACCCGGCCCAGCGGGTAGACCGGCGCGGCCCGCTCCAGTACGTCCTCGCGGCCGTCCCAGTTCGGGGTGTGCACGGTGCCGGGGTGGACGAGGTTCACCCGGACCCCGCGGGCGGCGTTCTGCACGGCGAGGGTGCGGGTCAGGCTCGCCAGGCCCGCCTTCGCGGCGCTGTACGCGTGGTTGGTGAAGTACTGCTCGGCGTTGACCGAACCGATGTTGACGATCGCGCCGCGCCCGCCGGCGGCCGCGAGGTGCGGCATCGCGGCGCGGGCGCACCTGAACGCGCCGGTGAGCGTGATGTCCAGGTCGCGCTGCCAGGTGTCGTCCGGCTGGTCCTCGAAGGCGGGGGTGTCGGGGTGGCAGGACAGGGCATTGTTGACGAGCACGTCAAGGCGTCCGAAGCAGTCCGCGGCGCGGGCCACGGCGGACTCGACGGCGTCGCGGTCGGCGACGTCGCAGGGCCAGGCCTCGGCGGTGCCGCCGTTCTTGCGGATCTCGGCGGCGGCCTCCTCGGCGCGGTCGCCGTTCAGGTCGGTGACCAGCACGCCGGCGCCCTCGTCGGCGAGTCGGCGGGCGGTGGCGGCGCCGATGCCGCGGCCCGCGCCGGTGATCAATACCCCATAACCTTCAAAACGCCGCACGCTCGCCCCTTTCGCGTGGTGTCCGAGGTTGTTGATTTTTGACGTACCGGTGCGGGCCCGCAACCCTTTCGCACAGTGGCGGCGCGTTTTCGGCGTACGCGGGCGGGCCCGGACCGGGCCCTCGCCCGGCGCGGTCCTCAGAGCGTCGTGCGGAGCGCCCGGACCAGCGCCTGCGCGCGGGGGTCGGCCGTGACGTTCTTCTGCATGCCGTTGGTGACGTACCCGAAGGACGTGCCGGATTCGGGGTCGGCGAAGGCGAGCGCGCCGCCGCGGCCGGGGTGGCCGAAGGAGCCGGGCGCCAGCAGCGGGGCAGCGGGGCCGTGCAGCATGTAGCCGAGGCCGAAGCGGGAGGGGGCGACGAGCGTACGGTCCGGGCCGGCGGACTCCTCGGTACGGGCCAGCGTCAGCGTCGCGGGCGCGAAGAGGCGCGGGTGGCCGTCGACCGGGCCGATGAGGGCCGCGTACAGGCGGGCCAGCGAGCGGGCCGTCGCGATGCCGTTGGAGCCGGGCAGCTCGGCCGCCCGGAAGGCCGGGTCGTTCTCGTCGGCGTGCGGGGTGATCGCCGCGAAGGCCCGGCGGGTCAGCGACGTGGGGTCCTCGTACGCCTCGGCGACGGCGCGCTTGGGCCGTACCTTCAGGCCCGTGCCCGCGGGCGCCGGCGGCGGGGTGATCTCGGCGAGCCGGCCGGCCCGGCCGCGGGCGGCCTCCGCCTCGGGGAGGCCGATCCACAGGTCCAGGCCGAGCGGCCCGGCTATCTCCTCGGCCACGAACGTGCCGATCGAGCGGCCGGTGACCCGCAGCACCAGCTCGGCGAGGAGCCAGCTGAACGTCTGGGCGTGGTAGCCGTGGTCCGTGCCGGGGGCCCACGCCGGCGCCTGCGCGGCGACCGCGGCCGGGCCGCTGACCCCGTCGGCAGCCTCGGCAGGGGTGAGCGGGGTGTCCAGGACCGGCACGCCGGCCCGGTGCGAGAGCAGGTGGCGGACGAGCGTGCGTTCCTTGCCGGCGGCCTTGTACTCGGGCCAGTACGTGCCGACCGGCGCGTCCAGGTCCAGCTGCCCGCGCTGGTGGAGGAGGAGCGGGACGACGGCGGCGACGCCCTTGGTCGCGGACCGGACGACCTGCGCGGTGCCCTCTTCCCAGGGAGCCCGGGGACCACCGTCGTCCCCGGCAGCGGCGGCGCCGTCGCGGTCGCCCGCCCACAGATCCACGACCTTGCGCCCGTGCCGGTACGCGGCGACGGCCGCCCCCCGCTCGCCGCGCCGCGCGAAGTTCGCCGCGAAGGCATCGCGGACCGGCTCGTAGCCGGCCTCGACCGTGCCGTGGACGTCCACCACTGTTCCCGCTTCCCACTCATCCGTCGCGTTTGTGACCCATCCATGGTGCAACGCGCCGATCAGTGCTGATGACCAGGAACCCGCTGCCCGTGGGGAGGGTCACAGCGCGTACCGGGAACCGTCACACGGGGGCGGTCACCGAACGGGGATCGAAACCGAAGGGAAGTTCGAGCCGGTGGGCGGCCATCAGGTCGGCGTCGCAGAGCAGGTCCTGCGTACGGCCGTCCGCCGCGATGACCCCGCCGGACAGGACGACCGAGCGGGGGCACAGCTCCAGCGCGTACGGGAGGTCGTGCGTGACCATCAGGACGGTGACGTCCAGGGACCGCAGCACGTCGGCGAGTTCACGGCGGGAGGCCGGGTCGAGGTTGGAGGAGGGCTCGTCCAGGACGAGGATCTCGGGGCGCATGGCGAGGACCGTGGCGACCGCGACCCGGCGGCGCTGGCCGAAGGAGAGGTGGTGCGGCGGGCGGTCGGCGAAGCCGGCCATGCCGACCCGGTCGAGCGCCTCGGTGACCCGTTCCTCCAGTTCCGCGCCGCGCAGCCCGGCGGCGGCCGGGCCGAACGCGACGTCCTCGCGGACGGTCGGCATGAACAGCTGGTCGTCGGGGTCCTGGAAGACGATGCCGACGCGGCGGCGGATCTCGGCGAGGTTCCGCTTGGCCACGGGGAGGCCGGCGACGGCGACGGAGCCCGCGCCCGCTTCGAGGATGCCGTTGAGGTGCAGGACGAGGGTGGTCTTGCCGGCGCCGTTCGGGCCGAGCAGGGCCACCCGCTCGCCGCGGGCCACGGTCAGGTCGACGCCGAAGAGGGCCTGGTGGCCGTCGGGGTAGGCGTACGCGAGGCCGGCGACCTCCAGGGACGGGGCGGTGGTGCTGTCGTGCGGGCTCATGGGGTCCATCGGGGTCATAGCGTCCATCCCAGCAGGCAGACGGCGAGTGCGGCGAGGGGGAGGGCGGCGGCGGACGTCCACTGGGCGCGGTCGGCGGTCACCTCGTCGGTGACCGGCACGGTGCCGGCGTAACCGCGGCTGACCATGGCCAGGTGGACGCGTTCGCCGCGCTCGTAGGAGCGGATGAAGAGCGCGCCGGCGGACTTGGCGAGGACGCCCCAGTGGCGTACGCCGCGCGCTTCGAAGCCGCGTGAGACGCGGGCGATGCGCATCCGGCGCATCTCGTCGGTGATCACGTCGCCGTACCGGATCATGAAGGACGCGATCTGTACCAGCAGCGGCGGCATCTTCAGGCGCTGCAGGCCGAGGAGCAGATTGCGCAGCTCGGTGGTGGCGGCCAGCAGTACGGAGGCGGCGACGCCGAGGGTGCCCTTGGCGAGGATGTTCCAGGCGCCCCACAGGCCGGACTCGCTGAGCGACATGCCGAGGACGTGGAGGCGCGGACCTTCGGCCACGAAGGGCATGAGGAGCGCGAAGGCCACGAACGGGACCTCGATGAGCAGGCGCTTGAGGACGAAGCCGGCCGGGAGCCGGGCCGCCACCGTGACGGCCGCGAGAAGCACCGCGTACAGCCCGAAGGCCCAGACCGCCTCGCGCGGGGTGGACACGACGATCAGCACGAAGGCGAAGACGGCGGCGATCTTGCAGTGCGCGGGGAGCGCGTGCACGGGTGAGTGCCCGTGCCGGTAGAGCTTGTGGGAGTGGCCGGCGCCCATGTCAGACCCGCTCGGGGGTGCGCTCGTCGGTGACGGCCGGGTCCGTGTCCCGGCGGCGGCGGACGACGAAGAAGACGCCGCTGCCGACGGCCAGGGTCGCGCCGACGCCGATCACGCCGGCCAGGCCGCCGGAGAGCCGCGCGTCGGTGATGTCCTTGACGCTGTAGTCGGCGAGCGGGGAGTCCTTGGCGGCGTGGTCCTTCTCCTGCTTGTCGATGCCCTGGTCGTGGGCGACCTTCTCCAGGCCGTCGGGGCTGGCGGAGGCGTAGTAGCTGATGCCGCCGGCGCAGACCAGCGCTGCGGCGACGCCGGCGAGCCAGACGCGCTTGGTGGAGCGGGGCGCGGCGGCCGGCGCGGGGCTCTTGGGCTCGGCCTCGGCGGCCTCGGAAGCGGCGGCGGGGGCGGCGGCCGCGGCGGGCTCGGTGCGGGGCGCGCCCGGGGCGGCCGGGACCGCGACGGGGGCGACCTTCAGCTCCAGCGGCTTGCTGAGGCCGCGGGCGCCGTACACCAGGTCGGGCCGTACGGCGATGACCGCGCCGACGGTGAGCGCGGTGATGGCCGCCTCGCCGATGCCGATGAGGACGTGCACGCCGACCATGGCGGTCAGCACCTTGCCGGTGGAGACGTCCGCGGTGCCGCCGAGCGCGTAGATCAGGGTGAAGACCAGGGCCGCGGCGGGGACGGAGACCAGCGCGGAGACGAAGCTCGCGACGGTGATCGAGCGGCGCTTACGGGGCAGCACCTTCACCAGCCCGCGGAAGAGCAGGTAGGCGACGACGGTGGTGGTGATCGCCATGTCGGTGATGTTGACGCCGAGCGCGGTGAGGCCGCCGTCGGCGAAGAGGACGCCCTGCATGAGGAGGACGACGGAGACGCACAGGACCCCTGTGTAGGGGCCCACGAGTATCGCCGCGAGTGCCCCGCCCAGGAGGTGGCCGCTGGTACCGGCGGCGACGGGGAAGTTCAGCATCTGCACGGCGAAGATGAACGCGGCGACCAGGCCCGCGAGGGGCGCGGTGCGCTCGCCGCCCAGGCCGTCGCCGCCCAGCTCGCGGCGGGCGCCGCGCAGACTGACCGCGACGGCGGCCGCGGCGACCGCACCGGTCGCCACCGAGACCGGGGCGTTGATGAATCCGTCGGGGACATGCATGGCTGGTTTCTCCGCTCGTGGCCGGTAACCCACCCATGGTGGTCGTACTGCAAATCATGTGCAAGAGCGCCCATGATGCGGGACGGTGGCGCACGCGGCGGACGGATACGCCGGGCGGGCATCCGGGCGCGCGCAAAAGGTGGCAAGCCGGTGGTTATCGGTGAAGCTGAGGGGAACCCGCGCCCTCCCCGTCGCTCGTCCGAAGGTCTGCCGTATGACATCGGCCACCACCGCGCGGAGGCTCCGACCGCCCCGCCCGCGCTCAGCCGCCGCCGCACGAACCTCGTCTTCGTCACGATCGTGCTCGGCATGCTGCTCGCGGCCCTGGACCAGACGATCGTCTCCACCGCGCTGCCCACGATCGTCGCCGACCTGGGCGGCGGCGGGCACATGGCGTGGGTGGTGACCGCCTATCTGCTGGCCGAGACCGTCGCCACGGTGCTGGTCGGCAAGTTCGGCGACCTCTTCGGCCGCAAGATCGTCTTCCAGCTCAGCGCCGTCGTGTTCGTCGGCGGCTCGGTGCCGGCCGGGCTCGCGGGCAGCTGGAGCCGAACGTGAAGGAGGCGCTGGCGAAGGTGCCCGGCGTGCCGGCCGAGGCGGCGCAGAGCCCGCAGGGCCTGCACGCACTGCCCGCCGCACAGGCCCGGCCGGTGATCGACCACACGGTGGCCGCCGGGCTGCTCACCCGGGACGGGGACGCGCTGGCGCTCACCCCGGCCGGGCGGACGGAGATCGACCGGCTGGGCGCGGCCTGGCGGCGGTGGCTCGACGGGCACCTGGAGGACTGGGACATCGCCGACCCCGCGGACCGGGCCGGCCTGGACCGGGCGCTGGACACCATGGCGGCGCGCCTCCTCGACGAGGGCGAGTCGGCCCAGGAACGCACCGCCGTCTGAGAGCCGTGCCCGGCATCGGCGTACGCCCGGCAGGAAGCGCGGGGCACGGTGCCACGCGCTGTCACCCTGGGGACGAGTTGTGCAAGTCGAGTTGCCGCGGCCTGTCCGGGCCGAAACGATGGACGGGTGAGCGACGCACAGGAGGCCGCCGAGCCGTCCCCGGAGACGCAGTCCGCCCCCGCACCGGCCCGTGGCCGCTTGCGGCCGGTCAAGCCGGACGGGGGTGCCACCAGCGGTTCCTACCTGCGCTTTCCCCATATTCACGGGGACCTGGTGTGCTTCGCGGCCGAGGACGACCTGTGGGTCGCGCCGGTGGTGCCCGAGGACGCCGAGCCGCCCCGCGCCTGGCGGCTGACGGTGGACCGCACCCGCGTGAGCCACCCGCGCTTCTCCCCCGACGGCAGCGAGATCGCCTTCACGACATGGCGCAGCCTGGACCCGGAGGTCCACGTGGTGCCGGCCGAGGGCGGCCCGGCCCGCCGGCTCTCGTTCTGGGGCAGCGTGGACGCCCGGGTGTGCGGCTGGACCCCGGACGGCGACATCCTCGCGGTGTCCTCGCACGGCCAGCCGTTCTCGTACTACTCCTGGGCGTACAGCCTGCCCACGGACGGCAGTCCGGGCGGCCGCCTGCCGTGGGGCCCGGTGTCGAACATCGCGGTCGCCGACCTCGCGGGCGAGCGGCAGACGCTGCTGCTCAGCGGCACGCCGCCGCACGAGCCCGCGTCCTGGAAGCGGTACAGAGGCGGCGCGACGGGACGGCTGTGGCTGCACGGCACGCAGCTGGTGCCGGAGATCGACGGCCATCTGGACTCGCCGATGTTCGTCGGCGGCCGGATCGCCTTCCTCTCCGACCACGAGGGCGTCGGCAACGTCTACTCCTGCCTCCCCGACGGCACGGACCTGCGCCGCCACACCGATCACGCGGACTTCTACGCCCGGCACGCGGCCAGCGACGGCGAGCGGATCGTCTACCAGTGCGCGGGCGAGCTGTGGCTGGTGGACGACCTGAGCGCCGGCGCCGTGCCGCGGAAGCTGCCGGTCCGGCTCGGCGGGCCGCGCACGGGCCGCCGTACGCATCAGGTGCCGGCCGCGGCCAACGTCACCTCCCTCGCGGTGGACACCACGGGCCGGGCCAGCGCGGTCGGGGTGCGCGGCAGCCTGTACTGGCTCACGCACCGCGACGGGCCGGCGCGCACCATCCACGACACCCCGGGCGTGCGGGTCCGGCTGCCGGAGATGCTGGGCGACACCGGCCGCATCGCGTACGTCACGGACGTGGTGGGCGAGGACGCCATCGAGATCGCCGACCTGCCCAAGGCGTCCGGGCCGGGCGACCCGCGCCGGCTCGCCGCCGGGAAGCTCGGCCGGGTGCACGAACTGATCGCGTCCCCGGACGGCGAACGGCTGGCGGTGGCCGCCAACGACGGGCGGCTGCTCCTGGTGGACGCCTCCGAGGAGGGCGAGGGCGAGGTCACCGAGCTGGTGCGCTCGGAGAACGGCCCGGTGCGCGACCTGGCGTTCGCGCCGGACTCCAAGTGGCTGACCTGGTCGCATCCGGGCATCGGCCGGTCGCTGCGGCAGATCAAGATCGCCAAGCTGGGCGACGGCACGGTCGTGGACGTCACCAACGGGCGCTTCGAGGACGAGCAGCCGGTCTTCACCCGCGACGGCCGGTACCTGGCCTTCCTGTCCTGGCGCGGCTTCGACCCGGTCTACGACGTGCACACCGGCGACCTGTCCTTCCCGCTGGGCTGCCGCCCGTATCTGGTCCCGCTGAACTCCGCCACGCCCTCGCCCTTCGCGCTCTCCCCCGAGGGCCGGCCGGCGGCCGGCGGCCTGGACCCGGTGGACACGGCCGCCGAGGGCACGGTGCTGGTGGAGGTGGAGGGGCTGGCCAGCCGGGTGACGCCGTTCCCGGTCGCCGCCTCGAAGTACTCCGCGCTCGCGCCGGTGGCCGGCGGCGGGCTGGTCTGGCTGCGCTGGCCGATCTCCGGGGCGCTGGGCGAGACCTTCGCCAACCCCGACAACACCTCCGGTCAGCCGACGCTGGAACACTTCGACCTGGTCAAGGCCAAGCGCACCGAGCTGACCAGCTCGCTGGACTCCTATGCGCTCAGCGGCGACGGCACCCGCCTGGTGATCAACGACGAGGGCGACCTGCGGTCGGTGCCCGCGACGGACACCCCGGACGCCGACTCCACGGTCTTCCTGGACCTGCGGCGCATCCTGCACGACGTGGACCCGGCGGCGGAGTGGCGGCAGGCGTTCGACGAGGCGGGCCGGATCGTCCGCGCCTACTTCTGGGACCCGGGCATGTGCTCCATCGACTGGGCCGGCGTGCTGGACCAGTACCGCCCGCTGGTCGAACGGGTCGCCTCCCCCGACGAGTTCGCCGACCTGCTCCGCGAGGTGCTGGGCGAGCTGGGCACCTCGCACGCGTACGTCACCGGGGCGCGCCGCAACGAAGGCCCGCCGCACTACCAGCGCGCGATCGGCCTGCTCGGCGCCAACTTCGTGTGCCGGGACGGCCGCTGGATCCTCCAGCGCATCCTGCCCGGCGACTCCTCCGACTCCAAGGCCCGCTCCCCGCTGGCCGGTACGGGCATCCGCGAGGGCGCGGCGCTCACCCACGTCGACGGCCGCCCGGTCGACCCGGTCGCGGGCCCGTTCCCGCTGCTGGCGGCGGCCGGCGGCACGACCGTCGAGCTCACGTTCACCTCGCCGGACGACGACGGGCGGCCCCGCCGGGTGGCCGTCGTGCCGCTGATCGACGAGCGGCCGCTGCGGTACCAGGACTGGGTGGCCAAGCGCCGCGAGGTGGTCCGCGAGCTGAGCGGCGGCCGGTGCGGCTACCTGCACATCCCCGACATGGGCGGGTCCGGCTGGGCGCAGTTCAACCGCGACCTGCGGATGGAGGTCTCCCGGCCCGCGCTCATCGTCGACGTGCGGGGCAACGCGGGCGGCAACATCTCCGAGCTGGTCATCGAGAAGCTGACCCGCACGATCGTGGGCTGGGACTTGACCCGGGACGCGCAGCCGGTGACGTACGTGTCCAACGCGCCGCGCGGCCCGGTCGTGGCGGTCGCCGACGAGATGACCTCCTCCGACGGCGACATGATCATCGCGGCCTTCAAGCTCCAGGGCATCGGCCCCGTGGTGGGCCTGCGTACCTGGGGCGGGGTGGTCGGGATGACCGGCCGGCACCGCCTGGGCGACGGCACGTCCATCACCGTCCCGATGAACGCCGCGTGGTTCGACGCGTACGGCTGGGACGTGGAGAACCACGGCGTGGAGGCGGACATCCAGGCGCTGCGCTCGCCGCTGCAGTGGGCCGAGGGCCGCAACCCGCAGCTGGGCGTCGCCGTGCGGACGGCGCTGGAGCTGCTGGAGCGGCACCCGGCGACGGACCCGCCGGGGCTGGCCGACGTCCCCGACAACCGGCGGCCTGTGCTGCCGCCGCGGAGCTGACCGACCGCCGGCCCTGCTCGCGCCGTACGTGACGACGTGACGACATACGCGTGACGACATACGTAGCCGTACGTGACGACACACGTGAGGGGCGCACCTGGTGCGGGTGCGCCCCTCACGTGCACGGCAGTTGCCGGGACCTCATGTCCCGTGACCGTCCCCCAGGGGGCCCTTCGCGGCCGTCCGGGGCTCCCGGTCGACGCGGTCCATGCTCTTCACCCGGCCGACCGCCCGGTCGACCGGCTGTGCGCCCTGGTCGGCGAGCGCCCGGCGTGCGCGCTCGTCGAGTTCCCGCTGCTTGGCGTGGAACTGGTCTATGAGGCCCATGTGCACACTCCAATGGGGTGGGGTCGGAATGCCCACCAGTGTCGCACATATGGGTTAAAGGTGCATATCGGACACTACCGCTGGGTCCGGGCGCTCTCGTCCGCCGCGCCGCCGGCGCCCACCAGCCCGATCCTCATCCCGTCCAGCCGGTCGCCGAAGCGCTTCATCTCGCGCTGCCCGACCGTCCCGATGATGCTGGGCAGGTACCCGCGTATGGACTGCATCCCGCGCAGCCACCACTGGCCGTAGACGTGCGCGGAGCGGCGCTCGATGCCCGCCACGAGCCGGTCGACGGCCGGGCCGAGCGGGTACGTCTTGTTCGACGGCCAGGGCAGCCGCTGGCGCAGCTCGCGCATCACGTCGTCCTGGTCGGCGCCGCGCACCATGTCGGTGTCGGTCCAGCTCAGGTAGCCGACGCCGACGCGTGCGCCCTTGTGGCCGACCTCGCCGCGCAGGCTGTGCGCGAACGCCTCGACGCCCGACTTGGACGCGCAGTACGCGGTCATCATCGGCGCCGGGGTGATCGCGGCGAGCGAGGCGACCTGCAGGAAGTAGCCGCGGGACTCCATCAGCACGGGCAGGAAGGCCCGCCCGGTGACGGCGCCGCCGATGAGGTTCACCTCGATCACCCGCCGCCAGGCGACCGGGTCGGAGTCGACGAACGGGCCGCCCGTGGCCACGCCCGCGTTGGCGACCACCACGTCCACCTTGCCGAAGTGCGCCTTCACCTCCTGCGCGACCCGGGCGAGCGCCTCGTGGTCGGTGACGTCGGCGTGCCAGTGCGCCGCCTCGCCGTGCAGGGAGGCGGCGACCTTCTTCAGCTCGTCCGGCTCAAGGCCGACCAGCGCGAGCTTGGCGCCGCGCGCCGACAGCTTGCGGGCCAGCAGCTCACCGACGCCGCGTGCCGCACCGGTGACGACGACGACCTGCCCCTCCAGGGTCCTGCGTCCGCTCATGCCGACTTCTCCTTCGCTTCCCGGGCGCGCCGCGCCTTGGTCTTCTGCTTCGGGGCGAGCGCGGCCGGCTCGGGCGCGGCCGCGGTCAGGTGGTCCCGGACGAGTGCGCGGATCCGGTCGGCGACCGCGTCCGGCTCCTCGACGGGCGTCATGTGGCCGGCACCCGGCAGCTCGGTCAGGTCCAGGCAGTTCGGCAGTACGGAGGCCAGCCGGCGGGCGAGCACGATGGGCGTGAGCCGGTCGGCGGTGCCCGCCACGATCGCGGTCGGCACCTCCAGGCGGGCCACCTCGCCCGTCAGCTCCAGGCCGGCGAGCGCCTTGCCCCACTGGGCGCGTACCCCGGTCGGGCAGGAATGCACGATGCGGGCGCACGCCTCGATCTGCTCGGGGGTGGCGGCCGGGCCCATCGTGGCGTACTTCAGGACGCGCTTGCCGGGCGCCGTGACGGGGCCCAGCGGAGCACGCGAGCCGAGGATCGCGCGGTGCGCGAAGCGGCGCGCGCCGGGCGAGCGCAGCGGGATGACCATGGCCTCCGCCGCGAGGTCGGCGGCGCCGGTGCTGCACAGCAGGACGGCGGCGGCGCGCTCGCGCATGCCGGGGCGGCGCGCCGCGGCCATCGCGGTCATGCCGCCCATGGAGTGCCCGACCAGTACGGCTCTCTCGCCGGACTCCAGCGCGGCCTCCAGTACCGCTTCGAGGTCGTCGGCGAGCGCGTCGGTGCTGTAGCCGCCGGGGCCGGCGGCCGGGCTGCGGCCGTGGCCGCGCTGGTCGTAGACGACGACCTTGTGGTCGTCGGCCAGCAGGCGGACGACCGGGGCCCAGAAGGCGGTGGAGCAGGTCCAGCCGTGCGCGAGGACGACGGCGGGCGCATCCTCCGGGCCGTGCACCTCGGCGTGCAGCCGGGAGCCGTCGGCGGAGGTGACGGTCAGCTCGCGGCGGGCAGCGGGCGGGGCGTAGCGCCCGGTGGTGACGTACGGCGGGCGGCTCATGCGGCGGCCTCCACGGTCTTGTCGGTGCTCTCGTTACCGGTGCGTGCGGGCGCGCGCAGTACCTGGTACTCGGCCAGGTCGACCTGGCGGGTGACCTTGCGGAACTCGGCGGTGGTGCCGGGCCAGACCGTGGTGTTGCGGCCGTTCTTGTCCAGGTACCAGCTGTCGCAGCCGCCGGTGCTCCAGACGGTGCGCTCCATGCGCTGCTGGATGGCGGCGGACCAGGCGTGCACCGCGGAGGGGCGGGCGTCCAGGGCGATGCGGTCGCCGAGCAGGTCGAGCTGGCGCAGGTAGTCGATCATGTAGTTCAGCTGCGACTCGATCATGAGGATCATCGAGCTGTTCCCGAGGCCGGTGTTGGGCCCGATGATCGTCAGGAAGTTGGGGAAGCCGGCCGCGCTGCTGCCGCGCAGCGCCTCCATGCCGTCCTTCCACTCCTCCGCCAGCGTCGTGCCGTTGGCGCCGGTCACCCGCGAGGCGATGGGCATGTCCGTGACGTGGAAGCCGGTGCCGAAGATGATCGCGTCGACCTCGGTCTCGGTGCCGTCGGCGGCCACCAGGGTGTTGCCGCGCACCTCCTTCAGGCCGGCGGCCACGACGTCCACGTTGGGCTTCGCGAGCGCCGGGTAGTAGCTGTTGGACAGCAGGATGCGCTTGCAGCCAATGGTGTAGTCCGGGGTGAGCTTGGCACGCAGGGCCGGGTCCTTGACCGCCCGGTGCATGTGCGCCTTGGCCAGCGCCTGCACCAGGCCCAGCTCCTTGGGTCGCTTGGTGAAGGCGGAGACCTGGAGCTCGCGGATGCCCCACAGCAGCTGGCGGCGGAGCGCGCGGGTGGCGGGCACCTTGGTGTGCAGCCAGTGCTCGGCTCGCGTGATCTTCCGGTCGGCGCGCGGCATGACCCACGGGGGCGTCCGCTGGAAGACCGTCAGCCTGTCCACGGTCGGCTGGATCGCCGGCACGACCTGGATCGCCGAGGCGCCCGTACCGATCATCGCGACCCGCTTGCCGCGGAGGTCGTAGTCGTGGTCCCAGCGCGCCGAGTGGAAGACCTTGCCCTCGAAGGAGTCGAGCCCGGGGACGTCGGGGATCTGCGGGTCGGAGAGCGGCCCGGTGGCCGAGACGACCATGTCGGCGGTGAGCGGGCCCTGTGCCGTCTCGATCTCCCAGTACAGCTCCTCGGTGTTCCACCGCGCGCTCTTCACCTCGGCGTCGAAGCGCAGGTGCGGCCGCAGCCCGAAGGTGTCGGTGACCCGCTCCAGGTACGCCCTGATGTGCGGCTGCCCGGAGAAGTTCCGCGGCCACTCGGGGTTGGGCGCGAAGGAGAACGAGTACAGGTGCGACGGCACATCGCAGGCGCAGCCCGGGTAGCTGTTGTCGCGCCAGGTGCCGCCCACGGAGCCGGCCCGCTCCAGGACGACGAAGTCGGTGATCCCCTGGCGGCGCAGCCGGACGGCGGCCCCCAGGCCGCCGAACCCCGATCCGATCACCACCACCCGTACGTGCTCGTGTTCGCGCTCGGCCATGCCGCGCCTCCTGTGTCCGTACCGTCGACCACTCCGAACCGCGCCAGTAATCACTGGCACAGTCGGAGAGTAGGGCAGCTCCGTACCGAGCGGTAGGGGTTGAGCGGAAGGAAGTTACCGGCGGTTGCACCTCCCGGCGGCGCCGGGCACCCGGCATAGGGTGAAGCCGTGGAAGCGAACACAGGCACGGAGGACGGCCCGAAGGAGCGCGAGTTCCGCATGTCCGAGCTGGCGGCGGAGGCCGGCATCACGGTCCGTACGCTGCGCTTCTACCGCGAGCGCAAGCTCATCCCGCCGCCCCGCCGCGAGGGCCGCATCGCCTGGTACAACGAGCACCACCTCGCCCGGCTCCGGACGATCGCGGCGCTGCTGGAGCGCGGCCACAACCTCGGCGGCATCGCGCAGCTGCTCACCGCCTTCGAAAGCGGCCGGGACGTCGGCGAACTCCTCGGCCTGGACAGCGGCTCACTGGTGGCGCCCTTCTCGGAGGAGACCCCGGTCCGCCTCACCCCGGAGGAGCTGGCCGACCACTTCAAGGACGACGTGACGGTCGACAACCTCGCCACGTCCCTGGACATCGGCTACCTCGCCGTCGACGGCGACGAGTTCGTGCACATCAGCCGGCGGCTGCTGGACGCCTCCACGGACCTGGTCGCCGCGGGCGTGCCGCTCGCCGCCGTCCTGGACGCAGGGCGCCAGGTGCGCGCGCACGCCGACGCGCTCGCCGGGCTGTTCATCAAGGTCATTCGCACCCACGTCCTGCAGGACGTGCTGGCCCGCGTGGAGGCCGGCGCCGAGCTCGGCCCGGAGGAGCTGACCCGGCTCGCGCAGACCATCGACAAGCTCCGCCCGCTCTCCAAGGGGATCGTCGACGCCGAGCTGTCCATGGCCATGGACCGCGCCATCGGCGCCGAGCTCGCCTCCTGGGCGGACGGTACGACGTCCTCGACGTCACCGGCATCGCCCTCGACGTCACCGGCGGACGAGGCCGCGGACGACGACTGAGCCCGCCTCCGGCACCTGCGCCGGAAACGGGCTCAGCTCCTCGTGCCGCTGTCGGTCACGCGCCTGCCGGGTACCCCGACGCGGGCACGGTGGCCGGACGCTGCCCGCCCGCTTGGTGCTCCGCGGGGTGCTGACCGTTCTGCTGCTGGCCGTTCGGCTGCTGGCCACTCGGCTGCTGGCCACTCGGGAGCTGGTCGGCCTCGGGCCTGGCCCCCGCCGGCTTTGTGGCGGCCGGGTGCTGCCCCGCCGCCGGCTTCGTACCCTGCGGCTGCACGCCCTGAGGCTTGGCGGCCTGCGGCTCGGTGGCCTGGTGCTGAGCGGCCTCGGGCTTCGCCGGCTGCGGCTTCCCGGCGGCCGGCTTCCCGGCGGCCGGCTTCGCGGCCTCCGGCTTCCCGGGCTCGGGCTTCGCGGCCTGCGGCCTCCCCGGCTCGGGCTTGCCGGCCGGCTGCTGCACCGGGTCCGGCTTCGGCGCGACCGCCTGCCGCACCGGCTTCAGCTTCCAGATCTGCCGCGGGCTCCGGTCCGAGCACGGCCTCAGGGCGACCCGGTCGCCCTTCGCGCGGTCGACGACCTCGGTGAGGCAGTACGTTTGCAAAGGCGCCCGCAACTGGCTGCGACTGGGGTCCGTGCCGGTTCTGCGGATCTGGTAGCCGTCGCCGTGCCGGGTGAACGTCCAGTCCGTCAGGTGCTTCGCCGAGCAGGACGGGAACATCAGCTTGCGTGCGGGACTCGTGCCGAGGCACCCCTTCTTCGCCTCGCTGCGCAGCTGGAACCGGTCCGCGTGCGGCTTCAGGCCGAACACGTCGGTCACGCCCTGGCTGCCGCAGGTGATGAGCGACAGGTCGAGCACGTCCTTGACCGCACGCGGGGCGAGGCAGCGGCCGTCGACGGCACTGGCGATGCGGAAGTCTCCCTTCGCCGGGGCCGCGGGCCGCTCGGCGGAGCCGGCCGATGCGGTCCCCGCCTGAGCCAGCAGCAGCGCCGCTCCGACCAACGCGCCGGAGACGACCTTGATCCTGTAGGGCATGGTGCGTTTCCTCTCCTGGAGTGCCGCGACCAGAACCGGCTCGCGGCATCAATGTCGACAAAACGCAACAAAGCATGAAAACAGGAGAGATGCTGACTAACACGCATGAGTGGGTGAAAGAAACGGCGCGCTGGAGTGCCGTACTCGGACACGCGGGTGAACGCGCGCGGAGCCGCCCGGGACCCCTCGTCCCGGGCGGCTCCGCACCGCCTCAGAGCTCGTAGACCGCCGTCACCGGGGCGTGGTCGGACCAGCGCTGGTCGTACGCGGCGGCGCGCTCGACGTACGCCTTGACGGCGCGGTTCGCCAGGCCGGGGGTGGCCATCTGGTAGTCGATGCGCCAGCCGGCGTCGTTGTCGAAGGCCTTGCCGCGGTAGGACCACCAGGAGTACGGGCCCGCGACGTCCGGGTGGAGGGCGCGGACGACGTCGCGGTAGCCGGCCTCGTCCAGGACGCGGGTGAGCCAGGCGCGCTCCTCGGGGAGGAAGCCGGCCTTCTTCTGATTGGCCTTCCAGTTCTTCAGGTCGGCCTCCTGGTGGGCGATGTTCCAGTCGCCGCAGACCACGACCTCGCGGCCGTCCGCCGCCGCCCTGGCCTTCAGGTCCGCCAGGTACGGCAGGAACTCCGCCATGAAGCGTTCCTTCTCGTCCTGGCGCTCGGTGCCGACCTCGCCGGAGGGCAGGTAGAGGCTGGCGACGGTGACGCCCGGCAGGTCGGCCTCGACGTAGCGGCCGCTGGTGTCGAACTCCGCCGACCCGAAGCCCACCCGCACCCGGTCCGGCTCCCGGCGGGTCAGCAGCGCCACTCCGGCCCGTCCCTTGGCCGCGGCCGGGGCGTACGTGGCGAACCAGCCCTCCGGCGCCCGTACCTCCGCCGGGAGCTGTTCGATTTCGGCGCGCACCTCCTGCAGGCAGACCACGTCGGCGGCGGTCTCCGCCAGCCACGGCACAAAGCCCTTCTTCGAGGCGGCCCGCAGGCCATTCACGTTTACTGAGGTGACGGTGAGCATCCGGGCACGATAGCCGACCCAGGTGTCTCGCTCGCCGCCACCCTTCGGACGCACGTACGATTTCGCGAATGGAGATTCGCCCGGTTCGCTATGACCATCCCGACGCCGTCACGCTCGACGCGCTCGTCCAGCAGGAGTACGTGCTGCGCTACGGCGACCCCGACGTGACGCCGCTGGACCCGGAGATGTTCGTGCCGCCGAACGGCGTCTACCTCCTCGCGTACGAGGACGGCCGGCCGCTGGCCACCGGGGGCTGGCGGACCCGGGACGAGGACGGCGAGGGGTACGCGGACGGCGACGCCGAGATCAAGCGGATGTTCGTGACGGCCGAGGCGCGCGGGCGCGGGCTGGCGCGGCGCATCTTGGCGGCACTGGAGGACGACGCCCGCGCGGCGGGCCGTACGCGGATGGTGCTGGAGACGGGCATCAAGCAGCCGGAGGCGCTGGAGCTGTACGCGTCCAGCGGCTATCTGCCGGTGGCGAAGTTCGGGCACTACCGGTACTACGACGACAGCCGGCACCTGGGGAAGTCCCTGCTGCCCTGACCTGCGGCGGCCCACCCCTCACAAGATCGTGATTGACAGCGGACCGGGCCGCTCCCCATACTCATTCCACTAATGAACTAGTGGAAGTAGGGAAGGGGGGCCGGAGCATGAGCGACCCGACAGAGCAGGGTGCCGACGGGTCCGGTGACTGGGCGGTCGAGGCACGCGGACTGGGCAAGAAGTACCGGCGGGGATGGGCGCTGCGGGACGTCTCGTTCCGGGTCCCGGCCGGCCGGATCTGCGCGCTGGTCGGGCCGAACGGTGCGGGCAAGAGCACGTTCCTCGGCTCCGCCACCCGGCTGGTGCGCCCGACGGCCGGAACGCTGGAGCTGTTCGGCGTGCCGGTCACCGACCCGGCCGTGCTGTCCCGGTTCGCCTTCCTGGCCCAGGACAAGCCGCTGTACAAGCGGTTCTCGGTCGCCGACACCCTCCGGATGGGCCGCGAGCTGAACCCCGACTGGGACCAGGCGGCGGCGGAGCGGATCGTACGGTCCGGGGACATCGACCGGAACGCCAAGATCGGTACGCTCTCCGGCGGCCAGCGCACCCGGGTGGCGTTCGCGCTGGCCTTCGGCAAGCGCCCGCAGCTGCTGATGCTCGACGAGCCGATGGCCGACCTCGACCCGCTCGCCCGGCACGAGCTCTCCGGCCTGCTGCTGGCCGAGGCCGCGGAGCACGGCACGACCGTGATCATGGCCTCCCACGTCCTCCCCGAGCTGGAGGACATGTGCGACTTCCTGCTGGTGCTGACCGGCGGCCGGCTCCGGATGGCCGGCGACACCGACGCGCTGCTGCCCGCGCACACCCTGGTCACCGGCGCCACGCAGGACGGCGCGCTGCCCCGGGAGCTGGCCGCAGCCTGCACGGTCGTGGAGAACCGCGTCTCGGGCCGCCAGTTCACCGCGCTCGTCCGCACCGAGACCCCGGGGGCCCGGCTGCCCGACGGGCCGTGGGAGACCGTGCCGCCCGGCCTGGAGGACGTCCTGCTCGGCTACCTCCGCGCCGCCGATGCCCCGCCGCTGATCACCGCCGCTGCCCGGCCCGAGACCCACCTGGAGGCGGCGTGAGCGCGCTGACCGTCACCCGGAAGACCGCCGACGCCTCGGCCCGCACGGGCGGTGGCCTGCTGCACGGCCTGCCCTGGCTGGTCTGGCGCCGCAACCGCACGGCGTTCCTGCTGCTGGCCGCCGTCACCGTCGTGGTGTGCGCCTACTGCCTCTACCACCGCGCCGGCGTGCTGGACTTCGTCGCGAAGTACGCCAACGACTCCCGCTACGCCGAGAAGTTCGACGAGGCGTACAAGCCGGTGTTCGACAAACTGTACGCGCTGTCCCTCCTGCCCCCGCTCCTCGGCCTGTTCCTCGGCGCCCCGCTGATCGCGGGCGAGCAGGAGCACGGCACCGTACGGCTGATCACCACGCAGTCGGTCGCGCGGACCCGCTGGATCAGCGCGACCGTGTTGCTGCCGCTGCTGGTCGTCCTCGTCTGCACCACCCTGATGTCCCTCGCCTTCACCGCCCTGTGGTCGCCGGCCGACCGGCTGGTGAACTACGGCGACTGGCTCGGCGGGACGATCTTCGACATCACCGGCCCGGTGCCGGTCGCGATGGCGCTGCTCCTCACCAGCTGCGGCATCGCCGTGGGCATGCTGATCCGCCGCGTGGTGCCCGCGATGGTGGTCTCGCTCGTCATCTCGGTGGGCACGTCGGTCGCCTGGGGCTGGCTGCGGGTCCATCTGACCTCCCCGCGTACCCGGACCGGCCCCGCGAGCGGCGACTTCCCGGCGATTCCCGACTCCGCGATCAACCACGACCAGTGGCTGGGCACCTCCGACGGCCACCTGCTGGGCTATGGCACCTGCGTCGACGCCAAGAAGGAGGCCGCGTGCCTGGCCGACAAGGACATCGTGCATAAGATCATCGAGTTCTTCACCCGTGATCAGATGCCGGTGATGCAGTGGCGGGGTACGGCCGTCCTGCTGACGCTGACCGTGCTGGTGGTGGCGTTCATCGTCCAGTGGACCCGCCGGCGGCCGCTCTGAACCCCTACGGCGCACACCGAGCGGAAAGGCGCTGACCATGGTCGAATTCCGCATCGACCGGCGCAGTGGCGTGGCCACGTACCAGCAGATCGTCCAGCAGGTCCGGCAGGCGCTGCGCTTGGGCACCCTCGTGGAGGGCGACCGGCTGCCGACCGCCGCGCAGGTCGCCGCCGCCACGAAGGTCAATCCGAACACCACGCTCAAGGCGTATCGGGAGCTGGAGCGCGAGGGCCTGGTGGAGCCGCGTCCGGGCCTGGGCACCTTCGTGAGCCGCACCCTCGCCCGGCCGGAGTCCGCGGGCGACGCGGTGCTCCGGGCCGAGTTGGCGGACTGGCTGGACCGGGCCCGTACGGAGGGCCTGGACCGCGAGGACGTGGAGGCGCTGTTCTCCGCCGTCCTGGAGGACCGGTTCCCGCGGTCCTGAGCGCTGCCGTACCGGGCACCGCTCGACCCTCACCCGACGGAGGACGCCGCCGCGCGGAGCCGGACGTACGGGGCCCACGAGGCGTCGGCGTGCAGCGGACCTATGAGGCGCCGGCGGACGCGTCCAGGGTGCGGAGGACGTCCGCTGTGTGGTCGTCGAGCGGGAAGAAGAGCTCGATGGCCAGCTCGGAGAGGGTGACGTCGTTGGGGGCTCCGATGACCGCCATGGTGCTGAACAGGGCCAGTTCGCCGTGCGGGGTACGGAAGCGCAGCGGGACGACGGCCTCCGAAGAGTGCGGCGCCGCGCCGCCTTCGGGGTGCGCGGCCGCCGGCTCCTCGGGGCCGTAGGCGCACACCTCTTCGTAGAGCGCGCGGAGCCCGGGGTCGCCGGTGGCCTCTGCCTGGCGGTGCAGCCGCTCCAGGAAGTGGCCGCGCACCTCGGGGAGGTTGGTGCAGCGGGCGGCGAGCCCTTCGGGGTGCAGCGCCAGTCGCGCCACGTTGGCCGGGGCCGCGAGCAGCTCCGGGGGCACGCCGTCGAGGAGCACCCCCATGGCGGGGTTGCCGGTGACGACGTTCCAGCCGCGGTCCACGACCACGGCCGGGTACGGCCGGTGGGCGGCCAGCATCATGTCCAGGGCGCCGCGCACGGACCGCAGGCCCTCGTCGTCCAGCGCCCGTTCCCGGTAGGCGGGCGCGTAACCGGCCGCGAGCAGCAGCCCGTTGCGTTCCCGCAGCGGCACGTCGAGGTGATCGGCGAGCCGCAGCACCATGGCGCGGCTGGGCCGGGCCCGGCCGGTTTCCAGGCACGACAGGTGGCGGGCCGAACTCCCGGCGCGCAGCGCCAGTTCGAGCTGGCTGAGCCGGCGGCGACGCCGCCAGTCGCGCAGCAGCGTGCCGACCCGCGGCCCATCGGCGGCACCGGCGGGCCGACCGGAAACGCCTGCTGCGTCGGAGAGTCGGACGGTCATGGCGGGGAGCCTAACGGGACCGGTCGCGGTGTCCATGACCTCGGAGGTCATTGCCCGCCCCACCCGCCCCTTGCCACCGTTCGGGGCATACGGACCGCCCGTACGCACCGCCGTAGGCCAAGGAGGCCCGCATGACCACCTCGACCTCGCTCCGCACCGCTCCCGGCGCCCCGGGGAGCCCCGCCCGCGACGCGTCCTGGCTGCTGCGGGCGGTGCTGCGGACCGACAGCGTCAGCACGGCCGTGTTCGCGGTACTGATGCTGGTGGAGAGCGCGCTGACCGCCACCCCGCTGGGAATGCCGCGCGAGCTGGCGATCGTGTCCGGATGCGGCATGGTGTGCGGCGCCGTGGCCTTCTTGGTGCTCGCCCGCCTGCCGGTGCTGCCGCCCCGCCTCGTGGCCGGGGCGATCGCGCTGAACGCCGTGTGCGGCGTCGCGTTCGCCGTCCTGGCCTGCACCGATGTGGTCCCGCTGACCGGCTTCGGGCGGCTGTTCCTCGGCGCGGGCGCGGTGATCGTCGCGGTCTTCGCCGACCTGGAGTACGTGGGCCTGCGCCGCGTCCGCCGGTCGGCGCGGGCCCGGGTCCGTACCGCCTAACCCTCCCGCGCCAGCCGCAGCGTGAGGATCTGGAACGGCCGCAGCGCCACGGCCACCCGCCCGCCGTCCGCCACGGTGTACGGGGGCGCGTCGGCGAGCGGCCGCTCCAGCAGGTCGGTGGCGTGCACGGCGGCCACCGGGAAGCCCGCCGTGAGCGTGGCCCCGGCCCGGCCGCCGGCCGCTTCGTAGAGCCGTACGACGAGGTCGCCGCTCCGGTCCTCGGCGAGCTTGACCGCCTCCACGACCACCGCGTCCACGTCCACGCCGACCAGCGGCTCGACCGACCGCACGCCCCGCACCGTGCGCTCCGGCAGGTTGATCCGGTGCCCCTCGCGCACCGCGTCCAGCGTCCCCGCGCCGGGCGCCAGCGCGTACCGCAGCCGGTGCCGGCCCTGGTCGGTCTCCGGGTCCGGGTAGCGCGGGGCGCGCAGCAGCGAGAGCCGCACGGTGGTGGTCTGGCCGCCGTCGGCGCGCACGTCGCGGGTGACGTCGTGCCCGTACGTGGAGTCGTTGACCAGCGCCGTGCCCCAGCCGGGCTCCTCGACCTGGAGCCAGCGGTGCGCGCAGATCTCGAACTTGGCCGCCTCCCAGGAGGTGTTGGTGTGGGTGGGCCGGTGGACGTGGCCGAACTGGGTCTCGGCGGCGGACCGGTCGGCCTTCACGTCCAGCGGGAAGGCGGCCTTGAGGATCTTCTCCCGCTCGTGCCAGTCGACGTCGGCGGTCAGGTCCAGAACGGCGGCACCGGCCCGCAGGGTGAGGGTCTGGGTGACCGTGGACTCCCCGAAGGCGCGCCGCACCTCGACGGTCGCCGCGGCCGGCCCGTCCGCGGCCAGCCGCAGCTCCTCGACGCCGGTCAGGTCGGTGACCCGGTGCCGGTAGAAGGCGTCGAGGTCCCAGGCGTCCCAGAAGTTGGGCAGGTCGGGGTGGAGCTGGAGGAGGTTCCCGGCCCGGCCGGGTGCCAGCGTCTCGCGGTGGGCCCGCAGGTCGTACGCGGAGACCAGCAGCCCGCTGCCGTCGACCTCGGCGCGCAGCAGGCCGTTGGTGAGGGTCCAGCCGCCGCCCGGCCGCTCCGCCGCGGTGACCCGCGTGTCCGGCGCGACGGCCGCACCGGCGCCGCCGGCCGGTACGCCGTGCCGTGCGTGCGGCGCCGCGTTGAACACGATCTCCTCGTCACCGGTCCCCGCGAGCGCCCGCTGCGCGGCCTCGACGAGGTCCCGCAGCTCGGCGTGGACCCGGGCGTAGGTCTCCCGGGCCTCGCGGTGCACCCAGGCGATGGAGGAGCCGGGCAGGATGTCGTGGAACTGGTGGAGCAGCACCGTCTTCCACAGCCGCTCCAGCGCGTCGTACGGGTAGGCGTACCCCGGTACGCGGACCGCCGCGGTCGCCGCCCACAGCTCCGCCTCCCGCAGCAGCGACTCGCTGAAGCGGTTGCCCTGCTTGGTCTTCGCCTGCGAGGTGTAGGTGCCACGGTGCAGCTCCAGGTACAGCTCGCCGACCCATACGGGGGCCGCGTCCGCGTACTCCTCGTGCGCCTTGGTGAAGAAGGCGGCCGGCCGCTCGATCTCGACGCGGGGCGAGCCCTCCAGGTCGCGGCAGCGCTCGGCGCGCGCCAGCATCTCGCGGGTGGCGCCGCCCCCGCCGTCGCCGTGCCCGAAGGGGACGAGGGAGCGGGTGCCGCGGCCCTTCTCGCGGTAATTGCGGGCCGCGTGCGCCAGCTCCCGGCCGCTCAGCTCCGAGTTGTAGGTGTCCACGGGCGGGAAGTGCGTGAAGACGCGGGTGCCGTCGATGCCCTCCCACCAGAAGGTGTGGTGCGGGAAGGCGTTGGTCTGGCTCCAGGAGATCTTCTGGGTGAGGAACCACCGGGCGCCGGCCAGCTTCACCAGCTGGGGCATGGCGGCGGTGTACCCGAAGGAGTCCGGCAGCCAGACCTCCTCGGTCTCGATACCGAACTCCTCCAGGAAGAACCGTTTCCCGTAGAGGAACTGCCGGGCCATGGCCTCCCCGCCGACCATGTTGGTGTCCGACTCGACCCACATCCCGCCGACCGGCACGAACTGCCCGGCGGCGATCTTCTCCTTCACCCGGGCGAAGACCTCGGGCCGGTGTTCCTTGATCCAGGCGAGCTGCTGCGCCTGGGACATGGCGAACACGAAGTCCGGGTGGTCGTCCATGAGGGCCGTCATGTTGGCGCAGGTCCGGGCGACCTTGCGGACGGTCTCGCGCAGCGGCCAGAGCCAGGCCGAGTCGATGTGCGCGTGGCCGACGGCGCTGAGGCGGTGCGCCGAGGCGTGGGCCGGCGGGGCGAGCGCGGCGGTCAGCTCGGCGCGGGCCCGCTCGGCGGTACCCGGTACGTCGTCGGTGTCGAGGGCGTCCAGGGCACGTTCCAGGGCGCGCAGGATCTCGTGGCGGCGCGCCTCGTCCGCCGGCAGCTGCTCCATCAGCCCGCCCAGCACCTCAAGGTCCTGGATCAGCTCCCAGACGGCCGGCTTGAAGACGGCCAGGTCCAGGCGGTTCAGCCGGTAGAGCGGGGTGCCCCCGGAGGTGAGCCGGTCGCCCTCGTACGTGGGCCGCTGGACGTTGAGCACCGGGTTGGCGGCGGCCTCGACGTACAGCTCGACCTCCTCGCCGCCCGTCACCCGGTCGCCGATCCGCACCCAGGCGTTGCGCGGGTTGAGCGCCTTCACCGCCGCACCGTCCGCGCGGTACACCAGGCCCTCGCTCTGGAAGCCGGGCATGTTCCGGTCGAAGCCGAGGTCCAGTACGGCCTCCACGGTGCGGCCCGCCCATCCCTCGGGCACCCGCCCGGTCAGCCGCAGCCAGCTGGTGCCCCAGGCCGGGCCCCAGGCGTCACCGGCCGTGGCCGGCGCGTACGGCGCCGCCAGCCCCTCCGCGACCGGCACCGGCTCGCCCGGCGCGTCCCAGCGGCCCACGTCCAGCGGCACGGATGCGCTGTACAGGGCGGGCCTGACCCGCTCGTCCAGTACGCGGCGGAGGCGGTGTTCCACGATGCTGCGGTCGTCGTGCATGCGGCGGCTCCGGTGGGAGGCGTGGGCAGGGCCCGTGCGTACGGCCCTCCCCCCACCCTGCCCGGTGCCCGAGCCCGGTTATGCACGGCGCGCGTCCCCGGACGAACGACACGCCCGGCGTCCGGCTGCACCGACCGGTCCACGCCATTGAGCCGTGCGGCGGGATTCCACATTGCAACGGGCCGCCGGAAGCGGTGGGGTCGCCCCTATGACAGCGCTCAAGGAACTGACCCTGCTCGGTACGGTGCCCACCGCGATCGCCTCCGCGCTGGTGCTGACGGTCCCTCAAGGTGCCACCGCGGCCGACCGGGCCGCCGGCGGCTGGGCCCGCCCGATCACCGCCCCGTACTACATCTCCTCGTCCTACGGCGTGCCCGGCGACTGGGCCGCGGGCCATCACACGGGCGTGGACTTCGCCGTACCGACCGGCACCCGGGTCCGCTCGGTCGGCTCCGGCACGGTGGTGCTGGCGCGCCGCTCCGGCGCCTACGGCAAGGCGGTCACCGTTCGCATGCGCGACGGTCACTACATCGTGTACGGCCACCTTTCCAAGATCTCGGTCAAACCCGGCCGCTCGGTGGGCGCCGGCTCGCGGCTGGGCTCCAGCGGCGCCACCGGCCGGGCGAGCGGCCCGCACCTGCACTTCGAGGTGCGCAACGCGCGCGGTTACGGCAGCGATGTCAACCCGCTCCGCTACCTCTCCCGGCGCGGCGTGCACATGAAATAGGCCCGGACGGGCCGCCCTGCCGGCAGGGACAGGTCACCACTGCGTTATCGGTGGGGAACGAGTGCCGGCCGGGACCGTCGAAATGGCCGGTCCCGGCTGCCGCACGAAAAATAGGCATAACGAGCGGACCCTGCGCCGCACCGCACACTCACACGCATCGCACGTTCATCGCCGCCCCGCCCGGCGGCCGGCGCCCCACGACAGCACCGGCGGGTCGCCGCCGTACCGCGCGGGTCGGCGGCCCGGGTGGGTCGGCGCCTCGGGTGGGCGCTGTGGTGCGGTGCCGCACCGGGCGCCGGGGCCCCGGCCGGCGGCCCGCCGCTCACCAGCGGCCCACCGAGCATATTTACCCAAGGGCTTTCTATTGCAGAAAAACATCAGCCGGTAGACATTCCCGTCGGCTGTAAAATCAAACTGGAATTACCCGAATGCCACGTTTCTCTGCATCGATTTCTTCGTTGACGAAGTATGCCTGAGACAAGCTTTCCGCGAATGCGGCGACTCGGTGCCTGGCAGCTGAGTTCAGTGATCGCCGGACCGGTCGGCGGTGGCGAGGACGTGCACCTGGAGCGCGCCGGGCAGCGCGTACGGCTGGAGCACACCGGCGACCTGCTGGAGGTGCTGCTGTCGGCCCTCGACGGGATCGAGGCCGCCCTGGGACCGCGGGACCGTGCGGAGCGCCCGCACGGCATCAGACGGTAGAGGTCTGCGCCGGTCCCGACCGTCCTGCGGTCCGGGCCGCCCCCGCCTCGGTCCCGGTCCCCATCGAACCCCACGAGAGCCGACGTGTACGACACTCCCCAGGTCCCCTACCCGAGCGGTTCCGGCTACCCGGACGGCCCCGGCTTCTCCGGCGGCCCCGGCTATCCCGGCGGTTCCGGCTATCCCGGCGGCCCCGATTTCCCCGGCGCCGGCTATCCCGGGGGCTCCGACTTGCCCGGCGCCGGCTACCCCGGGGGTTCCGGCTACCCGGACGGTCCCGGTTTCCCCGACGGCGCCGCATTTCCCGACGGCGCCGGATTCACCGACGGCCCCGCATTTTCCGACGGCCGGGCCTTCGCGGACGGCACCGGCCATGCGGACGGCCCCGGCCGGCACCGCCTGCCACGCCAGGTCGCCGACGAGCTCGGCACCGCTCCCAGCCTCGCCGGCATGCCCCTCTTCCGGGACGACCTGTTGCTCGGCAACACGGCCGACGGCTGGGACGCCGCCGTGGTGGAGGAGCTGGAGGGGGAGCTCGCGCAGCTCCTGGAGACGGCGGAGCAGCCCGTGGTGGCCCCGCAGCCAGTGGTGGCCCCGCAGCCCGTCCCGACCCCCGCGCCGCCCGCCCCGGACGTACCGCACACCCGGCACCGCAAGGTGTCGTTCCTCCGCGCCCGCGCGCGCAACTGGACCTGGCAGCGGGCGCTGAGCCTGGCGTCCGTGACGCTGACCGCCCTGATCGTCATCGCGGTCAGCATCCTGGGCGCACTCGCGTCCTACCCCTCGCTCCGCGCCCTGGCCGCCGGCGTCGCCCCACGCCACATCGCCGACCTGTGGCCGCTGCTCATCTACGGTCCCTGGATCGCCGCCACCCTCTCCATCCTGCGGGCCCGCGCCTACCGCCGCCGTACCGCGCAGTCCTGGCTCGTCGTCATCTTCTTCGCCGCCGTCGCCATGCTGCTGTGCATCGCCCACACCCCGGGGACGCCGGCCGGCATCACCGTGGCCGGGCTGCCGCCGGTGACGGTCCTGCTCTGCTTCCACCAGCTCGTCCGCCAGCTGGACCTCTCCCCCGCCCCCTCGGTCGTCGCCCGGCACGCCCAGAACACCAAGGGCAACCACCGCCAGCGCGCAGGGTCCTGACCGACCGCACCGGGCCGGCCCGTCCGGCCCGGTGCGCCCGTCCCGACCCTGTGCGTCCGTCCGCATCCGTCGCGGAACGACTGCCTCAAGAACGACCAGAGCCCCTGCCGAAGTTCCCGGCAGGGGCTCTGATGTCGGTGGACCTGAGGGGATTCGAACCCCTGACCCCCTCGTTGCGAACGAGGTGCGCTACCAGCTGCGCCACAGGCCCTTGCGACGAGTGAAACTCTAGCATCCATCCGGCCGTGCTCGGAAATCGCTTCCCGCGCTGGTCAGGGATGGCGGCTCACTCGTTCGCCGCCCGGGGCCGGTCCAGCCCCTCGTCGGCCGGAGCGGCGTACTGATCGAAGAGCGGAGTACGGCCGCGGCGACCGCCCGCCGGGCGGTCCCGGCCGGGGGCGGGGCGGGACTCCGCGCCGCCCGCGCCCGACGCGCCGGCACCGGACGCCGGTCCCGCCGGGGCACCGGTACCCGCGGCGGGTCCCGCGCCGCCCGCGGTGCTGGAGCGGGCGGAGCTCCAGGCGTCGTCGGCGCCCAGGTCGACGGAGCCACCGGCGCGCGGCGCCACGGGGGCGGTGACGTACGTGGGCAGCGGCACCGGGACCGGGTCCCAGCCCGCCCCGTCGCCGCTCGGAGGACGGTGCTGCCGGCCGGGGCGCTCGGCGGGGGCGCGGCGGCCCGCGCCCGCCACGGACTCGGGGCCGGCCGGCTCAGGTACCGGGGCGGCCGGCGCGGCGGGGCTCTCCTCGGCGGGCGCGCGGGCGCCCGCCCGAGAAGGGCGGGCGCGGCCCTCCCGAAGGCGCTGCGCGGCGACCTCGGCCTGCCGCTGGTCCATCGTGAAGGCGAACCGGCGCCGCTCCTGTACGCGGAGGTACACGATGTACGCGCTCAGCAGGACGGCCGGGACGGCGGGCACCCACAGGTAGGTGATGCCGCCCACGCCGGCGACGACCGCGCCGAGCGTGAAGGCGAGGAAGAGCACGGTGATCGTGCGGCGCCGGCGCGCGAGGACCCGTGCCCGCTTCGTGCGCTCGGCGGACGAGGCGCGGGGGTGCGGGTGGGCCGGGGCCGGGGGCTGGACCGCCGTGGGTGGGGCCTCGCGCTCCTCGGGGACGCGGGCGTCCGCCGAGTGCGCGCCGGGCGGGCGGCCCTCGTCCGCGGGCGCGCTCGCGGACCGGACGTCGGCCGCTTCGGCGCGGACGTCCGGGTCCCGTTCCCCGTCTGCATCGTCGGCCGAGCGCCCTTCTTGCCCCTTGGCGTAGCGGCGTTCCATCGCCGCCCGTCCGGACAGGAGCCGGATGGCGGTGCTGAAGCGCTCTGTAGGACGGGCCTCATTGAGCTCGTCCTGCCTACGGAGCCACATCGGCACCAAGTAGGCGGCCCAGGCCCCGACGATGACTGCGTAGATGAGGCCGCTGCTGCTCACGCCTCACACGGTAGAGGGGTTTGAGCGGGGCCATCCGCCAATTGAGCCGGTGTGTCGCACGATCTGGCTGATATCTCGAACTTTTTTTGTGATTGTTGCGATCAACGCACTGCGAATGTGCCGAATTGATGGATTAATTCGAACACACTTTTTATTTGTGGGATGTCCCTGAGGTGCCCGGCTTCTCCCGGTGCCACCGAGCGAGCAGTCCGCCCGGTACTTCATCGGCCGTGAGCGCGAAAACCAGGTGGTCGCGCCAGGCGCCGTCGATGTGCAGATAGCGGGGCCGCAGCCCCTCCTCGCGAAAGCCGAGCTTTTCCACCACCCGGCGGCTCGGCACGTTCTCGGGGCGAATGCACACCTCGATGCGGTGCAGACCGACCGTACGGAAGCAGTGGTCGACGGCGAGCGCGACCGCGGTGGGCATGACGCCGCGCCCCGCGACGGCCTCGTCGACCCAGTACCCGATATGGCCCGAACACATCGATCCCCACGTGATCCCGGCGACCGTCAACTGCCCGGCGAGCCGGCCCCGGTACTCCACGACGAACGGCAGCATGCGGCCCGCGTGCGCCTCGGCCCGCAGGTGCCGCACCATCTGACGGTAGGTCGGCCGCTGGACCGGCGGCGCTCCGGGCGGCGCGGGCGGGATGGTGGCCTCCCACGGGCGCAGCCAGTCGCGGTTGCGCCGGTTGACCTCCCGCCAGGCCCGCTGGTCACGCAGCCTTATGGGGCGGAGGGCCGTGTCGCCGTCCGCCAGCTCCACCGGCCAGGGCGCGTTCAGTGCGTGCTCCCGGCCGGCCTCGGGTGGTCGCCGCCGCGGAGCTGGTCGACGGCGTGCACGAGGAGGCGTTCCAGGACGGCGAGGCCGTCCCGGACGCCGCCGGTGGAGCCGGGCAGGTTCACGATCAGGGTGCGGCCCGCGACGCCCGCCAGGCCGCGGGAGAGGGCCGCCGTGGGCACCTTGGCCAGTCCCTCGGCACGGATAGCCTCGGCGATGCCGGGCACCTCGTGGTCGAGCACCCGGCGGGTGGCCTCCGGCGTGGCGTCGGTCGGCGAGAGGCCGGTACCGCCGGTGGTGACCACCACGTCGTGGCCGCCGGCCACCGCCTCGCGCAGCGCGGCCTCCACGGGGTCGCCGTCCGGGACCACCCGGGGACCCTCGACCTCGAAGCCCAGCGCGGTGAGCGCTTCGGCGATCAGCGGGCCGCCCTTGTCGGCGTAGACCCCGGCGGCGGCGCGGTTGGACGCCGTCACGACCATGGCCCGGTAGGGGCGCGACGGGCCGGCCGGGTCCGTGTGCGCGCTCATGCGCCCGCCTCCGTGCGGCCGGCCGCACCGCCCTCGCGCGTCCAGTCGCCCGACTTGCCGCCGCTCTTCTCCTCCACCCGTACGTCGGTGATGACGGCACCCTTGTCGACGGCCTTGACCATGTCGATCACGGTCAGCGCGGCGACCGTGACGGCGGTCAGCGCCTCCATCTCCACACCCGTGCGGTCGGTGGTCTTCACCGTGGCCAGGATCTCCACCGCGTCGTCGGCCACCGAGAGGTCGACCTTCACTCCGGAGACGGCCAGCGGGTGGCAGAGCGGGATCAGGTCCGGGGTGCGCTTGGCACCCATGATGCCGGCGATGCGCGCGGTGGCCAGGGCGTCGCCCTTCGGGACGCCCTCGCCGCGCAGCAGCTCGACGACGCGCGGCGCGACGAGGACCCGGCCGCTGGCGCGGGCGGTGCGCGCCGTGACGTCCTTCTCGGATACGTCGACCATGCGGGCCGCGCCCGCCGCGTCGATGTGGGTGAGGTGTTGCTGACCGCTGCTCATCGTTCTCCCGGTCCGGACCGTGCCGCGCCTGTGCGACGACACCGTACCCGCAGGGGGCGGCCGGCACCCCCGGCAGCCGGGCGCTACAGGGGCACGGCCGCTCCGGACCGCCGCGCTACCCGAGGAGCAGCACGTCCACCTCGTCCCCCGCGGCGATGTCGGTGACGTCCTCGGGGACCGCGATCAGGCAGTTGGCGTGCGCGAGCGCCTTCACCAGATGCGAGCCGGCGCCGCCGACCGGGGTGACCGTGCCGGAGACCGGGTCGTGGCGGCCGCGCAGGAACTGCCGCTTGCCCTTCGGGGAGGAGGTGATGTCCTCGGTGCAGCGGACCCGCTCGGTGAAGCGGTGCACGTCCTGCAGGCCCATCAGGGTGCGGATGGCGGGGCGTACGAACAGTTCGAACGACACGTAGGAACTCACCGGATTGCCGGGCAGCGCCAGCAGCGGGGTGCGGTCGGGGCCGATGAGTCCGAACCCCTGCGGCTTGCCCGGCTGCATGGCGAGCCGCCGGAACTCCACGCTGCCCTCCTCGCCGGAGAGGTCCGCCAGCGCCTCCTTGACCACGTCGTACGCGCCGACGCTGACGCCGCCGCTGGTGACGATGAGGTCGGCCCGGATGAGCTGGTCCTCGATGGTGGCGCGCAGCGTCTCGGCGTCGTCGGCGACCGCGCCGACCCGGTACGCGATGGCGCCGGCGTCCCGCGCCGCGGCGGTCAGCGCGAAGCTGTTCGAATCGTGGATCTGGCCGGGGCCGAGCAGCTCGCCGGGCGGGACCAGCTCGCTGCCGGTGCCCATGATCACGACGCGGGGGCGCGGCCGTACGGTGACGGAACCGCGGCCGATGGCGGCGAGCAGGGCGATCTGCGGCGGCCCGAGGACCGTGCCGGCGGCGAGCGCGGGCTCGCCCGCGGTGACGTCGCTGCCCCGAGCACGTACGTGGGCGCGCGCCTCCACGGGGCGGTGCACCCGGACCTCGCCGCTCGCGCCCGCGGGGTCGGCGCTGTGGGCGCGCATCGTGGCGGCGGGCCCGCCGCCCGTACCGCCGTCGGTCCACTCCACGGGGACGACGGCCTCGGCCCCCGGGGGCAGCGGGGCGCCCGTCATGATGCGGGCCGCCTCGCCGGGCCCGATGGTGGGCAGGTCGCCGGTGCCGGCCGCGACGTCACCGACCACGGTGAGCGCGGCGGGGTACTCCTCGGTCGCCCCCGCGACGTCGGCGACGCGCACGGCGTAGCCGTCCATGGAGCTGTTGTCGAAGGGCGGCAGCGCGATGGGCACGGTGACGTCCTCGACCAGGACGCAACCCTGGGCGTCCAGCAGCTGGAGCTCGATCGGCTCCAGCGGGCGGATCTTGGCGAGGACGTCGTCCATGTGGTCGGCCACCGACCAGACGCGGTCGGGGTGGCTGGTCCGGTCGGTGGTGCCGCTCAAAGCCCTACATCTCCTCGGTGACGTAACTGCGCAGCCAGGTCCTGAAGTCCGGGCCCAGGTCCTCACGTTCGCATGCCAGTCTGACAATGGCACGCAGGTAGTCGCCACGGTCACCGGTGTCATAGCGGCGGCCCTTGAAGACGACGCCGTGCACGGGGCCACCGAGCGAGGGGTCGGAGGCCAGCGCCTGGAGGGCGTCGGTGAGCTGGATCTCGCCGCCACGGCCCGGCTCGGTCTTGCGCAGCACCTCGAAGACGGCGGGGTCGAGCACGTAGCGGCCGATGATGGCGAGGTTGCTGGGCGCGTCGGCCGGGTCGGGCTTCTCGACCAGGTCCGAGACGGTCACGACGTCGTCGTCACCCGTGGGCGTCGCGGCCGCGCATCCGTAGAGGCCGATCTGGGCGGGGTCGACCTCCATGAGGGCGATGACGGAACCGCCGTGCTCCTCCTGGATCTGGACCATGCGCTGCAGCAGCGGGTCCCGGGGGTCGATCAGGTCGTCGCCCAGGAGGACGGCGAAGGGCTGGTCGCCCACGTGGGGCTCGGCGCACAGCACGGCGTGGCCGAGACCGCGCGGGTCGCCCTGCCGTACGTAGTGCATCGTGGCGAGGTCGCTGGACTCCTGTACGCGGGCCAGCCGGGACTGGTCGCCCTTGCGGCTCAGCGCCTCTTCCAGCTCGTAGTTGCGGTCGAAGTGGTCCTCCAGCGGGCGCTTGTTGCGGCCGGTGACCATCAGGACGTCGGAGAGCCCCGCGGTGACGGCCTCCTCCACCACGTACTGGATGGCTGGCTTGTCGACGACCGGCAGCATTTCCTTCGGGGTCGCCTTGGTGGCGGGCAGGAAGCGGGTGCCGAGACCGGCCGCCGGGATGACAGCCTTACGGATCCGAGTACGCGATTCAGTCATGCGCCACACGATAACCGGAGTTATGTGGCGCTTCATGATGGTCCGGTGAAAAGCGCATCAGAGCGGAGCAAGGGCGCACAGTGACCAGAAACGACGCTAGAAAGCGCGCGTTGCGACAAGACCTCATCGAGGTGAGGAACTCGTTGCCTAGGGATGACGTGTCGGCGACGGGATCGGTTCTGTCCGAGCGGGCTTTTCAGCTCGCCGAGTTGGCGACGGCCCGGACGGTGGCCGCTTACGTGTCGGTCGGCCGAGAACCGTCCACCCGCGCCCTGCTGGACCGGCTGCACGCGGCCGGCATCCGCGTGCTGCTGCCGGTCCTGCTGCCCGACAACGATCTGGACTGGGCGGCGTACGAGGGCCCTGAGCGGCTCGTGAAGGCCGGACGGGGGCTGCTGGAGCCCGCGGGGCCCCGGCTCGGCCCGGAGGCCGTCACGGGCGCGGGAGTGGTGTTTCTGCCGGGTCTGGCGGTGGACCGGCGGGGGCTGCGTCTCGGCCGCGGGGGCGGCAGTTACGACCGGGTGCTGGCGCGGCTGGAACGCGCCGGCGCCACGCCCGCGCTGGTGGTGCTGCTGTACGACGGCGAGGTGCTGGCGGAGGTGCCGGCCGAGGCGCACGACCGGCCGGTGCAGGCGGCGGTGACGCCGTCGGGGGTGCACCGCTTCGCGGCGGCGCCCGCGGAGGGGTAGCACAACGGCCGCCGGGCCGCCCCGATGGTCTCGGGACGGCCCGGCGGCCGTTCTTCCGTGCCGGCCGGCGGCGTCACGGGGACAGCGTCAGCGTGTCCTTCGTCGCGGCCTTGACGGCCTTCTCGGAGAAGGCCCACGGCAGCAGTTCGCCCTTGACCCACTTGCCGGTCTGGTCGTCGTAGTGGGCGTCGTACGCGTGCCCCGAGGCGCCGGTGAGGTTGATCCAGCGCGACTTGTCGAGGTCGTCGAGGTTGACCACCATCCGCATCGAGGGCACCCAGACGACCTGGTAGCCGCCGGCCGCGTTCCAGCCGGTGGCGTCCACGGCCGCCTCGCCGCCGCCGAGGTTCCAGGGACCGCGGTTGAACAGGCCCTGCAGCATGCCGGGGCCGTCCGTGCCGAGGGTCTGGTTCCTCAGCGTCAGCTGGTGCAGGCGGCCCCAGCTCCAGGTGTTGATGTTCTTGCCGAGCTTGGCGGTCAGCTCGTAGCGCGCGTCCTTCATGGCGTGCGCGAGGAGCTGGTCGCGGTTCTTGTCACCGGGGCGGCCGGGCCGGTCCTCGGTCTTCCACCAGTCGTTCTCCGGGTCGTTCAGGATCTTCCGCACGACCTCGAACCAGCGGTCGCCGCCGTCGGGCTGGGCGGAGTCCTTGGCGCGCTCACCGCACTCGCGGACCCACTTCTGCAGGTCGTCGGCCGGACCGGTGGAGTCGGCCGGGTGGACCGTCAGGCACTGGCCCTCGACGCGCAGCTCCTTGGGCATCTTGTCGCCGAAGGCCAGCTTGAGGGTGTTGCGCCAGACCGCGTTGAAGTACGCGGCCGCCGCCGAGTCGGACTCCTGCGTGTAGTTCCAGCCCTCGAGGAGCTGCTGCGCCTCGCGGACGTACTTGTCCTTGATGTCGAGCTTCAGCAGGTACGGCGTGAGCAGTTCGGCGATCTCGCTGCTGTTGTCCAGCTGCATCGTCTGCATGTCGTGCGTGGAGATCTTGCCGCCGTCCTTGATCTTCGACTTGATCAGGTCGTCGATCCGCTGGCTGCGCGCTCCGTAGCCCCAGTCCCGGGTGAGCAGGTACGGGTACTTGTCCTGGTCGATCACGGCCTGGTTGGCGGTCACGATGTAGCCGCTCTTGGGGTTGAGCTCCCAGGGCAGCGCGGACTGCGGGACGTATCCGGTCCACTTGTAGGCGGGGTCCCAGCCCGGCGCCGGCAGCGAGCCGTCGCCCTTGCCGCGTACGGGGATCTTGCCGGGCGCCTGGTAACCGATGTTGCCCTTGGTGTCGGCGTAGATCAGGTTCTGCGACGGCACCTCGAAGTTGCGCGCCGCCTTGCGGAACCCGTCCCAGTCCGACGCCCGGTTCAGCTCGAACACGGCATCCATGGAGCGGCCGGGGCTGAGCGCGGTCCACTTCAGGGAGATGGCGTAGCCGTCACCGCGGTCGGGCGCGGAGTTGCCCACGGGGGCGTCCTTGCCGACCTTGGTCAGCTCGCTGTCACGGTCGGAGACCACGGGGCCGTTGTTGGTGGACCGCACGGTGATCGTGCGGCTGGCACCGCCGGCGACCTTGATGGTCTCCTTGCGGGTCGTGAAGGGCACCTCACGGTCGTCGTAGAGGTAGCCGTTCTCGCTGACCTTCTCCAGGTACAGGTCGGAGACGTCGGCCCCGAGGTTGGTCATGCCCCAGGAGATGTTCTGGTTGTGGCCGATGACCACGCCCGGCATACCGGAGAACGTGAAGCCGGAGACGTTGTAGTGGCACTGCGGGCTCTGTGATCGGCAGTGCAGGCCCATCTGGTACCAGAGCGAGGGCATCTGGGGCGCCAGGTGCGGGTCGTTGGCCAGCAGCGGCTTGCCGGTGGTGGTGTGCTTGCCGGAGACCACCCAGGAGTTGGAGCCGATGCCGTTGCCGTTCGGGCCGAGCAGCGCGGGCACCTTGTCGAGGGTGTTCGAGAGCGAGGAGAGCTGGCCCTGAAGGTTCTGCGCGGCGCCGGCCGGACTGCCGGACTGCGTACTGCTCGGGGTGGCCTCGGGGTCGAACTCCTTGGTCCCCGGGTCGACGGCGCCGTTCTGCACGATCGGCTTGTTGCGGTCGTACGGGTACGACGGGTACAGCTCGGCGATCTGCTTCTGGGAGAAGCGGCTCGTCATCAGGGACCGGTCGATCTCCTCCTTCATGTTGCCGCGCAGGTCCCAGGCCATGGCCTTGAGCCAGGCCACGGAGTCGGCCGGCTTCCACTTGCCGGGCTTGTAGTCGTTCTGCAGGCCGAGCGCCGCGTATTCGAGGGACAGCGCCGAGCCTTCGTGGTCCTCCAGGTAGGCGTTGACCCCGGCGGAGTAGGCGTCGAGGTACTTCTTGGTGCTGTCCGACAGCTTGGTGTCGTACTCCTTCTGCGCGGTCTCGTGCCAGCCGAGGGTGCGCAGGAACGAGTCGGTCTTCACCTGGCTCTTGCCGAACATCTCGGAGAGGCGCCCGGCCGTCATGTGGCGGCGGACGTCCATCTCCCAGAAGCGGTCCTGGGCCTGGACGTAGCCCTGGGCGCGGAAGAGGTCCTCATCGGAGTCGGCATAGATCTGCGGGATGCCGTTGCCGTCCCGCATGACGTCGACGGGGCTGGACAGGCCCGGCATCTTCAGGGACCCGGTGGTCTCCGGGTAGGAAGCGCGGACGGTGCTGACGCCCCAGAACGTCCCGTAGCCGACGCCCGCCACGAGCAGAAGCACGACCAAGATGACGACGAGGCGGGCGCGCCGCCCCTTTTTCTTCGGAGCGGGGCCGGACTTGTTGGCGGGCATCTCTGTCCTTCGAGGGGCAGGGTGGGAGTGCTGGAGCAACCATAGGCGCACCGGATCGGTGACCCCTACGCGGAGTCACCACCAACGGTCCCGATGTTCAAGCAATGGTAAATTGTTAGGGTCAGTAACTAGATATAGTAAGTAAAATTCCGGGAGTGCTTCGCCCGGAAAACCACCAGGAAGGACCCGGCCCCTGACTGTCGACCGCCTCAACGAACTCCTGCTGATCTGCTCCTTCGTACTGCTCATCGCCGTGGCGGCCGTACGGATCTCCTCGCGCAGCGGGCTCCCCAGCCTGCTCGTCTACCTGGGGATCGGGGTCGCCATAGGGTCGGACGGCATCGGAGTCCGGTTCAACAATGCCGAACTGACCCAGATCCTCGGCTATGCCGCACTTGTGGTGATCCTGGCCGAAGGCGGTCTGGGCACGAAGTGGAAAGAGATCAGACCGGCCCTGCCCCAGGCCGCGTTGCTCTCCACCCTCGGAGTCGCGGTGAGCGTGGGGGTCACCGCGGCCGGTGCGCACTATCTGGTCGGGCTGGAGTGGCGGCAGGCGCTCCTCATCGGCGCGGTGGTCTCCTCCACCGATGCCGCGGCGGTCTTCTCGGTGCTGCGCAGCGTGCCGCTGCCGGCCCGCCTCACCGGCGTCCTGGAGGCCGAATCCGGCTTCAACGACGCCCCGGTGGTCATCCTGGTCGTCGCGTTCTCCACCGCGGGCCCGGTCGAGCACTGGTACATCCTCATCGGCGAGATCGCCCTGGAGCTGGCCATCGGGGCCGCGATCGGCCTGGCGATCGGCTGGCTCGGCGCGTACGGCATGCGGCACGTGGCGCTGCCGGCCTCCGGGCTGTACCCGATCGCCGTCATGGCCATCGCCGTCTCCGCGTACGCCGCGGGCGCCCTCGCGCACGGCTCCGGCTTCCTCGCGGTCTACCTGGCGTCGATGGTGCTCGGGAACTCCAAGCTGCCGCACTCGGCGGCCACTCGCGGCTTCGCCGAGGGGCTGGGCTGGCTCGGCCAGATCGGCATGTTCATCCTGCTCGGCCTGCTCGTCACGCCGCACAACCTGGGCGACGACATCCTGCCCGCCATCGTCATCGGGCTGATACTGACGTGTATCGCCCGCCCGCTGTCCGTGCTGTTCACCCTGCGGCCCTTCCATATGCCGTGGCGCGAGCAGGCGCTGCTCTCGTGGGCGGGACTGCGCGGCGCCGTGCCCATCGTGCTGGCGACGATCCCGATGGTCGGCAAGGTCCCCGAGAGCGAACGCGTCTTCAACATCGTGTTCGTCCTCGTGGTCGTCTACACCCTCGTGCAGGGCCCGACGCTGCCCTGGCTGGCCCGGCGGCTGCACATCGGCGACAAGGAGGAGGCCGCCGACCTCGGTATCGAGTCCGCGCCCCTGGAGCGGCTGCGCGGCCATCTCCTGTCGACCGCGATCGGCCCCCATTCGCGGATGCACGGCGTGGAGATCGCCGAGCTGCGGATGCCGACCGGCGCGGCGGTCACCCTCGTCGTCCGGGACGGCAAGAGCTTCGTACCGTCCCCCACGACCGTTCTGCGACGCGGTGACGAGCTCCTGGTCGTCGCCACCGACCCGGTGCGGGACGCCGCCGAGCGGCGCCTCCAGGCGGTCTCCCAGGGCGGCAAGCTGGCGGGCTGGCTCGGTACGAGCGGGGCGTCGGCGCCCCGGAGATGAGGGGCGGGCGCGGCTCTCCCGTAGTGGACGGAGCCCCGCCCCTCAAGGCGCGGTCGCCGCCCCGCCGTTCCCAGGTGTGGGACGCATCTCACCACGTGGATCGCAGGCCGCGGCGCCCTTTCGCCTGTAGCATGGAAATGCAATGCACGACACCCACTCTGCCTGATGCAGAGCTGGCGCGACCGCTCGGCGGCCGCGGTCCCCTGCGTGACGCAGCCACCTCTCAGGTGCGGACCCGGTATCACTCGGTCCAGCGCGAGAGGACAGCTCTCGGCGCGTTCTCCGTGACCACCTCACGGGCGCGTCACCAGGCGGCAGAAAGGCTTGGCCGTGGCATCCACGGTCCAGAACGCATCACCGGTCCAGGACGAGTCGGCGACCGCTGGCAGCACTCCTACCGGCAACTCCTCCGGCAAGCGCCCCGGATACGGGCAACTGCTGCGCACTCCGGGAGCGTGGACGTTCGTCCTGCCCGGCTTCCTGGCCCGGCAGCCCTTCGCGATGCTCACCATCGGCATCGTCCTGCTCGTCCAGCACACCACCGGCTCCTTCGGCACCGCGGGCGCGGTGTCCGCCGCCACCGGCATCTCCATGGCGCTGTTCGCCCCGCAGAGCGGCAAGCTCGCCGACCGCTTCGGGCAGCGCGCCGTGCTGCTCCCCGGGGTGGCCGTGCACACCGCCTCCGTGGCGGCACTGATCACCCTGGCACTGCTGCACGCGCCGCTGTGGGCGCTGTTGGCCGTCGCGGTCCCCACGGGCGCCTCGACGCCTCAGGTGGGGCCGATGGTGCGCGCACGATGGGCGGCGCGGCTGAGCGACAGCCCGCTGATGTCCACCGCGGCCGCGTTCGAGTCCGTGACCGACGAGTTCACCTTCGTCGTGGGCCCGGTGCTGGCCACCGCCCTGTGCACGAGCGTCCACCCGGCGGCCGGGCTGGTCGCCGAGGCCGTACTGACGCTGGCCGGCGGCCTGCTCTTCGCGTCGCAGCACCGCAGCCAGCCGACCGCGCACCGCACGAAGCAGACCGGCGAGAAGCGCGTCTCGGCCCTCTCCGTGCCCGGCGTACGGGTGCTCATCGCCGTCTTCCTCGGCATCGGCTCGGTCTTCGGCGGCATGCAGGTCTCGTTGACGGCCTTCACGGAGTCCATCGGGCAGCCGGGCATCAACGGCGTGCTCTACGGCATCTTCGCGGCGGGCAACATGACCGCGGGCATCGTCTGCGGCGCGATCGCATGGAAGACCGGCCCGCGCCGCCGACTGCTCGTCGCCTACGGGCTGCTGGCGCTGGCCACCACCCCGCTCTGGGCGCTCACCGCGGTTCCGCTGCTGGGCGCCACCGGCCTGGTGGTCGGCCTGTGCATCGCGCCGGCCCTGATCACCGGCTACACGCTGGTCGAGTCCCTGGTGCCGGCCTCGGCCCGTACGGAGGCGTTCACGTGGCTCACGGGTGCGGTGGCGCTGGGCCAGGCCGCGGCCGCCACGACCGCGGGGCAGCTCGCGGACCGCTTCGGGCCCAGCGCCGGTTTCCTCGTGCCGCTGGCCGGTACGGCGCTGGCCTTCCTGGTGCTCGCGAGCCTGCGCGGACGCCTGATTTCGCCCGGTAAGGGACGGGTCGCGGCGCGTGGAGTCGGTCACCGTACGCCGGTCACAGTGGACTGACGCGCCGGAATACTGCACTATGGATCGTCGTTAGCACTCAATGAGTGAGAGTGCCAGGAGGAAGACAAGTGCCGACCTACCAGTACCAGTGCACCGAGTGCGGCGAGGGCCTCGAGGCCGTCCAGAAGTTCACCGATGACGCACTCACCGAGTGCCCGAACTGCCAGGGCCGTCTGAAGAAGGTCTTCTCGGCGGTCGGCATCGTCTTCAAGGGCTCCGGCTTCTACCGGAACGACAGCCGCGGTTCCTCGTCGAGCAGCAGCCCGGCGTCGACCTCTTCGTCGAGCTCGTCCTCCTCGTCGAGCGGCTCCGACAGCAAGTCGTCGAGCTCCTCCTCGACCACCTCCGGCAGCAGCTCCGCCTCGACCACGTCGAGCACCAGCAGCTCCGCCGCCTGACAACGCTCCCCGAGGACCCCGCCGTCGCCCGACGGCGGGGTCCTCGGCATTCCGTCGTACGCGGCCGATTCGGGGCCATGGGCCGGTAGTCTGCCGGGCATGGCGGACGCGGAGATCGGCGTGATCGGCGGTTCGGGCTTCTACTCCTTCCTCGACGAGGTGACCGAGGTCACGGTCGAAACCCCGTACGGGCCGCCCAGCGACTCGCTCTTCCTCGGGCAGGTCGCCGGCCGGCAGGTCGCCTTCCTGCCCCGGCACGGCCGCGGCCACCACCTCCCGCCGCACCGCATCAACTACCGCGCCAACCTGTGGGCGCTGCGCGCGGCCGGCGTCCGCCAGGTCCTGGGCCCGTGCGCCGTCGGCGGCCTGCGTCCGGAGTTCGGGCCGGGCACGCTCCTCGTGCCGGACCAGATCGTGGACCGCACGAAAACCCGCACGCAGACGTACTTCGACGGGGTGCCGCTCCCGGACGGGAGCATGCCGAACGTCGTGCACACCGCCTTCGCCGACCCGTACTGCCCGGTCGGCCGCCGGGCGGCCGTCGACGCGGCACGCGGGCGCGACTGGGAACCGGTCGACGGCGGCACGCTCGTGGTCGTCGAGGGCCCTCGCTTCTCCACCCGCGCGGAGTCCCGCTGGCACGCCGCGCAGGGCTGGTCGGTGGTCGGCATGACGGGCCACCCCGAAGCCGTCCTGGCCCGCGAACTGGGCCTCTGCTACACCTCACTGACCCTGGTCACGGACCTGGACGCGGGCGCCGAGGCCGGTACCGGCGTCTCCCACGACGAGGTGCTGCGGGTCTTCGCCGAGAACATCGGCCGGCTGCGCGAGGTCCTCTTCGACGCGGTGGCCGCCCTGCCGGCGACTGCGGGGCGCGACTGCGCATGCGCCGCCGGCCACGGCGACCGCGAGTTGGGGATCGAGCTGCCCTGACGGCGGGCCGCCCACCCTCGCGGGTGACGGGGATGTACACAACCAGCGGGTAGCCGCTCCACCCGTCCACAGGCCCCGCGGTCTTCGCCGAATTCGGTCAGGGTGGTCACGACCGACGGCCCGGCGCACCGACGCCGGGCGCGTGCCCCCCTGCTCCGGCGGTGACCGTCATGACACCTTCCCCCTACACCAACCCTCCGCTCCCCGCACCCCCGTTGTGTGAGGTTCCACACTTCGAGCCATTCCGCATCCGCGGTGCGCGACGCCGATGCACACCCCTGCCGAGAACCCGGTGGTACGCCGTTTTCGCTGGCCTGGCAGCCATGGCGGCCGCGCTGGCCATCGCCGCACCGGCCGACGAATCCCGCGCCGAGGGCGGTTTCGACCATTCCGTTCTACTGGCCGATACGCACGCGGCAAGCAAAACTGGTGCGAACGGTGGGACGGCCACGCGATGTCGCAATGTGGCGATTTCGCCCCGTACGGCGGTAACGCCATGCTGATCCGTACTCACACTCCGTTCACACCTCGGTCCCTTTTGACCGTTTGGGCGGCTGCGTTCCACCGTTTCGTAAGTTGTGCCGATGCTCCGGGCGGGCGCGGCATCCGTAGTGCGTGTGAGAAGAGGCTGTCAGGTGAGCGACGAGAAGAACGGCGTCCTGCAGGGATTCAAGGAATTCCTGCTGCGCGGCAACGTGATCGAGCTTGCGGTTGCCGTCGTGGTCGGAGCCGCGTTCACCAACATCGTGAACGCTGTGGTGAAGGGCGTCATCAACCCGATCGTCGGCGCACTCGGGTCGCAGAACCTCGACCATTACAAGTCGTGCCTGAGCGCCTCGTGCCACCCGGACCCGAAGACCGGCGAATTCACCGACGGCATCTACATCCTCTGGGGCTCGGTGCTCAGCGCCGCGCTGACGTTCCTGATCACCGCCGCGGTCGTCTACTTCCTCATGATCCTTCCGATGAACAAGTGGAAGGCACGCCAGGAGGCCAAGAAGCCGGTCGAGGAGGAGCCGGTGGACCCGACCGAGGTCGAGCTGCTGATGCAGATCCGCGATGCGCTGGTCAGCCAGCGGAACGGCGCGGAGCCCGGCACGGGCGCGAACGCGATTCCCGGCCCCGCCGCCGGCCCCGTCTCCACGGACAAGTCGCAGAACTGACGCGGACGGCCGCCCCACGCCACAGCCACGGCTCTCCGGACAGCAGCGCGAACAGCTCTCCGGAGAGCCACAGCGGAGGCCCTGCGGGAAGCCGCGGAAGAGATCTCGCGGCAAGCCGTGGAAGAGGTCCCGCGGGAAGCCGCGGAGGAGGCCTCGCCGGGAGCCTCGGAGACGGCGTTTCCGGAGGGCTGTCGGCGCGGCTCCACGGAGCCGTCAGAGGTGGTGGGGCGGCTTCTCGTCCAGGAAGCGTGCCAGGTCGGCGGCGCTTCCGCCGCCCGGACCGGGACGCTCGCCCCAGCCCCGGTCCGTGTCATCGGACGACTGCTGGTCCAGCGGATCATCGAAGATCAACGCGGCAGCCCCCGGTCGGCTCTCGCCCGCGCTCGGGCGGTCCTCGTTCTCAGTTGCGGCGTCCGCTGTCTCACTCACCCCTCCAGGGTACGACCGGTTCAGTCGACCGAGAGGGCCTCGTGCCACCAGTGGTCGCGGCCCGACTCCCAGGCGACGGGGCGCGGGCAGCGGTTCACGACGAGCACCGTCCGTACGTCCGTGCCGCCACGCGCCAGCGCCCGGTCGAGCACCGACTTCACCGGGCGCACCGCACCCTCCCAGAAGCCGGCGTCGGCGGTGATCACGACGTTCGCCCCCGCGCTCCTGAGCCGGTCGGCGAGCTCCGGGGCCCGCAACGACACGGGCAGGGTGCTGCGCACGGCGTCGATCCGGCCGCACGCCAGCGTGGCGATCACCGACTCGGGGACCAGCGGCAGGTGGACGGCCACCCGGTCGCCGGCGCGGACGCCGGCGCGGGTCAGGGCGGCGGCGGCCCGTACCGACTGGTCGATGAGTTGCTCGTGGGTCAGTTCTTCGAAGCGGCCCGGCTCACCGGTCCAGCTCAGGGCGACCTTCATCGCTTGCGGAACGAGGCCCGGACCATCGGGCTCGGAGGGTACGCGGCGCAACATGCGGCCAGCGTGGCGCCCGCGGATCAACGTTCATTGAACGTGCGATGGATGCCCCCGCCATCGACTGCGGGAAGGACCCCCGGGAGCCCGGCGACACCGTCGCCACGGACCGCCGTGGAGCGTCCTGGTGTGCCCTCGCCTCCGCCCCGTGCCCCTGAGAGTCTGTGGACAACCCGCCGGGCGGGCTTTCGGTCCCGGGCCGGCGGTGCTCACCGCTCACCGCATCAGGAGGCGTACATGTCCACCTCACCTCACCCGCACGGAACGCCGTCCTCGGCAGAGGACCGCTCCCGGGTCCATCACGGCATCGTCATCGTCGGCGGCGGCACCGCCGGCATCACCGTGGCCGCACGGCTGCGGCGGGCCGGAGCGCCGGACGTGGCGGTGCTGGAGCCTTCCGGCACGCACTGGTATCAGCCGCTGTGGACGCTGGTCGGAGGCGGCCAGGCGCCGCTGCGGGCGTCGTTACGCACCGAGGCCGAGGTCATGCCGGACGGCGTGCACTGGCTGCGGGAGTCGGCGGTGTCCGTCGACGCGGCCACGCGCACGGTCGGCACGGCGTCGGGCCGGACCGTCTCGTACGACCGGCTGGTGCTCGCGCCGGGGCTGCGGCTGGACCCCGACGGGGTACCCGGCCTCGCGCAGGCCCTCGGCCACGACGGCGTGACCAGCAACTACCTGCCCGAGCTGGCACCGCTCACGTGGGAGCTGATCCGCGACATGAAGAGCGGCACGGCGGTGTTCACGATGCCGGCCGGGCCGGTGAAGTGCGGCGGCGCACCGCAGAAGATCGCGTACTTGGCGGCCGACCACTGGCGCAAGCGCGGTGTGCTGGACCGCATCCGGGTCGTCCTCGTGCTGCCCGACACGGCGATGTTCAAGGTGCCGGAGTTCGGCCGGGTGCTGGAGGACGTGGCCCTGCGGTACGGCATCGACGTACGGCTGCGGTCGGAGATGGTGTCCGTGGACGGCACGGCGCGCGAGGCCGTGATCGTGAACCACGCGACCGGCGACAAGGAGACGATCTCCTACGACCTGTTGCACGCCGTGCCGCCGCAGGCGGCCCCCGAGTGGATAGCCGGCGGACCGCTGGCCGACCCGGACTCGCCCTTCGGCTACGTGAAGGCCGACCCGGCGACGTTGCAGCACCCCGACCATCCCGAGGTGTTCGCGCTCGGGGACGTGGCGAACCTCCCGACGTCCAAGACCGGCGCGGCGGTCCGCAAGCAGGCCCCGGTGGTGGTCGCCAACCTCCGGGACTCGCTGCGTGGCCGGCCGCTCCGGGCCCGGTACGACGGGTACACGTCCTGTCCGCTGGTCACCGCGCGCCACAAGATGCTGCTGGCGGAGTTCGACTACGAGCTGAAGCCCGCTCCTTCGGTGCCGTTCGTGGACACGGCGAAGGAGCGGACGGACATGTGGTTCCTCAAGCGGTACGGGCTGCCGCAGTTCTACTGGCACGGGATGCTCAAGGGCCTGGCCTGACTCCGCAGCGGACTCGGCAGCGGACACCGCAGCGGACACCGCCGCCGGCCCTGCCGCGCCCTCTGCCGCGCCCCGTCCGCTACGCCGCGGCCGGAAGCGTGTCCGCGACGACGCAGCTGACGTTGTCCGGGGCCCCGGCCGCGCGGGCCAGCTCGATCAGGTCGCGGACGGCCTGTTCGGGCGTGCCGCCGGAAGCCAGGACGCCGCGCAGGTCGGCGTCGCGGACCACGCCGTACAGGCCGTCGGAGCAGAGGAGGTAGCGGTCGCCGGGCCGGGCGTCGGGCAGCTTCACGTCCGGCACGGAGCGCTCGCCGTCCCGGCCGTCCAGCGCCCGCAGCAGCAGGGACCGCTGCGGGTGCGCGGCCGCCTCCTCCAGGGTGAGCCGGCCCTCGTCGACGAGGGACTGGACGAGGGTGTGGTCGTGCGTGATGCGGAAGAAGCAGCCGTCGCGGAGCAGGTAGGCGCGGGAGTCGCCGACGTGCACCAGCGCCAGCCGGGAGCCGGTCCACAGCATCGCGGTGAGGGTGGTGCCGCTGTCCTCGCCCGCGCCCCGCTCCGCGACGGCGCGGTTGGCACGCCCGACCGCCTCGCTGAGGGTGTTCAGGATGTCGCCGGGCAGCGGGTCCGGCCCGTCCCCCAGTCCGCGCAGCGCTTCGATGGCGGCGGTGCCGGCCGCCGCGCCGTCCGCGCCGAAGCCGTCGGCGACCGCGAGCAGGCGGCTGTCCGCGTACGCCGTGTCCTGGTTGCCCTCGCGTACCAGTCCGGTGTCCGACAGGGCCGCGTAGCGGATGCCGGTGATCGTCCCGTGGGTCATGGCAGGGTCCCTTCCTCGCAGCTGGTCGATGAGGAAGGCGGCCAGGTCACGGCGGGCCACGGTGTCCGCCTCGACGCCCGCCCAGTACGCCGCGATGTCCGCGGCGGCCTCGGCGGGGGTCAGGTCGCACACCGTCCTGATGCGGGCCAGCGGCATGCCCAGGCGGCGCAGCCACGCCACCAGGCGGGCCCGTTCGAGCTGGTCCTCGGCGTAGAAGCGGTAGCCGCTCAACGGGTCGACGCGGGCGGGGCGGAGCAGGCCCAGGTCGTCGTAGAGCCGCAGCGCCTTCGGGGACAGCCGGGATGCCCGTGCGAACGCCCCGATCGTCAGCAGATCGCCGTCCACCGCCGTCACCGCCTCCCCGTACGCGACCACCGCCGGCATGCCGCAGCCCAACACCCAACTCCCTGAGCCGGGCCGGGCTCCGGCCGCCTTCCACGACCGAGGCTGGGGCTTGCCCCAAGGACAAGGTCAACACCACGACCGGAACACCGACCGGAACACCGGCCGGAGCACCGGCAGCCGGAACGCTGACCCGAACACCGGCGGGAACACCGGCGAGGACACCGGCAGGGACACCGATGGAGACACCGGCCCGGACTTCGGCCGGGACGCCGTTCTCAGGCCTCCGCCCCCTCCTTCCCCAGGCCCGTGAGGGCCGCCGCCACCAGGGCCCGGGTACCCATCGTGAGGGTGGGCTGCTGGACGGGGGCGAAGCGTGCGGAGTGGTTGGAGGGGATGTCCTGGGAGATCCGGCCGGCCTCCAGCGCCTTGCGGAAGGCGGCGGGGTCCCAGCCGCCGAGCCACCAGTAGTACAGCGGCGCCTCCGCAGCGGTCGCGAGCAGGCCCGCGTCCTCGCTGCCGGAGGCCGGGTCGTACGGGAACAGCGCCTGCTCGCCGAAGAGCCCGGCGAAGGAGGCGTTGACCTCGCGCAGCGCGTCCGAGTCGTTGCGGGTGACGGGGAAGTCGGCGATGGTCTCCGTCTCCGGGGCGCGCGCCGCACCGGACGCCGCGGCCTCGGCGCGGGCGATGCGGTCCACGGCGGCCAGCACGCGAGCGCGCACCTCCTCGTCGAAGGTGCGGATGCTGAGCTGGACGGTGGCGTGGTCGGGAATGACGTTCGGGGCGTCGCCCGCGTGGAAGGAGCCGACGGTGACGACGACCTGTTCCCTCGACGCGGTCTCGCGGGCGACGACGGACTGCACGCGCTGCACAAAGGAGGCGGCCATCAGGATCGGGTCGACGGTGGTCTCGGGGCGCGAGCCGTGGCCGCCGGTGCCGTGGAAGGTGATCCGCAGGCTGTCGGCGGCGGCCATGCAGGCGCCGTCGTGGTACGCGATCAGGCCGGCGCCCAGCGGCGCGACGTGCTGGGCGTAGACCACGTCCGGCACCGGGACCTTCTCGTAGAGGCCGTCGTCGATCATCTTCTGGGCTCCGCCGCCGTCCTCCTCGGCGGGCTGGAAGAGCGCGACGAGGGTGCCGGACCAGTGGTCACGGCCGGCGGCCAGCAGCCCGGCGGCGCCGATCAGGCAGGTGACGTGGACGTCATGGCCGCAGGCGTGCATGACGCCCTCGTGGGTGGAGGCGTAGGGCAGTCCGGTCTGTTCGGTCACGGGCAGCGCGTCCATGTCGGCACGGAGCAGGACCGTCGGTCCGTCACCGTTGCGCAGCACGCCCACCACACCGGTACGGCCGATGCCGGTGAGCACGTCGAAGCCGTCGGCTTTCAGGCGCCGGGCGACCTCGGCGGCGGTGCGGGTCTCCTGGAAAGAGAGTTCGGGGTTCCGGTGGAGATCTTCGTAGAGGGCTTCGAGGTCCGCCATGCGGGCGTCGAGCGGGGCCAGGACCATCTCACGCGCACGATCGCTCATGTGCCGTATTCGATCACGGAAATCCCGTACCGGGACAGAGGACGCGGCGCGTCGGCGAGTGCCACCGGACACCCGCCACGACCGGGCGGTAACAGGGCCGTACGCCCCTCGGCAACAGGATCGAACGCCCTCGGTAACACGACCGTACGCCCCGCGGTAACAGGGCCGTAGCCCCTCGGTGGCAAGGCCGACAGGAGGTCTCAGGTGGCCGGAGTTCGCAGGGTGTTCGGGAGGCGACGGTGACAGGCGGGCCCCGCGCTGCCACGGTGGACCCTCGATACGGGACGACTCAGCTCGGCGCATGTGAGTGACCCGGTTCATGTGAGTGACGGGAGGCGGACGTTGACCACATCATCAGCCGGCCGGTCCACGGAGCGGCCCACGAACCCGCCCACGGCCCCGCTCGCCGGCCGTCCGGCGAACCCCGCCGACGGCCGGGTGCCGGAGGACCCGGTCGCGTTTCTGATCGAGCATGCGCTGGGGCACCTGTTCTCCGCCGCGCTGCGCACCGCCGTGCAGTACCGCATCGCGGACCACCTCGCGGAGGGGCCGCGTACGGTCGAGCAGCTCGCCGCCGCCACCGGCACACACGCTCCCCACCTGCGGCGCCTGCTGCGCTACCTCGCCACCCGGGACATCTTCCGCGAAGACGCGACCGGCGCTTTCCATCTGACGCCGGGCGCGCGGCCGCTCCGTTCCGATGAGCCGCACTCGCTGCGGGACGCGGTGCTGATGATGACCGACGAGACGTTCCGGCGGTCCTCGGCGGCGCTCGCGGAGACGGTACGGACCGCCGGACCCTCCTTCGACCGGATCTTCGGGGCGCCGCTCTTCGAGTTCCTGGCCGCCGACCCCGGTACGCGGGAGCTGTTCGACACGGGCATGGCGTCCCTGTCCGGGCCGGTGGACGGGCTGGTCGCGGAGAGCTACCCGTTCCCCGAGGGCAGCACGGTGGTCGACGTCGGAGGCGGGCGGGGCGGGCTGCTGCGCGCCGTCCTGGAGCTGCACCCCTCGGTCACCGGGGTGCTCCACGACCAGGAGCCGGCGATCGCCCGGCACGTGCTGGACGTGCCGGATCTGGCGGGCCGCTGGTGCGCCGAGACGGGGGATTTCTTCGCATCCGTACCGGAGGGCGGCGACGTGTACGTGCTCAAGCACGTGCTGCACGACTGGCCGGACTCCGCGTGCGTGGACATCCTGCGGCGGGTGCGGGACGTGGTCCCGGCGCAGGGCCGGCTGCTGATCGTGGACGCCGTGCTGCCGCCGGGCAACGCGCCGCACTACGGGAAGGCGATGGACGTGGCGATGATGGCGGTCGTCGACGGCCGGGAGCGAACCGCCGAGGAGTACGCCACGCTGCTGTCGGCGGCGGACTTCCGGCTGACGCGCGTCCTGTCCACGCCCGCCTTCCCCTCGATCGTGGAGTCGGTGCCGGCGGCGCGGACGACACCCCGGACGGCGGGCGGAACGGACCACACAGCTGGAGCCCGGCTGCCCTGACCTACCGGAGCCCGGCTGCCCTGATCTACCGGAGCCCGGCTGCCCCGACCGACCGGAGTCCGGCTGCCCTGACCTACCGGAGCTCGCCTCCTCGGCCTATCGGAGCTCGCCTCCCCCCGGCGCCTCCCCCCCCGGCCGACCGGAGTCCCGCTCCCTTGCTCCGGCAGGGCCTGGCGCCTACCCCGGCAAGGCCTGGCGCCTACCCCGGTAGGGCCTGGCCCGGTGCTCGTAGGCGCAGGGCGGCCAGCGGTATGAAGCCGCCCGGGCCGCCGCCGGTGTCCGCGGCCCGCCCGTACAGGCGGCGCAGCATCGACACCGCTACCCGCTCGCCCTGGTTCTTGGCGCGCTCGGCGCGCGGCCCGGCGTGCAGTCCGTCCACGGTGGCGTGCCACAGCTGGACCCAGCGCCCGAAGTGCGCGGCGGTCAGCGGGCGGGCACGGTGCAGTCCGGCGTGCACACCGAAGGCGTCGCGGCGGTAGTCGGCGGTGCGGAACAGCGCCCGCTCCCAGAAGTCGGTGATCGCCGGCAGGTGGGCGTCCAGGTCGGTGCCCGCGACGTCGGTGAAGAACGGGCCGATCAGCGGGTCGGCGAAGGCGGCGGTGTAGAAGCGGCGCAGCAGCCGGTCGAGGTCCGGGCGACCCGCGATGTCCGAGCGGCCAGCGGTGCCCGAGCGGCCAGCGGTGTCTGAGCGGCCAGCGGTGTTCGCACGCCCCTCCTGGGGGGCGCCTGCCGGCCCCTCGGGCCGCGGTGCTGCTGTGGGTATGTCGGTCACGTCCTCGCTCCTGCCGCTTCTCCGCGCTCCCCCTGTCCATGGTGCCCCACCCGCAGCCGCGGCTCACCCTCAGCGGGAAACACAGGGGCCGCCCGGGGGGCTGGATCCGGTCATCCCCGGGGTCCGGGCGGCACCGGCCGCCGGGGCCGCCGTACAGTACGCGCGCCAACTGTCCGCCGCGCGCCCGGGGATGCCCGCGTCCCGTGGGGACCGAGCGCCTCAGGGCATGATGTGCGGAACAGGCGGAAGCAAGGGCCCGGGAGACTGAACTCGTCCCGGGAAGGGTAGGGTACGTATTGCCCCCTTTTATGCCCAGCAAGCGCCGTCGCGCGAGGAGTTGTCACACCATGGCAGGCCGGCACGCCCAGCCCAGTGAGCGAATACGCCTGTCCCGACGCGGCAAGGCCGCCGGGGGTGCGGCCGTGGTGGTGCTGGTGGGCGCCGCGCTGTGCGCCTGGCCCGCCTCGGGGGACGATCACCGCGCCGACGGCACCTCTGTCACGGCGCAGGACCGCCCCGCCGCCGCGTCGTCCAAGCAGCGGCCGACCGGCCTCAAGCAGGGCTCGCCCGTCCGGTCCGAGCCGGGCAACATCCCCGGGCTCGACACGTCGATGCGGGACCGCATTCCGGCCAAGTCCCGGCAGGTCCTGGTCGTCACGGGCGAGGACACCGACTCCCACGACTCCACCGTCACGCTCTACACCCGCGCCAAGGGCTCCGAGAAGTGGCACGCGGGCGACGCCTGGCCGGCACACAATGCCGCCAAGGGCTGGACGAAGGATCACCATTACGGCGACCTGCGTTCCCCGGAGGGGGTGTTCACGCTGAGCGACGCGGGCGGCAAGCTGGCCGCGCCGCGCGGTACGAAGCTGCCGTACGACCACGACTCCTCCTTCGTGGCCAACGGGTCCGGCGTGGAGGGCGAGCCGCTGGCCGGCGCCTTCGACTACGTGATCGCGATCGACTACAACCGCGTGCCGGGCTCCTCGCCGCTGGACGGGCGGCGCCCCGAAGGCGCGGACAAGGGTGGCGGCGTCTGGCTGCACGTCGACCACGACGGCCCGACCCAGGGGTGCGTCAGCCTCAAGGCCGACAAGATGCGCGAGCTGCTGCGCACCCTGGACCCGGCCCAGCACCCGGTCATCGTGATGGGCCCCTCGGGCCCTTGAGCCCAGGCCCCTGAGCCCGGGTGACCGAGCCGGGGCCTCTGAGCACGGGCCTCTGAGCACGGGCCTCTGAGCCGGGGTGTCCGAGTCGGGGTCTCTGAACCGGGGGTGTACGAGTCCTGACCGGCGGGACCGGACCGGCGCAACCGGATCGGCGCAACCGGATCTCCGCGACCGCCCAGCCCCGCCCCGCCCCGAGGCCAGGCGGCGCGGCCTGCCCGGCGCCGTATGCCGCGTGGTACGCATGACGCATGGCTGACGTACCGGGCACCCCGTCCCGCATTCCGCACGGCCCCCGTGAGCACGAGCTCCGTGAGCACGACATCCGTGAGCACAGCCCCCGTGAGCACGGTCCCCGTGACGCGCTGACGGACGTACCGGGCCTCCGGGTCGGGCACGCGCAGCGCATCGACAGCGGGCACCTCACCGGCACGACCGTCGTCCTCGCCCCCGAAGGCGGCGCGGTCGCCGCCGTCGATGTCCGCGGCGGCGGACCCGGCACCCGCGAGACGGACGCGTTGGACCCGCGCAATCTGGTGCAGCGCGTGGACGCCGTCGTCCTGACCGGTGGCAGCGCCTTCGGGCTGGACGCGGCATCGGGCGTGGCGGCCTGGCTGGAGGACCACGGGCGGGGCTTCCAGGTGGGGCCGGAGCCGACCCAGGTGGTGCCGATCGTGCCGGCCGCCGCGCTCTTCGACCTCGGGCGGGGCGGCGACTGGCGGGCCCGCCCGGACGCGGCGCTCGGCCGGACGGCCGTGGAGGCGGCGCACCGCACCGCTCCGGGCGCGGCGGTACCGCAGGGCAACGTGGGCGCGGGGACGGGCGCGGTGGCCGGCGGACTGAAGGGGGGCGTCGGCACGGCGAGCGTCGTGCTGGCCTCGGGAGTGACGGTGTCGGTGCTGGCGGTGGTCAACGCCGCCGGTTCGCCGGTCGACCCGGCGACCGGACTGCTCTACGGGCGGCTGTACCAGGGCGAGACGCAGCCGCCGGCGCCCGAGGCGCACGCGGCGGCGGTGCGGCGGCTGGCCGCGGCCCGCGCGGAGTCGGCCGCCCGCTCGGCGGAGTCGGCACGCCCACCGCTGAACACCACCCTCGCCGTCGTGGCCACGGACGCCGCCCTCACCCGCGCTCAGGCGCAGAAGTTGGCGGGTACGGCGCACGACGGGCTGGCCCGCGCGATACGCCCGGTGCATCTGCTCTCGGACGGCGACACGGTCTTCACGCTGGCCACCGGGGACCGGCCGGTGGCGCCGGAGAGCGCGACGGCCGATCCGGCGTTCGCCGTACACGCGGAGGCCGGCGCGGTCAACGAGATCCTGGCCGCCGGCGCCGATGTGCTGACCCGCGCCGTCGTGAAGGCCGTACTGGCCGCGGAGAGCGTGGCGGGGCCGGGCGGCGTCTTCCCCTCGTACAGCGACCTGTACGAGGAGCCCGGAAGCGGCTGAGCGCCCTGAGAGCCCTGAGGGCGCTGAGAGCACTGGCGGGACTGCGGGCGTTGAAGGCCCTGGTCCTCACACTCCTGCCGCGCCCCGGCACACCGCACCGCACCGCTCCCGCCCGATCACCGTACGAATCCCGGTGGTAGAAACGGCCTTATGTCCATACCGCCGCCCACACTTGTCCAGCCCGCCCCCGCGACGCAGTCCGCCCCACGGCGCCGGTTGTGGTGGCACCGGCTGGTTCTGGGGCTCTGGTACCGCCCCGTGGAGGTGCTGGACGAGGCGCGTGACCGCGGTGCGTGCAGCGCCGCGGTGCTGCTGACGCTGCTCAGCGGCGCGCTGGGACTGCTGGCTTCGGGGACGTTCCGGTCCCAGTGGCGGACCGGGCCGCGCGAGGTGGCGTGGCAGCTCGCCGGCATCACAGAGGCGGGGGTGCTGGTCGCCAGCCTCGGACTGGGGCTGGTCACGCACGCCATGGCCCGCACGCTCGGTGGCAACGGCCGCCTCCGCCCGACGGCCAGCCTGTTCGTCGTGGTGTTCTGGGTGACGGACCTGCCGCGGCTGCTGCTGGCCTTCGTCCTCCCCGAGCAGCATCCCGTCGCCCAGGCGGTGGCGCTGACGACCTGGGGTTTCGGCTGCGCGCTGGCGGTGCTGCTGATCCGGGGTCAGCACCATCTGCCGACGCTGCGGGCGGTGGGCGCGGTGGCGGTCCAGATGCTGGCGTCACTGGCGCTGCTCAAACTCGGCTCGGTCGGCTGACACCCACTCACCGGCCACCCACAGCCACCGCCCCGCAGCCTGACGCCCACTCATCGGCCACCGGCAGCCACCCCCCACAACCTGACGCCCACTCACCGGCCACCGGCCACAGACCACCGGCCCCAGCCCGTCGGCTGACACCCGCTCACCCGCTGACCCACCGACTGTCGGGGGGCCGGCGGTGCTGCCGTCTCAGTGACGCCTGGTCAGTTCGCGAACCAGTCCGGCGAACGCCTCGCGCTCGGCCGCGGTCAGCTCGACGCTCTCCGACGGCGGGACGACCTGCCGCGGTACGGCCTTCAGCAGCCGCGGTGCCGTACCCGGCGGCTGGGGCGCGGGGCGGTCCCTGCGGACGGTTCTGATCAGCCCGACGGCCCAGGCGAGGGTCGCGAGCAGCAGGACGGCCAGGCCGATCTGCTGCAGGGTCGAGACGGAGGGGAGCATCCGGTCCTCCATGGCGTACGGGCGCGGCGCCGGCGCGCTCGGCACCGTCGACTGACGCGGATCAGTAGACACCACGCCTCGGCACTTATGACAGGTTTTTATAGGACTTAGGCCCCGAAGTGATGCATCTCCCATCACTACCGGACCTTCCCGCATCACTCAGGGTCCTTCCCGCATCACGCCACAACCATCCCTCATCCCACCGCATCAGGTGCGCCCCCCTCAAGAAACGCCGGTACGACCGCATGAATCCGGCCACGATTCCGCTCCGCCCTCGCAATAATCCGGCGGTCCGCGGCGCGGTGTACCGAATTCCGCCCGTTTCACCGGTACGTCCGCACCACTCCTACGCGGTGGGGTCCGGCGGGGCACGTTGGACGCATCGGCGGGTTCCGCCCGGCCAAGATCGTCCGCCAGCATGGCGGCGCACCACTCACTCGATACGACAACCGGCCCAGCCGTACGGAAAAGCCGGACAACCGGCCCACCCGACCACTGGACCACCGGACAAGCCGAATACCCGACGGAGGAGTGCGCGTGGATCGTACGGACCTGCCGAAGCCGCTCGACGGGGTGCTCGTCGCCGACTTCAGCCGGGTGCTGGCGGGGCCGCTGGCCGCCGCGACCCTGGCCGACCTGGGCGCCCGGGTGGTGAAGGTCGAGCGGCCCGGGGCCGGCGACGACACCCGGTCCTGGGGCCCGCCGTTCGCGGCCGACGGCACCGCCGCGTACTTCGATGCCGCGAACCGCTCCAAGTACGGCCTCGCCCTGGACCTCTCGGCACCGGACGACGCCGAGGCCGCCCGCGAGCTGGCGACCAGGGCCGACGTCCTGATCGAGAACTTCCGGCCCGGCGCGCTGGCCAAGTACGGCCTGGACCCGGCGTCCTCGCTCGCCGCCAACCCGGGCCTGGTGCACTGCTCGATCACCGGCTTCGGCTCGGGCGAGGGCGCCCACCTGCCCGGCTACGACTTCGTGGTGCAGGCGGTCGGCGGGCTGATGAGCATCACCGGCGAGCCCGGCGGGCCGCCCCTGAAGGCGGGCGTGGCGCTGGTGGACGTCCTCACCGCGAAGGACGCGACGACCGCGATCCTGGCGGCGCTGCGCCACCGGGACCGTACGGGCGAGGGCCAGCACGTCGAGGTGAACCTGCTGTCCTCGCTACTGGGTTCGCTGGTCAACCAGGCCTCCGGCCATCTGGCCACCGGCCGCGACCCGGGCCCGATGGGCAACCGGCACCCGAGCATCGCGCCGTACGAGACGCTGGCCTGCCGCGACGGGCTGCTGGCGGTCGCGGTGGGCAACGACCGGCAGTTCCGCGCGCTGGCCACGGCGCTGGGCGCCCCGGAACTGGCGGACGACCCGCGGTTCGCGACCAATCCGGACCGGGTGGCGCACCGTACGGAGCTGGTCAAGGAGCTGGAGGCGCGGCTGGCCGGGGACACCCCGCGCGGCTGGACCGAGCGGCTGAGCGCGGTATCGGTGCCGTGCGGCCCCGTCAACACCCTCAGCGAAGCCATCGAATTCGCGTCCGAACTAGGGCTGGATCCGATCGTTCCGGTCGGCGCGGATCGGGTACCGCAGGTACGCAGCCCGCTGCGGCTCTCGCGTACGCCGGTGGCCGAACCCACCGCGCCGCCGCGGCTGGACGAACACGGTGCGCAGCTCCGGGAGTGGTTGGCCGGCCCATCCGACCAGCCACTTCACCCACACGTGTGACATCTGTCACAACATATGGAGAGCTGCAACCAAAACGGCTCACAGTCGCTGTTTAAGAAACAGTGGACCAACACTCTTGCCAGGAGCAGCTCGTGACAACGCCGGACAACGCCGCGCCCGCACAGCCCCGCAATTCGCGCCCCGCGCGCTCGCTGCGGCGTCGCGGCCTCGCGGCGGCCGCACTGCTCGCGGCCGGCGCACTGGCCCTGACCGCCTGTGGTGGTGACGCCACGGGAGCCGGGAACAAGGACGGCCAGGCCGGGGCCGACGCCGCGGCCGCCAAGGACGCCTCGGACGCAAAGATCAAGGTTTCGGCGAAGGACGGCTCCAACGGCGCCAGCATCAACGGCACGAACGTCAAGGTCAGTGGCGGCAAGCTGACGCAGGTGACGCTCACCAGGGCCGACACCGGTGAGAAGATCGCCGGTTCGATATCCGGCGACGGCGCCAGCTGGAAGCCGGACGTACAGCTGGAGCGTGGCACCAAGTACCAGCTCGCCGCGAAGGCCAAGGACTCCGACGGCCGGGCCGCGACCGAGAACTCCACGTTCACCACGGTCTCGCCCGCCAACAGCTTCATCGGCACCTTCACCCCGGACGACGGCAAGACCGTCGGCGTGGGCATGCCGGTGTCCTTCAACTTCGACAAGGCCATCACCGACCAGAAGGCCGTGCAGTCGCACATCACGGTGACGTCCAGCAGCGGCCAGGAGGTCGTCGGCCACTGGTTCGGCAACCAGCGCCTGGACTTCCGTCCGCAGGACTACTGGAAGGCCGGCTCCAAGGTCACGATGAAGATAGACCTGGACGGCGTGGAGGGCGCCAACGGCGTCACCGGCGTCCAGGACAAGACGGTCACCTTCACCGTCGGCCGCTCCCAGGTCTCCACCGTCGACATGAACACCCAGACCATGACGGTCGAGCGGGACGGCAAGACCCTCAAGAAGATCCCGATCTCCGGCGGCAGCCCCGAGAACCCGACCTACAACGGTCAGATGGTGATCTCGGAGAAGTTCAAGGAGACCCGGATGGACGGCTCCACGGTCGGCTTCACCGGCAAGGACGGCAAGGGCGAGTACGACATCAAGGACGTGCCGCACGCCATGCGGCTGTCCTCGTCCGGCACGTTCATCCACGGCAACTACTGGGGCTCGCCCTCGATCTTCGGCCAGGCGGGCACCAGCCACGGCTGCGTGGGCCTGCGCGACGTCAAGGGCGCCAACGGCGACACCCCCGGCAAGTGGTTCTTCGACAACTCGCTCATCGGTGACGTGGTCGTCGTGAAGAACTCCAAGGACGAGACGGTCAAGCCCGACAACGGCCTCAACGGCTGGAACATGTCGTGGGACCAGTGGAAGGCCGGCAGCGCCGCCTGACCACTCACTCCACTCACTCGCTACGCGAAGACAGACACCACCCCGCTGCCGGGCACTGGCAGCGGGGTGGTGTGCTTTCGGGGGCGGTCCGCCCGTACGGGAGCACCGGACCGCTCGTACAGGAGCGCCGAACCGCTCGTACAGGGGCGGACCGCTCGTACAGGAGCGCCGGACCGTCCGCGGTGGCGGGGCGCGTCAGACCGCGACCGGCTCCTGCCAGCTCTCGGCGGCCGGTTGCTCCGCGTCCTCGGCGGCTGCCGGAGCGCCCTGCTCCGTACCGGACTTCCGCAGCCCCTTGAGGACGACCACCAGGGCGGTGCTGACGGCCACGCCGGCCACGATCGCCACCAGGTACAGCAGCGGCTGACCGATCAGCGGGACCACGAAGATGCCGCCGTGCGGGGCGCGCAGGGTGCAGCCGAAGGCCATCGACAGCGCGCCGGTGACCGCGCCGCCCGCCATCGAGGCGGGGATGACGCGCAGCGGGTCGCCCGCGGCGAACGGGATAGCGCCCTCGGTGATGAACGAAGCACCCAGCACCCAGGCGGCCTTGCCGTTCTCCCGCTCGGCCTTGGTGAACAGCTTGCCGCGCACGGTCGTCGCCAGCGCCATGGCCAGCGGCGGGACCATGCCGGCCGCCATCGCCGCCGCCATCACCTTCAGGCTGCCGTCGTTGGGGTTGGCCAGGCCGCCGACCGCGAAGGCGTACGCGACCTTGTTCAGCGGACCGCCGAGGTCGAAGCACATCATCAGGCCGAGGATCACGCCCAGGATGACGGCGTTGGCGCCGGTGAGGCCGGACAGCCAGTCGGTCAGCGCCTTCTGCAGCGCGGCGATCGGCTTGCCGATGACCAGGAACATCAGGAACCCGACCACCGCCGAGGAGATCAGCGGGATCACCACCACCGGCATGATGCCGCGCAGCGGCGCGGGCACACGCACCCGCTGGATCGCCATCACCACCGCGCCCGCGAGCAGACCGGCGATCAGACCGCCGAGGAAGCCCGCGTTGACGGTCAGCGCGATCGAGCCACCCACGAAGCCGGGTACCAACCCCGGCCGGTCGGCCATGCCGTACGCGATGAAGCCGGCCAGTACGGGCACGAGGAAGGTGAAGGCGACGTTGCCGACCTGGAAGAGCAGCGCGGCCCAGCTGCTGGTGTCCGTCCAGATGAAGTGCTCGGCGACGGACGGGGCCTTGTCGATCCGGTAACCGCCGATGGCGAACGCCAGGGCCATCAGCAGGCCGCCCGCCGCGACGAACGGCACCATGTAACTGACACCGGTCATCAGCCACTTGCGCAGCCGGGTGCCGAAGCCGTCCTGTTCCTCGGCGCCGCGGTCCATCGGTGCGTCGGAGCGCGTGGTCGGCGTACCGACCTCGCCGCGCGCGGCCTTCTCCCGTACCTCGGCGATCAGTTCGGCGGGGCGGTTGATGCCGGCCTTCACGCCGACGTCGACGACCGGCTTGCCGGCGAACCGGTCCCGGTCCCGCACCTCCACGTCGTGCGCGAAGATCACGCCGTCCGCCGCCGCGATCACCGCGGGGTCGAGGCGGGTGAACCCGGCCGAGCCCTGCGTCTCCACGACCAGCTCCACGCCGGCCGTCTCGCCCGCCTTCGTCAGCGACTCGGCGGCCATGTAGGTGTGCGCGATGCCGGTCGGGCAGGAGGTGACGGCGACGATCCGGAACGGGGCCCCGGCGGGAGCCGTTGCGCCCGTGGCGGTCTCGTTCCCAGCGGCGGGCGCGCCGGCTTCGGCAGCCACGGGCTCGTCCGTTTGGGCGGCGGCATGAGGAGCAGGGGCAGCAGGCTTGTCGGTCGCCGAGGTGGCAGGTGTGCTGGCATCCGCGGTGGCAGGCTTGCCGGCATCCGAGGTGGCGGGTTCGCCGGTCGTCGGAGCGGCGGGCTCGTCGGCTTCCGCCGGCTCGTCGCCCCGTACGAGCGCGGCCGCCCGCTCCGGGTCGTCCGCCGACCGCAGCGCCCCGGTGAACTCCGCGTCCATCAGGTGCCGGGCCAGCGTCGAGAGGATCGACAGGTGGTCGGCGTCGCCGCCGGCCGGGGCGGCTATCAGGAAGATCAGGTCGGCCGGGCCGTCCGCCGCGCCGAAGTCGATGCCGGCCGCGCTGCGCCCGAAGGCCAGCGTCGGCTCGGTGACATGGGCGCTGCGGCAGTGCGGGATGCCGATGCCGCCGTCCAGCCCGGTGGGCATCTGGGCCTCGCGCGCGGCGACGTCCGCGAGGAACCCGTCCAGGTCGGTGACGCGACCGGCCGCCACCATCCGTTCGGCCAGCGACCTGGCGGCCGCTTCCTTGGTGTCGGCGGACAGGTCGAGGTCGACCAGGTCCGCGGTGATCAGCTCACTCATCGCGGGCTCCCTCTGTATTCCCGGCCCGTCCGGGCGACCAGCCCGGCCGGTGCTTGAGGACGAACGTCTGCCGGGCGATCCCGGCGTACAGAACCGTTCATGACACGGCCTCCGTCAGGGGGCGGTCCATCGGGACCACGTCGGTCACCGTCACGTCCGACGGCCGCAGGTCGCCGGGGGTCGGCATCACACTGCCCGGCAGCTGCACCGCAGCCGCGCCGTGCGCCACCGCTTCGGCGAGCGCACGCGTACCCGTACCGCCGGCCGCGAGGAACCCGGCCAGCGAGGCGTCCCCGGCGCCGACGTTGCTCCGTACGGCGTCCACCTCGGCGGTGCCGTAGTACGTGCCGGTGGCGTCGACCAGCAGCTGCCCGTCGGCGCCGAGCGACGCGAGCACCGCCTCGGCGCCCATCGCGCGCAGCTCCTCCGCCGCCTTGACCGCGTCGCCGATGGTGGCGAGCGGGCGGCCGACGGCCTGCGCCAGTTCCTCGGCGTTGGGCTTGACCACGTCGGGGCGGGCACGCAGAGCGGCCGTCAACGACGGCCCTGAGGTGTCCAGGGCGATCCGGGCCCCGGCCCGGTGCGCGCGGGCGACCAGGTCGGCGTACCACTCGGGGGCCAGGCCGCGCGGCAGGCTGCCGCAGCAGGCGATCCAGGCGGCGCCCGTCGAGCGCTCCCGTACGGTCTCCAGCAGCGCTTCGGACTCGGCCGGCGACAGCTCGGGCCCGGCTGCGTTGATCTTGGTGAGGGTGCCGTCGGGCTCGGCGACCGCGATGTTGGAGCGGGTGGCCCCGGCCACCGGCACCGGCGCGACCTCTATCCCCTCGGCCACCAGCAGGTCGGCCAGCGCCTGCCCGGCCGGCCCGCCGACCGGCAGCACGGCGAGCGTCTCGTGCCCGGCGGCCGCGACCGCACGGGAGACGTTGACGCCCTTGCCGCCGGGATCGACCCGGTCGGCGCCGGCCCGCAGCACGGCGCCGCGCTCCAGGCCGGGCACCTCGTACGTGCGGTCCAGGCTGGGGTTGGGGGTGACGGTGAGGATCATGCGCGTACTACTTCCGTGCCCGCGCGCTCGATGGCGAGGGCGTTCTCGGGGCTGAGCCCGGTGTCGGTGATCAGGAGGTCGACGTCGGAGAGGTCGCCGAAGCGAGCGAAGTGTTGCTGCCCGAACTTGGCGGAGTCGGCGATCAGCACGACCCGGCGCGCCGCGGCGATGATCGCGCGCTTGACGGCGGCCTCGGCGAGGTCGGGCGTGGTCAGGCCGCCTTCCAGCGAAAAGCCGTTGGTCGCGAGGAAGAGCACGTCGGCGTTGATCTCGCGGTAGGCGCGCAGCGCCCAGTCGTCTACGGCGGCCCGCGTACGGTGCCGGATGCGGCCGCCGACGAGGTGCAGGGTGAGGCCGGGGTGGTCGGCGAGGCGGGCGGCGACCGGCAGGCCGTGGGTGACCACGGTGACGTCGGACTCCAGGGGAAACTCCGCGGCCAGCCGGGCGGCGGTGGTGCCGGCGTCCAGGATCACGCTGCCGTCGTCGGGCAGCTCGGCGAGGGCGGCCCGCGCGATGCGGTCCTTCTCGTCGGCGGCGACGGTGTCCCGCTCGGCGAGGTCGGGCTCGAAGTCCAGCCGGCCCGCCGGTATGGCCCCGCCGTGCACCCGGCGGACCAGTCCGGCGCGGTCCAGCGCCTTCAGGTCACGCCGTACGGTCTCGGCGGTGACCTGGAATTCCTCGGCGAGGGAGAGGACGTCGACCCGCCCGCTGTCCCGGGCGAGGCGCAGGATCTCCTGCTGTCGTTCCGCTGCGTACATGCGACCTGGGTCCGTTCCGTTCCTGTCCGATTTCTGCCCAGTTCCTGCCTGAACCCTGTCCGGTTCCTGTCCGGTTCCTACCCGTGCGATGCCCGAACGTGTGGTTTCACCAGCAGGCTACGCCCGGATTTCTGCAAAGTAAACAGACTCGGGCACGAGACAGACACAAACGGGCATGACGGAGCTGACGGGTCGGCTCGCCGACGATGGTGCGGCCCCTGGCCGGCCGCGGACAGGAAAGAGCCCCGGCGCACGGGGGAGGGCGCCGGGGCTCGTACAGGGGGTGGTGCCGAAGCGGTTGCAGCAGTTGCAGTCGCTGCCGTCGTTGAAGCCGTTGAAGCGATTACGCCGCGGCGTCGAAGCCGGTGTCGTGCGCCATCCGCTTCAGCTCCAGCAGCGCGTGCTTCTCTATCTGGCGGATCCGCTCACGGGTCAGACCGTGCTGCTTGCCGACCTCGGTCAGGGTCCGCTCGCGGCCGTCCTCTATGCCGTACCGCGCCTTGATGATCGAGGCGGTGCGGCCGTCGAGGCGGTCGATCAGGTCCTCCAGCTCCTCACTGCGCAGCAGCGTGAGCACGGACTGCTCGGGCGAGGCGGCCGAGGTGTCCTCCAGCAGGTCGCCGAACTGCGTCTCGCCCTCGTCGTCCACGGACATGTTCAGGCTGACGGGGTCGCGGGCCCAGTCCAGCACGTCGCTGATCCGCTCGGGCTTGGCGCCCAGCTCGGCAGCGATCTCCGCGTGCTCCGGGTCGCGGCCGTGCTCGCGGTTGAACTCGCGCTGCACGCGTCGGATCCGGCCCAGCTCCTCGACCAGGTGGACGGGCAGCCGGATGGTGCGGGACTGGTCGGCGATGGACCGCGTGATCGCCTGGCGGATCCACCACGTCGCATACGTGGAGAACTTGAAGCCCTTGGCGTAGTCGAACTTCTCAACCGCGCGGACCAGGCCGGCGTTGCCCTCCTGGATGAGGTCGAGCAGCGGCAGGCCGCTGCGCGGGTAGCGGCGGGCGACCGCTACGACCAGGCGGAGGTTGGACCGGATGAAGACGTCCTTGGCCTTCTCGGCCTCGTCGACCAGGACCTGCAGCTCCTCCGGCGTCGCCCCGGCAGCGTTCCCGTCGGTCACCTCGCCGTCCAAGATCTGCCGGGCATAGACACCCGCCTCGATGGTCTGCGACAGCTCGACCTCTCTGGCAGCGTCGAGCAGGGGGGTACGCGCGATCTCGTCGAGGTACATGCCGACCAGGTCGCGGTCGGCGATCTCCCCGCCTACGGCGCGAACACTGTTGGCCCCGTCAGCACCGCTCGTGGTGGGCTGACGACGGGCGACGGCACGGGTTGCCATGCGTGTGCTCCCTTAGCGATGAGTCGGTCGCGGGATGGTGGCGGCCGGGACACCTGATCCCTGCTGTCTGCGGGCCGGGTGCCCCCGTCTGATGGAAACAACGGCTGGAAACCGGACAGAATTCCCTCGGCGACCCCTCGTTTTTCTGATCATGCAGTACCCTGCATCCCCACCGAGGGAGGCCACGGCATGTCGGGGTGCGGGGAAGTGCAGGTCAGACCGGGCGTCGAGGCCGACCTGGCGGCCCTCACGGATATCTACAACCACTACATCCGTGAGACGGCGATCACATTCGACACCGAGCCGTTCACCCCCGAAGAGCGCCGTCCTTGGCTGCTCTCCCACCCCCAAGACGGTCCTCACCGCCTTCTGGTTGCCCGGGAGGGCGTGGACGACGGGTCCGGCCGGCTCCTCGGCTACGCGACCACCAGCCCCTTCCGCCCGAAGCCCGCGTACCGCACCTCCGTCGAGGTCACGGTCTACCTCTCCCCCGAGGCGACCGGCCGGGGCGCCGGCACGCTGCTCTACAAGGCGCTCTTCGAGGCCCTGGAGGGCGAGGACGTGCACCGCGCGTACGCGGGCATCGCGCTCCCCAATCCCGGCTCCACCGCCCTGCACACCCGTTTCGGCTTCCGCCACGTCGGTACGTACGGCGAGGTGGGCTTCAAATTCGGCCGCTATTGGGACGTCGCCTGGTACGAGAAGAGACTCGACGAGCACTGAGGGGCGGCGGCTCCGGCCCCCCGTAGGCCCGTAGGACAGGAGACCCGTAGGCGCGGAGGCCAGGAGGCCCCTGGGCGCGGAGCCAGGAGACCCGTAGGCGCGGAGGCCAGGAGGCCCCTGGGCGCGGAGGCCCGCTACCGGCTGCCCACTGCCCGGGCTGCTCCAGTTGACGGGGACCACAGCGGGGTGCCTCCTGGAAGGAGGCGAGAGAGAGGAGCCGTCATGCAGACGCACGCTCGCACCCGCACCACCGCGGCCGCCGCCCCCCGCCGGCACACCGTGGCGGTCACCACCGGCGTCCCCGTCGTCGGCGGCGTCGCCTATGGCATCTACGCCGGGCTGCTCGACCACAGCACCGGGTCCTCCAGCGTCCACGCGTTCCTGCTGGGCCTGATCGCCACCGTGGTGACCGTGGTCCTCGGGCTGGCCCTGATGCGCGTCCAGGACCGGATGATCATCGAGATCCGGGCGCTGGCCTACGGCGTGCTCTTCGGGGCCACGATGGGCTTCCTGTACAGCCTCGCGGGAACGTCCACGGCACTGAAGGCGACGGGTTACGGCGCGCTCTTCGGCGCGATCATGCTGGCGGTCTCCCTGTACCTCTTCCGGAACCACGACTCCCCGGGCGCACGGCGGTAGCCCCGGCCCTGGAGAAGCCCTGGAGAAACCAGGAGAAACCGTGAGACCTCCACCCCGGCCCTGGAGAACTCCCACTCCCCTAGGAATCGGTGGTGGGGGCGTCCTCGACGGCCGGGGCGCCCCCGACCGCCGAGGCTTCCTCGACCGCCGGGGCGTCGTCGTTGCCGCGCCGGATGGTGCGCAGCGACGCGCCCGGGCACCAGGCTTCCAGCACGATGTGCGGGTCCTGCACACGGGTGCGCACCACCTCGGTGAGCTCCACCCGGAAGAGATGGAACGGCAGCGGCGTCGCCGCCTCCGCCGAGTACCGGGCGAGCACCTCGGCGTCGGCGACCTCCACGGCCCGCCCCGCGATCCGCACGTCCCCGTCCACCACGTCCGATCCCCCGCCCGGGTTGGCGTACAGCGCGAACCGCGGGTCGCGCCGCAGGTCCCTCGCCTTCCGTGAGCCCGACATCATGCCGAGCCACAGCTCGCCGCCGCGGAAGTCGGCCTCCAGGCCGGTCAGCCTCGGGGAGCCGTCCGCCCGCAGTGTCGCGAGTACGTGGTGCGGGTAGGCGCCGAACCGCCGCTCGGCCCACTCCGCGAGCGCGGGTTCCGCCGCCGCGAACTCCGACCAGCCGGCCGCCTTCTTGTCCTGCGTGCGCCGCGCCTCATGCGCCGTGTTCGTCATGTCTTCACCCTGAGGGCCATACCGGACGCCTCCTGTCGGGTATGACGGCCGACTTCGTTGCGGTCCCGTCCGAGCGCCGGGCGATCCCTCTTGCTGCGTCCTCCCGGCCCCCTATGGGGCGTACGCCCGGCGGCATAGGACGGACGGCGTAGGGCGGCCGTTCGAGGGGCATCGGGACCACAGTCCGTTACGCGCCCTCCCCCGCCTCCCTAGCCTCGGCACATGGACACCACAGACGCTTCCGCGCACTCCACCGACGGCACTCTCGACGAGGCGTTGCAGCGGCTGCACACACACGGCCCGGAGTTCCACGGGTACCTCAGCAACCACGGCCCGATGGCGGTCGAGGCGCTGGTCCGGCACGGCCGGGCCGACTCCGTGCACCGCTGGCTCGACGCCTACGAGACGCAGCTGGAGGACCGCCCGCGCGCCGACAGCGCCGTCACCGACGCCAACTGGCGGGAGGCCCTGGGCGACCCCCGCCGGGTCACCGACTGGACCGCGTACATGGGCCGGCAGCTCGACGACCGCCCGTGGCGCGAGGTGCTCGCCGAGTGGTGGCCGCGGCTGCTCCCCGGGATCGCGGGCGCCGCCACGCACCCGGTCATCCGGGTCGGGCACGCCGTCCGCACGCTCACGGAGGACGGCGAGGAGGAGCCTCGCGTGGCGGAGCTGGCCCACGCACTCGGCTACTGGGCGGCGCGCCACCTTCCCCTCGGGGACGTACCGGCCCCTGCGGGCCAGGACGGCCCGGAAACCGCGCTGTGGGAGGTGCCGCCGGTACCGGAGCAGGAGGGCGGCATCCGGGAGCGGCTGGCCCAGCTGGCGGCGACGCCGGGCTGGCCCGCCGCGGCGGCGGCGCTGCGTCCCGCGGCCGGGCCGGCGGACGCGCGGGCGCTGCTCGCCGAGGTCGTCGCGGCGGCCACCGCCCGGTACGCGGTGGACGCGGCCGCCGCGCCGGTGATGCTGGTGCACGCGGCGACGGCCCCGAATGCCGTCCTGCGGACGCTCCCGGCGCTCCCCGAGCACCTGTGGGTGTCGAGCCTGCACGCCGCCTGGGCCGCGAGCGCGGCGGTGACGGCGGCCTACGCGCCCCGCCGCACCGGCCGCCCGCAGGGCCCGCGGAACGCCGCACACAGCGCCTCGGCCGAGACGCCGGACCGTCCCCGCCCCGATGCGTTGGCCGACGCTTTCGAGCGGGCGGCGGCGCACGGAGACGCGCACGCGATCAAGCTGACGGACACCGCGCTGGACGTGGCCGCCACGACCGGCCGCCCTGAAGCCCTGCGGGCAGCGCACCAGGCCGTCACGCTGATCCCCCGAGAGCGCTGAGCCTCCGGGCCACCCTTGTTAAATATTCAAGAGGTGCGAGACCAATGAGACAGTGGATGGTATGAGCAACGACATGGCCGGTGAGCCGCGCTGGCTCAATGACGAGGAGCAGTACGCCTGGCAGTCGTACCTGCACGCCACCACCCTGCTGGAAGATCACCTCGACCGTCAGCTGCAGCGTGACGCCGGCATGCCGCACATCTACTACGGCCTGCTCGTCCAGCTCTCCCAGGCGCCGCGCAGACGGCTTCGGATGACGGAGCTGGCCCAGAACGCCAAGATCACCCGGTCCCGGCTCTCGCACGCCATCGCCCGCCTGGAGAAGAACGGCTGGGTCCGGCGGGAGAACTGCCCGTCGGACAAGCGCGGCCAGAACGCCGTCCTCACGGACGAGGGTCTGAAGATCCTCCAGGAGGCGGCCCCCGGCCACGTCGCGACCGTACGGGCCGCGGTCTTCGACCGGCTCTCCCCCGAGCAGGTACGGCAACTCGCCGACATCTGCCGGACCGTGGCGGACGGGCTGCAGCCGAACGGCGCCGACCTCCCCTGGCTGCGCTGACCGCAGCCCCCGAGGACGCGGTGCCCGCCGGCTACGAGAAGCACAGCGCACCGCGCACCGCAGACCGCGCACCTGAAGCGACGTATCGCGCACAAGTAGCAGCGCCACACGTAGGGAAACAGCGCCACCCGTAGGGAAGCAGCGCCTCACGTACACGAAAAGGGCGCCCTTCACGTACACGGAAGGGGCGCCTCACATACACGAAAGGGGCGCCCCGAGGGGCGCCCCTTCCTCCTGTTCGGCGTCAGTGCGCCATCACGGGCACCGGCACTTCCTCGGCGGCGTCCGCGCCGTCCGCCGAGCTCGCGACCGGCGTACCGGCCCCGGGCCGCCCGGTGTTGACGAAGACGAACGCGATGGCCGAGGCGAGGGCCAGGATGCCCGCCGCCCACCAGATGGCGGTCGTGTAGCCGTGCACCATCGACTGCAGCTGGAGGACGTCGGCAGAGCGCGCACCGGCCGCGTGTGACCTCGCGTACGCCGTGGTGGCGCCGGCCGCGATGGTGTTCAGCAGGGCCGTACCGATCGCGCCGCCCACCTGCTGCGAGGTGTTGACCATCGCCGAGGCCACACCGGCGTCCTGCGCCCGCACACCGTGCGTGGCCAGCGACATGGCCGGCATGAAGGCGGTGCCCATACCGAGGCCCAGCAGCAGGAACGCGGGGAGGATCAGCGCCGGGTACGACGTGTCCAGGTCGATCCGGGTCAGCGTCAGCATGCCCAGCGCGGCGAACAGGAAGCCGGGGGCCATCAGGAGCCGCGGCCGGACCCGGGTCATCAGCCGGGCGCCGATCTGCGTCGACCCGGTGATCATGCCCGCGATCATCGGAAGGAAGGCCAGACCGGTCGTGACCGGCGTGTACCCCTTCACGACCTGCAGGTAGTAGGTCAGGAACAGGAAGAGACCGAACATGCCGATCACGGCGAGGCCGAGCGAGGCGTAGACGCCCCCGCGGTTGCGGTCGGTGACCACCCGCAGCGGCAGCAGCGGCGTCCGCACCCGGGACTCCACGACCGCGAAGGCCACCAGCAGCACGCCGGCCGCCACGAAGAGGCCGATGGTCGCGCCGGCGCTCCAGCCGTCGGACTCGGCGCGCGTGAACCCGTAGACCAGCGAGACGAGTCCGGCCGTGGCCAGGACGACGCCGGGGACGTCGAGCCGGGAACGGTTGCGGCCCGCCGCGGGCTCCCGGATGACCAGCAGCGCGCCGGCCGCCGCGACCACGGCGAACGGGATGTTCACGAAGAAGGTCCAGCGCCAGTCCAGGTACTCGGTCAGCACGCCGCCGAGGATGAGGCCGACGGCGCCGCCGCCACCCGCGATGGCACCGAAGATGCCGAACGCCTTGGCCCGCTCGCGCGCCTCGGTGAAGGTCACCGCGAGCAGCGACAGCGCGGCCGGCGCCAGCAGCGCGCCGAACACGCCCTGCAGCGCGCGGGCACCGAGCAGCATCCCGGTGCTGCCCGCCGCGCCGCCGAGCGCGGAGGCGAGCGCGAAACCGGTCAGGCCGATGACGAAGGTGCGCCGGCGACCCCACAGGTCGGCGACGCGGCCCCCGAAGAGCAGCAGTCCGCCGAAGGCGAGGGCGTACGCGGTGATGACCCACTGCCGGTTGCCGTCGGAGATCCCGAGGTCCGCCTGAGCGGAGGGCAGCGCGATGTTCACGATCGTCGCGTCGAGCACGACCATGAGCTGGGCGAGGGCGATGAATATGAGCGCTTTCCAGCGCCTGGGGTCCACGGTCTGGACGGTTTTGGACATGGGTGGATCCACCTAGGGTGCGAAGAAGAAAGAAAAAGGTCGTGTGAGGCGAGGCGTAAAGGCGTGGCGTGCGCCGGGCGTTCGTGCGTGGTGTGCGGCGCGAGCCAGACGTTCGTGCGCGGTGTGCGGCGCGAGCCGGGTGTTCGTGAGCAGTGGACGGTGGGCGGCGTGGACCGGTTGTGGGAAGGAGTGCCGGCTACCGGTGACGGATCACCGGTGACCGGCCGTACGAAGCGGGGAGCGGGCGGCCTCCGTCACCGCCGGCATTGCTGCCGGAGGTCGTCCAAGGTGGCTGCCGAGCCGGGCAGTTCGGACCTCGCCGGAGCCATCAGACCGTCCAGGAACAGCTGGAGGTGGCGGTGCACGAACCTGTCGAAGTCGGTGCAGCGGTTGCCCGGCAACGGCCGCGTGAGCTGGGTGATCGCGACCATCAGGTCGCCGACGGCGATGTCGGCGCGCAGTCGGCCGCTCTCGCGCGCGGCGCCCATGAGGGACTCGACGGCCCGCTCCAGACGGTCCCGCGCGGCGAGCAGGTCGGGGTGGTCCTTGTCGACGCCATCGGAGAGGAGCGGACAGAGCGCTCCGATGCGCTCCTCGACGGCGGCGTGCACGAAGGCCCGGAGTGCCTGGAACGCGTCGTCGCCCTCCGCCGCGAGCGCGCGCTCCGCACGGTCCGCCGTGCGGTCCAGAACGGAGAGCATGACGTGGCGGAGCAGGTCGGCACGGTCCGGGAAGTGCCGGTAGAGGGTGGCGTTGCCGACGCCGGCCCGGCGCGCGACCTCGTCGAGCGGGACCTCGGCCCCGTGCTCGACCATGATCTCGCGAGCGGCCGCCACGATCCGCTCCCGGTTGCGCTGCGCATCGGCCCGCAGTCGGGGCTGGGACGTCTTCGTGGCGGCGGTGGAAGCGGTGTTCACGTCGGCTCACTCCTTTCGGGTACGGCGTACGATTCCGGAAACGGGGAGCAGCTCCCCGCTTCGCGCGGACGACTGGTTGAACGGGGACGCACTCCCCGGTTATTTCCCGCTTCGAATGTGACCTGCCACACACCCGAGTGTCACGCCGGCGCCCCAGGGGCGCCCGCCACCGGATGACGTAACCCGGCGGGCAGGCGCGCGCTCGCCGCCCCAGGGTGAGCACATGAGGCAGATACCGTCCGCCCTGCTCGTCACCACGGCCCTCGCGGTCGCGCTGGTCGTACCGGCCTTCGAAACGACGGGGTCCCGCTTCGGCGGCGACCGGCACGGCGACAGCAGGCCGGCCACCTCACCGCCCTCGGATGCGCGGCGCGGCGCGGCCCTACGGGGGCGGGGCGACGCGCCACACGAGGACGGCGACGGGCGCGGCCACGAGGACGGAGACGGGGACGGTATACGAAGAGCCCCTGGAGCGGCGGCCAGACACCTCCCGGCGTCCTCCTCGTCCCCTCCCCCGGGTACACGTGGCGCCGTCCCGGCCCTGCCCGCCGGCCCCTGCGCCCTCCCCGGCTCCGTGACCGGCGTGTCCGAGGCGGCGGCCACCCCGCCCGGCTTCGTCCGCCCCACCGGCCGCGTACGGGCCCTCACGGTGCTCATCGACTTCCCTGACGTACGCGCCGGGATCAGCCCCCGCGAGCGCTACGGCGAGTTCTTCCCCGCCGCCACCCGCTTCTTCCGCGGCAGCTCCTACGGCATGCTCGACTACCGCTCGACGCCCGTCCTGAAGTGGTTCCGGATGTCCCGCCCCCTGGCCTCGTACCGCGTCGGGCGCGGCACCTCCTTCAGCCCCGCTTCCAAGAACGGCTACTACGCGCTGGCCAAGGAGATCGTGCACGCCGTCGACCGCACGGTGGACTTCCGCGCCTACGACCTGGTGAACGTGCTGGTCACGCCGCAGGCAGGCCCGCCGGCGACCGAGAACGTCTGGTCCGTCACCTTCAGCGGCGGACCGCTGGGCCTGAAGACGGGCGACGGGACGCATCTGAAGAACGTGTCGTTCATCTGGAGCCGGCAGACCGGCCCGAGCGCGTACCGGGTCCTCAACCACGAGAACGCGCACTCCTTCGGCCTGCCCGACCTGTACTTCACGGACGGGCGCGCCGACCCGCACCCGGTGGGCCACTGGGACCCGATGGACGTGGACTGGGGACCCGAGAACGACTTCCTGGGCTGGCACAAGTGGAAGCTGGGGTGGCTGGCCCCGGACCAGGTGGACTGCGTGCACCTGCCCGGCTCGGTCACCACCCACCGACTCACCGCGGCCACCGTACCCGGCGGGACGAAGATCACCGTCGTCCCGGTCTCGAAGCACCGCGCCTACGTCGTCGAGGCGCGCCGGGCCGGTCCGCTCGACCCGACGGCCTGCCGACCCGGCGTCCTGGTCTACCGCGTCGCCACCGATGTCCCGTCGGGCAAGGGCCCGGTCCGGGTGTTCGATGCCACCCCGAAGAGCGCCGGCTGCTTCCAAGAGGACCCGAACGTCCGCGCGGACCTGACGGACGCCACGTACCGCCCCGGCCAGACCTTCCGCGCCGACGGCGTATCGGTCCGGGTCCTCGAGGACCACCCGGCGGCCGGCAGTACCGGCAGCACGGCGGACACCTTCCGCGTACGGATCACCACGCTCCGACAGCACTGATCACCGAGGGCGGCGGGCCCCGACCCCACTGACGACCCCGGGAGTTCGCAGGGCGCACGCCAACCGAGCGACCCCCCGGAGCAGGGCCTCCATGCACAGTAGTTCCCGAACCCAATCCCGATCCCGAGCCCGAGCCCGATGCCCGAGACCGGCTCCCGAGTCAGCTACCGGAGGCCGGCCCTTGAGCCAGCTTCCCGAGTCCGGCTCCCGAGCCAGCTTCCCGAGTCCGCCGCCCTCCGGCGCTCAGCGCTCAGTCCTTCCAGTGCCGCCGCCCCAGGCTGATGAGCCGCAGCTGCCTGCGCGCCCGTTCGGCGAGCCGGTCGCGGGCGGCAGTGTCGCCGTCGTCCGCGGCGTCCAGGAGGGCCGACGCGGTCATCACGAGGTGGTCGACGTACATCTCGGCGAGCATCAGCAGGTCGTCGTCGCTCCAGCCGTCCGACACCGGCTGCTCCCGCAGCGCCGCCGCGACCTCGTCGGCGAACCGCGCCAGTTCGGCGGCTATCGCCCTGCGCACCGCCCGTACGCCACCGTGCCGCTCGCGCGCGATGAAGCGGATGTGCGCCGGGTTCTCGCGCACGAAATGCTCGACGACCGCGACCGTACGATCGATCCGCTCCTCGGCGTCCGGCTGCTCGGCGAGGATCGCGCGAACCACCCCGTGCAGGCTGCCGAGCGATTCCTCGACCAGCGCGACGCCGAGGTCGGGGATGTCCCTGAAATGCCGGTAGAACGCCGCGGGGGCCACCCCCACCAGCCGCGTCACCTCCCGCAGCCCGATGCTGCTGAGGCTCTGCTCCGCCAGCAGCCGCAGCCCGGCGTCGAGGAGCGCCTGTCGGGTCTTCTGCTTCTGCGCCTGCCGGACGCCGGTGGTGTGACTCATGCCATTCAGTAAACATCCGTTCTCCGACGCGATCCACCCCGGGGGCGCGCTAGACTCATAAGTCAGTGAACAAGTGTGACACCAACTGTTCACCCAACCGAACGATCAAGGCCACTCACCTCACCTGGAAGGGCCAGAAATGATCTTCCTCGTCGCAGCCTTGCTCCTCCTGGGAGTGCTCGTGGGCACCGCGGCACACCTTCCGCTCGCCGCGACGCTCACCGCGGCCGCCGCGATCGCCGCCTGGCTGCTGATCTTCGCTGTCCGCGAATACCGCGCGAAGGAGGCCCGTCGATGACCACCCTCATCCACCGCCGCCCCGACACCGAGTCCGACGAGACCCGTACCGCCGCCGACACGCCCCGTACCGGCGCCGACGACACCCGTACCGGCGCGACCGAGGTGCAGGCCGAGTCCGGCACCGAGTCCGGCACCGGGTCCAGCACCGAGTCCGGCTCCGGCGCCGCGACCGGCGCCCGCCGCAAGGGGACCCAGGCCGACGGCATGGCCGTGGCCTCCTTCATCCTCGGACTCGTGGGCCTGCTGGTCATGAACCTCGTCCTGGGTCCGCTCTCCCTGGTCCTGGGCGCCATCGCCCTCCACCGGGGCACCACCCGGCGCGGCCGCGCCCTCCTCGGCATGACCCTCGGCGCCGCGGACCTCATCGTCCTGGCCGCCATCGTCACCGCCGACGGCACGGTCAGCTGGCACTTCCCCGCGTGACCCGGGCCGCCCACGGGGCCGCGCCACGCCACCACCGGGGCGTCGGAACCGTCTGACCACCCAGCGGCGAGACCGGGCGCGACCCCATCCGCTACCCTGTTCACGGCCAGCCGATGGTGCGTACACCGCCCGCCGTGACCCTTCACCCAGGGCGCACCGCACCACCACTGACCGCCCGCCTCCGTAGCTCAGGGGATAGAGCACCGCTCTCCTAAAGCGGGTGTCGCAGGTTCGAATCCTGCCGGGGGCACCAGGACGAAGGCCCCGACCGAATCGGTCGGGGCCTTCGGCGTGTGTGGCGACGGAACGTTGTGGCAACCGCACTGGAAGCTATGGGTGGTTGAGGCGCGGGGCCGGCGTATCCGCACTATGGAACGGGAGTTCTTACGCCGCTTCAGTGATCTTGTCGGGTGCGGGCAAGCCGCGGGCGACTACCCCGGGCCGGCACGGTTAGGTGAGAGCGTGGCAAGTGAACTCTTCACGCACCCGCGGGCCTTCGCGGGTGCGCGTACGACGTCGTGGTCGGTGATGTAGGTGGGGCACGAGGTCTCCCTGCACCGATACGGGACCGGCTGTCCGCGCCGCCGGGTGGTGGAAGGACGGCGTCGGCGGGGACCGGCGGTCGGGGGGTGCGGATGTCCGCGCTGAGCAGCATGGCGGCGGCCGTGCCCGCCGCGGGCGAGGCCCCCGGGCGTGGCGCAGGGGCGGGAGGTGACGGAGCGGAGCTCTTCGCGTGGGCGCGGGAGCTCGTCACGCCCGCGCTGCGCCGGGCGGTCGAGGACCTGCCCGCGCCGCAGCGGGAGATCGTCGGGTATCACCGCGGCTGGCACGGAGTGGCGGGGCCCGCCGCGCAGGGCGGTGGGAAGGCCGTACGCCCGGCCCTCGCCTTCCTGTCGGCGATGGCGGTCGACACGCCGCCCGGGAGCGTGGTCCCCGGAGTGGTCGCCGTCGAGCTGGTGCACGACTTCTCCCTCCTGCACGACGACGTCATCGACGCGGACCCGCTGCGTCGCCACCGGCCCGCCGTGTGGGCGCGGTACGGGAGCCCTGCGGCGGTGCTGACCGGCGACGCCCTGCTGGTCAGGGCGCTCGCCGTACTCGCCGCTGACGCTCGGCCGTACAGCGCGCCGGCCACCGGGGAACTGTCCCGCATGCTGGCGGACTTGCTGCGCGGCCAGAGCCAGGACGTGGCCTTCGAGAGCACCGCCCGGGTGCGCCCCGAGGAGTACTTGGAGATGGCCGCCGGGAAGACGGGGGCCCTGATGGCGTGCGCGTGCGCGCTGGGAGCGCTGCACGCGGCCGGCCAGGGCGGCGAACGCGGCGGGCCGCGCGCTGAGCGGGCCCTTGTCGCACCGGCTGTCGTCGAAGGCGAAGCCCCAGTACACCCACAGCGACGTCCACAACAGTCGGTCGTCGGTGGCGGCATCGGGGGCGAACCGGGCGAAGAAGTCGGTGCTGCAGGTGGCAACGGTCCAGGCCCGCTCCTCGTCGGTCGCGCACATCGGGCTGCGCCGGATCCACTCCTTGGCCCGTTCGTCGACGAGGTGAGCACGCGGGTGCCGGGCCGACTCCAGGGGGCAGAAGTGTGGCGGGAGATCGATCTCGTTGACGGTCACTGCCATGAACGGCACCTCTAGCCATGGACGACGGCGGCTCGGACGCCCTCATCCTGCACGGGACCACGCGGGGCGATCGTGATCTACATGCATCTGCCAGGCATCCCCCTCTAACAGGGCAGGAGGCGCGTGATGTTGACGGTCAGCTGCCGGGCGTCTCTTCCACCGCACCGCTCCCCTTCGTGGCGCCGCCGTCCTCCGCCGAACCGTCTCCCCCCGAAGTCCCGGTCTCCCGCGCGCCTTCGTGGCCGGCGTCCTCGCCCGTCTGATTGTCGATCTGGGTGATGGCCCACTGGGCCCAGTCGCGGGACGCGGGGAGCATGTGCAGGCCGAAGCCTGCGGCGAGGTGCCCGAAGGCGAGCGGATCGGGCAGGACGCCGTCGTGCGGATCGAAGTTCGCGGACTCGACCAGCGCGGTCAGGGCATCGAGGTCCCGCTGGACCGCCGCCGCGTAGTCCGCGAGCACGCTGCGCGCCTCCTTCGGGTCGAGCGCGAAGAGGAGGAACAGCCGCAGCACGAATTCGTTGCGGACCACGGGGGTGCGGGGCGGGTTCAGCAGCCAGTGCCGCAGGTCCGCACGGCCCGCCTCGGTGATCGCGTAGGTCTTGCGGCCACGCGCTCCCTCCTCGACGACCTCGGCGAGTCCGTCGGCGGCCAGCCTGTTGAGCTCTTGGTAGACCTGGTTGTGCTTGGCATGCCAGGCGTAGCGGTCCAGGCTCCGCTCGAACCTCTTGGTCAGCTCGTACCCGCTGCCCGCCTCGTCGGCAAGCAGCCCCAGCAGTGCGTACCGCAGCGACATCGCTCTTCTCCGCCCTTCTTCTTGCCACCACCGATACTAACTCAACGACATGTAGAAGTTGACACGTGACGGCCAACGTGTCACTTTCTACCTGTCGAAGTTGAGCGCAGGCAGCGCCATCCGATGCCACACGCCAGAAGGCGGTGACCACGGATGGCACGCGCACGGAGGGACTGCCCACGGGGATGGACGACGCGATGACCGACAGGACGACACGCATACCCGGCACTGCCGGACACGGCGCGGACAGCGCGCCCTCGGGCACCGAGCCCCGCCCACTTGCCCTGTCGGGCCACCTCGCACCCGTACCGACCGAGATCGACGCGTACGACCTCCCGGTCAGCGGCACGCTGCCTCCGGAACTGCGCGGCCGCTACCTCCGTAACGGCCCGAACCCGCTGCCCGGTAGGGGAGGCGGCGCACACTGGTTCCTCGGGCACGGCATGCTGCACGGCATACGGATCGCGGACGGCCGCGCCAAGTGGTACCGGAACCGCTGGGTGCGCACCACCCGCCTCGCCGGCATCCCGTCCACCCGCCCCGACGGCACTCGCGACCTGGCGAACAACCCGGCCAACACGCACGTCATCGAGCACGGCGGCCGGCTGCTCGCCCTGTGTGAGAGCGGCCTGCCGCACCGGGTGACGCCCGACCTCGACACGCTCGGGCCGGAGGACTTCGGGGGCCGGCTGCACACCGCCATGACGGCGCACCCCAAGGAGGACCCGGTCACCGGGGAGCTGCACTTCTTCGGATACGCGCCGACGCCGCCGTATGTCACGTACCACCGGATGTCGGCCTCCGGGGAGCTGGAGCACAGCCGCGTGGTCGACGTTCCGGCGCCGACGATGATGCACGACTTCGCGATCACCGAGCGGTACGTGGTCTGGCTCGACCTGCCGGTCACCTTCGATGCCGCCTTGCGCGGCACGGGCAGCATGCCGATGCGCTGGAACGACGCGTACGGCGCCCGGCTGGGCGTGATGGAGCGGGCCGGCGACGGACCGGTGCGGTGGTTCGACATCCAACCCTGCTACGTGTTCCACGTCGGCAACGCCCGGGAGGACACGGCGGGGCGGATCGTGCTGGACGCCGTCCGGTACGGCCGCGACACCTTCAACGGCCTGTGGGAGGCGATCGGCGGCGCGAGCGCCGGCCAGGCGGCTCCGGCCCCCGGGACGGCCCCGCCGGGCGTCTCCGGGGCGAGGGCCGCGGCTCCTGCCGCCCCGGGGCCGGTGCTGTACCGCTGGACGCTCGACCCGGCGGCCGGAGCCGTGAGTGAAGCGCCGCTGGACGATCTCCCGGTCGAGTTCCCGACGCTGCACGCCGGGCACGTGGGCCGCGCCCACCGGTACCTGTACCTGGTCTCGGACGCACCGAGCGGCGCGGTGGTGCGGTACGACGTGACCACCGGCGAGCGGCAGACGCACGACGTCGGACCGGACCGGGCGGTCGGCGAGGCGGTGCTCGTACCGGCACAGGACGCGCACGCCGAGGACGAGGGCTGGCTCCTGTCGATCGTCACCGACCGCTCCGGAGCCGGCTCGGAGCTGCTCGTCCTGGACGCCACCGACGTCACCGCGGCCCCGGTCGCCACGGTCCGGCTGCCGCGTGCGGTCCCCGCGGGCTTCCACGGCTCGTGGATCGCCGACGGAGACGGCGGCGCGGACGCGGCCGCACTCGGGAACGAGACCGGGCGATGAACGCATCCCTCTACAACGACAAGCAGCAAGGAGTCGGAACCGTGCACACGGGGGCGAGGATCATGGAGCCGAACACGGCAGCGGAACGGCCTGAGGGGCCCGGCGAACAGCCGGTCACGGGCGCAGCGGAAGTCACCGCCACGGGGGCGGCGACGAGTGCGCACACGGAGGAGACCGCAACCGCCGCACGTGGGGGCGAGCGGTGGTGGAACGGCCTCGGGGAGATGTTCTCGACGCTCTTCTGGGACATCGGCCTGTCGATCGCCGTCTACTACGTCCTGCGGGCGTGCGGCGTGGACGTGTACCCCTCGATGCTCGGCGCCACGGTCGCCGCCGCGCTCCGCGTGGTCTACGTGGCGGTCCTCCCCCGCCGCTTCGATGTCTTCGCGGCGTTCATGCTCTCCGTGTGGGGCGTCGGCCTGCTGCTGTCCTTCGTGAGCGGCGACGCGCGGTTCGTCCTGGCCAAGGACTCGGTGCCGACGGGCCTGGCCGGTCTGATCTTCCTGGGTACGGCGGTCGCCGGGCGGCCGATGATCTACGCGGTCGTACGGCGCACCCAGGGACGCACGCCGCGCGCGCTCGCCGAGTTGGAACAGCGCTGGGCCACCGAACCGGCGTTCCGGCGCACGCTCACGGTCATGACCTGCGTATGGGGCGTCGGCATGCTGGCCGAGGCCGTCGTCAGGCTCCCGATGATCTACCTGCTTCCCGTCGATGCCGCCACCGGCCTCTCGGGCCTGATGCAGCTGGCGACCTTCGGTCTGCTGACCGTCTACACGGTGGTGCACCGTAAGTGGGCCACCCGCCACCTGCGGCGCTGACGCCGCGGGGCACACGGGGCGGCGGGGTACGGCGCGGGGGGCCGTACCGCGCCGCCCCACGTGCATGCGGCACGGGTGGCGCCGCAGGGACGCCCGACGCAGAATCCGGGTGCGCGCCGAAGGGCGGCGGGACCGTCACGACGACCGTGACGGGGACGGTATCGCGTGCGAGCCGTACGAAAGCTCTCCGTGACCGGACGCTCGCGCACCACGGCTCCGCGGCGAGCCCCGACGGGGTCCGGTTATGACCTCGCTCACGAGGCCTTGGCCAACACCCGGCTGGGTCGGCGGTAGTTATCCACAGGCTCAGCGGCGAGGTGGCCATGGCTCGTAAGCTGCCAGACATGAACGACGTGGACGGTGGGCTGGACGAGGCTCCGGGCGGCGTAGGCGCAGGCGCCGGCCCGAGCACAGGCGAGCATGCGCGGACCGGCGGGGCACCGGGCGGTGAGGCGCAGGAGGTCCTGCACCGGGTCTTCGGCTACGACGCGTTCCGCGGCAGCCAGCAGGAGATCGTCGAGCACGTCATCGGCGGCGGCGACGCCGTCGTGCTCATGCCGACCGGCGGCGGCAAGTCGCTCTGCTACCAGATCCCCTCGCTCGTGCGCCCCGGCACGGGCGTCGTCGTCTCCCCCCTGATCGCGCTGATGCAGGACCAGGTCGACGCGCTGCGGGCGGTCGGCGTCCGCGCGGGCTTCCTCAATTCCACCCAGGACCTGGAGGAGCGCCGCCTGGTGGAGGCGGAGTTCCTCGCCGGCGAGCTGGACCTCCTCTACCTCGCGCCGGAGCGGCTGCGCGTGGAGCAGACCCTCGGCCTGCTGGACCGCGGCAAGATCTCCCTCTTCGCCATCGACGAGGCGCACTGCGTCGCCCAGTGGGGCCACGACTTCCGCCCCGACTACCTCGCGCTGTCGATGCTGCACGAGCGCTGGCCCGAGGTGCCGCGGATCGCGCTCACCGCCACGGCCACCGAGGCCACCCACACCGAGATCACCTCGCGGCTGCACATGGAGCAGGCGCGGCACTTCGTGGCCAGCTTCGACCGGCCCAACATCCAGTACCGCATCGCGGCCAAGAGTGAACCGAAGAGGCAGCTGCTGGAGCTGTTGCGCACGGAGCACGCCGGGGACGCCGGCATCGTGTACTGCCTCTCCCGCGCCTCGGTGGAGAAGACCGCCCAGTTCCTGGTGCAGAACGGCATCGACGCGGTGCCGTACCACGCCGGGCTGGACGCGCAGGTCCGCGCGCGCCACCAGTCGCGCTTCCTCCGCGAGGACGGCCTCGTGGTCGTCGCCACCATCGCGTTCGGCATGGGCATCGACAAGCCGGACGTGCGTTTCGTGGCACACCTGGACCTGCCCAAGTCGGTGGAGGGGTACTACCAGGAGACCGGCCGCGCCGGGCGGGACGGCCTGCCGTCCACCGCCTGGCTGGCGTACGGGCTGCAGGACGTCGTCCAGCAGCGGAAGATGATCGACGGCTCGGAGGGCGACGAGGCGCACCGGCGTAGGTTGGCCGCGCACCTCGACGCGATGCTCGCGCTGTGCGAGACGGTGGAGTGCCGGCGGGTACGGCTGCTCGCCTACTTCGGCCAGGAGAGCACGCCGTGCGGCAACTGCGACACCTGCCTGGCGCCGCCGCAGTCGTGGGACGGCACGGTGCCGGCCCAGAAGCTGCTCTCCACGGTCGTCCGGTTGCAGCGCGAGCGCGGGCAGAAGTTCGGCACGGGGCAGATCGTCGACATCCTGATGGGCCGGAAGACCGCCAAGGTCATTCAGTTCGACCACGACGCGCTGAGCGTGTTCGGGATCGGCGCGGACCTGCGGGAGGCGGACTGGCGGGGCGTCGTACGGCAGTTGCTGGCGCAGCGACTGCTGGCGGTCGAGGGCGACTACGGCACGCTGGTGCTGACCGAGGCGAGCGGCGAGGTGCTGCGCGGCGGGCGCCAGGTCCTCATGCGGCGGGAGCCGGAGAAGCCCGCGCGCGCGGCCAGGGCGAAGGCCGCGAAGGGCAAGCGCGCGCCGGTGGACCTGCCGGCGGAGGCGATGCCGGTCTTCGAGGCGCTGCGGGCCTGGCGCGGGCAGACCGCGAAGGAACAGGGCGTCCCGGCGTACGTGATCTTCCACGACGCCACACTGCGCGAGATCGCCACCGCCCGGCCGGCCGGCATCGCCGAGCTGGGCGCGGTCAACGGCGTCGGCGAGAACAAGCTCGCCAAGTACGGCGAGGCCATCCTGGAGGTACTGGCCGACGGGCCGAGCGCCGCGGAGGCGAGCACCGAGGGGGCGAGCACCAAGGGGGCGAGCACCGGAAGGGCGAGCGCCGAGACGGCCAGCGCCGAGGGACCCGCCGGCAACGGCCGGGCGGTCGGTAACCGGACGGGCGGTACCCAGGCGGGCGGTAGCCAGGCGAGCGGTAGCCGGACGAACAGTGGACGGACGGACGGTGGACGGACGGACGGTGGACGGCCGGGCAGCGGCTCGGGGGCAGCCGCCTCCGGCAGGGCTGCCACGGGCGCCGCCGGTCGGCCCGCCGCTCCGGAGCCCGACGCCGACTGGGACTGGGACATGGAGGAGCCGCCGGCGGAGGAGGACCGGGAGGGCGCCTATGGGTGAGCCGCTCGCGTAGGGACGGCGCCAGGAGGGGCCGCCTTGCGCCGGGTGGCGCTGGGCTCCGCGGTAACGCGCTGAGCTGCTTCGGAGCATCGCGTCGGCTCCGGGGATTGCGCTGAGCTTCCGGGGGGCGGGCGTGAGCGTCAGTCGTTGCAGTGGCCCGGGCGGGCATAGACGGAGACGCGGGCGCCGGTGACGTCCCGGACGGCGCAGCGCTCGAAGGAGTCGCGGAGGACCGTGCGCTTGGCAGCCTCCCGAGAGGTCTCGTCCTCCGGTTCGCCATGGGGGTCGCCGAGCACCACGATGCGCTCAGCAGCGTACATCCGGGCTTCGATGCGGTCGGCGGACACCTCCGTGCCGTACAGCGTGCCGGAGGACGCCGGGGACCGGGACAGTGCCAGGTCGGTCAGGCCGCGGAACTGCTCCGGCTCGGACAGCGTCCACACCCGCCGCCTGGCCGGCGTGAAGAGCAGCCCGTCGCCGGGCTCCGCCAGGTCCCGCACGGCCTGGACGACGGCGGTGGCGTCGTCCTTGCGGCTCTCCGGGCCGCGCAGGTGGACGGACAGGGGCAGCAGTCCGACCAGTACGGCCGCCAGCGCCCATGCCGTCCGCCGGCGCACGCGTACCGCCCGAGGGTCGCCCGGGCCGTCGCCCGTCAGCGGCCGGAACACCCGGTCCAGGGCGGCGCCCGCCAGGAGGGCGAAGCCGACGACGTAGTAGAGGACGTAGCGGTCGACGTACACCGGCTTGAGCTGCGAGAGCAGCATCAGGGTGACCTGCGGGGCGATCAGCAGCGGGAGGGCTAGCGGCCGCATCCCCACCGGGTCCTGGGGCGGTACCGGTACGCGGACCGACACCGCTTCGCGGGCCGGTGTCGGTAGGCGGGCCGGTACCGGTACCCGGGCCCGTGCCGGTACGCGGGCACAGAGCACACCCACGACGGCCAGCAGCGCGAAGGTCGCCAGCTGCACGGGGTCGGGCCACAGGATCCAGCTGAGCTGGGCCGACTGCCCCGCGCTGAACAGGGCCTGCGGTGCGAGCCCGACGACCACCACGACGGCGGCGACGAGCCAGGTACGGCGGACCGCGCCGCGCACGGCGCTCGGTACGCCCGCCAGTACGACCGTCACGGCGTGTGCCGTCAGCACCAGCACCGCGAACTCGTGCAGCAGGCAGGCGACCAGCGTCACCAGCGCGTACCCCGCCCACCGGCGCCGCGCGGCCCCGGGCACGCGGAACAACCCCAACCACGAGACCGCCGCAGACCCCACCTCGGATCCCACGGCGAACTTCGCCGCAGACCCCACCTCGGGCCCCACAGCGGACTTCGCCACAGGCCCCGCCTCGGGCCCCGGCGGGGATGCCGGCCCGGCCTCCAGCGCAGCGCTCGCGTCGAGCGCGCGGACGAGGAGGTACGTGGACCACGTGACCAGCGCGCAGACGAGCGCGTACGACCGGCCCTCCTGCGCGTACTCCTGGACCGGTGGCAGGAGCGGGAAGATCAGGCCCGCCGCGATCCCCGCGCGCCGCCCGGCCACCCGCGTCCCCAGGAGCGCAACCCCGGCCGCCGCCGCCGTCATCGCCAGCGCGGACGGCAGCCGCAGGGTCGTCACGCCGCCGCCGACCACGGCGAACAGGCCGTGCATGAAGAGGTAGTAGAGGCCGTGTACGGCATCGACGTGCTGCAGCGTGTGCCACAGGTCGGGGAGGCTGCGGTGGGCCATGTCGTACGTGACGACCTCGTCGCGCCAGATGCTGCCGCCGCGGCGGATGCCCCACAGCCCCAGCACGAGCGCCAACGCGCACGGAGCCGCCACGATCCGCACCCAGGGCGCCACTCCGGCACGCGGGAGGTCCGCAGCCGGTCGGACGTTCAACGCGGTACCGATGACGGACTCCTGAGCACGGGGAGCGGGGGGACGGGAGGGGACGGGGGTGAGGAACGGGGAATGGGGAATGGGGGACGGGGACTGAGGGGGCGGGGAACGGGTTACCGGGACTCGCGTCCGGGCCAGCGCTGGGACAACCGTCGGGCCCGGTGGCGCCGCTTCACATTACCGGCCGCCGTACCGGGACGAATCGCCTGTTCCGCGAACGTACCCGAACGCGGGAGGGGCCGCCCGCACCTGGTGCGAGCGGCCCCTCCCGGCCGGTTCCGACCCGTCAGCTCACGCGGGTGAGCTTGGCGCCGAACGACGGTTCTGCCAGGTCCTTCTGGAGTTCCACGGGTACCTTCACCTGGCCGGGCCCGCTGCCCGCCGTCAGGACGCCGACCTTCGTGCCCGCCTTCGCCTCGTGCGGGATGGTCTTGCCGTTGCCCGACAGTCCGAGCTTCACCGTCAGGCCGCTCCAGCCGACCGCCTTGACGTCCTTGGTCAGCACGACCGGCGTGGTACCGCCGAGCCCGTCGTCGACCACGCCGACGACGTCGCCCTTCTTCAGGACCGTACGGTCCTCCAGCGCGCCCTGCGTCGTGGTGAGCAGGTCCTTGCTGACGGCGTTGGCGGTGTCGATGATCGGCGTTCGGTGCTGGCCGAGCACCGCGCCGACGATCAGCTGCGTGGTGCCGCCGACCCGCTGCAGACCGGCGAAGAGCAGGTTGCCGCCCGCCTTCGAGGTGGAGCCGGTCTTGAGGCCGATCGCGTTGTTGTACGGCGGCAGGGTGTTGTAGTTGCGCCACTGCTTGCCGGACGGGTCCGTCCACGAGGGCAGCTTGGTGATGTCGACGAGCGCCGGCATCTCCATCGCCTTCTTGCCCAGCTTCACCTGGTCCTCGGCGGTGCTGACGGTGGTCTCGATCAGACCGCTGGGGTCGGTGTAGGTGGTGTTCTTCATGCCCAGCTCCTTGGCGGTGGCGTTCATCTTCTTGACGAACGCCTCCTGGGAACCGGCGTCCCAACGGGCCAGCAGGCGGGCGATGTTGTTCGCGGACGGGATCATGACAGCGGACAGTGCGTCCTTCTGCGAGATCGTGTCGCCTTCCTTGACCGTGTCGAGCACCGACTCGTCACCGTGCCCGGCGCCCTTCTTGCCGTCCTCCTCGGCCTGCTTGTCGATCCGGATCTTCTTCCCCGGCTTGCCGGGCTTCAGCGGGTGGTCGCGCATGATGATGTACGCGGTCATCGTCTTCGCGACGCTGCCGATCGGCACCGGCTTCTGCTCGCCGTACGAACCGATCGGGCCGAGCCCGGAGACGTCGACGTACGCCTGGCCCTCGGACGGCCAGGGCATCGACGGCTTGCTGCCGTCGAAGGAGTACGTGGCGTCCGAGGTCAGGGTGAGGCCCGGATCCGGGAGCGGGCGCACGGCCTGCACGATCACGAAGACCAGCAGGAGCAGCAGGGCCAGCGGGGTCCAGATCTTGAACCGGCGCACGATCGTGCGGATCGGAGTCTCGGGCGGCGGCGGGGTGTTGGTGAGCTGCGCCAGAAGGTCGAGCGGGGGCAGCGGCTGCTGCTTCGTACGCTCGGACTCGGGCAGCGCGCCCGGCCCCGCCCCGGGGGCAGCGGTCGACGACTCGGCAGCCGTCGGCTGGGGGCCGGCCGGCGGTACGGCGGCCGGGAGCGCGGCGGTCGCGGCCGGGTCGCCCGGGGCCGCCTTGGCGGCGTCCGCAGCGGTCTTGGGGGCGTCGCTCGGGGTCTTGGCGGCGTCCGCCGGGGCCTTGGTGGTGTCGCTCGGCGCCTTGGCGGCGTCCGCCGCGTCCTTGCCGGTGCCCGCGGCGGTGCCGGGCTTGCCGAGGGGCTCCCCGGCCGGCTTGCCCACGGGTTTCGGCGGCTTGGCCGGCCGCTCGTCCGCCGACTTCAGCGCGACGAACTGGCTGGTCCGCTCCGAGTCCCGCTCGAGGGCCTTCTTGGCGTCCTGCTTACCGTCCTGCTTGGCACCCTGCTTGGTGCCCTTGTCGGCCTGGCCGTCCTCGCCGTCCTTGCCGTCCTCGCCCCCCTTGGCAGTGGTCGGCTTCTTGTCGGCTTCGGCCGCCTTCTTGTCGTCGGCCGTCTTCTCGGGAGAGGCGGTGGACTTTTCGGGAGAGGGGGTGGGCTTGCTGTCGAGCTCGGCGTCGGCCTTCTTGCCCTCGGCCTCGGCCTCGGCCTTCTTGGCACCCTCGGCCGCGTCCTTGTCCGCGTCCGGGGTGCCGGCCGCGGCCTTCTTGGCGGCCTCGGAGCGCTTCGGGATGGCCGCGGCTGTCGCCTTACGGGCCTCGGCTTCCTTCGTGGCGTCCTTCGCGTCCTTCGCGCCCTTGCCGCCCTTGGCGCGCTTGGCGCTGTCCGCGTTATCCGCAGCGCCCTCGGAAGCCTCGGGGCCCTTGGAGCCCTCGGGGCCCTTCGTGGCGTCGGCGCCGGCCTCGGCACCCGCGTCGGTGTCCTTCTTCGTGCCCTTCTTCGCACCCTTCGGATTCACGGCAGCAAACACTCGGGTCGCCTCGTCGACCGGGGTCGACCCGGAGGTCGACTTCGGAGCCAGCGTGCCGAAAACCGCCGTCGGCTGATCCACCTGCCCGGCGCCCTGCTTGCCCTTGGCACCCGGCTCCCGTACGGGCAGCCCAGGCCCGGCGTCGTCGCCCCCCTCGGCGGCGTCGCCCGCAGGGGCCTTCGCGGCACCGGAGGAGCCGTCAGAGGCGTCACCGGAGGCGCCGTCGCGCGTCTCCGCCTCCTCCGCGCCCGCGGCGCCCTCCGGGGCGCCCTTGCCCGCCACCCAAGCGGCCACCGCCGCCTTGAGCCGGTCATCGCCCTTCTCGGGCGCGCCCTGCTCGGCGTCCGCCTCCTCCGGGGCCGACTTCTCCGCGTCCGACTTCCCCTCAGCGGCGTTCTCCGCGTCCGGCTCCCCAGAACCGGTCACGTCCGCGTCCCGCTTCGCACTGCCAACCTTCTTACCGCCGGCCTTCGCGTCCCCGGCCTTCGCGTCCCCGGCCTTCCCGCCGCCGGCCTTCCCGCCGGCAGCCTTCCCGCCGCCGGCCTTCTTGCCGTCCGGCGCCGCATCGTCCGAGGCCGCATCGTCCGACGCCGCATCGTCCGCCTTCGGGGCGGCCGTCTTCGACGCGGCCGGCTCCGAGGCGGCCGGCTTCGCGGTGTCCGTCTTCGGGGTGCTCGTCTCCGGGGCGGCCGGCTCCGCGCCGCCCCGCTCCGTGTCCGCTGCAACCGAATCCGGCTCCGCGGACGTCTCCGTATCCGTCGGTGCATCGCGGAAGACCGCGAGCCGCGGATCGCGTTCGCTCCCCGCCGTCTCCCCCGACGACTGCTTCTGCTCCGACCTGTCGGGGGACTCGCCCGCCACCGGTGTCTCCTTCGTATGTCGCGCTGCTGCTGTGCCCAGTGTTGCCAAGTGTCCTGTGTGCGAGAAGCGCGGCTGCGCTGCCGCGCGGTCCCGGGCCCGCGTCCTGGTCTCGGAGGCTGTCACCCACGCAGTAGACGAGAACGACATACCTACCGGTTCCCTACCGAAACACCCACGCACTCTCGACAGATGAATGTGAGAGGGGTCACCCTGTCATTCATCCACGCGGGGAGGCATGGATGGGCAGGAGCCGCAGAACAATTCCGGAGGAGCTTCTGCTGCTCGCTTTGGACCCGGCCACGGGAACCACAGCGCAGCCGCAGTCGCTCGACCTCGGTCTGGCCGGGGCCCAGCTAGTGGAGCTGGCTCTGGCGGGACGGATAGCCCCTGACGGGGATCGTATCGCCGTGGTGCTGCCACGGCCGACTGGAGATCCGACACTGGACTCGGCACTCGAGTTGCTGCGACGTCGCGGCAGCCCGGTGCGCGCGGTCCACTGGATCGGCGGGCCCCGGCTGGGGCTGCGCCAGACCTACCTCACGCATCTGGAGCGGTGCGGCATGGTGCATGCCGTGGCGGGTCAGATGTGCGGGGTGCTGCCGACGACTCGCTACCAGGCGACGGACACGGCCATCAGCCGGGAAATCAGGGCCCGGCTGGACAACGCGATCCGCACCGGCGTACCCCCGGACCCGCGGACCGCGGCGCTCGCCGCGCTGGCCCATGCGGTCGGCCTCGGCAAGCACCTGTACCCCGGGAACGAAGGGCGCTCCTCGCGCTCCCGCCTCCGGGACCTCATCCGGCACGACCCCATGGGCGGGCTGGTCGCGCACGCCGTCATGGACGTGCAGAACGGCGTCGCGGCGCAGCCGAGGCGCGCACCGGCAGCGGGACCGCCGGGACCCGGAGCCGGCCGGCAGCCGGCGGCCCGGGCGACGGACGGAACGCCTGGCGTTCCGGCACAGCCGCGGCGGGGCAGCATGGCCCGCGTCGGCGCCCGTTAGCAGGACGAGCAGGACCAGGACGGACAGACCGCTCCAGGACGGTCGGGCAGTTCCAGACGGTCGGGCAGTTCCAGGACGAGCAGGGCCGGACGGGCAGGACTCGGCAGCGCAGGACTCGGAAGACGGGCTCCGGACGGAAGGGTCGGCCGGACGAGTTCACGCGCACGCCGCAGGCCGCACAACAGCAGACCGGACAGCAGCAGGACGCCGTCGTCCCCAGGGCGGCACCTGCACGAGCGGTGATCGCGCGGCAGCAGCGCGCGACGACCGCCCGAGCGGGAATCCCGTCCGTGGCAGTAGCTACGCACCACCCTCGCCAGCACCGACACCATCGGCACATCGGCACATCGGCAACGCAGTGACCGGTGACGAGCCACCGCCGACGCGGAGCATCGCGGCCGCGGAACGGCCGGCGGCGGAACGGCCGGCGACGCAGTACCGGGCGCCACACCGCAGCACCTACCGCAGCGCCCGCATCGCAGCACCCATATCGCAGTACCAACCGCACCGTCCCCAGGTCCCGTTCGGGAGCCGCAGAAAGCGCGGGGTGGTGGGCCTACCGTTCGGACGGCGGCAGGCCCACCACCCCGCGTGCGCGTTCCGGGGAAGCCGGACCGTACGGCGAGCGGGCCATGCGGCCCAGGCCGGCCCCGAGGGACCGCATGGCCCCGAAGAGCGGCCGCACACCCCGCAGCCGGCACCGGCACTCGCCAACAGGCCCGCACGCCCTGTCCGGTCCGCACGCCCCTGGTTGCCTCGCACGCCCGCGTAGAAGGGCCGCACGCCCCTGGCTGCACCGCACGCCCCGCAGAAGGGCCGCACGCCGCGTACAGGCCCGCGTACCGCTCCACCGGGCGCCGTGACGTCCGTACGCGCTCCCGGTAACCGCTTGTACGTCCCAGTGCCGGGGCCCGGCCCGCCGCATCCCGTAGCGGCTCTCGTACCCGCACCTACCTTGTCCGGCCATTTCCCAGCGCGGCGCCGACCAGTGGTGGCAATCTGCTGAACAGGAAAAAACAGCAGTCCGGAGCCGGAGGTGCACGTCCCGTGGCGTCCAATGTGAATCCGACCGTCAGGCGTCGCCGGTTGGGCCAGGAGCTGCGCAGGCTCCGGGAGCTCAAGGGCATGACCGCGGAGGAGGTCGCGGAGCGGCTGCTGGTCTCGCAATCGAAGATCAGCAGGTTGGAGAACGGCCGTCGCAGCATCAGTCAGCGCGACGTCCGCGATCTCTGCGGCGTGTACGAAGTCGAGGACCACCGCATCGTCGATTCGCTGATGCAGATGGCGAAGGACTCCCGGCAGCAGGGTTGGTGGCACGCCTTCGGCGACATTCCGTACAGCGTCTACATCGGCCTGGAGACGGAGGCGGCGTCGCTACGCGTGTACGAGTCGCTGCTCGTGCCCGGCCTGCTGCAGACGCCCGGTTACGCGGAGGCCGTGATCCCCGGCACCGTCCCCGAACTGGCACCGGACCAGCTGGAGAAGCGCATCCAGGTGCGCATGCGGCGCCAGGAGCGGGTCAGCGATCCGCACACCCCGCTGCGGCTGTGGGTCGTGCTGGACGAGAGCGCGCTGCGCCGCGTCGTCGGCAGCCACCTCATCATGCGCGAGCAGCTGGAACACCTCGTGGAGATCAGCAAGCTGCCCCATGTGACGGTGCAGGTGCTGCCGTACGACACCGGGGCGCACGCCGGGATGTCCGGCACGTTCTCGATCCTGGAGTTCGACGACGCGGCCGACTCCAGCGTGGTCTACATCGAGGGCGTCACGAGTGACCTGTACCTGGAGAAGACCAACGACGTGCACAAGTACACGATCATGTACGAGCACCTGCGGGCCCAGGCGCTCAACGCCGACCAGAGCCGGGAGTTCATCGCCGAGGCCGCCAAGCAGCACGCCGACAGCAGGGGTTGAGGAGCGGGCGAGCCGTCACCGGGCGCCCCTGACCAGGGTGCCGCAGGCGCGTCGCAGGGACTTCGCCGGGGCGTCGCAGGGGCGGCGCAGGGGGCATCGCCGGGCGTCACTGGGGGCATCGCCGGCAGGAAAGAGCTCGTCGGAAGGGCGGGCGACCGGCTCCGGTGCGGGAGTGGGGCAAGGTACACCCGGCCCACTTTTCTTGAAAAGAGATCAAGGAATATGCCATACGGATGGGTGACACCCCTCTGGCATCGGTGATGTTGGCGCGTAGCGTCATGCATACCGAATCCGCGCCAAGTCGCGGCAACCCAGAGTGAGTCGGAGTGAACATGGTCATCCAGCCGAATTCCGCATTTTCCTGGAAGAAGTCCTCGTACTCCGGTGGCAACGGAGCCTGTGTCGAGATCGCCGTGCCGGCCACCGAGGCCATCGCGGTGCGCGACTCCAAGGACCCCGACGGCCCCCGTCTGACGTTCGACAACGCCGCCTGGAGCACGTTCGTGGCGGAGGTCGGCGCCGGTACGTACGACCTGGCCTGAGCGGGTCGGCGTCCCACCCTTCAGAGGTGCGCGTGCCACACACGCGTACTGCCCCTCAGCACCAACCCGAACAATTCCGCAAATCCACAACTCAATAACTGCATCACAGCACCATGCACCACTGCACCACGCAACACAGCACCACACACAATTTCATCGCTTCACCGCACCACACCGCACCACCGCAACGAGCCCTCTCGACTGGATCGCCGTCCCGGCCGAGGGGGCTCGGCCCATCAGCGCAGCTGATCCACGTAGCGGTCCGTGCCCGGTACGGTCGGGATGAAGGGCGCGACCAGCTCCACCCTCCCCAGTCCGGACGCCGCCACTTCGGCGTCCAGCCCTTCGAAGGTGTCCGCCCAGCAGTCGCGCGGGTCCGCCTCCAGGAACCACAGCAGCGTCAGTCGGGTGTCCACGCCGGCCACTTGCTTCACGTACGCCATCCGGTCGGCCGGCAGCGGCGTCGGCCGGAAGACCGTGACGAGTGCCGCCCGTGAACCCGCGAGCCGGGCCGGCAGCTGCCGCGTACGCAACCACTCCAACAGTTCGGCCCGTTGTTCCGGACCCGCCGCGTCGACCACCTGGAGGACCAGCCCGGCGTACGGGTGGTCCAGGGCGTGATAGTCGCGCGGCCCGGCGTCACCGTCCCGGTACACGGTCGCCTCATGGTCCTGGAAGGCCGTGAAGACATGGGTGCGGGCCTGGTGGACCCGGCCGTCGCGGTTGAGGCGGCGGTTGATGGCCACCGTCCAGCGCATGTGGTCGTCGTAGCGGCCCTCGGTGATCCAGTACGTGGTCAGGTAGCAGCCGGCCGTGACGGGGCCGGCCACTGCCGACGGGTCCGGGTAGCGCAGGAGCTGCAGATCGCGGGTGGCGACCCAGCGGCGTCCCGCGAAGATCCACGGCATGGCCATCGCGCCGGCGATGAAGTGGTCGTCCTCGTACCAGCGGTTGTAGGCGTACTCCTCGCCCGGGTGCGGCTCGACCATGGTGATCAACGCGTGCCCCGGACGCACGCCGTACGGCCCGACTGCGGCCAGCTCTCCGTACGTTCCGCTCCTGGTGTCTTCGGTCATGAGACAGGTGTAGCTGACGCGGCGTCAGTTAGCGAGATACGCGGCCGGCGTCACCGGCGCGGAGCTGCGCGGCACCGTCGACACACAGCCGCGCGGCGCTGCCGGCATGGAGCCGCGCGGCGTCGAATGCCCAGGATATGGAAAGCCGTGCACGCCGGACGGATGCCCGCATAAGCTCCATGCCCTCTGCAGCTAACGCTTGTTAACGGCGTTGGCGCGGGCGAGTGATTGGAGTCAGCCGTCATGCCGGAAACCGCCACCGCACCCACCGTCGCCACCGCGGCCCCCGTTCCCGGGCTCGCCGGGCGGGCGTCGCGGACGGGGGCCTCGCCCGTACGGGAGATCCTGGCGCTGACCGCCCGGCCCGAGGTGATCTCGTTCGCCGGCGGGCTGCCCGCACCGGAGCTGTTCGACGCGGCCGGCATGGCCGACGCCTTCGGGCGGGTGCTGGCCGACCGGCCACAGCAGGTGCTGCAGTACTCGACCACCGAGGGCGACCCGGCGCTGCGCGGGATCGTCGCCGAGCGGGCCACCGGGCGCGGCCTGCCGACGGACGCCGACGACGTGCTGGTCACCACCGGTTCGCAGCAGGGCCTCACGCTGCTGTCGACCGCGCTGCTGGAGCCGGGCGACACGGTGCTCGTGGAGGACCCTTGCTACCTCGCGGCGCTGCAGATCTTCTCCTTCGCCGGCGCCCGGGTCGTGCCCGTGCCGTGCGATGACGACGGACTGGACCCGCAGGCGCTGGACGAGATCGTGGCGCGGGAGCGGCCGAAGCTGCTCTACACCGTGCCGACGTTCCAGAACCCGACCGGGCGCACGCTGCCTGTCGAGCGCCGGGCCGCGATCGGCGCGGTCGCCGCGCGCCGCGGCCTGTGGATCGTGGAGGACGATCCGTACGGGGAGCTGCGCTTCGAGGGCGAGCCGGTGCCGTGGGTGGCGACCTTCCCGGGGGCCGAGGACCGCACGGCGCTGCTGGGGTCGTTCTCCAAGGTCCTGGCGCCCGGCCTGCGGCTGGGCTGGCTGCGTGCGCCGGCCGCGCTGCGCCGCGCCTGCGTGATCGCCAAGCAGGCGGCCGACCTGCACACCTCGACGGTCGACCAGGCGGCGACGGCGTACTACCTGGCGCACGCGGACCTGGCCGGGCACCTGGAACGGGTGACCGCCGCCTACCGCGAGCGGCGGGACGCGCTGCTCGCGGGGCTGGGGGACGCGCTGCCGGCGGGGTCGCGCTGGAACCGGCCGGCGGGCGGGATGTTCGTGTGGGCGCAGCTGCCGGCCGGGTACGACGCGACGCAGCTGCTGCCGTCGGTGGTCGAGCACGACGTGGCGTACGTGCCGGGGGCGCCGTTCTTCGCCGGGCTGGCCGACGCGGGGGCCATGCGGCTGTCCTTCGTGACGCACTCACCCGAGGAGATCCGGGAGGGGCTGCGCCGACTGGGCGCGGCACTGCGCTGAGACCTGCCCGGTAGCACCGGGAGGCCCTGCCGCGGTGGGTGCTACGTGTTGCGTGTCATGCGCTGCGTGCCACGCGCCACGTGCCATGTGTTGCGCACTGCGTGCCGCGTGCTGTTGGGGAGGCGCCCGCGCGGGGTGGCACCGGAGCGGATCTCGGCGTCACCAGGCACGCGCAGCGCACAGCCCCTTCCGCAGTGGCCCCCTCCGGCCTACGCTGACGCACCGTCAGGTCAGGACCGGAGGAGGTTCTCATGCTCCTGCAGGGCAAGACCGTCGTCGTGTCGGGCGTGGGGCCGGGGCTGGGGTCTCGGGTCGCGGAGGCCTGCGTGCGGGACGGCGCCTCCGTCGTCCTGGGCGCTCGCACGGAGGAGCGGCTCGCGGCGTGCGCCGAACGCATCGACCCCTCGGGCGACCACACGGCCTGGCGGGTGACCGACATCGGGGACGAGGCCCGGTGCGCGGCGCTGGCCGGACTCGCGGAGGAACGGTTCGGCGGGGTGGACGCGGTGATCCACGTGGCCGCGCTGGACGGTCACTTCGGCGGCCTGGAGGACGCGGACTTCGACGAATGGCAGCGAGTGGTGGACGTCAACCTGTTCGGAACGCTGCGCATGACGCGGGCCTGCCTGCCCTCGATGCGGGCGCGCGGCGGCGGCTCGGTCGTGCTGATCGGCACCCAGTCCTCGATCGCCGCGCCTTCACAGGTGCGGCAGGCGGCGTACGCGGCGTCCAAGGGCGCGTTGGTCTCCGCGATGTACTCGCTGGCGCGGGAGCTGGGTCCGGACCGGATACGGGTGAACACCGTGCAGCCAGGCTGGATGTGGGGCCCGCCGGTCGAGGCGTACGTACGGATGACCGCGACGGCCGAGGGCGTGCCGGAGGCGGCAGTGCGGGACCGGCTCGCGGCGCGCATGGCGCTGCCGGAGCTGGCCACGGACGGCGATGTGGCCGAGGCAGCGGTCTTCCTCGCGTCCGACCGGGCACGGGCCATCACCGGCCAGTCGCTACTGGTGAACGCGGGTGAGCTGATGCGATGACGCGCATCGGGGCGCGCCGGACCGGCCGGGCGCCCCAAGGGCGCTCCGTACGAACTGCCTCCTCTCCGCACCGCACGGGATCCCGCTCCCGTGGGGTGCCGCCGCATGCGCGGAGCCTGGCGAAGTGTCCGCTCATGGTGCGGTCGACGCCGTGGGCACGACAACGAGGCGTGAGGTCAAGAGACGGCAAAATCGTTCGGTTAGCTGACCTCCGTTCACATCCATGACCTACAAACCCTCTTGACCAGGGCCCGTACCGACGGTTCAATCCCCGAAGCCCCTAATCCCGCTCGGGGGCGCCGCCGAGGCGAAGTGCTGTTGCGCTCTTGCACGTTCACAAGGCGGACCCCTTGGAGGGGGCATGAACGGTCTCGACTGGGCTGTGCTCATCGGATACTTCGGCGTCATGGTCGGCATCGGCATGTGGTCGCACAAACGCGTCGACGACGTGAGCGACTTCTTCACCGCGGGCGGCCGGATGCCGTGGTGGTTGTCCGGCATCTCGCACCACATGTCCGGGTACAGCGCCGTGATGTTCACCGGGTACGCGGGCATCGCCTACCAGTACGGCATCACCTCGTACGTCACCTGGTCCTTCCCCATCGCGATCGGCATCGCCATCGGGGCCAGGCTGTTCGCCGGCCGGCTCAACCGGCTGCGGTCCCGGCTGCACGTCGCCTCGCCGCTCGAATACCTCAAGTCCCGCTACAACCTGCCCACCCAGCAGGCGCTCGCCTGGTCCGGCGTGCTGCTGAAGATCGTGGACGTGGGCGCGAAGTGGGCCGCTATCGCGACCCTGCTGTCCGTGTTCACCGGGGTGTCGCTCAACCAGGGCATCCTGATCACCGGCGCCGTCACGGCCGTCTACTGCACGGTAGGCGGGCTGTGGGCGGACGCGCTCACCGAACTGGGCCAGTTCGTCATCCAGCTGCTGGCGGGCGTGGCCATGCTGGTGACCGTGCTGGCCGAACTCGGCGGCGTCAGCGCCCTGTGGACCGTCTGGGACGACCTGCCCGACACCCACACCCAGCCGACCGTGGGCCCGTACACGCTGACCTTCCTGCTCGCGTACCTGTTCATCAAGACCTTCGAGTACAGCGGCGGCATGTGGAACCAGGCGCAGCGCTACATGGCCACCGGCAGCGCCCGTGAGGCGCGGCGCTCCGCCCTGCTGTCGGCCGCGCTGTGGTTCGTCTGGCCGGCGGTGCTGTTCTTCCCGATGTGGGTCGCGCCGCTGCTGGTCAAGGCCCAGAAGCCGGACGCGTCGGACTCGTACGCGCTGCTCACCGAGCACCTGCTGCCGCACGGGCTGCTGGGGCTGGTCATCGTGGGCTTCTTCTCGCACACGATGGCGATGTGCTCCTCGGACGCCAACGCCATCGCGGCGGTGTTCACCCGGGACATCGCGCCGGCAGTCTCGGCGAAGGCCCGGGCCTGGACCCACCGGGCGGGCCTGGTGGCCGCTCGACTGTCGACCCTGTCCTTCCTCGGCCTGTCGATGGCGATCGCCACGCAGGTCGACTCGCCCGCCTTCGCCGGCATCATCTCGGTCGTGATCAAGTGGGTGGCCGGCCTGGTCGGGCCGATCTCGATCCCGTTCCTGCTCGGCATGTTGCCGGTCTTCCGCCGGTCCGGGCCGGTGGCGGCGCTGACGTCCTGGGCCGCCGGCCTGTTCGCCTTCTGGCTGACGAACTACGGCATCGCCGACGTCTCGCTGCAGATCCAGATCGTCTCCCCGGTCGCCGTCTCGCTCGTGCTGTTCGCACTGATCGGACTGGTGAAGCCGGAAGCCACCCCGGAGCGGGATGCACTGCTGGCCCGAATCAACTCCGACGGGGACGGGGACGCGGACGGCGAGGGCTCGGCCGCGCTTCCCGTACCCCCGCAGGGCACGGCAGCGGAGGACGCCCCTAAGGGGGTGTGACGACCGGTGAACAGCGGGCCGGCCGGGCACGAAGCCCGGCCGGCCCGGCGTACCTAGCGGCTACTTCATGTATCCGATGTGCTCGTAGGTGATGTCACTCATGCCCTGCGCACCCAGGTTGGCCAGGCTCTTCTTGAGGGCGATGATGTCGGGCCGCTGGTAGATCGGCAGCATGCCGGCGATCTTCCAGGCCTCGGCGTCGGCCTGGTTGACGACCTTCAGCGACTCGGTGGGGTCAATCGTGTGGCCGGCCTTCTTCATGAGGTCGTCCAGCTTCTTGCTGCCGACCCTGGCGTCGTTGTTGCCGCCGTTGCTCAGGTAGATGTTGCTCGCGCCGGTGGCCGCGAACGGGGTGCCCATCATGCTGTAGGGGGAGACGTCGAAGTCGCCCGGAGTGATGTACTTGTCGAAGAACTCGTTCGTCGCGACGGTCTGGACATCCAGCTTGACGCCGATCTGGCCGTACAGCTGGGTCAGGATCGTGCCCTCGTTCTTCGCGCCCGGGACGCCGGAGGGGATCACGAAGCGCAGCGAGAGCTTCTTCCCGTCCTTCTCCCGAACCTTCCCGTGCAGCTTCCAACCCGCCTCGTCCAACAGCTTCGCCGCGCCCTTGGGATCGTACTTGCCCAGGTCAGCCGAGTTGTCCTGGTAACCCTTCTGGTTGGGGACCAAGAGGTGGTTGTCCATCGTCTTGGCGGGCCAGTTCAGGCCCTTGAGGTTGGACTCGGCGAGCGTCTTGCGGTCCGTCGCCATGAAGAGGGCCTGCCGCACGCGTGGGTCCTTGAGCTTCTCGCTCTTGCCGTTGAAGGCGAACACCCGGTAGTTGGGGCCACCCGCCTCGCGGATCTCACCGCTCTTGACCGCGGCGGCCTGCTTGTAGGCGGAGGGGTCACCGCCGACATTGAAGTAGTCGATCTCTCCGTTGGCGAAGGCCGCCGGCATCGACCCGTTTTCCATCGCATGGAAGACGATCTTGTCGAGCTTCGGCTTGTCCCCCCACCACTTGAGGTCGGCGACCACAGTGATGGTCTGAGCGGTCTTGTCGATCGAACCGACCTTGAAGGCGTTGGCGGTGACCGGCATCTTGTTGATGTACGCCGTGTTGAACTTCTCCGGGTCCGAGACGTACTTCGCCGGATACAGCGGGGTGTTGTTCGGCGCGCTGAACAGGGACTGCCAGTCGGCGAAGGGCGTGTCGAAGGTCAGGATCGCCTCGTAGTCGTCCTTGCCCTTCTCGACCGAGGAGACCTCCTCGTAGCCGGCCGACGAGGCGATCTTGTACGCCTTGTCCTTGCCGCTCATGGCCTCGACGTTGGCCTTGAGGTCCTTGTAGGTGATCGGAGTGCCGTCGGACCACTTCGCCTTGGGGTTCAGGTGGAAGGTGACGACCTGCTTGCCGCCCTTGGTCTCGCTCTTGGCATCCAGCAGGAACGCCTTGTTGGGAACCTGCTTACCCGAGGCGGACGAGTGCCACAGAGAAGGCATGACGGACTCCACCACGTCGCCCGTACTGGCCTGCTGACCATCGATCTCCAGCGAGTTCCACTGCGTGGAGAACTGATCCACCGCCCAGTTCAGCGTCCCGCCCTGCTTGAGCTTCGCCGGGTCCTGCTGGTTGATGTCGAGCGCGGTGGCCTTGGGCGCCGACTTCGGCTTGCTGTCGGCGTCGTCGCCTCCGCCGCACGCGGTCAGCGCGAGCGAGGAGGCCGCGACGGTGGCGATCAGGGCGAGCGGGACGCGGGTGTGCTTCACGTGGGGTCCCCCACTTTCTGGGCGGTACGCGGATGCGTACGTACGGATGGAACGGGTGGCGAGCGGTGCGGGTTCCGGCCTCGGACGACCTCGATGCCCGGAGGACCCCGATGCCCGGACGACCTCGATGCTCAGACGACCTCGATGCCGGCCGCGAAGTGGCAGGCGGCGGCGTGGTCCGTGGCCGCGGCTCCGACGCCGGCCGGCTCCGGGTCCTGGTCCCGGCAGCGGGCCTGGTCATCGGCGGCCAGCGTGGCGTACTTCGGGCAGCGGCCGCGGAACCGGCAGCCGGACGGCACGTCCGCGGGGCTCGGCAGGTCGCCGCTGAGGAGGATGCGGGTGCGCTCCCGCTCCTTCCTCGGGTCCGGCAGCGGCACCGCGGACAGCAGGGCCTGGGTGTACGGGTGGGAGGGCGCGGCGAAGACCTCGTCGGCGGCGCCGGATTCCACGATCCGGCCCAGGTACATCACCGCGATGCGGTCGGCGATGTGGCGTACGACGGACAGGTCGTGGGCGACGAAGAGGTAGCTCAGGCCCATCCGGGTCTTCAGTTCGTCGAGGAGGTTGAGCACGCCGGCCTGGATGGAGACGTCCAGCGCGGAGACCGGTTCGTCGAGGATGACCAGCTTCGGCTCCAGGGCCAGGGCGCGCGCGATGGAGATGCGCTGGCGCTGACCGCCGGAGAACTCCTGCGGGTAGCGGTCGGCGTGCTCGGCTTCGAGGCCGACCATGTCCAGCAGCTCGGGGATGCGTGCCGCGATTCGCGCCTTGTCCCAGCCGTGCGTCTTCAGCGGTTCGGCGAGGATGTCGCCGACCGGCATCCGGGCGTCCAGCGCGGCCATCGGGTCCTGGAAGACGATCTGCATGTCGCGGCGGAGCGCCTTGCGGTCGGCGCGGCTCAGGCCCCGGATGTCCTTGCCGAAGACGGTGACCGTACCGGCCTGTCCGCTGGGCAGGTCCAGGATCTCCAGCAGGGTGGTGGTCTTGCCGCAGCCGGACTCCCCGACCAGGCCCAACGTCTCGCCCTCGCGGACGTCCAGGCTGATGCCGTCCACGGCGCGCACGGTGCCGACGGTGCGCTTGATGACGGCGCCCTTGGTGAGCGGGAAGTGCTTGACCAGGCCGGTCAGCTCCAGGACGGTGGGTCGCTGGTCGCGGGGCAGCCGCTCGGTCTCGGTGGGGGCGGGGAGTTCGGGGACGGGGAAGACCTGGCTCCGCGGCAGTTCGTCCGTACCGACTTCGTGGGCGCGGTGGCAGGCCGAGGGGTGGTCGGCGCCCTCGGCGGTCAGCAGCTCGGGCTCGGCCTCGCGGCAGCGGTCCACGGCGATGGGGCAGCGGGGCTCGAAGGGGCAGCCGGGCGGCAGGGCGGAGAGGGAGGGCGGGTTGCCGTCGATGGGGACGAGGGCCTCCCGCGGACCGTCCTGCGAGGGGGACGCCTCGTCCAGGCGCGGGATCGAGCCCAGCAGGCCGATCGTGTACGGCATGCGGGGCCGGTAGTACACCTCGTCGACGGGGCCGGACTCGACCGGCCGGCCCGCGTACATCACCTGTACCCGGTCGGCGAAGCCGGCGATGACGCCGAGGTCGTGCGTGATCATCACGATCGCGGCGCCGGTGACCTCCTGGGCCTTCTTCAGGACGTCCAGGACCTGCGCCTGGATGGTGACGTCCAGGGCGGTGGTCGGCTCGTCGGCGATGATCACCTGCGGGTCGTTGGCGATGGCCATGGCGATCATCGCGCGCTGCCGCATGCCGCCGGAGAACTCGTGCGGGAAGGCGTCGGCGCGGCGTCGCGGGTCGGGGATGCCGACCAGGTCGAGGAGTTCGACGGCCCGCTCGTGTGCGGCCTTCTTGTCCAGGTCCTGGTGGACGCGGAGCGCCTCGACGATCTGGTTGCCGACGCTGTAGACGGGGGTGAGGGCGGAGAGCGGGTCCTGGAAGACCATGCCGATGCCCTTGCCGCGGATCTTCGACATCTCGGCGTCGCCGCGGCCCAGCAGTTCTTGGCCGTCGAGGCGTACGGAGCCCTTGATGTCGGCGCTGTCCGGCAGCAGTCCGAGGACGGCCATGGAGGAGACGGACTTGCCGGAGCCGGACTCGCCGACGATGCCGAGCACTTCCCCGGCGTGCACGGCGTAGTTCACGCCGCGTACGGCGTGCACCGTGCCCGCTTCGCTGGGGAAGGAGACGTGCAGGTCGCTGACTTCGAGTACGGGCCGGGCCGCCTCGCGCTGCTGCTCGGTCACGAGGCGGCGCCTTCCTTGAGGTCCTTACGGGAGGTACGGGCCGTACGCGCCTTCTTGCGCGGCGCGCGGGCCTTGGCGTGCGCGGCGTTCGGGTCCAGCGCGTCGCGCAGCCCGTCACCGATGAAGGCGATGGACACGCCGATCAGGACCAGGCAGCCGGCCGGGAAGAAGAACAGCCAGGGGTAGGTCGCGGCCATGTTGGTGTTGTCGGCGATGACCGTGCCCAGGGAGACGTCGGGCGGCTGGACGCCGAAGCCGAAGTAGGACAGGCCGCTCTCGCCGATGACCGCGGCGCCGGCCTGGATGACCGCGTCGATGATCAGCATCGAGGCCATGTTGGGCAGGATGTGCCGGAAGATGATGACCGGGGCCGGTACGCCCATGTACTTGGCGGCCTTCACGAACTCCCGGTCCTTGAGGGTGAAGGTCATGCTGCGGACGACCCGTCCGGTGATCATCCAGCTGAACGCGGCGAGCAGGGCGACGAACACCAGCCAGCTGGAGCCGCGGAACAGCGGGGACATGACAGCCACGATCAGGAACGCCGGCATGACCAGCAGCAGGTCCACGATCCACATCAGGACCCGGTCCACCCAGCCGCCGAAGTACGCGGAGAAGGCTCCCACGGTGGCCGAGAGGAAGGTGGAGATCACGCCCACCAGCAGGCCGATGACCAGGGACTTCTGCAGGCCACGCATGGTGAGCGCGAAGAGGTCGATGCCGCCTTGGGTGGTGCCCCACCAGTGGTCGGCGGTCGGGCCCGACATGAAGTTGAGGAAGTCGTGCGTCTTGTAGTCCCACTTGGTCAGCAGCGGCCCCACGTATGCGGCGAGGAACAGCAGGACCAGCACCGCGAGGCCGAAGAGCGCGAGGCGGTTGCGGGCGAAGCGGCGGACGGTCAGCCGCAGCCGTCCGGTGCGGCGCGGGGTGCCCTTGTCGGTTTCCACGGGCACGGGGACGGGTGCGGGGGCCGGGTCGGCCACGGGTGGTTGCTGGACGCTCATCGCGCGTTCTCCAGGGAAGCGGTGGGGGTTGCGGTCGGTCCGTACGCAGGCGGGCGCATCAGCGCACCCGTACGCGCGGATCGAGGGCCGCGTACAGCAGGTCGGAGAGCAGGCCCGCGATCAGCACCAGGACCGCGGTGAACAGGCCGACCGCGGCGACGGAGTTGACGTCCTGCTTGGTGATCGAGTCGACCAGCAGCTCGCCCATGCCGTGCCAGCCGAACGTCTTCTCGGTGAAGGTGGCACCGGTGAAGAGCAGCACGATGTTGTAGACCAGCAGCGGCACCACAGGGAGGATCGCGGTACGGAGGCCGTGCTTCACGAGCGCTGCGCGCCTTCTGAGGCCCTTGGCGCGTGCGGTGCGCAGGAAGTCGGAGCCGAGCACGTCCAGCATGGTGCTGCGTTGGTAGCGGCTGTAGAGGGCGACCTGTACGAGGATCAGGGTGAGGGCCGGCAGCAGCATGTGCTGGGCGCGGTTGACCAGCGCGTCGAGGCCCCACTGGCCCGCGTACTGGGAGTCGTACTCGCCGAGGACCTTGATGGTCTGGGTGCCGTCGTTCAGGGCGGTGGCGCCGATCTTGAGGGCGACGCCGATGACGAAGACCGGCATCGCGAGCACGAAGAACGAGGCGAGGGTGGAGAAGCGGTCGAAGAACCGGTACTGCTTGATCGCTCCCAGCGCGCCGATCGCGACGCCGAGCACCGAGCCGATGAGCGTGGCGAGGAGGAGCAGGCGGGTGCTGACGCCGACGCGACGGCCGAAGTCGTCGTTGACGGAGTCGCCGTCGATGGTCCTGCCGAGGTCACCGTGGGCGATGTCGCCCGCCCAGTGGGCGAACCGGACCACCACGGGGGTGTCCGGGTTCATGTTGTAGTCGTCCAGCGTCTTGGTGATCGTGGCTTCGGGCACCGGTGGGTTGCGGCCCTCGAACTTCAGCCGTGGATTGAGACTGAGCCCGGCGAGGAAGTACGTGAGCGACGCGGCGACGACCACCAGGACCAGGTAGTTGGCCAGTCGGCGCAGCAGGTAGCGACCCATGAACGTCTTCCCCTCTGATGAACCTGCCGCCGCCAGAGCTGGTCTCGAATCGCGGCGGTGCGGTCGGAGAGCGGGTCCCGGGTACCGGGTGCGGACAGCTTCTTGGGTGCGGACAGGTTGGAGCCCACGAACCGTCGGTCAGCGGCTCGCGGTGCACATCTTGCATTCGGTGTGACGCTTTGTCGACCAACTCCTGATCACAAGACCTTCAAGTCAAGGGCAGGAATTCGACGGGCATTTCGGCGCGCGGCAGACAATCCGCCGACCGGCGGGGGCGGTGGGCGGAGAGTGTCCTCCCGGGGGCGGAGGCGCCGGTGCGTGGGACCGGCTCTCAGGCGCGGGGGTAGCGGGTGAGCCAGCCCACCGCCGAGCCCGCCGGGCCGTGGAGCGCGGGGCCCTGGGTCATCTCCATGGCGAAGTCGTCGGCGAGCTGGAGGACGGTGGCGCGGCCCTCCAGTTCCACCAGCCAGACCGGCGGCAGCGCCGTCTCGCCGTGCAGCGTGCCGAGCAGGTTGCCGCAGAGCGCCCCGGTGATGTCGGAGGGGCCGCCGTGGTTGACGGCGAGGAGCAGCCCGTGCCGGATGTCCTCGGCGACCAGCGCGCAGTACACGGCGATGGCCAGGGCGCTGCCGGCGTGCCCGGCCTCGCCCAGCGACTCCACCCGGGCGGCGGTGGGCATGCCCTGCCGTACGGCGCCCAGCGCCCGTTTGAGGGCGTCGGTGGTGTCCTCGTGCCCTGGACGGGTCGCGAGGTGCGCCAGGGCCTTCTGGACGGCGCTGTCGAGGTCCTCGCCGCGGGCGAGGGAGTGGACGACCACGGCGAACGCGCCGGCCGCCAGGTAGCCGGTGGGATGGCCGTGGGTCTGCGCCCCGCACTCCACCGCGAGCTGGAAGACCAGCTGGGGCTCCCAGCCGACGAGCAGCCCGAAGGGGGCCGAGCGCATCACCGCGCCGCCGCCGTCCGCCTTCGGGTTGCGGGGCGCGTCCAGGGTGCCCATGACCTGGTCGCCGAGGCCGGTGAGGCAGTCGCGGGCCGGGTCGCGGCGGGCGTACAGCCACTCCTCGCGGGCCAGCCAGCCGTCGTCGGCGCGGCGCTCGTCCGGGCCCCAGTCGTGCTGCGTGACGGCCCAGCGGCGGTACGCGCGGTACAGGTCGGTGGGCGGGTGCCAGGCGCCGGTGTCGCGGCGCACCTGGGCCCGTATGAGTCCGTCGACGGTGAAGAGGGTGAGCTGGGTGGCGTCCGTGACGGCGCCGCGCTGTTCGAAGACGGTGACGTAGTCGGTCAGCCCTTCGGCACCGTGCTCCTGCCGGAGAGCGTCCAGTGAGGCGCCTGCCGCGCCGGCCCCGAGGGCGTCGCCGATCGCCCCGCCCAGGAGGCAGCCGCGTACCCGGCTGCGGAAGTCCTGCTGCTCGGCGCGGCCCCAGATGGCGTTCGCGCTCACTGTGTCCCTCCCGGCACTGCGCCCTCCCGGACCGTGCTGCCGCGCCCGGCGCCCTTTGACGCCCGTCTGACGCAGGGCACTGTAATAGACAAAGTTTCGGCCACTGATGGGCAGGAAGGGAATGCGAAGAGGTACCCATCGAGCGGCTTTTGATCGTTAACGGAACTTTCCGTTCAGCTGGGCAATATGAGCGCAGCAGTCATCCTCCGCCCCTGGTGTGGGCATGCTCCGTCCATGTCCGAGTACGAGTGGGACCGCACGACCATGGCCGTCGTCGCGTGCGCGCTGGCCGGGGACAGCGAGGGGGCGGTGGAGCTGCTGCGGCCGCTCCCCCAACGGGACACGTGCCACATCGCCGTACGGCTCGCGGCGATGGCGGCCGACGCCCTGATCACCGCGGCCGAGGACGCCGGCGGTGACCGGGCCGAGGCCCTGGCCCGCTGGCAGCAGTGCATCCTCCAGCACGAGACGGAGCACGGCGGCGAGGACTGAGGCGGAGGGCCGATCGGCCACGGGGGCTGAAGGGGCGGGGCCGCCCGGCAGCCGGGCGGCCCCCGACGCCGCTACTCCAGCACCGGCAGCAACTCCGGCAGGTGCCCGTCGGAGCGCCGGGCCGCCTCCTGGCGCTCCTCGGACACCGGCCCGTACGTGGTCGTACGGGCCCGGGCCGGGCGCCCCGCCTCCTCGGCGATGGCGACCAGGTCCCGCACCGAGCGGTAGGACCCGTAGCTGGACCCGGCCATCCGGGAGATCGTCTCCTCCATGAGGGTGCCGCCGAGGTCGTTGGCGCCCGAGCGCAGCATTTCGGCCGCGCCCTGGGTGCCGAGCTTGACCCAGCTGGTCTGGATGTTGGGGATGTACGGGTGCAGCAGCAGCCGCGCCATCGCGGTCACCGCACGGTTGTCGCGCGCGGTGGGCCCCGGGCGGGCGATGCCCGCCAGGTAGACCGGCGCGTTGGTGTGGATGAAGGGCAACGTCACGAACTCCGTGAAGCCCTCGACGCCCTTCTCCCGTGCCGACCGCTGGATGTCGGCCAGCAGGCGGAGGTGGCCGAGCCAGTGCCGGGGCTGGTCCACGTGGCCGTACATCATCGTCGAGGACGAGCGGATGCCCAGTTCGTGGGCGGTCTTGATGACCTCGATCCAGGTGGCCGTGGGCAGCTTGCCCTTGGTCAGCACCCAGCGCACCTCGTCGTCGAGGATCTCGGCGGCCGTACCGGGGATGGAGTCGAGCCCCGCCTCCTTGGCGGCGGTCAGCCACTCCCTGATGGACATCCCCGTACGGGTCGCGCCGTTGACGACCTCCATGGGCGAGTACGCGTGGACGTGCATCCCCGGGACGCGCTCCTTCACCGCGCGCGCGATGTCGAAGTACGCGGTGCCGGGCAGGTCCGGGTGGATGCCGCCCTGCATGCACACCTCGGTCGCGCCCACGTCCCAGGCCTGCTGGGCACGGTCGGCGACCTGCTCCAGGGAGAGCGTGTACGCGTCCGCGTCCGTACGGCGCTGCGCGAAGGCGCAGAACCGGCAGCCGGTGTAGCAGACGTTGGTGAAGTTGATGTTGCGCGTGACGATGTACGTGACGTCGTCGCCCACGGTGGCCCGGCGCAGGTCGTCGGCGATGCCGCACAGCGCATCGAGGGCCGGCCCGTCGGCGTGCAAGAGGGCCAGCGCCTCGTCATCGCTCAGCTTCGTGGGGTCGTCCGCGGCCTGCTTCAGGGCGGCGCGTACGTCCGTGTCGATGCGCTGCGGCACCATGCCGGGCGCCGCGGCCTCGCGCAGCGCCTCCCAGTCGCCGTACACCTCGTCGAAGTCGTTCCGGCGGTCGCCGGTGCGGCCCTCGGTGTCGATGGTGCGGTGCAGGTCCGTACGGCCCGAGCCGTGCAGGGAGAACTCCTCGTCCGGCTCCTGCCAGGGGTGCCCCTCGACCACGGCGTCCTCGCGCGCGAGCCCCGTCTCCGGGTCGGCCAGCGCCCGTACGTGCGGCAGCAGCCGCGGGTCCAGCCAGGGCTCGCCGCGCAGCACGAACTCCGGGTAGACGGCCAGACGCTCCTTCAGCATGAAGCCGCTCTCCGCCGAGCGCGCGGCCAGCTCCTCGATCTGGGGCCAGGGGCGCTCGGGGTTGACGTGGTCCGGGGTGAGCGGCGAGACGCCGCCCCAGTCGTCGATGCCGGCCCCGATGAGCCGCCCGTACTCCGCGTCCACCAGGTTGGGCGGCGCCTGAAGGCACGCCGACGGGCCCATGATGTGCCGCGCGACCGCCACGGTGGCGACCAGCTCGTCCAGCTCCGCGTCCGGCATGCCGCGCATGGCGGTGTCCGGCTTGGCGCGGAAGTTCTGGATGATCAGCTCCTGGACGCCGTGGTAAGCGCGGGAGACCCGGCGCAGGGCGAACAGCGAGTCCGCGCGCTCCTCGTACGTCTCCCCGATGCCGATCAGCAGGCCGCTGGTGAACGGCACGGAGCTGCGCCCGGCGTCCTCCAGGACGCGCAGCCGCACCGCGGGCTCCTTGTCGGGCGAGCCGTAGTGCGGGTTGCCCGGCTCGCTCCACAGCCGCTCGGAGGTGGTCTCCAGCATCATGCCCATCGAGGGCGCGACCGGCTTGAGCCGCTGGAAGTCCGTCCAGGACATGACGCCCGGGTTCAGGTGCGGCAGCAGCCCGGTCTCCTCCAGGATGCGGATCGCCATCGCCCGCACGTAGGCGAGCGTGTCGTCGTACCCCTCGGCCTCCAGCCACTCACGCGCCTCGGGCCAGCGGTCCTCGGGCTTGTCCCCGAGGGTGATCAGGGCTTCCTTGCAGCCCATCGCGGCGCCGCGGCGGGCGATGTCCAGGACCTCGTCCGGGGACATGAACATCCCGTGCCCCTCGCGGCGCAGCTTGCCGGGCACGGTGGCGAAGGTGCAGTAGTGGCACTTGTCGCGGCACAGGCGGGTCAGCGGGATGAAGACGCTCTTGGAGTACGTGATGACGCCGGGGCGGCCCGCGGCGTCGAGCCCCGCGTCCCGCACCCGGGAGGCGGAGGCGCACAGATCGTTCAGGTCGTCGCCGCGCGCCTGGAGGAGCACGGCCGCCTCTGTCACGTCCAGCGCCACGCCGTCCCGCGCGCGCTTCAGCGCCCGGCGCATGGCGTTCGCGGTCGGCGCGGGGCGCGGTTTTTCCTGCGTCGGCTGGTCGGCCGCCTGCGGAAGCTGCTCGGGTCCCTGCGGGCTGGAAGTCATCCTTCGAGGATACGAGCGGGCGGCAGGCGGCCGAGGGGCCGCGGCGGCCGTTTCGTGTGCCGATGATCACGCAAGGCGGAGGTTCCCTCCGGTCGCCGGCGGGGCAGGCGCCCGCCGCCCCTACGCCGCGCCACGCCTCACAGATACTCCGCGTACGCGTCCAGCGCCCGCAGCACCTCACCCTCGCCCGCCGGCGGCAGCTGGGCCACCACCTCGTCCAGGCCCAGCTCCTGAAAGTGCGCCAGCTTCCCGGCGGACGGCCGCACCGCGTACGGGACGACCACCGGCTCCCCCTCGCGTCCCGCCTCGGCCCACATCCGGCGCAGCTCCGGCACCGCTTCGGAAAGGCCGCCGCCGCCGATCGGCAGCCAGCCGTCCGCGTACTCCGCGATCTGCGCGAACAGCTTCGGCCCCGCACCGCCACCGACCAGGATGCGCGGCGCGCCCTTCACCGGCTTGGGGTACGCATGACTCGCCCGCACCGAACCGAAGGCGCCGTCGTACGCCGTCGGTTCGTCCGCCCACAGCGCCTTCATCAGTGCGATCCGGTCCCGGGCCAGCTCCCGCCGCGAGGACCACGCCACGCCGTGATCGGCGGCCTCCTCCACGTTCCAGCCGAACCCGACGCCCAGCGTGAACCGCCCGCCGGAGAGGAAGTCCAGCGTCGCCACCTGCTTCGCCAGGTCGATCGGGTCGTGCTGGGCGACCAGCGTGATGCCCGTACCCAGCGTCAGCCGCTCGGTGACGGCCGCCGCCTGCCCCAGCGCGACGAACGGGTCGAGCGTGCGGCCGTACTCGCGCGGCAGCGGCTCGCCCATCGGCGCCGGGGTGTCCCGGGAGGCCGGGATGTGCGTGTGCTCGGGCAGGTACAGGCCGGCGAACCCGCGCTGCTCCAGCTCGCGCGCCAGCCGCACCGGCCGGATCGTCTCGTCCGTCAGAAAGATCGTGGTGCTGATTCGCATCCGTAACACCTCCGTGCAAGGCGGGCACTCGCATGGCGCACGGTCACCGTATGCCCTACCGTGCGAGGCCGATCACATACGTACGGGGGATTTCATATGCCTGCCACACCTGCACGGAACACGGGCGCGCGGAAGACGGTCGCGCGGAACGCGCTGGCCACGATGGCGCTGATCGGCGCGGTCGTCGCGGCGCCCACGGCGGCGTACGCGGCCCCGACGCTCACGGGCGGCTCGCACGGCAGCAGTAGCAGCAGCGGCGGATCGAGCTCCGGTGGCGTGTCCAAGACCGGCTCCAAGGGCAGCAGCTCCGGCGGCTACCACTCCTCGGGCAGCTGGACCGGCTCGAACAGCTCCAGCCACGGCGGCTCGGTGCCCTGGTGGCTGATCGCCCTCGTCGTCGGCGGAGGCGGCCTCGTCTGGCATTTCGTCCGCGGTCGCCGCGCCAGCAGCGACTGACCGCCCGCCCGCGGCCACTCCCCCGCCCGGACCCGTTCCGCTCTCCGTCACGGCGGCGTACAACGGTGTCGCACGTTCCAGGGATGGCGTCCGAAGGCAGGGGGCACAGATGCAACGGCGTGACGTACTGAGAATGTCGGCCGCCGCGGGGGCCGCGGGAGTGCTTACGCTCGCCCCCGTGACCTTCGCAGGCGCCGAGCAGCGCACGGCCGGAGCGGCCCGCCCCGACGGATCCGGCGGACCGGCCGAGGAGACCCGTACCGTCTCCGGCCATCTCCCCACCGGTGCCCCCGACTACGTCTACGTTCCGGTGGAAGTCCCGCGCGGCGTCCGCGAGATCGCGGTCTCGTACCGGTACGACAAGCCGACCGTCCCCGCGGGCACCAACGGCAACGCCTGCGACATCGGCATCTTCGACCAGCGCGGCACGGAGCTGGGCGGCGCCGGCTTCCGCGGCTGGTCCGGCGGGGCGCGCACGGAGTTCTTCCTCCGCGCCGACGCCGCGACGCCCGGCTATCTCCCCGGGCCGGTCCACCCCGGCACCTGGCACATCGCCCTCGGCCCCTACACCGTCGCGCCCCAGGGCATGGACTACGAGATCACCGTCACCCTGCGGTACGGCCCGGCGGGCACGACGCCGAAGCCGGTCCACCCGCCCGAGCGCGCCAAGGGCCGCGGCCGGGCGTGGTACCGCGGCGACAACCACCTCCACAGCATCCACTCCGACGGCAGACGCACCCCCGCGGAGATCGCCGCCCTGGCCAGGGCGGCGGGCCTGGACTTCATCACCACCACCGAGCACAACACCACCTCCTCCCACGGCGCGTGGGAGGGCCTGTGGGGCGACGATCTGCTCATCCTCACCGGCGAGGAGATCACCACGCGCAACGGCCACGTGGTCGCCATGGGCACCGACCCCGGCGTCTTCGTGGACTGGCGGTACCGCGCCCGGGACAACGCCTTCGGGAGGTTCGCGCGGGCCGTCCGCCGGGCCGGCGGCCTGGTCGTCCCCGCGCACCCGCACGCCACCTGCATCGGCTGCAACTGGAAGTTCGGGCTGAACGAGGCCGACGCGGTGGAGGTGTGGAACGGCCCGTACACCGCGGACGACGAGGTCACGCTCGCGGAGTGGGACAACACGCTGGTCGCCCACGCCCAGGGCCGCGGCGCATGGCTCCCCGCTGTCGGACACAGCGACGCGCACCGCGACCCGGACGTGGTGGGCCTGCCGCAGACGGTGGTGCTCGCCGACGACCTCTCCCGGCAGGCCGTCCAGGACGGCATACGGGCGGGCCGCGTCTGGATCGCCGAGTCAGCGAAGATCGGCCTGTCCTTCTCCGTCACCGGGGAGCGCGGGGAGCACGCCGGCATCGGCGAGCGGCTGCGGGTGGCCGGTGCGTCCGTGGTGACCGCCCGGCTGGCCGTCGACGGCGCCCCCGGCTGCACGGTCTCGTACGTCACCGACCAGGGCCTGCGGTACTCCGAACCGCTGCCGGAGTCCGGCTCCGGCACGGTCCGCTGGCGGACCACGGCCGACAACGTTGCCTACATCCGCGCCGAGATCCGCCACCCGGCGACGACGCCGGGCCTGCCGGGCCCGATGGCGGCGCTGACCAACCCCGTGTTCGTGGGACGCGGGTGAGGGGCGGGGGCGGCAGGAAGAGCTGCCGCCCCCGCCCTCAGTCCTCGACCACCAGCGCCGGCGTGCTGCGGGTCAGCACCTCGCCGCGGAAGAAGGCCGGGCTGCGGCGCTGCATGACGAGCATGAGGACCAGGCCGAGGACGAGCAGGCCGACGCCGATGACGAAGACCGAGCCGATGCCGAAGACGGAGCTGCCGGTGCCGTAGGCCGGGTCCCAGATGTCGACGAGCGTCTTCACGAAGACGCCGGTCAGCAACAGCCCGCCGAGGGTCGGGAAGACGCCCTTGAAGAGCAGGTCGCGGACGGAGTTCCGCAGGTCGGCACGGAAGTACCAGGCGCAGGCGAAGGCCGTGATCGCGTAGTAGAAGCAGATCATGAGGCCGAGCGCGTAGATCGTGTCGACCAGGACGTTCTCACTGAGGAAGGTCATCACGGCGTAGAAGACGCCGGTGGCGATGCCGGCCGCGATGGTGGCGCGGCCCGGGGACCGGAACCGCGGGTGGATGCGGGCGAAGGACGCCGGCAGCGCCTCGTACGTGGACATCGCCAGGACCGTGCGGGCGACCGGGATGAAGGTGGTCTGCAGCGAGGCGGCGGCCGAGGCGAGTACGGCGATGAAGAGCAGCACGCCGAGGGCCGGGCCCATGACCGGTCCGGCGAGGGTCGCGAAGACGTTGTCCGAGGTGTCGGGGTTGCCCAGGCCCAGGCCCTTGGTGCCGACGCCGGAGAACATCTGCGCGGCCACCGCGGTGGTCAGGTAGGAGCCGATGAGGACGACCATGGCGAGCATGGCGGCGCGGCCGGGCGTCTTCTCGCTGCCGGAGGTCTCCTCGTTCACGGTGAGGCAGGTGTCCCAGCCCCAGAACATGAAGATCGAGAGGGAGAGTCCGGCGGTGAAGGAGGCGAACGACTTGACCTCGAAGGGGTTCAGCCAGGACCAGTGGAAGTCGATGGAGCCGGCGAAGTCGCCGGCCCCGGCCTTGCCGATGGCCATCGCGACGAACACGACCAGGACGGCGAGTTGCAGGCCGACCAGCGCGTACTGGATGCCCTTGGTGGTGGTCACGCCGCGGTAGCTGATCGCGGTGGCGATGGCGACGAAGGCGAGACAGGTCAGGACGTGGACGGGCTTGTTGCCGTCCAGCGCTGCGACGGAGTCACTGCTCGTGAGCTGGCCGAGGAGGAGGTAGAAGAAGGAGGTGGCGACGCCGGCGAGGTTCGACAGCACGATGATCGTCGCGATCACGAGGCCCCAGCCGCACATCCAGCCGACCCGGGGCCCGAAGGCCTGCACCGTCCAGGTGAAGGAGGTGCCGCAGTCGGGGACGGCCTTGTTGAGCTCGCGGTACGCGAACGCGACCAGCAGCATCGGCAGGAAGCCCGCGAGGAAGACCGCGGGCATCTGGAGGCCGACCTCGCCCACGGTGGGGCCGAGGGTGGAGGTCAGGCAGTAGACGGGCCCGACGGTGGACACACCGATGACGGCGCTGCCCAGCAGGCCGACGGAGTTGCCGCTGAGGCCTTTGCTGCGGGTTTCGCCCGACGCGTCGCCATTGACGCTCGTTACCGTGTCTCCGGCCGGTGGCCGAGGGTCTACCTGAACCATGAACAGGACGTTAAGCGCTGCTGTATTCGCAACCGGACGATCGAACTCCGCCCCTTGAACCTTGCTTGTGAAGGCACATCCCGCGAATTACCCGATCGATAAAAGGCTCGACGCGCTATTCACCAAGTAACAGCAAGGTCCAATAGTTGAGAACCGGATTACGGGAACCGCAGCCATGTCCGTTTTGTTGCGGTTCAAAATTTTCCCGCCGCTGTCCGTTATTCGGACTCCGGGTCGCGTCCTCACCCCGGCCAGACGAGCGACTGGAGTTCGCTGTACGCACGGAGCGCGTAGGAGCCGACGTCGCGCCCCACGCCGCTCTGCTTGAAGCCGCCGAACGGGGCCTCCATGTTGCGGCCGACCGTGTTGATGCCGACCCCGCCCGCGCGCAGCCGGCGGGCGACCCGGAAGGCCCGCGCGACATCGCCGGACCAGACGTAGTCGATCAGGCCGTAGTCGCTGTCGTCGGCGAGCGCGACGGCCTCTTCCTCGTCGTCGAAGGGCAGGACCGCGACGACCGGGCCGAAGATCTCCTCTCGGACGATCCGCATTCCGGGGGCGCAGTCGGCGAAGAGGGTGGGGGCCACGTACCAGCCGCGGTCCCCGGCCGGGCGTGCGCCGCCCGCGACCAGCCGGGCCCCCTCCTTGCGGCCCAGTTCGACGTACGCCTCGACACGGTCGCGGTGGGCGGCGGAGATGACCGGGCCGACGACCGTGTCCCGCTCCTTCGGGTCACCCACCTTCAGCGCCCCGGCGTACCGCGCGAGCCCCTCGACCAGCCGGTCGTACACGCCCCGCTGGGCGAGCACCCGGGTGGGCGCGGTGCAGATCTGGCCGCTGTAGAAGGAGAAGGTGGTCCCGATACCGGCCACGGCGGCCGGCAGGTCGGCGTCGTCGAAGACCAGTGCGGCGCCCTTGCCGCCCAACTCCATCAGCTGGCGTTTCATGCCACGGCCGCACTCCTCGGCGATGGCGCGGCCGACCTGCGTGCTGCCGGTGAAGCTGACCATGTCCACGTCCGGCGCGTCGACCGCGGCCGCGCCCACGTCGGGGCGGGAGCCGGTGACCACGTTGACCACGCCGGGTGGCGCCCCCGCCTCGGCCAGCGCCTCGGCCAGCCGGAGCACGGACAGCGGGTCCTGGGGCGCGGGCTTGACGAGCACGGTGTTGCCCATGGCGAGGGCCGGGGCGATCTTGCCTGCCGGGTTGGCCCAGGGGTTGTTGTAGGAGGTGATGCAGGTGACGACGCCGACCGGGCGGCGTACGGCAAGGGCACCGAGGACGGCCGCCTTCCCCATCGGCCCGGCCGCGTTGACCTGCGGCGGCAGGGGCTCCTCGACCGGTTCCAGGGCGCCGCGGGCGTACCGCTCAAACCGGGCGGCGCCCACCGCGACCTGCATGCCCCGCGCGGTGGCGGTGGTCGCGCCGGATTCCGCGCGGGCCAGCTCCGCGCACGGTCCGGCCCGGTCCCGGATGAGCTGCGCCGTACGGGCCAGGATGCGGGCGCGTTCCTCGGGGGCGGTGCGCGACCAGCCGTCGAACGCCTCGCGGGCGGCGGCGGCCGCCGCGTGCACCTGCTCCCGGCTCGCCTCGGGGGCGAGGCCGACGACCTCTTCGGTCGCCGGGTCGGTCACTTCGTAGTGGCCGTGGTCCGGGTCGACCCAGCGGCCCCCGATGAACAGCCGCTCCCCCTCCCTCACCGGGTGCTCACCGTCTCCGTGTCCCGCCCGGAGCGCAGTACCTTCCCGGGTACGGCGCCGGTCAGCTCGTCGTCGCGCAGGGTCTGTACGCCGTTGACGCGGACGCTCACCACGCCCAGCGCGCGCGAGTCGAGCCGGGGGCTGTCGCCGGGCAGGTCGTGGACGAGGGTGGCGGGTCCGGCGTCGATCCGTTCGGGGTCGAAGAGGACGAGGTCCGCGTGGTACCCCTCGGCGATGCGGCCGCGGTCGCGCAGCCCGAAGAGGCGTGCGGGGGCGTCGGTGAGCATCCGCACGGCGCGTTCCAGGCCGACCAGCCGGCGTCCGCGCAGGCAGTCGCCGAGGAAGCGGGTGGTGTACGGGGCGCCGCACATCCGGTCCAGGTGGGCACCCGCGTCGGAGCCGCCGAGGAGGACGTCCTCGTGTTCCCAGGTCTGCCGGCGCAGTTCCCAGCTGTCGGGGTCGTTGTCGGTGGGCATGGGCCACAGGACGGTGCGGAGGTCGTCGGCCGCGCAGATCTCGACCAGGCAGTGGAAGGGGTCGAGGCCGCGTTCGGCGGCGATGTCGCGGACGACGCGGCCGCTGAGGCCTTCGTTGGCGGCCGAGTAGGTGTCGCCGATGACGTACCGGTCGAAGCGGGCCAGCCGCCGGAAGACGCCGGCTTCCTTGCTGTCGGCGCGGCGGAGCATCTCCTCGCGTACGGCCGGGTCGCGCAGCCTGGCGATCCGCTCCGCCACCGGCAGTCCCAGGATGTCGCCCCAGCCGGGGATGAGGTTGAGGGCGCAGAAGGTGCCGAGGGACATGTTCATGGGCGTGAGGATCGGCATGGTGAGGGCGACGATCCGGCCGCCTTCCTTGCGGGCCCGTTCACCGGCCAGGAGCTGGCGGGGCACCCGTTCCGGGACCGCGGCGTCGATGGTGAGGACGTTCCAGTTCAGCGGCCGTCCGGCGGCTGCCGACATGGCGACGAAGAGGTCGATCTCGGCGTCGGAGAACTGGTCGAGGCAGCCGGCGACGATGGCTTCGATCTGGGTGCCCTCGTGGTCGGCGACGGCTCGGGAGAGGGCGAGCAGTTCGTCCGGGCCGGCGTGCCGGGAGGCGACGGGCGCGCCGTCGCCGTCGGAGTGCGAGGAGGACTGGGTGGTGGACAGGCCCCAGGCGCCCGCGTCCATCGACTCGTGAAACAGGTCCAGCATGTCCTGGAGCTGTCCGGGGGTGGGCCGGCCGCCGATGGCGTCGGCGCCCATGACGTGCCGGCGCAGTGCGCAGTGGCCGACCATGAAGCCGGCGTTGACGGCGGTCCGCCCTTCGAGGGCGTCGAGGTAGTCGCCGAAGGTGTGCCAGTTCCAGGGGGCGCCCTGTTCGAGGGCGACGAGGGACATGCCTTCGACCTTGCTCATCATGCGCCGGGTGTAGTCGGCGTCCTCGGCGCGGCGGGGGTTCAGCGGGGCGAGGGTGAAGCCGCAGTTGCCGCCGACGACCGTGGTGACGCCGTGGTGCATGGAGGGTGTGGCGTAGGGGTCCCAGAAGAGCTGTGCGTCGTAGTGGGTGTGCGGGTCGACGAAGCCGGGGGCGAGGACGAGGCCTTGGGCGTCCTCGCTGGTGCGGGCGGGTTCGGCGACCGTACCGGGGTCGGCGACCACGGCGATCCGGCCGTCGCGGATGCCGAGGTCGGCCGGGTACGCGGGGGCGCCCGTGCCGTCGACGACGGTGGCGCCCTTGATCAGGTGGTCGAGCATGGTGCCGGTCCTCCTCTCGGGCAGTGGGCGGGTCAGCCGGCCGCCCGGCGGAACCGCGTGGTGCGGTGCACGGGGTCGGTGTCGATCTTGGGGATGACGTGTTCGCCGAGCAGCTTGATGGTGGTGAGGGTGTCCTCGCGGGAGACGCCGACGGGCAGGCCGAAGGAGAGCTGGTCGGCGCCGGCCTGTTCCCAGCGCTTGCACTGCCGCAGGACCTCGTCCGGGTCGCCGCAGATCATCAGTTCCTCGGCGATCAGCAGCTCGATGATCTCCTCGGTGTAGTCGGGGAGCAGTTCGGGCCACTCCGGGATGCCGTCGGGCCGCGGGAACGTGTCGTGGTAGCGGAAGAGCAGCGACTGGAGGTAGTTCAGCCCGCCGTTGACGGCGATCTCGACAGCTTTCCGGTGAGTCTCGGCGCAGATCGCGGTGGAGGTGACCATGACGTTGTCGTTGACGAAGGCGCCGACCGGTTCGGCCTCCCGGATCGCCGACTTGTAGGACTCCAGGACCCATTCCATGTCGGAGACCTTCTGCACGCTGAAGCCGAGGACGCCGAGGCCCTTCCTGGCGGCCATGGCGTACGAGGAGGGGGAGCCGGCGGCGTACCACATGGGCGGGTGGCCCTTGCCGTACGGCTTGGGGAGGACCTTGCGCGGCGGCAGTTCCCAGTGCTTGCCCTTGAAGCCGACGTACTCGTCCTGGAGCCACATCTTGGGGAACTCCGCGATGGTCTCCTCCCAGAGCTCCTTGGTGTGGTTCATGTCGGTGACGCCCGGCATGAAGCCGAGGATCTCGTGGCTGCCGGCGCCGCGCCCGGAGCCGAACTCGAAACGGCCGCCGGAGAGGTGGTCGAGCATCGCGACCTTCTCGGCGACCTTGACGGGGTGGTTGACGGGGGCGAGCGGGTTGAAGATGCCGGAGCCGAGGTGGATGCGTTCGGTGGCGTGCGCGAGATAGCCGAGGAAGACGTCGTTGGCGGAGAGGTGGGAGTACTCCTCCAGGAAGTGGTGTTCGGAGGCCCAGGCGTACTTGAAGCCGGACCGGTCCGCCTGGATGACGTACTCGGTCTCCTCGATCAGCGCCTTGTGCTCCGCCTCCGGGTCGGCCGCCGCGCGTGCCGCCGGAACGTATCCCTGTACAAAGAGCCCGAATTCCAAGGGGTCCGCCCTCCTCGATTTTCTGACGCTCCGTCAGATTCAATGCGTCGACTGTTCCACCGGCGACCGGCCCGGTCAATACCTGATGGCCCGTGCCCCGCGCCCGCGCTCTCGGTACGCCGCGGCCGGGTCAGCGGGTGAGCAGCGGGGCCACGTCCGCGCCGAAGGCCGCCATCTGATCGGTCAGCTCGGCGCGGCTGCGGCTGCGGAAGCGGATCTGGAGCTGGTGCACGCCGATGGCCGCGTACTCCCGCAGCGAGGCCGCGATGCGCTCCGGGGAGCCGGTGACCGCCCCCTTGCCGGTGTCCCAGCCGGGCTCTCCCACGTACAGCGGCTCGGCGATCGCGCCGATCACCAGCGGCGCGCGCACGCCCGCCTTCTCACGAAGCGCCCGCAGCCCGGCGATCTGGCCGGGCAGCCGGTCCCTGCGGTCGCCCTGCGGGAGCCAGCCGTCGCCGCGCTCGGCGGCCCGGCGCACGGCGGCGGGCGAGGAGCCGCCGACCCAGAGCGGCGGGCGGGGCGTCTGCACCGGCCGCGGCGCCTGCCCCAAACCCTCGAAGGAGAACCGTTCCCCCGCGAACGTCGGGAACTCCTCCGGCCCGAGGGCCGTTTTCAAGGCGTCCACCGTCTCGTCCAGTACGGCCCCCCGCCCCTCGAAGTCCACCCCCAGCGCCTCGAACTCCTCCCGTACGTGCCCGGCCCCGACACCGAGGATCAGCCGCCCGCCGGACAGCGCGTCCAGCGTGGCGTAACTCTTCGCCGTGAGCAGCGGGTGCCGCAGCCCGACCACGGCGACATGGCTCAGCAGCCGTACGTGCTGCGTCACGGCCGCGAGGTGCGCGAGCGTCGCCACGGGGTCGTACCAGACCGTGCTCATCGCTCCGGCCAGCCGGCGCGGGATCGCCACATGCTCGCAGCAGGCCACATACGCGAAGCCGTGCCGGTCGGCGGCCCTGGCGATCTCCACCAGGTCGGCGGGGCCCGCGGCCGCCTCCCAGGCCTCGGTGTAAAGCGTGCTCTGCGACTGCACGGGCAGCTGCATGCCGTACACGAGCCGGCCCTCGGGCGGCCGCCACACCTGCCCAGGTGGTGGTGCCGGGGCGGTCACCGGGTCCCCGCCCCCGGCCCCGGCCAGCGGCCGTCCGCCGTCAGGCCCAGCAGGTCGATGGCGTTGCCGCGCACGATCCGCTCGACGACGTCCGGGGCGAGGTGCCCCATCTGGCTCTCGCCGACCTCCCTCGACCTCGGCCAGGTGGAGTCGGAGTGCGGGTAGTCCGTCTCGTACAGGACGTTGCCGACCCCGATGGCGTCGAGGTTCTGCAGGCCGAAGGCGTCGTCGAAGAAGCAGCCGTAGATGTGCTCGGCGAAGAGTTCGGAGGGCGGCCGGCGGACCTTGTCGGCGACGCCGCCCCAGCCGCGGTTCTCCTCCCAGACCACGTCGGCGCGCTCCAGGATGTAGGGGATCCAGCCGATCTGCCCCTCCGCGTACATGATCCGCAGGTTCGGGAAGCGCTCGAACGTGCCGCTCATGAGCCAGTCGGTCATCGAGAAGCAGCAGTTGGCGAAGGTGATCGTGGAGCCCACGGCGGGCGGCGCGTCGGCCGAGGTGGAGGGCATCTTCGAGGACGAGCCGATATGCATGGCGACGACCGTGCCGGTCTCGTCGCAGGCCCGTAGGAAGGGGTCCCAGTAGTCGGTGTGGATGCTGGGCAGGCCCAGGTGCGGCGGGATCTCGCTGAAGCAGACGGCGCGCACGCCGCGGGCCGCGTTGCGCCGCACCTCCTGTGCGGCGAGTTCGGCGTCCCAGAGGGGGATGAGGGCGAGCGGTATGAGGCGGCCCTGCGCCTCGGGGCCGCACCACTCCTCCACCATCCAGTCGTTGTACGCGCGCACCCCGAGCAGCCCCAGCTCCCGGTCCTTGGCCTCGGTGAACGTCTGGCCGCAGAAGCGCGGGAAGGTGGGGAAGCACAGCGCCGACTGGACGTGGTTGACGTCCATGTCCGCCAGCCGCTCCGGCACGCTGTACGAGCCGGGGCGCATCTGTTCGTAGGTGATCCCCTCCAGCCTGATCTCGCCCCGGGAGCAGCCGACCGCGGTGTCCAGCCGGGTCAGCGGGCGGTGCAGGTCCTCGTAGATCCACCAGTCGACGAGCGGGCCGCCCTCACCCGGTGCGCCCATCTTCGGGGCGAACTTCCCGCCCACGAAGGTCATCTCCTTCAGGGGCGCGCGCACCACGCGCGGCCCGGTGTCGTGGTACTTGGCGGGCAGCCGGTCCCGCCAGACGTGCGGCGGCTCCACCGTGTGGTCGTCCACCGAGATGATCCTGGGGAAGGTCTCCGGGGTCTCCGTGTGCATCTCCGTGTGCATCGCCATGCGCCTCACGGTAGCGCCGATCTGACGAACCGTCAGCTACGCGGGAGCGGACGGTTTCCTCCGGCGGCGACGGGCTCCCCGCGCGGACCCGGGCCGGACCGCGGCGGCCGACCGCCTTCCGACCCGGTGGATCACAAGAGGAGGGATTGTGCACAGACCAGACCCCTACTGACGCAGGGGCCGCCGACAAGGCAGACTGGCCGGTGCGAACGAGATGCACAGGCAGGGGGAGACCATGGACGAAAGTCCGGGGCAGGGGCAGCAGCTCCGCTTCACCGTGCTCGGTCCCGTACGGGCCTGGCGGGGCTCCACGCCGCTCGCGGCCGGCACCCCGCAGCAGCGTGCCCTGCTCGCCGCCCTGCTGCTGCGCGGCGGACGCACCGCGACCGCGGCCGAACTGGTCGACGCCATCTGGGGCGACGAGCCCCCGCACGCGGCCCTCGCGGCGCTGCGGACCTACGCCTCCCGGCTGCGCAAGGCCCTGGGCGACGACGCCGCCGCGCTGGTCAGCGAATCCGGCGGCTACGCCCTGCAGTCGAACCCGCCGGGCGCACTCGACCTCGACCTGGACCGCGCCGAGGCGCACGCGGCGGAGGCCGAGAAGGCCCGCGCGAGCGGGGACCGCTTCCGCGCCCGTGACCTGCTGGACTCCGCGCTCGCCCTGTGGGACGGCGAACCGCTGGCGAGCGTGCCGGGCCCGTACGCGGAATATCAGCGCAGCCGCCTGGAGGAGTGGCGGCTCTCCCTCACCGAGGCCCGCCTCGACCTCGACCTGGAGCTGGGCAGCCACGCCGAGGCGGTGTCCGAGCTGACCGCGCTCACGGCCGCCCACCCGCTGCGCGAACGGCTCCGCGAACTCCTCATGCTCGCGCTGTACCGCTCTGGACGGCAGGCCGAGGCGCTGGCCGTCTATGCCGATACCCGCCGTCTGCTCGACACCGAACTGGGCGTCGACCCGTGCGCCTCGCTCGCCGAACTGCACCAGCGCATCCTGCGGGCCGACGCCGGCCTGGAGGCGCCCAGCCCGCCTCCGGAGGAGCAGACCGGCGCGGACACCACCGTCCTGCGCCCCCAACAGCTCCCGGCCACCGTCGCGGACTTCACCGGGCGCGCCTCCTTCGTCGCGGAGCTGAGCGAGCAGCTCGCCACCGCCGGCGGCAGCGTCATGGCGGTCTCCGCGCTCACCGGCATCGGCGGCGTCGGCAAGACCACCCTGGCCGTCCACGTCGCGCACGCGGCCCGCGAGCACTTCCCCGACGGCCAGCTCTACGTCGACCTGCAGGGCGCCGGCCACACCCCCGCCGAGCCGGAGGCCGTCCTCGGCGCCTTCCTCCGCGCGCTCGGCACGCCGGACTCCTCCATCCCCGACGGCACCGAGGAGCGGGCGGCGCTGTACCGCTCCACGCTCGCCGGGCGCCGCGTGCTGGCGCTGCTGGACAATGCGCGGGACGCCGCCCAGGTGCGGCCGCTGCTGCCCGGTACGGAGGGCTGCGCCGCGCTGATCACCAGCCGCGCCCGCATGATCGACCTGGCCGGCGCGCACCTCATCGACCTCGACGTGATGAGCCCCGAGGAAGCCCTGACGCTTTTCACCCGCATCGTGGGCGAGGAGCGGGTGGGCGCCGAGCGCAAGGCCGCCATGGACGTCGTCGGCGCCTGCGGCTTCCTGCCGCTGGCCATCCGTATCGCCGCCTCCCGGCTCGCCTCCCGCCGCACGTGGACCGTGTCCGTACTGGCCCGCAAGCTCGCCGACGAGCGCCGTCGCCTGGACGAGCTGCGCGCCGGCGACCTGGCCGTGAAGGCCACCTTCGAGCTGGGGTACGGGCAGCTGGAGCCGGTACAGGCCCGCGCGTTCCGGCTGCTGGGGCTGGCCGACGGCCCCGACATCTCGCTCGCCGCCGCGGCGGCCCTGCTGGACATGGACGTCGACGCCGCCGAGGAGCTGATCGAGTCCCTGGTCGACGCCTCGCTCCTCGAATCGGCGGCCCCCGGCCGCTACCGCTTCCACGACCTGGTCCGCCTCTACGCGCGTGCGTGCGCCGAGCGCGACGAACACCCGCCGTCCGAGCGGGCCGCGGCCCTCTCCCGCCTGCTGGACTTCTACCTGGCCTCGGCGGCCCGGATGTACGCCCTGGAGCGCCCCGGCGACCGGCTCGTGGACCACATGGAGAGCACCCGCTATCCGGGGCTGGCTTTCGAGGACCGCGCGGTGGCCCTGGAGTGGCTGTTCAGCGAGGCGGGCTGCCTGCTGGCCTGCGCGCAGCAGTCCGTCGACGCCGACACGGTGCGCCGCGCCGCCGACCTGCTGCTGCTCACCAAGGATCTGGCCGAGTCCGGCGCCGACGCGCGCCAGCACGACCAGGCCAACATGACCGTGCTCGCCGCCGCCCGGGCCCTGGGCGACCAGCACGCCGAGGCCCGTATCCACACCTCGCTCGCCTACATCCGCACCCTGGCCGGGCGGCTGGACGACGCCGACGAGCACGCCAAGGCGGCGATGCTCCTCGGGCTCGCGACGGACGACCCGATCTCCTCGTCCTACGCGCCCAACGACCGCGGCATCATCGCGGGCGCCCTGGGCCGGCACGACGACGCCGAGGCCTACCTCAGCCAGGCGCTGGTGGCCTTCCGCGACGACCGCAACCAGCAGTCCGAGGCCAGCGCGCTGTGCAACCTCTCCCGGGTCCACCTGGACACCGGCCGGGTCGACAGCGCCATCGAGCTGGCCGAGGAGGGCGTGGCGATCTATCACAGAATCGGCGCCACCCGCCGGCTGGCCAACGGCATGTACGCGCTGGCGCTCGCCTTCACCGCCGCCGGGCGGCTGGACGACGCGGCGCAGCAGCTCAACGCCGCGCTGACGATCTTCCAGGACAGCCGGCAGCCTTTCTGGGAGGGCATGACGTACTTCCGGCTGGCCGAGGTCGACCTCGCGGCCCAGCGGCCGGCCCGCGCCGCCAACTACGCCGAGCAGGCCCTGACCGCGCTGCGCGGCGTCGGCGGCGAGCTCTGGCGCGCCAACGCGCTGACCACGCTGGGGCGGGCGCTGAGCCAGGTCGGGCACACCGGCCGGGCCCGGGTGTGCTGGCAGGAGGCGTTGAGCGTGTACGAGCGGCTCGGCGCCGCGGAGAGCGCGCAGGTGCAGCAGCTGCTCTCCCCCGCCGCCGTCGCCTGACCGGGCATCACCGCAGGTCGGCGACGTAATCGTCGTCGTTTATCGATCGTTCATCGCCGCGCGTCACTCTTCTACGTACCGATCCGCCGCCTCGGGGGGCAAGCGGCTCGGTAACGAGGCCCCACCGTATGGTGTCCGGCCCTTGGTTCACCCGTCCGGCGACCCACGGGGGAGTCGCCGGGCCGGTGGGCCGCAAGCGCCCATACACAGGAGTTGATCACTGTGAGCACCGAGAAGAAGGTTCCCAGTACAGGCAACAAGGACGTCATCAAGCCGCTCGACAGCCACCGCCCCATCATCGGCGAGGACGTCGTGACGATGGACAGCCACCGACCCGTCATCGGTGACGAGGTCCTGGCGGCGGACGCACCGCGACCGGTCGCTGCGGACGGCACCATCGCGCCGCAGGAGAGTCACCGGCCGATCGCCGAGCCCAAGCTGGAGCACTGATCTCGCGTACGGCCCGCTGAACCACCACCCGGGGGATCGCAGGGGCCGGCTCCGACGGCAAGGAGGGGATGCCGTCGCAGCCGGTCCCTGCGGCGCGTCCGGACGCGGTGCGCGCGGGGGCGGTGAGCGCGGGAGCGGTGCGCGCGGCGGTGAGCGCGGGGGCGCGCACAGTACCTGACGGGTCGTCAGTTCTGCTGCTACAGTCGCGCCACATCCCGTTCCGTTCCGTCCCGTCCACTGCCGGGAGGCGCGCCGTGCAGGAGTCCGCTCGGATACGTACGCTCTGGGAGCTGGTCGAGCAGCGGGCCGCCGCGTCGGCGAACGCGGTGATGTTCTACGAGGCGGACGGGCGGACCGTCACCTTCGGAGCGGCGCGGGAGCACGCGCTCCGCGCGGCCGCGGGCTTCCGGGAGCTGGGCATCGGGGCGGGCACGCGGGTGGCGTGGCAGCTGCCGACGCGGATCAGCACGGTGCTCGCCTCGTTGGCGCTGGCACGGCTGGGGGCCGTGCAGATACCCGTCATCCATCTGCACCGGGAGCGCGAGGTCGGCTTCGTGCTCGCCGCGTCCGGCGCGGAGTTCGTGCTGGTCCCGGGCGTATGGCGGGGGTTCGACTTCGCCGCGATGGCCCGCCGGGCGGCGCCGGCAGGCACCCGTACCGTCGTGGTGGGCGGCGCGGCGGGGCTGCCCGAGGGCGACCCGGCCACCCTGCCGGCGTTCCCACCGGGCGGCCTCCGGCGCCGGGCGGACGCGCCGGAGCCCACCTCCTGGATCTACTACACCTCGGGCACGACGGCGGCGCCCAAGGGCGTACGGCACACGGACGCGTCACTGATCGCGGGTGGCGCCGGACTGGCGGCGGCGATCGGGATGTCGCCCTCGGACATCGGGTCGATCGCCTTCCCGTACGCGCACATCGCGGGGCCCGACTACGTCGTCGCCATGCTGGTCAGCGGGTTTCCGGCGGTGGTGCTGGAGACGTTCGCGCCGGGTGCGGCGGCCGACACGTACGCGCGGCTCGGCGTCACCATGGCGGGCGGCAGCACCGCCTTCTACCAGGCGTTCCTGGACGAGTCGCGGCGCCGGGAGGGCACCACGAAGCTGATCCCCTCCCTGCGGGCCCTCTCGGGCGGGGGCGCGCCGCTGCCGCCGGAGCTGTACGCGGCGGCCGGGCGCGAACTGGGGTGCGCGGTGCTGCACGGGTACGGGATGACCGAGTGCCCAATGATCACGATGGGTTCGCCGCACGACAGCGACGAGCAGCTGGCCCGGACGGTGGGACGGCCGGTGCCCGGTGCCGAGGTGCGGATCGCCGGGCCGGACGGGCGGGCGGTGCCGGTCGGGGAGACCGGCGAGGTGACGCTCAAGGGACCGATGCTGTGTCAGGGGTACACGGACCCGGCGCTGACGGCCGCGTCCTTCGACACCGAGGGCTGGTTCCGCACCGGGGACCTGGGATTCCTGCGCGCGGACGGCCATCTCGTGCTGACCGGGCGGCTGAAGGACATCATCATCCGCAAGGGCGAGAACATCTCGGCCCAGGAGATCGAGGACCTGGTGCACGGCCATCCGGCGGTCGCGGAGGCGGCGGTCATCGGGCTGCCGGACCGGGAGCGCGGGGAGCGGGTGTGCGCGGTGGTCACGCTCGCGGATCCCGGCGGACCGCCGCTGACACTGGCTCTGCTGACGGACCATCTGCGACGGTCGGGGCTGATGACGCAGAAACTGCCGGAGCAGCTGGAGATCGCGGACAGCCTGCCGCGCGGCGGCCCGCTGGGCAAGGTGCTCAAGAACGTGCTGCGGGCGCGGTACGCGGACGAACCCGTTACCGACCAGGGGAGATTCACAATTGGGAGTTGACATTCCGGGCTTTTCCGGCATGATCGCCGGTAAAACGGAGTGATCTTGTCCACACGGAATGTCGCTTCCCCACTTCCCCGTGCGAAAGGTCACTGGGTGGGTAACATCGCGGCGGCGATCAGGTGTTCGTCCGCCGTCGCCAAGCCGCCCCCCACACGAGGACCCCGATGACTTCCATACCGGCGACACTGCTCTGGTGCCTGGCCGCAGGCACGGCCGCCGCGGTGGTGATGATCTTCTTCCTGGTCCGTGGCCGGCAGCGCAGCCAGGCCCTGCGCCGGCACCTGGCCACGGCCGAGGCCCGCGCCTCCGCCGCCGAGCGCGGCCACACCGAGATCGCCGCGCAACTCCGCTCCACCGAGGCCGAGATCCGCCACCTCGCCGAGGCCCGGCTGCCCGACCTCGCCACCTCCCTCGCCCACCCGCACGTCTCCGTCCGCGGCCTGAACGACCCGCGCTTCACGGGCACCGACGTGGACCAGGCCCTCACCGCGGCGATGGACCAGCTCTCCCAGGCCGTCATCAAGGAACGGACCCGGGTCGACGAAGCGGCGCAGGCCGCGATGCGGGGCGCCACCACCACCATCCAGGCGCTGCTGTACCGGCTCCAGACGCTGCTGCAGGAGATGCAGCACCGGTACGACGACCAGGCCGTCGCCCAGGACCTGCTGCAGGCGGACTTCCTCAACGAGCAGGCGCTGCGCCGGGTGCAGACCACCGGCGTGGTCTGCGGTGCCTGGCCGGGGCTGACCCGCGACGACTCGCACCTCGCCGACCTCGTGGTCGGTGCCATGTCGCGGCTGCGCGGCTACGAACGCGTCCAGGTCAGCAACCTGCTGCGGGACCCGGTCGGCGTGGTCGCCCGCGCCGTCGAGCCGGTCGCCGTCGCCCTCACCGAACTGCTGGCCAACGCGCTGCACCACTCCCACCACGAACTGCCCGTCGCGGTCACGCTCCAGCAGGGCAACCGCGGCGCCTCCGTCATCGTCGACGACTACGGCATCGGCATGCACGCCGACGAGATCGAGCACGCCATGCGCCTGCTGGGCAGCGGGGAGCGGGTGCTGCTCACGGAGCTGGGCGACCCGCCGCGGTCCGGCTTCGCGGCCGTGGGACAGCTGGTGCGGCAGTACGGCTTCACGGTGCACGTCGAGTCCTCGCCGTACGGCGGCGTGCGGGCCGTCGTGTACATCCCGGGCGACCCGCTGCTGACGCTGATGGACGAGGACACCCAGCCGATGTCGGTGATGGCCCCGCTGCCGCCGCAGATGATGCGGGCGCACTCCACGCCGCTGGCACCGCCGCAGGCCGCTCCGCTCACGGCACCCGCGGCAGGCGCCACTCCGGCTCCCGCGGCGGAGCACCTGTCCGCTCGCGCCCCGGAGGTTCCCATGGAGCGCACGCCCACCCGTACGCCCGATCGCGCGCCCGAGGCCGAGCCCACGCGCACGCCGGAGCTTCAGGCCTCCCGTACGCCGGATTCCATGCCCGCTCGTACGCCCGAGCACGAGCCCGCTTCCGCCCCGGAGTCCGCGACCGACCCGACGACCGGGCTGCCGCGTCGTCGGCGCCGCCGGCCCACCGCCGAACCCGAACCCGCCCTCCCCCGTACGGAACCCGTCGCCGAGCGCAGCCCCGAGGAATCCGCCAACCGCTGGGCAGCCCTGCAGCGCGGCACCCTCTCCGGGCGGGCCGAAGCCGACCACCGCATTCCGCGCCTCGAAGGGAACGACCGAGCATGAGCACCCCCGTCCGCCGCCGCGTCACGCAGGACCAGTCCTGGGTGCTGGCACCGCTGCTGGAACTGCCGCACGTCCTGCACGCGGCCGTCATCTCCGGCGACGGCTTCATCGAAGGTTCCTCGCCCGGCCTCGCCCGGGAGGCGGCCGAGGGCGTGGCCGCCATGATGTCGGCGCTGCAGGGCGCGGGCCGCGCCGTGACCGCCGCGTTCACCGGCCAGGACGACGCCCGGCTGCGACAGACCGTCGTGGAGTCCGAGGAGGGCTGGGTGCTCGCCATCCCGGCCGGCGAGAACACCTGCCTCGCGGTCTTCGCCGCGCCGGAGGTCAACATGGGCGTCGTCGCCCACCAGATGCAGGTGCAGGTCGCCACGCTCGGCGCGAAGGCGATGAGCTCGCCGCCGCGGGAGACGGGCTCGTCCGCATGACGCCCCGCCAGAGCAACCGGCGTCTCGTACCGGCCTATCTGGCGACCGGCGGCCGTGCCCGCCCCAGCCGTAACACCCTGGACCGGCTCACCGTGCTGTACGGCGCGACCGTCACCGCGCCCGCCGAGCTGCGTCCCGAGGCGCTCCGCCTCCTGGAGCTGCTCCGGCCGGGCGCGCTGACCCTCGCGGAGACCGCCTCGCACCTGCGACTGCCGGTCAGTGTCGTGAAGGTCCTGGTGGCCGACCTCGTCGACGCCGGGCACCTGCACGCCCGTTCCCCCATCCCCGAAGCCGAACAGATCGACCGGCAGATTCTGGAGAGGGTCCTCGATGGACTCCGCACTCTCAAGTCCTAGCGCAGCGGGCGGCACCGACAGCGCCGCCGAGGGCGCCATGTACCTGTCCGGCACCGACCAGACCCTGGTGAAGCTGCTGGTCGCCGGCCCCTTCGGGGTTGGCAAGACCACGTTCATCCGGGCCCTGTCGGAGACCCCGCCGCTGCACACCGAAGAGGTGATGACGCAGACCGGCGCGTTCGTCGACAACCTGGCCGGGGTCCGCGACAAGACCACGACCACCGTCGCCATCGACTTCGGGCGGATCACGCTCGCCGGCGACCTCGTGCTGTACCTCTTCGGCACGCCGGGCCAGAAGCGGTTCCGGCCGCTGTGGCAGGACATCGCGCGCGGCGCGGTCGGCGCCCTGGTCCTGGCCGACACCCGGCGGCTGGCCGACTCCTTCGAGGTCATGGACATCATCGAGGAGGCCGGGCTGCGGTACGCGGTCGCGGTCAACGCCTTCCCCGACGCCCCGGCGCACCCCGTCGAAACCCTGCGCGACCACCTCGACCTGCACGACGACACCCCGCTGGTGGTCTGCGACGCGCGCGACCGCGACCAGTCGCTCGACGCGCTGATCGCCCTGGTCGGGCACGTCCTGGACCACACGCCCGGAGACACCGCATGACCTCCCCCCACGAGCCCGGGGCCCTGCCGCCCGAGAACCACCCGTACGGGACCGGCGCGCTGCCCCCCGAGACCCCCGCGTACGGGCCCGGCGCGCTGCCGCCCGAGGGCGCCGCCGCGGGCGCCCCGCCGCCCGGCTGCCCCGCGCACGGCGGCGGAACGACGCACGGCGGCGGTACGGCCGCGCCGTTCCCGCCCCAGGCGTCCCACGCCGCGCCCTACGACCCCGCGCAGGACATCGTCCGGCTGTACGGGCCGGACTTCGCGGCCGATCCTCACGGCATCTACGCGGTGCTGCGGCAGCAGGGACCGGTCGCGCAGGTCGAGATCGCGCCGGGCGTGACCGCGATGCTGGTCACCGACTACCGCGCCGCGCTGGAGCTGCTGAACGACGACGCCACCTGGTCCAAGGACTCCCGGCCCTGGATGCCGACCGTGCCGGCGGACTCGCAGGTCATGCCGATGCTCTCCTGGCGGCCCAACGTGTTCTTCAGCGACGGCGAGGCGCACGACCGCTACCGCAAGGTGATCACCGACAGCTTCGCGCTGATCGAGCCGCACGAGCTGCGCGCCTACGTGCGCGGCGCGGCCGACCAGCTGATCAGCCGGTTCGGTGCCGAGGGCCGGGTCGACCTGATCTCCCAGTACGCGCGCGTCCTGCCGCTGATGATCTTCAACCGGGTCTTCGGGCTGCCCGACTCCTACAGCGACCGGCTGATCTCGGCCCTCGCCGACATGCTGGACGGCGCCAGCCCCGAGCAGGCGGCGAAGGCCAACGAGAACTTCACGCAGTACATCCAGGAGCTGATCGGCGCCAAGAAGGAGCGCCGCGGGCCCGACCTCACCTCCTGGTTCATGGACCACCCCGCCGGCCTGTCCGACGAGGAACTGGTCCACCAGATCGTCATCACCATGGGCGCCGGGCACGAGCCGACCACCAACCTCATCGGCAACGCGCTCGCCCGCATGCTCTCCGACGACCGGTACTACAGCACCCTGTCCGGCGGCGCGCTGACCGCCCGTGACGCCATCAACGACGTGCTGTGGAACGACCCGCCGCTCGGCAACTACTCCGCGCACTACCCCCGCCGGGACGTGTTCTTCCACGGCACCTGGATCCGCGCGAACCAGCTCACGATGGTGTCGTACGCCGCGGCCAACGCGCAGTTCGGCACCACCCCGCTGGAACAGCCCCGCGCGGGCGGCGGCGCGCATCTGTCGTGGGCCGCCGGGCCGCACGCCTGCCCCGTACGCCCCACCGCGCTGCTCATCGCGACCACCGCCATCGAGCGGCTCACCGCCTGGCTCTCCGACATCGAGCTCACGGTGCCGTTCGAACAGCTGGAGTGGCGGGTCGGCGCGTTCCACCGTGCGCTGGCCGCGCTCCCGGCCCGCTTCACCCCTCTCACCCCCGATCAGGCAGGAGCTACCCCATGGGACAGCAGCCCGTCGCCATCGACCCGGCCGGCACCGACCTCCCCGGAGAGGCCGCCCGCCTCCGCGCGATAGGCCCGGCGGCGCTCGTCGAGCTGCCCGGCGGCATCCAGGCCTGGTCGGTGGGCGGGCACGGCCTGCTCAAGAAGCTGCTCGCCGACGACCGGGTGAGCAAGGACCCGCGGCAGCACTGGCCGGCCTGGCGCAACGGCGAGCACCACGACAGCTGGCTGCAATCCTGGGTCGGGGTGACCAACATGTTCACCGCCTACGGCACCGACCACCGCCGGCTGCGCAAGCTGGTGGCGCCCGCCTTCACCGGCCGGCGCACCGAGGCCATGGCCCCGCGCGTCGAGCGGATCACCAAGGAGCTGCTGGCGGGCCTGGAGGCGGTCCCCGCCGGCGAGCCGGTCGACCTCATCTCGTCCTACGCGCTCCCCCTTCCGATGCGGATGATCTGCGAACTCTTCGGCATCCCCGAGGAGTCCCGGGCCCATGTGGGCTCGGTCATCGACGAGGTCATGGACACCTCCGCCACCCCGGAGCAGGCCTCCGCCACCGCCGCGAAGATCGCCGCGGCCCTGGGCGACCTGATCGCGCTGAAGCGGCGCGAGCCCGGTGACGACCTGACCAGCGTGCTGGTCTCCACCCGCGACGACGACGGCTCCCGCCTGGAGGAGCGGGAACTGCTCGACACCCTCCTGCTGGTGATCGGCGCGGGCTACGAGACCACGGTCAACCTCATCGGCAACGCCGTGCACGCGCTGCTCGTCCACCCCGAGCAGCGCGCCCTGCTGGCCGAGGGGCGGGCCGGCTGGGACGACGTCATCGAGGAGACGCTGCGCTGGGCGCCCAGCATCGCCAACCTGCCGCTGCGGTACGCCGTCGAGGACATCCCGCTGGCGGACGGCACGGTCATCCGGCAGGGCGACCCGATCCTCGCCGCCTACGCCGGGGCCGGCCGGGACCCCGAGCGGCACGGCGCGGACGCCGACTCCTTCGAGCTGACCCGCGCCGACCGCGAGCACCTCGCCTTCGGCCACGGGGTGCACTACTGCCTGGGCGCCCCGCTGGCCCGGATGGAGGCGCGCACCGCCCTGCCGGCGCTCTTCGAGCGCTTCCCCGACATGGAGCTGGCCGTGCCCGCGTCGGAGCTGCTGCCCACCGGGTCGTTCATCGGCAACGGTCTGCAGTCCCTCCCGGTCCGGCTCAACCCCTCCTGAGCGTGCGGCCGGTGGCGGCCCGCCCGCCACCGGCCCGACCGGCACCGGCGCCTTCGGGAGCGTCCGTCCCCGCGCCGGTCTCCGGCCTGCGGAGCCGCTCCTTGAGGACCTTGCCGCCGGCGTTCCGCGGCAGCTCGGGCAGGAAACACACCTCCCTCGGCACCTTGTAGTTGGCCATCTCCCGGCGCGACCAGACGAGCAGTTCGTCCCCCGTCACCGCCGCGCCGGGGCGCCGCACCACGTACGCCCGGCCGACCTCGCCCAGCCGGGCGTCGGGTATCCCGATCACGGCGGCGTCGGCGACGTCCGGGTGCCGGAGCAGCAGTTGCTCGATCTCGGCCGGGTAGGCGTTGAACCCGCCGACGATGAACATGTCCTTGATGCGGTCGGTGATCCGGAGGTTGCCCGCCTCGTCCAGAACGCCCACGTCGCCCGTGCACAGCCAGCCGTCGGGCGTGACGGCGCGGGCGGTGCCTTCGGGGTCCTCGAAGTAGCCCGTCATGACGTGGTAGCCGCGCACCCGCACCTCGCCGGGCCGGCCGGGGGCCACCGGGCGCCCTTCCGCATCGACCACCGCGACCTCGGTGTCCGGCAGGGCCCGGCCCGACGTGCCGGCGACGATGCCGGGCGGGTCGCCGCGCCGGCACATGGTGACCACGCCCGAGCTCTCCGACAGGCCGTACGCGGTCAGGACGGTGGCGACGCCCAGCTCGCCGCGCAGCTGCTCGACCAGTTCCAGCGGCACCACCGCCGCACCCGTCACCACCAGCCGCAGCGTCGACAGGTCGTGCCGGCCGCGCGCGGGGTGGTCCAGCAGCTGCCGGTGGAGGGACGGCGGCCCTGGCAGGACGGTGATGCGCTCGGCGGCGATGTTGGCGAGCGCGGTGTCGGCGCTGAACACCGGCTGCGGGACCATGGTCGCGCCGCGCAGCAGGCAGGCGATGGCGCCCGCCTTGTAGCCGAAGGTGTGGAAGAACGGGTTGACGATGAGATAGCGGTCGCCCGCGCGCAGCCCCGCCAGCTCGCTCCAGACGCCGAACGCGCGCAACGTCTGGGCATGGGTGATCACGGCCCCCTTGGGGCGGCCCGTGGTGCCCGAGGTGAACACGATGTCCGACGGCGCCTCGGGCGGCACGGCGTCCGCGCGCTCCCGTACGGCCGCGGCGGGCACCCGCTCGCCGCCGGCCAGGAACTCCCGCCAGGTGCGGAAGCCGACGGGCGCGTCGTCGGCCAGCACCACCACGTCCCGCAGGTCCGGCAGGCCCGGCAGCGGGCCGCTCCCGGGGCCTGCCGCGGTGGCGCGGCGCAACGAGGCGACGTACGAGGTGCCGAGGAACGTACCTGTGACGAAGAGCAGCCGGGTACCGGTGCGGCCCAGCACGTCCGCGGCCTCGGCGCCCTTGAAACGGGTGTTGACCGGCACCAGGACGGCGCCCGCCGAGACGGCACCGAGCGCGGAGACGATCCACTCCGTGGTGTTCGGCGCCCAGACCGCCACCCGGTCGCCCGGCGCGACCCCGGCGGCGATGCAGGCCGCCGCCGCGCGCTCGACCCGCGCGCCCAGCTCGGCGTACGAGACCCGGGTCCGCCCCTCGGCGACGGCCTCCCGGTCGCCGTACCGCGCGGCCGCCGCCCGCACCAGTCGCGGAAGCGTCCCGAACGCCAGGTCGGACCGAGGGTCGTCCCCGCCGGCCGCCTCCGGTGCGCCGGCGCTCTCGTCGTTGCCGTTTCGCCGCACGTCGCCGGGCATCTCGCCTGCCTCTCTCCCCCGGCGTCCGGGCAGACCGCACGGGGTGTCCGGGGTCCCGCCCGGGGGCCGTGCGGCGCGTACCGGCCGGGAGAACCCTGTGCCAGTTAGCTGACTACCCGTCAGATTAACGGTAGCCTCCTCGGCTGTCAGCACGGACGACCGAGTACGGAGGTGGCGATGGGGACGGCCCTCAAGGACGCTACGGCGATCGTCGGCATCGGCCGGACGCCGTTCGCCAAGCAACTCCCCGAGTCCGAGAAGACGCTGGCCTGCCGCGCGATCACCGCGGCCCTCGCCGACGCCGGTATCGCCCCCTCGGAGGTCGACGCCTTCGCCTCCTACACGATGGAGGAGACCGACGAGGTCGAGATCGCCAAGGCCATCGGCGCCGGTGACGTCACCTTCTTCTCCAAGGTCGGCTACGGCGGCGGCGGTTCCTGCGCCACCGTGGCCCACCTGGCCGCCGCCATCGCCACCGGCCAGGCCACCGTCGGCGTCGCCTGGCGCGCGCGCAAGCGCGGCTCCGGCCCCCGCCCCTGGACGAACACGACCGCTCAACTCCCCACCCCCGCTCAATGGACCCGCCCCTTCGGCCTGCTCCGCCCGGCCGACGAGATCGGCATGCTCGCCCGTCGCTACATGCACCAGTACGGCGCCACCCGCGACCACCTCTTCAACGTCGCGCTGGCCTGCCGCAACCGCGCCAACCAGAACCCGGCAGCGGTCATGTACGACCGCCCGCTGACCCGCGAGATGTACATGACGGCGCGCTGGATCAGCGAACCGCTCTGCCTCTTCGACAACTGCCTGGAGACCGACGGCGCACTGGCCTGCGTCCTGGTCTCCGCCGAGCGCGCCCGCGACTGCCGGACCACCCCCGTCCACGTCCACGCCGTCGCCCAGGGCCTGCCCGCCCAGCACCATGGCATGGTCAACTACTGGACCGACGACCCGCTCACCGGTCCCGCCTGGACCGCGGCCCGCCACCTGTGGAAGTCCGCCGACTTCGGTCCGCAGGACGTCGACGTCGCGCAGATCTACGACGCCTTCACCCCCCTCGTCCCCCTCTCCCTGGAGGGCTACGGCTTCTGCGGGCGCGGCGAGGGCGCGGCCTTCACCGAGGGCGGCGCCCTGGAGATCGGCGGCCGGCTCCCCCTCAACACCGGCGGCGGTGGTCTCTCCGAGGGGTACGTCCACGGCTTCAACCTGATCACCGAGGGGGTCGAGCAGCTGCGCGGCACCAGCACCGCGCAGGTGCCCGACGCCGCGACTTGCCTGGTCACCGCCGGCGAGTGCGTCCCGACTTCCGCTCTGCTGCTGAGGAGTTGACCTTCTGTGACGTTCATGGAACCGAGTGTGACAGCACCCGCCGACGGCCGCACCGGCCCCGCCGGGCCTGTGGAAAACTCCGCCGGGCAGCCGCGCACCGCCGACGGCTTCCTGCTCCCCGTCCCCGACGAGGACGGGGCACCCTTCTGGGAGTACGCGGCACGCGGCGAGCTGCGCGTCCAGGCCTGCGCCGACTGCGGCGAACTGCGCTTCCCGCCCCGCCCCTGCTGCCCGCACTGCCAGTCCTTCGCGAGCGAGTGGCGGCGGATGAGCGGCCGCGGCCGCATCTGGTCCTACGTCCGGCCGCACCCGCCGCTGCTGCCCGCGTACGCGGCCCTCGCGCCGTACCACGCGATCGTCGTCGAGCTGGCCGAGGCGCCCCGCATCCGGCTGGTCGGCAACCTCGTGAGCAGCCCCGACGCCGCGCTGAACTCCGTCGCCCCGGAACGGGTACGCATCGGCGCCGCGGTGAAGGTGGCCTTCCACGCGGTGGCGGACGGCGTGACCGTGCCGCGCTGGCTGCTGGAGCGCCCATGACCCTGCGCGTCGACACCCGGGCCGGCGCGGGCGTCGCGCTGGTCACCCTCGACCGGCCCGACCGCCACAACGCCATCGACCTGGAAACCGCCGGCGAACTGGCGGACGCCTGGCGCACCTTCCGCTTCGATGACGCGGTACGCGCCGCGGTCGTGACCGGGGCCGGCGGCCGGGCCTTCTGCACGGGCATCGACCGCGCCGCCCACGTGCCGCAGCCGCCCTCCCCCTACTCCCTCGACGACCCGCTGCTCCGCATCGGCCCCAAGGCCGCCGACCTGTGGAAACCGGTGATCGCCGCGGTCGACGGCATGGCCTGCGGCGGCGCCTTCTACCTGCTGGGCGAGTGCGAGTTCGTCGTGGCGTCGGAGACCTCGACGTTCTTCGACCCGCACACGACGTACGGCATGGTCAGCGCGTACGAGTCGGTGCTCATGGCGCAGCGGATGCCGTACGGGGAGATCGCCCGGCTCGCGCTGACGGGCACCGCCGAGCGGCTCTGCGCCCGCCGCGCCCACGAGGTGGGGCTGGTGTCGGAGCTGACGCTCCCCGGCGAGGCGCTGCCGGCCGCCCTGCGGGTGGCCGAGACGATCGCGGCGCAGCCCACCGAGGCCGTGCAGGGAACCGTACGGGCCCTCTGGGCGGCCAAGGAGGCGACCCGCGAACGGGCGCTGGCGCACGCCCCGCAGCTCATCGCCCTCGGCAACCTGCCACCGGAGCGGCAGGCCGGGCTCTTCGAGGAGCGGCGGAAGGGGAGGCCTGCGCCCCCTCGAGTGCGGTGACCGGCCACCGCCTCAGGAGATGCTCCGGACCTCGCAGTCCGTGACCTTGCCGGCCCGGTCGGGATGCGCCATGGGGATGCGGAAGACCGGATCCCCGGCCACGTCGTCCTCGTTGTCCAGCACGGGGTCGACCGTCCGCTCGCCGGTGTCCACCACGGCACCGTCCGCGCCACGGAACTCGACGGTGATCGTCACGTCGTCGTAAAGCCCGTCGTCCGTCAGCCGGACCTTCGCGCCCGGCCGCTTCGCCTTCGGGTGCTCCGATACGCACTCCACGACGGTGCCCTGCGGCGACGCGGTGGCGCTGGGACTGCTGTCCGCGCTTCCGCTGCCCGCGTAGTCGTCGTCATCGTCATCGTCGTAGTGGTGGCTGCTGCTGCCGTGGTAACCGCTGCTGCTGGAGTGCGCGCTGCAGCCCCCGCCACCGCTGTCGCTGCCGTGGCTTCCGTGGCCGTGCGGCCGGAAGCCGGTGAGCGAGAGCAGGACGACGGCCACGACGGCCGTGAGCCGCAGATGACGGCGTGCCATGAGAACCCCCCGAGTGCTTGACAAGCGCACGTCACAATACAGCCGCCGCATTGCCGTGGCGGGGCCTGTCGGCACGGCGTAGCGTCGGCTGTGGAGGACATCAGCGAAGCGAAACGAGGCGATGCTGGTGATTCGCAACGTCATCGGCTCCCTGATCGCCCTCATCGGAGCGGCGGCCGCCGTATGGAGCCCCTTCCGTCCTTGGTACGACGGCCGTCACGGCGAGGACATCCGTGTCGCCGATCTCTTCAGCGGGTTCAACGGGATCAGCGGCGCCGGCGCGGACGTCATGCGCTCGCTCCTGCTGCCGATGCTCGTCGGGGCCCTGCTCACGCTGCTCGGCATCGTGCTGCGGTCCCGCCTGCTCGTCACGCTCGCCGGACTGGTCGTCCTGGGCTTCACCGTCCTGTGGATGGTGCGGCAGGGCCAGGCCGCCGGCGGCCTCACCGCCGGCAGCGGCGGCCGGGGCCTCGGCGTCGGCGTGGCAGCGGCCGTGGGCGGCGGCATCCTGCTGTTGCTGGCTGCCCTGATGATGAGCGGCCGCCGAGGCGTACGCGCCCGCAAGCGGCGGAGGGAAGAGGAGCAGGACTACGAACCGGCGCCCTACGGAGGGCCCGACGACCGGTACGCCTATGAGGGCGGCGCCCCGTATCCGTACGAAGGCGGTGCTCCCTACCCGTACGAAGGCGAGCCCCGGGGCGGCCCTTACGCCTACGGAGAGCGGGGCAGCCCCTACGCCTACGGGGAGCAGCCACCGGGCCCGGGGCCGCACACGGGCCACCCCGACGTCCCCTACGGAGGCCCGGGGCCGCTCGGCGGCGCCCATCAGGAGCCGTGGCCGCCGACGCACGACGGCACGACCCCGCCGGCCGGTACGCCGCACATCGCACCCCAGGAGCCCCGCCAGGACGGGCCGCCGCCCGACGGGCCGCACCGGGACGAGCCCGCGCCGCCCACGCAGCCGCTGCCGCGCATCCCGGGCGACGAGCGGCAGCAGGGCCGCGACCGCCCGCCCGAGGAGCGCCCCGAGGAGCGCTGAGAGCCGAGGGGCGCCGAGCCCCCGAGGACCGGCGGAGAAGCCCGGCGGCGCCCGCTGGGAGCCCCGCTAGGAGCGCCGCGCCTGTCCGGTCCCCTTGGCCGCGTCCAGCGCGTACACGCAGCGGTCCTTGCTGCAGGCGTAGACGACACCCGCGGCGGCCACCGGGGTGCCGGTGATCTCGCCGCCGGTCGCCAGCTTCCACCGCAGCTGGCCACCCATCGCGTCCAGCGTGTACAGGCAGGAGTCGGCGGACCCGAAGTGCACCCGGCCGTCCGCGGCCACCGGGGTGCCGATGACCTCACCGCCCGCCTGGAAGCGCCAGCGGGGCGTGCCCGTCACCGCGTCCAGCGTGTACAGGGCGTTGCCGCTGCCCAGGTGCACCGCGCCGTCGGCGACCAGCACCGGCTCGGTCGACTGGCGCGCCTCGGTAGCGATGCGCCAGCGGTCCCGGCCGTCGTTCGCGTCCAGCGCGTAGACCGTGCCGAGGTAGTCGGCGAGGTAGATCCCGCCGCCGGTGACGGCCGGCCCGGGAGCGTAGGCGGGCGGCGACAGGAAGACCGCGGGCGCCTCGAAGTGCCAGCGGACGTCGCCGCGGTGGATGTCGATGGCCAGGACGCGGGTGCCGGCCACCACGTAGGCCACCCCGTCCGGGGCCGTCAGCAGGCGCACCGGCACCCCGCCGCAGGACGCCGCGTCCCCCACGGGGTACGACCAGCGTTCGGCGCCCGTACGGGCCTCCAGCGCCTTCAGCCGCGCGTCCGCCCACACGTAGACCGTGCCCTCGTGCACGACCGGGCCGGACTCGGCGGTCTCGAAGTCGGTCTGCGCGCCGCCGATCTCCCACAGCAGCTCGCCGTTTGCCGCCTCCCACGCCTGCACGCCGCCACCGCGGGTGCCGGTGACGACCGTGCCCCGGTCGACGCCCAGGCTGTAGACCCAGCCCTCGGTGTTCAGCCGCCACAGCTCGGAGCCGTCGGTGGCGTCCAGCGCGTACAGGCTCGGGCCGTCCGAGGCGTGGATGCGGCCGTCCGAGACGGCCATCGCCCAGGCGACCTCGCGGGTCTTGAACTGGCGCCGCCCGCTGGCCACGTCCAGGGCGTGCACCTCGAAGGACGTGACGTACAGCAGGTCGCCGGAGACCACCGGGGTGCCCCACACGTCGTTCGACATGCGGAACCGCCAGGGGCGCCAGCGGCCGGGGCCGCCCTGCGCCGCGGGGTCGGCCGGCCGGGCGGGCGCGGGTGCGGCGTGACCGGCCTGCGGGCCGGGGGTCTGCGGGGGGACCGCGGGCGGCGGTCCGGCGGGCCCGGGCGGGGCCTGCACGCCGGCCGGCGGCCGTACCCAGTTGGTCGCCTGTCCGGGCTGCGGATGCGGGGCCTGGCCGTCCGCCCGGGGGCCCGGCCCTATCGGGGCGACGGAGCCGCCGAGCCGTACGGAGCCGTCCGGGCCTCCGGTCTCCGGGGGCAGGGGCGCGGCGGGCGCGACCGGGCCGGTGGGCGCCGCCTGCGCGAGCGGTGCGCTGCCGCGCGGGTCGCTCATCCGGCGCGCGCCCGGCCCGACCGCCGCGGAAGCGGCCCAGCCGGGATCGCCCGTGGCCGCGGGCATCGGCGCGCTCTCCTGGCGCTGCGGGGCGGGGCGGGAGACGGACGGCGGCTGCGCGGGCGGAGCGGCGGGCGGCTGCTCCTGCTGGACGGAGTACGCGCCCGCGGCGCCGCGCCCCGAAGAGGCGGCGGCGCGCTGGGCGGCCTGCCGCGCGGCGGCGACCCGGCCGCCACGCCGGCTCTCGATGAGGCCCACGGCGTTCCCCGGGAGCCAGGCCGAGGCCGTGCCGCTGTCGTCGGTACCGGAACCGAACAGGTGCGGGGCCAGCTGGGACTGCAGGTCGGCGGGGCTGGGCCGGTGCTCGGCGGCCATCTGCATCGTGGACTCGATGAGCGGCCGCAGCTCGTCGGGCAGCCCTTCCAGGTCCGGGCCCTCGCGCAGCAGCATGAAGACCGTCTCGACCGGATTGGCGCCGTGGAAGGGGGCGTGTCCGGTGGCGGCGAAGACCAGGGTGGAGCCGAGGGAGAAGATGTCGCTGGCACCCGTGACGCTGCGCGAGTCGCGCGCCTGTTCGGGTGACATGTACGCAGGCGTGCCGACGGCGACGTTCGTCATCGTGAGCCGGGTGTTCGACACCCCGCTGGCGATACCGAAGTCGATCACGCGGGGGCCGTCCTCGACGACCAGCACGTTCGACGGCTTCAGGTCGCGGTGGACCAGCCCCGCACCGTGGATGGACTGCAGGGCCTCGGCGACGCCGGCGGCCAGCCAGCGCACCGCCTGAGCCGGCAGCGGCCCGCACTCATTGACTATTTCCTCCAGCGAGGGGGCGGGGACGTACGCGGTCGCCAGCCAGGGCACCGCAGCGCGCGGATCGGCGTCGACCACCGCCGCGGTGTAGAAGCCGCTGACCGCCCGCGCCGCCTCGACCTCGCGCGTGAAGCGGACCCGGAACAGCTGGTCCTCGGCGAGCTCGGTACGGACCGTCTTGATCGCCACCCGCCGGCCGGACGCCGAGCGCGCGAGATACACCAGCCCCATACCGCCGGCACCGAGACGGCCGAGCACCTCGAACGGGCCGATCCGCCGGGGATCGTGCTGCGTCAGCTGCTCCACCACTTGCCTGCCACCTCCCCGTGGGGCGTCAAAGAGACTCTCAAAAGCCAAGAGCCGCCGAGAGCCACTGCCCCGAGCAGCGTCTCACCGCCTGGCCGATTCGGCCGTACGCATGCTGATTCTTCCTGGCGAAGCCGACGGTTGCGAACCCGGGGGCTTCCCGCCGTGTCCCGTGTCCCGCCGAGCGGTACGCACAGGGGTCGTTACCTGCCGTTACACCCCACGTGCGCAAGTCCGTCCGGTCCGGTTCACGCGCCGGCCGCACATATGTCCGGTGACCGCCGGGTGGCCGAGGTCACGGCCGTACGTCCCGGCCGGATCCCGCCGGGCTCCGGCCCGTGCACCGGTGTGCCGTCCGTCGTCGCCATTCACTTCCCCGTACGTGCTGTTCGTCCCGCGCGCTCAACGGTTTCCGCGGAGCCTGCGGACCCGTTGCCGGACCGCGCCGCCCGCGGCCCGGCAACGGGAGCTGCCTCTGGCCCCAATTCTGCTGTGCCGAACGCCGTTCGGGGGCCATGACCACGAACTAATTGCCGGACGGGCACGCCTACTTGGCAAGAGGAGTGGCCATTTGTACCGAACTGGCGCGGTATGCGCCACGTCTTATGAAGGCAACATTCACACTTCCGAGGCAGAAGAGGCGGGTGTGACAGCTGGGACGGAACACCAGGGCGACCGCCTCGCCGCCCCGTACCTACTTCGGAGCCATCAGCCCGAAGGCCGCCCCTTGATTGTCGACCACCAGGGCAAGGGGGCCGCCGGGCGTCCCCTGGGGCTCGCTGAGGACCTTGCCGCCCTGCCGGACCACCGTCCGCACGGCCGCCTCCATCTCCTCCACCAGGAAGAAGACGGTGAAGTGCGCGGGCAGCTCGGCCGGCGCCCGCGCGTCCAGCACGATCCGGCAGCCGATCTCGCGCTCCTGCCCCGGGATCCGCCACGGCAGGAACGTGGCGGTGGGCCCTGGACCGTCCGTCACGCCTTCGAAGCCGAAGACGTCCCCGTAGAAGGCGTCCACCGCTTCGGGGGCCCGCGTGCTGAGGCCCATCCATACGTACGCGCCGGGCTCGGCCTGCGCCTCGAAGCCCTCGTGCCGACCGGCCTGCCAGGCACCGAAGACCGCTCCCCCGGGGTCGACGCCCAGCATCATCGCGCCCAGGTCGCCGACCGGCGTCACCCCCGTGATCACTTGACCGCCCGCCTCCCGGACCCCGGCCACGGTGGCGGCGAGGTCGGAGGACGCGAAGTAGACGCCCCACACGGTGGGCATCCGGCCGTCCCTCTTGGGCATCAGGCCCGCGACCTTCCGCCCGTCGAGCAGCGCGGTGGCGTAGCGGCCGAACTCGGGATCGCTGCCCACGTAGGACCAGCCGAACAGCTCACCGTAGAAGCGCTTGCCCGCTTCCAGGTCGGGCAGCATCGCGTCCGCCCAGCAGGGCGCACCGTCCACAAAAGCCGTCATACGGACAAATTAGACCGGTACACCGACGCGCGCCTTCGGATGCAGCCTCCGGCAATACCCCCCGGAGGTTGTCCACCACAGTTGTCCACAGGCTGTTGATAAGACGATTCACTTGTTCAGGCCAAAGCGACCGGTCCGAATTCGCGGCCCCGAAGTCATGCGGCAGAAGGCCCTTCGGGGCCCGATCCGCCGCGTCCCCATTTGCAGGCAGCCAAATCGCGCTCCGATCACCCCTCGGTAAGCTGACGGCATGACAGGACAAGTTCGAACCGTCGACGGCAGAGTCGCCGGCCGCCGCGGGCAGGCGACCCGGCAGAAGCTCCTCGACTGCCTCAGCGAGATGCTCAGTTCGTCCCCGTATCGGGACGTCAAGGTCATCGACGTCGCGCGCAAGGCGGGCACCTCACCCGCGACGTTCTACCAGTACTTCCCCGACGTCGAGGGGGCCGTCCTCGAGATCGCCGAGGAGATGGCCAAGGAGGGCGCGAGCCTGACCGAACTGGTCGCCGGGCGCTCCTGGGTCGGCAAGTCCGGCCGCCGGACGGCCGAGGAACTGGTCGAGGGCTTCCTCTCCTTCTGGCGCAAGCACGACGCGATCCTCCGCGTCGTCGACCTCGGCGCGGCGGAGGGGGACAAGCGGTTCTACAAGATCCGCATGAAGATCCTGAACGCCGTCACCAACTCCCTTACGGACTCCATCAAGGAGCTCCAGGCCAAGAACAAGGTGGACAAGGAGGTCAGCCCGGCGGCGATGGCCGGCTCGCTGGTCGCCATGCTCGCCGCGGTCGCCGGCCACCAGAAGGGCTTCACCAGTTGGGGCGTCAAGCAGGCCGAGCTCAAGCCGAACCTCGCGCTGCTCGTCCACCTCGGCGTCACGGGCAAGAAGCCCACCAAGTAACCGGGGCGCGGCGTGCGACCGCCGCCCCCGGTACGAGGCGACGGACAACCTCGGCACCTCCCACTGCCGCCGCGTCCCCGCCGGTCCGCCCTTCGTCCTGCCATACCTGCACACCGCATCGGGCACCGTCCGGACTCTCCCGTGAGCCGGCCGGTGCCCGACGCGTATCCGCGCGCGGTACGAAATGCGCAGGCGATTCCGTATCCGCCCGCCCGGCCGCCGTACCGCGTGGCTACGGCGGCCCGTACGGCCTCAGCGCCGGACGAGCCGGAACAGCCGGATCTCGCGCGTCACCCGTGACTGGTAAGCGGCGTACGGCGGCCAGAAGGCCAGCACCGCCCGCCAGGTCGCGGCCCGCTCCGGTCCGGTCAGCAGCACGGCCCGTACCGGGATGTCGCGCCCCCGCCAACTGATCTCGGCGTCCGGGTGCTTGAGGAGGTTCGCGGTCCAGGCCGGGTGTCCGGGGCGGCCGAAGTTGCTGCCGATCAGGATCCAGCCGCCGTCCGGCTCCGGCATGCAGGCCAGCGGGGTGCGCCGCGGCTGCCCGCTCCGCGCGCCGGTGGCGGTGAGCAGGACGCCCGGCAGCATCCGGGCGCTGAGCAGCACCTTTCCGCGGGTCAGCCGATGCACCGCACGGTCCAGGGCCGGCACCACGTGCGGCGCCGCCCTGGCGAACGCCCGGGTCGACGACATCTTCTGCATCAGCCGCACCCCGGCCCGCGCCGACCGCACCGTCCCTTCCGTACCCATCAGGCCGGCACCGCCTCTCCCATACGGTGCGCCGCGAACAGCCCGCCCACCTCAGCGGCGTGCGTGCGCAACCGGTGCGCCGGGCCGAACAGCAGCTCGTCGCCCGCCGCGCGCCGGGCGTACCGCTGCGCCGCGCGCTCTCCGAGGGAGCCGCCGCCGGCCCGCACCTGCACGGCCTCACCCGCCACGGCACGCAGCGCCTCCAGCGCCTGCGCCGGAGCGAGGCCGCACTCCCCGGGAGCGCCGCGTCCGTTGTCCGCCTCCCCGGCGGCGCTGTACACCGTCGCGCGCGCGGAGCGCACCGCGGCGTACAGGTCGGCGAGCCGGTGCCGCACGGCGAGGGAGCCGCCCTGTGCGCGGTCGGACCGACCGCGGACGTGCGCCGCTGCGCCGGCCAGTGCGGCGTCGGCCGCGCCCACGGCTTCGGCGGCCAGCGCGACGGCCGCTGTCGCGCCGGCCGCGGCCAGTGCGGCGGGCACGGCCGCGCCGCTCTCGTCGTCGCCCAGCAACGCGGCCGGGACGTCGCGCAGTTCGAGGCTGCCCTGCGGTCGGGTCTCGTCGAGCGCGGCGTACCGGGTCCGCCGCAGCCCCGGTACGCCGGCGCGTACGACGAAGAGCAGCGTGCGGCCGCGTGCGTACGCACCGGCACGCGCGGCCACGAGCAGCAGGTCGGCGCCGTACCCGTGCAGCACCTGATCGGCCTCCCCGTAGAGGCGCCATGCGCAGCGGCCGTCGGCCCGGGCCTGGATGCCGCCGGCGCGGCCACCGCCCGCCCAGTCGCCCGTATTGGGGCCGGTGAGCGCGAGCGCGGTGGCCAGCCGTGCGCCCGGCACGGCCAGCGTGCCGGTCAGCTCGCCGGCCGCGAAGGCGGGCAGCAGTTCGCTGCGCTGCGCCTCGCTGCCGAGGGCGAGGAGCAGCGGCGCGGCCAGCGCGGCCGTGGGCAGCAGGGGCGCGGGCAGCAGCACGCGGCCGGCCTCCTCGCAGGCGAGGGCCAGCGCGGCGGCCCCGCGCCCGGCGCCGCCGTACGCGGCCGGCAGGGCGAGGCCGGGGACCCCGAGCCGCCCGGCGAGGGTCCGCCACAGCCCCTCGTCGTGGCCCCGCGGCCCCTCCCCGGCGGCCCCGGGGCCGTCCGGGCCGTGGTGGTCCCGCAGCAGTGCGCGCAGGGCGCGGCGGCGGTCCTCGTCCTGCTCCTCGGTGAACGCGGCATCCATCGGCGGGCTCCTCCCAGCCGTACGGTGACACCCGTCTGACCTGACGGGCCGTCATGGTAAGGAGCGGCCGCACACTTTCCCAGCCCTGTGCACCGCCCTGCCCGACACGCGAAACCTGATGTACCGTCAGATTCATGACTCCAGGGACCGGGACTTCCGCACGTACCCGCAAGGTCGCCGTCGCCGGAGTGGCGCTGGCCGACTGCGGCCGCGTCGACGACGCCACCCCCTACGCCCTGCACGCCCAGGCCGCCCGCCGCGCCCTCGCCGACGCCGGACTGGACCGCTCGGCCGTCGACGGCTTCGCCTCCGCCGGGCTGGGCACCCTCGCCCCCATCGAGGTCGCGGAGTACCTCGGCCTGCGCCCCACGTGGGTCGACTCGACCTCCGTCGGCGGCGCCACGTGGGAGGTCATGGCCGCGCACGCCGCCGACGCGATCGCCGCCGGGCACGCCGACGCGGTGCTGCTGGTGTACGGCTCGACCGCCCGCGCCGACCTCAAGGCGCGGCGCCGCACCGCCGATCTCTCCTTCGGGGGCCGCGGACCGCTGCAGTTCGAAGTGCCCTACGGCCACACGCTGATCGCCAAGTACGCGATGGCCGCGCGCCGGCACATGCACCGGTACGGCACGACACCGGAACAGCTCGCCGAGGTCGCCGTACAGGCGCGCGCCAACGCGGCGACCAACCCGGACGCGATGTACCGGGAACCGATCACCACCGACGACGTGCTGTCCGGGCCGATGGTCGCCGATCCCTTCACCAAACTGCACTGCTGCATCCGCTCCGACGGCGGCTGCGCGGTCCTCCTCGTGGCCGAGGACCGGGTGCCGGACCTGGCCCGGCCGCCGGTCTGGGTCCTCGGCTCGGGCGCCTCCGTCTCGCACAGCGCGATGTCGGAGTGGGAGGACTTCACCGTCTCCCCGGCGGCCGTCTCGGGGCGGCTGGCCTTCGAGCGGGCGGGCGTGCGCCCGGAGGAGATCGACCTCGCCCAGATCTACGACGCCTTCACCTACATGACGCTGGTGACGCTGGAGGACCTCGGCTTCTGCGCGAAGGGCGAGGGCGGCGCGTTCGTGGAGAAAGGGCGCCTGCTCCGGGACGGCGCGCTGCCGACGAACACCGACGGCGGCGGGCTGGCCGCCTGCCACCCCGGGATGCGCGGCCTGTTCCTGCTGGTGGAGGCGGTACGGCAGCTGCGCGGCGAGGCGGGCGAAGGCCGCCAGGTACGCCGCGCGGGCGGCCGTCCGCCGCGGCTCGCGGTCGCCTCGGGCACCGGCGGCTGGTTCTGCTCGTCCGGGACGGTGGTGCTCGGGGCGGACTGACGACGGACCCGAGGGGCGGGGGCGGGACCGGCGGCGAACCGGGAGGCCGGAAAGCGTCGCATTCAGGCGCCGGGCGGCGCGTGCAGGTTGCGTTGGAGCGCGCTCCAGCTCGTAGCGTCCGGTCCACGACCCGATCCGAGGGGGAGCGATGCGCTACACACTGTTCGGCAGGACCGGTCTCCGGGTGAGCGAACTGAGCCTGGGCACCATGACGTTCGGCGAGGAGTGGGGCTGGGGTGCCACCGAGGACACCAGCCGCCGCCTCCTCGACGCGTACGCCGACGCGGGCGGCAACTTCATCGACACCGCGAACAACTACACCGACGGCAGCGCCGAGCGCATCGTCGGCGGGCTGCTCGCCGGGCGCCGGGACCGGTTCGTGCTGGCGAGCAAGTACACCTGCGCCACCCGCAAGGGCGATGTGAACGCGGGCGGCAGCCACCGCAAGAACCTCGTCCAGTCGGTGGAGGCGAGCCTGGAGCGGCTGCGGACCGACCGGCTGGACATCCTGTGGGTGCACGCGCGCGACAACTTCACCCCGGTCGAGGAGGTCATGCGGGCGCTGGACGACGTCGTGCGGGCCGGCAAGGTCCTGTACGTCGGGGTGTCCGACTGGCCCGCCTGGGAGATCGCGCAGGCCAACACCCTCGCCGAGCTGCGCGGCTGGACCGCCTTCGCCGGCTCGCAGCTGCGGTACAACCTGTTGGAGCGCACGCCGGAGCGCGAACTGCTCCCGCAGGCCCGCGCCTTCGACCTGGCCGTCCTCGCCTGGGCGCCGCTGGCCGCCGGCAAGCTCACGGGCAAGTACCACCGCGGCGAGTCCGGCCGGCTGGACACCCACGACTGGGGCAACCGCGCCGACCGCAACGGGGAAGGGGAAACCGACCACAACGAGGAAGCGGTCGTCTCCGCGGTCCTGGACATCGCCGAGCAGGGCGGCTGGAGCCCGGCGCAGGTCGCGCTGGCCTGGCTGCAACAGCGGCCCGGCACGATCATCCCGATCATCGGTGCCACGAAGGAGAGCCAGCTGCGGGACAACCTCGCCGCGGTCGACGTGGCGCTGGACGCCGACGCGGTGGCCCGGCTGGACGAGGCGAGCGCGGTGCCGCTCGGCTTCCCGCACCAGTTCCTGCGCGAGCCGGGGATCACCGAGACGGTGTACGGCGACCGCTGGGCCGACATCGACGACCGGCGCTCCACCCACCGCCGTACGGCGCACGAAGTCCGCTGACGCCGGACCGCGCGGCGTCATCCGCCGAGCAGCTCCTGGAGGATCGGGGCGGCGTGCGTCCACAACAGCATGCCGCCCGCGTCCGGGAGGACGTGGCGCCGTGCGGTGGGTATGCGACCCGCCAGGCGGGCGCCGTGGTCCGGCGAGTGGGTGGGCGCGGCGTCCAGCGCGCCGTACCAGAGGTCCACCGGCACCTTGATCACCGCCGGGTCGAAGGGCCAGTGGCTCATGGTCAGCAGCGTGTCCCGGGCGTACCCGGCCGGGCCCTGGGAGAAGCCCTCGGCCATCGCCTCCCGGAAGGCCGCGGCGAACGCGGGCTGCTCCAGGACCGCCCGGTCCCGCTCCCCGCCGGCCGCCACGACCAGCTCGTACAGCACCTCCGGGCTGCCGAACCCGGCGAACGACCGCTCGGCCGCCGCCGGGTCGACCGCGGCCCGGTCGACCAGGTACCGCACCTCCTCCGGCAGCAACCGGTCAAAAGCGGGCGCGGCCAGCTCGTCCGTACCGGAGACCACCGCGAGCCGGGTCAGTACGCCCGCCGCCGCGCAGGCCAGCGCGTACGGCGCGCCCTGCGAGAAACCGACGCCGCGCAGCCCGGCGAGCCCGCGGAGCGCGGCGAACTCCCGGACGTCCTCGGCCCAGCCGGTCAGCGTGCGTCCGGGTGACGGGTCGGAGGCGCCCAGCCCGGGGCGGTCCACGGAGATCAGCCGTACGCCGAGCCCGGCCACCGCCGCCGCGCCGAAACCGAGCCGCCGGGACGTGGCAGCGCCGGGGCACAGCAGCACCGGCACGCCGTCCTCGGGCCCCCACTCCGCCCAGGCCAGCCGCCGTCCGCCGGCCAGCCGGACGGCCCCGAGCCGGGCGGGCGCGGGCACGGCGACGGCCGCTCCGGTCTCGAACGCAGTCATGGCACCACCCTCGGCCGTCGGCACGGGCCGCCGCAACCGAATTGCCCGCGGGGTCACGAGGGACGCGGGCGGCTCCCCGGACGTACGCTGCCCGCCATGACCACCACGGACGACACCCCCGAGGCCCAGGCCTTCCGTGACCTGCTGCGCGGTCTGCGGGTCTGGACCGGCGAGCTGCCGGAGTTCGACCCGGACGCGGCCCCCGAGGCGCCGCTGCCGCTGTTCCGGCAGTGGCTGGGCGAGGCGGCCGCCGCGGGCGTACCCGAGCCGCACACGATGGCGCTGGCCACCGCGGACGCGGCGGGCGACCCGTCCGTCCGGATCGTGATGCTGCACGACGCCGACGAGAACGGCTGGCACTTCGCCTCGCACCGCGGCAGCCGCAAGGGCCGCGAGCTGGCCGCCCACCCGCGCGCCGCGCTGTGCTTCTACTGGCCGCTGGTCGCGCGCCAGGTGCGGGTCAGCGGCGCGGTCGTCGCCGCCACGCCCGAGGAGAGCGAGGCCGATCTGCACCGCCGCTCCCCGGGCGCGCTGGCCGCCGCGCTCGTGGGGCGGCAGAGCGAGGTCCTGGACTCGTACGCGGAGCTGGAACGGGCCGCGGCGGAGGCCTGGGAGCGGGCCCGGCGCGAACCGGACGCGGCCGTGCCGAGCTGGACGGCGTACGTGCTGCGCCCCGAGGAGGTGGAGTTCTTCCAGGGCGACGACCGCCGCCGGCACGTACGGCTGTGCTACCGGTGGTCGGCCGACGGGTGGCAGCGGGTCCTGCTGTGGCCGTGAGGCCGGTGCGGCCGCCGGGCCGGTGGCCGTGCGGCCGCCCGCGCGGCCGGGGCCGTCAGAACCGCTGGTACATGATGTGCAGCCCGACGTAGCCCTTCGTCGGGTGGTGGAAGGCCTCCGGCAGGGTCGTCATGATCTCGAAGCCCAGTGACCGCCACAGGGCCACGGCGCCCGTGTTGGTCTCCACGACGGCGTTGAACTGCATCGCTCGGTACCCCTCGGCGCGTGCCCAGCGGAGCGCGTACTCGCCCAGGGCCCGGCCGACCCCCTTGCCGCCGTGCGCCGGGTCGACCATGAAGCTCGCCCCGGCGACGTGCGAGGCCGGGCCCATGTGGTTGGGGTTCATCTTGGCCGAGCCCAGGACCGTGCCGTCCTCGTCGACCGCCACGACCGTACGGCCGGGTGGACCGAGCATCCACAGCGCACGGCCCGCCTCCTTGTCGAGGTCGCGCGGGTACGAATACGTCTCGCCGGCGGCCACGATCGCGTGGAAGAACGGCCACACGGCGTCCCAGTCCTCGGCGGTGGCTTCTCTGATCCGCATCCGCCCAGGGTGCCTCCTGGTGCTGCGTGCTGCCACTGGTTATCGGAGGGCGCCGCCGGACTCCGGCCGCCGGGGCGCGGGCCGGAAGACCGGGACGGCGGGCCCGCCCCCGCCGTCCGTGCGGAAGCAGACCCGCAGCTCCATGCCGATCCGCAGCTCCGCCTCGGGGCAGTCCACGACCTCGGTCATCATCCGCGGCCCTTCGGCGAGGTCCACGACGGCGGCCGTGTACGGCACGCGGCCGCCGAACGGCGGCAGGTCGTTCCGGTGCACCACGGACCAGGTGTACAGCGTGGCGCGGCCGCTCGCCGCCTCCCAGCTCACGTCCTCGCTCCAGCAGCGCGGGCAGAACTCCCGCGGGTAGTGGTGCGCCACGCCACAGCCGGCGGCCCGGCAGCGCCGGACCAGCAGCCGTCCGTCCGCCGCCGCGTCCCAGTACGGCCGGGTGAAGGCGTCGATCTCCGGCAGGTCGTACCGAGGAGCGGTACCGGTCATCGGAAGAGCCCCCTTCACAGGAAGAGTCCCAGCGCGGCGTCGAGCGACCAGGTCTGCCAGCCCATCGCGCCGAGGGCGACGAGCGAGATGAGGGCCATCATCGAGTTCTGGCCCTGCTCGGCCCAATCGTGGATCATCAGGACGAGGTAGAGCAGGTTGAGCAGCACCCCGGCGACCAGCGCGACCGGCGTGAGGAAGCCGAGGACGAGGCCGAGCCCCAGCGCGAGCTCGGCATGGACGACGACGTGCGCCATCACCTTCGGGCGGGGCCGTACGACCACGTCGAAGCCTTGGCGTACGGCGGCCCACCGGTGCCTGCCCGCCACGTCGGCGGCCCACGCGATGCCCGTACCCCGCTCGAACCAGGCCTTCTTGTCCTTGTGGCGCCAGCTCTCCAGCCACCACAGGCCCAGGCCGATACGGAGCACGGCGAGCCATTCAGCGCCGCCGAGCCAGATCGTCTGCTGCATCGCACCTCCCGCGGAGCCATTTTCCTGACGGGCCGTCAGGTAGCTCCAGTGGTGACAGTTCAGCGGAGCGGGAAGCGGTACGCAAGAGGCTCAACCGCGGGAGGGCGTGACGGAGCACGGTCGGTACCGGCATTCCCGACCGACCCATTCCTGACTGGCCGTCAGTTCGGTAACCTGACTGAGCGTCAGATGCGTGACGGCGGTCAGACGGGAGCGGCGAAGCGATGCTGGGATCCACTCATGGCACCCTCACCACGCACTCGCGGCCCGCCCGGGTCGTGGCCTGCGGCGGCACGACGCCGCAGGCCGTGCACGGGACGGCGGGCCCCCCGGGTGCCGGCGCCGGGGCCGGTACGGGCGCCGGCGGCGGCCCGGGCAGCGCCGGCGACCTGGACGTGAGCGGGCGCCCGCTCACCGCGGCCGTACCGGACCTGGACCGCTTCTTCCGGCCCGGCTCCGTGGCCGTCGTCGGCGCCTCGGACAGCGAGGGGCGGCCGCACACCGGCATCACCCGCCGGCTGGTCGACTGGGCCGAACGGGTCGGCACCCGCCTCCACCCGGTCAATCCGGGCCGCGCCACGGTCTTCGGACTGCCCTGTCACGCCTCCGTCTCCGACCTGCCGGAACAGGTCGATCTCGCCGTCCTGCTGGTCGCCGACCCGCTACCGGTCATCGAGGAACTGGCCGGCACCGGGACCACGTTCGCGGTCGCCTTCGCCTCCGGCTTCGCCGAGATCGGCGCGGACGGCGCGGCCGCCCAGGAACGGCTGGCCGCGGCCGCGGCCCGCTCGGGCATCCGGCTGCTCGGCCCGAACACCAACCTCAACGCGTTCGAGACGTTCCGCGAGGACCTGGACGGGCCGGCGATCGCGCTGATCACCCAGTCCGGGCACCAGGGCCGCCCCGTCTTCGCCCTGCAGGAACTCGGCATCCGTCTCTCCCACTGGGCCCCCACCGGCAACGAGGCCGACCTGGAGACCGCGGACTTCCTCTCCTACTTCGCCTCCCGACCGGAGGTCGGCGCCATCGCCGCATACGTGGAAGGGTTCAAGGACGGCCGCAGCTTCCTGCTCGCCGCCGACCACGCGGCCCGCAAGAAGGTCCCGGTGGTCGCCGTCAAGGTCGGCCGCACCGAGGCCGGCGCCCGCACCGCCGCCTCGCACACCGGCAAGCTCACCGGTGCCGATGAGGTGGTGGACGCGGCGATGCGGCAGTTCGGCGTGGTCCGCGTGGACGGCCTGGACGAGCTGCAGGACACCGCCGCGCTGCTCGCCAGGGCCCGGCCGCCGGCCGCCGAAGGGGTCGCCGTCTATTCGATATCGGGCGGCACCGGCGCGCACTTCGCCGACCTGGCGACCGCGGCGGGGCTGTGCCTGCCCACGCTCGGCGAGGAGAAGCAGCGGGAGCTGCACCAGTGGATCCCGGACCACCTCGGCGTCGCCAACCCGATCGACAACGGCGGCCACCCGGTCGGCGACCTGCGCGGCCGGAAGATCATCGACGCGATCCTCGCCGACCCCTCCGTCGGCGTACTCATCTGCCCGATCACCGGCCCCTTCCCGCCGATGAGCGACAAGCTCGCGCAGGACCTGGTGGACGCGGCGGAGCAGACGGACAAGCTGGTGTGCGTGGTGTGGGGCTCGCCCGTCGGCACCGAGGACGCCTACCGGCGCACCCTGCTCGGCTCCTCCCGCGTCGCCACCTTCCGCACCTTCGCGAACTGCATCACGGCCGTCCGCGCCCACCTGGAGCACCACCGCTTCGCCGCCTCCTACCGCTCCCCCTTCGAGGACGCGCCGCGCATCCCCTCGCCGTCCGCACGGAAGGCGCAGACGCTGCTGCGCCCGGGCGAGCAGCTCAGCGAGCACGCGGGGAAGCAGCTGCTGCGCGCCTACGGGATCCGCGTGCCCCGCGAGCAGTTGGTGACCAGTGCGGCGGGGGCCGTCCGGGCGGCGGCGCAGATCGGCTACCCCGTCGTCATGAAGGCCTCCGGCCCGCGGCTGGCCCACAAGAGCGAGCTGGGCCTGGTCCGGATCGGGCTGACCTCGGCCAGTCAGGTACGGGACGCCTACCGCGAGCTGGCGGACATCGCGCGCCACGAAGACCTGCCGCTGGACGGCGTGCTGGTGTGCCAGCTGGTCGAGCCGGGGGTGGAGATGGTCGTCGGGGTGACGCCGGACCCGCTCTTCGGGCCGACCGTGACCGTCGGGCTGGGCGGCGTGCTCGTCGAGGTCCTGCGGGACACGGCGGTGGCGGTGCCGCCCTTCGGCGAGGACCAGGCGCGCGCGGCGCTCGGCCGGCTGCGGGGCGCCGCGCTGCTGGAAGGGGTCAGGGGGGCGGCGCCGGCCGACACCGACGCGCTGGTCGAGGTCATGCTGCGGGTCCAGCGGATGGCGCTGGAGCTGGGCGACGGACTGGCCGAGCTCGACATCAACCCGCTGGTCGTCCTGCCGAAGGGGCAGGGCGCCGTGGCGCTCGACGCGCTCGCCTTCTGCCACTGAACGCCGCACACCCGCGCCCGCCGTACGCCATCGCTCACTCAGCCGCGTCCGCCCTCGCGAGTCCGCCCGCACTCGAAACCGGAGCTGCCCGACCATGACGACCTCCCCCGACGGTCCCGGTGGGACCTCCGATTCCTTGATACTCCGCACCACTGACAACGGCGTGCTGTGGATCACCCTCAACCGCCCGCAGGCGTTGCACGCCCTCACCGCCGACCAGCGGGAACGCCTCGTCGCACGGCTCGCGGAAGCCTCCGCCGACCCGGCCGTGCGAGCCGTGGTGATCACCGCCACCGGTCGGGCGTTCTGCGCGGGCGCCGACCTCCGCGGCGGAGGCGGCAGCGGTAAGGGTCCGAACGGCGGTGAGACGGGACCGAACGGGACCGGCACCGGTGAGCGGGTCGCGGGCGACGTGGCGCGGATGATCCGGCAGGGCGCGCAGCGCCTGATCGCCGCGGTCATGGACTGCGAGAAGCCGGTCGTGGCGGCGGTGAACGGCACCGCCGCCGGCCTCGGCGCGCACCTGGCGCTCGCCTGCGACCTGGTCCTCGCGGCCGAATCCGCGGTGTTCATCGAGGTGTTCGCGCGCCGTGGACTGGTGCCCGACGGCGGCGGCGCGTACCTGCTGCCCCGGCTGATCGGGCCGCAGCGGGCCAAGGAGCTGATGTTCTTCGGCGACGCGGTACCGGCCGCCGAGGCCGAACGGATCGGCCTGGTCAACCGGGTCGTGCCGGACGGCGACCTGGCGACGGCAGCGGGCGCCTGGGCGGACCGGCTGGCGGCCGGCCCGACGCGCGCCTTCGCCCTGACCAAGCAGCTGGTCAACGCCTCTATGGAGGCCGATCGCGCCACGGCCTTCGCCGCCGAGGCCACCGCTCAGGAGATCAACATGACGACGGCGGACGCGCAGGAGGGGGTGGCGGCCTTCGTGGCGCGCCGCTCCCCCGTGTACCGCGGCCGCTGACCCCGCCCTTCAGTGCCCTTCAGTGCCCTTCAGTGAGCCGTGCGCCTTCATGTGCCGCACCGGGCCCGCGCCTACGTCTGGTCGGTGGGGCAGAGCGGCACCTGCTGGACGTCGCGGGTGTGGACGGCCGGCAGCCAGCCCTCGGCGCCCTCCACGGACGTCACCCGGTACCAACGGTGGGAGGCCGCGCCGGTCCTGTCCCGCACGAGGCGGCCGTCGGTGATGACGCACTCCGTGGCCAGTCGATCGCCGTTCCAGACCCGGCCCGCCGCGTTGCCCGGTGCGGAGTACGCCTGGTGCGGGTCGCGCGCCAGGCGGAGCGCGCACCGGTCGGTGCGCGCCTTCTCGCACGTCGGGTCGCTGTGGTGGACCGTGACCGCCAGCCCCGTGCCGGGCCCCGGCGGCGCCGGGCGCTCGCCGCCCGTACCCACCAGCCGCCACACCCCGAAGCCCAGCGCCAGCGCCGCGACGACGAACAGCGTGGTCATCAGTTGCGGACGCCTGCGCAGGTACGACAGGGGGCTGCGCGGCGCCCCCGGAGCGGGCGCGGATTCGGCGATGCGGGCCCACAGCCCGGGAGGTGGCTGGATTTCCTCGTCGGCGGCGCGGAGACGCTCGCGCAATATCGTTTCAGCAGCCCGCCGCCCGCGGCCGTTCCGATACCCGCTCCGGTGGCTCCGCCGCCCGCCGCCGGGGCCGCCCCGGTCATTGCCCGGGCCCATGGGCCCGTCCCCCGGGTCCGCCGGGCCGTTGCCGGGGTCCACGTGCGTGTTGCCCGTGTCGTTCCGCTCCACGATGTGCTCACCTCCCCGCGAGGTCGTACGGCGAAGCGGCGAGGTATTCCCGTAACCGCTCCAGGGCGCGCTTTCGGTGCCGGGCCGCCGTGCACCGCTGCACTTTCATGATCCTGGCGGCCTTCCCGAGGGTGTAGCCGTCCAGGTCGACGAGGATGACCAGGCCTGCCTGGCGGTGCGTGAGCCGGCTCAGCAGCCGCACCGCCTCCAGCTCCGCCTGCCGGCGCTCCCGCCGGCCGTCCCAGCCGGTCCCGGGCAGCTCGCGCATGAGCGCGCCGCTGCCGGGCCCGTCCTCCGGCCCGCCCTCGCCGATCAGCGCCTGTCGCCGCTCCCTGCGGTGCGCCTCCCGTGCGACGCTCAGCAGCGCGGTGAAGGCGCGGGCGTACGGCTCCGGGTGGGCCAGGAAGCGGTACGGGCGCGCGGCGAGCTTCAGGTACGTCTCGTGCACGATGTCCTCCGCCGACTGCCGGGAGCCCGCCAGCAACACAGCGCGCCGGTAGAGCCGCGGGAGCAGTCCGCTGAAGACGTCGTCGAAGGACGGCGACGGAAAGGGCGACGACGGCATCGCATCGGCCATGAGGTGGAACTCTCCCCCGAATCCGATACGGGTGCGACCGTGAGGGAGATACCCGGCATGATCCGCGGCCAACCGGCCGAATACCGACAAACATTCGGTCCACCGCCGATCCGCCACCCGGCGCCGCCCGCGCGGCCCGCCCAGCACCGCGCGCCCCGTCACTACCCATCTGACGGTGCATCAGTTTCAATGAGGAGGACGGAAGGGAGCGCAGCATGATGGGACATGCCGGCATGGCGGCCACTGCGGTGCGCTATCTGCGCGCGGCGGGCGCCGCCACCTCGGCCGCCGCGACGCCCGGCCCCGACGCCTCGCCCGGCGGCCCGGGAACGGCCGCAGGGCCCGCCCTGCGGGCCGTGCGCGAGGACGAGCGGGCCCCGGTCGACCGCGCCGAATTCCGGCGCGTGCTGGGCCATTTCGCGAGCGGCGTCACGGTCGTCACGGCCCCCGGCGAGGCGGCCGGCGCCGCGCCCGCCGGCTTCGCCTGCCAGTCGTTCGCCTCGCTGTCCCTGGACCCGCCGCTGGTGGCCTTCATGGTGGCGCGCACGTCGGCGACCTGGCCACGGCTCGCCCGGGCCGGGGTCTTCTGCGTGAACGTCCTGGGCGCCCATCAGGGCGCGCTGTGCCGCGCCTTCGCGGTCAGTGGCGCCGACAAGTTCGCCGGCGTCCGCCACACCCCGGCCCCGGCGAGCGGATCGCCGCTGCTGGCGGGCGTACCGGCGTGGATCGACTGCACCGTGCACGCCGTCCACACCGGCGGCGACCACCTCGTCGTCGTGGGCCGGGTGGACGCACTCGGCACGGACGACGCCGCGGCAGCCGCGGGACCACTGCTCTTCCACCGGGGCGAATTCGGGGAGTTCAGGGCGTTGCGGGACTGACGCGGCGCCGGATCACCAGCGCCATCAGGACCGCCAGCGCGCACAGCGCTCCGGAGCCGTACCAGACCGGGTCGTACGTCCCCAGGGTGTCGCGGACCAGGCCGCCCACGAAGGCGATGAGCGCCGCGCCCACTTGATGGGAGGCCAGGACCCACCCGAAGACGATCGCGGCGTCCTCCCCGTAGTGCTCGCGGCACAGCGCAATCGTGGGCGGCACGGTCGCGACCCAGTCGAGGCCGTAGAAGACGATGAAGAAGAGCATCGGCGGGTGCACGGCGTCCGACAGCAGCATCGGCAGGAACATCAGGGAGACGCCGCGCAGCCCGTAGTACGCGGCGAGGAGCCGGCGGCTGTCGAAGCGGTCGGTGAACCAGCCGGAGGCGACCGTCCCGAGGATGTCGAAGATGCCGATGACCGCGAGCAACGAGGCGGCCAGCGTCATCGGCATGCCGTGGTCGTGAGCCGCGGGCACGAAGTGCGTCTTGACCAGGCCGTTCGTGGTGGCGCCGCAGATCGCGAAGGAGCCGGCGAGCAACCAGAAGGGGCCGGTGCGCGCGGCGTTGGCGAGCGCCTTCAGCGTGCGCCGGGCGGCCCCTCGGCGAGGCGCGGGCCGGGGCACGAACTCGCTCGCGCCGTACGGTGCCAGGCCCACGTCCGCGGGGTGGTCACGGAGCAGCAGCCACACCAGCGGCACGACAGCGAGGGCGGTCAGCGTCACCGTGACGGCCGCGGGGCGCCAGCCGTGGCTCTCCACGATCCAGGACAGCAGCGGCAGGAAGACGAGCTGCCCGGAGGCGCCCCCGGCGGTGAGGATGCCGGTGACCAGGCCGCGCCGCGCCACGAACCAGCGGCCGGTGACGGTCGCGGCGAAGGCCAGCGCCATGGAACCGCTGCCGAGGCCGACGAGGACGCCCCAGTAGAGGGTCAGCTGCCAGGAGGTGGTCATCCATACGGTGAGCCCGGCGCCCGCCGCGATCACGGCGAGCGCGCAGGCCACGACCCGGCGGATGCCGAAGCGGTCCATCAGCGCGGCGGCGAACGGGGCCGTGAGCCCGTACAGGGCGAGGTTGACCGAGACCGCGAACCCGATGGTGCCGCGCGGCCAGTGGAACTCCTCGTGCAGCGGCTCGATCAGCAGGCCCGGGAGGGAGGCGAAGCCGGCGGCGCCCACGAGGGTGAGGAAGGTGACCGCGGCGACGGACCACGCGCGGTGCGGCCGGCGGCGCCCGGTGGGCGGTACCGCCGCCGGCAGGGCTTCTCGGAGGTCTGGAGTCTGCGTCACCGGATCAGCTTCCGGCAGCGGCTTGCCGGTGACGAGTGGCCTGATGGCCATGGTCCATCAGGATCGGGCCACCGGGGGGATCGGCTGATCAGAACAGCAGCACTCCCCGCGCCACCCGTCCCGCCTCCGCGTCCGCGACCGCCGCCGCGAAGTCCTCCACCGGGTACGTACGGGTCACCAGTTCGTCCAGCAGCAGCCGCCCGGCCCGGTACAGGGCGGCGTAGCGGGCGATGTCGTGCTGCGGCCGCGAGGAGCCGTACCGGCAGCCCAGGATCGCCTTGTCCAGGTACATCGAGGACACCAGGAACGAGGCCTCCGCGTCGGCCGGCGGGACGCCCAGCAGGACCGCCTGGCCGTGCCGGTCGAGCAGGTCGACCGCCTGCCGGATCAGCCGTACGTCACCCACGCACTCGAAGGTGTGGTCGGCGCCGGTCGGCAGGACGGCGCGTACGGCCGCGACGGTGTCCGGCTCGGCCGAGGCGTCCACGAAGTGCGTCGCGCCGAACCGCCGGGCCGCCGCCTCCTTCGCCGGGTTCGCGTCGACCGCGACGATCGTCGTCGCGCCCGCGATCCGGGCCCCCTGCAGGACGTTCAGGCCGATGCCGCCCGCTCCGAGGACCACCACCGACTCGCCGTGGCCCACCCGGGCGCGGTTGAGCACGGCGCCGACACCGGTCAGCACGCCGCAGCCCAGGAGCGCGGCGGACGCCATCGGGAGGTCCGCGGGGATCTTCACGGCCTGGACGGCGCTGACGACCGTGCGCTCGGCGAAGGCGGAGTTCGCGGCGAAGTTGAACAGCCGCGTCCCGCCACGGCGGAACGGCCTGCCGGGCCTGCCGATCGCCTGCCGGCACATCGTGGGCCGCCCCCGGTCGCACTCCGCGCACGTCCCGCAGTTGGCGAGCGTGGACAGCGCGACGTGATCGCCCGGTGCCACGTGCGACACGCCGTCGCCTACGGCCTCCACGACCCCGGCGCCCTCGTGGCCCAGGACGACCGGCACCGGAAAGGGGATCGTCCCGTCGACCACCGACACGTCGCTGTGGCACAGCCCCGCCGCACGGAGGGCGACCAGCACCTCGCCCGGGCCCGGGGCGCGCACCTCCAGGTCGGTGACGACCTGCGGCGCCTGTCCGTCGAAGATCACGCCACGCACGGCGTCCCCTCTCCCCGGCTCCCCCCGGCCGCCCGCGCCCGGTCAGGCATGGGGCCGGTCCCCGGCCGTCGCCGCCGCGGCCATTTCCGCCAGCCTGGCCAGCATCGGCATGGGGTCGGTCCCGACCGTCCCCGGGAGGAGGTCGGCGAGCTTCTCGGGGGTCCACGCGCCCTCGGAGTACGCGGCGCGCAGCTCCCGGGGCTGGGCCCAGACCGCGATCTTCGGCCCGGCGACGGTGTACACCTGCCCGGTGATCCGCTCCTCCTTGGCGCGGTCGCTCAACAAGTAGACGACGAGGGCCGCGACGTCCTCGGGCTCGCCGATCTCCTTGAGCTCCATGGGGACGCCTGCGGACATCCGGGTGCGCGCGACGGGCGCCACCGCGTTCGCGGTCACGCCGTACTTGTGCAGCCCCAGCGCCGCGCTGCGCACGAGGGAGATGATGCCGCCCTTGGCTGCGGAGTAGTTGGCCTGCGAGACGCTGCCCTGATGATTGCCGCTGGTGAAGCCGATGAGGGTGCCGGCCTTCTGGCGGCGCATCACCGCGGCGGCGGCCCGGAAGACGGTGAACGTCCCCTTGAGGTGAACGGCGAGCACCGGGTCCCACTCCGCCTCGGACATGTTGAAGAGCATCCGTTCGCGCAGGATGCCGGCCACGCAGACCACGCCGTCGATGCGTCCGTACCGGGCGAGGGCGGTGTCCACGATGCGCTGCCCGCCGTCCATGGTGGCCACGTCGTCGGCGACCGCGACGGCCTCCCCGCCGGCCGCCTCGATCTCCTTGACCACGCCGGCGGCGACCTCGCTACTTGGCTCGCTGCCGTCCACCGAGACGCCGTGGTCGTTGACGATCACCTTGGCGCCCTCGGCGGCGGCCGCCAGGGCCACCGCGCGCCCGATGCCGCGGCCGGCACCGGTGACGGCGACCACCTTGCCGGTCAAGAAGTTCCCCATACCGAGCCCCTTCCCGCAGTTTCTGACGGACCGTTAGATTTTTGAGCAGACGCGGTACGAAGACAAGCCCCACGGCCGAATCATCCGAGGAGGGCACATGCCCCTGCCGCAGGAGTTCCACGACATCGCCCGACGTGTGAACAATTGGGGCCGCTGGGGCCCGGACGACGAGATCGGCACCCTGAACCTGATCACCGGGGACGTGGTGCGCGCCGCCGCCGCGACCGTACGCAGCGGCCTGCGCATCCCCCTCGCGCTGCCGCTCCAGCAGGACGGCGTGCAGACCGGCGCCATACCGGGGCGGGTCAACCCGCTGCACACGATGGTCGCGATCAACCACGAGATGTTCGGCCCCGACACGGTCGCCACCAGCGACGACGCGGTGACCATGGGCCTGCAGGCGGCCACCCACTGGGACGGCCTCAGCCATGTCTCGCACTCGGGGCGGCTCTACAACGGCCGCCCGGCCGGCACCGTCACCGCCCACGCGGGCGCCACCGCGCTCGGCATCGAGAAGGTGCCGTCGGTCGTGACCCGCGGGGTGCTGCTGGACGTGGCACGCGTACGGGCCGGCGGCGGCGACCAGCCGCTGGACGGCGCGCACGCCGTCACCCCGGAGGACCTGGCGGCGGCGGAGGAGCTGGCCGGCACGGCCGTACGCGCCGGCGACGTGGTCCTCGTACGCACCGGGCAGCTGCGGCGCTACCTGGCGGGCGACAAGCAGGGCTACGCGTTCCCCTCACCGGGGCTGTCGGTCCGCGCCCCGGAGTGGTTCCACGCCCGCGACGTCGCCGCGGTCGCCACGGACACCCTCACCTTCGAGATCTTCCCGCCGGAGATCGAGGACCTGTGGCTGCCGGTGCACGCGCTGCACCTGGTCGAGATGGGGATGCTGCAGGGCCAGAACTGGAACCTGGAGGAGCTGTCGGCGGCCTGCGCGGCCGAGCGGCGCTACGCGTTCCTGCTCTCGGCGGTGGCCGAGCCGTTCACCGGGGGGACGGGGGCGCCGGTCGCGCCCGTGGCGGTGCTGTAGCGGGAGCCGGACGGCAGGAGCTCCCTCCGGGGGCACCGGCCGAGGTGGCGGTGCGCTCATGCGCACCCCGAGCGCGGCACCGCGGACCGCCACCTGGCTCCGGGCGCGACCCGCACTCGCCAAGGGGGCGTCTCCCCCGTACCCTCGGCGTCCCCTCACGGCGAATCGCTGAACCCAAGCGTGATCAAGCTGCCACGGGACGTCAACACCTGGTCTGGACTTTTTCGGTCACACCCTGTTCGTCAGGGCGCACGGCAGTTCGTACGCGGCCGCCGCCGCGGGTTCCGCGCCCGCTCCCCGCAGCACCGAACGGCCGCGGTCCACCTCGCACCAGATGCGCTTGCCCGGCCCTTCGGGCTGCCAGCCCCAGCGGTCGGCCAGGCCGTCGACCAGCTCCAGCCCGCGGCCGTTGGTGTCGTCGCCCTCCGCGCGGCGCTGCCGCGGCGGCCGGGCGCTGCCGTCCACCACTTCCAGCCGTACGGTCCCGACCACGGGCCCCGTCCCGGAGAAGCACAGCCGCAGCTCGGCGGGCGAGCCGGCATGCACCACGGCATTGGTGACGAGTTCGGAGACCAGCAGGATCAACGTCTCCGCCAGTGGCTCGTCGACCCCTATGCCGGACCCGGTCAGCCGCGACCGGGCCCACCTGCGGGCCCGGCCGACCTCAGCGGGGTCGGGTCGTACCTCCAACTGCACCTGAAGCACCTGCACCGCTCACACCATCCGAACCGGCGGAAACATCGCCTCGCGCCTCCACGGGATCACGGTGCGTGACCCCGGCGAAGCACAGCATGGTTGACGTTCAGTCACCCCAACAAGCGCTTCAGGCATATTCCAGCGGAAGGGAGTATGCGTGCTGCATACTGTGCGACGCGCAGTGCGGGGAGTCGAACGCGGGGGTTTCGCGGGCCCCCGCCCGGTGCCAGCGGTACGCATCCCGCGCCCCGGGGGTGCCTCGCAGGCAACGCCGGGGTGGTTGCGCCTCAGAACCACTCGCACCTGAGCGAGCGTACCCGAGCCGCACGCCGACTCCCCCGCGTAACAAGTCACGCGGAGGACACAACCCGATATCGACGCTGCGTGACCGCTCATGCGTGCGGAGTCCGACATTCCACCCAACGACGGTCACAGAACGATATGACCGTCGGTCAGCGCCTCGGCCAGCGTTTCCGTTCCGTCCGCCACCGTCTGCCAGGCCGCCGCGCGGAGCCAGGCGCGCTTCAAGGCGAGGTGCACGTCCGCCTCCCAGGTGAATCCCGTTCCGCCGTGCACCTGTAGGCAGTCCCGGGCATTGCCCGTGGCGGCCTCGTCGGCGAGCAGCTTCGCGCCGGCCACCTCGACCGGGTCGCCGGTGACGGACGCCGCGTAGACGGCGCTCCGGGCGACCTCCACCCGTACCAGCATCTCCGCACACAGGTGCTTGACGGCCTGGAAGGAGCCGATCGGCGCCCCGAACTGCTCCCGCTGCCGCGCGTACGCCACCGCCGCCTCCAGCGCGCGCACGGCGCCGCCCAGCTGCTGCGCCGCGGTCAGCAGCGCGGCGTCGCGACGGAGCCGGCCCACGTCCACCGCGTACGGCGCGCCGGACGGGCCGTCGAGGAGCCGGGCGAGCGGCGTGAGCGGGTCGACCGAGCGCACCGCCGCCGTCCGCAGCTCCCCGGCCGCGTACCGGTGGGCGGCGTCGGCCCCCACCACGATCACCTCGTCGCAGTCGGCCGGGTGGTCCCACAGCACGGGCGCCGCCGTCGCGTCGCACAGCCCCGCGATCCGCTCGCCGGTCGCCGCCCCGTCCACGGCGCCCGCCAGCAGCACCCCCGCCACCAGGGGGCCCGGCAGCAGCGCCCGCCCGGCCTCCTCCATGACCAGGACCGCTTCCTGCGGCCCGAGCCCGGTACCGCCCGCCGCCTCGGGCAGCAGCAGCGAGAAGAAGCCCGCGCCGGCCAGCTCACGCCACAGGCCGCGGTCCAGCACGGGCCCGTCGCCCGCCGCCTCGTACGCGGCCACCGCGGCCCGCAGCCGCTCCGTGGGGAACCGCCCGGCGAGCAGCTCGCGGACGCCGGTACGCAGCGCCCGCTGGTCTTCGGAGAGCTGGAAGTCCACGGTCAGCGTCCCTTCGGGAGGCCGAGGATCCGCTCGGCGACGATGTTCCGCTGGATCTGGGAGGTGCCGGCCGCGATCGTGTACGAGAGGGACGAGAGCCGGTCGGCGACCCACTCGTGGTCCGCGTCGAGCGCCCCGGCGCCCAGCACCTCGGCGGCCGCGTCGTACAGCTCCTGCCGGGCGTGCGAGTACCGCAGCTTGAAGACGGAGCCGCCGACGCCCGGCACCCCGCCGCCCGCCTGGGCCGCGCTGACGTTCCACTGCGTGAGCCGCCACAGCGCGGCGAACTCCGCGGCCAGCCGCCCCAGCCGGCGCCGCAGCACCGCGTCGTCCCAGCGGCCGTTCCCGCGCGCCGTACGGGCCAGCGCGGCCAGCACCCGATGGCAGGCCACCACCTCGCCCACGAAGGCGGTGCCGCGTTCGAAGGAGAGGGTCACCATCGTCACGCGCCAGCCGTCGTTCTCGGCCCCCACCCGGTTCGCGACCGGCACCCGCACCTCGTCGAGGAAGACCTCGGCGAACTCCGTCGAGCCGGCGAGCGTACGCAGTGGGCGCACGGTGATGCCGGGCGCGTCCATGGGCATCGCGAGCCAGCTGATGCCCCGGTGCCGGGGCGCTCCGGGGTTGGTGCGGACCAGCAGTTCGCACCAGTCGGCGACCTCGGCGTGCGAGGTCCACAGCTTGCTGCCGCTGACCACATAGAAGTCGCCGTCCCGCACCGCCTTCGTGCGCAGCGCAGCCAGGTCGGACCCGGCCGCCGGCTCGCTGAAGCCCTGGCACCAGATCTCCTCGCCGCGCAGGATCGGCGGCAGCCAGCGGGCGCGCTGCTCCGCCGTGCCCTCGGCGGCGACGGTCGGCCCGGCGTGCAGCAGGCCGACGAAGTTCGCTCCTACGTACGGCGCGCCCGCGCGTTCGGTCTCCTCCAGGAAGATCAGGTGCTGGGTGGGCGTCGCACCACGCCCGCCGGCGTCGGCCGGCCAGTGCAGTCCCGCGTATCCGGCGTCGTACAGCATCCGCTGCCAGGCCGTGTCGTACGCCCGGCGACCGGGCCAGTCGGCCGCGGCGGGCTTCGGGGGCAGCTTCGGCAGCACTTCGGAGAGCCACGCCCGCAGCCGGGCGCGGAAGGACTCCTCCTCGGCCGTGTACGTGAGGTCCATCAGCGGACCCGGTCGAAGTCCAGGCCCAGCATACGGATGGCGTTCCCGCGCATCAGCTTGTACGTGGTCTCGTCGTCCAGCCCCTTCACGTGGTCGAGCGCGACCTCCTTCGTGTGCGGGAAGGTCGAGTCGACGTGCGGGTAGTCCGTCTCGAAGGTCGCGTTGTCCCGGCCGACCACGTCCAGCGAGGCGACCCCGTGCTTGTCCCGGAAGAAGCAGCAGAAGATCTGCCGGTAGTAGTACGTCGAGGGCGGCTCGGGGATCAGGTCGCGCACCCCGCCCCAGGCCCGGTGCTCCTCCCACACGTCGTCGGCCCGTTCCAGCGCGTACGGGATCCAGCCCATCTGGCCCTCGCTGTAGGCCAGCTTCAGCCGCGGGAACCGCACCAGGACGCCGCTGAACAGGAAGTCCATCATCGAGGCCATCGCGTTGTTGAAGGACAGCGAGGCCTGGACGGCGGGCGGCGCGTCCGGGGAGGCGGCGGGCATCTGGGAGCTGGACCCGATGTGCATGTTGACGACCGTGCCGGTCTCCTCGCAGACGGCGAAGAAGGGGTCCCAGTAGCCGCTGTGGATGGACGGCAGGCCGAGGTGGGTGGGGATCTCGCTGAACGTCACCGCACGCACGCCGCGCGCCGCGTTGCGCCGCACCTCGGCGACGGCGAGGTCGATGTTCCAGAGCGGCATGATGCACAGCGGGATCAGCCGGCCGCCGCTGTCACCGCACCACTCCTCGACCATCCAGTCGTTGTACGCCCGCACGCACGCCAGCGCGACCTCCTTGTCGTGCGCCTCCGCGAAGGTCTGGCCGCAGAAACGGGGGAAGGTCGGGAAGCAGAGGGACGCCTCGACGTGGTTGAGGTCCATGTCCTTGAGCCGCTCGGCCGGGTCCCAGCAGCCGGGGCGCATCTCGGCGCGGGTGATGCCCTCCAGGGTCATCTCGTCGCGGTCGAAGCCGACGGCGGCGATGTTGCGCTTGTACGGGAACCTCAGGTCCTCGTAGAGCCACCAGTCGGTGGGCGGTCCTTCGGGGTCCATGGTGATGACGTACCTGCCGCCCACGTACTCCAGCTCGCCGATGCCGGCGGTCAGGGGTTTGGGCCCGCGGTCCCGGTACTTCTCCGGCAGCCAGGTCTCGAAGAGGTGCGCGGGTTCGATGACGTGGTCGTCGACGCTGATGATGCGCGGTAGCTCCATCGGACTCCCCTGTCGTTTTCTGATGACCCGTCAGATGACCGTCAGGTGCAGGCTAACCCCCGCCCTCTGGACAGACAAGGCGCACAGCCCTACGCTCGCGATTAAACCTGACGTGGCGTCAGATACGTGGGAGGGACGGGCGTCTGACCGCCGAGACGCTGTGGGAACTGGTGTGCGCGGTCGTGGAACGGCGGACCGGGGCCGGGGCCGGGGAGGAGGCCGGGGCCGAGGTCACAACGGAGTCGCTGGGCGCGTGGCTACGGGAGCGCGGGCTCGCCCCGCACAAGCTGCCCGAACGGGTGGAGGTGGTGGACGCGCTCCCCCGGGGCGCGACGCTGCGCAAGGTGCTCAAGGCCGAGCTGCGCGCCCGCTTCACGCCGGGCGCATGCGGGGTGACGGGCACGTGCGGGGCGACGGGGAGCGAGGCGGCGGAGAGCGGGGCGCCTCAGGGGCGGAAGGACGTGGACGCCTGCTCGTAGAAGCGGTCCACCTCGGCCCGGTCTCGGTCCGGGCCGATGGCCAGGACGAGGTGGTAACGGCCCTTGTCCAGCAGCGCCATGTTGCGCGCGTACGTCGCGGCGTCGCTGTCCTCGCCCCAGGTGAACGTGCCCTCGGCCATGGATGTGCGGCCGACGTCGGTACGCCGCACCCCCGAGGTCGAAGTCCAGCTCGCGTCCCGGAACGACGCCAGCTCCGCCTCCTTGTCCTGCTGGTACGCCATCGGGTCGGAGCCGTACCGCTTCGCGGTGTCCCGGCCCGGCACGACGATCAGCGTGAAGCCGCCCTTGGTGTACCGCACCTGTCCCCGGGCGTTCTTGGCGTGCCGCTGCCAGCCCTTGCGCACGGCGATCCGGAAGCCCTCGGGGTCGTCGCGCATCTCGAAGCCGTCGGCGAGGCCGGCCGGCGCCGTGGTCTGGGAGTGGCTGCTCCCGGGGCCCGTGCTCCCCGGTCGCGACCGCGCCGGGTCGGGCGCGTGCGCACCGGTCGCGGCTCCGCTGGGGCCGGCGCTCCGCACGCCCCCGGAGGCGCCCGTGTCCGAGCCGGACTCGGGCAGGAAGAGCACGGCGATCAGTACCGCCCCGACGACCAGCAGCAGTACGAGGCCGAGCAGCAGCATGCCCAGCCGCCGGGGGCCGCCGCGGGGCGCTCGGTCGCGGCCCGGCTGCGGCTCCCGCCGGCGCCCACGGGGACCGTCGTGGTCACGGAAGCCGCTCTCCTGGTCAAGGAAGGCACTTCCTTGACCACGGAAACCCTCGTGTTCACGGAATTCCTCGCGCTCACGGAGGCCGCCGTGCTCGCGCGAGCCTTCGTGCTCACGGAAGCCGTCGTAGTGGTGCGGCGGAGGTGGCGGTGCGGGGCGCGCGGGGGGCGCCGGCGTGGGCCGGGCCGCGGGTCGGGCCGCGCGGGGCGGCGCGGGCTTGTGCGGGCGCTCGCCCCGGCCCGGGCGCGGCTTCTTGTGCCGGCCACGGCGTACGAGCTCACCGCGGCGCCGCACGATCGGCAGCCGGCGCGGATCGCCGTTCGGCCCGAGGGCCGGCACGGTCACCACGGCCTGCCCCGCGTCCGGCTCCGGCGCCGTACGGACCAGCGAGCTCAGCCAGCCGCGCAGCTCCTCGAAGTCCGGGCGATCGGTCGGGTCCTGACGCAGCAGCGACTCCACCACGGGGCGCAGCGCGCCGCACTCCTCGGCCTGCGCGGGCGGGCGCGCGCACACCAACTGGACCAGTTCGGCGGCGCTGTCCTCGGGGTACGGGGCGTGGCCCTGCACGCTGCGGAACAGCAGGGCGCCGAGCGCCCAGAGGTCGGTGGCGGGTCCGACGGGCGGCGCGAGCCGCCAGTTGGCGTGCACGGGGCCGGCCTGCTCGGGGGCCCAGCGCTCGGTGACCGCGCCCACCATGGTGATCCGCGCCTGCCGCGCCCGCTCGGCCGCGAGCACGCTCCCGGATCCCGCGCCGGCGACCGAGCCGGTGGCCGAGCCGGTGACCATGCCGGAGTACGCGCCGATCTCCGCGCCGGGCCGCGTGCCGGTCGGCGCGCCGGCGCGCGGCCCGGGAACGCCACCCGACGCGGGCGGGCCCCCTGCCGGCGGACGCGGCCCAGGCGGGCCGAGAGGCGCAGCGCCCGTGCCCGGACCCGATGCGGGCGGGCCGACAGGGCCGGCGCCCGGCCCGGTCGGGCTCGTGGGCAGGGCCTGCGTACCGCTCTGTGGGCGGCGCACCGGACCCGGCAGTCCGCCGCCGTACGTGGCGCTGCCGGGCCGGGCCGGCTGTCGTGCGGCGGGCGGCACCCCGTTCCCCTGCCGCTGGGCGCCGCCGGCCTGGCCCCGTTGCGGTACCCCCGGCGGGCCGGGCGGCAGCTGCGGAGTGCCGGGCGTCGCCCCGGCCGGACGGCCCTGCGGCGCGGCGGACTGCCCCGGCGGGCCGGGCCGGTGCTGCGGTACGCCGGGAGGCCCCGGCGGAACGGCACCCGACTGCGGGGCGGCGAACGCGCTCGGCGGGCTGGGTTGGTCGGGCGGGCCGGCCGGGTTGGCGGAACGGTTTCCCTGGTCCGGCAGACCTTGTGCCGCGTGCGTGTCGTGCGCGGTGCGCGCCGCCGTGGCCCCCGCCCGGTAGGCGGCGATCGCCCCGGCCCGCGCCCGCCGCGGGTCGTCCTCGGCCCCCCGGCCCGGCTGCCGTCCGGCCTCCGGCACGGCCCGCGTCACCCCGCCGCGCCCGGCCCCTTCCGCCGCCGACACCCGCGGCCCGGCCGCCCGCGGCGCCTGACCACTCCCGGCCGCCCCGACCACCCCGGAGCTCCCGGAAGCTCCCGCACCCGCATTCCGGCCGCTTCCCGCATCCGCAGTCCGACCGTCACCCGCGTCCCGACCGCCTCCCATACCCGCAGTCCGACCGTCACCCGCATCCCGGCCACTTCCCGCACCCGCGTTCCGACCGTCACCCGCGCCCGCAGTCCGGCCGACACCCGCATCCCAGCCGCCTCCCGCACCCGCGGTCCGGCCGTCACCCGCGCCCGCCTCCCGGTCGCCTCCCGCACCCGTACCTCGACCGTCATCCGCCCCCCGGCCGCCCCCAGCTCCCGCGCCCGGGCCGCTCCGGTCGGTTGTCCTCGTGCCGCCCGCGCGCCATTCACGGACGGCGCCCGGGTGCGTGGCACCCGGGGGCGGGGCGGAGGCGCGGGGGGTCGGGTCGTAGCCGCAGAGGGCTTCTTCCGCGGCGCCGGCGGCCAGGCCGGTGAGGACGACGCGGCCGTCGTCGCAGACGAGGACCGTGCGCGGGGTGATGTTGCGGTGCGTCCAGCCGTGCGCGTGCAGGGCGCGCAGGGCCGTGAGGACGTCGGCGGCGATCTCGGCCGCGCGGTGCGGGGTCAGCGTTTCCTCGGCGAGCAGCGCGGACAGCGGGCGCGCGGGGACCCGTTCGCTGACGATCCACAGGCTGCCGTCCTGCGCGAAGACGTCGAAGACCTGGTCGAGCCGGGGGTGGTCGGGAAGGCGCGCGGCGGCCGTCGCGGCTTCCAGGGCGCGCCGCACCACGGGGTCGGCCGGGTCGCGGTCGGCCCGCGAGCCCGCACCCGTACCGCCGTGCCCCGCGCCCGCTCCGGTACGCCGCCCCCGGCTGCCGCCCGCGCCGCCGTACCCCCGGCCGGTCCCGCCGTCCGTGTCGTAGCCGTACGCGTCGTGGGGCCCGTGGTCGTCGACCAGCTCCGCATCCACGACTTCCGGGAGCGGGACCTGACGGATCAGCACTTCCTGTCCGCTGCGCGTGTCCAGCGCGCGGATCAGGGACGGTTCGGGCGCGTCCGGTGGCGGCACCGGAAGGCGGTAGCGCTCGGCGAGCACTCGCCCCGCGTACTCGTCCACGACGCCTCCCCAGTGCGCGCGATGCCGCGGCCACCTGACGGACCGTTCCTACCCCCCGGCGGAGCGGTCCGTGGTCAGTTCCGATCGCAATACTGCCGATATACGGCCGCCTACGGTCTATGCGGTGCCACGATACGTGTCCCGGATGCGCCTGGGGACCGCTCGGCGCAACAGTCCTCACCCGTCCCGGCAGCTTTCTGCCACCGGTGCGGGCACGGACCGGCGTCACACGCGAAACGGAAGGATCAGTCCCTCACAGGAGGGCTCAGTCCTTCACCGCGAAGGTGCGGAAGGCGGTCTCCCGGAGCTGCCGGCACTCCTTGTCCGGCCAGGTACCCGCCTTGCAGGAGATCATGATGGCGTAGCCGTGGCTGCCGTCGGCCTTGAAGCCGCGGTTCAGCACGCGCACCTTCTGACCGTGCTGCTCACGGGTGAACGACCAGTCGGCGACGGTCGGATAGTCCCGCCAGTCGACCTTCTTGATCCCGATGAGGTGGTAGCCGGAGCTGCTGCCGCGCACCGCCGGCTCCAGGCTCCGCCAGGCCGCCGCCGCGTCGGCCGACGGCTTGGAGTTGTAATCGACCTGAATGCGCGGGAACCCGCCGGACGCGCTGTATATGGCGCCCGAACCCTGGCCCGCCGTGGCGGTCTGCTTGAAGCCCTTCGGCATCGCCATCGAGAAGTGGAACCGGCCGTTGGAGATGTTCGCGAAGCCCGCCGGGACGTCCTTGCCGTCGCTCTCGTTCTCGTCCGGCTCGTCCTCATCGGCCGGCCCGCTGCTCGCCGACGCGTCCGGCGACGCGCTGTCGGTCTGCGGGCCCGCCTTGCCGTCGGACTTCGGTGCGTCGGACGCGGGGGTCGCCTCGGCGGTCTTCCGGTCCCCGGTCGCGCCCTTGTTACCCGTGTCGCCCCCGCCGCTCAGCGAGAAGGCGAGCACGGTGCCGAGCACGGCGAGGACGGCGACCACCGCGATGATGACGAGGGTGCGCTTCGGTACGACGTCGGTCAGCGAGGCCCGGCCGACTCCCACCGGCGTACGGCCGGACGCGGGCGCCCCGCCGGACGCCGGCTCGGCACGGGTGGTGGAGGCGGCCGCGGCGTTGCGTACCGACTTCAGGGCGCCGCGCATCCGCTCCCTGGCCGGCTCGGCGGCCGCGCCGGCGGAGGCGGCGGCGGGTCTCGGCGGTGCCGCGGGTTTCGGCGGCAGCGCCATCATGCGCGTCGCCTCGGCGGGCTTTTCGGGCGGCTTGGGGCCGGTGTCCTCGGGCGCGTTGACGGCGTCCGTGAGCAGCGCGCGGGCGCCCTCGGCCGACAGCCGCTGCGCCGGGTCCTTCACCAGCAGGCCGTAGATGACCTCTTCGAGGACGCCGGCGTTCTTGGGCGGGTCCACCGGCTCGGTCATCACCGCGGTCAGGGTGGCGATCGCGGAACCCTTGTCGTACGGGGGCACGCCCTCGACGCAGGCGTACACCAGGCCGCCCAGGGACCACAGGTCGGACGGCGGGCCGGGCTTCTGGCCGCGGGCGCGCTCCGGCGCGATGTACGAGGGCGCGCCGACGAGCATGCCCGTGGAGGTGACCGAGGGGTCGCCCTCGACCTGGGCGATGCCGAAGTCGGTGAGCACGACCCGGCCGTCCTCGGCGATCAGGACGTTCGACGGCTTCACGTCGCGGTGCAGGATGCCCTCGCGGTGCGCTGCGCACAGCACGTCGAGGACGGCGAGGCCGACCTCGGCGGCGCGGCGCGGGGTGAGCGCGCCGTCGTCGCGGATGACCTCGGCGAGGGAGCGGCCCTCGACCAGCTCCATGACGATCCAGGGGCGGTCGTCCTCGTCGACCACGTCGTAGACCGTGACCGCGCCGTTGTTGCGGATCCTGGCGATCGCCTTCGCCTCGCGCAGCGTACGGGTGATCAGGCGGCGCTTCTCGTCCTCCTCGACCCCGCCCGGGAAACGCAGCTCCTTGACCGCGACCGTGCGACCGAGGACCTCGTCCCGCGCCCGCCAGACCGTGCCCATGCCACCCCGGCCGAGGACATCGGCCAGCCGGTAGCGGCCGGCGAGCAGCCGGCCCGGCTCGCCGTCCTTGGCGCCCTTGGCGTCCTCGTCGCCCACTGAATCCCCTCTGCAATCCAGCCGAGTTGGCAACCTCAACACCAAACTGCCCCAACTCGGACAACCCACCCTGGCAGAGCCTTCATTCTCCCTCATCCGCGGCGGTGGGGAAGGCCCGGGTCCAGCAGGAGTACGCGCTGGGCACCCGTCATGATGGGCCCGACGACCGGGAGTCCTGATTGACCTTGCGATCCGTGAATTTTAGCCGTGTGGCGGCGCTGACGGCTGTCTTCGGCGTGCTTCTTGTGGCCGGATGTGCCACCCACCAGCGTGCCCCGGCACACACCACGGTGCCGAGTGCGCCCGGCGCGCGATCCCCGGCCGCCGACCGGCCGGGCCCGGGAACGGATGAGCCCCCACCCACGACCCGTACGCCGCGCCCCGGGCCGAAGGAGCCGGCGCCCGGCCGCACGCCGCCCCGCGCCCGGCAGTCGTCCGGACCGCCGGCCGCGCCGCGGCACACGGCCCGACCGACGAAGCCGGCGACCGCCAAGGCCGTCCGCGCGCTGGCCGCGGGCGAGGTTCCCGGGGCCGCGGCCCTGACGACCCGTGACGGCCACGCGTACGCCGCCCGATTCGCCGCGGCGGGCGTGGCCGACGTACGGACCGACCGGCCCATCACCCCCGCCGACCACTTCCGCGCCGGCAGCCTCACCAAGACGTTCATCGCCACGGTCGTGCTCCAGCTGACCGCCGAGCACCGGCTCTCCCTGGACGACACCGTCGGCCGGCTGCTGCCCGAGCTCACGCCCGGCGCCACGGACCCGCGCGACATCACCGTCCGCGAACTGCTGGACCACACCAGCGGCCTGTACAACTACACCGCCGACCCGGAGCTCTCGCGGGAGCTGCACGGCGCCGGCTTCACCGCCCACCGCTACGACACGTACACCCCGGACGAGCTGCTGCGGACCGCGCTGGGCCACCCGGCGGAGAACGCGCCCGGCGACCGGTACGTCTACTCCAACACCAACTACCTCGTACTGGGGCAGATCATCGAGGCGGTCACCGGGCACGGCTACGCCACGGAGGCGGAGCACCGGATCATCACCCCGCTGGGCCTGTCGGGCACCTCCTTCCCCGGGACGGACCCGCGCCTGCCCCGGCCGTACGGGCGCGGCTACTCGCAGGTGGGCGAGGAGCGCGTGGACAGTACGGCGCTGGATCCCAGCCGGGCGGGCGCGGCGGGCGAGCTGGTCACGACGCTCGGCGACCTGAACCGGTTCTTCGGCGCGCTGCTCGGCGGCCGGCTGCTGCCGCCCCGTCAGCTCGTCCAGATGCGGGACGAGAAGGACACGAACGGGGTGTACGGGCTGGGGCTCTACGGCACGCGGCTGTCGTGCGGCGTGACGGTCTGGGGCCACGACGGCGACATCAACGGCTCGTACGCGCAGACCGCGGCCACCGGGGACGGCCGGCACGTGCTGACGCTGCGGCTGAACACCGATCAGCCGGACGCGCCCCGGCGCATCCGCGCCCTGCTGACGGCGGAGTTCTGTCCCCGGAGCTGACGGCCCGAGGGGCGGATCCGGGGCCCCGAGGGGCGGATCCGAGGCCCCGAGGGGGCGGCTCCGCGGGGGACGGCGCGCACCCTCCGCACGCACGCGTCCCCGGAAGCGGCGCTACCGCGGCACGATGTCCGGCGCGCCCAGCCGGGCCGCGTCCGCCGTCAGGTCGTCCGGCTGCCGCTGGGACTCCCGCTCGGCCTCGACCCGCTTCTCGTAGTGCTCGATCTCCCGGTCGACCTGGTCCTGGTCCCAGCCCAGCGGCGGCGCCATCAGCTCGGCGACCTCGCGGGCGCTGCGGGTGCCCCGGTCGAAGGTCTCGATGGAGATGCGGGTGCGCCGGGTCAGCACGTCGTCCAGGTGCCGGGCGCCCTCGTGGGTGCAGGCGTAGACGACCTCGGCGCGGAGGTAGTCGTCGGCGGCGGCCAGCGGGGCGCCGAGCGACGGATCGTCGGTGATCAGCGCCAGCACCTCCTCGGCGAGCGAGCCGTAGCGGTTCAGCAGGTGCTCTATACGGGCGACGTGCAGGCCGGTGCGCGCCGCGATGTGCGCCCGCGCGTTCCACAGCGCCTTGTACCCCTCCGCGCCGACCAGCGGGATGTCCTCGGTGACGCAGTCCGCGACCCGCTGGTCCAGCCCGTGCACCGCCTCGTCCACCGCGTCCTTGGCCATCACCCGGTACGTCGTGTACTTGCCGCCCGCGACGACGACCAGGCCCGGCACGGGGTGCGCGACGGTGTGCTCGCGGGAGAGCTTGCTCGTCGCGTCCGACTCGCCGGCCAGCAGCGGCCGCAGGCCCGCGTAGACCCCTTCGACGTCGTCCCTGGTCAGCGGGGTCGAGAGGACCGCGTTCACATGTTCCAGGAGGTAGTCGATGTCGGCGCTGGAGGCGGCCGGGTGCGCCTTGTCCAGGTCCCAGTCGGTGTCGGTGGTGCCCACGATCCAGTGCCGTCCCCAGGGGATGACGAACAGCACGCTCTTCTCCGTGCGCAGGATCAGCCCGGTGGTGGAGTGGATGCGGTCCTTCGGCACGACGAGGTGGATGCCCTTGGAGGCGCGGACGTGGAACTGGCCGCGCTCGTTGATCAGCCCCTGGGTGTCGTCGGTCCACACGCCGGTGGCGTTGACGATCTGCCGGGCGCGCACCTCGTACTCGCCGCCGGCCTCCACGTCCTGCACCCGCGCGCCGACCACCCGCTCGCCCTCGCGCAGGAAGCCGACGACCCGGGCCCGGTTGGCGACCGAGGCGCCGTACGCGGACGCGGTGCGCACGATCGTGGCGACGTATCGGGCGTCGTCCATCTGCGCGTCGTAGTACTGCAGGGCGCCGACCAGCGCGTCCTTCTTGAGGCAGGGCGCGACCCGCAATGCGCCGGAACGGCTGAGGTGACGGTGGGCCGGCAGCCCGCGGCCGTGCCCGGAGGAGATCGACATCGCGTCGTACATCGCCACGCCGGTGCCGGCGTACCAGCGCTCCCAGCCCTTGTGCTGGAGCGGATAGAGGAACGGCACCGGCTTCACCAGGTGCGGCGCGATCCGCTCCAGCAGCAGCCCGCGCTCCTTCAGCGCCTCGCGTACCAGCGCGAAGTCCAGCATCTCCAGATAGCGCAACCCGCCGTGGATCAGCTTGCTGGAGCGCGATGACGTGCCCGAGGCCCAGTCCCGCGCCTCGACCAGGCCGGTGGACAGTCCGCGCGTCACCGCGTCCAGAGCGGTGCCCGCGCCGACGACTCCGCCGCCGATCACCAGCACGTCCAGCTCGCGTTCCGCCATTCGTGCCAGTGCGCCGGCGCGCTCGGCCGGTCCCAGTGTCGCTGTCCTCACCACTGCCTCCCGTTTCGGTCGGTGCTGTGATCGCTGCCACACCCCGTAGTCGATTCTGTCCGGAGGCGGCGGGGCCAGCCACCCTCCGCGCGCTGACCGAGTGGGAAGGCGCCACTCCGCATCCTTGATCCACCAATCCCCAGTCCGGGTCAAATGTCGGCTTAGTCTACTTATGCGTCACCTGGAATCGCTCGGGAAGGACGGCCAGCATGCCCGCAGACCTCGCCGTCATCGGACTCGGCCACATCGGCCTCCCCCTCGCCGAGGCCGCCGTCGCCGCCGGCCTCAACACCATCGGATACGCCCCCGAACCCCACACGGCCGCGGCGCTCGGCGCCGACGGCCCGCTCTCCCCCACCGAAGTGCGCCGGCTGCTCACCGCCGGCTTCCGCACCACCACCGACCCCGCCGCGCTCGGCAGGGTCCGTACCGCGGTCATCTGCGCGCCCACCCCGCTCGGCGAGGACCGCGCCCTGGACCTGCGCGCGGTGGCCGACGCCGCCCGCACCCTCGCCACCCATCTGCGCCCCCACACCACGGTGATCCTTGAGTCGGCGGGGTACCCCGGTACGACCGAGGAATTCCTCCGGCCGCTCCTGGAACAGGGCTCCGGACTCACCGCGGGACGCGACTTCCACCTCGCCTGCTCCCCCGCCCGGTACGACCCCGGCAACCGCCGCTACGGGCACGCCAACACCCCGAAGGTCATCGGCGGCCTCACCCCCGCCTGCACCGAGGCCGCCGCCGCCTTCTACGGCCGGCTCACCGACAAGGTCGTCCGCGCCCGCGGCCCCAAGGAGGCCGAGACCGCCGGCCTGCTGGAGACCAACTACCGGCACGTCAACATCGCCCTGATGAACGAGATGGCCGTGCTCTGCCACGACATCGACGTGGATCTCTGGGACGTCATCCGCTGCGCCGAGACCAAGCCCTTCGGCTTCCAGGCCTTCCGCCCCGGGCCCGGCGTCGGCGGCCACGCCGGGCCCGTCGACCCCCACCACCTCGCCGGCAAGGGCCGCGCCTCCGGCGGTCACCCGCTCCGCATGGTCGAACTCGCCCAGGAGGTCAACGGGCGGATGCCCCGGTACGTCATCCAGCGCTGCGCCACCCTCCTGAACGAGCACGGCAAGTCCGCGCGCGGCGCCCGCGTCCTGCTCCTCGGCGTCACCTACAAGCCGGACATCGCCGACCAGGAGGGCTCACCGGCCCGCGAGATCGCCGCCCGGCTGCTGGAGCTCGGCGCCCACCTGACGTACCACGACCCGCACGTCCCCCGGTGGCAGGTGCGCGGCCGGCCCGTGCCCCGCGCGGACTCCCTCTACGAGGCCGCCGCCGGCGCCGACCTCACCCTGCTCCTCCAGCACCACCGCACGTACGACCTCCAGGGCCTGGCGGTCAAGGCACAGCTGCTGCTGGACACGCGCGGGGCGACGCCCACGGGCGCCGCGTACCGGCTGTGAAACGCGCGAGGCCCCACCACCCGAGTCCGAGTGGCGGGGCCTCCCCGTATGGAAGGGAGCGGTGCCTACGCGGTCACCGTGACCTCGACCCGCTGGAACTCCTTCAGGTCGGAGTAGCCGGTCGTGGCCATCGCACGGCGCAGCGCGCCGAAGAAGTTCATCGAACCGTCCGGGGTGTGCGACGGGCCGAGCAGCACCTCCTCGGTCGTGCCGACCGCGCCGAGGTCCATGCGCTTGCCGCGCGGCACGTCCTCGTGCACGGCCTCCATGCCCCAGTGGTGGCCGCGGCCGGGCGCGTCGGTGGCGCGGGCCAGCGGGGAGCCCATCATCACGGCGTCCGCGCCGCAGGCGATGGCCTTGGGCAGGTCGCCGGACCAGCCCACGCCGCCGTCCGCGATCACGTGTACGTACCGGCCGCCGGACTCGTCCATGTAGTCCCGGCGCGCGGCCGCGACGTCCGCGACGGCGGTGGCCATCGGGACCTGGATGCCCAGGACGTTACGGGTGGTGTGCGCGGCGCCGCCGCCGAAGCCCACCAGCACGCCGGCCGCGCCGGTACGCATCAGGTGCAGGGCCGCGGTGTAGGTCGCGCAGCCGCCGACGATGACCGGGACGTCCAGCTCGTAGATGAACTGCTTGAGGTTCAGCGGCTCGGCGGCGGAGGAGACGTGCTCGGCGGAGACGGTGGTGCCGCGGATCACGAAGATGTCCACGCCGGCGTCCACGACCGCCTTGGAGAACTGCGCGGTGCGCTGCGGGGAGAGCGCGGCGGCGGTGACCACACCGGAGTCGCGCACCTCCTTGATGCGCTGGCCGATCAGCTCTTCCTTGATCGGCGCCGCGTAGATCTCCTGCAGGCGGCGGGTCGCGGCGGCCTCGTCCAGCTCGGCGATCTCCGCGAGCAGCGGCTCCGGGTCCTCGTACCGGGTCCACAGGCCTTCGAGGTTGAGAACGCCCAGGCCGCCCAGCTCGCCGATGCGGATGGCGGTCTCCGGGGAGACCACGGAGTCCATCGGGGCCGCCAGGAACGGCAGGTCGAAGCGGTAGGCGTCGATCTGCCAGGCGATCGAGACCTCCTTCGGGTCGCGGGTGCGCCGACTCGGTACGACGGCGATGTCGTCGAAGGCGTACGCCCGGCGGCCGCGCTTGCCGCGCCCGATCTCGATCTCAGTCACTGTGTGGCCTTTCCTCTGTGTCTGCCGTTCCAGTATCCCCGACATGCCGGAACCCGCGGACGGGTGTCCGCGGGCTCCCCTCACGCATGCGACCCGGAACCGGGCCTACCCGCTCAGCGGGCGTTGTAGTTCGGTGCCTCGACCGTCATCTGGATGTCGTGCGGGTGGCTCTCCTTGAGGCCCGCCGAGGTGATCCGCACGAAGCGGCCCTTCTCCTGCAGCTCCGGGACGGTGCGGCCGCCGACGTAGAACATCGACTGACGCAGGCCGCCGGCGAGCTGGTGGACGACCGAGGAGAGCGGGCCGCGGTACGGGACCTGGCCCTCGATGCCCTCGGGCACCAGCTTCTCGTCGGAGGCGACGCCCTCCTGGAAGTACCGGTCCTTGGAGAAGGACTTGCGGTCGCCGCGGGTCTGCATCGCGCCGAGCGAGCCCATGCCCCGGTAGGACTTGAACTGCTTGCCGTTGATGAACATCAGCTCACCCGGCGACTCCTCGCAGCCGGCGAGGAGCGAGCCCAGCATGACCGTGTCGGCGCCCGCGACCAAGGCCTTCGCGATGTCACCGCTGTACTGCAGGCCGCCGTCGCCGATGACCGGGACGCCCGCCTCCTTCGCGGCGAGCGAGGCCTCGTAGATCGCGGTGACCTGCGGGACGCCGATGCCGGCGACGACGCGGGTGGTGCAGATCGAGCCGGGGCCGACGCCGACCTTGATGCCGTCCACGCCGGCGTCGATCAGCGCCTGGGCGCCGTCACGGGTGGCGATGTTGCCGCCGACGACGTCGACGGAGGAGTTCGACTTGATCTTGGCGACCATGTCGCCGACCAGCTTGGAGTGGCCGTGCGCGGTGTCCACGACGATGAAGTCGACGCCCGCCTCGATCAGCGCCTGGGCCCGCTCGTACGCGTCACCGGCCACGCCGACGGCCGCGCCGACCAGCAGCCGGCCCTCGGAGTCCTTGGCGGCGTTCGGGTACTGCTCGGCCTTGACGAAGTCCTTGACCGTGATGAGGCCCTTGAGGACGCCCGCGTCGTCGACCAGCGGCAGCTTCTCGATCTTGTGACGGCGCAGCAACTCCATGGCGTCCACGCCGGAGATCCCGACCTTGCCCGTGACCAGCGGCATCGGGGTCATGACGGCACGCACCTGACGGGTGCGGTCGGTCTCGAAGGCCATGTCACGGTTGGTGACGATGCCGAGCAGCTTGCCCGCCGCGTCGGTCACCGGGACACCGCTGATCCGGAAGCGCGCGCACAGGTCGTCGGCCTCGGCCAGGGTCGCGTCCGGGTGCACCGTGATCGGGTCCGTGACCATGCCGGACTCGGAGCGCTTGACGAGGTCGACCTGATTGGCCTGGTCCTCGATGGAGAGGTTGCGGTGCAGCACGCCGACGCCGCCCTGGCGGGCCATCGCGATGGCCATCCGGGCCTCGGTGACCTTGTCCATCGCCGCGGACAGCAGCGGGACGTTCACCCGGACGTTCTTCGAGATGTACGAGGAGGTGTCGATCTGGTCGGGCGCCATGTCCGAGGCGCCCGGCAGCAGCAGCACATCGTCGTAGGTCAGCCCGAGTGTCGCGAATTTTCCGGGCACTCCGTCGACGTTGGTCATGACACCTTCCCAATGGCCTTGATCAGTGCGGATGTCCATGCTAACGGGAATGGCCGGTGGCTCATTCCACGAGCAAGATCACCCGCGTAGTTTGTACGTTCACACGTACGGATCAGGGCGCGCGGCAGGCCGCCCCGCTCCGTACCGGAGGCTGCGGCGCCTACTGCTCGGCGAGCGCCCGGAGCCGGCTGAGCGCGCGATGCTGCGCGACCCGGACAGCGCCCGGCGACATCCCGAGCATCTGCCCGGTCTCCTCCGCCGTCAGGCCGACCGCCACCCGCAGCAGCACCAGCTCCCGCTGATTCTCCGGCAGGCTGGCCAGCAGCTTCTTGGCCCACTCCGCGTCACTGCTGAGCAGCGCCCGCTCCTCGGGCCCGAGCGAGTCGTCCGGCTGCTCCGGCATCTCGTCCGAGGGCACGGCCGTGCTGCCGGGGCCGCGCATGGCGGCCCGCTGCAGGTCGGCGACCTTGTGCCCGGCGATGGCGAAGACGAACGCCTCGAAGGGCTTCCCGGTGTCGCGGTACCGCGGCAGCGCGCAGAGGACCGCCACGCAGACTTCCTGCGCGAGGTCCTCGACGAAGTGCCGCGCGTCGCCCGGCAGCCTGGAGAGCCGCGTACGGCAGTAGCGCAGGGCGAGCGGGTGCACGTGGGCGAGGAGGTCGTGCGTCGCCTGCCGGTCCCCCTCGACGGCACGTGCGACGAGCCCGCCGATCTCCTGGGTCCCGTCCTCGCGCATCGGTCCATGGTGCCTTGACGCCGCACGGTTCGCGGCATCGCCCCCGTAGTTGTGCACCGAAGTGTTATGCGTCGGTGTGCCAGCACTCACGTCCCACGCCTCCCCCTTTCGGGTGTTGCCCATGCCGGACCCGAGACGTCGCCCACGGCGTTCACCGGTGCCGCGTGGCACCGTCAGGGGCATGTCCGTCATGAGGTCTCTTCTGGCCGAGTGAGAAGCCCCGGCCCTGGAGCCGGGGAGGAGTCACACCTCAAGCATGCGGCATCGCGTGAGGTTTCGGCGCCGGACGGCGGCAGAGCGGGGCCGTGGCACGCGCCACCCCGTCAGGACGGCGCGCGCCGCGGCCCCGCTGTGCCCACACGTGACGAACGGCTCAGCGGACCAGGCCCCAGCGGAAGCCGAGCGCCACCGCATGCGCGCGGTCGGAGGCGCCGAGCTTCTTGAAGAGCCGTCGGGCGTGCGTCTTGACCGTGTCCTCGGAGAGGAACAGCTCACGCCCGATCTCGGCGTTCGACCGGCCGTGACTCATGCCCTCCAGCACCTGGATCTCCCGCGCGGTGAGCGTCGGGGCCGCACCCATCTCGGCGGACCGCAGCCGGCGCGGGGCGAGGCGCCAGGTCGGGTCGGCGAGCGCCTGGGTGACGGTCGCGCGCAGCTCGGCGCGCGAGGCGTCCTTGTGCAGATAGCCGCGGGCGCCGGCGGCGACGGCCAGCGCCACCCCGTCGAGATCCTCGGCGACGGTGAGCATGATGATCCGGGCGCCCGGATCGGCGGACAGCAGCCGGCGCACGGTCTCGACACCTCCGAGACCGGGCATGCGTACGTCCATCAGAATCAGGTCCGAGCGATCTGCACCCCAGCGGCGGAGCACTTCCTCGCCGTTGGCCGCGGTCGTCACGCGCTCGACGCCGGGGACGGTCGCAACCGCCCGACGGAGCGCCTCTCGGGCAAGCGGGGAGTCGTCGCAGACGAGGACGGAAGTCATGGCCGTCCTCCGCAGCTGATGCGCGTCACGTTGTGCCTCCAGGCTGGTACGTATCGTCACCTGCGCGATTGACGGCCTCGGACACCTGCCCGGGGAGTCCCTCTGTCAACCGCTTCCGCACTCTCAACGACGGTCACCCGAAAGAGTTACGGGCTGAGGGGCCGTTTTCGACACTCTATGTGAGGGGCCGGACACGCAGCAGCAAGACCCGCGCCCCTCGGCGCCCCACTTTCTGTAAGCGGTCCGCTTTGCCCTGTTTGGTGACTTTTCTTCCGTCTTTCTTGGTTATGGGGCAGGATTCGAGAAGAGTCATATTTACATCTACTTAGAAGGTAGATGTACGGTCTTGACCAGGAGCCCGATACCGCCACGCTTCGAGGGGACTAGCAATGGCAGATTTCTCCCGCCTTCCGGGCCCGAACGCAGACCTCTGGGACTGGCAACTGCTCGCCGCCTGCCGCGGTGTGGACAGTTCGCTCTTCTTCCATCCTGAAGGCGAGCGCGGCGCGGCCCGCAGCGCGCGCGAGACGTCGGCGAAAGAGGTCTGCATGCGCTGTCCGGTACGCGCCGAGTGCGCCTCGCACGCGCTGGCCGTTCGCGAGCCCTACGGCGTCTGGGGAGGACTGACCGAGGACGAGAGGGAAGAGCTGATGGGCCGGGCCCGTCACCGCCTGGTGCCGGCGGGCGGCCCGGGGCCATCGATGTCCGGCGACTGACGGCCGGCCGACACCCGAACAGACGAAACGTTTCTTCACCGCGGCCGCCGACGGCGGTGCGACGCCCCGTACCGCCCGGGAGAGCGATACGGGACGGATCAGCGGCGACCCGCGGCCGCCAGCTGGTCGAGCATCGCCGTCACCGCCGGGACCTGGGCCAGGTCCGGGAGGGTCAGGGCCACGATCTCGCGCTGCACGACCGGCTCCAGCCGGATCGTGCGCGCGCCCTTCGGCCGTACCGAGGCCAGCGCCAGCTCCGGGAGCGCGGCGACGCCGAGGCCCGCGCCGACCAGGCCGATCACGGCCGGATAGTCGTCGGTGGCGAAGTCGATGCGCGGCGTGAAACCGGCGTTCCCGCACACCGAGACCAGGTGCCGGCGGCAGCGCGGGCAGCCCGCGATCCACGCCTCCCCGGCCAGCTCGGCGAAGCCGGCCCGGCCGACGCCGGCGAATCGGTGGTGCTCGGGCACGAGCCCCACCAGCCGGTCGGTGAGCACCCGGCGGACCACCAGGTCGTCCCACTCGGACTCGGCGGCCGGGTCGGCGCCCGGCACTTCCGGGTAGCGGAAGGCCAGCGCGATCTCGCAGTCCCCGCCCCGCAGCATGTCGATGGAGCGCGGCGGCTCCGCCTCGTCCAGCGACACCGCCGTGCCGGGGTGCGCGGACCGCATCGCGGCCAGCGCGGTCGGCACCAGCGTGGAGCTGCCCGAGGGGAAGGACACCAGCCGCACCCGCCCGGCCCGCAGCCCGGCGATCGCGGCGACCTCCTCCTCGGCGGCGGTGAGCCCGGCCAGGATGCCGGCGGCGTGCCGTACGAGGGCCTCGCCCGCCTCCGTGAGGCGCATCTCGCGGCCGGTGCGGACGATGAGCGGCGTGCCGGCCGACTGTTCGAGCGCCTTCATCTGCTGGGAGACGGCGGGCTGGGTGCAGCCGAGCTCCCGCGCGGCGGCGGAGAAGGAACCGGTCCGGGCGACGGCGCGCAGCACACGGAGATGACGGGCCTCGATCATTCCCCAAGCATAAGCACCGCTTGGGGCGGAGTCGGAATATTCGGTCACTGCTTTGGCGGGGTGGAAGTCCACGGGAGTCCGGCATTCCGGGTGGACTTTTCGGCGCGAAGCAGACCGTCAATGGGCCGAATGGCATCGGTGCCCGGGAGAGAAGTCCCTACGGACATACGGAAGCTGACGGCTCGCCGGTCGCCCGGCCGGCGGGTGCCCCGACGAGCGGAACGACCCCGGGCCGATAGCGTTCTCTTATGACGACTGCGATGGTCACGGGAGCGACGGCGGGTATCGGAGCGGCGTTCGCGCGCCGGCTGGCGGCCGACGGACACAACCTGGTGCTGGTGGCCCGTAACGAGGACAGGCTGCGCGAGCACGCGGCCGAGCTGCACGACCGGCACGGGGTCGAGGTCGGTGTGCTGCCCGCCGACCTGGCGTCGGAGGAGGGCATCGCGGCCGTCGAGGAACGCCTCGCCGACCGCAAGCACCCGGTGGATCTGCTGGTCAACAACGCCGGCTTCGGCAACAAGGGCGAGTTCCTGGAAGTCCCCATGGCCGACGAGCTGGCCATGCTGAAGGTGCACTGCGAGGCGGTGCTGCGGCTGACTTCGGCGGCGGTCACGGGGATGCGCGAGCGGCGGCGCGGCGGGGTGGTGAACGTCGCCTCGGTCGCGGCCTTCGTGCCGCGCGGGACGTACGGCGCGAGCAAGGCGTGGGTCGTGCAGTTCACCCAGGGCGCGGCGCGCGACTTGGCGGGCAGCGGGGTGCGGCTGATGGCGCTGTGCCCCGGTTTCGTCCGTACCGAGTTCCACGAGCGGGCCGGCATGGGCACGGACAACATCCCCGGCTGGATGTGGCTGGACGCGGACAATCTGGTCGACGCGGCGATGAAGGACCTGGCCAGGGGACGTTCGGTGTCCATCCCCGACCCCCGGTACAAGGCCCTGATGGGCGTGGTGAAGCTCGCCCCGCGCAACCTCCTGGGCGGCGTCACGTCCCGCACGGGGCGCAAGTACGGGCCGCAGTAGTCCGCACGCCCCTGCACAACGGCCGAGGCCCGGCGCCCCTCTCGGGGTGCCGGGCCTCGGTGCGGAGTCAGCAGGCTCAGTGCGCGTGGCCGTGGCCGTGGCCCGCGGCCTCGGGCTCCTCCTCCGCCGGCTTCTCGACGACCAGGGTCTCGGTCGTGAGCAGCAGGGAGGCGATGGAGGCAGCGTTCTCCAGGGCGGAGCGGGTGACCTTGACCGGGTCGATGACGCCGGCCTTCACCAGGTCGCCGTACTCGCCGGTGGCGGCGTTGAAGCCGTTGCCCTTGTCGAGCTCGGCGACCTTCGAGGTGATGACGTAGCCCTCGAGGCCGGCGTTCTCGGCGATCCAGCGCAGCGGCTCGACGGCGGCACGGCGGACGACGGCGACACCGGTGGCCTCGTCGCCCTCCTTGCCGAGGTTGCCCTCCAGCACCTTCACGGCGTGGACCAGGGCGGAGCCACCACCGGAGACGATGCCCTCCTCGACCGCGGCGCGGGTCGCGGAGATGGCGTCCTCCAGACGGTGCTTCTTCTCCTTGAGCTCGACCTCGGTGGCCGCACCCACGCGGATGACGCAGACGCCACCGGCGAGCTTGGCGAGGCGCTCCTGGAGCTTCTCGCGGTCCCAGTCCGAGTCGGTGGACTCGATCTCGGCCTTGATCTGGGCGACGCGGCCGGCGACGTCCTCGGAGTTGCCGCCACCGTCGACGATGGTGGTGTCGTCCTTGGTGACGGTCACGCGGCGGGCGGTGCCCAGCACGTCCAGACCGGCCTGGTCGAGCTTGAGGCCGACCTCCTCGGCGATGACGGTGGCACCGGTGAGGGTGGCCATGTCGCCGAGCATCGCCTTGCGGCGGTCGCCGAAGCCGGGGGCCTTCACCGCGACGGCGTTGAAGGTGCCGCGGATCTTGTTGACGACCAGGGTCGACAGGGCCTCGCCCTCGACGTCCTCGGCGATGATCAGCAGCGGCTTGGAGGAGCCGGCCTGGATGACCTTCTCCAGCAGCGGCAGCAGGTCCTGGATCGAGGAGATCTTGCCCTGGTGGATGAGGATGTACGGGTCCTCCAGGACGGCCTCCATCCGCTCCTGGTCGGTGACCATGTACGGGGAGAGGTAGCCCTTGTCGAAGGCCATGCCCTCGGTGAAGTCCAGCTCCAGGCCGAAGGTGTTGGACTCCTCGACGGTGATGACACCGTCCTTGCCGACCTTGTCCATCGCCTCGGCGATGAGCTCGCCGACCTGCTTGTCCTGGGCGGACAGGCCGGCGACGGCGGCGATGTCGGACTTCTCGTCGATCGGGCGGGCCGTCGAGAGCAGGTCGTCGGACACGGCCTTGACGGCGGCGTCGATGCCCTTCTTCAGGGCGGCCGGGGAGGCACCGGCGGCGACGTTGCGCAGACCCTCACGGACCAGCGCCTGGGCCAGGACGGTGGCGGTGGTGGTGCCGTCACCGGCGATGTCGTTGGTCTTGGTCGCCACCTCCTTCACCAGCTGGGCGCCGAGGTTCTCGTACGGGTCGTCGACCTCGACCTCGCGGGCGATGGTCACACCGTCGTTGGTGATGGTGGGGGCGCCGAACTTCTTGTCGATGACGACGTTGCGGCCCTTGGGGCCGATCGTCACCTTGACCGTGTCGGCAAGCTTGTTGACGCCGCGCTCGAGGGCGCGACGGGCGTCCTCGTCGAACTTCAGAATCTTCGCCATGAGTTACGTGTCCTTAGTCGTACTCTCAACGAAATGCGCCCCTGCCCCGGGTGGTGAGACGCGGGAACCAGGGGCGCAGATCAGAAAAGCTGGGTGCAGTACCGGTGTCCGAGGTGAGCCCGGACTCCGCGACTACTTCTCGACGATGGCGAGAACGTCGCGGGCGGAGAGAACGAGGTACTCCTCGCCGTTGTACTTCACCTCGGTGCCGCCGTACTTGCTGTAGAGCACGACGTCGCCGACGGAAACGTCGAGCGGAAGACGGTTACCGTCCTCGAAGCGGCCCGGGCCCACGGCCAGGACGACGCCCTCCTGGGGCTTCTCCTTGGCGGTGTCCGGAATGACCAGGCCCGAAGCCGTGGTCTGCTCGGCGTCGAGCGGCTGGACCACAATGCGGTCCTCGAGCGGCTTGATGGCAACCTTGGAGCTGGCGGTCGTCACGATCCGACCTCCCCCTTCGGAGATCTCACGGGGTTAACTGTCTGAGGTGGCGACCAGGTGGATCCGTCGTCGCGGGTGCCGGACCTGCCCGTCGCGCGTAGCTTTTGCTCGCTCCCCGGGCCTGGGCCCGGTCGGCTCGCTGTTTGGCACTCTCCAACGGGGAGTGCCAGCGCCGAGACTATGACGCGGTTAGCACTCGGTCAAGCGGAGTGCCAACGTGGCTCGGAAAGAGATCCGGGACCTGCCCCAGAATGGGACGGGTGAACCCTCTCGACGCCTTCTCCGCACTGCTCAGCGACGAGGGCCGGACCCTGCTGGCCGGCCTCCGCGACCACGACCCCGCTCAGGAACTCGCCACCGCCACCCGGCTGCGCCGCGAGCACCCCGCCGAGCTGGTGTCCGCGGCCCTCGGGCAGGCCCGGCTGCGGCAGCGCGCGGTCGCGAAGTTCGGCGCCGAGGACGCGTACCGGATGTTCTTCACCCCGAACGGCGTCGAGCAGTCCACCCGCCGCACCGTCGCCGTGCACCGCGCGGCGCGGCTGTCCGCGCTCGGCGTACGGTCCGTCGCCGACCTGTGCTGCGGCATCGGCGGCGACGCGATCGCGTACGCCCGGGCCGGCATCCATGTGCTGGCCGTCGACCACGATCCACTGACGGCGGAGGTGGCCCGCGCGAACGCCGAAGCACTGGGCCTCTCCGACCTCATCGAGGTGCGCTGCGCCGACGTCACGGAGATCGACACGAGCCCGTACGACGCGGTCTTCGTGGACCCGGCGCGGCGCGGCGGCAATCGAGCAGGTGCCGCGCGCAGCGCGTCGATGAGGGGTGGTGGTCGGGCGACGGGCGGGCGGATCTTCGACCCGGAGGCGTACTCCCCGCCCCTCTCCTGGGCGATCGAGGCGGCACGCAAGGCCCCGCGCGCCGCGCTGAAGATCGCCCCCGGCATTCCGCACGAGGCGATCCCCGAGGACGCCGCCGCGGAGTGGATCTCGGACGGCGGGGACGTGAAGGAGGCCGTGCTCTGGTTCGGCACGGCCCCCGGCTCCGTACGGGCCACCCTGCTGCCCTCCGGCGCGCACCTGGAGACCGCCGCCCCGCTCCCCGACCCGCCCGTGCGGCCCGTGGGCCGCTACCTCTACGAGCCGGACGGCGCCGTCATCCGCGCGCACCTGGTCGCGGAGGCCGCCGCCGGGCTGGACGGCGGCCTGATCGACGAGACCATCGCGTACGTCACCGCCGACGAGCTGCGCCCCACCCCGTACGCCGCCGCCTACGAGATCACCGACGAGCTGCCCTTCAACCTGAAGAACCTCAAGGCACTCCTTCGGGAACGCGAGATCGGCGTGTTGACGGTGAAGAAGCGCGGCTCCGCGGTCGAACCGGAGGAGATCCGCCGCAAGGTGAAGCTCCGCGGCCCGAACGCGGCCACGGTGCTCCTCACCCGCGTCGCGGGCGCCCCCACGATGCTCATCGGGCAGCCCGCCAAGCCCGTCGACGACTGATCACGAGTACCGGCCGATCACAGGTACAGACTGATCACGAGTACAGGTTGTCCTTGCTGACCTCGTGCACGTGATCGTGGCTGTGCCCGTGACCGTGGTGGGAGTGCGGGACGCCGTGCCGGTGCTCGTGGCCGGGGGCCGGCACGTGCGGCTCGGTGACCGGGAGGGAGGAGTCGGCGGACAGCTCCCAGGCGGAGTGCGGCCGGTTCCGGGCGACCATCTCGGCGCCCAGGGCCGCGACCATCGCGCCGTTGTCCGTGCACAGCTTCGGGCGCGGCACGCGCAGCGTGATGCCCGCGTCCTCGCAGCGCCGCTCGGCCATCGCGCGCAGCCGCGAGTTGGCCGCGACGCCGCCGCCGATCATCAGGTGGTCCACGCCGTGGTCCTTGCAGGCCCGGACGGCCTTCCGCGTCAACACGTCCACGACGGCCTCCTGGAAGGACGCGGAGACGTCGGCCACCGGCACCTCCTCGCCCGCCGCGCGCTTGGCCTCGATCCAGCGGGCCACGGCGGTCTTCAGGCCGGAGAAGGAGAAGTCGTACTTCGGGTCGCGGGAGCCGGTCAGGCCGCGCGGGAAGGCGATGGCCTCCGGGTCGCCCTCGCGGGCCATCCGGTCGATGACCGGGCCGCCGGGGAAGCCGAGGTTCAGCACCCGGGCGACCTTGTCGAACGCCTCGCCCGCCGCGTCGTCGATCGTCGAGCCCAGCGGCCGCACGTCGGAGGTGATGTCCGGCGCGAGCAGCAGCGAGGAGTGGCCGCCGGAGACCAGCAGGGCCATCGTCGGCTCGGGCAGCGCGCCGTGTTCGAGCTGGTCGACGCAGATGTGCGAGGCGAGGTGGTTGACGCCGTACAGCGGCTTGCCGAGGGCGTAGGCGTACGCCTTGGCCGCCGAGGTGCCGACGAGCAGCGCGCCGGCCAGCCCCGGCCCGGCCGTCACCGCGATGCCGTCCAGGTCGGAGGCGGCGACGCCGGCCTCCTTCAGGGCCCGCTGGATGGTGGGGACCATCGCCTCCAGGTGGGCGCGGGAGGCGACCTCGGGGACGACGCCGCCGAAGCGGGCGTGTTCGTCGACGCTGGAGGCGATCGCGTCGGCCAGCAGGGTGTGGCCGCGGACGATGCCGACCCCGGTTTCGTCGCAGGAGGTCTCGATGCCGAGGACGAGCGGTTCGTCAGCCATTGATCGGTGTTCCTTGTACGAGGGATTCGGAGGTGTAGCGCATGACCAGGGCGTCGACGTTGCCCGGCTGGTAGTAGCCGCGGCGGAAGCCGATGGGCTCGAAGCCGAAGCGTTCGTACAGCCGCTGGGCACGGAGGTTGTCGACGCGTACTTCGAGGAGCACTTCGTGGCACTCGAAGGCGGTGGCGGCGGTGAGCAGGTCGGTCAGCAGCCGGCCGCCGAGCCCGGAGCCCCACTGGTCGCGGGCCGTGGCGATGGTCTGGACGTCGCCGGTGCCGTCGACGGCGGCGAGCCCGCCGTAGCCGACGAGCCGGCCGTCCTGTTCGGCGACGGTGTAGTGCCGGTTCGCGCCGCGCCCGCGGGCGTGCGCCAGCTCGGACCAGAACATCCCCCGCGACCACGCGTCCTCGGGGAACAGCTCCTCCTCCAGCTCCAGCACCGGCTCGATGTCCCACCAGCGCATCTCGCGCAGCGTGGCGGCCGGCGCGCCCGGGGGCGCGGTCCCGGGCCGGCCGGCGGGCTGGTCGGCATGGGCGGTCACTTGGGGGTGACCACCTTGTAGTTGGCGGGGACCTGCGCGTCCGGCCGCCGCAGGTACAGGGGCCGCGGGGGCAGCAGCGTCTCGCCCCGGGCCAGCTTCTCGGCGGCGAGCGCGCCGAGGGCCGCCGCCGACTGGTGCTCGGGGCCGTCGGCGCGCAGGCCGTCGAAGGTGCCGTCGTACAGCACCGCGCCCGCACCCACCGCCGGCACGCCGGCGACCTGCTCGGCGATGTCGGCCGGGCGGTCGACGGCCGGGTCGGTGGTCCGCGTGCGGAAGTCCGCGTAGCGGGCCCAGTAGACCTCCTTGCGGCGTGCGTCCGTCGCCACGACGAAGGGCTCCTCGATCCCGGCGGCGTACGCGATGCCGTCCAGCGAGCACAGGCCGTGCACGGGCACGTCCAGGGCCGCGCCGAAGGTGGCGGCGGTGACCAGGCCGACGCGCAGGCCGGTGTACGGGCCGGGCCCGACGCCGACGACGATGTCGGTGACCGCGTCGAGCTTCAGGCCGGCCTCGTCGAGCACCCGGTCGACGGCGGGCAGCAGCAGTTCGCCGTGGCGGCGGGCGTCCACCTCGCGCGCCTCGGCGAGCACGCGGGGAGCGGGCCGGCCGCCGTCCGGGGCGGGGTCGCAGCTGAGCAGCGCGGCGGAGACGGCGGGGGTTGCGGTGTCAAGGGCAAGCAGCAGCACGTCCTCAAGACTACGGCGCGGCGGACGCCACCCTGCCGGGTGCTGCGCTCGCCGGTACGCTGCGTGCTGGAACTCCGGCACGCCAGGTGCCGGCCTTCGGACCTCGGACACGTACGGATCCGTACGGAAAGGTGGCACGGCGGTGGCCGCTAGGAGCAGCTCGATCGTGACGGCTCTCACCGTGATGGCACTGGCCGCGGTCGGTTTTCTGGCCTTCGAGGCCTCGGCCGACGCCACCGACCCGTTGAAGCCGGTCCGCTCGGCCGACGGCACCTCGGCGTCGCCGTCGCCGTCGGGGCACCGGAAGCCGGAGGAGTCGGCGGCGGAGAAGGAGAAGCGGGAGACCGCGGTGCCGGCGCACTCCGGTGCGGGCAAGCGCGTGGTGTACGCGCTGGACGACCGGCGGGTGTGGCTGATCGGCCCGAAGGATCAGGTCCTGCGCACGTACAAGGTCGTACCGAGCACGGTCAGCCCGGCGCCCGGGGCGTACTCGGTGACCACGCGCTCGGCGAGCGTGACCGGTTCCGACGGCATTCCGGTCGAGAACGTCGTGCGCTTCGCGACGGTCGACAACGTGGTGGTCGGCTTCAGCGCGGCGGTCGACGGCTCGATGCCGCAGCCGGACGCGGGGCGGAAGAAGACGGGCGGCGTCCGCGAGAAGCGCGCCGACGGCGCCGCGATGTGGAAGTTCGCCACGATCGGCACGAAGGTCGTCGTGGTCTCGTAGCTCTCCCCGCGGGCGCGGGGCCCCCGCACGCCCCGGCACCCGTACGGCGCAAAGGCTCCGGGCGAGCCGATGAATCACCCGTACGGGCTACGGCGCGCCGTGGCGGCGGGTGGACGGCCGGTGCGCGGTGGGGCGGTCGCCTCGCCGCGCTGCGCGCCTACGCCGCGTCGCGGTCGTCCGCCGGCACCGCCGGCAGGTGGGCGGCCCCGGTCACCGGCTCGGGACGGGCCTCGGGCCCGGTCTGCGCCTCGGGGGCGTCCGGAGGCGTGGAGATCGCGCTGGCGGCCGCACACGACGCCAGGAGTTCGTTCATCGTCGGCCGGGGGCCGTCCTCGCGCCGGAACGGGGACGGTTCGCTGTCGTCGCGGCGGGCCGCCGCGGCGAGGGACTGGTGGGCCGACATGGATGCCTCCCGGGGATCCTGGGGCGAGCGGGCATAGTTAGGTAGACCTAACCGGCTCTCTCCTTCCATGTGACCACGCCCGGCACCGCCGACGCAACATCTTGCCGACGGCTTGTCGGAAACTACCGGGCCCGCCGCCCCGGAAGAACGGCCCGGCAGGGGCCGCGCCCGGCTCAGAGCTCCTGCAGCACGCTCAGATCGCTGCCGGCCCAGCGCGCGCCGACGCCCGTGACCGTCACCTCGCGGACGTCGTCCTCGTCCGCCAGGGGCGCCTCGGCGCCCACCGCGCGCGCGATGACGACGTGCAGCCGGTCCTCGGACAGCTCCTCGACCTTGCCCTCGCCCCACTCCACGACGACCACGGACTCCGGGAGCGAGACGTCCAGGTCCAGGTCCTCCATCTCGTCCAGGCCGCCGCCGAGCCGGTAGGCGTCGACGTGCACCAGGGGCGGGCCTTCGTGCAGCGAGGGGTGCACCCGGGCGATGACGAAGGTCGGCGAGGTGACGGCGCCGCGTACGCCCAGGCCCTCGCCGAGGCCCCGGGTCAGCGTCGTCTTGCCCGCGCCGAGCTCCCCGCTCAGCAGCACAAGATCGCCCGGGCGCAGCAGGCCCGCGAGCCGGCGGCCCAACTCCTGCATCCGATCCGGAGACTTGACGGTTACCTGCGTGGTGGCGTCGGTGGTGCTCATGCCGCCGATGGTACGAGGCCGGGCGGGCACCGTGCGCCGCGGCGGCGGTGCCCTGCCTCCGGGCCTTGTCTCCCGGGGCCTCCCGGGGTCTCCCGGGGTCTCCCGGGCCGCGCGTCAGGCCCGCGCCGGCCGCCGGGCGCGGGATTCCGCCACCGCGCGGCCGACCAGGGCCGTCAGGCGGTCGTTGACCAGCTCGGGGTGTTCCAGCATGACCAGGTGGCCGGCGTCCGGTACGCAGACCAGCTCCGCGGCCGGCAGCAGGTCGCCGATCGCGCGGCTGTGCTCGGGCGGGGTGATCAGGTCGTGGTCGCCGGCCAGGACGAGCGCCGGTACGGCGTCGTACGCCGCCAGCGCCGCCGTCTTGTCGTGCACGGCGAAGGCCGGGAAGAACTCCGCGACCACATCGATCGGGGTCGCCTCGATCAGCCGTTCGGCGAAGCGCGCGACACCGGGGTCGACGTCCTTGGGCGCGCCGAAGGAGTACCGCTTCACCAGCCCGGCGAAGAGGTCGGCCGTGGCCCGCCGGCCCTTCTCGACCAGCTCGCTCTGCGCGCCCAGCGCCTTGAGCACCCCCGGGGCGAAGCGGTGGAAGGCCTTCACGCCCAGCGACGGCAGCCCGAAGGCGACCTCGCTCAGCCGCCCGGCCGACGTGCCGACCAGCCCGACGCCCACCACGCGCTCGGCCACGTACTCCGGGAACTGATCGGCCAGCGCCATCACCGTCATGCCGCCCATGGAGTGCCCGACCAGCACGATCGGCCCCTCCGGCACGGCTGCGTCCAGTACCGCCTTCAGGTCCCGGCCCAGCATGTCGATGGTGACCGGTTCGGTGCCCTCGATCTGGGCGTGGCCGCGGGCCGAGCGGCCGTGGCTGCGCTGGTCCCAGTGGACCGTGCGGACGGTGCCGCGCAGCGCGGCCCGCTGGAAGTGCCAGGCGTCCTGGCTGAGGCAGTAGCCGTGGCAGAAGACGACGGTGGGGGCCGCGGAGCGTCGCCCCATGGCCTTCAGGAGGCGCTTGCGGCGGGCCTTCTGCGCCTCGCCGCCCGAACCCTCGTCGGGCTCGTCGATCTCGTAGTACAGCTCGGTGCCGTCCTCGGCGTACGCCCTGCCCGGCGCGCCGCGCAGGGAGCCGTACGGTCCCGCCGAGTCCAGCGCCATCCGCGCCTTGCGGCGCACCCCGCGGCCGACCGTCAGCCGCTCCAGCGCCATCCCCGCGGCGGCGCCGGCCGCGACCACGCCGATCGCGGCGCCCGCGACCCCCGCGTGCCGGCCGGCCCGGGTCCAGCCGCCCACGGTCCGCGCGGCGCCGGCGGCGGCCTCGGCCACGTCCGGCACGCCCGGTGTGTGCTCGCTCATGTCCCGTCCCCCGTTCCGTCCTGTTCCGGAACATTCCCGCGCCCAGGGACATAGACGCGTGGGACGCGGCTTCCGATGCGCGTGACGATCTCGTACCCGATGGTGCCGATGGCCTGCGCCCAGTCCTCGGCGGTCGGCTCGCCGCGGTCGCCCGGCCCGAAGAGCACCGCCTCGTCCCCCACGGAGGCGGTGTCCCCGCCGAGGTCGACGACGAACTGGTCCATGGCGACCCGGCCGGCGATCGTGCGCCGCTTGCCGGCGATGAGCACCGGCCCTGTACCGGAGGCGTGCCGCGGGATGCCGTCGGCGTAGCCCAGCGGGACCAGGGCGAGCGTGGTGTCCCCGGGGGTCGTGTAGTGGTGGCCGTACGAGACGCCGTGGCCGCCGGGTACGTGCTTGACCGAGGCGAGGGCGGCGGAGAGCGTCATGACCGGGCGCAGCCCGAGGTCGGCGGGCGTGCCGACCTCCGGGCTCGGCGAGACGCCGTAGATGCCGATCCCGGCGCGGACCAGGTCGAAGTGCGCGTCGGGGAGGGTGAGCAGGCCCGGGGTGTTGCAGATGTGCCGGACCTCGGGCGCCAGGCCGGCCGCCTCGGCGGTCGCGAGCGCGTCGCGGAAGACGGCGAGTTGGGCGGCGATCGAGGGGTGGCCGGGCTCGTCGGCGCAGGCGAAGTGCGACCAGACGCCGGTGACCTCGATCAGGCCCTCGGCCTCGGCGGCGCGGGCCGCTTCGGTCAGCTCGGCCCACTCGGCGGGCGGGCAGCCGTTGCGGCCGAGGCCGGTGTCGATCTTCAGCTGGACGCGTGCGCGGCGGCCGGCGGCGTGCGCCGCGTGGCGCACCTCGTGCAGCGCCCACAGGCCGCTCACCGAGACGTCGATGTCGAGCAGCACGGCCTTGCGCCACGGGCCGCCGGGCGTCCACAGCCAGGCCATGAGGCGGCCGGTGTCGCCCGCCTCGCGCAGCGCGAAGGCCTCTTCGGGGAGCGCCGTGCCCAGCCACTCGGCGCCGGCCTCACGGGCCGCTGCGGCGCACTGCAGCGCGCCGTGGCCGTACCCGTCGGACTTGACCACGGCCATCAGCTGCGCACGCGGAGCGCGCGCCTTCAGGGCACGCACGTTCGACCTCAGTGCGTCGAGGTCGATGGTGGCACGGGCGCGCAGTGCTCTCTCGTTCATCGTCATCAGTGTCTCAGGTGCGGCGGGCGGGGCCCTTCCGACCGCCGCAGTGAGAGGTTTCCGGGCGCCTGACGCCGGGTCACTCGGCCGGTTTGCGGCCCCAGACGAAGACCTCGTCGCCCACCCTGAGGAGGTTCCACAGCTTGGCCGCGTGCGGCCGCCGCAGGTTCACGCAGCCGTACGAGCCGGGCGGGCTGTAGATGTTCCCGGAGATGCCGTGGAGGGCCTGGCCGCCGTCGAAGAACTGGGAGTGCGGCATCGGCGAGTGGTAGATCGTCGAGTAGTGGTGCCGGTTGCGCAGGTAGACCTCGTGCTTGCCGGGGCGGGTCGGGTAGCCGGCCCGCCCGCTGCGGATCGCCACGGGCCCGAAGATCACCTTGTCGTGGTTCTGCACCCACATGATCTGGCGCGGCAGGTCGACGCAGGCCACCCGGGGCGCCCAGTGCTCGCCCTTCTTGCGCATCGGGGGCACGGGGCAGCGGCCCGCCTTGTTCGGGTCCGCCTTGGCGACCAGGAGCCGGATGGTGCCCCAGGTGGCCGGGCCGGTGAAGCCGTTGGCCGGGCTGATGTTCTCCCGCTTCTGGAAGGCGCTGATGGCCTTGCAGTCCGCCGGGGACTGCTTGCCGTCCACCTTCAGCTTCAGGTAGCGCTCCACCTGCTTCTGGAAGGGGCCGGTGGCGGTGGTGCAGTCGGGGGCTTTCGGTGCCCGCATGACCTCGGTGCGCGGCACGTACTCCACGATGGGGGCCTTCTCGGCGCGGGCACCGTCGGCCTCCTGCGCGCCGGGCTTGCCGGCCGACGGCTTGCCGGGCTTGCCGGGCTTGCCGGTGTGCTTCCCGGGCTTCCCCGCGTGCTTGCCCGGCTGCTTGCCGGGCTTCTTCCCGTGGACCGTCGGCTTGGACTCGTACGTCTGGTCGGGCGTGTCCTTCGGCTTCGCGGCGTTGGGGACGCCGGGTACCAGCTCGGACACGGTGTAGACGTGCGGCTTCTGCGGCCCGGGATCACCGGCGGCGGTCCCGGGGGCCGCCGCGAGACCCAGCAGGGTGGCGGTGCCGGTGGCACCGACCAGCAGGGTGGAGAAATATCGGTTCATACGACCAGATGTGCCGTGGCGGCGGCTCGGCGCCTCACGGAGGGGCGCAGGTTCGCCCTGGCGAGCGGGTTTTTCGGCCGGGCGGAGGTGCCGCGCTGGCGGGCCGCGCGGAGGGCGCATCGCGACGCACCGGGCGACCCTGGCCGCGTGCCCGGAGCACGGGCCGGGCACCCGGACCGGGCAGGCGTGCCCGCGGCTCTGCGGGTGAGACTGGGGGCATGAGGACTGCTTACAGCGTGGAGAAGGTGCGGGCGGCGGAGCGGGACCTGATGGCGCGGCTGCCGGCCGGCGCCCTGATGCAGCGGGCAGCGGCCGGCCTGGCGGTGGCCTGTGCGGACCTCCTGGGCCGGGTGTACGGGTCCCGGGTGGTGCTGCTGGTGGGCAGCGGCGACAACGGCGGCGACGCGCTGTACGCGGGCGCCCGGCTGGCCCGCCGGGGCGCCGGGGTGCGCGCGGTGCTGCTGTCCCCGGAACGGGCGCACCAGGGCGGTCTGGCGGCCCTCAGGGCGGCGGGCGGCCGGGTGTCGGCCGACCCGCGCGGCGACATCGGCCGCGCCGACCTCGTCGTGGACGGCATCGTGGGCATCGGCGGCAAGGGCGGGCTGCGCCCGGAGGCGGCGGAGCTGGCCGAGGCGGCGCGCGCCCGTACCGTTCTGGCGGTGGACCTGCCGAGCGGGGTGAACGCGGACACCGGCGAGGTGGACGGGACGGCCGTACGGGCGGACGCGACGGTGACGTTCGGCGCGTACAAGCCGGGGCTGCTGATCGATCCGGCGCGCGAGTACGTGGGCGCGCTGCGGCTGGTGGACATCGGCCTGGAGCTGCCGGACCCGGACGTCGAGGCGTTGCAGCACGCGGAGGTGGCGGCGCTGCTGCCCGTACCGGCGGCGGACAGCGACAAGTACCGGCGCGGCGTGGTCGGCGTCGTGGCGGGCTCGGCGCGCTATCCGGGCGCCGCGGTGCTGGCGGTGTCGGGCGCGCTGCGCGGCGGCGCGGGCGCGGTGCGGTACGTGGGCCCCGGCGGCGACGCGGTGATCGCGGCGCACCCGGAGACGCTGGTGCACGCGGGCCCGCCCTCGAAGGCGGGGCGGGTGCAGGCGTGGGTGATCGGCCCGGGGCTGGGCGACGACGAGGCGGCCATGGCCGACGTGCTGGCCTCCGACGTGCCCGTCCTCGTGGACGCGGACGGGCTGCACAACCTGGATCCGACGCGGCTGCGGGCCCGTACGGCGCCGACGCTGCTCACCCCGCACGCGGGCGAGGCCGCCGCGCTGCTCGGCGCCGCCCGCGAGGAGGTGGAGTCGGCACGGCTGCACTCGGTACGCGAGCTGGCCGCCCGGTACGGCGCGACGGTGCTGCTCAAGGGCTCCTCGACGCTGATCGCCGACCCCGCGGGCGGCGCCGTCCGGGTCAACCCGACCGGTACGGGCTGGCTCGCCACGGCGGGCAGCGGCGACGTGCTCTCCGGCCTCACGGGAGCGCTCCTGGCGACAGGTCTCTCCGCTCTGGACGCGGGCTCGGCCGGCGCGTACCTCCATGGGCTGGCGGCCCGTCAGGCGGCGTCGACGGGCACGCCACTGACCGCGTGTGACGTGGCCGCGGCGCTGCCGGAGACATGGCTGTCAGTGACCGCCTAGGTGTGCCCCGACAGGGGCGCGGGGCGGTGTCGACATGCGGCTGCGCCGCGCGGGCGCGACCAGCCACGGCGCGCCTGCGGAAGACCACCGGGCGCACCCCCGCGGCGCGTTGCGGCCACCCGCCGACCGGCACAGTCACCCCTCCGCGATCACCACTGCCGAAGCCACCCCCGCGTCATGGCTGAGCGAGACGTGCCAGGTCTGCACCCCGCGCTCCGCCGCCGCGGCGGCCACCGTGCCCCGCACCCGCAGCCGTGGCTGCCCGCTGTCCTCGACGTACACCTCGGCGTCCGTCCAGTGCAGGCCGCGCGGCGCGCCCAGCGCCTTGGCCAGCGCCTCCTTCGCGGCGAACCGGGCCGCGAGGGAGGCGACGCCGCGCGGCTCGCCGCCGGGCAGGTACCGCTCGCTGTCGACGAAGAGCCGGTCCAGCATCTGGGGCGTGCGCTCCAGCGCGGCGGCGAACCGGTCGATCTCGGCGACGTCGATACCGACTCCGATGATCATTCGACGGTCACCGACTTCGCGAGGTTGCGCGGCTGGTCGACCTCGTTGCCGCGGGCCGTGGCCAGCTCGCAGGCGAAGACCTGGAGCGGCACGGTGGCCACCAGCGGCTGCAGCAGGGTCGGCGTCGCCGGGATGCGGACGAGGTGGTCGGCGTACGGCACGACCGTCTCGTCGCCCTCCTCGGCGATGACGATGGTGCGGGCGCCGCGGGCCCGGATCTCCTGGATGTTGGAGACGATCTTGTCGTGCAGAACCGAGCGGCCGCGGGGCGACGGGACGATCACCACCACCGGCAGGTCCTCCTCGATCAGCGCGATCGGGCCGTGCTTCAGCTCGCCGGCCGCGAAGCCCTCGGCGTGCATGTACGCCAGCTCCTTGAGCTTCAGCGCGCCCTCCAGGGCGACCGGGTGGCCTACATGGCGCCCGAGGAAGAGCACGGTGTTCTTGTCCGCGAGGCCGCGGGCCAGCTCCCGTACCGGCTCCATCGTGCCCAGCACCTCGTCCACCTGGGTGCCGATCTCGGCCAGCTCCTTGATCACCGCCTGGATCTCGTCGCCCCACTTCGTGCCGCGCACCTGGCCCAGGTACAGCGCGACCAGGTAGCAGGCGACCAGCTGGGTGAGGAACGCCTTGGTGGAGGCGACGGCCACCTCGGGCCCGGCGTGCGTGTAGAGCACGGCGTCGGACTCGCGCGGAATGGTCGAGCCGTTGGTGTTGCAGATGGCGAGGACCTTGGCGCCCTGTTCACGGGCGTGCCGCAGCGCCATCAGGGTGTCCATGGTCTCGCCGGACTGGGAGATCGCGACGACCAGCGTGCGGTGGTCCAGGATCGGGTCGCGGTAGCGGAACTCGCTCGCCAGCTCCACCTCGCACGGCATGCGCGTCCAGTGCTCGATGGCGTACTTGGCGATCAGCCCCGCGTGGAAGGCCGTGCCGCACGCCACGATGACGACCTTCTGCGCCTCCCGCAGCACCCCGTCCGGGATGCGCACCTCGTCCAGCGACAGCCGCCCGTCCGCGCCGATCCGCCCCAGGAGGGTGTCCGCGACCGCCTTCGGCTGCTCGGCGATCTCCTTCAGCATGAAGTAGTCGTAGCCGCCCTTCTCGGCGGCCGAGGCGTCCCAGTCGACGTGGTACGGACGCACCTCGGCCGGGCGGCCCTCGAAGTCGGTGACCTGGACGCCGTCCCGGCGCACCTCCACGACCTGGTCCTGGCCCAGTTCGACGGCCTCGCGGGTGTGCGCGATGAAGGCCGCCACGTCGGAGGCGAGGAACGCCTCGTCCTCACCGAGGCCGACGACCAGCGGGGAGTTGCGGCGGGCGCCGACAACGACGTCCGGCGCGTCGGCGTGCACCGCCACGAGCGTGAAGGCGCCCTCCAGCCGGCGGCAGACCTGCCGCATCGCCTCGGCGAGGTCACCGCACGAGGAGAAGGACTCGGCCAGCAGGTGGGCGACCACCTCGGTGTCCGTCTCGGAGGTCAGTTCGTGGCCGCGGTCGGTCAGCTCGGCACGGAGCGCGGCGAAGTTCTCGATGATGCCGTTGTGCACCACCGCGACCCGCCCGGAGTTGTCCAGGTGGGGATGGGCGTTGGCGTCGGTGGGCCCGCCGTGCGTGGCCCACCGGGTGTGGCCGATGCCCGTACTGCCGGCCGGCAGCGGGCGCGCGGCCAGCTCCTTGTCCAGATTGGCGAGCTTGCCGGCCTTCTTCGCCGCCGCCAGGCCGCCGTCGGCCAGTACCGCGACGCCGGCCGAGTCGTAGCCGCGGTACTCCAGCCGCTTCAGTCCGGCCAGTACGACGTCCAGGGCCGACTGCCCGCCCACGTATCCCACGATTCCGCACATGGAGGCAGCCTACGGCGGACGGAGATCATTGCCTCGGTGCCGTACGGGTCATCGCCCAGGGACCGTCCGGGTCATTGCGCTGTCATCGCGCTGTCATTGCGCTTCTTCGATCCGGTCGATCGCCTCCTGCACCAGGTCGAGGAATTCCACCTCCTCGCAGCGCGGCTTGCTGCCCATCTCGTACAGGACCAGGCAGTCCGCCAGCTCCTCCCCCAGGTCCTCGTCCGGCAGTTCGGCGGCCAGTTCGCTGTGCACGAGGCCCGCGTGGCCGCCCTGCACCGGCACTCGCACCGCTGCCGCACCGGGTCTCTTCTGCCGCTGCCGTACGTAATCGAGCAGGCGTGTCACCCTGCTCACCCCCATTTCCTCACACGGAAAAATTGGCGCGTTCCCCCACTGTCGGACGGTACCGGGGAATGGGTGATTGGTATAGACATGCGGTATTGCTGCGACCCCCGGGATGAACGGTGCGGGGCGGCTGCGGACAATGGGCGGCGTGCCCATGACGACAGAGCAGCCGCAGCAACGACGCCGCGCCGACGCCACGCCGTACGTCGACATGACCCGCGCGGAATGGAGTGCCCTGCGCGAGAAGACCCCGCTCCCGCTGACCGCCGAGGAGGTCGAGCGGCTGCGCGGACTGGGCGACGTCATCGACCTGGACGAGGTACGCGACGTCTATCTGCCGCTCTCCCGGCTCCTGAACCTCTACTTCGGAGCCACCAGCAACCTCCGCGGCGCCCTGAACACCTTCCTCGGGGACCAGGAGGGGCACGGCGCCCAGGAGGGCACGCCGTTCGTGATCGGCGTGGCGGGCAGCGTCGCGGTCGGCAAGTCCACCACGGCCCGCCTGCTCCAGGCGCTGCTGGCCCGCTGGTCCGACCACCCGCGGGTGGAGCTGGTGACCACCGACGGCTTCCTGCTGCCCAACGCCGAGCTGCACCGGCGCGGCCTGATGTCCAGGAAGGGCTTCCCCGAGTCCTACGACCGGCGCGCCCTGACCCGCTTCGTCGCGAACGTGAAGTCCGGCAAGGCCGAGGTCACCGCGCCGGTCTACTCCCACCTCATCTACGACATCGTGCCCGGCGAGCGACTGACCGTGCACCGCCCGGACATCCTCATCGTCGAGGGCCTGAACGTGCTGCAGCCCGCACTGCCCGGCAAGGACGGCCGCACCCGGCTCGGCCTCGCCGACTTCTTCGACTTCTCGGTGTATGTGGACGCCCGTACCGAGGACATCGAACAGTGGTACCTGGGGCGGTTCCGCAAACTGCGCGAGACCGCCTTCCAGAACCCGTTCTCGTTCTTCCGCAAGTACGCGCAGGTCCCCGAGGAGGAGGCCATGGAGTACGCGCGCATGAACTGGCGCACCATCAACAAGCCCAACCTGCAGCAGAATGTGGCCCCCACCCGCGGCCGCGCGAACCTCGTGCTCCGCAAGGGACCCGACCACAAGGTGCAGCGGCTGTCGCTGCGCAAACTCTGACCGAGAACTTCGAGGACTCTGCCGTGCTGCATCTGCGACTGATCGTCCCGGCGGACCGTACGGACGAGGTGGTGGCGCTGCTGGAGCAGACGGTCGGCACCGCTCATCTGGTGGTACTGGCCGGCGCGGCCCGCAGCCCCGCCGGGGACGTGATCACCTGCGACGTGGCGCGCGAGGCCGGCGACGGGCTGCTGCGCGCACTGCGCGAGCGCGGCATCGACGACTGCGGGTCGATCGCCGTCGAGGACATCGACCTCTCGCTGTCCAAGCGCGCGGTCCAGGCCGAGGAGGACGCGCCGGGCGAGGGCGCGGACGCGGTCCTGTGGGAGCAGCTGAGCGGCGCCACACACGAGGAGTCGACGCTCACCGTCACCTACATCGCGTTCCTGACCCTCGCGACGATGATCGCGGCGTGCGGTGTCGTACTGGACAACGCGATCCTCATCGTGGGCGCGATGGCGGTCGGCCCGGAGTTCGGGCCGCTGGCCGGGATCTGCACGGCGGTGGTCCAGCGCGCGCCGCGGCTCGCCTGGCGCTCACTGGTGGCGCTGGTCGCCGGATTCGCGGTGGCGATGATTCTGACCGTGGGCTTCAGCTACCTGATGGACGCGCTGGACCTCTTCACCTACGACAAGTTCGAGGCGGACCGGCCCAACACGTCCTTCATCTGGCAGCCGGACCTGATGTCCTTCGTGGTGGCGCTTCTCGCCGGCATCGCGGGCACCCTGTCCCTGACCTCGGCCAAGTCCGGCGCCCTGGTCGGCGTCGCGATCTCCGTGACGACCGTCCCGGCCGCCTCGAACGCCGCCGTCGCCTTCCTCTACGGCGACTACTCGCAGACGGTGGGCTCCACCGGCCAGCTCCTGCTGAACCTGGCGGGCATCATCGTCGCGGGCACGCTCACGCTGGTCGCCCAGAAGTACCTCTGGGCGCGCCATCGTGAGCGTGCCGCCGTACGCGACAGCTGAGGCTCAGCCCAGCGCGGACTTCACCACGTCGGCCAGCCGGCCGGCCACGGCCTTCGCCTGCTCCAGGTCCGCGGCCTCCACCATGACGCGGACCAGCGGCTCCGTACCGGAGGAGCGCAGCAGCACCCGGCCGGTCGCGCCCAGCTCGCGCTCCGCGTCGGTCACCGCGGCCGACAGTTCGGCGGAGGTGGTGACCCGGGACTTGTCCACGTCCGGGACGTTGATCAGGACCTGCGGCAGCCGCTCCATGACGCCCGCCAGCTCGGCCAGCGTGCGGCCGGTCGCCGCCACCCGCGCCGCCAGCATCAGGCCGGTCAGCGTGCCGTCGCCGGTCGTGGCGTGGTCCAGCACGATGACGTGCCCGGACTGCTCGCCGCCCAGCGCGAAGCCCTGGGCCTTCATCTCCTCCAGGACGTACCGGTCGCCGACCGCGGTCTGCACCAGCTGGATGCCCTCGCGCTCCAGCGCCAGCTTGAAGCCCAGGTTGGACATGACGGTCGCCACGACGGTGTCCTGCCGCAGGGTGCCCGCGTCGCGCATGCCCAGCGCGAGGACGGCGAGGATCTGGTCGCCGTCGATCTCGTTGCCCTCGTGGTCCACGGCCAGGCAGCGGTCCGCGTCACCGTCGTGCGCGACACCCAGGTCGGCGCCGTGCTCGACGACCGCGGCGCGCAGCTTGTCCAGGTGGGTGGAGCCGCAGCCGTCGTTGATGTTCAGCCCGTCGGGGTCGGTGCCGATGGTCACGACCTCGGCGCCGGCCCGCGCGAACGCCTCGGGCGAGACCCGGGCCGCGGCGCCGTGCGCCCCGTCGATGACGATCTTCAGGCCGTCCAGGCGGTTGGGCAGCACGCCGACGAGGTGCGCGACGTAGTTGTCGAAGCCCTCGGCGTAGTCCCTGACCCGGCCCACGCCCGCGCCGGTCGGCCGGTCCCACGGCTCACCGGAGGCGTGCCCGCGGTACATGCTCTCGATCCGGTCCTCCAGCTCGTCGGCGAGCTTGTGCCCGCCGCGCGCGAAGAACTTGATGCCGTTGTCGGGCATCGGGTTGTGGCTGGCGGAGAGCATCACGCCCAGGTCCGCGCCGAGCGCGCCGGTGAGGTACGCCACCGCCGGGGTCGGCAGCACGCCCACCCGCAGGACGTCCACGCCCGCGCTGGCCAGCCCCGCCACCACGGCGGACTCCAGGAACTCCCCCGACGCCCGCGGATCGCGCCCGACCACGGCCACCGGCCGGTGATCTTCGAACGTCCCGGCTTCCGCCAGAACATGCGCCGCAGCGACCGACAGGCCGAGCGCCAGCTCCGCCGTCAGATCCGCATTGGCGACACCGCGCACCCCGTCCGTGCCGAAGAGTCGTCCCACTGGTGTCCTCCGAGTCATTTCGCTTGGACCAGACCGTTATGACCGGTTACGTACAGGTATACGCCTATCTGGTCCCGGATAGCCGAACGCCCCGGCGGCACGAAAAGTGCCACCGGGGCGTTCCAAGCGGCTGCGCATCGCAGCAAGCGGCAATTAGCGCTTGCTGTACTGCGGCGCCTTGCGGGCCTTCTTGAGACCGGCCTTCTTGCGCTCGACCGCACGGTCGTCGCGCTTGAGGAAGCCGGCCTTCTTCAGCGGGCCGCGGTTGTTCTCGACGTCCGCCTCGTTCAGCGCACGGGCCACGCCCAGGCGCAGCGCGCCGGCCTGGCCGGAGATGCCGCCACCGGAGATGCGGGCGACGACGTCGTAACGGTTGTCCAGCTCGAGCACCTTGAAGGGCTCGTTGACTTCCTGCTGGTGCACCTTGTTCGGGAAGTAGCCCTCAAGGGTGCGGCCGTTGATCTTCCACTGGCCGGTGCCCGGGACGATCCGGACGCGGGCGATGGCGTTCTTGCGGCGGCCCAGGCCGGCGGCCGGCTGCGGGTCGCCGAAGCGGGAGGCGAGGGACTCGGAGGTGTACTCACCCTCCAGCGGCGCCTCGGACTCGCTGGTGTACTGCTCGACCTCGGCCTCTTCGAGCGGGGTCTCGGCGGTGGTCTCAGCCACGATGCTCCTCAGATTCTCTTCGTCTTAGGGGGTGTGGCCGGACTTACTGCGCGACCTGGGTGATCTCGAACGGGACCGGCTGCTGAGCAGCGTGCGGGTGCTCGGCGCCCGCGTAAACCTTCAGCTTCGAGAGCATCTGACGGCCCAGGGTGTTCTTGGGGAGCATGCCCTTGATGGCCTTCTCGATGGCCTTCTCGGGGTTCTTGTCGAGCAGCTCGTCGTAGCGGACGGAGCGCAGACCACCCGGGAAGCCGGAGTGGCGGTAGGCCATCTTCTGCTCGCGCTTGTTGCCGGACAGGTGCACCTTGTCGGCGTTGATGATGACGACGAAGTCACCGGTGTCGACGTGAGGGGCGTAGACCGGCTTGTGCTTGCCCCGCAGGAGGGACGCGGCCTGAGATGCCAGACGGCCCAGGACAACGTCCTGCGCGTCAATGATGTGCCACTGGCGCTGGACGTCGCCGGGCTTGGGGCTGAACGTACGCACGTTTTAGCCTTCGCTTCTAAGTGTATCGGGACCTGTACTGGGCCACTTCGGACGACGATCCGAGAATGGCGGCTCGGGGTGACGCAACCCCTTGCCTGCCGTCGGTCATCGGTCCGGTGAACCGGCGTAAGGGCCCCTCACGTGAGATAGAGCAAGCCAATACGCATAACAAACAGGCAGAATACCGGGCTCCCCCAGGCGGGTCAAAATGCGCCGGGCGCCGGGGTCCGGTCCGCGCCACCCCCAGAGGTCCGGTCCGCGCCACTCCCAGGGGCCCGGTCCGCGCCACTTCCGGCCGGGCGCCGCAGGCAGGCACAGGCCACCACGGCCGCGAGCGTCCACAGCATCGCCGCGTCCTTGAAGGCCCGCCGCCGCACGTCCTCCAGGTAGGGCCAGTCGAGGCCGGCGACCTGGGGCACGAGCGCGGCCCAGAACCACGCCGTACGGGGCACCGAGCCGGGTACGGCCGCGGAGGCCAGCAGCGGGCCGAGCACCACCAGCAGGTAGTGGTCGAAGGACGGCCGGGACACCAGGAAGGCCGCGAGCAGCAGCATCGCCGCGGTCTCGACGAGCCGGAGCGGCCCGTCGTCCGCGCGCCGCCAGCGCAGGCACGCGCAGGCCACGCCTGCCGCGGCCGCCGCCACCGCCAGCCCGTACGCCGCCGCCGGTGCCACCCCGAGCCTGGCCAGGACCGCCCCGAGCGAGGCGTCGTACGGCCGCGCGAAGGCGTCCTGGCCGCGCAGGAGGAACGGCAGCGTACGGGTGAGGAACATCCCGGGCCGCGGCATCGCGAGCGCCGCCAGAAGCGACACGCCCACCGGCACCGTGCTCGCGACGGCCAGCGCGCCCCATCGCCGCGCGAGGACGAACAGCAGCAGGACGGGCAGCAGCATCGGCTTCAGGGCGAGCACGCACCCGATCACCGCGCCGGCCGCCACCCACCGCGCGCGGCAGGCCAGCAGCAGTGCGAGCGGCAGCGCCACTACGGAGGCGAGCGTCCAGTTGCCGAGCGTGACGAGGTTGCGGAACGGCTGGAAGAACGGCAGCGCGGCCACGACCAACACCGCGAGCCGGCTGTCGGCCCGCACCCCGAAGATCCGCAGACTCAGGAACCAGCCCAGCAGCACGAGGCCGACCCCGGCCGCCGGCACCAGCCACGGCAGCCACCGCGCGGGCAGCAGCGCCTCGGGCACCGCCGCGAGCACCGCGCCCGGCAGATACAGGAACCGCTTGTCCGCGTACGGAGCACCGCCGTCCAGCAGCGCCCGCGCCGCCTTCACCACGAAGGCGTTGTCCATGCCGAGACGGCCGCCGCGCCGTACGGTCGCCACGACCACCACGGCCGTCAGCCCGGCGGCGACGGCCCGCAGCGGCCAGGGAGCGGGCCGCAGCAGCCACGCAGGTCGGGACACCTGCCCCCTTTGCCCTGCTGTGTCCGCTGCCATGCGGCCACCCTAGGAGCCCCCCGTCACCGCTCCCGCTCGACTCTCCGTTCGTCCCACACCGGCTCCGCCGTCTCCCGCACCCGGCCGTCCGAGCCGAAGACCAGATACCGGTCGAAGGAGCGCGCGAACCAGCGGTCGTGCGTCACCGCCAGCACCGTCCCCTCGTACGCCGCCAACCCCTCCTGCAGCGCCTCGGCCGACTCCAGGTCCAGGTTGTCGGTCGGCTCGTCCAGCAGCAGCGCCGTCGACCCCGCCAGCTCCAGCAGCAGGATCTGGAAGCGCGCCTGCTGGCCGCCGGAGAGCCGGTCGAAGCGCTGCTCGGCCTGGCGCTCCAGCTCGTACCGGCGCAGCGCGCTCATCGCCTTGCCGCGGTCCTTGGCGTGCTCGGTCCAGAGGATGTCGAGGAGGGTGCGGCCCGCCAGCTCGGGGTGCGCGTGGGTCTGTGCGAAGTGGCCGGGGACGACCCGGGCGCCCAGCTTCCACGTGCCGGTGTGCGCCACCGGGTGCTCGGGGTCTCCGGCGAGGAGGCGCAGGAAGTGGGATTTGCCCGAGCCGTTCGAGCCGAGGACCGCGACCCGCTCGCCGTAGAAGACCTCCAGCGAGAACGGCTTCATGAGCCCGGTGAGCTCCAGGTTCTCGCAGGTCACGGCGCGGACGCCGGTGCGGCCGCCGTGCAGCCGCATCGTGATGTCCTGCTCGCGCGGCGGCTCCGGCGGCGGCCCGGCCTCCTCGAACTTCTTCAGCCGGGTCTGGGCCGCGTGGTAGCGCGAGGCCATCTCGTGGCTGTTCTCCGCGGCCTGCCGGAGGTTACGCACCAGCTTCTTCAGCTGCTCGTGCTTCTCGTCCCAGCGCCGCCGCAGCTCCTCGAAGCGCGCGAAGCGCTCCTTGCGCGCCTCGTGGTACGTCCCGAAGCCGCCGCCGTGCACCCACACGTCCGAGCCCGCGGGGCCCGGCTCGACGCTGACGATCTTCTCGGCGGAGCGGGCCAGCAGCTCGCGGTCGTGGCTGACGAACAGCACCGTCTTCCTGGTCTCGCGCAGCCGCTCCTCCAGCCAGCGCTTGCCGGGGACGTCGAGGTAGTTGTCCGGCTCGTCCAGGAGCAGCACCTCCTCCGGGCCGCGCAGCAGCGACTCCAGCACCAGCCGCTTCTGCTCACCGCCGGAGAGCGTGCGCACCTGCCGCCACTGCGCCTTCTCGTACGGCACGCCGAGCGCGGCCATGGTGCACATGTCCCAGACCGTCTCGGCCTCGTACCCGCGGGCCTCCGCCCAGTCGCTGAGCGCCTGCGCGTACGCCATCTGCGCGGCCTCGTCGTCCACCGTCAGCACGGCGTGCTCGGCGTCGTCCACGGCCTTCGCGGCGGTCCGCAGCCGCGGCGGGGCCACCGAGACCAGCAGGTCCCGCACCGTCCGCTCATCTCGCACCGAGCCCACGAACTGCGGCATCACGCCCAGCCCGCCGCTGACCGTCACCGCACCGCCGTGCGGCGTCAGCTCCCCCGCGATCAGCTTCAGCAGCGTCGTCTTGCCCGCGCCGTTCGCGCCGACGAGCGCGACCGTGGCGCCTTCCCCCACCCGAAAGGACACGTCGCCCAGCAACACCCGCCCGTCCGGCAGGTGGTACTCCAGGTGTCCGGCCTCCACATGTCCCATGCACGGAATTGTCGGCCCCCGGCACCGCACGGGACAAACGGGTTTCCACCTGCACCGCACGGCCCCATGGCCGAAGTCCTTCTGTGACCTGTGCGCACTAGGATGCGCGCCATGAGCTTTGGGGAAGGGGGGCCGTTCGGCCCCGGGGGTTCCGGTCCGTCGTCCACTCCGGACTGGGCCGCGCTGGCAGAACAGAGCGAAGCACGCGGCAAGCGCAAGCGCTGGCTCCTGATAGGCGGTGGCGCCCTGGCCACCCTCGTGGTGGCCGGCGTCGTCGCCACCGCGGTGATCACCAGCAACGACGGCGGCAAGCCGTCCGCGCTCCCCTCACCGCAGGAACTCCCCGACGAGCCGGACGACCCGAAGCCCACCTTCTCCGACGTCACGGTCCCGCCGCCGCCGGACCCGATGGACTACATCACCGACGCCAAGAAGGACACCGCGCCGCTCACCGCCGACTCGCTCTTCCCCGACAAGCAGCTGACGGCCGACGGCCGCGCCTACCCGAAGGCCACCACCAGCTCCACCGGCAGCTGCGCGAGCGTCACCCAGGGCGGCCTCGGCGCGGTCCTCACGAAGCACGGCTGCGAGAAGCTGCTGCGCGCCACGTTCTCCCGGGACGGCGTGGCGGTGACCGTCGGCGTCGCCCGGTTCGACACCAAGGCCGCCGCGGCCGCGGTGAAAGAGGAGTACAAGCCCAACCTCGCGGCGCTCGCCGGCGGCAAGGTCGCCCCGTTCTGCCAGGGCACCGACTGCCGGACCTCGGCGAACGCCACGGGCCGGTACGCGTACTTCACGATCGCCGGCTACCTCAACGGCAAGGCCGTCACCACCAGCGAGACCAAGGCCCTGCAGGCCGGCCGGGACGGCGCCGCCTACGCCTGGAACCGGATCATGCAGCGCGGCCGCGACCAGGCCGACGCGGCGGCGAAGAAGCAGCTGAAGAACTGACGCCGGCCGCGGCGGGCGGGGCATCGGCCCCGCCCCCCCGGACTCAGCAGCAGCCCGCGCCCGGCAGGGTCCGCTTGTTCCGTGCTTCCTTGTTGCGGGCCGCCAGCAGCTCGTCGGCCGGGTAGCCGACCTCCTCCAGGGTCAGCCCGTGCGGCCGTACGACGTGCACCGCCGAGTCCCGCACCCCCGCCGCGAGCACCTTGCCCGGCCACTCCACGGGCCGGTGCCCGTCCCCGACGAACAGCAGCGCGCCCACCAGGGAGCGCACCATGTTGTGGCAGAACGCGTCGGCCCGCACCGTCGCCGTGACGATCCCGTCGGCGCCCCGCTCCCAGCTCAGCTCCTGGAGCGTGCGGATCGTCGTCGCGCCCTCGCGCCGCTTGCAGTACGCGGCGAAGTCGTGCTCGCCCAGCAGCGCCTGCGACGCCTCGTTCATCGCCGCGACGTCCAGGTCCCAGTCGTGCCACAGCACGTGCCCGCGCAGCAGCGGGTCGACGCCGCCGGGGTGGTCGGTGACCCGGTACGCGTACCGGCGCCAGATCGCCGAGAACCGCGCGTTGAAGCCGGCCGGGGCCTCGGCCACCCGCCAGATGCGTACGTCCTTGGGGAGCCGCCCGGCGAGCCGCCGGCGCAGCTTGTCGCCGTGCTCGGCCCACAGTTCCTGCGGCAGGTCCACATGGGCCACCTGGCCACGCGCGTGCACGCCCGCGTCGGTCCGCCCCGCCACGGTCAGCTCGTACGTCTCCGACGCCCGCATGACCGTCCGCAGCGCGTCCTCGATCTCCGCCTGGACCGTCCGCCGCTCCCGCTGCTTCGCCCAGCCGGAGAAGTCCTTCCCGTCGTAGGAGAGGTCCAGCCGCACCCGGACGTGGCCGGGCGCCGGCCCGTCGTTGTCATTGCTCACGCGCCCATCCTCTCAAGCGGAACGGACCCGCTCCCCCAGCGGGGAACGGGCCCGTTCAGCGGCCTGGATCAGGCTCAGGCGTCCTTGGACTCCTCGGCCGGGGCCTCGGCGGCCTCGTCCTTGGTGTCCTCGGCCTTGGCGGCCTCGTCGGCCTCCTTCACCGCGCGCTTGGTCGCGGCCTCGGCCTCGTCGACGGTGGCCTTCTTGGCGATCTCGCCCTCGACCAGCTCGATGACGGCCATCGGGGCGTTGTCGCCACGACGGTTGCCGATCTTGGTGATACGGGTGTAGCCACCCGGACGCTCGGCGTAGCGCGGCGCGATCTCGGTGAACAGCGTGTGCACGATGCTCTTGTCCGTGATCGTGGCCAGCACCAGGCGACGGTTGTGGATGTCGCCCTTCTTCGCCTTGGTGATCAGCTTCTCCGCGACGGGGCGCAGGCGGCGGGCCTTGGCCTCGGTCGTGGTGATGCGGCCGTGCTCGAACAGCGACTTCGCGAGGTTCGCGAGCAGCAGACGCTCGTGCGCGGCGCTGCCGCCCAGACGGGCACCCTTGGCGGGACGCGGCATGGTGTTTCTCCTCTGTGTCTGCCCCAGCCGTATCAGGTACCGGGGTCAGTATCCGAGCGGGCGGTCGCCCGTCGGAGACCCCGCGCCCCGTAAGGGGCGCGGGGAACTGCGCGACCAGCCGAAGCCGGTCCGCAGCAAAATCAGACCGTCAGGCCCGAGCTCAGTACTGCTCGGTCTCGACGAAACCCGCATCCGCGTCGTCATCGGCGCCGAACGCGTCAGCCGCAGCGGTCGGGTCGAATCCGGGCGGGCTGTCCTTCAGGGCCAGGCCCATGCCGGCCAGCTTCGCCTTGACCTCGTCGATCGACTTCGCACCGAAGTTGCGGATGTCGAGCAGGTCGGCCTCGGAGCGGGCGACGAGCTCACCCACGGAGTGGATGCCCTCGCGCTTGAGGCAGTTGTAGGAGCGGACCGTGAGCTCCAGCTCCTCGATCGGCAGCGCCAGGTCGGCGGCCAGGGCGGCGTCCGTGGGGGACGGGCCCATGTCGATGCCCTCGGCGTCGATGTTGAGCTCGCGCGCCAGACCGAACAGCTCGACCAGGGTCTTACCGGCGGACGCCATGGCGTCGCGCGGGCGCATGGCCTGCTTGGTCTCGACGTCGACGATCAGCTTGTCGAAGTCGGTGCGCTGCTCGACACGGGTCGCCTCGACCTTGTAGGTGACCTTGAGCACGGGGCTGTAGATGGAGTCGACCGGGATGCGGCCGATCTCCTGGCCCACCTGCTTGTTCTGCACCGCGGAGACGTAGCCGCGACCGCGCTCGACGGTCAGCTCCATCTCCAGCTTTCCCTTGCCGTTCAGCGTGGCGAGGACCAGGTCGGGGTTGTGCACCTCGACACCGGCCGGCGGGGCGATGTCCGCGGCGGTGACCAGGCCGGGGCCCTGCTTGCGCAGGTACATCACGACCGGCTCGTCGTGCTCCGAGGAGACGACCAGCTGCTTGATGTTCAGGATGAGGTCGGTGACGTCCTCCTTGACGCCCGGCACGGTGGTGAACTCGTGCAGGACACCGTCGATGCGGATGGACGTGACCGCCGCACCCGGGATCGAGGAGAGGAGCGTACGACGCAGGGAGTTGCCGAGGGTGTAACCGAAGCCCGGCTCCAGCGGCTCGATCACGAACCGGGAGCGGTACTCGTCGACGACCTCTTCGGTCAACGAGGGACGCTGAGCGATCAGCATGTTTTTGATCCTTCAGTCGAGGACGCCCGCTATTTGACGCCCGCTGTACTACAAGGGTACGGGCGGTACGGCCCGAAAGGCCCGTACCGCCCGCGACCGCGGTCCCTACTACTTGGAGTAGAGCTCGACGATCAGCTGCTCCTGCACCTGGGTGTCGATCACCGGGCGCTCGGGCAGCGAGTGCACGAGGATCCGGAGCTTCGAGGGGATCGCCTCCAGCCACGCCGGGACGGTCTTCTCGCCGGCCTCGGCCTGCGCCACCTGGAAGGGGGTCAGGTTCCGAGAGCCCTCGCGGACCTCGATGATGTCGTTCACGGCGACGCGAGCCGACGGGATGTCGGTCTTGCGGCCGTTCACGTTGATGTGGCCGTGACGGACCAGCTGACGGGCGTGGTCGCGGGACTTCGCGAAGCCCGCACGGTAGACCACGTTGTCCAGACGGGTCTCAAGGATGCGAAGCAGGTTCTCACCGGTCTTGCCGGTCTTCTGGTTCGCCTCCTTGTAGTACCCGAGGAACTGCTTCTCAAGGACGCCGTAGATACGGCTGCACTTCTGCTTCTCACGCAGCTGCAGCAGGTACTCGCTGTCCTTGGTGCGCCCGCGACCGTGCTCACCCGGGGGGTAAGGACGGATCTCGATCGGGCACTTCGCGCTCTCGCACTTGCTCCCCTTGAGGAAGAGCTTCTGCTTCTCCCGACGGCAACGCTTGCAGTCGGCCCCGGTGTAACGCGCCATTGTCTAGTTGTCTCCTAGTTCAGCTGGTCAGACGCGGCGACGCTTGGGCGGGCGGCAGCCGTTGTGCGGGGTCGGGGTGACGTCCTGGATCGAGCCGACCTCGAGGCCGGTGGCCTGGAGGGAGCGGATCGCGGTCTCACGGCCGGAGCCGGGACCCTTGACGAAGACGTCGACCTTGCGCATGCCGTGCTCCTGCGCGCGGCGGGCGGCCGACTCGGCGGCCATCTGCGCGGCGAACGGGGTGGACTTGCGCGAACCCTTGAAGCCCACGTGACCGGCCGAGGCCCAGGAAATCACGTTGCCGGTGGGGTCGGTGATCGAAACGATCGTGTTGTTGAACGTGCTCTTGATGTGAGCGTGCCCGTGGGCGACGTTCTTCTTCTCCTTGCGGCGCACCTTCTTGGCGCCGGCCGTACGGCCCTTCGGAGGCATGAATTACTCCCGTGGAGGTGGTCGGTCCTACAGCGAAGACCGCTGATGAGCGTCCGCTGAGGACTACTTCTTGCCCGGCTTCTTCTTGCCGGCGATCGCGCGACGCGGACCCTTGCGGGTACGGGCGTTCGTGCTGGTGCGCTGACCGTGGACGGGCAGGCCGCGACGGTGACGGAGACCCTGGTAGCAGCCGATCTCGACCTTGCGGCGGATGTCGGCCTGGATCTCGCGACGGAGGTCACCCTCGGTCTGGAGGTTGGCGTCCACGTACTCGCGGATCTTGACCAGGTCCTCTTCGGGAAGGTCACGAACGCGGGTGTTCGGGTCGACACCGGCAGCGGCGAGGGTCTGCTTCGCCAGCGTGCGGCCGATGCCGAAGACGTAGGTGAGGGCGACCTCCACGCGCTTTTCGCGCGGGATGTCAACACCTGAAACGCGTGCCATCGAATGGCTCCTGTGTTGATTCGGGGGTCTGCCACAGAACCGCTCCGTGACCGCCGACCGCTCCTCCTGGAGCAGTGGTACGGACAGGTCTCCGGCCCCCGCCGGAGGTGTCGTCAGCCGTCATGGCCGGACGGGCTCTGCGTATGAACTGTGTGCTCGCGTCGCGCGAAGAACTGCGAAATGCAGGTGGCGTGCGTCAGCCCTGGCGCTGCTTGTGGCGCAGGTTGTCGCAGATGACCATGACCCGTCCGTGGCGGCGGATCACCTTGCACTTGTCGCAGATCTTCTTGACGCTCGGCTTGACCTTCATGGGATGTGAGGTTCTCCGGGTCAGTGCCTTAACCCCACGGGAGCGGGGTACTGGCAAGATCTACTTGTAGCGGTAGACGATCCGTCCACGCGTCAGGTCGTACGGGGAGAGCTCCACGACGACCCTGTCATCCGGGAGGATACGGATGTAGTGCATCCGCATCTTTCCGCTGATGTGCGCGAGGACCTGGTGACCGTTCTGAAGCTCCACCTTGAACATCGCGTTCGGCAGGGACTCGATCACGGTGCCCTCGATCTCGATGGCACCTTGCTTCTTGGCCACGCTTCGCCCTTCGAATCGGCTACCTTGATCGACTCTCGTCTGATTCACCCATTTCCCGCGTCCGGGGACGCAGGCATGCGGATGCACGAGAGCCGACGCGTCAGTCTACGTCAGTGCACACGAAAAGACGAATCCACGATTATTGCCCAGCCACGGAGATCGTTACGCCAGGGGATCGGGAGCGGTCTCGATACCGAGCTCGGCGAGCTTGGCCTTGCCGCCGTCCGGGGCCGTCAGGACCAGCGGGCCCTGCTCGGTGAGCGCGACCGAGTGCTCCCAGTGCGAGGACCAGCCGCCGTCGTTGGACTTCACGGTCCAGTCGTCTTCCAGGACGTGGGTCTTGGCGGTGCCCAGGTTGATCATCGGCTCGATGGCGATGCAGAAGCCCGGGACGAGCTTGGGGCCGCGCCCGCGCTTGCGGTCGACGTAGTTCAGCAGGTGCGGGTCCATGTGCATCTGCGACCCGATGCCGTGGCCGCCGTAGTCCTCGACGATGCCGTACTTGCCGGAGGAGGGGCGCGGCTGGCGCTTGATGTAGCCCTCGATGGCCTTGGAGATGTCGACCAGGCGGTTGCCCTTGCGGACCGCGGCGATGCCGGCCCACATCGACTCCTCGGTCACCCGGCTGAGCTCGGTCAGCTCCGCGGAGTGACCGGAGCCGACGAAGGCGGTGTACGCGGCGTCACCGTGCCAGCCGTCGACGATCGCGCCGCAGTCGATGGAGATGATGTCGCCGTCCCGGAGCACGGTGTCGGCGGACGGGATGCCGTGCACGACCACGTCGTTCACCGACGTGCAGATCGTCGCGGGGAAGCCGCCGTATCCGAGGAAGTTCGACTTCGCGCCGTGCTCGGCGAGCACCTTGCGCGCCGCGTCGTCCAGGTCCTTGGTGGTGGCGCCGGGCACCGCGACCTCACGGGTGGCGGCGTGGATAGCGGCGACGACCAGCCCCGCCTCGCGCATCTTCGCGATCTGCTCCGGGGTCTTGATCTCCAGCATTGAGCTGACGCCTTCCTGAACCGACGACTCGAACGTTTCTTCATTGCGGCGGCCCGGAAAAGCCGCCCCCGTACACGATACGGCCGCGGCCGCCCTCCCGGGCGCCGCGGCCGTATCGAAGAGCCGGTGCCTACCGCGTCACGCGGCTTCGCGCTCCAGCGCACCCATGGCCCGCTGCGTGACCTCGTCGACCTTCCCGAGCGCCGGGATGGTCACCACGAGGTCCTGCGCCTTGTAGTAATCGATGATCGGCTCGGTCTCCGTGTGGTAGACCTCCAGCCGCTTGCGCACCGTGTCCTCGCGGTCGTCCTCGCGCTGGTACAGCTCGCCGCCGCAGATGTCGCAGGTGCCGTCCGTCTTCGACGGGCTGTACTCGACGTGGAAGATGTGCTTGCCGTCCTTGCGGCACATCCGGCGACCGGAGATCCGCTTGACGACCTCTTCCTCGGGGACCTCCAGGTCCAGCACGGCGTCGAGCTTCAGCCCGGCGTCCTCCAGGATGCCGTCCAGCGCCTCGGCCTGCGCGAGGTTGCGCGGGAAGCCGTCCAGCAGGAAGCCGTTCGCCGCGTCGGCCTGCTCCATGCGGTCCTTGGCCATGCCGATGGTGACCTCGTCCGGCACCAGGTTGCCCGCGTCCATGTACGCCTTGGCCGCCTTGCCGAGCTCGGTGCCCTGGCTGATGTTGGCGCGGAACAGGTCACCCGTGGAGATGTGCGGGATGGCGAGGTTCTCGGCGAGGTACGCAGCCTGCGTACCCTTGCCTGCCCCAGGAGGACCGACGAGGACGATTCGCATCAGCGGAGGAACCCTTCGTAGTTACGCTGCTGAAGCTGGCTCTCGATCTGCTTCACGGTCTCCAGACCCACACCCACGATGATCAGGATGCTCGTCCCGCCGAACGGGAAGTTCTGGTTCGCGTTGAAAAGCACCAACGCCACTGTCGGCACCAGCGCGATCAGACCCAGATACAGCGAGCCCGGCCACGTGATCCGGTTGAGCACGTAGCTGAGGTACTCGGCCGTCGGGCGACCAGCCCGGATACCCGGGATGAAGCCACCATACTTCTTCATGTTGTCGGCAACTTCTTCGGGGTTGAAGGAGATGGCGACGTAGAAGAAGGCGAAGAACACGATCAGCAGGAAGTACGTAACGATGTAAACCGGGCCATCTCCGCGCTGGAAGTGTGTCTGAAGCCACGTGGCCCAGCCCGCCTTCGAGCCGCTGAACTGCGCGATGAGCGCAGGAATGTAGAGCAGCGACGACGCGAAAATGACAGGAATCACACCTGCCTGATTCACCTTGAGCGGGATGTAGGTGGACGTACCGCCGTAGGAGCGACGGCCGATCATCCGCTTGGCGTACTGCACGGGAATACGGCGCTGGGCCTGCTCGACGAAGACCACCAGCGCGATCATCGCGAGTCCGATCGCGATGACGGAGCCGAACTCGATCCAGCCGTCGGCGAGCTTGCCGGAGACCTTGATCTGCCACAGCGCGGCCGGGAAGCCGGAGGCGATCGAGATGAACATCAGGATCGACATGCCGTTGCCGATGCCGCGGTCGGTGATGAGCTCACCCAGCCACATGACGACGCCGGTGCCGGCGGTCATGCAGATGACCATCGTGATGGTCGTGAAGATCGCGGGGTCCGGGATGATCTCGTTGCGCAGGGTGCAGGTGCTGAACAGCGCGCCGCTGCGGGCGGTGGCCACCAGGCCGGTGCCCTGCAGGACCGCGAGCGCCACGGTGAGGTACCGGGTGTACTGCGTGATCTTCGCCTGCCCGGACTGGCCCTCCTTCTTCAGGGCCTCCAGCCGTGGGATCACCACGGTGAGCAGCTGAAGGATGATGCTTGCCGTGATGTACGGCATGATCCCCAGCGCGAAAAGTGTGATCTTGAGCAGCGCACCACCGCTGAACATGTTCACCAGACCGAAGAGCCCACTCCCGGAGCCGGCCTGCTTCATGCAGGTTTCGACATTGGAGTAGTTGACTCCCGGAACCGGTACGTGCGCCCCGAGCCGATACACCAGCACGATGCCCAGCGTGAACAGCAGCTTCTTGCGCAGGTCGGGCGTCTTGAACGCTCGGGCGAACGCGGTGAGCACGGTGCCTCCTGCGCCCCCCGCCTCGTGGGCGGGAGGTGACGGTCTTGAGGATCTACGAATACTGAGCGGCCGAAAACCGCGTGGCCCCCGGCCACGCGGTGTATTCTCCGCGGCCCGCCGCATCAGCTACCTGACGCGCCGGTCCCCGGCGAAAGTACAGCAATAGTGCACGCCACCTTACCGGCGACCATGCCCCCCTTGGAACGACCAACCGGGGATGCCCCAATTCGTGGGCATCCCCGGTCAGTTGAATCACTCGCGTGCGAGCCGCGTCAGAGCAGCTCGGTGACGCTGCCGCCGGCGGCGGCGATCTTCTCCTTGGCGGAGCCGGAGACGGCGTCGACCGTCACCTGCAGCGCCACGGAGATCTCGCCCTGGCCCAGGACCTTGACGAGCTCGTTGTTGCGCACCGCGCCCTTGGCGACCAGGTCGGCCACCGTGACCTCGCCACCCTCGGGGTACAGCGCGGCCAGCTTCTCCAGGTTCACGACCTGGAACTGCTTGTGAGCGGGGTTCTTGAAGCCCTTCAGCTTCGGGAGACGCATGTGGAGGGGCATCTGCCCACCCTCGAAGCGCTCCGGAACCTGGTAACGGGCCTTCGTGCCCTTGGTACCACGACCAGCGGTCTTACCCTTGGACGCCTCACCACGACCGACACGGGTCTTGGCGGTCTTGGCACCCGGGGCAGGACGGAGGTTGTGGACCTTCAGCGGGTTGTTCTCCGCCATGTCAGTCGACCTCCTCGACCGTCACGAGGTGACGCACGGTGTGCACCATGCCGACGACCTCGGGACGGGCCTCCCGCACGACGCTGTCGTTCAGCCGCTTGAGGCCGAGCGAACGCAGCGTGTCACGGTGGTTCTGCTTGCTACCGATGTAGGACTTGGTCTGGGTGATCTTGATGCGCATCACGCATTCACCCCGGCACGCGCCCGCAGCAGAGCGGCGGGAGCAACGTCCTCCAGCGGCAGACCACGACGGGCGGCGATCTCCTCGGGCCGCTTGAGACCCTGGAGCGCCTCCACCGTGGCGTGCACGATGTTGATCGGGTTCGACGAACCGAGCGACTTGCTCAGCACGTCGTGGATGCCGGCGCACTCGAGCACGGCGCGCACCGGGCCACCCGCGATCACACCGGTACCGGGGGAAGCAGGCTTGAGCAGGACGACGCCCGCGGCCTTCTCGCCCTGGATGGGGTGCGGGATGGTGCCGGCGATACGGGGGACCTTGAAGAAGTGCTTCTTGGCCTCCTCAACGCCCTTGGCGATGGCGGCCGGCACCTCCTTGGCCTTGCCGTAACCGACACCCACGGTGCCGTCACCGTCGCCCACCACGACCAGCGCGGTGAAGCTGAAGCGACGACCACCCTTCACAACCTTGGCGACACGGTTGATGGCGACAACACGCTCGACGTAGGCGGTCTTCTCGGCAGCTGCGCCGCCGTCCCGCCGGTCCTTACGGTCCCGCCGCTCGCCGCCACCGGCGCCGCCACCGCGGCGCTGGGGTCCAGCCATTGGAATTACCTCTCTCTGTTACGTCCGCTAGCTACGGAACCGGGGCTCAGAACTTCAGCCCGGCTTCGCGGGCGGCGTCGGCCAGAGCGGCAATCCGCCCTGCGTACTGCTTGCCACCACGGTCGAACACGACGGCCTCGACACCGGCAGCCTTGGCACGCTCGGCGACCAGGGCGCCGACCTGCTTCGCCTGGGCGCTCTTGTCGCCCTCGCCACCACGGATCGACGCGTCCAGGGTCGACGCAGAGGCCACGGTGTGGCCCTTGATGTCGTCGATGACCTGAGCGGTGATGCCGCGGTTGGACCGCGTCACGACCAGACGAGGACGCTCCGGGGTACCCGAAATCCGCTTACGGATGCGGATGTGGCGACGCTTAGCGGCGGCGCGCTTGTAGGCGTCGCCCTTCGCGATCTTCACACCGTATGCCATGGCTTACTTACCAGCCTTTCCGACCTTGCGGCGGATGACCTCGCCGGCGTACTTGACGCCCTTGGCCTTGTACGGGTCGGGCTTGCGCAGCTTGCGGATGTTCGCGGCGACCTCGCCGACCTTCTGCTTGTCGATGCCCTCGACGCTGAGCTTGGTCGGGGACTCGACCTTGAACGAGATCCCCTCGGGGGCCTCGACCAGGATCGGGTGGCTGTAGCCCAGCGAGAACTCCAGGTTGGAGCCCTTCGCCTGGACGCGGTAACCCACACCGCTGATCTCGAGCGCCTTGCTGTAGCCCTGGGTCACGCCGGTGATCATGTTCGCCACCAGCGTGCGGGACAGGCCGTGCAGGGCCTTGTTCTGACGCTCGTCGTTCGGGCGGGTGACGGCAATGGCGCCGTCCTCACCCTTGGCGACCTCGATGGGCGCGGCGACGGTGTGCTGAAGGGAACCCTTGGGGCCCTTCACGGAGACCGTCCGGCCATCGATGGTGACGTCCACACCAGCGGGAACCTGGATGGGCAGCTTGCCAATACGCGACATTAGCTATTCCTCCGTTCCCTGGTTACCAGACGTAGGCGAGAACTTCTCCGCCTACACCCTTCTTGCTGGCCTGCTGACCGGTCAGGAGACCGTAGGACGTGGAGATGATCGCCACGCCCAGGCCGCCGAGGACCTTCGGCAGGTTGGTGGACTTTGCGTAGACCCGCAGGCCCGGCTTCGAAATCCGCTTGATGCCGGCGATCGAGCGCTCGCGGTTCGGGCCGAACTTCAGCTCGAGGACGAGGTTCTTACCGACCTCGGCGTCCTCGACCTTCCAGCCGGTGATGTAACCCTCCTGCTGGAGGATCTCCGCGATGTGCGACTTGATCTTGCTGTGCGGCATCGCCACGGTGTCGTGGTAAGCCGAGTTCGCGTTACGCAGACGAGTCAGCATGTCTGCGATGGGGTCAGTCATGGTCATGAATTGGCCTTCGGCCTCTCTCGCCGGGGTTTCCTATATGCGCCATCCCTCTCCCCACTCACGGGCGGGACGGGTGCGGCACGGGGACCTACGGCGTAGTAAGCGACTTTGAGCGGGCACGGTGGCCCGCGGTCGGTCTCGGGCGGCGGGCGCCCAACCCTTCCACTCTAGGTGATGAAGGACCGGGCCCCCGCCGACCGAACGCTTACCGAGAGCCTCCGGTAAATCCCAAGTGGGGACTTACCAGGAGCTCTTGGTCACGCCCGGCAGCTCGCCACGGTGAGCCATCTCACGAAGGCACACGCGGCACAGGCCGAACTTGCGGTAGACGGAGTGCGGACGACCGCAGCGCTGGCAGCGGGTGTACGCGCGCACGCCGAACTTGGGCTTGCGAGCAGCCTTCGCGATGAGAGCCTTCTTCGCCATCTCGCTCACGCCTCCTTGAACGGGAAGCCGAGGTGACGGAGGAGGGCGCGGCCCTCGTCGTCGTTGGTCGCCGTGGTGACCACGGTGATGTCCATACCCCGGGTACGGTCGATCTTGTCCTGGTCGATCTCGTGGAACATGACCTGCTCCGTGAGACCGAAGGTGTAGTTGCCCCGGCCGTCGAACTGCTTCGGCGACAGACCACGGAAGTCGCGGATGCGCGGCAGCGCGAGCGACAGCAGGCGGTCCAGGAACTCCCACATGCGGTCACCGCGGAGGGTGACGTGGGCACCGATCGGCTGGCCCTCACGCAGCTTGAACTGCGCGATGGACTTACGGGCCTTGGTCACGGCCGGCTTCTGGCCGGTGATCGTGGTGAGGTCGCGGATGGCGCCCTCGATCAGCTTGGAGTCGCGGGCGGCGTCGCCCACACCCATGTTGACCACGATCTTGGTCAGACCGGGGATCTGCATGACGTTCTCGTACGAGAACTCGTCCTTCAGCTTCCCGGCGATCTCTTCGCGGTAGCGCTGCTTGAGACGCGGCGCGTTGGTGGTGGCAGTCATCAGATGTCCTCACCGGTCCGCTTGGCAACGCGGATCTTGTTGCCTTCGTCATCGAAGCGGTACCCGACGCGGGTGACGACCTTGTTGCCGTCCTTCTCCACCACGAGCTGAACGTTGCTCACGTGGATCGGGGCCTCGGTCGTCACGATGCCGCCGGTCTGCGAACCGCGAGCGGTCTGACCGGCCTTGGTGTGCTTCTTGACCCGGTTGACACCCTCGACCAGGACACGGTCCTCGCGGGGGAAGGCCTGAATGACCTTGCCCTGCTTGCCCTTGTCCTTACCGGTGATGACCTGGACCAGGTCGCCCTTCTTGATCTTCATCGGTTACAGCACCTCCGGCGCGAGCGAGATGATCTTCATGAACTTCTTCTCGCGCAGCTCACGGCCCACGGGGCCGAAGATGCGGGTGCCGCGGGGGTCGCCATCGTTCTTGAGGATGACGGCCGCGTTCTCGTCGAAGCGGATGTACGAACCGTCGGGACGGCGGCGCTCCTTCACGGTGCGCACGATGACCGCCTTGACGACGTCACCCTTCTTCACGTTGCCACCGGGGATCGCATCCTTCACGGTGGCGACGATGACGTCACCGATGCCCGCGTAGCGTCGGCCCGAGCCACCGAGCACACGGATGGTGAGAATTTCCTTCGCACCCGTGTTGTCGGCGACGCGAAGCCGAGACTCCTGCTGGATCACGTCTATCTCCTGATCGTCTGCCGGTTCCCGGCAGGGACGCGCCTACTGGAGCGTCCCTGCCGAGCCTGGCGGAACTTTTCCGAGGGAATCCCCCTCGGGGGGATGTGCTTGCCTGAATTCCCGAAAGGGAATTACTTGGCCTTCTCGAGGATCTCGACGACGCGCCAGCGCTTCGTCGCGGACTGCGGCCGGGTCTCCATGAGGAGGACGCGGTCGCCGACACCCGCGGCGTTCTGCTCGTCGTGCGCCTTGAGCTTGTTCGTACGACGGATGACCTTGCCGTACAGCGCGTGCTTGACGCGGTCCTCGACGGCGACGACGACGGTCTTGTCCATCTTGTCGCTGACGACCAGACCCTCACGGGTCTTGCGGAAGCCGCGCTCCTGCTTCTTCTCAGTCACATTCGTCTCGCTCATCAGGCGCTCTCCACCGTCTCGATGCCGAGCTCGCGCTCACGCATCAGGGTGTAGATCCGGGCGATGTCCTTGCGGACGGCCTTCAGCCGGCCGTGGTTTTCGAGCTGTCCGGTCGCCGCCTGGAAGCGGAGGTTGAACAGCTCCTCCTTGGCCTCGCGGAGCTTCCCAACGAGGTCTTCGTTGTTCAGCTCACGCAGCTCGGTCGCCTTCGTACCGGCCGCCATCACGACTCACCTGCCTCGCGCCGCACGATGCGGCACTTCATCGGAAGCTTGTGGGCGGCGCGGGTCAGCGCCTCCTTGGCAACCTTTTCGTTCGGGAAGGACAGCTCGAACATCACCCGGCCGGGCTTGACGTTCGCGACCCACCACTCCGGAGAACCCTTACCGGAACCCATGCGGGTCTCGGCAGGCTTCTTCGTCAGCGGACGGTCGGGGTAGATGTTGATCCACACCTTGCCGCCGCGCTTGATGTGACGGGTCATGGCAATACGAGCGGACTCGATCTGCCGGTTCGTCACGTAGGCCCCGGTCAGGGCCTGGATACCGTACTCACCGAAAGCGAGCTCGGTACCACCCTTGGCCATGCCGTGGCGCTTCGGGTGGTGCTGCTTGCGGTGCTTGACCCTGCGAGGGATCAGCATGTCGGTCAGGCCTCCGTTCCGGTGCTCTCAGCCGGAGCAGCGGCAGCGGCCTCGGCCTTGGGGGCCTCGGCACCTGCTGCATTGCCCTGGGCGGGCTGCTGCTGCGGCTTGCGGCCGCGACCACCGCGCTCGCCACCGCGACGCGGGCGGTCGTTGCCACCGCGGGCCGGGCGGTTACCCGCACGGGCAGCGGCGTTCTCGGCGCGAACCTCGGCGATGTTCTTGACGTCGCCCTTGTAGATCCAGACCTTCACGCCGATGCGGCCGAAGGTCGTACGGGCCTCGAAGAAGCCGTAGTCGACGTTCGCACGGAGCGTGTGCAGGGGCACGCGGCCCTCGCGGTAGAACTCCGAGCGGGACATCTCGGCGCCGCCGAGACGACCGCCGCACTGGATCTTGATGCCCTTGGCGCCGGCCTTCATCGTCGACTGCATGCTCTTACGCATGGCGCGACGGAAGGAGACGCGCGAGGACAGCTGCTCCGCGACGGCCTGCGCGACCAGCTGGGCATCGGTCTCGGGGTTCTTGACCTCGAGGATGTTCAGCTGGACCTGCTTGCCGGTGAGCTTCTCCAGCTCACCGCGGATGCGGTCGGCCTCGGCGCCGCGGCGACCGATGACGATGCCCGGACGGGCGGTGTGGATGTCAACGCGGACGCGCTCACGGGTGCGCTCGATCTCCACCTTGGAGATACCGGCGCGCTCCATGCCCTTCGTCATCATGCGACGAATGGCGACGTCTTCCTTGACGTAGTCCTTGTACAGCTTGTCGGCGTACCAGCGGCTCTTGAAGTCCGTGGTGATGCCGAGCCGGAACCCGTGCGGGTTTACCTTCTGGCCCATTACCGGGTTCCTTCCTTGCTGCTGACGACCACGGTGATGTGGCTGGTCCGCTTGCGGATCCGGTAGGCACGGCCCTGGGCGCGCGGACGGAAGCGCTTCAGGGTCGGGCCCTCGTCGACGTACGCCTCGCTGATGAACAGCTGGGAGGCGTCCGTGTGGTCGTAGTTGTGCGCGGCGTTGGCAATGGCGCTGTCCAGCACCTTGCCCACCGGCACGCTCGCGGCCTGCGGGGCGAAACGCAGGACCGCCTGAGCCTCCGTGGCATCCATGCCACGGACAAGGTCCACCACGCGGCGGGCCTTCATGGGCGTGACACGCACGTAGCGCGCCTGGGCCCTGGCTTCCATGGTTGTCCCTTCGGTGTCAGTCATAGTCTTCGCTCTTCCGCTGATCAGCGACGACGCGACTTGCGGTCGTCCTTCTCGTGGCCGCGGAAGGTGCGGGTCGGCGCAAACTCGCCGAGCTTGTGGCCGACCATCGACTCGGTGACGAACACCGGGACGTGGGTCTTGCCGTTGTGCACCGCCAGCGTGTGGCCGAGCATGGCCGGCACGATCATGGAGCGACGGGACCAGGTCTTGATGACGTTCTTGGTGCCGGCTTCGTTCTGGACATCCACCTTCTTGATCAGGTGGTCGTCGACGAAGGGCCCCTTCTTGAGACTGCGCGGCATCTAAACCCGCTCCTAGCGCTTCTTGTTCGTCTTGCGGCGGCGGACGATGTACTTGTTCGAAGCCTTCTTGGGCGAACGCGTACGACCCTCCTTCTGACCCCACGGCGAGACCGGGTGGCGACCACCGGAGGTCTTGCCCTCACCACCACCGTGCGGGTGGTCGACGGGGTTCATCACGACACCACGCACGGTCGGGCGGACGCCCTTCCAGCGCATGCGGCCGGCCTTGCCCCAGTTGATGTTCGACTGCTCGGCGTTGCCGACCTCGCCGACGGTGGCGCGGCAGCGGACGTCGACCAGGCGGATCTCACCCGACGGCATACGAAGGTGGGCCATGGTGCCCTCCTTCGCCAGCAGCTGCACGGAGGCACCCGCGGAGCGGGCGAACTTCGCGCCGCCGCCGGGCCGCAGCTCGATGGCGTGGAGCGTCGTACCGACCGGGATGTTGCGCAGCGCCAGGTTGTTGCCGGGCTTGATGTCGGCGCCAGGGCCGTTCTCGATCCGGTCACCCTGCGACAGGCCGCGGGGCGCGAGAATGTAGCGCTTCTCGCCGTCCGCGTAGTGCAGGAGCGCGATGCGCGCGGTGCGGTTGGGGTCGTACTCGATGTGCGCGACCTTGGCCGGCACGCCGTCCTTGTCGTGACGACGGAAGTCGATCACGCGGTAGGCGCGCTTGTGGCCACCACCCTGGTGGCGAACGGTCACACGACCGGCGTTGTTACGGCCGCCCTTGCTGTGCAGCGGGCGAACCAGCGACTTCTCCGGCGTGGACCGCGTGATCTCGACAAAGTCGGCGACGCTGGAGCCACGACGGCCCGGGGTCGTCGGCTTGTACTTGCGGATACCCATTTCTCAGTCCTCGTCCGATTCCGGACGATCCAGACCGCCGTCAGGCGGTCGGACCGCCGAAGATGTCGATGCGGTCGCCCTCGGCGAGGGTCACGATGGCGCGCTTGGTGTCAGCGCGCTTGCCGAAACCGGTGCGGGTGCGCTTGCGCTTGCCCTGCCGGTTGATCGTGTTCACCCCGGTGACCTTGACCGAGAAGACCGCCTCGACGGCCTGCTTGATCTGGGTCTTGTTGGCACGCGGGTCGACGATGAACGTGTACTTGTTCTCGTCCAGCAGCGCGTAGCTCTTCTCGGACACGACGGGCTTCACGAGCACGTCACGGTGGTCCGTGAAGGTCTTGCTGGTAACGGTCGCCTCAGCCATCAGGCGTCGCTCCCTTCGGTCTCAACGGCCTTGGGGCCAGACACGAAGGACTCGAAGGCGGCCTTGGTGAAGACCACGTCGTCGGAGACGAGCACGTCGTACGTGTTCAGCTGGCCCGGCTCCAGGATGTGGACCTGGGGCAGGTTGCGGGCGGACAGCCACGCGGCCTCGTCGGAACGCTCGGCGACCAGGAGCAGGTTCTTGCGCTCCGAGATCTTGCCGAACAGCGTCTTGGCGGCCTTGGTGGAGGTCGCGCCCTCGACCACGTCGGAAACGACGTGGACGCGGTCGTGGCGGGCCCGGTCGGTGAGGGCACCGCGCAGGGCGGCGGCCTTCATCTTCTTCGGGGTCCGCTGCGCGTAGTCACGCGGCACGGGGCCGTGGACGATGCCACCGCCGGCGAACTGCGGCGCACGGGTCGAACCCTGGCGCGCGCGGCCGGTGCCCTTCTGGCGGTACGGCTTCTTGCCACCGCCGCGGACCTCACCACGGGTCTTGGTCTTGTGCGTGCCCTGACGGGCCGCGGCCAGCTGTGCGACGACGACCTGGTGGATCAGCGGAACGCTGACCTTCGCGTCGAAGATCTCCGCGGGGAGCTCGACGGTCCCGGCCTTGTCGCCTGCCGGCGAAAGGATGTCAATGGTGCTCATCGGTTACCTCAGGCCCCCTTGGCCGCGGTACGGACCAGGACGAGGCCGCCGTTCGGACCAGGAACTGCGCCCTTGATGAGCAGCAGACCCTTCTCCGCGTCAACGGCGTGGACGGTCAGGTTCTGGGTGGTGACCCGCTCATTGCCCATACGGCCGGCCATCCGCATGCCCTTGAACACGCGGCCCGGGGTGGCGCAGCCACCGATGGAGCCCGGCTTGCGGTGGATGCGGTGCGCACCGTGCGAAGCCTTGCCACCGGCGAAGCCATGGCGCTTCATGACACCGGCGGTGCCCTTGCCCTTGGTCTTGCCGGTCACGTCGACCTTGATGCCGGCGTCGAAGACCTCGGCGCTGACCTCCTGGCCGAGGGTGTACTCGCCGGCGTCGGCGGTACGGACCTCGACGAGGTGACGGCGGGGGGTGACGTCGGCCTTGGCGAAGTGGCCCTTGAGGGGCTTGTTCACCTTGCGCGGGTCGATCTCGCCGAAGGCGATCTGGACGGAGTCGTAACCGTCCTGGTCTGCGGTGCGCACCTGGGTGACGACGCACGGGCCGGCCTTGACCACGGTGACCGGGACGACGCGGTTGTTCTCGTCCCACACCTGGGTCATGCCGAGCTTCTCGCCCAGGAGGCCCTTGATCTGCTTAGCCATTCTCAGATCACCCGCCTCAGAGCTTGATCTCGATGTCGACGCCGGCCGGAAGGTCGAGTCGCATCAGGGAGTCAACGGTCTTCGGCGTCGGGTCGAGAATGTCGATCAGGCGCTTGTGCGTGCGCATCTCGAAGTGCTCGCGCGAGTCCTTGTACTTGTGCGGCGACTTGATGACGCAGTACACGTTCTTTTCAGTGGGCAGCGGCACCGGGCCCGCGACCGACGCACCAGTGCGGGTCACCGTCTCGACGATCTTCTTCGCCGAGCTGTCGATGACCTCGTGGTCGTAGGCCTTGAGCCGGATGCGGATCTTCTGTCCCGCCATGGCTACTTAGTAGTCCTTTGTCTCGTAACGCTCTGGGACCCGGTGCGTTCGCGTCCTACGTCCGCCACATCCTGCGGGCCGTCCGACCCACGCGGTCGGGCGTGTCGCGTCCCTTCCCGCACATCTCCGCAAGGGAGATCCTTCGAGAAGGAGAATGTGGGGTCGTGGACACCCACCGGGCGCCTGGCTGAGGCACCCCGCTGACGCTTCCCGGAAGATTCCCGTACTTCCACCCCTGAGAAGGGATGACGAATACCTGGGACTCGCTTCCGGTCCTCCCGGCGGGAGGCGCGCAGCATCGGCACTCAACCGAGCAACTTGGCTAGTGTGCCATATGGGGCACACGGCTGGCCAACCGAAGGGGAGAGAGTACCCCACGCCACACGCCCCGAACCTTCGGGCCCGCCGGAAGATCTCCGGACGGGCCACGCGGCCCACGCTCAGCCGGTCGGGGCGGCCGCCTGGGGGCTGCGTTCCTGATTGCTTCCCGGCACCGGAGCGCCGGCGTCGGCGCCCAGGGCGACGATTCGGTTGTCCGCGTCCACGTGCACGACGCTGGGCTTCAGCGCCCGTGCCTCGGCGTCCTCGACCTGCGCGTAGCTGATGAGTATGACCAGGTCACCGGGGTGTACGAGGTGCGCGGCCGCGCCGTTGATGCCGATGACGCCGCTCCCCCGCTCGCCCTCGATGACGTACGTCTCCAGCCGGGCGCCGTTGGTGATGTCGACGATGTGGACCAGCTCGCCGGGCAGCAGATCGGCGGCGTCCATCAGCTCCGCGTCGATCGTCACGGACCCTACGTAGTGCAGATCGGCCTGGGTCACGGTGGCCCGGTGGATCTTGGACTTGAACATGGTGCGCAGCATGGCGTCACTCCTGTGTGAGGCAGGTCGCGTCCCCCGGCGAGGTACGCGCCGACGCGGACATGTTAGGCGGCCGGGCCGCACCCGTGCGGAGTGATGTCCGCCTCATCTACAGGCGGTCGACCTCGGTGAGGTCGATGTCGACGGTGAACGGCACGGTCGTCTTCAGCCGCTCGCGGTGAATGCCTGCCGGCACGTACTCCTTGGTGACCGGGTCCAGCGCGTACTCGTGCACCACGGGATGGTCCTTGTCCCCCGCCATCTCCACGAGCCAGAAGTGCGGGATGCCGGCTGCCGCGTATTTGCCCGGCTTGCTGTCACGGTCCCGGGCCTCCGAGTCGGGTGAGACGACCTCGACGGCGAGCACGACGTCGGACGCCTCGTAGCGCGTCTGCCGGCGGTCCCGTACGGCCTCGGCGCGCAGCACGAGGATGTCTGGCTCGGGGACGTTGTGCGGGTCGAGCACAACGGCCATCTCGCGGCGCACCCGGAAGCGCTCCGGCACCGTCCGCCTGAGCCCGCTCTCCAGCAGGTACATCACCAGTGTGTGGAAATCCCGCTGCGGGCTCACGAAGACCAGGCTCCCGTCGATCAGCTCGGTGTGCGGCGGGAGATCGGGCAGAGCGAACAGGTCGTCCACGGTGTAGCCGTTCGGCGGCGGCACCGGCCAGGTGTGCTGCGGTTCGGCGGTCATGATTCCTCCCATGGACGAGATGGTGGACCGTGTACCCACAGTAGCGGCGGGTTCCGACGGGGCACCGCCCGAAAGGATGGGAACATCCGCCCATCGTTGACACAGCTGCGCACATGGCAGTGCCCCCGGTCGCGCAGGGGGACGCGGCCGGAGGCACGGTGGTTCGCGGGGCCGTACGGGCGCCCTTCGGGCGTCAGCCGGCCGTGGGCAGCTTCGCGGACCAGGCGGTGAGGTTCAGCGTGCCGTTGTCGACGTCGTCCTGCAGCGGGACGACGCTGTGGCTGTTGCTGCCGGTCGGCGAGACCTGGAGGTACTTGGCGGGGGCCGCGTCGGCGCCGGTGTGCGTCCAGACCAGGTCCGCGTAGGCGACGCCGCCCGGCTTGAGCGTGACGGTGTGCGCGCCCGGGTCCTGGGCGAAGTACGTGTCACCGTGGCGCACCTTCGTCTTCAGCGCGGTGTGCCCGGCGCCTTCCAGGGCGAGGCCGGCGTAGCCCTTGATCGCGCAGGTCTCGTCGCCGGTGTTCGTCACCTTCAGGTACGTGCCGGCGTGGTTCATTCCGACCTGGCTCCGGCCGGCGTCGGTGGTCGTCACCTTCAGCGTCCCCGGCTGGCAGGCCCCGGCGCCCGCACCGCTCTCCGCGGCGACGGCGGCTCCGGCGATCCCTCCCGTCGCCAGCACGGCGACGGCGGCAGCGGTCACAACGGTACGCAGCCCACGCATGGTCATCAGCTCCTTCTCCCGGCGGGCCCGTCCCGATGGTGCACCCGCTCTTCAGTGGCACCTCCCAGCCTGCCGCCGCCCGCTGATGATCGGCTAATACCTCACTAACGCTCGGCTTGCCCCTTTCGCCGGGCCTTGCCACTCGAACGAGCGGTCATATGCCACTGGACCATTCAGCCACCGAGTCACCGGCCTACGTTCGCCCCATGGCCGCTTCCTCACCCGAGACCCCGAGCAGACCGCTCCGCCGCCTGCCATCCCTCGGCCTCCTCCTGGAGCTCCTCGCCCACGCACTGGGCGCGGCGCCGTACACCTCCGTCGGCGCGCCTCCGGGCCCCCGCCGTCCCGTGCGCCATGGCCGGTCGCACGGCTCCGCCGCGGCCGCACCGTGGGCACGCCCGCAGGCGCCCCGTAGGCATGACAAAGGGCCCCGCACACCCGAAGGTGTGCGGGGCCCTCGCTCACAAGGAGCGCCGGGTCTCCCCGACCGTCAGTAAGCGGACTTACTTGACGATCTTGGTGACCTGGCCGGCGCCGACGGTCCGGCCACCCTCACGGATGGCGAACTTCAGGCCCTCCTCCATGGCGACCGGCTGGATCAGCTGGACGGACATGGAGGTGTTGTCGCCCGGCATGACCATCTCGGTGCCCTCGGGGAGGGTCACGACGCCGGTCACGTCCGTGGTACGGAAGTAGAACTGCGGGCGGTAGTTGTTGAAGAACGGGGTGTGGCGGCCACCCTCGTCCTTCGACAGGATGTAGGCCTGGGCCTCGAACTCGGTGTGCGGCGTAACCGAACCGGGCTTGATGATGACCTGGCCGCGCTCGACGTCCTCGCGCTTGATACCGCGAAGCAGCAGACCGACGTTCTCACCGGCCTGGCCCTCGTCCAGCAGCTTCCGGAACATCTCGATGCCGGTGACCGTGGTGGAGGTCTTCTCGGTCTTGATGCCGATGATGTCGACGTTCTCGTTGACCTTCAGCACACCGCGCTCGATACGGCCGGTGACGACCGTACCGCGACCGGTGATGGTGAAGACGTCCTCGATCGGCATCAGGAACGGCTTGTCGGTGTCGCGCTCCGGGGCCGGGATGGCCTCGTCGACGGCCTTCATCAGGTCCAGGACCGACTTGCCCCACTCGGCGTCGCCCTCGAGCGCCTTCAGCGCCGAGACCTTGACGACCGGGACGTCGTCGCCCGGGAACTCGTACTCGGAGAGGAGCTCACGGACCTCGAGCTCGACGAGCTCCAGGATCTCCTCGTCGTCCACCATGTCGGCCTTGTTCAGGGCGACAACGATGTAGGGAACGCCGACCTGGCGGGCCAGGAGCACGTGCTCCTTGGTCTGCGGCATCGGACCGTCGGTCGCGGCGACCACGAGGATCGCGCCGTCCATCTGGGCGGCACCGGTGATCATGTTCTTGATGTAGTCCGCGTGACCCGGGCAGTCGACGTGGGCGTAGTGACGGTTCTCCGTCTGGTACTCGACGTGCGCGATGGAGATGGTGATACCACGCTGGCGCTCTTCCGGCGCCTTGTCGATCATGTCGAAGGCCGAGGCCTCGTTCAGGTCCGGGAACGCGTCGTGCAGCACCTTGGTAATGGCGGCCGTGAGGGTCGTCTTACCGTGGTCGATGTGACCGATGGTGCCGATGTTGACGTGCGGCTTAGTCCGCTCGAACTTCGCCTTCGCCACTGGGGTCCTCCTGTGGAGTGGTTCTGTACGCCTTACTCATCGGCGCCAGGTGATCTTTGCTGGGGTGCCGGCTGACGGGGGCAATCCTCACGGATGGCGGGGATTGCCCCGTCAGTCGGTGTCAAGCCTAAAGCGTGTGGGGGTCCGACTCTGACGAGACGGGCCTTACTCGCCCTTGGCCTTCGCGATGATCTCCTCGGCGACGTTCCGCGGAACCTCGGCGTAGGAGTCGAACTGCATCGAGTAGCTCGCGCGACCCGACGTCTTGCTGCGGAGGTCTCCGACGTAGCCGAACATCTCCGAGAGCGGAACCAGGCCCGTGACGAGCTTGGCACCGTGGCGGTCCTCCATGGACTGGATCTGTCCACGGCGGGAGTTGATGTCGCCGATCACGTCGCCCATGTAGTCCTCGGGCGTGGTGACCTCGACCTTCATCATCGGCTCGAGCAGGGCCGGGGAGGCCTTGCGGGCGGCCTCCTTGAAGGCCATCGAACCGGCGATCTTGAAGGCCATCTCGGAGGAGTCGACCTCGTGGAAGGCACCGTCGTGAAGCGTGACGCGCACGCCGGTCAGCGGGTAGCCGGCGAGAACACCGAACTCCATGGCCTCCTGGCAGCCCGCGTCCACCGACGGGATGTACTCCCGGGGGATGCGGCCACCGGTGACCTTGTTCTCGAACTCGTAGCCATCGCCCTCGAGAGGCTCGACCGAGATCTGCACCTTCGCGAACTGGCCGGAACCACCAGTCTGCTTCTTGTGCGTGTAGTCGATCTTCTCGACGGTCTTCCGCAGCGTCTCGCGGTACGCGACCTGCGGCTTACCGACGTTGGCCTCGACCCGGAACTCACGCTTCATACGGTCGACCAGCACGTCGAGGTGCAGCTCGCCCATACCCGCGATGATGGTCTGGCCGGTCTCCTCGTCGGTGTGGACCTGGAAGCTCGGGTCCTCCTCGGCGAGACGCTGGATGGCGACACCCAGCTTCTCCTGGTCGCCCTTGGACTTGGGCTCGATGGCGACCTGGATGACCGGGGCCGGGAACTCCATCGACTCCAGGATCACCTGGTTGGCGGAGTCACAGAGGGTCTCACCGGTGGTGGTCTGCTTCAGACCCATGACGGCGACGATGTCACCGGCACCCACCGACTCGATCTCCTCACGCTTGTTCGCGTGCATCCGGTAGATCTTGCCGATGCGCTCCTTCTTGCCCTTGACGGAGTTCAGCACCTGCGTGCCGGACTCCAGGCGACCCGAGTAGACCCGGATGAAGGTGAGCTTGCCGAGGTGCGGGTCGCTCGCGATCTTGAACGCCAGCGCGGCCAGCGGCTCCTCCTCGGAGGGGCGACGCTTGATGACCTCGTCGGGGTTGTTGACCGCGTGGCCCTCGATGGCCTCGACGTCGAGCGGCGAGGGGAGGTAGCGCACGACCGCGTCCAGCAGCGGCTGGACACCCTTGTTCTTGAAGGCGGTGCCACAGAACACGGGCGTGACGGTGGTGTTCTCCGCCTTGCCGGAGCTGATGGTGATGCGGCGGATGGCCGCGTACAGCTGCTCCACGGTGGGCTCCTGGCCCTCCAGGTACAGCTCCATCAGCTCTTCGTCGTTCTCGGCGACCGTCTCAAGGAGCTTGCCGCGCCATTCCTCGGCAGCCTCGATGTGGGTGTCCGGGATGTCGACGGTGTCGTACATCTCGCCCTTGGCGGCCTCGGCGGACCACAGCAGGGCCTTCATGCTGACGAGGTCGACGACGCCCTTGAAGTCCGCCTCGGTGCCGATCGGCAGCTGCATCACGATCGGGGTGGCGCCGAGGCGCTCCGTGATCATGTCGACGCAGCGGTGGAACTCGGCGCCGGTGCGGTCGAGCTTGTTGACGAAGCAGATACGGGGAACGCCGTAGCGGTCCGCCTGACGCCACACCGTCTCGGACTGGGGCTCAACGCCGGCAACGCCGTCGAACACCGTCACGGCACCGTCGAGCACGCGCAGGGAGCGCTCCACCTCGACGGTGAAGTCGACGTGACCCGGGGTGTCGATGATGTTGATGGTGTGGTCGACGTTTTCCAGCGGCCAGTGACAGGTGGTGGCAGCAGAGGTGATCGTGATGCCACGCTCCTGCTCCTGCTCCATCCAGTCCATGGTGGCAGCGCCGTCGTGGACCTCACCGATCTTGTACGAAACACCGGTGTAGAACAGGATCCGCTCGGTGGTCGTCGTCTTGCCCGCGTCGATGTGGGCCATGATCCCGATATTGCGGACCTTGGCCAGGTCAAGTGAAGTGGTAGCCATAAGGCTTTCGTCTTCTCTCGGTCTCGATGTGGGTAGCGACTACCAGCGGTAGTGCGCGAAGGCCTTGTTGGACTCGGCCATCTTGTGCGTGTCCTCGCGCTTCTTGACCGAAGCGCCGAGGCCGTTCGAGGCGTCCAGCAGCTCGTTCATGAGGCGCTCGGTCATGGTCTTCTCGCGGCGGGCGCGGGAGTAACCCACGAGCCAGCGGAGCGCCAGGGTCGACGCGCGACCCGGCTTGACCTCGACCGGAACCTGGTAGGTCGCGCCACCGACACGGCGGGACTTGACCTCGAGGGTCGGCTTGATGTTCTCCAGCGCGCGCTTCAGCGTGATGACCGGGTCGTTGCCGGTCTTCTCACGCAGGCCCTCCATGGCGCCGTAAACGATGCGCTCGGCGGTGGAGCGCTTTCCGTTCAGCAGCACCTTGTTGATGAGGGAGGTCACCAGAGGAGAGTTGTAGACCGGGTCGATGATGACCGGGCGCTTCGGGGCGGGGCCCTTACGAGGCATTCTTACTTCTCCTTCTTGGCGCCGTAGCGGCTGCGAGCCTGCTTGCGGTTCTTGACGCCCTGCGTGTCGAGGGAGCCGCGGATGATCTTGTACCGAACACCCGGCAGGTCCTTCACACGACCGCCACGCACGAGCACGATCGAGTGCTCCTGCAGGTTGTGGCCCTCACCCGGAATGTAAGCGGTGACCTCGATGCCGCTGGTCAGACGCACACGCGCGACCTTACGCAGGGCCGAGTTCGGCTTCTTCGGGGTGGTGGTGAAAACACGCGTGCAGACGCCGCGGCGCTGGGGCGAACCCTCAAGTGCGGGCGTCTTGTTCTTCTCGACCTTGTCCTGCCGGCCCTTGCGGACCAGCTGCTGGATCGTAGGCACCGTTTCTCCGGTTTCTGTGTGCCAGTCTCGGTAAAGCTAACCTGGAACTCCTCCGACCCACGAGGTCGGGTGTGTCGAATACCGCAGACTTCCTCGCTGGAACGAGGAGCGACGGATTACGGCGTCGAGACCCGGCTTCGTACGCACCGGCACCGCCCGCCCGAAGGCTTGAGGAGATGCGCGCACGGCAGGCCAGGGACACCCCAGGCACAAGGTCAGAGCGTACCTACCGCATGGGCTGCGGTCAAAACAAATGCACACGCGTAGGACACGCCGGACTCCTTCGGCGCTGCCGCCACCGTAGTGTGCTCCCGCGGCGGACGGAAGGACGTCTTCGGCCCCGACACGGCGGGCCCGTCGACCGACCCGCCATCCCCTCAGGTCTTCGGCAGCAGCGCCAGCAGAGTGACGAGCATCACCAGGCACCAGCCCCCGATCGCGAGCCAGCCGAGCACCACGCCGGTCAGCGCCATGCCGTCGCCCCGCTCACCGCTCCGACGGATCTCCGTACGTGCCTTGTGCCCCAGGATCACCGCGGGGACGGCCGTGACACCCCAGGTCAGCGGGGTGAGCAACCCGCAGATCATGGCGCCCGTCGCGGACGGGTTGGTGCGCTGCTGCGGCAGCGGGAGGAACGTCGGCGGAACCATCGGCGGCGGCAGCGCCACCATCGGCTGCGGCACCGGCCCCTGCGGCAGGTCCCTCACCAATAAGTGCAGGTCCGAATAGGTCACGGACTGGTACGCGCGGGCCACCCGCTGCTCGTACTCGTCCTGGCTGAGCCGCCCCTCGGCGAACCCCGCCTTCAGCACATCGACCGCCCGCTCACGGTCCGCGTGCGAGGCACGCATGGCGGGCACCTGTTGGGGCGGGTGGACCGGTCGGCCACCCTGCCACGGTTCGAACGCCACCTCTGAGACCTCCCCCCGGCCGGAGCGCTGACCGTCCCATCATCCCCCAGACACCGCAGGGCGGTCACCCGGCATGAGGATGACCGCCCTGTGGCTGCGCTTTTATGTTGTGCCTCGCGTGCCGGCCGCCGCCGGCCACCGCTTACTGGTTGTACGGACCGTAGTCGTAGTCCTCCAGCGGGACGGCCTGGCCGGAGCCGGTGCCGAACGGCGAGTAGTCGATGTCGTCGTAGCCGACGGCCGAGTACATCGCGGCCTTGGCCTCCTCGGTCGGCTCGACCCGGATGTTGCGGTAACGGGACAGGCCCGTACCAGCCGGGATGAGCTTACCGATGATGACGTTCTCCTTGAGGCCGATGAGGCTGTCGGACTTGGCGTTGATCGCCGCGTCCGTCAGGACTCGGGTCGTCTCCTGGAAGGAGGCGGCCGACAGCCAGGACTCCGTCGCCAGCGAGGCCTTGGTGATACCCATCAGCTGCGGACGGCCGGAGGCCGGGTGGCCGCCTTCCTGGACCACGCGACGGTTCTCGTGCTCGAACTTCGAGCGCTCCACCAGCTCGCCCGGCAGCAGCTCGGCGTCGCCGGACTCGATGATCGTCACGCGGCGCAGCATCTGCCGGATGATGATCTCGATGTGCTTGTCGTGGATCGCCACGCCCTGGCTGTTGTAGACCTTCTGGACCTCGCCGACCAGGTGGACCTGGACCGCACGCTGGCCGAGGATGCGCAGCACGTCGTGCGGGTTGATCGCACCGACGGTCAGCGGCTGGCCGACCGTGACGTGGTCACCCTCGCTCACCAGCAGGCGGGCACGCTTGGAGACGCCGTAGGACGTCTCGTCGCTGCCGTCGTCCGGCGTGACGATGACCTTCTTGGTCTTCTCGGTCTCCTCGATCCGCACGCGGCCGGCGGCCTCGGAGATCGGGGCGACACCCTTGGGCGTACGGGCCTCGAAGAGCTCGACGACTCGCGGCAGACCCAGGGTGATGTCGTCACCCGCCACACCACCGGTGTGGAAGGTACGCATCGTCAGCTGAGTACCGGGCTCACCGATGGACTGGGCGGCGATGATGCCGACGGCCTCACCGATGTCGACCAGCTTGCCGGTGGCCAGCGAGCGGCCGTAGCAGAAGGCACAGGTGCCGACCGCGGACTCACAGGTCAGGACCGAGCGGGTCTTGACCTCCTCGACGCCGTGCGCGACCAGCTGGTCGATGAGCACGTCACCGAGGTCCACGTTCGCCGAGGCGATGACCTTGCCGTCGACGACGACGTCCTCGGCGAGCATCCGGGCGTACACGCTGGACTCGACGTCGTCCGCCTTGCGCAGCACGCCGGTGGCGTCCTTGCTGGCGATCCGCAGCTTGAGGCCGCGCTCGGTGCCGCAGTCCTCCTCGCGGATGATGACGTCCTGCGAGACGTCCACGAGACGACGGGTGAGGTAACCCGAGTCGGCGGTACGGAGGGCGGTGTCCGCGAGACCCTTACGGGCACCGTGGGTGGAGATGAAGTACTCCAGCACGGAGAGACCCTCACGGAACGACGCCTTAATGGGTCGCGGGATGGTCTCGTTCTTCGCGTTCGACACCAGACCACGCATACCGGCGATCTGCCGCATCTGCATCATGTTTCCTCGGGCACCCGAGTCAACCATCATGAAGATGGGGTTCGTCTTGGGGAAGTTCTCGTTCATCGCCTCGGCGACCTCGTTGGTCGCCTTGGTCCAGATGTTGATGAGCTCCTGCGTGCGCTCGTCCTTGGTGATCAGACCGCGCTCGTACTGCTTCTGGACCTTCTCGTCCTGGGCCTCGTAGCCCGCGACGATCTCCTTCTTGGCCTCCGGCACGACGATGTCGGAGACGGCGACGGTGACGCCGGAGCGGGTGGCCCAGTGGAAGCCGGCCGCCTTCAGGTTGTCCAGCGTCTGCGCGACGATGACCTTCGGGTAGCGCTCGGCCAGGTCGTTGACGATCGCGGAGAGCTGCTTCTTGCCCACCGAGTAGTCGACGAACGGGTAGTCCTCGGGCAGCAGCTCGTTGAAGAGCGCGCGGCCCAGGGTCGTACGCAGCCGGAAGCTGTCACCCTGCTGCCACTCGGGCTCGCCCTCCTCCGGAGCCGGCGGGGTCCAGCCGCGGGGCGGGACGGTGCCGATCGGGAAGCGGATGTCGACCTTCGCCTGGAGCGAGAGCTCCTTGGCGTCGAACGCCATGATCGCCTCGGCGACCGAGCCGAACGCGCGGCCCTCACCGATGACCTTGCGCTCCTCCTCGTCGGTGGTGAGGAAGAACAGGCCCAGCACCATGTCCTGGGTCGGCATGGTGACCGGACGGCCGTCGGCCGGCTTGAGGATGTTGTTCGAGGACAGCATCAGGATGCGGGCCTCGGCCTGCGCCTCAGCGGACAGCGGCAGGTGCACGGCCATCTGGTCACCGTCGAAGTCCGCGTTGAACGCGGTGCAGACGAGCGGGTGAATCTGAATGGCCTTGCCCTCGACCAGCTGCGGCTCGAAGGCCTGGATGCCGAGGCGGTGCAGGGTGGGCGCACGGTTCAGCAGAACCGGGTGCTCGGCGATGACCTCTTCGAGGACGTCGTACACGACCGTGCGGCCGCGCTCGACCATCCGCTTCGCCGACTTGATGTTCTGCGCGTGGTTCAGGTCGACCAGGCGCTTCATCACGAACGGCTTGAAGAGCTCCAGCGCCATGGCCTTCGGCAGACCGCACTGGTGCAGCTTGAGCTGCGGGCCGACGACGATGACGGAACGCGCGGAGTAGTCCACACGCTTACCGAGCAGGTTCTGACGGAACCGGCCCTGCTTACCCTTCAGCATGTCGCTGAGGGACTTCAGCGGGCGGTTACCGGGACCGGTGACCGGGCGACCGCGGCGGCCGTTGTCGAACAGCGCGTCGACGGCCTCCTGCAGCATCCGCTTCTCGTTGTTCACGATGATCTCGGGGGCACCGAGGTCGAGAAGACGCTTGAGGCGGTTGTTGCGGTTGATCACACGGCGGTACAGGTCGTTCAGGTCGGAGGTCGCGAAGCGGCCACCGTCCAGCTGCACCATCGGACGCAGGTCCGGCGGGATGACCGGGATGCAGTCCAGCACCATGCCCTTGGGGCTGTTGCTGGTCTGCAGGAACGCGGAGACGACCTTCAGGCGCTTGAGCGCACGGGTCTTCTTCTGGCCCTTGCCGGTACGGATGATCTCGCGGAGGCGCTCGGCCTCCTCCTCCAGGTCGAAGGTCTCCAGGCGCTTCTGCAGCGAAGCGGCACCCATGGAGCCGTCGAAGTACGTGCCGAAGCGGTCACGCAGCTCGCGGTAGAGGAGCTCGTCGCCCTCCAGGTCCTGGACCTTGAGGTTCTTGAAGCGGTTCCAGACCTCGTCCAGGCGGTCGATCTCGCGCTGCGCGCGGTCGCGCAGCTGCTTCATCTCACGCTCGGCACCCTCGCGCACCTTGCGGCGCACGTCGGCCTTGGCGCCCTCGGCCTCCAGCTCGGCGAGGTCGGTCTCCAGCTTCTTGGCGCGGGCCTCGAGGTCCGCGTCGCGGCGCTGCTCGATCTGCTGGCGCTCGACGGAGACGTGCGCCTCCAGCGAGGGCAGGTCGCGCGTGCGGCGCTCCTCGTCCACCCACGTGATCATGTAGGCGGCGAAGTAGATGACCTTCTCGAGGTCCTTCGGAGCCAGGTCGAGCAGGTAGCCCAGCCGGCTCGGGACGCCCTTGAAGTACCAGATGTGGGTGACGGGAGCGGCCAGCTCGATGTGGCCCATCCGCTCACGGCGCACCTTGGCGCGAGTGACCTCGACGCCGCAGCGCTCGCAGATGATGCCCTTGAAGCGGACGCGCTTGTACTTACCGCAGTAGCACTCCCAGTCCCGGGTGGGGCCGAAGATCTTCTCGCAGAAGAGGCCGTCCTTCTCGGGCTTGAGGGTGCGGTAGTTGATGGTCTCCGGCTTCTTGACCTCGCCGTGGGACCACTGACGGATGTCGTCAGCGGTGGCAAGGCCGATCCGCAGCTCGTCGAAGAAGTTGACGTCGAGCACTGTCGTCAATCCCTCTTTCAGGGTCGAGTCTCAATCATGGTCTGAGGGGGTCCGGGGTGGGGCCGGGACCTCACGGGGAGGTCCCGGCCAGACCCGTCAGACCTCTTCGACGCTGCTCGGCTCGCGCCGGGACAGGTCGATACCGAGCTCCTCCGCCGCGCGGAAGACGTCCTCGTCGGTGTCGCGCATCTCGATGGACATGCCGTCCGAGGACAGCACCTCCACGTTCAGGCACAGCGACTGCATTTCCTTGATGAGCACCTTGAAGGACTCGGGAATGCCGGGCTCGGGGATGTTCTCGCCCTTGACGATGGCCTCGTAGACCTTCACGCGGCCGGTCACGTCGTCGGACTTGATCGTCAGCAGCTCCTGGAGGGCGTACGCGGCGCCGTATGCCTCCAGCGCCCACACCTCCATCTCACCGAAGCGCTGGCCACCGAACTGGGCCTTACCACCCAGCGGCTGCTGGGTGATCATCGAGTACGGACCGGTCGAGCGGGCGTGGAGCTTGTCGTCGACCAGGTGGTGGAGCTTGAGGATGTACATGTACCCGACCGAGATCGGGTCCGGGAACGGCTCGCCGGAGCGGCCGTCGAAGAGCTGGGCCTTGCCCGAGCTCTTGACCATGCGCTCGCCGTCGCGGTTGGGGAGCGTCGAGTCGAAGAGACCCTCCAGCTCGTCCTGGCGCGCGCCGTCGAAGACCGGCGTGGCGACGTTGGTCCGCGGTGCGACGTCGTCGGCGCCGATGGCCTGCAGTCGCTGCTGCCACTCCTCGGAGCCCTCGACCTTCCAGCCCTGGCTGGCGAGCCAGCCGAGGTGGATCTCCAGGACCTGTCCCGGGTTCATTCGGGACGGGACACCCAGCGGGTTCAGGATGATGTCAACCGGGGTGCCGTCCTCCAGGAACGGCATGTCCTCGACCGGCAGGATCTTCGAGATGACGCCCTTGTTGCCGTGGCGGCCGGCGAGCTTGTCACCGTCGGTGATCTTGCGCTTCTGCGCCACGTACACGCGGACCAGCTGGTTCACGCCCGGGGGCAGCTCGTCGCCCTCCTCGCGGTCGAAGACGCGCACGCCGATGACCTTGCCGGTCTCGCCGTGCGGCACCTTCAGCGAGGTGTCACGGACCTCACGGGCCTTCTCACCGAAGATCGCGCGGAGCAGGCGCTCCTCCGGGGTCAGCTCGGTCTCACCCTTGGGCGTGACCTTGCCGACCAGGATGTCGCCGGCGACGACCTCGGCACCGATGCGGATGATGCCGCGCTCGTCGAGGTCGGCGAGGACCTCCTCGGAGACGTTCGGGATGTCCCGGGTGATCTCCTCGGGGCCCAGCTTGGTGTCACGGGCGTCGACCTCGTGCTCCTCGATGTGGATCGAGGAGAGGACGTCGTCCTGCACGAGGCGCTGCGACAGGATGATCGCGTCCTCGTAGTTGTGACCCTCCCACGGCATGAACGCCACGAGCAGGTTCTTGCCGAGCGCCATCTCGCCCTCGTCCGTGGACGGACCGTCGGCGAGGACCTGGCCCTCGATGACCCGCGCGCCCTCGTCCACGACGACCTTCTGGTTGAAGGAGGTGCCCTGGTTGGAGCGGGTGAACTTGGCGACGCGGTACGTGGTGTACGTGCCGTCGTCGTTGGCGACGGTGATGTAGTCCGCGGAGACCTCCTGGACCACACCGTCCTTCTCGGCCTTGATGACGTCGCCGGCGTCGACCGCGCAGCGGTACTCCATGCCGGTACCGACCAGCGGGGCCTCGGCCTTGATGAGCGGCACGGCCTGGCGCATCATGTTCGAGCCCATGAGCGCGCGGTTCGCGTCGTCGTGCTCCAGGAACGGAATCATGGCGGTCGCGGCCGACACCATCTGGCGCGGCGAGACGTCCATGAAGTCGACCTCGTCGACGGTGACCAGGTCGGCCTCGCCGCCACGGCGGCGGACCAGGACACGCTGCTCGGCGAAGCGCATGTCCTCCGTCAGCGGCGCGTTCGCCTGGGCGATGATGAAGCGGTCTTCCTCATCGGCCGTGAGGTACTTGACCTCTTCGGTGACCTGGCCGTCGACGACCTTGCGGTACGGGGTCTCGATGAAGCCGAAGACGTTGACCCGGCCGTACGACGCGAGCGAGCCGATCAGACCGATGTTCGGGCCTTCAGGGGTCTCGATCGGGCACATGCGGCCGTAGTGCGAGGGGTGCACGTCACGGACGTCCAGGCCGGCCCGCTCACGGGAGAGACCACCCGGGCCCAGCGCCGAGAGACGGCGCTTGTGGGTCAGACCCGACAGCGGGTTGGTCTGGTCCATGAACTGGGACAGCTGGCTGGTGCCGAAGAACTCCTTGATGGAGGCGACGACCGGCCGGATGTTGATCAGGGTCTGCGGCGTGATCGCCTCGACGTCCTGGGTGGTCATGCGCTCACGCACGACGCGCTCCATACGGGCGAGACCCGTACGGACCTGGTTCTGGATCAGCTCGCCGACGTTGCGCAGGCGGCGGTTGCCGAAGTGGTCGATGTCGTCGGTCTCGACGACGATCTCCGTGCCGTTCTCGCCGATCGTCTCGGTCTCACCGGCGTGCAGCTTCACCAGGTACTTGATCGTGGCGATGATGTCGTCGGTGGTGAGAACGCCGGCGTCCAGCGGCTCGTCGCCGCCGAGCTTCTTGTTGACCTTGTAGCGACCGACCTTCGCGAGGTCGTAGCGCTTCGGGTTGAAGTAGAGGTTCTCCAGCAGCGTCTGCGCGGCCTCACGCGTCGGCGGCTCGCCCGGGCGCAGCTTGCGGTAGATGTCGAGCAGCGCGTCGTCCTGGCCCTGGGTGTGGTCCTTCTCCAGGGTGGCGCGCATCGACTCGTACTCGCCGAACTCCTCCAGGATCTGCTCGGTCGTCCAACCGAGGGCCTTGAGGAGGACGGTCACCGACTGCTTGCGCTTGCGGTCGATGCGCACGCCGACCATGTCGCGCTTGTCGATCTCCATCTCCAGCCAGGCACCCCGGGACGGGATGATCTTGGCGGAGAAGATGTCCTTGTCGGACGTCTTGTCGATCTGGCTGTCGAAGTAGACGCCCGGCGAGCGGACCAGCTGCGAGACGACGACACGCTCGGTGCCGTTGATGCAGAAGGTGCCCTTGTTGGTCATGAGCGGGAAGTCGCCCATGAAGACCGTCTGGGACTTGATCTCGCCGGTCTCGTTGTTGGTGAACTCAGCGGTGACGAAGAGCGGGGCCGCGTACGTGAAGTCGCGCTCCTTGCACTCGTCGATGGAGTTCTTCGGGGGCTCGAAGCGGTGGTCGCGGAACGTCAGCGACATCGACCCGGAGAAGTCCTCGATCGGGGAGATCTCTTCGAAGATCTCCTCCAGACCGGACTTGGTGGGGACGTCCTGACCGGACTCCAGCGCAGCCTCGACGCGACCCTTCCATGCGGCATTGCCGAGCAGCCAGTCGAAGCTTTCGGTCTGCAGCGCAAGGAGGTTCGGAACCCCGAGGGGCTCCTTGATCTTCGCAAAAGAGATGCGCAGCGGGGCGGTGCTGTCGCCGTTGTTCGTATTGGCAGTCGAGGCGTTGCGCGAGGCGGCCAAGAGGGGGTCCTTCCGAGGGCTCGGACTCACTACGCGCGTACCGGTCCCACGTCCGCACATCGGACAAGAAATCCCTGGTCAGGGAGGTCTGGACCGCAGTGCTGAGATGTGGGTATGCCCCTGGTGACGGGCAGGGAGCAGCTAACAGGCAGCGCAAAGGGTCAGTGTAGCCACTCGGCACACTGATGTCCAGCCCGGGTTTTCGGAGACCGGCTCTGCACCCAATCTCTCCTCCGGAAGGTGACTCCCTCTAAGAGGGATACCCCTCGTTGTAGTTCTTCACGCTCAGCGCCTGCTGCATACCGTGCGCCCCGTGGCGCACATCGATACTGCCCTCTTCGTCGGCGATCCATGCCTCGGACTCCGGATCGCTTCCGACGTCGCGTCCCTGAGAATTGCGCGCCGCGTGCTGTTCGTCAAGGCCCCCCACCCCTGCGAGATCGTCACGGGACACACGGGCCGGACAACGAAGATCACCATACTCGCACGCGAGTGCGCGGCAACCCGGCAAGGACATCGGAACGCCGAAGGGCGACCACCCGCATGGGTGATCGCCCTTGGCAGGGACCCGGAGGACCCGGGGCCCGGAGGTTTTCAGTCAGCGACTGACAGAGGTCACTTGACCTCGACGGAGGCGCCGGCGCCCTCGAGGGCCTCCTTGGCCTTGTCAGCGGCGTCCTTGGCGACCTTCTCGAGGACCGGCTTCGGGGTGCCGTCGACGAGGTCCTTGGCCTCCTTCAGACCCAGGGAGGTCAGCTCACGCACGACCTTGATGACCTGGATCTTCTTGTCGCCCGCACCGGTGAGGATGACGTCGAACTCGTCCTGCTCCTCAGCGGCCTCGGCGGCCGGGGCACCCGGGGCGCCGGCGGCGGCAACGGCGACCGGGGCGGCAGCCTCGACGTCGAACTTCTCCTCGAAGGCCTTCACGAACTCGGAGAGCTCGATGAGGGTCATCTCCTCGAACTGCGCGAGCAGGTCTTCCTGGCTGAGCTTCGCCATGGTGGCGGTCCTTCCACTAAATCGGCTGGTGCCGGATGTACATGTCGGCGGGCGTACGTTTGGCCCGCTGTGGCCTCCCCGCGCTCAGGCGGACCTGAGCAGGGGCTGCCAATGTGCGAGCCGAATTACTCGGCACCGCCCTGCTCGGCCTTGCTGCGAAGCGCGTCCGCGGTGCGGGCGAACTTCGTGAGCGGGGCCTGGAAGGTCGCCGCGGCCTTGGCCATGGACGCCTTCATGCCACCCGCCAGCTTGGCGAGCAGAACCTCGCGGGACTCGAGGTCCGCAAGCTTCTTGATGTCGTCAGCGGAGAGTGCCTTCCCTTCGAAGACACCGCCCTTGATGACGAGGTTCTGGTTCTCCTTGGCGAAGTCACGAAGACCCTTCGCCGCCTCGACCGGGTCACCGGTGACGAAGGCGACGGCCGTCGAGCCCACGAGGTGCTCGTCCAGCACGGAGATCCCGGCCTCCTGGGCCGCGATCTTGGTCAGCGTGTTCTTCACCACACGGTACTGAGCGTTGTCACCGAGCGAACGACGCAGCTGCTTGAGCTGCGCGACAGACAGTCCGGTGTACGCGGTGACGACAGCGGCGTTGGAGTTGCGGAACTTGTCCGTGATCTCCGCGACAGCGTCGACCTTGTCAGGACTTGCCATGAGCCTCGGCCTCCTTCCGGGTGATGAGGACCGCGCAGAAGGGGCTGGGCAAAACAAACGCCCCGGCGCAGGCGCACGGGGCGGACTCGACCGGAGACATACGTCCCCGGGAGAACTTCCTCGATCACCTGCGCAGGCCGTCCGCAGCTAGCGGATCCTTCGGCCACCGCACACCCGGATGGGCGCACAGAGACAACCAGCGGTCTTTGGCTTCTCCGTCACGGTACGCGAACGGCCTAGGCCATGGCAAATCGCCTCCACAGGGCCGTACCGCCGCGGGCCCGACTCCCGGGCCGCCGGCGGCTCGCAGGCCGCCCACGGCCCGTACAGCGGCCGTACGAACGGGTCGGGCCCCGCACCTGAGGAACAGGTGCGGGGCCCGGCTCACGCAGTACGCGCGGCTGTCGTCAGGCTCAGACGGCGGCCGGGTCCTCCTCGACGAGGAGGTTGCGGGTGCGGTTCGCGTCCACCGGAACGCCGGGGCCCATCGTGGTGGTGATGGTGGCCTTCTTGATGTAGCGGCCCTTGGCGGCGGACGGCTTGAGGCGGTTGATCTCCTCGAGCGCCGCGGCGTAGTTCTCCACCAGCTTGGCGTCGTCGAAGGACACCTTGCCGATGATGAAGTGGAGGTTCGCGTGCTTGTCCACGCGGAACTCGATCTTGCCGCCCTTGATGTCGGTGACAGCCTTGGCGACATCCGGGGTGACGGTGCCGGTCTTCGGGTTCGGCATCAGACCACGGGGACCGAGCACGCGGCCGAGGCGGCCGACCTTGCCCATGAGGTCCGGGGTGGCGACGACGGCGTCGAAGTCCAGGCGGCCCTTGGAGACCTCGTCGATGAGCTCGTCCGCGCCGACGATGTCGGCGCCGGCGGCTTCCGCGGCCGCAGCACGGTCGCCGGTCGCGAAGACCAGGACCCGGGCGGTCTTACCGGTGCCGTGCGGGAGGTTCACGGTGCCACGGACCATCTGGTCGGCCTTGCGCGGGTCGACACCCAGACGCATGGCGACCTCGACGGTCGCGTCGAACTTGACGGACGAGGTGTCCTTGGCGAGACGGACGGCCTCGAGGGGGGCGTACAGACGCTCCCGGTCGATCTTCGCGTCCGCGTTGCGAAGAGTCTTGCTGCGCTTCACTGCTGCTCCTGAATGCAGTTACGCCATGCGGCTCGTGCCGCGTGGCAGATGGAGTGGTGGTCCGGGCCAGCGCCTGGCCCTTCCACGCGGTGCCAGTCCGCGGCTCGCGCCGCGTGACCTGCGAGGCTGGATCAGCCCTCGACCGTGATGCCCATGGAACGGGCGGTGCCGGCGATGATCTTCGACGCGGCGTCCAGGTCGTTGGCGTTGAGGTCGGGCATCTTGGTGGTGGCGATCTCGCGGACCTGGTCGGCCGTGATCTTGGCGACCTTGGTCTTGTGCGGCTCGCCGGAGCCCTTCTCCACGCCCGCGGCCTTCAGGATCATCTTGGAGGCCGGCGGGGTCTTCGTGATGAAGGTGAAGGAACGGTCCTCGTAGACCGTGATCTCCACCGGGATGACCCAACCGCGCTGCGACTCGGTCGCTGCGTTGTAGGCCTTGCAGAACTCCATGATGTTGACGCCGTGCTGACCCAGCGCGGGGCCGACCGGCGGGGCCGGGTTCGCGGCACCGGCCTGGATCTGGAGCTTGATGAGCCCCGTGACCTTCTTCTTCTTGGGAGGCATTGCTCTCTCCGGGTCCTAGTGAGAGTTTCCAGCCGACCACCCGGTCATCCGGATGGAGGCATACCGCACAACGATAACGGGTATAGAGGTGCGGCTAAAAACCGAGCAGGTCAGGACGGTCGCGAGGACCAGCCTGACCTGCTCGGAAGCGGTTGTTCCAGGAGAACCGTCAGTTCTTCTGGATCTGGTCGAAGCTCAGCTCGACCGGGGTCTCGCGGCCGAAGATCTCGACGAGGCCCTTGACCTTCTTCGAGTCGGCGTTGATCTCGTTGATCGTGGCCTGCAGCGTGGCGAACGGGCCGTCGGTGACGGTGACCGAGTCGCCCACCTCGAAGTCCAGGACCTGGACCTCGACCTTGCGCTGCGGCGCCGGCTTGCCCTCGGCCTCGGCGGCCTCCTTGGCGGCCTTCTCCTCGGCCTCCGGGGCGAGCATCTTGACGATCTCGTCGAGCGTCAGCGGGTACGGGTCGTAGGCGTTGCCGACGAAGCCGGTGACACCCGGGGTGTTGCGGACGACGCCCCAGGACTCGTTCGTCAGGTCCATGCGCACGAGCACGTAGCCCGGGAGCTTGTTCTGACGGACGTTCTTCCGCTCGCCGTTCTTGATCTGGACGATCTCTTCCTCGGGGACCTCGGCCTGGTAGATGAAGTCCTCGACGTTGAGCGAGACGGCGCGCTGCTCCAGGTTGGCCTTCACGCGCTTCTCGTAGCCCGCGTAGGTGTGGATGACGTACCACTCGCCGGGCAGGCCGCGCAGCTCGTCGCGGAGCGCCGCGATCGGGTCGACGGGCTCCTCGTCCTCCTCCTCGGCGACCTCGGCGGCCTCGTCGGCCTCATCGGCCTCGGCGTGCACGGCCGCTTCTTCGGCGGACTCGCCGGCGGCAGCGTCCTCCGCGTCGAGCTCGTCGACGGCGTCGGCGCCCTCGACGATCTCCTGCGGGGTGTCGTCGCCCTCGACCTCGGCCGTAGCCGCCGCGTCGACGTCGGCCGCTGCCGCAGCGACGGGCTCGGCGGGCTCGTTCAGGTTCGGGTCAGACACTGTGGCTGCTTCTTCCTGGCTTCAAGGGGTTGAACATGCGAACGGGCGCCCGCTTCAGGCGCCCATCGCGGGATCAGGCGAAGACGTAATCGACGACTTCTTTGATTCCCAAGTCAATCACGGTTACGAGACCGATGACGATGACTACGAAGACGATCACCACGGTGGTGTACGTCGAAAGCTGGTTTCGCGTCGGCCAGACGACCTTGCGGAGCTCAGCGATGATCTGCCGGTAGAACAGTGCGAGCCGGGCGAGCGGGCCCTTCTTGCCGCGCTTGCCGCCACGGCGGGGCTTCTTCTTCGACTTCGACTCGGTCGCGTCGTCGTCGGAACGGCCACGCTCAGGCATGTCGATGGAGCCCAGGGCGTCCGTCACTCGTCCTCACCTGAATCCGGGTCGTGGCCGTGCCGCGCCCGGTAGAGCCCGCACGGCGGTGCATTGCCTTACGTACGCGTGCACGCACCCTGCTGAATCAAGTGCGTGTAGCAGGGCCGGAGGGACTTGAACCCCCAACCGCTGGTTTTGGAGACCAGTGCTCTACCAATTGAGCTACGACCCTTTGTGGTTCCCCCAACCTACAGCATGCGACCGACGCAGGGTGTGCGCGGTCGATGACGACCCGTTGGGGAGCCAACGGTGGTCGAGTGTACGTGGTCGGCGGCCGGGCGTCGAACGGGAACCTCCGGCGCGGCCGGCACAAACCCCCGTGCCGGGTGCCCGGCCGGTCTGCGACGATGCAGGTATGAGTGCTGCTACTCCACCCGCACAGTCCCCTACCGAGCGTCGCGTGTCGGCCCGTGTCGGCGCGATCTCCGAGTCCGCCACGCTGGCCGTGGACGCCAAGGCCAAGGCCCTGAAGGCCGCCGGGCGTCCGGTGATCGGCTTCGGCGCCGGTGAGCCCGACTTCCCGACCCCCGACTACATCGTCGAGGCCGCCGTCGAGGCCTGCCGCAACCCCAAGTTCCACCGCTACACGCCGGCCGGCGGCCTCCCGGAGCTGAAGTCCGCGATCGCCGCGAAGACGCTGCGCGACTCGGGGTACGAGGTCGAGGCCGCCAACATCCTGGTGACCAACGGTGGCAAGCAGGCCATCTACGAGGCGTTCGCCGCGATCCTCGACCCGGGTGACGAGGTCATCGTCCCGGCCCCGTACTGGACCACCTACCCCGAGTCGATCCAGCTCGCGGGCGGCGTCCCGGTGCCGGTCGTGGCCGACGAGACCACCGGCTACCGCGTGAGCGTGGAGCAGCTGGAGGCGGCCCGCACGGAGAACACCAAGGTCGTGCTCTTCGTGTCGCCCTCCAACCCGACCGGTGCGGTCTACAGCCGCGAGCAGGTCGAGGCGATCGGCCGCTGGGCCGCCGAGCACGGCCTGTGGGTCATGACGGACGAGATCTACGAGCACCTCGTGTACGGCGACGCGGCCGCGCGCGCCAGCGCTGATGGCAGCAGCTCCTCGCTGCCGGTCGTCGTCCCGGAGCTGCGCGAGAAGTGCATCGTCGTCAACGGCGTCGCCAAGACGTACGCGATGACCGGCTGGCGGGTGGGCTGGGTCATCGGCCCGAAGGACGTCATCAAGGCCGCGACCAACCTGCAGTCGCACGCCACGTCGAACGTCTCCAACGTCGCCCAGGCCGCCGCCATCGCGGCCGTCTCCGGCGACCTGAAGGCCGTCGACGAGATGAAGGTCGCCTTCGACCGCCGCCGCAAGAAGATCGTGCAGATGCTGAACGAGATCGACGGCATCGTGTGCCCGGAGCCCGAGGGCGCGTTCTACGCGTACCCGTCGGTGAAGGGCCTGCTCGGCAAGGAGATCCGCGGCAAGCGCCCGCAGACCTCCGTGGAGCTGGCCGAGGTCATCCTGGAGGAGGCCGAGGTCGCGGTCGTCCCGGGCGAGGCCTTCGGTACGCCGGGCTACCTGCGCCTCTCGTACGCGCTGGGCGACGAGGACCTCGTCGAGGGCGTGTCGCGCATCCAGAAGCTGCTCGCCGAGGCGAAGTGAGACGACCTCCGGATTTTCGGAGGTGACGGGTGAGGCGGCGGGTCCCGGAAGTTGTCCGGGACCCGCCGTTCGTCTGTTCACGGAACCGTCCATTCGGGGAGGGGCCTACCGGATCGGCGGTTGTGTGCGGCAAGATCCTGGAATGGAGCGTGTCCGAGATCTCCGTCTGCTGCCCAAGGCCCACCTGCATCTGCACTTCACCGGCTCGATGCGGTCCTCGACCCTGCTGGAGCTCGCCGAGAAGTACGGCGTCCACCTGCCGGAGGCGCTGAGCGGCGGCGAGCCGCCGAAGCTCCGGGCGACCGATGAGCGCGGCTGGTTCAGATTCCAGCGGCTGTACGACATCGCCCGGTCCTGCCTGAGATCGCCCGAGGACATCCAGCGGCTGGTGCGCGAGGCGGCCGAGGAGGACGTCCGCGACGGCTCCCGCTGGCTGGAGATCCAGGTCGACCCCACCTCGTACGCGCCACGGCTGGGCGGGCTGATCCCGGCGCTGGAGATCATCCTCGACGCCGTGGCGACGGCCTCCCGCGAGACCGGGCTCGGGATGCGCGTGCTCGTCGCGGCGAACCGCATGAAGCACCCCCTGGACGCCCGTACGCTGGCCCGTCTCGCGGTGCGCTACGCCGATCACGGGGTGGTGGGTTTCGGCCTCTCCAACGACGAACGGCGGGGGTTCGCGCGCGACTTCGACCGGGCGTTCGCGATCGCCCGGGACGGCGGGCTGCTGGCGGCGCCGCACGGCGGCGAGCTGTCGGGCCCGGCGAGCGTCCGGGACTGCCTGGACGACCTGCACGCCGGCCGGGTCGGGCACGGCGTACGGGCGGCGGAGGACCCGTACCTGGTGAAGCGGCTCGCGGACTCCGGGGTGACCTGCGAGGTGTGCCCTGCCTCGAACGTGGCGCTGGGCGTGTACGAGAAGCCCGAGGACGTGCCCCTGCGCATGCTCTTCGACACCGGGGTGCCGATGGCTCTCGGGGCGGACGACCCGCTGCTCTTCGGGGCGCGGCTGGCGGCGCAGTACGAGATCGCCCGCGAGCACCACGCCTTCTCGGACGCCGAACTGGCCGAGCTGGCCCGGCAGTCGGTACGCGGCTCGCGCGCGCCACTGGAGGAGCAGCAGCGGATACTGGCGGACATCGACGGCTGGCTGGCGTCCTGACCGCCCCGGCCTCCGCGCGCGTCCCGCGGGGCCTCAGGCGATGCCGCTGAGCACCGTACGGGCCGTCTCCGCCGCGAAGTCCGCCGCGCCCCCGACTCCCCCGGACTCCCCGGCTCCCCCGACTCCTCCGGCTCCCCCGGACTCCTCTGTCGCCGCGAAGGCCGCGAGGAAGACCCGCTGGAAGCAGGCGCCGAGCAGCAGCGCCGCGGCGGACTCGGGGTCGGCGTCGGGACGGATGCGGCCGCGGTCCCGTTCGCGGCGCAGGTAGCGGGCGAGCTGGTCGAGCGGCTGGCGGGGGCCCGTACCGAGCTGCGCCAGGCCCTCCCGGTGCCGCTGCAGCAGCGCGGGCTCGGCGAAGAGCGAGCCGGCGATCGGCAGGGTCTGCGTATACAGGTCCAGCGCCCGGCGCGCGACGGCCGTCAGGCACTCCTCGACGGAGCGCTCCCCCGGGTCGGCGGTGAGCTCGTCCAGGAGCGGGCCGACGCTCGGCAGCCGCTCCTGAAGCACCCGTACGAAGATCTCCTCCTTGCTCGCGAAGTGCTTGTAGAGCGCGGCCTCGGAGCAGCCGGCGGCGCGGGCGATCTGCTTGGTCGTGGTGCGCGCGAGGCCGGCGGTACGCAGCAGTTCGTGGGCCGCGTCGAGGATCCGGACCGGCGTTGACTTCTGGGTGGGCATTCACTCACCCTAAAGGTGAGTGAGCACTCACCCACCTCGATCACGACCACCCTCAGGAGGCACGTCATGGCGCTCCGGCTCACGGTCTTCGGCGCGACCGGCGGTATCGGACAGGAGATCGTCAAGCAGGGCCTGGCGGCGGGCCACGAGGTGACGGCGGTGGTGCGCGACCCCGCGCGGCTGACGGCCTCGGGACCCGGCCTGGAGGTGTTCCGCGCCGATCTCACAGATCCCGGGACGCTGCGCCCTGCGGTGGCGGGGCGTGACGTGGTGCTGTCGGGGCTGGGCGCGCGCTCCCGTAAGGAGGCCGGGGTCGCCACCCGGGTGACCGTCCCCGTCCTGCGCGCCATGGAGGCGGAGCGGGTACGGCGCCTCCTGGTGGTGAGCGCGGCGCCCGTGGGCCCGGTCCCGGAGGGCGAGCCGTTCCTCGACCGGGCGGTGCGGGCGGTGATCAGCACGGTCCTGAAGGACATCTACGCCGATCTCGGCGCGCTGGAGGCGGAGCTGGCCCGCTCCGCGACGGACTGGACGGCCGTGCGCCCGCCGAAGCTCACCGACGGGCCGCTGACCGGCACGTACCGCACGGCCGTCGGCGGGACGCCGCGCAGCGGCCGGACGATCTCCCGCGCCGACGTGGCCCACGCGATGCTCGCGCTGGCCATGGATGCGGCGACGGTGCGGCGGGGCGTGGGCGTGGCCTACTAGGGGCCGAGTGAGCCGGCCTAAGTTAAGGGCCGAGAGGGCGCGGCCTACCAAGGGGGCGAGTGAGCGGGCCCAAGTAAGGGGCCGAGAGGGCGCGGCCTATCAGGCGCAGCGCGCCGCGCGCCTCAGAGGCCGACGCCCACCATCACGGGCTCGTTGACCAGGGTCACGCCGAAGGCCGCGTGCACGCCGTCGCGCACCTCGCGCGCCAGGGCGAGCAGGTCCTCCGTCGTCGCCGCTCCCCGGTTGGTGAGCGCGAGCGTGTGCTTGGTGGAGATGCGGGCCGGCCCGTCGCCGAATCCCTTGGTGAAGCCGGCCTTGTCGATCACCCAGGCGGCCGAGGTCTTCGTCCGCCCGTCGCCGGTGGGGAAGGCGGGCGGCATGACGTCCTCGCCGAGACGTGCGTGCACCTTGGCGACGAACTCCTGGTACTCCTCGGCCGTGAGGATCGGGTTGGTGAAGAAGGAGCCCGCCGACCAGGTGTCGTGGTCCTCGGGGTCCAGGACCATGCCCTTGCCGGCGCGCAGCTTGAGCACCGTCTCACGGGCGGTCGCCGCGGGCACCCGGTCCCCCGCCTCGACGCCCAGCACGCGGGCGGTCTCGGGGTACTTGATGGGCGCGGACAGCCCGCCGGCGTCCTCCAGGGCGAAGCGGACGCGCAGCACGACGTACCGCTCGGGGTGCTCCTTGAAGCGGCTGTGCCGGTACGAGAAGTCGCACTCGGCGTTCGTCAGCGTCACCGTCTTGTCCGCCTGGCGGTCGAACGCGATCACTTCGGTGATGGTGGACGACACTTCCTGACCGTAAGCGCCCACGTTCTGGATGGGCGTGGCGCCCGCCGAACCGGGGATGCCGGCCAGGCACTCGACGCCCGCCAGGCCCGCCTCGACCGTACGGGCCACGGCCTCGGACCAGTTCTCGCCGGCGGCGAGCGTCAGGTCCGTGCCGGTCAGCTCGAAGCCGCGGGTCGCGATGCGCAGCGCCGTGCCCTCGAAGCCCTTGTCGCCGATGATCAGATTCGATCCGCCGCCGATCAGCAGCAGCGGCGTGCCGGTCGCGTCCGCCTCGCGGACGACCGCGATCACCTCGTCGTCGGTCGTGGCCGTGACGAGCCGCGCGGCGGGGCCGCCGAGCCGAAAGGTGGTCAGGGGGGCGAGGGGGGCGTCGTGAAGTTCCTGCACCCCTCAAGAGTACGGGGGCGCCCCCGGCACCGGCCGGGAGCGCCCCCTGCACCCCGTGCGTCTCGGGCGAGCCGCACGAGTGGCGCGTCAGGCGAGCCGGACGACCGCCCGCGACATGCCCAGCACCTTCTGCCCGGCGCTGGTGGCCGTCAGGTCCACCCGTACGGTCCGCGCGTCGTCGTCGAGCTTCGCCGCGACCTTCCCGGAGACCTCGATCACCGCGCCCTGGTCGTCGTTCGGCACGACCACCGGCTTGGTGAAGCGCACGCCGTACTCGGCCACCGCCGCCGGGTCGCCCGTCCAGTCCGTGATCACGCGGGCCGCCTCGGCCATGGTGAACATGCCGTGCGCGATGACGTCCGGGAGGCCCACCTCCTTGGCGAACTTCTCGTTCCAGTGGATCGGGTTGAAGTCGCCGGACGCGCCCGCGTACCGGACGAGAGTGGCGCGTGTCACGGGGAAGGACTGCGCCGGCAGCTCCGTGCCGACCTCGACGTCGTCGTAAGAGATCTTCGCCGTCATCGCCCTCAGGCCTCCTCGTCGGCCGCGCGGGCCACCAGCTTCGTGACGGCCGTCACCACGTGCTCGCCGGCCTCGTCGTACACCTCGCCGCGGACGTCGAGAATGTCGTTGCCCGCGAGCGACTTGATCGTCTCGATGGTGGAGGTGACGGTCAGCCGGTCACCGGCGCGCACCGGACGGGTGTACGTGAATTTCTGGTCGCCGTGCACCACCCGGCTGTAATCCAGGCCCAGCTGCGGGTCCTCGACCACCTGGCCCGCGGCCTGGAAAGTGATGGCGAACACAAAAGTCGGCGGCGCGATCACATCGGGGTGGCCGAGCGCCTTGGCGGCTTCGGTGTCCGTGTAGACCGGGTTCGCGTCACCGATCGCCTCGGCGAATTCCCGGATCTTCTCGCGGCCCACTTCGTACGGCGCGGTGGGCGGATACGTCCGTCCGACAAAGGACTGGTCGAGCGCCATGGCTCGCAACCTCCTGGGGTGTCACGCAGGCTCCAACGCTACGAGGCCGCCCCCGGTGTGGGGGCGGCCTCGTAGTTACTGCTTCAGGGCAGTGCCTTTGTTAGCGCGTCTCGCGGTGCGCGGTGTGCGAGTTGCAACGCGGGCAGTGCTTCTTCATCTCAAGACGGTCCGGGTTGTTACGCCGGTTCTTCTTGGTGATGTAGTTCCGCTCCTTGCACTCCACGCAGGCCAGCGTGATCTTCGGGCGGACGTCGGTGGCAGCCACGTGAGTGCTCCTTGACGAACAAGTTGGACGGATTAACGCATAAAGAGTAGCCGATCGGAGGACCGACCCCACAATCGGCTACTGTGTGTAGCGGTGACCGGACTTGAACCGGTGACACAGCGATTATGAGCCGCTTGCTCTACCGACTGAGCTACACCGCTGTGATGCGAGTGGGACTCACCCGAAGGTGAGTACCTCACACACCAGAGCCCCAATACGGAATCGAACCGTAGACCTTCTCCTTACCATGGAGACGCTCTGCCGACTGAGCTATTGGGGCGAGCGATGAAGACATTACACGGCCGACAGCCAAACGTGAAATCCGAATCGACTCGGCGCCCCAACTGCCACGTGCACCACACCGGTACGACTATTCCGCGCCTGCTCGAACGCGCCCGTACCGCGCCCTAGGCTCGGACCACGCTGCGTGATCTTGCACCCCTAGGAGCGCGATGGCCGACAGCAGTCAGCAGCCGAATCCGGGAAAGCCGCACGGGGCCGGCCGGTCCGAGCGGCCCGAAGCGGGCTCCCTGATGCTGTGCGGCGCACGGCTGGCCGACGGCCGGACGGTGGACGTACGGCTCGGCGGCGGACGCATCGAGGCCGTCGGCACCGCGGGCCGGCTCGACGCCCGGGGCCACCGCATCGACCTGCAGGGCTATCTGCTGCTGCCGGCCCCGGCCGAGCCGCACGCGCACTGCGACACGGCGCTGACCGCCGACTGTCCGGGGCCCGCCTCCGACGACCCGGACGACGTGCAGCGCCGCACCACGGAGTCGGCACTGCTGCACCTCGGGCACGGCGCGACGGCGCTGCGGACCCACGTACGGATCGGTGACGTCTCCGGGCTGCGCTCGCTGGCGGCCGTCCTGCAGGCCCGCCGAACGCTGCACGGCCTCGTCGACCTCACCGCCGTGGCCGTGCCGCGGCTGCTGACCGGTGCCGCGGGCGCGGACGGGCCGGCGATGCTGCGGGACGCGCTGAAGATGGGCGCCACCGTCGTCGGCGGCTGCCCCGACCTGGACCCCGACCCGGCGGGCTACGTGGAGACGGTCCTGGGCCTGGCCGCCGAGCACGGCTGCGCCGTCGACCTGCACACCGACGGTGACGACCCGGCCCGGCTGGGGCGGCTGGCCGCGATGGCCGGCGGGCTGCGGCCCGGCGTGGCGATCGGGCCGTGCGCGGGGCTGGGCCGGATGCCGTGGCGGGTGGCCGCGCGCGCCGCCGAGCAGCTGGCGGCGGCCGGGGTCACGGTCGTCTGCCTGCCGCAGGGCGACTGCGCGGGCCTGGAGCGGCCGTCCTCCCAGGTGACGGGCCCGGCGCCGGTACGGCTGCTGCGGGCGGCCGGAGTACGCGTCACGGCGGGCAGCGGCGCGCTCCGGGACGCGGCGAATCCGGTCGGCCGGGGCGACCCGCTGGAAGCGGCGTACCTGCTCGCTGCGCGCGGCGAGGCGACCCCCGAGGGCGCGTACGACACGGTGAGCGCGGCGGCACGGGAGACGCTGGGCCTGCCGGAGGTGCGCGTGGAGGCGGGCTTCCCCGCCGAGCTGCTGGCCCTGCGCGGCCACAGCATCGCGGCGGCGCTGTCCCTGGCGTACAGCCGGATCGTGGTCCACCGGGGACGGGTGGTGGCCCGTACGAGCGCGGTCCGCGAGTACTGCGACTCCGAAGCGACGGTGGCACTGGAGCTGCCACGCCAGTCACAGCGCTGAGAACGGCCGTACGGCGGTGCGGGGCCGGTGAGCTCAGGCTTGCGGCCGCGTACGGCACGTGAGGAGGCCGGTGAGGCTTCGGGGGGGGACGGCCGTACGGCTCGCGAGGGCGTTGGCGGTCGCGGGGTGTTCGGCCATGTCCCACGGGCGCGCTGTGCGCCGGATGGCGTGGAACGCGCGCGTCCGACGGCGTGTGCGGGGCTGTGGCGCCCGGTCCGTCGCGTGCGGGCGTACGGTCGGGATCATGCGCATTGTCATCGCAGGAGGACATGGTCAGATCGCGCTGCGGCTGGAGCGACTGCTCGCCGCACGCGGGGACGAGGTCGCGGGCATCATCCGGCGGCCCGAACAGGCCGGGGATCTCCTGGCCGCCGGCGCCGAACCGGTCGTGTGCGACCTGGAGGCGGCCTCGGTCGACGAGGTCGCGCGCCATCTGGAGGGCGCGGACGCCGCGGTCTTCGCGGCCGGCGCGGGGCCAGGCAGCGGCGAGGACCGCAAGGAGACCGTGGACCGCGGCGCCGCCACGCTCTTCGCGAACGCGGCCGAGGCCGTCGGCGTGCGGCGGTTCCTGGTGATCTCGGCCATGGGCGCGGACCGGGAACCGCCGGCGGGCACGGACCCGGTGTTCGCCGCCTACCTGCGCGCGAAGGGCGCGGCGGACGCGGACGTACGGGCCAGGACGACCCTGGACTGGACGATCCTGCGCCCGGGGCGGCTGACGGACGACCCGGGCACCGGCTCGGTGCGGCTGGCCGAGTCCACGGGCCGGGGCGACGTCACCCGGGACGACGTGGCGGCGGTGCTCGCGGCCCTGCTGGCCGAGCCGGCGACGGCCGGCCGGACGCTGGAGCTGATCGGCGGCGACACCCCGGTCGAGGACGCCGTACGGAACGCGGCACAGGCCTGAGAACCGGCACCCTCGGCGGGCAGCCGCCGAGGGCCCACGGCCGCGCCCTGCAGGGGAGAGCTGGAAACACGAAGAGGCCCCCACTCTCGTGGGGGCCTCTCGCTCTCCTGTGGCGGCGCCAGGATTCGAACCTGGGAAGGCTGAGCCGGCAGATTTACAGTCTGCTCCCTTTGGCCGCTCGGGCACACCGCCTGGGATTGCTGCCGGGAGTCCCGCCTGGGCGGTGCTCCGTGGCAACGACGTAAACCATACCTGATGGCGGGGGGTGGTCCGCCACTCGGTTCCGCGCGCCCCGATCACGACCGGGTCGGCGCCCGGGTGGCTAGGCTTGCGGGGCGGTCCGGGACGGGCCGCGTCCCTGACGGATCTACCTACGAGGAGCCAACTCAACATGGCCGACTCCAGTTTCGACATCGTCTCGAAGGTCGAGCGGCAGGAGGTCGACAACGCCCTCAACCAGGCCGCCAAGGAGATCTCGCAGCGCTACGACTTCAAGGGCGTCGACGCTTCGATCGCCTGGTCCGGCGAGAAGATCGAGATGCGCGCCAACGCCGAGGAGCGGGTGAAGGCTGTCCTCGACATCTTCCAGTCCAAGCTGGTCAAGCGCGGGATCTCGCTGAAGGCGCTGGACGCGGGCGAGCCGCAGGCCTCCGGCAAGGAGTACAAGATCTTCGCCTCGCTCGAGGAGGGCATCTCCCAGGAGAACGCGAAGAAGGTCGCCAAGATCATCCGCGATGAGGGCCCCAAGGGCGTCAAGGCCCAGGTCCAGGGCGACGAGCTGCGCGTCTCCTCGAAGAGCCGCGACGACCTCCAGTCCGTCCAGCAGCTCCTGAAGGGCAAGGACCTGGACTTCGCCATCCAGTTCGTGAACTACCGGTAGGCCCTGCGCCCTCGGATCACGTGAACGCCGACGGGGCGGCACCGCGCACTGCGGGCCGCCCCGTCGGCGTTCGGGGGCATGGCGGCCGGGCGGGGGCACAGGGCCCGCCGCGGGCCGTCGGCGCCGCCTCAGCGCGCCGCGAAGGGCCGGTCCGTGTCGACGATCTCGCGGCCCAGGGGCAACAGGGAGACCGGGATCAGCTTGAAGTTGGCGATCCCGAACGGGATGCCGATGATCGTGACGCACAGGGCGACGCCCGTGACGATGTGCCCGATCGCCAGCCACCAGCCCGCGAGCAGCAGCCAGATGCCGTTGCCCAGGCAGGAGGCGGCGCCCGCGTCGCGCCGGTCGACCGTGGTGCGGCCGAACGGCCAGAGGGCGTACACGCCGATCCGGAAGGAGGCTATGCCCCAGGGGATCGTGATGATCAGGATGCACATGATCGCGCCGGCCAGGGCGTACCCGAGGAACAGCCAGAAGCCGGAGAGGACGAGCCAGATGACGTTCAGGATGGTTTTCACGGTCGGTACCCTGCCAGTTCCTCCAGACGGCTGATGCGCTCCCGCATCGGTGGGTGTGTCGAGAAGAGCTTGGACAGCCCCTCACCGGCCCGGAACGGGTTGGCGATCATCATGTGGCTCGCCGTCTCCAGGCGCGGCTCGGGCGGCAGCGGGAGCTGCTGCGTGCCGTACTCCAGCTTGCGGAGTGCCGAGGCGAGGGCAAGCGGGTCGCCGGTCAGCCGGGCACCCGAGGCGTCCGCCTCGTACTCCCGGGAGCGGCTGACGGCGAGCTGGATGAGGGAAGCGGCGACCGGCCCGAGGATCATGATCAGCAGCATGCCGAACAGCCCGGGGCCCTCGTCGTCGTCCGATCTGCCGACCGGGATCAGCCACGCGAAGTTCACCAGGAACATCACCACGGAGGCGAGCGCGCCCGCGACCGAGGAGATCAGGATGTCGCGGTTGTAGACGTGGCTGAGCTCGTGCCCGATGACGCCGCGCAGCTCACGTTCGTCCAGGAGCTGCAGGATGCCCTCGGTGCAGCAGACCGCGGCGTTGCGCGGGTTGCGTCCCGTGGCGAAGGCGTTCGGGGCCTGGGTGGGCGAGATGTACAGCCGGGGCATGGGCTGGCGCGCCGCCGTGGAGAGCTCGCGGACCATGCGATAGAGCTGCGGCGCCTGGAACTCGCTGACCGGCCGGGCCCGCATGGCGCGCAGGGCGAGCTTGTCGCTGTTCCAGTACGCGTACGCGTTGATGCCCAGCGCGACGAGGACCGCCACGACCAGGCCTGTGCGGCCGAACAGGCTGCCGATGACGATGATGAGCGCCGACAGCCCTCCGAGGAGAACTGCGGTCCTGAGCCCGTTGTGCCGGCGGTGCACGGTACGCCCTCCTCCAGGTGATGCGGCAGGGGAACCCTTTGCGCTTACGTGTCCACTTTTCAGTGGACCCTCCGTTTCTGGTCAACGCCAGACGGCGGAGCGTGGTTCCCTGCACCCCCTGGAGGGGGCGATCGTCCGTTCGGGTGCGCCTCCTCGGGGCGCTAGAGCAGCGCTCCGGAGGCGAAGCGCAGGACGAGCTGCGGCGCCCCGGAGAGCACGATGCCGACGAGCGCGGTGAGGCCGACGGCGGTGGCGAGCGCGGCCGGGATGCGCGGCCGGGCGGCGGGCGCGGCCTCGCCTTCGGGGGCGGCCTCCGGTGCGCGGAAGAGGACCGCGGTCCACTGCAGGTAGTAGTAGAGCGCGATCACGACGTTCACGGCCATCACGACGGCGAGCCAGGCCAGGCCCGCGTCCACGGCCGCGGAGAAGACCGTGACCTTGGCGAACAGGCCGATGATGCCCGGCGGCAGGCCCGCCAGGCACAGCAGGAAGAAGCCGAGGGCGAGCGCGTACAGGGGGCGCGAGGCGTACAGGCCCCGGTAGTCCGCGATGCGGTTCGCCGGGTGCGTACGGGCCACGAGTGCGGCCACCGCGAAGGCCCCGAGGTTCACCGCCGCGTACATCAGGGCGTACGCCACCGTCGATCCGATGGCGTGTGCGGCGTCGTCGGCGTACGCGGCGGACGCGATCGGCACCAGCAGATAGCCGGCCTGGCCCACGGAGGACCAGGCGAGCAGGCGTACGGCGCTGTGCGCCCGGCCGGGGCGCTGGCGCAGCGCGGCGACGTTGCCGACCGTCATGGTGAGCGCGGCCAGGACGGCGAGCACGGGGCCCCAGACGTCGCCGTACGAGGGGAACGCCTGGACGGTGACGACGATCAGGCCGGAGAAGCCGACGGCCTTGCCGACCACGGAGAGGTACGCGGCCACAGGGAGCGGTGCGCCCACATACGTGTCGGGCACCCAGAAGTGGAAGGGTGCGGCGGCCGTCTTGAAGGCGAAGCCCACGAGGGTCAGCGCGACGCCGGCCTTGGCCAGGATGTCGAGCTGCGGGTCCGGGTGGGTGAGGGCCTCGGCGACCTGGGCCAGGTGCAGGCTGCCGGTGGCGGCGTACACGAAGCTGACGCCGAGCAGCATGACGGCCGTGGCGGTGACCGAGGAGAGGAAGAACTTCAGCGCCGCCTCGGAGGAGAGCCGGTCGCCGCGCCTGATGCCCACGAGGGCGAAGGCGGGGAGCGAGGCCACTTCGAGGGCGATGACCAGCGTGGCGAGGTCCCGGGAGGCCGGGAGCAGGGCCGCGCCGGCCGCGGAGGACAGCAGCAGGAACCAGAACTCCCCGCCGGGCAGCTTCTGGTCCTTGATCGGGTTGATCGACAGCAGGGCGGTGAGCAGCGCGCCGCCGATGACGAGCAGCTGGATGACGACCGCGAAGTGGTCGGCTGCGTAGCTGCACACCTCGGGGTGGCCCGTGAGGCAGAAGGTGGTGCGGTCGCCCTTGAGGAGCGGCAGCAGGGACAGCCCGGCCAGCACCAGGCCCGCGACGCTGATCCAGCCGAGGACCGGCTTGCGGCGCTCCGGAAGGAAGAGATCGGCGACCAGCACGATCAGCGCGAAGAGGGCGGTGAGGGTCGGCGGGGCGATGGCGACCCAGTCGACGGTCTGGACGAGGCGCGCGACACCTCCGGCGGCCGGCGTGGCGGTGCCGTCGGCTGCTGCGCTCCCGGCGCCCGCGGCGAGGACAGTCATCATCAGCTACCGCCTCCGAGGAGGTTCTGCACGGCCGGGTCGGTGAGGCCCAGCAGGGCTGCGGGCCAGAGACCGGCGAGGACGGTGAGGGCGGCCAGCGGGGTCCAGGCCACGTACTCGTAGGGGGCGACGTCGGGGACGGCGGGGGCGAGCTCCTTGACCGCGGTGGGCGCCGTGGCGGTGGTGGTCGCGGCGGCCGGGCCGGGGGTCACCCCGGCGGTCGCGCCCTCGCCCGGGGCGGCGGCCAGCGCATCCTGCTCGGCGGTCTCCTTGCTGCCCATGCAGACGCGGCGGACGACGACGAGGAGGTACGCGGCGGTCAGCAGGGTGCCGAGGCCGGCCAGCGCCATGAAGGTGAGGAAGGCGGGGCGGCTGAGTCCGGCGGCGGGCTTGAAGGCGCCGAACATCGCGAGCATCTCGCCCCAGAAGCCGGCCAGGCCCGGCAGTCCGAGCGAGGCGATCGCGGCGAAGGCGAGCAGGCCGCCGAAGCGGGGCGCGCGGCCGTAGAGCGCGGCGCCGGTCCGGCCCGCGAGCCGGTCCAGGTCGGTGGTCCCGTACCGGTCCTTGAGCGCGCCGACCAGGAAGAACAGGAGGCCGGTGATGAGGCCGTGGGCGATGTTGGCGAAGAGCGCGCCGTTGATGCCGGTGGGCGTCATGGAGGCGATGCCGAGCAGGACGAAGCCCATGTGGCCGACCGAGCTGTACGCGATCAGCCGCTTGAGGTCGCCCTTCGCGCCGCGGCGGGCCAGCGCCAGGCAGGCGAGCGAGCCGTAGACGATCCCCACCGCGGCGAAGGCGGCGAGGTACGGGGCGAAGGTGTGCATGCCGTCCGGCGCGATCGGCAGCGCGATGCGCACGAACCCGTACGTGCCCATCTTCAGCAGCACGCCGGCCAGCAGGACCGAGCCGACGGTGGGCGCCGCGGTGTGGGCGTCCGGCAGCCAGCTGTGCAGCGGCCACATCGGCGCCTTGACCGCCAGGCCGATGCCGATCGCGAGCACGGCGACGAGCTGGACGGTGTGGCTGAGCTGGGACGCGGGGCCGTTGTCAGTGGCGAGTGCCACCATGTCGAACGTGCCGGATTTCAGGCCGATGAGGAGGAGGCCCAGCAGCATCACGACGGAGCCGAGCAGCGTGTAGAGGATGAACTTCCATGCCGCGTACTGCCCGCCCGTCTCCCGGCCACCGCCCCTGGCGGAGGCGCTTCGCGCCACACCTTCTGATCCGCCCCAGCGGTTGATCAGGAAGTACATCGGGACGAGGACCATCTCGAAGGCGAGGAAGAAGAGCATGAGGTCGAGGACGGCGAAGGTGGCGAGGGTGCCGGACTCGAGCACGAGGATCAGCGCGACGAATGCCTTGGGGGACGGGCCCGCCGGCATTTTGAAGTACGAGTACAGCGCGCAGAGGAAGGTCAGCAGCGCGGTCAGGACCAGGAGGGGGAGCGAGATGCCGTCGATGCCGAGGTGGATACGGATGCCGAGCGCCGGGATCCAGCTGATATCGGTCTGAGCCTGCATCCGGGCGGGGGCGCCGTGGTCGAAGCCGGCCGCGAGCGCGACGGACGCGGCCAGGACGACGCCGGTGACGGTCACGCCGTGGCGGAGCACGGCCTGGTCGGGGTTGCGTCCCTTCAGGCCGGGCGGGGCCGGGAGCAGCGCCGCGAGGGCGCCGATCAGCGGGAGCACGACGACGCCCGCGAGAAGGATCTGCATGGCGTGGTGGCTCATGGTCAGGCCCTCCTCAGGGTTGCGGCTCCGGCGAGCCCGGACGGTGGCTGGGGGTACGGGGGTCGTCCCCCGGGAGATTGCAGCATGGTCAGGCTCCCGTGCCCGTAGCGACGAGGACGGCGGCGACGGCCAGCACGAGTGAGCCCGCGAGCAGCGCGCCGAGGTAGGTCTGCACGTTGCCGGTCTGTGCCCGGCGGACGGCCGTGCCCAGCCAGCGGGCACCGGTGCCGGCGCCGTGCACGTACGTGTCGACGACCTCGCGGTCGAGGAAGCGGACGAGCCGGGCGGCGGCGCGTACGGGCCGGACGAAGAGCGTGGTGTAGACGGCGTCGAGGTGGAAGCCGCAGGTCGCGGGGGCGTGCAACGGGCCGAGCAGGAGCCGGCCCGGGTCGGCCGGATCCGGGGCGCCGGCGTTGTCGCCGTAGGCCGGGGCGTGCGTGGCGATGGCTTCTTCCTCGGAGACCGCGGGCGCTGCGTCCGGGTCCACCGCGACCGCGCCCATCGGGCGGCGGGCCGCCACGGCCGCGGTATGGCGCCACGCGCCGTACATGATCAGCGCGCCGGCCAGTGCGAGGCCGGTGCCGAGGACGGAGGTGACCAGGGTCGGCGTCAGTTCACTGCCGTCGAACCACTCCGGAAGGGCGGGCGCGGCGATGCCGAACGCGGCGGTGGGGATGAAGAGCACCCACAGCACGGCGTTCATCACCAGCGGCTGCTTGCCGTGGTCCGGGGCCTCCTGGGGGCCGCGGCCGAAGAAGGCGAGCAGCCAGAGGCGGGTCGCGTAGGCGGCGGTGAGGAGGGCGGTGATCAGGCCGGCGATCAGGACGGTCCAGCCGGCGGCGCTCGGTACGGAGCCGAGGTGGCCGTGGAACCCGTCGAGTGCGAGGTGCGCCTCGCCCGTGGCGGCGTGCTCGGCGGCGCCGAGCACGGCCTCCTTGGAGAAGAAGCCCGCGAAGGGCGGGATCGCGGCGAGCGCGAGCAGCGCCACGGTCACCGTCCAGAAGGCGTCGGGGATGCGCTTGGACAGGCCGCGCATCCGCGACATGGCGGCGAGCGAGTTGGTGCCGGCCGCGTGGATGATCACGCCGGCGCCGAGGAAGAGGAGCGCCTTGAAGGCGCCGTGCGAGAGGAGGTGGAAAACGGCGGCGCCGCGGTCGCCGACGGCCAGTGCGCCGGTCATGTAGCCGAGCTGGCCGACCGTGGAGTACGCCAGGACGCGCTTGATGTCGTCCTGGGCCAGCGCCGCGAGCGCCGAGCCGACCATGGTCACGGCGGCCATCACGGCGAGCACGACCAGCGCGGCGGCGGACGCCGCGAAGACCGGGAGGAGCCGGGCGATGAAGTAGACACCGGCCGCGACCATCGTGGCGGCGTGAATCAGCGCGGAGACCGGCGTCGGGCCGGCCATCGCGTCGGGCAGCCAGGTGTGCAGCGGGAACTGCGCGGACTTGCCCGCGACACCGGCGAGCAGCAGCAGCGCGACCAGCGTCGGGTGGTGCAGGTGACCGCCGGCGACGGCGTTCAGGATGCCGGTGATGCGGAAGGTGCCGGCGTCCGTGGCCAGTGCGAAGAGGCCGAAGAGGAAGGGGACGTCGCCGAGCTTGGTGACCAGGAAGGCCTTGAGGGAGGCGGACCGGGCGGCCTCGGTCTCCCAGTAGTGGCCGACGAGGAAGTACGAGCAGATGCCCATGATCTCCCAGCCGACCAGCAGCACCATCAGGTCGCCGGAGTAGACGACGAGCAGCATCGCGGAGGTGAAGAGGGAGACCAGCGCGGCGTACGAGGCGTAGCGCGGGTCGTCGCGCAGGTAGCCGGTGGAGTAGACCTGCACGCACGTGGCGACGATGCCCACGAGCACCGCCACCAGGGCGGCGAAGCCGTCGATGTGCAGGGCCAGCTCGATGGGGACCGAGCCGGTCGGGGTCAGCTGCGTCGCGGCGTCGATCGGCCCCTTCCCGCCGGCTCCCCCGCCCTGCCGTGCGGCCACGACGACGGTCAGTACGGCCGCGGCGAGCGTCGGCAGGACGGCGAGCGGCCGTACGAAGCCGGGGGCGCGCCGCCCCAGGAGGAGGCCGAAGGCGGCGCCGAGGAACGGCAGGAGGGGGACGAGGACGGCGGTGGTCGTGGTCGTCACGCGGCGGCCTCCGCCTGCTGGTCGGACGGGTGGTGCGGGGGCTCGTCCGCGCCGTCTCCGGCGGGGCGCTCGGCGAGGTCGGTGAGCTTGTCGACGTCGGAGCTGCCGCGGTTGCGGTACACGAGCAGGACGATCGCGAGGCCGATGCCGATCTCGGCGGCGGCGACGGCGATCGTGAAGAGGGTGAGCGCCTGGCCGGCGTGGAGCGTGTCGCGCAGCCAGACGTCGAAGGCGACGAGGTTGAGGTTGACGGCGTTGAGCATCAGCTCGACGGACATCAGGACCAGGATCGCGTTGCGCCGGGCGAGGACGCCGTAGAGGCCGACGCAGAAGAGGAGGACGGCGAGGACGGCGGGGTAGGCGAGATGCATCAGCGCTGTCCCTCTCGGCGTGCGGAGTCGGGCCCGGTGCTCGCGGCGGCGCCCGGTGCGGCTGCGTGACCGTTGCCCGGTACGGCCCGGCCGTCCGGCGTGTCCTCCCCGCCCCTGCGGGAGAGGACGATCGCGCCGACGAGGGCGGCCAGCAGGAGGACGGACAGCGCCTCGAAGGGCAGCACCCAGTGCTGGAAGAGGCTGCGCCCGGAGACCTCGGTGGAGCCCTGGGCGGCACCGTCGAGGTCGATCCAGGACGCCCGGAAGGCGTCGACGACGACCCAGACGAGGACCGCGGCGGAGGCCAGGGCGACCAGGAGCGCGGCCCAGCGGTTGCCCGAGTCGGCGTCCGGCGAGCGGCCGATGGGCGCCTTGGTCAGCATCAGTCCGAAGAGGAGGAGGACGACCACGGAACCGACATAGATGAGCACCTGCACCCAGGCGATGAACTCCGCGGTGAGCAGGAGGTACTCCACGGCGATCCCGCCGAGGGCGACCACCAGCCACAGCGCGGCGTGCACCAGTTGCTTGGTGGTCACGGTGACCACGGCCGCGCCGAGCGTGACCAGGCCGACGAGGAGGAACGCGATCTCCACGCCGCTGGGCGTCAGGAAGCCGTGGCTTGCGGCGGCGAGCGTCACGCTTCCTCCCCTGCGTCCTTGGTGCGCTGGTCCGTTCCGGCCTGCTCGGCGGCGGCCTGCCGTGCCTCCTCGGCCTCCTTGGCCTGCTGGGCCGCCAGCTTGTCGGCGGCCTTCTGCGCGGCGCCGATCTCCTTGGGCTGCTCCGCGCCCGGATCGAGCGCGGGCGGCTCGGGCACCGTCCACATCCACTCGCGCAGCTTGTCGCGCTCGTGGGTCAGCTCGTGGATGTCGGTCTCCGCGTACTCGAACTCCGGCGACCAGAAGAGGGCATCGAACGGACACACCTCGATGCAGATCCCGCAGTACATGCACAGCGAGAAGTCGATGGCGAAGCGGTCGAGCACGTTACGGCTGCGCTCGCGGCCCCCGGGGGCGGCCGGCGGCACCGTCTCCTTGTGGGAGTCGATGTAGATGCACCAGTCCGGGCACTCACGGGCGCAGAGCATGCAGACCGTGCAGTTCTCCTCGAACAGGCCGATGACGCCGCGGGTGCGGGGCGCCAGCTCGGGCTGGACGTCCGGGTACTGCTCGGTGACCGTGCGCTTGGTCATCGTGCGCAGGGTCACGGCCAGGCCCTTGGCGAGGCCGGATCCGGGGATGCCCATTTAGGAGATCACCACCTTGATGACGCCGGTGAGGGCGATCTGGGCGAGAGCGAGCGGGATGAGGCAGGTCCAGGCGAGCTTCTGCAGCTGGTCCTCGCGCAGCCGCGGATAGCTGACCCGGAGCCAGATGACGACGAAGGCCAGGACGACCGTCTTCAGCAACATCCAGAGCCAGCCGAGCCCGTCTGCTCCGAAGGGACCGTGCCAGCCGCCCAGGAAGAGGACCGCGGTCAGCGCGCAGAGCACGACGATGCCGGCGTACTCGGCCAGCAGGAAGAGCGCGAAGCGCAGCCCGGTGTACTCGGTGTACGCGCCGAAGATGATCTCCGAGTCGGCCACCGGCATGTCGAACGGCGGGCGCTGCAGCTCCGCGAGCCCGGCCGTGAAGAACACCAGGCCGCCGACGATCTGCCACGGCACCCACCACCAGTGGAAGGCGTCGAGGATGCCGGGCAGCGAGAGCGTGCCGGCGGCCATCGCGACGGACGCGGCGGCGAGCAGCATCGGCAGCTCGTACGCCAGCAGCTGCGCGGCCGTACGAAGGCCGCCGAGCAGCGAGAACTTGTTCGCCGACGCCCAACCCGCCATCAGGGAGCCGAGGACGCCGACGCCCATCACCGCGAGCACGAAGAAGACACCCGCGTCGAGCGCCTGCCCGACCGCGTTGCCCGGGCCGACCGGGATGGCGATCAGCACGAGGAGGTACGGCAGCAGGGCGATGGCCGGCGCGAGCTGGAAGATCTTCCGGTCGGCGCCCGCCGGGACGATGTCCTCCTTCTGCGCGAACTTCACGCCGTCGGCGACCAGCTGCGCCCACCCGTGGAAGCCGCCGGCGTACATGGGGCCGAGGCGGCCCTGCATGTGCGCCATCACCTTGTGCTCGGTCTGCCCGATGACGAGCGGGAAGACCAGGAAGACCACGAAGACGGCGAGCACCCGGAGAACGATCGCGAGCGTGTCACTCATGCGGTGCCGTCTCCTGTCTCGTCGTCGATGCGTTCGGGGGCGGGCCTGCCTGCGGCCTCGGGGGCCTCGGCCTCCGGTTCGGCGGGCGTCTCCGGTTCGGCGGGCGTCTCCGGTTCAGTGGCTTTTGCCTCCGGCTTGGCGGCTTCGGCCTCCGGCTTGGCGGCTTCCGCCTCCGGTTCGGCGGCTTCCGCCTCGAACGCGGGACGCGCATGGTGCCACGGCGCGTCGGAGGAGCGCGGAGCGGTCCGTGGGGCGGACGCCGGCGCTCCGGACTCCGGCGTACGGGACTCCGGCGTACGGGACTCCGACGCACCCGTCTCCGGCGTACCGGCCGGGTCCGTGGCCGCCTCCTTGGCGGCCTCGGCGGCCTTCGGGGCCTCCGTGTCCTTCGGCGGCTCGACGCCCTTGGACTCGGGCTTCTCGGTGGCCGCTGCGGCCTGCTGGCTCGCCGAACCGGCGCTCGCGCTGCGCATCCGGCGGGCCGGACGCTCCCCGGCCGCACCGGCCGCCGCTTCCCGGCCCGCGCCGGCCGCTCGGCCGGCCCCGGCGGCGCGCCCCGCGGCACCGGCCCCGCCGGCCGCACGCGCACCGCGGGCGGCACCGCGCGCCGGACGGGCCGGAGCGGGCGGCAGCTGGCCCTTGAGCGGGCCCCATTCGTTCGGGTCGGGCACGCCCGGCGGCAGCATCTGGCGGCGCTTGGGGCCGCCGTGCTCGGACTCGCCCGGCTCCTTCGCGCCCGGCCACGCCTTGGCGACCCGCGCGGCGAGGACGAAGTCCTTGCGCAGCGGGTGGCCTTCGAAGTTGTCGGGCAGCAGCAGTGGCGTGAGCCCGGGGTGGCCGGTGAACTCCACGCCGAACATCTCGTGCGTCTCGCGCTCGTGCCAGGCGGCGCCCGCGTACACGGCGACGGCCGTGGGCAGCGCGGCCTTCTCGTGCGGCACGGTCGTCCGCACGAGGAGCCGCCGGGTCTCGCCGGGGCGGGACACGTCGGCGACGTGCGCGCAGATGCGGAAGCCGGTGCCCGGCTCGTCGACGGCGCTCAGCCAGTCGAAGTACGTGCAGCCCAGGGCGTCCCGGGCGGCGGTGAGCGCGTCGGTCCAGGCGGTGGCCGGTACGTCGACGGTGAGCAGGCCGTACGCCTCCTCGGCCGTGGCGCCGGCACCGAAGATCCGCTCGGCCGGCTCCGGCAGCCATCCCACGGGAGGCTCGGGCGGAGCCTCGACAGTCCCGCCGTCTTCCGTAGCCTCGGCTGCCGCGACGCCCTCTGCTGCCGCGGCGTTCCCGGCACTGCGCGGAGCTTCGAGGGGCGCCCCTTCGGACGCCGCGCCCTTCGCTCCTTCGGACGTCGCGCCCTTCGCTCCTTCGGACGTCGCGCCCTTCGTCCCTTCGGACGCCGCGCTCCCGGCCTCCTCAGGCGCTGCGCCCGTGGCCTTCTCGGATGCCGCGCCTGTCGCGTTCTCGGGCGCCGCGCCCTTCGGCTCCTCCGGCGTGCCCGGCTCTGGCGGCTGGGCCGTCATCGGGTGTCCTCCCCGGTCTGCTCGGACGGCGGCTGGTCGGTGGACGGCTGCTCGGCACCCGGTTGCTCACCCGACGGCCGACCGGGCGCCGCGGGCGGCGCCGGCGGGGCGACCAGCCCGCTGCGCAGCGCCTCGACGGGCGCTCCGGCGGTGCCCTCCCCGGTATTGCCGGCCTTACCAGCCTTGCCCGGCTTACCGGACTTGCCGTGGCCGTAGCGCTCGCCCAGCGACTCGCGGGCGATCTTCTCCTGGAGCTTGAGGATGCCCTGGAGCAGCGCTTCGGGGCGCGGCGGGCAGCCCGGCACGTAGACGTCCACCGGGATGATCTGGTCGACGCCCTTGGTGACGGAGTACGAGTCCCAGTAGGGGCCGCCGCAGTTGGAGCAGGCCCCGAAGGAAATCACGTACTTCGGCTCGGGCATCTGTTCGTACAGCCGCTTCACCGCGGGCGCCATCTTGTCCGTGACGGTGCCGGACACGACCATCAGGTCGGCCTGGCGCGGGCCGGGCGCGAAGGGGATCACGCCGAGCCGGATGAAGTCGTGGCGCGCCATGGAGGCGGCGATGAACTCGATCGCGCAGCAGGCGAGCCCGAAGTTGAAGACCCAGAGGCTGTAGCGGCGGCCCCAGTTCAGGACCACCTTCATCGGTTCGGGGGCCAGGCGGGCCAGCGGGCCGAGGCGGCGCGGCTCGGGCAGGAGCTCGGGGCCCGACGAGGCTCCGTTGGCCGCGGAGGCGGGGGTCACGTCCATTCCAGGACGCCCTTCTTCCATGCGTAGAGCAGGCCGACAGCGAGGAAGCCGAGGAAGATGAACATCTCCACCAGCGTGATGCCGCCGAAGCCGGGTGCGGCGTAGACCGTCGCCCAGGGGAACAGGAAGATCGAGTCGACGGCGAAGATGACGTACAGGAATGCATAGACGTAGTAGCGGACCTGGGTGTGCGCCCAGCCCTCCCCCACGGGGTCCACGCCGCATTCGTACGTGAGCAGTTTCTCGGGTGTGGGCACCACTGGACGCATCAGCCGGCCTGCCCCGAAGGCGACGGCCACGAAGAGCACACCGATCACGGCGATGAGCCCGACGGCCGAATAGCCCTGGAAGTAGTCCGCGGCGCTGATGGTGCGTACGGTCGTGTCCGGCACGTCCGCCCCTCGCTCCCTGACTGCTCGTGTGCAGTGGGCCGCCTTCGCGCTCCGTAGGCGCCGGGCCACCCCTCTGCAACCGCTTTCGCCGAAATTTTTCGACGATCTGTACGCACGGGAGTCTAGGCCCTGCGTGGGCGGAGCCGAGCAGTCCCATCTGCAGGAAGGTGGGGATATCCCCACTTCGCCCCACCTATCCACCCCATGGCACCGGGCCACGCCGCCCGGCAAGCTGACCCGTATGACGGTGACCTCCGACCCGGGTACGCGTGTTGATGCCGGCCATGACGACGGCGTGGCCCCGGCCCTGCCCCCACCCCGCGCGCCCCTGAGCGCTGCCACGTGGCGCGAGATCGCGCACCTGTTGTGCAACCTGCCGGTGGCCGTGGTGGCCTTCGGGGTGCTGGTGTCCTGCCTCGTGGCAAGCCTGGGGCTGTCGGTCACGGTCATCGGGCTGCCGCTGCTCGCGCTGGTCCTGCTGGGCTGCCGGCGGTACGGGGCGCTGGAACGCGCCAGGGCCCGCGCGCTCCTCGGGGTGCACGTCGACCGGCCGAGCCCGCCGCTCGTCCGGGAGCCGGGCTTCTTCCCCTGGCTGTGGGCGCATCTGAAGGACCCGGTCGGCTGGCGCCACGCACTGCACGCCTTCGTGCGGCTGCCCTGGGGCATCCTCACCTTCACGCTGACCTTCGTGTCGCTGTTCGTGGCCTGGCCGGCGCTCCCGTGGCTGGCGCGCTGGCTGTCGAACGTGGACCGGGCGCTGGTGCGGGGGTTGCTGTCGCCCTCCGACGAGCTGGAGCGGCGGATCGCCGAACTGGAGTCGGGGCGGGGCGTGGTCGTGGACACCGCGGCGGCCGACCTGCGGCGCATCGAGCGCGACCTGCACGACGGCGCGCAGGCCCGCCTCGTGGCGCTGGCCATGGGGCTCGGGCTGGCCAAGGAGAAGCTGCTGGAGGACCCGGACGCGGCGGCCCGCATGGTGGACGAGGCGCACGGCGAGGTGAAGCTGGCCCTCCAGGAGCTGCGCGACCTGGCCCGCGGCATCCACCCGGCGATCCTCACCGACCGCGGCCTGGGCCCGGCCCTGTCGGCACTGGCGGCGCGCTGCACGGTGCCGGTCACCGTTTCGGTGGACATCGGGGCGCGGCCCGCGCCGGCCATCGAGGGCATCGCGTACTTCACGGTCTCGGAGCTGCTGCAGAACGTCTCGAAGCACGCGGCCGCGCGCAGTGCCTCGGTGGAGGTGTGGCGGTCCGGGGACCGGCTGCTGCTCCAGGTGCGCGACGACGGGCGCGGCGGGGCCCGGCTGGACGGGGGCAGCGGGCTGGCCGGACTGGCCGAGCGCCTCGGCTCGGTGGACGGGCTGTTCGTCCTCGACTCGCCGACGGGCGGGCCGACGCAGGTCACGGCCGAACTGCCGTGGCGCAGCGCACCCTGACGCACGTCCGCCGCGCGGGGGGGGTGGGGAAAACCCGAGGACCAAGACGCCGACCGGCTCCATGTCCGGCACGGCCCGGAACGGACAGGGTGGACGTACGCGACCACCGGAGCGCCCGGCGCCCCCGAAGACGGCGGGCGTCCGGCACCCGAAGACGGCGACCGGGGCGCCCGGCCCCGGAGCGCCGCACTTCACCGGCAGAACGGACGAGACGAGACGCCATGGACACCGCATACGGCCCGGCCCCCCGGGCACCGCACGCCCCCGAGGGACGCGGTGCGAGCCGCATCCCCTTCGTGCTGCGCGCGCCCTTCTCCGGCCGTACCTGGCGGGAGTTCCTGCACCTGCTGCTGAGCCTGCCGATCGCCGTCGTGATGTTCAGCTACGCGGTCACGATGCTGTCGCTCGGCGCGGGCCTGCTGATCACCTTCCTCGGCATACCGGTGCTGGCCGCCGGCCTCCTCGGCTGCCGCGGGCTCGGCTCCCTGGAGCGGATGCGGGCGCACGCCCTGCTCGGCCTCGACGTCCGTGCCCCGGAGCCCGTGCGGACCGCCCGGCCGGGCTTCATGGGCCGGGTCGGCGGCGTACTGAAGAGCGGCGCTTCCTGGCGGCACTTCCTCTACTGCCTGCTGCACTTCCCGTGGGCCGTCTTCGCGTTCTCCGTGTCGGTGACGCTGTGGACGGCCGCCTGGGGCCTGTTCACGTACCCGCTGTGGCGCTGGACCTTCCCCATGTACCTCGGCCAGGAGGGCATCCAGCTGTACGGCGACGGGACGCACGACATCTACCTGGACTCCCCCGGCGAGATCGCCGCGGCCAGCGCCGTCGGCCTGCTGCTCGTCCTGGTGTGGGGCGGCGCGGTGCGCGGCCTGAGCCAGGTGGACCGGCTGCTGGTGCACGGGCTGCTCGGCCCCTCCCGGCTGGCCGACCGGGTCACGGAGCTGGAGTCGGACCGTACGGCGGTGACCGAGACCGCGGCGGCCGACCTGCGGCGCATCGAGCGCGACCTGCACGACGGCGCGCAGGCCCGCCTCGTGGCACTGGCCATGGATCTCGGGCTGGCCAAGGAGAAGCTCCAGGAGGACCCGGAGGCGGCGGCCCGCATGGTGGACGAGGCGCACGGCGAGGTGAAGATCGCGCTTCAGGAGCTGCGCGACTTCGCCCGCGGCATCCACCCGGCGATCCTCACCGACCGCGGCCTGGGCCCCGCGCTGTCGGCGCTCGCCGCGCGCTGCACCGTGCCGGTGGAGGTGAGCGTGGACCTGTTCACCCGTCCTGCCGCGGCGATCGAGGGCATCGCGTACTTCACGGTCTCGGAGCTGCTGCAGAACGTCTCCGAGCACGCGGCCGCGCGCGGCGCGTCGGTCGACGTGTGGCGGGCCGAGGACCGGCTGATGGTGCTGGTCACCGACGACGGCCGGGGCGGCGCGCACACCGGGACCGGCAGTGGCCTGGCGGGGCTGGCCGAGCGGCTGGACGCGGTGGACGGGCTGCTGGTCGTCGACTCACCGGCGGGTGGTCCGACCGCGGTCACGGCGGAGCTGCCCTGGCGCGACTGACGGGCGGCGGTGGCGGTCCGGCGGGGCGGGTGTGCCTCGCGCGGCGGAGGGGGCCGGCACCCGCCTCCGCCGTTCGGCGTACCGCGTCCGCGCGCCGGTGATCGTACGGCTTTCCGCTCGCTCGCGCGGTCGTCCACAACCGGCCATTCCGAGTTATCCACAACCCGCACGGTGATCCGACGCGCGCGTCCGAATCCTGGGATGCTGAAGAGCGTCGAACCAAAACGGGGTGGGGGAGCCGGAGATCGTGGAGAACAGCGTGCGGGTGGTCATCGCCGAGGACTCGGTGCTGCTGAGAGAAGGGCTGACACGGCTGCTGACGGACCGGGGGCACGAGGTCGTGGCGGGTGTGGGCGACGCCGAGGCGTTGCTCAAGGTCATCGGGGAGCTGGCGGACGACGGGGCGTTGCCGGACGTGGTGGTGGCGGACGTCCGTATGCCACCGACACATACGGACGAAGGGGTGCGCGCCGCGGTCCGGCTCCGCCGGGACCACCCCGATCTGGGGGTTCTGGTCCTCTCGCAGTACGTCGAGGAGCAGTACGCGACGGAGCTGCTGGCCGGTTCGAGCCGAGGCGTCGGCTATCTGCTCAAGGACCGGGTAGCAGAAGTGCGTGAGTTCGTCGACGCGGTGGTGCGGGTGGCGGAGGGCGGCACGGCGCTCGATCCCGAGGTCGTCGCCCAGTTGCTGGGCCGCAGCCGTAGGCAGGACGTGCTGGCCGGCCTCACGCCGCGGGAGCGCGAGGTGCTGGGACTGATGGCCGAGGGGCGGACGAACTCAGCGATAGCCCGGCAGCTGGTGGTGAGCGACGGCGCGGTGGAGAAGCACGTCAGCAACATCTTCCTCAAGCTCGGGCTGGCTCCGAGTGACGGGGATCACCGTCGTGTGCTTGCGGTACTCACCTATCTCAATTCCTGATCGCCTGACACGCTGTCAGTCGATGACGCCGGTGCGGGGGGCGTCACTCCGGCACGGAGGACGGCGCGCTGAACCAGCGCCGAGGCACGGAGCGTCCTACAGAAGAAGCCGCGGGGGGCGGATGAATCATGGCGAAATACGACAGAGCGGCAACCCGCTCGCCTGTCCACGATGCGAGCACGGCGTCTCATTTGCGCGTCCATCATGTGATCGCCTCCGGGAAGGCGACCCTTACCCACGTACGATGGCCATGGGACGACAGGTCCGCACGTTGCGTCCCGGATGCCCTGCCCACGGCGGGGACACCCCAGGCCCCGAGGGAGGTCCGAAGCAGTGACCAGCCAGGTCAGTAGCCCAGCCGACAAGACCGACGGTGCACTCGTGGGGGAACGAACGTCCACCCCCACGACGGAGAACGGCGCCGGCAAGGAGGTCCGCCGGCTGGACCGGGTGATCATCCGGTTCGCGGGCGACTCCGGTGACGGTATGCAGCTCACGGGTGACCGGTTCACCTCCGAGACGGCCTCGTTCGGCAACGACCTGTCCACGCTGCCGAACTTCCCCGCCGAGATCCGGGCCCCCGCCGGCACGCTGCCGGGTGTCTCCAGCTTCCAGCTGCACTTCGCCGACCACGACATCCTCACGCCCGGTGACGCGCCCAACGTCCTGGTCGCGATGAACCCGGCGGCGTTGAAGGCCAACCTCGCGGACGTACCGCGCGGCGCGGACATCATCGTGAACACCGACGAGTTCACCAAGCGCCCCATGGCGAAGGTGGGGTACACCACCAGCCCGCTGGAGGACGGCTCGCTGGAGGCGTGGAACGTCCACCCGGTGCCGCTGACGACGCTGACCATCGAGGCGCTCAAGGACTTCGGCCTGTCCCGGAAGGAGGCCGAGCGGAGCAAGAACATGTTCGCGCTGGGCCTGCTGTCGTGGATGTACCACCGCCCGACGGAGTCCACCGAGGCGTTCCTGCGGCAGAAGTTCGCCAAGAAGCCGGAGATCGCGGAGGCCAACGTCACCGCTTTCCGGGCGGGTTGGAACTTCGGTGAGACCACGGAGGACTTCGCGGTCTCCTACGAGGTGGCGCCGGCGACCAAGGCGTTCCCGACCGGCACGTACCGGAACATCTCCGGGAACCTGGCGCTGTCCTACGGCCTGGTCGCCGCGGGCCGCCAGGCGGACCTGCCGCTCTACCTCGGCTCGTACCCGATCACCCCGGCCTCCGACATCCTGCACGAGCTGTCCAAGCACAAGAACTTCGGTGTGCGGACCTTCCAGGCGGAGGACGAGATCGCGGGCATCGGCGCGGCGCTGGGCGCGGCGTTCGGCGGCTCGCTGGCGGTGACGACCACCTCGGGCCCGGGCGTGGCGCTGAAGTCGGAGACGATCGGCCTGGCCGTCTCCCTGGAGCTGCCGCTGCTGATCGTGGACATCCAGCGCGGCGGCCCCTCGACGGGCCTGCCGACCAAGACCGAGCAGGCCGACCTGCTGCAGGCGATGTACGGGCGCAACGGCGAGGCCCCGGTGCCGATCGTGGCGCCGAGGACACCGGCGGACTGCTTCGACGCGGCGCTGGACGCGGCCCGTATCGCGCTGACGTACCGCACGCCGGTCTTCCTGCTCTCCGACGGCTACCTGGCCAACGGCTCCGAGCCGTGGCGCATCCCGGAGGTCGACGAACTGCCCGACCTGCGCGTGCAGTTCGCCACCTCCGCCAATCACGAGCTGGCGGACGGCACCGAGGTCTTCTGGCCGTACAAGCGCGACCCGCAGACCCTGGCCCGGCCGTGGGCGGTGCCCGGCACCCCGGGCCTGGAGCACCGCATCGGCGGCATCGAGAAGCAGGACGGCACGGGCAACATCTCCTACGACCCGGCCAACCACGACTTCATGGTCCGCACCCGGCAGGCCAAGATCGACGGCATCGAGGTGCCCGATCTGGAGGTCGACGACCCCTCGGAGGACGCCGACACCCTGGTCATCGGCTGGGGCTCGACGTACGGCCCGATCACCGCGGCGGTGCGCCGCGTACGCCGGGCGGGCGGAAGCATCGCCCAGGCGCATCTGCGCCACCTCAACCCCTTCCCGGGGAATCTCGGTGCGGTGCTGGGGCGTTACGACAAGGTGGTCGTCCCCGAGATGAACCTGGGCCAGCTCGCCACGCTGCTGCGCGCCAAGTTCCTCGTGGACGCCCAGTCGCACACCCAGGTCAGCGGGATGCCCTTCAAGGCAGAGCAGCTCGCCGCCCACCTCGAGAAGGTAATGAAGCAGGGCCCGAAGGAGGCCAGCAATGACTGAGACGATCTCGGAGGGTGCGGCGCAGATCGAGGCGCTTTCCCTGGTGCCCAAGGCCGAGGCCAAGCAGTCCATGAAGGACTTCAAGTCCGATCAGGAAGTGCGCTGGTGCCCCGGCTGCGGCGACTACGCCATCCTCGCCGCCGTGCAGGGCTTCATGCCCGAGCTCGGCCTGGCGAAGGAGAACATCGTCTTCGTCTCCGGCATCGGGTGTTCCTCCCGCTTCCCGTACTACATGAACACCTACGGGATGCACTCCATCCACGGCCGCGCCCCGGCCATCGCCACGGGCCTCGCCTCCTCGCGGCGCGACCTGTCGGTGTGGGTGGTCACCGGTGACGGCGACGCGCTCTCCATCGGCGGCAACCACCTCATCCACGCCCTGCGGCGGAACGTCAACCTCAAGATCCTGCTGTTCAACAACCGGATCTACGGCCTGACGAAGGGGCAGTACTCGCCCACCTCCGAGGTCGGCAAGATCACCAAGTCGACGCCGATGGGGTCGCTGGACGCGCCCTTCAACCCGGTCTCGCTGGCGATCGGCGCCGAGGCGTCCTTCGTCGCGCGCACCGTCGACTCCGACCGCAAGCACCTCACCTCGGTGCTCCGCCAGGCCGCCGAGCACCCGGGCACGGCGCTGGTGGAGATCTACCAGAACTGCAACATCTTCAACGACGGCGCCTTCGAGGCGCTCAAGGACAAGGAGCAGGCCCAGGAGGCCGTCATCCGCCTGGAGCACGGGCAGCCGATCCGGTTCGGCGCGCCCGCCGAGGACGGCCTCGGATCCAAGGGTGTCGTGCGCGACCCGGCCACGGGCGACCTGCGGGTCATCGACGTCACCCGGGAGGGCACCGCGGGCGTGCTGGTGCACGACGCGCACAACCCCTCCCCCACCACGGCCTTCGCCCTCTCCCGGCTCGCCGACGCGGACACCCTGCACCACACGCCCATCGGCGTGCTGCGCAGCGTGGACCGGCCGGTCTACGACACGGAGATGAGCGATCAGCTGGACGCCGCCATCGAGCAGAAGGGCAAGGGCGACCTCGCCACCCTGCTCGCCGGCAACGACACCTGGACGGTCGTCGGCTGACCCGCCGGGCGGCCGTCCGTCGGCCGCCGCCGCTCTTCCCGGCTGCCCGGGACCGGCCTGCGTCGGTCCCGGGCAGCGGTGCGTGTGCCCCCGCCCTGCGTCCGCCCTGCGTCGGTCCTGGGCAGCCGTGCGTGTGCCTCGCCCTGCCCCGCCCCTGCCTCCGCCCCCGCGGTTCCCGCACTTCCCGCCTTCCCGCGCTTCCGACACCTCCCGCGGTTCGCTCAGCGCCCTGCCCGGAACCGGATCTGTAACGACCGTATTTGAGATACGGGCATGACAGGCGGTGTGGGCGGCGTTACCTTCGGAGAGCTGCGCGACCTTCGGAGGGCTGCGCGACCTTCGGAGAGCCACCCGCCGCACCGCGCCCGTCCCGCCCAGGAGGAACCCTTGTCCGCTCAGTCCGACCAGCGCACCGGCCTGCTCTACGGCTTCGTCGCGTACGGCCTGTGGGGCGTCCTCCCCCTCTACTGGCACCTGCTGTCCGCCGCGTCCCCCACCGAGATTTTGGCCAGCCGCATGGCCTGGTCGCTGCCAGTGGCTTTGATCATGCTGGCCGCACTGCGCCGCTGGTCGTGGATACGCCCGCTGCTGCGGCAGCCGAAGCGGCTCGGCCTGGTCGTGGTCGCGGCCGCCGTCATCTCGGTCAACTGGTACCTCTACATCTGGGCGGTCAACTCCGGCCACGTGCTGGAGGCGTCCCTCGGTTACTTCATCAACCCGCTGGTCAGCATCGCCTTTGGCGTGATCTTCCTGCGTGAGCGGCTGCGCCCGCTGCAGTGGGCCGCGGTGGGCGTCGGCACGCTGGCGGTGCTGATCATGGCCGTCGCGTACGGCCGGGTGCCGTGGATCGCGCTGCTGCTCGCCTTCTCCTTCGCCACGTACGGCCTGGTGAAGAAGGGCATCCAGCTCGGCGGCATCGAGGGGTTCGGCACGGAGACGGCGATCCAGTTCCTGCCCGCGCTGGCCTGCCTCGTCCTGCTCGGCGTACGCGGCGAGTCCGGTTTCGTCAGCGGCGGCATCGGACAGTCCGCGCTGCTCGCGGGCAGCGGGCTCGCCACCGCCCTGCCGCTGATCGCCTTCGGCATGGCCGCGGTGCGGCTGCCGCTGTCGATGCTCGGCATGCTCCAGTACCTCGCGCCGACCTTCCAGTTCGTGCTGGGCATCACCGTCTTCCACGAGGCCATGCCGCCCGAGCGCTGGACGGGCTTCGTGCTGGTGTGGCTGGCCCTGGCCTTCCTGACCTGGGACGCGCTGCGCACGGCGCGCTCGTCCCGGACCGCCCTGGCCACCGCCCGCGCCTCGGCCGCCCGTTCCTCGGCCGCCGGAGCGGCGGCCGAGGGCGCCGGCCCGGCAGCGGTGGCCGCCACTCCCGACGGGTCGATCACCACTTCCGACGGATCGATCACCACTCCCGACGGGTCGATCGGCACTCCCGACGGACCGGCCGCGGCCCCGACTGCCGAGCCGACCGGCGCCCCTCACGAGCCGACCGGCGCCCCCGACGAGTCGGCCGGCGCGCCCGCTGCCGAGCCGACCGCCGGGACGACCGCGTCACCCACCGCGTCACCCACCAAGCCGTAACCGGCCGAAGGCGCGCGCCCGGCCCCGGTGGTCCCGGCCCGGCTCGGCCGGCCCGCACAGGCCGAGCGCCCCTCAGGCCGTGATGTCCCGCGTGGTGAAGCGGGCCCAGGCCGCCGAGCCGAAGAGGAGCACGTAGACCGCCTGCAAGCCCAGGTTGGAGCGGATGTCGTCCCAGTAGACCGGGTCGCGGAGCAGGTCGGCGAAGCTCAGCCAGTAGTGCGGGAAGAGGTACGGCTGTACGGCCGCCAGCTGGGGCAGGGCGTCCAGGATCTGCGCCGTGAGCACCAGGCCCACCGTGGTCGCCATCGCCGCGATCCCGCTTCCGGTGAGCGTGGAGACGAACAGGCCCAGCGCCGCCACACCGGTCAGCGACAGCGCGACCATGCCCGCGACCGCGAGCGCCCGCAGCAGACCCTCGGTGAACGGAACGGCCGTACCCGACAGCAGCGTGACCTCGCCCAACGGGAACAGCAGCACGCCGACGATCAGCGCGGAGGCCGCCACCACCAGGGTCGCGGCCAGCGAGAACGCCAGCGCGGCGGCGTACTTGACGAGCAGCAGGCGGGTCCGCCCGGCCGGCGCGACCAGCAGGTAGCGCAGCGTCCCGGCGCCCGCCTCGCCCGCGATCGCGTCCCCGGCGACCACCGCCAGCGCCATCGGCAGGAACACCGGGAGCGTGGCCGCGAGCGAGGTGAAGACCAGGAACAACCCGTTGTTGGTCACCAGCGAGATGAACGCCGGCCCGCCCCGCCCGCCGCCGTCCGCGGTCTGGACCCGGACCGCGATCCCGACCAGTACGGGGACGCAGGCCAGGACGGCGAGCAGCATGAGCGTGCGACGCCGCCGGAAGGTCGTGCCGAGCTCGTTGCGCAGCAGGCCGAGCGACCAGAGGGGACGCGGGGCACGATCGCCCGACACGCCCAGCTCCCCGTCCGCTTGCGTGTCCGCCCGCGTGTCAGCCCGCGACATCGAAGCCCTCCCCCGTCAGTGCCACGAAGACGTCTTCCAATGAGGGGCGTTCGGTCCCGAAGGCGCGGACGCGTACCCCGGCCACGACGAGCGCGGCGTTCAGATCGGCCGGATCCGGCTCGCCCCCGTCGGTGCCCGGGGGCAGCTCGCCCGTGACCCGGTCCCCGGTGACCACGAGGTCGGCGAGGCCGTGCTCCTTGAGGATCCGTACCGCGTCCGCGGTGTCCGGGGTGGTGACGGCCAACCGGCCGCGCGCCCCGGCCGCGAGCCCGGCGACCGTGCCCTGAGTGATCAGCCGGCCGCTGGACATCACCGCGGCGTGCGTGCACACCTGCTCGATCTCGTCGAGGAGATGGGAGGAGAGGAAGACGGTCGTGCCGTCCGCGGCCAGCTCGCGCACCAGGCCGCGGATCTCCCGCATGCCCTGCGGGTCCAGGCCGTTGGTCGGCTCGTCCAGGATCAGCAGGTCACGGGGTTGGAGCAGGGCCGCGGCGAGCCCGAGCCGCTGTTTCATGCCGAGCGAGTACGCGCGCGCCCGCTTGCCGGCCGCGGCGGCCAGGCCCACCCGTTCCAGCGCGGCGGTCACCCGCGCGGCGCGGGTGCGGGGATCGGCGGTCGGGTCGGCGGCGTCGTACCGCAGCAGGTTCGCCCGGCCGGTGAGGAAGCCGTAGAGGGCGGGGCCCTCGATGAGCGCGCCGATCCGGGGCAGCACCCGGCGCGCGGCGGCGGGCATCGGCTCGCCGAGCAGCCGCGCGCCGCCCGCCGTCGGCTGGATGAGCCCCATCAGCATGCGGATGGTGGTGGTCTTGCCGGAGCCGTTGGGGCCGAGGAAGCCGAAGATGCTGCCGGCCGGCACGGACAGGTCGAGCCCCTCGACGGCCGGCCGTCCGCTCCCGTACGTCTTGGTCAGTCCGCGCGTCTCGATGACGGGCGGGCCCACCGCGCCACCCTGCGGTTCCGTTCCACGGACCCCGTCCGATGACGGTGGCGCCATGCGCTCCCCCACTGTGAGCCGGGCCGAGGGGCGCGCCGCGCGCGAAGCACGGGCCGCGCCCCTCGGCCGTCCGCCGGGACCACCGGGCGGTGGCCGGGGCCACCACCGGGTCACTGCACCGCGGCCGCCTCGCCGCGGTCACTGCATCGAGGTCACTGCATCGCCCTCACCTCGGCGCGATCGCCTCGCCGCGGTCACCTCGGCGCGGTCACCTCGGCGCGGTCACTTCGCCGCGTTCGCCGCCTTGATCAGCGACTGCCGGTCGACGGCGCCGACGTAGACCGTGCCGTCGTCCGTCACCAGGGCGTTCACCAGGCGGGTGCTGAAGACGTGCCCGGAGCCGAACGTGCCGGTCACCTTCTCGCCCAGGGAGTCCATGAACGCGGCGGCGTCGCCGGTGGCGCCCGCCTTGCGCCCGGTGGCCGCCTTCTCGCCCTTGCCCTCGGAGCCGCCGTCGATCTTCGCGATCGCGGTCCAGCCGTGGCCGATGACGTCCATGCCGTCGGCGTCCCGGGCGCCCGCCCCGGTCAGCTCCTGCGGCAGCCCGGGGAGCTTGTTCGGGCGGTTCTCGGCCTTGCGGTCGTGCTGCGTACGGACCTCGTCGCCGTCGATGACCTTCGCGTCCTCGGGCGGGCTGAAGGCGAACGTGCCGGCCTCCGGCTTCGCGAAGTCCACCGAGGTGAAGCCCGCCTCGACGACCGGTGCGCCGCCGCTCTTCGGGGACAGCGTGAACCGCAGCGGCACGCCGTTCTGCGCATCCACCGCGACGCGGATCGCGCCCACGGTCGAGCCGGCCTGCTTGGGCTTGACCAGCAGCTGATAGGCGTCCCGGCCGGCGACCTTCGCGGTGCCGTCGACGGTGACCGACGTGGTGTCACCGGCCGCCTCCAAGGCCTGCTTCGCGAGCTTCTGCGGGGTCATGTCCCCCATGGACCGCGGCGTCGCGTGCTTTTCGGCCTGCGGGCCGGTGGCGCGGAAGGCGGTGTTGCTGCCGCTGTCGTACGCCCATACCTTGTCGCCGTTGCGGACCAGGCTGTACTCGGCGGCCTTGTCGATGACCGACACCCGCTGCCGGTCGGCGCCGTCGGCGGCCACCCGCAGCGTGTGCGTGCCGGAGGCCAGCTCCATCAGCTTGTCCTTGGGGTCGGCGGCTCCGCCGTCCTTGTCCCCGCCCGATTCGCCGAACGCGCCGGCGCTCATGCCGCCGGGCAGCTCCGGCAGGCCGAGGTCGGTGCTGATCCGTACCGTGCCGGACAGCTGCTGCACGTCCGACGCCGCTGCCTTGGCGATGAGATCCTGCGCCGATATCTCCGGCAGGTCGGGGGCGCCGGGGCCGGCGAACGCCGGGACCAGCCCGATCGTCGCCGCCGCCACCCCCGCCACCGCGACCGGAACGCCGTACCGGACGAGCTTGCTCCGTCGCGGCCGGTCCCCTCCGTCATCCCATTCGCCGGTGATCCGTTTCGGTTCGTTCCGTGGCATGTGCACCCTCCGTCGTAGGCGGCGGTCTCGACCAACGCACTCGTCCACACCTCGGGCTCATTGTGGCCCGCTCTACCGTGGCGTGGTGGGGTCAATGCCACCAAATCCGCCATCACAAAGCGTCAGCCCCGGGGCTGGAACCGTGTACTGCTGAAGGATGAGACCGCCCCTGAGAAGGCGCGGCCGGCGACGGGCTCAGCCCGCGCGGTGCACCACCGCGTCACACAGCTCCTGCAGCGCCGTCTTCGCCGGGCACTCCGGCAGCGGCGCCAGCGTCGCGCGGGCCTCCTGCGCGTACCGGACCGTGTCGCGGCGGGCCTGCTCCAGGGCGGGGTGGGCGCGCAGCCCGGCGAGCGCCTCGGCATGCCGGGCGTCGTCGGTGAGGTCCTCCTCCAGGAGGGCGGCCAGCGCGCGGTCCGCTTCGCTCGCCCCCTCCGAGGCGGCGAGCGCCCGGAGGTGCAGGACCGGCAGCGTGGGGATGCCCTCGCGCAAGTCGGTGCCGGGGGTCTTGCCGGACTCGTGGGAGTCGCTGGCGATGTCCAGCACGTCGTCGGCGAGCTGGAAGGCGGTGCCGAGCCGCTCGCCGTACTGCGTGAGGATGTTGACCGTGGACTCGTCGGAGCCGGCCATCATCGCGCCGAAGCGGCAGGCGACGGCGATCAGCGAACCGGTCTTGCCGGCGAGCACGTCGAGGTAGTGGTCGACCGGGTCGCGGCCGTCGCGCGGCCCGGCGGTCTCCAGGATCTGGCCGGTCACCAGGCGCTCGAACGCCTCGGCCTGGATGCGGACCGCCTCCGGGCCGAGGTCGGCCAGCATGTGCGAAGCGCGCGCGAAGAGGAAGTCGCCGGTGAGGACCGCGACGGAGTTGTCCCAGCGGGCGTTGGCGCTGGGGACGCCGCGGCGCACGGCGGCCTCGTCCATGACGTCGTCGTGGTACAGCGTCGCCAGGTGGGTCAGCTCCACGACCACGGCCGAGGGCACCACGCCCGGGGCGTGCGGGTCGCCGAATTGCGCGGCGAGCATGCCCAGCAGCGGCCGGAAGCGCTTGCCGCCTGCGCGGACGAGATGCTGCGCGGCGTCGGTGATGAACGGCACGTCGCTCTTGGTGGCCTCCAGCAGGCCCTCCTCGACAGCCGCCAACCCGGCCTGGACATCGGCCTCAAGAGCCTGGTCCCGCACGCTCAGCCCGAAGGGCCCGACGACGGTCACGAGGGTTACTCCTGTCTGCTGACGATCAAACTGATTGTCGATCTGTCGCTGTCTCCACCATTGGCCAGCGTATCCGGTCCCAGTTCGATCACCGTGAGCGCCTGCCCGTCTCCATGGTCTCCTCGGGCCACGGGTCACCGGGCACCCGGCCCGGTATGTTCTTGATCACCCACGGTTGCGGGTTTTGTGCGGGGCGGAACGGAGAGCAGTCGCTGGTTGATCCCCGCCAGCACCAGGAGCCACAGCCGTGTCCGGACCACCGCACCCTCGCGACGCCCGTTCCTTCCTCGGCCACCCCCGCGGCCTGCTGACCCTCTCGGGCCTGGAGGTCTGGGAGCGGTTCTCCTTCCTCGGCATGCAGGCCATCCTGGTCCTGTACTTCGCCGACACGGTCGCGCACGGCGGGCTGGGCATGGCGGGTAACACCGCCGCGTCCGTCACCGCCGCCTACGGCACGCTGGTCTACCTCGTCTCGGTCGCCGGCGGCTGGCTCGCGGACCGGATGCTCGGCTCCTACCGCGCCGTGCTGTGGGGCGGCATCCTCATCGCCTGCGGCCACTACTCCATGGCGGTGCCCACCGCGACGATGACCTGGGTGGGCCTGGCGCTGATCATCGCCGGCACGGGCCTGTTGAAGCCGAACGTCTCGACCATGGTCGGCAAGCTCTACGCCACCGAGGACGAGCGCCGGGACGCCGGCTTCGCGCTGTACTACATGGGCATCAACATCGGTGCCTTCCTCGCCCCGCTGGTCATCGGCTGGCTGGGGCAGAAGCAGGGCTGGCACTGGGGCTTCTCGGCGGCCGCGGTCGGCATGACGCTGGGCCTCATCCAGTACGTCGCGGGCCGCAAGGGGCTCGCCGGCCGCAAGCACAGCGCGGAGTTCGCCCTGCCGCCGGCGGCGATGCGCCGCGCGACCTGGCTGATCGTCGGCGGCTGCGTGCTGGTCACCGCCGTCGCCACGAGCCTGACACCGGCCGGGTGGCTGACCATGGACCGCACCGTGGACGTCCTGACGGTGGTCTCGGTGCTCGCGCCCGTCGCCTACTTCGTGGTGATGTTCCGCAGCCCCCGGGTCGAGGCGGCGGAGCGCGGCCGGCTCCGCCCGTACCTCGTGCTCTTCGCCGCCTCGGTGGTCTTCAACTTCGTCCTCTTCCAGTCGTACTCGACGATGACGCTGCTGGCGGCGGACCACGCCGACACGGCGGTCCTCGGCTGGGAGTTCCCCTCCACCTGGTACAACTCGGTGCTCGGCGGCGCCGAGGTGCTGCTCGCGCCGGTCGTCGCGGCCGTCTGGGTCAAGCTCGGCAAGCGCCAGCCGCACGCCTCGCACAAGATCGCGTACGGCGTCATTCTCGGCGGGCTGTCCTTCCTCGTCATGGTGCCCGCGACGCACGGGCGGAGCGGCGACTGGAAGATGGCGGCCTGGTGGATCCTGATCTCGTACGTGCTGCTCGGCCTCGGCGACATCCTGCTGGAGACCACCGGCATGTCCGCGACGACCAAGCTCGCGCCGGCCGCCTTCGCCAGCCAGACGATGGCCCTGTGGTTCCTCTCGCTCGCCCTGGCCAACGGCATCCAGGCACAGGCCGTGAAGTTCTTCGGTGAAATATCCAACGACCTGTACTTCGGCCTCAACGGCGCCTTCGCGGTCGTCGCGGGCCTCGCGGTGATCGCCGCAGGGCCGTGGCTGCGCCGCACCATGCACCCCGTCCACTAACGCTCATTGGACCTGCCCCCATGCACATCCGGACCGACTTCCCGCACCGCACGTTCTGCGAGGACGTCCGCATCCCCCTCCCGGACGGCACCCGGCTCTACGCCCGCATCTGGCGCCCGTACGGCACGGAGCCCGTCCCCGCGCTCCTCGAATACCTGCCCTACCGGCTCAGCGACTGGACCGCGCCGCGCGACGCCCAGCGCCACCCCTACTACGCGGGCCACGGCTACGCCTCCGTCCGCGTCGACGTCCGCGGCCACGGCAATTCCGAGGGGCTGCCGACCGACGAGTACTCCGAGACGGAGCTCGCCGACGGGGTGGCCGTCATCGAGTGGCTGGCCGCGCAGCCCTGGTGCTCGGGCAAGGTGGGCATGTTCGGCATCTCCTGGGGCGGCTTCAACAGCCTCCAGCTCGCGGCGCGTGCGCCCGAGGCGCTCAAGGCGATCGTCACGGTCTGCTCGGCCGACGACCGGTTCGACAACGACGTGCACTACACGGGCGGCTCGCTGCTCGCCGTCGACATGCACGCCTGGGCCGCCACGATGCTCGCCTTCGTCTCCCGGCCGCCGGACCCGGCGCAGGTCGGCGACGGCTGGCGCAAGCAGTGGACCGACCGCCTCGAAGCGGTCGACCCGTTCCTGCACACCTGGCTGGCGCACCAATCCCGGGACGCGTACTGGCAGCACGGCAGCGTCTGCGAGGACTACTCGACGATCAAGGCGGCGGTGCTCGCGGTGGGCGGCTGGCACGACCCGTACCGCGACACGGTGCTGCGGCTGGCCGAGCACCTCGACGCGCCCGTCCGCGGCATCATCGGGCCCTGGTCGCACCAGTACCCCGACCGCGGCCTGCCGCCGGGCCCCGCGATCGGCTTCCTCCAGGAGACGCTGCGCTGGTGGGACCACTGGCTCAAGGGCGAGTCCGACAGCGCCTCCGGCGCGGGGGCCCGCAGCGTCGAGGACGACCCGCTGCTGCGCTCGTGGATCAGCGAGTCGCACCCGCCGGCCACCGTCTACGACGAGCTGCCGGGCCGCTGGGTCGCCGACCCCGCCTGGCCCTCCCCGCACGTGACCCCGACCGCGTACCCGCTGCCCGGCGACCGGCCGCTGCTGGTCCGTTCGCCGCAGCACACCGGCGTCGACGCGGGCCGCTACTTCCCGTTCGGCAACGACGCCGACCTGCCGCCCGACCAGCGCGAGGAGGACGGCCGCTCGGTCTGCTTCGACCTGCCGGAGCTGACCGAGCGGGTGGAGATCCTGGGCCGCCCCCGGGTCACCCTGCGGCTGACCTCCGAGGTGCCGCGCGGTCAGGTCATCGCCCGCATCTGCGACGTGGCGCCCGACGGCTCGTCCACGCTGGTCACCCGCGGCGTGCTCAACCTGCTCACCCGGCACGGCCGGGATCGGGCCGTGGAGTGGATGCCCGGCACCACGGAGGACGTGACCTTCGAGTTGAACGGCATCGGGCACGCGTTCCCGGCCGGGCACCGCATCCGCGTCGCGCTCTCCTCCGCGTACTGGCCGTGGGTCTGGCCGCACGCGGGCAGCGAGGCGGGCTGGACCGTCGACCCGGCCGCCAGCTCGGTCGAACTGCCGGTCCGCACCCCGCGCGCCGACGAACCGGAGATCACCTTCGAGCAGCCCGAGCAGTCCGAGCCGCTGGGCGTGGTCTTCCCCGACGGCGGCGACCAGCGCCCCGAGCGCAAGGTCGTCCGGGACGTCGCGGCCGGCACCTGGACGCTGGAGGTGGACCCCCGGTACGGCGGCACCCGGATCTACCCGGACGGGCTGGAGTTCACCGAGGACGCGCTGGAGACGTACCGCATCGACAGCGCGGACCCGGAGAGCGCGGCGACCCGCTCGGACTGGTCGATCCGGCTGCGCCGCCCGGACCTGGGCTGGGACGCCCGGGTCCGGACCCGCTCGGAGATCACCACCGACGCCGGCGACTTCGTGACGAAGAACGAGGTCGTCTGCCACGACGGCGAGGAAGAGATCTTCCGCCGCAGCTGGGAGCGCCGGATCCCGCGCACGGCGGTGTGAGCCCGGAGAACGGGCGGGCCCCGTACGGCAACACGTGCCGTACGGGGCCCGCCCGCTCAGGGGCGCGGGGAACTGCGCGACCAGCCGCCCACGGCCCGCAGCCGCGGCCCCACGGAAGACGCCCCTAACAGAGCGTTATCGCCTGCCGGCCAGCGAAGCGGCCAGCCGCGGGGAGGCGAACTCCGTCCCGCACACGAACCGCATCACCGGCCCGTAACTGGCCGCCGCCGGCAGCCCCGTGAAGTACAGCCCCGGCACCGACGACTCGAACCCGGCGCCCAGCCGCGGCCCGCCGGCACCCACCGCCAGCTCCGTCCGCAGCCCCTGGCCGAGGAACTCCAGCGCGCCCAGGTCCACCCGGTAGCCCGTGGCCGCCAGCACGTGGTCGGCGGCCAGCTCGCCGTCGTACCCGTCGTCACCGCGCAGCGACAGCACCGTACGGCCGTCCTCGACCCGGGTCCGGACGATCCGGCGCCCCGCCGTCACCTGCACCCGGCCCACGAACCGGTCCCGCAGCCACCACGCGCCCAGCGGCCCCAGCACCCGCTTGACCAGCAACTGCCGCGCCGGCGCCGGCAGGAACCGGAAGCCGTCCGCGTGGTACGAGAAGGCGTACAGCGACCAGGCGTTGCCGAACGGCGTCTCGGGGCGCAGCTTGGGCTGCCGGTCCGGCGGCGCGCCGAAGCCGACCGCCTGCCGACCCCGGGCCACCACCCGTACGGTCGCCCCGGCGTCCGCGAGCAGCACCGCGCTCTCCAGCGCCGACTGCCCGGCCCCCACGACCGCCACCTCCCGGCCGGCGAACCCGGACAGGTCGGCGTGCTGGGAGCTGTGCGAGACGGGCCCAGTGGGGGACGGTCCGTCCGGTGCGGCCTCGGCGAGTTCGGCGGGCACGTGCGCGAAGCCGGTGAGCCCCGTGGCCACGACCACCGCGCGGGCCTCGAACTGCTCGCCACTGTCCAGCTTCAGCTCGAAGCCGCCCTGCTGCCGGTCGACGGAGACCACCCGGGTCTCCTCCAGGTCCGGCACCAGCCGCTCCTGGAACCACCGGCCGTACCGGACGAAGGTCTCCACCGGGATGATGTCCCAGTCCGACTCGTACCGCCGCTCCCCCGCGGCCGCGCAGTAGTCGACGAGCGTGTGGCCGGGCTGCGGGGTGTCGATGCTGGACGCCGCCGGCGTGGACTTGAGCAGCATGCCGGCCGGCATGTGCTCGCTCCAGCTCACCATCGGGCGGCCGAAGGTGCGGACGGGTATGCCGCGTGCGCGGAGATGAGCGGCGGTGGACAGGCCGAAGGGGCCTGCGCCGATGACTGCTACCGGAGTGTTCACTCGGGTTTCCCTCCCCAGGGTGCTGCTGATGCGTCGTGCGATGTACGGCGTGCCGGGCACGGCCCGGGCCGCGCTGCCCGGAGCCGTGCGCGGAGTCGGAACGGCAGATCGTGCGGAGCGGTACGAGGGGCGCGGGCGTCAGCCGTCGTGGTGCCGGCCCGCCCGGCCGCGCCACATCTGCCAGAGGTGTTTGGCGCCCGGGCGGACGAACCGCGCGAGCATGGTGAAGAACGGCTTCAAGTCGTCGGCGGCCAGCCAGGCCAGCTCGGTGCCCGCCGGGCGGTCCGGCACGTGCGGCGTGGTGTAGCCGCTGCGGCGGTAGGCCAGCCAGGCGGGCAGGTCGATGTTCTCCACGACGAAGCGGTGCCCGTCGCGCTGTTCGGCCTCCGGCACCGCGCGCCCGGTCAGGTCCAGGTGCTGGGCGCGGACCACGTCCACCCCGGCCTCGTTCTCGAAGAGCCGGAACTGCGCGCCCATCCGCGGATTGAAGTCCAGCAGCTTGTAGCGGCGGTCCCGCCGGTCGTAGCGCCAGTCCAGGTCGACGATGCCGCTGAAGCCGATGCGCTTGATGAACTGGGCGGTCATCTCCGCCAGTTCGGGGTTGCCGACGACGTAAGCGCAGGCGGTCATCCCGGCGTGCGGCGGCCAGGAGCGGACCTTGACCCCGGTGAACATCGACAGTGCCGCGCTGTCCGCGTCGAAGTACGCGTGCACGACCCAGTCCTCGGCCTCCTCGCGCGGGAGGTACTCCTGGAGGATCACGCCCGGACGCGGGCCCCAGGCCTTGGCGAGCCGCCTCAGGTGCGCGGCGTCGGCGATGCGTGTGGTGCCGTTCACCGCGGGCCGGCTGCGGCGCTGGAACGCCTCGCGGTTCTTGGCGACGACCGGGAAGCGGGCGTACCCGGCGAAGTCCTCGATGTCCTCCTGCGTCTGCGGGAAGACCGCCCGGGGGGACGGGATGCCGTGCTCGATGCACAGTTCGTGCAGGCCCTGCTTGCTGGCCACTCTGCGGGAGAGCCCGCGCGGCGTGCGCGGGAACAGGAAGCGGTCGGACAGGACGTCCGCGTGCTCGGCGATCAGGACCGCGGCCTCCTCGTCGGTCGGTATCAGGACCGTCGGCCGGCCGATCCGGCGGCCGATTCGCAGCAGGCCGTCGACCAGCCGCTCGGGGTCCTCGCGTCCGGTGGTCGGCCAGACGAACCGCCCGTGGAGGTACCGGGACGCCGCTGCGGGCGTGTATCTGTCCTCCGTGATCGCGTACATGGGCACGCCCAGCCGTCCCAAGCTGCGGATCGCCCCCACCCCGCCGTGGTGCAGCGGATAGTCACCGATTTTCACCATCAGCCCTGGCACGGTCCGGTCGACCGTGAACCGCGTGCTGGCATGAGCCACGTGTCCCCCCTACGGCCACAGCCCCACCCCGGCCGCGCCCCGAAAGGACGCTAGGACCCCTCTGGGGGGTACGCCAATCCATTTCCGGACATTGCCAACTCTTTATGTACGTCTCGGAAGGCTGGTACGAAACGGGTGCGTGCGACCCGATGGGCGAGAAGTGCGCCACGGGGCCATTGGGGCGGTTGTCATGCGCGTGACTGCTAGCCTCTCGAAACCTGTCCCACAACGGAGGAGACGTACGTGCGCAAGGCAGCGCAGATCGCCGGGGCGGCCGCCATCGCCGCGCTGTTGCTCAGTGGTTGCGGCAGCAGCAGCGAGGGTGGCAAGGAGAGCAAGCCGAGCCCGTCGAAGTCCGCGGACGGCGACAAGGCCGCGGGCGGGATCGACGGCGCCTGGCAGACGCAGTCCGGGGACGGCACGGTCACCCTCGCGATCATTGGCGAGTCCGCGACGCTGACCGTCGGCAAGACCGTCTGCCAGGGCAAGGTCAGGGACATGGGGACCACCATGCTGGCGCTGCAGTGCAACGGCAACGACACCCGATCGATGGGCAAGGTGCGGCGGATCGGCAGCACGCTCTCCGTCGACTGGAAGCTCGGCCTCAACGAGGACTACAAGAGGGCCGAAGGCAAGGTGGAAATCCCGAAGCCCGACCTGCCGACCGCCACCAACTGACCGTCTTCCCCGAGGAGAACATCGTGCGCAAGGGCATTCCGTTCGCCGCCGCGGCCGCCGCCGCCACGCTCCTGCTCGCCGGCTGCGGTGGCGGTGGCGACGGTGGCGCGAAGGGATCGACGTCGCCGTCGCCGTCCGCCTCGTCGGCCGGCCCGACGCCCGGCGACGGGAGCGGCAAGGTCACCGTGGCCGCCCTGGAGGGCGGCTGGACCACCGCCGCTTCCCACGCCGACAAGGGCCTGCTGATCCTCTCCGTCTCGAAGGACAAGGCCGTCCTGATCGGCAAGAAGTCCTGCGGCGGCAAGGTCGTCGACGGCACGCCGCCCAAGCTCGCCTTCAAGTGCACCGACGGCGACACCGCGCACGCCGAGGGCACGGTGAAGAGCCTGCGGGGCAAGAAGCTCACCGTCACCTGGGCCTCGGGCGAGGAGGACGTCTTCACCCGCACCGAGGGCACGACGGACCTCCCGTCCATCGACCCCTCGTCGCTGGACGGCTTCCGGCAGAACGGCTGACGTAGCCGGCCGTCCCGCAGACGTACGCCGCTGCCCGGCCTCCTCACGGAGCGCCGGGCAGCGGCGTACGTACGGGCACCTGGCCCCGGTCAGCGGACGAACACGCCCGCCTGCCCCGCCAGGTCGAGGAAGTACTGCGGCGCGAGGCCCAGTACCAGGGTCACCACGACGCCGACCGCGATGGCCGTCATGGTCAGCGGGCTGGGCACCGCCACCGTCGGACCGTCCGCCTTCGGCTCGTTGAAGAACATCAGGACGATGACCCGGATGTAGAAGAACGCGGCGATCGCGGACGAGAGCACACCGATCACGACCAGCCAGCCGGCGCCGCCCTCCGCCGCCGCCTTGAAGACCGCGAACTTGCCCGCGAACCCGGAGGTCAGCGGGATACCGGCGAAGGCCAGCAGGAACACCGCGAAGACCGCGGCCACCAGCGGCGAACGCCGCCCCAGCCCCGCCCACTTGGCCAGCTGGGTCGCCTCGCCGCCCGCGTCCCGCACCAGCGTGACCACCGCGAACGCACCGAGCGTCACGAAGGAGTACGCCAGCAGGTAGAACAGCACCGAGGAGATGCCGTCCTCGCTGGTGGCGATCACACCGGCCAGGATGAACCCGGCGTGCGCGATGGAGGAGTACGCCAGCAGCCGCTTCACGTCGGTCTGGGTGACCGCGATGACCGCACCGGCCAGCATCGTCAGGATCGCCACGCCCCACATGACCGGCCGCCAGTCCCAGCGCAGGCCCGGCAGCGCGACGTACAGCAGGCGCAGCAGCGCGCCGAACGCGGCGACCTTGGTGGCGGCGGCCATGAAGCCGGTCACCGGGGTGGGCGCGCCCTGGTACACGTCCGGCGTCCACATGTGGAACGGCACGGCACCGACCTTGAAGAGCAGGCCCATCACCACGAGCGCGCCGCCGATCAGCAGCAGCGCGTCGTTGCCCATGGTGTCGGCGAGCGCCGGGTCGATCTGCTTGGCGCCGTCGCTCACCACCTCGGCGATGCCGGCGTACGTGACCGTACCGGCGTAGCCGTACAGCAGCGCCACGCCGAACAGCAGGAACGCCGAGGAGAACGCGCCGAGCAGGAAGTACTTGACCGCCGACTCCTGCGAGAGGAGCCGCTGACGGCGGGCGAGCGCGCACAGGATGTACAGCGGGAGGGAGAAGACCTCCAGCGCGACGAAGAGCGTCAGCAGGTCGTTGGCCGCCGGGAAGACCAGCATGCCGCCGATCGCGAAGAGGGCGAGCGGGAAGACCTCGGTGGTGGTGAACCCGGCCTTGACCGCCGCCTTCTCGGCCTCGCCACCGGGCACCGCCGCGCCCTGGGCCGCGAAGGAGTCCACCGGGCGGCCGTGCGTCGCGGGATCCAGCCGGCGCTCGGCGAAGGTGAAGATCGCGATCAGCGAGACCAGCAGGATCGTGCCCTGCAGGAAGAGCGCCGGGCCGTCGACCGCGAGCGCGCCCATCGCGGCGATGTGCGCCTTCGTCGTGCCGAAGCCGCCGGCCGCGAGGCCGATGACCGCGGCGAACGCGGCGGCCAGCGCGACCACGGAGAGCAGCACCTGCGCGTAATACCGGCCGCGGCGCGGCCAGAACGCCTCGACCAGCACGCCGAGCACGGCCGCGCCGAGCACGATGAGGGTGGGCGCCAGCTGGGCGTACTCGATGTGCGGCGCCGGGATCCGGCTCGGGCCGCCGGGGGCGAGGGGCGAGCCGGCCGCCCCGTCCGCCATCGTCCACAGACTGTGGACCGCTGCCACGGATGTCACTTCGCGGCCTCCGCATCTCGATCGGTGCCGGCCTCACCGGGCACGGCGTTGACCCGGACGTCGGGCTTGGGGTCCTGCTGGTCCACGACGGACAGGGTGTGGTCCACCGCGGGGTTCACCAGGTTGGTCAAGGGCTTCGGGTAGACGCCGAGGAAGAGCAGCAGCGCGATCAGCGGCGCCACCACCACCAACTCCCGGGCCTTGAGGTCGGGCATGGCCCGGACCTCCGCCCTGACCGGCCCGGTCATCGTGCGCTGGTACAGCACGAGGACGTACAGCGCGGCCAGCACGATGCCGACGGTGGCGATGATGCCGAGGACCGGATACCGGCTGAACGTGCCGACCAGGACCAGGAACTCACTGACGAACGGCGCGAGGCCGGGCAGCGAGAGCGTGGCGAGGCCGCCGATCAGGAAGGTGCCGGCCAGTACCGGGGCGACCTTCTGCACGCCGCCGTAGTCCGCGATGAGGCGGGAGCCGCGGCGGGTGATCAGGAAGCCGGCCACCAGCATCAGCGCGGCGGTGGAGATGCCGTGGTTGACCATGTAGAGCGTCGCGCCGCTCTGGCCCTGGCTGGTCATCGCGAAGACGCCGAGGATGATGAAGCCGAAGTGCGAGATGGACGCGTACGCCACCAGGCGCTTGATGTCCTTCTGGGCGACCGCGAGCAGCGCGCCGTACAGGATGCTGATCAGCGCCAGCACCAGGACCACCGGCGTCGCCCACTTGCTGGCCTCGGGGAAGAGCTGGAGGCAGAAGCGGAGCATCGCGAACGTGCCGACCTTGTCGACCACCGCGGTGATCAGCACGGCGACCGGCGCCGTGGACTCGCCCATGGCGCCCGGCAGCCAGGTGTGCAGCGGCCACAGCGGCGCCTTCACCGCGAAGGCGAAGAAGAAGCCGAGGAAGAGCAGCCGCTCGATGCCCGTGCCCATGGTCAGGTCGCCGGCCGCGCGGGCCTGCACGATCTGCTGGAGCGAGAACGTGCCGGTGCCGAGCTGGTCGGCGGTGACGGCGTACAGGCCGATCACCGCGGCCAGCATGATCAGACCGCCGGCGAGGTTGTACAGCAGGAACTTCACCGCGGCGGACGAGCGCCGGGCCGCGCCCTCGGTGGCGTCGTCGACACCCGCCCGGTCCCCGAAGCCGCCGATGAGGAAGTACATCGGGATGAGCATGGCTTCGAAGAAGATGTAGAAGAGGAAGACGTCGGTGGCCTCGAAGGAGATGACCACCATCGCCTCGACGGCGAGGATCAGCGCGAAGAAGCCCTGGGTCGGCCGCCACCGCTTGGTGGCGTCCTTCTCCAGCGCGTCCGCGTCGTGCCAGCCCGCGAGGATGACGAACGGGATCAGCAGGGCGGTCAGCGCGATGAGCGCCACCGCGATGCCGTCCACGCCGAGCTCGTACCGCACGCCGAAGTCGGCGATCCAGGCGTGTGACTCGGTGAGTTGGAAGGGGCCCTTGGCCCCGGGGTCGAAGCGGACCGCGATCACGAGGGCCAGCACCAGGGTGGCCAGCGAGAAGAGCAGCGCCAGCCACTTGGCGGCGGTGCGCTTCGCGGCGGGCACGGCGGCCGTGGCGACCGCGCCGACCGCCGGCACCACCGCGGTTGCTGACAGCAGAGGAAATGAGAAATCTGCCATGGCTCAGACACCCCTCATCAACAGGGTCGCGAAGACCAGCACCGCGGCGCCGCCCAGCATCTGGAGGGCGTAGGAGCGGACGTAGCCGGTCTGCAGGCGGCGCAGCCGGCCGGAGAGGCCGCCGACCGACACCGCGGTGCCGTTGACCGCGCCGTCGACGACGGCGTCGTCGATCCGGACCAGCGCCCGGGTCAGTTCCTCGCCGCCGCGGACCAGTACGACGTGGTTGAAGTCGTCCTGGAGCAGGTCGCGCCGGGCGGCGCGGGTGAGGAACGAGCCGCGCGGCGCTAGCGCCGGGACGGGCTTGCGGCCGTACATCAGCCAGGCGATGCCGACGCCGATGACCAGCACCACGATCGTCGAGGCGGTCACCGCAAGGGCGCTGACCGGGGCGTGGCCGTGCTTGAAGGAGGTGACCGGCTCCAGCCAGTGCACGAACGCCTCGTTGATGCTGAACAGCCCGCCCGCGAAGACCGAGCCGAAGGCCAACACGATCATGGGGATCGTCATGGACTTCGGCGACTCGTGCGGGTGCGGCGGTTCGTACTCTCCTCGGGTCTCGGCCGCGGGCTCCACGCTCGGCTGGTCCGGCGACGGGGTCGGGGCCTTGCGCCAGCGCTCCTCGCCGAAGAACGTCATCAGCATCACCCGCGTCATGTAGAACGCGGTGATGCCGGCGCCCAGCAGGGTGGCCGCGCCCAGGATCCAGCCCTGGGTGCCGCCGCTGGCGAACGCCGCCTCGATGATCTTGTCCTTGGAGAAGAAGCCGGACAGGCCCGGGAAGCCGATGATCGCCAGGTATCCGAGGCCGAAGGTGACGAAGGTGACCGGCATGTGCTTCCGCAGGCCGCCATAGCGGCGCATGTCCACCTCGTCGTTCATCCCGTGCATCACGGAACCGGCGCCGAGGAAGAGGCCCGCCTTGAAGAAGCCGTGGGTGACCAGGTGCATGATCGCGAAGGCGTACCCGATCGGGCCCAGCCCGGCGGCCAGGATCATGTACCCGATCTGCGACATCGTCGAGCCGGCCAGCGCCTTCTTGATGTCGTCCTTCGCGCAACCGACGATCGCACCGAAGAGCAGCGTGACCGCGCCGACCGCGACCACGGCGGTCTGCGCGTCCGGCGCCGCGTCGAAGATCGCCCCGGAGCGGGTGATGAGGTAGACCCCCGCGGTGACCATGGTGGCGGCGTGGATCAGGGCCGAGACCGGGGTCGGGCCCTCCATCGCGTCACCGAGCCAGGACTGCAGCGGCACCTGGGCGGACTTGCCGCAGGCGGCCAGCAGCAGCATCAGCCCGATGGCGGTGAGCTTGCCCTCGCTGGTCTCCCCCGCCGCGCCCAGCACCGGGCCGAACGCGAACGTCCCGAAGGTGGTGAACATCAGCATGATCGCGATGGACAGGCCCATGTCGCCGACCCGGTTGACCAGGAAGGCCTTCTTGGCCGCCGTCGCCGCGCTCGGCTTGTGCTGCCAGAAGCCGATGAGGAGGTACGAGGCGAGGCCGACGCCCTCCCAGCCGACGTACAGCAGGAGGTAGTTGTCGGCGAGGACCAGCAGCAGCATCGCCGCGAGGAACAGGTTCAGATAGCCGAAGAAGCGGCGGCGCCGCTCGTCGTGCTCCATGTAGCCGATCGAGTAGATGTGGATCAGCGATCCGACACCGGTGATCAGCAGCACGAAGGTCATCGACAACTGGTCGAGCTGGAAGGCGATGTCGGCCTGGAAGCCGCCCACCGGGATCCAGCTGAACAGGTGCTGGTGCAGGGCGCGGTCCTCGGCGCCCCGGCCCAGCATGTTCGCGAACAGCACCAGGCCGATGACGAACGACACCACCGCGAGCAGGGTGCCGAGCCAGTGGCCCGCGCGGTCCAGGCGTTTGCCGCCGCAGAGCAGCACGGCCGCACCGACCAGTGGTGCCCCGACGAGCAGCGCGATCAGAGATTCCACGAGTGCGACCCCTTACAGCTTCATCAGGCTGGCGTCGTCGACCGAGGCCGTATGGCGGGTGCGGAAGATCGTGACGATGATCGCCAGGCCGACCACGACCTCGGCCGCGGCGACGACCATCGTGAAGAACGCGATGATCTGGCCGTCCAGATTTCCGTGCAGCCGCGAGAAGGCCACGAAGGCGAGGTTGCAGGCGTTCAGCATCAGCTCCACGCACATGAAGAGCACGATGGCGTTCCGCCTGATCAGCACTCCGGCCGCACCGATGGTGAACAGCAGCGCCGCGAGATAGAGGTAGTTGATCGGGTTCATCGCGTGGCCTCCTCGTCGCGCTGCCGGGCCTGCTCGCCGCGCCGCTGCTCCGCACTGCGGCCGGTCCCGCCGCGCTCCAGCCACTCCGAGGAGCGCTGCTCCAGCGCCGCCAGCTCGGCCAGCGACTCTCCGGAGACGTCCCGGACCTGGCCGCGCTCGCGCAGCGTGGAGATGACGGTGAGCTCGGAGGGGGTGCCGTCGGGCAGCAGCCCCGGGATGTCCACGGCGTTGTGCCGGGCGTAGACACCGGGCGCGGGCAGCGGCGTGACCTGGGTGCCCTCGCGCACGCGGCGCTCGGACAGCTCGCGCTGGGTCCTGGCCCGCTCGGTGCGCTCCTTGTGCGTCAGCACCATCGCGCCGACCGCGGCGGTGATCAGCAGCGCACCGGTGATCTCGAAGGCGAAGACGTACTTGGTGAAGATGAGGGCGGCCAGCCCCTGTACGTTGCCGCCGGCGTTGGCCTCACCGAGGCCGTTGAAGTGCTTCACCGAGGCGTTGCCGAGGCCGGCGATCAGCAGGATGCCGAAGCCGATCCCGGCGCCGGCCGCCAGCCAGCGCTGGCCCTTGAGCGTCTCCTTGAGGGAGTCCGCCGCGGTCACGCCGACCAGCATGACGACGAAGAGGAACAGCATCATGATCGCGCCGGTGTAGACGACGACCTGCACGACGCCGAGGAAGTACGCGCCGTTGGCGAGGTAGAAGACCGCCAGGATGATCATGGTGCCGGCGAGCGAGAGGGCGCTGTGCACCGCCCGCTTCATCAGGATCGTGGCCAGCGCGCCGATCACGGCGACCGTGCCGAGGATCCAGAACTGCACGGCCTCGCCGGTGGACGTGGTCGAGGCCGCGGCCAGGATCGAGGGGCTCATGCCTCCACCCCCGTCCCCGCCGGGCGTTCGGCGGTGGGCGCGGGGGTCTCGGGGAGGCCGGCCGGGCACTCGCCCTTGCTGACCGCCACCTGCCGCTCCGTGCCCGGTGCCGCCTCGGTCACCAGGCCGTTGTAGTAGTCCTTCTCCGTCATGCCGGGGAAGATCGCGTGCGGAGAGTCGACCATGTTGTCGTCGAGGCCCGCGAGCAGCTCTTCCTTGGTGTAGATGAGGGACTCGCGGCTGCGGTCGGCGAGCTCGTACTCGTTCGTCATGGTCAGCGCGCGGGTGGGGCACGCCTCGACGCACAGGCCGCAGAGGATGCAGCGGAGGTAGTTGATCTGGTAGACGCGGCCGTACCGCTCGCCGGGCGAGTAGCGCTCCTCGTCGGTGTTGTCCGCGCCCTCCACGTAGATCGCGTCGGCCGGGCAGGCCCAGGCGCACAGCTCGCAGCCGACGCACTTCTCCAGGCCGTCCGGGTGGCGGTTGAGCTGGTGCCGGCCGTGGAAACGAGGCGCGGTCGGCTTCTTCTCCTCCGGGTACTGCTCGGTGAGCCGCTTCTTGAACATGGCCTTGAAGGTCACGCCGAAGCCGGCCACCGGATTCTGGAAGTCAGACACCGTTGTCCCCCTTTCCGTTCTTTCCGTTCTTTCCGCTTTCGTCACTGTCAGTATTGACCCCGCCACTGACAATCAGTTCGCGATCTTGGTGGCGCGGCCGCCTGCGCGGTACCGGTGGCAAGGTCTGGCCGGGCAGCGGAGGTACGGGGAAGCCGCCGGCCATCGGGTCGAAGGGCTCCTCGGCGAGGGGCTTCTCCTCCTCCTTCTCGCCCTTGCGGAAGAAGTCCGCGACGAGGGAGATCAGCAGCAGGGCGACCGCGGCGCCGCCGACGTACAGCACGATCCGCTGGAAGTCGTAGCCCTCGTTGCGCAGCGCCCGCACGGTCGCGACCAGCATCAGCCAGACCATGGAGACCGGGATGAGGACCTTCCAGCCCAGCTTCATGAACTGGTCGTAGCGGACGCGCGGGAGCGTGCCGCGCAGCCAGATGAAGAAGAAGAGCAGCAGCTGGATCTTGATGGTGAACCAGAGCAGCGGCCACCAGCCGTGGTTCGCGCCCTCCCAGAAGGTGCTGATCGGCCAGGGGGCGCGCCAGCCGCCGAGGAAGAGGGTGGTCGCGACGGCCGAGACGGTGACCATGTTGACGTACTCGGCCAGCATGAACATCGCGAACTTGATGGAGGAGTACTCCGTGTTGAAGCCGCCGACCAGGTCGCCTTCGGACTCCGGCATGTCGAACGGCGCACGGTTGGTCTCGCCGACCATCGCCACGATGTAGATCAGGAAGGAGACCGGCAGCAGCGCGACGTACCAGGTGCTCTGCTGCCCGTCGACGATCGCCGAGGTGGACATCGAGCCGGAGTAGAGGAACACCGACGCGAAGGCCATGCCCATCGCGATCTCGTAAGAGATCATCTGGGCGCACGAGCGGAGCCCGCCGAGCAGCGGGTACGTCGAGCCCGAGGACCAGCCGGCGAGCACGATGCCGTAGATGCCGACCGAGGCCGTGGCCAGGATGTAGAGCAGGGCGATCGGCAGGTCGGTCAGCTGCATCGGCGTGCGGTGGCCGAAGATCGAGATCTCGTTGTCGGCCGGGCCGAACGGGATGACGGCGAACGCCATGAACGCCGGGATGGCCGCGACGACCGGGGCGAGGACGTACACCGCCTTGTCGGCCCGCTTGACGACCACGTCCTCCTTCAGCATCAGCTTGATGCCGTCCGCGAGGGACTGGAGCATGCCCCAGGGGCCGTGCCGGTTGGGCCCGATGCGCAGCTGCATCCAGGCGACGACCTTGCGCTCCCAGACGATCGAGAAGAGCACGGTCAGCATCAGGAACGCGAAGCAGAAGACCGCCTTGATGGCCACCAGCCACCACGGGTCGCGCCCGAAGACGCTCAGGTCCTCGGCGGCCAGCGCGATGCGGTCCGCGCCGAGCGCCAGCTGTTCCGCGGCGAGGTTCATCATTCCGCCACCTCCGTGCCGTCCGCCGGGGCCGCCGGGCCCGCGGTCATCGCGGCGACCGTCACCAGGTCACCGGGGTTCGCTCCGGTGTCGTGCGCGACGCCGCCCCCCTGGGAGTTGAGCGGCAGCCACACCACCCGGTCGGGCATCTCGCTGACCTGGAGGGGGAACGTCACCGCGCCCTGCGGCCCGGCGACCCGCACCTCCGCGCCGTCCTTCAGGCCCGCCTCGGCGGCGGTGGCGGCGGACATCCGGGCCACCGCGGCGTGCCGCGTACCGGCCAGCGCCGGGTCGCCCTCCTGCATCCGCCCGAGGTCCAGCAGCAGCCGGTGCCCGGCGAGCACCGCCTCCCCGGCGCCCGGCCGGGGCAGCCCCCGCGTCTCGGTACCGGCGAGCACGTCAGCGGTGGCGCGCGGCCCGTCCCAGCCGCCGAGCCGGTCCAGCTCCGCGCGTACGGCGCGGATGTCCGGCAGCGCCAGGCCCGGCACCGTCTCGTCCGCTGCGGACATGGCGTCCGCCAGCATGTGCAGCACGCGCGCATCGGGGAGCAGGTGGCGGCGCGTCATCTGGTCCGGCTTGAGCGCGGCCTCGAAGGGCCGTGCCCGCCCCTCCCAGTTGAGGAACGTACCGGCCTTCTCCACGACGGCCGCGACCGGCAGCACCACGTCGGCCCGGCGCGTGACCTCACTGGGCCGCTGCTCCAGGCTGACCAGGAAGCCGACCGCGTCCAGCGCCTCGACCGCGCGCCGCGGGTCGGGCAGGTCCTCGACCCCGACACCGGCCACCACCAGAGCGTTCAGCTCGCCGGTGGCCGCGGCCTCCAGGATCTGTCCGGTGTCCCGGCCGGGCCGCTGCGGCAGCGCGGCCACGCCCCAGGCGCGGGCGACCTCGTCGCGGGCGCGCGGGTCGGTCGCGGGCCGGCCGCCGGGCAGCAGTCCGGCGAGCGCGCCCGCCTCGACGGCGCCCCGCTCGCCCGCCCGGCGCGGGATCCACACGAGCTGCGCACCGGTGGCCGAGGCGGCGCGTACGGCGGCGGTGAGCGCGCCCGGTACCGCGGCCAGCCGCTCGCCGACGACGATCACCGAGCCTTCGGCCCGCAGCGCCTCGGCCGCGGCCTGGCCCTCACCTTCGAGTCCGACCCCGCCCGCCAGCGCGTCCAGCCACTCCGTCTCCGTGCCGGGCGCGGCCGGCAGCAGCGTGCCGCCCGCCTTGATGAGGCCGCGGGTGGCGTACGAAGCGAGCCCGAAGGTCCGCTGGCCACTCTTGCGGTGCGCCTTGCGCAGCCGCAGGAAGACGCCGGGCGCCTCCTCCTCGGCCTCGATGCCGGCCAGCAGGACGGCCGGCGCCGCCTCCAGAGACCGGTACGTCATTCCCTGCCCGTCCAGGTCGCGGCCGTGGCCCGCCACTCGTGCGGCGAGGAAGCCGGCCTCTTCGGAGCTGTGCGCCCGGGCCCGGAAGTCGATGTCGTCCGTGTCGAGGACGGCCCGGGCGAACTTGGCGTACGCGTAGGAGTCCTCGACGGTGAGCCGGCCGCCGGTCAGCACGCCGGCCCGGCCGCGCGCCGCCAGCAGCCCGCGGGCCGCGGCCTCCAGCGCCTCGGGCCAGCTCGCCGGGGTCAGTTCACCCGTCTCGGCGTCCCGCACGAGCGGCGTCTCCAGCCGGTCGGGCAGCTGCCCGTACCGGAAGGCGAACCGCCCCTTGTCGCACATCCACTCCTCGTTGACCTCGGGGTCGTCGGCCGCGAGCCGCCGCATGACCTTGCCGCGCCGGTGGTCCGTACGCGTCGCGCAGCCGCCCGCGCAGTGCTCGCACACGGACGGCGAGGAGACCAGGTCGAAGGGGCGGGAGCGGAACCGGTACGCCGCCGAGGTCAGCGCGCCGACCGGGCAGATCTGGATGGTGTTGCCGGAGAAGTACGACTCGAACGGGTCGCCCTCACCCGTACCGACCTGCTGCAGCGCGCCGCGCTCGATCAGCTCGATCATCGGGTCGCCGGCGACCTGGTTGGAGAAGCGGGTGCAGCGGGCGCAGAGCACGCAGCGCTCGCGGTCCAGCAGCACCTGCTGGGAGATCGGCACCGGCTTCTCGTAGGTGCGCTTCTTCCCTTCGAAACGCGAGTCGGCCTGCCCGGCGGACATGGCCTGGTTCTGCAGCGGGCACTCGCCGCCCTTGTCGCAGACCGGGCAGTCCAGCGGGTGGTTGATGAGCAGCAGCTCCATCACGCCGCGCTGCGCCTTCTCGGCGACCGGCGAGGTGAGCTGGGACTTCACGACCATGCCGTCGGTGCAGGTGATCGTGCAGGACGCCATGGGCTTGCGCTGGCCCTCGACCTCCACGATGCACTGGCGGCAGGCGCCGGCCGGGTCCAGCAGCGGGTGGTCGCAGAAGCGCGGAATCTCGATACCGAGCATTTCGGCGGCCCGGATGACGAGGGTCCCCTTGGGCACGCTGATCTCGATGCCGTCGATGGTCAGCGTGACGAGATCTTCGGGCGGAACCGCCGCCTCGCCGCCCCCGGAGGCCGCGCTGTTGGTGGTCACTGTCATGCGTTCACCTCCAGGTGCTTGTCGGCCCACGCGGTGGACTTGGCCGGGTCGAAGGGGCAGCCCTTACCGGTGATGTGCTGCTCGTACTCCGCGCGGAAGTACTTGAGTGAGGAGAAGATCGGGGAGGCGGCGCCGTCACCGAGGGCGCAGAAGGACTTGCCGTTGATGTTGTCGGCGATGTCGTTCAGCTTGTCGAGGTCCGTCATGCGGCCCTTGCCGGCCTCGATGTCGCGCAGCAGCTGGACGAGCCAGTAGGTGCCCTCGCGGCACGGTGTGCACTTTCCGCACGATTCATGCGCATAAAACTCGGTCCACCGGGTGACGGCCCGTACGACGCAGGTCGTCTCGTCGAAGCACTGCAGGGCCTTGGTGCCGAGCATCGAGCCGGCCGCGCCGACGCCCTCGTAGTCCAGGGCGACGTCGAGGTGCTCGTCGGTGAACATCGGCGTCGAGGAGCCGCCCGGGGTCCAGAACTTCAGGCGGTGGCCCGGCCGCATGCCGCCGCTCATGTCGAGCAGCTGGCGCAGCGTGATCCCCAACGGGGCCTCGTACTGGCCGGGGTTGGCGACGTGGCCGCTCAGCGAGTAGAGCGTGAAGCCCGGGGACTTCTCGCTGCCCATCGAGCGGAACCATTCCTTGCCCCGGTTCATGATGGCGGGAACCGACGCGATGGACTCGACGTTGTTCACGACAGTGGGGCAGGCGTAGAGGCCGGCCACCGCGGGGAAAGGGGGACGCAGCCGGGGCTGTCCGCGCCGGCCTTCCAGGGAGTCCAGCAGCGCGGTCTCCTCGCCGCAGATGTACGCGCCGGCGCCCGCGTGCACGGTGAGTTCGAGATCCAGACCGGGACCGAGGGCGTCCTTGCCGAGGTATCCGGCCGCGTAGGCCTCCCGTACGGCCTCGTGCAGCCGCCGCAGGACGGGCACGGTCTCTCCGCGCAGATAGATGAACGCATGCGACGACCGGATCGCATGACAGGCGATGACGATCCCCTCGATGAGGGAATGCGGGTTCGCGAAGAGGAGCGGGATGTCCTTGCAGGTCCCGGGCTCCGACTCGTCGGCGTTGACAACAAGATAGTGCGGCTTGCCGTCGCCCTGCGGGATGAACTGCCACTTCATGCCGGTGGGGAAGCCCGCGCCGCCGCGGCCGCGCAAGCCCGCGTCCTTGACGTACGCGATCACGTCGTCCGGCGCCATCGCCAGCGCCTTGCGCGCGCCTTCGTAACCCTCGTGCCGCCGGTAGGTCTCCAGGGTCCAGGACTCGGGCTGGTCCCAGAAGGCGGACAGCACGGGTGCGAGCAGCTTCTCGGGGCTGGTCTCTCCGCCGGCCTCCGGCCGGGAGGCGCCCTCGTATTCCGTGGACACGGTCATCACTCCCCCTCCTCAGCGGCGGGTCCGGAAGGATGGTGGGGGTCGCTGGCCGAGGTGTCGCGCGGTGCGTCGTGCGAGCTGGGGTGCGTCGGCGGAGCCTCCCCCGGCGCCCCGGCCGGTGCGACCGGCGCCCCGGCCGGCGCGGCCTCGTCCGTCCGACGGTCGCCGTCGCGCGGTGCGACGACGTGGTCCGTGCCGCCCGGCAGTTCCTCGCCCCTGGCCAGCCGGAGCCCGACGAGCGAGGCGTGCCCGGCGCCGCCGGTGGCCTCGACCGCGCCCTCCCGCTGGTCGGGGAAGCCGGCCAGGATGCGCGCGGTGTCCTTGTACGTGCACAGGGGCGCGCCGCGGGTCGGTGCGACGGGCCGCCCGGCCCGCAGATCGTCGACCAGCTGCTTGGCGCTGTCCGGCGTCTGGTTGTCGAAGAACTCCCAGTTGACCATCACGACGGGCGCGTAGTCGCAGGCGGCGTTGCACTCGATGTGTTCGAGGGTGACCTTGCCGTCGGCGGTGGTCTCGTTGTTGCCGACGCCGAGGTGTTCCTTCAGCTCGTCGAAGATCGCGTCGCCGCCCATGACGGCGCAGAGCGTGTTGGTGCACACCCCGACCTGGTAGTCGCCGCTCGGCTTGCGGCGGTACATCGTGTAGAAGGTCGAGACGGCCGTGACCTCGGCGGTCGTCAGGTCCAGCATTTCCGCGCAGAAGCGGATGCCGGTCCGGGTGACGTGGCCTTCCTCGGACTGGACCAGGTGCAGCAGCGGCAGCAGGGCCGAGCGCGAGCCGGGGTAGCGGGCGATCACCTCCTTCGCGTCCGCTTCGAGCCGGGCCCGTACGTCGGCCGGGTAATCGGGGGCGGGGAGCTGCGGCATCCCCAAACTGACGTCTGTCACCGGTCGACGCCTCCCATCACGGGGTCGATGGACGCGACGGCGACGATGACGTCGGCGACCTGGCCGCCTTCGCACATGGCCGCCATGGCCTGCAGGTTGGTGAAGGAGGGGTCGCGGAAGTGGACGCGGTAGGGGCGGGTGCCGCCGTCGCTGACCGCGTGCACGCCCAGCTCGCCCTTGGGGGACTCCACGGCCGTGTACGCCTGTCCCGGCGGGACGCGGAAGCCCTCCGTCACCAGCTTGAAGTGGTGGATCAGGGCCTCCATGGAGGTGCCCATGATCTTCTTGATGTGGTCCAGGGAGTTGCCGAGGCCGTCCGGGCCGAGCGCGAGCTGCGCGGGCCAGGCGATCTTCTTGTCCCCGACCATGACCGGACCCGGCTCCAGCCGGTCCAGGCACTGCTCGATGATGCGCAGCGACTGCCGCATCTCCTCCAGGCGGAGCAGGAAGCGGCCGTAGGCGTCGCAGGTGTCGGTGGTCGGGACCTCGAAGTCGTAGGTCTCGTACCCGCAGTACGGGTTGCTCTTGCGCAGGTCGTGCGGGAGGCCGGCGGAGCGCAGGACCGGGCCGGTGGCGCCGGTGGCCAGGCAGCCGGCCAGGTCCAGGTGGCCGATGCCCTGCATGCGGCCCTTGAAGACCGGGTTGCCGGTGGCGAGCTTGTCGTACTCCGGGAGGTTCTTGCGCATCTTCTTCACGAAGGCGCGTACCTGGTCGACGGTGCCGGGCGGCAGGTCCTGGGCGAGGCCGCCGGGCCGGACGTACGCGTGGTTCATGCGCAGGCCGGTGATCAGCTCGTAGATGTCCAGGACCAGTTCGCGGTCGCGGAAGCCGTAGATCATGATCGTGGTGGCGCCGAGCTCCATGCCGCCGGTGGCGATGCACACCAGGTGGGAGGAGAGTCGGTTCAGCTCCATCAGCATCACGCGGATGATCGAGGCCCGGTCCGGGATGTCGTCCTCGATACCGAGCAGCTTCTCCACGGCCAGGCAGTACGCCGTCTCGTTGAAGAACGGCGTCAGGTAGTCCATCCGCGTGACGAAGGTCGTGCCCTGGGTCCACGTCCGGTATTCGAGGTTCTTCTCGATGCCGGTGTGGAGGTAGCCGATGCCGCAGCGGGCCTCGGTGACGGTCTCGCCGTCGATCTCCAGGATGAGCCGGAGCACGCCGTGCGTGGAGGGGTGCTGCGGGCCCATGTTGACGACGATGCGCTCGTCGTCGGCCTTGGCCGCGGCCTCGACGACCTCATCCCAGTCGCCGCCGGTGACCGTGTAGACGGTGCCCTCGGTGGTCTCGCGAGGGGTTGCCGGGGAAGTAGTCATCAGGTGTACGACCTCCGCTGGTCGGGAGCCGGGATCTGGGCGCCCTTGTACTCGACGGGGATACCGCCGAGCGGGTAGTCCTTGCGCTGCGGGAAGCCCTGCCAGTCGTCCGGCATCATGATTCGGGTGAGTGCCGGGTGGCCGTCGAAGATCAGCCCGAAGAAGTCGTAGACCTCGCGCTCGTGCCAGTCGTTGGTCGGGTAGACGCTCACGATCGACGGGATGTGCGGGTCGGCGTCGGGTGCGGAGACCTCCAGCCGGATCAGCCGGGTATGGGTGAGCGACCGCAGGTGGTAGACGGCGTGCAGCTCGCGGCCCTTGTCGCCGGGGAAGTGCACGGCGCTGACGCCGGTGCACAGCTCGAAGCGGAGCGCCGGGTCGTCGCGGAGCGTCTTCGCGACCACCGGCAGGAACTCCCGCTCGATGTGGAAGGTCAGCTCACCGCGGTCCACGACGGTCTTCTCGATGACGTTCTCGGGGACCAGGCCCTGCTCGTCCAGCGCGCCTTCGAGCTCGTCCGCGACCTCGTCGAAGTACCCGCCGTACGGCCGGGAGGTGGCTCCGGGCAGCCGTACGGTCCGTACGAGGCCGCCGTAGCCCGAGGTGTCGCCGCCGTTGTTCGCGCCGAACATGCCGCGGCGGACGCCGATGACCTCGCCGTGGTCGCCGCGCTGGCCGGGGAGGTTCTGCGCGTTGAGGTCCTGGTCCGGGTTGACCCCGTTGGCCCCCGCGCCGTGCGTGCCGTTGTCCGGGTTGCTCACCGCAGCAGTCCCTTCATCTCGATCGTCGGGAGTGCCTTGAGCGCCGCCTCCTCCGCCTCGCGGGCCGCTTCCTCGGCGTTGACCCCGAGCTTGGAACCCTGGATCTTCTCGTGGAGCTTGAGGATGGCGTCCATGAGCATCTCCGGGCGCGGCGGGCAGCCCGGGAGGTAGATGTCGACCGGGACGATGTGGTCGACGCCCTGCACGATGGCGTAGTTGTTGAACATGCCGCCCGAGGAGGCGCACACGCCCATGGAGATGACCCACTTCGGGTTCGGCATCTGGTCGTAGACCTGGCGCAGGACGGGCGCCATCTTCTGGCTGACCCGGCCGGCCACGATCATCAGGTCGGCCTGGCGCGGGGAGCCGCGGAAGACCTCCATGCCGAAACGGGCCAGGTCGTAGCGGCCCGCGCCGGTGGTCATCATCTCGATGGCGCAGCACGCGAGCCCGAACGTCGCCGGGAAGACCGATGACTTGCGCACCCAGCCCGCGGCCTGTTCGACGGTGCTCAGCAGAAAGCCGCTGGGCAGCTTCTCTTCAAGTCCCATTGGGTGACCCCTAGTCCCATTCCAGGCCGCCGCGGCGCCAGACGTAGGCGTAGGCGACGAAGACGGTGAGCGCGAAGAGGAGCATCTCGACGAGCCCGAACAGCCCCAGGGCGTCGAAGGTGACGGCCCAGGGGTAGAGGAAGACGATCTCGATGTCGAAGACGATGAAGAGCATCGCCGTCAGGTAGTACTTGATCGGAAAGCGACCGCCGCCTGAAGGCTGTGGAGTCGGCTCGATCCCGCATTCGTACGCTTCGAGCTTGGCCCGGTTGTAGCGCCTGGGTCCGACGAGCGTGGCCATGACGACGGAGAAGATCGCAAAGCCTGCCCCGAGGGCTCCCAGTACGAGGATGGGCGCATAGGCGTTCACCGTCCTCGCTCCCTTCAGTCGACGATGACTGGTTGGCGGTCCGGCCCCGGGCCCGTTCACTCCTCGACGGAACTCGACAGAGATCACGTCTATGTGAGGCAGTTCACAAGCCCTGGCCGCCTGCATCCTATGCCCGTGAGTCTGTGATCTGCGACACGGGGTGCAACAACGACTTTGTGATCTCCACCACCTGACGAAGGATCATGAAGTCGGATGAGCCGTGATCTTCGCACCGGAAGCGTTCGGGTGATCACTTCACGTGACAAAACCAGCAGTCACCCCTGGTCAGAAGGGTGCCTCCACTATCAAGAGTCACGCACCGCAAGCAAATTGGTGTTGGACACCGTCAACTGATAGAGCGTGCCCACCCGTCCGCGTGACCCAGCCGTGACCTCGCCGTGATCGTCGGTACGTGCATTGCTTCACGAGCGCGCATCACGAGGACATAACGGTCACTCAGGAGTGAGCTATCCCACGCGACTCACATCTCTAAAACCTTGACGGCGGGGAAGCATTGGCGAGTCGGTTGCGAAGGTGGTAAGTGCCGTGCCGGCGCGCATCGAGCGGTAAATGCCGTGCGCAGGAACATGATCACGAAATTCGGACACCGATCGGGGCGACTCATCGCTGGCCGATTGGCCCGTTTTATTCATCGTGTACGCGTCAAAAGTGGTGCACACCACCTTTGTTGGCAGCAACCTGTGGCTCCTGATAGCCGTGGTGCCATGTCCCCGAACGCACTCATACCCAGCCACCGGAAGCCCCGCCGCTCCGCGACCTCGCGGGCCGTGCGCGCAGGGTTCACCGGTGGCATCCTCACGCTGGCGGTGACCGGTACCGCCGTTCCCGCGAACGCCACCGCTGAGAAGCCGGCCTCCGAGACCCAGGAGCTGCCGACCATCACCGCCGCGCTCGCGACGTCCGTGGCGAAGACCGCGGACACCACCCAGCAGGTTGCGGACCAGTACGAGCTGCAGGCAGCGCAGGACGCGGTCTTCACCAAGGCCGACAAGGCCGCGCAGAAGGCCAAGGACAAGGCCGTCGAGGCCAAGCGCAAGGCCGAGGCAGAGAAGAAGGCCGCGGCGGCCCGCAAGGCCAAGGAGGCCGAGCAGGCCCGCGCTTCGCGCTCCGCCGACCGCGGCCCCCTGCTGTCCGCCTCCGCCTCGGTGGACACCGGCTCGCTCACCGGCTCCACCGCCTCCCTGGTGAGCTTCCTCAAGGCCCAGGTCGGCAAGGCGTACGTGAGCGGCGCGACCGGCCCGTCCGCGTACGACTGCTCCGGCCTCACCCAGGCCGCCTTCCGGCAGATCGGCGTCGACCTGCCGCGCGTCTCCCAGGACCAGTCGACCGCCGGCACCCAGGTGGGCCTGGACAACCTCCAGGTGGGGGACATCCTCTACTGGGGCAGCGCGGGCAGCGCGTACCACGTCGCGGTCTACATCGGCGGCGGCCAGTTCATCGGCGCGCAGAACTCCAGCACGGGCGTCGTGCAGCGCGACATGAGCTACGACCAGCCCACGGGCGCCGTCCGCGTCCGCTGACCCCTTCAGGGCTCGCACACAGGCGAAAGGGCCGCCGTTCCCCCGCTCGGGAACGACGGCCCTTTCGCCGCAATACGCCGCTTTCGGGCGGTTCCGCGCCCCTACTGACGCGGCGTGACCTCGGCCATTTCGCCCCAGCCGGTGCCCTCGGTCTCCACGTTGATGATTTCCGGGGTGCTCGCGACGAGGCCGGACATCAGCTCGATGGCCTCCTTGAAGTGGTCGGACTGCACGTGCGCGGCGCCCGCCTCCTGGCCGGCGAAGGCCTCCAGCAGCACGAACTGGTGCGGGTTGTCCGCGCTCCGGGACCACTCGAAGAAGATGTTGCCCGGCTCCGCACGGGTGGCGAGCGTGAAGGGCTCGGTCAGCGACAGCCACTCGTCGCTCTTCTCCGGCCGGACGGTGAACTTCACAGCGATGAAAATCATGCGACCACTGTGCGCTCGCGGCGGCGCCGTCGCGAGCCGGCGCGGCCGCCTTTCCACCGATGCCGGAAAACCCGCCACCGATGCCGGGAAACCCGCCGCCCGGCACGCGCCCCGTACCGGTAGCGCCGCTCAGGCCCCGGCGGCCGCGCGGAGCAGAACGGACGCCAGTTCGCCCCGCCGGGCCGGGTAGTCGGCGGTCGGCAGGGACACCGACAGGGCGCGGACGGAACCGTCGGGGCCTTCGCCCGGGAGCCGTACGGCGAGACAGGTGTGTGCCGGGTCGGTCTCCCCCACCGACACGGCGATCCCGTCCCGGCGCACCCGGGCCAGCTCCGCCTCGAAGCGCTCGGGCGAGGTGATCGTACGGTCGGTCAGCCGGGGCAGGCCGTGCGCGGCGAGGTAGCGGCGGCGCGCCGGCCGCTTCAGGGTGGCGAGCAGGACCTTGCCGTGCGCGGTGGCGTGCGCGCCGTGGTCGGGGCCCACCGCGAACGGTCCGCCGGCCGCCGACACCGGCAGCGTGCTGTCCACGACGGCGATCCGGCCGCGTCCCACCGCGCTGAGGTACGCGTGCGTGCCGGTCGCGCGCCGGACGCCCAGCAGCAGTTCGCGGGCACCGTCCTCGATGCCGGTCTGCCGCTGGAAGGCCCGGTGCAGCGCGGGGACCCGCGGGCCCAGCACGTAGCCGCCGCCCGCGCGCGTCAGGTGCCCGCGCGCGGTCAGCGGCGCCAGCAGGTTGTAGACCGTGGAGAGCGAGCAGCCCAGCCGGCGGGCCAGCGCCTTGGCCGTCACCGGTCCCGCCGATCCGGCCACCGCGTCGAGCACGTCCAGCGCCCGGTCGACGGAGAGCGGTCCGTTGGCGGAACCACCCGTGCCGGCAGCGCCGGCGGCTTCGGGCCCGTTGACGGGTGCGGCGGACATGGCGGATCCCTCCAGACGTGCCGGGCGGCGGCTGCAACCTCCCCAGGATCCCTCACCGTGGCCGGAGCCTGCTCTGCCGGTTGGCCTCGCGCACCCTCGCCCGCAGTTCCGCCTTCCGGTCCGGCACACCCTTCGCGTCCGCCGGCCGGGTCGCCGGTTCGGTCCGCTCCACGGCCTCGCCCCGTTCGTCGCCCTCCCGGCCGTCACTCATGGCTCCCCCTCAGCATCCGGCGCCATGCCCTCGGCATCCCCATGGTTCACGCTCCGTGGTCAGCTCGGGACTTTCCGTACCCCCAGCCTGACCGCACGCAGGGCGTAAGGACAGCAGGCACAATCCGCCAACTTCGCGTGTCAAGGGAGATGTTCGGACAAGAAGGCGAGATGCGGCGCGGCGCGGACAGCGCGAAGCCGCCACCGGTCGGGCCGGTGGCGGCTCGGCCGGGCGGGGTGGCCCCGCGGGTCCCTCGGGCGGCTCAGGCCTTCGGGGCGACCTTGCTCAGGCCGTTGATGATGCGGTCCATGGCGTCGCCGCCGGTGGGGTCGGTCAGGTTGGCCAGCATCTTCAGGGTGAACTTCATCAGCACCGGGTGGGTCAGGCCGCGCTGGGTGGCCATCTTCATGACCTTCGGGTTGCCGATGAGCTTCACGAAGGCGCGGCCGAGGGAGTAGTAGCCGCCGTAGGTGTCCTTGAGGATCTTCGGGTAGCGCTGGAGGGCCAGCTCACGCTGGGCGTACGTGGCGCGCGCGTGCGCCTGCACGATGACGTCGGCCGCGATCTGGCCGGACTCCATGGCGTACGCGATGCCCTCGCCGTTGAAGGGGTTCACCAGGCCGCCCGCGTCACCGACCAGGAGCAGGCCCTTGGTGTAGTGCGGCTGGCGGTTGAAGGCCATCGGGAGGGCGGCGCCGCGGATCGGGGTGGTCATGTTGTCCGGGGTGTAGCCCCAGTCCTCCGGCATCGAGGCGCACCAGGCCTTGAGGATCTCGCGCCAGTCCAGCTCCTTGAAGGAGCTGGAGGTGTTCAGCACGCCCAGGCCCACGTTGGAGGTGCCGTCGCCCATGCCGAAGATCCACCCGTAGCCGGGCAGCAGCCGGTCCTGCGGGCCGCTGCGGTCCCACAGCTCCAGCCAGGACTCCAGGTAGTCGTCGTCGTGGCGCGGGGACTCGAAGTACGTACGGACCGCGACGCCCATCGGGCGGTCCTCGCGGCGGTGCAGGCCCATCGCCAGGGAGAGCCGGGTGGAGTTGCCGTCCGCTGCGACCACCAGCGGGGCGTGGAAGGAGACCGGGGTCTTCTCCTCGCCGAGCTTGGCGGTCACGCCCTCGATCCGGCCGGTCAGGTCGTTGACGATCGGGCCGCTGACGTTGCAGCGCTCGTACAGCCGGGCGCCGGCCTTCTGCGCCTGCCGGGCCAGCTGCTCGTCGAAGTCGTCGCGCTTGCGGACCAGACCGTAGTCCGGGTACGAGGCGAGGTCCGGCCAGTCCAGCTGGAGGCGGACGCCGCCGCCGATGATGCGCAGGCCCTTGTTGCGCAGCCAGCCGGCCTCCTCGGAGATGTCGATGCCCATCGACACCAGCTGCTTGGTGGCGCGGGGGGTCAGCCCGTCACCGCAGACCTTCTCCCTCGGGAAGGCCGTCTTCTCCAGCAGGAGGACGTCCAGGCCGGCCTTGGCCAGGTGGTACGCGGTCGCCGAGCCGGCCGGCCCGGCCCCCACGACGATCACATCGGCGGTGTGCTCGGAGCGCGCCTGGGTGGGCGCGTCGGCCTCGGTCACGTCGGTCACGGCGTAATCTCCCGGAACTCGAAATCTGAGTGCCGACCGGCACAGGACCCGTGCAGTCTATGCAGGCCGATGTGGACCGAAAACGAAGGGTTGGCCCATGCAGAAGCCGCTTCCCGCCGTCGAACTGCGTGTTCCCACCGAGGAGGACGCCTGGAACTGGCACCGCGTGTTCGACGACCCGGAGGTCATGGAGTTCCACGGCGGCGCGTCCGCCGAGCTGTCGGTGTACGAGGAGCTGACCGCGCGGCAGCGCCGCCACCACGCCGAACGCGGCTACTGCCTCTACACGATGCTCGACCCGGCGGACGGCGCGGTGATCGGCTTCACCGGCGCGCAGCCGTGGCCGCACCCGAACTGGGGCCCGGTCGGCGAGATAGAGATCGGCTGGCGGCTGGGCCGGAAGTACTGGGGCAAGGGCTACGCCACGGCCGCGGCCCGGCGCGCCCTGGAGGACGTACGGACGGCCGGGGTGCGGCACGTCGTGGCGATGGTGGACGCACGCAACGCCCGCTCGATCGCGGTGACCCGGCGCCTCGGCATGCACCAGGCCGAAACGTTCGTCTCACCCGTGTCGAAGGTGACGGGGCTGTGCCACCGGCTGGACCTCTGAGCCCGGCGGCCGGTTCCGGCCCGCCGCGGATCAGGCGGCCGGCTTGGTCCCCCGGTGGAGGGCGACGATGCCGCCCGTGAGGTTGCGCCAGGCGACCTTCGTCCAGCCCGCCCGCTGGAGCAGCGTCGCCAGCGCGGGCTGGTCGGGCCAGGCGCGGATGGAGTCGGCGAGGTAGACGTACGCGTCGGGGTTGGAGCTGACCGCGGTCGCGACCGGCGGCAGCGCGCGCATCAGGTACTCGGTGTAGACGGTCCGGAACGGCGCCCACGTCGGGTGGCTGAACTCGCAGATGACGACCCGGCCGCCGGGCTTGGTCACGCGGTACAGCTCCGCCAGCGCGGCGTCGGTGTCCTGGACGTTCCGCAGCCCGAAGGAGATCGTGACGGCGTCGAACACGCCGTCCGCGAAGGGCAGCTTCATCGCGTCACCGGCGGTGAAGGGCAGCCACGGCTGCCGCTTCTTGCCCTCGCGCAGCATGCCGGTGGAGAAGTCGCACGGCACGACGTACGCGCCGGTGCGGGCGAACGGCACGGAGGAGGTGCCCGTACCGGCCGCGAGGTCCAGCACCCGCTCGGCGGGCCGGGCCGCCACCGCGCGATCCACGGCCTTCCGCCACAGCCGCGTCTGCCCCAAAGACAGCACGTCGTTGGTGAGGTCGTACCGTTCCGCCACGTCGTCGAACATCGAGGCGACTTCGTGCGGCTGCTTGTCCAGGGATGCTCGGGTCACGACAGCCATTGTTCACCACGGGTGGTGAGGGTCAGAAGCCGACCAGCGTCGCGAGGTCGATGGTGATCGGGAACGGCCAGTCCGTTTCCAGCTTCCCGACGTGGACAGGGTGCTCGGGGGCAGGGATGTACTCGCCCCTCTCAGTGTGAAGCCAGTACTCGTGGATCTCGGGGAGGTTGTCCTTACCTCGCTCGACCCGCCAGTAGTACGGCACGCCTGCGGCGGCGTACATGGCCGGCTTACGCACACGGTCGGCCTGGCGCGAACCAGGGGAAACCACTTCCACCGCCAAAGCAAGGTTCTCGACAGGTACGCACTCCAGCTCGAAGAAGTCGAGCTTGCGCGTGTCAAAGACGATGACGTCTGGGATCGGAGGATTCTGGTCATCGACCAGGACACACTGCTCAGAGGCGACCGCATATGGCTCGCGTCGCGCGTCCCTCAAGTGGCGCTCAATCTGGCTTCGCACTCCGTTGTGCCACACCACAGCCATCCCCCGAGGCACGACCACTCCGTCCACAAGTTCCCAGTCGAAAGGAAGCTCCAAGTCCTTCACCTGATCGACGGTCCAGCCCTCCTCGGGCGGGAACATCCAGGTCTCAGGAGTGGCCTGCTCCAGCCGTTCAGCGATCATCACTGCTCCCATGGACGCGAGTCTGGACGCGGGTGCGAGTCGCGGTCCCGTATATGACCGTACCGTCACTCGAAGGAGTGGGCCGGGATATCAGCGCCGGCGAAAGACCAGGCGGCCGTCCAGGACCGTGGCCAGGCAGGTGCTGTCCTCGGCGAGGACGGTGAAGTCGGCGGGGGCGCCCGGGGCGAGGGCGACCGGGCGGTCGCGGAGGCCGGATCGGGTCACCGCCGTGCGGACCGAGGCCCGGGTGAAGGGGCCGGCCACGGACGTCGTGCCGGTGGCCAGCAGGCGCTGGAGGCCGCGGCGGGCGCTGCCGCCCCAGCGGGTGTCGGGCATGTCGAGTGCGGCGAGGGCCGCGCCGCGGATCGGCTCCGTGCCCAGCTCGGCGGCCTCGCGCGGGTCGGGGTGGTAGGCCGATTCCAGGTACGCGGCGCCGTCGGGCTCATGGCGGCCCGGGGAGAGCACCCCGTCCCACTCGCGCACCCGCACCCGGTCGCCGTACTCGGCGGCCAGGTCCGCGTACCGGCCGATGGCCTCGATGCGGGAGCCGGAGACCAGCACCGCGTCCGCGCCGGGGGCCGGACCACCGGCCGGGACGCCGGCGGTCGAGGCGGCCTCGACCGCACGGACGTGGTGCAGGGTCAGCATCGCGAGCGACTCAGCTCGCGTCGATGAGCTTCAGCTCGGGGTTCGTCTTGGCCTTGTCGAACGCCGTGGAGGAGATGTGCGAGGTGACGCGGTCGTCGACCGGGTCGTTCGCCGGGTCGTCGTGCACGACCAGGTGCTCGTACGTCGTGGCGCGCTGCGCCGGGACACGGCCCGCCTTGCGGATCAGCTCGATGATCTCCTGGCGGTTGGAGCGGTGCTTGGCGCCGGCCGAGGAGACGACGTTCTCCTCCAGCATGATCGAGCCGAGGTCGTCCGCGCCGTAGTGCAGCGACAGCTGGCCGACCTCCTTGCCGGTGGTGAGCCAGGAGCCCTGGATGTGGGCGACGTTGTCGAGGAAGATCCGGGCGATGGCGATCATCCGCAGGTACTCGAAGAGCGTGGCCTGGGTGCGGCCCTTCAGCGCGTTGTTCTGCGGCTGGTAGGTGTACGGGATGAACGCGCGGAAGCCGCCCGTACGATCCTGCACGTCGCGGATCATGCGCAGGTGCTCGATGCGCTCGGCGTTGGTCTCGCCCGTCCCCATGAGCATGGTCGAGGTGGACTCGACGCCCAGGTTGTGCGCCTCCTCCATGATCTCCAGCCAGCGCTCGCCGGACTCCTTGAGCGGGGCGATGGCCTTGCGGGGGCGGGCCGGCAGCAGCTCGGCGCCGGCGCCCGCGAAGGAGTCGAGACCGGCGGCGTGGATCCGCTGGATGGCCTCCTTGGTGGAGACCTTGGAGATGCGGGCCATGTGCTCGACCTCGGAGGCGCCGAGGGAGTGGATGACCAGCTGCGGGTACGCCTTCTTGATCGCGGCGAAGTGCTCTTCGTAGTACTCGACGCCGTAGTCCGGGTGGTGGCCGCCCTGGAACATGATCTGGGTGCCGCCCAGCTCCACGGTCTCCGCGCAGCGGCGCAGGATGTCGTCCAGGTCCCGCGTCCAGACGTCGGGGCTCTTCGGCGCGGCGAAGAAAGCGCAGAACTTGCAGGCCGTCACGCAGGAGTTCGTGTAGTTGATGTTCCGCTCGATGATGTACGTCGCGATGTGCTCCGTACCGGCGTAGCGGCGGCGGCGCGCGGCGTCGGCGGCCTTGCCGAGGGCGTGCAGCGGCGCGTCACGGTACAGCTCGACGGCTTCCTCGGGGGTGATCCGCCCGCCCTCCGCGGCGCGGTCGAGTACGGACTGGAGGTCGGCGTTCTCGGTCACCGGGCGTCCCTTCGAGGTTCTTGAGCGGGCAGGCATCAGGCCCGATCCAGCGTACGCCAGGGGTCCGACGGGGCCGTTGGCGGTGGGCCAGTTCGTCCGGTACGCGCGGGCCGGGCGGTCAGTCGACCCGGGCGAGGCGGGCCGTGGGGCGGCCACCGCGTTCGTCGTCGGAGGCGTAGGCGAGGCCGTCGCCGTCCCGGGTGAGGGTGACGGTCGCGGTCCGGCCCGTGCACAGCGCGCCCGCGTCCGCGTCCGCCGTCTCCCGGAGGGTGAGCCGGCGGGCGGTGGCCGCGCGCAGCTCGCCGGTGGCGTGGCACTTCGTGATCATCACGTCGTACGTCAGCTTCGCCACCTTCTCGCCCACGGCCCCCTTGCTGACGGTCACCGTGACCGAGCCGTTGGGCGCGCCGTCGTCCTGCCGGACGGTGCCGGACCAGGTGCCGAGGAACGCCTTGGACACGGCGCCCGCCGGCCCGGACGGCGTCGCCGCGGAGGGGGTCGCGGCGGGCGGCGGCAGGCCCTGGTCACCGCCGGACGATCCGCCACCGGCCGGTCCGCCGCCCGGCAGCAGCTCGAAGACGAAGGCGGCGGTGGTCGCGGCGGCCAGCGCCCCGGCGACGGACAGCACCAGCGTGCAGCTCAGCCGGCCCGGCCGCGTCCGGCCGCCGACCACGCCGGACAGCGACAGGCGACGCTCCTTGCCGCCGGCCGGGCGCGGGGAAGCCGCGTCGGCGGTGCCGGGCCCACCGGCCGCGGGGGCGGGCGCCGGCCACTCCGGCCGCGGCGGGACCACCGCCTGCGCGTCGAACGGCACGGGCCCGGAGGCCGGCGCACCGGACGCCCCGGGGCCGGGCGCGGGACCGGCGAGATACGGATGACCGGCGGGGTACGGATGACCCGCGGCGTACGGGAGGCCGGCCGCGTACGACGGGTCGGGCGGACCGAAGCCGGCCGCGGGCGGGGCCGGGGGCTGAGCCGGGAAGGGGGGCGGGCCGCCCCGGTCCGTCGCCTCCAGGTTCAGCACCTCCACGGCGCGGCGGCTGACCTGCTCGACCACCGGCTGCGGCAGCCACCCCGCGCGCGCCATCCCCGCCGCGCCCTGCGCTCCGCCCAGCCGCCGGGCCAGCGCCTCGGGCGAGGGCCGGTCGCCGGCCCGCTTGAGCAGGCAGTCCGAGACCAGCGCCCGCAGGTCACCGGTGAGCTCGGGGCCGAGCCGCGGCTCTTCGTGCACGACCTTGTAGAGCAGCGCGGCCGAACTGTCCCCGGGGAACGGGCTCTCCCCGGTCGCCGCGTACGCCAGGACCGCGCCCAGGGAGAAGACGTCCGACGCGGCGGTGGTGCCGTCGCCGAGGATCTGCTCGGGCGCCATGTAGCCGGGCGAGCCGACCGAGACGCCGGTGGCGGTGAGCGAGGCGGTGCCGTCCGTGGCGCGGGCGATCCCGAAGTCGATGAGGAGCGGGCCGTCCAGGGTGAGCAGCACATTGGACGGCTTCACGTCCCGGTGCACCAGGCCCAGGCCGTGCACGGCGGTCAGCGCCTCGGCCAGGCCCGCGCCCAGGACCCGTACGGAGTGCTCGGGCAGCGGGCCGTGGGCGGCGACGGCCTCGTCCAGCGCGGGGGCCGCGACGTACGCGGTGGCGACCCAGGGCACGGCCGCTTCGGCGTCGGCGTCCAGGACGGGCGCGGTCCAACTGCCGCCGACCCGGCGCGCGGACGCCACCTCGCGCCGGAACCGGGCCCGGAACTCGTCGTCCGCCGCGAACTGCGGATGGACGGCCTTCACGGCGACCGTCCGGCCGCCGGGGCTGCGCCCCAGGTAGACCCGGCCCATGCCGCCCGCGCCGAGCCGGGCGAGCAGCTTGTACGTGCCGATCTCCGCCGGGTCCTCCGCTGCCAGCGGCTGCATGGACTCTCGCCTCCCCCTCGCGTCCCACCCGTTCGCCACAGCTTAGGACGGCGGGGGCCCGGCCACCGGGGGAATGCGCTGGCCGGCACCGGGGCTCCGGCCGGAATGCGGGGAGTTTTCCGGCCGCGGGCGGGGCGCCCGGCCGCCGGGAAATCGGACCTCAATTCCGGCCGCCACCCATTCCGGGAAATGGGGCCGTGTCGTTCGCGCAGAGTTCACGAAGAATTCCCGGCCGGCGGGAGAGCGCGGAAGCGACACCGGAAGGGCGGGAACGACGAGAAGGACGGGAAGGACGGGAAGGAAGAGGCGGAGAGGAAGGAGAGGAAGGAGAGCAGGGAGCGGAGAGGGAAGGAGAGGAGAACAGTAGAAAGGTGCATACGGCATGAAAATTGCGAGGGGCCGGCGCCACACACCGGCGGCCGACCCCCCACACTGCGGACCGAGTGGTCCCGCACCACGCCCGGACCGTGCGGCCCGGCACCGGGCCGCCCACCGAGGCCCGGTGGCGCGTCACACGTCCAGCAGGTCCACCCGGACGTCCGCCGGGAAGCCCGTCGTCGGGCCCGTGCGGCGGGCGAATTCGGTGACGCCGCGCAGCTGGTCGGGGCCGAAGCGGAAGTCCAGGGTGGTGAAGTACTTCGTGAGGATCTCCTCGTCGAAGTGCTCCCAGCGGGCCGCCTGCTCGGCGACCTTGCCGACCTCCTCCAGGGACAGGTCGCGGGAGGCCAGGAACGCCTCGTGCACCTTCCGCACGACGACCGGCTCGCGCTCCAGGTAGTCGCGCCGGGCCGCCCACACCGCGAAGACGAACGGCAGGCCGGTCCAGTCCTTCCACATCTGGCCGAGGTCGTGCACCTCCAGGCCCAGCCGGGGCGCCTCGTGCAGGTTCGCGCGCAGCGCGGCGTCGCCGATCAGGACGGCCGCGTCCGCCTCCTGCATCATCACGCCCAGGTCGGGCGGGCAGGTGTAGTAGTCCGGCGTGACACCGACCTTCTCGGCGAGCAGCAGCTGCGCCAGCCGCACGGAGGTGCGCGAGGTCGAGCCGAGCGCGACCCGGGCGCCGTCCAGCTGCTCCAGCGGCTTCTGCGAGACGATCACACAGGACATCACCGGGCCGTCGCAGCCCACCGCGATGTCGGGGAAGGCGACCAGCTGATCGGCGTGCTTGAGGAACTCGACGAGGGTGATCGGACCCATGTCCAGCTCGCCCGCGACCAGCTTGTCGTTCAGCTGATCGGGGGTGTCCTTGGTGAGCTCCAGGTCGAGCAGGGTGCCCGTACGGGCCAGGCCCCAGTAGAGGGGCAGGCAGTTCAGAAACTGGATGTGGCCCACCCGCGGCCGGGTCCGGCGGTGGCCGGTGGTCGGTGCGGGTGCGTCTCCTACGGTTGAATTGTCCACATGTGGAGGCTAGACCCGCGGAACACACCACGAGGCGGCGGGGGCCTCCGCATGGCACGCACACCCGCCACTCGCGACTCGACGCGAACCCGGGCCGGAAGCCGGCGGGAACCCGGTACGCACCCGGCGCGGCGATAAACGTGATCTTTGGCTCTTCCGCCTTCTGAGCGCACCGTGCTAGGCTCAGCGCAAGTTGCAGTTTGGTTTCCCTTGCAGTACAGAGCCTGCGGATCATGTGACCCGCAGGCATTTGTAGTTTTCAGACTTCTTTGCAGGTTCTGGAGCAGGGCAACCCTTTGGCCCAAGGAGGGCTTATGGCTACCGGAACCGTCAAGTGGTTCAACGCCGAGAAGGGCTTCGGCTTCATCGCCCAGGACGGCGGCGGCCCCGATGTCTTCGTCCACTACTCCGCGATCAACGCGTCTGGCTTCCGCTCCCTGGAGGAGAACCAGACCGTGACCTTCGACGTCACCCAGGGCCCGAAGGGCCCGCAGGCGGAGAACGTCACCCCGGCCTAGTTGCCCGGGTCGGCCGGTCGCGGCCGTGAGTAGCAGTACCCAAGGAGCCCTGCTCCGTCGCTTCGGCGGCGAGCGGGGCTCCTGCCTTTGCGGCCCCTCGACTCCGGCCTTCGTGGCTCCTCGGCTCCTGCCTTTGTGATTCCTTTGCGGTGCCCTTTCGGACCTTTCCGCGCCCTTTTCGGCCTTCTCGGGGCTCCGGAGCCCGCCACGGCCTCCGCGGAAGCCCTGCGGCACCCCAGGGCAAAACGGGCACAAAGGGTGGAGCCCCGCGCCGCCTCCCCCACAGAGGCGACACGGGACTCCAGTCTGACGCGCCCGGTTCGACGTACGGCGGGCGGGGGTCGGTTCCGCGCTCAACTACTTTCGTACAGCGCCTCGATGTCTTTCGCATAGTCCCGTGCAATGGCCACCCGCTTCAATTTCAACGACGGGGTGAGGTGGCCGGCCTCTTCGGTGAAGTCGCCCGGCAGCACGGCGAAGCGCCGGACGGACTCGGCGCGGGACACCAGCAGGTTGGCGTCGTCCACCGCGCGCTGCAGATCAGCCAGCAGCCGCTCGTCGCGCACCAGCTCCGCGAGCGGCACGTCCTGCTTCTTCTGCATCTGCCGCCAGTGCGCGAGGCCGTCCGGCTCCAGGGTGATCAGCGCGGTGACGTACGGCCGGTTGTCGCCGATCACCATGCACTGGCCGACCAGCGGATGTGCGCGCAGCCGGTCCTCCAGCGGCGCGGGCGCGACGTTCTTGCCGCCGGAGGTCACGATGATCTCCTTCTTGCGCCCTGTGATGGTCAGGTAGCCGTCCGCGTCCAGCGCGCCCAAGTCACCGGTGGCGAACCACGCCTGCTCGTCGACGGCCGGTACGGCGGTCCCGCTCGCGGCGTCCCAGTAGCCGGAGAAGACCTGGCCGCCGCGGAGCAGCACCTCCCCGTCGTCGGCGATCCGGACCGCGCTGCCGGGCAGCGGCCAGCCCACGGTGCCCAGGCGCGGCTTGAGCGGCGGGGTGACGGTGGCGGCCGCGGTGGTCTCCGTCAGGCCGTACCCCTCGAAGACCTGGATGCCGGCGCCCTCGTAGAAGGACGCCAGGCGCCGGCCGAGCGGGGAGCCGCCGCAGATGGCGTACCGGACGCGACCGCCGAGCGCCGCCCGTATGCGGCGGTAGACCAGCGGGTCGTACAGGCCGCGCGCCGCCTTCAGGCCCATGCCGGGGCCGGACCCGGTGCCGTGCTCGGCTGCCTCGACGGCCTGGCCGTACGCGCGGGCTATGCGGGCCGCGCGGTCGAAGGAGGCGGCCCGGCCCATCTTCTCGGCCGTGGCCCGCCCGGTGTTGTAGACCTTCTCCAGTACGTACGGGATGGCCAGCAGGAACGTCGGGCGGAAGCCGGCCAGGTCGGCGAGCAGGTCCTCGGTCTGGACGCTGGGGGCGTGGCCGAGCTTCACCCGGGCCCGGAGGCAGCCGACCGCGACCATCCGGCCGAAGACGTGGCTGAGCGGCAGGAAGAGCAGGGTCGAGGCGGGCTCCTTGCTGACCGATTTGAAGACCGGGTGCAGCAGCTCGATGGAGTTGTCGACCTCGGCGAAGAAGTTGCCGTGGGTCAGGACGCAGCCCTTGGGGCGCCCGGTGGTGCCGGAGGTGTAGATCAGGGTCGCGGTGTCGGCCGGGCCGCGGGCGGCGCGGCGCTTGGCCACCTCGTCGGCGAGCAGGTCGCGGCCGGCGGAGGTGATGTGGGAGACGGCTCCGGCGTCGAGCTGCCAGAGGTGGTCGAGGCCGGGGAGTTCGCCGCGTACGCCGCTGATCATGCGGGTCTGCTCGACCTGCTCCACGACGCAGGCACGGGCGCCGGAGTCGTGCAGGATCCACTGGGCCTGGTGGGCCGAGGAGGTCGGGTACAGGGGCACGGTGACCAGGCCGGCCGCCCAGGACGCGAAGTCGAGCAGGGTCCATTCGTAGCTCGTCCTGGCCATGACGGCGAGCCGGTCGCCGGGGCGCAGGCCGTGCGCGATCAGGCCCTTGGCGAGGGCGAGCACCTGCTCGGCGAACTCGGCGGCGGTCACGTCGCGCCAGCTGCCGTCGTGCTGCTTGCGGCCGAGGACCACGTCGGTGGGGGCCTCGGCGGCGTTGTCGAAGGGGATGTCGCCGAGGGAGCCGGTGGGGACGGCGGGGGCGAACGGGGGGACGGAGACCTCGCGCACGGTGCCGTTCTCGACGGTCTTGTGCGGCGGGACCAGTACGGGGGTGGTGGGTGGTGCGGCTTCCTGGCGGGACACGAGCGGCTCCTCAGGCGGGTGGGTGCCCCGAGGGGGCGGGGCGCCCTGGACTGTCCGGCGGAACTTCCGTGGTGCTCGGGTGCTGCGGTGGTGGTGCGGTGATGAGGCGCGGGGCCGGGTGACTGCGGGGGCTTCGGGACTGCGGTGCGCGGGGTCGGGGTGGGTGGCGCCTCGGTGCTGCGGCCGGTGCGGGCGCCGGTCGCGTCCTCCCTCCGCTAGGCGCGTTCGAGGATCGCCGTGACGCCCAGGCCGCCGGCGGCGCAGATGGAGATCAGGCCGCGTACCGGGGTGCCGTCGGCGGCCGGTTCGCGCTCGGCCAGCAGCTCGGCGAGGGTGGCGACGATGCGGGCGCCGGTCGCGGCGAAGGGGTGGCCGGTGGCGAGCGAGGAGCCGGCGACGTTGAGCCGGTCGCGGTCCACGGGGGCCAGCCCCTGCTTCTCCCAGGCGGCGAGGGTGGCCAGCACCTGGGAGGCGAACGCCTCGTGGATCTCGACCAGGTCGAAGTCCTCGATGCCGAGCCCGGCCCGCGCCAGCATCCGCGGCACGGCGTACGCGGGCGCCATCAGCAGCCCGTCGTCCCCGTCCACGAAGTCCACGGCGGCCGTCTCGTAGGCGGTGAGGTACGCGAGCGGCTTCAGGCCGCGCTCCCGTGCCCACTCCTCGCTCGCCAGCAGCACGGTCGCCGCGCCGTCCGTGAGCGGCGTGGAGTTGCCGGCCGTCATGGTCGCGTCGCCGTCCCGGACGCCGAACACCGGCTTGAGCCGGGCGAGCTTCTCCACCGTGGAGTCCGGGCGGAGGTTCTGGTCCCGGTCCAGGCCGCGGAAGGGCACGACGAGGTCCTTGAGGAAGCCGCGGTCGTACGCGGCGGCCAGCCGCTGGTGGCTGGCCGCGGCCAGGGCGTCCTGGGGCTCCCGCTGGATGCCCCACTTCCTGGCCGTACGGGCCGCGTGCTCGCCCATGGACAGGCCGGTGCGCGGCTCGGCGTTGCGCGGGATCTCGGGGACGAGGTGGCGCGGCCGGATGCGGGCGAGCTGCTTCAGGCGGGCGCCGGCCGACTTCGCGCGGCGGGTGGCCAGCAGGATCTTCCGCAGCTCCTCGTTGACGCCGAGCGGGGCGTCGCTGGCGGTGTCGGAGCCGGCGGCGATCGCGCTGTCCAGCTGGCCGAGCGCGATCTTGTTGGCGGCGGTGATGACGGCTTGGAGGCCGGTGCCGCAGGCCTGCTGGATGTCGTACGCGGGGGTGCGCGGGTCCAGCCCGGAGCCGAGCACCGTCTCGCGTGCCAGGTTGAAGTCGCGGCTGTGCTTGAGCACCGCGCCCGCGACGACCTCGCCGATCCGCTCGCCCTCCAGGTCGAACCGGCCGACCAGGCCGTCCAGCGCGGCGGTCAGCAGCTCCTGGTTGGAGGCGGTGGCGTACGGGCCGTCCGAGCGGGCGAAGGGGATGCGGCTGCCGCCGATCACCGCGACCCGCCGGATGCCCGCGGTGTTCTCCTGCGTACTCATCCTCGACCAGCTCCTGACCCTTGAGTAACCTTACTCAGAAGTAAATTTACGCGAGAACCAGGAGCCGGCCAATGCCCGATCGCTACCTTCGTTTCACGCAATCCGGCCCGGGTCGCTTCGTGACCCGCCGGCTGGGCCTGCCGCAGCCGGCCCCGCTGCACCGCTGGAGCGCGGAACGGCCGGTACTGGAGGGCCCGCTTCTGCTCATGACGGCCGGCAAGAGCACGGCCGACCCCGCCGCCGTACTGGCGCGCACCGGGCTGCCCGTGCACACCACCCGCGAGGACGGGGCGCGGTACGCGGCGGTCGTCGTGGACGCCACCGGAGCGGGCGACGTGGCGGCCCTGCGTGAGGTCCACGAGGGGCTGCACCCCGTGATGCGGTCGCTGACGGACGACGCCCGGCTGATCGTGCTCGGCTCGGCGCCCGACCCGGCGGACCACCACCAGGCCGCCGCGCAGCAGGCTCTCGAAGGGTTCGTACGGTCGCTGGGCAAGGAAGCGGGCGGCGGGCGCACGGCCCAGCTGCTGCGGCTGGCGCCGGACGCCGCCGAAGCGGCCGAGTCCACCCTCCGCTTCCTCCTCTCCCCCCGCTCCGCGTACGTCAGCGGGCAGGTCATCGGCGTCCAGGCCACCGAAACGATCACCGCACCCGAGGACCGGGACCGGCCGCTGGCCGGCCGCACGGCGCTGGTGACCGGCGCCGCACGCGGCATCGGCGAGGCGGTCGCGGAGACGCTGGCCCGGTACGGCGCGCGGGTGGTCTGCCTCGATGTGCCGCAGGCCGAGGCGGACGTACGGGCGGTCGCCGAGCGGCTGGGCGGGCAGGCCCTCACGCTCGACATCACCGCGGCGGACGCGGGCGAGCGGATCGCCGCGGCCCTCCCCGACGGCCTCGACGTACTGGTCCACAACGCGGGCATCACGCGCGACCGGCGGCTGGCCAACATGGCGGCCGACCGCTGGGACGCCGTCCTGGACGTCAACCTCGCCGCGGTGCTCCGCACGACCGACCAGCTGCTGGCCGCGGGGACGCTGCGGCGCGGCACCGGCCGGATCGTCGCCACCGCGTCCATCGCCGGGATCGCGGGCAACACGGGCCAGACCAACTACGCGGCCAGCAAGGCCGGCATCATCGGCCTGGTCCGCTCGCTCGCCCCGCGCGCCGCCGCCGAACACGGCGTCACGGTCAACGCGGTCGCGCCCGGCTTCATCGAGACGAAGATGACCGCCGCCGTGCCCTTCTTCATCCGCGAGGCCGGCCGCCGGATGAACTCGCTCGGCCAGGGCGGCCTCCCGGTCGACGTCGCGGAGACCATCGCCTGGCTCGCGGACCCCGCCTCCGGCGGCGTCAACGGCCAGGTCGTGCGGGTGTGCGGGCAGAGCCTGCTGGGGGCGTGATGACGGACACGAGGACGGACCGGACGCTGGGGCGCGCGCCGCGCCTGATGCCGGCACTGGGCAAAGGGGTGCTGACGGGGATCGGCAAGCGGCCCCGGGCGGACGCGCCGCTGCCGGCCGTACGGCTCACCCTGCCCGGCGTACGGGCCGATGCCGCGCATACCGCCGCGTACGCCGAGGTCTGCGGCTTCACCGCGCACGCCCCCACCCTGCCGGTCACCTACCCGCACATCCTGGGCTTTCCGCTAGCCGCGCGCCTGATGAGCGCCCGCGCCTTCCCCCTCCCGATGCTCGGCCTCGTCCACACCACGATCGAGATCGTCCAGTACGCGCCGCTGCACGCCGCCGAGCCGCTGGACCTGGCGGTCCACGCCCGGGAACTCCGCCCCCACCGCCGCGGCACGGAGGCCGTCATGGTGACGGAAGCCCGCCGCGCCGGCGAACTGGTCTGGGAGGACCGCAGCACGTACCTGGCCCGGCACCGCACGGAGGCCGCACCGGGCACTCCCCTACCGGCCACGGCCGCGGGGTCGGCGCCCCCGGACGCTCCCGAACTGCCGCTCCGCGCCGAGTGGCGGCTGCCCGCCGACCTCGGCCGCCGCCACGCCGCCGTCTCCGGCGACTACAACCCGATCCACCTGTACCCGCTCACGGCCCGCCCGCTGGGCTTCCCGCGCGCCATCGCCCACGGCATGTGGACCTTCGCCCGCTGCGCCGCCGAGGCCGTCCCCCCGGATGCCCCGGCCCTCCGCATCGCGGCCGACTTCCGCGCCCCGGCCCTCCTCCCCACCACGGTGACGTACGCCTCGAACGGCCGGGCCTTCGCCCTCCGCGGCGGCCCCGGCCACGAGTCCCGCGTGCACCTCACGGGGGAGGCGGAGGTCAGGACCTGAGCATGCCGCTCCTGCACGAGCAGCCACAACGGCGCGGCAGCCGCCCGGCGCACCATGCGGGGCGGCGCCCCTCACGCCCGGGAGACCCGTACGCGATCCCCCGCGGTGCAGGCGCTCACCCGCCCGGTGCCCAGCGAGCGCCCGACATCAGGGGGCCCAGGCCCGTCCAGGCGAAGTTCATGAGGGTGGCGGCGGTTTCCTTCGCGGAGGGGCGGGTGTCGGCGGGGCGTGCGTTGGCCCACTCGGCGAGGGATTCGGCGGCGCCGACGAGGGCGTGGGAGAGGCCGGAGACCTCGCGCTCGGCCAGGTTCTCGTCGCAGCCCGCCTCCCGCGCGGCGGCACCGATCAGGCCGATCACGAACTCGGTGATCTCGGCTCGCATCGCGGCGACCTCCAGCGCGAACGGCTCGCCGTGCGTCCGGGCCTGCTGGTGCAGCACCGCCCAGCCGTCCGGGTGTTCGGCGGTGTGCGCGAAGAAGCCCTGCAGGCCGCTCCACAGCTGCCGGTCGGCCGGCGCCCCGGCCTCCACGGCGGCCCGTACGGCGGCGACCAGGGCCGCGGCCTCCCGCCGGATGACCGCGCTGAACAGCTCTTCCTTGGAGTTCAGGTAGAGGTAGACCAGCGGCTTGGAGACGCCGGCGACCTCGGCGATCTCGTCCATGGAGGCGGCGCGGTAGCCGCGCCGCGCGAAGGTCAGCACGGCCGCGTCCATCATCTGCTGCTCGCGCACCGCCCGCGGTACCCGCTTGCTCTTCACGTCACCCACACCGAACGTCCTTCCGACCCGCCCTCTTACCGCGAAGTAAGTTTACGGATCCGCCCGCACGAGGCCCGTCCCGCGCGGGCGTCATGCCATTGACGGGGCCGCCTTCCACGCGAGACGATACGGTTCGTTGCGCGAGACGTAGCGTCTCGCCGCGAGGAGGGAGGACGCCATGGACGACGGACAGTACGTGGAGGTGGCGCCCGGGGTGCGGCTGTGGGCCGAACAGCGGGGTGCGGCCGACGCCCCCGCGCTGCTGCTGATCATGGGGGCGCAGGCGTCCGGGCCGGGCTGGCCCGACGAGCTGGTCGACGCGCTCGCCGCGCACCACCGGGTCATCCGCTACGACCACCGCGACACCGGCCGCTCCCCCTGGGCGTTCGACGAGCGGCCGTACCGGATCACGGACCTGGCCGAGGACGCGATCGGCGTGCTCGACGGGCTGGGCGTGGCGCGGGCGCACATCGTCGGGATGTCGCTCGGCGGCATGCTCGCGCAGCTGCTCATCGCCGACCATCCGGACCGGGTGTCGAGCGCGACGCTGATCGGGACGTGCGCGCTGAGCACGACGGATCACATACGGCCCGACGGTGCCCGGGTGCCGGTCGGAGAGCTGCCGGGCATCGCGCCGGAGATCCTGGAGGAGTGGGCGAAGCCCGTCGAGGACCTCGGGCCCGAGGCCGAGCTGGACCGGCGGGTCGCGCACTGGCGGCTGCTCAGCGGCGGTGGCATCCCGTTCGACGCGGAGTACTTCCGCGCGCTGGAACGGCGGATCATCGCGCACGCGGGGCGGTACGACACCAACGGCGCGCACGGCCGGGCCGACGACTCGGGGATGCTGCGGACGGCGGAGCTGGCCGGAACCGAGGTGCCCACGCTCGTCGTCCGCGCCACCGCCGAACCGGTGTTCCCACCGCCGCACGCGGACCACCTGGCGCAGGTCATCGGGCACAACACCCGGATCGTGGAGATTCCGGGGATGGGCCACGCGCTGCCCCGGGAGGTGCTGGGGCCGCTGGCCGACGCGATCCTGGAGCGCACCGTTCGGTTCCGTAGGGCCCCCTGACACGCGAGCGCCCCGGAGCCGGGTGGCTCCGGGGCGCTGTGCCCGTACGGGAAGGGGCCGGTCGGCCCGGGGGTCAGCCGGCGGCGGTCGCCGGGACGGCGACCTTCTGCTCCGCCTCGTCGGCAGCGGCGGCCGTGCCGTCGTCACCGATGCTGATACTGGTGGCGCGGGTGTACGCGTCGCGGTCCAGGATCTTCTCCTTGGCGGAGACCAGGATCGGGACGACGACCTGACCGGCCACGTTGGTGGCGGTACGCATCATGTCCAGGATCGGGTCGATGGCCATGAGGAGACCGACACCGGCCAGCGGCAGGCCGAGCGTGGACAGGGTCAGGGTCAGCATGACCGTGGCGCCGGTGAGGCCCGCGGTGGCGGCCGAGCCGATGACCGAGACGAAGGCGATCAGGACGTAGTCGGCGATGCTGAGGTGCACGTCGAAGATCTGCGCGATGAAGATCGCGGCGAGCGCCGGGTAGATGGAGGCGCAGCCGTCCATCTTGGTGGTCGAGCCGAAGGGCACGGCGAAGGACGCGTACTCCTTCGGGACGCCGAGGCGCTCGGTGACCTTCTGGGTGACCGGCATCGTGCCGACCGAGGAGCGGGAGACGAAGGCCAGCTGGATCGCGGGCCAGGCGCCGCGGAAGAACTGCAGCGGGTTGACCTTGGCGACCGTGGCGAGCAGCAGCGGGTAGACGCCGAACATCACCAGCGCGCAGCCGACGTAGATGTCGACGGTGAAGGTCGCGTACTTGCCGATGAGGTTCCAGCCGTACGTGGCGATCGCGTTGCCGATGAGGCCGAGGGTGCCCAGCGGGGCGAGGCGGATGACCCACCACAGGGCCTTCTGCAGCAGCTCCAGCGCCGAGCGGCTGATCTTCAGGACCGGCTCCGCCTTCTCGCCCAGCTGGAGCGCGGCGATGCCGACGACGGCCGCCATGAACACGATCTGCAGGACCTGCAGATCGGTGAAGGGCGTGATGATGTTGGTCGGGATGATCCCGGTCAGGAAGTCGATCCAGGTGCCGGCGTGGTCGGGCTTGGAGCCGTCGGCGGGCGTGAGGCCGGTGCCGGAGCCGGGGTTGGTGAGCAGGCCGATCGCCATGCCGATGGCCACCGCGATCAGCGAAGTGATCATGAACCACAGCAGGGTGCGGGTGGCGAGCCGGGCTGCGTTGTTGACCTGCCGCAGGTTGGTGATCGACACCACAATGGCGAAGAAGACCAGCGGCGCCACGGCCAGCTTCAGCAGCTGGACGAAGAGCTCACCGATCTTGCCGAGGGTGGTGACCAGCCAGCTGACGTCGCCGCTCTTGGCGATCCAGCCGAGGAGCACACCGAGGACGAGACCCAGCAGGATCTGGGCCCAGAACGGAACTCTCGGTATGCGGGAGGTCTTGGCGGAAGTCTCGGAAGACGTGGACAACGGGCACACTCCGGGTGCGTACAGACTTCGGGAAGAGGGCGTGAGCGCCAGGAGGTCCGTTGGCGGGATCTCCGGCCGCAGGGCTGGACGTCGCGGGGACGTCAGCGGCGGCAACAGGCCGCGGACACACAGCGGCAAAGATCGACGTGCAGGCGCGCCACGAGCGTGAGGCTCATGGGGAACGGGTGCGCTACTGCTGTCTTCATGTCCGATACGTTAACACTTGAACTTTGGGGTACTCAAAGAAAATCTTTGGCCCCTTCGGCCCCGGACCGGACAGTGCACGCCAACGCCCGCCCATGGAGCGGAAACTCCACGGGCGGGCGTGAACGGTATGTGAGCTGTTCTACAGGCCGGCGAGCCGACCGGACGGCGTCGTCAGGCGCCGTCCTCCTGGCTGCGGTTGGCGGCGAGCCGCTCCTTCTGGCGGTCGACCCGCGCCACGATCTGCTCGGACATGGCGTCCCGCTGCTTGCGCAGCAGCACGAAGCTGAGCGGCGCGGAGATCACGATGGCGAGCAGCAGCATCCAGACGGTGTTCGAGGCGCCCACGGCCAGCGGGATGACGTGCAGGTACGCGAGGCCCCAGACGACCGCGAAGCAGACGACAAAGAGGCCCAGGCGGGAAGCGGTGTACAGGAGTGAGGCGTGCTTCTGGCTGCTCAAGGACGGACCTTCTTCTCAACGACAACCGAAAGGGTCTGCATCCAGTCAAGCACAGCCCCCTGTGCGATCTTTCGCGCCCCCGGCGCCGGGCCCGTCAGGCCACTTCACGCCACATCGTGATGTCGTCGCGGTAGTCGTCGTCGGCGACCTTTATCGCGTCGGGGACCCGGCCGACCTCCTTGTATCCGCAGGAGCCGTAGAAGCGGTCCGCTCCGGTGCCGCCGCGGCAGGTGAGCCGGAGGCCGCGTATCCCCTCGGTGTCCCGCGCGGCGTCCTCGACCGCCGCCATCAGCTCGCGTCCCACGCCCTGACCCTGCAGCGAGGGGTGCACCATCACGCTGTAGACCCACAGCCAGTGCCGCATGAGGCGGTGGGTGTTCGCGTACACGAAGGCGGTGGCGAGCGGGGTGCTCGACGCGTCCTGGCCGACGATCAGCCGGGCCCGGCCCTCGGCCATCGCCGCCAGGTGCTTGACCAGCTCGGGACGGATGTCCTCGCGGGTCACGGGCGGCACGAACCCGACCGCGCCGCCGGCGTTGGAGACGTCCGCCCACAGCGCGCAGACGCCGTCGCGCAGCTCCGGAGTGACGGCAGGGTCCCGATGGAAGCGGATGGTCATGTTCTGGACCTTAGACGTCACCACTGACAACGCGCGGCGCGCCAGGTCACAGGCGCACCGAGCGCTGGGTCACACGCGTACCGGACGCCGTACGGGCAAGCGCTGAACGGCGTCAGACGCGCATCGGCTGCGGCTCGTCGCGGCGGTTCGCGTCCGGCCCCGGGTACTCGTTGATGATCTCGTACCGGGTGTTCCGCTCGACCGGCCGGAAGCCCGCGTCCCGGATGAGATCCAGCAGGTCCTCGCGGGTGAGCTTGTTCGGCGTGCCGTAGTTGTCGGCGTCGTGCGTGATCTTGTACTCGACGACCGAGCCGTCCATGTCGTCCGCGCCGTGCTGCATCGCCAGCTGCGTGGTCTGCAGGCCGTGCATCACCCAGAAGCACTTCACGTGCGGCACGTTGTCGAACAGCAGCCGGGAGACCGCGAAGGTCTTCAGCGCCTCGGCTCCGGTGGCCATCGTCGTGCGGGCCTGGAGCTTGTTGCGGACCTTGCCGTCCTTCATGTCCACGAAGTCGTGCTGGTAGCGCAGCGGGATGAAGACCTGGAAGCCGCCGGTCTCGTCCTGCAGCTCGCGCAGGCGCAGCACGTGGTCGACGCGGTGGCGTGGCTCCTCGATGTGGCCGTACAGCATCGTCGAGGGCGTCTTGAGGCCCTTCTGGTGGGCCAGGCGGTGGATCCGCGACCAGTCCTCCCAGTGGGTGCGGTGGTCGACGATGTGCTGCCGGACCTCCCAGTCGAAGATCTCGGCGCCGCCGCCGGTCAGCGACTCCAGGCCCGCGTCGATCAGCTCGTCGAGGATGTCCGAGGCGTCCAGGCCCGAGATGGACTCGAAGTGGTGGATCTCGGTGGCGGTGAAGGCCTTCAGCCCGACGTTCGGCAGCGCCTCCTTGAGGGCCTTCAGGGAGCGGGGGTAGTAGCGCCAGGGCAGGTTCGGGTGCAGGCCGTTGACGATGTGCAGCTCGGTGAGGTTCTCGGTCTCCATCGCCTTGGCCAGGCGGACGGCCTCCTCGATGCGCATCGTGTAGGCGTCCTTCTCACCCGGCTTGCGCTGGAAGGAGCAGTACGCACAGGAGGCGGTGCACACGTTCGTCATGTTGAGGTGCCGGTTGACGTTGAAGTGCACCACGTCGCCGTTCTTACGGGTGCGCACCTCGTGCGCGAGGCCGCCGAGCCACGCCAGGTCGTCGGACTCGTACAGGGCGATGCCGTCCTCACGGGTCAGCCGCTCACCGGCGTGGACCTTCTCCTCCAGCTCGCGCTTGAGCCCAGCGTCCATTCCGGTCGCCCTCCATTGTTCTGCCGAATAACAAACCTCATCGACCTTACTCCCCCGATTTTCCGGCCGGGCGGCGCGCCCGTGCGCAGCCGCCCCGGGCCGTCACACCTCTTCGGGGAGCTCCCCGACGCGGTTCTCCCACTTGGTGGAGAGCACGACGGTGGTACGCGTCCGGGACACGCCCTTCGTGCCGGAGAGCCGCCGGATGGTCCGCTCCAGGCCGTCCACGTCACCCACCCGGACCTTGAGCATGTACGAGTCGTCCCCCGCGATGAACCAGCAGTCCTCGATCTCGGCGAGGTCGCGCAGCCGCTGGGCCAGCTCCTCGTGATCGGTGGCGTCCGTGAGCGAGATGCCGACCAGGGCCGTGACGCCCAGGCCCAGCGAGGCGGCGTCGACGGTGGCGCGATAACCGGTGATCACGCCGGCCGACTCCAGCCGGTTGATGCGGTCCGTGACGCTGGGGCCGGAGAGACCCACGAGCCGGCCGAGCTCCGCGTACGAGGCCCTGCCGTTCTCGCGCAGTGCCTGAATGAGCTGCCTGTCCACCGCGTCCATTGCGTCCCCGACCTTTCAATCTTTCCGCACTGCCACTACTGATTACAGAATCTAAGGCATGCAGGGCGATTTGGCCTGCAATCCCAGGTAAAAAACGGAGTTGAGTTACCGATTTCTGCTGGGGCGGCCGACGTCGCCGCCGCCCTCCCCGTGCGGCGCACCGCCGCCGCCCCCGCTGCCGCGCGACGCCCCGCCGAGCTCGCCCTCCCAGCGCCGGTACAGCCCGTGCGGCACCGCCGCCGCGTCCAGCGCCCGGCCGGCCACGAAGTCCACCAGGTCCTGGATGTGCGTCGCCCCCGCGTAAAAGGCAGGCGAGGCCGGCAGCACCACGGCGCCCGCCTCGTCCAGGGCGACCAGGTGCTTGAGGGTCTGCCCGTTCAGCGGCGTCTCGCGCACCGCGACGACCAGTTTCCTGCGCTCCTTCAGCGTCACGCTCGCCGTCCGCTGCAGCAGGTCCTTCGACAGCCCCAGCGCCACCCCGGCCACGCACGCCGTACTGGCCGGCACGATCAGCATGCCCTTGGCCGGGTACGAGCCCGACGACGGGCCCGCCGCCAGATCACCGGCCGGCCAGTGCCGTACGTCCGCCAGGTCCGCTTCGGTGACCGGAAAGGTGTCCGGCTTGCCGTCCGCGCCCCGCGCGAGCCACTCGCGCAGGTCCGTGCGCCAGTGCGCGTCCCGGAAGGAGATCCCGGTCTCGTCCCGCAGCGTCAGCCGCGAGGCCCGGCTCACGACGAGGTCCACGGCCTCTCCCGCCGCGAGCAGCCCACGCAGCACGGACGCGGCGTACGGGGTCCCGGACGCACCGGAGATCCCGACGACCCACGGCCTGCGGTCGGTGCCGGCGTGCTGACTGGTGACGATGTGCGGCGGCTCCACGGCACCGAGCCTATCCGGCGGAACCAGAAGCACCGTCACAGCCGTTGTTGCTTGTGAGCTCGTACGGCCACGCCGGCCGCACGGACTCGGCGGAGAACCGGTGCGCAGGTGAGGAGGGCCGACATGGGACCACGCGCCAAGCCCGCCGCGCTGCTGGTGCTGGCCTGGGTCGCGATGTTGTGGGTCCTGGAGGCGGTGGACGCCGCCAGCGACCACGCCCTGGACACCTTCGGCATCCGGCCCCGCGAGCTGAGCGAACTGATCGACGTGATCCCCGCGACCGCCGTCCACTTCGGCTTCGCCCACCTGATGGCCAACACCCTCCCGCTGCTCGTGCTCGGCTTTTTGGCCGGGCTCCGCTCCGGGGTCCGCAGACTGGCCGGCGTCGCGCTGCTCATCGCCGTCGTGAGCGGCCTGGGCGTCTGGCTGATATCGCCGCCGGGGAGCAACACCGCGGGCGTCTCCGGCGTGATCTTCGGGCTCTTCGGCTATCTCGTCGTGCGCGGCTTCATCGAGCGCAAGGCCCTGGACATCGCCATCGGCCTGCTCGTCGCGGTGCTCTACGGCTCGATCCTGTGGGGCGCGCTGCCGGCAGCGGAGGGCATCAGCTGGCAGGCGCACCTCTTCGGGCTGGCCGGCGGGGTGCTCGCCGCCTACGTCTTCCGCGTCCGGACTCCGGCCCTCCGCTCCCCCGGTCGCGTCCCGTAGTCTCGCCTGCACGCGGCCGCACCGGACCTACGGCGCGCGCCGCCCGTGTCCAGCGCCACGCGCGTGAGAGTTACGTCATCGGGGGGATCAGCCCATGGTCGAATTCGACAAGTCCGCATCCGAGCCGCCGGCCGACGGCCGGCCGCCGCAGAACGACCAGCAGCCGCCGCAGCCCCCACAGGGCGGCCAGCCGTACGGCCAGCAGCCCCAGCAGCCGCAGCAGCCGCAGGGGGGCCAGCCGGGTGCCGCGCCCGGGTACGGCCAGCCCTACGGCGCCGCGCCCGGAGCCCAGCAGTACGGGGGCCAGCAGTACGGGGGCCAGCACTACGGGGGTCAGCAGTACGGCGCGTACGTCCCCGGTGGGGAGCAGCCGCAGCAGCCGTACGGCGCGCCCGGCGCCCCGGGCTGGGGCGGCCAGCCCGGGTACGGCGGGTACCCCGCACCGCCCCGCCCCTCGACCTCCCCCGCGATGTGGGCGCACCTCGGCGCGCTGCTGACCGTCTTCGTCGGCACGGGCATGTGCTGCATCGGCATGCTGTGCGGCTGGATCGCCCCGCTCGCCATCCGCGGCAACGGCCAGAACGAGCAGGACCCGTACATCCGCCACCACACCGCCCAGGGGATGAACTACGGCATCACCCAGGCGATCATGGCGGTGATCACCGGCGCGCTGTACTTCGCGGTGGTCGTCGGCGGTGCCGTGTCCGCCGACAGCGGGACGGGCGACCCGGGGGCGGCGTTCTTCATCCCCCTGATCGCCTATTTCGTGATCTTCGGCGGGTACTGGGTCACCGTGCTGGTCTTCGGGATCCTCGGCACGGTGAAGGCCAACAGCGGCGAGCTGTGGTCCTACCCCAAGTTCGTGGCCTGGCGCTTCATCAAGAACTGAGGAGCATCGAAAACTGAGGCGCATCCAGAACTGAGGGGCGTCAAGAACTGAGGCCGCACGCCCGCACGGCGACGGTCATCGGCGCACGGACGCACGAGGGGCCGGTACCCACGCGGTACCGGCCCCTCGTGCGTGTTCTGCGTGATCGTGTTCAGCGTGCGCGTGCCGCCGTCAGGGCGTCAGCCCGCGGACGAGCAGGTCCAGCAGCGCGCAGACGAACAGCGCGATGCCGATGAAGCCGTTGACCTGGAAGAACGCCCGGTTCAGCCGCGAGAGGTCATGCGGCCGGACGATCGTGTGCTCGTACAGGAACGCGCCCGCGACGATCACCAGGCCGATCCAGAAGAACACCCCGGCGCCGGTGGCCAGCGCGAACCACACGAACAGCGCCGTGGTGACCGTGTGGCAGGCGCGCGCGCCCCAGATGGCGGCCGGGATGCCGAAGCGCGCCGGTACGGACTTCACGCCGACCTCACGGTCGGTCTCGACGTCCTGGCACGCGTAGATCAGGTCGAAGCCGCCGATCCAGACGCCCACCGCGAGGCCCAGGATCACCGCTTCCCAGGACCACTCGCCGGTGATCGCCAGCCAGCCGCCGACCGGGCCCATGGCCTGGGCGAGGCCGAGGATGGCCTGCGGGAAGTTCGTGAACCGCTTGCCGTACGGATAGACCACCATCGGGATCACCGCGACGGGGGCGAGGGCCAGGCACAGCGGGTTGAGCAGCGCGGCCGCGGCGAGGAAGACGACGACGGCGACCAGCGCGCCCGTCCAGGCGTGCTTCACCGACATCGCGCCGGTGACCAGCTCGCGGTGGGCGGTGCGCGGATTGCGGGCGTCGATCTCGCGGTCGATGATCCGGTTCGCGGCCATGGCGAAGGTGCGCAGGCCCACCATCGCGACGGTGACGAGCAGCAGCTCCCACCAGTGCACGGTGCCGTCCACCCGGAACATCGCGGTCAGCGCGGCGATGTAGGCGAAGGGCAGCGCGAAGACCGAGTGCTCGATCATGACCAGGCGCAGGAAGGCCTTGGTACGGCCTGGTTGCGGGATGGCCGCTGAGGCGCTGCTCACAGGCCGTACTCCTTCCATCGGCGGGTCACCTTGTCCGCGGTCGCGGGGTCCGAGTCGACCATCTCCGGCCAGCCGCCGTCGCGGGTGTACCCCTCCTCGGGCCACTTCGCGGTCGCGTCGATCCCGGCCTTGCCGCCCCAGAACTGCTGGTAGGAGGCGTGGTCCAGGTGGTCGACCGGGCCCTCGACGACCGTCAGGTCGCGGGCGTAGTCGGTGTTGCCCAGCGCCCGCCAGGCGACCTCGTGGTAGTTGTGCACGTCGCAGTCGGCGTCCACCACCACGATCAGCTTGGTCAGGGACATCATGTGCGCGCCCCAGATGGCGTGCATGACCTTCTGCGCGTGCTTGGGGTACTTCTTGTCGATCGAGACGATCGCGCAGTTGTGGAAGCCCCCGGCCTCCGGCAGGTGGTAGTCCACGATGTCCGGAATGATGATCTTGAGCAGCGGGAGGAAGAACCGCTCCGTGGCCCGGCCCAGCGGCCCGTCCTCCGTCGGCGGCCGGCCGACCACGATCGACTGGAGCAGCGGACGCTTGCGCATCGTGACGCAGTCGATGGTGAGCGCCGGGAAGTCCTCCTGCGGCGTGTAGAAGCCGGTGTGGTCCCCGAAGGGGCCCTCGGGCCGCATCTCGCCCGGCTCCAGCCAGCCCTCCAGCACCACCTCGGCGTTGGCCGGGACCTGCAGCGGCACGGTCTGGCAGTCGACCATCTCGATCCGCTTGCCCTGCACGAAGCCGGCGAAGAGGTACTCGTCGATGTCGCCGGGCAGCGGCGCGGTCGAGGCGTACGTCACGGCCGGCGGGCAGCCGAAGGCGATGGCGACCGGCAGCCGCTCGCCGCGCTTGGCGGCGGCCTGGTAGTGGTTCCGGCTGTCCTTGTGGATCTGCCAGTGCATGCCGATGGTGCGCTTGTCGTGGCGCTGGAGGCGGTACAGGCCGAGGTTGCGGACGCCGGTCTCGGGATGCTTGGTGTGGGTCAGGCCCAGGTTGAAGAACGAGCCGCCGTCCTCGGGCCAGGTGAACAGGGCCGGCAGCCGGTCCAGGTCCACCTCGTCGCCCTTGAGGACGACCTCCTGCACGGGCGCGTCGTCGGCCTTCACCTTGCGCGGCGGGACGTGCGTCATGTTCGCGAGCTTGCCGAACGCCTCGCGGATGCCGACGAAGCCCTGCGGCAGCTCGGGCTTGAGCAGGCCGCCGATCGTGTTGCTGATCTCGTCGTAGGACTTCAGGCCCAGCGCCTTGAGCAGGCGGCGGTCGGTGCCGTAGACGTTCATGGCCAGCGGCATCGCCGAGCCCTTGACGTTCTCGAAGAGAAGCGCGGGGCCGCCGGCCTTCTGCACGCGGTCGACGATCTCCCCGACCTCCAGGTGTGGGTCGACCTCGGCCTTGATGCGCTTGAGGTCGCCTTCGCGGTCGAGCGCGCGCAGGAACGAGCGAAGATCGTCATAAGCCATGCATCCCAGTATCCGGTACGCACTACCCTGGACTGGTCACTGGGGCCGCGCTCACCGGCCCGCCCGGCCACTCCCAGGGGGAGCGACACATGCTGCGGGTGCTGATGATCCTGGTGCCGCTGGCACTGAGCATCTACGCGTTCATCGACTGCGTCACCACCGATGAGAAGCATGTGCGTCACATGCCGAAACCGCTGTGGGCGATCCTCGTGCTGCTCTTCCCGCTCGTCGGTTCGGTGTCCTGGCTGATCGCCGGGAAGGACCGTGCCGCGCTGGCCGCGGAGGGCGGCGGCGCCGGTCGCGGGCGCGGCGGCTGGGTCGCGCCGGACGACAACCCCGAGTTCCTGCAGAAGCTGGGCACGCAGGAGCGGGCGCAGCGGCGGGACGCGGACGAGGCGCTGCTCAAGGACTGGGAGGCGGACCTCAAGCGCCGCGAGGAGGACCTGCGCCGCCGCGAGGCCGGCGAACGGCCACAGTCCGGCGAGCGGTCGCAGTCCGGCGAGCCCCGCGAGAGCGGGGAGCGGCGCGAGACCGGGGAGCGGGACGAATGAGCGGACCGGACGCGCCGGACGCGGCCGGGATGCTGGCCGCCGCGGTGGCCGAGGCCCGGGCCGGGCTCGCCTCCGGCGGCATCCCGATCGGCGCCGCGCTGTATGGCGCCGACGGCACGCTGCTGGGGCGCGGCCACAATCGCCGGGTGCAGGACGGCGACCCGTCGGCGCACGCCGAGACCGCGGCGTTCCGGGCCGCGGGGCGACCGAGTAGCTGGAGCGCGCAGCGCTCTCCGTCGGGGGCGGTGGCGGGAGACGGGCGGGCGTACAAGGGCACGACCATGGTCACCACGCTCTCACCGTGCTGGTACTGCAGCGGGCTGGTGCGCCAGTTCGGGATCTCCCGGGTGGTGATCGGCGAGGCGCGGACCTTCCACGGCGGCCACGACTGGCTGGCCGAGCACGGCGTGGAGGTCGTGCTGCTGGACGATCCGGAGTGCGTGGCGATGATGCGCGACTTCATCGCCGAGCGGCCCGCACTGTGGCACGAGGACATCGGCGAGGACTGAGCGGACCGCGAAGCACCGACCCGGCCGAAGGGTCCGGTGACACGTTCGGTGGCGGAAGAGCCGCCGTTCGGCCGACAGGGCGCCGGGCGCGCGCTGAAATACCGTCAGAAAGCCTGGTACGCGCCCTAAGCTGACGCCGTCCTCAAGATCGTCCGCGTAACGTGCCTGGCCAGCGCCTTTTGCCAGGCAATGTTCGGCTGTTCATGGTCAATTGATGCATGATTCACGCATCTCCTCCTGCCTGCCGCGCCTCCTTGCCGCGACAGTCGGTCCGGCCCCTGGGGAATGACCCCGCGGCCGGACCGACTCAAGGAGACACACAGGGAGGGGCCCCGATGCCCGACATGACCCGACGCAGACTCCTCGGCTCCGCGGTGGGCGCGGTGGCCGGCGGCGCCGCGCTCTCGCTGCTGCCACCGAGCGTGCGGCAGGCCGTCGCGGCCGGGCCGCCCCGGAACGGCTCGCTCGACGACATCGAGCACGTCGTGCTGCTGATGCAGGAGAACCGTTCGTTCGACCACTACTTCGGGACGCTGCGCGGCGTACGCGGCTTCGCCGACCCCGCCGCGCTCACCCTCTCCACCGGCCGCTCGGTCTTCCACCAGCCGGACGCCGAGAACCCGGACGGCTACCTGCTGCCGTTCCACCTGGACACGCACAAGTCCAGCGCCCAGGCCATACCGTCCACCAGCCACGCCTGGTCCGTGCAGCACGAGGCCTGGAACGGCGGCAAGATGGACCGCTGGCTGCCCGCGCACCGCAAGGCGGACGGCAGGAACGGCCCGTACGTGATGGGCTACCACAAGCGCTCGGACATCCCCTTCCACTTCGCGCTCGCCGAGGCGTTCACCGTCTGCGACCACTACTTCTGCTCCGTCTTCGGGCCCACCTGGCCGAACCGGCTGTACTGGATGACCGGCACCATCGACCCCGGCGGCACCCGGGGCGGCCCGGTCCTGGACAACATCGCGCCCGAGCCGTACCGCTGGACGACGTACGCCGAACGGCTGCAGGCGGCCGGCGTGAGCTGGAAGGTCTACCAGCAGGACGACGACTACGGCTGCAACCTCCTGGAGCAGTTCCAGACCTTCCGGGATGCCGAGCCCGGCGACGCGCTGTACGAGCGGGGCGTGCGGCCGCAGCCCGCCGGCACCTTCGAGGACGACGCGCGCAACGACCGGCTGCCGGCCGTCTCCTGGATCATCCCGACGGCCGCGGAGTCCGAGCACCCCGACTACCTGCCGGCCGCCGGCGCCGACTTCGTCGCGCGCAAGATCGAGGCCATCGCGAGCAACCCGAAGGTGTGGCGGAAGACCGCCTTCATCCTGAACTACGACGAGAACGACGGCCTCTTCGACCACGTCCCGCCGCCGGTGCCGCCGGCCGGGACGAAGGACGAGTTCGTCGGCGGGCTGCCCATCGGCGGCGGCTTCCGCGTCCCGGCCCTGATCGTCTCGCCCTGGACGGTGGGCGGCTGGGCCGCGGGCGACACCTTCGACCACACCTCGGTCCTGCAGTTCCTGGAGCGCTTCACCGGCGTCGAGGAACCGAACATCTCCGACTGGCGCCGCGCCACGTTCGGCGACCTGACCTCGGCGTTCGGCTTCGGGCAAGCCGCACAGCGCCCGCCGCGGCTGCCGCGGGACACCGCCGACCAGCTGGCCGAGGCCAAGCGCGAGGTCGCCACCCTCCCCGAGCCGACCCTGCCCGGCGCGGACCAGACCCCGCCCCGCCAGGAGCGCGGCAACCGCAGGCGCCGCTGATCCGCCCCCGGCCGCGGCGTACCACCAGACGTACCACCGAAGCGCACGAAAACCGGTGGCACGCCGCGGCCGCATGGCGCACGCTGATCCCCCATGAACGACCGTCAGACCCCGCCGGCCCGGCAGATCAGGGCCGCGCACACCGACACCACCGTCACCGTCTACCAGGCCTACGCCCCCGCACTCGGCGAGCCCACCGCCCGCGACGGGCGCTTCCCCGCCGCGTGGAAGCGGGACCGCATGACGTGGATCAAGCCGTCGTTCCTGTGGATGATGTACCGCTGCGGCTGGGGCACCAAGCCCGACCAGGAGTGCGTCCTGGCCCTGGAGATCGACCGCACCGGCTTCGACCGGGCGCTCGGCCACGCCTGCCTCTCGCACTTCGACCCGGCCGAGCACGCCGACCACGCCGCCTGGAAGCAGGCGCTGCGCGAGTCCCCCGCCCGAGTCCAGTGGGACCCGGAGCGCGATCTGCACCTGCGCCCGCTCGGGCACCGTTCGCTCCAGCTCGGCCTGTCCGGCGAGGCCGCCCGGCGCTACGCCGACGAGTGGCTCGTCACCGTCCGCGACGTCACCCCGCTCGCCCGCCGGATCCGGACCCTCGTACAGGAGGGTGACCTGGCGGCGGCGCGCGCCCTGCTGCCGCGCGAACTCCCGTACCCCGCGCCGGAATCCACGCCCGGAATCAGCCCGCTCGTTTGATCTCCGGTCGGCGCAGCGGCCCCGCCCCCGGCAACGGCAGCACGGCCCCCGCCCCCGTCGCATCGGCGGCCGGCAGCGCCGTCGTGGTGACGGAAAAAGCGGACCGGGACCGTGCGGCGCCGAAGCGCGCACGGTCCCGGTACCGGAAGTGCGGCGGATCAGACCCCGGCGTAGGAGTGCAGGCCGGTGACGAAGATGTTCACGCCGTAGTAGTTGAAGAGGTAGCAGGCGAAGGCGATCAGGGCCAGGTAGGCGGCCTTGCGGCCCTTCCATCCCGCGGTGGCGCGCGCGTGCAGGTAGCAGGCGTAGGCCACCCACGTGATGAAGGACCAGACCTCCTTGGGGTCCCAGCCCCAGTAGCGGCCCCAGGCGGCCTCGGCCCAGATGGCGCCCGCGATGATCGTGAAGGTCCACAGCGGGAAGACGGTCGCGTTGATGCGGTACGCGAACTTGTCCAGCGTGGCGGCGGCGGGCAGCCGCTCCAGGACGGACTTGGCGAAGGCGCCGGGCTGCTTGCCCGCGGGGTCGGCGAGCTTCGCCTCGTACCGGTCGCGGAAGAGGTACAGCAGGGTGGCGACCGCGCCCATGTAGAGCACCGCGCCGGAGATGATCGCGCAGCTGACGTGGATCCACAGCCAGTACGAGTGCAGCGCCGGGACGAGCTGGTCGCTGGCGGTGTAGAGGACCGAGACGGCCAGGCCCAGGTCCAGCAGGACGGTGGTGACCAGCGGCAGGCCGAGCCAGCGGACGTTCTTCTTGGTCATCAGCAGGACCAGGTACACGGCCACCGCGACCGCGGCGAAGGTCGTGGAGAACTCGTACATGTTGCCCCAGGGGGCACGCTCCACCGACAGCGCGCGGGTGACCACGCCGCCGACGTGGATCAGCCACGCCAGCGTGGTCAGCGAGACGGCGATCCGGCCGTACAGGTCGCCCTTCTCGGTGCCGCCGTGCGCGCCGACGCCGTCGGGCACGTCCCGGCTGCCGGCCGCGGAGCGGGTGACGACCTTGGGCCGGTCCAGGACGGCGGTGCCACCGGCCTGCGCCGTGGACCGCACCGTCACGGCGGGCGCCGCCGCTTTCTCCCCGGTGAGCGCGGCGGCCGTACGGCCCACCTTGCTGCGGCTGCCGAAGACCCACTCCGCCATGTGCGCGAGGAACGCCAGGGTGTAGATCGCCATCGCCGAATAGATCAGCGTGTTGCTGGTATTGGCCAGGTTCTCGTTGGCCGCGGCCGCGAGGTTCACGCGCGCGCTCCTTCGGAGGGGTCAGCATTGCCGGCGGAGTCGGACGGCTCCGCGGAGTCTTCAGAGTCTGGGGCCGGGGACGTGGACGCCGGTTTCTCCCCGTCCTCGTCCACCGCCTGAGGCGCGTCCGGCTGGAGGGCGTACGCCAGGTCCGCCAGCTCCTCGGGGAGCTTCGGGGACTCGCTGCGGCCGAGGCCTGCGATCTCCACGACGGTGACGCCGTCGGGGCCCGGTTCGGCCCGCACCCACACCCGGCGGCGCTGGATGAACAGCGAGGCGGCCAGGCCCAGCAGCGCGGCGACCGCGCCGCCCAGCGCGAGCTCGTTGCCGGGCTGGTGGGAGATGGTGAAGCTGGCCCACTGCTTGACGCCGTCGAACCGGATGCTGCCGTCTCCGTTCGGCAGCTTCATGGTCTGGCCCTGCTCCATCATCTGGGCGAAGGGCGCGCCGTCCTTCTTGTACTGCTTCAGGTTCTTCGTCTCCAGCTGGTAGACGTTCTGCGGCAGGCCGGAGTCCACGCCCAGGTCACCGTGGTACGCGGTGAGGGTGAGGCGGGGATTGTCCAGTGCCGGGAAGACGGAGAACATCGAGCCGGAGCCCTTGCCGCCGAAGGTCGGGACGAAGAAGCCCTGGAAGCCCAGCTGGTTCTTCTTGCCGTCCTTGGTCTTGGCGCCGGGGACCTTCACCACGCCGCTGGAGGTGAAGTTCTTCTGGTCCTGCGGGAGGAAGGGGACCGCGCCCTCGTAGACGACCTTGCCGGTGCCGTCCTTGACGGTGACCTCGGGGGCGTAGCCGTGCGAGAGCAGGTAGACCCGGTCGCCGCCGATGTCCAGCGGCTCGTTGACCTTGATCGAGGTCTTGTGCTCCTTGCCGTCGGCACCGCTGAAGTAGGTGACGTCGGCGCGGAAGACGCGCGGGGTGCCGGTCTGCGGGCCGGAGCGCTCGTACGTGGCGACGAACTTGTCGAGCTGGAAGCCGAACGGCGCAAGGTCGTCGGTGTCGAAGAACGAGCCGGACTTGAAGTCGTCGAACTGGGTCAGGCTGTTGGAGAAGCCGTCGCCCTCGGCGATCAGCTTGCCGCCCTCGGACTTCCACAGCTGGCCGACGGCGAAGGCCACCAGCATGACGATCAGCGCGATGTGGAAGAGCAGGTTGCCGGCCTCGCGGAGGTATCCCTTCTCCGAGGCGACCGCGCTGCCCACGACATGGGTGCGGAAGCGGCGCTTCTTCAGCGTCCGCCGGGCCGCTTCGAGGACCTGCTCGGGCTCGGCGGTGGTGCGCCAGGTGGCGTACGCGGGCAGCCGGGTCAGGCGGCGCGGGGCGCCCGGCGGGCGGCTGCGCAGCTGGCCGACGAACTGCCAGGTCCGCGGGATGATGCAGCCGATCAGCGAGATGAACAGCAGCAGGTAGATCGCGGAGAACCACACCGAGCTGTAGACGTGGAACATCCCCAGCTTGTCGTAGAGCGGCCCGAGGATGTCGTGCTGCTTCTTGAACTCGTCGACCTTGACCGGGTTGATGCTGGTCTGCGGGATCAGCGAGCCGGGCACGGCGCCGAGCGAGAGCAGGAAGAGCAGGATCAGCGCCACCCGCATGGAGGTCAGCTGGCGCCAGAACCAGCGGGCCCAGCCGATCGGCCCGAGGGACGGCAGGGAGAGCTCTTCCTTGGGCGCCGTGGAGAGCTGGGACCCGGCCGCGCCCAGGTCGGGCTCGTTCTCGCGGGTGTCGGTCTTGGCGGTCATCGATCAGATCCCAACGGTGAAGCCTGTGGTCCAGCTCTGCAGTTCGGACATCATGCTGTCCCAGATTCCTGTGACGAGCAGGACGCCGATCACCACGAGCAGCCCGCCACCGGTCCGCATCACCCAGACATAGTGCCGCTTGACCCAGCCGAACGCGCCGAGCGCCTTGCGGAAGGCCAGCGCGACCAGGATGAAGGGCAGGCCGAGGCCGATGCAGTACGCGATGGTCAGCAGCGCGCCGCGGCCGGCGCTGGCCTCGTTGAACGACAGGGCGTTCACGGCGGTCAGGGTGGGGCCCAGGCACGGCGTCCAGCCGACCCCGAAGAGCACGCCGAGCACGGGCGCGCCCACCAGCCCCATGGCCGGCCGCTTGTGCAGCATCCGGAACTCGCGCTGCCCGAACCGGCCCAGCACCCCCATGAAGGTGAGGCCGAGCAGGATGGTCAGGGCGCCCAGCACCCGGGAGATGACGTCCTTGTAGTCCTGGAGCGTCTGTCCGAAGTACCCGAACAGGGCACCGCCGGACACGAAGACGACGGTGAAGCCGAGGACGAAGAGGGAGGCGCCGGTGAGCATCCGGCCGCGCCGGGCCTCACCGAGGTCGGTGCCGGTGACGCCGGTCACGTACGACATGTAGCCCGGTACGAGGGGCAGCACGCACGGCGAGAAGAAGGACACCAGGCCGCCGAGGAGGGCGACCGGCAGGGCGACCAGCAGGGCACCGGTGAGCACCGTGTGGTTCGGGGCTGTGCCGGCTACGGCGAGCACGCTCACGGGATCACTTCTCCGCGATCAGCGGGTCGATCATCTTGCGCAGCTCGCTCTCGCTGAGCGGGGTGAGCGCGCGGGCCGCGATCCGGCCCTTGCGGTCGATCGCGATGGTGGTCGGGATGGCCTGCGGGTTCAGGCTGCCCTTGGGGAAGCGCAGCATGAGCTTGCCCATCGGGTCGTACAGGCTCGGGTAGGGGATCTTGTGCTGCTCCTCGAAACTGACCGCCTGGGTCTTCTTGGAGTCCCGGGTGTTGATCCCGAGGAACTGCACGCCCTTGCTCTTGGTCTCCTTGGCGACCTTGGCGAAGTTCGGCGCCTCGGCGATGCAGGGCGCGCACCAGGATCCCCAGATGTTGAGGACGACGACCTTGCCCTTGTAGTCGGCGGCGTCGAGGTGCTTGCCCTCGGTGGACTCGCCGGAGATGTCGGGGGCCTGCTGCCGGTCGGCGGGCTTGACCGTGTCGACGCCGTCCTTGCCCTGGACGAACTTGGTCTGCTGCGACCCTCCTGAGGTGCCTCCTGATCCGCAGGCGCTCAGCAGCACGGCGGCGGCCGCGGCGCCGGCGGCCGGCAGGAGCAGGCGGCGGCGGGTGACGCGGCGGGGGACGCGGCAGGCACTCATGTGAAAAGTTTCGCATGAGCCTTTTGTGGATCTTCCGCACCCCCCTCGTCGGCGCGGCTCAGGCCGCCGAGAGGTACCGCCGCCAGCCGCCGGCCGGCCGCTCGCCGACCTCCAGCCGCTGCAGCCGGGCCAACACCTTCGGGTCCTGGACGGCCAGCCAGTCGGTGAACTGCTTGAAGGACACCAGCCGCACGTCCCGGTCGCCCTTGGCGGCGATGTGCTTGATCGCTTCCTCGACGGCGTCCATGTAGATCCCGCCGTTCCACTCCTCGAAGTGGTTGCCGACGAAGAAGGGCGCGCGGTTGGTCTCGTAGGCGCGCTGGAAGCCGGCGAGGTAGGCGCCCGCAGCCTGGCGGCGCCAGCCCGGGTAGTTGGCGCTCGGCGCCCGGGTGGAGTTCCGGGACTGGTTCGCGAGCATGTTGTAGTCCATCGAGAGCACCTCGAAGGAGTGGCCCGGGAACGGTATCTGCTGGAGCGGGAAGTCCCAGATGCCGTGCTTCTTCGTGGGCCACATCTGCCGGCCGCCGGGCGAGCTGGCGTCGTAGCGCCAGCCCAGCTCGCGCGCGGTGGGCAGCAGGTTGTCCTGGCCGAGCAGGCAGGGGGTGCGGCCGCCGGCCAGCTCCTTCGTGTAGTCGAAGGGCAGCGGCTCGACGTCGGTGAAGCCGGTGTGGCTGCGCCACTTCGTGACGAAGTCGGTGGCCTGGTCGATCTCGGAGCGCCACTGCGCGGGCGTCCAGTGGGCGACCGAGCCGGAGCCGGCGCAGAAGTGGCCGTTGAAGTGGGTGCCTATCTCGTGGCCCTCCAGCCAGGCGGCCCGGACGTTGCGCAGCGTCTCCTTGATGTGCGCGTCCGTGAGGTAGCCGATGTCGGAGGCGCCGACCGGGTTGTTCGGCGGCCGGTACAGGTGCTTCTTGGACTCCGGCAGGCAGTACAGGCCGGAGAGGAAGAACGTCATCGACGCGCCGTGGTCCCGGGCGAGGCGGCGGAAGCGGGGGAAGAGCCCGTTGCCGACCTCGCCGGCACCGTCCCAGGAGAAGATCACGAACTGCGGCGGGGTCTGGCCCGGCTCCAGCGGCTCGGGCTTCGGGGGCTGGTGGGGCTGCGGCCCGGTGTCGGTGGTGGAGCCGTCGCCGATCGGCTTCGGGCGGGCCCGTACGGTGGGCTTTCCGGCGCTCCCGCCGGGCCGCTCGGTGCCGCAGCCCGCGAGTCCGATCGCGGCGGCCGCGCCCACTCCGATGCCCAGCAGGTTCCGCCGACTGATCGCGCTCATACCGTTCCCGTCCGCACTTACCGTGATTCGCCGTACTCAACATCCGTATATACGGACATCGGGTAAGAGGGCGGGACGGATGTCGGGGTTCCGGTGCGCTCGCATATATCTGCGGCGGTGCGTACGGACCGGGGTCCGTACGCACCGCCGCAGAGGGATCAGGCGCCGGCCGCCTTGGACTGGCCCTGCACCGAACCTCGGCCGAACCGCGGCTGGGCCCCGGCGCGCAGGTGCTCGGGGACCAGGTCGAGCGCGGGCTCGGTGTAGCCGACCGACACGATCCGATCGCCGTGGAAGGTGAAGGACGTCAGCGAGGCGAGGGTGCACTGCCGCTTGCGCGGGTCGTGCCACAGCCGGCGCCGCTCGGCGAAGCTGCGCACGATCCAGATCGGCAGCTGGTGGCTGACCGCCACCGCCTCGTGGCCGCGGGCCGCGTCCCGGGCCGCGCCGAGCGCCGCCATCATCCGCACGACCTGCTCGATGTACGGCTCGCCCCAGGAGGGCCGGAACGGGTTGGTGAGGTACTTCCAGTTCCCCGGCCGCTTGAGCGCGCCGTCACCGACGCCGAAGGTCTTGCCCTCGAAGATGTTCCCGGCCTCGATGAGCCGCCCGTCGGTCGCGACGTCCAGCCCGTGCGCCTTGCCGATCGGCGTGGCCGTCTCCTGCGCCCGCTCCAGCGGGGAGGCGACGACGTGCGTGATGTCGCGGTCGGCGAGGTGCTCGGCGACCCGGTCGGCCATCCGCCGGCCGAGGTCGGAGAGGTGGTACCCGGGGCGCCGCCCGTAGAGGACGCCGTCGGGGTTGTGCACCTCGCCGTGGCGCATCAGGTGGACGACGGTGATGTCATCCGGGCTGCCGCCGTCACCCTTGCCGCCGGTCGTGCCGCTCATGCGGTGGCCTCGGCGGCAGCGCGCGCTGCGGCCGGCAGCGCCGCCGCGATGCGCTCGACGGCCTGCGTGTCGTGGGCGGTGGAGACGAACCACGACTCGAAGGCGGACGGCGGGAGGTAGACGCCCTGGGAGAGCATCGAGTGGAAGAAGGGCGTGAAGCGGAAGGACTCCTGCGCCTTGGCCTTCTCGTAGTCGGTGACGTCCTCGTCGGAGAAGAAGACCGAGAACATGTTGCCCGCGACCTGCACGCGGTGCGCCACGCCCTCCTTGGTCAGCGCCTCGGAGACCAGTCCGCGCAGCTCGGCGGAGACCGCGTCGACCTTCTCGTACGCCGCGTCGTCCAGCAGCCGCAGCTGCGTGACGCCGGCGGCGGTGGCGATCGGGTTACCGGAGAGGGTGCCCGCCTGGTAGACCGGGCCGGCCGGGGCGAGGTGGGCCATCACGTCGGCGCGGCCGCCGAACGCCGCGGCCGGGAAGCCGCCGCCCATGACCTTGCCGAACGTCATCAGGTCCGGGCGCACCCCGTCGATGCCGTACCAGCCGGCCTTGCTCACCCGGAAGCCGGTCATGACCTCGTCGGAGACGTAGAGCGCGCCGTTGGCGGAGCAGAGGTCCTTCAGGCCCTGGTTGAAGCCGGGCAGCGGCGGTACCACGCCCATGTTGCCGGGCGACGCCTCGGTGATCACACAGGCGATCTGGCCCTCGTGCGCGGCGAACGCGGCGCGCACGGCCTCGATGTCGTTGTACGGGAGCACGATCGTGTCACCGGCCTGCGCGCCGGTGACGCCCGGCGTGTCGGGCAGCCCGAAGGTCGCCACGCCCGAGCCGGCCGCGGCCAGCAGCGCGTCGACGTGCCCGTGGTAGCAGCCGGCGAACTTGATCACCTTGGGCCGCCCTGTGAAGCCGCGGGCCAGCCGGATCGCCGACATGGTGGCCTCGGTGCCGGAGGAGACCAGGCGTACCTGCTCGACCGGCTCGATGCGGGCCACGATCTCCTCGGCGAGCTCGACCTCGCCGGCGCCCGGCGTGCCGAAGGAGAGGCCGCGCGCGACGGCCTCCTGGACGGCTTGAATGACCTGGGGGTGCGCATGACCGAGGATCATCGGCCCCCACGAGCACACGAGGTCGACGTACTCACGACCGTCGGCGTCGGTGAGGTACGGACCGGTACCGGTCACCATGAACCGGGGCGTACCGCCCACGGCGCGGAACGCGCGCACGGGAGAGTTCACGCCGCCGGGCGTCACGACGGCCGCGCGGTCGAAGAGCGTCTGCGAAACTGGGGCATCGTACGAGTGAGTCACGCAAGCAATGGTCTCAGAGGCGCACGGGGGCGCGTGGCCGGGCGTTTCACACGCCGGTGACGGGGGAGGTCTCTGAGACGATGATCGGGTTGCGCGGCTGAGGCTGCGAGTGGTCGGGTGGAGATATGCATCGCGGTGGCGAACTGGGCGAAGGGACCGATGACCGGGGCCCGGAGCGCGCCCGGCGTGGCCGCCACCGGCGAGCGGAGTACAGCGGCGAGCAGGACCGTGCGGAGCAGAGCGGCGACGCGACCGGCGCGGAGAACAGCAGCGGGACCAGCAGAGGCGGGCGCATGGGGGTGACCTACAAGTACTTCGGCGCCCCGGACGGCGCCACGGCGGCCCGGGTGCCCATCTCGATGCGCCCCGAGGAGCTGGGCGGCGACGAGCTCGGCATGGGCGGCATGTTCACCAAGATCAAGCCGGAGACCATGGCGGCGATGGTGCTGACCGGTATCGAGGGCATACCGCTGTCGAAGGTTCCGCCGCTGGAGCTCGTCGTCCTGCACCCCGACTACGCCGTGGTCAAGCTCCCCATGACGGTCGTCGACCCGCTGCGCGGCGTCGGCGAGGAGTCGGTGGGCGCCGCCGCCTTCATCTGGTCCACCGTGCCCGACCGCGGCGGCCCGCGCGACGCCTTCGCCGTCTACCGCCTCCTCCACGAGTGGCAGGATTTCTCGCACCGCCTGCACGAGGCGGGTCACCAGGCGTACTGCCTGGTGTGGCCCTGACGGAGGGGCGCGCCGCACCGCGGTACGGCGCGGACGGTGCGCTGCCCGTCCGGACAGCGCGCGAGGGACCATTCGCTCCTCGCCACCACAGCCCTGCGAGGACTAGGCTCACGCCGTGACCGCAGAAGAGAGCGCAGCGGACCACTTCGCCGTCGTGGCGGTCGCCTCCTCGGCCGGCGGCATCCACGCACTGTCCACCTTCCTGGAGCAGCTGGGCGACCGGCTGCCGGTCCCCGTCCTCGTCGTCCAGCACCTCGACCCCCGGCACAGCACCGTCATCGCCGGAGTGCTCTCCCGCCGTACGGACCTGACGGTCAAGCTCGCGGAGGACGACGAGCGGGCCCGGCCGGGCGTCGTCTACGTCGCGCCGCCCGACCACCACCTCCTCGTCAACGCCGACGGCGTCCTGTCGCTGTCCCGCAGCAGCCTGGTCCACTTCGTACGGCCCTCGGCCGACCTCCTCTTCGAGTCGGTGGCCGGTGCGTACGGAGCGCGCGCCATCGCCTGCGTCCTGACCGGCACCGGCCGGGACGGCGCCATGGGGGTGGACGCGGTGAAGTCGTGCGGTGGCACCGTCCTCTGCGAGGACCCGGACACGGCAGAATTCAGCGGAATGCCGGAGGCGGCCGTCGCGACGGGCGCGGTGGATTTCGTGCTACCTCTGGAGGAAATCGCCACGGTCATCCGTGGCTTGGTCGAGATCAAGAGGCAGTGATGGGCAAGACGCGGGAAGTCGAGACCGACGAGGAACTGGAAGCGCTGCTCACCTTCCTCAGAGACTCACGCGGTTTTGACTTCACGGGGTACAAGCGGTCGTCCCTGACCCGCCGCATCCGCAAGCGGATGACGGACGTGGAGATGGACTCCTACGCCGACTACCAGGACATGCTGGAGACCAGCGCCGAGGAATTCAACGCCCTCTTCAACACCATCCTCATCAACGTCACCTCCTTCTTCCGCGATGCGGAGGCCTGGACCTACCTCCAGCAAGAGGTGCTGCCCGACCTGGTGGCTCAGACCGCACCCGGCGAGGAGATCCGGGTGTGGAGCGCGGGCTGCTCCAGCGGCGAGGAGGCGTACTCGCTCGCGATCATGCTCGCCGAGACGCTGGGGCTGGACGAGGCCCTGGAGCGCGTCAAGATCTACGCCACCGACGTCGACGAGGAAGCGCTGCGCGACGCACGCACCGGCCTGTACCCGGCGAAAGCCCTGGAGTCGCTGTCCTCGGAGCTGCGCGACAAGTACTTCACCCAGAACGGCGCGCAGTTCAGCCTCCGCTCCGACCTGCGCCGCCGGGTGATCTTCGGCCGGCACGACATCACCCGCGACGCGCCCATCTCCCGGCTCAGCCTGCTGGTGTGCCGCAACACGCTGATGTACTTCAACGTCGAGGCGCAGACCCAGATCGTCGACCGCTTCCACTTCGCGCTCCGGGAGGGCGGCTTCCTCTTCCTCGGCAAGGCCGAGATGCTGCTCAACGACGGCGACCGCTTCGAAGTGCTGAGCATGCGGCAGCGGGTCTTCCGGCGCCGACCGGGTGGCGCCGGGCTGCCGTACACCCCGTCGCCGCTGAGGATGGGGACGAGCAACACACACCAAGAGGTGAATTCCCTGGCCCGCAACCGCCAGCTGCGCGACCTCATCCTGGACTCGACCCCCGCCCCCTCGCTCGCCGTCGACCTCGACGGCACCGTAGTGATGATCAACAGCCACGCACGGGCGCAGTTCGCGCTCACCTCCAACGACATCGGGCGCCCCTTCCAGGACCTGGAGATCTCCTACCGCCCGGTCGAGCTGCGGTCCCTGATCGAGCAGGCCACGCACGAACGCCGGACGCTGCGCGTCAACGGCGCCGAGCGCCGGGTCGGCGAGGAGACACAGGTCTACGACATCCTGATCCAGCCGCTCGTCGCCCCCAGCGGCCTGCCCACCGCAACGAACATCACGTTCACCGACGTCACCGTCTCCACGCAGCTGAAGTCCGAGGTCAAGCGGGTGCGCGAGGAGCTGGAGACCGCCTACGAGGAACTCCAGTCCACCAACGAGGAACTGGAAACCACCAACGAAGAACTCCAGTCGAGCATCGAGGAGCTGGAAACCACCAACGAAGAACTCCAGTCCACCAACGAGGAACTGGAAACCACCAACGAAGAACTCCAGTCGGGCAACGAGGAACTGGAGACCATGAACGAGGAGATGCGCATCCGCACCGCGGAGCTGGACGAGGCGCGCGCGTTCCTCGAAGGCGTCCTGACCAGCGTCGCCGCCGGCGTGGTGGTCCTGGACAGCGACGCGCGGGTCAAGAGCTGGAACCGCGGCGCCGCCGAACTGTGGGGGCTGCGCCTCGATGAGGTCGAGAACGAGGAGTTCTTCTCCCTGGACTTCGGGCTGCCGGCGGAGCAGCTGCGGCACGCGGTCCAGAAGTGCCTGGAGACCGGACAGCGCACGGGGCCCGTCGAGGTTCCCGCGGTGAACCGCATCGGCCGCTCCATCGACTGCACCGTCGTCTGCTCCCCCTTCGACGGATACAACGGCGGTGTCGTCCTGTTGATGGAAGAACAGCGCCCCGATCCGGCCGAATGATCACGGAGTCGGCGTAGGGTGAGTACATGGATACCGGCAGTTCGCCCGGAGACCCGGGGGGCGCCTGGCAGCGTGCGGTCAGGGCGCTGGAGCGCGCTGCCCGCGCCGAAGCGCTCGCCGAGCGGTACGAACGGCTCGCCCTGGAGTCCGGAAACACCCGCCACGCCGAACTGGCCGCAAACCACCGCCGGTCGGCGGCGTGCCACCGTTCCTCGGCGCGGCTGCAGAAGACGTTCGCCCAGCAGCTGATGTCCCTGACCGGCCCGCAGGACACCCAGCCGCTCTTCATGAGCGTGGTCGCCGAGGCCTGCGGCACCGACAGCGCCGCCCTCACCCTGGTGGGCTCCGACCAGAGCCAGCTCGCGGTGGCCGCTTCCGACAAGGGATCGCGCGCCGCCCAGGACCTGGAGTACGTCCTGGGCGAAGGCCCGGGCACGGACGCCGCGGCCGGCCGCCACCGCGTCTCCGCCACCGGCCTGGACATCGAGCAGCGCTGGCCCGCCTACGGCCCGGCCGTCACGGCACTCGGCTTCGGCGAGGTGATCGCCGTACCTTTGAAGACGCCCGACGGGTGCCTGGGTTCGCTGGCGGTCTTCGACCCCCGGCCCGGTGCCGCCACGAACACGGTCTTCGCCGACGTCACCCAGGGCCTGGTGCAAACCATGCTGCTGGGCCCGGACGCCGATCCCGAGCTCTACGGCGGGACGGACCACCGCGACGCCGTGCACCAGGCCGCGGGGATGGTGTCCGTACAGGAACACTGCCCCGTCGGAGACGCCCTCGCGCTCATCAAGGCGAGGGCCTATGCGGACGGGGTACCCGTCAACGAAATGGCGGAGCGGATCGTGAGTGGGGCGTTCCGTCTTGCCTGAGAGGCAAAGATGGCGCAAAGTTCGCAGGACGCTGCGACTCGCCTGAAGGGGGCGTCATGACGACACCGGCACAGCAGATCGCCGACGTGTTCGTAGAACTGTCCGGAGGGAGCGCGGGTGCGCCCCTGGAGGCCCCCGAGCTGCTGGCCACACTCGTGCGGTACGGCCCGGAACTGCTCGGCGTGCACGCGGTCGGCACGGTGGCCGCCGTCGACGCCCGCGCCGAGCCGCAGGTCGCCGGCTCCGAGGACGGTGCGCAGCTGCTGAAACGCGAGGCCCTGAAGTGGGCCGAGGGCCCCGGTACGGAGGCCCGCAACAGCGGCCGGCCGATCCCCTGTGTCGCACTCGACGGCCAGGCGGCCATGCGGCGCTGGCCGCGATACACCTCGCGGGCGCTGGAGCTGGGATACACCCGGGCCGCCGCCTTCCCGCTGCGGACCCGTGAGCGGCCCGTGGGGGCGCTGGTCCTGCTGGGCTCCCCGGCGGACGCCCCGATGTCGGAGGAGACCGGGGCGCTCGCCCAGGCGCTGGCGGACTTCACCGCGCTCGCCCTGATACGCGAACACGAGCTGCAGGAGAGCCGGACGCTGTCCGGTCAGCTGGAGCACGCACTGGTGAGCCGCGTGATCATCGAGCAGGCCAAGGGCGTGCTCGCCAACAGCTGCGGGCTCACCATGGACGGCGCCTTCGCGCTGCTGCGCGGCCACGCCCGTGCCCACCGCCGGCTGCTGAGCGACGTCGCGCACGACGTGGTCGAGGGCCGCCTCCGGCTTGACGGCGGCGACAACGGCCTCACGTAGCGCCGCCCGGGCACCTTTCGTCCCACCGGCACGTTGAGCATCACGACGGACACGACCGCTCCGGGCACCGGAGCGGGCGACCGCCGGCCCTCAGGGGTGGCCTGCGCCGTCAACTTCTACACCCGTGTAGATTTCAGCTCTGCGCAGTCGTGCGCAACGGACGAGGGACGACGAGGAGATTCAGATGGCGCTGTGGGACCGGATCAAGGATTCCGCGCAGACGATGCAGACCCAGCTGGTCGCGAAGAAGAACGACCTCAAAAGCGGTGCCTTCCGGGACGCGAGCATGGCCATGTGCGCGCTGGTGGCCGCGGCGGACGGCACCGTCGACCCGTCCGAGCGCCGCCGGGTGGCCCAGCTGATCATGTCCAACGAGGTGCTGCAGAACTTCGCGGCGGACGACCTGCAGCGCCGCTTCGACGGTTACCTCGACAAGCTCATCGCCGACTTCGACTTCGGCAAGGTGAGCGTGATGCAGGAGATCGGCAAGGTGAAGAAGAAGCCGACCGAGGCGCGGGCCGTCATCCAGATCGGCATCGTCATCGGCGGCGCCGACGGCGACTTCGACAAGACCGAGCAGGCCGTCGTGCGCGAGGTCTGCTTCGCGCTGGACATCCCGCCGGCCGAGTTCGACCTGTGACGGATCACCGGCGACGGATCACCGGCGACGGGTCGGCCGTGGTGACGGGTCGGCCGTGACGGGCCACCGGGTGCGGCCCGCGGCGGTCAGCTGCGGGCCCCCGGTTCGCCGGGGGTGCCGGGCGCCTCGTCGTGCGTGCGGGAGCTGATGACGTCGCCGGGCCGGGCGCGGATCGTGCGCGGCGGCGGGCCGTCGTCGTCCGGGTGGACGCCGTCCTTCATCGCCCGGGTCTCGCTCTTGAGGATGCGGGTCGCCTTGCCGGCGGACCGTACGAGATCGGGCAGCCGCTTGGCCGCGAGCAGCACGATGACAACGATGAGGAGCAGCGCGATCTCACTGATCCCGAACATCCCGGGTCCTCTCTTCCCCCTCCGCACGGAGGGCAACATGAGCGTACTGGTCAGTGCCGCGGCCCGGAATCGGGGCCGCTGAAGTCGGGTCCCGAATGATTCGGGCTCGCGTAGTCGCCGCTGGCGTAATCGCCACTCGCGTAGTCGCCGCTCGTGTAGTCCCCGCTCGCGTAGTCACCACTTGCATAGTCCCCGGTCGCGTAGTCGCCGGTCGCATAGTCCGGCGCCGCGAAGTCCGGGCTGCTGTAGCCGGGGCGGGGCCGGGAGCCGGTCTCCCGGGCGGGTGGCGGGGCGGCCCGGAGCCGCCGCTCCAGGTGCGGCACGATCCCGTGCCCCAGCAGCGCCAGCTGCCAGGCCTCGCGCGCCTGCCGCAGCCGCTCGCCGGACGCGTCGGCACCGCCCGGCGTCGCCGCCCGGTGCCGGGCCGCGGTGCCGAGCAGTCCGGCGACGCCGCAGGCCAAGGAGGCCGCGGTGACCACCACGGAGACCTGCCCGGCGGTGATCAGGGCGTCCGCGAGGGCGCGTTGCGAAGCGGCCGGCCGCAGGAGGTAGCCCAGCAGGAAGAAGACGGCCGCCGCCACGGCGGCCAGGCTCGGCACCAACACGCCGAGCAGAGGCAGCACCCCGCGCCACCGACCCTGCCCCGCCTCGCCGTCGCCGTCGACGCCGGCACCGGCATCGGCACCGGTCGCGCCCTCCCGGAGGGCGAGATACGTCCGGTACTCCGGCGCGGCCGCCTCCGCGAGCTGGGCGGCCTCGGTGAGCGCGTCGGCGCGCAGCTGCCTGCCGAGCTCTCCGGTGCGGTCGGCCCGTACGGCCCGCGCGAGCTCACCGGTGCTCAGCGCCCGGTCCACCAGCCGCTCGAAGTCCGCCCTGTCCTGCGCCCGCAGGCCTTCCCGCCGTAACCGTGCCATCGCTTCCCCGCTTCCGCCCCCATGCCTGGCAGCGTTGAATCTACAGCACTGTAGAAACGAGGGCGGGCCGCCCGGGCGTGCCCGGCTGCTTCCGTCGGTACGACTCGACGCGCTTCCGTCGGTACGGCCCGACGTGCTTCCGTCAGTACGATGGCCGCCCCACGGAACGTACGAGCACACGTGCGGACGGGCGGCGGAGGGAGACGGCGGAGTGGACCGCGGAGCGGGCAGGCGAGCGGGCGAGGGACGGCACGAGCGCGACCCCCGCGGGCGCCGGCGCGGCCAGGGTGAGCTGGAGGCCCAGGTCCTGTCGGTGCTGCGGCTGTCTTCGGGCCCGGCGACGGCGGCCTGGGTGCAGGAACGTCTCGACGGCGACCTCGCCTACACCACCGTCATGACCATCCTCTCCCGGCTGCTGGCCAAGGGCGCCGTCACCCGCGAGCGGCTGGGCCGCGCCTTCGTGTGGCAGGCCGCGTCCGACGAGGCCGGGCTCGCCGCGCTGCGCATGCGCCGGGTGCTGGACGGGGAGACCGATCGCGAAGCGGTACTGGCCAGCTTCGTCACGGCCCTCTCCCCCGACGACGAGCGGCTGCTGCGCGGCCTGCTCCACGAAGCATCGGACATGCCGGCGGGGCCCGAAGTGACCGGCACGGAACAGGCGCCGGAGGGCTGACCGGTGGGCGTGTTCGTCTTCCTGCCCCTGGTCCTCCCCCTCACCGCCTGGCCGGTCGCGCGCCTGGCCGAGCAGCACCTGCACCCCCGCAGCGCCACCCGGCTGCTGGCCGGGGTAGCCGCCGTGCTGGCCGTGTGCAGCACGCTCTGCCTCGCCCTGATCATGGTCGTCGGCACCGCCCAGCTCCCCGGCAACCCGCTGCCGGACGGCTGGTCCGACCCGGAGGTCCGCGCGGCGGTCCCGTACGACGAGGTCGCGGGCAAGGCCGCGATCCCCGCGCTGCTCGCGGTGGCCGTGGCGGGCGGCCGCACGCTCTGGCGCCACCTGCGGGTACGCCGCCGGGCGACCCGCGCGCTGGCGGGGCTGCCCGGTTCGCCGGTGGCGGTCCTGCCGGACAGCGCGCCGTACGCGTACGCGCTGCCGTCCCGGCGCCCCGGACGCGGCCGGATCGTGGTCTCCACGGCGATGCTGGCGCGGCTGGACTCGCGCGAGCGGCGGGCCCTGTTCGCGCACGAACGGGCACACCTGACGGGCCGCCACCATCGTTACCTGCTGGCCGTGCAGCTCGCGGCCCGGGCCAATCCGTTCCTGCTGCCGCTGCGTACGGCGACGGAGTTCTGCGCCGAGCGCTGGGCGGACGAGGAGGCGGCGCGGGCGGTCGGCGACCGACGGGCCACGGCCCGCGCGGTGGGCAAGGCCGCGCTGGTCACCGGCGGCGCCCCGCTGGCCGGGCTGGCGTCGTTCGCCGCTCCGGGCCCCGTGCCGCGGCGGGTGGCCGCGCTGCTCGGGCCCGGCCCGCCGGCCCGCAGCCTGCCCCCGGCGCTCACCCCCGCCGGGCTCGCCACCCTCGTCGCGGCGGCCGGCACCCTCGCCTCGGCCCTCTCCTCCGTCAACGCCACGGTCGCGCTCTTCCTGGTCCTCCACGCGGCGACCCCGCTGTGAGGGCGCCCGCCCCCGGCCGGAGCGGGTCGGCGCCCTCGGCGCCCTCGGCGCCCTCGGCGCTCAGGGCCGCTCCGCCGTGAGGTACCGCTGCACCGTCGGCGCCAGCCAGGCGACGACCTCGTCGTGGTCGAGGCCGACGGCGGGCGGGACCCGCACGACGTAGCGGGCCAGCGCCATGCCCACGATCTGCGAGCCGACCAGCACGGCCCGGACCGGCGCCTCGTCCGGCACCGGGCAGACCGCCGCGATCACCGGCCCCAGCTGGTCGCGGAAGATCGACCGCAGCCGCTCGGCACCCGCGTCCACCGTGACGCCGACCCGCACCATCCCGGTCAGCCGCTCGTCGCTCTCCCAGACGTCCAGGAAGTGGCGCACCAGCCGCTCGCCCAACCGGGCCGGGTCCACCGCCGACAGGTCCGGCATCCGCAGGTCGATCTCGGTCGCGGCGAGGAACAGCCCCTCCTTGTTGCCGTAGTAGCGCATGACCATGGACGGGTCGATGGCCGCGTCCCGGGCGATGGCGCGGATGGTCGCGCGTTCGTACCCCTCGGCGGCGAAGCGGTCGCGCGCCGCGGTGAGGATCGCGGCCCGGGTCGCGTCGGAGCGGCGAGGACGGGCCGGAGACTCGGGCGGCGCTGAGGGCTCGTTGTCAGCCATGTCAACAAGCGTAGGCCAACAGCTGTTGACACGCCAGGGTTGCCGCCGTACGTTGCCAACAAGCGTTGACCAACGATCGTTGGCACAGGAGGCGGCCATGCACCGCGAATCCGGCACCACGACCCGCACCACACCCCCGCACCCCACCTCCGACGTCCTCGTCGTCGGCGCCGGGCCCACCGGCCTGCTGCTCGCCGGCGACCTCGCCGAGGCCGGGCTCGACGTCACCCTGCTGGAGCGCCGCGCCCCGGGAATCAGCAACCTCACCCGCTCCCTGGTGGTGCACGCCCGCACCCTGGAGCAGTTCGACGCCCGCGGCCTGGCCGAGGACGTGATCGCCACCGGGCATCCGGTCACCTCGCTCCAGCTCTTCGGCGACGTGCGGATGGACCCGACCGGGCTGCCCACGCGCTACCCGTACGTCCTGGTCACACCCCAGTTCGAGGTCGAGCGGGTGCTGGCGGAGCGGGCCCGCAAGGCCGGCGTGACCTTCGCCTACGGCAACGAGGTCACCGGCATCCGCCAGGACGCGGACAGCGTCACGGCCACGGTCCGCACCACGGACGGCGCCACCGGCGAGTACCGCGCCGCCTACCTGGCCGGCACCGACGGCGCGCACAGCGGCGTGCGGCGGGCGCTCGGCCTGCCGTTCCCCGGCAAGGCCGTCATCCGGTCGGTCGTGCTCGCCGACGTACGGCTCACCGAAGCGCCGGCCGAGCCGCTCGTCGCCAAGGCCGACGGCGACGCCTTCGCCCTCGTCGCGGGCTTCGGCGACGGCTGGTACCGGGTGATCGCCTGGCACCGCCGCCGGCAGGCCGACGACACGGCGCCGGTCGACCTGGCCGAGGTCCGCGAGCTGACCCGGCTCGCGCACGGCACCGACTACGGCATGCGGGAAGCCCGCTGGATGTCCCGCTTCCACAGCGACGAGCGGCAGGTCCCCGAGTACCGCGTGGGCCGGGCCTTCCTCGCCGGCGACGCGGCCCACGTCCACTCCCCGGCCGGCGGCCAGGGCATGAACACCGGCCTGCAGGACGCCGCCAACCTCAGCTGGAAGCTGATCGCGGCCCTGCGCGGCCGGGCCACGGACGAACTGCTGGACACGTACCACGCCGAGCGCCACCCGGTGGGCCGCACGGTGCTGCGCTCCAGCGGCGCGCTCATCCGGTTCGCGCTGCTGCAGACCCGCGCGCAGCGCGTCGCCGGCGCGCTGGTGGGGCAGGTCGTGAAACACGTGCCGCCGCTGACGCGCCGCGCCATCGCGCAGGTCTCCGGCATCGGCATCGCCTACCGGCGCGGCCGCGGCGACCACCCGCTCACCGGCCGGCGCGCGCCCGACATCCGGCTCGCCGACGGCAGCCGCCTCTACGAAGCGCTGCGCGGCAACCGCTTCGTGCTCATCACCCCGGCGTACGAGACGCCGGAGCTCGGCGGCCGGGACACCACCCGTCTCGCGCACGGCACCTGGCGCGGCGACCGCCGCACCGCGCTGCTGGTCCGCCCCGACGGTTACATCGCCTGGGCCACGGACACCATGGACCGCGCGGCCCGCGCGGACGCCCTCGCGGCGGCCCTGCTGCACTGGACGGGACCGGCGGAGCAGGAGCCGGCCGCGGCGGCCTCCGCCCGGCGGTGAACGACCGAGGCGGCGCCTGCCCGGGACGGCCGCCCGGGGTGAGCGACCGGGACGGCGCCTGCCCGGGACGGCCGCCCGAGGCCGGGCCGGTCCGGGCGGTCCGGGCGGTCCAGGCGGTCCAGGCGGTCCGGGCGGTCCGCATACGCTGCCGGTATGTCGATCATCCGCTCCGCCGTGCTCTTCGTCCTCGCCGCGCTTCTGGAGATCGGTGGCGCCTGGCTGGTCTGGCAGGGCGTGCGGGAGCAGCGCGGCTGGGTGTGGGCGGGCGCCGGCGTCCTGGCCCTGGGCGCGTACGGGTTCGTCGCCACGCTCCAGCCGGACGCCGACTTCGGCCGCATTCTGGCCGCGTACGGCGGCGTCTTCGTCGCCGGGTCGCTGGTCTGGGGCATGGTCGCGGACGGTTACCGGCCCGACCGCTGGGACCTCACGGGCGCCCTGGTCTGCCTGGCCGGCATGGCACTGATCATGTACGCGCCGCGGGGGCGGTGACGCTCCGGCGGACCTCCCGGGCAGCGGGCCGGCTGCGCTTATTCTGATCACGTACCGCCCACTCGTACATCCGTACGCCCGTACGCCGAGGAGCACGTATGACCGCCGCCCGTACCGCCGTTGTCACCGGAGCGAGCAGCGGCATCGGTGCCGCGACCGCCCGGAAGCTCGCCGAGGCCGGCTACCGCGTGATCCTCACCGCGCGCCGCAAGGAGCGCATCGAAGCACTGGCCGCCGAGCTCCCGCACGCCGAGGCGTACCCCCTGGACGTCACCGACCGCGCCGCCGTCGACGCCTTCGCGGCCTCCCTGGACCGCTGCGACGTCCTGGTGGACAACGCGGGCGGCGCGCTCGGCACCGACCCGGTGGCCACCGCCGACCCGGCCGACTGGCGCGCGATGTACGAGGTCAACGTCCTCGGCGTGCTCAACGTGACGCAGGCGCTGCTGCCCGCGCTGACCGCCTCCGGCGACGGCACGGTCGTGGTCCTCTCCTCCACCGCGGGGCATGGCACGTACGAGGGCGGCGGCGGTTACGTGGCCGCCAAGCACGGCGCGCACGTCCTCGCCGAGACGCTCCGCCTGGAGCTGTGCGGTCAGCCCGTACGCGTCATCGAGATCGCCCCCGGCATGGTGAAGACCGACGAATTCGCGCTCACCCGCTTCCGCGGCGACGAGGCGAAGGCCGCCAAGGTGTACGAGGGCGTCGCCGAGCCGCTGACCGCGGACGACGTGGCCGACACGATCGCGTGGGCGGTCACCCGGCCGGCCCACGTCAACATCGACCTGCTCGTCGTCCGCCCCCGCGCGCAGGCCTCCAACACCAAGGTCCACCGCGAGGCCTGACAGGCACCTGCGGGACCTAGGTGTATTGATCACGAGCGTTGTTGACACTCGCAGGGCTTGATCAATGGCGAAGACCTCCGGTGTGGTGGAGGTGTCTAGGCTTCACCGCACAAC
>NZ_JOFQ01000005.1 GCF_000718305.1 Streptomyces niger
GAGGGGGTGGGCGGGGGGGGGAGGGAGACGGGAGGGAAGTCAGCCGCGGACGCCGCGGAGGGACATGGCCACCGCCGCCTCCGTGATCTCCGTCGGATCCTCCGCCGCTCCCAGTTCGATCCGGCGGACCGCGGCGTCGACGACGCCCTGCAAGAGCATCGCGGCGAGGCGCGGCTGCTCGTGGCCGAGCGCCGCCAGGGCCTCGACGATCATGGCGATGAGGCCGCCGTGCGCGGCGCGGATCTTCTCGCGGGCGCCGGCGTCCAGCTCACCCGCCGAGATCGCCACGACGGCGCGGTGCCGGCGGTCGCCGACGAGGGCGAGCTGCTGCCGTACGTACGCCTCGATCTTCTCCTCGGGCGTCTCGACGCGCTCCATGGCGGCTTCGACCTCCGCGGCCCAGACCGGGAAGTCGACGGCGCAGAGCTCTTCGACGACGGCGGCGCGGGAGCGGAAGTACTCGTACACGGAAGAGCGCGCGAGGCCCGTTCGCTCGGCGAGGGCGGGGAAGGACAGAGCCTCCGTACCGCCTTCGGACAGCAAAGTACGCGCAGCGTCCAACAGGGCGTCGCGCTGCATGGTCCGGTGCTCGGCCACTGAGGCCGCTCGAATCCTGGGCACGTCACCACTGTACGGATGCGTCCCCGGCAGTGGCACTCCGCGGCACGATGTAAACCGCGGCGTGCCGCGTCAGCAATGGTCAGCGGCCCACGTCGGCCAGCTTGGCGCGCAGCTGGAGAACGGACTTGGTGTGGATCTGACTGACCCGGCTCTCGGTAACGCCGAGGACGTTGCCGATCTCGGCGAGGGTGAGGCCTTCGTAGTAGTAGAGCGTGACGACGGTCTTCTCGCGCTCGGGGAGCGTGTTGATCGCTCGGGCGAGCAGTCGGCGCAGCTCGCGGTCCTCGGCGATCTCGACCGGGTTCTCGGCCGCCGTGTCCTCAAGGGTGTCCATGAGGCTCAGCCGGTCGCCACCCTCACCGCCGGCGTGCAGCAGCTCTTCGAGGGCGACGACGTTGGCCAGGGACAACTGGCTGAAGACGGCATGCAGTTCTTCGAGGGCGATGCCCATCTCCGCGGCGACCTCGGCTTCGGAGGGGGTGCGACGCAGCTGCGCTTCGAGCGTGGCGTACGCGCGCTCGACGGCCCTCGCCTTCTGGCGGACCGAGCGGGGGATCCAGTCGAGGGCCCGCAGTTCGTCGATCATCGCGCCGCGGATGCGGGTGATGGCGTACGTCTCGAACTTGATGGACCGTTCCGGTTCGAACTTCTCGATGGCGTCGATCAGCCCGAACACGCCGCTGGAGACGAAGTCGGCCTGCTCGACGTTGGGCGGCAGGCCGACGCTGACGCGGCCCGCGACGTATTTGACCAGCGGTGAGTAGTGCAGGATCAGCTGCTCCCGCAGCCGTTCGTCGCCCGTCGCCTTGTAGGAGCGCCAGAGCTCCTCTAGCGAGGTGGGCGCTGCCGGGCGCACGCTGCCGCGGGCGGCGGGAGGTACCGCCGCGCGGTCAGACCCGGAAGTGTGCTGGGGCATTCGTCGCCTTGAGCCGTTCTGCCGAGACGCTGGTGAAGAGGGGCGTGAGGGTCGGGTGGTCCGTGGAGGGCGGATGCCTTGCGAGCGTAGCGTTACTACGGTGTCGCTGTGTGCGATCAGAGCGTGTTCGGGTGTGCGCAGATTCGTCCGGTAGTCCGCACCCTCGGATGACGTCGGGCGACTTCGCAGTCGTCCACGCGAAACTCGCAAAGATGCATCCTGCGGTCATCCCTCTCACCTTTTCACCCGTTCGCCCCAGGTCAAGAACCGCCTCGCCGGTAACCTCCCGCCGAAGGGTCGCGGGGCGGCAACTCCCAGCGAGGTCCGCACCTTTGAACGAATCCGAGCGCCTGGAGTTCGAAGAGCTTCGCTTGGGTCACTTCGAGGGCCGTGCCCGAGTCACAGGCGATCTGCCGGGCCTCGGCGGCTCCCCGTACGGGAAGCGCTTCGAGCAGACGTGCGGCCGTCGGGTCCAGCAGGTCGCGCGCCAGGACCGGTCCGCGCCGTTCGGGAGCCAGGTCGCCGATGCTGCCGACCAGTTCGATGATCTCGGCCGCGTCGGCGACCACTGCGGCCTCGCCTCTGAGTAGTTGGTGGACTCCGGCCGACAGGCCGCTGGTGACCGGGCCGGGCACGCCCATCGTGAACCGTCCCAGCTCGGCCGCTCGGCGGGCGGTGGCCAGTGATCCGCTGCGCAGCGCGGCCTCGACCACGACCGTGCCGCGAGTGAGTGCGGCGATCACGCGGTTGCGCTGGATGAATCTGCTGCGGGTCGGATGATCGCCGGGTGGTAGTTCCGCGATGATCAATCCCTGTTCGGCGATGCGCTCGAGCAGCTCGGTGTGCCCGCTCGGGTAGACGCGGTCGACGCCCGAGGCGAGGACCGCGACAGTTGCCCCGCCTGCTGCCAGTGCGCCCCGATGCGCGGCGCCATCCACGCCGTACGCGGCACCGGACACCACCGACCAGCCGCGTTCGGCGAGCCCCGCAGCCAGAGTGGCCGCGACGTGTGCGCCGTACTCCGTGCAGGCGCGGGCGCCGACGAGGGCTACGGAGCGCAGGGCCCACAGCCGGAGGTTCGCCGTACCGCGTACCCACAGGCCCACGGGGCGGGCGTCGCCCAGGTCGTCCAGCTGTCGGGGCCACTCGTCGTCGCCTGGGCAGAGGAACCGGCCACCGAGCGCGGTGACGGTGGCCAGGTCGGCCTCGGGCGACGCGCGCTCGGCACGTAACCGCAGGCCCGCCACCTTTGTCTCGCCGGCGCCTTCGGGCGGGTCGTCCGCGCCGAGGAGCGAGCGCCAGAGGGCTATCGGTCCCATTCGCCGCAGCCATCCCCCGGTGACCTCGTCGCCGGGTTCCAGGACGCGGGTGAGGGCTGCCCGGGCGAGCCGCTCCGGCTCGGGATCGGAGCTTGCGCCCGTACCCGGCCCGGGCACCCGGCCTTTGCGCCCGTCGCCCGATGCGCTGCCGAGAAGGCTCATGATCGGCTCACCGCCAGGGGTACGCCGCGGTGCACGCCGGTGCGCAGTTCCAGGGCCCAGTCGACGTCCTCGGCCGTCGGCCGGTCGCGGCCGGCGAGATCGGCAGCGGTCCATGCGACGCGCAGTACGCGGTCCAGGCCGCGGGCGGTGAGCAGGCCGTTCTCCAGGTCGCGCTCGGCCTGGAGGAGTGCCCCCGGGGCCACGGACCACCGGGTGCGCAGCTCATGCCCGGGCACTTCGTTGTTCGTCCGCCAGGGGGTGCCCTCGAAGCGATGGGCGGCGCGCTCCCTGGCGGCGCGGATCCGGTCGGCGACGACGGCGGTGGATTCGCCGCGCGTGCCCGCGACCAGTTCGCTGCGGGCGACCGGTTCGACGGCGATCCGCAGGTCGACGCGGTCCATCAGCGGTCCGGAGAGCCGGGCGCGGTAGCGAGTGATCGAGGAGGGGCGGCACTCGCAGCCGCCCGTGGTGGTGCCGTAACGCCCGCAGGGGCAGGGGTTGGCGGCCAGGACCAGCAGGAAGGACGCCGGGAGCCGCATCATTCCGGCGGCGCGGGCGACCACGATGTGGCCGGCTTCGAGGGGCTGGCGTAGCGCGTCGAGCACCTTGGCGCTGCATTCGGCGGCCTCGTCCACGAACAGGACGCCGCGATGGGCGAGGGACACCGCACCGGGTCGGGGCAGCCCGCTGCCGCCGCCCACGAGGGAGGCCATGGTGGCGGAGTGGTGCGGTGCGCAGTACGGCGGGCGGCTCACCAGGGGCTGGCCGGGTGGGAGCATGCCCGCCACCGAGTGCACCGCGGTGACCTCCAGGGACTCCTTGGGCGAGAGGGGCGGCAGGAGTCCGGGGAGCCGTTCGGCGAGCATGGTCTTGCCCGCGCCCGGTGGTCCCTTCAGGAAGATGTGGTGCCGTCCGGCGGCGGCGACCTCCAAAGCGCGCCGTGCACCGTGCTGACCTGCGACGTCCGCCAGGTCCGGCGGTCGTCCCTCGGGTGGCGGTCCGACGCAGGATCCGGCGCCCGGTACGACCAGTCCGGCGAGCAGCGGGTCCGGGCGGCCGGGCTCGTCGCCTTCGTCCTCCTCCTCGGGGACGGGTCCGTCGGTGAGGACGGCGATGAGCTGGCGCAGGCTCCGGACGCCCAGGACGGAGATGCCGGGGACGAGCGAGGCCTCGGCGGCGGTCCGCTCGGGGACGACCACCTGGCGGTATCCCGCGTCGGCGGCGGCGAGGACGGCGGGCAGTACGCCACGTACGGGGCGCACCCGGCCGTCGAGGCCCAGCTCGCCGATCATGACGAGGTCAGTGAGCTCCCGGGGGTCGATGAGCTCGGCGGCGCCCAGGACGGCGCAGGCGACGGCCAGGTCGAAGCCGCTGCCGCCCTTGGGGACGGAGGCCGGGCTGAGCCCGACGGTGAGCTTCTTCTGTGGCCATTCGGAGCCCGAATTGACCACGGCGGCGCGCACCCGGTCGCGCGATTCGATGAGGCTCTTGTCGGGGAGGCCGACGAGGGTGAAGGCGGCGACACCCGGTTCGAGGTCGGCCTGGACCTCGACGACGACGCCTTCGACGCCGACCAGCGCGACCGAGCAGGTACGGGCGAATCCCATCAGGTCACCCCCCGTACGTGAGTCACGACGGGAGCGCCGCGGGTGGGGAGCTGCACGCCGATCACGTCGATGCGTACGCCGCCCGCGGGCGGGCCGCCGTGCGCCGCGGTCCAGTGCTCGGCGAGGAGGCACAAGCGGCGGGCTTTGGTCGGCGTGACGGCCGCCATGGGATGTTCGTACGGGCCCGCGCGCCTGGTCTTGACCTCGCACGCCACGAACGCGTCGGCTTCGGCGGCGACGATGTCGATTTCTCCGAAGCGGCAGCGCCAGTTGCGGTCGAGGACGCGCATGCCGTGGGCCGTCAGCCACCTCGCGGCGAGGTCCTCGCCGTACCGCCCGAGTCCTGAGCGGCGGCTCCCCGCTCGGGCGCGGCCGGCCGGGCCGCCCCGGCGCCTCGGGTGCCTGCGTCGTGTCCTCGCCGGGCCGACCGATCTCGTCGAGCCGGAGTCCACGCGTCCCGGTCCGGTGCCTGTCCGGCCCGAACCGGGATCTGCCCGGTCCGGTCCGGGATCTGTCCGCTTCGATCCGGGATCTGTCGTACCGCTTCCGACCGCGGTGTTTCCTGCTGTGGCGTTCATCCGGCACCACCTCCGGCACCGACTGTGACGCCTCAGCCACCAAGTATTGGATCTTGGTGGACAACTCGACGGCTGTGCGTAACCTCGTCACCCGTCGGAGTGAACCGACCCGCTCCTCGGCCGGTCACGCGGAAACGGTCACTCAGCCGCTCGGCAGTTCGAGGTCGCTCTTGTTCAGCTCCTCGATGTTCACGTCCTTGAACGTGAGCACGCGCACCTGCTTCACGAACCTGGCCGGCCGATACATGTCCCAGACCCAGGCGTCCGCCATCGACACTTCGAAAAAGACCTCACCCTGCACCGAGTGCACCTGCATCTCGTAGTCGTTGGTGAGGTAGAACCGACGCTCTGTCTCGATCACGTATTTGAACAGTCCGACGACGTCTCGGTACTCCCGGTAGAGCTTCAGCTCCATCTCGGTCTCGTACTTTTCGAGGTCCTCGGCGCTCATGGCAGATCCCCTTCAGCCGTGCGTCCCCCTATTGTGCGTCAGGCACTCTCGGTCTCCAGGACCACCGGCGCACTAGGGGGGCCTTCGTCGAGCAGCGTGCGCAGCAGCTCGGCGAGTCTGGTCGGATACACCGTCTCATGGGAAGCGGAAAGTTCCGCCACCGTCCACCATCGCAGACCCGCCACGCTGCGCCGTTCCAGCTCCGTCAGGCCGCTCAGCCGGGTCGCGGTGCTCCGCGTACGTGCCAGGTAGTACCACTCGTCCTGGTCCCAGCGCCGCCCGTCGAACGGGAACGAGCAATGCCGCTGCCACAGCACGGGGCCGAGCTCCGCGTCCGTGATCCCGGTTTCCTCGGCCAGCTCCCGCAGCGCGGCCTCCTCCCGGCTCTCGGCGCCCTCCAGGCCGCCGCCCGGCGTGAACCACCAGGTCCTCGACGGTTCGTCCGGTTCGAAACCGTGCATCAGCAGGACCCGGTCCTCGGGGTCGAGCAGGATCACCCTGGAGACACGCCGCAGCGCCGTGTCCGAGAGCGCCTCGGCGTGCTCCTGTATGCCGGTGTCCGCCTCAGACACGCGTCCGCCTCCTCCGGTTCGCGATCGGCCCGTAGGCCGCTCCCCCCAGTATCAGCACCGCGCCGGCCACGATGGCCACCATGATGGGCCGCAGGGGGCCGGGCTGGGAGGTGCCACCGGGCAGGTCGGAGAAGCCCGTGGGCCGCTGCAGCATCCCGAAGCTGCCGACCGGCCAGGCCTCGGCGTCGACCCGGGCGTCGACGGCACTGCGCGGCACGGCGCCGTGATCGCCGTCCGTGAGGTGCACCCGCGAGTCCATGGAGTCACTGCGGTGATCACCGAGGAGGAAGAGCTGTCCCTTGGGGACCTCGGCCTTGAAGCCCACGGGGGAGGCCGGGCCGCCGCCCTGGAGGTACGGCTCCTCGATCGGCTTGCCGTTGACGGTGAGCTTGCCGTCGGTGTTGCAGCAGGCGACCTTGTCGCCGCCGACGCCGACGACCCGCTTCACCATGGGGACGTCCCCCCACACCGAGTCCTGGAAGACGACGACGTCGCCGCGGCGCACTTCCGAGCCGTCCACATGCTGCGCCAGAACGCGGGCGCCCGCCTCGATGGTGGGCGCCATCGAATCGGTCGGCACGGTGTAGGGCCGGTAGAGCACCGCGCCCCATATGAATCCGCCGAGGAACAGCACACAGCCGACGGCCACCGCCAGCCCGGACAGCACACTGCCCGCGGTCCGGACGTGGCCGTCCCCCGTACGCACCCTGGTCCCGCTCATCCCGCGCTCCTGCCCCGCGGGCGAGCCCCGCGTCGAAGATCCGGGACGGCACATTACCTGGGGTTACGCGCCCTGGTCAGCCTCCGGCCGACGACCCGATCGGGCATCCCGGACGCCGTTGCGCAACGTCCGCCGCACATCGACCGTCCGTCCGCCGGAAGCACACACATCCCTCACCTGCGGGATGTGCTCAGCCCTCGCGGGGCTCCTTGCCGGTCGCGCCCACAGCGACGTTCGCCGGCAGCTTGGCGAGCACCCGCCGGCGCCGCCAGAGCACGATCGGCACCGCACCGGCAAGGCCCAGCGCCGCCGGCGCCGCGGCCATCGCCTGGCTCAGGCCGGGCTGGTCGAAGGTGTCCGGCACCGGGAGCAGCGACCAGCGGTTGACCGGCCAGGCGATCGTGAAGGCGCGGCCCACGACCTCGTCCTCCGAGACCGTGCCGTTGCCCTTGAGGTCCTGGTGGTAGCGCGAGTCCAGGGAGTCCTGGCGGTGGTCGCCCATCACCCAGATCCGGCCCTCGGGGACCTTGAGGGGACCGAAGGGCTTGTCGCCGCACGGGGTGTTCCCCGCGAAGAGGTACGAGTCCTCCTTGAGCGCCTTGCCGTTGACCTTCACCGGGCCCGTGCCCTTGCACTCCACCGTGTCGCCGCCGACCGCGATGACCCGCTTGATCAGGTCCTTCTCCTCCGCGGACGGCATCAGGCCGATCCAGCTGAGGACCTTCTGGACCGGATTGGGCGCCGGAGTGGGCACCTCGTTGAGCCAGCCGCCCGGGTCGTGGAACACGACGACCTCGCCGCGCTCCGGCTTCGAGCCGAACCACGGGGTCAGCTTGTCCACCAGCACCCGGTCGCCGCGCTGCAGGGTGTTCTGCATCGAGTCGGACGGGATCGAGAACGCCTGGACCAGGAAGGTCTTGATGACCAGCGCCAAGGCCAGCGCGATGAGGATCAGGAGCGGCAGCTCCTTCCAGAAGGAACGCGGCTTTTTCTCCGACGTCACGCCGCCGTTCTCCTCTTCCCTGTCCTGTCGCGCGTGCTGCGGCTGCTGTTCCGGATGCGCCGCGCCCGCCGCGGGGGAACTATCGCGCCCCTCTGGTTCTTCGGGCTCTTCGGTTCCGGACCGTGCGCCGACCGCCAAGTCCCCCACATTCACTCCTTACTCCAAGCCGCCGCCTGCTCGTCAAACGGTGCAGGCCCACCACTCCCATAACGAGCGGGAGTTCCGCAGGGGTCGGGAGTACGGTCAAACCTTCGGGTGACACACTATGCGGCGCTGCGGCCTGCGTCGTCGGTGCACCCGGCGCGTCGCGCACAGAAGCGTACGTATCGGGCTCTTCCAGGCGTCGCCAGTGGCTGAACGGCCAGGCGATCACGACGGCGCGGCCGACGACGCTGTCCTCCGACACCGTGCCGCGGTACGGCTCGTCCAAGTGGTAGCGGGAGTCCGCCGAGTTCGACCGGTGGTCCCCCATCATGAAGAGCCGTCCGGTCGGCACGGTGACCTCGAACCTCAGTTGCGAGGGCGGGTTGCCCGGGTGGATGTACGGCTCGCTCAGGGGCGTGCCGTTCACGGTGACCCGGCCGCTCTTGTCGCAGCACTTGACGGTGTCGCCGCCGACCGCGACCACGCGCTTGATCAGGTCCTGCTCGTCCGCCGACGGCAGCAGCCCGATGAAGGTGAGGGCTTCCTTGACCTGCTTCACGCCCACCGCGTCGTCGGCCACGGTGGTGCGCTCCCCCTTGAGCCAGTGGTTCGGGTCCTTGAAGACGACCACGTCGCCGCGCTTCGGCTCGGCGCCGAACCACGGGGTCAATTTGTCGACCAGCACTCGGTCGCCGATCTTGATCGTCTGCTCCATGGAGCCCGACGGGATCACGAAGGCCTGCACGAGGAACGTCTTCAGGACCAGCGCGATCGCCAGCGCGACCCCGATCAGGATCGGGATCTCCTTCAGGTACGACCGCTGCCTGCGCCTCTTGATGCGCTTGGCTTGGCGTCTCCGTTCGGCCCGGCCACCGGTCGCCGGCAGGGTCGTACGCGTCGCCGAACCGCTCGTCCGCACGTCGGCCTCGTAAGGAGCGGCACCGGCCGCTCCGAGGTCGTGCGCACCGTCCGCCCCGGAGGCGTGCGCGTCGCGCTTCTCTTGTGGTGCGCCTTCCCGATGGTGTCCGTGGCGCGGGCGCCCTCTGTTACCCATGCGCCCCTGCCGGAGCCGGTATGCCGTCGAAGTCGTGCGGCCGCTTCAGGGACGCCCAGCGGCTCACGGGCCAGCCGATCCAGTCGGCGCGGCCGATCACCTTGTCCACCGGTACGGTGCCGCCGCCCGGGTCTCCGAGGTGATCGCGGGAGTCGCTGGACCTGGCGCGGTGGTCCCCCATGACCCAGAGCTTCCCTTCGGGGACGACCACGTCGAAAGGCACGTCCGAAGCGCTGTCCCCGGGATGGAGGTAGGGCTCGTCCACCGGTTTGCCGTTCACCTTGATCCGCCCCCGTTTGCCGCAGCAGGTCACCCGGTCCCCGCCGACGCCGATCACACGCTTGATGTAGTCCGTCTCCGCGGCGGGCACCAGTCCGACCGCGGCACCGGCACCGCGCAGCAGCCCCGTCACCGGGTTGCCTCCCGGCGCCTCCTGGACGAATGATCCGGTGCCGTCGAACACGACGGCGTCTCCCCGGCGGGGCTCATCGCCGAACCGGTACGCCAGCTTGTTCACCAGCACCCGGTCGCCGACCTGGAGCGTGTTCTCCATCGACGAGCTGGGGATCAGGAACGGCTGGACGACGAAGGCGCTCAGCAGCCCCACGAACGCCAGACAGGCCAGCACCAGCAGAACCGGCCCACGGCGCAGCAGCGGGCGCGCCTCGGCCTCCTCGCGGCCTTCCTCGTGGCTCTCGCCGGGCTCCTCCGACGCGCCGTCGCCGGTCGTACCGGCGGGCCGCTCACCGACCCACTGCCGCCGCCGGAAAAAACGCGCGGAGCGCGCCCCCTGCCCCACCCCGTGGTCGGGGGCGGAAGAGGGGTCGCGCTCCGGAAGCGTTGAAGACTGTGCGTCGGTGTCCATCGAGCCCAGAGCCTATCCGGCCCCGGCGTAAGGACACCGTACGGCCGCTCAGTTCTCGCGCTTCTCCTTGATCTTGGCGGCCTTGCCGCGCAGCTCACGGAGGTAGTACAGCTTGGCGCGACGGACGTCACCGCGGGTCACGACCTCGATCTTCTCGACGATCGGGGTGTGCACCGGGAAGGTGCGCTCGACGCCGACGGAGAAGCTGACCTTGCGGACCGTGAAGGTCTCGCGGACGCCGGCGCCCTGGCGGCGGATGACAACGCCCTTGAACTGCTGCACACGGGAGCGGTTGCCCTCGATGACGCGGACGTGGACGTTGACGGTGTCACCCGGACGGAACGCGGGGACGTCCTCGCGCAGCGATGCGGCGTCGACGGAGTCGAGAAGGTGCATGACCTACTGCTTTCTTCGCTGATGCCACAGGTCATCAGCGGAATTCGTGATGATGTATCGGAGACCGAACGATACGTTCGGGTGCCGGTCCGTCGGGCGGGCGTCGTTCCCCCTGTGGCAGGGGCGCACGCCGGACGCACAGCAGCGGCCTATTCTTCCACGGGCTCGGTCATCCGCCCAAATCGTCCGTCGGGTCCGGGGCCCCACCCCAGTATGGAGAGGATTTCGCGGTCCTTCTTGTCGAAGGCGGCGGGGTCGGCACGTTCGATCAGGTCCGGACGGTTGGCGTCCGTACGACGGAAGGCCTCGTCGCGCCGCCAGCGGGCGATCTTCCCGTGGTGGCCGCTGAGCAGCACCTCAGGGATGCCGCGACCGCGCCACTCCGGGGGCTTGGTGTAGACGGGCCCCTCCAGGAGGTCGGCCATCGCCCCGGGGGCGAAGGAGTCGTCCTGGTGGGAGGCGGCGTTGCCCAGCACTCCCGGGAGGAGCCGGGCGATGGCCTCGACCATGACCAGTACGGGAGCCTCGCCGCCGGCCAGCACGTAGTCACCGATGGAGACCTCACGGACGTCCAGGTGATCGCCGTACTCCTCGATGACGCGGCGGTCGATGCCTTCGTAGCGGGCGGGCGTGAAGACCAGCCAGGGCTTCTCGGACAGCTCGACGGCGAGCTGCTGGGTGAAGGGCCGGCCGCTGGGCGTGGGGACGACGAGCACCGGCTTGTCCTCGCCCTCGCCCGACGCGAGGACCGAGTCCAGCGCCTCGCCCCACGGCTCGGGCTTCATGACCATGCCCGGGCCGCCGCCGTACGGGGTGTCGTCCACGGTGTTGTGCTTGTCGTGCGTGAACTCGCGCAGGTCGTGGATGCGTACGTCCAGCTGTCCACGGGCCCGTGCCTTGCCGACCAGGGAGACGTTCAGCGGTTCGAGGTACTCGGGGAAGATCGTGACGACGTCGAGGCGCATGTCAGGCGTCCTCACCGCGCGACGCCCGGTCGCCCTCGGGGGCCTGCCCCTCGTCGCCTGCGTCGGTCGTCTCCGCGTCGGCCGCCGCCTCCCGGCTGGAGGCGACCTCCGCCTGCGCGTCGTCCAGCAGACCCGGCGGCGGGGTGATCACCGCGCGCTGCTCCTCCAGGTCGATCTCGGGCACGATCTCCGCGACGAACGGGATCATGACCTCGCTGCCGTCGGCGCGCTCCACGACCAGCAGGTCGTGGTAGGGCAGGTGCGAGACCTCGGTGATGCGACCGACCTCCGTGCCGTCCGCGGTGACCACGTCGAGGTCGACCAGCTGGTGGTCATAGAACTCCTCGGGGTCCTCGGGAAGCACCTCGGGATCCACCTCGGCGATCAGGAGGGTGTTGCGCAGCGCCTCTGCAGCCGTGCGGTCCTTCACGCCCTTGAAGCGCAGCAGCAGCCGTCCGCTGTGCACACGACCGGTCTCGATGGTCAGCGGGCCGACGGACGCGGGGTCGGTGGCCAGGACCGCGCCCGGTGCGAGCCGCAGCTCGGGCTCGTCCGTGCGCACCTCCACCGTGACCTCGCCCTTGATCCCGTGGGCGCGCCCGATCCGCGCGACAACCAGCTGCACGATTGCGCCTTGCCTTTCCTTGCGGCTAATCCGCCGCCGCTCTCGCGGAGGCGGTTCTCGCCATCGTGGTTCCTCGATTGATGGTTGCGGTCGACCGCATGCCGCCGCAAAACGGCACGGGCCGGGGTGGGCCGAAGCCCGCCCCGGCCCGTGCCGGTGTTCCGATGCTCAGCGGACCTGGTCCACGTCGACGAGGTCGACGCGGATGCCGCGGCCGCCGAGGGCACCCACGACCGTACGCAGAGCGCGCGCGGTGCGGCCGTTACGGCCGATCACCTTGCCGAGGTCGTCCGGGTGCACCCGGACCTCCAGGACGCGCCCACGGCGCAGATTGCGCGAGGCGACCTGCACGTCGTCGGGGTTGTCAACGATGCCTTTTACGAGGTGCTCAAGAGCCTCCTCGAGCATGCTCAGGCCTCGGTCGACTCGGACTTGGCCGCCTCGGCCTCGGCCTCGTCCGCCTTCTTGTCAGCCTTCTTGGCCTTGGGGGTGATGGCCTCACCCTTGGGCTCGTCACCGGCGTCCTTGGCGGCGGCCTCGAAGAGGGCGCGCTTGTCGGCCTTGGGCTCGGCAACCTTCATCGGGGCCGGGGCGGGCAGACCCTTGAACTTCTGCCAGTCGCCGGTGACCTTGAGGATGGCCGCGACGGGCTCGGTCGGCTGCGCGCCGACACCCAGCCAGTACTGGACGCGCTCGGAGTCGACCTCGATGCGCGAGGGGTTCTGCACCGGGTGGTACAGGCCGATCTCCTCGATGGCCCGGCCGTCACGGCGGGTGCGGGAGTCGGCGACGACGATGCGGTAGTGAGGCGAACGGATCTTGCCCAGACGCTTCAGCTTGATCTTGACTGCCACGGGAGTGGTGTCTCCTGGTGTTGACGTGGTTGGGCACAACGAGATGCCACGTGGGGTTGCGGTACCCGAGTGCCCGATGGACGCGTCAGCCGGAGGAGAGAGGGGTCCTGTGCGACTGTCGAGTACAGCTAGCCATTGTGCCATACGAGCGGGGAACGGCTGACCCCGGGCGTCCTGCCGTCACTCCTGCCCGGCAGGGCCGCCCCTCGCCCTCCTCGGAGCCTCGGCCGGCCGCGGGCGCGGGGCGGCCGGCCTGGGCACCCGGTCAGCCGACCGCGGCCACCTCGGGGATACGGAACGGCTTGCCGCAGCCGCCGCACATGATGGGGGCCTGGGCGAGCACGGAGGGGACGACCCGGACGTTGCGCCCGCAGTCGCAGACGGCCTTGACCCGTACGCCGCCACCGGAGGAGCCGTGCCGCGCAGCCGGACCGCGGAAGCTCCGGCTGCTGTCGGCCGCGGTGGCGACGGTGTGCGCCTTGAGGGCTCTGCCGAGCCGCTCGATGGCGGGGCGGTATCGCCTTCTGGCCTCGGGGTTGAGCGTGACCAGGGAGAAGCCGCTGCTGGGATGCGGCTCGTCCGCGTGGTCCAGGCCCAGTTCCTCGGCGATCGCCAGGAATCGGCGGTTGTGGTAACGACCGGCGCGTGAGGTGTCGCGGACGCCGCGGGAGGCGGCGATGCCGTGCACTGCCTCATGAAGCAGCCGTTCGAAGGAGAGCTCGGCGCCACAGGCGGACGAGGACTCTCCGATCAGGGATTCGGGCGCGGCCAAATCCGGCAGCTCGGGATGGTGCCGTTGAATGTCGGCCCAAGCGAGCGCCAGCTCGGCGGCGAGAACAGGTGTCGTGCTCACGTCGTGACAACGAGCCGGTGCCGCCCAGTGTTCCGATTCCGGGGCATCCCAAATAATTTGCACGTACCGGTCAGTTTCTGGTCATGCGCCGCACGGAGGGCGGGTGCGCAGTTCTCCGGAGGAGACACGCACGGAGTACCCGGTCGGCACGTACCGGGGCGTACGTCCGGCCGCTCCGAGGAATGGACGGCACATGCACTTCTTCGTGCCCGGCACCCCACAGGCCCCGAGGGAACGGCCTCGCCTCAAGGGCGACCGATGATCACCGCGATGCTACCCGTGATGCCGCGACCGCCCGGCGCCGCCCCGTCCACAGCGGTCCGGACGCCCTACGCCCCGGGATACGAGAAGGCGTACGCCAGCCGGGTGACAGCGGCAACGGAGCGCCTGAACGACGCCGGACCACAGCCACCTTCGCCTCCGTCGCCGACCGGGGGGCGACCCGAGGGCGCAAACGGGGGCGCGCGGTAGACAACCGGGCGCAACCCCTGGACTCTGGGATCGATGGGGGGTTGTCTGGATCGGGGGGCACAGCGCAACAAATCGGGGGCGGAAGACCATTTCCTCAGCTCGGGCTCTCGGCGGATAGGGGCGCTTTCCATGACACCCACGCTCGTACAGCACGGCCTCCAGCGTTCCGGTCCTTCTGGTCAACCGGTACCGGACGGCTCCGGTTCGGGGGCACGTGCCCGTGACTGGGCGGAGATCCAGGAACGGATGCTGGTGCCGCTGTATGAGGCCGTTTACCAGCGCCTGGACGTCGGCCCGCACACCCGACTGCTCGCGCTGGGCTGCGGTTCGGGGCTCGCCCTGCTCATGGCGGCGACCCGTGGCGCGCAGGTGAGCGGGGTGGACATGGACGAGCCACGGCTGCGGCTGGCCCGCGAGCGGCTGACGCCCCAGCCGGAGGCGAGTGCGGCCGCTGCGGGCTCCGCCGCCCGCCTGGCCCACGGCGGGCCGGAGCGGATGGGCACGCCGGAGCGGGGACGCTTCAACCTGGTGACGGCGTTCCACCCCGTGGGCTGCGCCGGCAGCACCGAAGGGCTGGCAAGCTCTCTGCAGAAGGCGACGGCTCTCGCCGAGCGCGGCAGTCCAGTGGTGCTGGGCGGTTGGGGCCCCTTCGAGAGGTGCGCGACAGCCGGCGTACTCCGAGTGGCGCAACGCCTTGCGGATCCGTCCTTCTCCCTCGATCGGACGCCTCCGACCGGAACGAGCAGCTGGCGACCGAGCGGCCGGGACGACCTGGAGGAGCTCGCCGAGCGCGCGGGGCTGCGGCCGGACGGATCGGGCCGGGTGGCCTGCCCGTTCGGGTACGCCGACATGCCGAGCGCGATGCGCGGACTGCTGTCGACGGGCATGTTCGACGCGGCGCTGGAGGTCGCCGATCCGGCGCAGGTGGAGAAGGAGCTGTCCGAGGCGCTGCATCCGTACCAGCGCGCGGACGGCACGGTCTGGATGCCGAACGTCTTCCGTTATCTGATCGCCCGGACGCGCTGAGCAACGCCTGCCCACGGGCACGGAGCAGGACTCGCCGCCGCGGGAAAGCCGCGGGAAAGGGGGCGGACGTCGCTCGCCGGATCGGCACGGCTCGGGGTCGACGAGCAGCCGTGCGTACGGCGTGCGACGTCCGCGACCAGCGCCTTCCACGGCCCGGCCCACGCCTCGGCATGCGCGTCCCCGACCTCGCGTGCGTAGCTGACCCCGTTTTGCGCAGCTTTGCACCGATTCGCGCGGGCGACACCTCCGCTCGCGCGAGAAAAACGCCTTGGCAAAATCCAGAATCCTGGTTACTGTCATTTGCGTGAACAGTGTCGACGAGCGGTTCCTCACCCGCAACGGACTGGCCGCCCGGCAGCTCGCGGTCCTGCTGCTCAATCATGACGAGGACACCCGCCTCCCGCGCGTCCGCGACTTCGCCGAGGAGCTCGGCGTGGGCAACGGCACGGTGCAGGCCGCCCTCCAGCTGCTGGAGGCGGCCGGCGCGATCGAGACTGTCGCCCGCGGCCACCTCGGCACCTTCCTCGTGCGGGCCGACCGGAACATACTGTGGCGCCTGTCGGGCCTGGGCACCCTGCTCGCCGCCATGCCGCTCCCCTATTCACGACGGTACGAGGGGCTCGCCACCGGCTTGCGTACGGCGTTCGAAGGCGCCGGCGCCCCGTTCGCCATCACGTTCATGCGCGGCGCGGCCACCCGCGTCGAAGCCCTGCTGGAAAGCAAGGTCGACCTGGTGGTGCTCTCCCGGTTCGCCGCCGACCGGTTCCTGGACGAGCTCCCTCTGGAGTTGGTCGCCGATCTCGGTCCGGCCACGTACGTCGGCGCGCACGGCATGCTGCTGCGGCACGGCGTCGATCCGGAGACGCCGGGGCTGCGCGTGGCGGTCGACTCCGCGTCCGAGGACCTGCGGATGCTGGCCGCGCGCGCGTTCGCCGGGCGCGACGACATCCAATGGGTGGAGTCCTCCTACATGCAGCTGCGGGACCTGTTCGCACGCGGCGAGGTGGACGCCACGGTATGGAATCTCGACGAGGCGCAGGACCACCTCGGGCCGGACGTCGACGTACAGCCGCTGGGCGATGAGATCACCCGCGATCTGGCGCTCCGTAACTCCAGCGCCGCACTCATAGGGCGTGCGCAGGGTGCGGGAGCCTTGAGTGCCGTGCGGGACGGTCTGAATCTGTCCCTCGTCACCGACCTGCAGGGGGAGGTACTGCGCGGCGAGCGCATGCCGTCGTACTGACCGCGGGGCGACGGCATCACGCAGGAATCGCGGCGCCGTCGGCGCCCGCACCCGGCTGCGAGTGCGGCATCGCCCCCGCCCTCCGGATCGAACAAACCGTCAATCAGAACGAAGCTCACTCACTCATTCGAAAAAGAAGGCCCCCGACTCTCGTCAATATCCAGAATCCTGGTTACTGTCGATAACGCGGACAACTCAGGCAACGCGAGGAAAGGACGGCTCATGGAGGACAGACTCGCCCTCCGCATCCAGGTCTTCCGGGACAGCGGACAGGCGCCACCGCAGGTGATGCGCTTCGTCGAGGAGGAGCTGGGCGCTCTGGCGGCCGAGGGACACACCGTCACCGAGGACACCGCCGGCATGCTGACGAGCCACCTCGTCATGGCCCTCACCCGGCTGCTGAACGGCGAGCCCATCGAGCAGTTCCTGACCGACGAGGAAGTGGCCGCGGAGCTCGCCGGCCATCCCGATGCCGTCGAGCGCGCCCGCGCCGTCTCCCTACGCGCCGAGAGGGAGCTGGGCGCCACGCTGCCCGACTCCGAGATCAATTTCCTGGCGATGCATCTCGCCCTGCTCCACAAGAACGCAGTCAGAAGGGACGTGTCATGACGAAGATCCTCACCGGTGGTGTCGGCAAGGCCCAGGTCGCCGAGACCGTGCAGAAGCTGGCCCTGGACGGCGTGGACGTCGTCGTCTCCAGCGACATGGACGCGGCGATGAAGCTGCGCGCGGGGCAGGCCGATTACTACCTCGGCACCTGCCACACCGGCGCCGGCGCCTCGCTCGGTGTCCTGCTGGGCCTGCTGGGCAGCGGCGCCTGCCACACCTTCGGCCGCTCCGTCCCCACGGAGGACGAGGTGACGGCGCTCATCGGCGACGGGAAGAAGGTCTTCGGCTTCGGCATGGACCAGATCGACGCCGCCGCTCCCGTCATCGCCCGCGCCATCGCGGCACACGGCGCCTGAACCGCATCCGGCATTGAGGAGTGAGCCGTGAGTGGGAACCTCGTCGCCGCAGCCGCCGGCAGCACCGATCTCAGTCTGTCGCTGCCGCAGCAGCTGACCGTCATCGCCCTCTGCGCCCTGACGGCCTTCATCTCGCACCTGGCCCTGGCCGTCTTCAATGACGGCGTACGCCCCTTCATGCTGGATTTCATCCAGGGGCGCACCACCCGCAGCGCCACCACGGCCGTGTCGTTCGGACTCTCCGCGGGCTTCATCTTCGGGCTGGGCGCGCCGATGGCACTGTCCACCGGGGTGCTGAACCCGTGGCTGGTCTTCCTGCCCACCGACATCCTCGGCATCCTCTCCCCGAAGAAGTGGCTGGCGCCGATCCTCGGTGCGGCCTGGGGCGCGGTCATCGTCTTCGGACTGAACGGCGCCAACAGCTTCGCACACGACCTCCCGGTCGACTTCCTCACCGCGATGCAGCAGATGTCGACGCCGATCCTCTTCCTTTTCACGCTCTTTCCGGTGCTGGCCATCACGAAGCAGTTCGGCAAGGTACGCGGCGCCATCGCGGGCGCCGTCGAACTGGTGCTGGTCGTCGCCACGATGAAACTGTGGCCGAACGTCTTCGCCGGTGCCATCGCGATGGCGGTGGGCGTGCTGATGCTGATCGCGTTCGCCGTCTCCAAGGACCTGCGACAGCGCAAGCTGGAGCGGGCCGAGCGGATCGCGAACGGCGACGGTGCGGCGGAGGCGACGCCGGATGACGACGATCCGATGGCGTCGCTGTTCAGCGCGAGCGCGACCCGGCTCCGCAAGCACCTGCCGCTGTTCATGCTGCTGGGCGCCGGGGTCTGCCTGCTCGCGCAGATGCATGTCTTCGGCGGCGGCGAGGCGACCAGCTTCCTGATCGCCAAGGGCGACTACAGCGGCGCTGCCCAGGTGGACTTCTACCGCGTCTTCGGCTTCATCCCGCTGATCGCCACCACGGCGCTGGCCTCAGGTGCGTACGGCATCGCCGGCTTCACCCTGGTGTACCCGATCGGTTATCTCCTGCCGAACCCCTGGCTGGCGCTGATATGTGGCGCCGCGGTGTTCGCCGTCGAGGTGTCGGCGCTCTCCTGGATCGGTCGGGTGCTGGGCGGGTTGCCGTCGGTCCGGGACTCCTCGGAGCATCTGCGCGGCGCGATCAGCGACTCACTGCAGCTGGCCATCCTCTTCGGCTCACTGATGGCGGCCAACGCCATGGGCGGTGGCCTCGGCATTCTCGTCGTCGGCGGGCTGTACCTGGTGAACGAGGCGATGGGCCGGGTCGTGGTCCGCATGGCCGCGGCACCCGCCGCCGTGATCGTCGGCGGCATCCTCCTCAATGTCCTGTACTGGCTGGACCTGTTCACTCCCGTCAAGGGCGGCTGACGCGTTCCGAGACCCGAGGCCGAGGGCCGCCCCGGCGGAGCCGGCATTCCGGCACCGGCACCGGCACCGGCACCGGCACTCCGACGATCCTGCACTCCACCGCCTCGGCACTCTGGCACTACGCCACTTCGGCGCTTCGGCAGGAAGGAAGCAAGGCAGCACCATGTACGACATCCGGACCGTCACCGGTCCCCTCTCCCCCGCCGCCGTACGGGGCCCCGCGCTCGCACACGAGCACCTGGCGCTCGACCTGCGCCGGGACGCCGACCGGGCAGCGGTGCTCGGCGCCGCGCACGCCGACGCGGTCACGCGCGAACTCGCCGTGCTGCGCGAGGAATACGGGCTCGCGCTGGTCGTCGAGCTGACCTGCCGGGGCATGGGTCGCGACGTGGCGGCGCTGGCCCGGATCGCCAAGGACTCCGGCGTGCCGGTCGTCGCGGCCACCGGCTGGTACTACGAGCCCTTCCACCCCTCTGAGGTCGACGGCGCCGATGTTGAGGAACTGACCGGCACGCTGGTACGCGAGATCACCGAAGGGATCGGGCCGGAGCGGGTCCTCCCCGGCGTCATCGGAGAGGTCGGCAGCCACGGCGACCGGCCGAGCGTGCCGGAGGTCCGTACCCTCACGGCGGCCGCGCGGGCCGCGGTGGCCACCGGCCTGTCCGTCGCCACACATGCGCAGCTCGGCCGGGGAGGCCCTGCCCAGCTGGCCCTGCTCACCGCCGAGGGCCTGCCGGCGCACCGAATCTGCGTCGGCCACCAGGACCTGCTGGACGACCCCGCCGTACATCGGGAGCTGGCGGAGCGGGGCGCGTATGTCGCGTTCGACACGGTGGGCAAGGAGAGTTACCAGAGCGATACGACCCGGCTGCGGCTGCTGCTCGCACTGCTGGAAGCCGGACACGCGGACCGGGCGCTGCTCAGCTGCGACGTGTCCCGCCACGGTTACCTGCGGGGCGAGGGGGGCCAGGGCTACGGCCACTTGTTCCGTTCCTTCCTGCCTCGGCTCAGGGCGGCAGGCGTGGACGACGACACGGTCGACCTGTTGACCCGGCGGAACCCGCTGCGCTTCCTGACCGGCGCGCGCACCGAGGAGGTGACCTGAGATGGCCGTGGCGGAAGGCGGGTTGCCGGAGACCTTCCCGTTGCCGACCGTGCCACTGGAGGGCGCCGTCGCCCGCCAGTACCGGCTGATGGAGTGCGTCACGCGGCACTTCGAAGGCGAGCGACTCTTCGAGGCGGACGCCGGCGTGGTCCCCGGGCTGGGCCGGCCGCGTACGACCGCCGGGGTGGAGGCCGTGCTCGCCGACTTCTTCGGCGCCGAGGCCGCCGCCCTCGTACAGGGCGCAGGCACCGGGGCCATCCGCGCCGCGCTCTCCGCGGTGCTCGGCGCGGGCGATCCGCTGCTCATCCACGATGCGCCGGTCTACCGCACCACCGCCGTCACGCTGCGCGGCTTGGGCGTGGTGGTGACCGAGGTGGACTTCAACGACCGCGGGGCGCTCACGGAGGCGCTGGCGAGCGGGCGGTTCGCCTGGGCGTACGTGCAGCACACCCGGCAGCGGCTGACCGACTCCTACGACCCGGGCGAGGTGTTGGCGGCCTGCCGTGCGGCGGGGGTCCGTACGGTCGTCGACGACAACTACGCGGTCATGCGGGTGCCGCGGAGCGGGGTCGAGCTGGGCGCCGACGCCTCCTGCTTCTCGCTCTTCAAGCTGCACGGCCCGGAGGGCGTCGGGGTGGTGGTGGGCGCCGCCGACCTGGTGGCGCGGGTGCACGCCGACAATTACTCCGGGGGCGGGCAGGTGCAGGGGCACCAGGCGCTCGACGCGCTGCGCGCCCTCACCCACGTGCCGGTCATGTGGTCGTTGCAGTCCGCGGTGGGTGCGGAGGTGGCGGAGCGGTTGGCGGCCGGTGAGGTTCCCGGCGTCGCCGAGGTCCGGATCGCCAACGCGCAGGACCGTTGTCTGCTGGTGCGACTGGACCGGCCGGTGGCGCGCGAGCTGCCTGCCGTGGCGGCGCGGTCCGGAGCGGCGCCGTACCCGGTCGGGTCCAACTCCCGTTACGAGATCGCCCCGTTGTTCTACCGCATGTCGAGCTCGTCCCTGGAGGCCGCGCCCGGGCTCACGGAGTGGACCGTGCGGATCAATCCCATGCGCGCCGGCGCGGACCTCGTGCTGGACATCCTCCGCCGATCACTGCACGACCTTCGTGAGACAGGGGTCTGACCGTGTTCCTCGACACCGTCCTGCACCGCAACCCCGAACTGGTCGCCTTCGCGACCGAGTTGCATGACTCCGGGGCCATCCCGCCGGACACGTATGTCATGGACCTCGACGCCGTCGAGTCCAATGCCGCACTGCTGGCGCGGGAAGCGGACCGGCTCGGCCTGTCGCTGTGGTTCGTGGTCAAGCAGATCGGCCGCAACCCGGAGCTGATCGAGGCCATCGCGCGGCACATCCCCCGGTTCGCGGCCATCGATCCGCCCGAGGCACGCCTCCTGCACGCGACAGGGGCGCAGGCCGGCAACCTCGGCCACCTCGTGCAGATCCCGGCGCGCGCGCTGCCGGAAATGCTCGCCTGGCGCCCGGAGACCGTCACAGTCTACGACCTGGAGAACGCCCGGGCCGTCTCGGACGCCGCCACCCGACTCGGCTTCGTCCAGGACGTACTGATCCGCCTGGAGGGTGCGCCCGGAGCCGTCTATGCGGGGCAGGAGGGCGGGGTACGGCTCGACGACGGGGTACGGCTCGATGCGGACGTACGGTCCGACGCGGACGTACGGCTCGACGCGGGCGTACAACGCGGTACGGGCGTACGACGCGGTACGGGCGTGCTGCTTGACGGTGACGGGACTGAACGGCCTGGGGGCACGGGCGGCTCGGGCAGGGCGGCGGCGTCCAGCGGCCTCGACGGGCTGGACGCGTTTCTCGACGAGGCCGAGCGGTTGCCGGGGATCCGGGTGGCCGGGGTGACGGCGTTCCCGTGCGTGCTGTGTGATCCGGAGACCGGGGAGCCTCGGCCGATGCCCAACTTCGCGCTGGCCCGCAGGGCCATCGATCGACTCGCCGCCCGCGGTCACACGGACCTCAAGCTCAGCGCGCCCAGCGCCACGTCGATGGCTACCCTGCCGCTGCTGGCCCGGCTGGGCGCCACGCACGGCGAGCCCGGCCACGCCCTGACCGGCACGACCCCGTTGCATGCGGTGGATCACGAGCAGCCGGAGCGCCCCGCGTACGTGTACGTCAGCGAGGTGGCCCATACCCTCGCCGACGGCCGGCCGGCGCTCTACGGGGGCGGCTTCTACGCCCGGGGCGGCGCCCAGGAGGCCCTGATCCCGCGTACCGGGGCGCGGTTGCGGGTCGAGGACGCACCCGCGGCGAACATCGACTACTACCGACTGCTCGCCCCCGGTGACGCGCGGGTGGGGGACACCGCCGTGCTGGCGTTCCGTACGCAGATCTTCGTCACCCGCAGCACCGTCGCGGTCGTCTCCGGACTGTCCTCGGGCAGGCCGAAGCTCAGTGGTCGCTACGACCCCCTCGGGAGGCCTTATTGATCGGAGGCCTCATAGATCGGCCAACGTCGCGGCCATCCCACACCGACTTCGGCACCGGCGCCGACACCGACAGGCGTCGGAAGGCACCGGTACCAACAGGCACCGGTACCAACAGGCACCGGTACCAACAGGCACCGGTACCGACAGGCACCGGTACCGACAGGCACCGGTACCGACGGGCGCCGGCAGGCCCAGCTGCATCGGCACCCGCGTCCGACCCGTACCGCCCCTCGGACAGGGCCGCCCCTACGCGCACGAACCGCACGCACCCACTCCCCTCCGCACCTCTGCACCTGCCACCTGCCCGTACACGCCTCATTCCTCTCGGACGCCAGGAACCGCCATGAGCAAGATCGTCATTCTCGTCGTCGACGGCTTCGGCATCGGCGCGATGCCGGACGCCGGAGCGCTGCGCCCCGGCGACGCCGAAGCCGACACCCTCGGCCACCTTCTCGACCACCACCGTGCGACGACCGGACGCCCCTTGGAGCTGCCCTCGTTCGGCGCCCTCGGCCTGGGCGCCGTCCATCCGCACCCGGACCTCGCGCCGCGCCCCTCGCTGCCGGTAGCGGCCGGTCGGGCGGCGCTGGGCTACCCGGGCGCGGACACGTACGCCGGGCATCAGACGATGATGGGCGCCGACTTCAACCGGGTGACGGTGGCGCGGCTCGCCAAGCACCTGCAGGAGGTCGTCGCGGCCCTGCGGGCGGCGGGGCACCGTACGGAACTGCTCGACGGCAAGCCGCTGGTGGTGGTCGACGGGCGGATCCTGGTGCACGACAACCTGGAGGCCGATCCCGGCATCAACTGGAACGCCTCGGCGCGGCTGGCGGACGCGCCGTTCGCACAGGTGCTGGGCGTGGCACGCGTGGTGAGGACGGTCGCGCCGGTGGCCCGGGTGATCGCGGTGGGCGGCCACGCGGACGGGCCGCTGGCCGGGTTCGTGCGGCACGGGGAGGCCGGCACGGTCGGGTTGGACACTCCGGCCAGCGGCTTCTACCGCAACGGTGGGCTGGAGGTGCAGCACCTGGGTGCGCCGCTGGACCACACCCGCCAGCTGCCGGACGCCGCGGCCCGCGCGGGTGTCCCCGTGACACTCGTCGGCAAGGCGGCCGACATCCTCGCCTGCGAGGCGGCGGTACGGCGGCCGGCGGTGGACACCGAAGAGGTGCTGCGGCACACGGTGGACACGGTCCGCGCGGCCGGCCGAGGCGGAGCGGACGGGCGGGGCGAAGGAGCCGGCCGAGGCGGAGCGGACGGGCGGGGCGAAGGAGCCGGGCGAGGCGGAGGGGCCGGGCAGGGGTCGGTGCTGGTGGTCAGTAACGTGCAGGAGACCGACCTGGCCGGTCATGAACAGGACCCGGACCGTTACGCGGCGGTGCTGCGGCGGGTGGACGAGGGGCTTGCGGCACTGCTGCCGCTGCTCAGCGCGCCCGGGGACCGGCTGATCGTCACCGGCGACCACGGCAACGATCCCACGATCGGACACGCCTTCCACACGCGGGAGTACGTACCGGTGCTCATTCACCGTCCCGATGCCGGAGCCGCCGAGCGCCTCCCGGACGCCGCGTCGCTGGCGGACGTGGGCGCCACCGCGGCCGTCGCGCTTGGGCTGAGCCCGGCCGGGCTGGCCAACGGCGCGCCGCTTCACGTGGAGCGCCCTATACGTGGCGCAGCCGCCTTCCGTTCCGCCCACGCCGCGCACTGACAGGGGCGCCCGCGACGCGACGCGCCGTCCGCGCCCCACGGCACTCACGACACCCGCGGCACGCGGACTGCTCCAGGTACGCCGACGGCTACGGGTGGTGCGTCCACAGCCACGGGTGGTACAGCGACGGCCCCGGCCGGAGGATTCCGGGCGGGGCCGTGGGGGCGGGCGGCTACTGCCTGCGGGCGTGCGCCGGTTGCCTCAGCTGCGTCAACCGGCTCTCCTGCCGCTACCTCAGCCCATGAACTTCTTGAATTCCTCGGGGAGTTCGAAGTCCTTCGGGTCGCCCTGGCCGCCCTGCGGAAGGCCGAGCGGGTTGCCGTTCTGGGCGGCCTCGCGGCGGGCCGCGGCGGCCTCCTCCTCGGCCTTGCGCTTCATGGGGTTGCCACTGCGCTGCTTGCCCTTGGCCTTCTTCTGCTGCTTCTTCTTCTTGGCGCCGCCGCCCATGCCGGGCATCCCCGGCATGCCAGGCATCCCCGGCATGCCGCCGCCCTGGGCCATCTTCGACATCATCTTGCGGGCGTCGAAGAAGCGCTCGACCAGGCTCTTCACGGCGCTGACGTCGACACCCGAACCGCGCGCGATACGGGCGCGGCGCGAGCCGTTGATGATGGTCGGGTCCTGGCGCTCGCCCGGGGTCATCGACTTGATGATCGCGGCGGTGCGGTCGACGTCCCGCTCGTCGAGGTTGTTGATCTGGTCCTTCATCTGCGCCATGCCGGGCAGCATGCCGAGCAGCTTGGAGATGGAGCCCATCTTGCGGACCTGCTCCATCTGGGCCAGGAAGTCGTCGAGCGTGAACTCCTTCGGGCCCTTCTGCAGCTTGGCCGCCATCTTCTCGGCCTCGGCCTGGCTGAAGGTCTGCTCGGCCTTCTCGATGAGCGACAGCATGTCGCCCATGCCGAGGATGCGGGACGCCATGCGGTCCGGGTGGAACGCGTCGAAGTCGTCCAGCTTCTCGCCGTTGGAGGCGAACATGATCTGCTTGCCGGTGACGTGCGCGATGGAGAGCGCGGCACCACCGCGGGCGTCGCCGTCGAGCTTGGAGAGCACGACGCCGTCGAAGCCGACGCCGTCCCGGAAGGCCTCGGCGGTGTTGACCGCGTCCTGGCCGATCATGGCGTCGACGACGAAGAGGACCTCGTCGGGCTTGACCGCGTCGCGGATGTCCGCGGCCTGCTGCATCAGCTCCTGGTCGATGCCCAGGCGGCCGGCGGTGTCGACGAGCACGACGTCGTGCTGCTTGGCGCGGGCGAACTCGATCGAGTCCTGGGCGACCTTGACCGGGTCGCCGACGCCGTTGCCCGGCTCCGGGGCGAAGATCGCCACACCGGCGCGCTCGGCGACGACGCTGAGCTGGTTCACGGCGTTCGGACGCTGGAGGTCACAGGCGACGAGCAGCGGGGCGTGGCCCTGCGCCTTGAGCCAGCGGCCCAGCTTGCCGGCCAGCGTGGTCTTACCGGCACCCTGCAGACCGGCGAGCATGATGACCGTCGGCGGCTGCTTGGCGAAGCGCAGGCGACGGGTCTCGCCACCGAGGATGCCGATGAGCTCCTCGTTGACGATCTTGATGACCTGCTGGGCGGGGTTCAGCGCCTGGGAGACCTCGGCGCCCAGCGCACGCTCCTTCACCTGCTTGATGAAGGCGCGGACGACGGGGAGCGCGACATCCGCTTCGAGCAGGGCGATACGGATCTCGCGCGCGGTGGCGTCGATGTCCGCCTCGGAGAGGCGCCCCTTGCCCCGGAGATTTTTGAAAGTACTCGCCAGGCGGTCGGAAAGCGTATCGAACACGGCGGTCGTCGATCCTCGGGGTCGGGGGTGGAGTCAATCGGCTTCTAGAGTATCCGCCCCACGGTACAGAACGTCCCGGCCTACCCGAAGAGGCGGATGGGGGCGGTATCTGCAGGTGCTCGGGGTGCGCCACGGCACGGGTGCGGCAGCCGCAACGCCGCTGGCGCCTGTGCCTGTCCCCGTCCTGCCCGGCTCCAGAGCAGGACCCGTCCTGCCCGGCTCCAGAGCAGGAGGAGTGCAGCGGTCACTCACGGGAGGAGTGCCGCGATCACTGGCGGGAGGGACGCCGCGGTCACTTCAGGGCGCGCTCCACCGCCTGGGCCAGCTCCGTCGCGGTGGCGGACGGCAGGGGGGAGCCGTCGGCGTCGGTGACGTAGAAGGCGTCCACCGCGTTGGCGCCCAGGGTGCTGACGTGGGCGCTGCGTACGGTGACACCCGCGTCCTCCAGAGCCCGGCCGATCCGGTACAGCAGCCCCTGGGCGTCCTGGGCGCGTACCTCGATCACGGTGGCGGAGCGGGATCCGCCGGGCGCCACCGTCACCCGAGGCGGCGGCGCCTGCAGCCCTCGCGAGCGCCGCGCGTAGGCCCGTTCGCGCTCGGCGAGGCGGGCGGGGATGTCCAGGGTGCCGTCCAGGGCGCGTACGAGGTCGGCGCGGAGCCGGGTCACCTGCGGGAGCGCGCCGTACTCGGCCGCCACCCGCCAGCTGAGGAGCAGTACGGGGCGGTCGGCGGCGTGCGGGGCGCCGTCCCCCGCGCCAACCTCCACACCGTCCCCCACGCCGACCTCCACACCGTCCCCCGCACCGTGCAAGCCCTCGGGCAGGGGCATGACGCGCAGGTCGGCGGCGCGGACGGTGAGACGGTGCACGGCGAGTACGCCCGCGGTGGCGGGGAGGACGCCCGGGCGGTCCGGTACGGCGAGCAGCAGCTCGACGCCGACCGGTTCCGGGTCCCCGGTGGACTCCTGGTCCGCCGGGACCGCCCCGAGGACCGAAGATTCCGGAGTTGCCGGGGAGGCCGGGGCGGTGCCGGGCGGCTCGGTCCGGGTGTGCAGGGCCAGTACGGGGCCGCTCGTGCGCCAGGCCTCGACGGCGAGGCGCTCCTGTTCCGCGGTGGGCTCCCACGGGGTGGTCGTGGTCGCCTCCGGCTCCCCCGCGAGCAGGCCGCCGACCCGCCGGACGAGGTCGGCGACCAGCCCCTCGCGCCAGCGGCTCCACGCGGCGGGCCCGGTGGCCAGGGCATCCGCTTCGGTGAGCGCGTGCAGCAGTTCCAGTGTCCCGGCGGTACGGACGACCCGGGCGACCGAGGCGATCGTGGCCGGGTCGTCCAGGTCCCGGCGGGTGGCGGTCTCGATGAGGAGGAGGTGGTGGCGGACCAGGGTGGCGATGACGTCCGTGTCCTTCGCGTCGAAGCCGAGCCGGGCGGCCACGTCGCGGGCGATGGTCTCGCCGGACACCGAGTGGTCGCCGGGCCAACCCTTGCCGATGTCGTGCAGGAGGGCTGCCATGAGGAGCAGGTCGGGCCGGTGGACGCGGCGGGTCAGCGCGGAGGCCCGTACGGCCGTCTCGACGAGGTGCCGGTCGACGGTCCAGCGGTGCACGGCGTTGCGCTGCGGGCGGCAGCGCACCCGCTCCCAGTCCGGCAGCAGCCGGGTGATGATCCCCTCGGCCTCCAGCGCCTCCCAGACAGGCACGGTGCGCGCGCCCGCGCCCAGCAGGGTCAGCAGCTCCTCGCGGGCCTCGGCGGGCCAGGGCACGGGCAGCGGGCGGGCCGCCGCGGCCAGCCGGCGCACGGCGTGCGGGGAGAGCGGCAGGCCGGCCTGGGCGGCGGCGGCCGCGGCGCGCAGCGGCAGCACGGCGTCGCGTTCGGGGCGCGCGGTGCGGGCCAGTACGGCCTCGCCCTCGTGCTCGACGACGCCCTCGGCCAGCGGCGAGCGCTCGCCGCGGCCCGCCGCCGGCCCGCCCCGGTTCGCGGACCGCCCGCCCCGGCCGCTGATCAGGCCGCGCAGCGACGGCCGTACGGAGCGGGCGCGGAGCACCCGGCCGACCTCGCGCCAGGTGACGTCGCCCGCATACGAGATCGTGCGGGCTGATTCGTATACCTGGCGCAGCAGGGCGTCGGCGTCTAGGAGGCCGAGGGCCGCCGCGACCTGGTCCTGCTCCTGGAGCGCGAGCCGGTCGGTGGCCCGGCCGGTGACGAGGTGCAGGGCGTCGCGTACGTCCAGCAGGCGGCCGCGGGCCTCTTCCAGGCCGGCCCGGGGGGCGTCGGCGAGCCAGGACGCGGCGACCGCGCGCAGGGCGGTGACGTCGCGGAGGCCACCTCTGGCCTCCTTGAGGTCGGGTTCGAGGAGGTACTGCAGTTCGCCCTGGCGATCGGCCCGGTCCAGGCAGAGGGCGTGGAGTTCGGGGAGGCGTTTGGGTGCCGTCTCGCGCCAGTCGGCGAAGCTCGCGGTGCGCAGGGCGGCGGTGAGGTCGGCGCTGCCGGCGAGGTGGCGGGCGTCCAGCAGGCCGAGCTGGGCCTTGAGGTCGTCGCGGGCGGTGCGGCGGGCCTCGGCCGGGGTGCGGACGGAGTGGTCCAGGTCCAGGCCGAGGTCCCACAGGGGGTACCAGAGGCGGTCGGCGAGAGCCGCGACGTCCCTGGCCGAGGCCTTGCCGTCGTGGAGGAGGAGCAGGTCGAGGTCGCTGCGGGGGGAGAGTTCGCCGCGGCCGTAGCCGCCTACGGCGACGAGGGCGGCACCGCCGATGCCGCTCCGCGCGGCGGCGCTCTCGAAGAGGCCCGCCAGCCACTGGTCGGTCAGCCGGGCCAGAGCGGCGCGGCGCTCCGCGCCGGCCATCGCGCCGTCCTGGAGCAGCCGCTGCCGGGCGGCGGCATGGTCCTCCTCGTCGGCGCGCTTGCCGGAGTCGGCCCCACCGGCACGGTTATCAGTCGCGTCACCGCCGGAGTCGGCCCCACCGGCACCGGACTCGACCCCGCCGACGCCGGAGTCGGCCGCACCGGCACCGGACTCGACCCCGCCGACGTCGGAATCGGTCGCGTCGACGCCGCCGGAATCGGCTCCACCGACGCCTGGCCCGGCTCTACCGGCACCGGGATCGGCCCCGTGGGCACCGGGATCGGCCGCGACGGAACCGGACTCGGCCGCGTCAGCGCCGGGATCGGTCATGTCGTGACCAGGCTTCGTCACCTCGACGCCGGAATCGGCTCCGCCGGCCCGGAACGCCCGTCCGGCAGCCGTCGCCGGTCCACCGGCCGGTCCCGGCCGGCCCGGCGTCGCCGCTTCGTCCACGCTGTCCGTCACCTCAGGCGCTCCTCGGTCGTCTCGGTCGTTCCCCCCCCGGGTGGTCGTCCGCCCCTCGCCCGGACAAGCTGCCCGCTCACCGCCGGGACGGCCGCGCGCCGTACGCGCCTCACCCGTACGGGCCGGGCGCTGCCCGCCGGTCGCCCGTACGCCGTGTCCGCCGCCCGGGCCATCGACACCCGCCCGCCACTCCCACACGCCCCACCCCCGCGGACCACGCTTCACCCCACGGACCACGTCCCCCCACGGACCACGCCCCCCACGGGGGCACACCCCTACAGGAGCTCACCCATGGAAGCTCACCCTCATGGGGACTCCCCTTTCGGAAGCTCACCCCCATGAGGACTCCCCTCCCGGAAGCTCACCCCACGGGGACTCCCCCCGGAAGCTCACCCCACGGCAGCTTCTCCCAGGGGAGCTCACCCCCACGGCACCCTCAGGCCACGCCCGCCGCCTGCCGCCCATCGCGCGCCGCGCGCCGCCCGCGAGAGGGCACCTGCTCAGAGCGCGTCCGGGCCCCGTTCTCCCGTGCGGACGCGGACCGCCTCGTCCACCGGGACGCTCCAGACCTTGCCGTCGCCGATCTTGCCGGTGCGGGCGGCCTTGACGACGACCTCGATGAGCTGTTCGGCGTCCGCGTCCTCCACCAGCACCTCGATGCGGATCTTGGGCACCAGGTCCACGGTGTACTCGGCGCCGCGGTACACCTCCGTGTGACCGCGCTGCCGGCCGTATCCGCTGGCCTCGGTGACGGTCAGGCCGTGCACGCCGAACGACTGCAGGGCCTCCTTCACCTCGTCCAGCCGGTGCGGCTTGATGACTGCCGTGATGAGCTTCACGCTTCCACCTTCTTCGCCTTGCCCGGAGTACGGTCCTGGGCCTGAGCCGATGATCCTGCCTGTGAGGCCTGAGCCGTGCTCCCGGCCGCGCCGGGCTCCGGGTCGTCACCGGATGCCGATCCCGATGCCGACGCCGCTGCCGAGCCGGTGGCCGATGCCGCCGTGCGGGTCAGGGCCGAGCCGCCGCCGGTGCCGCCGTAGTCGTACGCCGTCTCCGCGTGGGCGGCCTGGTCCACACCCGCCAGCTCCTCGTCCTCACTGACCCGGAAGCCCATCACCAGGTCGATGACCTTGGCAAGGAGGAACGAGAGCACGAGGGAGTACAGCAGTACGCAGACCACCCCGACGGACTGCTTGCCCAGCTGGGCCAGGCCGCCGCCGTAGAAGAGTCCCTTGGCGTCGCTCTGGACGCCGCCGGTGGCGAAGAAGCCGATGAGCAGGGAGCCGACGACGCCACCGACCAGGTGGACGCCTACGACGTCGAGGGAGTCGTCGTAGCCGAAGCGGTACTTCAGGCCGACGGCCATGGCGCACAGGACGCCCGCGATGATGCCGATGGCGATCGCGCCGAGCGGGCTGACGGAGCCGCAGGCGGGGGTGATCGCGACCAGGCCCGCGACCGCGCCGGAAGCGGCGCCCAGGGTGGTGAAGGAGCCGTGCCGGATCTTCTCGTACGCGAGCCAGCCGAGCATGGCCGCGGCCGTGGCGACCTGCGTGTTCAGGAAGGCCACCGCGCCCACGCCGTCGCTGTTGCCGAGCCAGGAGCCGGCGTTGAAGCCGAACCAGCCGAACCACAGCAGGCCGGCGCCGAGCATGACCAGCGGCAGGCTGTGCGGCCGCATGGGGTCCTTCTTGAAGCCGATGCGCTTGCCCACGACGAAGATCACGCCGAGCGCTGCGGCACCCGCGTTGATGTGGACGGCCGTACCGCCCGCGAAGTCGATCACGCCGAGCTCGAAGAGCCAGCCCCCGGCGCCCCACACCCAGTGGGCGACCGGGAAGTACACGACGGTCACCCACAGGACGACGAACAGCGCCCAGGCGGAGAACTTGACGCGGTCGGCGAGCGCGCCGCTGATCAGCGCGGGGGTGAGGACGGCGAACATCAGCTGGAAGGCGGCGAAGACGTAGACCGGGATGGTGTAGCCGTCCCACAGCTCGGTGAGTCCGATGCCGCTGAGTCCTACGTAGTCGCCGCTGAAGCCTATGACGGAGCCGTGGTCGGTGCCGAAGGCGAGGCTGAAGCCGTACAGCACCCACAGGACGGTCACCAGACCGAGGCTGATGAAACTCATCATCAGCATGTTCAGGACGCTCTTCACGCGGACCATGCCGCCGTAGAAGAACGCGAGCGCGGGGGTCATCACCATCACCAGGGCGGTGGCGATCAGCATGAAACCGGTGTCGGCCGGGCTCAGCTCGACTTTGTCTGCCGAGAGGCTCACTGCGTTCGTCAGGATGCCTGGGGGCATCGGCGTCTCCTCGTCGTCGATGCGGCCCGCGCGGGGTGGTGCGGAGGGGCCGGCTTTCGCCACGAGAGTGACGCAGCGCCGTTTCCGGTGAGGCGCCCCGGTGTTTCGCCGCCGTGACGAAGGCGACGGCGGTGTTACGCCCGGATGAACGCCTGTGCGGGCCAACAAAACCGCTGTATAGGCCAACGGAGCCCCTGCCCAGGCGGCAGAACCGCTGTGCGAGCGACCGACGGAGCCGCCGTGCGAGCGGCGACGGAACCGCTGTGCAAGCGGCCCACGGAACTGCCGTGCAAGCGGCCGACGGAACCGCGGACCGGCCGCGACCGATGCCCTCAGACCTGGCGATGGGGGAGCCGAGTCGGACTGTACGGGGCGTGGTCGCGGCCGGGGTCTTGACGGGTGCCGCGGACGGGCGCGGGTGCTGCGGCCGGGCCGCTAGACGGCCTCCGCTGCCGTCTCCGGCAGGTGGTGCTGCAGCTCCTCGGTCAGCTGGATGACCTCGGCGATCTCGGAGAAGTCCCGGGCGGCGGTGTCCACGGTCTTACGCAGCCGGGTGTTGACCCGCTCCGAGCGCACCTGCTTCGCGAACGGTATGGCCTGCCGGGCCAGGTCCGCGCACTGCTCGGGCTCACGTTGCAGCAGATGGACCGTGGCCATGCCGATGAGGTTCAGGGCGTACGAGCGCTGGTGCTCCTGGTCCTTGCCGAACAGCTCGACGGCGCGCTCCATCACCGGCTGGGCCAGCGAGGCGTACGTGGGGCTGCGGCCGGCGACGTAGGCGAGGTCGCGGTACGAGTGGGCGTTCTCCGCGTTCAGCTCGGCCTCGGAGAAGAAGCGGATCCAGTCCGGCTCGGGCTGCGCGCCGGGCTCGACGTCGGCGAAGGTGTCCTCGGCCATCCGCACGGCCCGCTTGACCTTGCTGGGCTGCCCGATGCCGGCGTACGCGCGGGCCTCCATCGCATACAGCATCGCCTGGGTGCGCGGGGTGGCCGTTTCCCGACTGCCGTACTGCGCGAGATGGATCAGCTCCAGGGCGTCCTCGGAGCGTCCGAGGTGGATCATCTGGCGGCTCATGCTGGAGAGGATGTACGAGCCCAGGGGCTTGTCGCCGGCTTCCTTGGACGCGTGCAGTGCGAGGACGAAGTACTTCTGCGCCGTGGGCTGCAGACCGATGTCGTAGCTCATCCAGCCCGCCAGCTCGGCCAGTTCGGCGGCGACCTTGAACAGCCGCTTGGAGACCGCTTCGGGGTGCGACTCCTGGAGCAGGTCGGTGACTTCGTGGAGCTGCCCGACGACGGCCTTGCGGCGCAGTCCGCCGCCGCACTGGGCGTCCCACTGCCGGAACATCATGGTCGTGGACTCCAGCAGCTCCAGCTCGGGCTGCGAGAGCCGGCCACCGCGGCGGCGTCCGCCGTCGGATCCCGTCTCACCGGCGCCGCCGGTCGGCGTGGGGACCAGCCAGCGCTGCATCGGTTCGATGAGGGCGGGCCCCGCGGCCAGCGCCAACGAGGTCCCGAGAAAGCCACGCCGCGCCAGCATCAGGTCGCTGCGCGAGAACTCGCTGATGAGCGAGACCGTCTGGGGCCCTGCCCAGGGAAGGTCCACACCGGAGACGGAAGGGGACTGGTGTGCGCTGCGCAAGCCCAGGTCCTCGACGCCGACGACGCACCCGAAGCGCTCGGAGAACAGCTCCGAGAGGATGCGCGGGATCGGTTCGCGGGGCTGCTCGCCGTCCAGCCAGCGGCGGACCCGCGAGGTGTCCGTACTGATGTGGTGCGCGCCCAGCTGCCGGGCGCGGCGGTTGACCTGGCGGGCGAGTTCGCCCTTGGACCAGCCGCTGCGCACGAACCACGAGCCCAATTGCTCGTTCGGGCGCTTGTCAGCGCACGCGCCGCCGTTGCCGCCCAACTCGAACGCCCCCATCCGGATCTGTTGCCCTGTCACGAACCTCCGACAGGATGCCGCTCCTTCGCGACGCCTGTCCTGGAGTGACCCCAGCCGACCACGGATTCCGGCCGCCGGAAAGCCGCCGGATGGTCACTCTCTTGCCGTTGGCATACCCGCGTGGCGGATACCCCTCCCGGTTCGTGCACCGAAAGTAATCCTACGATCACGCCTCCCGCGAGGCCGAGCCGGGAAACGCCACCATTCGCCACCCCTTTGAATGAACTCCTCCCCGGCTCCGCGCGATTGACTTGACACAGGTCGCGAAGGATTGGGCGCAGAGAAGCACTTGAGGGCGCGTCTGCCGCACCGCACAACCCGAAGCGCCACGTCACACCATCGGCGACAACGACTTTCGACGGAGCGTCACGGCAAGACTCCGGCACGTAACCACTGGCATGCAGGACCCGTTGGAGGGGGTATGGGCTTCACGATCGGCGGCATCCGGGAGTTCCGCGACATCCGCCATGGCGCCAAGAGGCGTGTCCGCTCGGCCGAGGGCACCGCGGTGGCGGAGTACACCGGGCTCTGGGGCTGGGACGTCGTGCCCGGCGCCCGCGCGGCCCGAGGCGGCGACGGCCGGGTCACCTGCTCGTGCGGCGCGGCGGGCTGCCCGGCCCCCGGCGCCCACCCCCTCGCCTTCGCGGACGCCCTGCCCGCCGGCACCACGCTGGAGAAGGCCGCGGCCGTCTGGGCGGAGACGCCGGGCGCCGCTGTGCTGCTGCCGGTCGGCCGCACCTTCGACGTACTGGACGTACCGGTGGCGGCGGGCCGCACGGCCCTGGTCCGGCTCGAACGGATGGGCCTACCGCTGGGCCCGGTGGCCGCCACCCCGACCGGCCGGGCACTGTTCTTCGTGGCGCCGGGCGCCGCGGCCGGACTGCCGAACCTGCTGTACCGGATGGGCTGGGACGACGCCTCGCTGGACCTCCGCTGCCTGGGCCCCGGCGATCACGTCGTCGCGCCGCCCTGCGACCTGGCGGGCCTGGGGCCGATGCGCTGGCTGCGGCCGCCCACGCTGGACAGCGCGGGCCACCCCCCGGAGGCGAAGCTGCTGCTGGGCACCCTGGCGTACGTCTGTCATCGCCTGTGCGCCTGAGCCGGCGCGCCCTGTGCGCCTAAGTCGGCGCGGCCCTTTGCGCCTAAGTCGGCGCGGCCCTGTGCGCCTAAGCCGGCGCCGCTTTCGCGGAGGTGGTTGGGCGCCGTGGGGGTTGCTCAATTGATGGTTGCGGTGCGCGGGTCGGGAAGACGAGGCGTCGGCCGTGTTGAATTGTTGGATCCCTTCGCCAAGACGAGGCGCCGGTCATGCTGGATCCCTTCGCCAAGACGAGGCGCCGGTCACGCTGGGGCCCTTCGCCAAGACGAGGCGCCGGTCACGCTGCGGCCCCTTCGCCAAGACGAGGCGCCGCCGCATTGGGGCCCCTCGCCTGCGCTCGGCCCCGGAGCCAGCCGCCCGCGCTCTGTCCATGGAGACGGCCGCAATCGCTCGACCCCGGAGCCAGCCGCCCACGCTCGGCCCCGAAGTCGCCCGCACGCACTCCGATTCCGCACGCACTCCGATTGCGCCCTCGCTCCGGTTCCGCCCTCGCTCCGATTCAGCCGTCTCGCGCGCCCGCGTCCTCGTGCACCCGCCCGAAAACCATCGCCCGCGCCCGGTCGCCGGGCGCGTCGTCCCCGCGCCGCGCCGCCGGGCGCACGCGCCGAGCCCCGCCGCACTTCGTGTGCGGCGGGGCTCGGTGTATTCGTATCGGTGCGGGTGCCCGGGTTAACCCGTTCACGCTCCGGTCAGTCGCCGATCAGTGCGTCGACGAAGGCCTCGGGCTCGAACGGCGCCAGGTCGTCGGCGCCCTCGCCCAGGCCCACCAGCTTCACCGGGACGCCCAGTTCGCGCTGGACCGCGACGATGATGCCGCCCTTGGCCGTGCCGTCCAGCTTGGTGAGGACCACGCCGGTGATGTCCACGACCTCGGCGAAGACCCGGGCCTGGACCAGGCCGTTCTGGCCGGTGGTGGCGTCCAGGACGAGCAGCACCTCGCCGACCGGGCCGTGCTTCTCCACGACCCGCTTGACCTTGCCCAGCTCGTCCATGAGGCCGGTCTTGGTGTGCAGCCGGCCGGCGGTGTCGATGAGGACGACGTCCGCGCCCTCGGAGATACCTTCCTTCACCGAGTCGAAGGCGACCGAGGCCGGGTCGCCCTCCTCGGGGCCGCGCACGGTGCGGGCGCCGACCCGGTCGCCCCAGGTCTGCAGCTGGTCGACCGCGGCGGCGCGGAAGGTGTCGGCCGCGCCCAGCACGACGGACTTGCCGTCGGCGACCAGCACGCGGGCGAGCTTGCCGGTGGTGGTGGTCTTGCCGGTGCCGTTGACGCCGACGACCATGACGACGCCGGGGATCTCCTGACCGTTCACGCCCAGGCCGTTCGCCGTGTTCACGGTGCGGTCGGCCTCGGTGCCGATGAGGTTCAGCAGCTCCTCGCGGAGCAGTGCGCGCAGCTCGTCGGGGGTGCGGGTGCCGAGCACCCGTACGCGCTCGCGCAGCCGCTCGACCAGCTCCTGCGTGGGCTGCACACCGACGTCGGCGGTGAGCAGGGTGTCCTCGATCTCCTCCCAGGTGTCCTCGTCCAGGTGTTCCCGGGAGAGCAGCGTGAGCAGGCCCTTGCCCAGGGAGTTCTGCGAGCGGGAGAGCCGGGCGCGCAGCCGGACGAGCCGGCCGGCGGTCGGCTCCGGGACCTCGACCTCGGGCGCCGCGGGCGCCGCCGGCTCGGCGACGGGCGGTTCCTCGACGAGGGTGGCGCCGGAGTCCGGCAGCCCGACCTCTTCTATGGTGCGACGTTCCTCGTCGCGGGGGGTCTCGGCGTCCTCACCGACCTGCGGCTCCGCAGGGGGCGCGGTGACGGACGGGGTGGTCGGCGGGGGCGGCGGCAGCTGCTGCTTCTTCCTGCGGCTGCTGACGACGAGCCCGCTGATCGCGCCGAGCGCGACCACAGCGATGACTACAGCAAGGATGACGATTTCCATAACTCCCTCAGTATCGGGCACGCAGCGCCGGCGGGGTCGCACGCCACAGATCGCGGAGACGCACCACCCCGCACATGAATCCGGATGCTGTCTGTCCAGGCTTCAATCTGGATGTGTACTATCCGGAATCACCCCCGCGGAACGTGCCGCGGGACACTCGGAAGGAGATTCCGGATGCCGGATGTCCTGATTGTGGGCGGCGGTTTCGCCGGGACCTGGGCCGCCGCCGGCGCCGCCCGCCTGCTGCGCGCCCACGACGCCTCCGCCACGGTCACCCTGCTCGCCCCGGGTCCCGACCTGGTGATCCGCCCCCGCCTCTACCAGGCGGCCCCGGCGGCGCACCGGGTCCCGCTGGACCGCGTCCTCGGCCCCATCGGCGTACGACGCGTCGCGGCGACCGCGACCGGCATCGACACCGCCCGCCGGACCGTCACCGCCGACGGCGCCGAGGGCCGTACGGAGTACCGCTACGAGCGGCTGGTGCTGGCCACGGGTAGCGCGCTGGTCCGCCCGGACCTCCCCGGCGCCGAGCGGCTGCACGACGTCGACACGATGGCCGCGGCCGTCGCCCTGGAGGACCACCTGCAGGCGCTGCCGGAGGCTTCCGCGGGGCCGGGGCGGTTCACGGCGGTGGTGGTCGGCGCCGGGTTCACCGGGGTGGAGATCGCGGCCGAGCTGGTGGGCCGGTTGCGGGCGGTCGCCGCGCCGCACGGCCTGGCGGACGAGGTCGAGGTCGTCCTGGTCGAGCGGGACGAGGTCGTCGGGCGCGGGCTCGGCGAGCCGGCGCGGCCGGTGATCGAGCGGGCGCTGGACGAGCTGGGCGTCGCACGGCGGCTGGGCGTCACGGTGGCGGGCGTGGACGAGCGGGCCGTGCGCCTCTCCGACGGCACGGCGATTCCCGCCCGTACGGCCGTCTGGACGGCCGGGGTGCGGGCCGACGGCCTCACCGCGCAGATACCCGCCGCGCGCGACGCTCTGGGACGGCTGGCGGTCGACGAGTGGCTGCGGGTGCGCGGGGTGCCGGAGGTGTACGCGGCCGGCGACACGGCCGCCGCGCCGGCCGAGGACGGCCACACCGTGACGCAGTCTTGTCAGCACGCGACGCCGCAGGGGAAGTTCGCCGGGCACAACGCGGCGGCCGACCTGCTGGGGCTCGCGCGGGAGCCGTTCACCACCGACCCGTACGTCACCTGCCTCGACCTCGGCGGGGCGGGCGCGGTGCTGACCAAGGGCTTCGACCGGGCGCTGAACGACGTCCCGGCCACGGAGGCCAAGGCCCGGAAGCGCGCGATCAACGAGAGCTGGATCTATCCGCCGGTGGATGACGCGGCGGAGATCCTGCGCGCCGCCGACCACCGGGTGAGCCAGCGCGGACCGGTGCCGGCACCACCTCGCTGACCAGGGCGCCCGCCCGCCGCTCGGTCCCTCCGACGAGAAGTGTGACGCGCCCGACTCGTCGGAGGGTCCAATAGGGCTTACGGCGGGAAGTTGGTGCAAAGTACGATGGTGGATGGCCGCGCAACGCGCGTAGAGTCCTCGTCGGCCACCGCGCCCCGCAGCCAGGCACCACCGCCGCTGCCGACTGCCCCCTGTGGGGGTGCCCTTGCCCCAGCGCACGAGAGACACCTGCACCATGGACACCACGGCCTCCCCCGAGACCGAAGGCACCGTCGAGACCCGAGGCATCGAGCCGGTCCCCGACGACGAACGCCGCGGCCGGGTCCGCGAGCTCTTCCCCACCTGGGTCGCCGCCAACATCAGCGTGCTGCTCCTGACCATGGGCGCGTCCCTGGTCGTCTTCAACGGGCTGAACTTCTGGCAGGTGCTCGTCGTCGCGCTGATCGCCGCGGCGGTCTCCTTCGGACTCACCGGCCTGCTGTCGGTCACCGGCAAGTGGGGCGGCGCGCCCGGCCTGATGCTCTCGCGCGCCACCTTCGGCGTACGGGGGAACTACTTCCCCGGCATGATCCTGTGGGTCGCCCGCTTCGGCTGGGAGACGATCAACGCGGTCACCGGCGCGTTCGCGCTGCTCACGGTCCTGAAGCTGCTCTTCGGTATCGAGAGCAACGACTTCCTGACCGTCCTCACCCTGTTCGCCTTCGTGGCGACCACGTTCCTGGTCTCCGGCCTCGGCCGGAAGGCGCTGAACGTCTGCAACAAGTGGTCGACGTACCTCTTCGGCATCTTCAGCGTGATGGTGCTGGTGTACCTGATCGCCAAGATGGACTGGCAGCAGGTCTTCTCCCAGAAGGCCGGCGACACGGCGATGATGATCGCGGGCATCGGCACCATAGCGGCCGGCGGCATCAGCTGGATCCCCTCGGGCCCGGACTTCACCCGGTATCTCCCGCACGCCGCGTCCGGCAAGAAGATCGTCGCCACCACCGTCTCGGGTGCGGGGCTGGTCATGGTGCCGATGGTCCTCATGGGCGCCGTGATGTCCTCCCGCACGCCCGACCTGGCCAAGGCCAGCGACCCGGTCGCGTTCCTCGGCGACGTGCTGCCCACCTGGCTGGCCGTGCCGTACCTGATCACCGCGCTGGTCGGCATGCTGCTGATCAACAGCCTGTCGATGTACTCCGCCGGCTTCACCGCGCAGACCATGGGCGTGAAGCTGCCGCGCCCGCTGGCGGTCAGCATCAACGCCCTCATCAGCCTGGTCGGCGGTGCGTTCATGATGCTGGTGGCGACCAGCTTCATCAGCCAGTTCATCGCCTTCCTGACGCTCCTCGCGGTCTCCTTCTCGGCCTGGGTCGGGGTGTACGCGATCGACATGGCGCGGCGCTCCCGGCGCACCATCCGGTACCACGCCGACGCGCTGATGGACACCACCCGCACCGGCCGCTACTGGTACGCGGGCGGCTTCTGCTGGCAGGCGCTGACCGCCTGGGGCGTGGCGCTGGCCCTCGGCCTGTGCCTGACCAAGGTCCAGTGGTTCGCGGGGCCGCTGGCCGGCACCTGGTTCGGCACCCACGGCCTGGGCTGGGCCGTCACGATCGTGGTCGCCGCCGTGGTCTTCGCGGTGCTGCCCGCGCCGCGCGAGAACGCCCCCGCGAAGGGCGACGCGGCGCCGGAGCCGATACCGGCCGGGCGGTAGCGAAGCCGGGCGGCCGTGCCGCCGACCCCCTCCACAACTGACACCGCATCAGATAACGTCCCCTTCGCCACCTCCCGGCGAAGGGGACGTCGTCATGCCCGTCACGGTCCTGCGCTTCAACCTGGTCGACCCCGAGCCCACGCCCGAGGGCCTGGCGGCCCGCTATCAGGCGGCCGTCGCGATGGCCCGGTACGCCGACGACATGGGCCTCACGACGGTGCAGACCGAGGAGCACCACGCCACCGACAACGGCTGGATGCCCGCACCGCTCGCCTTCGCCGGCGCCGTGCTCGGCGCCACCCGGCGGATCACCGTCACCGTCTCCGCGCTGATCACCCCGCTGCACGACCCGCTGCGGCTGGCCGAGGACCTCGCGGTACTGGATCTGCTCGGCGGCGGCCGGCTGGTCACCGTCGCGGGCATCGGCTACCGACCCGAGGAGTACGCGGCCCACGGCAAGGAGTGGGAACGGCGCGGCGCGCTCCAGGACGAGGCACTGGAGACGCTGCTGCGCGCCTGGACCGGCGAGCCGTTCGAATACCGGGGGCGCACGGTGCGCGTCACGCCGCGCCCGGCCACCCGTCCGCACCCCCTCCTCCTGGTGGGCGGCGCCTCGCGGCCCGCCGCACGCCGCGCGGCCCGGCTCGGCCTGCCGTTCTTCCCCAGCGCCCACCTGCCGGAGCTCACCGCGTACTACCACCGGCAGTGCGCCGAGCACGGACACGAGGGATGGGTGAGGGAGCCGCCGGCCGCCACGGCGCTGCTGCACGTCGCGGAGGACCCGGAAGAGGCCTGGGAGCGGTACGGGCGGCACTTCCTGTACGAGGCGCGGACGTACGCGGGCTGGCAGGCGGGGGCCGGCACGCACTCGGCCGTGCGCTCGGCGGCGACGGACGTGGCGGCGCTGCGCGAGGAGGGGGTGTACCGGGTGCTGACGCCCGAGGAGTGCGTGGCGTACGCGGGGAAGGCGGCGGCGTCGGACTCGCTGATCCTGCATCCGCTGTGCGGCGGGATGCCGGTGGACGAGGGGTGGCGGTCGCTGCACCTCTTTGCGGAGCGGGTACTGCCGGAGCTGTCGGGGTGACCCGGCCGGGCCGGTGCGCCCGCTGCGGACATGCGGCTGCCCCGGCTCCATCGGGGAGCCGGGGCAGTTCCGTGGTGAGGAGAGAGGCTGGCGGGGTGGTTAACCCATCTCCTCCAACGCCTTGCCCTTCGTCTCCTTCACGAACTTGAGCACGAAGGGGATGGAGAGCAGGGCGAAGATCATGTAGATCACGTACGTGCCGGAGAGGTTCCAGTCCGACAGGCTCGGGAAGCTGGCCGTGATCGCCCAGTTGGCGATCCACTGGGCCGAGGCGGCGACGCCGAGGGCCGCGGCGCGGATCTTGTTCGGGAACATCTCGCCGAGGAAGACCCAGACCACCACGCCCCACGAGAGGGCGAAGAAGAGCACGAATCCGTGGGCGGCGATCAGCGCGACCACGCCCTGGGCGTGCGGCAGGGTGCCGCCCGTGGTCTTGGCGGCGAACGCCCACGCCTCCAGCGCCAGCGCGACGGCCATACCGGCGGAGCCGATCAGCGCCAGCGGACGGCGGCCGATCTTGTCGACGAAGACCATCGCGATCACGGTGCCGATGATGTTGATGATCGACGTGGTGAAGCTGTAGAAGAACGAGCTCTGCGGGTTGATGCCCACGGACTGCCACAGCGTCGACGAGTAGTAGAACGCGACGTTGATGCCGACCAGCTGCTGGAAGACCGACAGGCCGATGCCGATCCAGACGATCGGGAGGAAGCCGGCCTTGCCGCCGAGCAGGTCCTTGAACGTGGACTTGTGCTCACTGCGCATCGCGTGCTCGATCTCGTTGACCCGCAGTTCCAGGTCCACGTTCTGGCCCTCGACCTCGGCGAGCACCTCCTTGGCCCGGTCGCGGCGCCCGGCGCTGATCAGGAAGCGGGGCGACTCGGGGATGGCGAAGGAGAGCAGGCCGTAGAGCACGGCCGGGACGACCATGACGCCGAGCATCCACTGCCAGGCCTCCAGGCCGGCGAGCTCGCCGCGCTGATCGCCGCCGGCGAGGTTGAGGATGCCCCAGTTGACCAGCTGGGAGATGGCGATGCCGATGACGATCGCGCCCTGCTGGAAGGAGCCGAGCCGACCGCGGTACGCGGGCGGCGCGACCTCCGCGATGTAGGCCGGGCCGATGACCGAGGCCATACCGATGCCGAAGCCGCCGATGATGCGCCAGATGGCCAGGTCCCAGATGGCGAACGGCAGCGCCGAGCCGACGGCGCTGACCGTGAAGAGCAGCGCGGCGATCTGCATGACGCGGATACGGCCGATGCGGTCGGCGAGCCGGCCCGCCGCAGCGGCGCCGATGGCGCTGCCGATCAGGGCGATCGCGACCACCTGGGCGAGGCCCGCGGAACCGACGTCGTAACGGTCCCGGATGGCCTCGACGGCACCGTTGATCACGGAGCTGTCGTAACCGAACAGGAAGCCGCCCATCGCGGCAGCCGCGGTGATGAAGATGACATGGCCGAGGTGGTCCGGCTGGGCCTTGCGGCCTTCCGTCCCCGCCGGCTGCGCGGTGCTGGTCAACGTGTACTCCAGTGGCCCGGCTGCGCTGCCGGGCGTAGGGGGCTGGCCCTTCCAGTGGCGCATACGAACGCGGCACCCACCACTTGAAGGTAAAAGCAACGTTGCAGAGACTATGCCTTCAAGTTTCTAAGTCAATAGAGAGCACTGAATTGACTTGGGCTGTCACTTTCCGCAGTTGCGTTCATGTTGTGAACAATGCGGGTCGGTCTCTTGATCACCCGCACGGCCGTCTCAGTGCAGGCGCTGGCTGATGACCTTGGAGACCCCGTCGCCCTGCATGGACACGCCGTACAGCGCGTCGGCGACCTCCATCGTCCGCTTCTGGTGAGTGATCACGATGAGCTGTGAGCTCTCCTGCAGCTCCTCCATGATCCGGATCAGCCGCTGCAGATTGGTGTCGTCCAGCGCCGCCTCGACCTCGTCCATCACGTAGAACGGGCTCGGCCGCGCCTTGAAGATCGAGACCAGCAGGGCCACCGCGGTCAGCGAGCGCTCGCCGCCCGAGAGCAGCGAGAGCCGCTTGACCTTCTTGCCCGGCGGCCGCGCCTCCACGTCGACGCCGGTCGTCAGCATGTTGTCCGGGTCGGTGAGCACGAGACGGCCCTCGCCGCCCGGGAAGAGCCGCGAGAAGACCCCTTCGAACTCGCGTGCGGTGTCCCAGTACGCCTCGGTGAAGACCTGCTCGACCCGCTCGTCGACCTCCTTGACCACCTGCAGCAGGTCCGCGCGGGTCTTCTTCAAGTCTTCAAGCTGCTCGCTGAGGAACTTGTGCCGCTCCTCCAGCGCCGCGAACTCCTCCAGCGCCAGCGGGTTCACCTTCCCGAGCTGCTGATACGCCCGCTCGGCCGCCTTGAGCCGCTTCTCCTGCTCGGCCCGTACGAACGGCACCGGCTGGTTCCGGGGATGCTCCGGGTCGGCCGGCAGCTCCTCCCCCTCGGCGGGCGGGGACGGCGGCACGAGCTGGTCCGGGCCGTACTCGGCAGCCAGCGCGGCCGGCTCCACGCCCAGCTCCTCCAGCGCCTTGGTCTCCAGCTGCTCGATCTTCATGCGCTTCTCGGCGCCCAGCACCTCGCCCCGGTGCACCGAGTCGGTCAGCTTGTCCAGCGCGTCCTTCAGCTCGCGGTCCCGGTCGCGCTCGGCGGCCAGCGCCTGCTCCCGCTCGGCCTTCGCCTCCTCGGCGGCGGCCCGCTCCTCCTCGGCCCGCACCAGCGAGACCTCGATGTGCGCGAGCAGCTGCCGCGCGCCCTCGGCGACCGCCGACGCGACCCGCGCCTCGTGGCGCAGCCGGGCACGCCGCTGTTCGGCCCGCGCCCGCGCCTCCCGCTCGGCACGCGCCGCCCGGTCCAGCCCGTCCGCCCGTCCCGCGAGCCCCTTGACACGCTCCTCGTGCGTACGGACCTGAAGGCGCGCCTCCATCTCGGTCTGCCGCGCGTTGGCCCCGTCGGCGGCGAGCCGGTCCCGTACGGCGGTGTCCGGCTCCTCCGCACCTCCCTCACCCGAGGTGGCTTCCTCCTCGGCGACGGCGAGACGTTCCGCCAACTCCTCGGCCTCCTGGGTCGCGCGGGCCAGCGCCTCCTCGGCCTTGGCGACCGCCGCCGCCGACCGTTCGGCCTCGCCCGCGGCGCCCCGCGCCTGTCCACCGAGACGCCCCAGCGACTGCGCGACCTGCGACTTCTCCCGGTCGGCCGCCCGCCGGCGCTCCCCCAGCTCCTCGACCGCCGCGGCCCGCTCGGCCCGGCGCTCGGTGGCCAGCCGCTGTTCCTCGGCCAACTCCTCGCAGCGCGCGGCCAGCTCCTCCAGCTCCGCCGCCGCCTCGTCCACGGAGGCCTGCACCTCCAGCAGGCTCGGCGCACCGGCCGAGCCGCCCTGCGCGAAGTGCGCCCCGAGCAGGTCGCCCTCGGCCGTCACGGCGGTCACCTCGGGCCGCGTGGCCACCAGGTCTTCGGCGTCCTCCAGCGTGCTCACGACGACCACGTCCCGCAGCAGCCGCCGCACGGCGGGCAGCAACTCGGCGGGCCCGTCGACCAGTTCCGCGGCGGCGGGCGGTCCGCCTGGCGTACGGGCTGCGGGTACCGCGGCGAAGGCCGCGCCGCCATCGGCGCCTTCGGCCGGCACGGCGGCGGTGCGCGCACCGGGGACGGCGGGGTGGTCGGAGGCGGGTCCGCCGGCCGCGGGCCGGTCGGTCGCGGGCCGGTCAGCATGCGACGCACCGTCAGGACGAGGCCCTGCGCCGGGAGCCGACGCACCGTCAGCTCCCGCCGCGCCGTCGCCACCACTCACCGCGCCACCACTCACCGCGCCACCGGCACCCGCCGCCGCAGCCGCGCCGTCGTACGGTGCCGTCCCGGCGAGGGAGCCGTGCGGCATCGTCCCCGCGAGGGAACGTTCCCCCGCCGCACCGGTCAGCGGGCGGTCCGCCGGGGCCGCCGGCAGCAGCACCGCGCGGCCCGCGTCCTGCTTGCGCAACAGGCGGATGGCCTCCGCCGCCGTCGCCGGATCCGCGACGGCGATCGCGTCGGCCGCCGCGCCCAGCGCCGCCGCGACCGGCACCTCGTACCCCGGCCGCACCGTCAGCAGCTCAGCGGCCGGGCCGAGCAGCCCGCCCAGCCGGTCGGCGGCGGCCAGCAGCGCACCCGTACCGTCCTTGCGGCGCAGCCCCAGCGCCAGCGCATCATGCCGCGCCGCGGTCGCCGCGCGCTTGCGTTCCACCGCCGTCAGCGCCTCGCGGGCCGCCGTCAGCGCGCGCTCCGCCTCGGCCAGCTCCTCCTTGGCCCGCTCGTGCTGCTCCGCCAGCTCCTCGTCACCCGCGTCCAGCCCGTCGACCTCGGCCTTGAGCTGCTCGTACTCCCGCTGGGCCGCCTCCGCGCGCTGCCGCGCCGCGTCCCGCGACTCGGTCAGCCGGTCGATCTCGGCCTGGGCCGAGGCGGCCCGGCCGTGTGCCGCGGTGACCTGGCCGTGCAGCCGGGCCAGCCCCTCGCGCCGGTCGGCGATGGCCCGTGCCGCATCCCTTATCCGGCGCTCCTCGTCCTGCAGCTGCCGTTCCAGCCCCGCACGGTGCTCGACCATGTCGTCCAGCGCCCGGGTCGCCGCCTCCAGCGCGGCCTCCAGCTCCGCCTCCTGCTCGCGGATCCGGGCCGCCTCGCGCTCCATCTCCTCGGGCTCGCGCCCGCGCCGCTCTTCGGGGGGCGCGGCCTGCGCGCTCTTCACCCGCGCCTCGGCCAGCGAGATCGTGCCGCGCACCCGCTCCGCCAGCTGCGACAGCTCGTACCAGGTCTGCTGGGCGCGCTGGAGCCGCGGCGCGAGCGTGCGCACCTCTTCCTCCAGCACCGCCTCGCGCCGCAGCGCCTCCTTCAGCTCGGCCTCGGTGGCCTCCCGGCGCTTCTTGAGCGCGGCCTCGTCGGCGATCTCCGTACGGAGCGCCTCGCGCAGCGTCACGAGGTCGTCGGCGAGCAGCCGGAGGCGGGCGTCGCGCAGGTCGGCCTGGATGACGGCGGCCCGGCGGGCGACGGCCGCCTGCCGCCCGAGCGGCTTCAGCTGCCGCCGCAGCTCATCCGTCAGGTCCTGGACGCGCGCGAGGTTCGCCTGCATCGCGTCCAGTTTCCGCAGCGCCTTCTCCTTGCGCTTGCGGTGCTTCAGGACGCCGGCCGCCTCCTCGATGAAGGCGCGGCGGCCCATCGGGTCGGCGTGCAGCACGCCGTCCAGCTGGCCCTGCCCGACGATCACGTGCATCTCGCGGCCGATGCCGGAGTCCGAGAGCAGCTCCTGGATGTCCAGCAGCCGGCAGGTGTCGCCGTTGAGCTGGTACTCGCTGCCGCCGTTGCGGAACATGATCCGCGTGATGGTGACCTCGGCGTAGTCGATGGGCAGCGCGCCGTCGGAGTTGTCGATGGTGAGCGAGACCTCGGCGCGGCCCAGGGGCGGGCGGCCCGTGGTGCCGGCGAAGATGACGTCCTCCATCTTGCCGCCGCGCAGCGACTTCGCGCCCTGCTCGCCCATGACCCAGGAGAGGGCGTCCACCACGTTGGACTTGCCGGAGCCGTTGGGGCCCACGACACAGGTGATGCCGGGCTCGAAGCGCAGCGTGGTGGCGGATGCGAAGGACTTGAATCCTCGCAGGGTCAGGCTCTTGAGGTGCACGCCTTCGGACTTTACCGCCCACCCGCCACCGCCCTTGGAGGAGACGCTGGCGCGCCGCGCGTTCTCGTCACCGGCGACCGCTCTCGTCCCGCGGGTCCCGGGCGGCTCGCGGCCGGCCGACGTCGCGCCGGGGGACGTCCCGCGGGGTTCCGGCCGCCGGTCCGGCCTCCGGGAGACGGGGGCGCCCGCTGTCCTGTCCGGACCTTTTCGGTTTCGCCGCGTAACGTGCAGGGCACATCATGCGGTAAGAAGGCGCCGGGAAGCGGAGGCGTGAACGACGAAGGGACGCCGAAGCGTCCCTTGAATCTTCATAGAGCGGTGCCTCAAGTGGCTGTCGTATCAGCCCGACCGGCCCTTGGGGCGATGGTCAGGTGAGCGCCGGCTCCGCCTGGGATACGTCGATGCTGTCGAGCAGCGAGTCGCCGTGACGTGCGGCAGCCGACAGCGCGTCGTTCTCGGCCTGAATCCTGATGAGCTCGGATTCGAGGTCCTGGACGCGCTGCTGAAGCCGTCGCATCTCGGCGAGGACTCGGGGGTCGGAGCCGCCGACGTAACCGAGAAGCGCCTTTGCCATGATGGATGGTCCTCCACACTGAGTGACCGACCGAAGCGGTGGTGGGTCGTGAGGGAATCGCACCCGCGGTGTCTGTCATTCTCTGGTGTACGCAATGCCAAACAGCTAAGGTGCGCGGGGATTCCAGAGTCTCACCAAATGGATTGACGGTCAACACGATCACGCCCCGTATCCGGGGCTCGTGTGCGCGCACAGCGGCAGAAGGCTCGCGGCGACGCTCCGGAAACGCACCCGGGGGCGTGGAGATCATCCTTACTGCGGCAGCCTTCCACGGGTCGGCGGAAATGGCAACCACCAGGTGATTTCTGCTCCCCGCCACTGTCCGCGGCATGCCATGAGACGGGTCGCCGCCGGTCCGGACGGCCGGACGGCGCCCCTCCGTCAGCGGATCGCGAAGCCGTCGTACCCGCCTCGCGGCGTGTCCCAAATCTCACTCACCCCGTCGACCCGCCCGGGCGTGTCCCCGGTCCGCAGCCACTCCAGCAACTCCTCGCACCGCTCGCGGGGCCCCTCGGCCACCACCTGGACGCGCCCGTCCTCCCGGTTGATGGCGAATCCGACGAGCCCTCCGATGCGCAGCGCGTTGGCCCGGGTGAACCAGCGGAAGCCGACACCTTGCACACGACCGCGAACCCAGGCCGTCAGACGGACATCTTCGTTCATGCGTGCACGTTAACCGGCCAATTGCTCGCCGAGCACGTCGGCTCCGTACGTCGTGCCGTACAGTCACGCGACATCAGTGGTCACTCGTACGGGTGATTCAGATGTGGCGTTCGTGGACGCGAGTCCATGACGGTCGTGGACGGAAGGAAGACACCGGATGGGCCGCCACCGACGCACCGCTCCCGTCCCGCCCGGAGCACCGCCCGCCGACGCGCCCGCGGGCCGCCACCGCGGCCCTCGCCCCTCGGGCGCCGTGCGCCCCACCCTCCCCGTACGCACCGACAGCACCGTCCGCTCCCCCGCCACCTCGTACCCCGGTGCGTCCTCCCGCCCGGACGCTGCCCCGCACTCCGGCGCACCCTCCCGCCCGGGCGGCCTGCTGCGGACCGCGCCCGTACGCACCGGTCTGCTCGGCGTCTCGGCGGCGCTGGCGATGGGAGCCGTGGCTGTCTCGGCGGGGCTCCTGCCGGGCGGCGCCTACGAGCCCGGAGGCGCGGACGGCTCCGGCGGCCGGATCCGTACCGGCGCACTGCCGGAGGTGACCAGCACGCAGGGCGCGCGCTCGCCGCTCCCCGCGGACCGCGGCACGCCCCCGGCCGACCGCGGCGCCGCCCGCCCGGACGCCCCCGGCGCGGGCTCCACCGACGACGGCTCCGCCCCCTCTGCCGACGAGCGGAACGGTACGGCCGGCGGCCGCGCGACCGAAGGCGGCACGTCCGGCACCGGCTCAGCGGGCTCCGCCGACTCCTCCAGGACCGACGGCTCCCCCTCCGACCGTGCCGGCGGCTCCTCCGCCGCTTCCGGCGGCGCGTCCGCCCCCGCCCAGGCCGAGACCCGCGCGGGGAAGCCGGCACCCACCACCGGGGACCGCCGGGCCGCCGCCCGGGTCCTCACCCTGGTCAACAAGGAACGCGTCACGGCCGGCTGCGCCCCGCTCACCGCCGACGGCGACCTCACCGGCCTCGCCCAGTCGTTCAGCGAGGACATGGCCCGCCGCGACTTCTTCGCCCACACCGACCCGGACGGCGCCACCCCTTGGGACCGCGCCAAGACCGCCGGCATCGCCGACCTCGGCGGCGAGAACATCGCCCGCGGCCAGCGCACCCCCGAAGCGGTCATGGAATCCTGGATGAACAGCCCCGGCCACCGTGCCAACATTCTCAACTGCGACTACCGTACCCTCGGCATAGGCATCCACCGCTCCCCAGGCGGCCCTTGGTGGACGCAGGACTTCGGGTTCTGACGCCGCACCTGTCTCTGCTGTCTCCCACGTCCCGCACACCGAGCGCATCGCTCGCCGCGCGCCCCCGTACGGCTGTCACGCCCTACGCTGCGCACCACTGCGCCGTGATCGCACCCTGCTGCCGCAAGACCGAGCTCAACGTGCAAGCCGGTGGATCCACCCGGCCGCCCCGCGCCCGGAGGACGAGGTGTCCTCGGCACACGACGCCGTGTGTGCCACGGTCCAGGACGGATCACCGGTGCGCTAGCGCACCCTCGGCGCCCGCTGGCACTTGGGGCAGTAGTAGCTGGATCGGTTCATCCAGGGGCGGCGGCGGATGGGGGTGGTGCAGCGGCGGCAGGGTTCGTCCTCGCGGCCGTAGGCGTCCAGGGAGCGTTCGAAGTAGCCGGACTCGCCGTTGACGTTGACGTAGAGGCTGTCGAAGCTGGTACCGCCGACGGCGAGGGCCGCGCTCATCACCTCCCGGACGTGGCCGAGGAGTTCGGCGGTGCGCGGGCGGGTGAGGGTGGCGGTGGGGCGGTCGTAGTGGAGGCGGCTGCGCCACAGGGCCTCGTCGGCGTAGATGTTGCCGACGCCGCTGATCAGGGACTGGTCCAGGAGCGCGCGCTTGATCGTCGTACGGCGGCGGCGCAGCGCCTCGTGGAACGCGGCGTCGTCGAAGGCCTCGTCGAGGGGGTCGCGCGCGATGTGGGCGATCACGTCGGGGAGGCCGTCGGGGTCGCCCGGGACGGTGGGGTGGAGGGAGAGGCCCCCGAAGGTGCGCTGGTCGACGAAGCGGAGCTCGGTGTCGACCGTGTCCGAGGGGAGGTCGTCGGCGGGCGCGACGCCGGGCGCCGCGGGTCCCGCGTCCGGGACGCTCGCCGCGTCCGTGAAGCGGATCCGGATGCGCAGGTGCTTCTCGTCCGGCACGTCCTGCGGCTGGACCAGGAGCTGGCCGCTCATGCCGAGGTGCGCGAGGACGGAGAGGTCGTCGGAGAGCGGCAGCCAGAGGTACTTGCCGCGGCGCCGGGCCTCGCCGACGCGGTGGCCGGCCAGCCGCGCCGCGAAGTCCGCGCCGCCCGCGACGTGGCGGCGTACCGCCCGCGGGTGCAGGACCTCGACCGTGTCGATGGTCCGGCCGCTGACCCAGCGTTCCAGACCGCGCCGTACGACCTCGACCTCGGGAAGCTCGGGCAAGGGATCTCCTCGGGAGGCGGGGGGGTGCCGTGGGGGTGCCGTGGCGGGGCGGGTTCCAGGCGTCGGGGGAAGGAAACCTCGCCCGACCGCCCCGGGCGCCGAACGGAGACGACCTGGCCCCGGGTGCCGGAACGAGGTGCCCCCGCCGGCGCCGGAACGAGGAAACCCCGCCCGACCTGCCCCGTGACGGGCCGGCCGGGCGGGGGCCGCGTGCGCTCGGCACGCGGGTCGCTCAGCTCGCGGGGCCGCCGGTGGTGGCTTCCGTGGCGGCCTCGGCCGCCGCGTCCGCCGCCGCGCGGATCTCCCGCCAGGCGGACTCGGCCGCCTGCTGTTCGGCTTCCTTCTTGCTGCGGCCGGTGCCGGTGCCGTACGAGACACCACCGACGCGGGCGGCAGCAGTGAAGGTCTTCTCGTGGTCCGGACCGGTCTCGGTGACCAGGTACTCGGGGACCCCGAGTCCTTCGGTTGCGGTCAGTTCCTGGAGGCTGGTCTTCCAGTCCAGGCCGGCGCCCAGGCTGGAGGACTTCTCGATCAGCGGGTCGAACAGGCGGTGCACCAGTTCGGAAGCTGCGTCGAGGCCCTGGTCCAGGTAGACCGCGCCGATCACGGCTTCGAGCGTGTCGGCGAGGATGGAGGCCTTGTCCCGGCCGCCCGTGCCTTCTTCACCCCGGCCGAGCCGGATGAAGGCACCGAGGTCGAGGCCGCGGCCCACCTCGGCGAGCGCACGCGAGTTGACCACCGCGGCCCGCAGCTTGGCCAGCTGGCCTTCGGGCAGGTCGGGGTGGGTGCGGTACAGCGTGTCGGTGACCACCAGGCCCAGCACGGAGTCCCCCAGGAACTCCAGGCGCTCGTTGGTGGGCAGCCCGCCGTTCTCGTATGCGTAACTGCGGTGCGTCAGCGCACGCACCAGAAGGGCGGACTCGAGCTGGTACCCGAGCCGCCCTTCCAGAAGCGTGTGGGACGAGGCCGTGTCCGCAGACGGAGTCTTCGAGGAGTTCTTCGACGAATCAGCGTCTGACATAGAGCCTGTCACCAGCCGATCAGACCTCGAGGACCTGGCGCTTGTTGTAGGTGCCGCAAGCGGGGCACGCGATGTGCTGCTGCTTGGGCTCGTGGCAGCGCTCGCACGCCACCAGGGTGGGGACCGCAGCCTTCCACTGCGACCGGCGGTGGCGCGTGTTGCTGCGCGACATCTTCCGCTTCGGAACAGCCACGGCTACTTCTCCTGCTTCTCGTCGACGCCCGCATCGGCGCCGCCCATGTTGTCCTTCTCGCCGTCCTGGATGGATTCGGCGAGTCCCTGCAGTGCCGCCCAACGGATGTCGACGGCATCGTGGTGGTGGTCCGGGTCGTCCGCGAGCCGGGCTCCGCACTCGGAGCACAGGCCCGGACAGTCGTCCTGGCACACCGGCTGCATCGGCAGTGCGAGCACCACCGCATCACGCAGCACGGGTTCGAGGTCGAACATGTCGTCCTCGAGGAAGAGGGTGTCCTCCTCGTCCTCGGCGTCGTCGTCCTGATCCGCTTCACGGACCCGGGCGTCGGCGTCGGGGTAGGAGAACATCTCCTGGAAATCCGCTTCGAGCTCATGCCCGACCGGCTCCAGACACCTTACGCACTCCCCCTTCACGGATGCACGGGCGGTGCCTGTGACAAGCACCCCGTCCATGACCGATTCCAGGCGGAGGTCGAGTTCCACCGGTGCGCCCTGGGGTACTCCGATGACCTCGTTGCCGAGATCCTCGGGGGCCTCGACAGAGCGGGAGACCTTCTTCATCGCACCGGGACGCCGGCCCAGCTCGCGTGTGTCGAACACGAGAGGGGAGCGGTGGTCGAGGCGGGCGTTGATGGCTTCCTGCTTTCTACGGCGGTACGAGCCGCCCACGCCGCCGTAGCGGTCGTCGGGCAGCACAGATCGCGGACGTATGCGCGACCGAACAGCCAGGATACTGGACGCGCCCCGATTGACCCAATCCACGGCCGGCGGCCCCGGGAGGAGCGCGCCGGCGGTCCCCGCAGGCCCCGTCAGCGGCCCTGCTCGTACTGCTGCTCGTACTGCCGCAGCTGGTCCAGGTCGATCATGCTGGTGTCGAAGAGGCTCGTCTCGTCCAGCGCCGCGGGCTGCTGACCGGGCTGGTGCGGGGCGTGCTGCGCCTGCTGGCCGTGCGGCGGCTGCGGGGCCTGCGCCTGCTGGGGGAAGTACGCTCCGGCGTCGTACCCCTGCTGGGCGTGCTGGGCCTGCTGCTGCCAGCCGTAGCCGTACGGGTCCTGCTGCTGGGCGTACTGCTGCGGCTGCTGGTAGCCGTACGCGTCCTGGCCGTACTGCGCCGCGGCGTAATAGTCCTGCTGCTGGGCCGCGGGCTCCATGGCGGGCTGCGCCTCGGGGGGCGTGCCGGGCATCGGGGGGACCTGGGGGGCCGCGGGCTGCGCGATGGCGGCGAGGTCGGCGAGGTACTCGGCGTCGCCGGACTGCGGCAGCCCCGTCGCGGGGTCGGTGTGCGCCGCGAACTGCGCCCCCAGCTCGTCCGTGGGCCGGGCCCCCAGCAGCTTCTGACGGCCGCGTCCGACCGCCTCCAGGGTCTTGGTCAGCACGGCCTCGAAGGCGCCGAACTTGGCGTCGACGTACGCGTCGGCCCGCTGCCGCAGCGTCTCGGGGTCCGCGCTGCGCTCGGGCGCCTCGGCGTCCTCGTATCCGTCCTGGTCCAGGCCCGGGCCGCGGCCGAGCAGCTTCTCGCGGCCCCGGTCCACGGACCCGATGGTCTTGGTCAGGACGACCTCGAAGTTGGCGAGCTTGGAGTCGACGTAGTCGTCGGCCTCGGCGCGGATCTCCTCGGCCTCCCGGCGGGCCTCGGCGAGGATGCGGTCGGCCTCCTCCTGGGACTGCCGGGCGACCTCGGTGTCGGAGATCAGCGAACCGCGCTGGGCGTGCGCGCTCTCGATGATCCGCTCCGCCTCGGCGCGGGCCTCCTCGACCAGCTGCTCGCGCCCGCCGAGCAGCTCCTGCGCCTGCGCCAGTGATCCCGGGAGCGCGGCCCGTACCTCTTCGAGCATGGCCAGCAGCTCCGCGCGGTTCACCACGCAGGAGGCCGACATGGGCATGGACCGGGCATGGCCGACGGTCTCGACGATCTCGTCGAGCTTCTTCTGCACGTCCACTGGGGGCTCGCCACTCTCTGGGGGATGAAACGACGGAACGGGACCGACTGTACGGCCACCCGCCCACGCACCGACACCCACTGACGCCCCGTCAGCCGGACGGCCCTCCGCCGCTTCCGGCGTCACTTCTCCCCGAGGCGCTCGGTGAGCGCTTCGAAGACGAAGTCCGGTACCAGGTGGGAGACGTCGCCGCCCCAGGCCGCAACCTCCTTGACCAGGCTGGACGAGAGGAAGCTGTAGGTCGGGTTGGTCGGGACGAAGAGCGTCTCGACGCCGGAGAGGCCGTTGTTCATCTGGGCCATCTGCAGCTCGTAGTCGAAGTCGCTGACCGCGCGCAGGCCCTTCACGATGGCCGGAATGTCACGCTGCTTGCAGAAGTCGACGAGGAGCCCGTGGAACGCCTCGACCTCGACGTTCCCGTACTCGGCGGTCGCCCGGCGGATCAGGTCGATCCGCTCGTCGACCGTGAAGAGACCCTGCTTCGACTTGTTGATCATCACGGCGACGTGGACCACGTCGTAGAGCTTGGAGGCCCGGGCGATGATGTCCAGATGCCCGTTGGTGACGGGGTCGAACGACCCCGGACAGACGGCACGGCGCACTTGAGGTTCCTCGCTATCCGATCCGGTCATGACTCGCTTGCCGACGTGGCGGTCCGCTGGTCCTTCTCGTCGTCCTGGTCGTCCTGGTCGTCCTGGTCGTCCTCGCACGTCGGAGCGGCGCGACCGTACCAAAGCGTGGCCTCGCCGTAGCGGCGGGACCGCAGGCCCTCGAAACCGTCGGGCCAGCGGAATTCTCCGCCTCGGGTGCTCCGCTCCACGGTGGCGAGCGCATCGTCCGTGATCCAGCCCTGGGCACGGAGTGTGAGGAGGATCTCCCGAAGATCGTCATCAGCCACGGCGTACGGCGGATCCAGGAAGACGATGTCGTACGGCTCCCCGGCGACCGGGCCCGCGGCCACCTGCTCGGCCTTCGCCGCGCGGAATTCGGCGCCGGACAGGCCGAGGCTGCGGATGTTGTCCCGGATGGTCCGGGCGGCCTTCGGGTCGGCCTCGGCCAGCAGCACCGCCTCGGCACCGCGGGAGAGCGCCTCCAGGCCGACCGCGCCGGACCCGCCGTACAGGTCCAGCACCCGGGCCCCGGCCAGCGGGCCGTCCAGCGCCTCCCAGGTGGAGAACAGGCCTTCGCGCGCCCGGTCGGAGGTCGGGCGGGTGCCCGTGCCCGGCGGCACGGCCAGACGCCGGCCGCGGGCCACGCCGGCGATCACGCGAGTCATACGATCTTCGTCCTCGTCCTGTGCTGCCCATGCGGCCCATGGGCGGGGCGGGACCGGGAGCGGCCCCACCCCACGATATGGCGTGCGCGCCTCACCCGCCGTCGGTCTCCCCAGCCCCGCCCACCAGCGCCGGTGAGGCGTACCGCGACCAGGACAGGCAGCCGTCCGGCGGGCAGTACTCCGGGCGGCGCGGGTCGTGGCCCAGCTCACGCAGTTTCGTCCGTACCGAATCGGGCGTACGGCCGAAGCGGGCGGCGATCCGGGCGATGGTCTCGCCCGCGTGGAACCGGCGGGTCAGGTCCTCCTCGTGCTGCGGCACCCAGGGGGCGCCGTGCCCGGGGAACAGCTCGCGCAGCACATCCCGGTCCGGTATCGGCTCGGCCACGTCGGCGACCAGCGCGAGGGCGCGCAGGGCGCGGTTCAGCGCGATCCGCAGGGCCGGTACCTCGGCCAGGGGCAGGGTGAGGGCACCGGAGGCGAGGAGCGTCTCGGGCGCTTCCTCGTGCCAGCCGGTGAGGGTGAGGGTGACGGTCGCGTCGTCGTCGCTGGCGAGCTCGATACGGAAGACCTTGTCGCCGAGCGGTAGTTCATTGAGATGCCGGAATGCCATGAGAGGCCCCCCTGGTCCGCGCACGGCCGGCCGCCGAAGGAGCGCCGCGCGGAGCGGCACGGGCCGGCTCGTACGGAATCCAGTCTGGCAGGGGGGTCCGACAACGGGCCGGTCCGCCGTCCGATCCGCCCGCCCCCACCGCCCCTCACCCCTTGTCCAGGTAGCTCTCCCGCTCGGTGTCCAGCAGGGCGTCCAGCGCGATCCGCAACTCGGGCAGTCCGGCCAGCTCCGGGTCGTCGGCCACGGTCGCCGTCGCCTCCTCGCGAGCCGCCTCGATGACGTCCTCGTCCTCGATGACCGCCAGCATCCGCAGGCTGGAGCGCACGCCGGACTGCGCCTGCCCCAGCACGTCGCCCTCGCGCCGCTGCTCCAGGTCGATCCGGGACAGCTCGAAGCCGTCCAGGGTGCTCGCCACGGCGCCGAGCCGGGCGCGCGCCGGGCTCGCCTCGGGCATCTCCGTCACCAGCAAGCACAGGCCGGGCGCCGAACCGCGCCCCACCCGGCCGCGCAGCTGGTGCAGCTGCGAGACGCCGAACCGGTCCGCGTCCATGATCACCATGGCGGTGGCGTTCGGCACGTTCACGCCGACCTCGATCACCGTCGTCGCGACCAGGACGTCGACCTCGCCGGCGGCGAACCGGCGCATCACGTCGTCCTTGTCGTCCGGCTGCATCCGGCCGTGCAGCACCTCCACCCGCAACCCCGCGAGCGGGCCCTTCGCCAACTGCTCGGCGACGTCCAGCACGGCCAGCGGCGGCCGCTTCCCGTCCTCCTCCGCCGCGGCCTCCTCCTCGGCCCTCTCCTCGGCCCCCTTGCCCTTCTTCTTCGCCGCCTTGGGGTCCTCCGCCTCGTCACCGATCCGCGGGCACACCACGTACGCCTGGTGGCCGTTCCCGACCTCCTCGCGCACCCGCTCCCAGGCGCGCGCCAGGAAGTGCGGCTTGTCCTTGGCCGGCACCACATGGCTGGCGATCGGCGACCGCCCGGCCGGCAACTGGTCCAGTACGGACGTCTCCAGGTCGCCGAAGACCGTCATCGCGACCGTCCGCGGGATGGGCGTGGCGGTCATCACCAGGAGGTGCGGCGGCTGCTTGCCCTTCGAGCGCAGCGCGTCCCGCTGCTCCACACCGAATCGGTGCTGCTCGTCGACCACGACCAGGCCCAGGTCGTGGAACTGCACCTTGTCCTCGATCAGCGCGTGCGTGCCGATCACGATGCCGGCCTCGCCCGTGACGAGGTCCAGCAGCGCCTGCTTGCGCGCGGCGGTCCCCATGGACCCGGTGAGCAGCACGACCTTCGTGCCGTGCTCCGCGCCCCCGAGCATGCCGCCCTCGGCCAGCTCCCCCATCATCTCGGTGATCGACCGGTGGTGCTGCTGCGCCAGCACCTCGGTCGGCGCCAGCATCGCCGCCTGCCCGCCGCAGTCCACGACGGCGAGCATGGCCCGCAGCGCGACCATCGTGTTGTGCGTGACGGTGAAGTTGTCGGTCACGTAGGCGTGGCTCGGATGCGCAACGCTGATGCACTGGACGGGCTTCCGGCCGACGTACTCGACCGCTCGGATGCCCCGGCGGAACGTGTGGTACTTCGCCCTTCCGCGCATGCGGCCGGCTTTCCGTGCCAGCCTGAAAGGCGGGAAACCGTCCGGCAGCGCCACGGAGACGTCGAAGGCGTTCCGCTTCGGCAGCACCCGCGCCCGGCCGCCGAGCGAACGCACCAGCCAGGCGACGTCCTCGGCCAATCGACGCGAAGCCGAGCAGAACGAAGCGGACATTCCGTTCTGCTGGACCGTGCCGTCCGTGTCCATGAGCCCCTGCAGGACGGCCAGCCGGTCCTTCACCGGTGCGTTCTTGTAGCCGAGCGGTACAAATTTCGTGTGCGAGGTGGCGCCCCACAGGTTCAGTTCGCGCAGGGCCGTGATCACGGGGTTGCGGCCTGTACCGCCCTTCGGCCCGGTCATGTGGATTGTGTGATCGCAGTTCTCTCCCGATACGGGCACCAGTGCACAGTCCGGAGCCACCATGGCGTCGACTGCCGCCACGAGCTCTTCGTCGACGCTGGAGAACCGCAGGTTGTGCCGGAAAGAGCCGTCTCCGAGGAGGAGCCCCAGCAGATACGGGTCGAGCGGCCGGGCGTCTTCGCTCTCGAGATCCACTGCCGTGGCGGGCGCGATGTACCACTTCGACGAACCATTGGCCTTGAAGGTGTCCGTCCTGATCTCGCGGGTGGTCATCACTTTGGGTCGCTCGCCGCGGTCCCAGGCGCAACTGGTCGCGACGATCCACAGGTGTTCGTCATCGCATTCGACGGTGCTTCCGTCGGACAGCAGGAGGCGCCAGACGTCCCGCTCGCCTTGCGGGAAGACCCCGTCGACCGTGGCGATCTCTCCGTTCGGCACCACCACTTCGTCGCCGAGCGCCATGTCCCCCATTCGGCGGAATCCCCCGGGCGTCAGGACCGAGGCGTCGAGCGGCTGGGCCTTGCCCGAGCCGACTTCCCCTTGGAGGAGGCGGTGCATCGGGTGGTCCGTGGCGAGGTCGTCGAAGATCTCGCGGCTGACCTTCTGCTGGCCTTCGGTGAGGGTGAAGGGGAGCCGGGCGTCGAAGGCGTCGAGGAGGCCGTCGTCGGTCAACGGGCGGGGTACGGCGGGCAGCTGGGTCTCGGCGAACCGGCGGCGGGCCAGGGCGACCTGGAGGACGAACGCCTCGTCCCACTTCAGGCGGGCCCGCGCGTCGGCGATGTCGGCCTTGGTGGCGGGGCGGTGGATCTTGAGCAGCGCCTCGGGGAGCGGGATCAGGCCGCGGCCCTCGCGGAGGGCGGGAGGGAGCGGGTCGACGGCCTCGCGGGCGTGGGGCAGGACCGCGTCGACGGCCTTGGCGATCTTCCAGGACGGCATCTTCTGGGCCGCCGGGTAGATCGGCAGCTGCTGGTTGGCGAACGCGTCCACGGCCTCCTCGCCGCCCTCGCCCGCGAGGAGTTCGTACTCGGGGTGGGCGAGCTGGAGCTTGCGGTTGAAGACGGAGACCTTGCCGGCGAACATCGCGCGGCGGCCGGGCAGCAGGTCGTGCCGCGGCTTGTGGATGCCCTTGCCGAAGAAGACCAGCTGCAGCCGGCCACTGCCGTCGGTGAGCGTGACCTCCAGGCGCTGGCCCCGGCCGTGGTTGAAGGTGAGCACGCGGGCGTCGGCGACCCGGGCGACGACCGTGACGTGCTCGTCCAGGGGCAGGTCGGCGAGGGTGGTCAGCTCGCCGCGCTCGGCGTACCGGCGCGGGTAGTGGTGCAGCAGATCGCCGACCGTGTGCAGGCCGAGGTGCTCGGCCAGCACCTTCGCGGTGGTGCCGCCGAGGATCTTCTTCAGGGGTTCATCCAGCACGGGTCCATTGCACACCACGCCACTGACAAGCGGCGGGAGGACCAGGATTCGGGACACGGGGGCCGCGCCGTGCCGGCCGGCGGCGGCCGGCTACTCGACGCCGATCAGCAGCAGCGGCGCCTGCTGGCCGCCCGCGTACACGACCGTGTCCACGGCCAGGTGGTGCTCGCGCACGTGGCGTTCGAGCCGGTCGGCCAGGCGCTGGGGGAAGTCGGCGCCGAGCACGAGGGTGACCATCTCGCCGCCGGCCGACAGCATCCGGTCCAGCACGTCGGCCGCGACGGCCGCCGGGTCCGCGCCGATCACCGCGACGTCGCCGTCCACCAGCCCCAGCACGTCGCCGGCCTGGCAGACCCCGGCCGTGGTCCAGGACTGCCGTTCGGCGACGCCCAACTCGCCGTACCGGGTGGCGCCCGCCGCCGAGGTCATCGCGACCACGTCCTCGTCGAACGAGCGGCCGGGCTCGTGGACGGCCAGCGCCGCGATGCCCTGGACCGCGGCGCGGGTGGGGATCACGGCGACGCGTACGCCCTCGGCCCGGGCCTGCCCGGCGGCCGCGGCGGCGGTGTGCCGCAGCTCGGCGTCGTTCGGCAGCAGCACCACCTCGCGGGCGCGGGCCTGCCGGATCGCCTGGACCAGCTCGCCGCTGGCGGGCGGCTCCCCGGGCCGTACGGAGACCACGCACGCACCCGCCTCCGTGCACAGCCCGGCCAGCCCGTCCCCGGCCACCACCGCGACGACGGCCCGCTCGACGCGCTCCGGGGCCGTGTCCCGTGCCGCCCCCGAGGCGCCGAAGTGCGTGATGCGGACCCGGTACGGGCGGCCCACCTCGATGCCGGCCTCGACGGCAGCGCCCGCGTCGTCCACGTGCACGTGGACGTGGAACAGGCCGTCCCCGCCGACCACGACCAGGGAGTCGCCGAGCGCGTCCAACCGGGTGCGGAGCCGGGCCACGGCGGCGTCGTCGGCCTCCAACAGGTAGATCACCTCGAAGGCGGGGCCGTCGCCGGCGGCGTGCTCGTCGGGGCCGCAGCCGCCCGCTTCGGCGACGACCGCGACGGGGTCCGTGCCGGCCCGTACGGCGGGCGCGCCCACCGCGATCCGTACGCCGCCGGACGCGGCCGTGCGCTCCCCGGAGAGGGCGTCCGCGAGCGCCCCGAGGAGGGCGACCAGACCGCAGCCGCCCGCGTCGACCACGCCGGCCCTGCCGAGCACCGCGAGCTGTCCGGGGGTGGCCTCCAGCGCCTTCCTGGCGCCTTCGTGTGCCGCGCGGGCCACGGCCACCACGTCGCCGTCCTGCACGGCGCCCTCGGCGGCGTCCGCCGCGGCCGTCGCCACGGTGAGGACGGTGCCCTCCACGGGGTGTGCGACCGCTTCGTACGTGGAGGCGGCGGCTCGCCGCAGCGCTCTCCCGAGGGCGTCGGCAGTGCCGTGCTCCGCGTCACACGAGGGGGCACCGGGGGCCGGCGGCGTCGCCAGCACGTCCGTCATGCCGCGCAGCAGCTGCGCGAGGATCGTGCCGGAGTTGCCGCGGGCCCCGATGAGCGCGCCGTGCGCCATGGCGCCGATGGCGTCGGCGAGGCCGGGGGCCGTGCCGGAGGCCGCGTGCCCGTCGAAGGCGGCGTCGACGGCGCGGGCCGCGGACTCCATGGTCAGGTAGAGGTTGGTGCCGGTGTCACCGTCCGCGACGGGGTAGACGTTGATCGCGTCGATCCGCTCGCGGTCCCGGCCGAGCGCCTCCAGGGCCAGCCCGCACCATGCGTGTACCGCGGCGGCGTCGAGCGTGTGGGGCACGGATGTCCTCCTCGGTCGGGGCCGTGCACCGCAGAGTAGCCGCGGAGGGGGCGGGTGCTCGGGGCGGGGCCCCGGGCGGCCATGGTAGTTTCGTAGGGCGGGAGCGGTCGTTGTATGCTGCTCCGGTTGCCCGATGCGAATCGGGCCATTTCCCTCCCGGCACCGCTTGTCGTTCAATGCACTCGGCGCGCTGGGAATTACCGTAAGTGCATCTGAAGTCTTTGGAGTGACCCGTGGCTGCCAACTGCGACGTCTGCGGCAAGGGGCCGGGCTTCGGCAAGAGCGTTTCTCACTCGCACCGCCGCACCAACCGTCGTTGGAACCCCAACATCCAGACGGTGCGCGCTGTGATCGGGCGCACGCCGAAGCGGCTCAACGTCTGCACCTCGTGCATCAAGGCCGGCAAGGTCGCGCGCTGACGTTACGTCGTGGCGCAGTCTGCCGGTTGCCAAGAAGCCGGTCCACCTCAGGGTGGGCCGGCTTTCTGCTGTTCCCGGAACTTCTGCGAGGAGCGACCGTAGCGGGGAGCGTCCGCGCCGGATGCGGACGCCCCTGTACGTACCCACCTCCCGGGGGCTCAGCTGTACGTAACCCTGGAGCGCTGTACGTAACCCCGGAGCTCAGCGCAGGCGCCAGCCGTGGTCCACGGGGCCGATGCCCTCGCCCAGCCGAAAACCGGCCTCGATGGCGCCCGTGACGTACTCCTTCGCCGCGGCCACGGCCTCCGGGACGGTGTCCCCGTGCGCGAGCCGCGCGGCGATCGCACTGGCGAGCGTGCAGCCCGTGCCGTGCGTGTGGCGGTTGTCGTGGCGCGGGGCCCGCAGCCAGTGCTCCTGCTCACCGTCGGTGAGCAGGTCCACCGCGTCGCCCGACAGGTGCCCGCCCTTGATCAGCGCCCAGCGCGGGCCGAACTCCAGGACGGCAGCGGCGGCCCGCCGCATGTCGGCCTCCTCGTGCACCTGGACGCCCGTGAGCTGGGCCACCTCGTCCAGGTTGGGGGTGGCGACGGTCGCGGTCGGCAGCAGCTTCGTACGGACCGCGTCCAGGGCGGTGGCGGCGAGCAGCGCGTCACCGTGCTTGGAGACGCCCACCGGGTCGACGACCACGGGCGCGGTGACCTCGGCGAGCAGGGCGGCGACGGTCTCGACCAGTTCGGGCGAGGAGAGCATGCCGGTCTTCACCGCCTGGACGCCGATGTCGTCCACGACGCTGCGGAACTGCGCGCGCACGGCCTCCGCCGGCAGGTCCCACGCGCCCTGCACACCGAGGGAGTTCTGGGCGGTGACGGCGGTCAGCACGCTCATGCCGTGCGTGCCGAGCGCGAGCATCGTCTTCAGGTCCGCCTGGATCCCCGCGCCGCCGCCGGAGTCGGAGCCGGCGACGGTCAGGACGCGTGGTGGTGTGTACATGCTTCGAATCTAATCGACGCCGGTCGGCAGGGTGCGTCGGGCGCCGGCCGGCCGACCGCGCCGGGCGCCGGGCGCCGGTCAGTCGACCACGTCGTCACCGCCGGTCAGTCGACCACGTCGTCGTCGCCGAAGTGGTCCCAGCCGCTCTTCGTCCAAGGCGCGCCGTCCACCGTGACCTGGGGCAGCGCGGAGGGGTTCAGCACCTCGCCGATGACCTTCCAGCGGGCCGGCAGCTTCACGTCCGGCGGGAAGGTCGCCACGATGGCGTGGTCCTCGCCGCCGCTGAGCACCCACTGCAGCGGGTCCACGCCGCAGGCCGTACCGATGTCGGCCATCTGCGAGGGCACGTCGATCTTCTGGGACTGCAGATCGATCCGGACCTTGCTGGCCTCGGCGATGTGCCCGAGGTCGGCGACCAGGCCGTCGCTGACGTCGGTCATGGCCGTGGCGCCGAGCCCGGCGGCCGCGGGGCCCGCGTGGTACGGCGGCTCCGGCCTGCGGTGCGCCTCCACGAAGGCGCGCGGGGAGCGGAAACCGCGGGTGAGGACGGCGTGCCCGGCGGCGGACCAGCCGAGCCAGCCGGTGACCGCGACCACGTCGCCGGGCTGGGCACCGCCCCGGGTGACCGGCTCCGCGTTGCGCAGGTCGCCGAGGGCGGTGATGGCGACGGTGATGATCTCGCCGCGTACGACGTCGCCGCCGACCACGGCGGCGCCCGCGACCTGGCACTCGTCCCGCAGTCCGTCCATCAGCTCGGTGGCCCAGGTGGCGGGGAGTTCGGCGGGCACGACGAGGCCGAGCAGGATGGCGGTGGGAACCGCTCCCATCGCGGCGATGTCGGCGAGGTTCTGGGCGGCGGCCTTCCGGCCGACGTCGTAGGCGGTGGACCAGTCGCGGCGGAAGTGCCGCCCTTCGAGGAGTACGTCGGTACTGGCCACGACCCGGCGGTCCGGCGCGGTGACCACGGCGGCGTCGTCGCCGGGGCCGATGCGTACCGCCGGGGTGGAGGTGAGCCGCGAGGTCAGCTCTCTGATGAGGCCGAACTCCCCCAACTCGCCCACGGTGCCCTTCATGCTGTTGCCCTTCCCATGCGTACGGACCTTCCGTACTCCACTGACGCGTCGCGCACGGTCGTCACGCCTTTCCGGACGGCCGATCTCCGGATGACGCGTTCCGCGCCGGCCGCCGCGAACTGTTCGCCGCGTCGGCCGCGCGGGTCTCCCCGCTCCGCTCGGCGACGCGGTACCGTGGCGTCCCTTCTTCCCACATGATCCTCGAAGCCGCCCTGGAGGTCCCGTGGTACAGGCCTACATCCTGATCCAGACCGAGGTCGGCAAGGCCTCCGCGGTCGCCGAAGTGATCGCCAAGCTGCCCGGTGTGATCCAGGCCGAGGACGTGACCGGTCCGTACGACGTGATCGTGCGTGCCCAGGCTGACACGGTCGACGATCTGGGCCGCATGGTGGTCGCGAAAGTCCAGCAGGTGGACGGCATCACGCGCACCCTGACCTGCCCGGTCGTCCATATCTAGCCCCCCGTATGCTCGGCCGGGTGAATTCCTCGCCCCGCCGGACCCTCGCTCTGCCCCTGCTCGCCGTGCTGATCACTGCGGTGGGCTGTGCCCCGTCCGACGATTCGGCGAGCGTGGCGGTTCCCGCCCCGAAGGGGGAGCAGGCCCGGCTCTGCCGGGCGCTGCACGGGAAGCTGCCCGGCACCGTGGACGGACTGAAGCGGCGGACCGCCGATCCCGTCTCGGACTTCACCGCGGTGTGGGGGTCGCCCGCCGTGCGCCTGCGGTGCGGCGTACCCAAGCCTGACGTGCTGCAACGCGGTAGTGAACATTACAACCCGTTGCAGGACGCCGCGAAAATCAACGGCGTCGAGTGGGTCTTCGAGAAGCAGGACGACGGCTACCGCTTCACGACCGTGCTGCGCCGGGCGTACGTCGAGGTGACGGTGCCGGCGAAGTACGCGCCCGAGGTCGACGCGCTCACCGACCTGGCGTCGGCCGTGCGGAAGACGGTCCCGGTCGGGGTCGTGTAGGACACGCCCCGGCCGGTGGCCGCCGTGCGGCGTACGCCCCGGCCGGGGGCGCCCGAGGCTCAGCGCAGGCCCGTGGAGCGCCGCAGCGCCGCCTGGATGAGCCGGTCGACCAGCTCGGCGTAGCTCACGCCGGACTCCTGCCACATCCGCGGGTACATCGAGATGGGCGTGAAGCCGGGCAGGGTGTTGATCTCGTTGATGACGAACTCGCCGTTGTCCTGCAGGAAGAAGTCGGCCCGCACCAGGCCCTCGCAGGACGCCGCATCGAAGGCCTGCACGGCCAGTTCCTGGACGCGCGCGGTCTGCTCCTCGGTGAGCGGCGCGGGCACCAGTCCGGTGGCCGAGTCGATGTACTTGGCCTCGAAGTCGTAGAAGTCGTGGGCGGTGACCGGCGGGATCTCGGCGGGCACGCTGGCCCGCGGACCGTCCTCGAACTCCAGTACGCCGCACTCGATCTCGCGGCCGCTCAGCAGCGCCTCGACGATGATCTTCGGGTCGTGGCGGCGGGCCTCCTCGACGGCCTCGTCCAGCCCGGCGAGGTCGTCCACCTTGGAGATGCCCATGGAGGAGCCGGCCCGGGCGGGCTTCACGAACAGCGGCCAGCCGTGCTCGGCGGCGAAGTCCACGATCTTCTTGCGGGCCGCGGAGGGGTCCTGCTCCCACTCGCGGGGGCGGATGACCTCGTACGGGCCGACCGGCAGCCCGAAGGAGGCGAACACCCGCTTCATGTAGTCCTTGTCCTGGCCGACGGCCGAGGCGAGCACGCCGGAGCCCACGTACGGCACTCCGGAGAGCTCCAGGAGGCCCTGGAGGGTGCCGTCCTCGCCGTACGGGCCGTGCAGGACGGGGAAGACCACGTCGACGTCGCCGAGGGCCTTCGGGACCTGGCCGGGCTCGCTGTAGACGACCTCGCGGCTGGTGGGGTCGACCGGCAGGACGACGGCGCCGTCGGCGGACTCGGCCAGTTCCGCGACGCTCGGCAGCTTCCGGTCCGTGATGGCCATCCGCTCCGGGGCGTCGGCGGTCAGCGCCCAGCGGCCGTCCGTCGTGATGCCGATCGGCAGCACGTCGTACTTCTCGCGGTCGATGGCGCTCAGGACGGCGCCCGCGGTGACCACGGAGATGGCGTGCTCGGAGCTGCGTCCGCCGAACACGACGGCGACGCGGGGCTTCTGGGAGGAGGTCTCGCTGCTCATATCGGACCGAGACTACCTGTTGGTACGGCCGATGCGAATGTCCCGGGCGGTGTGGGGCGCGGCAATGGGCCACGCCCCCGTTCCTCAGTGCCGCTCCGACTTCGCCGACCGCGACATCAGTTCCTTCAGCGCCACCAGCGGCGGCTTGGCGTCGTGGACGATGCTCACCACCGTTTCGGTGAGCGGCATTTCCACACCGTGCCGGCGCGCCAGGTCCAGCACCGATTCGCAGGACTTCACGCCCTCGGCGGTCTGCTTGGTGACGGCGATGGTCTCCTGGAGGCTCATGCCGCGGCCGAGGTTGGTGCCGAAGGTGTGGTTGCGGGAGAGCGGCGAGGAGCAGGTGGCGACCAGGTCGCCCATGCCCGCCAGCCCCGCGAACGTGGCCGGGTCCGCGCCCAGCGCGAGCCCGAGCCGGCTGGTCTCGGCGAGACCGCGCGTGATCAGTGACGCCTTGGCGTTGTCCCCCAGGCCCATGCCGTCCGCGATGCCTACCGCGAGCCCGATGACGTTCTTCACCGCGCCGCCCAGCTCCGCGCCGACCACGTCGGTGATGGTGTACGGACGGAAGTACGGGGTGTGGCAGGCGGCCTGCAGCCGGGTGGCGACGGCCTCGTCGGCGCAGGCGACGACCGCGGCGGCGGGCTGCCGGGCGGCGATCTCCTTGGCGAGGTTGGGGCCGGTGAGGACGGCCACCCGCTCGGCGGGCACCTTGGCGACCTCTTCGATGACCTCGCTCATCCGCTTGGCCGTACCGAGCTCGATGCCCTTCATCAGGGAGACGAGGACGGTGTCGGCGGGCAGCAGCGGCGCCCACTCGGCGAGGTTGCCGCGCAGCGTCTGGGAGGGCACGGCCAGGACGGTGAACTCCGCGCCCGCGGCGGCCTCCGCGGGGTCGGTGGTGGCCCGTACGGTCTGCGGCAGCTCCACGCCCGGGAGGTAGTCGGGGTTGGTGCGGGTCGTGTTGATCGCCTCGGCGAGCTCGGCGCGGCGGCCCCACAGGGTCACCTCGCAGCCCGCGTCGGCCAGCACCATCGCGAATGCGGTACCCCACGACCCCGTGCCGTAGACGGCGCAGCGCGTCACTTGCCTTCATCCTCCTGAGTGCGGCCGGACGCGTCGTCCTGCCGTCGCATCTGCTGGGTCTTCCGGCGCTGTTCGGCGCGGGCCTTGCGGTGGTCGTACGGTTCGGCGGGCGCGGGTTCGTCGCGGACCTCGGCGAGGATGTCGGTCACCGCGGCCATGATGCGGTCGGTGACGGCGCGCAGCACCTCGGCGGTGGGCTCCTGGCCGTAGAACTCGGCCAGGTCGACCGGCGGGCCCGCCTTCACGCGCAGGGTCTTGCGCGGGAAGAGCCGGAGCTTCTTCTCCTTGGCGTACGGCGGCATCGCCTCGTTGGCGCCCCACTGGGCGACGGGGATGACGGGGGCCTTGGTGAGCAGGGCGACGCGGGCCGCTCCGGTCTTGCCCTGCATGGGCCACATGTCGGGGTCGCGGGTGAGGGTGCCTTCGGGGTAGAAGGCGACGCATTCGCCGCGGTTGATGGCGTCCACGGCGGCCCGGAATGCGGTGGCCGCGTCGGTGGACTCGCGGTAGACCGGGATCTGTCCCGTGCCGCGCATGACCGCGCCGACGAAGCCGCCCTTGAAGAGGCCGGCCTTGGCGAGGAATCGCGGGACCCGTCCGCTGTTGTACTGATAGTGCGCGTAGGAGAGCGGGTCGAGATACGAGTTGTGGTTGACCGCGGTGATGAATCCGCCGTGGGCCGGAATGTTCTCCATTCCCTGCCAGTCCCGCTTGAACAGAACCACGAGCGGCGGTTTTGCGATGACCGCTGCGAGGCGGTACCAGAAGCCGATTCTGTGGCGGGACACTCGGACACCCTCCTAATGGGACCTGCTGAACTGCGGCGACCCGGCAGCCGCACAAGTGTCGCCCCCGGTACCCGGTCTGTCGAGGACACCGTATCTCTGCGCCCTGCTGTGGGCGGCGGCAGCGGGGGACAATGCTGCCGATGCGAGTAGAAGGAGCGGACGCGGTGTGGAGCCTGGTGGTGCCTCTGAAACCGCTGGTGCGGGCCAAGAGCAGGCTGTCCGCTGCGGCGGATGCGCGTTTCCGGCCCCGGTTGGCACTGGCGTTCGCGCTGGACACGGTGGCCGCGGCGTTGGAGTGCCCGCTGGTGCGTGATGTGGCGGTTGTCACGGACGACCCGCTGGCCGGTGAGGGGCTCGCGGACCTGGGGGCGCGCATTGTGGCCGACACACCGGCGGCGGGCCTGAATCCGGCGATCGCTTACGGCGCGCAGATCGTACGGGCGCGGCGTCCCGGTGCGCCGGTGGCGGCGTTGAACGCGGATCTTCCGGCGCTGCGCCCGGCGGAACTGGAACGGGTGCTCTCGGCGGCCGCGCAATTTCCCCGTGCATTTCTCGCGGATGCGGCGGAAATCGGTACGACGCTGCTGACGGCGGCGTCGGGGGTGGAATTGGCGCCGGCATTCGGCGGTGCCTCGCGGGCCCGGCACAGGGCTTCCGGGGCGTGGGAGATCACGCTGTCCGGTGTGCGGTCCGTTCGGCAGGACGTGGACACTCCGGAGGATCTGCGGGCGGCGCTGGAGTTGGGTGTGGGGGCGCGGACGGCGCGGCACACGGCGGCCATTTCGGCGGGTATCGCGGCGCTGGACGCCCGGGGGGCCTGAGGGGGCTCCGGGGGCTGTGGGGACCGGGGTGGCCGTCAGAACGTCTGGAGGGTGATGAGGGTGATCCGGCGGGCTTCGCCCTCGCCCGTCACGTCGATGCGGACGCGCTGGCCGGGCCGGAGCAGTCGGAGGCCGCCGGCATCGAAGGCGGCGGTGTCGAAGGGCAGTGGGGTGCCGTCGTCGAGCAGCACGCTGCCGGTGCGGTGGTCGGCGTCGTAGGTGTATGCGGTGGCCTGCATGGTCAGAGCCTAATCGGAGGGGGCGGGGGCAACGCACCGCGGGCCGGGCTCCTCAGGGGAGCCCGGCCCGTCGCGAGGGTCCGCAGGAAGGTCAGCGCTTGCGCGCGGTGGTCTTCTTGGCGGTGGTCTTGCGGGCGGTGGTCTTCTTGGCCGGGGCCTTCTTCGCCGTGGTCTTCTTGGCGGGGGCGGTCTTCTTGGCCGTGGTGGTCTTCTTGGCCGGCGTCGCCTTCTTGGCGGTGGTGGCCTTCTTCGCCGTGGTGGCCTTCTTGGCCGGCGTCGCCTTCTTCGCGGTGGTGGCCTTCTTCGCCGTGGTGGCCTTCTTGGCCGGCGTCGCCTTCTTCGCGGCGGTGGTCTTCTTCGCGGCCGTGGTGGTCTTCTTCGCCGCCGACTTCTTGGCGGTGGCCTTCTTGGCCGCGGCCTTGGCGGTCGTGCGGGTGGAAGAGCCGCCGGAAAGGCTGCCCTTCGGGGCCTTCTTGACGGCCACGTCGTTCTTGGGGAGCTTCTTGGAGCCGCTGACCAGGTCCTTGAAGCCCTGTCCGGCGCGGAAACGCGGTACGGAGGTCTTCTTCACCCGCACCCGCTCACCCGTCTGCGGGTTACGGGCGTAACGGGCCGGGCGGTCGACCTTCTCGAACGAGCCGAATCCGGTGACCGAAACGCGGTCGCCGCCGACCACGGCGCGGACGATGGCGTCCAGGACCGCGTCGACCGCGTCCGCGGCGTTCTGACGTCCGCCGAGCTTGTCGGCAATGGCTTCTACGAGCTGCGCCTTGTTCACGTCTTCCCCTTCGGAGACATTGCTGGAACGAATGTGTTCAAGCTTTTTCGCACGTTAGGCAGATATATACCGCAAATCAAACACGAAACGGGCTAATCACCCTTGTGCCGCAACGAACTCGACCGTCACGGAGTTCCGTCGGCATCCACGTCTTCGGGATAACGGCCTTCGTCGAGGTCGTTCATGAACCGCTCCAGACGCCGTGCCGCGCCGGCGAGATCGTGTTTTGCCGCAGCCGTGATGACGAGCAGCTTCCGGGTCAGCGCCATCCGTACGCCCTCCGGGACTTGCAGTGTCCGCACTCGTGTGTGTGCGGCCTTGAGGCGGTCGGCGACGAGACCGTAGAGCTCCAGTTGGCCGTCGCGTTCCATGCGCTAATTGTGCCATCTGCGGTGAGTTGTCGCTTCACGGGGCCTCAACACGCCACTCAACAAGACGATGCGCCCCTTGCCAAGTGGCAAGGAGCGCATCGTATGCAAGATGTCTTTCAGCCAGAAAATCCCGAGGTCAGGCCACTACGGTCTGCGGCTTGAAGGACGGCCGCTTCGCCTCGTAGGCGGCGATGGAGTCCTCCTCCCGAAGGGTGAGGCTGATGTCGTCCAGCCCCTCCAGCAGCCGCCAACGAGCGTTCTCGTCCAGCTCGAAGCCGGCCTTGACGCCCTCGGCCCGCACCTCGCGGTTGACCAGGTCGACCGTCACCTCGGCGGTGGGATCGGCCTCGACCAGCTGCTGCAGCGCCTCCACGGTCTCCTGCGGCAGGACCACCGTCAGCAGGCCGTTCTTGAGCGAGTTACCGCGGAAGATGTCGGCGAAACGCGAGGAGATGACGGCCTTGAAGCCGTAGTTCTGCAGCGCCCACACGGCGTGCTCGCGGGAGGAGCCGGTACCGAAGTCCGGCCCCGCGACCAGCACGGTGGCGCCCTGGTACGCGTCCTGGTTGAGGACGAAGTCGGGCTGCTTGCGCCAGGCCTCGAAGAGACCGTCTTCGAAGCCGTCCCGGGTGACCTTCTTCAGCCAGTGGGCGGGGATGATCTGGTCGGTGTCGACGTTGCTGCGGCGCAGCGGGACGGCCCGGCCGGTGTGGGTGGTGAAAGCTTCCATCGTTCTCAGACTCCAGCGGGCGCGGGGACGGCGGCGTCGGACAGGTCGGCCGGGGACGCCAGGTGGCCGAGAACCGCCGTTGCGGCGGCGACCTGAGGCGAGACCAGGTGGGTGCGGCCACCCTTGCCCTGCCGGCCCTCGAAGTTGCGGTTGGAGGTGGAGGCGGAACGCTCGCCCGGGGCCAGCTGGTCCGGGTTCATGCCCAGGCACATGGAGCAGCCCGCGTGCCGCCACTCGGCGCCGGCGGCGGTGAAGACCTTGTCCAGGCCCTCCTCGACGGCCTGCAGCGCCACCCGGACGGACCCGGGGACGATCAGCATGCGCACGCCGTCGGCGACCTTGCGGCCTTGCAGGAGGGCGGCGGCGGAGCGCAGGTCCTCGATGCGGCCGTTGGTGCACGAACCTACGAAGACGGTGTCCACCTTGATGTCCCGCAGCGGCTGACCGGCCGTCAACCCCATGTATTCCAGGGCCTTTTCGGCGGCGTACCGCTCCGAAGCGTCCTCGTAGGAGGCCGGGTCGGGGACCCGCTCGGACAGCGGCGCACCCTGGCCGGGGTTGGTGCCCCAGGTGACGAACGGCGCCAGCTCGGAGGCGTTGATGACGACCTCGTGGTCGAAGACCGCGTCCTCGTCGGTGCGCAGCGTCTTCCAGTACTCGACCGCCGCGTCCCAGTCCGCGCCCTTGGGGGCGTGGTCGCGGCCCTGGAGGTAGTCGAAGGTGGTCTGATCGGGGGCGATCATGCCGGCGCGGGCGCCCGCCTCGATGGACATGTTGCAGATGGTCATCCGGGCCTCCATCGAGAGCTTCTCGATGGCGGAGCCGCGGTACTCGATGACGTAGCCCTGGCCGCCGCCGGTGCCGATCTTCGCGATGATGGCGAGGATCAGGTCCTTGGCGGTGACGCTGTCGGGCAGCTCGCCGTCGACCGTGATGGCCATGGTCTTGAACGGCGAGAGCGGCAGCGTCTGGGTGGCCAGCACGTGCTCGACCTGGCTGGTGCCGATGCCGAAGGCCAGCGCGCCGAAGGCGCCGTGGGTGGAGGTGTGCGAGTCACCGCAGACCACGGTGGTGCCGGGCTGGGTCAGTCCCAACTGCGGTCCCACGACGTGGACGACGCCCTGCTCGACGTCGCCCAGCGGGTGCAGCCGGACGCCGAACTCCGCGCAGTTCTTGCGCAGCGTCTCCAGCTGGGTGCGCGAGACCGGGTCGGCGATCGGCTTGTCGATGTCCAGCGTGGGGGTGTTGTGGTCCTCGGTGGCGAGGGTGAGGTCCGTACGGCGCACCGCGCGGCCGGCCTTGCGCAGGCCGTCGAAGGCCTGCGGGCTGGTCACCTCGTGCAGCAGATGCAGATCGATGAAGAGGAGGTCGGGCTCGCCTTCCACGCGCTTGACGACGTGGTCGTCCCAGACCTTCTCCGCGAGTGTCCGTCCCATCGCTGTCCCTCCGGCCGGCCGCTTCGCCGGCCCAACTCGTCTGATTGCGCGCCGCTCGTACCCCTCGTACCGGGCGGTACACGGGCCCCGGTCCAGGGCCTCGATCCAAGAGTGGCGACTTCCGCAGAAAATTGAACTTGCGTTTCACAGTGTGAGACGCGAGTATCGTTGCATGGACAACTCTAGCGGCGTCGGCGTTCTCGACAAGGCGGCTCTGGTATTGAGCGCTCTGGAGTCCGGTCCGGCCACCCTCGCCGGGCTGGTCGGAGCGACCGGGCTCGCGCGCCCCACGGCGCACCGGCTTGCGGTAGCACTGGAACACCACCGGATGGTGGCGAGGGACATGCAGGGCCGGTTCATCCTCGGGCCACGGCTGTCGGAGCTGGCCGCGGCGGCCGGCGAGGACCGCCTGCTGGCCACGGCGGGCCCGGTGCTCACGCACCTGCGCGATGTGACGGGCGAGAGCGCCCAGCTCTATCGCCGGCAGGGCGACATGCGGATCTGCGTGGCCGCCGCCGAGCGGCTCTCGGGCCTGCGGGACACCGTCCCGGTGGGCTCCACGCTCCCGATGAAGGCGGGCTCCTCCGCGCAGATCCTGATGGCCTGGGAGGAGCCGGAGCGGCTGCACCGCGGCCTCCAGGGCGCGCGCTTCACCGCGACCGCGCTCTCGGGCGTACGGCGCCGTGGCTGGGCCCAGTCGATCGGCGAGCGGGAGCCGGGCGTGGCGTCGGTCTCCGCGCCCGTACGCGGCCCCTCGAACCGCGTGGTGGCCTCCGTGTCGGTCTCCGGGCCGATCGAGCGCCTGACGCGCCACCCGGGCCGGATGCACGCCCAGGCGGTCATCGACGCGGCTGCGCGCCTCAGCGAGGCCCTGCGCCGTACGAGCTGACCTCTCACCCCGCGCCTGTCGCCGCCAACGCCGCCGGCGGCGGGCCGGGGCCGTTCTCGCTCTCTTCTCTTGAGGGCATGTCTCCCGCACGGGTACCCGCCGTCCCGTGGGAGACACGAAAAAGGCCCCTCACCGAAGTGAAGGGCCTTCTTTTTGTACCCCCGACCGGATTCGAACCGGCGCTACCGCCTTGAGAGGGCGGCGTGCTAGGCCGCTACACAACGGGGGCTCGCCTGCTTTTCAGCAGAGTTTGCAGTTCGACTGCTCAACTGCGCTGGCCTACCAGGACTCGAACCTAGACTAACTGAACCAGAATCAGTCGTGCTGCCAATTACACCATAGGCCATGGTGGTGTAGACCAATCTGGATCGGTCCACCAGTACCCCCGACCGGATTCGAACCGGCGCTACCGCCTTGAGAGGGCGGCGTGCTAGGCCGCTACACAACGGGGGCCCTAGCGATCCTCATCATCACCGCATCCGGGAGCGACCCGAAGGAAGTGGACTACAAGGATCTGTACCCCCGACCGGATTCGAACCGGCGCTACCGCCTTGAGAGGGCGGCGTGCTAGGCCGCTACACAACGGGGGCTTGCACTGCAATCAAGAGACGTGCTTCGACGTGCGATGACGCAAAAGATGATCTCTTGCTGGCCTACCAGGACTCGAACCTAGACTAACTGAACCAGAATCAGTCGTGCTGCCAATTACACCATAGGCCACCAAAACGCAACCCCCTGCGGGGGTTTTGTTCGGGTTACGCTTCCCGGCCGGGCCTCTCGGCCCTCTCGGGCGGCGCAGAAAGAACATTACCCGAAGGTGTCCGGCGCTCCAAAACGCGTATCGCCGCGCAGCAGCTCGGGGAGCTGGTTCAGGCCGGTGATCCGGACCAGCTCGGGCCGGCCGCCCCGTTCCCGGCGGTCCAGCCAGATGCCGGTGAGGCCCGCGTCCACGGCCCCACGAGCGTCGATGTCGGGCTGGTCCCCCACGTACGCCACCTCGGCGGGCGGCAGCCCCAGGACCGCACAGGCGGCGTGGAAGGCCTCGGGAGCGGGCTTGGCGATCCCCAGGTCCGCCGCGCACACCAGCGCCTCGAAACGGTCGCGTACGCCCAGGACCCGCAGCTTGCGGTCCTGGTTGCGCACGGAGGAGTTCGAGAGCACCGCGTGCCGGTAGTCCGCCGCCAACAGCTCAAGGGCCGGCAGGGTGTCCGGGAAGAGCTCCCAGGCGGCCTCGTAGTGCGCGAGGTAGCGCCCGAACCAGTCGTCGGCCTCGTCGTCGGTCATCGACGGCGTACCGAGGAAGTCCCGCACCCGGTCGCGGCGCTGCGCCTCGAAGGAGATGCCGCCGTTCTCGAACCGCCGCCAGTGGAGCTCGGTGAGCTCCTTCCAACGGGTAAGGGCCTGGTCGACGGAGGGGTATCCGCCGGTCAGGCCCTCGGCGAGGAGATGCGCCTGCATCCCGGCGCGGTCGGCGCTCGCGTAATCGAAGATCGTGTCGTCGACGTCCCAGAGAACCGCGCGTATCGGCATGCGACGACCGTACTCCGCTGGATGATCAGCGCACCCAGCTTTTCAGCGGCTCGGTATCGAGCTCGATGCCCACAGGATCGGGAAGCGGGATCTGCTTGCCGAACGGTACGGTCACGACCCTGCAGTAACGCTCTCCGTCGGGGTCCGAGTAGACGGCGACCTCGCAACGATCCCGGTCGATCAACAGGTAGACCGGAATGCCGACCTCGGCGTAGGCACGGGGCTTGTCCTGGCGGTCCCGACGATCGGTGTCGCAGTCGTACGAGGTGACTTCCACGGTCATGAGGACGGCGCCGGCGTCCGCCCACTCGCCTTGGCCGACGAATGCGTCGCTGGGTGCGAGGGTCCCGTCAGGGCGAGCGTGTCCGGTGCGATACGTCTCAACCCTGAGGCCCTGGTCATGGAGCCACAGTTCAGGGCGTGCCTGAATGCAGATCCGTGTCAGCCACTGGATGACCCTGCCGTGATCCCCGTCCGGCACCTCCTTGACCCCCACTTTTCCGCCGATGAGCTCCACGCGAAGCGAGTCGTCGCGCTTCGCCATCTGGTACGCGAGCTCCTCGAAGACCTCCACCAGCGTCTGCTGCCGGTCGTCGAGCACAGTCATGGGCGTCCTCCTCGTCGCGTCACGCTCAGTGTTCCGCGTCATCTCCGGCACCGCCCCTGCGTAGACGTTCCTGCACTCTCAGTCATACACGAAAGAGGGGCGGCGACCGGTGTGGTCGCCGCCCCTCTTCGGGTTCGGGTAAGGCCGGGCGGTTACGCCGCCAGCTTCTTCAGGGCCGCGTCCACGCGCGCCAGCGTCCGCTCCTTGCCCAGGATCTCCAGGGACTCGAAGAGGGGCAGGCCGACCGTGCGGCCGGTGACGGCCACGCGGACCGGGGCCTGGGCCTTGCCGAGCTTGAGGCCGTGCTCCTCGCCGGCGGCCAGGACGGCCTCCTTGAGGGACTCGGGGCTGGACCAGTCCGCGGTCTCCAGCTTGGCGCGGGCGGTGGTGAGCAGGGCCACCGGGTCGCCCTTGCCCATCGCCTTGGTCCAGGACGCCTCGTCGAAGACCGGCTCCTTCAGGAAGAGGAAGTCGACGTTGTCGGTGATCTCGGAGAGGACCTTCAGGCGGCTCTGGGCGTGCGGGGCGATCGCGTCGAACACCGCCTGGTCGAAGTCGGCCTCGTCCCAGGGGGCGAAGGGGGCCCGCAGCCAGGGGGCGCAGCGCTCGGTGAAGTCCTTCACGTCGAGCATGCGGATGTGGTCGGCGTTGATCGCCTCGCACTTCTTGAGGTCGAAGCGCGCCGGGTTGGCGTTGACGTCCTCGATCTCGAACTTCGCGACCATCTCGTCGATGGTGAAGAGGTCCTGGTCCTCGGAGAAGGACCAGCCGAGGAGGGAGAGGTAGTTCAGCAGGCCCTCGGGGAGGAAGCCGCGCTCGCGGTAGAGGTTCAGCGAGGACTGCGGGTCGCGCTTGGAGAGCTTCTTGTTGCCCTCGCCCATGACGTACGGCAGGTGGCCGAAGGCCGGGATCCGCTGGGCGATGCCCAGCTCGATCAGCGCCTTGTAGAGCGCGATCTGGCGCGGGGTGGAGGAGAGCAGGTCCTCGCCGCGGAGGACGTGGGTGATCTCCATGAGCGCGTCGTCGACCGGGTTGACCAGGGTGTACAGCGGCGCGCCGTTGGCCCGGAGGATGCCGTAGTCGGTGACGTTCTCCGCCTGGACGGTGATCTCGCCGCGGACCAGGTCGGTGAAGGTGGTGGCCTCGTCGGGCATCCGGAAGCGGACGATCGAGGTGCGGCCCTCGGCCTCGTACGCGGCCTTCTGCTCGGGGGTCACCGTGCGGCACTTGCCGTCGTACCCGGAGGGCTTGCCGGCCTTGCGGGCGGCCTCGCGGCGCTCGTCCAGCTCCTCGGCGGTGCAGTAGCAGTGGTAGGCGTAGCCGCCGTCCAGCAGCTTCTGTGCGACGTCCTGGTAGATGTCCATGCGCTGGGACTGGCGGTACGGGGCGTGGGGCCCGCCGACCTCGGGGCCCTCGTCCCAGTCGAAGCCCAGCCAGCGCATGGCGTCCAGGAGCTGGTTGTAGGACTCCTTGGAGTCGCGGGCCGCGTCGGTGTCCTCGATCCGGAAGACCAGGGTGCCCTGGTGGTGCCGCGCGAACGCCCAGTTGAAGAGGGCGGTGCGGACGAGGCCCACGTGGGGGTTGCCGGTCGGGGAGGGACAGAAACGTACGCGGACGGGGGTCGCGTTAGCCACGCTTGATCACCTTGTTGGTGAGAGTGCCGATGCCTTCGATGGTGACGGCGACCTCGTCGCCGACGTTGAGCGGGCCGACCCCGGCGGGGGTGCCCGTGAGGACGACGTCGCCGGGGAGCAGCGTCATCGCCTCGGTGATGTGGACGATCAGGTCCTCGATGGAGCGGACCATCTCGCTGGTGCGGCCGAGCTGGCGTTGTTCGCCGTTGACCGTGCACTGGATGGTCAGGTCGCTCGGGTCCAGCTCGGTCTCGACCCAGGGGCCGAGCGGGCAGGAGCTGTCGAAGCCCTTGGCCCGGGCCCACTGCTTCTCGCGCTTCTGGACGTCACGTGCGGTGATGTCGTTGGCGCAGGTGTAGCCGAGGATGACGTCCTTGACCCGCTCGCGGGGCACCTCGCGGCACATGCGGCCGATGACGACGGCGAGCTCGGCCTCGTGGTGCACCTCCTGCGAGAAGGCGGGGTACACGACGGGGTCGCCGGGGCCGACCACGGAGGTGGAGGGCTTGAAGAAGGCGACCGGCACGTCGTCGACCTCGTTGCCGAGTTCCTTGGCGTGCTCGGCGTAGTTGCGGCCGATGGCCACGACCTTGTTGGGGAGGACGGGCGGCAGCAGCCGCACCTTGTCCAGGGGGACCTTCTGTCCCGAGCGCTCGAACTCGGCGAAGGGGTGTCCCTTGATGACGTCGAGGTCGTTGCCCTCGACGACGCCGAAGCCGACGTTGCCGTCGATGGAGAATCTGGCGATGCGCACGGAAGCCGCTGCCCCTCTTGATCTCTTACCGGGAGTGGACACCCCAGGCTATCGCGGGAGACAGCTCCGGCCCCTGTCCCTTTTGTACGGGGCGTGCTGCCCGGTTTTGTGCGGCGCGTCCTACTCGGGCGCGTTCATCAGGACCGTGCGGCGCGGGTTGGCGGTCTGGGTGGGCAGTTCGACGGCGTGCTCCGGCTGTGCGGCGTCCTCGGCCGGTGCGGTCTGCAGCTCCTCGGCGTCCTTCAGGTGCGCCAGGGTGGTGCGCCGCGGGTTGGCTATGGAGCGGAACATCATCGTCGTCTTCACTGCGGAGTGCCTCGCGTATCTCGCGTCGTGGTGGACATGGCTCAGGTGCCGCTGGGCGATAGCGGCACCTGTGTAAAGCGCAAGGCTATGCGCGGCATTCCCGTCGGCGGTGCGGCGAAGTCGGTGATCAATGTGTGAGTTTGCTCACGAACAGTGTGGCAAATGCCGCAATTTTCATGATCGAAAACCGTCGCCGAAACGGACATTGCCGGATCGAAGGGCATGTTCCACTCCCCTTTACCGAACCCCGGGTGTCGCGCTATGGCGACCGGAACGCCCGTAAAAGTCCGTTATAAGGGGGAGGAGCTTCTACGACTCGTTACTCACTCCATACATTGCGTCACACATGTCACAGCCAGGGCCTCCGCTCTTGTTGCCGCTCCGGCACTGTGCTGGAATTCCCCGGACCGCCGCATGTTTCACACGGCGCGCAGGGGGCGCAGAGCAGCGCCGCGCGGTGGGTGCCGCTCTCTTCGCCAGAGGGAGTAGCCCGCCGGTCACACTCACGACCGCCATGGGGCCCGCGGCCCCCTACGACTCGACACCGTCCCGCCGTTACGCGGAGGGGCGCCTGGTCCAGAGGTTGCGACGCTAGTGCAGGGACGTTTCAAGAGGGATGGCAGCGCTGCGGCTGACCCGGAGCTGCGCGGCGGGACCGACCGCGCCTCCTCGCAGCAGCGCGCCCAGAGCAACGGTCCGGCGAGCGGCACGTTGCCGACCGACCGGACCGACCCGGCGCCGGCCGGCGACTCCGCCGCCGAGCGCCCCAAGGTCAAGGGCCCCACGGGCCCTGGGACCCGCCTGTCGCTGCGCAACTGGCGCATCAGCACACGCCTGGTCTCCCTGATCGCGCTGCCCGTGGTCGCCGCCACGACGCTGGGCGGTCTGCGGATCAGCAGCGAGCTGGACAACATCGACCAGCTGGACCGCATGCAGCTCCTGACGGAGATGACGCGGCAGGCCACCGAGCTGGCCGACGCGCTCCAGGAGGAGCGGGACCGCTCGGCGGGCCCGGTCGCGGGCTCGGGCAACACCAAGGACGACACCGATGTCGTGGCGCCGCGCGAGGAGACCGACCGCGCGGTCAAGTCGTTCAAGGAGCACACCGACGACATCGACTCGGTACGCGGCTCCATGGCCGGCGTCCGCGCCACGATCGTCGACATCCAGCGCCAGCTGGGCACCCTCAACGAGGTCCGCAACAAGGCGTACTCCGACAAGGAGAACGTCGCCCAGACGATCAGCTCGTACAACCAGCTCATCACCTCCCTGCTCGCGCTCTCCCAGGACATGGCGCAGGCGACCAGCAACCCGGAGATGATCCAGAGCACCCGCTCGCTGGCCGCGTTCTCCTCCGCCAAGGAGTACGCGTCGATGCAGCGGGCCTTCGTCAGTGCCGGTCTGGCGCACAAGGGCCACGCGCACCTGTCCGCCAACGACCGGCTGGCCGGCCGTACCGCCGAGGACAACGAGGAGTCCGCGCTGAAGCGGTTCTCCAACATCTACCCCGGCGCCGCCTCCCTGATGGAGGGCCTGGACAGCGGCAACGACGACATCGAGCACGCGAACTCCTTCGCGGACCGCAGCTTCAAGACCGAGTCCGGCATCCGCGGTGAGCAGATGTCGTACCTGGACTGGTACGACCTCGACACCAACAAGATCAGCCTGATGTCGCGCATCGAGACGACGCTGCTCTCCCAGATGGAGCAGAAGTCCCGCGAGCTGCGCAACGACGCCACCACCGGCGCCGTCATCAACGGTGCGGTGATCCTGCTCGTCCTCGGCATCTCGCTGATCGGCGCGTTCGTCGTCTCCCGCTCCATGGTCCGCTCGCTGCGCCGCCTGCAGGACACCGCCCAGACCGTCTCCCAGAAGCGGCTGCCCGAGCTGGTCAAGCAGCTCTCCGAGGCGGACCCGCAGGAGGTCGACACCTCGGTCGAGTCCGTCGGCGTGCACAGCCGGGACGAGATCGGGAAGGTGGCCACCGCGTTCGACGAGGTGCACCGCGAGGCCGTCCGGCTGGCGTCCGAGCAGGCGCTGCTGCGAGGCAACGTCAACGCGATGTTCACCAACCTCTCGCGCCGCAGCCAGGGCCTCATCCAGCGGCAGCTGTCGCTGATCTCGGAGCTGGAGTCCCGCGAGGCCGACCCCGACCAGCTCTCCTCGCTCTTCAAGCTCGACCACCTCGCGACCCGTATGCGCCGGAACGGCGAGAACCTCCTCGTCCTCGCGGGCGAGGAGCCGGGCCGCCGCTGGACCCGCCCGGTCCCGCTGGTCGACGTCCTGCGCGCCGCCGCCTCCGAGGTGGAGCAGTACGAGCGCATCGAACTGAGCGCCGTGCCGACCACCGAGGTCGCGGGCCGCGTCGTCAACGACCTCGTGCACCTCCTCGCCGAGCTGCTGGAGAACGCGACGTCGTTCTCCTCCCCGCAGACCAAGGTCAAGGTCACCGGTCACGCGCTGCCCGACGGCCGTGTCCTGGTCGAGATCCACGACACCGGCATCGGCCTGTCCCCCGAGGACCTCTCGGCGATCAACGAGCGGCTGGCCAGCCCGCCGACCGTGGACGTCTCGGTGTCCCGCCGGATGGGTCTGTTCGTGGTCGGCCGGCTGTCCCTGCGGCACGGCATCCGCGTCCAGCTCCGTCCGTCGGACTCCGGCGGTACGACGGCCCTGGTCATGCTGCCGGTCGACGTCGCGCAGAGCGGCGGCGCCGGCAAGAAGCCCGGCCCGGGCGGCAAGTCCGGCAAGCCCGCGGGCGGCCGCGGCGGTGAGGGCGGTGGCCAGCACACCAGCCGGCTCGCCGGTCTCCAGCCGCGCGGCCAGGTCGGCGCCGGCCCCCGTACCGCGCTGCCCACGCGCCCCGGCGCGGGCGCGCCCGGCGGTGCCCCCGGTGACGCTCCCGGCGCCCCGGCCCCGGCCCGCCCGCAGAACGACGCCTTCGGCAACCGGCCCGCGGCGCCCGCCGGCCAGGACCGGCCCTCGCTGCCGGTGCGCGGCGGCGAGCCGGCCCAGCCGCCGGCCGCGAGCCACCAGCCGACCGTCGCCCCGCCCACCGGCGCGCCCGCGCCGCGCGGCGAGCGGCCGCAGCTGCCCACCCGCGGTCCGGCCGCCGAGCTGACCGGCGGCCCCGCGGGGCCGGACGCGTCCGCGCCGCAGCAGCCCGCGCAGCAGCCCGGTTCCAGCTGGGGCGCGCGGCGCGAGCGCGGCGAGGCGGCCGACGACTGGCCGCTGGCGCCCCGGCGTGCCCAGGAGGACCGCCCGCGCGGCCACGAGGAGCCCGAGGCGACCGGCGGTTACGGCCGTCCGGAGCTCTCCGGGCAGTACGAGCGGCCCCAGCTCTCCGGCCAGTACGAGCGGCCGGAGACCACCGGGCAGTACGAGCGTCCGGAGACGACGGGCCGGTTCCCGCAGCCCGAGAACACCGGTCGGTACGAGCGGCCCGAGACCACCGGGCAGTTCGCGCAGCCGGCGCCCGGCGGTCCCGGGGACACGGCGCAGTTCGAGCGTCCCGACTTCGACGGCCCGCGCCCCGGCGCGGACGCCCCGGCCCGCGACGCCGCCCCGGCACAGGACGGCCCTGCCCAGGGCGGTCCGACGCAGGGCGGTCCGACGCAGGGTGGTCGGCCGATGTGGAGCGGCGAGTTCACGCTGCCGTCGGCCCCGTCGTCCGGGCCCGCCGAGGAGGCCCCCACGCCTCCCCCGGCGCCCGCCGAGCCCACCGGTCCCCTGTGGAGCGGCGAGTTCGCTCCGCAGTCCGCGCAGGACGGCCGTCCCGCCCAGGACGCCCCGGCGTCCGCCCGTGGCGAGGAGGCCCCGGCGCACGGCGGCCAGGCGTACGACGCGGACTCCTTCGGCCGGGACGACGCGTTCGGCCAGGAGGAGCCCTTCGGCCGGGAAGGTGCCTTCGGCCGGGAAGGTGCCTTCGGTCAAGAGGGTGCCTTCGGGCGTGACGACGCCTTCGGGCGCGGCCCCCGTACCGGTGAGGTGCCGCCGCAGCAGCAGCCGCACACCGCGCCGGACGACGCCGACCTGCTCGGCGGCCCCGCGCCGCGCGGCGCGGGCGGCGACGGCCGTACCCCGATCTTCGACACGATCGAGTCGAACTGGTTCACCCAGCCGGGCGGCAGCGCGGCACAGGAGCCGCCGAGCCGTCCGCAGAGCGTCCCCGAGGCGCCGCGGCTGCCCCGGCGCGAGCCGGCCGGCAGCGGCGCGCAGGCACAGGCCCAGTGGCGTACCTCGCCGAACGACGACGTGTGGCGCCGGGCCGAGCAGGTCCGGCAGCCGGCGGCCGGCGGGATCACCACCTCCGGACTGCCGCGTCGCGTCCCCCGTGCCAACCTGGTCGCAGGCACTGCGCAGCAGGAGCCGCGGCCGGGCGGCCCCCAGGTCTCCCGCTCACCCGACGACGTGCGCGGCCGCCTGACCAATCTCCGCCGGGGCATCCAGCAGGGCCGGCAGGCCGGTCACACCGGCACGCACCCCATCGTGGACCCCACTCACCAGCAGGAGCGTTAGTTGAGTCCGATGAGCCAGGCGGCGCAGAACCTGAACTGGTTGATCACCAACTTCGTGGAGAACACCCCCGGGGTGTCCCACACGGTGGTCGTCTCGGTCGACGGTCTGCTGCTCGCGATGTCCGAGGGCTTCCCGCGGGACCGGGCCGACCAGCTCGCCGCGGTGGCCTCCGGGCTCACCTCCCTGACATCCGGCGCTTCCCGCATCTTCGAGGGCGGGAACGTCAACCAGACCGTGGTGGAGATGGAGCGCGGCTTCCTCTTCCTCATGTCCATCTCCGACGGATCGTCGCTGGCCGTCCTGGCGCACCCCGAGTGCGACATCGGCCTCGTCGGTTACGAGATGGCCCTGCTCGTCGACCGCGCGGGGGGCGTCCTCACACCGGACCTGCGCGCCGAGCTGCAGGGCAGCCTGCTCAACTGATCCACCACCGATTCCACGTGCCGCAGCTCCCCCCACCGGCCCGACCCGACGACAGCCAGTTGTCCAGCCCGGAGGACCCATGACCCCGCCACCCGCTTCGCCCGGCCCGTACGGCCATACCAGCCAGCCGTACGCCGACGGGGGCGACCAGCCGCTGGTCCGCCCCTACGCGATGACCGGAGGCCGGACCCGGCCGCGCTACCAGCTCGCCATCGAGGCGCTGGTCAGCACCACGGCCGATCCCTCCCAGCTGCCCGGACTGCTGCCGGAGCACCAGCGCATCTGCCATCTGTGTGCCGAGGTGAAGTCGGTGGCGGAGGTTTCCGCGCTGCTCCACATACCGCTGGGGGTGGCCAGGATCCTGGTCGCCGACCTGGCCGAGGCCGGCATGGTGGCCATCCACCAGCCCGGTGGCAGCGGTGAGGCCGGCGGCACGCCCGATGTGACCTTGCTGGAGAGGGTGCTCAGTGGACTTCGCAAGCTCTGAGGCCGAGTCCCGTTCGACCACGTCCGCGAAGATCGTGGTGGCGGGCGGTTTCGGCGTGGGCAAAACCACCTTTGTCGGGGCGGTTTCCGAAATCAATCCGCTGCGTACCGAGGCCGTGATGACCTCCGCTTCGGCGGGCATCGACGACCTCAGTCACGTCCAGGACAAGACGACGACCACCGTCGCCATGGATTTCGGGCGTATCACCCTCGATCAGGATTTGATTCTTTATCTCTTCGGCACGCCCGGCCAGGACCGTTTCTGGTTCATGTGGGACGATCTGGTCCGCGGTGCGATCGGTGCCGTGGTGCTGGTCGACACCCGCCGCCTCGCCGACTGCTTTCCCGCGGTCGACTACTTCGAGAACAGCGGGCTGCCCTTCGTCATCGCGCTGAACGGCTTCGACGGAGCGCAGCCGTACACCCCGGACGAGGTCCGGGAGGCGCTGCAGATCGGCCCCGACACGCCGATCATCACCACCGACGCGCGGCACCGCAGCGAGGCCAAGGCCGCCCTCATCACGCTCGTCGAGCACGCTCTGATGGCGCGACTCAAGTAGCGCGTCGGCTTGGTCAGTTGCGCCGGGGTCGGTTGTGTCCTTGGACACGCCGGGCCCCGGCGTTCATAACGTTTCGACAGAGAAATCCCAGCACCTGGACACCGGATGCGCACAAGCGGCTTCGCTGTGTTCACTTTCTCCCCGGCTTTTGCCGCGCCTCGCCCTTAACGCCCCTTTTATCTGGCGCCCCACCGGCCTTGCTCATCTTGTGCGCACTGTTTGGAACGCGCGGCCCTGACGTGCTGGAATTCGCTGAACTCCGGAGTAGGTAACGCCCAGAACGAAACGGCACAGCGAGATACGTGCCGGCGCCGAGAGGTTGTTGGTCGAGTGAGGCGAAGCAAGTCGGGCCCCGCGCCGCAGCAGGCGGCGCAGCGGGGCAACTTCACACCGCCGCCGCGTCATACGGCGTCGCCTACCGACGCGCCTGAAAGTCCGCTGACCGCCCAGCCGGTGAGCGGCAACCGGCTCTCCCCGCGCAACTGGCGCGTGGCGACCCGGCTGAACGCCATCCTGCTGCTCCCCGTGATCCTGGCGCTGATCTTCGCCGGGCTGCGGGTGAACGCCTCGGTCGGCACGTGGAACGAGGCACAGGACGCCGAGAACACCGCGAAGCTGGTCCAGGCGGCCGCCACCTACGGCCAGGCCCTCGTCGACGAGCGGGACCGCACCGCGGCGCCGCTCCTCCAGGGCAAGCAGAACGACCCGGCCGTCGACGACGCGCGCGCCGACACCGACGCGGCCGCCGCCGACTTCCACGCCGCGGTCAAGAACATGCCCGACAAGCCGGGCCTGCAGCGCCGCCTCGCGGTCTTCGAGAAGGTCGAGCCCAAGCTCCAGGTGCTCCGCAAGGCGGCCTACACCTCGCAGCTGACCGGCGTGCAGACCGAGGAGGGCTACACCGAGGTCCAGCACCCGCTGATGGAGTTCTCCAACGAGCTGGGTCTGGGCACCGGCAACATCACCTCCTACGGCCGTACGGTCTACGCGATCTCGTTGTCCAAGGCCGCCATGTCGCTCCAGCGCTCCATCGGCACCCACCTGCTGGTGCACCCGGCGGCCGGTGCCAAGGAGCACAAGAAGCAGCTCACCGCCTTCGCCTCGTACGCGTACCTGGAGGGCATCGCCCTCGGCGAGTACACCTCGGGCGGCACCCCGGAGGACATGGAGCGCCTGAAGAAGGACTCCGCGGCCCTCAAGAAGAAGGCGCAGGAGCAGGCGGCGCAGGCCAAGCGGCAGGCCGCCGCGGCAGGCCGCACCTTCCGTGCCCCGCCGACCATGGACCAGATGGTCCAGGCGATCTCCTCCGGCGCCTCGCCGCAGCTGCTCGCGGCCCAGGGCATCACCCCGAAGACCTGGTACGCGGCCGCCACCGGCAAGTTCGACATGTACCGCGGCATCGAGAAGGACCTCGCCGACAAGGCGGTGGCCGAGGCCGCGCAGATCTCCTCGGACGCGCAGCAGACCACCTTCGTGGACTCCGGCGTCGCGCTGGGCGCGCTGATCATCGCCTTCCTCATCGCCGGCATGATGGCCCGCTCGATGACCCGCAACATGCAGGAGCTGCGCACCGCCGCCTTCGGCGTCGCGGAGCAGCGGCTGCCGATGCTGGTCGACCAGCTCTCCCGTACGGACCCGGGCCGGGTCGACACCCGGATCAAGCCGATCCCGATCAACACCACCGACGAAATCGGCGAGGTCGCGAGGGCGTTCGACCAGGTCCACCGCGAGGCCGTGCGTCTCGCCGCCGAGCAGGCGCTGCTTCGGGGCAACGTCAACGCGATCTTCACCAACCTCTCGCGCCGCAACCAGGGCCTGATCGAGCGGCAGCTGACGCTCATCACCGACCTGGAGAACAACGAGGCGGACCCGGACCAGCTGGAGAGCCTCTTCCGCCTGGACCACCTCGCCACCCGTATGCGGCGCAACGGCGAGAACCTCCTCATCCTCGCGGGCGAGGAGCCCGGCCGCCGCTGGACCCAGCCGGTCCCGCTGGTCGACGTGTTGCGGGCGGCCACCTCCGAGGTGGAGTCCTACGAGCGCATCGAGCTCCAGGGCGTCCCGGAGAGCGAGATCCACGGCCAGGCCGTGACCGACCTCGTGCACCTGCTGTCGGAGCTGCTGGAGAACGCCACCACGTTCTCCTCCCCGCAGACCAAGGTGCGGGTCACCGCGACCCGTCTCCCGGACGGCCGCGTGATGATCGAGATCCACGACAAGGGCATCGGGCTCACCCCCGAGGACTTCGCGGACATCAACCACAAGCTGGCCAACCCGCCGACCGTCGACATCGCGATCTCCCAGCGCATGGGGCTCTTCGTGGTCGGCCGGCTGGCGGACCGGCACGGCATCCGCGTCCAGCTGCGCCCCTCCGGGGAGACGGCCGGCACCACCTCGCTGGTCATGCTGCCGGAGGCGATCACCCACGGCGGTGGCGGCGAGGACCAGTTCGAGGACGACTTCACGGTCTCCCGGATCATGCCGGAGCACCCGCAGCCGTTCGACCGGCAGCCCGACATCCGTACCGCCGCCGAGCTCGGCTTCGACGACCACTACCGGCCGTCGAGCGAGGCGCGGGACCTGGACCCCGTGGGCCGCTCGCTGCTCCGTGAGGAGCGCCGCGCGGCGCTGGAGGCCCAGGCCGGCGCGGAGCAGCGCGGTGGGCAGCAGGGCCAGGAGCCGGCGCAGAACCCGGCGCAGGACTTCGGCGGACTCCCCCGGCACGGCGAAGCGGAGGGCTCGGACGGCGCGTACGACGGCTTCCAGCAGCAGCCGTACGCCCCCCAGGACTTCGCCGGGCAGGGCTACGACCAGCCTGCCGGCGGCACCTACGGCGACCCGTCCTTCGACGGCCGCAACCTGTTTGACCAGCGGCCTTCCGAGGCCACCGGTGAGCAGCCGCAGTACCCGGCGCAGGACCGGCAGCGTCCCGCCTGGAGCGAACCCGCTTCGTTCCAGGGGTACTTCGGCGGCCAAGCGGAATCGGACCACAATGGCCCGGACGCTCCCGCACAGCCCCAGGAACGCGTAGCATTCGATCGTCCGGGTCCCACCCCGAGCGAAACCCACTCGCTGACCGACGCCGGCCTTCCGCGCCGCGGAGGCGACAAGGCGCAAGGCCAGCAGGAGTGGCAACAGCCCGAGGAGTCGGCGTCGCCCCCGCAGCAGCGGAGCACGTCGGAGGACAGCTTTGGTTGGCGCACCGCCAACGACGAGCGCTGGCAGCGGGCGGAGCAGCTTCGCGAGCCGAAGGCGGGCGGGATCACTCCCTCCGGTCTCCCCCGGCGCGTGCCCAAGGCCAACTTGGTCGAGGGCACGGCGGAGCAGACCCTGCAGGGCGGCCCTCAGGTCTCCCGTGCGCCCGAGGACGTCCGGGGCAGGCTGAGCAACCTGCGCCGCGGCATCCAGCAGGGACGCAGTGCCGGTATGGAGGCACCCAAGAATGACCAACAGGGCTTCGGCCCCGGCAGCACCTACGATCAGGAGCGTTAGTGTGAGCCCGATGAGCCAGGCGGCGCAGAACCTGAACTGGTTGATCACCAACTTCGTGGACAACACCCCCGGTGTGTCCCACACGGTCGTGGTCTCCGCAGACGGTCTCCTCCTCGCCATGTCCGAGGGTTTCCCTCGGGACAGAGCCGACCAGTTGGCGGCGGTGGCCTCCGGGCTCACCTCGCTGACCTCGGGTGCCTCCCGCATCTTCGAAGGCGGGAGCGTCAATCAGACAGTGGTGGAGATGGAGCGTGGCTTCCTCTTCATCATGTCCGTCTCGGACGGATCGTCGCTGGCCGTACTGGCGCACCCCGAGTGCGACATCGGCCTCGTCGGTTACGAGATGGCTCTGCTGGTCGACCGCGCGGGCAGCGTTCTCACGCCCGACCTGCGCGCCGAACTGCAGGGCAGTCTTCTCAACTGACAGACAGGCAGTGCGTTTCTCGCCACCGCGCCATAGGGTGCGGTGGCGCGACCGGCGTCGGATCGGCAAGTTGGAGGAGGAGACGTGGCAACGCCCCCTGGCGGATACCCGTACGATTTTGGGCACCATCCCGAGTCGCAGGGCGAGACTGGGTACAACCGCTTCAACTTCCCTTCCGCGCCGAGTCGCCGGCAGCCGCAGCCACCCGCGCCGCAGCCCTACGACACGACGTACGGCAGCCCCTCTCCGTCGCCGTACGGCCACGGTGACGAGGGGCCCCGGGTTCCCCGTATAGAACCGGTCCAGCCGCACCGGCGTCCCGAGCCGTCGGCACCGACCGGCGGGGCGCAGAACCCGCTGGTCCGCCCGTACGCCATGACCGGGGGCCGCACCCGGCCGCGCTACCAGCTCGCCATCGAGGCACTGGTGCACACCACGGCCGGCCAGGCTCAGCTGCAGGGCCAGCTGCCGGAGCATCAGCGCATCTGCCATCTGTGCCGCGAGATCAAGTCGGTCGCCGAGATCTCCGCGCTCCTCTCCATCCCCCTCGGCGTCGCCCGGATCCTCGTCGCCGACCTGGCGGAGGCCGGACTCGTCGCCATCCATCAGCCCGGCGGTGACGAGTCCGCCGGCGGACAGCCAGATGTGACACTGCTCGAAAGGGTGCTCAGTGGACTTCGCAAGCTCTAGCGGTGCAGCCCGCTCCACCACCTCCGCGAAGATCGTGGTGGCGGGCGGCTTCGGCGTGGGCAAGACGACCTTCGTCGGGGCCGTCTCCGAGATCAATCCGCTGCGTACCGAAGCCGTGATGACCTCCGCTTCGGCGGGGATCGACGACCTGACGCACGCGCCGGACAAGACCACCACGACGGTGGCCATGGACTTCGGCCGTATCACCCTGGACCAGGACCTGATCCTGTACCTCTTCGGTACGCCGGGTCAGGACCGTTTCTGGTTCATGTGGGACGACCTCGTCCGCGGCGCGATCGGCGCCGTGGTGCTGGTGGACACCCGCCGCCTGGCGGACTGTTTCCCGGCCGTCGACTACTTCGAGAACAGCGGCCTGCCGTTCGTCATCGCCCTCAACGGCTTCGACGGACACCAGCCGTACACCCCCGACGAGGTCCGTGAGGCCCTGCAGATCGGCCCGGACGCACCGATCATCACGACGGACGCACGGCACCGCAGCGAGGCCAAGAGCGCGCTCATCACCCTCGTGGAGCACGCCCTCATGGCCCGCCTCCGCTGACCGTCCGTACGCGAAGGGCCCCGCACACCGTGGTGTGCGGGGCCCTTCGCGCGCCGTCAGGGGCGCGGGAGCGTGTCGACATGCAGCTCCGCCGCGTGGGCGCGACCAGCCACCGCGGCGCCGCGGCCGTCAGCGGAGCGTGCTGCCCACGGCGGTGACGATCAACGCCAGCGAGGTGGCACCCGCGTCCGCGTGGCCATATCCCATGTCGCCCATACGGGCCGCGCGCCCCCGGGCCGGCATCAGATCCGCCGTCGCCACCGCGGCCTTCGTGGCCGCTTCCGCCGCGGCACGCCATGCGGCACCCACGTCCTCCCCGCCGCGCGCCGCCAACTCGGCCCGGAACGGGTCCAGGGCGTCGAGCATGGTCTTCTCCCCCACCGCGGCGCCGCCGAGCTCCGACACGGCCCGCTGCGCCGCCGCCACCGCCTCCGCGAGCAGCGCCGTCGTGCAGGCGGCGCCCTCCGGGGCCCGTACGAGGACGGCGCCGGTCTCGGCCAGCAGCGCGCCGTACAGCGCACCCGACGCGCCCCCGGAGGCGTCCGCGAGGGCCAGGCCGGCGGCGAGCAGCGCCCGGCCGGCGGAGCGCGGGTCACCGGCCGGCCCCGGCTCGCCGTCGCGCGCGGCGGCCACCGCGGCGCGCAGTCCGCGGACGATCCCGATGCCGTGGTCGCCGTCGCCGGCGACCCCGTCGAGCCGGCCCAGCTCGTCCTCGTTCGCGGCGACCAGGTCCAGCGCGGCCTGGAGCGCCGCGGTCGCGGGCAGGTCGGCGGACGACGCCTCGGCCGGTGCCGCGGGCGCGGCGGGCGCGGGGCTCTCCCGTACGTCGGCGTCGGCCGCGCGCGGCCCCGGCACGCTGCGGAAGGCCGGGGTGTCGCAGGGCGCGTCGTACAGCGCGGCCAGTTCCTCGTCGAGGACCATCACCGACAGTGAGACGCCTGCCATGTCGAAGGAGGTGACGAACTCGCCGACCTCCGGCCGGAACGGCGTCAGCCCCGCGTCCTTGAGGCGCCGGTTGACCTGCCGGAAGACGACGAACATCTCCTCGTACTTGGTCCGGCCGAGGCCGTTCAGCAGCACGGCGACCCGGCCGCCCGCGCCCTCGGGCAGCGGCGGCAGCTCCGGGAGGAGGTTGTCCACCAGCTCGTCGGCGAGCTCGCTCGCGGTGAGGCCGCGGGTGGTGCGCAGGCCGGGCTCGCCGTGGATGCCCATGCCCAGCTCGGTGGTGCCCTTGTCGACGGTGAACAGCGGCTCGGTGGCGCCGGGCAGCGTACAGCCCGAGAAGGCGGCGCCGAAGGTGCGGGTCATCGCGTTGGCGCGGGCCGCCACCCGGGCCACGCCGTCCAGGTCGTCGCCGCGCTCGGCGGCCGCGCCCGCCACCTTGAAGACGAAGAAGTCGCCGGCCACGCCGCGCCGGTCGCGCGAGGGGTCGATCTCCTGGCCCTCGACCGGCGGCGGGCCGCTGGCCACGTCGTCGGTGACCAGGACGGTACGTACGGGCACGCCCTCGGCGGCGAGCCGGCGGGCCGCCAAGCCGAAGTGCATCACGTCGCCCGCGTAGTTCCCGTAGGACATCAGCACGCCGGCGCCGCCGTCGGCGGCCTTGGCGGTGCGGTAGATCTGCTCGGCGCTGGGGCTGGCGAAGACGTCGCCGACCGCCGCGGCGTCCGCGAGGCCGGGCCCGACGAGGCCGGCGAAGGCCGGGTAGTGGCCGGAGCCGCCGCCGATGACGAGGGCGACCTTGCCGGGGCGCGGGGCGTGGCGGCCGACCACGCCGAAGGTGTCGGGGACCCGCCGGAGCGTGCGCGCGTAGGCGTCGGCCAGTCCTTCCAGCCAGTCCTCGCGGAAGGTCGCGGCGTGGTGTCCGAGGCCGTCGGGCGTCGTGGTCATCAGGGCACACTCCTTTGTTCCGTCCCTGTTGGATTTAACACCCGCATCACAGATTCGTCACCCCTCACCGCGTGAATCACGCTCGGTGCTGTGAGAATCACGCCCCAGAAAACCGAGGATCACATCTTGCATGTGAAGTTCACAGGATTCATGCTGCTGATGTCCCACCCTCACCACCCTCGCTCCCACGGAGGCGTGACATGGCTCCACCCTCGGCGCTCTCACTGCCCGACCGCCTCGGCATCCCCAAGGCGCTGGTCTACGGCTACCTCGGTGTGCTGCTCTTCATGGTCGGCGACGGCGTCGAGTCGGGCTTCATCGCGCCGTACATGGCGGACCACGGTGCCGGTACCGAGGTGCACGCCTCGTACGTCATCACCGCCTACGGCGTCACGGTCATGCTCGCCTCCTGGCTCTCCGGCGCGCTCTCGGACCTGTGGGGGCCGCGCCGGGTGATGCAGCTGGGGCTGGCCATCTGGATCGTCTTCGACATCCTCTTCCTCGTCTTCGCGCTCGGCCCCGAGAACTACCCGCTGATGCTGGTCTTCTACGGGCTGCGCGGCTTCGGCTACCCGCTCTTCGCCTTCGGATTCCTGGTGTGGATCACGGCGACGGCGCCCATGGCCCGGATGGGGTCCGCGGTCGGCTGGTTCTACATGGCCTTCACCGGCGGCCTGCCCACGCTCGGCTCGCTGGTCGCCGGCGCCACCAACCCGGTCTTCGGCCAGTTCGGCACCCTGTGGGTGGCGCTCGGCATCATCGCGCTCGGCGGCGCCTTCTGCATGTTCGGCGTGAAGGAGCGCACCGGCTTCGCCCGGCTGGCACCGCCCGAGGTCAAGCCGGTGCAGTCGCTGATCTCCAGCCTCTCGATCGCCTGGACGCACCCCCGGGTCGCGGTGGGCTGCGTGGTGCGCATCATCAACACCGCGCCGGAGTTCGGCTTCCTGGTGTTCCTGCCCACGTTCTTCGCCAAGGAACTGCACTTCGGCGAGGGCCGCTGGCTGACCCTGCTCGCCGTGATCTACGGCACGAACGTCGTCTTCAACCTGATCTTCGGCGTCATCGGCGACAAGATCGGCTGGCGGAAGACGATCGCCTCCTTCGGCGGCATCGGCTGTGCGGTCACGACCCTGACGCTGTACTTCGTCCCGCAGGCCGTCGGCAGCAACTACCCCGTCGCGATCGTCTGCGGCATGCTCTACGGCATCACGCTGGCCGGCTTCGTGCCGATCTCCGCGCTCATCCCGGCGCTGGCCCCGGAGAACAAGGGCGGCGCGATGGCGCTGCTGAACCTGGGCGCGGGCGGCGCGGCCTTCGTCGGCCCGGCGATCGTCAGCCTCTTCCTCACCCCGGTCGGCCCGGCCGGCGTCGTCATCATCTTCGCCGCGCTGTACGTCGTCTCCTCGCTGCTCACGCTGTACCTGAAGCTGCCCGAAGGGCACCGGCCATCAATTGAGGAACCCGGACGGCGAGCAACCGGGTCCGCGAAAGCGGCGGCGGTTTAGCCGCAAAAAGGGGCCCCGCACACCGAGGTGTGCGGGGCCCTTCCGTGCGTCGCTGCGGGTTTCCCGCTGCTCACCGCTGCCAGCTGCGCGCGCCGTGGAAGCCGCGCTGCCGCTCCAGGCGGCGCCAGCGGGCGGCCGTGGCGTACGGCTGCGCGGGGATGTCGGCCGGCCGGTGCGCGGCGCGGGCGAGCAGCACCGCGGTCAGCGCGGCGAGCTCCTCCTCGCTGGCCTCGCCCTTCTCGACGCGGACCAGGGAACGGTCGGAGATATCGGCAGGGTTCACTTTCGTCGTCTCCAAGGTCGCAGGGTTGCTGCGGGTGTGGTGGGCCGGTGGCGGCCGGGGTTACTGCGGCGGGTTGCCGTGCTTGCGGGCCGGCAGGTCCGCGTGCTTGGACCGGAGCATGGCCAGCGAGCGGATCAGCACCTGGCGGGTCTCGGCGGGGTCGATCACGTCGTCGACCAGGCCGCGCTCGGCCGCGTAGTACGGGTGCATCAGCTCGGACTTGTACTCCTTGACCATGCGCGCCCGCATGGCCTCCGGGTCGTCCGCCTCGGCGATCTGCTTGCGGAAGATCACGTTGGCGGCGCCCTCGGCGCCCATCACGGCGATCTCGTTGGTCGGCCAGGCGTAGGTCAGGTCGGCGCCGATGGACTGGGAGTCCATGACGATGTAGGCACCGCCGTAGGCCTTGCGCAGCACGACCGAGATCCGCGGCACGGTGGCGTTGCAGTACGCGTACAGCAGCTTCGCGCCGTGCCGGATGATCCCGCCGTGCTCCTGGTCGACGCCCGGGAGGAAGCCGGGGACGTCCAGCAGCGTGAGGATCGGGATGTTGAAAGCATCGCACATCTGGACGAAGCGGGCGGCCTTCTCCGACGCCTCGATGTCCAGCACGCCCGCCAGCGACTGCGGCTGGTTGGCGATGATGCCGACCGCCTCGCCGTCCATGCGGGACAGCGCGCAGATGATGTTGGTCGCCCAGCGCTCGTGGACCTCCAGGAACTCGCCGTCGTCGACGAGCTCCTCGATGACCTTGCGCATGTCGTACGGGCGGTTGCCGTCGGCCGGCACCAGGTCCAGCAGGGCGTCGCCCGAGCGGTCCGCCGGGTCGTCGCACGGGACCGACGGCGGGTTCTCCCGGTTGTTCGACGGCAGCAGCGAGAGCAGGTACCGCACCTCTTCCAGGCAGGTCTGCTCGTCGTCGTACGCGAAGTGGCACACGCCCGAGGTCTCGGCGTGCACGTCGGCGCCGCCCAGCCCGTTCTGGGTGATCTCCTCGCCGGTCACCGCGCGGACCACGTCCGGGCCGGTGATGAACATCTGCGAGGTTTCCCGGACCATGAAGACGAAGTCGGTCAGGGCGGGGCTATAGGCCGCGCCGCCCGCGCACGGGCCGAGCATCACCGAGATCTGCGGGATGACACCCGAGGCCTTGGTGTTGCGCTGGAAGATGCCGCCGTAGCCGGCGAGCGCCGAGACGCCCTCCTGGATACGGGCGCCGGCACCGTCGTTCAGCGACACCAGCGGCGCACCGGCCTGGATGGCCATGTCCATGATCTTGTGGATCTTGGTGGCGTGGGCCTCGCCCAGCGCGCCGCCGAAGATCCGGAAGTCGTGCGCGTACACGAAGACGGTACGGCCGTGCACGGTGCCCCAGCCGGTGATCACACCGTCGGTGTAGGGCTTCTTGTTCTCCAGGCCGAAGCCGGTCGCCCGGTGCCGGCGCAGCGGCTCCACCTCGTTGAAGGAGTCCTCGTCCAGCAGGAGGTCGATCCGCTCGCGGGCGGTGAGCTTGCCCTTGGCGCGCTGGGCCTCGGTGGCGCGCTCACTCGGGCCTCGCCGGGCCTGCTCACGGATCGCGTGCAGCTCGGCGACGCGCCCGCGGGCGTCGTTCGCCTCGGCGGGCGCATCTTCGACAGTGGTCATACGTCGACGGTACGCGGACACCTGCTCTTGAACCGATGTCGGTTTCGTACAACGTCGAGCGCGATTTGGTGGGCAGGCAGAACAGAACCACGCTGTACGCGGGGCGCGGGCCGGGCCCGGACGCAAAGGACCACTCTCCGGGCACTGTGTGGGGCCCACAAAAGACACCGGTGTTGTCTTGTGGCGGTCCGCCGGTTGACCTCGCTTCCCGGCCACCGGCCCGTACCGCCGCCGGCCACCGACCCCGTGCCGCCGCCGGGCGGCGGGGCCCGGCCCGCGCCGCCCGGCGGCCGGGTCAGCCTGTGGTGACCGTACAGCGGAAGGTGGCGCAGACCGTCCCCGGTGCCACCCGCAGGCGCAGCCGCCGGCCGGTCTCCAGGACCGTGACGCCCGGCCCGGCGCTCACCACGCCGCGCACCCGCCGGTCCCAGACGAGCTCCACCGGCTCCCCCGTGCGCGGCGGCTCCGCCACGCACAGCGTCGCCGTCCGGCCGCGCCCGCGCACCAGCACGGAGACCGGCGCCGAGGCCGTCAGCGGGCCCGCCGTGCCGGCCCGCCAGAAGTTCGCCGCCGTCACCCCCAGCGCGCGCACCTCCACCGCCTGCGCCCCGCCGCTGTTGGCGAGCACCCGCAGCCAGTGCCGGTCGGCGGCGCGCGCCGCGAGGGCCCGCTGCCCGGCACCCGGCATCAGGACGTAGGCGTACGACGCGTCCGCCGGATCGGTGCCGTGGTCCTGCCAGAGCGTGAGGTAGCGACGGGTGACCGGATCCGCCGAGGAGCCGGTGTTGATGTCCCGCCACGCGCCGGTACGGGCCTCGCGCAGCGCCCGCAGCCCCGCGCCGCCGGGGAAGACGTAGCCGCCGTGCCCCTCCAGGTGCGCCCAGCGGGCCCGTGGGAAGGCGCCGGACCAGCCGGTCGCGGCGGGCTGCCGGACACCGTCGACGGTGAGGACCGGGCTCCCCGAGGCGCCCAGGTTGCGGTTGTCGACGACCGTTTCGACGGGCACGCCGTCCTGACCCGTGATCCCCGCGCCCAGGCACACCACCGCGTCGGCCAGGCAGAACCAGGACTTCTTGGCCCGCAGCGTCGAGGACAGCCCGCGGACGTCCTGGCCCACGGCCGCGAACTCGCCGTCCGTGGTGCCGCCCACCCAGGTCGCGGCGGGCTTCGGCTCGCCCCAGCCGCCGCCCTCGTTGTCGGCGAGCTTCTTGGTGGAGACGGTCGTCCCCGGCAGCCGGTATGGGTCCACCGTCGGCCAGAAGGAGTCGGTGTACTGGCCGCCCCCGAAGTCCGCGCCCCACCAGTAGAGCATCCCGGCCCCGGTGTGCCAGCCCCGCGGATTCTCGCCGTTCCCGTTCTCGTAGTACGTGATCCGCTGCGAGGCCATGGAGATGTTCGCGGCGAAGCCGGCGGTGCGGTGCACGGCGCGGTCCATGGCGGGGAAGAGCTTGTGTGCGACCGGTTCGGGCGCCGCGGGGGCCGGCCCGGCGGCGACGGCGGCCAGCCGCGCGGCGTCGGCGACCCCGAACTGCCGGTCGGTCAGCACGTCCAGCGTGCTGTCCCGCTCGATCCAGCCCTTGACCATGGCGTGCCAGCGGTCCCGCTCGGCGGCCGAGGCACCCTGCGCCAGCACCGTCACCGCGGCCAGCAGCGCGTGCCCGTGGAAGTGGTCGCTGCGCAGCACCTTCCGGTCGTCGTCGGCGAGGTGACCGCGGCTGATGGCACGCCCGTTGACGCTGTCCATCATCAGGCCGTTGTGCAGCAGCGGCGCGTAGGCGTTCTCGACGCTGTCGAAGATGATCTGCCGCTTCGGGTCGGTCACCTCCCAACTGCTGCCGCGCAGCAGCGTGAACAGCCGGCCGAGCCCGTCCAGCAGCACGAAGCCGTAGGTACCGGAGTAGGCGACCCAGGTGTGCTGGACGAAGGACCCGTCGGCGTACAGCCCGTCGCCCTTCGTCACGTACGGAAAGACCGGCGAGAGCGCGTCCCGGGCCAGCGCCAGCTTGGCCGCCGAGCGGCCGAGGACGCCGCGCACCGCGACGACCCGGCACAGGTCGACGCGGTTGGCGCCGGTGCTGGTGCCGGTGTAGTCGCCGAGCATCGAGTCCGGCACGAAGTGGTCGACCGCGGCGAGGTACCGGTCGCGCTGCGCGTCGCTCAGCTTCTCGTCGACGATCGTCATCGTGTCCAGGAGCAGCCGCGGGCTGCCGATCTGCCACTCCCACCAGTTGCCGTACCGGGTGGTGGCCGCGTTGTAGACCTTCGCGTCGAGATGATCGAGGCCCTTGAGCACGTCGGCGAGGAGGCCGGCGTCCCCGGTGAGGCCCGTACCGGGTTGGGCGTACGCCTGCGCCATGGTGTTCAGCCGGCCGTAGCTGCGGGTGATGCCGGCCGGCGGGTCGAACGGAGCGTCCGACCAGAGCGAGGCGGCGGCCGGCGCCATGGCCGTACGGAACCGCCGGGCGAGGTCGCCGGTCTCCCGCAGCCGGGTGGCGTACGGCTCGGCGGCCGGGTCGTAGCCGGTGCCCAGCTGGAGGTCGGCCCAGCGCTGCCGCAGGGCGGCGAACTCGTCGGCGGCGGGGGCCGCCCGGCCGGAACCGGCGGCGACGGCGTCCGGCGCGGGCAGCGCGAGGGCGGCCGCGCCTGCGCCGCCCGCCGCGAGGAAGCCCCTGCGGGACCAGTGGGAAGCGGGCGCGGCCATGGTCAGCAGCCGCCGCAGTTGTAGTAGAGGACGTCCCAGTGGGAGCCCTCCTTGGCGTAGATGTTGCCGGACCCCGACCGGTACATCGGCGCACCGTCCCCGCGTACGCCGATGTAGGCGAAGCTGCCGGTCACGTAGTTGCTGACGCAGGTGTTCAGCGCGAAGTCGAGCTTGTAGCCGTTCCAGTGGCTGTACGTGCCGCTCGCGTGGCCGGTCTCGGTGCCGCCGGTGATGTTCAGCGCGCAGCCGCTGGCCTTCTTGAGGGTGACGGCGCCCTGGGCGGTGGCCTGGTTCAGCTGGTCGAAGGAGGTGCAGGTCGGGGTGTTGCGGTCCGAGCAGCCGCCGGAGGAGGACCAGGTGATGCCGGCGTCGCGGAACATCGTGGTGGCCTGGGCGTGGGTGAGCTTGGTGACGGCGTGCGCCTCGCCGGCGTCGGTGAGGACGCCGAAGCCGGGCGCGAAGAGGGCGCCGAGGACGAGTGCCAGCGTGCTGAGGACGGCGCGGACTCTCATGGGGAACCTCCTGCGGTGAACCGGTGACCGTGCGACGGATGTTTCGGCGGTGCAGGTGGAGCACCGCAGATGATGCCCGACCTCTACGCGCGTCGCCAGCCCCCGCGAGCGGGACGGACGAAGGCCGATCCGGCCTCTCCCCGACGGAAAGGTCGGAAAGGTTGAATTTTGAACCAGAGGGGTCTACGCTCGATCTCGTTGAACGTTAAACAAGAAGTTCGACACCGACGCCCGAGGTCCCCCGACCCGTCCCCCGAGGAGGAGCCATGGCTCTGTTCCACCGCAAGCGCACTGCCGAGACGTCCGCCCCCGCCGCCGCCGCGGCTCCCGCCGTCGACCCCGCGCTGGCCGCGCTGACCGGCGACTACGCCATCGACCCGGCGCACAGCAGCATCGGCTTCACCGTGCGGCACGCCATGGTCACCAACGTCCGCGGCGCCTTCGGTGCCCACGAGGGCACCCTCCATCTGGACGGCGCGAACCCGGCCGCCTCGACGGCCACCATCGACGTGCAGATCGCCAGCATCGACACCGGCATCGCGGACCGCGACGGCCACCTGAAGAGCGCCGACTTCTTCGACGCCGAGACGTACCCGCTGATGACCTTCCGCTCCACGGCGGTCGAGCAGACCGGCAGCGCGACGTACCGGGTCACCGGCGACCTGACGATCAAGGACGTCACCAAGCCGCTCGCCATCGACCTGGAGTTCAACGGCTCCGCCACCGACGTCTACGGCGCCGAGCGCGTGGGCTTCGAGGGCAGCGCCGACATCCTCCGCTCGGAGTGGGGCCTCACCTGGAACGCCGCGCTGGAGACGGGCGGCGTGATGGTCAGCGACAAGGTGAAGCTGACCTTCGACATCTCGGCGGTCAAGAACGCCTGACCCGGCCGCCGGCAGAACAGCGCGGCCCCGGCCGGTCCCTCCCCCCTGGGAACCGGCCGGGGCCGCGGTCGCGCCCTAGATCGGGAAGGGCAGTCGCTCGCCGTGCCGGGCGTCCACCTCTTCGTCAGCGACAACGGCACTGAGGTCGATGTCGACTGCGCAGCTGACGGGAGCGGAATCTTCGACCTCTGGCGGCTGCGCTGGTACGGGCTGAGCCTGCCGGAGCCTCTTGAGTGCCTGATGGGAAACCTGGCAATCATGAGGGGCGCACGTGGTTCGTGTCCTGCCGTTACGTTTGGCGTTTGCAGAGCATGACCACTCGTACGACAGCCACCGCTCTCACCATCACAGCAGCCGCCCTGGGGGCCCCACTCGCCATGGCCACCCCCGCCTCCGCAGGTGGGATCGGAGACTTCCTGTCGCCGGCCTTCGGCACCACGTGCGCCAACCACCACAGCACGCCCCGCGCGACCGACACCACATCGGCCGGCACCGGTTCGGCCGACGGCAACTTCCTGGGGCTTCCGGTCGGTAGCCCCTTCAACCAATGCGGCGGCGCCGACCTTCCACTCAACCCCTATCCCATCGTCCATGCCGTGCCCAATGAAGCCATGCGGTAGGCGCCGAGGCGAGCGCTTCTCGTGCTCGGCGAGCAGGGATGATCAGGGCGGGCTGGAAACCACCGCTACACGACACGTAGCCAACTGATCGCTTCAGGATGAGGTTCGCAGGCGGCGGAGGCATATGAGGCTGCAGGCCAGTTCGAGCAGGGCCTGGTGGAGATCGGCGCGTCGTTCGTATCGGGTGCGGAGCCGTTTGAACTGGTGCAGCCAGGCGAAGGCGCGCTCCATGGCCCGTACCGAATACTTCGACGATCCGGACGCTTCCGAGCCGAACAGCATGGTCGTGGCGGCTTCCGCCGTGGTCACCGATGCCGAGGGACGCATCCTTCTCCAGAGGCGCGTCGACAACGGTCTGTGGGCCCTCCCGGGGGGCGCCATGGAGCTGGGGGACTCCCTGTCCGGTGCAGCGGTCCGGGAAGTCAAGGAAGAGACCGGGCTGGACGTGGAGATCACCGGTCTGGTCGGTACGTACACGGATCCCCGCCACGTCATCGAGTACGGCGACGGCGAGGTACGGCGGCAGTTCAACGTGTGTTTCACGGCCCGCGCGGTCGGGGGGACACTGGCCGTCTCGGACGAGTCGACGGAAGTCCGGTTCGTGGCGCCGAGGGACATCGATGCGCTGTCCATGCACCACACGCAGCGGCTTCGCCTGCGGCATTTCCTGGAGAACCGCCCGGATCCCTATCTGGGGTAGCCGCCAGAGCGCGGCCCCGCCCGGTTCGTAAGAACCCGGCGGGGCCGCCGTCGTACCGGTCAGTCCTGCGGCGCGACCCCCGCGCGCATCAGGCCGTACGCGTACGCGTCGTCCAGCGCCTGCCACGACGCGGCGATGACGTTCTCCGCGACGCCGACCGTGGACCACTCGCCGCGGCCGTCGCCGGTGGAGACCAGGACGCGGGTGATCGAGCCGGTGCCGAGCGCGCCCTCCAGGATGCGGACCTTGTAGTCCACCAGCTCCATCTGCGCCAGCTGCGGGTAGATCTGCTCCAGCGCCACCCGCAGCGCCCGGTCCAGCGCGTTGACCGGGCCGTTGCCCTCCGCCGTGGCCACTATCCGCTCGCCCTTGGCCCACAGCTTCACCGTGGCCTCGTTGGCGTGCGTGCCGTCGGGGCGGTCCTCGACGATCGCGCGCCAGGACTCGACGGTGAAGTACCGCAGCGGGCGGCCCTGCACCTCCTCGCGCAGCAGCAGCTCGAAGGAGGCGTCGGCGGCTTCGTAGGTGTACCCGGCGAGCTCGCGCTCCTTGACCCGCTCCACGACCCGGCCGACCAGTTCGCGGTCGCCGCCGAGGTCGATGCCCAGCTCCTTGCCCTTGAGCTCGATCGAGGCGCGGCCGGCCATGTCGGAGACCAGCATCCGCATGGTGTTGCCGACCAGCTCGGGGTCGATGTGCTGGTACAGGTCGGGGTCGACCTTGATCGCGGAGGCGTGCAGGCCCGCCTTGTGCGCGAAGGCGGAGAGGCCGACGTAAGGCTGGTGGGTGGAGGGCGTGAGGTTCACGACCTCGGCGATGGCGTGCGAGATCCGGGTGGTCTCGGCGAGCTTGCCCTCGGGCAGCACCCTGCGGCCGTACTTGAGCTCCAGCGCGGCGACGACCGGGAAGAGGTTGGAGTTGCCGACCCGCTCGCCGTAGCCGTTGGCGGTGCACTGCACGTGCGTGGCGCCGGCGTCGACGGCGGCCAGGGTGTTGGCGACCGCGCAGCCGGTGTCGTCCTGGGCGTGGATGCCCAGCCGCGCGCCGGTGTCCGCAAGGACGGTGCGGACGACCGCGGTGACCTGGGCGGGGAGCATGCCGCCGTTGGTGTCGCAGAGGACGACGACGTCGGCGCCGGCCTCACTGGCGGTGCGGACGACCTGCTTGGCGTAGTCGGCGTCCAGCGCGTAGCCGTCGAAGAAGTGCTCGCAGTCCAGGAAGACCCGGCGGCCCTGTTCGCGCAGGTAGGCGACGGTGTCCCGGATCATGGCCAGGTTCTCGTCCAGCGTGGTGCGCAGGGCGAGCTCCACGTGGCGTACGTGGGACTTGGCGACCAGGGTGATGACCGGGGCTTTGGCATCCAGGAGGGCCGTGACCTGGGGGTCGTCCTCGACGCGTACGCCGGCCTTGCGGGTGGCGCCGAAGGCGACCAGCTGTGCGTGGCGGAAGGGGACCTCTTCCTGTACCCGCTGGAAGAACTCGGTGTCCCGGGGGTTGGCGCCTGGCCAGCCGCCCTCGATGAAGCCCACGCCGAAGTCGTCCAGGTGGCGTGCGATGGTCAGCTTGTCCGCGACGGTCAGGTTGATGCCCTCGCGCTGCGCGCCGTCGCGCAGCGTCGTGTCGAACACGTGGAAATCGTCGGACAGAGGAGAGGGTTCTGAGGTGTCCGTCATGCTGGTCTGGCTCCTGTCGGGATCTCGGTCTACCGGAATGACCGGCTCCACCGTCCCCTCATGATCCCTCGCGCTCCGTTCCCGGTGGCGGGTGGGCCGGGAAACGAAAAAACCTCTCGCGGGTGCGAGAGGTCTGCGCGCGGGTCTGGGACGACGGTGCCGCGCCGTACTCGGTTTCGTACGGGGCGGTCACTGCGGACCGGCGCGCCTGCTGCCAATAATCATGGCGAACGAGAGCATGGGGGCAGTCTTGCACACGACTGCCCCCGAAGTGCCCCTTGTCTCAGGATGCGAGCAGACGGGCGTCCTTGCCCTGGCCCGCCCCGTCCTTGGTGACGCGGTGCAGGTCGATGGTGCGGGTCTCGCGCATCGTCAGGTAGACGACCAGGGAGACGGCGGCGCAGCCGGCGACGTACCAGTAATAGCCGGACTCGATGCCGCCGTTCTTGAACCACAGGGCGACGTACTCCGCGGTGCCGCCGAAGAGGGCGTTGGCGATGGCGTACGGCAGGGCGACGCCGAGTGCGCGGATGCCGGTGGGGAAGAGTTCGGCCTTCACGCAGGCGTTGATGGAGGTGTAGCCGGTGACCACGACGAGGGCCAGCAGGGAGAGGCCGAGGGCGGGCCAGAAGGAGCCGGCGTGCCGCAGCAGCGTCATGATCGGCACGGTGAGGAAGGTCGAGCCGATCGCGAAGGTGATCAGCAGCGGGCGGCGGCCGATCCGGTCGGACAGCTTGCCCGCCAGCGGCTGGAGGCACATGAAGAGGAAGAGGGCGCAGAAGCTGACGAGGGAGGCGGTCGGCTTGTCCAGGCCGACGCTGCCGGAGAGGTACTTGGTGAGATAGGTGGTGTACGTGTAGTACGCCACGGTGCCGCCCATGGTGAGGGCGATGACGAGGAACGCCTCGCGCTTGTGGGCCCAGAGGGCCTTGAGGGTGCCGCGGTCGGGGTCGGCGTTGGCGGTGTCGTCCTCGGCGTAGACCTCGGTCTCCAGCATGTTGCGGCGGAGGTAGAAGACGATGCCGGCGCCGAGCGCGCCGATGATGAAGGGGATGCGCCAGGCCCAGCTGTGCAGGGCGTCCTCGGACATGGTGCGCTGCAGGATGATCTGCAGGCCGAGGCCGAGGAGTTGGCCGGCGGTCATCGAGACGTACTGGAAGCTGGAGGCGAAGCCGCGGCGGCCGGGCGCGGAGGCCTCGGTGAGGTAGGTGGCGCTGGCCGCGTACTCGCCGCCGACGGAGAGGCCCTGGAGCATGCGGGCGACGAGGAGGACGGCGACGCCGCCGTAGCCGGCGACCGCGTAGGTGGGGGCGACGGCGATGAGGATCGCCGAGGCGGACATCAGGGTGACGGTGAGGGTGAGGGCCGCCTTGCGGCCCTTGCGGTCGCCGACCCGGCCGAGGAGCCAGCCGCCGACGGGCCGCATGAAGAAGCCGACGGCGAAGACCCCCATGGTGTTCATGAGGTTGGCGGTCTCATCGCCCTTGGGAAAGAAGGAGTCCGCGAAGTACACGGCGAAGCTCGCGTACACGAACCAGTCGAACCACTCGACCATGTTGCCGGCCGACCCGACCCAGATCTTCTTCCACTGCTCTCGTCCCATAGCCGAGAACGGTGCCGGAGCTGGGACTTTTCGGCAAGGGTGCACAAGACAACGATCTAGCGACGTTCCGTGCTTTCCGTACCCGGGTCCGTGGCCGGGGTGAGCGACTCGTCCAGGAAGTCGCGTACGTGCCCGAGTACCTCCTCGCGGGAGAGGCCGGGCAGGCCGACGACGAGGTGGGTGCCGAAGCCGTCGAGGAGGGCGCGGGTGCGGGTGGCGAAGCGTTCGGCGTCGACGGCGCGGAGCTCGCCTTTGGAGGCGCCTTCGACGAGGAGGGCGACGAGGTCGCGGTGCCAGGCGAGTTCGAGGTCGAGCTGGCGTTCGCGGGTGGCGTCGTCGGCGTTCTGGGAGCGGTTCCAGACCTCCAGCCAGAGGGTCCAGCGGGGGTCGCGGGGGCCGTCGGGGAGGTAGAGGTCGACGAGGGCGTCGATGCGGGCGCGGGCGGGGAGGCGGCGGGCCAGCTCGGCGCGGCGCTGCGCGCCGAGCTGTTCCTCGCTCCACTGGAGGGTCTGCAGCAGCAGCTCGTCCTTGGTGCCGAAGTAGTAGAGGATGTGGCCGCTGCTCATGCCGACCTCGCGGCCGAGCCCGGCCATCGTGAGCCGGTCCAGGCCCTCTTCGGCGATGGTGGTCATGGCCGCGGCGAGCACCTGCTCGCGTGGCTGGCTGAGCCGCCGCCGGGGGCGGCGTGCGGGACCGGGCACGGGGACCTCCTGGACCGGCTGATCGACGGGCTGATCAGACCTTGGGCTGCTGCTGGGTGATGCAGTGGATGCCGCCACCCGCAGCGAAGATCGTACGGGCGTCGACGAGGGTGACCGTACGGCCGGGGAAGAGCCGGCGGAAGATTCCGGCGGCGTGTTCGTCGCGCGGGTCGTCGAAGGCGCAGAGGACGACGCCGTCGTTGCAGAGGTAGTGGTTGATGTAGGAGTAGTCGACGTACTCGCCGTCTTCTTCTGTGACGGTGGGCGCGGGGACCTCGACGACCTCCAGCTGCCGGCCGCGGGCGTCGGTGGCGGACTGCAGGAGCTCGACGATCTCGGTGCAGACGGCGTGGTCGGGGTGGGCGGGGTCGGGCTGGGTGTGGACGACGACGGTGCCGGGGCGGGCGAAGGCGGCGACGATGTCGACGTGGCCGCGGGTGCCGAACCGACCGTAGTCGGCGGTGAGGCCGCGGGGCAGCCAGATGGCCTTGGTGGTGCCGAGGAAGGCGTGGATCTCGGCTTCGACCTCTTCGCGGGTGCGGCCGGGGTTGCGGTCGGGGTCGAGCTGGACGGTCTCGGTGAGCAGGACGGTGCCTTCGCCGTCGATGTGAAGGCCGCCGCCTTCGTTGACGAGGGGTGTGGGGTAGCGGCGGGCGCCGGCGAGGTCGGCGACCTCCGCGCCGATCTTGGCGTCGTGTTCCCAGGTCGCCCAGTCCTGGGCGCCCCAGCCGTTGAACACCCAGTCGGTGGCGGCGAGTTGACCGTTCCCGGTGAGGAAGGTGGGGCCGATGTCGCGCATCCACGCGTCGTCCAGTTCCCGCTCGACGACGTCGATGTCGGGGCCGAGGAGCCCGCGGGCGTTCGCGGCCTGGCCGGGCCCGGCGATGACGGTGACGGGCTCGAAGCGGCGTACCGCGCGGGCGACGCGGGCCCAGGCGACGCGGGCTTCGGAGAGGGTGGCGTCGCCCTCTTCGCCGAAGGTGTAGTTGGCACCCGGCCAGGCCATCCAGGTGCGCTCGTGGGGCGCCCACTCGGGGGGCATGGCGAATCCGTCGGCGGCGGGGGTGGCGCCGGTGGAGGGCAGGGGCTGGTCCGTCATGAGCTGCGTCCTTGCGGTGGGAGAGGGCGAGAGCGTGGGAGCCGGGGCGGCCCCCGGGGTGGGGCGGCCGCCCCGGTGCCGCCCGGGAAGGGACGGGACCCGGGCGGGGCGGTGGCCACAGCGGGGCAGGCCGCTGCGACCGGCGCGGGGCCGGCCCGGGCAGGGCCGGCCGGCGGGTGGGGGCGCGCCGTCCCGCACGAACGGGCGCCCCCGGTCGGGCGCCGGTCCGCCACGGGAGCGGCGGCCGGACCGGTCGGGCGGGCCCGGCTCAGAGGAAGTAGAGCCGGGACAGGGAGACGTGGTCGGCCGGGACGGAGCGCATCGGGGCGCCGTCGAGGGTGACCAGGCCGGTGTCGCCGTTGACCTGGACGTCGCCGACGCGGTCGTTGCGGAGCAGGTTCCGGGGGCCGATGCCGCGGGTGCCGCGGACGGCGACGCGGCGGCGCCGGGTGGGGAGGGAGTCGAAGGCCTTGCCGGGCGAGCCGGCGGCGGCCGCGGCGCCGCTGACGAAGGCGACGGACAGGTCGGCGGCGGTGGCGCCGTGGCCGCCGAACAGCGGTCCCATGACGAGGGGTTCGCAGGTGTCGGTGGCGGCGTTGGGGTCGCCGGTGACGCCCCAGGCGGGGAAGCCGGACTTCAGGACCAGCTGCGGCTTGGCGCCGAAGTAGCGGGGCTGCCAGAGCGAGATGTCGGCCATCTTGCCGACTTCGAGGGAGCCGATCTCGTGGGAGAGGCCGTGCGCGATGGCGGGGTTGATGGTCAGCTTGGCCATGTAGCGGAGTACGCGGGCGTTGTCGTCGTGCGCGCCGTCGCCCTCCATCGGACCCAGTTCGGCCTTCATCTTGCCGGCCATGGCGAAGGTGCGGCGGACGGTCTCGCCGGCGCGGCCCATGCCCTGGGCGTCGGAGGAGGTGATGCCGATGGCACCGAGGTCGTGCAGGACGTCCTCGGCGCCCATGGTGCCGGCGCGGATCCGGTCGCGGGCCATGGCGGCGTCGCCGGGCAGGTCGGTCTTCAGGTCGTGGACGGAGACGATCATGCCGTAGTGCTCGGCGACCGCGTCCCGGCCGAAGGGCAGCGTGGGGTTGGTGGAGGAGCCGATGACGTTCTCCACGCCCGCCATCTTCAGGACGTTGGGTACGTGGCCGCCGCCGCAGCCCTCGATGTGGAAGGCGTGGATGGTACGGCCGTCCAGCACGGAGAGGGTGTCCTCGACGGAGAGGCACTCGTTCAGGCCGTCGCTGTGCAGCGCGACCTGGACGTCGTGTTCCTCGGCGACGCGCAGGGCGGTGTCCAGGGCGCGGGTGTGGGCGCCCATGTCCTCGTGGACCTTGAAGCCGGAGGCGCCGCCCTCGGCGAGCGCCTCGACGAGCGGGGCGGGGTCGGAGGAGGAGCCGCGGCCGAGGAAGCCGATGTTGACGGGCCAGGCGTCGAAGGAGTTGAAGGCGTGCCGCAGGGCCCAGGGCGAGTTGACGCCGACGCCCCAGACGGGGCCGAACTCCTGGCCGATGATGGTGGTGACGCCGGAGGCGAGCGAGGCCTCCATGATGCGCGGGGAGAGCAGGTGGACGTGGGTGTCCACCGCGCCCGCCGTCGCTATCAGGCCCTCGCCGGAGACGATCGAGGTGCCGGTGCCGACGACGACGTCGACGCCGTCCATGGTGTCGGGGTTGCCGGCCCGGCCGATGCCGCTGATCCGGCCCTCGCGGATCCCGATGGAGACCTTGCGGATGCCCTGTACGGCGTCGATGACCAGCACGTTGCTGATGACGACGTCGCAGGTCTCGCGGACGGCGGCGGCCTTGAGGTGCAGGCCGTCGCGGGCCGTCTTGCCGAAGCCGGCGAGGAATTCGTCGCCGGGCTGCTGGGCGTCGGACTCGACGCGTACGACGAGGCCGGTGTCGCCGAGGACGACCCGGTCGCCGGCCCGGGGGCCGTGCACGGACGCGTACTCCTGCGGGTCGATGGTCATGCCCGCTCCTCCTCTTCGGTGCTCGCCCCCAGGTAGCCGCAGGCGGCGGCGCGCCGCAGCGCTTCTTCCTTGGCCCCCGGTGCGTCGAGCGGGCCGTCGACCAGGCCCGCGAAGCCGATGGCGATCCGGGCGCCGCCGATCGGCACGAGGCCGACTTCCTCCTCGGCGCCGGGGTCGAAGCGCTGGGAGGAACCGGCGGGGACGTTCAGCCGCATGCCGTAGGCGGCGGCGCGGTCGAAGTCGAGCCGGGGGTTGGCCTCGAAGAAGTGGAAGTGGGAGGTGACGCTGACCGGGACGGTCGCGGTGTTGCGGACGCGGAGGGTCACCGCGGGCGCGGGCGCTTCGTCGGCGGGGCCGGGCAGGATCGCGCCCGGTGCCGCGTCGCCCAGCGATCCCCCGCTGATCGGGTCACTGACGACGGCGAGCCGGGAGCCGTCGTCGAAGACCGCCTCCACGTGGACCTCGGTCACCACGTCGGCGACGCCGGGCAGCACGTCGTCCGGGCCGAGGACGGCGCGGGCCGCCTCGATGGCGTCGGCCAGCCGGCCGCCGTCCCTGGCCACCTCGCAGACCGTGTCCGCGACGAGGGCCGTCGCCTCGGGCACGTTCAGCTTCAGGCCGCGTGCCCGGCGCGCTCTCGCCAGTTCGGCGGCGCCGAACAGCAACAGCCGGTCGCGCTCGGTCGGGGTCAGCCGCATGCCACCACACCTCCTGATCGATTAGAGCGTCACTCTAACCAGAGAATTGCTTCGTCCGAAAGGGTTGACCAGGCACGAGGGTAAGGGTCACATTGAGCGCTGCTCTAAAAAGCGGAACGCCCCGTCCCGGAGCGGCACCCCCCTCGACAGTTGTCCGGCCTCTCAGAGGAGCCCTCTCATGCCGATCGAACAACGCGGAGTCGACACCATCCCCGACGAGGAACGCACCAGCAGTCCGCGCGACCTCGTCTCGATCCTGCTCGGCTCGAACCTCGCCCTCGGGGTGGTGATCTTCGGCTGGCTGCCGGTCTCGTTCGGGCTCGGTTTCTGGCCGTCGGTGACCTCCCTCACCGCCGGCACCCTCGTCGGCACGCTGCTGACCGCGCCGCTCGCACTGGTCTCGCTGCGCACCGGCACCAACCTCTCCACCAGCAGCGGAGCCCACTTCGGCGTGCGCGGCCGGCTGGTCGGCTCGGTGATCGGCCTGCTGCTCTCGCTCGGCTACACCGCGCTCACCCTCTGGGTCGGCGGCGACGCCGTCGTCGGCACCCTCGCCCGGCTCACCGGCCTGCCCGGCAGCGGCGCGAGCTACGCGGCCGTCTACGCCCTGCTCGCCGCCTGCACGGCCGCCGGCGCGGTCTACGGGTACAAGCTCCTGCTCCGCCTCTCCCGCGTCCTCGCGCTCGGCATGACGGCGATCCTCGCCGTCGGCCTGATCGCGTACGCGCCGCACTTCACCACCGCGGCGCCGCACGGCAGCACGTACCTGCTCGGCGGCTTCTGGCCCACCTGGCTGCTGGCCGCGGTCTCGGCCGGGCTGAGCGGCCCGATCGCCTTCATCACGCTGCTCGGCGACTACACCCGCTACATCTCCCCGCGCCGCCACCGCTCCCGCACGGTGTTCCTCGCCACCTGCCTCGGGCTGGTCGCGGGCCTGCTGGTCCCCCAGCTCTTCGGCACCTTCACCGCGCTCGCGGTGGGCGCGGCGGACGACTACGCCGGGCCGCTCGTCGCCGGCGCGCCCTTCTGGTTCCTCGCCCCGCTCCTCCTCGCCGCCTCGGCGGGCTCGGTGGGCAACGCGGGGCTGATGCTGTACTCGATGGGCCTGGACCTCGACGCGATCCTGCCGCGCGCCACCCGCACCCAGGCCACGTACGTCGTCGCCGGGATCTCCACGTTCTTCGTCTACCTCGGCCACTTCGCCTGGGACGCGCAGGACGCGATGACCTCGTTCGTGCTGCTGCTCACCGCGGTCGGCACGCCCTGGGCGGTGATCACCGTCTTCGGGTTCGCCCGCTGCCGCGGGGTGTACGACGCCGAGGCGCTGCAGGTCTACAACCGCCGCTCCCGGGGCGGCCGGTACTGGTACACGGCGGGCTGGAACGTGCCCGCGACGGTGGCGTGGGCGCTCGGCTCGGTGGTCGGCCTGGCCGCGGTGGACACCCCGCTCTACACCGGGCCGCTCGTCCCGTACACCGGCGGCATCGACCTGTCGTTCCTGCTGTCGGCGCTGGTCACGGCCGCGGTGTACGGAGTGGTGACGCGCCGCCCGGCGGCCGTTGCGGCAACGGCCGGCGCCCCCGTGACGGAGGCACCGGCCGAAGTACCGTGACCAGCGGTGGCGGGGCTCAGCCCAGGGGGTGCATCCAGCCGTGGGTGTCCTCGGACGTGCCGCGCTGGATGTTCAGCAGCGTCTCGCGGAGCTTCATGGTGACCTCGCCGGGCTCGCCGCCGCTCTGCTGCCACTCGGCGCCGGCGCGCTTCACGGTGCCGACGGGCGTGATGACCGCGGCGGTGCCGCAGGCGAACACCTCGGTGAGCGTGCCGTTCTCGGTGTCGGCCTGCCACTGGTCGATGGAGACGCGCGCCTCCTCCGCCTCGTAGCCCAGGTCGCGGGCGACGGTGAGGAGGGAGTCACGGGTGACCCCCGCGAGGAGCGAGCCGGTCAGCGTCGGGGTGACGATCTTCGGCCGGCCGTCCTTGCCGCCGTTCCCGTAGACGAAGTACAGGTTCATGCCGCCCAGTTCCTCGACCCACTTGTGCTCCACGGCGTCGAGGTAGGCGACCTGGTCGCAGCCCTTCTCGGCGGCCTCGGCCTGGGCGAGCAGGGACGCGGCGTAGTTGCCGCCGGTCTTGGCGTCGCCCATGCCGCCGGGGACGGCGCGCACCCGGTCCTCGGACAGCCAGATGGAGACGGGCTTCACGCCGCCGGGGAAGTAGGCGCCGGCGGGCGAGGCGATCACGAGGAAGAGGTACTCGTTGGCGGGCTTCACGCCGAGGCCGACCTCGGCGGCGAACATGAACGGGCGCAGGTAGAGCGACTCCTCGCCGCCGTGCGCCGGGACCCAGTCCTTGTCCTGCTCGACCAGCGCGTCGCAGGCGGCGAGGAAGGTCTCGACGGGCAGCTCGGGCATGCCCAGGCGGCGCGCGGAGCGCTGGAAGCGCTGGGCGTTGGCCTCGGGGCGGAAGGTGGCCACGGAGCCGTCGGGCCGGCGGTACGCCTTCAGGCCCTCGAAGATCGTCTGGGCGTAGTGCAGCGTCATGTTCGCCGGGTCGATCGAGAGCGGCGCGTACGGGACGAGCTGCGCGTCGTGCCAGCCGCGGCCCTCGGTCCACCGGATCGTCACCATGTGGTCGGTGAAGTGCCGGCCGAAGCCGGGGCTGGCCAGGATCTTCTCGCGCTCCGCTGCGGGCAGCGGGTGCGCGGACGGCTTGAGCTCGATCGTGGGCGTCGTCATGAGTGCGTGTCCTTCACCGGTGAGGTTGTGGCGGCCGCGCTCACGACGTCCTGTCGGTACGTGGACGTCCGAGTTCCCTCCCGTTACGCGGTCCCGCGTCCGATTATCGCTCGCATGGGACCGCGGAGAGGAAGGAGGTGACGTAATGCTCAAGCGCGACCTGGGGTCGATGGTCGCACCCAACCGCCGAGTAGCCCAGCGGCCGGGGCCTTATCAGGCATGCCGCTGGGCTACGGGGCTCGGACAGCTTCAGCTGTCGCGTCGGAGCAGCGGCGTCAGCCCGCTACCCGTCCGGCGAGCGCGTCGCCGATCTCGTCGGTGGTGCGGGCCGTGCCCTCGCGGGCCTCCAGGTCCGCGGCGACGGCCTCCTCGATGCGGCCGGCCTCGGCGTCGTAGCCCAGGTGCCGCAGGAGGAGCGCGACGGAGAGGATGGTCGCCGTCGGGTCCGCCTTGCCGGTGCCCGCGATGTCCGGGGCCGAGCCGTGGACGGGCTCGAACATGGACGGGAAGGCGCCGGAGGGGTTGATGTTGCCGGAGGCGGCCAGGCCGATACCGCCGGTCACGGCGGCGGCGAGGTCGGTGAGGATGTCACCGAAGAGGTTGTCGGTGACGATGACGTCGAACCGCTCCGGCTGCGTGACGAAGAAGATCGTCGCGGCGTCGACGTGCAGGTAGTCGGTGGTGACCTCGGGGTACTCCTCGCCGACCTGGTCGAAGATGTTCTTCCACATGTGGCCGGCGTGGACCAGGACGTTGTTCTTGTGGACCAGCGTCAGCTTCTTGCGCGGGCGGGCCTGGGCACGCTCGTACGCGTCGCGGACGACCCGCTCGACACCGTACGCCGTGTTCAGGCTCACCTCGGTGGCGACCTCGTGGGGCGTGCCGGTGCGCAGGCTGCCGCCGTTGCCGGTGTACGGGCCCTCGGTGCCCTCGCGGACGACGATGAAGTCGATGTCGGGACGGCCGGCCAGCGGGGTGCTGGTGTTCGGGAACAGCTTCGACGGGCGCAGGTTCACGAAGTGGTCGAACGCGAAGCGGAGCTTCAGCAGCAGGCCGCGCTCCAGGACGCCGGAGGGCACGGACGGGTCGCCGATCGCGCCGAGCAGGATGGCGTCGTGCTGCTTGAGCGACTCCATCTCGGCGTCCGGCAGCGTCTCGCCGGTCGCGTGCCATCGCTTGGCGCCCAGGTCGTACTCCTGGGTTTCCAGCTTCACGTCCTGCGGGAGGACGGCCGAGAGGACCTTGAGGCCCTGGGCCACGACTTCCTGGCCGATACCGTCACCGGGGATCACTGCGAGGCGAATGCTGCGAGACATGCCTGGACCCTACTCTTCGTCCCAGGGGCTGACACCCACCGTCCGACATACGGACACATGGTGAGCCGTACAGCTGAGGTTAACCGGGAGTACGTCATCCGGTTCCGGAGCGATGGGACGTTTCCAGCATGGCTTCCCGTGAGACCCCCACCTCCCCCGACATCCCCCGCTTCGGCATCCCGGAGCGGATCGCCGCCCGCATGTCCATGGCCGAGCAGCACGAGTACCTGCGGGCCAAGCTCACCCGGCGCGGACTGCTGCGCACCTCGGCCGCCGGCGCGGGGATCGTCGCGGGCAGCGGCCTGCTCGGCTCCACCGCGGCGTGCGCGGCGCCGCGGTCCACGACGCTGCTCTCCGCGCCCGCCACGGCCACCGTGGACGGCTCGCTGGTGGCGCCGTTCGGCCGCCACCTGCAGTTCGGTGCCGACCCCAAGACGCAGATGCGGGTCTCCTGGCAGGTGCCGTTCGCGGTGCGGCGGCCGTACCTGCGGGTGGGGCTGAAGCCGTGGGACCTCAGCCGCAAGATCGAGGCGGAGGTGCGCGACCTGCACACCCCGGCGCTCACGAAGAAGCTGCCGGCCGTCGACCAGTACTACCTGCACGCCGCGCTGGACGGCCTCAAGCCGGGCACGACGTACTACTACGGCGTCGGCCACGACGGCTTCGACCCGGCCGACGCGCGCCACTTCTCCACCGTCGGCACGTTCCGTACGGCTCCCGCCCGGCCGGAGAAGTTCGTCTTCACCGCCTTCGGCGACCAGGGCGTCAGCTACGACGCGCTCGCCAACGACCAGCTGATCCTGGGCCAGAACCCCTCCTTCCACCTGCACGCGGGCGACATCTGCTACGCCGACCCGGACGGCCAGGGCTCGGAGGAGGACACCTACGACGCGCGGGTGTGGGACCAGTTCCTGGCCCAGACCGAGACGGTCGCCAAGTCCGTGCCGTGGATGGTGACGACCGGAAACCACGACATGGAGGCCTGGTACTCCCCCGACGGCTACGGCGGCCAGCTGGCCCGCTGGTCGCTGCCGGAGAACGGCCCGGACCCCCGGCACGCGCCCGGCGTGTACTCCTTCACCTACGGCAACGTCGGCGTGGTCGCGCTGGACGCCAACGACGTCAGCTACGAGATCACCGCGAACACCGGCTACACGAACGGCAAGCAGACCCGCTGGCTGGACCGGCGCCTCGGCGAACTGCGCGGCCGGAGCGACATCGACTTCCTCGTGGTCTTCTTCCACCACTGCGCCTTCTCCACGACCGTCTCGCACGCCTCGGACGGCGGCGTCCGGGACGCCTGGCTGCCGCTCTTCGAGAAGCACGGCGTGGACCTGGTCATCAACGGCCACAACCACATCTACGAGCGCACCGACGCGATCAAGGGCACCGACGTCTCCCGCAAGGTGCCGGTCGGCGGCAGCGTGGACTCGGCCCGCGAGGGCATCGTGTACGTCACGGCGGGCGGCGCGGGCAAGGCGCTGTACAAGTTCCCCGTGCCGGACAGCTACGAGGGGCGCGTGAAGGACCTGGACGAGGTCGAGACGTACCACTGGGTCAAGGGCGGCGGGAAGAACACCGACAAGGTGGCGTGGTCGCGGGTGCGCTACACCGGCTTCTCCTTCCTCGCGGTGGAGGTGGAGACCGGCCACCGCCCCCGGATGAAGGTCACCGCGCTCGCCGAGACGGGCGAGCGGATCGACCACTTCGAGGTCACGCGGTCCGCCGCCGCCCCGGCGAAGGGGTGACCGGGGCGGGCTGCCGGGCCGGCGGCCGGCGGTTCAGCCGTTCGGCAGGATCACGGCCCGGCCGTTGACCTGCCCCCGGTGCAGCCGCTCGTAGGCCAGCGGCGCGTCGTCGATGGCGTACGTCTCGACGTGCACGTCGAGCGCGCCGGCCCGGGCCAGCTCCAGGACCTCGGCCAGCTCGGCGCGGCTGCCCCAGTACGGCGCGGCCACCGACACCTCGTACGCCGAGGTGCCGAAGCCGACCGGCAGCGCGCCGCCGCCGAGGCCGACGATCGTCACGTCCGCCTCGACCGCCGCCACCGCGCCCGCGGTGGTGACGGTGGGCGGCGCGCCGACGAAGTCCAGGACGAGCTGGGCGCCGAGGCCGCCGGTCAGCTCGCGGACCGTCGCCGCGGCGTCCGCGTCGGAGAGCACCGTCTCGTGCGCCCCGACCTCACGGGCCAGCGCCAGCTTCTCCTCGCCGACGTCCAGCGCGATCACCCGGGCCGGGCTCAGGGCGCGCAGCAGCTGGACGGCGACGTGGCCGAGGCCGCCGGCGCCGATGACGACGGCGGTGGAGCCGGGCACCAGCTTCGGCAGCGAGCGCTTGATCGCGTGGTACGGGGTGAGGCCCGCGTCGGTGAGCGGCACGGCCCGCACGGGGTCCAGGCCGCCGAGCGGCAGCAGGTGGCGGGCGTCGTCGACGAGCAGGTACTCGGCGAGCGCGCCGGGGGCGCCCAGGCCCGGCGGGCGGATGCCGAGTTCGGGGGCGCGCAGGCAGTAGTTCTCCTTGCCCTCGGCGCACTTGGCGCAGGAGCCGCAGCCCCACGGTCCGTACACGGCGACCTGGTCGCCCTCGGCGAAGCCGGTGACGCCCGCGCCGAGCGCCGCGACCGTGCCGGCGCCTTCGTGGCCGAGGGTGAGCGGCAGCGGGAAGGGCAGCCGGCCCGCCGGCCACTGCATGACCGAGAAGTCGGAGTGGCAGACGCCGGCGGCGGTCACCCGCAGCAGGACCTGGCCGGGTCCCGGCGTGGGGACGGGCACCTCGACGACCTCGGGCGCGGCGCCCACGGTGCGGTACTGGACGGCCTTCATGGTGGCCTTCACGGCGAACCTCCTCGTTCTGCGGCTCGTGCTGCGGCTCGTTCTGCGGTGAGCGCCGCGAATGCCTCATCGACCAGGCGCGGCAGCGCCCCCGTGTCCCCGCCGCGCACCCAGGCGGTCTGCGCGGCGATCAGGGCCCCGGCGCACGCGCCCACCAGGACGGCGGGGCGCAGGTCGGTGTCCGGGTCGGTGCCGAGCCGGTCGGCGAGGATGCGGACGGCGTCCTCCTGGGCGTCCACCCGGGTGTGCTGGAGGGCGGCGAAGAGCGTCGGCTCCTGCTCGGCGAGGCGCAGCAGGTCGAACACCCGCGGTCGGCGGTGCCAGGCGGGGGCGTCCGGGTCGGCGAGCCAGTCCCGTACGGCCCGGTGGTAGGCGGTCAGCGGCGGTTCACCGGCGGGCCGGGCGCGCAGCGCGCGGTTGATCCGGTCGGCGTCGGCGCGGAGGCAGTCCACGACGGCGCTCTCCTTGCCGGTGAAGTGACGGCTGAAGGTGCGGCGGGTGACGTCGGCGCGCGCGGCGATCTCCTCGACGGTGACGGCGGCGAGACCGCGGTCCAGCGCGAGGGCGAGTGCGGCGGCCGCGAGCCGGTCCCGGGTGCGGCGCGCGGCGCGTGCCTTTCGGTCCGGTTCGGGCGCTTCGCCAGCCATACATGCACCGTACACCCAGATGTGTCCCAATGGGACACATGTCCCACCGGGACACTCGGAAGCGGGTGTGAACCATCCGACACGGCGACTCGGCCGGAGCGGAAAACAGCAGGTCACCAGAGGCGTGGCCGGCGCCGCACGCACGGACCCGTCTCAGATAGTAGGAAGCCCAAGTAATTGTGCAGACAGCACCGTCCCACTGTCCTAACTTTGTAGAAGCCGAACGTCTCGCTTCATCCAGCGATGGCGGCTCAGGCCCGGCGCGCACGCACAGGCGACCCCTGGCGCGACCCGGCCCCGCCCGCTCCGGCGTCGCATTCCGCCTTCTTGGCATCTCGGGGATCGAGCTGACGATCTAAGGAGAGACGTGGACATGGCCGACACCGCTGCCCCCGCCCGTAGGATCCGCCACCGCGTGCGGACGTCCGGCGAGACCGACCGCAGGAACGCCGCCGCCGCACTCCAGCGCGCGCTGGACCGCCGCGACAACGGCGGCGTGACCGGGCACTGACCCGGCCGCCGACATGAGACCGCCCCCGGCCCCGCAGCCTGTGCTGCGGGGCCGGGGGCGGAGTCCGTGTGGCCCGGGGGCCGCGGCTGCCCGGGGCGTCAGCCCATGTGCGGGTAGCGGTAGTCCGTCGGGGCGACCATCGTCTCCTTGATGGACCGCGGCGACATCCAGCGCAGCAGGTTGAACTTCGAACCCGCCTTGTCGTTGGTGCCGGAGGCGCGGCCGCCGCCGAAGGGCTGCTGGCCGACGATCGAGCCGGTCGGGCGGTCGTTGACGTAGAAGTTGCCGGCCGCGAAGCGCAGCTTCTCCGACACCGCGGCGACGACCTCGCGGTCCTTGGCGATCACGGCGCCGGTCAGCGCGTACGCCGAGGCCGACTCCATCTGCTCGACGGTGGCGTCGAAGTCGGCGTCCTCGTAGACGTGGACGGCGATGATCGGGCCGAAGTACTCGGTCTTGAAGACCTCGTTCTCCGGGTCGGAGCAGGCGATGACGGTCGGGCGGACGAAGTAGCCCACCGAGTCGTCGTACGTGCCGCCCGCGACGATCTCGCAGGCCGGGTCCGCCTTGGCGCGGTCGATGGCGGCCTTGCTCTTGGCGAAGGACCGGTCGTCGATGACGGCGCCGATGAAGTTCGACAGGTCGGTCACGTCACCCATGGCCAGCGACTCGACCTCGGCGACCAGGTCGTCCTTGAAGCCGTTCTCCCAGGTGGAGCGGGCGATGTAGGCACGCGAGGCGGCCGAGCACTTCTGACCCTGGTACTCGAAGGCGCCCCGGGTGATGGCGGTCTTCAGCAGCGCCGGGTCGGCGGTGGGGTGCGCGACGATGAAGTCCTTGCCGCCGGTCTCGCCGACCAGCCGCGGGTAGGAGCGGTACTTCTCGATGTTCTGGCCGACCTCCTTCCACAGGTACTGGAAGGTCTTGGTCGAGCCGGTGAAGTGCACGCCGGCCAGCTCCGGGTGCGGCAGGGCGACCTCGGAGACGTCCTTGCCGTCGCCGGTGACCAGGTTGATGACGCCCTTGGGCAGTCCGGCCTCCTCCAGCAGCTCCATGAGCAGCACGGCGGAGTGGGTCTGGGTCGGGGACGGCTTCCAGACCACCACGTTGCCCATCAGGGCCGGGGCGGTGGGCAGGTTGCCGGCGATCGCGGTGAAGTTGAACGGCGTGATCGCGTAGACGAAGCCCTCCAGCGGACGGTGGTCCAGCCGGTTCCACACGCCGTTGGGCTGCACCAGCGGCTGCTCCTGGAGCAGCTCACGCGCGAAGTGCACGTTGAAGCGCCAGAAGTCCACCAGCTCGCACGGCGCGTCGATCTCGGCCTGCTGGGCGGTCTTGGACTGGCCCAGCATGGTCGAGGCGGCGATGGTCTCGCGCCACGGGCCGGACAGCAGGTCGGCGGCCTTCAGCAGGATCGCCGCACGGTCGTCGAAGGACATCGCGCGCCAGGCCGGGGCCGCGGCGAGCGCCGCATCGATGGCCTCCTGCGCGTCGGCCTTGGTGGCATTCGCGTACGTACCCAGCACGGCCTTGTGGTTGTGCGGCTGCACGACGTCGAAGCGCTCACCGCCGCCCATCCGCTTCTCCCCGTTGATCGTCATGGGGAGGTCGATGGGGTTCTCGGCGAGCTCCTTGAGCTTCGCCTCCAGGCGGGCGCGCTCCGGGGAGCCGGGGGCGTAGCCGTGCACCGGCTCGTTGTACGGGGCGGGGACGTGGGTCACAGCGTCCATGGCGGCCGTGTCTCCTTCTGTCGGGTGCGGGTGCGAAGTCTGTACGGGGCCGGGTTCGGCCCCCGGGGTCAGCTGCGGGTGAGCAGCGAACGGGCGAAGAACGCGAGGTTCGCGGGACGCTCGGCGAGCCGGCGCATGAAGTAGCCGTACCAGTCGGTGCCGTAGGCGACGTAGACGCGCATGCGGTGGCCCTCCGCGGCGAGCCTGCGGTGCTCGTCGTCCCGGATGCCGTAGAGCATCTGGAACTCGTAGTCCTCGTTCTTGCGGCCGGCGCGGAAGGCGAGGTCCTGGGCGATGGCGACCATGCGCGGGTCGTGCGACCCGATCATCGGGTAGCCCTCGCCCGCCATCAGGATCTTCAGGCAGCGGACGTACGCCTTGTCCACCTCGGCCTTGTCCTGGTACGCGACGGTGGCGGGCTCCTTGTACGCGCCCTTCACCAGCCGCACTCGCGAGCCTTCCCCGGCCAGCGCGCGGCAGTCGTCCTCGGTACGGAAGAGGTAGGACTGCAGCACCGCGCCGGTCTGCGGGAAGCGTTCCCGCAGCTCAGCGAGGATCGCGAGGGTGGAGTCCACGGTGGTGTGGTCCTCCATGTCCAGGGTGACCGTCGTGCCGATCGCGGCGGCGGCCTCGACGACCGGGGTGACGTTCTTCAGGGCCAGCTCGTGGCCGCCGGGCAGGGCCTGCCCGAAGGCGGAGAGCTTGACCGACATCTCGGCCCGGGTGCCCAGGCCGAGCGGCTTGAGGCCCTCCACCAGCTCCAGGTAGGCGTCGCGGTTGCGGAGCGCCTGCGCGGGGTCGGTGATGTCCTCGCCCAGCACGTCCAGGGTGACCTCCAGGCCGGCGTCGGCCAGGGAGCGGACGGCGGGGACGGTGTCGCCCAGGTTCTCGCCCGCGATGAAGCGGTCGACGACGGGGCGGGTGACCGGCGCGGCCGAGACGAGACGGCGCATTTTGTCGCTGCGCGCTGCGGCGAGGATCACGGGACCCAGCACGGGGCACCTCCACGGTTCACGGATGACGTATGCCGAGCGAGCAAGGCGCGCCGGCAGGACGAGCCACCAGAAACGTAAGTTTCACGGTACGTCGGTAGCCATCGACAGCTGTCACGCCTTCGTGTCCGGGATCTCAGACAGATGTATGAGAATGTGCCGTGACACCTGACGCAGAGGTGACCGGAGAGGAGCCGGACGGCGCATGCCAGGGGACTACGAGCAGCTGGTGGACGAGATCTCGGCGGCGCTCGGCGCGCCCGCGACGCTGGAGGACCGCGACTTCCGGCTGATCGCGTTCGGCGCGCATGAGGGCGACGACGACTCGATGATGGACCCGGTGCGGACCCGGTCGATCCTGCAACGCCGGTCCACGGCCGCCGTCCGCGCCTGGTTCGAGGGGTTCGGCATCGCGCGCGCCACATCCGCGCTGCGTATCCCTCCCGACCCGGCCGCCGGGGTCTTCAAGGGCCGCATCTGCCTGCCGGTACGCCACCGCGGCATCGTGCACGGTTACGTCTGGCTGCTGGACGACGGGCACCTCAGCAACCTGGAGCTGGGAGGCCGCTCCACGCCGCCCGACCCGCGCATCGAGCAGGCGATGGAGACCGCCGCGCGGATCGGCGCGCTGCTGGCCGCCGAGGCCCGGGCAGGCGCCGAACTGGGCGATCTGCTGAGGGAGTTGCTGCTGAGCGGGGCGCAGGACCGGCAGGCCGCCGCGGCGGCGCTGCACGGCGCGCTGCGGCCCGGCGCGACCGAGGCACCGCTCGCGGTGGTCGCCGTGACGCCCTGGGACACCTCCGACACCGACGCGGCTCCGCTGCCCGGCCTGCCGGGACTGCTCGCCGCGAGCGCGATGCCGCTGGAGGCGGCCGGGACGGCGGGGGCGGACGGGACGAGGAGCGCGGCCGGGCGCCCCGGCGGGCCGCCCGGCGCACGGTCCCGACCTGGGACGTCCGGGCACACCCTCGCCGCGCTCGTACGCCTGCGGACGGCCGGCGGACTCGCGCCCGCGCACTCCGCCGCCGAGCACCTGCTGCGCTCCCCGCGGGCCGGCGGCGGGGCCGCCGCCGGCATCGGGACCGCCCGCGAGGAGCTGCCCGACCTGCCCCGCGCCTGGCACGAGGCGCTGGCCGCCGCCCGCGCAGCGCATGCCGAGCCGCGGTTGGGTCCGGTCGCGCAGTGGGACGCCATCGGCGCGTACCGCATGCTGACCGGCCTGCCGGCCGGCGTCTCCGACGAAACGATTCGCCCGCTGCTCTCCCCCCACCACGCCGAACTGGCCCGCACCGTCGAGGAGTTCCTGGACTGCGCGGGCCAGGCGAGCCGCACCGCCCAGGCGCTCGGCATCCACCGCCAGACGCTCTACTACCGGCTGGGCCGGGTGGAGAAACTCACCGGCCTGGACCTCGACGAGGGCGCCGACCGGCTGCTCCTCCACATGGCGCTGAAGACGGCGCGGCTGTAGAGGGGTTGACGGCGGGCAGGGCCGGGGCCGGCGGGTGGCATACGTTCCCGACACGGTCCCGCCCATCGGCGCATCTTCCGTAACACCGGGAAACCTCCGCGACATCGCGCGAGCGGATGCAGGTAACACGCGCTTCCTAGGGTCCCCACCATGGACACAGGGCTGGACACAGGGCTGCACCCCGAGGCGGACACCGCGCCGGCCGCGCCGCGCACCGGCCGGCCGGACACCGACCAGGCGGCGAAGGAGACGCTGGAGGACTACACCCTCCGCTTCGCGCCGCGCAGTTACCGCCGCTGGACGCCGATGGTCGTGGCGACCACCGCGCTGGGCGGCATCGCCTACCTCGCCGACTTTTCCATCGGCGCGGGCATCGGCCTCGCCCACGGCACCGGCAACGCGCTGGCCGCGATCCTGGTCGCCGCCGTCGTCATCTTCGTGACCGGCTTCCCCCTCGCGTACTACGGCGCCCGCTACAACATCGACCTGGACCTGATCACCCGCGGCTCCGGCTTCGGGTACTACGGCTCGGTCCTGACCAGCGTCATCTTCGCCAGCTTCACCTTCATCTTCTTCGCCACCGAGGGCTCGATCATGGCGCAGGGGCTGAGGCTCGGCCTCGGCCTGCCGCTCTGGCTGGGCTACCTGGTCTCCACCCTCCTGGTGATTCCGCTGGTCGTGTACGGCATGAAGGCGCTCAGCAAGCTCCAGGTGTGGACGACGCCGGTCTGGCTGCTGCTGATGGTCGGGCCGCTGGTGTACCTGGTCGCGACCGACCCCGGTACCGTGCGGCACTTCCTCGCGTATCCGGGGACGGCCGGCGACGGCGGCCTGAACCCCGCCTCCGTGCTGCTCGGCGCGGGCGTCTGCCTGTCGCTGATCGCGCAGATCGGCGAGCAGATCGACTACCTGCGCTTCATGCCGCCGAAGACGCCGGAGAACCGGCGCACCTGGTGGACCGCGGTGATCATGGCGGGACCCGGCTGGGTGGTGCTGGGCGCGCTGAAGCAGGCCGCCGGCATCTTCCTCGCCGTGTACGCCCTCGCCGAGGTGGCCCCGGCGGCCGCCGCCGAGCCGATCCAGCAGTTCAAGGGCGCCTTCCAGGCGATGCTGCCGCCATGGCTCGTGCTGCCGCTCGCCGTGGTGCTGGTCGTGATCAGCCAGATCAAGATCAACGTCACCAATGCCTACTCCGGCTCGCTGGCTTGGACGAACTCCGTCACCCGCGTCACCCGGCGCTACCCGGGCCGGATGGTCTTCGTCCTGGCCAACCTGGGCATCGCGCTGATCCTGATGGAGGCCGACATGTTCAGCTTCCTGAGCGCCGTCCTCGGCTTCTACTCGAACTGCGCCATCGCCTGGATCGTCACCGTCGCCACCGACATCATGGTCAACAAGTACCTGCTGAAGCTCTCCCCGCACGCCCCCGAGTTCCGCCGCGGCATGCTGTACGCGGTGAACCCCGTCGGCGTGGTGGCCTTCACCGCCGCCTCCGGACTGTCGATCGCGATGTACTTCCACGCCCTCGGCGACACGCTCCAGCCGTACTCCCCGGTCGCCGCCGCGCTGCTCGCCTTCGTCCTCACCCCGCTGATGGCCGTGGCCACCAAGGGCCGGTACTACCTGCGGCGGACCGACGACGGGATCGCCGAACCCCCGCTGGACGCGGACGGCAACCCGAGCGCCGCCACGTACGCCTGCCACGTCTGCCGACAGGAGTTCGAACGCCCCGACGTGGCGGCCTGCCGGGCCCACGACGCGGTGATCTGCTCCCTGTGCCTGAGCACCGACCGCACCGGCGCGCACGTCCTGCCCGCGGCACCCCGGAGCGCCTGAACCCGCGCGCACAGAGCGACGCCTGTCCGAGCCGAGCCGGACAGGCGTCGCGCAGTGGTGCGGCGAGCGGAGAACCGCCCCTGGGTCACCAGGCGTGCCCGGTGCCCTCCTCGCCGGTTTCCTTGGTCCCCTTCATTCCCTTCATGCCCTTCATGCCCTTGCGCCCGGTCCGGTCGCCGGGGCCCGTACGGCCGGTGTCACCGGTCGTGCCGTCGTCGAACTCCAGCTGCTCACGGCGGACCTCGGTCGACACCTCCTGCTGCTCGGTGACCCGGTCGGTCTCCAGGCGTACCCGCTCGTAGGGCACCGTCTCCTTGCGGATCACGGCCTCCTCGCGGTGCAGGGTGATGTCGTAGTCACCGTCCTCCAGCTGCGCGGGCTTGGTGCCGCGGCTGCGCCGGGCCTCCTCTTCGGAGATCGGTGTGCGGGTGAGACGGGCCTCTTCGTGAGCGATCGGCACGGTCTGGCTCACGTTCTCGGTCACCACGTGCTTCCGCAGGTGCGCGTGGCCGCTCTCGTGCTCCTCGACACCGAACTGGGCCCGCTCCTCCGAGAGCGTCATCTCGGGATTCTGCTCCTTACGGGAGCGGTCCGCGTCCGTCGGACCGCCACGCGACATGGCCATCTGACCGGCGCCCGCGCCGGCCAGCGGCCGGTCGGCCTCGGGGCGGGTGTGCTGACCGGCCGTCCCGGCCGCGCCCGCGGTGCCCATGCCGCCCGCGGCAGCTGCGGTACCCATACCTCCGGCCTGCCCCGTGCCCGTGTCGCGGCCCATGCCGCCCCGGCCCGACCGGGTCAGACCGTAGTGCCGGTACAGCCGCTCCTCCTCCGACGGATCCAGGTGGCCGTCGGCGTTCATGCGCGGAGCGTCCTTGATCTGGTCCTTGGTGTGCGGAACCCGGAGCGTGTCGTCCGCCCGCGTACACCCGGCCAGCGGGACGAAGGTCTCCTTCGTACCGAACAACCCGGTGTGCACCGTGATCCACTCCGGCTCATTGGTGGCGTCGTCCCGGTAGACCTGCTGGACAGTGCCGACCTTGGCGCCGTCGGCGTCGATCACGCTCAGCCCGGCCAGGTCATGAGGGGTGTCACCCAGAGGTGCATTCATGGCGTCTCTCCTTTCGCGCGCGCCTGCAGGAGAGGCACGCACCACTCCCATTGCGCACCTCCTGGAGCCGCGCAGCGAGTCGGGAGCACGAGAGCCCGGCGCCGGCTACCGCTCCGTACCGGCCCCGAAGCCGCTCATGAGGGCGGAGCGCGGCACCGGCCGGCACGACGCCCCACCCCCCGGCACTACTCCATTCGGGTGAACACCCTCGTGGCTCAGCTTCCGCTGCCGTACGGGCGGGTGAGCAGTTCCATGTAATGGCCGTCCGGGTCCTCGAAGTACACGCCGCGGCCGCCGTCGTTGGTGTTGATCTCGTTGGGGCGGGTGCGGTGCGGGTCGGCCCAGTACGTGAGGCCCAGCTCCTTGATCCGGTCGAACCCGCGGGTGAACTCGTCCTCGCTGACCAGGAACGCGTAGTGCTGCGGAGTGATCTCGCCGCTGTCCTGAGCGAAGTCGAGGGTGACGCCGTTGGCGGTCGCCACCGGCAGGAACGGGCCGAACTCGGGCTGCACCTGGAGCCCGAGGATGTCCGCGAGGAACTCCGCCGACCGCTTGCGGTCGCTGGCGTGAATGATCGTGTGGTTCAGCTCAACTGCCATGACGTGCCTCCCTGTTGGCCGCTGTTGGCCCCTTGGTCCGCCTTGGTCCCTGTTGAGCCTAGGCGTCCGGCGGGCCGCTGCCATCGTCCGTTGGGCGGAGGGGGGTGGGGGGCGGGTCCTAGGTCCTCCGGCCCCTGGCAGAGCACCTGGCAGGGCCCCTCCCTCTCCCCAACCGGGGGGGGAAGACCCCCGACCGGGAGAAAGAATCCCAACCCGGCGAAAGCCCCCCGCGGCAAAGACCCCCTCCCCCGCCTCCACCGCGCATACCGCGAAGTTAGCGCGGCCCGCCGTCTCGCGGGGGGCCCTGTGGACAACCACCGAACGCGTCGAGGGGCCCGGACGGAGAACGATCCGTCCGGGCCCCTCGTACGGGAAGCCGGGCCGTCAGTCGACCAGGTTGACCGTGCGCGCCGAGGTGGCACCGATCTCGTCGGCGATCTCGCCGAGGACCGGGGCCGCGATCGTGTCGTCGACGGTCAGCGCGACCAGCGCCTCGCCGCCGACATCGGCGCGGGAGACCTGCATGCCGGCGATGTTGATGCCGGCCTCGCCCAGGATCCGGCCGAGCGTGCCGACCACGCCGGGGCGGTCGCTGTAGCGCAGGAACGCCATGTGGTCGGCGAGCGCCAGGTCGATGCTGTGGTCGTTGACCGAGACGATCTTCTGCTGGTTCTTGTGACCGGCCAGCGTGCCGGATACGGAGATCTCCTCGCCGCCGGAGAGGGTGCCGCGCACGGTGACGACGTTGCGGTGCTCGGGCGACTCGCTGCTGGTGGTGAGGCGGACCTCGACGCCGCGCTCCTGCGCGAACAGCGGGGCGTTGACGTAGGAGACCGTCTCGTCGACGACGTCCTCGAAGACGCCCTTGAGCGCGGAGAGCTCCAGCACCTTCACGTCGTGCTGGGTGATCTCGCCGTACACCTCGACGTCCAGGCGGACCGCGACCTCGCCCGCGAGCGCGGTGAAGATCCGGCCCAGCTTCTCGGCCAGCGGCAGACCCGGCTTCACGTCCTCGGCGATCACGCCGCCCTGGACGTTGACCGCGTCCGGGACCAGCTCGCCGGCGAGCGCCAGGCGCACCGAGCGGGCCACCGCGATACCGGCCTTCTCCTGCGCCTCACCGGTCGAGGCACCCAGGTGCGGGGTGCACACGACCTGGTCGAACTCGAAGAGCGGGGAGTCGGTGCAGGGCTCGGAGGCGTAGACGTCCAGGCCGGCGCCGGCGACCCGGCCCTCCTTGAGCGCCGCGGCGAGCGCGGGCTCGTCCACGATGCCGCCGCGGGCCGCGTTGACGATGCGGACGGACGGCTTGACCTTGTGCAGCGCCTCGTCGCCGATGAGGCCGACGGTCTCCGGGGTCTTGGGGAGGTGGACCGTGATGAAGTCCGAGACCTCCAGCAGCTCGTCCAGGGTCAGCAGCTTGACGCCCATCTGGGCCGCGCGGGCGGGCTGGACGTACGGGTCGTACGCGACGACCTTCATGCCGAAGGCGGACATCCGCTGGGCGACCAGGACGCCGATGCGGCCGAGGCCGACCACGCCGAGGGTCTTCTCCGCCAGCTCCACGCCGGTGTACTTGCTGCGCTTCCACTCGCCGTTCTTCAGCGCGGCGTTCGCCTGCGGGATGTTCCGCGCGGTGGCGACCAGCAGGCCGCAGGCCAGCTCGGCGGCGGTGACGATGTTGGAGGTCGGGGCGTTCACGACCATCACGCCGGCCTTGGTGGCGGCGGAGACGTCGACGTTGTCCAGACCCACGCCGGCGCGGGCGACGACCTTGAGCTTCTTCGCGGCGGCGATCGCCTCGGCGTCGACCTTGGTCGCGGAGCGCACCAGGATCGCGTCGACGTCGGCGATGGCGGGAATCAGCTCGGCGCGGTCCGCGCCGTTGCAGTGCCGGATCTCGAAGTCCGGACCGAGCGCATCGACGGTCGCGGGCGAGAGCTCTTCGGCGATGAGTACGACGGGTTTGGCGGAGGCAGTGCTCACGTGGTCTTCAGTCCTCACTTAGTCCTTCGCGGACGGCCGTCCCGACGGCCGAAGGCGGTGAAGGGGGCAGCCGCGTGGAAGACGCACGACGTTGTGAGCCTGACGCGCTTGTGGTCAGCAGTGTAGTGGCGTTTCAGGGCTCCTCCTTCGCCGGAGCGGAAGGATCACCCGTGCGTGGTTCTACGCAGTGGACAAGGCGATGGCGCGAGGGGCCGTACCGGTGCGGTACGGCCCCTCGGCCCGGTGGCTTACGCCTCCTCGTCCACCCAGCTCATGAGGCCACGCAGCTTCTTGCCGGTGGTCTCCAGGAGGTGGTCGGCGTCGGCCTTCTTGTACTCGTTGTACTTCGGCAGACCGGCCTCGTACTCGGCCATCCAGTTGTTGGCGAAGGTGCCGTCCTGGATCTCCGCGAGGACCTTCTTCATCTCGGCCTTGGTCGCGTCGTTCACGATGCGCGGGCCGGTGACGTAGTCGCCCCACTCGGCGGTCTCGGAGATGGACCAGCGCATCTTCTCCAGGCCGCCCTCGTACATGAGGTCCACGATGAGCTTCAGCTCGTGGAGGCACTCGAAGTACGCGATCTCGGGCTGGTAGCCCGCCTCGACCAGGGTTTCGAAGCCGGCCTTGACGAGCGCGGCGGTGCCGCCGCAGAGCACGGCCTGCTCGCCGAACAGGTCGGTCTCGGTCTCCTCGGTGAAGGTCGTCTTGATGACGCCCGCGCGGGTGCCGCCGATGCCCTTGGCGTAGGACAGGGCCAGCGCGAAGGCGTTGCCGGAGGCGTCCTGCTCGACGGCCGCGATGCACGGCACGCCGCGGCCCTCCTCGTACTGGCGGCGGACCAGGTGGCCCGGGCCCTTCGGGGCGACCATGCAGACGTCGACGTTGGACGGGGGCTTGATGAAGCCGTAGCGGATGTTCAGGCCGTGCCCGAAGAACAGCGCGTCGCCGTCCTTCAGGTTGTCCTTCACGTGCTCGTCGTAGACCTTGGCCTGGATCGGGTCCGGCACCAGGATCATGATGACGTCGGCCTCGGCGGCCGCCTCGGAGGGGCTCACCACGCGCAGGCCCTGCTCCTCGGCCTTCGCCTTGGACTTGGAGCCCTCGTGCAGGCCGACGCGCACGTCGACGCCCGAGTCGCGCAGCGACAGCGCGTGGGCGTGGCCCTGGCTGCCGTAGCCGAGAACCGCGACCTTACGGCCCTGGATGATGGACAGGTCGGCGTCGTCGTCGTAGAACAGCTCGGCCACTTCGGGTATCTCCTTGGTACTAGCTGGTGCCCACAGACTATGCCGGGGCTCGGGGGTGAAAGTTCAGGGTCTCGCCATGCGGGCAGTGGCCGCGGGCGAGGGGATGCGATCCGGCCGTGCCCCCACGGCCGGGATGCGCGTCGGTCAGGCGGAGCGCTCCAGGGCGCGCAGCGAGCGGTCGGTGATGGACCGGGCGCCGCGCCCTATGGCGATCGTGCCGGACTGCACCAGCTCCTTGATGCCGAAGGGCTCCAGCATCTTGAGCATGGCTTCCAGCTTGTCGGCGCTGCCGGTGGCTTCGATGGTGACGGCCTCCGGCGAGACGTCCACGGTCTTGGCGCGGAAGAGCTGGACGATCTCGACGATCTGCGAGCGCGTCTCGTTGTCCGCGCGGACCTTCACCAGGACCAGTTCGCGGTGAACGGCCGAGGACGGCTCCAGCTCGACGATCTTCAGGACGTTGACCAGCTTGTTCAGCTGCTTGGTGACCTGCTCCAGGGGGAGCGATTCGACATTCACGACAATGGTGATGCGTGAGATGTCGGGGTGCTCCGTGACACCGACGGCGAGTGAGTCGATGTTGAAGCCGCGACGGGAGAACAGCGCGGCGATCCTCGCCAGGATACCCGGCGTGTTCTCCACCAGGACGGAGAGCGTGTGCTTGGTCATGGGCTCGGTCTCTTCTCTTCTGTCCTGGCCGTCAGTCTTCTTCGGTGTCGCCGAAGTCGGGGCGCACCCCGCGGGCCGCCATGACCTCGTCGTTGGAGGTGCCGGCGGCGACCATCGGCCAGACCATGGCGTCCTCGTGGACGATGAAGTCCACGACGACGGGGCGGTCGTTGATGGCGTTGGCCTTGGCGATCACGGCGTCCAGCTCGGCCGGGTCCTCGCAGCGCATGGCCACGCAGCCCATGGCCTCGGCCAGCTTCACGAAGTCGGGGCAGCGGGTGCCCAGGTTCGGCTGCTCGGCGGCTTCCGGCCCGGCGTGCAGCACGGTGTTGCTGTAACGCTGGTTGTAGAACAGGGTCTGCCACTGGCGGACCATGCCCAGCGCGCCGTTGTTGATGATCGCGACCTTGATCGGGATGTTGTTCAGCGCGCAGGTGACCAGCTCCTGGTTGGTCATCTGGAAGCAGCCGTCGCCGTCGATCGCCCACACGGGGCGGTCCGGCTGGCCGGCCTTGGCGCCCATCGCGGCCGGGACCGCGTAGCCCATCGTTCCGGCGCCGCCGGAGTTGAGCCAGGTGGCCGGCTTCTCGTAGTCGATGAAGTGGGCGGCCCACATCTGGTGCTGGCCGACGCCGGCCGCGTAGATGGTGTCCTCCGGCGCGAGCTGGCCGATGCGCTGGATGACCTGCTGCGGGGAGAGGCTGCCGTCCTCGGGCAGGTCGTAACCCAGCGGGTAGTGCTCCCGCCAGCGGTTCAGGTCCTTCCACCAGGCGGCGTAGTCGCCGGTGCGGCCGGCCTCGTGCTCGGCCTGGACGGCCACGATCAGGTCGGCGATGACCTCGCGGGCGTCGCCGACGATCGGCACGTCGGCCGCGCGGTTCTTGCCGATCTCGGCCGGGTCGATGTCCGCGTGCACGATCTTGGCGTACGGGGCGAAGCTGTCCAGCTTGCCGGTGACGCGGTCGTCGAAGCGGGCGCCCAGGGCGACGATCAGGTCGGCCTTCTGGAGCGAGGTGACGGCGGCCACCGAGCCGTGCATGCCGGGCATGCCGACGTGCTGCGGGTGGGTGTCGGGGAAGGAGCCCAGGGCCATCAGGGTGGTGGTCACGGGCGCGCCGGTCAGCTCGGCGAGGACCTTCAGCTCGGCCGTGGCGCCGGCCTTCATCACGCCGCCGCCGACGTAGAGCACCGGCCGCTTGGCGGAGGTGATCATGCGGGCCGCTTCGCGGATCTGCTTGGCGTGCGGCTTGGTGACCGGGCGGTAGCCGGGCAGGTCGGTCTGCGGCGGCCAGGAGAAGGTGGTCTTCGCCTGCATGGCGTCCTTGGCGATGTCCACCAGGACCGGGCCGGGGCGGCCGGTGGAGGCGATGTGGAACGCCTCGGCGATCGTCCGGGGGATCTCGGCCGGGTCGGTCACCAGGAAGTTGTGCTTGGTGATCGGCATCGTGATGCCGCAGATGTCCGCCTCCTGGAAGGCGTCCGTGCCGATCGCGGCGGAGGCGACCTGGCCGGTGATCGCGACCAGCGGGACGGAGTCCATGTGGGCGTCGGCGATCGGGGTGACCAGGTTGGTGGCGCCGGGGCCCGAGGTGGCCATGCAGACGCCGACCTTGCCGGTGGCCTGTGCGTAACCCGTGGCGGCGTGTCCCGCGCCCTGCTCATGGCGGACCAGGACGTGCCGGACCTTCTTGGAGTCCATCATCGGGTCGTACGCCGGGAGGATCGCACCGCCGGGAAGACCGAATACGGTGTCGGCCCCGACCTCCTCGAGAGAACGAATGAGGGACTGCGCGCCCGTGACGTGCTCGACGGCGGTGGGCTGCTGCGCCCCGCCGGTACGGGCCCGCGGCTGCGGATGGTGGGCCCCGGAGGCCTGCTCGGTCATCTGCGTCTCTTCTCGGAGGTGAGGGTTTTGATGGGGTTTGGCGGTGCTGGTGCAACAAAAAACCCCTCGTGCCGGTAGGCAAGCGAGGGGAGCGCGTCGGTGCGGTGCGCCGGGTGGTGTCGTGACCCGGCTTCAGCCGACGCGCTGTCCAAGTACGAGAATTCGGGTGCGCATGGCTCCGACCTTCCCCCCGGCGCACCTGGAGTGTCAAGTGGGTGGGACGGAGGTCTCACTATTTGAGCGCAACGGGGGATGGCTGATCGCGTCGGGACCGGCCGGCACCTCCCCCGCGCCGAGCCGCCGGGGCAGTTCTCCGAGGCGTGCGGCGCCGCCCGGCTCCCGGGGTACGGAGGCCCGCCGGGCGACCGGCACGGCGCTGCTCAGCACCATCTCGCGCCCCTCGGGGAGCAGGCCGGGGACGGGGTACGCGCCGATGGTGAGGGCCCGGCGGAGCCGGTGCTCGTCCAGCGGGCCGGAGAACGCCATGCCCTGGCCGTGCGTGCACCCCATGGCGCGCAGCGCGGTGACCTGTTCCGGACGGTCCACGCCGTCGGCGACGGACTGCAGTCCGAGGTCGCCGGCGATCCGCAGCAGCCCCGCGGTGATCTTGTGCAGCCGCGCGGACTCCACGACGCCGTCGACCAGGCCGCGGTCCAGCCGCAGTACGTCGATGGGCAGCCGGCGCAGCGCGCTGATCGCGGCGTATCCGCTGCCGAAGCCGTCGAGCGCGATCCGTACGCCGAGCCTGCGCAGGGCCGCCAGGCGCCGCTCCAGCTCGTCCAGCGGGATCCGCGGGTCGCTGTCGGAGAGTTCCAGCAGGAGGGCCCCGGAGGGCAGCCCGTGCCGCGCGAGTAACGCCTCGATGCTCCGGGGTGGCAGCTTGCGGTCCAGCAGCCGGCGCGCCGAGAGCCGGACGGCGACGCAGACCGGGTGACCCGCGTGGTACCGCCGTGCCGCCTGCTCGACGGCCTCCTCCAGTTGCCAGCGGCCCAGCTCGGCGGTGCGCTCGCCCTCTTCGCCGCCCGGCCGGCCGCGCTCGCCGACCCGCAGGAACTCGGCGGGGGTGAAGAGGATGCCCTGCGCGGAGCGCCAGCGGGCCTGCGCGGCGACCGCCGTGATCCGGCCACTGGCGAGCTCGACCACGGGCTGGTGGAGCAGCGCGAACTCGCCGTCGTGCAGCGCGCTGCGCAGCTTCGTCGCCAGCTCGGAGCGGCGCACCACGTCGGCCTGCATCTGCGGCGCGTACATCTCCACGCGGCCCTTGCCGGCCTGCTTGGCGCGGTACATCGCGAGGTCGGCGTTGCGCAGCAGGGCGGCCGGGGTGACGCCGGGCTCGGCGAAGGCCACGCCGATGCTGGCGGCGACCCGGACCTCCTGGCCGTCGATGCGGTACGGCTCGGACAGCCGGATGCGCAGCCGGTCGGCGATCTCGTGGACGCGGAACTCCCGGGCGGTGAGGTCGCGGCTGCCGTCGCCCATGATGAGCGCGGCGAACTCGTCGCCGCCCAGGCGCGCGGCGATGTCCCCGGCCCGTACGGATTCGGCCAGCCTGCGGGCGGCCTGGACCAGCAGTTCGTCGCCGGCCTGATGGCCGATGGTGTCGTTGACCTGCTTGAAGCCGTCCAGGTCGATGTAGAGCACGGCGGTGTCGTGGTCGGAGGAGCGGCGGCCGCTCACGGCCTGGCTGACCCGTTCGGTGAACAGGGCGCGGTTCGGCAGGTCGGTCAGGGCGTCGTGCGAGGCGTTGTGCTGGAGCTGGGCCTGCAGGCGTACCCGTTCGGTGACGTCGCGGGAGTTGAAGATCAGGCCGCCTTCGTGGCGGTTGACCGTGGACTCTACATTCAGCCATTCCTCGGTGCCGGCGCGGCCGCCGCCGGCGCGGAAGCGGCACTCGATGCGGGTGGTGGGCTCGGTCTCGGGGTCGGCGGCGAGGAACCGCCGTACCTCGTGCACCACGCGGCCGAGGTCCTCGGGGTGGATCAGGGAGGCCAGCTCGGAGCCGACCAGGTCCTCGGCGTCGCGGCCGTAGACGCCGGAGGCGGCGGGGCTGACGTAGCGCAGCACGCCGGTCGGCGCGGCGATCATGATGACGTCGCTGGAGCCCTGCACGAGGGAGCGGAAGTGGTTCTCCTTCTGCGCCAGTTCGCGGGTCAGGGTGATGTTGTCCACGAGCATGATGCCCTGGCGGACGACGAGGGCGAGCACGACCGTGCAGCCGGTGAAGAGCACGACGTGGTCGATGCGGCGGCCGTCCAGGACGTTGAGCAGGATGCCCAGGGTGCAGACGGCGGCGGCCAGGTACGGGGTGAGCGCGGCGAGCGACCCGGCGATCGGAGGGCTGCCGGGCGGCACGGTGGCGCGCCGGGTGGCACGGGTGAAGGCGTCCCCCGCGGAGTCGACGCCGGAGCGCGCGGCGACCCAGGGGGCGTACGCCAGGAGCAGGGAGCCGGCGAACCAGCCGGCATCCAGGATCTGCCCGGAGCGGTAGTGCTCGCGCAGCAGCGGCGAGGTGAACAGCGCGTCGCACAGCACGGTCAGGGCGAGCGCCGCGATGGCGGTGTTGATCGCCGAGCGGTGGGCCGAGGAGCGCTTGAAGTGCAGCGCGAGGACCATGCTCACCAGGACGATGTCCAGCAGCGGGTAGGCGAGCGACAGGGCGCCCTGTGCGACCGACTGCCCCTGGAAGTGGGTGGTGTGGGCGAGGGCCAGGCTCCAGGAGAGCGTGAGCAGCGAGCCGCCGATGAGCCAGGCGTCCAGCGCCAGGCAGACCCAGCCGGCCCGGCTGACGGGCCGCTTGGCGAGCACCAGCAGGCCGACGATGGCCGGCGGCGCGAAGAGCAGGAAGCAGAAGTCGGCGATCGAGGGGCTGGGCACGGGCGCCTGGAGGACGACCTCGTACCACCCCCAGACGCCGTTGCCGATGCCGGCCATCGCGGAGGAGGCGGCGAACAGCAGCCAGGCGGGGCGGAAGCGGCTCTGGTGCTTGCGGGCGTAGAGCACGCACGAGACGGCCGCCGCCAGGGCGGCCGCGCTGAGCCCGAAGTCACCCATGATCAGGGCCAGCTTCTCCGAGCCCCAGCCGAACGCGGCCCCCGTGGCGTAACCGCCGCAGACGACGGCGAGCAGGATCTGCGGGAGACTGCTCCCGGGCGAGCGGGGCCCGGCCGACGGGGCGAGCACGGCACCGGAGGCGGTCACCGGGCTCTCCCCCGGACGTCGCAGCGGCGTGGTCGTGGCGGACACGGGCCGCGCCGCGTCCGTATCGCGGTGGGAACACGCGGAACGCGCGTGTGGTCAGCGGTCCTCGTCTCGGTGGTGCATCGGCCGTTCATCGCCCGTCGCCCCCCTCGGTTCCGGTCGTTCGCTGTGCGCCGCCAGGCCCCGGCGCGGTCCCCGTTCGGGACGATACACCAGTTCCGTCACACAGGGACATAGTCGCTCTACGGAGCGTGACTGGCCGCCGATCGGAGGTACAAAACGCAGTCGTACGACTCCGTAGAGCTACGGTCAACCCGTCAGCCGGCGGTCGTGATGACGTTCCGGAGAGGCTCGCCGGCCGCGAAAAGTCGAAGTTGATCACGGAGAAGCCGCTTCGCACGGGGCAGGAAGGCAGTACTGGGGCCACCGACGTGCGGAGTGATGAGCACGCCGGGAGCGTGCCACAAGGGGTGCGTGGCAGGCAGTGGTTCCGGATCGGTTACATCGAGTGCTGCCCGGAGCCGTCCCGACTCCAGTTCGGCGAGGAGCGCCTTGGTGTCGACGACACCCCCGCGCGCGATGTTGACGAGCAGCGCACCGTCCTTCATCCGCGCCAGGGAATCGGCTCCGACCAGGCCACGAGTGTCCTCGGTGAGCGGCGTCGCCATGATCACGACGTCGGCTTCGGGCAACAGCGCGTGCAACTCGGCGAGTGGATGCACAGGACCGCGCACGGTGTCACGAGCGGTGCGCGCAATGCGCGCCACCCGCGCACACTCGAACGGCGTGAGCCGGTCTTCGATCGCACTTCCGATCGAACCATAGCCCACAATGAGGACGGACTTGTCGGCCAACGAGTCGCGGAAGCCCTGCCGCCACTCCCCCTCGTCCTGGGCCCGGACGAAGGTGGGAATGTCGCGGAGCGCGGCGAGGGTGAGCGTGAGGGCGAGCTCGGCGGTGCTCGCGTCGTGCAGCCCGCGCGCGTTGCACAGCTGGGCACCGGCCGGCAGTCCGGGCACGGCGGGGAGCATGTGCTCGATGCCGGCCGTGAGGGTCTGGACGACGCGCACGCGCGTCATCTCCGCCAGCGGCCGCAGCACCTTGTCGGCGGGCTTCATGTAGGGGACGGCGTAGAAGGCGCAGCGGGCGGGATCGGCGGGGTATTCGGGGCCGGCGTCCCAGTGGACGTAGGACAGGCCCTCGGGGAGGCCGTCGATCTCGGCGGCAGGTATGGGGAGCCAGACGTCGGTGGCGCGGGTGGTGTCTGAGGAAGCCATGGCCCGAGGCTATGCGAAGAGCGCCCCTCATCAGACGTTAGTTTGGTCAGGCCCTTGACCGGGGCGAGGGGACGGAGGCACGACCAGGTGGAGCGCAGGACAATCGGTGCGGCGGCGCTCGAAGTGGGCGCAATCGGGCTCGGCTGCATGCCGATGAGCTGGGGGTACACCGCGTCGCAGCAGAACGGGGAGAGCTCGGTGCGGACGGTGCACGCCGCGCTCGACCGGGGCTGCAACCTCCTGGACACCGCCGACATGTACGGCCCGTTCACCAATGAGTTGTTGGTGGGGCGGGCGCTGAAGGAGCGCCGCGCGCAGGCCTTCGTCTCGACCAAGGTCGGGTTGCTGGTCGGCGAGCAGCACATCGTCGCCAACGGCCGCCCCGGGTACGTGAAGAGGGCCTGCGACGCCTCACTGCGCCGGCTGCAGACCGACCACATCGACCTCTACCAGCTGCACCGCGCGGACCCCGAGGTGCCGATCGAGGAGACCTGGGGGGCGATGGCGGAGCTGGTGGCGGCCGGCAAGGTACGGGCCCTCGGGTTGTGCGCGGTCGGCGCGCGGGCCCCCCGGCGCCGTGGCTCCCGTACGCACGACGCCACGCTGCGCCAACTGGAGCGCGTCCAGCAGGTGTTCCCCGTCAGCAGCGTCGAGGCGGAGCTGTCCGTGTGGTCGCCGGAGGCCCTGGAGGCGCTGCTGCCCTGGTGCGAGACGCGCGGCGTGGGCTTCCTCGCGGCGATGCCGCTGGGCAACGGCTACCTCACCGGCACGCTGACCCCGGGCCAGGGCTTCGAGCCGGAGGACCTGCGGGCCCGGCACCCGCGCTTCACCGCGGAGATGATGGCCGCCAACCAGCCGGTGGTGGCGGGGCTGCGCCGGGTGGGCGCCCGGCACGGGGTGACGCCCGGGCAGGTCGCGCTGGCGTGGGTGCTGGCGCAGGGCCGGCACGTGGTGCCCGTACCGGGCACGAAGAAGGAGCGCTGGGCCGTGCAGAACGCCAAGGCCGCCACGGTGGAGCTGACCCGCCAGGACCTTGCGGAGATCGCCGCCCTGCCACCGGCCCGGGGCTCCTGGGACTGACGACGCGGGCACGGGACCGCGAGGCGCCCGGGACGACGAGGCGCCCGCGAACGGCACGGCCCCTCGGACGAGGCGCGTGCGGCAGAGCAAGGCGCCCGCATACGGGGGCGAATCGAACGGCCCGCTCCCCCTGACCGGGGGATACCCGGAGGCCCGTCGGGGAAACGGCCGCCCGGGGGCCGCCGGCGTGTGGTGTGCTGGTGCCGCCCGCCGACGAGAGGACGCCTGCCGTGCCACGCCGTACCGCGACCGCCGCACTGACCGCCGCCGCCCTGCTCCTCGCGGCGGGCTGCTCCTCCGGGGACGGCGGCCCCGGTACGGCCGGGAAGTCCACCGGGCCCTCGCGCGGCGCCCCTTCCTCGACCTCGGCCCCCTCGGCCGAGCCGCACAAGACACCCCCCGCCGCCCCCGCCAAGGGCTCCGTGCGGGTCGCCGCCACCCTCACCACCGGGCTCGACTCCCCCTGGGGCGTGGCCGTGCTGCCCGGCGGCGACCTCCTGGTGGCGTCCCGGGACACCGGGAAGATCGTCAAGGTCGACGCGGAGAGCGGGAAGAAGACCGAGCTGGGCTCGGTGCCCGGCGTGGCGGCCGACGGCGAGGGCGGGCTGCTGGGCCTCGCGGTCTCCTCGACGTTCGGCGCCGACCACATGGTCTATGCGTACTTCACCACCGTGTCCGACAACCGCATCGCGCGCATGGTCTACAACGACAAGCGGGAGCCGGGCGATCAACTGGGCGCCCCCGACACGGTGTTCAGAGGCCTCCCGAAGGGCCACATCCACAACGGCGGGCGGATCGCGTTCGGCCCGGACAAGATGCTGTACGCCGGTACGGGCGAGACCGGCGACGGCGAACAGGCCCAGGACGAGGATGCCTTGGGCGGCAAGATCCTGCGGATGACGCCGGACGGCGAGCCGGTGCACGGCAACCCGTCGGCCGACTCCGTCGTCTACTCCGCCGGCCACCGCAACGTCCAGGGACTGGCCTGGGACGCCGAGGACCGGCTGTGGGCATCCGAATTCGGCCAGGACACCTGGGACGAGTTGAACCTGATCCGGCCGGGCGGGAACTACGGCTGGCCGGACGCCGAGGGGAAGAGCGGCGGCGACTCCTCGTTCGTGCGGCCGGTGGAGCAGTGGCGGACGGCGGACGCCTCGCCCAGCGGGATCGCGTACGCCAAGGGGTCGGTGTGGATGGCCGGGCTGCGCGGCGAGCGGCTCTGGCGGATCCCGTTGCGGGGGACGAAGCCGGTGGCGAAGCCGCAGGCGTTCCTGACGGGGAAGTACGGTCGGCTGCGGACGGTCGTGCCGACGGGCGACGGCGGGCTGTGGCTGGTCACCAGCGAGACGGACAAGCGGGGTACGCCGGAAAAGGGCGACGACCGGATTCTGCGACTGAAGATCACATGATGTCCTTTTTGCGGCGGGCGTGCCTACACTGACCGCAGTGAGCAGGACGCCACGCCAGGGGGCCGCGATGTTCAACCTCGCCCAAGAGCTCTTCGCGCCGGGCCGCAAGCACACCGAGGACGAGCGGCAGAAACTCTCGCTCGTCGTCACCGACGTCGGCGACTCCGACCCGGGCCGGGGCCCGATCGACCTCGCCTCCGGGCAGGTCGTCGTCCGCCTGCCGCGCCCTGCTTCCGCCGCCTCCGCCGATCCCGCCGCCTCCGGGGGGCTGCGGACCTCAGGCTGATTCGGCCTCGGGGAAGAGCCGCAGCCGGTGCGCCAGCGCGCCGGCCTCGCCGCGCCCCGAGACGTCGAGCTTGGCGAGGATGTTGGAGACGTGCACGCTCGCGGTCTTGGGTGAGATGAAGAGCGCGTCGGCGATCTGCCGGTTGGTGCGCCCGGCCGCGACCAGCCGCAGTACGTCCCGCTCGCGCGGGGTGAGCCCGAGCGAGTCGGCGGTGGCGGCGGGCCCGGCGCCCGCGGGGCCGGTCGCCCGGTCCCCCTCCGGGACTGCGGCGGGCACGGTCGGCGGAACGGTCGATGCGGTGGCCGCGGTACCGGGTCTTCGGCCGGACCCGGCCCCGGCGCGCGAGGTCCCCGCGATCCCCGCGGTCCCCGCCGGAACGGCCGTACGCACCGCTCCGGCCGCGCCCCCGTCACCGTCCTGCACCGCCGCGCCGGTCGCCGCCGGTGCCGCCGTGGGAGCGCCCGCCGTGATCGCCGGCCGCCGCGTCCCCTCGGCCGCCGTCCGCTGCCGTGCCACGCCGGGCAGCCCGTCCCTGCCGGCCCTCCCGCGGGCGTGGGGCGATCCGTCCCCGCCGATCCTCCCGCCGTCCTCCGGCGGTCCGTCCCCGTCGGCCCTCCCGTCGTCCTCCGGCAGCGTGAGCCGGGCCCGTAGCGCAAGCCGGTCGATCTCCACGGTCAGCGGGCCCGCGCCCATCCACCGGGCCGTCGCGCGCGCGTCGGCGAGCAGGGTCGTGGCCGCCTCGCGCGCGTCACGGGCCGCCGGGGCGCGGGTCAGCAGCGCCTCGGCCCACCGGAGGCGGGCCCAGGCCAGTTCGTGGGGGCGCTCGACCTGCCGGAGGGCCGCGACCGCCTCGGCCCAGCGCTCCGGCGACGGGCGGCCCTCGGCCCGGCACAGCTCGGCCTCGGTGAGCCGGCCGTACGCCTGCCACACCGGGACGGGGCGGGGCAGCCGCTTGACCGCCGCCGCCAGCCGGGCGAGCAGCGCGTCCCGGCCCGCGGCCGCGGCGGGCAGCCCGCGGGCGTCGGCCTCCGCGGCGGCCGCCCGCCACAGCAGTGGCCAGCCGGAGTTGTACGTACCGAGCGGGAAACCGGCCGTCAGCAGCGGCTCCAGCACCTCTCGGGCGGCGACCACGCCCTGGCGCTGCACGGCGATCTCGTAGCCGAAGCGGGTCATGGGGAGGCTGTACTGCGGCTGGTTCTCATAGCTGCCGAAGTGGGTCCGGGCGAAAGCCAGTTCTTCGGCGGCGGCGTCGGTGTCGCCGCGCAGGAGGGCGAGCTCGGCGTGCCGGGAAGCGGCCAGCGCGCGGGTGCGGCTGCCCAGGGCGAGGCGCCGGCAGGCGGCGGCGGCCTCGGCGGACTCCGCCCAGCGGCCCAGTGAGAGCAGGCTTTCGGCGCGGTTGCCGTACACCCAGCTGCGGGAGTCCTTCATGCCGAAGTGGTCGGTCATGGCGAGCCCGCGCTCGGTGGCCACCACCGCCTCCCGGGAGCGGCCCACCGCTTCCAGGTGCGAGGGGAGGTTGGTGAAGCCGCGCGCGACGACGGCGGAGAAGCCGCGTTCCAGCGCGCGGTCCAGCGCCGCCCGGAAGCCGGCCAGGCCGCCGTCCACGTCCCCGGAGGAGACCTGCAGGCCGTACAGCGTGAGGCGGGCGTTCAGCTCGACCTCCTCCTCGCCGACCAGGCGGGCCAGCTCCACGGCCCGCTCGGCGGCGGTGAAGGAGTCCGGCCCCGGGTCGTGCAGCGCGCCCCATGCGGCGACCTGGGCCAGCACCGCGGCGTGCACCGGGGACGGCGGCAGGCCGCGTACCAGTTGCTGGGCCGCGCTCAGGTCCTCCCAGCCGTCGCCGCGGCCGGTGCTCTCCGCCAACCGGGAGCGCTGGGTGAGGAACCATGCTTCGCGCAGCGGGTCCTGCTCCCCCGCGAGGGCGCGCAGCGCCCGCTTGGTGACGGTGTAGGCGCGCTCGCGGTCGCCGGAGAGCCGGGCTGCGACCGCGATCTCGGCGAGCAGGTCGAGGTAGCGCAGCGCGTCGTCGTCGCAGCCGGTGGCCGGGTACGCCTCGGCGTAGTCCACCGGGCGGACCGAGCGCCGGACGTCCTTGGGCACCTCGTCCCAGAGCTCCAGTGCGCGGTCCAGCAGCCGGAGTTGTTCGGCGTAGGCGTGCCGGCGGCGGGCTGTGACCGAGGCGGTGAGGACGGCGGGCAGCGCCTTGGCGGCGTCCCGGGCGTGGTACCAGTAGCTGGCCAGGCGGGCCGCGCAGGCCTCGGCGCGCACCAGGCCGGGGTCGGCCTCCAGGGCTTCGGCGTAGCGGCGGTTGAGGCGGGTGCGTTCGCCGGGGAGCAGGTCGTCCTGGACGGCCTCGCGGACCAGTGCGTGCCGGAAGCGGTAGCCCGTGCCGTCGCTGGTGGGCACGAGGGTGTTGCTGCCGACGGCGACCCGCAGCGCTTCGATGAGGTCGTCCTCCGGCAGGCCTGCGACGGCCGCGAGGAGGTCGTGCTCGACGGTGGAGCCGCCCTCGGCGGCGGTGCGGATCACCCGCTGGGTGTGCTCGGGCAGCGCTTCGACGCGCACCAGGAGGAGGTCGCGGAGCGAGTCGCTGAGCCCGGGCAGGGCGCCGTCGTGGATGCTGCAGGCCAGTTCCTCGACGAAGAAGGCGTTGCCTTCGGAGCGCTCGAATACCCGGCCGACCAGGGCCTCTTCGGGTTCGCTGCCGGTGATGCCGGTCATCTGGGAGCGGACCTCGTCGCGGTTGAACCGGGCGAGCTCGGCGCGCCGGACCGTGCGCATCCGGTCGACCTCGGCGAGGAAGGGGCGCAGCGGATGGCGGCGGTGGATGTCGTCGGAGCGGTACGTCGCGACCAGGACGACGCCGGCGTCGTGCAGGGTGTGCAGGAGGTAGCTGAGGAGTTCGCGGGTGGAGCGGTCGGACCAGTGCAGGTCCTCGACGACGATGACGAGGCTGCGGTCGCGGGCGAGCCGCTCCAGCAGCCGCGCGGTCAGTTCGAAGAGGCGGGCGCGGCCGTGCTCGTCGTCGCGGGACTCGCCGGGGGCCTCGGCCAGTTCGGGCAGGATGCGGGCCAGTTCGCCCTCCTGTCCGGCGACCGCGGCGGCCAGTTCCTCGGGCAGGCGGGCGTGGAGGGTGCGCAGGATCGCGGAGAACGGGGCGAACGGCAGGCCTTCGGAGCCGATCTCGATGCAGCCGCCGAGGGCGACGAGCGCGCCGGCGGCCCGCGCGGCCGCGGCGAACTCCTCGATGAGCCGGGTCTTGCCCACGCCCGCCTCGCCGCCGATGAGCAGCGCCTGCGGCTCCCCCGACGCCGTGGTGCGGGTCAGCGCGTCCGCCAGCAGGCTCAACTCGCTGCTGCGGCCGACGAACACGCGACTCACTGACCTGGTCTCCACGCCGCAGAGCATCGCACAGGGGTCGGACAATCCGGCACCGGATTTCCCGGTCACCGGGCGCCTCGCCGGGGCGGGCCGGTCAGGCCTCGGCCCGGCGGCGGGACCAGGCGCTCCGGCCCTTCTTGCGGCTCACCCGCCCTTCGGGTTCGTGGGTGGCGGATCGGGCGGCGCTGCGTCCCTTCGCGGCTTCGCGGGCCAGCCGGTCGAGGTCGGCCTCGCGGCGCAGTTCTTCGTGGCGGATCCGGTGCTGGACTTCGTAGTAGTGCACGGTGTCTCCCGGTTCGGCCCCGGGAGGCGGCTCCCCGGGCGGCTGACGGTACGTGGTCAGCGTCGCCGCCTGAGGTGGTGCGCCGCATCGGGCAACTTCCCGATCTTCACAGCCGCAGGGGCCTCAGATTCCGCCGTGGTGTCCCACCGTGCGGTCTAAGGCCCCTGTCGGATGCCGTATGCGGTCGTGCGGGCTTCCTCAGGAGCCGCCCGCACCGAGCTTGGGGGCTGCGGCGAACAGGTCGAGGTACATGCCGCCGGCGACCACCAGGCCGAGCACGGCGAGTGCGAACCCGCCCCAGGCGACGGCCCGGGTCCAGGCGGCCTGCGGGCGGCGGAGCAGGACGACGCCGGTGACCACGAGGGCCAGCAGCGCGAAGACTCCGTTGACGAGCGCGGTGGTGTGCCAGGGGGTGGTGTAGACGGCGGAGATCTGGTCCTGGGTCTTGCCGGTCTGCAGCTTGATCTGGCCCAGTACGGTCTGCCGCTCGGCGAGGATCGTGCCGGCCCAGGTGCCGGTCAGGGAGGCGAGGCCGAGCGCGGCACCGGCGACGGCGCCGGCTCCGGCCACGATTCCGCGCCGGGCGGGGGCGGCCTGCCCGGTGGCGGGCGTGGACTCGGCGCCGAGTTCCTCGTCCTCCTCGGTGCCGGCGGCGTCGGGCACCCGGTCCTCGGGCGCCGCGGCCTTCTTCTCGGGGGTGACGGCCTTGTCCGCGGGTGCGGTGGCCTGCTCTGCGGAGGTGGTCGTCGGCTTCGGGTCGGCGGCCGCGTCGTCGGTGACCGCGTCGGTCTGCTCGGTGTCGTTCTTGCTCGTCGTGGTACCCATGGGCGCGACCGTAGGGGCCGCGTCTGAGAGTCGTATGAGAGAGCGGTCCTCAGCGCGGTACGAGGGGTTCGTGTTCGGCGTGCCGCGGCGCGGGGGCGGGCACGACGGTGGGCGCGGGCTCGTCCGGCGGCTCGATGCTGATCCGCGGCAGCCGGCGGTCCAGCCAGCCCGGCAGCCACCAGTTCGCGCCGCCCAGCAGGTGCATCAGGGCGGGTACGAGGAGGGTGCGGAGCACGAAGGCGTCGAGGGCGACGGCGGCGGCCAGTCCGATGCCGAACATCGCGATGGTCCGGTCGCCGCTGAGCACGAAGGCGGAGAACACCGCGATCATGATGACCGCCGCCGAGTTGATCACTCGGCCGGTCTCGGCCAGCCCGACCCGTACCGACCGGCAGTTGTCGTGGGTGCGCCGCCACTCCTCGTACATCCGGCTGACCAGGAAGACCTGGTAGTCCATGGAGAGGCCGAAGAGGACCGAGACCATGATCACCGGGAGGAACGGCTCGATCGGGCCGCCGCTGCCCAGGCCCAGTGCCTCGCTCCCCCAGCCCCACTGGAAGACGGCGACCACGATCCCGAAGGACGCGGCGACCGCGGCGACGTTCATGACGGCGGCCTTGACCGGGATGCCGATGCTGCGGAAGGCCAGGAGGAGCAGCACGCAGCCGAGGGTGACGACGACGCCCACGAAGAGCGGCAGCTTGCCGACGATCACGTCGGCGAAGTCGTCGTAGCCGGCGGTCACGCCGCCGACGTCGACGCGCAGGGTCGAGCCGTCCGCGGTCCGCGGCAGTACGTCGCTGCGCAGCCGCTCCACCAGGTCCGAGGTCTCCTGCGACTGCGGCGCGCTGTCCGGGACGACGGTGATCACGCCGGTGCTGCCGCTGCCGTCGAACTCGGGGCCGCTGATCCGGGCCACGCCGGGCGTGCTCCGCAGCCGGTCGGGGAGGTTGTCGAAGGCGAGCCGGTCGTCGGCCCCGTCCAGGTCGCCGACCAGGGTGAGCGGCCCGTTGAAGCCGGGCCCGAAGCCCTCGGCGAGCAGGTCGTAGGCCTGCCGGGTGGTCGAGGCGGGCGGGTCGGTGCCCTGGTCGGAGGTGCCCAGGTGCAGGCCGAGGGTGGGCAGCGCGAGGACGAGCATGATGGCGGCGGCGACGGCGCCGAGCAGCTTGGGGTGGCGCTCGACGAAGGCGGACCAGCGGACGGCGAAGCCGGTGGGGAGCTCGGGAGCCGGTCCCTCGGCGGCGAGCCGGGCGCGTTCCCGGCGGCCCAGTACGCGGGTGCCGATCACCCCCAGGAGGGCGGGCAGCAGGGTCACGGAGGCGGCGACGGTGAGTACGACGGTCAGGGAGGCGGCGAGCGCGACGCCATTGAGGAAGGACAGCCGCAGGACGAGCATGCCGAGCAGGGCGATGCAGACGGTGGCCCCGGCGAACACCACGGCCCGTCCCGAGACGGCCACCGCCTTCTGCGCGGCCTCGGTGACGCGCATTCCCGCGCGGAGGTTCTTGCGGTGCCGGGTGACGATGAACAGCGCGTAGTCGATGCCCACGCCCAGCCCGATGAGCATGCCGAGCATGGGCGCGAAGTCGGCCACGGTCATGACGTGGCCGAGCAGGCCGATGCCGGCCGAGGCGGTACCGACGGCGACGAGGGCCGTGAGGATCGGCAGGGCGGTCGCGGCGAGCGAGCCGAAGGCCAGGAAGAGGACGACGGTGGCCGCGGCCAGGCCGATGGCCTCGGCGAGGTGGCTCTTCGGCGCTTCGGTGAGCCCGATCCCGGCGCCGCCGAGGGCGACGGTGAGGCCGTCGCCGGAGGCCTGGTGCGCGGTGTCCACGACGGCCTGCACGGTCTTCGCGTCCAGGTCGTCGGCGGGTGCCTCGAAGACCACCGAGGCGTAGGCGGTGTGCCCGTCCGCGCTGATGCGGCGGTCCGCCGTCTCGTCGGCGGGCACGTCGGTCCGGGTGTCGTAGGGGCCGTCCACCGAGGCCACTCCGGGCAGCTCGGCGATGCGGTCCAGGGCCGGCGCCATCCGGTCCCGTACGTCCGCCGCGCGCACCGTTGCGGAGTCGGTGTGCCACACGATGGTGTCGCTGTCCCCGGACCGGCCGGGGAAGGCGTCCGCCATGCGGTCCGCGGCGCGGCCGGACTCCGTGCCGGGCACGTCGTAGTTGTTGGAGTACGCGGACCCCAGCGCACCGGCGGCCGCGACGACGCCCGCCAGGAGGGCGAGCCACAACGCGATGACCAGGGCGCGGCGCCGGAGACACCACCGGGCGAGTGCGGTCATGGAGGCCTTTTCTGCTGACCCGGGATGTGCGTCGAGCGCCGGGATCACCGGTGCTGTCGCGCGCGGGGCGGGCGGGGGGTGGTGCGGGCCCGCCGCCTGCCGACGAAGGGGCGGCGGGCCCGCATGGAAGAAGAGTGACAGTCCGAAAAGATCCTTTGACCCCTTTGTGTACTTCCCCACAAAGAAGCGAAGGGGCGGCCTCCGCTCGGATCGGCCCGTTATGGACTCCCGGCCGTTCTCGATGTGTCCCGGCATCCGGCGGCGGAACGATTCGTCCTACGTGACCGTGAGGTTCAGGGAGGTTTAGCTCGTACCAGCCGTGGTCGCGCGCTGCGGGGTGCGCGAGCGTACGTTCCGCTCCCGGACGTCCAGGTGCGTGCGCACGCTCGACCCGGCCGCCGCGCCCGCCGCGGTCCCGGCGTACTCCCGCCGGAAGCCGTTCGGCCCGGTGAGCGCGGAGTCGTAGGCGCCGTCCCGGACCGGTACGTCCCGGTCCGCCGTCCCCCGTACGTCGCGGTGCTGCGGTGTGGCGTACTCCGCCGCGTACGGGTACAGCGCGAGGTGCGCGCCGGCCGCACCCGTGTTGCGCAGCGCGAGCCGGAACCGCCCGGCCGCCGGGTCGTACGTCCCGTCCGCGTCCGGCCGGTACGGCAGCGGACGGGCCGGCCGGGTGCCCTCCTCCCGGCGCGGCAGCCGCCGCTCGGCGGGCGGCAAGCGCCTTTCCGCGACGGCCTCGAAGCCCGCTCGGAACTCCGGGTTGTGGTCGGTCACCCTCTCGGCCGTGCACGGCCGAGCTCGTGCCGGCATGCCGACGGCCTCACTTGCCCATGCCGGCCGCCAGGCCGCGGACGAAGTGCCGCTGCCCGATCAGGAAGATGACGATCATCGGGAGGGCTGCGATGGTCAGTCCCGCGAAGAGGACCGGCCAGTCGGAGTTGAGCCGGCCCGCCATGTCGGCGAGGCCGACGGGCAGCGTCTTGAGCCGGTCGTCGGTGATGAAGACCAGCGCGAAGGCGTACTCGTTCCAGGCGAAGAGCGCCTGGAGGACGGCGGCCGAGGCGAGGATCGGGCGGGCCATCGGGACGACCACCCGCCAGAACGTCTGCCACCGGCTCGCCCCGTCGATGTACGCCGCCTCCTCCACCTCCACCGGCTGCCCCAGCAGGTAGGCGCGGATCAGGAAGGTGGTGAAGGGCACCTTGAAGGCGGTGTAGAGGACGATCAGCGCCCAGTAGGTGTCGTAGATGCCCAGCGCCTGGAGCAGTTGCGACAGCGGGACCAGGGCCACCGTCGGCGAGAGCATCATCGCGCCGAGCACCAGCAGCAGCGCCGGCTGCGAGCAGGGGATGTCCAGCCGGGTGAGGCCGTAGGCGGCCCAGGCGCTGATGAGGACGACGGCCAGCACGCTCGCCGAGGTCACCAGCACGCTGTTGAGCAGGTAGCCCAGCACGCCCTGGTGCCAGGCGTCGGCGTAGGTGGACCAGCGCGGGTGGTCGGGCAGGCCCCAGGGGTCGGCGAAGATCTCACCGTTGCTCTTCAGCCCGGCCAGCGCCATCCAGCACAGCGGATAGATGACCGCGACGGCGAGCGCCGCCAGCGCGCCGTAGGCCAGGACGCGCACCGCGACCGGCCCGAAGCGGGCGGGGGCGCGCCGCGTCGGCGGGTGGGCGGGGGCCGGTGCGGTGGGCGCCGGCCTGCCGAGGGTGAGAGTCATACGGCGACCGCCTTTCTGCGCGAGTGGAGCAGTTGCAGGGCGCCGGCGACAAAGGTGATCAGGAAGATCACGGTGCCGATCGCGGCGGCGTAGCCCATGTCGTCGCCGGTGAAGGCGCTGGTGTAGAGCCAGGTGCCCAGGACCTGGCTGGAGTTGGCGGGTCCGCCGCCGGTCATCACCATCACCTCGTTGAAGACCAGGAAGGCCCCGGAGACGGTGAGGATGATCAGCAGGGTGGTCATCTCCCGCACCATCGGCACGGTGACGTGGAAGAACGTGCGGATCCGCCCGGCGCCGTCCACGGTCGCCGCTTCGTAGAGCTCGCGCGGGATGCGCTGGACCGCGACGGTCAGCAGCATCGTGGTGTACCCGAACGACTGCCACTGGCTCATGTTGATGACGCCCCAGATGGAGGTGGCGGTGTCGCCGAGCCAGTCGTGCCGGAGCCCGCCGAGCCCGACCGCGTCCAGCGCGCCGTTCACCAGGCCCGCGTCGGGTTGGTAGAGGAACTGGAAGAGGAGTCCGGCGACGGTCATGGAGACGGCGGCGGGGATGAAGTACACGGCCCGCAGCACCCCGCGCAGCCGCCGGCCGATCAGCTCCTCCAGGACGGCGGCGAGCACCAGCGCGGCGCCGACCTGGAAGACGACGGAGGTGACCGCGTAGCAGACGTTGTTGAGCAGCGCGTGCCAGAAGACCGGGTCCTGGAAGGCCTGCCGGTAGTTCTCCAGCCCGACGTAGCGCATGCCGGGTCGGAAGACGCTGAACTTGAAGAGGCTGAGCCGGACGTTCTCGACGATCGGGTAGTAGACGAACAACGCGATCAGCGCCAGCGCGGGAGCGACGTAGAAGGCGTGCCGGATGCGGCGTCGTGTCACTGGTGCACCTCCTTCGGGGGCGGTCGGGGCGGGTGGGGGTGTCAGGGCCGGACGCCGAAGCGGCGGGCGTTCTCGGCGCCCCGGCGTACGGCGCGTACGGCCTGCTCCGGGGTGGCCTTGGAGCCGAGCACGGAGTCGGCGGCCGCCAGGTAGGGATTGACGATCTTGTCGTCGGTGCGGGTGTCGAGCCAGACCGACATCTCGTGGCGCGCGAGGGTCCGCTGCGCGCCGGCGAGTCCCGGCAGTCGCGCGGCGTCCGCCGTGCCCTTCACCGCGCTCAGCCAGCCCAGCTCCCGCACCATCGCGCGGGCCTGGGTGCGCCCGGTGAGGAACTTCAAAAAGTCCACGGCGAGCGCCTTGTGGGGCGAGGTGTTGGAGACCAGCAGGCCGTCCGTGCCGCCGGCGACGGCGCGCGGCGAGCCCTGCGCGCCGGGGATCGCGGGCATGGTGAAGAAGTTCCAGTGCTCGGCGAACCGCTTCGGCGCGCCTCCGCTCTCGTCCAGGTACGAGAACTCCAGCGTCTCGATGTACTGCATGGCGGCCTTGCCGTACAGCAGCTGCGCCTGCGCCGATTCGTGGCTGATGCTGGTGCCGCCGGACGGCATGCAGCGCTGCCGCAGCCGCGCCAGGTCCCCCAGCGCCCGGACGTACCCGGGGTGCGTGAAGGCGCCCTTGGCGCCGTCGTAGTCCCTGGCCAGCACCGTCGCCGGCACTTCCATGGCGTTGAACTGGGTGAGCAGGTGCCCGGCCGGCCAGCCGTACTGATTGCCGAAGGCCAGCGGCGTGTACCCGGCCTTCCTGATCCGGTCGCAGGCGGTGAGCAGTTCGGGGAAGGTGCGCGGGACGCGCTCCACCCCGGCCTTCGCGAAGATCTTCTCGTTGTACGCGAAGACCTTGGCGTCCATGGTCAGCGGCACCCCGTACGACCGCCCGCCGAAGGTGAAGGCGTCCAGCGCGTCGGGCTCGAAGCTCCGGCCCCAACGGGTGCCGCGCAGCTGCCCGGTGAGGTCCGCGGCCAGCTTCCCGTCGGCGAACTTGCGCGCGTACCGGCCCGGCCAGGCGAAGTAGATGTCGGGCAGCTCGCGGGAGGCGGCGAGCACCGCGAGCCGGTCCTTGTACGGCTGGTCGCCGACGGCCTGGAGGTCGATGGTGACACCCGGGTTGCGCTTCTCGTACGCCCGCACCGCCGCCTTGAAGTACGGGGCGTACTCCGGGTCCGCCCACTTCTCCAGGACGGTGAGGTGGCCCTGCGGCCGGCCGGCGAGGCGGAAATTGTCGGCGGTGGCCCGGACGGGCGGCTGGCCGCAGCCGCTGAGCAGCGTCAGCAGTACGGCGAGCAGGCAGCCGGCGGCGGTTGCCGGGGTACGGCGCATCGGCTCTCTCCTGGCGGGAAGCGGGCGGACGGATACGGAAGCGGCGGTCGGCGGGGCAGCGGACGGAAGGCGGCGGTCAGCGGGGCGGTAGACCGAAGGCGGCGGTCAGCGGCGGGCGGGGCTGCCGGGCAGGGCGAGGGGGTGGCCGAAGGCGCCGGGGCTGGTGCAGACGCCGGCCGCGTAACGGGCGGCCGCCGCGGCGGCGTCGGCCGGGGCCCGGCCCTCGCCCAGGGCGACCAGGAGCGCCGCGATGAAGGAGTCGCCGGCGCCGAGGGTGTCGGTGGCCGTGACCGGGACGACGCGCTGGTGGTGCACCGTCCCCTCGTAGGACACCAGCGCCCCGCGGGCGCCGCGCGTCACCACGGCCAGCTTCGGCCCGGCCTCCCGTACCCGCTCGGCGAGCGCCGCGGCCTCCTCGTCCCCGGCGTCGGGCCGGGAGAACACGGCGGCGTGCACGTACGGGAGCAGCGGCGCGGCGTAGGACCAGGGCCGGTCGGAGAAGTCGAAGCTGACCGGGCAGACGGCGGCGAGCGCGGGCAGGTGCGGCTCCAGGCGGCTGCAGTCGCCGGTGTGCAGCAGGTCGAAGCCGGCCAGCCAGGTCAGGTCGGCGGCGTCCGGCGCGAAGCCCGAGACGGTGGCGTCGCAGTCGCCGAAGGTGCGGTTGCCGTCGGCGTCGAGGTGGACGGTGGCGTACGCGTTGGGGCCCTCGGCCGTACGGGCCCGGTCGGTGCGGACGCCCTCGGCGGCGAGCACGGCCCGGATGTGCGCGCCGGCTTCGTCGGTGCCGGTGACGCCCAGGTACCCGGCGTCGGCACCGCGCCGGGCGGCGTGCACGGCCACGTTGAGCGCGTTGCCGCCCGGGTACATCAGGCCGCGCTGGGGGTAGCGGTCGACGACGTTGTCGCCGACTCCGCAGATGCGCATGGGGGTTCCTCAGGGGGAGCTGCGGTCGGGAGGGGGGTGTCCCGCCCGGTGCGGTACCGCACCGGGCGGGGCGCGGAGGTCAGTACTCGACCTGGAACATGTAGCGGCGCTTGTCCAGGTCGTGGCCGCGCACGGACTCGTAGTGGCGGGCGAGCCGGGTGCCGAAGACGTCCAGCGCGATCGGGGTGATGTCGCCGCGTACCGCCTCGGGGACGCCGGGCAGCGAGAAGATCCGGGAGTCCACGTGGTGCGCCTTCTTGGTGTACTTGTCCAGGAAGACCTTGGCGCGCTCGGCCATCGGGCGGGTGGCGTCCTCGCCGAGGAAGAGGATCACCGGCTGGTCCTCGGTGACGACCTCGAAGGCGCCGTGGAAGAACTCACCGGCGTTGTAGGTGCCGCCGTGCTTCCACTGCATCTCCATCAGGTAGCACATCGTGAAGCCGTAGCCGGCGCCGTAGTTGGGGCCGGCGGACAGGACGTACGTGACGTCCTCGTCGGCCAGCGCGGTGGCGATCGAGGCGGCCAGCTCCTCGCCCTCCTCCTGGGCCTTGTACAGCGCCTCGGGCAGCGCTTCGTACGCCGTGCGGAGCGCCGCGTAGTCGCCCTCGGCGCCGGTCTTCTCCAGCAGCGCGTACACGAGCTGGCCGAACAGCACGCCCTTGGGTGCGACGACGGTGTCCTCGCTGCGGTAGGTGAACGCGGTGTGCGCGGCCTTCGCGAGGGGACTGTCGGCGCTGCGGGTGAGCGCCGCGACGGTGGCGCCGGCGGCGCGGGCGTACTCGGCGGCGGCGACGGTCTCCTTGGTGGTGCCGGTGTGCGAGGAGACCAGGACGAGGGAGCCCTCGCCGAGCAGCGCGGGGCGGCGCAGGTTGAACTCGTCGCTGTTCATGTGGAAGACGGGGAACGAGGCCCGGGTCTCCAGCAGGAAGTGCGCCGGGTACGCGGCGGTGAGCGAGCCGCCGCAGCCGACGAGGAAGACGTTGCGCAGCCCGCCCGCGACGACCTCGTCGACGAACGTGCGCGCGGCCTCGTTCTGGCTGAGGGCGAAGGCCACGGCCTCCTTGAAGTCCTCGGTGATCGGCTGGAGGGGCAGGGATGCGGTAGTCACGCGGGTCCTTTCTGCAACGGTGCGCCGGGCGCCGCGCCCGGCGGTGAGAACGTTCCCAACCACACTTTCGAGAACGTTCCCAACACCAACGCGCCGCGCATGTGGGAACGTTCTCAATCGCGGGATGCTGGGAACCTTCCCACTCCCCTTCCCCAGGGTCAATACCTCCGGCGAACCCGATAGCCTGACCGCGCCATGACGACGAACCGAAGCAGGCCGGCAGGCCGCCCCGCGACCATCCCCGACGTCGCACGCGAGGCAGGCGTCTCCCGCTCCACCGCCTCCCGTGCGCTCGCCGACTACGGCTCGGTCAGCCCCGACGCACGCGAACGCGTACGGGCCGCCGCCGAGAAGCTCGGGTACCGCCCGAACCTGCTGGCCCGGTCGATGATCACGGGGCGTACACACACCCTCGGCGCGATCGTCGCCGACATCCAGAACCCGTTCTTCGCAGGCGTCACCCGCGGCATCACCGACGCCGCCCGCGCCGCCGGCTACCAGGTCCTGCTCGCCAACACCGACGAGGACGTCGCCGCCGAACGCGCCGCCGTGAAGATGCTGCGCGACAAGCACGTCGACGGGCTGATCGTCGCCCCGGCCGCCACCACCGAGACCGGCCACCTGGCGGCGGCCCACGCCGCCGGCTGCCCCGTCGTCCTCCTCGACCGCCAGGCGCCCGGCCTGCCCGCCGACTCCGTCACCGTCGACAACCACGGCGCCGCCCAGGACGCGGTACGCCGCCTCCTCGCCGCGGGCCACCGCCGCATCGCCCTGGTCAGCCTGCTCGGCAGCGCCCCGTCGGCCGACGCCGGCGCCGAACGGGCGGCCGCCGCCACCCCGTTGCCCACCGACCCGGTCTCCACCGGCCTGGAACGCATCGAGGGCTACCGCGCCGCGCTGCGCGAAGCGGGCCTCTCCGACACCGACACCTACCTGCGCACCGGCACCTTCCACCGCGAGGACCCGGCCGACCTCACGGCCGACCTGCTGGCCCTCCCCGAACCGCCCACCGCGGTCTTCGCCACCGACAGCATGATCGCCCTCGGCGTCCTGTCCGCGACCCGCGACCACGGCCTCCGCGTCCCCGACGACCTCTCCCTGGTCACCTTCGACGACACCGACTGGGCCCGCGCGGTACGCCCCCGCGTCAGCGTCGTCGCCCAGCCCGTCCAGGAACTGGGCGCCCGCGCCGTCCACTCCCTCATCACCCGCATCGAGGGCACCACCCGGCCCCCCGAACACACCGTCCTGGACACGGAATTCATCGACCGGGAGTCCATCGCACCCCCACCGGGGGCGTGAGCCGCACGGGCGGTCGGCCGCCTGAGGGCCGCGGGGCGTCAGCCGCCGTCCGAGCCCGGCGACGCCCTGCGGTCCTGGACCTTGGTGCGGTACAGCCACAGCAGCACGGAGACGGCCAGCACCGCGAGGGCGATGCCCAGTTCCCGGTAGCCCCCGTAGCCGGTGATCGCGAAGCCGGTGGCACCGACCACCAGCACCACCGCGAGCAGGGCGGTGAGCACCCAGGCCAGCGGGACGAAGAAGCCGGGGAGGCGGATCGGGCGCACGGCGTCGGGCCGGTCGCGGCGCAGCAGGGCGAAGCCGGAGACCGCCAGGACATGGGTGAGGACGTAGCCGAGGTTGCCGGTGACGATGATGGCGAGCGGTGTCTTCAGGACGGTGAGCACCAGGATGTTGAGGACGAGCGCGACCGTCAGGGCGCGGGCCGGGACGCCCCGCCGGTTCAGCACGCCCACCTGGCGCACCGTCAGCCCCTGGCGGCCCATGTCGTACAGCACCCGGGAACCGTCCGCGAGGCCGGTGATCATGATGAGCAGCAGGGAGGTGATGAGGAAGACCACCATCAGGTCGGCGGCGCCGCCCACCAGGTCCTGGAACGCCCGGACGTAGAAGGCCGTGGGGTCGGCGGCGATGGCCTTCTCACCGACGTACCCGGACAGGGCCAGCGGCAGCAGGACGAAGACGCCGAGGCAGAAGAGCACGCCGGCGCGGAGCGCGCGTGAGGTGTCGCGGACGGTGTCCTTGTACTCGGGCGCGAACGTCGCGCAGACCTCGACGCCGAAGGACGTCCAGGCCATCACGTACAGCCAGACCAGGGCTTCCCGCAGACCGGCCGCGCCGTGCAGGTTCCAGTGCAGCCCGCTCGCGCTCCAGTCGCCGCTGAAGAAGGGGGCGACGAGGAAGACGGCCAGCGGGACGAGCAGGGCGCCGCCGGTGAGGTAGACCAGCCACATCGCCACGTGCAGGCCGGCCATGGCGGCGGCGAACAGCAGCAGGACGACGGCCAGTCCGACCGCGATCGGGAAGGTGAGCTCCGCGGGGCCGAGGCGGAGCGCCCAGTCCTGGCCGGGGAACCACTGGGCCTGGACGAACGAGCCGATGATGCCGGCGTACACGGCGAGCGCCGTGGTCCAGGGGAACCAGTACCCGAAGCCGGCGATCGGGCCGATCACCGGGGCCCGGGAGCGCCAGCCCTCGGCGGCGTAGGCGGCGATGCCGCCGGAGGTGCCGGGGAACATCGCGGCGAGTTCGGTGTAGATCCAGTTCGTCGCGGTGGCGAGCACCATGGACGCGGCCCAGAGAGCGATCGCTCCCCAGGCGCCGAGGCCGCCGATGGAGGCGCCCAGGGAGGCGATGAGCGCGGCCGGCATGGTCAGCGACATCGCGAAGCCGTCGTACCAGCGGATCTTCCTGGCGAGCGCGGGCTGCTCCTCGGAAGGTAACGGCGGTGTGGTCGTGCCTTCGGAGACCGACATGACTGTTCTTATAGAGCCGCCGGAAAATGTCAGTCAATGCATGAAGAGGGAGTCATTTCGTGAAGATCAGTCTTGTCTCTGTCGTTTCGTGCATCTTGACGGTCAAAAGTTGCTACTGAAACATCTGCGGCACCGACGGACCGGACAGAGGAGCACGCCTCATGACCACTCCGCCCCCTTCGCCGCAGCAGCTGTTCCTCGCCGGCGCCTACGACGACGGCGCCGGCTCGCAGACCTTCGAGGTGATCAGCCCGGCCACGGGCGAGCACGTCGGGACCGTCCCCGTCCCCACCTCGGCCGACCTCAACAGAGCGGTGCACGCCGCGCACGCAGCCCAGCGCGCGTGGGCCGCGGTGAACGTCTGGGAGCGCGCGGCCGCCTGCCACCGCATCGCGGACCACCTCGACGAACGGCGCGGCGAACTCGCCCGGTGGCAAACCCTGGAGCAGGGCAAACCGCTGGCCGAGTCGGTGGCGGACGTGACGGAGGCCGCCCAGCTCTTCCGGCTGCACGCCGAGGACGCGGTACGCCTCAACGGCGAGACGCTGCCCTCCCGCGACGCCACCAAGCGGATGTTCACCTTCCACCGGCCGGTCGGCACCTGGGGCGTCATCACGCCCTGGAACTTCCCGCTGCTGATGTTCGCCGAGTTCGCGGCGCCCGGCCTGGCCACCGGCAACGCCTTGGTCGTCAAGCCGCCGGCGCACACCCCGCTCACCGTGCTCAAGGCGATGGAGGCCGTGCTCGCGGCCGGGTTACCGGACGGCCTGGTCAGCGTCCTGCCCGGCGACGGGGCCTTCGGCGACGCGCTGGTCCGCCACCCCGGCATCCACGCCATCGGCTTCATCGGCTCCTCCGCCACCGGCGCGAAGATCCAGGCGGCGGCCGGCCTCAAGCGCTCCCTCATGGAGTGCTCCGGCAACGGGCCGCTGGTCGTGCTCGCCGACGCCGACGTCGAGGCCGCCGCCAGGGCCGCGGTCGACGGTGCCTACCCGTGCGCGGGCCAGGTGTGCTGCGCCACCGAACGCGTCGTCGTGCACGCCGACGTCCACGACGCCTTCACCGAGGCCGTCGTACGCGAGTCGGAGCGGATCGTGCTCGGCGACCCGCTCGACGACAAGACCGTCCTCGGCCCGCTCAACAACGAGCACGTCGCCGCCAAGATGGACCGCCACCTGGCCGACGCCGAGGCCCGCGGCGCACGGATCCTCACCGGCGGCCGGCGCCGCGCCGGCATGCCCACCGACCTGTACTACGAGTTCACGGTCGTCGACGGCGTCGAGGAGGGCAGCCTGCTGGCCCGCGAGGAGTCGTTCGGCCCCGTCGTACCGATCCTCACCGGCCGGGACGAGGACGACCTGCTGCGGATCGCCAACGACGACGCGCTCGGCCTCCAGGGCGCGGTCTTCACCCGCAGCATGACCGCCGCCTACCGGTTCATCGAGGAGATGGAGGTGGGGCAGGTCATCGTGAACGACACCAACAACTGGTGGGACATCAACATGCCGTTCGGCGGCGCCGGCGCCCGCTCGACCGGCTGGGGCCGCATCGGCGGCAAGTGGACGCTGCTGGACATGACGGACACCCGTACGGGCGTGATCAGCCTCTGACCTTCCGGAGGAACGCGCGAGGGGCGGCGCACCCCGCGGTGCGCCGCCCCTCGATACGTAAGGGGGCCGGAATCAGCCCTCCACGCCCAGCTTCTCCAGGATCAGTTCGCGGACGCGGGCCGCGTCGGCCTGGCCGCGGGTGGCCTTCATGACCGCGCCGACCAGCGCGCCGGCCGCGGCGACCTTGCCGCCGCGGATCTTGTCGGCGATGGCGGCGTTGGACTCGATGGCCTCGTCCACGGCCTTGCCCAGCGCGCCCTCGTCGGAGACGACCTTCAGGCCGCGCTTGTCGACGACCTCGTCCGGGGTGCCCTCGCCGGCGAGGACGCCCTCGATGGTCTGGCGGGCCAGCTTGTCGTTGAGGGAGCCCTCGGCGACCAGCGCGGCGACGCGCGCCACGTCGACCGGGGTGATCGGCAGCGCGGCGAGCTCGACGCCGTCCTCGTTGGCACGGCGGGCCAGCTCGCCCATCCACCACTTGCGCGCCGACGCGGCGTCCGCGCCGGCCTCCGTGGTGGCGACGATCAGGTCGACCGCACCGGCGTTGAGGATCGACTGCATGTCGTGCTCGGAGATGCCCCACTCCTCGCGCAGCCGGTTGCGGCGGACGCGCGGCAGCTCGGGCAGGCCCTTGCGCAGCTCCTCGACCCACTCGCGGGACGGGGCGACCGGCACCAGGTCGGGCTCCGGGAAGTACCGGTAGTCCTCCGCGTTGTCCTTGATGCGCCCGGCCGTGGTGGAGCCGTCGTCCTCGTGGAAGTGGCGGGTCTCCTGGACGACCGTGCCGCCGGAGGAGAGCACCGCGGCGTGCCGCTGGATCTCGAACCGGGCGGCGCGCTCGACGCTGCGCAGGGAGTTGACGTTCTTGGTCTCCGAGCGCGTGCCGAACGTCTCGCTGCCCTTGGGCATCAGCGAGAGGTTCACGTCGCAGCGCATCTGGCCCATCTCCATGCGGGCCTCGGACACGCCGAGCGCCTTGATGAGCTCGCGCAGCTCGGCGACGTACGCCTTGGCGACCTCGGGGGCGCGCTCGCCCGCACCCTTGATCGGCTTGGTGACGATCTCGATGAGCGGGATGCCGGCGCGGTTGTAGTCCAGCAGGGAGTGCGAGGCGCCGTGGATACGGCCCGTCGCGCCGCCCACGTGCGTGGACTTGCCGGTGTCCTCCTCCATGTGGGCGCGCTCGATCTCCACGCGGAAGACCTCGCCGTCCTCCAGCTGCACGTCGAGGTAGCCGTCGAAGGCGATCGGCTCGTCGTACTGGGAGGTCTGGAAGTTCTTCGGCATGTCCGGATAGAAGTAGTTCTTCCGGGCGAAGCGGCACCACTCGGCGATCGAGCAGTTCAGGGCCAGGCCGATCTTGATGGCGGACTCGACGCCGGTCGCGTTGACGACCGGGAGCGAGCCGGGCAGGCCCAGGCAGGTGGGGCAGGTCTGGGTGTTGGCGTCGGCGCCGAGCGTCGTCGAACACCCGCAGAACATCTTGGTCTTGGTGCCGAGCTCGACATGCACCTCAAGACCCATGACGGGCTCGTACGTCGCGAGGGCGTCCTCGTACGAGACCAGGTCAGTGACAGTCACGGTGAAACTTTCTCCCTCAGCCCAGCAGGACGTCGTCGTCGCCCAGGTGCTTCAGCTCGCGGTAGAGGATCGCCAGGCCGGTGACGATCGCCGCGGCCGAGACGGCCGCGTCGATCAGCCGGAGCGTGTCGTTCTCCTGCCGGGCCAGCTTCGCCTGCTTGGCGACGCTCAGCGCGCCGAAAGCGGTGGTGCCCATCGACAGGTACAGACCCGACTTGGACTTCTTGAAGTTCTTGGCCTTCTTGGTGATGGCGCTCACAGTGACGGTGCCTCCTCGAGCAGCGGGTGGCCCCACTTTTCCACGAAGGCGGCCTCGACGGCGGCACCGACCTTGTAGAGCCGGTCGTCCTTCATGGTGGGGGCGATGATCTGCAGGCCCACGGGCAGCCCGTCCTCGGGCGCGAGACCGCAGGGCAGCGACATGGCCGCGTTGCCCGCGAGGTTCACGGGGAGCGTGCACACGTCCGCGAGGTACATCGCCATCGGGTCGTCGGCGCGCTCGCCGATCGGGAAGGCGGTGGTGGGCGTGGTCGGCGAGACGATCACGTCGACCTGCTCGAAGGCCTGCTCGAACTCGCGGGTGATCAGCGTCCGCACCTTCTGCGCGGAGCCGTAGTACGCGTCGTAGTAGCCGGAGCTGAGCGCGTACGTACCGAGGATGATCCGACGCTTGACCTCGTCGCCGAAGCCGGCTTCGCGGGTCAGGGCCGTGACGTCCTCGGCGGACTTCGTGCCGTCGTCGCCGACCCGCAGGCCGTAGCGCATGGCGTCGAAGCGGGCCAGGTTGGAGGAGCACTCCGAGGGCGCGATGAGGTAGTACGCGGCCAGCGCGAGGTCGAAGGACGGGCAGTCCAGCTCGACGATTTCGGCGCCCAGCTCCTTCATCAGCGCGACGGACTCGTCGAACCGCTGGAGGACGCCGGCCTGGTAGCCCTCGCCGCGGAACTGCTTCACCACGCCGACGCGCATGCCCTGCACCGAGCCGTTGCGGGCGGCCTCGACGACCGCCGGGACCGGCGCGTCGATGGAGGTGGAGTCCATCGGGTCGTGGCCCGCGATCGCCTCGTGCAGCAGCGCCGCGTCCAGGACCGTACGGGCGCAGGGCCCGCCCTGGTCCAGGGAGGAGGAGAACGCCACCATGCCGTAGCGGGAGACGCCGCCGTAGGTGGGCTTCACGCCGACCGTGCCGGTGACGGCCGCGGGCTGGCGGATCGAACCGCCAGTGTCCGTACCGATCGCCAGCGGCGCCTCGTACGAGGCCAGGGCCGCGGACGAGCCGCCGCCGGAGCCGCCGGGGATGCGGGTGAGGTCCCACGGGTTGCCGGTCGGGCCGTACGCGCTGTTCTCCGTCGACGACCCCATGGCGAACTCGTCCATGTTGGTCTTGCCGAGGATGACGACGTCGGCGGCCTTGAGCTTCTTGGTCAGCGTCGCGTCGTACGGCGGGAGCCAGCCCTCCAGGATCTTCGAACCGACCGTGGTGGGAATCCCCTCGGTGGTGAAGATGTCCTTCAGGGCCAGCGGCACGCCGGCCAGCGGGCCGAGCTTCTCGCCGCGCTCGCGCTTGGCGTCCACGGCGCGGGCCTGGGCGAGCGCGCCCTCCCGGTCGACGTGCAGGAAGGCGTGCACCTTCTCGTCCACGGCCTCGATCCGGGCCAGGTGGGCCTCGGTGACCTCGACGGCGGTGACCTCACCGGCCGCGATCTTCGCCGCGGTCTCCGCGGCGGTCAGCTTGATCAGTTCGTGCGCTGCCATCTCGGTCACTCCTCCCCCAGGATCTGCGGCACCTTGAATCGCTGCTGCTCCTGGGCGGGGGCGCCGGAGAGCGCCTGCTCGGGGGTGAGCGACGGGCGCACCTCGTCCGCCCGCATGACGTTCGTCAGGGGCAGCGGGTGGGAGGTCGGCGGAACGTCTTGGTCGGCGACCTCGGAGACGCGGGCTACCGCGCCGATGATGTCGTCGAGCTGTCCGGCGAAGTGGTCGAGCTCTTCGTCCTTCAGCTCCAGACGTGCCAGCCGTGCGAGGTGGGCGACCTCCTCGCGCGTGATGCCAGGCATGCAGCGATCCTCTGCTGGTTTCCGGTGGAGTTTTCGCCCCAATCCTATGGCGCGCGGAGTCGTGACCGCGAAACGCTTTCCGCCGGAGCCCGCCGGAGGCCGGGTGAGCTACTTCACGACCTGGCCGGAGGGCCGGTCGGCCTCCTCTGAGTCGGACGGCGAACCGTCCGACTCGCGGCGCCAACCGTGGTGCTCGCGCGCCCGCAGCCACGCCGTCGTCTCGTCCGGCGGCATCGCCGCGGCCACCAGCCACCCCTGGACCGCGTCGCAGCCCAGGTCCCGCAGCCGCTCCCAGGTCTCGTCGTCCTCGACGCCCTCGGCGACGACGAGCAGGCCGAGGGAGTGCGCGAGGTCGAGGGTGCAGCGGACGATCTCGGCGTCCTCGTTGTCCACCGCGAGCCGCGCCACGAACGAGCGGTCGATCTTCAGCTCGCTGACGGGCAGCCGCCGCAGGTGCACCAGCGAGCTGTAGCCGGTGCCGAAGTCGTCGAGCGACATCTTCACGCCGTGCCCGGTCAGGCCGTTGAGCGTGTCGGCGGCCCGCTGCGGGTCCTCCAGCAGCACGTGCTCGGTGATCTCCAGCTGGAGCGAGCCCGGCGGTACGCCGTGCCGGGCCAGCCGCGCGGCGACCGCGCCGGCGAACCCGGGGGTGTGCACGTCGCGCGGGGAGACGTTGACCGCGACGGGGACCTCCAGGCCGTCGGCGCGCCACCGCGCCACCTGCCCGAGCGCGGTCTCCAGGACGTACTCGGTCAGCCGCGGCATCAGCCCGGAGGACTCGGCGATGGCGATGAACTCGTCGGGAGGGACTCTCCCCCGGTCCGGGTGCACCCAGCGCACCAGCGCCTCCAGACCGGCCACCTGGCCGTCGAAGCGCACCTTGGGCTGGTAGTGCAGCTCGACCTCGCCGGCGTCCAGCGCCCGGCGCAGGTCGCCGAGGAGGCCGAGCCGGTCGGGCGTGTTGCCGTCGCGCTTGGCCTCGTAGACCTCGACGCCGCTGCGGTCCCGCTTGGCCTGGTACATCGCGACGTCCGCGCGGCGCAGCAGGCCCTCGGCGTCCAGCGCGTGGTCCGGATAGACGGCGACGCCGGCGCTCGCCTCGAGCACCAGCGTCAGCCCGTCCAGGTCGAGGGGCGAGCCCAGCGCGGCCACAAGCGAACGGGCCACCCGCTGCGCGCTGGTGAGCGAGTCGGCGGTGGGCAGCAGCACCGCGAACTCGTCACCGCCCAGCCGCGCGGCCTCCGCTCCGCGGGGCAGGGCGTGCCGCAGCCGCTCGGCGATCTGCAGCAGCAGGCGGTCGCCCGCGAGGTGCCCGAGGGTGTCGTTGACCGAACGGAAACGGTCCAGGTCGATCAGGACCAGGGCCGCGCGGGCGCCGACCCGCTCGGCGTCGTCCAGCGCGCTCCAGGTCCGCTCCAGCAGCCACTGCCGGTTCGGCAGGCCGGTCAGCGGGTCGCGCAGCTGCTCCTCGGCGCGCGCCCGGGCGATCCACAGGGTGGAGTCCAGCGCGATGAGCGGGACGGCGAAGAGCGGCAGCAGCAGCGGGGCGTGCTCGGCGACCACCACGATCAGCGGGGCTATGCCCACCAGCGCGATGCCGACCAGGGCCTGCCGGGTCACCGCGCGGCGCGCGATGGACGGCAGCCGGCCGTTGCGCGAGCCCATCAGGAACCACATCAGGGCCCGGGTGACCGCGAGATACACCAGCGCCGCGCCGAGCGCCGGCGGCAGGACGGAGAGGTCCCACTCGCCCGAGGCGCCGGGCTCCGGGACACCGGTGGTGATGCCGAAGGCGGCGAGGCCCAGCGCCGCGGCGCCCAGGCCCAGTACGTCGATCGCGCCCTGCACCACCGCCTGCCGCCAGCGTTGTCGGCGCGCCGCGCCGACCAGGACCACGACGGAGAGGCTGATGAGCGCGGCGGGCACCCAGCCGTACATCAGCAGGACCGCGAGGGCCAGTGCGGCACCGGAGCCGGTGCCGCCGGACCAGCGGTCCCTGCCGATGGCGACGAGATGCCCGACGATGACTCCGGTGAGGACGGCCAGCGACCAGCCGACGGCGCCGCGCGGGAAGAGCGCGGCACCGCCTCCGATCGTCATGATCACGCCCGTCACGAGCACCAGGGCGGCCGTCAGGACCACGGCGGCGGGCAACGCGGGCATGACGAGCCGCCGGAGCCGCGACGCCGGAGCGGCGCTGTCGGTCGGTTCCATTCCGATCCCTCTCACAGCCGGCTGTGCCCGCGCCACGGCAGGCGCACCCCTCAACAGTAGGCCGCAGAAGGCCGCCACGGGCAGCGATCGGCAGCGGTTGCCCGAATGCGACCCGACCACCCGTAAGCGTCTGGTATGCACCGAAGGAGTGGCTTGCTCACTCCTCCTCCGGAGGTGTGACGGCTACCGCTCGCGCGGCATCGGGGCCCTCTTGGAGCAGCACCGCGAATCCGTCATCATCCAGCACGGGCACCTTCAACTGCATAGCCTTGTCATATTTCGACCCAGGATTGTCGCCTACAACGACGAAACCGGTCTTCTTCGAGACAGAACCAGTCACTTTCGCTCCAAGGCGTTGCAGCGCTTCCTTCGCGCCGTCTCGGGTGTGTGATTGAAGTGTTCCCGTTACGACGACGGTGACGCCCTCCAGCGGCCTCGGGCCTTCGTCCCCGGTGCTTTCCTCCTCCATCCGCACCCCGGCGGCCCGCCACTTCTCCACGATGTCGCGGTGCCACTCCTCCTCGAACCACTGCTTCAGGGAGGCGGCGATGGTGCCTCCGACGCCCTCGACCGCGGCCAGTTCCTCCTCGCTCGCCTCCCGGATCCGGTCCAGCGAACGGAACTCCATGGCCAGCGCCTGCGCCGCGACCGGCCCCACGTGCCGGATCGAAAGGCCCGTCAGGATGCGGGCCAGTGGGCGCTCCTTGGCGGCCTGGATGTTCTCCAGCATCGCCAGGGCGTTCTTCTTCGGCTCGCCCTTCTGGTTGGCGAAGAAGGTGACGACCTTCTCCTCGCCGGTCTTCGGGTCCCGCTTGGGCAGCCCGCTGTCCGGGTCCAGGACGTAGGACTTGATGGGCAGCAACTGCTCGATGGAGAGCCCGAAGAGGTCGCCCTCGTCCTTCAGCGGCGGCTCGGCCGGCTCCAGCGGCTGGGTCAGCGCGGTCGCCGCGACGTACCCGAAGTTCTCGATGTCCAGGCTCTTGCGGCCCGCGAGATAGAAGAGGCGCTCCCGCAGCTGCGCCGGGCAGCCCCGGGCGTTCGGGCAGCGCAGGTCGACGTCGCCCTCCTTGGCCGGCTGCAGCTTCGTCCCGCACTCCGGGCACTCGGCGGGCATCACGAACTCCCGCTCGCTGCCGTCCCGCAGGTCCGCCACCGGCCCCAGGATCTCGGGGATGACGTCGCCCGCCTTGCGCAGCACGACCGTGTCCCCGATGAAGACGCCCTTGGCCTTGACCACGTCCTGGTTGTGCAGCGTGGCGAACTCGACCTCGGAGCCGGCCACCATGATGGGCTCCACGACCGCGTACGGCGTCACCCGGCCCGTCCGCCCCACACCCACCCGGATGTCCAGCAGCTTGGTGTTGACCTCCTCCGGGGGGTACTTCCACGCGATGGCCCAGCGCGGGGCGCGCGAGGTCGCCCCGAGGCGGCCCTGCAGCGGGACCTCGTCGAGCTTGACCACGACGCCGTCGATCTCGTGCTCGACGTCGTGCCGGTGGTCGCCGTAGTACGCGATGAACTCCCGCACCCCGGCGAGGGAGTCGACGACCTTGTTGTGCAGGGCCGTCGGCAGGCCCCACTCGCGCAGCAGGTCGTACGCCTGCGACTGGCGGTCGATGTCGAAGCCCTCACGGGCGCCGATGCCGTGCACCACCATGTGCAGCGGGCGGGTCGCCGTGACCTTGGGGTCCTTCTGGCGCAGCGAACCGGCCGCCGCGTTGCGCGGGTTGGCGAACGGGGGCTTGCCGTCCTCGACCAGGCGGGCGTTGAGCTGCTCGAACTTCTCCATGGGGAAGAAGACCTCGCCACGGATCTCCACCAGCTCCGGGATCCGGTCGCCCGCCAGCCGGTCCGGGATCTCCGCGATGGTGCGGACGTTCGGCGTGATGTCCTCGCCCGTGCGGCCGTCGCCGCGGGTGGCGGCGCGGGTCAGCCGGCCGTGCTCGTACGTGAGGTTGACCGCCAGGCCGTCGACCTTCAGCTCGCACAGGAAGTGGTACCCCGCCGACTTCGGGTCGCCGCCGAGCTCCGTCGCCAGCCGCTCCGCCCAGGCGGCCAGCTCCTCGTCGTCGAAGGCGTTGTCCAGCGAGAGCATGCGCTCGCGGTGGGCGACCTCCGTGAACTCCGTCTCGTAGGCCCCCGCGACCTTCTGGGTGGGCGAGTCGGGCGTCCGCAGCGGCGGGTGCTCCTCCTCCAGCTTCTCCAGGGAGCGCAGCAGCTTGTCGAACTCCGCGTCGCTGACGATCGGAGCGTCCTTGACGTAATACCGGAAGCGGTGCTCCTCGATCTGCTCCGCGAGCCGCTGGTGCCGCTCGCGCGCCTCCGAGGGCACGCCGGCTCCCGCCGCGTCGTCCACCGCCTGTCCGGTCTGCTCTTCGCCGGCCACCGTCTGTCCTCCCGTGTCCTTGAGTGCGCTCACTCAGGGTTGTCCGCGAGCGATCCCGCCGCCCGGACGCAATGGGCGAGCACCTTACGGGCATATTCGGGCGAAGCGCCCGCGAGCCCGCACGCGGGAGTGATCACCACGGACTCGCTGAGAGTCCCCGGATTCAGCCCCAGCCTGCGCCACAGCGTCCTGACACCCATGACGCTACCGGCAGGGTCTGACAATGGGCCGTCAGTGCCCGGTACGACCCCGGCGAAGAGTGTCGTACCGCCCTCGACCGCCTCCCCGATCGTCTCGTCGTCACGCTCGGTGAGCAACGAGAAGTCACACGCGATACCGGTGGCGCCGGCCCGGCGCAGCAGCGCGAACGGCACGTCCGGCGCGCAGGAGTGCACGACGACGGGGGTGCCGCCCTCCTGCGCGCCGCCCGCCGCGTCGATGATGTCGCGCAGCGCGCCCTCGACGACGGCGCGGTCCACGGCCCGGTGGGTCCGGTAGCCGCTCGCGGTCTTCACGCTGCCGCGCAGCACGGCGGTCAGCGACGGCTCGTCCAGCTGGAGCACGAGCCGCGCGCCCGGTACCCGCCGCCGTACGTCCGCCAGGTGTCCGCGCAGCCCCTCCGCCAGCGAGGCGGCCAGGTCCCGGCAGGCGCCGGGGTCGCTCAGCGCGGCCTCACCGTTGCGCAGCTCCAGGGCGGCGGCCAGCGTCCACGGCCCGACGGCCGAGACCTTCAGCGCGCCCTCGTACCCCTGCGTGAACTCCTCCAGCGCGTCGAGGTCCTCGCCGAGCCAGGAGCGGGCGCGGCGGGTGTCGCGGCCGGGCCGGTCGCTGATCCGCCAGCCGCTGGGCTCCACGTGCGCGTACACCTCGACGAGCAGCCCGGCGGTCCGGCCGATCATGTCGGCGCCGGGCCCGCGGGCGGGCAGTTCGGGCAGGTACGGCAGCCGTTCGAGGGAGCCGGTGACGGTCTTCGCGGCCTCCCGCGCGTCACCGCCGGGCATCGACCCGATACCGGTGGCCGCGCCGGCGCTCCAAGGGGTGGTGGTCTTGTCGCTCACGCGTCCGACCCTATGTGCCCGAAGGGCGGTGCCGTGTCCGTGCCCCGGGGCACGGACACGGCACCGCCGGGCATCGACCCGGTACCGGCGGTCAGCTCCCCGGGCGCACCGACAGGTCGGTGATCTCCGCGTCGCGCGGCAGGTCGAGGGCCGTGAGGACCGTCGTCGCGATCGACTCCGGGTCGATCCAGCGGGACGGGTCGTACTCCTTGCCCTCCTGCTGGTGCACGCTGGCCTGCATGGCGGTCGCGGTGCGCCCCGGGTACACGGAGGTGACGCGGACGCCGTTCTCGTGCTCCTCGGCACGCAGCGCGTCGGCGAGCGCCTTCAGGCCGTGCTTGCTGGCCGCGTACGCGCCCCACTGCGGGTTCGCGCGCAGCCCGGCCCCGGAGTTCACGAAGACCACGTGGCCCTGCGCGAGCCGCAGCTGCGGCAGGAAGAGGCGGGTCAGCTCGGCCGGCGCGACCAGGTTGGCGGTCAGCTGGCGCTGCCAGCTCTTGGCGGGCAGGTCGGCGATCGCGCCCAGCTCGACGACGCCGGCGATGTGCAGGACGGAGTCCAGCCGGTCCGGCAGCGTCTGGTGGCCGAGCGCCCACGCGAGCTTCTCGGGGACGCCGAGGTCACCGACGACCGTGCGGGCCCCGGGGAACTGGTCGGCCAGCTCCTTGGCGCGGCCCGCGTCCCGGGCCAGCAGCCACAGTTCCTCGCCGCGGTCGGCCAGCCGCCGCGCGACCGCCGTCCCGATGCCCGATCCTGCGCCGGTGATCAAGTGCGTACCCATGGTCTCGATCCTAACGACAGGTCCGCACAAGGGGGACGTACGGGGCGGTGCGGGGCGGTGCGGGGCGGTGCGCTGCGGTGGGGGCGGTGCGGGGCGGGGCGGACGCCTCAGACCTGGATGCCCGCCTGCTCCTCCAGGTAGGCCAGCGCGCCGACGCCGTCCTCCGCGAAGAAGGCCAGCTCGGTGAGCGGCACGGGGAGGAAGTTCTCCGCCTCCATGCGCCGGAACTGCTCCCGGAGGCCGTCGTAGAACCCGTTGGTGTTGAGGACGACGACGGGCTTGGCGTTGAGACCGTGCTTCTTGAGCTCCAGGATCTCGGTGGCCTCGTCCAGCGTTCCGGTGCCGCCGACCATCACGACGATGGCGTCGGCGCGGGCGAGCAGCGCGGCCTTGCGCTCGGCGAGGTCCGCGGTGATCACCATCTCGTCCGCGCCCGCGCGCGCCTTGTGGGCCAGGAACTCCACCGAGATGCCGATGAGCCGGCCGCCGTTCTCCTGCACGCCGTCGGCCATGACCTTCATCAGGCCGGTGTCCGAGCCGCCCCAGACCAACGCGTGGCCGCCCTTGCCGATCAGCTCGGCGAACTCGCGGGCGGGGGTGGTGTAGCGCTCGTCGAGGTCGGCGGCGGAGCAGAAGACGCAAATGTTCATACTGCAACCATACGGGCGGGCGGGCGCGGGGCCGCGAACGGGCACGGACGGCGCGTACCGCCCCCGCCCCCGCCACCTCAGGGGCCGGACACGGCCGCGGTCAGATCAGCCCCTGCGCCAGCATCGCGTCCGCGACCCGCTCGAAGCCGGCGATGTTCGCGCCCGCCACGTAGTCGCCCGGGTGCCCGAACCGCTCCGCCGTCTCGAAGCAGGTGTCGTGGATGTTGCGCATGATGGCCGCGAGCTCGCCCTCCGTACGCTCGAACGTCCACGTCTCCCGCGCGGCGTTCTGCCGCATCTCCAGCGCGCTCGTCCCGACGCCGCCCGCATTGGCCGCCTTGCCGGGCCCGAAGGCCACGCCGGCCTCCCGGAACACCGCGATGGCGCCCGGCGTCGTGGGCATGTTCGCGCCCTCCGAGACCGCCTTCACCCCATTGCTCACCAGGACCCGCGCGGCGTCCTCGTCCAGCTCGTTCTGGGTGGCCGAGGGCAGCGCCACGTCCACGGGGACGTCCCACACGGACTCGCCGGGCACGTACGTCGCCGAGGCGCCGCGCCGCTCCGCGTACTCGCTGATGCGCCCGCGCTCGACCTCCTTGATCTGCTTCAACAGTTCAAGATCGATGCCCTTCTCGTCCACGACGTATCCGCCGGAGTCCGAGCAGGTCAGCACGTTCGCGCCGAGGGCCTGCGCCTTCTCGATGCTGTAGATCGCGACGTTGCCGGAGCCGGAGACCGCGACCTGCAGGCCGTCCAGGTCCTCGCCCCGCTGCCTCAGCATCTCCACGGTGAACAGCACGTTCCCGTAGCCGGTGGCCTCCGTACGGGCCCGCGAGCCGCCCCAGTCCAGGCCCTTGCCGGTGAGCACACCGGACTCCCAGCGGTTGGTGATCCGCCGGTACTGCCCGAAGAGGTAGCCGATCTCGCGGCCGCCGACGCCGATGTCACCGGCCGGTACGTCCGTGTGCTCCCCGAGGTGGCGGTGCAGCTCGGTCATGAAGGACTGGCAGAACCGCATGACCTCCGCGTCGGACCGGCCGTGCGGGTCGAAGTCGCTGCCGCCCTTGCCACCGCCGATGTTGAGCCCCGTCAGCGCGTTCTTGAAGATCTGCTCGAAGCCGAGGAACTTCACGATGCCGAGGTTGACCGAGGAGTGGAAGCGCAGGCCGCCCTTGTACGGGCCGAGCGCGCTGTTGAACTCCACCCGGAAGCCCCGGTTGACCTGCACCCGGCCCCGGTCGTCCAGCCACGGCACCCGGAACATGATCTGCCGCTCCGGCTCCACGAGCCGCTCCAGAATGCGGGCGTCGGCCAGCTCGGGACGCGCGTCGAGCACGGGATCCAGCGTCTCCAGAACCTCCAGCGCGGCCTGGTGGAACTCCGGTTCCCCGGGATTGCGCCGGACCAGCTCGGCGTGGAGCGCGGCCGACCCGGCCCCATGGACCCCGGCCTTGTCCTCCGTATGCACGGTCACGTTGACTCCCTTTCGATCAGCAGTCGTTGTCGTCCCGTCGCCCCCGCGAGCTCATGTTCCCGTTAACACCGCACACATCCGGGGTCTTTACGAACAGGGGCACATCTTCACCCTGTGATGCTCACCTCACCCCAGGCGTGAGCCCGGCAGTCCACCACCCGCAGCACGTCTCCCAACGCCTCGGTGAGGCAGCGCGACAGGTACCGGAACTCCGCATCCCTCACCTTCGGGTCGGCGAGCATCGCTCGTGCGTGACGCAGGAGGTCCTCCCCCATCCCGAGCTGGATCTCCTCGACGCTGGCGACGACGAGGCAGTCCGCGGCAGAGGAGATCGCAGCGATCCTGCGCGCCGCTGAGGCCGAGGTCCAGGCTTTGGAGCATCGGTGAGTTCCTGGAGGACGGCGCTTCGTATCAGGGCGTGTCGCCGGGGCTCCGGTCCGCGGACGGGTACGCAGCGGACGGCTCGTACGTCATCGTGTTCCACCTGACCGCTGTACGCCGCGAGAGCATCCTGGTCGTCACGGTGTCCGTCAGCTGACCCCTCAGCCTCAGCGGCGGGCCCCGGCCTCAGCCGCCTGCTGGCCGCCGGTGTCCTACGCGCTCTTGTTCAGCACCGCGAAGTCGACCGTCACCCGGTCGCCGTCCACCTCGGTCACGGAGATCGTCATCGGCTTGCGCTTGCCCTCGAAGTCGGCGGTGCACTCCACGCTCTCCGCCTTCTTCGCGCGCAGGTCGCCCGCGCAGTTCACCGAGTCCGGCGCCTCGTCGCGCAGGGGGCGGCCGTAGTCCTCCACCGCGTGCTTCTCCACCGCCGCGCGCGGCACCACGTGTGTGTCCCCGCTCGCGGTGAGGACCGCCCCGTCGGGGGCCGTGTTCAAGACCAGCACCGTCGCGGTCAGCGCCACTACGGCGACCGCGACCAATGCCATGACGATGCGCTTCATACGTGGTTCCTCGAATCCCGTTCCGGCCGGTCTTTCCGGCTGCGATCAGCGAGGCAGACGCGGGAACGGGAGCCGTGGGTTCCGTGCTCGGCGGTCCTTCTCAAAGGTTAGTGAAACGTTAGTCGTACAGAAGTGGATCATCAGCGGCGGTCGGCAATCTCCTTGCAGCGCCCGGTGGTTCAGGGCGCGTCTCGTCTCCGAGCAGCCGCGCGCCATACCGGCGTGCGGCCCCCGACGAAAGGGAGCGAAGCATGCGCAAGACCCTCAAGAAAGCCGCCGTTGTCGGCGCCAGTGTCCTGGCGCTCTCCGGTGTTGCCGCCGGAGTGGCTCAGGCCGGCGAGCGGCAGGGAGCGGACATCGTGGGGAAGGGCAACATGCAGGACTGCATCAACTGGGGCAAGGCGCTGAAGGCCCAGGGGAAGATCACGAACTACGCCTGCATGGTGGGATCCAAGCCCGGCACGTTCGAGCTGACGCCCTTCTACGCGACCTGATCCGGCACTTTCCCGCGGATCGCGGGCCTGCCCGAGGCCTGCGCAGGGGCCCTGGTGCCTCCGGGACACCTGGGTTCCTGGGTGTGGAACAGACGACTTACCTGAGGAGAGACGTATGAAGTCGTGGCGTAAGCGAATGACTTACGGCGTTGCCGTCGCTGCCGCCGCGGTGGCCATTCCGTTGTCGGCCGCCGGCTCCGCCTCCGCCGCCAGCTGGCACAACGTCGCCGGCGGTCCCGCGGTGTTCCCCGACATGGCCGCGTGCAAGGCGGAGATCCCCAAGGCGAAGAAGCACTACAAGGACGCCACCTGCGTCGACAACAAGGGCAGCATCTCCCTCTGGGTGCTGTACTGAGCCGCAGCCGCCGGCGGCCCCGCCGCTCCCCTCACCGGGGGCGGCGGGGCCGCTTTCGTACGCCTGCGTCAGCGTGCGAACTTTTCGATGGCCGCCGGGGTGACGGGTGTGAAGAAGTTGACGAGGTTGCCGTCCGGGTCGCGGAACAGCAGCGACCGGTTGCCCCAGGGCATCGTGGTGGGCCCGTTGACGAAGTCGGTGACGAAGCCGGTCAGGTTCTGGTGAACGCGGTCCACGTCGTCGACGAGGAACTCGATGATCACGCTGTGGTTGTCCGCCGGGCGGGCAGAGCCCGGGGCGAACAGCGGGACGGTGCGGGTGCCGGCGATCGCGAGGGTGGCGCCCGCGGTCTTGAGTTCGGCGAAGTCCTCGGTGGCCCACGTCGCCCGCGCCCCTGTGGCTCGCTCGTAGAACTCGACGAGGCGCGCCACGTCGCCGGTGATGATGCGGATCGAGACGAACTCCATGGGAATCTCCTTGGCTGTGCCGGGGGTGTGCACGGCGCAGGCTAGGAGAAATAGTGGACAGAATCGGTCCTGTATTCGCGTTAGGCTGCGAAAATGCCTCGCCCCACTGCCCGCGTGCTGACACTCCTGGAGCTGCTGCAGTCGGGCGGCACCCGGACGGTGGCCGAACTCGCCGACCGGCTCGGCGTCGAGGGGCGCACCGTGCGGCGGTATGTGGACCAGCTGATCGACCTGGACGTGCCCGTGGAATCCGTGCGCGGCCGCTACGGCGGCTACCGGCTCGCCTCCGGGTACCGCTTGCCTCCGCTCATGCTCAGCGACGACGAGGCGCTGGCCGTGCTGCTCGGCCTGGTCGCCGGCCGCCGAGCAGGGCTGACGACGACGGAGCACTCGGCAAGCGAGACGGCGTCGGCGAAGATCCGGCGGGTGCTGCCCAAGCACGTCGCCCGTCGGCTCGACACGCTCCTGGGAGCTCTCGCCTTCACGGATCAGCCCGGTGATGTCGACACCCCGGACGCCGGGGTCCTGCTCACCCTCGCCGATGCGGTGCACCACCGCCGACCGGTCTCGATCCGCTACACCGACCGCGACGGACGGCGCAGCGAACGCACGCTGCACGCCTACGGGATCGTCGCCCATGCGGGCCGGTGGTACGTCACGGGCCAGGACGCCCGGATCGGCGAGGACCGCACCTTCCGGCTCGATCGCATCGCAGACGCGCGGGCCCTGCCCGGATCGTTCGAAGCACCCGTGGGCCCCGGTCCGGCCCAGCGCGTGTTGTCGGCGTTCGCCACGGCCGAGTACCGGCACGAGGTGACCTTGCGGATCCACGGGACGGTCGGGCAGATCCGCGCCCACCTTCCCGCCAGCGTCGCGAGCCTGGCGGAGTACGCGCCCGCGGCAGGCCAGGACCGGGCGGCCGAGCGCTGGCTGCGCGTCGAACTGCGGGCGGAGCGGCTCGACTGGCTGCCTCCGGTACTCGCCTCACTCGGCCGTCCGTTCGTCATCGAACGCCCCGATGAACTGCGCGACCTCGTCACCGCGTTCGCCGATCGCCTTGCGTCCTACGCCCGCCGGACCTGACCGCGAGGCACCGCTGCCATGAACGCCGTGATCACGGGCAGGCACCGCGGAGAGCCCAACAGGCCGGAGGCCGGGACCGCCCGGCCGTGGCGCCGACGGTCAGCAACCGCAGTCGCAGCACTCGCAACACTCGCAGCACTCGCAGCATTCGCAGGCCTCACAGCACTGGCAGCCGTCGCAGCAGTCGTTGAGGAAGCCCTTGCGGTTCTTGCGGGACCAGGCACCCTCGTACTCGTCGGCGCAGCAGAGCCGGCAGGTGCAGCAGAGACCGATGAAGGCGGCGCAGCCGGCGAAGAAGCCGCGGGGCTTCTTCAGCTTGTAGGGCTCTTGGGGGCCGTGCGGAAAGCCCCCGCCCGAAGAACCGTCACCCCCGGGGCCTCCGGCCCCACCAGCCCCTCTGGTCCCTCCGGCTCCTCCGGCCCCTTCGGCCCCTCCGTCAGGGCCATCGTGGCCGCTGCCGTGCGGGTACTGCGGCCCGTTCAACGGTTGCTGCCCCTGGCCGTACGAGCCGTACGGGGACGGCTGGCCGGAGGCGGCGGCGTGGTCGTTGAGCTGCGCCGTCTCGTGGCCCGTGTGGCGGCACGCCGTCGTGCCGAAGGCGCGGTCCACCGAGCGGCGGAGTTCGTGGACGAGCAGGAGGTGGACGAGCCTGGCGTCGGCGAAGTCGACATCGCGCAGGGCGAGTTGGATGCCGTGCAGCGCGTCGTCGCAGAGGCGGCGGGCCCGGCCGAGGTCGGTGCCCGTGGCGGTGAGCGGGTTCCAGGCGCCCTCCGCGGCGTCCGCCGCGCGGTCCTCCACCGCGTCGAGGAGGTGGGCAAGGCGGCCGAAGAGGCGGCCGGCCTCGGCGAGCGGTTCGGCGTTGCCGGGCCGGCCCGCCAGCACCGCGGTGTGGGCGAAGGCCGCGGCGGTAGCCGTCTCGGTCGGCTCGGTGATGACCGTCAGCGGCGTACCGGGGCCGGCCAGCCGCTCGATGCCCGGCTGCCGGTCGACCGCGTCGACGAGTACGGCGGTGTCGAAGCCGAGCGTGCTGCCGGTGCGCGCCCCGGCCCGGTCCCAGCCCGCGGCGATCTTGCGCGCGGCGGCGGCCACGGGGCGGCGGCGCAGCAGGCCGTTCCGGTCGGTGACATGGTCGCGTATCTTCGCCGAGGCGAGGACCAGGGAGACCGATGCGGCGAGCCGCGCGCCTTCTCCCCGCGCCACCGAAGCGGTCCGCATGCCGCGGAGCGGGCAGGGGCCCGCGGTGCGGCGCTCGGCCGTCGCACGGTGGGCCTGAGCGTCCGTCAGTACGGAAACGATCAGGCCGTCGTAGTTCGTGACCACCCGGGCGAACTGCCCGTGATCGTTACGCAGCGCGAGACAGAGCCCGCACAGATGGGCCATCCACTCCGCTTTGAGCCCTTCGGTCAGGCGATGCGTGCAGGGCCTGACGATTCCGAACATGTGAAACCCCCGTTTGACGGCGACAGCGCCTGGCGATCGTACAGAGCGCGCCGCTGACCTGCATAAACAGCGTAAACAGGTCCCCGCATGGGCGTCGTGTCGTCAGATGGGGCGGTTTCCGGCTATACCCCCGCCGTGGCCCGCGTGGTGGTCGCGATCGTCGCCGAGCCCACCACCCGCGTCCCGTCGTACAGGACGATCGCCTGGCCCGGGGCCACGCCGCGGACCGGTTCCGCGAAGGTCACCGCGATGCCGTCCTCGGTCGTCTCGGCCGTGACCGCCGTCTCCTCGCCGTGGGCGCGGAGCTGGGCCGTGTACGCACGGGGGCCCGCCGTCGGGGCGGTGCCGCACCAGCGGGGGCGGATGGCCGTGAGGGCCGTCACGTCCAGGGCCTCGACGGGGCCGACGGTGACGGTGTTGTCCACCGGGGAGATGTCCAGGACGTAGCGCGGCTTGCCGTCCGCCGCCGGGGTGCCGATGCGGAGGCCCTTGCGCTGGCCGATCGTGTAGCCGTACGCGCCCTCGTGCCTGCCCAGGACGGTGCCCGCCTCGTCGACGATGTCGCCTTCCGCGCGGCCCAGCCGCTTCGCGAGGAAGCCCTGGGTGTCGCCGTCGGCGATGAAGCAGATGTCGTGGCTGTCGGGCTTCTTGGCGACGAAGAGGCCGCGCCGGGCCGCCTCTTCGCGGATCTCGGCCTTGGTGGTGACCGTGTCGCCGAGGGGGAACATCGCGTGCGCGAGCTGGCGCTCGTCCAGGACGCCGAGGACGTAGGACTGGTCCTTGGCCATGTCGGAGGCGCGGTGCAGCTCGCGGGTGCCGTCCTCGCGGGTGACGACCGTGGCGTAGTGGCCGGTGCAGACCGCGTCGAAGCCGAGGGCGAGGGCCTTGTCGAGGAGCGCGGCGAACTTGATCTTTTCGTTGCAGCGGAGGCAGGGGTTCGGGGTGCGGCCCGCCTCGTACTCGGCGACGAAGTCGTCCACCACGTCCTCGCGGAACCGCTCGGCGAGGTCCCAGACGTAGAAAGGGATGCCGATGACGTCGGCGGCCCGGCGGGCGTCGTGCGAGTCCTCGATCGTGCAACAGCCGCGGGCGCCGGTGCGGAAGGACTTGGGGTTCTCGGAGAGCGCGAGGTGCACGCCGGTCACGTCGTGGCCCGCCTCGGCGGCACGGGCGGCGGCGACGGCGGAGTCGACACCGCCGGACATGGCGGCGAGGACACGGAGGCGGCGGGGAGCGTCAGTCATAGCCCTTCCAGAGTAGACGGAACCGCTGACACGGGTGGCAGGGGAAGGTGCCCGGCCGCCGGGCGGAACCGGGAACCGGGTGGTGAGCGTTGTTCAGCGCATGGGAGACGGTGATCACACGGCCCGCAGAAACGTCGGCCGCCGCGCGGTGCTGATCGGTGGCACGGTCGCGGTGGCGGCCGCGGGACTGGCCGCGCACGACCAGCTGGAGCGCTGGTGGTGGCGGCTGCCCGGCCAGGAGAAGCCCCGCAGGCCGGGCGAGGTCGACTACCGCGAGGCGCAGTGGTCCGCCGCGTCCGGGGCGAACTGGCGGCGGGCCGACCGGCCGGACGACTACGTCATCGACCGGGTGGTGATCCACGTCGTGCAGGGGAGCTACGCGACGGCCCTGCGGGTCTTCCGCAATCCGGCACACGGCGCGGCCTCGCACTACGTCGTGCGGAAGGACGGGCACGTCGCACAGACGGTCCGGGAGCTGGACGTCGCCTTCCACGCGGGCAACCGGGAGTACAACGAGCGCAGCATCGGCATCGAGCACGAAGGGTTCGTCGACCGGCCGCAGGACTTCACCGCGGCGATGTACCAGAGCTCGGCGGAGCTGACCGCGGACATCTGCGCGCGGTACGGCATCCCGGCGGACCGTACGCACATCATCGGGCACATCGAGGTGCCGGGCGCCGACCACACCGACCCCGGGCCGTACTGGGACTGGGACCGGTACCTGGACCTGGTGAAGCAGGCCCTGTCGCGCAACCCGGGCAAGGGCAAGGACCCGGGGAAGGATGCAGGAAAGGCCCCTGCCTAGGCGCGCCCCGGCCGGTCCGCCTTCGCGCCGGTGCCGGTGCCGGTGCCGGTGTCGGCCAGGGCCCGGTCGAGGAGGATCTCGGCGGCGGCGCGTGCGTGCCGGCCGTAGTCCGGGTCGTTCAGGACCATGGCCCGGCCGGCCGCGCCGTCGGCGAGGGTCACCAGCTGCTCGGCGAGCGCGGCGGGCCCGGCGCAGCCCAGCTCCGTCACCAGCGCGGTGACCAGCCGTACCATCAGCAGCTTCTGTTCGCGCGCGCAGACGTGGATCGGGTCTTCCGGGTCGGGGAACTCCGCCGCGGCGTCGATGAACGGGCAGCCTCGCACCGCGCCCGCGTCCGCCTCCGCGCCCGCGGCGGGCAGGTCGAACAGCCGAAGGATGCGCTCCCGGGGCGGCAGGTCCTCGCGGGTCAGCACGCCCTCCAGCGTGTTCCCCGAGGAGGCGAGCGCCTGCAGGTGGGCGAGCACCAGCTCACTCTTGGTCCGGAAGTGCACGTAGAGCGTGCGCTTGGAGACCGGCGCCTCCTCCGCGACCTGCTCCATGCCGGTCGAGGTGATCCCTTGCCGCGCGAACAGCCGGTCGGCCGCGGCCAGGATGCGGTCCCGTGCGCCCTGACCTCGTCGCTGCCCCGTCTTCGTTGCCGCAGTCACACGGCAAGTATACGACTGCGTTTACTTACGCCCGGGTGGATGGCTAGAGTGCGGAGCAGTATGTAAACGCCTGCGTTTACCTTGTCCGTCTCTCACCGGGGAGCGCTTCATGAGTCCTGTCGGTCACACCGCACCGAATGGCCACGCCGTATCGAATGGCCACGCCGCACCGCGTGCTCGCACCGAGCTGAGTGCGCACGCCGAGAAGCTGATCCGCGGCCGGCGCGCCGTGCGTGCGTTCCGGCCCGATGCCGTGCCCGAGGAGACCATGCGGGCGGTCTTCTCGCTGGCCGGCGCGGCACCGTCCAACTCCAACACCCAGCCGTGGCGGGTGGAGGTGGTCAGCGGCGCGGCGCGCGACCGGCTCGCGAGCTCGCTCCGGGCCGCCCACGCCGCGCGGCGCACCTCCGTCGACTTCCCGTACGACGAGGACATGTACGCACCGGCGCACCGGCAGCGCCGGGCCGCCTTCGGTGCGCAGCTCTACGGCGCACTGGGCATCGGCCGCGACGACCACGCCGCACGCGCGGCTTACGACGCCGAGAGCCTGGGCTTCTACGGCGCGCCGCACGTCGCGTTCCTCTTCGCCCCCGAGGGGGCCGGCGCGCGGCCGGCCGCGGACGTCGGCGCGTACATGCAGACGCTGCTCCTGGCGATGACCGCGTACGGCGTCGACAGCTGCCCGCAGGGGCTGCTGAGCTTCTACGCCGACACCGTGCGCGCCGAACTCGGCATCACCGGGGGAAAGCTGCTGGTGGGCGTCTCGTTCGGCTACGCCGACACCGCGGCACCGGTGAACCGGGTCACCGCCGGGCGCGCCGCCCTGGAGGCGACCACGACCTTCCACGGCTAGCGGGCCGTTCCGCCCGCCGCACCCTGGCCCGTGCCCGCCGCGGTCCGCCCCCTGTCAGCTCAGCCCCGCGCTCCGTGCCCGTTGCACGGCCGGGCCGATCGCGTCCGCCAGGGCCGCCACGTCCTCCTTCGTGGAGGTATGGCCGAGGGAGAAGCGGAGGGTGCCGCGGGCCAGGTCCGGGGCCATGCCCGCGGCGAGCAGGACATGGCTGGGCTGGGCGACGCCGGCCGTGCAGGCCGAGCCGGTCGAGCACTCGATGCCCTGCGCGTCCAGCAGGAGCAGCAGGGAGTCGCCCTCGCAGCCGGGGAAGGAGAAGTGCGCGTTGGCGGGCAGCCGGCCCGCCGGGTCGGGGTCACCGCCGAGGACGGCGTCGGGCGCGGCCGCGCGGACGGCCGTGATGAGCTCGTCCCGGAGGGCGCCGATCTCGCGCGCGAACTCCTCGCGGTGCGCGACGGCGTACCGCCCGGCCGCGGCGAAGGCGGCGATCGCGGGCGTGTCGAGGGTGCCGGAGCGGACGTGCCGCTCCTGGCCGCCGCCGTGCAGCACGGGCACGGGCGCGTACTCGCGGCCCAGCAGCAGCGCCCCGATGCCGTACGGGCCGCCGATCTTGTGGCCGGAGACGGTCATCGCGGCCAGCCCGCTGGCGGCGAAGTCCACCTCCAGCTGGCCGAAGGCCTGGACGGCGTCGGCGTGCATCGGGATGCCGAACTCGTTCGCCACGGCGGCCAGTTCGGCGACGGGCTGGACCGTGCCGATCTCGTTGTTGGCCCACATGACGGTGACGAGCGCGACGTCCTCGGGGTGCCGGGAGACCGCCTCGCGCAGCGCGTCCGGGTGCACCCGCCCGTACGTGTCCACCGGCAGCCACTCCACGCGCGCGCCCTCGTGCTCGGCGAGCCATTCGACCGCGTCCAGCACGGCGTGGTGCTCGACGGGGCTGGCCAGGACGCGGGTGCGGGCCGGCTCGGCGTCCCGGCGGGCCCAGTACAGGCCCTTGACGGCGAGGTTGTCGGCCTCCGTGCCGCCCGCGGTGAAGACGACCTCACTGGGGCGTGCGCCGAGCGAAGCGGCGAGGGATTCCCGGGCCTCCTCGACGGTACGGCGGGCACGCCGGCCGGCGGCGTGCAGCGAAGAGGCATTGCCGGTCACGGTCAGCTGGGCGGTCATCGCCTGCACCGCCTCCGGCAGCATCGGGGTGGTGGCGGCGTGGTCGAGGTAAACCATGGTGCGCACGATTCTACGAGCTTCCGAAAGGCGCACCGGGAGCGCACACCCCGCGCGCGGAGGCACCCTCCACAAGTCCGACCGGACGCACCCGGCCCCGGGTCAGTCCAGCAGCGCCCGCGCGAGCTGCCGGGACTGCGCGACCAGGCGGTCGTCGGCGTCCCAGACCTCGGCGTCCTCCTCCAGGAAGCCGCCGGCGAGGTTGCGGGTGGCGATCGAGACGCGGAGCGGGCCGGGCGCGGGGCGGCAGCGGATGTGGGTGGTGAGTTCCACGGTGGGGACCCAGCCCTTGAGGCCCATCTCGAAGGCGGTGGGCGGCAGCGCGTCGACCGTGAGGAGGAGGGAGAGCGGGTCGGCGTCGCGGCCGTCGGCGAGGCCGAACCAGCCGCGCATCTCGCCGTTGCCGCTGGGCGCGCCGACGGCCCAGCCGCAGGTCGCGGGGTCCAGCCGGACGTCGAGCCGGGCGGTGATCGCCGAGCTGCCGGGCAGTGCGGGGCGGCCACCGGGCGCGGCGTCGGCGCCGAAGCACTCCGCGCGGGCCGGCATGGCGGGCGGCTTGGCGGTGGTGCGCACGTCGTCCGGGAGCGCGTCGAGGTCGCCGTACGCGGCCAGCACGCGCAGCCGCTCGACCTCGGTGCCGTCGTCCTCGAACTGGACGAGGGTCGCCGTGCCGGTGGACATGGTGCGGCCGGTGCGCACGACCTCGGTACGGATGACGGCCGGACCCGGCCTGGACGCGGTGAGGTAGTGCGCGGTGACCGTCATCGGGTCCGGGTGCGGCAGCGCGTCACCGAGGGCGCGGCCCATCAGCGCGAGGAGGTAGCCCCCGTTGACCGCGTGGATGATCGTCCAGCCGGCCGAGAGCTCGGCGTCGTAGACGCCGGGAGAGCGGCGGACGACCGCCGTGTCGCGGTCGAACTCGCTGTTACCTATGGTCACCTGTGCCATGCGGTGCACCGTACATGGAATTATTACCGACCGGTAGGGGCGGCGGGTGCCCACACCGTCCCCACCGGCGGCTCCGGCGGCTCCGGCGGCTCCGACGCCCGTTACGGCAGCGCCGGCCGGCTGTCCGTGAAGAGCCAGGTGTCGAACAGGTCGTCCAGCTGCTGCCCGGATATCCGCTCCGCCAGCGCGATGAACTGGCCGGTGGTGGCGTTGCCGTACCTGTGCTGCTCCGTCCAGGCCGGCAGCAGCTCGAAGAACGCCTTGTCGCCGATGCGCTCGCGCAGCGCCTGCAGGGTCATGGCGCCCCGCTGGTACACCGCCGAGGCGAACATCGTGTCGCGCTGCGGGTCGCCGACCCGCACCTTCCAGAAGTCGGAGTCCGCGGGCCGCGCCGCGTACGCCTTCAGGAAGGAGTCGTGCGCGGTGGCCTTCCCCTTGTGCTCGCTCCACAGCCACTGCGCGTACGTGGCGAAGCCCTCGTTGAGCCAGATGTGGTGCCAATCGGCCACCGAGACGGAGTCGCCGAACCACTGGTGGGCCAGCTCGTGCACGATGGTGGACTCGCTGCGCACCGCGGAGTAGACGGGCTTGGACTGGGTCTCCAGGGAGAACTCCGCGTCCGGCATGTCGTCGACGATCGCCCCGGTCGTCTCGAAGGGGTACGGGCCGAACACCTTCGACCAGTAGTCGGTCGCCTCGGAGGTGACCTGGTAGAAGTCGACGCCGCCGGTGGGCAGCGTCGGGTCGCTGGCCACGTAGACCGGGATGCCGCCGGGTGTGGTGCCGGTCCGGACGTCGAACTTCCCGATGGTCGCGGTGGCGAGGTAGGTCGCCATCGGACGCGACTCGCGCCAGTGGGCGTAGGAGCGGCCGTGCTTCTCGTACGAGGCGACGAGCCGGCCGTTGGAGACGCCGGTCAGGCCCTTCGGGGCGTCGATGCGGATGTCGTACGTCGCCTTGTCGCCCGGGTGGTCGCTGGAGGGGAACCAGGTGGACGCGGCGTTCGGCTCGCACGCGACGAAGACGCCGTCCGGGGTCTTCATCCAGCCGTACTTCGAGCCGAAGACGATCGGGCCGCCGAGCGGTTCGGGGACGCCGCCGTAGTCGACGCGCACGGTGAAGCGCGCGCCCTTGCGGAGCGGGGACCGCGGGGTGACCGTCAGCTCGTCGCCGGAGCGCGTGAAGCGGGCCTTCGCGCCGTCGACCCGGACGGACGAGACGTCGAGCTGCTGGAGGTCCAGGTCGAAGGAGCTGAGGTGCTGGGTGGCCCGTGCGGTGATCGTCGTACGGCCGTCGAGGCGGTCGGTGTCCGGGGCGTAGCGGACGCCGAGGTCGTAGTGGAGGGCGTCGAAGCCGCCGTTGCCCAGGTTCGGGAAGTAGGGGTCACCCGCGCCGGGCGCGCCGGGCGAGGCGCCGGGCGCGGCGGCGACGGTGCACGCCGCCGCGACGGCGGTGGCCAGCGCGAGCAGGCGGGTTCTGTGACGTGCTGAACGGGAGAGTGCCATGAGTGAGCCGGTCCCTTCGAACACACGGATGTCTGTGGAACAACCGCGCCGACTCTGCACTCTCCCGTTCAGTCACACACGTCACTTTGCCAACTCATCAGCAATTACGCCGCAGTTGACTCCTTACCGGGCGACTCCGGGGCGTTGTCCGGGGCGTTCTCCGGGTGATGGCACGCCACCTGGTGCCCCGCGCGCAGCGCCACCAGCGGCGGCTCGGTCGTCGAGCAGACCTCCGTCGCCTTCCAGCAGCGGGTGCGGAAGCGGCAGCCCGACGGCGGTTCGATCGGCGAGGGCACGTCGCCCTTGAGCAGGATGCGGTCCCGCTCGGTGCGCCGCTTGGGGTCCGGTACCGGCACCGCGGAGAGCAGCGCCTTGGTGTACGGGTGCATCGGCGTCTCGTACAGCGAGGCGCGGTCCGCCAGCTCCACGATCTTGCCGAGGTACATCACCGCGATCCGGTTCGAGACGTGCCGGATGACCGACAGGTCGTGCGCGATGATCACGTAGGTCAGGCCCAGCTCCTCCTGGAGGTCGTCCATCAGGTTCACGACCTGCGCCTGGATGGAGACGTCCAGCGCGGAGACCGGCTCGTCGGCGACGACCAGCTTGGGCTTGAGGGCGAGCGCGCGGGCGATGCCGATGCGCTGCCGCTGGCCGCCGGAGAACTCGTGCGGGTACCGGTTGTAGTGTTCCGGGCTCAGCCCCACCAGCTCCAGCAGCCGCTGCACCTCCTTCTTCACGCCGCCCTCCGGCTCGACGCCCTGGAGCCGGAAGGGGGTGCCGACGATGCCGCCGATGGTGTGGCGCGGGTTCAGCGAGCCGTACGGGTCCTGGAAGATCATCTGGACGTCGCGGCGCATCGGGCGCATCCCGCCGGTCGACAGGTGCGTGATGTCCCGGCCCTCGAACTCGATGGTGCCGCCGGTCGGCTCGTCCAGCCGCGTGATCAGCCGGCCCATCGTGGACTTGCCGCAGCCGGACTCGCCGACCACGCCCAGCGTCTCGCCCGGGAACACGTCGAAGTCGATGCCGTCGACCGCCTGCACCGCGCCCACCTGGCGCTTGAGCACCCCCTTGGTGATCGGGAAGTGCCGGACCAGGCCGCGTACCTTCAGCAGGGGCGCGGCCGCGGGGGCGGCGGACTCCGGCGGGGCCGCCGCCGTGTTCTTCTCGTCAGTCGTCTCGGTCACAGCTTCGGCGCAATCTCTTCGGTCCAGATCCGCTCCCGTTCCTCCGCCGCCATGTGGCAGGCGGAGAAGTGGCCTCCCCCGCCGGCTACGCCCTCATCGGCGGGGGTGCCCCCATTGCCGACCTCGCGCAGCTCGGGGCGGACGGTACGGGTGAGGTTGTCCTTCGGCACGTCCGCGTACGGGCAGCGCGGGTTGAAGGCACAGCCGGAGGGGACGTTGATCAGGCTGGGCGGGGTGCCCTTGACCGGGATCAGACGGTCGGTCTGCGCGCGGTCGATGCGCGGCATCGAGCCGAGCAAACCCCAGGTGTAGGGGTGCTGCGGCGCGTAGAAGACCTTCTCCGCCGGGCCGCGCTCCACGCACCGGCCGCCGTACATCACCAGCAGGTCGTCCGCGAGCTCGGCGACCACGCCCAGGTCGTGGGTGATGATGACGACGGCCGAGCCGAACTCCTTCTGCAGGTCCCGGATGAGGTCCAGGATCTGCGCCTGGACGGTCACGTCCAGCGCGGTGGTCGGCTCGTCGGCGATCAGCAGCTCGGGGTTGTTGACCAGCGCCATCGCGATCATCGCGCGCTGCCGCATGCCGCCGGAGAACTGGTGCGGATGGTCGTCCACCCGCTTGTCCGGCTGCGGGATGCCCACCCGGTCCAGCATCTCGATCGCCCGCTTGCGCGCGGTCTTCTTGTCCACGTCGTGGTGGACCCGGTACGCCTCCACGATCTGGTTGCCGACCGAGTAGAAGGGGTGCAGCGCGGACAGCGGATCCTGGAAGATCATCGCCATCTCGCGGCCGCGCAGCCGCCGTACGTCGTCGGGGTCGGCGCCGATCAGCTCCTTGCCGTCCAGCCAGATCTCGCCGGACATCCGCACCTTGCTGCGCTGCCGGCGCGAGGCCCGGTGCAGGCCCATGACGGCGAGCGAGGTCACGGACTTGCCGGAGCCGGACTCGCCGACGATGCCGAGCGTCCTGCCCTTCTCCAGCTTGAAGGAGAGCCCGTCGACGGACTTCACGACGCCGTCGTCGGTCGGGAAGTGGACCTTCAGGTCGCGTACTTCGAGGAAGGCGGTGGGGGCCGTGCCGCCCTCCGCCACGGGCTCGGCGATCGCCGACGAGCCCGCGTCCGGTTCGCTCCTCGTCAGTTCTTCGGAGTCGGTCACGAGAGCCTCACCCGCGGGTCGACGGCGGCGTACAGGACGTCCACCACCAGGTTGCACAGGACGATGAAGAAGGCGGCGAGCAGGGTGACGCCGAGGATGTTGGGCAGGTCGTTGGCGGTGATCGCCTGGACGGCGAAGGCGCCGACGCCCTGGAGGGAGAAGACCTGCTCGGTGATGAGCGCGCCGCCCAGCAGCAGGCCGAGGTCCATGCCGAAGACGGTGATGATCGGCGTGAGCGCGGCCCGCAGGCCGTGCCGGACGACGACCTTCCGCTCGCGCAGGCCCTTGGCGCGCGCGGTACGGATGAAGTCCTCGTTCAGCGTCTCCAGCATGCCGGCCCGGGTGAGCCGGGCGTACAGCGCCGAATAGAGGAAGGCCAGGGTGACCCAGGGCAGGACCAGGGTCTGCGCCCACCCGAACGGGTCCTCCAGCAGCGGAACGTAGTCACTGCGCTGGAAGATCGGCCACTGGTAGGTGAACAGGGCCAGCGCCAGGGCACCGGTGAAGAACATGGGGAGCGAGACGCCGGCCAGTGCCACGCCCATCGCGGCGCGGTCGAAGAGCGAGCCGGGGCGCAGCGCGGAGAGCACGCCGGTGGCCACGCCGGAGACGACCCAGACCACCGCGGCACCGGCGGCCAGCGACAGGGTCACCGGGAGCCGGGACTGGATCTCGGGCCAGACCTCGATGTGGGTCTTGAAGGAGTAGCCGAAGCACGGGAAGTTGCAGCGGGCCGCTTCGGGCCCGAACTTGTAGTCGACGCCGGCGAAGATGCCCTTGAGGAAGTCCCAGAACTGCTCGTACACCGGCTTGTCCAAGCCGAGGTTCTTCTTCACCGCGGCGATGTCCGCGGGCGTGGGGGCCTTGCCGATGTACTGCTGCGCGAGCTGGTCGGTGGTCTGCCCGGCCAGCTTCGGCAGCACGAAGAAGATGCCGAAGGTGACCGCGCTGACGATCAGCAGCAGGATCACTGCGCTGATCAACCTGCGGATGATGTACGAGAACACGGGACTGCGGCGTCGTGCCCGCCGGCCGTCACCGGCCGGCGGGCACCGATGCCTTCACCTGCCTTCCGGGGCTGCTACTTCTTGACGCCGACGTTGAGGTAGTCGTACTGGCCGCTGAAGGCCGACGTGGACACCAGGTTCGTGGCCTCCGGCGAGCGGTAGTTCAGCACCTTGAAGTAGGTCAGCGGCACGATCACCGCCTGCTCCATCGTCTTCTTGTCGATCTCGGCGTACGCCTTCTCGCGCGCGGCCTTGTCGGTGTCGGCGATGGCGGTCTCGAGCAGCTTGTTGATCTCCGGGTCGTCCAGCTCGGAGAGGTTGGTGTTGCCGGACTGGCTGATCGCCTTGCCGTTCAGGATCTGCTGCAGGTAGCCGTAGCCGGTCGGGAAGTCCGAGCCCCACTGCATCATGATCAGACCGACGTTGTTCTTCTTGTTGAACTTCGGCACGCCCGCGTAGTCCGAGAAGTACTTGCTGGTCGGGTACTGCTGGATCTTGGCGTTGATGCCGATCTTCTTCAGCGACTCGACGACCGTGGTGGCCGCGTCGACCTCGTCCTGGCGGTCGGAGCGGGCGAGGATGGTGGTGTCGACGTTGCCGGCCCCGCACTCCTTCCACTTCTTCTTCGCCTCGGTCAGGTCCAGCTTGTTCTTGGCGTCGTACTTCTGCGGGTACAGGTCGAACTTCTGGTACCCGGGGATGTCCGTCGGCAGGACGGTGGAGGCGAGGTCACCGCGGATCGGGCCGCCGAGCGAGGTCTGCACGGCCTTCTTGTCGATCGCGTACTGCACCGCCTGGCGGCACTCCAGCTTGTCGAACGGCTTCACCTTGGAGTTGATCGCCGTGTAGACCAGCCGCTGGCCGAGCGCGTTGTCGGTGTTGGCCTTCTCCGACTCGCTGGTCAGCAGCTGGGCCTGGGTCTGGCCGTCCACGCCGGTGCCGGCGAGGTCGATGTGGGTGTTGCCGGACTTCAGGTCCTTGTCGATGGTCGACTTGGCGACCTTCATCTTCACGACGATCTTGTCCGGGAGCTGCTTGCGCAGCGGGTCCGTCTTGGCGGACCACTGCGGGTTGCGCACCAGGACGAGCTGCTTGCCCTCCTGGTAGCTCTGGAACTTGTAGCTGCCGGAGGAGACCACGGACCGGGTGTACTCCGCACCCTTGTCCTTGTCCTGCGGGACCGGGGCGGTCTGCGGCGCCGAGACCAGGTAGTCGAACTCCGCGAACGGCTTCTTCAGGTGGAAGACGATCGTGTGGTCGTCCGGCGTCTCGATGGACTTCAGCCCGGCCTTGGACTTGTCCTTGTAGGGGCCCTTGTACTTGTCGTCGTCCACCAGGAACTGCTGGAAGTAGTTCGGGCCGAGCGAGAGGGTGTCCCGCGCGAAGTTGGAGCGCTCGACCGCGTACTTGACGTCCTGCGAGGTGACTTCCCTGCCGTCCTCGTACTTCACGCCCTTGCGGAGCTTGTACGTCCAGGTCTTCCCGCCGTCGCTGGCCTTGCCCATCGACTCGGCGAGGTCCGGCACCAGCTCGTTGCCCTTCGCGCCGGGGGCCGGGTTGAAGGTGGTCAGCGGACGCGCGTAGAGACGGCTGAAGTTGTAGATGAAGGCGTAGTACGTGTTGCCCGGATCGAAGGACTCGGGGGCGTCGCTGATCGCGTAGTTGAGCGTGCCGCCCTTCTCGTTCGAGGCGTTGACGACCCCCTTGGTGGCGGCGTTCGCCTTGGACGAGCCGTTGGCGGAGTCCTTGCCGCCGCTGCAGCCGGCCAGCAAAAGGCCCGCACAGGATATGGTCGCGATCGCCGCGACCGGAACTGACCTTCGCATGATGGTCGGTTTCCCCTTCGTTCGTCGGAAACTTCGGGTGGAACTGGTGGGACCGCCCGGGCACCGCCGGAGCGGCGTCAGCGGCTGCGTGGGTCCAGCGCGTCCCGGAGACCGTCACCGAGCAGGTTGAACGCGAGTACGGTGACGAAGATCGCGAGGCCGGGGACGAGCATGTACTGGGGGTCGACCTCGTAGTACTTGACCGCCTGGTTGAGCATGCCGCCCCAGGAGGCCTGCGGGGGCTGGATACCGACACCCAGGAAGCTGAGCGCCGCCTCGAAGAGGATGTTGGAGGGGATCAGCAGCGTGGAGTAGACCACGATGGGCCCCACCAGGTTCGGCAGCAGTTCACGGAAGAGGATGAACGGTCCGCGGGCGCCCATCCCCCGGGCCGCGTCGACGAATTCGCGCTCCCGCAGCGACAGCGTCTGGGCCCGCACGATGCGGCCCATGTAGGGCCAGTTGAAGAAGCCGATCACGAAGATCAGGACCGAGATGTGCAGCGGCAGGCCCTCCAGGCCGAAGGCGCCGCCCTGCAGCGAGGCGGAGATGGCGATGGCGAAGAGCAGCAGCGGGAACGCCAGGAAGACGTCCATCAGCCGGCTGATCACCGCGTCCACCCGGCCCCGGTAGTAGCCCGCCACCACGCCGAGGACGGTGCCGATCGCCACCGACAGCAGGGTCGCGCCGAACGCCACGATCAGCGAGACCCAGGAGCCCTCCAGGACCCGGGCGAGCAGGTCGCGGCCGAACTTGGGGTCGACGCCGAGCGGGTGGTCCGCGCTCATGCCGCCCAGGTCACCCAGCGGCAGGGTGGTGTTGGGGTCGATCAGCGACTGATTCGGCTCATTCGGGTCCAGGCCCAGGAGCGACTGGAGCGGGCGGGAGAGCGCGGCGATGACGATGAGGAGGATGACAACGATGGCACCCGCCACCGCGACCTTGTCGCGCTTGAAGCGCAGCCAGGCGATCTGTCCGAGCGAACGGCCTTCGATCCGCTTGCTCCCGACGCCTTCCAGCACCGCTTCCGGCTGCGCTTCGGCAGCCGCCCCGGTGGTCTCGATCGGTGCGGTCACAGTGCCTTTGACCCCTCTCGGCCCGCCTGTGGCCGGCCCACGTCCGCCGCATCGGCGGCTCGGTTCACATCACTGGTGTGCACGCCGGCGGACGCCCGGAGGTCTTGCAGCTCATCGGTCTTCGGATGTCCGCGCGACAGTGGTCGAGTTGCTTGTCGCACACAGGGTCTAGACCCCTGCTGCGGGAGTCTTCATCCGAGTCGCGATCAGTCACCAGACCTGCCGGGGAAAGGATGCGCAACTGTGATGTGCTCCACGGCATACCGTTATACGGACATCACGGACGGCTGAGCGGTTCGCGCGGCCAGTTCGCGCCAGCCTCAACGGCGGTACGCACACGGGCAATTCGGCACACTACGGCACACGGGGAGGGCGGCGGGGCCCGCCGCACCCCGGCCGCGCGGAACGTCAGTGGGGGCGGGGGTAGCCGTAACCGTACGAGGCGGCCGTGGCCGGCGCCGGGCCGTGCGCCCCGCGGTCGAAGAAGGGGCGGGAGTAGGCGCGCATCCACATGGCCACGGGGTCGTACTCGTCCTCCATCGCCACCGTGGAGACCGGCAGGCCCTCCGGCACCGCGCCGATGGACTGCTGCATCATCAGCCGTACCGACTCCACCGCGGCCCGCCCGGTCTCGTACAGATCCAGGCCGATCGCGAGGTAGGGGACGCCGAGGGCGGGCTGCACCCAGGCCCGGCGCAGCGAGCGGACGGCGGGCGTGCGGTGCGCGTTCTGCCCGAGGAGGGCGTAGAACTGCGGGATCTCCACGACCGGCTCGGTGATCCGCAGCGGCCCCGCGGGCAGCCGGTCCAGGCCGCCGGCGATCCGGCGCAGGTCCAGCCAGGGGATGCCGACGCCGCCGCCGGGCGCGTGCGGGTTCAGCCAGAGGCCCCAGCGGTCGGGGTAGAGCGCGGCGGCGATCTCGGCGCCGGGCACGACCTCGTGGGCACGGGTCCAGCCGCTCGCCGCGAGCTCCGCGGGGGAAGTCACGCACGGCGCGTAGCCGAGCCCGTCGACCTCCATGTTCCCGTACTGCGCATCGGGGGCCCCGGCCTGGCCCTGCCACAGCAGCATCCACACCTGGCCGCCGGACAGCGCCTGCAGCAGCGCCTCGTAGGCGTCGTACCGGCCGGGCGAGACCTGCTGCAGCACCTGCTCGACCTGGCCGGTCGCCGCTCCCTGATGCGCACCCGCGCTCACGTGTCCCCGTCCCTTCTCCCGTCGGGCACGTGGGGGTGCCCGCCCGTCATCCCACCAGCTTACGGGCCGGGTCGCGGCGCGGTCCGGGCGCGCGCCGATCGGTCCGGCACGGGCCGCGACCGGCCCCGGCCGGCCGGGCTAGGTGAGGTCCTGTGTGTAGAAGGGCCGTACCCGTTCCCGCATCCAGTCGACGACCGGGTCGTGCGCGATGTCCAGCATGACCAGCTGGACCGGCCAGGGCACCGGTACCGTGCCGAGCGCCCGGCCCAGCGCCTCCAGCGCGACGTCGCGCTGGGTCTGGTCCTGGGCGGCGGCCGCCGGGTCGGCGACCTGCACGCCGACGAAGAGGGTGGGCGCGTCGCCCTCGATGTTCGCCAGGCAGCGGCGGGCGGTGGTGACGTGCGGCACGTGGGAGAACTCCAGGCCCGCGGCGGCGAGGAAGTCCACCGGCTCGTCCTGCCAGTCCGGCTCGTACAGCCGCACCCGGCCGCCGGACGGCAGCCCCTCGCGGGGCACGTCGCCGCGGCACAGCTCGGCCACGGCGGGCGGCGGCAGCGGGACGCCGACCGTGCCGTCCGGGTTCACCGCGATACCGATCTTCGGGGGCAGGCCGCGGGCGAACTCGCGGGCCGGCGCGACCGTGAACGACATGTGCGCGCCGACGACGCGCAGGAACTCCTGCTCGGAGCTGAAGACGGGCACGTACGCCAGGCCGTCGGGCAGCTCCACGGTGGGCAGGTCCAGGCCGGGCGCGCCGAAACCGGCGCTCTCGGGGCCGCCGCCCTTGGGCAGCGGCACCCATATCCGGCTGCGGCCGAGCACCTCGACTATCCGGGCGCCGGCACCGGGCTGACCCACCGACGCCGCGAGCACCTCCTCCAGCTCGTTGGCCGGCCAGGCCAACTGCGGAATGCTCTGCTCGAAAACGTCCTGACCGGGAATGCTCTGCTCCGGAATGTCCATGGTCACCCACCCGCTTCGTGCCGCACTGCCTGATCGAAAACCCTAGCGGCCCGCGGCGGACCGTTCGCCCCCCGTCCCGAAGCCCGGACGGGGGGCGCGGCAGTGTGCGCCCAGGCTCTCAGCCGAACGTCGTGCGCTCCAGCGCTTCGGCCGCCCGCCGGCCCAGCAGCACGGTCGCCGTGAACCCCTTCGGCAGCCGCGCGGCGTGGGCCCTGGCCAGCAGCCGGTCCACCGCACGCCGGTGCCGCGCGAAGGCGTAGCCGGACACCCCGCGGCCCCTGGCCCGCTGCCCGGACAGCGCCACCTCCGCGGGCACGTCGAGCAGCAGCAGGTGCAGCTCGCGGCCGTCCCGCCGGGCGGTGCGCGCGATCCAGCGGCGCACCCAGGCGACCGTGCCGCAGTCGTGCACCACGACGCTGCCGCCGGAGCGCAGCGCCCGCCGCAGGCCGCGGTAGTGCGCGATCCGCACCAGCGGGCGGAGCAGGCCGTACGGCAGCGCGCCGAGCCGGCCCGCCTCCCAGCGCTCCCGTACGTCCTGGGAGTCGATGCGGTGGACGGGCGCGCCGGCCCGGTCCAGCGCCGGCACCACGCGCTGCATCAGCGTGCTCTTGCCGCCGCCCGGCAGGCCGGAGACGACCACCAGGCAGCGCGCGGGGAAGTCCAGCTCGCGGACGTGTGCCGTGCCCTCCGCGCCACGCAGGTCGGTCACGCGGGCCCCGCGGCCCGGGCGCACCACCGCCTTGGGCGCGCGGGCGCGGCGGGGTACCGCGCCGCGCGCGGCCCCTGCCGATGTCGCGCATACGGCTTGCCTCTGCACCGTGATCGCCCTCCCCGTTCCGTTCACTGCCGGCCCCCTACCCGCAGAGTGTCAAGAAAAGGTAATGAGCTTCAAGCGCGGGGCTGGTCATGGCGGGTTGACGCCCGGTTCCCGGGGCGGCGCGGGCCGGGACTCCTGTATCCGGCGATCCCGTGCAATGATGTGCGCGCCGGCCGTGCCCGACGCCGGCCGCCAACTGCATACCGGCCGCTTGAATCCGCGCGGGAGAGTTCCCGCCAGGCCACGGCGGGGCGCCGAAGGAGCAAGTCCTCCCTTGAATCTCTCAGGCCCCTGTACTGCGCGGACGAGGCAGATCTGAAAAGCGGGCCGCCCGGGTGCGGCCCCACCCAAGGTGCAAGCCGAAGCCCGATCGGGGCTGTCGGTGAACCTCTCAGGTTCCGATGACAGATGGGGAGACGTCCGATACGTCCCTGTCGTCCATCCCGGGAGCCCGCCGCCATGAGTGAAGCCCGCCCGTCGCCCGCCACCGCCCCAGAGGGAGTCGCTTCGCGACGAAGCGCTCGACTCACCGCGCTCGATGCCACGCATCGCGCGCTCGGCGCGACCATGACCGACTTCGCCGGCTGGGACATGCCGCTGCGCTACGGCAGCGAGCGCGACGAGCACGTCGCCGTCCGCACCCGCGCCGGCCTCTTCGACCTCTCGCACATGGGCGAGATCACGGTCACCGGGCCGCAGGCGGCCGACCTGCTGGACTACGCGCTGGTCGGCAACATCGGCTCGGTCAAGCCCGGCCGCGCCCGGTACACGATGATCTGCCAGGAGGACGGCGGGATCCTGGACGACCTGATCGTCTACCGGCTGGCCGACCTGGGCCCCTCCTCGCCGAAGGCGGGCGAGGAGGGCGCGTACATGGTCGTCGCCAACGCCTCCAACGCCCAGGTCGTGCTGGACGCCCTCCGCGCCCGTCAGGCCGGCTTCGACGCCGCCGTCCGGGACGACCGCGACGCGTACGCGCTGCTCGCCGTCCAGGGCCCCGAGTCCGCCGGCATCCTTGAGCAGCTGACCGACGCCGACCTGGACGGCCTCAAGTACTACGCGGGCCTGCCCGGCACCGTCGCGGGCGTCGAGGCGCTGATCGCGCGGACCGGCTACACCGGCGAGGACGGCTTCGAGCTGTTCGTCCGTCCCGAGGACGCGGTCGCCCTCTGGGAGGCGCTGACCGAGGCCGGCAAGGACGCGGGCCTGGTCCCCTGCGGCCTGTCCTGCCGCGACACGCTGCGCCTGGAGGCCGGCATGCCGCTGTACGGGAACGAGCTGTCCACCTCGCTCACCCCCTTCGACGCGGGCCTCGGCCGCGTCGTGAAGTTCGAGAAGCCCGGGAACGAGGGCCGCTTCGTGGGCCGGGACGCGCTGGCGGCCGCCGCCGAGCGGGCCGAGCAGAACCCGCCGCGCAAGCTCGTCGGGCTGATCGCCGAGGGCCGCCGGGTGCCGCGCGCCGGCTACCCCGTCGTGGACGCCGAGGGCACCGCCATCGGCACCGTGACCTCCGGCGCCCCCTCCCCCACGCTGGGCAAGCCGATCGCGATGGCGTACGTGGACGCGGCGCACGCCGAGCCGGGGACGAAGGGTGTGGCGGTCGACATCCGCGGCAAGCACGAGCCGTACGAGGTCGTCGCGCTGCCCTTCTACAAGCGGGAGAAGTAACCGCCCGGAACGCTCCGGCCAGGAGAAATGGCCGCTCGGACGCCGTCCGGCCGGTAGAAGTGACGCAGTCGCGTCTCACCTGTCAAGACCCTCTGCACGATCATTCCCGCGCATCCAGGAGAATCGAACCATGAGCAACCCCCAGCAGCTCCGCTACAGCAAGGAGCACGAGTGGCTGTCGGCCGCCGCGGACGGCGTCTCGACGGTCGGCATCACCGAGCACGCGGCCAACGCGCTCGGCGATGTCGTCTACGCCCAGCTCCCCGAGGTCGGTGACACCGTCACCGCGGGCGAGTCCTGCGGCGAGCTGGAGTCGACCAAGTCCGTCAGCGATCTCTACTCCCCGGTCGACGGTGAGGTCACGGAGATCAACGAGGACGTGGTGGCCGACCCGTCGCTGGTGAATTCCGCCCCGTTCGAGGGCGGCTGGCTGTTCAAGGTGAAGCTGAGCGGCGAGCCGGAGGACCTGCTCTCCGCCGACGAGTACACCGCCTTCACCGCCGGCTGACCTACGCCCGCCCGCCGTGCCGGGGGCCCACAAGGTCCTCGGAGGCTCCCACCCAGGAAGACTCATGTCGCTTCTGAACAGCTCCCTCCATGAGCTCGACCCCGACGTCGCCGCCGCTGTCGACGCCGAACTCCACCGTCAGCAGTCCACCCTCGAAATGATCGCGTCGGAGAACTTCGCTCCGGTCGCCGTCATGGAGGCCCAGGGCTCGGTCCTCACCAACAAGTACGCCGAGGGCTACCCCGGCCGCCGCTACTACGGCGGCTGTGAGCACGTCGACGTCACCGAGCAGATCGCGATCGACCGGGTCAAGGAGCTGTTCGGCGCCGAGTACGCCAACGTGCAGCCGCACTCCGGCGCCTCCGCGAACCAGGCAGCGCTGTTCGCCATGGCCAAGCCGGGCGACACGATCCTGGGCCTCGACCTGGCGCACGGCGGGCACCTCACCCACGGCATGCGCCTGAACTTCTCCGGCAAGCAGTTCAACGTGGTCCCCTACCACGTCGACGGCGACGGCCTGGTCGACATGGCCGAGGTCGAGCAGCTCGCCAAGGAGCACCGCCCCAAGGTGATCATCGCGGGCTGGTCGGCGTACCCGCGCCAGCTCGACTTCGCCGCCTTCCGGCGCATCGCCGACGAGGTCGGCGCGTACCTGTGGGTCGACATGGCGCACTTCGCCGGCCTGGTCGCCGCGGGTCTGCACCCGAACCCGGTCGAGCACGCCGACATCGTGACCTCCACCACGCACAAGACGCTCGGCGGTCCGCGCGGCGGCATCATCCTGGCCAAGAAGGACTTCGCGAAGAAGCTGAACTCCTCGGTCTTCCCGGGCTTCCAGGGCGGCCCCCTGGAGCACGTGATCGCGGCCAAGGCGGTCTCCTTCAAGGTCGCCGCCTCGGAGGACTTCAAGGAGCGCCAGCAGCGCACCGTCGAGGGCGCCAAGCTCCTCGCCGAGCGTCTGACCTCCCCCGACGCGCGCGCGGCGGGCGTCAACGTGCTCTCCGGCGGCACCGACGTGCACCTGGTCCTGGTCGACCTGCGCGACTCCGAGCTGGACGGCCAGCAGGCCGAGGACCGCCTCCACGAGGTCGGCATCACGGTCAACCGCAACGCCGTCCCGAACGACCCGCGGCCCCCGATGGTCACCTCGGGTCTGCGGATCGGCACCCCGGCGCTCGCCACCCGCGGCTTCACCACCGAAGACTTCCGCGAGGTCGCCGACATCATCGCGCTGGCGCTGATGGCGCCCTCTCCCTTCGAGGCGGCCGACGCGGCCGCCCTGAAGGCCCGCGTCACCGCGCTCGCCGACAAGCACCCGCTCTACCCCGAGCTGGGCAAGTAAGACACCTGGTGGTCGTACGGGCTTCACGGGCCCGGGGCATCCTGTCCCGGGCCCGTGGCGTGTGCGCCTCGCCACAGGACGTCCGGTAACCGCCCGGTAGGCCCCTTCTGTCGCGTTAGCCTCGACAGTCGGCGAAGAAACGTCCCACCTACGCCGTTCACGGCCTGCTTCCGCGGGGCGTGCCCGCGGCACGCATTCCGCCCCTCGCCCACCCTGAGCAGACAAAGGAGTCCGCCACCGTGGCCATCTCCGTCTTCGATCTTTTCTCCATCGGCATCGGCCCCTCGTCCTCGCATACGGTCGGCCCGATGCGCGCGGCGCGGATGTTCGTCGGCCGCCTCAAGAAGGACGGCCTCCTCGCGCAGACCACCTCCGTACGGGCCGAGCTGTTCGGCTCGCTCGGCGCCACCGGGCACGGCCACGGCACCCCCAAGGCCGTCCTGCTCGGCCTGGAGGGCCACTCGCCGCGCACCGTGGACGTCGAGAAGGCCGACGACATGGTCGAGCGCATCCGCACCACCAAGCGGCTGCGGCTGCTGGACGCCGAGATAGGCGACCTGCACGAGATCGACTTCGACGAGTCCACCGAGCTGATCCTGCACCGCCGCCGGTCGCTGCCGTACCACGCCAACGGCATGACCCTCTTCGCGTACGACGAGCACGGCGCCCCGCTGCTGGAGAAGACGTACTACTCGGTCGGCGGCGGCTTCGTCGTGGACGAGGACGCGGTCGGCGCCGACCGCATCGTGCTCGACGACACCGTGCTGAAGTACCCCTTCCGCACCGGCGACGAGCTGCTGCGGCTCGCCCAGGAGACCGGCCTGTCGATCTCCGCGCTGATGCTGGAGAACGAGAAGGCCTGGCGCACGGAGGAGGAGATCCGGGCCGGGCTGCTGGAGATCTGGCACGTCATGCAGGCCTGTGTCGCCCGCGGCACCAGCCGCGAGGGCATCCTGCCCGGCGGGCTGAAGGTGCGGCGGCGCGCCGCGAACGCCGCCCGCGCGCTGCGTGCCGAGGGCGACGCGCAGGCGCGCGCCATGGAGTGGATCACGCTCTACGCGATGGCGGTCAACGAGGAGAACGCGGCGGGCGGCCGGGTCGTGACCGCGCCGACCAACGGTGCGGCCGGCATCATCCCCGCGGTCCTGCACTACTACATGAACTTCGTGCCCGGCGGGTCCTCCCAGGAAGAGAAGGACGAGGGCGTGATCCGCTTCCTGCTGGCCGCGGGCGCCATCGGCATGCTCTTCAAGGAGAACGCCTCGATCTCCGGCGCCGAGGTCGGCTGCCAGGGCGAGGTCGGCTCGGCCTGCTCGATGGCGGCCGGCGGTCTCGCCGAGGTGCTGGGCGGCTCCCCGGAGCAGGTGGAGAACGCCGCGGAGATCGGCATGGAGCACAACCTCGGCCTGACCTGCGACCCGGTCGGCGGCCTGGTCCAGATCCCGTGCATCGAGCGCAACGGCATGGCCTCGGTCAAGGCGGTCACCGCCGCCCGCATGGCGCTGCGCGGCGACGGCCGGCACCACGTCTCCCTCGACAAGGTCATCAAGACCATGAAGGACACCGGCGCCGACATGAGCGTGAAGTACAAGGAGACCGCGCGCGGCGGCCTCGCGGTGAACATCATCGAGTGCTGATCGGCCCGCCCGGACACCGGCGTACGACCCGTACGCCACCCGTATTCCTGATGTGACTCAGCTCACGGAATGGGCCTGGGAGTTCGGGGCAGGCGACGCTGGTGATTCTCATACTGCTGATCATGATTGCCGCACTGAGCCTGCTGGTGGCGCGCTACGCGCCCCGCCGTCCCTCGGCCTGACTTCGCACCCCGGCAACGGGTCCGATCCTCCTGTGGATCGGACCCGTTGTCGTTTTTTGCTTGCGCACCCGGCGCGGAGCCCGTATCCGTATTACCCACGGGAACTCCCGTACGTCGAGAGGCGTTTGGTTACCGACGGCGCTTGTCGCACAGCGTGCACAGCCGTCGTGCACGGGGGACGTCGAGGGGAGCGACGAAGCACGACCAGGAGCCAACTCCACCTTTGAGATCCGGCGTCAGCGGGCATGTCCATGAAGGCGGATCGCGGTGACGCTTGGTAATCGCATCGCACGGTTGCGGGAGGATGACAATGCTGCACGGCGTCGATGTCAGCTCGTATCAACCCACCTACTCCACGAAGGGCCAGGACTTCGTCTTCATCAAGGCGACGGAGGGCCGTTCCTACATCAATCCGCATCAGGGCGCGCAGGCGTCGCGGGCCCGTGAAGCCGGCTGCGTGGTCGGCTTCTACCACTTCCTGTGGCCGGGGAACATCGCGGCGCAGGCGCGGTACTTCGTCGAGAAGTGCGCGTCCAGACTGGGCGACGTCCTGATAGTCGACTGGGAGCGCACCAGCGCCGGGACCTACGCGAGCAACGCGCAGAAGGACCAGTTCATCCGCGAGGTGAAGGCCCTGCGCCCGGACCGCCACCAAGTACTCCTGTACTGCAACCGCGACTTCTGGCTCAACCACGACACCACGTCGTACGCCGGGGACGGGCTGTGGATAGCCGACTACGTCAAGGCCGGGCACCCCCGGATCAAGGCGAAGTGGCGCTTCCACCAGTACACCGACAGCCCCCTCGACAAGAACGTCGGCCAGTTCTCCAGCAAGGCCGCGCTGAAGAAGTGGGCGAACGACGAATAGAGTTTCCTCGTACGTATGCGCCTGTGCGCCGGTGCCGCCGGCCCCTCCGCACGCCCAGGCGCCACAGCCAGACCACGAGGAGCCACTGTGACCGACCCGGCATCCATGAGCCTGCAGCAGGAGATCGCCCGGGATCTCCAGGTGTCCGCGTCCTTCGACGCTCAGGAGGAGATCGAGCGCCGGGTGGCCTTCCTCACCGAGCGGCTGACGAGCACGGGACTGCGGGCCCTGGTGCTCGGCATCAGCGGCGGCGTGGACTCCACGACCGCGGGCCGGCTCTGCCAGCTCGCGGTGGAGCGGGCCCGCGCGGCCGGCCACGAAGCGACGTTCTACGCCATGCGGCTGCCCTACGGCGTGCAGGCCGACGAGCACGACGCGCAGCTCGCGCTCTCCTTCATCAAGGCCGACGAGGTGCTCACCGTCGACGTGAAGCCGGCCAGCGACGCGGCCCTGCAGGCCGTGCTGGACTCCGGCGTGCCCTTCCGTGACGCGCACCACCAGGACTTCGTCCAGGGCAACACCAAGGCCCGGCAGCGCATGATCGCGCAGTACGCGGTGGCCGGTGCCCGGGACGGCCTGGTCGTCGGCACCGACCACGCCGCCGAGGCGCTGACGGGCTTCTTCACCAAGTTCGGCGACGGCGCGGCGGACGTGGTGCCGCTGACCGGCCTGACCAAGCGCCGGGTGCGCGCGCTGGCCGACGCCCTCGGCGCCCCCGCCGAGCTGGTCTGGAAGGTTCCCACCGCCGACCTGGAGACGCTCTCCCCGGGCAAGGCGGACGAGGACGCGCTCGGCGTCACGTACGACGAGCTCGACGACTTCCTGGAGGGCAAGCCGGTCGGCGAGGAGACGTTCGCCACCATCGTGCGCCGCTACCGCCTCACCGCCCACAAGCGCGAGCTGCCGATCGCGCCCTGAGCGGACGCGCACGCCGGGGCCGGCGCCGGGCGCGGGCACGGGCGTGCCCGGGCCGGACCCGGTGGCCCGGGCGGGACGCCCGCCGCCCGGCGCGGGCGTCCCGCCCGTCACCCGGACGTCATGCCTCCGCAAGGGGGGCTTCCGCCGCGCGGTGGTGAAACGTCGCGGAGGGCGGGCATGCATCGGCGCATGGGATGCCACGAAGTGCGATCGGAAGATCAACTGTCAGTGGGTGCGCCTACGCTCCGGGGCATGAGTTACGCAGACCTGCGCGAACTCCAGACCGCGCTCACTCTCGCCGCCGACCTCGCCTCGGGCCTGCAGCAGGCCCCCAGCCGGCAGGACGCCGACCGCCTCGTCGACGTCCTGCGGCACGCCCTGACCACCGCCGGATCGCTCGGCTCCGACCCCGACCCGGCCGGCGGCCCGACCGGCTGCGCCGCCCACCCGCACGGCGCCGTGGACCCGCTGTACGGCGACCCCGAGGACCCGCTGCCGCCCGGCTACGGCAAGTGCCTGCTGTGCAACGACCGCCGGCGCCGGGCGGACGCCCGCCCGCACCCGCCGCTGCGCCGCAGCGCCTGACCCGGCCCGCTGCGCCGGCTCAGCGCACCAGCCCCAGGTCGTAGAAGAGCTGGTAGCGGCCGGGGGCGACCAGCAGGAAGGCGTTCAGCCCCGCCTCCAGGAAGACGGCCGTCGTGGTCGCCGCGACGACGGCCCCGGCGAGGAACAGCACGCCCACCCCCATCGCGTGGTGCGCGCCCCGCAGGGGGATCCGCCGGGCCGTGGTGAGGTGCGAGGTGACCAGCACGGCGCCGATGGCGAGCACCGACGCCTGGAAGAAGAGCCACGCCCAGAAGTCGGCCGGCACTCCCCGCACGAGGCCGCCGTACTGCCCGGCGGGTACGCCGCCGGCCGCACCAACGTCACCGGCGAGCAGGTACAGCATCGCCTGCCGCCCCGCGACCAGCGCACCGGCCGTGCAGCCGACGAGCGCGAGCCCCCACCCCATGAGGTAGTCCCGGCGCGGCACGGCGCCGCGCAGCCCCTGCCGGACGATGTGGGCGGCGCCCAGCAGCGCCAGCACCATGAACATCCGCTGGACGACGCAGAGCGGGCACGGGTGCTCGCCGTCGACGAGCTGGAGGTAGAGGCCGCCGCCGAGGACGCCGGTCCAGCCCGCCGCGAAGAGGCAGGCGAACCAGTACTGCGCGCGGGCGATGATGCCCGGCGGCCCGGGTTCCAGCGCGGGGATCGCCTGCGTGCACAGCGGCGTGGTCATCCGCCCGGTCAGTAGTGCGCTCATGACAGAGAAAACTCCGGTCCAGTCGGTTCCGGCCGGCCGTTCGGCCCGGGCCGGCGGGCGCAGGCGCAGGCGCGGCACGGTTCACTGGGGCAGGCCGGGCACGACGGCACCCGTGACGTGATGTGCCATCAGCCAGACGACGGCGACGAACATCGCCGACCACACCGCGACCACCACCGCTCGGCTCTTCTGGCCCACGACGCACAAGAAGGTGGCGAAGAGACCGGCGAAGAGGAGGGCGTCCATGCCACGGCAAGCTAGTGGTCGGGCGGCGACATACCGCGCACGCCACGTGAAGTCACCGGCCGCCGCGCCGGATATGAGCCGAATGGCCCTCTGATCGCCCCATGAGTGGGATCAGTCCTTCGTCTTCTTGTCCGGGCGGAGCGCGATCCGGCCGAGCACCGCGGCGACGGCCAGCGCGGCCACCGCGACGAGCACGGCGTCCGGCACCGCGTTCCCCGCCGCGGCCACCCATTCCTCCAGCCGGAACTCCGCGTCGGTGCCCAGGATTCCGGGCAGCGCGCTGGTGCCGTTGAACGCCAGGAAGAGGATGCCGATGCCGATGAAGAACAGCCCGGAGACGAGCGAGGTGGTGTGCAGCCGCAGCGGCCCGAGGCCGAACTCCCGGCCGCGCAGCCAGCCCCGCCGCCCCAGCTGGAACCGGTCCCACAGCAGCGCCAGCACGAACAGCGGCAGCGCCATACCCAGCGCGTACACGGCCAGCATCGAAGCGCCGTACACGGGCGAGCCGCTGACCGCCGTGACCGTCAGCACCGCGCCCAGGATCGGGCCGGCGCAGAAGCCGGCGAGGCCGTAGACGCAGCCCAGCAGGAAGGTGGAGACGGCCGAGCGCGGGGTGATCCGCGCGGCGGCGGATTGAGCCCGGCGGGAGGCGAAGCCCAGCCCCAGGATCTGCAGCACGCCCATCGCGATCACGACCCAGCCGCCGACGGCGATGAGCAGGTCGCGGTGGCCGTTGAAGAGCCGGCTCGCGGCGGTGCTGGCCGCGCCGAGCGGCGTCAGCGTCGCCGCCAGGCCCAGGTAGAAGACGCCGGTACGGGCCAGCAATCGGCCGGGCGTGCCGAGCGAGTACGCGAAGAACGCCGGCAGCAGCAGCGCGCTGCACGGGCTGAGCAGGGCGAGGGCGCCGCCCAGGAAGGCGGCGAGGTAGCCGATGTCGCTCACTTGCCGCCCCCGCTCTTCCCCGCCCGGGCCGCGGCCTCGTCGATGGCCTGGGTGAAGGTGGCGGTGGGCTGGGCGCCGGCGATCGGCTCGCCGTTGACCAGGAACGACGGGGTGGACTGCACGCCGAGTTCGTAGCCCTCCTGCTGGTCGCGGTCGAGCGCCTTCGCCGCCGCCTCGCTCTTCATGTCGCGCCGGAAGCGGTCGATGTCCTCGACGCCGCTGCTGCGCGCGAGGTCGGTCAGCTTGTCCTCGGCGAGCGCCGGGCCCTTGCGGCTCTTGGCGTACAGCGCGTCGTGCAGCTCCCAGAACCTGCCCTGCCGCCCGGCGGCCCAGGATGCGCGGGCCGCCCGCTCGGAGTCCTCGCCGTAGATGGTGAAGTTGCGGAACTCGATGCGCAACACGCCCTTGGCCACGTACTTCTTGATCAGTTCGGGCTGGGTCTCGCGGGCGAAGCGGCCGCAGAAGCCGCACTGGTAGTCGGCGTACTCGACCAGGACGACCGGCGCGTCGGCCCGGCCGACGGCCAGCGCGTCGCCCTTCTCCCGGCGGGAGGTCTTCTTCTCGATGTCGTCGTACATCTGCCGGCGGCCGCCGGGGGCGGGCTCGGAGACGGAAGCGGCGGGCCCGGGCTCGGCGGACGGGTGGTCGTCGTGGCTCTCGACGGCCGTGCCGACGGCGATGCCGATGGCGACGAGGCCGACGATGAGGGCGAGGATGGCGCCGACGGCCGCGAGGCGGCGGCCCGGCGAAGCGGATGCGGACATGCGGATGCTCCTGACGTACGGATGCGGGGACGAAGGGACTGCGCCGGTGCGCGCGCCGGGGTGCGGGGCATGGAGGTGCCCGGGAAACGGCGCGCGGGGTGGCGCTATATCCGCAGTACGGTCAGGAGGGCGCGGGGATCGGCGGCGGGTGCCGGGCCGGTGGGCGGCCGGGCGAGCGCGCAGGACGCGGGGTCGTGGGAGGAGAGGTACGGGGCGGGCGCGGCCGGCGGCGCCGCGAGCGGCTCGCCGCGGTGCGTGGCGGTCGCGGGCACGCTGTCCCCGGGCCCGGGCGCGTCGTGCGGCGCGCACCGCTTGGGCACGGCCGCGGCCACCGGAGCCGACTCCGCGGCCTGCGGGGTGACCGCCGCGTGGGACGGAGCGACGGTCTGCCGCGCGGCGCCGACCGCGGGAAAGGCCGGCACGGCCGCCGGCTGCGGCGTCGCCGCTGCCGGTGTGGATCCGCCCGTCCTGCAGAGCAGCGGTGCGAGGACCACCGTCAGGAGGATCAGCAGCGTCCAGGCCGCCGAGCGGTGCGCACGCCCCGTCGCTCCCATGCGGCCGCTCCTCCCCGGTGTCCGGCGCCGCCCGGGCCGGGCGGCTCGGCGCCCCATCCTACGGATCGCCGCGGCCCGCTCCCAGGGGGAGCTGCCGGTCTCGGACAGCGCCGGTCGGACGGGCCGCATAACCATCGAGCGGATCCGGTAATTACTCAGCGATCACCGGGTCGTGAGCGGCAATTGGAAGGTCGGTGGCGCAACTCACCTTGGATCGTCTGAGGGTTACCACCGATACATCCACTCATGACCGATATGTACTTTTGGCAGCCGCCTGACCTGCCTGCGATAGTCGGGGCAACGACCCCCATTGACCCGGGCCAGGTCGTCCTTGCGCCGTGGGCACACCCCTTCCGCCCGCCGGCGCGCGACTACTGGGGCCCGTTCCGCCGACAGCGCGGAAGGGCCCCAGTCACGTTTTTCGAGGGCAATGCAGGCAACGCCGTCACACGCGGTCCGTCACCCGCATCTCGAACCACGTCGTCTTGCCGCGCGGCAGCAGATCCACGCCCCAGCGGTCGGAGAGCTTGTCCACGAGGAAGAGCCCGCGGCCGCTCACGTCCAACTCGTGGACCGGCATCAGACAGGGCAAGCCGCGCGACGGGTCGCGCACCTCGATGCGGATCCAGCCACGGCGGCGCAGCATCCGCAGGCCGAAGGTCCGGGCGCCGGTGTGCCGTACGGCGTTGCCGACGAGCTCCGAGACGAGCAGGACGGCGTGCTCGGCGAGCGTGGGCGTCAGCGACCACTGTTTCAGCAGGACGGACTGCGTCAACCGGCGGGCGGTCGCCGCGGATTCGGGTCGCGAGGGGAGCCGTACTTCCTCGAGGGCGGGGTCACCGATGAGATCGAGCGCCCTGGACGCTCCGTCACCCCGAGCGGCAGCCGTCACCCTGGCCCTCTCCCCCTCCACGTCCTGGGCGGGCAGCACCCAGCGTGCGGCAGCCGTACCGGAGCGCGGCTGCGGCTGCTCCCAACCTTCGAGGCCCGCCATGCCACCATCATGGACGCAACCGACACGGTACGGGGGCGGAACCGCGGGAATCGGTCTCCCGGAATCCGCGGCTCCCACGCCCTCCGCGGTCATATGCCATGGGCAGAAAACCGGCCGGTACAACCCGTCCGACCTGCGAGGTAACCTCGCCCGCCGGAGATCCACGGGGCGGCACGAGCGGCCCTCCATAAGGCTCCCTTGAGCCTCACCTCATTCCCCCACAAGAGGCACGCGGCCGGGCCCGTTCCTCCCGCGCCCCACCCAACGCCGTCCGGTTCAGCGGAACTTGGCCTTGCCCGGGCCCTCCTCGACGAAGCTGCGCATGCCCGTCTCGCGGTCCTCGGTGGCGAACAGACCTGCGAACCAGTTCCGTTCGATCGTCAGTCCGGTGTCGATGTCGGTCTCCAGACCGGCGTCCACCGACTCCTTGGCGGCCCGCAGCGCGATCGCCGGGCCCGCGGCCAGCCGGGCCGCCCAGGCGTGCGCCTGCGCGTACACCTCTTCGGCGGGAACCACGCGGTCCACCAGTCCGAGCGCGAGCGCCTCGTCGGCCTTCACCTGACGGCCGGTGAAGATCAGGTCCTTGGCCTTGGACGGGCCGATGAGACGCGCGAGGCGCTGGGTGCCGCCCGCGCCGGGGATCAGGCCGAGCAGGATCTCCGGCTGGCCGAGCTTGGCGTTCTCCGCGGCGATGCGGAAGTCGGCGCAGAGCGCGAGCTCGCAGCCGCCGCCGAGCGCGTACCCGGTCACCGCGGCCACCACGGGCTTGGGGATGCGCGCGACGGCGGTGAAGGACTCCTGCAGCGCGCCGGACCGGGCGACCATCGCCGCGTGGTCCATCCCCTGCATCTCCTTGATGTCCGCGCCGGCCGCGAACACCTTCTCGCCGCCCCAGATGACCACGGCGCGGACGTCCTCGCGGCGGGTCGCCTCCGCGGCCAGCTCACGCAGCCGGTCCTGGGTGGCGGTGTCCAGCGCGTTCATGGGCGGGCGGTCCAGGCGGATGGTGCCGACGCCGTCGGCGACCTCGAAGTTCACAGTCATGAGGGCAGGTTAATAGCCGTTCACGCGAACGGCGCCGGTGCACTTGGTCACAGTGCGGCGGGGCCGTACGCGCCGGGGCCCCGCCGGCGTCATCCGGCCGGCGGGGCCCCGTGCTGCGCGCCTCGGCCGCTACTGCCCCGACTGGGCAGCCTGGGCCGACTGCGGCTTCTTCCAGTCCTCCCACGGCATGTTCCACACGTTCAGCCCGTTCTCGGGCTGGATGGTGCGGTCGTGCGAGTTCCGGACGACGACCAGGTCACCGATCATGGAGTTCTCGTAGAACCAGCCGGCGGGCGTGGACGTGGAGCCGCCGCGGTAGTCGAAGAGCCCCACGCAGCCGTGGCTGGCGTTGCGGTTGCCGAACGTCCACTGCCCCGACCAGTAGTTGCCGTGGATGAACGTGCCGGAGTCGCTGAGCCGCATCGCGTGCGGCACGTCCTTGATGTCGTACTCCCCGCCGAAGCCCACGGTCTCGCCGTTCATCCGCGTCACCGGGTGCTTCTCGCTGATCACCATCTTGCCGTTGTACGTCTCGGTGCCCGGCGCGCCCGAGGTGATCGGCAGGGTCTTGATCTTCTTGCCGTCGCGCACCACGGTCATCTGGTGCGACGCCGCGTCCACCGTGCTGACCTGGCTGCGGCCGACGGTGAAGGTGATCTTCTTGTTCTGCGTCCCGTACACCCCGGGGCGGCCCTCGACGCCGTTGAGGTTCATGGTGAACGTGACCTTCGTGCCCGGCTTCCAGTACTTCTCCGGGCGGAACTCCAGGCGGTCGTTGCCGAACCAGCGGCCCTCGATGGGCACCGACGGCTCGGCCGTCACCTCGATCGCCTTCTCGACGGCCTTCGGGTCCGTGATGCCGCGCGTGAAGCGCAGGTCGACCGGCATCCCGACCCCGACCGTCTGGCCGTCCTCGGGGACATAGCGCCCGACGAAGGTGTTCTTCGGCGTCAGGGTGGTGAAGTCGGCGTGCTCGGCGGCCTCGCGGCCCTCGGAGTCCTTCGCCACGGCGTCGACGGTGTACTCCGTCGCGGTGCCCAGGTGCCCGACCGGCTGCCAGACGCTGCCGCCCCTGGACAGCTTGCCCTCGACCTTCTTGCCCTTGCGGTCCTTGACGGTCACGGACTTCAGCGTGCCCTTGTCGACCGTCACCTTCAGGGCCCCGTTCGTGGCGACGTCCTCGGCGCCGTCCTTGGGCGATATCTTCACCGTCGCCCGCGACGGCGTGTCCCCGCCGCCCTTGTCCCCCTCGTCGTCACCACTGCCCCCGCACGCGGCCACCAGCACCATCAGCGCCCCGAGCACCGGAGCGAGCAGGACTTTTCCCCCCTGCCGCCGCCGAAACCGCTCCCGCGGCGCCCCCCATATCGGCTGCACGTCCAAGACTGGCCCCTTTTCCCCTCGTTTCCCCTCGCACAACCCGCATCCGCAGCACGCGGCACGGGCCACGCGCGCGCCTGCCGCCAGATAACCACACTGCGGACGGGAGGGGACTCCCCGGACATGTCACCGTTTCGTACCGACTGGTGAGGGTGGTGCGGAACGTGCGGGAGAGGCTGCGGCAGGCCGTCGATTCGGCCGGATAACGGCCCGGCAGGAGCCCGCCGGAACGCCGCGTTCAGCCGGCCGCGGAGCCCCGCAGCCACGCGCGCCACGGCATGTTCCAGCCACCCAGCCCGTTGTCCGGCGCCACCGTCACCTCGGGGGAGTGGATCACCTCCACGAGGTCGCCGATGAGCGAGGTGCGGTAGAACCAGCCCGCGGGGGTGTCCGGGCTGCCGCCCTGCTCGTCCCGCAGCCCGACGCAGCCGTGGCTGGTGTTGGCGGCCCCGAACGTGTTCCTGGACGCCCAGTAGTTCCCGTGCAGGAACGTCCCGGAGGTGGTCAGGCGCAGCGCGTGCGGCACGTCGGGGATGTCGTACTCGCCCCCGAAGCCGACGGTGCCGCCGTCCATCCGGGTCATGGGGTGCCGTTCGAGGATCACCATCCGGCCGTTGTACGTGGGGTTGTCCTGGTCGCCCGCGGTGACGGGCAGGGTGGCGACCGGCCGGCCCGCGCTCCGTACGGTCAGGGTGTGCGCGGTGGCGTCAACAACGCTGGTCCGATCCCGGCCGATCCTGAAGCGGACGGTCTTGTGCTGGATCCCGTACACCCCCGGTGCCGCACGGACGTCCCGCAGCCGCAGCGCCATCGTGACCTCGGTGCCCGGCCGCCAGGGTGCGCGGGGCCGGAAGTCCAGCCGGCGGTCGCCGAACCAGTGGGGCGCGACGGTCACCTCGGGGCGCGCGGTGACGGTGACGGCGCGCTCGACGGCGGCCCGGTCGCGCACCGGGCGGTTGAAGTCGAAGGAGACGATCATCCCGGTGCCGACGGTGGAGCGGTGCTCGGGGCGGAAGAAGCCGACGATACGGTGCTCGGGCACGTAGGTGGTGAAGGTGGTGTGCCGGGCGGTGCGCCGGCCCTGGCCGTCCAGCGCGACGGCCTCGACGGTGTACCGGGAGGCGAGCGCGAGCGGGGTGCCGGCCGAGCGCCAGCCGCGCCCGTCGGAGGTGAGCCGGCCGGGCACCGGTTCGCTGCCGGTGTCGCCCGCCCGGGTGACCTCGACCCGCTCCAGCCGGCCGTCCGGTACGCGTACCTCGATGCGGTGGTCGGCGGGTACGCCGTGCGCGCCGTCGTCCGGATGCACCCGGACGGCCTCCGCCGGGGAGGGCGGCGCGTCCGCCAGCCATCCGCCGGTTCCCTGGCAGCCGGTGAGCAGTGCGGCGCCCGCGAGCAGCGGTACGGCGGCCGTCCAGGGACGCCGGATCGTTCGGTACGTCAGGGATCGGTTGGTCACGGTGGTCTCAACGAGCGCTCCCTTCGTGGGGAAACGTGACGGCCCGGCCGGTTCGGGGAAGGAGGGGTGCAGGGAAGGATTGCCAGGAGGGCACGTCCACACACGCGGCCGGGACGCCGCGTACGGCACCGCCCGATCGAGTCGCGAGCCGCGGGAGGCTGCCACGTGTCGAGCGCGCTTGAGCAGGAGGCACTGCCGGACGAGGGCCGGGCCGGACCGGCCGCGGACGCGGTCACGGTCCGGCCGGGGACGCCGCAGCCGCTCGGGGCGCGGTTCCGCCGCGGCCCGGACGGCGTCGCGGGCACGAACTTCGCGTTGTGGGCGGCGGGCGCCGAGTCGGTGGAGGTGTGCCTGTTCGACGAGGCAGGCGCCGAGACCCGTCATCCGCTCACCGAGCTGACCCACGAGATCTGGCACGGCTTCGTGCCCGGTGTGCTGCCGGGGACGCGGTACGGCTACCGGCTGCACGGCCGCTGGGACCCGTGGACCGGCGCCCGCTGGAATCCGGCGAAGCTGCTGCTCGACCCGTACGCCCGCGCGGTCGACGGGGACTTCCTGCTGCCGCCGGAGGTGTACGGGCACGTGCGGGACTGGCCCGAGCAGCACATAGCGGACACGGTGCGCGACGACCGGGACTCCGCGCCGCACGTCCCGAAGGGGGTCGTCGTCCACGACGACGCGCCCGGGGACGAGTGGGAGGAGGACCGCCGCCCGAAGACGCCGTGGGCCGACTCGGTCCTCTACGAGCTGCACGTGCGGGGCTTCACCAAGCTCCACCCGGACGTCCCGGAGGAGCTGCGCGGGACGTACGCGGGGCTCGCGCACCCGGCCGCGATCGGGCATCTGACCCGGCTGGGCGTCACGGCGGTGGAGCTGCTGCCCGTGCACCAGTTCGCGCACGAGGACCATCTGCTGCGCCGGGGCCTGCACAACTACTGGGGCTACAACTCCATCGGCTACTTCGCGCCGCACGCCGCGTACGCCGCTTCGGGGACGCGCGGCCAGCAGGTGGGCGAGTTCCGCCGGATGGTGCGCGCGCTGCACGACGCGGGCATCGAGGTCATCCTCGACGTGGTCTACAACCACACGGCCGAGGCGAACGAGATGGGCCCGATGCTGTCCCTGCGCGGGATAGACAACCGCGGCTACTACCGCCTCGCGCAGGACCCGCGCCGGTACGCCGACTACACCGGCTGCGGCAACACCCTGCACGTCGTGCAGCCGAACGTGCTGCGCCTGATCACCGACTCGCTGCGCTACTGGGTCACCGAGATGGGCGTGGACGGCTTCCGCTTCGACCTGGCGGCGGCGCTGGCCCGCTCCATGCACGACGTGGACATGCTCTCGCCGTTCCTGGCGGTGATCGCGCAGGACCCGGTGCTGCGCCGGGTGAAGCTGATCGCCGAGCCGTGGGACGTGGGCATGGGCGGGTACCAGGTCGGCGCGTTCCCGCCGCTGTGGACGGAGTGGAACGACCGCTACCGCGACACCGTGCGCGACTTCTGGCGCGGCGCGCAGCACGATGTCCGGGACCTGGGCTACCGGCTGTCCGGCTCCAGCGACCTGTACGCCTGGGGCGGCCGGCGCCCGCAGGCCTCGGTCAACTTCGTCACGGCGCACGACGGCTTCACCCTGCGCGACCTGGTCTCGTACGAGCACAAGCACAACGAGGCGAACGGCGAGGGCAACCGGGACGGCACGGACGACAACCGGTCGTGGAACTGCGGCACCGAGGGCGAGACCGACGATCCGGACGTCCGAGCCCTCCGCCGCCGCCAGCTGCGCAACCTCCTCACCACGCTGCTGCTCTCCACGGGCGTGCCGATGCTGGTCGCGGGCGACGAGCTGGGCCGCACCCAACAGGGCAACAACAACGGCTACTGCCAGGACAACGCGCTGGGCTGGGTGGACTGGTCGCTGGCGGAGGACCCGGAGTGGCGGCCGCTGACCGAGCTGGTCTCCCGGCTGATCGCGGTGCGCCGGGCGCATCCGGTGCTGCGCCGGCGGGCCTTCTTCTCGGGGCGGCCGAACGGCCCGGACGGGCTGCGGGACCTGGCGTGGTTCACGTCGGCGGGGGTGGAGATGACGGAGGGCGACTGGTACGCGCCCGCCGCGACGCTGGGCATGTTCCTGTCCGGCACGGACATCCCGCAGCGGGACGAGCGGGGGCTGCCGGTGACCGACGACAGCTTCCTGGTGCTGCTGCACGCCGGGCCCGAGCCGGTCCGGTTCACCCTTCCGGCCGCGCCGTGGGCCCGTACCTACGAACTCCTCGTCGACACCGCGCGGGAGGACCAGGAGGCGGCGCCGGGCACGGCGTACGAGGCGGGCGGCGAGGTGGAGCTGGCGGGACGGGCGGTGTGGCTGCTGCGGGCCGGGCGGTGAGCGGCTGACGGAAGGGGGCCGGCGCCGTTCGCGGCGTCCCGCCGGCGCGGGCGGCGGGAAAAAACCGCGTGAGGATTGTCAGTGGTGACTCTTACGCTCACTGCTGATGAGCGATGCAGCGAACCGCCCCGAGTCCGCCGTCCCGCCACCTCGATCCGCCGTGCGGTCGCTGCTGCGGCTGTGGCCGTACGTCCGCCCCGTCCGCACGCGGCTGTTCAGCGCCGCGGGCGTCGCCGTCCTGGCGTCCGCCATGGGTCTGCTGATCCCGCTGGTGCTGAAGTGGCTGGTCGACGGGCCGGTGGCGCGGCGGGACGCGGGCGGCATCTGGCTGGGCGGCGGGCTCCTGCTGCTCCTCGGGCTGGCCGAGGCGGGGCTCTTCGGGTTGCGCCGGTGGCTGGTGGCGCGCCCGCTGGCACAGGTCGAGGCGGCGATGCGGGACGCCCTCTACCGCCATCTGCAGCGGCTGCCGGTGTCCTTCCACGACCGCTGGCCCTCGGGACAGCTGCTCTCCCGCGGCACGACCGACCTCCAGCTGCTGCGGATGTTCCTGGCGTTCCCGATGACGTTCCTGTTCGTCAACGGCGTCACCATCCTGGTCGGCTTCGCCATCCTCTTCGGCCAGCGCTGGACGCTGGGCCTGGTCCTGCTCGCGCCGCTCGTACCGTTGATGGTGCTGTGCTCGGTGTTCGAGGCGAAGTACTCGGTCGCGGCGCGCCGTTCGCAGGACCAGGTGGGTGACCTGACCACGCTGGTCGAGGAGTCGGTACTGGGCATCCGCATCATCAAGGGTTTCGGCCGGCACCGCGCCCAGGCCCGCGCCTACACCGCCCTCACCCACGAACTGCGCGGCACGGAGCTGCACAAGGCGCGGCTGGTCGCCGCGATCTGGGGCATGATCACGTTCCTGCCGGAGACCGCCATCGGGGCCGCGCTGGTCCTCGGCACGGTCGAGGTCGCGGACGGGGACCTGTCGGCGGGCACCCTCGTGGCGTTCCTCTCCACCGCGCTGGCGCTGCGCTGGCCGGTGGAGTCCATCGGCTTCCTGCTGGCCATCAGCAACGAGTCGGCCACCGCGGCCGACCGGTACTTCGAGGTCATGGACGTGGCGCCGGCGGACGCCGACGACGCGTCCGTACGCGCCGCCGCCCGCACCCCCGCGCCCGGCGCCCCGGCCCCCGACGGCCTCGCCTTCACGGGGGTGGAGTTCCGCTACCCCGACGCGCCGCCGGCGGCCCCACCCACGCTGCGCGGCGTCGACCTGCACATCCGGCCGGGCGAGACGATGGCGCTGGTGGGCGCGACGGGCAGCGGCAAGACCACGCTCACCGCGCTGGTGCCGCGGCTGTACGACGCGACCGGCGGCCGGATCACCCTGGACGGCCGGGACATCATGACCCTGCCGCGCGACGAGTTGCGCTCCCTGGTCGCGGTGGCGTTCGAGGAGCCGACCCTCTTCTCGGCGACCGCTGCGGAGAACGTCCTGATGGGTGGCGAGGAGGCGGGCGAGGACGGCGTCCTGCGGGCGCTGCGGACCGCCCAGGCCCAGGAGTTCGTCGCCGCGCTCCCGCAGGCCGAGCACACCCAGGTCGGCGAGCAGGGCCTGAGCCTGTCCGGTGGCCAGCGGCAGCGGCTCGCGCTCGCCCGCGCGGTGGTCGGAGCGCCGCGCTTCCTCGTCCTGGACGACCCGCTCTCCGCGCTGGACGTGCACACCGAGGCGCGGGTCGAGGCGGCGCTGCGGGAGGTGCTGGCGGCCACCACCGCGCTGATCGTCGCGCACCGCCCGTCCACGGTGCTGCTCGCCGACCGGGTCGCGCTCCTCTCGGACGGCCGTATCACCGCCGTCGGCACCCACCAGCGGCTGCTGCGCGAGAGCGCGGAGTACGCCCACCTGATGTCCGGCGCCGACCTGGCCGAGGACGCCCCGGGCGCGGAGGCCCCGGGCAGGGCCGCCGGAGCCACCGGAGCGCGAGCGCACCGCACCGAAGAGGAGACGGAGCGATGACCACGACCACGAGCACGGCCGGTCGGCCCCCCGAGGAGAGCGGCGCGGACCCGGCCGCCCCGGACGCCGTGCCCGGCGGGGACCCCTTCGACCGGGACGTCCTGCCCACCCCCAAGGGCGCCTCGCTCGCCCTGCTCCGCTCGCTGCTGCGCCCGTACGCCCGCCGCGGCCGGCTCACCGTCGTCCTGCTGCTGCTCCAGCAGGCCGCCGTGCAGGCGGGGCCGCTGCTGGTCGCGTACGCCATCGACCACGCCGTACCCGCGCTGCGGGCGCACGACCACGGCCCGCTGCTGGCCGTCGGCGCGGGCTACCTGGCGTGCGCGCTGGCCGCCGGCGCGCTGCAGTACGCCTTCACCCGCTCCTGCTCCCGCGTCAGCCAGGACGCCCTGCGCGACCTGCGCGGCCGGATCTTCCGGCACGCCCAGGCGCTCAGCCTGGACTTCCACGAGCGCTACACCTCGGGCCGGCTGATCTCCCGCTCCACCACCGACGTCGAGAGCCTGCGCGAACTCCTCAACGACGGCCTGCAGGAGCTCGTCGGGGTCGTGCTGTCCATGGTCTACGTGACGGCGATGCTGCTGTACCTGGACTGGGGCCTGGGCGCCGCCGCCGTCCTGTCGACCGCCCCCCTGCTGGTCCTGATCCGCTCCTTCCAGCGCCGCTCCCGGAGGGTCTACGAGCACCGCTCGACGGCCATCGCCTCGGTCATCGTGAAGTTCGCCGAGACGCTCAACGGCATCCGCCCCGTGCAGGCCTTCCGCCGCGAGCGGCCCAACGACGCCGAGTTCGCCCGCCTGAACCGCGTCCACGAGCGGGCCAACGGCACCGCCATCCTGGAGATGGCCCGGTACGTCGTGCTCTCCCGCACCTGCGCCAACATCGCCCTCGCGGCCATCGTCCTGTGGGGCGCCTACCGGGTCGCGACCGGCTCGCTGCCGCTCGGCGTGCTCGCCGCCGGCGTCCTGTACCTGCGCCGGCTGTACGACCCGATCGACCGCCTGGGCATGTTCCTGAACGCCTACCAGTCCGCCGCCGCGTCCCTGGAGAAGATCGCCGGCCTGCTGGCTCAGCGCCCCGCCGTCCCCGCGCCGGCCGACCCGGTGCCCCTGCCGCCGCCCGCCGACGGCCGCCCCGGCCGCGAGGTGGCCTTCTCCGGCGTCCGCTTCGCCTACCGCACCGGCGGCGAGGTGCTCCCCCGCTTCGACCTGACGCTGGCGGCCGGCAGCACGGTCGCGGTGGTCGGCAGCACGGGTGCGGGCAAGTCCACGCTCGCCAAGCTCCTCGCCCGCTTCTACGACCCCACCGAGGGCCGGGTACTTCTGGACGGTGTCGACCTGTGCGACCTGTCCACCGCCGACCTGCGGCGCGGCGTCGTCATGGTCACCCAGGAGGCGTTCCTGTTCTCCGGCACGGTCGCCGAGAACATCGCCGTCGGCCGCCCGGACGCCACCCGCGCCGAGATCGAGGCGGCCGCGAAGGCCATCGGCGCGCACGACTTCATCGCGGCGCTCCCGGACGGCTACGACACCGACGTACGCAAGCGCGGCGGCCGCATCTCGGCGGGTCAGCGGCAGCTCGTCTCCTTCGCCCGCGCGCTCCTCGCCGACCCGGCCGTCCTCATCCTCGACGAGGCCACGTCCTCCCTCGACATCCCCGGCGAACGCGCCGTGCAGCAGGCCATGCACACCGTTCTCCGCGACCGCACCGCCGTGGTCATCGCCCACCGGCTGTCCACGGTCCGGATCGCCGACCGCGTCCTGGTCATGTCCCACGGCCGGATCATCGAGGACGGCACGCCGGACCGACTCATCGCCGACGAGGGCCACTTCGCCGGCCTGCACAGCGCGTGGAAGGAGAGCCTGGTGCAGTGACAGCCCCATGACATCATGTTGATCATGACCACCCCGCCGCCTCCCGGCCCCCCGTACCCACAGCAGCCGCAACAGCCGCAGTACGGGCAGCCCCAGTACGGGCAACCGCCCTACGGGCAGCAGCCCGGCGCGCCGTGGGGAATGCCGCAGACGGCTCCGCAGATGGGTCCGCCGATGGGGCCGTTGATGGGTCCGCCGCCGAGGAAAAAGGGGCTGGGCTCCGGCGCGATCGTCGCCATCGTTCTCGGGTCGCTGCTCGTCGTGTCCGTGGCGGTGTGGGGCGTGGTCCAGCTCGTCGCGCCGTTCGCCCGCAGCTCGTACGGGCCGCGGTACACGCTGACGGTGCCCAGGACGCTGGACGGCGGGGCGTACTCGCTCGACAAGGACATCAGCGAGAGCGTCGACCGGGAGGTCGGCAACCCCGGCCCGGGCGCGAACGAGCACGGCATCACGGGCGTGGGCGGGCAGTACTCCGACGGCGACAAGAGGCTGGTGTACACCGGGCTGTACGGCACCATCAACAGCCCGGAGCTGGCGGTCGACCACAGCATCAGCGGCATGACCGAGGACGGGAACACCGAGGTACCGGTGGACGAGCGGGAGTTCCTCCCCGAAGGCACCGATGAGCCGGTGACCTGCGGCGTCGCGGTCGCACACGACGGCGGCACGGACACGACCATGCCGTTCTGCGTCTGGGCCGACCGGAGCCACCAGGCGAACCTGATCGAGACCGACAGCGCCCACCCCGACGCCGACCCCACCTCCTTCGACCTGCGGGCCTTCGCCGACAGGGCGGGCCGCGTCCGGGACGAGGTACGCGTCGAGGCCGACTGACCGCGGGCCGGGGCGCGGTCGGCGCCGCCGGGTTGGTTGACCGCTATACGAACGCCGGCCGCCGCTCTACGGACGGTTTCCGGCCATGTTGTTGAAGGGATCCTGACAATCGACTGTGCCGGGTGGGAAGCTGCGCGGCAGTCGAAGCGGGTCCCCACAGCACCACCGCCCGCAACGCTCACGTATGCACCGCTCCCCCCACACGCACTTGTTCTGCCCGGACGGCCACCCAGCCGACCGGTCCCCCCGGCCGCGGCCCATCCCGCCACGGCCTTGCAGAAGGAGCCAGCGTGACACGCACCCCCCATGCACGTACCGGACGGGCCCGCAGACGTGCGATGGCCACCGGCACCCTCGTCGCCGTGACCGCCCTGCTCGCCGTCGGCGTGCAGACCGGCGCGGGCAATGCGGCCCCCAACCCCGGCGCCGCCCACGCCCAGCCCCGGGCGGGCGCCCTGCCCGCCAAGCTCTCCCCCTCGCAGCGTGCGGAGCTGCTGAAGGAGGCCGCGGGCACCACCGCGCAGACCGCGAAGAAGCTCCAGCTCGGCGCCGAGGAGAAGCTGGTCGTCCGGGACGTCCAGCAGGACCGGGACGGCACCACCCACACCCGGTACGAGCGCACCTACAAGGGCCTGCCCGTGCTCGGCGGCGACCTCGTCGTGCACGAGACCCGGACCGGCAAGGTCGAGCGGGTCACCAAGGGCAACAAGGCCCGGATCGCCGTGCCGAGTACCAAGGCGGCCGTGACCCCGGCGACCGCCGAGGCCAAGGCCCTGAAGGCGTCGAAGGCCGAGGGCGCCGAGAAGTCCGACGCCAAGGAGCCGCGCAAGGTCGTCTGGGCGGCGGACGGCAAGCCGGTCCTCGCCTACGAGACCGTGGTCGGCGGCACGCAGGAGGACGGCCAGACGCCCAACCGGCTGCACGTCGTCACCGACGCCACCACCGGCGCGAAGCTGTTCCAGTACCAGGAGATCGAGCAGGGCACCGGCAACAGCCAGTACAGCGGCAAGGTGACCATCGGGACCGCGCCGTCGTACACCATGACGGACACCACCCGCGGCAACCACAAGACGTACAACCTCAACCACGGCTCGTCCGGCACCGGCACGCTCTTCACCGACGCGGACGACGTGTGGGGCGACGGCACCCCGCAGAACGTCCAGACCGCGGGCGTGGACGCCGCGTACGGTGCCCAGCTCACCTGGGACTACTACAAGAACGTGCACGGCCGCTCCGGCATTCGGGGCGACGGCGTCGGCGCGTACAGCCGGGTCCACTACGGCAACAACTACGTCAACGCCTTCTGGGACGACAGCTGCTTCTGCATGACCTACGGCGACGGGTCCGGCAACGCGGCCCCGCTCACCTCGATCGACGTGGCGGCCCACGAGATGACGCACGGCGTCACCTCCGCGACCGCGAACCTCACGTACAGCGGTGAGTCCGGCGGCCTGAACGAGGCGACCTCCGACATCTTCGCGGCGGCCGTGGAGTTCAACGCCGACAACGCCCAGGACCCGGGCGACTACATGGTCGGCGAGAAGATCGACATCAACGGCGACGGCACCCCGCTGCGCTACATGGACAAGCCCAGCAAGGACGGCGCGTCCAAGGACTACTGGTACTCCGGCGTCGGCAACGTCGACGTGCACTACTCCTCCGGCGTCGCCAACCACTTCTTCTACCTGCTGTCCGAGGGCAGCGGCGCGAAGGACGTGAACGGCGTGCACTACGACAGCCCGACGTCCGACGGGCTGTCCGTGCCGGGCATCGGCCGGGCCAACGCCGAGAAGGTCTGGTTCAAGGCCCTCACCCAGTACATGACCTCCAACACCAACTACGCGGCGGCGCGCACCGCGACCCTCAGCGCCGCTGCCGACCTCTTCGGCAAGGACACCCCGACGTACAACACGGTCGCCAACACCTGGGCCGCGGTGAACGTCGGCAGCCGCGTCGGGGACGGCGGCGACCCGGGCGACCCAGGTGACCCCGGCGATAACGTCTACGAGAACAACAACGCCGTGGCGATCCCGGACGCGGGCTCCGCGGTCACCTCGTCGATCACCGTCAACCGGACCGGCAAGGCCCCGAGCACGCTCAAGGTCGGCGTGGACATCACCCACAGCTACCGCGGTGACCTCGTGCTCGACCTGATCGCGCCGGACGGCACGGCGTACCGCCTGAAGAACTCCAGCGCCTGGGACTCGGCCGCGGACGTGAAGGCCACCTACACGGTCGACGCCTCCTCGGAGAACGCCGCCGGCACCTGGAAGCTGCGGGTGCGCGACGTGTACTCCGGTGACACCGGCCGTCTGAACGGCTGGAAGCTGACCTTCTGACCCGGTTTCCCACTGGTCGGTCAACTCGGAGTGCCACCCCCGCCGTTCGGCGGGGGTGGCACTCCTCCGTTATGCGGACGACAGCTCGCTCTTTGCGAACAAATTGCAAACCGGCCCCAATTACCCGGTGACAGCCGCGCGTTCGAATGACACGCTGACCCCGCACGTACCACCCGCATCACTTTGCACCCCCACCATTTGGCAAAGTTGAAGGAGCACGCGTGACCCCCCACATATCGCGCACCACTCGTATCGTCGGCGCCTCCGCCGCCGCGGCAGCACTGCTCGCGGCCGGCATCGCCACCGGCACCGCGGGCGCAGCCCCCGCCTCCCACCAGGCCGCCGGCGCGCCGATCAAGATGACCGCCTCGCACCGCGCGGAGCTGCTCCGCGACGCGCAGGCCACCAAGGCGAAGACCGCCGAGGAGCTCGGGCTCGGCGCCAAGGAGAAGCTGGTCGTCAAGGACGTCATCAAGGACGCCGACGGCACCACGCACACCCGCTACGACCGCACCTACGACGGCCTCCCCGTCCTCGGCGGCGACCTCGTCGTCCACCAGGCCAAGGGCGGCGCCATCGAATCGACCACCAAGGCCACGAAGGCCGCCGTCAAGGTCGCCTCCACCAGCGCGAAGATCGCCCCGAAGAAGGCCGCGGCCTCGGCCCAGACGGTGTCCGGGAAGACCGAGGGCATCAAGAAGTCCGACGCGGCCACCCCGAACAAGGTGATCTGGGCCGCCACGGGCAAGCCGGTCCTCGCGTACGAGACCGTGGTCAAGGGCGTCCAGAAGGACGGCACCCCCAGCGAGCTGCACGTCATCACGGACGCCAACACCGGCAAGAAGCTCTTCCAGCACCAGGCCATCGAGACCGGCGCCGGCACCAGCATGTACAGCGGCAAGGTCGAGCTGGCCACCAAGAAGGGCGGCAGCGGCTACGAGCTGACCGACGACTCGCGCGGCGGCCACTCCACGTTGGACCTGGGCGGTTCGGAGAGCGGCGAGGGCAAGCTGCTCACGGACGACGACGACAAGTGGGGCACCGGCAAGGGTGACGACCCGCAGACCGCCGCCGTCGACGCGGCGTACGGCGCGCAGGTCACCTGGGACTACTACAAGAAGGTGCACGGCCGCAGCGGCATCAAGGGCGACGGCAAGGGCGCGACGTCCCGCGTGCACTACGGCCAGGACTACGTCAACGCGTTCTGGGACGACAGCTGCTTCTGCATGACGTACGGCGACGGCGAGGGCAACACCCACCCGCTGACCGCGCTGGACGTGGCGGCGCACGAGATGTCGCACGGCGTCACCTCGGCCACCGCGAACCTGGAGTACAGCGGCGAGTCCGGCGGCCTGAACGAGGCCACCTCGGACATCTTCGGCACGGCGACGGAGTTCAGCGCCAAGAACGCCGAGGACCCGGGCGACTACCTCATCGGCGAGAAGATCGACATCAACGGTGACGGCTCGCCGCTGCGGTACATGGACAAGCCGAGCAAGGACGGCAACTCGCTGGACTTCTGGAAGGAGGGCGCCGGCGACGTCGACGTGCACTACTCCTCCGGCATCGCCAACCACTTCTTCTACCTGCTGTCCGAGGGCAGCGGCGCCAAGGAGATCGACGGTGTGAAGTACGACAGCCCGACCGCCGACGGCTCCAAGGTCACGGGCATCGGCCGGGACAAGGCCGAGAAGATCTGGTACAAGGCGCTGACCGAGAACATGACCTCGACGACCGACTACAAGGCGGCCCGCGAGGCGACCGTGAAGGCGGCCACCGACCTGTACGGCAAGGACAGCGCCGAGGTCAAGGGCGTCGAGTCGGCCTGGACCGGCGTCAACGTGAAGTAACCCCCGCAGTAACGCTCCGCCACCAGGCCCCCCTTACAGTTCGGGGAGCTTAGCGGGGCGGGCGGCAGGGTGGGCGTCGTCCACAGGGTGATCGGTCGCCGGAAGCGATCCGTCACCCCGGGGACGGCCCGCCGTCCACAGGCCGAGCGGTGTCCGGAGGCTCCCGAATTCCCTCCGGACACCGCTCCTCCATGTCATGGGGCGGGTCTGGTCGTACTGGTCGTACGGCGCCGTGCCGGGCTGTTCGGGACACGGCGCCGCAGCGGGTCAGCGGAGCAGCACTCCGGCCGCTTCGTTCGTGGCTTCCGAGGGGACCGCGAGCAGGCCCATCTCGGCGCCGGTCGCGAGGAGGGGGTGGGCGGGGAGGATGCGGACGGTGTAGCCGAAGGGGCCCGTCCGGTCCAGCACCAGCGGTCCCTCGTAGAGCCAGCGGCCGTCCAGGTCGGGGCCGCCGGCCGGCTTCAGCGCCACGGTGAGCGGGTCGGCGATCCGGTCGGACTCGTCGACCCGGCCGGAGACCAGCTGCACCTCGACGTCCTCGGGGGCCAGCTCGTCCAGCGCCACCCGGACGCGGAGCGCCAGGGTGCCGCCCAGTTCGGCCTGGCCGTTGGCGGGCGTGGCGGCGCTGCCGGTCTCGACGTGGTCGACGGCGACCCGCGGCCAGGCCTCGCGCACCCGGGCCTTCCAGCGCGCCAGGTCGCGCGCGGCGTCCGGGGTGAGGGCGCGGTGCGCGTGCGCGGCGGGGGCGTAGAGCCGCTCGACGTACTCGCGGACCATCCGGCCGGCCAGCACCTTCGGGCCGAGGGTGACGAGCGTGCGGCGGACCATCTCGACCCAGCGGTGCGGTACGCCCGCCTCGTCGCGCTCGTAGAAGCGGGGCGCGACGCGCTGTTCGAGGAGTTCGTAGAGGGCCGCCGCTTCGAGGTCGTCGCGGCGTTCCTCGTCGGTGGCGGTGCCGTCGGCGGTCGGGATGGACCAGCCGAAGTCCGGCTCGTACCACTCGTCCCACCAGCCGTCGAGGACGGAGAGGTTCAGCGCGCCGTTGAGGGCCGCCTTCATGCCGGAGGTGCCGCAGGCCTCCAGGGGGCGCAGCGGGTTGTTCAGCCAGATGTCGCAGCCCGGGTAGAGCTTCTGCGCCATCGCCATGCCGTAGTCGGGCAGGAAGACGATGCGGTGCCGGACGCGCGGGTCGTCGGCGAATCGGACCAGTTCCTGGACGAGGCGCTTGCCGCTGTCGTCGGCGGGGTGGGCCTTGCCGGCGACCACGATCTGGATCGGCCGCTCGGGGTGGAGCAGCAGTTCCATGAGCCGGTCGCGGTCCCGGAGCATGAGGGTGAGGCGCTTGTAGGAGGGGACGCGGCGGGCGAAGCCGATGGTGAGGATGTCGGGGTCGAGGACCTGGTCGATCCAGCCCAGCTCGGCGGTGGCGGCGCCGCGCTGCCGCCAGGAGGCGCGCAGCCGCATCCGTACCTCGGTGACCAGCTGCTCGCGCAGGGTGCGGCGGAGGTCCCAGATGGCGGGGTCGGAGATGTCGGCCACCGCCGACCAGCGTTCGGAGCCGCCGACGGTGAGGGCGTCCTCGGTGCGGGTGGCGCCGATCTGGCGGGCGCCGAGGCGGAAGACCTCGGGGGCGACCCAGGTGGGTGCGTGCACGCCGTTGGTGACGGAGGTGATCGGTACCTCGTCGGGGTCGAAGCCGGGCCAGAGTCCGGCGAACATCTGCCGGCTGACGCCGCCGTGCAGGGTGGAGACGCCGTTGGCGCGCTGGGCGAGCCGGAGGCCCATGACGGCCATGTTGAAGACGTTGGATTCGCCGCCGGGGTAGCTCTCCATGCCGAGGCCGAGGATCCGGGCGGCGTCGATGCCGGGGAGTTCGCCGTCGGGGCCGAAGTGCCGGGCGACCAGTTCGCGGTCGAAGCGGTCGATGCCGGCGGGCACCGGGGTGTGGGTGGTGAAGACGGTGCCGGCGCGTACGGCTTCCAGGGCGCTGTCGAAATCGAGTCCGCCGGCGTTTTCTTCGGACAGTTCGCGGATGCGTTCCAGGCCGAGGAAGCCGGCATGGCCCTCATTGGTGTGGAAGACCTCGGGCGCTGGATGGCCGGTGAGCCGGCAGTAGGTACGGACGGCGCGTACGCCGCCGATGCCGAGCAGCATCTCCTGGAGGAGGCGGTGTTCGCTGCCGCCGCCGTAGAGCCGGTCGGTGACCTGGCGTTCGCCGGGGCCGTTCTCCTCGACGTCGGAGTCGAGGAGGAGCAGGGGTACGCGGCCGACGCGGGCCTGCCAGATGTACGAGCGCAGCCGGCGGCCGCCGGGGAGGGCGAGGGAGACCTGTGCCGGGCTGCCGTCCTCCTCGCGGAGGAGTTCCAGCGGCAGCTCGTTGGGGTCCAGGACCGGGTAGTGCTCCTGCTGCCAGCCTTCGCGGGAGAGGGTCTGGCGGAAGTAGCCGTGGCGGTAGAGCAGCCCGACGCCGATGAGTGGGACGCCGAGGTCGGAGGCGGCCTTGAGGTGGTCGCCGGCGAGGATGCCGAGGCCGCCGGAGTACTGCGGCAGCGCTGCGGTGATGCCGAATTCGGGCGAGAAGTAGGCGACGGCCTCGGGCAGCGAGCCGTCGACGGACTGGTACCAGCGGCGGCCGGCGAGGTAGTCCTGCAGCTCGTCGGCGCAGGCGGTGAGCCGGCGCAGGAAGCGGCGGTCGGCGGCGAGCTCGGCGAGCCGCTCGGCGGTGACGGTGCCCAGGAGCTGGACGGGGTCGGAGCCGGGCCGCTGGCGGCCGTCGGGGTCCAGGGCGTGGAAGAGTTCGCGGGTTTCGGTGTGCCAGGACCAGCGCAGGTTCCGCGCCAGTTCGCTGAGCGGTCGTAGGGACGGGGGAAGGACAGGGCGCACGGTGAATCGACGAATGGCCTTCACGCTCCGACCGTAGCGGCGGCTCGGCCGCGGCAACCACAGCGCGCGCCCCGCGCCGCTGACAACCGCTCGAAAGGCCCGCCCCACGCGCCATGTGTGCTCCCGTGCGCCCCTTGCCGGGCGGGTCGCACGCCGCGCGCCTGGGGCCTGCCCCGGAGCGCGGCACAGGGCCGGCCGGCGCGTGCCCCGCGGGGCGCGGGGACCGGGCGAGGTGCGGCAATCCGGCCAGAAATCACCGCAACCTTCGCCACGCATCGCTCACCCGATATGGCCGATACTGCCCCCTCGTCCACTCTTGTACGGACTCCGGGCCCACGGAAGGCTGCAGGATGGCGTCGGTGGAGCGCGGCGCGGCAGCCGGCGCCACGGAACGCAACACCCTTGCCCGCCTGTCGAGTTGAAGAGGGGAACTCCGTACATGGCCTGGACACGAATAGCCCGGCGACGGCTGGCGGCGGGGGGTACGGCCGCCACGTCGGCGGCCCTGCTCTGTGCCGCCGCGCTGCCCGCCCACGCCGCGCCGCCCGAGGGCCGGATCCTGGGAGCGGGGGTGACCGGCGCGGTCGACAGCAGCTACATCGTCACCCTCAAGGCGGGCGCCCGAGGTGTCGAGGCGCGCTCGGCGGCGGGGAAGGGCCTGGCGGCCAAGTACGGGGCGACGATCCGCCGGACGTACCGCGCGGCCATCAACGGCTATGCCATCCGGGCGAACGAGACCCAGGCCCGGCGGCTCGCGGCCGACCCGGCGGTGGCCACGGTGAGCCAGAACCGCACGATCCGACTGACGGACAGCGTGGCCGCCCCGGGCACCGCGGCGACGGCTCCCGGGGACGCCCGGAAGAACCCGCCGTCCTGGGGGCTGGACCGGATCGACCAGAAGAGCCTGCCGCTGGACGGCTCCTACACCGCGCCGGCGCCGGACGGTGCCGGGGTGGAGGTGTACGTCCTGGACACCGGCGTGCGCCTCACCCACGCCGACTTCGGCGGCCGCGCCAGAAGCGGGCGGGACTTCGTCGGCGGCGACGCGGACGCGAGCGACGAGAACGGCCACGGCACCCATGTGGCCGCCACCATTGCGGGCAAGCAGTACGGCGTGGCGAACAAGGCCGACATCGTTTCGGTACGGGTGCTGGACGCCAAGGGGGCCGGCACCACCGAAAATGTCATCGCCGGCATCGACTGGGTGGCGCAGCGGCACGCCGAACAGCCCGGGGTGCCCGCGGTGGCCAACCTGAGCCTGGGCAGCTTCGCCTCGGCGGCGCTGGACAAGGCGGTGCGCAACGCCATCGAGGCCGGGGTGACGTTCACGGTCGCGGCCGGCAACAACGGCGCGCTGAGCAACCTGTTCTCGCCCGCCCGGGTGCCGGAGGCGATCACCGTCGGCGCCACCGGCAGCGACGACGCCCGCGCGAACTTCTCCAACTGGGGCCCGGGCGTGGACGTCTACGCACCCGGCGTGGGGATCACCTCGGCGTGGCACTCGGGGGACACGGCGTCGAAGACGCTCTCCGGTACCTCGATGGCCGCGCCGCACGCCGCGGGCGCCGCCGCGCTGTACCTGGCGAGGCACCGGGGCGCGACGCCGGCGCAGGTCCAGGAAGCGCTGGTCGCCCGCGCCACGCGGGGCCAGGTGCAGAGCGCCCCTCCGGGTGCGGACCGGCTGCTCCGGGTCGAGGGCTCCTGACGGAGGTCCCTTCCGGACCGGGCACGACGGCCGGCTCCGCCCGAGGGCGGGGCCGGTCCGTTGCTGTCCGGATGTCGCGCGGCGACCGGTTCGTCCCCCTTGATCGCCGTGCACTGTTACGTACGAGTAGTTCATCCGCGGGCGGATTGCCCGGCCGCGGCGCGTGGGAAGGCTCTGTCGGAACGTTCGTCGCGCGCCGCCTCCCCCGCGTGTCCCGCCCTGCGCACCTCCAACCGAGTGAAAGGCGACAGGACCGTTCATGCCCGCAACCCGTAAGCCCGCCGCGGAGATACAAAGGACAACACCCCGCAAAATGTCCCAAGTCTCAGGTGATCCCATGATCGGTCGCATTCCCGTCCTGGACGTCCGTCCCCAGATCGACTGCGGGCGCCGCCCGGCCAAGGCGGTGACCGGCGAGACCTTCGAAGTGTCCGCGACGGTCTTCCGCGAAGGCCATGACGCGGTGGCCGCCAACGTCGTGCTGCGTGACCCGAACGGCCGGAGCGGGCCGTGGACGCCGATGCGGGAGTTGGCGCAGGGCACGGACCGGTGGGGCGCGCGGATCACCCCGGACACCGAGGGCCGCTGGACGTACACCGTGGAGGCCTGGTCGGACCCGGTGACCACCTGGCGGCGTACGGCACAGGTGAAGGTCCCGGCGGGGCAGGACACCGACCTGGTGCTCGCCGAGGGCGCTGCGCTGCACGAGCGGGCGGCGGCGGGGGTGCCGAAGAACGCGGGGCGCGAGTCGATCCTCCGGGTGGTCGACACGCTGCGGGACGAGTCCCTGCCGGCCGCCACCCGGCTGGCCGCGGCGCTCACCCCGGAGGTCCTGGCCGTTCTCGGCCGGCATCCGCTGCGCGAACTGGTCAGCGCCTCGCGGCCGATGCCGCTGCTGGTGGAGCGGCGCCGGGCGCTGTACGGCTCGTGGTACGAGATGTTCCCGCGCTCGGAAGGGGCGTACGAGGCGCCCGACGGGACCATGGTCAGCGGCACGTTCCGGACCGCCGCCGAGCGGCTGCCGGACATCGCCGCGATGGGCTTCGACGTGGTGTATCTCCCGCCGATCCACCCGATCGGCACGACCCACCGCAAGGGCCCGAACAACACGCTCTCCGCGGGGCCGCACGACGTCGGCTCGCCGTGGGCGATCGGTTCGGCCGAGGGCGGTCACGACGCGCTCCACCCGGACCTGGGCACCTTCGAGGACTTCGGGCACTTCGTGCAGACCGCGCGGGACCTGCGGATGGAGGTCGCGCTGGACTTCGCGCTGCAGTGTTCGCCGGACCACCCCTGGCTGGACAAGCATCCGGAGTGGTTCCACCATCGCGCCGACGGCACCATCGCGTACGCCGAGAACCCACCGAAGAAGTACCAGGACATCCACCCCATCGCCTTCGACGCGGACTTCCGCGGCCTGGTGAAGGAGACGGAGCGGCTGCTGCGCTTCTGGATGGAGAAGGGCGTCCGCATCTTCCGGGTGGACAATCCGCACACCAAGCCGGTGGTGTTCTGGGAGAAGGTGATCTCGGACATCAACCGCACCGATCCGGACGTGGTCTTCCTGGCCGAGGCGTTCACCCGCCCCGCCATGATGCGCACCCTCGCGCAGGTCGGCTTCCAGCAGTCCTACACCTACTTCACCTGGCGCAACTCCAAGCACGAGCTGACCGAGTACCTCACCGAACTCGCCCACGACTCGGCCTCCTACATGCGGCCGAACCTCTTCGTGAACACCCCGGACATCCTGCACGCCTATCTCCAGCACGGCGGCCGGGCGGCCTTCGAGGTACGCGCGGTGCTCGCGGCGACGCTCTCCCCGACGTGGGGGGTGTACGCCGGATACGAGCTGTGCGAGGGGACTCCGGTACGAGACGGCAGCGAGGAGTACCTCGATTCGGAGAAGTATCAGCTGCGTCCCCGGGATTGGCAGACAGCGGGCCGTGAGGGCCGTAGCATCGCTCCTCTCATCACGGCACTCAACCGGCTGCGCCGTCGTCATCCGGCACTCCAGCAGTTGCGTGATCTGCACTTCCATCATGTCGACAACGACGCCGTCCTCGCCTACTCCAAGCGCGAGGGCGCCGATGTGGTCCTCACGGTCGTGAACCTGGACCCGCACCACACCCACGAGGCGACGGTGTCGTTGGACATGCCGGAGCTCGGCCTCGACCGGCACGAGTCCGTACCGGTGCGCGACGAGCTCACCGGCGAGACCTACCACTGGGGCAGGGACAACTATGTGCGCCTTGAGCCGGGACGCGCCATGGCGCCCGCGCACGTACTGTCCCTGCGACCGTCCTCACCGATCGGAGGGTCACCCAATTGATCGTCAATGAGCCCGTCCCCGACACGTTCGAGGACACTCCGGCCAAGGACCGCGATCCCGAATGGTTCAAACGGGCCGTCTTCTACGAAGTCCTGGTGCGGTCGTTCCAGGACAGCAACGGGGACGGCATCGGCGACCTCAAGGGTCTGACGGCCAAGCTGGATCATCTGCAGTGGCTGGGCGTCGACTGCCTCTGGCTACCGCCGTTCTTCAAGTCCCCCCTGAGGGACGGCGGTTACGACGTCAGCGACTACACCTCGGTACTGCCGGAGTTCGGTGACCTCGCCGACTTCGTGGAGTTCGTGGACGCCGCGCACCAGCGCGGCATGCGGGTGATCATCGACATGGTGATGAACCACACCAGCGATCAGCACCCGTGGTTCCAGGAGTCCCGCACCGACCCCGAAGGGCCGTACGGCGACTACTACGTCTGGGCGGACGACGACAAGCAGTACCAGGACGCCCGGATCATCTTCGTGGACACCGAGGCGTCCAACTGGACCTTCGACCCGGTGCGCAAGCAGTACTTCTGGCACCGCTTCTTCTCCCACCAGCCGGACCTGAACTACGAGAACCCGCAGGTGCAGGAGGAGATGATCTCCGCGCTGCGGTTCTGGCTGGACCTGGGCATCGACGGCTTCCGACTGGACGCCGTGCCCTACCTCTACGCCGAGGAGGGCACCAACTGCGAGAACCTCCCCGCCTCGCACGCCTTCCTCAAGCGGGTGCGCGCCATGGTCGACGCGCACTACCCGGACACGGTGCTGCTGGCCGAGGCCAACCAGTGGCCGGAGGACGTGGTCGACTACTTCGGCGACCCGGAGACCGGCGGCGACGAGTGCCACATGGCGTTCCACTTCCCGGTGATGCCGCGGATCTTCATGGCGGTGCGCCGCGAGTCCCGCTACCCGGTCTCGGAAATCCTCGCCAAGACCCCGGCGATCCCGTCCGGCTGCCAGTGGGGCATCTTCCTCCGCAACCACGACGAGCTGACCCTCGAAATGGTCACGGACGAAGAGCGCGACTACATGTACGCGGAGTACGCCAAGGACCCGCGGATGCGCGCCAACATCGGCATCCGCCGCCGGCTCGCGCCCCTGCTGGACAACGACCGCAACCAGATCGAGCTGTTCACCGCCCTGCTGCTCTCCCTGCCCGGCACGCCGATCCTGTACTACGGCGACGAGATCGGCATGGGCGACAACATCTGGCTGGGCGACCGGGACGCGGTGCGCACCCCCATGCAGTGGACGCCGGACCGCAACGCCGGCTTCTCCTCCTGCGACCCCGGGCGGCTCTTCCTGCCCACGATCATGGATCCGGTCTACGGCTACCAGGTGACCAACGTCGAGGCCGCGATGTCCTCGCCGTCGTCCCTGCTGCACTGGACCCGGCGCATGATCGAGATCCGCAAGCAGAACCCGGCCTTCGGTCTGGGCACGTACACCGAACTGCCCTCGTCCAACCCCGCGGTGCTGGCGTTCCTGCGCGAGGCTCCCGCGAACGGGGACGGCGAGGACGACCTGGTGCTGTGCGTGCACAACTTCTCGCGCTTCGCCCAGCCCACCGAGCTGGACCTGCAGGCGTTCGACGGCCGGCACCCGGTCGAACTGATCGGCGGCGTGCGCTTCCCGGCGATCGGCCAACTGCCGTATCTGCTGACCCTGGCGGGGCACGGCTTCTACTGGTTCCGGCTGCGCAAGGACGCGATGGCTTAGCCGGAAGGATGTTCGGGCGCCGGCCGGGCTGGTGGGCCGGCGCCACGCGGGCGCCCCGTACGGAGCGCCCGTACCCCGCCGCGTACGGGCCCGTCGCGCCGGCCGCCCGGCCGCGCCGGGGGCAGGCATTACCCGCCCGTACATGCACGCATGGCGTGTTCGGGTGTTTTTCGACCTTTCGCCCGGGCAGTCTCCCTACTGCCGCACGGGCCGGAGGATCCTCGCGCCGAGCCTGCGGGCGTGGGGTCCCCGGCCGCAGATTCCGCTGCCGTACGGACGATCCTCGCCCGACACGTCCCGCACCGCCCCACAGTAAAGGCCGTATTCCGGGACACTTGCCGTAGCTGTCGTGTGCCCGGGGAAAGGACGCGACGTCATGTCGGAAACCGCCTCGACCCGTGCTCTGCAAGGCCGGCATCACCGGCCGCCCGTCACCGCCGCGCCCGGGCTGCTGCCCTCGCTCGTGCCGCTGCTGCGCGAATGGGTGCCGCGACAACGGTGGTTCGCGGGCAAGGGCCGTCCGGTCACCGGCTTCGACCTGGTCTCCGCCGCCGAACTGCTGCCCGTCGACGGGCCCGCGACCCCCGGCATGCTGCACCTCCTGATCCGCGCCCGGCAGCCCGGCCCGCCGGCCCGCACCCCGGAGGACGACGACTGCTACCAACTGCTGCTCGGCGTGCACGACACGCTGCCGCCGCGGCTCGCCCACGCCCTGATCGGCCGCCCGGGGGACGGACCGCTGACCGGCCGGACGGTCTACGACGCGCTGCTGGACCCGCGGCTCTGCGCGCTGCTGCTGGAACGGCTCCGGGTACCGGGACAGCTGGGCGCGCTCCGCTTCACCGTGGGCCCGGACACCGCGATCCCCGCCGGGCTGGCCGCGCGGCCGCTGACCGGCGAGCAGTCCAACACCTCGGTGGTGTTCGGCGAGGCCTACATCCTGAAGGTGTTCCGCCGGGCCTCCCCCGGCCTCAACCCCGACCTGGAACTCCCGCTGGCCCTGGCCCGCGCCAAGTGCTCCCGGGTACCGCCGCCGGCGGCCTGGTTCGAGTCGCAGGCGGCGGGCCCGGTGCAGCCGGCCGACGGGCACCGCCACCACGCCGCGGAACCGATCACCCTCGGCGTGCTCACCCCGTTCCTGGACGGCGCGGCCGACGGCTGGCAGCTCGCGCTCAACGCCCTCTCGGTACGCGCCGACTTCACCGGCTCGGCACGGGCGCTCGGCCACGCCACCGCCGAGGTGCACACCGCGCTCGCCGAGACGCTCCCCACCACCGAGCTGCGCCGCACTCACCTGGAGCTGATCGCCACCGGCATGGCCGAGCGGCTGGACGCGGCGGCCCGCGCGGTCCCGGCGCTCCGCCCGTACCGCAACCGGCTGCGCGCCGCCTTCCAGGCGCTTCCCTCGCTCGGCGAGGACGGCCGTACCTTCGCCGCCCAGCGCATCCACGGCGACCTGCACCTGGGCCAGACGCTGCGCACGGCGGGCGAGGGCCGCTGGTCGGTCATCGACTTCGAGGGCGAGCCGGCCCGGCCGCTGGCGGAAAGGCGCGACGTCCAGCCCGCGGTGCGCGACGTCGCCGCTATGCTCCGGTCCTTCGACTACGCGGCGCGCAGCGGCCCCGGCGGCGGCGACGCCTGGTCGCTGGAGTGGGCGCGGCGCGCACGGGCCGCGTTCTGCCGCGGCTACGCCGAGGCCGGCGGCCTGGATCCGGACTCCGTTCCGGAGCTGATGCGCGCGTACGAGACCGACAAGGCCGTGTACGAGGTGCTCTACGAGGCCCGGCACCGGCCGGACTGGCTGCCCATCCCGATGGCCGCCGTCCGCCGCCTCGCCGGCGCCGATCCGCACCTCGGCACCGACCCGCACCTGACGACCGACCCCCATGTGGGCGCGGGGCCCGACCCCTACGCCGACACGGAACCGGAGGAGGGCGACCCGTCGTTCACCGCCTCCGCCCCGCCCGAGGACCGCAGCTGACCATCGTGCACAGCGCTTCGGTCCGCCGATCCCCCGACCGCCCCGCCAGGAGGCTTCTCCCGTGACCCCCCGTCCGCCGTCCCACCCCTCCTCCGACTCCGCCGCGGCGCCCGACGCCGACGTACCGCCCACCTTCCTGCCGGCCCCCGCCCGGCCGGACGGGGAGCAGGAGGCGCCGCCCGCTCAGCGCACCGGGCCCGGCCCCGAGGCGGAGGCGGCCACCGAACCCGCCGCGCAGCCGGCGCGGAAGAAGACCTCACGCACCAAGCCGGCCCGCGGCGCCGCCCGGCCGTCCGACGCGCCGGCCACCGAGGTGAAGCCGTCCGGCACATCGGAGGCCGATGTGCCGGGAGCCGGGGGCCCGGACGCCACCGGCCCCGCCGCCGAGAAGCCCGCCGCACCGAAGAAGCCCGCCACGAAGAAGTCGGCCGCCGGGCCGAAGCCGGCCAAGAAGGCCGCGGCGAAGAAGACCACGGCGAAGAAGGCCACGGCCGACGCGGCCAAGAAGCCGGCAGCGAAGAAGGCCGACGCGAAGAAGCCGGCCGCCAGGAAGGCCGGCACGCGGAAGCCGGCGGCCACGCCGGCCGCGCCGGAGACGGCCCCGGCCGACCCGCCCGCGACCGGGAGCCCGGCAGCCGCCGCCGCGCCGGTTCCGCCCGCGCAGCGTACCGCCGCCGGGGCCGGCACTCCCGAGCCCGCAGCCGTCGGCGCGAGGGCCGCCGGATCCGAGGCGTCCGCCTCGCCGGTCGGCGGGTTCGAGGCCGGCGCCGCCGCTACCGCTGGTCCCCGCACCGCCGCGGCGGCCGCGCAGACCGTCGGTGGTTCGGCGGCTCCCGCCGCCCCCGGCGGTGTGCTGCCCGCACCGCCGCTGGGCGACGGCGACCGGGGCCGGCTGCTGTCCGGTACGCACCACGACCCGCACGCGCTGCTCGGCGCGCACCCCGTGCGCGACGGCGTCCTCTTCCGCGTGCTGCGCCCGTACGCCAAGTCGGTGACCGTGGTCGCCGAGGGGCTGCGGGTCGAGCTGCCGCACGAGGGCGACGGGATCTTCGCCGGCGTGCTGCCGCTGTCGGAGCGCCCCGACTACCGGCTGGCGATCACCTACGGCGAGGGCCCGGACGCGCACGAGGTGACCGTCCACGACCCGTACCGCTTCCTGCCCGCCATCGGCGAGCTGGACCTGCACCTGATCGGCGAGGGTCGGCACGAGGAGCTGTGGCAGGCGCTGGGCGCGCGGGTCATGGAGCACGAGGGCGTGCCCGGCACCCGCTTCACGGTGTGGGCGCCGAACGCGCAGGGTGTCCGCGTCGCCGGGAACATGAACTACTGGGACGGCACGGTCTACCCGATGCGCTCCCTCGGCTCCACCGGCGTGTGGGAGCTGTTCATTCCCGGGCTGGGCGAGGGCGAGCTCTACAAGTTCGACATCGCCCGGCCGGACGGCAGCCACACGCTGCGCATCGACCCGATGGCCCGGCGGACCGAGTGCCCGCCCGCCAACGCCTCCGTCATCGACGTCTCCCGCCACGAGTGGGGCGATGCGGACTGGATGGCGCGCCGCGCCGAACGCCCGGTGCACACCTCGCCGTTGTCGGTCTACGAGGTCCACCTCCCCTCCTGGCGCCCCGGCCTGTCCTACCGCGAGCTGGCCGAGCAGCTCCCCGCGTACGTCAAGGACCTGGGCTTCACGCACGTGGAGCTGATGCCGGTCGCCGAGCACCCCTTCGGCGGCTCCTGGGGCTACCAGGTCACCGGCTTCTACGCGCCGACCGCCCGGCTCGGCTCGCCGGACGACTTCAAGTACCTGGTCGACGCGCTGCACCGGGCCGGCATCGGCGTGATCATGGACTGGGTGCCGGCGCACTTCCCGCGCGACGACTGGGCGCTCGCGGAGTTCGACGGCCGGCCGCTGTACGAGCACGAGGACCCGGCGCGCGCCGCGCACCCCGACTGGGGCACCCTCGAATTCGACTACGGCCGCACCGAGGTCCGTAACTTCCTGGTCGCCAACGCGGTGTACTGGTGCTCCGAGTTCCACATCGACGGGCTGCGGGTCGACGCCGTGGCGTCCATGCTCTACCTGGACTACTCCCGCGAGCACGGCGAGTGGACGCCGAACCAGCACGGCGGCCGGGAGAACCTGGACGCGGTCGACTTCCTCCAGGAGATGAACGCCACCGTCTACCGGCGCTGCCCCGGCGTGGTGACCATTGCCGAGGAGTCCACCGCCTGGGACGGCGTCACCCGCGCCACCCACCACGTCGGGCCCGGCGGCTTCGGCGGCCTGGGCTTCGGCCTGAAGTGGAACATGGGCTGGATGCACGACTCGCTGGTCTACATGTCCAAGGAGCCGGTGCACCGCAAGTACCACCACAACGAGATGACGTTCTCGATGGTGTACGCCTACTCCGAGAACTACGTGCTGCCCATCTCGCACGACGAGGTCGTGCACGGCAAGCGGGCGCTGGTCTCGAAGATGCCCGGCGACTGGTGGCAGCAGCGCGCCAACCACCGCGCGTATCTGGCCTTCATGTGGTCCCATCCGGGCAAGCAGCTCCTCTTCATGGGCCAGGAGTTCGCGCAGGGCGCGGAGTGGTCCGAGGAGCAGGGGCCCGACTGGTGGCTGCTGGACCCGGCGTACGACGCGGCGCCCGACCACCGGGGCGTACAGGACCTGGTCCGCGAGCTGAACCGGCTGTACGGGGCCACCCCTGCCCTGTGGGAGCGGGACACCGACCCGGGCGGCTTCGCCTGGATCGACGGCGGCGCGTGGGAGGACAACGTCTTCTCGTTCGTGCGCTACGACGACGCGGGCGACCCGCTGCTCGCGGTCTGCAACTTCTCGCCGGTGGTGCGGCACGAGTACCGCCTGGGGGTGCCGGAGAACGTGCCGGCCTGGCGGGAGGTGCTCAACACCGACGAGGAGCGGTTCGGCGGCAGCGGGGTGGTCAACACCGGGCGGCTGAAGCCCGAGCCGGTGCCGTACCACGGCCGGTCCGCCTCCCTCGCGCCGGTGCTGCCGCCGCTCGCCACGATCTGGCTGCGCCCCGAGGGCTGACGGCCGTACCGACGTGCTTGCGGGCCGGTGTCGCACCCCCTGCTCGTACGCACAGAAAAGGGGCCCGCCGACGTCTCCCGCCGGCGGGCCCCGTTCCCCCGTGACCCCCGTGCCCCCGTGCACCGGCGGTTTCCCGCCGGCCCTGGAGACTTTGCCGCTTCACAGCGTCCGGGGACAGTCCCGCCACGGGTTCGTTTCGCACCCGGGACACCGTGAGACGCAATCGAGAAATTCCGCACAAGATCGCGAACTTCGCAGGCCCCCCTCGCGTGCTGCGGCGGGGGCCTGCGTGGTGCGGCGGGGGCCTGCGTGGTGCGGGGCGGGACGAACGGCTCAGACGGCCGCCTTGTCGCCCTCCGCGCGGGGCTCCGGGAGCTCCCGGTCGGCCTCGGCGGCCGGGCCGTGGCCGTCGTCGACGAGGGTGGTCTCGTCGAAGGGACGGTTGCCCGCGAGGACCTCCTCGACCCGGGCCTTGTCGATCTCCTTGGTCCAGGTGCCGATGAGGACCGTGGCGACCGCGTTGCCGGCGAAGTTGGTCAGCGCGCGGGCCTCGCTCATGAAGCGGTCGATGCCGACGATCAGGCCGACGCCGTCGACCAGGTCGGGGCGGTGCGACTGCAGGCCGCCGGCCAGGGTGGCGAGGCCCGCGCCGGTGACGCCGGCCGCACCCTTGGAGGCGATGATCATGAAGACGAGGAGCGAGATCTCCTGGCCGAGGGACATCGGGGAGCCCATCGCCTGGGCCACGAAGATCGAGGACATCGTCAGGTAGATCGCGGTGCCGTCGAGGTTGAAGGAGTAGCCGGTCGGGACGGTGATGCCGACCACCGGCTTGCTGACGCCCAGGTGCTCCATCTTCGCGATCAGCCGCGGCAGCGCCGACTCCGAGGAGGAGGTGGAGAGGATCAGCAGGAACTCGCGGCCCAGGTACTTCAGCAGCGAGAAGATGTTCACGCCGGCGATCAGCCGCAGCAGCGTGCCGAGGACGACGATCACGAAGAGCAGGCAGGTGACGTAGAAGCCGACCATGATCACGGCGAGGGACTTCAGCGCGTCCAGACCGGTCTCGCCGACCACCGCGGCGATGGCGCCGAAGGCGCCCACCGGGGCGGCCCACATGATCATGGACAGCACGCGGAAGACCAGCTTCTGCAGGTGGCCGATGCCGCGCAGGACCGGCTCGCCGGCCTTGCCCATCGCCTGCAGCGCGAAGCCGACCAGCAGCGCGACCAGCAGGGTCTGCAGCACCTCACCGGTGGTGAAGGCGGAGACCAGGGTGGTCGGGATGATGCCGAGCAGGAACTCCGAGCTGGACTCGCCGCCACCCTCGGTCTGCGCCTGGCCCGCGTGCCGGAGCGTCTCGGTCAGGTGCAGCCCGGAGCCGGGCTCCAGGATGTTGCCGACGACCAGGCCGATGGCGAGCGCCACGGTGGACATCACCATGAAGTAGCCGAGCGCCAGGCCGCCGACCGCGCCGACCTTGGCGGCCTTCCGCACGGAGCCGACGCCGAGGACGATCGTGCAGAAGATGACCGGCGAGATCATCATCTTGATGAGGTTCACGAAGCCCGTGCCGAGCGGCTTCAGCTCCACGGCGACGCCCGGGGCGATGAAGCCGACGGCGATGCCGAGCACTACCGCGCCGATGACGGCGATGTAGAGGTAGTGGGTGCGGTCACGCTTCTTCGGCGCCGGCGCGGCGGGCTCGCCGGGGGTCCCGCCACCCGGCAGGGTCGTTGCGGCCACGACTGCCTCCTGTCCTCGATTGTCCGGTTCTGCGTGCGACCTGCGGCTCTTGAACGCAAAACAAAGTCCCGGCGACTATGCACCCCCCTCTTGATCACGTCACCCTTACGTACATTTCGTTCATGTAAACGTGACCGGGCATGCTTATGCACATGCGCCTTCCCCGTCCCCGCAGCCTGGCCGGGCAGCTCTTCGCCATGCAGGCCGTGCTGATCGCGGTCGTCGTGGCGGGCTGCGCCGTCTTCGCCTACCTGAACGCGAGCGAACGGGCCGAGGAGACCGCCCGCCGCCAGGCCACCGCCGTCGCCACGTGCGTGGCCACCGCGCCCGAGGTCGCCCGGGCCGTCCGGACGAAGGACCCCACGCGCCTGCTCCAGCCCTGGACCGAGCGGGTGCGCAAGGAAGCGGGCGTGGCCTTCGTCGTGGTGATGGACACCGACAAGACCCGGTATACCCATACCCGGCCGTCCGCGATCGGAAAGAAGTACCTGGGCCACATCGGACCCGCGCTGCGCGGCGAGATCTTCCCCGAGACGCACCGCGGCACGCTGGGACCGTCGGTGCGGGTGGTGGCGCCGGTACGGTCCGGCGGCAAGGTCGTCGCGCTGGTCAGCTCCGGCATCACCGTCGAGACGATCAACGGCGGGCTGCGCCGCCAGATGCTCTCGCTCATCGCGGTCGCCCTCGCGGCGCTGGCCCTGGGCGGCCTCGGCACGTACGTCGTCAACGCCCGGCTGCGGCGCCACACGCACGGCATGAACGCCGCCGAGCTGAGCCGGCTGCACGACTACCACCAGGCCGCGCTGCACGCCGTACGCGAGGGGCTGCTGCTGCTCGACGGGCGGCGCGCGGTCGCCCTGATCAACGACGGGGCGCGCGAGCTGCTGGGCCTGGACGGGAACGCGGTCGGCCGGCCGATCGCCGAGCTCGGGCTGCCCGAGCCGCTGACCGAGGCGCTGCGCTCCCCCGGCCCGCGCGTCGACGAGCTGCACCTGTCCGCCGATCGGGTGCTCGTGGTGAACACCGCCCCGGTCGACGGCGGCGAGCGGCGCGGCACCCTGGTCACCCTGCGCGACCACACCGAGCTCCAGGCGCTCTCGGGTGAGCTGGACTCGGTACGCGGCTTCGCCGAGGCGCTGCGCTCCCAGGCGCACGAGGCCGCCAACCGGCTGCACACCGTCGTCTCGCTGATCGAGCTGGGCCGCGCCGAGGAGGCGGTGGAGTTCGCCACCGCCGAGCTGGAGCTGGCGCAGCACCTGACCGACCGGGTGACGGGCGCGGTCGCCGAGCCGGTGCTGGCCGCGCTGCTGCTGGGCAAGGCCGCGCAGGCGAACGAGCACGGCGTGGAGCTGACGCTGACCGAGGACAGCGGGATCGACGACGGGCTGCTGCCGGCGTGGCTGCCGGCCCGCGACCTGGTGACCGTCCTCGGCAACCTGCTGGACAACGCGATCGACGCCGCGGCCGGCGCGCACCCGGCGGGCGAGGCGGCCCGCGTCGTGGTCACCGCCCGCGCCACGGACAGCGCGCTGCTGCTGCGGGTCGCCGACTCCGGCCCCGGCGTCGACCCGGAGCACGCCGAGGAGATCTTCCGGCGCGGCTGGACGTCGAAGGACACCCGCTCTACGGTGCACGGCCGGGGCCTGGGACTGGCCATCGTGCGGCAGACTGTGCGCCGCCACGGCGGCACGGTCACCCTCGACCGGGCGCCGGAGGGCGGTGCGGCGTTCGCCGTCCGCCTGCCACTGCGGACGGAGCGGGCGGAATGACCCCACAGGACGGCACGGGCGGCACCCCGCCGCCCGACACCACCGGCGACACCCCGGAGGCCCCGCACTCCCCCATCCGGGTGCTGGTCGTCGAGGACGATCCCGTCGCGGCCGACGCGCACGCGCTGTACGTCGGGCGGGTCGCCGGCTTCACCGTCTCCGGCACCGTGCACACCGCGGCCGCGGCCCGCCGCCACCTCGACCAGCACCCCGTCGACCTGCTCCTGCTGGACCTCTTCCTGCCCGACGGGCACGGGCTGCAGCTGGTGCGGACGCTGCGCGCGGCCGGGCACACCGCGGACATCTTCGCGGTGACCTCGGCCCGCGACCTGACCGTCGTACGGGAGGGCGTGTCGCTGGGCATCGTGCAGTACGTCCTGAAGCCGTTCACGTTCTCCACGCTGCGCGACCGGCTCACCCGGTACGCCGTCTTCCGCTCGGCGGCCGGCGAGGCCACCGGCCAGGACGAGGTGGACCGGGCCATCGGCGCGCTGCGGGCACCGCAGCCGGCCACCCTGCCCAAAGGGCTGACCCGGGCGACGCTCCAGGCGGTGACCGACGCGCTGCGGGCCGCCCCCGAGGGGCTGTCGGCGGGCGCGGCGGCCGAGACGGTGGGCATCTCCCGGATCACGGCCCGCCGCTATCTGGAACACCTGGTCACCGCGGGCCGCGCGGTCCGGAGCCCGCAGTACGGGCAGGTGGGCCGCCCGGAGCTGCGGTACACCTGGTGGAGCTGAGCCGGGCGCGGGCGCCGCACCCGTTCGACTGCCCAATAACAACGTTGTCACGGATCAACGGCCGCCGTGCGCACGGGCATTGACCAGCTTCGGAACGCCGCCTTACGTTCACCGGGCAGCCAACGAGGGCGGCCTCGCCGGAGCCGCCGGTGCCGGTTGGCTCGTAGGAGGTCGTGCCGTGCCCCGCCCCAGCGCTCCCCTGCTCCTCACCGCCGCCGTACTCGCCGCGTCCACGCTGACCGCCTGCGGCGGTGGTTCCGGGAACGACCCGGACGTCGTGAAGGTCTCGTTCAAGCAGTCCACCGACAACAAGGTCCGGGTCATGGACACGTACCTGGCCGCGATGAAGAAGGAGTTCGAGAAGGCGCACCCGGGCAAGAAGGTGAAGCTGGTACCGATCAAAGCGCCGGACTCCGAGTACTACACGAAGCTCCAGCAGATGCTCCGCTCCCCCAGAACGGCGCCCGACCTCGTCTACGAGGACACCTTCCTCATCAACTCCGACATCACCAGCGGCTATCTGAAGCCCCTCGATCCCTACCTGGACAAGTGGCAGGACTGGGACCAGTTCGTCGACGCCGCGAAGGACGCGGCCAAGGGCGAGGACGGCAAGACGTACGGCGTGCCGGACGGCACCGACACCCGCGGCCTGTGGTTCAACAAGGACATCTTCAAGAAGGCGGGCCTGCCCGCCGACTGGCAGCCGAAGAACTGGGACGACCTCCTCGAAACGGCTCGCACGATCAAGAAGAAGGTCCCCGGTGTCATCCCGCTGAACGTCTACACCGGCAAGCCCGCGGGTGAGATGTCCGCGATGCAGGGCTTCGAGATGCTGCTCTACGGCACGGGCGAGGACCCGCTGTACGACCCGGGCGAGAAGAAGTGGGTCGCCGGCAGCAAGGGCTTCAAGGACTCCCTGAAGTTCGTGGAGACCGTCTACAAGGAGAAGCTCGGCCCGGACGTCTCCGACGCGCTCGACCCGAACATCGGCACCCGCACGCGCGGCGAGCTGCTGCCCGAGGGCAAGCTCGCCATCAACCTGGACGGCTCCTGGCTGCCCCAGGACTGGATCGAGGGGTCGGGCCACGAATGGCCGGAGTGGTCGAAGAAGTTGGGCCTCGCGCACATGCCCACGCAGAACGGCGGGGCGCCCGGCAAGGTGAGCATGTCCGGCGGCTGGACGTGGGCGGTCCCGGCCAAGGCGGGCAACCCGGACCTGGCCTTCGAGTTCATCAAGACCATGCAGACCAAGAAGAACGCGCAGAAGTGGTACGTCGCCAACTCCGGCATCGCGGTCCGGAAGGACGTCGCCGAGGACCCGGAGTACGTGAAGGCGCAGCCCGGCATCAAGTTCTTCACCGACCTGGTCGCGCACACCCACTACCGGCCGGCCTACCCCGCGTACCCGAAGGTCTCCACCGCGATCCAGGAGGCCATGGAGGGCGTCACGACGGGCGACACCTCGGTGGCGGAGGCGGCGAAGACCTATGACGAGGAACTGGACTCGCTCACGAACGGCGAAGTGGTCAAGAAGTGAGCGCCGTCGGTACGCGCCCCGCGACCGAGAAGCCCACCGCGGCTCCCGCCGCCCGGCGCCCGCGCCGCAGCCTGGCGCGGGCCCTGCCGGTGACCCCCGGCGTCGTCCTGCTGCTGCTCTTCCTCGCCGGGCCGATCGGCTACTGCGTCTACCTGGCCTTCACCGACCTCCAGCTGACCGGCCAGGCGGAGTCGTCCTTCATCGGCCTGCACAATTTCACCAGGGCATTCGGTGACAAGGACTTCCTCAACGCCGTCTGGCTGACCCTGGTCTTCACGGTCCTCTCCTCCCTCATCGGCCAGAACACCCTCGGCCTGACGCTCGCGGCCCTGATGCAGCGCGCCTCCCGGCCGGTGCGCACGCTCACCGGCGGCATCGTGGTGGTGGCCTGGGTGCTCCCGGAGGTGGTGGCGGGCTTCCTGCTCTACGCCTTCTTCCGCCGCGAGGGCACCCTGAACGCGGTGCTCGACTGGCTGCACCTGCCGGCGCAGAACTGGCTCTACACCCTGCCCATCCTGGCGGTGTCCTTCGCCAACGTCTGGCGCGGCACGGCCTTCTCGATGCTGGTCTACTCGGCGGCCCTCAACGAGATCCCCAAGGAGATCACCGAGGCCGCCGAGGTCGACGGCGCGAGCGGCCGGCGCCGGATGTGGCACATCACGCTCCCGATGATCCGCCGCTCCATCGGCACCAACCTGATGCTCAACACCCTCCAGACCCTCTCGGTCTTCGGCCTGATCTGGGTGATGACCCGCGGCGGCCCAGGCAACCGCAGCCAGACGCTCCCCCTGTACATGTACGAACAGGCCTTCCAGAACAGCATGATCGGCTACGCGACGGCGGTGGCCCTGCTCCTGCTCCTGGTCGGCTCCCTCTTCTCCCTCGTCTACATGCGCCTGCTGCGCACGGAGGTCTGAGTGCCCGTCTCCGTTTCCGTGAAGCGCACTCAGGCAACCCGCCGCACCACCCGCCGCCTCGCGGCGGACGCGGCGCTCCTGGTGGTCGCGGCGGCCTTCGTCCTCCCCCTGGCCTGGGTACTCCTCTCCTCCCTGGACGCGCAGGCCGACCTGCAAGTGAAGATCCCCGACAAGCTCACCCTCACCAACTTCGACGCGGTCCTCGTCCCCGACGTGACCTTCACCCCGCTCCTCAACAGCCTGATCCTGTGCGGCGGGGCGACCCTGCTGACGATCGTCTGCGCGGCCCTGGCGGCCTACCCGCTGTCCCGCTACCGCTCCCGTACGGGCAGCGCCTTCCTGGCCACGATCCTCTTCGCCACCTGCCTGCCGATCACGGCGATCATGGTCCCGGTGTACGCCCTGTTCGTCCAGGTCGAGCTGATCGACACCATGCACGGCACGATCCTGTTCTTCGCGGCGTCCCAACTCCCCTTCGCGGTATGGCTGATGAAGAACTTCATGGACGGCGTACCGAAGGAGCTGGAGGAGGCCGCCTGGACCGACGGCGCCTCGCCCATGCAGTCCCTGCTCCGCATCGTCCTGCCACTGATGGGGCCGGGCATCGCGGTCGTGACCGTCTACTCCTTCGTCATGATGTGGGGCAACTTCTTCGTCCCCTTCATGCTCCTGCTCGACCCCGCGCAGATGCCCGCCTCGGTCAGCATCAACGACTTCTTCGGCAACCGCGGGACCGTGGTCTACGGCCAGCTCGCGGCCTTCTCCGTCATCTACTCGACCCCGGTGCTGCTCCTGTACATCCTGATCGCCCGCCGCCTGGGCGGCGGCTTCGCACTGGGCGGCGCCGTGAAAGGCTGACCCGTGCCTGTCCGGCGCCGCCCGGAGCGGCCTACCGTGCCCGGTGACCGCCACGCCGGCGCAAGGAGGTCCGCCATGTCCAGCGCCCCCTCCGCACCGTCCCGCGCTCTGCCGTCCCGCGCCCGCGTCGTCGCCGTGCACAGCGGCAAGGTGGTGTGTGTGAGCGAGGCATCCACCGCCGACGGCGCCCACGTGATCCAGTTCTCGCGCGGCGCCCGCGACAACGAGAAGTTCTCCCTGGAACCCGCCGGGGACGGCTCCTACCGGCTCGTGGCCAAGCACAGCGGCAAGGTCCTGAGCATCGCGGACGCCTCGCCGAAGGAGGGCGCGTGGCTGGTCCAGTGGCGGGCGGTCGGCACCGCCAACGAGAAGTTCCGGTTCGAGCCCCAGCGCGACGGCACGTTCCGCATCGCCGTGGAGCACAGCGGTCAGTACCTCGACGTCGCCGACGGCGCCACGGGCAACGGCGCCCGCCTCGTCCAGTGGCCACGCGCGGACGTCCCCCACCAGCTGTTCCGGCTGGAGCCGCTGGTCGACGCCGACTGGTGACGCCGCCGAAGCCGCCGTCTCAGCGCAGCGACTCGATGAAGTCCCCCCACGCCTCCCGCCCGAACCCGATCACCGGCCCGCCAGGCCACTTGCTGTCCCGTACGGGGACGATGCCGGGTATGTTGTCGGCGATTTCGACGCATTCACCTTGCCCGCCGCTGTAGCTGCTGGCCCGCCATATCGCTCCCGCGAGGTCGGGCTCGGCAGTACGGTCTCGGCTCATGATCTGTGCTCCTTCGCGATGCGCCGGATCAGCTTGAGCGATTCCGTCGGCGGCAACGCAGAGGTGCGGGCATCGTCGAACAGGCCGCGGTAGCAAGCCACCTCGGACTCGTGCTCCATCCAGATGTTGCCCGTCGGCGTTTCCGTGAGTACCAGATCGAGCGCCGACACCTGCGGAAAGCTCAGCAGCAAGTACGGCCCGAACATACCCGAATGCGCCCCTCGCGAGAACGGCAGCACCTGCACGGTGATGTTCGGCCGCCCCGCCATGCCTGCCAGGTGTTCCAACTGGTCGCGCATCACAGCGGGCCCGCCCACCTGCTGGTGCAGAACGCCTTCGGCGAGGACAGCCCAGAGCTCCAACGGGGTGTCGCCGGCGAGCCGTTTCTGGCGGGCCATCCGGACCTGGACGAACTGGTCGATCTCCGCCGCCGTCTGCCAGGCGCGCGAGGCCACCGTGACCGCGCGACCGTACTCCGGGGTCTGGAGCAGCCCGGGGACCAGCTGGGCCTGGAACGTCTTGATGCCGTCGCAGATGTTCTCCATGGCGATGTAGTCGCGATACGTCTCGCCGACTACGGAACCGTACTGATGCCACCACCCCTCGCGCCGTCGCCGGTTGGCCCGGCGTGCCAGCGCGACGAGACGGTCGCGGGTCTCTTCCTCCCCTACGCGGTACGCCTGCATCAAGGCGTTCAAGTCCGGCGTACGGACGGGCACATGCCCGTTCTCCAGACGGCTGACCTTCCCTTTGGTGCAGTCGAGCACCTCTGCCGCCTCGGCCATGGTGAGGTCAGCGGCTTCGCGCAAGCGGCGCAGTTCGTCACCGAGTTGGCGTCCCAGCACAGTGGACGGCTTGACGTTCGTCATGCCACCTGCCTACCAGGGGCGTCGTCTGCATGGCGTCTCGATACCCGAAAGAATGAAATTCAGCCTCGGCATCTCCTTCAACGTTGCAGGTTTGTCACCCTGCTGGCATGGCCGACAACACCCCGCCAGGGGAACCCGCCGTCATCTCCTTCCGGCTGCCCCGCAGCCACCGCACCGTGCCCAGAGCGCGGGCCGCACTGCTTGCGGCGACCGGCACCTGGGGGGTCAGCCAAGAGGCAGCGGCGGACGCCGAGTTGCTACTGTCCGAGCTCGTCACCAATGCTCTGCGCGTACCCGCGCCGCCCGACCGGCAGGTGGGGGTGCGGATCGTGCACGCGCCGGATGCCGGAACGCTGCGGCTGGAGGTGAGCGACGCCGGGGCCGGCCGCCCCGAGGTCCGCACGCCCGGCCCGGACGAGACGGGCGGCCGCGGGCTGCTGCTCGTGGCGGCGGTGGCCGAGCAATGGGGCGTCACCGCACGCCTCGGCGGTATCGGCAAAACGGTATGGGCGGAGCTGAAGGCACCGGCCCTCCTGACCGGACCCCGCGAGCAGGTCGTCGCGGCGGCGCTGGCGCAGGCCGGGAGTCGCGTACGCGCCTGGGGCGAGTGGCACTCCGTACGCAGCGTGGGCCACGGCCGGGACGCGCGCGGCAGGCCCGTCGTCGTGCTGGAGCTCTCCGGTGACGGCCCGAACCTGACGCTGCCCGCCACCGAGCCGCTGACCGTACGGAGCCATGAGGAGCGTGGATAGTCGCTCACCCGTGACGTCACGTGGGAGGTGCCACATGACGTGGAGAGAGTCGCCGATCCGAAGGCTGTACTCAAGGCAGCGCTCGGCGGGCGGCGCGCGCCCGAGCACGACGTCGACCGCTTGGGACAGACGGTGGCGCTGGAGAGGCTTGCAAAGGTTCCGGCGTACCGACGCTGGTTGAGCGACCTGCGCGCAGTGAGGGAGCAGCTGCACTTTCTGTGAATCGATCCCCGGCCGAAGTCGCGGACTGAGCGAGCGCTCAGTCAAGCAGGATTTTTGGCTGAGAATCCTCTCGCGTTTCGCTCACGGTCCGTGAAAAAATCACCCACCGTCACAAGATCACTCTCCGCAACCCGTATATTGCTACGAGTTTTCGAAGCAAAGGGCGGAACTACCCGCGTAGACATATCCGGGTCATTTACGGTGTGGCCGTGCACACGCCAGACAGGGGCGAGCGCCGCCCACCCTTCGACGCCCAGGCAGCCAAGCGCATGCGCGAGGCTCTCGGCATGACGCCCGCGCATGTCGCGTACGGCATCAACGCCGCGTACGGAAAACCGATTCAGCCACGGACGATCGCCGCGTGGGAGCGGGGCGAGGGTTCACCGACGGAGAGCGAGCTGAACGCGCTCGCGGGCGCGCTGTGGTGCGCACCCGGTGATCTGCTCGGCACACCCGACACCCTGCGCGAGTACCGCATAGCCCGCGGCATCGCCGCCGACGACCTCGCGCTGCGCATCGGGATGGAGATCCCGGCGTACGAGCGGATGGAGGCCACGGGTCAGTGGCAGGGCAACGACCGGCAGGCCGCGGCGCTCCGGGCCGAGCTGGATCTCCCGCTGCCCGCGCTGGTCCGGCTGACCGGCCGTGACCGGCAGCTGGCGGAGATGTTGCGCAGCGCGGCGACCACGCGCTGGCAGGCGTACACCCGGCCGGTGTGCAAGCTGCTGGGACTGCCCAAGCCGGCGGTGCAGAAGGCGCTGGAGTTCCTGTTCGAGGAGTACCACCGGCGGATGGCCGGGACCCTCGGCTGGGGCGGCGGCGTGGAGACGGCCGCGGAGTCCAGCGACGCGGGCCGGGACTTCCTGGCCGACGTCCTCACCCACTTCTGGGAGCAGGTCGGCGAGGGGTGAAGCCGCGCCCGGCCCGTCGGGGCCGGGCGCCGGAACGGCTCAGAAGACCGACTCGGCCTCGCGCATGCGGTCGGCGGGGACGGTCTTGAGGTGGGTGACCGCCTCGGCGAGCGGCACCATCGTGATGTCCGTGCCGCGCAGCGCGGTCATCTTGCCGAAGTCGCCGCGGTGCGCCGCCTCGACGGCGTGCCAGCCGAAGCGGGTGGCCAGGACGCGGTCGTACGCGGTGGGGGTGCCGCCGCGCTGGACGTGGCCGAGGATGACCGGGCGGGCCTCCTTGCCGAGCCGGTTCTCCAGCTCGACGGCGAGCTTGGTGCCGATGCCCTGGAAGCGCTCGTGACCGAACTGGTCGATCTCGCCCTTCGCGTAGTCCATCGTGCCCTCGGCGGGGTGCGCGCCCTCGGCGACGCAGACGACGGCGAACTTCTTGCCCCGGGCGAAGCGCTCCTCGACCATCTTGACCAGGTCGTTCACGTCGAAGGGGCGCTCGGGCAGGCAGATGCCGTGGGCGCCGCCGGCCATGCCGGACTCCAGCGCGATCCAGCCCGCGTGGCGGCCCATGACCTCCACGACCATGACCCGCTGGTGCGACTCGGCGGTGGTCTTCAGGCGGTCGATGGCCTCGGTCGCGACGCCGACGGCCGTGTCGAAGCCGAAGGTGCGGTCGGTGGAGGAGATGTCGTTGTCGATGGTCTTCGGCACACCGACCACCGGCAGCCCCGCGTCGGCGAGCATCCGGGCCGCGGTGAGGGTGCCCTCGCCGCCGATCGGGATGAGCGCGTCGATGCCGTACTCCTTCGACATGTCCTTGGCGTCCTCGCAGGCCTGGCGCAGCCGCGCGCGCTCCAGGCGGGAGGAGCCGAGGATGGTGCCGCCACGGGCGAGGATGCCGCCGACGGCGTCGAGGTCGAGCTTGCGGTAACGGCCGTCGAGCAGACCCTTGAAGCCGTCCTCGAAGCCGATGACCTCGTCGTCGTGGCCGGTGACGGCGCGGTGCACCACAGAGCGGATCACGGCGTTGAGGCCCGGGCAGTCGCCGCCCGCGGTCAGGACTCCGATACGCATCGTGCTGAGTCTCCTGTGCTCGATGTTGGTTCTGGTGAGCCGGTGCGATTGTTTCACGGGCCGGTGACCGGTGACCTCACGCGTCTCGGGTACTCCGCCTTCGGGTACCCGGCACAGGAGTCCTCACCCGCCTCGTGCACCCGCCTTCGCCCACCGGCGCCGACCATGGACACTGGAGGAAGCGGCCTATCCACTGACGCAGGTATTGTCAAGGGGGGCAAGGCCACCATAACGGGTAATTTCCCCCTGTGAGCGACGGAAAAGGACGGAGATCGCGCGTGACGCGGAGCGTGTACGTGACCGGCATCGGCCGCGGCGACGGACGCCAGGTCATCGAGCTGGGGGTCATGGAACTGCTGACCCGCCATGTGGACCGGGTCGGCGTCTTCCGCCCGCTCGTGCACGACGACGGCCCGGACCGGCTCTTCGACCTGCTGCGGTCGCGGTACCGCCTCACCCAGCCGGCCGACACGGTGTACGGCATGGGCTACGAGGAGGCGAGCGCCCTGCAGGCCGAGCGGGGCGCCGACGAGCTGGTCTCCCGGCTGGTGGACCGCTTCCACGACGTGGCCAGGGAGTACGACTACGTCCTGGTGCTGGGCACCGACTACGCCGACACCGGCCTGCCGGACGAGCTGAGCCTGAACGCACGGCTGGCGAACGAGTTCGGCGCCTCGGTGCTGCCGGTCGTCGCGGGCCGCGACCAGGAGCCGGAGTCCGTCCGGGACGAGGCCCGCAACGCCTACCGCGCCTTCGAGTCCATGAGCTGCGACGTGGTCGCCCTGGTCGTGAACCGGGTGGCCCCCGCCGACCACGCCGCCGTCGTGGAGCAGCTGGCCACGCACCTGCCGGTGCCCTGCTACGCGCTGCCCGAGGACGCCTCGCTCTCCGCGCCGACCGTCTCGCAGATCGCCCACACCCTCGGCGGCGAGGTGCTGCTCGGTGACGACTCGGGGATGGCCAGGGACGCGAAGGACTTCGTCTTCGGCGGCGCCATGCTGCCGACGTTCCTCAAGGCGCTGACCGAGGGCTGCCTGGTCGTCGCGCCCGGGGACCGCGCGGACCTGATCATCGGCTCGCTCGCCGCGCACAGCGCCGGCGCCCCGCCCATCGCCGGCGTCCTGCTCACCCTCGGCGAGCGGCCGGGGCCCGACATCATGGCGCTGGCCGCCCGGCTGGCGCCCGGTACGCCGGTGATATCCGTGCCGGGCGGGTCTTTCCCGACGGCCGGCGAGCTGTTCGAGATCGAGGGCAAGCTGAGCGCCGCCTCGCCGCGCAAGGCCGAGACCGCACTCGGCCTCTTCGAGCGGCACGTGGACACCGTCGAGCTGACCAAGCGCATCTCGGTCCTGAAGTCCGACCGGGTCACCCCGATGATGTTCGAGCACGAGCTGATCGAGCGGTCCCGGTCCGGGCGCCGCCGGGTCGTGCTGCCCGAAGGCACCGAGGAGCGCGTGCTGCGCGCCGCCGACGTGCTGCTCCGCCGGGACGTGTGCGACCTGACGCTGCTGGGCGAGGAGGACGCGATCCGCAAGCGCGCCGCCGACCTCTCCATCGAACTGGGTGACGCGCAGATCATCGACCCGCACACGGCGCCGGTGCGCGAGCGGTTCGCCGAGCGGTACGCGGAGCTGCGCGCCCACAAGGGCGTGACGTACGAGCTGGCGTACGACGTGGTCGCCGACGTCTCCTACTTCGGCACGCTGATGGTCCAGGAGGGCCTGGCCGACGGCATGGTGTCGGGTGCCGTGCACTCCACGGCGGCCACCATCCGGCCGGCGTTCGAGGTCATCAAGACCAAGCCGGACGCGCAGATCGTCTCGTCCGTCTTCTTCATGTGCCTGGCCGACCGGGTGCTGGTCTACGGCGACTGCGCGGTCAATCCGGATCCGAATGCCGAGCAACTGGCCGACATCGCCATCCAGTCCGCCGCCACCGCCGCTCAGTTCGGCGTCGAGCCGCGGATCGCGATGCTGTCGTACTCCACCGGCACCTCCGGCTCCGGCGCGGACGTGGACAAGGTGCGCAAGGCCACCGAGCTGGTCCGCGAGCGCCGCCCCGACCTGCTGGTCGAGGGCCCGATCCAGTACGACGCGGCCGTGGACGCCGACGTCGCCCGCACCAAGCTGCCGGACTCCGAGGTCGCGGGCCGGGCCACCGTGCTGGTCTTCCCGGACCTGAACACCGGCAACAACACCTACAAGGCCGTGCAGCGGTCGGCCGGCGCGGTCGCCGTCGGCCCGGTCCTGCAGGGGCTGCGCAAGCCGGTCAACGACCTCTCGCGCGGCGCCCTGGTCCAGGACATCGTCAACACCGTCGCCATCACGGCCGTCCAGGCCCAGGGCGACGCGACCCCGGCCGGCCGCTGACCCCGTCTCCCCCGCCCCTTCTTCCCGTAGTCCTCCCGTATTCCTCCCGTATCCCGACCCGAAAGCTTCTCCATGACTACCGACGCCACCCGAGTCCTCGTCCTGAACTCCGGATCCTCCTCGCTGAAGTACCAGCTGCTGGACATGAACGGAGGCGTCCGGCTGGCGGTGGGGCTGGTCGAGCGGATCGGCGAGCAGGCCTCGCGCCTGGTGCACACCCCGCTGGCGGCCGGCGGCGAGAAGCGCGAGCGCGAGGAGCGGATGGCCGACCATGACGCGGCGCTGAAGGCGGTCGCGGACGAGCTGTCGGAGGACGGGCTGGGGCTGGACTCCCCCGAGCTGGCCGCGATCGGCCACCGGGTGGTGCACGGCGGGCTGCGGTTCACCGAGCCGACGGTGATCGACGAGGCGGTGCTCAAGGAGATCGAGCGGCTGGTGCCGGTCGCGCCGCTGCACAACCCGGCGAACCTCACCGGCATCCGGACCGCCCAGCGGCTCCGCCCGGACCTGCCGCAGGTCGCCGTGTTCGACACCGCCTTCCACTCGACGATGCCGGAGTACGCGGCCCGGTACGCGATCGACGTGGAGACCGCCGACGCGCACCGCGTGCGCCGGTACGGCTTCCACGGCACCTCGCACGCGTACGTCTCGCGCGAGACCGCCAAGCTGCTCGGCAAGGACCCGTCCGAGGTCAACGTCATCGTGCTGCACCTGGGCAACGGCGCCTCCGCCTCGGCGGTGGCCGGCGGCCGCTGCGTGGACACCTCGATGGGCCTGACCCCGCTGGAGGGCCTGGTCATGGGCACCCGCTCGGGCGACATCGACCCGGCGGTCATCTTCCACCTGGAGCGCAACGCCGGGCTGTCCAGCGACGAGATCGACGAGCTGCTCAACAAGAAGAGCGGCCTGATCGGGCTCTGCGGCGACAACGACATGCGGGAGATCCGGCGGCGGATCGACGAGGGCGACAAGCGGGCGGCCCTCGCGTTCGACATCTACATACACCGGCTGCGGAAGTACATCGGCGCCTACACCGCCGTGCTGGGCCGGGTCGACGCGGTGGCCTTCACCGCGGGTGTCGGGGAGAACTCCGCGCCGGTCCGCGAGGCCGCGGTGCTGGGCCTGGAGGAGATGGGGCTCGCGGTGGACGCGCGGCTGAACGCCGAGCGGTCCGGCGAGGCGCGCATCATCTCGCCCGACTACGCCCGCGTGGCGGTCGCCGTGGTGCCGACCGACGAGGAGCTGGAGATCGCCAACCAGACATACGCACTGGTCAGCGCCTAGTTTTCGGCGCTTCCGCCAGGTGGAATATTCCGCTCTGAAACAAACCGATAGGATTCAGCCCATGCGCCGTTCGAAAATCGTCTGCACCCTGGGCCCCGCCGTTGACTCCTTCGACCAGCTGAAGACGCTGATCGAGGCCGGCATGAACGTGGCCCGTTTCAACATGAGCCATGGCACCCACGAGGAGCACGAGGAGCGGTACCACCGCCTTCGTAAGGCCGCCGAGGAGACCGGCCGCGCCGTCGGCGTCCTCGCCGACCTCCAGGGGCCGAAGATCCGCCTGGAGACCTTCGCCGACGGTCCGGTGGAGCTGGTGCGCGGTGACGAGTTCGTCATCACCACCGAGGACGTGCCCGGTGACAAGACCATCTGCGGCACCACCTACAAGGGCCTGCCCGGCGACGTCTCCAAGGGCGACCCGGTCCTGATCAACGACGGCAACGTCGCGCTCCAGGTGGTCGAGGTCGACGGCCCGCGCGTGCGCTGCATCGTCATCGAGGGCGGCGTGATCTCCGACCACAAGGGCATCAACCTACCCGGCGCGGCGGTCAACGTCCCGGCCCTGTCCGAGAAGGACATCGAGGACCTGAAGTTCGCCCTGAACATGGGCTGCGACCTGGTGGCGCTGTCCTTCGTGCGGGACGCCAAGGACGTCCAGGACGTGCACCGCGTCATGGACGAGGTCGGCCGCCGGGTGCCGGTGATCGCCAAGGTCGAGAAGCCGCAGGCCGTCAACAACATGGAAGAGGTCGTCGCGGCCTTCGACGGCGTCATGGTGGCCCGCGGTGACCTGGCGGTGGAGTACCCGCTGGAGAAGGTCCCGATGGTGCAGAAGCGCCTGGTGGAGATGTGCCGGCGGAACGCCAAGCCGGTGATCGTGGCGACCCAGATGATGGAGTCGATGATCACCAACTCGCGGCCGACCCGCGCCGAGGCCTCCGACGTGGCCAACGCGATCCTGGACGGCGCGGACGCGGTCATGCTCTCCGCCGAGTCCTCGGTCGGCCAGTACCCCATCCAGACCGTCAAGACGATGTCGAAGATCGTCGAGGCGGCCGAGGAGGAGCTGCTGTCCAAGGGCCTGCAGCCGCTGGTCCCGGGCAAGAAGCCGCGTACGCAGGGCGGCGCCGTGGCCCGTGCCGCCGCCGAGATGGCCGACTTCCTGAACGGCAAGGCGCTGGTGGCCTTCACCAAGTCCGGTGACACCGCCCGTCGCCTGTCCCGCTATCGCGCGGTGCAGCCGATCCTGGCCTTCACCACCGACGAGTCCACCCGCAACCAGCTCTCGCTGAGCTGGGGCGTGGAGACCTTCGTCGTGGAGCACGTCAACACCACCGACGCCATGGTCGACCTGGTCGACTCCGAGCTGCTGAAGCTCAAGCGGTACAACGCCGGCGACACCATGATCATCACGGCCGGTTCGCCCCCCGGCGTCCCCGGCACCACCAACATGGTCCGGGTGCACCACCTGGGCGGCGAGCGCGCCTGACGCGCCCCGTACGCACGCGAAAGGCCCCGCTCCTCCGAGGAGGAGCGGGGCCTTCGTGGTGCGGCTCCCGCGACGGGTACGTGGACCGGACGGATCCGGAGCTGCTGCGGTGCCTCAGGTCATGTACTGGTGCAGGCCCGGGACGTGCAGGTTGCCGCCGAACTGGCCGGCCTGGTCGAGCTCGACCTTGGTGAAGTAGGCGAACGGGGTGTTGATCGGCGGCGGGTGCTCCGCGTCGAACACGATGGGGATCAGCCCGAAGAGGTTGCCCTGCAGCCGCTCGGTGTACATCGTCACCTTGCCGCCGCGGAAGGTGGAGGTGGAGCCCTTGCGCGCCTCGACGTGGTACTTGGTCCCCGACGTCGGGTCGTCCACCGTCTGGTGCAGGTCGCCGATGTCCACGCTGTCGGCGGTGAACTTCAGCACCTGCTTGGTGTGGCCGCTCTGGGTGGTGACGTTGACGACGCCCTCGTAGTCCAGGCCGCGCAGGGTGAGCGCGGAGGACGTCAGGTGCCAGGGCTTGTCGGGCAGGGTGACGGGGGTCTGCTCGTCCTTGCCCTTCTGCTTGTTCTCGACGACGCAGGGGTAGCCCTTCTTGCCGTTGGCGTCCGTGCCGTCCAGACCGCCGCCGGGCAGGGCGTTGTCCGCCATGCCCACGGCGCCGTGGACGGTGTCGCCGACGGTCTTCGAGCCGTCCTTGAGCGAGTCGCCGGCCTTGCCGAGACCGTCCGTGACGCCTTTGACGGTGTCCTCGACGGGCTTGGTGGCCTTCCCGGCGGACGCGCCGGAGTCCTCGGTGGCCTCCTTGGAGGTGTCCTCGGACGCGGACTCCGAGGCCGACGGGGTCGGGCTCGGCGAGTCGGTGGCCGTGCCCTCGGAGTCCCCGGATTCCGAGGAGTCCTCGGACGTGTCGCCGCCGCCCAGCAGGCCGCCGAGCGCGTCACCGACGCCGCTCAGCAGGCCGCCGTCCTTCTTCTCCTCCTCGGGGGAGGCGGACGGCGACGGCGTCGCGGAATCCGACGGCTCCTCGCCCTTGGGGGTGGCGGACGGCTCGGACGTCTTGTCCTCGTCCGTGCCGGAGGGCTTCGTGGACGGCTCGGCGGTGTCCTTGCCGCCCTTCTCGTCGCCCTTGGCGTCCTCGTCCCCGGCCTTGGCGTCCTTCTCGTCGGCCTTGGCGTCCTTGTCGTCCACCTTGTCCGGCGCGGTCACGCACGGACCGCCGCGGAAGGGGCTCTCCGGGGGCTTGGGCTTGGCCACGGCCAGCTGGGGCGTGAGCCCCATGCCCATGAGCACGGCGGAGGGCATGGCGGCAATCGCGATCGCCTTGCCGGCGGGCACGTGCAACCGCGTCAGCAGCGGCTTCCTCGGCGCCGCGTGCCGCCCGGATCTCGCCCCGGCGGCTGCGCCCTCGTCGTGCAGCTCGTCACCCGGCACGATGCCTCCCGTTCGTCCCGTTGGTCGGGCTCTTACCTGACAGGTCGTCCAGTACGCCGCGCGAACCGCCCGCTCCGGCCGCCGCGGGTCGCCCGCCGCCGAACGCGTCGAACCCGTCGGCGCCGTCGTCCGCACGCCCGCTGGGTCCGTCGGTGTCCTCGTCGGCGGCCCCGGCCGGGGCCGCCTTACCGGGCGCCCAGGAGACCGCCAGCGCACCGCCGATCAGCCCCAGCAGGAAGCCGATCAGGAAGGCACCGAAGTTGGAGACGACCAGGGACACCAGCGACAGCAGGATCGCCGCGACACCGGCGAACACCCGCGAGGCGGGCTGGAACCACATGGTCAGACCGAGCACGACCAGCAGCACGCCGATGATCAGCGAGCCGGCGCCCGCCGTCGTCGCCATGCGGACGGTCAGGGAACCAATCGTGAGGTTCGCGTAAGGGATGTACATGATCGGGATGCCGGCCAGCAGGGTCAGCAGCCCGCCCCAGTAGGGGCGTTGTCCACGCCAAACCCGGAAGGAACGGCGCTGCCGGCCGATTGTCTCGCTCAGCCGTGGTCGCGTGTCGGCGCTCATCTCGTACAGCTCCTCGGGACTGGCAATTCGGTGGTACGTGAGCTGGTGGTGCTCGGTGCTGTCGACGGGTGGCGCACGGGCACAGGGTCACGGCCCGTCGGAGGGCCTGGTGTCCGGCTTCCCCGTGCCCGCACGCTCAGTGCGTCAGTAGCACTCGTTCTTGCCCGCGGAAACCTTCATCTTCAGGCCGCTGAGCTTGAACGTGCCGGCGGTGGTCGCCCACGCCGTCTGCTTGACACCGGTCAGGGTGGCCGTGTCGGCCTCCTGGGCGAACGAGCCGGGGTCGGCCTTGTCACCCTTCTTGATGCCGGGGCCCTTGGACGTCGAACCCGCGGCAACACCGATGTTGATGTTGTTGAAGGTCGCGTCCGCCTGCAGCTGGTCCAGGTCGATGTAGAGGTTCTTCGCCTCGACCGGCGTGTCACCGCCACCCGCCTGCAGCTTCATCGACACGTCGCCGAAGACCGGGACGGGCACGACGACGGACTGGCAGAGGTTCTTGATCTTGGCGTTGGAGAACGCCGAGACCGCCACCGGGATCTGCTTGCCGCCCTTCTGGGCGTCGACGGCGCCGTACTGGACGAACCCGGTGCCGTCCAGGCGGTCGGTCGACACCTTGAACTGCTGGCCGGACACGCTGAACGACGCGGCCAGCGCACCCTGCGAAAGGGCCACGCCGATCGCGGCCGTCGCAGCGACGCTCGGCACCATGACGACGGCGAACCGCTTCCATCTGGTCCCGCCACGAGCCAGGGACTCCATGACTTTCCTCCTTCTCGGACGTACATCTCCGGCGCCGGCCGATCGGTCATGGATACGGCCGCACCTGGGATGGGAGAAGTGCTACGTCCTCGGGAAGGAGAGCGCCTGCCTCGGAGGTCTTGCGTTCCGAAGTACCGGCGATCACCCCCGAGCGACAACCACTGGCCACGCTCTCGCGCAACCTCTCTGGACAGGCTCCGCCGGGACGGCGAAGACCCCCCTGCCCTCGGCCGGCGTCACTGCCGCCGGCCACTCGGTGGGGACCCACCCGCCGCGCTTTCCGGCCGGCTGCCGGACTGCGGTGTGATGGACCGAGCTTGGCTGATCGTGGTCCATTCGGAGCCGGCGCACAAGGGGCTCGTTACCTACGAGTAACAGACAAATAACCAGGTGCGCACCGAGCGAGATCACCCGGGTACGGACGGTCGCCCTTCACGCGGAAGAAACATCCGCAAATTACGCCCAAAACACGCCAAGCCACCCCAGCGGTCTTACTCCAAGTAACAGCGGCCACGTTTACCAAGTTTTGGTAAAACGTGGCCGCCGTTCCGTTTGAGGAGGGAGGACTTGGCGAGCTGTCAGAACAGGACGCGGGCCAGCGCGGTGCGCGCGCTCACCACGCGCGGATCGTCGGCGCCGATGACCTCGAAGAGCTCCAGCAGGCGGAGCCGCGCGGCCTCGCGGTCGTCGCCCGCGGTGCGCCTGACGACGTCGACCAGCCGCCCGAAGGCGTCCTCGACATGCCCGCCGACCAGGTCGAGATCGGCCGCCTCGATCTGGGCGGTCACGTCACCCGGGCTGTCGGCCGCCGCCTTGCGCACGGCCTGCGGGTCGAGGTCCTGCACGCGGTGCAGCAGCTCGGCCTGCGCGAGCCCCAGCTTGGCCTCGGCGTTGGCCGGGTCGTCGGAGAGCACGTTCTTGTACGCCTGGATCGCGCCACCGAGGTCGCCGGAGTCCAGCGCCTGGGTCGCCGCCTCCAGCACCGCGTCGTACGGGCCGGCCGGCACGGGCGCCGCGTCCTCGGCCGCGCCCTGCTCCGCCGGGTCGACGGGCGCGCCCACGATGCCGAACTGCTGCTCGGCGGCCTGGACCAGCTGGTCCAGCACCTGCCGGATCTGCGCCTCCGGGGCCGCGCCCTGGAACAGCGGGATCGGCTGGCCGGCGACGACGGCGAACACGGCCGGGATGCCCTGCACACCGAACTGTTGGAAGAGGGCCTGATTGCTGTCTACGTCGATCTTGGCGAGCACGAACTTGCCGGCGTACTCCCCCGCCAGGCGCTCCAGCAGCGGGCTCAGCTGCTTGCACGGCTCGCACCACTCGGCCCAGAAGTCGATGACGACCGGCACTTCGGTGGAGCGCTGCAGGATCTCCTGCTGGAACCCCGCCTCGTCGACATCGACCACGAGCCGGCCGGCCGCCGGAGCGCGACCGGTGCGCGCGGCCTCGGCGCGCGACTGTTCCGCCTTCTGCTTCGCTTCCCCGGCCGCCTTCACCGCGGCGAGGTCGACCACTCCACTCATGGACATATTGCGTGGCTGCATGGTCCTATCCTCCCCCCTGAGCGGGCCGTTCCGGAAAGCGGTGCGGAAAATCCAGGGCCCCCATGGCCCTGGACCCCGCGGGGTGAGCTCCGCACCCGGCCGCGCATCCCGCCGGTTTGCCTGAAGCGGGTCGGGAACAGAGCTCTGTGGTGGTCCCGAGGAGGACCGGTCTGTGGGCACGGCCCTCGCGGAGGGCCGGCGTGTACGGCCCCTGCCGGGGCCGGTCGCGGCCCCGAGAAAGGACCGTTGTGCTGCGGCCGGGGTCCCCACCCGCGGCCAGTGTGGCGTCGCTCTTTCGCTACGAGTCGTAGCGTAACTCTCCGGTCCCCCGCCGCCGCAAGCGCGCGGGCCCGCCGTGCCCGTGATCTGCCTCACCCGCCGCACGGTGCTCCCGCCTACCGGCCGGTATGGTCTGCCGCATGCAGTGCTCCTCCCCCGGGCCCCGCAAGGGGCGCGCCCGCCCCACCGGCCGCACGGGACGCCCGCGCAGCGCCGAGGCCGACGCCGCGATCCTGGACGCCACCCGCGCCGCGCTCGTCGAGCTGGGCTGGGGGAAGCTGACGATGGGCGACGTGGCGGCGCGCGCCAAGGTCGCCAAGACGACGCTGTACCGCCGCTGGGCGAGCAAGAACGAACTGGTCGTGGACGCCGTCGCGGTCCTCTTCGACGAACTCGAACTGCCCGACCGCGGCTGCCTGAAGGACGACATCGAGGGCGTGGTGCTCCAGTTCGCCGCGCTGCTCGCCCGCCCGGAGACCAAGACCGCCCTGATGGCGGTGGTCGCCGAGTCCACCACGGACGACGCGCTGCGCAACCGCATCCGCTCGGCCGTCGTGGACCGCCAGAAGCGGCTGGTGGTGCAGGGGCGGGAGCGCGCCCAGCGGCGCGGTGAGCTGCCGAAGGACACCGGCGATCCCGAAGGCGCGGCGTCGGCCGCGCGCAGCGTGGACATGATCTTCGACGTGATCGCCGGCGCCGTGGTGCACCGCGCCCTGGTCAGCGGCGAACCGGTCGACGCCGCCTGGGCGGCGCGCTTCACCACCCTGCTGCTCGGCGGCCTCGGCAGCCTGGAGCGCGAGGACTGAGCGCGGGCCGCCGCCCCGCGCCGCCTCAGACCTGGTAGCGGTCTGGCGCGAACAGGTGCAGGTGCCCGCCGACCCAGTCCGAGGTGCGCCGCAGCCCGACCGCCAGCGGCACCCGCGGCTGCCAGCCGGACAGCTCCCGGGCCCGCGCGTTGTCCGACAGCAGCCGCTCCACCTCGCTGCCGGCCGGCCGCAGCCGCGCCCGGTCCACGACCACCTCCGCCTCCCGGCCCGACGCCGCCATCAGCTCCGCCACGAGCTGCCCGATGGAGATCTCCCGCCCGGTACCGAGGTTGACCACCTCGCCCACCGCCCGGTCGCACTCCGCGAGCGCGAGGAACCCCTCGGCGGTGTCGGTGACGTAGGTGAAGTCGCGGGTGGGCGTGAGCGAGCCGAGCCTGATCTCGCGGGCGCCGGAGTGCAGCTGCGCGAGGATCGTGGGGATCACCGCGCGCGCCGACTGCCGCGGCCCGTAGGTGTTGAACGGGCGCACCACCGTGACCGGCAGTTCGAAGGCGTGCCAGTGGGAGAGCGCCAGCATGTCGGCGCCGATCTTCGAGGCGGAGTACGGCGACTGCGGCTGGAGCGGGTGATTCTCGGCGATGGGCACGGTGCGGGCCGTGCCGTAGACCTCGCTGGTGGAGGTGTGCACCAGCCGCCGCACGCCGTGCAGCCGGGCGGCCTCGCACACGTTCTCCGTACCGACCACGTTGGTCTGCACGTAGGCGCCCGGCGAGTCGTAGCTGTACGGGATGCCGATCAGCGCGGCGAGGTGGAAGACCGTGTCGCAGCCGGCCACCGCGTCCCGCACCCGGCCCGCGTCCCGTACGTCCCCCGCCATCATCTCCACGGGGCCGTCCGGCCGCAGGTACCGGGCCAGATGGCCCTTCTCCGCGTACGGCTTGTAGTGGACCAGCGCCCGGACCCGCGCGCCCCGCTCGACGAGCAGGTCGACGAGCGTGGACCCGATGAACCCCTCGGCGCCGGTGACGAGGACCCGGCGGCCCTGCCAGGGATTGTGCTGCGTGGTCATGCGTACTCCTTCGAAGAGGCGGGATACGTGATGGGGGTGGTCGGGGTGGTGCGGCCGGCCAGCCGGCGGACCCTCGCGGCCAGCAGGTCGGCGGCGCGGGCGTGGTCGCCCGGATCGGCGGCGGCGCCCATCGCCGCCAGCCGTGCCGGGTCGTCCAGCAGCGGGCCGACGACGGCGTCCAGCCGCTCGGCCGTGGTCTCGGCATCGGGCAGCAGCAGCGCGGCCCCGGCGTCGGACAGCACCCGCGCGTTGTGCGTCTGGTGGTCGCCCGGGGCGTGCGGATACGGCACCAGGACGGCCGGCATGCCGATCGTGGCCAGCTCCGCGACGGTCGCCGAGCCGGCCCGGCACACCACCAGGTCGGCGGCGGCGTACGCGAGGTCCATCCGGTCCAGGTACGGGACCGCCTCGGCGACCGCGGCGCCCCCCTCGGCCACCAGCCGCTCCCGCGCCGCGTCCAGCGCCGCCGGACCGGTCTTGATCACCATCCGCAGATCGGCGCGGTGGCGGTGCCGGGCTGCCAGCCCGACGGCCGCCTCGGTGAGCCGGGCCGCGCCCAGGCTGCCGCCGTTGACGAGCAGCAGCCGGGCCCCGTCCGGAACGCCCAGCGCCCGGCGGGCCGGGCCGCGCAGCGCCGCCCGGTCCAGCCCCGCCAGCGGCCCGGACAGCGGCATGCCGACCGTCTCGGCCCGGTCGCCGCCCGGCAGGTGCGCCCGGCTGCGGTCGAAGGCGAGGGCGATGTGCGGGGTGAGCCGGGCCGCGAACCTGTTGGCCCGGCCCGGTACCGCGTTGGACTCGTGGATCATGCTCGGCAGCCCCGCCAGCCGGGCGCCGACGATCACCGGCGCGCTGGGGTAGCCGCCCATGCCGACCGCCACCTGCGCGCCCTGCGCCCGCAGGATCGCCCGGCACTGGGCGCCGGACTTCAGGAGATCGGCGGGGAGCAGGAAGCGGCGGGCGCCCAGCGCCGGATCGAACGGGATCATGTCGACGGTGTGCAGGCGGTAGCCGGCCCGCGGGATCAGCCGCGTCTCCAGCCCGCGCTCCGTACCGACGAAGGAGATCACCGCGTCCGGCACGGCGCGGCGCAGCGCGTCGGCGAGGGCGAGCCCGGGGTAGATGTGGCCGCCGGTACCGCCGGCCCCGATGACAACGGAGAGTGGTGTGCGCATGGCCGCCACGCTCGCCGCGCGCCCTAAGAACGTTCTAAGAGCACCCTTTGGCAGCCTTGGCTCATGCCGCCGACCGCATCGCCCCCGCCGCTCCCGGACGCCGCCGCCCCGCACGCGCCCCGCATCCTCGTCGTCGACGACGACGCCGAAGTGCGCGCCGCGGTCGAGGACGGCCTGACCGTGGAGGGCTACCGGGTGCGCGGCGCCGCCGACGGGCTGGCCGCGCTCAGCGCCGTCGCGGAGTGGCAGCCGGACGCCCTCGTACTGGACGTGATGATGCCCGTGCTGGACGGCCTCGCCGTCTGCCGGCGGCTGCGCGCGCTGGAGGACCGTACGCCCATCCTGGTGCTGACCGCGCTGGACTCGGTGAGCGAGCGGGTGGACGGGCTGGACGCGGGCGCCGACGACTACCTCGTCAAGCCTTTCGCGCTGGACGAACTGACCGCCCGGCTGCGCGCCCTGCTCCGCCGCGTCACCCCGGCGGACCCCGCCGAGGCCCCCGCCGTCGCCGACCTCGTGCTCGACCCGGCCACCCGCTCCGGGCGCCGGGCCGGCCGCCGGCTGGAGTTCAGCCGCACCGAATGGGCGCTGCTCGAACTGCTCGCCCGCAACCCCGGCCAGGTCGTGCCGCGCGAGGTGATCCTGGAGCGGGTCTGGGGCCGCGACTTCGGCCCGGACTCCAACTCCCTCGCGGTGTACGTCGGCTATCTGCGCCGCAAGCTGGAGGCGGGCGGCGAACCGCGGCTGCTGCACACCGTGCACGGCATCGGCTACCGGCTGGGCGAGGCATGAGCGGCCGGCGCGGGGCCGGGGCCCCGTGGCGCCGCCGGCGGCCGCTGCGCACCCGGCTGGCGCTGGCCGCCTCCGCGGCCGTCGCGCTGGTCGCGATCGGCGTGTGCACCGCCGCCTTCGTCATCATCCGGTACGCCATGGGCCACCAGCTGGAGCTGAACCTCACCCAGTCGGCGACCCTGGTCATGCAGCAGAACCAGGGCCAGCACGAAGGAGCGCCCGGTGTCCTCGCCGCCGAGTGCCGCTTCCTGTCCGCCCCGGCCTGCTCCCAGATCGTCCCCGCCGACCCCGCGGCCGACCCGTCCGCGGCTTACGCGCTGCCGGTCACCGGCGCCGTCCGCGAGGTGGCGGCCGGCCGCCGCGCCCCGTACTTCACCGCCGTCACCGTGCACGGCCACCCCGCCCGGATGCTCGTGCAGCACTTCAAGGACGGCACGGCGGTGCAGGTGGCGCTGCGCGCGGACACCGTGGAGAAGGGGGTACGGCAGGCCGCCGGGATGCTCGCGGCGGTGGGCGGCGCGGGCGTGCTGCTGGCCGCCGCACTCGGCTACTGGGTCTCCCGCACGGGCCTGTCGCCCGTCACCCGGCTGACCGCGGCGGCCGAACGCATCGCCGCCACCCGCGACGCCGGCCACCGCATCGAACTGCCCGCCGGGCCGCCCGGCCGCGAGGACGAACTGACCCGGCTGGCAGCCAGCTTCAACACCATGCTCGGCGAGCTGGAGCAGTCCGTCGCCGCCCAACGCCGACTGGTCGCCGACGCCTCGCACGAGCTGCGCACCCCGCTGACGGCGCTCCGCACCAACGCCGAACTCCTGGCCCGCGCCGACCGGCTGACCGACGCCCAGCGCGACCGCGCCTCGGCAGCCCTGGGCCGCCAGCTCCGCGAGGTGACCACCCTGGTCAACGACCTGATCGAGCTGGCCCGCGACGAGGAGCCGCAACCGCTGGTCGAGCAGGTGCGCGCCGCGCCGCTGCTGGAGCACGCGGTGGCGGCGGCCCGCGGCCACTGGCCGGAGATCGGCTTCACCGTACGGATCGACGCGGGCGCGGCGGGGACGACGGTGCCGGGCGTCCCCGCCCGCCTCTCGCGCCTGCTGTCCAACCTGCTGGACAACGCCGCCAAGTTCTCGCCGCCCGGCGGCCCGGTCGAGGCGGAGCTGACCACCCCGCCGGGCGCGCTGGAGCTCACCGTCCGCGACCACGGCCCGGGCATCGCCGACGAGGACCTGCCGCACGTCTTCGACCGCTTCTACCGCGCGCAGGCCGCGCGTGCGCTCCCCGGCTCCGGGCTGGGCCTGGCGATGGCCCGGCAGATCGCCCGGGCGCACCACGCCGAGCTCACCGCGGAGCGGGCCCCGGGCGGCGGGGCGCTGTTCCGGCTGCGCTTCCCGCTGACGCGGGAGGCGTAGCGGCGGGTCAGCCGTCCGACTTCTGCCAGGCGCAGCTGCCCGGCGTGGCCCGCCCGTCGGCCACCAGCCTCTTCGCCGCGGCGGCCTTCGCCATCTCGCTGTGGCCGCTGACGCAGATCACCGTGCGGTCCGGAAACCCGGCCAGGTCGGCGAGGATCTGATCCCAGTGCCGGTACTGCACGTCGTGCCCGGAGTCGGCGTACGAGCGCACCACGGGCTTCCCGGGCAGGTGCTGCCGCCAGGTGTCGACCGTGCTCGGCGGCACGGTGGTGTCCTTCTTGCCGCTGTAGAGGAAGACCGGCGCGGTGAGCTTCGACAGGTCCGGGCCCGGCCGCTCGCAGTACAGCTTCTGCTCGTGCACCTGCGGCGCCGGGTCGGCCTGCTGTCCGCGCTGGTGGTAGGTCCGCGCGCCTTCTTCGTACGCGGTGTCGGCGAAGCCCGGGATCTTCTTGGTGGGGCTGTCGTCGGGGAACGCCCACCACTTGCGGGGGTCGGCGATCGTCGGCGCCAGCTGCTTGCCCAGCTCCGCGTCGGACAGGCCGCAGTAGTCGGGCTGCTTGCCGTACGGGGGCAGCGCGGCGGCCAGGTGCAGCGCCCGGATGCGCTGCGGGGCACGGCTCGCCAGCTCGGCGGCGTACGGCCCGCCACCCGAGATCGCGGCCACGCCGACCTTCTCGACCCCGATCCGGTCCAGGACCTCCAGCGCGTCCTTCGCGAAGTCGGCCTTGCCCAGGTCCTTGTCGTACGCGGTGTCACCGAAGCCGTTGCGCTCCACCGATATGAGCCGCAGGTGCAGCGACTCACGGGTGGAGCGGAAGAAGTCGGTCATGTGCGCGGCCCGCGCGCTGGTGCCCGTACCGCCGATGAACAGCACCGGCAGGCCGTCCCGCGGCCCCTCGTCGATGTAGTGCGCGGTGCGGCCCGAGGACAGCTTCGTGGCCCGCACCTCCGGGCCGAGGGAGTCGAAGTGGTCCTGGATGCGGGCCTGGTGGCGGCCGGCCGCGTGCGGCTCGGGCGCCGGCTTCGCCGTGGCGGTCGCGCCGAGGACGACGGAACCGGTGAGCAGGGCGGTGGCCAGCGCGGTGGCGCCACAGGCGGCGAGAACGGATCTCTTCACGTACGTCTCCCGGAGGGGTAGGTGGATGCAGACTGCACCCACCTACCCGGCGCCTCCGGAAGAACGCCGCGGATTCCGTTGCGTACGCGCGTGCTCAGAACCCCGCCGGCTCCGTGTAGACGCCCCACTCGTCCCGCAGCACGCCGCAGATCTCGCCGAGGGTGGCCTCCGCGCGTACGGCGTCCAGCATCGGCTCGATCATGTTGCCGCCGTCCCGGGCCGCCGCCAGCATGGCGTCCAGGGCCGTGCGTACCGCCGCGTCGTCCCGGGCCGCCTTGCGGTCGGCGAGGACGCGCACCTGCTCGCGCTCGACCTCGTGACTGACCCGCAGGATCTCCAGGTCGCCGGTGACCGAGCCGTGGGCGCAGTTCACGCCGACGACCTTCTTGTCGCCCTTCTCCAGCGCCTGCTGGTACCGGAAGGCGGATTCGGCGATCTCACCGGTGAACCAGCCGTCCTCGATACCCCGCAGGATGCCGGAGGTGATCGGGCCGATCGGGTGCTGTCCGTCCGGGACGGCGCGGGCGCCGCGCTCCTTGATCTGCGCGAAGATCTTCTCCGCGTCCGCCTCGATGCGGTCGGTGAGCTGCTCGACGTACCACGAACCGCCCAGCGGGTCGGCGACGTTGGCGACGCCCGTCTCCTCCATCAGCACCTGCTGCGTACGGAGCGCGATCTCCGCGGCCTGCTCGCTGGGCAGCGCCAGGGTCTCGTCCAGCGCGTTGGTGTGCAGCGAGTTGGTGCCGCCGAGGACGGCGGCGAGGGCCTCCACCGCGGTCCGCACCACGTTGTTGTACGGCTGCTGCGCGGTCAGCGAGACGCCCGCGGTCTGCGTGTGGAACCGCAGCCACTGCGCCTTCTCGCTCGTCGCGCCGTACACGTCCCGCATCCAGCGGGCCCAGATCCGGCGCGCCGCGCGGAACTTGGCGATCTCCTCGAAGAAGTCCACGTGCGCGTCGAAGAAGAAGGACAGCCCGGGCGCGAAGGTGTTGACGTCCAGGCCCCGGGAGAGGCCCAGCTCGACGTAGCCGAAGCCGTCGGCGAGGGTGTACGCCAGCTCCTGCGCGGCCGTCGAGCCCGCCTCGCGGATGTGGTAGCCGGAGACCGAGAGCGGCTTGTACGCCGGGATGGAGCGGGCGCAGTGCTCCATCAGGTCGCCGATCAGCCGCAGGTGCGGTTCCGGCTCGAACAGCCACTCCTTCTGGGCGATGTACTCCTTGAAGATGTCGGTCTGGAGCGTGCCGTTCAGGACGCCGGGGTCGACTCCCTGCCGCTCCGCGGCGACGAGGTACATGCAGAAGACCGGGACGGCCGGGCCGCTGATCGTCATCGAGGTCGTGACGTCGCCGAGCGGGATGTCCTTGAAGAGGACCTCCATGTCGGCGGCCGAGTCGATGGCGACGCCGCAGTGGCCGACCTCGCCCAGCGAGCGCGGGTCGTCGGAGTCGCGGCCCATCAGGGTCGGCATGTCGAAGGCGACGGACAGGCCGCCGCCGCCCGCCTTGAGGATCATCTTGTACCGCTCGTTCGTCTGCTCGGCGTTGCCGAAGCCCGCGAACTGGCGGATGGTCCACGTCCGGCCGCGGTAGCCGGTCGCGTACAGGCCGCGCGTGAAGGGGAACTCGCCGGGCCAGCCGATCCGCTCGAAGCCCTCGTAGGCGTCGCCGGCGCGGGGACCGTAAACCGGGGCGACGGGGTCGCCCGAGAGCGTGCTGAAGTCCGCGTCGCGCTTGCGTGCGGAGTCGTACCGGGCCTGCCAGCGGCGGCGGCCCTCTTCGATCGCGTCAGCGTCCATGCGACCAAATTTACTTGGACGTCCTACTAATTGTCGATGGCAGCCCGGCAGGGAGCGACCTGGCGGGGCCCGGAATCAGCCGCGCAGCGCCGCCAGATGCGCTTCCCTGACGTCCGCCGTCTGGCCCTGGACCAGCAAGAACATGCCCTCACGGGCGAGCCGCTGGGCCGGCCGGTCCAGGCCGACCGCCCGGCCGCCACCCGCCACGACAGCGGCCGTCGTCGCCGCCCGCAGCACGTCGTACGCGCGCATCTTCGCGGCCAGCCGATCCGCGATCCGCTCGGCCGCCGGCACCTCGTCCAGCAGCGCGTACGCGTCCTTGCGCACCGCCGCCAGCCGCTCGCGCAGCACGCCCGCCGTCGATGCCGCGGCCTCGTCGCCCGAGGCGTCCAGGAGGTCCAACGCGGCCCGGGCGACGCCCAGCACCGCCGGATTGACGTTGGTGTTCTTCGGCCGGTCGGCCGCCGCCCAGTCCTCGTACGGCTGCCGCAGCGCCACCGCGCCGTCCGGCAGCACCAGACCGTCCAGCTCCAGGCCGACCGTACGGGTACCGGAGAGCGCGGCCAGCTCCAGCGGCTCCGTGGCCCGCAGACCGGGCTGCGCACGCGCCTCGACGACGCCGAAGACGACCTCGCCGTCCTCCGTCGCGCCGCCCAGCATCAGCAGGTCGTTCAGGCCCCAGCCGGTGTACCAGGGCACCCGGCCGTCGAAGCGCCACCCCGCGTGCTCCCGGGTGACGCGCACCGGCAGCCGCGGGAAGGCACGCAGATGCGAGAAGGCGATGCCGGACAGCAGCGTGCCGTCGCACAGCGGACGCAGCAGCTGCTCGCGGACGGGCGTGCCCTCGGCCGCCGCGGCGAGCGTGGCGACCGGCGTGTGGTGCTGGGCCTGCACGAAGAAGGTGCTGCAACAGGCCCCGGCGAGGACCTCGGCGATCTCCCGTACGACGGGGGCCGGCGCGGCAGCGCCACCGTACGCGGCCGGCCCGGCGGCGCCGAGCACGCCGGAGGCCTTGACCGCGGCGATCGTGGCGGGATCGACACCCTCGCGGTCGGCGCGCTCGGCGGCGGGCCCGAGGGTGTCAGCGGCGAGCCGCCGGGCGGCGGCGACCAGCGGGTGGCCGTCGTACGGCGGGTCCTCGGCCGGGCGGTCGCCGTACGGCTCGCTCATGCGGGGGCCGTCAGACCTTCGCGGTCTGCGGCGTCGCGGTACCGGAGACCAGCGGCTCCAGCTCGCGCGAGACCTTGCGCTCGACGAAGAAGGCGGCGGTGGGGATGGTGCCGGCGATCAGCACCCACAGCAGCTTGCCGACCGGCATCTTGGCCTTGGAGCCCAGGTCGAAGGCGAAGACGAGGTAGATGACGTACAGCCAGCCGTGGGCGATGCCGACGACGCTGGTGAAGCCGGCCGCACCGTCGATGTGCAGCAGGTACTTGGCGATCACGCCGAGGGTCAGCAGGACCAGCAGCACGCCCGTCACGTACGCCATCGTCCGGTAGCGGGTCAGCACGCTTTTCTTCATGCCATCGAGCGTAACGGCACGGGCGGGGGCGATCTTCGCCGCCCCCGCCCGTGGCACACCGTTTACCGGCCCCTTATTGACAAGGGTTTTATTCGTCCTTGAAATCCGCCGCCGCCACCCGGAGCGGGCGCAGCAGGGCGAAGATCTCCTGGCACTCCTCGGCATCGTAGGCGCCGAGCCCGAAATCCATGGCCATCAGGTCGCGGGTGGCCGCGTCGCAGACCTCGCGGCCCTTGTCCGTGATGGAGGCGAGCGTGCCGCGCCCGTCGTTCGGGTTCGGGCGCTTGGCCACCAGGCCGGACTTCACCAGCCGGTCGACGGTGTTGGTGACCGAGGTGGGGTGCACCATCAGACGTTCGCCGATCTTGGACATCGGCAACTCGCCGGCCTGCGAGAACGTCAGCAGCACCAGGGCTTCGTAGCGCGCGAAGGTGAGGCCGTACGGCTTGACCACGGCATCCACCTCGCCGAGCAGGATCTGCTGGGCCCGCATGATCGAGGTGATCGCCGCCATCGAGGGGACGGCCCCCCACCGGCGCTGCCACAGTTCATCGGCGCGGGCGATGGGATCGAAGGGGAGACTGAGCGGCTTCGGCACGTCTCCGACCCTACCGGTCGCCCACATGGTGGTCAGCCCCGTCTCAGGAGACGGGCGCGGAAGGGGCCAGGGTCCCACTCGTTCCGGTCAGTCCCGGTCCTCCGCGAGGTATCGCTCGACCGTGTCCACCTTCGAGGTGAGCCCGTCGGTGACGCCCTGCCGGATGTCCGCCTTGAGGACCAGCGAGACCCGCCCCGCACGCTCCTCGACGGCCGCGACGGCGCGCTTGACGACGTCCATGACCTCGTCCCACTCGCCCTCGATCGAGGTGAACATGGCGTCCGTACGGTTGGGCAGCCCGGACTCGCGGACCACTCGCACCGCGTCGGCGACGTACTCCCCGACGTCCTCACCGACGCCGAGCGGGCTGACCGAGAACGCGACGATCATGCGCCGGCCCCTCCCACGACGGCTTCCTTCTCCTTGCGGGCGCGGGCGGCGATCACGGAGGCCTCGGCCTCACGCTTGAGCTTGCGCTCGGCGAAGAAGCCACCGGTGGGCAGCACGGAGAGGACGAAGTAGAGCGCGGCGGTACCCAGCGACCACTTCGTACGGTTCCAGGCGTCCAGCCAGAAGAGCACGTACAGGATGAACAGCACACCGTGGAGCATGCCGAGCGGCATGACGAAGGTCTTGATGCCCAGGACCAGCTTGAAGCCCGTACCGAAGATCAGCAGCAGGAGGAAGGAGACCGCCTCGGGGGCGGAGACCAGCCGGAGCCGGCGCAGGGCGGATGCGGTCTTGATGTCCACGGGAACCTCGTTCGGGTGGGATGGGTGCAGCCTTTAGCTTGTGCTTACATTCACAAGCACCGCTCCATTGTGACAGCAGTGCGGCCGGCCACCGCCGCCGGGCCCTTGCGGGCCGGTCCGCGCCAGGCGCTCTGCCGTCGGGCGGCGCGGCGGACTACGGTCTGATGCCGTGGCTCAGTTTCGGCTCCAGGGGAGCAAAGTGCTCGCCGTCGACATGACCGGCGATGCCGTGAAGGCGAAGAACGGCGCGATGGTCGCGTACGACGGTCGGATGGCGTTCAAGAAGATGAGCGGCGGGGGCGAGGGCCTGCGCGGCATGGTGACCCGGCGGCTGACCGGGGAGCAGATGGAAGTCATGGAGGTGAAGGGCGAGGGCACCTGCTATTTCGCGGACCGCGCGAGCGAGATCAATCTCGTGAACCTGCACGGCGAGAAGCTGTACGTGGAGGCCAGCAACCTGCTGTGCACGGACGCCGCGCTGCGGACCGGCACCACCTTCACCGGGCTGCGCGGCGCCTCGCAGGGCAACGGGCTGTTCACCACGACGGTGGAGGGGACCGGGCAGGCCGCGCTCACCTCCGACGGTCCGGCGGTGGTGCTGCGGGTGACGCGGGACACCCCGCTCCAGGTCGACCCGGGCGCGTACGTCGCCCATACCGGTGACCTGCGTCAGCACTTCCAGTCGGGAGTGAACTTCCGCACGTTCATAGGAGAGGGCTCGGGCGAGGCCTTCCAGATCCGCTTCGAGGGCGAGGGCCTGGTGTACGTGCAGCCCAGCGAGCGCAACACGATCGGCGGTGAGGTCTGATGCCGTTCACGGTGCTCAACTCGCGCATGGTGCGGGCGGAGATCGCGCCGGGTCAGCGGCTGTTCAGCCAGCGCGGCGCGATGCTCGCGTACCAGGGCGAGGTCAGCTTCACGCCCAACATCCAGGGCGGCCAGGGCGGCATCGGCTCGATGATCGGCCGCCGGATCGCGAATGAGGCGACTCCGCTGATGACCGTGGAGGGGAGCGGCTCCGTGATGTTCGGGCACGGCGGCCACCACGTCCACGTCGTCGACCTGACCGGCGACACCCTCTACGTCGAGGCCGACCGGCTGCTGGCGTTCGACGGGACGCTCCGCCAGGGCACGATGTTCATGGGCTCGCAGGGCGGCGTGATGGGCATGGTGCGCGGCCAGGTGACCGGCCAGGGCCTGTTCACGACGACGCTCGAAGGACACGGCTCGGTGGCGGTGATGGCGCACGGCGGCGTGATCGAGCTGCCGATCCGCCAGGACCGGCCGGTGCACGTCGACCCGCAGGCGTACGTGGCGCACCGCGGCAACGTCCGCAACAAGCTCTCGACGGCGCTGGGCTGGCGGGAAATGGTCGGCCGCGGCTCGGGTGAGGCGTTCCAGCTGGAACTGTCCGGCCAGGGCACCGTCTACGTACAGGCCTCGGAGGAGAAGCTGTGACCGGCCCCGTCATTCACGATGCGCATTCGCTGCCCGCGGACGACAACGTCAATCCGTACGCGTTCAGCGTGGACCTGAACGGCCAGTGGTTCCTGCAGAAGGGAAAGATGATCGCCTATTTCGGGCAGATCGAATTCCAGGGAATCGGGCACGGCGCGCTGGACCGGCTGGTCGCGAGCGCTTTCCATTCTCCGTTGCACGCGGCGGACTGGGTGGTCGCGCAGGGGCGCGGGAAAATGGTGCTGGCGGACCGGGCTTTCGATGTGAATTCGTATGACCTGGAGGACGGCAATCTCACGATCCGGTCGGGGAACCTGCTCGCTTTTCAGCCGTCCCTGTCCCTGAAGCAGTCGATCGTGCCGGGCTTTTCGACGCTCATCGGCACCGGGAAGTTCGTCGCCGCGTCCAACGGTCCGGTGGTCTTCGCGGAGCCGCCGATCCGGGTGGACCCGCAGGCGCTGGTGGGCTGGGCGGACTGCCCCTCGCCGTGCCATCACTACGATCACCAGTACCTGCGGGGCTTCCTCGGCGGGGTGCGGGCGCACACCGGGCTCGGCGGGGTCTCCGGCGAGGAGCACCAGTTCGAGTTCGTCGGCGCCGGCACCGTCCTGCTGCAGTCGACCGAGCAGCTGATGCCGGAGGTGCCGACGGGGACGGTGCCGGCGGAACCCGGCGTACCGGGCGGCTCCGCTGGTCACGGCGGTGGCTCACAAATGCCTCAGCTGCCGGGATCCCTCGGGGGGCTCCAGCGCCGCTTCGGGCTGTGAGCGGTAGTCTGCGGAGGGTGACCTCGAACGTCTGAGCCCTCCCGGCGGCCTGACCCCCGGCGGGAGGGAGCGGAGAGGGCATCATCACGGGGCATGACTAATTCACTATTCAACTTTCACGGGTAGAATTCATTCATGACGACCGACAGCGACACTCCCTGGCTGACCGACCAGGAACAGCGTGCCTGGCGCACCCACCTCGACGTCAGCAGGCTGCTGACGCACCAGCTGGAACGGGACCTCCAGCCGTTCGGGCTGACCTACAACGACTACGAGATCCTGGTGAATCTCTCGGAGGCCGAGGAGCGCAGGATGCGCATGAGCGACCTCGCGGCCTCCACCCTGCAGTCCAAGAGCCGGCTCTCGCACCAGATCACCAGGATGGAGAACGCCGGACTGGTGCGCCGCGAGAGCTGCGAGTCCGACCGGCGCGGACTGTACGCGGTACTCACCGACGACGGCTGGGAGACCATGCGGCGGGTCGCGCCGCACCACGTGGCCTCCGTGCGCAAGCACTTCATCGACCTGTTCTCGGCGGACGACCTGGCCGCCCTGCGCACCTCGCTGGCGCCGGTCGCCGACCACCTGCGGGGGCACCGCGGCAAGTACTGACCGGCCGGGCGCCGTGCGGGACGCGGGTGGGGGGAACGTGGGGGAACACTGCCGCATCCGCGCGGCGCCGCGGACGGCCGGCCCGAAGGTCGCCGGCGGTCTCAGTGCCGGCCTTCGGCGGCGGTCTCAGTGCCGGCCGTCGGCGGCGGTCTCAGTGCCGGCCTTCGGCGGCCGGCAGCCGCAGTTCGAACGCCGCGCCCTCGCGCACCGCCAGCGTGCCGCCGTGCCGTTCGGCGATGTCCCGGGCGATGGCGAGGCCCAGCCCCGCGCCGCCCTCGTCACGGCTGCGCGCGTCGTCCAGCCGTACGAAGCGCTCGAAGATCCGCTCCCGGTCGGCCTCGGCCACCCCGGGGCCGTCGTCGTCCACCCGCAGCACCGCCCAGCCGTCGACCCGGCCGACATCCACCCGTACCTGCGTACGGGCGTGCCGCTGGGCGTTGTCGACGAGGTTGCCGAGGATCCGGCTCAGCTGGCTCCGCGAGCCCGACACCGCCACGCTCGGCAGCTCGCCGGCGCGTACCGGCAGCCGGTCGGCGACCCGTTGCGACAGCTCCTCGCGGGCCAGCGCGCCCAGATCCACCTCGGTGTCCTTGGGCCGCTCCCCCGCGTCCAGCCGGGCCAGCAGCAGCAGGTCGGCGGCCAGGTGCTGGAGCCGTACGGTGTCCTCCACCGCGCCCGGCAGGTCCAGCAGCTCGGGATGGGCCTCGGCCACCTCCAGCTGGGTGCGCAGGCTGGCGATCGGGCTGCGCAGCTCGTGCGAGGCGTCCGCGATGAAGCGGCGCTGCCGCTCGACGGACGCCTCCAGCGCGGCCAGCGTCTCGTTGGTGGTCCGGGCCAGCCGGGCGATCTCGTCGCGCGAGGCGGGCTCCGGCACCCGGCGGGACAGGTCCGTACTGGCGGTGATCGCGGCCATCTCCGCGCGGATGCCCTCGACGGGGCGGAGCGCCCGGCGGGTGACCAGCCAGGTGACGCCCCCGACGATCAGGAGCAGCAGCGGCAGGGCGAGGAGCATGGCGGTCCGTACCGAGCCGAGGGTCTTCTCCTCGGCGCCGAGCGGGGTGCCGGCCATGACGGTCACGGTGCGGTCGTGGACGTCGGTGGCGTCCACCTCGACCCAGCGGTAGTCGGCGTGCTTGCCGTCGACGACAGCCGTGCCGTCGGAGTGTTCCGCGTCGTCGTCGACCTCGCCGGGGCGGGGCGCCTCGCCGTCGTCCTCGTCGCTGCTGTGGCGGCCGTTGTTGGGCGGCGTGCCCCGGGTGACCTTCGAGCCGTCGACCTTCTGGAGGTCCTCGCCGGCCGCCAGGACGCGGCCGCGCTCGTCGTCGACGAGGACGGGGTGCTCGTCGGCGTCCGGGAGGTCCAGGTCCTTGTAGGCGGTGCCGGTGGCGATCTCGGAGGCGATCTCGCGCGCGGTGACCTCGGCGTGCAGGTCGGCCTGGGAGACCAGGTTCGCGCGCAGTACCAGCAGGACGGCTATGCCGACCGCGACGAGGGCGAGCGCCACCACGGCGGTCGCGCCCGCGGTCGCCCTGGCCCGTACCGAGCCCATCGCCTCAAGCACCGGGCACCATCCGGTATCCCGCGCCGCGCACGGTCTGGATCGTGGCGGCGCCCAGCTTGCGGCGCAGCGCGCTCACGTACACCTCGACGATGTTCGGGTCGCCCTCGTAGGCGAAGTCCCAGACGTGTTCCAGGATCTCGGTCTTGGAGACCACCTCGCCGGCGCGCAGTGCGAGCTGTTCCAGCACGGCGAACTCCTTGGTGGTCAGCGGCACCTCCGCGTCCCCGCGCCGTACCGTGCGGGCGCCCTGGTCGATGGTGAGGGCGCCGACGGTCAGTACGGGCAGTGCGGTGCGGCCGCGGCGGCGCAGCAGGGCCTTCACGCGGGCGACCAGTACGACGTAGCTGAAGGGCTTGGTGAGGTAGTCGTCGGCGCCGGTGTCCAGGCCCTCGGCCTCGTCGTACTCGCCGTCCTTGGCGGTGAGCATGAGGATGGGCACGTCGTTGCCCGCGGCACGCAGGGCGCCACAGACCCGGTAGCCGTTCATGCCGGGCAGCATGATGTCCAGGACGAGGAGGTCGTAGGCGCCCTCGCTCGCCTGGTGCAGGCCCTCGAGGCCGTCGTGCACGACGTCCACGGCGTATCCCTCGGCGGTCAGGCCGGCGGCGAGGGAACGGGCCAGCCGCTTCTCGTCCTCCACGATCAACAGGCGCATGCGACAAGGGTGCCACCGCCTTGCTGAAGGCGGCTTCAGGCGCGGTTCCTGAAGACCACTTCAGGCTCCTTCAGGGTGGCTTCAGGAACGGGGCGGCAGTGTGTGGTCATCACCTCGGGGGCCCCGCCCGGCCCCCTCCGGGAGACCCCCGGCCCCCGGGTGATCCAGCCCGACAGCAACCCGTCTTGGAGACTTCACCATGAAGCGCAATGTCGTCATCGCCACCGTCGCCGCGGCCGCACTGATTGCCGGCGGCACCGCGACCGCCGTCGCGATCGGTCACGAGGACGGGACGACAGCGTCGAACTCGTCGCCGGCACAGGGGCAGCAGGCCGACGGCGTGGCGTCGTACGAGAACGGTCAGCAGGGCGACACCAACGACACCAACAACGACAACGACGGCGGCGACGCCCGGGAGGCCCGGGCCGCCTCGGTCACCGCGCAGCAGGCGGCGGCCGCCGCGCTGAAGGCCGTGCCGGGCACGGTCACCGAGGTGGACCTGGACGACGACGCGTCCGGGGTCGCCTGGGAGGTCAGCGTCCTGGGCAAGGACGGCAGGTGGCACGACCTCACCGTGGGCGCCGACCGGGCCGAGGTCCGCCACCAGCACGTCGACCGGGACGGTGACGGCGACTTCGGCAAGGCCGAGGTTCGCGCGGCCCTGAACGACGCCGACGTCGACATCGCGCGGGCCGCCGAGAAGGCCGCCGCGCACGGCACGGTCGTGTCCGTGGAGCTGGACGGCCCGGACCACGGCACGAAGCTCGCCTGGGAGGCCGAGACGGTCACCAAAAACGGCGCCGAGCACCACGTGAACGTCGCGCCGAAGGGCGGCGCCGTGACCCAGGCGCACTCGGACGACGACGACCACGACGGCGACGACGACTGATCCGGCGCGCCCACCACAAGCCGGCGGCGCCCCCCGCCGCCCGCCCGGCCGGCCCGCTCCTCGCCCCCCGAGGAGCAGGCCGGCCGGCCCGTGTGTCAGGCCTGTCAGGCCTGTTCCGTCAGGCCCGCCACCAGCTCGTCGGCGGCGGTGTACGGGTCGAGCGTGCCGTCCGTGATGCGCCCGGCGAGGGCGCCCAGCCGGCGGTCGCCGTGCAGGTCGCCGATGCGCTCGCGGAGGGTGGTGACGGCGATCGTCTCGACCTCGCGCGCGGCCCGGGCGGTCCGCCGCTCGGCGAGCACGCCGTGCTCGTCCATCCAGGCGCGGTGCTTCTCCAGCGCCTCCACCACCTCGTCGACGCCCTCGCCGCGGGCCGCGACGGTCTTCACGATGGGCGGCCGCCAGTCGCCCGGCGCCCGGGACTCCCCCAGGCCCAGCATGTGGTTCAGCTCGCGGGCCGTGGCGTCGGCGCCGTCCCGGTCGGCCTTGTTGACGACGTAGACGTCGCCGATCTCCAGGATGCCCGCCTTGGCGGCCTGGATGCCGTCGCCCATGCCCGGCGCGAGCAGGACCATGCTGGTGTCGGCCTGCGAGGCGATCTCCACCTCGGACTGGCCCACGCCCACGGTCTCCACGAGGATCACGTCGCAGCCCGCCGCGTCCAGCACGCGGATGGCCTGCGGCGCCGCCCAGGCCAGGCCGCCGAGGTGGCCGCGGGTGGCCATGGAGCGGATGTAGACGCCGGGGTCGGAGGCGTGCTCGCTCATCCGGACCCGGTCGCCGAGCAGGGCGCCGCCGGAGAACGGCGAGGACGGGTCGACCGCGAGGACGCCCACCCGCTTGCCCGTCTTCCGGTAGGCGCTGACCAGCGCCGAGGTGGACGTGGACTTGCCGACGCCCGGCGAGCCGGTGATCCCCACGACGTATGCCCGGCCGGTCAGCGGGGCCAGCGCCGCCATCACCTCGCGCAGCTGCGGCGAGGCGCCCTCCACCAGCGAGATCAGCCGGGCCACCGCACGCGGCCGGCCCTCCCGGGCCTGGGCGACCAGGGTGGGGACATCTGCCATTGCTCAGCGCTCCGTTCTCGGTCCCTACGGGATGTACGTACGGGCCGGGGTGCGGGTGCCCGGCGGGCACCCGCACCCTCACCTGCCCGGTCGGGTCACTTGCCGGGCACCTTGACGATCAGCGCGTCACCCTGGCCGCCACCGCCGCACAGGGCCGCGGCGCCCACGCCGCCCCCGCGCCGCCGCAGTTCCAGCGCCAGGTGCAGGACGATGCGGGCGCCGGACATGCCGATCGGGTGGCCGAGCGCGATGGCGCCGCCGTTGACGTTCACCTTTTCCGGGGACACGCCGAGGTCCTTCATGGACTGCACGGCGACCGCGGCGAACGCCTCGTTGATCTCGATGAGGTCGAGGTCGGCGACCGTCAGGCCCTCCTTGCCGAGGGCGTGGTTGATGGCGTTGCCGGGCTGGGACTGCAGGGAGTTGTCCGGGCCCGCGACGTTGCCGTGCGCGCCGATCTCCGCGATCCACTCCAAGCCCAGCTGCTCGGCCTTGGCCTTGCTCATCACGACCACGGCGGCGGCGCCGTCGGAGATCTGCGAGGCGGAGCCGGCGGTGATCGTGCCGTCCTTGGCGAACGCGGGGCGCAGCTTGCCGAGGGACTCGGCGGTGGTCTCGCCGCGGATGCCCTCGTCCTGGCTGAAGACGACCGGCTCGCCCTTGCGCTGCGGGATCTCCACGGGGGTGATCTCCGCCTCGAAGAGGCCGTTCTTCTGGGCGGCCGCGGCGCGCTGGTGGGAGCGGGCCGCGATCTCGTCCTGCTCGGCGCGGCCGATGCCGAGGCGGGTGTTGTGCTTCTCGGTGGACTCGCCCATCGCGACGTTCTCGAAGGAGTCGGTGAGCCCGTCGTGCGCCATGGCGTCCAGCATTTCCACGGAGCCGTACTTGTAGCCGCCGCGGGACTTCGGGAGGAGGTGCGGGGCGTTGGTCATGGACTCCTGGCCGCCGGCCACGACGATGTCGAACTCGCCCGCGCGGATGAGCTGGTCGGCCAGCGCGATGGCGTCCAGCCCGGAGAGGCAGACCTTGTTGACGGTCAGGGCCGGGACGTTCATGGGGATGCCGGCCTTCACGGCCGCCTGGCGGGCGGGGATCTGGCCCGCGCCGGCCTGGAGGACCTGGCCCATGATCACGTACTGCACCTGGTCGCCGCCGATGCCGGCCCGGTCCAGCGCGGCCTTGATGGCGAAACCTCCCAGGTCCGCGCCGGAGAAGGACTTCAGGGAGCCCAGCAGGCGCCCCATGGGAGTGCGGGCCCCCGCGACGATCACGGAGGTGGTGCTGCCGTTCGATGAGGACATCAGCGCGGCCCTTCCTGTGCAGGGAAGTTAACGAGGGTTTTCATCAATGTACTGAGCGGTACCGCACCGGGTCACCGGGCTGTGGATGTGATCGCGCGCACGTTGCGTAATCATGCGTGCGAGCGGTGCACTGGAGAAATGCTGACGCGAATCGACCACATCGGGATCGCCTGTCATGACCTCGACGCGACCGTCGAGTTCTACCGGGCGACGTACGGGTTCGAGGTCTTCCACGAGGAGATCAACGAAGAGCAGGGCGTGCGCGAGGCCATGCTCAAGATCAACGATACGTCGGACGGCGGTGCTTCGTACCTGCAGCTGCTGGAACCGACCCGGGAGGATTCAGCCGTGGGCAAGTGGCTGACGAAGAACGGTGAGGGGGTGCACCACATCGCCTTCGGCACCGCGGATGTGGACGGTGATGCTGCTGACATCCGCGGGAAGGGCGTACGGGTCCTCTACGACGAGCCGCGGACCGGTTCGATGGGCTCCCGGATCACCTTCCTGCACCCCAAGGACTGCCATGGAGTGCTGACCGAACTGGTCACGGCCTCCCAAGAGCACTGACCTTCGCGTTCCCCGGCCGGTAGAGTGCTGCTTCGGCCGGGGTCCGGATCGGGGCTCGGTCCAATCTCCGCCGATGATCTGACACCATTTCTTCGGAAGGGTCAGCTCCACGCACGACGGAGCCGGCCGCCACCATGACCAGGGGACGGATGGGACCGCGCAGTGCGGGGCAACGACCGCTACGAGGCTGACGATCACCTCTCGCAGTTCGAGGCCGAGATGGAGCGGCTGAAGACGGAGCGGGACAAGGCCGTCCAGCATGCCGACGACCTCGGCTATCAGGTCGAAGTTCTGCGTGCCAAGCTTCACGAGGCACGCCGTACCCTCATGACGCGCCCGGCGTACGACAACGTCAGCGCGCAGGCCGAACAACTGCTGCGGAACGCCCAGATCCAGGCGGACCAGCTGCGCGCGGACGCCGAGCGCGAACTGCGCGAGGCCCGGGCCCAGACGCAGCGCCTCCTGCAGGAGCAGGCCGAGCGCCAGTCGCAGCTGGAAGCGGAGCTGCACACCGAAGCGGTGGAGCGGCGCCGCCGGCTGGACGAGGAACTGAACGAGCGCCGGGCCACCGTCGAGAGCCACGTCAACGAGAACGTCGCCTGGGCCGAGCAGCTGCGCGCCCGTACCGAGGCCCAGGCCCGCCGGCTCATGGACGAGTCCCGGGCCGAGGCCGAGCAGCAGCTCGCGCACGCCCGCGCCGAGGCCCAGCGGCTGGCCGAGCAGGCCCGCGAGCGGCTGGGCGCCGAGGCGGAGCAGGCCCGTGCCGAGGCCGACGCCATCCTGCGCCGCGCCCGCACGGACGCCGAACGGCTGCTGAACGCCGCCTCCACCCAGGCCCAGGAGGCCACCGACCAGGCCGAACAGCTGCGGGCCTCCACGGCCGGCGAGTCCGAGGAAGCCCGCCGGCGCAGCGCCGAGCTGACCCGCGCCGCCGAGGAGCGGATGCAGGAGGCCGACACGGCGCTGCGCGAGGCGCGCGCCCGGGCCGAGAAGCTCGTCGAGGAGGCCGAGGCCGACGCCGCCAAGCGGCTGACCGCGTCCGAGTCGGAGAACGAGCAGCGCACCCGTACGGCCAAGCAGGAGATCGCCCGGCTGGTCACCGAGGCCACCAAGGAGGCCGAGGCGCTCAAGGCCGAGGCCGAGCAGCTGCGCGCGGACGCCAAGGCCGAGGCCGAGCGGCTGGTCGCGGAGGCCCAGGAGGCCGCCCGCGCCAAGGCCGCCGAGGACTCCGCGGCACAGCTGGCGAAGGCCGCGCGGTCCGCCGAGGAGATGGTCAGCAAGGCGTCGGAGGACGCCAAGGCCACCACCAAGGCCGCCGCCGAAGAGGCCGAGCGGATCCGCAAGGAGGCCGAGACCGAGGCGGACCGGCTGCGCGAGGAGGCGCACGAGACCGCCCAGCAGCTCAAGGGCGCCGCCAAGGACGACACCAAGGAGTACCGCGCCAAGACCGTCGAACTGCAGGAGGAGGCGCGCCGGCTGCGCGGCGAGGCCGAGCAGCTGCGGTCCGAGGCCGTCGACGAGGGCGAGCGGATCCGCGGCGAGGCGCGCCGCGAGGCCGTGCAGCAGATCGAGGAGGCCGCGGCCACCGCCGAGGAGCTGCTTGCCAAGGCCAAGTCCGACGCCGAGGAGACCCGTTCGGGCGCGACGGCGGACAGCGAACGGCTGCGCGCCGAGACCGCCGAGCGCACCGCGCAGCTGCGTGCGCAGGCCGAAGAGGCCCTGGAGCAGGCCCGCCAGGAGGCCGAGGACCTGCACGCCGCGGCCGAGGAAGCGGCGGCCGCCACCCGTACCGAGGCCGAGGAGGCCGCCGCCGAGCTGCGGGCCGAGGCCGAGCGCAGCGCGGACGAGCGCCGCGAGCTGGCCCAGGCCGAGCTGGACCGGCTGCACAACGAGGCGGCGGAGCGGGTCGCCGCGGCCGAGACGGCGCTGCGCGAGGCCCGCGAGGAGGCCGAACGGCTCCGCAAGGAGGCCCAGGAGGAGACCGCGCGGCTGAAGGCGGAGTCCGCCGAGCGCCGCCGGGAGAAGGAGCAGCAGGCCGAGGAGGAGGCCGAGCGGCTGCGGACCGAGGCCGCCTCGGACGCCGCCGAGGCACGGGCCGAGGCCGAGGCCACCGCGAACCGGCTGCGCAGCGAGGCGGCCGCCGAGGCCGAGCAGCTGAAGGCGGACGCGCAGGAGACCGCCGACCGGGTACGCGCGGAGGCCGCCGCGGCGGCCGAGCGTACGGGTACGGAGGCCGCCGAGGCGCTGGCCGCCGCGCAGGAGGAGGCGGCCCGCCGTCGCCGGGAGGCCGAGCAGCAGCTGGGCGAGGCCCGCGAGGAGGCCCACCAGGAGCGCACGGCGGCCCGCGAGCAGAGCGAGGAGCTGCTGGCCGCGGCGCGCGCCCGGGTGGCCGAGGCGCAGACCGAGGCCGAGCGGCTGGTGGAGGAGGCGGACCGGCGCGCCGAGGAGCTGGTCGCCACCGCCGAGCAGACCGCGCAGCAGGTGCGGGACGCGGTCGCCGGGCTGCACGAGCAGGCCGAGGAGGAGATCGCCGGGCTGCGCTCGGCCGCCGAGCACGCGGCACAGCGTACGAAGGAGGACGCGGAGCAGGAGGCGGACCGGGTCCGCTCCGACGCGTACGACGAGCGCGAGCGCGCCTCGCAGGACGCCGGCCGCATCCGGCAGGACGCGCAGACCGAGGCCGAGGCCGCCAAGTCGTTGGCGGAGCGCACGGTTTCGGAGGCCATCGCCGAGGCGGAGCGGCTGCGCAGGGAGGCCAACGGCGCGCTGGAGGAGGCGCGCGAGGCCGCCAACCGGCGCCGCGCGGAGGCCGCCGAGCAGGCCGACGAACTGCTGGGCGAGGCCCAGCGGGAGGCCGAGCGGGCGGTGGCCGAGGCGGGCGCCGAGGCCGAGCGGCTGCGCGCGGAGGCCAACGGCGCGCTGGACGAGGCGCGCGAGGAGGCCAACCGCCGCCGCAGCGAGGCCGCCGAGCAGGCGGACGAACTGCTGGGCGAGGCCACCGCGCAGGCCGAGAAGCTGGTCGCGGACGCCACGGAGAAGGCGCAGCAGCTGCGCACCCAGGCCTCGGACGCGCTGGCCGCCGCCGAGCAGGACGCGGCGCGGGCCCGTGCCGAGGCCCGCGAGGACGCCAACCGGATGCGGTCGGAGGCCGCGGAGCAGGCGGACCGGCTGATCGCCGAGGCCCGTACGGAGGCCGAGCGGATCGTCAACGAGGCCACCGAGCTGACCTCGTCGGCCCAGGCGGACGCCGACCGTTCGATCCGCGAGGGCCAGGAGGCGGCCGACCGGCTGCGGGCCGAGGCCGGCGAGCAGGCCGAGCGGCTCGTCGCGGACGCCACGGCGCAGGCCGAGCGGCTGCGTGCGGAGGCCGCCGAGACGCTGGAGAACGCCCGCACGGAGGCGGAGCGGACGGCGGACGAGGCGCGCAAGGACGCGGCGAAGCGCCGTGCCGACGCCGCGGAGCAGGCGGACAGCCTGATCTCCGAGGCCGGTACGGAGGCCGAGCGGCTGCGTACGGAGGCGGCGGAGAACACCGCGGCGGCGGAGCGGGAGGCGGACCGTACCCGGGCCGACGCCCGCGAACAGGCCGACCGGATGCTCGCCGAGGCGTCGGCCGACGCGGACCGGATGCGGTCCGAGGCCGCCGAAACGGTCACCTCGGCGCAGCAGCACGCGCAGCGCACCCGGACCGAGGCCGACCAGGTCAAGGCGGACGCCGAGGCCGAGGCCGAGCGGTTCAGGAACGAGGCGCTGGAGGAGGCCGAGCGCACGCTGGACGAGGCGCGCAAGGACGCGGCCAAGCGCCGTGCCGACGCCGCCGAGCAGGCGGACCAGCTGATCGCCAAGGCGCAGGAGGAGGCGCTGAAGGCGGCCACCGCGGCCGAGGAGCAGGCCGACACCATGGTCGGCGTGGCCCGCAAGGAGGCCGAGCGGATCGTCGCGGAGGCCACGGCGGACGGCAACGCCCGGGTGGAGAAGTCGCGTACGGACGCCGACACCCTGCTCAGCGAGGCGCGCGGGGACGCGACCGCGATCCGGGAGCGCGCCGAGGAGCTGCGGGCCCGCATCGAGGCCGAGGTCGAGGAGCTGCACGAGCGGGCGCGCCGGGAGTCGGCCGAGGCGATGAAGTCGGCGGGCGAGCGGGTCGACAAGCTCATCGCGCAGGCCGAGGCGCAGCGCGTGGAGGCCGAGGAGACGGCCAGGGAGATGCTGTCGGACGCGAGCAGCGAGGCCAGCAAGGTCCGCATCGCGGCGGTGAAGAAGGCCGAGGGCCTGATCAAGGAGGCCGAGCAGAAGAAGGCGAAGGCCGTACGGGAGGCCGAGGCGCTGCGTACCGAGGCCGAGCAGGAGGCCCAGCGGATCGTGGACGACGGGAAGCGCGAGCTGGAGGTGCTGGTCCGCCGCCGGGAGGACATCAACACCGAGATCTCGCGGGTCCAGGATGTCCTGGAAGCGCTGGAGTCGTTCGAGACGCCGGGTGGCGCCGGCGGCGGTGGTAAGGGAGGCTCGTCGCAGGGTTCCGGATCGGGGGGCGTCAAGGCCGCGGCGGGCGCGGGGGCAACTCGTTCGGGTGGCAAGCAGTCTGATGGTTAGCCACTCAAATGAGGGGTCATTCTCCACTTCAAACGGTCAATGACTCGATGACACGCCGCTCGGGCCCCTAGGATTCCCCTTATCACCTCACCGGTCTCTTTCGACAGGAACCCCATGAGCGACACTTCCTCCCCCTTCGGTTTCGAGCTCGTGCGGCGTGGGTACGACCGCGGTCAGGTCGACGACCGCATTACGAAGCTCGTCGCCGACCGCGACAGCGCGCTGGCCCGTATCACCTCGCTGGAAAAGCGCATCGAGGAACTCCATCTCGAAACGCAGAACGCCCAGGCCCAGGTCAACGACGCCGAGCCGTCCTACGCGGGCCTCGGTGCCCGGGTCGAAAAGATCCTCCGTCTCGCCGAGGAGGAGGCCAAGGACCTGCGCGAGGAAGCGCGCCGGGCCGCCGAGCAGCACCGCGAGCTCGCCGAGTCGGCCGCCCAGCAGGTGCGGAACGACGCCGAGCAGTTCGCCGCCGAGCGCAAGGCCAAGGCGGAGGACGAGGGCGCCCGGATCGTCGAGAAGGCCAAGGGCGAGGCGCAGCAGCTGCGCTCCGACGCGCAGAAGGACGCGCAGTCCAAGCGCGAGGAGGCGGACTCCCTCTTCGAGGAGACCCGCGCGAAGGCCGCCCAGGCCGCCGCCGACTTCGAGACGAACCTCGCCAAGCGCCGCGAGCAGTCCGAGCGGGATCTCGCCTCGCGCCAGGCCAAGGCCGAGAAGCGGCTCGCGGAGATCGAGCACCGCGCCGAGCAGCTCCGCCTGGAGGCCGAGAAGCTGCGTACGGACGCGGAGCGCCGGGCCCGCCAGACGGTGGAGACCGCGCAGCGCCAGGCCGAGGACATCGTGGCCGACGCGAACGCCAAGGCGGACCGTATCCGCAGCGAGTCCGAGCGCGAGCTGGCGGCGCTGACGAACCGCCGCGACTCCATCAACGCCCAGCTCACCAACGTCCGCGAGATGCTCGCGACGCTGACGGGTGCGGCGGTGGCCGCCGCCGGCACGCCGGGCGAGGAGGAGTCCTCCCGCGGGGTGCCCGCGCAGCAGGGTCGCTGACGCGGCTTGAAGTCGACGTTCCGCCCCGTGCCGTGGTCCGCGGTGCGGGGCGGTTGCGTGTCCGGGCACGGTGGCTCGTACGGGTGCCGGTGTCGTGCCCATGCAGGCCGTATCGCGGCCTGGCGGCCGCTCGTCCTCGAGCGCCGGACGGGCTTGCATTGCCGGGCACGCCCTCGTGCAGCGGACGGGACCGCGCGGCATGGGCCCGTACGGCTGCATTCCGGCGGCGGGCAGGGCGTGCCGCCCGTACCGTGGCCGCATGATCGAGATTGAAGGGCTGACGAAGCGGTACGGCGAGAAGCTCGCCGTCGACCGGCTGACCTTCACCGTTCGGCCCGGCATCATCACCGGCTTCCTCGGCCCCAACGGCGCGGGCAAGTCCACCACCATGCGGATGATGCTCGGCCTGGACAACCCCACCGCCGGCACGGTCCGCATCGACGGCAAGCACTACCGGCAGCTGAAGGACCCGCTCACGTACCTCGGCGCCCTGCTGGACGCCAAGGCGATGCACGGCGGCCGCAGCGCCTACCACCACCTGCTCTGCCTGGCGCAGAGCAACGGCATTCCGCGCGCCCGCGTCCACCAGGCGCTGGACACGGTGGGCCTGACCGCCGTCGCCAAGAAGCGCGCCAAGGGCTTCTCGCTCGGCATGGGCCAGCGGCTCGGCATCGCCGCCGCGCTGCTCGGCGACCCGCGGATCCTGATGTTCGACGAGCCGGTCAACGGTCTCGACCCCGAGGGCATCCACTGGATCCGCAACCTCATGAAGGGACTGGCGGCCCAGGGCCGTACGGTCTTCGTCTCCTCGCACCTGATGAGCGAGATGGCGCTGACCGCCGATCACCTGGTCGTCATCGGGCAGGGCCGGCTGCTCGCCGACACCTCCATGGCCGAGTTCATCCGGCGCAACTCGCGCAGCTACGTCCGGATGCGCTCGCCGGAGCACGAGCGGCTGCGGGACGTGCTGGCGACGGCCGGGCACACCGCCGTACCGGCCAAGGACGGGGCGTGGGAGATCGACGGGGTGAGCGCCGACCGGCTGGGCGAGCTGGCCGCCGGGCACGGCCTCGTCCTGCACGAACTCAGCCCGCAGCAGGCGTCACTGGAGGAGGCGTTCATGCAGCTCACCGCGGAGTCGGTGGAGTACCACGCGCACTCGGGGCCATCGGGCTCAACGGCCCCGGCGGACCCCGCGGCTCCGGCGGCCCCGGCGGCCCCGGCGGCCCCGGCGGCCCCGGAGCCTGCCGGGCCGGGTGCGGACCCGCAGGCGGGGCCCGCCGGCGGCTGGGGCGCGGACTGGCGCCGGAAGAACCGGGATAACCGGACGAACCGAAAGAACCGGAAGAACCGGAAGAAGGGGCGCTGACGATGGCGGTGGTCTCCCAGGTCATCGGCTCGGAATGGACCAAGATCAGGTCGGTGCGCTCCACGGTGTGGACGCTGGGCCTCACCGTGGTCGTCACGGTCGTGCTGGGCGCGCTGATCTGCCTGCTCGTCAAGAACGACTTCGGGTCCATGCCGGCCCGTGAGCGGCTGACGTTCGACCCGACCAACACGGCCTTCGCCGGCATGGGGCTGGGCCAGCTCGCGATGATCGTCTTCGGGGTGCTGGTGGTCTCCAACGAGTACAGCACCGGCATGATCCGCACCTCGCTCGCCGCCGTGCCGCAGCGCGGCACCTTCCTCTTCAGCAAGGTCGTCGTGGCCACCGTGCTCGCGTTCGTCGTGGCGCTGGTGACCGCCTTCGTCGCCTTCTTCCTCGGCCAGGCCATGCTCGGGCCCGACCTGCGGGTCGCGCTGGGCGATCCGGGCGTGCTGCGCGCGGTGTTCGGCGGCGCGCTCTACATGACGCTGATCGCGATGTTCTCCATGGGCGTGGCCGCGATGCTGCGCAGCCCGATGCTCTCGCTGGGCATCCTGATGCCGTTCTTCTTCCTGATCTCCAACATCCTCGGCACCGTCTCGGCGACCCGGAAGATCGGCCGCTACCTCCCCGACCAGGCGGGCCAGCGGATCATGAAGGTGGTGCTCACCGACGACGTCCCGTACGGGCCGTGGTCCGGGCTCGGCATCATGGCCCTGTGGGTCGTCGCCGCGCTGGTCGGCGGGTTCGTCCTGCTGAAGCGGCGGGACGCGTGACGTCGGTGCGGGCCGCCGGCCTCGGCGCCGTACCGGCCCTGGAACCGCTCAGCTATCCGGGACGCCCGGTGACGGCGCCCGCCCTCCTGGACGGCGACGCGCTGCTGCCGCTCACCGCCGTCCCCGGGCCGCACCGGGTCGGCGGCTGGCGGCTCGGCCCGGACCCCGACCACACGCTCGACGACGTGCTGGGCACCCGCGGCCTGTCGCTCACCGGGCGGCGCCACCCCGTCCTCGCCGTCGGCTCCAACGCCTCCCCCGCCCAGGTCGCCTACAAGCTCGCGCAGCGCGACGTGCCGGTGGCCGTGCCGATGGTCCCGGTCCGCGTCGGCGGCCTCGGCGTGGGCAGCTCCGCGCACGTCGGCACGCCGGGTTACGTGGCCGCCGCGCCCTTCGCCGACCCGCACGCGGAGGTGACGCTCGTGGCGGGCTGGCTGGACGCCGCGCAGCTGGCGGTCGTGGACGCCACCGAGGCCCGCTACCACCGGATCCTGCTGCCCGGCGACCGGTTCCCGATGACGCTGCCGTCCGGGGAGCGGCTGAGCGGCGCGTACCTCTACGTCAGCCGGTACGGCGTGCTCGCCGGGCCGGACGGCCGGCCGCGGCCCGCCGGGGCGCAGCCGGCGCTGCTCGGTGCGCTGCTGGCCGGCTCGGCGGCGCTGCGGCGGCTGCTCGGTCCCGACCCGAAGACGTGGGTGAAGCGGGCCTCGGCGGACGCGGCGGTGCGGGCCGCGGCCCGGCAGGTCTTCCGCGCGGAGGGCCGGGTGGTGCCGCAGCCGGAGTTCGCCCCATACGTGGACGATGACGCGGAGGTCCTGACGTACGACGACCTTCCGCCCATCGGAGGCGGCACGGGACTTCGTGGGTCACCGACACGCGGGGATTGAGTGGAACCGTCAATGGCTCGATAGCCTCCTAACCCTCACGGGGGCATGAGGTCGCTTTGGCACGCCCTGCCCCACACCATCTCGCGAGGGGCGGAGAATGATCGAGGCAGTCGGCCTGACGAAGCGCTACGGCGCCAAGACGGCCGTGCACAACCTGTCGTTCCAGGTACGGCCGGGCACCGTCACCGGCTTCCTGGGGCCCAACGGGTCCGGGAAGTCCACGACGATGCGCATGATCCTGGGGCTGGACACCCCGACGGCCGGGCACGTGACGATCGGCGGTCACCCCTTCCGCAAGCTGCCGAACGCGCCCCGCCAGGTCGGCGCGCTGCTCGACGCCAAGGCCGTGCACGGCGGCCGCAGCGCCCGCCAGCACCTGCTGTCGCTGGCCCAGCTCTCCGGCATCCCGGCCCGCCGGGTGGACGAGGTACTGGGCCTGGTCGGCCTGCAGGACGTGGCCAGGAAGCGGTCCAAGGGCTTCTCGCTCGGCATGGGGCAGCGGCTCGGCATCGCCTCCGCGATGCTCAGCGACCCCCAGGTGCTGCTCTTCGACGAGCCGGTCAACGGCCTGGACCCGGAGGGCATCCTCTGGGTACGCAACCTGATGAAGCAGCTGGCCTCGGAAGGCCGTACGGTCTTCGTCTCCTCGCACCTGATGAGCGAGATGGCGCTGACCGCCGAGCACCTGATCGTCATCGGCCGCGGGCAGCTGCTCGCCGACATGAACGTCAAGGACTTCATCGCGGCCAACTCCGCCGGCTTCGCGCGGGTCCGCACGCCCGACACCGAGCCGGGCCTGGCCGAGAAGCTGACCGCTGCGCTGAGCGCGGCGGGCGGCCAGGTCGCGCCCGAGCCGGACGGCGCGCTGCGCGTGACCGGGCTGGCGCTGCCGCGGATCAGCGATCTGGCGCACGAGGCGGACGTCCGGCTGTGGGAGCTCTCGCCGCACCAGGCCTCGCTGGAAGAGGCGTACATGCAGCTGACGCAGGGCGCGGTGGACTACCGCTCGGCGGTGCCGCCGCAGGTCCCGCACGGCGCGGTGCCGCCGCAGGCGATCGCGCAGCCGCCCGGGATGGAGCCGCAGGGGTACGCGGGCGGCCCGCCGGCCGGGGTGCCGGGGCCGTACGCCGGACAGCCGGGCCCGTTCCCCGGCGCGCAGCCGCAGGGCGCGCCCGTGCCCGGCCCGTACGGAGCGCCTCCGCAGCCCCAGCCGCACCCGCAGGCCCAGCCGCAGGCCCCTGCCGGGCCGCCGCCCGCCGCCCCCGCCGACCCGACCCAGCAGCACAGCGAGGACGCCCGATGACCTCCCCCGACCAGCCGCAGCAGCAGCCGCGCCAGGACGTACCGCCCCGCCAGGACGAGGGCACGATGATGCTGAACGCCGTCGGAGCGCGGAGCGGACAGCAGCCGGGTGCCCAGCCGCAGGCGCAGGCACAGCCCCAGGCACAGCCGCAGCCGCAGCAGTACCAGCAGCCCGCGGCGGTGCCCCAGCAGCAGCACGCGCCGCACGCCGCCGCTCCCCCGCAGTCGCAGCTGCCCGGGTCCGGCTACGTCTCGCCCATACCGGTGCGGCGGGCGCACCTGGGCCATGCGCTGGCCTCGGAGTGGACGAAGATCAAGTCGGTCCGCTCCACGGTGTGGACGCTCGGCGTGATGATCGTCCTCGTCGTCGGCATCGGCGCGCTCACCGGCATCGGCATCTCCGCCAGCGGCACGAACCTGCGCGGTGAATCGCCGCTGGGCTTCGGCATGTTCGGCATGCTGCTCGGCCTGATGTGCGTGATCACGCTGGGTGTGCTGTGCGTCTCCTCCGAGTACGGCACCGGCATGATCCGTACGACGCTGACCGCCTGCCCCAGCCGGGCGCGGGTGCTGGCCGCCAAGGCGATCGTCTTCTTCCTGCTGTCCTTCGTGGTCACGGCCGTGACCACGGCCGTGGTGGCGCTGCTGCTGACCGGCGTGCTCGGCGGTCAGGGCGGGGCCACGCCGAGCGGGTCGGAGTGGTTCAAGGCGACGGTCGGCGTCAGCCTCTACGTCGCGGTGATCGGGCTGCTCGCGCTGGGCGTGGGCGCGCTGCTGCGGCACTCCGCCGGCGCCATCACCATCATGATCGGCCTCGTGCTGCTGCCGCTGGTGCTGGCGCTGTTCATGATGTCGGAGAGCCTGTCCGACCTGCGGGAGTGGCTGTTCGAGTACTCCATCCCCAGCCAGCTCGGCGTGATGTACAGCAACGCCGTGGCCGACTCCGGCCCGTCGGGCTGGGAACCGCTGTGGATCATGACCGGGCTGACGGCCGTCGTCCTCGGCGGCGCCTTCTTGGCGCTCCACCAGCGGGACGTGTAGGCACCCACCGGGAACGGCCCTCGGAGGGGTCGGAAAGCAGCCGGAAAGCAGCCGGAAAGCACCGCGCCGCAGGTCAGTATCTGGGCGCGTTACGGGACCGCTGGAGCCGGGCGCTCCGGCGGTCCCGCGCGTTCCAGCAGGCCTTGTGCCAGTGCCGGCGGTCGTCGCCGTCGCTGTGCTGCGGCCAGGCCACCACGTGCGGCACGCCGGGCGGGATCTCCTGGTCACAGCCCGGGCAGCGGTAGTGCTTGGCCGCCGCGCCCCCGCCGATGTGGCGCACGTACCACTGTTCGCCGCGCCACTCCTCCGTACTCTCCAGGCCGTACCGGCTGCCGCCCACGCGGTCCGAGGGTTTCTCACCGCCGCGTGGACGGTTTCGACGGGGGGACACTGGGCACCTCGGGACTTCTCTGGGGGAGTAACGGCCTGTCACCAGACTACGGTGCGGGGCCGGCGTCCCGGGCCCCCTGTCGCAATGCTGCGATCATCAGGAAACTTCGCCGGGAGCCGTGCCTTTGGCACGTGTCAGCCGTTGTTGCCTGTAAGGGGGATGTCGCGTCGGCTGCGAGGAGGCAGAAGAGCGATGCGCGTTGGGGCATTCATCCTGGCCGCCCAGTTTCCGGGCCAGGGCGAGGGGGAGACACTGCACCGGGCCGTCCGGTCCGCCGAGGTGGCCGAGGAGGCCGGTCTCGACGACGTCTGGGTGGCCGAGCACCATTTCGTGCCGTACGGCATCTGTCCGTCGGCGGTGACGCTGGCCGCGCAGCTGCTGGGGCGTACGCACCGCATCGGGGTCGGCACCGCCGTCAGCGTACTGCCGACGGCGCATCCGGTCGCGGTGGGTGAGCAGGCGGCGCTGCTGCATCTGACGTCCGGCGGGCGCTTCACGCTCGGCGTCGGGCGGGGCGGGCCGTGGGTGGACCTGGAGGTCTTCGGATCCGGGCTCGCGGCGTACGAGGAGGGTTTCCCGGAATCCCTGGACCTGCTGCTGCGCTGGCTGCGCGAGCCGCGGGTCGGGGCCGACGGGGCGCGGTACGCCTTCCGGGACGTGGCGGTGGTGCCGCGGCCCGCGGAGGAGCCGGCCGGGCGGGACGGGCCGCCGGTGGTGGTCGCCTGCACCTCTCCCGGGTCCGTGCGGCTGGCGGCCGAGCGCGGCCTGCCGATGCTGCTGGGGATGCACGCGGCGGACGAGGAAAAGGCCGAGATGGTCGCCTGCTGGCGGCGTGCGGCGCTGGCCGCGGGGCGGGATCCGGACGAAGTCGCCGCGGTCGGACACGTCACCGCGGGCGTGGCCCAGATCGCCGACACCCGGCAGGACGCCAAGGAGATCCTGCGGAAGTCGATGCCGGGCTGGCTGCGCCAGGGCCTGGCGGCCCATGTCACGGTCGACGGCCGGCACCGCGCCATGCGGGATCCGCTGGCCTACACCGAGCTGCTGTGCCGGCTCCATCCGGTGGGGACACCGGAGAGCTGCGTCGCCCGGCTCGCCGAGACGGCGGAGCGGACGGGGATCAGGCGCTACGCCCTGCTGGTCGAGGGCTCCGGCGACCTCGCCACGACGGAGGAGAACATCCGCCGGCTGGGCAAAGAGGTCCTGCCGATGCTGTCCTGAGCGTGCCGCGGGATGCGACCGGGCGAGAGACCCCAGGGACCGGGGGGTCAGGAGAGAACGCTCAGGTGCCCGAGGGACCGTCCGCCCGTCGGCGGGGCCGGGTGGCCCCGCCGGCGGACCGTGGTCCGATGCCGCCGCTCACGTGCTGGCGCGAACGCCACATCCCATGCACGGAGCGGCGGCAACTCCGATCAGCAGTCGCGCAATTCGGGCGACTGGTTCAGCAACTGGCCGCGTACGGAGGTGAAGCGGGCCAGCCGATCGTCCACCGCCGGATCGAGCGGGAAGACCGCGACCCGGTGGCAGTTCTGGAACGCCAGCCGCACGCCGAAATGGCGTTCAAGCGACCCGCGTATCGCGTCACTCGCCAGCGCTCGCAGCAGTTGGCCACGCGCCTGCTCGTCGGGCGGCGGGGTCAGGTTGTCGGCGAACTCTCCGCCGTCCACCTTCAGTCGAGCCACCAGCGAGCTGATCATCTCCCATGCGTAGGGCAGAGAGGTCCGGACGCAGTCGACAAATGCGGCTTCGTCGACCTCGCCTCGCTCGGCCTGTTCGAGGAGGGCCGGTGAGACGTCGAGCGACATGAGGTTCTCCTCTCGCGGCTCCATAAGGGGCGGAGCCTCAGGGACAGGGCAGGGAATCGCCACGCAGCGTGTCCGCGTCACGACGCCCCGCGTCAACGGTATTCCGCCTTTCTTGACCGCACCAGGAGATTGGGCACACAACCGGCCACGGGAGTCCGCCGGAGCTGCGTCGGTTTCGGGCGCAACGTCGCGTGCTTACCGGACGCGCCGTCTTCCGGGCCTCCCGGGCGGACGGTACGGGCGAATCGCGTGCACCACCCGCCGTCGAGTAGCGTGGCGCACCATGCGTCTCGTCATCGCCCGTTGCTCCGTGGACTACGCCGGCCGGCTCACCGCCCACCTGCCCTCCGCCCCCCGTCTGATCCTCGTCAAGGCAGACGGCAGCGTCTCCATCCACGCTGACGACAGGGCCTACAAACCGCTCAACTGGATGTCCCCGCCGTGCACGCTCAAGGGTGGCGACGGCGACGTGTGGACCGTGGAGAACAAGGCCGGCGAGAAGCTCATCATCACGATGGAGGAGATCATGCACGACTCCTCCCACGAGCTCGGCGTGGACCCGGGGCTCATCAAGGACGGCGTGGAAGCCCACCTGCAGGAGCTGCTCGCCGACCGGATCGACACCCTCGGCGAGGGTTACTCCCTGATTCGGCGCGAATATCCCACCGCGATCGGCCCGGTGGACATTCTGTGCCGGGATGCGGACGGCGGGACCGTCGCCGTGGAGATCAAGCGGCGCGGCGAGATCGACGGTGTCGAGCAGCTGACCCGCTACCTCGAACTCCTCAACCGCGACCCGCACCTCGCCCCCGTGAAGGGGGTGTTCGCGGCGCAGGAGATCAAGCCGCAGGCCCGGGTGCTGGCCACCGACCGCGGCATCGGCTGCGTCGTCCTGGACTACGACGCGCTGCGCGGCATCGAGGACGACAAGCTGCGGCTGTTCTAGAAGCCCGGCCCTCCCCCGTACCTACGCACCGGCCCGCCCGCGAACCTCTCGCGGGCGGGCCGGTGTGCGACGTTCGGGGCCGGGTGCGGTCAGGCCGTCGGCTCGCCCGCTCCCGACGCGGTGTCGTCGGGGCCCGCGCTCATCGGGCTGCTCGCCGAGGGGCCGCTCGCGGTCTGCGACGGGCTCTGCGAGTCGCCGGTGGTCGGGTCGTCCGTCGGGTCCGGAGTGGTCGGCTCCTCCGTCGGCGTGGGGTCCTCCGTCGGGTCGGTGGGGTCGCTCGTCGGCGGCGTGGGCTTGTGGGTGGGCTCGTGGGTCGGTTTGTGCGTGGGGGGCGTCGGCTTGCCCGGCGAGGTCGTCGGCCCCGTGGAGTCGGAGGGCTCGTCGCCCGGCTCGGTGGTGCCCGGGGTGGTGGGCTCGCCGCTGGTGGCGGGGTCGCCGGGGCGGGTGGTGCCGGAGTCGGCGGGCTCGCCGGTACGGGCGCCGGTGCCGCCGTTCCAGGGGCCGGAGCCGCGGCTCGAACCCTGGCTCGGCTCGTCGGCGGTGAGGCCGCCGTCGTCCTTGCCCTCCTCGGCCGACTGCTCCGACTTGACCTTGTCGGCGGGGGTGTCGCCGCCGGAGGTGGCGCCGAGCGTCACGATCGTGCCGAGGACGGCGGCCAGCAGGGCGCCCGCGCCGGCCGCGACCACGTTGCGGCGCGCGCCGCTGAAGACCGCCCGCTTCTTCTTCGCGGGGGCCGACGGCGCCGGCTCGGCGGTGACGGCGGGGGCCAGCACGGTCGCCGCGGTCTCGTCCACCCGCGGCACCGGCGTGGTGATCGCGGTCGGGGAGCCGGGCGGCGAGGCCGACTCGTCCGTCCCGACCAGCGGCACCTCCTCGCCGGCCGCCGCCACCGCGGCCGCGGTGACCTCGGTCGACACGGGCACCCCGGTACGGTCGGCGACCAGGGCGAGGGCGCGCCGGCCCGCGACGGCGCCGCGCCGGTCGGCGAGCGCGCCGCGCAGCCCGATGGACGCCTCCAGTTCGGCGCGGGCCTTGTCCGGGTTGCCCAGGCAGAGCGCGAGGACGCCCAGCTCGTGGTGGAAGTACGCCTCTTCGCCGACCTCGCCGGCGATCCTGGCGGCCTCCTGGCCGTGCCGGAGGCTGCGCTCCCAGGCGTTCCACTGCAGGGCGGCGGCGAAGGCGGGGGCGGCGGTGCGGGCGAGCAGCACGGCGGCGCTGGCGTGGCCGGACTCGCGGCTCGCGGTGAGCCGGGCCATCGCGGCGAGCATCGCGTCGGCTTCGGCCGCGGCCCGCTCGGGGGCGACCGAGTGGTGTCCGGCCCACCAGGAGTAGTGCTGCGCCGCGGCGTGCGCACGGCCGGCGGCGCCCTCGGCGTAGCCGGCGGCGGTGAGCTGGTCCAGCACGGTCGCGGCGAGGCGGTGGTGGGTGCCGGCGGGGCTGACGAGCCCGCAGGCCAGCAGGTCGCCGAGGACGGCGTCGGCGTGCGGGTCCTTGAACAGCGCGGGGAGGTGGGCGGGGTGCGGGAGGTCGCCGCCGAGGGCGACGGCCAGCCGCAGCGTGTCCTGCGCGACAGGGGTCAGCCGCTCCGCGATGAGCGTGGCGAACGAGCCGGCCTGCGGAATGCCGGGCAGCGGCGGTACGTCCGCCGGGCCCGTCGGGTCGCCGTCCTCCGCCGTACCGTCCGTCGGCGCATCGGTGCGCAGCCGGTCGCGCTGCCGCAGGACCGCGCCGGCCTGCAGGAAGCGCAGCGGCAGCCCCTCGGACTCGAACCAGAGGTCGCCCGCCCAGGCGGCCTCCTCCTCGGTGAGCGGCCGGCCCGCCGCGCGCTCCAGCAGTTCCTGGCAGGCGGCGCGGCCGAGCCCTGAGACGAAGACCTCTTCGATGTGCGAGGCGGCGGAGGGCGCGGGCACGTCGGTCGTGGCCGAGAGCAGGAAGGCGCACTCGGGGGTGGCGGCCAGCAGCTCCTCCAGCGGCTCGCCGCCGAACTCCAGGTCGTCCACGAGCACCACGGCGCCGATGCCGGCGAGCGCGGTGAGCAGCTCGGGGCGGCCCGGCCGGTACGTCGGCGTGCGGTGCACGGCGGCGAAGAGGTCGTACATCAGGTCGGTGGCCGTGCGGCGGTACCCGGAGAGCCGGACGACGCCGTCGGGCGCGAGGCCGGCGCAGGCGGTGGCGACCGCGTCCAGCAGCCGCGTGCGGCCGGCGCCGGCGGGGCCGGTGAGGCGTACGGAGCGGCCGCGGGTGAGCAGCCGGGTCAGCCGGTCGGTCTCCTCCTGGCGCTCCAGCAGCGGGAGGCGGTCCACGGGGTGCGCGAGGCCGCCGGGCGGCACCGGCGGCGCGCTCGTGGCGCGGTTCCGCTCGGCGCGCTCCTTGGGCGTCTGCTTCTGCGGTGCGCCCGGCTCCTCGCCCGGCGGGGTCGGTTCGATCTCGCTGCCGTCGACGGGGTTGACGGTGAGCAGGTAGTCGCCGGCGATCAGGCGGGCGGTGCGCGCCGGGCCGTCCGGCGGCGTGAACTGCCGGCTGCCGGTGCCGGACGGGAACGGGCCCGCAGGGTGGTCCTGCGCGCTGTGCTCCTCCGGCCGCCGGCCGTTGTGCGGATCCATGGAATCGAGCCCCCCAGATGCGTGGCGTGCCGAACTGCTCTCCCGGCCGTCCGCACTCCCCGACCGGGCCGGGACGGGTCGCCCCGGCCGCCGCTGTGGTCCGGTGTCCGCCGCGGCCGTCCGGGACGCGACGAAACCGAACATTAAGCCTCGGACAGTATCTATGATGCGCCGGGGTCCTGCTCTGACCGGTACGTCACGGATTCGTGAGGATCACCGCGTATGCGCCACTTCCGCCTCCCACTTCCCGGCGGCCGTACGGCTCCTCGCAGGTCACCCGGTCTCAGACGCGGGGCAGCGACTCCGCTTCGATGCCGCCCTCGATGGCCAGAATGCGATGCAACCGGGTGGCCACCAGCAGGCGCTGCATCTGGGGCGGCACTCCGCGCAGCACGAGACGGCGGTTCACCCGGCCCGCACGGCGGTGCGCGCCCATGATCACGCCGAGCCCGGTGGCGTCCCAGGAGTCCAGCTCGGTCAGGTCCAGTACCAGGTCGCCACGGCCGGAGTCGACGGCGGTGTGCAGGGCCGTACGGGCGTCCGCCGCGCTGCGTACGTCGAGGCGCCCCCCGACGACCAGCTCGGCGTGGTCGCCCTTGATGTGCATATGCGCTCCCCGTAGTGATGCGAAATGTTTTTTGCGTCTACAGAACTGACTGCCTCTCACACGACGAAGTTGCCGCCTGTAAGCGAACCGATACCGAAATCACTCGGCCGAGTGACGGCCGAACGGGTGTGGCATCGGGTCGTGCGGGAACCCCGGCGTTCCCCGGGCCGAGGTCCGGGGCGCGGGCTTCCGGAGCCCGCGCCCGTGGTCGGGCACGGACTTCTCAGTGCTCGTAGAATCCCTGCCCGCTCTTGCGGCCGATATCGCCTGCATCCACCATGCGGCGCATGAGCTCCGGCGGCGCGAACTTCTCGTCCTGCGATTCGGTGTAGATGTTCTCGGTGGCGTGCAGGAGGATGTCGACGCCCGTGAGGTCGGCGGTGGCCAGCGGGCCCATCGCGTGCCCGAAGCCCAGCTTGCAGGCGGTGTCGATGTCCTCGGCGGTGGCCACGCCGGACTCGTAGAGCTTGGCGGCCTCGACGACCAGCGCCGAGATGAGCCGGGTGGTGACGAAGCCGGCCACGTCACGGTTGACGACGATGCAGGTCTTGCCGACCGACTCGGCGAACTCCCGCGCGGTGGTGAGCGTTTCGTCGGTGGTCTTGTAACCGCGCACCAGCTCACACAGCTGCATCATCGGCACCGGCGAGAAGAAGTGCGCACCCACGACCCGCTCGGGGCGGGAGGTGGCCGCCGCGATCTTGGTGATCGGGATGGCGGAGGTGTTGGAGGCCAGGACGGTGTCCTCCCGGACCAGCTTGTCCAGCTCCTGGAAGATCTCCCGCTTGATCTCGATCTTCTCGAAGACGGCCTCGACGACGATGTCCGCGTCGGCGGCCGCGTCCAGGTCGGTGGTGGTGGTGATGCGGGCCAGCGCCTGCTCGGCGGCGGCCGCGTCCAGCTTGCCCTTGGCGACGAACTTCTCGTACGACGCCTCGATGCCGCTGCGGCCGCGGGCCAGCGCGCCGTCGGTGACGTCCCGGAGGGTCACGTCCCAGCCGGCCTGCGCCGAGACCTGTGCGATACCGGATCCCATGAGTCCGGCCCCGATGACGGCGAGCTTCCTTGCCACTGAACGACCCCTCACACCCTGTGCACTTCACGACTTCTCCCGGGCGACGTTAGCGCCCGTTCGCCTCCCTCGGGAGGTCTGGCGAGTGCGTCCTGTCTCACATGACGGACATCACACCGGTCAGGCGGCCGCCCGCACGGCGTAGTTGAGTACCCGTTCGCTGAGCAGGTCCGCCAGCTCGTCCAGCAGATCCAGCGCTTCCCGCGACGCCTCGGCCGGCTTCCGGCCCGCGGTCATCGCGCGGCCGATGTGGGCCATGAGCGTGGCGTGCACCCAGTTCAGCTGCCCGGCCACCAGGACCGGCAGCAGATCGCCCTCGTCGGCGCCGACCTCCTCGCACAGCGTGCGCTCCAGGTGGTCGGCCGTCTCCTGCTGGAGGTACCACAGCCGCGCCTTCAAGGCCGCCGAGCCGTGGATGACCTTCATGAACCGCTCGTACCCCTCGAAGAGCCCCACCCGCGGCGAGACCGCCTCGACCTCCTCGCGCAGCTCGCGGAGGACCGCGGCGGCGGCCGACTCGCCGGCGCTCCGCGCGCGCACCCAGCGCGAGAGCCGTTCCACGACGCCCTTGCTGCGGTCGAAGAAGAGGTCCTCCTTGGCGGGGAAGTAGTTGTAGACGGTGTTGACGGAGACCTCGCACGCCTCGGCGATCTCCGCGACGGTCACCGCGTCGAAGCCGCGCTCCAGGAAGAGGCCGGTGGCCACGTCCGACAGGTACTGCCGGGTCTGCCGCTTCTTCCGCTCGCGCAGCCCTTCCTTCTTCGGCTCCTCGCCCTTCTTCGGCTCCTCGCTCATGGCCTCATCCTAGGTCCGGTTGTGCGCCCTGAAAATTTGGTGGCATTGCAAAATTGTGGCCGCTCTGCTTTTCTTGCCGCCATGCCCGCCATCACCGCCTCCGGCCTGTCCCGGACCTTCCAGACCAAGCGCGGCCCCGTCGAAGCCGTCCGCTCCGTCGACCTCACCGCCGAGCACGGCGAGATCCTCGGCCTCCTCGGCCCCAACGGCGCCGGCAAGACCACGACCCTGCGCATGCTCACCACGCTGCTGCCGCCCACCGGCGGCACCGCCACCGTCGCGGGCTGCGACCTCGCCCGCGACCCGGCGGGCGTACGGCGGCGGACCGGGTACGTCGCCCAGTCCGGCGGCGTCGACCCGACCGTCTCGGTACGCGAGGAGCTGGTCACCCAGGGCCGGCTGTACCGGCTCGGCAGGTCCGAGGCCGTGGCGCGCGCCCGCGAACTCGCCGCCGACCTGGGCCTGGAAGGGCTGCTGGACCGGAAGACGGCCGCGCTCTCGGGTGGCCAGCGGCGCCGGCTCGACCTCGCCATGGGACTCATCCACCGGCCCGAGGTGCTGTTCCTCGACGAGCCGACCACCGGGCTGGACCCCGGGCGGCGCGCCGACCTGTGGGACCTGGTCCGCCGCATCCGTGACGAGCACGGCACCACCGTCGTGCTGACCACCCACTACCTCGACGAGGCCGACGCGCTCGCCGACCGGCTGGTCGTCATCGACCACGGCGTCGTGGTGGCCGAGGGCCCACCCGCCGCGCTCAAGGAGCGGTACGCCGGCTCGGCCGCCGCCTCCCTCCAGGACGCCTTCCTGGCCCTCACCGGCCGCTCCCCCGCCGCCGAGAAACCCGCCCCGCTCTCCGTATGAGGAGCCCGTCCCGATGTCCACGACCCTCTCCGACACCGCACTGGTCTTCGAGCGCTACGCCCGCCAGACCCTGCGCTCGAAGTTCCAGATCCTCTTCGGCATCCTGATGCCGCTGCTCTACCTGCTCTTCTTCGGCCCGCTGCTGACCGGCCTGCCGCTCGGCTCGGCCGGCAGCTCATGGCAGGTGCTGGTCCCGGGACTGCTGCTCCAACTCGCCCTGTTCGGCGCCTCGTTCTGCGGCTTCGCGATCATCATCGAGAAGAACCACGGGGTGGTGGAGCGGATGCGCGTCACCCCGGTCAGCCGGCTCGCGCTGCTCCTCGGGCGGGTGCTGCGCGACGCCCTGCTCTTCGTCTTCCAGGCCGTCCTGCTGGTCCTCGTCGCGCTGGCCATGGGGCTGCGCGCGCCGCTCGCCGGGCTCCTCATCGGCTTCGGCTTCGTCGCGCTGCTGGTCGTGTCGCTCGCGTCGCTGTCGTACGCGCTGGCGCTGAAGGTCCGTACGCCCCAGGAGTTCGGGCCGGTCATCAACGCGCTGACCATGCCGGCCATGCTGCTCTCCGGGCTGATGCTGCCGATGGCGCTGGGCCCCGGCTGGCTGGACGCCCTGTCGCACCTCATGCCGCTGCGCTATCTGGTGGACGCGGTGCGGGACGCGTACGTGGGTCGGTACGCCACCGCGCACATGCTGTACGGCGTCCTGGTCGCGCTCGCCCTCGCCGCGCTCGCCGTGACGGTCGGCACACGCGTCTTCCGGAAGGCCGGGGCATAACTACGCTGGCGGGATGGTCAATCTGACGCGCATCTACACCCGCACCGGCGACCAGGGCACCACCGCCCTCGGCGACATGAGCCGGACCGCCAAGACCGATCTGCGGATCGCGGCCTACGCCGACGCCAACGAGGCCAACGCCGTCATCGGCAGTGCCATCGCCCTCGGCGACCTCGCCGAGGAGGTCGTCAAGGTCCTCGTCCGCGTCCAGAACGACCTCTTCGACGTGGGCGCCGACCTCTCGACGCCGGTCGTGGCGGACCCGGAATTCCCGCCGCTGCGGGTCGAGCAGAGCTACATCGACAAGCTGGAGGCGGACTGCGACCACTTCCTGGAACAGCTGGAGAAGCTCCGCAGCTTCATCCTGCCCGGCGGCACGCCCGGCGCGGCCCTGCTGCACCAGGCATGCACGGTCGTCCGGCGCGCCGAGCGGTCCACCTGGGCGGCCCTGGAGGCGCACGGCGAGACCATGAACCCCCTCACCGCCACCTACCTCAACCGCCTCTCCGACCTGCTGTTCATCCTCGCGCGGACGGCGAACAAGGAGCTGGGCGACGTGCTCTGGGTGCCCGGCGGCGAGCGCTGAGCGGCCCCCGGTCCTGATCACGGCTTGGTCAGGGTCCGGGGCCGCTCCCCCGTGGCGCCCCCGGACCCGTCCGCCTCCTGCGCCCGCTCGCCCCTCTTCGGCTGCTTCGGCCAGATCGTGTACGTGAGGGCGATCAGCCCGTGGATGCCGACGATGCGGGCCGCCGTGAGCTGCCAGGACCGCAGCGACGCGGTGTCGCCGTCCCCCACGTACCAGACGGCCGCCTGCAGCAGCCCGGCCGCGACCAGCCCCATCACCACCGTGCGCAGCCACAGCTTCCACTCGTGCACCGCGCGCGCCCGGCCGTACCCGGCGCCCGGCGGCTTCGGCCCGCCCGCGAAGCGGTACGCGAACTGCCCGTCCGCCCACCGGATCGTGTAGTGGCCGTAGGCCACCGTGAAGCCGATGTAGACGGCGGCCAGCCCGTGCTTCCAGTCCGCCTGCGCACCGTTGCGCAGGTCGATGACCGTCACCACGAGCAGGACCAGCTCCAGCAGCGGCTCCAGCAGCAGGACCGTGGCCCCGGCCCGCGGCAGCCGCGCCAGATAGCGCAGCGCCAGCCCCGCGACCAACAGCACCCAGAAGCCGACTTCGCACAGCACGACCAGCGTCACGATCACGGTTCGCTCCTCTCCCTCCCCACCAGCCTCCGCGCCCCGGACGCCCTTTTCGTCGTCGCCCGTGACGATCCGCCACTGCATCCTTCGATGTACGCGCCGCCGGCCGCGGATCGTCACGGGTAGGGAGGCCCGGCGCGGCCCCGCCGTGTTGGATGGCAGGGTGCGCCCCTTCACCGCCCCCGGCCGCCCGCACCGCGATGACGTCCTCATCGCGGCATCCGGCCTGCTCGGCGGCTTACTGCTGTGGTTCCTCGGGCTGCACGGCGGCCCGCCGCTGTTCGGCCTGCCGGCGCAGCTCGCGCTGCTCGCGCTCGCCGCCATGTCCGGCGCCGAGCTGCTGCGCCGCACCGCGCCGGGCACGGCCCTGGCCGTCGGCGTCGCGGCGATGGGCCTGGACGTGCTGTGCGGCACGGTGATCGCCACCGTGCTGATGTTCACCGACGTGATCTACGCGGCCGTCATGTACGGCACGCCGGCCGCGGCCCGCCGCATCCCCCGCGCCTGCGCCCTGGTCACCGTCCTCGCCACGCTGCTGCCCGTGGCCCTGCTCCGCGACCCGGAGGCGCTGCTCATCGGCGTCGCGGTCGGCGTCGGCACGGTCGGCCCGGCCTGGACAGCGGTCCTCATCCGCGACCACCGCGACGCCGCCCAGGCCGCCCGGCTGCGCGCCGAGCAGACCGCGCTGCTGGCCGAACTGGACCGCCGGGAGGCCGTCCTCGCCGAGCGCGCCCGGATGGCCCGGGAGCTGCACGACATGGTCGCCAACCACCTCTCGGCCATCGCCATCCACGCCACCGCGGCCCAGGCCCTCGACGACCCCGCCGCGACCGGCGACGCACTCGGCGTCATCCGCGAGAACAGCGTGCAGGGCCTGGCGGAGATGCGCCGCATCATCGGCCTGCTGCGGGACGCCGGGGCGCAGGACGCGCCGGCCGTCACACCCCGCCTCGACGCCCTGGACGCCCTCCTGGAGCGCGCCCGCGGCCACGGCGCCGGCAGCGGCCTCACCTTCGCCCTCGTCGACGAGCGCCCGCCCGGCTGCCCCGCGCTCGCCGCGCCGGTGGAGCTCGCCGCGTACCGGATCGTCCAGGAGTCCGTGACGAACGCGCTCAAGCACGCGGCACCCGGCGAGGTGACCGTCCGCATCGGCCGCACCGACGGCGCCCTGTCGCTCGCCGTCACCAGCCCCTACGACCGGCGCCCCGGACCGCGCGCGCCCGGCTCGGGCGCCGGGCTGGTCGGGATGCGGGAGCGGGCCGCCCTGCTGCACGGGACGTTCGACGCGGCCCCCGACGGAGACGTGTGGCGCGTACGGGCGACCCTGCCCGCCGACGAGAAGGAGGCTGCCTCATGACGACCCGATCCACCGACCGCACCGGGAGCCCCGGCCGGGCGCCCCGCCCGATCCGGGTCCTGGTGGCCGAGGACCAGTCGGCCGTCCGCGCGGGCCTGGTCCTCATCCTGCGCTCGGCGCCCGACATCGAGGTGGCCGGGGAGGCCGCCGACGGCGAGGAGGCGGTCCGGCTGGCCGCGGAGCTCCGCCCCGACCTGGTGCTGATGGACGTCCAGATGCCGCGGCTGGACGGCGTCTCGGCCACCCGAGAGATCACCGGGCAGGGCCTGGCCGACGTGCTGGTGCTGACCACGTTCGACCTGGACGAGTACGTCTTCGGGGCGCTGCGCGCGGGCGCGGCCGGCTTCCTGCTGAAGACCAGCGACGCGGCGACGCTGCTGTCGGCGGTCCGTACGGTCGCGGCCGGCGAGGGGATCATCGCGCCCGCCGTCACCCGGCGGCTGATCGCGGAGTTCGCGGCGCCGCGCCCGGCCGGTCCGGCAGCGGACGCCGCCGTTCTCGACGTGCTCACCCCGCGGGAGCGCGAGGTGCTGGGCTGCCTGGGCGAAGGGCTCTCCAACGCGGCCGTCGCGGCCCGCCTGGACATGGCCGAGGCCACCGTGAAAACCCACGTCAGCCGGGTGCTGAACAAGCTGGAGCTGCGCAGCCGGGTGCAGGCGGCCGTGCTCGCCCAGGAACTGGGCCTCGGCCGCGCGCAGCCCTAGCGCCGGGCCGGACCCGCGGCACTCCCCGGAAAGGCAGCTTCCGAAGGAGCAGCTCCCGGAAAACAGGAAACCCGGACAGTCGTCAAGCCACGTTGACTCTCTGTCCGGGTGGTGCCGCCTCCAGCCAGGCGAGGAAGCCGGTGAGCGCGTCCTCGCTCATCGCCAGCTCCAGGCGCGTGCCCCGATGCCGGCAGGCGAGGACGATGGAGTCGGAGAGCAGGGCCAGCTCCTCCTCGCCCTCCGGGCTGCGCCGCTCCAGTACCTCGATGGAGGCGCGCTCCAGGATGCGCCGTGGGCGGGGCGCATAGGAGAAGACCCGGAACCACTCCACGCGGTCGCCGTTGTACCGGGCCACGCCGTAGATCCAGCCTTTGCCGCTGGGCTCGCCGTCCGGCGTCGTCACGGCCGCCGCGGCGGGCACGTCCCAGCGCAGGCTGCAGTCGAACGTGCCGCCGGACCGCTGGATCAGCCGCCGCCGCAGTCCGAAGACGAAGAGCCCCAGTAGTACCAGGACGACGACCGCGGCGCTCACACACAGAGCGAGGACCATCTCCACCGACCTCCTCGCCTCGAATACGGTTACGCACCTGCATCGCCTCAGCCGCGGACCGCTCTGGAGAATTCCAGCGCAGCCCGCGGCTGAGGGTAAAGCTCGTCTGTGACGGGGTTCAGTGAACGCCTGTCACCGCACGCAGCCGGACATCGGCGCGGCGCTCGGCGGCCGCGTCGGCCTCCGACTTCGCACGCTCCAGGGCCCGCTCCGCGCGCTGGACATCGATCTCGTCCGACAGCTCGGCGATCTCCGCGAGCAGAGACAGCTTGTTGTCGGCGAACGAGATGAAGCCGCCGTGCACCGCGGCGACGACCGTGCCGTCCCCGCTTTCGCCGGTCGTACGAATCGTCACCGGACCGGACTCCAGCACGCCGAGCAGCGGCTGGTGACCGGGCATGACGCCGATGTCGCCCGACGAGGTGCGCGCGACGACCAGGCTGGCCTCGCCGGACCAGACCTGACGGTCCGCGGCGACCAACTCGACGTGCAGCTCAGCCACGATGGCTCCTCGGGTCTTCACCTGCCGGGAACAGCAGATGTCGGGTCAAATACTAGTGGGCGTCGGCACCGGGGGCGGCCACGACCGCCCCCGGGACCGGAAGCCGGGGGTCAGGAGACGCCCAGCTCCTTGGCGTTGGCCTTGAGGTCCTCAATGCCACCGCACATGAAGAACGCCTGCTCGGGGAAGTGGTCGTACTCACCGTCGCAGATCGCGTTGAACGCGGAGATGGACTCGTCCAGCGTCACGTCCGAACCGTCGACACCGGTGAACTGCTTCGCCACGTGGGTGTTCTGCGACAGGAAGCGCTCGACGCGACGGGCACGGTGGACGACCAGCTTGTCCTCTTCGCCCAGCTCGTCGATACCGAGGATCGCGATGATGTCCTGCAGGTCCTTGTACTTCTGCAGGATCGTCTTCACGCGCATCGCGCAGTCGTAGTGCTCCTGCGTGATGTACCGCGGGTCCAGGATGCGGGACGTCGAGTCCAGCGGGTCCACCGCCGGGTAGATGCCCTTCTCCGAGATCGGACGCGACAGAACGGTCGTGGCGTCCAGGTGGGCGAAGGTGGTCGCCGGCGCCGGGTCGGTCAGGTCGTCCGCGGGGACGTAGATCGCCTGCATCGAGGTGATCGAGTGACCACGGGTCGAGGTGATGCGCTCCTGCAGGAGGCCCATCTCGTCCGCCAGGTTCGGCTGGTAACCCACCGCGGAGGGCATGCGGCCCAGCAGGGTGGACACCTCGGAACCCGCCTGGGTGTACCGGAAGATGTTGTCGATGAAGAAGAGGACGTCCTGCTTCTGGACGTCACGGAAGTACTCCGCCATCGTCAGACCGGCCAGCGCGACCCGCAGACGGGTGCCCGGCGGCTCGTCCATCTGACCGAAGACCAGGGCGGTCTTGTCGATGACGCCCGAGTCGCTCATTTCCTCGATGAGGTCGTTGCCCTCACGGGTACGCTCACCGACGCCCGCGAACACCGACACACCGTCGTGGTTGTTGGCCACGCGGTAGATCATTTCCTGGATCAGAACGGTCTTGCCGACACCGGCACCACCGAACAGACCGATCTTGCCGCCCTTGACGTACGGGGTCAGCAGGTCGATTACCTTGACGCCGGTCTCGAACATCTCGGTCTTGGACTCGAGCTGGTCGAAGGTGGGGGCCTTGCGGTGGATGGGCCAGCGCTCGGTGACCTCGGCAGCCGCCTCGGGCTTGTTGAGGATCTCGCCGAGGGTGTTGAACACCTTGCCCTTGGTGACGTCGCCGACGGGGACGGTGATGCCCGTGCCGGTGTCGGTCACCGAGGCCTGGCGGACCAGACCGTCGGTGGGTTGCATCGAGATCGCGCGGACCAGGCCGTCACCCAGGTGCTGGGCGACCTCCAGGGTCAGCGTCTTCTTCGCCCCGGCCTCGGCCGGGTCGGCGACCTCGACGGTCAGCGCGTTGTAGATGTCCGGCATCGCGTCGACGGGGAACTCCACGTCGACGACCGGGCCGATGACCCGCGCGACGCGGCCCGTGGCCACGCCCGCTGCAGCGGTCGGCTCAACAGTGGTGGTCATAGTTGTCAGTCACTCCCCGCGGTCGCGTCGGCCAGTGCGCTCGCGCCACCGACGATCTCGCTGATTTCCTGGGTGATTTCGGCCTGGCGGGCCTGGTTGGCAAGCCGCGAGAGCGACTTGATGAGCTCTTCCGCGTTGTCGGTCGCCGACTTCATCGCGCGCCGGCGGGCGGCGTGCTCGGAGGCGGCCGACTGCAGCAGCGCGTTGTAGATGCGCGACTCGACGTACCGCGGCAGCAGGGCGTCCAGGACGTCCTCGGCCGACGGCTCGAAGTCGAACAGCGGCAGCAGCTCGTTCGCGGCCGACTCGTCGTCGGCGTCCTTCGCGTCGAGGCTGAGCGGCAGCAGCCGGTTGTCGACCGGCGTCTGCGTCATCATCGACACGAACTCGGTGAAGACGATGTGCAGCTCGTCCACGCCGCCCTCGGCCGTGTCCTGCTGGACGGCCTCGATCAGGGGCGCCGCGACCGCCTTGGCGTCCGCGTACGTCGGGCTGTCGGTGAAGCCGGTCCACGACTCCACGACCTTGCGCTCACGGAAGGCGTAGTACGACACACCCTTGCGGCCGACGATGTAGGTGTCGACCTCCTTGCCCTCGCCCTTGAGCCGCTCGGTGAGCTGCTCGGCGGCCTTGATGGCGTTGGAGGAGTAGCCGCCCGCGAGACCGCGGTCGCTCGTGATGAGCAGGACCGCGGCCCGGGCCGGCTGCTCCGCCTCGGTCGTCAGCGGGTGCTGGGTGTTCGAGCCGGTGGCAACCGCCGTCACCGCGCGGGTCAGTTCACTCGCGTACGGCGTCGATGCCGCCACCTGGCGCTGCGCCTTGACGATGCGCGAGGCGGCGATCATCTCCATCGCCTTGGTGATCTTCTTGGTCGCGGTGACGGAGCGGATGCGACGCTTGTAGACCCGGAGCTGGGCTCCCATGGATCAGGTCCCTTCCGTCGTCACTTGGCGGCGCTGACCGAAGCGTCCTCACCGAGCAGCTTGCCGTCCGAGGTCTCGAACTGCTGCTTGAAGGTGGAGACCGACTCGGTAAGGGCCTGGATGGTGTCGTCGGACATCTTGCCGCCCTCGACGATGCTGGTGAGCAGCTCCTTCTTCTCGCGGCCCATCCAGTCCAGGAGCTCGCGCTCGAAGCGGCGGATGTCCTCCACCGGGACGTCGTCCATCTTGCCGGTGGTACCGGCCCAGATGGAGACGACCTGCTCCTCGACGGGCATCGGCTGGTACTGGCCCTGCTTGAGCAGCTCGGTCATGCGCTGACCACGGGCGAGCTGGGCCTTGGAAGCGGCGTCCAGGTCGGAACCGAAGGCGGCGAACGCCTCCAGCTCACGGAACTGGGCGAGGTCCACGCGGAGCCGGCCGGAGACCTGCTTCATGGCCTTGTGCTGCGCGGAACCACCGACTCGGGAGACGGAGATACCGACGTTCAGCGCCGGGCGCTGGCCCGCGTTGAACAGGTCGGACTCCAGGAAGCACTGGCCGTCGGTGATGGAGATGACGTTGGTCGGAATGAACGCCGACACGTCGTTCGCCTTGGTCTCGACGATCGGCAGACCGGTCATCGAGCCGGCGCCCATGTCGTCCGACAGCTTCGCGCAACGCTCCAGCAGGCGCGAGTGCAGGTAGAAGACGTCGCCCGGGTAGGCCTCACGGCCCGGCGGACGGCGCAGCAGCAGCGACACGGCGCGGTAGGCGTCGGCCTGCTTCGACAGGTCGTCGAAGATGATCAGGACGTGCTTGCCCTGGTACATCCAGTGCTGGCCGATGGCGCTGCCGGTGTAGGGGGCGAGGTACTTGAAGCCCGCCGGGTCGGACGCCGGAGCCGCGACGATCGTCGTGTACTCCAGGGCGCCGGCCTCCTCCAGGGCGCCGCGCACGGACGCGATGGTGGAGCCCTTCTGGCCGACCGCGACGTAGATGCAGCGGACCTGCTTGTTCGGGTCGCCCGAGCGCCAGTTGTCGCGCTGGTTGATGATGGTGTCGACGGCCAGCGCGGTCTTGCCGGTCTGGCGGTCGCCGATGATCAGCTGACGCTGACCGCGGCCGATCGGCACCATCGAGTCGACGGCCTTGTAGCCGGTCTGCATCGGCTCGTGGACCGACTTACGGACCATGACGCCCGGAGCCTGCAGCTCCAGGGCGCGGCGGCCCTCGGACTCGATCTCGCCGAGGCCGTCGATCGGGTTGCCCAGCGGGTCGACGACGCGGCCGAGGTAGCCCTCGCCCACGGCGACCGAGAGCACCTCACCGGTGCGCTGCACCGGCTGGCCCTCCTCGATACCGCTGAACTCGCCGAGGACGACCGCACCGATCTCGCGCTCTTCGAGGTTCAGCGCGAGGCCGAGGGTGCCGTCCTCGAACTTCAGCAGTTCGTTCGCCATCGCCGAGGGAAGACCCTCGACCTTCGCGATGCCGTCACCGGCCTCGCTGACCGTCCCGACCTCCTCGCGCGAGGCCGCGTCCGGCTTGTACGCCTGGACAAAGTTCTCCAGCGCGTCCCGGATCTCCTCCGGCCGGATCGTGAGCTCCGCCATCTGGGTTCCCTGCTCTCCTTGTTGGGCCCGAAGTCTTCATGCGGGGTACGGTTCTCCCCCGCCGCAGGCAGGGGGCGGGTTCGCCCCCTTGATCTTTCCCTGCGTACGGCCCAACTCGGGCCGCTGCTCATGCTGTTGAGTTGGTTGGCTGTCTCAGCCGGCCATCCGCCGGGTCGCCTCGTCCAGGCGCTCGGAGATGGTGCCGTTGATGACCTCGTCACCGATGCGCACCTGCACGCCGCCGAGGACCTCGGGGTCCACGTCGAGGTTCAGGTGGACCTGCCGGCCGTACAGCGAGGTGAGGGCAGCGCCCAGGCGCTGCTTCTGGGTCTCGCTGATCGGCACCGCGGAGGTGACCACCGCGACCAGCCGGTCCCGGCGGTGCGCGGCCAGCTTGGCCAGGGCGTCCAGCCCCGCCTCCAGGCTACGGCCCCGCGGCTGTGCGACGAGTCGCACGACCAGGCGCTCGGTGACCGGGTTCGCCCGGCCGCCCAGCAGCGAGCGGATCAGCCCGGCCTTGGCCGTGTCGTCCGCCCGGCGGTCGGTCAGTGCGGAACGCAGCTCGGCCGAGGAGGACACGATCCGGCCGAACCGGAACAGCTCGTCCTCCACGTCGTCGAGCGCCCCGGCCCGCTGCGCGGCGACGAGGTCGGCGCCGTACGCCAGCTCCTCGATGCCGTCCACCAGGTCGCGCGACTGCGACCAGCGGGAGCGGACCATGCCGGCGACCAGATCAACGGTCTCGCCGCCGACCTGGCTGCCCAGCAGACGCCCGGCCAGCTCGGCCTTGGCCTCGCCGGCCTGCGCCGGGTCGGTGAGGACCCGACGCAGCGACACCTCGCGGTCGAGCAGCGCGGTGACGGCAGCCAGCTCCTCGGCGAGCTTCGCCGCGTCGACGGAGGCGTTGTCCGTCAGCGCGTCGAGACGCTCCCGTGCGGAGGCCAGTGCCTCGCGGCTCGCTCCATTCATCGGCCGGCCTCGGCCTTCGCCGTGTCGGTCGCCGACTTCGCCTCGAGCTCGTCGAGGAAGCGGTCGATCGTGCGGCTCTGCCGGGCGTGGTCCTCCAGGGACTCACCGACGAGCTTGCCGGCCAGGTCGGTGGCGAGCTTGCCCACGTCCTGGCGCAGCGTGTGCGCGGCCTGCTTCCGGTCCGCCTCGATCTGGGCGTGACCGGCGGCGATGATCTCCTCACGCTGCCGCTGGCCTTCCGCGCGCATCTCGGCGATGAGCGCGGCACCCTGCTCCTGCGCCTCCTGGCGCAGACGCGCGGCCTCGTGGCGGGCGTCGGCGAGCTGGGCCCGGTAGTCCTCCAGGACCTGCTGGGCCTCGGCCTGAGCGGCCTCCGCCTTCTCCATGCCGCCTTCGATCGCCGCACGGCGCTCGTCCAGAACCTTGTTGATGTTCGGGAGGAGCTTCTTGGCGAGGAAGCCGAAGACGAGGAAGAAGGCGATCAGGCCGATGACAAGCTCTGGGATCGGCGGAACGAGCGGGTTCTCAGGAACCTCGACCTCGCTCGCCAGGGTGACCAGGGCGTTCACATCAATGCCTTCCGTCTAAGGGGTTCGTCGATGTGGCTCGGTTTACTTGTAAACGAAGCCCATGACGATGCCGATCAGGGCGAGCGCCTCACAGAAGGCGAAACCCATGATCTGGTTGGTGCGGATCAGGCCGGCGGCCTCGGGCTGGCGGGCCAGGGCCTGGGTGCCGTTACCGAAGATGATGCCGACGCCGACGCCGGGGCCGATCGCGGCGAGACCGTAGCCGATGGCGCTGACGTTGCCGGACACCGTGTTCTGGGCGGCGAGGTTGACCATGTCGAGAGCAGCGGACATGCCGTTACTTCCTTCTCTTGCACGGACCGGTGGGGGTTGGCCACCGGACGTCTGGTGGGTATCGGGGAGGCGGGGTGCTCAGTGGTGCTCGGCGAGCGCGCCCTGGACGTAGTTGCAGGCCAGCAGGACGAAGATGTACGCCTGAACAGCCTGGATGAAGAGCTCGAAGGCGGTCATCAGGATGGTCATCACGAACGAGGCGCCGGCGTAGACGATGCCCACACCGTTCAGCAGGTACCAGCTGGCGATGGTGAACATCACGATCAGCATGTGGCCCGCGAACATGTTGGCGAACAGTCGCACCGCGTGCGTGAAGGGCCGGATGATCAGGTTCGAGAGGAGCTCGATGACCATCAGCAGCGGGAGGACCCAGCCGAGCGACTTGTCGTAGCCGGAGAAGTTCTTGAAGGCGCCGACGAAGCCGTGCTTCTTGAAGGTGAGGCCCACCCACAGGAGCCAGACCAGGAGGGCCAGGCCCGCGGGGAACGCGATGACCGAGGTCACCGGGAACTGGGCGACCGGAATGATCGACCAGAGGTTCATGATCCACACGAAGAAGAACAGCGAGACCATGAAGGGGACGTACTTCTCGCCCTCCTTCTTGCCGAGCGCGTCGTACACGAGCCCGCGGCGCACGAAGTCGTAACCCGCTTCGCCGATCATCTGCAGCTTGCCCGGCACGACCTTCGCCCGGCCGAATGCGGCCCAGAAGAACCACACGACGACGACCGTGCTCAGCAGGGCCAGCAGCATCGGCTTGTTGAAGTTGAAGCTGCCGATCGAGAAGAGCGGATCGAAGACGAACGAGTGCAGGCCGGGAGCCTCGAAGCCACACCCTGGAATGAAGAGGTGGCACTCGGTGTTAAAGGCGAGCGTATTCATGTCAGCACTCACCGCGAGCTCCTTCAGCGTGGCGCATAGGTACGGCAACCTCGTTGTGTCGGCGCGGCGTTGATCCGCGGAACGGCACTGGACTGGTCTTACGGATTTGGGGGCGGCATATCGGCACTGGGCCGGTTCGCATCACAGGCGGGGGCCACAGGAGGTGTTCGTCCTGCCCCGGGGGACTCGGGAGCCGCGCCGCCTGCGCCAACTGTGCCGCAGATGGCACCGGACGATAGCAGGCTTCCACAGCTGCGTTTATCCCGGCCCTACGTCTCACGGCGTGGACCCCGCCGTTTCCGCGCGCTTGGCTTCGGCGGCTTCGGGGTCGACGTAGAGAATCTTCGCCTTCATGTACCCGCGGGCCTGTGCGGCGATCCACACGAGAGTCGCGGCGAGCAGCGAGAACGCGAACGCCTTGGTGTCGAAAAGGGAAGTGTCCTTGAACGCCAACAGGAAGACCGCGACGAACAGGATCTGCACGGCGTACAGCAGCAGCCCCATCATCTGGAACAGCCCGGGGTACTTCTTCGCGGTCTGCTGGAGGACGACGAGGCTGAGGCCCATCACAAAGAGCACCAGCGCCACACCGACCACGGCGCCGAGCGCACCCTTCCCGCCGGCGACCAGCGCACTGACGACGGCGGCGAGGGCACCGACGACAAGCGTCGGAACGAGGGCACGAAGAAAAAGGCGAGCGTCATGTGACTGCATGGCGGCGCTCCGGCGGGGTGGGGGCAGGTGTGCTCGCGGACGAGCGTAGACCCGGCACGACGGCGAGCTGACGAGCTGACGAGCCGAATGGTCTGTCCGACTCGGGACTTACGGCTCTATCACCGGGTCTCGTGAACGGTATCACAAACTATTTGATGAGGTCTTTACCTACTTCGTGTGCTACCTGTCACACGTGAGCAGTACCCCGCGCGTTGGTGCACTGACGGTCGCCACTTTGTGTGCTATGCGCACGGAATCGTCCGATTTTCAGTGTGGCGAACATAATGTCGAACGCGTATCAAGAAAATTTCCGGAACCTGCGCTTCAGTGCCGACTGTCGACCCGTCGCCAGTCCTGGAACCGGGACCGGTCGCCGATCGCGGTGGCGCCGTGCAGCCCGGCCGGCACCGGTTCCGGCGCCTCCTCCCCCGATGCCGCCGCGTCCGCGGAGCCGGCTTCGGAAGCCGCGCCGTCCGTGTCGTTCATGTTGTCCGCACCGGCCGCCGCGGTCCGCCGCCGGTACCGCGGCGGCACCATCCGCTCCGCCCAGCGCGGCGCCCGCGGCGTGAACCGGGGCAGCAGCAGGAGCCCCAGGCCCACCGCGCTCAGCGCGACGATGCCCAGGACGATCCATACGCTGGCGTTGTTCACCGAGTACGCGACCGCGCCGAACGCGATGAGCGCCGACCAGAAGTACATGATCAGCACCGCGCGGCTGTGCGAGTGCCCGATCTCCAGCAGCCGGTGGTGCAGGTGGCCGCGGTCGGCCGTGAACGGCGACTGGCCGTTCCAGGTGCGCCGCACGATCGCCAGGACGAGGTCGGCGAAGGGCACCGCGATGATGGTCAGCGGCAGCAGCAGCGGGATGTAAACCGGCACCATCGTGTGCACCGCGAGCCGCTCGGAGCCGGCGAACAGCTGCATCGCGTCGGGGTCCACCTGGCCGGTGACGGAGATCGCGCCCGCGGCCAGCACCAGCCCGATCAGCATCGAGCCCGAGTCGCCCATGAAGATCCGCGCCGGGTGCATGTTGTGCGGCAGGAAGCCCAGGCACATGCCCATCAGGATCGCCGCGAAGAGGGAGGCGGGCGCCGCCGCCTCCAGGCCGTAGCCGTACCAGATGCGGTATGCGTACATGAAGAACGCGGCGGCCGCGATGCACACCATGCCGGAGGCGAGGCCGTCCAGGCCGTCGACGAAGTTCACCGCATTGATGGTGATGACGACCAGCGCGACGGTGAGCAGCGTGCCCTGCATGGGGGTCAGCGAGACCGTGCCGACGCCGGGCACCGGGATCCACAGGATGGTCAGACCCTGCAGGACCATCACGCCCGCGGCGATCATCTGCCCGCCGAGCTTGATGAGCGCGTCCACGCCCCACTTGTCGTCCAGGACGCCGAGGATCCAGATCAGCGCGGCGCCCGAGAGGAGCGCGCGCGGCTCGTTGGAGAACTCGAAGACGCTCTTGATGTTCGTGAAGTGGGCGGAGACGAGCAGACCCGCGCACAGACCGCCGAACATCGCGATGCCGCCGAGCCGCGGCGTCGGTTCGCGGTGCACGTCGCGGGCGCGGATCTCCGGCATCGCGCCGGCCGCGATCGCGAACTTCCGTACCGGCCCGGTCAGCAGGTAAGTGACCGCGGCCGTGACGCACAGCGTCAGCAGGTATTCACGCACGGGCTGCCCCATTGGTATCGCTGGCCATCACAGCCACACACCATATGCGTGTCCGCCCCTCAGCCGTGAATGTAGGTAAGGACGTTCCTCGCGCGCGAGTGGTTCCCCGATTCAGGCCGGTGGGGGATATGGCGGGAAGTTCCGGACCAGTTCCGTGGTGGCTGCACGGACCGCGCCGTCCTCCCGCAGTGCCGCTCCGATCAGCGCCCCGATGCGTGCCATCTCCCCTTCTCCCATCCCCTGCGTGGACACGGCGGCGGTGCCCAGCCGGATGCCGGTCCTGCGCGTCGCGGCGTCCACCGGGCCGGGCAGCGCGCAGGTGTCCAGGACGATGCCGGCCGCGGCCAGCCGCCCGCGCGCCGTCCGGGCTTCCAGCCCCAGCGGCGCGGTGTCCGCGGTGATCAGGTGCGTGTCGGTGCCCCCCGTGGTGACCGCAAGGCCCTCGTCCTGGAGCGCCGCGGCGAGCGCCCGCGCGTTGGCCGTCACCCGATGGGCATACGCCGCGAACGCCGGCCTCGACGCCTCCCCGAAGGCGACCGCCTTCGCCGCGACCGTGTGCATCTGCGCACCGCCCTGGGTGAACGGGAACACCGCCCGGTCGATCCGCTCGGCCAGGTCGGCGCCGCACAGGATCATGCCGCCGCGCGGGCCCCGCAGGACCTTGTGCGTGGTCGCGCACACCACGTCGGCGTACGGCACCGGGTTCGGCGCCGCTCCCCCGGCCACCAGCCCGATGGGGTGCGCGGCGTCCGCGATGAGGTACGCGCCCACCTCGTCGGCGATCTCCCGAAAGGCCGCGTAGTCGATGTGGCGCGGATACGAGATGGAGCCGCAGACGACGGCCTTCGGGCGGCGCCGCACCGCCAGCTCCCGGATGGCCCGGTAGTCCAGCAGCCCGGTGTCCGGATTCACGCCGTAGCCCGCGAAGTCGAACCAGCGGCCGGAGAAGTTCGCCGGCGAGCCGTGCGTCAGATGGCCGCCGTGCGGCAGCGCCATCGCCAGCACGCTGTCCCCGGGGCGCAGCAGCGCGGCGTAGGCGGCCAGCACCGCCGAAGAGCCGCTGTGGGCCTGCACGTTGGCGTGCTCGGCGCCGAAGAGGGCCTTGGCGCGCTCCACGGCCGTTCGCTCGGCGAAGTCCACCAGCTCGCAGCCGCCGTGGTGGCGGGCGCCCGGATAGCCCTCGGCGTACTTGTTGGCGAGCGGGGAGCCGAGCGCGGCCAGTACGGCGGGCGAGGTGAAGTTCTCCGCGGCGATCAGCTGGAGGCCCGCCGCCTGCCGGGCGCTCTCGCCGAGCAGCGCGTCGGCGATCTGCGGGTCCTGGGCGCGCAGCTGGTCGAAGCCCGGCCCGCCCCAGGGCGCTGCGGTGGCCACGGGCCCGGGCGGCCGTCCGTCGCTCTGCTGCCGGACCGGCCGGGTGTGTGGGGTGGCGCTGCGGGTGGACGCGGGAGTCGCTGACATCGCTCGCTCCGGGCCTCGTACGGGGGACGTACGTCCAATGTAGGCGCGGAACGGCGCTCAGGCGCGGTGTACGGCGTGACGGGGCGGCCGGGCGGGTGGTGGCGGGCTGATACGGCCAGCCGGCGGGCAGGGCGGCACAGGGCCGCTCAGGCGCGTGCGGGGACTCCTGTGAGGGCCGTGACGACCGGGTCGAGGGCCTGGTTGATCTCGTCGCCGATGGAGCGGAAGAACGTGATGGGCGCGCCGTAGGGGTCGTGCACCTCGTCGGCCTCGGCGTTCGGCGCGAGGAGCCAGCCGCGCAGCGCGGCCGCCGCGCCCACCAGCGCGCGGGCGCGGGCCACCAGGCCGCCGTCGGGCAGCGCCGGGTCGGGCTCGGGCAGGGTGGCCGGATCTATGGCCTTCACCAGCCGGTTGAACTCCTTCAGGGTGAAGGTGCGCAGGCCGGCGGAGTGGCCCATGGAGATGACCTGGGCGCGGTGGTCGCGGGTGGCGGTCAGCACGAGGTCGGCGCGGATGACGTGCTCGTCCAGCAGCTCACGGCCGATGAACCCGTCGGCGTCCGCGCCGTAGTCGGCCAACACGGTGGCGGCGTGGGTCTCCATGGGGGCGCCCTCGTGGCCCCAGGTGCCGGCGCTCTCCACCACGATGCCGCTGGTCAGCTCGGTACCGAGTCTGCATTGCAGGCCATGGCGGTGCAGCCGCTCGGTGATCGGCGAGCGGCAGACGTTGCCGGTGCTGACGTGGAGGATGCGGAAAGTGGTCCAGCCGTCCTGCGCTCCCGCTATGCCACGCCCCTGCGGGGCCATCAATTGGCCACCTCGAGCTCGGGTACGACCTTGCGGAGCTCGTCGGCGTCGATCGCGCCGGCCCGCAGCAGCCGCGGGATCCTGCCGGTGACGTCGACGATGGAGGACGGCACGGCGGCCGGGGTGGGCCCGCCGTCCAGGTACACGGAGACGGAGTCGCCCAGCATCTCCTGGGCGGCGTCGCAGTCCTGCGGGGAGGGGTGGCCCGTGAGGTTGGCGCTGGAGACGGCCATCGGGCCGAACTCGGTCAGCAGCTCGATGGCGACCGGGTGCAGCGGCATCCGTACCGCGACCGTGCCGCGGGTCTCGCCCAGGTCCCAGGTCAGCGACGGCTGGTGCCGCGCGACGATGGTCAGCGCGCCGGGCCAGAAGGCGTCGACCAGCTCCCAGGCCTGCTCGGAGAAGTCGGTGACCAGGCCGTGCAGGGTGTTCGGCGACCCGACCAGAACCGGCGAGGGCATGTTGCGGCCGCGACCCTTGGCCTCCAGCAGGTCGCCGACGGCCTCCGAGCTGAAGGCGTCCGCACCGATCCCGTAAACGGTGTCGGTCGGCAGCACGACCAGCTCCCCGCGCCGGACCGCCGAGGCGGCCTCGCGCAGGCCGGTCGCGCGGTCGGTCGCGTCGCTGCAGTCGTATCGCCGTGCCATTAGCGGGCCTCCTGGTGCGGAACGGTGGTGGGGGTGGAACGGCGCCCGGCGGCGGCCGGGGCCCGGTGGGGAACTACGGATACGGTCACGGCGTCGCCCTGCGGGCGGTCGCGAAGCGCGGCCGGTTGTTCAGGTCGGGGTGGTCGGCGGCGTCCGCCCAGCCGCGCTCCTCGGTGAAGATCCACGGCACCTGGCCGCCCTGGGTGTCGGCGTGCTCGATCACGACGACGCCGCCGGGCCGCAGCAGGCGGTGTGCGGTGCGCTCGATGCCACGGATGGTGTCGAGGCCGTCCTCCCCGGAGAAGAGCGCGAGCTCGGGGTCGTGGTCGCGCGCCTCCGGTGCCACGTGCTCCCACTCGGTCAGCGGGATGTACGGGGGGTTGGAGACGACCAGGTCGACCTGGCCGTCCAGCTCGGGGAGCGCGGTCAGCGCGTCGCCCTGATGGAGAACGACGCGGGACCCCTCGACGTTCTTGCGTGTCCACACCAGGGCGTCCTCGGACAGCTCCACGGCGTGCACCCGCGAGCGCGGGACCTCCTGGGCGAGCGCCAGCGCGATGGCGCCGGAGCCGGTGCACAGGTCCACGATGAGCGGCTCGACGACGTCCATCGCGCGGACGGCGTCTATCGCCCAGCCCACCACCGACTCGGTCTCCGGCCGGGGGACGAACACCCCGGGGCCGACGTGCAGTTCGAGGTACCGGAAGAAGGCGCGCCCGGTGATGTGCTGGAGCGGCTCGCGGGCCTCGCGGCGCGCGATCGCCTCCCAGTACCGGGCGTCGAAGTCCGCGTCGCCCACCATGTGCAGCTGGGACCGCTTCACGCCGTGCACGTGGGCGGCGAGCTCCTCGGCGTCGAAGCGGGGCGAGGGCACGCCGGCGTCGGCCAGCCGCTGGGTCGCCTGGGCCACCTCGGCGAGCAGCACAGACCGGGCCTTGGGGGCGCGCCCCCCGGGAGACTGCTGCACTGGTCCTCCAGCCGGTACGTACTTCGGTCGTGCGGTGCGGGGCGGGCGCCGGACGCCCGCCCGCGGCTTACTGGGCGGCGGCGAGCTTGGCCGCCGAGTCGGCGTCCACGCAGGCCTGGATGACCGGGTCGAGCTCGCCGTCGAGCACCTGGTCCAAGTTGTACGCCTTGAAGCCCACCCGGTGGTCGGAGATCCGGTTTTCCGGGAAGTTGTATGTCCGGATGCGCTCGGAGCGGTCGACCGTGCGTACCTGGCTGCGGCGGGCGTCCGACGCCTCCCGCTCGGCCTCCTCCTGCGCGGCGGCGAGCAGCCGGGAGCGCAGGATGCGGAGCGCCTGCTCCTTGTTCTGCAGCTGGCTCTTCTCGTTCTGGCAGGAGACGACGATGCCGGTGGGCAGGTGGGTGATGCGCACCGCGGAGTCGGTGGTGTTGACCGACTGGCCGCCGGGGCCCGAGGAGCGGTAGACGTCGATCCGCAGGTCGTTCGGGCCGATCTCGACCTCGACCTCCTCGGCCTCGGGCGTGACGAGCACGCCGGCGGCGGAGGTGTGGATCCGGCCCTGGGACTCGGTGGCGGGCACGCGCTGCACGCGGTGCACCCCGCCCTCGTACTTCAGGCGGGCCCACACGCCCTGGCCGGGCTCGATCTGCCCCTTGGTCTTCACGGCGACCTGGACGTCCTTGTAGCCGCCGAGGTCGGACTCGTTGGCTTCGAGGATCTCGGTCTTCCAGCCGAGGCGCTCGGCGTAGCGCAGGTACATCCGCAGCAGGTCGCCGGCGAACAGCGCGGACTCCTCGCCGCCCTCGCCGGCCTTGACCTCCAGGATCACGTCCTTGTCGTCGCTGGGGTCGCGGGGGACGAGCAGCAGCCGCAGCTTGTCGGTCAGCTCCTCGCGGCGGACCTCCCCCTCCTTGACCTCGTCGGCGAAGTCGGGGTCGTCGGCGGCCAGTTCCCGGGCCGTCTCGATGTCGTCCCCGGTCTGCTTCCAGGCGCGGTACGTGGCGATGATCGGGGTCAGTTCGGCGTAACGCTTGTTGAGCCGCATCGCCTCGCGCTGGTCGGCGTGGACCGCGGGGTCGGCGAGCCGCTTCTCGAGGTCGGCGTGTTCGCCGATCAGTTCCTCGACCGCCTCGAACATCGTGGTGTTCCTCTGCTGGCTGGAATGTACCGGGGGCGCCCGCGGCCGGCGGGCCGGCGGGCCATTGACGGCAAAACGCCGGTCCGGTCGCCCCTGCGCAGGGGCGACCGAGAACCGGCGCCTTGTGGGTCGCTACTTCTTGCCGGACCCGGCGTTCTTGCCGAAGCGGGCCTCGAAGCGGGCCACACGGCCACCGGTGTCGAGGATCTTCTGCTTGCCCGTGTAGAACGGGTGGCACTCGGAGCAGACGTCGGCACGGATGGTGCCGCCGGCCACGGTGCTACGGGTGGTGAACTCGGCGCCGCAGGTGCAGCTGACCTGCGTCTCGACGTACTCGGGGTGGATGTCGCGCTTCAAGGGATTCTCCTATGTATCGGGAGGGCACCGGGTCGTGCTCGCGGGATGCGTCACGTGAACCGGGGCCGACGATCCAGTTTGCCAGTACTGGCCGCATCTCCCCAAACCGGGGGGCGGCTGCCGTTATTCCCCGCCCGGAAGCGGGCCGGGGGCGGCGCCGCCCCGTCTCACCGTACGTAGTCGGACGTGCCGCCCTTGTCGCCGGCCGAGTCCTTCAGGGCCGACTTCGGGATGGCCCGGTCCTCCCGCAGCGCCTTCCAGACCTGCTTGTTCTGGGCTTCCAGCGGCAGCACCCGGTTGGGGTTGTTCGGGTCGTACGTCACCGGCAGCGTGGCCATGTTGATGTGGTTCGAGCCGATGCCGCCGAGGTCCTTGGCCAGGCCGACCAGCGCATTGACCGAGTTCAGCTGGGTGTCGGTGGTGATCGCCTTGGTGGCGGTGTCCCCGATGTCGTACAGCTTCGTGGGCTGGGACAGCACCCCGACGTCCTTGACCTGGTCCATCAGCGCCTTGATGAAGGTCTGCTGCAGCTGGATGCGGCCCAGGTCACTGCCGTCGCCGCCGGGCACGCCGTGCCGGGTGCGGACCAGGCCGAGGGCCTGCTCGCCGCCCAGGGTGTGGGTGCCGGGGTCCAGGTCGAGGTGGCTGTCCGGGTCGTGGATCGCCTTCTTCGTCGTGATGTCGACGCCGCCGAGGGCGTCGATCAGCTTCTTGAAGCCGCTGAAGTCGACCTCGACGAAATGGTCCATACGGATGCCACTCATGGACTCCACCGTCTTGACGGCACAGGCCGGGCCGCCGACCTCGTACGCGGTGTTGAACATGACGTGCTGCGCGCCCGGGGCCTGCTTGCCGCCCTTGGTGCACGAGGGCCGCGAGATCAGCGTGTCCCGGGGGATGGAGACCACGCTGGCCTTCTTGTGGCCCTTGTAGACGTGCACCACCATCGCCGTGTCGGAGCGGGCCCCGCCCTCGTCGGCGCCGTACTTGGCGTTGTCCCCGGCCCGGGAGTCCGAGCCGAGCACCAGGATGTCCATCGACCCGTTGTCGACGTCGTCCGGGCGGTCGCCGCCCAGTGCCGCGTCGATGTCGACGCCCTTGAGGTTGCCGTCGAGCTGGTAGTAGACGAAGCCGAGCCCCGCGCCGCCCAGCAGCACGCAGCTCACCAGCGCGCAGAGTGTGATCGTCAGCGCCCTGCGGCGCCTCGTGGGTCCCTTGCGCCGGCGGCCGGTGGCGCGTATGCCGCGGGAACGGCTCTCGGCCGTCCGCGCGGCCCTGCTGCTGTCCGCCATCTCTCCTCAGTCCTTGCTGCTCGGCTGGCCTCTCCGTACCCGGCTGTCACGTCCTCTCACCGGTGGTGGTTCGCACCTAGTCAGACGGGAGGCATTCGGGAAGGGTTGCACAGACGGCCGGGCCGGCCGGGCGGCTCCGGACGGGCGTGCCGGGCCCGGGGCACAACTGTTCGCCCCTCGCTCACCAGGGCTTTTGTCCGGTCTGTCGGAGGCGGTACGGGACGTTTGCGGACGTTGGGGCTGTGCGGAAGGTCTCAGCGCGCGGCCCTCGTGCGGCCACGGAACGCGGCATGCGTCACAGCATTTTCACGGCGCGGACGCGGCGCCGAGGCACGACGAAGCCCTCCCCGTCACCGGTGGGACGGGGAGGGCTTCGTTCGACGGTGCCGGGGGCGTCAGTCGTTGCCGTTGCCCGGGGTCGGCGTCGTCTTCTGGATCTGCAGCAGGAACTCCGCGTTGGACTTCGTCTGCTTCATCTTGTCCAGCAGCAGCTCGATGGCCTGCTGCTGGTCCAGGGCGTGCAGCACCCGGCGCAGCTTCCACACGATCGAGAGCTCGTCGCTGGACATCAGGATCTCTTCCTTACGCGTACCGGACGCGTCCACGTCCACCGCGGGGAAGATGCGCTTGTCCGCGAGCTTCCGGTCGAGCTTGAGCTCCATGTTGCCGGTGCCCTTGAACTCCTCGAAGATCACCTCGTCCATCCGCGAGCCGGTCTCGACCAGCGCGGTGGCCAGGATGGTCAGCGAGCCGCCGTCCTCGATGTTGCGCGCCGCGCCGAAGAAGCGCTTCGGCGGGTACAGCGCGGTCGAGTCGACACCACCGGACAGGATGCGGCCGGAGGCGGGCGCCGCGAGGTTGTACGCGCGGCCCAGACGGGTGATCGAGTCCAGCAGGACGACGACGTCGTGGCCCAGCTCCACCAGGCGCTTCGCGCGCTCGATGGCGAGCTCGGCGACGGTGGTGTGGTCCTCGGCCGGGCGGTCGAAGGTCGAGGAGATGACCTCGCCCTTGACCGACCGCTGCATGTCGGTGACCTCTTCCGGACGCTCGTCGACGAGGACGACCATCAGGTGGCACTCGGGGTTGTTGCGGGTGATCGCGTTGGCGACCGCCTGCATGATCATGGTCTTACCGGTCTTCGGCGGGGCCACGATCAGACCGCGCTGGCCCTTACCGATGGGCGACACGAGGTCGATGATGCGGGTGGTCAGCTGACCGGCCTCGCCCTCAAGGCGCAGCCGCTCCTGCGGGTACAGGGGGGTCAGCTTGCCGAACTCCGGGCGGCCGCGGCCCTGTTCGGGGGCGACGGAGTTGACGGAGTCCAGCCGCACCAGCGCGTTGAACTTCTCGCGGCGCTCGCCCTCGCGGGGCTGGCGGACCGCACCGGTGACGTGGTCACCCTTGCGGAGGCCGTTCTTGCGTACCTGCGCGAGCGAGACGTACACGTCGTTCGGGCCGGGCAGGTAGCCGGAGGTCCGGATGAACGCGTAGTTGTCGAGGATGTCCAGGATGCCCGCGACGGGGATCAGGACGTCGTCCTCGGCGACCTGCGGCTCGGCGCCGAAGTCGTCACGGCCGCGCCGGCCACGGCGGTCGCGGTACCGGCCCCGGCGACCGCGGCGGCCGCCCTGGCCGTCGTCGTCGAAGTCGTCCTGGCGGTTGCCACCGCCGCCGCCCTGCTGCTGACGGTTGCCACCGCCCTGCTGGCCGCCGCCGTCGTTGCCGTCGTTGTTCTTGCGGCGGTCACGGTCGCGGTCGCGGCCGCCGCGGCGGTCGCCCTTCTGGCCGCGGTCCTGACGGTCGCCGCGGTCCTGGCGGTCACCCCGCTCCTGACGGCCCTCGCCGCCCTTGCGGCCCTCGCCGTCCTGGCCGGAGCCGTCCTTGACCTCGGTCTTCGGCTCGGCCTTGGCCTCGCCGCGAGATCCGTCCTTGGCCTCACCGGCGGCGGACTCGGGGCTGCCGGCCGCTGCAGTGGCGCGGCGCCGGCGGCGCTCGCCGGCCGGCTGCTCGTCGCCGGCGCCCTGGCCGGGAATCTCGATCTGCTGCTGGCCGCCGGCGGTGTCCGCGGCCTGCCCCACCTTATCGGCCTTGTCGGCCTTCTCGGCCTTGGCGGGCTTCTCGGCGGTCTTCTCCGCCGCCTCGCCGGTACGGGCCTTGGAGGTGGCCCGGCGCTTCGGCTTGGTCTCGGCGGGGGCCTCGGCAGGCGCGTCGGCGGTCTTGGCCGCGCCGGCCCCGCCGGCGGCCTGCTTCTCCTTGATGACCTCGATGAGCTGGCTCTTACGCATCCGCGCGGTGCCCTTGATTCCGAGGCCGGAGGCTACCTGCTGCAGCTCGGCCAGGACCATGCCCTCGAGGCCGGTGCCGGAACGGCGTCGCCGCGAGGCACCAGAGGCGGCCCCGGTGGCAGGCGCGGCGGGAGCGTCCGTGGCGGGCGCTGCGGCATCGCCATCGGTGCGTACGCCCATCAGATCGGTGGTGTCGCTCACGAAGGGTCCTTCCCTGGAGCGGGCGTCGGCCTGTCTGGCTCGGCGACCGGTTGTGCTGTCCGACCGCGGTCCCTCGACATTCACGGGCCGGGCCGGGGCGGTGGTCCCGCCGGATTCGGCGGAGAGATCAGTTCATGGTTCCGGCGCGAAAGATGCTGCGCATTCATGCAGGTCACGCTTCATGCACATCACGCCGATTTCCGGAGCATGCTCGCTTCTGCTTTAGGCAGTCGCTCCAAGCAGGTTGGGAGGCTCCCGGAAGAAAGGTGGTCCCGACTGGGGACACGAAGCACCTCGCCGCTGCGGCGTCGGGTACTCACTTGAGGTTAACACTACCGGATCCAACAAACATTCCCCCTCTCTCAGACCGGCAATCCGTCGGTCACCCGGCGAGCGGCAGCACGCTCGTTCCCGCTGCGTCGAGGGACAGCCGATTGGCCGCCCACCCCTCGCCCGCCAGGCACGCGACCTTGTCGGCCGCTCCCTCCTCGACCAGCGCGAGCACCGTCGGGCCCGCGCCGGATACGACCGCGGGGACGCCGTCCGCGCGCAGTCGGTTCACCAGGGCGATGCTCTCCGGCATGGCCGGCGCGCGGTACTCCTGGTGAAGTCGGTCCTCGGTCGCGGCGAGCAGCAGCTCGGGGCGCCTGGTCAGGGCCTCGACGAGCAGTGCGGCGCGACCGGCGTTCGCCGCGGCGTCACCGTGCGGGACGGTGCGCGGCAGCAGGCCCCGGGCGGTCTCGGTGAGCACCGGCTTGCCCGGTACGAAAACCACCGGAACGACGGAATCGGCGGGGTCCATCCTGATGGCGCGGGCTGCGCCGGCGTCCATCCAGGACAGGGTGAAACCGCCCAGCAGACAGGCGGCGACGTTGTCGGGGTGACCCTCGATCTCGGTGGCCAGTTCCAGCAGTCCGGCGTCGTCGAGCTTCTGCTCGCCGCCTATCGTCACGGCGCGGGCCGCGACGATGCCGGCGCAGATGGCGGCGGAGGAGGAGCCGAGGCCCCGGCCGTGCGGGATGCGGTTGGCGCAGACGACCTCCAGGCCGCGCGGCTGCCCGCCCAGCAGGTCGAAGGCGGTGCGCAGGGACCGTACGAGCAGGTGGCTCTCGTCGCGCGGCAGGGTGTCGGCACCCTCACCCGCGATGTCCACGTGCAGTCCGGAGTCGGCGACGCGTACTACGACGTCGTCGTACAGACCCAGGGACAGGCCGAGGGCGTCGAAGCCGGGACCGAGATTGGCGCTGGTGGCGGGGGTGCGCACCCGGACGGCGGCGGCGCGGAACGCTGGACCGGCCATCGCTCGATGACTCTCCTTGATGTGAAACTGCGGTACTGCCCCGAAGCGCCGCGGTACCGAGGCACCTGATCGACTCATGGGGTCCGTTCTGACCTGCCCTGCACACCACTGCACTATGCCGCGGGGAGGGGAGTTGACTGCCAGCCTATCGAAGGAAGGTTCAGTGGCGACATAGGGCGCACAGGAGGCGCACGATGCGTGTCGCGCGCCCTCTCATGCCACACCACTCACTTTGCAGCCTTTGCAGGATTTGCCCTGTGTGGCCTCGCGGGGCCGGTGCGACACGCGCGCCGACCCCGCCGGAACCGTTCCGACCGGCTGTTTCCGGTCGAATTTTTGTCTTACGGCAGATGCCTTACGCCAGGCCCAGCCGCTCGGCCGCGGCGTCCGCGTCGACCGGGACCGTCACCGGCTGCGGCGCGCCGGCCACCGCCCAGTCCGGGTCCTTCAGGCCGTTGCCGGTCACGGTGCAGACGATCTTCTGGCCCGGGTCGACCCGGCCCTCCTCGGCGGCCTTCAGCAGACCGGCCACCGAAGCGGCCGAGGCCGGCTCCACGAAGACCCCCTCCTGCGACGCCAACAGGCGGTACGCAGCGAGGATCTGACGGTCGGTCACCTCGTCGATGGCGCCGCCCGACTCGTCCCGCGCGGCCTCCGCGAAGGACCAGGAGGCCGGGTTGCCGATGCGGATCGCGGTGGCGATCGTGCTCGGGTCCTTGACCACCTCGCCGCGCACGATCGGCGCGCTGCCGGACGCCTGGAAGCCCCACATGCGCGGCGTACGGGAGGCGAGCTTGTCGGCCGCGTACTCCTTGTAGCCCTTCCAGTACGCGGTGATGTTGCCGGCGTTGCCGACCGGCAGGACGTGGATGTCGGGCGCGTCGCCGAGCATGTCCACGATCTCGAAGGCCGCGGTCTTCTGACCCTCGATGCGCACCGGGTTGACGGAGTTCACAAGTGCGACCGGGTACTTCTCCGACAGGCCGCGGGCCAGCGTCAGACAGTCGTCGAAATTCCCGTCGACCTGGAGGATCTTCGCCCCGTGCACCAGGGCCTGACCCATCTTGCCCAGCGCGATCTTGCCCTGCGGGACGAGCACGGCGCTGACCATACGGGCCCGCACGGCGTACGCCGCGGCGGAGGCCGAAGTGTTGCCCGTGGAGGCGCAGATGACGGCCTGCGCACCCTCCTCCTTGGCCCGGGTGATGGCCATCGTCATGCCGCGGTCCTTGAAGGAACCGGTGGGGTTGGCACCCTCGACCTTGAGGTGCACCTCGCAGCCGGTGCGCTCGGAGAGCACCTGCGCCGGCACGAGAGGCGTACCGCCCTCGCGCAGGGTGACGACCTCGGTCGTGTCCTTGACCGGCAGGCGGTCGCGGTACTCCTCGATGATGCCGCGCCACTGGTGGGTGGTGCCGGCACTGGTAATGGCAGACATGGGTTCCTTTACTCCCCTTCGACCCGCATGATGCTGGCGACGCCCCGGACGGTGTCCAGATTGCGCAGCGCCTCGACGGTCGAGGACAGCGCGGCGTCGGCGGCGCGGTGGGTGACGACGACGAGCGATGCCTCGCCGTCTCCGTCTGGCCGGCCTTGCTGGCGCACCGTATCGATCGATACGCCGTGCTCGGCGAAGACCATGGCGACCTGGGCCAGGACGCCGGGTTTGTCGGCCACATCAAGGCTGATGTGGTAGCGGGTGACGACCTCACCCATGGGGCCGACCGGCAGCTGCGTGTACGCCGACTCGCCGGGTCCGGTGGACTCGTTGAGCTTGTTGCGGCAGACCGCGACCAGGTCGCCGAGGACGGCCGAGGCGGTCGGCGAGCCGCCGGCGCCGGGGCCGTAGAACATCAGCTGGCCGGCCGCCTCGGACTCCACGAAGACGGCGTTGTAGGCCTCGCGCACGGACGCCAGCGGGTGGGTCAGCGGGATCATCGCGGGGTGGACCCGCGCGGTGACCGAGGCACCGTCCGCGGCCCGCTCGCAGATGGCCAGCAGCTTGACGGTGCAGCCCATGCGCTTGGCGGAGACGATGTCGGCCGCGGTCACCTCGGTGAGGCCCTCGCGGTGCACGTCGTCGATGGTCACCCGGGTGTGGAAGGCGATGCCCGCGAGGATCGCGGCCTTGGCGGCGGCGTCGAACCCCTCGACGTCCGCCGTCGGGTCGGCCTCGGCGTACCCCAGCGCGGTCGCCTCGTCCAGCGCCTCGCTGTACCCGGCACCACTGCTGTCCATCCGGTCCAGGATGAAGTTGGTCGTCCCGTTCACGATGCCGAGCACCCGGTTGACCTTGTCGCCGGCCAGCGACTCGCGCAACGGCCGGACCAGCGGGATCGCGCCGGCCACCGCGGCCTCGTAGTACAGGTCGGCGCCGTGCTCCTCGGCGGCCGCGTGCAGCGCCGCGCCGTCGGCGGCCACCAGCGCCTTGTTCGCGGAGACGACGCTCGCCCCCTGCTCGAAGGCGGTCATGATGAGCTTGCGCGCCGGCTCGATGCCGCCGATGACCTCGATCACCACGTCGATGTCCCCGCGCTTGACCAGCGCGGTCGCATCCGTCGTGACCAGCTCGGCGGGCACGCCCTCGCGCACCCGGTCCGGACGGCGCACGGCGATGCCCGCGAGCTCCACCGGCGCGCCGATCCGGGCCGTGAGGTCGTCCGCGTGCGTCGTCATGATGCGCGCCACCTCTGAGCCGACCACACCACAGCCCAGGAGCGCCACCTTCAGCGGACGCGTACGCATCATTCGACCTCTGCTCTTCCTCGTGATGGCCAGGACGGCCACGTGCTTGTTCGCAATGGACCAGTCTCACTCACCGGACGGCGATTTCTTTACCTCGTCCAGATCCCGAGACATCTATTTCACTTATCCGACATCGAGCCGCAGGAGATCTTCCTCCGTCTCGCGCCGGACGATCACCCGGGCCTCGCCCTTGCTCACCGCCACGACCGGCGGCCGCAGCGCGTGGTTGTAGTTGCTGGCCATCGACCGGCAGTACGCACCGGTCGCCGGTACGGCCAGCAGGTCGCCCGGCGCGAGGTCCGACGGCAGGAACGCGTCCCGCACGACGATGTCACCGCTCTCGCAGTGCTTGCCGACCACCCGCGAGAGCATCGGCGCGGCGTCCGAAGCCCGCGAGACCAGCGCCACGCTGTACTCCGCGTCGTACAGCGCCGTACGGATATTGTCCGACATCCCGCCGTCGACGCTGACATACGTCCGCAGGCCCGCCAGCTCCTTGACCGTGCCCACCTCGTACAGGGTGAACGCGGTCGGACCCACGATGGCGCGGCCCGGCTCGACCGAGAGCCGCGGCACGGCCAGCCCCGCGGCCTCGCACTCGTGCCGCACGATCTCCCCCAGCGCCTTCGCGATCTCGTGCGGCTCCCGCGGATCGTCGTCCGGGGTGTACGCGATACCGAGGCCGCCGCCCAGATCGATCTCCGGCAGCTCGACCCCGTGCTCCTCGCGCACATCGGCCAGCAGCTGCACGACACGCCGCGCGGAGACTTCGAATCCCGCCATGTCGAAGATCTGCGACCCGATGTGGGAGTGGATCCCCGTGAGCTCCAGCCCGTCCAGCTTCAGCACCCGGCGCACGGCCTCGGCGGCCTGCCCGTCGGCGAGCGCGATGCCGAACTTCTGGTCCTCGTGCGCGGTGGCGATGAACTCGTGCGTGTGCGCCTCGACGCCCACGGTCACCCGGATCTGCACCGCCTGCCGCTTCCCCAGCTGGTCGGCGATGTGTGCAACCCGCGCGATCTCCTGGAACGAGTCGAGCACGATCCTGCCGACCCCGGCCTCGACCGCCCTGCGGATCTCCTCGTCACTCTTGTTGTTCCCGTGCAGCGCGATCCGCTCCGCCGGCATCCCGGCCGCCAGCGCGGTGGCCAGCTCGCCCCCGGAACAGACGTCGAGATTCAGCCCCTCCTCGTGCAGCCACCGCACGATGGCCCGCGAGAGGAACGCCTTCCCCGCGTAGAAGACGTCCGCGCCCTCGCCGAAAGCTTCCTTCCAGGCCCGGCACCGCTCCCGGAAGTCGTCCTCGTCCAGGAAGTAGGCAGGCGTACCGAACTGCTCCTTCAGGTCGGCGACGGAGAGGCCGCCGACGGTGACGACACCGTCGGCGTCCCGCCGCACGGTGCGGGCCCAGACCCGCGGGTCCAGGCCGTTCAGATCGGCGGGCGGAGCGGTGTAGTGGCCCTCGGGCAGTACGTCGGCGTGGCGGGGCCCTGCGGGGTGCGCGGAACGGCTCATGACGGTGGGAGATCCCCTCGGAGTTTCAGAGGTGTTCGGGTGCGGAGACGCCCAGCAGGGTCAGACCGTTCGCAAGCACCGTACCGGCGGCCTGGGCGACGGCCAGCCGGGCGCGGTGAACGGTCATGGGTTTCTGCTCTCCAACAGGAAGCGGCGGACAGGTGACGAGGAAGCGGAGCACGGCGTCGGCGGTCACTTCCAGATGCCGAGCCAGCCGGTCGGGCGCCCGCAGCCGCGCGGCGGCTTCGAGCACCGCGGGATAGGCGGCCAGTGCGGCATGCAGGGGGGTGTACGGGACGGTGGCTCCGTCGTCGACGGAGCCCGCGGTGGCGCCGGCCTTGTTGCGGGCGACGGCCGCTTGCTCCGCAGCGGCTTCATCGGCGCCTGCGGGGAGTACGCCCAGGTCGTGGGCGTTACGCAACGCTGCGCAGGTACGAGCGTACGCGTACTGCACCAGGAACCGCGGATTGCCCTCCCGCTGCACCGGCCGCTCCGGCACCCGTACATGATCATGCGCGGCGGGGTACAGCAACACCCACCGCATCTCGTCGCTCCCGAGCCGCGCGACCAGCTCCTCGGCGGTGGCGTAGCCCCCGTCGTTCTCCCTCACCGGGACGGGCCGCACGTCCTCGCCCCCGGTCCGGGTCCCCTCCCCCACCGCCTCCATGATCGCGCGCAACGCCTCGGCGACCACTGCGGCCCGGGGGTGCGGGGCGGGACGGAGGTGAACGGGGGAACCGGGCCCTGAGGCGGCCCCCGCCACCCTCCCCATCCGCCCGTACGCCGACCCGGCCGCCAACACTTCCCGCACGAGCGCGGCGGAAGCATCGCCACCCAACGTGATGTTCAAAAACCCAGGTCCGGCGATGTCCACCGCCGCGATCCCCGGCACACCGGCCAGCCGCTTGGCGACGACCCCCGCGACCTCCCGCGGCGGCGCCCCCGCGGCCTTCGCCAGCCGCAGAGCGACATTCGTGGCGTAGTCCCCGCACCCCTCATGCGGCGGCGGGGCGACATCCACCCGCTCGGGCAGGGCGCTCTCCGCCAGAACGAGCTCCCGCGCCTCGACAGCACCGCGCACGGAGCGCAGGACGGTGCGGGAGAGCTCAGCGGGAGTCACAAGGACAAGCGTATGGGAGAAGGGGGGTGGGTATGCGAACGGGTTTCGCCCCTCGGACACGCCCTGCCCGAACACCAGGCCCTGCAGAGCCCCGCGGCCACCACCACGGAACCGCCCGCGCCCTCATCCTCATCCCCTACGTCCACGTCCTACGCGCCGCCCGCCGGGCCGGCCATGTCACCCCGTAGGCCGGGCGGCGGGCTGAGAATCCGGATCGGCATCGGCCGACCCGTCCACCGGCCCGCCGCCATGTCCTGAGCCGTGCACCTCGGCCAGCAACTGGCGCACGGTCCGTATGAGCTCGACCGGCTCGAACGGCTTGGCGAGGAACGCGTCCACCCCGAGCGCCTCCCCGCTGTCCACCTCCAGCTGCGTGCACGCGCTGACGATGGCGATCGGGAGCTCCCTGGTCCGCGGATCGGCGCGCAGCCTCTCGGCAGTACGCAGTCCGTCCAGTCGCGGCATCACGACATCGAGGGTCACGACATCCGGACACACGTCGTGCACGATGTCGAGGCACTCGGCACCATCAGCCGCGGTCACGACCTCGAAGCCCTCCAGCTCGAGATTGACCCTGATCAACTGCCGGATGACCTTGTTGTCGTCGACAACAAGGACCCGGCCGGACAAGCCAGGCACATATTGAGACTAAGCGCCTGCCACCTGCTGCGTCCGGGTTTTCCCCACTTCCGCCCCGTGCGAGGGACCTTTCCCCGATCACCGCGGCCACCCCTCCCCCATGCGCTAGGACCGCTCTTCGGCCTCCTTCCGCAACCCGTTCATGACCACCCCCTCCGAGCTGGTAGTGTTCTACCCGTCGCAAGCGCACAGCGCCCGACACGCCCCCGTAGCTCAGGGGATAGAGCAACGGCCTCCGGAGCCGTGTGCGCAGGTTCGAATCCTGCCGGGGGCACCCACTATGAGGTGCCCAAAGACCCCGTCACCAGCGGAAAAGCTGAGGCCGGGGTCTTCGCGTATGTGCAGGCGTGTGCCGCCTAGAGCGGCCGTATGCCGGGGTCCATGGACGAGGCGTGGACGGGATCTTGAAGCATCGTCGCAGGTGAGGTCCCGAAAGCCCCGACATGGCTGGACGGTCGGTCCGCAGCGCTCCGGTGTTCTCGAACTACCGGATGCTGGTTAGGGCGTCGAGGCACGGGAGCGCGAGGGCCGGGCCGCCAGGAGGGCAAGAGGCACGCACGCAAGTTCACCGAGGGCCACGAGCGGGAAGCCGGGGGCGAGGAAAAGGAAGCCGCGGGACGACCACCCCGGCATGGACGCAAGAAACAGCAACTCTACTATCAGAGTGGTCCCATCAGACGTGTGCCGGAATCCTGCCGGTAATCACGGGGAACACCGGGAAGCCCACGGACCCGCCTCAGACGTGGGCCTCCTTCCGCTACAGGTCAGCCCTGCAGCGAGCCCTTGACCACCTCACCTTCCAAGCTGACGCCCGAGCACGGAATGCGTTCTTCTGCAGCAAGCTGAAGAAGGGCCCCATGGCCGCTTTGTCGCCGGCCGTCCCGGCTCTACCTATCGATTCGGCCATCCGGTGGCGGTCGAGGGCCCGGACAAATTCCGGGAGCGGAACTGCGATCCTCGATCGCTGTGCAGAATGCAGCCGTCGATGTCTCCACGCTGGGCTCTCCTCAGATTTAGCATCAATCCACCGACGGCAATTCGGGGCGAGTGCTTGCTGTTGACAAAGCGATGGTGGCGGGAGTCAGGCCAGCGGAGCTGTGGTGCCGAAGACCGGCGCAGAAGACCGGCAGCCAGTTAGGCTCGACGAGCGATCACAACGCACAATACCGGCGACCGTTGCACTCCCGGAGAGGCGGCACCAACCCCATGAGCAGCGCAGGCGGGGCACCCCAGGCACCGGACCCTCGGCTTGTACGACTGGCCACGCAGTCCCGCAACTTCGGCTTCCTGCTGCCCCATCTTCCGCTGCTCGTCGCCTACGGAACCGCCGCAGAGAGTCATGTCTTCAGCGACCCGAACACCTCCCTGATCAAATCCCGCCAGTTCGCGGAAGCCATGGCGGCCGACCTGGTCAGCCGGGCCCGGCTCCGCGTGGAGGGCAGCACCCAGTTCGACCGTTTGCGGGCCCTCGACCGGGAGGGCTACCTCCACGGTGACGTGGGCACCGCCTTCCACGAGGTGCGCACTCTCGGCAACGAGGCGAGCCATACGGGACTCGACAGTGCCGACGACGCCTTCCGCGCCCTGCGCACCTGCTTCCGCCTCGGGACCTGGTACCACCGGCTGCTCACCGGCTCACGCGAGCAGTTGCCGTTCGTACCGCCCAGCCCCGACCACATCCCGGCCGCCGAGAACGAGCGCGTGCTTCAGGACGTTGCCCGGGCCCGCAGGGAGCTGGAAGAGGCCCGCCTCAGCTACCACGACCAGACATCCCAGGCCCAGGCCGAGCAGGCCGCCCGGAGCGCAGTCGAGCGTGAGCTGGCCCAAGCTCAGGCCGAGCGCGAAGAACTGACCCGTGCGGTCGCGGCCATGCAGCACCAGCTCAAGGAGTTTCAGGCCGCCGCCGAGGCCACGCAGCTCGACCGCCGGCACACCGCCACCACCGACCGCGCCGCCGCGTCGGCCGCCGTCGCCGAGCGTGCCCGCCTCCTCGACAACGCCGAGCAGGCGTCCCGCGAGCCCCTCACCGAAGTGCAGGTCCGCAAGCGACTCGACGCCATGCTCACGGCGGCGGGCTGGGACGTCCAGGACGGTGGCGCGGACCTCAACCTCCACGTCCAGGGTGACCGGCGGGGCAACGGTGTCGCCGTCCGCGAGGTCACTACCGCCCGGGGCCGCGCCGACTACGCCCTCTACGTTGACCGCAAGCTCGTCGGCGTCGTCGAGGCCAAGCGCGAGGGCGCCGACCTGTCCGCCGCGGAGGCCCAGGCCGACCGGTACGCCGACCATCTCACCGACGCCCAGCAGCGCCTCAGCGCCTGGCGCACCCCGCTCCCGTTCCGGTACGTGAGCGACGGCGGCGAGACCCGCTTCCGGTCGATCCTCGACCCGGACTCCCGTACCCGCCGCATCTTCTCCTTCCACCAGCCGCGCACCCTCGCCCGCTGGGTCCGCCAGGCCGAGGAGGACGAGCAGGCCCCCAGCTACCGGGCCCGCCTGCGCTGGCGTATGCCCGACCTCGACGAGCGCCCGCTGCGCCCGGCGCAGATCAAGGCAGTACACGGCGTGGAGAACTCGGTGGCGCTTGGCAAGGGCCAGCAGGGAATGGGCCAGTCCCGCTCTCTCGTCCAGATGGCCACCGGCGCGGGCAAGACGTTCACGGCGGTGACCTTCTCGTATCGGATGCTCAAGCACGCGCGTGCCGAGCGCGTCCTGTTCCTTGTCGACCGCAACAACCTCGGTGTGCAGGCATTCGCCGAGTTCGAGAACTTCAAGACGCCCGACACCGACCGCAAGTTCGCCGACCTCTACAACGTTCAGCGCCTCGGCGCGGAGGGCATGTACCCCTCGTCCAAGGTCGTCATCTCCACCGTCCAGCGCCTCTACATTGAACTGACCGGCGCGAGCCTGCCGGGCAGCGACGCAGACGACGCCGAGATGGACTACGACGTCGACGTGCCGGGCGGCATCCAGGTCGGCTACAACGCCGACATCCCTCCGGAAGCTTTCGACCTGATCGTCGTCGACGAGTGCCACCGCTCCATCTACGGCAAGTGGCGCTCCGTCCTCGAATACTTCGATGCCCCCATCGTCGGCCTCACCGCCACCCCCGTCGCCCAGACCTTCGGATACTTCAACGGCAACCTGGTCAGCGAGTACTCCTACCAGGAGGCAGTGGCCGACCGTGTCAACGTCGACTTCTCCGTCTATGAAATCGAGACGCGGATAACGGCCGAGGGCGGAGTCATCGCGCACGGCACCATCCCGGTCCGCGACCGCCGCACCCGCCGCCAGCGCTACGAGGACATCGACGAGGACATCGAGTATGGCGCCAACCAGGTCGGTGTCGGCGTCATCAGCAAGGACCAGCTGCGCACGGTCGTACAGACCTTCCGTGACCGCCTCTTCACGGAGATCTTCCCCGAGCGCGCCAAACACGATCCGGCCACGGGGGCGCTGCGGTGGGATGAGATATACGTGCCCAAGACGCTCATCTTCGCCAAGAACGACAACCACGCGGAGGAGATCGTCGAGGTCGTCCGTGACGTCTTCAGCAAGGGCAACGACTTCTGCGCGAAGATCACCAGCGCGGCTCGCAACGCCGCCGAGCGCCTCGCGGCCTTCCGTAACCTCCCTGAGCTGCGCATCGCGGTCACCGTCGACATGATCGCCACGGGCACGGACGTCAAGCCGCTGGAATGCCTGCTGTTCCTCAGGGACGTCAAGAGCTGGGCGTACTTCGAGCAGATGAAGGGCCGCGGCGCCCGGACCCTCTCCCTCACCGACTTCGAGAAGGTCACCCCCGGCGTCGGCCCCAAGACCCGCTTCGTGATCGTCGACGCGGTCGGCGTGACGAAGAAGCCGAAGGTCGACGCAGCACCGCTGGAACGCCACACCGAGAAGCAGATCAGCCTGGAGAAGCTGCTCCGTAAGACCGCCGCGAACACCATCGAGGAGGAAGAGGTATCCACCCTCGCGGCCCGCCTCGCCAAGCTCGACATCCAGATGACGGACGAGGAGCGCGTCGAGATCCAGCGGCTGAGCGGCGGGCTGGAACTGGAGAAGATCGTTCACGGGATGGTCGAAGCCGTCTCGACGGACCGGCAACTGGAGGTGCGGGAGGCCGCCGAGCGCGCGGGGCGCAACCCCGAGCGCGCGGTACGCGACCTCATCGAGCAGTCCGTCCGTCCCCTCGCCGCCACGCCGCCGCTGCGCGCCCGCCTGCTGGAGATGCGGCGCGCGAAGGACATCCTCTACGACGAGAACGGCACGGACGAACTGCTTCGCGCGGGGGCAGTCGCCGACGACGAGGACACGGCGGCGGAGACGGTCCGCGACTGGCGCCGGTACATCGCAGCGAACCGCGACGAGATCGCGGCGATGTCCGTCGCGTTCAGCGCCGGCTCCGAGGTGCCGCCCGGCGTCGCCATGGAGCGGCTCAAGGACGTGGCCCGCAGTATCGCCCGCCCGCCGCGCGCGTGGACTCCGGACAGACTGTGGAAGGCGTACGAGAAGGTCGGCGAGGCGGTGGTAGACGGGGCCCACCGCAAACACACGGCCTCGGACCTACTCGCCCTGCTCCGCTACGAACTCGCAGGTGGCGCCGCACAGGGGGCCCCGGCACCACGCCCTCACGAGGAGCTCGTGCGCGAGCGCTATCAGGCGTGGATCGCCCGCCAGGAACAGGCGGGCGCGCGTTTCACCGAACGGCAGCGCTGGTGGCTCGACCGCATCGCCGCGGCAACGGCCGAGCGTGTACGCTTCGACACCGCTGACCTCGATTACGCCCCTTTCACCTCGCGCAACGGTACAGACGGATTCCTCGCGGAATTCGGTGGGACGCGGGCGGAACATATCATCAACGAGCTGGATAGGGAGCTGAGCGCGTGACGACCGACTCGGGTGTGGGGCCGGGAGGTTTGGGCTCCGCGGGGGATGTCGCGGACGCGGAGGGGCTGCCGGCTGGGTGGGGTCGGGCGACCATCGGCGAGTTGTGCGATGTGAATCCCCGGGGGTTTGATGAGGAACCCGGCGACGATGAGCTCGTCTCACAGGTGCCTATGACTTCTGTCGAAGCGGAGACGGGACGCATGGATGCGTCGACTCAGGTGCGGTACGGCGATATCAAGAAAAAGTCGCTGACCAGGTTCCAGGAAGACGACGTACTCTTCGCGAAGATCACGCCCTGTATGGAGAACGGGAAGATCGCGAAAGCGTGCGGGCTGACAAGTGGCCGAGCTCTGGGAAGCACCGAGTTCCATGTGCTGCGAAGCCGGGGGGCTGTTCTCCCTGAATACCTGATGCACTTTCTACTGCAACGGCATGTTCGCCGTGCGGCGGAGTATCACATGACCGGCGCCGTAGGCCAACGCCGTGTGCCGCGCCCCTACTTGGCTGAACTGGAGATCCCGGTACCACCCCTCGCAGAACAGCATCGCATCGTCGCCAAGCTGGACGAGCAGTTGGCGTATATCGAGGCAGGTGAGAGTTCTCTAACGGATGCCGAAGCGCGGGTTGCTGATTTCGTTACATCCTTGCTCGCTGGGGTCACTAAGCCACGCTCAGAGATGTCAGGCTGGAAGATTAAGGCGATCGGGGAGATAGCTGCTGTCTCGTCTGGCGCTACCCCTCTTAAGGGGAGGTCGGACTACTACGATGGCGGAACAGTGCCGTGGGTTACCAGTTCCCTCCTTAATGCCCCCTTCGTGGATCGAGCCGAAAAGTTCATTACTGACAGAGCGGTGATGGAGACGGCTGTCAAAGAATATCCGCCGGGCACGCTCTTGCTTGCTATGTATGGTGAAGGTAAGACCAGGGGGAAGTGCTCTGAGCTTCGAATTCGTGCAACTACTAATCAGGCGTGCGCGGGAATTCAGCTTGCGGCAGCATATGAGTGTCGTAGGGACTGGGTGAAGCTCGTTCTGGAAGCTCGATACGAAGAACATCGAGCCTTGGCTTCTGGTGGTGTTCAGCCGAACTTGAGCCTCGGACTTGTCAAGAAGATTCAGGTTCCTCTCCCGCCGCTTGAGCGCCAAAAGGAGCTCCTGGAGTACGTGACTCAGCGCCGCGCTGACGCAAGCGAGATGGCCAAGGTGATTGAGTCTGTGAAAGTGCAGGCCTCTGAATTGCGCAATGCCCTCCTCCATGCCGCCTTCACCGGCGCCCTCGTCCCCCAGGATCCCGACGACGAGCCCGCCTCAGTCCTCCTCGACCGGATCAGCAGACAGCGGGCTGTCAACGTCAAGCCGACCAAGCGCAAGCGCACGTCCCGTGTGCTCTCCCCGGCGGCCCCCCAGACCTCCGGTCGACCGATTCCCTCCGGCACCCAAGAAGCACTTCCCCTGTGAGCACCGCCATGAGCAGCAGCACCGAGACGCCGCCCCCCGAAGATCCCGCCGAGGCGGTCTCTCAGGCACCCGGCAACCTGCCTGCCCCTCGCGCGGCGGAAGCGAGAACAAAGGCCGCCCCCGCAGCCTCCACCTCCACCCTCGTCAACCGCCTCTGGTCGTACTGTGAACTGCTGCGCCACTCCGGTGTCTCTACCCTCGACTACGTCGAGCAGCTCACGTATCTCCTCTTCCTCAAAATGGCCGACGAGCGCGCCAACCGGCCGACGGCCTTCCGGCGCAACGCCCCCGAGGCGCCTCTCGTCCCCGAGGGCCGGGACTGGAAGAGCCTGACCACCCGGTCCGCCGAAGCGCTGCTCGATCATTACGAGTTCATCCTCAAGGACCTCGGCCAGCGCGGCGGCACCATGCTCGGCGAGGTCTTCACCAAGGCGCAGAACAAGATCCATGAGCCGGCCGTCCTCGACCGCCTGATCAAGGACCTGATCGACCCCTACACCTGGACCACCGAGAACCAGGACCTCAAGGGCGACGCCTACGAAGGTCTCCTCCAGCGCGGCGCCGAGGACCGCAAGACTGGCGCGGGCCAGTACTTCACGCCCCGCCCGCTCATCGACGCCATGGTCGACTGCGTTCAGCCGCGACCCGGTGAGACCATCACCGACCCGGCCTGCGGCACCGGCGGCTTCCTCATCGCCGCGCACGCCCACCTCATGCAGAACTACGAGGACGAGCTGTACGGCGACAAGGGCCGCGCTCTCCAGTCCGGCGCGATCACCGGTTACGAACTCGTCCGCGAGACCGGCCGCCTGGCCCTGATGAACATGCTGCTCCACGGCATCGGAAGCTCCGAGGCCAAGCCGCTCATCACCATCCGAGACTCCCTGGCGCGCCCCCCGAAGCGGCACTACGACATCGTGCTCGCCAACCCGCCCTTCGGTGTCGGCTCGGTGACCGGCGAGTCGTACACCTCTCGCACCGACTTCTGGGCACCGACGACGAACAAGCAGCTCAACTTCGTCCAGCACATCTACAACCTGCTGAAGACCAACGGCCGAGCCGCCCTCGTCCTCCCCGACAACGTCCTCTTCGAAGGCGGCGCCGGCGAGACCATCCGCAAGAACCTCCTCAACCTCTGCGACGTCCACACTCTCCTGCGCCTGCCCACCGGCATCTTCTACGCCAACGGCGTCAAGGCCAATGTCCTATTCTTCGACAAGACCGGCCAGCGCACCGGAAGCCGACCCGGCACGCGCCAGCTCTGGGTCTACGACTTCCGTACGGACCAGCGCTTCACGCTCAAGCAGCGCCAGTTGGGCCGCCATCACCTCGACGCCTTCGTCGCCGCGTACCACTCCGGCGGCACGGACTTCAGCAAGCGCACCCCGAACGACCGTTTTCGCGCGTACGACTACGATGAGCTGATCGCCCGGGACAAGGTCAACCTCGACCTTACGGTGCTCAAGTCCGACGCCGCCGCGACCACGGATTACGCGTCACCGGATGTGATCGCCCAGGAGATCGTCAACGAACTCGAAGTGGCGCTCGCCCAGTTCACGGCCGTGGCCCGTGCCATGAAGAAGGACCTACCGCCGTCGGCTGACGACAAGTAGAGCCAGTCGGCGGCCCGGTGGTTCGCCGAGAACCACCAGTCCGCCTGTCTTCGCCTCTCTCCGCGCTCAGAGCTCGCCCGCGATCACGCCCCCCGGAACGCGGCCCACTCCGACGCGGTGAACCGCAGTGGTTCCCGCTCCGGATTTTTCGAGTCACGTACGGCCCGCGCGCCGTGCGGCAGTTCGGCGACCTCGACGCAGTCTTTCTCGCCCGCGCTCGCAGATGCCTTGCGGTGTACGGCTGGATGACCCCGATGCGGAGTCGGGGCGTGGGCTGCCGTTGGTCGATCTGCTCGCACCGGGGTGACGGGTCACGGGGACGCCGGTTGGCAAGCAAGTGCGCTGCTGGATTCCGGCTCAGTAGGAGAGCAGGGCCTGACAGGCCAAAAAAGTTACTGCTTGGGGCCCCGGATGCCGACCTTGCACTTACCCTGAAAGGGAGTTGATCGTCGGCGGCCCGATCGACCGGTTCTGATGTGTTCTCGGAGCGTTACGTCACCGGATCCGATGCTGCCGGAACAGGGGGGTGGCCCGTCGGCGCATCTACTCGGACAGAGACGTTCGAGAACGGGTGGGGCATGGCGACGGAGCGCGACGGCATCGGGGCGAGTGGGCCGGAGGGTCACTGGACGGCAGAGGGGATCTTCCGGCGCTGGCAGCGGTTCTTCGAGCAGAAGCCGAGCCTCAAAGGGCTGACGCGGCTGGAGTTCACCGAGCACATCGCCTATCTGCTTTTCCTGAAACTCGACCATGAGCGCGCCCAGCGGACGGGGATGTTCGCGAGCCCGCCGATCGCGCCGGCGGACAGCTGGCCGAGTCTCGTGCTCGCCAGCGGTGAGGATCTGCACCGTGCCCTGACCGGGCTGATGGCCGAACTCGGCAAGCCGAACCCGCAGGACCCCCGCCGGGCAATCGCGAGTGTCCTCTTCCACGACTCCCGCCCCTGGCCGGCCGACAAGATGGCGGATCTCGGACGGCTGATCGTCGAGGAGTTCGACCCGTACCGCTGGTCGGGCGTGCGCCGGGACGAGCTGGGCTCCGCCTTCTCCCTGTTGATTGCCGACTGCCGGGACGACGTCCGGGCCAAGCGGGAGACGGGTCAGTTCCTCACGCCACCCCATTTGCTCACTGTGATAGCCAGGGCGCTCGCTCTCACCCCACAGGACCGGGTGGTCGACGCGGCCGTCGGAGTCGGCACCAGCCTCATCGCCGCCCACCACGAGATGGCCGCGCGCGGGGGCCGCGTGGACGCCGCCGCCATCGCAGGTGCCGACATCGACGTACAGATGTGCCGCCTTGCAACGATGAATGTACTCCTCAACACTGGGCGTCAGTTCCACGACGTCCCGCCGATACTGCGAGCGGACTCGCTCGACACGAAGGAACGTCTCGTACGCCGGTATGAGCGGGACGTGGCCGCCACCGCAGTCATCTGCAACCCGCCGTTCAAGAGCAACGTCGAGGCGAACACCGAGCAGCGAGACGACTTCTGGGCGCAGAACGCCACGCTCCCGGCCAACTTCCTCCAGCATCTGGCCATCACTCTCCCGCAGGGGGCCAGAGCGGCCGTCTTCGTTCCCGACGGTGTGCTGTTCCACGGCGGAGCGGCGGCCGCCATCCGCAGGGCACTTCTGAGGAACTGTGACGTGCACACCCTGCTGCGACTGCCGACCGGCATGTTCCACGACACCGGTTCCAAGTCGAACGTCCTCTTCTTCACCAAGTCCGTCCTGCGCCCGAACGGTGATCCGGCCACCGACGAGCTGTGGGTTTACGACGCCCGCGACCTGCACCACACGGACACCGAGAACCCGCTCACGGAGGGCGATTTCGCTGAGTTCCTGGAGGCGTACCGGCCCGAGGGGGAGGGGTGCGCGGGGCGCGCCGAATCGGCGCGCTTCAAGCGGTACGACCGTGACGAGGTGCGCAAGATACTGGAGAGCCGCACCGCCAGCCTCGACCTGAAGACGCATCTCGCCGGCGCGCCCGACAACTTCGGCGAACCGCGCGAGATCGCCCGGTCGATTGTGGACCACCTCGGCGACGCGCAAAGGAGCTTCCAGGTGGTGCTCGACTCGCTCAGCTGACGCCTCCGTGCCGCCCTCTTTCGCTGCTCCCCGTCAGCCGAACAGGAAGACCATGAACGCGACTCTCCAGCAGCCCGCCGTCCCCGCCCCGGTCCGCCAGACCGCGCGTGCCTTCGACGAGACGTACACCAGCCTCATCAACATGAGCGACTTCGGTAATCGTCCGTCGGAGCAGACCAAGCCCGCTTTCCGCTCCCGCGCCCTGGCGGCGCACGCCGTGCGGATCATGACGGGATGGACGCCCGAGCAGGCGGCCGACTGTGTCATCGACGGTGGCCAGGACCAGGGAATCGACGCCATCGCCATCGACGAGGCGGCCGCACACATCTACCTCGTACAGGCCAAGTGGAGCGCGAACGGGACAGCCAAGGCCGATGAGACCGCGGTGCAGAAGCTCTTCGCGGGTCTGAGGCTCATCGACTCCGGAGAGGCCGGCCAGTTCAACCCTCGCGGTCAGATACTCGTCAAGCAGGCACACGAACTCATCACTGAGAAGGCCACCCGGATCACACAGGTGGTCGTCCTCATGGGTGTCGAGCCGCCCGCGCCGGGTGTACGGCAGGCCATCGAAAACGGCGAGAAGGAGTTCAACTCCCTCGGTGACTACGTCGACCACCGGTTCCTGCATGCCCCCGAGATCCACGCGCTGGTCCGCGAGGATCAGCACAGCGACCCCATCACCCTGGAAGTGACGCTGAGCCCCTGGTTCAGCGTGCCCTCGCCCTACCTCTCCTACGAGGGGATCGTGCAGGCGGAGGAGATCGCGAGCTGGGCCGAGCACGGCAACGAGCTGTTCGCCCGCAACATCCGCAACCCCCTGGGGCTGACCCCCATCAACAAGGAGCTGGTGGACACCCTCACTGAGGAGCCGTCCCACTTTTGGTACTTCAACAACGGTGTCACGGTCCTGTGCGACTCCGTGAACGCGGTGTTCAGATCGCAGCGGGTTCCCGAGCGTCACCCTGTCCGCCTCACTGCCCATGGCGCCAGCGTCGTGAACGGCGCGCAGACCGTACGTTCCGTCATCGACGCCGCCCAGCAGGCCGAGGACGCCGAACTCGCACAGGTCACCGTCCGCTTCATCGTCACCGGTGGCGACGCCGAGTTCGCCAACCGCACCACCCAGGCCACCAACCGGCAGAACCACATCACCGAACGCGACCGCATCGCCCTCGACCCCGTCCAGGCAGAGCTCATCGCCGAGTTCCGCGCCGAACTCGGCCTCGTATACAGCGTGCGCCGCAGCGAACTCGAACCGCAGGACGACGAGGGCTGCTCCGTCGTGGAAGCTGCGTGCGCGCTCGCCTGCGCCCACAGCGGCAGCCGGTTCGCGGCCCGGCTCGTCGCGTCCGGCTCCACCGACGTGCTGTGGGAACGGGGCGGCAGCGGCATCTACGACCCCCTCTTCCGCTCCGTTCCCAGCGTGTACGAGACCTGGAACGCTGTGAACGTCCTGCGGGCGGTGCGTACGGCTCTGCGTGCGGAACGCGAACAGTACGCCGGGCGCGCGGCCGCCGTCATCGACGACGGCACATTCCTCATCACCCACCTGGTGTTCCGGCAGCTCCTCACCCAGGATGCTGGCATGGGCGAACCGGACCAGTCGCTCACCTGGGCTGCCGAGGCCAAGGCGCAGGTGCCCGACCTGGTCAAGCGCGTCGTCCCGGCGCTCGTACAGGCTCTGGATGGTGTGGGAACTCGTTCGAGCCTTCAGCGGGTGTGCGCCGATTCGGGAGAGGCCGCCGACCTCGTGACCGCGGCCCTGGCAGCTCTCGAAGGCAGCGGGGTCGAAGACGCGGCAGCGCAGTACCGGCGCGAGGAGAACAAGCCCCGTAAGCGACGCAGGCCCAACGCCGTGCACGTCATCGTCGACAAAGGCGCCCTGGAGGAGGGAACACCGCTGCATCTGGCCCTGTACCTACAGCCGGAGAAGGACGCGCTGTCCGCTTGGCTCGACGCAAACCCGCGCCGCGCATTCGCGAAGTGGACCAATACCAACCGGGCACGTCCGATCATCTGGGCCGCCGACGGCAACGCCTACTCGCCCAGCGGTCTCATCGCACGGATGTGGGAGCTGGCCGAGTGGGAGGGCCGTCCCGTCTCTAACCAGGGCACCTCCCGTTGGGCTACCCAGGATGGAGAGACCCTTGCCGTCCTCGCGCGGCGGCTCCTTGACAGTATGGAGGAAGAGAAGGACGCCGAGTAGCAGCCGAGCAGGTCGGGGCTTCTCCGGCCGTAACGCGGATTCCTCGTTTGTGGTTACGTCGAGCGCCATGTAGGCGCGCTCCAGAGCTGGGGCCAGCTGACAGATAGGCCGTCGGGCCGTGCCGCATGCTCCGCTGACAGCACTGTGCTATTTGACGCCGACGCTCTGAAACCGTGAACCACCCGTGGACAGATTACGTCCGCCCGATCGCGAACGCGCCTCGGACCTGCCGCTTTGTTTGAGTGTTAAGCGCCCTCCGGAGACGTGTGCGCAGGTTCGAATCCTGCCAGGGGCACAGCAACCGGATCAGCGTAATGACACCGCTGATCAGCCCATGTGCCAAGGACGAAGGGTCGGGCCCATCTCAATGGGTCCGGCCCTTCGTCGTGTCTGGGTGTGTCGCGCACGTCAGGGCTTTGCGGACGGAGTGCGGTCCGAAATGGGCCATACGTATGGGAGGCCTCGGGGTGTGTCCGGGAAGTGCTGGGCGTAGTAGGTCGGGTCCTTGGTGAGGAGGGCCGATTGGTGGCTGCGGTGGAAGGCGGGGTCGCCGAGCCAGTTGGGGAGGTCGCCGGAGGCAGCCAGTTCCGCGTAGGTGCGTGGTGGATGCGAGTCGGCGGACGACGTTGCGGCGTAGTCCTGGGTGAGGGTGACGGCGCAGGTGTCCTGGCGGCCGGTGGCGGTCCAGACGCGGCAGATTTCCAGGCCGTAGCGGACGAGGGCTTCTTCGTAGCCCGTCCACATGCGGACCGCCGGGTGGTGGCGCCAGCCGTAGCCGGGGACGGTGAGGCCACGCAGGACCTGGAGCGCTTCGACGCGCTGTTTGCCGAGGCGGCGGGCGTCCAGGACCGCGGCGGAGGCGGAGAAGTCCGGGTACGGGAGGAATGTCTGCACGGGGACATGCGTAACCGCTCTCCCGGGCGCGTAACCGTGCCATGCGGGAGGCGGCCCGCCGCCGGGTGCTGCGGGGCGGCGGAGTGGCGCGTGAGCGGTCACACGAGGGGTCCCGGAACTCCGGCCCCGCCCTCCTTCACGCCGTTCACGAACGCATTCCACGCGGCGGCGGAGAACGTGAGCACCGGTCCGGCGGGGTTCTTGCTGTCGCGCACGGGGACGAGGCCGACGTGTATGTAACGGCTGCCGACTTCCACGCAGTCGCCGCCGCCGCCGTCGCTGTACGAGCTCTTGCGCCACACGGCGGAAGCGTGCTCAGGTCGCGAGCTTGGCATGGTCGAATTCCTCCATCGCCTGCTGGAGCAGGGCCCTTGACGTGTCCGGTGGCAGCGCCCGGGCGTGCACAAGATCGTAACGATACGAGTGTCTGGCCACCATGGCCCTGTCTTCCACCAACTCCCCGGAATGTCCAGCCTCCAGGTATGCCACGTCCGATGCGTGCTCGAACGACAGCAGAGTGAGCGAGCCCCCCATAGCCGAGTGTCCGCCGGCGGCGAAGGGAAGCACCTGCACCTCGATACGAGGCAGTCCCGCCGCCTCGACGACACGGGCCAGCTGGTCGCGCATGACCGCATGCCCGCCCACCGGGCGGCGGATCACTGCCTCGTCGAGTACGACCCACAGCAGCGGGGGTTCCGCCCGCTGCAGGAGGGCCTGGCGGCTCACCCGGGTTGCCACCTTCTCCTCGATCTCCTCCGCTGTGCACCAGGGCTGACCGAGCCGCAGCACTTCGCGCGCGTACGCCTCCGTCTGGAGGAGACCGGGCACGCTGTGCGCCATGTACTTGTGCATGGCGGTCGCCCTGGCCTCGTGCTCCATGAATCTGCGCGCCCAATCCGGATACGGCGTGCGTTTGATGTGCTCCCACAGGTCCGTCAGGTCGCCGCCCGCGTCGAGGAGCGTGTCCAGTCTTCGTGAGACGTCCTGCGGCGGGGTCTCATTGCCCAGTTCGAACTGGGCAATGCGGCTGTGTGCGAGCGGAATCCGGTCGCCCAGCTCGCGCTGGGTCAGTCCCGCGCGGACGCGGAGCTTGCGCAGCTTCGAGCCGTACAGCGCCGCGAGTGACGTGGATGGGTCGAGTTCCTTCGGTGCGGGCACGGTCACCCCCGTATCGTGTCGGCGGTCCAGCACTCGTTACTCTCCGCGAGAGTAGCGGTACGCACCCACATCACAGGGGCGGTTCACGCGTCCGTGCGGATCACCACCACCAGCGTGCGGGGGCCGTGTACGCCCTCGACCCGCTCCAGTTCGATGTCGGAGGTGGCGGAGGGGCCGCTGATGAGAGTGGTGGGGCGGGTGGGGGCGAGGCGGGCCACGGTCTCGGGGACGCCGGCCTCCACCGTCGACCGGTCGACTACGCAAACGTGCAGGTCGGGGACGAGGGTGAGGGCGCGGCGGCCCTGGTCGGGCGAGGCGTCGAGGAAGATGGTGCCGGTCTCGGCGCAGGTGACGGCGGAGGCGGTCACCACCCCGTCCAGCGCGTCCAGTTCGGGCGCGGGAACGTCGGCGGAGTCGCGCCGGACCTCGCCGTCGTACGCCGTGAGCCAGGACGGGTCGAGGCTGGGCGGTACGCCGATGCGGCGGGCGCCGTGGTCGCGCAGTACGGCGGCGAGCACTTGGGCGGTGTCCGCGGCCGGGCAGGCATGCACCTCGGCCTTGTAGTCGACCAGGCGGTCGGTCAGCAGTTCCAGGAGTTCGTCGGTGGGGAGGGTACGGCCGGTGCGGTAGGCGCGCGGGATCGTCACCTCCTCGGCGGGTGCCAGAGCCTGGGCGTCGCGGATGCGGGCCAGGATCGCCTCGCGGGCGGTGGTGGGTGCGGTCACTGTTCCTCCTCGTCGTGGACGTCGCCGTCGGCCCGGGAGCCCGCCGCATCCTCGGCATGAGCCCCTGCCGACCGTCCCCGCGCCCCTTCCTCCGCCGTCGTCGTCCGGAGGGCCTCCCGGCCCTCCTTCGCCGCCGCGCGCATCGTCTTCGCGCCCTCCTCCGAGGCCAGCCATGCCCGGAAGGTCTGCTTCGGTGGGGCCGGGGTGTCGCGGGTGTCGCTCCAACCGTTGAAGGGGGGCGGGAGGTGGGAGATGCGGCCGTCGCGGCCCGCCAGGGCACGGCCCAGTCCCGACGCCTTCTGCGCCGCCCGGTACACCCCCGGCCTGCCCATCACGGCGGCCGCGGCCTTCATGGCCAGTTGCTCGGCCGTCGTACCGGCGGCCTCGGTGTGCTGGTGGCGGAGTTCGACGAGGAGGGACGGGATGTCGATCTTCACGGGGCAGGCGTCGTAGCAGGCGCCGCAGAGCGTGGAGGCGTATGGGAGCGAGCTGTTGGGGTCGTCGGAGGAAACGTCCATCCCGGCGAGTTGCGGGGTGAGGACGGCGCCGATGGGGCCGGGGTAGGTCGAGCCGTACGCGTGGCCGCCGGCCCGCTCGTACACCGGGCAGACGTTCAGGCAGGCCGAGCAGCGGATGCAGTTGAGGGCCTGGCGGCCGATCTTGTCGGCGAGGGCCGCCGTGCGTCCGTTGTCGAGGAGGACGAGGTGGAAGTTCTGGGGACCGTCGCCCGGCGTCACGCCCGTCCACATCGAGGTGTACGGGTTCATGCGCTCGCCCGTGGAGCTGCGCGGCAGGAGTTGGAGGAAGACCTCCAGGTCCGCGAAGCGGGGGAGGATCTTTTCGATGCCCATGACGGTGATCAGGGTGTCGGGGAGGGTGAGGCACATGCGGCCGTTGCCCTCGGACTCGACGACCGAGAGGGTGCCGGTCTCGGCGATGCCGAAGTTGGCGCCGGAGACGGCGACGGGGGTGGTCAGGAACTTCTCGCGCAGGTAGGCGCGGGCTGCGGCGGCGAGGTGGGCCGGTACGGAGTCCAGGTCCGGGTCGACGCCGGGGATGCGGTCGCGGAAGATCTCGCGGATCTCGTCGCGGTTGCGGTGGATGGCCGGGACGAGAATGTGGGACGGCTTGTCGTCGGCGAGCTGGACGATCAGCTCGGCGAGGTCGGTCTCGTGGGCCTTGATGCCTTGCTCGGCGAGGTGTTCGTTGAGGCCGATCTCCTGGGTGGCCATCGACTTGACCTTGATGACCTCGTCGGAGCCGGTCTGCTGGACGAGGCGGGTGACGATGTCGTTCGCCTCGGCGCCGTCGCGGGCCCAGTGGACCGTGCCGCCGGCCTCGGTGACCTTCGCCTCCAGCTGCTCCAGCAGCTCGGGGAGGCGGTTCATGGTGTCGGTCTTGATCGCGGAGCCGGCGTCGCGCAGCGCTTCCCAGTCGGGGAGTTCGCCGGTGACGGCGAGCCGTTTGGCGCGGATGGTGTGGGTGGCCTTGCCGAGGTTGCGGCGCAGCTGGTCGTTGCGGAGCTCGTCGTGGGCGGCCCGCGGGAACTTCCGGTCGCCGCGCAGGTTGCCGGTGCCGTACGGGGAACGGGGCGGGACGGTGGGCATGCCGAGGTAGGTCGTACGGGCGGGCGCGTCGGCCTGCGAGGTACGGGGGCTCATCGGGTGGCCGCCTCCAGCTGGTCGGTGTCGTCCGGCAGGACGTACGGGTGCGTACGGGTGGACGCGAGGATCTGGGCGAGGTGGAGGGTGCGGGTGCCGGCCTCGATGCGGGAGAGGCCGCCCCCGATGTGCATCAGGCAGGACGAGTCGCCGGCCGTGCAGACGTCGGCTCCCGTGCCCGTGACGTGGCGCATCTTGTCGGCGAGCATCGCGGCGGAGGTCTCGGCGTTCTTGACCGCGAAGGTGCCGCCGAAGCCGCAGCAGGCGTCGGCCTCCGGCAGCTCGACGAGGTCGATGGCCTCGACGGCGCGCAGCAGCCGCAGCGGCTTCTCGCCGACCCGCAGCATCCGGAGGGAGTGGCAGGTGGGGTGGTAGGTCACCCGGTGCGGGAAGTACGCGCCGACGTCGGTCGTGCCCGCCACGTCGACGAGGAACTCCGACAGCTCGTACGTCTTGGTCCGCACCGCAGCGACGCCGGCGCGCAGGGCCGCGTCGCCGTACCGCTCGGCGACGATCCCGTGCTGGTGCCGCACGGAGCCCGCGCAGGAACCGGACGGCATGACGACCGCCTCGATGGACGGGTCGCCGAACTGCTCGGCGAAGCCGCGCACCAGCGGGACGGGCTCGCGCTGGTAGCCGGTGTTGACGTGCATCTGGCCGCAGCAGGTCTGGCCCGGCGGGAAGACCACGTCGTGGCCGAGCCGGGCGAGCAGGACGGCGGTGGCTTTCACCGCGTCGGGGAAGAGCGTGTCTCCCAGACAGGTGGCGAAGAGTCCGACGCGCATGGGACCTCCGATCGAGGTGACCGTGGGTCGCCGTCGGCTGCCCTCGGGCCGGCCTTCGTACGACCTCTGTATGGTCGGACCATACTAGCGAGGGCTCGGTGCGGGCCATCGCCCCCGGGGGGCGGCGCCGCGCTCAGCCCTCCGGTCGGTCCTCCACCAGCGTGCCGTGGAAGCCCCGGATGTGCCGTTCGGCCAGGTCGGCGGCGCCGGCACCGTCGCCGGCGCGTACCAGGCGGAGCAGTTCGGTGTGCTCGGCGTTGAGCGCGGCCGCGGTGGCCGGCCAGTCCTCGGCGGCCTCCAGGGCGCGCAGGATCAGCGGCCGTACGGACTCGCGGACGGCCGCGGTGAGGGTGGAGGTGAGCGCGTTGCCGGAGCTCCGGGCGATCTGGACGTGGAACCGGGTGTCCAGGTCGTTGAACTCCGGCACGCTCACCTCCGGCGCGGCCATCCGCGCGACGAGCGCCGCCGCCTCGTCCAGGTCCGCTGCGGCGGCGTGCTCCGCCGCGGCGTGGAAGCTGGAGCGTTCCAGGGTGACGCGGGCCTCCAGGACGTCCTCCAGGCAGTAGCTGCCGAGGGCGAAGTGGAGGCGGAGCAGCCGGCCGAGCGCGTCGTCGGGGTTGCGGACGATCCGGGCGCCCGCGTCGGGACCGCGGCCGGCCTGGGCCACCAGGACGCCGATGGTCTCCAGTACGCGGAGCGCCTCGCGGAGAGCGGAGCGGCTGACGCCCAGCACCGGGGCCAGCTCGCGCTCGGGCGGCAGCCGGTCGCCGGCCTTCAGCTCGCCGGCGAGCACCCGCTCCTCGATGCTTTCGAGAACGAGCTCATGCGTACGGGACTGCCGTACGGGTCGCCATTCGACAGCCATCCGTCACTCCCTGGTCGGCCGGTACCGCATCTTCTGGTCGGTCGGCACCGCGTCCTCTGACGATCGGTCGGCGCAGCACTGCTCGGCCGGCGCGGCATCCTCCGGTCGACCGGCACCGCGGCTCTGGCCGACCGGCGCCGCATCCCGATCAACACGGCATCCCGATCGACACGGCATCCCGACCGGCGCGCCGCGTCCCGATCAACACGGCGTCCCGACCGGCGCGCTGCCTCCCGATCGACACGGCATCCCGATCAGCACAGCATCCCGATCGGCCGGTGCCGCACCGAAAAACTATGTCACACGGCAGGTCACGCCGTAATTGCGGTCGGACCGGACGCTTCCCGCCGCGTCCGGACGCTTTCCCGCCGCGTCCGGCCGCTTCCCCCTTCCCCCTCTCCCCGTTCTCCCTCTCCCCCGCTCCCCCCCGATCCCCCCGTTCCCCTCTTCCCGTTCCCGCGATTGCTTTCCTGCCGGCCGCCGGCGCCGATGCCCCCGCCGGCGTCCCGCGCCCTCAGCCGTGCAGGCGTACCGGCAGCGATTCCACTCCGTAGACGATCGACAGCTTGCGGAATGCCAGTTCCTGTTCCGGCACGGCGAGCCGCATGTTCGGGAATCTGCGGACCAGGGCCGGATACGCGGCGCGGAGTTCCATCCGGGCCAGCTCGGCGCCGACGCAGCGGTGGATTCCGTAACCGAATGCGAGGTGCGAGGGGACCTTGCGGGTCGGGTCGAACTGCTCCATGTCCGGGCCGAGCTTTCCGTCCCGGTCGGCGCCGCTGAGCGAGCACAGGACGACGTCGCCCTCGGCGATGCGGATGCCGCCGATCTCCACCTCCTCCCGGGCGAACCGGGGAAAGGCGACCTGTACGACGGTGAGGTAACGCAGCAATTCTTCGACGTAGCGGTCGGCGGCGTCGTCGCCGTCCTTCAGCGCCGCGAAGTGGTCCGGGTCACGGAGCAGGACGAGGGCGCCGAGCGCGAGCATGCTCGCGGTGGTCTCGAAGCCGCCGGTGAGCACACCGTCGGCGAGTCCGGCCAGCTCATCGTCGGTGACGGTGTCGCCGTGATCGCGCACGATCTGGCCGAGCAGGCCGTCACCGGGGTTCTTGCGCTCCTTTTTGACGATTTCCTGGAAATAGGCGAGCGATTCCGATATGGCACCGAAGGAGGCGCTCGCGCCGCCGAAGAGGTCGAAGCGGGCCGCGCTCAGCCGCTCGAAGTCGGCGCGGTCCTCGTAGGGAACTCCCAGCAGCTCGCAGATGACGAGGGAGGGAATGGGCAGGGCAAAGGTGTGGACGATGTCGACGGGCTCGCCCGAGCGCCCGAGGCGCTCCATTTCCGTCAGCCGGTCCTCGACGATCTCGTGGATGCGCGGCGTGAGCCGGCCGAGCCGGCGCATGGTGAATTCGGGGGTCAGCAGGCGGCGCAGCCGGGTGTGGTCCGGCGGGTCGGCGAATCCCAGGCCTCCGGGGTTCTTGCCGGCGTCGGCGCCGGCATTGCCGACGAGGTTGGTGTAATCGCTGCTGAAGGCCTTCGCCTTGCCCAGCACCTCCTTCACCTCGTCATAGCCGGTGACCAGCCACACATTGGAGGCGAGCGGCACGGGCAGCACACTCACCGGCGACTTCTGCCGCACTTCCGACAAGTCGGCCACCGGGTCAAGGCCGTGGCGACGCAGCGGCATGAGGGTGGACTCGGGCAAGAAGGGCATTCGGGACAGATCGAAGCCCTTTTTCTGAGTCCGCGCGAGATATCTGCGGGCCAGCCAAGCGGTGACGCCCGAGCGGATTTTGGTCATGCCCGCAATACTGCCTGGCCGATACCCGTGCTGACCAAGCGACCTGGCAGCGAAGTGATAACAAGATGAACGTCTGTTACGCCCGGTGCGCCCCGTCGACCACCCTTTGCACCCGTCTGCCCCCAGCAGCCACCTCCCCGTAGCAGCCCTCCGCCCCCGCACCCGTACATCGGCACCCCGTGTACCGGCCCCCGTACACCGACACCGGCGGCGCCAGGGCCTGATCATGATCGTCCTCGGTGGCTTGTGCCCGGCCTCTTGCTAGTTTGCCTGACATGACCGCGACCACGGCCGCGACGGCGGACGCCCCTCCCCCAGGTATCCGGCTGCCCAGGCGCCGCGGCGTCGAACTGCTGCTGCTCGCCGGCGCCGTCCTGATCAGCGTCTACGGCTACGTCGAGGTCGGCCTCGCCCGGCACGGCACCGTACCGGCCGGCGCCGCGAGCTACGGCGCGGGACTGGCCGTGCTGGCGCTCCTCGGCCATCTCGCCGTACGGTTCCGGGCGCCTTACGCCGATCCGCTGCTGCTGCCGATCGCGGTCCTGCTCAACGGCCTCGGCCTCGTCCTGATCTTCCGGCTCGACCAGGAGACGCCGCACGACGAGGCGGCGCCCACCCAGCTGATCTGGTCCGCGCTCGGCGTGGCGCTGTTCATCGGCGTGCTGGCGCTGCTGCGCGACTACCGGGTGCTGCAGCGGTACGCCTACCTCAGCGTCGCCGTCGCGCTCGTCCTGATGGTCGTACCGATCCTCTTTCCCGCGGTCAACGGCGCGAAGATCTGGATCCGGTTCGCCGGGTTCTCGATCCAGCCCGGCGAGTTCGCGAAGATCCTGCTCAGCATCTTCTTCGCGGCCTACCTCGCGGCGAACCGGCACGCGCTGGCGTACACCGGCCGCCGGCTGTGGCGGATGCAGCTGCCGACCGGCCGGGTGCTCGGCCCCATCGTCGCGATCTGGCTGGTCAGCGTGGCGGTCCTGGTACTCGAACGGGACCTGGGCACCTCCCTCCTCTTCTTCGGCGTCTTCGTCGTCCTGCTGTACGCGGCGACCGGGCGCACCGGCTGGATCGCCGTCGGACTGCTGCTCGCCGCGGTCGGCGCGGCGGCCGTCGGCAGCGTCGAACCGCACGTGCACAGCCGCGTCGCGGACTGGCTGCACCCCTTCGCGAGCATCGAGCGGGGCGAGGGCGCCAGCCAACTCGCCCTGTCGCTCTTCGCCTTCGGCGCGGGCGGCATGCTCGGCACCGGCCTCGGCCAGGGCCACTCCGCCCTCATCGGCTTCGCCATGAAGTCGGACTTCATCCTGGCCACGGCGGGCGAGGAGCTGGGTTACACCGGGCTGACCGCGCTCTTCCTCCTCTACACGCTGCTGGTCGCCCGCGGTTACCGCGCGGGCCTGGCGCTCCGCGAGCCCTTCGGCCGGCTGCTCGCGGTCGGCCTGTCCTCGCTCCTCGCCATCCAGGTGTTCGTGATCGCGGGCGGGGTGATGGGGCTGATCCCGCTCACCGGGATGGCGATGCCGTTCCTGGCCCAGGGCGGCTCCTCCGTCGTCACCAACTGGATGATGATCGCGCTGCTGGTCCGCATCAGCGACCGTGCGCGCCGCCCCCGCCCGGCCCGCGCGGACACGGGAGTGATCGCACGGGTGGTGATTCCGGAGGAGGGGGCCGACGGGAACGATGAGACCTACGGGAACGGTAGGACCGACGGGAACGGTAGGACCGACGGGAACGGTGGGACCGACGGGAACGGTGCGGACGGCACCGGACCCGAGGGGGACGACGACGGGGACGGCCGGTACGACGACGGGGACGGCCGGTACGACCGGTACGACGGCGGGGACGGCCGGTACGACGGCGGAGGGCGCCATGGGCCGGGCGCGCAGGCCGCCGGACCGCGCTACGGACAGCGCGACGGGCGGCCGGGCGGCCGGCGCCGGGCCGGGAACCGCCGAGCCGCGAACCGCCGCCGGAACGGAGGCACCAGGTGATCCGCCACATCCGCCGCACCTCGGTGTTCTGCCTGCTCCTCCTGGTCCTGCTGCTCCTGAACGCCGCCCGCGTGCAGCTCCTCAACTCCGACGAGTACGCCCACAACCCCGCCAACCACCGGGCCGCCCTCCAGCGGTACGACCAGCCGCGGGGCTCCATCGTGGTCGGCGACGCGCCCGTGGCCGGTTCCCGGGACAGCGGCGGCTCGCTGCAGTACGCCCGTACGTACACCCAGGGGCCGCTGTACGCGCCGGTCACCGGGTACGCCTCGCAGATCTACGGCACCTCGCTCCTGGAGAACGCCGAGGACGCCATCCTCTCCGGCACCGACGCCCGGCTCGCGCCCGTCCCGCTGTGGACCGCGCTCACCCGCGAACAGCAGCCCGCCGGGGACGTGGTCACCACCATCGCCCCATCGGTGCAGCGGGCCGCGTACGAGGGGCTGGGCGGCAAGAAGGGCGCCGTGGCCGCCGTGGAACCGGCGACCGGAAAGATCCTTGCGCTGGTCAGCACGCCCTCGTACGACCCGGGCGAGCTGTCCGGCAGCAGCACCGCCAGTAGCAACGCCTGGGCCCGGCTGAACGCTGCCGCCGACCGGCCGATGCTGAACCGGGCGCTGCGCCAGACGTACCCGCCCGGCTCGACGTTCAAGGTCGTCACCGCGGCCGCGGCGCTGGACCACGGCGTGGTGGAGGACCCGGATGCCGCCACGGACACCCCGAGCCCGTTCACGCTGCCCGGCACTTCCACCCGGCTCACCAACGAGGCGGGCGGCTGCAAGGACGCTTCGCTCCGGCGCCTTCGAGGTCTCCTGCAACACCGTCTTCGCGCGCCTGGGCGTGGACGTCGGGCTGGACGGCATGGCGGACACGGCCGAGAAGTTCGGCTTCAACGACGACTCGCTGATGATCCCGTCCCGCGTCGCCGAGAGCACCTTCGACACCGACATGAACGACGCGCAGCTCGCGCTCTCCTCCATCGGCCAGTACAACACCGCCGCCACCCCGCTGCAGATGGCGATGGTCGCCGCCGCGGTCGCCAACGACGGCGATCTGCGGCGCCCGTACCTGGTGGACCGGCTGACCGACGCGCGGGGACACACCCTCACGCACACCCGGCCGCGCCGACTGCACCGCGCGATGAGCGAGGACACCGCGCACCAGCTGCGCGCCCTGATGACCGACGTGGTGACCAAGGGCACCGGCACCAAGGCGGCCATCCCCGGCGCGACCGTCGGCGGCAAGACCGGCACGGCCCAGCACGGCGTCGGCAACTCGGGCACGCCCTACGCCTGGTTCGTCTCCTGGGCCCAGGCGGACGGCGCGGAGGAACCCGCCGTCGCGGTGGCCGTCGTGGTCGAGGACGCCGCGGCCCGCCGCGCCGACATCAGCGGCGGCGGCAGCGCGGCGCCCCTCGCCCGCCAGGTCATGCGCGCGGCACTCGACCGGTGAGGACGGACGAGGAGAACCGGCACCGACAAGAAGGACGAGAAGAACGAGGAGAACGAGGAGGGGAAGGCGAGAAAGGCGAAGAAGGCGAAGAGGACGAGGAACCACCCCGAGGCGCATCTCTCGGTCCGGCGGCCCGGTGGCCGCGTCTCAGTCCAGCGGCTCGGTGGCTCCCGTTGCCGGGAAGGGAGTCAATGAAGCTCCTGGACGTCCCTCGGGTGGCAGCGCAGGACGACCATGACGCCGCGTCGTCCCGCCCCCGAACTCGCTTTCCCTCCGTGCCGCAGGGAAAGCTCTGTCACCGGCCCCTCGGGGTCGGGGGACCGCCACATGGCCATGCGATACGGATTGCGCCTCTTCAGGCGCGGTTCCGAGGGCGTGAGCCAATGCCACTCGTCCGATGGCTCGGGGAAACCCGGGTCGTTCCAGGAACCGGCGAACACCGGCTCCCCGAGCACGCCCCGGGCTGCGGCGACGTACTGCGACCACACTGCGGCCCCTTCTTCCAGAACGAGTTCGTCCTCTTCCGGCGAGCCGGCCGTGAGGTGCCACACGGTGTACCCGACCGCCGAGACGGGGCTCCACCCTCCGGAGTGGACCGGTTGGAGGACCAGCTGTGTTCCCGACATGGTGCGGACGCGCAACACCCGCTCCACCGATATCGGGCGCCAGCCGAACAGCGCACACCAGTCGTCCAGGCTCGGACCGGGCATGGGCGGACCGGACCAGACAGCCGGCCAATCCACGTACCCCAGGCCTCTGAGCTCTTCAGCCATGTCGTCGGGGGACTGTTCGGCGGTCGACTCACCCATTGCGTTCCACGCCTTTCCTCATACTTCCCAGCGATACTTCCCAGCGATACTTCCCAGCGGCCGCCCCGAATCGCGGTCCGCCGGGTTGCAGCAGCCGTGACCGATCCTCGCACCGGTGCACTCCCGTCGATCGGCCGGTGCGGTGCACGGCTTCCTCCACGCGGTAGCAACAGGAGCAGCGCAGCACGCACTTGGTACCGGTGCCGCACGTAGGGTGAGACCTCGTCATGTGATCGTCGCTGCGGGGGGATGTGGCCATGTCCGGGAACGGGGTCCAGGCCAGGAAGATAATGATCGGGGGCGGGCCCGCCGTGCTCGCCCGGCCGGACGGAGCACTGCTGGTCGATCGCCGGGCCGGCCCGCATCACTGCGCTCCCCTGAGCCGTCTCGCCCAGACGCCCGACATGCTCCGGCAGTTGGCCGCGTACGGATTCGACCCGTATGCGGTCGCGGCTCCCGGCGAGCGGGTGCCCACACTCGCCGTCCGAGCCTGGCTGGACCGCATGGCCGCGTGCGGTCCGATGGTGGACGGGGACGGTTTCCTCGCGTTGAACAGGGAACGCGAGATGGTCGCACTCGTCCACCCCCTCTCCGGCGGCGAGGGAATGATGGTCCCGGTGGACGGCATCCCCACCATCGCCCCGGGGCTGCCCTCCCAGATCACCCCCGGTTGCGTTCCCGAAATGAACAACGGCCACGAGGCCGTGCCCTGGATGCTGGCCCAGCTGAACACGGTGCGCCCGAAGTCGCAGCATCTCGGTGACTCGATGGTCGCGCTGATCGAGCAAGGGTGCACGGTGCCGGACATCCTTGCGCTGCTGGACCGTTCCGACCCGGCGCTGACCGACTCGCTGGCCGTGCCGATCTCCGTGATGCGGGCGGACATCGCCTTCCACGAAGCACGGCAAGCCGGCGGACGGCTGTATTACGGAACCCAGCTGACGACGGGCGATATCGCACCGACCGTCGCGGACAGCTGGATCGTGGCCGGCGGCGCCGATGATGCTTTGGCCACCGCCGAAGTCCTGCTCACGGGGAACCCGGACGCCACCGTGGCGGTGGTCGCCGAGAGGATCGACCCGGCGGCTCTCCACACCGCCCGGTACGCCGAACTGTGCGCCCGGTACGGCACGACCGAGAGCGGCGACGGGCGGCTGGTGTTCCATATCGGAACCGCGCCCGGCTCCGTCCGCTTCGACGAGCACGCCGGCCTCTTCACCGAGGGTTCGGTGACGGCCGAAGGGTACGCGGCCTGTCTCGGGCGGGCGGCGCAGCTGCCGGTCGCCGTCAAAAAGCTGACGGAGTGGGCGGAAGGGCACTACGGACGCATCACCGGATGCCTCCTCTTCGACGAGTACCGCCAATACCTCGGCTACCGACTCAACTTCTGCGCGGAGGACTTGATACGTCAGGTCGATGTCACGGGCGCCGCCTCGTGGACACTGCCCGCAGAGGCGTTCCCCGCGGAACTGGCGCACCAGCTCAGCGCACTCGGTCTGCGCGCGGTACCGCCGGAGTCCGGCAGCTCCCCCACCGACCTGCTGCCCGTGGTCGAGCAAGCAGCCCGGCTGGCCGGAGCACGCCGGCGGCAGACCGTACAGGTGACGGAGACAATTCCCGAGGGCTGGCTCCAGACCGCCCGGTACCGTCCGGCGCCGTCGGCGGGTGCCGCGCCACAATGGCCCCATGAGTGACACGACGCTGCTGACACTGCCCGAGGTCGAGGCGCTGGCGCGCCGGGCGCACGAGGGCCAGACGGACAAGGCCGGACGGCCGTACGCCGAGCACCTGGCGGCGGTGGCGGCAGGCGTGCGGGCGCGCGGCGGGAGTGCCGAGCAGATCGCGGCGGCGTGGTTGCACGACGCGGTGGAGGACGACGCGCTGTCGGCGGCGTGGCTGGCGGAGGCGGCGCTGACGCAGGCCACGAAGGACATGGTCCTGGCCGTCACGAAGCGGGCCGGGGAGCCGCCGGAGGAGTACGCCGCGCGGATCCTGGCCACGCCCGGCGCGCTGCTGGTCAAGGAGGCCGACCTCGCCCACAACGCGGATCCGGACCGGCTGGCCGTGCTGGACCCGGCGACCCGGGAGCGGCTGACGGCGAAGTACGCGCGGATGCGGGGACTGCTGGGGCTGGCCGGCGGCTGAGTGCCCGTCCGTCCACCCGCCGGACACCCCCACGCAAAGATGCCCAATGCAGCTAACCTGCCGCGCATGAGCGCATCGGACGACACCCAGGCGCGTGTGATCGCTGCTCTTTCGGGGGCGAGCGTCCGCCGCATCACCACCGGCCAGGTCATCCTCGACTCCATCGACTGGTCCGTACGCAACGGGGAGCACTGGGCGCTGCTCGGCGCGAACGGTGCCGGGAAGACCACCATCCTCCGCCTCGTCGGCGCGATGATGTTCCCCACCACCGGCACCGTCGAGGTGCTCGGGCACCGGCTCGGCACGGTCGACGTACGGGAGCTGCGGGCCGCGATCGGCCTGGTCAGCAGCGCGCAGAAGGTACCGCAGGACCTTCCGGGGCACACGGTCGTCCTCACCGGCGCCAGCGGCACCGTGCAGCCGCTGTGGAAGAAGTACGACGACGCCACGCGGGAGCGCGCGCACGCGCTGCTGTCCGAGCTGGACTGCAAGGAGCTGGCGGACCGGCCGTACGGGGTGTGCTCGGGCGGGCAGCGGGCGCGGCTGCTCATCGCCCGCGCCCTGATGGCCGACCCCTCGCTGCTGCTGCTCGACGAGCCGTTCAACGCGCTCGACCTGCCCTCCCGCGAGGACCTGATCGACACCATGCACCAACTGGCCCTGAACCGGCCGGAGCTGGCGACGATCACGGTGACCCACCACCTGGAGGAGCTGTCGCCGGCCATCGGCCACGCGGTGCTGCTCCGCGAGGGTCGCGTCCAGGCGAAGGGCCCCGTCGAGGAGGTACTGACCGGGGCCGGCATGACGGCGTGCTTCGGCCGTCCGATCGAGGTCACCCGCCACGAGGGCCGCTGGCTGGCCCGCTCGGGCCGCCGCTGACCGCGCCGCGGCCGACCCCGGGACCAGCATGCGGCCGCCCCCGTGACCAGCATGCGGGCGACCCGGTGACCGTGCCCGCACCCGCTGGCTAGGGTGCGGGCATGATCACACCCGCCGCGGCCACGCCGCCGCCCGCCCCCTTACCGGCACTCGCCCAGGTCAACATCGCCCGCCTCAAGGCTCCGCTGGACTCTCCTGAACTCAAGGACTTCGTCGACGGGCTGGACCCGGTGAACGCGCTGGCCGAGGCCGCCGACGGGTTCCTGTGGCGGCTGAAGTCGGAGGGCGGGGACGCCACCGACATCAGCATCTTCGAGGACGACTGGCTGATCGTGAACATGTCGGTGTGGCAGGACCTGCCGTCCCTCACCTCGTTCATGTACACCGGCCTGCACCGGGAGTTCCTGGCGCGGCGCCGCGAGTGGTTCGAGAAGGTCGACGAGGCCATGACCGCGCTGTGGTGGGTCGCGCCGGGCCACGAGCCGACCGTCGCCGAGGCCGAGGAGCGCCTGCTGCACCTGCGGGAGCACGGCCCGACGCCGCACTCCTTCAGCCTCCGTACGACGTTCCCCGCCGCCCTCTGAGGCGCCCTTCCCTGAGCAGCGCGTACCCCGTCACCACCGCGCCCGCGCCCTCCCACAGGCCGACGCCGAGAAAGCCGGTGGGAGCCGCGCCGGAGATCACGGCTGCGGTGAAGACGGCGCAGGTCAGCAGGCGGAAGGGCACCGTCCAGCGGAAGAAGGCGCGCCAGTCGGCCGCGGCGGCGAGCAGGTAGTAAGCGCCCATGTTGAGGGACGCCGTCGACGACGCGGTCAGGAAGGTGCGGGTGTGGTCGGCGGGGGCGCGGACGGCCGGGTCGGCGAAGCCGAGCGTGGCGAGCAGCGCGCCGGGCGCCAGCAGCCCGGTCACCCCCATCACCAGGGCGCAGCCGCCGAAGACGGCCATGGTCCAGCCGGCCGCCGACCGCGGCAGGCCGGGCCGCCGGGGTCTTCCCGACACTACGCGGTGCCGCCGCGTTCGATCGCCTCGGCGACCTCGGCGGTGCGGGCGGCCTCCTCGGCGGCGAAGCGCTCCGCGTCCAGCTTCTCGGCCAGCTCCTCGTCCTGGGCCATGAGCAGGTCCAGGTTGGAGTCGCCGAGGTCGAAGACGCCCATGTCGAGGTAGGTCTGCTGGAGGCGCTTGCCCCACAGGCCGATGTCCTTCACGCACGGGACGATGCGGCTGAAGAGCAGCTTCCGGAAGAGGTGCAGGAACTCGGACTGCTCGGTGAACTCCTCGGCCTCCGCCTTGGGTATGCCCCAGTTCTCCAGCACTTCGAGGCCGCGCAGCCGGTCGCGCATCAGGTAGCAGCCCTCGATGACGAAGTCCTCGCGCTCGCGGAGCTCGGCCTCGGTGAGCTGCTTGTAGTAGTCGCGCAGGGCCATCCGCCCGAAGGCGACGTGGCGGGCCTCGTCCTGCATGACGTAGGCGAGGATCTGCTTCGGCAGCGGCTTGTTGGTGGTGTCGCGGATCATGCCGAAGGCGGCCAGCGCGAGGCCCTCGATGAGGACCTGCATGCCCAGGTAGGGCATGTCCCAGCGGGAGTCCTTGAGGGTGTCGTTCAGCAGGGACTGGAGGTTGTCGTTGATCGGGTAGAGCATCCCGATCTTCTCCTGGAGGAAGCGGCTGTAGATCTCGGCGTGCCGCGCCTCGTCCATGGTCTGGGTCGCGGAGTAGAACTTCGCGTCCAGGTCGGGGGCCGACTCGACGATCCGCGCCGCGCAGACCATCGCGCCCTGCTCACCGTGGAGGAACTGGCTGAACTGCCAGGAGGTGTAGTGCTGCCGCAGCTCCCCGCGCTCCTTCTGCGACATCCGGTCCCAGTACTTCGTGCCGTACAGGGACATCGACTCGTCGGGCGTGCCGAGCGGGTCGTACGGGTCGACCTCCAGGTCCCAGTCGATGCGCAGGTCCGCGTCCCACTGCTTGTCCTTGCCCTTCTTGTAGAGGGCGAGGAGGCGGTCGCGGCCGTCGTCGTACTCCCAGGTGAAGCGGGCCGCGCCGGTGGCGGGCACCTGCCACAGCGACGCGCCCGGATCGGTGACGTAGAGGTCGTGCGTGGACATGGGAGGCCCCCTTCGGATCCCGAACGCCGCGGCGCGTCCGGTAGTTGGCAGGCTCACACGCACCTTACCGACGGGTCAATAAGTCGCGCGCAGGGGATTGACGCCCTTACTGACACGCAGTCTCATAAAACGTGACCGCCGGTAACCCACGAGCGAGGTACCCACAGCCATGACGACAGCTCCCGACATCAGCACGGCGGAGACCGAGGCCCTGCGGGACGCACTCGGGCTGCTCAAGGACCGTGAGCAGGTCGCCGAGCGCCTGCTCGACTCCTCCGCGAAGCACTCGTTCGATCCGGACACCGAGCTGGACTGGGACGCGCCGCTGGAGGAGGGCAAGTGGTTCTGGCCTCCGGAGCTGGTGTCCCTCTACGACACTCCGCTGTGGCATCGCATGCCCGAGGAGCAGCGCATCGAACTCTCCAAGCACGAGGCGGCGTCCCTGGCGTCCCTGGGCATCTGGTTCGAGATCATCCTGATGCAGCTGCTGACCCGCCACATCTACGACAAGTCGCCGACCAGCTCGCACGTCCGCTACGCGCTCACGGAGATAGCCGACGAGTGCCGGCACTCCAACATGTTCGCGAGGCTGATAAGCCGCAGCGGGGCACCCGTCTACCCCGTCTCGAAGACCCACCACAACCTCGGCCGGCTCTTCAAGACGGTCTCCACCACGCCCGGTTCGTTCACCGCGACCCTGCTCGGCGAGGAGATCCTGGACTGGATGCAGCGGCTCACCTTCCCCGACGAGCGCATCCAGCCGCTGGTCCGCGGCGTGACCCGGATCCACGTCGTGGAGGAGGCGCGGCACGTCCGGTACGCCCGCGAGGAGCTGCGTCGCCAGATGACCTCGGCGCCCCGCTGGAGCTGCGAGTTCACCCGGCTCACCTCCGGCGAGTTCGCCCGCGTCTTCTCGCAGGCGTTCATCAACCCGATGGTCTACACGAACGTGGGGCTGAACCGCGCGGAGGCCGTCGCCCAGGTGAAGGCCAGCGGCCACCGGCGCGAGGTCATGCAGACCGGCGCCAAGCGGCTGACCGACTTCCTGGACGAGATCGGCGTCCTGCGCGGCGCGGGCCGCAAGCTCTGGCAGAGCTCCGGCCTGCTGGCCTGAGGAGGCGGCGCCTGAGGCGGCGGAGGGGGCCAACCACCCCCGGACGGCGGAGAAGGGGGCGGTTACGCTGCTGGTTATGAACGGCAGCGGCACCGCCCCAGCAGTCCCCCGCCCCGCCTACCGGCGGCTGAGCGTGGCGGAGCGGCGTGCCCAGCTGCTGACGGCGGCGCTCGGCCTCTTCGCCCAACGCGCGCCCGAGGACGTGTCGTTGGACGACGTGGCGAACGCAGCACAGGTGTCCCGGCCGCTGGTCTACCGCTATTTCCCCGGCGGCAAGCAGCAGTTGTACGAAGCCGCGCTGCGCAGTGCGGCCGACAACCTCGAAGACTGCTTCGCCGAGGCCGAGACCGGCCCGCTGACCCAGCGGCTGGGCCGCGCCCTGGACCGCTACCTCGCCTTCGTCGACGAGCACGACGCCGGGTTCAGCGCCCTGCTCCAGGGCGGCAGCGTGGTGGAGACGGCGCGCACCGACGCCATCGTCGACGAGGTGCGGCGCACGGCCGCCGAGCAGATCCTGCACCACCTGGGCGCACCGGAGCCGGGCCCCCGGCTGCGCATGATGGTCCGTACGTGGCTCACCGCCGTCGAGGCGGCCTCGCTGATCTGGCTGGACGAGGAGAAGCAGCCGCCGCTGGACGAGCTGCGCGACTGGCTCGTCGACCACTTCATCGCGCTGATCCTCGCCACCTCGGCAACCGACGAGGAGACCGGGCGGATCGCGGCCGCCGCCATGGCCGCCGAGCCCCGCGAGGGACCGGCCGGCACCCTCGTGCAGCGGCTGGCACCGATCCTCGGGGGCGCCGCCCACCTGCTCTGAGCACGGCCCCCCGGGTCCGGTGCCGGCGCTGATGTGACACTGAGCGCGTGAGAAGCGAGAACACACCCTTCGTCGGCGGCCCGCTGGACGGCCGGGTGCTCCCCGTGCTGGTCGGCGCGACCGGCCGGCCGCCCGCCCGGTACGAGATCCCGGTCCCCGGAGAGGCCGGCGCGGAGCCGACGGTGCACGTCTACCGGCGCGAGCCGGGCCCCGCCGGGCGGCTCGGGCTGCCGCGCGGCTGGGTGTACGCCTACGCGGCGGACGCGGAGCCCGGCGGGGTCCGCCCCATCTGGCCCTGGAAGCGTCAGCGTTGAGGGAACCCCCGGCCTGACCCGGGCGTTCTTCCCTTGTACGACTCGTATGACGGCCGCCGAACGGGTGACGCCCATCCCCCGGTTCGCCCGCTCCCCGAGCGGGCAGGTGTGCCGCGTGGCACCATCCGAAACAGTCGGATGGTCGGTCCAGAGCGGAGGTGCACGGTGCGGGGACGGTTCCGGCGGACGGTGGGGACGGTGGCGTTGCTGAGCGCCGCCGCCGTGGCACTGCCCGCGGCTCCCGGGTACGCGACACCGCGGCCCGCAGCGCCGCCCGACATCCCCGTGAGCGAGCTGCTGACCCGGCTGCAGAAGCTGTACCAGCAGACGGAGGCGGCCACCGAGGCGTACAACGCCACCGAGGAGGACCTCAAGGCGCAGGCCGAGCGGTCCAAGAAGCTGGACGGCCGACTGAAGGACGCCCGCGCCGACCTGGCGCAGGGCCGCGCGGACGCCGGCCGGCTGGCGCGCGAGCAGTACACCGGTTCCGGACCCGGCGGCCTCTCCCCGTACGTGCAGTTCCTGCTCTCCAAGGACCCCGAGCAGGCGCTGGACCGCGGCCACCTGCTCAAGGAGGCGGCCGGCCACCAGGCCGACACCGTCACCCGGCTCGCCGGCAGCGCCGCGGAGGCGGACAAGCTGGCGACCGCGGCGAAGAAGGCGCTGGAGAAGAAGAAGTCCCTGGCGGAGAAGCAGAAGAAGCAGAAGGCGACCGTCGAGAGCCGGCTGCGGGAGGTGGAGGCGATGCTCTCCTCCCTCTCGCCGGAGCAGCTGGCGGAGCTGAGCCGCCTGGAGCGGGCCGGCATGGCGGACGCGCAGAAGGCCTTCCTCGGCTCCGGCAAGCTCGGCGGTCCGCAGGCCCCCTCGAAGGGCGGGCAGCGGGCGATGGCGTACGCGCTGACGCAGGTCGGCAAGCCGTACGTGTGGGGTGCCGAGGGCCCGGACTCCTTCGACTGCTCCGGACTCACCTCACAGGCCTGGGCGCACGCCGGTAAGCCGATCCCCCGGACGAGCCAGGAGCAGTGGAAGCAGCTGCCGCACGTCAGCCTGCGCAAGCTCCGCCCCGGCGACCTGGTGATCTACTTCCCCGGCGCCACGCACGTGGCGATGTACATCGGCGAGGGCATGGTCGTCCAGGCACCGCGCCCCGGCGCCGACGTCAAGATCTCCCCGATCGCCGCCAACCCCCTCCTCGGCGCCGTCCGCCCCGACGAGGACGCCGCCAGTCTCAAGAACTACACCCCGCCCGAGGTCCCCGAAGAAGCGAAAAAGGGCTCCGACACGGGCTACAGCAGCCCGTCGGCCCCGAAGGACTGACGGCCGCCCGCCCGGACACGACGACGGGGCGGCTCCCCCGAGGGAGCCGCCCCGTTCCGTCCCGCGTGACCGCCCTCAGGCGCCCAGCGAGGCCAGGTACGCGTTGGTCTTCTCCGGCTCGTAGAAGAAGTTCTCGAAGTCGGCGGGGTCGTTGAAGCCGTTGGCGAAACGGTCGGCCGCCGGCTGGAGCTGGCCGGCCGCGCCGATGAGGTTCAGGACGTGCTCCGGCGGCGGGGCCAGCATCGCGTTCGTCCACTTGGTGACGTGCTGGGCGGTGTTCCAGTACCGGTCGAAGGTGGCCTGCATGAAGTCCCGGTCGAACGGCTTGTCCCCGTGCTCGACGATCGAGTCGAGGTAGGCCTTGGCGCACTTGGACGCGGAGTTCGAGCCCTGGCCCGTGATCGGGTCGTTGGCCACGACCACGTCGGCGACGCCGAGCACCAGGCCGCCCGAGGGCAGCTGGCCGATGGGGTTGCGGACGGTCGGCGCGTACCGGCCGGACAGCGTGCCGTTCGCGTCGGTCAGCTCGACCTTCGTGGAGCGCGCGTACTCCCACGGCACGAACTTCTCCAGCAGCTCCAGCGTGAGCGCCAGGTGCTCGTTGGGGTCCTTCACGCCCTGGAAGGCGTCCAGCGGACCGCCGGGGATGCCCTCCCAGAAGAGGATGTCGGCGCGGCCCGAGGTGGTGTAGGTCGGCATGACGAAGAGCTCGCCGACGCCGGGCACGAGGTTGCAGCGCACCGCGTCGAACTCGGGGTGCTCCGGGCGGGGGCCCATGCCGTGCACGTACGCGACGGCCAGCGCGCGCTGCGGGGTGGCGTACGGGGAACGGGAGGCGTCCCGGCCGAACATGGACACCAGCTCGCCCTTACCCGCCGAGACCAGCGTCAGGTCGTAGCGGGAGGCGAAGAAGTCGAGGTCGGAGACGGCGGCGCCGTGGATGACGAGCTGGCCGCCGCGCTGCGCGAAGGTCTCCATCCAGCCGGCCATCTTCACGCGCTGGTCGACGGACTGCGCGTAGCCGTCGAGCTTGCCGACCCAGTCGATGGCGCGCTGCGTGCCCTCGGGCGACTCGTGGCTGCCGGGCGCGGCGACGGAGACACCGAGGCCCTCGATGCGCGGGGCCTGGCTCTCCCAGAAGTTGATCTGCAGGTCACGCTCGTGCTGGAGGGCGGTGTGGAACATGCACTGCGTGGACATGACCCGGCCGGAACGGATCTCGTCGGCGGTGCGATTGGACATGAGGGTGACCTCATAGCCCTTGGACTGGAGGCCAAGAGCCAACTGGAGCCCGGACTGGCCGGCTCCGATGATGAGTATCTTCCGCATGGTGGTGCTCTTCTCTGCTGGGGCTCGCGAGCGGTGCGAACCTATTCGGGGGTCAACTCCAGGGCATGCGCGACGAGCGTGAGCAAGGACTCCACGACCGTGATCCGCTGACGTGCATCCATGATCACCACGGGCACGTCGGGCGGTACGGACAGGGCCTCGCGCACATCCTCGGCCGCGTATTCGGCGGTCCCCTCGAAGTGGTTGACGGCGACGACGTACGGAAGTCCGCAGCTCTCGAAGTAGTCCAGAGCGGGGAAGCAGTCCTCCAGCCGCCGGGTGTCCGCCATCACTATCGCGCCGATGGCACCCCGGACCAGGTCGTCCCACATGAACCAGAACCGCTGCTGGCCGGGCGTACCGAAGAGGTACAGGACCAGGTCCTGGTCGAGCGTGATGCGACCGAAGTCCATCGCGACCGTGGTCGTGGTCTTTTCCGGGGTGGCCGTCAGGTCGTCGGTGTCCTCACTGGCCTGCGTCATCACCGCTTCGGTCTGCAGCGGCGTGATTTCGGAGACCGACCCGACGAACGTCGTCTTGCCGACGCCGAACCCGCCCGCCACCACGATCTTCGTGGCGATGGGGGCCCGCGTACGGTCCGTCTGCCAGCTCTGCAGACCTTCGTCGGCGGCAGGCGTCCCGGCGCTCGCCGTCATCGTCTCAGAGCCTGCGAAGTCCACTCAGCACCCTCTCAAGCAGCGCGCGGTCGGGCTGGCCGGTGCCGTGACCGGAGCCGTAGACGCGGATCTTTCCCTGGTCGGCGAGGTCGCTGAGCAGGACGCGGACCACGCCCAGCGGCATTTTGAGCAGCGCGGAGATCTCCGCGACGGACCGCATCCGGCGGCACAGCTCGACGATGGCGCGCATCTCGGGCATGACGCGGTCGGCCCAGCCGCCCGAGGTCAGCTCGCGACGCTCCTCGGGCGCGTCCAGCGCGGCCACGAAGGTCTCCACGAGCAGGACGTGCCCGAAGCGGGTGCGGCCGCCGGTGAGCGAATACGGCCGCACGCGCGCGGGTTTCTTGTCCCCACCTCGTGTGGGGAGTTTGGGTGCGGTACTCACTGGACGCTCTCCATCGACTTGCGCAGTTCGCTGCGGAGTTCGGGGGTGAGGACATGGCCGGCCCGGCCGACGAAGAGCGCCATGTGGTACGCCACGACACTCATGTCGCAGTCGGGGGTCGCGTGCACGCCGAGCAGCGAGCCGTCGCTGATGTAGCTGACGAACAGGCTGCCCTCGTCCATGGCGATCATCGTCTGCTTGACCGTTCCGCCGTCCATCAGCTTCGCCGCGCCGTTGGTGAGGCTGCCGACGCCGGAGACGATGGTGGCCAGGTCGGCGCTGGAGCCGCGCGGGCCGCGCGTCCCCCCGGCGTCAACGGCCCCCTCGGCCAGCTCCGGGTCCGAAGCCAGCAGCAGCAGTCCGTCCGACGACACCACGGCCACCGAACGGATGCCCGGCACCTCGTCGACCAGATTGGACAACAGCCACTGCAGATTCCGTGCCTGGCTGCTCAGTCCGTAAGCAGTGGGCGCTTGCGCCATCAATCGCGTGCCTCCTCGACAACGTGACTCTCTCCCGGGGCCCCCGCTCCGTCGGTGTCCGTTTGTGGGATGGTCTGTTCCGCCGTGTGCTCCGCGATCTCCGCGGCCACGTCCCGGCGGCCCTCGCGCGCCCCCTGCTGGAAGCCGCCGAGCCGGCGCCGCAGCGCTTCGGCGTTCACCCCACCGCTCTGCCGCGGGGCACTCGGCGGCCGCTGTGCCACGACGCGGGGCGTGCGCTTGGGCAGCCCCATGTCGGTCAGCCGCCGCGCGGGCGGCTCCTCCTCGGTCTCGGCCCGGCTGTGCTCGGCGCCCTCCGCGTGCGCGGCAGGCGCGGCGGCCGGCGCGTCGTCGGCGACGTACGGCGACCGGCCGGCGGGCGCGCCACCGGTGGCCGGCTCGCCGTCGGGGTCACCGGAGAAGTCCGGCACCCCCGGGCGTCCCGGGCCGGCCTGGCCCGTGGGCCCGGCGGGGCCGGGCTGCGCGACCGGCGCCTGGGCCTCCGGGACGTGCGCCGCCGGGCCGTTCCGGTCGTACGGCGCGTGCGGCGCCGGGCCGGGGTGCGGGTATCCGCCCGGCGCGCCCGCCTCGGGCCCGCCGGTGCCCGGCGCAGCGGCGTCCGGTCCCAGGCCCGCCGCGTCGATGCTCCGCTCGGCCGCCTCGATCAGCGGGTCGGCGGGCTGCCCGGGGAACGGGCCCGTCAGGGAGTCAGGGAGAGGATCCGTGAGCGGATCGCCCAGCGGCGCCGGGGCCGGCTGCGCGTGCTGCTCCTGCGGTGCCTGCGGTGCCTGCTGCGGTGCCTGCTCCGGCCGGCTGTGCCGGCCCCGCTGCTCCAGCTGCGCCGGCCGGCCCTGCTCCACCTGCTGCGGCTGGGCCTGCTGCGGCGTCAGCGGGCGCTGGCCGCGGGCCGGCAGCGCGTTGGAGTTGGCCTCGGCGACCGAGCCCGGGAGGGTCGGTCCGGCCTGCACCGTGCCGGGCTGCGCGGCGGCGGCCGGCGTCGGGCGGGTCGGCAGGATGGACTTCGGCAACACCACGACGGCGGTGACGCCGCCCTGCTGCTGGTCGCGCAGCTGGACGCGGACGCCGTGCCGCGCGGCGAGCCGTACGACGACGTACAGGCCGAGGCCGAGCGCCTCGTCGACGGTCTCCGAGGAGGTGGCCGTCTCCGGGTCCGCCAGCCGCTGGTTCAGCTCCGCCATCCGCTCCGCGGTCATCCCTATGCCCTGGTCCTGGACCGAGAGCATCAGCTCGCCGCTCTCCAGCAGCCAGCCGGACAGCTCGACGTGGGCGTCCGGCGGGGAGAACGCCGTGGCGTTGTCCAGCAGCTCGGAGATCAGGTGGCTGACGTCGTCGGCGGCGAAGCCGGCGACCTGGGAGTGCGGCGGGAGGGACTGGATGCGCACCCGCTCGTACCGCTCGATCTCGCTGATCGAGGCGCGCAGCACGTCCAGCAGCGGCACCGGTACGGCGTTGTGGTTGCTGTGCTCGGAGCCGGACAGGACGAGAAGGTTCTCGCTGTTCCGGCGGATCCGGGCGGCGAAGTGGTCGAGCTTGTAGAGGGTGTCCAGGCGCTCGGGGTCCTGCTCCTTCTCCTCCAGGCTCTCGATGACCGCGAGCTGGCGCTCGATCAGGCCGACGGTACGCATCGCCAGGCTGACGAATCGGTTGTTGACGCCGGAGCGCAGGGCGGCCAGCCGCTCGGTGAGGTCGGCCCGCTCCTCCAGCAGCACGTCCCGCTCGGCGGCCAGCCGCTTGCGGCCGCTCGCCATCCGGGCGCGCTCGCCCTCGGCCTCGGCGGCCTTCTTCGCCAGCTCGGCGACCTGCGAGTGCAGCGCGTTGACCGAGCGGACGGTCTGCGCGTACTCGTCGTTGCGGCCCTTGTACTCGACCGGCTGCTCGTCGGCGGGGTCCTTGGCGAGCCGCGCGGCACCGCGGCGCAGCGCGGACAGCGGCTGGGTCATCGTGCGCGCCGACCAGATGCTGATGCCGACGGCGAGCAGCAGGCAGAGGCCGACCAGGCCGATGCGGATCTCCAGCGTCGTGACGTCGTCGTCCCGGAGCGTGCCCATGGACTTCACGTCGGCGGTGGTCAGCGAGGACTCCACGCTGCGCATCAGGCCGATGCGGGTGCTGAGCGAGGTGCGGATGCGCTCGCGGTTCAGCTGGAGGTCGAGGGGGGAGACCCGGGGCTGGTCGGTGAGACGGGTGAGGTAGCGCTCGGCGGTGTCGACGTCGGTGCCGTTGACGGTCCGGTCGTAGCTGTCGCGGGAGTGCGCGTCGGCGCTCTGCCGGAAGTCGGCGACGGCGGCCTGCGCGCGGACGTGCGACTGCTGCGCGGCGGCCGACAGGTCCGGCTGCCGTCCGCCGCTCGCCAGCGCGGCGAGCAGCAGTCCGCGGGTGGCGGAGGCCTGTTCGGTGGCGCGGGCGAGGAGCGGCAGGCCTTGCGCGTGGGAGCCGGCGGCGAGCGCGCGGGGCGGCACCTTGCGGGCGATGTCGGTCGAAATGGCGTCCAGTGCCTGAATGGTGGCACTGTAGGACTTGAACGTGTCCAGGGCGGTGCCCCGGCCCGTCAGTCCCTGCTGGCGCACGCTCGGCAGCGTCTTGAGGGCCCGGCCGGCGTCGGCGAACGCCGCGGTCTCGGCGGAGGTCTCGGCCGCCTCGGCGCGCAGGTCCTCGATCTGCCGGTCCACGCGGGCCCGCTGGGCCTCCGACACGCCGCCGCCGTTCTGCGTCGTACGGCCGGCCGCGACGTACGTCGTCATGGCGTCGCGCTCGTCGGCGAGGGAGTGGGACAGGGTCACCGCGCGGGCGTTCAGCTCGCCGAGGTCGACCAGCTCCTGGGAGCCGTCCACGTCCTGTGCCGCCGAGGCGATGACGGGCGTGCCGACCGCCAGGACGGCGACGGCGACCACCGCCACGGCCCCCACGAGCCTGTTGCGCACGCGCGCGGGACGTCCGCCCGCGCGGCCACCGTCCGTACCGGACCTGGCCGGGCCGGCCGGTGTTCCCGGCTCCACCACGTCACCCCGAAGCCGCTTCTTCCGCACCGCTGCTCGCAATCCTGTCTCGCCTGCCCACGCCGTGTGGCCTTGCGGACCCGGCCGTTCTCCCCCGGGGGCGGACCTGCGACGCGTCCGCGGCACCTCACGCCCCCGCCGGGGAAACAGTCCGGCTGTGCGCGTCCCGGTGAGCGAATGACCCACCCCATGATCCGGAATACGACCATTTCACCGGCGCCGCGCGGCGGCCCGGCAACACTTGCCCGGCCACCTGAATGAGTGAACATCAATCGGAAGTTGACCATCAACTTCCGCTGTGAGGCGCAACAGTAGGCCATCGGCGGGCGGGTTTGGAGAACCGTCGCGGTCCTGGCAGGATGCCCGCCCGCATTTTCCGGAGCGGCCTTTCCGCGGACCGAAGTGCCGGCACGGGCGCGGCTTCGGGCCCACGCCACGCGAACCGCGCATTCCGGACGGCCTCTTTCGGTCCCTCCGGCATGCTTGCTCCCATGCGCATCGAACTCGCCACGGAGCCCGGCGACCCTCAACGCCCCAATGAGGACTACGCATCAGTAGCGCTGCCCGCGTCCGGGGAGGGCGGCGTACTCGTCCTGCTCGACGGGGTGACGCCGCCGCCGGAGGACTTCGGGTGCCGCCACGACGTCCCGTGGTTCACCGCGCGCCTCGGGGGCGCGATGCTCGAACTGTCCGGTTCGCTCCGCGACATGACGCTCGCCGAGGCGCTCGCCGAAGCCATCGGCCGCACCGCCGCCGCCCACCGCGACACCTGTGACCTTTCTCACAGTAGGACTCCGCAGGCAACGGCGATCGCCGCGCGGTGGTCGCCGTACGCCGTGGAGTACCTGGTGCTGTCCGACTCCGCGCTGCTCATCGAAGCGCCGGACGGGACGGTCGAGGCGGTACTGGACGAGCGCCTCGCCCAGCTGCCGGCCTCGGTCGGCGAGCTGCGGGCCGCCGTACGGGCCCTGCCGGAGGGGTCCGCCGAACGGGCGGCGGCGGCCCGCGAGTACGTCGCCGCCGTCGAGGCGCTGCGCAACGCCGAGGGCGGCTTCTGGACCGCGGCCGCCGATCCGTCCGTGGCGGCGCGGGCGGTCACCGGCACCGTGCCGCGCGAGCAGGTGCGCTCGCTGACCGCGCTGAGCGACGGGGCCGGGCGCTGGGTGGAGGTGTTCCGGGAGGGCTCCTGGGCCGACTGCCTGGCCGTGGTGCGCAAGGAGGGGCCGCGGGCGCTCATCGAGCGGGTGCGGGCCGCGGAGGACGCCGACGCCGACCGGCTCGCCTTCCCGCGGGGGAAGCTGCACGACGACGCGGCGGTGGTGCACGCGGAGCTGTGAGCGGGGGGCGGCGCGCCCGCCGTCACCCGTCCGCCGCCTCCCGGCCCGGCTCGGCGGTCGACCCGCGTGCCTCGTCCGCCGCGCGTTCCTCGTGCAGCTCGCGCTCCTGCTCCTGCTCCTGTTCCTGCTCCTCGTTCAACCGGTGAAGGAGCCGTGCCAGTTCGCCGATCTCGCCGCGGTCCCAGGAGGCGAGGCGGCGGGCGTAGCGGTCGCGCCGGGCATTGCGTACCCGGGTGAAGCGGGCCAGCCCCTCGTCGGTGAGCCGGACCAGGACGGCGCGCCCGTCCGCCGGGTCCTTCTCGCGGGCGACCAGGCCGAGGTCGTCCAGCGCCCGCAGCTGACGGCTGATGGTCGCCTTGCCGACGCCGACGTAGCAGGCCAGCTCGGTGGCCCGCTGCTCGCCCACGTCGGCGAGCCGGACCAGCAGGCCGTACGCCGAGGGCTCCAGGTCCGGGTGCACCTCGCGGGCCATCTCGCCGGAAGAGGCGCGGGCCCGGCGCAGGAATACCGCCAACTCGCGTTCGAGCGAAAGAAACAGGTCGTCCATGCCGTCGGGCCGCCGCGCCGCCGCCCCGTCGGTTCCGGTGTTGTGCACGTCAGCGCCCTTTCCCGTTTTCCGGACGATGGAAGAATTTTTCAGCGGCGGCCGATTCCGCAGCTGAGACAGTATTTCGCAGGATTAGACCAACGGAATCATCCGACCCCCTTTCCGCTCCAGGTCTACGCGCGTACCGTCCTTTATGGCATGACCACACCAAGTCATGGACCACGGTCGGCCTCCCCCCCCAGATCCCACCGAGATCTTCGGAGTCACGTATGCACGTGCACAGATCCGGTCCGGCCCGCCACCCTCGGCGCTCCGCCGCCAGGGTGGCCGGAATCCTCCTCACCCTGCTCGCGCTGCTCGGCGGCACCTTCGGCACCGCCGCCGCGGCGCAGCCCGCGGGCACCCCCGCGAAGGACGCCCCCGAACCCACCCATCCCGGCCAGGACTGGGCCGGCTCACAGATCGCCAAGCACGAGGGCGGTACGGGCCTGCCGGTCGCACCGTCGCTCGCGGCGTCCGTCGAAGGAGTGGACGTCAGCGGCCATCAGGGCAACGTCGCCTGGTCGACGCTGTGGAACAGCGGGGTGAAGTTCGCCTACGTCAAGGCAACCGAATCGACCAGCTACATCAACCCCTATTTCGCTCAGCAGTACAACGGGTCCTACAACGTCGGGATGATTCGCGGGGCCTACCACTTCGCGACACCCAACACCTCCAGCGGCGCCGCCCAGGCCAATTACTTCGTGGACCACGGGGGCGGCTGGTCCCGGGACGGCAAGACGCTGCCCGGCGCGCTCGACATGGAGTACAACCCGTACGGCGCCACCTGCTACGGCATGAGCGCAACGGCGCTGGTCAACTGGATGAAGGACTGGTTCGCGACATACAAGGCGCGGACCGGGCGGGACGCGGTGATCTACACCTCCACGAGCTGGTGGAAGCAGTGCACGGGCAACTACGCGGGCTTCGGGAACACCAACCCGCTGTGGATCCCGCGGTACGGCTCCTCCGTGGGGGAACTCCCGGCCGGCTGGGGCTTCCACACCATCTGGCAGTACACGTCCACCGGGCCGACCGTGGGCGACCACAACTCCTTCAACGGCGCGTACGACCGTCTCCAGGCGCTCGCGAACGGGTAAGAGGCGGACAGGGCTCCCCCACCGTGCCGCGCGGACCCGCGCCGGGATCCTCCCGCGGGCCCGCGCCGCACGGCGCCCTGTCTCCCCCTCCCCGTGCGCGTCTTCGAAAGAGGCTCCCCCCTATGCGCATACGCCGGTGCAGCACGCTGCTCTCCACACTCGGCGCGGCCCTCGCGGTGACCGTGCCCGCATCCGCCGCCTCCGTCCCGACCGACGGCTCCCCCCTCTCCGGAGCCGACCACCGTGCGGGCTCCACGCTCCGCTCCCACGAAGGCGGCGCCGCGCCGGGCACCGCGCCGCAGCCGCTCGCCGGAGTGGCCGGCATGGACGTCAGCAGCCACCAGGGCAACGTGAACTGGGCAGCGGCCTGGCGCGCCGGCGCCCGCTTCGCCATCGTCAAGGCCACCGAGGGCACCGGCTACCACAACCCGAAGTTCGGGCAGCAGTACGGGGGTTCGTACAACGTGGGGATGGTCCGCGGCGCGTACCACTTCGCGATCCCCAGCTCCTCGTCGGGCAAGGCGCAGGCCGACTACTTCGTCGACAACGGCGGCGGCTGGAAGGCGGACGGCCGCACCCTGCCGCCCACGCTGGACATCGAGTACAACCCGTACGGCTCCATCTGCTTCGGCCTGAGCCAGGCGGCGATGGCGCGGTGGATCCACGACTTCAGCGCGACGGTGCACAAGCGGACCGGCCGCCACCCGATGATCTACACCGCCACCAACTGGTGGAAGCGGTGCGTCGGCGGCAACGCGTCCTTCGGCATGAACCACCCGCTGTGGATCGCCCGCTACGCGTCCGCCCCCGGCCCCCTCCCGGCCGGCTGGTCGTCCCACTCCATCTGGCAGTACGCCGACAGTGGCCGCTTCCCCGGCGACCAGAACGTCTTCAACGGCTCGGCGGCGCAGCTGCGCAAGCTGGCTACGGGGTAGCGCGTCAGTCGCGGGGGAACCTGTCCGTTGCCAGGGTCATGCCGAGGACGGTGTCGGTCAGGTCGACCGGCTCACCGAAGTCGAGGGACAATCGACTCCGGTATTCGCCGTTCCTCGGCAGGGTGAAGAGGTGCCAACGGGCGGTGCAGGGGTCGGCGATCAGGTACACGGGAACGGCGCCCGCGGCATAGGCGGCCTTCTTCGCCCCGTAGTCGCTGCCAGCGGTCTCCCGCGAGATCACCTCCAGGACGAACTCGACATCCTGGTACCGGTGACGCCCCTGCGTGTCCCGCCCGGCCGTACCGGACAGCTTGAACAGGTCCGGCGCGAAGGCATTGTGGTGGCCGGGGAGGTCCAGACGGACGTCGTGCCAGAGGTCGCTCACTTCCCCGAAGCGATGGGTCAGCTGGAACAGCACATCGGCGGTGATGTCCCATGACGTGTTGGTCTGTGGCCACATGTGGACGGCCCCGCCGACGACCTCGGACTTGTAGCCCTCAGGGGTGATGCCGTACAGCAGCTCGATCAGGCTGTCGAGGTCCCCCGGGGGGCCGACGACCGGCTCGACAGTCATCGTGCGCTCCTCCCCGCCACCGCGGGCACGGCAGCCACGCAGTACAACGATACGCACGGTGACCAGGACACGCGCGGCCCGGAACACCCGCGTGGCGGGGTTCCGGGCCGTCGTCACCGGTCCGCGGGCGTCACGCCGCCACCGGCACCTCCGGGGAAGCCGGGGCCGACGCCGGGGTCAGGGCCAGTTCCAGGACCTGGCGGACGTCGGAGACCGGGTGGACGTCGAGCTTCTCCAGGACCTCGGCGGGGACGTCGTCGAGGTCGGCCTCGTTGCGCTTCGGGATCACGACCGTCGTGATGCCCGCGCGGTGCGCCGCGAGGAGCTTCTGCTTGACGCCGCCGATGGGCAGCACCCGGCCGGTGAGGGAGACCTCGCCGGTCATGGCCACGTCCGGGCGGACCTGGCGGCCGGAGAGGAGCGAGGCCAGCGCGGTGGTCATGGTGATGCCCGCGCTGGGACCGTCCTTCGGGACGGCACCGGCCGGTACGTGCAGGTGCACGCCGCGGTCCTTCAGATCGCCGACGGGCAGCTCCAGCTCCGCGCCGTGCGAGCGGAGGAAGGAGAGGGCGATGTGCGCCGACTCCTTCATCACGTCGCCCAGCTGGCCGGTGAGCTGGAGGCCCGAGCCGCCGGTCTCGGCGTCGGCGAGCGAGGCCTCGACGTAGAGCACGTCGCCGCCCGCGCCGGTCACGGCCAGGCCGGTGACCACGCCGGGCACCGCCGTACGCCGCTCCTCCGGGTCCTGCGCCGACTCCGGGACGTGGTGCGGCCGCCCGATGAGCGGGCGCAGCTCGTCCACGCCGACGGTGAAGGGCAGGTCCTGCTCGCCCAGTTCATGCTTGGCCGCGATCTTGCGGAGGAGGCGTGCGACGGAACGCTCCAGGTTACGGACGCCCGCTTCCCGCGTGTACTCGCCCGCGAGCTTGCGCAGCGCGGCGTCCTCGATCACGACCTCGCCGGGCTCCAGTCCCGCCTTCTCCAGCTGGCGCGGGAGCAGGTGGTCGCGGGCGATGGTGACCTTTTCGTCCTCGGTGTAGCCGTCCAGCCGGACCAGGTCCATCCGGTCCAGGAGCGGCTCCGGGATCGCTTCGAGGACGTTGGCGGTGGCGAGGAAGACCACGTCGGAGAGGTCGAGCTCGACCTCCAGGTAGTGGTCGCGGAAGGTGTGGTTCTGCGCCGGGTCGAGGACTTCGAGCAGAGCCGCCGCCGGGTCGCCGCGGAAGTCGGAGCCGACCTTGTCGATCTCGTCGAGCAGGACGACCGGGTTCATGGAGCCGGCCTCCTTGATCGCGCGGACGATGCGGCCGGGCAGCGCGCCGACGTACGTACGGCGGTGGCCGCGGATCTCCGCCTCGTCCCGGACGCCGCCGAGCGCGACGCGCACGAACTTGCGGCCCATGGCGCGCGCGACGGACTCGCCGAGGGAGGTCTTGCCGACGCCGGGCGGGCCGGTCAGGGCCAGCACGGCCCCGCCCGCCCGTCGCCCACCACCACCCTTGCCGGAATCGCTGCGCGATGCCCCTTCTGATGGCCCGCCGACCAGGCCGAGGCCGCGGTCGGCGCGGCGCTTGCGTACGGCCAGGTACTCGGTGATGCGCTCCTTGACGTCGTCCAGGCCCGCGTGGTCCGCGTCCAGGACGGCGCGGGCGCCCTTGATGTCGTAGGCGTCCTCGGTGCGCTCGTTCCACGGCAGCTCCAGGACGGTGTCCAGCCAGGTGCGGATCCAGGAGCCCTCGGGGCTCTGGTCGCTGGCCCGCTCCAGCTTGTCGACCTCCTTGAAGGCGGCCTTGCGGACCTCCTCGGGCAGGTCGGCGGCCTCGACGCGGGCGCGGTAGTCGTCGCTCTCGTCGTCCGTTTCGCCGTTCAGCTCGGAGAGCTCCTTGCGGACGGCCTCCAGCTGGCGGCGGAGCAGGAACTCGCGCTGCTGCTTGTCGACGCCCTCCTGGACGTCCTTGGCGATGGACTCGGCGACGTCCTGCTCGGCGAGGTGCTCGCGGAGCGTCTCGGTGGCGTCCTTCAGGCGGGCCACCGGGTCGGTGGTCTCCAGGAGGCGCACCTTCTGCTCGGTGGTCAGGAAGGGTGAGTACCCGGAGTTGTCGGCGAGCTGGCCGACGTCCTCGATCTGCTGGATACGGTCCACGACCTGCCAGGCACCGCGCTTGCGCAGCCAGCTGGTGGCCAGCGCCTTGTACTCCTTGACCAGCTCGGCGACCTGGCCGGGCAGCGGGTCGGGCACGGTCTCCTCGACCGTGGTGCCTTCCACCCAGAGGGCGGCTCCGGGACCGGTCGTCCCGGAGCCGATCTTCACGCGGCCCAGGCCGCGGATGAGCGCGCCGGGGTCGCCGTCGGACAGCCGGCCGACCTGCTCGACCTTGCCGAGCGTGCCGATGCCGGCGTAGGTGCCGTCGACCCGTGGAACGAGCAGCACCCGTGGCTTGTTACCGGGAGAGGCGGCGGCCTGCGCGGCCTCCACCGCGGCGCGTACTTCGGTGTCGGACAGGTCCAGCGGCACCACCATGCCGGGCAGCACGACCTCGTCGTCGAGCGGCAGCACGGGCAGGGTGAGCGGTGTGGACGTCGAAGCCATGATCTCCCCTTCGGCAGGCAAGTTGAGCTGTACCCACTCAATGCACATGAGCCCGTGAGTGTTCCCCTGCCGTGTTCGCTGTCAGCGATCAGCCGCGAAGCGGGGACGGGCCGGTTCGGGCGCCCGACCGGTGTGCGGCTCGTAGGGTGGGGGCCGCCCGGCCGACCCCGACCCGGAGGACACGCACCCATGCCAGCCCTCTACGAGACCGACGAGGCGCCCGTCACGCTGGAGCGCCGGGACGGACCGTTCGGCGAGGTGGTGCTGCGGCGGCGGGGCGCGCATTTCGAGATCATCGCCAACGGGTGCTTCCTGATGGACACCTCCGACGGGCGGTCGGAGCGGCTGCTGATCGACGCCGCGCTCGCGGCGCTACCCGCCGACCGCCTGCGGCCGTCCGTGCTGATCGGCGGACTCGGCGTCGGCTTCTCGCTGGCCCGCGCCGCGGCGGAGCCGCGCTGGGGCCGGATCGCGGTCGTCGAGCGCGAGGAAGCGGTCGTCGACTGGCACCGCGACGGGCCGCTGGACGCGGTGTCGGGCCCGGCCCTGGCCGACCCCCGCACCGAGATCGTCCAGGCGGATCTGGTGGCGTACGTACGCGGCGGCGCGGGCGCCGACACCTTCGACGCGCTCTGTCTGGACATCGACAACGGGCCGGACTGGACCGTCACCGAGGGCAACGACAGCCTCTACTCCCCCGCCGGTCTGGCCGCCTGCCGGGACCGGCTGACGCCCGGCGGAGTGCTCGCCGTGTGGTCCGCGCAGCCCTCCGCGACTTTCGAGTCCGCTCTCCGGAATGTGGGGTTCAGCGAGGTTCGCACCGAAGAGATCCCCGTTGTCCGAGGCGTCCCCGACGTGGTCCACCTCGCGAGGAAACGCGCGTAGCCGCGGGTCCGATCGTGCCTTTACGCTGCTGCCAGCAGTGTGCGACCAGCCGGTACACCGGGTCAGCAGGTCGGCACAACCAGTCAGTAACGCGACCACGCACGGGGAAATTCAGGGGCGGGCGATGGACCAGACTCAGACCACCCACGGCACCGCCGCGGCGGCGGCCACGCCCGGCGCGCAGCGGCGCGTCCTCGTCGTCGAGGACGACCCGACGATCGTGGACGCCATCGCCGCCCGGCTGCGCGCCGAGGGCTTCCAGGTGCAGACGGCCGTCGACGGCCCGTCGGCCGTGGACACCGCCGAGGCGTGGCAGCCCGACCTGCTCGTCCTCGACATCATGCTGCCGGGCTTCGACGGCCTGGAGGTGTGCCGCCGGGTGCAGGCCCAGCGGCCGGTCCCGGTGATGATGCTCACGGCGCGGGACGACGAGACCGACATGCTGGTCGGCCTCGGCGTCGGCGCCGACGACTACATGACCAAACCGTTCTCCATGCGCGAGCTGGCCGCCCGCGTGCACGTCCTGCTGCGCCGGGTCGAGCGGGCCGCGCTGGCCGCGCACACCCCGCGCAGCGGCATCCTGCGCCTGGGCGAGCTGGAGATCGACCACGCCCAGCGGCGGGTCCGGGTGCGCGGCGCCGACGTGCACCTCACCCCCACCGAGTTCGACCTGCTGGTGTGCCTGGCCAACACCCCGCGCGCGGTGCTCTCCCGTGAGCAGCTGCTGGCCGAGGTCTGGGACTGGGCGGACGCCTCCGGCACCCGTACGGTCGACAGCCACATCAAGGCGCTGCGCCGGAAGATCGGTGCCGAGCGGATCCGTACGGTGCACGGCGTCGGCTACGCGCTGGAGACCCCGCCGGCATGAGGTCGCCCGGTCCTCTGGCGCGTGAGCTCTGGCAGCGGGCCTGGGAGGCGCTGCGCCCGCTCGACCCGTACCGGTCGGTCAAGGCGGCGCTCGGCGCGCTGGTCACCGTTTCGGTGATCATCACGACGCTGCTGGTCCTCGTCGCGTTCCACTCGGCGACGGAGCTGCGGGTCATCACCGTCTTCTCGATCATCGCCTCACTGCTGATCACCCAGTTCGTCGCGCAGGGCCTGACCGCGCCGCTGGACGAGATGACGGACGTGACGCGGGCGATGGCGGCGGGTGACTACACCCGGCGGGTGCACGGCAGCCGGCGGGACGAGTTCGGCGAGCTGGCCGAGGCGTTCAACCGGATGGCCGCCGACCTGGAAGCGGTGGACACCCACCGCAAAGAGCTGGTCGCCAACGTCTCGCACGAGCTGCGCACCCCGATCGCCGCGCTGCGCGCCGTGCTGGAGAACGTCGTCGACGGCGTCTCCGAGGCCGATCCGGAGACGATGCGCACCGCGCTGAGCCAGACCGAGCGGCTGGGCAGGCTGGTCGAGCACCTGCTGGACCTCTCGCGGCTGGACAACGGGGTCATCCCGCTGCACGCCCGCCGCTTCGAGGTCTGGCCGTACCTCTCCGGGGTGCTGAAGGAGGCCAACATGAGCCGCAGCGCCTCCACGCTGTCCATCGGCTCCAGCCACCACAGCCGTACGGACGTCCACCTCCACCTGGACGTCTCGCCGCCGGAGCTGACCGCGCACGCGGACGCCGAGCGGCTGCACCAGGTCGTCGCCAACCTGATCGACAACGGCATCAAGCACAGCCCGCCGCACGGCCGGGTGACCGTACGGGCGCGCCGCGGCGAGGGCGCCGGCAGCCTGGTCCTGGAGGTGCAGGACGAGGGGCCCGGCATACCGGAGTCCGAGCGGCACCGAGTGTTCGAGCGGTTCAACCGCGGCGGCCCCGCGCCGTCCGGTCCGGGGACCGACGGCGGCACGGGACTGGGCCTGGCGATCGCGCGGTGGGCGGTGGATCTGCACGGCGGGCGCATCGGAGTGGCCGAATCCCCGCGTGGCTGCCGTATCCGCGTCACCCTTCCGGGGACCGGTCAGCCTCGTTCTTGACGCTCGGTGACGTAGGGTCGGTGGTGGAACCACTCATTCGGGGTGTTCCCCGCGCCCCACCGGGGGTGCGATGGCGATACCCCCTACCCAGGCGCGAGCGAACCACGCATGTTTCCCGCCAAGTCGTTCCCCGAAACCCGGCGCCAAATGTGACGTGCGCGACGAGTACCCCTCCCGGACTGCAGCATCGGTCGACAGAGGCGTAGCCTTTATTCCCGCTGTCCACCACCTTTAGGAAGCGGAAGAGGGCGGTTGCCGCCGTGTCGCCACAGTCCCCCAACACTTCGAGTGCCTCGACCGACCAAGACGGGCAGGGTAAGAACCCTGCAGCCGGATTCGGTGCGAACGAGTGGCTCGTCGACGAGATCTACCAGCAGTACCTCCAGGACCCGAACTCGGTAGACCGAGCCTGGTGGGACTTCTTCGCCGACTACAAGCCAGGAGCCCCGGTGACCTCGGGCACCCCGGCCGACGAGGCCAAGCCCGCCGCGCCGGCCGCCAAGCCGGCGGCTGCCGCCCCGGCCGCGCCCGCGAAGCCGGCCGAGGCCAAGCCCGCGCCGGCCAAGCCGGCCGCCGAGGCGAAGGCCAAGCCGGCCGCCGAGGCGAAGGCCAAGCCGGCTGCCGAGGGCCCCGAGTTCGTCACGCTGCGCGGTCCGTCCGCCGCCGTGGCGAAGAACATGAACGCCTCGCTGGAGCTGCCCACGGCCACGTCCGTGCGCGCGGTCCCCGTGAAGCTGCTGTTCGACAACCGCATCGTCATGAACAACCACCTCAAGCGCGCCCGCGGTGGGAAGGTCTCCTTCACCCACCTCATCGGGTACGCCATGGTGCAGGCGCTCAAGGCGATGCCCTCGATGAACTACTCGTTCGCCGAGAAGGACGGCAAGCCCACCCTGGTCAAGCCGGACCACGTGAACCTCGGTCTGGCCATCGACCTGGTGAAGCCGAACGGCGACCGCCAGCTCGTCGTCGCGGCCATCAAGAAGGCCGAGACGCTCAGCTTCTTCGAGTTCTGGCAGGCGTACGAGGACATCGTCCGCCGCGCCCGGGTCGGCAAGCTGACCATGGAGGACTTCACCGGCGTCACCGCGTCGCTGACCAACCCCGGCGGCATCGGCACCGTGCACTCCGTGCCGCGCCTGATGCCCGGCCAGGGCCTCATCGTCGGCGTCGGCGCGATGGACTACCCCGCGGAGTTCCAGGGCACCTCGCAGGACACCCTGAACAAGCTCGGTATCTCCAAGGTCATGACGCTGACCAGCACCTATGACCACCGCGTGATCCAGGGCGCCGCCTCCGGCGAGTTCCTGCGCATCATGAGCCAGCTGCTGCTCGGCGAGAACGAGTTCTTCGACGACATCTTCAAGTCGCTGCGGATTCCGTACGAGCCGGTCCGCTGGCTGAAGGACATCGACGTCAGCCACGACGACGACGTCTCCAAGGCGGCCCGGGTCTTCGACCTGATCCACGCCTACCGGGTGCGCGGCCACGTCATGGCCGACACCGACCCGCTGGAGTACAAGCAGCGCAAGCACGCCGACCTGGACATCACCGAGCACGGCCTCACCCTGTGGGACCTGGAGCGGGAGTTCGCGGTCGGCGGCTTCTCCGGCAAGTCGATGATGAAGCTCCGCGACATCCTCGGCGTGCTGCGCGACTCGTACTGCCGCACCACCGGCATCGAGTACATGCACATCCAGGACCCCAAGCAGCGCAAGTGGCTGCAGGACCGCCTGGAGCGCCCGCACACCCCGCCGGAGCGCGACGAGCAGCTGCGCATCCTGCGCCGCCTGAACTCCGCCGAGGCCTTCGAGACCTTCCTGCAGACGAAGTACGTCGGCCAGAAGCGCTTCTCGCTGGAGGGCGGCGAGTCCGTCATCCCGATGCTGGACGCGGTCATCGACTCCGCCGCCGAGTCGCGGCTGGACGAGGTCGTCATCGGCATGGCCCACCGCGGCCGCCTGAACGTCCTCGCCAACATCGTCGGCAAGTCCTACGCGCAGATCTTCCGCGAGTTCGAGGGCAACCTCGACCCGAAGTCGATGCACGGCTCCGGCGACGTGAAGTACCACCTGGGCGCCGAGGGCACCTTCACCGGCCTGGACGGCGAGCAGATCAAGGTCTCGCTCACCGCCAACCCCTCGCACCTGGAGGCCGTGGACCCGGTCGTCGAGGGTGTGGCCCGCGCCAAGCAGGACATCATCGGCAAGGGCGGCACGGACTTCACAGTCCTGCCCGTCCAGCTGCACGGTGACGCCGCGTTCGCCGGCCAGGGCGTGGTCGCCGAGACGCTGAACATGTCGCAGCTGCGCGGCTACCGCACCGGCGGCACGGTGCACATCGTCATCAACAACCAGGTCGGCTTCACCGCCGCGCCGGAGTCGGCCCGCTCCTCCATGTACGCCACCGACGTGGCCCGCATGATCGAGGCGCCGATCTTCCACGTGAACGGTGACGACCCGGAGGCCGTGGTGCGCGTCGCGCGCCTCGCCTTCGAGTTCCGCCAGGCGTTCAACAAGGACGTCGTCATCGACCTGATCTGCTACCGCCGCCGCGGTCACAACGAGTCGGACAACCCGGCCTTCACCCAGCCGCTGATGTACGACCTGATCGACAAGAAGCGCTCGGTGCGCAAGCTCTACACCGAGTCCCTCATCGGTCGCGGCGACATCACGCTGGAGGAGGCCGAGCAGGCGCTGCAGGACTTCCAGGGCCAGCTGGAGAAGGTCTTCACGGAGGTCCGCGAGGCCACCACGACCCCGGCGACCCCCGAGGTGCCGCAGCCGCAGGCCGAGTTCCCGGTCCACGTGGACACCGCGGTCTCCCAGGAGGTCGTGAAGCGGATCGCCGAGTCCCAGGTCAACATCCCCGACCGGGTCACCGTCCACCCGCGCCTGCTGCCCCAGCTGCAGCGCCGCGCGGCCATGGTCGAGGACGGCACGATCGACTGGGGCATGGGCGAGACCCTGGCCATCGGTTCGCTGCTGATGGAGGGCACCCCGGTCCGGCTCGCCGGCCAGGACTCCCGCCGCGGCACCTTCGGCCAGCGTCACGCGGTCCTCATCGACCGGGAGACGGGCAACGACTACACGCCGCTGCTCTACCTCTCCGAGGACCAGGAGCGGTTCAACGTCTACGACTCGCTGCTCAGCGAGTACGCGGCGATGGGCTTCGAGTACGGCTACTCCCTCGCCCGGCCGGAAGCGCTGGTCATGTGGGAGGCGCAGTTCGGTGACTTCGTCAACGGCGCGCAGACCGTCGTGGACGAGTTCATCTCCTCCGCCGAGCAGAAGTGGGGCCAGACCTCCGGCGTCACCCTGCTCCTGCCGCACGGCTACGAGGGCCAGGGCCCGGACCACTCCTCGGCCCGCATCGAGCGCTTCCTCCAGCTGTGCGCGCAGAACAACATGACCGTCGCGATGCCGACGCTCCCCTCCAACTACTTCCACCTGCTGCGCTGGCAGGTGCACAACCCGCACCACAAGCCGCTGGTCGTCTTCACCCCGAAGTCGATGCTGCGTCTGAAGGCCGCGGCGTCGAAGACGGAGGAGTTCACCACCGGCGGCTTCCGCCCGGTGATCGGCGACAGCACGGTCGACGCGAACGCCGTCCAGAAGGTCATCTTCTGCTCCGGCAAGGTCTACTACGACCTGGAGGCGGAGCGGGAGAAGCGCGGCGCGAACGATGTCGCGATCGTCCGCATCGAGCGCCTGTACCCGCTGCCCGGCAAGGAGCTCCAGGCGGAGATCGCCAAGTTCCCGAACGCCGGCAAGTACCTCTGGGTCCAGGAGGAGCCCGCCAACCAGGGCGCCTGGCCGTTCCTCGGCCTGAACCTGATCGACCACCTGGACCTGGCGGTCGGCGCCGACGTGCCGCACAAGGAGCGCCTGCGCCGCATCTCGCGGCCGCACGGCTCCTCCCCGGCCGTCGGCTCCGCCAAGCGCCACCAGGCCGAGCAGGCCCAGCTCATCGCCGAGGCGTTCGACGCCTGAGCAACCGGCACCGCCGGACCCGGCAGTACCTGAAAAGGGGCGGGGG
>NZ_JOFQ01000006.1 GCF_000718305.1 Streptomyces niger
GACTTCCTGCACACCTACAACTACCATCGCTGCCACACCGCACTCGGAGGCCAGCCACCCATCACCCGCGTCAACAACCCTGCGGGTCAATACACCTAGCGCCTGGATCAATCCTGGCCATGACCTTCCTGCTGCCTGCCGGCCTCGTCGACGAATCCGATCGCTCCGGCCTCCAGGCGAGCGAGGAAGTCGCGCGGGCAGCCGGAACGCCATTCGTCAGCTGAGCTGATCCGGAGTCACAACACGATCAGCGGCCTCGCGGATCTGGCGGATTTGGCGGCAACATCCTCAGGCCTACTGCCTACCGGCATCCGCGCCACCGTGGACTGCTCGGCGGATGACGTTGTTGCCGGCCGGGCGGGCCCGTAGGGCCGCGAGGGATGAGCTCATCGGACCTACCCGGCCAGGACGAGCTGCACCGCGCCGGGGCCTGCGCGCAAGCCGGTTGGATGGCTGTGAGCCGCGACCTGTCCGATCGTCGGGTTGAGCAGCTGCACGAATGGCGCGCTGAGCACCACCGGTACAACCACCGAACACAGCCACCGGCGGCAGCCACAGGAGGGGCAGCCACCGGCGGCCGGTCACCGGACCAGCGTCTCGGCAAGTTGCTGTGGCCGGGCTGCGAAGGGGGTGTGGCTGCCCGGCAGGGTGTGGACGGTGAACGGTTCGTCCGGCATGGTCCGGTCGGCCTCCGCGATCATCAGGTCCTGTATGGCGGTCGGCAGCGCCTGGTCCTCCGCGCAGCGCAGGAAGGTGCGTGGGATACGGCCCCACCGCGCCGCGGTCAGGAGGACGGGGGTCGCCGGAATGGCCAGCGGCAGGTCGGGGCTGAGCGCGGAGCGCCAGCGGTCGAAGCGGTCCGCGGGCGTGTCGTGGTAGTGGGTCTGCCGTAGTTCCTCGACGTAGGCGGGGTCCGGGGAGAGCGGGTCGATCCGTACGGCGCCCAGCGCCTGGGGATCGCCGAGGTTGAGGCTCCGTCCCCGTGCGGCGGCGTTCTCCGGAGTGCTGAGGTAGTCGAAGAAGCGGGGGCGGCCGCCGGGGACGAACGCGGAGAGGTAGACGATGCGGTCGACCAGTTCGGGCGCGCGCTCCGCGGCCAGCGAGGCGGGGCCGCCGCCCGCGCTGTGGGCGACGAGTACGACACGGCGGTAGCGGCGGACCCGGCGCAGTGTGTCCAGGACGACAGCGGCGCAGTCGTCCATCGTCACGTCGGCGAGCTGCGAGCGTTGGGTCAGCAGACCGGGGCGGCCGGGCAGCAGGTACCCGCTGAGCAAGGGGGCGTCGAAGCCGTGCCCAGGCAGGTCGACGGCCACGCTCGCGGCGCCGAGGCCGGCGAGGGCGCGTTGTGTCGCCGCCCACTGCCACGAGCCGTGCCAGGCACCGTGGACCAGGACGAAGACGGTGTGGTGCAGGCCGTGCTTGGTGTCGTGCTTCCGGTCGTTTCGCAGGTCGTTCCGCGGAGTGTCGTGCAGGGGTGGCGTCATGGCTCCCATCCCACTGGGAAGTGGAGGAGCCATCCAGCGAAAGATATGGAAAGCTGAGCGGCGATACCTGTTGTGTATGGGGAGGTTGGTCGTGGAGGCGCGGCATCTGCGGTATGCGCTCGCCCTCGCCGAGCACGGGCACTTCGGCCGGGCGGCCCGCGCGTTGGGGATCGCGCAGCCTCCGCTGTCCAAGCAGATCGCCGACCTGGAGCGCGAGACCGGGGCCCGGCTGTTCGACCGCACGCGCCGGGGCGTGTTTCCCACCGCCGCCGGTGAGGCGTTCCTCGCCCGGGCGCGGCGGGCGCTTCAGGAGATGACGGCGGCCACGGTGGATGCGGGCCGGGCAGCGCGCGGCGAGACGGGCCGGCTGCGTCTGGGGTTCATCGCGTCCGCGCTGCTCGCGCCGCTGCCGGACGTGTTGGGCCGGTTCGGTCGCGAGCGGCCCGATGTGCGGCTGGAACTGCACGAGATGGCATCCAGCCGCAGCGCATCCGCCCTCATCGCAGGAGAACTGGACGTGGCCGTCACCCTCGGACCGCCGCGGGGCGCCGGAGCCGAGCACCTGGTGTCCGTACCGATCGGCCACGACCATCTGATCGCCGTCGTCAGCAGCGCACACCCCTACGCCGGGCAGGAGTCGGTGACCCTGGACCAGCTACGGCGCCGGCCGCTGATCGTGGCCGCCGGGGAGGACGAGCCCGCGGTCACCGCCGGGCTGCGCACCCTGCTGGGCGAGGACTCCCCCGCGCTGATCGGTGCGACCTTCGCCAGGGACGTGCACACGATCATCGGCCTGGCCGCCTGCGGAGTCGGCGTGGGACTCGGGCCCTCCCGCATGCTGTCGGCCCCACGCCCGGGCGTCCGCTTCTGCGAAGTGACCCCGCGTACGGCGCTGCCCGACCTCATCCTGTCCTTCACCGACGAGGACCGCTCTCCGGCGCTGGGCGCCTTCCTCGACACCGTCCGCAGGAACTGCCCCGACGTCGGTGCCGCACTCGACCGGCGGCTGAGCCATGCGTGATGCACACCGCGGTCTGTGCGCGCCATGACCCGGGTCTCGCCGGTTCTCGGCGGTTCTCGGCGGTTCTCGCCGGGGCTTCCTGACGAGAACCCCGAGCGCTGTTGCAGGGCGACGGCGGCGGCAGGCCGGTGATCTCCCTCGGCCCGGGGGCGCGCCGACCTGGAGGGCGGACGCTGGAGTCCGTCTTCGGTGGGTCAGTCGGTCGGACCGGGGTGCACCGCGGCCGTGGAGGACTCGGCGGTGGTAGCCCTCGGCTGTGAGAAAGACTCCGGGTTCGGCTTCGGGCGGCGCCACGGGCCGCGGAAGAGGAGCGACGCGGGGATGAAGAGGGCCATGCAGCCCACCGCGATGAACAGCCAGCCGTGCCAGCCGTGTGACTCGACCACGTGCGGCACGAGTACCAGCACCACGACCGCCACGCCCTTGGTCAGGAAGGTGAACACTCCCCAGGCGGTGCCCTGCAGTCGTGGGTCGATGTCCTCGGCGTTCTCCGAGTAGTTCGCCATCCACGGTCCGTAGGCGCATCCCATGGCGCCGCCGAGGAGCGCGCCGGTGACGGCGATGTGCAGGTGCGAGACGTCTTCGCGCCCGATGAGGCTCGCCAGATACGCGGTGAGGAGCGCGGCGGCCAATGTGCCGGCCGTACCGAGTGGCTTGCGCAGCTGCAGTCGGTCGGAGACGCGGCCGGCCACGATGAGGGTGAGGATGTTCAGCACCCAGAACGCCGACATGACCTGCGAGGCCGTCGCGGCGTCCAGGTGGAAGCTGTCCGCGAGCATGGTCTGCCCGTAGAGGGTGAGCGTGATGTAGAGGACCAGCCAGCAGGCGATGGCCACCACATGGGCCCAGATGGTGCGCTGCGCGAACAGGTCGCGGACGCGGGGCGGTGTGGCATGGTCCGCCCGGCTGATCGCTTCCTGCTCGGTGCGGAGGATGCGGGCCCGCAGTTCCGGTGAGAGGTCCGCGATGTTGAAAGCGATCACCACGGAGAGCACGAGGGACACCGCGCCCATGATGACGAACTGCGACCGCCAGGAGTCGTCGAAGAGCGGCAGGGTGAGGCTCGCGACCGTAGCGGCCAGGAAGCTCGCCCCGACCGGCCCCCAGGTCCAGAAGCCGAAGGCCTGCGCGCGGCCCATCCGCGGCGAGAAGTCCCGCACCAGCGGCGCGGTCCCGGCCATGGCCATGCCGTCCACGACGGACAACACGGCTCTGACGGTGAGGAGTTGACCGGCCGTGTGGACCGTCGTCATCAGGAAGCAGCACACCGCGGTGAGCATCAGCAGGGGCACGATGAGCCGGACCCGGCCCACGGTGTCGGTGAGCCGGCCGCCGACGGCCGAGGCGATGGCTCCGGCGACGAGTGCCGCCGCCGAGACGGCTCCGTAGGTGCTCAGTGTGATGTGCAGATCCTTGAGGAGCAGCGGGACCACCGGAGCGATCTGCCCCTCGTAGGAGGCGATCAGGACAGCGAGTACGGCCATGGAGAGGATGCGCATCCGTTGTCCGGTGGTCGGGTACTCGTCGAGCTCACGCACGGGGAAGAGCCTCATTGCGCTACCCGCCCTTTCGGTGAAGGGAGCCCCCGAGAATGCCTCGGTGGGTGAGGAGGGGTGTGCCGGGTGTGCGGATGTGGGGGGGGACGTACTGAGCAGGCTGTTCGTGATCTTGGTCGGTTCAGGCCCAGGTGACGAGGGCGTCCAGTGCTTCCACCCGTGAACCCCGCACCAGGAGCGGGTTGACCTCCAGCGACTCCAGGCGGGGGCCCAGCGATCGGGCGAGTTCGCCGATGCGCACCACTGCTTCGGCCACGGCGTCGAGGTCGGCCGGCTCGGTGCCCCGCGCGCCGTCGAGCAGCCGGGCTCCTCGCAGCTCCCCCAGGGCGCTTCGCACGTCCGCCGGGGTGACGGGCAGCAGGCGCAGTGCCGAGTCGGCGAGGATCTCGACCCAGATGCCACCGAGCGCGACGGCGAGGGTGAGGCCCCAGGTCGGGTCGCGGACGATGCCGACGAGGAGTTCCGTCCCGCCGCTGCGCTGCGGTTGGACGAGGACGGGAGCGGCGGCTCCGTGGCCGTGGTGCCGCAGTGTGTCCCGTACCTCCCTGAAGGCATCGCGTACTGCGTCGGGCCCGTCGAGGTCCAGTCGGACGCCGCCGATGTCGCTCTTGTGCTGCAGCCCTTCGGCCGCTGCCTTGAGGACGACGGGGTAGCCCACGCGCTCGGCGGCCGCGACCGCCTCGTCCTCGTCGGCGGTGAGGGTGGAGGGGACGACGGGTACGCCATGGTCGGCGAGGAGTCGTGCGGCCCGGTGTTCCGTCCACACCTCCCCCGGCTGCCCGATGGTGACGGCCGCGGGGGCGGGCGCCGGTGGTTGCGTACGGAGTACGTCGGGCAGTGACCGAGACCACCCCACGGCCGCGCCCAGCGCCTTCATGGTGTGATCGATGCCGCCGGCGACATGCGGGAATCCGGTCTCCGCCTGCAGGCCGCGGCCGGTCTCGGTGACGTCGGTGAGGACGTTGCCGCTGACCACGACCGGCTTGTCGGTCCGCCGGATGGCCTCGGCGAAGGCCCCGAAGTACGCGCGCGCCGCCTCGGGGTCGGCCGGCGGAACACGGGGCAGATCGACGAGGGCGAGCACCGCGTCGATGCCGGGGTCGGCGGCGACGGTGTCCAGCGCACGAGGCAGGAGGGTGCGGTCGACCAGCACGTATCCGGTGACGTCGAGCGGGTTCTGTACGGTGGCGAAGTCCGGCACGGCCTCCTTGAGCCGGGCCGTGGTCTCCGGCGCGAACGGTGGGATCTCCAGCCCCTCCTGTTCCGCGCGGTCGGCGATGATCTCGCAGGCGCCACCGGAGGGGGTGACCACGCCGATCCGTCCGCCCGGCAGCGGCCCGGTTCGGGCGAGCAGCCCGGCGGTGAGGACCAGCTCCTCCAGCGAGTGAGCGCGGATGACGCCGAGCTGCCGGAAGGCCGCGTCGACGACACGGTCGTCGCCGACGAGCGCACCGGTGTGTGCCTGGGCGGTACGCGAGGCGAGGCGGCTGGCACCGATCTTCAATGCGACGATCGGCTTGCCCGCCTCGGCCGCGCGGCGGGCTACCCGGGCGAACTCGTCCGGGTGGCGCACCGTTTCGAGGAAGAGGGCGATGACCTCGGTCGCCGGATCGTCGACCAGGTGGTCGATGACGTCCGTGACGCTGAGGGACATCTCGTTGCCCATCGAGGTGAGCAGGGCCAGGCCGACGTTGCGGGCGTGCATGAAGGTGAGTACGGCGCTGGCGAGCGCACCGCTCTGCAGCACCACGGAGACCGGGCCGGCCGGCGGCGGCTGGGTGATGGCGAGACCGTACGGGGTGATGGAGGCGGCGGCGTTGACGTAGCCGTTGCCGTTCGGGCCCAGGACGTTGAGGCCCTGTTCCCGGACGAAGGAGTGGAGTTCTTCCTCGCGCCTGCGGCCCTCGGGCCCTGTCTCGCCGAATCCTGCGGTGAGGATGACGTAGTTGCGGATGCCGAGTCGGGCGCCTTCGCGCAGCACGTCGAGCACGGCCGGTGTCGGCACCATGACGAAGGCGAGATCGACCGGCTCGCCGATGTCGGTGAGGCTCTTGCACGCCTTCTGGCCGTGCACCTCCGGCGAGCGGGGGTTGACGAGGTGGACGGAACCGGTGAAACCCTGGGTGAGCAGGTTCTGGTACGTGCTCAGCGACCAGCCCGACTTGTCGGTGGCACCGACGAGGGCGATGGACTTCGGGGCGAACAGACCCCGCAGCGAGGTGTCCCGGCCGGTCCGCACGCCGGCGGTCATGCCCCCACCTCCGCGCGGAAACAGGGGAGTTGGGGAGCGTCCGGCGCGTCGTCGAGCCGCGTCACCCGCAGGCGTACGCGGTCGCCGATCGCCACCGGTGTCTCGCCGACGATCCTGGACATCATCCGGACTCCCTCATCGAGGTCGATCAGAGCGATGGTGAACGGGACCTGCTCCGCGAAGGCCCCGAAGGCGCGGTGGACGACGGTCTTGGAGTACACCGTCCCGGTGCCGGCCGCGAGCAGGGGCTCCAGCCCCTCGCCGAAGCAGTGCGGACAGACGACCCGCGCGGGAAAGACGGCGCGTGCGCAGTCTCGGCAGCGCTGCAGGCGCAGCTCACCCAGGGCGACACCGTCCCAGAACGGCTTGGATTCGGCGTCGATGACAATGGACGGCAGGTCCGGCATGCTCCTCAGCTCCTGGAGAGGACGACGGTCGAGGTGGACGAGAGCACGCCTCCGGTGCCGTGGACGAGGGCGAGCTCCGCTCCCTCGACCTGGCGACCCGGCCGGCCTGGCTGGTCTGGCTGGTCTGGCTGGTCCCGGAAGTCGCCGCGCAGCTGCCGGGTGGCCTCGATGAGCAGGAAGATTCCGTACATGCCCGGGTGGGTGTACGAGAGGCCGCCGCCGTTGGTGTTCATCGGCAGCTCGCCGCCGGGTGCCGTACGGCCTGCCGCGACGAACCGGCCGGCCTCCCCCGGCTTGCAGAAACCCAGCGATTCCAGGGTGAGCAGCACCGTGATGGTGAAGGAGTCGTAGATCGCCAGCAGGTCCACGTCCTCGTGCGTCACGCCGGCGCGCTCCAGCGCGAGCGGCCCGGTGCGGGCGGCTCCGGTCACGGTGAGGTCCGGCATCTGGGAGATGGATGTGTGGGTGGTGGTTTCGGCGTGGCCGCGGACGACGACGGGGCGGGTGGCCACGTCCTGCCAGCGGTCCTCCGCGGCGACCACGACCGCGCCCCCGCCATCGGTGACGAGGCAGCAGTCGAGTTTGTGCAGCGGCTCGGCGATCAGTGGTGAGGCGAGGACGTCGGCCACGGTGATGGGGTCGCGGTGGTAGGCGCGCGGGTTGCGGGCCGCCCACTGCCGCGCGCTCACCGCGACCTCGGCCAGTTCTTCGCTCGTCACGCCGTACTCATGCATGTAGCGCGCGGCGGCCAGCGCGTACGCGCCCACGGGCTGGGGCAGGCCGAAGGGCTGCTCGTACTGCTCGGTCAGCGTCCCGGGGCGCGGCCGGCCGCGGGTGCGGTCGCTGCGTTGGGTGCTGCCGTAGGTGATCAGGGCGACGTCGATGAGGCCGGCCTCGATCGCCGCCGTCGCGTGGCCGATGTGGGCCTCGAAGGAGGAGCCACCGATGTTGGTTCCGTCGAGGTGGTCGGGGTGCATGCCGAGGTACTCGGCGAGCGTCAGGGCCGGGGCCCAGGACCAGTTTCCCGCGGTGAACAGCCCGTCCACGTCGCCGAGTGTCAGGCCCGCCTCGGCGAGTGCCGCGCTGCTCGCCCGGGCCTGCTGGGAGAGCACGGTCAGGTGCGGCGTTCTGCCGAGCTCGGACTCGGCGACGCCGACGATCGCCGCGCGGCGCCGCGGGCTCACTCGCCGATCCCGCCCAGTCGCACGTGCCCCTTGAGGAGGTTGCGCGCGATCGTACGCTTCTGGATCTCGTCGGTGCCCTCGAAGATTCGCAGGAGGCGCAGCTCGCGGTACCAGCGCTCGATGGGCAGTTCCTTGGTGTAGCCCATGCCGCCGTGGATCTGCAGGACGCGGTCGACGACCTGGTTGGCCATCACGGCACCGTTGAGCTTGGCGATGGAGGAGGCGTGCCGGGCGTCGAGGCCCTGCTGCACCCGCCAGGCGGCGTAGAGGGTGAGCCACTTCGCGGACTCGATCTCCACCTGCGAATCGGCGATGTGCCACTGGATCGCCTGGTAGTCGGCGATGGGCCGGCCCATGGAGTGCCGGGTCCGGGCGTAGTCGACGGCCATCTGCAGCATCCGCTCAGCGGAGCCGATGGCGCGGGCCGGGATGAGGTAGCGGCCCTGGCCGATCCACTGCATGGCGAGCGCGAAACCCTTGCCGACCTCGCCGAGGACGTTGCACCCCGGTACGCGTACCTCGTCGAAGACGAGCGAGGCCGGGCCCCACTGGCCCATGGTCGCGATCGGCTCGGACTTCCAGCCCATGTCGCGGTCGACGAGGAAACAGGTGACGCCGCCGTCGGCGCCCTTGTCCGGGTCGGTGACCGCGAACACCATCACGAAGTCCGCCTCGTTGCCGCCGGTGATGAAGGTCTTCTCGCCGGTGATCAGCCAGTCGTCGCCGTCGCGCACGGCACGCGTGCGGATGTTGCGGGCGTCGGAGCCGGCGCCGGGCTCGGTGATGGCGAAGCAGGAGCGGCGCTCGCCCTCGATGGTGGGCAGGAGGTACTGCTGCTTCTGCTCGTCGTTGCAGGCGTAGAGGATGTTGTCGGCACTGCCGCCGAAGCTGAAGGGGACGAAGGTCCGGCCGGTCTCCATGGCGATGATCGCCGACATCACCGCACCGAGGTCCATCCCGCCGTACTCCTCGGGGGTGTTGACGCCCCAGAAGCCGGATCTGCGTGCCTTGGCGCGGAGGTCGGCGATGACCTCCGGCAGGACGCCCGGCTGCCCGGCCCGTTCGTTGCGCAGTACCTCCTGCTCCAGCGGCATCACTTCCTTGGTGATGAACGCCCGGACGGTGTCCCGGATCTGGCGTTCCTCGGTGGAAAGTGCGAAGTCGACCATTGCAGTGTCCCTTCCGAAGGTTCCAAAAGCGGGCCGGATGACGAGCGCCCGACGGTCACGCATTCCTAGAACGCGAATCTAGGAATGCGTTCAACTTGCCTGCAGGCCGGCAAGCGGTCAAGAGGCCAGAAGAACTTCAACCGCACGTCTGGCGCGTCGTGTTCAAGGATTCTAAAATCCGATTCGGTATGACGAGAGAGGTCGTCGGTATGGTGAGAGAGGCCGTCGGTGTGGCGGGAGAGGCCGGACGGCGGCCCCACAGCTGGGGGCGACTCGGATGACACGCAAGGCTGAGCGGACCTCGGGCAAGGGCAACGCCTGGCAGTGGAGCCGCACGGAGCAGACCCGGCGCGCCCTCCTCGACGCCGCCCGTGAGGTCTTCTGCGAGAAGGGCTTCGCCGACACGGCGATCGTTGCGGTGGTACGCCGGGCCGGCTCCAGTGTCGGCAGTCTCTACCACCACTTCGGCGGCAAGACGGAGCTGTTCGTCGCCCTGTGGGAGGACTACGAGGACGCCCGCGAACACGACGCCTCCGAGGCGGTGGCCCAGGCCAAAGCGGCGGGCGAGAAGGATCCGCTGGAGCTCTTCCTCGTCGGCACCCGGAGCTTCCTGGAGGGTTGCTGGCGCCGGCGGGACCTGGTCAGGCTGTGGATGGACGGCGACGGACCGCCCGGCTTCGAGCTGATGCGCCGGGCGCGCGGCCGCCAGTGGATCCGGCAGAACGCCGTACTTCTCGAAGCCGGCAGCGAACCCGTCGACCGGCTCGTCGTCGGCGTCCTGACCTCGATCATCGGTGAGGCCGGCCGGGAGATCGGCACCTGCTCGCGCAAGCGGGACGCCGACGCGATCTGTCACGCCACCATCGCCCTCATCCGCAGGCTCGACCCCCTCAATGTCTCGTGACCATGTCGTCTCGTGACCATGTCACTGAACATGCCGCCTGAGCACGCCGCTTGAGCGTCACCGCACATCGGCGCGGCCCGCACGGGACCGTGCAGGAAGGGAACACGCGTGGCCCAGACCGAAGACGAGGCGTCCTACTTCACCCTCCGCGACGACACCTTCGTACCCGAGTCGCACGCCCGCGGGTGGTGGGCGCCCGGCACCCTGCACGGTCGCCTCCTGGGCGGTCTGGCCGCGCGGGAGCTGGAGCGTGCGCACGCCGAGGAAGGGCTGCACTTCGCCCGGCTCACCGTCGACCTGTTCCGCACCGCCCCCTTCGCCCCCGTCCGGGTCAGCACGGAGCGCGTACGCGACGGGCGGCGCATCCGCGTCGTCGACGCCGTCGTCCACGGCGAGCGCGATGGCCTGCCGCTGGCGCGCGTCAGCGCGGTACTGCTGCGTACCAGCACACCGCCGCCGGGACACATCCCCGCCACCGGGCCGTGGGACGCACCGCCACCGGAGCAGCTGCCCGCCTCGCACGAGCACCAGCACTTCTGGCGGTTCGACGAGGAGCTGCAGCCGGTGCGGGAGTGGCGCGGCGACCAGCGGCGCCGGGCCTGGCTGCGCGAAACCCGCCCGCTCGTCGCCGGCGAGGCCCTCTCCCCCCTCGTCCGCGTGGCCCTGGCGGGTGACACCGCCAGTCCGCTCGCCCACGCGAGCGACGAGGGTCTGCAGTACATCAACGCCGACTACACCCTGTGCCTGAGCCGGCTGCCGCTGAGCGACGCAATCGGCCTGGAGGCCAAGGCGCACACGGCCGAGGACGGCATCGCCGTGGGCCACTGCACCCTGTACGACGCGGCGGGTCCCATCGGCTACTGCGCCACCACGGCGATCGCCAACACCGCACCGCCCCGGTGAGCGCCGATCCCGCTCCGCCAACGGCCCGCGAGTCCGCCCGAGAGGAGTCCGACCGGCTGCGCTACGCCTGGCGGGCCTTGTCGGTCGTCGGCCTCGCGAGCGTCATGACGGCACTGGGCAGCAGCGCCCTCAACGTCGCCCTGCCCGAGGTGGTACGGCACTTCCACGCCGGCGCCACCGTCGGGAACTGGATGCTGCTGTGCTACATGCTCACCAACACCGTCCTGATGGTCGCCTTCGGCCGGCTGGCCGACATGTTCGGCCGATCCCGGCTCTACCTGGTCGGCCTGCTCACCTACACCGTGGCCTCGCTGCTACTCGGGCTGGCTCCCCATGCGGGGGTGCTGATCGCGCTGCAGGCGGTGCAGGCGGCGGGCGGGGCCATGCTGCTCGCCAACAGTGCGGCCCTGCTGACCGACGCGTTCCCCGAGCGTCACCTCGCGCGCGGGATGGGCGTCTACATCGCCTCTTTCTCGGTCGCCCAACTGCTCGGTCCCACGCTCGGCGGCTTCCTCGCCGACCGGTTCGGCTGGCAGTGGGTGTTCTGGTACAACGTGCCGGTCGGCGTGGTCTGCCTCGTCTGGGGCGCGCTGGTGCTCCGCCGTGTCGCCCCCGCGGGCAAGGAGCGCGGCATCGACATCCAGGGCAATGTGCTCCTCCTGCTCTGCCTCGGCAGTCTGCTGTTCGGCCTCTCGCAGGCCGGCGACCGCGGCTGGGGCGATCCGGTGGTCCTCACCGGGGTGCTCGCCTTCGGCGCCCTGTTGCCCGTCTTCCTGCTGGTCGAGCGGCGCAGTGCGCATCCCGTCGTCGACCTGCGGCTGTTCCGCGATCCCGCCGTCGCGTACAGCCTCCTCGCCTCCTTCCTCAACACCGTCTCGCGGATGTGCGTCGTGCTGCTCGTCGCGCTCTTCTACCAGTCGGTGCACGGAGCGGACCCGGTATCGGCCGGCGCGAGAGTGCTGCCGCTTCCCCTCGCCGCGATGCTCGCCTCCGCCACGTCCGGGCTGCTCCAGGCCCGGCTGCAGGCCCGAACGGTCGCGGCCCTCGGCGCCTGCGTGTGCACCGCAGGGCTGGTCACCCTGCTTCTCGTGCTCTCCACGACAGCCGCCTATCCGCCGATCGCCGCGGCGCTCGCCCTCATCGGCCTCGGCTCGGGGCTCTTCATGCCGTCCAACGCGACCGCGCTCATGCACGGGCTGCCCAGCTGGCGGATCGGGGTGGTCAACGGACTACGGCTCACCGTGCAGAACTGCGGTGTGGTCATGAGCGCGGCCCTGGCACTGACCCTGATCACCGGTCCCGTACCGCACGATCTGCGTCGGCACGTCCTGGACGGCACTCTCTCCCGTGTCGCTCCCCGCGCCGTCCGGGAGCTGCTCGACGGCTACCACCTGGCGCTGTCCGTTCTTGCCGCGGTCTCGCTCCTCTCGGTCGCCGCCGCCCTCGGCGCCCGCGCCCGACGCCGGAACGCCACGCCGGGTGTCCGTACGCAGCAGAGCGTCACCAGTGAGTCCGCGTGAGGTCAGGACTTCTCCAGGATCGTCTTGAGGTGCGACATCATCATGATCCAGCCGCCGCTGACACCTTCAAGCATCTTGGAGTCGGCCGAGGTGAAGCCGTCATGGGTGATGGTCAGCTTCATACCCAACTCCGGGTCCTCGGCCGGTTCGATGTCGAAGGCGACCTTCGAGCGCTCCTTGGCGGCCTCGGCGAACTCCGCGTCGCTCATGCCGAACATCTCCTGATGCATCGGCTGCAGCGTGTGCCAGGTGTAGGCAAGCCTCCTGCCGGGCTCCGACTCGGTGACGACCTGGCCGAGGTCCTGCGGCGCACCGCCGTCCTCGACCGGCCACAGCACCTTCGAGCCGACCTTCCAGTCCGAGGAGGGCGCCCAGCCCCCGTGGTACTGCTTCAGGAATTCCGGGCTGGTCAGCCCTTCCCACAGCTTCTCGGGTGTGGTGTCGATGTAGATCGTGTAGACGAACTCGGGCTTGCTCATCGCCGTTCCTTCCAGGGCGTGCTTCAGGTTGCTGAGCGCGGCCATCCGGTCCCGCTCGTACTGGCCGATCCAGCGGTCGGCAAGGTCGTGGATGGGCACCGGATTGAGGTAGTGCAGCCTCTCCCGGCCGTGCCGGACCGTCGTCACCAGGCCCGCGCCCTCCAGCACGGCCAGGTGCTTGGACACCGCCTGCCTGGTCATCTCCAGCCCCGCGCACAGTTCACGCAGGCTCTGCCCGGTCCGCTCGTTCAGTCGGTCCAACAGTCGCCGGCGACTCGCGTCCGCGAGCGCCTTGAACACCTCGTCCATGCCATCCACCCCTCACCACGAGATTGGCAACCGTTTGGTTGCATGTCAAGCCGACAGGCGGACCACCCAGACCGACCCCACCCGCTGCCCCGGCTCCCTCCGCCGGCGCCGCGGGTGACGGCTCACAGCAGGCTCGGCGGGTGGAAGGCGCCGAGGCCTGAGGTCAGGTCCCGGTCCAGCCAGTAGCGGCGTGGGCTCGCGAGCATGACGTCGACGCTGACGGCGGTGACGCCCGGGATCTCGGCCAGCTCGTTGTCGATGAAGAGCGCCAGCGCGGCGCGGTCGGTGACCAGGCCCGTGGCGAGGACGGACAGGTCGCTGGCGACGTGGGCCGCGAGCCGGGTCTGGGGCAGTCGGTCGATACGGCGCATGACGTCGGGGGTTTCGCCCGGGGCCACCCGTAGGCGGAGCAGGAAAGGGGTCTGGAAGCCGAGCCATTCCGAGACGACTTCCAGGCGCGGTTTGACCCACCCCTCGTCGAGGACCCGGCGTACGACGCGGTGCGCGGTGGAGGTGGCCAGGCCGGCGGCTCGGCCGATGCTTGCCGCGGATGCGCGGCCGTCCTGGATCAGCTGGCTGACGACGGCGCGTTCGGCCTGGTTGAGCGGTTTGGCGGGCGGCGTCGGGGTGGCGGTGCCTTCGGGGCGGACGCCGAGCTTCAGCAGGTCGGCACGTTCGCTGTCGGTGAGGAACCGGGGGTCCCAGGTGATGCCCCGGCGCAGCGTACTGAGGGCGGGCAGGGCGTTGACGCGGCGGACGCCGGGGACGGAGAACATCCGGTCGATCGCCTCGCTGGTGGCGGCCTCGGAGGGGGCGTGGACGACCGCGTAGAGGGGGTAGTCGCCGGAGAGCTGCGCCAGGAACTGCAGGTGCGGCAGGTCGCGGAGCCGGTCCAGGACGGTCAGCGGGGTTTCGCCGGTGATGTCCAGGAGGACGTGGACCGGCATCGCCCTGGAGTGCATTCCCCAGTCGGCCTGCCCGATCACCCGCACCATCCTGGCCTCGGACAGCCGGTCGTAACGGCGTTTGAGCGTGCTGGCGTCGGCGGCCAGGATCCCGGCGATGTCGTCCCAAGTGGCCCTGGGCGCCAGATGGAGCGCGCCGATGAGACGGCGGTCGAGATCGTCGAGGAGAGGGGGGCTCATGGCGCCTCACCCTAGTCGGGTCCGCCATTTAATCCCACCGTTACTTCCCACCTCTAGAGAATCTCTCACCGGAGTGCCAGTGTTCGCCGGAACATCCCTCCGACGGACGAAGAGGTACCGATGAGTGCCACCGCCGCTCAGCCTCAGCCTCAGCCGACCGAGCCCCGGTCCAGAGTCCTGCGCGCCGCGTTCCGGAGTTTGGCGGTCATCGAGAAGGCCGGTAACAAACTTCCCCACCCCTTCTGGCTGTTCTGGATCCTCGCGGCGGTCGTCGCCGTCCTCAGCGCCGTACTGGCGGGGGTCGGTGTCAGTGCCGTGCACCCGGGCACGCACAAGACCATCGTGGTGCAGAATCTGCTGAGCAAGGACGGCCTCACCATGGCCGTCGAGGACGCCGTCGACAACTTCGCGGCCTTCCCGCCGCTGGCCACCATCCTCATCGTGATGTTCGGCATCGCCGTCGCCGAGCGGAGCGGACTGTTCGCCACCCTGCTGCGCCGCATGGTCGCGCGGGTGCCGGGCAGATACCTCACCTTCGCCCTGTCGCTGACGGCCATGGTCGGCCATGTCGCCGGCGACGCCGCCTACGTCACCCTCATCCCGCTCGGCGCGATGATCTACCGGGCGGCGGGGCGCAGCCCGGTACTCGGCTGCATCGTCGCCTACGTCTCGGTCTCCGCCGGTTACGACGCCTCCCCCTCGCTCACCACCACCGACGTGCTGCTGTCCTCGATCTCCACCGCCGCCGCCCACACCATCGACGCGGGCCACGTCGTCACCCCGGTGGCCAACTACTTCTTCGGTCTCGCCTCGTCGGTGCTGGTGGCGCTGGTGATCACGCTCGTCGTCGACAAGGTCCTCGCCCGCCGCGCGGATCTGGAGCCGGACGAGCCGGCCGCCGCACCGGACGCCGCGGAGCTGAAGGCCATCGAGGTCACCGCCCAGCAGCGCAAGGCACTACGCGTGACGGGGCTGGTCGCCCTCGGTTTCCTCGCCCTTCTGGCGGTGGCCATGGTTCCCTCGTCCTCACCGTTGCGCGGCGAGGGCGGCGGCCTGGTCAACTCCCCGCTGATCGGTGGGATGGCGCTCGTCCTGGGTCTGTTCTTCGCCGTGCTCGGCACCGTCCACGGCAGGATGACCGGCGCCTTCTCCACCGCCCGCGACGTCGTCGGCGCGATGGTCGACGGCGCCCGCTCGATGGCACCGATCGTGGTCCTGTTCTTCGCGATCTCCCAGTTCCTCGCCTACTTCACGTGGACGAACATCGGCGACATCCTCGCCGTGAAGGGCGCCGAGTCCCTGCGTGACCTGCACATGCACGGCTGGACCGTGCTGGTCGGCATCGCCGTGCTCATCACGTTCATGAACCTCGTCATCACCAGCGGCTCCGCGCTGTGGGCACTGGCCGCACCGGTATTCGTCCCCATGCTGATGCTGGTCGGCATCGCGCCCGAGACCACCCAGGCCGTCTACCGTGTCGCCGACTCGGTCACCAACTGCATCACCCCGATGAGCCCGTACTTCGTGATGGCCCTGGGCTTCATCCAGCAGTACCGCAAGTCCGCCGGCATCGGCACCCTGGCCTCCTTCACGATCCCCATCGCCGGCGTCGTGTGGGTCGTCTGGGTCGCGTTCTTCGTGGCCTGGTACCTGCTGGGCATCCCCTTCGGCGTCGGCTGACCCCGGCCCTTCCGCCTCCTGCCAACGATCCCCCACCTTCGTACGGAGAGAGCACGCCATGACCACCTCGCCCGCTACCGCCCTTGCCGCCCGCGCCCAGGACGTCTCCTCAGAGATCGTCGCCGACATCCTGACCCTCGTCCGCCACGAGACCAGCAGTTACGATCTGCCCGCCCTCGCCGCGGGTCTGGACCTCCTGCGCGACCTGACCGTCCAGCGGCTCGGCCGGCCCGACCACGAACAGCGCCACCCCGGTGGCGAGTGCGGCGACACTCTCACACTGACCTACACCGGCACCGGCGCCGGGCACGTCGCACTCGTCGGCCACTACGACACCGTATGGCCGACCGGCACCCTCGCGGACTGGCAGCAGCCGGAGGTCTCGGAAGACGGCCGCGCCAAGCTCGGCGGGCCGGGCATCTTCGACATGAAGGCCGGCCTGGCACAGGGGATTTGGGCCCTGCGCCTGGCCCGGGAGAGCGGCGCGCCCGTGCCCACCGTGACCTTCCTCTTCAACGGCGACGAGGAGATCGGCTCGCTGTCCTCGCGACCGGTGATCGAGGAGGTCGCGCAGCGCGTCGACGCCACGCTGGTGCTGGAGCCGACCGCCCAGGGCGCGGTCAAGACCGCCCGCAAGGGCACCGGCATCTTCCAGGTCACGGCCACCGGCATCGAGTCACACGCCGGGCTGGCGCCGCAGGAGGGGGCGAGCGCCATCACCGCGCTGTCCGAGTTCGTGGTCGCCGCCGCGGCCATCGCCGCCCCGGAGAAGGGCACCACGATCAACACCGGTCTCATCAAGGGCGGTTCCGGCGTCAATGTCGTCGCCGGGCATGCCACCGCCGGTATCGACATCCGGGTCAGCAGCGAGGCCGAGCAAGCGCGTGTCGACGCGGAACTCGACGCCATCGAGGTCAGCGACCCACGTGTCCGCATCGAGATCGACCACGCCTGGAACCGGCCGCCGATGACCCTCAACGCCGCCTCCCGCCCGCTCCTCGGTCTCGCCCGCGAGACGGCCCGCGCACAGGGCCGGGACCTGCTCGACACCGCCGTCGGCGGCGCCAGCGACGCCAACTTCGTCGCCGCGCTCGGCCGGCCCGTACTGTGCGGCATGGGCGCGGTCGGCAACGGCGCCCATGCCCAGGGCGAGTTCATCCACCCCGACACCGTGCCCGCCCAGACCGCCCTCGTCGCGGGTCTGCTCGGCCGGCTGGCACGACCTCTGCACGGCTGAGCGCGTTACGGCGTGTGTTCCGGTCCGGCGTGTTGCGAGAGGTGCTGCGCGACACGTCGTACCAGCCGCTCGGCACGCGCTTCGTCGCTCACCGAACCGACCCCGAAGACGTAACGTCCTGACACCACGGTCGCGTCGGCGATCGGCTTCTGCGCCAGGCCGGTTCTGTAGGTGTAGAGATAGAGACCGCGCCGTGGTTCCGTGACGGCGGCTGTGATGCGTCCACCCGACGCGGGAGAGCCGCCCCACGGCACGGCGCTGGCCGCGTAGGTCCGTGCGGCCTTCGCGTCGGGTGCCACCCATCGCACGGTGACGGTGAAGATGTCGCTGTCGGGTCCGGACGCCGTGGCGAAGCGGCATCCGCTCGGATGCGGCAGTTGGGTGCCCAGCACGGTGCGGCTCCCCTTCACAGGCACCTTGACATAGCCCCGGGCGAGTTTCGCGAGGAAGTCGGCGCTGAGCAGTCCGCAGGCGTGGGGCCAGTCCTTCCGCTTCGCTCCTCCCAGCGCGACGGGACTCTCCTCGTCCGTGACGCGGTGACCGGGCCGCAGGGCGGTGTAACGGGTGCCGTTCTTCTCCTCACTGCGGATGATGAGCAGTTCTCCGCTCATTCCCACGAACGTCCCGGCCACCGGCCAGGGAACCCGCGAGCCCGTCCGGCCCGCGAAATCCATCAGATTGCTCGCGCCCGGCCCCTGGCTCCGAGCGTCACCGACGGACCAGCGGGTGTCTCCGTCATACGCACCACCGGTGTGCACTCCCCCCGTGATGATCCCCCTGCCCAGCTCTCGCCCGCCGAACCAGGAACGTGCCGAGCGCGTCCACACCGGCTTCCCGGTATCCACTCGTACCGCCCGCACCGAGTCCTTTTGCGCGGCGTGCGAGGTATCCGCGTGCGAGGTATCCGCCTGTTCTCCGTCCGGGCTGTGCGTTTCCGCGAGGTACATCACTCCGCGAGCTTCTCCCAAGGGCCATCCGTCCGATCGCCGGTCGCCCTTCCGCCGCGGGACTTCCTCGCCTGATTCCGTGAAGAGCCGGAACTCGCCGTCCTTTCTCACCCCGATGGCGTTCCGGGCCGCAACGAGAGCGAGGGAAGCGTCCCAACGCCCCAGTCGCTTGTGCCAGACGATTTCTCCGCTTTCGGGATTCACGGCGTCGAGTTCCACGGCCGTGCCCGGACAGCTGCTGAGCAAGACGACGTACTTCCGCGTTGCTGCCACTTCGTAGGGGTAGACGGGCGATGCGGAAGTGTCGGGCTCACTTCTCGCGCACCGCGCAGGCACCGGCATCCGCTTTGTCCATCGTTCCTTACCGGTCCGTGGGGCAAGGCCCATGAGCCGATCGCCGGCCGCCTCGACGACGGGTCCCGGATCCGGGGCCAGGACAGGCATCCCCCCGCGGAATTCACCGCCCCCCGGCTGCGCGATCCGGCCGCCGTCGCCGGCGCCCGTATTCCACAGCTCCCGGCCCGTCGCGGGGTCGTATCCGTGCAGGGAGTCGTACCGCCACTGGAGGCCCAGATCCTTGCGGGGCACCGCGAGGACCACGTTCCCCGAGAGGCCGACCTCCTGGAACTCGTCGGAGCTTCTCACGGTGGAGAGGAGGCGTCCGTTTCGCGTATTCACCACGCTCAGCGTTCTGCCCTGCGGGATCGCCAGCATGCGGTCACTCACCGCCGGTGCGACGTCCACCGTGTCCGATGCCCTTCCAGGGGCGAGGAAGGACCACGCCACCGTCAAGGCATTCGGGCGTCCGGGAGGCTGGTCCGTTCTCCCGTGGTCACCGATCAGAAGCGCCAGGAGGCCGAGGGTGAGCACGATTCCGCACCCGGCGGACCAGACGATACGAGCACGCTTGCGGACCATGCCGTTCCCCGTTTCTGCAGAGCGGTCAGCACTTCGGTGCGGGCGTCCATCGGCAGCGTCGAGGGTTCGCCAGGAGACGGAACACGCCACCGACGGATCCCTCATAAGCAGCGCCGTACTCCGCGGCATAGCTGGTCACCGCGTACCGCCCGCCTTGGGGAGCGGGCACGGGCACCGCCGCTTCCTTCCCGTTCTGTACGTAACGGATGACCAGCCCGAATTCACGAGAGCCGGTCTCGGCCCGGAACTTCGCCGACAGGTTCACCTGCTCCCCCGGCTGCAGCGTGATGACCTTGTCGCGGAAGTACCGCTGCGTGGAATCATCCTTTCCCGTGCGGAAGACGGGCTTCGGACTGTCCATGTCCGCGAACAGGTGGATCTTGGGTTCTCCTCCGGCGTTCGGTTCGCACAGCAGCGTTCCGGAGAGGGGCGGAGAGGGGCGCAGCTTTTTCGGTTCGATGTCGATCGACGCGATGGTGAGCGAACGCGCCCCGCCCTCGAGCGTGAAGTCGACGTTCAGTTCGCCGACCCGCGCGCCTCGGTTGCGCTTGATGACCCCGCCCACGTCACCACCGGAAACGAGTTCCGCGCGATCCGCCGGCGAGGACAGCCGACGCGGCAGAGCGGTGCAGCCCGCCTCGCTCTCCTGCCTGGCGGTCACGGTGAACGGCGCGGTTGAGGGTCTTCCGGTGGGTTCACCCGTACCGGACGGGGCGGGCTCGGGTTCGCTGCCCAGACCGAGCAGGTTGAGGGCGAGCGCAGTCAGCACCGAACCGATCACGGGAATGCCCACGCCGAGCCAGAGCACCCTCGCGTGCTTCTTCCACCACGGCTCGCGCGGATCCGGCGGCGTCGACGACCGCCTACGAGTACGTACGCGCAGCGTGGTGCGGTTCCTCAACTCTCCCCCAGCGAGTAACGCGGTTTCGGCCACGCCGAGTTGAGCTGTGACCGAAGGGGTGATTGTAGAGCGAGGTGGTGGACTTGCACATGGGCTACGTACGAACGTACTGACGGAACAGCGCCCCCGATTCGTGGTCGACAGCCCGGAACCCGGCGTGCCTCAGGAGCTGCTCCGCTGTCGTCTGGGGGAACACGCGGTAGGTGGAATGTTGATGCGCCAGGACGGTGTCTCCGCGCATGACGAAGTAGTCCTTGGTGATCCGCCCGTTGCCGTCGTCGTGGACTTCCTGGACGTATTGGAGTCCATCGGGCAACGGGCGCTTCGCGGAACGGTGCGCCTCCTGGACGGACAGCAGCAGAAGCCCCCCGGGCCGCACGGCGCGGGCAAGGTTGCCCAGCCCCGCGGCGTTCTCGTCGTCCCGCAGCAGGTGGCTGCCCAGATGCGTGCCGCCGTCCTTGTCGTCGAGCCAGAGCCAGACGCCACCGACCGAGAACGCGACATCGAATGCGGGCTCCCACGTCATGCGCAGGATGTCCTGGTCGACGAGGTGCACCCGGTCGCCGAGCCGCTTCCGCGCCTGGGCCAGCATGCTCCGGCTGTGGTCGATGCCGGTGAGCCGCAGACCATCCGGAACGAGCTCCAGCAGCCGTTCGCAGGCGAGCCCCGTGCCCACCCCCAGCTCCAGGACATTCCGGCGGTCGCCGATGCGAGCCACCAGCTCGCGTGCGTAGGCGTCGTAGTCGTAATACCCCGACGTCATGATCAGGTCGTAGTGCCGGGCGAGCCCCGCATAAGAGTCGTCCACCCGAGGACGGTAGCGAGGCTCGCGGTAGATCGGTAGAACGCCTCGCGGGGGTGTCGCCGGAACCAAACCATCGTGCACCACGGCTGACGGCATAATGCGTCCATGGATCATGAAAACGCGCGCACGTTCGTCGACTCATGGGTGACGGCGTGGAACGCACACGACTTGGACGCTCTACTGACGCACTTCGCCGACGACGTGACATTCCGGTCGCCGGTGGCCGCCCAACTGCTCGGTGGTGACGGTGTGATGCGCGGCAAGGACGCGCTGCGCGCCTACTGGGCGGAGGGCCTGCGGCGCATCCCCGACCTGCGGTTCGAGGTGGTCGGCAGTTACGTCGGCGTGGACTGCCTGGTCATCAACTACCGTAACCAGAAGGGCGGTCTGGTCAACGAGGTGCTGATATTCGACGGCCCGCTGGTCACCGAGGGGTACGGCACCTACCTCGGCGAGGACGCCAATCCGGCCGGGGCCCACTGACGCTCGTACCGCCCGGAAGGGTCACGCCTGCGTCAGGGCGCACTCGACGCGTAGATCAGGGCGTACGTGCCCCCGAGATCAGGGCGTACGTGACCCGAAGAACTCCACCAGCACCTTCGCGGTGTCCTCGGGCCGGTCCTCCGCGATGAAGTGGCCGGCGCCGGGGAGGGTGGCGCGTACGGCGCCGGGGATGGCGGTGGCGAGCCGGTCGCCCGTGGTGGTGGGCAGCCAGGTGTCCTCGGCGCCCCACAGGACGAGGGTGGGTGCGGTGACCGTGTCCAGTATGGCCACGGCCTGGCGGGTGTCCTCGGACATCGGCCGGTGGACGGCGGTGCGGAGGCGGGCGGTGACGAGGTCGTCGAAGATGGGGCGACCGGTATGCGCTGACGGAGCTTCCACGGCTGCGGGCAGGAGTGGTGCGTGGTCATGCCGATCCTCCGAGCAGGAGCGACGAGGTAATGGGTACAGTCGCCTTAATCCGATTACCGTAGCAGGAGGTAAGGCTTGAAGGTCCCTTTTTCTGATTACGCGCTCGGGGCCGGCGTGGCGACCGCTCTGGTCAACACCTCCGCCCTGGTACGCAGAAGCACCGGCGAGATGCTGGTGGATCCGCCCGCGCTCAGCCGGTTCCTCGACGAGCACCGCATCGCGGCGGACGCCGTCGACCCCGATCGCGGTCCGACCCAGCGGGATCTGACGGCAGTGCTGGCGCTCCGTCAGGAAGTGCGATCCCTCCTGGAGACCGACGGCGAGGACCGCGTCGCCGAAGGCGCGAACGCATTGCTCGCGAGGGCCGGCACAGGCCCCCGCCTCGAACGGGATGCAGAGGGCCGTTGGCAGTGGTACGTCACCACCGCTCCCCGGGCCTCACTCGCCGAGGAACTGGCCGCCATGATCGGCACCGGGCTCCTGGGAGTGCTGCGCACCCTGGCCCATGACCGCATCCGCCACTGTGCCTCTCCCACGTGCGACGGAATGTTCGTCGATACGAGCAAGGCGGGCCGACGCCGGTACTGCATGCCCGAACTGTGCGGCAATCGCATCAACGTCGCCAAGCACCGAGCCCGTCGACACCCCGGCTCCGAGACGCGGTAACCGCACACCGATCCGCGGGAAGAGCCGGCCACTCCGGAGCCCGCGGACCGACCGTCCGTCGTGGATCACTCGATCGGTTGATCTTGGCGTGCGGGGGGTGTCGGCGTACGCCGGTGTGCTGCCGCGCGCGGTGCGTTTGTCCTTCGTGGATCACCGGCCGGATGAACAAATGGCCCGGTATCACAGGATGTGAAAGCGCTGTGGGGGGCGGGCCGTGCGTGGCCGCCCCCGGCTTTCTCCGGGGCGAGGACGGACGATCCATGAGTGCGGAAGCCGACGTGACGGAGCCGGGAGCGGGCGGGGACGAGCCCGTTGCGGTCGTGGGAGCGGCCTGCCGGTTCCCCGGGGAGCCGGCTCCCTGACCTCGCTGTGGCGGATGCTTCTGGCCCGCCGGGACACCGTGCGGGAGGTGCCGGCGGAACGCTCGGAGCAGGCGGAACTGGCCGGCCTGCCGGCCGGGATCGCGGCCCGGCTGCGTTACGGCTGCTTCCTGGAGGAGGACGTCTACGCCTACGACCCGGAGTTCTTCGGGATCAACGCGCAGGAAGCGCCGTGGGTGGACCCGGAGCACCGATTGCCCTCGGAGGTGGCCTGGGAAGCCCTCGAACACGCCGGCCTCCCGGTCAACGGGCTGTCGGGCCCGACCGGCATGTTCTTCGGGATCTACCAGAAGGACTACATGCAGCGGATGCAGCGGCCCTTGGAAGAGGTCAACGCCTACGCCATGTACACCGGCCGCCCTGACTCGTGTCCCCTCGCTCTGGCAGCAACTCGACACCTACATCGCCGGCGACCTCAGCGTCGCCGACATCATGACCACTCCCCTGGCCCGCACCGCCACCACCCTGGGAACCCTGCTGCCCCGCAGACCGGCGGACGACCACGCCCTCGCGTGAGAGGAACTGACCGGCGTGCGCTCCACACTCCCGGGACCGTCGCGCGCCACACTGCGACGCACCGCCTCCCCTGACACACCATCAGCATTGCCTTTGTCGCCATCCATTGCAACGCATTCATTGCATTCATTCGCAGCGCCATTGCACCAATTTTCCCCAACTCACCTGGGGGAACGCCTTTTAGCGCGTTGACGCCCCCATGAACGCAACGTAGCTTTCGCTCAACGGCAAACGCGCACTATCGCGAATTGAGGAACGGCCATGAGCGAATCCCTCCACACCGTCCCGGCGCTGCCCACGACGACGCGCCCGTCCGGCTGCCCCTTCGACCCGCCGGCGGAGCTGATCGACGCCCGCAGTCACGGCCCCATCAGCCGCTACATCCACCCCGGCGGCAAACCCGGCTGGCTGATCACCGGTTACGACCTGGTCAGATCCGTCCTCGCCGACCCGCGTTTCAGCTCGCGCAAGGAGCTGCTGAACGTGGTCGACTTCGAAATCCCGCCCGCCCCGCCCGGCGAGTTCCTCCTCATGGACGACCCGCAGCACCGGCGCTACCGGAAGCCGCTGATGGGCAAGTTCACCGTACGGCGGATGCGGCTGCTCACCGAGCGCATCGAGCAGATCACCGCCGAGTGTCTGGACGCCATGGAGCAGGCCGGACCGCAGACGGACCTGGTGACCGCGTTCGCCAAGCCCATTCCCGCCATCGCCATATGCGAGCTGCTGGGAGTGCCGTATGAAGATCGCGGCTCCTTCCAGGAGCAGATCGACTCGTTCATGAACGGGGAGACCAGCGACGAGGATCTGATGGCGGCGTACACCGCAGTCCAGGAGTACCTCGCGGAACTGGTGGTCGCCAAGCGCGCGAACCCCACCGACGACGTACTCAGCGAACTGACCGACAGCGATCTGACCGACGAAGAACTGAAGGGGATCGGCCTGATTCTGCTGTCGGCCGGGTTCGACACCACCGCGAACATGCTGGCGCTGGGCACTTTCGCACTGCTGCAGAATCCGACGCAGCTGGCCGCGCTGCGCGCCGAACCGGAGCTCGCCGACCGGGCCGTGGACGAGCTGCTGCGGTACCTGAGCGTCGCCAAGCAGTTCTGGCGGACGGCGCTGGAGGACGTCGAGCTGGGCGGCCAGACCATCAAGGCCGGCACAACGGTCGCCCTCTCGTACAACACCGCCAACCGCGACCCGGAGCGGTTCACCGATCCCCACGTACTCGACCTGCGGAGGCAGGAGGGTGGGCACCTGGCCTTCGGCCACGGCATTCACCAGTGCCTGGGGCAGCAACTGGCCCGTGTCGAGATGCGGGTGGCGTTCACCGCGCTGTTCAACCGCTTCCCCACACTGCGCCTGGCCGTACCGGCCGAGCAGGTCGCGCTACGCCCGGAAGCCGCCGACATCTACGGGGTGAAGAGCCTCCCGGTCACCTGGGACGTATGACCGCAAGCCGGGAGGGGGACGGCGGAGTGATGCGGTTCAGGGGGTCTCCGGCTGCGGGTCGGTGGCGCGGGCGCGCAGTTCTTCGTTGATGCGCTGGGCCTCTTCGAGCTGGTCCTCGAGGATGATGATGCGGCAGGCCGCTTCGATCTGGGTCCCGGCATCGACGAGTTCGCGGGCGCGGGCAGCGATGCGCAACTGGTACCGGGAGTAGCGGCGGTGGCCGCCCTCGGAACGCAACGGTGTGATCAGGCGGTGCTCGCCGAGGGTGCGGAGGAAGGCGGGGGTGGTGCCGAGCATTTCGGCGGCCCGGCCCATGGTGTAGGCGGGGTAATCATCGTCGTCGAACTTGTCGGCGACGTGGGTACTGCGAGGGGGCATAGACCTCTTCTTTCGGGAACACGTAGGACGCTACACCTGGCACTCACCCGCGTCTACTTTCAGCATGACAGGTTTTCTGCAGGCCACAGCGGTGTTTTTCAGCGACGGCCGTACCGCCGCCCCTGCCGACGGTACGCCTGCTCCCGCTCAGCGGCGGGAGTGGGCGGAACGCAGTGAGGGCCCGACCGGTGTGACCGGTCGGGCCCTCACTGCTCTTCTCTGCCGACTTCTTCTGCCGACTCTGCTCTGTCGACTCTTCTGCCGACTCTGCTCTGTCGACTTATGGCTTTGCGGCCTCAGTCGGACACCTTGACGAGCTCAGTCGGACAGGGGGTTGCCGAGTATGGCGGAAGCCCGCTGGAACGGGCTGGAGACGTCCGCGGAGGGTTGCGTCTGGATCTGGCTGCTGCAGGTGAAGCCGAGCCGCGTCATGGCCCGGACGACTTCGCCGGCACTGAAATCACGGCGGTCCTGCCCGGTGATCACCGCGCCCACCTGCTTGACGGGGTAGGTGCGGCGGCCGATGACCACGGTCTCACCGGTCGCCGGTTCGGGCTCCACGCCCTTCATCGACTCCAGCACACCGTGCTTGGTGAGGTCGAAGGGGAAGCGGGCGATGATGCAACGCATGTGTGCCTCACAGGGAAGAGGAAGCGAACCTGACGGAGGAAGGCAGTTCAGTGCGGAACGGCCGGGGCACCACCCGGGGCCGTACCGCGGCGTCAGCGTGGGTGATCTTGGTGATCACGAAGGAATCAGGCCGCCACATCGGTGGCGGCGGACGGTGCGGGCCCGCGCCGGGTCGCCGATGCGGGACGGCGCCGGCCACGGGAGCGGGCGGACGCGCTGCGCTTGGGCCGTTCGGTCACCGGTGCGGTGACGACCACCGGAATGCCGGACGGAGTCCGGGCGCCGGTGATGCGGCTCAGCGCCTCTTCACCGGAGCGGACCCGGGTGGTCTGCGGGGTGACGCCCGCGGCCGCCATGAGACGCGTCATGTTGCGCCGCTGCTTCGGGATGACCAGCGTGACCACACTGCCGGACTCACCGGCGCGGGCGGTGCGGCCGCCGCGGTGCAGGTAATCCTTGTGGTCGGTCGGCGGGTCGACGTTGACGACGAGGTCGAGGTTGTCGATGTGGATGCCGCGCGCCGCGACGTTCGTGGCGACGAGCACGGTGACGTGACCGGTCTTGAACTGTTCCAGCGTGCGCGTGCGCTGGGACTGGGACTTCCCCGCATGGAGGGACGCCGCGCGTACGCCGTTGTTCAGCAGATGCTTGGTCAGGCGATCGGCGGAGTGCCTGGTGTCCAGGAACATGATCACGCGGCCGTCGCGGGCCGCGATCTCCGTGGTGACGGCGTGCTTGTCGGCGCCGTCGACGTGCAGCACGTGGTGCTCCATCGTCGTGACCGCACCGGCGGACGGGTCGACGGAGTGGACCACCGGGTCGCTCAGGTAGCGGCGGACCAGCAGGTCGACGTTGCGGTCCAGCGTGGCGGAGAACAGCATCCGCTGGCCGTCGGGACGCACCTGGTTGAGCAGCGCGGTGACCTGCGGCATGAAGCCCATGTCGGCCATCTGGTCGGCCTCGTCCAGCACCGTGACGGCCACCTGGCTCAGCACGCAGTCGCCCCGCTCGATGAGGTCCTTCAGCCGCCCGGGCGTCGCGACAACGACCTCCGCACCGCCTTGCAGCGCGCGGGCCTGCCTGCCGATCGGCATGCCACCGACGACCGTGGCCAGCCGCAGCTTCACCGAGCGGGCGTACGGGGTCAGCGCGCTGGTCACCTGCTGTGCCAGCTCACGCGTCGGTACGAGGACCAGGCCCAGCGGCCGACGGGGCTCGGCGCGCCGGCCGGCCGTGCGGGCCAGCAGCGCCAGCCCGAAGGCGAGGGTCTTGCCGGAGCCGGTACGCCCGCGGCCCAGTACGTCGCGGCCCGCGAGGGAGTTCGGCAGCGTCGCGCCCTGGATCGGGAACGGCTCGGTGACACCCTCCGAGGCGAGTGCGGTCAGCAGCTGCTCGGGCATGTCGAGAGCGGCGAAGTCGTTCACGGCGGGCAGCGCCGGCGTGACCGTCTCGGGGAGAGCGAACTCGCCATGGGCCACGACGGGCCGACGGCTGGTACCACCCGAGCGGTTCGTCCCGCCGGAGCGCCTGGGGGCCGACGAACCGGGCCGACCGCCGCCCTTTCCAGGATTGGCGCCACCGTTACGGGCGCGGGAAAAGCGGTCGTTCGTGCGTGTGCGATTCAAGAGGAACCTTCCTCGATACGGCACACCTCAAGAAATCTCGCAGCAAGAGAACGGCGCGGAGAATTGCAAGAATGAGCCGAGTGGAACGCGAAAGCGAAGCTAACCGGCGAAAAAGCCGGCGGTAACGTGGCTGTCGCCCGGGGGCGCACTCCGGAAGTGACCGCAGTGCGGAAAAACTCCTACAGCTGAGGCCCGCACCCCGAAGGATGCGGGCCTCAGCTGCAAAGTACGCGTCAGCGTCAGGCAGAGACGATGTTCTCCGCCGTCGGGCCCTTCTGGCCCTGCGCGATGTCGAAGGTCACCTTCTGGCCCTCGCGCAGCTCGCGGAAGCCCTGGGCGACGATGTTCGAGTAGTGGGCGAACACGTCAGCGCCGCCGTCCTCCTGCTCGATGAACCCGAAACCCTTTTCGGCGTTGAACCACTTCACGGTACCAGCGGCCATGTCATTTCTCCTTTGGGGCAGTGAGCCGGCATCCACACTGCGCGGATGCCATGTCGCCGCGATGATCACCCCGACCGGAAATGACCGGAAGTACAAAAACGCTCCCCTAATCGCGCAGAAGCCGACTGGAGGGCGTGAAGTTTTGGGAACCACAACTGCAACTGGAACCAACAGTAGCACGCCGCGACCGCCGCCGTACGCCGACGGAATCCACTCCGCTTGTTACGGCAAAAACTCTGTCCGAGCGGCCTGGAAAATCCTCATCCGGCGAGCACAGATATTGAATACTCGAAGCCTGGCGTTCCGGCGCCGCCGGGTCCCCGTCCCCGTCCCCGCCCTCGTCCAGGAAGGCTCGCCCAGGCAGCTTTGACCCGTCCGTCATTACCTGACTAAGGTCAGGGAATGACGGATGAGCAGGTCAAGCAAGCCGAACAGAACGGGCAGGTCGAGCAGGTACGGCGCTTCAACCGGACGGTCGCCGAGCGGGTCGGAGTGCTGCACGACCACTACCTGGGCGGTGCCCGCCCCTACGGGCAGGCCCGGCTGCTCTGGCAGATCGGCGACGAGGGCACGCACGACGTCCGCGACGTACGGGCCCGGCTCGGCCTGGACTCCGGCTACGTCAGCCGGCTCCTGCGGGCGCTCGAACGCGACGGCCTCGTCGCCGTCGAGCCCCACCCCGGCGACCGGCGCGTACGCACCGTGCGGCTGACCGAAGCCGGACGCGAGGAGCGCGCCCTCCTCGACGACCGCAGCGACGCTCTCGCCACCTCGCTCCTCGCCCCGCTCGACGCCCGCCAGCGGGACCGGCTGACCTCGGCGATGGCCGAGGTCGAACGGTTGCTGACCGCCTCGGTGGTCTCCGTGGAAGTGCTCGACCCCGACCATCCGGACGCCGTGTACTGCCTGCGGTCCTACGCCGCCGAACTGCAGGAGATCTTCGACAGCGGCTTCGATCCCGCACACAGCCGGCTGCCCGACCCGGGGGAGCTGCGCGCGCCTCGCGGCCTGTTCCTCGTCGCCCACCTGCACGGCGAGCCGGTGGGCTGCGCCGGTCTCAAGCTGCCGGCCGGAGCCCCCGCCGAGATCAAACGCCTGTGGGTCTGCCCCGGCGCACGAGGACTCGGCCTGGCCCGGCGCCTGCTGTCCGAACTCGAGGAACGCGCCGCCCGACACGGCAGCGAGCTGGTCCGGCTCGACACCAACAAGGCCCTGAAAGCAGCCACCCGGCTCTACCGCAACAGCGGTTACACCGAGGTCCCCGCCTTCAACGACGAGCCCTACGCCCACCACTGGTTCGAGAAGCGGCTCACCCCGGTCACGCGATAGGGACGAGGGCCGGTCAAGCTCAGACGCGCCAGCCGCGGATCCGCTCGGCTGCCGCGAAGACGTCACAGCTTCCGGTGAGCAGTTCCTGGGCGAGGGTGACGAGATCGCCGTAGGGCGGGTCGATGCCCTCGCCCGAGGCGTACATGTACGCGAGCGTGATCGCGCAGGCGTACCGGACGTTGTATGCCGGCAGCGCCTTGAGGAGCAGCAGGGTCTGGAGAAGGGCGGCCGCACGCCATGCCGCGTCGGAGTCGATGCCGAGCCGGGGCGGGTCGACGCGGTGACGCGCGACGGCAGCCACCAGGGCGGAGAAGTCGGCGACCGCGGTCTGCTCGGGCAGCGCGTTCTCGTACTGCTGGAGCAGCCAGCGGACGTCGATGTGGAGGACGGGCGCCATGGGTCTAGGCGGCTCGGCCCTTCGGGCCCGCGGTCGGGCCGTCATCGATGCCGGCGGCTGCGATGGCCTCGGCAAGTGCGGGGTCGGCGAAGCGGCGTTGGAACTCCTGCGCAGCGGCCTTCCTGGCCCGGTGCAGGGCTATGGCGTCGGCCGTGGCGGAGCGTACGAACGCCTTCATCGGCACGCCGGTCTCCTGGGCGATCTCCCGCAGGTCCGCGAGGTCCTGCTCGGGGAAATCCACGTTGAGAGCAGACATGGTCCAACGGTAGAGCTCCGGTACCGACAGGGCAAGACCCGCAGGTCAGAGACCACATGGTGCGGTACCTCGCGGAACAACCGGCCGGAGAGGGGTGTTCGGCTCCTGAGGTGGTCAGCCATTCGGGAGGGCGCTGCCCGGCTGGCCCGCGGTCCGGCGCGGGAGAGGGAGTGGAGGAGATCCGCGCCGGAGAAGGAGGGTCGGGCCGGTTGTCCGAACGGTTCGGGGAAGCATCTTGGCTCCCTCCAACAAACATGATCACCCAAATGGGTGACAGTTCGACTGTATGCAGCGAAACTCCTCCATTCAGGGTCGAACCGGTCTGTCCGAGTGATCCGGCGACGACGTCATCTCCGCGTACCGCGGCGGGTGCGGGGGGGGGCTGCGGTAAGGGGCAGGGGGACTGGGAGCGGGTCAGCTGCGAACCTCACCCCGCGGTGGTTGCCGGCTGGCTGCCGGTGACCGGCGGGAGGGGGTCGCCGACAGGGAGTGGGGGCTCGCTGAGGCGGGTGCCGACGAGAACCATGCGCAGGGCCTGCTCGGCGGCGTCGGACAGCAGTGCGGCGGTGCTGTCCATGGCCTCGCGGTGGGACATGGGGCCGGAGAGGATGGAGGCGTAGGCGTCGATGCCGACCGGATGAGTCTGTGCGGCGCCGTGCCCGATGATGCCGGCCAGGGCGATGACCTGTTTTCCCTGCCGTTTGGCGCGGCGGGCGACCTCGGCCGGGATCTTGCCGCGCGGTGTCTGGTGGTCCAGTGCCCCTTCCGCGGTGATGACCAGGTCGGCCAGGGCCAGCTGCGCGTCGAGTTCGGCGTAGCCCGGCAGGACGTCGAAGCGGGGTAGCAGCCGGGCGCCGAGGGCGGCGGCCAGGCCGGCGCCGAGTCCGCCGGAGGCCCCACCGCCCGGCATGAGCCGTACGTCCGTACCGCACCGACGTTCCAGCAGCGCGGCCCAGTGGTCCATGGCCGATGCCAGCTCCTCCACTTGGGCGGGGGTAGCTCCTTTCTGCGGTCCGAAGGTCCGGGCGACGCCGCCCTCGCCGGTCAGTAGGTTGTAGGGATTGCAGGCGACGAAGATCTCGGTACCGGTCAAACGTACGTCCAGGCCGTCGAGTTCCAGGGTGTGGGCGCGGAGCAGCCCGCTGCCGCCCACGGGTACCTGGCGTCCGTCGGCGTCGAGCACGCGGGCGCCCAGCGCGGTCAGGGCGCCCGCGCCGCCGTCGCAGGTGCCCGAATCGCCGCATCCCACCACGATCCGTCGGCAGCGCTGGTCGAGGGCGGCACGGATCAGTTCCCCGACCCCGTAGGTGGTGGTGCGGCCGGGGTCCCGGGCGTCGTCCGGTACGAGTGCGAGCCCGGCCGCGGCGGCCATTTCGACGACCGCGGTCGGCGGGCCCCCGCCGCCCAGGACGGCGATGTGGGAGGGGACGGCGGCCCCGGTGGGCCCGGTGACCGTCACCGGCACCAGCCGGCCGCCGGTGGCGGCGGCCAGCGTACGGGCGGTGCCCTCGCCGCCGTCGACCAAAGGCACGGCCGCGACGCAGGCCTCGGGCAGTACGCGCCGGATCCCGCCGCTGATCGCCGCACCGACCGCTTCGACGGACAGGGATTCCTTGAAGCCGCTGGGGGCGACCAGAACTCGCAAGAACATGAGTCTTTCCCGTTTCCTCAGCGGCGGTCCCGTTCGGGGCCGCCGTCTCGTACGCGCGTCTCTTATGCGCGTCTCTTACGCGCGTCGCGGTGTGTTCAGCGCAGGGGCAGGCCCAGCCAGGGCCAGATGGTCAGGGCGCAGCCGACGGTCACCGCGGCGGTGACCGGGCCGAGCCAGGCCGACAGGCGCAGCAGGTCCCGTTCGCCGAAGACCGGCCCGCCGCCGCTCTGGGCGAACAGCGCGAGCGGCTTGGCCGACGCGACGGTGGTGTGGCAGAACCCGGCCGCCGCAGTCGAGGCGAAGGCCAACGCGGCCGGCTGCAGGCCCGCGGTCGACGCCAGCGGGATGACCAGCGGCACCAGCACCGACGACCGCGCCGAACGTGACTGGAGCATCAGATGGGAGGCCGCACTGACCACGACGACGGCCACCAGGACCATCCCCGGACTCGCGGCAGCGGGGAAGACCAAGGAGGTGAGCCAGTCGGCCGCTCCCGAGGAGGCCAGTGCGCCGCCCAGCACGGTCGTGGTCACCATGAACAGCAGCAACGACCACGGCACCGCGTCGAGCGCCGCCGAGATGCCGATGGTGCCCCACCTGGGCGCGGTGATCATGACCGCACCGGCCAGTGCCGTGACGGCGGGCGGGATGCCGTGCAGGGCCTCGGTACACCACAGGACGACGACCACGAGGAGAACAGCACCGGCCCGAGCCTGATCGCGCCCCAACCGTCTCAGCCATCCCGACCCCACCGATCGTCCGAGCCGTCCTTGTCGTCCCGGGCCCACCGGTCGTCCGGGGCGTCGCGGCTCCGCTTCGCGCATCGCTTCACCCCGCGATCCGATCTTCGCCCCCGCTTCCGCCTCCGCCTCCGCCTCGGCCACCTGTTCGCCGCTCGCCGCTGAGTCGTCGCGCACGCGCACCAACGGCGCGCGGCGCTCCTCGCGGTCGGTCATCGTCCGCAGCAACCCCTCCGTCGCCAGGTGGGAGCAGATCAGGGCGAACGGCAGCCCCAGCACCAGCCACCTCACGTAGCTGATGCCGCCGCCGGCCGTGCCGGCCAGTAGCTGGCTGGTGATGAGGTGGGCGCCCGCACCGGTCAGCGTTGCCATGGCGGACAGCAGCACCACCGTGGGAAACAGCAGGGACAGGGCGCGTACGACCGTGACACGTTCCTGTATCGATGCGGCCAGCGCTACGAAGACGGGAAGCACCAGGGCCGCCCGGCCCGCGGTCGCCGGAAGGGCGAAGGCCGTGAGCACCAGCACCCCGGCCACCAAGTGGAACAGCTGCCGTACCGTACGGGCGCGGGCGCACAGGGCCAGGGCCACGCGGGCCGGCAGCCCCGTCGCGCCGATGCCTGCCGCCAGGACGAAAGCGGCGATCAGCAACCACACCGTCTCGTCCCCGAGCCCGGCGAAGAGCCGCGCCGGCGCCACAACCCCGGCGGCGATGAGCATCAGTACGGCGATCAGCCCGACGAAGGTGGCATCGCCCCGGCCGGACACCCACGCCAGAGTGGCCCCGACGAACACCGTCAACGCGATCGCTCCCGGCACGGGCGGCCCCGCACCCGACCAGACGGTGGCGAGTGCGGCGACCACTGCCAGCACGACGGCTGCCCACATGAGTGAGGAGGACTGCTTGAGGATTCCGGACAGCACTGTGGTGGCCCTGCCGGAGGCCTCGGAGACCTGCAGCAGGCCACACATTCGCTTGTACAGCTGTTGCACGATGGATTTCCCTGGTCGGTCCCGGTGTGATGCCGAGCAGCGGCCAGCGACGACCGGCCGGCGCCGGACACGACGCGAACGTCATGCGCAACGCCGTGCGGGAGGCCGGAACGGTGTCGGTGACCGGCAGCGTGAAGCGACCGCACGCCGGCCCGCCCATCTGACCTCCCACGACAATCGGTACCACAGTCCGACAATCACGACATCTGCGATCGTGGGCAAGGGTTCCCACTCCGCCCCCGGACGTCTCCCTGCTTCACCCGACCGCCACCGCTCGACGTACTGCAGCGGTCTGACGAGGTCGGCGGCCGTCGGCCCCGCACCGCCTCCGCATCGGCACGTGCGGCAGGAGGCCGTCGGCCGGCATAGGGTGGTTGTCGCACGTGAGGAGCGGGAGGCCGAGGTGACCGAGCCGATGGTGGCCGAGGTGATGGCCGAGCTGGCCGATCTCGACAACCCGAAGACGCGCAGGGTGAACGAGAAGCACGGTGACGATCACGGTGTGAACCTCAGCGCACTGCGCGCGATCGCGAAGCGGCTCAAGACGCAGCAGGAACTGGCGTGTCAGCTCTGGGAGACAGGTGACACCGCGGCAAGGCTGCTGGCCCTCCTGATCTGCCGCCCGAAGGCGTTTGGGCGGGACGAGTTGGACGCCATGCTGCGCGAGGCGCGCGCTCCCAAAGTGCAGGACTGGCTCGTGAACTACGTGGTGAAGAAGAGCCCGCACTCCGAAGAGTTGCGCGTGGCCTGGACCGCAGACCCGGATCCGGTGGTCGCCGGCGCCGGCTGGGCGCTGACCACCGAGCGTGTGGCGAAGAAACCCGAGGGCCTCGACCTCGCGGGGCTGCTCGATGTCATCGAAGCGGAGATGAGGGACGCCCCGGATCGCCTGCAGTGGGCGATGAACCACTGCCTGGCTCGGATCGGGATCGAGCACGCCGAGTACCGCGCCCGCGCCCTCGGCATCGGGGAGCGCCTGGAGGTACTCAAGGACTATCCGACCTCCCCTGGCTGCACGTCTCCGTACGCGCCCGTCTGGATCACCGAGATGGTGCGCCGGCAGCAGGACGAGACGGCGAGCTGACCGGACGCGACGCAGGACGGTGACTCGGCCCCGCGCTCTCCTCTCCGCCGGTCACCGACGCCAGAAGAAGTGATGTACCACGCCACTCGGGCTCGGGATCTGCTCCAGGTGGAAGCGGTCGGTGAGCTCCTCGGGGCTCGCCCACAGCCGTTCACCGCGGCCGAGTTCGACCGGCGCAACGGCGACGTGCATCGTGTCGACGAGATCGGCGTCGAGGAACTCCCGGACAGTGGCGACGCCGCCGCCGATGCGCACGTCCTTGCCCTCCGCGGCGTCGAAGGCCCTGGCCAGCGCGTCCTTCGGTGACGCCTCGAGGAAGTGGAACGTGGTGTCGCCCAGCGTGATGGACGGCCGCTCGTGATGGGTGAGAACGAACACCGGCGTATGGAAGGGGGCTCGTCGCCCCACCATCCTTGCCAGTCGTAGTCCTCCCAGGGGCCGCGCTGCGGACCGAACTTGTTGCGGCCCATGATCTCGGCGCCGACGTTGCGGGAGAAGTCGCGCGTGCAGTAGTCGTCGAGGCCGTAGGTGCCTCCGGGATCGGTACGGGTCGGAGCGTGCGCGGTGGCGCCCGACCAGAAGAAGAGCGCGGCCGGGTCAGCGTGACCGAACGGCCGCTCAAGGGACTGCCCCTCCCCCGCACCGTATCCGTCGCTGGAGACGCTGAAGTTGTGAACGCGGACAAGCTGTGCCACAGCTACCCCCTCTGGTTGCAATCCGCAATCGGTTGGCAGCCTAGCTAGACTGCCCTCATGCTGCAACCAGTTGCCCAGGAGAAGCTCCCCGTCCCCGCGGGTAAGTCGGGCTGCCCGATCAACATGTCGATCGAACTCCTCGGAGACAGATGGAGCCTCATCGTCCTGCGGGACATCATGTTCGGCGGCAGCACCCACTTCCGCGAGCTGCTCAACGCGTCCATCGAGGGCATAGCGTCCAACATCCTCGCCAGCCGCCTCACGAAACTGGTCGACGCGGGCCTCCTCACCCGTCACGACGACCCGAGCCACCGGCAGAAGGTCGCCTACCACCTCACCGAGGCATCGATCCAGCTGGTTCCGGTGCTGGCCCAACTGGCCGCGTGGGGAGCCCGTTGGCTCGATACGACGCCCGAACTGACGGTCCGGGCCGAGCTACTGGCCGCCGGCGGCCCCCCGCTGCGGGAACGCTTCATGACCGAGCTCCGCGCCACCCACCTCGAAGGAGCGGCAGTACCGACGGACGGCGTCCTCGCGGAGCTGACCGCCGCCTACCACGAAGCAACTGCCGAGCGCGCGCACTGAGGGGCACGCACCCGTCCATACGGCCACACCGTGCCGTCTCCCCTCGCCTTCGAGCCCACAGCACGCCGGCCGGTCAGCGCAGCGGCCGCACGGATCTCGCCCACGCGCCCCCCCTGCGGACTGCGCGGACTGCTCGGCTTCCCGCTCGCCGCCCCTGGTCACCGCGCTCCCCCGCTTCAAGACGCATGATGAATTCATGCGAACTCGACCCGTGCTGGTCTACGACGGAGACTGCGGCTTCTGCACATCCTCGGTGCGGCTCATCGAGCGGCACCTTCGGCCGCGTTGCGACATCACTCCGTGGCAGCGCGCCACCCTCGCCTCCTTCGGTGTCTCACAGCGCCGGGCCGAGCACGAGGCGCTGTGGGTGACACCGACGAACACGGTTTACGGTGGCGCGCAGGCCGTCGCGAAAGTGCTGCTGAGTGCGGGCAAAGGGTGGGCCGTCCTGGGAGCGGTGCTCACCCTGCCGCCGGTGCGCTGGATGGCCCACGGCGTCTACCGGCTCATCTCCGACAACCGCCAACGGCTCCCCGGTGGCACCCCGGCCTGCGCGCTACCCCCACATCGGCAGTAGGTCGACGGCACACAAGTTCTCCAGTGACAGTCCGGTGGCATACGGGAGCAACCGTAGCCAGCACTCGGAGCCCGCTCGGTCCGAGCCGGCGTCCCGGCTCACCCGGTCCGAGCCGGCGTCCTGGCTCACCCGGGCGCCCTCCCGGCGTCGCAGCGCGCGGCTTTCCGTGAGGCGGATGCGTGACTCCCCGCGCGTCCGCGTGTACTCCACTGCCCCCTATCGATAGTTTCGCGGCATATCCGACCATCGGTGACGTACGGGAGTGCCATGACGACGACAGCTGACGACACGTCACGGGTGGCGGACGACGCTCCCGAGGCAGCGGCTCGGCGGGCGGTGCGGCGCGCCACGGAGCACCTGCTGGCCCGGCAGCACTCCGAGGGGTGGTGGAAGGAGCCCTTCCGGACGGACGTGAGCTATGACGCCCACGACGTGTTCCTGCGGCAGCTCCTCGGCGTGGTGGACGACCGAGTGGTCGCTGCGAGCGGCCGGTGGATCCGTTCCCAGCAGAGCGCGGACGGTTCCTGGCCCCTGGTCTTCGACGGCGCGGGGCATCTGGGCGTCACCATCCAGGCGTACGTGGCGCTCCGGTTCGCCGGTGACCAGCCGGATGAGGACCATATGCGCCGGTGCGCGGCGTGGGTACGCGAACAGGGCGGCGTCGCCGCCGCACAGCTGACGGCACGGGTGTGGCTTGCCATGTTCGGCTGGTGGAGCTGGGACGACCTGCCCGAAATCCCACCACACATCATGGCCCTGCCCACCTGGGCGCCCCTGAACATCTACTCCTTCAGCTCCGTGATGCGTCCGGCACTCGTGGCGCTCGCCGTCATCAGCGCACACCGGCCCGTGCGCCCGGCCCCCTTCGGCATCGACGAACTCTTCGCCACGTCCGCCACCTCGGCGGACACCCACTCGGCGGCCGGCGCCCGCGAGCGGGTCTTCGCGGGCCTGAACACGGCGCTGCGCGCCTCTCTGCAGGTCACTCCCCGGCCCGTACGAAGGACCGCCACGCGCGCGTGTGCCCGCTGGCTCATCGAGCGTCAGGAAGTGGACGGCAGCTGGGGCGCGTGCACCCCGATGACCATCTGGGCGATGCTCGCCCTGCACCTGCAGGGTTACGCATCGGACCACCCGGTCCTCAAGGCCGCCTGGCGCTACTTGGCGGAGTGCGACGCCTGGCCCGAGAAGGACGTGCGGGAGATCCAGACCGTCCACAGCCCGGTCTGGGACACCTGCCTGTCCATCAACGCGCTGCTCGACGCAGGACTCGCCGCCGACCACCCCGCGCTGGTCAAGGCCGCCGACTGGCTGCTCACCCGGCAGGCCGACCGACCCGGCGACTGGACCGTGCGGCGGCCCGGGCTCGCCCCCGGCGGCTGGGCCTTCCAGTTCCACAACCGCAGCTACCCCGATCTCGACGACACCTCCGAGGTGGTCCTCGCACTGTGCGGCGTCGCGCATCCCGAACCGTCGCGCATCGATGCCGCGGTACGCAAGGCGGTGCGGTGGAGCCTCGGCATGCAAGGCAAGGACGGCGGGTGGTCGGCCTTCGACGCCGACAACACCAGCACCCTCCCCGGCAAACTGCCCTTCTTCGACTTCGGCGAGTACTGCGTCGACCCACCCACCGCCGACGTCACCGCCCACGTGGTCGAGATGCTGGCCGCCCGCGGAATGGAGCGCGATCCTCGCACCCGGCGCGCCGTCCGCTGGCTGCTCCGGCAGCAGGAGACGACCGGTTCGTGGTACGGGCGCTGGGGCGTGAACCACCTCTACGGCACCGGGTGCGTGGTGCCGGCCCTCATCGCCGCCGGAGTCCCGCGCGGCCACGACTCCGTACGGCGCGCAGTCGGCTGGCTGGTGTCCGTACAGAACGCGGACGGCGGTTGGGGCGAGGACTGGGAGTCCTACGAGGATCCGGCGCGCGCCGGCCGTGGGCCGTCCACCCCTTCACAAACCGCCTGGGCGCTGCTGGCGCTGCTGGCCGCGGGGGAGCACGACAGTGCCGCGGTCCGGGCCGGGGTGTGCTGGCTGACCGAGCGGCAGACGGATGCCGGCTCCTGGTACGAGCCGCAGTTCACGGGCGTGCTCGTCCCTGGGGCCGTGGCCGCGCAGTACGGGCACTACGCGCGCGTCTTTCCCCTCATGGCACTGGGCCGCTACGTCCGGAGCCAAGGGGCGTGAACCGGCCCCCGCCGGCGGGGGTGGCCCCGATGCCCGGGCTCGTGCCCACCTCGCAGTGGGAGCGGCTGCGGGCATGGAGGCCCAGCAGGGCCAGCGCCCCGGCGCCGGCGGACCAGGCGAGTGAGAGCAGCCCGTAGGACCAGGGTGTGGAGGTGGTGAACGCGGCGGCCAGCGCCAGCTGATTGGCCCCGTACAGGGGGAAGACCGCCAGGGCGGACAGGTCGGCCACGTTGAGGACGGGGTTCTGCAGGCCGGTGTCGACCAGGCTGAGCATGATGACGAGGAAGAAGCCTTCCAGTTCACCGCGGACCAATGAGCCCAGCAGCAGGCCGATACCGCCGTAGGCCAGGCCTGCGCCGAGGACCGCGAGGGCCAGGGGTCCCAGTTGGCGTACCGGTAGGGAGACCCACAGTACGGCCGTGGTGTACAGCGCCAGGAGCGCGGCGATGAGGGCGACGGCGGCGCCCTTCGCCAGCAACATCGGGACGCGGGGGTAGCCGGCCAGTATCAGTCGGCGGTCCACTCCCCCGGCCTTGAACGTCTGCATGAACGTCACGAACCCGGTGACCAGGGTGACGGCGGCGAGCGCGTTGGCCACCTGGCTGACCTGATTCGCCCGGGCGAGGACGCCGCTGCCGGCGGAGTCCAGCGAGAAACGCAGCACTTGGTCCGAGGCGCACAGCCGCGCCACGGCGATCCAGCCGGGGAGGAACACGATCGTCAGGAGCAAGGCCAGCCGGTTGCGCAAGTGGCTCAGCAGGGTGCAACGCAGCATCTCGGTGAAAGCCGCCCAGTGCAGCCTCACCGGGTGAGCTCCTCGCCGACACGCCACATCAGGTGAGCTCCTCGCTGTCGAGGCGGCCTTCGTGCAGGCGACCGACCGCGTCGAATCGGGCCAGGTCGTGCAGGAGGTGGGAGACCACGATGACGGACCGCCCCTGGTCGCGCAGGTCGGCGGCGAGGGACCAGAAGCGTTGGTGGGTGTCCCAGTCGAAACCCTGGTAGGGCTCGTCCAGCACCAACAGCTTCGGATCGTGCATCAGGGCGAGCAGCAGATTCAGCTTCTGCCGCGTCCCGCCACTGAGTTCTCCGGCCCGCTGCCGCCTGCAGTCGGTCACCGCCAGGAGGTCCATCAGCTCGTGAGCGCGGTCCAGCGTCGGCAGCCGGTAGGCCACCTGGAACAGCCGCAGGTGCTGCCCGACGGTGAACGAGTCGTTGAGTACGGCACGCTGCGGGCAGTACCCCACTGCGCCGGTCCGCACCACGGTGCCCCGGTCGGGCGTCAGCTCTCCCACCGCGATCCGCAGCAGTGTGCTCTTGCCCGCACCGTTCTCGCCGACGATGCCGGTCAACGTCCCCGCGGGCACGTCGAGGTCGACGCCGCGCAGTACCTGCCTGCGCCCGTACGCCTTCCACACGTCACTGATCCGCAGCCGTGACTGCCGCTGTGCCTGTCGTTCCGTCTGCCGTTCCGCCTGTCGCTGTGAGTGTTGTTCCGTCTGTCGGGGTGACTGTCGCTGTGACTGTCGTTCCGTCTGTCGCTGTGGCCGTCGTTGCATTACCACTGCCCGCACGTCGGTTCCCTTGGTCAGCGAAGTGTGTAGATGGAGGCGGCGAGGGCGAGTGTGTACCACTGTTCCACCAGACGGTAGGTGCGTCGGTCGTGCGCCAGGCAGCGGAACAGCACCACCCGGGCCGCCAGGAGCAGGCTCAGACTCCCGAGCAGTACGTCCGTCGCGACGATCCACCAGTAGGGGCCGGCGGGTGCCATCAGGAAGTGGTGGATGGCGACGGGGCCGACGGCGAAGCCGATGCACAGGAAGATCCGGGTACGCGTCTCTCCGAGGACCAACGGCATGGTGGAGCGGTTGACCGCGCGGTCACCGTTGATGTCGCGGAGGTCCTGGACGGACATCAGAAGGGTCACGGTGACCGTCAGTGTCACGATCCAGCGCCAGGCATACGGCGTGAGGACACCGACGATCTCCCAGGCAGCCGCCAGCTGGGCGACGACTCCGATACCGGCGTAGAGGTTCCTGCCCAGCCAGTGCCGACCCCAGCCGTACTCGTGCTGGAGCAGGGAGAGGATCTGCCACAGCAGGGCCCACTTCAGGATGCCCAGGCAGTAGCCGTACACGGGGAAGGTGACCCGGACGGCGATCAGCCGCAGCCGGGCGCCGCGGAGGGTGCTGTGGCCGGTGACCAGTGGCCGGAAGGGTTTGTTGATGCGGTCCTCGTCCACTCCGACGAGCTGGTTGGCCAGTGTGTGCTCGTAGACGAACAGCCAGAAGTACAGCGCGCCCAGACCGACGGAGACCGCGGTCTCGTAAGGGGACAGCCGCGCGTTGACGGTGGCCGCCATGACGAAGCAGGTGGCGGGGAAGACGGTGGTCCAGCGGTCGGTGCGGATGAAGAGCCAGCTCAGATGGATCTCGCGCCAGGCGCTCTGCAGGATCGCTGTGGGGGCGCGCGTGGTCAGGGTGGTCATTGCTCGGCTCCGTACTCCGTACTCCGTGCTCCGTGCTCGGGCAGGTGGTTCTGGGCTGCGTGCTTCATCGGCCTCATGCCGTGCGGTGAACGGTCGCCTCCGCGACGGTTTCCAGCGTGTGGGCCACGCCCGGCGGGAAGGGAGCGGCGGCCAAGGCGTCCAGGGCCTGCCGGTACCGCTCTTCGATCATCTGCTCCACCGCGGCCCGGGCCCCGGTGCGTGTGAGGATGTCACGGGCCTCCGCCGCTTCACGCTCCCCCAGCCGGGGATTGCCGATCAAAGCGCGCAGCCGGCGGGCCTGGACGGGCTCGGCGGCGCGGAGGGCGTGGGCGATGAGACTGGTGCACTTGCCTTCGCGCAGGTCGTCGAGGCGCGACTTGCCCGTCCGGTCCGGGTCGCCGAACACTCCGAGTACGTCGTCCCGGAGTTGGAACGCCTCGCCCAGCGGCACGCCGTAGGCGCTGCAGGCGTCCATGACCTGATGTCCGGCGCCGGCGAGGGCGGCTCCCACCTGCAAGGGTCGCTCGACGGTGTATTTGGCCGTCTTGTAGCGGAGGACGGTCAGCGTGGTCTCGACGCTGACATCGAGATCGCCGGTGACGAGCAGGTCCAGGTGTTGACCCGCGATCAGCTCACTCCGCGCGAGGTCGACGCAGCGCAGTACGGCGGCCCGGTGGGCGTCCGGCATGGGCGTGGTGTGCAGCAGTTCGTCCGACCAGACGAGGGCGAGATCCCCCACGAGAATGGCTCCACTGATCCCGAACTGATCAGCCATGGAGGGCAGTTTATGGTTCCTGGCCAGCTGCCGATGCACGGTGGCCCGCCCACGACGGCTGTCGGCCGCGTCCATGATGTCGTCGTGAATGAGCGCGCACGCGTGCGCCAGCTCGATGGAAGCGGCCAGTCGGACTGCGCCCGCGGGGTCTCCCTGACCGCCTGCCGCATGCCATCCGGCCACACACAACAGCGGCCGAAACCGCTTCCCGCCGTCACTGAATTCCCGCAGCAGGAGAGCGAGCGCCGCCTGGCCGGGCACGGTGGCGGTGCGCGCCTTCTCCGTCAGGAATTCCTGGAGCAGGCCGTCGATGTCCGCGCGGGGAGCGAAGAAGTCGGACGCGGCCGTCAGCGCTCTAGCGCTCATGAGGGAAACGCGGTCGGCACGGACACGGCAGGCTTATTGTCCATTTATCCGATCTTTCGGTAGGCACGGTACGCGCCCAGCCGGAATGCAGACGCGAGTGCAATGAGTGCGAGGTGAAGCTACGCATAAATGCCCTTCATGTCCAGTTATCATCCATTTGGCGCGATTCGTTATCAGATCATCAGGACAAGGCGTGCCGTGCCAGCCAGTACGAGGGCACCGCAAGCACATTCAGCACGCCTGTACGAATGCGCGATCCCTGTGGCGATCCCTGTGGCGATCCCCGCGATCGGGTAGCTCGGTAATGCTGCGGCTCATTGCGGAGGCGCTCGGCGCGGAAAGCCCGCGAGGTCGCCGCACGCCTCGCACGCCACCCGTTCGCACGCCGAGGACGTGCAGAGCCCCTGCCGCGCGAGACCTCAGCCCCGCCCGCGCGGGACCTCAGCCCCGCCTGCGCGGGACCTCAGCCCCGCCTGCGCGGGACTGAAGTGTGCACGCACCTGTTCCGCCGGCGAGCGGATGCTATTTTCCTTCCCCGTGACGGGATACCAGGACGAGACCAGAGCGGCCTACGACGGGGTCGTCGAACTCTATGCGTCGTTGTTCGCCGACCGGTTGGAGACGCAGCCGTTCTCGCGAAACATGATCGGCACCTTCGCCGAGCTGGTACGCGCGACGGGGAACCCGCGGGCGGCCGACGTCGGATGCGGACCTGGTCATCTCACGGCCATGCTGCACGATCTGGGCCTGGAGGCCTTCGGGCTCGACCTCTCCCCGGGCATGGTCGAGCACGCCCGGCGAGCCCATCCGGAGCTGCGGTTCGACGAGGCACGGATGGAGGCCCTGCCGGTCGAGGACGACACGCTCGGCGGCGTGCTGTCCCACTACTCGATGATCCATACCCCGCCCGAGGAATTGCCCGCGTTGCTCGCCGAGCCGGTACGTGTCCTGGCACCCGGCGGCCTGCTCCTGGTCTCGTTCTTCGCGACGGACGGGCCGGAGCCGGTCCGCTTCGACCACAAGGTGGCGCCCGCCTACAGCTGGCCGGTGGACCGGTTCGCCGAGTTGCTGGCCGGGGCCGGCCTCGTCCCCTTCGCCCGGTTGCTCCACGATCCGGCCTCCGAACGGGGTTTCCTCGACGCCCACTTGCTGGCCCGCCTCCCCTCTGCCCAACGTCCTTGACGAACACGATGCCGTCGCCGTCCGCCAGGCGTGCCGGGTCGAGCGGAGAGTAGCCGAACCAAGAGGATGCGCGGTGCGTAGGCCTCGTAGCGCCGAGGGCGTTGGCGAGCCGCTGGGCAACAACCACACAGCTGCCACCTGCCCCCGGGAGTACGGCTTTCCGCCCCCGGGGAGTACGGGTTCGTACAGGGCCCCTCGACGGTGTCCGGCGGTGGCGCATCCAGCGCCCCCATCCGCATGGTGCTCTTACTGGAAGACCGCCTCCCCGACTGGCACGGCCGGCTGCCCGCCCGCGGGCGAGCGATGCTGAACGGCGCCGCAGAGCTGGAGGCGTACCTCCGCGAGCGCGAATGACATGTCGATCGCCACCGAGCGCGTCGCTCGACGACGGCACCACCCGGACGAGGGGACCGGCCACATCGACCGGGTGACAGTCACCCGTCCGGTGAACCAGGAGTCGGCCCGCGGCGTCTGGTGAGCCATGAAGGCTGAACCGCACCCGCCCGATCCCGACGCAGGCGCCGAGGAGGCGACCACCATCGACGCACAAGCACAGACAGCCGCCACCGCCACCACCGCCACCGCCGTCGCGCCAGCGAACCTGCAACGCCCTGGGCGGGCCAGGCGGGCCAGCTGGGCCCGGGACCCGGCGCTGCCGTACCGAACGGACGCCCGGCAAGGGTGGCGTGCCAGTACGCGTGGCGCCGGTTCGTGTTGCCGAACTGGAAGAGCGGCTTGACCAGCCTCGGCCAGTGGCAGCTGTATGACACGGTCTGCGGCGCGGTGACGACGGGCTGGGCACTCATCCTGCCGCGTGTGACAGCCGAGGAAGGGCTCCCTATCGGCTTGCTGTGGCTGACCACGCCGGAAACCCCCTTGGGACCGGCACTGACCATCACGGAGGATCAGCGTATCGGTCTGCTGCTCTTCACCGGGTCGCCATACGGCCACCAGGCCGTGCACGGTCCGGTCGGCGCCCGCATCGGCGAGGAGCTGAGCGTCTGTACCGGCCTGTCGGTGGCGGTAACCGGCTGTCTCATGCCGCATGGCTGCGGCTGGTCAGTGGTCTGGCGGAGGTGTTGCCGACGAATCGGACAGGCTTCCGTGGCACAAGGCTGAAACACGCCGGGGCACCGGGCCGCCGGAGCACCGGAGCACCGGAGCACCGGAGCACCGGAGCACCGACGACAACCTAGGTCGACGCTTCACCTGCTGGCTGCCAGCTCGGCCAGGTGGTGCAGCGAGTTGGTGAGATGCTCAGGGCCGAACGGCGGGAACCGGAGGTACTCCCGGATGGACCGTGGCACCGCCGACCAGTCGTAAGTGAGCGTGACCGCCGTCTCGGACGGGCCGAGCGGCGAAAGGTCATAACGCCAGAACCAACCGCCGAACTCCAGGTGACCGTCGTCCTTCTCCTCCCCCGTCAACCAGCCGATGGCGCGGGGCGGGGCGAGCACCTGGACCTTGTTGGCCACCTGGTAGTCGCCGTCGGGATGGTTCGGGTGATACATGGCCATCCGGAAAACCTGCCCCACATCGGTCAGCAGCGCCCGGTCGACAGGCTCCTGGACCCAGCCGGTGCCATCGATCGCAGCATGGGTCGTCGGGTCCGTCAGCACCGCGAACACCTTCGCGGCGGGCTCGGCGACCGTGAGGGTCACACTCACGTGGTCCTGGTCCACCATGTGCACGCCCCTTTTTCTCTCGTCTCGACTCTTTCTCGTCTCTCCCCTCTCGGCTTCCCACTCGTTGCGTCAACGGTAGTAGCCGTGACGTGCGACCCAGGTACCTGTCTTCGGCTCTTCGACGAGGCGTCCGGCACCACGGTGCCGTGCAGCCCGAACGGCCGGCGCATCCCCCGACGCGCCGGCCGTGCGCGACGCTTCGTCAGAGGGCGCGGGCGGTGATGTCCCCGTACGCGGTGGTCGCGTGGATGTTCAGGCCGGCGGCACCACCGTCGGTGTTCTTGAGTGCGTTGTGGACCCGACCGTAGGTAGTGCCTGCGTCGAGAGTGGCGCTGACTCCGCGAGCGGCACCGACCGAGATTTCGCCGTGCCCGGTGCGCAACGTGACCGTTCCGCGCACGGCCTCGGTGATGTGGATGTCACCCTTTTGCGTGCTGACCTCCGCCGAGCCGCCCAGGCGGCCGACCGAGACGTCGCCCTCGAGGAGGGTGAGGCGCGCGTTCGCGACCTCATCGAGCTTGACCGAAGCCTGCGCGCTCTCGAAGGTGACGTCGCCGAGCCGTCCCACTCCTCGGAACTCGGCACTGGCCGCCTTCGCCTCGACCCGGGAGTCAGCGGGCAGTTGGATGGTCACCTCGACGGACCCGGGAGCACCGACGAGCCGGTTCTTCGCCGCGGAGGCCTCGATCCGCAGGACACCATCGCCGTACGCGACCTCGATCTGCTCCGCCGCCTTCACGTCACGGCCCTTCGAGGCGTCCGCGGGCAGTACCTCGACCACGGTGTCGGCCCGATCGGCGGCGATGAATCTGACGTGTCCCGCGGGGATGTCGAGGACGGCGGTCACCGGGGCGGGAGTGTCGAACTTCTGCATTGTGTACTCCTTCGACTCACTGTTTCCGATGCACAAAACGCTACGTTGCATTCACCTAATAGGCAACACTCTCGTCGCGAGAAAACCCTGTTATTGCAGCTAGTTGCCACAAAACCATTGCAATGACATGCAGAGTAACGCAACAACTCACTACCGGTTCGTTGCAATGGATTGGAGGTGAACGCTATGTTGGAGACTCCAGGATCACGAGGGAACGCATCGCGGAGGAGATCTGAATGCCGGGCGGCAGGCTCACCCAGCAGGAACGCCAGCAGATCGCGCTGGGATTGGCCGACGACCTCTCCTACGCGGAGATCGCCAGGCGCCTGGACCGCCCGACCTCGACGGTCACGCGGGAGGTGATGCGTAACGGCGGCCCCACCACCTACCGCGCCGATCTGGCCCACCGTGCCACCGAACGCCGCGCCCACCGGCGCAAGCAGGCAGTACCCCAAAGGGCGGGGACGCCCGAGCAGCAGACTCACGGGCGCGACGCCGAGGCCGTACGTGAGTACGAGGAGGTGCTCACCACCGTCCTCATGCAATCGGGCACGCCCAAGATGATGGCTCGGGTACTGGCCTGCCTCTACATCAGCGACGCGGGCAGCCTCACCGCAGCCGAACTCGTGCAGCACCTGCACGTCAGCCCGGCGTCCGTCTCCAAAGCCATCGCGTACCTGGAGGGCCAGGGGCTGGTCCGCCGAGAACGCGACGAAGGCCGCCGCGAGCGCTACGTCGTCGACGACGACGTCTGGTACCAATCCATGCTGGCCAGCGCCCGCGGCACCGCCCACCTCGCCGAGACCGCACGACAGGGCGTCAGCGTCCTCGGTCCCGACACCCCGGCCGCCGCTCGACTCGAAAACATCGCCCGCTTCGTCGACTTCGTCTCCGAGAGCATAGTTCGCGCCGCGGTCCAGGCCCGCGAAGTCCTCCACACCCCACCACAAAGGACCTCGAACGGCTCCCCCGGCTCTACCTGATTGCCGATCAGCTCACGGGCGCGGCGAACGCAACAACGGCACCTTCAGTGGTCGCAACCAGTGGCGCATGTGCCGGCCGCCGCGCTGTCGGCCGTCTTGCACCGGCAAACGCTGCGCATGGTCAGTCGCCACTGATTTCCCGGTACCGACTCCCCGATTAGGTGTGGTGGCGGGTATCGCATAGAGTTGCGGTACCGACGCGGGGTGGAGCAGCTCGGTAGCTCGCTGGGCTCATAACCCAGAGGTCGCAGGTTCAAATCCTGTCCCCGCTACTTGCCCCTGGGCCCGCCGGAATGTGTTCCGGCGGGCCCAGGGTCATGCGCGAGGGCCAGTGGCCAGATGCGGGAAGGCGGTCATCTCAGAGGGCGGTGTCCAGTCCGTTCCCCACCCCAACCTGACCTGTCATCCCCCACTCCCCCACTCATCCCCTCATCCCGCTCATCCCCTCATCATCACACCGACGACCGCTCTGTCCCGTCGTCGCGGCAAGCAGCGTTGCGGTATCAGCGGCGCAGCGCTGCCGCGCCCGCGTACTGAGCGCTGTCGCCCAACTGCTCCTCGATACGGATCAGTTGATTGTACTTCGCGGTGCGGTCGGAGCGGGACAGCGATCCGGTCTTTATCTGGCCGCAGCCCGTGGCCACCGCCAGGTCCGCAATCGTTGTGTCCTCCGTCTCTCCCGAGCGGTGCGACATGACGACGGTGTAGCCCGCCCGGTGAGCGGCGTTGACCGTGGCCAGAGCCTCCGTCAGGGTGCCGATCTGGTTGACCTTCACCAGGATCGAGTTGGCGACGCCGGAGTCGATGCCCTCGCGCAGAAGGGTTTCATTCGTACAGAACACGTCGTCGCCGGTGAGCTGGCAGCGCGCACCGACCCGTGCGGTCAGATCCTGCCACCCCGCCATGTCGTCCTCCGCCATCGGATCCTCGATCGACACGATGGGGTAGGCGTCGATCAACTTGATCAGGTAGTCGGCGTTTTCGGCGGGCGTGCGCTGCACTCCTTCCCCGGTGTAGTCGTAGACGCCCGCACGGAAGAACTCGGACGACGCCGGGTCCATGACCAGACCGATGTCCGTGCCCGGCCGGTAACCCGTGCGCTCCACGGCGGCCACCACGAAGTCGAGGGCCTCCTCGGCGGTGCGCAGAGCGGGCGCGAAGCCGCCCTCGTCGCCCACGCCCGTGGAGTGCCCGGCGGCGAGGAGGTCGCGGCGCAGGGTGTGGAAGATCTCGGACCCCATCCGTACGGCCTCGGCGAAGGACTCCGCGCCGATCGGGGCGATCATGAACTCCTGGAAGTCCAGCGGATTGTCGGCGTGCGCGCCCCCGTTGACGATGTTCATCATCGGTACGGGCAGCAGCCGGGCGCCGGAGCCGCCGAGGTAGCGGTAGAGCGGCAGGCGGTGCGCGGCGGCCGCGGCCTTGGCGGCGGCCAGGGAGACACCGAGGATCGCATTGGCGCCGAGCCTGGACTTGCCGGGGGTGCCGTCCGTGGCGACGAGCACGGCGTCGAGACCGGCCTGATCCTCGGCCTCGCGACCGGTGACGGCGGCCGCAAGTTCCGTGTTGACGTGGCGTACCGCGTGGTCGACGCCCTTGCCGTGCCAGCGGGCCGGGTCGCCGTCGCGGAGTTCGACGGCCTCGCGGGCGCCGGTCGAAGCGCCGGAGGGGACCGCGGCGCGGCCCAGGGATCCATCCGCGAGCTCCACATCCACTTCGACGGTGGGGTTGCCCCTGCTGTCGAGGATGCGGCGGCCGGTGACGGAGGTGATGGCGGTCATGGGAGTCCTTCCCCTTGTCGCATGCGTGCCGGGGCTCGGCTGCGGCGACGGTGACGCGGGGCCCGGCGCGGAACACTCTACAGCCATGCTGTGCAGTTGCACTGTTTAGTTTGGCTGTTTAGTTTGGCTGTTCAGCTGAGCTGTTCAGATCATCTGTTTAGTTTTGCTGTGTAGCTACGCTGCGTTAACATGCGGTATGCCCCTTCCGGAATCCGCTGCCGTCGCGACCGAACTACGCACCGCGATGGGCAAGCTCACGCGGCGCGTGAAGCTCGAGGACCAGATGCCGCACGGCCAGGTGGCCGTACTCGGCGCGCTGGATCGCAGCGGCGCGATGACGACCAGCGAGCTGGCGGCCGATCAGCGAGTACGCCCGCAGTCCATGGCCCGAGCCGTGGGGCTACTCATGGAGCAGGGACTGATCACACGCCGAGCGCATCCGACCGACGGCCGCAAGAGCCTGGTCGAGCTCTCACCTGCCGGGCAGGCCCTGCTGGAGGAGGAGCGGGGACGCCGGGCGGATTGGCTCGCCCGGGCGATCGAAGCCGAATTGTCGGACGAGGAGCGGAAGTTGCTGGCGCGGAGTATCGGCCTGGTCGAGAGGCTCGCGGCACACTAGGGCTGCCACCGCCCAAGGAGACCGGGACCGGGTAACCAGCGGCTTCGCACAGGCCCGATGCCTAGGCTCGTGGTGTGCAATGGCATCACATACTCGCCTTCGCGGCCGCAGTCACACCCCTCACATTGATCCCCGGCACCAGCTTCACTCTCGTGACGCAGCAGGTGATCGAGGGCTCACGGGCCGACGGCGTACGCGCTGCTTTCGGCTCAGCGTGCGGGCTCTTGGTACACGCGGCATTCGCAGCGATCGGCCTGTCGGCCCTGGTGATGTCGTCGGCTCAGGCACTGACGGTGGTAAAACTCCTGGGCGGCCTTTACCTCATCTGGCTGGGCATCACCACGTGGCGCTCGACGCGTCGAGGCGTCAAACCGGCGGTGCGGAAGCGATGGCGCTTGCCGTGGACTCAGCTCGGGGGCTTCGGGCAAGGACTGTGGTCCAACATCCTCAACCCGAAGGCAGCATCGGTCTATCTCTCCCTGGTACCGCAGTTCCTCACCTCCCACCGCTCCGTCGCGCCACAAATCGCGACGCTTGCAGTCGCGCATGTGGCCGTCGTATTGATGTGGCTGCTGTTCTGGACGTCGGTGGTCGCCGCGGCGCGCACGGCAACCGATACGCCCCGTTTCCGACGTGGGATGAGCCGTCTGGCGGGAGCCGTACTGGTCGGTCTGGGAATACGTACCGCAACGGCTAACTGAGCCTGCGCGCCTCGGCCCAGTAGCCGTTCGAGGACCTGGGGCGAGAGGTGTGTCCCCGGCCCGCTCGGTGAGCGATGGCCTACCCGTGAGCGAGTCCCTGCAGCAAACGTTGAATTCCGTGAACGGGCCGATACCCGAAAGCGTTCGCGGCAGCGGTTGAGTCGTAGACCCGGTCCAGTCGGTCGGGCACCGGCCAGCCTTGGGCGTGAAAGGCCGCGACGGTCTCCGGAGCCCGGACGGCAAGGACCGCCCGAGCGTCACGGTAGAGGTCAAAGCAGTCCTCTGGCCGGAAAGCATGAGGGCCGGAGACGTTGAACGTGCCGGTCACGCTGTCGTGCGCTACGGCCAGAACTCCCGCCGCCGCCACATCGGTCACGTCGACCGCGCGGTGCAGCAGGTGGCGGGCCAGCACAGGCAGGGGTTCTGGGAAGCATCGCGCTATGCGCAGCGTGATCGAGGAGAGGTTGCTGGCGGCGACCAGCGCCTCGGCAGCGAGCTTGGTCTCGTCATAGATGTCCCGGGGTAGCGGCGTGAGCCGCTCGTCCACCCAGACCGCTCGGTCGGTGGGCACCAAGGCGTGCCCGTACACACTCGTGCTGCTGATGTAGAGGACACGCCGGACCCCGAGGCGAGCAGCCTCGTGGAGCAGCTCCTCGGTCACGCTGACGTTCACGGCACGGAATTCCTCGTCGGACAGGCGTCCGACGTGCGGGGCATGCAGCGCGGCGGCATGAACGAGAACATCAGCCGAACGCAGTGCGGCCTGCCGCACCGACCGATCCCGCAGGTCGCCGATGACATGTGTCCAGCGGCCGGGGGCCCGGTCCACGCCGCGGATCGCCCAGCCGGCCGCATCGAATGCCGCAGCCATGGCCGACCCGACCCGGCCGGAACTCCCCGTCACCACAATCATCTCGGTGGACGCTCTTTCCTGCCGCTGTAAGCACACGTCACAAGTCTGGCCGACCAGTGGCAGCTGCCGGTAGGTGGCCGCACCGCGCCTCACAGGGTGCGCGAACCGGGTGCGCGAACCGGGTGCGCGAACCGGGTGCGCGAACCGGGTGCGCGAACCCGCCTCACGGCGGACGCCACTGCCTCACCTCACCGAGGAAGATCAGTCACGGAACATCACGGAACAACCTTCAGCCGTCGACGAGCCCCAGCCCGCCTGGCCGCAGTTCTTCTCCGGCCCGCGGTAGCAGTCGAGCTCCGCTTGAGCCCGGTGTCCGTCGCATCGCCGAACCGGTACCGGCGATCAGGCGGTGATCGAGTGCCGAGTCGCCGAGCCGCGTTCACTGATTGGCGGCCAGCACTGCCGCGAGGCCCTCTCGTAGATCTTTGACGAAATACTCGGGAACCTCCAGCGACGGGAAATGTCCCCCGTTTTCGGGCTCTGCCCAGCGGACGATCTGTCGGTACCGCTCCTGCGCCCAGGGGCGCGGACACTTCTCGACGTCGCGGGGATACATAGTGAGTGCTGACGGGACGTCGACCCGAAGTTCCGGGTCGAGCGAGTTGTGGCTCTCGTAGTAGATCCGGGCCGCCGATGCGCCGGTCCGCGTCAGCCAATACAGGGTGACGTCGTCAAGAACGCTGTCTATGGATATCGTCTCGAACGGACTGTCTTCGGTATCCGACCACTCGGCGAACTTGTCAAGGATCCAGGCAAGAAGCCCGACCGGTGAGTCGACGAGCGAGTAGCCGATGGTCTGCGGTCGGGTTGCCTGCTGCTTGGCGTACGCCGCGCGGTGGCGCCAGAAGTCACGGGTTTCCTCGGTCCATTCGCGCTCGGCCGCCGTCAGCCCGTCCGTAGTCAATCCGGGCGGCGCCTCGGCGAACGTTGTATGGATGCCGAGAACGTGCGCCGGGAACCTGCCGCCGAGAACCGTGGTGATATTGCCGCCCCAGTCGCCGCCGTGAGCTGCGAACTTGCGGTACCCGAGCCTTCCCATCAGTTCCACCCACGCGGCCGCGATCTTTTCGGTTCCCCACCCGGTGGTGGCCGGCTTGTCGCTGTAACCAAAACCTGGCAACGACGGGACCACGACGTGGAACGCGGGCGCATCTGCATCCTTCGGATCTGCCAGCTCGTCCACTGCATCGATGAACCGAACAATGCTGTCCGGCCAGCCGTGCGTCAAGATCAGAGGGGTGGCATCTGCGCGCGCGGATCGGCGGTGCAGGAAGTGGATGCCCAGATCATCAATTGTCGTGCGAAATTGGCCGATCCGATTGAGGCGTGCTTCGAACGACCGCCAGTTGTATTCGGTGCGCCAGTAGTTCACGACATCGACGAGGTCGGCGAGAGGTACGCCCTGTCCCCATCGGCGAGGGTCGGGCGCGGCACGGTGGACGGTCTCGGCCTCCGGTAGCCGCGCCGCGGCCAGTCGCGCGCGCAGATCGTCGAGGTCGGCGTCGGTTGCGTGGGCTTCAAATGCTTGCACGTCGCTGGTGAGACGGGGCATGAGACCTCCTGGCCTTCGCGGAACCGGTCATGAGCTCGCGAACCGGCTAAGGCGGTTCTACCGCGCCTTCGCGCCTGTGCGCAACCTGCTAAGGTGGTTCCATGCGCGCTGAGTTCCCTGACTTCCGTCTCGGCAAGGTGCTGGCGACCAGCTTCACGGGGACTCTGTCGGAGCGTCACGGCAACGCCGTGGAGCGCATTCCCACGCCGCAGCGACTCATCGACTGGCTGGCAGTGAACGGCCTCGCCGTGGACTCCTGCACCACTGCCCAGCTCGAACTCGCTCGGGAACTGAGAGAGTCGATTCACGCCGCCGCGACAGCGGCCGCTGTCCATGACGCTCTCCCGGCAGCTGCTGTCCAAGTCATCAATGACTGCAGCGCTCAGGGGCGAGCCGCGGCCATCCTGACGCCCGAGGGTCAGCGGCGATGGCAGCTCAGTTCGGCTTCCCGCGTGGAAGATGCCCTCAGCGTGATCGCCGCCGATGCGATCAGCATCATCGCGGGCGAACGAGATGGAAAATTGGCCTTGTGCGCATCAGCGACCTGCCAGGCCGCCTTCTTCGACACCAGCCAAAGTCGCACGCGCAAATGGTGCGACATGAACACGTGTGGGAATCGTCAGAAGAAAGCGCGCTTCAATGCCAACCAGAGCAAGAACTCCATATCGGCGGATTGATCGTCACCTCGGTACATCAAAGCAAGCGATGGGCGGCTGGCTGTCTTTGAACTGCCCATCCGAAAGGCCTCGACAGGCCTCGAAAGGCTCCGCGCGGTCTTGGCCGCGCTCTGCCTGACGACCACATTTCGCCGTCTCAGCGGTACGCCGCACAGTCACGCGACGGCGGCTGGCGCATGAGCCGTTCGGGCACCGCGCTACGACGCCACTGGTGCGGGTACGCCGCCATCGGTGCGACTCACGCGAGAGGACGTGACGGCAGGCTTCCCCTTGCCCTCGGCTGCTCCGCTTACCCTCGGCCGTTCCCCTTGCCCTCGGCTGGTGGACGCCATGGTGGCGCAGGCACAGGCGCAGACGCTGGCGGGCCGCTCACCGGTCCGCGACCCCTTGCATGTTCTCTGCCGCGCCCCGTAAGTCACTGCTCAGTACGGAGCCGTGCCTGTCTCGTTGGAGCCGCCGGCCTTCGGGTGAGCTGCTCGGCCAATCCGACGATGATGCCCTCCGGGCCGCGGACGTAGCAGAGCCGGTAGCCGCCCTCGAACTGTGCCAGTTCGCCCTCGTCGGTCGAGGGCCGGGCAACAGAAGAGAGGGAATCTGCCGAGGGTAGGGGTCAGTCGCCGCTCGTGCGCGGCGGAGCGGAGGACGGCGTGCCGGGGTCGAGGGGCGGCGCCGACACGCCGCAGTGGTAGGCGCACTGGGGGCGGCAGTGCTGCCCCTGGACTTCCCCTGCCCTCTTCTGGGCTTCGTCTGTCCTCCTCTGGACTTCGTCTGCCCTGCCCTGGAATTCGTTTGCCCTCCCCTGGGCTGCGCCTTCTTCCGCTCGGACTGCTTTTTCTTCATCCCGGGCTGCGCTCTGTTGCCGGCCCTGAGCTTCGCTCTGCCGCGGTGTCTCTGTGCCGCCGAGGACCGGGGTGCGGGAACGCAGGGTGAACCAGGCGAGGGCCGCGCCGGCGATGAGGAGGGTGGCGCAGAGGAAGAGCGACCGTCGGTAGCCGGCGGCGAAGGCGGTGGCCGAGCGGTAGGTCTCGGGCCCCATGCCGGCCAGGAGGGGCAGGGCCGCCACGGCGAGCAGGCCGGAGGCGCGTGCCGCCGCGTTGTTGACGCCGCTGGCCAGTCCCGCGTGTGTGACGTCGACGGAGGCCAGCACGGTAGCGGTCAGCGGTGCGACCAGGAGGGCCATGCCGAGGCCCAGTACCGTGACGGCGGGCAACACTTCGGTGCGGTACGAGGCATCGGTGCCGACCCGCGTCATCAGAAGCATGCCCGTGGCGCATACCAGGGGGCCGAGTGTGAGCGGGATGCGGGGACCGATGCGCTGCGCCAGTTCGCCGGAGCGGGAGGAGAGCAACAACATCAGCACGGTGGTGGGCAGCAGTGCGGTCCCGGCGACGAGCGCCGAGAACCCCGCTCCCACCTGCAAGTACAGCACCGTGAGGAAGAAGAAGCCGCCGAAGGCCGCGTAGACGCAGACGGTGACCGCGTTGATCGCGGTGAACTGCCGTAGCCCGAAGAGCCAGGGCGGCAGCATGGGGTCGGGATCCCGGCGTTCGACACGGAGGAAGGCCAGCGCGAGCAGCACGCCGCCGAGCGCGGCGAGCAGTACGTCGGGGGCCGTGCCCCGGCCGGGCGCCGCGATCAGGGCGTAGGCCACCGCGCCCAGCGCCATCGCGCCGAGTACGGCACCCCGGACGTCGAACCGGCCGTGCGTGGTGGGGGCCCGGGTCTCGGGCACGTGGCGGGCGGCGAGGGGCACGCACACTGCTGCCACGGGCACGTTGAGGAAGAACACCCAGCGCCAGCCGGGGCCGTCCACGAGCCAACCGCCGAGGAAGGGACCGGCCGCGGTGGCCACACCGCCCAGGCCGGACCAGGCGCCGACCGCGCGGGCTCGCTCGTCGGGGTGGAAGACGGCCTGGATGAGGGCGAGCGAGCCCGGGGTGAGCAGCGCTCCGCCGACGCCCTGGAGTGCTCGGGCGGTGAGGAGTACCGCGGCATTGGGTGCCAGCCCGCACAGCAGTGAGGATGCGGCGAACCACACCATGCCGATAAGGAAGATCCGGCGTCGGCCGTAGCGGTCGCCGAGGGCGCCACCGAGCAGGAGCAGCGCGGCCAGGGTGAGCAGGTAGGCGTTGACGGTCCACTGGAGGGTGGCCAGTGAGGTGTGCAGGTCGGTACCGATACGAGGCAGGGCAACGTTGACGACCGTACTGTCTAGCATCGCCATGCCCGAACCGAGGACGGCCGTCAGCAGGACCCAACGGCCCTGGGCGGTGGCCATCCGTACTGTGCCAGGTGCGGTGAGGTCGCTCATGAAGCGAGCATGCACCGGTGCGGGTACGAGAGGGGCTCACGACGCCGTGGCGTCCGAGCCGATCACCCGGGTTGTCGCCACTGCCGGCCCGTGTTGTCGTTGCTGCCGTCCCGCGTCGTCTCCGATGCCCTCCCGGGTTGTCGTTGCTGCCATCCCGGTTGTCTCCGCTGCCGGCCCATGTTGTCGTTGCTGTCGTCCCGGGTTGTCTCCGCTGCCGGCCGTGGCGTCGCAGCTGCCGCCCGCCTGACCTGCCGCTATCGTGGTGCGATCGCTTCGAGCCAGTCCGCTACGCCCACGACGTCCGCCCATTGCGGGAACAGCCGCTCGACGAGGACCCGGTGCAACTCCGGGTCGGTGTCCAGGCAGGCGTCGGCGAGGACGGTGAGGCCGAAGTCCAGGTCGTTCGCCTGGCACAGGGTGGACAGCACCACAGCGCTGGTGGCGATGCCCGTGAGCACGAGACTGTCGATGTTGCGTGCCCTCAACACCACGTCGAGGTCGCTGCCCGAGAACGCGCTCGCCCGTTTCTTGGTGACCACCACGTCGCCCGGCCGGGGTGCGACCTCGGGGTGGATCTCGGTGCCTGGCGAGCCCTCGACGTAGAGGCCGGCCTGCGCGATGGCCGTGAGCGGCTTGTTGCGCGTGCCGACTTCCGGAAAGCCGGGGCGGAACGCGATGGTCACGTAGATCACGGGGATGTTCGCCGCCCGAGCTCCCTCGATCGCCCTGCGCAGGCGTGGCAGGTACGCGGAGTCGTCGACCGCGATGTCCACGATGGCCCGTTGGACGTCCATCACGAGGAGGGCGGTGCTCATGTCGTCTCCCAGAGGGCGAGGGCACGGATCGGGCTCAAGTCCCCAAAGACTACGTGCACGTGGCGCTGGGCACGATGGTGATGCGCTGTGACTCGGGCAGGTGCGGGCAGGTGAAAGTGCGCTGCGACGTGGAGTTCCGACGCACCGCCCTTGATCTCAAGTGCACTTGACGCTTGAGGGTCAACGTCCATGACACGCTTTCTGGATCTCGTTCGCCCTGCCGCTGGAACAGCTCTGCTGAGCGAATGGCTCATCGGTACCGCCGAGCGTTCGCGCACGGCCGCCAACGCCTTGATGAACGAGTGGGCGGCTGCCGAGACGCCCTCCGGGCGCCTGGCACAGCACGTCTTCCTGTCCACCGAGTCCGCTTGGTGGCTGGCGGTTCGGCGCCACTCGGCTCGGCGTGCGAGCGTTTCGAGGATGCGCTGCCAGGCCGGCGTCGCCTCGTCGACGAGACGGGAGAAGACCAGTTGCGGATGCCCCGACGGACTGCTCTCTCGTTCGCATGCGATCTCCCATGCGTCCAGGTCGTCGATGAGCCGGTCCACACGTGGATCGAGCGGATCCCAGTCCACTGATCGATCACACGCCAGATACAGGCGCATCATCTCGAGACCGTCGAAGCTGGCGTTCTTCTCCCGTACCCGCTGTGGCACGGCCTCCGGTTCCAGGGCCTGCAGCAGGAACCACGAGTCGCGTTCCAGCCGTACCCTCCGCTCGCTGCCCCCGAGAGGGCGCATCCGATTCATTACAGCGACAGCGACAGCGACAGCGACCACCGCAGCGGGCAGGACAAGCTCCTCGCCACTGGTCAGTTCGGCGATCCGGCGGCGATATTCGGTGAGTTCGTCGGTCCTGCGCTGCAATGCGCGTCGATGTCGGTGACGGCCGCGGCGAATTCGGCCGGCTGAGCAAGGGGCGCGTCGATACGGGCCAGCGGCACCCCCGCATCCGGCCAGCGCCCCCCGCATCGGCGAGCGTTCTGATCCGGAGAAGATCCAATACGGTCTGCGCACTGTAGCGGCGGTAGCCGGAGGCATCGCGCTCCGGCTCGGGCGATGTTCGGCCCGGCCTGCAATTCGGCGGCGAGTTCGGCCAGGACGGTGCGCTCGGCGACGCCGGCATGAGCCCATTCATCACTCATCTTGGCATCGATCAGCGCCTGCCGTATGTGCTCCGGGTCGTCCCAGTCGCGGTGGAAAGCGTCCAACCAGACCCGGCCCGCCACGTCCTGCGGGTACAACTGCGCGAACCGATGCGCATACATGATGCGCATACATGCCACCGAGGGAGAGTGGCACGAGTACGAACGGTGCGGGGATCCTCTGGGCGCGCAGCAGTTCGCGCAATTCCATGGCGGCCGCGACCGCGACGGCGCGGCGCGGCAGCGGATCGCTGTATCCGGCGCCGCCGCGGTCGTACACCACCGCGGCAGTGAACCGCGAAACCTGTTGCTGGACACCAAAGTAGTCCAGGCCCACCGCGCCGGCGCCCGGCAGGAACACCACGGCCGGTCCGCCGCCGCGCGACCGATGCACGAAAACGCGGCGGCCGTCGATCCTCTGAAACCCGCCGATCGGCGGCACGAGCCGAGCCGAGTAAGTGCTGTTGTTCGTCATGCGGCAAGGCTCCAACCATGACGTAGGGGCAGGGGCAAGCCCGTTCGTCATGGCATCCGCAACGGCCGGGAAATTCGGCTGCAGGTGACGCCGGGGCACCTCTACGCTTGCGTTCACCGGATGACAGCGAACCCCTGCGGCCAGACAGCTACGTGAGGCAAGCAAGCCCTGCCACACAGGGGCCCTGCCGCAGCGAAGCCGTGACGGCAACGAGCGGCGGACAGCGGATCGGAGATGTGTGGGGAATGGCTTCTCAACTGTTCGCGCTCTGCTTCGATGCAGTTCAGCCGCTGCGTCTCGCGCAGTTCTGGTCCGGACTCTTGGGCTGGGAGATGACCGACGGCCCCGAGGGCCCCGACGATCCCCACGGTCCACATACCGGCATCACACTCTCGCCCAGCGATGACACCGGGTTCCGCATCCATTGCCTACCGACCCAGGAACAGAAGGTCGGTCAGAACCGAATGCACTTCGATCTGACGAGTACGTCCCTGGAGGCCCAGCAGCTCACGGTGGCCAAGGCGCTGGGGCTCGGCGCCCAGCACATCGACGTCGGGCAACGCCCGGAGGAAGGCCACGTGGTGCTCGCCGACCCCGAAGGCAACGAGTTCTGCGTGATCGAGCCGGGCAACAATTTCCTCTCCGACTGCGGCTTCATCGGAGCGCTGGCCTGCGACGGTTCGCAGGAAGTCGGGTACTTCTGGAGCGAAGCCCTGGGGTGGCCGTTGGTCTGGGACCAAGACCAAGAGACCGCGATCCGCTCTCCGCACGGCGGCCCGAAGATCACCTGGGGCGGTCCACCGTTGATGCCGAGGACGGGCAGGGACCGGGTGCACTTCGACATCGCTCCACCTGCGCACGTCGATCAGCAGGCAGAGGTGGAGCGGCTGCGCTCTCTCGGAGCGACGAGACTCGACGACGCCGACCAGGCCGCAGCCGGCCGGGTGGCGATGGCCGACCCCGACGGTAATGAATTCTGTGTGCTGACGCCCAGATAGCGCGGTGGCCCCAGCCATGCCGGCCGAGCCAGTCCCGACTCGCCCGGACTCGACTCGACTGGACTCGACTGGACTGGACTCGATTCGACTGTCCTGGAGCCTGCCCGACCGACGGATGGCGTGCCGACAGCAGAGGCCGATCGTTTCGCGGACGTGGGTTCAGCGCCATTGAGCTGCAGAAATTCTCGGCTCAGGCGGTGGAGCTCGCTCGCCCTCACCGGCTCCAGCGCCTGCTCCCGGGCGCGGTGCATGACGAGGACGCCGTGCGTGATCAGGCGCGTGGCTTCGTCGCCCGCCCCCAGTCTGAGAGCCGCCGGGGTCCTCATGGGGTCCTCACGGGGACCTCTTCTTGGACGAGATCGGGGACCTGAAGAAGAGCCAGGCCAGGCGGAAGTGGGAAGACAGTACACCGGCACGGCCGGATGGATGGAGAACGCGATCGTCGTGGTTTGCTCCATCTACGCCGCAGCGCATGGGCATGCGCTGGCCGACCGGGACCAGGCCCTGCGCGTCCTGGACGCCAGACGGGAACCCGCCTGGGCCCCGGCGACGAGGGCTTGAGGTCTACGGGCGAAGCAGCGAACTGCGCGCCAAGTTCGAGCAGCACGGAATCGCCTACGAACCCACGTCTTCGCCATCGGCCGCGGCTGCCAAAGCGGCACACCGCGCTCGCGCTCGTCGCCTACGCGCTGCCGGCCGTCGCATCGGCCCTGGCAAAGCCACCCACCCCGCAGCTACACGGCGAATACAACAGGCCCCGGACCTCGCGTTCCACCTGACCTGCTCCGATTGGCGACGAAGCCACCAGGCCCGAGCCGTTGGCACCACTACCGCGCACGCCTTGAAGTCATGAGATGACTTTGCGTACCAGGCTGCTGCGAGTCCGACGGCCGTAGCGGATTCATCACGCTCGCAACGCCTGCGACAGCGCGTCAACGGTCACGCCCACGATAGCCAGGAGCTGCGCCGGGCTCGCCCCGGCCCTGCTCATGACGGCGAGCGACTGGTTCACAGCCGCCGCGTGTACAGCGAAGGCCTCGGCGTCCTGGTCGGCCAGTCGGCCGGCTTTCAGCGCGGCGTGCAGGCGCAGGCGCTGGAAGCCGAGCGCCTGCTTGGCGTGCGCTGCGACGCTCGGACTCAGCGCTGGCATTGCCATGGCTGACTGGGCAACCAGGCATCCATCAGGCAGTTCCGGATCGGCGATGCGCTCGAGGGTGACGTCGAAGAACGCACGAACAGCGGCAACGGGGTCCGATGCTGCACACGACAGGGCGGCGTCGTACTTCTCGCCATAGCGCGCAGCGTAGAGATCCAGACAGCGCAGGAAGAGCGTGTCCTTGTCGCCGAGGGAGGAGTAGATGGAACTGCGGTTCAGGCCGGTTGCCCGAGACAAGTCGTCCAATGAGGTGTCGGCGTAGCCGACGCGCCAGAACTGGATCATCGCGGCGTCGATCGCCGTGTCCATGTCGAACTGCTTCTTACCTGCCACGCGGGCACTTCCTTGCCGATGCGTCGATGGTTCGGTCTGTGTTGCGTACCATTCTATCTTGAACTGATCAGTTCAAGACGTGTTAGCCTTCAAGCGTGGTCATGGCCAGGCGTACCGCACACTTCGCGACCGCGCGAGAAACGCACCACGTGGTCCCAGCCATCGCCGTCAGCTACACCGTTCCAACCGCACACCTGACCCCCACGCCGACAGCGACAGACACCGACACCGACACCGACGGAGGATCCCCGTGACCGGCCCAGCAACCAGCACTCCGCATGTCTCCGAAAGCAACCCCATCCGCGACCTGCCCCTGCAGCATCTGGCCGGATTCACTCACCGCTGGGTCGACGCGGACGGCGTCCGCCTTCATGCCGTCGAAGGCGGACGGCCGAGCGGCCCGGTCGTCGTCCTGCTCGCCGGATTCCCGCAAACCTGGTGGGCCTGGCGAAAGGTGATGCCCGGCCTCACCGACCGGTTCCGCGTCATCGCGATCGACCTACCGGGCCAGGGCCACTCCGAGCGTCCGGAGGGCAGCTACGACACGCACGCGGTCGCCGCGCACGTCCACACCGCCGTGAAGGCTCTCGGAGTGTCGACTTACTCCCTGATCGCCCACGACATCGGTGCCTGGGTCGCTTTCTCCCTCACCATCAACTTCGAGAGCCACCTGCGCGGGGTCGCGCTGCTCGACGCCGGGATTCCCGGTATCACTCTCCCGGAGGCGATCCCCACCGACCCGGATCGAGCGTGGAAGACCTGGCATTTCGCCTTCCACGTCGTGCCCGACCTGCCCGAGACGCTGCTTGCCGGCCGCGAACGCGAGTACATCGGCTGGTTCCTGAAGGCGAAGGCCCTTTCTCCCGACACGTTCGACGACGCCGAGCTGGACCACTACGCGGCGGCCATCGCCGTCGACGGCGGCCTGCGCGCCTCCCTCGCGTACTACCGAGACGCCGCCGAGTCAGCGCGCAAGAACCGCGAGGCGCTCAAGCGGCGGCACCTGACCGTGCCCATCCTCGGAATCTCTAGCAGTCACGGCTCCGTTCCGGACATGGCCGGCTCCATCAGCCCATGGGCTGACAACACCACCCGAATCGTCGTGCCCGACGCTGGACACTTCATCCCCGACGAGCAGCCCGAAGCTATCGCTGCCGCGATAACGGACTTCGTCGGCGACCACGACTGACATCCGTCGAACCCACCCGACCGCGCCGCCCAAGCCCGCGCGAAACTCAGACCACGGCATCTGACTGCCGTACCAGTCCGACCTCGCCTGTCCTGGCCTGCCCTTGCCTGGCATGCCCTTACCTGGCCTGTCCTTGCCTGGTCATGCCTCGCCGGCTCGGGCCTGGCTCGGTCGGTGAGTGCCGCTGATTCCGGTCGGGACTCCTCACGGTTGAGTGAGGTGGTCGAGTAGCCACGCCTCGATACCGTTGAGCGCCGTCTGTGCCAACGCGGTGGGATGCCCTGTGAAGCCGTGGGGTACCTCCGGGTAGACCCGGAGTTCGACATGATTCCCGGCGGCGGAAAGCCGTCCCGCCATCGCGAGGTTGTCTTCCAACAACACGTCTGCGCTTCCGACGACCAGTAGCGCTGGAGGGAGGCCGCGGAGGTCCGCGTAGACAGGAGAGATGTCCGGGAGAGTGCGGTCGGCGACATGGCCGGCGTAGGCCTGGATGAAGTACTCGTCCGCGATCTGCCGTCCGGCCGGCGTCTGCGCGCTCAGGTCGTAGGTACCGAATTGGAGCACGGCACCTACAAACTCCGCGGTTTCTGCGCAATCCACGGTACCTGCGGGATCGTCCGCGGCCTCTTTGTCCCTGAGCCGAAGCAGCGTCGCCAGGGCGAGTGTCGCTCCTGCCGAGCTTCCACCGATCATCAGCCGGGTTGTTCCGAAACGGGTACGGGCATGTTCGATGAGCCGGAGCGCCGCCGCTTCGCAATCGTCGGGCGCGGCCGGCCGAGGGCGGCGCCGACCTCTTCGCCCGTACTTCCAGCAGTTCTTCCAGAGACCCGGGGCCACGACCGGCTGCCCTCGAATCGTAGAAGCGCCGAGCCTTCGACAGAGTCCGGTCGTCGCAGTTGGTTCGTTGGGAGTTGACTGGTCGGACCAGGGGGATCAGGAGCGTCAGAAGGTCACCGACCTCGACTGCTTCTACGAGCAGTCGGGGCCCGTGCTCCTCGTAGCAGCCCATCACGGCGGATTCACCCACGTCCCCGGTGGCCGGGAACACCGCGCCGGCCGCGTGAAGTACCGTGAAGTCGGCCCGGAGCGCGGTACCGGCCTTTCGACCGGCCCGTTTCTCCGGACCGCTTCCCGCACCCGCCGTGCGCCTCTCAACGCAACGGGCGCTCCACAAGCCCCTTGAGGTCTGCGGGGGGTGTCCTCATCCTGCGGCTGGCCATGGGGAGGGAATCTTCGTTCCGCGGTAGCGGTAGCGCGTGGTGTGCACTCTCGCTGGGCTGAACAGTTCCCTTTCCTCGCTGGCCGGCCACCAGCCCCCGCCGCAGTAGCGGCGGCGTAGCTGCTTCCAGTTCATCCGGGGGTGTTTGCGCCTTATCCAGTGGATCACCCGGCCCCATACGTACGAGGTCAGGTAACTGAAGGTGGCGCTCGATACTCCCGGTCGGAAGTAGGCGCACCATCCCCGCAGCATCCGGTTGAGATAGATGAGCAGGGTGTGGAGCGGCAGGTTCGTCCCTGTTTTCCGGCACAGCGTCTTGACCTTGGCCATCACGGCCGCGAGGGCCTTGCGTGACGGGTAGGTGTAGACGTAGTGCTTGTTGGCGCCTCGCTTGCGGTGGCGCTGGATGCGCCATCCGAGGAAGACGAGGCCCTCGTCGATGTGGGTGACCAGGGTCTTCTCCGGCGACAGGCGTAGGCCCATCGTGGCGAGGACTCCGGCAGCCTCTTCCTTGAGCGCCTCCGCGTCGGCCTTGGTGCCCGACACGACCAGGCACCAGTCGTCGGCGTAACGGATCAACCTGTAGTTCGGTTGTCCGCGACGACGGCGTTTCTGGCGGTCGTTGAAGGTGCTCGCTGGTCCTCCCGGCCCTTGGGCGATGTGTTCGTCCAGGACGGAGAGGGCTACGTTGCTGAGCAACGGGGAGAGGATCGATCCCTGCGGGGTTCCGGCGGTGGTCTCCCTGAGTACCCGGTCCTCACCGAGGATCCCGGACTTCAAGAACGCCTTCACCATGGTCAGGACGCGCTTGTCGCCGACGCGGGCGCGCACCCGGTCCATCAGGGCCGCGTGCGAGATCTCGTCGAAGCAGGCTTTGATGTCGCCCTCCACGATCCACTCGTAAGAGTGGGAGGTGAAGTGGCGAACCTCGGCCACCGCGTCATGAGCCCGGTGGTTCGGGCGGAACCCGTAGGAGCACGGGAGGAAATCCGCCTCGAAGATCGGCTCCAGCACCAGTTTCAAGGATGCCTGCACCACCCGGTCCCTCACGGTCGCGATCCCCAGACGACGCCACTTGCCGCCTGCCTTGGGGATCATCCGCTCCCGGACCGGGAGAGGGCGGAAACTGCGGTCCTTGATCGAGTCCCGCAGTCCGTCGAGGAAGCTCTCGACGCCTTGCACGCTCTCCACGTAATAGGCGGTCGAACCGTCCACTCCGGCTGTGCGTGCTCCCTTGTTGCCCCGCACCCGGACCCACGCGACCAACAGGAACGCGGGGTCAGATACGAGGTTGAACAGATCACTGAACCTGCGATGAGGATCCTCGCGGGCCCATCGGTGCAGCTTCGTCTGGATCTCCAGTACCCGGCGCTCCGCCCTCATCAGGGCGTACTCCAGCTCGTCGGTATTCACCAACGCCCTCCTGGTCTTCCAGCTCTTCCACTGCTGACTTGCTGTCCCCCTTCGCCATGTACGCGCCTCTCGCGCGCTCGGACTACTACGAGGACTCCGCCACGATCCGATGCCGTCAGCCGACGACGGGCCTGCCCATGATCCGGCTGGCTGCCGGACTGGGGGCGGCATCGGACCGCTTCCCACGTTCACCGCTATCCGGTTGTCGAGTGAGCCGCCCAGCTGTACCCCGGCAGCATCGCCATGCCTACGCCGCAGGCTTTCGACATGGCCTTCGGACCAGCCCTATGATCTGGCCACGAAGACGTTCCCGCGCACTTATCGGGAACGAGCACTGCACCCAGCCCAGATCTGCCAGCTTCGAGCCGGTGGATATGTTACGAGGCTTCAGGCACTGGTTCCTCTCGTACGGCTTCTCAACTCGCTTGCCGGGCCCGTACCGTCTGGCAGTACCGATACGTCCCGTCGTTGTCAGGGCTGCTTACCGCCCTCCCGCGCGTCTCCGCGATCAGGCTGCCCTCAGCTTCACCAGCCTGCTGCGACAGGCCAGCGGCAGGGTCCTCTCATCCCTGCCCTGAATAGCGGCGCCTCGTGGCGCACGAGCACGTACACCCACTCCCCGCACGTGCCGTGCATAGCGCGATCGACGTGCGGTGTACGGGCTGTGTGTGGTGCTGTGTACCTATCCAGGATCCCGTTGGACATAGCCGCTCTGCCCCACTATCTCCTACCGCGGTATCGCGTATCGTGGTATCGCAGCCTGATTGGCGAGTTGAGGCATTCGCTCGGTACCAGCCGTGCGCCCTACTGGCGGTGTTGGCCGAGGATACAGAACTCGTTACCTTCAGGGTCTGCCAATACGACCCACGATTGCTCCCCCTGTCCGATATCGACACGCTTCGCGCCATGAGCCTCAAAGCGAGCTACCTCGGCGTCCTGATCATCAGGCCTGAAGTCGAGATGCAGCCGACTCTTGGCCTTCTTGCTCTCTTCGAGCCGGACGAATTCCAGCCCCGGCACGCGATCCGGCTCCGGACGGATTTCGAACTCATCATCGGAAGAGTGAACTACCACCCAACCGAGAGCCTTGGCCCACCACTGTCCCAAGGCCACGGGGTCCGCGGAATGAACAATTACCTGTTCCCATTGCAAAGCCATCCGTCAAGCTTAGTCCGCCAGACTTCGGTGATAGGCATTCAAGCCTACCTCGTTCGGCTGAACTTGAACCCCTCCCTTTTTCTCGCGAGGCCTCCGTCAGCCTCCCGAGGGTTTGGTCGGACAGAAATTCCATTGTTGGCGCCGGGTTTGCTGACGCAGGATAGTGACCATGTCGATGCCGAACAGCGTGCACATTGTCGACTACCGACCTGAGTGGCCGGCGCGGGCCGCCAGCACGATCAGCGCTCTCCGCGAGGCGGCGCCCGGGCTGTTCGTGGAGCTGGAACACATCGGCTCCACCGCGGTTCCAGGGCTCGCGGCCAAGCCCGTCATCGACCTGATGGCCGCTGTCCACGACCTCGCTGACGCTCACTCCCATCAAGCGGCACTGGCCGGGGTGGGCTTCCGCCCGCACGACAACGGGATGACCGACCGATTGCTGTACGTCCGTGCCGAAGGCCGGGTTCGCAGCCACATCCTGCACGTGGTGACGCTGACGAGTTGGCCGACCCGGAATCAGCGGATACTCCGGGATTACCTGCGTGCCCATCCCGAGGAAGCGGCTCGGTACGCACGACTGAAGCGGGCGATCGCCGCCGCTGGCTCGGCACCGGGCGAGTACACGCAGGCGAAGACCGCCCTGGTGCAGGAACTCACCGACCGTGCTCGCGCACAACTCGGCCTTCCACCGGAACCCGTGTGGGAGAAGGGATGAGAAAACGCATACCTCCCGCGGCGCCGATTTCGACGCCGACGCCGAGGCCAGCCGTGAGCTGGGCGTAGGGGGTGCCCATCACGTTCCCTCCGGAGAACCGGGGCCGTCCGTTCCGCGTCCTCACTGGGAACGGCCCCGAACATTGGGAACGGCCCCCGAACGTCGAACGTACAGAAGGCTCGCTCCACCATGACGCGCACCACGCAGCACCATCGAACCACACAGCACCACCGCACGGCGCCACCGACGAACATGATCCCGCAGCGCGGCGTCATCGCCACGGCATTCGCCGTCCTGCGACGGCACCGGCGGGCTCTGGCGGGTGCGACGGTACGCGTCGTCGGCCTCTCCGGGCTGGTCGGGCTGGTGGCGACGACCGCGATATTCGCGCTCGCCTGGCCTGTCTTCACCCATATGCGAAACGAACGCATCCGGTATCACCACCTCGAGGACCCGTACCTGCACGACCACACCGACCTGGGACTGGTCGCCACCTGCACGCTCCCGTTCTTCCTGCTCCTCCTCGGAGTCGGCAGCGCGGCAGTGCAGAGCGTGTGCTCCCGAGCCGTCACAACGGGAGAAGACCGAGCCCCCTCGACGACGGACTGGTCGCGCGCCGCCGGCCGTGCGCGGCTACGGCCGGTGTTCGCCGTGTACGCGCTGCGCGGCCTGGTCGTATGGCCGCTGCCGCTGCTCGTCACTGCCGTGGCGTACAGCCTCACCGGCAGTCAGCTCGACACCGAAGAGCAGCTCTTCAAGCCCGGATCGTGGCCCTACACGCTCATTACGGCCTCCCCGGTGGTGGCCGTGTTCGTCGCCGTACTGTTGCGTCTGGCGCTCGCCCTCGCCCCGGCCGCCGCGGCCGACGGGCTCGGCCCCTGCGCGGCCCTGCGTCGTTCCTGGTCGCTGACGTGGACACGCGCCGGAGCGGTCCGCGTCCTCGCCCTCGCGTTGCCCCTGGCCGCGCTCACCGCTGGGGTGCTCCGGCTGGTGGTGCAGCTCGCCCTGCCGCTGCGCCCCCTCGTACGTACCCTCCTCGAAGACGTCACGGGGAACTTCTTCGCCGCCTACTACGCGGGCATCCTCGTCCCCGTCGCCGTGGGCATCCTCGTCACCGCGGCCCTGGCCCTCCCCCTGACGTGCACGACGTTCGCGGTCCTCCACGACCACCTGCGATCGGCCCACGCCTCTCCCCTACGTACCAGCAACACGGTGGACGACCCCACTGCCTGAAGAGACACGGTGGTCTCCGCCGTCACGGGCCCTCGGCCCCGACGACGAGGGAGTTGACGACCACGAGGGAGGTGATGTGGACCAAGGAGGTGACGAGGACGAGGGAGTTGAGGGAGGTGACGAGGACGAGGGAGTTGACGTGGACCAGGGAGTCGACGACGAAGAGGGCGAGGACCAGGGAGTCGACGAGGACGAGGGAATACCGGTCAAGAGGCCGTCGCGTCACGCCACAGGCTCCAGGCGAGGCCGAGGCCGGCGAGGGCCACTGTCACGCGGAGCGGTGTCTCGGGTACCCGACGGACGACGGCCGGGCCCACCCAGGCGCCGACGAGGCAGCCGATGCCGAGCGTCAGCGCGGCCATCCAGTCGACGGGGGCGAGGAAGGCGTAGGCGACGGCCGCGGTGACGTTGGCCGCGCCGGTGACGATGTTCTTGACGGCGTTGGTCACCGGCAGTGGTTCCGCAGCCGACAGGGAGAGCACGGCGAGCATCAGTACGCCGGCCGCGGCGCCGAAGTAGCCACCGTAGAGCCCCACCAGCAGTACCGCGCCGGTCATGGGGAGCCCGGGTAGGGCGGATCCGTCAGGGTCTACGTAGGTGCCTCCGCCGGGACGGCGCTTCGCGATGAGGCGCCGCAGGGGCTCGCGCACCAGGATCAGCACCGAGCCGAGGGCGATGAGCCAGGGTACGGCCAGTTCGAAGGCCGACGACGGCGTACCGAGGAGCAGGGCGGCGCCGATCGCACCGCCCAGTGCCGCGACGCAGGCCAGCCGCATCAGCCGCCGGCGCTGACCGCGGAGTTCAGCCCGCGAACCGGCAGCGGTTCCGACGGTGTTGGAGAAGAGGGCGACGGTGTTGGTGACATTGGCGGCGACGGGCGGTAGGCCCGCGGCGAGCAGCGCCGGGTAGCTGAACAGCGAGGCCAGTCCGGCGATCGAACCGGCGAGTCCGGCGGCGATCCCGGCTGCCAGCAGCAGCGCCGCGGAGGCGAGTGCGGGATGTCCGGTGATCAGTTCTGCCATGTGACGGTGCTCCCGGGCGGCATGTTGTACGGCGTGACCACCTGGATCGCCGAGGGCAGCGCGGGACCCTCGTCCGGCAGTGCTCTGTGCGCGCGCATGATGGTCTGGCACGCGCGGCGCATGTCGTGCCGCAGGTCGTGGTGGAGGACCGCGGAGATGCGGTGCGTGCGCAGCAGGCGGGTGTTGTCCTGGTCGAGGTCGTGTGCGATGAACACCGCGCACTCCCGGCCGAGGTCGGCGAAGGCCGCCACGGTTGCCGCGTTGCCGCCGCCCATGGAGTAGACGGCGTTGATGGACGGGTCTCGCTGGAGTGCATCGAGGACGAGGTCGTACTGGGTGGCGTCCAGGCCGTCGCTGCCGGTGACTTCGACGAGGGTGCGGTGTGGTCGGGTGTTGCGGATGGCGCTTCGGAAGCCCATCTCGCGTTCTTCCTCCCCGCGGAAGACGCCGCGGCTGATGGTGGTGAGGATGTTGCCGGCGCGATCGCCGAGCCACTGCCCGACGAGGTAGGCGGCGGTGGTGCCGGCGGCGCGGTTGTCGATGCCCACGTAAGCCATGCGCGCGCTGCTGGGCAGGTCGCTCACCAGGGTCACCACGGGAATGCCGGCCGCTACCAACCGTCCCACGGCGGCCCCGACCTCGGGTACGTCCGGCGCCTTGAGGATCACGCCTTGTGAACCCCGTTTGGCGATTTTGTCCAAGGTCGCGATCAGCTCGGAGGCGGCACCGGTCTCGCGGAAGTGGAAGCGCGAACGCATCACGGCGGGCTGCAGCGCGGGGAGTTCGGCCTCCAGCGCGTTGCGTACGGCCGTGGAGAACCGCTGTGGCGACTGCATCACGATGTCGATCATGAACGTGCGACCGCCGATACGGACCTGAGTTCGCTGGCGGTCCAGGTCCTTGATCGCCTGGCGCACCTCCATGACGGTGCTCTCCCTTACGCCGCCGCGGTTGTTGAGCACTCGGTCGACGGTGGCCTCGCTCAGTCCGGCCTGCCGGGCGATCTCCCTGATCGGATAGGGGTGTCGCATGACTCTTCCAGGATTCGATGGATTCGATTGATTCGATGGATTAGGTGGATTAGGTGGATGCAATGGATTCGATGAGGGGTTTTTGATGGCTTGATGAGGATTGAATGACGGACTTGAGTTGCTCAGACTGTCAGAAAAGCAACGGCGGCGAAAGGAACCGGGATGCCCCGCACCGACGCGGAAGCACGGACGTGGCTGGGCCTGGACGACTGTTCTCTCGCGGATTTCCGTTCGCTGGTCGGGCAGCGCACCGACCCTCACGAATACCCCTCGGCTGAAGGTGTCGAGCAGAACGTACTCCGTTACGACAGCGACCGGCTCCGTGACCTCGCCGGCACCACGGAGGGACGCCGGTCCGTGCAGGCCGAGCTGTCCCGAGCCCTCCTTGACGGCCCCGGCATCGTGGTCCTGCAGCGCGCGTTCACCGACCTCACCGTGGTGGACCGCGCGTCCGACGCCTTCCGCGCGCTGATCGAGGAGGAGCGGGCGACGGGCGCGGCGCGCGGTGACCACTTCGCCAAGCCCGGCGCCAACGACCGGGTGTGGAACGCGCTGGACAAGATGGCCGTCCGCGCTCCGGAGGTGTTCACCGACTACTACGCCAACGACATCCTGGCGCTCATCGCCGAGGCCTGGCTCGGCCCCGGCTACCAGGTCACCTCCCAGATCAACGTGGTCAACCCGGGCGGCGCGGCGCAGAGCGTGCACCGCGACTACCACCTCGGCTTCCTCAGCCATGAACGGGCCGCCGCCTACCCGGCGCACGTGCACCGCCTCTCCCCCGTGCTGACCTTGCAGGGCGCCGTAGCCCACTGCGACATGCCGGTGGAATCCGGGCCGACGCTCTACCTCCCGCACTCCCAGAAGTACGTACCGGGGTACCTGGCCTGGCGGCGTCCCGAGTTCATCGCGTACTTCGACGCACACCACATCCAACTTCCGCTGGCCAAGGGCGACGCGGTGTTCTTCAACCCCGCGCTCTTCCACGCCGCCGGCCACAACCGGTCGGCCGACATCAAGCGGATGGCCAACCTGCTGCAGATCTCCTCCGCCTTCGGCCGTGCCATGGAAACCGTCGACCGTGAGGCAATGGTCAACGCGGTCTTCCCGGTACTGCTGCGCCGCAAGGCCGAGGGCGCCGACGAGCAGTGGCTGCACAACGTCGTCGCCGCCTGCGCCGAGGGCTACCCCTTCCCCACCAATCTGGACCTCGATCCCCCGGTCGGCGGGCTGGCTCCGCTCTCCCAGGCGGACACCGTGCGGCAGGCCGTTGCCGAGGGCTGGGCGCCCGAGCGGCTCCGCCAGGAACTGCACGCCGGCGCGAAGCGCCGCCAGAACTGAAGGCACATCGGACGGAATTCGGACTCCAAGGAGACATCACACTCATGGGACTGCTCGAGACCCCCCTGCTCGACGGCCGGGTCCTCCTCGTCAATGGCGGCAGCCAGGGCGTCGGCGCGGGCATCGTTCGGGCGGCCGTACGCGAGGGCGCGACCGTCACCTTCACCGGACGCCGGCCCGAGGTCGGCGCGGAACTCGCCGCGGACACCGGCGCACACTTCATACGGGCCGATCTCGCGGATCCGGCGCAGGCACGGGGCAGCGTCGAGGAGACCGTGTCCCGGCACGGTCGGATCGACTGCCTGGTCAACGCCGCCGGGCTGACCTCGCGCGGCTCGCTGCTGGACACCACGCCGGAGCTGTTCGACGCCCACATCGCCGTCAACCTGCGGGCGCCGTTCTTCGCGATGCAGGCCGCGGTGGCCGACATGAAGGGCCGCGAGGCACCCGGCACCATCGTCAACATCGGTTCCGACTGTGCGCACGGCGGACCGCCCTTCCTGGCTCCCTACTCCACCGCCAAGGCCGGACTCGCCGGGCTGACGAAGAACGCCGCGCACGCCCACCGCTGGGACCGCATCCGCATCAACGGTCTCAACATCGGTTGGACCGAGACCGAGGGCGAGGACGCGGTCCAGCGCGCCTTCCACGGCGCAGGCGACGACTGGCGCGAAGAAGCCGCCAGGAAACTGCCGATGGGCAAACTGGGCCAGGTCGACGAGATCGCCGACTTCGTCGTCTTCCTGCTGTCCGACCGCAGTGGGGTCGTGACCGGCTCGGTCATCGACTGGAGTCAGACCGTCATCGGCGCATCGGACTGATCGCCGCAACCGACCGACTCGCTGAGCGGCGGCGTGTGGTGGACGGCGGACGGCGGACGGCGGGCAGCATGCGGCGGGCGGCGGGCGGCGGGCGGCGGGCGGTGTCCAAAACTGATCGGCTCCCATCCAACCGGCTCCCATCCGACCGACTCGCATCGACCGGCTGGCATTGGGTCGACTCGCATCCGACCGACTGGAGGAACTCTTCTTCATGCGTATTGGGATCATGGGACTGGGCCGCATCGGCGCGTTCCACGCGGAGACCCTGTCCGGGCTCGACGCGGTGGACGACCTCGTCGTCACCGACCCGGTGGCGGCAGCCGCCGCCCCGTGCACCGTGGCCGACGCCATCGAGGCGAGCTGGATCGCCGAGGCCTGCACCCTCTCGCTACGCGAGCACCGCCCCGTACGGCTCGAGGAGGTCCGTACCGCGTGACGGACGAGCCGGAGGTCCGTACCGGGTGACAGACGAGCCGAAGTCCGTACCGCGTGACGGACGAGCCCCTGAAGCTGGTGCGCCGCCCGGATCGGTGTGCTGAGCGCGGCCCGCATCACCGCCCGGATCGGTGTGCTGGACGCGGCCCGCATCGCCGCCCGGTCGATCGTCTCGCCGGCCCGGGCCGGCGGCCACCGCCTTCGCCCGGCAGCAGGCTCTACGTCAGCGCCGCCACGGCGGTACGGTACGCCGCGTCGACGGCGTCGCGTACCGGGAGCGCGCGGTGGGCGTCGGAGAGGATTTCGACACCCCAGGGGCCGGTCCAGCCGACGGTCCGGAGTGCCGTGACGACGCCGGACAGGTCGAAGGTGCCGTCACCGCAGAGGCGGCGCCGCCGGACGGTGTCCTCGAAGAGGGTGCCGACGACCTGGCTGTCGGCGTCGTTGAGCTCCACGCCGATGAACCGCGAGAGGGGTACGTTCGCCAAGTCGGCCGGCGGTGTGTGGGCTCGCTCGGTGTGCCAGACGTCGATGATGAGGCCGCCCGCCGGATGCCCGGCGGTCTCGACGAGTTCCAGCCCGTCGTGCACGGTCTTGAGGTTGCTCCAGGGCAAGAACTCAATTCCGCGGGCGCCCGCGTCGTCGTCCTGAGCCGCGAGCACGGCGAACTCCTCGTCAAACCCCCTCACTCAGCCAAGGCGATCGGAAATCCGCTCGTCAACACGCAAGGGCGCAAGGCACAGTTGCCCCATGGATGAACGAGGGCTGGACCACGACGGAACGATCGCACGCGAAGGCGCACTGGACCGAGTACCGGCGGCGTTCGTCCCCGTCATCGAGGCCGCCCGGGCTCGTATCACCGAGACGTTCGACCCAACGCGCCTGCACAGTGCGTACCTCTACGGCAGCATCCCGCGCGGCACCGCCACCCCCGGCGTCTCCGACCTCGACCTCCAGCTCGCGCTGCACAACGAACCCACGGAAGCCGACCGCGCCGACACCACGACGATCGAGGTCGCCCTCGACCAGGCATTCCCGCAGATCGATGGCGTAGGGACCCTACTGAACAGCACGCAGACCCTGCTCAGCGACCTCGAACGCCACGATGCCGGATTCTTCATCGCCTGCCTCTGCACCCCGCTGCTCGGCCCCGACCTCGCAGCGCAACTGCCCCGCTACCGCCCCACCACCCTCCTGGCACGCGAAACCAACGGCGACCTCGCCCACGTGCTCCCTCGCTGGCGCGCGAAAGCAGCCGAAGCCACCACCGATGCCCAGCGCCGAACCCTCAGCCGCTTCGTCGGTCGTCGCATCGTCCGCACGGGTTTCACTCTGATCATGCCCCGATGGGGCGGCTGGACCAGCGACCTCCCCCGGTCCGCCGAACTCTTCGGCCGCTACTACCCCGACCGCGCCGACCAGATGCGCATCGCCGCGACCACCGGCCGCGCACCCTCACCCGACCCGGCGGTACTCGACATGCTCATCAACGACCTCAGCCCCTGGCTCGCAGCCGAGTACACAGCCGTACACGGCGAGAAAACCCCGCGTCCGCAGTGAGTTCAGTGAGCTCTTCGGCACGTGCGTCAGTCCTCCCAATAGTCGCGCTGCGGCAGCTCAACCCACGCGTCGGGGGGCCCCACGACGGCACGCGCATCGGTGGGGCGCAGCCCCGCGAAGGCGATTGCGTACGCCAGGCCGTTGTACCGATAGAGGTAGGAAGCCAATACCTCCTCGGAGGTGTCGTTCACGTCCGGGCCACCGCCTGGGTGAAGGTCCCAGCCCGCGACTTCGCCATCACGGACGATGCTGCCCTGGTTGCCGCTCTTCGGGTTGGCATACAGGCCGTAGCAGACGGTTCCGGCAGACAGACGCTTGACGACGCCCGGCATGGACGGTGCGTACCCCCATGGCTGAGTGACGATGCAGCCGCCCGGCACGGTTGTCACGCCGACGATGCTCAGGCTCTCATCGGCGTCGCAATCCCACGGTTCTTCGAGGAGTTTCTCCAGCTCCTCCCCTTCCGTCGGTGTCGCTGCCAAGCGACGCATCGCATCCTCGGCGTCGATCCCGGCCACGCACGCCAGGCCCAGGCCCTCGTAGTACACATCGCCCAGCACGGCGACCAGTCGTCTGCCTTCCCGCGCCACCGTCCGCTCCGCACCGCTCAGCCCCCGCTCTCCGTCGGGCTTCACGACCATGTCGGGTGTCGGCCCGGCCAGGCTGAGCCGTCCCGGTGACCAGCCGCCGATCTGGGGCCGCCAGGGGTCCGCGCCGGCCTCGGCGAGGGCTCGTGCGTTGTCTGGTCGTCCCGCCAGGACGGCCTCCCACAAGGCAGTCGTCCCGTTCTCCAACGCGTCCACGTCCGCAACGCGCCGAGCCAGTTCCGTCACGACTTCCGGTGAGCCGAAGGCCGCCGCCCGGTGCAGGGGCCGCCCTCCGCCCCATTCTTCCGGGTCCGCACCCTGATCCAGACGCCGCCGTATGTCGCCGAGATCCTTCCAGCCTTCCCACCCCAGGCCCGACCACCCGCCACGGCTACCAATCACTACGCCCCTCCCACGCCATCGGCAGCGACTTCTCTCGCCACCTCGCACACGCAGCATCGCAGCCACGTCTGACAACGCTCCGCGACCGCCGACCACCGTCCGCCGTCCGCCGACCGCCGACCACCGACCACCGACCACAAGGGCCGCCATTTCCCGTCCTACGGTTTCTCTGGGGCCTGCGGGTTCTCTGGGTCCTACGGTTTCTCTGGGTCTGAACTGGTCGTTCGCAAGATCGGTGGGCCTCGGGACTGCGGGCATAGCTTGTTTCCCGCTGCCGCGTGGATGGCTCAGGCAACTTGGCTGCCCGGAGCCCGGTGAGGCTCTACCTTCCCGTTACGGGCCTGTGCTGGTCACTCGTAAGGCCGGCGGGCCCAGGGGCTCCAGGTATGGCTCGCTTCCCGTCGCGGTTCGCATGGCTTCGGAAACTTGGCCGCCTGGAGCCCCACGACGACCCGACCACCAATTGGGAAACGCGACACGATCGCTGCTGTAGGACAACCCCGGCGAGGTCGTCCGCAAGGTCGCGAATCACAACGTGACGGAGGGGACCGTGCCCGACTTATGGGCCGGTGTGGACATCGGCAAAAGGCATCACCACTGCGTCGTACTCAACGCCGACGGCGAGAGACTGCTGTCCCGCCGCGTCGGCAACGACGAGACAGAACTCCTCCAGCTCGTCGGTGACGTGCTGGACATCTCTTCTGAAGACGTGCTGTGGGCCATCGACATGAACCACGGCCTCGCCGCACTGCTGATCGGCGTGCTCCTCAACCATGGCCAGCCGATCGCCTACCTCACCGGCCGCACCATTCATCAGGCATCGGCCACCTACCGCGGCGGAGGTAAGACCGACGCCCGCGACGCCTTCGTCATCGCCGACCAAGCTCGCATCCGACGCGACCTGAGCTTGCTGCGGCCCGGCGATGAAATCGCCGTTGCCCTGCGTATCCTCACCGCTCGCCGCCTGGACGTCGTCCGCGACCGCACCCGGCAGATCAACCGCCTCAGGGCCCAGTTGCTGGAGTTCTTCCCCGCCTTGGAACGGGCACTGGACCTGACCAACCAAGGCCCCATCACCCTGTTGACCGGCTACCAGACCCCCTCCGCCATCCGGCGCATGGGTGCCAAGCGCCTGGAAGCCTGGCTGAAGAACCGGAAAGTCGTGGGCGCCGCCGCACTGGCGAGCAAGGCCGTGACGGCCGCTCAGGGCCAGCACACCACCCTGCCCGGGGAGAAACTGGCGGCCGAGTTCGTTGGCCGCCTGGCACACGCGGTGCGGACCTACAACGCGGAGGTCGACGAGCTTGACGCACGGATCGCGGCCCGGTTTTCCCAGCACCGGGACGCCGAAGTGATCGTCAGCATGCCCGGCCTGGGGCCGATCCTCGGGGCTGAGTTCATCGCCGCGACCGGCGGAGACCTGACCGTCTTCGAGAGCCCGGACCGCCTCGCCGGCTTCGCTGGCCTGGCGCCTGTGGCCTGGGACTCCGGAACCGTCAGCGGCAACCTGCACAGACCCCGGCGTTACCACCGCGGCCTTCAACGAGCCCTGTTCCTGTCCGCGCTGATGAGCATCCGCTTCTGCCCCGCCTCGCGGGCTTACTACGACCGGAAGCGCAAGGAAGGGAAGGGACACAAGCAAGCTGTCCTCTGTCTGGCACGTCGGCGGACCAATGTTCTGTGGGCGATGATCCGGGACAGGGCCCCCTACCGCGGGGCGCCTCCCACCCCTTCCTAGGCCCTATCTCCCGAAGCCAAGGCGAAGGGCTGGGGATGCTTATGCCTCAGAAATCTTCTTCGTCGTCGCCGCCGCCGATATGGCCGAGTCCGGCGCCACCGAACGGGCTGCCGTCAATCACGCCGCCGCCACCGTCAAACGGGGGTGGGGGCGGATCTGCTGCGGCGGCCGTGCTGGCGCCGCCAAGCACAGCGGTCCAGGCCAGTGCTGCCGCTGCTGCCGCGGCAAAAAGGGTACGTGCACGCATGCGATCCTCCGTATCAACGAGACTGCAGTCCACCTCACACTGTCGGGGCTGACGCGTGTCCGCATTGCGACCCCGACTGTTCAGGTGGGTTACGCACCGTCGCCTCGCTGTCCCCAGGCTCCTTCCGATCGTCCGCTGCTTGACACCCCCATTGGGAAGTTCCCCTACTGAGCGCCCTCCGCCTGCAGCCTGACCTCAACAAAACTGCTGTACCTGCATTCCCGAGACCGAAAGACTGTCGGGCATGGCGTTCTTCTGCTACCACCGCGACCGGCCCGGCTCGCTGGCGCTGCGCCTGGAGTTCCTCGAACAGCACCTGTCCTACATGGATCGGTACGCGTCGGAGATGATCGCCCGAGGGCCGACACTCTCGGAAACCGACGGGGACCCCACCGGCAGCGTGCACATCCTCGACCTGCCCGACGCGAACGCCGCCCGCGCATTCGCCTTCGACGAGCCCGGCTACCAGCTCGGTGTGTACCGGGACGTACTGTTGCGCCGGTGGCGCGACCTGCTGGGACGCACGATGTGGGAGTTCCCAGGTGACCGGACCGGTGGTTCGGCGGACGGCCGTCGTGACTCACCGTCAACTCAACGACTGAAGAGGCCTGGGAACCCTGCCAGGAGCCGCGGCGGCGCAGATCAACGTGTGCACTCTCTACGTGCGCACTCTCTACGTGCGCGCGCTTTGCCTGCATAGGTACGCGCCGTCTCTCTCCCCCCGGCTACCGACGGTCCCTGCTGTCACCCCTCGTCGATGTTTGCCATGGAAGCCCCTTCCCGGCACTCGGAGGCGACAAGATACTCGGCAAGGACGGTGGAACGGCAGCAGCTCATCAGCGTCTGCACCCAGCTGCGTGACCAGTATCTGCGTCACCCGGGGCATCTCGCAGGCCGCCGCCTGGGCGATCGACTCACTGTCGCTCCACCAACGAGCTCACCGCGGGAGCCGTCCACTACCGCTTTGACTTCGCCCTCGGCCTGATGATCGACGGGCTCACGACCGCACGGCCACGGTCACAGTCACAGTCACGACCACGGTGAACTGCGGGGTCACCCGTCCGGTGTGCGGCGTCCGGCAGGGAGTCGTACGGCCGACTGGGCGTGCTGCGTGAGAAGGGTCGCCAGGAGGTAGTCGACCTCGATGTCCGTGTAGTCCACGCCAGCGGCGACGTGGTGGAGAAGCCGGGAGCGGGTGCTCTCGGAGGCCGAGACACGACCTGGGGTGCCGTGAAAGCGGACACTGACGTCAGGGTCCACGTCAAAACGCAGCGCCTCGGCCGTCAGGCCCGCGGTCAGCGCGATGTCGGACTCATCGGGGTCGGGGCCTGCGTAGTCCGCCCGTCTTCAGGGTGGCTGCATGCGCTTCTTGGCCGTACCACCACGTCCGCCGCCGCTCTTGCCCGCCCGGGCGGAGGAGGTGCTCCTGGTCACCTTCTTGGCAGCTGCGGTCTTCGCAGACTTCGCGGTCTTCCCGGTCTTCGCAGACTTCGCAGACTTCGCAGACTTCTTACTGCCGGTCGCCTTCTTCGCGGTCGACCGCCCGGACGAGGCCTTCTTCTCGGCGGTCTGCTCGCCGGCGGCCCGTTTGCCTGCGGACTTCGCGGCGGTCGTCTTCTTGCCGGTCGTCCTCTTGCCAGTGGTCTTTTTGCCAAGGGTCTCCTCGTCGGTGGTCTCCTTGTCAGTGGTCTGGTCGACCCCGGGCGTACTCTCCCCCGCGCCCTTCGTCCCGAGCGCGGGTCCAGCCACGTTCTCGGCCGTGCGGGCGGCGTCACCGCTCACTTCTCGCACCGTACGGCCCGTCGAGTCGGCCAGTGCCTCGGTGGCGGTACCCGCGCTCTGCGCCACGCCTTCGAGCGCTCCCCCGGCGTTGCGTCCCAGCTCACCGACCGCGGTGCCCGCGCCCTGGCCGAGGTGCTGGACCGCCCCCGCGGCACCGTGGCCCACCTCGCCCAGCGCGGTACCGGCGCCGCTGCCGACGGTGCGGACGGTGTCGCCAAGGGCATGGGTGACCGACTGGATGATCTGTGGGTTGTTGTCGATGGTCTGCAGTACCCGCTCGATGATCGCCGCTACGTTGTCCAGTCGTACTTGCAGCAGTGCCTGGGCTTCCACGCCCTTGATCGTGAGCTTGACCCTGCCCAGTTCCACATCCGCGCCGACGTTCAGTTTGAGCAGGTCCAAGACCTCGGCCTGGAGGGAGACCCGGGCACGCAGGTCCTCGACCTCCAGATCGATCTCCTCGACTTGGAGGGAGGGGACGTCGAGGACGACATCCGGATCCTCGGCCCAGGAGGGCTCGACATCCTCACTCGTGTTCCGCCCTTCGCGCTGATCCGCAGGTGCCGTACCCGGCCGTTAGCCAACCTGTCTGCAGCCAACCTGTCTGCAGCCGACCCGCCTATGGCCGACCCGCCTATGGCTGACCTGTCTGCGGCCGACCTGCCTATGACCGACCTGCCTAGGGTTGGCCTGCCTATAGCCCAGCTATAGATCAGGGCGCCCCAGCGCGCGAGCGCTCTGGTCACAACGGGTGGCGCGGGGGCGCGACGCGTTCCAGCTTGGTCCACCCGGTCCAGCCACGCTCTTTCAGCAGCTCGATCAGCCGACGGGCCGGCGGCACGCTGGCGAACGCCAGCACGTCCATCAGCTTGACGAGCGATGACTCCATGTCGGTGTCGTCGACGTACTCCTCGCCCCGCTCGTCGGCCATCTGCGTGAGGTAGGAGGCCAGAGCGTCGGCCAGCTCCACCAGTCCAGAATCGTCCTCGGCGTGATCGAGTGCTTGCCCCAGGGTGAGGTAGAAGCCGAGCAACTGTGGGTCGGCGATCCGCTCCCGCTTGCGTGCCATCCACTCCGGAACTCGTTCGGGTGAGAGCGCAGCCAGCGGAATCCAGCCGTCGCGTTCGACCCGCACGATCCGCTCGTCGACCCCGAGCGCCCGCAGCCGGTCGAGATACTCGACCACCTCCGGTGGCAACGCCAGGTGATCCCCGTGGGCAAGCCGGGCGATCCGTTCTCGGTTCCGTTGTCGCTCCCGGATCTCCGCCCGCAGCCGCTTGTCGATGTCTGCGACCGCCGCGGCGAACTCCTCCTCATCGGCCTGCAGCAGCTCCCGCACGCGCGCCAACGGGACTCCCGCCTCGGCGAGGGTACGGATCCTGATCAGGTCGACCACTGCGCCGGCGTCGTACCTTCGATAGCCGGAGTGGTCCCGTTGCGGCTCTGGGAGCAGCCCCCTGGCGTGGTAGTGCCGCACCGCACGCACCGTCACTCCGGCGTACGACGCCAACTCGCCGATGGTCAGCATCGGACCGGTCTCCTCCACACTTCCTGAGAAATTGCCTGCGGAATTGCCTGAGAAACTGCCTACGAAATCGCGCTGCCCACTGGGCGGAACGCGCTTCGGATGATCTCTGCGATGTCTTGGGCGTGGGTGAAGACCAACCGGTGATCTGCCGTGATCCAGTACGTGGAGACGTGCGGTCGCTCACGCACGAGTCGCTCGATACCGGCCTGCCACAGCTGGTTGTGTCGCGGGGCACGTCCTTCGATGTTGTCGCCGGCGATGGAGGTCGACATGATCATGGTGATGGGGTGGTCGATCCTCCGGTACTGGTCGAGTATCGCGGACCGCACCACATCGATTTCGAGGTTCAGGTCGAAGATGTTCTGTGCGGTGAGCGACACCTGATGCGCAGTGCGCTTGACCCGCTCCGCCGCTTGCTGCGTCGCCAGGTCGTGCGCCATTGTCCGGAACTCCGCCAGGTCGGCCTCGGTGATGAACGGTTCGGGAAGCGGATTGGCCCCGTCGATGAGGACGAGCCCGGCGACGGCGTGCGCACACTGGGCGGCGTAGTGCACGGCCAGATCCGCTCCCAGCGAGTAACCCACGAGCACGGGCGCCGTCGGCAGGTCGAGCTCCGCCAGTACGGCGACGAGGTCGCTCAGGAACGCGTCAAAGCCGTACCGGTCGGCGGCAGAGGCCATACCGTGACCCCGGAGGTCGAAGGTCACCACGTCGTAGTCGCGCCGAAGGAGCTCGGCCAGCTCGTGCAGCCCGGCTTGTGTCGAGTTCAGTCCCGGGCAGAAGACCAACGGTCGCCCTCGGCCGCCGCGGGTCACCGGAATGGTGACGCCGTCGTGGTGGACTGTGAAGGCACCGGGGGGATTGTGCCGTCCCGCGCCTTCGCTCTCAGCACTCGCAGCACTCGCAGCACTCGCCGCAGCAATCACAGCGGTTCGCGTCGTCATGCCGATGATGCTGAGGGCTTGCCCCTGCGTCAGGGTCAACCGCCGCGCAAGGCCCCGATGGCTATGGCGTTTGTCTGCCTCGTCGGCGTCAGTGAGCCTTTTCCAACCTCAGTTTGAGCATGTCAGGTGCAGGGTGAGAACGGCCTGGACGAGGCTGGTGATACGGCTGGTAGAGCATCGCAGTTTGCGCATGAGCCGCCAGGTCTTGAGGGTGGCCATGGCCTGTTCGACGAGTGCACGGATCTTCGCGTGTGAGCAGTTGACGGCCCGCTGACCAGGGAGCGAGTCTCCCAGCGCCCCCAGTAGGGAACTCGCACGGTGCCGCCGGCGCCCCGGTAGCCCTTGTCGGCCCAGCATTCCACCCCGGTCCCCGCCAGGGCACCGATGATGCCGTGGGTTCGCGCGGCCTTGATGTCGTGGACGGATCCCGGCAGCGTGGGCGAGGCCCACAGTAACCGTCCCGCCGGGTCGGCGATCACCTGCATGTTCATGCCGCGCTTCTTATGTTTCCCGGAGTGAAGGGGCGGTCGGCGGCGATCCGGTCGATCGGCAGCAGCGTACCGTCCAGGATCACGAACGCCTTGCCGGAGGCTGTCCTCACCGCCTCGGCGAGGGTTGGAGTCAGAGCGGCCAGGATGTCGACGGCCTCGGCGATGTACCGGTAGGCGGTGGTGGTGCCCACGCCGAATCCGGCGGCGAGCTGGGCGTAGGTATGGCCGCATCGTAGATGAGCCAGTACGAGCAGCGCCTGCCGTCCGGCGGCCAGCCGGCGCCATCGTGTCCCTTGCGCAAGACGACGTGCGGTCAACTCACGGGCGAGGAAGCGCAGAGCGGAGGTGGACAGATCAGCCCCGGCTGGGTAGACGAGCATGCGGAAAGCTCCTGGCAGGATGGCTTGGACTCGACACGCACCCCTCTACCCCGCGTCGTGCTCGGCTACCTGCGAGCCGGGCGCGAGCTGGATTCGGTAGAGCTCGCGGCTCAGGGCCGACTCGGACTCCCCTCCGGTGTGCTCAGCTGTGCTCAGCGAGGAGCAGTACCGCCCGGGGACTCTGCGCCCAGGAGCGTGAGCAGCCCGGGGAATCTCTTCTCGATGTCCGCGCGTCGTAGTCGGATGCCCTTGCGGTTGCCGTAGTCGATCTCGTCAATGAGACCTGCCTCGCGCAGGACCCGGAAGTGGTGGGTCTGGGTCTGCTTCGAGATCGGAAGATCGAACGAGTTGCAGCCCCGCTCGCTGTCGCTGCGGTCGGCGGCCAACTCCATCATCACCGAACGACGGTGCTCATCGGCGAGGGCACGAAACACCGCACCCAGATCGAGCGCATCAGCTTCCGGGCCGACCAGGTTCCTCCCGGCCACGCCGCACCTCCTTCAAGTACGACTTGCATCGTACCTGAAGGGCGTGCTCCACTCAGGTACGAAAATTTTCGTACCTTGCCAGGGTTGTGCTGCCCCGTGCCGCCGCGCCCTGAGCCCCGGCCCCGGCACTCGCCGGGGACCTGGTCATCGACGCTCCGAGAGGTCATCGTCATGAAGAAGCCCGAGGTGCTGATAGTCGGTGCCGGAATCGCAGGGCCCGCACTCGCGTACTGGCTCTCCCGGAATGGATACCGGCCGACGGTCGTCGAACACGCCCGGCAGCTGCGCTCCGGTGGTAGCGCGATCGTCGTGAAGGGGCCCGCCATCCCGGTCGCCGAGCGCATGGGCATCCTCCCGCAGCTCCGCGAGCTCGCCACCCGCAATCGGTCGCTGTCCCTGCTCGACCCCGGCGGCAGGCGAATCCTGCAACTCCCGCTCACCTCGGACAAGACTCCGACGGTCGAGGTGACCCGAGCCGACCTGTCCGAGGTGCTCCACCGGTCGGCGCAGACCGAGGCCGAGTTCGTGTTCGACGACACGGTCACCGCTCTCGACCAGGACGAAGGCGGGGTCGATGTCACCTTCCGGCGGTCCGCGCCACGGCGCTTCGACTTGGTAGTCGGTGCCGACGGGATGCACTCCACCGTACGGCGCCTGGTATTCGGCCCCGAGCGGCAGTTCGCGAGCGACCTGGGCCTGTACGGCGCGACCGTCCCGCTGGAACCCGACGCCATCGAGGACCCGAGTGAGATGACGATGCTGACCGTGCCGAACCGGATGCTGGTCCTCCACCCCTCGCGGACCACTCCGCTCGCGATCTTCACCTTCCGGGCCGCACAGCTAGCGCCCCACGACCGCAAGAACATCGCCCTTCACAAGCAGACCGTGGCCGACGCCTACGCCGACGTGCGGTGGCGGGCACCGGAACTCGTGGCGGCGTTCCTCGACCACCCAGCTCCGTTCTTCGACCCCCTGACCACCGTCCGGGTGCCCTCGTGGTCCCGCGGGCGGGTCGTACTGCTCGGGGACGCGGCGGCGGCGACAGCCCTGCTGGGCGACGGGTCCAGCATGGCGATGGCGGGCGCGTACGCCCTCGCAGAAGAGCTCGCCGCCCATCCCGGTGATCACGCCCGCGCTTTCGCCGCCTACGAGTCCCGGCTCCGCCGTGAGGTAGGTCCGCGGCAGCGACGCGTCGGTCTGCTCTCCAGGCTCTTGGTGCCCCGCACCCGGCCGGGCCTCGCGGTGCGCAACGCGGTGGGCCGCGCGGTCGGTCGCACGAACCGGAGCGCCTCTCGCGAAGCCGCGAACCGGTAGACCGAGCCCGCACCGACCGGTCACCGGTCGGTGCGCAGCTCCCCTGTAGCTCCCAACCGGGTCGGCGCCGCCATGTCCGACGAGCCCGGCTCGGCGTGGTAGGTCATCGCCGATGCGGCAGGTCGACTGCTGTCGGCCTCCCCCACCGTTCCCGGCGCTCGCCACGACACGGGTGCTGCCGGTGACTACGCCCCCCCCCCGCGACGCGGAGGTGAAGGGCTGGGCGGACAAGGCGTATCAAGGCGCCGGCGGCACCCCCGGGCGCCCTTCCGTGGCCTGCGTATCAAGCTGCGGCAACGTCGGCACAACAGCACCCACGCCAGGATCCGTTGTTTCGGCGAGCAAGTGGCCGACCTGAAGGGGCTGGCGCCTCCCGCGGAAACTCCGCTTGTAGCACCAACCGGGTCACAGCCATCGTGAAGACCATCCCCGCCCTTCGTCATGCCTCAACCTGAGGTTGGAAAATGCTCAGTCTCGGGCGAGCTCGGTGATCTCCGTGGGTGTCAGTGTCTTTCCGTACACGCGGAAGTCATCGACCGCGGCTTTGAGGTACGGGTCGGGGTATTGGGACTTGCCGATGTAGGCGGAGCGGATGTGGTTGCCGAATCCATCCGGCTGGGCGGTGACCTGTTCGTTGCGGCTGGCCTCGGTGCCGTTGACGTACAGGACGGCCGTTCCCTTTCCATACGTCACCGCGACGTGTGTCCAGGTGTTCGTCGGCAGCGGGTCGGCGTCGATGCGTTGCTCGGCGCCGCCGCCGGCGACGGTGACCGCGAACCGCAGGGTTCCCGTGTCGCTGCGCGGGGTCAGGAACATGTTGGCGGTCACTCCGGTGCCGATGTCGAAGATCCGGGTCCAGGCCTCTGGCGTGCCATCGAGTTCGACCCAGGTGGCGATGGAGTACGCGGACGCGCCCGCGAGGATGTCTTCCGCGAGTCGTACGTGCCCACCCGAGCCGTTCAGCGCCACGGCGCCGCCGGTCTTCCCGGTGGTCCAGGTGACGCCGTCCACCAGGTGTGCGGTCTTGCCGTTGCCGGTGGCGTCCGCGGCGACAGTCCCGGAGGCCTCGTCGAAGCGGTGCCAGGCGGCGAACTCCGGTGGCGGGGCGGGCGGTTCGCCGGTCAGCCAGTAGACGTTGTAGTGCTCGTGATGGGTGCGCGCCACCGGCAGGAGGGTGACGTCCTCACCGTCGGCCCGCGCGGTGAACCGCATCGGGGTCGCCGCCTTCTTCTTCACGGACCGGGTGTCGAGCCGCGGCATCCGCATCGTGTCACGGTCGCCGTACAGTCCGGCGAGCACCACCGGCCCGTACAGCACTGCCTGCACGTCCGGGTCGTCGGGTGTCGGCTCGATCGTGAGGCTCATCGGCATGGCGATCTGTACTCGATCCCCGGTCTGCCAATGGCGGCCCAGTACGAACCAGGTGCCGGGTTTCGGGTGGCCCGGCACCGTACGACCATTGAGCTCGACCTGGGCATTCGAGGCCCAGGAGGGGATGCGGACGCGCAGTTCATGCTTCGCCCGGCCGGCGGTGACGGTGAGGACGGTGGCGGCCTGGTCGGGGAACCCGGTGGTCTGTCGCCAGGTGATGCCCTTGTCCCGCCACGTCACCTCGGAGGGGACGAAAAGGTTGACGAGCAGGCTGTCGTGTCTGTGCGTGTAGATGGTCTCGGCGAACTTCGCCTGGGTCTCCATGCCACTGCCGTGGTCGCAGGAGAAGTTGTCGTAGTCGGTGGAGTAGGCGTTCGGGTCGGTCCCCATGAAGGAGGGTTGCTGCTTGAAGGCGCCGGGCGCCAGGCCCGTGTAGTAGATGTTGAACCCGTGAGCCGAGTCGGGGTCCTGCTCTCCGAGCATCTGATTGAACAGGGTGCGTTCGTAGTAGTCGAGGAGATCGACGCGCTCGGGTGTGTGGAAGTGCATCAGCCGGGTGAGCTTGAGCATGTTGTAGCTGTTGCAGTTCTCGCAGCAGTTGTTCGACAGCTGCGAGGCGATGGCGTCCGGCTCGTGGAAGGCCTCGCCGTTGCTGTTGCCGCCGATGACGTACGTGTGGTGGTCGGTGACGATCTGCCAGAAGTTCTCCGCGATCGTGCGGTACCGGTCGCCGAGGCCCTCCTCCCAGAGTCGGAACGCGCCGACCATCTTCGGTATCTGTGTGTTGGCATGCAGCCCGGCGAGCCGGTCCTCATCCTTCGCCAGCGGGTCGAAGACGACTTCGTGAGTGAACCGCTCGGCGACCTTCAACCAGGTCGCGTCGCCGGTCAGCGCGTGCAGATCGGCGAACACGTCGTTCATGCCGCCGAATTCGGTCTGCAGCACACGCTGCATCTGGTCGTGGCTCAGCTTCGCCGTACGGGCATCGACCCAGGCGGCCTGGCGCAGCACCACATCGCGGGCCTGGTCGTTGCCCGCGAGGCGGTACTGGTCGACGAGTCCCGCCATGATCTTGTGGATCGTGTAGTACGGCGCCCAAACGTTGGTGCCGGCTTCGAGGCGGTCGAAGAAGCTCTCCGGGAACGCCGACAAGTACCCCTTGCCGTAGCCGGCCCCGGTCGACGCGGCCTGGCACTCGGCGAGTGCGGCGACCAGCTTGCGGCCCTTGTCACGTACCGCCGTGTCGCCGGTGTTGGCGTATGTGAGGGCGAGCGCGGAGAGCAGGTGTCCGGTGGTGTGTCCGCGCAGCTCGACGTCCGGGGCCTCCCATCCCCCGCAGGGCTGCGCGTCGCTCGGCAAGCCGACGTTGCGTCGGAAGGTGTGCAGCAGCCGGTCGATGTCGACGAAGTGGAGGTAGGCGGTGTTGCGCGCCTGGTTGTCACGGAAGGCGCTGGGGAGGAGCTGCACGGCGTCGAGCGGAAACGGCCGGACGGTGCCGGTGCCGGCGCTCTTCCCGGTGTCGGTACCGGTGCCGGTGCCGACCGGCTGTCGGGCGTCGGCGCTGGTGGTGGCGGTGCGGGGAGTGCTCGCGTACGCCGCACCTCCGCCCGTCGTGGCGAGCATGGCGGCCGCGGCACCGGTGGCGGCGGCCGTGAGGAAATGCCGTCTGTCGAAGGGGTCCGGCGAAACACCTTCCGTCATCGCACACTCCCTCTCAGGGCCGGTGCATTACCTGCTGAAAGGGGTCGTTGGCGGGTCGCTCTGCCGGGGGTACGGGCGCGGGTCGGTTCTTCGGTGCAGCTCACGTAGCTCTCCTCGCACAGCTCGCTGTTCGGGATGTCGAACGATGACCGCGACTTCGGACGTGAAGATAGGGTCGGCGCGCATTGCCGTCAACACCTCGCGTGGGGAACGAGGAGTCGCTGAGTCGCACCGCAACTGCACGGCCCGTGAGTCAGCTCGTAAGTCAACCCATGGGTCAGCCGTGAGTCAGCCCGTAAGTCAATCCACAGGCCAGCCCGTGGGTCAGCCCGTGGGTCAGCCCGCGAGTCAGTCCGTGGGCCAACTCGTGGGCCAACCCGTGGGCCAACCCGTGGGTCGCTTCAAGTCGCCGGCACGGGTCAGCCCCAGGTCTCGCCGCTGACCAGGTCGGGGCCGAGGTGGCGGGCGAGCAGGGCAGCGAGCACCGGGACAGGGCCGTCCTCCACGGCGAGCTTGAAGGTGTGCACCACGCCGGTCTGCACCGGGTGCATCGGCCCGCCCGGCTCGTCGGAGAAGCAGGTCGCAAGGGGGCGTGACTGCGGGTGCGCCAACGCGAAGGCGACCAGCATCGTGCGCGGGTCCTCGGCATGGAAGTAGTCGGCGATCGCCCGGTTGCCGAAGTTGAGCCGGTCGAAGACGACAGCGATGTCCTGCTGCCCGTAGGGAGCGGCCTGCAGCGCCGGCAGCAGGTCGAGGATGGCGTCCCCCGCCGCGAGCAGGCGGGCCCGCTCCCGGGATCCGCCCCAAGGCGGCGGATACGGGGAGCGGAACTGTTCGCTCTCCGGGTCGGTGCACAACAACGTGCCTGGCGCGGGGCGTTCATAGCGCGCTCTACCACTGACGCTTTCCCAGTTGAGCGAGGCATTGATGCACAGCTCGCCGGCGAGGAGGGCCCACGGCGTGTGCACGACGCGCTCGCGCGCGAGGTCCCGCACGAACCGGCCGAACGCCTCGGACGGAAGCAGAGTCGGCTGCGCAGGCGCGATGAAGGCGTCGTACCAGATCCCCATGGTCGAAGTTGTAACAAGCGGCCCCTGAGGACGGCCAACGAATATGGGGAGCTGACGAATATGGGCAGCTATGGCCGACGGCGCCCTTCGACCGCGTTTGGTCACGGTGGTGTCCACCTCTGCCGGCGCGACCAGTTGGGTGTGGGCCGGCCTCTGGCGAGGCAGCGGTGCCTGCTTGCCAGAGGCCGACCGTTTCATCAATGTTGTATCGATGGGGGGCGGCGGTTGTTCACCGTTGTCGACGGGTATTCCCTGCCGGCAAGCGGACGGGACGGTCAGCCGCGGGTTCTGCGGGCCCGTCGTACCAGGATCACGCCGCCGAGAAGCGCAGCGGCGCTGCAGGCGGCCGTCATCCCGATCCAGTCGGCTCCGGTCTCGGCCAGGGCGGCGTGAGCGGGGGCCGGCGTACGAGGAGTCGTTTCGTCTGTGGCGCGCTCGTCGGTCGACGGGACGGGTGGCCGTACTGTCGACGGCTTGGCCGGAGGCGTTTCGTGGCCCGGAGGCGTTTCGTGGCCTGGATGTGTGGGCGGGTTGTGGTGGGTGGGCGGCTGCTGCGGGTGTTCCGTCGGCGGACGATGGTGGTGCGGCGGATGCTGGTGGTGCGGCGGGCGGTGCGCAGTGTCGTCGTCGGAGCAGTCGTTGCCGGTGGCCGGGTTGAGTACGCCGACGACGTCGATGGTGTTACCGCAGGAGTTGACCGGCAGGTCGACCGGTGTCTCGATGCCGTTACCCGAACCCACCCCTGGTGAATAGCCGGTCGCGCCGTGGGCCTGGGCGCCGCCGTGCTGGTGACCTTGGTGATGGCCGCCGCTGCCCTGTCGTCCCTGTGCGCAGGTGTTGCCTGCCGCCGGGTTCAGCAGGCCGACGACGTTCACGGTGTTGCCGCACACGTTGACCGGAACGTGGACCGGCAGTTGGGCCAGCGTGCCCGCCAGCACACCCGGTGAGCCGGCGGCCGCGCCTGCTGCTCCGGCATCCGCGTGGGCGGTGCCTCCGGCTGAGGCGAAGAGTCCCGATACGGTTGCCGCGACGAGCATGACGCTCTGCAATGTCTGTCGCATTGTTTCTTCTCTTGTCTTGAGTTGTGTCACACAGGCGACGACCTGTGTGCGCTCTGGCACCAGTGATGCCACGCGCGGCGTCTTCGGGTGACGGCCTCTCAGCCGGCTGCTGACGGCACAGCGGCGTACGGCGAAGGCGGCACCGGGCAGTGCCACTCTCACCGAACCGGTTTCCGACCGGTGTCCGTCTGTGCAGGAACCCCCTCCCCCACCTGAAAAAATGCCGCTGTTGCACGCATGCTCTTCACACAGATGTCAGCCGCATGCCTCTATCGCCACGCGTACGAGCGATGATTGATATCGCTAACGACACCCCCTGACGGAGGAAACGCCGGGTGACGTGAAGCTCTCGTGAATCACCCGTTTGCCGTAGCCGCCCCCTCCGGGAACGGCGATCGCCTACGGAGGCGGCTACGGTCGTCACAGCTCGGCGCCGTCCCATTGGTCCAGCGGCATGTCGCCAAGGTCCTCCGCGGCCTCGGCCTGGCCACCGTGGATGCTCTGCTCGGTCCGGATGACCTTGCCGCGGCTGGTGTAGCGAGTGCCACCGATCGGCGAACTGGGCGACCAGGAACAGACCGCGGCCACCCTCATCGGTGGTGCGACGTCGTCCAGGCTCCAGTCCGCCAGCTTGCGGGCGCAGGCCCCTCATACCGACGGCACGGCCGAGGGGTCGGCGCGGACGTCCCAGTCGGCGACCTGGTCCGGTGGCAACGGCCGGGTACGGGCGATGATCAGGGCGTTTCCGAGCCTTCCCTGCCGAACCGGTACCGAGGAGCATCGACGGTCAGAATGGCCGCCAGTTCATTGTCCATCACCGCGTACTCCTGCTCACGAACTTCCTGCAGATCCTTGAGAAGGACGTTCCGGTCGCTGATGGTGTCCGGCGTGCACACTTCCAATTCTCCCGGAACCAGGCACAGCCCCAGCAGCGAGCCGAGCCGATAGCGGCGTTCTCGTACTCGGCGTGGATCGGGGGGACGGTCGAACACCTCGACCAGCGTGGCCAGTTCAGCGGAGTTCATAGGTGGACATGGCGCGGCTGCGTCCTCGAAGTGGAGCGTGAGGACGCTGATCAGGGAAGGCTGCACGCGGACGCGGCTCCAGGTCGATCTTCGGTCTCAGCAACCTTGATCATCTGGCGTCGGGGCCGTCATTTCCACTCGGATACGCCACCCACTGGCCGAGGGGCCTGTGTTGCCATGTGACCCGCGGGGCAGTCCCGCGAGTCCGGCGTCCGCACCGGAAGGATCGGGGAGGTCAGCTCTGGGCGGTGGGCCGCACGACGATCTCGTTCACGTCGACCGCGGCAGGCTGTTCGATCGCGAAAGCGATGGCCCGAGCGATTGCGTCGGGCGGGATTGCGATGTGGTCCTGCATCCTCGTGATCTCTGCTCTGACCTGGCTGTTGGTTGACGCCTCGGCGAAATCGGTCGCCGTTGCACCGGGTGAGACGGTGGTCACCCGCAGGGAGTCGCCAGCTTCCTGGCGCAGTCCTTCGCAGATGGCCCGGACCGCGAACTTGGTGCCGGCGTAGACCGCCATGGTCGGCACGATGCGAAACGCGGCCGTGGAGGCGGTGGTGATGAAGTGCCCGGCGCCCTGCGCCCGGAAGACCGGCAGCGCGGCGCCGATTCCGTGCAGCACGCCCTTCACGTTGACGTCGACCATGTGGTCCCACTCCTCGACGCGCAGATCGTCAAGAGGCGAGATCGTGCCGACTCCGGCGTTGCTGACGAGTACGTCGAGTCGGCCGAATCGCTCACCGGCCAGCGCGACCAGAGCGCGCAGGTCGTCCCGCCGGGTCACGTCGGTGCGGATCTGTACGGCTGCGCCACCCGCCTTCTCGATCCGGGCCACCAGTTCCGCCAGGCGCTCGGACCGGCGCGCGCCGAGGACGAGTCGCGCGCCGCGTTCGGCGAGCAGCAGCGCGGTCGCCTCGCCAATGCCGCTGCTGGCTCCCGTGATCGCCACCACTTTGCCTTTGATTCCGGACATGAAGTCGTCCTCTCCGTCCTTGGCACCGGGGCTGGGGTACTGAGCGGCAGCAGGTCCTGGTGGAGCGTCCGGAAGCTGTTGCGCACTCGACGGCCGGGTGCCGGTGTGACCGTGTGAGGCCGTCGGCAGCGCGCCGTGGCCTTGTGCTCGCACACCAGTCTTCAGGAGCTTTAGCCTGGTATCCAGACCGTACTTATCCTGGAATTGAAGGTGCCCGTCATGCCCACGCAGCCGGACCAACGCGACCAACGCGACCAACGCCGTCAGCTGAGTGCCTTTCTGCGCAGCCGGAGAGAGCGCCTCACCCCTGACGAGGTGGGCCTGCCCCAGACCGGCCGCCGCCGGACTCCGGGACTTCGCCGAGAGGAACTGGCACTGCTGGCCGGGATCAGCGCCACCTGGTACACGTACCTGGAGCAGGGGCGGGAGATCCGCGCCTCCGAACAAGTGCTGAACGCCCTCGCCGCGGCGCTGCGGCTCGACCGTCACGAGCGCGATCATCTCCTTCAACTTGCCGGTCACGCGCCTGCGGCCGAAGCCGGGGAACACGAGCCACTAACGGCCGAGGCGGGGGCCGTCCCCCTGTTGCTCCAGCCGCACCCGGCGTACATCATCGGCGGCAACTATGACGTCCTCAGTCACAACCAGGCGGCCGACGAACTGTTTCCGAAGCTCATCACCGAGGCGGACCGGCCGGCCAACTTCGTCCGCTGGGTGTTCCTCGAGCCGGTGGCCCGGGAGGTTCTGCTCGACTGGGAACCCGAGGCACGCGGCCTGCTCGCTCGACTTCGGCCGCGAGCCGCACGCCATTCCGGCGACCCGCGATACACCCGACTGATCGAGGAGCTGAACGAGGGCAGCCCGGAGGTGCGGGACTGGTGGCCCCAGTACGAGGTGCAGGCCCGGCACAGCGGTCGGAAACGGCTACGGCATCCGCAACGGGGAGCGATCGATTATGTGTACACCGCTTTTCACCTGGCCGAACAGCCGGAGCAGACGCTGGTGGTCTATTTCGACAGCAGTGACCTTCCCGACGGGGCGTAGCCGTGATCGGCCCCCGTGAGTATCGATGATCCGAACCCAACGACCGCATGTTCTCTCCTGGTTGGCTGTGTTGACACCTGTCGTGGTGCGTGTGACGGTTGCGGAGATCCTCCTGGCCTGGATGTGCACTGTTCGTTCGCCGACGAAAGTGAGAACGCATGAGCTCAGGAATACGTCGCCGAAGCGTCCTGTCCGCGGCCGCCCTGGGAGGCGTGGCCGGCTCCCTCGGCCTCTCGGCGCAGGCATCCGCACGGTCGGCCCGCACTGACGCACTGTCATCGACATCGGCATCGACGGCGGCATCGATGGCGACATCGACGACAGGGGCGGTAGCGACGACACCGGCGACAACGTTGTCCGGCGAGGACGGTTACGACCTGTGGCTGCGCTACCGGCAGGTCGAGGATCCCGGTCAACTTCAACGGTATCGGGCCGCCTTGACGGACCTGGTCTGGCAAGGGGGCGGCCCACTCCAGAAATCGGCCGTGGACGAGTTGGTCCGCGGACTCACCGGACTGCTCGGTACGCGGCTGAGGCCCCACACCAACGCCCGGTCCGACGCGGCACTCGTGGTGGGCACCCGGACGAGCTCCACCCTGATACGCGACCTCGTCCCGGCGGCCGACCTGACCGAACTGGGCGACGAGAGGTACCTCATCCGGCACGTCACCCAGCACGGCAGAAGCCACACCGTGGTGGCCGCACGTGCCGACCGTGGCGGGGGTACGCAGTTGGTGGCGGAAGAAGGCCAAGGAGATCTACGGCAAGACCGAGGACTTCGGCGGCTTCCTGGTGAAGGCCAACTCCGAGGGCCGTCCCGGACCGCTGGACTACGGACGCACCCACGCCGACGGGGCCAACCTGCTGGCGGGCGCCCTCGAACCGTATGGCGGAATCGTGATGTGGCGGTCGTTCGTCCACGACAGCGACGACACATGGGACCGGCAGGCCTACCAGGACTTCACGCCGCTGGACGGGACGTTCGCGGACAACGCCATCGTGCAGATCAAGAACGGGCCGATCGACTTCCAGGTCCGCGAGCCCGCCCACCCCCTCTTCGGCTCGCTGCCGCGCACCAACTCGATGATCGAGCTCCAGGTGACGCAGGAGTACACCGGGCACTCCACCCACCTGTGCTACCTGGTGCCGCAGTGGAAGGAAGTCCTGGACTTCGACACACGCAAGGGCGGGAAGGACGGGAAGGGCGGCAAGGGCCGGAAGGGCGGCAAAGACAGCGACCGCAGCAAGGACAGCGGCGGCGGCAAGGACGGCGACGGTGGCAAGGGCGCCGGGACCGAGAACAGCACCGTGGCCGATGTCGTGACCGGCCGGGTGTACTCCTACTCGCACTGCGGCTTCGCCGGCGTACTGAACTTCGGCGACGACAGGAACTGGACCGGCTCCCACCTCGCCGCCGCCAATACCCACGGCTACGGACGGCTCGCCTGGAACCCGGAACTCGCCGCGGAGGACCTGGCCGCCGAGTGGACCCGAATGACGTTCGGCAACGATCCCCACGTCGTCGACACCGTCTCCGCCCTGCTGCTGGGCTCCTGGCACACGTACGAGGACTACACCTCGCCGCTGGGCATCGGCTACCTCACCCACCCGCCGGACGGCTCGGTGACGGGACACTTCGACCCCAGCCCGACCACGACCACCCAGTTCCACCGGTCGAACCGCGAGGGCATCGGCTACGACCGTACGATCGCCACCGGCGACGGCTACACCGAGCTCTACGCGCCGGCGATACGGGACGCCTACGAGTCGCTGGCGGACTGCCCCGAGGAGTTGCTGCTCTTCCTCCACCACGTCCCCTACACCCACCGGCTGAACAACGGCACAACCGTGCTCCAACACATCTACGACACGCACTTCGCCGGTGCGGCACGGGTCGCGGAGATGCGCAACGACTGGGGCGGGCTACGCCGCCGCATCGACCACCGGCGCTTCACCGACGTCCACCGCCAGTTCGGCCGGCAGCTGACCGAGGCAGCGAAGTGGCGGGACACCCTGGTCGCCTACTGGTTCGAACTCAGCCGGATCCGCGACGAGAAGCGCAGTTGGCTCCAAGCGGTCATCGCCCCGGCCGACACGGCGCTGCTGGGCGGGGAACGCAACGAACTGCCGGTGCAGGTGGTCAATGCGACCGGCTCCGGCCTGCGCACGACCGTCTCACTGGACGTACCCAAGGGCTGGCGAACCGAGGACGCGACCGGCTACGTGGCCTCGGGCGGCGACACCACGGTACAGATGACCGTCGTGCCGCCGCCGGCCCCGACGCTCGCCACCCTGCACGCGCATCCGAGATCGGGCTCGGTACAGGTCCTCGACGCCTCGCTGCGCAGCCTGGCCAGGACCGTCGTCGTCCCGCCCGCCGCCCGGTGCGTGCACGCCCTCGACGCCGGGCCGGGCAAGGCGCCGGTGCTGGAGGACTACACCCGCCTCTCCCCCGACAGCGCCTGGCACGAGGGCGCGGACTTCGGCTGGGTCGGCAACACGCCCGAGGCCACCGACACCGGGCTCTTCGACGTCGTGCGCCGGGACTACGTACGCGACAGCGCCCCGGCGGTGCTGCGGCTGAAGCTGCCCGCCGGGCCCTGCACGGCGTACCTGCTCACCGGCGATCCCCACACCTTCAACAGGACACTGATCGTCCACGTGGACGGCGCCGAGAAGGCTCGGAGCGAGCAGCTCGACGGCCGGGAGTTCACCTGGCTCCGCATCCCTCTGGACGGCGGCGCTTCCGGACGCGAGGTGGACCTGGAGTTCTCCGCGAAGGAGAACGAAACCTGGCACGTCAGCGCCTGCGTGGTGCTGACCGACGATCAGGGGTGAGCGTTCCCGATCAACGCCCACAGTGTCCGTTGGACCACGTTAGCCGGGCGTTAGCGGAGCGGCAGTGGCACGACAGTGGGTCCGATCAGAGTGGGTGACGTACCGAGGAAACAACGACACCGATCGCCCACGGGGAGATGCACCATGAGCTCCAACACCACTGTCCGCACCGCGCGTCGCCGCACCCTGCGCGTTGACGCCGCGGCCCTGGTCGCAGCGGCCGGCCTGACCCTGACCGCCTGCTCCGGCTCGGACGCCACCGGGACGAAGTCCGCGGCTCACACGGACAAGGGTGTGGCCGCCGAGTCCAGCCACGCGGGCTCCTCCAACGGGGCACAGGGTTCCGATGCCCAGGCAGGCACCGGTACCAAGGACAGCACCGAGGCGGACGCTGCGGGCAAGCAGTCGGGCGGCGCACGCTCCGCCGCGGCCAAGACGGCGTCTCCGGTCCGCACCCAGCCTCTGGCCGACGGCGTCAGCAAGGCCGAGATCTACAAGCTCGGCGACCAGCACTACCGCGCCAAGATCGTCGCCCGCGGTTCGGTGCTGGCCACGCTGGAGACGAAGGGACACGACGCCGGGCTCGACGCCAACGACATGTTCGTCGTGCTCACGCTGGACGGCCAGGTGCATTCCTGGATGGGCGGCGGACACCAGGGGCCGGGCACGTTCAAGCTCGCGGGCGGTTGGACGGCCAAGGTCACGAAGCTCGGCGAGCTCCGGTACCGCGCGCAGATCCTCGGCAGGGATGGCGCGGTGTACGGCACGTTGGAGGCGAACGAGAAGGACGCGGGGCTCGACGCCAACGGTGTGTACATCGTGCTCAGCGCCGGCGGTGTGATCAGCGCCCACGAGTGAACGCCTGAGCCCGGCTGGCGCGCGCGGGATACGGAAGGCTCCAGGGCTCGGCCACATGCCCGCGCCGGCCCGGACCCGCGATATCCGGACTATTCGGTTCCTCATGCGTTTTCAGCGTGCATGGGTGATCATTCACCTACTCAAGTCCGAACTCGGAGGCAGATACCCATGAGACCGACGCGCGCCGCTCTGCTTGTTGTGGCCACCGCCCTGACCCCGGCCCTGCTCTTCACCGCCCCGGCGTTCGCCAACGGTTCGGCGGCGCCCGCCACCGCCGCCAACGTGGCGACCACGTCCGACACACCGGTGGACGAGATGTCGGAGGACCAACTGCGTGCCGCGATCGCCGCCATCCTGGCGGACGAGGACAGCGGCCGCGGGGTCACCCGAGAGGCCAATGAGGCCCTGAACGGCACCATCGAGGACATGCGTACCTTCTTGAAGACCGGCTACCGGCTGGCCCAGGCCGAGGACGACCGGGTCGCCATCGCCCGCATCCTCTACGTGGCGACGCAGAACAAGGACAAGCGAGTCATCGAGGAGGCCAACAAGCTCCTCGACGGCGCTTCCCCGGAGGGAATGCGCGCCTGGCTGGAGAACGGCTACCGGCTGGCCCAAGCCGAGGACGACGCCGTCTACATAGTTCGCATGCTGGCGGATCCGGACATCAGTGCTTCGATGCGCGCCGCGATCAATGCTGCCCTCGACGACGGCTCCCCGGAAACCCTGCGCTACTTCCGCGAGGTGGGGCAGTACGAGGTGACCGATTAGGTCAAGGAGCCGAGGAGGCCGAGCGGGGGCCGGGCCGGGGGCGGGGGGCGGAGTGGGATCATCGTAAGTTAGGGTTGCCTAAGTGGCACTCGTGTGCCACGCCGCGTCCGCCTGTGTGAAGGAGTCCCGTTCCATGCCACGCCCCATCCGGGTGGCCGTCGTAGGCGCCGGCCCCGCCGGCATCTACGCCGCCGACGCTCTGCTGAAGTCCGACGCCGCCCTCGACCCGGGCGTGTCCATCGACCTGTTCGAGCGGATGCCCGCCCCCTTCGGCCTGATCCGCTACGGCGTCGCGCCCGACCATCCCCGGATCAAGGGCATCGTCACGGCCCTGCACAAGGTCCTCGACAAGCCGCAGATCCGGCTCTTCGGCAACGTCTCCTACCCGGACGAGCTGGCCCTTGAGGACCTGCGCCGCTTCTACGACGCGGTGATCTTCTCCACCGGTGCCAGCGCCGACCGCGACCTGAAGATCCCCGGCATCGAGCTGGACGGCTCGTACGGCGCGGCCGACTTCGTCTCCTGGTACGACGGTCACCCCGACGTGCCGCGCACCTGGCCGCTGCACGCGGAGAAGGTCGCCGTCCTCGGCGTCGGCAACGTCGCGCTCGACGTCGCCCGGGTGCTGGCCAAGACCGCCGACGAACTGCTGCCCACCGAGATCCCGCAGAACGTCTACGACGGCCTGGCCGCCAACCAGGCGCGCGAGGTGCACGTCTTCGGTCGGCGCGGCCCCGCTCAGGCCAAGTTCAGCCCGATGGAGCTGCGTGAGCTGGACCACTCGCCGAACATCGAGGTCATCGTCGACCCCGAGGACATCGACTACGACGACGGCTCCATAGCCACCCGGCGCAGCAACAAGCAGGCCGACATGGTCGCCGCCACACTGGAGAAGTGGGCCATCCGCGACCCCGGGGACCGGCCGCACCGCCTCCACCTGCACTTCTTCGAGTCGCCCGTGGAGATCCTCGGCGAGGACGGCCAGGTGGTGGGGCTGCGTACCGAGCGTACGGAGCTGGACGGCACCGGCAACGTCCGCGGCACCGGGCAGTTCCGTGACTGGGACGTGCAGGGCGTCTACCGGGCGGTGGGCTACCTCTCCGACGAGCTGCCCAAGCTGCCGTTCGACGCGGTCTCCGGCACCGTGCCGCACGAGGCGGGGCGGGTCATCGACGGCGCCGGCGCGCCGCTCACCTCGATCTACGTCACCGGCTGGATCAAGCGCGGCCCGGTCGGTTTGATCGGCCACACCAAGGGCGACGCCAACGAGACCGTGGCCTCGTTCCTGTCCGACCACGCCGCGGGCCGGCTGCCCGAGCCGGAGGCGCCCGCCCCCGAGGCGGTCGTCCGGTTCCTGGAGGAGCGCTCCGTGCGCTACACCACCTGGGAGGGCTGGCACCACCTGGACGCCCACGAGCGCTCCCTCGGCGAGGCCGCGGGCCGTGAGCGGATCAAGGTCGTGGAGCGCGAGGACATGCTCAAGGCCAGCCGCGCCTGATCACGCGTACGGCCTGTGGCGGGTCGCGGCCGGTGCCCCCCCCCGGCTGCGCCCCGCCACGGGTTCGTTGAGCACGGCCCGCACGGCGCGCGCTGCCTTCTCCGGTACGTCCATGGTGTGCATCGCTTCGTGCTGCGCCTCGGTGGGCAGCCGTCCTGTCATGCCCATGCCAGCAATGGTCTCGACGGGAGCGGATCGAGAGAACGGTGAGGCGTACGTCCGCCCGTCAGCGGCCCCGGAGTTGGTTACAAAAGCATCACCCTCCCCTCGCGGCACCCGACTGCGCGGAACCATGGCAGGGCGCGTCGGCGGAGGAGCGGGCGGGACAGGAGCGCACGGGCGGGGCAGGAGAACGACGGAGAGAGCCGACGGGGTAGGCGAGATGCGAGGGCGGGTAAGAGGTCACAGGGCCTGGTGAAGGCACAGCGGGGGAGGTCGACGGGTTGGCCGTGCCGAGGGAACATCCTCAGGGGATCAAGGACGTCGTCCGGCTGTTCCAGGAGTGCCGGACGCGCCAGGAGGGCGCCCGGGAGCTCCCTGTCATCACGCTGCTCGGCAGGCGGGGCAGCGGCAAGACCACCAGCCTCAAGTGGCTCGGTTACCTGGCGTCGAACAGGCCGAACGCGTTCTACGACTTCGCCTCGGCCGTGCCCAAGAGGCCGCACGAAGTAGCGGCCCGGCTCGCTCTCGGCCTGTCCTACCGGCTGCCCCGGCAGCCCGCGGTCCACTTCCCCCGGCTGGCGCTCGGGCTGCTCGTCGCGCGGGCCGAACTCACCCTCGACAGTGCGGACGCGCGGCGCGTGCGAGCCGAGCTCAAGCGGGCGCTGCGGCAGGCGAAGGAGAGTACGGAGGCGTACGAGCGGGCCAACGGGGTCGTCGAGGGAGTCAGCCTGCTGCAGGACCTCAACGTGCTGCAGCTGCCCGGCCTCAACCTGGTGTTGAAGCTCGTCCAGTTCGGCCTGCCGCGACTGCCCGTCACCATGATGTGGCGCTCCGGGCTGACCTGGTACGCCGACAGCCCGAACCGGCCGGTCGATGCGCTGATGAAACTCAACGAGCTGGCCAGGAGCGAGGCGACGGCCGACGTGGAGGAGGTCGACCGGCTGCTGTGCGGCGCCTTCCTGGAGGATCTGCGCGACCACTATGCACGCCATGCGCGCGACCGGGAGTGCGTCGTACTGCTGGACAACATCGACGCGACGCAGGGCCGTAAGTTCCTCGACCTCCTGGTACGCATCCGTGAGGTGAACGCGTCGTCGGGCCGGGAGCACGATCCGCTGCTGGTCGTGGCGACCGCGGCCAACGCCCGCAGCGTGCCCGGGCCCTACGCTCCGGACTTCCCGGCCGAGCTGCGCATCCGCGCCCCGGAGGAGGCCTCGTACGCCGACTGGCGGGACAGCATTCCGCAGCCCGCCTCCACCACCAAGTGGCATTGGTATCCGGTGCAGTTGCGCGACCTCACCGAGCCGGAGGTCACCACGCTGGCCGAGCAGGCGGCGTCCGCCGTGGTGCACGCGACTCCGTTGATCCATCGGTTGTCCTACGGGCATCCGTGGAGCGCGCGGGCCCTGCTCGACGCCACGTACGCGATCGTGGTCGAGCGCGGCGGCGGGGCCGCCGAGCTGCGGCACATATTGGAGTACTCGCCGCCGGCCCCGGGGCTGCCGGAGGACGCCACGGCAGGCGAGGCGGCCACGGGTGCGGACGCCTCCCTGGCGTTGGACGAAGCCGCGCGCCATTACCTCCTGCGTGACCTGTCCGAGGGGCAGCGGTCCGCGCTCGTGGTCTGTTCCGCGGCGCGGGCATTCGAGTCGGCCGTGGACGCCGGCATCCTGGAGGAGTACGACCAGCTCACCAAGGACACCTTGCGCAGGGACATCGACGCGCGGCTCTGGCTGATTCCGCCGGTTCCCGAGGACGCCAACACCCGCGGTGGCCAGGGCAGCGGCTATCTGGAGCACTGCCGGGAGGAGGCGGAGAGCCGGCCGAAGGCCGTGCTCCACCCGTGGCTGCGGCTCGTGCTGCTCCAAGCCCTGGGCCGGTACGAGCCCGACGGACCGTCCGGCTGGGTCACCACGCACACGGCCTTGCGGGACTGGCACGGGCAGGAGGAGCAGACCCAGCAACACCGGCTCGATTCCCTGTACCACTCCCTCGCCCTGCACGACCTCAACAAGGTCGTCGCCTACCTGGCCGGACGGTTCACGGCCCTGCCCGGAACCGATCAGTGGCTGTACGAGCTGTACGCCGTCACCGCCGCGCCCATGCACCTCCCGGTGGCTCCGCGGGAGCGCGGGGAGCCGGAGGCGACGCCGTCCGACCGGGTCCGCGACCTCGCCAGGCGGCTGGCGCCCGCGGCCCTGGAGGAGCACTGGTCGCTCACCATGCTCGTGACGGCCCTGTGGCTGGCCGCCGATCCCCGGAACCGGGTGGCCAACTCCACGCCCGAGCTCAACTCCACGATCGCGGCGATGTTCCACAGGCTCACCGCGCTGCCCCACAGCAGCGCCGCCGGCCTCCTCAGAGAAGCCGAGAGGTACGAACCGCGGCCATGACCGTGTTCCCTGCCGACAGGAGGCGACAGCACGATGGCGACGCCGCACGCACAGGACCGGCCCGACGACGATGTCCCCATTCCCCGGTGGCGGTACGTCGCCGCCGTCCTTGCCGCCCTGCTCCTCGTCGGCGGTGGCATCATCTGGATCGCACAACCCGAGTCCACCGACTGCGCCGAGAACGTCAAGAAGATCGAGGCGGCCGGCTCTACACGCTGTGTGGGTCTCACCGACGGCAGGTACGCGTTCACCGATGACCTGCGCCTTGTGTACGGCCTCATCGAGAAGGAGAATCGCCGGGTCACCGCCGAGGCCGCCGAGCGGGACGGCAGGCCGTACGTCAGCATCGTGTACCTCATGGGCATGAAGCCGGGCAAGGGTGACAGCAACACCACCGAATCCGTCCGCCATGAGGTGGAAGGCGCGTACACCGCGCAGTACGAGGTGAATCACGGTCGCGGCCACGGCCAGACCCCGCAGATCAAACTGCTGCTCGGCGACACCGGCGACCAGAAGGCGCAGCGCGACTTCACCCTGGACCGGATCAAGGCACGCCGGGGCCCTGACCGGATCGTCGCCGCCGCGGGCCTCGGGACCAGCCTCACCGGCACCAATGCCATGATCTCCAAGCTGAACGACCTCGACATCGCGGCCTTCGGTTCCGTCATCACCGCCGACGAGCTGGAGAAGAACGACGGGCTGGTGCGGGTCGCCGCGCCGAACGCCGACGAGGCGGCGGCGGCCGTGCAGTTCCTCACGAAGAAGCACGGCAAGGACAAGGTGCTCATCGTCCAGGACGCCAACAAGAACGACCTCTACACCAAGACACTCGCCTCGCGGTTCGCCGCCCTGCTCCCGAAGAACCGGCTCGCCGCTCCGGAGCCGATGCAGTACGACTCCTCCAAGTCCCAGCTCGCCACGTATTTCAACAATCAGATGCCCAATCTGTGCCTCGATCCTCCCGGCGTGGTGTACTTCGCCGGCCGCGGCCGTGATCTGCCGGACTTCCTCGCGCCGCTCGCCAACCGCCGCTGCAAGTCCGCCCGGGAGATCACCGTCCTGTCCGGTGACGATGCGTCACAAGCCGCGCAGGCCGAGGGCTTCGGCGACGTCAAACAGGCACTGCGGAACGGGAACATCAGGCTGCTCTTCACCGGCCTCGCCCACCCCGGGGCCTGGGCCAGGGCCCCGCAGGCCTTCGACAAGAACGCCATCGTCCCCTTCCAGGCGGGCGGGACGTTCACCAGGACGTTCAAGGACGACACGCTCGACGACGGCCAGGCCATCATGGGCTACGACGCCGTACTCACCGCCGTCACGACGATCAGGAAGTCCGTCCACCTGGAGAACAGCCACCAGGAGATCGAGCGCGATGCCGTCCTGCAGATGCTGCGGACCATCAACGGCGCCAATGCGGTCCCCGGAGCCAGCGGCTGGATCTCGCTGCAGAACAACGGCAGCCCCGAGCGCAAGGCCATCCCCATCATCGAGATCGACAGTGCCGGCACCACGCGTTCCATCAGCGTGTCCGCCAGCACGGGCAAACCGTACGCATCCGAGTGACGGGGGTCATGGATTGACCGGGGAGAGGTAAAGCTGCGGTAACACTCTGCCGCTCCCCCTCCCCCAACAGGCCTTTTACTGGCACCGTCTGGCGCAGGCGTGCGCCCGAATTGCATCAGGCGCATGTTCCGTTCCAGTACGACCCGGGTGCGGTACGGCCCGGGACCCCCACGCGTACGGCCGCACACCGCGGCCGGGAACGAGGAGCACCCAGTGCGAGGCACCACCCCCCACATCTCCATATCTGCGGTAACCACCGAGGGCCGGAGCGCGATCCGCGCGCCCTTTGCCGGGTGTCACCGCGCCAGACGCGGCGTGGACGGCGTCATCGGCGCATAGCCACCGGGCGTCGACGCCGACGCGGTCAGGGACGCATGCAGACGGCCTTTCCGGCCTGCCGGAAGGGCCACTATCGCATGCGCGATTTCCGGGATTCATCCGCATGGTTCGGATTCTTGTCTGACTTCCGGCGTACGACGTACGGCATACGACGTAATGCGTTCCCGTGCAAACCGGGCCTTCGGGTCCGGAACCCCCCACGAAAAAGGGCCCCGTTCGCGTGGCCGCAGATCAGGAGAACCGAGTGCGAGGCACTCCCTACATACCCCATGAGCCGGAAGCCGAGGGCTTCCCCCATACGTCGCACACGGGTGAGGTCGGGCACGGCATGCCTGCACGGCGGGACCTTCCCATGACACACCGCCCGCGCCCCCAAGGACAGGCGCAGCACCCCGTGTTCATCGACAATTCAGGCTGGCGCAGGAAGCTCTCGCGCCTCCTGGCGGTCGCCGTCGGCGGCGCGTGCATCGGGTACCTGATGCTCGTCGCCGTGTTGGTCGGCGGGTTGTGGCAACCCGCCGGATCACAGCCGCCCGGCACCACGGGCCCACTGCCGGCCGGCGACGCCCGCCCGGCAGCCGGAAGGCCCAGCCCGGCCCCCGGCGGAGCGCAACGCATCGACGCCCCCCGTGTACCGGGCTCCGCCGAACGCCCCGGCGACCGGCACAGCCGTACGCCACCGTCCGCCAGATCCGAAGGAGGGGCCCCGCACGGGAGCGCTGAAAGGTGAGCCGGCACGCCGTACGCCGGCCGCCGCGCGGTCACTGGGCACTGCTGCTGCTCGTCCTCACCGTGGTCATCACCGCGCTCGCCTTCGAGGGGTGGACCACGCACGAAGTCGACGCGGCGCGTTCGAAGCTTCCGTGCAGCACGCCCATCCCGCGCGCGGCGGACACCGGAAGCCCGGTGCTCCGGCTCGGCGAGGGCCGGATCGAGACGGCGGGCATGCCGGCCGGCACCGCGGCGCTCACCTTCGACGGCGGGCCCGACCCGGAGTGGACGCCGCGCGTGCTCGCCCTGCTGCGCAGGTACCACGTGAAGGCCACGTTCTTCGTCCATGGTTCGCGCGCGGCCCGGTATCCGGAGCTGATGCGGCAGATCCGCGACGAGGGGCACGAGATCGGCTCCTACACCTACACCGGCGGCGATCTCGGCGCGGCCTCACCGCTGCGCGCACGTATGGAGCTGTCCCTCACCCAGACCGCGCTGGCGGGCACGGCGGGCGTCACCACCCGGTTGCTGCGGCTGCCGCACACCACCGCGTCCGACACCCTGTGCGGTGCCGAGTGGGCAGCCGCTCAGCGCGCGGCCTCGCAGGGGTACCTGCTGGTGGCCGCCGACCACAAGTCGCGCGAGCCGTGGCGGGGAGTGGTGCGGCAGTACAGCCACACGGAACTCGGCTACCGTGAGGCGGAGGCGTTGCTGCGGGACCGCACCGTGCGGCGGTTCACCACCGTCAGCGACGGGCTCGGCCGCCCCCATCACCACACGCAGGCCCCGCTCGTCCAGCGGCTGGCGGGCCAGGGGCTGATCCAGGCGCAGGACCTCGGGCACGTGTTCACCACCGTGATGGCCTGGGCCCTCGGTGCCGCGGGCGCCCTCAGCGTGTTGCGACTGGTCATGCTCGCCGTCTTCGCCCGCGCGCACGTACGGCGGCTGAGCCGGTTTCGGCCCGGCACTCCCCGGCTGAGGCCCGTGACCGAACCGGTGACGGTGCTGGTGCCCGCGTACAACGAGGAAGCGGGCATCGCCGCCACCGTCCACTCGCTGTTGGCCTCCAGCCATCCGCAGCTGCAGATCGTCGTCATCGACGACGGCTCGACGGACAGCACCGCGGCGATCGCCGAGAGCATCGACGACCCCCGCGTGGAGGTGGTGCGACAACCCAACGGCGGCAAGCCCAGCGCGCTCAACACCGGGCTGGCGTACACCCGGCACGACATCGTCGTGATGGTCGACGCCGACACCGTATTCGAACCGGAAGCGCTGACCCGGCTCGTCCAGCCGCTCGCGCATCCGGCCGTCGGCGCCGTCAGCGGCAACACCAAGGTCGGTAACCGACGCAGCCTGTTGGGCAGTTGGCAGCATTTGGAGTACGTCATCGGCTTCAACCTCGATCGGCGGATGTTCGAGGTCCTGGAGTGCATGCCGACGGTACCCGGTGCCATCGGCGCCTTCCGCAGGGATGCGCTGATGGGTATCGGCGGCGTCAGCGACGACACACTGGCCGAGGACACCGACCTCACGATGTCGCTGTGGCGGGCCGGGTGGCGCGTCGTCTACGAGCAGTCGGCCGTCGCCTGGACGGAGGTGCCCGGCTCGCTCGGTCAGCTGTGGCGACAGCGCTACCGGTGGTGTTACGGCACGCTCCAGTCCATGTGGAAACACCGGCACTCGGTCTTCGAGATGGGACCGGCCGGGCGCTTCGGCCGCCGGGCGCTCTCCTACCTCTGCCTGTTCCAGATCTTGCTGCCGCTGTTCGCGCCCGTGGTGGACGTGTTCGCGCTGTACGGTGTGCTCTTCCGCGACCCGACGGAGGCGATCCTCGTCTGGTTCGGCTGCCTCGTCGTGCAGATGATCACCGCCGGATACGCGCTGCGGCTGGACCGGGAGAACCTGCGCGCGATGTGGTCGCTGCCGCTTCAACTGTTCGTCTACCGGCAGCTGTTGTACCTCGTGGTCATCCAGTCGGTGATCACCGCGCTGCTCGGCACCCGGCTGAAGTGGCACAGCATGCACCGCGCCGGCACCGCCGATCCCTACCTGCCGGCGGCGCCCCCGAACCGGAGCCTGCTGACGAAGTGACCGACAACGCCGCCCACGACGACACCGGCGAGAGCACCGGTGAACCCACCGACACAGTGACCGACACACTGACCGACAGGCCGTACGAGGCAGTAGGAGCGATCGAGGGAGTCGGACCATGAGCGACCCGCGCGACCCGTGGCCCGAGGAGGCCTCGTACGGGAGCCGGCACGACGGGGAGACCACTTCGGGAGAGGGGTACGGGCAAGGGGCGATTGCGTACCGCCGCCCCTCGTCCGTCGCCCCCCAGAACTACGCGGACCGCCCCTCCTCCCCCTACGGGCCCCGGCGCGCCCACGCCCGCCGGCCCAGGAAGCGGCACCGGCTGCTGCGTGGCGCGTTCGTCCTCGCCGCCGCCGTCGTCGCGGGCGCCGTCGGCACCTACGGCTGGGCGGACACCAAACTCAACCGCGACGTCGACCTCGACGCGTACGGCGACCGCCCCCCGCACGGCAAAGGCACCAACTACCTGATCGTCGGTTCCGACAGCCGCGACGGCCTCTCCCGGGGCGACCTGAAGAACCTGCACGCGGGCGGAGGCGGCGGCCGCCGCACGGACTCGATGATCGTGCTGCACACCGGTGCCCACGGCGCCAGCATGGTCAGCCTCCCCCGCGACTCCTGGGTCACCGTGCCCGGCCACACCAACCCGGCCACGGGCAAGACCGCGAGACCCGCCGGGGACAAGCTGAACGCCGCGTTCTCCTACGGTGGTCCCCAACTCCTCGCCCGCACCATCGAGTACAACACCGGGCTGCGGATCGACCACTACGCGGAGATCGGCTTCGCGGGCTTCGTGAACATCGTCGACGCCGTCGGCGGCGTCCGGATGTGCCTGGACCGAGACATCAAGGACAAGAAGTCCGGCGCCGACCTCAAGAAAGGCTGCCACACCCTCAACGGCAAGCAGTCGCTGGCGTTCGTCCGCCAGCGGCACCAGGAGGCCGAGGGCGACCTGGGACGCACGAAGAACCAGCAGAAGTTCCTGTCGGCCCTCGCCCACCAGGCCGCCGAGCCCGGCACCGTGCTCGACCCGGTCGAGATCTACCCGACCGTCAGCGCGGGCCTGGACACCCTCATCGTCGACAAGCGCACGAGCCTGCGGGACCTCGCGAAGCTGTTCCGCGCGGTCCGGAGCGTCTCCGGCGGCAAGGGCAAGCAGCTCAACGTCCCCGTCTCCGGCATCGGCGTCCCCACCTCCAAGGGCAGCGTCATCACGTGGGACGAGAAGCAGTCCCGCAGACTCTTCGCCGAACTCCGGCACGACCGCCCACTGACCATGCCGGCAAAGCGCCCGAGCAAGTAGCGGTACGGCGTGCACCCGCGCCTGTCGGTGGCGTGGCCCCCAGCGTCACCGACAGGCGCCCGCCCCTCAGCGACCACCATCGCCCACCGGTCAGGTCAGTGCAGGAAGCGGGAGAACATCTTGTGCATGAACGCCGTGCCCTGCCGCAGTGCCTCGACGTAGATCCGCTCGTCGTTGCCGTGCATCGCGACGAGCTGGTCGTTGCTGAGGACGTACGGGTAGACGCCGTAGCCGGGGATGCCGCGCTCGCGCCACGGAGCCAGGCTGGTGCCCGCTTCGAACAGGGCCGGTGCGAACACCGCGTCGGGATAGGTGTCGCTCGCGGCGTCGGCGAGGGCGCGGTACAGCGGAGTGTCGATGTCGGCCGGCGGCGTCGCCCATTTCTCGTCGAGCTCGTCGAGGTACTGCTTCTCGGTCTTGCCCTCCGGGGTGGCGAGCGCTACTCGGACATCGCGCCGTCCGGTCATCTCACGTACCTGGGCGAGGAATTCACGGGGCTTCTGCCCGCCGGGGATACCGCGGCAGTTGATCCGGACGGTCGCCGAGGACGGGATCACGTTCTCCTTGTAACCGGCGTTCTCGATGACGCACGCGTGCGTGGTGCGCAGCAGCGCTTGGTGGAGCGAGGGGTAGGAGGATTTCGACACGACGACGCGTGCGGCGCGTTCGCGCGCTTCCTGGCCGCGGGCGGCGAGCATGAGCTTGATGGCACGGGCGAGCTTGACGTCGTCGGTGGCCTTCGCCAGCGCGGCGAAGTACTCGCGCGTGACGTCGGTGAGGTGCACCGGCGCGAGCCAGCTGCCGAGGTCCGCGATGGCCCGGGACAGTGTCACGATGGCGGCGTCGGCGGTGGGCTTGGAGGAGTGCGTGGCGGTGCCGTGGGCGGTCAGGTCCAGGTTGAAGTAGACCTTGTCCTGCCGGGTGACGGTGATCAGCATGGGGGTCGTCCGGTCCTGCTGTGCCAGGAACCAGCCGCCCTCGGTGAGGACCATCCCGGCGTTCACCTTGTTCCAGTGCTTCTTCGCCAGCCACTGCGACCCGTACGATCCGGCTTCCTCGTCGCAGTCGGTGAGGACGATGATGTCGCGCTCGAACCGGGCGCCTTCCGAGACGTGCCGCAGCAGCGCACTGATCGTCGCCGAGTTCGCCCCCTTCATGTCCAGGGCGCCGCGGCCGTAGATCTCCCCGCCGCGTACCGTGCCGGAGAACGGATCGACGGACCATTCCTTGCGCTCGACCGGCACCACGTCGGAGTGGCCGAGCATCAGCAGCGGCGCGGCGGAGCTGCTGGTGCCGGGGATCCGGGCGATCAGGTGCACGTTGTCCGGCTGCGGGGTGTCGATGATCTCCGCGGGCACCCCGGCGCTGTCCCACACCGACTTGAGCATTTCCGCGTACGGACGTGTCTTCGCACCCTTGCCGCTGTTCTGCGTGTCGAAGGACAGCATCCGCCGAAGGAGGTCGAGCGGGTCCTTGTCCGCCTCGGGAATCGCGGGCGCGGCCGCCGCCGGAGCCAGGGTGGCCCCGGTGAGCAGGCTGAGGCTGCCCAGCCCGGTGACGCCGAGGGCGGCCGCGCCGACTCCGCCGAGGAAGGCGCGGCGACCCAGCGGCGAGCGGGAGGCCGCAGTCGCGTCACATGAGTCGTTCATGCTCTTCTCCTTCATGCCTGTCTCCTTGTCGTGCGGGTGGTGGGTGTGCGAGGTGCACCGTCGCGCCGCACGGCTACGAGTGAGCGGTGTCGCAGTCAGCTGGGGCCGGGGAACACGGGTGGACCGGCGGTGCGCCTGTGAAAATAGGCGTTCCGGCCGGGGTCCGGTAGAGCGCCCCGTTGAATCACTGCGTCAGTGCTGTGTACGGCAACCGTGTGGGTGCGGCCGTTCGGAGGGGCCCGCGGGCGGCTGCGAGCTGCCGATCGGGCCCGGGGCCCGGGGTGGGCGGCTACGGCGTGCGGAAGCCGCGGAAGGTGACGTGTGTCCGGGTCTCGAAACCGAGCCGCTCGTACAAGGCGATCGCGCCGGTGTTCGTCTCGGTGGCATGCAGGAAGGGCCGCTCGTCGCGCGCCAGGATGCGCGCGACGAGGGCACTGATCAGACGGGCGGCGTGGCCGCGCCCACGGGCCTCCGGAGCGGTGCAGACGGCGCTGATCTCGGTCCAGCCCGGCGGGCGGAGTCGCTCGCCCGCCATCGCCACCAACGCGCCGTTGTCGCGGATGCCGAGGTAGGTGCCGAGTTCGTGGGTGCGCGGCCAGAACGGTCCCGGTCGGGTCCGCTCGATGAGGTCGAGCATCTCGGGCACACTGTCGGCGCCCAGTTCCACCACGCCGGTATCGGTCCCGGCGCCGGTGCCGTCAGGGCGGCTGCTGCCGGTCCAGATCAGCTGGCGGCCGTCGAGGGTGAAGACCGGCTCCCAGTCCGGCGGCGGAGTGGCCGGGCAGCTGAACATGTCGGCGAGTTCTCCCGGACCGAGCAGCCGGGCGAGGTCGGCCCATGCCACGGCATCGGCGTCGGCGGGGACCACCGAGAAGGTCGCGACGCCCGGCAGGTAGGTGGCGGCCCGGCCGAGCCGGCGGGCCAGGTGGGCGTGGTGGCCGCGGAGCGATGCGCCCACCGGGTCATCGAGCGCGACGACGTCGCCATCCACCCTCATGCGAAACCTCTCGTGTGGTGCGGGGAAGCCGGTGAGTCCGGGGAAACCGGTCGTCCAGGATGCCATCGGAGGTCGGAGCGCCTTCGACCGGGCCGGGCCGCTCGGGGCCCGAGGCCCTGCTGCGCGTGTGACGCGGTCGGGTCCTGCGAGGCGTCAGCCCACGTGGACGCGGGGGCGGCGGCCGGTGTCCGGTTCCGCGCGGCGGAGGACTTCGCGGGTGACCGGGGCGACCTCGCCGTCGCCGAAGACCAGGAAGCGCAGCAGGTGGCCGATGGGGTGGCCTTCGGTCCAGTGGAAGTACGCGTGCGGTACCTGACCGGTACGGTCGCGCAGCTCCATCAGGACGGCGGCGATGGTGTTGGGTACCACCGGCCCCACCACCCGCAGCTTCCGTACGCCGTGTGCCTCCTCGCCGTGCACCGTCAGGTCTGCGCTGAAGTCCGAGGAGTCCTGGAGGAAGACCTCCAGGAACAGCACGGGGCGGCCGCTGGGGATGTGGGTCTCCTCGCGCTGGCTGTACTCCTTCCTGCGGTATTCGGCGGCGGTGTGTTCGTCCGGGTCGTTGGCGATGATCCGCAGCGGTCCCTTGCGGGCGGCCTCGTCGATCAGCCGGACGGCGGTGTCGTCGAAGGTGACGTCGGCCGCGCGCAGCTCGAAGGCGCGGTGCACGCGGGAGGCGAAGGAGGTCAGCAGGATGCCGAGGATGAACAGCGAGGCGATCTTGATGCCGTCCGGGCGTTCGACGACGTTGGTGACCAGGGTGTACGCCATGACGGCGGTGATGGCCGCGAAGCCGTATGTCGCGAAGCGGTGCCGGGTGTGGCGCGCGGCGACGGTGGAGGCGAAGGACGCGGAGAGCATGAGCACCAGCACGCCGGTGGCGTACGCACCGCTCTGTTCGTCGACGTCGGCGTGGAACCACAGCGTGATGAACACGGCGATCGCCAAGAAGACGAGGACCAGCGGGCGCACCGCTCGGGTCCATTCGGGTGCCATGCCGTAGCGGGGCAGGTAGCGCGGTACGAGATTGAGCAGGCCGGCCATGGCGGACGCGCCGGCGAACCAGAGGATGGCGATGGTGGAGACGTCGTAGGCCGTACCGAACGCCTCCCCCAGCTGTGCGTGGGCGAGGTAGGCGAGCGCGCGCCCGTTGGCGGAGCCGCCGCTCTCGAACTCCTTCTGCGGGATCAGGAGGGTCGTGGCGAGGCTGGAGAGCAGCAGGAGACAGCTCATGATGAGCGCGGCCGTGGTGAGCAGTTTGCGGGTGTCGCGGATCCGGCCGGCGGGCTTCTCGTACGTGTCGTCGGCGTCGCCGCGGATCTGCGGCATGACCGCGACGCCGGTCTCGAAGCCGGACATGCCGAGCGCCAGCTTCGGGAAGACGAGCAGCGCCACCCCGATCATGGCGAGTGGCGAGGAGTGGCCGGCGCCGAGTGCGTGCGTCCAGTCGCCGATGTGCGTCGGCTCGGTGATGACCTGCCAGGCGGCAGCGACGATCACCACGAGGTTGAGGGAGAGGTAGGCGCCGACCAGGACGACGGCGACGCCGATCGCCTCGCGGAAGCCCTTGAGGAACACGGCGCCGAGGGCCACGAGCAGGGCGAGGGTGATCCAGACGTTCTCGCCGTGCAGCCAGTGCGGGGCGAAGGGGTTCTCCACGACGTGCGCCGAGGCGTCCGCCGCCGACAGGGTCATGGTGATCATGAAGTCGGTGGCGGCGAACCCCAGCAGTACCAGGACGAAGAGCTTGCCCGCCCACCACGGCAGCAGCCGCTCCAGCATGGCGATCGAGCCCTCGCCGTGCGGGCTCTCCTTGGCGACCCTGCGGTAGACCGGCAGGGCACCCAACAGGGTCAGGGCGATCAGTACCAGGGTCGCCAGGGGCGAGAGCAGGCCGGCCGCGAGTGCGGCGATACCGGGCTGGTAGCCGAGGGTGGAGAAGTAGTCCACACCGGTCAGGCACATCACCCGCCACCACCGGTGACCTTCGTGCTCGACGGGCGGAGTGCCGTGCGGACCGGGGTGCCGGGCGGTCTGCTCGCTCAGCCCTTCCAGTAGCCAGGCCCGCCAGCGGCGGGGGCGGGCCTCGTCGTGCTGCGGCCGGTGCTGGATTTCGGTGCCGGTCATCTGCGCGCTCTTCCTGCTGGGGTACGGCGGACAACGACGTGCGGGTATCCCGCACATCGTCCCCCGTACCACTGCCGGAATTCAGCAAGCCCGCTCCCGCACCGTCACGACACATTGCCGTGTGCACATTCGCCAATGACCGGGTGAGGGTTGGTCCACGTTTTTCCCAAGGCCGCATGGCCGGGCCCGGTCGTGAGCAGCAGTGTCAGAAGACAGCGGACGGGAGGGGGCCGGCGCCTGGGGGCAGGCGTGGACACGGCAGCACCGGCACGATCGACGCGAGGACAGCGCGCATGATCCACCCAGGAAAGTCTCGGACGGAAACCCCCCGCACCCGGTCTCGCCCGGTGGTCGGCGACCGGCGTTGCCCCGCCGCCGCGCCCAAGGATCCGACGCCGTGTGCGGGACCGCACGATGCCGCCACCTTGGTCGACCGGCTCGGCGGAGAGGTGGTCGGCTGCGTCACTCACCTGGCCCGCCACCTCGCCGGCGCCGACGGCACCCGCGTCCACCCCTTCACCCCGCCGAGCCGCGCTCTGGACATATACTCCCGGGCCCGCGAACTCCCGCCGGCTGCCTGGAAGGTCGGCAAGTAGCGGGTCGCTCGGGAGGCGCGGAAGCAGTTGGGCGGCATACTCCGCTCACGCCGTCTCACGTACCGCGCGGGAGAGGGTGCGCAGTCCCTCGTCGAGCTCGTCGGGGGTCACCGTGAGGGGTGGCAGGAGTTTGATCACCTCGCTGTCCGGGCCGGAGGTCTCGACGAGCAGGCCGAGCTGGAAGGCGCGCGCGGCGACCCGCGCCGCGCGCCGCGTGTCGTGGAACGGCAGGCCCCACACCAGCCCCCGGCCCCGAATCCCTTTCACTTCGTCCGGGTGTTCGGCCCGGATCGTCGCGAGTTCCTGTGAGACCTGTTCGCCACGCAGCAGTGTCTGCTTCTCCAGCTGGTCGTCGGTCCAGTAGGCGTCGAGCGCGGCGGTGGCGGTGACGAAGGCGGGATTGTTACCGCGGAAGGTCCCGTTGTGTTCGCCCGGTTCCCAGGCGTCGAGTTCCGGCGTGAAGAGACACAACGCCATGGGCAGCCCGTAACCGCTGATGGATTTCGAGACGGTGACGATGTCGGGGACGACGCCCGACTCCTCGAAGGAGAAGAAGGCACCGGTGCGGCCGCAGCCCATCTGGACGTCGTCCACGATCAGGAGCATGTCGTGGCGCCGGCACAGCTCGCCGAGTCCGCGCAGCCATTCGGGACGGGCCACGTTGATGCCGCCCTCGCCCTGCACGGTCTCGACGATCACGGCCGCGGGGTGGTCCAGGCCGGAGCCCCTGTCCGTCAGAAGGCGCTCGAACCAGGCGAAGTCAGGAGTGGCGTCGTCGAGGTAGCCGTCGTAGGGCAGCGGAGTGCTGTGTACCAGCGGGACGCCCGCACCCGCTCGCTTGAAGGTGTTGCCGGTGACGGCCAGCGCGCCGAGGGTCATTCCGTGGAAGGCGTTCGTGAACGACACGACCGTCTCGCGGCCCTTGACCTTCCGGGCCAGTTTGAGCGCTGCCTCGACGGCGTTGGTGCCGGTCGGGCCCGGGAACATCACCTTGTAGGGCAGCTGCCGGGGGCCCAGGATCGCGTCCTGGAAGGCCTGCAGGAACGCGCGTTTGGCCGCGGTCGACATGTCCAGGCCGTGGGTGATGCCGTCCCGCCCGAGGTAGTCGAGCAGCGCGCTTTTGAGGACGGGGTTGTTGTGACCGTAGTTGAGTGACCCCGCTCCGGCGAAGAAGTCGAGGTAGGCGCGGCCCTGTTCGTCGTACAGGTACGAGCCGTGGGCGCGGTCGAAGACGGTCGGCCAGCCGCGGCAGTAGCTACGGACTTCCGACTCCAGGGTCTCGAAGACGTCCGGGTCGGGTGAAGCGTCTCCGTGGTTACGGTTCATTGCACTCCTTGAGGGGCAACGGGGTGAACAGACGAGCCCGCGGGAGGTGCGCCGGGCCACGCCTACGGTGCAGCGATGTGGGACCGGTTTCGGGCGGGCGACGATCAGGCCGGAGGGCTTCGCGGCGGGCGGCCAGGATGTCCCTCACGAGCGCTTCCCTCTGGTGCGGTGCACCGGGACGGCCGGTGAGGATCCGCTGCCAACTGCGGGTCTTCTTGGAGGTATTGCGGTCGTCGGAGGGGTACGAGGCCCGGCAGTCGAGTACGACGCCGGCCTCCTCGGGAGGCTGTCGGGACGACAGGTCGATACGGACGGAGGTCTCGGGGAAATCCACCGCCACGGTGTCGTGGTCGCAGACGACCCGAAGGGCCTCGGCCAGCCGCTCGTCGCCGATGATCAGGATGAACCGGAGGGCGAGGCCCTGCCGTGCCACGGCGGTCCACGGTCGGCGTCGACCCGCGGACGCCTGGTGGCCTGCACGAAGAGGGAAGCCGGTGTCGGGCATGGTGAGCTGTCTCCTGCCTGCGCCTGTGCCGGGAGTGCGGGGGTCGTCGGCGGCGGGGTGGTACGACGGGATGTGAAGGAGCCGGCCGCTCCCGCAACCGGGCTGCCCGGCATTCCGCGAAGTGCTTCAACTCAGAACGTTATGCGCCTCTTGGGCTCCTTCGACGCTCAGCGGGCGGCCGGCTTGCGGGGACATCGCGAGCCTTGCAAAGGGTGTTCAAGAAACTGTTCAAGAGAACGTCGAGTCGCAGCTCAAAAGGCGGCTGTGTGCTTGCCACGAAACTCCGCACGGGCGGTCCACACAGCCGTTACGACGATGTAACGCGGGCGCCTCCTCGCCGGCCGTCAACCGCCGGATCGACCTGAAACCACAGTGCAGATTGCGCCATTTCACCGTCCCGCATCGCGAGTCGGCCGCCCGTGCGCACGGCGGCGTGACGGGACGTGACTACGGGTAGCCGCTTCGAGCCGCCCCGCATAATTCCACGCTCCGGAAGGGTCCACCGCCCTCCGACACCCCTGCGACAGTTGCCGCATATGGAGCGAAACGGAAGATGACTCATCCCCGTCCCGAGCGTTGTATGCAAAGGCCGGTCGTAGCTTTAACGCCACAGGAGATCGGCCACGTCTGGTTGACCTGTGGGGCCCTGTGTATGTTCGTGTTGCTTCTGTGAATTTCGATGGTCACCGGCATACCGCACCCGAACAGATTGGTGGCACTGGTGTATCGCTCGAAGCTTATGGACGAACCCACTTCCGGACCGTTGACACGTCCACACCCGCTGACCCACGAAGTCGGCGCGGCACTTCACAGCGGAGTTCTCGGCCCCCTGCGCCTGGGCGTCTCCGAATCGGCCGAAGGCGTCTCGATCGCACCGAAGATACGCACGGTTATGGCCATGCTGCTGGTCCACGCGGATCAAGTGGTCCCGTTATCCGCCTTCATGCGCGAACTCTGGCGGGAACGACCGCCGGCAACCGGCCTCCGTACCCTGCAAACCTACATACTGAACTGCCGGAAAACACTGTCCCAACTCACCGGATGCCCCTCCGCCCAAGTCGCCCGGGAAATCCTGGTGACCGGAGCCGGCGGCTACGGTCTGAAAGGCGATCACCTCCGCCTGGACTGGTTGGATTTCCAACGATTGAAGAACCTGGGGACCAGGGCGTTGGAGCGGGGCGAGAGCCTGGCCGGCATCGCACTGCTCGATGACGCGCTGGAGTTGTGGCGAGGTGACGCGCTGGTCGACACCCCGGCAGGCCCCGTGCTCGATTCCAAGCGTCGCTTCTTCGAGGAGTCCCGGCTCGACGCCATCACCCTTCGGGCCGAGGCGCAGATCAAGGCCGGCCTGCACCAGCGGGCCATCGCCCAGCTGGCCGCGGAGACCACCATGCACCCCCTTCACGAGGGACTGCACGCGCAGTACGTCCGCGCGCTCGCGCTGGGCGGACGTCGGGCCGAGGCGCTGGAGGTGCTGCGGTCGCTGCGCACCCGGCTGGTGAGCGAGATCGGGATCGAGCCCGGCACCCCACTCAAGGACCTGCAACTGGCGATCCTGAGCTCGGAGTTCGGCGCCGCGTGAGCGGACCGCGACACCGCAGGGCGGGCCTCCGCCGCCTCGGCCCGCCCTCCGCCGACCCACGGTACTGCTGAGGGCCGCGGATCCACCACGGACGACGCCGACGAGACGGGCCGAACCACCCCGCCGGTAGGCCACTGTCGGTCGGTATCCAAGGCGGTTCTACCGCTGTCGGCGTCGTCCCGACCACCCCCGCGAATCCCAAAAATCGGCTCTGACCTGCATCTCTGCCGTTTCCATGCACAACGTTGAGCAGTTCTGGAGCTCGCTTCCGACACGGCCTCGACAACGTCTCGACAGGGGGTTGCAAGGCTGACACCGCGAACGGTCCCCGCTACGGCCGTCCGCTCGGTCCTTGCACGAGCCCCACCGCTCGGCTGCCGCGCCTGCACCGCGCCGTGTGGTCCGTGCAACCGGCCGCCAGGTGAGACCCACCTCGTCGGCGCGACGACCGGCTGACCGATCACCACTCGCCACCCCCGAAGGATTCAGGAGAGACCTTGGACAGCCAGGCCACGTCCCCACACCTCACCGAAGATCCCGACCCACAGCTCCGGCCCGTACTGCCCCTGGCGCCGGGCGCGGTCAGCCGGGCACGGGAACTGGCCCTGCGCAACCCCGCGGACCTCGATGCGGCGACCGCGCTCCTCGACCACGTCGCCCTGCACGCCCGGACCCGGCCGGACGCCTGCGCGGTCCAGGACCGCGAACGCTCGCTGACCTACGCGGAGTTGCTCGCCCGGGTCGCCTCGGCGCGGGATGCGCTGCGGGCCCATGGGGTACGGGCCGGTGACGTGGTCGCCGCGGTCGGGCCGCGCAGTGCGCACACGCCGGTCGCCTTCCTCGCCCTGGAGAGCCTCGGGGCGTCGTACCTGCCGATCGACCTGGGCTGGCCGGAGGGCCGCGTACGCGATGTGCTCGACCGCAGCCGGCCCGCGCTGCTGCTCGACTACTCCGACGGCAGCGCCGCCGCCCGCTCCGCCGCCGGCGCCGAGGGAATCGGCACCCTGAGCCTGCCGGACGAGGGCAGGCCCGTCGGCCCGGACGAAGGCCCGTACGGCGACCGCACCGGCGAGGCGCGCTACACGATCTTCACGTCCGGCACCACCGGCCGCCCGAAGGGCGCCACCATCGAGCACCGGGGTCTGCTCAACCACCTGTGGTCCAAGGTGGCCGACCTGTCGCTGGGCCCGGAGGACGCGGTGGCCTTCTCGGCGCCGTTGGTGTTCGACATCTCCATCTGGCAGATGCTCTGCCCCTTCCTGGTCGGCGGCAAGGTCGTCGTGCTCGACGACGCCGCCATGCGCATGCCGCGTTGGCTGCTCGGTGCGCTCGACACCGCGGGCGTGACCGTCGTGGAGCTGGTACCCACCGTCATCGGCCGGCTCGTCGACGACATACGGCGCCGGGAGGGGGCGGCGCTGCCGGGGCTGCGGTGGCTGATGTCCACCGGCGAGGAGTTGTACCCCGCCCTCGCGGAGCAGGTGCTCGACACCCTCCCGCACGTGTCCCTGATCAACGCCTACGGGCCCGCCGAGTGCTCCGACGACGTCACCCTGCACGTGGTGACGCGGGCCGACCTGTCGCGTCCCCGGCTGCCGGTCGGCTCCCCCGTCGCCAACTGCACCCTCCACGTCCTGCTCCGGACCGACGACGACGCCTGGCGGCCGGCCGAACCGGGGGAAAGCGGCGAGCTGTTCATCGGCGGCACCTGCGTCGGGCTCGGTTATCTCAACGACCCCGCCACCACCGAACGTGCCTTCTTCCGCGACCCCTTCGACCCGGATTCGGCGACCGGACGGATCTACCGCACCGGCGACCTCGCCCGCGTCGAGGACGGGCTCGTGTACTACCTGGGCCGCAACGACCGGCAGGTCAAGGTCGGTGGCGTCCGGATGGAGCTGGGTGAGATCGAGGCGACCCTCAGCCGCCACCCCTGCGTCGAGAGCTGTGCCGTCACCGTCTCCGACGAGGGCGCCGTCAGCGAACTCGTCGCCCACTACACCCTGCGCGGCGAGGTGTCGCAGCAGGAGCTGAAGCAGGCGCTCAGTGCGGCCCTGCCCCCGGTGATGGTGCCGCGACACTGGCGGGAATGGGATGCCCTGCCCCTGAGCCGCAACGGAAAGATCGACTACCGGTCGCTCACGGCGATCACGGCCGGCACCCGGAAAGAGGCCTGATGACCACGGCAATGACAACGGCAACGGCAACGACGTCCGAGGATGCGGACCGGGCCGGCGTTCCCGACCTCGCGGAGCGCCTCGCGGCGGTGACCCAGGTCGCCGAGCAGCACCTGGACCGCCACGACCGGGACGCGACGTTCCCCGAGGAGGCCCTGGCAGAGCTGCGCAACACCCGCCTGCTGGGTCTGCTGGTGCCCAGGGAGGAGGGCGGCCTCGGCGGTACCCTCGACGACCTCATCGAGGCCGGCATCGTGCTCGGGCGTACCGACATGTCGCTGTCCATGATTTTCGTGATGCACTGTCAGCAGGCCGAGGCGGTGGTACGACACGCCGCGTCGCCGCTGCGCGAGGAACTGATCCCGCTCCTCGCGTCGGGCCGGATGTATCTGGCCTCCGTGACCACCGAGAGCGGCAAGGGCGCCGACCTGTTCAAGTCCGAGGCCCCGCTGCACGAGTCGGAGGGCACGCTGGAGGTCGACCGGGCGGTCCCCATCTCGACCGGCGGTACGAGCGCCGATGGCTTCCTGATCACCATGCGCAGCCCGTACGCCACCGCTGACCACCATGTCTCCCTCGTGTACGCCCACCGTCACCAGCTGGACGTGGAGGTGGCCGGGGAGTGGCGCCCCTTGGGCATGCGCGCCACCCACAGCCTGCCGCTCAGGATCAGCGGTCGCATCCCCGGCCATCAGGTGATCGGTGAGCACGGCGCCTTCCACCGCATCGTGCAGTCCGTCTTCGGCCCGCTCGCCCATCTCGGCTGGTCGGCCGCGTGGCTGGGCACCGCCTCCGGGGCGCTGTCCCGGGTACTGCACCTGCTGCGTGACCCCGCGGGCCGCAAGCGCTTCGATCTCCGCTCCGAGTTGCTGCTCACCCGCCTCTCCCGCGCCCGGCAGCGGCTGGAGACCGTGCACGCACTGCTCCGCCGGACCCAGGCGCTGGCCGAGTCCGGGACGGACTGGTCGGTCACCAGCCACCAACTGCTGCTGAACAACCTGAAGATCACGGCGGCCGAGGAGTGCCACGCCGCCGTCGAGGAACTCATCGACGCGGTCGGCCTCAAGCACGGCTACCTCCAGGACTCGCCGACCGGCCTGGAGAAGGCGCTGCGCGACCTGCGCTCGGCCGTCCTCAACTTCAGCAACGACCGGCTGCACCTCGCCGACGGGCGGCTGTGCCTGCTCGACCCGGACGTCCGGTTCCACTGAGCGACCGGCCTGCCCGGTAGGGCCCGCCTTCCGCGTGCTGCCGTGCCCGTACGACATCGGTCGGCGGTCGCCGCTCCCCCGCTCCCGCATTTCATCCGCACCCCACCTTCCGAGGATTCGCCATGCCCGAAAACACCGCCGGAGCCCCGGCTCAGAACTGGAACACCGCCCTGAAGTACATCGCTGGGCGCAAAGCTGCCGAGGAGAACCTGGGATTCGTCGCGCACGTCAGCGCCACCGTCCGCGACACCAAGGACGCGGCGGACGTGCTGCCGGCCGTCGCCCGCACCTGCGTACCGTTCTTCGCCACCGCCATCTCGCTGGACGCCGGGCCCACCGGCGGTCAAGCAGTGGTCCAGGCCCCGGACGAGCTGAACACCATCGTGCAGACGCTGCGCGAGCTCGCCGTGGAGACGGGGCAGCCGCAGCTCGTCATCAGCGAGCACGAGAAGTTCGCCAAGAAGACCGACCCGCGCCACCTGGAGCTGCTGCGGGAGGGCAACGGCGACTCGGCGGTGGTGCTCTCCCTGGACTACCGCGGGCTGTCCGGCGGCCACCTCGTCCTCGTCCGCGCGGAGAAGCACCGCCGCGGCGCCTTCAGCCCCAGCGACCTCGCCCTGGCCTCCGAAGTGGCGGACCGGGTGGGCGCGTTCAACGCCCTCGCCGGCCTGACCGCCCCCGCCGGGCAGTGACACCGCCGGACGGTGACACCACCGGACCCCACGCCGCACAGCACAAGGAGGGCTGATGACAGCGACCTGGACCGACGTACGCGACTGGATCCTCGAACGCAACCCGGACATGACGGACCTCGCACCCGAGACCGACATCATCGACTCGCGGATCGTCGACTCGCTGCAGTTCGTCGAGCTCGTCCTCTACATCGAGGACCTGCGTGGCACGGCGCTGGATGCGGACGCCGTCAGCCTCGATTCCTTCCGCACCCTCAAGGACATCGAGCAGAACTTCCTCCAATGACACCGACGGCCGACATCTGCGCGGGGAGCGGCGATGGGCAGTAGTACCGAACGATGCACGGTTGTGCAGGGTGCTGCCGACAGGGCCGACGACGTCATCGTCTTCCTGCCGCCGGCGGGCAGCGTCACCTCGCCGTACTTCCCGATCGGTGCGCTTCTCCCGGACACCCTGCTCGCCGTGCACTGCGAGACGCCGGGACGTGGCCGGCTGGCCGCGGCGGAGTCACCGGGCTCCGTGCACGAGGCGGCCGACCGTTGGGCCACCGAACTGGCCGAGGCCCTGCCAGGACGCCGGTTCCACTTCTTCGGGCACAGTCTGGGCGCGCTGTACGCCTATGAACTGACGCTGCGTTTCGAGGACGGAGCCGGCTGCGAGGCCGCCAGCCTTTCCGTGTCGGGCGCCCGTGAGCCGGGCAGTACCCCCCGCTCGCTGCTGGCCACCGCGTTCGCCGCCCTGCGGACGCCGGACCGGCAGGACGGCGCCGGGGAGCAGTGGATGGACCGGGACCTGCGGATGCGGGGCGAGTACCGGACCGCTCACCGGGCGGTACGGGCGCCACTGGCCCTGCTGTCCGGCACCTCGGACCCCTTCGCGCGCCCGACCGAGATGGAGCAGTGGAAGCGCTTCACGAACGGCCCGTTCCTGGGGCTGTTCACCTTCCCCGGCGGCCACGACTACTACCTCTCCGACCGGGAGGCGGTCGCGCGGACCATCACGCGGATCGTCGACCACAGCCGGCATCCCGAACGCATCACCCTCCCGGAGTGAGAGAACCCACCGAACCGAACCCCACCACCATCTCCACCACCTCAGCACCCCACATGAATGGAGTCACCATGTCGAACGACCAGCGGAGCGCCCCCTCGGTCGACCAACTGATCGATGTCATCGCGAACAGCTCGGTGGGCATCGCGGTCACCGACCGCTCCGGTGCCGTCGTCCTGCACAACCGCGCCCAGTCCGTGCTGATGGGTGGGGAGGCCGACCAGCTCGGCGGCCGCATCCTGGTCGACGGCTCGGCGGACGGCCTCCAGACCCTGATCCAGCGCCTGGAGAAGGACCAGCGGGTGGAGAACGTCCAGGTCACCTACCGCGACGCCGACGGCAAACACCAGCAGACGGCCCGGGTGAACGCCGTCCTGACCGGCAGCGGCGCGGACACGCGTATCCATTGGGTGAGCCGACCGGAGCTGGGCGAGCGGCTCCCGGTGTCCAACAACAGCACCGAGGACATCACTTCGGACGCCGCGTCCTGGATCCGCGCCGTCAACGAGCGCCCGCTGCCCACGCTGGCCCCCGCCAAGGACCAGGAGGACGTGCTGCGCGAGTTCTACGAGGTCGCCCCGGTGGCGATTCACCTGATCGGCGTCAACGGCCAGGTCATGCACGCCAACCCGGCGGACGTCTCGCTCGTCGGTTACACCTCTTCGCCGAACGAGTACGTCGGCCAGCACATTCGCACCATCTACGAGGACGAGGGGCTGCTCGACGACTTCCTCGGCCGCTGGGACGAGGACTCCCCGATCATCAACTTCCGGGCCAACTTTCTCACCAGGGAAGGCGCCCCGAAGCCCGTGCTGATCTTCTCGACCGCCCAGGCCGAGGGCGGCAGCGTCACCAACACTCGCTGCTTCGTCTTCAGCGACCCGGAGCCGCAGCGCGAGCGCGACACCATCAGCGCGTTCGGCTGGCCGGCCTGACGCGCGGCGGGCGGGGCGCGGTTCACGTACCGCGCCCCGCCCGCTCCGTATGCGTCAGATTTCCCTACCGGACCACACGACACCAGGGGTGGCTGTGTCCCATATATTGGTCATATCCGGCAGCCCGTCCGCGACCTCGAAGACCGAAGCCATCGGCGACCACGTGGCGCGGCGCCTCGCCGAGTACGAGTGGCACGCCGGGCACCTGAAGGTCCGCACCCTGCCGGCCGCGCCGCTGCTGAGCGCCGACACCACCGATCCCGCGATCGCCGAGGCCCTGGAACGGGTCGCCCGGGCCGACGGCATCGTCCTCGCCACGCCGACGTACAAGGCGAGTTTCTCGGGCCTGCTCAAGACCTTCCTGGACCTGCTGCCCCAGTACGGATTCCGGGACAAGGCGGTACTTCCGCTGGCCACCGGCGGCAGCATGGCCCACCTCCTCGTCCTCGACTACGCCCTGCGGCCCGTGGCCCACTCGCTGGGCGCCCGGCACGTGGTGCAGAGCTTCTTCCTGCTCAACGAACACCTCACGTTCCACGAGGGTGAGCCGCAGTTGCGTCCGGAGGGCACGAGCCTCCTGGACGACGTGATCGAGCAGTTCCGCAAGTCCCTGATCCCACCGACGTGAGCCGGCCGCACCGCAACGGACGTCAGAGGCGGCTGTTCTCGGTGGCGCTCTCGGTGGAGTGGGATTCGGCCTCCGGCGGGGTTTCCTCGTCGGTCTCCCCCAGCAGTGGCTTGGGCACGGTCGGCTCGGGCAGGGTGCGGAACAGCAGCCAGCTCAGCACCGGCATCACGATCAGCGGCATCAGGGCCGTGCGCAGCGAGGTGGCGTCGGCGATGCTGCCGATGATCGGGCTGGTCAGGCCGCCGACGCTGACCATGAGGCCGAGGGTGATCCCGCTGGCCGTTCCGACGCGGGTGGGCAGGTAGTCCTGGGCGAGCGTGACCTGCAGCGAGAACGGAACGTACAGGCCGATCGAGGTCAGCGCCACGAACAGGTAGATCGCCGGTCCGGGCACGAAGACCACCCCGGCGACCGCGGCCGCCGTGGTCAGGTACGCCGTGCTCACCACCGTGACCCGGTCCCAGCGGTGGGCCAGGCGGCTGCCGACGACCGTACCGACGGCACCGCCGAGGTAGAGCACGAACAGGGCGGCAGACCCGGCCACCGTACCGCCGCCCGTCTGCTCCCGGACGTGGAAGGCGATGAAGGTGCTCAGGCCGACGAAGGCGATCGACCGGCACACCACCGCCAGCGACAGCCGGATGAACGACCGCCAGTCGTCCCGTCCCTCGGCGACCCCCTTGCTCGCGTCGGCGCGCGGGGTCTTCGCGAGCGCCCGCAGCACCGGCAACGTCAGTACGCTGCCGACCAGTGCGGGCAGGATCAGCAGCGGGGAGAACCGCAGTCCGCCGGTGGCGATCACGGCGGTGACCAGGAGCGGGGCCGTGGCGAAGCCGACGTTGCCGCCCAGCGAGAACCACCCCATGGAACTGTGGCGGCCCTTGCTGGCGACCCGCGCGATGCGTGCGGATTCCGGATGGTACGCGGCGACCCCGATGCCGGACAGCGCCACGAACAGCAGCGTGAGCGCGTACGAGCCGCTGATGCCGCTCAGGGCCACGCCGAGTCCACCGAACACGGTACTCACCGGCAGCAGCCAGGGGCACGGGTGCCGGTCGGTGAACGCACCGAAGAGGGGTTGGGCCACCGAGGACAGCAGGCTGGCGGCGAGCACGATGCCCGATGCCGCGGCGTAGGTGTAGGCGCGCTCGGCCACGAAGAACGGGACCAGGGCCGCCACGGCGCCCTGGTAGACGTCCACACAGGCGTGTCCGACCGACAAGAGGACGATCGACTTGTTCCTTGGCATAGCGCCATGATCGGTCGTGGCCGCCCTGCCGTACTTCCGATATTCTGCCAATCAATGAGGGAAATCCGCCATGAGTCGACGGCGCCGACCAGCGCCCGCTGGCTGGCCCCCGGCACCGGCATCGACGCCCACCGGCACGACGACCACCAGATCGTCTACGCGGGCCGGGGCGTACTCGCCGTCACCACCAGCGCGGGATCGTGGACCGCCCCGGCCACGCGGGCGATCTGGGTGCCGGCCAGCACCGTGCACTCCCACCAAGCACACGGCGAGCTCGAACTGCACCTGATCGGCCTGCCCGCCGACACCAATCCGCTCGGCCTGGACGAGCCCACCGTGTTGAGCGTGAGCCCGCTGCTGCGCGAGCTGATCCTCGCCTGCACCCGCGCCCCGTCGGACGACAGCCCCGAACAACGGCGCCTACGCGCCGTCCTCTGCGACCAACTGCGGGTCTCGCCGCAACAACCACTGCACGTACCGACGCCCTCCGCACCGCAGCTCAAAGCGGTGTGCGAGATCCTGCACGCCGACCCGGCCGACAACCGCACCCTGGCGGCCCTGGGCAGACAGGTCGGCGCCAGCGACCGCACGCTGTCCCGCCTGTTCAAGGCGGACCTCGGCATGACGTTCCCGCAGTGGCGCACCCACCTGCGGCTCGGTCACGCACTGGCACTGCTCGCCCAGGACACGCCGGTGACGACCGTGGCGCACCAGTGCGGCTGGTCCTCGGCGAGCGCCTTCATCGACGTCTTCCGCCGCACCTTCGGCCACACCCCGGGACGCGCCGCACATGATGCGCGGACAGCGGATCGAAACGGGTAGCGGAGGCGCCCGCGTGTGCGAAAGGGTGGGAGTTCGCGTCCACTCAGGGGAAGAGAGCCGCAGGCATGTCCGTCATCCACCGCACCACCGTCACGCCGACCAAGCTGGAGCTGCTCACCTCGTGGCTGCCGTCCCGCCCGTGGTACGGCGGCGGCCCTGGCAGCCCGAAGCTGGCGAAGGCGGGCGGGTTTCGGCTGGACGACCCGCGAGGCGAAGTCGGCATCGAGTTCATGGTGGTCACCGATTCCGCCGGCCCCGCCCCGGCCTCGTACCTGATTCCCTTCACCTACCGCGGTGCCCCGCTCGACGGGGCCGAGCACGCCCTCGTCGGCACCATGGAACACGGAGTGCTGGGGCCGCGATGGGCCTATGACGGCTGCCACGACCCGGTGCTGGTCGCCCAGTTGCTGGCTCTGATGGAGGGCCGGGCGCAGGCCCAGGCGCAAAGCGTCAGCGACACCCCCGACCGGGAGGTCAGCCACTCCCGCTCCGGCGAGGGCACCGTCTCCGCGGACTTCTCCCCCGCTGTCGCCGACGCTCAGGAAAGCACCGAACTGACGGCTTCGGATGGCACGGTGCTCCGCGTGCACCGCGTCCTGCAGCCCACTGCGGACGACGCGTCCGGTGCCGAGGCCGCCACAGCCGGGACGATCGGCCACGTCATCGGTCACTGGAGCCTGCCGGACGGCGCCCGCACCCGGGGGGTCTTCGCCACCTTGCGCAGGTGACGCCGGCAGCGGTGGGAGGGGCTCGCCGAGCGTCAGCGCAGCAGTAGTTGGAGTCCGCCGAGAACCGTCGCTCCGATGACGAGACGCTCGAAGAGTTGCTGGTTGATCCGGTCGACGCAGCGCCTGCCGAGGTAGGCGCCGGGGAGCACGAAGAGCACTAGGGCCGCGTCCAGGAGCAGTGACCGGGTGTCGATCAGGCCGAGGCCGGCGCTGAAGGGCAGCTTCGAGGTGTTGACGATCAGGAAGAACCAGGCCGAGGTGCCGAGGAAGCCGAGCTTCTTGAAGCCGGTGGAGATCAGGTAGAGGGACATCACGGGGCCGCCCGCGTTGGCCACCATGGTGGTGAAGCCGCCGAGCACACCGTAGGAGCGCGTCTTCAGACGGGCGGCGCCTGCCGTGCCCCCGTCCCGCTTCTCCTCTCCTCGCTCCTCCGCCTTGTCCGCGGCACGTCGCCGCCATACCGTGACCGCGGCCATGAGCAGCAGGATCGCCCCGATCGAGGTGCGTACCGCCGCGTCGTCCGCCCACACCATGTACAGCGTTCCCAGCACCACGCCCGCGGCGACCGCGGGGAACAGCCGCCACAGCGTGGGCCAGTGGGCGTGGCGCCGGTAGGTGAGTACCGCGAGCACATCCCCGACGATCAGCAAGGGCAACAGCGCGCCGGTGGAATCGCGGGCGGGCAGGACGGCCGCGAAGACGGCGAGACTGATCGTGTTGGCCCCGCTGACGGCGGTCTTGGAGAAGCCGACGAGTGCCGCGGCGACGCCGAGCGCGAGGAATTCCCAGAGGGTGACGGTGTCCATAGGGGAACCGATGCTATGTCCAGCTATTCCGGGGCCGCATGGGCGGGTGCGGGAGCGCGGCCCCGGAAACGTCGCAGACGGAGTCGGTCACGGGCGGAGCCGGCGTTGCGCGTCGTACAGGTTTTGTGGTCGGACCGAGTCGGGGCGGCCGTACGCCGCCAGCCGGGAGTGCAGGTCACCGGCGAAGTCCGGGACGTCGATCTGGTCGAACTCGCGGACCGTGGAGACGCCGACGGTGGCGCTGTACGGGGCCAGTCCGTCGATCTTCACCAGGCCGGCCCGTTCATTGGTGACGCGGATGTTCCAGTGTGTGAACCGCGCGCCGAAGAGGGGGCCGGCGCTGGCGTCCCCGCCGTGCCGGCCGTTGTTGTTCAGCGTGATGTCGGTACGGACGTTCGCGAAGGGCAGGCCGCGGTGGCTGTCGAAGGTACCCATCTCCATGCGGCCGCGCGTCCAGACGTTGTAGCTGGACAGTCCCTCGACGTTGATGCCGTGCAACTGGGTGCCGGGCGGCGCGGGGACGGTGCGTTCCTCGATGGTGAAGTCCTCCACGAGGTTGTCGTGCGAGCCCTCCCGGCAGAAGTACGGGTGGTGTGCGCCGCGCCCCGCCACGCGAGTGGTCCGCAGGGTGCAGGCGGAGGCCGCGACGAACCCGAAGCCGTTGTCGACGTGGCGGACGGTGACGTCCTGCGCCCAGCAGTCGTACGCGCACTGGAAGACGAGGCCGTTGTAGCCCTTGTCGAGCAGGTGCGGGGACTGCGGCGTCTCGACGGCTTCAAGGGTGAGCCCTTCGACGCCGGAACCCGTGAGCGCCCGTACGTGGGTGGTGAGCCGCGGGTCCCATTCGGGGCGTACGTCGAGCGGGAGCGGACGCTCGAAGGTCACCGCTCGCCCCTTGAGGTGGGCGATGCGCACCGGCCACTCGTAGGGGACGTAGCTGGTGAGTTTGGTCTTGTCGTCCCAGAGGTACGCCTCGGGCCCTGGTCCGCCGCCCGCCATGTGCTCCAGGAGGGTGTGATCCGCGTCGTCGGTCAGGCGCAGGAGGACCAGGTCACCGCGGGTGAGGCCGGCCGTGTCGGCGACCGTCACCGTCCAGGAGCCGCGGCGGGCCGGATGTACGGCGGTGAGCGGCCGCCACTCGTCCCGCCGGTTGCCCGTCCAGCCCTCGAACGGCCAGTCCTGCTTCCTGATCGCCGCGACCAGGGAGTCCCAACGGGCTTCGGGACAGAGCCAGATGAGGCCGCCCGCCCAGGACCAGCTGGACTTGTCGCCGCCGTACCGGCTGCCGTAGGGACCGACGATCTCGGTCAGGTTCCTGGTGGCGTGGAGCGTGGTGCGGCCGCTGCCGGCCCCGCGCAGGACGACGTTGTCGTGACCGATGCGGATGACGTCGTCGATGCGGTAGGTGCCGGGCGGGAGGGTGACGGTGCCGCCGCCGCGCCGGCCCACCGTCTCGATGGCCCGGTTGATGGCGGGAGCGGCGTCGGCCGAGCCGTCGGCGGCCGCACCGTGGTCGCGTACGACATCGATGTCCCGCACTCCGCCGCTCCGGGCGGTGCCGGGACGGTGGGCCGGCCGGCAGCCCGCCCGCCCCACGTACGGAATCTGCGGGTGCGTGAAGGGCCGGGCGGTGAACTCGTCCCAGAGGGGCGTGTTGCGGTGCCCGGCCGCCGCGGCTGTGGCGGTGGCGGGCAGTGCGGCCGCCGCTGCGACGCCGATCGCACTGCCCAGCAGGGTGCGTCTACCGATCTCCATGAGCCCGCCTTCCACGTCATCCATGAATGTGAACACCGTTCATGTGAGCGACGAGCGTGAGCATGCCACGACCGCGGCGGGACACGGAAGAGGTGGGCACGAGGCCCCGTCATCGCCCGGCGGTCTCCGAAGCCCGGCTGCGGGCCGCTTCGTCCGCCCGAGGCCGCATCACGCCCGCCCGTAGCTGCTGCTCGATGTCCTCCAGCGAACGGCCGCGGGTCTCCGGTACCCGCCGGAGGACGAAGACCCAGCACAGACCGTTCATCACCGCGTACGCCAGCAGGGTGGCCGTGAGCCCGAACGTCTGGGCCGAGGTCAGCGCGGTCACCGCGATCAGCAGGTCGAACCCCCAGACGGTCGCCGTCGCCGCGCTCGTGGCCGGGCCGCGAACGGCCAGCGGCAGGACCTCGGGGGCGATCAGCCACACCACGGCCTGCATGCTCGCGCCGTTGAGGAAGATGTACGCGAACAGCGCCGCCACCACCGTCACACGCTGGAACGCGGATCCGCTGTCGGCGAGGAACGCCATCCCCATGACCGCCATGGCGATGCCGGAGCCCGGAAGGAGCCACAGCAGCAGGCGCCGCCGCCCGATACGGTCCACAGCGATCGCGCCCGTCACCCCGGCCAGTACCAGCATGAGACCGATGCCGACACCGGTCAGCAGAGCCACCGAATCGCCGAAGCCCGCGTCGGAGAGCAGCGTGGGTGCGTAGTACACCATCGCGTTGATGCCGGTGAGCTGGGAAAAGGCGGCGATGCCCAGAGCGATGAGGAGGGCCGGGCGCACCCAGGAAGAACCGAGCGCCCGTACCGTGGCGCGCAGCCCGCGGGGCGCGGCCTTGCCGGCCCGGCAGAGCGCGGCGATCTCGGCCGCCTCGGCGCCGACGTCGTGGCCGGGTCCGCGCAACCGGGCCAGGACCGCCTCCGCATTGCTCCGGCTCCCCCGTTCCACCAGCCAGCGCGGGCTCTCCGGCAGCGGCAGCATGCCGGCCGCGAGGGCGACGGCAGGCAGGACGGCCAGCCCGAACATCCAACGCCAGCCGCCCGGCCCGGCGAGCGCGTAGCCGCACAGGTACGAGACCAGCTGGCCGATCGCCACCATCAGCTGGAAGAGCACCATCAGCCGGCCTCGTACGGCGGGCGGCGCGGTTTCCGCGATGTAGACCGGGACGGTGTTGGACGCGCCGCCGACCGCGAGGCCGAGCAGCAGCCTGGCCAGCCCCAGGGTGACCGCGGAGGTCGCAAGCGCCGAGGCCAGCGCGCCGGCGGCGAAGACGAGGGCCACCGCGATGATGACGCGCCGCCGGCCGTGGCGAGCGCTCAGCACCCCGGAGATCGGAGCACCGGCCATGGCGCCGACGAGGATGGCGCTGACCACGATCTCCTGCGCGCGGGTGGAGAGGTCGAGATCGCGCGCCAGGTCGAGCAACGCACTGGAGATGATGCCGGTGTCGTAGCCGAACAGCAGCCCGCCGAGCGCGGAGATGCCGGCCACGGCGTAGAGGAGGCCGGGCTGCCGGGCCCGGGTGGCACGTCGGCCGACAGCACCGTCGGCCGGCAGGAGTTCGTTCACGGGAGGTTCCTTCGGAGGTGCGGGCCCGGAAGCAGGAACGCGGGCGGGGTACGGGGGCCGGAGCGGCCGACGGCTCAGGCGTCGCCCATGACCAGTCCCTCGATGGTGTGCTGCTGGACGATCGGTTCCAGGACGTCCACGACACGGCAGCTCAGGTGGCGCCGGAGGTGGTCGGGCAGCGCCTCCCAGTAGGAGCGGGTGACGGCCATGTCGTGCTGGCCGTCGTTGCCCGCGCCGGGTGCGTCGGCCCCGAGTACGAGGACGGGGCGGGGACGCGGCGAATGGTTGGTGGTGCCCCGGTGGACCGTCAGCGCCGAGCGGGCGGAGATGTCACCGCGGCGGGGGTACTTGCGAACGGCCCGTGCCTCGTAGTCCGGGAAGTCCTCCCGCGGCGGGAACATCTCGTGGTGCCAGTCACCGCCGTGCTGCCACTGGGTACCGGGCGCGATCTCGAAGGGGCCCATGTCCTCTGCCGTGTCGACGGCCGTCAGGTTGAAGGCCAGGGACGTGAGGCGGTGCTCGTGCCGCGTCTCGCCGGGGGACGGGAAGTCGCGGTGCCACGGCTGGTTGACCGCCCCCGCGAACGGTATGTCGAAGCCCAGCTCGACGAAGGTGTAGTCAGGGCCGAGCACGGCCTCACAGACCGAGCGCACCCAGGGGTGGTCCACCAGTTCCCGGAATCCGCGCAGCTGCTCGGGGTGGATCTCGACGTAGTAGCGGTTCGGGCCGCGACCCACGGCGCCGCCCGGCCGCGTTCGGGCCTCCTCGTAGGCCTTCTCGATGTCTTCCCGCACGGTGTCGGCGAAGTCGGCGCGGAAGGCACCCTTACGCGCGGTGATGCCGTCGGTGTACAGCTCGCGTACGGCGGTACCGATCTCGGTGGGCATGGGGGCGGAAGCGTTCAACGCCGTGCTCCTTCGCAACGGAGGTGAAAGGTTGCCCTCCACTTTTGCCACGTTGATTGCAACGTGGCAATAGGATGCGGGAAAGTTCTTCCGGAGCGTTGAGCCGCCGTGGGAGAATCCGATCATGAAGCCGGGAACATGTCGCCGGGGCCGGACCGGACCGGTACCGTCGCCCGGCCAGGGAGGGAAGAGGCGCAGGTGGCAGCGAAGCTGAGGGACGTGGCCGCGCTCGCGGGGGTCTCCCCCCGCACGGTCTCCAACGTGGTCAACGACTCGGCGTCGGTCGCACCCGCGACGCGCGAGCGGGTGCTCGCCGCCATCGAGGAGCTCGACTACCGCCCCAACCTCGCCGCCCGCCAGTTGCGCCAGGGCCGCACCGGCCTGATCGGGCTGGCGATCCCGGAAATCGGCTCTCCCTACTTCGGCGAACTGGCCGGCCTGATCGTCGAGGCGGCTCAGCAGCGCGGCTGGACCGTCCTCATCGACCAGACCCAGGGCCTGGCGGACCGGGAGCGGCGCCTGCTGTCGAAGACCGGCGGCCACACGATGGACGGCATCATCATCAGCCCGTGGATGTTGGCTCCCCACGAGATCCTGGCCCTGGCCGGCGCCACCCCCGTGGTCACCTTGGGCGAGCTCGACCCCCAGGACGCCGTGGACCACGTCGCGATCGACAACGTGGCCGCCGCGAAGGAGGTCACCGCCCACCTCATCGCCCGCGGCGCACGCCGGCCGGCAGCCATCGGCACCCAGCCGCACCGCCGCAACGGCACCGCCGAGCTGCGCCTCATAGGGCACCGGCAGGCCCTCGTCGACGCCGGGCTGACGTCGCGCCGCGAATGGGAGGTACCGGTGGAGTCCTTGCACCGGGCCGAGGGCCGGCGCGCCATGGAACTCCTCCTGGCGGGCCCGCACCACCCCGACGCCGTCTTCTGCTTCACCGACGAACTCGCCCTCGGCGCCGTGCACGCCATCCTGGCGCGTGGCTTGCGCGTGCCCGAGGACGTGGCGGTGGCCGGATTCGACGACATCGAGGACGGTCGCTACGCCACTCCGGGCCTGACCACCGTCGCCCCGGACAAACACCACATCGCCACCACGGCCCTCCAGTTGCTGGCGGACCGCATCTACGGCCGAATGGCACAGGTGGCGCCCCGCCGGGTGGTCTCACCGCACCAGCTGCTGCCGCGCGGCTCCTCAGGCGGCTGATGTCCGGCCGCCAGGAGTGGAAAGGCTCGGCGCGGCTGCTTCTGACGGGGGCTCGGCGCGGCTACTCCTGACGGAGGCTCAGCGCAGCTGCTCGTCACGGTGCGCGGGCTTGTTCGGCGGCCGGGTGGGCGCCCGGTCGGGACGCCGCTGGGTCGGCTCCTGGGACGCGGACGCTGCGATGTGGAGGAGGGGTGAGCTCATGGAACGGGGTGAGCTCATGGAACGGGATAAGGCGAGCATGGTCCGGGCTCCTGCCTGGTCGAAACTGCCGATCAGAGATCGCGGTTCCCCCAGGAGAAGCGTGTTTCCGTAGGCACACCCCGGCGGAGATACGCCGCTCCCAAGGGTATGCCTCCGGTCCGAAGCATGAGCGACGCGTGCCCGGCCCCTCCCCCGGCAAACGTCGCCGCGCCCCGCGGAATCCCCACGCGCCGTCGCAGTTCCTCACCACCCACCGCTGCTGCGCGCCTCTGACCTCGCGAGAACCGCAGCGGCGGCGTGCGCCGGGGAAGCAGCTCCACAGGCACTTCCCGTCACACTGCGGGGCTGAAGCGCTCCCAGACTCGGTGACTGCCCAGGAGCTGGGCGACCTGCTCCAGGGTTGCGGTGCCGCTGTCGCCGACCACGACACCGGGCGCGTCGGCCGGGACACCGGCCGTGCCGAACACCGCGTCGGCGCCTGCCCAGCCGCCGATGGCCTTGCCGTGCCGGAAGGCCTCGGCCAGCAGGAGTCCGACGCGCGGGTCGGTGGCGGCGGCCTGCTCACCGGCCGGGCCGGCGGCCGCCTTGGCGTCCCGTGCGCCGAGCGCGTCCTTGCCGGTGCCGGGTGTCCCGGCCACGAGGACGGCATCGAACTCGACGGAGCGGGCGGTGGCGTACGTACGCTGCACCGTGATGGCGTCGCCGCCGGTGCCGAGCTTCCCACCGGCCGGGGCGATGACGAGGGGGACCATGCCCGAGTCGAGTACGGCCTGACGCACCGCGCGTACACCGTCCAGGTCTCCGGACTCGTCGGTGACGATGCCGATGATCCGGCCGTCCGTCGGCCAGGTGGCACCGACCTGCGAGAGGGCGGGGCTCGGCTCCACCGGGTCCACGGTCTCCGCCGGTTCCGGGGCCGGCAGGCCGAGGCCGGCCGCGACCCGTGCGCAGAGCTCGGCGTCGATGTTGGCCAGGACCTTCAGGCCCCGCTCCTTGACGGCCTGCTCGTAACACTTGCCGAGCTCGAAGGTGTACGCACCGATGATGTGTTCCTTCTCCACCGGCGTCATGCTCTGCCAGAAGCGGCGCGGCTGGCTGAAGTGGTCGGCGAAGGATTCCGGGGCTTCCCGCACCTTCCGTGCCGCCGGGACCTCGACCGGCGTTTCGATGAACGCGCCGGTGTCCGCACCCGCCATGAAGGGGCAGCCGCCGTCGAGCGAGTTCGGCTTGTAGGGGGCGACCCCCCGATGCACCGCTGTCTGGTGCATGCCGTCCCGCAGCATGTCGTTGACGGGGGCGTGCGGCCGGTTGATGGGCAGCTGGGGGAAGTTCGGACCGCCCAGCCGGGTGATCTGCGTGTCGAGGTAGGAGAAGAGCCGGCCGGCCAGCAGCGGGTCGTCGGTGACGTCGATACCGGGAACGAGGTGGCCGACGTGGAACGCCACCTGCTCGGTTTCGGCGAAGTAGTTCGACGGATTGGCATTGAGGGTCAGCAGGCCGATCGGCTGCACCGGGGCCAGTTCCTCGGGGACGAGGTTCGTCGGGTCCAGCAGGTCGATGCCCTCGAAGGTCTGGTCGGGCGTGTCGGGGAAGGTCTGGATGCCCAGCTCCCACTGCGGGTGGGCCCCCGCCTCGATGGCATCGGCGAGGTCCCGGCGGTGGAAGTCGGGGTCCACCCCGTTGGCGATCTGCGCCTCTTCCCAGACCAGTGAGTGCACGCCGAGCTTCGGCTTCCAGTGGAACTTCACCAGGGTCGTCTCACCCGCGGCGTTGACCAGTCGGAAGGTGTGGACGCCGAAGCCCTCCATCATCCGGTAGGAGCGCGGGATGCCACGGTCGGACATGTTCCACAGCGTGTGGTGCGTCGCCTCGGTGTGCAGGGTGACGAAGTCCCAGAACGTGTCGTGCGCGCTCTGGGCCTGGGGAATCTCCCGGTCGGGGTGCGGCTTGCCGGCGTGGACGATGTCCGGGAACTTGATGGCGTCCTGGATGAAGAACACCGGGATGTTGTTCCCGACCAGGTCGAAGACGCCCTCGGAGGTGTAGAACTTCGTCGCGAAGCCTCGGGTGTCGCGCACGGTGTCGGAGGATCCGCGCGAGCCGAGGACCGTGGAGAACCGCACGAACACCGGCGTCTCCACGTCCTTCGCGAGGAACGCCGCCTTGGTGACGTTCGCCGCCGTCCCGTACCCCTGGAAGACGCCGTGGGCCGCCGCGCCGCGCGCGTGCACCACGCGCTCCGGGATGCGCTCGTGGTCGAAGTGCATGACCTTTTCCCGCAGGTGGTGGTCCTGCAGCAGCACCGGCCCGCGGGGGCCGGCCTTCAGCGAGTGGTCGGTTTCGTACAGTCGGGTCCCCTGAGCGTCCGTCAGGCGGCTGTCGCGCTGCGCGACGTCGGACTGGTCCGCACCGGTGGGCTGCCCGGTCGGCGACACCGTCTCGGGCCCGCGCTGGTCGGGTTTGGGCGGCAGCGGGCCACGCGGCTCCACCGGCTCCAGGACCGGCGGCGTCTCCGGGCCGGGCTTGCCGGGAATACCCTCCTCCGGCCCGGACCCGGGCCGCAGTGCGTCGGCGACCTTGTCCGCGGCGTGTTTGAGAGGGTTGGTGTCGACCATCGTCAGGATTCCTTCGCATCGGACCGGCCGTCGGTGATGCCGGTGTATGGGCCCTGGCCTGCGGATCTGTCAGGTGGCGCGGTCGTCCGACTGCCCAACGCCCGCGGTGACCACGAAGCCTGCGGATCACCGGCCGGAAGCCGTCCAAACACGAGACATACAGAACCGGACGTTGCACACAGAAATTCACCATACGTGCCATATGCGTACGCGCCGGGCTGACGCGTACAGCCAGTCGTGCGATGCGGGCCTGGTCGTACCTGCCCCAGCCCTCGTTCTCGTTGACCCACGTCATGGGGGGGCGGAGAGCTGCGGTGCTGGTCGCTGACGCGGTCGTACTCCGCCTCCCACTGGGTGCGGGCGACGGCTTCGGGGTCCACGCCCGGGGTGCGGCAGCCGCAGCGCCGGAAGCCGTCAGGGCCGTACCGCCCAGCAGGGTCGGTGCGGCCAGTGCGGTGGTGGCCCGTCGGGCCCACCGTCCGAACCGGGGAGCCGGGGAACCGGGGAACGAGGTGCGGGTGAGCGACGCATCGTGACTCCTTGAGGGGTGGGGGCGGAGACGCGCGTGTGCGGGGTTCTCACATCAGCTGCCGCCTGCGGCCGAGCCAGGTCTGGGCGATGACCACGACGGCGAGGAAGGCACCACTGACGACCTGCTGGTAGGAGGAGTCCAGGGACCCGATCTGGTTGATGACGTTCTGGATCACCTTGAGCAGCAGGACACCGACCAGCGAACCGCTGAGATAGCCGAGGCCGCCGGTCAGCAGGGTGCCGCCGATGACGACGGCGGAGATGGCGTCCAGCTCCATGCCGTTGCCGAGGATGGTCACGCCGGAGGCGAGCCAGGCGGCGTTGAGCGCACCGGCCAGCCCCGCCAGTACGCCGGACATCGTGTAGACGAGGATTTTGGTACGCGCCACCGGGGCACCCATCAGGGCCGCCGCGTCCTCGTTGCCGCCCACCGCGTACACGTGCTGGCCGAACCGGGTACGGCGCAGCACGACGGCGCCCGCGACGAACAGGGCCAGCGTGATCCATACGGGGTTGCCCAGGCCGAGGGTGGTGCCCTGGCCGAGGTGGGCGAGGAACGTCCCCTTGCCGATCAGGTACGTGTCGGCGCCCTCGTCCGTGAGGGCCAGCAGCAGGCCGCGCGCCCCGAGCATGGCGGCCAGGGTGACGATGAAGGGTGCCAGCCGCGAGCGGGCCACCAGCAGCCCGTTGACGAGGCCGACAGCGCCGCACACCACGAGCGGCAGCAGCAGCGCGAGCAGGGACCCGTGGCGCGCTCCCCACGCGGCCAGCACACCGCCGAGGGCGAACAGGGAGCCGACGGACAGGTCGATGCCACCGGTGATGATCACGAAGGTCATGCCCAGGGCGACGATGGCGAGGAACGCCGAACTGGTCGCCATGTTGGCGATGTTGTCGCCGGTGGCGAAGGAGTCCAGACCGAACGACGCCGCCAGGACGACGATGACCAGGACGGCCAGCGCGCCGTGTTGCTGGCCCAGTGCGCTCAGCCGCTCGGAGCGGGCGGAGCCCACCGGTTCGGACGCGGCCGTCGGCTCGTTGCTCGCGGTGGTCACGGGCGTGTCCGTCCCCGTGGCGGTCATCGCTTTCCCCGTCCCCGTGCCGCGTAGACCGCGCACACGATCACTATGGCCTGGGCGATCTGTGTCCACGAGGGGGGCAGATCGTGCTTGATGAGGGTGGCGGTGAGCAGCTGGATGAGGACGGCTCCCGCCACCGTGCCGCCGATGTTGACCCGGCCGCCGCTCAGTGGGGTGCCGCCGACCACAACGGCGGTGATGGCGGAGAGCTCCATCAGGTTGCCGAGGGAGGTCGGGTCGCTGGCCTGGAGCCGGGCGGTGGCGAGGACGCCGGCCACGGCCGCGAGCAGTGCGGAGAGGACATACACCACGATCAGCACTCGGCGTACGGGCAGGCCGGCGAGCTGGGCTGCGGGGCGGCTGTCGCCGATGGCGAGGAGCCGGCGTCCGAAGGTGGTGCGGCGCACCACGAAGGCGATCAGCAGGGCCAGGGCGGCGGCGATCAGGATGAGGTAGGGAATGCCCGCGATGTCGCCGGAGCCCAGGGAGGCCAGCCCGGGGTTGTGGAGGTCCTTCAGCTGCGGCAGCAGCACCAGGGCGAGGCCCCGGCCGCCGACCATGAGGGCCAGCGTGGCGACGATGGGCTGCACTCCTACCAACGCGACCAGTGCCCCGTTGGCCAGGCCTGCTCCGGCGGCGAACAGTGCCACCACCAACAGGGCGGGCAGCAGGCCGTAGCCGAGGTAGAGGGCCGTCACCGAGGCCGCCAGTGCCATCACGGCACCGACCGACAGGTCGACGCCCTCGGTGCCGATGACCAGGGCCATGCCCAGCGCGACGATGATGACCGGGGCGACCTGCACGGCCTGGGTGCGGAAGTTCTCGGCGGACAGGAAGTGCGGTGTGATGACGGTGTTGACGACCAGCAGCAGCGCCACGCCCGCGTAGACGCCGTAGGTCTGCAGCCACTGGAGGAGGCGGGCCTTGTCCAGCGGGGCGGTGTGCAGGGTGGCTTCAGCCATCGGTGGTCACCCCCTTGGCCACGTCCGGCGCCGGAACGTCCCCGGCGATGGTCCGCATCAGCTCGTCCTCGGTGACGTCGTCGCCGGTCAGCTCGCCGACGACCGCACCGTCCTTCAGTACGACCACGCGGTCGGACCCTTCGATGAGTTCCTCCAGGTCGGAGGAGATGAGCAGGACGCCCAGGCCGTCCGCGGCCAGCTCGTCCACGAGTTTCTGCACCTCGGCCTTGGCGCCGACGTCGATGCCTCGGGTCGGCTCGTCGAGCAGCAGTACCTTGGGGGTCATCGCCAGCCAGCGGGCCAGCAGCACCTTCTGCTGGTTGCCGCCGGAGAGCTCGCCGACCTTCTGGTGCGGTGAGGACGCCTTGATGCGCAGCCGCTTCACGAAGGTGTCGACGATCCGGTCCAGGCGGGCCTCGGAGACCAGCCCGAAGCGCGAGAGGCGGGGCAGGGCGGCCAGCGCGATGTTCTCGCGGACGGAGAGGCCGGGCACGATGCCTTCGCTCTTGCGGTCCTCGGGCAGCAGGCTGATGCCCGCCCGGATGGCGGCTGCGGTCGAGCCGCCCCGCAGCGGGACGCCGGCCACCGTGACGTTCCCCGAGCGCACCGGCAGGGCGCCGGAGATGGCCTTCGCCGTCTCGGTACGCCCGGAGCCGAGCAGCCCGCCCAGTCCGACGACCTCGCCCGGCCGGATGCGTACGGAGACGCCGTGCAGCTTGTGCGGGACCGTCAGTCCCTCGGCGTCCAGTACCGGCTGGGAATCGGCGATGCGGTGATCGCCGGCGAACTTCGTCACCCCCTCCGTGCGCACCTCGCCCAGCTCCCGGCCGAGCATGGTCGACACCAGCGCCAGCCGGTCGAGGCCGGCCAGCGGGCCGTGGTGGACCCGGCGGCCGTCGCGCAGCACGGTGACCGTGTCGCACACGGCGTACAGCTCGTCGAGGCGGTGGCTGACGTAGACCACGGCGATGCCGTCGTCGCGCAGCCGCCGGATCACCGAGAACAGCGTCTCCACCTCGCGCGGTTCGAGGGAGGAGGTGGGTTCGTCCATGATGACGATCCGTGCGTCGGTCGCCACCGCGCGGGCCAGCGCCACCATCTGTTGGGCACCGACGCCGAGGGTGCGCAGCGGTTGCCGGACGTCCACCCGGACGCCGTAGGTGCGCAGCGTCTCCGCTGCCTCGCGGTGCATGCGGGCGAAGTCCAGCAGGCCCAGCCGGTTGCGTGGCTCACGGCCGAGGAAGAGGTTGCGGGCCACGCTCAGCAGCGGGATCAGGTTGACCTCTTGGTAGATGGTCGAGATGCTGGCCTTCTGCGCCTCCAGCGGTGTGCCGAAGGAGACCTTGCGGCCCTGGAAGGTGATCTCGCCGGCGTCGGGTCGGTGGACGCCGGTGAGGAGTTTGATGAGGGTCGACTTACCGGCGCCGTTCTCGCCGATCAGGGCATGGACCTCACCGGGGCGCAGGGTGAGGTCCACGTCGTCCAGGGCCCGGACGCCGGGGAAGGACTTGCTCAGGCCGCGAACGGCGAGGACTTCGGCCGGGGCAGACACCTGTGCCTCCTGACAAGGACGGTGAGGGGTGGCGGGTGGAGCGAGGAGCAGGCGGTGACGGAAGGAGGCGGCGGGGCGGGCAGGGCCGCGGGCGGCCGGACCCTGCCGGCAGGCCGGTAGGCCTTGCCGATGCCCTGCTCGTCAGTACGCCTTGCCGAGGTCCTGCTGGGCGTTGTCCGGGGTGTAGGCGCTGTCCTGGATGATGATGTCCTGGGGCACCTTCTCCCCCTTGGTGAAGGTGTCCAGCGTCTGGAACGCCAGCGGGCCGAATCGCGGGTTGGACTCGATGACACCGCTGATCCAGCCGTCCACGACGCCCTGGACGGCGCTGCGGGTACCGTCGACGGTGACGATCTTGATGTCGCCGGCCTTCTTGCCCGCGCCCTTGAGCGCGGCCACCGCGCCGAGGCCCATCTCGTCGTTCTCCGCGTAGATGCCCTTGATCCCCGGCTTGGACTGAATGAGCTGCTCGGTGACCTGCTGGCCCTTCTCGCGGGTGAAGTCGCCGGTCTGCTGGAAGACGACCTTCAGGCCCGGGGCCTTCTTGGCGATGGCCTCCTTGAACCCCTTGGTGCGCTCGGTGGTGACGTTGTTCCCGGCGGAGCCGAGCAGGATCGCGACCTCTCCCTTGCCGCCGGTCGCCTTGATCATCTGGTCGGCGGCGCGCCGGCCCTGCTCGACGAAGTCCGAGGCGATGAAGGAGACGTAGTCCTTGCAGGCAGTGGCATTGATCTTGCGGTCGATGGTGATGACCGGCACCTTCTTGGCGGCGGCGGCCTTCAGCGCCGGGTCCCAGCCGTCGGAGTTGAGCGGCGCGATGACCAGCAGGTCGACGCCCTTGGCCAGCAGGTCCTGGACATCGCTGATCTGCTTGGAGAACTGCGACTGGGCGTTGGCCGTCAGCAGCTTGACGCCGCGTCGGGAGGCCTCGTCCTTGAGGGACTTCGTCTCGGCGATACGGAAGGGGTTGGCCTCCTTCTCCGACTGGGAGAAGCCGACCGTCGCCCCCTTCTTCAGGTCCAGCTTCCTGCCGCCGTAGGCCTCGATGGTGCAGCTCTTGCTGCCAGGCTTCGGCGTGACGACCTTCTGACCGGCCTCGGCGGCCGACGAGGACTTGTCGCTGTCCGAGACGTCGTCCTCCGACTTCGCGCAGCCGGAGGCGGCCAGGACCACCGCGGCGGCAACGACCACGAGCGCAGGACGGGCGAGGAGGTGAGGGCGGTGAGTACGTCGCATGAAGACCCCGTTCCGGGTGCTGCTGTGAAGGAATAGGGGGAGCTGAACGACGAGCGGAAGTGGTGCGTCTCCCCCAGGCGCTGGACGTTGTTCGGTCCGCCGCAAGGGGTTTTTACATCGTTGGAAGGGCGCTGTAAACCCTTCACGCACGAGATGCGGGCGGAGCAGGGGACGGAAGCGGGGGCGGAGCGGGGAGGTCGAGCCGCCGGGCATCGGCGCGCCGAGCAGGAAGGTGCGCGCCCTTGACCAGTACGGGAGGCACTGTCGGCACCGCCCCACGCGCGACGTTCCCACTGCGCTGGCCGGACACGGACGTTGACCGGGCCGGCCGAAGGAGCGCGCGCCGGCGGACGGCCTCAGGAGGGAACACGGATCGTCCCGTCGTTCGCCGCGTGACGCCGTCCCAGCGTGCTCTCCCGCTCCACGATGCGGTGGCCCGCCCGGATGCGCCGGACCTCGGAGGTGGTACCGCCGAGCCGTGCGAGTACCGACTCCACCGCGAGCCGGCCGATGGCCCCCTTGTCCGGTGACACGGAGGTGAGCGTCACCGCGCCGAAGCGCCCCTCGACCACGTCGTCGAATCCGACCACCGCGACATCCTCGGGCACGCGTAGCCCCCATTCGTGGAGCACCCGCATCGCACCCATGGCCATCGGGTCGTTGTAGGCGAACACCGCGTCGGGGCGCCGGCCGCCCGTCAGTATGCCCACCATCGCCGCGGCGCCGTCCCCGTACCCCCAGCCGTCGGTGGCGGCCACCAGCCCGTCGTCGACGGAGAGACCGGCGGAGGTCAACTCCGCGCGCCAGCCGCGCAACCGCAACTCGGCGGGCTCGCTGTTGCCGCGCCGGGCACCGATGAACGCCACCTCCCGGCACCCCAGGGAGATCAGGTGCCGGACGGCGGTACGGGCGGCGGCGACGTTGTCGATGGCGATGTGGTCGTACGGCAGGTCGTACTCGCGCTCGCCGAGCAGGACCAGCGGCACGTCCTCCGCGCGGTCGCGCAAGTCGTCGGCCGCCAGCTCGATGGGGCTGAGGATCAGTCCGTCGATGACCCGCGCCCGGAACGCCTGGCTGACCAGGACTTCCTGCTCGCGGCGGCCGCCGGTGTGGTCCAGCAGCACGATGTGGTCGTGCTCGGCCGCCGCGTCGATGACCGCGGCGGCGAGTTCGGCGAAGTAGGGGTTGCCGAACTCCGGCAGGGCGAGGGCGATGATGCCCGTACGCCCCTTGCGGAGGTGCCTGGCAGCGAGGTTGGGCCGGTAGCCGAGCGCGTCGATGGACCGCTGGACGCGTGCCCGCATGGCCGGGGTCACGTGCTGGTAGTCGTTCACCACGTTCGAGACGGTCTTGATGGAGACCCCCGCGTGCGCGGCGACGTCCTTGAGGCTGACCCGCAAGTCGATCCCTTCTCCAACGGCCCGCCCCCGGTGACCGATGCGGACCCCTCACCAACGCCGTTGGCACGTCCGGTCGTTGGGGTTCTCCGGCGCCGCTTTACAACGTTATACGACCCGAGTGTCCCACTGACAAGACGCTGCGTCGCACCGGGACCACTCCCGCCCCTGTTCCGCGGAAGGATGAGACCGGCCGCAAGGGAAATACCAGGTGGCTCATCGTGCCCGCCCGGCATTAGCGTCCACTCCATGACGCACTTCCCCGAGCCCGCCGATACCTTGACCGACCCCCACGAGCTCCTGCTCGGGTATCTCGACTACTACCGCGACGCGCTGCTACGGAAGCTCGACGGCATGTCCGAGCGGGACCTGCGCACCAGCAGACTCCCCTCCGGCTGGACCCCGCTCGCCATGCTCAAGCACCTCGCATTCGTGGAACGGCGTTGGCTGCGCTGGGGATTCGCCGGCGAACAGGTGGACCCGGTCTGGGGCGAGACCGACCCTGAAACAGGAAGGTGGACCGTCTCGGCGGACGAATCGCCGGAAGAGATCAAGAAGCTTTTCCTGGACGAATGCGCGCGCTCCCGCACCATCGCAGCCGGCGCCCGACTCCATGAAACCGCACGAAGCGGCGGCGGCTTCAATCCACCGGACCACCACCCCACCCTGAGCTGGATTCTGTTTCACCTGCTGCAGGAGTACGCCCGACACGTCGGCCAGCTCGACGTGGTGCGCGAGCTCGCCGACGGCGCGACCGGTGAGTGACGAGGTCACTACTCGAAGAACTTGATGCTCCAGCCGGTGTCCGTGTTCGGGCCGGGGACGTTGGCGCGGCTGTAGGTGGTGTTGCCCCACCAGGTGAACGTGCCGGTGTACCAGTACCGGTTCTCCCACGAGTACGGCGTCCCCTTCGGCACCGCGTGGAACATGAGGGGGAACTTCGGGCCCGCGGGAGGGCTGGTGCCGATGTCACCGTCGAGCAGGACGAAGCTGTGGTGGCCGGGGCCGTTGACGTGCAGCGTCGGGTCCCAGCCGGCCATCATGGTGGCGCGGTTGGAGCCGAACAGGCAGCCGTTGGACTTGTACCAGTCCCACACGTAGGTCGGATCGCCACCGGCCCGCAGCCGCAGGTCGGCCAGGCAGTACTGCTCGCTCCAGCTGCCGTTGGCGGAGTACACGATGTGCAACTGTCCGTTCGGGTCCTTGATGGCCTCGGGCGCCTCGTTGATGAACGGGTTGCCGACCACCCGCTCCCAGCTCTCCCGCGGCTGCGAGATCACGTACCGCGCGCCGGTCGGGGTGGTGGGACTGCTCATCCGGGCGATGTAGAGGTTCTGCTCGACGTTGGTGTCACCGGCCCAGCCCGACCAGACGAACCAGCGCTGCCCGTTGAACGTGAACGAGGTGCCGTCAATGGCCCACTTGTCGTCCGGCAGTGCCAGCTTCGTCTCGGCGGTGTAGCCGCTGTCGGGCGCGGTGGAGCTGATGGCGTACATCCGGTGGGCCGACCCGCGACCGGCGGAGAAGTAGATGTAGTAGCGGCCACCGTCCCGCACGATCTCCGGAGCCCAGACCTCCCCGAGGTCACGGGTGTCCGACCACACCTGGCGGGCGGGCGCCGAGGCGAGCGCGGCCGTCGATGCGGCTTGCCGCACGGCGATGCCGCCGCCGGTCGACTGCACCGAGACGTAGGTGCTGTCGACCCGGATCACGCTCGGGTCCGCAGCTCGGAGGCCGGTCTGCTCCGCGCGGGCGGGCTCGGCGGTCGACACGGTCATGACGGCGGCCAGGGCGCCGGACAGCACCAAGGCAGCGACGCCGGAAAGACAACGAGAAAGCTTCATGAATCCGTCCCATGAGTGGCCTCCGCTCCGACGGCGAGCCGGCGGAAGAGCACCGGCACCAGGACGACAACCGGTCGGGGTCGCGTCGGAGGAGGCTGCGAGGACGACCCTGCCCGTCGGTTCTGTTTTTTCAGTTGTTGCTGTTCCGGTCCTACTGCTTCGGCCGGGCTGCTCTTCTTGCTTCCCTGTCACGTCCGCGCTCGCTTTACATCGATGGAAGAGCGCGCTCCGACAGCATTGCGACTAGCGCTGAACATGTCAACGAGGCGAAGGCCGGCTGTTCGCCAGGTGCCGACACGGCGTCAGTCGGCCGCCGTTGGCGATGCCCAGCGGCCGGCCCGCCCGTATCGTGGGCCCCACCGAGCCCTGGGAGAGCGAACATGGCCACGTACACCGGGCGGTTGCTCGCCCTCCTCACGATCATCCTGCTGCTGGTGGGGTGCGGACGGTCCGCCGCTTCCGAAGACCACACCGGGCCGAGGACCGACGACGTGGCACTCTCGATCACCGGCGGCATCGCCGGCGTTCAGCACGGCATCGAGGTGCGCCCCGACGGATCGGTCCGGCTCACCGACCGCAAGGGCAGTCGCGAGGCCCGTGGCCTGTCGAGTGCCGAGCGCAAGAAGCTGGACTCGCTCCTGGCCGCCGTCGACTTCACCGAGCTGCCTGCCCGCAGCATTTCCGCGGACTCCCGAGACCGCTTCGAGTACCGGCTGACGTACGACGACCACAGTCTGGTCACCGACGGCAGCACCGACCTCGGCCCGGCCGACGACCTCATTCGGTACCTGGAGACGTGCATGCGAACGCGCCGGTAGCGACGGCACGACACCGGCCGGTCGAAAGCCGCCGCCGGCCAAGTTGCCGAAACGGCAAGAAAGCTCGAAACGGTGGCGGGCCCTCCCGCAGGATCGACGGCGAGCCGAAAGCGGCACCAGGTAAGGACACGGTCTTGGAGGAGATGCACTGTGCAGCACATCGCGGAGGTCACCCACCGGTCGGTCGCCTCACCCGCCGGGCGGATCCACCTCGCGGAGCAGGGCAGCGGGCCGCTGGTACTGCTCGTCCACGGCTTCCCGGAATGCTGGTACTCCTGGCGCCACCAACTGCCGGCCCTCGCGGCGGCGGGATACCGCGCGGTCGCCATCGATGTGCGGGGCTACGGCCGCTCCTCCAAGCCGGCCGCGACGGAGGCGTACCGGATGGTGGATCTGGTGGCGGACAACGTCGCGGTGGTGCACGCCCTGGGCGAGGAAACGGCGGTGGTCATCGGCCATGACTGGGGTGCGACCATCGCCGCGAACTCCGCGCTGCTCCGCCCCGAGGTCTTCACGGCGGTGGGGCTGCTGAGTGTCCCGTACACCCCGCCCGGCGGGCCCCGCCCCAGCGAGGTCTTCGCCCAGATGGGTGGGGAGGAGGAGTTCTACGTTTCCTACTTCCAGCAGCCCGGGCGCGCGGAGGCCGAGATCGAACCCGATGTGCGCGGCTGGCTCGCGGGTTTCTACGCGGCCCTGTCCGCCGACACGATGCCCACCCCCGGCGCCCCCGACCCCCACTTCGTCAGCCCCACCGGGACGCTGCGGGACCGCTTCCCCACCGGTCGGCCACCCGCCTGGCTCAGCGAACACGACCTCGACGTTTACGCCGGGGAGTTCGAGCGCACCGGACTGACCGGCGCGCTCAACCGCTACCGCAACATGAACCGCGACTGGGAGGACCTCGCCGCCCACGCCGGCGCTCCCCTGCGCCAGCCGTCCCTGTTCCTCGGCGGCAGCCTGGATGCCTCCACCACATGGCTGACCGACGCGATCGACGCCTACCCGGTCACCCTGCCGGGCCTGATCGCCTCCCACATCCTCGACGGCTGCGGCCACTGGATCCAGCAGGAACGCCCCGCCGAGGTCAACCGCTTCCTGACCGACTGGCTCGCCGCGCTGCCCGCCTGACGGCGCCTCCAAGCGACGAAGTCGCAAGACCACGAAGTCGCAAGGCGACGAAGCGGCAAAACGACGAAGTGGCGAAGTGGCGAAGTGGCAAAACGGCAAGTGAACGGGACCGGTGCGGGCCCGTTCACTTGCCGCGGCAGTCAGCCCGGCCGATGCAGTCGGGCCAGCCGAAGCAGTCAGGACAGTCAGGTCGATCAGCGCGATCAGGTCATCCGAACTGGCCGGGCTGGTAGTCGCCCGCCGGCATCTGCAGCATGACGTTCCCGCGGTTGAAGGCGTTGATGACCGCGATGACACCCACCAGAGCGGCCAGCTGGTCCTCGTCGTAGTGCTTGGCGGCGTTCGCCCACACCGCGTCCGGGACACCGCCGGCCGCATCGGCGATGCGGGTGGCCTCCTCCGTCAGTTCCAGCGCGGCGCGCTCGGCCTCGGTGAACACCGTTGCCTCCCGCCAGGCCGCCACCAGATTCAGGCGTTCCGCGGACTCTCCGGCGTGCACGGCGTCCTTGAAGTGCATGTCGGTGCAGAAGCCGCAGCCGTTGATCTGGCTTGCGCGCAGCTTGACCAGCTCCTGCGTCGAGGCGGGCAGAGTCGAGTCCGCCAGGGCCTTGCCCGCGGCGATCAGGTGCTTGAAAACCTTGCCCAGGACCGGGTTGGTGAAGGGGGACAGACGAGCTTCCATGATGCGCTCCAAGGCGTCGTTCCTGCGATGACACACCTATGACGGGGCGGACCGGCCCGATGTGACATCACCGCATGTGACCTGCGTCACTCCCTGGATGGCCGCGACAGGTGCCCGCCATGAGGGCCAGGCCCTGCAGGTACGCCCCGGCGCCACCGACCGCCGCAGGCTCTCCGCGTCCGGGACGAACGGCGCCTCCAGTCCGACAGTCTCGTCACGCTGCGTGTCCGACCGGCTGCGGGAGCCAGGGGTGGGCCAGGGGTGAAGGGTGGGCGACGGCCCTGTTCGCGGTCGGCGTCACAACGGCTCGTCAGCCGTCCGGACGACTCCCGGCGCCCGCCCTGACCTCGATCATCGAGACTGAGGCCAGCTGATTCACACCGGGAGCGACCCGCTGCTTCGGACGCTGTCACCGCTCCCTACCCTTTTGCCGAGCACGAACGAAGGAGCACTGTGGTGGGGACCATCGAAACCCAGGTGGCTGTCGTCGGCAGCGGGCCCGCCGGACTCACACTGGCATCGCTGCTGCACAAGCGGGGCGTCGCCTGTGTGGTGATCGACAAGTTCGACTGCGAGCAGCTGCTGGCCAGGGCCCGCGCCGGTTTCCTGGAGCGCCGCACCGTGCAGCTCCTGGACCGGCTCGGAGTCTCGAAGCGGCTGCGCACCGAGGGCCTGCCGCACACCGCGTGTGAGTTCCGTTGTGACGGCGAGGTCGTCCGGCTGGACTACACGGACCTGTGTGGTGACACCCCGAGCTTCGTCTACCCGCAGCAGGAGGTGGTGGCCGACCTGCTGGACGGGTACGAGTCGGCGGGCGGCTCCGCGCTGCTGGGCCGCCCGGTCGTCGAGCTCGGTACCGAGCGGGGGCTGCCGGTGGTGCGGTGCGCGGACGGCACGGTGGTACGGGCCGAGGTGGTGGTCGAGGCGGCGGGGCAGTACGGCCCGGTGCGTGCCGCCCTGCCCACCGGCGCCTTCACCGAGTACGACGTCCGGCACGGCGTACGGCTCCTGGGTGTCCTGGCGCAGACGCCGCCCTTCGCTCCGCACACCGTCTACGGCCAGCACACCGACGGGTTCGCCGGACAGATGCTGCGGTCGCCGGAGGTGACGCGCCTGTACCTGGAGGTGTCGGACGACGAGGGCCTGGCGGACTGGCCCGAGGAACGCATCTGGCGGGAGCTGGACGGCCGGCTGGCGCTGTCGCCGGGGACGCTGCGGCGGGGTCCGGTGCTGGAGCGGTCCCTCGTGGAGATGCGGACGTGGGTGGTGGAGCCCATGCACCTGGGTCGGGTCGCGCTGGTGGGTGATGCGGCGCACATCGTGCCGCCGTCCGGGGGCAAGGGGATGAATCTGGCCATGGCCGACGCGGCCGACCTCGCGGCCGCCCTGGGTCGGCACTTCCGCGGCGCCATCGGTGACGTCGGCGAGGTGCTGGCGGCGTACTCGCGGCGGCGCCTGGCCGACGTGTGGCAGGTGCAGGAGTTCAGCCACTTCATGCTCCACCTCCAGCACGGCCCGCGGCCCGGCACCCCGGACGCGGGATACGTCGAAGCGCTGCGCCGGGCTCGACTGTTCCGACTGCGTGACGACCCGGCTTACGCGCGTGCCTTCCTGGAGCGCTACATGGGGCCCGAACTGGCGCCTGAACTGGCGTCGGGACTGGCGCCGGAACTCTGACTCGCCGGGCCGGATGCCGGTGCCGTCCACCCGTTCGCGGTGACATCACGTGATGTCACGGGGGCCGGCATATCCGCCCGCAAGTCGGGATAACGATCCCGGAGGTCGGGATATCCGTCCCGGGCGTCGAGCCAGCCGTCCCGGAAGTCGGGATGTCCGTTTCCGAGGTCGGGCGGGAAGAGGGGCAGGGCATGACGGACGGTATGGACGCGGTCGACGCGGCGGAGCTGCCACGGTCGGAGGCGAGTCCAGAGGCAAGGACGGGACCGGGGCCGGGACCGGTATCGCGCTCGCGTCATGCGGTGGTGATCGGGGGCGGCCTGGCGGGCCTGCTGTCCGCTCACGTCCTCGCAGACCACGCGCAACAGGTCACGCTGATCGAGCGTGACCGCTTCCCCGATCGGGGACGTGCGTCGGAGCAAGAGCAGGAACAGGAACAAGAACAACAACAGGGACGTGCGGAGGAGCGGGACGGGGAGCCTGCGGGGGAACGGGCAGCAGGCCAGGCCTGGGCGCAGGACCGCCCCGGTGTGCCGCAGGGCCGGCATCCGCACATCCTCTTGGAGAGCGGGCAGCAGGCGATAGAGAGCCTCTTACCCGGCTTCATCGCGCAGTTGGCGGCCGCAGGATCGCCCCGGGTGGGGCTGCCCGCCGACATGGTCCAGTGGCAGGAACGCTGGTTCGCCCGGCTGCCCGCCACTCAGTCCATCTTCACCGGTTCGCGTGCCCGGTTGGAGCAGTTGGTACGGGATCGGGTGTGCGCCAACCCGGCGATCCGGCTGGTCGACGCCACCGACGTCGTCGGGCTGACGGGAGACGCCGAGCGGGTGCGGGGCGTGCAGCTGCGCGCACGCGGCCACGGCACTCGGCGTGAACTGGCCGCGGACCTGGTCGTGGACGCCTCCGGACGCGGCTCGCACGCCGACCGCTGGCTGACGGGCATCGGCGCGGAACCGCCCCGGGTGGAGCGGTTGGACACGGGGCTCGCGTACGCCTCCCGCCTCTACCGCGACACCCGCGGTGAGCTCACACGGGACGGCGCGCCGGCCGGCCAGGAGGGCGGTCGGCGCACCGACGCGCTGGCCTACTACGTCTTCCCCAGCCCGACGCATCCCAACGGTGGCGGCATCCTGCCGGTGGAAGGCGGGCGCCATCTGGCCATCCTCTTCGGGTTGCGCGGTGACGAACCGCCCACCGACGAGGAGGAGTTCACCCGGTACGCGGCCACGCGTCTGCCGCACCCCTTCATCCACGACTGGCTGACGCATGCCGAACCGCTCTCCCCCATCCACGGTTTCCGCAACACCGCCAACGTCCGGCGTCGCTACGATCGCCCGGGGCGCCGCCCTGCCGGGTTCCTCGCCGTCGGCGACGCGCTGTGCACGTTCAACCCGATCTACGGGCAGGGCATGGCTGTTGCCGCCATGACCGCCGTGGCCCTGCGCGACGCGCTGGCAGACCCCCGCCGCACACCGACGACCCTGCGTGTCCAGCGCGCCCTCCTCGACGCCTCACGTCAGGCATGGGAGATCTCGGCCGGCGCCGACAAGACGATGCCGGGAGCGGTCGGGGACAGCGCCATGACCCGTACGCCGCTGGTGCAGCGTCCGGCGAACTGGTACCTCAGGCGGGTTCAGGCGTACTACGCCACCGAGCCCGTGGCCGCGGCGGCCTTCCGCTCCGTACTCGACCTGTCGTCCCCTTTCACCGCGCTCTTCACACCGAAGGTCGCCCGCGCCGTGCTCCTGCGCCCGGCCCCTCCCGCACCGACGGAGCCACCGCTGCACCGGTCTTCGCCGAGCGACGCCCAGTAGTATCCCTTCGCGCCGTCGAGCAGCCCCTCCGGCTCCGGGCTCAGGTCCTCGGCCGGGTCGCACCGCACCGGTTCCGGGAGGCCGCCGCGGTACACCGCCCTCGCTTTGGCGCGGGAGACGTTATGTTGCTCGTATGTCTGCTGTGCTTGTTGTGGGTTATGACCCGGAAGCGATACCTGGTGTCGACGGCAATGCTCTGCGCGCTTCTCTCGATGCGGAGTTGGCCCGGTTCGGTGAGAACGGCATCGACGCCGCCATGGCGCTGATCGTGTTCGATGAGACCGCGGAACCCGCCCTCGTCGCCTCGCTCACCGAGCGTCCGTGGGACGTCGTGGTCGTCGGTGGCGGGATCCGCAGGACGGAGCAGTTGTTGCCGCTCTTCGAGCAGGTCGTGAACCTGATCCGTCGTCATGCGCCGCAGGCCGCCATCGCCTTCAACACCAGTGGTGGGACCAGCGTCGAGGCCGCCCGGCGATGGCTTTGAGCGCGGGCGGACGGCGTCGTCCGGTTCACCGTTTGACCTTCTCCCACCCTTCTGGGGTCACCCAGTAGAAGTCGCCGCGGTCGGCGTCCATCCGCGAGTGGGCGTGCACCTCCAGCACGCCCATGATCAGGCGGTAGGTGAAGCCGCCCATCATGCCGACCACCGTGAACGTGACCTCCACGGCCGGCCCCTCCGTCAGGAAGGACAGCGGCGGCAGCAGGTGCTCGACCTCCTCGAAGCAGCTACCGGTCGTCGCGCGCAGCAGTGCGTGGAATGAGGGCTCCAGCGTCTCCACCGGGGCGGGGAGTTTCCGCACCGCGACCGGTTCCAGGAGCTCCAGGAGATGCGTGTGCCCCTGCTCGCGCGCGATGTCCACGGCACGCCGCCCGTCCCGGGTGCGCTGTGTGCGCCAGGCACCGTGCGCGAGCAGCCGGGAGACGACGGTGATGCTCGCGCCGTGCCAGGCCGCCTGATGCAGTGGGGCGAAGCCGCTGCGGTTTCCGGGCCGGGGGAGGTTGACCCACCTCGGTTCCTTTTCCAGCTCCTCGAACACGGCGTTCCAGTCGGCGTCCCGGGCCGCGTCGGCGAACCGGTCCCGTTCGACCAGGTACCAGTCGTTGAAGCGCTCGCGGTCCGTGAGGCAGTCCCACTCCATGCTGATCACGCGAACACGCTAACCGACCGTGCCCGCGCTCCGCCGATCGGGCCCGATGCCGGGTGAGCGGGGATCAGTCGGGATCAGTCGCTGTCGAGACCGTCGATCAGGCGGTCGAGGAAGCGGGTGAAGGTGGCCTCGGGGGTGAGCGGGCGTCCGGGGGCGGCGAGCGCTTCGGCGAGTTCCGGGTGGTGGCCGTCGGCGGCGACAGTGGCGAGGTAACGGGCTTCGGCGGCGCTCCGGTCCGCGGACCGTGCGGCCGTGGCCTGGGCGATCTCGTAGCTGACGTGTCCGGACACGAAGGCGGTGAGCTGAGCGAAGGCCTCCAGCCTGGCCGCACCGTCCAGTCCGGTGGGCCGCAGGGCGGCGAGAACGCTTTCCAGGAAGGCCAGCGTGTGGGGACCGAGGCTACGGCGGGTGGCCAGCGCGCCGGGTAGCCAGGGATGTCGCAACATGAGGGCGCGCTGCAGGTGGGCGATGGTCTTGAGGTCGGCTCGCCAGTCTCCGGTGCGTGCGTCCGTGGCCGGCAGTTCGCCGCTGACGTGGTCGACCATGAGCTCCAGCAGTGTTTCCTTGTCCGGGGCGTAGCTGTAGAGCGACATGACGCCGGCCCCGACCTCGGCCGCGACCCGCCGCATGGTGACGGCTTCGAGCCCCTCCGCGTCCGCCAGGGCTACGGCCGTCTCCGTGATCTGCTCGCGGCTGAAGGAGGGTTTGCGGCCTCGGCGCGACTCGGCGGGGCGCAGCCAGAGCTGCTCGGGATCGACGCCTGCGGCGTTGCGTTCTCCGTCTCCGGCACGGGGCACGGCCGCCCGCTCCTTCCCTCGGAATCCTGCGGTGAGTTTCGTGTTCGGTGCGGAGGACGTCCAGCACTCTCCAGTCATCTCCGGCATCATGGCATCATCTATTCTCGTACGCTGTACGGAATGAATGTACGGATAGATGCACGGATGGGTGGAGGAGGGGAACGATGTCAGCACGCATGCCTGATGCCGTGGCCGGATCGCGCTGGGCGCCGCCTGCCGCGAAGCCGCCGCTGTCCTCGCGGATGATGAGGGCGACCTGGCGAGGGCTCCCGGCGAAACGACACGAGGTCGGTTGGGAGCCGGGGCTGGCGGTGCCGTCCGCCGAGGGCGGCCCGCTGATCACCGACCACTACTACCCGCGCGCCGCGGGAGACTTCCCCACCCTCCTGGTCCGCTCGCCCTACGGGCGGGGCCTGCCGTGGTCCCCGCTGTACGGCCTGCTCTTCGCCGAACAGGGCTTCCATGTGGTCCTCCAGAGCTGCCGCGGCACCGGCGGTTCAGCAGGAGCGTTCGCACCGTGGCGCAACGAAGCGGCCGACGGCCGGGCGACGGTGGCCTGGCTCCGTGCGCAGCCCTGGTTCGACGGAAGACTGGGCACGGTGGGCCCCAGCTATCTGGGCCATGTGCAGTGGGCCCTCGCGCTGGACCCGCCACCGGAGCTGAAGGCGATGGTCGTGCAGGTGGGCCTGCACGATCCGCACGCCTTCTTCCACGGCGGCGTCCTCCAGCTGGAGAACGCACTCGTTTCCGGCGTCGGCATGACCTACCAGCACCGGGGCACGGCGATCTTCCTCAAAGCCCTGCTGCGCCTGCGCCGCAGAGTGCGCGAGATCGCCACAGCGCAGCCTCCGTACGAGCCGTACACGTCCGGCCTGGGGCCCGAGACCGCCTGGCTGGACGACGTGTTGACACGCTCGGACGCCGACGACCCGTACTGGGAGGGAACGTCCGTGGGTGAGGCGGCGGAGCGGCTTCGCGTACCCACCGCCCTCATCACCGGGTGGTACGACGCGCTGGCCGAGCAATCCTTCGAGCAGTACGACCGGCTGCGTGCGGCCGGCTGCGAGACCGCTCTGCTCGTCGGCCCCTGGACACACACGTCGGCATTCCAGCAGGGCCTGCCCGTGGTGTTCCAGGAAAGCCTCGCCTGGCTGCGCGCGCACCTGAACACCGACCCCGCCGACCTGCGGCCGACGCGGGTACGTGTGCACGTCGGGGGCGAAGACAGCTGGCGGGACCTGGACGAATGGCCGTCGGACCCGGCCACCACCGCCTGGTACCCCACCCCGGACGGGCGTCTCGCGCAGCAGAACCCCACCGGTTCCGACTCCGGTTCCGGCTCCGCAGCACTGGCCTCGTTCCGCTACGACCCGGCCGATCCCACCCCGTCCCTCGGCGGCCCGCTGCTCTCCCGCGGCGCCGGCCCGCGCGACAACAGCACCCTGGAAGCCCGGGACGACGTCCTGACCTTCACCACTCCCCCACTGGCCGAGGCCGTGGACATCCTCGGTCCGGTGACCGCGCGGCTGACGGTCTCGACCGGGAGCGGCCACCCCTACCTTTTCGCCCGTCTGTGCGACGTGGACCCACGAGGCCGCTCCCGCAACATCTGCGACGGGTTGGCTCTCCTGCAAGCAGCTCAAGGCGAGTCCGAGCAGGTCGGTGTGGCAATGGGCGCCACGGCCCACCGCTTGGCCGTCGGCCACCGCATACGCTGGCAGATCAGCGGAGGCGCCCATCCGCGCTACGTCAGCGCCCCCGGCACGGACATCGCCTGCGCGCCGGTGCGCATCACGCTCCACACCGACTCGGCACTGTTGCTGCCGCACAACTCCCGGCTCACCTGACCCCGACCCCGCGCTCACGTCGCGGGAACAGTGGCACCTCCGCCTCGGCGCGCCGCCTCGACCGCTGCTTGGTGGAGGTCCCGGGACTCGGCCTCCGAAGCGCAATGGGCCGGACCACCGGCCATCGTGAACCAGTCCGAGGCCCCGGTGTACTGCACGGCGACCAGCGCAAGTCCGTCATCGGCGGACCAGGTGGTGTGTACGGTGACGTCGCCGGTGACGGCGCCTGCCTCCACCGTGGCAACGCCGCCGGGGCCGGCGATCACCCCGGTCGTCGTCCACGAGCTCCACTCCGTCACTGCTCTCCTCGTCGTCCGCGTGCACCGCTCCGCCGCCGAAGGGCGTCACCTTCTTGATAGCCGTAACGAGCCCCCGAACGGCTCAGGGCGCGCGTCGCGGCACCCGACTGGCGGAGCGGCACGGTCGGCGAAGGGATGGCCAGTGCCGATTTTCGGGCCCTGTCTTGTCGCGGTCTTGTCGCGCGTCCTGGGCCGTGCGCAGGGTACCCGCGGACCACAGAGCAACATGGCGAGGTGAGAACGGTGCATGCGGTGTTGCGTGCCACGTGTGACAGCCAGCTGTTCGAGACGACCGCGGCCCCCTACGTGGTGCTCGACACGGACTTACATATTCAGGGCGTCAATTCGGCCTACCTGCGCGCCACCAGGAGAGCGCGCGACGACTTGATCGGCGCGTTCATATTCGACGCGTTCCCGGACAATCCCGAGGACGCCACGGCGACCGGCGTACACAACCTCAACTCCTCACTGGAACGGGTACTGCGCCGCGGCGTTCCGGACGAGATGGGGGTGCAGCGTTACGACATCCCCGACTCCGACCACCCCGGCAGGTTCCGCACCAAGATCTGGAGCCCGGTCAATACGCCGCTGATCGACGCCGACGGGAGCGTCATCGGCGCGCTGCACCATGTCGAGGACATCACCGCGGCGCAGCACGTCCTGCGTAACGACCGCGGGGCCGCACTGCGGGACGGCGTGCGGCAACCACCGGCGGTGCTGCGCCGCGCCATGCTCGCCATCGCACGCTACGAGCGGGCCTGCCACGCTCCGACGGCCTCCCGGACGGCGCCGGACGATCTGCCGCACGCCGCGACCGCCGCCCCCACGCGGGACACCGCGCATCGTGACGCGTTGTGGCATCGGATCGTCCATGCCGTTCACCAGGCACCTCCCAAGAGCTGCGCGGAGGCGGTGTGCTCGGCCACGGTGCGGGAGCTGTCCGGTGTCGACGCAGCGGCGATCACCTTGCACGGCAACGGGTCGATGCCGTACCACCTGGCCGTCAGTTCCTCCTTGGCGCAGCGCGGCGAGGAGCTGCAGTGGGTGACCGGCGAGGGCCCGTCGTTGACCGCGTTCGAGACCGGCGTTCCCGCCCTGGTGGCCGACCTGGCACGGCTCGGCTCCTCATGGCCGTTGTTCACGGACGCCGCGTGCGGCGCCGGCGTCGCCGCGGTCTTCGCGTATCCGTTGCGTTCGACGTGCGTCACGCTCGGCACCCTCACCCTCTACCGCGGCCGCCGCGCCGTCGACACCGCGGGCCCGCCCGCAGACGCGGAGGCGTTCGCGGAGATCGCCACCGTGGTGCTGCTCGCCGACCTGGACACCGAGATCACCGAGCGGCTCCGGGCCACCACCGACGCCGACGACATCAACACCGCGATCGGCGTCCTGGCAGCGGTACGCGGAGTCAGCACGCGCGAAGCGACCAGCATGCTGCGGGCCACGGCACAGTCCAAGGAACTCCCCCTCGCCGACGTCGCCCGCGCGCTTCTCCTCCGGTACCTGCCCGGCGGCCCCGGGGATCCCTCGTGACACACCTCGTTCGCTCGCGTCCGGGCAGCCGCGCTGACGCGAAGTCGCCGTGCCGGCCCGGCGCACCATCGTCCGCCCACCCCGTTCCATGGCACCATCGGCGGCGGCGTACACCATGCCGGCCCGGCCTTCCCAGGAGGTTGCCGTGATCCGCCTCATCGTCGCCAACGGCGACAGCTACACCCAGGGCGTGGGTCTGGAGGACCCGTCACACCGGACGTGGCCCGTCGTCCTGGGCGACCTGCTCGGCACCGATCACGTCAATCTCGCCCGGTTCGCGTCGTCCAACCGACGTACCGTCAGGAGCACGGTGCACCGGCTCGACGCATTGCGCACCGAACGGGGGCTGGCACCGTCCGAGGTCCTGGTCATCACCGCCTGGACGGAGCTCCGCCGCCACGAGTACTACTCGGCGACGGAACGCGTCGACCACCGCGACCACGCGAGCGACCGGGGCTGGCACCGCATGGGCATGTGGCGTCGTGGAATGCATCAGCCCACCGACGCCTACTTCGATCACCTCTGGTCGAAGGAGGGCGCGATCGCCGACTTCTTCTTGGACTGGGTCCTGTTCGACCACTACCTCCGGGAGCGCGGATACCACCGGCGGTACGTCTTCACCTTCCCTTTCGACGGTCCGATCCCGCCCATCGCGACGGAGTTCGCCCGGCAGCTGCCGACGGACGACGTACTGGGCGGACTGCCACCGCGGGCCGGCACGGCATTCGACGAGATACCGGCGGAACTCCCCCGCGCCGACGACGGACATCCGCTGGCCGAGGGGCACGCGTGGTTCGCCCGGCGACTCGCCGACTGGATCACGGCCGCGACGCCGCCGACACCACCGGACAGGCAGGCGGAGTACCTCTCCTTTCCCGCTACGGCGGCGCGCGGGGCCGGGGACCACGTGCAGTGATCACCGCCGCTCCGCGGTGTGTCCGGCGCGCGTACCGAGGCCGCCGTCCGGCGCGGCGGCCAGCGCCCGGGCGACGGCTTCGCGAGCGGGCTTGGGGCGGTAGGCCCCGTCGTACAGGGTGGGGGTGCCGTAGGGACTGCGACTGCCCTGCGGTACCCACGAATCCGCGTCACCGACGCCCCAGACGGTGAGACCGGTGCAGGCCGGCACGGCGAGGCACTCCTCGACGACGGCTCGGTAGGTGGCGGCCTGTGCGGCGAGTTTCGCGGGCGTGACCGGCGGCAGCATGCGCACACTGAGCTCCGTGACGGCGACCTCCAGACCCAGTTCCGCGAAGCGGTTGAGCGTGCGGGCCAGGGCCGGCACCTCCTGTCCCAGCAGCAGGTGGCACTGGAAGCCGATGCCGTGCAGCGGGATGCCCCGGTCGAGGAGCGAGGCGGCCAGATCGTGGAGACCCTTGGTCTTGGGACTCTCGTCCAGGGCACCGAACTCGTTGAGGTAGAGCCGGGCTTCGGGGTCCACGGTGTGCGCCCAGGTGAGAGCCTGGGCGATGTAATCGGGCCCGAGAGCCTCGTGCCAGAGGGTGCGGCACAGGGAACCGTCCTCCTCCACCGGTTCGTTGACGACGTCCCAAGCGGTGACGGCGCCCGCGTAGCGCCGGGTGAGGGTGGTGACGTGGGTACGGAGGAGGGCGGCCAGTTCGCCGGGCGTGAAGTGGCCCTCCGTGAGCCAGTGCGGTAGCTGATCGTGCCAGACCAGAGGGTGGCCGCGCAGTTCCTGACCGTGCCGCGCCGCGAAGCGGGCGAGGGCGTCGGCCGGGTCCCAGGTGCGAGTGTGTCGTACCCGCTCCACGTGGTCCCACTTCATGGCGTTCTCGGGTGTGACGCTGCTGAACTGCGTCGCTGCGAGGGCGCGGTAGCGGGGGTCGGTGAGGCCGCTGTCGGTGAGGGCGGCGCCGAAGCCGAGGCCGTGCCGGGCAGCGAGCGCGCGGAGGGTCAAGACAGCGCCGACGCCGTCGTGGACGTTGCCGCTGCCGAACGGAACCAGGAGATGGTGCGGAGCAGCCCCGCTGTCAGGTCGGTCGTCGGCTCCCAGCCGAGTTCCTGTCGTGCCCGTGTGATGTCGGGGCGGCGCAGCGACGGATCGTCCTGGGGACGTTCGGTGAACACGATCGAGGAGGTGGAGCCGGTCATCCGGACCACCCGGGTGGCCAGGTCGAGCATGGAGATCTCGTAGGGGTTGCCGAGGTTCACCGGGCCGGGAGTTTCCGCGGCGGACAGCAGCAGAAGGCCCTCGACGAGGTCGTCGACGTAGCAGAGGGAACGCGTCTGCAGACCGTCGCCCGCGACCGTGACCGGATCGCCGCGCAACGCCTGGGTGACGAAGGCGGGCACGGCGCGGCCGTCGGCGGACCGCATGCGGGGCCCGTAGGTGTTGAAGATGCGGGCGATACCGGTGCTGGTTCCGCAGCTGCGGCGGTGGGCGGCCGTCAACGCCTCCGCGAAGCGTTTGGCCTCGTCGTAGACGCTGCGCGGACCGAGCGGGTTGACGTTGCCCCAGTACGTCTCGGGCTGCGGGTGGACGAGCGGATCGCCGTAGACCTCGGACGTCGAGGCGAGGACGAAGCGCGCGGACTTCTCCCGGGCGAGGCGCAGGAGGTTGTCCGTACCGGTCGACCCGGCGGCCAGGGTGGCGAGCGGATGGCGGAGGTAGTCGAGCGGGGAAGCGGGCGAGGCGAGGTGGAAGACCACATCGACGGTCCCGGGAAGGCTGGTGCCGCGGGTGACGTCGTGCCGCTGGAAGCGGAAGGGACCGCGCTCCTCCAGCCCGGCGATGTTGCGCAGGCCGCCGGTGAGGAGGTTGTCGAGGCAGATGACCTCGCATCCCGCGTCGAGCAGATGCCGGCACAGGTGGGAACCCACGAATCCGGCTCCGCCGGCGACGACCACGGTACTGCGGCGGCTCATGCGCGGCTCCCGGGGAGTGGACGCTGCCACAGGTACGCCTCCAAGATGCTGCTCCCTTCCCGGTAACACTCTCCGGCCCCGCGCAACACCGCATCGGCCTCGTCCGCGTCCCGCGGCACGCCGCCGGGGCAGGAAGTCCAGGCCCGGTGGAGTGCCTCGGCGGTCGGGCCGGGAGTGGCGGGGTGCGGGGAGCGCAGGAAGGCGGCCAGGTCACGTTCGCACACCGCGTCGTCGCCGTCGTGGCGGAGGCGTGTGTGGGACCGCAGCAGGTCGCCGCACCACTCGGGCACCGGCAGCTGTCGGCCGGCGGCGACCCCGAACCGTCGGTAGTCGGGCGCGGCGGGGGTCACCGAGGAGACCTCCGTGGACGGGGCCGTGGAGACGGCTCCCGTGGCCTGGATCAGCCGCTCCTCCTGCCACATCGCCACCCGTTCCCACCCCGCCGTGAGTTTGTCGTGGTCCACCGTGATCAGGGGACGGCCCCACTCCGCGCCGAGCTCTTCGAGGTAGCCGATCAGGAAGGAGGCCCCCAGGATGAGGTCGTACGCCGTGAACGCCTCGCGCAGTGCGGGGTCGGGTATCTCGCTGAAGCAGCGGTGGATGCGCTCTGTCTCGTGGCGCATGGCCGCGTACCAGCGGTGTACGCCGCCAAGCGCCGTACCCGGGTGCAGCTTGCGGGTGTGCAACCGGACGTGGGCCCGGCCGTAACGGAGCCACCTGCGGGAGATCTCCGCCACGGCACCGGACAGCCGGTGCGCGACCGGGGGCGCCTCGGCCAGCCACCGTATGGGGTGTCCGGCGGCGCGCAGCCTGAGCCCGAAGTCGGCGTCCTCGGCGGCGTTGTTGAAGTGGACGTCGTCGAACCGTATGCCGTGCGGGAGCCGGTCCCGCCGCACGCCGCAGTTGGCCGTCACCACGTACCGGGCGCCGCCCGCACCGTCCGGTGGTGCGTCGAAGAGACGCTGGTGGTTCATGTAGGCGAGCAAGGGGCCCTGGCCTTCGGCACGGACCGGCGCGGCCACGGCGACCTCGCCGGGCGCACGCAACGAGGCGGCCAGGTCCGTACACCAGGTCGGCGGCAGCCGGCAGTCGTCGTCGGTGAACAGCACGGTGTCATGGAGCGCCCTGTCCAGCGCGGCATTGCGGGCGGCGGGCGCGCTGCGCCGGGGTATGCGGATCACTCGTACGTGAGGAGAGCCGAGGTGGGCAAGCGGATCGGAGGAGGGCGGGGTGCCGTTGACCACGACCAGCACTTCGGCACGCGGGTCGCTCGCCACCGCGGCGGCCACGGCGGACTCGACGGTGGCACGCACGGTGGGACGTTCGAGGGTGGTCGGAACGACGACGGTGACGCTCAAGGGCGGGCTCCATGAAAGAGCGACTCATGACATCGCCGGCGGCGACGCAGGAGTTCGGTGAGCAGGCGCTGGTCCTCGGCGCCGATCCACAGCTCGTCTCCGATGAAGCGGCCCGCCGGGTACGTGTCCAGTGCGCAGTGGTAGTACGGGCGGCCGGCGTCGTGGAGCAGGACGGCCGTCCGGTCGCCGAGGAGCTGCCGGGCGGTGAGCAGGCAGCGGCGACGCTTGCGCCCGTCCACCAGGAAGACGTCGTACTCCCCCGGGGTTCCTGAGAGCTTGGCCGGATGGGAGACGTAGTCGTCGAGGTCGGCGGCGCGGTCCGCGTGGTGGCTGATGCCGAAGTGCGGATGCAACGGTCCCCTGTCCCAGCACCGCACGTCGATACGGACGCCATCGGTGGCGGCCTCGATGTCGGTGACCGGCTCGTCCTCCATGTACCGCACGGTCGCTCCGGGCCGGGCGGTCAGGTGCGGGAGCAGCTCGGTGTCGAGGTAACCGCGGTGGTGTTCCAGGCTGGTCCAGTGGCAGGCCACGCCGGCCTCGGCGAGCAGTTGGGGAAGGGCCAGGGTGCTGCGCCCCGCTCCCCACTCCAGGACCCGCAGCGGCTCACCGTCCCTGAGCGCGGCGGCGTTGAGCAGCACGGTCCTGATCAGCTCACCGTCGGTCACACTGGTCAGGCCGTACGGGCTCGCATGGTTGGCGGACGCGGTCGCGGGGCCTCGCACGGTCATGGTGAAGTCGTCGATGTGGAAGGGCGCGGTGCCGTCGAGGGTTTCGGCGTAGAGGACGAGCCGGGTGGCCTCGTGCGTGAGGGTGTACGCACCGCCGAGCTCGACCCAGCTGCCCGCCGTCACCGGGGTGTCCGGGACGACGGTGTCGTAGCAGACGCTGCCGGAGGCGTGGCGTTCGACGGTGAGTTTGAGTGCTGCGGGCGCCTCGCCGGGAGCGAGCCGGGCCCACAGCCGGAAGGTGTAGGTGGAGCCGGGCGTCGGTGGGGCGGGGAGCGGCAGCCGGGGCCCCTCCCAGGGTTCGGCGCGGCTGCTGCAGAGCAGGCTGTGGGCTCCGCTGTGCGCGACGGTGTCGCTGACCGTCACTCGGGCGCCGCCGATGCGACAGGACCAGCCCTGTGCCGTGCCGTCTTCGAAAGAGCAGGTGATCGGGGCGTCGGTGGTCGTCGGCACGCCCACAGCCACCTCCACAGCCGTCTCCGCAGCCGCAGCCCGTGAAGCCTGGTGGGCGTCCGGTGTGGCGTCATCGCGGTATGCCTCCCACAGCGCGCGGTTGACGAGGGGGGCGGTCGCCTGTTTCAGCGGACCGGACCAGTGCACGAAGAACGGCGGATGGTCGTCCGACCGGGTCACCCGACCGTCTTCGACGCCATCGACCGGATCACCGCCCCACCACTCCACCGGGAGTCCCGTCGCCCCTGCCTGCGCCAGCCCGTGGAGGCTGGCGTATCGGTAACCGGACGTGACCATCAGGTAGTTGAGCGCCGGTTGGTCGTTGAGTCCGGGGCACATGTGCGGCGCGAGCTCGCCGATTTCCGGTAACCGCCCGATGACGTCCGCGAGCGACAGACACTCCTTGCGGGAGGCGAGGAAGCCGGTGGCACCGGCGAAGGAGATCTGCTCCTCGGTCAGCCGTCCGGTTGCCTCGATGGAGTCGTTCCACACGAACCGGCGCGTGTCGGGATCGTTGCCGTGGGCGGTGAGGAAGCCGTGGTCGGCGAGGAGGTCGAAGACGAAGTCGGCACTGTGCAGGACGACGGTGTCGGAATCGAAGTAGGCGAACTCGTCGAACGGCCCCTCCCACATGGCGAGTTTCCGGAAGTGGCCGCGTTGAGCACCGCGGAGGGCCCTACCGACCGTGTCGCACGCTCGGAGTACCTCGTCGTCGTCCAGTACCGAGAATGCGTAGCTCGACCGCAGGGAACACAGCGTGCCGATGTCGTCGGCGAAGGGAATGAGGCACAGCGGAAGGGTGGGGTTGTAGCGGCGGAAGCTGTTGAGGAATGCGGTGGCGTAGTCCAGGAATCCGTCGTTCGCCAGGAAATACACACCGCGGTGGGGCGCCATTGAGGGGCTACCTTCCCAGTCAGCCGGTCGCACACGGTGGCGACGGCGATCCGTCGTGGCGACAGTAGGGGGAGCTCCGTGGCACAGGCGAGGCGTCGATCGGCCGACCTCCCGTGGCCGGGAACGAGCGGGTGGTTCCCGGCCACGGTGGTCAGTAGACGTCCCGTACGTAGCGTTTGTCGGCGGCGAGCTGTTTGACGTAGGCCGCGGCCTCGCCCTCTTCCAGGCCGCCGTGGACGACGGCGATCTCCCGCAGGGCCTGGTCGACGTCCTTGGCCATGCGGGAGGCGTCACCGCAGACGTAGAAGTGGGCGCCGTCCCGCAGCCAGGACCACAGCAGCGCACCGTGTTCGCGCATCCGGTCCTGGACGTAGACCTTGGCGCGCTGGTCCCGGGAGAAGGCGGTGTCCAGGCGGGTGAGGGTGCCCTCGGCGAGGAACGTGGCCAGCTCCTCCTCGTAGTAGAAGTCGGTCGCACGGTGTTGTTCGCCGAAGAACAGCCAGTTCGGGGCTCGGTGGCCGCGGGCTTGCCGTTCTTCCAGGAATCCCATGAAGGGTGCGATGCCGGTGCCGGGCCCGACCATCACCGCCGGCGTGGCGGGGTCGGTGGGCGGGCGGAAGTGCGGCGCCCGCTGCACGCGGATCGGCACCGGTGTGTCGGGGTCGGCATCGGCGAGGAAGGGGGAACACACGCCGTAGCGGGGGCGGCCGCTCAGATTCTCGTAGCGGACGACGGAGACCGTCAGCGACACCAGGTGGGGGGCGGTGAGGGGGCTGGAGGATATGGAGTACAGGCGGGGCTGCAGACGTCCCAGCACGTCGGCCCACTCCTGCGCCCCGGCCCTGACGCCGAACTCGGCGACCACGTCGACGGCCTGCCGCCCCCAGCACCACTTCGCCAGCTCGCCCTTGTTGTCGGGGCGCAGCAGCTTCCGCAGCTCGCGGGGGTCACGGGCCCGATCGGCGACGAAGCGCAGCAGACCGGGCGTGATGCGGGTGATGTCGACATGGCGCAGCAGGGCCTCGGCGAAGGGCACGTCGTCTCCGACGTTCTTGACCTCGACGGCCGCTTCCGCGTCCAGTCCGGTGACGGCCAGCCATTCCGTCACGACCTCCGGCCGGTTGCGTGGGTGCACCGCCAGTGCGTCCCCGGCCTCGTAGACCAGCGGGGTGTCACTGTCGCGGGTGTCGAAGGTGAAGCGCCGTACCTCCTTGCCCGCACCGGGCAGGCTCAGCAGACGATTGCCGGTGAGGCGGGCGGCCACGGGCGTGGGGCGCCGGCTCGGCCGGGAAGCCGCCGGCTCGGCTGATGCCGGGTCGACTGCCGCCGGCTCGGCTGACGCCGAGGCGGATGGCGGGCGCCGAGTGCTCCGCAACGCGGTGAGTACCTCGTCCAGCCACGCGGCGGCCTCGCTCTCGTAGTCCGGTTCGCAGTCGGTGCGCGGGGCCAGCCGTACCGCGTCCAGCTCTGCCATCCGGCCGTCGAGGCGGCGGCCGTGGCCGCAGAAGTCGTCGTAGGAGGAGTCGCCGAAGGCCAGTACGGCGTAGCGCCGGCCCGTCAGGCGCGGGGCCTCGGGCGAGGCGAGGGCCTCCCAGAACTCGGCTCCGTTGTCCGGCGCGTCGCCGTCGCCGAAGGTGCTGGTGATCAGCAGCAGGTCGGTGTCGGACGGCAGTGCGGTGGGGTCCGCCTCCGCCATGGGCAGGAGGGACGCGGAGTGCCCGGCCGTGGTGAGCCGTTCGGCCGTGGCGGTCGCGAACTCCTCCGCATTACCGGTCTGCGACGCCCACAGGATCAGGACCTGACGGCGAGGTGTGTCCGCGGACGGGGCGGAAGGGGGCGCAGACCCATCGGTGCCGTACGCGGTGGCGGGCGGTGCCTCCGCCCTGGAGTACATTCCTGCCAGCACGCCGTTCACCCACAGGTAGTGCTCCGGACTGAACGGAGCGTCCGGCGGCAGCACCGGAACGCCCGCGGCGCCGGACGGGATGCCGGCCAGGAAGCCGGTCAGGTACCGGCGTTCGGCCTCGGCCAGGACCGGGGGCGGCGCGGTGTCCAGCCCGAACAGGGCGGAAGAAGGGGCGGACTCCCCGTCGCCGTGCCCCGCCCTTCCCGTCACCGCCCCTGCCGTTCCCGCGGATCCTGCCGCCCCGCCCGCCGTCCCCGCACCCGCCAGGGCCGGCGCCCGTACCGTCACCGGGGTGGCCACCTTGGTCAGCGACACCGCACACACCTTGAACTCGGGCTGGAAGGAGAGTGGGTCGACGGCGTCACTGGTCACCGCGTTGACGCTGAGATACTCCCCGAACAGGTCGTTCCAGTGGAACGGCGCGAAGCAGCAGCCCGGCCGTACGCGGTCGGTGACGACCGCGGGCAGCACCGCCCGGCCGCGCCGGGAGGCGACCTCCACCGAATCCCCCTCGGCGAGACCCAGCCGGGCCGCGTCCTGCGGGTGCACCTCCACGAACGGGCCGGGGTCGAGCTTGTTCAGCTTGGCCACCTTGCCCGTCTTGGTCAGCGTGTGCCACTGGTGGGGCAGGCGGCCGGTGTTGAGCACGTACGGGTAGTCGTCATCGGGCATCTCCGCCGCCGGGAGGTGCGGGCGGGCGTGGAAGACCGCACGGCCGCTCTCGGTCGGGAAGGTCGGCGAGCCGTCCTCGTCCACGTACCGGATCGGGTTGCGGTCGGGCCCCTCCGAAGTCGCCGCCGGCCACTGGACCGGAGTGGTGCGCAGCCGCTCGTAGCTCACCCCGCGCAGGTCCCAGCCGGTCGCCGGGTTCCAGGCGCGCTTGATCTCCTCGAAGATCTCCTCGGCGCTGTCATACGTGAACGCCTTCTCGTACCCCATCGCGCGGGCCACGGCGGCGATGATCCACCAGTCGGCCATCGCGTCGCCGGGCGGGTCGGCGGCCGGCTGGGCGAGGGTGAGGTTGCGCTCGCTGTTGATCAGTACGCCCTCGGTCTCGGTCCACATCGCGCCGGGCAGTACGACGTCGGCGTACGCGTTCGTCTCCGTATCGGCGAACACGTCCTGGGTGACGACGAATTCGGCAGCCTCCAGGCCCTCGATGACCGTCTTGCGGTGGGCGACGGAGGCGACCGGGTTGGTGCAGATGATCCAGCACGCTTTGATGTCACCGGCGGTCATCCGCTGGAACATCTCGACGGTGCCCCGGCCCACGCCGTCGGCACGCAGGGTGTCCGGCGCCAGGCCCCACAGCTCCTCGACGAAAGCCCGGTCCGCGTCGGCGAGCACGGACCGCTGGCCTGGCAGTCCGGGCCCCATGTAGCCCATCTCCCGGCCGCCCATGGCGTTGGGCTGGCCGGTGAGGGAGAAGGGCCCACTGCCCGGGCGGCAGATCTTGCCGGTCGCGAGGTGGAGGTTCACCAGTGCGTTGGTGTTCCAGGTGCCGTGCGTGGACTGGTTCAGGCCCATCGTCCAGCAGCTCATCCACTCCCCCGCCGCACCGATCCACCGCGCCGCCTGCCGGATGTCGTCCTCCGGGATGCCGGTGATCTCGGCGACGGTGGCGGGCGGGTAGTCGGCGAGGAAGGCGGGCATCTCCTCCCAGCCCTCGGTGTGCGCGGCGATGAATGCGGCGTCGGTGTCGCCGTTCGCGTGCAACAAGTGCAGCAGCCCGTTGAGCAGCGCGAGGTCCGTACCCGGCCTGATCTGCAGGAACAGGTCTGCCTTGGCAGCGGTGGCGGTGCGTCGCGGGTCGACGACGATGAGTTTCGCGCCCGCCGACTTCACCCGGTCCATCATCCGCAGGAAAAGGATGGGGTGGCAGTCGGCCATGTTGGAACCGATGACGAAGAAGACGTCGGCCCGGTCGAAGTCCTGGTAGGAACCGGGTGGCCCGTCGGCGCCCAGCGACAGCTTGTAGCCGGTACCGGCGCTGGCCATGCACAGTCGGGAGTTGGACTCGATCAGGTTGGTCCGGAGGAAGCCCTTGGCCAGCTTGTTGGCCAGGTACTGCGCCTCCAGGGTCAGCTGTCCGGAGACGTACAGGGCGACCGCGTCCGGGCCGTGCTCGTCGACGATCGCGCGCAGGCGGCGGGCGGTCTCGGCGACGGCGGCCGCCACGGGCGCGGGCTGCGGCTCCTCGCCGCGGTCCGGCCGGACGAGGGCAGTGGTCAGCCGCCCCGGAGCGGCGAGCATGTCCGCGGTGGTCGCGCCCTTGGTGCAGAGCCGGCCGAAGTTCGCCGGATGCTCCTTGTCCCCGGTCGCCTTCAGGACCGTCCGCCGCCCGTCCGGTCCCCTGCCGACGTCGAGGACCAGGCCGCAGCCCACCCCGCAGTACGAGCAGACCGTCCGCACCTTCGTCGTGTCCTCACTCCGCGTGCGCGGCGCGGCCACGGGCGCCTCCCTTGCTGTGCTCGATCCGGTGTCACTCCTGGTGACCGTACGAACCGCGCATTACGTGGGTGTCTCCGCACCGGATCACCGGGCGTTAAGCCCACCGCACAGGTGTCGGCGGACGAGTGTGAGCATCGGGCCCCGATCACGGGAAAAGGGGCCCGAGTGCCGTTCCTCGTCGAATTCTGGTCGAGTCCTGTCAAGTCCCTGTCGAGGTCTGGTCAAGCCGAAGCCGATCCGGACCGCGGGGCACGCCACACGCAGCCCGGGCCCCTGGGACCCGGGCCGACGGGAACGGCAGCGGGGCAGCGGCGGCGACGGCCGTCAGCAGCGCCTCGGCATCTCCGACCGCGGCCGTCACCTCGTGCGCCTCGTCGGCCAGCAACCGGGCCAGGCCCTCACGCAGCAACGCCGAGTCCTCGGCGACCACCACCCGCACGGCAGCTCCGCGGTGATCACGGTCGGTCCCCGGCCGGGCTGTGCACGGAGTGGCCCTTGCGGCCCTGGTACTGCTGGCGCTGCGGGTGTCCCGGCGCGGGCGCGGGCTGCGCGGACAGTACGGGCACGGGCGGCGTGGCCGCGGGCGGCGGCGCCGGACGCCGTGACACGGCGGCAGTGGGCGGCACGGGTGGGTGCCGCGTGCATCGGAAATCGAACACATGGTCTAATTCGAGCCATGGCGCGAACCACCCCTTTCCCCCAGGACCTGATCGACGCGCAGCGCGACTGGAACCACACGTACGCCGCCCTGGCCGCCCGGCCGGCGCATACGGCGGCGCTGCGCCGTCGCCTGCAGCTGCTCTCCGCCCGTATCGCGGCTCATCCGTTCTGGACGGCGACCGAGCGGCGCTCGGCGGCCACCCGCGCTGAGCTGCGCAGACAGGCTCGCGCCCGTGAGGAGCGGGAGGCGGAGTCGTGCGGGAGGAGCTGAGCGAGCGGCAGGAGCGCATGCTGGCCTGCATCCGGGAGTGGATCGCCGAGCACGGTGAGGCTCCGACCGTGCGGGAGATCGGCCGGCGGGTGGGGCTGTCGAGCCCGTCGTCGGCCTTGTACCAGCTGCGGCAGCTGGCGGACCGCGGCCTGATCACGCGTACCGACGCGCGCACGCGCGCGTATCGGCTGCGCTGATCCGGCGGTCTCCGGGCGGGTGGCCGCACGCGCCCCCGCCCGTACCGCGGTGATCAGGGCTTGTTCGGGTAAGCGGTGGTCAGGGCTTGTTCAAGTACGCGAGGACGGCGCGGACGCGACGGTTGCCGTTGTCGTCGTCGGTGATGCCGAGCTTGCCGAACATGGAGGTCGTGTACTTGCCGACGGCGCTCTCACTGAGGAAGAGGCGGCGGCCGATCGCCTGGTTGGACAGACCCTCGGCCATGAGGCCGAGCACGGCGTGCTCGCGTTCGGTGAGCTGCTCCAGTCCCCGTTGCGGGGAGCTGGTGGACAGCAGTTTCGCGATCACGGCCGGGTCCATGGCGGTGCCGCCGCCCGCAACGCGCTCCAGGGCGCCGATGAACTGGTCGGCATCGAACACGCTCTCCTTGAGGAGGTAGCCGACGCCACCGGAGCCGTCGGCCAGCAGTTCCCGCGCGTACAGCTGCTCCACGTGCTGGGAGAGGATGAGGACCGGCAGTGCGGGTATCTCGCTGCGGGCGGCGAGCGCCGCCTTCAGGCCCTCGTCCGACTGGGTCGGCGGCATCCGGACGTCGATCACGGAGACATCCGGGCGCCACGTCCGCAGCGCGTCGAGCGTCTCGGGTCCGGTGGCGGCCGTGGCCACCACTTCGTGTCCGTAGGCCTCGATCAGGCGGACCATCCCGTCGCGCAGGAGGTAGAGGTCTTCGGCTACAACGATTCGCATGGCACCGTCATCCTGACACGGGTCGGGCCGCCCGAGGGGCTGGTGATCTCCACTGCTCCGTCGAAGACCGCGAGGCGGCGACGCAGCCCGTCGAGTCCGCCGCCATCCCGGGCATCGGCCCCGCCCCGACCGTCGTCCTCGACCTCGACGCGGAGGCCGGCGTCGTCCTGCGTGAGGGAGACGCGGGCCCGGGTGGCCCGGGCATGCCTGACCGCGTTGGTGAGCAGCTCGGTGATGCCGAAGTAGACGGCGGTCTCGACCGGCGCCTCCACGTGGAGTGGGGTTTCGGCGCTGACGGTGACTTCGAGCGGGACGTCCAGGGCGAGGGCGCGGACGGCGTCGACGAGCCCGCGCTCGTTCAGCACCGGCGGGCTGATGCCCCGGATCAGTTCGCGGAGTTCGGTCAGTGAGGCGGTGGCGCCGGCCCGGGCGTCCCGCATCAGCGCGCGGGCCTGGTCGGGGTCGGTCTCCATCAGCTTCTCGGCGGTGGCGAGGGACAATCCGAGCGCCACGAGGCGGGCCTGCGCCCCGTCGTGCAGGTCGCGTTCGATCCGGCGGATCTCGGCGGCCTGCGCGACCGTCGTGTCCGCCCGCTGGGTGGACAGTTCGTCCACCCGGTCCGCCAGTGCCATCGCGGGTGACGGCCGCAGGAAACGGACGGCCACCGCCCGGGTGGGCCGCCAGGCGTACGGGGCGGTGCCGACGGCCACCGCCAGGCCGAGCACCCCGACGACGCGGGCGACCGGCTCCGACTGGCTCAGCCCGAGGACCGCCACGGCCACGCCGGCCGGCGGAAGGCACGCGACCGCACCCGCCGTGAACGGCACGACCGCGGTGAACCGCAGGTCACGCCAGTTGGCGGGGTCACGCCAGCGGACCCGCCACTTCTGGTCCAGGAGGGCGTCGCGGCGTGTGCGCTCGTAGGAGAAGCCGTTCCACCAGTACCCGGTGGACATTCGCGTCACCGGCCCGGCCTCCCGGTATCCGGCCGGGATGACGGTGGCCGTCCACCTCGCCACGAGAGAGCGGACCAGCCTGCAGACCGGCCGGGACAGGAGCAGCGTGCCCACGCAGACCAGCACGAACGGCCCCACCCATGACCACGGGTTGCCCGCACCCCACCAGATGCCCCAGGCCACGGCGACGGCCCACACGGCCGGGACCAGCATGCTGACGACCGTCACGGCACACGCCCGTACGAACCCCACGCCGGCGCGTGCCACCCACGAACCCAGCTGTCCCATGTCTCTTCCTCTTCCTCCGCTTGCCGTTCGGTGTCCCCACTCTGCACCGTGCGGAGCCCGTTACTGCCCTGGTCAGCCCAGGAGTGGGGCTGGCCCCACCCACCAGTGCGCCCAGACCGATACCGCGCCGATCCTGCGCTCCCTAGCTTCAGTGAGCATGGACAACAACACACACGCCACAGCCGACTCCGACCGCCTCGCCCCCTCCGAGCCCCTCGGCCACCTCGACCACACCCCGTATGCCGAACAGGCCCTCGGAAGGGCGAAGGCCCTGGTCGCCGCCTACGGCGCGCTCAGCATCGCCGTCCTCGCCACGGTCGTCGTCCTCGCACTGACCGAACGACCGGTGACCTCGTTCATGTGGGGCCGGTCGTTGGGCGTGCTGGCGAGCGCCGCCGTCACGTACTGGCTGACCGTCCTCGCCGGGCGCGGAGCACGCTGGGCATACCTGCGCGTACGCATCATCTCGATCGTCATGCCGCCCGTGATCATCGCCATCGACGTGCTCCCCGGCACCCTGCCGACGTGGTTCGTGCTGCTGCAGTCCGCCTGCGCCCTCGCCGTCGCCGCAGCCGCCTTCCCCCTCAACGCAGCCCGACTGCGGGCCGCCTTCCCGAAGTCACCCCGAGCGGGCAGGCGTTGAGCACGTAACCCGGCGATCTCAGTGGGACGCGACGCTCAGCGTCACTCCTCCAGGGCGGCCGCGATGTGGTCGAGGTCGGTGAGCAGCGCGGCCATCCGCTTCGGCGGGATCGCCTCGACCATGCGTTGTTCGACGGCGTAGACGGCGGTCTGGACCGCGGCCAGGCGCGCGTGCCCGTCCTCCGTGAGGCGGGCGGGCCGGGCGCGGCCGTGGTCGGCGGTGTCGGGGCGGGCGATCAGCCCCGCTTCCTGCAGGCCCCGCAGGACGACGTTTCCCGACTGCCGGGTGACGAAGGTCGCGCGGGCGAGGTCGGCGTTGGACATACCGGGGTGCAGCGCCAGGAGTTCGAGGGTGGCGTACTGCGGAACGGTCAGCCCGTGCTCACGCAAGACCTTGTCCATGGCCCCGCGCAGGGCGGCCTGGGCGCGCTTCAGCAGGTATCCCACGTGCTGAGTGACGTCCTCCGGGTGATCGTGCGGCTCGGGCGGCTTACTCTCTGTCATGTCAGCATTTTGACATAGCCAGCGCGGCGATCTAGCCTCAGGCATGTCAAAGTCCTGACATAAAAATGCCGCACCGAGGAGAGAGAACCCATGACTGTCACCATCGACGGCCCTGACTTCGTCGCCATCCAGGTTCGCGACCTGGCAGCGGCGGCGGACTTCTGCGAACGGCATCTGGGGCTGCGCCGAGCCGCGGTCTCGCCGCCGCACGCCGTCGTCTTCGACACCGAGCCGGTCCCGTTCGCCGTGCGCGAGCCGCTTCCGGGCGTGGACCTCGCCGAGACCGCACGGCCCGGCCTCGGCACGGTGCTCTGGTTCCGGACTTCGGATGCCCAACAGCTCCACGACCGGCTCGTCGCCGCCGGGATCAAGATCCTGGAGCCCCTCGCCGACAGCCCCTTCGGGCCGAAGTTCTCCTTCGAAGGCCCCGAGGGCTACGCCCTCACCGCACACGGCGGCTGACCGAGGTGTCGACGAGGCCCCGGTCAGCGCTCAGACCGACTCGCCGGGCCTCAGATACCGGTAGTCGGTGTCGGTCTCCTCGGCGAGCCAACCGTTGACGCTGCCGAGGCCGCGGTCGTTGAGCTGCGCGTCGTGTATGGCGAACGCCCGCCGCGGGGCGATCGCCTTGACGAAGTCGATCGCCTCCGCCATCTTCATCCACGAGCCGTGGACCGGGACCAGGAGGGTGTCGATCGGCTGGTCGGGCACGTGCAGCGCGTCACCGGGGTGGTAGAGCGCCTCGTCGATGACGTACCCGAGATTGGCGCAGGCAGGCTGACCGCCGTAAATGGGCGCATGCCGGCCGCCCACCGCCCGCACGCGGAAGCCCGCGGCCAGGAACTCCGCGCCGGACGACACCGGGACCACCTCCAGCCCCGGTACGTCCGACTCGGCCGGGGCATGGACCGGGACGCCGAGCCCGGCCAGGCGTAGGACATCGACGTGATCGGCGTGCTCATGCGTCACCAGCACGGCGTCCGCGCCCGTGAGTGCCGCCGGCTCGCTCCACGTCCCGGGGTCGATGACCAGCACCCGACCCGCATGCTCCAGCCTTACGCAGGCGTGGGTGTATTTGGTTATCCGCATGGCATCCGAACGTACTGTGCCGCGTCCGGCGGCGAGTGACGTTCCGATGCCTTGCCCGCGGTGCAGTGGAAGAGCAACGGGGAATGCCTACCGATGCCTTCCGCTGCCTTGCGATGTCTTCCGCTGCCTTGCGACCCACCATCAGGCAGAGCATTCGGAGCGTTCAGAGCGGCGCGCCGCCGAACCCGAGCTCGTTGCCGTCCGGATCCTGGTACGTGACCTTGCGGACGCCGTTGGAGTAGGTCTCGCGGTCCCTGGGGTTCAGCCCCCGACCGGCGATGCCGGCGACGCGCGCGTCGAGGTCGTCGACGAAGACGGTGTGGAAGGCGTGGCCCGCATGGCCGGGCCGGTGCTCTACGTACACGTACCGGTGTTCCGCCAGCTCCCACACGGCCTCGGTGTCGTTCGGAATGAACGCCGGTGGGGCGCCGAGCAGTTGCTCGTACCAGGTCAGCGCCCTTGCGTAGTCACTCACGGGGATGCCTGCGAAGAGATCGACGGCCATGACGCCATGTTAGGTCGGGTTCGCGTCAATTCGGGTGCCTGACATGGCGCGAGGACGTGATGTGACGCAAGACGTAATGTGTCGTACTGAGTGATTGACCATTACCGCGGCGCCGTCGACGAACAGCGCGGCCTCGTCGCCCGGCGTATTCACCGCGTGTCATCCAGTGCCTTTGCCTCGTGTCATCCAGCGCCTTTGCCGTGTGCCATCCACTGCCTTTGCCGTGTGTCTCAGCTCACCATCCGAATGACGGACGTGATCCGCCGGCGAGCGGGGACGCCCCGTAGGGTGTCCGGTGCAGCTGGTTCGCCCCGTCCGCCAGGCGGGATGCGTCGTAAGAGGGAACCCGGTGGGAATCCGGGACTGCCCCGCAGCGGTGAGTGGGAACGACCGCCGTCATACGCACTGGGCCCGGGAGGGCGTGGGAAGCGACGGCCAGTAGGTGTCCGCCGGAGACGATCCGGCAGGCGTGCCCATGAGTCCGAAGACCTGCCAACTGCCCGCGTACGGACGATTCGTGCGCGGACATCCCGGTGACCTCGAGGGCGGGTCGGCGAACACATACCAGGCGGAAGGCCGCGCTGTGCCGCGCGAGGCCGTACCGCCGGGTCGTCACCCTTCGCGCTCTCCTCCCGTCGCCGGGATCTCAGGGATTCATCTCGCGAAGGAGATCTCCGTGACAGCGAACTCCGCAGCCGCGGCAGCACGGGCCACCGTGTACGGCTACCCGCGCCAGGGCCGGAACCGGGAACTGAAGAAGGCGATCGAGGGCTACTGGAAGGGCCGCGTCACCGCCGAAGCCCTCCACACCACCGCCGCCGAACTGCGTCGCACCAACTGGCAGCAGCTGGCCGACGCCGGCATCGACGAGGTTCCGACCGGCGACTTCTCGTACTACGACCACGTGCTGGACACCACCGTCATGGTGGGTGCGGTACCCGACCGCCACCGTGCGGCCGTCGCCGCGAACGCCATCGACGGCTACTTCGCGATGGCGCGCGGTACACGGGACGTCGCGCCGCTGGAGATGACCAAGTGGTTCGACACCAACTACCACTACCTGGTGCCCGAGCTGGGCCCGGACACGGTGTTCACGGCGGACTCCGGTAAGCAGGTCGCCGAGCTGACGCAAGCCCTCGCACTGGGGCTGGCGGCCCGTCCGGTGCTGGTCGGCCCGGTCACCTATCTGCTCCTCGCCAAGCCGGCGCCCGGCGTGGCAGCCGGCTTCGACCCGCTCACCCTGCTGGACCGGCTCCTCCCGGTCTACGCCGAGGTCCTCGCCGACCTGCGTGCCGCCGGCGCCGAGTGGGTGCAGCTGGACGAGCCGGCCCTCGTGCAGGACCGTACCCCGGCCGAGCTCAACGCCGCCGAGCGCGCCTACCGCGACCTCGGCGCCCTCACCGACCGCCCGAAGCTGCTGGCCGCCTCCTACTTCGACCGCCTCGGCAACGCCCTGCCGGTCCTCGCCAAGGCCCCCGTCGAGGGTCTCGCGGTCGACTTCACCGAGGCCGCCGCCGCGAACCTGGACGCCCTCGCCGCCGTCGGCGGGCTGCCGGGCAAGCGGCTGGTCGCGGGCGTGGTCAACGGCCGCAACATCTGGGTCGACGACCTGGAGAAGTCGCTCGCCACGCTGGCCACACTGCTCGGCCTGGCCGACCGGGTGGACGTGTCGGCCTCCTGCTCCCTGCTGCACGTCCCCCTCGACGCGGGCGCCGAGCGGGACATCGAGCCGCAGATCCTGCGCTGGCTCGCCTTCGCCCGTCAGAAGACCACCGAGATCGTCACCCTCGCCAAGGGCCTCGCCCAGGGCACGGACACGATCGCGGCCGAACTCGCGGCCAACCGTGCCGACCTGGCCTCCCGCGCCAGCTCACCGATCACCCGCGACCCGGCCGTACGTTCCCGAGCGGCGGCCGTCACGGAGGCCGACGGACGGCGCTCCCAGTCGTACGCCGAACGGGCCGCGGCGCAGCGCGCCCACCTCGGCCTGCCCCTGCTGCCGACCACCACCATCGGCTCCTTCCCGCAGACCGGCGAGGTGCGCACCGCCCGCGCCGACCTGCGTGCGGGCCGGATCGACACGGCCGGCTACGAGGAGCGCATCAAGGCGGAGATCCAGGAGGTCATCTCCTTCCAGGAGAAGGCAGGCCTGGACGTCCTGGTGCACGGCGAGCCCGAGCGCAACGACATGGTCCAATACTTCGCGGAGCAGCTGACCGGCTACCTCGCGACACAGCACGGCTGGGTCCAGTCCTACGGCACCCGCTACGTCCGGCCGCCGATCCTGGCCGGCGACATCTCGCGTCCGGAGCCCATGACGGTGCGCTGGACCGAGTACGCCCGGTCGCTGACCGACCGCCCGGTCAAGGGCATGCTCACCGGCCCCGTCACCATGCTCGCCTGGTCCTTCGTCCGCGACGACCAGCCGCTCGGCGACACCGCCCGCCAGGTCGCCCTCGCCCTGCGCGACGAGGTGGCCGACCTGGAGGCGGCCGGTACGTCCGTCATCCAGGTGGACGAGCCGGCGCTGCGCGAGACGCTGCCGCTGCGCGCCGCCGACCACGCCGCCTATCTGGCGTGGGCCACGGAGGCGTTCCGGCTCAGCACCAGTGGTGTGCGTCCGGACACGCAGATCCACACGCACATGTGCTACGCGGAGTTCGGTGACATCGTGCAGGCCATCGACGACCTCGACGCCGATGTCATCAGCCTGGAGGCCGCCCGCTCCCACATGCAGGTCGCGCGCGAACTGGCCGCCCACGGCTACCCGCGCGAGGCCGGACCCGGCGTGTACGACATCCACTCCCCGCGCGTGCCCAGCGCCGCGGAGGCGGCCGCGCTGCTCCGTACCGGCCTGGAAGCCATCCCCGCCGAGCGGCTCTGGGTCAACCCCGACTGCGGCCTGAAGACCCGCGGCTGGGCCGAGACCCGTGGCGCACTGGAGAACCTGGTCGCCGCGGCCCGCACGGTCCGCGGCGAGCTGCCCGCGCGCTGAGGGGAGGCTCCCGGGGGCCGGGGCGACCCCGGCCCCCGGCCGAGCCGGGGCCTGAGCCGGGGCCCGAGCCGGGGGCAGATCCGCCGCTCGACAGCTCCGTCCTGCGACAGGCCCGCCACGCACGCGCGATCTACGCTGTGCGGGCAGATCCGCACCCGGTGACAGCAGTAGGAGGCACGACCAGGTGACCAGCCGCGTCGTCTTCATCACGCCCGCGACGAGCCCGTCGCTGCGGCAGGCCCGCTTCGACGACGGGGACTCGATCGACGCCCGCGGCACGGCCGAGGCCCGCTCGGCGGCCGGGTCGCTGCCTCCGGCCGACCGCGTCGTCCTCTCCCCCAGCGTCCGCTGCCGCGAGACGGCCGCGGCACTCGGCCTTAACGACACGGAAGCAGAAGGGGCAGAGGCGGCACCGGAGTTGGCGGGGCTGAACGCCGGACGCTGGCGCGGACGTACGCTCGATGAGATCGGCGCTGCCGAACCGGAGGCGGTGGCCCACTGGCTCGCCGACCCGACCGCCGCGCCCCACGGCGGGGAGTCGGTGCAGGACGTGTGCGACCGGGTCGGACGCTGGCTGGAGGCGGCGGCGGAGACGGGCGGTCGGACGCTCGCCGTGGTCGAACCCGAGGTCGTGCGGGCGGCGGCCGTCCACGCGCTCGCCATGCCCGCCGCGGCCTTCTGGCGCCTTGACGCGCCCCCGCTGCGGGCGACCGAGTTCAGTGGGCGGGCCGGACGCTGGAACCTCCGGCTCGGCCGCCCCCTCGTCTGACGGCGGCTGCCGCCGCCGGTCAGCAGGCCGGTTCGCGGTGCCCCGGTTCGCGGTGCCGGCGCAACAGCGCCGAAGCACGAGGGCCCCTGGTTGGTACCCAAGGGCCCTCGTGTGTCCGGACGGAATCAATGTGCGGGACGGAATCAATGTGCGGCCGGCACAGCCCGTTCCGCCACCGATTCCGCGGACTTCGGGTGGATCAGCCGCTCCGCGAGCTCGCCGAAGAGCAGCCCGAAGCCGCCCCACAGGACGGTCTGGATGGCCAGTGCGGAGAGGCGGTACTGCCAGAGCAGCGTGGCCGGGAATTCCTTCGGCACCTCGTTGATGACCGGCAGGAAGGCGTAGGCCAGGCCGATCACCACCGCGAAGGCGGCCACCGCGAGGACGGTCGCCCACCACGTGCCCAGCCTCGGTGCGAGCCGTTTGCCCAAGAGGGTGGCGGCGATCGCGAGGAGCACGCTGAGCAGCATCATCAGGAAGTACAGGCCGGTGCGTCGGCCGATGGTGTCGGGGTCACCGACGGACGGCGGATTGGCCGGGTACTTCAGGAACGGCACGACGTACACGGTGAGCAGGGCACAGCCGGAGAGGAGCAGTGCGGTCGCCCGCGGGGAGAAGCGACCCACCCGGCCCATCGCGAAGCAGAAGGCCAGCGCCGCGATGCCGCCGAAGGCGACCCCGTAGACCAGGACGCCCGTGGCGAGGCCTGCGGTGGACTGCACGGAGCGGGAGACGACCTCCATCTCGTGTTCGTGGGAGTGGGCCTCCTCGAACCCGATCGCACTGTCGACGTGCGGTTCGCCCAGGAAGTAGGCGACGACCAGGGCGAGCAGGCCGGCCCCGAGGCCGGCGAGCATGCCGCGGACGAGGAGGTTTCTTACCGTTGTGGAGTTCATGAGCGTGCGGCGTCCCTCGCGTCAGTGGCAGGGGAAGCCGAGCAGGTGGCGGGCGTCGTGCACCCACTCGTGGACGTCCGTGCCGTTGAACACGGAGGTGGCGCCCTGCTCAGCGCCGACGAAGTACAGCAGGACGAGCATCAGAACGCCGAAGAAAGCCGCCCAGGGAGCTATCTCCTTGAGCGGCAGTTCGGCGGGAACGACGGGGGTGGTGGCGGGCGGCTGAGCGACATGCTGCGCCATGGCAGGGCCTCCTCTGGGAGTTCGCGTCCCATCTCGGTGGTGCACTGGACGACAGCTACGGGTCTGACTCACGCACCGCCCCGGTCGGGGCAGCTCGCTCACAGTGGCGCGACCGTGCCGGATTCTCACCGGCTTCCGTCATGCCGTCGTCGGTATCGGAATGACGTTACCGCGTACGGTGCGCCGGGCCAAGACAAGCCATTCGGCGCCCGGTATCCGGTATCCGGAACCCAGCGCCTGACGCCCGACGCCCGACGCCCGGCACCCGCCCCCGGCAGAAGGCCCCTACCCCTGCCTGTGCCCCGTGGACGAGTGCCCCTGGACGAGTGTTCGTGGACGAGCCCCGTGGACGAGTGCCCATACCCCGGTAGCCGAGCACTTCATGCCACACACCGGAAGAGAACAAGGTCACAGCCGCCTCCTCTGCCGCTCCATTGTTAACGTGGCCTAACATCCGAGCATGACGGTCCTGCCTGACGACGGGCTTTCCCTGGCGGCCGAGTTCCCTGACGCGACACATGAGCAGTGGCAGCACCTGGTAGCGGGTGTGCTGCGCAAGTCGGGCAAGGAAGTCTCGGACTCCGAGGCGGAGTACGCCCTGTCCACCGCGCTGGAGGACGGGTTGCGCACCCGACCCCTCTACACCGCGCGCGATCACGCGCCCGACCCCGGTCTGCCCGGCTTCGCGCCCTTCGTGCGCGGCGGCCGGGCCGACGGCAACACGGCCGGCGGCTGGGACGTACGCCAGTGGCACACGGTCGCGGACACCAGTGCCGTACTGGCCGACCTGGAGAACGGCGTCACCTCCCTGTGGCTGGCCGTCGGCGCGTCCGCCGGCTTCCCCGTCCCGTCGCTGGGCTCCGCCCTGGACGGCGTGTACCTCGACCTGGCGCCCGTCGTCCTGGACGCGGGCGACGAGACCGAGCCGGCCGCGCGGGAGCTGCTCCGGCTGTACGAGGAGCGGGGCGTCGCCGCCGAGGCCGCGCGCGGCAACCTGGGCGGTGACCCGCTGGGCCACGAGGCCCGCACCGGACGCGCGTACGACATCGCCCCCGTCGCCGAACTGGCCCGGCTGTGCGCCGCGCAGTATCCGGGACTGCGGGCACTCACCGTGGACGCGCTGCCGTACCACGAGGCGGGCGGCTCGGCCGCGCAGGAGCTGGGCTGCTCCCTGGCGACGGGCGTCGCCTACCTGCGCGAGCTGACCGGCGCCGGCCTGAGCACCGAACAGGCCTGCGCCCAGCTGGAGTTCCGGTACGCGGCCACCGCCGACCAGTTCCTGACCGTCGCCAAGCTGCGTGCGGCGCGCCGGCTGTGGGCCCGCGTCGCCGAGGCGTGCGGGGCACCGCAGGCGGGCGCGCAGCTCCAGCACGTGGTGACCTCGCCGGTGATGATGACGCGCCGCGACCCGTGGGTGAACATGCTGCGCACCACGGTCGCGACCCTGGCCGCCGGAGTGGCGGGCGCCGACGCCGTGACCGTACTGCCCTTCGACCACGCGCTGGGGCTGCCGGACGCGTTCGCCCGCCGCATCGCCCGCAACACCTCCAGCATCCTCATCGAGGAGTCGCACCTCTCCCGGGTGATCGACCCGGCGGGCGGCTCCTGGTACGTGGAGCGGCTGACGGACGAGCTCGCACACGCGGCCTGGGACGTCTTCCAGGAGATCGAACGGGCCGGCGGGCAGACGGCGGCGCTGCGTTCCGGGATGGTGGGCGAGCGGCTGGCCGAGACCTGGGCGCGGCGCTCCGCGAAGCTCGCGAAGCGGCGTGAACCCCTCACCGGTGTCAGCGAGTTCCCGCACCTGGCCGAGAAGCCCGTCGTGCGCGAGCCCGCGCCGGAACCGCCGTCCGGGGGCCTGCCCCGGGTACGCCGGGACGAGGCGTACGAGGCGCTGCGGGCCCGCTCCGACGCCCACCTCGCCGCCACCGGCTCCCGCCCCCGCATCTTCCTGGCCGCGCTGGGCCCGGCCGCAGCGCACACCGCCCGGCTCACCTTCGCCGCCAACCTCTTCCAGGCGGGCGGCATCGAGCCGGTCACCGAGGGCACCTTCGAGGAGAGCGGCGCCCGGGAAGCGTGCCTGTGCTCCAGCGACACGCTGTACGAGGAGCAGGCCGAGGCGACCGCGCAGGCGTTGCGTGCAGCCGGTGCTCACCACGTGTTCCTTGCGGGCCGCCCCGGTACGTACGCGGGTGTCGACAGCTATGTGTCCGCCGGCTGCGACGCCGTTGCCGTGCTCTCCGCCACGCTCGACCGCATGGGAGTGTCCTGATGTCCATCCCCGACTTCTCGGCGATCGAGCTGGGGGCGCCCGCTACCGGGAGCGCTGCCGGGAGCGCGGCCACCGACGAGTGGCGCGCGGCCTTCAAGAAGGCCGCCGACGGTGCCGACCGGATCTGGGAGACGCCGGAAGGCATTCCGGTGAAACCGCTGTACACCGGGCAGGACCTGGAGGGCCTGGACTTCCTGGACACCCGCCCTGGCACCGCGCCGTACCTGCGCGGCCCGTACCCGACGATGTACGTCAATCAGCCCTGGACCATTCGCCAATACGCGGGTTTCTCCACCGCCGAGGAGTCCAACGCCTTCTACCGGCGGAACCTGGCGGCCGGTCAGAAGGGCCTGTCGGTCGCCTTCGACCTGCCCACGCACCGCGGTTACGACAGCGACCACCCGCGGGTGACCGGCGACGTCGGCATGGCGGGCGTGGCGATCGACTCCATCTACGACATGCGCCAGCTGTTCGACGGCATCCCGCTCGACAGGATGACCGTGTCGATGACGATGAACGGCGCCGTGCTCCCGGTCCTCGCCCTCTACATCGTCGCCGCCGAGGAGCAGGGCGTACCGCCGGAGAAGCTGGCGGGGACCATTCAGAACGACATCCTCAAGGAGTTCATGGTCCGCAACACCTACATCTATCCGCCGAAGCCGTCGATGCGGATCATCTCCGACATCTTCGCGTACACCTCGCAGCGGATGCCGCGCTACAACTCCATCTCCATCTCCGGATACCACATCCAGGAGGCGGGCGCGACGGCCGACCTGGAGCTGGCCTACACCCTCGCCGACGGGGTGGAATACCTCCGCGCCGGCCGCGAAGCGGGCCTGGACGTGGACGCGTTCGCGCCCCGGCTCTCCTTCTTCTGGGCCATCGGCATGAACTTCTTCATGGAGGTCGCCAAGCTGCGCGCGGCCCGCCTGCTGTGGGCCAAACTGGTCAAGCAATTCGACCCGAAGAACGCCAAGTCCCTCTCCCTCCGCACCCACTCCCAGACCTCCGGCTGGTCCCTGACCGCCCAGGACGTCTTCAACAACGTCACGCGTACGTGCGTGGAGGCGATGGCGGCCACCCAGGGCCACACCCAGTCGCTGCACACCAACGCCCTCGACGAAGCCCTCGCCCTGCCCACGGACTTCTCGGCCCGCATCGCCCGCAACACCCAGCTGCTGATCCAGCAGGAGTCCGGTACGACGCGCGTGATCGACCCGTGGGGCGGCAGCGCGTACGTGGAGCGGCTCACCTACGACCTCGCCCGGCGCGCCTGGCAGCACATCCAGGAGGTCGAGCAGGCCGGCGGCATGGCGCAGGCCATCGACGCGGGCATCCCGAAGCTGCGCGTCGAGGAAGCCGCGGCCCGTACGCAGGCCCGCATCGACTCCGGCCGGCAGCCGGTGATCGGCGTCAACAAGTACCGCGTCGACAGCGACGAGCAGATCGAAGTCCTCAAGGTGGACAACACCTCCGTCCGCACCCAGCAGGTCGAGAAGTTGCGGCGACTGCGCGCGGAGCGTGACGAGCGGGAGTGCCAGGACGCGCTGGACGCGCTCACGCGGGCCGCCGCGGGCGAGGGCAACCTGCTGGAGCTCGCCGTGCGCGCGGCCCGCGCGAAGGCGACCGTCGGGGAGATCTCGTACGCCCTGGAGAAGGTGTACGGGCGGCACGCGGGCCAGATCCGTACGATCTCCGGTGTGTACCGCAACGAAGCAGGCGAGTCCCCGAACGTGGACCGCACCCGGGCCCTGGTGGACACCTTCGCCGAGGACGAGGGCCGCCGGCCACGCATCCTGGTGGCCAAGATGGGCCAGGACGGCCACGACCGCGGCCAGAAGGTCATCGCCACGGCCTTCGCCGACCTCGGCTTCGACGTGGACGTCGGCCCGCTGTTCCAGACCCCGGCCGAGGTGGCCCGCCAGGCCGTCGAGGCGGACGTGCACATCGTCGGGGTGTCGTCCCTGGCCGCCGGCCACCTCACCCTCGTCCCCGCGCTCCGCGAAGCGCTGGCCGAGGAGGGCCGCGACGACATCATGATCGTCGTCGGTGGGGTCATCCCGCCGCAGGACGTGCCGACGCTGCTGGAGATGGGAGCGGCGGCGGTGTTCCCGCCCGGCACGGTCATACCCGACGCGGCGTACGACCTGGTGGCGCGGCTGGCGGCCGCGCTCGGCCACGGCGACCTGTGAGCCGGTGAGTCCATGCCCATCGATCTCGACACCTACGTCAAGGGCGTCCTCGACGGGAAGCGGGCGCTGGTCGCCCGCGCCATCACCCTCGTCGAGTCCACCCGCCCTCAACACCGGGCGCTGGCCCAGCAGTTGCTGACCGAACTGCTGCCGCACAGCGGGCAGGCGCGGCGGATCGGTATCAGCGGTGTGCCGGGGGTCGGCAAGTCGACGTTCATCGACGCCTTCGGCACGATGCTGACCGGCCTCGGGCACCGGGTGGCCGTACTCGCCGTCGACCCGTCCTCCAGCCGGACCGGTGGTTCGATCCTCGGCGACAAGACCCGGATGGAGCGGCTGGCCGTCGACCCGGCGGCCTACGTCCGCCCCTCCCCCACCGCCGGCACGCTCGGCGGCGTCGCCAAGGCCACCCGCGAGTCCATCGTCGTGATGGAGGCCGCCGGCTACGACGTGGTGCTGGTGGAGACGGTCGGGGTGGGCCAGTCCGAGACCGCCGTCGCCAACATGGTCGACTCCTTCCTCCTCCTCACCCTCGCCCGCACCGGCGACCAACTCCAGGGCATCAAAAAGGGCGTCCTGGAGCTGGCCGACGTCATCGCCGTCAACAAGGCGGACGGCCCCCACGAACGCGACGCCCGCGCCGCCGCACGGGAACTGGCCGGCGCGCTCCGGCTCATGCACGGCAAGGACGCCTTCTGGGCCCCGCCGGTGCTCCACTGCAGCGCACGCGAGTCCACGGGCCTCGACACGGTCTGGGACCGCCTGGAACAACACCGCACGCTCCTGGACTCCACCGGACACCTCAGTGCCAGGCGCCGCGACCAACAGATCGACTGGACCTGGACCATGGTCCGCGACGAACTCCTCGGCCGCCTCCACGCCGACCCGACCGTACGATCTGTTGCCCCCACCCTGGAACAACAAGTCCGAAACGGCGAACTGACAGCCACACTGGCGGCAGAACGCATCCTGGACGCGTTCGGAGGAGAAACGGGCTGAGGTCGGTGGGATTCGAGAAATCGCCCTGGCCGAAGACGAGGCAGGGCTGACGATCGGCGCCCGCGCCCCGGCGTGAGCACCGCGCCTGTCCCACCGACCGGACCGACGCAGACCGACGCAGACCGGTGCAGACCGGTGCAGGCCGGTGCAGGATGTCCGTCCCCGGTTGAGGACAGAATCTGACCGCAACACCTTATAGGTTTCTGTCACAGCCCTGGCCGACGGAGCCAGGAAGCATGGAAGGCAGACGCCATGACCAGCAACGAACCGACAGCCCACGCCCACGCCCACACCGAGCGGCCGGCCACCACCGGCGAGCGCGCCGAATGGCTTGAGGCGCTGGCCAAGCATCGGCACTTCCTACGCTTCACCACTCGTGACCTGACCGACGAGCAGGCCAGGCAGCAGACCACCGCCGGCGCACTGTGCCTGGGCGGCCTGATCAAGCACGTCACCGAAGTCGAGCAGAACTGGGTGAACTTCATCCTCAAGGGCCCCGCGGCCATGCCGGACTTCACGGCGATGACCGAGTCCGACTGGGCCCGGCGAGCGGACAGTTTCCGGTTGCTCCCCGGCGAGACGCTGGCCGGCGTGCTGGCCGAGTACGCGGAAGTGGCTCGCCGGACCGACGATCTGGTGGCCGCCCTGCCCGACCTGGACGCCGCGTGGCCCCTGCCGAGCGCCCCGTGGTTCGAGCCCAACGCCCAGTGGTCTGCCCGCCGGGTGCTGATGCACATCATCGCGGAGACCGCTCAGCATGCCGGCCACGCCGACATCATCCGCGAGTCCCTGGACGGCGCCAAGTCCATGGGCTGACGGCGAGGTTGGGGCGTACGAGGTTGGGACGCACTCGGCCGAGACGTACGAGGTTGAGATGTACGCGGCGCGCACGACGCGCTTCGGAGATACTGCTCCGCGTGCGCATATTGGACGACGCCGAACTACTTCAGCGCGAAGGGCTGTGGCTACGTGCCATCGCCTCCCGGTCCCGCTGGCACGTCACAGGGCCCCGCGATCTCGACGATGACGCAGCGGACGCGTAGCACGCGACGGTCCCACCGTCCTGCCGGAGCCCGTCGGCGTTCGTCGGCAGCCCGCCGGCGTTGGTCGACAACCCGTCGACGTTCGTCGGTGTTGGTCGGTGTTGGTCGGCATCGTACGGCGTTGGTTGGCAGTCCGTCGGCGTTGGTCGGCTTCTGGCGGGGCCTGTAGACGATCTGTTGGGCGGGTTCAGAAATTCTCGATGGACGCCGGTCGCCCCACCCGGCAGATTTGGTCCCGCCGCTGATCAGCCGTACCTCCCACCCTTCTCGATGCCTGGAGTCGTGCCATGAAGGCACTCGTCAAACAACACGCCGAACCCGGCCTGTGGCTCACCGACGTTCCCGAGCCCGAGACCGGCCCCGGCGATGTGTTGATCAAGGTGTTGCGCACCGGGATCTGCGGTACGGATCTGCACATCCGTAAGTGGGACGGCTGGGCTCGGCAGGCCGTGTCGACGCCGCTGGTGCTCGGCCACGAGTTCGTCGGTGAGGTGGCGGCCGTGGGTGCGGCCGTCACGGACATCGCGGTCGGCGATCTGGTCAGCGGCGAGGGCCACCTGGTCTGCGGCAAGTGCCGCAACTGTCTGGCCGGGCGCCGCCACCTGTGCCGCTCGACGCTCGGCCTCGGGGTGGGCCGTGACGGTGCGTTCGCCGAGTACGTCGCACTGCCCGCGTCCAACGTGTGGGTACACCGCACGAAGGTCGACCTCGATGTCGCCGCCATCTTCGACCCGTTCGGCAACGCCGTGCACACCGCGCTGTCCTTCCCGCTGGTCGGCGAGGACGTACTGATCACCGGCGCGGGCCCCATCGGCATCATGGCCGCCGCCGTCGCCCGGCACGCCGGCGCCCGGAACGTCGTGATCACCGATGTCAGCGAGGAGCGCCTGGAGCTGGCCCGCAAGGTGGGCGCGACGCTCGCGCTCGACGTCTCCCGGTCGGGCCTCGACGAAGCGCAGCGACAGCTCGAACTGCGCGAGGGCTTCGACATCGGCCTGGAGATGTCCGGGCGCCCCGAGGCGCTGCGGGACATGGTCGCCAACATGACCCACGGCGGCCGCATCGCGATGCTGGGGCTGCCTGCGGAGGAGTTCCCGGTCGACTGGTCGAAGATCGTCACCTCGATGATCACCATCAAGGGCATCTACGGCCGCGAGATGTACGAGACCTGGTACGCCATGACCGTACTGCTCGAAGGCGGACTCGACCTCACCCCCGTGATCACCGGCTCCTACGCGTACCACGACTTCGAAGCGGCCTTCGACGAGGCAGCCACCGCACGCAGCGGAAAGATCATCCTCGACTGGACCGCCTGAGCCGCGCCCGAGCAGCCAGCCAGCCTCCTTCCCCTCAGACCGGTACTCATCCTTAAGGAACCCCTCATGTACGCGTCCGTCCGCGACGACCTGCGCGCCACCCTCGACGACATTCGTGAGGCGGGTCTCGAAAAGCCCGAACGCGTCATCGGCAGCCCGCAGTCGGCCTCCGTCGCCGTCACCGGCTCCTCCGGCGACGTACTGAACTTCTGCGCGAACAATTACCTCGGCCTCGCCGACCATCCCGAGGTGGTCGCCGCGGCCAAGGACGCGCTGGACCGCTGGGGCTACGGCATGGCCTCCGTACGCTTCATCTGCGGCACGCAGGACGTGCACAAGGAGCTGGAGGCCCGCCTCTCGGCGTTCGTGGGCCAGGAGGACACCATCCTCTACTCCTCCTGCTTCGACGCGAACGGCGGCGTCTTCGAGACCCTGCTGGGCGCCGAGGACGCCGTCATCTCCGACGCCCTCAACCACGCCTCCATCATCGACGGCATCCGGCTCTCCAAGGCCCGCCGCTACCGCTACGCCAACCGCGACATGGCCGAGCTGGAGGACAGGCTGAAGGAGGCGTCGGACGCCCGCCGGCGCCTCATCGTCACCGACGGCGTGTTCTCCATGGACGGTTACGTCGCCCCGCTGCGGGAGATCTGCGACCTCGCCGACCGTTACGACGCCATGGTGATGGTCGACGACTCTCACGCCGTCGGCTTCACCGGCCCCGGCGGCCGCGGCACCCCGGCCCTGCACGGCGTCTCCGACCGGGTGGACATCATCACCGGTACGCTCGGCAAGGCCCTCGGCGGCGCCTCGGGCGGTTACGTCGCCGCGCGCGCCGAGATCGTCGCCCTGCTGCGCCAGCGCTCCCGGCCTTACCTGTTCTCCAACTCCCTCGCCCCGGTCATCGCCGCCGCCTCGCTGAAGGTCCTGGACCTGCTGGAGTCGGCGGGCGACCTGCGCGAGAAGCTGGCCGCCAACACCCAGCTCTTCCGTACGAAGATGACCGAGGCGGGCTTCGAGATCCTGCCCGGCGACCACCCCATCGCGCCCGTCATGATCGGCGACGCGCCCCGGGCAGCCCGCATGGCCGAGCTGCTGCTGGAGCGCGGCGTGTACGTCATCGGCTTCTCCTACCCCGTCGTCCCGATGGACCAGGCGCGCATCCGGGTCCAGCTCTCCGCCGCGCACTCGACCGCCGACATCGAGAGGGCGGTGGCGGCGTTCGCCGACGCCCGGGCGACGATGGACCGGTGATCGACCCACGCAGACTGAGAATCCTCCGGGCCGCGGCGGACCACCGTACGGTGACCGCCACGGCCGCGGCCCTCTACCTCACGCCCTCGGCCGTCTCCCAGCAGCTCGCGGCGCTGGAGCAGGAGAGCGGCCATACGCTGCTCACCCGCAGCGGCAAGGGCGTGCGGCTGACGGCGGCCGGGGAGATCCTGCTGACACACGCCAACGCCGTCCTGACCCAGCTCGAACAGGCCGAGGCGGAGCTGGCCGCCTACGCCGGCGGGACGGCCGGCGAGGTCACGGTGGCGTCCTTCGCCACCGGCATCGCCGAGGTACTGGCCCCGGCCGTCGCCCGGCTCCGCACCGAGCACCCCGGCATCCGCCTGCGGGTACGGGACGCCGAGGGCGATGAGGCCTTGCCGATGCTGCTGGACGGCGAGGCGGATGTCGCGCTCGCGGTCGAGTACCGCGGCGCGCCCCGCGAGGACGACCAGCGCCTGTCCCGCGTCCCGCTCTACGCCGAGCCCTTCGACGCCGTACTGCCCGCCTCGCACCCGCTCGCCCAGCACCCGGACGTGCCGCTCTCGGCACTCGCCGACGAAGAGTGGATCGGCCCGTACCCCGGCAATCCCTGCCACGAGGTGATGCTGCTCGCCTGCGAGCTCGCCGGATTCCAGCTGGCCCTGACCCACTCCTCGGACGACTTCCGGGCGGTGGCGGCGCTGGTGGGTGCGGGGGCCGGCGTGGCGCTCATACCCCGTTCCGCACTGCGCGGGATAGAGCTGAAGGGCGCCGTATCGCGCCCGGTGACCGGCCCCGCGGCCACCCGCCGCGTGTTCGCCGCGGTGCGCCGTGGCGCCGAGGCGCACCCGCTGTTCCACCCCGTACTGCAGGCCCTGGCCCACGCGGCGAACGGCCTCTCCACCTGCTGAGGGCGCCCCAGCGGCGCCGGCAACGCTCTCCCGGCGAGCAGCCGGGCTGCGTGCGGGCTGTCACGCCCCGGGCAACTGCTCCAGGTGGAGCCGCAGCACTGCGCGTAGCGTGTCCGGACCCAGTCGATCGGGGTGCAGGGCAGCGTTCAGGGCGAGGCCGTCCAGCACCGCAGCGAGGTGTTCCGTCGCCACCGGGTCCGTCACGCCCAGCCGGTCCAGCAGGCGACCGGCGACGGTGCGCAGCCCCTGGTGCAGCTCGGCGGCGATCGACCCCAGCGTAGGGTCCGTGCGTGCGGCCACCGCGAACTCCAACCACACCGCGACCTCATCCGCGCGCGCCGCGTCGAGCGGCAGGAACTGCCCCGCCATCTCCTCCACCACCTCGCGAGGATCGTCCTCGGGACGCAGCCGTTCCCGCTGAGCCCGCACCCGGGCCTCCACTCGCCGCACCATCTCGCGTGCCGCGGCGGTGAGCAGCTCCGGATGGCTGGCGAAGTAGTGCCGTACGGAACCGACTGCGAGCCCGGCCTCCACAGCCACGTTCTGCAGCGTCGCTTGCCGGATTCCGCCGCGGGCCACGACACGGAAGACGGCCTCGACCACCTCGCGGCGGCGCTCCTCGGGATCCACGATCTTCGGCATCCACTTTTTATAGCACGGTCGTGCTACGGTTTTTTTAGCACGCTGAAGCTAAAAACAATCCCGACTTCAAGACCACCACAGGAACGCATCAGGAACGCCACAGGACCACATCACCCAACCAGGAGGAGCCATGACCCCGTCCCGCGCACACCAGCCTGAGCATCCAGGGCACGTGAGGCGCCTGAAGCGCACCACACGCTTGGCGCGTCTGGCACGTCTGGCACGCTTGGCGCTCGACCTCGGGGTCGCCTCGCTCGCGTACTACGGCTGCGTACTCGCCGGCCTCGGCACACCGCCCGCCCTCCTGACCGCCACGGGCGTGGCGGCCGCGTGGCTGGTCAGCACCGCGTTGTACGACCGCCGCGCCGACGCCCTCGCGGTCGGCATGCTGCTCATGTACGGACTGTCGGCAGCCTTCGCCGCGGCGACCGCCGAGCCTCGGCTGCTGCTTCTGCGCGACCCGCTGGTGAGCGCTCTCGCCGGACTGGTGTTCCTCGGCAGTTGCCTGAGCGGTACGCCGGCCACCGCCTACCTGGCACGCAAGCTGCACGGTTACCCACTAGACGCTCCCGCTCCCCACCTCCATCGCGCACACCTCAGGCAAACCGCAGTCCTGGGCGCCGGGCTCACCGCCGAAGCGCTCGCACGCGTTGTCCTCGTGTACGCGCTACCGGTACCGACCGCCGCCGCGCTCACCCCACCACTCGAATTCGCGGTACTCATCCCGCTGCTCGCATGGACCACCCTGCAACGCCGAAGGCTCCTGCCCCGCCCCTCCGCCGCGACAGTCGACCTGACTCACGTTGCTGCGACAGCCGACCTGCCCGCCTCCGCTGCGACAACCGACCTGACCTCCTCGACCAGCAACTACGCCTCGACACCCGCCCGCGCACCCGCACCCACCCCCACACCCACGCCCACACCTGGCGTCGTCACACCCGACCAGCCACCTCCCGGAGGTGCCCGATGAGAACCCTGCACAGCACACCCGCCGCGGACGGCTTCCGGATGCCGGCGGAGTGGGAGCCGCACGAAGGCTGCTGGATGGTGTGGCCGCAGAACGGATACGTGTGGCGCGAAGGAGCCCGCCCGGCCCAGCGCGCGCTGGCCGCCCTCGCCAATGCCGTCGTGGACTCAGGCGAAGACGTCACCGTCACGGTCACCGGGGACCAGTACGCACACGCCCGCTCCTCGCTGGACGCCCGCGTCCGGGTCGTCGAGACGACCAGCTGGCTGGGCTGGGCCCGCGACATCGCACCCACCTTCGTCGTGGACGACACGGGCCGACGACGTGGCATCGACTTCGCCTTCAACGGATACGGCAACCGCTACCCGTACTGGGCCACCGACGACCAGTACGCCCGCAAGGTCCTCGACCTGACCGCCACCGACCGTTATCGCGCACCACTCGTACTGGAGGGCGGCGCCTTCCACGTGGACGGCGAAGGAACCGCCCTGGTCACCGCCGAATCCCTGCTCGACCCCGCCCGCAACGACATGCCCACCCGCACTGCCATGGAAGAACTGCTGGCGGCCTACCTCGGCATCACTCGTACCCTGTGGCTCGAGTGGGGCCTGACACACGACGCAACGCGCGGTCACGTCGACAACATGGCCTGCTTCGCGGCCCCCGGCGTGGTCTGCCTGACCTGGACCGATGACACGCGAGATGCCCAGTACGAACGCAGTGCGCGTGCCCTGGCCGACCTGCGCGACACCGCCGACGCCCAAGGTCGCCCCCTCCGGGTGGAGAAGCTCCCCCTTCCCGGCCCGCTCCACGCGACCGATGACGAGATGCGAGGCACGGACGGCCACACCCCGTACGCGAAGAGCCCCCAACACTCGCAACACTCCCGACAGCCCCAACTCCCCCGGCTCGCCGCCTCGTACGCGAACTTCTACCTCACCGCCGACCACCTCTTCGCCCCACTGCTCGACCCCGAGCACGATGACGAGGCCCTCACCCGCCTCGCCCAGATCTTCCCGGACCACACCATCGTCGGACTCCCCACCCGCGAACTCCTCCTAGGCGGCGGCAACATCCACTGCACCACCCAACACATCCCGGCCCGAAGCCGACCACTGACGGCGACTGCCGACGACGACCACCCCACGAAAAACCGGTGACGCGCCCTGCGAACATCGCGCATGCTTGCCCCCGATGTCACCGACTACTTGACGTTTTGACGTGAAGGAGCTGTGGGCGTGGACTCTTCCTCCCCGGAACGACTACCTGGCTACGACTTCCGCCCGTATCGAGGTCGTACGGACCACAGCGCTATGGCAGCTGTGCGGTTGGGGTGCGCGGAGCGGGACCGCATCGATGCCGGGTCGGTCGTGGAAGGCCTGCCGACGGTGACCGAAATTGCGGAGTTCTGCGCCCAACTGGACGACCCATCACACAACCAGGTTCTGGTGGAGCACGGCGGTGAAGTCGTCGGCTATTCGACCATCAGGTGGTGGCGGGAACGGGACGGAACGTGGTTGTACCTGCACCGCGGTCACCTGCTCCCTGAGCACCGCGGCCGAGGTGTCGGCTCAGCCATGCTCGCCTGGGCCGAAGGCCGAATCCGCCACCTCGTACAGCAGCATGGCACCGCACAGACAGCCGTCTTCGGGGCGAATGCCACGTCCACCACCGAAGATGCCACGCGGTTGCTGCTCGAAGCGGGTTACCGGCGCGTCTTCAGCCTGGCAGAACTGCAACTCACCGACCTGCGAAAGCTTCCCGACGACGGACGGCTACCGACCGGATTCCGTATGGGTGCACTCGATGCGAGCAGCTTCCGCGCGGCGTGGGAAACGGTGGTCAATTCGTACGCGGATGCCGCCTTCACCCAGGAGTGGCCGTACGACCGCTTTCTCGCCAAGGCCAATCCCACCTGTTGGCGGGCCGCTTGGGACGGGCCTCATATGGCCGGCGTGGCTCTCTGCTCCATTCGCCCACAGAACCCCTCGGTGGGCGAAATCGAAGAACTCAGCGTCCGGGAGGAATCGAGGCGCCTGGGGCTCGGGCGGGCCCTGCTCCTGGACGGATTGCGATGCCTCCGCGAACACGGCGCAACCACCGCTCGGCTGTACACCGGGACGGCAAATCCGTACCGGTCGTACGACCTCTACGAGAGCGTCGGATTCCGCCGGATCAACGAATACCTGCGCTACCGCAAGCCGATGGACCCGGCAGGCCGGTAGCTCTCCTCGGCCGGCCCCTGTCGCCCCTTACCCGGACAGGTCTTTGAAGAAGTACACGTCCTCATGCCCTCCCGGGACACCGGGCAGGCGTCCGGCCTCGCGATAGCCGTGGCGCGCGTAGAACTCCGGGGCCTGAAAGGAGTAGGTGGAGAGCGTCATCCGCGTACAGCCGCGCCGTCGGGCCTCGGCCTCCGCCGCCCGAAGCAGGCGGGTGCCCCAGCCGGCGTGGCGGTGATCCTCATGGACCCACAGCAGTTCGATGCCACCGAGTTCACCCCAGGTCCAGCCGGTGAGACCGCCGATGGTCTCGCCATTCCTGTCCGTGACCCGAACGCTGAAGTCCGTCTCCTCGTCCACCCCCGTGGCAGCACTGTTGAACTCATCCAGCCGCTCCCCGAGCAGCTCTTCGAGCTCCTTGTCGGCATCGCCGGTGCGCAGGACGGGCTCGTCATTGGTCATTCCGCCAGTGTGAACCACAGCTCAGGCGTAGAGGGGTGGATCACGTACTGCGGCGGGAGCGCGACGGTGAGAGACCGATTCCGGCCGGCCAGCCGGCCGGCAAGGCGAATGTTCTTCGGTGGCGTGCGTGGATCGAAGTCCACGTTGAGCCACTCGCAGCCGTCACGGGCACCCACCCAGCCAAGACTGTGGTGCTTGATGCGATCCCACCAGCCGGCCACGGCGTTTCCGCCGTGCGACCGGTGCGCGCTGAAGGTGTCAGCCGCGGTCGGACGGGTTCGTCAGTAGGACGTCGATGTGGCGTTGGAGGAGGGCCAGCGCCGTGGCCGGAGTGTGCTGGCCTGCCAGGACGTGGACCGTAAGGCCGTCGGCCAGGGCGAGGAGTGTGTGTGCCTCGTGTTCGGCGTCCAGGCCCTGGAGAACCTCTTGGGTGTCCTGGCCGTAGCGGATGAGCCACGCGATGAGGCGGTGAAGCTCGGCATAGGTGTCGTGCAGCACGGCGGCCAGCTTTTCGCTCGCTGGAGCATGCGCGACGAAGGCCAGCCAGACGTGAGCCTGTGTCTTGGATGCCTCATCAAGAAGGGCGAGTTCCGCCAGTGTGTGGGACAGCAGGGTGGCAGCGGCCTGAGGAGTGTGAGTGGCGGCGATGCGCTGATTGGCGCGTTCGCTGACGTGTTGGGACACGTGCTTCAGCGCGAAGAGCAGCATGTCCTCCTTGGTGCGGAAACACCGCTGGACAGCACCCATCGACACATCGGCCTGGGCAGCGACATCGCGGAGGCTGACGGCCTCCATGCCGGAGCGTGCGATCAAAGTGCAGACCGCCTCGGCGATCCGTCGGCGCCGCTCCTCGTAGTCGACCTGCCTGGGCACGGTTCGCTCCTTCCCACGTTCTGATGCACTTGCATCGTATCGCAGCGCGCGGCACGATGTGATGCGTTCGCATCGGATAGATGCACAGCCACCGGGAGGGGAAGCACGCCATGGGGAAGCCGGGGAAGCCCAACGTGGAGGGCAAGTCGAACGTGCAGGGGAAGCGAGGCTCGCAAGGGGAGCCGGACAAGAGCGCAAAGGGCAGCTCAGGGCAGAGGCTGCTGTGGCTGTTCGGCGCCATCCTCGTCGTCCAGGGCTTCGGCTCCGCCGTCACCGAGGCCGGGTGGGACACGAGCTTTGGCGTCGCCGGCCTCTTGCGGGCAGCCCACATGCCCGAGTGGGTGACGCTCCTCGTAGGTTTCGTGGGTGTGGCCCTGCTGGGAGTGGCAGCGCGTCGGCATTACGCCGAGAGGCGGGCCGGGCGTCGTCCATGAGGCCGTCACCCGGCTGATCGTCACCGTTGGTCGCTCTTACCGGAGCGCGTCAGGGATGGATGGTGACGACCATCTGGGGCAGCATCCGGCCGGCAATGGAGCCGGAAGGGACATTGCCCACTCGTATCGCGCCCACGGCACGGTAGAAGGGCTCGGCATTCGGGTCTGCGTCGATCGTGAGCTGAGTGAATCCGAGTTCGCGCCCCGTCGCGACGGTGTACTCGAACAGCAGGCGCCCGATTCCCTGCCCCATAGCGTGCGGCTCGACGAACAGCATGCCGAGAACACCCGTGGGTGGTTCCTCCTCAAGAGTCGTGAAGCCCAGCCCAGAATATGGCCGCCTCTGTCAGCCACCGCGGCTCTCCGGCGTGCGACCTCACTCGTGCCCAGAGTGAGTTCATCTCTGCACGCGTCCAGGAAGGCAGCGTCATAGCCCCAGTGCGCCTTGGATCGTAGCGCCAAGTCGCTGAGGGTCTCGGCTTCCGTCGCCAACGCCGGCCTGATCAGCACGCCCATCTGTTCCCCCGTCGCAGTCATCGCGGTGGTCGCAGTCATCGCGGTGGTCGCAGTCGTCGCGGTGGCCACGGTGGCCGCGGGTCATCGCCATTGCCGCAATCATCGCAGTAAAGGTAGTGGGAAAATCGGCACGAGGTAATCGCTCGGCCCATGCGAGGATCGCGCCGTGAATGATCTGCATGTGCGCCTCGCCGAAGACACCGATCTCGCCACACTCGTTCGCTTACGGGACGACGCCGCCCGCTGGATGCTCGCCCAAGGCATCACCGGCCAATGGCAGCCCGGCCAGTTGGACGAGGGCCACTTCCGCAAGGTCATGACGACGGGCGAGGTGTGGCTCGCCACGGTTGGCAGTCGTGTGCTGGGGGCCTGGGAGTTGTGGTGGGAAGACGAGGAAGCATGGGGGCCACAACCGCCGGTGGCCGGGTACGTGCATCGGCTGATGGTGGACCGCAGCTGCGCTCGCCCCGGTACGGGACGGTTGCTGCTGCGTGCTGCGGAGCGCCGTATCGCCGCGGCAGGACGGGAGTTCGTGCGTCTGGACTGCTTGGCCGGCAACGCGCGCCTGAATGCCTATTACGTGGCTGCCGGCTACCGGGTGGTCGGCCACAAGGCGGGAAAACCGCAACCGGGTGGCGCACCCAAGTCGTTCACGCTCCTTGAGAAGAGCCTGTGTTCCTTCGACGCGGAATGACTCGGAGGCGTAGTCATCCTTCGCAGTGACCCCAGTTGCTTCGCCGCTCATTCGAGTTGGGGATCAGCTCCTAACGCACCTGGCTCGAACCCGCCTGTCCCGTACGTCGGAGGGTTCGAGACTTTCGGTGTGGCGGGAGGTTACTGGTCGTAGGGGTAGAAGCCACGTCCGGTTTTGACACCGAGGCGGCCGGCGTCGACGTACTCGTGGAGCAGCCGACGCGGCCCCTCGGGCAGGTCGGGGTTTTCCTCGGCGTAGTGGTTCTCGATGTCCAGGACCACGTCGAGGCCGACCTGGTCCATCATCCGGAACGGGCCGGCGGGCGCGCCAGTGTTCACCACGAACATCCGGTCGACGTCCTCTGGCGTCGACACGCCGTCGGCAACGACCGCGAGGGACTCCCGTTTGATGGCAGCCCAGATGCGGTTGAAGATGAAGCCTGTCGATTCCTTGTGCGCGACGAACGGATGCACGCCATAGCGCGGCAGCTCGTCGCGGAGGAAGTCGAAGATCGTTGGGTCGGTTTTCCCGTCGCTCATCAGGTCGACGGCGTTCTGGTGTGGGGGCATGTAGAAGTGCATGTTGAGCACCCGTTCGGGGTGGTTGACCTTGTCGATCATGAGCCGTGAGGCATAAGACGAGGAGTTGCTGGCGATGATCGTGTCGTCGTCGGCGGCCGCGTCGAGCTGACCGAACAGTGTGGTCTTGAGGTCCAGACGCTCCGGGATTGCCTCGATGACGAGCCAGGCTCCTCCCACGGCGGCATCAAGGTCGTCGAAAGCCTGGGCGCACCCGGCCGCGGCACCCTCCCGGTCGGCGACGACTGAGGGCAGGGTCTGCTCGACATAGCTGACTGCAGCCTCACGGACGTCAGCCGACAGGTCGTAGACGCGGACTTTGCTCCCGCCGCTCGCGAACATCAACGCGATCCTGCGGCCGAGAGTGCCACCTCCGATCACCGTGACGGGACGGGTCTGGAGGTTCTGTGGCAGTTGGAAGGTCATGGGGTTCCTCGCTTGCGTAAACGACAGCTTCGATACAGACTGTACTGAGTACATTTCGTATCGCAAATCCGGCAGAAGGTCCCTGATGCAGCCAGCCGATGTTCTCCATCACGCGACAACCCCGCTCACGGCGCCGGTCTACCCGGTGCGGGCGACCCGGTTCACCGACCGGGAGTACCTCAACGTCGTGTACCGGACCGATCCCGACGTCCTGCGGGCGATCGTCCCCGCGCCGCTGCGGGTGGACGAGCCGCTCGTCAGGTTTGAGGTCATGAAGATGGGCGAAGTCGACGGCTACGGCCCCTACGTCGAATCGGGTCAGGCGATCCAAGTGGTTTTCGACGGCGAGCAGGGCGAGTACCTGCACGCGATGTACCTCGACAACTTCGCCGCGACCGCCTCCGGCCGTGAGCTCAGCGCCTATCCGAAGGTGCTCGGCACCCCCGGACTGCGCGTTGACCAGGGTGCGCTCGTCGGGACGCTCGACCGCGGCACTGAGCGGGTGGCGACGGCCACGATGGCGTACAAGTGGGAGTCACTCGACCTCGACGAGGCGAAGGCACAGATCACGGTGCCCACCTTCATGGTCAAGATCGTGCCGAACGTGTTCACACAAGGTCTGCGTGCCTCAGACCTGGTGCGCACGGAGATCACCGACATCGTGGTGAAGGAGGCATGGACCGGGCCCGCCAGGCTGCAGCTGTTCCAGCACGCCCTCGCCCCGATGGCCGACCTACCCGTACTCGAGGTCGTCAGCGCCTCGCACATCGTCACCGACCTCACGCTCGCATCCGTGCAGCCGGTGCACGACTACCTCACCGCAGCCACGACCGCCTAGGGCGCGTCGTCAAATGGCGCGTCTGCGTGATTACCGATGTCCTGCGTGATTACCGATGTGTTGGCGTGGTGAGCGGATGGATCACGCTGTCCTATTTTCCTGCTGTCGAACCTGCGTCGCCCGCCGCCGCAGGTTGCTTGTCCTGTTCTTGTCGTACTCACGTAGTGCGTGACCTGTTCGGGTGTAAGCCCGTGAGCGAGGAGGAACCACGGTGTCTCTGATGATGAAAGTGGTGGTGCAGGCCCTGCGGCTGCGGCCGAAGCCTCTCGCCTCGGCCGGTGAGATCGCTGCGGAGGTCGACCGTGACCGCCCCAACGCCGAGGTGCCGCGCACCCTCCTCAGGGCGTACGACATCTGCCGGAGCAGCGTCGAGGGTATGCCGGTCATCACGCTCACCCCGAAGGGTGTTCCCCCCGTGGGGGAGCTGCTCTACACGCACGGCGGCGCGTACGTGCACCCGCTGGTCACACCGCACTGGCACATCATCGGGCGCCTGGGGCTGGCCACCCCGCTGCGCGTGACCGTCCCTCTGTACGCGCTCGCACCCGAACATACCGGCGACGACACCTACCCCAAACTCCACAGGCTTTACGACAGCCTGACCGAATCCGGACTGCCGGTGATCGCCGCGGGCGATTCAGCGGGTGGCTCCCTCGCCATGGCGCTCACCCTCCGCGCCCGGGACGAACACCGTCCCCTTCCCGCAGCGGTCCTACTGTTCTCGCCCTGCGCAGACGCGACTCTGGCCAACCCCGACATCCCGGTCATCGAGCCGCGAGACCCCATGGTCGGCCGCGACGGGGCGCTATGGGCCATGCGCCGCTGGGCGGGGGACCGCCCCCTGCAGCACCCCTGGCTCAGCCCGGTCAACGACAGCTTGCAGGCACTGCCCCGGATCTGCGTCTTCCACGGCGAACGCGACATTCTGTGTCCCGACGCCAAGAAGATGGTCGCCAAGGCCAAGGCCGCCGGCACCGACGCCGAGATCCACCTCTACCCCGACGCCTTCCACGTCTTCGTCGGCCTCCCGCAGCTCCCCGAATCGCGGGCAGCCCTCGCCCACGCCAGGGGGATCATCGAAACCGTCACCGCGATCTGACCCCACCACGGGGCGAACGTCGCCCGGGCTGCACTACCAGCCCACAGGTCCTAGCCTCGGAAACTGGCCGCCAGCAGCGCATATCCTGATCGGATGAAGAATCAACCGGGGCCCATACCCATGACTCAACGTCCCGTCCGGCGGCGTAGCAGCACCCGGGCATCCCTGATTGACGCAGCCGAGGCGATCTTCGAGGAGACCGGCTCCACCGCGGTCAGCGTAGAGACCATCGTGAGCCGCGCCGGGTTCACCCGTGGAGCGTTCTACTCGAACTTTCGTACAGTCGACGAGCTGTTCTTCGCCGTGTATGAGCAGCAAGCCGAGCAGGTCTTCGGGATCCTCACGCAGACGCTGCAAGACACCCTCACGATGGCCCACTCCTCGGTCGACGCCGTCGTGCAGGGCGTCGTCCAAGGGCTTTCCCCCGAAGAGAAGTGGTACGCCATCCGGTCGGTCCTGCTCACCAGGGCCCGACACGACCCGGATGTCAACGCCTTGCTGCGTGCACACACGGACCGCTTCCACGCCACCCTGCAACCCCTGCTCATAGACGCGCTCCGCAGCGTCCACCTCACTCCGACTGTGGACGAAGCGCTCTTCACCCGCGCCGTCGTCGCCGCCCACGTGGGCGCGGTGAGCCAGAGCATGCTCCTCGAAGCTACCGACGCCGTGCGCGTTGCTGCGGTCAAAGGATGCATTCTCGGCCTCACCACCGCGCTCACCGAACCCAGCTGAGCGACGTCACAGGCGCGAACAGCACTTGGGGCCACGAAAGGAACCCGCGGTGTCCGCAGCGATGAAGCTGCTCGTCCAGGCGCTCCGCGTGCGCCCGAAGCCCCTCCGTTCAGCCGCCGCGACCGCCGCCGCCCTCGCCCACGCCAACCAGCTCGTCTCCACCAACGTCGACAACTGATCGACCTTCCCACCGCCTGCCGTGATCGGTGTGAGGATGCGTCCGTTCGGGAGGGTGTGGGCACTCGACCGTGGATCGTGAACGATGAGTTGTGGACGATGAGTTGTGGGCGCTGATCGAGCCGTTGCTGCCTCCGGTGGCAGGAGGCAGGCGTCTTCGACCGGCTGCACCGCATCCTGCTCGCCGAGCGGAACGCGGCCGGCGAACTCGACTGGTCACGTGCGTGCGTAGATGGTTCCCACATCCGCGCGAAAAAAGGGGCGCCGACACCGGTCCGTCGCCGGTCGACCGACGAAAAACGGGCAGTGAACACCACCTGATCTGCGACGGTCGCGGCACCCCACTCAAGGTCATCACCACCGCGGCCAACGTCAACGATGTCACCCAAACCCTCGTCCTGGTCGACGGCATCCCGCCCGTCGCAGGTCGCCCCGGCCGGCCCCGCCGCAGACCTGAAACCCTGCTCGGCGACAAGGACTACGACTCCAACGCCCACCACGACGAGCTGCGTCGCCGGCGGATCCAGCCCGTCATCTCCCGCAAGGGGGCACCGGACATCAAAGGCATGGGCAAGCTCCGCTACGTCGTCGAGCAGACCTTCGCCCTGCTCCACCACTTCAAACGACTCGCCGTCCGCTGGGAACGCCGAACCGAACTCCACGATGCCTTTGTCTCCCTCGCCTGCAGCCTGATCTGCTGGAGGCGTCACAAGAAGTCCCGAACATGATCGCGTTACGAGCTCATACGGCTCTCGCCCGTGCGCGGAATTTTCGTACGGAAAGGAGAATGAGCGCGGAGTCGGCTGGTACCCGTACGTCGTCACGGCATCTGCCAAGGAGCGAGGACAGAAGATGGGACACGGCGGAAACGTCATCGATGAGCTCACCACCGACCACCGGGAGGTCGAGGAGATCTTCTCCCGGATCGAGGCACTGCCTGTCGGTGACCCGCAGCGCAAGGAACTGGCGGACCAGGCCACCATCGAATTGGTACGCCACTCCATCGCCGAGGAGATGCACCTCTACCCCATGGCGCGCCGCTGCCTCGCGAACGGCGACAGCGTCGCCGACAAGGAGCTGGAGGACCATTCGGCGGCCGAGCACATCATGAAGCAGCTGGAAAGCTGCCAGGCCGACGAACCGGCATTCGACCGGCTCATCAGCTTCCTCATGAGCGAGATCCGCAACCACGTCGAGGACGAGGAGAACAATCTCTTCCCCCGGCTGCGGCAGGCCGCCAGCGCGGCGGAACTCGACGAGATGGGGGAAAAGATCCGCCGGGCGAAGAAGACCGCGCCGACCCGCCCGCACCCCGCGACGCCCTCCACTCCCCCGGTCAACAAGATTCTGGCCCCCGGGACGGGCCTGGTCGACCGAGCTCGCGACGCCCTCTCCGGCCGCGGAAAGAGCCACTGAGAGGCAGGGTAAGCACTCTCCGTGCAAGATGAATCACGGGATGCGTCCGGCGTGCTCGGGAATTGAGCAGCCGAGCGTGGTGAGAACGAAGAGAGTGCCGAAAACATCAAAAGCGGCGAGAGCGTCAAGAGCATCGCGAGCGTCGAGAAGAACACGGAAGGAGTAGCGGTCATGACCACTCCCGAGGAAAACGCGGAGAAGAGCAGGAAGACCGACGACACCGTCCTGCACCCCGACAGGGTCCAAGCCGAGCGTCAGGAAAGGCAGCGTCGCGAAGACCCGGACGCCACGCGGGAGAAGCTGGCGGAGGCGGATGCCAATACTTGGGATGAGCAGGAGGAGTGACAGGAGCGACAGGAGCGACAGGAGCGACAGGAGTCACCACATGTAGGCCGTCGCGCCGGGTGGCGAAGGCCACGTCCTCCCCGTGACCCGGGTCATTTTCCGGGGAAGGTCGGCGAGATAGCGTTTTGGGTGTCCTGTCCCCACTGCACTCGGACGGCTCAGTAGTGCCCGCAGATCTCTCTCCGCTGATAGCGGCGACGGCCCAGTGGCTGATACGCGCGTACCCGTCGGGCGATGGCCCCCTGAGTTCCGCTCTGGCGGAGGCCCAGGCGCGGCAGGCCGTCACGGTCGCGGCCTGGCTTCGGTATCCGACGCCGATGGACATCGAGCTGGTGAACGTGACGGGGCCGGGCGGCTCTGCACGGCTCGACTGGCTCGCCGGCGCCGCAGCCCCCGGCCCGTACGGCACGGACGATGCCTGGCGCACCTGGGTGGACGAGGTGGTCGCGAGCTGGGCGGCCTGCCTGCTCAGCGCCCCGGAACTGGCCACGACCGCGGTGGCTTCCCTTGCTGACTCCTGGCATCTGCACGGTACGCCGGTCGAGTTCCGGCGTCTGACGGAGCCCGACGAGAACGACCGGCGAGCCGCCGCGCTGCTGCGCCACCCCGACCTGCATGCCTCAGTGGCGGAGTTGCACTGCCGCCAACTCCTCGATCACCTGGAGCTGGACCCGGCACTGGGACAGGAGCAGGAACAGGGGCAGGAACCGAAACGGGCAGAACAGGGACGGGAACAGGCGCGAGGGCAGCTGATCCAGGGATCGGAACCGCCCAGCGGCTGACGGGCGGCCGCACGCCGAGGAGGATGCGGAGGAGGAGCCGGTGGCGAAACCGGTGGCGAAACCGGTGGAGCTGGACGCTGTGGCCGACGAGCTGTACGCGCTGCCACCGGAGGAATTCACTGCTGCCCGCAACGAGCGCGCCCGGGCCGCCCGGCAGTCCGGTGACCGCCGGCTCGCCGACGACATCCGCCGGCTGCGGCGGCCGACCCTCGCGGCCTGGGCCTCGAACCTGCTCGTCCGCAATCAGCCGGACGAGGTGGCGCCGCTACTGCAGCTCGGCGAGGAACTGCGTCGGGCCCACCGGGACCTGGCCGGCAAACAGTTGCGGGAGTTGTCCGCGCGGCAGCGGGAGCTGGTCTCCGCGCTCGCCCGGCAGGCGCGGCAGCTGGTCGAGCGTACGGGACAGCGTCTCGGCGAGGCGCCCCAGCGCGAGGTCGAAGGGACCCTGCACGCGGCGCTGTCCGATGCCGAGGCCGCGCAGCAGTGGGCTGCGGGACGGCTCACCCGGTCGCTACCCCCGCCGACCGGCTTCCCCCTCGTCAGCGACACCTCGCCGACCAAGCCCACGGCTCCGGCGAAGGACACGGCTCCGGCCAAGCCCACGGCTCCGGCCGAGAACACACCTCCGGGCAAGGACACGACCTCGGCCAAGCGCACGACTTCGACCAAGTCCACGCCTCCGGGCAAACGCACCAAGCAGACCCGCAAAACCGCTGAGCAATCCGCCGGGAAGCAGACCCGCAAAACCGCTGAGCAGTCCGCTGAGCAATCCGCTGAGCGGTCCACCGGCAACACGGTCGCGGACCTCGACGCCGCGCGTGCACGGCGCAAGCGTAAGGAAGACGTGCGGCGCGCCCGGAAGGAAGCGGAGGACGCCGGGCGCGAAGCACACACGCAGGAGTCGGAGCTCTCAGCGGCGCAGGACGCGTTGGAGGCTGCCGAGGAGCGGCAGCAGCGGGCCGAGCGGCGGATCGCGGAATTGCGGCAGCAGATCGACGAGACGGTGCGGGAGGAGAAGGAAGCCCGCGCCGCACGCAAGGAGGCCGAACAGCGGCTACGCAAGGCCGACCGCGCGGCCCGCGCGGCGCGGCGTACCGCCGAGGACGCCGCGACCCGCGCCGACCGGTTGGCCGACGAGGCTACGGGTTCCGGACGCTGACGCCCCGCGTCGCCAGTCGACCAGTTCGCCGTCGCGGGCCACGACGCGGCCGCCGTGTGCCACCATGTCCCGCCGCGGTGTGTCCACGACGGTCTGAGGCAGGCATTCGCCGCGGGAGCAGCAGCAGTACCGGGGTGAGCGCCGCGGACACCGCCGCGAGCCGACCCTGCCAGGTCGTCCCCGCCGACGTGCCGTATCGGCGCGCGGCACGGCGCAGCGCGGTGTACAGCAGCAGGGCGCCGAGGGCGCAGGCGACGCCCGCCCACGAGGTGAGGTACATCCGCGTGGACGGGCCCAGGTACCGGCAGTTCTGGAACGTGTCGGAGTCGAAGGCCAGACGTGCGGCCAGCAACCCCACCGAGGCGGCCGCGAGCACCGGTACGAGGAGCGCGCCCCGACGCCAGGCCGGGAACGCAGCGTGAACGGCAGGGCCGGCAGGGCTGAAAGGGGCGGCGGGGACGCGGGAGTCATCGAAGTGCGGGGACGCCGGGAGTCATCGGAGTGCGGGGACGCTGGGGATCAACGAAGCACGGGACGCTGGGAAGGCATCGAAATACGGGGACGCTGGCGAGGCATCGAAATACGGGGCCGCTGGGAAGGCATCGAAGTGCTGGCCTCAGTTCTTCGTGGCCAGGACGATCAGACGCATCGTGTCCGTACCGGCGTACGTGGCGAACACCCCCGCGCCCTTGGTGAGGGCGTTGGGCGTGGTGGTCGCTTCCGGCAGCGGCTCGGCTGCGCCCGTGGCGGCGGAGACGGCGACCGGAGTCCTCGGGGTGTCCTCGCCGGCCAGGCCGTAGGCGATGCCGTCGTCGCCGACCGACGCGAGGGTGATCTTCTTGGCATCCTCACCCTTGTCGGTGCAGGCGCCCTTACCCGTCTTCAGGTCGAAGATGTTGCCGCCCTTGACCAGGTAGCGGCCGTTGGGGGAAACCGCCGGCTGCACGTCTGCCGGGTTCTTCGGGCTCGGAACGTCCGCGTCGTACTCGGTGTCCTCGGTGTCGCACGGGGCGGTTGCCTGGACCGCACCGGTCGCGAGGTCGTGGACGGCGGAGATGTCGTCCGACGTCGGAACTTCCTTCTTGGCCCAGTTGGCGATCAGGTGGTCGCCCACCCCGCCGACGATGCGACCGTTCGGCTCGTCCTTGACGACATCGATGACGGGGTCGTACTTGAGCGTGCGGGCCGCGCCGGGCGGGGTCGCCTTCTCGCTCTGCCAGCCTCCGTCGACGCCGAAGCCGCCTTTCCCCGTGCCGCCTTCGTCGCCGTTCGTCGCCACTCCGCCCGGGCCCGGGAAGGACATCAGGTAGTCCGGATCGACCGCCTCGCCGTTGAGCGTGACTTTCGCGTTGCTGGTGTCGACGACCTTGCCGTCGGGGGACACCACGATGCTGTCACCGCCGTAGGAGGTGACGGCCAGGCCGCCCGGGCCGGCGAAGACGCTGGGGCGGTCGAACTCGCCGTCCGGCGCCTCGGCGATCCCCGCGCCGGCCGGGGACACGTCCTCGCCCGAGGCGTCGGCCGGGTAGAAGGCCGCGGAGACGACCTCCTTGTACTCGTGGAGCTTGTCCTTGCGTGCCTCGCCACGCGCCCACACCGCGAAGTACTCACGGTCCTTGCCGGGTATCAGCGCGATCTGCGGGACGGCCAGCTTCCCGGACTGTTCGTCGCTCTGCTCCTCGGTGAGCTTGGGTCCCTGCCACGGCTTGCTCGCGGACCGGAGCTTGCCGGACGAGGCCTCGCGGACGTTCAGCACGTAGCCCCGCGCGGTCTTGTCGAGGTACGCGACCACGCCGCTCTTCCCCGATACCGCGTACGGCAGGGGCTGACCCTGGGGAAGCCAGTCGGCCTCGACCTCCCAGCCCTTGGCGGCGTCGAAGGCGGCGGGAGCAGTGAGCTTGCTCTGCAACGAGACGTCTCCTCCTGTGCCCACGGAGCCGCCGTGCGCGCCGCCACCGCCGGTCGTGCCACCGGACGAGCTGCACCCCGACAGAACCCCCACGAGCGCACCGGCCAGCAGTACGGATGTCGCCGTCTTGCCCATCGTCATCCTCAGTACCTCTCAGTGCACGGGGCGATGAGGCGGCATGCCGTCTCCCCCGATGGACGGTCCCTGCAAATGATCAAGCAGAAGGGAGATTAGCAGTGGCGTGCGGCGCAAGTGACCCATTTGTGAAGGGTGGGCAGCACTGCCGTGCGTACAAGACCGTCGGGGCGCGGGCGCGTCGTGCCACGCCCAGCGCTTCGCCCCGGCGCCTCAGCTGCGTCTGCAGCCCACTGCGACAGCCTGCGCTCACAGCAACGAGTCCCCGTCACGAGAACGAACCTCGACAAACCGGCTACACATACCTTGATGCACCGTTCAGTTGACGGATCCTTCCGCCCCGCACAGCGACAAGGAATCGCGGTGCGCTACCGCTCTTGGTCAGGGCAGCTTGGTGGCCTGAGTGATGTGTCGCACTTGGTAGTAGTTGGCGATGCAGGAGGCGGGCCACTTCGCGCGCCCGCCGTGGCGGAACGGTTCGGTCATCTTGCTCAGCGGCAGCCGCCTGTACGGCAGGACCTGGGCGCCGGCGACGGCCTGACGGTGCATCCAGCGATTCTGGCGATCCCAGTCGTGCGCGCGAGTGATCATGTTGGATTCGAGACCAGCGAGCGATGCGGCGAGGGCGACGCAGACGAGGGCGTACCCCGCGGCCCCGACAGCCCCAGCGACCACGACCGGTCCGGTCCGCCGGACACGGCTTCGCAGGGCGCCGCCGGCGAGTGCGCCGGCGTAGACGAGGAGCAGGATATAGAGCAGCAGGTAGTCGTTCCACAGGCGCGTCGACGAAACCACTCCCTCCCCGAAGACGGGGTAGGTGATGACCGTGCACGCGTAGCCGGAGACGAGCAGGGTGCCGAGGCCGGCGGCTGCCACCAGTCCGTGCTTCTTCCCAGCGGCGCGCCGGCCGAGGGGGTCGCTCGTCAGCAGCCCGAGGATGATGCCCGCCACGATGGCTCCCAGGTACTGCCAGGTCGTGAGGACCGTGGTGGCGATCTCGCGGAAGCCGTACAGGGACGCGAGGAGCGAGTCCGGGTTGAGCATCGTCGCGGCGTGCTTCTCCTCCCGCCGGTGCAGCGAGCCCGGTGACGTGTAGAGGATCAGGATGCCGATCACGATGCTCACGATCCCGGCGGCGCAGCTCGCCCGTAGGAACCGGCGGTGCGCTTCCGGGAAGATGCGGCTGCTGATCAGCAGTGCACACGCCAGGACGGCCGCGGCGACGACGCTGGTCTCTTCGGAGAGGAGGCCCAGGGACGCTCCGGTGAGGACGACGGTGAGCAGCGCGAGGTGCTCCCCTCGCCGCGACGTCGCCCGCAGTAGAGGGATGGCCGCCGCGCAAGCGAACACCGGGGGCAGGGTGTGGGAGACGGCGGCGGCCGGCCAGTAGAACGTCTTGTAGGTGTTGGGCGAGCCGAAGAGGACCAAGGCCGCCATCATGGACGCGACCAGGAGCGGGACGCCACGCGGGACTCCGAGCCGCGCGGCGGACAGGACGGCGGCGATGAAGGACCGGAGGAGTACGAGAATGAGCACGCCGCTCACCGGTGCGAACCATTGCTGGCCCGCGTCGCCGAACCGGGCGTACGCCCAGACCAGTACGGCGTTGACGAGACGTCCGTTGTCGTGGAAGTAGAACTTCCCCACCATCGCGGACAGCCCGCCGTCGCGGACCACCGGCAGGAAGCACCAGTCGTCGCCGCCGGGGCGCACCCAGCGGGCGTTCCACGCCGCGAAAACGAACACAGCGAGTGGCAGGAGCGAAAGAAGCACCGCCCCTGCCGGTGTCCGCCACCGCGTCTTCCGCTTATCCGCCATGTCTCCGGCGCGTTGGTATTGAGCAGTTGCTTTCGGCCCTTGCACCAACGGTAGTCCCCTCCCCCCTCCGGGCCGGAAATGAAAGTTTTTGAACGTACAGATGCAGTTGCCGTTCGCTGGCGATCGACACCTCGTCCTTCAGGTCGATCGGAAGACTATGCACCGATGAGTTCGGCCATTCGTTTCTATCATGCCGGGCCGTACCACCGTTCACCGTACGGATCCTGACCGTGCTCGCATCATTTTCTTACCGCAGTCTTAACAACATGTGCCACGGTGTCGATTACAGCCGGGACGGCTGTAACCGCACCTGTCGAGGTGGCAAATGGAAGACTGCCAGATTTCCATTGTTGTTCCATGCTTCAACGAGGAAGAGGTGATCAACACCTTTCACTGTGCACTGACGTCCGCCCTCGACAAGACGCGGCTGATCTTCGAGATCTGTTACGTCGACGACGGCAGCCGCGACACCACCTGTATCCAACTGCGCACCCTCTCCGGCACGGATCCGCGTATCCGCTATACGTCGCTGAGCCGGAATTTCGGCAAGGAGGCGGCGATGCTAGCGGGACTGCGCATGTCACGCGGCGATGCCGTGGTCCTCATGGACGCCGACCTTCAACATCCGCCGGGCCTCCTGCACCGCATGCTCGAACTGCGGCAACACGGCTACGACCAGGTCGTCGCCCGCCGGGACCGCTCCGGCGAAGGACTACTGCGCAGAACAGCCAGTTCGGCGTACTACCGCGCCATCGGCCACTGCATGGACGTCGATGTCGCCGACGGCGAGGGAGACTTCAGACTGCTGTCGCGCCGGGCCGTCGACGCGGTCCTCGCACTGCCGGAAGCCAACCGGTTCTCCAAGGGCATCTTCTCCTGGATCGGCTTCGACACCGTCAGCTTCACTTACCACAATGTCAGCCGGGCGGCGGGACGTTCAAAATGGGGCGGCCGACGCCTCCTGAATTACGGGATCGACGGCCTCATTTCTTTCAACAATCGCCCGCTGCGCCTGGTTGTCTACGCCGGTCTCGCGCTGTCGTTCGCGGCAGTCACGTACGCGCTGTGGGTCGTCGCAGGCGTCGTCCTGCACGGAGTGGAGGTACCCGGATTCGCCACGCTGCTGATCGCCATCGTGGCCTTGGGCGGAATCCAGCTCGTCACGCTCGGCGTCATCGGCGAATATGTCGGGCGCATCTACAACGAGACGAAGCGCCGCCCGCTCTACGTCGTGCGCGAGACCGAAGAAGATGCACACCGGGTTCATGCCGTACCCGCCGACGCCGGAGTCGGCCCTCCGCTCGCCATGGAGGTGTCCGTGCAGGCGAAAGCCTCAGCTCTCACCCCCGCCAGGCTCCGTCCCCTGCGACAGTTCCTCACCTTCGCGGCAATCGGCGTCGTCAACACTGCGGTGTATATGGTCGTGTACGCGACACTCAACCGATGGATCCCGTATTTGGTCGCTCACGTATTCGGCTTCGCGGTCAGTATCGTCGGTTCATTCCTGCTGAATACCTACGCAACCTGTCGCACGAAGCCGACGTGGCGGGCATTCTTCCGCTTCCCGCTGTCGAGCCTCGCCAATCTGGTATTCAGCGGCCTGCTTCTCTTCCTCGGCGTGCACTCGTTGGGAATGGGGAAGAACGTCGCAGCCCTGGCCGCGGGCATCCTCGCCACTCCCCTCTCGTTCCTGATCGCCCGTTGGGCCATCAATTCCGGCACACACTCCCACCAACAGGTCACCACCGACCGGATGTCCGTACCCGACAGCCCCGAACGCCTTCTGGGACACGAAGAGCACCAGAGCCGGTGAAGCGTGGTGGCGTGCGCATCGAGGATCCCCGACATCGGCCTATGAAGACGTTCGGATCGTGGCGCGGGCAGCCCGGTCTCAGCGCGCCAGCCCGCGCCTCCGGCTGTGCGGCTGAGGCCCCATGCGGCGGGCCGGTAGGAGTGCCGGAGCCGGCACGGCTCGGCCGCTGCCGTGTTGGGCGATACGCGCAACCGCGCGTATCGGGCGCCGGCGAAGCCGCGGAGCGGGATCAGATTGCCGAGCGAATCAATGAGCGGCGCAGACCGAGCGCCGCGCGACGACATACCAAGGTGTGGACTCACGGTGAACGACACAGCGCGGCGGGGCGCGTCGTGCGCGGCGACTCGTCGACAGCTACTCTCGGGCGGGCTCGGTGCTCTCGCCGCCGCCACGATCGCCAGGTGTGGCAGCAGCGGGCGCTCCGGCACCCCGGTGGGGCCGGCCCCCGCCGTCACCCCGTATGCGACGGGCTCCTTCGCCACCGACGGGAAGAGCCTGCTGCTACAGGTCATAGCCCACCCCGACGACGACCTGTTCTTCATGAACCCCGAGTGCTACCAACTGCTGTCCTCAGGGGTACCGGTGGTCACCGTCGTGGTCACGGCAGGAGAGTCCTCGGGCCGGAACCGCGTACCCCATGAGCACGCCCCCGTGGCCCGCGACAAGCCCGGTTACTCCGCCGCCCGGCAACAGGGGATGCGCCAGGCGTACGCCGAGATGCTGGGCCTGGACCGCTTCACCCGCTGGCAGCGCACCATGCTGGACCTGCCGCACGGAGCCCGTGCCGAGATGAACGTGCTGGCGGCGGGCGGTCGCCGGGCACGGCTGATCTTCCTCAACATCGCCATGCTTTCCGAGGGAGGAGTGCGCGGAGTGCGACTGCCCGCCCTGTGGGGCACTCCGGGCACCATGATGCGCACCGTGGTCGCCACCGGCTCCCTGGTCTCGCAGGTGCACATCTACGACCACCAGGTCCTGGTCGACGTCCTCGCATGGCTCATGGGCCATTTCCGGCCCACTGTCATCCACACCATGGACCCCGACCCCGACTACCAGGTGCACGACGCGGCGCACCCGAAGGGCAATGACCAGCGGCACTTCTCCGATCACCGGGACCACACCCCGACGGCACTGTTCACCTGGAAGGCGATCTCCCAGTGGGTGGCCGACTCCGTGCGGCGGGGCGGGCGCTCCCCCAGCTTCACCACCATGGCCTTCCGCGGGTACTACAACCAGCGCTGGCCCCACAACCTTCCGCCTGCCGTCCTCGCGGAAAAGGCTCGCTACATCGCCGCGTACGGGGGCGGTACCCGGTGGGAGTGCGGCGACCCGGCGGGCTGCGGCGACTACAACCAGGGCGGCACCCACGCCTTGACAAGCCGAAAGGGCTGGGCACGCAGCGCCCACCCGCGCTACCCCGGCCCGCTGCCCGCGCCCACCACCGACCACTCGGGACGGATCGTCGCCTACGGAGTACTCGGCACCCAGGCCGTCCGCTGGCAGGAGACCAGCCCCGGCAGCGGACGATTCGACGCCCCGCACAATTTCGGTGGCGGACCGCTCGCCCCATCCCTGAGCGCCGTGACCGACACTGCCGGGCGGCAGCTGCTCTTCGCGCTGCGGTTCTCCGCGTTGGAGGGCCAGGGCGGTACCGACACGCGCGAGATCGTCGTACTGGAGCAGCGCAGCGCAGGCGGGTCGTTCGGAGTCTGGCAGGGGCTCGGCACCCCCGACGCCGGCGCCGGAAGGGGGCGACGGGTCGGCTGCCCGGTGGCCGTGGCCACCCCGGACCACCGCGTCCACCTCTTCGCACGGACCGCCGCCAAGAGCCTGGCCACGCGCATACGCGAGGCCTCCGGCCGGTGGGGACCCTGGCGCCGGCTGGGCGGCCGGGAGATTCAGGACGGGCTGACCGTCCTCCTCGACAAGGCGGGGCGGATACACGTCTACGCCGCGGGGCACGACACCGTGCACCACTGGGCCCAGGACCGCCCGGGCGGACCCGTCACCTTCCGCCCGCACACCGGCCTGCCGGTCCCGGACGGCGCGCCGGCCGCCGTCCTCGGACCGGCCGGGCACATCGCACTGATCTATCGCGCCCCGGCCGCGGCCACGCCGTACGTGTACGGCGCATCGTCCGGCGCAGCCGGCACTCCGCTGCCGCACTTCACCGGGTACGGGCCCATCACCGCACACACCGCCGTCGAACCGGCCACGGACACGGGTAGAGGCACAACGGTGCTGCTGGGCCTGACCGACGACGGCCAGGCCCAGGTCCAGTACGGAACTTACGCCAACGCGCGCCCGGTGGCCGCCTCCGGCCGGCCGGTCACCGTGGGCTCACCATCCCTCTTGGCCCAGCACGGACACCCCTTGTCGGTTTTGGGAATATCACCCGACGCGACGCCATGGGCCTGGCGACCGCACGACACCCCGCAGGCCTGAGTGCACGACTTGGCGTCCGAACGCCCCGGAGCACCGAATCCGCGAGGCGTGTCTCCAAGACTGCCTGAAGTGGTGCGGTCGCTGAGGTCAGCCACGCCGCTCAAGTGGATCGCTCATGCACCGGTTGTTCCGCTGCAACCTGCTGCATGGGAAAGGTACGTCGTTCTTGCGCGTGCGCGTAAGCCATCAACCCCAACAGGACGGCCAGCAGCACGGTCGAGGAACCGGCGGTGCCGAGGTCCAGGCCGCCCTTGGCGACCGGCTTGGTGAGGAAGTCGCCCGCTGTGGCCCCCAGCGGGCGGGTGAGGACGAAGGCGACCCAGAACAGCAGCACGTTGGGCACTGCCGGCAACTTCATCAGGGCGACGAGAACGGCGAGCAGCCCGATGACGAGCAGCGCTCCGCCGCCATAGCCCAGGCCCGAGCTGTCGGAGAGGAAGTCGCCCATCGAGGTGCCGAGTGTGTTGGAGACCAGGATCGCGGCCCAGAACAGCGCCTCGCCGCGGAAGGTGACGATGTCGCGGATCTGGAGCGTCATGCCGCTCGCCTTCCAGGCCGCAAAGATGATCAGCAGGAGCGAGATCAGGATCGCCGCGCCGGCCGGGTACCCCAGGCCGAGGCCCTGTGGTCCCCAGCCGAGAGACGTGGCGCCGCCGGTAAGGTATTCCGTGCTGGCGTCGCGGTTCATGAAGTCGGACATGGTGGTGCCGGCCATACTGGTCGACAGGATCACCGTCCAGTAGAAGAACGGGTTGTAGCGGCGTGAGCGCAGCTGCACGACCAGGGTCACCACGAAGACGAGGAACAGCGCGATCGTGGTGAGGAAGTAGCCGAGCTTCAGGGTCTGGGCGAAGAGGTCACCAGCCGTCTCGCCCAGGGTCGTGGCTGCGATTTTCATGAACCAGAAGGCCATGGTCACTTCGGGGAGCTTCTTCAGCACCGTCTTGGTCGTACCCGCGACACCAAGGTCGGTGAGCACTTCGGTCTTCTCCAATGTCAACGCTCCGGTCGGTGGTCGGGCAAAGCGCGCGCTCAGTGGTCGTCAGCGCCCGTGAGCGGGGCCGCCCCTACGCGGCCGCCGTAACACCCGACGCTGGCAGCAGGAGCCTGAACGCATCCTGAACGCCGCTTGTCGGGAGGTCAGGCCTCCTGCGGGCCTTCTGCCGGCGCCGCGGAGACGTCCCGGCGTGTCACCGCGAGATAGCCGACCAGTCCCAGGATGACCGTCAGGAACAGCGCGCTGGTGACCACCGTGCCCAGGCCGAGGCCACCGCCGCCGGTCGGCTGGGTGGCGTGCACCGACTGCCGGTGCACGCCACCCCGGCCCTGCTGTCGCTCGTCCTCTTCTCGGCGGGCCTCCAAGTCCCCGTCCGTGCGCTCGGTCGCCTGCTCCGGCGACCGGGGACCGTGCTGGCGGGGCTCACCCTGCACCTGGCGATCCCCCTGCTGATCATCCCGTTCGTGGCATTTCTGCTGCGCCGCTCCCCCGACACAGACGGTGGGAGCGGGCTGCTCACCGCGGTGATCCTGATCGTGGCGATGCCCGTCGCCGCCGGGGCCACCGTATGGACCGGCAAGGGAGGTGGCGACCAACCGACGATGGTGGGACTCGTACTGGCCTCCACCCTCCTGAGCCCCTTCACCGTTCCTCTGCTGCTCCAAGCCCTGACGCCGCTGCTCAGCAACGGTTACGCGCGCTCCCTCACGGCAACCGGCCACGCCGGCAGTGGTGGTTTCGCACTCGTCAGCGTCGTACTGCCCTGCGCGGCAGGCATCGTGAGCCGGCTCGCGATGCCCGCGCCCTGGCTCCCTCGGGTGGTGGACACGGTCGTGCCCGCTGCTCTGCTGGGCTCACTTCTGCTGACGTACGTGAACGCCAGTGGCGCCCTGGGTTCCTTCTTCGCCCGGCCCCGCCCGCTGCTGTTCTGTGCTGCGGTCGCTGTGGCGTCCCTGGTGTGTCTGTCGTCCTTCGTTCTCGGCCGGCTGGCGGCCCGACTCCTGCGGCTGGACGCTCCGGCAGCGTCCTCTCTCACCCTTGCTTGCGGTATGAACAACAGCAGTGCAAGCGCGGTCCTTCTCACCACCACGCTGCCCGACAAGCCGCATCTGCTCCTGCCGGTACTCGCCTATGGACTGCTGCAGAAGACCGCGGCGAGCCGCGTCGTACGACGGGTCCACCATCGTCCATCACGTCCGGCGACGCCCCAACCTCCTTCTCCTGAGCGGCTGTCCCAGCTTCACGGTGGCGGAGCGGAAGGGCTCGCGGGCAGACTGACCACGAACCGCGCTCCGGGGGCGTTTCCTGGTTCGTAGGTCACGTCACCGCCGACCGAGCGGGCCAGGCGTCGCGCGAGCGGCAGGCCGAGGCCCGCTCCGCTGTGTCCGTCGTCGGGATCGGCTCGACGGCCGGGCTGGAAGAGCTGGTCGGTGAAGGACGCCGGCACACCGGGGCCATCGTCGGTGACGTCGATGCGCACCGTGCCGGGCCCCTGGTGCGCGAGCACCGTGACGGTCGAACGGGCATACCGCAGTGCGTTGGTGAGCAGAGGGGAGACGATGCGTTGGAGGAGCGCGGGCATCACCTCGGCGAACACAGGTTCAGTGGGGCCGGTGATGACGATCGTCGTGTCGGCCGGGGCCGGCAGGGTTTCGGCCAGACCGTGCAGGGACGGCACGGTGTCGGCGGTGCCGGGCACGGTGGTGGCGCTGTCCTGTGCGTCGCGCAGCAGGGTGTCGCAGATGGTGTGCATGCACCTGGCGGCGTCGGCGATGGCGTGGTGGGTGGCCAGGGTTTCGGTTGCGGAGCGCGGGCGCGCTTGCCACCAGTCCAGTTCGGCGATGATCCGGCTGAGCGGCGTGCGCAGTTCGTGCGAAAGCTCCCCGGTCAGCTGTCGTTCGTGACGGAGCACCGCGCGGGTCCGGTCCAGAAGGACGTCCAATGACATACCCAGGCGCGCCAGTTCGGCAGGCCGGTCCAGGGTACCGAAGCGTTCTTCGGAGGCGATGGCGCTCCGGTGAGTGGCCTGGTCCGTCATGGTGCGCACGGGCCGGAGGGCCCGCCCGACCACCAGCTGCGTCATGACGTAGGTACCGATGAGCGTCACGGCGTCCAGCGCCAGCGACCCCACGAGCAGAATGTCCGCCAGTTCCTGATACGGCGTCAGGTGAAGGGCGGTGACCACGGTAACCGTGTCTTTGCGGGCAGGCACGGGTCGAGCACACAGTCGCACGGGGCCGTCTGCGCTCATCGTCGTGCAGCGATGCCTGCCGCGCCGGAGTAGTCCGCCGGCGGCTCTCGTCAGCGGGCTCGTGGTCGAGGTGGACGGCGGCTGTTCGATCAGCCGGTCGCGCACGTAGATCCAGGCGTTCGTGTCGAGCAGCGTGTCGTCGGGGACCTCCAGCACCCGTGGCACCGCTCCGCTGGTGTCGACGGTTGCAGCGACGGCGGCGGCCCGGGCATACAGTTCGTCGTCCGCCTGGCGCTGGAGATGGTGGCGCACCATGAGGTTGAACGCTGCGGTGAGGAACACCATCACCAGCGCTGCGACGGTGAGGGCCGCCAGGGAGAGCCGGCCGCGTAGCGTGCGCGGCACCAGCGAGAAGGTACGGATGCCGGGAGCCGAGGCGCTCATGACAGCCGGTGCCCGACCCCGCGAGCGGTACCCAGAGTCAAGCCGCTGCCCGCGTCCCGCAGCTTGCGGCGCAGTCTGGTCAGGTACTGGTCGAGCGTGTTGTCGCTGACCCGGGCTCCCTCGGGCCAGGCCGCGCGGACGAGGTCCCGGCGGCGCACGATGCCACCCGAGGCGGCTATGAGAGCAGCCAGCAGACGGAACTCCGTCGGAGTGAGGTCGAAGCGGTTGCCGCGGACGAGGAAGCCGTGCTGAGTGGCGTCGAGAACGAGGTCGCCGGCCTCGGCCATGGGGCAGGGCCCGGCGCGTTTGATGACGGCCCGCAGTCGTGCGGCCAGTTCGGCGAGGTGGAACGGCTTCGGCAGGTAGTCGTCGCCGCCCGCGGAGAAGCCCGACAGCCGGTCGGCGAGCCGGTCGTACGCGGTCAGGAAGACGACGGGGGCCAGAAACCCGTTGGCCCGCATCGCCTGGCACACGTCCCGGCCGTCCGCATCGGGCAGCCCGATATCCATGACGGCCGCGGTCACGTCCCCGGTGGCCAGCCGCAGGGCGGCGGCACCGTCGGGAGCCGGCAGGGGCTCGAAGTCCTCGTCCCGCAGGCCGCGCAGGAGGACGTCGCGCAGCGCGTGATCATCCTCGACGACCAGAATCCTGTGGCGCATCATCACTCACGTACCTTCGCAGCGGGGCCGTCATGGGAGTGGTGGCTGCCGCCGGCAGATACCGGATGGCGAGGCAGCGGCACAACCCCAGCCACGCGAGGGCGAACAGCCGGCCGTCGAGGACGTCGCTGAGCCAGTGCACCCCGAGACAGCAGCGGTGCGCGGCGGACCATGCCAGCAGGAATCGGTCCGTCCGGAACGGCGTGCCACTGCGACTGGTCACGACGATGGCCAGTACGCAGAACGCCACCACGGCGCCGGCACCGGCTGCCGGGGTGGCGACCTTCGTCCGACACGGTCCGGCGTCCGCGGCATGGTTCATGACGCCAGCAGCAAGGGGCGCAGGCGGGTGGCCGCGAGGTGCCCGGCGAGGGCACCCGGCACCTCGCGCCTCAGGAACAGCCCCGCGCACAGCGCGACGAGTCCGCCGACCACGGCCCCTGCCAGGACATCGTGCGGATAGTGCGCGCCGACCCAGACGCGGGAGGCGGTCATCGCGCAGGCGGCCACCACGGCGACGGCGCCGAGGCGGCGGGAGACGAAGAACAGGATCACGGCGGCCGCGGCGGCGATGGCGGCGTGATTGCTCGGGAACGACCAGTCGCCGGGTGCCGGGCACGCCTCCAGTGTGCTCACGTGCAGACTGTGGCAGGGCCGGTCCTCTCGCACCGCGAACTTCAGGACGGAGTTCGCCCCGTACGCCACGGCCACGATCACCGGCGCGGTCAGCCCCGTCAGTGCCGCCGTCGCGCTCCGGTGCCGAGCGCGCCACCAGCCCACGGCCATGAGCAGCGCGACCAATGCCAGGCCGTACGTCGACCAGGTGACAACCGTCTCGTCCAGCCAGCCGGGTGAGCGGTGCGCGAGCGACACGACGCCGGTATAGGCCGGGCCGTCGATCCGCGAGCCGTCGAACGCGAGGATCATCCGCGCGCCTCCTCGGCCTGCGCCCGCTGACGAGAGCGAGAGCGGCGGGAGCGGTACACCTCGGCAGCGAGCGGGAGCAGCGAGACCGCGACGATCACCGCGATGACGGGGAGGAGGTACCGGTCGACGTCGGGCACGGAGGAGCCGAGGGCGTACCCGGCCAGGGTGAGGCCGAAGGTCCAGATGAGGCCGCCGACCGTCTGCCACAGGGTGAAGGTCCGCGCCGGTACGCCCAGTGCGCCCGCCATGGGGTTGAGCACCGTACGTACCACCGGTACGAACCGCGCCAGCAGGATCGCCTTCGCGTATCCGTACCGCGCCAGCAGTTCCTCCGCCCGGCGTGCCCCTTCGTGCAGCCGGGGCGAGCGGCTGCGGGCCAGCAGAGTGCCGCCCGCCTTGCGGCCCAGCAGGTAGCCGCACTGCGAGCCGGCGAGAGCACCCACCGCGGCGACGGCGAGCAACGGCGCGAGCGACAGGTGCATGCCCTGGACCGCGGCGCCGCTGCTCAGCAGACCCGCCGTGAAGAGCAGGGAATCCCCGGGCAGGAAGAAGCCGATCAGCAGTCCGGTCTCGGCGAACAGCACGACGCCGACGCCGGCCGTGCCGAAGGCGGTCAGCAGGGACTGTGCGTCGAGTAGGTTGACAGCGAGCTGTGACGACAAGCGTGACGCTGTGGTCATCGTCGGCGCCCTTCCCCTTCTGGACGATCGGATGCTGAACGATCGGATGCTGGACGATCGGATGCGAAGGACGGCACCCGACGAGTGACTACAATGATGTAGACGGTCTACTGGACTGTAGACGATAGCAGGGTGAGGGACATTTCCATGACCGACGCGAAGGACGAACGCCGGCCGGCGGGTGAGCTCGAAGCCGCCGTGATGGCCACACTCTGGGCCATAGGCACCCCGCTCACCCCGGGGCAGGTGCAGGCGGAACTGGATTCCGGGTTGGCCCGTACGACGGTGACGACGATCCTCTCCCGGCTGCACGAGAAGGGCATCGTCCGCCGCGAGCGGCAGGGTCGCGGGTACGCCTACCACCCGGTCCAGGACGGCCCCGGCCTGACCGCCCGGCGCATGCACACCGAGCTCGCCCGCGACACCGACCGGGAGACCGTCCTCGCCCGCTTCGTCGCGCAGCTCAGCTCCGACGACGAGCAGCTCCTGCGCCGACTGCTGGAGGCCGATGAGTGATGACCGTCCTGCTGATCGTTCCGCTGCTGCTCCCCTTCGCCCTCCGGCCGTTGTCCCGGCGCGTACTGGACCGCCTCGCGCCGGCCACGGCATTGTGGGCGCTGACCTGCGCGGCGGTCACGCTGGCCGGCTGCTCCCTGGCCGCTCTCGGCGCCTTCGCCCTGACCGGCCTGCTCAAGCTGCCCGTTTTCGCGGTACTCGGCGAACTCGTCCACCCCCTGCACACCGCGTCCGACCTCTTCGCCGTCCCGGCCGCCGCGCTGTCCGCCGGTGCGCTCGCGGTCAGCACATGGGCCCTGGTCCGCTGGGCAGTGCGCCAGTCCCGGGCCTTCCGCACCGCACAGGCCGAGGCCGGGGCACACCCCACCGCCGGTGACCTCTGCATCGTCGATTCGCCACGCCCCGACGCGTACGCGCTGCCCGGCCGCCCACACCGCATCGTCGTCACCACGGCGATGCTCCGCAGCCTCTCCGCCGCCGAGCGCGAGGCACTCTTCGCCCACGAGCGCGCCCACAACCACGGCGGCCACCACTACTTCCTGGCCGCCGCCGACCTCGCGGCACACTGCCATCCGGGGCTGCGTACGACGCGCGAGGCGATCCGGCTGGCGACGGAACGCGCGGCCGACGAGTCAGCGGCCCGCGTCGTCGGCGACCGGAAACTGGCCGCACGAGCGATCGGCAGGGCCGCACTCGCCGCCCGGCACACCCTCGCCGAACGGCCGGCCTTCACCCCCGCGGCCGCCGCCGGGCCGGTCCCCCAGCGCGTCGCCGCCCTGATGACAGCCCCCCGCGCGCCCCGCACAGCGTCCTGGATCTGCCTGCTGCTCCTCGCCTGCACCGCGGTCTCCGCCGGCACAGCGGCGACCGGTGTCCTCGCCTTCCACCACGACGTCGAGGTCGCTCAGGGCGAAGAACGCTGACCCTCGCAGCGCAGCCTCCGACGGCCGCAGACCGGTCAACCTGAACGCAGTCCGAGTGCCGGACTGCGACATCGAGTGACGGCAGGGCGAACCGTGCTCGCCCCATTGACCAGCATCCGCGCCTGGCGCATCCTGCGACACAGTCGGACACGGCTGTCCTACGATGCCGCCTGGCGCCAGGCCCGCGTGCTGAGCTGTCCAGACGAGGTGGTCTACCGGCTTCACGGCCATCAAGCCGACAGTTTCCCGCACCCGGACAACGCGCCCAGTGGCCGCAACCCATCGGATCCTGTCTGAGCGTCCGGGTGAAGACACCGTGGTTCGCTCCGACCTCAGGCCGCGTTCTCCATAGCGCGGCAAAAAGACAGCGTGTTCGCGCGAAGAGCGGCGCGGGGCAACAGCTCAACCGCCCCGCGCCGTTACAACGGCGCTGCTGCCTCATCCAGAGCGCCTCATCGCGGCGAGGCGTCCCCTTTTTTCAGGACGAGGCACTCCAACATGATCCGTCATCTCGGCCGCCGCGGTATCGGTACTGCGTCTGAACTGCTCCAAGAGGCCGGCGCAGAGCCTCTACTGAACCTGATGCCTCGTCAGGAAAGTCAGCGTTGGGTGAGCATTGGTCCGCCCGGAGACGGTCAGAGATGGTCACACCCGCAACTTGAGTTCTACCCGGCACAGTGGACCTGACCAACAAAAGCGCTGGTCAGAGGCCACCGGACGGAGATGCTGCGACTTGCCTCGGGCGTTCGAGCGATCCCCCGCGTCGCCCTTACAGGAGATCTTGGACCGCCCACGGCCGTCGGTGTTTTGAGGATGATGGAGAGCTCATTTGTGATCCGGACTGATGGGGTGGTCACGCCTGAGACTCCCCGTTTGGTCCTGCGTCGCTGGCGCGAGGAAGACGTTGCGCCCATGGCTGCCATCCATGCCGACCGGCCGAGTCGGTGACGGCAGCGGCCGGGTCCCCGCCGAACACCCATGGAGCGGCCGCACAACGATCACCCTGGATGAACTGGTCACCGAGCCACTGGTCCTGATGTCCCGCTCGAACGTGGCATGGCTGGTCGTCGACGAGGCGGTGAGCCGGGCGGGACTCACCCCCGCCGCTGTCACCGAGTCCGGCTCAGCGGCCTTCGCCCAGGCGCTCGCCGCGCAGGGGCGAGGGGCCTGCCTGGTCACCGACGACGCCCGCTTCGGCCTCAAGGAGCTGATCGTGCAGACGCCGGACGCCCCGCCGACCGTCCCCCTCCAGGCCGGGCGGGACGCCTCCCACTATGCCCACTCAGCGCTCCACGCACCGATCGACGGCCTCCGCACCCACCTCGCCCATCGCATCCGCCGCTGCCCGGGACTGTGAAAGGCGGTTCGCCGACTGGAACGAACAGCTCAGTTGTCAGTGGGTGGTGTGCGCCGTTCAGGTGGTCGGTCCGGACGCGGGCGCGGCCGCGGGAACAGTTGCCGGCCACTGTTCACCCGCGGGCGCGGGGAACCTCGGCCCCCGCGGCGGGCCCGCTTGCAGGAGCGGCGGACCCGATTGCAGGAGCGGCGGGCCCGCTTGCAGGAGCGGCGGGCCCGCTTGCAGAAACAGCCACTCCGAAACCGCTGGGCGGGCGGCCACCGGATCCTTGTCCGACTCAGGACCCGGCCGGCGCATCGTGTCCGGCCGGGCCGCACAAGCGGTGACAGCCAGCAGTCCCGCTGCCCCCGCGACTGTTCGGCCCCGCCTGCTCAGTGGCGCGTCAGAAGCGTCGCGGCCGCCAGTACGGCGCCGATCAGGAGGGCTGCCGCCCCGTGTGCGAGGCGGTGCGCGCGCAGCCCCGGGAGCATCCGGTCGACGGCGTACCGGCCGGGACCGGTCAGGGCCAGGGCCGCGGCGCCGGCGGCCAGCAGGAACGCGTACTCCACGCCCTTGGGCAGGAAGAAACCGCCGCTCGCGTCCACGACGACGGCATTGACCATCGTGCCGAAGACGGCGGCTCCCGCGAGCGGGGTGATCAAGCCGAGCACCAGACCGAGTCCCCCGAGCATCTCGGTGGTTCCGGCGACGGCGGCCATCGTCCTGCCCGCCGGATATCCCATGCCGGTGAAGGCCGCGCCGATGCCGTCGAGGCCGAGACCGCCGAACCAGCCGAACAACTTCTGCGAGCCGTGCGCCGCGATGGTCAGTCCGAGCACGACTCGGAGCAGCAGGAGCCCGGTGTCGTACGCGTGCGCGGATGCTGCGGGAGTACGGGCACTGGTGGCCGTGGGCTCGGCGCTGGTGGCCGATGCGTCGAGAGTGGCTGGAGTGAGAGGCATGAGCGGAGCTCCTTGTGTCGGACGGGGCCTGGCTACTGATCTCTGCGTGCCGTCACGGGACGAATGCCGGCGAAACCACTTGAAACCGTTGTCTGCGCCCACATCACGGCACCTCCCAACGAGGGACGTGAATACGGGCATCGGATTTCTTGTTCTTCGCCGCCACCCTCTTAGCGGGCATCAACGCCGTTTCCGCGCCATGTCGTTGCGATGCCGTTCACGTCAACTGCGGCTCAGTATTGCGGAATTGGCGTGGTGATTCAGCTTTCATCGGCAGGCAACTGCCGAGAAACTCCGGGCCGTCGGCGAACTGGTGAACTCTTCAACAAGCCCCAGAGGGCGAACGCAGAACCCGCTCACAGAAACCCGCTCACAGAAAGAGAGAGTTCATGTTTGCTTCTTCCGGCAGGATACGGACCGGCCGCCCTTCGTACACCCGACGGCGGCTGGTGCGGGCCGCGGGGACTGTGGTGGCCGCCGGCGTGATCGCCGGCTTCGCGGGGGCAGGCACCGCTTCGGCGCACGACAAGACGCCGACCGGCGGTCTCACGAGCCCGGTCGGTGAGTCGGCGGGCGCCCTGTGGCACCACCTGGAGATGTACCACCTGAGCGACCCCACGTGGGAGGTGACCAGCATGCTCACCGATCCGGCCGGCAACCTCAAGATCCACGGGCAGATGGCCGACGACGTCCTCTCCCCCGTCGTGGGAGCTTCCGTGGGCGCACTCGGCGGCTGATTTCCTGTCGTGCCGTCCGTTTGACGGCATGTCGTCGTGCCGGTCGGTCCGGGGAAGCCACTGCATCAGCGGCCCTCCCCGGGCTGTTCGGCAGGGTGGTCGATTTCCATGTCCGGTGCCGCGCGGAGGCCCTGTATTCGCTGCGCGGGAAATTCCGTGGCGAAGAGGGGAAACGGTGAGCACTGTGGAGACAGCAATGATTTCCGCCGAGGCCGTGTCGAATGCACCGATGACGTCGGAGCCGGAGTTCGTGCGCCGTGCCACGGAACTCCGCGAACTGCTGGCGCGGCATCGCGTCACGGGCGACGAACAACGCCGGCTGACCGACCAGGTGATGGCCGGGCTCGCCGGAGCCGGGCTGTCCCGGATGTGGGTGCCGAAGCGGTTCGGCGGATGGGAATGCGACCTGCGCACCATGGTGGACACCACCATCGAGGTGACGAAGGGGGATCCTTCCGCGGGATGGGTGCACTGGATCCTCGGCTGCGGTGACTGGCTGGCCGGGCTGTTTCCCGAGGCCGGCCAGGCGGAGGTGTACGCGACCGGGCCGGACACACACGTGTGTTCGGTCTTCGCCCCCAGCGCGACGGCGCGTCGCGTCGCCGGGGGATGGACGGTCAGCGGCCGGTGGAGCCCCGCTTCGGGCAGCGCACACGCCCAGTGGGCGATGCTCGGCTTCCCCCTCCCCGCTGAAGCGGCGGCAGAGCACCTGGGCAGTACGGCCGCGGCTCAAGGGGACCTTGGTTTCGCGCTGGTCCCCATGGACGAACTCCACGTCGAGGACACCTGGTTCACCACGGGTATGCGCGGCACCGGCAGCAACACCCTCTCCGGCGAGGGCCTTCTCGTACCCGATCACCGTGTGCTGTCCGTGATGCCGGCCGTACGCGGCGATGCCACATTCCAGGGAGGCGCGTCCCACAGCCCCCGGTACCGGTCGGCGTTCCTGCCGACCCTGGTGACCCACATGATGGGCCCCTACATCGGGATGGCTCGCGCCGCGCTGGAACTCGTCTCCGAGGACGCGTCGACCCGCGGCATTTCGTTCACGGCGTACGGCAGGCGCAGCGACTCCACGGCGTTCCAGTTGGCTGTCGCCGAGGCGACGGCGCGGGTGGACGCGGCCACCGCGCTGGCACACAGCGCGGCCGACGCCATCGATGCATACGCCGTCGCCGGGACGTACCCCGATGCCGTCTTCCGCGCCCGGGTCCGCCTGCACTTCGGGCATGTGGTGGCCCAGTGCTGCGAGGCGGTCGACCTGTTGGTCTCCGCGCACGGCGCTTCGGCCTTCGCCGAGGCGAGCCCGCTCGGCGGCATCGTCCGCGACATCCAGACGGCCGGCCGGCACGCGTTCGCCAGCCCGGTGGTCAACAAGGAGGTGTTCGGGCGCGCGGTGCTCGGTGTGGAGAACATCACCGACTTCATCTGACGCGCCCTCACACGCCCTGACACCCCCTGCCCCTGACACACCCTGTCCCGGACACCCCCTTGTCCCTGACACGCCCTGACACGCCCTGACACGCCCTGACGCGCCCGAAGGGCGACCGGTCACGGCGGGAATTCGGCCCGCCTCCAGCAGTCCGCCCCACTACAGCAGGGAGACAGTCGTGCCCGCAGCCGAAACGGCACCACGCGGTATTCAGGACATGATGTTCAACGTCTTCATGGCCCGCGCTCTCTATGTCGTCACCTCGCTCGGCATCCCCGACCTGCTCAGCGACCGGCCGCAGTCCTGCCGCACCCTGGCGGACAAGACCGGCGTACGCGCCGACTCGCTGCACCAGGTCCTGCGGGCGGTGGCGAGCACCGACGTACTGCGCACCGTTCCCAGCCCCGAGTCCGGGGACGGGAAGGAGAAGGGGGACAGGAACGAGCAGGCCTACGCGCTGACCCCTGTCGGCGAGACGCTGTGCACCGGTCATCCCAGCGGCACCCGTGACATGGTGCTCACCCTGCAGGGCCCCATCTGGGACGCGCTGACCGTCCTCCCCCAGCGGCTGACCACCGAGCGGACGGGGACGGAGCTCGCCCTCGGCCTGCCCTGGTTCGACTATCTGCGGCAACGCCCTGACCGGGGCGCCGCGTTCGACCGCATGATGATTGCCGTGCACGGTGATGAGCCGGCGGCCGTGGCCCGCGCGTACGACTTCTCCTGGGCCCGGCACCTCACGGACATCGGCGGCGGTGTCGGAACCCTGCTGCTGGCCGTGCTCCGGGAACACCCCCACTTGTCCGGAGTGCTGTTCGACCTGCCCGAGGGTGCGGAGCACGCCCGTGAGTACATCCGGGCGTCCGGAATGGCGGATCGCTGCGTCACCGAGAGTGGGAGTTTCTTCGACACGGTGCCGCCCGGGTCCGACGCGTACCTGCTGTCGCACATCCTGCACAACTGCGACGAGGACGCCTGCGTGCGCATCCTCCGCTCCTGTGCGGCGGCGATGTCCCCGCACAACCGATTGCTCGTGGTGGAAATGGTGCTGCCCGCCGGCGACGAGCCGCACCCCGGCAAGATGCTGGACCTCGCGATGGTCACGCTCACCACCGGCCGTGAACGCACTGCGCAGGAGTACGAGGACCTGCTGGCCCGGGCCGGGCTCCGCCTCCGGAAGGTGATTCCCACCGACTCGGCGGTCAGCGTCCTCGAAGCGGTCCTGGAGACCGGCCGGGTCCTGGAGACCGGCTCGGTACCGGACACCGCCTCGGTACCGGAGACCGGCCCGGTACCGGAGACCGCGTAGACCCAGCCCAGACCCGGAGTTCATGGGTTCCGACGGGCCGACGACGCCCCGGCCGCACCCGGCTCGACAACAGAAGTCATCAGCTTGAGGCCCACCCTAAACCGTTCAACGAGGTGCGACATGTTCAAAACAGGTATACCGATCGTCGGCATCGGTGCGGTGACCGGCTACGGCTGGGGAATCGACACCATGTGGGACGGCCTGTCCAGTGGCCGTCCCGCCGCCCAGCAGTGGCACGAGCTGGGTGGCCGGTTCCCGGAGGGCTGCTGGTTCGCCCGGGTCCCGGAGGGCGAGGGACCAGCGCGCGAGAACAGCGGCACGTCACGGTACGCACAGGCCTACGCCGCCGCTGTTGACGAGGCGCTGCAGGACGCGCGGGACGCGGGCTGGGAACCCGGCGAGCGCGTGGCGATCGTGCACGCGACGACCCGCGCCGACCTCGAACTCATGCGGACCCGTTATCTGGACCCCGGATCCGTCAGCCCGCGGCGTTCATACGTGGAACAGGCGTGGACCACTCCGCCGGGCATGGCCATGATCCGGCACCAGTTCTCCGGCCCTTCCCTGGTGGTCAGCGCGGCCTGTTCGTCCGGGCTGCATGCGCTGGCCGTGGCACAGCGGCTGCTGGACTGCGGCGATGCGACCGATGTGGTGGTCACCGCGGCCGACATCGGGTTCGACGGCGAGGAAATGACGCTGTTCGCCTCGCTCGGCCCGCTCATTCACGACGCTCCCCCGGAAGCGGTGTGCCGGCCCTTCCAGTCGGGCTCCCGCGGCTTCGTACTGGGCGAAGCGGCAGCCGCTGTGGTGCTCAGCCGTTCGGCCACGGCCCGTCCGTACGCCAGGCTGCTGTCGTCGACGCTCGGCAATGACGCCTACCATCCGGTGGCGATCAAGCCCGACCACGTCCAGATGCTGCGCGTCGTCGACGACGCGCTCGCCGCCGCCGGTACCGTGCGGTCCGAGGTGGAGTACTACAGCGCTCACGGCACCGGTACCGAAGAGTGCAACCAGGCCGACACGGCAGTACTGGACCACCTCGGCCAAGCGGCGGGCTACGGCCTCAAACCGCTGCTCGGCCACACGATGGGCGCCGCACCGCTGATGGACACCGTGGTGATGGCCGCCTCGTACCGGGAGGGCCGACTCCCGGTACCGAAACCGGTCTCGGACGGGCACCCCCGGCTCGCACGGGACGCCATCGAACGCGACAGCGGAATCACGCTGCAGCTCGGCATCGGCTTCGGCGGCAACATCTCCGCCGCCGTCTTCGACGCCCCGCCGCCTCCCGGACAGGCAGCAGCCTGAAGCGTACGTCCGCTGCGACGCGCCACGGGGTGACCCGACGCGGGTCACCCCGGCGTCCCGAACCGGCATGAGGCGCACGAGGCGATCCGGCGTGCTGGTCGGGAAGGGGTCCGCCGGCCATCACGAGACCGACGAGGCGATCTGCGCGGGGCTCGCCGTCCGGACTCGCGCCCTGCTGCGCGGTGCGAAAGAGCTGCCGGACCGACAGCGCGACGGCGGCCGAGACAGGTCGCGAACCGGCGGTCGCAGCAGCCACCACGCGGCACCCGCCGCCGCCCTGGCAGCCGCACAGCCGCTCAGGGGTGCGGACGCTGAGCGCTCCTCACCTGCGGTGGACGCTGACGGCATAGCCGCCGCCCTCGTACGGATCAGCGTCCCAGGTGGCGAAGCGGTCAACGAGGGCGAGGCCGGCCGCGGCGCAGTAATCGTCGTACTCCGACAGCGTGATACTGGGCGGCACAGGCAGGTGGGCGGCGTCCAAGCCGAAGCCTGCGACCATGAGGCCGCCCGGTCGCAGGGCCGCGGCCAGACGCTCGACCACCGTGGCCTCGGTGCTTTCCGCGAGCAACGGGAAGATGTTGCCCGCAGCGACGACGAGGTCGAAGCCGGCCGCGCTGCCGAGCAGGTCCGGCTCGAACTCGGTCAGATCGACCTGGTACCAGGGCAGGCCCGGCGCCTGCTCCCGCGCCACTGCCAGCATCGACGCGTCGCGGTCCACTCCGACACAGTCGTACCCGAGCTCCGCCAGCCGGATCATGACCCGCCCGGTACCGCACCCGGCGTCCAGCACCCGCGCTCCGGCAGGCACGAGAGCCGCGCAGAACCGCGCCTCACCGTGCACGTCCTTCCCACTGCGGGCCAACGCCGCGAACCGCGCGGCGTACTCATTACCGGACGTCTCCCCGGTCAGCTCATTCCAACGGCTCATGAGATCCACAGTAGGCCCGCTGTGTGCCTCCACCGGGCCACCTCGCTGACGGCGGGCGGTGACCGGGTGACCGTGGTGACGGCCGACGCGTCGCGGACGGCTTCGGGTTCTGAGGGGCGCACGCCGTATTGCCCGAGGCTCACACAGTGCACATTGTGCGCGAATTCACTTTCGCGCTCTCTTGTACAGCCAGCAACAGGTCAAGAGCGCGTCCTACGTGGTGAGGCGTTGGAGGCGCTGGTGGAGGCTGATCTCGCGCGCCGCGTCCTCCCGTTTCTCACAGATTCCCGCCGCGTCTGTAGCCGACCCACAATCGGCCACCCTGCCCGGCGCGGGTCGGCGTGGCCTCGCCGCCATGGACGCCTGGCTGGTGGGCCGTCGTCAGCCGGAAGTCCCTGAGGAGTCCTGAGGGTGAGAAGTCCCTGCCGACAGAGTGGATCAAGAAAATTCCCTCAAACCTGTAGGTCAAGGGGTTGGCCGCGCACACGTGCCGGACCAGAGCCTCCGCTCCGTCCGGCGTTGTGCACGCATGGAGGTGCGGAGACCCGGCAGGACGGCCGCCGGGCCTCCGCCGGGTTCAGCTCGCGGCGCTGTTCAGCGCCGCGAGGACCGCACCGTACGCCTCCTTCTTCTGGTAGTTGCTGTTGAAGGGCAGCGGGGTTTCCTGGGAGCGCCAGGAGTACTTGTCGGTGACGCCCCAGACGGTGATGCCGTTGCACCGGGCGACGGCCACGCATGCCTGGGTGACCTGCCGGTACACATTGGCCTGTGCCGCGCCGGACCCCCCGACGTCGAGTTCGGTGATCTGCACGTGCACGCCGAGGTCGGCGAAGCGTTGGAGGTTCTGCCGGTAGGTGCTGAGGTCGGAGTTCGAGGAGAGGTGGCTCTGGAAGCCGACGCAGTCGAGCGGTACGCCACGGGCGCGGAAGTCCTTGACCATCCGGTAGATGGCGTCGCTCTTGGCGTTGATGCCGTCGGTGCCGTAGTCGTTGTAGCAGAGCTTGGCCTTGGGGTCAGCTGCTTTCGCGGCGCGGAAGGCGTCCTCGATCCAGCCGTTGCCGAGCTGCTGCTGGAGGTTGGACTGACGGCGGCTGCCGTCCCATTCGAACGCCTCGTTGACCACGTCCCAGGAGTCGATCTTGCCCTTGTAGTGGCCGGCGACCCCCGCTATGTGGTTCCGCATCGCCTGGCGCAGATTGTCGCCGGTCAGCCCTTGTACCCAGCCGGGCTGCTGGGCGTGCCAGACCAGGGCGTGGCCGCGGACGAACTTGCCGTGCTGCTGGGCATAGGCGACGAGCTGGTCGCCTCCGCTGAAGTTGAACTGCCCCCGGCTGGGCTCGGTGGCGTCCCATTTCATCGCGTTCTCGGCGACCACGCTGGAGAACTCCCGGTTGAGGGTGGACTCGTAGTCGGTCTCACCGAGGTGCGGGGCGACCGCGGCGCCGAAGTACCGGCCGTGCTGGGCGGCCGCGCCGCCGAGGGTGTCGGCGGCCTGGGCGGTGGGCGAGAACGCCAGGACGGCCGCTGCCGTCAGGGCGCCGGTCGCCGCGGCGGTGAGCGCCGGCCGGGCGCGTCGCGAAGTGTGTCGCGAGGCGCGTCGCGGGGTGCGGCTTCTGGAGGGTCTGTCGGGCATTGGTGTGCCTCTCTTATGGGGGGTGGCGGTGCAGGGCCTGGACTCGTACGGCCGTCGGCCGTCAGGCCAGAGCGGATTCCCAGCGGGTTCCGTCGCCGGTGGCATCGGCGGCGAGCCGGTCGCGGGCGGCGGTGTCGTCGTACAGGCGCCAGCGGAACCAGTCCACGAGGGTGTTCTGGGTCCGGTCGAAGGTGGGGAACCCCGGGTTCAGGTACGCGGCGTGGTCCGCGCCGACGTGCGTGAGGAACGCTTTGGGTGCACGCAGTTCTGCGTACGCCCGTCGGGCCAGGGCGTAGTCGCAAGTCGGGTCCTTGTCGCCGTGGATGAACAGCACGCCTGCACGGACCGAGGCGGCGAGGTCGCCCATGTCCACACAGGCGACCGGGACGGCGGCGACGATGCGGTCGTCGGGCCAGGCGGTCACCAGGCCGTGGGTGGTCATGCCGCCCATGGAGTGCCCGGAGACGCCGACGCCGGCCGCGGTGTCGATGCGTCCGGCGAAGGGGCCGCCCGGGGCGTCGTTGAGCGCCAGGGTCCGGGTGATGACCTCGGAGACGTCCTTCGACCATTCGCCTCCGTAGACGGAACCGAGGTTGGTGTTGTCGGAGAACGAGGGAGCGGGGCAGATGAAGCCGGCGGAGGCTATCGCATGGGTCTGCGAGGCGTACGAGTCGGAGTTGCCGCCCATGCCATGGCTCCACTCGGCGACGGGGAACACACCGTCGGCGAGAGGTGCGTCGGGAACAGGGGCGCCGCCGGGAGTGCCGGGAGTGGGGTAGAAGACCTTGGTGAACAGTGAGCGGGCACCTCGGCTCCAGTGGAACTGGCGCACTCCGACGGCGAACTCCCGGGCGGGCGCCGCCCGTTCGGCGCCGAAGGCACGGTGCAGCCCGGAGCCGAGCAGGGGGGTGCTCAGGCCGACTGTCGCGGCCGCGGACAGGCCGAGAAAGGTGCGTCGTCTCAACGACATGCGTGACTCCTCGTGGGGGGGGAGGTGAGGGGGTCTCAGCAGGCGGAGCCGGTTTGCGTGGCCAGGCCGAGCCGGTAGGGCAACTGCGAGTACTCGCCACTGGAGTTGGGGTCCCGGCCCTGGTAAAGGAGCTGGAGGCGGCACGGATCGACGGTCATGGTCTGATCGTTGGTGGCGCGGATCAGCTCGCCATGGCTGATGTCCTTCGTCCAGGCGCCGCCCGGGAAGGTGACATTGGTGGAGCGGGCGAAGGGGTTGGCTTCGGTGGCGGCGAGGGGCTGCCACGTGCCGGTCAGGCCCTTGGCGGTGTAGGAGCGGTAGTAGCGGTTGCCGTCGGAACCGATGGCCTCCCACATCAGCAGGTAGGTGTCGGTGCCCTTGACGCGGTAGACCGCGCCCCCTTCGAACAGGGCGGTACGGGAGTCCTGGAGCACGATCCGGGTGTTTCCGAAGCCGTTGGGGAAGTTGGCGACGGTGGTCTCGGACCGGTACACGTGGCCGTTGTCGTCCGCGGAGAACAGGTAGCACTTCGCGTCGTCGCAGATCACGTAGAAGTCGAGCCAGTTGCCGTTGCCGATGTTCTGCCGGACGACATCGGGCATGCTGTTCATCAAGTTCTTCGGCGCCGACCAGCTGGTCGGGTCGTTGATGTTCTTGGTGGTGGAGTACGACGGCAGCCCGGTCTGGTAGACGAGGTACCACTCGTCCTTGGGGGCGAAGTAGAAGGCGTGCGGGGCGGCGCGGTAGCCGGGGCCGATGCGGGAGGCGGTCTCCAGGTGGGTCTGCTTCGCACCGGCGGCCTGGGACCAGTCGGAGAAGCTGGTGTGGGCCAGGCTCCAGTCACCGGAGCCGCGCGCGGCGGTGGTCATGAAGACGTGCCATCTGCCGTTCTTGTCCTGAACCACCGACGGGTCCTTGACGGCGACGGAGTTGCTGCCGTCCGGCTGCGGTGAGATCAGCGGCCCCGTGGAAGACCATCGAAAGCTGCCCGGCAGGCCCTGCTGCGGGGCGCCCGCCGGCGTCGCTCCCTCGGCGGGCACGGCGAAGAACGCCGTGAGCAGGGCGATGAGCAGGGCCACATAGGCGTGGCGGCGACGGGGGTGGGGACGGGGGCGGAGACGATGCGGTAAGAGCATGGGCAACTCCTGGCGACTCGACCGGTGGACCCGCCTCACGACATCTGGTGCGCCCGGCCGCACGAGGACCGTGGCCGCGGAGTCGGGGGAGCCTCACCGGATCAGGAAATGGGGGGTGGAGCGCATGCGGTGGAGCGGGCGGATTCGGCCGCCTGTACAGCTCGGACTGGTCTCGTCCGATGCACGGCCGATATATCGAACAACAGCCGGGCCTCCGGACGTAGGAATGATGGGGCGCTTGACGGTGCCCGGTCAATGCTCTGCCCGCAAAAGTTTCCATCTTTGCTGCGCGAAAGTTTCGATACCTGCAATGAGCGGGCGACCGAGAGGCGCCAGGGCGCACCTGGGCCGCACGGCGGTCGCCGCCATTTATCGTTTTCGGTGGAGGACGGTACGGTTCAGGCGGTGCCGATGCCCGCGTGATCGGTCGGCGTGCTCCGCTCGGCCATGGAGGCCAGATGGTCCAGGAGTGCGTGGGCGCCCCGGACGGCGAGGGCGACGGACGTCAGGGTGGGGTTGCAGGCGGTGGCGGTCGGGATGACGTTGTTGCCGGCGATCCACACTCCGCGGGTGTTCCAGACGCGGCTGTGACTGTCGCAGACGCTGGTGCCGTCGTCGGCGGGGCCCATGCGCGTGGTGCCCTGGTAGTGCAGTGAGCTGCCCGCGGGCAGCAGGAGGGGGCTGTCGTCGAGGGGGATGCCGACGGCGGCTCCCGCTTCGGCGACGGCCTTCTTGGCCTGTTCGATGGTGGCCAGGTCGCGGTCGCTGTAGCGGTAGCGGATGCGCATGGCGGGCAGCCCGTAGGCGTCGGCCTCGGTGTCGGTGAACTCGATGCGGTCGTCGGGGTCGATGTCCTTGGCGCAGAACCAGCCCAATCCGACGACGGTACCGGGCTCGACGTCGAGGTCGCCGGCGAGCGGGACGGGGGAGGCATCGAGTTGCATCACCTGGCCGTGGAAGGGGTGCGCGTCGGTGTACGGCACCCAGCTGACGCCGCTCTGGGGGACGATGGCGCCGTCCTCGTCGCGGGTGCGGCCGGTCACGGCGCGGTGGGCGGCGACGACGTCATCGGGCAGCCGGACCGCGTAGACGATCTGCGGCTGGTCGTTGAGGTAGCGGCCCAGCGCGGGCGGGCGGATGCCGGAGGCGTGCAGCAGCTGCGGCGTGCGCAGGGCGTCCGCGGCCACGACGACCGCCCGCGCGGCGACGGTCGTCTCCTCATCGGTGACCACGTCGCGCACGACGACCCCGGTGGCGGTGTCCCCGTCCATGACGATGCGCAGGCCCAGGCACCGGTCGGCGATCTCGACGCGCTCATTCGCCACCGCCCCGCCCAGTACGACATCGGTGCCGGTCCACACGTGGGCGCCGTCGGAACGGGTGGTGACGGCCAGGGGCATGGGGCCCACGCGCCGGTGCGCGGGTCGGGCGGGGTCGAGGAGCGCGGAGAGCCGGCGGCGTACCTCGTCGGCGAAGGGGGCGTGGTCGAAGGCGTGGGCGTCGACGTGCAGGAGCTGCTCGGCGCGGGTGAGGTGGGCGTCCATCTCGGCGTCGGGGATGAAGCCGATGCGTTCGCCGTCGCCGGGGCGGGGGCAGGCGCCGGTCCAGTGCGCGCCCATGCCGCCGACGTTGGTGGAGAGGGCGGCGGCGGGCAGTTCGGGCGAGCCGAGCAGCCGGGTGCCGGGGCGGCCCGCCGGGCCGGGGCCCTCGGAGTCCCGCTGGGCGCGGGCTCGTTCGCCTGGGTCGGGGATGTTCTTGACGTGGGTGCCGGGCGGATCGGTCAGGCGCGGGCCGGCGTCGAGCAGCAGGATGCGCGCGGTGGGGTGCTGTTCGTACACCTCGCGGACATAGGTGCTGCCGGTGGGGCCGCTGCCGATGACGACGAGGTCGTAGGCGGTTGCCGAGGGGAGGGACATGGAGGGCTCCGGGGTGAGAGGTCAGGCCACTACGAGAGGGCGGAGGGTGTGGTGGGCGATGGTCAGGCCCTGGCAGACCTTCTCCGGGGTGCCGCCCCACAGCGGGTCCTCGTGCTCGACGGAGAGGGTGCCGGTGAATCCGGCCTCGTACAGCCGGTCGACGACACAGGTCCAGTCGACCTGGCCGCGGCCGGGGACCCGGTAGCGCCACCAGCCGGTGGCCCACGGATCGGCGTGTTTGGCGGTGGTGCCGAAGAACCCGTACCGGTTGCGGGCGACCGGGTCCAGTTCGATGTCCTTGGCCTGGGCGTGGACGATCCGGTCGGCGTACGGCGTGATGGTGGCCAGTGGGTCGATGCCCAGCCACATCAGGTGCGACGGGTCCCAGTTGAGGTACAGGCCGAGGGAGAACATCCACTCCCACAGCTCAGGAGAGTAGGCGATGTTGCCCGGGTAGCCGTCGGGGTGCCAGCCCTCCATCACGCAGTTCTCGATGATCAGCTTCACGTCGCGCTCGCCGGCATAGGCGACGAGTTCGGGCAGGACGCGTTCGGCCTCGCGCTGGTTCTCGGGCACGCTGCGGGCCGGGTCCCGGCCGATGAAGGTACCCACGTACGGCACGCCGAGCGCCTGTGCCGCGTCGATTGCGTACGTGAGGTGGGCGCGGATCTCTTCGCGCCGTACGAGGTCGGGGTGGAGGTTGTTCTCGTAGTACGCCAGAGCCGAGATCTCCAGCCCGGTCTCGCGCAGCAGCCGCCGTACGCGCTCGCGTTCCTCCGCATCGAAGTGCGCGACGTCGATGTGTGACGCTTCGAAGTCGCGGCCGCCGGTGCCGGGCCAGACGGCGACCTCCAGACGCTCGTAGCCGGTCTTGGCGGCCCGGTCGGCGACGAGCTCCAACGGCCAGGTGGGCAGGCAGGCGGTGAGCATGCCGAGCTTCACGCGGGGATCTCCGTCCAGGTGGCATCGGCGGCGGCCGAGTCGAGTACGGCCTGGGTCAGCCGGGCGGCGCGCAGCCCGGCGTCGAAGGTGGGCAGGCCGTCCGGGATCTGGCCCCGGACGGCGGCGTAGGTGTCGGCGACGAAGTCGGCGAAGCACTCGTGGTAGCCCTGGGGATGTCCGGCGGGCAGCGCGTCGGGCCGGCCGCCGGCGCGAGCGGGGTCGCGGGTCAGCGTGCGGTTGGCGTGCGGGCCGCCGACCCAGAGGCTTTCGGGCTTCTCCTGGTCGAAGACGTAACTGGCGTCCGGACCGTCGAAGGAGAACCACAGCCGGTTCTTGCGTCCGGCGCTGGCCTGGCTGATCACCAGGGAGCCCAGCGCCCCGTCGTCGGTCCGGAAGGAGATCACGCCGCCGTCCTCGGTGGCCGACGGACGTCCCGCGCGCACGGGGTGGGCGTTGCCGAGCACGGCCTGCACCGCCGTGATGCGCTGCCCCGTGACGAACTCCATGAGGTCGCACCAGTGGATGCCGATGTCTCCGAAGGCCCGGCTTCCGCCGCCCCGGGCGGCATCCACCCGCCAGTTGTCGGCGTCGGGCGAGGCGAGCCAGTCCTGCAGATAGGAGCCGTGCAGCAGCCACGGCCCGCGGGTGCCGGCGCCGATCAGCGACCGCGCCAGCCGTACCGAGGCATAGAAGCGGTAGACGAACGGCACCGTGGCCACGCGGCCCGTGCGCGCCGCGAGGTCGGCCAGGTCGGCCGCCTCCTTCACGGAGACGGCCAAGGGTTTCTCGCAGACCACATGCTTGCCGGCCTCCAGCGCCTGCCGGGCCATGTCGTAGTGCAGGTGGTTGGGTGTGCAGAGGTGGACGACGTCCACGTCGGAGGCGAGCACCTCCTCGAATCCGGCGGGTTCGGCGCCGGGCACGGCCTCGGCCAGCTCCTGGGCGCGTCCTGGCGAGCTGCCGACGACCAGGCGTACGCGGCCTCTCGCCGCCGTCACGGCGCGGGCGTGCACGGATCCCATGAACCCCGTGCCCACGATCGCGGCCTGAATCCGCTGCGTCATGGCAGCCTCCGGCTTCTCTTTGAAACGACGCGACGCCGGGCACTATTGCACGTCGTATGCAAAAGTTGTCAAGGGTGTGCGCCGCCACGGCGGAAGTGCGGAATGATGGCCGCATGCCACGCCGACCGCCCACCGCCATCGACCAGTACGAAGCCCTCTCCACCGTCGTGCGCCTGGTGCGCGGGAACCGGGCGCGCACCCGTCCCGAGCTCGGCACGACCGCCCTCCTGGGGCGGACCGTCATCTCCCAGCGGGTGGAGGAGGCCATGGATCTCGGGCTGCTGGAGGACGCCGACGTCGGCCCGTCGAGCGGCGGCCGGGCACCCAGGCGGCTGCGCTTCCGGGCCGAGGAGGGGCTCGTGCTGTCCGCGGTCCTCGGTGCCACCGCACTCGACGTGGCCGTCACGGACCTCGACGCCCGAGTGCTGGCACACCGCCACCTGGAATGGCCGGTCGCCCGCGGGCCCGAGGAGACCCTCGGCTTCCTCGACGACCAATTCGCCGACCTGCTCAAGGAGCGTGACCCGGGGCGGCTGTGGGCCGTTACGATCGGCGTGCCCGGCCCCGTGGAGTTCGCCACGGGCCGGCCCTCACAGCCGCCGATCATGCCCGGCTGGGACGGCTTCGACATCCGCGGCCGGCTCCAGGACCGCCACGGCGTACCGGTCTGGGTCGACAACGACGCCAACCTCCTCGCCCTCGGCGAGGCCAGGAGCACCGGCCTGGACGACGACCAGCATCTGATCTTCGTGAAGGCCGGCACCGGCATCGGCGCGGGCGTCGTCAGCCGGGGCCGCATCCACCGCGGCAGCAAGGGCGCCGCGGGCGACATCGGGCACGCCCGCGTCCTGGAGGACAACTCCGTGATGTGCCGGTGCGGACGTACCGGCTGCCTGGAGGCGCTCGCGGGTGGCTGGGCACTGGCCCGGGACGCGGTGAGCGCCGTGCACGAGGGGCGCAGCCGCTTCCTGGCCGACGCCCACCGCGCCACCGGAGAGATCACTCCGGCCGACATCGGCCGCGGCGTCGTCGCGGGGGACGCCTGGTGCCTGACCGCCGTGGCGCGGGCCGCCGAGCGCATCGGCAGCCTGATGGCCGCGCTCGTGAACTTCTACAACCCCGACTGCCTGGTCTTCGGCGGAGGCGCGGTCACCGGCGGGGATGACACCTTCCTGCGCGTCGTCGACCACACGGTACGCAGCCGGGCCCTGCCTCTGGCCTCGGCGGACCTGACCATCCGGGCCTCGGCCGCGGGCGAGACCGCGGGCGTCGCGGGCGGGGCCCACCTCGCCGTCGAGACCCTCCTGGCCGCGGACGCGCTCGCCACCTGGGCGCCCGGCGGAAGGCCCTCCGCGGTGGAGCCGGCCCGCCTTGCCGGCGGGGCGTGAGACGCCGGCGAACTGCTGCCGTATCCACGGGACGGCCGGGGCTGATACCCCGGCCGTTCGTCATCAGCGATGGCTATGCCGTGCAGATGGAGAACGAGAAACCATTGACTTATGTCTGTGGCGTGCATAAGTTCCGTCGGCAGCGAGCGGACTCGGGACGAGATCCGCCGCGGTCCCGGCAGCCGCCCGCAGTCCCCCGCCTTCTGTGCGTCGTGGCGGCATGCCCTCTGCCTCCTGAAGGGACTCGACGATGAGTGCCGTGCCCTCTCCCGCCAGCGCCGTGCCCCCCACCTCCACCGCTACGCTGCCCTCGCCGACCAAGGCCGCCCAGTTCGGCTACGGGCTCGGTGACCTGGCGTCCAACCTGACCTGGACCACGCTGACGGCGTTCCTGCTGTACTACTACACCGACGTCGCCGGGCTGGCTGCCGCCACCGCCGGCACCATCCTGCTGGTCGGCCGGATCGCGGATGCGGTCATCGACCCGGTGGTCGGTCTGGCCGTCGACCGCACGCGCAGCCGCTTCGGCCGCGCCCGCCCTTACCTGATCTTCGCAGCGCCCGTCCTCGGCATCGCCCTCGCCCTGGCCTTCTCCTCACCCGGCCGCGGCACCACGGCGGTGGTCTGGGCAGCGGTCACCTTCGTCGCCGTCGGCATCAGCCACTCGCTCGTCAACGTCCCCTACGGCGCGATGCTGCCCATGCTCACCGACGACGCCGACACCCGCCTGAAGATGAGCGGCTACCGGTTCGCCGGCGCCTCGCTGGGGCTGATCGCCGTCTCCCTCGCCGTCATGCCGCTCGTCGGCGCCCTCGGCGGCGCCGACCGGGCCCGCGGCTTCACCGGCATGGCTGTCGTCCTCGGCGCGGTCGGCACCCTGCTCTACTGGATCGTCGCCCTGCTGTGCCGCGAACGCCCCGCCGCACCGGTCGCCCGGGAGGCCACCACCTGGCGCGCACTCGCCTCGTTGCGCGGCAACCGTCACTGGCTGGGCGTGAGCGCCGCGTCCCTCATCGCATTCGTCCGCCTGGGCATCATCACCGCCGGCGCCGTCTTCTACGCCCGCGAGGTCCTCGACGACGGCTGGGCGACCAGCTACATCCTCCTCGCGTTCTCCCTGTCGGCCTTGATCGGCTCCCTCGTCACCCCCTGGTTCCTGCGCCGCACCGGCAAGCGCCGCGGCATCAACACCGGCCTGGCCGCCACCGCGCTCCTGTACGTCCTGCTCTTCTTCCTGGACGGGCAGCCGATGGTGTTCCTCGCCGTCTTCCTGTTCGCCAACCTCATCGGCGGCTTCGGCTTCGTCGCGGCCCCGGCGCTCGTCTCGGACACGGTCGACCACCACGAGACCCTCACCGGCCGCCGCGACGAGGGCCTGCTCTACGCCGGTTACAGCTTCGCCACCAAGGTCGGCACGGCGCTCGGCGGCTCCCTCTTCGCCTGTGCCCTGGCCTGGGGCGGATACCGCGCCGACCACGTCTCCGCGCAGGCGAGCCGGGCCATCGAGTGGGCCTTCATCGGACTTCCCGCGGCACTCTGCCTGGTCCAGGCGGCCTGCATGGCCCTCTACGGCCTGGAAGACCGCAAGGACTGACCTCGCAGCCGCTCCCGCACGCGGCCCGAGCGAGCCCGACCTCTGCCTCTCCCCCACCATCCCGTCACGAAGGACGACCATGCTCGAACGCCCGATCATCCAGCAGCGCGGATTCCGCAACACGACCGACGACACCGGCGTCACGGGCTTCCAGCTTCTGCTGCGCAACCCCAACTACCGAGGCATCGCCGGCAGCCTCGTCGACGGCGCCGACGTGGTCGTCGACGGACACGCCTTCCCGCGCGAAGCCCAGCACTGGACACTGCAGGGCCGTACGTTCACCCTCGACGAACTGCGCGCTTCCACGGACGTACGCTGGCAGCTCGACGAGACCGCCACGCTCTCCGTCGACCACCCGGGCGGCCTGAGCGCCGGCATTCACCACATCGAGGTCGCCGTCCACCTGCGCCGGCCCTACATTCCCGAGGTCGCCGGACCCTCCGTGTTCCGCTCCGCCACCACGGCCACGATCGTGCCCGCCGGCGACGGCATCCCGCACGGGCTGCGCTACGGCGTCTCCCTCTACAGCTATTCGGGCGACCTGTACACGTCGATGACGCTCCAGGACGCCATGGCCGACATCGCCGACCTGGGCGCCACCGGCATCGAGATCCTCGGCGAAGGCAACATCCCCGGCTACCCGCACCCCGACCCGGCCTGGATCGACACCTGGCACCACCTCCTGGACCGCTACGGGCTCACGCCCACGAACTACGGCTCCTGGGTCGACACCGCCATGTGGCGCGACCGCGACCTCACCGCCGAGGAGGGCCGCGCACAGCTCGAACGCGACCTGCGCCTGGCCAAGCTGCTCGGCTTCACCTCCGTCCGCCCCAAGTTCGGCGTCATCACCCCGGAACTCGACCCGCACCCCATCTGGCAGCCGGCCGTGGAGCGGGTGCTCGACCTCGCGGCGGACCTCGACATCGTCATCTGCCCCGAGATCCACAGCCCCACCCCGATCAAGCATCCGGTCACCCAGGCGTACCTCGACTTCATCGACCGGACCGGCAGCGACCACTTCAAGCTCCTCATCGACACCGGCATCTTCCAGACCGCCCCGGTCGACGACGGCCACGAAGGCTTCGAGGGAAAGAAGCGCCCCGCATTCCTGGAGCCCCTGGCCGTCCCCACGTCCGACCTCGCCGAAGTGCTGCCGCATGTGCACTTCGTCCAGGCGAAGTTCTTCGAGATCGACGACCACCTCACCGACCTGCACATTCCCTGGCACGACATCCTCACCACCCTGCGCACGGCCGGCTGGCAGGGCTGGCTCTCCAGCGAGTACGAGGGCCGGCGCGAGCCCTACCGAGGCCGCGACCAGGTCCGCCGCCAGCACGCCTTGCTCCGGTCTCTGAACGGGAGCGCCGGCCTGGGATGACGTCCGGGAAGACGTCCGGGAAGGCGTCCGGCCGGTCGAAGTGGGCGACGCAAACCCCTGTTCAGACACGGACGCCGCTCACGCCCCGCGCGCCGATCGCCCGACTCCTGCCTGCCGTACCATGCACGGCTGCTGACGGGCCATGCATGGCACGGCAGCTCTCGGTTGGCCTGCGGCGCAACGCGGCCTTCGCCCTGACGGAGGCCGGCAGGCGCTCCCGTCCCACGTCAGGGCGGGCCCGGTGCCGGCGATCGGTCTGCGTCCCGACCGCGCCTACGGCCCGGCAGTACCCGCCGGACCTACCGTTCGTGGCCGCGCAGCGCTGGAGGCTGACCACAGGCAGCCGCGTCGCGGTGTATCACTACCCGCCCGCGGCGGCCGGCCCCCGGCACCCCACCCCGCTCGTGTACCTCAACGGCGGGCCGGTCCGCGGCATTTCGTTGCTCGACCACCGGTTCCTGCAGCTCCTGGCGCGGCAGGGCTACGACGTCTACGCCTACGAACAGGCCGGTGGCGGGCGAAGCGACCTGCTCCCCACGGACCAGTACACGATCTCCAGATCGGTCCGCGACTTCGCCGCCTTCGTCGACCGCCTGGACAGGGGTGAGGCCGACATGGGCGAGAATCCGCGCGCGGCCTCGCACCGGGCGCTGCGCCGCCTGCACCTGAAGCATCCCGCCACCGTGCCCCGGACCCCGGCCCCCGACGCGGCCGACCTCCGGTAGCCGGGTTGCCGCGAGCGGCCCCTGCCCGGCCGTCCGCCTCTTCGCGCACCTAGGCGGGACGCGCCGCCTGTGTCTCAGCTGCCGGCGGCGTCGCGGTCGAAGCGGGCGCGGTTGCGGACGATCTCGTCGTGGTGCGTGCCCGCCCAGTCGATCAGGGCGGTGACCGCGTCGAGCAGCGTGGCACCCAGGCCGGTCAGCGCGTACTCGACCCGTGGTGGCACCTCGGGGTAGGCGGTGCGGGTGACCAGGCCGTCGCGGCGCAACTGACGCAGGGTGTGGGTGAGCATGCGTTGGGAGATGCCCGGGATGGAGCGCTGCAGGTCGGTGTAGCGCACAGGGCCGTTCTCCAGTGTGCCGATCACGAGCACGCCCCACTTGTCGCCGGCCCGCTCGACGATCTGCCGGATCGTCTCGCCCTGCTCGGCAGGCCAGCGGGCACACGGCCCCGTCCGGTCCGGCGGCTGTTCTGCCCGGGAGTCGTGTGTCATCGTGCGCCTGCCCTCGCCTTTCTTACACGCGTGTGCCTTTTGTAGAGGCTTTCATGCTGACGCAGGATGGGGTTGCGCACCCCAGGTAAGAAATGGCTGCCCGCGCCTCGTCCGTGCACCCCCCCCAGGAGGATCAGCATGCTCATGCGTGCCGCGACCGTGTCCCGCTTCGGCGGGCCCGAGGCGGTCGACATCACGAAGGTCCCGGTGCCCGTCCCGGGCCCGGGGCAGGTACGGATCAAGGTGGCGGCGGCAGCGCTGAACCCGGTGGACGCGGCCATGCGGGCAGGCGTCTTCGGCGGCGCCGGCGAGCGGATCGGCCTGGGCTGGGACGTCGCCGGCACCGTCGACAGCGTCGGTACCGGTGTGACCTGGTCCCCCGGCGACCGCGTCATCGGCCTGGCCACCGGCCACCGCACGCCGCTGGGCACCCACGCCGAGTACGCCGTCCTCGACGCGGATGCGATCGCGCCGGCCCCGGTGACCCTGGACGACGCCCACGCCTCGGCCCTCCCCCTCAACGCGCTCTCCGCGGCGCAGGCACTGGACATGGCCGCCCTCCACCCCGGGCAGAGCCTGCTGGTCACCGGCGCGGCGGGCGGCGTCGGCGCGCACACGGTGGAACTCGGGCACCACCGCGGCCTGAAGGTCACGGCCCTCGGCTCCGCACAGGACGAGCAGTTCCTGCGCGCCCGGGGCGCCCACAGCTTCCTGTCCCGCGACGAAACACTCCCCTCGGCCGCGTTCGACGGCGTCATCGACGCCGCGGTGCTGGGTGAGACGGCCCTCGCCCCGGTCCGCGACGGCGGCACGTACATCGGCGTGTGGCCCGGACAGGAGCCCGCTGCAGAACGCGGCATCCGCATCGACGCCCTGGACGTACGCGCCGACGGCGCCCGGCTCGCCGAACTGTCCCGACTCGCCGACCGCGGCACACTGCTGGCCCGCGTCGCCGGGATCTTCCCCCTCGCGGATGCCGCCGCGGCCCATGCACGGCTGGCCGAGGGCGGCCTGCGCGGGCGACTCGTCATCGCACCCTGACGGCTACCGCATACGACAAGACCGCCACCGCCTACGAAGCAGTGGTCACACTCGCATCGTTCCTGCTGTGGCGGGGTCCGTGTGAAGACGGGCCCCAGGGCACGGCAGTCAACGGGTAGAACGGAGAACACAGCACGTGAGCAGTCCCGCAACCACCTCGCGCACCCTGGTCCTTGAGGAGTTCGGCACTCTGCCGCGGCTCGGTCAACGGGCCGTGCCCGCGCCGCGCCCGGGGCACACCCTCGTCCGGGTGGCGGCGGCCACCGTCGCCCATCTCGACCTGAACATCCTCGACGGACAGTTCGGCATCCTGCCCGAGCTGCCGTTCATCCCCGGCACCCAGGGCAGCGGCCACGTCGTCGCCTCGGACACGCACCCCGTGGGTGCCCTGGTCCGGCTGCGCGGCGAAGGGCTCGGCCTCAGCCGCGACGGCGCCTGGGCCGAACACGTCCTCGTGCCGGACGCCGCCGCGGAGCCCATGCCCGAGGGCACCGACCCCGCCCTCGCCTGCATCTACTTCTCCCCCGTCGGCACCGCCTGGGCCACCGTCCACTCCATCGCCCAGGTACGACCGGGAGAGCGGGTGCTGGTCACCGGCGCGTCCGGCGCGGTGGGCGCCGTGGCCGTGCAGCTCGCGGCGCGCGCCGGCGCCGAGGTGATCGGCGCGGTCGGCCGCCCCGCGAAGCTGCCGCACGTACCCGATGTCGCCAAGGCGCTGCTCGCCTCGGACCTCTCCGAGGAAACGCTCGGCGGCAAGGTCGACGTACTGATCGACACGGTCGGCGGTCAGATCCTGCGCAACGCCCTCACCCTGGTCCGCCCGCGCGGCCGGGCCGCACTCCTCGGCTACACCGCCGGCCGCGAACTCACCCTGGACCTCGCGGACTTCTTTCTCGCCGACGTCTCCCTCCTGCCGGTCAACATGATCTCCCGCGGCGAGGAGGTCGCCCCCGAGGTGCTGCGCCTGCTGCCCGACCTGTCCTCCGGCGCCCTGTCCCTGCCCTACGAGCGCTACGGCATGGGCGCGCTCGGCGAGGCGGTCGAGCGCCTGCGCACGGGCACGGCGGTCGGCAAAATCGTCCTCGACATGCGCGACGCGGAGTAGCGCACCCGAGCACTTCCCCGGTGGTGCCGGGCGCTGCCTGTGCGACCACGGCCCTGCCCCCGTGGGCCGGCCGCGGCTCCACGGGGGCAGTCACCGCCGCCATGGAACCGTCTTGCGCCTATCCCCACCCTGCGCCGTGCCACCAAGGTGAGCTGCCCGGCGTGCCGTGTGCGGCCGGCCGGTCTACGGTCGAGGGCGGCCAGGGCGCCGCGCCGGACCGGTCAGCTACGGCGGACCGCTCCGAGCTGGGCACGGTGCAGGCCCGAGGAGGCGAACCGCTGCGCCACCACGCGCAGGACATGCGCCATCGCCTGGGCGGGCGGCGTGGTGGGCCGGGCCTTGGCGTGCGCGAGCAGGATGCGGCGGGTGGGCGCCGGCACGTCGGAGGCGAAGGGGAGCAGGCGGACGTCGCTGCGGCGGCTGGTGAGGGCGAGTCGGGGCGCGAGCGCGATGCCCAGCCCGGCGGCCACCATGGCCTGAGCCTCCTGGTAGTCGTGCGAGGCGTAGGCGATGCGCGGCTCGAACCCGGCCTGGCGGCAGCTGCGGCGCAGCACGTCGGCGACGGGATGGTTGTCGGCCCGGATGATCCATTCCTGGTCGGCGAGGTCGCTCAGGCGCACGGAGGGGTGGGCGCGCAAGGGTGAGTCCGCCGGGACGACCAGCACCGTGGGGTCGTCGAGCAGGTGGGTGAGGGCGAGGGCCGGGTCTTCGAGGCGGTTCCAGCCGTAGTCCCACAGCAGCGCCTGCTCCACCTCGCCGGTGTGCAGCATCTCGCGCAGCTCGGCGAGCACCCCTGCGTGGACCTCGATGCGGACCCCTTCATGGCGGCGGCGGAAGCGGGTGAGGGCGAGCGGCAGGAGCGAAGCGCTCGCGGTGGGGAACGAACCGAGCCGCAGTGTGCCCTGGTCGAGGTCGGCGAAGGATTCCAGGTCGGCCCGGGCGGCGCGCAGCTCGCGACGGATGGCCTGCCCGCGTTCGGCCAGTGCGGCGCCGGCCGGGGTGGGACGGATGCCGCGGGGCAGCCGCTCCATCAGCGGCTGTCCGGCCTCGCGCTCCAGCAGCGACATCTGCTGGGAGGCCGCGGAGGTGGTCATGCCCATCGCCTCCGCCGCGGCGGTGAGCGAGCCGCGTTCGACAGCCTCGGTGAGCAGCAGGAGATGGCGCACGTTCAGCATGGCGCCGAGTTTAGCTCAGCTAAACCCGGGTGAAGTTGACTGCCATTGTGCGCAAGTCACACCTCTGCGAAGGTCTTCGCATTCGCCGGGGCGGTTCAGGTTCACCGGTTGGCAATACGCCCGTAACCGCTCTCCGGCCGCTCCCCTCCGCGTTGATCGAGAAAGAGCCTCAGACGTGCACACTCCCGCGACCCTGGTCCGCGGTGGCACCAGCAAGTGCTGGCTGTTCCACCAGGTCCATGTCCCCACCGAGCTCGGCGCCCTGGAGAAACTGCTGGTCGCCGCCTACGGTGCCACCGACCCGGTGGAACTCGACGGGGTCGGCGGGGCCACTCCCACCACCTCCAAGGCCGCGGTCGTCAGCGCCTCGCCCGAGCCCGGCACGGACATCGACTACCTCTTCGCCCAGGTCGGCATCGGTACCGGCTCGGTGGAGTGGACGAGCAACTGCGGCAACTGCGCCACCGGCGTCGCCCTGTACGCCGTCGCCAAGGGCCTGGTGCCGATCACCGGGGACCGCACACGTGTGGTGATGCGCAACATGAACACCGGCGCGGTGCTCGAAGGGCTCGTGGACACCACCGGTGGGGTGGCGCACGACTTCGGCGACCAGACCGTACCGGGCACCCGGGCCGGCGGCGTCGCGGTCGGGCTCACCTTCCGCGACCCGGCGGGCCGCACCACCGGCTCCCTTTTGCCCACCGGGTCGGCCGCGCAGGAGCTGCGGATCGGTGCCGCTGATCCGATTCTGGTGAGCATGGTGGACGCCGGGGCGCCGGTCGTCCTCGTCGATGCCACCAGTGCGGCGCGTACCGGTGCCGAGACCCTGGAGCAGATGCGTGCGGACGCACCGTGGCTGCGCACCGTACGCCACGCCGCCGCGCCGTTGATGGGCCTGCTCAAGCCGGGCGAGGAGCCCGGCGACGCGGTCCCCAAGGTGGGGCTGGTCGGCCGGCCGGTCCCGTACACCACCACGCTCGGCGAACGCGTCGCGGCCCAGGACTACGACGTCTCGGTGCGCATGCTCACCATGAACGCACCGCACCCCGCGATCGGCCTGACCTCCGCCGTCGCCGTCGCGGCCGCGGGTCTGCTGGAGGGCTCCGTGGTCTCCCGGGCCGCGGGCGGCCCGACCGAGGAGTGGCTTCGCCTGGGCACCCCCGCCGGCGTGATCGCGGTCCGCTGCTCGGACCTGTCGGACGGCCGGCCCGGCCGAGTCACCGTACAGCGGGCGGCCCGACTGCTCGCCGATGCCCGCATCTACGTACCGGAACCGGGCCGGCCGCAAGCAGCCTGAACCGCGACATCTGTTGTCCCCGGGCCTGTTCTCACGCCCCCACCCCGGGGTAATCTCGCGCCCTCGGGGCGCGCCATCCTGTCCCCACCGCACCAAGGACAATGATGTCTACTGAAGTGATCTCCATAGGCGCGCTGCTGGTCATGTTCGTGGTCGGCACCATTCTGCCGATCAACCTGGGCATCCTCGCCTTCGTCGCCACCTTCACCATCGGCACCGTCTCGCTCGGCCTCACCGAGGACCAGATCTTCGCGGGCTTCCCGGTGGACCTCTTCGTGACCATCGTCGGGGTCACTTACCTCTTCTCCGTCGCGCGCCGCAACGGCACCATCGACTGGCTCGTCGCGGCCGGCGTGCGACTGGTACGCGGGAAAGTGGCGCTCATCCCCTGGGTGCTGTTCCTGGTCGCCGCGACGCTCACGGCATTCGGCACCTTCACCCCGGCCGCCGTCGCGATCCTCGTCCCCATCGCCATGAACTTCGCCCACCGCTACAAGATCAACCCGCTGGTGACCGGCATGATGGTGATCAGCGGCGGGCACGCCGGCGCCTTCTCCCCCCTCGCCGTCTCCGGTGCCCTCGTACTGGGCCTGGTCGACGACACCACGCTGCACGTCTCGCCCGTGACACTCTTCACCGCCAGCTTCGTGATCAACCTGCTGCTGTCAGCGCTCACGTTCGTGCTCCTCGCCAAGCGCCCCGCCCCGCTGGCGGACACGGCACACGAGACGGCCGACGACGAGAACCCCGCCACGTCCGGCAGACCCGACTGGCGTCAGTGGCTCACCCTCGCCTGTCTGCTCGCGCTGGTGGTCGGCGCACTCGGCTTCCAGCTGGAGATCGGCTTCCTGGCCCTGGTGGCCGGTGCCCTGCTGGCCCTGGTGGACATGAAGCGGCAGGAGAAGGCCGTGGACGGCATCAGCTGGTCCACCCTGCTGCTGGTGGCCGGCATGATGACCTACATCGCCATGCTGGAGAAGGCCGGCATCATCGAGGACATCTCCCACCACGCCGCCGGCCTCGGCGCCCCACTCCTCGTGGCCCTGGTGCTCTGCTTCACCGTAGCCATCACCTCGGCCTTCGCCTCCTCCACCGCAATCCTCACCGCGATCATCCCCCTCGCCGTACCGCTGCTGCTCTCCAGCCACCTCAATGCCGCCGGCCTGATCGCAGCGCTCGCGGTCTCCACCACGATCGTCGACACCTCCCCGTTCTCCACCAACGGCGCCCTGGTCCTCAGCAACGCCCGCGGTATCGACACCCGCCGCTTCTACCGCCAGATCATCAGCTACACCGGCGGCATCGTCGCACTCGGCCCCGTCGTCGCCTGGGGCGCCCTGGTCCTCCCCTGGTCATAACCACACCAGGACGAGCACCACGTGCCGACCCACGGCGGCGGGCTGCCGCCGTGGGTGTCCTGCCGGATCGTCCTGCCGGATGTTCGGAGGGGGCGCTCTCGAACACCGTCTCGGGAGTCGGCGGGGAGGACAGACCCCGTCGGGGAGTCCGAGGGGGCGGCGGCTGCAGCCCTCACCGGCTCACGCGCGTCATCCGCACTCGGTGGAACCGCACCCCTCAACAACGCCTGAAGTGCCGGTTGAACGCAGAGAAGTACTATTCTCCGGATTGCGTGGCTTCGTGCGGTCCGGAAGCGCTAGCCTCGCGAGAAGAAAACAAGCACATCGCGGCACTCGTGAGGGCGTGACCGAGCGTGGGTGGATCGGGGGCCCGACGCACTGTCGGCTTTCCCGCGGAAGCGACCAGTTTTGTCGGCCGTCGACGTGAGCTGGCGGAGGCCCGACGGCTCTTGTCCACTGCCAGGCTGCTGACACTGATCGGTCCCGGTGGGGTCGGCAAAACCCGCCTCGCCGAGCACCTGGCGAAGCAGGTCGAGCGTGCCTTCTGTGGTGGCGTCTGGATGGTGTCGCTGGCCGGCGTCCAGAGCAGCGCGCTCATCCCGCACGCCGTCGTGGACTCGCTCGACATCCACGACGAGACCGGCCGGCCCCCCGAGGATGTCCTCGTCGAGCATCTGCGCTCACGGCAATTACTGCTGGTCCTGGACAATTGCGAGCACGTGCTGGGGGCCTGTGCGCTGTTGATCCGAGACATCCTCAGCGCCGCGGAGGGCGTGCGGGTGCTTGCCACCAGCCGGCACCGCCTCCGTCTCACCGAGGAGCACCTGCTCGCCGTGGAGCCGCTGCCCACCCCGGCTCGCGAGACACCGGCACACGCTGCAGACACCTCCCGGTTCCCGGCACTGCAACTGTTCGCCGACCGTGCGACGGCCGTGGCACCCGACTTCGAGATCACCGACGAGAACCGGGCTGCCGTGGTCCGCGTGTGTCGTCGTCTCGACGGCCTGCCGCTCGCGATCGAGCTGGCCGCGGTGCGGTTGCACGCCCTCGGCGTCGAGCAGCTCGACGAGCGGCTCGACGACCAGTTCCGACTTCTCACCGCCGGCAGCCCCGCCGCCCCGCGACGTCATCAAACACTGCGTTCGGCCGTGGACTGGAGTTTCGACCTGTGCACCCCCCGAGAACAACTGGCCTGGGCGCGGCTTTCGGTGCTCGTCGACAGCTTTGACCTGTGCGCGGCGGAATCCGTCTGCCCCGGCGCCGGCCTCGATCGATCGGAGGTGCTGGACTCGGTGGCCGGGCTGGTGGAGAAGTCGATCCTGGCCAGAGAGAACGCCGGGGGCGCGGTGAGGTACCGGATGCTGGCGTTGGTACGCGAGTACGGCCGGCAGCGGCTGAAATTGATGGGTGAGAACGTCGCTGTCCAGCGCCTTCACCGTGATCATTTCCTGCGCCTGGCCGAGGCTTTCGAAAGGCAATGGTTCGGTCCCGGCCAGTCCGTGATCGTGGCACGCCTGCGGGCCGAACGTGGCAACCTGCGTGCGGCACTGGAATTCTGCCTGACCTCTCCCGACGAGATCGGGTATGGCCGACAGCTGATGAGAGCGTTGTGGTTCTACTGGGCCGAGCGTGGCGCCTTGGCGGAGATGCGGCACTGGTGGCGCCGCATCGGCCTGCAGGAGAACCGCAAGGCGATCAGTGCCGCCGCCAAGTCGGTGTGGCTCGCCGGGCTGCTGTCGGTCATCCACAGCCGATCCGCCGCCGTGCTGCAGTCCGGCATCCCACCGAGGCAAGAGCCCCCATCGGAAGGGACGCCTGGCTTTGATTCTCTGGCGGTCGTTGCCGCCCGGGAGGACGGTGGCGAACGCGAACTGTGTTTTCACGTGCTGAGCAGGGTGGAGATCGCCTGCACGCTCGTCTTCCGGGGCGTGCCCGAGCACGCCCTGCCGCTGTGTGAGGAGGCCCTCGCCGTCTGCGAGGCGTACAGCGAGCAGTGGGTCCGTTCGTACGTCCTGTGCACGCTCGCCACGGCCCACTGGGCGCTGGGCGATCACCAGCGTGCCGCGCGTTACGCCCGACAGTGCCTGCGGCTGGACTACGTGTCCCAGGAACCGCGCGCCGTGGGCAGGACCGTTGAACTGCTGGCTGCCGTAGCCGCGGACCAGGGGGAAACCGAGCGGGCTGCCGTCCTGCAAGGGGCGGCCCACCACATGCGACGTGATGTGCGTGGTGAGCCGGTGGACCGACACCGCGAGGAGCAGTCGGTGGGACCGGAGCAGCGTGACGAGCGGGATACCGACCAGGCTCTTGATGCGCCCGTCCGCGACCGGGGCCGGGCATACCGAAGCGGGCAGGAGAAGTCCCTGCAGGAGACCATCGAGTATGCCCTCTGCGCCCTCCCCGAGTCCGCCAACGGCCGGACCGCTCCTGCACCCGGGCGCCGTCCCGATGCCGTGCCGTCGGACCGTACCGCCTCCGATGTCTCCACTGTCCTCAGCACGGCATCCGAAGCGGGCCTCACCCCACGCGAATGCGAGGTCGCCGGGCTCATCGCCCAGGGGCTGACGAACCGACAGATCGCAGAAACCCTGGTGATCTCACGGCGTACGGCCGAGGGCCATGTGGAACGCATCCTCGGCAAGCTGGGTTTCACCACACGCAGCCAGGTGGCCGTATGGGTCAGTGAACGCACCCGGGTGAGCGGTTCCGGGAAACCACCAGAACAACGGTAGTACCCCGACCACCCAGGCCCGGACGCAATTCGATGCGGTCGGTGAGGGTCTCAGCGATCTGCAGTCCGTGGCCCTCATCGGCCGTGTCCTCCTCCGAGGTGCCCGAGACGGTCGCTTCCCGCTTCAGGAGCACGGCTGCAGGGCCGGGACCGTAGTCAGTGACCGCGCACCGCACCTCGTCTTCCGATGTCCGCACGGTCAGCAGCCCCTTGCCTCCGCCGTGCTCCACTGCATTGGCCACGGCTTCGAGGACTGCTTGCGTGAGTGCGTCTCGTACGGAGCGGGAGAGACCGGTCCGGAGAAGCGTCGCGGCGAGCGTGATCCGCACCAGTGGCAGGTCCGAGAAGGTGAACTCCAGCTCCAGCAGTCGCCGCTCCTTCACGCCACGTCCTCCTCGTCTTCCACGTGCAGTTCCAGTTGCGGTACGGCGGCGGAGCCGAGCCCTCGCAGGGCCATTTCCAGCATCGGGCCGCACCTGACGGCGGCCTTGTGGTCCTTCGGCAGTCCGGCGGCGAAGTCCATCAACTGCCAGACGCAGTGAGCCTCCATGAACGCCAGGTCGGTCAAGTCGAACTCGTATCGGAAGGGCCCGTCGCACTCGTATGGGAAGGGGCCGGGAGACGGCCGCCGCTCCAGTGCTTGGTGCAGCACCTTGGTGAATTCCTCGCGTGATCCCAGCTCCGCCGATCCCGCGATCCTGGCACCGTTCGGGGACCAGGTCACTTCCAACGCACCCAGATACTCCATCACCTGCAGTGGATGGATGTTGCGCATGGTGGCCACCAGGTGGTCACTGCGGTGCTGCCGGTCGTACCAGCAGAGACCGGTGAAGCACGCGTCCGCGAACAGCGCCGCCACCGAAGTCTCATAATCCGCCACTTGTTGGTCGTTCACGCCTGCCCGCGATGCCCAGGACATGTCCCCGCCTGAGCGCAACCGTGCATAACCCGCCTCCCGGGCCCGCGCGACCTCCGCGGTGTAGCTGCGGAGCTGCCGCTCCTTGGAGAAACGGCCGTCCGGCAGGTAGACGGAGGTACTGCGTGAGAGCACCAACTGCCCTGTCCGCGACCCGTTTTCGGCCTGCCCGGTGCCACCGTCCAGGTACGAGACGGCATCATCGTCGCTCAGGTCGCTCGGGTCCAGGACGAGCATCACCTTCTCCCCGCGGGCCAGTCCGGTCCGCGCGAAGGCGGCCAGTACCTCCCATCGAGCCTCACTGTCGACGCCGTCCATGTACGAGTGATCGCCCGGCCGCAGTCGCTCCACAGGAATGATTCGACCGTCCGTGCGGTGGTGTTCAGCCATCAGGCGACCTCCCTGCTGTCGGCGTGCCGTGTCGGCCGGTGCCGCGTCACTGTTCCGGACATGCGGAACCTTAGAGAAAGGTGAGCCTGCACTACTCGGGAAGCCCGATAAATGCCTCGTCCAGTCGATCACTTGGCCACAGCTGCGCTGTTTGGGACCATTGTTGTCGGCAGAACGGCGCTTCCCCGAGACTGCCCGCACAACAGGTATGCGGACAGGTAATTCTCCCCGTGCGCACGATCCCCGGTCGACGCAGAGTAGTTCCGACCGGAAGGACAGAATTGGTGAAGCACGTAACCGTGCCGGCAGGTGCCGGGGTGGCCACTGCGTACCTGAGTAGCGCGATCAGTCCCGAGGCCGAAGGGCTGGCTCTGCTCCGGCGCGCTGTCCGGGGTTGGCTGACCGCGGCGGGCATCGCCGGCCAAGCCGACAGTGCCCTACTCCTGATGAACGAACTGACCACGAACGCGCAACAGCATGCGCCCGGTCCGGCGAGGCTGCGTTTGTACCTCCGTCACGGGTTACTGCGCTGCGAAGTCCTGGACATCCATCCGAACAAGCCGCAACTGATCGCTGCCCACATCGACAGCGAGCGAGGGCGCGGCCTTCGCCTCGTGGACGGGCTGGCTCTGGCCTGGGGCAGCGCCCCCGCGCACGGCGGCAAAGCCGTCTGGTTCGAATTGCCCGTGGCCTGCGCGATGTGGCGCGTGCCGTGAGGACGAAGTTCGGCACTGCGCCGCCACGGCCAAGGAGGCGGGTTACTGAGCGGCCGCCCGGTCGGCGGTTCGGGCGACCAGGAAGTCGGCGCTGCCGGAGAGCGTGCGCAAGGAGTCGTAGTCTTCTTCGTCGATGCGAACGCCGGTGCGTTCGGTGAGTGCTTCGACGAGATTGAGGAAATCCAGCGAATCCAGTTCGAGGACCTCCCGGAACGGTGCGTCCGCGGGCAGGGCGTCGACATCGGCATCGGGTGCGATGCGGAAGATCTCCTCCCGCATGATCGTGCGGGCTTCCTCGTGCGTCAGTGGTTTCATAGTTCCTCCGGTTGCTGAAGCAGCCGCTCGACCGCCGCGAGGTAACGGGCTCCGGTGGCTCCGTCGCTCGCCCGGTGGTCCCCGGCGAGCGTGGCGATGACCGTCGGCCGGATTCCCAGAAGCCCGTCCACCGCGCACGGCCGGTCCTGGATCGCGCCGAATCCCACGAGGGCCACCTGCGGTGGGTGGATCACGCCGTAGACGGCGTCCGCTCCACGGTCTCCGATGCTGGTCACCGTGATGGTGGGAGCGCCCGTTTCGGAACTCTTGAGGCGTCCCGTGCGGGCCCGGTTGGCGAGGTCCTTCAGCCGGGACATGAGGTGCGGGAGCGTGTCCTCGTCCGCGTCGACGAGGACGGGGGCGACCAGGCCGCCACCGCGCACGGCGATCGCGACGCCGAGACGCACCGTGTCGGCCGGGTGGAAGCGGCCATCCGCCCAGTGACCGTTCAGCTCCGGCACTTCGCGCGCGCCCCGTGCCGCGGCCTTGAGCAGCAGGCAGGCCGGGAGGAGGCGCCGGGAGACGGGGCAGTCACGGTTGTGTGCGTTCAGCCAGGCCATTGCGCGGGCGAGGTCGACGGTCCGGGAGAGGTAGTAGTGCGGGATCTCGCGTTGGGAGCGGGCCATGAGGGCGGCGATGGCCGAGCGCATCGTTTCGCGGCGCTGGTCCCGTGCTCCGGGCCCGTCGGTGGCAGGTCCGCTCGTCGCCCGGTGCGGCGCTGCGGTGGCCGCCTTCGGCACGTGGTCGGCGGCCTCCCTCCGCCCGTCCGGCGCCGGGTGGGCAGCGGCCCAGCCTCGTACGTCGGCGCCGCGAACCGCGCCCGCGTCTCCCGTACCGGTCACGGCAGCCAGGTCGATGCCCGCCTCGGAGGCGAGACGGCGGGCCATGGGGGTGGCACGGATCCGTACCGGGGGCGCTGCGGCCCGTTCCACGTCGTGGCGGGTGATGCGTCCGCCACGGCCGGTGCCGCGGACTGTGGCGAGGTCGACGTGCTTGTCCTGGGCGAGGTGGCGTACGAGAGGGGACGTCACCGTGTCGGCGGGTGGTGGCGCGGGCTCCAAGATGTCCGGTGCAACAGGAGGCTCGGGCGAAGCGGTGGGCTCGCCGGACCGGGAGACCGCACGCTCGTCGGCCACTGGCGGCACCGCGCCGGTTTCCGCCTCGCTGGTGATCAGGGCGAGGGGCGCACCGACCGGCAGCACCGTGCCCGGTTCCGCGAGGAGTGCGCTGACCACGCCGTCTTCGAAGCACTCCACTTCGATGTCGGACTTCGCGGTTTCGATCACGGCCACGGGGTCGCCCTTGCTGACGTGGTCCCCCGGGTGCACGAGCCATTCGGTCAGGGTGCCCTGTTCCATGTCGGCACCCAGCGCGGGCATGCGGAACTCACCCATTGCGGCCCACCGTCCTCAGTGCCGCCCGGACGATGTTCCCTGTGCTCGGCAGGGCCGCTTCCTCCATGTGGCGGGCGTACGGAATCGGTACTTCCGCGCTGCAGACCCGCTCGACCGGGGCATCGAGTTCGTAGAAGGCCTGCTCGCAGATGCGGGCGGATATCTCGGCAGCCAGGCTTCCGGTTCGCCAGCCCTCGTCGACGACGACGACGTGGTTGGTGTGGCGGACGGACGCCATGATCGTGGCGTCGTCCAGCGGACGCAACGACCTGAGGTCGATGACCTCGGCGGACACCCGGTCCGCCGCCAGCCGGTCCGCGGCGGCCAGTGCCTTCGGCAGCGATCCGCCGTAGGTGATGAGGCTGACGTCGTCACCCTGTCGTCGTACGGCCGCCGAGAAGATGTCCGCTCGGCGGTGGTGGGTCGCGGACAGGTCACTGCTGGTGTTGTAGAGGGAGCCGTGTTCGAAGATGACGACCGGGTCCGGGTCGGCCAGGGCGGGCGCGAGCATGTCCCGGGCGTCCGCCGGGGTGGCGGGGGCCAGCACGCGGATGCCCGGGATGTGCGCGTACCAGCCTTCCAGGCTGTGGGAGTGCTGGGCGGCGAGCTGTCGCCCCGCGCCCGTGGTCATGCGGAGGACGATCGGCACCGACACCTGGCCGCCGGACATGTGGAGCAGGGTGGCGGCGTTGTTGAGGACCTGATCGAGGGCGAGCAGGCTGAAGTTGACCGTCATCACCTCGACGATCGGCCGGAGGCCGGCGATGGCCGCCCCGATGCCGGCCCCGACGAAAGCCGCCTCCGACAGTGGTGTGTCGCGTATGCGCTCGGGGCCGAACTCCTCCAGGAGCCCCAGGCTGACGCCGAAGGCACCACCGTACTTGCCGACGTCCTCGCCCATGAGGAAGACACGGTCGTCGGCCGTCAGCGCCTCACGCATCGCCTCACGCAACGCCTCCCGGTACGTCGTCCCCGTGCTCCGCTTGCTGTTGGTGCCCGTTGTCGTCCCCATGGCGTGCCACCTGGTCCTCGGAATGGACGAACCGCAGAAGATCGGCCGTCGGTTCGAGCAGGGCTTCCTCGGCGAACGACTCCGCCCGTGCGACTGCTTCGGCAGCGTCCCGCTCCATGTCCGCGTACTCCTCATCGTGCAGCTCGCCCAGCGTCCGCATCAGCGTGCCGAGCACGGTGAGGGGGTCGCGGGTGCGCCACCGTTCGATCTCCGCCTTGTCGCGGTAGCGGTCGGGGTCGTACATGGAGTGGGCGCGGAAGCGGTACGTGCGCAGCTCCAGGAAGTGCGGGCCGTGTCCCGCCCGGATGCCGTCCACCGCACGGCGGGCGGCCTGCTCGACGGCCAGTACGTCCATGCCGTCCACGGCCCAGGCCGGCATGCCGTACGAGGACGCGCGCATCGCCAGGTCGGTCTGCGCGTGTTCGGCCGTCAGCGGTGTTCCCATGGCGTAGCGGTTGTTCTCGCAGGCGAGCAGCAGCGGCAGGTTCCACAGCGCCGCGAGGTTGGCGGTCTCGTGGAACTCCCCCTCGGCGAAGGCACCGTCGCCGAAGAAGCAGCAGACGACGTTCGTGGTGTCGCGTAACTTCTCGGCGAGCGCCAGCCCCGCGGCCACCGGGAGGCCGCCGCCGACGATGGCGTTGCCTCCGTAGAACCGGCGTCCGGCGTCGAAGAGGTGCATGGAGCCGCCGCGGCCCCGGCTACAGCCACTGACCTTGCCGTACATCTCCGCCAGCACGGCCTCGGCAGGTACTCCGCGCGCCAGGGCGTGACCATGCTCCCGGTACGTGGACACCACCGCGTCCGCCGGTTCCAGCGCCTGCGTCACACCGACGGCGACGGCTTCCTCGCCGATGTAGAGGTGGACGAAACCGCGGATCGCGGAGGCGCTGTAGAGCTCGACGCAACGCTCTTCGAAGCGGCGGATCAGCAGCATCGCGGCAAGCAGTTCGTGCCGGTGTTTGTCCTCGGCCTCTCCGTCGTTCCTGGCGCCGGACCGAGGCCGGGGCCGGGCCGTCCGGGAACTTCCGACGCCACGGCGCGTGGCCTCGTTCTTCGGGCTCTTCTTGCGCGCGGTGCTCATGGTGGCCCTTCCAGTGTGGACACGTCACCTGCCGGCAGGCCGAGTTCACGGGCCCGCAGTACCCGCCGTACGACCTTTCCACTGCGGGTCTTCGGCAGGTTCTGGTCGAACTCGATTTCCCGGGGAGCCACCGCGGGGCCGAGCTTGCGCCGGGTGAAGGCCATCAGCTCACGCTCCAGCTCCTTCCCCGGCTCCCGGCCCGCCCGAAGCGACACGAAGGCCTTCACGACCGCGCCCACGGTGTCGTCGGGACGTCCGATCACGCCTGCCTCGGCGACCGCCGGATGCTCCAGCAGCGCGCTCTCCACCTCGAACGGGCTGATGAGGTGCCCGGCGGACTTGATGACGTCATCGGCCCGTCCGACGAACCAGTAGTAGCCGTCGGCGTCCCGGCGGACGAGATCGCCGGTGAGATACCAGCCGTCCGCGAAGCTCTCGGCGTAACGCCCCTCGTCGTGCAGGTAGCCCCGGAACATCGACGGCCAGCCGGGCCGGAGGGCGAGTTCACCGGCTACGTCGGACCCGCCCACTTCCTCGACGTGCCCACCGCGGCGCAGCGCGCGCCCGTCGGGGCCGCGTGCCAGAACGGTGGCGTGCATACCGGGCAGCGGCCGGCCCATCGATCCCGGCCTGATGTCGCTGCCGGCGAGGTTGGCGATGACGATGCAGCCGGTCTCGGTCTGCCACCAGTTGTCGTGTACCGGCAGGCCCAGCACGTCGCTCCCCCACCGGACCGCTTCCGGATTGAGCGGCTCGCCGACGGAGGCGATGAAGCGCAGGGCCGACAGGTCGTAAGAGCGGGGCAGGTCGTACGGGCCCTCGCGCGGTGTGGCGCGCATCAGCATGCGCAGCGCGGTGGGTGCGGTGTACCAGACGGTGACGCGTTCGTCGGCGAGGATCCGGTACCAGCGGCGGGCGTCAAAATCGCCCTCGTCCACGACGACGGTCACACCGTGGGTGAGCGGGGCGATGATGCCGTACGACATGCCGGTGACCCAGCCGGGGTCCGCGGTGCACCAGAACACGTCGTCGCGGTGCAGGTCGAGTGCGTAGGCCGCGGTGATGTGGTGGGCCACCACCGCTTCGTGGACGTGTATCGCCCCTTTGGGTGTGCCGGTGGTGCCGCTGGTGAAGTGCAGCAGCGCCATGTCGTCCGGATCGGTGTGCGGCACGGTGAACTTCTCCGGTGCCGCCGCGAGGACGTCGTCGAAGGGGCGGGTCCCGGGCAGTTCGTGCTCTCGTGGGCCGACGATCAGTACGTGTTGCAGCTCGGGAAGTGACGCACGGGCCGGGGCGACCTTGCGCAGGTACAGCTGCTCGGTCGTGACGAGTACGCGAGCGTTGCCGAGACGCATGCGCTGCTGCACCGGGTCCGGACCGAACGCGGAGAACAGCGGACAGAGCACAGCGGCGCACTTGAGCGTACCGAGGACGGTGGTGAACAGCTCCGGGCAGCGGCCGAGCAGCGTGAAGACCCGGTCGCCACGGATCACGCCCAGCGAGCGCAGGGCCGCCGCGAACCGGTTGCTGGAGAAGGCGAGCTCGGCATAACTGATGCCTTGCGTCACCCCGTCCCGGCGCACGCAGCGCAGGGCCGTGTGCTTGCCCCAGCCCTCGGTGACATGCCGGTCCACCGCCTCGTAGGCCATGTTGATGCCGCCGCCCGGCAGCCCGGCCAGCTGCTCACGTACCGTGCGCCAGCTGAAGTGCGCACAAGTCGCGTCGTAGTCGGTGAGGTTCGGCCTGACCCGAGGCCGGGCGGCCTTGGGGATCGTCTGCCCCGCCATGAGCGCTCTCGCTTCCGCAAGCCCGGTCGCTCGTACCGGGTTACTCGTTACCTCGGCACAAGCATGGCGGGCCGCTTCGGGGTCGCGTAAGGGCCGGTCGTCCCCTGCCGGGGCCCATACGGCCGTCCTGACGCGGAACGTGCGTGCCCGTGGAGTGGAGAACGACCGGCCGCTCGGCGTCATCAGCGAGGCCGACCTCGCCCGCCATGTCAGTGAGGCCCAGGTGGGGCACTGCGTCGAGGTGATCGCAGCAGCGAAGTGACGCGGAGGATCCGGTCAGGTGGCATGCGGCGGACGACGGCTCGATGGCCGCCGTCCGCCGCACCGCGTGGGAGTCCCGTCGAACGGGGCCTCCGGCCGGGCCGGCCGGTCCCCCGGCCGAGGCATCCGGCCCCTGTCGGCGACGGGTCGGCGGAGAAATGCTGAGCGTGGGCCGACGTGGTGGCTCGTGGCTGGCGGCCACCACGTCGGCAACCGCCGCACCGCCACCGCCGGCCGGGCAGGAGGAGAAGCATGGAGATCCGGTACGCGATGTCCTCACCGGCCGTCGCCGTTCCGGTGATGGCCTCGGTGCAGGACGTGGCGAAGCACATGCAGTACGCGTCGGTCGGGGCCGTGTTCGTCGTGGACGACGACAACCGGCTCCTGGGCATGGTGACCGACCGGGACCTGGTGCTGCGGGTCCTGGCTCCGGGCCTCTCGGCACAGGAACGCGTCGAATCGGTGATGACCAGGGAACCTGTCGCTGTCACCCCGGCCGACGACATCGCGACCGTCCACCACGTCATGCGGCGCCACGGCATACGCCGGGTCCCCGTCGTGTACGAGGGCCGGCTGATGGGCGTCGTCACCTTCGAGGACCTCTTCTGGCTCGCGATGCAGGGAGGGCTGACAGCGCAGGGGCTGGACGACCTCCGGGACGCGGTGGACGTCGCACGCGAGCCCACCTCCCCTTACCGCGCCGCCTGACGGCCGAGCGAGGTAAGGGGAAGGCCCGGAGGCGGGCGTCACGCCGGGCTCACTGCACCACGCGAACTGCCCTGTCGCTGTGGTCCCCCATACGTGAGGAGCTGGTGCCCCGGAAACCCGAAAACCCAGAAAGCCAGAAACCCGGAACCCCAGAAAAAGAGGCCGGGCCCGCAAGGAGGTCGGACGGGACTTCCTCGTGCCGGCCGACTCGGTGCGCCGACCTGGCCTGGGGGACTCAGGCCGGCCTGAGATGGTCGACCACCTCGATGACCCCGTCCATCGCCGCCACCGTCCCGATCAGTTGTGGTATCAGCGCCACGTCCAGCTTCCCGGTCCGTGTGACCGTGCCGTTCGCCACGTCCGCGTGCGCTGACTCCGGGAGGTCGGGGCAGAACCTCTCCTCAAGACACTTCCTGATCCGAGTGACGTGCGTGGTGCAAGGACTCATGATGTCCCGGAGCCGTGGGTCTGCTGCGGTCTGCGCGGTCCTGTCAGGACCCGGGATCATGGCAGGACCGCGAACCGGTGGCTCCGGGAACCTCGTTGCCGCCGAGCGACGTGACGAGTCGCCGGCGGAAGCCGACAGGTACCGCACCATGAGGTCCTCCCGCCGGACCGGTACCGGATGCGGGAGGCTCTTCGGCAGTGTCCGGCGGGCTTCCGCCGACGTGGCACCGTGTTCCCGTTCCTCACGTCCGCCCATGTCGTCCTCCTGGCGTCCGTCGTACCTGCGCGTGCTCCGATGTCGGTCCGGCGGATGACCCGCTGACGGGCCCGGTGCACGGGCGGCGCTTCGGCGGACCGCCTGCCCGTGCACCGGAGCCACTCACGAGGTGACGGCCTCTACCGGCACGGTCCTGCCCGCCGGCTTTTCCGCGCCGCTGAGCGGGACCGTCACGGTCAGGATGCCGTTCTTGTACTCGGCCTTCGCCTGGTCCTCGCGTGCACCGGCGGGCAACCGTACGGACCGCGCGAACGAGCCGTAACGGAACTCGCTGTGGTGCCTGTGCTCGGTCTCCTCACTGCGCTCGGCACGCAGACTCAGCACTCCTTGCGCGATGTGGATCTCGACGTTCTTCCCGGGGTCCAGCCCCGGCAACTCCGCCCGGAGACGGTACGCGTCATCGGTGAGGTCTTCCTCGATCCGGATGCCGTGCGTTCCGGCCAGCCCCCGCCACATCGGGAATCCGGCGAGGCTCGACTCGGCCCAGTCGAACACGTCGGGCAGCACCTGCGGTCGCCATTCCAGCGTCATTGCGTCCTCCCTACTCAGAACCCCGGGGCCCAGTCAGCCAGACCGCTGCCCCGAGCAACATGGGCCGGGCGGCCTCGCCACGGAGCCGAACGGTCCCGGGCGGCCCGGCTCACCGATGCGCACGCACACCGGCCCGCGCGGAAACAGGGTCGATCGGCCGGTGCAGGGCGCCATCAGGCCCCTTACGGCGGAGGGGCTTGTGTGGTGACGTGGAAGTGAGCACCGGGGAGAGCGCCGGACGGGTGAAGCGGAGAGAAACCGCGCACCGGGCAATCAGGACCCACGAGAGGTGGGTGTTCCCCGGTGCTCCGCGTTTCCGGAAGCGCCGCCGGGCTCTGCTTCCGGGACCACCTGCTGCGAGGGGGCCGACGTGAGGCGGCACGAGTCCGAACCAGTTCTCTTCGTCGCCACCGTGCTGGCCCTGGCCGCCGGTGGCCTGGCGCAGTTGCTGGGAGCGCCAGCCGTCGCCCACCTGTGCTGGGCGCTGACCACGGTGGTCGCCGTGGTTCCGGCGTCGGTGTGGATGCTGAAGGCTCTCCGGCAGGGCCGCGCGGGGGTGGACCTGATCGCCGTACTGGCGCTGGTGGGCACACTTGCCGTGCGCGAGTACCTGGCCGGGGCGCTGATCGCGTTGATGCTTGCCACCGGCCGGTGGCTGGACACGGCCGCGGAACGACGGGCCGCACGTGATCTCCGGTCGTTGCTGGAACGGGCCCCGCGCTCGGCCCGCCGCCGGACGGGGTCAGACGTCCGCTTGATCTCGGTGGCCGAGGTCACCGTGGGAGATGTGCTGGTCGTCGGCCCCGGTGATGCCGTTCCCGTGGACGGCCGGGTCATGAACGGCAAGGCCGTACTGGACGAAGCAGTGCTCACCGGCGAATCCCGCCCGGTCGAGCGGGCCCCGGGCGATCCCGTCCGAAACGGTGTCGTGAACGTCGGCGGCGCGTTCGACATGCGGGCCACGGCGACCGAACAGGACAGTACGTACGCGGGCATCGTCCAGCTGGCCAGGGAGGCAGGGGCCGAGTCCGCCCCTGTGGTCCGGCTCGCCGACCGCTACGCGGCCTGGTTCCTGCCGTTGTCCGTCGGTGTGGCCGGAGCGGCCTGGCTGGTCAGTGGCTCGATGGTGCGGGCCGTTGCGGTCCTGGTGGTCGCCACGCCGTGCCCCCTGCTGCTGGCGGCACCGGTAGCGGTCGTCTCCGGGCTGTCGCAAGCGGCCCGCCGCGGCGTCATCGTCCGCGAGGGCGCCGGCCTGGAGAACCTCGGGCGGGCGCGGACGGTACTGCTGGACAAGACCGGGACGCTGACGGCGGGGCGCCCGCGGGTCGTCGAGGTGACTGCCGCACCGGGCGGACAGGCGTCCGAGGTCCTGCGGCTGGCCGCGTCGTTGGACCGCTTCTCCCCTCATGTACTGGCCCGCGCGTTGACGGAAGAGGCCGAGCGTCGTGGGCTGCAGCTGTCCGAACCCGAGGCGGTGACGGAGGAACCGGGAGTCGGCGCCGGCGGCCTCGTCGACGGCCGGCCGGCCGCGGTGGGGCGCCTTCCCGGCACCGTGCCACTGCCCGCATGGGCCGCTGCCGTGGCCGACCGCGCGGCCCTTGAGGGCGCCACTCTCTCCTGGCTGACCCTCGACGGTACTCTTGCCGGCGCCGTCCTGCTCCGCGATCCGCTGCGCCACGACGCCGCCCGGACACTGCGGCGGCTGCGCGCGGCAGGCATCGAGCGACTGGTGATGCTCACCGGCGATCGGGCCGAGTCCGCCGGGGAGGTCGCTGCCGTCCTCGGTCTGGACGATGTGCATGCGGAGCAGACGCCCGCGGACAAGGTCGCCGCGGTACGTGCCGAATGCGGCCGGGCGGTCACGGTCATGGTGGGGGACGGCGTGAACGACGCTCCCGCACTGGCCGCCGCCGACATCGGTGTGGCCATGGGCGCCCGTGGCTCCGGTGCCTCGTGCGAGGCAGCCGATGTCGTGCTGACGACCGACCGGGTGGACCGGCTGGCGGACGCCGTCGTGATCGCCGTGCGGACACGGCGCATCGCCGTGCAGAGCGCGCTCGGTGGCATGGCGATGTCCGTAACGGCCATGGTCGTGGCCGCGTGCGGCCTCATTCCTCCTACGGCCGGCGCTCTCCTCCAGGAAGGCATCGACGTGGCCGTCATCCTGAACGCCCTGCGCGCGCTGCGTCCGGGGTCGGCCGTCCGGCCGCTCATCGATCCCGCCACCGAGCAGCTCATCCAGCGCTTCGCCGCCGAGCACGACGTCCTGCGCGGCGTCCTGGACACCGTACGGGACGCCGCGGACCAGCTGGGCCGCGGCTCCTCGCCTGGTGCGCTGTGCGCCGTCCGGGAAGCCCACCGCCTACTGAGCGAGCGCCTGCTGCCACACGAGTACGCCGAGGAACACCAGCTCTACCCTGCGCTCGCTCCTGCCCTCGGCGGGCCCGAGGCCACCACAACGATGAGCCGAGCCCACACCGAGATCGAACGCCTCGCGCGCCGTATCGCCACCCACCTGCGACTGGCCGAGGAGGCCGGGTCACTCCGGCCCGGGCAGCTCGACGACCTCCGCGCCTCCCTCTACGGCCTGCACACCGTCCTCTGTCTGCACTTCCTCCAGGAGGAGGAGAGCTACTTCTCCCTCGCGTCCGACGAGTGACCGGCACCGTTGCGCCCAACCGGCTCCGCGGTGTGGCCGTTTCCGCCCTATCTCCGTCAAGGCACCACTCCTAACTTGACCGGGAGGGTTGCCGCACCGCCCGCACCGCGTGAGGAGTGACGCCCATGGCAGGCTTCCGCGACTTCCTGGCCCGCTTCCGCCCTGCCGGGGCCCCGGGCGCAGCCGGTGTCGTAGGCGTCCCGCATGACACGACCCAGCGCCGTGACGGGTCCGGGTAGGTGCGGCCATGGGCGCCGGGTCGGCAGCGGGAGCGGCGCCGCTGCCGCGCGGACGCCCGGAGAAGGACGGTGAGGCGCGCCGGAGAGGAGGCGCCGCCGCACGGTGGACGTGAGCCGGGCGGCGGTACGGCGACGGCGGTGCCGGCACCGGTCCAGAGCCTCCCCCCGCAAGAAGTCTTCGCAGCGCTCGGCGCCTCACCCCGTGGGCTCTCGTCTGCCCAAGCCTCGGACAGACAACGGGAGTTCGGTCGTAACGAGCTGCCGCGCCCTCGGCGACGACGTATCTGGCGCCGATTCCTCGCCCAGTTCACCGACCTGTTCGCACTGGTACTGCTCGTCGCGTCGGGCCTCACCTTCCTCGCCTATGCGCTCCAGGAGCCACACCAAGTCGGCAACCTCCAGCTCGCCATCGCGATCCTGGGGGTGGTGGTGCTGAACGCGGTGATCGGCTTCGCGCAGGAATACTCCGCCGAACGCACCGCGCAGGCGTTGCAGGCCATGGTGCCGCACACCTGCCGAGTGCTGCGGGACGGGCAGCGTCAGGAGGTACCGACCGGCAGCCTGGTGCCCGGTGACCTCGTCGTGCTGGAGGCCGGGGATGCGGTGTCGGCGGACTGCCGGTTGGTCGAAGCACACGGCGTCCTGGTGAACAACGCCCCGCTGACCGGTGAGAGCGCCGCCGTCGGTCGGATGGCCGACGCGACCCATGAGGAAACCGCGTTGCGGGCGCGGAACTGCGTCTTCATGGGTACCACCGTGCTCGCCGGATCCGGCAAGGCCCTGGTGTACGCCATCGGGGCGGCCACCGAGTTCGGCAGGATCTTTCGGCTGACGGACGATGTCCCGCAGCAGAAGACTCCGTTGCAGCGCGAGGTGGCCGCGATGGCGCGGCGCGTGGCGGGGCTCGCTCTGACCATCGGCGCCACCCTGCTCCTCGTCCGCTGGCAGACCGGAGCACCCCTGGTTCCCACGTTCGTCTTCGCTCTCGGGGTGATGGTCGCCCTGGTTCCCGAGGGCCTGCCCGCGACACTCTCGGTCGCGCTGGCCATCGGCGTACGGCGCATGGCGCGCCGACAGGCCCTCATCAAGCAGCTCCTCGCCGTGGAGACTCTCGGGTCGACGACCGTGATCTGTACGGACAAGACCGGCACGCTGACGCAGGCGGAGATGACGGTGACCCGGCTGTGGGCGAATGGGACGGTGCATCCGGTCACCGGAGTGGGGTACGCACCTGTCGGGTCGGTGCGAGACCCGGAGCCGGTGCGGGAGCTGCTGCGCGTGGCCGCCCTGTGTTCCAACGCCCGGTTGCTGCCGGCTTCCGGCGCCGATGGTCCCCGCGTGCTCGGGGACACCACTGAAGGTGCCATCCTCGTAGCCGCGGCGAAAGCAGAGGTTGACATGGCCGTGTCGGCGGCGAGCGCCCCGCGACTCACGGAGTTCCCCTTCGACCCGGTACGCAAGCTGATGAGCACCATTCACCAGGACACCGAGGGCGGCGGGTACCTCGTGCACGTCAAAGGCGCCCCGCAGGAGTTGCTGCGCCACTGCACCCACATCGACCGGGCCGGCGATGACCGGCTTCTGACGGACCGGTTGCGGGAGGAAGTCACCGCGGCCGCCGATGCCCTGGCCCGCCAGGGACTGCGGGTCCTGGCCGCTGCCCGGCGCAGAACGCCCGCTGTGCCGGAGACCCAGGAAGAGGCCGAATCACAGCTGACCCTCCTCGGCCTGATCGGCATGCTCGACCCGCCCCGCGAGGAGGTCTCCCGCGCAGTGCGCAGCTGCCGGAGTGCCGGCATCCGCATCATCATGGTGACCGGTGACCATCCGCTGACGGCGGAAGCCATCGCCCGTCGCGTCGCCATCGTGACCACCTCGGATCCAGTAGTGCTGACGGGGCCGTCCCTGGATCGTATGGACGCCGCGGCGCTCGGCGCTCTCCTTTCCGGGCCGTCGGAACTGCTGCTCTGCAGGGCCAGTCCCGAACACAAGATGCGTGTCGTCGCGGCGCTGCAAGCAGGCGGAGAGGTCGTCGCGGTCACCGGGGACGGTGCCAACGACGCCCCCGCGCTGAAGCATGCGGACATCGGTGTGGCCATGGGCGCCGGCGGCACCGACGTGGCCCGCGAAGCCGCCGCCATGGTCCTGCTCGACGACTCCTTCGCCGCCATCACCGCAGCCGTCGAACTGGGCAGGTCGGTCTACCGGAACATCCGAAAGTTCCTCGTCTACCTCTTCAGCCACAACATCGCCGAACTCACCCCGATCCTTGCCGCGACCTTCGCCGGCTTCCCGCTCGTCCCGCTCACCGCGCTCCAGGTCCTCGCCATCGACCTCGGATCAGACGTACTGCCCGCGCTGGCACTCGGTGCCGAGCCACCCGAGCCCGACACCATGACACAGCCACCACGGTCCCGGCGCGAACGGCTGTTCTCCGCCGCCCTGGTGCGGCGCTTCCTCTTCCTCGGTGCCGTCCAGTCCCTCGGGGCGTGCACCGTGTTCTTCTGGCACATCCACGCCTCGGGAATCCCGTACGCGGAATTCACCGCGGACACCCCTGCCTACCAGGAGGCGATCACCATGACACAGGCGTCGATCGTGGTCGGCCAGTTCTTCAACGCCCTCGCCGTACGCACCGACCGCCAGAGCGTGTTCCGAGCGGGACTGCTCAGCAACCCCCGTCTTCTCGCGGCGGGTTGCTTCGGTCTCGGGCTGATGGCCGCCATCAGCTACGCCCCGCCCCTGCAGGCCGTCTTCCACACCGCTCCCCTGTCGCTCGTGGACTGGGCGATCCTCTTCGCCTTCGGACTCCTGCTCCTGCTGGCCGAAGAGGCACGCAAGGCGTGGCTGCGCCACAGGTCACCCAGGTATCCGGCGCACGAGGGTGCGCTCCGGTGAGGGCCATCGTGGCGGGGTGCGGGCGCGTCGGCTCCGCACTCGCCGCCCGACTCGTCAACGAAGGGCACGACGTGCGCGTCATCGACCGCGATCCCAAGACGGAACGATTGCTGCCACCGGGCTTCACCGGCCGGGTCCTCCATGGGAACGCCTACAACCGCACCCTCCTGGACACGGCGGGCACCGGCCGAGCCGATGCCTTCGTGGCCGTGACCTCCGGAGACAACACCAACATCGTCAGCGCCCGGACCGCCAAGGAGGTCTACCGCGTACCGATCGTCCTGGCACGCATCTACGACCCGCGCCGGGCCGACATCTACCGCGGCCTCGGCATCACCACCATCGCCAGCGTCCGCTGGACCGTGCACCAGCTCCACCAGATGCTCCTCCACCGCCACCTGGCCCCTGAAGTCGGCTTCGGCAACGGCGAAACGCTGCTGATGCGCTCGCAGCTCCCGGTGTACCTCACCGGCCGTCCGCTCGCCGAGCTGGAAGTCGACGGAGAGATACGTGTGGCCGAGGTGACGCGCGGCGGACGGTCGTTCATCCCTGTCCACGGCACCCGGGCGGAAGCCGACGACCTGGTCACTTTCGTGGTCGCCGCCGAAGCCCTGAACCGGCTGCGCGGTTTCCTGGACAGGGAGCTCGGCACATGAAGGTCCTCATCGCCGGCGCCGGCCGGCTCGGCACGCAGATCGCCCAGGTCCTCGGCGCGAGTCACAACGACGTCACCCTCATCGAACGCGACGACGACCGCGCGGCCGCACTGCGCGACACACTTCCCGCCCGGGTGGAGGCCGGTGACGCCTGCGAACCGGTCGTACTGGAGCGGGCCGGTGCGCTGACGGCCGACCTCGTGATCGCCACCACCGGCGAGGACGAGGACAACCTCGTCATCAGCCTGCTCGCCAAGCGGCAGTTCGCCGTCGACCGGGTCGTCGCACGCGTCAACGACGCCGAGAACACCTGGCTCTTCGACCAGCGATGGGGAGTGGACACCGCCGTACCTGCCGCGGCTCCGCTCGTCTCCCTCATCGAAGAGGCCACCAGCGCGGCCGACACGATTCCGCTGCTGCGTCTCAGCCGGGCCGGGGTCGACGTCATGGAGACCAGCATCTCCGCCCGGTCCCGCGCCGTCGGGCGTGCCCTCGCCGACCTCTCGGTGCCCGCCGGCACCGTCATCGCCGCGATCATTCGCGACGGCCGGCCCACCGCTCCGTCACCGGACCTCGTACTGGCCACAGGAGACGAAATCCTCGTCGTGTCGCACAGCGCCACCGAGGACGAGGTACGGGCGGTGTTCCAGTGAGAAAGCATGGCGACCGGCGTTCGCGCATGCCCGCCGGTGTCTCGGCCGACGACAGGGCCGTACGTCCCGGAAACGCGGTCCGGGCGGCCATGCGGAACCGGGGCCCCGGCCGACGGTCGGCGGGGACGGGAGTCCGGCCGCCGGCCGGGCTTCGTGCAGGCGCGTCATGGCACCTCCGGGCAGGGGCCCGGTCCTGGCGGAAGTGCCGCGAGTGGTCGTCGTGCACCCGAGCCCCGGCGCGTTCCGCCGCGTGCCTCAGTCGTGCGGCACGACCGCGACCGGACAGCGGACATGGTGAATGACCGCGTGGGTGACAGGCCCGATGTGCACACCGACAGCCGCGTGTCGGATGCGGCGCCCGACCACGACCAGACCGGCACGTCGCGCGGCCGCCGGGACGCTGTGCGCGGCCCGCCCCATGGTCACCGTCTCGATCACCGGTTGTTCCGGCAGTTTGTCCCGCCATGGGTGCAGGATGGCTGCCACCGCCCGCCGCGCCCGGAGCTCCAGCTCGGAGTCGATACCGAGCGCGTAAGCGGTGGCCGGCAGGTCGCCGTACCCCGCGGGCGGGGCCCATACGTGCAGTACGTGCAGCGGTGCCCGGCGGCGTACCGCTGCATCGAAGGCGAACGAGATCGGCGCGTCGCAGGCGGAGTCCGGGTCGAGGGCGAGCAGCACCTCTCGGTACGGGGTGGCCGTCGATGGTTGGTCGCCGCTCGCCGGTAACCGTTCGTCCTCCGCCGTCTCTCCGGCGCGTACCAACACCACGGGCCGCCTGGCATGTGCGACAGTGGCCAGCGCCACCGAGCCGACAAGGACGCCGGCCACGCCGCCCAGCCCTCGGGAGCCGAGCACCAACACCTCCGCGTTCTCGGCCGCCTCGCGCATCGCCTCTGCGGGAAGGCTGCCGACCTGCTCGCAGGTGAGGCGTACGTCCGGGTAGCGCTGGGCCACGGTATCGGCGGCCTCGCGCAGGATCTGGTGGGCCCAGCGGCGGGGGACGGCGAGTTCCGGGAGGTCCGGGTCGGTGCCGGTGGTCGCCAGCCCTTCCCAGGCATGGATCAACCGCAGGGGCAGGCCTCGCCGCCGGGCTTCCCTGGCCGCCCAGTCCACCGCGGCCAGGCTCTCCCGGGAGCCGTCCAGTCCGGCAGCTATGCAATCCGGCACGGCCATCACCTCCATGAGACAGAAGGGCGTCGGTCACATGTCACTGTGCGCTTCGTGCACGTCTCCCTCGCCATCTTCCGTCCGTCGGCGCACGGCGGCAGTGGGCCGACCGGTCACGGCCGGGGCCGGGTGTCTCAAGGCCCGGGCCACCTGGCACGAGGTATGGACCGAACGCCCCTCACGGGGACGTGACTGCATGCGATATGCCATAAGTACAGGGCTCCGCGGTTCCCGAGCCGATGGCGTCGATTGCCCTGCCAACCCGGCTCCCGGGTTGGTAACGGCGCCATCAGGGGACGTTCCGGGGCGGTCAGGTGCCGCTCGGGGACGGTGGTCGCCGCCGAGTGGGTGGACGACGACCACGTGCGCCCTGGACCGCGCTCCCCAGACCCCGGAAACGGCAGGGCGTACTCCCTCGTCAGATGCCCGGCCTGATGCAGATGCCCGGCCTGGTGTGGTCGGCCTGATCGCCTCACGGAGGGGGAGGCACGGGGGCCGGCGCGTCGGACCACCTCCTTGCCAACTGCTCTCTACTCGGCGACCGCCTGCCGTTCGTTCGTGCCACTCTCCGGCCTCTTCCCCGAAGGAAGCCTTACGGACAGGGTCACTGTGGTTCCGGTGGCACTGGCGGGGATCGAAAGCCGGTCGGCGATCCGAGTGACGAGCCCGGCGTTACATCCCCATCGGCTTTTTTCGCACTCGTTCTCCCGCGGTGCGCCGTTCGGTGCTTCGCATGCGAGCCCTGACGCGTCGATCCGGCACTCCAGGCTTTCATGGCTCTGACGCAGGAGCAGCGTGCCACTGTTGCCGTGTTCGATGGCGCTGGTGGCAACAGCGTCCACGGCTATGAGAAACGTTCCTCGCGTCAGTTCTGTGAGCCCTGATGGTGCGGTGAGGCATTCGATGTGCAGCCGCAGGCGAGACAGGTCGCGGAGGGTGAAGGGCATCTTCAGCAGAGTGTGGCCAGGGGCGTCACCGAAGGCGGCTGGTGTCATTCAGCAGCTCACCTCGCTCAGTACCAGGTGCGACAGGTGCTCGGCACCGACACGGCGGAGAAGATGCGCCTGCTGCGGTCGGCAGAGGACGCGGACATGTTCGGGGGAGGATGCGTCGCAGGTCAGCTGTACCAGATCCTCGGCGCACGCCGCGCTGAGGAACACCAGCCGCGACATGTCGACGCTCACCTGCCCTGCCTGGGCCTTGCCGGCCAACGTCTTGCGGAGAGCGGCGTTGAACTGCTCTCGCGTGGCCACATCCGCCTCGCCCACGAGTCGCAACCCATGAGGGGATGACTCCGTGTGCAAGGCACCCGTATGCGAGAGAAGGCTGGTCGGGTGTGCGTGGTGCATCGCCTCAAGAACGTCGGGGGCGAACCAGCGCGTGTCATAGGCGCAGATCTCGGTGTACGGGCGATCGGCGAAGAGGTGGTCGGCGTGGGTTTCGCGGTGCATCATCACATCGACGTCGGCGCTCAGGTCGGGCACCCAGTGCATGTCGATGTACGTGCGCAGGCCGCGGTACCCCTCGTCGAGGGCCTGGTCGGTTTCTTCCTCGATGCGTTGCCACTGGCGCGCTGCGGTGAACCGATCCTGGGGGTGGATGAGTGTCCGCATGCTGCTGACGGCCAGTTGCCCACGTCTGCGTGCGTCCGCCACCAGGGGTCCTGGTACGTCGATGCGGGCCCACACTTCTTCCTCCTTCAGCTGTGGAGGGGCGAAGATGACCACTTTCTCCTGCTGAGCCAATCCCATCCAGGCGAAGGTGGTGACGATGTCCCGGGCCGCGTGATCACAGCCGTAGCTGACGAAGGCGTGGTCCCCGGAGCTGAGTTGCTGCACCGGCAGCATGCCTGGATGCCCGCGACCAGACGTCATGTCCTGCCTATCTGCTGAGCGTTCCGTGGTCGGTGCGGTGCACGCTAGCGGAAGCCGCGAGGCAAGTGCGCGGTTCTCTGGTGGTTTTCGGAGTGAATACCCGCTGCGTCTCTTGGTGGTGCGGTTGTGCACTGATCTGACCGCGTGCTGACCGGTCTCCTTACGCTGCCTGAAGCGGGGCCTGCTCCGCGCGTGTGGCGGCTTCCGTGTGTCTCCGTAGAGATCACCGAACAGGCGCGTTCAGGGCGAACTCCCGCGTCTCCCCCGGTGGCACCGTCATCGTCCGCCCCGCGCACACGACAGGCACCGGGCGTTGCTCCGAGACCGGTACGCTGACGAGCAACCGTCCGCCGCCGACCCGCACCCCGACGTCCCAGTGGCCCCGGTACCGCAGCCGGTAATTGAAGTTCGACAGCTCCGGGAGCGGGGCGGGGTCGAACCGCAGGGCGTCCGCACGCGTCTCCAAGCCGGTCAGTCCCCGCTGCACGAGATCCAGCGTCCCGGCCATCGCACCGAGGTGGATGCCTTCGGCCGTGGTGCCGCCCTGGGTGTCGGCCACGTCGCCCTTCAGCGTCTCCAAGCAGTGCTCCCAGGCGTCCTGCCGCCGGGCCCGGGCCAGCACCCAGCCGTGCACGAGGCTGCTCAGCGTCGACCCGTGAGCGGTCCGCCGGAGGTAGTAATCAACGGTGGTCCGCCACAGGTCTTCGTTCATGACGTGACCCAGTTGTCGGAAGAGCGCCACGAGCTCCGCTGGGGAGAACAGGTATCCCAGCATCAGGACGTCCGCCTGCTTGGAGACCTGGTAGCGGTTGGGTGTGTCGTTCTCGTCCTCCAGGATGCGGTCCAGTCGCCTGATGTCGTGGTAGCGCGCGCGGTACGCCGCCCAGTCCAGTTCGGCCAGGTCGCCGTACCCCTCGAACTGGCTCACCACGCCGGCGTGGAAGGGTACGTGCAGTCGGTGGGAGATCTCCCGCCAGCGGTCGAGTTCGCCGGCGTCGATGCCCAGTTGTTCCAGCAGCTCCCGCCGTCGGGGAGCCGGGAGGAGCTGGGTCAGATCGAGGGCCCGGGCAAGCACCCAGGCCGCGGTGACACTCGTGTACGCGTTGTCGTCCAGTCCGGGCTCCGCCGCGTCCGGATACGCGTCGTGGTACTCGTCGGGGCCGACCACGCCCCGGATGCGGTAGCGGTCCAGCGCCGCGTCGTACGTGGCGGTACTCGACCAGAAGCGGGCGATCTGCAGCACCATCTCCGCTCCTCTGGTGTGCAGGTATGTCGTGTCGCCGGTGGCCTCGCAGTACCGCCAGACGTTGTACGCCACGGCCGACCCCACGTGGTGCTGGAGCCGGGAGTGGTCCGGGAGCCAGCGGCCGGAGCGTGGATTGAGATGCAGGACCTGTGTTTCTTCCCGGCCGTCGCTGCCGCTCTGCCAGGGGTACATGGCTCCGGCCCGGCCGGCCGCATCCGCCGACCGGCACGCCTGCGGCAGCCGCCGGTAGCGGTAGTCCAGCAGGGCACGGGAGACCTCGGGGAAGCGGAGGTTGAGGTAGGGCAGGACGAACAGCTCGTCCCAGAAGACGTGTCCCCGGTACGCCTCGCCGTGCAGCCCACGGGCCGGCACCCCGACGTCGAGCTCCGCGGTGTGCGGCGAGAGCGTCTGCAGCAGATGGAAGGTGTGCAGTCGCAGGACGCCGCCGGCCTCGCCCGGCACCTCCAGCTCGGCCCGCCGCCACAGCCGCTGCCAGGCGGCGTGGTGTGTCGCCAGCAAGCCGGGGAAGCCCGGGGCCCGGGTCACACTGTCGAGCGCGGCGAGTGAGGGGTCGCTGATGGCCGGGTCACGAGAGGTGTACAGAGCCACGATCTTCTCCACCACCAGCGGCGTACCGTCGGTCACCGCCGCCGTCAGACGCTGGCCCGCGCGGCCGGGTTCCCGCAGCGGGTGTGAGTCGGCGGGCCCGCCGGCGGTCACCCGGGCCCGGGCGGCCAGGGTGATGCGTACGTCGGAGGTCGCCGTGCGGCAGCGCAGCCAGCAGGTGCTGGGATCGACCGTGCCGGTGTGCAGACGGGTGAGGTGGCGGCCGGCGAGGTCGCGGTAACGGTCCACTCCGGCGTTGGTCACGTCCCCGTCGAGCGCGGATTCGATCTCCAGCACACCGGACCAGCCGATTGCGGTGAACTCGGTGCGCAGCGCGGCTACATGAGGGTCAGCCATGTGGACCAGGCGTTTCTGGACCACGCGCAGCTCCCGCCCGGGCCCACCGTCGACACGTACGCTCAGATATCTGGTGAGAGTGCCACCGCGCAGGTCGAGAACCTGCCGGTGCGCAAGCAGCGAGCCGTCGTCCGGCGTGTACCACGGTGGGGAGGGCTCGTCACCGCGGACGCGGAACCGCAGGGGCAGCCAGTTCGGCAGGTTGACCAGGTCCTCGTTCTCCACCTGCCGGCCGGCGACGTCCGACAGCAGCCGGTTGTAGCAGCCTGCGGCGTACGTCCCCGGGTAGTGCACAGGCCCGGCGGACGTCTCGGGCGCGGCGCCCCGCGTGGCGAAGTATCCGTTGCCGAGCGTGCACAGCGCTTCGCGCAGGCGTTCCTGCTGCGGGTCATACCCTTCGTACTCCCACGTCCAGCCCGTCATTGCCTCAGCCCTCCGCGCTTCCGGGTACCGCGGTCAGCAGCTCACCCAGGTCACCGACCACGACATCGGCCCCGTGCTCGCGCAGGTCGCGGGCGCTCTCCGGCGTCGCCGTCCGGTCGACGCCCACCACCAGCCCGAAGCCGCCGCGCCGCCCTGCCTCCACGCCGGCCAGTGCGTCCTCCACCACGGCGGCCTCGGAAGCGGCGACCTCCAGTCGCCGGGCCGCTTCGAGGAAGAGTGCCGGGTCGGGCTTGCCGCGAAGCCCGAGCCGGGCCGCGTCCTGCCCATCCACCACGGTGCGGAACAGCGGTGTCAGGTCGGCCTTGGCCAGCAGCTCCCTGGCGTGCCGGGAAGCCGACACCGCGGCACAGGGGATCGCCGCCGCATGCAGACCACGCAGCAGGCGCACGGTGCCCGGCCAGGTCCTCGCGCCCGAGGCGCGCAACCGCGCGACGAAACGCCGTTCCTTCTCCGCCGCCACGGCACGCACGGATCCCACACCGGGCTCCTCCCCCGCCCCGCCTTCCGGCAGCCGCAGGCCGCGGGAGTCCAGGAAGGCGAGCGCCCCGTCCAGCCGCGACTTGCCGTCCACGTACCGCCGGTAGTCCTCCCCCGCATCGAAGGGGCGACGCTGTGCCGGGTCGTCGGGCGGGTGGGCCCGCAGACACGCGTCGAAGGCGTCCTTCCAGGCGGCGGCATGCAACCGGGCCGAGTCGACGAGCACACCGTCGGTGTCGAGGACCACGGCTCGTACGTCTCGGAGGCACGAGGCGAGCTCCGCGCGGGCACGCTCACACGCGGTCCTGCGTCGCGGGCCTGCTGTGCCTCTTCCCGCCCACCGGCAGGCTGCTCCAGCGGCGCGTGGAGCGGCTGGTGGAGCGCCAGGCGCGCCGGACACCGGGCTCCTTCGGTGACGCCTTCCAGCAGGCGCGTATGCACGCTCCGGACGGCAAGGTCGTCCAGGGTGAGGTCATACGGGACGACGAGCCGCCGGCCGGGCCGCGTCAGGACCCGCCACTGCCCCGCTGAGGGCGGGCGCCGCCGGGGCGGCTCGGCCCCGCCCCGGCCCGCCCGAGTGGCACTCCATCAGGAACGGCAGGAACGATCAGGAACGACATTGAACGACATGAGGGCCGGGACCCCTGCCGAAGCAGGGGTCCCGGCCCTCGATGCGCCGTCCGCCGTCAGGCGGACTTCTTGTTGCTGTCGCGCGGATGCACGGCGATGTTCATGGTGCCGGAGCGCAGGACGGCCAGCCTCTCGGCCAGCACCTCCTCCAGCTCCTCGCGGGTGCGCCGCTCCATGAGCATGTCCCAGTGCGTACGCGCGGGCTTACCCTTCTTCTCCTCGGGGCCGTCGCCATCCACCAGAAGTGCTTGAGCGCCGCAAACCTTGCACTCCCACTCCGACGGAATCTCGGCCTCTACCGAGAAGGGCATCTCGAAACGATGGCCCTTCTCGCATGCGTACTCCACCGCCTGGCGCGGTGCCAGGTCGATGCCGCGGTCGGTCTCGTAGCTGGTCACCACGAGTCGCGTGCCGCGAAGAGCTCGCTCACTCATGAATCGTGCCTCCCGGGCTTGGTCGCCCACAGGACAGGTGTCGCTGTCGTCGTCATCCGGTCAACGTCCGGTCGGCGGTGAAGATTCCCGTAACCCGCACATGCGTCGCCCGTCGTGCCGCCCCTTGTTGTACCCACCAACGCCCGGTTTGTCACATCTGGCAGCAGATGTCACCCGCCGCTGTCCGAAGTGCAGCGCGCAGTAACGGTCCGCCTGGTGAGCCAAAGGCGTACACTACCGCCCCCCGCCCCGCTTGCCTAAATCAGGTCCGGTGCGCGATTTCCCGCGGCCACCGCGGCGCGCCGCACCGGCACGCGGCTGAGCAGGACAAATCCGATCAAGAAGAACGCCGCCAACGAGACGATCGCGTCCCGGTAGCTGCCCGTCACCTGATACGCGACGCCGAAGACCAGCGGGCCCAGCCAGCTCACGCCGCGGTCGCTGATCTCGTAAGCGGCGAAGTATTCGGCCTCTTTCCCGCGCGGGATCAGATGCGAGTACAGCGAGCGCGAGAGCGCCTGGCTGCCGCCGAGTACGAGCCCGATGGCCACGGCGAGGGAGAAGAACCACACCGGCGCGTGCGCGGGCAGGAAGTATCCCGCCACGATCACGGCGGTCCAGGCCACCAGCGACCCGAGAATCGTCCGTTTGGCGCCGTACCGCCGGGCCAGTCGGCCCATCAGGACCGCGCCGGCCGCCGCCAGCGCCTGCACCAGCAGCACCGCCACGATCAGCGTCGTCTGGTCCAGTCCCAGCTCCTCGGAGCCGAACACCGACGCCTGGGTGATCACGGTCTGCACGCCGTCGTTGTACACCAGGTAGGCCAGCAGGAAGCCCAGCGTCAGCGGGTGCCGCCGCAGGTCGCGCAGCGTCTCCCGCAGCTGCCGCAGGCCGCCGCGGGAGGGCGGGGCCGCCGCCGTCCGGGCCGGTACCCGGTCCCGGAGCCGCCGCAGCGGCACCACCGTGAAGACCGCCCACCACAGGCCCGCGGAGGCCAGGCAGATCCGTACGGCGTCCCCCTCGGCGAGCCCGAAGGAGGCGTGTCCCGCGTACAGCACGAGGTTGGCCACGAGAACCAGTGCGCCCGCCGCGTATCCGAAGGCCCACCCCCGTGACGACACCGCGTCCCGCTCCTCGGGTGCCGCGATCTGGGGCAGGTAGGAGTTGTAGAGCATCATCGACACCACGAAGGCGACGTTGGCGACGACGAGCAGCGCCCCGCCGAGCAGGTAGCGGTCGCCGCCGAGGAAGAACATCCCCGTCGTCGCCGCGGCTCCCGCGTAGGCGCAGGCGCCCAGCAGCGGCTTCTTGCGGCCGCTGCGGTCGGCGGCGGCCGCGGCCAGCGGCATCGCCAGCACCGACAGCAGCAGGGACGCCGACACCGAGTACGCGTAGAAGGACCCGGCCCGCACCGGGATGCCCAGCGGGTGCACGAACCCGTGCGCGTCCGCCGCAGCCTTCGCCACGGACGTCAGGTACGGCCCGAGGAACACCGTCAGGACGGTCGTCGAATAGACGCTGTTCGCCCAGTCGTACCAGTACCAGCCGCGCTGCTCACGCCGCCGGGCCGCGCCGTCCGTCGGCCCGTCCGGTGCCACGGCTATGTCCACACCCACCCGTTCCCCCTCGCGTTCCCGCCACGGCGGGTGGAAACGGTCGCGGTACGGCATCCGTAGGTCAGTTCCAGGCGCCCCGCGCGGTCAGCACATCCCGCAGCGTGTCTATGTGATCGGTCATGATGCCATCCACGCCCAGGTCCAGGAGCGCCGCCATCCGCCGCGCATCGTTGACCGTCCACACGTGCACCTGCAGGCCCAGCTGCCGGGCGGCCCGGAGGAACAGCCGGTCCACCACCCGAAGGCCTGCGTGCCGCTCGGGTACCTGGACGCACACCGCGCTGCGCCGCACCGCGGCCCCCAGCAGTCGGTCCAGGGGCAGGCTCCGCCCGTAGGAGCGCAGCCGGAGTCCCGCCACCCCACGGGTGCCCAGCGAGGTGGCCAGCCGGCCGCCCGCCAGTCGTTGCGCCCGCTCCACCCGTCCCTCCGAGAACGAGCCGACGCACACCCGGTCCCACGCCCCCGTACGCCGCAGCAGCTCCAGTAGGGGGCGCAGCGCGGGCTCGGCCTTCACGTCCACGTTCCAGCGCGCCTCGGGGAACTCCTCCAGCAGCTCTTCGAAGAGGGGCAGCGGTTCCCGGCCCGCCACGCTGGCCCGCCGTACCGCGTGCCAGGGCAGTGCCCCGATCCGGCCGCGGGCGTCGGTCACGCGGTCCAGGGTGGCGTCGTGAAAGGCCACCAGCCGGCCGTCCGACGTGGCGTGGACGTCGGTCTCCAGGTAGCGGTAGCCGCTTGCCACGGCGCGGCGGAAGGCGAGCGCGGTGTTCTCCAGGCCGTCCGCCGCGCCGCCCCGGTGGGCGAAGGCGAGCGGTGCCGGGTGGTCGAGGTACGGGTGGCGGGGGCGGGGGAGCAGTGCGGTCACGCGGGCAGTATGGCGGGCGGCCGGCACGGCCAGGGGCGGGGGTCCGGCTCAGGACCCGCAGCCCGTGACCGCCTCCCGCGCCGCGGACTGCTCTTCAGATGCTCCAGGCGTCCGCTCCGGCGCGCTCTGCACGGCGACCACCCGGGACCGCTCCTCCTCCAGGCCCTTGATCGCGAAGATCCGCAGGAAGAACTGCGCCATCGGGCCGATCGCCAGTGCGTACACGACGGTGCCCACCCCGACCGAACCGCCCAGCAGGAAGCCCACCACGAGGACGGTGACCTCGATGCACGTACGGACGAGGCGGATCGGGCGGCCGGTGCGCAGGTGCAGCCCGGTCATCAGACCGTCCCGGGGCCCGGGCCCGAAGCGCGCGGAGATGTAGAGGCCGGTCGCGGCGCCGTTCAGGGTGACCGCGAGCGCCAGCATCGGGATGCGGACGGCCCACGAGGAGTACGCGGGCACCAGGGCGATCGTGGCGTCCATGACCAGGCCCAGCACGATGACGTTCGAGACCGTGCCCAGCCCCACGCGCTGCCGCAGCGGGATCCAGAGCAGCAGGATCAGCGCACCGCCGATGATCGTGACCGTGCCGATCGTCACGCCCGTGTGCTCGGATATGCCCTGGTTCAGCACGCTCCACGGCTCCAGGCCCAGCCCCGCGCGCACCATCAGCCCCATGCTGATGCCGTAGGCCGCGAGGCCGATGTACAGCTGGAGCAGCCGCCGTGGCAGATGTCGGGAGCGCGGCCCGGTTTCCGACCCCTTCGCGGACGTTGTTTTCATTGTTTTCCCCCTCCTGGCAGAATTGGACTGTGGAGGGTCAGCCTGTGGCGGGCTGATGAGCCGGTACCAGGGCCAATTCTGGAAGGGTGGACTGGTCGAGATGGCGCAGTGGACTTCAGCGGTGGGCGCGACTCAACTCGCCCGCCTGGTGCGGTCGCAGGACGACCGCGCCGCCGCGGCGGCGGTCGGCGGCCGCCGCATACCCGCCTACCGGACCCTCGCCGACGGCGTCCGCCTTCTGGTGCTGGAGGGGCGCGTCCCCGTGGCGGCCCGGCTGCCCGCCGAACGCGAGCTGGCCGCCGCGCTGTCGGTCAGCCGGACCACGGTCGCCGCGGCCTACGAAGCGCTGCGCGCCGAGGGCTTCCTGGAGTCCCGGCGCGGCTCGGGCAGCTGGACCGCCGTACCGGCCGGCAACCCGCTGCCCACTCGGGGGCTCGAACCGCTGCCCCCGGAGGCCGCCGGCTCGATGATCGACCTGGGCTGCGCCGCACTGCCCGCGCCCGAACCCTGGCTCACCCGCGCCGTCCAGGGCGCCATGGCGGAACTGCCGCTCTACGCCCACACGCACGGCGACTACCCGGCCGGGCTGCCCGCGCTGCGGCAGGCGCTCGCCGACCGCTACACCGCCCGCGGCATCCCGACGATGCCCGAGCAGATCATGGTCACCACCGGCGCGATGGGCGCGGTGGCCGCGATCTGCCGGCTGATCACCCGCCCCGGGGAGCGGGTGGCCGTCGACTCGCCCTCGTACGCCAACATCCTGCAGCTGATGCGGGACGCCGGAGCCCGGCTCGTGCCCGTCGCACTGGCCGAGGGGCTCGGCGGCTGGGACGTGCCGGCCTGGCGCCAGGTGCTGCGGGACGCCGCGCCTCGTATGGCGTACGTCGTCGCCGACTTCCACAACCCCACGGGGTCGCTCGCCACGGAGGAGCAGCGGCGCGGGCTGGTCGCCGCGGCCCGCTCGGCCGGCACGGTCCTGGTCGTCGACGAGACGATGACCGAGCTGTGCCTCGACCCCGGCATCGAAGTGCCGTCCTCGCTCTGCTCGTTCGACCCGTCGGGCAGTTCGGTGATCACGGTCGGCTCGGCGAGCAAGGCGTTCTGGGCGGGCATGCGCATCGGATGGGTACGCGCCGCGCCCGACATCATCCGCAGCCTGGTCGCGGCCCGCGCCTACGCGGACCTCGGCTCGCCGGTCCTCGAACAGCTCGCGATCGTCTCGCTGCTGGAGGGCGGCGGCTGGTCGGAGGCGGTCGGGATCCGCCGGAAGCAGGCGCGCGAGAACCGGGACGCGATCGTCGAAGCGGTCCGGCGCCATCTGCCCGACTGGGAGTTCAGCGTCCCCCACGGCGGCCTCACCCTCTGGGCGCGTACGGGCGGCCTGTCCGGCTCGCGCATCGCGGAGGCGGGGGAGCGGCTGGGCGTGCGCGTCCCGTCGGGCCCGCGCTTCGGCGTGGACGGCGCTTTCGAGGGCTTCGTGCGGCTGCCGTTCACCGTCAGTGGCGCGGTGGCCGACCAGGCCGCCGCCCGGCTGGCCGGCGCAGCCCACCTCGTGGCCACGGGCCAGTCCCTGGACACCGGCCCGGTGCACTCCTTCGTGGCCTGACCGGTTGCCCCCTTCGTGGCCTGAGCTTCGCGGCCCCCGAAAGGGTCCGGGCGGCCACCGGTGGAGCGCGTCACCGGTGGCCGCCCGGAGGCGGGGTGCCCCGAAGGGCAGTGGCTACACCGTCTCGGGGGCGGTGCCGGTCCGGTACTCGAACCCGAAGTCCGGGTCGGCGGACGGGTCGGCGGCCGCGGGGACGGAGCCGAGCTGCGCCGAGCGCTCCGGCAGCAGCGCCAGTACGGCCTGCCGGTGGTACTCGCTGGTCGCGTCGTCGAACGGGTCCGGCGTGGCGGGCACCTGGAGGCGGAGGACGGGGCCCGACCCGAGGCGGGCGTAGCCGCGTCCCGGCGGCACCTGGTCGGCGGGCGTGGTCTCCGGGGTCGCGCCCAGGACGGCGCGTACGTCCTCCGGAGAGGTGGGCCCGAGGACGACGCGGGCGCGGGTGTGGGCCCGTACCGGGTCGCTCAGCAGCTCCGCGCCCTCGAACTGCTCGGCGACGGCCACCGTGACGCTCGCCGCGCGCCCGTGGCGCAGCGGGACCTGGAGGAGGCGCTGGGGGTCCTCGCGGCCCTCGGCGGCGGCGAGATGGGTCAGGGTGGCCGGCCGGTCGATGATGATCCACAGGGGCTGGCGGATGTCGTCGGGGACGGCGAGCCCGGCCTGCCGCGCGCGGTTGGCGGCGATCAGCCGCCGCTCCGTCTCACGGGCCGCCCATTCCAGCGTGGCGAGCGTGCCGCTGAGCCCGCACTCCACGCCGAGCACGCCGGGCCGGCCCAGCAGGAAGGCGTACTCGCCGCTGCCGCTGCCGTCGATGACCAGGACGTCGCCGTGGGCGAGCGCCTGGAGCGCCACGGAGCGCAGCAGGGTCGTGGTGCCACTGCCGGGGCGGCCGAGGGCGAGCAGGTGGGACTCGGTGGAGCGCGGCCCGGTCCGCCAGACCACCGGGGGGACGTCCCGGGGGTCCGTCTCCGCGGTGGCGCCCGCTACCGGCACGGTGCGCTGGACGGCGCCCGCGTCGGTGAAGCCGAGGACGGTCTCGCCCGGTGCGGTCACGAACCGCTGTGCCGCGATGTCGGTCGGCAGCGCGGGCAGCACGGTCAGGAGGAGCTGATTGGCCTCCTGGTCCCACGCGAAGTGGTACTCCCGGCCCCGCCCGGACTTGGCGAGCAGGACCTGTTCGATGCGGGCGCGGGACGGGGCCTCGGCATCGGTGAAGTACACCGGGTACTTCATGAGGAGGCGGGACAGCCGCCCGTCGTCGTCGAACTCGTACTCCGAGAAGGCGGCGGTCCAGTCGCCCTCGTGCACGTACAGGGGGCTGGGGTCGCCCTCGAAGCTGAGGTAGGGCACCAGCGCCTCGTACAGCGCCCGCAGTCGCCCGGCCTCGGACTCGGAGGGCCCGTCGTCCGCCGGCCGCCGTTCGCGGCCCGCCCAGGCCGCCGCCGCCATCAGCGAGATGAGGGCGAGCAGCGGCCCGTACGGCACGAGGGCGAGCGATGCGAGGCCCATGGCGATCATGCACAGCGCCGGGCCGCGGCGGTCCCGGGGCGTCGCCGACCACCGCTGCCGGCCGGCCCCGACCAGCCGGCGCAGGCCGCGGCCGATGACGAACAGCGGGTGGAACACGTCGGAGGCGCCGTCGGCCGCGGTCCGCGCGAAGTCGCGGCCGCGGGCGAGGGGAACGCGGTTGCTCAGGATGCTGGGCAGTGGACGCCGGGGCACGGAAGGTCTCCTGGAGGGTGGGTGCGTGACGGCTCGCGCGGCACGGCTCTCAGACGTTCAACCCGCTGATCAGACCGGCGAGTCTGGCGCCGCCGGCCTTGATGCCGGGGGCGATGGCGGTGCCCGCGAGGTAGAAGCCGAACAGCGCGCAGACGAGGGCGTGGGTGACCTTCAGCCCGTCCTTGCGGAAGAACAGGAAGACGATGATGCCGAGCAGGACAACGCCGGAGACGGACAGAACCATGGTGATGCTCTCCTGGGTCGTGGGGACGGTCACCGTGAGTCCTTCCAGCCTCACAGTACGTATCAAGCCCAAGAAAGCCGCAAATGGGTGATTTATCGTTGAAACCCCCCAATCGGGGTCCCTCGTAGCGCAGCATGGCCCGGAGTGTGCCTACGAGCGCCGAAGACACCTTTCGCGCCCCTTGTGCGGTACCTCGGTACGCAGGATCCTGTGCGCCATGGCCGTATCGGTGCCACCGCACTGCTCGAAGTGCTGTCCGGTCGTTCCCGCCAGGCCGGTTCCCCCGCCGCGCGTTCCCGTCGCCGCGTGGGTCGAGTTCGCCCTCCTCATGGTGGCCCTGGCCGCCGCCTGCGCACTGCTCCTCTGGCTCGGCGACACCCTGTTCACGTGAGCGCCGGCGGCTCCCCCGCCGGCGCGGGGGAGCGCGGTTGCGTCGGTGCGGGCTCAGCGGCCGGGCTGCGGCTCCGTGCGCGGCAGCTCCAGGTCCGACCAGGTCACCGCCGTCCAGCCGGTGGCGGGCGTGCCCTCCAGGACGACGACCGCGGTGTTCGGGAGCGGGTGGGCGATGGCCCAGTCCGCGTCCAGGTTGTGGGCGCGCGCCGCCGACCAGGTACGGATCGCCGCACCGTGGCTGACCACCGCGGCCGCCGCCACACCGGACGCGGCGATCTCCTCGATCACCGCGTCGTAACGCGCCAGCATCTCCACGCCGTTCTCCCCGCCGGGCATCCGCAGCTCCGGCTTCCCCGCCGGCCAGGAGAACGCCACGCGCTGGTACTGGTCGTTGGAGGCCGCGTCGCCGCGCATCTCCAGGTCGCCGGCGGCGATCTCACGGATGCCGTCGCGGATCACCACCTCCAGGCCGCGGGCCCGCGCCAGCGGCGCCGCGGTCAGCTGCGTCCGCACCAGCGTGGAGGCGTAGAGCGCGTCGATCTTCTCGTCGGCCAACCGCTCCGGCAGCGCCGCCGCCTGCTGTTCGCCCAGTTCGGTCAGGCCGGGCCCGGGAGCGGCGGTGTCCAGCAAGTGGCCGACGTTGGACGAGGTCTGACCGTGACGGATCAGCAGCAGGCGCATGGAGGAGCTCCGAACAAGGGCGTGGGCGGGCGCCGCACGGCGCCTGCCGTGCGGCGCGCCGCCCGTACGGCACGTACGTAAGTGGGCTATGCAATCAATTTCAGGCTACCGGACACCGTGACGGGGCCGCCCGGTCCGGCCCGTGGACGGAGAACCGGCGCAGCAGCGCCTCGCCGATCCGCAGGGCGGCGGTGCCGGAGCGAGAGGTATCAGCCATACCCGGATCCTCGTGCGCATCGGCCCCCGGAGTGGGGGAGGACGCGAGGAGCGAGCACTGCCGCCCGGGCGCGGCGGGCGGTATAGGAAACCGGAAGACACCAGGGCTGTGGGGGCGCGTGACGGCGCGCGGAGGGGAACGGGACGGACGACATGAGAGCGGTCATGGCAGTGCGGCCGGCCGGCGGCAGACGGATACCGAGCGGGTGGCGGGCGGGGCCGCCGGCCAGGATGCGCCCGCTGGCGGGGCTGCTGGCGGCGGTGGCCGTCTCGCAGACCGGCACCCGGGTTTCGGCCATCGCGCTGCCCTGGTTCGTCCTGGTCACGACGGGCAGTGCGGCGCAGACCGGGCTGGTGGCGTTCTGTGAAATGGCGCCGTACGTCCTGATCAAGGCGCTGACCGGGCCGCTGGTGGACCGGGCCGGGGCGCGGGTGATCTCGTGGTCGACGGACGTGGTCAGCGCGCTGGTGGTCGCCGCCGTGCCGGCGCTGCACGCGCTCGGGCTGCTGGACTTCCGGCTGCTGCTCGTCATGGTCGCCGTGATCGGTGCGGCCCGCGGCCCGGGCGACCTGGCCAAGGAGGTCATGATCCCGGAGGCGGCGGCGCGCTCGGCGGTCCCCATCGAGCGGGCCACCGGCCTGCTCGGCGTCGTCGAACGGCTCGCCTCCACGGTCGGCCCCGGCGCCGGCGGTGTGCTGGTCGCCGTGCTCGGGCCGCTGGCCGGACTGCTCGTCAACGCCGCGACGTTCGCCCTCGGGTCGGTGATCGTCGCTCTGGCGCTGCCGCGCGGAATGGGGCGCGCCGACGACGCCGCGGGCGCGGCGGCCGGCGAGCCGCAGCCCGGGTACTGGCGCCGGTTCGCCGAAGGCTTCGCCTACCTCCGCGGCCAGCCGCTGCTGCTCACCATCATCTGTACCGTCGGCTTCACCAACTTCCTCGACGCGGCCCGCATCTCCGTACTGCTGCCGATCTGGGCCAGGGAGACCGGCCACGGCCCGTCCGCCGTCGGCTCGGTGACGGCCGCCGCGGGGCTGGCGGCGGTGGCCGGCAGCCTGGTCGCCGCGGTCGTGGCGCACCGGATGCGCCGGCGGCTGCTCTTCTTCGCCGGCTTCCTGCTGTCCGGCGCGCCCCGCTTCGTGATCCTGGCGCTGGACGTACCGGTGTGGGCGGTGGTGGCCGTCCACGCGGTCTCCGGCTTCGGCGCCGGCTTCCTGAACCCCATCCTGGGCGCGGTCGTCTGGGAGCGAATACCGCGCCGGCTGCTCGGCCGGGTGGGCGCCCTCGGCGACTCGCTGGCCTGGGCCGGTATTCCGCTCGGCGGCCTGGTGGCCGGCGCCGCGGTGGCCTGGGCCGGGCTGGTGCCGGTCCTCGCGGTGGGCGGAGCGGCGTACTTCCTCGCCACCAACCTCGCGGGACTGCGCCGCGAGTGGCGCGAGATGGACCGGGAGCGGGAGGACGCGCCGAAGCCGAGGCGGGAGGACGCGCCGGACCCGGAGAAGGCGGGCGAATCACCGGCCGGGCCGCCTGCGGAGCGCGCCGGCCGGGTGGAGCAGGCATAGCCGGCGGACGGCCGGGCACGCGAGCGCCCGAGACCCCGGCGTGCTGGACGGCGCGGACCGCGCGCAGCCGTTACGTTCGGGGCAGCAGGCACCCCCGCGGTGGAAACGAAGGAACCGGAGGACCGACATGGCGAAGATCCTTTTCGTACTGACCGGCGCCGACCACTGGACGCTGGCCGACGGCACCCGGCATCCCACCGGCTTCTGGGGCGAGGAGGTGGTGGCCCCGTACCGGGTCTTCACCGAGGCCGGACACGAGGTCGTGGTCGCCACGCCCGGCGGCGTGCTGCCGACGCCGGACGCGGCCAGCCTGGCGCCGGAGTCCAACGGCGGCCAGGAGGGCGCGGACGCGGTCGCCGCCGCGCTGCAGTCCATGGACCCGCTGCGCAGCCCGATCAAGCTGGAGCAGGTCGACGTGGCGGGCTACGCGGCCGTCTTCTACCCCGGCGGACACGGCCCGATGGAGGACCTGGCGACGAACGAGGCCTCGGGTCGGGTGCTCACCGAGGCGCTGGCGTCGGGCAAGCCGCTGGGCATCGTCTGCCACGGCCCGGCCGCGCTGCTCGCCACGCGCGGCGCCGACGGGAGCTCGCCGTTCGCCGGGTACCGCCTCACCGCCTTCACCAACGAGGAGGAGGCACAGGCCGGCTTCGCGGACAAGGCGCCGTGGCTGCTCCAGGACCGCCTGGTGGAGCTCGGTACGGACTTCCGCGCGGGCGAGCCGTGGGCGCCGCACGTCATCACGGACCGGAACCTTTACACCGGCCAGAACCCCGACTCCTCGGCGCCGCTGGCCGTCGAGGTGGCCAGGGCCCTGGGCTGATCGCGGGTCGTTTCAAGGCCAGGCGGAATGAATGCTTCCACTCCGACGCTGTGCATGGACGATCGCACGCACCACCTCGAACGAATCGAGCACCGCATGACCGGCTCACCCGCCACCACCGCCGAAGCGCCCGCAGTCACCGCTGCCGTGGCCGCCGAGGCACCCGCCGACCTCGTCGCCCGGCTGCGTGCCACCTTCCGCGGCGGCCGCACCCGCTCGCTGGAGTGGCGCGCGCAGCAGCTGTGGAAGCTGCGGACGCTGCTCACCGAGCGCCGCGCGGACCTCGCCGCCGCGCTCCACGCGGACCTGGGCAAGAGCGAGGCCGAGGCCTTCGCCGCCGAGGTGGACTTCCCGATCCGGGAGATCGACCACACCCTGGAGCACCTGGAGGAGTGGCTGCGGCCCAAGCCGGTCGCCCTGTCCGCCGAGGGCTTCCCGGCGGGCAGCACGGCGGGCACCCGGTACGACCCGCTCGGCGTCGTCCTGGTCATCGCGCCCTGGAACTATCCGGCCCAGCTGCTGCTCGTGCCCCTCGCGGGCGCGCTCGCGGCGGGCAACACCGTCGTCGCCAAGCCCAGCGAGCTGGCCCCGGCCACCTCGGCGCTGCTCGCGCGGCTGCTGCCGGAGTACCTCGACACCGACGCGGTCGCCGTCGTCGAGGGCGGCGTGCCGGAGACCACCGAGCTGCTCGCCCAGCGTTTCGACCACATCTTCTACACCGGCAACGGCACGGTCGGCCGGATCGTGATGCGGGCCGCCGCCGAGCACCTCACGCCCGTCACCCTCGAACTGGGTGGCAAGTCACCGGCGTTCGTCGACCGGGACGCGGACGTGACGCGCACGGCGCAGCGGCTGGCCCGCGCCAAGTTCCAGAACGCCGGCCAGACCTGCGTGGCGCCCGACTACGTGCTGACCGACCCGGAGACCTCCAAGGCCCTGCAGGGCGCGCTCGCCGAGGCGATCGAGGAGCTGTACGGCACCGACCCGGCGGCCTCGACCGCGTACGGCCGGATCATCAACCACCGCCACTTCGACCGGCTCACGGGCCTCCTCGGCTCGGGCCGGACCGTCACCGGCGGCGGCCACGACCGGGAGCAGAAGTACATCGCGCCGACCGTGCTGGCCGACGTCACCCCCGACTCCCCGGTCATGCAGGAGGAGATCTTCGGCCCGGTGCTGCCGATCGTCGAGGTCGAGGACCTGGACGAGGCGATCGCGTTCATCAACGACCGCGACAAGCCGCTGGCCCTCTACGGCTTCACCGAGAACGAGGCCACCCGTCGCCGGCTGGCCACCGAGACCTCCTCGGGCGGCCTGGGCTTCGGCATGCCGATGGCTCACCTCCGCATCCCCGACCTGCCGTTCGGCGGGGTCGGCGAGAGCGGCATGGGCGCGTACCACGGTCCGCACTCCATCGCCACGTTCAGCCACCGCAAGGCGATGCTGGACGTCCCGCTCGCCTGAAGTACCTGACGGTACGTCACCGGCCGCTCGTCCCTTCCCGTTCCGCCACCGAGCGGAAGTCGTGGGGCGGGCGGCCGGTGAGGCGTCGCACGGTGTCGGTGGTACGGTCCTCGGCTCCGTCGGCGATGGCCCGGTCCAGGCCGGCCAGCAGCGCGGCGAACTCGGCCGGCAGCTCCTTCGCCAGGTGGGCGCGGAGCTCGTCCTGGGTCAGCGAGCGGTGGACCACGGGCCGGCCGCTGACCTCGGTCATGATGGCCGCGATGTCGTCGTAGCCGAGCGCCTCGGGGCCGGTGAGGACCAGGTCGGTACCGGGCGCCCGCTCGTCGGTCAGGGCACGCACGGCGACGGCGGCGATGTCGTCGGCGTCCACGAAGCCCACGCGGCCGTTCCCCGTGGCGCTCAGGAGGGTGCCGTGCTCCCGGATGCTCTCGGCGTGCACATGACCGCCCAGGAAGTTCTGCATGAACCAGGACGGCCGCAGCACCGCCCACTCCTCGAACAGGCCGGGCAGCTCCCGGTGCACGGCCCCCACCGCGGGACCGCCCTCGGGGATGGCCGAGGAGCTGAGCAGCACCGCACGGCGCACCCCGGCGGCGCGCGCCTGCCGCAGGAAGGGCAGCATGACCGCGGCCGGGTCGGGGTCGCCCACCGGCGGTACGAGGTAGAGGCGGTCGGCCCCGGCGAGCGCCGCGCCGTGCGTGGCCGGGTCGTACCAGTCGAAGCGGACGGGCTCGGCGCCCGGCACCGGGGTGCCGCGCCGGCTCGCCGCCCTGACGCGGTGGCCCGCCGCGGACAGCCGTGCCGCGGTACGGCTGCCGGTGGTGCCGGTGGCGCCGATGACCAGGGTGGTGCCGGCCGTGCTCATCGGGTGCTCCCGGCGAAGTCGGCGCCGGATTCGAGCACGGCGAGCGGGTTCCAGTAGTCGCGGTAGGAGGCGATGCGCCCCTCCCGGACGGTCACGACGGCGATGTACGTCATGTCGTACGGCGCGCCGGTCCGTACCAGGCGGCCCACGCCGCGCATCTCGGCCACGATGGTCTCCGGGTCCTCGGTCCGGTGGATCCGCAGCTCGGGGATGTCGTGCAGGTCGATGTGGTCGGGATAGCCGCGCATGTAGGCGGCGACGGCGTCCCTGCCCTCCAGCCGCCGGGGCCACCCGTCGGGTGCGAACGGGAACTCCATGACGCCGTCCTCGGCCCACAGGCCGACCCACCCGGGGATGTCCTTGTCGAGCAGGAGGCGAAGGCCGTGGCGGAACAGCTCTTCCGGTGCGGTGTGTGCGGGCATGGGTGTCCTCTCTTCCCATAGAATGCGGACCCTGGGTCCGCTTCGAAAAATATACGGACCCGTGGTCCGCTTTGTAAAGGAGACGCCGCGTGCCCGACCGCAAGCCCCGCAAGGACGCAGCCCGCAACCGGGCGGCCGTCCTCGCGGCCGCCGACACCCTCTTCACCCGCTGCGACAGCCCCGACGACGTCACCATGGCCGACGTCGCGACGGCGGCCGGCGTCGGCAAGGGCACCCTCTTCCGGGCGTTCGGCGACCGCACCGGCCTGATCCGGGAGCTGTACGCCGCACGGCTCCAGCCCATCGAGGAAGCCGTCGAGGCGGGCCCGCCGCCCCTGGGGCCGGACACCCCGCCGCGCGACCGGGTGCCCGCGCTGCTCGACGCGCTCCTCTGCTTCAAGCTCGACAACCGCCGCCTCGCGCTGGCCCTGGAAGGCACCGGCAGCGCGAGCCCGTACGACGCGGGCCACTACGCGCGCTGGCACGCCCTGCTCCGGGACATGCTGGAACAGCTCCCGGGGCTGCCCACTGCCGGCTTCACCGCCCACGCCCTGCTCGCCGCCGTACGCGCCGACCTCGTCGAGCACCTGGCCGGCCCGGAGGGCGTACCGCGCGACACCCTCCGCGCGCAGCTGGCGGCCCACACCGCCACCGTCCTCGGCACCTCCGTGCAGGGTGATCCCGCTTGACACACCGCGGAGTTACTGTGCCGGGCATGGCCAGTGACCCCTGTGTTCTGCCGGGCGGCGTCGTGCTGCGCCCGGCCGTCGCCGACGACGCCGAAGGGCTGCTCGCGGCGTACTCGCACAACCGTGAGCACCTGCGCCCCTGGGACCCGCTGCGGGAGCCGGACTTCTACACCCTGGAGGGGCAACGGGAGCGGCTGCTCGGCCAGTTGGCGGAGCGGGACGAGGGCCGGCTGATGCTGTGGGTGCTGACGTCCGGCCCCCGCATCGTCGGCGTCCTCACCCTCTCCGGCATCCGGTACGGCCCGTCCTGCAGCGGCAGCCTCGGCTACTGGATCGACGTCGACCACACCGGCAAGGGGCTGGCGAGCGCGGCCGTCGAGGCCGCCGTCCGGTACGCCGACGAGGCCGGGCTGCACCGCCTCGAAGCGGGCACGCTGCTGCACAACACCGGCTCGCAGCACGTCCTGCGCAAGTGCGGCTTCGAGCCCTACGGCGTCGCGCCCAAGTACCTCCACATCAACGGCGAGTGGCAGGACGTCCGGCTCTTCCAGCGCATCCTCAACGACCGCCCGCCGCGCGTCTGACGAGGCCTCCGGCCGTCCGGCGCACCTCGGATCTTGTCAGCCCCGCAGGTACGTCAGGACGGCCAGGACGCGGCGGTGGACGGTGCTGTCCACGGGGAGGTCGAGCTTCTGCAGGATGCTGCCGATGTGCTTGTTGACGGCGGCCTCGGTGACGAACAGGCCACGCGCGATGGCGGTGTTGGAACGGCCCTCGGCCATCAGGCCCAGCACCTCCCGCTCGCGCGGCGTCAACCGCTGCAACGGGTCCTGGCGGCGGCGCAGCAACTGACGGACGACCTCCGGGTCGATGACCGTGCCGCCGGCCGCGACCGCGGTGACCGCGTCGGCGAACTCCGTCACCGCGCTGATCCGGTCCTTCAGCAGGTACCCCACCCCGCTGTCGCCGCCGAGGTCCAGCAGGTGGGTGGCGTAGGACTGCTCGACGTACTGGCTCAGCACGAGCACCGGCAGGTCGGGCAGGTCCCTGCGCAGCGCCACGGCGGCCCGCAGCCCGTCGTCGCCGTGGCCCGGCGGCATCCGCACGTCGCTGACGACGATGTCGGGCCGGTGCGTGTGCACGGCGGTGACCAGCGCTTCGGCGTCCCCGACCGCCGCGAGCACCTGATGCCCGAAACGGGTCAGCACGCCGACCACCCCGTCCCGCATCAGGGCCGAGTCCTCGGCGAGCACGACGCGCAGGGGTGTTCCCGCGGGGTTCAGCGGCACGGCAGCTCCACATGGATCAGGGTTGGTCCGCCGGCCGGGCTGGACAGCCACAGCCGGCCGTCGGTGGCCTCGACCCGGTCGGCGAGGCCGGTCAGGCCGGTCCCGGCGGCCGGATCGGCGCCGCCGGTGCCGTCGTCGCCGACCGACAGGACGAGGGTGTCCGTACGCAGCCGGGCCCGCACCTCGGCGCGGCCCGCTCCGCTGTGCTTGGCGACGTTGGCCAGCGCCTCGGCGACGACGAAGTACGCGGTGGTCTCCACGCCGGGCGGCAGGCGGTGCGGCAGCCGGATGTCTACCTCGACCGGCACGGACGACCGGGTGGCGAGGTTGTCCACAGCGGCCGCGAGTCCGTGGTCGGTGAGCGCCTTCGGGTGCACGCCGCGGCTCAGCTCCCGCAGCTCCTGCACGGCGAGCGTCAACTGCTCCTGCGCGTCGGCCAGCTGCCGCTCGACGGGGGAGCCCGGCGCCGCGTCCAGGCGGGCGAGGCCCAGCAGCACGTTCAGCGACACCAGCCGCTGCTGGGCGCCGTCGTGCAGGTCCCGCTCGATCCGCCGGCGCTCGGCGTCGAAGGCGTCCACCAGCCGCGCCCGGGACGCCCGTACCCGCGTCAGCTCCTGGTCGCGCGGGGCCAGCAGCAGGCGGGTCAGCGCGGCGCGGGCTCCGGCCCAGGCGGTGAGCGTGTACGGGGCCGCGGGCAGCATGCACAGGCCGATGACCGCGAAGGGCCAGGCGCCCGGGTCGTCCAGGGGCGAGGTGCCGACGACGAACGGCAGCACCAGCGCGAAGCCCAGTACCAGCAGATCCATCCACCACAGCGCGGCCAGCGACACCGCCGTGAAGCCCAACTCCCGCCAGGTGACCGGCTCGTGCAGCCGCGTCGAAAGCCAGGCGCGGCGGCCGGGGCGCGGCGGCGGGCGGTGCGGATCGGGCGCCGGGTCGGAGTCCACCAGCCGCAGCCGCCACCGCTCGACGCGCGCCACGAGGATCCCCGACAGCGCCACGCCCAGCAGGACGGCCACGCCCACCCCGACGGCGAGCAGCACCAGTCCGGCGACCGTCAGCAGCACCAGCACCGTGCCCGCGGCCGCGCCGAACGCGACGCCGGTGAGCAGGTAGGCCAGCGAGCGCCAGGGCCACGCCGAGGTCAGGAACCGCAACGGGCGCTGCGCGAGAGCCTGCCAGGCGGTCTCGGGACGCACGCGGCATACGGTACCGCCGTGCCGATCATGTGACGGTAGTGCGGGCACTACCTTCGCCCCTCCCTCCAGCGCCAATGCGCGGAGCACGCCGGACCGGCTGGGATACCGGGCATGGAAAAGAACTCTCCGGTCGCGGCGAAGCATCCGACGCAATGGGCGGTACGGCGACGGGCGGCCGCGCTGTTCCTGGCCCTCTTGACGCTGCTGGGCGTGGCTCCGTCCGCCGCGGCGGCGCCCGCAGCGCCGCCCGCCGCCGTCACCCCGGCCGCCGTGGACCGTTACGTACGCGACTACATGGCCCGTACCGGCCTGCCCGGCGCGGTGGTCGCGGTCACCAAGGGGAACCGGATCATCCGCACCGCCGGGTACGGGCACACCGCGGGCGGCGCGCGGCTCACCGCCCGCAGCCGCGTCCCGGTCGCCTCCGTCTCCAAGTCCTTCACCGCCCTCGCCGTCCTCCAGCTCGCCGACGCCGGCCGCGTGGATCTGGACGCGCCCGTCCGGCGCTACCTGCCGGAGTTCCGGCTCGACGACGAGCGGGCCCGGCGGATCACCACCCGGCAGCTGCTCAACCAGACCTCCGGCATGGAGGACAGCACCTACCCCGACATGGCCGTCGACCAGCCGCACACCCTGCGCGGCGCCGTCGCCGCCATGCGCCACTCCGGGCTGGCCACCGCACCCGGCACCCGCATGCGCTACCACAACTCCAACTACGTCGTCGCCGCGCGGCTGGTGGAGGTGGTGAGCGGTCAGCCGTTCGCCGACTACCTCACCGACCACGTGTTCCGCCCGCTCGGCATGCGGCACACCCGTACCGTCGACAGCACCACCGACATGCCCGAACGCGCCCGCGGCCACGTCCGCGCGTACGGCACGACGGTCGCGCTCCCGCACCCGCGGCTCTTCGTGGCCGGCAGCTTCGGCGTCGTCACCACCGCCGACGACCTCGCACGCTGGCTGATGATGCAGAACAGCGGCGGGCTGGCGGCGGACGGCCGGCGCATCGTCTCGGCCCGCGCCGTCGCGACGATGCACACGCCGGGCAAGGCCACCGAGCACACCGACTACGGCATGGGCTGGTGGCTGCGGAAGGAGCCGGGACGGGCCACCGAGATCCAGCACAACGGCCAGCTGTTCACCCGGACCGCGATCCAGACCCTGCTGCCCGGCAGCGGCTACGGCATCGCCGTGGCCGGCAACACCGGGTTCCTCTCCGGCGAGGACAGCGGGATCATCGCCCGCGGCCTCTCCGACCTGGCGCAGGGCCGGCAGCCCACGGACGAGGAACCCTTCACCATGACCGCCGACCTCGTCCTCGGCGCGCTGACCCTGCTCGTCCTCGGGCTCGGCACACTCGGCGTGGTCCGCTCCCGGCGCTGGGCCCGGCGCGCCGCAGCGCGCCCCTGGTGGCGCCCGGCCCTGCGGCTGCTGCCGTACGCCGCGCCCCTCGCCCTCTGCCTCTTCCTCAGCGACCTGGTCGGCTGGTCGATGCGCAGGGCCGGGCCCTTCTGGCAGGTGGCGTACGCCTGGCCGGCCCTGACGGTCTGGGTCGTCGCGAGCGCACTGGCCGCCGCGACCGTCGTCCTCGTACGCATCGTCAGGACGGTGGCGGCCCGCCGCGCGGCCGGCGGGCGCACGGACAAGAGCAGGGACACGGGGGTCAGCGGCGCAGCCGGACCCGGTAGGAGTACTGCTCCGGCAGGAAGTAGCTGATCGCCAGCTCCACGCGGCGGCCCTCGGACGTGGTGTAGAGCCGGTCGATGCGCAGCAGCGGGTGGCCCGGCTCGCACGCCAGCTCCGCCGCGACGGCCGCCGGGGCCGGCGCGACCGTGATGGACTGCTCGGCCTCCGTGATGGGCGAGTCCAGCCGGTCGTCCAGCAGGCCGATGATGGTGAAGGTGGAGCGCGCGCCGGCCTCGGCGAGCTGCGCCACGTCCGCCAGCGTCTCCCCGACGTCCGGCGGCAGCCACACCGTCGTATGGCAGAACGGCACGTCGTCGTGGAGCCGGCGGAAGGCGAGGGTGTGCACCACGTCGCTGTCCAGCCGCAGCCGCCCGGCCGCGTCGATGTCCACCCGCCGCCGCAGCGGCCCGGTCAGCTGCATGGTCGTGTCCAGCGACAGGCCCATCAGGTCGTCGACCGAGCCGAACCTGCGGAGGTAGCGGCCGTCGCGCGGCGCGGCGAACGTGCCGCGCCCGGGCACCCGGTACACCAGGCCCTCGGCGACCAGGTCATGGAAGGCACGGCGCACCGTCTGCCGGCTGACCCGGTACTTCTCGGCCAGCTCCGCCTCGGTCGGCAGCCGCACCCCCTTGGGGTACCGGTCGACCGCCAGATCCGTGCGCAGGTCGTCCGCGAGCTGCTGGTACGCGGTCCGTCCACGGGTCGGCTTGTTGGCCATCACATCCTCGTCGCCGTTCGGGTGGGAAGGGATGGCCAGCTTATCGGCCGGGGAACGCGCCGGTCACCTGCGGGGACGGCACGGCGGCCGCCCGCGGGCGGCAGACCCCCGGCTCGCGGGCCCGGTATGTCCGGCCGCCCGCGAGCCTGACCGGCGGTCAGCCGCGCCCGGCCGCGGCCAGGACGCGGCGGGCCCGCTCCAGTACGGGGCGGTCCACCATCTGCCCGTCCACCACGGTGACCGGGCCCTCCGCCGCGAGCACCCGTCGCGCCCACTCCCGTTCGTCCGCGGACGGAGTGAACCCTTCGTGTACGGCGTCGAGTTGACGCGGATGGATGCACAGCTTGCCGCCGAAGCCCAGCCGCCGGGCGTGCGCCACGTCCGCCGGCAGCGGGCCGTCGGCCGCCAGCCCGGCCGTGACACCGTCGAGCGGCGGCGCGAGCCCGGCAGCGGCCGAGGCGCAGACCAGCCGCGAGCGCGCGTACGCCAGCGCCTGATGGTCGTCGGGGTCCACACCGAGCTGCGCCGCGAGGTCGATGTTGCCGAAGGCGGCACGTACGACGTTGGGGGCGCGGCACAGCGCGGCGGCGTTCTCCACCCCGGCCGCCGTCTCCACCAGCGCCAGCACCGGCAGCCGGCCGCCGGTCCGGTCGGCGACCGCGGCCAGGTCGGCCGGGTCCTCGGCCTTGGGCAGCATGACGGGCGCGCCGTGCGCGGCCGCCATCGCCAGGTCGGCCGCGTGCCACTCGGTGCCGGGCGGGTTGATCCGCACCACGGCCCGCGCGCCGCCCGCCAGCCACCCGGCCACGGCGTCCCGCGCGGCGTCCTTGCCCTCCGGCGCGACCGCGTCCTCCAGGTCCACGATCACCCCGTCGGCGCCGGCCGCGGCCGCCTTGGCGTAGCGGTCGGCGCGGTCACCGGGGACGAAGAGCAGGCTGCGCGCCGCGGCGAGTGCTGCCGCGTACGGGATGGCGTCGGCGGCGGTCATGCGAACGTCACCTCCGCCGTGGCGTGTTCGGCGGCGCGCGGTCCGGCGACCGACAGCCGCACGCCCGCCGCGCCGTCCGCCTCGTACGGCGCGCCGCAGGACAGCAGCCGCTCGCCGCAGAAGGACGGTTGCCGCAGCCGGTAGGAGAGGGTGTGGACGGTGCGGTCGGGCGCGTGCCGGCGGACCAGTTCCAGCATCTGCAGGACCAGCAGCGGACCGTGCACGACCAGCCCGGGGTAGCCCTCGACGCCGGTGACGTAGGGCTGGTCGTAGTGGATGCGGTGCGCGTTGGCGGTCAGCGCGCTGACGCGGAAGAGGACGGCCGGGTCGGTGGTCCACGGCAGCTGCCACGGCGCGTCGCTGTGCGGTGCGGCGGCCGGGTCGAGGGTGATCCGGTCCGGTACGGGCGCGCCGCCGCCGCTGCGGTAGACGATGTCCTGCTCCTCGACCACCCGCACCTCGCCGTCCTGGCGGAACTCGGTGCGCGCGGTGACGAACAGCAGCCCGCCGGTGCGGCCCTGCTTGGCCTGCACCTTGACCACGCTGCTGGTCTGCTCGGCCGGCTGCCCGACGGTGAGCGGGGTACGGACCTCCAGCCGGCCGCCGGCGAACATCCGGCGGCGCTGCGGCAGCGGCGGCAGGAAGTGGCCGTCGCGCAGGTGGCCGTCCGGGCCCAGCTCGCTCTGCCGGGGCCAGTGGAGGAAGTGCAGCCAGTGCCAGAGCGGCGGCAGCGGCTGCCCGGCCGCCGCCACCGGGTCGGGAAGGTCCAATACGGCGGAGAGCGCGGCGACCGGCGCGGGGTCGAGCGGGTCGGTGGCGCGGGTGTCGGCCGGGTGCCAGGTGCGGGCGGTCTCTTCGAGGACGCGGAAGTCGGCGGACGGAGTGTCGGCGGTCGAGGTGTCGGCGGGGGCGCCGGTCATGGGGGCTCCTGTCGTGCGGGGTGTGCTGTCGTGCGAGCGGACGGGCGGGCGTGTCAGCGGGTGGCGGCGGGGCGCGGGGCGTCTTCGGGTACCCGCCCATCGTGCGCGGCCCGGCCGTGCAGGTCCTCCAGCGGCCTGTCGCGGGTGTCGATGCCGAAGAACGCGACGGTGAGGGTGGCGATCAGCCAGGCGCCGGCGACGAGGACGAACACGCCCACGTAGCCGAACCGCGGGGCGGTGTAGACGGCCGCGATGACCAGCGGGGCGACGATGTTGGCTGCCCGGCCCGCACCGTTGCCGAGCCCCGAGCCCGCGGTGCGCAGCGCGGTCGGGAAGTGCTCGGGCGTGTAGGAGTACAGGACGGCGATGTAGGACTGGCTGAGCGCGGCGACCAGCACGCCGAAGACCATGACGGCCACCGTGTCGGTGCTCAGCCCGTAGCCGATGCCGACGGCGGCGACGATGAGGCCGAGCGCCACGGAGAGGTGCTTGCGCGAGAACCGGTCGATGAACGGGGTGGCGAGGAAGGCGCCGGGCACCGCGCCGATGGTGGTGATCGCCGACATGGTCATCGACGTCGCGAAGTCCTGGCCGCGGTCGGCCAGCAGGGTCGGCACCCAGGACTGGAAGCCGTAGAAACCGGTCAGCGCGAACGCCCACACCACCATCATGACGAGGGAGTTGCGGCGCTGCCCCGGCGCGAAGAGGTCGCGGAAGCGGGCCTTGGGCCGCGCCGCGGGGTGCGCTGAGGCCGGCTGCTCCTGCCCGTCACCGCGGAAGTCCGGTACGAAGCGGCGCACCGTCTCCTCGGCCTCCGCGACCCGGCCCCGGGAGAGCAGCCAGCGCGGCGACTCGGGCAGCCGCAGGACCAGCGGGAGCAGCAGGAAGCCGAGCGCGCCGGCGACGAACAGCCAGCGCCAGGACGCCGGGTGGGACACGGTGATGAAGCGGGCGGTGAAGGCGGTCAGCGGGATGCCGACGAGGCCGACGCCGAGCGCGACGGCCTGGAAGCGGCCGCGGTGGGTGGTGGGGGTGACCTCGGAGAGGTACGAGATCGCGATGGCGGTCATCGCGCCGAGGCCGAAGCCGGTGAGCGCGCGGGTGGCGGCCATCGGGCCCGGCGTGGAGACGAGGGCGTTGAGCAGCGAGGCGGCGGAGAAGACGGCGACCGCGGCCGACATGCCGAGCCGGCGGCCGAGCAGGTCGGCGGCCCGGCCGCCGGTGACGGCGCCGAGCGCCATCCCGGCGAAGCTCAGCGCGGTCACCAAAGCCACGTCCTGGACGGTGAAGTGGTGCGTGGTGCGGATCGCGGGGGCGGCGAACGCGAAGGTGTTCAGGTCGGCGAGGTCGAACAGGAACATCGCGCTGACGACCAGCAGCACCGTGCGGTGGACTCGGCCGATCGGTGCTCCGCCGAGAGCGGCGAGGGCGGGGGACGGGGGCGTCACTGACCTACCTCCAAGGGGTCCCGGAAACGGGCGGCCATTCAGCGCGGCCATGTACGGCATTGCTACGTACAAAGTGGCTCCACGCATGGCGTCGGCATTCTGTGGTCCGGCTCACGCTGGCGTCAAGGCCCGGGGAATGCCGGATCGGATGGCGAGGTAGGCGCCATTGACACCGCGATCATTTGGCCGTACAAATCCTCGGCAGAGGAGCCACCGACCGCGAGGCCGGTGGCCGCCGCACCACGGAGGGGACCGCATGACCGCCGCCCGAGCCCTCGCCCGGTGGGCCTACGACCACCGGGCCGATCCCGACGACCGCGCGCTCGCCGACCGGGCGCTGGCCGACACCGTCGCCGTCGCCCTGGCCGCCCGCGACCACCCACTGCGCCCCGTCGCCGCACCGCTCCCGGACGCGGCCCGCTGGGCGGCCATGGCGCACGTGCTGGACTTCGACGACCTGCACATCGGGACCACCACGCACATCTCCGTCGTCACCGTCCCCGCCGTACTCGCCGCCGGCGGCGACGCGCGCGCCTACCTCGCGGGCGCCGGCGTCCTGGCCCGGCTCGGCGCGATGCTCGGCTGGGGCCACTACGCGGCCGGCTGGCACGCGACCTGCACCGCGGGCGCCCCGGCCGCCGCCGTCGCGGCCGGCGTCGCCCTCGACCTGGACCCCGACCGGCTCGCCACCGCCATGGCGCTCGCCGTCCCCGCGGCCGGCGGCGTCCAGGAGGCCTTCGGCACCCACAGCAAGTCCCTTCAGGTGGGCTTCGCCGCGGACGCGGGCGTCCGCGCGGCACGCCTCGCGCAGGCGGGCGCCACCGCCGACCCGCGCGCCCTGGATGCCTGGCTGGAGCGCGTCGGCGGTACTCCCACCACCGAGTTCCCCGCAGCGCCCGCCGTCCCCGGCGGCCTGGCGATCAAGATGTACCCCTGCTGCTACGCCATGCAGCGGCCGATCGCCGCGCTGCGCGAGGTCCGCGACCGGGTGCACGGCGACCTCACCGGCGTCACCGTCACCACCCCCGCCGGCACCGTCCACCCGCTGATCCACGACCGGCCCACGACCGGCCTGGAGGGCAAGTTCTCCATGCCGTACGCGGTCGCCACCGCGCTCCTCGACGACTATCCCGGCTTCGACAGCTTCACCGACGAGGCCGTGGGTCGCCCCGCGGCGCAGAAGCTCATGGCGCAGGTCACCGTCGACCGGCGGCCCGGTGAGACCACCACCCTGCTCGACGGCGAGGTCGCCCTCCGGCTGGACTTCACCGACGGCACGGCCGTCCACGCCGAGCTGGCCCTGCCGCCCGGCTCCCCGCAGCGCCCGCCCACCGCCGGCGAACTGCGCGAGAAGTTCGCCGCCTGCGGCCCCGGCGTACCGGACCTGCTCGCCGGCCTCACCTGGGAGCGCGCGGCGGACCTGATGCGTACGGCGTTCCCGGCCGCCACCGATTCCCCCGTGCAGGAGTCCTGATGGAGCAGCAGCGCCCCCTCGAAGGCATCACCGTCGTCAGCATCGAGCAGGCGGTGGCGGCCCCCTTCGCCACCCGCCAGCTCGCCGACCTCGGCGCCCGCGTCATCAAGATCGAGCGCCCCGGCGACGGCGACTTCGCCCGCCGCTACGACACCACCGTGCACGGCCACTCCAGCTATTTCGTGTGGCTCAACCGCTCCAAGGAATCCCTCACCCTCGACCTCAAGGACGCGCGCGGCCGGGAGATCCTGCACGAACTCCTCGCCGAGGCCGACGTGTTCGTGCAGAACCTCGCGCCGGGCGCCGCCACCCGCCTGGGCCTCGGGCCCGACGAACTCACCGCCCGCTACCCGAAGCTGATCCCCTGCACCGTCTCCGGCTACGGCACCACCGGCCCGTGGGCCGACCGCAAGGCCTACGACCTGCTCGTGCAGTGCCAGACCGGCCTGGTCTCGCTCACCGGCACCGCCGAGGAGGCCGCCCGCGTCGGGGTCTCCGTCGCCGACATCTCCGCCGGCATGTACGCCTACAGCGGCATCCTCGCCGCCCTCTTCGCCCGCGCCACCACCGGCGTCGCCCGCGCCGTGGAGGTCTCCCTCTTCGAGGCGCTCTCGGAGTGGATGAGCCAGCCCGCGTACTACACCCGGCACAGCGGCAGCCAGCCGCCGCGCGTCGGCACCCGGCACGCCACCATCGCCCCGTACGGTGCCTTCACCGCCGCCGACGGCAAGGACGTGCTCTTCTCCATCCAGAACGAACGCGAATGGGCCGCGCTGTGCGACGGCTTCCTGGGCCGGCCCGAGCTGACCGACGACCCGCGGTTCGCCACCGGCTCGGCCCGCGTCGCCCACCGCGACGAACTGGACGCCATCGTGGCCGAACGCTTCACCCGCTCCGACGCGACGGACGTCCGGAAAGACCTGGACGCGCTCGGGATCGCCAACGCAGGGGTGAACTCGGTCGCCGAATTCCTCGAACACCCCGTCCTCGAAGGCCGGAACCGCTGGCGCGAGGTCGCCGTGCCCGGCGCCACCGTGCAGGCCCTCCTGCCGCCCGCCGACCTCGCCGGGCTCACCGCCCGCATGGACCCCGTACCGGCCGTCGGCGAACACACCGAAGCGATCCTCACCGCACTCGGCCGCACCCCCGACGAGCTCGCCGCGCTCCGCGCCGACACGGTCGTCTGACGCCCGCCCCGTACTCACCGAAGGACCCCGCATGAGCACCCTGGACACCCTCACCGACGACGAGCGATTCGTGGTCGAGACCGTGCACGACTTCGTGAACAAGGACGTCAAGCCGGTCGTGCAGGAGCTGGAGCACGCCGACACCTACCCCGAGGCCCAGATCGAGAAGATGAAGGAGCTGGGCATCTACGGGCTGGCCGTGCCCGAGGAGTACGGCGGCACGCCGGTCTCCACGCCCTGCTACGTGCTGGTCACCGAGGAGCTGGCGCGCGGCTGGATGAGCCTGGCCGGCGCGATGGGCGGGCACACCGTGGTGGCCAAGCTGCTGCTGCACTTCGGCACCGAGGAGCAGAAGCGCCGCTACCTGCCGAAGATGGCCACCGGCGAGATCCGCGCCACGATGGCGCTCACCGAGCCGGGCGGCGGCTCGGACCTCCAGGCCATGCTCACCAACGCCCGCAAGGACGAGCAGGGTTATGTCATCAACGGCAGCAAGACCTGGATCACCAACGCCCGCCGCTCCGGCCTGATCGCCCTGCTCTGCAAGACCGACCCCGACGCCACCCCCGCCCACAAGGGGATCTCCATCCTCCTCGTCGAGCACGGCCCCGGCCTCACCGTCTCCCGCGACCTGCCCAAGCTCGGCTACAAGGGCGTGGAGAGCTGCGAGCTCTCCTTCGACAACTACCGCGCCGCGCCCGACGCCGTCCTCGGCGGCACCGAGGGCAAGGGCTTCGCGCAGATGATGAAGGGCCTGGAGACCGGCCGCCTCCAGGTCGCCGCGCGGGCGCTGGGCGTCGGACGGGCCGCCCTGGAGGACTCCCTCGTGTACGCCCAGGAGCGGGAGTCCTTCGGCAAGCCGATCTGGCAGCACCAGTCGGTGGGCAACCACCTTGCCGACATGGCCACCAAGCTGACCGCGGCCCGCCAGCTGACCCTGCACGCCGCGCGCGAGGCCGACGCGGACCGCCGGGTCGACATGGAAGCCGGCATGGCCAAGCTCTTCGCCTCCGAGACCGCCATGGAGATCGCCCTCAACGCCGTCCGCATTCATGGCGGTTACGGCTACTCCACCGAGTACGACGTCGAGCGGTACTTCCGTGACGCACCACTGATGATCGTCGGCGAGGGCACCAACGAGATCCAGCGGAACGTCATCGCCGCACAGCTCGTCAAGCGCGGCGGACTGGACTGATCAGGGCTCTTCGCGCCGGCTCCCCAACGCCCGCAGCTCCTCCAGCGACTCGGTGAGCCACTGCACCCAGAAGGTCTCCTGGGCGATGCCGGCGCGCAGCACGAGATGCTGCAGCCGGTCCGCCTCCGCCGTCTTCGCCGGCGGGAAGTCGCGCGCCTCGATCTCCTGGTACTCCGCCAACTGCCGCTGATGCAGGTCGAGATGGCGCGCGAACTCGTCGGCCAGACCGCCCGTGCCGACGACCGCGGCGGCCCGTAGCCGCAGCAGCAGGGGGTCGCGCATGGCCCGCGGTTCCTGCCGCTCGGCCACCCACGCGGTGAGCGCCTCGCGGCCGGCCGGCAGCACCTCGTACTCCCGCTTCTGGCCGCGGGAGGGCTGCGCCTGCGGCAGGGCGTGGATCAGCCCGCCCTCCTCCAGCTTCCGCAGCTCGCGGTAGATCTGCTGGTGGGTGGCGGACCAGAAGTAGCGGATGGACCGGTCGAACCGCCGCGTCAGCTCCAGCCCCGACGACGGCTTTTCCAGCAGGGCCGTGAGGATCGCGTGCGGGAGGGACATGGCGGCCTTCCGGAGTGCGGTGGTGCGTGGCGCGGATGCGGGTACCGGCGGCGTCACCACCGCCGGTACCCGCATCCTAGGGCGCGCTCAGATGTCGGCGGCCAGCCGCGTGCCCTGCAGGATGGCGCGCTTGGCGTCCAGCTCCGCCGCCACGTCGGCGCCGCCGATGACGTGCGCGGTGTGCCCGGCCGCCACCAGCGCGTCGTACAGTTCGCGGCGCGGCTCCTGGCCGGCGCAGAGCACGATCGTGTCGGCCGCGAGGACGCGCTTCTCGCCGTCGACGGTCAGGTGCAGCCCCTCGTCGTCGATGCGGTCGTAGGCGGCGCCCGCCGTCATCGTGACGCCGCGGTGACGCAGCTCCGTGCGGTGGATCCAGCCGGTGGTCTTGCCCAGCCCCTTGCCGACCTTGCTGGTCTTGCGCTGGAGCAGATGGACGGCGCGGGGGGCGGCCGCCCGCACCGGGGCCTTGAGCCCGCCGCGCTCGCCGTACGCGGTGTCCACGCCCCACTGGCCGAAGAACACGGCCGGGTCCAGGCTCGCCTGCTCGCCGCCGTCGGTCAGGAACTCCGCCACGTCGAAGCCGATGCCGCCGGCGCCGACCACCGCCACGGTCTTCCCGGCCTCGACCCGGCCGGTGAGCACGTCGAGGTAGCTGACCACGCTGGGGTGGTCGATGCCGGGGATGTCCGGGGTGCGCGGCGTGACGCCGGCCGCGACCACGATCTCGTCGTACCCGCCGGCGCCCAGGTCCTCGGCGGTCACGGCGGTGCCCAGCCGCACGTCGACCTTCAGCTCCTCCAGGCGCGTACGGAAGTACCGCAGCGTCTCGTTGAACTCCTCCTTGCCCGGGATGCGGCGGGCGACGTTCAGCTGCCCGCCGATCTCGTCGGCGGCGTCGAAGAGCGTCACGCCGTGCCCGCGCTCGGCCGCCGACACCGCGAAGGCCAGGCCCGCCGGGCCCGCGCCGACCACGGCCAGCTCCTTGCGGCGGCGGGTGGGGGAGAGGCTGAGCTCGGTCTCGTGGCAGGCGCGCGGGTTCACCAGGCAGGAGGTGATCTGCCCGGAGAAGATGTGGTCCAGGCAGGCCTGGTTGCAGCCGATGCAGGTGTTGATCGCGTCCGCGCGGCCGTCGGCGGCCTTGGCGACGAAGTCGGGGTCGGCGAGGAACGGGCGGGCCATGGACACCATGTCGGCCCGGCCCTCGGCGAGCAGCCGTTCCGCGACCTCGGGGGTGTTGATGCGGTTGGTGGTGACCAGCGGGATCGACACCGCGCCCATGACCTTCTGCGTCACCCAGGAGAAGGCGCCGCGCGGCACGGACGTGGCGATGGTGGGGATGCGGGCCTCGTGCCAGCCGATGCCGGTGTTGATGATCGTCGCGCCGGCCGCCTCGACCTCCTTGGCGAGCTGCACGACCTCGTCGTACGTGGAGCCGCCGGGCACCAGGTCGAGCATGGACAGCCGGTAGATCAGGATGAAGTCCGGGCCGACCCGCTCGCGGGTGCGCCGCACGATCTCGACGGGGAAGCGGATGCGGTTCTCGTAGGAGCCGCCCCAGCGGTCGGTGCGCTGATTGGTGGGCGCGGCGATGAACTCGTTGATGAGGTAGCCCTCCGAGCCCATGATCTCCACGCCGTCGTACCCGGCCTGCCGCGCGAGCTCGGCGGCCCGCACGTAGTCCTCGATGGTCTGCTCGACCTCGTCGTCGGTGAGGGCGCGCGGGGTGAAGGGGTTGATGGGGGCCTGGAGCGCGCTGGGCGCCACCAGGTCCTCGCTGAAGGCGTACCGCCCGGTGTGCAGGATCTGCATGGCGATCTTCCCGCCCTCGCGGTGCACCGCCTCGGTCACCTGCGCGTGCTCGGCGGCCTCCGCCTCGGTGGTGAGCTTGGCGCCGCCGTCCATGGTGCGGCCCGCCTCGTTGGGGGAGACGCCGCCGGTGACGATGAGGCCGACGCCGCCACGGGCCCGCTCGGCGTAGAAGGCGGCCATCCGCGCGAACCCGCCCGGCGCCTCCTCCAGCCCGACGTGCATCGAGCCCATCAGGACTCGGTTGGGCAGGGTGGTGAACCCCAGGTCCAGCGGGCTCAGCAGGTGGGGGTACGGGCTCATCCGAAGTCTCCTCGCGCGCACAGTGCCGACGAGCTTCGTTTGTAGACGAGCGAAGCAGGTTTTGCAACATGTTGCATAACGAGGTGTGGGTCACTCCGGCCGGGCGGCGGGAGCGTGGCGCGAATAAATCGGTTGCGGCCGCGCGCCCCGGTACCGGCATGATGAGGCCGCCGTTCGCCGAGCGGCCCGGCCACCCACGGACAGGAGCACGCAATGCGCCGATTCCTCGACACGACCCAGCGCCCCTATCGGACGGTCATCGAGGACATCGGCACCCATGCGTACTCAGCACACCCCGAGCGCCATCCGGCGCACCCTGAACATCGGCATCCTCGCGCACGTCGACGCCGGTAAGACCAGCCTCACCGAGCGGCTGCTGCACGACACCGGAGCCATCGACCGGCTCGGCAGCGTCGACGCCGGCACCACGCACACCGACACCGGCACCGTCGAGCGGCAGCGCGGCATCACCGTCCGCTCCGCCGTCGTCTCCTTCACCGTCGGCACCACCCGGGTCAACATCATCGACACCCCCGGCCACGCCGACTTCGTGGCCGAGGTGGAACGCGCCCTCGGGGTGCTCGACGGTGCCGTCCTGGTGCTCTCCGCCGTCGAAGGCGTCCAGGCGCACAGCCGTCTCCTGATGCGCACCCTGCACGAGATGCGGCTGCCCACGCTGCTCTTCGTCAACAAGATCGACCGCGCCGGCGCCTGCCATGACGGCCTGCTCGCCGACGTCCGGCGGAAGCTCACGCCGCACCTCGTCCCCATGACCGCGGTGCGGGGTCTCGGGACGCGTGCCGCCCGCACCGTTCCGCACTCCCTCGACGAGGCGGACTTCCGCACCCGGGTGGCCGAGACGCTCGCCGAGACCGACGACGCCCTGCTGGCCCGCGTCGTGGACGGGCCGTACCCCACCGCCGCCGAGCTGCGCACCGCGCTCGCCGACCGCACCGCGCGCGGACTCGCGCACCCCGTGTACTTCGGCTCGGCGCTCAGCGGCGAGGGCGTCGCCCCGCTCCTCGACGGCATCACCGGGCTGCTGCCGCCCGCCGCCGTCCCGGAACCGGAGCCGGCACCGCAGCCGCGGGGCACGGTATTCGCCGTCGAACACACCGCCTCCGGGGCGCGGAGCGCCTACGTACGGCTGTACTCCGGCGAACTGGCGGCCCGGCAGCGGGCCACCCTGCACCGCCGCGAACCGGACGGCACCCCGTACACGTACAGCGGCCGGATCACCGCACTGGAGGTCGTCGGCGCGGCCGACGGGACCGGCCACCGGCTCACGCCCGGCAACATCGCGCGGATCAGGGGAGTGACCGGCATCCGGGTCGGCGACCGGCTCGGCGCCCCGGACGACGAGGCACACCGGCCGCACTTCCCGGCCCCGACCCTCCGCACGGTCGTCCGGCCCCGCGAGCCGGGCCCCGGCGCCGCGGCCCGGCTCCACGCGGCGCTGCGGCGGCTGGCCGAGGAGGACCCGCTCATCCACGCCTGCGCCGAACCGGACGGCACCACCTCCGTCCTGCTGCACGGCGAGATGCAGAAGGAGATCATCGCGGCCGCGCTCGCGGACGAGTACGGCATCGACGCCACCTTCACCCCGAGTCGGGTGGTGTGCCGCGAGCGGCCCGCCGGCACCGGCGAGGCCGTCGAGGAGCTGGGCCACCGCGCCCCGGCCCCCAGCGGCCACTGGGCCACCATCGGGCTCCGCGTCGACCCGGCAGCGCACGGCACCGGCGCCGCCTTCCGCTACGAGACCGAACTCGGCGCGCTGCCCCGCGCGTTCCACGCCGCCATCGAGGAGACCGTGCACGCGGCACTGCGCCGTGGGCCGCACGGTTGGTCCGTCACCGACTGCACCGTCACCCTCATCCGCTCCGGTTTCGTCGGCCCGGTCAGCACGGCCGCCGACTTCCGCGGCCTGACCCCGCTGGTGCTGGCCCGCGCGCTGGACCGGGCCGGCACCCGGGTGTACGAGCCCTACCACGCCTTCGAGGCCGACGTGCCGGCCGACGCGCTGCCCGCCGTCACCGCCTGCCTGACGGCGCTCGGCGCGGACATCGCGGAGACGACCGCCGACGCGGCCGCCGCCTGGCTGATCAAGGGCACCCTTCCGGCCCGGCACCTGCACACCGTCGAACGGCGGCTGCCGGGCCTCTCGCACGGCGAGGGCACCTGGTGGTCCCGGCCCTGCGGAGACCGGCCGGTGAAGGGCGGCGCGTAACGGCGGCTTGCTCGCACCCGCCCTCAGGACGCCGGACGGAGCTGGATCTTCCGGCCGGTGCCCTGCCGGAAGGTCTCCAGCGCCGTGCCGAACTCCGCCAGCCCGTACGCGTGCGTGATCATCGTGTCGGCGTCCAGCGCGCCCTTGCCCATCAGCTCCACGGCCCGCCCGAAGCTGTGCACCACGGCCATCGAACCGACCACGGTGATCTCGTCGTTGTAGATACGGAACGGCGAGATCTTCGCCATGGCGTCCGAGGGCGCCACGCCGAACTGCTGGAACGTCCCGCCCCTGCGCACCCGCGTGAGCGCGTCCTCGATCACCGCCACCACGCCCGTGCAGTCGATGACGATCTCCCAGCCCTGCGGCCGGTCCAGCGCGTCGGCGCCGGTCGCCACCGCGTCCGCACCCAGCTGCTCGGCGACCTTCAGCCGCTCGGTGTTGATGTCGACCACCGACACCGAAGCGGCCCCGGCCCGCCGCGCGAGCTGCAGCATCATCAGGCCCATCGTGCCCGCGCCGTAGATCAGGTAGTGCGCGCCCAGGTCCCGCGGCAGCACGTCGAAGCCGTGCACGGCGCAGGACAGCGGCTCGATCAGGGTGCCCTGCGCGAGGTCCACGCTCTCCGGCAGCCGGTAGCAGTTGGCCGCCGGCACCTTGACGTACTGCGCCATCGCGCCGTCCACCGTGTCGCCGATCGCACCCCACCGCTCGCAGAGGTTGCCCCGGCCGATGCTGCAGAAGTGGCAGGCCCCGCAGAACAGCGACGGGTCGACCGCGACCCGGTCGCCCTCGCGCACCCCGCCCGCCTCCGCGCCGAGTGCCACCACCGTCCCCGTGAACTCGTGCCCGGGGATGATCGGGTACGGCGTCGGCGCGAACTCCCCCTGCACGATGTGCAGATCGGTCCCGCAGATGCCGACGGCGGCGACCTCGACGACGACCTCGCCAGGGCCCGGAGTGGGGTCGGCGACGGTCTCGACGGAGTGGGAGCCGGGGGTCTGGATGACGACGGCACGCATGGTGAACTGCCTTTCGGGAAGGGGGCGTTGCTGCTGACGCTCAGTCGGTGTCGGGGTCCCTGCCGGGGTCGGTTCCGGCGGTGGCGGGGTCGTGCGGCGGGACCGTGCGGACCCGTACGCCCAGCCGCTCGATGGCGGCGACCTGGTCCGCGGGCGTCGCGGCGTCGGTGACCACCAGGTCGTACCCGGACGCATCGCCGTACCCGTGGGTGGCGGTCCGGCCGAACTTGGTGTGGTCCACCGCCAGTACGCTGCGCTCGGCCGCCGCCCGCAGCGCCGCCTTCAGCTCGGCCCACTCCTGGACCGGATGGAAGAGCCGGGCGCGGTCGACGGCGGTGGGGGAGGAGAAGGCGACGGTGGCCCGGACCCGGGCGAGGTGGCGCAGCGTCTCCGGGCCGGCACAGGCCTCGAAGTCGGGACGGTAGCGGCCACCGAGCACGACGACCTCCGTACCGGGCGCGCCCGCGGCGCCGATCAGCGACGCGACGCGCAGGGAGTTGGTGAGCACGGTCAGCCGCTCGATGCGGCCGAGCCGGCGGGCGAGCGGGAAGAGGGTGGAACCGCAGTCCATCAGCACCGTGTCCCCGGGACGGACCTCCCGCACCAGCAGGTCGGCGAACGCCTCCTTCGCCTCGGCCTGCTGGTCCTCGCGGAACCGGGTCGCGGTCTCCACCGTGACGGTGGGCAGCGCGACGGCCCGGCCGCGGCGCTTCTCCAGCAGCCGCCGGGACTCCAGGTTGGCCAGGTCGCGGTGCACGGTCATGGCGCTGACCTGCAGGGTTTCGGCCAGTACGGCGATCCGTACGGAGCCCTCGTCGATGACCTGCTGCAGCACCCGGCGGCGCCGCTGCTCGACCTCGGCCTCGGACCCACGACTCTGCCGTACCACGGTGTGCCTTCCTCGACGCGTGCTCGCTCGCCGCGCAACATCACACACTTCCTGTGATGTTTTGGCAAGAGGGGGCGGTCTTGCCCCGGCGTCGCCGCGTGCCCGAGGCTGAAACGGACGCCACCGGAGCAACGGCAGGAGGGCAACGTGCCGCAACCGGCGCCGCAAGGACCGCCACCCGGCCCCGCGAGAGGACGCCCCGACCCGGAAGTGGCCGAAGTCGTCTACCTGGTCGGGCAGGAGTTGGACGCCTCGGACAAGGCCGTGCTCGCCGCCTTCGAGGCCGCGCTCGTCGAATCGGGCATGGAGAACCTCGACCACGGCGACCTCGACTCGGTCGGCGTGTTCCAGCAGCGCCCCAGCATGGACTGGGGCACGGCCGAGGAGTGCATGAACGTCAACCACGCCGCGCACCGGTTCTTCGCGCGGGCCATCGAGGAGGACGCGGGCGCCCCGGAGCTCACGGCCGGTCAACTGGCCCAGAGCGTCCAGGTGTCGGCGCACCCGGGCCGTTACGACGCACGCGAGGAGGAGGCCCGGCTGCTCATCGAGACCACCCGCGACGCGCTGGAGGAGGAGCCGCGCGCGTAGCCGGAGCGGCGGTCGGCGTGCCGCGCCTCGTGCGTACGCCGTGTGACCGTGGCCGCGGCACATGCCCGTGCCACGGTCACGGTCTGTGACGGAATTCTTCGATCGGTTTCGATCGCGGGGTCGTGCGAGGCCCTGTTCCGCGTCACTATGGGCCCGAACCGGCGAGGCCGTGAGCGGTCGGCAGAAGGGAGGCGGCCGGGATGCATGTGAAGACCCGGACCGACAGGCGCGTACGGATCGAACGGTGGCCGGTCCCCGCCGGCTCACCCACACTGGCCAAGCTGGCCGTGGTGGGTGTCCTGGACGGCGACAGCGTCAGCGAGCTGTGCGACGCCACCGCGGCGGTCATGGCGAGCGGCGCCCGGCACCTCCGGCTGGACCTGTCCGGGGTCACCTCCTGCGACAACGCCGGCCTCTACACCCTCCTCGGGGTGCAGAGCGCGCTGCGCTCCCTGCGCGGCAGCCTGGTCCTGATCCGCCCCAGCCTCCCCGTCCACCGGGGCCTGCGCGCCGCCGGCCTGCACCTCAGGCTGGTCATCGCGCCGCCCGGCTCGGTGATGTAGCGAGCCCGGCGCGCCTCAGGCGTTCAGCGCGTCTTCTCGCCGGCCGCTTCCGCCGGCGGCAGCAGCGGGCCGCACGTCCAGCGCTGGAAGACCAGCCGCGTCTCGACCCGGGCCACCTCGCGGCGCGCGGTGAACTCGTCCAGGACCAGCCGCTGGAGGTCGGCCGCGTCCCGGACGGCGACATGGACGAGGTAGTCCTCGGGGCCGGTCAGATGGAAGAGGGAGAGCGCTTCGGGCAGCGAGCGGATCCGTTCCACGAACGGGCCGACCAGCTCCCGGCGGTGCGGTCGCACCTGCACCGACAGCAGCGCCTGGAGCCCGCGACCCAGTTTCGCGGGGTCCAGGCGTAGTTCGTGCCCGAGGATCACGCCACTGCGGCGCAGTCGGGTCACCCGGTCCAGACAGGTCGACGGCGCGACGCCGACCGACGCGGCCAGCTCGCGGTACGTGGTCCGGGCGTCGTTCTGCAGCAGGCGTAAAATCTCCAGGTCCACCGGATCGAGACGTACAGAGTCGGCCATGTCCCGAACGTAACACGGAAGTTGACCATCCGGTCAGCCCGCCTGACCAGCATCGTGGCATGACCCGTTCACCCGCGCGCCCGGACCGCGCCCCCCTCACTCCCCTCACCGTCACCGCACCCCGCGCCGCCCTGGCCACCGAAGCCGTGCACGCCGGCCGCGAGGATCTCGCCGCCCAAGGGCTGCACGCCGCCCCGCTGGACCTGTCCACCACCTATCCCTCGGCGGACAGCCGGGCCGAGGCCGCCCGCCTCGACGCGTTCGCCGCCACCGGAGCCGAGTTCGAGGGGCCACCCGTCTACGGCCGGCTCGGCAACCCCACCGTCGCCCGCTTCGAAGCCGCGCTCGCGCGCCTCGAAGGCACCGAGTCCGCCGTCGCCTTCGCCAGCGGCATGGCGGCCCTCACCGCCTGCCTCCTCGCCCGGCACGCCGAAGGCCTGCGCCACGTCGTCGCCGTCCGCCCGCTGTACGGCTGTAGCGACCACCTGCTGACCGGCGGGCTGCTCGGCACGGACGTCACCTGGACCGACCCGGCCGGGATCGCCGCCGCGATCCGACCCGACACCGGCCTGGTCATGGTCGAGAGCCCGGCCAACCCCACGCTCGCCGAGACCGACCTCGCGGCCGTCGCGCACGCCTGCGGATCCGTACCGCTGCTGGCCGACAACACCTTCGCCACCCCCGTCCTGCAGCGCCCCGCCGAGGCCGGTGCCCGGCTGGTCCTGCACAGCGCGACGAAGTACCTGGGCGGCCACGGCGACGTGCTGGGCGGCGTGGTGGCCTGCGACGAGGAGTTCGCGCGGCGGCTGCGGCAGGTGCGCTTCGCCACGGGCGGCGTGCTGCACCCGCTCGCCGGCTACCTGCTGCTGCGCGGGCTGGCCACCCTCCCCGTACGGGTGCGGGCCGCGTCCGCCACCGCGGCCGAGCTGACCCGGCGGCTCGCCGCGCACCCCGCGGTGGCGCGGGTGCACTACCCGCGGCTCGGCGGTGCGATGGTGGCGTTCGAGGTGTGCGGGGACCCGCACGAGGTGACCGCCGGGGTGCGTCTGATCACCCCGGCGGTCAGCCTCGGCAGCGTCGACACGCTCCTCCAGCACCCGGCGTCGATCAGCCACCGCATCGTCGACGCCGCCGACCGCGCGACCGGCGGCATCTCCGAGAAGCTGCTGCGGATGTCGGTGGGCCTGGAGGACGTCGAGGACCTGTGGCGGGACCTCGACGCGGCGCTCAGCGGCCGGCCGTCTCCCGCGTACCGGGAACCGGCTGCGGCCGGCGCCGCAGCCCCGCCGGCCGGGCCGTGATCACCAGCGTGCCCTCTTCGATCTGGTAGTCCAGCGGCAGCCCGAGGCCGCGCATGGCCGCCACCATCCCGGTGTTGGACGCCTGCGTGATCGCGTACACGCTCTCCGAGCCCGTCTCGGCGGCCATCGCGACCAGCCGCTCCAGCAGCTCTGCGCCGATGCCGCGGTGCTGCCAGGCGTCCTCCACCAGCAGCGCCACCTCGGTCTCGTCGCCGTCCCACAGCAGGTGGCCCAGGGCCACCAGCCGCCCGGACGCGGTCTCCACGGCGAGCGTGCGGCCGTGCCGCGGGCTCAGCAGGTGGTCGAGGTAGCGGACGGAGTCCTGCACCGGCCCGTTGTAGCGCAGCGACAGCGTCCGGTCCGAGCAGCGGTCGTGCATCTCGCGGGCCGCTGCCAGGTCGGAGGTGTCGGCCCGGCGCACCGTGAGCGGGGCACCCTCGGAGAGGGTGAGGGTGTCCCGGCGCTCCGGCACCCGCTGGCCGAGCCGGGCGTCCAGCTCCACCAGAGCCCGCACCCGGGCGAACTCGGTCGGGGTGAACGGCAGCTGCGGCCGCTCGATGGTGATCGACCCTCCGGACGGGTCGCGGAACTTCATGATGTGGTCCTCGAGAACGCCTTCGTCCGGCACCCGTTCGGCCAACGGCTCGCCCTTCAGCGTGCGCGCGGGTACCGAGTGGATGGTGCAGCGGCCCAGCAACTGCCGCAGCGACAGGGGGAGTTCCGCGGAGTCCAGGGCCGTACGGGTGGCCAGGGACAGCATACGGGCCGGCGCGTCGACGAGATCATGCGCATCGGCGCGTTCCAGCCAGGTGTCCCGGCCGCCCGCCGCGGCCACCGCTCCGGTCAGCACGGTCCGGTCCGGCGCGCCCGGCACGCGCAGCAGGAACTCGTCCACCGTGCCGTCCGACAGCGGGTGGGTCTGCAGGCTCAGGATGTCCACCCGGTGCGCGGCCAGTGCCTGGCACAGCGCGGCCAGGCTGCCCGGCTCGTCCCGTACGGTCGTGCGCATGCGCCACAGCGTCGTGTCGGGAAGCGCCGCGCCCTCGGTGAGGGCGGGCGCGGGCGACGCCGTGGCGCCGGTATCGCCCGGCGGCGGCGCCGGTTCCTGGCGTCCTGACCACCCGCGGGGCAGGCCGGTGGCGAGGCGGTCGGCGGCCCGCCGCCACATCGAACGGCGGGCGGTGCAGTGCTCGGTTTTCTCAGTCATGCACCCCAGCATCACCGACCGGTGTTGCATGATCACAAACGACGTGTGACCGCCAGGTAAAGGACGCAATTGCCCTTACCGCCGCCTTCGGCGGCAATCGCCACTACTGTCCGACTCGCCCCGGTTGCAGGATCTGGCTGAACAACACCTCACCGTTGTCCTGCCGCAGCCGCACCGTCAGTTCCCCGCTCCCGCCGTCGATGTCGATCTCGCCGAAGTACTGCGGCGTCTCGGCCGGCGAGGTGTTCGCCCGGTTCGGCGCCTTGAGGAACCGCTGCTCGGGCCCGAACGTACCGTCCAGCTTCAGCGCCTGGAACCCGCCCGCGTTCAGCGGCCCGGAGACGAACTCCCAGAACGGCTCGAAGTCCTTGAACGCCGCCCGTGCGGGGTCGTAGCGCTGCGCCGAGGTGTAGTGCACGTCCGTCGTCAGCCACAGCGTGCCCGTGATCCGCCGGTGCTTGATGTGCCGCAGCAACTCCGCGAGCTGCAGCTCCCGCCCCAGCGGCTGCCCCGGGTCGCCCTGCGCCACCGCCTCGAAGCGGGTCTTGCCGTCCGGCACGACCAGCCCCAGCGGCATGTCCGAGGCGATCACCTTCCACACGGCCCGGGACCGCGACAGCTCCCGCTTCAGCCAGCGCAGCTGCTCGGCGCCCAGGATGCCCTGCGCGTCCTCGGCCTGCTCGTTCCCGGAGTTGGCGTTCCGGTACGTCCGCATGTCCAGCACGAACACGTCCAGCAGCGGCCCGTGGTGGACCACCCGGTACACCCGCCCGTGCCCGTCCGGGCGCAGCGTACGGATCGGGAAGTACTCGCTGAACGCCCGCAGCGAGCGCGCGGACAGCACGTCCACGTCCTTCACCGTGTACCGGTCGTCGTCCAGGACCTGCCCCGGATACCAGTTGTTGTGCACCTCGTGGTCGTCCCACTGGGTGATCGTGGGCACCTGCGCGTTGAACCGCCGCAGGTTCTCGTCCAGCAGGTTGTACCGGAAGGCGCCGCGGAACTCCGCCAGCGTCTCGGCGACCTTCGCCTTCTCCTCGGTGGTGACGTTGCGCCAGGTGCGCCCGTCGGGCAGCTGCACGCTCGCCTCGATGGGGGAGTCGGCGTAGATGTTGTCGCCGCTGCACAGGAAGAAGTCCGGGTCCCGGCGCCGCATCTCCTCGTAGATCCGGTAGCCGCCGCGGTCCGGGTTGATGCCCCAGCCCTGCCCCGCGAGGTCCCCGGACCACAGGAACCGCACCCGTTCGCCGCGCTTCACCGGCGCGGTGCGGAACGTGCCGGTCACCGGCTCGCCCGCGCGCCGGGGGTCGTCGGGGTCGGCGAGCGTGACCCGGTAGTGGATCTGCTCGCCGGGCGGCAGGCCGCGCAGCGACGTGACCCCGGTGAAGTCGGTCCCCGCGCCGACGACCGGGCCGTGCCAGGTCCGCGCGTTGCGGAACGACTCGGTCGCCGCCGTCTGCACGGTCATCCGCGCGGGCCGGTCCGAGCGCACCCACACCAGCCCGGAGCCGGTCGTCACGTCACCCACCTGCACGCCCCACTCGGCGCTCGGCCGGCCGCCGCGCGCCTGGGCAGGCGCCGCGCAGCCGATCGCCGGCAGCGCGAACGCCGCGGACGCGGCCGCCGCCCCCTGCAGCACCGTCCGCCGCCCGAGGGCTCTGCCGTCCGCTGCTCCCTGCGCCATGTGCGTCCTCCCGTGGTCCGATCGCCTTCGCCGACGTCCCGTTCGTACCGGCCTCCGGTGCCCCGCGGCCGAACCCCTGGTGAACAACGGGGTGACGGCACCACGGAACGCCGAACCGGCCCATGGTCGCAAGTGGCGGGGAGGATGGCCAGGAGGCCGGCGCGGGGCGTCAGCTCCCGGTCGGCGCCACCGTGTCCAGGATGACGCGGGCCACGAGAGCCGGGTCGTCGTTCATGGGGACGTGGCCGCAGCCGGGAAGGCGTACGAGGCGGGCGCCGGGGATCACGCGCTTGGCGCGCAGCCCTTGGCGGGGCAGCAGCAGCCGGTCGCGGCTGCCCCAGCCGATGGTCACCGGGATGTCCGGGATGTCGTGCTGGAAGAGCACGCCGGGGCCGCGCCCCGCCGCGAGCGTGGCGGTGAAGCCGGGCGCCTCCCGCAGGGCCCGCGTCTCGGCGGCCACGGCGGCCGGCGAACGGCGCCCGGGTCGTGCGTAGATGGAGCTGGTCAGCGCCGCGCGGCCGGCCGCCGAACGGGCCAGCGCCTCGACCACCGGCTGCGGCAGCGCCTTCGCCCCGGCCCGCATGCCCATCAGCACTCCGAAGGCGTACCGCCGTTCGGCCTCCGTCCAGAAGCCGGCCGGGGACAGCGCCGTCACCGACCGCGCCGCCCCGGTCAGGCCCAGCTCCAGCGCGAGCAGCCCGCCGAGCGAGTTGCCCACCACGTGCGGCCGCTCGATGCCCAGCGCCGCGAAGGTGTCCGTCAGCAGCGGGACGACCGACGTCATGCCGTACGGCACGCCGTCGGGGAGCGCGGGCGACGCGCCGAAGCCCGGCAGGTCGAGCGCGATCACGTCGTGCGAGGCGGCCAGGACGCTGAACACCGGTTCCCAGGCCTGGTAGTGGTGGCCGATGCCGTGCAGCAGCACGACCGGCTCGCCGGAGCCCTTGCGCTCGTACGCGACCGTGAACGGCGGACGGCCGTCGGGGGAGACGTGCAGGGCGGAAGCCGTAACGGTCGTCATGGGGCTCCTTCGAGGGGAGGGGAAGCCGTCGGGGGAGGGGCCGTTCGTGGGGACGGCCTGAGAGACACCATGTCAGCAATCATTACCCGGCGGTAGCAGGCGGACCCCGATTCCGCGGAGCGCACCGTCCGCGGGACGGCCGCCGGGCGCGCGGCCGTACGCCGTAGGCTGGACAACGCGCGGCCGTGCCGGTGGGATGAGGGCGTGCTCACGGATGCCGCGACCGATGTCTTCGAAGAACACCGCCCCTTCCTGCAGGGCGTCGCCTACCGCATGCTCGGCCGGGTGGCCGACTCCGAGGACGTCGTCCAGGAGGCGTGGCTGCGCTGGTCGGCCGCCGACCACGAAACGGTGCGCGAGCCGCGTGCCTACCTGGTGCGCGTCACCACCCGGCTCGCCATCGACCGGCTGCGCCAGGTACAGGCCCGGCGCGAGACGTACGTGGGGCCGTGGCTGCCCGAGCCCGTCGCGACCGACTTCGGGGGCGCCGTCCCGGACGGCGCGGACCGTGCCGTCTTCACCGAGTCCGTCACGCTCGCCGTCCTCGTCGTCCTGGAATCCCTCTCGCCGCTGGAGCGGGCCGTCTTCGTGCTGCGCGAGGCGTTCGGCTACTCGTACGCCGAGATCGCCGCGGTACTGGAGCGCGGCGAGCCCGCCGTGCGCCAACTGGCGGGGCGTGCCCGGCGCCACGTGGCGGAGCGCAAGCCGCGCTTCGAGGTGAACCCCGAGCGCCAGCGCGACCTGACCGAACGGTTCCTCGCCGCCGCGGCCGGCGAGGACCTCCAGGGGCTGATCGGCCTGCTCGCCGAGGACGTCCGGCTGGTCGGCGACAGCGGCGGCAAGGCCAAGGCGCCGCTGCGCGTCATCGAGAACTCCGACAAGGTCGGCCGCTTCCTGGTGTCCGTCGCGAAGAACCAGCCGGCGGAGATGCGGTGGGACCTCGCCGCGCTCAACGGCGGGTTCGCGCTCGTCGGACGGGTCGGCGACCGGGTCGACACGCTCTTCCAGGTCGACGTGGTGGACGGCCGCATCCAGACGATCTACGTCGTCCGCAACCCCGACAAGCTGGCCGCGCTGGGGGAGGAGCCCACCGCGGCCTGACGCCCCCTTCGCCTACCGCGGTACGACGCCCGCCGCCCGTGCCGCGGCACGCAGACCGGTGCGCGGGCTGGTCAGCACCTCAGTACGGACGTCGGCGCGCTCCGCCGCCGGCGCCATCGACGCCTGCGCGAGCACGATGACGTGCGCGCTCCTGGGCGCCCCGGTGTCCTCCGCGCCCTCCACCGCCTCGTCCACGGTGACCGCGCTGCCGTCGGTGTCCGCCGCCCGCACGGCCTCGGTCACCGCGGCGAGATGGCCCTCGTGGTCGTCCGCCTCGAAGAGCGCGAACGCGTCCGGCACCAGATGCGTACGGACCACCACCCGCCGGCCGGCGCGCTCCGCCTCCTCCTCGATGAGCGCGACCGTCGGTTCCAGGGTGCTCGCCACCGTCGCGAGGACGGTGATCCGCTCGCCGCCCGCCACCGCGGCCGCGGCCATCGGCCGGTCCGCGCGCAGCACCGGTACGCCGAGCTCCGCCCCGGCCGCCTCGGCGACGCCGCCGATCGTGGAACACGTGCACAAGGCGGCCGTCGCACCCTCGGCCACGGCCGCCGCGAGGGCACCGCGCACGTCGTCGGCGACCGCTTCGGGACCGGCCTCGCGCGCCCGGTCGAGCAGCTCGGGATGGACGAGGTGACGGAGCTTCAGCGCGGGCGCCTCCTCGTCGCGCAGCGCATCGAAGACGGGGACGTGGGCCGGTGAGGTGTGGAGGACGGCAAGCATGCCGGCACCGTACCCGCCGGAAACGAACCAATGCCCCCCTGGTGTGCCACGCCCGGCCACCGTCCCTGACCGTGTTGAGTCGGTCACGCTACGGCATCGGATCGCCGATTGGTCTTGACCAAGGGTGGGGCCGCCCATATCGTCGCAGGGATACTTCAACAACCTTTAATAAAGAACCGCTCAAAACCCGAGGTCACTCGGGGACACCCCCGGAGACGGACCGGGGAACCGGCGATTGCGGAGGACAGGGTGGGGACCACGCAGCTCGACACGGTGCAGGAACCGAAGTACTGGCACCTCAAGACCGTGCTCAGTGACGCGCTCGACTCGGAGTTCGCGGTCGGCGAGATCCTGCCGAACGAACGGGACCTCGCGGCGCGCTTCGGAGTCGCGCGGGCCACGCTCCGGCAGGCGCTCGAACAGCTCGAACTCGAAGGCCGACTGCAGCGCCGCCGCGGTGTGGGCACCACGGTCGCCCCGCCCCGTATGGGCGTGCCGGTGGCGGACCGGTCCGGCCACAGCTGGCCCGGCGCGCCCGGCGACGCCTGGCAGCCGGTCGACGCGGTCGCGGTGGACGGCGGTGCGGTCCCGGCGGCCGTCGCCGAGGCGCTGGGCACGGGCGCGGGGGACACCCTGCACGTCGTACGGCGCACCCGGGTCGACCACGGTCAGCCGGTCGCGGCCGAACTGCTCTACGTACCGGCCGGATCCGTCCCCGGGCTCGTGGCGGACGCCACCACCGGTCCGGTCGCCCGCGCCCGTGCCGTCCTGCACGAGTTGCAGCGGCTCGCACTGGACGGCGAGGAGCGCGCCGTGGAGCTCGGCTCCGCCCGCGCCGAGGACGCCAAGCAGCTGGACCGGCTGCCCGGCGCCCCCGTCCTGGTCGTCACCACGCGGTACGTGACCGGTGGCCGCACCACCGCCGTCGCGGTCTCCACGTACCGTGCCGACACCTGCCGCCTCACCTTCGGCGACCACGACACCCTGGACGTACTGCCCGGCTGACCGTTCGTCAGCCGTCCCTGCCCGGCCGGCCGCCGGACCGCTCGGCGGTTCCGCGCGGCCGGCACCCGGTCACCGCCGGGCCGTGACCGTACCCTCCACCGCGAAGAGCTGTTCCTCCACGTGGTCGAGGGCCAGGCGCAGCGCGCCCGTCGCCACCACGGCCTCGCCGAGGACGGACAGGGCGACGTGGGGTGGCCGGAGGCAGTAGCGGGCCAGTTCCTCACGGAGCGGGCCGAGCACGCCGTCCAGTCCGGCCGCCCAGCCGCCGATGACGACGATCTCCGGATCGAGCGCGAGGACCAGCGCCGCGACGTCGTGGACCAGGCGTTGGAGGAAGCGCTGCACCGCGTCCCGGGCCTGTGCGTCGCCCTCGCGCGCGAGCGTGAAGACCTGCGCGACCTGCGCCTCGTCCAGCGGGTGCAGCGGTTCGCCGGTCGTCGACAGCAGCGTCTCGGGCGTCGCCTCCCGCCCCAGCAGGTGCAGCGCGCCGATCTCGCCGGCCGCCCCGCCGAACCCGCGGTGCAGCCGCCCGCCGATCAGCGACCCCGCGCCCGGACTCAGCCCCGCCAGCACGAACACCACGTCGTCCGAGCCCGCCGCCGCGCCCTTCCAATGTTCGGCGACCGCCGCCGCGTTGGCGTCGTTCTCCACCAGTACCGGGCAGCGGAACCACTTGCGCAGCCGTTCGCCCAGCGGCAGCCCCGTCCACCCCGGCAGTGCGGTACCCAGCCGTACCCGGCCGTCCGCCTCCACGATGCCGGGGCCCGCGACGCCCACCGCGCGCAGCGAATCGCGGGCCACGCCGGCCTGCAGCAGCAGATCGGCGGCGGTGTCCCGGACGCACGCCAGCCGCCGGTCGGCCGGCATCGCCTCGTCCACGTCGTGCTGGACCGAGCCCAGCACCCGCCCGCACAGATCGGAGAGCAGGGCCGAGACCCGGTGCGGGCCGATCTCGATGCCCAGCAGGTGCCCGGCCTCGGCACGGAAGCGGAAGCGGCGCGCGGGCCGGCCCTGCCGCCGCGCCGCGCCCTCGTCCGCCGGCGCCTCGACGACCAGCCCCGACTCGATCAGGCCCTCGACGACCCCTTCGACGGTCGGCCGGGACAGGCCGGTGAGCTCCACCAGTTGGGTCAGGGTCGCGGAGTCGGCGCCACGCAGCGCGTGCAGCACCACGGCGGAGTTGATCCGTCGCAGCAGAGAGGGGTCCCCGCCGGTGAGCCGCCCCAACGTCCGTCTCCCTCGCCTCGGGTGTTTGCGGGATCGTAACCGGTCGGACGGCCGGCGGCGAGCCCACAACTGCGCTGGTCACGGCCTGTGACGACCGATTGTCAGAGGCAGGGTTTCTACTGGTGACATGACGAGGCAACAGATTTCCGGTCACCTGTCCGCTCACCTGTCCGCGATCGATGCCGCTCTCGCCGCGCCCGGCGACGCCGGCCGGCTGCTGACGCTCCGCAGAAGCGCGGAGTTCTGGGACCCGGACCCGGCGGACGAGCGGGCCGCCGCCGAGGAGTTCGAGGCGGAGCGGTCGGCGCTGGACGGGATGCTGTCCTCGCGCTGGGGGCCGCCCGGGGTGCTGGACCTGACGCCCCATCTGGAGCGGTCGGCGATGGGCTTACCGGTGCGGCCACCGCTGGCCGACCTGTCCGCGCTGACTCCGGCGGCGCATGTGTGGACGGTCGGGGAGTGCCGGGTGGCGACCGGCGTGGGACGGGCCGCCGAGTACCTGCCGTACGAGCTGGTCGCGGCGGTGTGGCCGGACAGCGAGGCGGGCCCGCCGCTGCCCCGCCAGGGCGGTCACTCCTCGGCGAACGCTGCCGCGCGCAGCCGGCCGTACTCCTCCGCCAGCGTGGTGGGGTTCCAATGAGCGTTCAGGCCGCTGGGGTTGGGCAGCACCCATATCCGGGCGCCGCCGATGGTCCGCTCCTGCGGCCCGACCTTGGCGTGCTTGTCGCCGAAGGCCGCGCGGTAGGCGGTGACGCCGGCGACCGCCAGCCAGGCCGGCCGCAGCCGGCGCACCTTCTCCTCCAGCTGGCGGCCGCCCTCCTCGAACTCCTCCGGCGCCAGTTCGTCCGCGCGGGCCGTGGCCCGCTGGACGACGTTGGTGATGCCGACGCCGTACCGCAGCAGCTCCTGCTCCTCGTCCGGCCGCAGCCGCCGGGGGGTGAATCCGGCGGCGTGCAGCGTGGGCCAGAAGCGGTTGCCGGGCCGGGCGAAATGGTGGCCGGTCACGGCCGACATCAAGCCCGGGTTGATACCGCAGAAGAGGACCCGGAGCCCGGTCGCTGCCACGTCCGGGACGAGGCGGCCACGAGCGGCTTCCAGTTCTTCGGGGGTGAATCGCGGCACGGCGCTCCGTTCTACGGGAGGGTCAGAGGATGGAACCGGGCGTGTAGGCCGCGGCCTCGGGGTGCGCCTTGGCGATCTTCTCGATGCGTGCGACCACGGCCGCCACCTGGTCGGCGGCGGCGCCGGTGAAGGACAGCTTGTCGGCCATCGCCGCGGCCAGCTGGTCGCGGTCCAGCGGGATCCGCTCGTCGGCGGCCAGCTTGTCCAGCAGCTCGTTGCGCTCGGCGCCCTGCTCGCGCATGGCGAGCGCGGCGGCCACGGCGTTCTCCTTGATCGCCTCGTGCGCGACCTCGCGGCCCACACCGGCGCGTACGGCACCCATGAGCACCTTCGTCGTGGCGAGGAAGGGGAGGTAGCGGTCCAGCTCGCGGGCGATGACGGCGGGGAAGGCGCCGAACTCGTCCAGGACGGTCAGGAAGGTCTCCAGCAGGCCGTCCAGCGCGAAGAACGCGTCCGGCAGCGCGACCCGGCGGACCACGGAGCAGGACACGTCGCCCTCGTTCCACTGGTCGCCGGAGAGCTCGCCGGCCATCGAGGCGTAGCCCCGCAGGATGACCATCAGGCCGTTGACGCGCTCGCAGGAGCGGGTGTTCATCTTGTGCGGCATCGCCGAGGAGCCGACCTGGCCGGGCTTGAAGCCCTCGGTGACCAGCTCGATGCCGGCCATCAGGCGGATGGTCTTGGCGAGCGAGGACGGCGCGGCGGCCAGCTGCACCAGGGAGGTGACCACGTCGTAGTCGAGCGAGCGGGGGTATACCTGGCCGACGGAGGTGAAGTTCTGCGCGAAGCCGAGGTGGGAGGCGATGCGCTGCTCCAGCTCGGCGAGCTTGCCGGCGTCGCCGCCGAGCAGGTCGAGCATGTCCTGCGCGGTGCCCACCGGGCCCTTGATGCCGCGCAGCGGGTAACGGGAGAGGAGGTCCTCCAGCCGGCCGTAGGCGACGAGCAGCTCGTCGGCGGCGGTGGCGAAGCGCTTGCCGAGGGTGGTGGCCTGCGCGGCGACGTTGTGCGAGCGGCCGGCCATGACCAGCTCGGCGTGCTCGCCGGCCAGCTTGCCGAGCCGGGCGAGGACGGCGACGGTGCGGTCCCGCATCAGTTCGAGGGAGAGGCGGACCTGGAGCTGCTCGACGTTCTCGGTCAGGTCGCGGGAGGTCATGCCCTTGTGGACCTGCTCGTGACCGGCGAGGGCGTTGAACTCCTCGATCCGGGCCTTCACGTCGTGCCGGGTGACCTTCTCGCGCTCGGCGATGGAGGCCAGGTCGACGTTGTCCAGGACTCGCTCGTAGTCGGCGAGGGCCTGCTCGGGCACCTCAACGCCGAGGTCCTTCTGTGCGCGGAGCACGGCGAGCCACAGCTTCCGCTCCAGCTTGACCTTGTACTCGGGGGACCACAGGACGGCCAGCTCCGTGGAGGCGTAGCGGCCGGCCAGGACATTGGGGATGCGGGGCTTTGCAGTCACGTGAGCCGATTCTACTGTTCGTTTGCGCAGGCCAGTGCCACGGTCCGCATTGTGGCTTGCTACAACCGCACCGGGACGGCCGTGACCGGCACGCCCAGCTCCCGCACGGCCGCGGTCTCCGCCTCGTCCGTGCCGGTGTCGGTGAGCACCGCCTCGTACGAGGCGGCGTCCCCGTAGCAGTACGTCGCGGTCCTGCCGAACTTGGTGTGGTCGGCGAGCAGCAGGCTGCTCGCGGCGGCCGCCAGCATCGCCTCCTTGACCTCGACGAACTCCGGCAGTGGGTGGTAGAGCCGGCCGTCGTGCACCGCCGTCGCGGACATCAGCGCCAGGTCCGCGCGAATCCGGGACAGCGCCCGCGTCACCTCGGGCCCGGTGCAGGAGTGGAAGTCGCCCCGGTACTGCCCGCCGAGCAGCGTGACGTCCGCGGCGCCGGCCGACGACAGCCGCTGCGCCAGCCCCACCGAATTGGTGACGACCCGCACGCCCTCGGCCCCCGTCAGCGCGTCGGCCAGCGGGTACAGCGTGGTGGAGTCGTCGATCAGCACGGTGCTGCCGGGCCGGACGCGTTCCGCGGCGGCGGCGCACAGCGCCTCCTTGACCTCGCGGTTTGCGTCCACCCGGAAGCGGGTGGCGGTCTCCATGGTCAGCGCCGGGAAGGCGACCGCGCGCCCTCGCTCCTTGCGCAGCAGGCCGCGTACCGCGAGGTCGTCCAGGTCGCGGTGCATGGTCATCAGGCTGAGGTCGAAGTGCGCCGCGAGGGCGTCGATGCGGATCTCGCCCCGCTCGGCGACGTACCGCAGGACGTCCTGCCGGCGGTCCTCGACGGCCGCCTGCGACAGCCGTGGCCTGGCGGACACCCGGGCCTCCTTCCTCGTGGGGCGGCGTGCCGTCAGGCGCCGGTGCGCGGCCGCGCACCGGGCTGCGGGCACACCACGGCCTTGATCGCCGTCGGGTCGGCGGCGCCCGCGGTGAGTGCCGCCACGCTGTCCTCCAGGCCGTACCGGTGGGTGACCAGCCGGGCCAGGTCGACCTCGCCGGCGGCGGCCAGCGCGACGGCGGTCGGCCAGGTGTTGGCGTACCGGAAGGTGCCGGTGACCTCGATCTCGAAGTTCTGCACGTGTGCCAACGGCAGCGGGATCGTGTCCCCGCCCATCCCGACCAGCACCGCGCGCCCGGCCCGGCCGAGCGCCCGCAACCCTTCCTCGGCGGCGGCCGGCGCGCCCGAGCACTCCAGCAGCACGTCCGGCTCGTAGCCGGTGTCGGCGAGCCGGGTCGTGCGCGCGTCCACGGTGGTCGTGGCGCCCAGCTCGCGGGCGACGGCGAGCCGCTCCGGCGCGACGTCGGTGACCACGACCTCGCTCGCCCCGAAGGCCCGCGCGGTCTGCAGCGCGACCAGCCCGATCGGTCCGGCGCCCGTCACCAGCACCCGCGAGCCGGGCCCGACCCGCCCCTTGCGGGAGGCCCAGACGCCGACGGAGAGCGGTTCGAGCAGCGCCGCGCCCTCCGCGCCGAGCGACTCCGGCACCGGGTGCGCGAAGTCCTCGTCGACGGCCACGTACTCGCACAGCGCCCCGTCCACCGGCGGCGTGGCGTAGAAGGACACGTCGGGGCAGAGGTTGTACCGGCCGTGCCGGCACTGGGCGCAGCGGCCGCAGGGCACGCCGGGCTCGATGGACACCGGCCGGCCGACGGTGTGCCGGTCGGCGCCGGGCCCGAGTGCGACGACGGTGCCGCCCGGCTCGTGCCCGAGGACCATGGGGGCGCGGACGACGAAGTCGCCGATCCGCCCGTGCTCGTAGTAGTGCACGTCGGAGCCGCACACGCCGACCGCCTCGACGCGGACGAGCACCTGCCCGGGGCCCGGCCGGGGCACGGGGCGCTCCTGGATCTCCAGCTGCTTGGGCGCGACGAGCACGGCGGCGCGCATCGTCTCCGGGACGGCGTACTGAGCGGTGGTGGGCATGCGGCTTTTCTAGCAGAGGAATGCAGCGGGAAAGCAGAGTTGTTAACGCATTTTGCGATAACTTCACGGTGGCTGCTAGGGGCCGGTCGGACCGTCCGGCTCGTACGGAAGGAGCTCGGGGCGCTTCGGCGGGCGGCCGTCGCCGCTCGACCGGCCCGTGAGCCGGCGGCCTATCCACGGCAGCAGGTGGGTGCGGGCGAAGCGGGCGTCCGAGGCGCGCCGGGCCACCCAGCCCGGCGGTACCGGCGGCGGCAGCGGCGCGTCCCACTCCGCCTCCGGTGGGAGCCCGAGCGCCTGCCACACCGCCTCGGCCACCCGCTCGTGGCCCTCGGCGGTCAGGTGCAGCCGGTCGTCGGCCCACAGCCGCTGGTCGCCGAGCGACGCCGAGCCGTAGAGGTCCACGACGAGCGCGCCGTGCCGCCGCGCGACGTCGTCGATGTGGTCGAAGAGCGCTTCCATGCGCGGCCGGAAGCGTTCCAGCACCGGCCCCTGTCGGCCGGGGCTGCGCATCAGTACGAGCTGCTTGCAGTGCGGCGCCAGTCGCGCCGCGGCCTCCTCCAGGAGCGCGCACACCCGCGCCACGTCGCACTTCGGGCGCAGTACGTCGTTCAGGCCGCCCACCAGCGTGACCAGGTCGGCGCCCATGGCGGCGGCCGCGGGCGCCTGCTCCTGGGCGATCTGCCCGATCAGCTTGCCGCGCACGGCGAGGTTCGCGTACCGGAAGCCGGGCGTCCCGGCGGCGAGGCGGGCGGCGAGCAGGTCGGCCCAGCCGCGGTACGAGCCGTCCGGCAGCGCGTCCGACATGCCCTCGGTGAAGGAGTCGCCGATCGCGACAAAACTGGTGTACTGAGCACTCATCTCCATGGCGCGAGCGATCCTATACGCAGTACAGGACCGCCCGCGCCGGGAGGTGCCGGCCGGCCTCCGGGCGACGCCGTCAGGCCGCCGGCCGCCGCTGGAGCACCAGCTCCCGCAGCACGTCCTCCATCGTGACCAGCCCCGCCAGCCGCCCGTCGTCGCCGATCACGGCGGCGAGGTGGGTGCGCGAGCCGCGCATCGCGGTCAGCACGTCGTCCAGCGGCGTCGCAGCCCGCACCCGGGCGATCGGCCGCATCGAGGACACCTGGAACGGCAGGTCCCGCGGCATCGCGTCCAGCGCGTCCTTCACGTGCAGGTAGCCCAGGATGCGGCGGGAGTCGTCGACGACGGGGAAGCGGGAGAAGCCCGACCGCGCGGCCAGGTCCTCCAGGCTCTCGGGCGTGACGCCCAGCCGGGCGTAGACCACCTTCTCCAGCGGCAGGACCACGTCGCGGACCGGGCGGCGGCCCAGCTCCAGCGCGTCCCGAAGCCGCTCGGCACCCCGGTCGTCCAGCAGCCCGGCGTCGGAGGAGTCCTCCACCATCTTGGCCAGCTGGGCGTCGGAGAAGGTCGCGGCGACCTCGTCCTTGGCCTCCACCCGCAACAGCTTCAGCAGCCCGTTCGCGAACGAGTTGACCGTGAAGATCACCGGGCGCAGCGCCCGCGCCATCGCCACCAGCGGCGGCCCCAGCAGCAGCGCGCTGCGCACCGGCTCCGCCAGCGCCACGTTCTTCGGCACCATCTCGCCGAAGAGCATGTGCAGATACGTCGCCAGGGCCAGTGCGATCACGAAGGAGACCGGGTGGACCAGCGCCTCGGGCACGCCCGTGACGTGGAACAGCGGCTCCAGCAGGTGGGCGATGGCCGGCTCGGCGACCGCGCCCAGCACCAGCGTGCACAGCGTGATGCCCAGCTGCGCCGCCGCCATCAGCGCGGAGACGTGCTGCAGACCCCATATGACGCTGCGCGCCCGGCGGTCGCCCTGTTCGGCGTACGGCTCGATCTGGCTGCGGCGCACCGAGATCAGCGCGAACTCGGCGCCCACGAAGAAGGCGTTGACGACCAGCGTGAGCAGGCCGATGAAGAGCTGCAACGCGGTCATCGGGCGGCCTCCTCGTGCGTGCGCGCGTCGTCCTCGTCACCGGCGGCGGGGGCGTGCAGCAGCACGCGCGCCGCGCGGTGGCCCGACGCGTCGACGACCTCCATCCGCCACCCGGCGACGGTCAGCCCGTCGCCCTGCTCCGGGATCCGGCCCAGCTCCGTGGCGATCAGCCCCGCCAGCGTCTCGTACGGGCCCTCCGGCATCCGCAGGCCGATCCGCTCCAGCTGGTCGGCGCGGGCCGCGCCGTCCGCGTCGTACAGCGTGCGGCCGTCCTCGTCCACGCCGGCCGGTGCCAGGTCGGGGGTCTCCTGGGGGTCGTGCTCGTCGACGACCTCGCCGACGACCTCCTCGACGATGTCCTCCAGCGTCGCGACGCCGGCGGTGCCGCCGTACTCGTCGATCACCACGGCCATCGTCCGCTTGCCGGACAGCCGGTCCAGCAGCTCGTTGACCGGCAGCGTCTCCGGTACCAGCAGCGGTTCGCGGAGCATGTCGGCGATGGGGTGCCGGGGCCGGCGCGCGGCCGGTATCGCGAGCACGTCCTTGATGTGTGCGACGCCGACGATGCTGTCCAGGCTGGAGCGGTAGACGGGGAAGCGGGACAGGCCGGTGGCGCGGGTGGCGTTGGCCACGTCCTCGGCCGTGCACTGCACGTCCAGCGCCGTGACCTGCACCCGCGGGGTCATGACGTTCTCCGCCGTCAGGTCGGCGAGGTTGAGCGTGCGGACGAACAGCTCGGCCGTGTCCGGCTCCAGCGCGCCCTCCTTGGCGGAGTGCCGCGCGAGCGCCATCAGCTCCTGCGGCCCGCGCGCGGACGCCAGCTCCTCGGCCGGCTCCAGGCCCATCCGGCGCACCACGCGGTTGGCGGTGTTGTTGAGGTGGCCGATCAGCGGCTTGAAGGCGTGACTGAAGCCGCGCTGGAGGGTGGCCACCCGCTTGGCGATGGGCAGCGGGCTGGAGATCGCCCAGTTCTTCGGCACCAGCTCGCCGATGACCATCAGCACGATCGTGGAGACGGCCGTACCGAGGACCAGCGCGATGCTCTCGCCCGCCGAGCGCGACAGCCCCATGGCCTCCAGGGGGCCGGCGAGCAGCGCGGCGATGGAGGACTTGGCCAGCATGCCGATGATCAGGCCGGTGACCGTGATGCCCAGCTGGGCACCGGAGAGCTGGAAGGTCAGGCCGCGTACGGCCTTCAGGGCGCTGTCCGCGCCGCGCTCGCCGCGCTCGGCGGCCCGTTCCAGGTCGCTGCGCTCGACGGTCGTCAGCGAGAACTCGGCCGCGACGAAGACGCCGCAGGCCAGGGTCAGCAGGAGCGCCACGGCCAGCAGAAGCAGCTCGGTCATCGGATCACCTCCGTCCCATGGTCGGGCAGGGCCGGGAGGGTCGCGCGGTGTCGACTACGACTGCGACTGCGACTAGGGGGGTCGCCCATGGCCGGACGCTCACACCTTTCTTCGGGGGAGTGGCTGCGGATTCCGTGTATCCAGCAGCCGAGGGACTATCCATAGTAAAGGGTCGGCAAAAAAGGTCGGCCGGTCATCTCTTCGACGGGACCGCGCGGGCGGGGTGCTACCGGGGTGCGGGCCGCCCCATGAACCCCCGGCGCTCCAGGGGCGGCAGCCCCAGGCGGTCGCGGGTGGACTCGTCGAAGTCGTCGAGGAAGCCGTGCAGCGTCTCGGCGAGACGGTCCAGCGACTCGACGGCGTACAGGACCGGCTGGTACCCGGCGACCTGGTACGGGCGGGACGCGATGTCGGCGAGGTCCCAGGCCCGGATGTCGGCCCGGTCGAAGCGTCGTAGTTCCCCGTACGACGACAGCAGCGCGGCGCCGTACGCCTTCGGCCGCCCGCCCTCGTGGGCGACGCCGTACTCCAGTGTGTACCAGTACACCCGGCTGATCAGGTCGAGCGCGTCGTCGGACGTGACACGGGCCGCGGCCCGGCCCACCGTGCGGTACAGCTCGGCGAACCATGGATCGCACAGATGCGTGCCGTGCCCGAGCATGTCGTGGAGGACGTCGGGCTCGAAGGTGTAGAGCGGCATCGCCGGATGCCGTACGTACTGCACGGCGTGGAAGTAGCCGTCGGCCATCGAACCGAGGAACCGGGCGTTGGGCACGATGCCCCCGGCCAAGGTGAACCGGAAGCCCGTCAGCTCGTGCAGCCGGTCGCCGACCTCCGCGTGCTGGGGGACGTGCCCCTCCGGCACGGGCGTCCGCTTCCGGGCCTCGGCCACCGCCTCGCACACCCGCCCCCGCTGCGCGTCGGCCAGCGCGGCGAGCACGGTGCGCCAGGTCGCGTGCTCCTCCTCGGTGTACTCCACGAGCGGGGAGGGCGCGCCGACCCGGTGTCCCGTCGCGAGGGCCGCGATGCGGTCCCGCCGCCGGACGTACGCGCGGTCGGCGTGCCCCGGGTGCTCCTCCGCCCTGCCCAGCCGGCCGTCGGGGGTCACCGGCGTCTGCGCCATCACATCGGTCATGCACAGCATCGTCGGCCGGAACGGCGGTTCCGCACCGGGCGACGCGCCGCGCTCCCCGGACCGTCCGCCCTACGCCTCGACCCCGTCCCGCACTGCGGAGTCCGGCGTGCCGGCGCTCGCCCGCGGGCCCTCCAGGTGCCGCACCCAGCGGCTCCACTGCGGCTCCGGCGCGTACCCGGACGCCTGCCACGCGTGGTGCGCGAGGGCGTTGCGGTCGAGGACCATCGCGTCGGCGCGCCGCCCGCCCAACGCCGCGAACCGCTCCTCGGCCGCCGCCAGCAGGGCACGCGCGATGCCCTGCCGCCGCCGCTCCGGGTGCACCGCCAACCGGTACAGATGGCAGCGCCAGCCGTCGAACCCCGCGATCACCGTGCCGACCAGTTCGCCGTCCCGCTCGGCGAGCAGCAGCGCCTCGGGGTCGCGGTCGACGAGCCGGGCCACGCCGTCCCGGTCGTCGCTGATGCTGGTGCCCTCGGCGGCCCGCTTCCAGAAGGCGAGGACGCCGTCGAGCTCTGCGGGCAGGGCGGCACGGATACGAAGATCACTCATGTCTGCATCCCACCATCGGTCGACGCCCCCGGGCCACCCGGTTCCACCAGGCGGGACGGCCGCCCGCGCACCGGTCCTGCCGGCGCGCCCACCCGCCAACGCTCCTGCACGAACTCGTGGTTGAGGGCCTGCAGAATGGCGGTGCAGGTCGCGAGCTGCTCGGCGTGCTCCTCGACACCGTCGTCCGCTCCGTCCCCGTGCCGGCGCTCGTACGGCACATCGGCCCCGCGGTGTGGTGGCCCGGCCGGCCGCGCCACGAAGCCCCGGCCGGCGTCCCCGAACGAGGCCGCTGACCGGCCTCAGGTGCCTCGCAGCTCCTCGATGACCGGCGCGAACGTCTCCATGGCCGCGTCCAGGACGGTGATGTAGGAGAAGCCGTACCGCTCCCGGCGCTCGCGGAGCTGGTCGGCCAGCTGCCGGACCGTGCCGAACAGCAGGGTCGGGACGTCCAGCAGCTGCTCCTCGTCCAGGTTGTCGAAGCGCGCGGCGAACCCGCGGGCCGTCGCCCGCCGGTCATTGGTGAGCACCACCTGCTGGACCAGCATGTTCAGCTCGGCCGGTGCCGTACGGCCCGCCGCCGCCTCCCGGTACGTGGCGACCGTCGCGTCCAGGTCCTCGGCGGAGGCCAGCTCCAGCGTGCCCGCCGGCTTACCCGGCGCCTGCCGGCCGCCCTGGAACGCCGCGATCTCCGCGTGCTGCGCCGTCAGCCGCATCATCCGCCGGCCGTTGCCGCCGATCAGCAACGGCGGCCGGGGCGTCTGCACGGCGTGCGGCACGTGCTCCGGATCGGCCAGCAGCCGGTCCAGCTCCCCGATCGTGCGGGCCAGGTGGTCGACGCGCTGCCCGGGGCTGCCCCAGGGGAGACCGGCGGACTCGTGCTCGGCCTGTACGTACCCGGTGCCCAGGCCCAGTTCGAGTCGGCCGCCGGTGAGCGCGTCGGTGGTGGCCACCTCGCGGGCCAGCAGCGCCGGGTTCCAGAAACCGGTGTTCAGTACGAAGGTGCCCACCCGCGGCCGCTCGGTGGCCTCGGCCGCCGCCACCAGCGCGGGGAACGGCGCGGGCATGCCCAGGTGGTCGGGGACGAGCAGGACGTCGTAGCCGATCGACTCGGCCTGTCGGCACCGCTTCCGCCACTCGTCGGCGGAGGCGATCGCGAGGGTGTTGACGCCGAAGCGGAACGGTCGGGACATCAGGCCTCCTGGTGTCTTCTGTTGTCGCGGTGTTCTGTCGTCGGCGGGCCGCGTACGCGCACCGGGCCGAGGGCCGCGCGTGCCCGCCGTCACAGTGCCAGATAGGACAGCGCCATCGGCACCATTCACAATTCCCGGATGGTGTCGCCCCGTTCATCGGGACAGCTGGCCACAGCTGCCGGCCGCACCGGATCGCGCAGCGTCCGCCGAGACCAGCGAAGGGACGCGAGGCGTGCCGCGTCGGCGGCGCGAGGTCACGGGGCGAGGGCGTACTCGGTGAACCGGCCGCAGGGGCGGAAGCCCAGCCGCCGGTAGACCGGCTCGCCCTCCGCCGACGCCTGCAGGACCGCGGTGCGGTGGCCCCGGGCGCGGGCCGCGTGGAGGGCCGCGAGGGTGATCGCGCCGCCGTATCCGCGGCGGCGGTGGGTGGCCAGGGTGGCGATGTTGTAGATCCCGGCCACTCCCGCGTGGTGGAACACCTCGGCCGCGCAGACCGGGCGGCCCGCCGCGTACCCGACGAGGTAGCGGGCCGGGCAGTCGGCGGCCAGCGCCTGCGGGGCCGCCCGGTCGAAGAAGCGGCGGACGGTGGCGGCGGGCGGGTCCCAGTTCGCGGCGAGGACCGCGGCGAAGTCGGCGAGTTCCGCGGGCGTGGTCACCGTACGGATGTCCAGGCCGTCCGCGTGCGGCCGCGGTGGCTCGTCGCGCAGCTCGGCCCACATGGCCGTCTCGTGCTCGGCCGCCGGCAGCCCGGCGGCCGACAGCTGTGTGCCCAGGTCCTCCGGCGCCGAGTCCGGACCCACCCACCAGGAGAACGGGCGGCCGGTGGCGGCCAGCGTCCGTACCGTCGCGGCGATCCGCGCCGGCGCCGTGCCGGGCCGGAAGCGGGCGGCGGCGACGATGTTGAAGGTGTCGTCGGGCAGGCCGCTGTCGGCGATCAGCAGGTCCTCGGTCTCGGTGACGGTCGCGCCGGGCAGCCGCCGGTGCAGGTGGCACGCGTGTTCGGCGAGGTTGTCCATCGTCCTGGCCGGCAGATCGAGTGCCGGGGGAGTGCTCGTCGGGTGCGTCGGGTCCATGGTGACCGATCCCATCACGAGAAGAGCCCCGACCGGTCGGGGGAGGCCGGTCGGGGCCGTCGAAGGGGGCTGCTGGTGGCGGTCGCCTCTCGGCGAAAGGCTCCGTGGGGCTTCAGCCGAACGATCTTCCCCACGGGCGATGGGTGAGGCCCGGGGACACTGTCCCACCAGCAGCCGCACAGATGTCAGCAAACGGGGCGGGTCAGGCATTCCACCGCAAAGAGGTGAGCTGCCTCACAAGAGGGGACGCGCCGAGCGTCACCCCCTCCGAACCGCTCAGCGCCCCGCCACGACCTCCTCCGCCAGCCCGAAGGACAGCGTCATGTCCGCCCCGCCGACCCCGTTGACCACCGTCACACCGGGCTCCGGATCGACCACCGGCTCCGTACGGCCGTCCCGCAGCGAGGGGTGGAAGCCCGACCAGCGCTCGGTGACGGTGGTGTCCGGGAGCCGCGCGAAGCCGGCCAGGTAGTCCCTGATCGCCGCGTTGATCTCCTCGCTCTCGAAGCTCTCGAACGGGTCGTGCGTCGTCGCGTACGCATGGCTGTCGCCGATCGTCAGCCGCCCGTCCGCCGTCTGCGACAGCAGGACGTGGATGCCGTTGTCGCGATGGAAGGGCAGCTCGGCCCGCATCCGGGTGTCCAGCGCCGCGCGCGTCGCCAGGTCATCGAACGCCGCGTAGTGCAACAGCGTCAGCCCGCCGCACAGCATCGGCCCCAGCTGCCGGCCGCCCGGCTGCACGCCCGTGCGCAGCATCTGCAGCTTGCAGCGGACCGGCCCGCTGGTCGCGAACACCTCCGCAGATGCCGTGCACCGCCGGCGGCACCCCGGTCGCGATCGAGAGGTTGTTGGGGTTGGTGAAGGACGGCATCGTGCAGTCCGCGCGCAGCTCGCTGCCGTCCCGCAGCATCCGCTCCAGGAACGGCATCCGGCCGTCGGCGATGGCCCGCTCGTGACAGGCGGCCTCGCTGCCGTCGATGCACACCACGACCACGGGCCGGGCGGGCCGGGCGTAGCCGCGGCCGTTGACGGTCAGCCGCTCGGTCCGCGGCCCGCTCTGCCGCTCGGCACCAGCTTCCTTCATGTGCGGTTCCACCTCTGAGGACGACGTCGGCGGCCGGTCGTGCCGCCCTGCCCACCAGGGAACACCGCCGCGCCCCGGGGCAGAACCACCGGAATTCCTGTACCGCCCATAGCCCGGGACGCATGGCCGGTATCCCCGTTGCGCGGCGCCCCGCGCCGGTGTGCGATCGACCTGCCGGCCGTCCGCACGAGGGGGAGTGGTGATGACCGACCAGGAGCCGGGAGACCCGCCGGACGACGCCACGGTGGGCGTCGTCCTGGCGGGCGGCGGCGCCCGGGGCGCGTACGAGGCCGGCATGCTGGCGACGCTGCTGCCCACGCTCGCGGAGTTCCGGCAGCGGCCCGAGGCGTTCGTCGGCACCAGCGCCGGAGCGCTCAACGCGGTGCTCTTCGCCTCACTGGCCCACCTGCCCGCGCAGCAGGCCGCCGACGAAGCGCTGCGGGCCTGGCGGCGGCTGACGAAGGACCAGGTACTCGCGCCCTTCCTGCCCGCCGTGCCGGCGCTGCTGCGGCAGTACCTCGCCGCGCTGTTCGACCCGGGCCGGCCACCGGTGTCCGGCCTCCTCGACACCCGCCCGCTGCGGGAGACCTTGCGCACGAAGCTGGACTGGCGCCAGCTGCACGCCAACATGCTGAGCGGCACGGTGCAAGCCGTCGCGGTGGCCACCACGTCCTGCTCCAGTGGCCGCACGGAGATCTTCGTGGAAGGACCACGCGCCGCCGACCTGCCCGAGAGCGACGTCGACCGGGCGGTGGACTACTCCCGTACGGTGCTCACCGAGGAGCACGTCCTGGCGTCCGCCGCCATCCCGGTGGCGTTCCCGCCCGTGTACCTCGCGGAGGCCGACGGCTGGTACATGGACGGCGGCGTACGGCTCAACGCGCCCATCAAGCCGGTGATTTCGCTCGGTGCCCGCCGCGTCGTGATCGTCGCCACCACCCCGCTGCGGTACCTGCCCCGCGCCCACGGCCCGGGCGGGCCCGCGCCCGCGGTGGCGGACGTGGTCGCGCAGGTCCTGAACGGCGTGCTGGCCGACCGGATGATCGAGGACACCCGGACGCTCGGCAAGGTCGACGAGCTGCTGAGGTCCGGAGGCCGGGGCCGCAGCCCCGGCGGGCGGCCGTACGAGGTCATCGAGTACCTCTTCGGCGGCCCGCCGCCCGGACAGGGCGACCGGCTCGGCGAGCGCGCTGCCTACGTCCTCGACACGTACTTCCGCGGTATCCGCCGGCTGTCCGACCTCGACCTGGCCGTGCTGTCCTTCCTGCTGGGACCGGGGCACAGCCGCGGCGAACTGCTCAGCTACCTCCTTTTCCAACCGGAGTTCATCGACGAGGCGATCCGGCTGGGGCAGCGCGACGCGCAGCTCATTCTCGACACCGTGGGCGACGACCCGAACAAACTGTGGCGCAACGACGCCTGTTAGCCCGTGCGCCGGCGGCCCCGCAGCCCGAGAGCACCGACGGCCAGCAGGAGGGCGACCGTGCCCAGGGTGAAGGTCTCGAAGGTGGCCCGGGAGACGTCCCAGGTGTCGGCGAAGTCGTACCGCAGGCCGACGAGGTGCTTCAGGGTGCCGGGGAACAGCGCCACCCAGCAGCCCAGCACGATCCACGCGTACACGAGCGACGCGCACACCACGAAGCCGCGCGTGCCGAACGGCACCTCGTACGGGCGGGGCACCTCCGCGTGCCGCAGCCGCAGCCGGATCAGGGCCGGCACCATCGCGAGGTACGACAGCAGCAGCGTCGATGCGGTGCGTGCCGTGCTCGTGGCCGGTGGCCAGCCGGCAGTCGAAGACCGCGGCGGCGCCGGCCAGCGCGGGCGCTCCGGTGTGCAGCGGGAACCAGTCCGCGCAGCCGAAGTCGTAGGGCGGTACGGGGTGTCGCCACCGGACGGGCGGCCGGCGAACACGTCCGAGACGTGCGCCTGACGCACCGTCAGGACATTGGCCGTGAAGACACCGTTGCGCACCGCGGCGTCCGCGAGCGGGCTGCGCCGGTTGACGCACACCAGCAGCGACCCATAGTCATGGATCAGCAGACCCCGCACGCCTCGGGAGGCTGATGATGACCCTCACTCTGGACGACGCGGTGGATCCGCGGGCCCGCCGCGCGGACTTCGTCGCGGCCATGGGCAACGCCGCCACCGGCGTCACGGTGGTCGCCACCGACGGCCCCGCGGGCCGCTTCGCGCAGACGGTCAGCGCGATGAGCTCGGTCTCCGCCGATCCGCCGGGCTGGTCAGCTGCCCCATCAGGAGCCCCGGAAGGGGAGGTTCAGGCGCCCAGCACCGTCCGGCACACCGCCGCGAACGCCTGGGCGCGGGCGGTCGGCCGCACCCCCGACAGCTGCGCGAGGACCACCGGCAGCGCCGGCAGCGGATCGGTCAGCCGCAGCGCGACAGCCCGCCCGCCGTCGTACGTCATGTCGTGCACCGGACGCTGGTTGAGCAGCGCGAAGCCGTGCCCGGCTGCCACCATCGCACGCACCGTTTCGTAACTCGTACTGCGGTGCCGCACCTTCGGCTCCCTGCCCGTCTTCAGGAACAGCGAGCGGAAGTAGTCCCGGCTCAGCGGCAGATCGAGCAGGATCATCGGCTCGGCCGCCAGCTCCGACAGCCGCACCGCACCCGCGCCCGCCAGCGGATGGTCCGGCGGCACCAGCGCGTACGGCGGCGCCACCGCCAGTACCTCCCGCTCGATGTCCGGGTCCAGGCCCAGGTCGTACAGGAGCGCCAGCTCGCATCTGCCGCCGCGCAGGTCTTGCTGCACCGCCCGGATGTCGCCCTCGGTGACCTGCACCCGCACCGCGGGGTGCGCATCCCCGAACTCCCGCAGCAGCCGCGGCAGACAGAACGGCGCCAGCGTCTGGAAACAGCCCACCGCCAACTCGCCCACCAGCTCCGTCCCCAGGCTGCGGGCCGTCTCCGTCAGGTCCTCGGCGTGGGTGAGAAAGCCGCGCAGCTCGTGCAGGAAACGCTCGCCGGCCCGGGTCAGCGACAGGCCCTTGGCGTGGTGCCGGATCAGCAGCTGCACGCCCAGCTCCCGCTCCAGATGCGTCACCGCGGTCGAGATCGCCGACTGCGACACACTGATCCGCTGGGCCGCTGCGGTCATGCTGCCGAGCTCCGCGGCGGCGAGGAAGTAGCGGAGCTGTACGAGGGTGAAGTTGGCGTCCTTGGGCATGGCGTGATCCTTGCACCCCGGCTGCATCAATTCATCAGATGGCGGAGCCCGGATTTCTCTGCTCGACCGGGTCAGCGGGCGTTGTCAGAACTCCCGACGGGGGCCCGGGCTCGGCCGACCGCCGAGGGTGAGGTGCTCGCCGAGTACGGCAAGCGGGTCTTCCTGCTCGCGGAGGAAGCGGTCGCCGCCGTGCAGCAGGTCAGCGGGCTGGCCACCGGACGGCTGCCGGTCGGCGGCTCCACCACCGTCGGCACGTACCTGTTGCCCGCGCTGCTGGCCCGGTACCGGGAACGGCACCCCGCCATCGAGTGCGACATCTTCGTCGGCAACGGCGAGGCCGTGCAGGAGCAGTTGCTCGGCGGTGGCACGGGCCTCGCCCTGATCTCCGAACACGCGGTGCGGGAGGACGTACGGGCCGGGCGGCTGGCCGTACTGCCCGTCGAACCCGCGCCGCGCCCCCGGCCGGTCAGCCTGGTGCACCGCAGGGACCGCCTGCTGTCCCCGGCGGAACGCGCCTTCCTCGCGCTGCCGCGTGAACTGCGTCACTGGCCTGGGGAGTTGCCGGCTCCCGAAACCGCCGGTACGGACGGGTAACGGCCTTTCGGAGGCAGTGGCGTGCGCCACGTACCGCACTTATCCGGCCGTCACCCCGTGCCTTCCGCCCGGACGGCCGGTTGCGTCCGGACAGGCCCGTGATCAGCCCAAGTGCGGTGCGGAGTGCGGTTCGGGGCGATTCCGCCGAACCCTTCCCGCAAACAAGGTCGGTGGGGCGGTGACCGGCCCGTAGCGGCGCGTGATCGGGGTGGCACGCACTGCCATCGAAGCGGTGTGCGCCCGCGCGGAAGTGCATCCATGCACCCGTATCGGAGGATGCAATATTGCACTTTTGCCTGGCAGGGGCGAACGTGCGCCCTGCTCAAGCGACTTGTGGCACCCAGTGCCACCCGTACCCCGCCGACCTGGCCACCCGGACCGCATCAGCAAACCCCCGCCCCCGTGCAACGCGCTTATATCTCCCGGTCGGCAATGTGACTGGATCGGAGTATGCGCGAAAGCGAACGAGCCGCCACAGTAACCGGACCGAATCAGGCAGGACCGAAGGACGCCCTCCGGGAGGGGGCGCGCCGAACGGACTGCCGCACACGGATGGGGTGGGAAAAGAAGTGTGGGCTGTGATGGTGCGGTGAGGGCGCTGCAGGTGAGGCAGGGCGACCTGGTCCTCATTCAGGGCCGTTGGCGGCAAGTCCAGTCCGTTAGAGCGGATGTGCGGGCAGGGGGAGGACCGGCCGTGGTGCTGGTCTTCCAGCGGGGTTCGGCAGCGCGCGTCCGCGCCGCCGACGCACTCGCGGTACAGCGCGGCACCCGGTCCTCGCGGCCGCAGGCGCCGTGCACGACCGTACGTACCACCACCGCACGACGCGTCGGCACGGCCGGTGAGGCCCGCTGACCGATCCGCGGACGCGGCCGGCGTCCGGAGACGACCGATGCACCCCCGTCTCCGGGCGCCGCGCCGTGCCCGGCACCGCCGGCACCGCGTCCATCGGCACCGCGTCCACCGGCACCTCGGCCCGCGCGACCCCCGTACGCGCCGCCGAGCGGGCTGCCCGTCGCGGGTGCGGACACCGCGTGATCCGGCGCCGCGGGCCCCGTCCTAGAATGGCCTCTCGGCCGCGTCGGCGCGGGCCCGCGGCCGAGTCCCCCTGTCGCACGCCTGCCCTCTCCCGACGTACGCCCAGCACCGAACCGTACGGACGGAAGAGCAGGACCAGGACGCATGCCGAACCCACCCGCGGACGTGGCCACGGAACCGACCGCCACCCCACCCGACGCCTACGCCCGCAAGGCGGTACTCGCCTCCGCCGTCGGGTACGGCCTGGAGGGCTTCGACCTCCTCATCCTCAGCTTCGCGCTCTCCGCGATCACCACCGGGCTGCACCTGGACCCCACCCAGGCCGGCTCGCTCACCACCATCACCCTGATCGGCTGCGTCGTCGGCGGTCTCCTCTTCGGTGTGCTCTCCGACCGCCTCGGCCGCATCCGCGTCCTGACCTGGTCGATCATCCTCTTCGCCGTCTTCACCGGGCTCACCGCGGCCGCCCAGGACTTCACCCAGCTGGCCATCGCCCGCTTCGTCGCCGGCATGGGCATCGGCGGCGAGTTCGGCATCGGCATGGCGCTCGCCGCCGAGGCGTTCCCCAGCCGCAAGCGCGCCCGCGGCACTTCGTACGTCGGCCTCGGCTGGCAGACCGGCGTCCTCGCTGCCGCCCTGGTCTCCGCGCCCGTCATCGAAGCCTGGGGCTGGCGCGCCCTCTTCGCCCTCGGTGTGCTGCCCGCCGTCGCGGCTTTCCTCTTCCGCCGCACCATGCACGAGCCCGCCGCCTTCACCGCGGCGAAGACCGCCGAGCGCCCGGCCACCGCGCCGCTGCGCTCCCTGGTCGCCACCCCCACCGCGCGCCGCGCCACCCTCGGCGTCCTCGTCCTGACCTCGGTACAGAACTTCGGCTACTACGGCATCATGACCTGGCTGCCGAGCTACCTCTCCCAGCAGTTCGGCTACAGCCTCACCAAGTCCGGCGCCTGGACCGCCGGCACCGTCGTCGGCATGGCCTGCGGCATCCTCGCCTTCGGGCACCTCGCCGACCGCATCGGCCGCCGCCCCACGTTCTGGATCTTCCAGGCCGGCTCGGTCGTCACGGTCCTCGCGTACGCCACGCTGTCCACGCCCACCGCGCTCCTCATCGGCGGCGCGGTCATGGGCGCGTTCGTCAACGGCATGACCGGCGGCTACGGCGCGCTCATCGCCGAGCTGTACCCGACGCATGCCCGCGCCACCGCGCAGAACGTCCTCTTCAACGTCGGCCGCGGCATCGGCGGACTGGCCCCGCTGGTGGTCGCCCTCGTCGCCCACACCTACGGCTTCCAGAAGGCCATCGGCCTGCTCGCCGTCATCTACGTCCTGGACATGGCAGCGATGCTGCTGATCCCGGAGCGGAAGGGCGCGGAGCTGGACTGAGGGGCTTGCGTAAAGCAAGCCCTCCGGCGATTGAGGGCCCGGGGTGTTCCGGGGCAGAGCCCCCGGAACACCCCGGCGCGGCCGTCACCCGCCCCACGTACCTCCCAGCCGAGGCGCCAGCCACCGTGCCGCCTCGGCCCGGAAACGGGCCGGCGGCAAGGCTCCGGACCCGGCCGGCACAAGGCCGAGCAACGGCGCCCCCGCCACCTCCGGCAGATCCTCCACGTTGCAGCGCGAGGCAAGATCCGGCTCGGCGGGCCAGCTGCCGATGACGACACCGGGCGTCTCGATGCCCGCCGTCCGCAGCGCGAGCGCCGTCAGCGCCGTGGCGTTGAGCGTGCCGAGCCCGGCCTGCGCGACCATCAGCACCGGTGCGCCGAGCGCCTTCGCCGCGTCGGCGAGGGTCGCGCCGGTCTCGTCGAACCGGACCAGCAGCCCGCCGGCGCCCTCCACCAGCACCACGTCGTGCTCGGTGGCCAGCTTCTCCGCCGCCTCGGCGATCTGCTCCGTACGCACCGGCGGCAGCCCGGCCCGGCGGGCGGCCGTCGCGGGTGCCAGCGGCTCGGGGAACCGGGCGATCTCGGCGGTGGTCACCGCGTCGCCGGCCAGCCGCGCCACCTCGGCCGCATCGCCCGGTTCGCCCGGAGCGACGCCGGTCTGGGCGGCTTTGAGCACGGCGACCGAGCGGCCGCGGGCCAGTTCGGCGGCGGCGATGGCGGCGGTGGTGACCGTCTTGCCGATCTCCGTGCCCGTGCCCGTGATGAACAGCACCGACATGTGAAACGTGTTCCTCTCAGCCCTCGCGCGCGGCGGCACACACCGCGGCACAGATACGGGCGATGTCCTCGTCGCCGGTGATGTACGGCGGCATGGTGTAGATGAGGTCGCGGAACGGGCGCAGCCAGACGCCCTCGCCGACGGCGGCCCGGGTCGCGGCCGTCATGTTGATCGGATGGTCGAGCTGGACGACGCCGATGGCGCCCAGTACCCGTACGTCCCGAACGCCCGGGATCGTCCTGGCCCGTTTCAGGCCGTCCCGCAGCCCGGCCTCGATCCGCTTGATCTCCTGGCGCCAGTCCTGCTGGAGGAGGACGTCCAGGGAGGCGCCCGCGACCGCGGCGGCCAGCGGGTTGGCCATGAACGTCGGCCCGTGTGCGAGCACCGGCACCTCGCCGCGGGAGATCCCGTCGGCCACCCGCGGCGTGCACAGCGTCGCCGCCATGGTCAGGTAGCCGCCGGTCAGCGCCTTCCCGACGCACATGACGTCCGGTACGACGCCCGCGTGCCCGGCCGCGAAGAGTTCGCCGGTCCGGCCGAAGCCGGTGGCGATTTCGTCGAGGACGAGCAGGACGTCGTGCGCGTCGCACGCCTCCCGCAGCACCTTCAGGTACGCGGGGGAGTGGAAGCGCATGCCGCCCGCGCCCTGCACGACCGGCTCGACGATCACCGCGGCCAGCTCCTCGGCGTGGCGGCCGATCAGCTCCCGCAGGTGGTCGGCGTACGCCTCGTCCAGCGGCGCGTCGAAGCCGGCGGGCGGCTCGTCGGCGAACACCTGCCGGGGCAGTACCCCGGACCACAGGTCGTGCATCCCGCCGTCCGGGTCGCACACCGACATCGGCTGCCAGGTGTCGCCGTGGTAGCCGCCGCGCCAGGTCAGCAGCCGCTGCTTGGCCGGGCGGCCGAGCGAACGCCAGTACTGCAGGCACATCTTGGCGGCGACCTCGACCGAGACGGACCCGGAGTCGCACAGGAAGACGTGCTCCAGGTCGCCCGGCGCGAGGTCCGCGAGCCGCTTCGCGAGCCGGACGGCGGGCTCGTGCGTGAGCCCGCCGAACATCACATGGCTCATCCGGTCCAGCTGGCCGCGCGCGGCCTCGTTGAGCACCGGGTGGTTGTAGCCGTGGATCGCGGACCACCAGGACGACATGCCGTCGACCAGCTCGGTGTGGCCCTGCACCGGTTCGGCGGTGCGCAGCCGGACCCCGGCGGCGGACTCGATCACCAGCGGATCGTCCGTGCCGGGCATCGGGCCGTACGGGTGCCATACGTGCTGCCGGTCCAGGGCCAGCAGGTCGTGCGTGTCCATGGTTTCCGGCTCAGGCATTGGGCGGCAGGTCGGTGCCGGCGCCCCGGCGGCGTACCGCGACCAGGTCCGTACGGACACCGTCGGCGTCCCGCGCCTCCGCCACCGCACCGGCGGGCACCGGCTCGGGTTCGGCGGCGGTCACCGGTTCCGGCTCGGCACCGCCGTCACCGCACGGCCCGCAGCCACCGCCCGCGGCCTCCTTGGCGTGCCCCCCGCAGCCGCCGCCCGCGGCCTCTTCGGCGTGCCCGCCGCAGCCGGCCGCGGCGAGCGCGTCGGCGCGGTGCGCGGGCAGCGTGGTGGTGTCCGTGCCCTCGACCTCGAACCCGGCGTCCGCGATCATCGCCAGGTCGTCCTTGCCGGCCTGGCCCTCACTGGTGAGGTAGTCGCCCAGGAAGATGGAGTTGGCCAGGTGCAGCGCGAGCGGCTGGAGGGTGCGCAGATGCACCTCGCGCCCGCCGGCGAGGCGTACCTCGACGTCCGGGCAGACGAAGCGGACCATGGCCAGGATGCGCAGGGCGCGCTGGGGGGTGAGGTGCCACTCCTTGGCCAGCGGGGTGCCCTCGAAGGGGATCAGGAAGTTGACCGGCACCGAGTCCGGGTCCAGGTCGCGCAGCGAGAAGACCACGTCGACGAGGTCCTCGTCGGTCTCGCCCATGCCCGCGATCAGGCCGGAACACGCCGACATGCCCGCCGCCTGGGCCTGCTGCACGGTCGAGACCCGGTCCGCGTACGTATGAGTCGTCGTGATCTGTCCGTACTGCGCCTCGGACGTGTTGAGGTTGTGGTTGTACGCGTCGGCGCCCGCTTCCCGCAGCCGCGACGCCTGGCCGTCGGAGAGCAGACCCAGGCAGGCGCAGACCTCCACGCCCTCGTTCTGCTCCTTGATGGCCGAGATCGTCTGCGAGACCCGGTCCACGTCCTTGTCCGTCGGCCCGCGGCCGCTCGCGACGAGGCAGACGCGCTTGGCGCCGCCCGCGACGCCGGCGGCGGCCGCCTTGGAGGCCTCGTCGGGCTTGAGCCAGGTGTACTTGAGGATCTCGGCCTTGGAGCCCAGCCGCTGGGAGCAGTACGAGCAGTCCTCGGGGCACAGGCCCGACTTCAGGTTGACCAGATAGTTCAGCTTCACCCGCCGCCCGAACCACTGGCGGCGGACCTTGCCCGCCGCCGCCACGACGTCGAGCAGCTCGTCATCGGATGTCGCCAGTACGGCGAGTGCCTCTTCGCGGGTCGGCGACTCGCGTCGCAGGCCCTTCTCCACCAGAGCGTTCAGCAGGTCCATGGCGAAGATCCTGGCCTACGGCACCGGCCGCGGCCAAGGAGGATTCCGACAACGCCGCAGGTTGGGGGTGTGTGTATTGCCACACCGTAGACAGGCGTAACGACCGCTAACGTCTATCGACAGCCGACAAACCCGAGGATGCCGATGTCTGCCGAGCCCGCCGCCGTTCCGTCCGGTGACGACCCCTTCGAGTGGATCGACGAGGCGCGCGAGAAGCGCCGCAGGGCGGGGCTCGTACGGACCCTGACCCCCCGCCCGGCCGATTCCCCCCTGCTGGACCTGGCGAGCAACGACTACCTCGGGCTCGCCCGGCATCCCGAGGTCACCCGCGCCGCCGCGGCCGCCGCGCACTGCTGGGGCGCCGGCGCGACCGGCTCCCGGCTGGTCACCGGTACCACGGAACTGCACGCCGGGCTCGAAGCGGAACTGGCCGAATACTGTGGTTTCGAAGCCGCTCTCGTGCTGTCTTCGGGGTACGCGGCCAACCTCGCGGCCGTCACCGCGCTCACCGGGCGCGGCTCGCTCGTCGTCTCCGACGCCGGGAACCACGCCTCGCTCATCGACGGCTGCCGGCTCTCCCGCGCCCGTACGGCCGTGGTCCCGCACAGCGACCCCGAGGCGGTACGCAAGACCCTCGATGCCGCGCGGGCCGAACCGGACCACGAGGGCCGCGCCGTGGTCGTCTCGGACTCCGTCTTCTCCGTGGACGGGGACGCCGCGCCGCTGGCCGCGTACGCCACCGCCTGCCGCGCGCACGGTGCCGCGCTGCTGGTGGACGACGCGCACGGGCTGGGCGTCCTGGGGGCGGGCGGGCGCGGTGCGTTGTGGGACGCGGGCCTGGCGGGGGACCGGGACGTGGTCGCCACCATGACGCTCTCCAAGTCCCTGGGCAGTCAGGGCGGTGCCGTGCTCGGCCCGGCGAAGGTCATCGAGCACCTGGTCAACACGGCCCGTACGTTCATCTTCGACACGGGGCTGGCGCCGGCGGCCGCCGGGGGCGCGCTCGCCGCGCTCCAACTGCTGCGTCGGGAGCCCGAGCGCGCGGGCCGGGCCCGGGCCGTGGCCCGTACGCTGCACCGGCGGCTGACGGCCGCGGGGCTCGCCGCGGCCCTCCCGGACGCCGCCGTCGTGTCCGTACGCGCGCCCTCGCCCGAACAGGCCGTGCGGTGGGCGGCGGACTGCCGCGCCGCGGGTCTGGCCGTGGGGTGTTTCCGCCCGCCGTCCGTTCCCGACGGCATTTCGCGGCTGCGGCTGACCGCCCGCGGGGATCTGACCGAGCAGCAGATGGACGAAGCGGTCGGCGCGATTCTTTCGACCGCGCCGACCGCTTGAACTATTTTCCCGGAACCGGTCGCCGAATTTTATTCTTGAACCGGTTTTCCGAAGGTGTCCGGATCAACCCGCCTTTGTGGGCTCACCGGTGTGCAGGGCGTCGACAAAAGCCCGCCACACGGGGGCCGCGAAGAGCAACGCGGGCCCCGAAATGTCCTTCGAGTCGCGCACGGCGAGAGTTTCACCGTTGACCCGGGCGGTCTCGACGCAGTTGTTCATTCCCGTACTGCGCGTGCTGCGCACCCAGCACACGCCCGTAAGGGCGGTGCTGGCGGGTACGTACCGCGGCGATGCCGTCATGATGGAGCCTCCTCAACGCGCCCAGACCAGGCCACTCAGCCGTCTGCGATCTGGGCAATCAAAGCCGATGATTCCTCGCATGAGAGGGCGTGCCCCCGCAGCGTGTCGAATGCATCGCTGTACGCCCTGAGGTCCTCTTTGCGTTCGAGGTAGAGGCTACTCGTCAAATGGTCGAGAACCACCACATCCAAGTCAGCAATGAGCGGAAAGGAGAAGATAACGAAAGGGCCGGTGATGCCGATGTGGACACCGGCCGCAAACGTCATCACCTGCAGCCGCACGTGCGGCAGTTCCATGACCTCCAGCAGATGCCGCAATTGGGCCTTCATCACCTCCGGACCACCCGCCGGACGGCGTAGGACGGCCTCGTCCAACACGGCTGAAATGTTCAGTGGAGCATCCCCGTGCAGCACGTTCTGACGCTCCATGCGGACATCGACCAGCGCATCGATCCTGCTCTGCGGCAGGTCGGCCAGCGCAGCCCGGGTGACCGCACGCGCGTAGTCCGCGGTCTGCAGCAGACCCGGTACCACCGTCGTCTCCAGCGTCCGCGCATGCGAGGCGCCGGCCTCCAGGCTGATGAAGTCGCGGTACGCCGGCGGCAGCAGATCGCGGTAGGTGTGCCACCAGCCCCGTCCCGCGTCCCCTCCGCCCCCGACGCCCGCGTCCTGGCCGCACAGCGCGGCCAGCAACGTACGGGACTCCTCGTCGCGCACGTCGTACGCGTCCAGCAGCCGTTCCACGTCGGCCGGACGCACTCCGCTCCGGCCGGTCTCTATCCGGCTCACCTTCGACTGATGCCACCCCACAAGACGGGCGGCCTCGCCACTGGTGAGCCCGGCCAGATTCCGACGGCGCCTCAACTCAGCACCGAGCTTGCGACGGCGCACTGCGGGACCGTGGTGCATGAACCCTCCTCACGGATAACCGCGACTCGTCATAACTGACACCGATGCGTCAGTGTGCCGCCCAAATACGGTCTCGCGTAGCAGAGTTCACCGCTTCGAGCGACAGATATATGCATATCTTGGTGGATGGCTCACGACAGGGGCAGCATGAGTGGCAGTCTGGCGCAAAGCAGCGACGCGGGGCCGATTTTCGGACCTGATCATGCCGCTGCCCAGCGGTAAGACGGCCACGGGTGGGAAAGGGACGGGCGCGGCGATGGCAGATCACCAGGAAGCATCACTGACCCTGCCGAGCGCGCCGGAGTCCGTACCAACGGCGCGCAGATACGTTACTGAAGTCCTCAACGAGTGGGACGAAGCGGGTGGCGCGGAGCGCGCCGGTCTCCTGGACGCCGTACTGCTCATCGTCTCCGAGCTGACCACGAACGCCGTGGTCCACACCCTCGGCCGGTCCCCGGCCTTCACCGTCGTCCTCCACCTGGACCGGCACGAATCCCTGCACATCGGCGTCACGGACAGCCATCCCCGTATGCCGCGCCGGCTCCCGGCCGCCGTCCAGCAGGACAACGGCCGCGGCCTGGTCATCATCCGCACCCTCGTCGCGGAATCCGGCGGGAAGATCACCGTCGAACCGTCCGACGTCGGCGGCAAGACGGTCTGGGTCGCCCTCCCCTGGCCGACCCCCGCCCCTCGGGCCGCTCCCCGCGAAGCGAAGGCCTGAGTGACCACCGCCAATGCGGCCGAGATCATTCGCCGCGGCCCGCCGTGGGCCGGCGGACCGGCCGACGCTCCGTATGGTGGGCCGGCGTGGGCGCCCCTGATCGCGGAGGTCCGCACCCTCGTGCCCACGCGCAGGCAGGCGGCGGGCTCATACGCCTTGCGGGACCGTCGTGCGGGCCGCCGGGCCGAGGAGTTCGGAGAACTGCGGACGGCGGTGCGGCCCCTGTTCCTTTCCGATGTACTGGACGCGGTCGCCGCGGTCCATTCACCACAGCACTCGAAACCCGACTCCCGGGCGCACTGCTGGCTTTCCAGATGTCCCCGTTGATCCTGGTGCGGTGGAACCAGACGATGAACACCACCGCGGCCACCGGCAGTACCTGAACGGAGAGGCTGCGGTAAAACGCATAATTCTCGTCCGACACCGTCGCAGCCGCCGCCCGACGGACCGGCGAAACAAGCGCCCCGGCCCTTCCGCCGCCTTCCGTGACCCTGCCCCCGGAAAATGCGCATCAGGCGACCGACGTGCGTGCTGAGGGGGGCCGGCAAGGTCCGGCCCGGAGCGGTGAGTTCGTACTCGCCTCAGGGTGGAAGCCTCAGGGTGGAAGCCCCGAGGAGGCGTCGCGGTCGGCTCCCCGGGGCTCCTCAGGAGCGGTTACGCGCGGCCGTACCAGACGCTTCGGGTCCAGATGCGTTCCTTGCGGACCGAGGCGCCGGGCTTGGGGGCGTGCCAGATGCGGCCCTTCCCGGCGTAGATGCCGACGTGGTACACCGTGCCGCCGGCGTGGAAGAAGACCAGGTCACCCCGCTTCCGTGCGGAGGCGCTGATGTGCCGGACGTGGCGGTACTGGGAATCCGCGGTACGCGGCAGCCGCTTGCCGGCGCGCTTGAACGCGTACTGCGTCAGCCCCGAGCAGTCGAAGCTGCGTGGGCCCGTGGCTCCCCAACGGTACGGGGAGCCCTTCTTCGACGCCGCGATGCGCAGCGCCCTGTGGCCGGAGCCCGACGAGACCGCCGACACCGCTGTCATGGCGGTCGTCGTGGTCGTCGTGGACGCCGTCACGGAGACCGGGGCGGCTGCCGCCGTGGCGCCCTCCGTGCTGCCGGGGATCAGGCCCCCACCTCCCACCAGTGCCAGCGTGAGCACCGAAACCGCCGCGGCACGGGACACCAGGGCGGGCACACCAGAAGCAGGATGATGATCGCGCGCAGACATGCGCACTCCTTCGTCAGCCGCCTGCGAAGGAAGACCTGTCGGGTTCGGGCAGGCGAAGATGCCCGGCCGGACGTACGCCACCGCAAGGTGGCACCGGCTTCACCCCAAGGGACCGCCGGCCGCTTCCGCAGCCGGCCGGTGGCCCCGTCGTGCTCGGGTCCTCCGCTCCTGCCGATCCAGGTGTATCGACCAGACGCCCGGGTACGGCGGCAGGATTAGGCGTCCGCCCGGACCGCCCCGCCGCTGTGGCGGGGGCTTGTCGTCAAAAGGATCGTTCCGCAAGGCACCGGTGTAGCCGGAGTGAACATTCCTGGTGTGAGGGTCGTCACGCTTGATCCATTCGGGTGGACAGGCCCGTTGCGTCGAGCGGACCGAACGCCGTACGCACCCCCGCACCGGCGCTGTCGTACGGTCTGCAAGTCGACATGTCGGCGTAGCGCGCAAGTCGAGTCCCGCACCCGTCGCATCCGCCGGCACCCCATCGGGCGGAGTCCGATCGGGTGCCGGGCCCCGTACGGAAGGGAATCGTCCCGTCATTCCTCAGCAGGCGGCGGGACGGCGACGAGACCGGCCCGCCGCTCCCCGTCCAGCACACGCAGCGCACGGGTGAGGGTGTCGGCGTGCAGCTCCGTCTCGCCGCGCTCGTGCATCAGGGCCAGTGCGTCCCGCAGCTCCGTGGCCCGGCCGACCAACGCCTGCGCGGCCCGCAGCCCCCGGTACGTGCCGTCGCCGCGTACCGGGTTGATCCGTCCCAGCAGGTCCAGGACGTGCAGATAGCTGTCGATGAAGGCGCCTTCGGCCCGGGTCAGCGCGGGCAGCGGCGGCAGCTCGGGAGGGAGAGCGGCCATTCCCTCACCTCGCGCCCCGAGCCGTACCGGAGCCGCCGGCCGACGTCTTGCGGCCGCGGGTGAGGCCGTCGATCAGCCCGTACGCCACGGCCTCCTGCGCGTCGAGGATCTTGTCGCGCTCGATGTCGGCGGCGATCTGGTCGCGCGATCGGCCGGTGTGTCGGGCGAGCAGCTCCTCCAGCAGGGCGCGGGTGCGGAGCAGTTCGCGGGCTTGCAGGTCCAGGTCGGTGATCTGGCCCTCGACCGGTTCGCTGAAGGACGGCTGGTGGATGAGGACGCGCGCGCCGGGGAGGGCGAGGCGGCGACCGGGCTGACCGGCGGCGAGCAGGACGGCGGCGGCCGAGGCGGCCTGGCCGAGGCAGACCGTCTCGATGGGGCTGGTGACGAACTGCATCGTGTCGTAGATCGCGGTCATCGCGGTGAAGGAGCCGCCGGGGGAGTTGATGTAGAGGGAGATGGCCTGGTCGGGCGCGGCGTGTTCGAGGTGGATCAGCTGCGCCATCACGTCGTTGGCCGCGGTGTCGTCGATCGGGGTGCCGAGGAAGACGATGCGCTCGTCGAGCAGCTTGGAGTACGGGTCGAGCGTGCGGGTGCCCTGCGTCGTGCGCTCGGTGAACTCCGGAAGGACGTAGCGGGCCGTGGGTTCGAGCATGAGGGCTCCTCCTCTGTTCGTTTGTAAAAAATGTACAGGACGTACATCCCGTTAGAATGGGGAGCATGACCTACGAGATTCCGGTGACGCAAGCCCGGGCGGAGCTCGCGGATTTGATCAACCGCGTCGTGTACGGCTCCGAGCGCGTGGTCGTCACGCGCCACGGCAAGCCCTTGGCGGCGCTGGTTTCGGCGGCTGACCTGCAGAGGCTCGAAGAGCTCGACCGCGCGGAAGCGGGTGCCGAGGAGGAGGTCATCAGCACCGTCTCCGCGGTCCGGCAGCTGCCGGCGTCCGCTGCGGGCGAACGGCGCCGGTTCGGTATCGCCGCGGAACACCGCGGCCCGGCCGCCGGGGATCGGCGACCGGGCCACGAGAAGTGAGACGGGTCAGCTGCTGAGCCGGCCCTGCGGGAGGGCGGGCTCAGGAGCTGAACGAGCCCGTCGAAGGGGTGGGCGTCAGGAGCTGAACGAGCCCGTCGAAGGGGTGGGCGTCAGGAGCTGAACGAGCCCGTCGAAGGGGTGGGCGTCAGGAGCTGAGCTCCCAGACGGCGTGCGCGATGGCGTCGGTGTTGGTGTCCAGCGCCTTGTCGTCGATGTTCTTCGAGGTGTCGCAGGACCGGTGGTAGCAGGCGTCGAAGGCCTTGCCCTCCGTGCCGCCCCAGTTCTTGGCCTGCTCCGCGGTCTTCTTGTAGTCCGCGCCGGAGAAGAGGCCGCCGACGGGGATGCCGGCGTCCTTGAAGGGCGCGTGGTCCGAGCGGCCGTCGCCCTCGGTCTCCTTCTCCGTGACGATGTTCTTGGTCGCGTACCAGTCCGTGAAGACCTTCTCCAGCCGGGTGTCGTCGTCGTAGACGAAGTAGCCGGGGTTGGGGGAGCCGATCATGTCGAAGTTCAGGTAGGAGTCGAACTTCGCGCGGTCGGCCTCGGCCAGGCCGTCCACGTAGTGCGTCGAGCCGACCATGCCGAGCTCCTCGGCGCCCCACCAGCCGAACCGCAGGTGCTTGGCGGGCTTGAGGTCCGCCTTGGCGACCGCGAGGGCGACTTCGAGGATGCCGGCCGAGCCGGAGCCGTTGTCGTTGATGCCCGGGCCCGCGTCCACGGAGTCCAGATGGGCGCCGGCCATCACCGTCTTGCTCTCGTCGCCGCCGGGCCAGTCGGCGATGAGGTTGTAGCCCGTGCTCCCGCCTTCGTCGAACTCCTGGACCTTCGTGGTGAATCCGGCCTCGTCCAGCTTGCCCTTGATGTAGTCCACGGACGCCTTGTAACCGGGCTGGCCGTGGGCGCGGTTGCCGCCGTTGGCGTCGGCGATGGACTGGAGCTGGTCCAGGTCGCCCTTGACGGCGGAGACGGGGATGTCCGGCGCGGCCTGCGGGGTGGTGCCCGCCTGGGCGCCGGCCGCGGTGAAGAGCGTGGCGGCGACGGCGGTGCAGGCGCCCGCCGCGAGGACGGCCCGACGTATTCGTACGGAACGGGTCACGATGTGGCTCCGATACTGGTGTGGGGGGTGGTGTTGCGGAGCTTGCTGTTGTTCGGAAGCGCGTGCGCGACGCGTGAGGCGTGCGAGCGCGCGGACATGAGCATCGTGACTTGTCGATGGGCAGTCAAGAGCGGATACCGAACGCGGTGTTCCGGCGAGCGGGGCGCCGGTCTGTTTTGTCTCTTTCGAGGGAAGTGGGGGCTAGGCCGGGAATTGCTCCCGAGGGGCCTGCTCGCCAGATTTAACAAGGGATTCACCGAGGTAACGCGGGCGTCATCAGGCGGGGCTAGCCTGCGAAGTCGGTGCCGTTTCATGGAACTTACCTGGAGATCAGTTTGCTTTCCCTTTGTTGAATGTGTGATACATCTATATAAACGGGTGGGTTGACGCCCGTGACCTGGGTCGATGCGGTCCAGGCGCAGAATTGTGAGGTGGAATATGCAACTGACTCCGCATGAACAAGAACGGCTGATGATTCATGTCGCGGCGGACGTTGCCGAAAAGCGCCGGGCCCGCGGCGTACGGCTCAACCACCCCGAAGCCATTGCCCTGCTGACCGTGCACATCCTGGAAGGCGCACGCGACGGCCGGACGGTCGCCGAACTCATGTCCTCCGGGCGCAAGGTGCTCACCCGGGACGACGTCATGGAGGGCGTTCCCGAGATGATCCACGACGTCCAGGTCGAGGCGACCTTCCCGGACGGCACCAAGCTCGTCACCGTCCACGACCCCATCAGCTGACCCAGGGAGAACCGAAGATGATCCCGGGACAGATCGTCTACGCGGACGAGCCGGTGCGCCTCAACGAGGGCCTGCCCATCACCCGCATGACCGTCCTGAACATCGCCGACCGCCCCGTGCAGGTCGGCTCGCACTACCACTTCGCCGAGGCCAACCCCGGCCTCGACTTCGACCGTGCGGCCGCGCACGGCAAGCACCTGAACGTCCCCGCCGGCTCGGCCGTGCGCTTCGAGCCCGGTATCCCCACCGAGGTCGAACTCGTGCCCCTCGGGGGCAAGCGGATCGTCGCGGGCCTGCGTGGCGAGACCGGAGGCACCCTCGATGGCTGAACTTTCCCGCGCCGCGTACGCCGACCTCTTCGGCCCCACGGCGGGCGACCTGGTGCGGCTGGCCGACACCGACCTGCTGATCGAGATCGTCGAGGACCTGTCGGGCGGCCCCGGCCGCAGCGGTGACGAGGCCGTCTTCGGCGGTGGCAAGGTCATCCGCGAGTCGATGGGCCAGTCCCGGCTCTCCCGCGCGGACGGCGCGCCGGACACCGTGATCACCGGCGTGATCGTCATCGACCACTGGGGCATCGTCAAGGCCGACGTCGGCATCCGCGACGGCCGCATCGTGGCCCTCGGCAAGGCCGGCAACCCCGACACCATGGACGGCGTCCACCCCGACCTGGTGATCGGCCCGGAGACCGAGATCATCGCCGGCCAGGGCAAGATCCTCACCGCCGGCGCCATCGACACCCACGTGCACTTCATCTGCCCCGAGCAGGCGACCGAGGCGCTGGCCTCCGGCGTCACCACCATGATCGGGGGCGGTACGGGCCCGGCCGAGGGCAGCAAGGCCACCACCATCACCCCCGGCGCCTGGCACGTCTCCCGGCTCTTCGAGGCGATGGACGCCTTCCCCGTCAACGTCGGGCTGCTCGGCAAGGGCAACACCGTGTCGGTGTCCTCCATGCGCGACCAACTGCGGGCCGGCGTGCTCGGCTTCAAGATCCACGAGGACTGGGGCGCCACCCCGGCCGTGCTCGACGCCTGCCTGAACGTCTGCGACGAGAGTGGCGCCCAGCTCGCGATCCACACCGACACCCTGAACGAGGCCGGCTTCCTCGGCGACACCATCGCCGCCATCGCCGGCCGCTCGATCCACGCCTTCCACGTCGAGGGCGCCGGCGGCGGCCACGCGCCCGACATGATCGCCATGGTGTCGGAGCCGAACGTACTGCCCGCGTCGACCAACCCGACCCGGCCGCACACCGTCAACACCGTCGAGGAGCACCTCGACATGCTGATGGTCTGCCACCACCTGAACCCCGCGGTCCCCGAGGACCTGGCCTTCGCCGAGTCCCGCATCCGCCCCTCGACCATCGCGGCCGAGGACATCCTGCACGACATGGGCGCCATCTCGATGATGTCGTCCGACGCGCAGGCGATGGGCCGCATCGGCGAGGTCGTGATGCGCACCTGGCAGACCGCGCACGTGATGAAGAAGCGCCGCGGCGCGCTGGAAGGGGACTTCGCGGCCGACAACAACCGCGTACGGCGGTACGTCGCGAAGTACACCATCAACCCGGCGATCGCCCAGGGCATCGACCACGTCGTCGGCTCGGTCGAGGCCGGCAAGCTCGCCGACCTCGTGCTGTGGGACCCGGCGTTCTTCGGCGTCAAGCCGCGGCTGGTCATCAAGGGCGGCCAGATCGCGTACGCGCAGATCGGCGACGCCAACGCGTCCATCCCGACCCCGCAGCCGGTCCTGCCCCGCCCGATGTTCGGCGCGATCGGCAAGGCCCCCGGCGCGAACTCGCTCAACTTCGTCTCCGAGCAGGCGGTCGAGGACGGGCTGGCCGAACGGCTCGGCGTCGCGAAGGAGCTGACCGCCATCCGCTCCACCCGCCAGGTGGGCAAGGCGGCCATGCGCAACAACGACGCGCTGCCGAAGGTCGTGGTCGACCCCGACACCTTCACGGTGACCATCGACGACGAGGTGGTCGAGCCCGCCCCGGCGGCCGAACTGCCCATGGCGCAGAGGTACTTCCTGTTCTGATGAGTACCACCCAGTCACCGCTGCCGAAGGGCCGGGGCCGATGAGCCGCGCCGCGCTGCTCGTCCTCGCCGACGGCCGCTTCCCCGCCGGCGGCCACGCGCACTCCGGCGGCGCCGAAGCGGCCGTCGCCGCGGGCCGCATCACGGACGCGGCGACGCTGGAGGCGTTCTGCCGCGGCCGGCTGCACACCGCCGGGCTGGTCGCCGCCGGACTGGCGGCGGCCGCCGCGGGCGGCTGCGACCCGCTTGCGCTGGACGATGCGGCCGACGCCCGTACGCCCGTACCGGCGCTGCGCACCGTCGCCCGCAAGCTGGGCCGCCAGATGATGCGGGCCGCCCGCGCGACCTGGCCGTCGCCCGAGCTGGACGCGCTCGCCGCCGCCCGCCCCAAGGGCGCGCACCAGCCGGTCGTGCTCGGGCTCGCCGCGCGGTCGGCGGGCCTGGCGCCGGAGGACGCCGCGTACGCCGTGGTCTACGAGACCGTGAGCGGCCCGGCGACCGCCGTCGTCCGCCTGCTGAGCCTGGACCCGTTCGACGCCACCGCGGTGCTCGCGCGGCTCGCGTCCGACCTCGACGGGGTCGTGGCCGAGGCCGTCGCCGCCGCCGAGCACGTCCCCCGAGAGGGCATCGGCGCGCTGCCCGCCCGCTCGGCGCCGCTGCTGGACATCACCGCACAGCAGCACGCCGCCTGGCCGGTACGGCTGTTCGCGTCCTGAGGGCACGCGGCGCCGCACCGCCACCACCACTTACGCACCACACGGAGTGACCATGCACCTCGACCACGATCTCGACGAGAAGTTCCCGCACCGCCACACCTACAGCGCCGCCGAGCCCCGGCGCCCCGACGGCACCCGCCGCGCCGTGCGCATCGGCCTCGGCGGGCCGGTCGGCTCCGGCAAGACCGCCACCGTCGCCGCCCTCTGCCGCGCGCTCCGTGACGAGCTGTCCATCGCCGTCGTGACGAACGACATCTACACGCGCGAGGACGCCGAGTTCCTGCTCCGCGAGGCCGTACTGCCCCCGGAGCGGATCACCGCCGTGGAGACCGGCGCCTGCCCGCACACCGCTATCCGCGACGACATCTCCGCCAACCTGGAGGCCGTGGAGGACCTGGAGGACACGCTCTCCACCGGGAAGGGCGGCCCGCTCGACCTGATCCTGGTGGAGTCCGGCGGCGACAACCTCACCGCCACCTTCTCCAAGGGCCTGGTCGACTTCCAGATCTTCGTGATCGACGTGGCCGGCGGCGACGACATCCCGCGCAAGGGCGGCCCCGGCGTCACCACCGCCGACCTGCTCGTCATCAACAAGACCGACCTCGCCCCGTACGTCGGCTCCGACCTGGAGGGCATGGCGCGGGACGCCAAGGCGCAGCGCGGCGAACTGCCCGTCGCCTTCACCGCGATCAAGTCCGAGAACGGCGTGGCCCCGGTCGCCGACTGGGTCCGCGAGCGCCTCGCCGAGTGGACCGCGGGCCCGGCATGACCCTCGCGCCGCCCCCGATCGCCTCCGCCGGAACCGCGGCACCCGCCGCCGTACCGCCGGCCGCCGCCCGGCAGTTGCGCGCCACCGCCCGTATCGCCGCGGTCGCCGCGCCGTCCGGGGCCTCCCGGCTGCCGGTGCTGGACGGCGCGGGGCCGCTGGCGCTGCGCCGGCTGGCCTCGCACGACGGCGCTGCCCGGGTCTGCGTGGTCGGCGCCATGAGCGCCCCCGTGGGCGGCGACCGGCTGCGCATCGAGGCGGCGGCGGGTCCCGGCAGCGACCTGCGGGTCACCGCCGCGGCCGCGACCCTCGCGCTGCCCGGCCACCACCCGGGGACGGCCCGCTACGACGTGGCGCTGGACGTGGCCGACGGGGCCCGCCTGGACTGGCTGCCCGAGCCGCTGATCACCGCGGCCGGCAGTGACCTGATCCAGACCACCACCGTCGACCTCGCGGCCTCGGCCCGGCTGGTGCTGCGGGAGGAGCAGGTGCTCGGCCGGGCCGGCGAGGACACCGGCCGGCTCACCGCCCGGCTGACGGTGCGGCGCGCCGGCCGGGTCCTGCTGGACCAGGAGACGGCGTACGGTCCCGGGGTGCCCGGTTGGGACACGGCAGCGGTGCTCGCCGGCCACCGCGCCGTCGGCCAGCTGCTCGTCGTCGACCCGGCGTACGAGGAGGAGCCCGTACCGGTACGGGTCCTGGCGGCGCCGGACGGCGCGGGAGAGGCCGTGGTCACGCCGCTCGCCGGGCCGGCCGCTCTGGTCACCGCCGTCGCGCCGGACGCGCTGGCCGTCCGGCGGCTGCTCGATGCGGCCGCGATTCCCACGGGTTGGTGAAGACGCGAATCCTACGGGTTGGTAAAGAATAGGCCGTCCGGTCTTTTCATCGGACGGATGTACGAGACAGGATCCCCCTGCAGCTCTGTGATCATCGCCGCCACAAGTGGCGCACCATGCAGGGGGAACAACCACGTGAGACGTACAGCAGCGCTCGGCGCCGCCGGCAGCCTGGTCGCCGGCGCGCTCATAGCCGGCGCCATCGCCGCCACGCCCGCCAGCGCGGGCGTGCAGCACCAGAAGGGCTCCGCCGAGGACCGTGGCGTCAAAATCGCCGCGGCGCGCGCCGCCAAGGCGGGTATCGACTGGCAGACCTGTCCCAAGGACTGGGGGCTGAACGCCCCGATCCAGTGCGGGTTCGTGACCGTCCCGGTCGACTACGCCAAGCCCGACGGCAAGAAGATCAAGATTGCGGTGGACCGGGCCGAGAGCACCGGCACCAAGGACGAGCGCCAGGGCTCCCTGGTCTACAATCCCGGCGGCCCCGGCGGCTCGGGCCTCCGCTTCCCGACCCGGGTGACGACCAAGAACCCGATCTACGCCAAGATGGCCAAGGCCTACGACTTCGTCGGCTTCGACCCGCGCGGCGTGGGCCACTCGGCCCCGATCTCCTGCGCGGACCCGCAGGAGTTCGTCAAGGCGCCCAAGGCCGACCCGGTGCCGGACAGCGAGGCCGACAAGCGCGCCCAGCGCAAGCTCGCCGCGGAGTACGCCGAGGGCTGCAAGGAGCGCAGCGGCGACCTGCTCAAGTCCCTGACGACGCCCAACACCGTGCGTGACCTGGACGTCATCCGCGCGGCCACGGGCGACAAGAAGCTCAACTACCTCGGCGTCTCCTACGGCACCTACATCGGCGCCGTCTACGCCACGCTCTTCCCCGACCACGTGCGCCGGATGCTCGTCGACTCGGTCGTGAACCCCTCGCGCGAGAAGGTCTGGTACGAGGCCAACCTCGACCAGGACATCGCCTTCGAGACCCGCTGGGGCGACTGGAAGAAGTGGGTCGCGAAGAACGACGCGACGTACCACATCGGCGACACCCCCGAGAAGGTCCAGGCGCAGTGGGAGAAGCTGCGCGCGGCCGCGAAGAAGGCCCCGCTCGGCGGCCAGGTCGGCCCGGCCGAACTCACCGGCTTCTTCCAGAACGCGCCGTACTACGACTCCATGTGGGCCCCCGTCGCCAAGGCGTGGAGCGCGTACGTCGCGGGCAACGAGCAGCCGCTGATCGACAACGCCGCGCCCGACATGAGCGACAAGGCCGGCAACATCTCCTCGGAGAACAGCAACGCGGTCTACACGGCCGTGGAGTGCAACGACGCCAAGTGGCCCACCAGCTGGCAGCGTTGGGACCGCGACAACACCCGCATCCACCGGCAGGCCCCGTTCATGACGTGGTCCAACGCCTGGATGAACCTGCCCTGCGCCACGTGGCCCGAGAAGCAGCAGACCCCGGTGAACGTCAAGACCGGTAAGGGCCTGCCCAGCGTGCTCATCGTGCAGAGCACCCGGGACGCCGCGACGCCGTACGGCGGCGCCGTCGAGCTGCACGAGCGACTGGCCGGCTCGCGCCTGATCACCGAGAAGGACGCCGGTTCGCACGGCGTCACCGGCCAGGTCAACCCCTGCATCAACGACCGCGTCGACGCGTACTTCGTGCACGGCAGGACCGATGCCAAGGACGTGACCTGCGCACCGCACGCCACGCCCAAGCCGTGACCGACGGCCGGCACCACTGAGGAGGCGGGGCGCCCGGGATCATCCCGGGCGATGGCGCGCGGCAGCCGCCGCCCGGCCGGCTGCGCCTCGAACGTGCCGATCACCGCGCACGGCACCACCGGCACCCCCGCCTCCAGCGCCATCGCGGCGACGCCGGTACGGCCCTTGTAGAGCCGCCCGTCGTGCGAGCGGGTGCCCTCCGGATAGATACCCAACAGCCGCCCCTTGCGGAGCACGTTGACCCCCGAACGGATCGCGGCCCGCGACGCCTTCCCGCCGGACCGGTCCACCGGGATCTGCCCGACGCCCCGGAAGAACGCCGCGGTCAGCCGACCCTTGAGGCCGGGTCCGGTGAAATACTCGGACTTGGCCAGAAACGTGACCCTGCGCGGCACGATCGCGGGCATCACGAAGTGATCGGCGAAGGACAGATGGTTGCCGGCGATGATCGCCGCGCCCTCTTCAGGTATGTGCTCCAGCCCCTCCACCCTGGGCCGGAAGACCACCCGCAACAGCGGTCCCAGGAAGACGTACTTGAGCACCTGGTAGAACACGCTCTTGTCCCTCCCTCTGCCGACCACGGTGAACACCAGTGTTTCCGCAGGTCAGCTGTGTTGTGAGGGTCAGAAGTGTAAGCGCGTGGCCGGGTAGCTGTAACCACGTACAACCGGCCGGATACCGGATCGGTGCGGCGGGCCCGTGCCGGGGCCTGCGCGTGCCTGCTCACGGGCGTACGGACCGCCAGATGCGGTCGGGGAGGGCGCGGGCGGCCTCGTCCAGGTCGACGTCCCCGACGGAGAGCCAGCGGCGGGCGACGCCGATGACGGGGCCGAGGAGCAGGGACTCCAGCAACGGGCCGGGCAGCGGGGCGAGCTCACCGGCGGCGGTGCGGGCCTGGATCCAGCCGGCGATCGGCGACAGCCGGGCCTCCTGCGCGGCGCGGATCTGCGGGGCGTGCTCCATGCCGTAGCGGTCGGCGGTGGCGGAGTGCACGAGCCGCGCCGCGTCCGGATGCTCCCGCAGGAAGTCCAGGTAGGCCCGGACGACGGCACGGATGCCCGTGCGGGCGGTACGGGTCCGCTGCAGGGCCCCGGACAGCCGGTCGAGCAACCGGCTCAGCCAGCGCAGCGTGAGCGCGGTGACGAGCCCGTCGATGCTCCCGAAGTGGTGGTACAGGCTGCCCGGACTGACGCCGCTGGCCTTGGTGACCGCGCTGACGGTGAGCCCCGGTTCGCCCGAGGTCGCGTACACCCCGAGAGCGGCGTCCAGCACCTGCTCGACGGTGGCCTCGCCACGCTGCTGCTTGGGGCTCATCGGGCGACCGTCCTCGGAAGTCGTACGGGGCGGTGTCCTCACGGGCCCGCTGCGGGGAGCATAGAGCACCCGGTTTTCCGGAAGCTGTTTCTAGAAAACTCTTCCAAACTCTTCCGAACTCTTCCGAACTCTTCCAAGTTTCCCGCTCGGTCCCGCACACTGAAGCCCGTGTCCGGACCGGGTCCGTCCGCTCGGGGGAGGCGGACGGCCCCGGTCCCGACCCTGCCGCGAGGCGACTCCCCCCGAGCCACCGGGGACGACGGAACAGACGCACGGGGAAGGGGAGCCCGCGGCCACCAGCGCAAGCTGCCGCCGCCGGGGACGCCGGCCTAGCCGCCCTGTTCCTGAGGTTCGGCCGCCGCCCGGCCGAACGGATGCGGACCACATGGGTGAGTTTCTGTGCCAATGCCGCCCGAATGGGTACCCCTGTTCTCCCGAGCGCTGTCCTTACGGCGCGGACCGAGCGTCTTCGAGTGCTGAAGGAAACCGAGAGCAGTGACAGACGTAGCAAGCCAGGGACCGGCCCCCGGCGACGACCGCCCCGTGCTCACCAACCGCCAGGGCCACCCGGTCTACGACAACCAGAACCAGCGGACGGTCGGCGCACGCGGGCCCGCCACCCTGGAGAACTACCAGTTCCTGGAGAAGATCAGCCACTTCGACCGCGAGCGCATCCCGGAGCGCGTCGTACACGCCCGCGGCGTGACGGCCTACGGCTACTTCGAGAGCTACGGGAAGTGGGGCGAGGAGCCGATCGGCCGCTACACCCGGGCCAAGCTGTTCCAGGAGGCGGGCAAGCGCACCGACGTGGCCGTGCGGTTCTCCACCGTCATCGGCGGCCGGGACTCCTCCGAGACCGCCCGTGACCCGCGCGGCTTCGCCGTGAAGTTCTACACCGAGGACGGCAACTGGGACCTGGTCGGCAACAACCTGGGCGTCTTCTTCATCCGGGACGCGATCAAGTTCCCCGACGTCATCCACGCGCTCAAGCCCGACCCGGTCTCGCACGAGCAGAAGCCGGCCCGGATCTTCGACTTCATGTCGCAGACCCCGGAGTCGATGCACATGCTCGTCAACCTCTTCAGCCCCCGCGGCATCCCCTCCGACTACCGCCACATGCAGGGCTTCGGCGTCAACACCTACAAGTGGGTGAACGAGGAGGGCAAGACCGTCCTGGTCAAGTACCACTGGCTGCCCACGGTGGGCGTGCGCAGCATGACCGAGGAGGACGCGGCCAACGTGCAGGCCGGGGAGCTCGGCCACGCCACCAAGGACCTGTACGAGGCGGTGGGGCGCGGCGACTACCCCGAGTGGGAGCTGGTCGTCCAGATGATGGACGACCACGACCACTCCGAGCTGGACTTCGACCCGCTGGACGACACCAAGACCTGGCCGGAGCAGGACTTCCCGCCCCAGCCCGTCGGCCGGATGGTGCTGGACCGCATGCCGGACAACTACTTCGCCGAGAACGAGCAGATCTCCTTCGGCACCGGCGTCCTCGTCGACGGGCTGGACTTCTCCGACGACAAGATGCTCGTCGGGCGGACCTTCTCCTACAGCGACACCCAGCGCTACCGGGTCGGCCCCAACTACCTCCAGCTCCCCGTCAACCGGGCCAAGAACGCCACCGTCCGCACCAATCAGCGCGACGGCCTCATGGCGTACGACCAGGACCAGCACGGCGGCAACCCGGAGGTCAACTACGAGCCGTCGATCACCGGTGGGCTGCACGAGGCCCAGTACCCCACCCACGACGAGCAGGGCCCGGAGATCCGCGGCCGCCTCACCCGCAAGCGGATCCCGCGCACCAACGACTACCTCCAGGCCGGTCAGCGGTACTGCCTCATGGAGGACTGGGAGCGCGACGACCTGGTGAAGAACTTCATCGACCTGATCTCCCAGGCCGACCGCGCCGTCCAGGAGCGGATGGTGTGGCACTTCCTGCTGGTCGAGAACGACCTCGGCCTCCGGGTCGGCAAGGGCCTGGGCATCGGCCCGCAGGACGTCGCCCACCTGAAGCCGCTGGCGAGCCAGGACCTGACGGAGGAGGACCGCAAGCGGCTGTCGAACCTCGGCGACAACCCGCCGCGGGACGTCTCCGGCCTCACCATGACGCACTGCGTCCCCAACGAGCGGCATGTCGTCACGCGCTGACGGGCACCGGCACATGGCGCAGGCGAAGCGGTACGCGGTGGCGGCATCCGGGAGCTGGGTGGACGAGGAGGAGGGCCGGCGCCGGCTGCCGGCGGGCGAGGCGCACGCCTGGGAACAGGGCCGCAACGAAACCGTGTGCGGCCTCTCCCTCAGCCGCTCCCAACTGGCCCGGTTCCCCGGCGTCGGGTGGCCCGACATCCTCCCCGAATCCGGCGGAGCCGCCGACCGCGTCCAGCGGGTGTGCCCGCGCTGCGCGTCCGTCGCCGGCCGCCGCGGCGGCGACGGCCGCCCCCGCTGGCACCGCACCGATCCACGGCCGTGACGGGCCGGCACGCGGGCGGACCACTGCGGCGCCTGCTGCCGCCGGTGATGGGCAGCAGGCTGGAGTTCGGGCCCCTCGGCGGCGAGTGCCGGCTGCGGCTGTACCTCTCGGGCGACACCCTCCTCTTCGACGGCCTCGACGAGATCGGCCACCGCTACCCCGACACCGACCTGGCCGTCCTGCAGCTGGGCGGCACCCGCCTGCCGGACGGCGACCCTCACGGTCGGCGCGGCACGGGTCACCGTCTCCGGCTGACGGGGCATCGGCGCGGCGCCAGCAGACATCCCGCCTCCCGTATCGTGGTCGCGATTCGGTTCACGTGCCGCCACGTTCACCGGGAGAATCACCATGCCGTCTGCGCCCCGCCCCGACGCCCCGGCGCGCGCCACACGGCCATGCTGTGGGGCGGCGCCAACCCGCCCGGCACACCCGCGGAGCTGCGCACCTACCTGACGTCGCTCCGGACCTTCCGGCACCGGACGCGCCGGGCGGGCGCCGACGTGGAACTCTCCAACCACCCCAACGACCACGGTCTCCAGCGCGCCGAGCAGCTCCGCACCGACCCCGGCGGGCCGAACCCGTTCGTCCTCGGCCGCCGGCGCACGGACCGCTACCTGGCGGTGATGGAGTCCATGCTCCGCGGCCGGCTCGCCGACGCGTCCTGACCGGTTGCCCGGAGGCCGGCTGCCGGGGCCGGCGCCGGGCTCGCGAGCTACGAGGGTGCGGAAGAGACGTACTGGGCCTCGCCGTTGCCGAGTGACCAGTCGGCCGGTCCGTTCTCCGTGAGGGTGATGAACACGTTCCGCGGCTCCGTACCGGCGTACTCCTGGGCCAGTTCGGCGATGCGCCGGTACAACGCCGTCTTCTGCTCGACGGTGCGTCCCGCGCGCATGGTGAGGGCGACGTAGACGATGCCCTCGTCGCGGTGCACGCCGAGGTGGTCGTCGTAGCGGAGTGTGCTGCGCGTGCCGTCGTGACCGGTCAGGATCTGGAAGCGGTCGTCGGGCGGGAAGCCCGCCGTTTCCACCAGGGCGTCGTGCACGGCGCGGCCGAGCGCGTCCAGGCGTGCGCCGGCGGTGCCCATCGCGTCGATACGGACCAGTGGCATGGGAGTCTCCTCGGGACGGGGAATGCCGGATCTGCACCAGCGCCGTACATACTAGTAGTTACAGAAGGTGGGCGGCCTGCCCCGCTTGAGGCGCGGCCGATGTGGGCAGGACTCGCCGACAGATGCCGAAGAGCGAGGCGAGGCGGAATGGTGCAGGAAACGGGGGTGCGCGGGACGGGTTCCGCGCTCATGACGCGGGACGCCGCGGCACGGACGGTGACGGCCGCCGTGCTCCTGCTCCACGGCGGGCGCGAGGAAGGGCTCGGCGCGCCCCGCCGGGGCAACCTGGCCGGTGCCCGCATGCGCCCGTTCACCTGGGCCATCGAGCGGGTGACGGCGGGCGACGGGGTGTTCGTGGGGCAGGTGCGGTACCGCCACCGCGGCTGGAACGGTGACCGGGAGGACGCGGCGCTGGACGCCCGGCGCGCGCTGGAGGAGCTGGTCCAGCGGGTGGGGGAGGTGCCCGTCGTCCTGGTCGGGCACTCCATGGGCGGCCGCGCGGCGCTGCGGGCCGCCGGGCATCCACTCGTGCGGTCCGTCGTGGCCCTCGCCCCCTGGTGCCCCGAGGGCGAGCCGGTGGCGCATCTCGACGGCCGCCGGCTGGTCCTCGTGCACGGTGACCGGGACCGCACGACCGACCCGCACGACTCCTGGCGGTTCGCCGCGCGGGCCGCCGAGGCCGGCGCCCGGCCGTGCACTGTGACGATGCGCGGCGGCGACCACCCGATGCTGCGCAGAGCCGGCGACTGGCACCGGCTCACCGTCTCGCTCGTCACGGGCCTCCTCGGCACGGAGCCGCTGCCGCCGAGGGTGGCGGACCGGCTGTCCGGCGGTACGGGCAACGCCGACCCGCTGGAATGGTGACGCGCTGCCGCGTACCACTGTCTTCAACAGTCGTACGCGGCAGCGCGTCAGCTTCCTACAGTCGTACGCGGTAGCGCGTCAGCCGCTCATGGCGTCGGCGGCCGCTCGCTCACGGCACCAGCGACCACTTCTGGTTGGCGCCGCCCGTGCACGTCCACAGCTGGGTCGGCGTGCCGTCCGCCGGGTTGTTGCCGACGACGTCCAGGCACTTGTTGGCGGGCAGGTTGACCAGGTCGTTGGTCGACGCGTTGTACGACCACCGCTGCGCGCCCGTGCCGTTGCAGTCCCACAGCTGTACGCGGGTGCCGTCGGCCGTGCCGGCGCTGGCGGCGTCGAGGCACTTGCCGAGCGCCCGTACGGTGCTGTCGCTGCCCGTCGTCCAGCGCTGCGCGGCGTTGCCGTTGCAGTTGGCGAGCTGCACCTTGGTCCCGTTGGCGGTGGCGGCGTTCGCCACGTCCAGGCACTTGCCGGACAGCCCGCGGAAGGTGCCCGTGGCGCCGGCGCTGTCGGAGGTGGTGACCTTGACGTGGTCGACGATCAGCTGCTGGGGGAAGGAGGTCGACCCGTCGGGGTCGCCCGGCCAGTAACCGCCCACGGCGAGGTTGAGGATCAGGAAGAACGGCTTGTTGAACGCCCACTGCTTGCCGCCCAGGTCGGCGGGGGTGCGGCGCTGGTAGACGTTGCCGTCCACGGACCAGGTGATCGAGTCCGGCGCCCAGTCGATGGCGAAGGTGTGGAAGGCGTCGGCGAAGGCCTGCCCGTTCGGGAGGGTGTAGCCGGCGCCGATGCCGCCGCTGCCGGAGTAGCCGGGGCCGTGGATGGTGCCGTGCACCGTACCGGGCTCGAAGCCGACGTTCTCCATGATGTCGATCTCGCCGCTGTTCGGCCAGCCGACCTGGCCGAGGTCGTTGCCGAGCATCCAGAACGCGGGCCACATGCCCTGGCCGCGCGGCACCTTCATCCGCGCCTCGACGTGGCCGTACTGCGCGGTGTATTTCCCGGAGGTGTTGAGCCGGGCCGAGGTGTACTCACAACGGCCGTACCAACACTGGTAGTTGTTGGGGTTTTCCTTGCGCGCGGTGATGACCAGCTGTCCCTGGCCGTTCAGGGCGGCGTTGGCGTTGCCGGCGGTGTAGTACTGGCGCTCGTGGTTGCTGACGTTGTCGCCGGTCTCCATCTGCCACTTGCTGCCGTCGACGGCCGAGCCGGCCGGGCCGTCGAAGTTGTCCTCGAACGTCGCGGCCTGGGTGGCGGCGGTGTGTTCGGCCGGTGGTGGTGCCGCGGTGGCGACACCGGGTGCCCAGCTCAGCGCGGCGGTGAGTGCGGCGACGGCCAGTGCCGTACCGCGGGCGGAGCGCCGGTGTCTGCGTAGGGGCACGCGTATGGACATCTGACTCCCTCGGGGTGTGGGGCGGGGAGGGGGGCCGCAACAGCCGGACGGGAGCGCGGCCGTGGCGAGGGGCGCGCGGGGCGCCGACCGGTGCGGGTGGGTGCGGGCCGAGCTGGTCCGGACCTGTCTTGCCTTCGGGAAGTGAAGCGCTGTTGGCGCGAGCCTGTCAATAAGTTGGTGAGAGCGCTCTCGAAGAAGTGGCCCCGAACGCGGGCCCGTTACTCCGCCGCCGGTCGCCGGTCGGTGGTGTCCATGAAGGCGAGCATGCGGGCGTTGATCTGCTCCGCGTGATCGATCTGCGGCCCGTGGCCGGTGTCCGCGATGATCTCGGCACAGGCTCCCGGCACCAGCCGCGGCACGCGCTCGACCTGCCGCCGCGGATGCACGAGGAGGCTCCGCCTGCCCAGCAGGAGGAGGAGCGGGGTACGGATGGTGCGGAGTTCGTCCTCGGTCAGCGGCAGCGGGGCCGGACGACGTATCCGGTGGGCTCGGACGCCGGCCCTGACCATCGCGCGCAGCTCGGGCACGACGAGGACCGGCTGCTCCAGCCAGGCGGCCAGCCGCGGGCGGAGCGCCTTGGGCGCGAAGGTCGCGAAGAGGCTGGCGAAGATCCAGGCGAAGAAGCGCAGCCCCACCTTCTCCAGGCCGCCCGGGTCGAGCAGGGTGACCGAGGCCAGCCGGCCGGGCGCGCGGTGCGCCTGGTTCAGGGCGAGCCAGCCGCCGTAGGAGGCGCCGACGAGGTGCACCCGGTCCAGCTCGAGCCCGGCCAGGGCCTCGTCCAGCCACTGCGCGGCCCGCTCCGGCCGGTGCAGGGGCGCGCGCTGCACGCTGCGGCCCGGGTCGCCGGGGGTGTCGATCGCGTAGACGGGGCGATCGGCGCTCAGCGCGGGGGTGTTGGGGTACCACATGGCGGAGCAGCCGCCCGCGCCGTGCACCAGGACGATCGGGGTGCGGGCCTGCGCGGCGGGGTCCGCGGGGCCGTACCGGTACACATGCGTGGTGCCGAAGGCCGTCTCCACGTCCGTCTCCGCCAGTGGCCGCGCTCCCATCGCGTACACCGCGTCGCAGGCGGCGAAGTAGCGGTCGCGCAGCGCGTCGTTCACGTAGCGGCCGACGTCCTTCGGGGTGCGGGTCGTGATCTCGGGCATGGTCGGCCACCTCCGGGGCGTCTCCGGTTTTCGTGATACGACCGTACCACGATGGTGGTACAGGCGTATCATCAAAAACGGCGGGCCCGCTCCGGTGCGGCCCGCCGTGCGACGGCAGCCGGACACATCAGCGAGCGGAGGCGCGGCAATGCCCAAACGCGTGGACCACGACATGCGACGCACCGAGATCGCCGCGGCCCTCGTCCGGGTCGCCGGGCGGCGCGGACTGCACGCCGTGGGGATGCGCGACGTGGCCGCGGAGGCGGGAGTGTCCCTGCGGCTGGTGCAGTACTACTTCGAGACCAAGGAGAAGCTGCTGCTCCACGGGCTGCAGTACCTGGTCGACGGGTTCGGCGCACGGGTCGCGGCGCGGGTCCGGGCCGCCGGAGCGGACGCCGGGCCGCGCGCGACGGTCGAGGCGCTGCTGAAGGCCGCACTGCCGACCGACGAGGAGAGCCGCACCTTCCACCTCCTCTACACCTCGTACGCCGTGCTCGCCGTGACCGACGAAGCCCTCGCCGCCCAGCCGTTCATGAAGAACCCCGACGCCGCGGAGGACATGGTGGCCGACCTGCTCCAGCAGGCGCGGGACGCCGGGTGCACGCCGGCGGGCCTGGACGCACGGATGGAGGCGATCGGTCTGCTCGCCCTGTCCGCCGGGCTCGGCACCAGCGTCCTCGTAGGCCAGCGCAGCCCGCGGTCCGCCACCGCCGTCCTCGACCACCAACTCGACCGGATCTTCCCGGCCGCGCGGGACGGCGCCTGAAGTGCCCCGGTGACAGGGGCGCAACGACACCGCCGTGATGAAGGTCCTGATGCCTGGGCCTTCGAAAGCGGCGGCATCGCGCACCCGGACATCGGTATGGAGCTCGTCGAGAGTGGCACCGGTGACACCGGTGACGCCGCCGGGCGGGACCCTCGCGCCCTAGGAGCCGGCGGGTGTTGCGGTCGCGAGGAGGGCCGCGGCGGCGTCCCGGGCGAGGTGGGCTGCCGTCGGGTCGCCGTTGAGGGCGGCCGTGGTGATCGCGCCGTCGATCAGCAGGGCCAACTGCCCGCCCAGCACCTCCGGTTCGGCGGCCCCCAGGGCGGCCGCGAGGCCGGTCGTGTATCCGCGGACGGCGTACTTGTGGTCGTGCGCGGCCGCGGCCACGCCGTCCGAGACGGCACCCAGCTCGCCGTACGCGTTGACGAAGGCGCAGCCGCGGAAACCGGGCCCGGCGAACCACTCCGCCAGCCAGTCGAACACCGCGAGCACCCGGTCCGCCGGTGTGGCCGCGTGCGCGGCGACGTACTCGGCCAGGGCCGCGCGCCAGCGCTCGTCGCGGCGCCGCAGATACGCCTCCACCAGCTCGCGCTTGGCGGGGAAGCATTGGTACAGCCGCTTCAGTGACACTCCGGCGGCGGCGCGGAGTTCGTCCATGCCGACGGCCTGCACGCCACGCTCGTAGAACAGCCGATCGGCGGCGTCGAGCAGCCGGGTGCGGGCCTCGTCATGATGCACGGCGTCTCCTCGTGTCCCCGTCACGTGTCCCCGTCCCCTAGCCGCGAGAACGTGCGTTCTCTAGGATAGCCGAGACGCGGAGAACGAACGTTCTCCGCGAGGTGAGCAGGCACGACGTCAGGAGACCGCCATGACAGCAGCCCGGCCCCCGTTCCCGCCGTTCGACGAGCGGACCGCGCGCCAGAAGGTGCAGGCCGCCGAGGACGCCTGGAACACCCGCGATCCCGAACGCGTCGCGCTCGCCTACACCGAGGACACCGTCTGGCGGAACCGGGACCGGCACCTCACCGGGCGGGCCGAGGTCACGGCCTTCCTGCGGGAGAAGTGGGCCCGGGAGCTGGACTACGTACTGCGCAAGGAACTGTGGGCCTACGAGGGCGACCGGATCGCGGTCCGCTTCCAGTACGAGTGCCGGGACGCGGCGGGCCAGTGGTGGCGCGCGTACGGCAACGAGCTGTGGGAGTTCGCCCCGGACGGGCTGATGAGCCGCCGGGAGGCGAGCATCAACGACGTCCGGATCAGCGCGGCGGAGCGGCGGCTGACCGGCCCCCGGCCGGCGGGCGAGCGAAATCCCCTACCGCTCTGGTGACCGGCGCTGCTTGCATGGGGGCATGATGTCCACCGACCGGTTGCTGGCCTTCGCGCTCATGTCGTTGCTGCTGATCGTGGTGCCCGGCCCCAGCGTGCTGTTCGTGGTCGGGCGGGCGCTGGCGCAGGGGCGGCGCGCCGCGCTGACCACCGTCGTGGGGAACACGCTCGGTGCGTACGTCCTCGTGGTGGCCGTGGCCTTCGGGGTCGGCGCGCTGGTGGAGCGCTCGGTCCTCGTCTTCACGGCCCTGAAACTCGTGGGCGCCGCGTACCTGGTGTACCTCGGCGTGAAGGCGGTGCGCGGGCGACGCTCCCTCTCGACCGTGTTCGCCGCCGACGCGGCCGCGCACGGCAGCCTGCGCACGCTGGCGGAGGGGTTCGCGGTCGGCGTGGCCAACCCGAAGACGATCGTGTTCTTCGCCGCCGTCCTGCCGCAGTTCGTGGAGCGCGGGCAGGGGCACGTCCAGGCGCAGATGCTGCTGCTCGGGCTGGTCTTCAACGCCATCGCGGTGGCCTCCGACAGCGTGTGGGGGCTGGGCGCCGCCGCGGCGCGAAGCTGGTTCGCCCGCTCGCCGCGGCGGCTCGCGGCGGTCGGCGGCGCGGGCGGGCTCACCATGATCGGCCTCGGCGTCACCGTCGCCGTGACGGGCCGCAAGGACTGAACCCCGCACGCCGCCTCTGCCGTACCTCGGCACCGGGGTGGGAGGCCGGGGCCGGCCGGCGGCGCCCGCCGGCCGGCCCCGCCGCCCGCCGGATCAGCAGGTACGGCCGACGTAGTGCGCGCCGTCGATCTCGTCGGCGGAGCCCAGCCAGGTCACGCCCGGCACCACACAGCGCTCGTAGTTGGGGCCCCACACCTCCACCTCGATGACCACGTGCGAGCCGTCGTCGGTGCAGTGGTTGTAGTACGCGTCGCTGCCGGTCTCGTAGAAACCGCAGGGATCGGCGGCCGCGCCGGGGGCGGTCGAGACGGTCATGCCGAGGACGAGGGCCGCGGCGCCGACGGCACCGGTCAGGAAACGGCGAACGCTCATGACGGAACTCCTTGTTCAGAGGGTCCAGGGCCGAGCAGCGGTGGCTCGGCCGTGTGAGGAGCGTCGCGCCGTTCGGGCGAGGGTGTCAGTCGATCTCGCCCGGACGAGTGAGGCGAACCATCAGATCGTGCACAGCTATTCGTCACATCCCCGGTCGGGCGCGTCGGGCAGCGGGGCGTACTCCGGCTGCCACATCGCGTCCTGCACGGCCTGGACGAGATCGTCCGGCACCACCGTGGCCACCCCGTCCTCGGCGGCCGCACGGACCACCGCCACCGCCACCGTCGCCGAAGAAGCCCGCAGGTTCGACACCTCCGGCAGCAGCGGGGCGCCCGGCTCGCCCGTCGCGACCTGCCCCGCGACCGCCTCGGCGGCGGCCCGCAGCATCCCCGGCGTCACCCGCTCGGCCCGCGAGACCAGCACGCCGAGGGCGATGCCGGGGTAGACGAGCGCGTTGTTGGCCTGGCCGATGACGTGCCGCACCCCGCCCACCTCCACCGGCTCGACCGGGACGCCGACCGCGGTCAGCGCCCTGCCGTCGGTCCAGGACAGCAGCTCGGAGGGGAGCACCTCGATACGCTCGGTGGGATTGGACAGCGGCAGCACGACCGGCCGCTCGACGTGGCGTGCCATCGCCTCCACCACCTCGCGGGTGAAGGCGCCGCGGACCGTCGAGGTGCCGACGAGGAGCGTCGGACGGGCGTGCCGCACGGTCGTCAGCAGGTCCACGCGGCCGTCCTCGGACAGATCGGCCGCCTCGGCGGCGGGCCGTGCGTACTCCCGCTGGTAGTCGCGCAGGTCCGGCATGTCGTCCCGCAGCAGCCCCGGCTTGTCGACGAGCCAGAAGCGCCGGACCGCCGTGTCCTCGTCCAGGCCGTCGCGGACCATGGCCGCGCGCAGCTGGTCGGCGATGCCGACGCCCGCCGTGCCCGCGCCGAACACCACGACCCGCTGGTCGCGGAGCGGGACGCCGGTCACCTCCAGCGCCGACAGGGTCGCCGCGAGCGTGATGGCGCCGGTGCCCTGCATGTCGTCGTTGAACATGCGGTGACGCGTGCCGTAGGTCTCCAGGATGCGGCGGGCGTTGCCGGGCCCGAAGTCCTCGAAGTGCAGCAGGGCGTGCGGATACAGCTCGGCGACGGTCCGCACGTAGTCGGCCACGAACCGGTCGTAGCGCTCGCCCCGTACCCGGCTGTGGCGTACGCCCAGGTAGAGCGGGTCGTTGAGCAGCGCGGCGTTGTCGGTGCCGACGTCCAGCACGACCGGCAGGCAGCGTCCGGGGTCGAGGCCGGCCGCCGCGGTGCAGACCGCGAGCTTGCCGATCGAGATCTGGACGCCGTGTACGCCCCAGTCGCCGATGCCCAGGATCTGCTCCGCATCCGTCACCACGACCATGTCCACGTCGTCCGCCGACAGGTGCAGCGCCTCGAACGAACGGCGGACGTCCTGCGGACGATCGATGGACAGGAACACCCCTCGCGGACGCCGGTACTCATGGCTGTAGTCCTTGATCGCCTGCCCCACGGTCGGGTCGTAGACGATCGGCAGCAGCTCTTCGAGGTGGTCCATCAGCAGCCGGTGGTAGAGCACTTCGTTGCGGTCGTGCAGCTGCTCCAGGTAGATGTGGGCCGCCAGGTCGGTGGGTTGCCGCCGCAACTGCCCGTACGCGCGCCGCGCCTGCTGGTCCAGCGTGAGCACGCCGTCCGGCAGCCGCCCCACCAGGCCGTGCCGTTCGCGTTCCGCACGGGTGAAGGCCGTTCCGTGGTTGGTCAAGGGGTCGCTCATCACCCATGGCAGTCCGGCCATCCGATCTCACCTCGCTCGCTGTGCCCTCGCCGCCCCTCCGCCACGTACGCCGCCCGGCGCGTACCGCCGCGCACGCGCACTGCCCAGTATCCCGCCGGAGGCACCGGCCCGCACCGCAGCGGGCCGTGCGCCGAGGCGGAAGCGAAATGCTCCGGTAACGGTGCGGGGGCGCGACAGCTCCTACGCTCGTACGCGGACCCTGTCGGCTGCCTGGGGGAGGTACGCCCGTGGCCCTCGGACCGCGTCCGCCCCGCGCGGGGCGCCTGCACGCCACCGCCCACGACGACGTGGAGCTGCGCTACCACGTGGTGCACGGTTACCGCCGCGCCTACCGCTACGCGGGCCGCGGACCCGCCGTCGTCCTCGTCCACGGCATCGGCGACTCCTCGGCGACCTGGGCCGGCATCATCCCGGCGCTGGCCCGCAGCCACACGGTCATCGCCCCCGACCTGCTCGGCCACGGCGCCTCGGACAAGCCCCGCGCCGACTACTCCGTGGCCGCCTACGCCAACGGCATCCGCGACCTGCTCGGCGTGCTCGGCATCGACCGGGCGAGCCTCGTCGGGCACTCGCTCGGGGGCGGCGTGGCCATGCAGTTCGCGTACCAGTTCCCGGAGCGCACCGAGCGCCTGGTGCTGGTCAGCGCCGGGGGAGTGGGCCGGGAGGTCACCCCCGTCCTGCGGGTGGCGTCGATGCCGGTGGCGGCCGCGCTGCTCTCGGTCCTCGGCCTGCCGGGCATGCGGTGCCAGACCCGGCTGGTCCTCACCCTGCTCGGGGCGCTCGGCACGGACCTCGGCCGGGACGCGCCGGTCCTGATGCGGCTGGTCGACGCGTTGCCGGACGCGGCGTCCCGCAACGCGTTCGTCCGCACCCTGCGCGCCGTGGTGGACTGGCGGGGCCAGGTCATCACCATGCTGGACCGCTGCTACCTGACCCAGGGCATGCCGACACTGCTGCTGTGGGGCGCGCGGGACGGCGTGATACCGGTACGGCACGCCCACCGCGCGCACGCCGCCATGCCCGGCAGCCGACTGGAGATCTTCGAGGGCGCCGGGCACTTCCCCTTCACCGCCGATCCGGCCCGGTTCCTAACCACGGTGGAGCACTTCCTCGAAACGACCCGGCCGGCCGACTGGAGCCCCGAGCGCTGGCGCGAGCTGCTCAGGGCGGGCCGCCCCGGCAGCACCGTCGGGCGGCCGGACGACGCCCGCAACCGCGCCGTCGAGCAGGAGCTCCAGAGCGAGAGCGAGCGCAGCGCCACCTGACCCGCCCGCCGCGTCCCCGCGGCCTTACGGGAAGCCGTCCGGCCCCCGGCGGCCCGCGGCCTTACGGGGAGTCGTCCGGCCCCCGGCGGCCCGCGGCCTTACGGGGAGTCGTCCGCCCGGCTCTCCGGCAGCAGCTCGCGGATGTCGGGCGGCAGGACGCTCCCGAGCTTCTCCGAGAGCTCGGGCGCCAGGGCCGCGTCGAGGGCCTCGAAGACCGCGCTCGCCTCCCGCAGCGCGACGTCCTCCGGGACCCCACCGCGCCAGGAGATGCGTGCGGCGAAGGCCGTCAGGTCGAACCGCTCCGCCGTGTGATGCCCCTCGGGGCCGCCTTCGTGCGCGGCGACCACCCGCCGGACGTGCTCGCCGAGCTCGTGCGGGAGCTGGGCCGCCAGGTGCTCCGCGAGACCGTCCGGCACCCGCTCCGCGAGCGTCTCCAGGGTCGCCCGTACCGCACGCTCCGCCGCCGCGCGGTCCGGGAGCGCGGCGCCCGTCTGCACCACCCGCAGGAATTCCTCGTGCCGCATGCTGGTCTGCCTCTCTTCGCTCTCTTCGCTTCTCTTCACTCGCGCTGCGCGTCAGCCCGCGTCGTCCACGCGGAGCCGTACCTGCTCCGCCAGCCGCTCCAGACTCCGGTCCAGCGCGGCGTGCACGGCCTCCTCGCCCGGGTCGTGGGCCTCCTCGAAGAAGGACAGGTGGATCGTCACCTCGCTCGCGCCGCTGCCGATCCCGGAGACCTGGAGCCAGCCGGCGTAGCTGCCGTCCTCCCGGGTGCCCCACTCCACCCGCTGCTGGTCCTTCTCGGCCCGGAACAGCGCGGACGCGTCCTGCCCGGTGTGGTCCTCGTGCACCGTCACCGCCGGCAGCTGCTCCTCCCGTACGTGCAGCTCGGCCGGCAGCCAGGCGTCCAGCCGGGACACGTCGCTCACCTGGTCGAAGACGTGCTCCGGCAGCGCCGGCATCGTGCGCGCACGCTCGTACTCACTCATGCCGCACCTCTCCTCTCGTGTCGTCCGGGACGTGGCACGGGTTCCACGGATCCCCGTACCGGAACTCCCCCTCGGAACGCCTGCCCCGCGAGACCGCGCGGCGCCGCACAACCACCCGTTCGCGCGGCAGAACGCCGCAGGACGCCGCGGGACGGCCGCAGGAAAGGACGCGGCCATCCGCCGTTCGCCCGTCCGTCGCTCCCGAATCGTCCGCTCACCGTCCGTGAAAAGCCGTGGTCGTCCCGAGATGTGAGCGAATCGTCGCCGGCAATTTCCGCGCGGATTTTCACAGACCGGCCTTTGGCCGTCACAATCACTCAGCGACCCTTCCCCGTTCTCAGCGGTCTCGGTCCTGCCCGCGTGCGGCGACGACTTGCCGCCGCCCGCGGATCCCGGGAGCCGCCGGTAGGGGGTGGGCGCTTTCACACGCACAGGAGGAGCGATCTCCCTTCGAGGAGGCACGTAATTGGAAGGAAGGCTGGCCATGACCGCGGATGCGCGTGGCGAGGTCGAGGAGTTCATACTGGGCGATCGGTTCGCCTGCCTGGCAGGCCGTTCGGCCTGGCGGCGGGGCGGTATCACGCACCGGCACTACGACCGGATGGGAACCGAGGAAGCCGCCCGGCTGATGGCGTACGACCTCTCTGAATTCGTCGACGGCGCGGACTGGAGCGCCCGGACCTTCACCAGCTTCATCGCGACCTTCGAGGAACCTCGCGGAGTCGATGAGCTGCGGTTCGAAGAGCTGCTCTGGCAACAGCTGCAGCTGCTCCACGAACAGGACGCGGAAAGCCATCGCTGGGCCGAGGGCTATTCGTCCGATCCGCAGTCCGGTGAGTTCGGGTTCTCCGTGGCCGGCCATCCCTTCTTCGTGATCGGCCTCCATGAGACGCACGTCCGCTGGGGTCGCCGGCCGCCCTTCCCGATGCTGGCCTTCAATTCCCACGAGCAGTTCGCCGCCATCAAGGGCGCCGGGATGTGGGATCGCCTCGCGGACAAGATTCGCAAGCAGGACATCAAGCTGCAGGGCGATATCAATCCGAATCTGTACGAGTACGAGCAGCTCTCCGAGGCCCGCCGTTACTCCGGCCGTCCCAAGCCCGCCGATTGGCAGTGCCCCTTCGCTGCCCGGGAAAGCGCGCGTCCGCACACGGAGGAACGCGAGCTGACGACGGCCTCGGCCCCGTAAGCCCTGTAAGCAGACTGCCGAAACGGAGCCGGCCGCCGGGCGGAACACTCGACACCCCGGCGGCCGACCCCCTGGCGGCCAGCCGTATCGCTGATCGGCAGCCGTCGACGCGGCCGGCCGCCGATCAGCGGTACGGCCCGCCGCCGGCTCAGCGGTCGCCGACGAGGCGGGGCAGCTCCGCCAGCGTGCCGGCCAGGCGCCCGGCGGGCAGGCCGCCGCCCTGCGCCAGCTCGCCCGATCCCCCGCCACGGCCGTTCAGGAGCCGCTTGACCAGCGCGGACGCGTCCAGGCCCGCCTCCCGGGCGGCCTTGTTCAGCGCGAGGACGACCACCCCGGCAGCCGTACCGACGCCGGCCACGCCCGGCACCGCCGCCGGAAGCCGGTCGCGTACGGCCGTGGCCAGGGCCCGTGCCTCGTCCGTGCCGCCCTCGGCGGTGGCGGTCACGACCCGCACCCCGGCCGCGTCCACCGCACCGGCCGACAGTTCGGCAGCGCGCTGCACGACGGCCTGCCGCCTGAGCCGGGCGTTCTCCCGGTCGGCGGCCTTGAGCCGCGCCAGCAGACCCGCGATCCGGTCGGGCAGCTCGGCGCGCGGGGCGCCCAGCTGCTCGGCGATCCCCGCGACCAGGTCCCGCTCGCGCGCGAGGTACGCGAAGCCCTCGAGGCCCACCGCGGCCTCCAGCCGCCGCAGCCCGGCGCCGACCGAGCCCTCCGACGTCACCGCGACGGTGCCGACCTGGGAAGCGTGCGTGACATGGGTGCCGCCGCACAGCTCGCGCGACCAGGCCCCGCCGATCTCCACGACGCGGACGCTGTCCCCGTACACCTCGTCGAACAGGGCCAGCGCCCCCAGCTCCTTGGCCCGCGGGAGCGACATCCACTTCACCTCCACGGGCAGGTCCCGGCGGAGCGCCCGGTTCGCGACCTCCTCCACCTCGCCGCGCACGGCGGGGGAGAGGGCGCCGCGCCAGGGGAAATCCAGGCGCAGACAGCCGGGGCGGTTGTACGAGCCGGACTGCGAACCGGTCCTCGTCGACGGCCGGGCCGCCCTCGGGGCCGAAGGCCGGGCCACGGTCGTAGAACAGCTCGGAGGACGGCCCGCAGGGCCCCGGCACGCCCATGGACCAGAAGTTGTCCGCGTCACCGCGGGCCACGATCCGCTCGTCCGGCAGGCCGGCGATCCGCCGCCACAGGACACGCGCCTCGGCGTCGGAGTGGTGGACGGTGACCCAGATGCGGTCCGGGTCCAGGCCGAAGCCGCCGTCGGCAGGCGCGGTGGTGGACAGTTCCCAGGCGTACCCGATGGCCTCCTCCTTGAAGTGGTCGCCGAAGGAGAAGTTGCCGTTCATCTGGAAGAACGAGCCGTGCCGGGTGGTCCTGCCGACCTCCTCGATGTCGCGCGTGCGGACGCACCTCTGCACGCTGGTGGCCCGTGGCCACGGGGGAGCGGTCGTGCCCGTCAGGTACGCCTTGAAGGGCACCATGCCGGCGTTGACGAAGAGCAGCGTCGGGTCCGGGGTGGGCAGGGGAGCGCTGGGCACGACCGTGTGGCCGCGCGCGGCGAAGTGGTCGAGGAAGCGGCTGCGGATGTCGGCGGTACGCAAGGTCGCTGCTCCGGTGGGTGGGTCCGAGGGGCGGTCGGGGCCGACGGACGAACGGGTGGCGGCGTGCCGGTCGGGCGGGCCGGCCGCCGGGGTCAGGCCGCTCGCGCGGGCGCGACCGGCGTGAAGGAGTGCACGTGCGCCCGCGCCGCGATCTCCGGCACCACTCCGCCGAACCGGGCGTGGTCGGCCACGCTCGACGCCACGGCGTGGCCCAGCAGCCGCCCCTCCCGCACCAGCCCCGCGCCGGTCTCATCGCACGACGACTCGATCCCGAGCACCACCGGAGAGCCCACGACAGCCTCTTTCGCATAGTTCATGTAATTGCAATCAATGTGCAATAAGGTACCTGCGCGTCCCCCTCCGGCGCGAGAGCACGGACGGATGCATCCGTGTGGAAAACATGATTAATGGGGTAATCCTTGCGCAACTGCCCGCAAGCGCAGCGGACCGGTCCCCACCCCTCCGCGCCTCCTCGTGTTCCGGGAGTTCCCATGCCCGTGTCCACCGTCCCCCTCGAACCCGTCCCCGGACCCCGCGGCCTGCCCCTGCTCGGCAACCTCCCCGCCTTCGGCCGCGACCCCCTCGGCTTCCTCGTCCGGCTGCGCGACGACTTCGGGGACGCGGTCACCTGGTCCCTCGGCCCCAAACGCAGCCTCTTCCTCTGCCACCCCGAACACATCGCGGAATTCCTCGCCGCCAGGGAAGGCACCTTCGAGCTGCTGGAGATCGGCTGGGCCATCAAACAACTCGTCGGCAGCAGCCTCATCCTCAGCAAGGGCAGCGACTGGCGCCGCAAACGCTCCCTGGTTCAGCCCGCCGTCCGCCCCCGCCAGGTCCGCGCCTACGCCGCGGCCATGGTCGAGTGCGCGCGGGCCGCGGCCGACGAGTGGCAGGACGGCGACCGCATCGACGTACGGCAGCAGATGACGCTGATCACCCAGCGCATCGTGGTGCGCACCTTCTTCGGCAACGACCTGGGCGACCGCGCCTCGGCGCTCGGCGAGGCGATGGCCGAGGCCGAGCACGCCATCGGCGTCGAACTGCGGAACATGAGCTTCTTCCTGCCCGACTGGATCCACACCCCCGGCCGCCGCCGCCTCCTCCGCGCCGTCGCCACCATCGACGCCGAAGTGCACCGCCTCATCCGCGCCCGACAGCGATCCGGCGACACCGCGGACCGCGACGACCTGCTGAGCAGGCTCCTCGCCGCCCACGACGAAGAAGGCCGGCCACTGACCGCCAAGGAAGTCCGCGACGAGGCCACCACCCTCTGGGCCGCCGGCCACGAAACCACCTCGACCGCCCTGACCTGGATCTGGTACCTGCTCTCCCGCGCGCCCGAAGCCCGCCGACGGCTCACCGCCGAACTCGACCAGGTCCTCGCCGGACGCCCACCCGACATCGACGACTACGACCGCCTGCAGTGGACCCGCCAGATCGTCAAGGAAGCCCTCCGGCTCTACCCGCCCGCCTGGCTCATCCCCGCCGTCGCCCGCGACGGCGCCGCAATCGCCGGCACCCGCATCCCCGCCGGCACCGTCGTATGGTGCAGCCAGTGGGCCACCCACCGCGACCCGCGCTGGTTCCCCGACCCCACCCGCTTCCGCCCCGAACGCTGGGACCCGGAAGCGCCCGACGCCGGCCCCCACCACGCCTGGTACCCCTTCGGCGGCGGCCAGCGCGCCTGCCTCGGCGCCCGCTTCGCCCAGGTCGAGGCCGTACTGCTGCTCGCCACCCTCGCCCAGCGCTGGAGCATCGACGCCGCACCCATCGACCCGGCCCCGCGCGTCGGCCTGCTCCTCCAGCCGGCCGCACCCGTGCACGCCACGCTGCGCCGCCACTGACCCCGGCGCCCGCCGGGCGAGCCGCACACGGGCTCACCAGCGCTTGCCGGCCACCACCCCGACCGTCACCAGCGCCAGCACCACCCACGCGAACCACAGCCAACCACTGCTGCCCAACGCCACCGTGTAAGCCGTGGCCAGGACCAACCCGCCCACCGTGCACCCCGCCATTGCCTTGGCCGATCCGGGCATGCTGGACCTCCTCACGGCAGCCCGGGCACGGATATGCCACGGGCCGCGACCTTGGGAACATGTTCCCCGGCCGCGGCCCCTGCCGCCAGCTCTCGCGGCATTCCGCCACGCTCGCCCGGTACCCGACCGGGCCGCCCTCAGGCTGCCCTCAGCTTTGGCTGCCCTGACTGCGCGCGTTCAGCGACGCAAGATACGCGTTGTACGCCGCCAGCTCCTTGTCACCGTCCCGGTCCGCCGCCCGGTCCTTCCGCACCGACTGCCGCTTCTCCGTCGTGTACCACTGGAAGACCAGCGCGATCAGCACCAGCACCGACGGAATCTCACTGAACGCCCAGGCGATACCGCCCGCCGCCTGCTGATCCGACAGCGCATCGATCCCCAGCGAAGCCGGCGGGTGCTGGAACGTCGTCACCATCGTCTCCGACGCCATCATCAACGCGATACCGAAGAACGCGTGGAACGGCATCCCCGCGAACAGCTCCAGCATCCGCATCACGTAACCCGGCCGGTGCGGACCCGGGTCCACCCCCATGATCGGCCAGAAGAACACCAGGCCCACGGCCAGGAAGTGCACCATCATCGCGATGTGCCCGGCCCGCGACTCCATCAGGAAGTCGAACAGCGGCGTGAAGTACAGCGCATACAAGCTCGCGATGAACAGCGGAATCGTGAACGCCGGATGCGTGATGACCCGCATGTACCGGCTGTGCAGCAGCGCCACCAGCAGCTCGCGCGGACCCTTGTGACCGCGCCCCGCGGTCGGCAGCGCCCGCAGCGTCAGCGTCACCGGCGCGCCGAGCAGCAACAGGATCGGCGACAGCATGCTGATCACCATGTGCTGCACCATGTGCACACTGAACATGGCCATGCCGTAGTCGTTCAGCTTCGTGCACATCACCAGCGCGACGGTCAGCACACCCACGACCCAGGCCACGATCCGGCCCACCGGCCAGCTGTCACCGCGCCGCCGCAGCCGCAGCACGGCCCAGCCGTACAGCGCCAGCCCCAGCAGGCAGCCGACGAGGAAGAAGGCGTCACCGCCGAATTCCAGCCCGCGCCCCAGCGTGAACGGCGGCAGATCCATCATCATGCCGTGCCCGCTGTGATCCATCCGCTCGCTCCTGATTCGCACCAATGCTCCGCGACCAGACTAGAGCCGCCCCCGGCACGAACGGTGACCGGGGGCGACTCGTACGACGGGCAACCACCTGCACGCATACCCGCCGCGGCGGCTGCGCGGACCGGCGTGCTGCCCGGCACGCCCGCCGCCCGTAACAGGCCCTCGGCTCAGAGCACCCACTCGGCTTCCGCGTACCGGTCGCCCGGCACGGTCTTCAGCGTCTCCACGGCCTCCGCCAGCGGCACCAGCGTGATGTCCGTACCGCGCAGCGCGGTCATCATCCCGAAGTCGCCGCGGTGCGCCGCCTCCACCGCGTGCCAGCCGAAGCGCGTCGCGAGCACACGGTCGTACGCGGTGGGGGTGCCGCCGCGCTGCACGTGCCCCAGGATCACCGCACGGGCCTCCTTGCCGAGCCGGTCCTCCAGCTCGACGGCCAGCTGCCGGGCGACGCCCGCGAACCGCTCGTGGCCGTACATGTCCTTGCCGCCGACCTCGAAGTCCATCGATCCCGCACGCGGCTTCGCGCCCTCCGCGACGACCACGATGGCGAACTTCTTGCCGGCGTCGAAACGCGCCGCGACCCGCGCCGACAGCTCCCCGATGTCGAAGGGCCGCTCGGGCACGACGACGGCGTGCGCGCCGGCCGCCATGCCGGAGTGCAGCGCGATCCATCCGGTGTGCCGGCCCATGACCTCCACGATCAGCACCCGCTGGTGCGACTCGGCGGTGGTCTTGAGGCGGTCCAGCGCCTCGGTGGCCACGCCCACCGCCGTGTCGAACCCGAAGGTCAGGTCGGTCGACGCGATGTCGTTGTCGATGGTCTTCGGCACGCCGACGATCGGCAGCCCGGCGTCCGACAGCAGCCGCGCCGCCTTGAGCGTGCCCTCGCCGCCGATCGGGATGATCGCGTCCAGGCCGAGGTCGGCGACGTGGCCGCGGGCCCGCTCGACGCCGTCCCGCAGGTGCGCGGGCTGCACGCGGGAGGAGCCGAGGATGGTGCCGCCGCGGGCCAGGATGCCGCCCACCGCGTCGAGGTCGAGCTTGCGGTAGTCGCATTCCAGGAGGCCGCGCCAGCCGTCGTGGAACCCGATGACGTCGTCACCGTGGTCGGCGACGGCGCGGTGCACGACGGAGCGGATGACGGCGTTCAGACCGGGGCAGTCGCCTCCGGAGGTGAGTACACCAATACGCATTGCTCGTAGAAACCTCTGCAACTCAACCGGATGACCGGACCCCGTCGTCCGGTTGGGATGTGGGTCACCCTACAAGCGCCGGGGCCCCCAGCGCGCGGTCCGCCCGCAGTTCGAAATCGCGGCCGCACAAACGAGCCCACATCCGGCCACCCGCGCACCGCCCCCGCTCTCACAGGCGCCACCGGGCACCTCCCACACCCCGTAACCGTTCCCCGGTACAAGGGGGGCCCAGGTGGCGAAACGATGCGCCTGGGGGACAACTTTTAGCCCCCCAGGAACGCCGCCCCCCCAGGAACGCCGCCCCCACCCAGGCGCGCCGACCCCTAGGCACGTCGACCCGCCAGGCACGTCGCCCCCCTCAGGGACACCGAACTTCCCCCAGGCACGTCGAACCCCCCTCGCCCGTTGGTCAGGCAAGGGGGGCCGTGTGCCGAAACGTTGCGCCGGGGAGCCGTTCCCGCGCCGTTCCCGTTCCCCGGTGCGCGTCCTACGCCGGCTGCGTCGCCGCGGCGATCCGCTCCTGGCGCAGCGCCTCGTACCAGTGGTCGTTCACCGGCGGCAGCGCGTTCACGTCCAGCGCCAGCTTGATCAGCAGGTCGGCGATGTGCGGATTACGTGCCATGACAGGGCCGTGCATGTACGTACCGAAGACCGTGTCGTTCCACGCGCCCTCGTAGCCGTCACCCACGCCGTTGCCGTTGCCGAACCGTACCTTCGCGAACGGCCGGGCGGTCTGGCCGAGGTGCGTGACGCCCTGGTGGTTCTCGAAGCCGGTCAGCGGCGGGAGGTTGAGGCTCGGGTCGATGTCGGCCAGTACGTCGCCGACGCACCGCTCGCCCTCGCCGCGGGTGCTCACCACGTCCAGCAGCCCGAGGCCCTGCTCGCGCTCGCCCAGGTCGTTGATGAACTCGTGGCCCAGGATCTGGTAGCCGGCGCAAACCGAGAAGACGATCGCGCCGTTGGCGACCGCCCGGTTCAGGCCGCCGTCCCGGCGCAGCCGCTCGGCCGCCAGGCGCTGCGGCCGGTCCTCGCCGCCGCCGATCAGATAGATGTCGCCCGAGGTGGGGATCTGCTGGTCGGAGCGGACGTCCAGGCGCTGGACGTCCAGCCGGCGCTGTCGCGCGCGGCGCTCCACCACCAGGGCGTTGCCCTGGTCCCCGTACGTGCTCAGCAGGTCCGGGTAGATCCACACCAGACGCAGGCTGTTCTCACTCATGCTTGCTCGTCCTTGTCCGTCGCGGATCCGGTCAGTTGCCCACGCGGCGGCGCAGGTCCTGGAAGGCGGTGTAGTTCGCGATGACCTCGATGCGGCCGGGCGGTGCCTGCCGTACGGCCTCGTCGACGTCCTCGCACACCTGGAAGTCCAGGCCCGCGACCTCCAGCCGGACGGCCAGGTCCAGCTTGCGGTCGCCGATCACGAAGATCGGGTGGCCGGCGAGCCGGGTGTAGTCGACGTCCCAGAGCCAGGAGGTGTCCGTGCCGTCGGCGCCGCGGGCGTTGACGGACAGGATCACCGGGGTCGGCGGCGGGTCGATCAGCGAGAACGTCTCCAGCCAGCCAGCCGGGTTCTTCGCGAGCAGCAGTCGCAGCTCGCGCTGCATGAACGGGACCACGTCGTACCGGCCGGCGACCGCCTGGACCGAGTACATCCGCTCCAGGGCGATCTGCGGCGGCACGCCGAACGCGGCGGCGACCGCGGCCGAGGTGGTGGCGTTGGCCTTGTTGGCACGCCCGGGCAGCTGGAGCTTGATCGGCCAGGCCGAGCCGTGCGGGTCCAGTACGTGGTCGCCGGAGAGCGCCCAGCTGGGCGTCGGGCGGCGGAAGCCGCACTCGCCGCAGAACCAGTCGTCGCCGGGGCGCTGCATCACACCGCCGCAGGACGGGCAGGACCAGGCGTCGTCCTTCCACTCCTGGCCGGCCGCGACCCAGACGACGTTGGCGGACGAGGAGGCCGCCCAGACGATCAGCGGGTCGTCGGCGTTGGCGACGACGAGCGCCTTGGAGCCGGCCAGCCCCTCGCGCCACTTCTCCGCGAGCATGCGGGTCTCGGCGGCGCGGTCGAGCTGGTCACGCGAAAGGTTGAGCAGCGCGATGGCCTTGGGGGTGACGTCGCGGGCGACGGTCGAGAGGTACTTCTCGTCGACCTCGATGACGCCGTACTTCGCGTCCGAACCCCCGGCCAGTGCCGAGGTGATGCCGGCCGGCATGTTCGCGCCGAGCGCGTTGGAGACCACCGGGCCGCTGGCGCGCAGTGCTTCCGCGATCAGCCGCGTGGTGGTGGTCTTGCCGTTGGTCGCGGACACCAGGACCACGTCCAGGTGGGTCGCGAGCCGGGCCAGCAGGTCGGGGTCGAGCCGGAGCGCGACCTTGCCACCGATCACCGAGCCGCTGCCGCGGCCCACCGCGCGCGATGCCGCCGCCGCGGCCCTGCCCGCCGTCACGGCCAGCTTGGCCCGCGGCGACAGCGGGTCCGTGTTGCCTGCCATCGTCCTAGATCCTCCTTGCATCCGGCGCCCTCCTGCCCCCTGGGCCGCCGGTGGAACGCCCCTCCGTACCGGCCCGGCCGGCCGGGAGGCTGTGGTTGGGGATCAGCCTATCGATTTCCGCGCCGCAGCCCGAACCAGACCACCCGTGAGGAAGTGTGAAGGTTACCGTTCGGACGACGTTCGGCGCGGTCCGGCGGTTCCGCCGGCAGGGACCGGAACGTGGCTGGTCGTCGGCCGGAACGTACCCTTTCCGGCATGCGACACCGCTCTCTCCCCGGCAGTTCCGGCCGCGTCCGCCCGATGCGGCTGCTCGGCGACCCGACCCTGCACGCGCCGTGCGAGGAGGTCACCGACTTCGGGCCCGAGCTGGCCCGGCTGGTGGAGGACATGTTCGCGACGATGTACGCGGCCCGGGGTGTCGGCCTCGCCGCGAACCAGATCGGCGTGGACCGGCGGGTGTTCGTCTACGACTGCCCGGACGACGAGGACGTGCGCCACCTCGGGCACGTGGTCAATCCGCGGCTGGTGGCGGTGGGCGGCGAGCTCGTCCGCGGCCCTGAGGGGTGCCTGTCGCTGCCCGGTATCGAGGCCGGTACGCCGCGTCACGACGAGGCGGTCGTCGAGGGCGTCACGCTGGCCGGGGAGCCCTGCCGGATCGCGGGTACCGGCTTCTTCGCCCGCTGCCTGCAGCACGAGTGCGACCACCTGGACGGCGGCCTCTACGTGGACCACCTCACCGGCCTGCGCCGCCGCCGAGCCCTGCGGGCGGCGGCGAAGGCACCGTGGGCGGCGGGCGGCGCGTAGCTGGCGTGTGGGCGGGCCGCCCCACAGCCGGGCGGGCTGCCCGAAGCTGGGAGGGCCGCGCAGCAGCCCGGGCACCATGCCAGTTGCCGGAGCGTTCCCCAGTACAAGGGGGGCCGGGAAGCGAAACGTCACGCCGGCCGGGGCCCGGGAGGGAAACGTCGCCTCCGGTCCCGGGTTCCGTGCCGACGGTTCCGTGCCGGCGCTAGAACCCCGGGCCGCCCGGCCGGTCGCCTGCCGCCGCGAGGCGTCCCCAGAGCAGATCCGCGAGATGCTGTACCAGTTGCGCTCGCGAACACGGCTGTTCCCGCAGCCACCAGTCGCCGGCCGCGTGCATCATCCCGACGATGCCGTGTCCCCACACCCGCGCCAGCTCGCCGCCGGCCGGCCCCAGGTCCACCCGCTCGGCGATCACCTGCGCGAGCTCCTCGCCGAGGCGGCGCAGCAGCGGCGCGGAGTGCCGGCCGACGTCGAAGCCGCGGTCGCCGGTCTGGCCCTCGTCGGACGGGTGCATCAGGAAGCGGTACACCTGGGGCCGGGCCTCGATGGCCGCGAGGTAGGTGTCGAGCGTGGCCTCGACCCGGTCCCTTCGCGGTACGGGGGAGTCCAGCGCGGCGCGCAGTCCGGCCAGGAGGGCATCGGTGTGGCGTACGGCGAGTGCGCGGTAGAGGCCGCCCTTGTCGCCGAAGTGCCGGTAGAGGATCGGCTTGGTGATCCCGGCCTCGGCCGCGATGGCGTTCATGGACGCCTCGGGTCCGTCGCGGAGGACCACGCGGTCCGCGGCCTCCAGCAGCTCGCGTCGTCGGCGCTCACTGGCCGTACGGCGGCTCTCCTGTGTCATTTCCATCGTCCGGCTCCCCGCCCTGGTGAATTCGTGCTGTTCGCGCAACGTAACACCCTGCCATCGGACGGGAGATATCGGTCGCTGAGGTTGACATCCCTTACTGGCGAGTAACACACTGCTGTTACCGCAAGTAACGTACTGCTGGAGGGGTCATGGCCGAGTTCATCATGGAACTCAACGACGAGCAGAAGGAAGTCCGGGACTGGATCCACGGGTTCGCCGCGGACGTCATGCGCCCCGCCGCCGCCGAGTGGGACGAGCGCGAGGAGACCCCCTGGCCGGTCATCCAGGAAGCGGCCAAGATCGGAATCTACTCCCTCGACTTCTACGCGCAGCAGTACTTCGACCCCACCGGCCTCGGCATACCCATGGCCATGGAGGAGCTGTTCTGGGGCGACGCGGGCATCGCCCTGTCGATCGTCGGCACCGGCCTGGCCGCCGTCGGTGTCCTCGCCAACGGCACCGAGGAGCAGATCGGCACCTGGATCCCGCAGATGTACGGCGACGTGAACGACGTCAAGGTCGCCGCCTTCTGCTCCTCGGAGCCGGACGCCGGCTCCGACGTCGCCTCGATGCGCACGCGTGCGGTCTACGACGAGGCCAAGGACGAGTGGGTCCTGAACGGCACCAAGACCTGGGCGACCAACGGCGGCATCGCCAACGTCCACGTCGTCGTCGCGGTCGTCGACCCCGAGCTCGGCTCCAAGGGGCACGCCTCCTTCATCGTCCCGCCGAACACCCCGGGCCTGTCACAGGGCCAGAAGTTCCAGAAGCACGGCATCCGCGCCTCGCACACCGCCGAGGTCGTCCTGGAGGACGTACGGATCCCCGGCAGCTGCCTGCTCGGCGGCAAGGAGAAGCTCGACGAGCGCCTCGCCCGCGCCCGGGAGCGCGCCAAGGCCGGCGGCGGCGAGCGCGTGAAGAACGCCGCGATGGCCACCTTCGAGGCCTCCCGCCCGGCCGTCGGCGCGATGGCCGTGGGCACCGCCCGCGCCGCGTACGAGGAGGCCCTGGAGTACGCGAAGACCCGCGAGCAGTTCGGCCGCCCGATCATCGACAACCAGGGCGTCGCCTTCCAGCTCGCCGACATGCGCACCTCGATCGACGCGGCTCGGCTGCTGGTCTGGCGCGCCTCCTGGATGGCGGTCAACGGCAAGCCCTTCACGGCGGCCGAGGGTTCCCAGTCCAAGCTCTTCGCGAGTGAGACCGCCAAGAAGGTCACCGGCCAGGCCATCCAGATCCTCGGCGGCAACGGCTTCACCCGCGAGTACCCGGTCGAGCGCATGCACCGCGACGCCGCGATCTACACGATCTTCGAAGGCACCAGCGAGATCCAGCGCCTGGTCATCGCGCGCACGCTGGCGGGCATGCCGATCCGGTAACACGTCCGCCGTGCGACGGCCCGCGTAGCGCGGGGTATCGAAGAATCGCCCTTCCGGCCATGCGGAAGGGCGATTCGCCTGTGTGCGGTGCCGCCCGGCGCCGTTGTACGGCTGGCCCGGCTCTCCCGATGTCTACCGACCCAACCCCCCTGGCTCCGGCTGGACCTGCGGTGCGGGGGGACGTTGGTGGATCTCCCGGCCCCGGGCGAGCCGGTCGGCGAGCTCGCCGGCGAAGCGCTCCGGCGGTGCCTTCCGGATCTGCGTGGCGACGCCGTTCACATACTGCGAGATGTACCGGTCCGCGCGGTCGCCCAGCCGCGCGTGCAGCGCGGCGAGGTCGATGCAGTCCTTGGCCGCGACCCGTGTTTCGAGCCCCGCGCGACGGAGATCTTGTGTTCCCGCTCCACGGCCGTACCTAGGCTCCGCTGCGGAGCTCGGGGAAGCGCGACCCCCACACCTGTAGGACCGGTGCCGGGCCGAGCCTTCCACCAGGAGCTTGCGGTACAGCTGCAGGCAGTACCACCGTTCCGAGACGTCGATACGTGCCGACAGTTCCCGGTCGGTGAGGTGGGCGGGACGTCGATACGTGCCGGCGCCGGCACCGCGCAGCTCGGCGAGGTCCGTCACCACCTCGAAGCCGTGGCACAGCAGCCGGTCACCGGTCACCGGTCTGCGGATCGCTGAGTGCGGCGGCGATGCCGGGCGCCATCCGCCCCTCCCGCACCGCTTCCCGGAGCGCCTCGTGCTGCTGCGCACGGTCCCGGGCCACGCCACCGAAGTCCGGCGCCTGGGACCCCGCCTCCCGCGAGAAGCCGGCAGCCTCGCCGAAGTCGGCAATCGCGAACTCGGCGTCGTCAAAGCCACCCGACCGCCACCGTTCGAGGCGGCCCTCTCGCTCTCACCCCCACCTGCGCCCCTCCCGGTCCTGTCGAGGTCGGCCCTTGACGGCTGGATCGTCGCGCTCTACCTTCTCATTCCATCAAGCAAAACTTAGTTTCCGTAATGCGGAAAGCGCGGCTCTCCGGTCCTTCGGAATGCCCTTCGGAATGTCCTTCGGGACGTTCTTCGGGACGTCCCTCGGGAGTACGAGAGCCCGCCCTTGTCAGGCCGACGCAGGAACGCAGGAGTACTCGATGCCTCGTATGACCGCCGCGCGTGCGGCAGTGGAGATCCTCAAGCGCGAGGGCGTGACGAACGCCTTCGGCGTGCCGGGTGCGGCGATCAACCCCTTCTACGCGGCCCTGAAGGCCGGCGGCGGCATCCAGCACACGCTCGCCCGCCACGTGGAGGGCGCCTCGCACATGGCCGAGGGGTACACCCGTACCCACCCCGGCAACATCGGTGTCTGCATCGGTACGTCCGGCCCCGCCGGCACCGACATGATCACCGGCCTCTACTCCGCGATCGGCGACTCGATCCCGATCCTGTGCATCACCGGCCAGGCGCCGACCCACGTGATCCACAAGGAGGACTTCCAGGCCGTCGACATCGCCTCGATCGCCAAGCCGGTCACCAAGGCCGCGACCACCGTCCTGGAGGCCGCGCAGGTCCCCGGCGTCTTCCAGCAGGCCTTCCACCTGATGCGGTCGGGGCGGCCCGGCCCCGTCCTGATCGACCTGCCGATCGACGTCCAGCAGACCGAGATCGAGTTCGACCCGGAGACGTACGAGCCGCTCCCCGTCTACAAGCCCGCCGCGACCCGCGCCCAGATCGAGAAGGCCCTCTCGATGCTGAACGAGGCCGAGCGGCCCGTGCTGATCGCGGGCGGCGGCGTCATCAACGCCGACGCCTCCGACCTCTTCGTGGAGTTCGCCGAGCTGACCGGCACCCCGGTCATCCCGACGCTGATGGGCTGGGGCGTTCTCCCCGACGACCACGAGCTCAACGCCGGCATGGTGGGTCTGCAGACCTCGCACCGCTACGGCAACGAGAACTTCCTGGCGTCCGACTTCGTCCTCGGCATCGGCAACCGCTGGGCCAACCGCCACACCGGCTACAAGCTCGACGTCTACCGCAAGGGCCGCAAGTTCGTCCACGTCGACATCGAGCCCACCCAGATCGGCAAGATCTTCGCCCCGGACTACGGCATCGCCTCCGACGCCAAGGCCGCGCTGGAGCTCTTCGTCGAGGTGGCGAAGGAGATGAAGGCCGCGGGCAAGCTGCCCGACCGCGGCGAGTGGGCCGCCGCCACCCAGGAGCGCAAGGCCACGCTGCAGCGCCGTACGCACTTCGACAACATCCCGATGAAGCCGCAGCGCGTCTACGAGGAGATGAACAAGGCGTTCGGGGCCGACACCCGGTACGTCTCCACCATCGGCCTCTCCCAGATCGCCGGCGCGCAGATGCTGCACGTCTACAAGCCGCGCCACTGGATCAACTGCGGCCAGGCGGGCCCGCTGGGCTGGACCATCCCGGCCGCGCTCGGTGTCGCCACCGCCGACCCGGACGCGCAGGTCGTGGCGCTCTCCGGTGACTACGACTTCCAGTTCATGATCGAGGAGCTGGCGGTCGGTGCCCAGCACCGCATCCCGTACGTCCACGTCCTGGTCAACAACTCCTACCTGGGCCTGATCCGCCAGGCGCAGATCGGCCTGGACATCAACTTCCAGGTCAACCTGGAGTTCGAGAACATCAACTCGCCGGAGCTGGGCGTCTACGGCGTCGACCACGTCAAGGTCGCCGAGGGTCTGGGCTGCAAGGCCATCCGCGTCACCGACCCGGCCGAGCTGGGCGCCGCCTTCGAGCAGGCCAAGAAGCTGGCCGCCGAGCACCGGGTGCCGGTCGTCGTCGAGGCGATCCTGGAGCGGATCACCAACATCTCGATGAGCAAGACCGCGGACATCAGCGATGTCACCGAGTTCGAGGAGATCGCGACCGAGCCGTGGCACGCGCCGAGCGCGATCGCGCCGCTGAAGAGCTGACGGCGACGGGTCTCCCGTACGCGCCGCGGGCGGGAGACCCGTACCCGGGTGCGGGCCGCCCGCACCCGTAAGCCTCCGTACCGTTCACACCGGAAGGAACCCACCCCTCATGGGCTTCACCGACACCCGTTTCAACGTCAATCTGTCGATCCTCTTCACCGAGCTCCCGCTGCTGGAGCGGCCCGCGGCGGCTGCCGCCGCCGGCTTCACCGCGGTCGAGCTGTGGTGGCCGTGGGTCGACGCGCCGGTGCCCGCGCAGTCCGAGCTGGACGCGCTGCGGGACGCGCTGAACGACGCGGGCACGCAGCTGGTCGGGCTGAACTTCTACGCCGGCCGGCTGCCGGGCCCGGACCGCGGCGCGCTCTCCGTCCCCGGCGAGGAGTCGGAGAAGTTCCGCGCGAACATCGACGTCGCCGCCGAGTTCGCCCGCACGATGGGCTGCAAGGCGCTCAACGCGCTCTACGGCAACCGCGTCGAGGGCGTCGACCCGCAGGTCCAGGACACCCTGGCGCTGGAGAACCTGGTACTCGCCGCGCGGGCCGCCGACCGCGTCGGCGCGACGCTGCTGATCGAGGCGCTCAACCAGCCCGAGTCGCCGCTGTGCCCGATCGTCTCGGCGCCCAAGGCCATCGAGGTCGTCGACAAGGTCAACGCGGCCACGGGGCTGGGTAACGCGAAGTTCCTGATGGACCTGTACCACCTGGCCATGAACGGCGAGGACCTGGGCGAGGTCATCGAGAAGTACACCGAGAAGACCGGGCACGTGCAGATCGCCGACAACCCCGGCCGCGGCGCGCCCGGCACCGGTGAGCTGGACTTCGCCGACCTGCTCGGCCGGCTGAAGAAGGCGGGTTACGACGGCTGGGTCGGCCTGGAGTACAAGCCCGGCGACCGGCCGAGCCACGAGTCCTTCGGCTGGCTGCGCGGCGCCTGAACCTGCCTCCTCCTTACCCCAACACCCCATACGAGAAAGGACTGCGCACCTCAATGAGCGCTCTTCCCAAGGTTGCGTGGATCGGTCTGGGCATCATGGGCTCCCCGATGGCGGAGAACCTGATCAAGGCCGGCTACTCCGTCACCGGCTACACCCTGG
>NZ_JOFQ01000007.1 GCF_000718305.1 Streptomyces niger
AGACGGCATACGAGATCATGCCTAGTCTCGTGGGCTCGGAGATGTGTATAAGAGACAGACGTACGAGTGCGTGCGGCGTACTCGTGCGGGCACGTATGCGCGACACGTAGGCGCAGCGCGTCCTGGGCGTGACACGTGCGGGGCAGTGCGTCGTGAACGTGGTGCCCGAAGCGCGGCACATGGATGCCGGCGCGGCCCCTCAAGGGGGCGTGGTCTCCCCCTACGAGGCGCGGCCCCTTCGGCTCACGGAGCCCGCGAGCCGACCGGCTCGCGGGCTCCGCTGCGTTCACGGGGGCGCCGCTTCAGGGGGTCAGTGGGGCCAGCTCCAGTGAGGAGACCTGGCCCTCGATCATCGCGGCCAGCCCCTGTACGGCGCAGGTGTCCGGGCGCTCGGCGACCTGCACGGGCATCAGCGTGCCCTGCCGGATCATCGGCTCCAGGCCCGGCACCAGCGCGCTGCCGCCGGCCAGCATGATGCCGCGCTCGGCGAGGTCGGCGACCAGGTCGGGCGGGCAGCGCCGCAGTACGTCGCTGATGGCGTCGAGGACGCCCGTGAGCCGGGCGGCGATGGCGCGGCGCACGCGGTCCGGCTCCACCCGGACGCAGCGCGCCTCACCGCTGACCACGTCCCGGCCGTGCACCTCCGTGGAGCCCGGTTCGGGGACGCCGTCGCGGGCCAGCACCACATGCAGCGGCCGGACGTTCTGGCTGGCCACCGTCAGCTCGTGATGCAGGCGCAGGTGCTGGACGACGGCGTGGTCGATGGCGTCGCCGCCGACGGGGACCGTCTCGGCGGCCACGATGGAGCCCAGCGACAACACCGCGACCTGGGTCGTTCCGGCTCCGCAGACCACGATCATGGTGGCTTCGGGCTGCTCCACCGGCAGGCCGCAGCCGACGGCCGCCGCCACCATCGTGTCGACCAGTTCCACCCGCCGGGCGCCGAGTCCGGTGAGCGTCTCCACGGCGGCCCGCTGGGTCAGCGGCTCGCTACCGGAAGGCAGGCAGACCGCCGCCCGCATGGTGGGCCTGCGCCGCCACGCGCGGCGCAGTTTGTCGCCCACGAGCTGCCGCAGCAGCCGTTGGGCCATCTCGATGTCCACGATCGTGCCGTGGGAGACCGGCCGGACCACCCGGATGTGGTCCGGGGTGCGACCTGCCATGTACTCGGCGCGGGCGCCGACGGCTATGAGCGCGCCGGTACGGCTGTTGACGGCTGTGACGGTCGGTTCGTCGACGATCAGGCCGTGGTTCTTCACGTACACCCGGGTGCGCGCCGCGCCGAGGTCGACGGCGACCGAGCAACGACGCAGTTGCGCAACGCTGGTGGTCATGGGTTCCTCCGCGGGTGGGCCGATTGGGGCAGGAGCGGCAGCTCACCTCTCGACCGTCATCCTTCTGCCGTACGCCTCCGGCTGCCCGCTGAACGGGGCCGTGCGAGGGACCCCGACGCCGCCCGCAGCCCTACTCGACGAGGCGCTGCAGCAGGCCCCACGTGAACTCCGCGATCCGCTGCTTCGGGGGCCCGGAAGGCCCCGGAGCAGCGAATCCGAGCCGCCAGCGGCTGGGGGCCGAGCCCTCCATCGGGCGGGCCGGTGGGAACGCGCGTGCGACCTCATCGACCGTGCAGCACCACGGCTGGAGGTCCTCGGCCGTTCGGAGTACGGGACCCGCCGCACCCGGGGCGCGCACCAGCCACTCGTTCCACACGCCGCCCCCGGGGGCGGTCAGCACCTCGAAGCGCAGATCGGGCCAGAGCGGCACCGGCCAGGTCAGCGCCCGGCAGGTCAGGTCGCCGATCCGGCGGGCGGTGTCGGACTCCGGGGGCCCGAGCACCGAGCGGTACCGCTGGAGCCCGCCGCGCGACTTGGGGGAGCGGCTCATCGCCTGCCAGCGTCGGTTGGCCTCACGCATCTCCGGACGGGTCACGCCCAGGGTGTGCAGCGCGTCCTCCACCAGTCCCGGCTGGTGGTCGGCCATCCGGCGCAGCAGGACGAGCTGGAAGCCGAGCCTGCCGGGCACGCCGAGCGGGCCCTGAGCGTGTCCCTCGGGCTCGTGCAGGCGGCTGCGTGGCGGATGTGACCTCCCGCGCCCGCCGGGGCCGGAAACGTCCGTGCCGGGCCCCTCGGCGGGCTCTCCGGGACCGGGCTCATGGGTAGGGGTCATGGCGCACATCGTCGCGCAGGAGAGGGCGCGTCGCGGCCGGGTTCGTGCGGTACGCCCGATCCCCGGGGCCGTGGCCGCGTGGCAGGAAGAGTACGGAATTGACGTAGCGGCGGTGCGGCACGAGCGTGCGGCGCACCAGCCCGTGCTCCGCCACGTAGGACGTACGGGCCTGATGCCCCGGCAGGTCGAACGCTGCCAGCGGCAGCCAGCGGTCACCGGGCAGCACCCAGCCCCGGTAGTCGCGCACCGCGAACCACTCCAGTACCGGCCCGAGCGGCTGGATGCGCGTCTCCAGCTCCACGAAGACCGCCGGCCGGTCCCGTTCGACGGTGCGCTCCGCGCCGTGCAGCACTGCCGGTTCGCCGCCGTCCACATCGATCTTGATCAGCGTCACGTCGGAGAGTTCCAGCTCGTCCAGCGTCAGACAGCGGACCTCCAGGGCGCCGCGGTGGAGCCTGCGGCGCACCAGGGAGGACACGCCGCGGTCCCCGCGACCCCCGGGGGGTAACCACAGCGTCGCGGTCCCCGAGCGGTCGCCGGCCGCGGCCACCACCACCTCGACGTTGTCGGGCGTCACGGTCCGCAGCAGCCGCGCCAAGTGCGGCACCGGCTCCAGGGTGACGACCCGGTCGGCACGGCGCGCCAGATGCCGCGCCCAGGGCCCGTACCAGCCGCCCACGTCCACGGCCGTGCCGCCGGGCCGGCAGAAGTCGGAGAGCCGGCGCAGCTCGGGCTCGAAGCGCGGGTAGAGCAGCGTCGCGGTGGCGGAGACCAGCCGGGGCGGCAGGTGCGGCGCGAGCCGGGCGGCGAGCGTCACGGCCGGCCCTCGCCCTCGGAGGAGCCCGCCGCCCCCGGCGTGCCGCCGACCGTCTGCATACGGGCCAGCAGGCGCTCGTGCTCCTCGGCGGAGACCTGCTCCCCCGAAGCGGGCAGCAGCTGCGGGACGCCGTCCACGATGGGGTAACGGCGCCGCAGCCGCGGGTTGTAGAGCGCGTCGTCCGCGGCTATGAGGGCCAGCGGCCCCTTGTCGAGCGGGCAGGCGAGGATCCGCAGCAGCGGGTCGTCCGGCTTCATGTGGCAGCTCCCTGTGACGCGTCCGGTGGCGGGAAGGTGTCGGCCGACGTGGGCCGGCGGGTGACGGAGACGGTACGCCCGGACACCACGGCGGGCGCCGGTGCGGGCGGCTCGGGCACCGGCGTGGGCGGTGCCGGGCGCCGGTCCATGGCGAGCAGCGCGGCCAGCGCCAGGGCCGTACCGCCCAGCCGCAGCGCCAGCCGTACCGGGTCGCCGGGCAGCGGCTCCCCGAAGGCGACCGTGCCGCAGACGACGGCGAGGACACCGCTCACGGCCGAGCACACGGGAACGAGCAGCGACGCCCGGCAGCGCTGCAGCGCCGCCTGCGACAGCACCAGCCCGGCCGTCCCCGTGCACAGCAGCAGATACGGGTACGGCGTCGCGCCCGAAGCGGCGAGAAGGGCGAGCGCCGCCCGGACGTCCGGCAGCCGGCCCGTTCCGGTGCCGGCCGCGCCCGCCACCTCCGGCAACCCCGCCAGCCCCTTGATGGCCAGCGAACTCACCCCGTAAAGCAGCCCGATCGCCACCCCATAGGGCACGCCCGCACCGGCCGCCCGGTGGCGTCGCCGGGCCCGGCGCCCGGCAGCCGCGTACAGCCACAGCCCGGCGGCGAGCGCGGGCAGCGCGCACCACAGCAGCGTCCCCGTCGGGGCCGTGCGGCCCATCTCCGCCGCGTCCGCGCCGTGCAGCGAGACGGCCACCATCACCAGCGCGGCCACCACCGCCACCGTCGCCAGCCGCTCGCGCCCGGTCGTCCGCTCCCCGAGCACCACCGAGGACAGCAGCAGGACCAGCACCAGACCGACCGCGAACAGCCCCTGGGCGGCCGCGACGGGCAGCGTGCGGTAGACCACCAGCTGCGCCGCGAAGCCGGCCACCAGCGCCAGCGAGCCGGCCAGCCACAGTGGACTGCCCAGCAACTGCCGCACGACCCGGAACGGGTGCCGGACGCTCAGCGGTGGCAGCCGGCCCAACGCCCGCTTCTCCAGGACGAATCCGCAGCTGTACAGGACGTTCGCCAGCAGCGCTGCCGCGATGCCCCACCCCGGCACGGTCACCGCTCCGGCCGGCGGGCGTGCACCAGCAGGATCGACGCCAGCGACGGGATCCGGCAGGCCAGCCGGTCCACAGGACGCAGCGGGCGCGGCACATCGTGGTACGGCGCGCCCGCCATCCGTACGACCTCGAACCCCGCGGCGGTCAGGAAGCCACGTAGCGCACGGGCGGTGTAGAGCCGGAGGTGGCCGACGACCTGACTGCCCGGGCGGCCGTGTATGCCACGCAGGCTCACCTCCGAGAACACCGGCTGCACGCCCGCCAGCAGCAGGCCGCGGTTGTACCAGGCGGCGAGGTTGGGCGTGGAGAGCATCAGGTGGCCGCCGGGGCGCAGGACGCGCCGCAGCTCATCCAGGGCCGCGTCGGGATTCACCAGGTGCTCGACGACCTCACTGAAGAGCACCGCATCGGCCGCCCCGTCAGCGAACGGCAGCCCCGCGCCGGACAGTTCGCCGCGCACCACGAGGGGCAGCCGGGTCGCCGCGCGGCGCAGCGCGTCCTGCGACCAGTCGACGCCGATCAGGCGGTGGCCGGACAGGTACGGCAGCGCCGTGGCCGCCGCGGTGCCGTCCCCGCAGCCGATGTCCAGGACGGTGGCCGGGGCCCGCCCGCCACCGGCCGGGCCGAGCGCACGCGCCAGCATCAGCGCCTGCCGCCGCCCCCGCTCGGCCCCGGAGGAGACGGGCACCAACGGGTCCTCGTAGAAGTCGCGCAGGCCTCCGGGGCCGTGCCGCGCACCGGTCGTGGTCATGTGCCGCTCCAAGAGGTCGCCGTGAGAGCTTCTTCGAACAGCGCGCACAGCGCTGCACCTGATGTGTCGTCCAGCAGCGCCCGGGACCAGCGCAGCGTCAGCTGGATCCGGCCGCCGGTGGCGAGCGTCCCGAAGGACAGCCCGCGCGGCATACGGACCGGCGCGGAGAACCACACCCCGGTGGCCCGGCCGCCCATGGCACCGAAGTCCAGCGGGTAGGGCAGCCGACCGATGTTGGACACCAGGGCGGTGGACGTCCAGGGCGCGGCGGCGGCACGCGCCCCACGGGTCACCGCGGCCCGCCCGCCGACCGGCAGCACGGGAGCGGTCAGCAGGGCGCCGGCCCGGCCCAGTTGGGGCCCGGACGCCGACTTGAGGGCGCGGGTGCGGGTAGCAGTGGTACGCAGCAGGCGAGCCACCACGGCCGGCTCCGGTGGCCAGGCGACGGCGTTCCGCGCCGCGCCCGGTGGGCCCGCCCCGAAGTTCACGGAGACCAGCCGTGTCCCGTTGCCGAGTGGCATTCCCGCATCGCGAGGCCGGTCGTCGACGGGCACGGTGAGGACCACGGGGGCGGAGCGCGCGCCGTGCACGTGGTTCCAACGCGTCACCGAGAGGCAAGCGGCCACGAGAAGCTGGTCGTTGACGGTGTACGGGGCCCGCGCGCCGGGGACACGGGGCGGTCGGACCGGTACGGGCAGTTCGGTGAGGAGCATGCCGTTCCCGGGCGCTGCGCGACCGCGGTCGGCGGCCACCCGGGCCGGACGGCGCGGGACGAGGCGTACCGCTGCGGTGCTGCCGCTGGAGCGCCGTACGCCCTTCTGCACGGCGCGTACGGGTGGTGGCGCGGGGGAGTTGTCCGCGCCCCCGTACAGCTCGGCCGTGGTCGCCAGCAGGCGTAGGCAGGACGGCGCGTCCAGCGCGGTGTGGTGGGCGATGAGGAGCAGCACGGTGCCGGGGCCGGTGTCCTGCCCGGCCGCCGCTCCCTGAGCGATCACCTCCAGCCGCACGGGTGGGGCGGCGTCCAAGGAGGGGCACTCGGCGAGCGCCCGCTGCCGGGCCCGGCGCAGCGCCTCGGGGCCCGGCTCCGGGAAGGAGACCGGGTCCCCATCGGGCGCGTCGGCCGGCTGCCACGTGTACCGCCGGTGCCACCAGCGCACGGGGGCCTGCCGCAGCAGCGCCTTCGGATGCCGTGCCAACGCCCGGCCGAACGCCTCCCGAAGGCGGGCGCCGTTCACGTGGCCCGGCAGGTGCGCCTCCACGTGCACGGTCTCCGGCTCCGCCTCCTGGGTGCAGTGCCGGGCGATCTCGTCCACGAGCGGGAAGGGTGCCGGCCGGAGGGCGCGCGGGGTGGGTTTCGGCGCGCGGACCGGGTGGAGGGCGGTCATGCGGTGGGCCCCTCTTCCTCGGGCGGTTCGCTCGTGCGCTTCTTCCGACGAGGCAGCGGGGGCCGGCGTCGGGGCTGGTCGGGAGCGGTCGGCCGCTCGGTGGCAGGCCCCTCGACGGCCTCCCCGGTGTCGGGTCGGCCGGCCTGGCGCTGCCCGGCCTCGGGCGCTTCCGCTCCGGGCTCTCCGGAGGCGGGTTCCTCGGGCGGCACGGGCGGCAGGACGGCCGTGTCGTCCTCGGATCCGGGCGGCACCGCACCGCCGGCCGACGCCGGCTTCTCGTCGCCTTCCCCGGCCGGGAGCGGCTTCGTGGCGCCCTCCCCGGCTGCCGGCGGCTCGGCTGTGGCAGGGCTCGCACCGGGTGCGCTCTCGGGCGGGGCGGCTCCCTCGGCCGGGGGCCGCTCGGTGGGGCTCTCCTCGGCCGGGAGCGGCCTTGTGGCGCCCTCCTCGGCCGTTTTCGGCTCGGTGGCGGGGCTCGCATCGGGTGTGCTTCCGGCAGGGGCGGCTCCCTCGGTCGGGGGCCGCTCGGTGGTGCCTTCCCCGGTCGGGAGCGGCTTCGTGGTGTCCTCCTCGCCCGTCTTCGGCTCGGCTGTGGTGGGGGCCGCTTCGACCGCTGTCCCCTCGGTCGTGTCCGCCTCGGGTGGCCGGAGTTTTCGGTGGCCCGGGCGGAGCGCCGCGGGCCACAGGCGGCCCGGCGGCACCGTGACCACCGCCGCGGTCAGCGCGAGCAGCGCCAGGCCCTGAGCCGGGGCGCTGAACGGGCCGCGGCCGAGCGAGGCCGGGAAGCCGGCCCCGAAGGACGCGGCGACACCGGCTGCCGCCATCGCGAGGAAGGCCAGGGGCGCGAGCAGCGCCGGGCGGCCGCGGGCGAGCAGCGCGAGCACCGGCACGGCCACCGCGAACGGCCCGGCGACGAGCGCCAGTACGGCGGCGAGCACGACCGTGCCCAGCACCCCCCAGGAGGGCGCGGGCGGCGGCACCGGCACTTCCGCCGCCTCGCGGCGCCGCCCTATCAGGGCGCACGCCGCGACCAGCAGGACGCCGACGGCCCCGGTGACCAGCGCCACCCGGTACTGCGCGGCCGGCGCGTAGTACAGGTGCACCGTCCCGCCCCCGCCGGCCGGGACCAGGAACGCCTGCTGCCAACCGTCCACCCGTACCGGGGTGAGCTCGCGGCCGTTCAGGAGCGCGTGCCAGCCGGCGTTGGCGTTCTCGTACGTCTGGAGGTACACCGCGCGCCCCGGGCTGATGTACGCGTCGCGGCTGTCGCCCGACCAGCCGGCCCCGGCGATGACCCGGCGCGGGGCGACGGTCGTCGGCTCCGGAGTGCCGCGCCGGAGGGTGATGTCGGTCAGCGCGAGCGGCCCCTGGTCGCCCGCCTCCACGCGGTGCCGCCCCGCGGGCAGGGCGACCCGGCCGCCCTCGGCGCGGCACAGCTCGACCTTGACGGGGCGGCGCTGCACCAGATCACGGACCGGCCCCGCGGCCTTCGTGGCGTACCGAACGCCGTCCACGGTGAGCTCGGGCCCCTGGCCACAGGGCAGCGAGAAGCGCGCGCCCCGATGGGGCGGCGGGGTGCGGTACTTCTTGAGTGCGGGGAGGTAGACCTCGCTGAGGCCGACCGGAAGCTGGAGCGGCTGCCCCGCCACGGGGTTGTGAATGGTCAGCGGCTTGACCTTGGAGATCGTGAGGTCGAGGCGGTCGGTCGTGATCGGGTCGAAGCGGGCCATGCCGTTCTCGTCGACGCCGGCGGTCGCCGCACCGTAGGGCGAGTTGATCAGGATCTGTTCGGGCCGCGTGGAGATGCCGCCCGCGGCGGGCAGCACGATGGTGTCGATCTTCTTCTTGCCCGGCCAGCGCAGGTGCACCGTGGGCTTGTCCCCGGCGACCCAAGCGGTGGTCAGGTCGCCGTCCACGAGGTTGCGGGGGCTGAGGGACTGCCCGGTACGGCTGGTGGAGTCGGCGGTGACGGTGATCCGGTCACGCTGTTCGGGCGCCGCCTTCGTGAGCAGCGCGTCCAAGGCGCGCCCCGGGACGGCCAGCGCTTCGGCGGAGACCCGGTACACGGCATCGGCGCCCGTGCGGAACTGCCGGTGCAGGCCGGTCTCGGCGGACACCGGGGAGAGGCCACCGGGGTCGCTGCCGCGGTGCAACGCGTACGTGGTGGCCGGTGCGTCCGTGTACTCGGAGTCGGTGGGCACCTGGAGGAGCCGCGTGACCCGTACGCCGGGGATAGTGACCTCCGAGATGCCGGCCCCGGAGACGCCGGCGCGCGGCAACTGGGACCCCATGATGGTGACCTTCAGCCACTTCGCCCGCCCCGCCGGCGCCCGGACCGATTGGCGCGTGCCGTCGGTGCGCAGCTGACTGACCGCGCTGCCGCGGTCGGTGGAGACGCGGACGGCCGTGGGAGCGGCGCGCAGCCCGTCGCCGGGCAGCGGGGTCAGCGCGAGCGTCGCGGGGACGTCCACGGGCCGCTTGAAGGCGACCTTCACCCACTGGCCGACCGGATCACCCGCGCTGCCCTCCGCCCAGGCGGTGTCCGGGTCGCCGTCGAAGGCGTGCACCGGGTCGTACTGCGGCAGGTGGAAGAGCCAACTGCCGCTGGAGGACGCGGTGACCGAGCGGGCGCCGCGCAGCACGGCTGTCGTCTGGTGCTCGATGCCGTGGACGGGCAGGATCTGGCGCGGCGGGCGGCCGGGGTCCTGCACACTGTCCGGGCCGTTCCGCTCGCGGGCGGTGTACGTGTACGACGTGTTGGTGTTGACCAGCCCGAAGCGGGTGTCGGTGCGGCGCAGGCCGTCACCGGTGAGGTGGAGCGCCGGGGCCTCGACGCCCGGGAGCGCGTCGCCGGTCAGGACCGTCGGCCGGTCGCGCAGCGCGGGGTCGGCGGCGAACTGCAGCAGCGCTTCGGGGCCGCCGCTGAGCCGCGCCGCATCGGCCGCGGCCCGGGCGGTGACCTTCCCCGGGCGCGGCGTGTCCTCCGGCTCGTAGATCTCCACCGCGCGCTGCCTCGGGTACAGCCCCTGAACCTGTATCGGGGTGCCGTCGGCGATCCGGCCGGCGGTGGTCAGCGGTCCGAAGGCGGCCACCTTGCGGTAGCCGGAGGACACGAGGGCGCGGCGGACGGTCTGCGGGGGGACGTAGCCGATCTGGTCGGGGTCCAGGTCGTTGCGTACGACCACGTTGTACAGCCCGGCCCGGCTCAGGAAGCCGCGCAGGCCCGGTACTTCGGAGCCGGTCATCAGGGCCTGCTCCACGGCGTCCATCGTGCGCCGCGAACCCTTCGTCCCGAAGGGGACGAAGTCGCGCTGCGCCCAGCGGGACTCGGCGAGCACGTCGAGCGGCTGGTCGATGGGGGAGCCCCAGGTGTACAGGCCGTGCGCGGTGGCCGGGACGACCAGCGCGCGGTCGTCGGGGCTGTGGTCCACGAGCCAGTCGGCGGTCCGCTGCCAGTAGGCGGGCAGTTGCTTGAAGGCACCGGGCTGCAGGACCGTGCCGTTCAGGTAGGGCAGCGCGAGAGCCGGCAGCAGAAGCAGCGCGACGATCAGGGGGACGTACCGGCCGCCGGGCAGCGGGCGGCCGGCGCGCGGCCGGGAGGCCAGGCCCGTGAGGTGCGCCAGCCCGAAGGCCAGCGCGAGGGCGAGGCCGGGCGCGAACTTGTAGACGTTGCGGAACGGCTGCAACGGGCCGTCCAGCCAGTCCCGCACCATTTGGTGCAGCGGGCCGCCGAGGAAGCCCCCGTACCCGGCCAGCGCGATCGCGGCGACGACCAGCACGGTCAGCAGCAGCCAGCGCCGCTCGGGCAGGTCCCGGCGGGCCAGCCCGGCCAGGCCCAGCGCCGCCGTGAGCGCGGTGCCGACGACCGTGAACACGCCCGCCACCAGCGTCCAGCCGGCGGGCAGCCAAGGCTCCCCGAAGTTCAGGTACGCGACCCAGTTGCCGGCGCCGCGCAGCAGCTCGGTGGCCGACATGGTGCTCGTGGTGGCGTCGGCCTGCTCCACGTACGGCATGAAGTTCTCGCCGTGCGCGCCCAGGAGGAGCAGCGGGAGCGACCACCATGCGGTGACCAGCAGGACGCCCGGCAGCCACCAGCCCAGTAACGTCCACCGTCGCGAACCGGTACGGGTGAGCACGTACAGCAGCGCGGGTACCAGCGCCGCGATCGTGCAGGCCGCGTTGACGCCGCCCATGAAGGGGATCAGCACCGCCGAACGGGCCGCCGCGAGGCGCGTGGTGCGGCGCGGGTCGGCGAGCGGCAGCAGCACCCAGGGGAGAACGGCGCCGGGCAGCGCGGCGGCCGAGGTGGACCCGATGACGATGGTGAAGGCGGGCCACAGCGCATACGTGGCGGCCCCCAGCAGCCGTGAGGCGGGGCTGCCCACCTTCAGGCGCTCGGCCAGTCGCAGCGCGCCCCAGAAGGCGGCGGTCACCACGAGGGACAGCCACAGCCGTTCCGCGATCCAGACCGGCAGGTGCGCCAGGTCGGCCAGCGCGTAGTACGGGAGCATCGGGAACGCGTAGCCGATGTACTGGTCGGCGAGGCCCCCGAAGCCGGCCCGGTCGTGCCAGAGGGACCCGAGGTCGGCGAGGAACTTCCACGGGGCCAGCGCCACCCCGAGCTTGGTCTCGAACGTCATCCGGCCCGGGGACGGCGCCAGGAAGGCGAGGAAGGCGACGGCCCAGAAGGCCAGCAGCCAGCTCCGCCTCCGTGGCCGCTCCGGTGGTGGCCCCTCGGGTGCGGTCGTCGGAGTGCTTCCGGGAACGGGCGAGCCCGGAGAGCGCGAGGTGGCGAGCGTCTGGGTCATGGCAACCGCCGGAGTATGAGAAGGAGGTTCCAGGTGGCGACCTCGCGCACGCCGGGCAGGCGGGCGACGGCGCCGGCCAGGAACGGCGCGTAGCGGGACCGGGCGGCGAGCACCTCGACGTCCCGGCGGGCGCGTACCTGGCGCAGCGTGGGCCCGATGTGGAGCGCGAAGAGGTTCTCGCCGAGCGTGTGCTTGGGGCTGCGTCCGGTGCGCCGCCGGTAGCGGTCGCGGGCCCGGCGCGCCCCCAGGTAGTGCCAGGGCGCCGTCTCGTGGCCGCCCCAGGGGGACAGCCAGTTGGTGAAGGCGACGTAGATCAGTCCGCCGGGGCGGGTGACCCGCACCATCTCACTGAGGAAGGTGTGCGGGTCGGCGACGTGTTCCAGGACGTTGGAGGAGAAGCAGACGTCGGCCGCGCCGTCCGCGAGCGGCAGCAGGTAGCCGTCCGCGAGCACCGCGCCCTCGGGCGGGGCGCCGCGCGCGTACAGCTCGGCCGGGTCCGGTTCCAGGAGCACCGCGAGCGCACCGCGGCGGCGGAACTCCGCCGTGAAGTGCCCGGCGCCGCCGCCGACATCGGCCACCACGGCCCCGGACAGCGGGACGTAGCGCTCCAGCTGGTCGGCGGCGTCCCGGGCGAGCAGCCCGTAACAGCCTTCGGGGTCGGTCTGCTCGTGCAGGAACGCGCGGAAGAGCGCCGCGGACCTGCGCAGCGAGGGATCGCGCACCACGTGCGTCACCTCCCCGGCGCCGTGCGGACGGCCTCCGCGGCCACCGCGCGGAAGCTGCGGACCGTGGCGCTCCAGCGGAAGCGTGCGGCGCGCAGCTCGGCCGCGCGGCCCATCGCGTGGCGCCGCTGGCCACTCAGGGCGAGTGCGCACCAGTGGGCGGCGAAGGCGCTCTCCCCTCGTGCGAGCAGGCCGGTGACCCCGTCGTGCACGGAGTCCCGCAGGCCCGGTATGTCGAAGCCGACGGCCGGGGTGCGCCGGGCGGCGGCCTCCATGACCACCAGGCCCCAGCCCTCGATGAGCGAGGGGTGCAGCAGCAGCCAGGCGCGGCACAGCAGTTCGTGTTTCTCGCGCTCGCTCACGTGGCCCGTGAAGCGGACGCCGGGGCCTGCCAGACCCTCCAGGCGGCGCCGCTCCGGCCCGTCCCCGACGATGACCAGGCGGCCGCCGGTCACCGGCCGTACGCGCTCCCACAGGCGCAGGAGCAGGCCGATCCGCTTGTACTCGACGAGTCTGCCCATGGCCAGGAACAGCGGTTCGGGGGACTTCGGGAGCAGCGGGCCGGGCTCCTCGACGCCGTTGTGGACCAGCCGGATGCGGTCCCCGGGTACGCCGAGGTCCCGCAGCGCGCCCGCGGTGGAGTCGGAGACCGCGACCATCAGATTGCCGCGGTGGGTGCCGGCCAGCGCCCACCGCTCCAGGCCGCGGCCCAGGCGCGCTGCGGGGGCCGGGTAGCGCAGCCCCCAGAGGTCGGTGTGGACGTGGTTGACCAGGCAGAGGGTCGGTCCGCTGTGCCAGAGAGGGGCCAGGTAGGGCATGCCGTTGCACACCTCCACCAGTAGGTCGCAGTCGCCGACCTGGCGGGCGAACTGTCTGCGGACGCGCAGGAAGTGACCGGCGTCGCCACCTGCGGAGACCACCCGGTAGTCGCGGTGTGCGGCAGGACCGCCGCACAACAGCGTGACCTGGTGGCCCAGGGCGGTGAGCCCTTCGGCGAGCCGGTCGACGAGCAGTTCGGAACCGCCCGCCGCGGGGTTGCCGAGGTCGCGGCGGGCGAGGAAGACGATGCGGCGCGGCGAGGGTGGCGTGGCCGCGTGGGACGGCCTGCGGGCGTGCGGACGCACCGGCTCGTGCCAGGGGCGTACGGGCTCCAGGGCAGGGGCGTGCGGCAGCGGGGGCACGTGCTGGGGCATCTGCGCTCCAACTCGTCTCAGGGTGCGGTACCTAGGGTGGGGGACGTACTGCGTACTGAGCCGTGCGGAACGAGCCGACCGGAAATCGCCGATGGCCCGTCGGGTCGTCAGTGTTCGCCGCGCGCCGTGCCCTGGCCACTCACCGGAGTGACAAATTCCGGCCCGTCTCCGTCCGGTTGTTCGTCACCGCGCGCAGCATCGGGGCGCGGTCGCCGTCCGATCGCCACCAGCACCGCGCCCGCCAGGGCCAGTACGCCGCCCGCCCCGGCCGTCCACGGGGGGACGGTCTCACCCACCAGCCGCAGCTTCCTGGCGTCCGCGCTCGCCAGCGCCACCTGGGCGCGGCGGGTGGCGGGCGTGAAGCGCAGCCGGCGGCCGTCCAGCAGGGTGACCACGTCCCGCTGTCCGCCGGGCACCCGCAGCGTCCTGCGCGGCGAGACCGAGGCGTCGATGATGCGACCGGTGCGCCGGTCCACGACCAGTTCGATCCCGGCGTTGGCGTACCACTCCTCGGCCTGGATCTGCGGTTGCTTCGGCCGACCCACGAGCTTGCCCGGCACCTGCCTGCTGCCCGTCCTGGCCGGCGGCACCGACCCGGTGAACACATACCCCTGGTGGCCCGCGACGCGCCGCGTCCCGGTGTACGCCAGCGGGACCGCCGCCTGCAGCGTGTCGTCCCACCAACGGTAGGTACGCCGCTGCACATCGAAGGGGAACTTCAGGTACGCCTCGCCCTCGTAGTGCGCGGGGGACTCACCGCAGCAGTGCACCGGCGCGTTCGTCCGCCGGTCGGTGACCCAGCGCCCGGTGGTCCACAGCAGCGCCTTACGAGGGTCCTTCAGTCGCAGCGTCCGAGGGGAGTCGACGGTGGTGGACACGTTCCACACGGCCTGCCCGCTGCGCTCACTCGCGGCCACGTCGCCCAGTACGTGACGGGTGACGGTGATCCGGCCCTTTCTGGTCTCCAGGTCCTCCGTCTCGAAGTAGCGCCCGGTGCCGGTGAACACCGTGGTGACGTCCACGTCGACAGGAGTGCGCGCGGCGCGCGGTGCCACGTACCAGGCCAGCATCGCCGCCAGTACCAGCAGGAACACGCCGCTGCCGAGCAGGGCCAGGGACAGGGGTGAGGCAGTCTTCCGCATACGGGCACTCCTGTGGTGAGGCAGGGCGGGGCAGTGCACGGGGAACGACTTCGGGGCCCGGTACCCGGGCCGGCCGGGAGGCGGGTCGTACGGATACGGAGGCACGGGCCCGGGCGGGACACGGTAGCGGTGGCTCCGCCGGGGCGCGCGGCGGTGTACGGAGGCGGGCCGGAGGGAAGCCGGAAGCGGGCCGAAACCGGCCCGGAGGCGGTTCCCGGCCATCGGCCCGGGAACCGTAGGGGAGTACTTGACAGCCCGTCAACTCCCTCTCACAGTAGGCACACCGCGACAGCCGTCAGACCGGGGCCGGGCGCCGCGCCCGCCACCACGACGAAGGGTCCGCGCGCCATGCCCAGACTGCTCGCCGCCACGCTGACCTGTATCGCCGCCGCCGCGCTCGCCGCGGGCGCGGGCCTGGGGGCCGTCGCCGTGCTGAACGCCACCCCGGAGCAGCCGAACGTCCCGCTGGTCACCTTCGACCGGACCGGTGAGTGAGCGGGCGGTGACCGCCGTGGGCCCGGCCTGGCAGGACGTGCCGCGCCTGCGGGTGCACCGCTTCGCCACCCTGGCCATGGACCGGGTCCCCGCGCTCGCCGAGGAGATCCTGCGCGAGATCCGACGCGAGTTCCCGCAGCTGCCGGTCGTCCTGGACGAACTGGGTGAGCCCAAGGCGCTGGTGGGCATCCGCCGGGCGCTGGAGCACTTCGTCACCCACGTCGCCGCGGGCGAGGAGCGCCCTCAGGCGCCCCCACAGGACTTCCAGGACTTCGGCCGGGGCGAGGGACAGCACGGACGCAGCCTGGACGCCCTGCAGGCCGTCTACTGGCTCGGCGTACGGCTGGCCTGGCGCCGGCTCGCGGAGATCGGCCAGGAGGCGGAGATCCCGGCCCCCGCGATGTACGAACTGGCCGAATCCGGCTTCGCGTACCTGGACGGGCTGGTCGCCCAGTCCGTACGCGGTCACGCCGAGGCCGCCGCCCGGCAGGCCGGCGAGCGGCTCCGGCTGCAGCGGCAGCTGATGGCGGAGATCCTGACCGGCGGGCCGGACGTCGCGGAACGCGCCGCCCGGATCGGCTGGCCGCTGCCCGAATACGTCGCGGTCGCCGTGCTGGCCCGGCCCGCCCGGGAGGCCGTGGCGCCGGCCGTCGGGCCCGGCGTCCTGCTGGACATGGAGCGGGAGCGGCCGTGCGTGATCCTGCCGGAGCCGGACGTGGCGGGCCGCCACGAGCTGCTGGCACGGGCCACGTACGGCTGGTCGGGCGCGGTCGGGCCGCCCGTACCGCTCGCCGCTGCCGCCGCTTCCCTGCGCTGGGCGGAGGCGGCGCTCGCTCTCGTGGAGCGCGGCCTGCTGCCCCCGGGGGAGCTGCTGCGCTGCACCGAGCACACCGAAGCGCTCGTTCTGCTGCCTCCCGAAGAGCTGATCGCCGACCTCACCCGACGCAGCCTGGCGCCACTGGAGAGCTGCGGACCCGGCCACGCCCGGCGACTCGCCGACACCCTGCTCGCCTGGCTGGAGACGCGCGGCGGCGCCCCCGAGGTGGCCGCCCGGCTCGGCGTGCACCCGCAGACCGTCCGCTACCGGCTGCGTCAGCTCCGCGACCTGTGGGGCGAGGAGCTCGACGACCCGGACCGGCGCTTCGCGCTCGAACTGGTGCTGCGCGCACGGCGCTTACGGGAGGGCGCGGCGCAGGGCGGCGGGACGGCCGTCGGGGCGCGCCGGGTCAGCTGAAGTCGAGGTCGCCGGTGCGGGTGCGCTTGAGCTCGAAGAACTTGTCGTAACCGGCGAGCAGCCGGGCGCCGTCGAAGACCCGTACCGCCTCCTCGCCGCGCGGGATCGCGGACAGTACGGGCCCGAAGAAGGCCACCCCGTCGATGTGGATCGTGGGCGTGCCGACCTCGGAGCCCACCGGATCCATGCCCTCGTGGTGGCTCTTGCGCAGCGCCTCGTCGTAGGCGGTGCTGTGCGCCGCCTCGGCCAGCTCGGCGGGGAGCCCGGTCTCGGCCAGCGCCTCCGCGATCACCGCGTCCATCTCCTCGCCACGGCCCTCGTTGTGGATACGGGTGCCGAGCGCGGTGTACAGGTCGCGCAGGATCTCCTCGCCGCGCTGCTGCGCGGCGGCGATGCAGACGCGGACCGGTCCCCAGCCCCGCTCCAGCAGCTCCTTGTACTGGTCCGGGAGGTCCTCGCGGTCCTCGTTGAGGACGGAGAGGCTCATGACCCGGAAGCGCAGGTCCAGGTCGCGGTGGCGCTCGACCTCCAGAATCCAGCGGGAGGAGATCCAGGCGAAGGGACAGAGCGGGTCGAAGTAGAAGTCGACCGCGGGCCGGCTGTTCTGGGTGGTCATGGCCTCACATTAGAGGCGCGGCGCCCTATCGGGCAGCGGTACCGGCGCCGCCGTTCGTGTCCCGCGGGTCGTCCGTGCGGTGCGCGCCATCCGTGCCCTGCACGCCCTGCGCGCCATCCGCGGCGCCGGAGCCATCCGCGGCGCCATGGCTGTCGGCGGCATCGGTGGCGTCAGCGACAGCGGCGTCGTCGGTGACGTCGGCGTCGTCGGTGACATCCGGGTCGTCCAGGCCCAGCATGCGGCGCAGCAGCTCCTTGAGCACCGTGCGCTCGGCGACCGTCAGGCCGCCCAGGGGCTCGCGGGCGAAGCCGAGCGCGGCACGCAGCTGCTGCGCGGTGGCTCGGCCCTCCTCGGTCGGCGCCGCGAGCTTGACGCGGCGGTCGGCCGGGTCGGGGCGGCGCTCGACCAGGCCGCGGGACTCTAGTCGGTCCACGATCCCGGTGATGTTCGACGGCTCGCACTTCAGGCGCTGCGCGATGCGGCGCATGGGCAGCGGCTCGCCCGCGAGCAGGCCCAGGACGCGGGCCTGGGCGCCGGTCAGCGCGTACTCGGCGGCCGCGTGCTCGTACTCCTCGTGGTAGCGGGCGACGACGGTGCCGATCAGCTCCACGACCTCAAGGGTCAACGGGTCGGTGCGAGGCGTCATACGCACGAGGATAGCGTGTTGCTTGACAACGTGAAATATTCAGGAGCATGGTTGTTTCAGTACCTGAAACATCTTCCGCATCTGGAGGCTCCGGGCATGTCCGCACTCCCCACGACCGGCCGTGAATGGCACCTCGTCGCCCGCCCGCAGGGCTGGCCGACCCCGGCCGACTTCGCCCTGCGTGAGGCGCAGGTCCGCGAGCCCGGCGAGGGCCAGATCCTGGTCCGCAACCGCTACTTCTCCGTCGACCCGTACATGCGCGGCCGGATGAGCACGGCGAAGTCGTACGTCGAGCCGTTCGAGCTGGACAAGCCGATGCAGGGCGGTGCGGTCGGCGAGGTCATCGCGTCCAACGCCGAGGGCTTCGCCGTCGGTGACCAGGCGCTGCACTTCGCCGGCTGGCGCGAGTACGCCACGGTCAACGCGAAGACCGCGGTCAAGGTGGACCCCGACGCGGCCCCGCTGAGCACCTACCTCGGCGTGCTGGGCATGCCGGGCCTGACCGCCTACGCCGGCCTGCTGCGGGTCGCGGACTTCAAGGAGGGTGACGCGGTCTTCGTCTCCGGCGCTGCCGGTGCGGTCGGTGGCCAGGTCGGCCAGATCGCCAAGCTCAAGGGCGCGTCCCGGGTGATCGGCTCGGCCGGCTCGGACGAGAAGGTCAAGGTCCTGCTGGAGGAGTACGGCTTCGACGCGGCGTTCAACTACAAGAACGGCCCGGTGAAGGACCAGCTCAAGCAGGCCGCGCCCGACGGCATCGACGTCTACTTCGACAACGTCGGCGGGGACCACCTGGAGGCGGCCATCGGGGCGATGAACCTGCACGGCAGGATCGCCGTCTGCGGCATGATCTCGCAGTACAACGCGACCGAGCCGACCCCGGCCCCGCGCAACCTCGCGCAGATCATCGCCAAGCGCTTCCGCATGGAAGGTCTGCTCGTCGGGGACCACTACGACCTCCAGCCGCAGTTCGTCGAGGAGGTCTCGGCGTGGGTGCGGTCCGGCGAGCTGAAGTACCGCGAGACGTTCGTGGAGGGCGTGGAGAACGGCGTCGAGGCATTCCTCGGCCTGCTGCGCGGCGAGAACACCGGCAAGATGGTCGTCAGCCTGCCCGCCTGATCGATAGGGCGACCGGCCTGACGGGTACGGCGACCGGCCTGATCGGAACGGTGGCCCGCCCGATCGGAACGGTGGCCCGCCTGATCAGGCAGATGGTCCACCTGATCGGAAGGGCGACCCGCCTGGCCGGTACGGCGACCGACCTGATCGGAAGGGCGACCGGCCTGGCCGGTAGGGCGAAGTGCGTCCGGATGGTGGGCCGGTGAGCCGGGCGAGGCCCCTTGCCGGTGAGGCTCTTGCAGGGGCCCGCTAGGCTCAGGACAAGCCGTCGCGATCGTGGGCGCGAGTCGCGGCGAACGTACGAGAGGAATCCGTATGTCCATCCAGCCCGTCGACGTCGTCTACACCGCTGTCGCCACGGCGGAGAACGGCCGTGACGGCCGTGTCGCCTCCGACGACGGCAAGCTCGACGTCGTCGTCAACCCGCCCAAGGAGCAGGGCGGCAGCGGCGCCGGCACCAACCCCGAGCAGCTCTTCGCCGCCGGGTACAGCGCCTGCTTCCAGGGCGCGCTGAGCGTGGTGGCGCGCCAGGAGAACGCGGACGTCTCCGGTTCGCAGGTGACCGCCAAGGTCGGCATCGGCAAGACGCCGGCCGGCGGCTTCGGTCTCAAGGTCGAGATCTCGGCCTCGATCCCGAACGTCGACGCGGCCACCGCGCAGGCGCTGGTGGAGAAGGCGCACCAGGTCTGCCCGTACTCCAACGCCACCCGCGGCAACATCGAGGTCACCCTGACGGTCGCCTGACGCGCCCGCCTCGAAGGGCCGCACCCCACTCGGGGTGCGGCCCTTCCCCGTATGCGCCGCGGGGGCGCCCTTCTTCTGAGGCCGCGGTCACCGATTCGTAGACGCGCGGTCGGCCGCGTATGCCCGGGCGACGCTCCCGCCCCCGACCCGGTCGCGGACCCGCCCCCAACCCCGACCAGGACCCTGGCCCCGACGCCGCCGGCTCCGGCCCCAGCCCCCGCCGCCGGCCCCGGCCTCGGCCCCCGTCCCGGCCCCGGTCCCCGCCTCGGCCTCGGTCCCCGTCCCGGCCCCGGCCGCGGACTTGGCCCCTGACGCCGACCAGGGCCCCGCCCCCGCCGCCAGCCCCCGGTCTCGGTCCCGCCTTCGCTCCCGGTCTCGGTCCCGCCTCCGACCCCGGCGATCGGCCTCCGCCCGCCACCGGCTCTCCGATCGTCCGAGTCCGGGTGGGTGGTCTTTTCGTTCGGCTGTTCGGTGGGCAGCATGGGGGCGGTGTGACGCAGGCTACGTGTGCGGAGTCTTGACGGGGGAGTTGTGTAATCGATTACGTAGGCGCCACGCAAAGACGTGTAATCGATTACACCGCGACCTGAGCCCCCTCCATACGGCCGGTCGCGGAGCGACAGCAGAAGGGCAATGGCGCCATGGCGAACATCAAGGACGTGGCCGAGCGGGCCGGCGTGTCCGTCGCCACCGTCTCGCGCGTGCTCAACGGCCACTCGCCGGTCGCCGCCACCCGCGACCGCGTGCTCGCCGCCGTGGCCGAGCTCGACTACCGGCCCAACAACGTTGCCCGCGCCCTGCGCACCGCCCGTACCGGCGCGCTCGGTCTGATCATCAGCGACCTCACCAATCCCTTCTTCACCGAGCTGGCCGACGCGGTGGAGGACGAGGCCCGCAGCCTCGGCTACAGCCTGGTCATCGGCAACGCCGGCGAGAGCCCGCAGCAGCAGGACGATCACATCCGTACGCTCGTCGACCGGCGGATCGACGGCCTGATGGTCTCCTCGGCCGGTACCGGCTCGCCCGTCCTGCGCGAGGTCGCGGCGGCCGGCACCCCGCTCGTGCTGCTGGACCGGGCCGTGGACGGGCTCGACGCGCCGTGCGTACGGGCCGACGGCCGCGGCGCGCTCGTCGATCTCGCCGCCCACCTAGCCGGGCTCGGCCGCCGCCGCCCGGCGATCATCGTCGCGCCGGCCGGTACCCGTACCGGCACCGACCGGCTGCAGTCCTTCCGGGAGGCGCTGCGGCCGTACGGCATCGAGCTGCCCGACGAGCGGGTCGGCTCGTCCCCCGACCTGCAGCACACCGGGGGCCGCCGGGTCATGCGCGGCTTCCTGGACCTGCCCGAGCCGCCGGACGCGGTGCTGGCCACGGACAACCTGATGGCGCTCGGCGCGATGGACGAGCTGCGGGCGCGCGGGCTGCGGGTGCCGGACGACGTGGCGTTGGTGGTCTACGACGACGTGCCGTGGTTCGCGCACACCGACCCGCCGCTGACCGCCATCGCCCAGCCCACCCGTGAGCTGGGCCGGGCGGCCGTCCACACCCTGCTGGACCGGATCGAGGGCCGACCCGCCGAGTCCGTCCTGCTGCCCGCCCGCCTCGTACCGCGCCGCTCCTGCGGCGAACCGGACGCGCCGGCACCGCACCGGGCGAAGGCGCCGGCACGCCGCCGGGCGGACGCGCCGGCGAGCCACGGGACGGACGCGCCGGCACCGCACCGGGCGAAGGCGCCGGCACCTCACCGAGCGGAGGCGCCAGCACCCCACCGGACGGACGCGTCGGCGAGCCACCGGGCGGATGCGCCAGCTCATCACCGGACCACCGAGGAGCTTGCCGCCGAGGAGCCTGCTGCCGAGGAGCCTGCCGCTGCGGAGTCTGCCCCTGGCGGCGCCTTCATCACCGCGGAGTCTGCCCCTGGCGGCGCCTCCGTCGCCGAGGAGCCCGCCTCCGCCGGCGGTACCCACCGCACTCGTGACAAGTCCTCCGATGACACCCACAACGAGAGGGGCAGCGCATGACCGGCGTCAAAGACGACGTTCCGGGCGGCCGCGAACTGCTGCGCGTGGAGGGGGTGACGAAGTCGTTCCCCGGAGTGCGGGCGTTGGACGGCGTGGACATGAGTCTGCGCGCCGGCGAGGTGCACGTACTGCTCGGTGAGAACGGCGCGGGCAAGAGCACCCTGATCAAGATGCTCTCCGGCGCCCACCGGCCCGACGCCGGCCGCATCCTGGCCGACGGCGGCCACGGCGGCCACGGCGGCCACGGCGGCCGTGCCGAGGCCACCGACCACGGCGGCCACGCCGAAGACGGTGGCGCGGGCCTGCGCGAGGTGCACATCCGCTCCGCGCAGGACGCCGAACGGCTCGGGATCGCCACCATCCACCAGGAGTTCAACTTGGTCCCGGGGCTGACCGTCGCCGAGAACATCTTTCTCGGGCGGCAGCCGCGCACCGCGCTCGGGCTGGTCGACAAGAAGGCCATGCGGGCGGGCGCGGCAGAGCTGCTGGAGCGCGTACGGCTGGACGTCTCCCCGAACACGCCCGTCGCCGAACTGGGCATCGCCCGGCTTCAGATGGTCGAGATCGCAAAAGCGCTGAGCCTGAACACGCGAATACTGATCATGGATGAGCCCACTGCCGTCCTCACCTCAGAGGAGGTGGAGACGCTGTTCGGGCTCGTCCGCGAGCTGCGCGAGTCCGGCGTCGGCATCATCTTCATCACCCACCACCTGGAGGAGATCGGCGCGCTCGGCGACCGGGTCACCGTGCTGCGCGACGGCCGCTCCGTGGCGGAGGTGCCCGCCGGTACCGACGAGGACGAGCTGATCCGCCTCATGGTGGGGCGGGACATCGCCGAGCAGTACCCGCGCGAGCGCCCCGAAGAACCGGGCGCGCCGCTGCTGCGGGTGCGCGGGCTGACCCGTCACGGCCCCAAGGGGGCACCGGTGTTCCAGGACATCGGCTTCGAGGTGCGGGCCGGGGAGGTCGTCGGGATCGCCGGGCTGGTGGGCGCGGGCCGTACCGAGGTCGCCCGAGCGATCTTCGGGGTGGACGCGTACGACGCCGGAGCGGTGGAGGTCGATGGCACGGAGCTGGCCCGCGGCGACGTACGCGCGGCCATGCGCGCCGGGCTGGGCCTGGTACCGGAGGACCGCAAGGGCCAGGGACTGCTCCTGGACGCCTCGTTGCAGGACAACCTCACCCTCGCCCGGCTGCACCGCGACACCCGCGGCGGCCTGGTGGACCGGGGCGCGCAGCGGCGCGAAGCCGCGCGGGTGGCGGGCCGGTTGCAGGTGCGGATGAGCGGTCTGGGCCAGCGCGTCCGCACCCTCTCCGGCGGCAACCAGCAGAAGATCGTCATCGGCAAGTGGCTGCTGACCGACGCCCGTCTGCTGATCCTCGACGAGCCGACGCGCGGCATCGACGTCGGCGCGAAGGTCGAGATCTACCAGTTGATCAACGAACTGACGGCGTCCGGGCGGGCGGTGCTGATGATCTCCAGCGATCTGCCGGAGGTGCTCGGCATGAGCGACCGGGTGCTGGTGATGTCCCAGGGCCGGCTGGCCGGCGAGCTGCCGGCCGCCGAGGCCACCCAGGACGCGGTGATGGAGCTGGCGCTCCAGGCCGCGCCCGGGACCACGACCAACGACGAGAGCGCGATGGAGGGCTCCGATGTCCGCTGAGGTGAAGACGGGAGTGGCCGCCGAGGCGGTGGGGGAGGCGCCGGCCCGGGACGGGTTCGGGCCGTGGTTCTCCCGCGCGGTGCTGCGGAACGGACCGTTGGGCGGCCTGATCGCGCTGGTCGTGGTGATGGCCGTGCTGTCCGGGGACTTCCTGAACGGGCAGAACCTCCTCAACGTCGGCGTGCAGGCGTCCGTCACCGCGATCCTGGCGTTCGGCGTCACCTTCGTGATCGTCTCGGCCGGCATCGACCTGTCCGTCGGCTCGGTCGCCGGCCTGTCCGCGACGGTCGTCGCCTGGGCGGCCACCGCCGAGGGCCTGCCGGTCGTCGTCGCCGTGCTCCTCGGGCTGGCGGTCGGCGCGGCGGCGGGCCTGCTCTCCGGCGCGCTCGTGGCGTACGGCAAGCTGCCCGCGTTCATCGCCACGCTCGCGATGCTCTCCGTGGGCCGCGGCCTGGCGCTGGTGATATCCGGCGGCTCGCCGATCGCGTTCCCCGCCTCGGTCAGCAACCTCGGCGACACCCTCGGCGGCTGGCTGCCGGTACCCGTCCTCGTCATGATCGTGATGGGACTGATCGCGGCGCTGGTGCTGGCCCGTACGTACACCGGGCGCGCGATGTTCGCCATCGGCGGCAACGAGGAGGCGGCGCGGCTCTCCGGCATCCACGTCAAGCGCCGGAAGCTGGTCATCTACGCGCTGTCCGGGCTGTTCGCCGCGGTCGCGGGCATCGTGCTGGCCGCCCGGCTCACCTCCGCCCAGCCGCAGGCCGCCACCGGTTACGAACTGGACGCCATCGCGGCCGTCGTGATCGGCGGTGCCAGCCTCTCCGGCGGCTCCGGCAAGGCGTCCGGAACGCTCATCGGCGCGCTGATCCTCGCGGTGCTGCGCAACGGCCTGAACCTGCTGAGCGTCTCGGCGTTCTGGCAGCAGGTCGCGACCGGCCTGGTCATCGCCCTCGCGGTGCTCCTGGACACGCTGCGGCGGCGGAGCGCGCGATGAGCGGGTACGCGAGGAGGGGGCTCGGGATGAGCAGGTGCACGGGAGCGCTCGGGGTGGTGGGCGCCGTACTGGCCGCCGTCGCCCTCAGTGGCTGCGACCGGGGCGGGGACACGGACCTGGGCCTGGCCCTGTCCACCATGAACAACCCGTTCTTCGTGGGCATCAAGGCGGGCGCGCAGGCCGAGGCCGACCGGCGCGGCGTGAAGATCAACATCACCGATGCGCAGAACGACCCCACCCAGCAGATCAACCAGATGGAGACGTTCACCAGTCAGGACGTCAAGGCCGCGATCATCAACCCGGTCGACTCCGACGCCGCCGTGCCGGCCGTCGGCGTCGCCAACCGCGCGAACGTCCCCGTCATCGCCTTCGACCGCGGCGTCAACGGCGGCAAGGTCGGCTCGACCATCGCCTCCGACAACGTCGCGGGCGGCCGGCTCGCCGCGAAGACGCTCGCCGAATCGCTCGGCGGCAAGGGCAAGGTGGCGTTCCTCGAAGGCCAGGCGGGCACCTCGGCGGCGCGCGAGCGCGGCCAGGGCTTCGAGGAGGGCATCAAGAAGTACCCCGGCATCGAGGTCGTCGCCCGGCAGCCCGCCGACTTCGACCGCGCCAAGGCGATGGACGTGACGACCAACATGCTCCAGTCCCACCGCGACCTCGGCGGGATCTTCGCCGCCAACGACGAGATGGCGCTCGGCGCCTCGAAGGCACTCGGCGCGAAGTCGGGCAAGGACGTCAAGGTCGTCGGCTTCGACGGCACGCCGGAAGGCATCGACGCGGTACGGAATGGGACCCTGACGGCGGTCGTCGCACAACAACCCGAGCTGCTCGGCAAGCAGGCCGTGGACTGGGCGCTCAAGGCCGCCCGGCACCAGCCGCTGCCGAAGGCGGTCAAGGTGCCGGTGGTGCTGGTGACGGAGAAGAACGCGGCGCGGTTCGGCGGATGACCGGCAGCTGACGCGGCAGAACGCGGCGCGGTGGACGGATGGCCACGGCGCCGCAGCAGGACATCGGGCGGCGGCACACCGCCGCCCGGCAGTGAACGAAGAATGGAAACGGCGGACGTGGACGCACACAACGACGACTACGACTACGACGTGCTGGTGGTGGGCTCGGCCAACGCCGACCTGACGGTCCGGGTGGAGCGGCGGCCGGACGCGGGCGAGACCGTGCTCGGTACCGACCTGGTCGAGTCGGCGGGCGGCAAGGGCGCCAACCAGGCCGCCGCCGCGGCCCGGCTCGGCGGCCGGATCGCCCTGCTGGCGCGGGTCGGCGGGGACGCCTACGGCGAGCTGCTGCTCAACGCCCAGCGCGCGGCCGGCACGGACGTCACGCACGTCATCACCGACCCCGGAGCCCGCACCGGCACCGCGATGATCATCGTCGGCGACGACGGCGACAACAGCATCGTGGTCTCGCTCGGGGCCAACGCGGCGCTCAGCCCGCAGGACATCGCCGCGGCACACAAGGTGATCGCGGGCGCCGCGGTGGTCTCCCTCCAGCTGGAGATCCCGATGGAGACCGTGGAGGCCACGGCCGCCGCGGCGCGCGAGGCCGGTACCCGCGTCGTCCTCAACCCCTCCCCGGCGCCCGAGAGTCTGGCCCCGGCGCTGCTCGCCGCCGCCGACCCGCTGGTGGTCAACGAGCACGAGGCACGCCGGATCTCCGGCGCGGCGGACGGCGGACCGGCCGACTGGGCCCGCGCGCTGCGCGCACTCGGCGCCCGCTCGGTCGTCGTCACCCTCGGCGGCGACGGCGCGTACGTCCTCGACGCGGCCGGCGAAGCGGCCGTACCGGGCGTGCGGGTGACGGCCGTGGACACCACGGGTGCGGGCGACGCCTTCACCGGCGCCCTCGCCACCCGCCTCGCCCGCGGCGAGTCCCTGGCGGCGGCCGCGCGCTACGCCGTGCGCGTCGGCGCCGCCGCCGTCACCAAGCCCGGAGCGCAGCCCTCCTACCCGACGCCGGACGAACTCCCCGGCGCCTGAGGCGGCCCCCGGGCCGCCGGGCGCCCGCCGTCCCCGGAGCGCTCGCTACGCCCGGGGCACCAGCTCCGCCGCCACCGCGACCTCCGTACCGGCCAGCCCCACCGACGAGAACAGGGTGAGTTGGCCGGCGGAGGCGCGGCCCGGCGCCTCGCCCGCCAGCACGGCACCCAGCTCGACCGCGGCGGCCGGGTCGACGAGATGCTCGGGGCCGTACGCGGCGGTCTGCGCCCGGGAGTCCGTGACGATCACGTCGGCGCGCGCGATCAGCTCCGGCGGGATCTCCGAGCCGGTACGCAGCTTGGTGCCCAGGGTGGATATGTGCGTGCCGGGCGCGATCCAGTCGGCCTCCAGTACGGGGGAGCGGCTGGTGGTCGCGGTGATCACGACGTCCTGGCCGCGCACCGCCGCCTCGGCCGTCGGGGCCGCCACCGCGGCGAGCCCCAGCTCCGCGCGGACCCGGGCCACGAACGCCGCCAGCCGGTCCGAACGGCGGGCGAAGACGGTCACCTCGGCCGGCTTCCGTACCTGCGCGAGCGCCCACAGCTGCGCATACGCCTGGGTGCCCGCGCCGATCACCCCCAGCCGGGCCGCTTCGGGCCGGGCCAGCGCGTCCACCGCCACCGCGCCGATCGCGCCCGTACGCCGCGGGCCCAGCTCCTGGCCGTGCACGACAGCGAGCAGCGCGCCCCGGGCGCTGTCCCACACGGCGACCAACTGCTCGCCGCCGCGGGTGTCGTACGCGCGGAAGCCGTGCCGGGCACCGCCGGCATCGGCGCCCGCGGTGAACACCAGGTCGCGGTCGCCCACCGGCGCCGCCAGCCGGGCCGGCGCCGACAGCTCCTTCCGGTGGTGGGCGAGGAGCGCGCGGCGCACCGCCGCCACCGCCGTCCCCGCGTCCAGCCGCGCCCGCACCTCCTCGTCACCGATCAGCAGCGGCGTGGTGTCCCGTGTCATGTGCTCAGCTCCTTCGGGCCGTACAGGCAGTGCTCCGCACCGGTCATCACTGCCCAGTACCGGTCGCCGTACGACCAGTGCCACCACTCCGTGGGGTAGTTGACCAGGCCCGCGCCGGAGAGCGCGGCGCACAGTATCCGGCGGTGCGTACGGGCCTCCGGGCGCAGCCCGGGCGCGTGGGTGTAGCACGCGCCGCCGCTCTCCTCCGGATCGGCGTTCAGCCGCGTCCCCATGTCCAGCTCTGTGCCGTCGGCCGTGGTCAGCAGCACGTCCACCGCACCGCCCGCGCTGTGCGGGGCGATCTCCGGCGGGGAGACGTACCGGCTCGCCGCGTCCCGGAGGCGCGCGGGCGGCCACTCCGGATGCGCGGCCCGCAGCTCGTCGGCGTACTCCTCGAAGTAGCGCCGCTGCAGGGCCAGCGGGCGGTACCCCTCCGCCACCCGCAGCCGCAGGCCGCCGGGCAGCGACTCCTGGGCCCGCAGCAGCCGCTCCACCACGCCCTCCCGCAGGTGCGCGAAGGCGCCCGCCGGGTCCCCCCGGTCCGCCGCGACGAGCAGCTCCGGCGCCGCCGTCCGCACGTCGACCAGCGGCTCACCGCACTCCACGACCGGCACCGCAGCCACCGCCGGGTCCGACATCAGCGTGATCCGCTCCCGCAGGTCGGCGAGGGCCAGCCCGGCCCCGGCGCCCGCGTCGGCGATGCGGCCTGCGGCCGGGGACCACGCGCCGCTGAGCCCGCAGCCGGTGCCCGGGCTGCCCGGGCCGAGGTAGTTGGCCAGTACCACATGCAGGTCGTGCTCCCGGGCGGCCGCCTCGTAGCCCTCGGTCCGCTCCGCCGAGTCGTGGAACGCGCTCGCCACCAGCACCCCGCAGCCGTCCGCGGCGGCCCGCTCCCACACCTCCGGATGCGCGGTGTCGTAGCACGTGGCCAGGGCGATGCGGAGGCCGCCGAGCGTGCACCGGCCGTCCGCGCGGCCCGGCGTGAAGACCGCCTTCTCCGGGCCGTGCAGATGCCGCTTGTCGTAGCGGGTCAGCAGCGCGCCGTCCGGGCCGAAGACGTACGACGTCAGGGCCGTGCCGCCGTCCGCTGCGGGCGCCGGGCAGTTGACCACCGCGGCCGTGCCCGTCGCCCGGCAGGCGGCCCTGACCGGCGCGAGGACCGGGTCGTCGGCGGCGTACGCGTACCGCTCCGGCGCCGCGGCGATGCCGTCCAGCTCATAGCCCGTCAGGGCCAGTTCGGCGAAGGCGACGAGCCGGGCGCCGCGGTCCGCGGCCTCGGTGACCAGGGCGGCCATCCGCGCGGCGTTGGCGGCGGGGTCCAGCGGGACGGGGGCGAACTGCGCTGCTGCGACGATCATTTACCCATCATGCAGCCGCCCACCGACAACCGGCACGACGCGGCCTTCCGCACCAGCTCACGCACCTGGTCGACGATGGCCACCCGGTTGCGGACGAAGGTCGGATCGGTGACCTCGCCGGTCGCCGGGTCGGTGTTCCCGGAACCGAACTCCAGCACCGGGGTGTGCAGGTGGCCGCCGGGCAGGGACGGGGCCACCGCGTCCCGCAGCAGCGTCGCCCGGTAGGCGATCTCGTTGGAGAGGTAGTCACCACCGCCGCCCGCGCGGGCCGTGGACCCCGGCGTCGGGCCGTCCGGGCGCTTCACCGGCGCGGTGCCGCCCGCCGGGATCTCGGTGACCTCCGTATTGTCGACCACCGGGTACGGCCCGGTCGCGCTGCCCGCGAGCGCCGCGTACGGCAGCGTCGTACGCGTCCACTGGGGCTGCGGGTGGACCGTGGGCACGCCGCGCGGGATCGGCACCGTCTCCGTGCGCGACTCCCGGGCGTTGTCCGGGTAGCCGCCCCGCCAGGCACCGTTGGTGCGCTCCACGTCGAAGCGGCCGGGGCGGCCCTGGCTGATCGTGGTGAAGAGATCCACCTGGCGCGGTCCCGGCCGGAAGTGCGGCAGCAGGGTGTGCTCCACCGTGCCCGCGGCGAAGTCCGACCAGCGGACCGGGAAGAGTGCCGTCTCGATCCGCACGGTCCGCCCCGAAGCCGTGCGCACCGTCGTCCCGTCCAGCGCCAGCGCCGCGGCGCCCGAGGGGTTGCTGCGCCGCGGATCGTCGTCCAGCTGGAACGGGTCGAAGCCCGTCACCAGGACGCGCGTGGCCCGCCGGCCCGCCGGGAGGTCGATCGAGTCCTCACCACGGGAGGCGCGTTCCAACGCCCCCGACAGTGCCGCGCGCCGCGCGTCGGAGAGCCCGAAGGACGGCTGCCACTCGCGCAGCGCACGCGTCATCTCCAGCCGCGCCCAGTACAGCGGCCGGTCGTCGTCCCGGCTGAGGTCGCCGCCCGCCGGGCCGCGCCCCTGGACCCGGTCCACGGCCCGCTGCCACAACGCTTGCCCGGCCCGCGCGACGTACCGCCGCGCCGCCCCGTAGGACCGCGTCCCCGCCAGCCCTCGGGCGAACTCCGGCCCGGCGTCGTCGAACCCGCTGCGCCGCAGGATCTCCCGCGGCGCCTCCAGGGCGAGCCGCTGTTCTTCGACGGCGACCGGTGACGGGCCGGCGCCCGGGGCCCGGTCGAGGGCGGCCGCGGGTGCGGTCAGGGCCAGGGGGAGTGCGGTGGTCAGCGCGGCCCCGAGGGCGAGCAGCCTGGTACGTATGCGTCTCATGGGGCGAGTAAAGCCGCCCGGCCCGTATGCCGGTAGGGGGCGACCGACGGCCGCCCCGAAGGCGTGGTCCGTCCCGTACGCCTATTCCGTGCCGAGCGTCTGTTCCGTCCCGAAGGCGTACACCGTCCGCGACCGGAAGACCTGCCCGGGGCGCAGCACCGTGCTCGGGAAGTCGGGCCGGTTGGGCGAGTCGGGGAAGTGCTGCGTCTCCAGGGCCAGGCCGGCGCCCGCCTCGTAGGGGCGGCCGGTGGTGCCCGCGTACGTACCGTCCAGGTGCTCGGCGGTGTAGAGCTGGATGCCCGGCTCCGTCGTGGCCAGCCGTACGACGCGCCCCGAGGAGGGGTCGCTCAGCTCGGCCACCGGACGCGGCTCGGGCGCCGCCTCGGAGGGCGCACCGATCGTCCCGGCGCCGTCCCCCACCACGAACGTGTGGTCGTAGCCGCGGCCGACGGTCCGGCGGGCCCGGAAGTCGAAGCGGGTGCCGGTGACCGGGGCCGGCGGGCCGGCGGGGATGCCCGTCGGGTCCACCGGGAGGTAGTGATCGGCGGCCATCCGGAGGCGGTGGGTCGCCGCGCCGCCGCTGCCGTCACCGCTGAGGTCGAAGTACGTGTGGTTGGTGAGGTTGACGACGGTCGGCGCGTCCGTGGTGGCGCGGTAGTCGCAGGTGAGCTCGCCGGCCTCGGACAGGGTGTACCGGACGCGGACGTCCAGCGCCCCTGGGAAGCCCTCCTCGCCGTCCGGAGCGATCCGCCGCAGCTCCACCCCGCCCGGGTACGGCGCGGCCTCCCACAGGGCCGTGGAGAAGTTCGCGACCCCGCCGTGCAGGCAGTTCGGACCGTCGTTGGCGGGCAGCGAGTACCGCTTCCCTCCGAGGGTGAAGGCGGCGCCCCCGATGCGGTTCGCGTACCGCCCGACCAGCGCACCGAAGTAGGACTCGCCGTGCGCCTCGTACCCGGCGGCGTCCGGGAAGCCGAGGGCGATCTCGCCCCGCTCGCCGTGCCGGTCCGGTGTCTCGATGCTCTGCACGATCCCGCCGTACGTCAGGATCCGTACCCGGACTGCGCCGGCTTCGAGTGTCCAGCGGTGGACGATACTGCCGTTTTTCAAGGTGCCGAAGGGCTCTTCGGCGACGTGCGTCGCGCTCATGTCATGACCCTATGCCCGCACGCGGTGGCCGGAACGCCGGGTCAGCTCCGGCCCTCGGCGCGGGTGACGGTGCGGTAGGCCATCTCGGCCAGTTCCCGCTGACCGCGTTTGCTGGGGTGGAACCAGTCCCATTCGCTCAACTCCCGACCGGTGAAGCGGTAGTCGAAGACCGCCTGGTCGAACCGGCAGCGGCGGTCGGTCTCGCACACCTCGCGCAGCGCCTCGTTGTACGCCACCACCTGGTCCCGTACCTCGGCTCTTCGGTTGTTCGCGGTGGACGAGAGGTCGTCGGCGTCGCGCAGCATCGACTGGCAGATGCCGAGCTGCCACACCTGCTTGCCCACCGGGTTCTGCCGGCCCTGTGACCAGAGGCGCAGCAGATCGGGTACCGCGGCGACGTAGACCTGCGTCGTGGGGAGCGCCTTGCGCAGCTTCTGAAGGGACGTCCGGAAACCGGCGCGGAAATCGGCCGTCGACGTCATGGCGGAGGCGTTGTTGCGGCAGGCGTCGTTGGCTCCGACCAGGATCGTGACAAGTTCGGGTTTGTGCGGAATCGCTCGGTCGATCTGGCGCGGCAGATCGACCATGAGCGCTCCGGTGCGCGCAAAGTTCCAGGTGTGTCCGGACGGGTTCGCGACCAGGCGGCTCGCCAGGCTGTGCACCGCGGGGTCGGTGCCTGTGGCCCATGAGGCGGCGGTGCAGTCGGCGAGCAGTCCGCAGGCGTCGAAGCCTGCCGTTATCGAGTCACCGAGCGCGGCCACGGAGTCCGGACGGGTGTCCCAAACCGGTGTGGGGGACGGGTGCGGACGGGCCGATTCCGTGCGCCCGTGCGCGCTCGGGGAGTTGTCGCCGCCGGCCCCGGAACCGCAGGCCGGGACGGTGAGGAGCAGCGCGGCCGCGAGCGCCGCGGGCAGCGTTACCGGCCGCCGGCGGGGGCGTCCGGCGGCCCGGTCGATCTTTGCCATCCCCTGTCCCCGTCCGACGTGCGAGTGATATCTCTTCCGTGAGCGACGGTACGTCACTCCTCTGCGGTCACAGCGCGGTAGCTTTGCCCCGTGGCCGTCGGGCGGCGACACGAAGGAGTAGCGCACTCCGTACGAACAAATTACAACACGTCATTTCCTGTCCCTTTTGTGGCGAATTGAGCCCCATGGTGTTTACTGTAGGTAACCTTGCGTGCTGGTGCCGAAGTGATCATTGGGGCAGAATGTCAGCAGCTGTCCCGGCCGCGACCGGAACGGGCACGAGGCCGCTGGGGAAGGCGAACCTCGAACCGTACTGGAGGTCCCGGTGACGACACGTGGAGTTCTGTACGTCCACTCCGCTCCGCGCGCGCTGTGCCCGCACGTCGAATGGGCCGTCGCGGGCGTCCTCGGCGTGCGCGTCAATCTCGACTGGATCCGCCAGCCCGCCTCACCCGGCACCTGGCGCGCCGAGTTCTCCTGGCAGGGCGAGTCCGGCACGGCCTCCAAACTCGCCTCCGCGCTGCGCGGCTGGCACCTCCTGCGCTTCGAGGTGACCGCCGAGCCGTGCGCGGCCGCTGAGGGTGAGCGCTACAGCTCCACCCCCGACCTGGGCATCTTCCACGCCGTCACGGGAATCCACGGCGACATCCTGATCCCCGAGGACCGGCTGCGGGCCGCACTGGCCCGCTCGGCGCGCGGCGAGACCGACCTGGAGGCCGAGGTCGCCAAGCTCCTCGGCAAGCCTTGGGACGACGAGTTGGAGCCCTTCCGGTACGCGGGTGAGGGCGCGCCGGTCCGCTGGCTGCACCAGGTCGTCTGACCGCCGCCCCGGACGGGCCGCGCGTCGTTGTCTTCGAGTGCGCTCGAACGCCTAGCGTGCCCCTATGGCTGACAACACCTCAGTGGCAGTGCTGGGCACCGGAATCATGGGCGCGGCGATGGCCCGCAACCTCGCGCGGGCCGGCCTGGACGTCCGGGTGTGGAACCGCACCCGCGCCAAGGCCGAACCGCTCGCCGAGGACGGCGCACGCGTCACCGACACCCCCGCCGAGGCCGTGGACGGCACCGACGTCGTCCTGACGATGCTGCACGACGGCCCGGCGGCGCTGGAGACGCTGCGCGCCGCCGGTACGGCGCTGAGCCCCGGCACGGTCTGGGCGCAGAGCACCACCGCCGGCATCGAAGCCCTCGGCGAGCTCGCGCGGTTCGCCCAGGAGCACGGCCTGGTCTTCGTCGACGCACCCATGCTGGGCACCAAGGCGCCCGCCGAGGCCGGGCAGCTGGTCGTCCTCGCGGCCGGGCCGGGCGCCGCACGGGAGCTGCTCGCGCCGGTCTTCGAAGCGGTCGGCAGCCGTACGGTCTGGGTCGGCGAGAACGGTGACGAGGGCGCCGCCACCCGCCTGAAGCTCGTCATCAACAGCTGGGTGCTCACCGTCACCCACGGCGCGGCCGAGGCGATGGCCCTCGCCAAGGGGCTCGGCGTCGCCCCGCAGGAGTTCTTGGACGCCGTCGCCGGCGGCCCGCTGGACATGGGCTACCTGCGCGCCAAGACCCAGGCACTGGTGGACGGCGACCTCGCGCCCAGCTTCCAGACCCGCACGGCCGAGAAGGACGCCCGGCTCATCGTCGAGGCCGGCAAGGCGGCCGGCGTCCGGCTGGACGTCCAGGCCGCGGGCGCGGAGCGCTTCCGCCGCGCCACGGAACAGGGCCACGGCGACGAGGACATGGCCGCGTCGTACTTCGCGAGCTTCGACGAGAAGTAGGACGTTCCCGGCGCAGCACACGATGAGGCCCGCCCCGGATCACCCGGGGCGGGCCTCATCACGTACGACATCACGTACGACGCGTGCTTCAGACCGTACGGAAGGCCAGGACCACGTTGTGGCCGCCGAAGCCGAACGAGTTGTTGATCGCCGCCACGCTGCCCTCCGGCAGCTTCCGCGGCTCGCCGCGCACGATGTCCGCGTCGATCTCCTCGTCGAGGTTGTCGACGTTGATGGTCGGCGGGGCCTGGCGGTGGTACAGCGCGAGGACCGTCGCGACCGTCTCGATGCCGCCCGCGCCGCCCAGCAGGTGACCGGTCATCGACTTCGTCGCGGAGATCGCGATGTGGTCGACCTCGTCGCCCAGCACCCGGCGCAGCGCCTTGATCTCGGCGATGTCGCCCAGCGGCGTCGACGTGGCGTGTGCGTTGAGGTGCACCAGCTCGGCCGGCTTGAGGTCGGTGTCGTCCAGCAGGTTCTGGACGGCCGCCGCGATGCCCCGGCCGGTCGGCTCGGGCTGCGCGATGTGGTGGCTGTCGGCGGACAGGCCCTGGCCCAGCGCCTCGCAGTACACCTTGGCGCCGCGCTTCGCGGCGTGCTCGGCCGACTCCAGGATCACCACGCCGGCACCCTCACCGAGGACGAAGCCGTCCCGGGCGGTGTCGTACGGGCGGGACGCCTTGGTCGGCTCGTCGTTGTTCTTCGACATCGCCATCATGTTGGCGAAGGCGACGAGGGGCAGCGGGTGGATCGCCGCCTCCGTGCCGCCCGCGACGACCACGTCGGCACGGCCGGTGCGGATCATCTCGATGGCGTACCCGATGGCCTCGGCGCCGGAGGCGCAGGCGCTCACCGGGGTGTGCACGCCGGCCTGCGCGCCGACCTCCAGGCCGACGTTGGCGGACGGGCTGTTGGGCATGAGCATGGGCACGGTGTGCGGGGACACGCGGCGTACGCCCTTGTCCTTCAGCACGTCGTACTGGTCGAGCAGGGTGGTCACGCCGCCGATGCCGGAGGCGATCACGGTACCCAGGCGCTCGGGCGCGATGACGGCCGAACCGTCGTCGGTGGTGTCCTCACCGGCCGGGCCGGTGAAACCGGCGTCGGCCCACGCCTCGCGCGCGGCGATCAGCGCGAACTGCGCCGAGCGGTCCAGCTTGCGGGCGACGGGACGGGGGAGGACCTCGCCCGGGTCGACGGCCGCGGTGGCGGCCATCCGGACGGGCAGGTCGGCGAAGCGTTCGTCTTCCAGGGGCCGCACGCCGGAACGGCCCGCCAGCAGACCTTCCCAGGTCGAAGCGGTGTCGCCACCCAGCGGTGTGGTTGCGCCGATACCGGTGACGACCACGGTGCGATTGGTCGCGTTCACGGAAATTCTTGTCTCCACAGGTAGAGGGGTCGAGAATCGACGGCGCCACCGCGGGGTGGCGACATGCGGGGCTGGGTCAGCCCTGGTGCTCGAGGATGTACTTGGTGGCGTCGCCGACCGTCTTGAGGTTCTTGACGTCGTCGTCGGGGATCTTGACGTCGAAGCGCTCCTCGGCGGCGACGACGACCTCGACCATGGACAGCGAGTCGACGTCCAGGTCGTCGGTGAAGGACTTGTCCAGCTGGACGTCCTCAACGGGGATGCCGGCGATTTCGTTGACGATCTCCGCGAGACCCTTGACGATCTCGTCCTGAGTGGCGGCCATGATGGCGCTCCTTCGGTGTTTTTCGAGTGAAACTGTTGCTTTGCGGTGAAGTTCCGTACAGCGGTCGGAACGTCCGGGGACGTCGGCGCTGCGTAGATCTTGCCTAGGGGAGAGTAACGACCGTGGCGGCGTACACGAGACCCGCCCCGAACCCGATGACGAGCGCGGTGTCGCCGCTCTTGGCCTGACCGGTCGCCAGCAGCCGCTCCATCGCGAGCGGAATCGAGGCGGCCGAGGTGTTGCCGGTGGTCTCCACGTCACGGGCGACCGTGACCGACTCGGGCAGCTTGAGCGTCTTCACCATCGAGTCGATGATCCGCATGTTGGCCTGGTGCGGGATGAAGACGTCCAGGTCCTCCGGGGCGACGCCGGCCACGTCCAGGGCTTCCTGGGCGACCTTGGCCATCTCGAAGACCGCCCAGCGGAAGACCGCCTGGCCCTCCTGGGTGATCGCCGGGTAGCGGATCTCCTCCAGGGCCAGCTGGTCGCCGGGGCCGTCGCCGCCGGGCACCGGGGTGCGGCGGTAGACGTCCCAGCCCAGGGTCTGCTTGATCGTCTCGGACTTGTCGCCCTCCGAGCCCCAGATCGTCGGGCCGATCGCCGGCTCCTGCGCCGGGCCCACGACCACGGCGCCCGCGCCGTCACCGAAGAGGAACGCCGTCGCGCGGTCCTCCAGGTCGGTCAGGTCCGACAGCCGCTCCACGCCGATGACCAGCACGTATTCGGCCGAACCCTCGGTGACCATGCCCTTGGCCAGGGTCAGGCCGTACCCGAAGCCCGCGCAGCCGGCGGAGATGTCGAACGCGGCCGGCTTGCCGGCGCCGATACGGTGCGCGATCTCCGTGGCCACGGCCGGGGTCTGCTTGAAGTGCGAGACCGTCGAGACGATCACGCCGCCGATCTGCTCCGGCGTGATGCCCGCGTCGGCGATCGCCTTGCCCGACGCCTCCACCGACATCGCCGCGACGGTCTCCTCCGGGCCCGCCCAGTGACGCGTGGCGATGCCCGAGCGCGACCGGATCCATTCGTCGGAGGAGTCGATGTACTTGAGGATCTCCTCGTTCGGCACCACACGGGTCGGGCGGTAGCCGCCCACGCCCATGATGCGCGCGTACGGGGCGCCCTGCGCGGGCTTGATCTTCGAGGTCATGCTCTTCGGTCTCCTTATCCGGCCGAGTTCTCGGCAGCGGGAGAAGCGTGCTCGGCGATCAGCTCACGGGCCGCGTCGAGGTCCTCCGGCGTCTTCAGCGCGAGGGTCTTCACACCCGGCAGCGCGCGCTTGGCCAGGCCCACGAGGGTCCCGCCGGGGGCCGCCTCGATCAGCGCGGTGACGCCCAGCTCCTTGAAGGTCTCCATGCACAGGTCCCAGCGCACCGGGTTGGCCACCTGGCCCACCAGCCGCTGCACGACCTCCTGGCCCGAGGCGACGGCCGCGCCGTCCTTGTTCGAGACGTACCGGGTGTGCGGGTCGGCGGCGGACAGCTCCGCCACCGCGGCCTCCAGGGCCGAGACGGCCGGGGCCATGTGGACCGTGTGGAACGCGCCGGCCACCTTCAGCGGGACGACCCGCCGGGTGCCCTCCGGCTTGTCCTCGGCCAGCGCGGCCAGCTGCTCGGCGGTGCCGGCGGCCACGATCTGGCCCGCGCCGTTCACGTTCGCGGGGGTCAGGCCCAGCTTCTCCAGGTGCGGCAGCACGACGTCCTGCTCGCCGCCCAACAGGGCCGACATGCCGGTCTCGGTGACGGCCGCGGCCTCGGCCATGGCCAGACCGCGCTTGCGCACGAGAGCCAGCGCGGCCTCGTCCGACAGCACGCCGGTCAGCGCGGCGGCGGCGAGCTCACCGACGCTGTGGCCGGCGGCGGCGCCGACGCGGGCTGTGAGGTCCGCCGGCGACGTGAACAGCTGCCGCGCGGAGATCAGCGCGGACGCGACCAGCAGCGGCTGGGCGACGGCGGTGTCGCGGATCTCCTCCGCGTCCGCCTGCGTGCCGTAGTGGACCAGGTCCAGGCCGATGGCGTCGGACCAGGCACGGAGCCGGTCCTCGACACCGGGAAGGTCGAGCCAGGGGGTCAGGAAGCCGGGCGTCTGAGCGCCTTGGCCGGGAGCGACGAGTACGAGCACCCTCACACTCTCTCTTGTGGGAGGTCCCGCCCGCCCGTGGGGACAGGGACGAAGAACCATCGGGGTAATTGTTGGTGTCCGACAAAAGCTTAGGGCTGCGCCTCACCGTCTGCCAGGCGCCCCAGGATGAGGGCGATACGCAAGGTGAACGCCGAGCGGACGTCGGAGGGCGACCATCCGGTGACGTCCGTCACACGTCGCAGCCGGTAGCGGACGGTGTTGGGATGCACGAAGAGCATCCGCGCCGCCCCCTCCAGGCTGCTCGCCTGCTCCAGATAGACGCTCAGCGTCTCCAGAAGGGCGCTGCCCGCCTCCTCCAGCGGTCTGTAGATCTCCTCCACCAGCTGGTCACGCGCCGCCGGGTCCCCGGCCATCGCGCGCTCCGGTAGCAGGTCGTCGGCCAGCACCGGCCGCGGCGCGTCCGGCCAGGCCGCACACGCCTTCAGGCCCGCCGCGGCGGCCTGCGCGGACCGTGTCGCCGCCAGCAGGTCCGAGACCACCGGGCCCGCCACCACCGGACCCGCGGCGAACGGCCCGATCAGCGCCTTCGCCGCCTTCAGCGGCTCGTCCGAACCACCCGCGATCACCACCAGCCGCTGCCCCAGCACGCCCGTCAGCACCTGCAGCTTCGCGTGCCGCGCCGCCCGCCGGATCGCCTCCACCGTCAGCTCGCTGTCCCCGTCCGGCGCCGTACCCAGCACAACGGCCACGTGCTCGGGGGAGTTCCAGCCCAGCGCCGCGGCCCGGGACACCGCGCCCTCATCCGCCTCGCCGGACAGCACCGCGTTGACCACCAGCGACTCCAGCCGCGCGTCCCACGCGCCGCGCGCCTCCGCCGCCTGCGCGTACACCTGCGCCGTCGCGAAGGCGATCTCCCGCGCGTACACCAGCAGCGCCTCGCGCAGCACCGACTCGTCACCCGGAGCGGCGACGTCGTCGATCGCGGTCTCCATGACCTCGATCGTGGTGCGCACCATCTCCACGGTCTGCCGCAGCGTGATCGCCCGGGTCAGCTCGCGCGGCGCCGTGCCGAAGACGTCCGTGGAGATCGCCTGCGGCGTCTCGGGATGCCGGAACCACTCCGTGAAGGCCGCGATGCCCGCCTGCGCCACCAGACCGATCCACGACCGGTTCTCCGGCGGCATCGCCCGGTACCACGGCAGCGTCTCGTCCATGCGGGCGATGGCATGGGCCGCGAGCTTGCCGGAGGACTTCTCCAGCCGGCGGAGGGTCGCGGAGTGCGGGTGGGCGTCGTGCGATGCGGGTTCAGACACGGGGACAAGCCTGCCTCATCGGGGCGGGGTGATGGCGCGGTGGGGCTACGGTGGCCGAATGCTGTGTTGCCCCGGGGGACGACCCCCGGACCCCCGGCAGGGGGTCTTGAGGGCCTGACCGAAGCGGAATCGGAGGCGAAATTCCGGTGATCGAGGTGCGCAGAGCCCACGAGCGCTACCCGGGCGGGGACCCGCAGGCCGGCGTCGAGACCCGCCACGCCTTCTCCTTCGGCCACCACTACGACCCGGACAACATCAGGTTCGGCGCGCTGATCGCGTGCAACGAGGAGCGGCTGGCGCCCGGCGCCGGCTTCGACGAACACCCGCACAGCCACACCGAGATCGTCACCTGGGTCGTCGAGGGAGAGCTGACCCACCGCGACACCACGGGACACGAGACCCTCGTACGGCCCGGCGACGTCCAGCGGCTCAGCTCCGCCCGCGGCGTACGGCACGTGGAGCGCAACAACGGCACGGAACCGCTGCGCTTCGTCCAGATGTGGCTGGCACCCAGGGAGCCCGGCGGCGAACCGGACTACGACGTGGTGCGCGGGATCGCCGACAACACCCCGTACGCCGTGCCGCGCGCCGACGCGATGCTGCACGTACGGCGGCTCGCGGCGGGCGACCGGACGGCCGTACCGGACGGCGCCCGGGTCTACGTCCACGTCGTACGCGGGGCCGCACGTCTCGGCGACGCGGTCACCGACGGCGGTCAGGCGCTGCTGGAGACGGGCGACGCGGCCCGCGTCACCGACGCCGAAGGGCTGGAACTGACCGCCGAGTGCACCGCGGAATGCCTGATCTGGGAGATGCCGGCGGAACCGACGTACGGCTGACCACCGGGGGCGGGGCCGGCGTACGGCTTCTCCCGGATACGGCGGGTGCGGCGGATGCGGCCGGGGCCGGGCGGCCGGTCTCAGCCGGCCCGCAGGTCCGCCAGCACCGCGTCCGTGAAGGGCGGCCACGCCTCGATCGCCCACGGCCCGAACGCCCGGTCCGCGAGCGCGGCACACGCGGCGCCCGCCTCCGGGTCCACCCACAGGAACGTGCCGGCCTGCCCGAAGTGCCCGAACGTACGCGGCGAGGACCCCGCACCCGTCCAGTGCGGCGCCTTCCCGTCCCGGATCTCGAAACCCAGCCCCCAGTCGTTCGGCTTCTGGTTGCCGTACCCCGGCAGCACGCCCGACAGCCCGGGGAAGACCACCGACGTCGCCTCCGCCAGCGTCTCGCGCGCCAGCAGCCGCGGCGCCAGCAGCTCCGCTCCGAACCGCGCCAGGTCGGCGGCGGTCGACACGGCGTCCTTCGCCGGCGAACCACCCACCGGCAGCTCCGTCGCCGTCATGCCCAGCGGATCGAGCACGGCCTCCTTCAGGTACTGCGGGAAGGGAATGTCGGTCGCCTTGGCCAGGTGCTCGCCCAGCGCCTCGAAACCGGCGTTGGAGTAGATCCGCCGGGCCCCCGGCTGCGCCATGATCCGGTCCTCGTCGAACGCCAGGCCCGACGTGTGCGCCAGCAGGTGCCGGACCGTCGCGCCCGCCGGGCCCGCTGGCTCGTCCAGCTCGATCGCGCCTTCCTCGATCGCGAGGAGCGCGGCGTAGGCGGCCAGCGGCTTGGTCACGGAGGCGAGCGCGAAACGGTGCTCCTGCGGCCCGTGCGACCCGGCCACCGTGCCGTCCGCTCGTACGACCACGGCCGCAGCAGTGTCCACCGGCCAGTTCTCGATCATCCGCAGGCTCTCCATGGCCCCGAGCCTAAGCGATGCCGTTGCCGGCCCCGGCCGGCGTCCCCCGGCGTACCCGCACCGCCCCCGACCGGGCACCTTCGGCCAAAGATTGCGCCAAGTCTGCGCTTGCTTGGAGTGCACTCCAGGTCTCTAGCGTTGACGACGTCGTGAGGAAAACGGCGAACGGGAGAGACAGCATGCCGGTGATGGAGAGCGCCCCGGTCACGCCTCGGGCGAGGCCGCGCAACTGTGCCGGCCTGCGGGTCGGCCCGCGACGGCCGGACGGCCGGGACCAGTACACGATCAGCGAGGTCGTCGAGTTCACCGGACTCAGCGCCCACACGCTGCGCTGGTACGAGCGGATCGGGCTGATGCCGCACGTCGACCGCACGCACACCGGCCAGCGCCGCTTCACCAACCGCGACCTGGACTGGCTGGACCTGGTGAGCAAGTTGCGGCTGACCGGCATGCCGGTCGCCGACATGGTCCGCTACGCCGAACTGGTCCGCGAGGGCCCCCAGACCTTCCCCGAACGGGAGGAACTGCTCACCGCGCACCGCGAGGACGTACGGCGCCGGATCGACGAACTCCGCAGCACGCTGGACGTCCTGGACTACAAGATCGACCTGTACGCCGACGCACGCCGGGCGGCGGAACGGGAGCACGAGCGTGGTTGAGCGCCGTGCAAGAGCCCGGCGATGAGGGAGCGGGAAAGATGACAGAGAAGATCGCGACCGTCGAGCTGGGCACGGGCGGACCGCGCGTCGGCGTCCAGGGCCTCGGCTGCATGGGCATGAGCTGGGCCTACGGCCCCGGTGCCGAGGCCGGGGAGGCCCGCGCGACGCTGGAGCACGCGCTCGACTTGGGCGTCACGCTGTACGACACCGCCGACGTCTACGGCGACGGCGAGAACGAGAAGCTCATCGCGCCCTTCATCCAGGCGCACCGCGACGAGGTCGTGCTGGCCACGAAGTTCGCGATCGTCGCGGACCCCAGCGACCCGTACAAGCGCGGCGTCCGCAACGACCGCCCCTACATCCGGCAGTCGGTCGAGGGCAGCCTGCGACGCCTCGGCGTCGACACGATCGACCTGCACTACATGCACCGCCGCGACGTGCGCGTCCCCATCGAGGAGACGGTCGGTGCGATGGCCGAACTGGTCGCCGAGGGCAAGGTCAAGCACCTCGGCCTCAGCGAGGTCACGGGCGAGGAACTGCGGGCGGCCCACGGCGTGCACCCGATCGCCGCGGTGCAGTCGGAGTGGTCACTGTTCAGCCGGGACGTCGAGGCCGGCGTGGTGCCGGCCGCCGCGGAGCTGGGCGTCGGCTTCGTGCCGTACTCGCCGCTCGGCCGCGGCTTCCTGACCGGCTCGTTCGTCAGCGCCGACAAGGAACTGACCGAGGACGACTTCCGCCGCACGCAGCCGCGTTTCACGGGTGACAACGCGGCCGCCAACGCGGTTCTGCTGGCGCCCGTACGGGAGATCGCGGAGGCGCGTGGTGTGACGCCGGGGCAGGTGGCGCTGGCGTGGGTGCAGCAGCAGGCCGCCGTGCATGACCTGGCGGTCGTGCCGATTCCGGGTACGCGGCGTGCCGAGCGTGTCACGGAGAACGCTGCCGCGGTGGGCCTCCGGCTGACCTCCGACGAACTCGCCCGGCTGGAGCCGATCGCCGCGGGGGTCGCGGGCGACCGGTACGCCGACATGGCATTCACGTCGGCGGGACGGGAGTAGGGCCCGCAGTTGACCCATTGAGCACCTGCACCGGGCCGACGGGCTCAGCCCGCACGAACCTTCTTCCTGACCACCGACGGGAGGGGACGGGCCGCAGCGGGTGGGGTACCGGACGTAAAGCGAAGCAGTCCGGTACCCCACCCGCGGAGGTCCGGCACCGTGACGTCACGCCCCGCGCAGCGGTATCGCTCGCCGCAGGCGCAACGGTGCCGCACCCGGCAACGGACGTGCGGTCCCGCGGTATCGCCCGCCGCAGGCGGTTCGCTGCCGCGGGGGTGCCCGAACGTCGCCGGGGGCCCGAACGTCGCCCGGGGGTGCCCGAACGTTGCCGGGTGCCCCGCCGTTACGGCGGATTCCGCTGCGCGGGGCTTGGCGCTGCGGGGTCGGTCCTCCGCGGCAGGGGGTCCGGACTGCTTCGCTTTACGTCCGGACCCCCTACCGCTGCGGCCCGCCCCCTCCCGCCGGTGGTGGGTGGAAAAGACCGGGTGCGGCCGAGGTTTGGGTGCGGGGGTGGGGGCCTACTGGTGCTGTGGGGGAGGGCCCCACTCAGCCCATACCCAGGGCGAAGAGGGCGAAGCCGGCGGCGAGGGTCGCGGCGGTGGCGCGGAGGGCGCGGCCCACGCCCCACGGGGCCTCGAAACGGCGGGTGAGAGCGCCGATGCCCGACAGGAGCAGGGCGAAGAGCGGCAGCCAGGCGAGGCGCATCAGCAGCCAGGCCGGGGAGTCGGGCGACGTGGTCAGGCCGGGGACCGGACCGAAGGACGCGGACGGGACGGCCGCCATGAGCATGGCGGTCTGGTGCCAGCAGAAGATGGTCATCGCGCAGAGGTTGATCACGACCACCGGAGCCCAGAGCGCCGGACGGCGCAGGAGCGTGGCGATGCGGTCGCGGAGGAGGACCGCGGCGCCGCACTGGGCCGCTGCGAGGGCGAGGACCAGGAGCGACGGCGGGTGCGAGTTGGTTCGGGTCGCGCCGGGTACGCCGACCATGCTCGCGGGGTAGTGGAAGAGCAGGAGCAGGGCGGTGAAGAGGACCGTACCGCCGGTCAGCAGCGTCCACGCCGCGCGCCGGCCGAGTCGGCGCTCGCCCCAGGACACGCCGAGCTGGTACGCGAAGAGCCAGCCGGGAAGCAGGTTGAGCAGCGCGAGCCAGGACGGTACGGCCGCCGCGTACGGGCCGTAGCGCAGGAAGTCGACCACCGCGACGGACGCGAGGAGAGGCGCCGCGGCCCACGGCCCGAGCCGCCGCGCGGCCCGCACGCAGTACGGGGTGAGCGCGGTGACCCCGGCGTACACACCCACGAACCACAGCGGCTGCACGACCAGCGTCGAGCCCGTGTGCAGCGTCGCCTCGGGCACGCCCGTCGTGGACAGCACCCCGATGAGCAGCGCCCATACGGCCGTCACGGCGAGTACCGGGCGGCCCAGGCGGGCGAGTCGGCCGCCCAGCCAGCGTGCGGTGGACTCCCCGCGCTCGGTCGCGCGCCGGTGGGAGAGGACGGAGGAGTAGCCGCCCACCAGGAAGAAGATCCCGAGCAACTGGAGGAACCAGCTTGCCGGTGCGAAGAAGCCGAGGGTCGACAGCGGGCTGGCGTTGTGCAGCCCGCCGTCGGCGTCCAGGGTGAATCCGCCGACCATCCAGTGCCCGGTCGGCACGGCCAGCAGCGCCAGCGCCCGCAGCCCGTCGATCGCGCGGTCGCGGTGGATGGGGGTGCGGTCGTCGATGGTGCGGACCGCGCGGCCTGCCTTGCGCAGCAGGGTGTGCCGAGGGAACGCGAGAGACATGTCGGGTCCTTGAGTGAGGAGGCGCGCGCCCCGCGCGCGGGGCGACGGCGTGCTCGGCGCACGCCCGTGGTGGGCGCTCAGCGCACGTCGGCGTAGCGGCCGAGCACGATGGCGGCGAAGCCGGCCAGGGAGTCGGTGCCGGGGACGAGGTAGCCGGTGTGGCCCTCGGCGCGGTCCGCGGCGACGCGGCGCGCGCCGAACGCGGGGTCGGTGGGGTCGGCGCCGTGGCCGAGGCCCAGCAGCTCGACGTTCGGGATGTCGGCGATCCAGTCGGAGGCATCCCGTGCCGCCCATACGTGCCCGCCGGCGTGCAGGTCGGCGGCGCGTTCCGTACGGGTGCCGGGCGAGCCGAAGAGGATGACGTCGCCGACCGCGGGCCGGCCGGCACGTGGCGCCGCCAGGCCGCAGACGACCGAGCCGTAGCTGTGGCAGAGCAGCGCGGGTGCGGGGGCGCCGGTCGCGGCCAGTCCCGTCAGCAGCCGGGCGAGTCGTGGGGCGCCGGCCTCGGCGAGCCGTCCGGTGGCGGCGTCCGGGCCGAGGCCGACCGGGGTGGTGTAGCCGGCCCAGGCGATCACGGCCGTGGGCACGTGCGGCGCGTCGGCGGTCAGCCGGGCCTGGAGGGAGACCGCCATGCCGGTCGGCGTGCCGTACCGGTCCCGCTCGCGGTCGAAGGTGGTGAGGTCGATGTCGGAGCCGGGCACCACCACCGCCGTGTGCCGGGCCGCTTCGAGATCCCCGTACACCTCGGCGACCTGCCCCCGGCCGCGCGGGTCGAAGAAGAGGATCTGCCGGCCGGGGGAGAGGAGTGCGGTGTATCGGGCGGCCAGCGCGCTGGCCCGGGCGCGGTCCTCGGCGGGGCGGGACGGGTCGTTCGCGCGGGCGTCCTGGCGGGCGCGTTCGGCTCGCAGGGCGCGGGCATTCGCGCGGTAGCGCAGCTGTACGGGGGCGCCGTCCAAGGTGCCGACGGTCAGCGGGTGATGGTCGGCGAGCCGACGCTGCTCCGCTTCGGTCAGCCCCGCGAAGAAGCGGGTCACGGTGGTGGGGGTGGCGGTCGCCGGGTCGGGCAGGGGGCGGCCGAGCGTGTGGTCGGCGCGCCAGGCGGCGGCGCCCGGAGCCGGCCCGGTGACGGCGGTCTGCTCCGAGCCGGCCGCCCAGCCCCCGGTACCGGCGACGAGCGCGGCGGCCACGGCGAGGGCGGCGATCCCGCGGCGGCGCCGGCGGCGACTCCGGGGCCGGGCTCCGGTGCTCTTGGTGCCGTCAGCGGCGGCAGCGGTGCCGTCTGTGGTCCCGGCGCCGTCGGCGGTGCGCGGCTCTGCGGTACGGGGCGGAGTGCGCAGCGGCATCGTTCGGTCTCCCTCTCCAGGTGGTGTGGCGGAGGGAAACGTAGGAAGGGGGTGCCCGGCGCGGCGTCACACCGCGGGGCCAAGTGGCGGGTGCTACCGGGGTATCGGGTTCTCGTCCGGACGGAGGAGAAGGCGGTGCCGCGCTTTGCAGCTCCCCATGGCGGGCATGCGCCTCTGTTCGGCGCGGCACCGAGGCCCGGATCGGTCGCCGGGCCACGAATGAAACGGTTCTTCAGCCGGTGGGCGCCGTCCTGATGGCGGCGATGTCGAACTGGAGGCGGACCTTCTCGCTCACCATGGCGCCGCCCTCGGCCAGCTTCGCGCTGTACGTCAGGCCCCACTCCGAGCGGTTGATGGTCGTGGTGCCGTCGAAGCCGGCCCGCTGGTAGCCGAACGGGTCGGTGACGTTGCCGATGTAGGTCAGCTCCAGGACGACGGGGCGGGTGACGTCCCGGATGGTGAGGTCGCCCGCCATCCGGTAGACGTCAGCGCCCGCGATCTGCACATCGGTGCTCTTGAAGGTCATGCGCGGGAAATTCGCGGCGTCCAGGAAGTCGCGGCCCATCAGGTGGTCGTCGCGCTGCTCCACGCCGGTGTCGACGCTGGCGGTGGCCAGCGAGATCTGCGCCTTGGAGCGGGAGGGGTCCACGCCGTCGAAGTACAGCCGGCTCTCGAACTCCGTGAAGGCGCCGCGCACCGTGGTCACCATGGCGTGCCGTACGGAGAAGCCGATCCTGCTGTGGGCGGGGTCGATCATCCACTCGCCGGTGAGGTGGGCGAGGGCGGGGTCCAGCAGGCCGTCGTGCGGGTGTGCCGCAGAAGCGGCGGCCGACTCCGGAGAGTACGCCTCCGGGCGGCGGGGGGAGGAGCTGCGGCTGAACAATTTCATGAGAAACGTTGTTACTAAGAAGCCGGGTGGCGTCGCAAGGCCTGCTCAGAGTACGGAACAAGCCCTGCTCAAGGGCTACGCAGGTACTTCACGGGTCCCTCGCGAGGCTGTCTGTCGGTCCGTCAGCGGTCACCGGGAGTCACCAGCCCCGACTCGTACGCGAAGATCACCGCCTGGGCGCGGTCGCGCAGATCGAGCTTGGCGAGGACTCGTCCGATGTGGGTCTTCACCGTCTGCTCGGCCAGCACCAGGTCCGCCGCGATCTCCTGGTTGGACAGGCCGTGCGCGATCAGCTCCAGCACCTCGGTCTCGCGCGGGGTGAGGCCGTTCAGGCGCAGGGACTCCCGGTCCTTGCGGGGCGCGGGGCGCTGCCGTGCGAAGTCGGCGATCAGGCGGCGGGTCACGGACGGGGCGAGCAGCGCCTCACCCGCCGCCACGATCCGTACCGCGGAGATCAGGTCGGCCGGCGGGGCGTCCTTCAGCAGGAAGCCGGACGCGCCGGCGCGCAGCGCCTCGTACACGTAGTCGTCGACGTCGAAGGTGGTCAGCATCAGCACCTTCGGGCGGTGCACCACCCCCGGAGGCGGGGACAGCAGCTGCCGGGCCGCCTCCAGGCCGTCCATCTCCGGCATCCGGACGTCCATCAGCACCACGTCGGGGTGGGTGCGACGACTGAGTTCGACGCCGCGCAACCCGTCCTCCGCGTCGCCGACGACGTCGATGTCGCTCTGCGCGGCGAGCAGCGCGGCGAAGCCCGCCCGCACCATGGCCTGGTCGTCGACGACGATCACACGAGTGGTCATGCGGGCGTGGGGTCCTTTTCCGTCAGGGGCTCCGTGAGCGGGAGCCGCGCGGCGACACGGTAACCCCCGTCCGCCAGCGGGCCGGTGTCCAGGGTGCCGCCCAGCAGCCGTACCCGCTCGCGCATGCCGACCAGGCCGTGACCGGTCCCGGTGGTCTCCAACGGCTCGGCGGGGCGCGGCGACGGGCCGTTGACGACCAGGACGGTCAGGCCGGTGCGGTCCGGTGTGACCGAGACCTGGGTGCGCGCGCCGGGCGCGTGCCGTACGACGTTGGCCAGCGCCTCCTGCACGATCCGGTACGCCGACAGGCCCACGGCAGGCGGGAGTTCGCCCAGCGCCCGGGACAGCGTCAGCTCCACCGGCACGCCGGCCCGCACGGTCCCCTCCACCAGCCGCGTCAGCTGGTCCAGGCCCGGCTGCGGCGCCTTCTCGGGGCCGCCCTGCCGTTCGCTCTCCTCGCTGCGCAGCACGCCCAGCAGCCGGCGCATCTCCGCCAGCGACTCGCGCGCGGTCGCGGCGATCGTCCCGAACTCCTCGGCGGCCTCGGGCGGCAGGCCCTGGAGGCGGTACGGCGCGCTGTCCGCCTGCACCGTGATCACCGACATGTGGTGCGCGACGACGTCGTGCAGCTCACGGGCGATGCGGGCGCGCTCCTCCAGCAGCGTGCGCCGGGCCCGCTCCGCCTCGCTGATGGTCGCCTGGGCAGCCAACTCGCGGCGCGCCTCGCCGCGTTCCCGCAGGGCGCCGGTCACCAGCAGTATCGCGCCGGACAGCACGAACATCAGCACCCAGGTGCCGTCGCCGTCGCCCGGCCTGAGGGAGGCGAAGAGGAGGCACGCGGCGCCGGTCGCCAGCCAGACGGCGACGAGCGTGCGCCGCCGCTCGCGGAGCCCGAGCGCGACCATCAGCAGGAGGTAGCTGATGATGGTCTGGGGCGGCCAGGGGTACGGCGGGCCGGGCAGCGTCGCCGACACCGACAGCACCAGCGCGCCGGCGAGGTCGGCAGCGTAGATCGCCCACCAGGCGTGCAGCGGGCGGCTGACGGCGAGCAGCAGCGGCACGGTCTGGGCCACGGCGAGCGCACCGGAGAGCCCGCCGTTCAGACCGTAGTTGTTGGCCAGCACGAGGATGCTGACGGGCAGCAGCACGGCGGTGAACACGCAGGCGACGACGTACGGCAGCCAGCGCAGCCACCGGCGCGCGGAGGTGCCGAGCAGGGGTTCGCCGGGACGCGTCGGGGTGGTGAGGTCCGTGGCGAGGGCGCGCAGTGCCTGCCGAGCGGCGCGTACCGTGCGGGCCCGCCCGTCCGCACGCTCGGCGCGGGAGCCGGTGGGCGCGGACCCGGGGGAGCCGGGGGAGGAAGGTGACGTGGACATCGCCGGTTCAGCGTAGGCGGCATGGGCCCGGCGCGGCGTCATACCGGAGTCGTCAGTCGCGGGTCATACCCCGGTATCAGGCGCGGGCGGTACGGACCCGCCCGGCACCGCCCGCTTTCCGCGTACACCCGGTCCGGCGCGGCCCGCTTCCACGTACACCTCGTCCGGCGCCGCCTGCGCCGCACGGCTCCGCGGCCTACAGCTCCGCCAGCAGCTCGGCCTTCTTCGCGCTGAACTCGTCGTCCGTCAGCAGCCCCGCGTCGTGCAGCTCGCCCAGCTGCCGTATCCGGTCGGCGATGTCGGCGGGGCCCCGGTGCGGCTCCAGCGAACGGCGCGCGGGGGCGGGCGCGGGGGCCGGGCCGGCACTGCGTACGGCCTGGAGGACGGCCGCGGCGAACGGCAGCGACTCGTGGACCGGGCCGTAACCGAGCCCGAAGATCACCGAGGCCGGGTCCTGGTCGGCGCCCTGCTCGTCCTCCTCGCCACCGTGCGCGAGCAGCCGCAGATAGCCGCTGTGCCAGGCGCCGGGCGTGGTGGGGGCCGAGGAGCCGTTCTCCGGGGAACGCCAGACCACGCCGGTCAGCCCGTCCACGGGGAAGCTCTGGTCGCCGGACTTCCACTTGGCCGTCGAGGCGCCGGTCCAGAACCAGCGGAACGCCACCGAACTGCCGTCGAAGGTCGCCTTGCCGTCGTACGCCTTGAAGGTCAGCGGCGCCTCCGGAGCCGCGACGAGATACCGGTCGGCGGGGTCGGCAGCGTCCCGGCCGAGCAGCCCGTCGAGCTGGTCGCGGTAGTACCCGGCCCGGTCGGCGCGGTCGGCGGGGAGCACCAGGCGGTAGGGATCGGCGTCGTCCTTGAGCTGCCCGTCGGCGGCGTCCATCAGAGGATCGGCGCCCGGCCGCGGCCGGGCGCGCAGCACCACCGTCCCGCGCCTGCCGCGCGAGACCTCCACCGACCTCAGCGCTTCGTAGGGGATGCGGCGCTCGCCGAGCGCCTGGAACAGCTTGGGCTTGCGGATCCCCCGTTCGAAGCGGATGAGTACGGAGTCCGTGTCGAACTCCCAGACGGCATGAAAACCGGCCAGCACATCACCCATGCGGTTCATCGTAAGCGGCGGGCGGCCCGCCCGTCCCCCTTCCGTGCAGCACGCGCTACGCGCGTCAATCCCTTACCCGCTCACGGCTGCCCGCACTCCGGCCGGCCCCCGAGCAGGGCGTCCGGCCGGCCCTCAGGCGAGATCGGCCGCGCAGTCGCCGTCGTCGGAGGCGCAGCTGACGCCCGCCACCGCGCCGACCCCGACGAGGGCGAAATTGGCCAGACTCCGCGTCCCGCGGGCGAAGTACCCCGCGTGCCCCTCGGCGCCCGCCGCGGACAGCACCCGGGAGCCGAACGCCGGGTCCACCGGGTCGGCACCGTGCCCCAGTCCGCCCAGCTCCAGGTACGGCACGTCCTGGATCCAGTCGTCGGCGTCCCGCATCGCCCAGACCCGCGCGTCGGTGTGCAGCGCCGCGGCGTCCCGGGCACGCATGCCGGGGCTGCCGGCCACCACGATGTCGCCGACCCGGGAGGGCAGCTCGCGCGCCGCCACCCCGCACACCACGGAGCCGTAGCTGTGGCAGAACAGCGAGACGTCGGCGCCGGCCGGCAGCGCGCCGACCATCGAGGTGAGGCGCTGGGCGCCCGCCTGCGCCAGCTGGCCGGCCGCCGCGTCCACGCCGATGCCGGCGGGCGCGGTGTAGTCGGCCCAGGCGATCACGGCCGTACGGGCGTCGGGGCGCGCCGCGCGCTCCGCGTCGTACAGGGACGACGCCATGCCCACCGGGGCGGTGTCGGCCCGCCGGGTGCGCTCGAAGTTCACCAGATTGGTGTCGACGCCGGGCACCACCACCGAGACTCTGCGGGCGTGCGTCAGATCGCCGAAGACCTCGGCGGCGCGGCCGCCGGCGGCCGGGTCGAAGGAGAGGATCTGCCGCCCGGGCCGCATCAGGGATTCCAGCCGGTGCATCAGCCGGCCGGCGTCCTGGCGGCCCTCCGGGGTGAGCCGCGCGTCGTGCGAGCGGCGCTCGGCCACCGCCCTGGCCCGGTCCAGCGCGCGGTGGTTGGCGTGGTAACGCAGCGTGGCGGGGGCGCCCGCCATGTTGCCGACAGCGAGCGGATAGCGGTCGGCCAGCCGCAGCCGGTCGGCCTTGCGGAGCTTGGCGAAAAACGCCGCGATGCGGTGCGGGCCCACTACCGGGTCGGGCAGCCGGTGGCCGTGGAAGGTGGCGCCCGCCCAGGCGGCGCGGGAGCTGCCCAGCGGGTCGGTGTCGCCCTTCGTGCCTCTGATCCCCGTCCAGCCGGTCACGGCAAGCATCACGAACACCACCACCAGGGCCAGTGCCGCGCGCCAGGCGGAGGACTGCAGGAAACCGGGAGGAGCGCCGAGCTCGGAGAAGGAAGTCACCGCGGAACAGCCTAGGAGACGGCGCGCGGCGCTCGTGGATTGGGTGAGGCAACTCACGTTTCGCTGTGGGTCATTAGGGTCACAACGGACACTTCGCACCCATTTGTCCCGCTCTGACGTGCGGCGTTGCGCTCATATGGTCGGATCAATAGGCCTTTTTGCGCCACTCGCCCGTGAGCGCCGGAACGATGCCGTCCAGATGTTCCTCGGTGATGGCGCGGATGGACTCCACGCTGCACTCGCCGGCGCCGCCCCACAACCGTCCGGCCAGCCGCATCACGCCGCTGAAGGCCGCGACCACGATCCGCGGCCGCGGATCGGTGTCCGGGTCCAGCCCCTCCCGCCGGGCGATCACCCCCGCGATCAGCTCCTCCAGCTCGGAGCTGCGTCGCAGGTGGGCGGCGACCAGGCCGGGCGTCGACTCGATCATCTGGTACGTCCGCATGTGCAGCTCGACCGGGATGATCGACTCGATCATCCGGCCGAGATCGTCCCAGGCGAGCAGGACGGCGTTGCGCAGCGCCTCCAAGGGGGCCTCGGCGGCCGGGCGGGCCTGCAGCGCCTCCAGGAAGCGTGCCTCGACGATCTCCTGGACGGCGAAGACCACGTCCTCCTTGGTGGTGAAGTACCGGAAGAAGGTCCGCTGGGAGACGTCGACGGCCTCGGCGATCTCGTCGATCGTGGTGCGGTCGTAGCCCTGCTCGGTGCACAGTTCCAGCGCCGCGCGGATCAGTGCGTCGTGCGTACGCCGCTTCTTTCGTTCGCGCAGCCCGCACCGCAAACCGCCACGCGGCGTCACCTCGGCCGTCATGCGCCGCCCTCCTCGCTGTATCAGTGCTGCTCACGATACCTGTGAGTTAACTGACAGTTACCGACTCATGAAACGCTTTGTCAACTGTCAGTCGCTGACATTATTGTCGAACCATGAGCTCACAGACCCCGGTAGCCGACCCGATACCGGACATTCCCGCACCGGAGCCGCGCAGGGGCCTGCGTGGTCATCCCTGGCTGACCCTTTTCTCCGTCGCGATCGGCGTGATGATGGTCGCGCTCGACGGCACGATCGTCGCGATCGCCAACCCGGCCATCCAGCAGGACCTCGGCGCCTCGCTCGCCGACGTGCAGTGGATCACCAACGGGTACCTCCTCGCGCTGGCCGTCGCGCTGATCACGGCCGGCAAGCTCGGTGACCGCTTCGGCCACCGGCAGACGTTCCTCATCGGCGTGGTCGGCTTCGCCGCGGCCTCCGGGGCCATCGGGCTGTCCAGCGAGGTCTCGCTGGTCATCGTCTTCCGCGTCCTGCAGGGCCTCTTCGGCGCCCTGCTGATGCCCGCCGCGCTCGGCCTGCTGCGCGCCACCTTCCCGGCCGAGAAGCTCAACATGGCCATCGGCATCTGGGGCATGGTCATCGGCGCCTCCACCGCCGGCGGCCCGATCGTCGGCGGCCTGCTCGTCGAGCACGTCAACTGGCAGTCCGTCTTCTTCATCAACGTCCCCGTCGGCATCCTCGCCCTCGTCCTGGGCCTGGTGATCCTCAAGGACCACCGCGCGAAGAACGCCCCGCGCTCCTTCGACGTCCCCGGCATCGTGCTGCTGTCCGGCGCGATGTTCTGCCTGATCTGGGCGCTGATCAAGGCCGGCGAGTGGGGCTGGGGCGACGGGAGGACCTGGGCCTTCCTGATCGGCTCGATCGTGCTGTTCGCGCTCTTCGGCGTTCTGGAGAGCAAGGTCCGCGAGCCGCTGATCCCGCTGCGCATGTTCCGCTCCGTGCCGCTCACCGCCGGTACGGTCCTGATGGTGCTGATGGCCTTCGCCTTCATGGGCGGCCTGTTCTTCGTCACCTTCTACCTGCAGAACGTGCACGGGATGAGCCCCGTCGACAGCGGTCTGCACCTCCTGCCGCTCACCGGCATGATGATCGTCGCCTCGCCGGTCGCGGGCGCCATGATCACCAAGTTCGGCCCGCGCGTCCCGCTGGTCGGCGGCATGGTCTTCACCGCCGTCGCGATGTACGGCATGGCCACGCTCGACACCGGTACCGGCACCGGCGCCATGTCCCTCTGGTTCGCCCTCCTCGGCCTGGGCCTCGCGCCCGTCATGGTCGGCGCCACCGAGGTCATCGTCGGCAACGCGCCCATGGAGCTCTCCGGCGTCGCCGGCGGCCTCCAGCAGGCCGCGATGCAGGTCGGCGGCAGCCTCGGCACGGCCGTCCTGGGCGCCGTCATGGCCTCCCGGGTGAACAACGAGCTGCCCGACAACTGGAACGCGGCCCACCTGCCGCCCCTCCCGACCGCCCAGCTGGACAAGGCCGCCGACGCGGTCGCCGTCGGCATGGCGCCGGTCCCCAAGGGCACCCCGGCTCCCTTCGCCGAGAAGATCACCGCGGTCGCCCACGACACGTTCGTCTCCGGCATGGGCCTGGCCTTCACGGTCGCCTGCGGCGTCGCCGTCGTCGCGGCGGTGGTCGCGTTCCTGACCAAGCGCGGCGAGAACGAGGTCGAAGGCGGCGTCGGCCACATCTGACCCGCGGTGCGCGCCGGCAGCCGTACGCCCCGGCGCGCTGCGAAGCGCCGCCCCGCACCACCACCGGGCCCCGTTTTCCCCTATCAGGGGGGACGGGGCCCGCGTGCGTTCGCCACGTACCGCCGGGGCCGCCAGCGTGTGCCCGACCGATCATCGGACGATCACCGGGGGACACCTCATGCGTACGACCCTTCTCGCGGCCACGGCAGGCGCGGCCGTTCTCCTGACCTCGGCGGCAGCGGCGCACCCGGCGGCTGCCCCGTGCGCCGCCGGGCAGCTCTGCCTCTGGCCGGCAGCCGGATACGGCGGCCCGCGCACGACCCACGAGCTCTCCGACACCGACATCGAGAGCTGCGTGCCGCTGCCCGGCGGCCACCCCGCGCGTTCCTTCGTGAACCGCACCGGGCGGCCCGTCACCACGTACCAGAGCGCCGAGTGCGCCGAGACCGGCGAGTTCGACACCTATCCCGGCGGCGGCACCTACGTGCCGGACTCGCCGTACGAGGTGCGGGCGGTCAAGATCTGGGAGCGCTGAGCGGGGCCGGCGGCCCATGCCGGAAAGGGCGAGGGCCCGGCAGCACCGCTGCCGGGCCCTCGTCGCGGAAGAACCACCGCGGAGCGGTTACGCGTCGCCGCCCGCCTCGCCGGCCTCCGCCGCCGCGACGTCCAGCAGCTGGTACCGGTCGATGGCCTGCTTCAGCGCCGAGCGGTCGACCTTCCCCTCCTTGGCGAGCTCGGTGAGCACGCCGAGGACGATCGACTGCGCGTCGATGTGGAAGAAGCGGCGTGCCGCGCCACGGGTGTCGGCGAAGCCGAAGCCGTCCGCGCCGAGGGACTGGTACGTCCCCGGCACCCAGCGGGCGATCTGGTCCGGAACCGAACGCATCCAGTCGGAGACGGCCACGAACGGGCCCTCGGAGCCGGACAGCTTCCGCGTCACGAACGGGACGCGCTGCTCCTCCTCGGGGTGCAGGAGGTTGTGCTCCTCCACGTCCACCGCCTCGCGCCGCAGCTCGTTCCAGGAGGTCGCGGACCAGACGTCCGCCTTGACGTTCCACTCCTCGGCGAGGATCTGCTGCGCCTCGATCGCCCACGGCACGGCCACGCCGGACGCCATGATCTGCGCCGGAATGGAGCCCGCCGTGGCCGGCCGGACCTTGTGGATGCCCTTGAGGATGCCCTCGACGTCCACGTCCTCCGGCTCGGCCGGGTGCACGATCGGCTCGTTGTAGACGGTGAGGTAGTAGAAGACGTCCTCGCCCGGCCGGCCGTCCTCGGTCTCGCCGTACATCCGGCGCAGGCCGTCCCGCACGATGTGCGCGATCTCGTAGCCGTACGCGGGGTCGTACGCGACGCACGCCGGGTTGGTCGAGGCCAGCAGCTGGGAGTGGCCGTCGGCGTGCTGCAGACCCTCACCGGTCAGGGTCGTACGGCCGGCGGTCGCGCCCAGGACGAAACCGCGCGCCAGCTGGTCGGCCATCTGCCAGAACTGGTCACCGGTCCGCTGGAAACCGAACATCGAGTAGAAGACGTAGACCGGGATCAGCGGCTCGCCGTGCGTGGCGTAGGCCGAGCCCGCCGCGATCAGCGAGGCCGTGCAGCCCGCCTCCGTGATGCCGTCGTGCAGCATCTGGCCGGTCGGCGACTCCTTGTACGCCAGCAGCAGCTCGCGGTCGACCGACTCGTAGATCTGGCCCAGCGGGTTGTAGATCTTCGAGGTCGGGAAGAACGCGTCCATGCCGAAGGTGCGGTACTCGTCCGGGGCGATCGGCACGAAGCGCTTGCCGATCTCCTTGTCCCGCATCAGGTCCTTGAGCACGCGGACGAACGCCATGGTCGTGGCGATCTTCTGCTGGCCCGAGCCCTTCTTGGCGGTCGCGTACGCCTTGTCGCCCGGCAGCTCCAGCGGCTTGGCGCGCACGACACGGGTGGGCACGTAGCCGCCGCACTCCTTGCGGCGGTCGTGCATGTACTGGATCTCTTCGGAGTCCCGGCCCGGGTGGTAGTACGGCGGGTTGCCGTCCTCCAGGTCCTTGTCCGGGATCGGCAGGCGCAGCCGGTCGCGGAACATCTTCAGGTCGTCGACCGTCAGCTTCTTCATCTGGTGGGTCGCGTTGCGGCCCTCGAAGTTCGGGCCGAGCGTCCAGCCCTTGACGGTCTGCGCGAGGATCACGGTCGGCTGGCCCTTGTGCGCCTTGGCCGCCGCGTACGCCGCGTAGATCTTCTTGTGGTCGTGACCGCCGCGGCCCAGGTGCAGGATCTGGTCGTCGGTCATGTTCTCGACCATGGCGCGCAGCCGGTGGTCGCTGCCGAAGAAGTGGTCGCGGATGTACGCGCCGGTCTCGGTGGCGTACGTCTGGAACTGGCCGTCCGGCGTGGTGTTCAGCTTGTTGACCAGCACGCCGTCGCGGTCCTGCGCGAGCAGCGGGTCCCAGGAGCGGTCCCAGACCAGCTTGATCACGTTCCAGCCGGCGCCGCGGAACTGCGACTCCAGCTCCTGCATGATCTTGCCGTTGCCGCGGACCGGGCCGTCCAGGCGCTGCAGGTTGCAGTTGACGACGAAGGTGAGGTTGTCCAGGCCCTCGCGCGCGGCGATGGACAGCTGGCCGAGCGACTCCGGCTCGTCCATCTCGCCGTCGCCGAGGAACGCCCAGACGTGACTGTCGGAGGTGTCGGCGATGCCGCGCGCCTCCATGTAGCGGTTCATCCGCGCCTGGTAGATCGCGCCGAGCGGACCGAGGCCCATCGAGACGGTCGGGAACTCCCAGAAGTCCGGCATCAGCCGGGGGTGCGGGTAGCTGGACAGGCCGTTCGGGGCCTTGGACTTCTCCTGGCGGAACGCGTCCAGCTGGTCGGCGGAGAGCCGGTCCAGCAGGTAGGCGCGGGCGTAGACGCCGGGCGAGGCGTGGCCCTGGAAGAAGATCTGGTCGCCGCCCCGGCCGTCGTCCTTGCCCCGGAAGAAGTGGTTGAAGCCCACGTCGTACAGGGAGGCGGAGGAGGCGAAGGTGGCGATGTGGCCGCCGACGCCGATACCGGGGCGCTGGGCGCGCGAGACCATGACGGCCGCGTTCCACCGGGTCGCGTTCAGGACCTTGCGCTCGATTTCCTCGTTGCCGGGGAAGAACGGCTCGTCCTTGGTGGCGATGGTGTTGACGTAGTCCGTGCTGCGCATCTCGGGCACGGCCACGCGCTTCTCGCGGGCCCGCTCGATGAGGCGGAGCATGAGGTAGCGGGCACGTTCCCGGCCTCGCTCATCGACGGCTGCGTCGAGCGAGTCGAGCCATTCCTGGGTCTCTTCAGGATCGAAGTCCGGGACCTGGCTGGGAAGGCCGCCAATGATGATCGGGTTGCGATCGGATCCGGAAGCCACGCTGTTCCTTCGCTGTTCTGGTCGTGTCGTGCTCTGCCCATTCGTGCGGCGTATGTGCGGCACACGAATGTCGAGCCCGAGGTCAGATTTCTGTCTCTGCTGGTGTCGCGCCGTCTTCCATCGTGTACCGAGGCACGCGGATACGTCATCTCTACCTGCTGGTAACCGCCCCTTGGGAGACGCCGTCGGCGGGCGCGCTCCAGGGAAGACCAAATCGCCACCATACGCCCTTGTCACGCACCCGCGACGGCCGGCCGTACGGATGGCGAACGACCGTCCGGCGCCGTCCCGCACCCGCCGCCCGAGCCGGTCGCGCGCGAGTACCCCACGGAGTCGGCGCGACGCTGTGGCGTGAATCACCGTACGGCGGGGTAGGAGGGGTCGCAGTTGCGGCGAGACGGCCGTATCCGTCACCGTTTTGGCGGTCTGGACGGCTGGGTACTTGCGCGATTCGCCCCGCCCGTGTGGACTACGCCCAATGCCCCGCGCACGCGCGAGGTGTAAGGCCTATTCACAAGACATGACAGGAGGCAATCCGTGAGCGCGACCGCGGACCACGCGGAGGAGCGGACCAACCCGGCGATCAAGCTGGGGTTCGAGCCCGGACAGGTGGTCCAGGAGATCGGCTACGACGATGACGTCGAGCAGGAGCTCCGTGAAGGCATCGAGGCCGTGATCGGACAGGAGCTCGTCGACGAGGACTATGACGATGTGGCCGACGCCGTCGTCCTGTGGTTCCGGGAAGACGACGGCGACCTCACGGACGCGCTGGTCGACGCCATCGGTCTGATCGAGGACGGCGGCGCCGTATGGCTGCTGACGCCGAAGACCGGACGCGACGGCTACGTCGAGCCGAGCGACATCAATGAGGCCGCGCAGACTGCGGGTCTGTCCCAGACGAAGAGCATCAACGCGGGCAAGGACTGGAGCGGCAGCCGGCTGGTGACGCCGAAGGCCGCCAAGTCCGGCAAGCGCTGAGCCGTCACGCCGGCACGTCCCGAGCCCCCTTCCGCCCCCTTCCCCCGCCTCCGTGCCCGGGGAAGGGCTGCCGGGAGGGGGCTCGACGCGTATCGGCGCCGATGGCGACCCGTAGGGTTGGTGGGTACCTGTTCAGTATCTGCGAAGGGAAACAGAACCCATGGCGATCGAGGTCGGCGCGAAGGCTCCGGAGTTCGAGCTGAAGAACCAGCACGGGGAGACCGTCAAGCTCTCCGACTTCCGCGGCGAGAAGAACGTCGTGCTGCTCTTCTACCCCTTCGCTTTCACCGGCGTGTGCACCGGCGAGCTGTGCGCCCTGCGCGACGAGCTGCCGAAGTTCGTCAACGACGACGTGCAGCTGCTCGCCGTTTCGAACGACTCGCCGTTCTCGCTGCGGGTCTTCGCCGAGCAGGAGGGGCTGGAGTACCCGCTGCTCTCGGACTTCTGGCCGCACGGCGAGGCCTCCCGCGCCTACGGCGTCTTCGACGAGGAGAAGGGCTGCGCGGTGCGCGGCACCTTCATCATCGACAAGGAGGGCGTGGTCCGCTGGACGGTCGTCAACGGCCTGCCCGACGCCCGCGACCTGAACGAGTACGCCAAGGCGCTCGAGACCCTCTGAGGAAACTCCCGGCACCCCGCCGCGGCAACAGCAGGTAATCGGTGGGAACCGGTCACTAGGATCAAATCGTTGTTCTGATGCCATGCACGACGGGGGCGCTATACGTACCCCTCGATTCTTTGGGAGGACTCGTGGGAGTCAGCCTCAGCAAGGGCGGCAACGTCTCGCTGACGAAGGAAGCCCCCAATCTGACCGCGGTCGTCGTCGGTCTGGGCTGGGACGCGCGTACCACCACCGGTACCGACTTCGACCTGGACGCCAGCGCCCTGCTGACCAACGACCAGGGCAAGGTCGGGAACGACCAGAACTTCGTGTTCTTCAACAACCTGAAGAGCCCGGACGGCTCGGTCGAGCACACCGGCGACAACATCACCGGCGAGGGCGAGGGCGACGACGAGCAGATCAAGGTGAACCTGGCCGCCGTGCCGGCCGACGTCGCCAAGATCGTGTTCCCGGTGTCGATCTACGACGCCGAGACCCGCCAGCAGAGCTTCGGCCAGGTCCGCAACGCGTTCATCCGCGTGGTGAACCAGGCCGACGGCAACGAGCTGGCCCGCTACGACCTCAGCGAGGACGCCTCGACGGAGACCGCCATGGTCTTCGGCGAGCTGTACCGCAACGGCGCGGAGTGGAAGTTCCGGGCCATCGGCCAGGGCTACGCCTCGGGCCTGCGCGGCATCGCGCAGGACTTCGGCGTGAACGTCTGACCGAGGACGCACACCCGGCCCGGCGCCGTACGCCCCCTCAAGGGGAGTGCGGCGCCGGGCGCGCTTGAGAGCAGAGCTGAACCGACACCGGGGAGGAAGCGAAGAACATGGGCGTCACACTCGCCAAGGGGGGCAATGTCTCCCTCTCGAAGGCCGCACCCAATCTCACGCAGGTCATGGTCGGCCTGGGCTGGGACGCGCGCTCCACGACCGGCGCGCCGTTCGACCTGGACGCCAGCGCGCTGCTGTGCAGCAGCGGCCGGGTGCTCGGGGACGAGTACTTCGTCTTCTACAACAACCTCAAGAGCCCGGACGGCTCCGTCGAGCACACGGGCGACAACCTCACCGGTGAGGGCGAGGGCGACGACGAATCGATTCTGGTGGACCTGAGCAAGGTGCCGGCCCAGGTCGAGAAGATCGTCTTCCCGGTCTCGATCCATGACGCCGATGCGCGCGGCCAGAGCTTCGGCCAGGTCAGCAACGCGTTCATCCGCGTGGTGAACCAGGCCGACGGCAGCGAGTTGGCCCGCTACGACCTCAGCGAGGACGCCTCCACGGAGACGGCGATGATCTTCGGGGAGGTCTACCGCTACGGCGGCGAGTGGAAGTTCCGGGCCGTGGGCCAGGGGTACGCGTCGGGTCTGCGGGGCATCGCTCTAGACTTCGGGGTCAACGTTTCGTAAGGGTCGCGACACGCAGCGTGGCCCCCGGTCGGGACAAGGGAAAGCCACCTGCTGCGCCTGGAAACGAGGCAGGTGGCTCTCCGGAAGCTCGCCGCCCCAGGGACGGGAGTCCGTTCATTATGCCCAGGAACCCGAAGCAGCCGCCTCAACGCCCCGCTTCCGCCAGTCGTGCGCTCATGTACTGCGCCGCGCTGACCGCCGGTGTCGTCCTCGTCGTCGCGGGGAAGGCCACTCCTGCCGAGGCGTCAGGCTACATCTCACCCTTCTTGGTCGTTTTTGAGGGGGTGAAGGTGCGGAACTGACCCGACGGGGTACCGGGCCTGCGGTTCTCCGGTCGGGCGGGGGCCGCCCCCTCCGGTCGGAGGCCCGGCGCCGTAGAATCCGGGGTCAACGTTTCGTAAAGCGCCGTCCACCCGTGCGCGGGGGACCCCACACAACGAGGGAATGGGTAGGAAGTGCTCCTGAAAACCTTTGGCTGGTCTTTCGCCGTCACGGTGGTGGGCCTGGCCTTGGCCGGTGTCCTCTGGGGGTGGCAGGGGCTCGCGATCGTCGGGATCCTCTCGATCCTGGAGATCTCACTCTCGTTCGACAACGCGGTCATCAACGCCGGCATCCTGCGGAAGATGAATGCCTTCTGGCAGAAGATCTTCCTGACCGTCGGCATCCTGATCGCCGTCTTCGGCATGCGCCTCGTCTTCCCGGTCGTCATCGTGGCCATCACGGCCAAGATGGGACCCATCGAGGCCGTCAACCTCGCCATCAACGACAAGCCGCAGTACGAACACCTCGTCACGGGCGCCCACCCGGCCATCGCGGCCTTCGGTGGCATGTTCCTGCTCATGATCTTCCTCGACTTCATCTTCGAGGAGCGGGACTACAAGTGGCTGGCCTGGCTGGAGAGGCCGCTGGGCAAGCTGGGCAAGCTCGACACCCTCTCGGTGATCATCGCGCTGGTCGTCCTGCTCGTCACGGCCATGACCGTGGCCACCGACGTGGCGCACGGCGGCGGTGACAAGAGCGCCACCGTCCTCCTCTCCGGCGTCGCCGGCCTGATCACGTACCTCGTCGTCGGCGGCATCTCCGGCTACTTCGAGGACAAACTGGAGGACGCTGACGACGCGGAGGACGGCGCGGAGAGCGCGCCGGCCAAGAAGAACGGCACCGGCGCGGCCGTCGGGCTGGCGGGCAAGGCCGCGTTCTTCATGTTCCTCTACCTGGAGGTCATCGACGCGTCCTTCTCCTTCGACGGCGTCATCGGTGCCTTCGCCGTCACCAACGACATCTTCGAGATGGCGCTGGGTCTGGGCATCGGCGCCATGTACATCCGGTCGCTGACCGTCTTCCTCGTCCGCAAGGGCACCCTGGACGACTACGTCTACCTGGAGCACGGCGCGCACTACGCGATCGGCGCCCTGGCCGTGATCCTGCTCATCACCATCAAGTACGAGATCCACGAGGTCATCACGGGCCTGATCGGCGTCGTCCTGATCGCGCTGTCCTTCTTCTCCTCGGTGCGCAAGAATCGCCTGGAGGGCAAGCCGGGCGCGGGAACGGCGTCGAAATCCGAGGTCAGCTCGGGAGTGTGACACGCGACCGCGTGTGACCGGCGTCCGAATGAGGAACGCTTCTCTGCGGGGCGGCCACGAGAGCCGGGCCCGGGGGCACCGCCTCCGGCCCCACCGGCTCCTCGGGGCCGCCCCGCGGCAGTTGGAGGCGAGGGACCCGTAGGCAAGGGGTGGGGCGAAGTGTCGTTCTTGGGAAACTGGCGACGCGGCGGAACGCCGCAGTTCGACAACGGCGGCGCGTCGTACGTCGTCAAACTGACCAAACGCGAGCCCGTGGTCTCGCTGACCAAGCAGGGCGCGGCCAGCGGCAACCTCCGGGTGAACCTCTCCTGGCAGATGCGCACCACCGACTTCGCGGAGTTCGGCGGCCGGAAGAAGAGCCTCTGGCGCCACCCGGGCCAGATCTTCAAGCCCGAGGTGGTGCAGGCGCAGGGCCCCGCGGTCGTCAAGATCGACCTCGACCTGGCGTGCATGTACGAGCTGAAGGACGGCACCAAGGGCGTCGTGCAGCCGCTGGGGAACTTCCTCGGCGACCTCAACAGCCCGCCCTACATCCAGCTCAGCGGCGACGACCGGTTCGGCTCGGGGTCCGGCGAGACGCTCTACATCAACCTCGACCACCAGGACGAGTTCAAGCGTCTGCTGATCTTCGTCTACATCTACGACGGCACCCCCGCCTTCGACCGCACCCACGCCATCCTCACGCTCTATCCGAGCAGCGGACCGCGGGTGGAGATCGGCCTGGACGAGCGCGCGCCGCAGGCCCGTTCCTGCGCCGTCTTCATGCTGGAGAACGTCAAGGGCGAGCTGACCGTGCGCCGCGAGGTGCGGTACGTCTACGGCTTCCAGGCCGAGCTGGACCGGCTGTACGGCTGGGGCCTGCAGTGGGGCCGCGGGTACAAGAGCAAGGTGTGAGGACCGGGCGCCCGCGGCGCGCGCGCCCGGCCTCGGCGGCGGCTCAGCGGCGCTGGAACTGCGGTCCCTGCGGCGGCAGCACCAGCGGCCCGTTCTCCGGCACCGGCCCGGTGGCCTGCCCGGCGGGCGCGGGCGGCGGGTAGCCGTATCCGCCGGCCGCGGTCTGCTGCTGCGGATAGCCGTACCCGGGCCGGGGCCCGCCCTGCTCCGGCTGCGGCCCCGGGTAGCCGTACGCGGGGCCCGGCGGCTGCTCGGGCGGTCCCGGGTAGCCGTACGCGGGCGGGCCGGGCGGCATCGGGGGCACGTTCTCCGGATAGCCGTAGGCACCCGCCGGAGCGCCGGTGGACTGCGTCGGCGGTGCGAAGGCCGCGGTGGGCCCGGCGGTCCCGGCGGCCGGCTCGGGGAACGGCACCGGGTCCGGCACCGCCTGCGTGACGTCCTCGGGGCCGGCGGACGGCGGCTCGGGCACCGCGCGGGTCGCGTCCTCCGACCCCGGCGCGGCCGTCGCCCCCTCGGCCGGCCGCTCGGCGCCGGACCCCGCGTCCGAGCCGTCGTCCACCGAGATGCCGAACTCCGTCGCCAGCCCGATCAGTCCGCTGTCGTAGCCCTGGCCCAGCGCCCGGAACTTCCAGGCGTCCGCGCGCCGGTACAGCTCGCCGCAGATCAGCGCGGTCTCCTCGCCGGTCTCCGGCTCCACCTCGAACACCGCCAGTGGCCCGCCGTCTCCCTGTGCCGCGTCGTAGAGCTCCACCCGCAGATCCGGTACCTGCCCGAAGGGGGCGCCGTCCGAGGACGCGGCCAGCACCACCCGGTCCACCGACGGGTCCAGCGCGGCGAGGTCCGCCTCGACGGTGTCGGTCAGCGCGTCGGCCAGCCGCTTCTTGGGCAGGTGACGCACCAGGCCGCTGGGGTGCCGGGGCTGGTTGTAGAAGACGAAGTCCGCGTCCGACCGCACGCGCCCCTCAGGGCCCAACAGCAGCGCCGAGGCGTCCACGTCGGGCACCCCGGTGCCCGGCGTCCAGCGCAGGACGGCCCGTACGGCAGTGGCGTCGAGGGGTACGTTCGACCCCTTCTGCATGGCGTGCGTCATGGCGTCATCCTGCCTGCTGAGCGGGGTGACGGACAACGCGGGGGCGCCCCGGCGCCGGGAACGGCGGCGTCCCGCACCTGCTTGCCGGGCGCATGACACGTGATTTTCACCTGCGGGGGAACTTTTCACAGGGGCTCACACGTACGATTACCGGCCGGATCCGGACATCGGAAGCCGAGGAAAGAACCACAGGGGTGGCCGAATTCCGCCCGCACCCGGGGAGTTGTATGCGTCATTTCGGACACCTGTCGCCCGACCTGCGCGCGACGCTGTTCCACCAGGAACCGGCGGAGTTCACCGCCGGCTCCCCGCAGCGGCTGCTCGCCGTCGCCCTCGGGGCCACCCTCTACTCGCCCGCGACCAGGCCGCGGCTGGCCGCCGACGTGATCAAGCAGGCGGCGCGCGGCGTGGTGTCGATGGTGCTGTGCCTGGAGGACTCCATCGGCGACGACGACGTGTCGGCCGGCGAGGACAACCTCGTACGGCAGTTCAATGAGCTGGCCGAAACGGTGACCCGCGAGCCGGCCACCCCGCTGCCCCTGCTCTTCCTCCGCGTCCGCACCCCCGACCAGATACCCGACCTGGTGCGGCGGCTCGGCCCGGCCGTCCGGCTGCTCTCCGGATTCGTGCTGCCGAAGTTCACCGCGCTGCGCGGCGTCCCCTTCCTGGAGGCCCTCGCCGCGGCCGAAGCGGCCAGCGGGCAGCGGCTGTTCGCCATGCCGGTCCTGGAGTCCCCCGAGCTGCTCCACCTGGAGAGCCGGACGGAGACCCTGCAGGGCATCGCCCGCACCGTGGACGCCTACCGGGACCGCGTCCTCGCGCTGCGGCTCGGCGTCACGGACTTCTGCTCCGCGTACGGCCTGCGCCGCGCGCCGGACATGACCGCGTACGACGTACGGATCGTCGCCTCCGTCATCGCCGACGTCGTCAACGTCCTCGGCCGCGCCGACGGCACCGGCTTCACCGTCACCGGGCCGGTCTGGGAGTACTTCCGGCTGCACGAGCGGATGTTCAAGCCCCAGCTGCGGCAGAGCCCCTTCCTGGGGCGCGCCGAGGAGCTGCGCACCTCCCTCATCGAGCACGCCATGGACGGCCTGCTCCGCGAGATCGAACTGGACCGGGCCAACGGCCTCCAGGGCAAGACCTGCATCCACCCCTCGCACGTCGCGCCGGTGCACGCGCTCTCCGTCGTCAGCCACGAGGAGTTCAGCGACGCGGCCGACATCCTGCGCCCCGAGCGCGACGGCGGCGGCGTCCTGCGCTCCGCGTACACGAACAAGATGAACGAGGTGAAGCCGCACCGCGCCTGGGCGGAGCGCACGCTGCTGCGCGCCGAGGTCTTCGGTGTCGCGCGCGAGGGCGTCAGCTTCGTGGAACTGCTGGCGGCCGGGCTGCCCGCGGCGGGCGAATGACACAGCGGACCGAGAACGACCAGCACGGTACGGAAGGAAAGAACACGGTGGTGTGGACCGGCGAGTGGGTCGCGGAGCGGCTCGGGGTCGAACTGAACGGTGCGGCCGAGCTGCCCGGCCTGGTGGGGCTCGCGCTGCGGCGCAACCCCAAGCGGGCCCACCTGCTGGTGTCGCAGGTACTCGGCAAGCACGTGCCGCAGCGCCCGTCGGTGGTGTACGACGCGGGGTACGGCCTGGGGCGGCGGGTGCGTGAGCTGCTCGGTGACGAGGCGGCGGCGCGTGCCGTGGTCCTCGGATACGCCGAGACCGCCACCGGGCTCGGGCACAGCGTCGCCGACGGCCTGGCGCTCGCCCCGTACGTGCACTCCACCCGGCGCCCCGTGGCCGGCGTCGAGCAGGCCGGCGGCTTCGAGGAGGAGCACAGCCACGCCACCTCGCACCTCCTGCTGCCCGAGGACCGCGCCCTGCTCACCGGCGACGGCCCGCTGGTCCTGGTCGACGACGAGTTCTCCACCGGGCGCACGGTCCTCAACACCGTCGCCGCCCTGCACGCCCGCTTCCCCCGCCCGCGGTACGTGATCGTGGCCCTCACCGACATGCGGTCGGCGGCGGACCGCGCCCGGCTGGAGAAGTTCGCCGCCGACCTGGGGACACGGGTCGACCTCGTCGCCCTGGCGGCGGGCACGGTGGGGCTCCCGGACGGGGTACTGGAGCGCGGGCAGGAGCTCGTGGCGCGGTACGAGCCGGACGGTGCCGCCGCACCGGCCGAAGCCGCACCGGCCGGCGTCACCCGCGTCGACCTGGCCTGGCCCGCCGGCCTCCCCGACGGCGGCCGGCACGGCTTCACCCCCGCCCACCGGGCCCGCCTGGAGGCCGCGCTGCCGGACATGGCGGCCCGGATCGCCGCGGCGCTGGGGGAGACCGGACGCACGGCGGACGCCCGCGTCCTCGTCCTCGGCAACGAGGAGCTGATGTACGCGCCGCTGCGGCTGGCCGGCGCGCTGGACGAGGCGCTGCCTGCCGAGGTCCGCTTCTCCACCACCACCCGCTCCCCGGTGCTCGCCGTCGACCACCCCGGCTACGCCATCCGCACCCGGCTCACCTTCCCGGCCCACGACCGCCCGGTGGACGGCCCCGGCGAGCGGTACGCCTACAACGTCGCGCCCGGCACCGACCGGGACCGCCGCTTCGACGCGGTCCTCGCGCTCGTCGACTCGGCCGGCGACACCCCCGAACTGCACGCCCCCGACGGCCTGCTGGCCGCCCTCGCCCCGCACACCGACCGCCTGCTCCTCGGCGTCGTCCCCGCGTACGTACCGCCGTCGCCCGCGGCGCCGGACGTGCTCCGCCCCCGTACGGAGGTCCGTACCGACATGCCGGCGCCCCTGCGCGGCCCCGCCTTCTCCTCCTACGCCGCCGACGACGTCGGCTGGCTGCTCCAGGACTTCTCCGACGTCACCCTCGAAGCACCCACCGAGGAGCGCGAGGAGGCCATCCAGCGCGGCGGCGCGCACTACGCCGAGTCGCTGCCCGTCGAGTACCAGCCCAGCGCGGAGTACCAGGCCCTCTTCCACGCGGCGCTGGAGACCTCGGCGGGCCGCATCGCCCGAGCCGTCGGCGCCGTCACCGAGACGGTCCTCGCCGAGCTCCCCCAGCGCCGAAAGCGCCGGGGGGACCCCCATCCCCGCCCGGTCCTGGTCTCGCTCGCCCGCGCCGGCACCCCCGTCGGCGTCCTGATGCGCCGCTGGGCCCGGTACGCGCACGGCCTGGACCTCCCGCACTACGCCATATCGATCGTGCGCGGCCGCGGCATCGACACCACCGCGCTGCGCTGGCTCGCCGCCCACCACGACCCGGCCGACGTGGTCTTCGTCGACGGCTGGACCGGCAAGGGCGCGATCACCCGCGAACTGGCCCAGGCCCTGGCCGACTTCCCCGGCGCCGCCTTCGACCCGCGGATCGCGGTCCTCGCCGACCCCGGCGGCTGCGTGGAGACCTACGGCACCCGCGACGACTTCCTGATCCCGTCCGCCTGCCTGAACTCCACCGTCTCCGGCCTGATCTCCCGCACCGTGCTCCGCGCCGACCTGGTCGGCCCGGACGACTTCCACGGCGCGAAGTTCTACCGCGACCTGGCGGACACCGACGTCTCCCGGCACTTCCTCGACACCGTCGCGGCCCGCTTCGCCGACGTCGCGGCGGACGCCCGCGCCGACGCCGACGCGCTGCTCGCCGCCGACCGCACCCCCACCTGGGCCGGCTGGGCCGCCGTGGAACGGATCAGCGAGACGTACGGCATCCACGACGTGAACCTCGTCAAGCCCGGCGTCGGCGAGACCACCCGCGTCCTGCTGCGCCGCGTCCCCTGGAAGATCCTCGCGCGCAAGGGCGCGGGCGCCGACCTCGAACACATCCGGCTGCTGGCCGCCCAGCGCGGCGTACCGGTGGAGGAGACCGACGACCTGCCGTACAGCTGCGTCGGACTGATCCACCCGCGGTACACCCGCGGCGCGACCGGCGCCGACGGCAGGGCGGTGGCGGCCAAGTGACCGGATCGCCGACGTCCGTGCTGGTCGCCAGCGACCTGGACCGCACGCTCATCTACTCCGCCGCGGCCCTCGGCCTGACCGGGCCCGACGCGCAGGCGCCCCGGCTGCTCTGCGTCGAGGTGTACGACCACAAGCCGCTGTCGTACCTCACCGAGACCGCGGCCGCGCTGCTCGCCACCCTCGCGACCGCCCGCGGCGCCTGCTTCGTCCCGGCCACCACCCGCACCCGCGAGCAGTACGGCCGCATCCGTCTCCCGGGGCCCGCACCCCGGTTCGCGGTGTGCGCGAACGGCGGCCACCTCCTCGTCGACGGCGAGTCCGACCCGGACTGGCAGCGGACGGTCACGGCCCGGCTGGCCGCCGAGTGCGCCCCGCTGGACGAGGTCCGGGCGCACCTGCTGCGTACCGCGGACGAATCCTGGCTGCTGAAGGAGCGGACCGCCGAGGACCTCTTCGCGTACCTCGTCGTGGACCGCGCGCGGCTGCCGGAGACCTGGGTGAAGGACCTCGCGGGCTGGGCCGAGGGGCGCGGCTGGGCCGTCTCCGTCCAGGGCCGGAAGATCTACGCCGTGCCGAAGCCGCTCACGAAGAGCGCGGCGGTCCGCGAGGCAGCGCGGCGCGCGGGCGCCGACCGCGTCGTCGCGGCCGGCGACTCCCTGCTGGACGCCGACCTGCTGCTCGCGGCGGACCGCGGCTGGCGTCCGGGCCACGGCGAACTGGCCGCGGCGGGCTGGTCGGCGCCGCACGTCACCGCGCTGGAAGAGCGCGGCGCGGCGGCGGGGGAGGAGATCGTCAGGGCGTTCCTGGGCGAGGTGGCGGACGCCCGGGAACGCTGAGAACGCAGCCGGAGCGGGGCGGCTCAGCCGCAGCAACCGCCCCCGCAGCAGCCGCCGCCACCGCCGCCGCTCGGGGCCGGTGCGGCGGCGGTACCGCCCACCGCCACGGCGGACAGCAGCTTCACCGTGTCCGCATGTCCCTCGGGGCAGGGCGCGGGCGCGGCGGACTCGGCCATCGGCCGGCTGACCTCGAAGGTCGTCTCACAGGAGCGGCAGCGGTACTCGTATCGGGGCATGGCCCAAGAATACGGCGCGCGGGCCTCGCGAACCGGCGTGCGGGCAGGCCAACTCCCGCACACCGAGGGCTCGCCGCGTACCGGGGCCCGACCCGTCCGCGCACCACCCGGCCCGTCCGCGCACCACCGTGCCCGGCGCCGCGCCCGGCATGCCCAGTTCGGCGCGGGGCGGGGCGCCCTCCCGGTCGCCGGGCTTCAGCGGACCGCTGCCGCGCAGCGCCACCATCGTCTCGCCGAGGGGCAGCACCTCCGGCACGCCTCTGTGCGCGCCGGGCGTGCCCGCAACCGCGGCAGCCGTGCCCGCAACCGCACGAGCCGTGCCCCCGACCGCAGGAGCCGTGCACGCGCCGCTCACGCCAGCCCCTCCGCGCCCTCCGCGCACTCGGTCAGGAAGTCCGCGGCGCGGCGCCGCAGCCCGGCCAGGTCGCCGCCGTCCGCCGCGTCCCCGATCAGCGGCGAGCCGACGCCCACCGCCACCGCGCCGGCCGCCAGATACGCGCGCGCCGCCGCCGCGTCCACCCCGCCCACCGGCACGAACGGCAGCTCGGGGAAGGGCGCCCGCAGCGCTTTGAGGTACGCGGGCCCGCCGATCGACGCCGGGAAGAGCTTCAGGGCCGTCGCGCCCGCGGCCCGCGCCGCGATCACCTCGGTCGGCGTCAGCACCCCGGCCACCACCGGCAGCTCGCGCCGTACGCACTCGTCGACGCCCGCGCCCAGCCCCGGCGTGACCGCCAGGTTCGCGCCGGCCTCGGCGGCCCGCTCGACGTCCTCGGCGGTGGTGACCGTGCCCGCGCCGAGCCATGCGTCGGGACCCAGCTCCTGCCGCGCCCGCCGGATCACGCCGAGCGCGTCAGCGCCGCTGAGCGAGACCTCGATCAGCCGCACCCCCGCCTCGGCCAGGGTCATGACCGTACGGAAGGAGGCCTCCGGGTCCTTGCCGCGGATGACGGCGAGGAGTCGCCCGGCCCGGAGCGCTGTGCTGAAGTCCATGATTCTCCCGGTGGGTGCGGCGTGCGGTCCTGTTGCCGCCCATTCTGAATCCCGCCTCCGGCGCGCCCCCGAAGGCGCGGCTCCTGCTCCGCCCGCCCCTCGACCCGCGTGATACGTGCCTCGCCCACCACGACGTCCTCCTCCGGCCGGCCGCTACGACCCCGTCACGCTCCCTTTCTCCGACGGGCTCCGCCACGGGGCAGCGTGCCGTCCTGCCGCGCTTTCCGCACCAGGGCGGCCTGCTGCGGGGACAGCCGGGAGGAGCGGAACACCTGATCGGGGTGGCGGGCGCGCCAGTACGGGTTGTCGTGCGGCAGGCCGCCGCTGACCCGGCCGTACATGCCGAAGACCAGCAGCATCAGCCCGACCACGAAGCTGAAGAGGACGTTCTGGAGGCGGAAGGCGAGGAAGTTGAAGTCGGTCTCCAGGATCGCCAGGTTGAGGAAGCCGCTCAGCAGGAAGGCGACGCCCAGCACGGCGTTCAGGGTGGAGGCGACGTTCCCGCCGATCACCATGCCCACGAAGAGCAGCAGGCCGATCACGATGGACAGCACGCTCAGCGCGCCGTTGGTGTTCAGGCCCGCGACCGTGTCGCCGCCGGTGTCGAAGAATCCGATCCGGTCGATCAGGCCGAGGATGCCGAAGGCGACGAGGACCAGCCCCATCAACCCGGCACCGAACCGGTAGAACCGGCTCAGCCGGTGGTCGACGGGCAGGTGCTCGTCGAGCGTGATGCGCCGACGGGAACGAGAGGGGAAAGGCCCGCGAAGGGCGTGGCCGTGGCCGACAGCCATGACCGGCCTCCTTTGCACAGACGTACGCGGAGCGACCGCCGGCGAAACGGAGTGACCGCCGGAGGAGCCGTACTTCCCTCCACCTTCCGCCGCGGGGAGCGCGGGCGCCATCGCAGGCGTGCCGGCGGCGCGATCAGCCCGCGGCGCCGCCCCGCTCCTCGCGGATCGCCCGGACCACGCGCGCGGCCGTCTCCCGTACCGCGTCCGTCTCCGTCAGGAAGTGCCACCAGTCCGGATGCCGGCTGCCCTCCAGCCCGGCCTCGGCCCGCTCCAGCCGCGCCACCGCCTCGTCCAGCGGACGTGCGTGCCGCGGGTCCGGCGTACTGCGGCCCGCCATCGCCAGCCGCTGCGCGTCCCGGATCGCGAACCGCGTCCGCTCGACCTCCTTGCGCCGGTCGAAGGAGACCTCGTCCAACCGCCGCAGCCGGTCCCCGGCGGCCGTCACCGCCTCGTCCGTCGTGTTCAGCAGGGCCCGTACGGTCGCCAGCAGGCTCGTCGCGTCCGCCCACCGCTGCTCGTCCCGCGCGGCCTGCGCCTCCCGCAGCTTGGTCTCCGCCTGCCGCACCGCGTCCGCCGCCTGGTCGGGCACCTGCTGCAGGTCCTGCCAGCAGGCCACGCTGTACCGGCGGCGCAGCTCGCTCAGCACCGGCTCCACGCCGCCGGCCCGCGTCGTGATCGCCTGCGCGCGCGTGCGCAGCGACACCAGCCGCTTGTCGATGTCAGCGGCCTTCTCCGGCAGCCGCTCCGCCTCCGTACGCACCGCCTCGGCGCGCCGCAGCACGTCGTCGGCGCGCCGGATCGTCTCCTGCACGCCGTGCTGCCCGGCCCCCTGGTTCAGCTTCGTCAGCTCCGGCGACAGCGCCGCCAGCCGCGCCGCGAGCTCGTCGGCTCTCAGCCCGCGCGCCCTGACCGCGTCCAGCGCCTGCGTCGCGGCCAGCAGCGCCTGCCGCGCCCGCTCCACCGCCGGCGCCAGCCGCGCGAGCTGCGACTCCGCGGTCCGCAGCAGCGGCCCGAGCCCCTCGGCGAACCGCTCCAGCTCCTTGCCGACCGCCGACAGCTCGTCCTTCGCCCGGTTCAGGTCGGCCCGCGCCCGCGCGGCGGTACCCCCGTCCAGGTCGTCCCGGTCCAGGTCATGGGCGTCCACGGCCGCGATGTACGTACGGCTGACCTCGTCGATCCGCCGCCCCAGGCTCGCGTACCCCTCGGCGGCCCGGCGCGCCGCCGCCGAATCGTCCACCGCCGTGATCGTCTCGATCGAGATCCGCAGGTCCCGCTGCGCGGTGTCCAGCTCGTAGAACGCGGCCGCCGCGGCGTCCTTGGCCGCCTGCGCCTCGGCGCGCTGGCTCTCCCCGCGCCCGAACCACCGCCGTGTGCCGCCCCCGGCGAACGCCATCATCCCCCCACCGGTCGCCGCCACGGCCAGCATCGGCACCGGCAGCAGCACCAGCGCCACCGTGTCCCGCACCGCCGCGACCACCCGAGTCCCCCGGCGCTCCCGGAAGCTCCCGCCGGCCTGACGACGTGCTCGCTGCTCGTACGGCCGCGTGAATGTCGCCGTCACAACCCTCTCCCGATCGCGTCGCCCCAGGCCCGAAGCCATTCTCCCACCCTGTACGGACGAACACACCGGGCGGTCGGTTCAGCATCCGGACGCATCCCGTAAGGCGTTTGCGAACCATCCCCGCAGGCAAGGTAGTCTGTCGGTTCATCCGGGCGCATAGCTCAGCGGTAGAGCGCTGCTCTTACAAAGCAGATGTCACAGGTTCAAATCCTGTTGTGCCCACCAGCGCGAAGACCCCTCGTCGATCTTGACGGGGGGTCTTCGTCGTTCCGGGGCGGCCGGGGAAGGGGGAGGGAGGTGGCTGTGTACGGTTGCGGGCATTAGTCTGGAGGTGTGTTCGGTACCGTGCAGAAGACGGAGGAAACGCCCGCCTTCGATGTGGTGTGTCTGGCTGCATCCCTCGGAGGCGTGAGCGCCTACCGGGATGTCCTGGAGGCGTTGCCCGAGGACTTTCCCGCGGCCGTGGTGCTGGTGCAGCACCGGCCCGTGCGGACGGTCGACTCGCTCCTGAAGGTGCTCGCGTACCGCTCCGCGCTGCCGGTGCGGATGCTGGACGAGGGAGACCTGCTGGAGGGCGGCGTCGTCCATGTGGTGCCGGCCGGATGCGCGGCGTCCTTCACGTCCGAGGGCAAGGTGTCGCTGGACATCGTGAACGGCAACGAGGCGGCGGACGCGGTGTTCGCCTCGGCCGCCGCCGCGTTCGGGCCCCGGGTGCTGGCGGCGGTGCTGACCGGCCGGATGGAGGACGGGGCGCTCGGGGTGCGGCACGTACGGGGGGCCGGCGGGCGGGTGCTCGCGCAGGATCACAGCACTTCGGAAGCGTTCGGCATGCCTCGCGCCGCCATCGCCACCGGCTGCGTAGACTTCGTGCTGCCCCTGCCGGTGCTGGCTCACGCGCTGGTCAGCCTGGTGATGGTGCCGGGCGCTGCGGGTCTGATGCGGGTGTCGTTGCCCCCGTGGGCGACCGCGATTCCGCCGGCAGCCGTCGGCTGATCACTGGAGGGAAGGCGAGCAGGATGTCGGGCAGCGCAACGAGCTCCGGAGACCTGCGGACCAATCGGCTCCTGGCCGCCCTGCCGGAGGCGGAGCGGGAGCGGCTGCTCCCGCAACTCAAGGAGGTCGAGCTGGCGCTCGGCGACGTGCTGTACCGGCCCGACGAGCGGATCGACGCCCTGTGGTTCCCCGTACGCGGCGTCTGCTCGATCATCGCCGAGCTGGACGGCGGGCCGGACGTGGAGGTCGCCACCGTCGGTGACGAGGGCGTGGTCGGACTTCCGGTGTTCCTCGGCGTCGGCATCCCGACCGAGCGGGCCATGGTGCAGGTCCCGGGGTGGGCCCTGCGGATGGACGCGGACCTCTTCCGGCGGGAGCTCGCCGTGGTGGACGGCGCGCTCCAGCAGACCATGCAGCACTACACCCAGACGATGTTCACCCAGCTCGCGCGGAACGCCGCCTGCAACCGCAGCCACCGCACCCGCGAGCGGTGCGCCCGCTGGCTGCTGATGACGGCCGACCGCATGCACAGCGACCAGTTCGAGCTGACGCAGAAGTTCCTCGCGCAGATGCTCGCGGTACGCCGGTCCTCGGTGAGCGAGGTGGCCGGTGAACTGGCCGAGGAGGGGTGCATCAGCTACCGCCGCGGCACCATCACCGTGCTGGACCGGGCGGGGCTGGAAGCCCACGCGTGCAGTTGCTACCGGGCCCTCCGCGAGGTCATCGACACCGCGTTCCCGCCCGACGGGACGAGGCCGGACCACCACCGGGCACCCCGAGGCGGGACCTGAGCGAAGGGCCGCCGCGCGAGGCGGTCCACCCCCTGAGCGGGGAGGGCTGGCGGGGCTGCCGGTCGGCGCTACGCTCCGGGCACGGGGGAGGCGACCGGCTGGGTACCAGGGGGTATCTGATGGCATCCCGTGAGGTGAGCGGTGCGGCGGTGAAGGGTCTGCGGGCCGGATTCGCGGGGGAAGTGATCATGCCGGGGGACCCGGCGTACGACGCGCACCGCAGCGTCTTCAACGCGATGATCGACCGCCGGCCCGCGGTCATCGCGGGGTGCGCGAACGCCGAGGACGTCGCCCGGGCGGTGCGGTTCGCGCGGGAGCACGGCCTGGAGGTCGCGGTGCGCGGCGGCGGGCACGGGGTGGCCGGCCGGGCGGTGAACGACGGCGGGCTGGTCGTCGACCTGCGGCGGATGAACGCCGCGACGGTCGACGCCGGGAGCCGCACGGTACGCCTCGGCGGCGGCGCGACGATGGGCGACCTCGACCGGGCGACCGGCGCGCACGGGCTGGCGACGACCGGCGGCCGGGTCTCGACCACGGGCGTGGGTGGCTACACGCTGGGCGGCGGCTCCGGCTGGCTGGCGCGCAAGTACGGGCTGACCTGCGACAACCTGGAGGAGGTCGAGCTGGTCACGGCGGCCGGGGAGCCGGTACGGGCGAGCGCGACCGAGCACCCCGAACTGTTCTGGGCGCTGCACGGAGGCGGCGGCAACTTCGGCGTGGCGACCTCCTTCACGCTCCGCCTGCACGAACTGCCGGCGTTCAGCTTCGGGCTGCTGGTGTGGCCGTCGGAGGCCGGCCCCGAGGTCGTGCGCGCGTACCGCGACTTCATGGCGGCGGCACCGGACGACGTCGGCGGCGGGCTGCTCTACCTCACCGGGCCCGCCGAGGAGTTCGTGCCCGACCGCCTGGTGGGGCGGCTGACCTGTGCGTGCCTTCTCACGTACGCGGGGCCGCTGGCGGTGGCGCGGGAGGTGCTCGCGCCGATGCTGCGCCTCGGGCACGAGGGTGAGCTGCTCGCGGACATGTCGTACGCGGAGTTCCAGTGCCTGCTCGACGCCCCGCCCGGCTACCGCAACTACTGGTCGGCCGAGTACCTGGCGGAGCTGCCCGACCCGGCGGTCGAGGCCTTCTGCACGCGCGCCGGCGACATGGTCGTGCCCTCGCCGTCCCAGCATCTGCTGCTGCCGCAGGGCGGCGCGGTCGCGCGGGGCGCTGCGGACCACCCGGTGCCCTGGCGGACCGCGCCGTGGGCGGTGCACCCGCTGGGTCTGTGGGAGGACCCGGCGGACGATGCGCGTGCCCGGCGGTGGGCCCGCGGGCTGCGGGACGACATGCAGCCGTGGTCGAGCGGCGCGGTGTACCTGAACTTCATCGGGGACGAGGGCGGCGACCGCATCGTCGCGGGGGTCGGCGCGGACAACCACCGGCGGCTCGCCGCGGTGAAGGCCGCGTACGACCCGGACAACGTCTTCCGGCTCAACCACAACATCGCCCCGGCCCCGGCCGCCGCGTAGCCGTACCGCGCCGCCCCGTACCGGACTGCCCCTTCTGCCGGTTATGCAGGCGTGGTGACTTCGCGCGCCGGAAGTGGGCGGCAAGGGGCCGGTGTGGCGTACGGAGGGCGTAGGCGACGGGTGAGGTCGGCGCGGGGGCACGTGGCCGGAATTGGTGGGTTCCGCGTCGATCGTGAGTTCTATGGTGAGCCCCAGTGGCCCCGGACCCCGGCCACGGGCTGGCCAGCGCGTTCTTCGTGGACGGCAGCCCGGCAGAGAAGTCCGCTTCTGAAGGAGAGCAGGGTCCGGCCATGGAGCAGAGTACGGCCGTCTCCCGTATGTCCCCGGCCGCCGGCCGAGTTCCCGCGTTCCGCTGGGCGCTCAGCGCGCGACGCCGCCCCGGTGGTGACAAGGAGGCCACCGTCCTCGCCTGCGCGGTGCTGGACGCGCTCGGCGTCGAAGGGGAGGGGGCCTCGTCCGTGGTCTCCGACCTGGCCAGGGCGACGGCGTACGTGATGTCGCACGGCAGCGCCGACGCGTACCGCCTCACGATCGAGGTGGACGGCGAGCGGTGCGCGGTGCGGGTCGATGACCGGGACGAGGCGGACCGGGACGGGGACGGCCGGGACGGTTGCCGGGCGGCGGACGGGTTCGCCGCGGACGGGCCGGAGGCGTGGGAGCCGGACGGCGCGGACGCCGGGCCGGTCGTCGCCGACGTGCACGGAGGGCGGCTGCGGGTGCGGCATCGCGCGGACGGCACCCTCGTGGTCTCCTTCCAGCGGTCGTTCCCGCAAGTCGCGGAGTTGGCGACGGGGACCGCCGAGCGGACCGGCGCGGCGGACGTGGTGCCGCTGCCGGTCGCCGCCTGCGGCATGGCGGAGAGCGTCGCGGCGGACCTGGTCGCGGAAGGCTGAGGGCCGGCCCTGGCGCGGCCCCCGAGGGTGAAACTCGGTGGATACGGCCTGGAAAGGGTTGACCGGTCGGCGCGGACCCTTATGCTTTCCCTCGTCGGGGATTTCTTGCATAAATGCAGAGTTCCAGTGTTTCCCGTGGTTTTTTCCGATGTCATTCGGCCGCCGCGGGAACTTGGCCTGCCGTCAAGCGAAGTGGCGAAAATTCACCCGACAGAGGCGTTCTGTCCTGGCTGATCGATTCTGCGTCACTTAGCCCGGTTACGGTGCCTGTGCATCCCAGACCCTGGTGCGCATCGGCCCATCGCCGTGTTCGATACGGCCTTAAGCACAACTGGGGGTGACGTGGGGGGAAGCGACGCCGACGTGCAGGTAACCGTTTGCCAGGGTGGCGACACGGTCGTCCTGGCACTGCATGGCGAACTCGACCTGGCCATGGCACTACGCATCGAAGCCGACGTCCTGCTGGCGCTCAACGCGTTGTTCGCGCTGCGCCGGTCGGTGATATTCCCCGCTCCTCGGTCGCGGACCGTGCCGAGCGGATCTCAGGGCATGCCGCGATTTCTTCCGAAGGTCAACGCACTGCCCGAAGTCCGGCCCGAGGCGCCGGCCGACGTGATTCCGTTGCCGAACGCCTTTCCCGTGACTTTTCCAGAATTCGTGCCGCCGCTGTCGCCGAGCGGTCCGCCCGAGGGGTTCCCGGACCCCGGCAGCGGCGGCAACGGCGGCGCGGCGCACGAGAAGACCCTGATGATCGATCTGCGCCATGTCACGTTCATGGACTGCAGCGGTCTCGACCTGCTGTGCCGGGTACGGGACCAGCTGACGGAGCGGGGCGGCCGCATGGTGCTCATGAACCTCCGGCCCCTCGTGATCCGGCTGCTCAAACTGGCCGCGCTGCGCGAGCCGTTCGAGCTGATCGGACAGGTGGAGGGCGAGTCTCCCGGCGCCTGACGCGGTCCCCGTGGCGCGTGCGCGCGCCACGGGGACGGGAGGCGCGGCAGGGGTGCCGGTGCCGGTGGCCGTACGGCGTGCGCAGGGGCGCGGTGGCGTCGGCCGTCAGTACGCGGTACCCCGGAGGAATCCGGCCAGTTCACGGTCGAACTCCGCGGCGTTCTCCAGGTGCACCATGTGACCCGCGGCGGGAATGCGGGCGCGCCGGGCGCCCGGTACCGCGAGGGCCACCGCGTGCGCGTTCGCCGAGATGTCGGTGCTGTCCAGGTCGCCGTCCAGGACCAGGGTCGGCACCCGGATCTCCGCGAGCCGGTGCGCCGCGCCGACCTCGAACGCCGCGCCGCGGCCCATGCTTTCGGCGTGCGCGGTCACGGTGGCCCTCGCCGTCGCCCGGATCCGCTCCCGCAGGACCGGGTCGACCTGGGCCGGTTCGCGGTGCGGGCCGTCCACCCACATCCGCAGGAAGTGCTCGATGAAGAGCCGCACACCGCCCGGCGCGCTCACCGCGGCCACCTGCTCGCGGATGTGGTGCAGCAGGAACGGGTCGGCGAACGTCCGGCCGCTGATGCCGGGCGCCGCCAGGACGAGGGCGGCCACGGAGTCCGGGTACGCCAGCGCGCTGTCCAGTGCGACGCGCGCGCCGTGCGAATGGCCGATCAACGTCGCGCGGGGGACGTCGAGATGGGCGAGCAGCGCCCGGAGGTCCTCGTGGTGGGCGTAGTCCCCGTCGACCTGGGTGGAGCGGCCGTGGCCCCGGGCGTCGTACCGGATGACCCGGTGGCCGGCGCGCGCGAGCCGGACGAACTGCTCGTCCCAGGTGGTCAGATCGAGCATGCCCTCGTGCAGCAGCACCAGCGCCGGGCCCGATCCCGCGGTCTCGTAGTACAGCTCCCCGCCGGCGACGGGCGCGGTGCCGCTCTCGACGGCCGGTCCCGTGCCGCTGTCCTGCGCACCGGATTCGGCGTCCATCGGCACCCTCATATCGCTGCTCATGGTGCCATGATCACACTTTTGCCCTGGAAGGGTGAAGGGTGGGGTGGATCGGGCGGAGCCGGTCACTTCGGCCGCCGTCGCTCCGGTGCGCCGCGCCGGTGGTGGCTCGATCGACTTGCTCTCCTCGGTCCGCGGCGTGCGCGCAGTCACCGCGGGGCGGCCGTGTGACTGTGTAGGGAGCGTATACTCCGAGTGTATACGTGGAGTGTAGAGTGCCCTCCATGTCCGCAGATCTCGCCCCGATACCGACTCGCGCGGTCCGTGCCCCGGCACGCGCCGACCGCGCGCCGGCCCGGCCGGTCCGCCGGCGCACGGCGCCCGCGGGGGACGGATCCGCACCCCGCGCCGCACTGATCGCCGCCCTCCCCGCGTTGCTCGCGCTGGCGCTCGGCTGCTGGGGCCTGACCCGCCAACACAGCCTGTGGCGGGACGAGGCGGCGACCTGGCAGGCGGCCCGGCGTACGGTGCCGGAGATCTGGGCGATGCTCGGACAGGTCGACGTCGTGCACGGCCTGTACTACCTGTGCATGCACGCCGTCTTCGCGCTCGGCGGGCCGGGGCTGGTGGCGCTGCGGCTGCCGTCGGTCCTGGCGACGGCGGTGGCGGCCGCGGCGACGGCGGCCACCGGGCGGCGCTTGGCCGGGCCGTGGGCCGGGCTCGCCGCCGGCCTCGTCCTCGCGTTGATCCCCAACATCCAGCACTACGCGCAAGAGGGCCGTGCCTACGCGCTGGTGACCGCTGCGGTCGCCGTCGCCACCTGGCTCCTGGTCCGGGCCGCGGGCGTGCGCCGGGACGGACCGGAGCCAGGCGCGCGCCTTCGGGGGGCCGGCTGGTGGACGGGGTATGCCGCGGCCGTGCTGTGCGCCGCCCTGCTGAACTGGTTCTCGCTGCTGGTGCTGCCCGCGCACGCGGTGACGGTGGTGCTGGCCCGCCGCCGCGGCCTGCGCGGGGTCCTCGTGCGCTGGCTCGTCTCCGCCGCGTGCGCCGTGGCCGGGGCGCTGCCCCTGGTGCTCGCCAGCCGTGCGCAGGCCGAGCAGGTGTCGTGGATCAAGCCGGTCGCCTGGACCACGCTGCTCGGCATCGCCGCGCTGGTCCTGATCGGCTTCGGCTGCGCGCGGCTGCCGTACGTACGCGGTGGCCGCGCCGGACACGACGACCGGCCGTCCGCGCCGACCCTCGGGTCCGTCGCGCTGCCGCTGCTCGTCGTGCCGCAGGCCGGACTGCTGCTCGCCTCCCTCGTGCAACCGCTCTACCTCGACCGCTACGTCCTCTTCACCAACATCGGCTTCGCGCTGCCGGTCGGCCTGGCCGTCGCGGTGGGCGTACGGGCCGCCGCCGCGCGCCGGCACCGCCTCCGCCCCGGCGTGCTGCTGGCCGGCGTGACCGCTGTCGGGTTCGTGGCGTTGCTGCCCGTGGAGACGGGGCTGCGGACGGCGGAGAGCCGGGTGGACGACGTGCTCCGGCCGGCCGAGGTGGTCGCCGCGCGGGCGCACCCGGGGGACGGGGTGCTCTTCCTGCCGGCGGCCCGGCGCGACACGGCGCTGGTGAGCCCGGCCGCGTTCCGGGGGCTCGACGATCTCGCGCTGCGGGAGGGCCCGGTGGCCGGCGGCACGCTCAAGGGCACCGAGCACACGCCGGCCCGGATCCGGGCCGCGATGCGCGCCCACCGCCGGATCGTGCTGGTCACGGACGCCGCACCGGCCGCCGCCCGGCCGGTACCGGCGCGCGAGGCCATGAAGCGGCGGGTGCTGGCGGCGGAGTTCACCCGCGTCACGTCGACCGAGACCCGCGGCCGCCGCGTCGACGTCTACGTACGGAAGGACGCCTGAGCGTACGCAAGGGCGCCTGAGTCGTACGCACGGGCATCTGAGCCGTACGCACGGGCATCTGAGGCGTACGGAGGCCCGGCGGGCTCCGTGCCGTCCTCAGCTTCCGGCGGGCCCCAGTCGCCACAGCGACGTCACCTCTGCCGCGCGGGCGGCGTGCAGCGGGTCGGTGGCGTCGCGGACCTTCGCGTGCCGGGGCGCGACGTCCAACCGGTCGAGCACGGTCAGGCCGGCCGCTTCGAAGAGGGCGAGCAGATCCGCGCGGGTGCGCAGCCCGAGGTGCTCGGCGAGGTCGGACAGGATCAGCCAGCCTTCGCCGCCCGGCGTCAGGTGGTCCGTGAGGCCCGCGAGGAAGCCGCGCAGCATCCGGCTGTTCGGGTCGTAGACGGCGTACTCCACCGAGGAGGTGGGCTTGGCCGGCAGCCACGGCGGGTTGCAGACCACCAGCGGGGCGCGCCCGGCGGGGAAGAGGTCGGCGGCGACGGCCTCGACCCGGTCGGCGACGCCCAGCCGCTCGGCGTTCCGGCGCGCGCAGGCCAGTGCGCGCGGGTCCTGGTCGGTGCCGAGGACGCGCCGGACGCCGCGCCGGGCCAGTACGGCGGCCAGGACGCCGCTGCCGGTGCCGATGTCGAAGGCCAGCTCGGTGGGGTCGGCGGGCAGCGGGGCCCGGGCCACCAGGTCGACGTACTCGCCGCGCTGGGGCGAGAAGACGCCGTAGTCGGGGTGTATCCGGTCGCCCCCGAGGGCGGGGATCTCGACGCCCTTGCGGTGCCATTCGTACGCGCCGACCAGCCCGAGGAGTTCGCGCAGCGCGACGACCGAGTGCGGGGAGCCCGCCTCGTCGCGCGCCGCGGGCGCCGGGCCGTACGCCTGGGTGCAGGCCGCGCGGACGTCGGGGGCGCGGTGCAGCGGAATGCCGTAGTCGGCGTCGAGCGGCACCAGCAGCATGCCGAGGATGCGGGCGCGCTGGCTCTGTGCGGCGCGGTGCAGGTGGAAGGCGCGGGCCGGGTCGTCGGCGGGCGCGGGCTTGCGGGGGCGGCGGTCGATCCGGCGGGCCAGCGCGGCCAGCAGCTGGCGGGCGTTGTGGAAGTCGCCGCGCCACAGCAGCGCGGTGCCCTCGCAGGCCAGTTTGTACGCGGCGTCGGCCTTCATGCGGTCGTCGGCGACCGTCACGCGGCGCGGCGGCGTCGCGCCGTTCTCCGACCGCCACCGGGCGGAGCGCGGACCGCCGTCCTCGTCCCAGGTGAGGACCGGTTCCGGGGCGGCCCCCGGCAGGGTGGCTCCCCGCAGGGCGGCTTCCCGCGGGACGGCGGCGGTGGCGGGGTGCGGAGCGGGCGGCCGGTGAGCGTTCATGACGTCCTGGATCAGGCGGCACGGCCGGCGGAGGCGCGTCCCGGAGGAGGGCACCGCCCAGGAGCCGGGCGGTGCGGGGAAGTTCGATTTTACCGGCTCCGGGGCACTCGCCCAGTTGCTGATCATGCCGTCGCCGTTCCGGGCAACCGTCCGGAATACTCGCCCGTATCGCCTGTAATGCGTACCGGCCGGACCGCTCGCCCGAGGGGCACCGGCCGCAGTGGCCGCGACGGCCGCGGAATCCGGCGGGGGCGCGGTGGCCGCGCGGCCCGCCGGCGGATCGTAGGGAGGCACAGATGGACAGGTTGCCGGTCATCGTCGGGGTGGACGGGTCCCCGGACAGTGAGCGGGCGTTGTACTGGGCGGCCGAGGCGGCCCGGCTGCGGTCGGCGCCCCTCCAGGTCGTCCACGTGTGGCCGTACGTCACCTCGGCCCGCGCCGCCGATGCCGAGGCGGGCACCGGCGACGCGGTGCTGGAGGAGCTGCGGGCGAAGCTGGCGGCGGGGCCGGAGCTGCCGGAGGTGGAGTTCCGCAGCCTGAGCGGGCTCACGGACGTGATCCTCCCCGGGCTCGGCGAGCAGGCGCAGCTGCTGGTGCTCGGCTCGCGCGGGCGCGGCGGCTTCGCGAGCCTGCTGCTCGGCTCCAACGGCATGGCGTGCGCCGCGCACTCGGCAGCGCCCGTCGTGGTCGTCCCGCGCCCGGACCGGGGCGGCGCGCGACCGGAGGCGGCGGACGAGGGAGGCTCCGCGGGACCGCACGGGCGCGTCGTCCTGGGGATCGACCCGACGACGGAGGAGGCGGGGGAGAGCAGCGCGATCGACTTCGCCTTCCAGGAAGCGGCCCGGCGCGGGGCCGTCCTGCAGGCGGTCGCGGCCTACATGTGGCCGATGGCCGTACCGGTCGCCTTCGACTACGTCGTCGCCTACGACACGACGCAGCGGGAGTACGAGGACACGCTGGGGAAGCAGGTGTCGGCACTGCTCGCGCGGTACCGGGAGCGGTATCCGGACGTTCCGGTGGAGGCCGAGCTGGTGCCTGCTGACGCGGCGGGGCAGCTGGTCGAGGAGTCCCGGCGGAGCGACCTGGTGGTGGTCGGACGGCACCGCCGGCGGCTGCCGATCGGCCCCCGGCTGGGTTCCGTGGCGCACGCGGTGCTGCTGCACGCCCTGTGCCCGATCGCGGTGGTGCCCGATGCGGTACGGGAGGAGGCGCCGAAGGCGGCGGAGTGACGGCCTTTCGGGGGATTACCCGGAGTGCGCCGCGGCGCGCTCCGGCCGGCGCATCACGTACAGCGCGGCGGAGCCGGCGGCGAAGAGGGCGAAGACCGAGACGGCCGTGCTGAACCAGGTCGCGCCGAGCAGGTGGCCGCCGAAATAGCCCAGGGTCACGCTGTACGCGGCCCAGGCCACCCCGGCCAGCATCGACCAGGGCAGGAACTCGCGGACGGTGCGGTGGGCGACGCCCGCGCCGAGGCTGACGACCGAGCGTCCGGCGGGCGCGAAGCGGGCGAGGACGACGACGATTCCGCCACCTCGGGTGAGCGCGGTGCCGAGACGTTCCTGCGCCGCTGCCAGGCGACGGGAGCGGGCGATGGCGCGGTCGAAGCGGTCGCCGCCGCGCCAGGCCACCCGGTACGCGGCCAGGTCACCGAGCACGGAGGCGGTCGCGGCGCACAGCGCGAGCGCGAACAGGTCGGCCACGGCCGAGCCCCCGCTCATCGACGGGGCCCCGACGGTGGCGGTGCGGGTGCCGGCGGCGGTCGCCGCGGCGATGAGCAGCACGCCGCTGGGGAGGAAGGGCACGAAGACGTCGAGCAGGACGCAGAGTCCGACGATCAGATGAATCCACGGGGGATCGGCCAGCGCCCCCAGACTTTCCAGCACCTCGTCACTCCAAGTCGTCCCCGGCCGCGACGTCGCATGGCAGCGGCAGGGGCGGCTTGTCGCTCGTACAGCCATACAGCGTACGCCTGACATGTCCTGAGATCGGGCTCGGGGGCCCCAGGTGTTGTCCGAATCACGCGTTTCCTGCCAGGCAGTTCGCCTGCTGGGCTACGCGGTGGGCCGTCCTGGCCCCGCGTACGACACCCACCCGGCGCCGGCACGACTCGCGCGACGGCCGGCCGGCGGCGACGGTGAGGTCATGGCGCGCGTCGCGCGCTTCGGTTACGGGGAGTGACGAGGAGGAAGAGGATGGCGGCAGGAATCCTGACGGGAACGGCCACGGCGCTGCTCATGGCGGTGTCCGCGGCGGCGGCGCCCGCGTACGGCGCCACGCCGGGCGGCGGGGATCTCGTGGTGGGGAAGGAGAGCCGGTTCGCTCCGGTGTCGGAGTTCGATCCTTCCGACGCGGTGACGTACGACACGAAGAAGGTGCCGACCAGGGCGCGCATCGCGGTCGCGCAGTGGAAGAACGACCACGGGATGACCATCCGGCTGAAGGTGAAGGGGCTGCAGCCCCACCGCACGTACGGCGCGCACGTCCACACCAAGCCGTGCGGCGAGAAGCCGGACGACTCCGGGCCGCACTACCAGAACCGGAAGGACCCGCACCAGCCGTCCACCGACCCGCGGTACGCCAACCCGGAGAACGAGGTGTGGCTGGACTTCACCACGGACTCCGACGGCGACGCCTCGATGTCGTCGAAGCACTCGTGGTGGTTCCGGCCGGGTGAGGCGCGGTCCGTGGTGATCCACGACCACAAGACGGAGACCGGCCATGGCCACGCGGGCATGGCGGGCGACCGGTTGGGCTGCCTCAGCGTGCCGTTCAAGCACGCGGCGAAGTAACCGGGCCGGGAACGGGCTGAGGGCCGCCGGGACGGGCGGCCCTCAGCTCGGTGAGCGGAGCGGACGGGGGCTGCGGCGTCAGGCGGCGCTGGGCTCCCGGCGGGCGGCGGCGGGTGCCTCGGCGTCCTCGCCGCGGTCGCCGGAGCCGAAGAGGATCCGGTCCAGGGCCCAGGCGCCGGGGCCGGTGAAGACCAGCAGGAGGAAGGCCCAGGAGAACATCGCGGAGGGCTCGCCGCCGTTCTGGATCGGCCACAGCGCCTCGCCCTGGTGGACCGAGAAGTACGCGTACGCCATGGAGCCGGAGCTGATCAGGGCGGCGGTGCGGGTGCCCAGGCCGAACAGGACCAGCAGGCCGCCGACGAGCTGGATGACCGCCGCGTACCAGCCCGGCCAGGTGCCGGCCGGGACGGTCCGGCCCTGGCCCATCGCGCCGCCGAGGACGCCGAAGAGCGACGCGGCGCCGTGGCAGGCGAAGAGGAGGCCGGTGACGATGCGGAAGAGCGCCGTTGCGTGGGGTCGGCCGCGTTCGGTGAACGCCGAGAGGGAACCGGGCATGACAAGACTCCTGCGGTGGGGGACGGAACCGAGAGGCCTGAAGGTTAGGCCTGCCTTAGTCGTACTTGCAAGTTCAAGTGTTTGCCGAACCTCTTGGTCTGGACCAGTGGCGTGCCGTCACCATGGTCCAGACCAATGCGGTCGTCAAGGGGGTGCGCAGCCCCCGGTTTTCCTTCGTGCCGCTCCCGGTCCTCCCCGGGATCACGTCAGCGCGCGCTCCAGCACCCGCTCCAATCGCGTGGCGCGCCCCGGCGCCGGGCGCCCCCGCCCGCCGCGCCGTCCCTCCGCGCGGGCCTGGTCCAGGCTCAGCCGGGCGTCCCGGCCGTGCAGGGTCAGCGTCATCAGCTGGTTGCCGAACCACGGCCCGCCGGTGCGGCGCCAGGACACCGGCGGCCGGGCGGCCCGCACGTGGCGGGCGAGCGCGCGCCCCAGCCACCGGCCCGCCCGGCTCCACCCGAACCGGAAGCCCGCCCGCATCGCCGCCGGAATGCTGTTGTGCACCGGCGAACAGGTCAGCTGCAGGACCCGGCCCGCCGGCTCCTCGCCCGCCGGCCAGTGCGGCTCCGCGATGTACGCGTGGTGCACGTCCCCGGACAGCACGCACACCGTCGCGGGCGCCGCCGGGCCGGAAGCCGCCTCGGAGACCAGCTCGGCCAGGGCCGCGAACGACTCCGGGAACGCGGACCAATGCTCCAGGTCGGCCCGCTGCCGCAGCGCCTCACCGCGCCGGGCCCAGCGCGGACCGCGGGCCCCGCGGCACAGCGCCGCGTCCCACACCTCCGCGTCGTGCACCAGGTGCGGCAGCAGCCAGGGCAGCGAGCTGCCGATCAGCAGGTGGTCGTAGCCCCCGGGCGCGTCCAGCACCTCCTGCCGCAACCACTTCGCCTCCGCGGCGTCCAGCATCGCCCGGCGGCCCTCCTCCAGGACGCGGGTGGCCCGGGTGTCGACCATGACCAGGCGTACCCGCCCGAAGTCGCGCCGGTAGCTCCAGCGCGCGCAGGCGGGGTCGGCGTCCGCCGCCGCGGCGAAGTCGCGCACCAGGTCGGTGCCGTCGGCCGCGGCGCGCACCCGTGCGTACAGCTCGTCGCGCGCCAGGTCGGCGGGGGACAGGTTGCCGAGGTGCTGGTGGACCCAGTACGACATCAGGCCGCCGAGGAGCCGGTCGCGCCACCACGAGGTCGCCCGCATCCGTGCCTGCCAGGCGGCCGAGGTGTTCCAGTCGTCGATCACGTCGTGGTCGTCGAAGATCATGCAGCTGGGGACCGTGGAGAGCAGCCAGCGCACCTCCGGGTCCAGCCAGGACTCGTCGTAGAGGTGGGTGTACTCCTCGTAGTCCGCGACCTGCGTCCAGGGCGGCTTCGAGGTGTCCCGGCGGCGGGCCAGCACGGTGGCGGTCGCCTCGGAGGTCTGGTCGGCGTAGACCTGGTCGCCGAGCAGCAGCAGGACGTCAGGGCGGGGGTGCTCCGGATCGCGGGCCAGGGTGGCGGCGAGGGTGTCCAGCGCGTCCGGCCCGACGGGGTCGTGCTTGTCGCCCGGCATCCCCGGCACGGCCGCCAGGTGGCTCCGGCTCCCGGAGGGCGGCGCGGCCCACCGGCAGGAGCCGAAGGCCACCGCGAGCGGGCCGCGCCCCTCGGGCGGCAGCGTGCGGATGACGGAGGGCGGGTACGGGCTGTCCGGCAGCGGCCAGACCTGTGCTCCGTCCAGCAGGACCCGGTAGGGCGTCTCGCCGCCCGGTGTCAGGCCCTCGACGGGGACGAGGGCGTAGTGGTGCCCGGCGACCTGCCAGGTGCGGTCGGTGCCGGTGGCGCCGCTGTCGCAGGCCACGGTCACCTCGCAGGGCTTCTCCGTCTCCACCCACACCGTCGCGCTGTCCTCGTCCACGTAGCGCAGCAGCGGTCCGAGCCGCAGTCCGGTCATCGCGGTCCTCCCTCGCGCGGGCCGGTGCCCGCACCTCGGTACGGGCAGCCGCCCGCGCGTCGGCTCCGAGGATAGGAGGAGGACGCCGGCTCCTCAGGGGGCCGGTGCTGCGGGGGGAGAGGTGGGACGGGCGGCTCCGCAGGCATGGGTGGAGGGCGGAGCCGCCCCATCTGTGGGGCCGTCGGGTCAGCAGCCGTCCAGGATCTTCTTCAGCGCGGCCTTCTCGGCGGAGTCGGCGGTCATTCCGTACTCGTGCTTCACCCACACCCACATCCGCGCGTACTCGCAGTGGTAGGTGGTCTTCGGCGGCAGCCACTCGGCGGGGTCCTGGTCGCCCTTGGACTGGTTCACGTTGTCGGTGACCGCGAGCAGCTGGGAGTGCGTGAGGTCGTTGGCGAGCTGCTCGCGGCGCGCCGTGGTCCAGTCGGCGGCGCCGGACTTCCAGGCCTCGGAGAGCGGCACGACGTGGTCGATGTCGACGTCCGAGGTCTGCGTCCAGGTCGCGCCGTCGTACGGGGAGGTCCACGAGCCGCTGGTCGCGGCGCAGCTGCCGTCGGTCTCGACGTTCTCGCCGTCGCGCTTGAGGACGACCTCGCGGGTGTTGCAGTTGTCGCCCTGGTCGCTCCAGTGCGGGAACTTGTCGCGGCTGTAGCCGTCCTGCGACCCCTCGGCCTGCTCCTTGATGTCGGCGAGGTAGGTGCGGGCGGTGGCGGCGCTCGGCGGGGTGGGCGGCGCGGCCTCGGCGGTTCCGCCGCCGAGCACGAAGGTGCAGAGGAGCGCGGCGGCCGAGCCGGCGGCGAGGGATGCGCGACGCGCGTAGACCTTGGACATCGGATCTCCCGTTGGTGTGGGGGAAAGGGGGAAGCCTTGAACGGTCGGTCGGTCGGGTGGCCGGTCGGGCGACCGGCCGGTGGTCCTTCGGGCCACACGGTGGTCCGTGGGGGTTTCCGCCGCGTGGTCTTCAGGTAACAGAGTGACGACATGCTCACGTCAGATCAAGAGGTGACGCGCCGCCAGGCCGCCCCGAACGCCCGTGCGTTGGGTTTCTCCCTCGCCCGCCGCCTTAAGGTGATCGTGTGCTGCTGCCGGTGAACGCCACCCTCGCGGTCGTGCTCGCGGTGCTGCTCGTCGCCGCCGTGACCGTCGCCGCGCTGTGCCGGCTGGACCACGCGCGGGCCATCGCCGTCGCGGGACTGCGCGCCGCCGCCCAGCTCGCCGCCGTCTCCTTCCTCATCGGCTGGGTCGTACGCGCCCTGCCACTGCTGGTCTGCTTCCTGCTGCTGATGCTCGCGGTCGCGGTGCGTACGGCGGGCCGCCGGATCACCGGGAACCACACCTGGTGGTGGGCCGCCGCGCCGATCACGGCCGGCGTGCTGCCGGTCGTGGCCCTGCTGCTCCTGACGGGCCTGGTGCCGCCCCGCGGGGTCTCGCTCGTCCCGGTGACCGGCATCCTCATCGGCGGCGCGCTCACCGCGACGGTGCTGGGCGGGCGGCGCGCGCTGGACGAGCTGGAGACGCGGCGCGGGGAGGTGGAGGCGGGCCTCGCGCTGGGGCTGCTGGAGCGGGAGGCCCGGATGGAGGTGGCCCGGCCGGTCGTCTCCGACGCGCTGCTGCCGGGGCTGGACCAGACCCGGACCGTGGGACTGGTCACGCTGCCGGGGGCGTTCGTCGGCATGCTGCTGGGCGGCGCCTCACCCGTTCAGGCGGGTGCGGTGCAGCTTTTCGTCCTGGTGGCGCTGCTCGCCGTGCAGGCGGTCGCGGTGGCGGTGGTGCTGGAGCTGGTCGCGCGCGGGCTGCTGCACCGCGTACGCTTGATCCCAGCAGAAGGGGAGTAGCTCTTCGCCGGACCGTCGACATACTGCAGGCCCTCGTGGCCTGCCGGCGCCCGGAGCGTACGGATCCGTCCGTACGCCAGCGAGACCTTCGGCCGCAGTGTCCGACGCTGCCGTGCCGAAGCGACCCCTTTTCCCCGGGCCCCTTTCGGCGCGGCCCTATCGAACGAGGTATTCCACCCCGTGTTCAGCTTCTCCGTCGCAGCCGTCGTCTTCGGCGTCGTCTTCCTCGCCGAGCTGCCCGACAAGACCGCTCTGGCCGGGCTGATGCTCGGCACGCGCTACCGCGCGTCCTACGTCTTCGCGGGCGTGGCCGCGGCCTTCGTGGTGCACGTCGCGCTCGCCATCGCCGCCGGCAGCGTGCTCACCCTGCTGCCGCACCGCCTGGTCCAGGGCATCGTCGGCGTGCTCTTCCTCGCCGGCGCCGCCGTCCTGCTGTTCAAGAAGGACGACGACGAGGAAGAGGTGAAGAAGCCCGCCGACCAGAGCTTCTGGAAGGTCTCCGGGGCGGGCTTCATGATGATCCTGGTCGCGGAGTTCGGCGACCTGACGCAGATCATGACCGCGAACCTCGCCGCCCGCTACGGCGACCCGGTCTCCGTCGGCATCGGCGCCGTGCTCGCCCTGTGGGCGGTGGCCGCGCTGGGCATCCTGGGCGGCCGCACGCTGATGCGGTTCGTGCCCCTGAAGCTCATCACGAAGATCGCCGCCTGCGTGATGATCGTGCTCGCCGGGTTCAGCCTGTACGAGGCGATCACGGGCTGACCGCCCGGACAGCGGCGAGGGGTCTCACCCGGCCGGGTGAGGCCCCTCGTGGTTCCTGTCGTGGTTCCTGGCTCCGTAATGCGGTCCTCCGGGGTGGGTCAGGCGGCGATGTGCAGCCGTACGCCGCCCTCGGGCAGCACCTCGACGCGCAGCTGCGTCAGGTCGTCCACCTGCACCGTCGGCGCGAAGGCCGCGGCCCGCTCGCCCACGCCCACGACGCGCATGCCGGCGGCCTGGCCGGCCCGGATGCCCGCCTCGGAGTCCTCGAACACGAGGCAGTCCTCGGGGGCGAAGCCCAGCTCGGCCGCGCCCTTGAGGAAGCCCTCCGGGTCCGGCTTGCTGGCGCTCACCGACTCCGCGGTGATCCGTACGTCCGGCATCAACAGCCCGGCCGCGCCCATCCGGGCCTCGGCCAGCGGCACGCTCGCGGAGGTCACCAGGGCGTGCGGCACGGCGGCGATGGCGGCCATGAAGGCGGGCGCGCCGGGCACCGGCACGACACCGTCGGTGTCCGCGGTCTCCTGCGCCAGCATGCGCCGGTTGTCCTCGTGGTTCTGCTCCATCGGGCGGTCGGGGAGCAGCGCGGCCATCGTGGCCCAGCCCTGCCGGCCGTGCACGACCTTCAGCACTTCCTCGGCGGCCATGCCCTGCTCGGCGGCCCAGCGGCGCCAGCAGCGCTCGACGACGGCCTCGGAGTTGACGATGGTGCTGTCCATGTCGAGGAGCAGCGCGCGGGCGGTGAGCGTGCGAGGTGCCGTCATCGGCGGACTCCTGTGCCGGAGAGCTGGAGTGGTGGGACAAGAGCGGCCCCGCCCGCCGGTCAGGGGAAGCGGGCGGAACCACTTTGTTCAACCACGATACAAAGCGCTCGGGTCGCACGCCAAGCCCCCCTGGTCAGCAGGCCAGGGGGGCGAGGTGGTACAGGCGGCGCAGGGGCCGGGTCAGGGCTCGTGCGTGAGGAACTCCAGCGAGGTCCGGGTCGCGGGCCCGTACACGCCGTACGGGTCCTCGGTCTCGCCGTACGTCCGCTGGTACCGCGCCACGGAGGCCGTCACTCCGGCGTCGTACCGGCCGTCGGCGGGCCCGGCGTACAGCCCCAGCTGCGCCAACCGGCGCTGCAACTCGGTCACCTCGGGGCCGCTCGCCCCCTCGGACAAGGTGGCCCCGGACCCCGCCCGCAGGCCCCCGAGCGCCTCGCCGCCGCTCCCCGAGGCGCGCGTCGTGGGGGCGCCCGGCGAGCGGGTGAAGGGGGTGTCGGCGGCGCTGGTGGCGGCTCGCGGGTCGGACGGCCGGGCCGCCGAGCGGGAGGCGGCGCCCGGAGCGGTCGGCCGGAGACCGGCGGCCTCGGCGCCCCCGTCCGGTAGGCCGGCCACGGGGCGCTCGGCGCCGTCCGCCAGCGGGAGGCCGGTCTCGTGCGGGGAGTGCAGCTCGCCCCCGAAGAGCGCGGCGCAGACCGAGCCGGCCGCCGCGGTGACCATCAGTCCGGCCAGCAGCACCGGGCGCCTGCGCCGCTCCGGCTCGGGCCGGTCACCCGCCTGCCCGGTGGCCTCGTCCGGCAGATCCATGAACGCCACCGGCCCCGCCACCGGCAGTCCGTCGGGGCGCCGCCCGGACGCCGCCCGGGAGCCCGGCCGGGACAGCTGCCCGGCCTCTTGCGGGGCGTGCGGCGGGTAGGGGGCCGCGGACAAGGGTCCGGGAGGCGCGGGTAACGCTTCGGAGGCCGCCGTCGGTAACCCCCCGAGCGGCGCGGCGTGCGGCTCGGCGGCCGGGGCGGCGGACGGCTCCGCGGTGCGCGGTGGGGCGAACGGCGGGCGGGGCACCCGGACGTACGAAGGCGGGGGGAACGCCGGCGGGCCGTAGGCGCGCACCGTGAAGGCGCGGGGCGGGCGCGGCGGATCGTCGGGGTCGGGCGCGTCCGGCAGGGACACGTACGGCCGGATGTGCAGCGGGTCGAAGTCCTGGGCGGCCGCCTGCTCGCACCGGCAGCCGGGGCGGCCGCCGGTCCGAGCGGGGGCTAAGCAGGTCGGGCAGTTCCTGGCCGTCACGTGCGTCCCCTCCCTAGTTGTCGGTCGCGATTATGCATATGCCGCCGCCTTCTGCACAGGGCCCCAGGATGTGGAGAAGCGGAGTCCGACGCATCGCCCAACGTGTCATAGCGGGGCAAAATGAGCGGGACGGGGAGTGCGGCTCCGCCCGCGGGCGCGGTCCGTCGCCCCGCCCCGCTCCTCGCCGCGGTACCGACGTAAGGAGACGTCCATGGCGCAGGACACCGACGCTCCCGCCGTCCCCGCCGAGGCCCCGCCGCAGCGGACCGTGCTGGTGGCGATCGGCGCGCTGCTGCTCGGCATGCTGATCGCGGCGCTCGATCAGACCATCGTCTCGACCGCGCTGCCCACGATCGTCAGCGAGCTCGGCGGCCTGGACCACCTCTCCTGGGTGGTCACCGCCTACCTCCTGGCGTCCACGGCGGCCACCCCGCTGTGGGGCAAGCTCGGCGACCAGTACGGCCGCAAGAAACTCTTCCAGACCGCCATCGGGATCTTCCTCGTCGGCTCCGTGCTCTGCGGCATCGCGCAGAACATGCCGGAGCTCATCGCCTTCCGCGCGGTCCAGGGCCTGGGCGGCGGCGGGCTGATGGTGCTGTCGATGGCGATCGTCGGCGACATCGTGCCGCCCCGCGACCGCGGCCGGTACCAGGGCCTCTTCGGCGCGGTCTTCGGCGCGACGAGCGTGCTGGGACCGCTGCTCGGCGGGCTCTTCGTGGACCACCTCAGCTGGCGCTGGGTCTTCTACATCAACCTGCCCATCGGCGCGGTCGCCCTGATCGTCATCGCCACCGTGCTGCACATCCCGGCGAGCCGCACGCCGCACCGCATCGACTACCTCGGCACCGCCCTGATCGCCGCGGTCGCCGCCTGCTTCGTGCTGATGACCTCGCTCGGCGGCGTCAGCTACCCGTGGGGCTCCTGGCAGATCATCGGCCTCGCCGTGCTCGGCGTCCTGCTCCTCGGCGCCTTCGTGCTGGCCGAGCGGCGGGCCGCCGAACCGGTGCTGCCGCTGCGCCTCTTCCGGCTCCGTACCTTCGCGCTGACCTCGGCCATCGGCTTCGTCATCGGCTTCGCGATGTTCGGCGCGATGACGTACCTGCCGACGTTCCTGCAGGTCGTCCACCGGGTCTCGCCGACCATGTCCGGCGTGCACATGCTGCCGATGGTCATCGGCATGCTGCTCTCCTCCACGGCCTCCGGCCAGCTCGTCAGCCGGACCGGGCGCTACAAGATCTTCCCGATCGCCGGCACCGCCGTCACCGCCGTGGGCCTGCTGCTCCTGCACAACCTCGATCGGTCCAGCAGCGTCGTCGAGATGAGCGGCTACTTCTTCGTCTTCGGCCTCGGACTCGGCCTGGTCATGCAGGTGCTGGTGCTCATCGTGCAGAACGCCGTGCCCTACGCCGACCTGGGCGTCGCCACCTCCGGAGCCACGTTCTTCCGCTCGATCGGCGCATCCTTCGGCGTCTCGATCTTCGGCACGATCTTCGCGAACATGCTGGGCCCGCGGATCGCCGACGCACTCGCCGGCCGCCGGCTCCCGCCGGGCGTCGACCCGGGCACGCTGGCCCAGGACCCGCGCGCGGTGGCGAAGCTGCCGCCCGGCCAGGCCTCCGGCGTGCTGGACGCCTACGCGACCTCGATCACGCACGTGTTCCTGTACGCGGTGCCCGTCGTCCTCGTCGCCTTCGCGCTGGCCTGGCTGCTCAAGGAGGAGCCGCTCCGGGGCTCGGTGACGGCCCCGGACACCACGGAAGTCCTGTCCTCGAACCCGGTCGAACGCTCCTCCCGCGACGAGTGCGCCCGCGCGCTGACCAAGCTGGGCTGCCTGGAGGGCCGCAAGAAGCTCTACGAGACGATCACCGCGCGGGCCGGCTGCGACCTGAAACCGGCGGCGAGCTGGATGGTGCTGCGGATGTATCGCTACGGCTCCGTGGAGCCCGCACTGCTCGCCGAGCGCAGCGCCGTCCCGCTCGGCGTGATCTCCGAGGCCACCCGGCAGCTGGAGGCGCGCGGGCTCGCGGAGCGCCAGGGCATGCCGATGGTCCTCACCGAGGCAGGCCGGCGGGCCGCCCACCGCCTCGCGGCCGCCCGCCAGGAGGCCCTAGCCGACCTGCTGGGCGACTGGTGGACCAAGGACCGCCCCACCGACCTGACCGAACTGGTCCAGCAGCTGACCGCCGAGATGGGCGGCTCGGACGCCGAACGCCCGCACAACGGCGACGCCAGGAGGCCCCAGGGCCGGGCGGCGGGAGCCCACCCGGCGTGACGGCCACGGGCCTCCCGGGCGTCAGTGCAGCCGCTTCTCGGACGCCACCTCGTCGAGGTAGGCCCGCAGCATGGCGGTGGCCGGCGCCGAGCCGACCGGTTCGGCCCCGGCCGTCCACACCGCGCGGCCGGTCCCGCAGCCCCCCGTCACGGTCCTTCAGGCGCTCTTCGGGGCGGCCTGCTGGACGACCTCGAAGGACCACACGGTGGAACCGGAAGCGGCCGGCTTCGGGCGCTCGCCGCCCTCGCCGCCGCCCTGGTGCGCGGCCTTCATCGGGCCCTCCATCCACGCCTGGAAGGACTCCTCGTCACGCCAGCGGGTGTACACCAGATACTGGTCGGTGCCCTCCACCGGACGCAGCAGCTCGAACCACTCGAAGCCGTCCGAGGACTCCACGGCCCCGGCGCGCGAGGCGAACCGCTTCTCCAGCACCTCCCGCTGCTCCTCGGGAACGGTCAGCACATTGATCTTTACCACGCTGGGCACATGACACCTCTCACAAATAGGACGCCGGACTGGCGCCTTAACCTTGACTCCGTGCGTGCAGTCTCTTACATCCGCCAGTCCAAGCGTCGCGAGGATGACTCGCAAGCGTCCCCCATGGCCCAGCGGGAACGCTGCTCCTCCTTGATCGCCTCCAAGGGCTGGGATGACGCGGGGCACTTTGAAGACGTGGGCAAGTCGGGCTGGGATCCCGGCGTCCACCGCCCCGGGTTCGAAGAGATGATGGCTGCCGTTCGGGGCGGTCATGTGGACGCTGTGATCGTCTTCTCCCTGTCCCGGCTCACCCGGCGGGGAGCGCTGGAGGCCATGAAGATCATCGATGAGCTGGAGCGGTACGGCGTCCGCCTGGTTTCGGTGGAAGAGCCCTACCTGGACACCTCCACGCCGGTGGGCGTCGGAATCCTGGCCATCATCGCGGGACTCGCTCAGCAAGAGTCGGACTTGAAGTCCGAATACATCACCTCAACGAAGGACACCCTTCGCCGAGCCGGTAGCCACGTTTCCGGACACGCCCCTTTTGGCTTTCGAACGGAGCGCAAGGCTCGTGGAAAGCTCACTGTGACCCGGCTGATACCGGACCCGATCGAGGCGCCGATAGTCCGGGACATGGTCACGTGGGTAGGCGACGGACTGACCGCATCGGCTGTATCCAAGCGGCTGAACGAATCGGGAGTGCTTACAAAGGCGGCTGGTCTCGGAGAATCCGGGGCCAAGCGGATTGAGGCACGTCGGGAACGTGTCGGGTCGTCCGAAGCGGCGACACGGACCGGTTGGACCTCTTCCACAGTCCTCCGCATCCTCCGCGACCCGCGTTTGGCCGGGTACGCCATGGAATGGCAGGGGCGCCAGAAGAAAGTCATAGACGCGGATGGCAATGTGATCCCCGGCAAGGCAGGGAAGCGGGTGATCCTCCGCGATGACGAAGGGCGCCCTGTGGAGGCGCATGAAGCGATAATTCCTGCCGACGAGTGGTGGAAACTCCAAGACGTGCTGGATGGTCGCACCAAAACGGTTGTGCGGTCTGGCCGACGGGTACCCACGCTCTTGGCTGGTCACGGATTGCTGTTCTGTGACGTATGCGGCTCGGTCATGGTCAGCGACAGACGCTCAGGAAAGCTCTACTACAAGTGCAACCGTGCGAGTGGCGTTGTGGCTGGGCATGGCGGACTTGTCATCAGCATGGCCGATGCGGATGACGCAGTGGCTCGCCGAGTATGGGCGCGACTCACAGCCATGGACCCCGACGGCGAAGACGATAGGGAATGGCTGGCGGAAGCGGCTCGCAGATTCGCCCATCAGCGAGACACTTCGCAGCGCGAGACGGAGCGTGCGGCGACGCGCGCAGAGTTGGAACATGTCCGTGAAGCCCTCCGAACCCTTTATCAGGACCGGCAACAAGGGCTGTACGCCGGTGAGGTGGGCAGCGCAATGTTCCGGGAGTTTGTGGAGCGCCTAACGGCTCATGAGCAGCGGGTGACGGAACGCCTGGCTGAATTGGATCAAGCGGCGAATGTCGCGATCAAGATTCCTGCTGAGTGGACGGCTGTTGACGGAGATCCCATTGGGGAGGGAACGCCTTGGTACGGGTGGAGTCTGGAAGACCGCCGAGAATTCCTCGCCTTCTTCATTGATTCAGTGAGAATCGCAAAGGCTGCCGGGCGAGGGCGTTATGCAAACACTCGGGATCGCATCCTGATTCGTTGGGCAGAAAAGCCTGGCAACGGATAGCCTCCGGTTCTCGCAGTGAAGGGGTCCAGCCATCGGGCTGGGCCCTTTTGCGTTGCTGGAGGCGGTGGGCTGTCCCGTTGTCCCGTCCTGTCCCGCCCCGCGCGGCGGACCACCAGTGCAGGGGCCGGGTGTAGCGCTCCTCAGTTACTGATGTCACGGCCCCCGGTGCATGGCGTTAGCCCCCGGCGCCTGCCGGGGGCGCCATCGAAAGGACAACGGCATGAGTCACACCGAAGAACTTCCCGACGCGCCCGCGCATCCGGTACCGCCAAATGCGCCTGGCGAACCTTGGACGTACCGGGTTGAGTGCCCCTACTGTCCCCGCATCCATACCCACGGCGCCGGACGGTCCGCCGAAGACGCCCGCACCCATTACGGCCCCCGCAGCGCACATTGTGTGGACATCGTGCAGCGTGGCAGGCGCATATTCGACGCCACCCCTTACCTGGGCCGCTCTTACCGCCTCATTCCGGCGGTGGCCGCATGATGGACATTATCGAGATTGATGGCTACGCCTTCCAGGCGGACAAGTTGGCGGAGGCGGAGGAAAAGGCAGAGCCGCCAGTCCCAACCGGCGCCGAAGCGCTGGCGGACCTTGAGGGAGCACTCAGGCGGTTTGTGTGGTTTCCCAAGCCGCATCACTTCACGGTGGCGGTTTTGTGGACGGCCTACACGCACCTGCTGACACAGTGCCCCGGACTTCCCATTGCGCCACGACTCGGCATATTTTCCGGCGCCCCTGGGTCCGGCAAGACGCGCGCTTTGGAGGTTCTTTCCAAGTTGGTCGCCAATGGGCAGGACGTAGGCTCCATGTCGTCGGCGGCCATGCTGCGAATCATCGCGGCAGCGGAAGCATCGGAAGAACCAGGAACGTCCCCTGTCGTTCTGTTCCCTGACGAACTAGACCGAACGTACTCTGCCAATTCCGCAGGAAATCAGGATGATCTAACCATCATTCTGAACGCGGGATACAAGCGCGGTGCGGTGGTGCTGCGTGCACACAAGGACAAGCAAACGGAGGTAGTTCGATACCCGTGCTTCGCTCCGGTCGCGTTCGCCGGACTGGCAACGGCCCGGCTTCCGGACGCGCTCCTGACGCGCACGTTCGTTATTCACACAACGCGCGCTCGACGGGAGGAACGACCCGAGCCGTATTTCCCCTTGGCGCATGATGAAGAACTGGTCGAGGTTCGAGAGAGCGCGGCCCGATGGGCCAGGGATACGGCCCATCGATTCGTCAATAAAGAAAAGCTACTGGCCGAACTCCTGGCCCCGGAAATCGGGGACAAGGTGGATGGCCGAGACCATGAAATCTGGTCGTGCCTGTGGGCCGTTGCGGTCACCGCCGGGGATGAGTGGCGGGAGCGCTGCATGGCGGCGCTGGAGGCTGCCCAGGAGGAGTCACGCGACGGAAGCGCTACGGGTTCCGCCTCCATGCGGCTCCTGACGGCCCTGCGAACCCACTACCGGGGCCTGGAGCGGCGCGGCAGGGTGAGGGTCGGCATTAGCCGGGACGACGCCTGTACGGCGGCGCTGAACCTGGACCCGCTGGCGTTCTCCCGGTTCGACGGCCGGGAGGAATTGCGACCGGAAGATGTGGGGCGGCTGCTACGTGAGCACGGTTTGAAGTCCACGCGTGTCCGTGTCGGCAGTGAACGGTCCTATGGATGGCATTGGGCGGATCTGCGGGACGCTTGGGAACGAGTCCTGCCGCCACTGGACGACGGCGACGGAGAAGACCCGGAAGCCATAGAAGAGAACCCCTCGGCTGACATCTTCGGCCAGTCTCGCTAACGCCGCACATGGCGGGACAGGACGGGACAGCGGGACAACGTAAGACGCAGAGCAAAGAGTGTTCCGGTGGCGGAAATAGAGACTTCCGGCCGGCTGGTCCATTCAGGAATTGCGAATCAGTGCTCGCCTATCCCGATGTAGCGGTCCTCAGTTAATGGACAAGGAGGGCGCTGTCACGGTCCCCAGTTAATGCATGTAGAAGGCCCCCGCCCTACGTAGGGGGTTCTCGCCCGGCGGCGTCCGGGTGCGCGCAAGCGCCACCAACCGGCCACCAAACCTCGCGCCCCGGTATCCCCGGGGCGTGGGGTTTTCGCATACCTAGAACTCCCCCTGGAGCGCCTTGTGTTTCTTGAGCGAATCAACCTGATCCGACGTCTTATCGCTGCCCTTGGTGACGCACTCGACATGGCCCGCGAGACGGGCACGCTTGACCGTTTCCCCGACTTCTACGAACTCCGGGAAAAGGCGGCCAAGGATCTCGGCGAGATGGTCCGCACCGCCTACAACAACGGGGGCATCACGGAGGCACAGGCGCAGTCCGCCATGCGCCCGATCTACTCCACCGCGAACGAGGCGCAGCACACCAGTGCCTGAGTCCACCGAAACAGCCGCGGACGCCTACGCGGCGGCACCGGAGGCGGAGGCGGTCGCGGAAGTGCCCGAGACGGCTCCAGCCCCCGGAGACGGCGGGACGGGGCCTGATGCGGAAGCACTTCAGGCGCGTGTCCGTGAGCTGGAGGAGGAGCGGGACCGTCTGGCGGCCGAGAGGGCCGAGCGGGACCGCACGGACGCCGTGGCAGCCGTCGTGAGCCGCTACGAGCACATCACGGGGGAGATCGTCCAGGCCCTTCCCGAAGACCTCCCCACGGACCGCCTGGAGGCCGTTGCGGGTGCCGTCAACAAGGCTATGCACGCGGCCCTAAACCCACCCGGCCTCGGACGCGGGGGCCTCACCCCATCCGGAGAACGGCGGGCCACCTGGGACGGCCTTTTCCGCTCTGCCCTTGAACAGCGCAACCTCTAAGCAAGGAAAGCTACTTGTCTCTTCTGACTACTACCCCCGGCGTCTCCGGCATCACCCCCGACGACTACGGCCCGCTGATCGTCCAGCCCGTAGAGCGGCAGAGCGTCGCTCTCCAGGTGGCCAGCAAGCTGAAGACGGACCGCACCAAGGTCCACATCCCCATCGTGCACACCGACGCGGGCGCGTCCTTTGTGGCGGAGGGGGAGGAGATCGCCGAGACGGATGCCGTCATGGGTGAGCTGGAGATCGTCCCGTCCAAGTGCGCGGGCCTGTCCATCGTGTCGTCCGAGCTGGCTGAGGACAGCGACCCTGACGCACAGAAGCTCGTGGGTGACGGTCTGGCCCGTTCCATCGCCGGGGCCCTGGACCGCTCGTTCTTCGGCAACCTCTCCGCACCCAACCCGAAGGGCCTGGAGAGCGTGGACGGCGTGGGCACCGTGGACGCCGGAACGAAGTTCACCAACCTGGACGCCTTCCAGGAGGCCATCAACCGGGCCGAGGACGTGGGCGCCACGATCACGGCGTTCGCTGCGAACCCGGTGGACGCGCTGACCCTGGCCCAGCTCAAGCAGACCAAGGACAGCAACGTCCCGCTCCTGGGCTCCGACCCGACCGCGCCGACCCGGCGAACCATCCTGGGCGTCCCGCTGTTCGTCTCCAACGCTGTGGCCGCCGGGACCGTGTGGGGTATTCCGCGTGACCGCGTGATGGTGGTCATGCGCCGGGACGTGACCCTGGACGCCTCCAAGCACGTCCGGTTCACGCGGGACCAGGTGGCCATCAAGGCCACCATGCGCGCGGCGCACGCCTTCCCGCATCCGGCCGCGATCCAGCGCGTCCGTCTCACGGCGTCCAAGCCTTAACGCCAACGAACCGGCGGCCGGGGGTGGGGTACACCCCCCTTGGCCACCGCCGGAAGACCGAAGCGTGATAGCGGCTCCGTCTCTGTACGGGTTCCAAGGTCTTTCAGAGCCGCCAGGCACACCCCAACTCGCCAGCGACCAGCGGAAACGCCGAGTCAGCCGCTTCACGCAGGGGCCATAACCGCAGATTCGGCGACCCGAGAGCCTGCGTTTCGAAGGTGCTCCCCCGGCCGGCGTGGGGCCTCTCGGCGACCGGGAGCCCTGGCATTGCTGGGCTCCCACCCCCCTTCGAATCCATGGCCCCGTGCCTGCCCGACGCCGGGCGGGTGCGGGGCCTTTTACGTGCTCTGAGACCAGGGTGCGGGCGTACGCTGCGAGTACGACTGCCGTACCTGTCAAGGAGCGCGCACCATGGCTACAGGGCTTGCCGAGAACGTCAGGAACTACCGTCGCACCGCCGGTATGAGCCAAGAGCAGCTAGCCGAAGCGGCAAACGTGTCTGTCGGCACCGTCCGCAAGGTGGAGCAAGGCGGAGACGTGCGCATGGAAACCTTGCACGCCCTTGCCCGCGCCCTCGGCGTCGCCACTTCCACGCTCTTCGCCATCGAGGCCCCGACGCCCGTCATCGGTGATGAGGCTAACCGCCGTTACCTGGTGGAGTTGCGAAAGGCGCTCATGCCCCCCGTTGGCCTATCAGCGCCGATCACGAACCTGGGAGAGGCCGACGAACTGTCGGTGCTCCGCAGGGCCACGGCGGACGCTCACGCGCTCTACTGGGCCGACCGGTACGACTCGGTGGCCAAGCGCCTTCCGGGGCTGCTGCGGTCGGCTGAAGCAGCCGTGGAGGCGTTGGAGGGCGAGGAGCAGCAGCGGGCAATGATTGCCCGTTGCCATGCGCTGTTGCTGACCGGCAAATACCTGACGCAGGTGCGGCAATACGACATGGCGTATTTCGCCCTGGTGGAAGCGATCCGGCTTGCCCGGGAGACGGGGCAGACGCTGACCGCTGCGACGGGTGTCGTAGGCATGTGCTGGCTGCTGCTGAGGCAGGACCGGTTCGATGAGAGCGAGCAGCTTGCCGCGCAGACCGCAGCAGAGATCGAACCCCGCATGTCGGACGCCAGTGCCGCTCACCTCGCCGTGTGGGGTGAGCTGTGGCTCAGGGTTGCCTCTGCCACCGTGCGGAACAACCGCCCAGACGTGGCGCACGAGGCCCGCAGGATGGCCGGGACAGCCGCTAGTGCGATGAGCGGCGAGAACGCAGAGTTCCCCCTCCACTGGGGCGGCTTTGGCCCTGTCACGGCGGAACTGAAAGCCGTGGAGGACCTGGCGCTGCTCGGAGACGCGCGAGGCGTTTTGAGCCGGTCGGACGACGGCCTGTTGGGCAGCAAGGCGCTCCGCAACTTCGGCAAGCCGACGGCCCCGAACTGGGACCGTCACCGGCTGGACGTGGCCCAGGCACACGTCACGCTCAAACAGCACCAAGACGCCATGGACATACTGATGTCCGTCCGGCGCACATCGGGTGAATGGATCAAGCATCAGCCGATGGCCCGCTACGTGATGACGGACCTGCTCAAGGCCCGCAAACGCACCCTGACGCAGGACATGCGCGACATGGCCACACACCTGGGCGTTTCCGGCTAGCTACTACGCAGCGTGGCAGTTCCCCTGTCAGCGCCCCAGAACTGCCATGCCACGTACGTGGATTGACCCGTTCCGTGACCGTAGCTTCTCGGTATTCCAGCGTCGAACGGACCAGGGGCCGAGAGATGGTGCACAGGACGGATGCAGACCGTCAGCGCAGGCGTGACCTTGCCGACGCTTCGGCGGGTGCCTGGACCCCCGCCACGGGCACATACGCGGTGGACAAGACGACCGGCCGAATCGGTGAGGTACGCAGACTGTTCGAGGGGTCCGCGTACCTCGTTCCGCCGGGTGGCGGCGCTGAGTGGGCGGTTCGGCCCGACCAGTTGCGCGAGCCCACCGCCGAGGAGCACGAGCGGGCACGGGTCTGGACGCGCCCGGTCGGGAGCCGACCGTGAGCCGGGCCTACTTCGCGCCGCACCACAGTTACTCAGAACCGCCGGTCGATCTCCCCGCGCGGGCCTCATCGCTCGAACCGGCGCCGGTTGAGGGCTGCAAGGTGTGCGCGCACGCTGCGGCATGGCGGCAGGCGTTCCGGACGGGAAACGGCACGACGGACGGCTACACCAACCAGTCCCGGGCCGTGGACTGCTCACTGGAGATCCGCAACCACCCGCACCAGCCGCGCGTAACGGGGCTGCCGATCGACCCCCCGGCGGTGCGTCCGTGAGCACCCGCAGCGTGATCCGGGCCGTGAAGCACGCCATCGGCACGCACCCGCGTAGCAAGATCACCGTTTCGGCACGCTGCATGAACGGCGGATGCCCGTGGACGCTGGAGACGACCGCCGACCTGAAGGCGGCCGACCTGGCGATGATGACCCACACGGGCCGGACTGGGCACCCGACGTTCGCCCGGACGTTCAAGGACGTGGCGCTCGTGCGCCGTCTGGAGCTGAACGAGGGACGGACGGCAATCCCGCCGCTTCCGTCCGAGGGGCCGTAACAGGCGCGCACGCGGCCCGCTAGCCCCCGCCCCTCTCGCGGTGGACTGAAGGCGCGCAACACCGTGTTCCCCCACGCTGCGCAGCCCGCTTGAGGGGCGGGCAACCTCTCCCACAGTCGCAAGGAGGCGGCGATGAGCCCTGGCCGGAACCGACTGAAATTCGCATGGCTGGAGGTCACGGGTTTCTGTAACGAGTTCTGCGATCACTGCTATGCAGACTCCTCCCCGAAGGGGACGCACGGCACGATGACCCTCCAGGACTGGAAGCGCACCATCGATCAGCTCGCGGCCCTGGGCGCGCTGGACGTGCAGTTCATCGGCGGGGAACCGACCCTGTACCCGCACCTGCCCAGCCTCATCCGGCACGCCCACGGGGTGGGCCTGTCCGTGGAGGTGTTTTCCAACCTCACCCACGTTCGTGATCACCTGTGGGCGACTTTCACGGACTGCGGGGTCAAGCTCGCCACGTCGTACTACTCCGACACGGCGGACGACCACGACAAGGTGACCAACCTCCGGGGGTCGCACCGGCGGACCCGAAGCAACATTCAAAAGGCGCTCAGCCTGGGTATTCCGGTGCGCGGCGGCGTGGTCGCGGTGCGCAAAGAGCAGCGCGTCCAGGAAGCGGCCAAGGACCTCGTGGCCCTCGGCGTGGGCACGGTCGGCGGCGACCGGACCCGGGCGTTCGGAAGGGGGAGCCGGGGCGCCGCACCGACGATCGCTGACCTGTGCGGACACTGCGCCCACGAGAAATGCGCTATCGGCCCGACGGGTGACGTGTGGCCGTGCGTGCTGGGCCGCTTCCTGACCATCGGCAACGTGCGAGAAGCGCCGCTCCCCGACATCTGGGGAGGCGCGCGTATGGCCAAGGTGACGGCCGAGATTACCGCCGTACACGGCGAGGGGGCGCAGTCCTGCACGCCCCCGCAGTTCCTGCCCATGTGCGGGCCGTGTCAGCCGTGCGTCCCCTCTGTGGGGCACTGCGACCCAAGGGAGGCTGACGCCGTGGCCGGGGCGACTACGATCGGCGCACCCGCCTGACCCGCTGAGATCACCAGGGAGCGCGCACATGCACGATCACGGCGACGACTTCGGCCCGTGGGGTTCCGACGGCACCGCCAGCGCCATACAGCGAACTGAGGAAGAGTGGGCCGCCATCGCCCGGTACGTCCGGCACGCCGCGAACAAGATTGGCCCCGATCTTCCGCTGTGCCTCCCTGGCGAACCCCAAGAGTGCGGGCGGCCCGCCCAGCAGCACGTCTTGGCGTGGTCGGCGCACCTGAAGGCGGCGGCCCATCACCTGATTGAGCAAGCCACCCCCAGCAGGGAGAGGGGCGCTCACGCCGTCGGAACCCTCTACCAGCGACGACTGACCGAGCTGCGAGACCAGAGCGCGCGCACACACGTCCAGCAGTAAACCGGTACTGGCCCCACCCGCGCGTACCCAGATGCCGCGCGGGCGGGGCCTCTATGTGCGTGGCTTGACACACTCATTGATCTTCACGATGCTCATGCCGTCATCCTGCCCCATCGGACGAAGCGGCTTCCGGGCACCCCGAGACGTTTTCGGACGCGAACGAGCCCCCTGCCGCGGGGGCAGGGGGCTCGTTCGCGCAGTCGCGGGTGAGCGGCGGGGTCAGGCCGCCTTGCTCAGTTCGCGGGCCTCGGCCTCGGTGGCCACCGCGGGCTTGGAGCCCGGGAGGGGGCGGCCTGCGCTCTCGGTCATCTTCCACACCGCGAGGCCGCCGATGACGCCGGCCGCCATCATGTAGTACGCGGGCATCATCTTGTCGCCGGTGGCGCTGATCAGGGCCGTCACGACCAGCGGGGTGGTGCCGCCGAAGAGCGAGACGGAGATGTTGAAGCCGATCGACAGGGAGCCGTAGCGGACCTTCGTCGGGAAGAGGGCGGGCAGCGTGGACGGCATCGTCGAGGTGAAGCAGACCAGCAGCAGGCCGAGCGCGGCCATGCCCAGGCCGATCGCGGCCAGCGAGCCCTGGCGGATCAGCAGCAGCGCCGGGACGGAGAGGGCGAAGAAGCCGATGCAGCCGGCGGCGATGACCGGGCGGCGGCCGAAGCGGTCGGAGAGCCGGCCCGCGAACGGCTGGACGCACATCATCAGGGCCATCACGGCCAGCACGACCAGCAGGCCGTGCGTCTCGTCGTACTTCAGCTCCGAGGTCAGGTAGCTCGGCATGTACGACAGCAGCATGTAGTCGGTGACGTTGAAGACCAGGACCAGGCCGATGCAGAGCAGCATCGCGCGCCACTGACCGAAGATCATCTCGCGGATGCCGGACTTCTTCTCGGCGGCCCGGCGCTCCTTCTCCTGCGCCGCGGCCTCCTTCTCCAGCTCGGCGAAGGCCGGGGTCTCCTCCAGCCGCATCCGCAGGTAGAGGCCGATGATGCCCATCGGGCCCGCGATCAGGAACGGGATCCGCCAGCCCCAGGAGAGCAGGTCGTCGTGGCTGAGCAGCGCGGTCATCAGGGTGACCAGGCCCGCGCCGCCGATGTAGCCGGCGAGCGTGCCGAACTCCAGCCAGCTGCCGAGGAAGCCGCGCTTCTTGTCGGGCGAGTACTCGGCGATGAAGGTGGAGGCGCCGCCGTACTCACCGCCGGTGGAGAAGCCCTGCACCAGGCGGGCGACCAGCAGCAGGACGGGGGCCCAGACGCCGATGGCGGAGTACGAGGGGATCAAACCGATCGCGAAGGTGCCGATCGCCATCATGATCATGGTGATGGCGAGGACCTTCTGGCGTCCGATACGGTCACCCAGCGGACCGAAGACCATGCCGCCGATGGGCCGCACGAGGAACGCCGCGGCGAACGCTCCGAACGTCGACAGCAACTGCGCGGTCGAATTCCCGGACGGGAAGAACACCTGCCCGAGGGTGACCGCGATGTAGCTGTAGACGCCGAAATCGAACCACTCCATCGCGTTCCCGAGCGCGGCTGCCGAGACCGCCCGCTTGGCCATGGCCGGGTCGACGACCGTGGCACCATGTCGCTGCTCGCTCGAAGGGGCCCGGCTTTTCGTGCGGGCACCGGGGCCCGGGGCGACGGAGGTGTGCGTCGGCACGTGTTCGCTCGCCTGCGCTCTCTGGGACGACTGCATTGCAAAGCCCGTCGGGCCACCGACGGGCGAATGTCGACCTTAGGGGCAGAACGGATCCTCACGGACTGTGGTCGTCCGGTTGCGGAATCGGGGTGAAACCCGCTCGTTCCAGGGGTGATGCGGCGGACAGAACGGACACCGGAAAAGTATTCCTGTGATCCTTATCGCTGCGATCATGTGCAACTGAGGGCCCTGATGTGACCCATCCCACGTGACAGCGCGGCATTCCGGGGAACGCCGCGCCGTCGGATCGTCGCCCGTCCAGCATCCGTCCGGCGGCTCCGCGGCGCCAGTCGGACGGATGCGGGAGCGTCACCTCAGGACGGCCGGTGAGGGAAGCGGCCGGGTCAGCCGGTGACGGTGATCTGCGACGCCGGGTCCGTCGTGTCGGACACCGCGTACGTGGCGCCGAACGTCGAGGCGGTCGCGCTCGTCGGGCAGCCGAAGCCGCCGACGACGGTGACCGGCACCGAGGCGCCGGAGAAGGTGAGCGTGGACGGCGCGCCGTTGGACCAGCTGCCGTTGACGGTGGCCGGTCCGCTGGGCGCGGCCGTGACCGTGCAGCTGGCGAGGCCGCTGGTCTTCACGACGACGCCGCCCTTCGGAATGCTCATCACGGCGGTGCTGGGCGAGCCGTTCTGCATGGCCACGCCCCACGCGCCGCTGGTGGTGACGGTGGCGCTGACGCCCGGCATGCTCGTCGTGCACGAGCTGTACGTCGGGGCGCTGATCGAGCTGGTCACCGGGCCGGCGTCGTTGTGGTTGCCGGGCGCGGCCGGTACCTGGCCGGTGGAGTTCGACACCGAGCAGGTCACGGTCACCGAACCGGCCTTGAAGGTGGCCTTGCCGGTGAGGTTCGCGGCGAACGCGTGGCCCGCGGGGGTGACGGTGGTGGAGCCGGCCGCGAGGCTCGGGGCCGGGGCCGCGGCGGTGGCCGGTGCGGTGACGGCCAGGCAGAGCGCGCCCGCCGCCGCGACGCCGGTGCCGGCGGCGAGCAGCGTTCGGGCATGCGTACGGGGTCTGAGCTGCATCATCGAGGGGTCTCCTTGCGGTTGCCGTTGCGGGTGATCGAGCGATCGTGCGGTACCGGTACGGAGTGCTGGTGGTGCAGATGTGCAGATGCGCAGACGTGCAGTTGCGCAGACGAGCTGTGTGCTGTGGTGCGGCTGTGCCGTGGTGCGGTGGTGGTGCAGGGCGTCCTCGGCCACGGCCGAGGCGGCCGAGGACGCCGTTCTTGGGAAGGGCGGCCGGGGCCGCCGTGCGCTAGGCGGCCGGGCCCGTGGCCGCGGCGGCGCCGTCGGCGGCCGGGTCCGCCGCCGAGGGGTCCGCGGCGGCCGGTTCCGGCGCCGGGACGGGCTGCCACGCGAACATCAGGCCGCCGCCGACGATGCCGAGCACGGTGCCGATGAAGAAGCCGCCGAGGTTGGACATGACCAGCGCGGCGGCCGCCATCAGGACGGTCAGTACGCCGGCCAGTCCGCGGTAGTGCGGCGCGAACCAGGCGGTCAGGCCCATCACGATCATCACCAGGCCCATCAGCACGGACGGGATGCCGGCGATGCCCTGCTGCAGCATGACCTTCAACGGTGCCAGCGGGATCACGCAGATCTCCAGGCCCGCCAGGACCGTGGCCAGCCCGCCCCAGAAGGGTCGCGCCTTGCGCCAGCGCCACCAGGCGGAGCGGGGCCGCGTCGCATCGGCCCGCGGCGCCCGGCGGCCGCCCGCGCGCCGGGTCAGAAGCATTCCTTCTTGCCCTTGCTGATCTTCATGCTCAGCCCGGAGAGCTTGAAGGTGCCGGCGTTGGTCGCCCACGCGGTCTGCTTCAGATCGGTGATGTCGATGTCGTCGGCCTGCTGCGCGAAGGCGTCCTGCATGCCCTGCGCCTCGGCCGGCCCCTTGTCCAGCGTGGAGGCGTCCCGGCCGATCTCGATGTTGTGGAAGGCCGCGTTACCGGAGAGCTGGGTGGCGTCGACGTAGAGGTTCTCGGCCTGTACGGGCTTGCCGCCTCCGCCGGCGGTCAGGTTCAGCGAGATGTTGCCCAGGACGGGCAGCTTGGTGACCACCGACTGGCAGAGGTTGTTCAGTTCCGCCTTCTTGATGGCGGTCACCGCGACCGGGAGCAGGTCGCCGCGTGCGTTGGCGTCCACCCCGCCGTACTGCGCGAAGCCGTCCCCCTTGAGGCTGCTCGCCGAGACCTTGAACTGCTGGCCCGAGACGGCGAACGAGGCCGCCAGCGCGCCGTTGGCCAGGGCGATGGCCAGGGCCGCCGTGCCCGCGAATGCCGGGACGGCCAGCACGGCGAACTTCCGTGCGCTGACCCGTCCCGTGACCGGTCTGCCGTGTGCGTCTTTCATGGCATATTTCCCCTTCGTTGCGTGCCGAGCGATGCGTGGGGGGAGCGAGGTGCTGGGAGGGCGTGGAGCGTGGGGGAGACCAGTGTGCGGCCGACCGCGAGGTGGCGCAGGTGTTACCGCCGGTGTTACTGGCGAGTTTGAATGTAAGTGCGCCAGTAGGTGTTGGCAAGGTTCCGCGGCAGACGGTTTTGCGCCAAAGGGAACGGGCGGTGACGCCGGGATCCGGTGTCACCGCCCATACGGGATAGGGGAGTTGGTGCCGGTCGAGGTCACCCGTAACTGACCCGCAGCTCCTTCACGCCGTTCAGCCACGCCGAGCGCAGCCGCCGGGGATCGCCGGCCAGCGCGATGTCCGGCACGGCGTCGGCGATGGCGTGGAAGATCAGGTCGATCTCCAGCACGGCCAGCGACTTCCCCAGGCAGAAGTGCGGGCCGCCGCCCCCGAAGCCCAGGTGCGGGTTGGGGTCCCGGCCGATGTCGAACTCCTCGGGCCGGTCGAAGGCCTCGGGGTCGTTGTTGGCCGAGGCGTAGAAGATGCCGACCCGCTGCCCTTCCTTGATGTGCGCGCCGCCCAACTCGGTGTCCTGGGTGGCGGTGCGCTGGAAGGAGACCACCGGGGTCGCCCAGCGCACGATCTCCTCGGCCGCGGTGGCCGGCCGCTCCCTCTTGTACCGCTCCCACTGCTCGGGGTGGGTGAGGAAGGCGTGCATGCCGTGCGTGATGGCGTTGCGTGTGGTCTCGTTGCCCGCCACGGCCAGCAGCAGTACGAAGAAGCCGAACTCGTCGTTGCCGAGGTTCCCTTCGTCCTCCGCCGCCACCAGCCGGCTGACGATGTCCTTCGCCGGGCATTCCTTGCGCGCCGCCGCGAGGTTCATCGCGTACGAGATCAGCTCCATGGCGGCGTTGGTGCCGACCTCTTCGGTGATCGCCAGCTCGGGATCGTCGTACGCGACCATTTTGTTCGACCAGTCGAAGATCCGGGAGCGGTCCTCCTGGGGGATGCCGATCAGCTCGGCGATGGCCTGGAGCGGCAGCTCGCAGGCGATGTCGGTGACGAAGTCGCCGCGGCCGTTCCGCTTCGCCTCCGCGACGATCCGGGTGGCGCGCTCGCGCAGCGCGTCCTCCAGCGCGCGGATGGACCGGGGGGTGAAGCCGCGCTGGACGATCTGCCGGACCCGGGTGTGCTCGGGCGGGTCCATGTTCAGCATGATCAGCTTCTGGACGTCGATCTGGTCGCGGGTCATCGACTCGTTGAAGCGGATGATCGAGGTGTTGCGGTGCGCCGAGAAGACGTCGGGGCGGGTGGAGACCTCCTTGACGTCCGCGTGCCGGGTCACCACCCAGTAGCCGTCGTCCTCGAAGCCCGCGATGTTGTGCGGCTGGGCGTTCCACCACACGGGCGCGGTCCGCCGCAGCTGGGCGAATTCGGGGAGGGGTACGCGGTCTCGGTAGACGTCGGGGTCGGTGAAGTCGAACCCGTCGGGCAGCGCTGGACAGGGCATCGGCGTCTCCAGGTCCGTCTCGCCGGCTTCAGCGGCCGGTCCTTCCGCACTCCTGACGGCCCATCAGAAGGTGTCGCGAAGGTAGTAACGAGTTCTACAAGTGGCAAGCCTCATACGGGAAATACTTGCGGATGCGGCCGACACCGCACTCTTGCGCGGGCGCGTGTGGCTCGTGAGACTGGGCGCGGAACTAGAACGCGTACTAGTTCTGCCCGGGTGCCGGGCCGCCCGGGCAGCCAGGAGAGGACGAGTCATGGCCGCTGAACCCGTCATCGTCGAAGCCGTCCGCACCCCCATCGGCAAGCGCGGAGGCGCGCTCGCCAACCTCCATCCCGCCTATCTGCTGGGCGAGACGTACCGCGAACTCCTGGAGAGAACGGGCATCCAGCCGGACTGCGTCGAACAGGTCGTCGGGGGCACGGTCACCCACGCCGGCGAACAGTCCATGAACCCCGCCCGCAACGCCTGGCTCGCCGTCGGCCTGCCGTACGAGACCGCCGCCAGCACCGTCGACTGCCAGTGCGGCTCCTCGCAGCAGGCCAACCACATGGTCGCCAACATGATCGCGGCCGGCGTCATCGACGTGGGCATCGGCTGCGGCGTCGAGGCGATGTCCCGCGTCCCCCTGGGCAGCGGCTCCAAGCACGGCCCCGGCAAGCCCTTCCCCGACGAGTGGAACGTCGACCTGCCCAACCAGTTCGAGGCGGCCGAACGCATCGCCCGCAAGCGCGGCCTGACCCGCGAGAACGTCGACGCGCTGGGTCTGCTCTCCCAGGAACGGGCGGCCCGGGCCTGGGCCGAGGAACGCTTCAAACGCGAGACGTACGCGGTCCAGGTGCCCACCACCGAGGACGAGCAGGCGGCCGGGCAGGGCATGTGGCGGCTGGTCGACAAGGACGAGGGGCTGCGCGACACGAGCCTGGACGCGCTCGCCGGACTGAAGCCGGTCATGCCCACCGCCGTCCACACCGCGGGCAACTCCTCCCAGATATCCGACGGCGCCGCCGCTGTCATGTGGGCGTCCAAGCGGATGGCCCGGGCCCTCCGGCTGAAGCCGCGGGCCCGCATCGTCGCCCAGGCCCTGGTCGGCGCCGACCCGCACTTCCACCTGGACGGCCCGGTCGACGCGACCCGCGCGGTGCTCGGCAAGGCCGGCATGTCCCTCAAGGACATCGACCTCGTCGAGATCAACGAGGCCTTCGCGTCCGTCGTCCTGTCCTGGGCCCAGGTCTTCGAGCAGGACCTGGACAAGGTCAACGTGAACGGCGGGGCCATCGCCCTCGGCCACCCGGTGGGCGCCACCGGCGCCCGGCTCATCACCACGGCGCTGCACGAACTGGAACGCAGGGACAAGGAATTCGCCCTGATCACGATGTGCGCGGGCGGCGCGCTGGCGACGGGGACGATCATCCAGCGGCTGTGAGGGGCCGGCTGCCGAGCGGCGACCGACGGCCGTTGTCAGTGGCCCGTGTCACACTCCAGACATGACGACAGAACCGACGGGACCCACCGAGCGGACAGGGGCGGCGGCCCCCGCGGGACCGCCCGCCATCCCTCCGGAAAACCTGCCGCCGACCTGGGCGGGGCCGGAGGAGCGCCCCGCCCCGCCGCTGGTCGGTGACGAGCGCGAGATCCTCACCTCGTTCCTCGACTGGCACCGCAGGACCTTCGAGCTCAAGTGCGCCGGTATAGACGCCGACCGCCTCTCCGAGAAGAGCGTCCCGCCCTCCGGCCTCAGCCTGCACGGCCTGGTCCGCCATCTCGCCGGCGTCGAGCACTGGTGGTTCCGCGTGCAGTTCGCGGGCGAGCGGGACGACTTCCCCTACTACTCCGACGACCACCCCGACCAGGACTTCGAGATCCTGGACGGGGACGTGACGGAGGAGCTGGACTTCTGGCGAGCCGAGTGCGCGCACTCCCGCAAGCTCGTCGCCGCCACCCCCTCCCTGGACGCCACCGGCACCCATGCCGCCAGCGGCCGGCCGGTCTCGCTCCGCCGCATCCTGGTCCACGTCATAGCCGAGTACGCCCGGCACAACGGCCACGCCGACCTCCTCCGGGAACGCCTCGACGGCGCGACCGGGGTCTAGGACCGGGGCGCGCCGTCGGGGAAGGCCGTCGGGGAAGGGGGAGCGGCGGGCCGCGTCAGGGTGCCGCTCGTGCTCGGGGAGGGGCCCCGGGAGAGCCTCAGCCGGTGTCCTTCGGGGTCGTGGCCGTGGAGGACACCGGGGCGTCGAAGGACACCGGGGCGTCGAAGGCCGCCCTGCGAGTGGCGCGGCGGAGGGCCTTCAGGAGGACGGGGCCGACGGTGAGGGTCAGGACGATCGTGACCAGCGCCCGGGGGAGGTCCCAGCCGAGGGAGGTCGCCAGGCAGTAAGCGACGAAGCGGGCGAGGTTCTCCGGGAGCGGGTCGCCGGGGACGAAGGAGACGCCGGAGGCGAGCCCCGCGATGTAGGGCCAGCCCTGGAGGTTCATGACCAGGCCGTACAGCAGGGACGCGACCGTGCCGTACGCGGCCAGCAGCAGCATCTCGCGCCGGCCGCGGAGCCGGTCGGCCCCCGGCAGCAGCCCGGCCCCCATCGACACCCAGCCCATCGACAGCATCTGGAACGGCATCCAGGGGCCGACGCCACCGGTGAGCAGGGCCGAGGCGAACATCGACACCGCGCCGAGCACGAAGCCGAAGCCCGGCCCGAGCACCCGCCCCGACAGCACCATCAGGAAGAACATCGGCTCGATGCCGGCCGTGCCCGCGCCGAGCGGGCGCAGTGCGGCGCCCGCCGCGGCGAGCACGCCCAGCATCGCGATGGCCTTGGCGTCCAGGCCGACGTCCGCGATGGTCGCCACGACCACGGCGAGGAGGAGGGGGAGCAGGGCGGCGAAGAGCCAGGGGGCGTCCTTGGAGTGCGCGAGACCGGACGCGGAGTCCGCCAGCAGCGGCCAGCCGAAGGCCAGCACGCCGACGGCGGAGACGAGGACGAGGGCGGCCACCGACCGCGGGCCGAGCCGGATAGCCCGCACCTGCCGTACGGACCGGTGGTCCACCGGTCGGGCCGTTTCCGCCTGCGGACTCATACTGTGGGCTCCAGTTCGGCCAGGGCGTGCTGCGGGCTCATGCCGTGCGCTCCAGTTCGGCCAGAGCGTGGGTGACCTGGGGGACGGTGAGCCAGGGCAGCGGGGCGAGGACCTTGGAGACCTGCGGCGCGAAGGACGGGGAGGAGACCACGACCTCGGCGGTCGGGCCGTCCGCGACGACCTCGCCGTCGGCGAGGATGACGACGCGGTGCGCGAGTTCCGCCGCCAGTTCCACGTCGTGGGTGGCGAGGACGATGGCGTGGCCCTCGGCGGCGAGGTCGCGCAGGACGGTCACCAGCCGGGCCTTGGCCGCGTAGTCCAGGCCGCGGGTCGGCTCGTCCAGCAGGAGCAGCGGTGGCCGGGCGGTGAGGATGACCGCGAGCGCGAGGGCGAGGCGCTGGCCTTCGGAGAGGTCGCGGGGGTGGGTGTCGTCGGGGACGTCGGGGAGCAGCCGGGTGACCAGTGCCCGGCAGCTGCCGGCCGTGGCGCCCGCGTCGGCGTCGGCCGCCGCGCACTCGGCGGCGACGGTGTCCGCGTACAGCAGGTCGCGCGGCTCCTGCGGCACCAGGCCGACCCGGCGCAGCAGGTCGCGCGGGCCGGTGCGGTGCGGCACGGCGCCGCCCACCCGTACCGAGCCGGCGGCCGGTTCGTGCATCCCGACCAGCGTGTTCAGCAGGGTGGACTTGCCGGCGCCGTTGCGGCCCATCAGGGCGACGGTCTCGCCGGGGCGTACGGCGAGGTCGACGCGGTGCAGCGCGTCGATGCGGCCGCGGCGTACGGACAGCCCGGCGGCCTCGGCGACCGGCGCGGCGGCGTCCTCGGAGCCGGTGCGGGCGCCGGCCGCCGCGCCCGGGGACGCCGGCGTCTGCCCGGCCAGCCGCTCGCGCAGCGCGCCGGCCTTGCGGCGGGCGTCCCGGACGGTCAGCGGCAGCGGCGACCAGCCCGCCGCCCGGCCGAGGGCGACGACCGGCGGGTGGACGGGGGAGACCGCCATGATCTCGGCGGGCTCGCCGATGACCGGCGCGGCCCCGGGCGCGGGCAGCAGGATGACCTGGTCGGCGTACTGGACGACGCGTTCCAGGCGGTGTTCGGCGAGCAGTACGGTCGTGCCGAGGTCGTGGACCAGCCGCTGGAGGACGGCCAGTACCTCTTCGGCGGCGGCCGGGTCCAGCGCCGAAGTGGGCTCGTCCAGCACCAGCACCTTGGGGTGGGTGGTGAGGACGGACCCGATGGCGACGCGCTGCTGCTGGCCGCCGGAGAGGGTCGCGAGGGCGCGGTCGCGGAGGTCGGCGAGGCCGAGCAGGTCGAGGGTCTCCTCGACGCGGCGGCGCATCACGTCGGGGGCGAGGCCGAGCGACTCCATGCCGTACGCCAGCTCGTCCTCGACGGTGTCGGTGACGAAGTGGGACAGCGGGTCCTGGCCCACCGTGCCGACCACGTCGGCCAGTTCGCGCGGCTGGTGGGTGCGGGTGTCGCGGCCGTCGACGGTGACCCGGCCGTGCAGCGTGCCGCCGGTGAAGTGCGGTACGAGGCCGGAGACGGCGTTCAGCACGGTCGACTTGCCGACGCCGGACGGGCCGACCAGCAGGCAGAGTTCGCCCTCGGGGACGGTCAGGTCGATGCCCTGGACGGCGGGCGTGCCGGCGTCCCCGTAGGTGACCGACACCTGCTCGAACCGGATCACGTCGTCGTCTCCTTCAGGTCCTTCGGGTTCCTCGGGTGTGCCGTGCCTGCCGTGCGCCGGTCGGCGGGCGGGCCGGGGGCGCCCGCCGGTACCGGTGCGGCGACCGCCGGTACCAGCCCCACCAGGACCGACAGCGCGGGCCAGAGCGGCAGTTCCGGGGCGGTCAGGGGGACGGCCGGCGGGTGCAGGGCGGCGGGCGCGTACGCGTTCGCCCAGATCATCAGCGCGGCCACCGCCACGCCGGAGCCCGCGACCAGCCAGGCGCGCAGGCCCCAGGGGTCGGGCCGGTAGCGGGTGCGGACCGAGCGGCGGCCGCCGAGCCACAGCCCGGCGAGCGCGGCGGCGAGCCCGGCGGCCAGCACCGGCAGTCCGTATCCGGCGCCCTGGGCCGCGAGCAGCCCGTACGTACCGGCGCAGATGCCGAGGAGGCCGCCGAGGGTGAGCGCCGTGGTGGTGTGCCGGACGGCGCGCGGCACCTGCGCGGTACGGCCGTACCCGCGGGCGTCCATCGCCGCGGCGAGCGCCACCGAACGCTCCAGTGCGCCTTCCAGCACCGGCAGGCCGACCTGGAGCAGCGCCTTGAAGCCGCGGTCGGGGCGGCCGCGGAGCCGGCGGGCCGCGCGGAGCCGCTGGACGTCGGCGACCAGGTTCGGTGCGAAGGTCATCGCCACGACGACGGCGACGCCTGCTTCGTACAGCGCGCCGGGCAGGGACTTGAGCAGCCGGGCCGGGTTGGCGAGCGCGTTGGCGGCGCCCACGCAGATCAGCAGCGTGGCCAGCTTCAGCCCGTCGTACAGCGCGAAGACCATGCCCTCGGCGGTGACCCGGCCGCCGATCCGTACGCCCCGCGCCCAGTCGGGCAGCGGCAGTTCGGGGAGCGTGACGAGGGTGTGCGTGCCGGGGACGGGCGAGCCGAGCACGAAGGCGAAGACCAGCCGGATGGCGAGCACGACCAGGCCGAGCTTGACGAAGGCGCCGTAGGAACGGGCCCAGGGCGCGTCGGTGCGGCGGGCCGCGACCACGTACCCGGCGACGCCGATGAGCAGCCCGAGGAGGAGCGGATCGGTGGTGCGGGACGCGGCCGTGGCCAGGCCCAGTGCCCACAGCCACCACGCGCCGGCGTGCAGCGTGCGCCCCCGCGTGGCGAGGGGCGCACGCAACCGGCCGGGGGCGGTCATCGGCGCCGGCGGCGGGCCTGCCAGACCGCGGCGGCGCCGAGCACGGCGACCGCGGCGATGCCGCCGATCAGGCCGGCTGAGGGCCCGCCGGCGTCGGTGTCCCCGTCGGACGCGTCGTCACCGGCCGCACCGGCGCCGGGCGAGGCCGGGTCGGCGGACGCCTTCCCCGGCCCGCCGGCCTGCTCGGCGCAGCCCTTCTGCGGGAAGCCGGAGATCGCGCACAGCAGCGCGGCGGAGTTGTACCGCAGGGGTGCGGCGACCGCGGCGAGGGCTTCGCCGGCGCTCGCGTCCGCGGGCACCCGCGCGCACTCCTTGCGCGTTGCGGGCGGTGTCTCGCCCTTCGGGGCGTCGGCCGCCGTGCCGAAGTCGATGACGACGGCGACCCGCTTGCGGCCGTCGGCCGCCTTCGTACCGCCGCAGACCGCGTCGAAGTCGACGGCGGCGCGCGGGGTCGCGGCGCGCGCGGAGTCGGCGCTGACGGTGAAGCGGAAGCCGACCGTGCCGCCGTCCTCGGGGCGGGCGGTCGAGGGCCCTTCGGTGGCGTACGACCAGGCGTGCTCGCCGTGCGCCGCGGCGTCCGCCGTCCAGAAGGACCAGTAGCGGTACTCCTCGGCGTGCGCGGGCGCGGCGGCCAGGCCCGTGGCCGTACCGGCCAGCAGCAGGGCGCCGGCGCCGCGGGCGATCCGGGCGGCGTGTCTCACAGCTGGTTCTGCTTCCTGCGGCCGCTCAGCAGGAAGCCGATGCCCGCGCCCACCGCGAGGCCGACGAGCACGACCCACCACACGGAGATGGAGCCGTCGTCCTGCTTCTTGTCCTCCTGGCTCTGCGCGTTCTGCTGCGCCGCCGGCTTCGGGCCGGTCGCGTTCAGCTTCGCCACGAGGTCGGTACCGCCGAAGTCGCGCGGGTCGGCGCCGGTGGCGTACGCGGCGAGGATCAGCTGGGCGTACGCGGCGGGGCCGCTCTGCTTCGCCCAGTCGACGGAGTGCGCGCGGAGCCACTCCAGCGGCTTCTTCGCGTCGTCCGGCCGGCCGGCGGCCGCCAGCGCGACCACGGTGTCGGCGGTGTTGCCGACGTCGGGCTGGTCCTCGGCGCCGGGCATGGCGGACATCAGGTGGTGGCCGTGCGCGTCCATGACGGAGACGAGGCGGTCGGCGCCGGAGTCCGCGGCTCCCTGCGCGTCCTCGGCCGCCTTCTCGCAGGACGTCTCCTGCGCGGCGGGCCCGCCCGGTTCGACGACGAAGCCCTTGCCCATGGCGCCGGTCACCGCGGCCGCCGTCGCGTCGTCGTTGGCGTCGAGCCTGCCGTCCTTGGGCTGGAACGCGAACGCGCCGCGGTCCGTCTTCTTCGCGTCGCAGCCGAGCCGGAAGGAGAGCAGCGCGTCGTACGGCGACTTGCCGCCCTTCTCCGGCATGGCCGACGTCTTCGTGCCGGTCGCGGCCAGCGCGCCGATGACCACGGAGGTGGAGTTGGCGTCGCTCGGGGCGCCGGCCGCCGAGCCCCAGCCGCCGTCGTCGTTCTGCGCGGACCTCAGCCAGGAGACGCCCTTGCGGACCGCGTCGGAGTGCCCGCCGACCGCGGCCAGCGCCTGGACGGCGGCGGACGTCTGGTTGGTGTCCCGCATCGTCTTCGCGTCACAGGCCTGCTTCGGGTCGGCCCGGTACGCGGTGAACGCGCCGTCGGCGCACTGCTGCCCCACGAGCCAGTCCACCGCCTCGTCCGCCGGGCGCACGCCCGTGGTGTCCTGGGCCAGCAGCGCCAGCGACTGCCGCCAGACGCCGTCCCACTTGGGGTCCGTACTGCCGTACAGCCCCTTCGGGAGCTTCGGGGAAGCGCTGGGGGAGGGCGCGTCGGCGAACGCGGCGGGGGCAGCGGCCGCGCACAGCACGGCGGCGGCCAGGGCCGCGGCGCAGCGGCGCGCCGGGGCGGCGAGGGAGCGGGCCGTGATGGCCATGGGGTCGGTGCCTCTCGGTCGGTTCGCGGGGTGCGCGAGGTGGGAGGTCTCGTAGCCGCACTCCGCCGCACCACGTCCGCGCGCACGCGCGGCGCGGTGGCACCGGGCTCAGCTCCGTATACCTCGACGGTGCCGCGCGCCGGGCGGCCGATGAAGGGCGGCCGTACGGTGCGCGGGAGCCTTGGGTGTGCCCCGCCGGGTGTTCCGGCTCGCTCCGGCGCGCTGCTGCGCGCCAGGGCTCACGGCTGCGGGTCAGCGCCGGATTTCCACCGGCTTCCCCCGGTCGGGCACGAATGAACTTGTCGCAACACTTTAACCGGCGGGTAGCGGCCGGCTCCCGGCACGTACGGGACGGGTACGGCGGCCCGTACGCCAGGCGTCCGGAAAGACGCCCGCCTCACACCGCCACGTACGCCACCGGGTCCGACCCCGGCACCGGCTCGGCCAGCCCCCGCTTCACCAGGCGCCGCAGATGAGCCTCGGCCTCGGAGAGCGCGATGGTGCGCGAGCCGTAGGGGATCCGCTCCCAGGGACGGTTCCACTCCATCGCCTCGGCGAGCTGCCACGGGGTGCGCTCCGTACGGAGCAGGGCGCGCAGCCCGCTGAGCCGTTCCTCGTGGTGGGCGAGGAGCTCGGTCACCCGCTCCGCCGCGCCGGTGAAGGCGTGCTGGTGCGCGGGCAGCACCTCGGCGGCGCCGAGCCGGCCGATCCGCTCCAGGGAGTCCAGGTAGTCGCCAATGGGGTCTCCCCTGCTCGAGCGAAGCCGAGAGCTTGGGGAAGGGGCGGCATGAAGCGCCTCGTCGGGGTCCTCGTAGAGGCCGACGTGCGGGCTGATGCCCGGCAGCAGGTGGTCGCCGGAGAAGAGGCGCCCGTTGCCGGGGTGCGCCGCCGGGTGCGCCTCCTCCAGGTGCAGGCAGACGTGGCCCGGGGTGTGGCCGGGTGTCCAGATCGCCCGCAGCCGCCGCCCCGCGAGGTCCAGCAGCTCGCCGGGGACGATCTCGCGGTCCGGGAGTGCGGGGCGGTTCTCGGGGAGCGCGCTGGTGCGCCCTTCGGCGCGGGCCGCGTACAGGGGCGCGAGGTGGTCCTCGGGCGCGCCCGCCGCGGTGAGCTTGTCGATGAGATACGACAGCCAGCTGCCCGGCTCGGCCTCACGAGTACGTCGGACGACCGCGGCGTCGGCGGCATGCATCGCGATCCAGGCGCCGGACGCCTCCCTGACCCGCGCGGAGAGCCCGTGGTGATCGGGGTGGTGGTGCGTGACGAGCACCCCGTGCAGGTCGGTGACGGCGGTGCCGCAGGCCTCCAGCCCGGTGGTGAGCGCGTCCCAGGAGTCCGGGTCGTCCCAGCCGGTGTCGATCAGCACCGGACCGCGGTCCGTCGCCAGCAGATGCACGAGGGTGTGCCCCAGCGGGTTGTCCGGTATGGGGACGGCGATGCTCCAGACTCCGCCCCGATGGTCGATCACGTGCGGCATGCCATCGCCCCTCTCGGCCCGCACGCCGTCGCGTGCATTGCTCACTATAACTAGAACTGGTATCAGTTCTGATGCAGCGTCAGGTAGTGGTGCCGGATTGCCGTGTCGAGGCGACGGGCGTCCGGTGACGGCGGCCCGCGGGAGGCGGAAACGATGACTGGCCTGATCGAGCACGGACAGCTCTACATAGGTGGTGAGCTGGTCGATCCGGCCGGCCGGGAGACCATCGAGGTGGTCTCCCCGCACACCGAGCAGGTCATCGGGCGGGTGCCGCACGCGTCCCGGGAGGACGTGGACCGCGCTGTCACGGCCGCCCGTGCCTCCTTCGACTCCGGGGTGTGGGCCGACGCCCCGCTCGACGAGCGGATCGCGGTCGTCACGCGGATCAAGGACGCGTTCGCCGTGCGCAGCGAGGAGTTCGCGCGGCTCATCAGCGCGCAGAACGGCACCCCGTACACCGCGGGCCTCATGGTGCAGTCGCTGGCCGCGATGATGGCCTGGGACGCGGCGATCACGGTCGCCCGCGACTTCTCGTACGAGGAGCGGCGGCAGGGCGTGCTCGGGCCGCTGCTGGTCCGCCGCGAGCCGGTCGGCGTGGTCGCGGCCGTGGTGCCGTGGAACGTCCCGCAGTTCACCGCCGCCGCCAAGCTCGCGCCCGCGCTGCTGGCGGGCTGCTCGGCGGTGCTGAAGGTGTCGCCGGAGACGCCCCTGGACGCCTATCTGCTGGCGGAGATCGCCGCCGAGGCCGGGGTGCCCGCAGGAGTGTTGTCGATCCTCCCGGCGGACCGCGAGGTCAGCGAGTACCTGGTCGGGCATCCGGGGGTGGACAAGGTCTCCTTCACCGGGTCGGTCGCGGCCGGTAAGCGGGTGATGGAGGTGGCGGCCCGCAACCTCACGCGCGTCACGCTGGAGTTGGGCGGCAAGTCGGCGGCGGTGATCCTGCCGGACGCGGACCTGGACGCGGCGGTCGCCGGGATCACCCCCTTCGCGTGGATGATCAACGGGCAGGCGTGCGTGGCGCAGACCCGCATCCTCGCGCCGCGCTCGCACTACGACGAGATCGCCGAACGCTTCGCCGCCGCGGCCTCCGCGCTGAAGGTCGGCGACCCGCTGGACGCGGCCACCGAGGTCGGCCCGCTGGTCGCCGAGCGGCAGCGGCGCCGCTCGCTGGAGTACATCGCGTCGGGGCAGCGGGAGGGCGCCAAGGTGCTGGCGGGCGGCGGCCGTCCGGCGGACCGACCCACGGGGTGGTACGTCGAGCCGACGCTCTTCGGCGACGTCACCCCCGGCATGCGCATCGCCCGCGAGGAGATCTTCGGGCCGGTGATCTGCCTGCTCCCCTACGAGGGCGAGGCGGAGGCGGTGCGGATCGCCGACGACTCCGACTACGGCCTGTCGGGCTCGGTGTGGACGGCGGACGTCGAGCGGGGCATCGAGGTGGCGCGCCGGGTGCGCACCGGTACGTACTCCGTGAACACCTTCAGCCTCGACATGCTCGGGCCCTTCGGCGGCTACAAGAACAGCGGCATCGGGCGGGAGTTCGGGCCCGAGGGGTACGGCGAGTACCTGGAGCACAAGATGATCCATCTCCCGGCGGGGGCGTGAGCGCATGGGCGACCGCTGGCAGGTGGCGGTGGACCGCGGCGTCTGCATCGGCTCCGGGCTGTGCGCGAGCACCGCGCCGGACGGATTCCGGCTGGACTCCGCGCGCCAGTCCCACCCGGTGACGGACGAAATGGCGGCCCAGGAGGCGGTGTTGGCCGCCGCCGAGGGCTGTCCGGTCGAGGCGATCGTGATTACGGAGGCCGACTCCGGGGAAGCACTCTTCCCGCCGGAGGAGTAACGCCGGGCGAACACGCGTGCGACCAGCAGGTTCGTACTTAGAGTTACTCATGCGTTCCTCACGGTGACCTCATGACGTCTGTGACTGTCCGCCCCTCTCCATACGTGGAAATCTCTGTTCCACGCCGCCGAGGGGGGAGACGATGGACAAGCGGTACGAGGTGTACTGCCTAGCCGGCAGGTATTTCTACGAAACCCCGGACCGTTTGTCCGTCGGGGAGGATGCCGCAGCGGACGACAGTGCGGTGTACGAAGCGGCGCAGCGCGCAGTCCCCGAAGGGTGGCGCTGTTTCCTCTCCGGGGACTGGCTCCACGTGAATCCCGTGGACAGCGAGGGGAACCCGCGTCCGGGCAGGCCGGCCCAGGGGTGGAAGGTACAGGTGTCGGCCTGCCCGGACAATGCGGAAAAGATCGCCTCCAAGGTCTGGGACTACTGCGTCTCCCATTCCATTCCCTTCAAATTCGTGCCCGGCCCGCGCCCGCTGCGGCTGCGCAATTCCCGCTACGCGGACCGGACGGCCGGCGGCAAATTCGCCACCATTTACCCGGCGGACGAGAAGGAATGCCACCGCATTCTGGAGGAGCTGGGCTCGCTGCTGGACGGCGAGCCGGGCCCCTACATCCTCAGCGACCTGCGGTGGCACGACGGCCCGCTGTACGTGCGGTACGGCGGGTTCACCAAGCGGTACTGCGTCGACGGCACCGGGGCGCTGGTGCCCGCCATCGAGAACGCCGAGGGCCGGCTGGTCCCCGACCGCCGCGAAGCCGCCTTCCGGCCGCCGGAGTGGGTCGAGCTGCCCGGCTTCCTGGCCCCGCACCTCAAGGCGCGCAACGCCACCACCGTCGCCGACCTGCCGTACGCCGTCGAATCGGCGCTGCGCTTCGCCAACGGAGGCGGCGTCTACGTCGGCCGCGACCGGAGCACCGGGGAACGGGTGCTCCTCAAGGAGGCCAGGCCGCACGCCGGGCTCGCCGCCGACGGCGCCGACGCGGTCACCCGGCTGGAGCGCGAACGCGCCGCGCTGCGGCGGCTCTCGGGCCTCGGCGTGGCCCCGGAGGTACGCGACTGGGTCACCGTCGGCGACCACCGCTTCCTGGTCGTGGACCACGTCCCCGGCAAGACGCTGCACGCCTGCCTCACCGAGCGGCACCCGCTGCTCACCGCCGACCCCGAGCCGGAGGCGCTGACCTCCTACACCGAGTGGGCGGTGGGCATGCACGCCGCCGTCGAGCAGGCCGTCGCCGCGGTGCACCGCCGCGGCCTGGTCCTCAACGACCTGCACCTGTTCAACGTGCTGGTCGCGCCCGACGAAATGAGCGTCACCCTGCTGGACCTGGAGTCCGCCACCGACGTCGACGACCCGGCCCGGCAGTCCCTCGCCCACCCGGCCTTCACCGCCCCGCGCGACCGCACCGGCTACGACATCGACCGGTACGCGCTGGCCTGCCTGCGCCTCGCGCTCTTCCTGCCGATGACGGAGCTGCTGGCGATCGAGCGGGACAAGGCGACCGACCTGGCCGAGACGATCGCCCGCGAATTCCCCGGCGTACCGCCCGGGTTCCTGGAGGACGCCGTGCGCACGATCTGCGCGCCCCAGCCCGTCAAGGCGCGGATCCGGCGCCCCGCGCAGGCCCGCCACCTCGTCGCGGTCGACACCCGCGAACCGTACGTCTGCGACCCGGCCGACTGGCCCCGCAGCCGCGAATCCATGGTCCGGGGCATCCTCGCCTCGGCCACGCCCGAGCGCACGGACCGCCTGTTCCCCGGCGACGTCGCCCAGTTCGCCGAGGGCGGCGGACTCGGCATCGCCCACGGGGCGGCCGGTGTCCTGTACGCGCTCTCCGAGACGGGTGCCGAGGGGTTCGAGGAGGGTGAGGAGTGGTTATTGCGGCAGACCACTCCGCCTCCCCTCGGCACCCCCCTCGGGTGCTACGACGGACTCGCCGGCATCGCCTACGTCCTGGACCGGCTCGGCCACCGCGAACGCGCCGACGAGCTGATCGAGCGGGTGCTCGCCGAGAAGTGGTACCGCCTCGGGCCCGACCTGTACGGCGGACTGGCCGGCATCGGCCTCACCCTGGACCACCTGGCGCGCGAGCGCGGCGCACGCGAACTGCGCGACCGGGCCCTGGAGGCGGCGGGGCACGCCGCCGACCGGCTGGAGAGCTGCGCGAACCGGGCCGGCCTGCTGCGCGGCGCGAGCGGCCCCGCGCTGCTCTTCCTGCGCCTGTACGAAGGCACCGGCGACCCCGGGCTGCTGGACCTCGCGGCGCAGGCGCTCCGCAGCGACCTCGCCCGGTGCGTCCGCAACGCACGCGGCACGCTGCTGGTGGACGAGGGCTGGCGCACCATGCCCTACCTCGGCGCTGGCTCGGTGGGCATCGCGATGGTCCTCGACGACTACCTCACGCACCGCGCCGACGCGGAGTTCGAGGAGGCGCGCATGGCGATGCTGCCGGCCGCGCAGGCCCGCTTCTACGCGCAGCCGGGCCTTTTCAGGGGCCGCGCCGGCATGGTCCTGCACCTGGCGCGCACCACGACGCCCGACCCCGAGGTCGAGGCCGCGCTGGCGTCGCAGATCGCCGACCTGAGCTGGTACACGATGCCCTACCGAGGTGAACTCGCCTTCCCCGGCGACCAGTTGATGCGGCTGTCGATGGACCTGTCCACCGGCACGGCCGGTTGCCTGCTCGCCCTCGGTTCGGCGCTGCACGAGGAGCCGGTGCAACTGCCGTTCCTCCCGGCGCTGCCCGAACCGAACGCGTTGCGCCACTGACCGGCGCACCGCCCCCGATCAGGTTCGTTCCGGAACCTGTCGGCCAGGGACCGTGAGGTGATACAGGCCGGCGACGGCACGGGAGGTGGCCGTACCCGTACCGGACCGTGAGGTCCGGTCCGGTGCGGCGCGGCACTCCGCCCGTGTCGGCCGGTCTGCTCCGGCAAGGCCGATCCGACCCGGTACGGACCGGTGTGCGTGCGGCTCACACGAGCCGCACGCACACCATTTCCCCGCATCACCCGCGTGGTCGGCGGCTGCGTATGGGGCTGTCAGGTACAGCTCAGCAGCTCGTCGGCGGCGCGGCATCCCAGCTCGTCCACTGCACCGCTCGCTCCGCTCCATCCGCTCGCTCCGCTCCAACTGCTCGTCAGCTCACCAGCTCGTCAGCTCGTCCGGGAGGAAGATCCGTGACCGCCAAACCCGCCGACCGGCTGCTGCTCGGCGCCCTGCGCCACAGCGCCCCCCGGGCCTCGGCAGTCCTGCTGCTCACCACCGGCGGCGCCGCGGTCGGTCTCGCCCTCCCCGTCACCCTCGGCCACACCCTGGACCTGCTGCTCGACGGCCGCCCCGCACAGTCCTGGCTGGCCGCCTGCGCCGGACTGTTCGCGCTGCTCGTCCTGCTCGGCGCGCTCGACGGCCTGCTCACCGGTACGACGGACGCCCGCGCCACCGTCTGGCTGCGCCGCCGGGCGCTCCGCGGCGTACTGGCCGCCGGGCCCACCGCCACCGAGCGGTACGAGAACGGCGATCTGGTCGCGCGGGTCGTGGGCAACGCCGCCACCGCCGGCACCGCGCCCACCGCGCTCGCCGCCACCGCGGCCACGGCGCTCACCCCGATCGGCGCGCTGGTGGGGCTGGCCCTGCTCGACCCGTGGACCGCGGCCGCTTTCGTCTTCGGGCTGCCACTGCTGGCGCTGCTGATGCGTGCGTTCGTCCGCGAGACGGGGGACTGCGTGGCGCAGTACCAGCGGATCCAGGGCGACATCGCCGGGCGGCTGCTGGAGGCCATTGGCGGCGCCCGCACCATCGCCGCCGCCGGCAGCCACGAACGCGAGGCCGCCCGCATCCTCACGCCGCTGCCCGCCCTCTCCCGCCAGGGCCACCGCATGTGGCGGGTGCAGGGCCGGTCCACCGCCCAGGCCGCGGCCCTGGTCCCGCTGCTCCAGCTGGCCGTGTTCGCGGTCGGCGGGCTGCGGCTGCTGACCGGCGCCCTCACCCTCGGCGACCTGCTCGCCGCCTCCCGGTACGCGGTGCTCGCGGCCGGCGTCGGCACGCTCGTCGGCCACCTCAACGGCCTGGTCCACAGCCGCGCCGCGGCCCGCCGCCTCACCGCGCTCCAGGACCTCCCCGCGATCGAATACGGCGACGTGGAGGCGACGGAAGGGCGCGCCGCGGAGACGGGCTCCTCGGCGGAGTCGGGCGCCGGGGTGGACGCCGGCGGTGAAGGGGGCGCCGCGGCGTGCACGGGGGCGCTGGAACTGCGCGGCATCACGGTACGGAAGGCCGGCCACACCGTCCTGGACGGCCTCGACCTGACCGTCCCCGGCGGCTGCACGATGGCCGTCGTCGGCCGCTCCGGCACCGGCAAGTCCGTCCTCGCCGCCGTCGCCGGGCGCCTGATCGAACCCGACGCCGGCGAAGTCCTGCTGGACGGCGAACCGCTGCGCCGGCTCAGCCACTACGCGCTGCGGCGCTCCGTCGGCTACGCCTTCGCACGGCCCGCGCTGCTGGGCGACACGGTCCACGACACCGTCGCGTACGGGGTGTACGAGCCGGGGCCGGGCGACGTGGAGGCGGCGGCGCACGCGGCGGGCGCGGCGTCCTTCATCCGGCGGCTGCCCGAGGGGTACGCCACGCCCTGCGCCGACGTGCCGCTGTCGGGCGGGGAGATCCAGCGGCTGGGGCTGGCCCGCGCGTTCGCGCACGCCGAGCGGCTGCTGATCCTCGACGACGCGACGTCCAGCCTCGACACGGTCACCGAACTGCGCGTCGGCCGTGCGCTGCTGCGGGACGTACGGGCCGGCACCCGGCTGATCATCGCGCACCGGGCCGCCACCGCCGCCCGCGCGGACCTGGTCGCCTGGCTCGACGCGGGCTTCATCCGGGCGCTGGCGCCGCACGCGACGCTCTGGGAGGACCCGCGCTACCGGGCCCTGTTCGGGCAGGACGAGCCGGCGCCGCCGGCGGAGGAGAGCGGGCAGCCGCCCCACCGGTGGCAGGTACCGGTCGCGGCGGAGGACGGGACGGCGGAGCAGGACCGGACGACGGCCAGGCTCCCGGTGCGCAGGCGCCCGGCGGACGGCCCGGCGGTGGAAAAGCCGCCGGCCGGCGGTCCCGGCCCCCGCCCGCGCCGGGCCATCGGCCACGGCGCGGCCACCGCCCAGCGGGAGGGGGCAGGAGCCGGCGCGCCGAACGGCGGCCCCGCGGACGCCGGGCCCGCGAACAACGGCCGGTCGGACGCGGGCGGTTCGGATGCGGGCGGTTCGGATGCGGGCCGACCGGGGCGCGGGGCCTCGCGCGGCGGCTCGTCGGGCCGGGACTTCCCGGGGCGGGGGGCCCGGCGGATCGGGGGGCCCGCCGGTGCGCGGCCGGCCGATGCACGAGGGGAGGGGCTGACGCCCGTGGAGGCGCAGTGGTCGCCCTCGTCGCCCGGCGCCGCGGACGTGCCGGACATCCCGAACGTGCCGGACATCCCGAACGTGCCGAGCTGGGCCCACGGCCGGCGGGCCCCGGGCGGCGAGGCGCAGGCACCCGAGGGGAGGCCGGCGTCGGAGGGGAGGCCGGTACCCGGCGGGTGGCCGGTGCCGGAGGGCATCCCGATACCGGAGGGCATGCCCGTCACGCAGCGCCGGCGCCGTGCCCTGGCGGACCTGCTCTCCCAGACCGGGCCTCAGCCGCCGGCACCGGCCCCACGGGTCGCACGCCCCGGACACCGCCCCTTGGGCCACGGACACCGGCCTGCGGGGGAGAGCCCGACCCCGACGCCGACCCCGAATCCGACTCCGCCCTCGGCCCCGGCCCCGCCCCCGACTCCGCCCTCGGCCCCGGCCCCGGGGCCGGACGTCTCGACCGCCGGTCCGAAGGGGCAGTCCGGCTCGGCGACTTCGTCCGGCCCGGCGGCACCGGGGCCGGAAGGGGGCGCCCCGGCGCCTTCCGGGCGGCCGGTGGCCGGGCCTGAGATGACCGCCGCCCGGGTCGTGGCGCTCGGCGAGCGGTGGGCCGTGCAGCGGCGGGGGAACCAGTGAGCGCGGACGGTGCGCGGGTCGCCGGTGAGGAGCGGTCCGCAGTGGGTTCCGCGGCGGACTCCGCGGCGGAATCCGCGGCGGAATCCGCGGTGGAAGAGATACGGACGGCAGTGACCGGTGGGAGAACGGCAGTGACCGGTACGAACGGGAGCGACAGCGGAGTGCGCGGCGAAGCGAGAAGAACGGACGGCGAGGAGCGGTTGCGGGACGGGGCGCGGCGGTTCCTGGGCCGGCGGCGGGCCGTCGTGGCGCGGCTGGCCGCCTGGTCCGTCGCCGAGGCGGCCCAGACGTTCCTGCTCGGCTTCGCACTGGCCAGGGCCGTCGACGACGGCTTCCTCGCCGGCCGATCGACCGTCGGGCTCGGCTGGCTGGCCGCCGCCGCGCTGGCCGTCGCGGTCGGCGCGTACGGTACGGGCCGGGTCTACCGTTCCGTCGCCGACCTCGTCGAACCGCTCCGCGACGAGCTGCTCCGACGGGTCGTCACCCGTGCGCTGCGGGAGGCCGACCACGGTGCGGTGTCCCGCGCCGCGCATCAGGTGGAGATCGCGCGCGACACCTTCGGCGGATTGGTCATGGTGGTCCGGGGCTTCGTCTTCACCGCCGCCGGCGCGCTGATCGGCCTGCTGTCGCTCGCCCCGGTACTGCTGCTCGTCGTCCTGCCGCCCCTCGTGCTCGGCCTGGGGCTCCACGCGTTGACGCTGCGTCCGGTGACGCGCGGCCAGGAGACGTACCTGGCGGCCGACGAGGCGATCGTCCACTCGGTGGGCGTAGCGGTCGGCGGCCTGCGCGACGTGACGGCGGGCGGTGCCGAGGAGCGGGTGGCGCGCGAGGTGGGGGAGCGGTTCGACGCCGAGTGGCGGGCGTCCCGCACCCTCGCCCGCTGGCACGTCTGCCGGCACCTCGCGCTCGGCGTGGGCGGGCGGCTGCCGGTGGTCCTGCTGCTGGTCACCGCGCCCTGGCTGCTGGGCAACGGGGCGACTCCCGGTGCGCTGGTCGGCGCGCTGGCGTACCTCACGCAGTCGCTGCTGCCCGCGTTGCACGCGCTGCTGCAGGGGCTGGGTACGTCCGGTACGCGGCTGGCCGTCGTCCTGCGCCGGCTGACCGGGGCCGGCCGGAGCGTGGCGGTGCCCGACCCCGCCGCCCCGGCCACCTCGGGGCAGCCGGCGGCCGGAGCGGCCGGGGTGATGGAGATGACGGAGGCGACGGCGGCGCCGGAGGCGGCCGATGCGCTTCCGGCCCCGCGGCCACCCGGCCCCGTCGGCCCCGGCCTCCCCGTCGTCGCGCGGCCCGCGCTGCCGAGCGGTACCGGTGCGCAGAGCTGGTTCGCGCTCCCGCCCGTACCCGAACTCCCCGCCCTCCCCCCGGTCCCGGGCGCGGGGGCCCAGGGCGTCCCGGCTCCGGGCGCTACGGCCTCGGGCTTCCCGGCCCCAGGGGCTCCAGCCCGGCCGCCCGTACCGCCGATGGCCGTACCCCCGGCGACCCCGCAGCCGCCGGCCGGCCCGGCGCCGGCGGCCCGCCCGTCCGCCGCCCCGCCCGCGACCGCTCAGCCGCTGGTCGGTTCCCCGCCGACCTCTCAGCTGCCGCCCGGCCTGGCGCCGATACCCCGCCCGCTGTCGAATCCGACGCCGCCCGCGCAACCTGCGGCCACCCGGCCGGCCGAGTCCTCGGTCGCCCCCGCGACCCGTGGTGGCGCGCGGCACGCCAAGCGGCCGCGGCACGCGCTGCCCGCCAAGCGACGGATGCTCCCCGGCGGGATCCCGGTACCGGGCCGCACGGCCGGCAACCGCACGACCCGTGCGGCGACCGAGCTCTCCGGGAGCGGGGCGCCCGCGCTGCCCGGTGGCGGGACGACCCGACACGCGCGGGGCGAGGCAACCGGGTACCTCGGATCCGAGGTACCCGGGTACGCCGCGTACTCCGCTCCTGAGGAGTCCGCCGCCCAGCACTCCCGGGCCGCGACCGATACCCCCGTCCCCCTCCCCGCCTGGGCGACGCCGCCCGCCGCCAGTGGGCTGGCGGTGGAGGCGCGGGGGGTGTCCTTCGCTTACGGGGAGCATGCGACGCCCGTGGTGCAGGGGTTGGAGCTGACCCTGCCGGTCGGCGGGCACCTGGCCGTCGTCGGGCCGAGCGGGATCGGCAAGTCGACCCTCGCGGCGCTGCTCGCGGGGGTGCTGGTCCCCGATCGGGGAGAGATCCGGCTGGGCGGGAACGGCGCGGGGTCCAGGCGCGTTCTCGTACCGCAGCAGGCCTACGTGTTCTCCGGGACGCTCCGGGAGAACCTGCTGTACCTCTGCCCGCGCCCCGAGTCGGTGCCGGACGCCGCCCTGCGGGCCTCGGCCGTGGCGGTGGGCGCCGCCGAACTGGTACAGCGGCTCGGCGGGTTCGGCGCGCGGGTCACGCCCGGCACGCTCTCCGCGGGGGAGCGCCAGCTGATCGCGCTCGCCCGTGCGCATCTCGCGCCCGCCCCGCTCGCCCTCCTCGACGAGGCCGGCTGCCATCTGGACGCCGCGACGGAGGCCCGTGCGGAACGGGCCTTCGCCGCCCGGCCGGGCGGCTCGCTGATCGTCGTCGCGCACCGCATCAGCTCGGCGCTCCGCGCGGACCGCGTGCTGGTGATGGACGGTACGTACGCGCTGTGCGGGCGCCACCGCGATCTGCTGCGGCGCTCCGCGCTCTACCGCGACCTCGTGGGGGAGTGGGCGGACGGCGGTGCGCGGCCGGCGCTCGCGCGCTGACCGGACCGGGCCCGGGCCGCGCCCCCCTGCGTGGGGCGCGGCCCGAGCCGTTGCCCGGTGCTCCGGTCACAGCCAGCCCTCCCCCTGGGAGATGCGGATGGCGTCGATCCTGTTGCGGGCGCCGGTCTTGCGGGTGATCGCGGACATGTAGTTGCGCACCGTGCCGTTGGACAGGTGCAGCGTGCCGGCGATCTCGGCGACCGAGGCCCCCTCCGCCGCGAGCGAGAGCACGCTCAGTTCCCGCTCGGTGAGCGGCATCTCGGCGGCCTGCAGGAAGCCGAAGCCGAGCGAGCCGTCGATGAAGCGCCGGCCCGCCGCGACCTGCCGGATTCCGGCGGTGAGCTGCCGGGGCGAGCCCTCCTTGTCGACGAAGCCGAGCGCGTCGGCCTCGAACGCCCGGCGCAGCGGCCCCGGCCGGCCGGCGGAGCCCAGTACCAGCAGCGCGGGCCCCCGGCGCGGTGCGGCCGCCGCCTCCCGAGCCCCGCCCGGCGCGCACTCGGCACCGCAGGGCGCGGTGTCGGCCGCCCCGTGCGCCGGGTGTTCGCGGCATCTGGTGGCCTGCTGCGGGATGTGCGCGATGGGGCCGCGGCCGGGCACGCCGTGCCCCGGGAGGGGGTGGTCGCCGTACGCGTCCGGCACCACCTGCGTGGTGCCGGCCGGGGCGCCCCTCCCGTTCGCCCCTCTGCCGTTCACCGCGCCGTGCGCGCCGGCCGTGGTTCTCGCCGCCCGGCCGTTCCGGTGCGGCTCGACGGTTCGATACGCACCGTCACCCCAACCGGAGTCCTCCCTCGAATATTTACCTTCGGCATGTGCCGTTGGCGCGCCCCCACTGTCCGATAGCTTTCGCAACGCATTCAGTCCGATCGGCACGGCGGAGTCCACATCGACCACGCAGACGTCCGGCTGCAACGCGCGCACCCGGCTCACCGCGCCATCCGGCGTGGACACCGCCACCTCTATGTCGTTTTCCCTGCTGAGCACCTCGGCCAACGCCCATCGAAACAGGCAGACGTCGTGCACCAGCAGCACCCGGATCACTTCAGTCCCCCTCCAGACCCCCGTGTACCGGCATATTTGTCAACCACCCCGAATTCATACCTGTAATGCGCGCTTCGTGGGGCCGCAGATCAGGCCAAGAGGGGGCAAGGGGGCGCACGGGTGCACGGCAGGATGCATGTATGCACGCCGTGAGGGGGTGCGGTCGGCCGCGGGAGAAGGGAACTGCCGGTACGAAAGAGGTTATTCCGGGCGCTGGGGCGACGTCAGCTCGATGAGTCGGCACACCGTCTCGATGTCGATCTTCACTTGCGCAATCGAAGCCCGCCCCGACAGCCAGGTGATCAACGCGGAGTGCCACGTGTGCTCGATCACTCGCACGGCCGAGAGCTGCTCGGGCGTGGCGGCCGAATCCAGCCCCATGGCGTCCAGGATGATCGCCGTCGTCAGCCGGGAGACGGTGTCCACCTCGGGGCTCACCGACCGGTCGGCGAAGGTGAGTGCGCGCACCATGGCGTCCGCGAGGTGCGGCTCGCGCTGCATCGCACGGAAGGCCCGCATCAGCGTCTGGGCCACCCTCGCCCCGGGATCACTCTCCGTCGGCGGGCGTTTGCGCAACGTCGCGTGCATGTGCTGCAGCTGGTCCTGCATGGTCGCCACCAGCAGATGGATCTTGGAGGGGAAGTAGCGGTACAGCGTCCCCAGGGCGACGTTCGACAGCTCCGCGACCTCGCGCATCTGCACGGCGTCGAAGCCGCCGCGCCCGGCAAGCTGCGCGCTGGCGTGCAGGATGCGGCGGCGGCGCGCTTCCTGGCGCTCGGTCAGCGCGTGACTGGCGGGAAGCGCCGGCCGGTGTTCGGAAGTCATGTGTCCCATTCCGTGGCGGTCCGTCCGTGCTGCGGGGTACGTCGAGCTGCTGATCGGGTCAGCATGGCAGGGGGTGGGTCGTGGTGCGAATCACCTGGTGCGGCTCTTTTCGTCGGTGCCCCGCCCGGTAGATTCGAGCTGTGTGAACTCGTCGGTAACCGATCCGTTCTGTAACTTGTTCTAGATTAGCGCCAGCGGTTACGCTCCGGCGAAAGTCCAGTGAGAGAGGGGCCGAGAGTGTCCGCTGAGGCCGTCCAGGCAGCCGCCGCTCGCCCCGCCGAGGCCACCGGCGACCGCCCCCTTCGGATCGCCCTGCTCACCTACAAAGGGAATCCGTTCTGCGGCGGCCAGGGCGTCTACGTACGCCACCTCTCCCGCGAACTGGCCGGGCTCGGCCACTCCGTCGAGGTCATCGGCGCCCAGCCCTACCCCGTCCTCGACGGCGCGGACGCCTCCCGGACGGGGGCCGGGGAAGTGTCGCTGACCGAGCTGCCCAGCCTGGACCTCTACCGGCAGCCGGACCCCTTCCGCACGCCCGGACGCGACGAGTACCGCGACTGGATCGACGCCCTCGAAGTGGGCACGATGTGGACCGGCGGCTTCCCCGAGCCGCTCACCTTCTCCCTGCGGGCCCGCCGCCATCTCGCCGCGCGCCGCGGCGACTTCGACGTCGTCCACGACAACCAGACGCTCGGCTACGGCCTGCTCGGCGACCTCGGCGCGCCGCTGGTCACCACGATCCACCACCCCATCACCGTCGACCGGCAGCTGGACCTGGCCGCCGCCGACGGCTGGAAGCGGCGCGCCTCGGTCCGCCGCTGGTACGGCTTCACCCGCATGCAGAAGCGCGTCGCGCGCCGGCTGCCCTCGGTCCTCACCGTCTCCGGCTCCTCGGCCCAGGAGATCACCGACCACCTGGGCGTCCGTCAGGACCGCATCCACGTCGTGCACATCGGCGCCGACACCGACCTCTTCTCGCCCGACCCCGCCGTCCCCGAGGTGCCAGGGCGCATCGTCACGACCTCCAGCGCCGACGTGCCGCTCAAGGGCCTGATCCACCTGGTCGAGGCGCTCGCCAAGGTCCGCACCGAGAACCCCGAGGCGCACCTCGTCGTGGTCGGCAAGCGCGCCGACGACGGCCCTGTCGCCGCCGCCATCGAGCGGTACGGGCTCGGCAGCGCCATCGAGTTCGTCAAGGGCATCAGCGACGCCGAGCTGGTCGACCTCGTACGCGGCGCCCAGGTCGCCTGCGTGCCCTCCCTCTACGAAGGCTTCTCACTGCCCGCCGCCGAGGCCATGGCCACCGGCACCCCGCTGCTGGCCACCACCGGCGGCGCGATCCCCGAGGTCGCCGGGCCCGACGGCGAGACCTGCCTCGCCGTGCCGCCGGGCGACGCGGGCGCGCTGGCCGCCGGCCTGAACCGGCTGCTGGGCGACGCCGACCTGCGCCGCCGGCTCGGTGCCGCGGGGCGCGAGCGGGTGCTCGCCCGCTTCACCTGGCGGCAGGCGGCCATCGGCACCGCCGAGCGTTACCGCGAGGCCATCGCCCGCCAGGCGGAGCGCCGCCCGCAGACCGCACGCCCCGCCGCCGTCCCGGCCGCCGAGCCCGCCGCACGCGCCTAGACCAGCTCCACCCCTGCCCGCCGAGACCGCCGTGACCGCCATACCGTCCCCGCCGTCCCCGTGCGGCCGGGACACCCCCAGGACGAAAGCTGAGAGGCCGTGCTGACCGTCGACTTTTCCCGATTCCCGCTCGCACCGGGCGACCGCGTGCTCGATCTGGGGTGCGGCGCGGGCCGGCACGCCTTCGAGTGCTACCGGCGCGGCGCGCAGGTCGTCGCCCTGGACCAGAACGCCGAGGAGATCCGCGAGGTCGCCAAGTGGTTCGCGGCGATGGAGGAGGCCGGCGAGGCCCCGGCCGGCGCCACCGCGACCGCCATGGAGGGCGACGCGCTCGCGCTGCCCTTCCCCGACGACTCCTTCGACGTCGTGATCATCTCCGAGGTCATGGAGCACATCCCCGACGACAAGGGCGTGCTCGCCGAGATGGTCCGGGTCCTCAAGCCCGGTGGCCGGATCGCCGTCACCGTCCCGCGCTACGGCCCCGAGAAGGTCTGCTGGGCGCTCAGCGACGCGTACCACGAGGTCGAGGGCGGCCACATCCGCATCTACAAGGCCGACGAACTGCTCGGCAAGATGCGCGAGGCGGGCCTGCGCCCGTACGGCAGCCACCACGCGCACGCGCTGCACAGCCCCTACTGGTGGCTGAAGTGCGCGTTCGGCGTGGACAACGACAAGGCGCTGCCGGTCAAGGCGTACCACAAGCTCCTGGTCTGGGACATCATGAAGAAGCCGCTGGCCACGCGGCTCGCCGAGAACGCGCTGAACCCGCTCATCGGCAAGAGCTTCGTCGCCTACGCCACCAAGCCGCACGAGCCGAAGGCCGCCGCCGCGCCGCACGACGAGCCCGCGCGAGCCGCCCTGTGACGAGCCCCGGGCGCACCGAACGACTCGTCCTGCCCGGAGTGCTCACCGCCGAGCAGGCCGCCCGTACCGTCGCCGGCATCCTCGCGGCCCAGCGCGCGGACGGCGCCATCCCGTGGTTCCGGGGCCACCACCTCGACCCCTGGGACCACACCGAGGCCGCGATGGCGCTGGACGCGGCCGGCGAGCACGAGCGCGCGGAAGCGGCGTACCTGTGGCTCGCCGAGCACCAGCTCCCCGACGGCTCCTGGTACGCCGCGTACGCCGACGGGGACGCGGAGCGGCCCACCGACCGGGGCCGGGAGACCAACTTCGTCGCGTACCTCGCCGTCGGCGTCTGGCACCACTACCTCTCCACCGGCGACGACACCTTCCTGGACCGGATGTGGCCCACCGTCTACGCCGCGATCGAGTTCGTGCTCGCGCTCCAGCAGCCGGGCGGCGAGATCGGCTGGAAGCGCGAGGACGACGGCACGCCCGTCGCCGACGCGCTGCTGACCGGCTCCTCCTCCGTCCACCAGGCGCTGCGCTGCGCCCTGGCGATGGCCGAGCAGCGCGGTGAACCGCAGCCGGACTGGGAGCTGGCGACCGGCCGGCTGGGCCACGCCATCCGGCACCACCCCGAGCGGTTCCTCGACAAGTCCCGCTACTCGATGGACTGGTACTACCCCGTGCTCGGCGGCGCGCTGCGCGGCCAGGCCGCCAAGGAGCGCATCGAGGCGCAGTGGGACGACTTCGTCGTGCCGGGGCTCGGCGTCCGCTGCGTGCTGCCCAACCCCTGGGTCACCGGCGGCGAGAGCGCGGAACTGGCCCTGGCCCTCTGGGCGATGGGCGAGTCCGACCGGGCCGTGGAGATCCTCCGCTCGATCCGGCACCTGCGCGCCGAGGACGGCATGTACTGGACCGGCTACGTCTTCGACGACGACGCCATCTGGCCGCGCGAGCTGACGACGTGGACGGCGGGCTCCCTGCTGCTGGCGGTCGCCGCGCTCGGCGGCGACGAGGCGACCACGGCCGTCTTCGGCGCCGAACGCCTCCCGACGGGGCTGGAACCGGACTGCTGCCGTTGACCGTCCCGCCCCCGAATTCGGGGGCGGGCGCCAGGAAAGCGCACTAGTGTGCGGGTATGACACGCCTTGGGCACGAGAGGTACTGCGAAGAGATTCTGGTGCAGACCGGACTGTTCCGGGAGGTACTGCGGGGGGCGGACCTGAAGGCGACGGTTCCCACCTGCCCGGAATGGACGATCGGCGAGCTGACCCGGCACCTCGGCGGAGCGCTCCGCTGGATGGGGACGACGGTACGCACCCGGGCACAGGACATGGTGCCCGACGAGGCCGTACCGGACTTCAAGGGGCCGGGGGACGAGGACCCGGCGGCGCTGGACGCCTGGTTCGGTGCGGGCGCGGCGGCGACCGCCGCCGCGCTGCGGGAGGCCGGCCCCGACGCCCGGGTGTGGACCTGGACCGACGCACGGGCCGCGGGGTTCTGGGCGCGGCGCGCCGTGCACGAGACCGTGATCCACCGGGCGGACGCGGCGATCGCGGCGGGGGCCGAGTACCGACTCGCTCCGGACGTCGCGGTGGACACGCTGGAGGAGTGGCTGGAGATCGGCACCGCGCCGCAGGCCCTGGAACTCCGGCCGGAGCTGAGGCGGTTGCTCGGCCCGGGCCGCACCCTCTGTCTGCACGCCACGGACATCGGGCAGGGCGGCTCCCGCTGGATCATCGACATGACCGGCGACCGGCTCACCTGGCGGCGGGCCGGCGCGGACGAGCGGGCCGCCGCCACGCTCAGCGGCCCGCTGACGGACGTCCTGCTGGTCTTCTACCGGCGCCTCCCGCCGGAGCACCCGACGGTCACCGTCCAGGGCGACCGCGACCTGTTCGACGAGTGGATCGGCCTGGTGTCCTGGTGACGGGCGACGGCCCGGCGCGCTAGGAGTTGAGCTCGGCGAGTACGCGCAGGGTGTGCGGGTCGGGCGCGGTGACCAGCAGGTCGGTGACCGGCCCGGCGCGCCACGCCGCCAGCCGCTCGGCGATGCGGGCGCGCGGCCCGACGAGGGAGATCTCGTCGGCGAAGGCGTCGGGGACGGCCAGGACGGCGTCCTCCCGCCGCCCCTGCCGGAAGAGGTCCTGGATCCGCCGGGCCTCCTCCGCGTACCCCATGCGGGCCATCAGGTCCGCGTGGAAGTTCTTGGTGGCGTGGCCCATCCCGCCGATGTAGAAGCCCAGCATCGCCTTGACCGGCCACAGCCCCTCGGCGACGTCGTCGCAGACCGCGGCGCGGGCCATGGGCGCGATGCGGAAGCCGGCCGGCGTCCCGTCGAGCGAGGCCCGGTAGACGTCGGTGCGCTCCGGTGACCAGTACAGCGGCAGCCAGCCGTCCGCGATACGGGCGGTCTGGGCGATGTTCTTCGGCCCCTCGGCGGCGAGGAGGACGGGCAGGTCGGCGCGGAGCGGATGGGTGATCGGCTTGAGCGGCTTGCCGAGGCCGGTGCCGTCCGGGCCGCGGTACGGATGGGTGTGGAAGCGGCCGTCCAGCGTCACCGGCCCCTCGCGGCGCAGCACTTGGCGTACCACGTCGACGTACTCGCGGGTCGCGGTCAGCGGGCTCTTGGGGAACGGCCTGCCGTACCACCCCTCGACGACCTGCGGGCCCGACAGCCCCAGCCCCAACAACACCCGGCCGCCGCTCAGATGGTCCAGGGTGAGCGCGTGCATCGCGGTGGCGGTGGGGGTGCGCGCCGCCATCTGCGCGATGCCGGTGCCCAGCTTGATCCGGGAGGTGTGGGCGGCGATCCAGGTGAGCGCGGTGAACGCGTCCGAGCCCCAGGACTCGGCCGTCCACACCGAGTCGTAGCCCAGCGCCTCGGCGGTGCGGGCCAGTTCGAGGTGGCGTGGGTCGGGGCCGCGGCCCCAGTAGCCGAGCGCGAGTCCGAGCCGCATGCCGATCCTTCCTGACGTACCGTCAGAGCCGGGTGCGGCGACTGTACGAGGCGGGTGCGGACATGGCAACGGCCCCGCACCCACTCGTGGGTGCGGGGCCGCGTGCCGCCGTCGGCGCGCGGACTCAGCCGCGCTGGATGCCGGTCGTGTCCTGCAGGACGCCGCGGCGGCCGTCCTGGGTCTGCGCGATCAGCGCCTGACCGCGCTGCTCGACCGCGAGGTACCAGGTGCCGGGCGCCAGTTCGGCGATCGGCGTCGGGCTGCCGTCCTCGCCGTACAGCGGGCGGGCGACCGGGACCGCGAACCAGAACGGGGCGAACTCGGCCGCCGGCGCGCCGGCCTGCTGGTCGGTCGCGGCGGGCGCGGGCTGCGCCGCCTGGCCGCCCTGCGTGTGCTGCGGCTGGCCGCCGTACGAGGGCTGGCCGCCCTGCTGCGGGCCGCCCGGGTAGCCGTAGCCCTGGCCCGGCGCCTGCTGCGCACCCGGGTAGCCGTACCCGGCGTTGACGCCGGTGTTGTACGGCGACGGCGAGGCGGCGGGGGCGGTGATGAGCTTGGCCTGCAGCGCGGGGACGAGCGGCGTGGCGAGGGCCGCGCCGGCGAGGATCAGCGTGGCGATGAGGCCGATGATGATGCCGGGGCCCGCGCTGCCGACGCTGATGATGGTCCAGAACGCCGTCCAGGCCGCGAAGAGGGTGAGCGCGACACCGAACTGGCCCAGGTCCAGGCCGGCGATCTTGCGCGGCTGCGGCAGTGCGCGGCTCACGATGATGAGCACGGCGGCGATGACACCGGCCAGGTAGATGCTCATGACGACGGAGAGCGTGTCCCAGGCGTTCACGGTGTCGGCCTCGGCGCAGTATTTGGCCAGCTCACCCGAGCAGTTGGCGCCGGTGAAATCGAGGAACGAGGCGATGAACAGCAACACCGCTGCTCCGATCACCACGCCGTCGCCTCGTGTGAGGGATCGGATGTTCACGTAAGGAGTCCTTTGCCGTTTTTCGTCGTAGGTCGTGCTGTCGCCGATTGCGCACGGTGCGAGGCGCGGGGGTGGCCCCTATCGTAAGGGGGAACTTACCGCCCCATCCGCTGGGTCGTCTCGTCCCCTTATGAACGCGGTCCGGGCCGCCGGACGGGCCGGTCAGGCGCGTGCTGCCGACGCGGGCCGGCCGTCAGCGGCGCAGGAAGCCCGTGAGGCCCTCGGCGATGCCGGCGGCCGCCTTCTGGCGCCACGCGGGGTCGGTGAGGTGCGCCGCGTCCTGCGCGTCGCGCATGTTGCCGCACTCCAGGAACACCTTCGGCACCCGGGAGAGGTTGAGCCCGCCGAGGTCGGTACGGGTGTCCAGGCCCTTGCCGTCGTTGATGTAGTTGGCCGGCGCGCTGCCGGTCGCCGCGACGAAGCGGCCCACGATGTGGTCGGCGAGGTCGCGCGACGGACCGGTGATCTTCCGGGTGTCCGCGCCGCCGGCGTGCACCACGCCCGGACGGATCACGTGGAAACCGCGGTTCCCCGCGCCGGCGCCGTCCGCGTGGATCGAGATCGCGGCGTCCGCGTGCGCCGTGTTGCCGATCTCGGCGCGCTCGTCCACGCACGGCCCGTACGGCTTGTCACCGTCCTGGGTGAAGACGACCCGCACGCCTTCCTTCCGCAGCAGCGTGCGGGCGCGGCGCGCCACGTCGAGGGTGAAGTCGGCCTCCGCGTACCCGGCATCGGTGGACGTGCCGGTCGTGTCGCACTCCTTGCGGGCGTTACCGACGTCGACCTGGCGCGCGATTTCCGCGGTGTGGTCGCGGTTGGTGGGGTTGTGGCCGGGGTCGATCACCACGACCTTGCCCTTGAGCGGGCCGCCGCCGGCCGCCGTGCCGCGCTCCCGGCTCCCGTCCTTGCTCGCCGTGTCGTCGTCCGGCCCCGCCTTCGGGGTGTGCTGCCCGGCAGCGGCGGGCCGGTCCGGGCCCGACCCGCCCTCGGACGCCGTACCGCCACCGAGGGCGCCGCAGCCGGCGCAGCCGAGAGCGGCCAGCACGGCGAGCACGGCCGGTGCGGTCGGCGCGGGGCGGAACGTACGGGCACGGCGGCGGGACGCGGGGGGAGTACTGCCGTTCGACACGACGCGATCGTAACGTCCGACGGCCGGAAGCCGACGTTCCCGCCCGTGGCGCGTCCGGCACCGGGCCCGATCGGGCCCCGCCCGCCTCCCCTCGTCGGTCGGTCGTCCCTCAGATGCCCTCGCCCGTCCGCCGCAGGACGCGCAGCGACCCGTGCGCCGAGACCTCCGTGAACGCGCCGGACTCCAGCGCGCGCAGGTAGATGCGGTACGGGGCCTGGCCCGTCCACTCGTCGACCGGGTCGGGGAACACGTCGTGGATCACCAGCAGGCCGCCCGGCGCCACGTGCGGCGCCCAGCCCTCGTAGTCCGCCGTGGCGTGCTCGTCGGTGTGGCCGCCGTCGATGAAGACCAGGCCGGCCGGGGCCCGCCACAGCGCCGCGGCCTGCGGGGAGCGCCCGACGAGCGCGAGGACGTGGTCCTCCAGCCCGGCCGCGTGCAGCGTGCGGCGGAAGGCGGGCAGGGTGTCCATCCGCCCGACCTCGGCGTCGACGACCTCCGGGTCGTGGTAGTCCCAGCCGGGCTGCTGCTCCTCGCTGCCGCGGTGGTGGTCCACGGTGACGGCCGGCACCCCGGCCGCCCGCGCCGCGTCGGCCAGCAGCAGCGTGGAGCGCCCGCAGTACGTGCCGATCTCGATCAGCGGCAGCCCGAGCGCGCCCGCGTCGGCGGCCGCCGCGTAGAGCGCCAGCCCCTCGTCGACGGGCATGAACCCCTTGGCCGCCTCGAACGCGGCGAGCGTCTCCGGCGGGGGAGCGGCGGTCATCGGATACCTCCTGGTGGCGGGCGCCGGAGACCCGTTACCGGCGCGTACATCCCGCTCATCGTGGCGCACCCCGCCCGCCTCGGCGCGCGCGGGGGTCCACCGACGCCCGCGTGTCCGGTGCGGGACCGGTGCCGGGCGCCAGGCCATCGGCCCGGCGGCGCCCGCCCCCGATAGAATTGACTAACCGTCAGTTCTGGTCTTCCGCCCGACTGAAACCTGTTCTACCGTGCCCGGCACGGGCATCGGAATCACGCGGGACCACCACGAGTTGGCCGCTGCGGTGCGCGGGTGGGCGACCCGCGCCGTGCCGCCCGAGGACCGGCGGAAGCTGCTCGACGCGGCGCCGGCACGGGCCGGCCGGCCCGCCTGGTGGCAGGAGGCTGCCGCACAGGGACTGCTCGGCCCGCAGCTCCCGGCCGAGTACGGCGGCGGCGACGGGGAGCTGCTGGATCTCGCGGTCGTCCTGGAGGAGACCGGCCGGGCCGCGCTCCCCGGGCCGTACCTGCCGAGCGTGCTCGCCGCCGAACTGCTGCGGCGCGGCGCCCGCAGCGAAGCGGTACGCACCCTCGTACGGGAACTCGCGGCGGGGGAGCGCGTCGGAGCCGTGGCGTTGGCGCCCGACGGGCTGACCGCGACCGCGTCCGGAGGCGGGTACGTCCTGGACGGCACGGCCCCGCCGGTCCTCGGCGGCGGGGAAGCGGACGTGCTCGTGCTGGGGGCCGCCGCGGAGACCGGGCCGGTCTGGCTGGCCGTCGACGCCGGGGCGCTGGACATCCGGGTACCGGCCGGGGCCGACCCCACCCGACCGGCCGCCGAGGTCACCGCCGCCGGGACCCGCGTCCCCGCCGACCGCGTGCTCGCGCTCGACCCCGGACTCGTACCGGACCTGGCCGGGACCCTCTTCGCCGCCGAGGCGTGCGGCACCGCCGCCTGGGCGCTGCACACCGCCACCGCACACGCCACGGTCCGCGAGCAGTTCGGGCGGCCCATCGGACAGTTCCAGGCGGTCAAGCACCTGTGCGCCGAGATGCTCGTACGGCTCGAACAGGCGCGGGCGCTCGCCTGGGACGCCGCGCGGGCCATGGACGAACCCGCCGAGGTACGCGGCCTGGTGGCCGCGCTGGCCACGGCGACCGCCCTGGAGACCGCTTTCACCTGCGCCAAGGACTGCATCCAGATACTCGGCGGCACCGGCTTCACCTGGGAACACGACGCGCACCTGTACCTGCGCCGGGCGATCGTGGCCCGGCAGCTGCTGGGCGGCCCGGCCGGGCACCGGCAGCGCGCGGCCCGGTACGGCGCCGCGGGCGCCCGGCGCGAGCTGCGCATGGAGCTGCCGGCCGCGGCGGACGCCTACCGCGCCGCGGCCCGGGAGGCGATCCGGCAGGCCGTGGGGCTCGACCCGGCCGCCGCGCGCAGGAAGCTGGCGCCCACCGGATACGCGGCGCCGCACCTCCCCGAGCCGTACGGCCTCGGCGCCGGCCCGCTGCACCAGCTCGCCGTGCAGGAGGAACTGCGGGCCGCCGGGGTGAAGGTGAGCGAGCTGGGGATCGCCACGTGGGTGGTGCCGTCGCTGATCAGCTACGGCACGCCCGCGCAGCGCGACCGTCACCTGCCGCCCACCCTCCGCGGCGAACAGCTGTGGTGCCAGCTGTTCTCCGAGCCGGAGGCCGGATCCGACCTGGCCTCCCTGCGGACCCGCGCCGAGCGGACGGCGGACGGCGGCTGGCGGGTCAACGGGCAGAAGGTGTGGACGTCGGCGGCGCAGTGGGCGCGGTACGGCATCCTGCTCGCCCGTACCGACCCGGAAGCGCCCAAGCACAAGGGGCTCAGCTACTTCCTCGTCGACATGCGGACACCGGGCATCGAGGTCCGGCCGCTGACGGAGATCACCGGGGACGCGCTCTTCAACGAGGTGTACTTCGACGACGTGCTGCTGCCGGCCGACGCGGTGGTGGGGGAGCCCGGGGACGGCTGGCGGGTCGCCCGGCACACCCTCGGCAACGAACGCGTGCACATGGCCGACCAGATGACCTTCGACACCGGCCTCGAAGCGCTGATCACACGGGCGGGCACGGCCGAGGCCGACGGTGCCCTGTGCGCCCGCGTCGGCGAGCTGGCGGCCGAGGCGCACGCGCTCGGCTGCATCGGACTGCGCACCACCCTCCAGCAGGTCGACGGCTTGGAACCGGGTGCCGGGGCCAGCGTCCGCAAGCTCGTCCAGACCCGCCACCAGCAGGCCGTCGCCGAGCTCGCACTCGAACTGCTCGGCCCGGCGGGCGCCGTGCGCGAGGGCGCGGGGGAGCGGGCGCTGCACGGCTTCCTGATGTCCCGCTGCCTGACCATCGCGGGCGGCACCACACAGGTGCAGCTCAACGTCGTCGCGGAACGGCTGCTCGGGCTGCCCCGCGACTGAAGGGACCCCCCATGAAGGCGTACGTCATCGGTGTCGGCATGACCAAGTTCGAGAAGCCGGAGACGCGGGACCAGCAGTACTGGGACATGGCGAAGGAGGCGGGCGGCGCGGCGCTCGCGGACGCCGGGGTCCGGTACGAGCAGGTCGAGCAGGTGGCCGTGGGCTACTGCTACCAGGCGTCCACCGCCGGGCAGCGGGCCGCGTACGAACTGGGTCTGACCGGCGTCCCCGTCTACAACGTCAACAACAACTGCGCCACGGGGGCGACCGCGCTGATGATGGCGCGGCAGTTCGTCGAGGGCGGGGCCAGCGACTGCGTGCTCGCGCTCGGCTTCGAGAAGATGAAGCGCGGCGCGCTCGGCGGCGGCGCGGACGGCGGGGCCCGTGGCGGAACCACTGATGAGCACCTCGCCACGTCCCCCGTGGCCCGGCACTACGGGGTGATGGCCGCCCGGCACGGCTTCGAGCGGACCCCGCCCACCGCCCAGATCTTCGGCAACGCGGCCCGCGAGCACATGCAGCGGTACGGCACGACGGCCCGTCAGTTCGCGGCGGTCGGCGCGAAGAACCACCGGCACTCGGCGGACAACCCGTACGCCCAGTTCCAGGACGTCTACACCGTCGAGGAGATCCTCGCGGCCAGGACCGTCCACCGGCCCCTCACCAAGCTCCAGTGCTCGCCGACCTCCGACGGGGCCGCCGCGGCCGTCGTCGTCTCCGAGCGATTCGTCCGCGCACACGGCCTCCGGAACCGCGCCGTGGAGATCGTCGCGCAGGCCATGACCACCGACACCGAGGAGTCCTTCGCCTCCGGCTCCTGCATCGACGTCGTCGGCCGGCCGATGTCGCGCGCCGCGGCCCGGCAGGCGTACGAGGCGAGCGGGCTGGGCATCGAGGACGTCGACGTCGTCGAGCTGCACGACTGCTTCTCCGTCAACGAACTGCTCACCTACGAGGCGCTGGGCATGTGCGCGGACGGCGCGTCCGGCGAGCTCGCCGAGGAAGGGGCGACCACGCACGGCGGGCGGTGGGTGGTGAACCCCTCCGGCGGCCTCATCTCCAAGGGCCACCCGCTCGGCGCCACCGGCCTGGCCCAGTGCGCCGAGCTGACCTGGCAGCTGCGCGGCGAGGCGGGCGCCCGGCAGGTACCAGGCGCGCGGGTGGGGCTGGCGCACAACATCGGGCTGGGCGGCGCCGCGGTGGTGACGCTGCTGCGCCGGGCGTAGCGCGCACGCCTGCCGTCCCCGTACGTCCCATGGTCCTAGGCCCTTCGGACCGGGATCGCTGGGCCGATAATCCGATGCCCAGGGCATCCATCTGATGACACGATGACCACCATGCCCCCGCTCATGACCACTGACCAGCCCTCGTCCGGCACCACAGCGCGCAAGGCACCGCCCGCCTGGGCGGTGATGCTCGCGGTCTGCGCGGGACAGTTCCTCGTGGTCCTCGACGTCTCCGTGGTGAACGTCGCGATGCCGTCGATGCGGTCCTCGCTCGGCCTGAGCGAGCTGGGCCTGCAGTGGGTGGTCAACGCCTACGTGATCACCTTCGCCGGGTTCCTGATGCTGGGCGGCCGCGCCGCCGACCTCTTCGGACGCAAGCGGATCTTCCTCCTCGGCCTCGCGCTGTTCACCGCGGCCAGCCTGGGCGGCGGACTCGCCCAGGAGTCCTGGCAGCTGATCGCCGCGCGGACGGTGCAGGGCGTCGGCGCCGCCGTGCTCGCCCCCGCCACGCTCACCATCCTCACCACCTCCTTTCCGCAGGGCCCCGCGCGCACCCGGGCCGTGGCCACCTGGACCGCGGTCGGTGCGGGCGGCGGCGCGGCGGGCGGCCTGGTCGGCGGGCTGCTCACCCAGTTCCTGTCCTGGCGCTGGGTGCTGCTGATCAACGTGCCGATCGGCGCACTGGTCCTGGCCGGCGCCGCGTACTGCCTCACCGAGAGCCGGCAGGAGGGGCGCCGCCGGCTGGACGTACCGGGTGCGCTGCTGGTCACCGGCGGCCTCGCGCTCGTCGCCTACGGCATCGTGCAGACCGGCGAGCGCGGCTGGACGGCCGCCGGCGCACTGCTGCCGCTGCTCGCCGGGCTGGTCGTGCTCGGCGCCTTCGTGCTGGTCGAGGCCCGCTCGGCGGCGCCGCTGATGCCGCTGGGCGTCTTCCGGCCGCGGTCGGTCTGGGCGACGACGTCGGCGATGGTCGTGGTCGGCGCCGGGATGTTCTCCATGTGGTACTTCCTCTCGCTCTACACGCAGAACGTCCTCGGCTACAGCGCGCTCCAGGCGGGCCTGGCCTTCCTCCCGCACTCCTTCTCCATCGTGCTCGGCTCCAAGGTCGCGCCCCGGCTGATGGCGCTGCCCCGCATCGGCGCCAAGACCGTGGCCGTGGTGGGCGTACTGCTCGCCACCGTCGGCATGGCCTGGCAGTCGACCATGGGCGTGCACGGGACGTACCTCGGCACGATCCTCGGCCCCGGCATCACCATGGCGCTGGGCGCCGGGCTCTCGGCCACCCCGATCGCCGCGATCTGCACGGCGGGTGCGGCGGCCGGCGACGCCGGGCTGGTCTCCGGGCTGATCAACACCTCGCGGCAGATGGGCGGCGCGCTCGGCCTGTCGATCCTCTCGACGGCGGCGGCCGGGGTCGCGGGCAGTGGCCGGGTCGCCCTGGCCGACGGATACGCGTTCGCCTTCCGCGTCGCCGCGGTGGTCCTGCTGGCCGGTGTCCTGCTGATGCTCTTCTCCCTGCCGGGCCGCACGAAGGAGACCGGCGCGGAGAACGGGGCTCAGTCCTGAGGTCCTGAGGTCTTGAGGTCCGTGGGGGAGCGGGGCCGGGAGTTGGGGTTGGTACCTCCGATGCGGGCTGACGTCGGCCGGCTGGCGCCTTCGGTCGGGCTGACGCCGACCGGCTGGTGCCTCCGATGCCGGCTGGCGCCTCCAATGCCGGCTGGCGCCTCCGATGCGGGCTGGCGCCGGCCGGGGTGCGGCGAGCAGCCGTTCGGATGTGGGCTGACGCCGGGCGGTTGGTGCTTTCGGTGCGGGCTGACGTCGGCCGGGGCAGCGGGCAACCGCCGACGCCCGGTCCGCCACCGCGCAGGCCGTGCGAGAGGATGTGATCATGGCTGACACCGCAGCGACCGCGCCCGCAGCGACCGCGTTTCCCGCCACCGGCCGTCGCGTCCTGGTCAGCGGGGCCTCCCGCGGCCTCGGCCGGGCCGTCGCACTCGCCTTCGCGGAGAACGGCGACCGGGTCGCCGTGCACTACGGCTCGCGCCGGGCGGACGCCGAGGCGACCCTCGCCGCGCTGCCCGGCGACGGCCACGCCCTGCTGCACGCCGACATCGGCAGCCCCGAAGGCGCCGCCGAGCTGGTCGCCGCGGCGGACGCCGCACTCGGCGGCATCGACGTCCTGGTGAACAACGCCGCGGTCAACACCCCGCACCCGCCCGCCACCACCTCCTACGCCGACTGGACCGCCGCCTGGCAGCAGCACGTCGCGGTCAACCTGCTCGGCACGGCGCACCTGAGCCACGGCGCGGCCCAGCGCATGATCGAGCAGGGCACCGGCGGGCGCATCGTCAACGTCGGCTCGCGCGGCGCCTTCCGCGGCGAACCGGACCATCCCGCGTACGGCGCGACCAAGGCAGCGGTGCACGCTCTCGGCCAGTCCCTCGCGGTCGCGCTCGCGCCGCACGGCATCGCGGTGGCGTCCGTGGCGCCCGGCTTCATCGACACCGAGCGGGTCGGCGACCGGCTGGCCGGCGCGCAGGGTGCCGCGATCCGCGCCCAGAGCCCGTTCGGCCGGGTCGCCGAGCCGGCCGAGATCGCGGCCGCCGTCCGCTGGCTGGCCTCTCCCGAGGCGCAGTGGAGCTCGGGCACCGTGCTCGACGTCAACGGCGCCTCCTACCTGCGGACCTGAGCCCCCGCGCCCGGCCTGCCACGGCCGGGGCCGGCAGCCCGGTTTCCGCCTTGTCGGTCCGCCGGCGGGAGTGCCACCGTCATCGGCATGGTGAAAATCCCCGCGGACCTGTCGTACAGCAAGGACCACGAGTGGCTCCGCCTGGACGGCGACCGGGCCACGATCGGCATCACCGACCACGCCCAGCGGCAGCTCGGCGACATCGTCTACGTCGAACTGCCCAAGACGGGCGAACGCTTCGACGCGGGCGACCCCTTCGGCTCGCTGGAGTCGGTCAAGGCCGTCAGCGAGGTCTATCTGCCCCTGGCGGGCACGGTGGTGGCGGTCAACACCTCGCTCATCGACTCCCCCGAGCAGGTCAACGAGGATCCCTACGGGGACGGCTGGCTGGTCACCTGCCGGTTCAGCGGCAGCACCGACGACCTGCTCACCGCGGAACAGTACGAGGCGTACCTGCGGGAGGAGTGACGACCGGCCCACCCCGCATCCGGCCGTCGCGGGGCCTGTACCTGCAGTCGGCCGTCGCGCCGGGCCGTACCTGCAGTCGGTCGGCGCGTGATGCCCCGCCCAGCGGTCGGTCGTTGTGCTGGTTGTTCCCGCAGATGGTTGGTGCGTCGGGACGCCTTGAAGACAGCCGTTGCGTCGGGTCGCTACTACACCGGTCGGTGTGTCGGGCCGCTGTTACAGCCGGTCGGGGTGTCGGGCCGGCCTACAGCCAGCCGTTGCGGCGGGCCGCGCGTACCGCTTCCATGCGGTTGCGCGTACCGGTCTTGCCGATCGCCGCTGAGAGGTAGTTGCGCACGGTCGCCTGCGAGAGGTGCAGCTTGCCCGCGATGTCGGCCACCGTCGCGCCGTCCACCGCGGCGGTCAGCACCTCCTGCTCGCGCGGCGTCAGCGGATTCGGCCCGGCGCTCAGCGCGGCCGCCGCCAGCCCGGGGTCGATCACCCGCTCTCCGGCCAGCACCCGCCGGATCGCCGCGGCCAGCTCCTCCACCGGCCCGTCCTTGACCAGGAAACCGCAGGCCCCGGCCTCCATCGCGCGGCGCAGGTACCCCGGCCGCCCGAACGTGGTCACGATCAGCACCTTGCACTCCGGCAGCGCCTCGCGCAGATCCGCCGCCGCGTCCAGGCCGCTGCGCCCGGGCAGTTCGATGTCCAGCAGCGCGATGTCCGGGGAGGTCTCCAGCGCGGCGTCGACGATCCGATCCCCGGCCGGTACCTGGGCCACCACCTCCATGTCCGTCTCCAGGTTCAGCAGCAGCGCCAGTGCGCCGCGCATCATCCCCTGGTCCTCGGCCAGCAGGACCTTGATCACTCGGGTCTCTCCTCCGCGTCCGCCAGTACGCCGTCCTCGGGCAGTTCGGCCACCAGCCGGAAGCCGCGCCGGCCGTCGGGCCCCGCGTCCAGCGTGCCGCCGGCCGCGGCCAGTCGCTCGGCGAGCCCGGTCAGCCCCGTGCCGCCGCTGCCCCCGGCGAGCGCCTCGGAGCTTACGGGACCGCGGCCGTCGTCGGTGATTGTCAGCCGGGCCCGACCGCCGTCGACGCGGACCTCGATCTCGCAGCGGGCGGCGCCGCTGTGCCGTACCGCGTTGGTGACGCCCTCCCGCACGACCCAGCCCAGCAGCGCCCCCGCCTGCGGGGAGAGCGGCGGGCCCGACTGGCGCACGACCGGCTCGATACCGCCCGCCTCCAGCGCCGAGCGGGCCCGGTCCAGCTCGGTGGCCAGGCTGCCCTGGCGGTACCCGGTGACGGCCTCACGGATCTCGGTGAGCGCCTGCCGCCCCACCGCCTCGATGTCCGCGGCCTGGGCCAGCGCCGCGTCCACGTCCCGGGGCGCCAGCCGGCGCACCGCCTCCGCCTTCACCACGACCACCGAGAGGGTGTGCCCCAGCAGGTCGTGCAGGTCGCGCGAGAACCGCAGCCGCTCCTTCTCCACCGCCGTACGGGCCAGTTCGCCCTCGGTGGCCCGCAGCCGCCGGTTGGCCTCGAAGAGGCCGAGGACGGCCGAGGTGACCATGCCGGAGATGAAGGTGCCGTAGCCGATGGTCGAGGCGTCCCACGGGTCACCGCTGCCGTGGCCGGCGAGCGAGCCGGCCGAGGCGCTGGCGATGAACAGCGCCACGAACAGCGGCCGTCCGCGCAGCAAGGTGCCCGCGGCCAGCGTCATCAGGGGGAAGAACATCGTCCAGGCCCCGCCGTAGGCGATCGCCAGCGTGTAGGTCACGGCCGCCAGCGCGGCCAGCAGGCCGTAGGGCACCCAGGTCTCGCGGGCCCGGGGGTTGAAGGCGGTGCGCACGACTCCGACGTAGAGCGAGTTGAAGACCAGCAGAGCGGCCCCGGCCACCCAGGGGTTGCCGGCCTTCCCGTTGATCGTGTTGGAGATCGCGCCCACGCCCAGAACCAGCCAAGGCATGAACGTGGCGGGCGTGGGGCCCTTCCCGAAGGTGATGGGCCCACCCTTCCGCGTCCCCCCGTTCACCCAGAAGCGCCGTCCGCTGTCGCAGCCCTTCGTCGGGGCCTCGTCCCGCTCCGCCATCTCGTCCTCGAACTCCGGGACCCGCGCCATCGCGGCACCGCCTCGTCCCACCTCAGGCCGTCCGCGCCGCGCGCCGGTACGCGTACACCGCGTAGGCGCCGAACGCCGCCAGCCACGCCACCAGCACCAGGACCGTACCCGCCGACGGGCCGTGCCCCGCGGTGACGCTCCAGCCGAGGTCCGCGAAGCGGTTCGACGGCGTCCAGCGGGATATTTCCTGCAGCCAGCCGGGGAACGCGGCGGCCGGGAACCACAGACCGCCGATGATCGCCAGCACCATCATGCAGCCGGCGTTCACCATGCCGGCGGCCTGCGCCGAGAGGCGGTAGCCGTTGCCCAGGCCCAGCAGCGTGAACGGCGTGGTGCCCAGCCACAGCAGTACCACCAGGCCGATCCACTGCCAGGCCGCCAGGTGTATGCCGTTGACCAGCGCGCCCAGCAGCAGCACCACGATGATCGCGGGCAGCACCGTCACCGAGGCGCTGAGCCCGCGGCCCACCACCACTCGGGCCGGGGACAGCGGCGTGATCCGCAGCTGCCGTAGCCAGCCGAGCTTCTTGTCCTCGGCGAGGCCGTTGCCGGTGCCGAGCGCCGCGCCCAAGGCGCCGTACGACGCCATGCCGACCATGGCGGTGACCTTCCAGGCCTCGGCTTCCTTGCCCGAACTCCCGGCGAGGTTGGTCAGGAGCAGGTACATCACCACCGGCATCCCGATGCCGAAGACGACGAAGCCCTTGTCGCGGAGGGTCCTGCGGACTTCGAGACGGATGTAGTCGATCATCGCAGGGCTCCTTCGCCGACCGCCGCGGCGCCTTCCGAGGCACCGGTACCGCTGACCGCAGGGCCGCCGTCCGCGGCGTCCGTACGGGAGGAAGTGAGGGTGAGGAACGCGTCCTCCAGGCTGGCCGGGGCCACCTGCAGGCCCCGTACGAGGCCCAGCCGTGCCAGTTCGAGCACGGTCGCGTCGGAGTCGGCGGACCGCAGCAGCGCCCGGTCGCCCCGTATCTCCAGGGAGGTGACCCCCGGCAGCTCGGTCAGCCCGTCACTGGGCCCGCCCGCCAGGTCGAAGGAGACCAGCGCGCCGCCGACGGCGCGCTTGATCGTCTCGCCGCTGCCGTCGGCCACCACCCGGCCGTGGTCCACGACCACGATCCGGTCGGCGTTCTCATCGGCCTCGGTGAGGTAGTGCGTGGAGAACACCACGGTGTTGCCGCGGCGCGCGTACGCCCGCATCGCCTGCCAGAAGTCCCGGCGGCCCTCGACGTCCAGCGCGGTGGTCGGCTCGTCCAGCACGACCAGGTCCGGATCGCCGGCCAGCGCCACCGCGAAGCGGACCCGCTGCGCCTGGCCGCCGGAGAGCCGGTCCACCCGCTGCCCGGCCAGCTCCTCCAGGCCGGCCAGCGCCAGCGCTTCCGACACCGCCATCGGCTTCGGATACGTGGCCGCGACGAAGGTGATCAGCTCCCGCACCGTCACGCGCGGTATCGGCCGGCCGTCCTGCAGCATCGCGCCGATCCGCCCCTGGCGTACCGCCTGTTCCGGCGTGCCGCCGAACAACCGCACCTCGCCGGACGTGGGCGGCAGCAGGCCGAGCAGCATGCTGATCGTGGTCGATTTGCCGGCGCCGTTCCGCCCCAGCAGCGCGACGGTCTCGCCGCGGTCGACCGTGAGGTCCAGCCCGTCGACGGCCCGCACCTCACCGTAGGTCTTCACCACGCCCGAGAACGCCACCGCTGTGGCATCCCGCGCGCTCCCACTTGACCCCGTCGTCCCCGTCGTTCCCGCCGTCTTCGTCGTTCCCGCCGTCTTCGTCGTCCCCGTCGTCTCCGTCGCCCCCGTTGTCCCCGTTGTCCCCGTTGTCCCCGTTGTTTTCCTCATGCCCATGAATCTACGGAGAACGGGGGCGTTCCGGGTAGAAGAGAATGTCGTCGGCCGGGCAGGACAAATGTCACGGGTGCGACGGCCGGGGTGTGCGAGGCCGAATCCGACGGCTCACCTGACGGTGCGTCAGGGGGTTCCGGGTCGAGCGTGGATCGGCTATACATGGCCCATCGGTAGAACGCGTTCTAGTGCGGGTGCGCGGGGTGTGCTGCGCCGTGTCGCGCGGTGTCGCGCGTCGCCCGCCCCGGCGCGTCACCGACCGCTGACGACCCCGGCCGGCCGACGGTGCGGACGCCCGGCCGGGGTCTTGCCGACCGCTGCTTCCGCCCTCCGCACGCCCCGTACGACACCCGCACCACGGCGAAGGAGCCCCGCCCCATGCCCATCGACGCCGCCAAGGCCGTTGCCGCCGAGCCGCGCACCTCCGACCTCGCCTGGGACCACAAGGACGTCCAGCTCTACCACCTCGGCATCGGCGCGGGCGCCGCCACGGAGGAGCGGCCCGGCGCCGCCACCGACCCCGACGAGCTGCGCTACACCCTGGAGAGCCGGCTGCACGTCCTGCCCAGCTTCGCGACCGTCGCCGGCGGTGGCATGGCCGTGGTCGGCGGGCTCTCGTCCCCCGGCATCGACGTGGACCTCGCGGCCGTCCTGCACGGCGCCCAGAAGATCACCCTGCACCGGCCGATCCCCGTCAAGGGCGCGGCGCACCAGACCTCGACCGTCCCCGCCGTCTACGACAAGGGCAAGGCCGCGGTCATCGTGCTGCGTTCGGAGACCGCCGACGAGGACGGACCGCTCTGGACCAGCGACACCCAGATCTTCGTCCGGGGCGAGGGCGGCTGGGGCGGCGACCGCGGCCCGTCCAGCCGCCTGGAGCTGCCGGAGCGCGCCCCGGACCACACGGTGACCCGGCTGATCCGGCCCGACCAGGCGCTGCTGTACCGGCTCTCCGGCGACTGGAACCCGCTCCACGCCGACCCGGAGTTCGCCGCGCTCGCCGGCTTCGACAAGCCGATCCTGCACGGCCTGTGCTCGTACGGCGTGACGCTCAAGGCGGTGGTCGACACGGCGCTGGACGGCGACGTCGGCCGGGTCCGCAGCTACGCCACCCGGTTCGCCGGCGTGGTCTTCCCCGGCGAGCCGCTGCGCATCCGTATGTGGCGCGACGCCCCCGGCCCCGGGAGCGTCCAGGTGTCGGTGACCGCGCCGGACCGGGAGGAGGCGCCCGTACTGGCCGACACCGTGGTCGAACACGCCTGATCGGCACCGTGGCCGGTCACGTCTGTTCCCGCTCATCGTGGTCGGACACGTCTGATCCGGCTCACCGTGGCCGAACACGCCTGTTCCCGCTCGCCGTGGTCGGACACGTCTGTTCCCGCTCACCGTGTCCCGCGCCCGAGCGAGCCGCACGAGCCACCCCACGAGCCACCCGCACCACCGCACCTTCCGTACCGACCGTACGCAGAGGAGCCGCAGATGCGCGCAGCCGTACAGCACGAGACAGGGCAGGACAAGCTCGAAGTCCTCGACGACGTGGAGGCCGTCGGGTTCGGGCCGGGGAAGGTGCGGATCCGGATCAGGGCCACCGGGCTGTGCCACTCCGACCTCTCCGCGATGAGCGGCGTGCTGCCCCAGCCCGCGCCGTTCGTCCCCGGGCACGAGGGCGCGGGCGAGATCCTCGACGTCGGGGACGGCGTCACCGGGCTCGCACCGGGCGACCGGGTACTGATGTGCTGGCTGCCCGCCTGCGGCAGCTGTCCGTCCTGCCGGCGCGGCCAGACCCATCTGTGCCTGGCCGGCTTCATGAGCGCCGGCACGCCCAACTTCAAGCGGCCCGGCGGTGACGTCTTCGGCTTCGCGGGCACCGGCACCTTCGCCGAGGAGGTCGTGGTCGCGGCCAACTGCGCCGTGCCGGTGCCCGACGACGTGCCGTACGACATCGCCGCGCTCATCGGCTGCGGCGTGACCACCGGGCTCGGCGCCGCGCTGAACACCGCCGAGGTGGTGGCCGGTTCGTCGGTCGCCGTCATCGGGTGCGGCGGCGTCGGCATCTCCACCATCCAGGGCGCGCGGGCGAGCGGCGCCGCGCAGATCGTCGCCGTGGACCCGGTGGCGGCGCGCCGCGAGGCCGCGCTGCGCTTCGGGGCGACGGAGGCGATCGCCCCCGACGAACTGGGCGACGCCAAGCAGCGGATCACGGCAGGAGAGGGCTTCGACTACGTCTTCGAGGTCGTCGGCAAGTCCGCCACCGCCCGCACCGCCTACGAGGCGACCCGGCGCGGCGGCACGCTGTGCATCGTCGGCGCGGGCGCGATGGACGACTTCTTCCAGGTCAACATGTTCGAGCTGTTCTTCGATGAGAAGCGCATCCTGCCCTCGCTCTACGGGGGCGGCGACGTGGTCCGGTCGTACGAGCGCGCCATCGCCCTCTGGCGGGCCGGCCGCATCGACCTGGAGAACCTCATCACCCACCGGGTGCCGCTCGCCGGCATCAACGACGCGCTGGAGCAGATGCGCACCGGCACCGCGCTGCGCACCTGCATCGAACTGTGAGGCGCCCGGCCGGGGAGCGGACCGACGGGAACCACGGACAACGGGAGGCACGGATGGTGCTGCACGGTAGGACGGCCGTCGTCACCGGCGCGGGCCGCGGCCTGGGGCGGGTCGAGGCGCTCGAACTCGCCCGGCTCGGCGCCAACGTGATCGTCAACGACTACGGGCAGCCGGGCCGGGACGGTTCCGGCGAGGCGTCGGCGGCACCGGCCGAACAGGTGGCGGCCGAGATCAGGGCCGCGGGCGGAGAGGCCACGGCCCACCTCGGGGACGTCGCCGACTTCGACACCGCACGCGCCCTCGTGGAGCTGGCCGTCGAGCGCTACGGAACGCTGGACATCCTGGTCAACAACGCGGGCATCCTGCGGGACCGGATGGTCTTCTCGATGTCCGAGGACGAGTGGGACGCGGTCCTCCGTGTGCACCTCAAGGGGCACTTCAACATGACGCGCTTCGCCGCCGCCCACTGGCGCGAGCGGTCCAAGGCGGCCGGCGCCCCGGTCCACGGCCGGATCGTCAACACCTCTTCCGAGGCGTTCCTCGCGGGCTCGGCCGGGCAGCCCAACTACGCGGCTGCCAAGGGCGGCATCGTGGGCCTGACCACCTCCACGGCGGCGGCGCTGGGCAAGTACGGCGTGACCGCCAACGCGATCTGCCCGCGGGCCCGCACCCGGATGACCGAGGACGTCTTCGCGGGCTTCGGAGAGCCGGGCGAGGGCGAGCCGGACCCGCTGGCGCCCGAGCACGTCGCGCCGCTGGTGGGCTACCTCGCCGGGCCCGCCGCCGAACGCGTCAACGGGCAGGTCTTCGTGGTGCACGGCGGCTTCGTCGCGCTGCTCGAACGGCCCAAGGTGGCCGCGCAGTTCGACACCGCCAAGGACGTCTTCACGTACGAGGAGCTGGACGCGGTGCTGTCGCCGTACTTCGCCGCCCGGGCGCCGGGGGACAACTTCGCGGCGACGGAGGTGCTGGGCCTCAAGAAGCGCTGAGTCCCTGCCCTTCTCTATGCACCGGGTGTCTGCCCTTCGGGGGCGGCGGTTCGGGACGCACGACGGCCGTGGCCGCCACGGGAGATCCCTCTCGTGGCGGCCACGGCCGTCTCGGTACTGCCCGGGCTTCCGCTCAGGCGTTCCGCTGGTTCGTGGGCCGGCGGTGCCGCCCGGCGCTGGACGCCGCCGCGTCCTCGCTCGCTGCCGGGCCGCGGTGCTTGCCGGAGCCTGCGGCCGGGGCGGAAGCCTGCTGCGGGCGCGCCTCGGTCGTTTCGGTTCGGGCTTCGGACATGGAAAGTGTCACTCCGTCAGATCGCTTACAGGTGTACGCGTCGGGACCTCCCCCAGCTCCGCCGGGCACACCCCCGGGCGTCACCGTCGGTGGCCGGGTCAACCGGCTGCGTAGCCCCTTACAAAATTCTAACGGGGTGCTCTTTGACGCTCTACCGGGCCTCCCGGGCCGCCAGTGGTGCCTGTTGCAGCGGCACTGGCCTGCATTGTTGAGGATGCGCCGCACTTTCGTACGGTTCCCGCTCCGCCGTGCTCGTTTGTGTGGATGTTGTGCAGCCGTTCGGAGGCGCCAGGGAGGTCGTGCGGATTCCGGAAGTGGGCGGCAGCGCGGCCGAGGTGTTCCAGGCGAACCGTCTCAGTCGTTGCGAGTGCGATGCGGGGGCGAGCGCCCCGGCCGGTACGGGGAGGGCGGCCGGCAGGGGCGCAGGCGAGGCGTCCGGCGCCGGCGCGCCGGCTTCCGCCTCCCACACCACGCTCGCCCGCGCGACGCCGCACGGGGCGGCCCGCGTCGCGTACGGCAGGCGGAGCTCGCCCTCCGGCGTCCAGTGGCCCGTACCGGGCAGCCAGCCCGCCGGCGCGGCCGACCGCCGCAGCCGCTTCGTCGCGGGGCGCCACACGGCGAGCCAGGTGCCGGCCGCCCCGTCCACCCGGAAGGCGACCGCGCAGCTCTCGGGGGCCAGCGTCTGGCCCGGCTGCATGGCGAAGGGGGTCAGCGCGGCGTCCGCGGCGTGCAGCGCCTCGGGGAACCGCACCGGGCGCGTGCTGCCCAGCACACCCCAGCCCATCCGGTCGTACCCGGGCGCGTCCGACCGCAGCAGCACCAGGCCGCTGTCGGGATCGGCCAGCAGCAGCCGGTCGTTGCTCCGCTCGGTGAGCTCCAGCAGCGGGCTGACGCCGCCGCCCCGGCCGAGGTCGACCACGACGGTCTTGGTCAACCCGTCCAGCTCGCGGTCCAGCGCGAGCAGCCGCCCCTCGCGGTCCAGCCAGACGCCGCCGGTGCAGCGCCCCGGAACGAGCGCGACCCGTTGCGGTTCGTCGCCGCCGTGCAGCAGCCAGACCGCGGTGGCCCGGCGCGCGCCGTCCCCGCCCACGGGGGCGAGGGCGTGCACCAGCGTGCCGCACGGGGCGGGTGGCAGCAGCGTCAGCTCCTCGGTCTCCACGCTGCCGAGCGGGAGTTCACCGGTGCCAGGACCGGTGGGGTACAGGAGGGCGACCGTGCTGTGGCCCGCCGCGCGGCGCACGATCAGCACCCGGCCGTCCGTGAGCGGCAGCAGCGCGCTGTCCGGGCGCTCGGGCCGGCGGCCGGGGAGCGGCACCGCGTACGGCTCGCAGCCGTCCAGCGTCCAGCGCTCGGGGAACCAGCCGCCGCCCGACGTGGGAACGAGCCGTGCGGCGTACGAGCCGTCGGCGGCGAGCGTCAAGGGAGCGGGGCGGTGGGGCAGCCCGGTGAGCCCCCTCGGCCCGGTGGGCCGAGGAGGGCGGGCAGGGGTGTTTTCCGTGACGTCCTCGAAGTTCCCGTCGGTTCTGACGCGCTCAGTTGCACAGGCTGTCATTGAGTGGTCACCTCCAGTCACGAAGAAGCTAGTTTTCGCACTTCCTACCGATCAACGGCTGATGGACCACTTCACGCGTATGAGTGGCTGTTGTCCTGTTCGCCTGCGGCGGTGCGGCGGATGTGCCAGTGGGGCCGGTCCGGCCGCCCCGCGCGACGCCCGGGAGGGGGCGACCGGCATCGCGCGGTCACCGCGGCTGGGCGGTCAGCCGCGGGTGGGAGGTAACCTTCCCCCGTGCCCGCACTGTCTGAAGTCCTCTCCGCCCTCGACGCCCTGTGGCCCGCCGAGCGGGCCGAGGCGTGGGACGCCGTCGGCACCGTCTGCGGCGACCCCGAAGCCCCTGTGCGGCGCGTGCTCTTCGCCGTCGACCCGGTGCAGGAGATCGTCGACGAAGCCGTGCAGCTCGGCGCCGACCTGCTCGTCACCCACCATCCCCTGTACCTGCGGGGGACGACGACGGTCGCGGCGGCCACCTTCAAGGGCAAGGTCGTGCACACGCTGATCAAGAACGACATCGCCCTGCACGTCGCGCACACCAATGCCGACACCGCCGATCCCGGCGTCTCCGACGCCCTCGCCGGCGCCCTCGACCTGCGCGTGCTGCGCCCCCTCGTGGCGGACGCGAGCGATCCCGCGGGCCGCCGCGGCCTCGGCCGGGTCTGTGAGCTCGCGCACCCGATGCCGCTGGGCGACTTCGCCCGGTACGCCGCCGAGCGGCTGCCGGCCACCGCGCAGGGCATCCGGGTCGCCGGCGACCCGGAGCGCACCGTCCGTACGGTCGCGGTCTCCGGCGGCTCCGGCGACAGCCTCTTCGACGAGGTGCGTGCGGCGGGCGTGGACGCCTTCCTCACCGCCGACCTGCGTCACCACCCGGCCTCCGAGGCCACCCAGAAGAGCCCGCTCGGGCTGCTGGACGCCGCGCACTGGGCCACCGAGTGGCCGTGGTGCGAGCAGGCGGCCGCGCAGCTCGACGAGATCTCCGACCGGCACGGCTGGGACCTGCGCACGCACGTCTCCCGTACGGTCACCGACCCCTGGACCGCCCACGCGGCATCCTCCCACCCGTCGCCCACCACCACCCTTCAGTCGAGCGCTTCGCGCGCTGCATCCGACTAACCTTGGAGCCCCCAACTGAACGCCGCGCCCGCAGACCAGATCCGCCTCCTGGACGTCCAGTCCCTGGACCTCCGTCTCAGCCAGCTCGCGCACAAGCGCAACAACCTGCCCGAGCTGGCCGAGCTCCAGACCCTGGAGGGCGACCTCACGCAGCAGCGCGACCTGCTCGTCGCCGCGCAGACCGAGGAGAGCGACACCGCTCGCGAGCAGACCAAGGCCGAGCAGGACGTGGACCAGGTGCGCCAGCGCGCCGCCCGCGACCAGCAGCGGCTCGACTCCGGCGCGATCACCTCGCCGAAGGACCTGGAGAACCTCCAGCGCGAGGTCGCCTCGCTGGCCAAGCGCCAGGGCGACCTTGAGGAGGTCGTCCTGGAGGTCATGGAGCGCCGTGAGTCCGCGCAGGAGCGCGTCGCCGAGCTCTCCGACCGGGTGGCCGCCATCCAGGCCAAGGTGACCGACGCCGTCGCGCGCCGGGACGCCGCGTACGCCGAGATCGACGGCGAGGCCGCCAGCGTCACCAAGGAGCGCGAGCTGACCGTCGCCGACATCCCGGCGGACCTGCTCAAGCTGTACGACCGGCTGCGCGAGAAGCAGGGCGGCGTCGGTGCGGCGCGGCTCTACCAGCGCCGCTGCGAGGGCTGCCGCCTGGAGCTGGACATCACCGAGCTGAACGACGTGCGCGCTGCCGCGGCCGACAAGGTCGTGCGCTGCGAGAACTGCAGCCGCATCCTGGTCCGCACGCCCGACTCGGGCCTGTAAGCCACGATGCCGCGCACGTTCATCGTCGAGGCGGACGGCGGGTCGCGGGGCAATCCCGGGCCCGCCGGGTACGGTGCCGTGGTCATCGACCCCGAGACCGGCGAGACGCTGGCCGAGGCCGCCGAGTTCCTCGGTACGGCCACGAACAACGTCGCCGAGTACAAGGGGTTGGTGGCCGGGTTGCGCGCCGCCCACGCCCTCGACCCGGAGGCGGAGATCCGGGTCCGGATGGACTCCAAGCTCGTCGTCGAGCAGATGTCGGGCCGCTGGAAGATCAAGCACCCGGACATGCAGCCGCTCGCGGCCACCGCCAAGGCCGTGTTCCCGCCGGACCGGGTCACGTACGAGTGGATCCCGCGCAAGGAGAACAAGCACGCCGACCGGCTCGCCAACGAGGCGATGGACGCGGGCGCGGCGGGCCGTCAGTGGGAGCCGAGCGCGTCGGGCGCGGCGCTCGCCTCGGGGCCGCGACGGCCCGCGGGCGCCACGGCCTCGGACACCGCGGTCGCGGACGCGGAGCTCGCGGGTGCGGATGCGGAGATCACCGGTGCGGACGCGGAGCTCGCCGGTGCGGACGCGGAGATCGCCGGCCCCGCGGGAGCCCGTGCCGCCGGGGCGCAGGGCGCCGGCACCGCCACGGCCACCCCGCCGTCCGGCTGGGCCGTGCCCGCCGACCTGGGCGCGCCGACCACCTTCGTGCTGCTGCGGCACGGTGAGACCCCGCTGACGCCGGAGAAGCGGTTCTCCGGCAGCGGCGGCTCGGACCCCGAACTCTCCGCCGCCGGCCGCCTGCAGGCCCGTGAGGCGGCCGCCGCGCTCGCCGTACGCGGCACGGTCCAGGCGATCGTCAGCTCCCCGCTGCGCCGCTGCCGGGAGACCGCCGAGACGATCGCGGCCCGGCTGGGTCTGGACGTACGCATCGAGGACGGGCTGCGCGAGACGGACTTCGGCGCGTGGGAGGGCCTGACCTTCTCCGAGGTGCGCGAGCGCCACCCGGCCGACCTGAACGCCTGGCTGGCCTCCGACAAGGCGGAACCGACCGGCGGCGGCGAGTCGTTCGCGGCCGTGGCCCGCCGGGTCGAGCTCACCCGCGACAAGCTCAGGGCGCGGTACGCGGGGAAGACGGTCCTGCTGGTCACCCACGTGACGCCGGTCAAGACCCTGGTACGGCTGGCGCTGGGCGCCCCGCCGGAGTCGCTGTTCCGGATGGAGCTCTCCGCGGCCTCGCTGTCGGCGATCGCGTACTACGCGGACGACAACGCGTCGCTGCGGCTGCTGAACGACACGTCGCACCTGCGGTGAGCTGAGCCGACGCGGCTACGGGGGTGCGGTCCACCGTCCGTGGCCGACTGCCGCGCCGTCGTGGCTGCCCGCGCAGTTCCCCGCGCCCCTGAAGCGCCTTTCAGGCGCCCAGGGCGGAGGCCTCCGTCGCCAGGCGGGCGATCCGGTCCCAGTCCTTGGTGCGGACGGCGTCCGCCGGGAGCATCCACGTGCCGCCCACGCACGCCACGTTGGGGAGGGCCAGGTACTCCGGCGCGTTGGCCGCCTTGATCCCGCCCGTCGGGCAGAACCGGGCCTGGGGGAGCGGCGAGGCGAGCGACTTCAGGTACGCCGTGCCGCCCGCGGCCTCCGCCGGGAAGAACTTCAGCTCCGTGACGCCCTCCTCCAGCAGCGTCACGACCTCGGACGTCGTGGAGACTCCGGGCAGGAACGGCACGCCGGAGTCCCGCATCGCGCCGAGCAGCCGGGGCGACCAGCCCGGGCTCACCAGGAAGCGGGCGCCCGCCGCGACCGCCTCGGTGACCTGTGCCGGCGTGATCACCGTGCCCGCGCCGACCACCGCGTCCGGGACCTCGGCCGCGATCGCCCGGATGGCGTCCAGCGCCGCCGGGGTCCGCAGCGTCACCTCGATCGCGGGCAGGCCGCCCGCGACGAGCGCGCGGGCGAGCGGTACGGCGTCGGCGGCGTCCTCCAGGACGACGACGGGGACGACGGGGGCGAGCCCGAGGACGGAGCCTTCGGAAGCGGGAGCGGGGGAAGCGGAGGCAGCACTAGTCACGCGTTCATAGTGCGCCTCGGCCGCATACTTCGCAACGAGCATTGCGTATGTTGCAACGCTGGACGAGGTGTGGGCTCAGAGCTCGGTGACGATCACGTCCAGCGCCCACGGCTTGCCGGCCTTCGCCGGGGCCTGCGCCTCGACCGTGTAGCCCAGCCCGCGCAGTGCCTCCAGCAACTCCTCGGGGCCGGCCGGCTCCAGTCCGGCCGAGAGCAGGTCACGGACCATCCGGCCCTTGGTCGCCTTGTTGAAGTGGCTGACCACGGAGCGCTTCTCCACTCCGTTCACGATCTTCGACTGAAGCACCCGCACCGTCGCCGTCCGCTCGGCGACCTCGCCCTTCGGCTTCCAGGCCGACGCGTACGCGGACGACCGCAGGTCCAGCACGAGCCGGTCCCCGGCGGCGGCCGGCAACACCTCGGCCATCGGCCCGCGCCAGTAGGCGCCCAGCGCGCCCAGGCCGGGCAGCTTCACGCTCATGGAGCAGCGGTAGGACGGGATGCGGTCGGCGATCCCCACCGCGCCCCACAGCCCGGAGAAGACCAGCAGCGACCGCTCCGCCAGCTGCCGCGCCTTCTGATCGAGCGTCGCCAGGCCGAGCGCGTCGTACAGCACGCCGGTGTAGATCTCGCCCGCCGGGCGGGTGCCGGCGGTGCGCAGCGCGGCGTTCTTCGCGACCTCGCCCTTCAGCCCCTCGCTCAGGCCCAGCACCTCCTGCGCCTTGCCGGCGTCCGCCGCGCACAGCTCGACCAGCTCGGTCAGCACGGCCTCCCGAGCGGGCGCGAGGCCCGGCAGCGACAGCGCGGCCACGTCCAGCGGGGCCGTGCCGTCCTGTCCGTCGGCCTTGCCTTCGGACGGCGGCAGCAGCGTGAGCACGGTCGGTCTCCTTACGGCGGTACGGGCACGAGAGCGGGCCGCACCGGACGGGGCGGCCCCCGTGCACCCTATGCCGTCGCCGCGACGGCCCTTGACGGTCCCTGGAGGGGATTTGTCCTAGTCTCGTGCCATGCCCCGTCGCCCGATGCGTGTGACCGACGAATCCCCTGAGGGCACCGCCCCGCTGGGCGGCGCGCTACGGGAGCTGCGGACGCGACTGGAGATCCCGGCGGAGTTCCCGCCCGAGGTCACGGCGGAGGCCGACCGCGCCGCGCGCAGCCCACGGATGCCGGCCGAGGACGCCACCGGCCTCCCGCTCTTCACCATCGACCCGCCCGGCTCCACCGACCTCGACCAGGCGCTCCACCTCGCGCGCCGGGAACCGGGCGGCTTCCGCGTGCACTACGCCGTCGCCGACGTCGCCGCGTTCGTCGCCCCAGGAAGCGCGCTGGACGCCGAGGCGCACCGCCGCGTGACGACCCTGTACTTCCCCGACGGGCGCGTGCCCCTGCACCCGCCCGCCCTCGGGGAGGGCGCCGCGAGCCTGCTGCCCGACCAGGACCGGCCCGCCGTCCTCTGGCGGCTCGACCTGGACGAGTACGGGGCGCTGGTCGGCACCGACGTACGCCGGGCCGTCGTCCGCTCCCGCGCCCGGCTCGACCACGAGGGCGTGCAGCGCGCCATCGAGTCCGGCACGGCCGCGGAACCCCTCTCCCTGCTCCGCGACATCGGCGAGCTGCGCGAGGAGCGCGAACGGGACCGCGGCGGCATCTCGCTCCACGTGCCCGAGCAGGAGATCGTGGCCCGGGACGGCCGCTACCGCCTCGCCCACCGGGCACCGCTGCCCGCCGACGGCTGGAACGCGCAGCTCTCACTCCTCACCGGCATGGCGGCGGCCGGCCTGATGCTCGACGCCGGCACCGGCATCCTCCGCACCCTGCCGTCCCCGCACCTCGCCACCCCGTTCGCGCCCGAGGAAGCGCCGCCCCCGGACGGCGCCGTCGGCCGGCTGCGCCGGACCGCCCGGGCGCTGGGCATCGACTGGCCGCACCACACCCCGTACGCGGAGCTGATCCGGGAGCTCGATCCGCGCCTCCCCGAGCACGCCGCGTTCCTCCAGGAGTGCACCTCCCTGCTGCGCGGCGCGGGCTACACGGTCTTCGACGGCACGCCGCCCGCGCCCGGCGACGCCCTGCACTCCGCCATCGCCGCCCCGTACGCCCACGCCACGGCGCCACTGCGCCGCCTCGTCGACCGGTACGTGGTCGAACTGTGCCTGTCAGCGGCGGCCGGGGAGCCGCCGCCGGAATGGGTGCGGGCGGCGCTGCCCGCACTGCCGGAGGAGATGGCGGCGGGCGGCCGGCGGGCCCACCGCGTCGAGCGGGAGTGCGTGGACCTGGTCGAGGCGGCCGTCCTGCGGGACCGGGTCGGCGACCTCTTCGACGGCTACGTCGTCGACGTCCACCCGGACCGGCCCCGCCGGGGGACCGTCCACCTCTGCGCCCCGGCGGTCGTCGGCCGGGTGGACGCCGCCCCCGACGCCCCGCCGCTGCCCCTCGGCCACCCCCTGCGCGTCCGCCTCACCGCCGCCGAACCGGGCCGCGAACCGGTCCGCTTCGTCCCGGCCTGAGGCGACCGGTGCCTCACGGGGCGGCCGGCTCCGGTGCGGCGTCCGCTTCCCGTACGGTCCCGGCTGCTGTCCGCGCTGTCTCCTCGGCCGCCTCCCGAGCGGCCTCGGCCGCCTCCCGCAGGGCCGTCACCGCCGCCCGCGAGTCGTCCGCGTGGAAGCGCACCGTGCGCACCTCCTCGGGCGCCCCCATGAAGCGCCGTACGACCGTGACCGGCGCGGACAGCTCCACCGTCACCGATGTCTGTCCGCCGGTGGCCGCCTCCAGGACGCCGGCGGGCGGCTTGCCGTTCGGGAAACGGAGGTCGCGCCGGACCGTGGCGACCAGCGCCAGGGGAATCACGGCGTCGAGCCGCGCGCCGTTCCGTACGCGCAGCACCCCGGCGCCCACCAGATGCGGCCGGGTGACCGCGGCGGCGTGCAGCCCGAGCGCCATCAGCACCGTGTAGACGTCCAGTACCAGCATGATCCCGTGGACGACGGGCCACTCCGCCAGCAGGAAGGACATCCCCACGGTCTCCACGAGGCACACGAAGGCGAAGCCGAGCACCAATGGGGCCTGCGCCCGTGCGTACCCGAAGGCATGCACGCCGCGCGCCGCCGGGCCCGCTCCGTCCCGCCGCCGTACCGCCCACAGCCCCAGGCTCGCCAGCCACCGCCCCTCGTGGGCGAGCAGGAGGCGCGCCGTGCGCCCCCGGCTCATCGTGCCTGCTCCGTGAAGAGCCGGATCGCCTGCCGGACGGCCGCGGCCTGGGCCGGGGCGAAGTGCGCGTAGAAGGCCCGCATCATGGTCCGGGCCGTTGTCGGGTCTCCCGCCCCGGCCTCTTCGGCGGCCAGCGCCTCGCGCGCCCCGGCGGCCAGCTCGGCCGGCATGCAGTCGCACAACGCTTGTGCCGCCGCTGCCACGCGCGGGTCGTCCACCTCGGCCTCCGCGAGCTCGTCCAGCATCGCGTAGACCTCGTACGCGCGGTCCATCGCCTCCGGCTCGTCCAGCGCCGAGCCGAGCACCGCCGTGAACTCCGCCGGCGCCGCGCCCATCGACTCGAACATGGCCATCAGCTCCCGTTCCTGCCGGGCCATCGCGGGCTCGGGGCCCGGGCGGGCGGCCGAGGCGCGGGCCATCCGTCCGAAGACATCCGCCAGTTCCTCGGACACCGGGCCCTCGGCGGGCAGGCCGCCGTGCTCCTCGGCCCGGCGCAGCAAGGCGCCCAGCCGGGCCCGCCGCTCGCGGATGTCCGCCTCCTGCCGCGCCAGGTCCGCGTCCAGCTCGGCCAGTACCTCGTGCAGGTCGCGCCCGGCGTCCTCGGCCAGTACGTCGCGCACCTCGTCCAGGCCCAGCCCCAGCTCCGTGAGGCGCCGCACCCGGGACAGCAGGACGGCGTCGCGCAGTCCGTACTCCCGGTAGCCGTTGGCCCGGCGCTCGGGCTCGGGCAGCAGCCCCAGGTGGTGGTAGTGGCGCACGGTGCGGGTACTGACGCCGGCCAGCGCCGCCAGCTCGCCGATCCTCATGCCGGCCGTCCGATGGGTGAGCTTCTTCCCGTCTCCATGGCGACAAGTAGAAACGTTGACGCTGCGGCAAGGTCAAGGAACGGCGCCGGACGGCGGCCGGGGGCGGGCGGTGGTGACGTGCAGGTAGCATGGTCGGCACGGCGGACGAGCCGGCCGGGCGGTCGCGTGGGGGTCTTCGGACCTCCCCGAGGAACGTCCGGGCTCCACAGGGCAGGGTGGTGGGTAACGCCCACCCGGGGTGACCCGCGGGACAGTGCCACAGAAAGCAGACCGCCGGTGCCGCAAGGCGCCGGTAAGGGTGAAACGGTGGTGTAAGAGACCACCAGCCTCCGAGGCGACTCGGAGGGCTAGGTAAACCCCACCTGGAGCAAGGTCAAGAGGGGCCGTCTTCGGACGGCCCTGCGCGGATGTTCGAGGGCTGCCCGCCCGAGTCCGCGGGTGGACCGCACGAGGCTGCCGGCAACGGCAGCCCTAGATGGATGGCCGCCTCCCCGCGGCCCGCAAGGGCCCCGGGAGACAGAACCCGGCGTACAGGCCGACTCGTCCGCCGCCACCGGCAGCAGCCGCGGCGCCGGCCCATTCGGAGGCCGGTGCGGATACGCGCACGGTCCCTCGAACTGCCGCTCAACAGTGCAGCTTTCGGCGTGCAGTTGCCTGTTTCGCTTCTTGCTCCCGACGGAATTCGCCACGACTGTGACCGGGGTCATGCGGGCCGGATCCACGAAATGCTCGACCGCTCACTGTGGTCGCGGCAACCCGTGTCATAACGGACAGAAGTGCTATGTATCGATTTGGCGGGCGAACCTCCGGTCTTTTCGTTTTCTCCGTGCTGGCGCTTGTGAATACTTTGTGACTGCACCGTAAGAGATGTAACGAAAATGGAGAGGAGTCGGACGCCGCAAACAACAAAAAGGGGTGAGGGTGGTGTCGGCCTATCCGGGCCGATACCACCCTCACCCCCGAGCGCTCTGCGCAAGCAGGCTCAACCGCGGCAGTCGCCGCCTTACTTGCCCAGTTCGAGGTCGAGGTTCTCGAAGGAGTCCGCGGCCTTCTCCAGGTACTGGGCCAGGCCGTCGAGACCCTCGTTGGTCTTCGACATACCCTGCTTGAACTCCTCGAAGTCGTGACCGAACTTCTTCGACGCCTGCCGGGTGACGAAGCCCTTCTCGAGCAGGCCGTCGATGTAGCTCTTGAGGTCGTGGAGCTTCTCCTCGATGCGCTCCTTCTCGCGGTTCATCTTCTTCGCCGCGGCCCGCATGTCCTCATATGTGACATCAAGGTCTTTAGCCATGACGTTCCCCTTCCCTCCGTTGATGACCGCGAGGTCCCCCTCCCGGCATGCGTTTGGCGCGCACCTCTTCGGCGCGCGCCGCTGAGTAGCCTAGTCGTTGACTCAGGCAGGTGCACACAGGTGCCGTCGCAAGGCTCATTGAACCCCAGCAAATCGGGATGTTGTTGAGACATACTGAGGTGCGTGGCCGAGTTGTCGGGACGATATTCTCTTCCTCGTAGAGAGGTATTTCGAGGAGGAGCTAAGTGCGTTTGAAGCTGACCGTTGTCGACCCCTATGCGCACGCCAGCAAAGACCTCGTCCTCGACGCCGACCCCGAGACCCGAATCGACGCCGTGGCCCGGGAGTTGGCGGCCCGGGTGCGGGGCGGTGCCGGCTCGCACGCCGGGCACCCCGCCCCCGCGCTCTACGTCGACAACTACGCGCTGGACCCCGCCCACACCGTCACCACCTCCCCGCTGCGCGACGGCGCGGTGGTGAGCCTGGACGACCCCTCGGGCACGCTGCCCGGCGAGCAGTCCGGTCTCATCGAGGTGCGGGTGGCCGGCGGGCCCGACGCGGGCGCCGTCTACCGGCTCGGCATCGGCCGGTACGACATCGGCTCCAACCCGAACTGCCAACTGGTCATCAGCGATCCGGAACTGCCGCAGCGCGCGATGACGCTCTACGTGGTCTCCGCGGAGGACCTCCGCCTGGTCGTGCACGGCGGTGAGCAGTCGGGCGGGCAGCCCGGCGGACAGCCCGGCGCGGCAACACAGGGGGACGCGCAGCCCGAGCTGGAGGTGCGCGTCGACGGCAAGCCGCTCGAAGGGCAGCAGCTGCCGGTCGGCTCCCAGCTCGCCGTCGGCAACACCCTGCTCGACGTCTCCCACTACCTCCCCCCGGACGCGGCCCTGAAGTGGTCCGACGACGGCTCGGCCCTCGACTACAACCGCCCGCCGCGGCTGCGCCCGCCGGAGCGCACCACCAAGTTCCGGCTGCCCTCGCCTCCGAAGGAGTACGAGGCCCGGCCGCTGCCCTGGCTGATGGCGGCGTCCCCGCTCGTCATGGCCGTCACCATGGCGATGGTGATGGGGCGTACGACGTACCTGCTGATGGCCGTCTTCAGCCCGCTGATCATGATCGGCAACTACTTCTGGGACAAGAAGCACGGCCGCAAGTCCCACGCCAAGCAGGTCGAGGAGTACGAGGCACACAAGGCCCGGATCGAGCGCGACGCACAGGAGGCGCTGGTCCTGGAGCGCGGTGACCGCCGCCTCGACCACCCGGACCCCGGCACCATCTGGGCCAACGCCACCGGCCCCCGCACCCGCCTGTGGGAGCGCCGCCGCAGCGACGCCGACCACCTGCTGCTGCGCGTGGGTACCGGCCGGCTGCCCTCCGCCGTCGTCCTCGACGACCCCGAGCAGGACGACCACCGGCGCCAGGTCACCTGGGACATCGCCGACACCCCCGTCGCCCTGCACCTGGGTCAGCTCGGCGTGATCGGCTTCGCCGGCCCCGACGAGACCGCGCGCAGCCTGGCGCGGTGGACGGTGGCGCAGGCGGCCGCCCTGCACAGCCCGCTCGACGTGCAGTTCTACGTGCTCACCGACGCGCACGCGCAGGCCAGTTGGGACTGGGTCCGCTGGCTGCCGCACGCCCGTCCGACGGCGCAGGACGCCAACGTCCTCATCGGCAACGACGCCGAGACCGTCGGCGCCCGGATCGGCGAACTCACCCAGATCCTCGACGCCCGGCAGAAGGTCGCCCAGGAGAACCGCGGTCAGGCGGGCTTCTCCGACCCCGACATCGTCGTGGTCTGGGACGGTTCGCGCCGGCTGCGCTCGATGCCCGGCGTCGTACGGCTGCTCCAGGAGGGCCCGGCCGTATCGATGTACGCGATCTGCCTGGACGCGGAAGAGCGCTTCCTGCCGGGCGAGTGCAAGGGCATCGTGATCGCGGAGCCGCGCAACGCCCGGCACGCCCGGCACGAGCGGCAGGCCGGCGGCGGCGCGAGCGACGCGTACGAAGCGCTGCGGCGGGCCGCCGAGGACGAGCAGCGCAAGAAGGAGGCGGCCGAGGCCGGCCGCTCGCGCCGCAAGGGGAAGGGCAAGCGACGCAAGTCGCCCGCCCCCACCAGTCCGGCACTGACCAACACCGCCGCCGTGATGCTCTCCCTCGACAGCCAGAGCGGCGCCCCCGTGGCCGCGATGCCCATGAACACGGAGCAGATCGACCCCTCCGTGCTGCGGCTGCGCGTGCAGCAGGAGGGCGCGGCCAAGATCCTCGGCGTCCGGCCCGACTTCGTCTCGCCGGCCTGGTGCGCCCGCGTGGCGCGGGCGCTCGCCCCGCTGCGCGACATCAGCGGCGAGACGACGGACAGCGCGCTGCCGGACGCCAGCCGGCTCCTCGACGTCATCGGGATGGAGCCGCCGACGTCCAACGCGGTGGCCGCCCGCTGGCAGACCGGCGGGCAGTCCACGCTGGCGATGGTCGGTGAGTCCTACGACGGGCCGTTCGGCATCGACATCCGCAAGGACGGGCCGCACGGCCTGATCGCGGGTACGACCGGCTCCGGCAAGTCCGAGCTGCTGCAGACGATCGTCGCCGCGCTCGCCGTGGCGAACACGCCGGAGAACATGACCTTCGTGCTCGTCGACTACAAGGGCGGCAGCGCGTTCAAGGACTGCGTCCACCTGCCGCACACCGTCGGCATGGTCACCGACCTCGACGCCCACCTCGTCGAGCGCGCCCTGGAGTCGCTCGGCGCCGAACTGCACCGCCGCGAGCACATCCTGGCCCAGGTAGGGGCGAAGGACATCGAGGACTACCAGGACCTGGTACGCCGTAACCCCGGCATGGCACCGCTGCCCCGACTCCTCCTCGTCATCGACGAGTTCGCCTCCATGGTCCGCGACCTGCCGGACTTCGTCACCGGCCTGGTCAACATCGCCCAGCGAGGCCGCTCCCTCGGCATCCACCTGATGCTGGCCACCCAGCGGCCGTCCGGTGTGGTCTCGCCGGAGATCCGGGCCAACACCAACCTCCGTATCGCCCTGCGGGTCACCGACGGCGGCGAGTCCTCGGACGTCATCGACTCGCCCGAGGCCGGCAACATCTCCAAGAACACCCCGGGCCGCGCTTACGTGCGTACCGGCGCGGCCTCCCTCATCCCCTTCCAGTCCGGCCGCGTCGGCGGCCGTCGCCCCGGCACCGTGGACCCGATGGCCATCGCCCCGTGGACCGGGGAGCTGGACTGGTCCGGCCTGGGCCGCGCCGCGCTGGCGAAGCCCGCGGCCGCCAAGAGCGAGGAAGAGGAGATCACCGACCTGAAGGTGCTGGTCGACGCCATCCGCGAGGCCAACGCGCACCTGCGCATCCCGCAGCAGCACAGCCCCTGGCTGCCGGCGCTCGCGGAGACCTTGCTGCCGGAGGACCTGCCGCCGGTGCAGGGACAGGGCGCGCTGCCCCCGGCGGCGTACGGCATCGAGGACCTGCCGTCGAGCCAGGCCCGCCGCGCGGTCGCGATCGACTTCGCCACCTTCGGCCACCTGCTCATCGCCGGTGCGCCGCGCAGCGGCCGCTCCCAGGTGCTGCGGACGATCGCGGGCTCCCTGGCCCGCACCCTCTCCTCCGCCGACGTCCACCTGTACGGCATCGACTGCGGCAACGGCGCGCTGAACGCCCTGACCAAGCTGCCGCACTGCGGCGCCGTGGTGGGCCGCAACCAGAGCGAGCGGGCCGTCCGCCTGATCCGCCGGCTGTCGGCGGAGGCGAGCAAGCGGCAGGAACTGCTCGCGGAGTACGGCTTCGCGGACATCGGCGAGCAGCGAGCCGGCACGCCGGAGGGGCAGCGGCTGCCGCACATCGTGCTGCTGCTCGACCGCTGGGAGGGCTGGATGACCTCCCTGGGCGAGCTGGAGCACGGCGAGCTGACCGACGAGCTGCTGACCCTGATGCGCGAGGGCGCGAGCGTCGGCATCCACCTGGTGATCACGGGTGACAGGACGCTGCTGACCGGCCGGATCGCCTCGCTGACCGAGGACAAGTACGCCCTGCGCCTCGCGGACCGTACCGACTTCTCGATGCTGGGCATCAACAGCCGCAAGGTGCCGGACGACATCCCGCCGGGGCGCGCGTTCCGCAACGAGGTGGGTACGGAGATCCAGTTCGCGCTGCTGAGCGAGGACGCCACCGGCCAGGGCCAGAACGCGGCCCTCGCGGCCATCGGCGAGGGAGCGGCCCGCCGGGACGCCCAGGTGCCGCGGTCCCTCCGCCCCTTCCGGGTGGACTCGCTGCCCGGCCGTATCACCTTCGACCAGGCGTGGCAGCACATCGACCCGGCGGCGTTCGCCTCGCCGCTGTGGGGCCTGGTGGGCGTCGGCGGCGACGACCTGACGGCCTTCGGTCCGGACCTGGCACAGGGTTCGTTCGTGATCGCGGGCCCGGCGAGGTCGGGCCGCTCCACGGTGCTGATGAACCTGGCGCGTACGTACGTCGGCCGCGGCATCCGCCTGGTCGTCGCCGCGCCGCGGACGTCCCCGCTGCGCGAACTGAAGGGCCTCGAAGGCGTGCTGGCGGTCTTCACCGGCAGCGACATCGAAGAGGACGAACTGCAGGAGGCCGTGGCCACCGCGTCCCCGCAGCACCCGATCGTCATCCTCATCGACGACGGCGAGCTGCTGGAGGACTGCGACGCGGAGGACGAGTTCAAGCGGCTGGCCGCGCGGGGCGCCGAACGCGGCATCGGCATCGTCATCGCCGGCGACGAGGACGACGTCTGCTCGGGCTTCAGCGGCTGGCAGGTCGACCTGAAGAAGTCCAAGCGCGGCCTGCTGCTGTCCCCGCAGGACACCTCGAGCGGCGACCTCATCGGCGTACGCCTCAGCCGCACCGCAGTAGGCGGCCCGGTCACCCCGGGCAAGGGCCTCCTGCACCTGGGCAGCGGCGAGGCCTTCACGGTGACTGTGCCGGTGGGCTGAGCGGCAACGCACAGCTGTCGACTACGTAAGCGCAAATGGAGGGGGACCAATGGGCGGCCACGATCGGCTGGTTGTCGACTACACGCTGCTGGAATCTTCGAAGAGCAATCTCCGGGACATCAAGAAGGTCCTCGGCGACATCGACAAGCACCGTGACGACATACGCGACATCTGGGGTCACGACAGCATCGCCGGAAAGATGGACGAGTTTGTCACCAACTGGGACAACTACCGACGCGAACTGCTCGACAACGTCGAGGACCTGGGCAAGCACGTCGAGGGAGCGCTCAAGAACTTCGAGAAGCGGGACCTCGATCTGAAGAACGCAACCGAGAAGAAGCACGGAAAAAACGGGGGAAAGTGACCGATGGGGACAGGTAGGGGCAGGCGCCGCCCGGCCGACTGGCATCCGCTGGCGGAGAAGGACCCGGTGCCCGGCGATCCGGAGGACATCCGGCACGAGGTCACCCGGATGAAGGACCTCGCCAAGACCCTCCGCGACCAGGCGCGCATCCTGCGCCAGGCCGAGGACGGCGATGCGCTGAAGGGTGCCTACGCCGACAAGATCCGTGAGAAGTCCGGCGAGCTGGAGAAGCACTTCCGCGAGACTGCGGCCCGCTACGAACGCGTGGTCGGCGACCTGGGCAACTGGGCCAACGATCTGGAAGGCTTCCAGGAGCGGGCGGACGGAATCCTCAAGGCTGCGAAGACCGCCGACGAGCACCATGCCGCCGAGATGAAGAAGAAGGCGGCCGAGGCGAAGAAGGACGACAAGAAGCCGCCGGAGGAGTCCGACCCCGACAGCCACCTGGCGACCTACCACAAGCAGCTGAACGACGTCATCTCCGACCGCAACACCCGCGCCGAGCACTACGCCGGGAATATCGGCGACGACATCTCGGACATCATCAAGGACAGCGGGTGGGAGAACTTCAAGGACTGGGTGCACGAGCACGCGGACACGATCAAGACCGTCATTGAAGTGTTGAGTTGGGCCGCAACGATCATCGGAGTCGTCGCCCTCCTCTTCACGCCGGTCGGATGGCTGGCGACTCTCATCACGGTGACCACCATCAGTCTCACGGCGCTTGTCGGCGTCGGGCACACGATGCTGGCCCTTTCCGGAGACGGGAACTGGGCGGACGTCGCCATGGACGTCTTCGCGCTGGCGACGCTGGGTGTCGGCAGCGTGGCGATGAAGGGCGTCAAGGCCGCATCGACCACTCTCAAGGCCACCACCAGGGCCGGGCGGTTCGAGCGGTACGCGAATCTGCGCAAGCTGCTCAACAAGAACGTCATGAAGTACGGCACCGACTCGGCCCGCGGCGCGAAGGCGGTTCGCGCCCAACGGGCGCTGCGCCAGATCGGGGCGAAGGAGACGACGCCCGGGACGACCCGACTGGACCGCCTGCTGAGCGGTGAGGGAGAGGTCGCCAGCGCGAGCAAGTTCGCCAAGGCGATGCGGGCCGAATTCGGCGGGAACCCCGAGGTGGTGAAGGCCGCCGATGCGATGGACAAGGCCGCACTGAAGTTCAAGCTGAACTACGGGGCCGCCACCACGGTGGACGTAGGGGACAAGCTCGGGGAGAAGGGCCCCTACGCGGACCAGTACGGCGACGCCAAGGATGTCCTGACCCGCGAGGTCGGGAGCCGCTGGTGACCACCCCTACGTAAGACGCGACCGGCGACGACCGGACATGGCGAAATCCGAAGCGAACCCTCCCAGGGAGTGGAAGACAGTGGCAACAATGCCGGCAAAAAGCTCGAAGGAATCCCGGGCCATAAAGTTCCTTGCTGCGTGCACATTGGTGCCGATCCTCTGCTTCGCTTTCCAGGACCTCGGCAGCAAGTACGGCGGCATGGACTGGCTCACCTACGATTACGCGGCGTGGCCGTTGATGATCGCACCGGTGCTGATGTTGGTCCTGTTCCTCATGAATCGGGAACTCGTCCGTAACCCGCGGACGGGTTCCAACTTCTCCCAGACGATCATGATCGTCGCCGGTATGTACCTGCTCTGGAACCTCATCGGGGGCATCGGCTACAGCTGGCTCGCGGTGATTTCGGTGCTCTCCTCCCTGGCGATCCTGGTGGGCGGCTGGCGGCTGAAGAAGCAGGCATCCGCGTGAACATGTCCGATCTGGCACAACAGCCCCCGCCCGTCGAGGGGACCACCCCCCGTGGTTACGAACTCGTCCTGCCGCCCGGATGGGCTCGCATCCCCTTGCGTGAGGGCACGAAGGAAGCACTCGAGAAGGTCCTCTTCTCGCACATGGGGCAGGTTCCGGAGGGCATCCCCCGGGATGATGCGATGCGCTTCCGGCTGGACATGCGCCGCCAGATCGAGAAGCAGGCCCGGGCCGCCAAGAGGAATGGCGGACTTGACCTCTACCTCCCCGTGCAGCCGCGCGGGGGAATCTTCCTCATGGCCTCGTTCATCGTTGCGGAAATGCCGATCGGCCAGGACCGTTCCGTCCCTCCGCAGGCAGTGATCGCTCAACTGGCCAGCGAGGACGTTCCCGGTGGAACGGCGAAGAAGGTCGAAGTGGCGCGGGCCCCCGCACTCCGCCGCTCCTACAAATCCGCTCCCGACGCCGAAAAACTGCAGTCGGCACCCGAGGCGGTCCGACAGACCGCTCTGCCGACCCATCGGGTCGAGTACGTGATCCCCGTCGCTGACGATCCCGGCCGCTGGATCAGCATCAATTTCTCCACACCCGGCGACGGCGATCTCGACAGCGAGTTCACCGACGTTCTTGTCGATCTGTTCGACGCGGTGGTCGGAACCTTCAAATGGAGTTATGAGTGAGCTGGCTCAACGTCAAGCACGCCATGCGCTTGGCACCGTGGATTCGTGTCCCACTCATGTGGCCGGAACCGGGCCTCGAAGACGTCGAAGAGGCGCAGTCGCCGGAGGCGTGGGCACGCTACTTCGCAGAAGGCCTCTGGGAGGACTTCGCGGCGAAGAAGCCGGAACCGCACGAGGTCGACCTGCTGACCAACATCCTGGCGATGTATGCCAGGAAGGCGCCCCCGGCCTTTCCGGGATTCGAGGTCTTCCTGCACCTCCCGCACCCCAGGGACATTCCGCTTCCGGCTTACGTCGACCTGGTGGAGATCGAGGAGGGCGAAGACCGGGAAACGGCACTGCGCGAGCTGACCCACGCCGATGCGAGCTACGCCATCGAACCCCCCATCGTCGAGGACTTCGACTCTCCGCACCTGGGAACCGGATTGCGGGTGCTGCGCTATTACCAGGACCCGGATCCGGGCAGCAACGAAGTACACGTCGGCCTCCGTTACGCCTGGCGCTACGAGAAGGGCACGGAAGCGGCGGACGTCCTGATCATCCTGTCCGACCCCTCCGCCAGCCGAATCCTCCAGGCCTTCGAAGACGTCGACGCATTCGCCCGCACCATCCGGATCAGCCCGGACGAAGAAGCGGACACCTGGAACTCCTGATCCTGTCGATGGAGCACAGAATGAGCACGACGTACGCACTCGACTTCACCGAAGACCCGGCGGACGGGTGGATCGCCGTCCCCATCCTTGAGGGAAGGGGCGCCGGCCGGCAGCGGCGGAAGTGGGCGAAGAAGTACGCCGAGTTGCACTGCGCCCTTCTCGTGGACGGGGTTCGCGACAAAACGCAGGAGAAGGAGCTGGCGCGCGTTCTTGCGGGGATCTCCGAGCAGTATCCACAGAGGATCCCCATGCAGTTCCTGTTCGCGTACGCTCCGGACCTCCGCAGGCAGCTCGTGCCGTTCTTCTGCTACGCGACCGCATCGCAAGGGCCGGTGGATCAGGTGCTGGACACGCTGGTGCAACGCGACGAGCCCGGAGCCGTGCAGGGTCCCGAGATCGTGGATTTCACCACCGACAACCTCGGCAAGGGGCGACGCTCCGTCCGCCGCTTCGTACCGAGCGGCGGTGAATCTCTCGGCATCTCGGTCAACTACGGGTGGCGCGTCGACCCCTACGGCATCGACCTGTCCCTGCGCACCGTCAGCGACGACATCGAGTGGGTGTCCGCGAACATCGACGCGTTCGACGCGTTCGCCCGCAACTTGAAGGTGGTGCACCCGGACGACGTCACCGCCGATTGACCGTGCGTGGCAGCCGGTGCCGTCATGCCCGTGTGGGGTGCGGAGCACGGGCGCCCCGCTGCGAGGGGAGTGGCCGTCGCGAGCGAGGCGCCGGCGCGTACCCGGCAGTGGGGTCCAACCCGCCGGGCTGTTCGTTCGGCGCCGTTCCTTCGGTGCGTGGTCGTCATAGCGCGGCTGTCAGTTCCTTCGCCGGGGCCGGGCGGGCGAAGTCGCGGTCGTGGTAGACGAGGGGGGCGCGGGCGGTCACGCCGGTCGCGTCGACGTGGCCGACCAGGATGCTGTGGTCCCCGCCGTCCAGGACGTCGTATCGCGTGCAGGCCAGCCGGGCCACGGCCGAGGGCAGGCCCGGCAGCCCGAATTCGCACGGCACCATCTCGCCGCCGGCGAACTTGTCCGTCCCGGCGCGGGCGAAGCGGGCGGCGATGTCGGCCTGGTCGGCCGCCAGGACGTTGACCATGAAGCGGTCCGCGGTGACGAAGGCGCGGTGCGAGCCGGCGGACTTGGCCGGGCACACCAGGATGAGCGGCGGGTCGAGGGAGAGCGACGAGAACGAGCTGGCGGTGAACCCCCAGTGCCGGCCGGTGGCGTCGGTGGTGGTGACGACGGTGACCGGGCTGGGGACTCTGGACAGGGCCAGGGTGAAGTCGGTGGCAGGGGCGGGCAATGTTCCTCCTCTGGTGGGGCCGGGTGCGCCGGACACGCCGGGCGGACCGGGCACGCCGGCGGGCCGGTGAGGTGCCGGGGAGGGGAGGGGCGGGGTTTCAGGGGTTTCCCCTCCCCGACCGCTTCAGCCAGCAGTGGGCACAGTGGTGGGCAGGCCCGGCACGGCGGGCTCGGCGTCCAGCCAGATGCCCGTGGGGGTGCCGAACCGCTCGCCGTCGCGGCTGTCGTAGATGACCTCACCGCGGCGCACGGTGGCCAGGACGCGCCCGGTGAACGTCCAGCCCTCATATGCCGACCACCCGGCCTTCGCCTGCACCTGACCGGCGTCCATGAGCCAGCCGGCCTCGTCGTCGAAGAGCGTGAGATCCGCATCCATCCCCACCGCGATCCGGCCCTTGCGCCCGGCCAGTCCGAACAGCTCGGCAGGCCGCTCGGCGAGCAGCTGCGCGATCCGCAGCATCGCGTCCTCGGCGGGCAGTTGGGGATAGCGGCGCCGCATGCCGGTGTGCAGGGCGGTGAGCATCTCCTGGGTGCCCGGCAGCCCCGGCGGCGCGTCGGCCGCGGGGAGCAGCTTCTCCTCCTTGGTGTGCGGCGCGTGGTCGCTGCCGACGGTGGCGACCACGCCGTCCATCACCGCGTCCCACAGCCTGCTCTGGTCCTTGAGGCAGCGGATGGCCGGCCGCAGCCGGATACGGGCCCCCAGCCGCTGGGTGTCCGGCGCCGAGAAGGAGAGGTGGTGCGGCGTCACCTCGTAGGTCAACGGCAGCCCGGCCCGGTGTGCGGCCTTGAGCAGGTCGGCCTCCTCCGAGGAGGAGACGTGCAGGATGTGCGCCGCCGTGCCGTACCGGCGGACCAGTTCGATGACCCGGGACACCGCGACGATGCCGCCGCTGCGCGGATGAGCGGACTCGTACGCGTCGTATCCGGTGGGGGGCTCCTGGGTGTCCTCCAGGAGTGAGAAGACTCCGTCGTCCTCGGCGTGCAGCACGAGACGGATGCCCTTCTCCGCGGCGATCGCGAAGATGTCCGCCAGTACCGCCGGGTCGCGGATGATGTGGGGGGCGGTGTGGTGACCCGTCATGAAGACCTTCACCGAGGTCGCCTGGCGCGGTTCGAGCCGGCGCAGATTGTCCACGCCGTCCGCGGTCACCCCCATGTGGAAGCGGTAGTCGACCAGCGATTCGCCCGCCACCATGGCGGCCTTCTCGGCAGCGGCCTCCGGTTCGACCAGCGGCGGCTGCGTGTTCGGCATGTCGATGACGGTGGTGATACCGCCCGCGGCGGCGGCCCGGCTGCCGTGGTGCCAGTCCTCCTTGTGGGTCAGGCCGGGGGTTCGGAAGTGGACGTGGGAGTCGATCAGGCCCGGCAACACGAAGCGTCCGGCGGCGTCGATGTGGCGCCGGGCCTCGGGCCGGTCACCGGGTTCGAGCAGCGCGGCCACGCGCTCGCCCGAGACGGCTATGCCTCCGTGGTGCACGCCTTGCGGGGTCACTACACGGGCGTTGGACACGACCAGGTCGTACGTGACTGTCATCGTTCCTCCGGAGCACTCGTACGGGGCGGAAGGTGAGGTACGGCGGGGGCGGCGGCCCCCGGTGGCGGCGCGGTGGCGCGCGGTCCGGTCAGTCGGCCCACTGCGTGCTCACCAACCGCCGGCACAGGTCGTTGACCGGCCCCATCAGGCCGACCGCCCGAGCGTCCCTGGCCAGCTTGTTCAGCGGGTGCTCCCGCAGGAATCCGGCGCTGCCCAGTAGACGGAGGGCTTCCTGGACGACGTCCTCGCACGTCTGCGAGGCGACGAGCTTGCTGTGCAGCGTGAGGGTGCCGGGATCCGCTGAGTCGCGGCGTCCGGCACTGTCGACCAGGGCGCGGGCCGCCGCCACCTTCGAAGCGAGGTCGACCAGCCGGTAGGCGACGGCCTGTTCGCCGGCCAGCCCGCGGCGCCGGGCGTGGGCCAGGGCGAGGGAGCGGGCCGCCTCGGCGATGCCGAGGGAGACAGCGCCCAGCGTGGCCCCCGACTCCCGCACGCCCGAGATGATCCGTACCGCCTCGCCGACCGGGCCCAGCACGGCGGAGTCGTCCACGCGGCAGGAGCGCAGGTCGACGAAGCCCGTCGCCGAGGCACGCATGCCGACCAGGTCCATGCCGGTGTCGGCGACCAGACCCGGGTTGTCCGACTCGATCAGGTAGAACGTCTGCCCGTCACTGCCGTACGTCGTCGCCGCGCCTGCCGGTTCGGAGGACTGCGCGAGAACCAGGTAGAGGTGGGCCAGTCCGGCGCCCGTGGTGAATGCCTTGGCACCGTCGAGCACCCAGCCTCCCGCGGTGCGGGCGGCCTTGGTCGACAGGTTGCGCTTGTCGGCGGCGGCGCCGCTCTCGCTCCACGCGGACGCCGCCAGCCACTCCCCACTCGCCAGCCGGGGCAGGTAGCGCGCCTTCTGCGCGGGAGTCCCCCACTCCTCGATACGCGCGCTGACCGCGTAGTGCTGGAAGAGGATGATGGCGACCGCCGGGTCGGCGGCTGCCACCTGCTCGATCAGCCGGTTCGTCAGCCGGGCGTCGCCGCCGAGGCCACCGTGCTCGATGCTGATCGCAGCGCCGAGCACGCCGGATTCGCGCAGCGCGGTGAACACCTCGGCCGGCAGCTCGCCGGTGGCATCGGAGGGCAGCGCCCAGCTCTGCAGGGTGGCGTACAGCCCGGCGTACTGCTGGGCGAGTTCGTGGCGCGCGGGCACCTCCGCGGGGATCACACCGCCAGCGGTTGCCATGCCGTTTCCTCCTTGTAGTCGTAGTCCTTCAGCGAGGCGATGCACGCCGGCTCGTCCAGGTGGGCGAGCTTGCGGCTGACGCTGACCCAGTGCAGGGTGTCGGCGCCGTCACCACGTCCGGCGACGGATGCGGCGGCCGCGGTGGAACCGCTCGGGGTGTCGATCTCGATGACTCCGCGGGACAGCCCCGCCGCACGTGCCAGCCGATGCGTGACCGTCCCCGGGACGGCGGTGGCGGCGGCCAGGCACGTGGTGCCCGTCAGCGCGAAACTGGGGTGCCACTTCGGTACGGAGATCGCCCGCACGGCGAGCCGGCCAGGGGTGAAGGCACCGACCGCGGCGATCTTCGGGAAGACGCTGTCGACCGGCCACTTGAGTGCTTCGGCGGCCGCGGCACGGATCTCCAGCATCCGGGCGAACAGGTCGTCGCCCGCGGCGAACAGCTCCTCCTCGTCCGCCATGCCCAACTCCGCGGCGTCGACGAAGACGTACGGGTTCCCCATGGACACCAAGGACGCCTCGTACACGCCGGACCCGGTCAGCAACTGGTCCGTCGCGTCCCGCGTCAGCAGCAGGTCGTTCAGCCGCACGCCGGTGTCCTGGAGGAAGTGCACGGTGAAGCTGCCGCTGCGCCGGCGCGCCTCGTCGACCTCGCACACCACGTGGTCGCCGTTGTTCAGGACCCGTACGCGGACCCGGCCGCCCGGTGCGAGGCGGGGGAGCCAGGCGGCCTCCCCGTCCGCCGCGACGACCGAAGCGAGGATGGAGTGCCCGCAGCTGCCCTGGAAGTCGAAGCGGTCGTTGCCGGCGGCCAGCCCCTGCACGAACCGGTAGTCGAGGTCGAACATGGGGTGGTCGGAGGGCTCCACCAGGGCGAACTTCAAGATGTCCGACCGCCCCTTGAGCTCCAGCCAGTCCCGGACCCGGGTGAGCACCGAGCGGAGCTCGTCCTCCCCGCGCGGCAGCCGCCGCTGGTCCAGGACGAGGGTGGGCGTCGGTGCGCCGATGGCGCGTGCGATGTAGCCGATCATGCCGCCACCTCCTGGCGCTCGCGGCCCGTCGTGGCACAGAACTGGTCCAGCCACAGTTCGTGGATCAGCAGCGACCAGATGGCCATCGCGGCGCGGTCGTCCGGTGCCTGGGCCTGGGTACGGAAGAGCTGGTCCACCTGGGCCGGGTCCAGCTGGCCCCGGCGGCGCAGCCGGTCGGCGCCGAGGACGTCCCGCGCCATCTCCATCAGCGGCTGTCCGGGACGCAGCATCGCGGTGACGGGCAGCGTGAACGGCTGCTTGGGGCGGTGCAGGACGGACGTCGGCAGGTGCTCGGCGGCGGCCGTGTAAAGCACCTTCTTGCGGCGTTCGGCGTCCACCTTCAGAGCGGCCGGCAGCGAACGGGCGTAGCGCTCCACGCTGGGCTGGCAGAACGGCAGGCGGACCTCAACGGAGGCCGACATGCTCAGGTGGTCGACGCGGCGCAGGTGGTAGGCGGGCAGGCGCCGCTCGATCTCGAAGCGGGTCAGCCGATCCATGGTGTCGCCGGCACCGGTACGGAGCTCGCGGACGATGTCGTCCCGGGCCGGGCCGTCGGCACGGACGAAGTCCCGGTAGGCGGGCGCGTACAACTGCTCGCGCAGGGCGTGCGGCACGGCGGCCAGCGCGTCCACGTAACCGGGTATCCAGTCGGTGCCCGGCGGTGCGGTCACGGCCTTGCTGATCCGGTCGTAGCCACCGAAGAGTTCGTCGGCCGCGTCGCCGGTCACGGCCACCTTGAAACCGGCGTCCCGCACCGAGGCGAACAGCGCGTAGGTGGAGAGCGTGATGGGGTCGGCGTTGGGCTGGCCCAGGTGCCACACCACGTCTGGCAGGAGGGCGGGGAACCCGGCGGGGTCGATCTCGACCTGGTGATGCACGGAGCCGGCGCGATCGGCCACTTCGCGTGCGAAGTGGCGTTCGTCCCCGGGCCAGGTGCCGGTGTAGGCGATGTTGAACGTGTGCAGGTCCGCGACCCGTTCGGCCGCGAGCATCGTGACGAAGCTGGAGTCCAGGCCGCCGCTGGTGATGGCGGACACCGGCACGTCGGCCTCGGTCAGCCGATGCACCTCGGTGGTCAGCAGCTGCCGTACGTGGTCCCCGGCCTCCTCCTCGGTGCGGTGCGGGAAGTCCGGGGCCGGCCGGCTGCGGCGGGTGATCCGCAAGCCGTCGGCGCGGGTGACCCGCACTGTGGCGGCGGCGGGCAGGACCTGCACGCCCTCGAACATCGTCTGCTCGCCGAACGGCGTCTTGGTGGTCAGGTAGCTGTCCAGGCCCGCCTCCCACGGAACGGCCGGGACGTCGCGGAAGGAGAGCAGCGCGGGCAGCTCGGACGCGAAGTGCAGCCGGCGGCGCGCCGGGTCCCAGTGGTAGTACAGCGACTTCATGCCGATGTCGTCGGTGGCCAGCCAGAGGGTGGGCTCGCCGCGCAGGTCGATCACTGCGATGGCGAACATGCCGTCGAGGTGCTCCGCGAAGGCCGGTCCGTACTCCGCGTACAGGGCCGGGATGACCGACCCGTCGCACGTGTCGTGGAAGGCATGGCCGCGGGCGCGGAGTTTCTCGCGCAGCTCCTGGTGGTTGTATATCTCGCCGTTGAACACGGCGATGATGTCTTCGCCGAGCGTGTACGGCTGGTCGCCGCCGTCGAGGTCCATGATGGCGAGCCGGTTGTTGCCCAGCGCCCAGCCCTGGCCCACCCGGTGGGTCTGCGCGTCCGGGCCGCCGTGCCGCTGGGCGGCCGCGACGGAGCGCAGCTCGTGCGGGGTGGTCTGGGCGTCGAAGTGTCCGAAGATCCTGCACATGCCGAGAGTTCACCGAACCTTGGTCGGGACGCCGGCGCGCTCGTAGAGCACCGGGTCGAACGGGGTGGGGCCGCCGCACGTCGCGAAGCGCGCGCCGGCGGGGTCGGTCTGCGGGTGCCGGGTGCCGTGCGGCACGCCGGGCGGCGCGAAGAGCACGTCGCCGGGCACGGCGTCGTACCACGTGCCGTCGAGATGGAGCTGGCCCTCGCCTTCGAAGGCGATGAAGGCCTCTTCGCTGCTGGGGTGGACGTGCACGTTGAAGTACTCACCGGGGGCCATGAAGCCGCAGTGCAGGCACAGTTGCGGTGAGCCGGTGCCCGGCCAGAAGAGGAAGTTCATGGTGGCCGTCCGCGCGTCCGGCGCGCTCTGGCCGGTCCCGGTGAAGCCCTTGAGCTGGGTCTCCTCGTTCCACAGCCGGGAGAACCTGCGGGGCTGTGTGCCGGGGGAGCGGTCGGGGCGCAGGACGGTGCGCCACACGTACGCGGTCAGGCCGTCGTCCGCGGCGCGCAGCTCGTACCCGTCGCCGGTCGGTGCGTAGACGGTGTCGGCTCGCCGCACGGGTGCCGACCGGTCGCCGGAGGCGGCGGTGCCGGCGCCGGCGAACACCACGACGACGTTCTCCTCGTCGACGGCTCCGGCGGGATTCCACACGGCGCCGGCGGGCACGCGGACGACGTCCAGCCGGACGATGTGGGCGCCTAGATGTGGGCCGACCGCCTGGGCGACCTGGCAGCCGTCGACGGTGCGGAAGGTGAGGTCGGTGGCGCGGATGATGGTGCCCCGAGTGGTGTCCGTGGGGGCAGTGGGCATGGAAGTGCCTCTCGTTCGATGACGTGCGGGGGGAGTGGTGGGCCGGGCGGTGCCGGCGCGAGCGCGCCGGGGCGGGGCGCGGCTGTCGGACCGGGTGGCCGGTCAGCGGGCGCCGGTCAGCTCGCCCGGGTCGGCTGCGGGGGTGTCGGACCCGTCGCGCGGGCCGGCCGGCATGGTGGCCACGGACCCGGTGACCGCGGGCTTCCGGGAACGGCACAGTCGGCGCATGACCGGCATCTCGACGTAGCGGTAGAGCAGGTACGCGACGCCCAGGGTGGCCACCATCAGCACGGCCGCCACGGCCAGTCCCTCGGGCAGCGTCCAGGCGACTCGGTCGCCCAGCGCCTTCAGGGTGAAGTGCAGGACGAGGTAGTGGACCATGTAGAAGGCGAAGGAGACCTCGCCGAGCCAGATCATGACGCGGCCGCGGAAGGGCGAGCGTCCGGCCTCGATGTCGGCGGCGGCGGCCTTGGCGATGAGCAGGCCCAGCGGGGCGGCGGTCACGGCCATCATGCCGAATTCCGGCGGGACGACGACCATGGCCGCGTAACCGGCGACCATGCCGGCGATGGCGGTCGGCCAGCCGATCCTGATCCAACGGCCCGAGATGACGACCTGGGCGAGCAGCATGCCGAGCAGGAAGTCGAGCATGCGGACCGGCGGCGGGTTGTAGATCGCGAAGAAGTGCCAGAACGGCATGGGCGCCCAGATGATCTCGGGCTCCTTCGGCAGGGCCACGTAGACGAACCCGGCCCAGGCGGCGATGGCCGCCACCACGCCGATCGCCCAGGCCCAGAGTCGTGCGGGCCGAATCTTCCGGACGAGGCGGTGCACGAACGGGAATGCCAGGTAGAAGACCAGTTCACAACAGAGGGACCAGCTGGGCCCGTTGGTGCCGGTCAGCGCGTCCATCCGGGGTATCCAGGTGTGCACCAGGAAAGCGCTCGGGATGACGTAGAAGGCGTTCAGCACCTCACCCGTCACGGCCATCAGGAGGAATCCCGCAAGCCAGGTGACGAGGTGGTTGGGGAAGATTTTCGCGAGCCGACGGCGCCAGAATCCCGTGACCGTGTCGCCCTCCCTGGCGGACCAGGTGAGGACGAACCCGCTGAGGATGAAGAAAAAGCCTACGCCGAGCCAGCCGGCCGGGTTGAACAGGTCGAAAAACCAATTGTTGGTCTGCCCATCGGCGAAAATGCGGTTACCGGCGACATGGGAGACGAACACCAGGGCGGCGGCCACGAAGCGCATTCCGGTCAACGACGGCAGCGCGCAGCGTTTCGCCTGTGGGGTGTAACTGTTCATACGGACACGGACCTTTCGGTACGGGCGCCCTCGACCGGCTGTCGGTCAGGGGCGATATCTGTACTGATCGAATCTTTCGGCGAACTCCGCCAGCTCGTCCTCGGTCGGCAGGTCATCGCGTTCGAGCAGATCGCCCAGGCCGCGGAAGAAACCCTCCCGGCCGCCGCCGGGCGTGAAGGCGATGAGCAGTTCGGCCGGTTGGTCGGAGACGTTGGCGAAGCCGTGGGGGGTGTTGGGTGGCACGTACAGTGCGCTGCCCGCGTGCGCGGTGACCGGTTCGGTGCCGCGCATGAGCTGAACCTCTCCGGAACGGACGATGAAGACCTCGGTCATCTCCTTGTGGAAGTGCGGAGACGCGTACGGGCCGTTGGGCGGCATGCTGAGGGAGAAGAGGCCGAGTTCGCCGCCGGTGACCGTCGTGGGAATCAGCATCCGGCAGGTGTTGGAGCCGATGGTCACCGTTTCCGCGGTTTCCGGAGTGCCCAGGTGCGTGTCGCCGGGCTGGGCGAAGAGCGTCATGCCGTCCCCCGGTCCGCCGCATCGGCCTGCTTGATCTGGACGTCCAGTGGCGTGGGAGCCGGGGTGTCCGGTGCCGGAACGCCGTGCCGGAAGGGATGGTTCTGCGGCACTTCGACGACATAGATCTGGATGCCGTCGGGATCGGCGAGGTGCATCTCCCACAGGCCCCAGGGCTCGGCCTCGGCGTCGCGCGCCGGGGTGACGCCGCGACTGAGCAGCCGGGCGCGGGTCTCCGCGAGGCTGCGGACCTGCAGCCACATGGCGGGTTGGCTGCTCATGGGTTCGGCGGAGCGCCCCACCAGTTCCAGGAACCCGCCGCCGAGGTGGAAGACGGTTCCGCGCTCGGGGCCGCTGCCGAACTCCTGGTACACGGCCAGGCCGAGCAGCTCGCGGTAGAAGGTGCGGCTCGCTTCGGGATCGGTGGGCCGGATGACGATCCGGCTCGCCAGGATTTCCATGTGCGTCTGCCTTTCGGTGGGGCAGTGACGGGGGTGGGAGCCGCCGGCCTTCCGTGCGGGGGAGGCCGGTCGGCCGGCGGCTCGCGGGTTGCCGGCGGACCGGCGGTTCGGGGTGGTTCAGCCGGCGGTGCCGGCCGTCGGCTTGCGCATGCCGATCGCGGCGACGACTGCGCCGACGGCGGCCGCGACGCTGGAGAAGACGAAGGTCGTCAGGTAGTTGCCGGTGCCCGGGTCGGAGCCCAGGATCAGGACGAGCACAGCGAGGCCCAGCGCGGAGAACACGTACTGCGTGGTGGTCAGCATCGCGGCGCCGACGCCCTGGTTCTCGCCGGGGATGTCGGAGGTGGCGGAGATGAACAGGGCGGGGAAGGCGATGCCGTTGCCCACGCCGGACAGCAGCAGGCCCGGGAGCATGCCGAGCACGTAACCGTCCGCGTGCGCGCCGAGGGCGAGCAGGGCCAGCCCCACGGCGGCCACCAGCAGACCGGTGACGACCATCGGCTTGGGACCGCTTCGGGCGATCAGCTTGTCGGTGATCGCGTTGCCGACGATCACCGTGGCGGTCAGCGGCAGGAACGCCAGGCCGGCGCTGAGCGGGTTGAACCCGTGCTCGTTCTGCAGGAACAGGGTGACGAGGAAGAATTCCACGCCGATGCTCAGCACGTAGCACGCGTCGATGAGGCAGGCGACCATCAGGGACCGGGTCTTCCACAGTTGCCGGTCGATCAGCGGGCTGCGGCTGGTGCGTTCCCGGATCACCCAGGCCGCGCCGAGGACGACGAACCCGCCGAGGCCCAACCAGGTGGAGGCGGCACCCGGGCCGACGTCACCGAGCCGGGACAGGCCGAGGACGAGGAGCAGGATCGCGCCGGTACCGAAGACCGCGCTGAGGGCGTTCAGCGGGGTCGGCTCGCCGGCGTCGGAGCGGCGCCCCGGCAGCAGGAAGAAGCCGAGGACGATCACCAGCACGACGAACGGGACGTTGACGAGGAACACCCACTGCCACGCGATGGCGGTCAGCAGGCCGCCCAGCACCACACCGCCGACCAGTCCGATCGCGCCGACCGCACCCCAGACCGTCATGGCCCGGTTGCGCTTCGGTCCGGCCGGGAAGATCTGCTGGATCAGGCCGAGCGTGGACGGGTCGAGCAGGCCGGCGCCGATGCCCTGGAGGGCACGGGCGATGATGAGCGTGGTGAAGTCGTCGGTGAGCGCGGCGGCCAGCGAGCTCGCGCCGAACAGCGCGGTCGCGCCGAGGAAGACCCGGCGGGCGCCGAAGCGGTCGCCGATCCGGCCGCCGGTCAGCAGGAATCCGGCGAAGAAGATCGCGTAACCGCTGACCACCCACTGCAGCGAGCTCTCGCCCAGCTTGAGCGCGTCGCCGATGCTGGGCAGTGCCACGTACACGATCGAGAAGTCGAGAGTGGCGAGGAAGAGCCCGCAGCTCAGCGTGATCAGAGCCCAGATCTGCTTGGGGCTCATCTTGGCCGAGTCGTCGGACGACGGGGCCGGCCCTGGTGGTGCGTCCTGCGGCGCACCTGCCTTCTGCGGTGTCACTTCTGTTGCTTCCTGGGTCATGAGACTTCCTTGTCGGGAGGGGTGGGGGAGGGCGCCGGGGCTAGTGCCCGGCGACACCGGTCGGTTCGGAGACGGAGAGGGCCGTGACCACCTCGGCGAAGGAGCGGCAGAGGCGCGCCGCGTGCGGGGACAGCTCGTCGGCGAAGCCGACGCCATAGGTCACGGCAATCGGAGTCATGCCGGCGGCCGCAGCCATCCGCAGGTCGCCGACGGTGTCCCCGGTGTAGGAGCACCGGTCCACCGAGACGCCGAGCCCGGCGGCGGCCAGGATGCCCATCTGCGGGTCCGGCTTGCCGCGCTCGACCATGTCGTTGCCGATGACGGGGCCGAACAGCGTGCGGATGCCGGTGGCCGCGAGCAGCTTCTCCGCGCTGGCGGAGATCTTGGAGGTGGCGACGGCCAGGCCGAAGCCCTGTTCACCGAGGGCCCGCAGCCCGTCGGCCACGCCCGGGTACAGCAGGTCGGGCCCCAGGGCCAGCACCTCCCGGTCGAAGAGCTCGCGGTACCGGGCCACCGTGTGCACCGTGGCCGAGTCCTCGACCGGGCGGCCGATCAGCCGTGCGACGGAGGGTTCCAACGGCTTTCCGATGGTGGGCGCCACCTGCTGGGGCGTGACCTCGAAGCCGGCCTCCGCGGTCACCCGGACGAGCAGCCGTGCGATGGCGGCGGGGGTGGCGGCGAGCGTGCCGTCCAGATCGAAGATCGCGGCTCGGTTCACTGCTGCTCCCGATTCAGGTCGGCGTAGGCGACGGCCAGTTCGCCGGCCACCCGGGCGGTGCTGATGAGCACGGCTCGGTTGGCCGTCGCGCTGGCGCCTTCGGTGGCCTGCGAGACGGCCTTCATCAGGTACGGCGTGATGGCGGGACCACGTACGCCCGCCGCCTCGGCCGCGGCCAGGGCCTCGGCGATGACCTGCTCCATGTGGTCGCTGTCCAGCGCGTCGGCCTCGCTGATCGGGTGGGTGACCAGCGCTCCGCCGGGCAGGCCCGCGTCCCAGTGCCCGCGCAGGGCCGCCGCAATGGCGGGGAGGTCGTCCAGGCGCTGCGGGTTGGCGAAGCCGGAGGACCGGCAGTAGAAGGCGGGGAAGTCGTCACAGCGGTAGCCCATGACCGGCACCCCGAGGGTCTCCAGGTACTCCAAGGTCAGGCCGAGGTCGAGGATGCTCTTCGCGCCGGCGCAGACCACGGCCACCCTGCTGCGGGTGAACTGCACCAGGTCGGCGGAGATGTCGAAGGTCTCGCCGGCGCCGCGGTGGACGCCGCCGATACCGGCGGTGGAGAAGACCGGGATGCCGGCCAGGTCCGCCGCGACGATGGAGGAGGCGACCGTGGTGGCGCCCAGCCCCCCTCCTGCGAGCACCGGACCGATGTCGCGGCTGCTGACCTTCGGGATCCGGCCGGCGGTGGCGAACTCCTCGATCTGCGCGGAGTCCATGCCCACCACGAACTTTCCGCGGGCCAGGCCGATGGTGGCGGGCACCGCTCCGGCGTCGCGCACGGCCTTTTCGATGGCGATCGCGGTCTCCGCGTTCGCGGGGTAGGGCAGACCGTGCGCGATGACGGTGGATTCCAGGGCGACCACGGGGCGGTGTTCGGCGAGGGCGTCCGCCACCTCTTCGCCGACGTCGATCAACTGCTTCATTTCTTCATCCTTCGTGGGATCGCTGATTTCGGTCCGGGCTTTACCGAAATAGATCCTGCAGGTGTTCGGGTGAAGAAATCCAGTGATTGGCGTGGCTGGTAGTCGCCTGGCGAAAGGTCGCCATCGAACGAGCGTCGAGGTGCCTGACGTGCAGCTCAGAAGGGGTCGCCGCGGTACGTCCAGAGCGTGGTGTTTCCTTTGGCGGGTATTCGCCAGAAGTCGGCGGCCGGTCGCCAAAGGGGGGTCGCGGGAGAATCCCGGGATCTTATTCTTCGGGAATCGGAAACGCATTCCGATGGCCTACCGCGAAATCCCGAGGAGGTACGTCATGCACGAAACGCCACGTACGGCGCAGCAGTCCGCCCGGGACGTCCCGGAGGAGCTCTCCCGGGCGTTGCGCACCATCGAGAGCGCCGACCGGGCGTTCCTCGTCAGTACCGGGCGACCCGAATTGGAGACGCTGGTGTGGCTGTTGCGCAGAGACCTCAAGGAGCTGGTGGCCGCGTACGGTTCGGCGGTCGTCGGCAGGGACGCGCCATGAGGCGCCGCAGTCAGCGCAGCAGCCCCAACTCCTGTGCCTTCGCGCCGGCCTCGAACCGGCTGATGGCGCCCAGGGTGTCCATCGCTCCGGCGACGAGCCGGCTGAGTGTGCGCGGGGAGATCTTCATGACGCGCGCGATCTTGTCGTCCTTCATCCCCGAGCTCATCAGCTGCACCGCGGTGAGCTGCGGACCGGTCAGTACGGCGGTCGGGCCGGCGGGGAACTCCCGGGCCGACCCCCATGACCGCTCGAAGGCCTCGACCAGCAGGGCGACCCCTGCCGGGGTGCGGAACACCTGCTCGCCGATGCCGCCGGCGCCCGACTCCATGGCCATGAAGACGGTGTGCCGGTCGATCACCGCGGTGAACACCGGGTGGGTCGGCAGGAGTCGGCACCGCACGCCCATGGCCGTGGCCCGCTCCATGTGCGCCGCGGCGCCCGGAAGTTTCAGCGCGGCCTCCGGGTACACCGTCCGCACGGTCACTCCGATCGCCCGCAGCTCCTGGTACCACTCCTCGACCTCGTCGAGGCGGTCCGGTGCGGTCGGCACCGAAAGAGTGAACGCCACGTCGGAGCGGGCGGCGAGAACGGCCCGGCGCCCCGACGGATGGCCGGTGCGTGCCGGACGCGGGTGAACCGCGAGGGCCGTCCGGCGGCCTGCGGTCAGCACGCCCGTCTGTCCGGCTGTTCCCTGATGGCCCGTCATGTTCTCCCCCTCTGCTGTGGTGCGTCGTATGCGTCCGCGCTGCGGTGCGGTGCGTGCGGCGTCCCCGCCGTCGCGTCCAGCAGTCCAGCGGCGGTGGAGCCCCAGCATAACAAAAATAATATTCGCTATGTTCTATGCTTGCCCGACCCGGACCTCAACACACGGAGGCGTCATGCCTGTTGTCACGATCGACTGGTGGAGCGGCAGCTCCGCCGCTGCCCGGGCCCGCACCGTACGGCAGGTGACCGATGCCGTCGCCGAGGGAGCCGGCTGCCCGCACGAGGCGGTCACCGTCATCCTCCGCGAGACGGATCCCTCGTTCTGGGCCCGCGGCGGCGAGCTGGCCGGACCGGCACCCGACGAGCCCGCCGCCGGTACCGCCGGCCCCACGGCGTGAGCGCGTGTACGCGAAGCAGGCGCGCGCCGAACAGACTCAGCGGCGGCTGCTGGGAGCGGCCGCCGCCGAGCTCGCCCGGCACGGATACGCCGGTACGTCCCTCTCCCGGGTCTCCGCCCGCGCAGACGTCACGATGGGCGCGCTGACGTTCCACTTCCCGTCCAAGGCCCACCTCGCGGAGGCTGTGCACCGACAGGGGCACGAGGCCACCCGGGCGCTGGTCGGCCGGGTGGCGGCGCGCGGCCTGTCTCCGCTGCAAAGCATCATCGACCTCAGCCATGGTCTGCTGGCCCTGCTGCGGGAGAACGACGCGGTGCGCGCCGCCTGGCGATCCTCCCGGGACGGGGCCGCCCGGGAGGACTGGTACGACGGTTGGCTGCCGTGGACGGAGCAGCGGGCGGTGGTCGCCGGGCGGGAGCATCAGCTCCGGCCCGGCTGCCGCCCGGATCTTCTGCCGCTCTTCGTGGAATGTCTCGTGCCGGGGGTGGCCGAGCGCCTCGACGGCACGTCCGCGCACCATGACCTGCTCACCGCTCTGTGGGCCGGGTTGCTGCCGGGTATCGCGGCGCCCGGGTGCCTCGACTTCCTGCACCCGGGCGGCGCCCCGCCCTGAGGCGCGCGGCGTGTCACTGCGCCGTCCAGCCCCCGTCCACCGGCACGGCGGCACCGGTCACGAAGGAGGCCCGGTCGCTGCACAGCCAGGCGGCGGCGTGAGCGACCTCGGTCGGATCGGCCAGCCGCTGCTGGACGGCGCGCCGGGTGAACGGCTCGGTCAGCGCAGGGTCGTCGGTCAGCACCTGGTCCATCAGCTCGGACCTGGTGCTGCCCACGACGAGGGCGTTGACTCGGATGCTTTGCTGCCCGTACTCCGAGGCAGCTGCCCGGGTCAGGCCGAGCACCGCGTGCTTGGCCGCGATGTACGGTGCGGCCGCCCCGGTGGCCAACATTCCCGCCACGCTCGCCGTGTTGACGATGGCGCCGCCGCCGAGTTCGAGCATGGCGGTGATCTGGTGCCGCATGCAGTGCCAGACGCCCCGTACGTTCACGTCCATGATGCGGTCGTACTCGGCTTCGTCCATCTGGTGCAGTGGAGTGCCGGCCGAGGTCCACCCGGCGTTGTTGAAAGCCGCGTCGAGTCCGCCGAAGGCGTCCACGGCCTGGGCCACCGCCCGCTGAACGTCCTGCGCGCGGGTGACGTCACCGCCCACCGCGAGCGCCCGGCCCCCTGTGGCGTGGATGCCGGCGGCCACCTCCCGCAGCCGCTCCGCGCGCCGGGCCATCAGCACGACCGCCGCCCCCTCGGCCGCGAACAGGCGCCCAGCGGCGGCCCCGATGCCGCTCGACGCGCCGGTGATCATCACGGTTCTGCCGTTCAACAGTCCGCCTTCGGGCCGGTGCTGCGGGCGGTCTCTGTCGGCGAACATCACATCGGTCATCAGATCCCCCGTTCCGAAAATGGTGTGCAGGCATGCTCCGGGCCACGCCCGGAAAGCGCCCGACGCCCTGTCGAGGGCCTCGGTTGCGCCGCTCATTATCTGCGTCTACGCGTCGCTGCGGGGCGACTTCGCACTCCTGGCGAGCGCCTCGACCGTGCGCCCGAGTCGGCTGCGCGGCCGGGAGGCGGGCACGTCGCGGCCCGCCGTCCCGGCTGCTCCGCTCATTCGGGACGCCCCCTTTTCGGGTCGATCTCGATGGTCGCCGCGACCTCCGGGAGGGCGATTCCCGGCAGCAGGTACCGCCACATCCGCACCGTGCGGTCCATGAGGTCGGCGCGCTCCGACGCGAGCTGGGAGTGGAACTGGATGCCTGTGCAGGCGCCGACGACGAACTGGGCGACCTCATCGGGCTGCACGCCGGGCAGCAACTGTCCCTGTTCGCGCGCCTCTTCCAGGTGCGTCGCCATGATCTGCTGCCAGTTCTCGAAGGACGTGTCGTCCTTCATGCCGAACCGGCCCTGCTCGACGGCGAGTCGGACCCCGGCCCGCAGCAGCGGGTCGACCTTCAGTCGCTGTGCCCACACCAGGGTGATGTCCACCAGCCGCTGCACCCCGCGGGAGTCCAGCAGCGGTTCGATCACGTCCGGCTGGGCGTTCATCACCTCCCTGGCCAGCGCCTGCTTCGACGGGAAGTGGAAGTACATGGCGCCCAGGGTCAGTCCGGCGCGTTCCACGATGCGCACCACGCTGGTGCCCTCGTAACCGCACTCGTCGAACAGCTCGGCTGCCGCACGCATGAGGTGACGCCGCGTACGCAGGGCCCTCTCCTGTTTCAGATCTGCCATCTCGTCTCCTCATTCTGCTTATGGACAAAAAAAATAACCACTTTTATGTTAACTCAAGTTCGCAGCACGCGAAGCCGTTCAGGCTCACTGCCCAAGGGGGAAAACGCACATGGTTCCGACTGCACCCGCTCTGGCGACCGCCACTGTGCCGCGGCAGTACGTGCACAAGGCCTCGCACGCCGAGGTGCTGCTCACCGGTCGGCACAGCCGGTCGAGCGATGCTCACATGGTGACGGCCCAGTGGCCCCGCACCCACAGCTTCTACGCACCGACCCACGGCCTGCACGACCCGCTGCTGTTCGCCGAGACCGTGCGGCAGGTGATCCCGCTGCTGTCGCACACCTGCTACGACGTACCGTTCGGCCATCACCTGATCTGGGACAACTTCCGGTACGAGGTCGTGCCCGGGGCCATGGCGGTCGGTGGGACGCCCGCGGAGCTGCTGATGGACATCCAGGGCGTCGACGTGGTGCGTCGCCGCGGGTGCATGTCGGCGATGACCCTGAACGTGGCAACCCGGCGGGAGGGGGTGGTGCTCGGGACGGCGGTGGCCCGGTTCACCGCACACGCCCCCGCCGTCTACCGCAGGCTGCGTGGCGCCCGGGCCGACATGGGGGCCGCCGACGCCGTGCCGCTGAGCGAGCCGGTTCCGCCCGCCCAGGTCGGACGGGACCGTACCGGGGACGTGGTGCTGTCCGCCACCGACCGGGAGGACCAGTGGCTGCTGCGCGTCGACACCGGACACCCGATCCTTTTCGACCACCCGGTGGACCACGTTCCCGGCATGCTCCTGCTGGAGGCCGCCCGCCAGGCCGCGAACGCGATCGCGCACCCGTCCGCCGTCCTGGCAGCGGGCATGAGCACCAAGTTCCACCGGTACGTCGAGCTGGACGCCCCCTGCTTCATCGAGGCCCGAGTGTCGCTGGACTGCGTGCCCGACCGCGTCTGCGTGCACGTCGCGGCGCGGCAGCACGGGGAGGTCTGCCTCTCCACCACCGTCCAGCTGGCCACCGAGTGGTAGGCGTGAGTGGGTGAACCGCCGGAACAGGGGCTCGGGGCTTCGGCTCCGAGCCCCTGAGCCGTGTGATGCACGGGTCCGTCGGCACACCGCCACCCGATCGTCTGCACAAACCCGTCTCCACAACTGCACGAAAACGAGCGGCGGCGCAGGGGGACGGGAGCAGGGCCTCAGAGAAGGAACGGCGTGGAGAGGCCCAGGGCGATCATGCCGGTGCACAGGAGCCAGAAGCTGATGCGGGTGCGGCCGCGGCGGCTCAGTTCGGCGGAGACGGCGCAGAGCGCGATCAGGGCCAGGTACGCGGCGACGGTGTGGGACGAGGTGTGTGCGTCGACGTGTTCGACCAGGGCGCCGATGCCGCCGGCCAGGAAGAGAAGGGAGACGACGAGCTGGGTGATGCGGGCCTCGCGCGGGGTCGACGGCCGGTGGCGACGGCGGCGCAGGATGGCGCGCCGCTCCCGGGGCGTGGCGGACTCCAAAAGGAGCGCAGTCCCTTGGTCATCCAGGTCGTTGTGGGGAGGCATGCGCGGGATCGTACCGAGCGGTCGGCGGATGTGGGGCCCGGCGCGAAAGGGGCGGTGGAGGATGTCGGGGCGGGGTGTGGGGGACGTGTGACGGGGGTGTGAGGGCACGTCGGGGCGGCGGTGCGGGGGCCAGTGCCCCGGTGCGCCCGCCCGTGCTCCGTTGCGGTCCATCGGCCCCGGCCCCAACGGCTCCTGGCCCCCGATCCCAACGGCTCCTGGCCGCCGCCTCAGCGGCTCCTCAGCCCCGCCCGATGAACGGCATGGTGGTCGCCATGACCGTGGCGAACTGGACGTTCGCCTTCAAGGGGAGGGCGGCCATGTGGAGGACGGTGCGGGCCACGTCCGCCGCATCCATCACCGGCTCGACGGCCAGTTCGCCGTTGGCCTGGAGGATGCCGGTCTGCATGCGGCCCGTCATCTCGGTCGCGGCGTTGCCGATGTCGATCTGGCCGCAGGCGATGTCGTACGGACGGCCGTCCAGGGACAGGGACTTGGTGAGGCCCGTCATGGCGTGCTTGGTCGCGGTGTACGCGATGGAGTGCGGGCGCGGCACGTGGGCCGAGATGGAGCCGTTGTTGATGATGCGGCCACCCCGCGGCGACTGCTCCTTCATCGCCCGGAACGCCGCCTGGGCGCACAGGAACGCGCCGTTGAGGTTGACGTCGACGACCGACCGCCAGTCCTCGTAGGAGAGGTCCTCCAGCGGTACGGGCGGGCCGAACGTGCCGGCGTTGTTGAAGAGCAGGTCGACCCGGCCGAAGCGGTCGCGTACCGAAGAGAAGAGCGCGGCCACGTCGTGCGCGTCGGAGACGTCGGTGGGCACGGTGAGGACGGTCGCGCCGTCCCCGGCCAGGGCGGCCGTCTCGTCCAGGGCCTGTGCGCGGCGCCCCGCCAGCGCCACCGACCAGCCGGCGGCCGCCAGCGTCAGTGCCACCGCGCGTCCGATGCCGGAGCCCGCGCCGGTCACCACTGCCGTCTTCGTCGTCCCGGTCGTCGTCCCGGCCGTCGCGCCGGTCGTCGTATCGCTCATGGCCGCAGGGTAAGGCGCGAGCCCCGCCGTGCCGCCGCCGACCTGGCGGTTCCCGCGCTTCGCTGAGCGCCCGGCGGCCGTTCGTCCGCATAAGGCGTCCCGGGCGGGAATTGTCCGTTGCGGTCGCAGTCCTCATCCGGCCGTCATCGTTGCGTCGTACATCCGACGCCACGGCGCCGCCCCCTGCCCCTGCAATCACTGCTGACACCGAGAAGTCCGAGACCACTTCAGGCAGGGCAGGGGCAGATGACTCAGCACTCCGAGCACGACCAGCAGATGCGGGCCGCGGCCGAGCACCTCGGCCGCCGTCGCTTCCTCACCGTCGCCGGGGCCGCGGCAACCCTCGCGTTCGCGACCAACCTGCCGCTCGGCGGCGCGGCGTACGCTGCGGAGGTGGACGGTAAGCGGCTCGCCGGGAACCCCTTCACGCTCGGTGTCGCCTCCGGCGACCCGCTCCCCGGCTCGGTGGTCCTGTGGACGCGGCTGGCGCCCAGCCCCTACGAGCCGGGCAACGGCATGCCGGACGCGCGGGTCACGGTCCGCTGGGAGATCGCGCACGACGAGAAGTTCCGGCGGATGGCCGGCCGCGGCAAGGCCGACGCGCATCCGGAGTTCAACCACTCGGTGCACATCGAGGCGACCGGCCTCGGCCCGGACCGGGTCTACTACTACCGCTTCCGCGTCGGCGACTGGATCAGCCCGGTCGGCCGCACCCGTACCGCGCCGGCCCCCGGTGCGCAGCTGCGGAGCCTGCGGCTGGGCGCCGTCTCCTGCCAGGCGTACCACGACGGCTACTTCACCGCCCACCGGCACCTCGCCGAGGAGGACGTGGACGTCGTCTTCCACCTCGGCGACTACATCTACGAGTACCCGGTGAACGCCGTCGGCGGCGCCCGCAACTACACCGACCGCACGCTGCCCGCGCTCTTCAACAAGGAGACGGTCACGCTGGAGGACTACCGGCTGCGGTACGCGCTCTACAAGTCCGACCCGGACCTGCAGGCCGTGCACGCCGCGCACCCCTTCATCGTCACCTGGGACGACCACGAGGTGGAGAACAACTACGCCGGGGACATCAGCGAGGACGGCCTGCCGCCCGCCGAGTTCCTGGTCCGCCGCGCCGCGGCCTACCGCGCGTACTGGGAGAACCAGCCGCTGCGCCGCCCGCAGCTGCCCCACGGCTCCGACGCACAGCTCTACCGTCGGGTGAACTACGGCCGGCTCGCCCAGTTCGACATCCTCGACACCCGCCAGTACCGCTCCGACCAGGCGTACGGCGACGGCTGGCACGCGCCGGGCCCGGAGTCCACGGACGAGAGCCGCACGCTGACCGGCGCCACCCAGGAGCGCTGGCTGATCGACGGCTGGCGCAACTCCAAGGCGCTGTGGAACGTCGTCCCGCAGCAGGTCACCTTCTCCGAGCGGCGCTCCACCCCCGCCGACACCTACAAGGTGAGCATGGACTCCTGGGACGGCTACGCCGCCTCCCGGGACCGGGTGCTGGCCGGGGCCGAGGCGGCGGGCGTGGACAACCTCGTCGTGCTCACCGGTGACGTGCACGTGCACTACGCCTTCGACATCAAGAAGGACTTCGCCGACCAGAACTCGCGGACGCAGGGCGTGGAGTTCGTCACCACCTCCATCGCCAGCGGCAAGGACGGCGCGGACAAGCCCGCCAACTACGACGCCTACATGGCGGCCAACCCGCACATGAAGTTCTACAACGGCCGCCGCGGCTACGTGACGGTCGAGCTGGACCAGGAGAAGGCGCGGGCCGACTACCGGACGGTGTCCGCCGTGACCACCCAGGGCGCGCCCGTCGCCACCGCCGCGTCCTTCGTCTCCGAGGCCGGCGACCCGGGCCTGAAGCCCGCCTGACCGGGTCCGTACGGAGCCTGCCCGGCCGGGCTCCCGTACAAGGGGCCCTGGGGGGCGAAAAGGGGTCGGAGTCCGCGAGGACATGACACCATGGTGCGTACATCTACAAACCATGGAGACACTCATGTCGGACCCCGGCCCCGCCACGGCCGAGAGCCATCAGAGCCGCCCCAGTCCCCGAACATCCGCCGCGAGCGACGGCCCCACGCCTGCTCCAGTGCCCGCCGCGGCCCGCCGCACCGGCCTCCTGGTCACCCTCATCCTGGGCGGCCTCACCGCGGTACCGCCGCTCTCCATGGACATGTACCTGCCGGCCCTGCCGGCGGTCACCAGGTCCCTGAACAGCCCCGCCGCCACCGTCCAACTGACCCTCACCACCTGCCTCGCCGGCATGGCGCTGGGACAGCTGGTGGTCGGCCCGATGAGCGACAAGTGGGGGCGCCGCCGCCCGCTGCTCATCGGCATGGTCGTCTACGTGCTGGCCACCGCGGTGTGCGCGGTCGCCGGCAACGCCGAGTTCCTGATCGCCGCCCGGCTCGTCCAGGGCCTGGCCGGCGCCGCCGGCATCGTCATCGCCCGGGCCGTGGTCCGCGACATGTACGACGGCGTGGCGATGGCCCGCTTCTTCTCCACCCTGATGCTGATATCCGGCGTCGCGCCGGTCGTCGCCCCGCTGATCGGCGGGCAGATCCTCCGGGTCACCGACTGGCGCGGCGTCTTCGTCGTGCTCACCGTCATCGGGGTGCTGCTCACCCTCGTCGTCTGGCGCAAGCTGCACGAGACACTGCCGCCCGAGCGGCGGCACGCGGGCGGCCTCGGCGCCGCGCTGCACACCATGCGCGGGCTCATCACCGACCGGATCTTCGCCGGGTACCTGCTGGTCTCCGCCTTCGCCTTCGCCGCGCTCTTCGCCTACATCAGCGCGTCCCCGTTCGTGATCCAGGAGATCTACGGCGCCTCCGCGCAGACGTACAGCATGCTCTTCGGCATCAACTCCGTCGGCCTGGTCCTGCTCGGCCAGATCAACGGAAAGGTGCTGGTCGGGCGGGTCTCACTGGACAAGGTGCTGGCGATCGGGCTGGGCCTGATCACGCTCGCCGCCGTCGCCCTGCTGCTGATGTCCGCCGGCGTCTTCGGGCACGTCGGGCTGGTGCCGATGGCCGCCGGGCTGTTCGTGCTGATGGCCTCGATGGGCCTGGTCATGCCGAGCACCAACACCCAGGCGCTGCTGCGCACCTCGCACGCGGCCGGCTCCGCCTCGGCCCTGCTCGGCACGTCCACCTTCCTGATGGGCGCGGTGGCCTCCCCGCTGGTCGGCATCGCCGGCGAGCGGACGGCCGTGCCGATGGCCGTCGTCCAGTGCTCCTGTGCACTTCTGGCGCTCGCGTGCTTCCTGGGACTGTGCCGTCCGTGGCAGCGTAGGGGGGAGTCCATGGAGGACGGCACGACCGGCGAAGGGAACCGGCTCTGAACGCACCCGCACCACTGCGCCACGGCACCCCCGCCCAGGCAGGGCTCGATCCGGCCTGGACCCGGCGGCTCGTCGCGGAGATCCGCGCGCTGCCCGAAGGCCCGGCGCCCTGCTGCGCGGGCGTCGTGGCGGTGGCCGGGCGCGGCCCCGTCGTCGCGGTCGAGGAGGCCGCCGGGTGGGCGCTGCGGTACGGGTCGTACGACGTGGCACGCGGCCGCGGGGTACCGCTGGCCCGCGAGCGGTGGGAGCCGGTGCGGGCCGGCACGGTCTTCGACCTCGCGTCGCTGTCGAAGCTGTTCACGGCCGTCGCGGTGCTGCAGCGGGTGGAGCGCGGGGCGCTCGGCCTGGACGATCCGGTGGCCCGGTATCTGCCGTCCTTCGCCCCTGCCGTAACGATCCGCCACCTGCTCACCCACACCTCCGGGCTGGCCGCCGAACTGCCGCTGTACGACGGTCCCGTCGACGGCGTCCCGGGCGGCCGGCTCGGGCCGCTGTGGGCCGAGGCCGCCGGTGCCGTACCGGGCCCGTTCCGCTACTCCGACCTCGGCTTCATCGCGCTCCAGCTGCTGCTGGAGAAGGTCGAGGGGGAGCGGCTCGACGCCCTCGTCCGGGACGGCATCACCGGCCCGCTCGGCATGATCAGCACCTCGTACGGGCCGCTGGCCCCGGCCGGGGTGGCCGCCACCGAGGCCGAGGCGCTGCTCAAGGCCCGGCGGCCGTCCTGTACGGGCGGCGTGGTGCGCGGCGAGGTGCACGACGAGAACGCGTACGCGTTGGGCGGCGTCGCCGGGCAGGCCGGGCTCTTCGCCACGGCACAGGACCTCGCGGTGCTCTGCCGGGCGCTGCTCACCGGGGGCGGGCCGGTCCTGCGCCCGGAGACCGTGGACCTGATGCTCTCCCCGCCCGGCCTCGGGTTCCGCGTCGCGCAGCCCGGCTTCATGGGCGAGCTGGCGGCGCGCGGCGCCGCCGGACACACCGGCTTCACCGGCACGAGCCTGGTGCTGGACCGGGCGTCGGACACGTTCTTCGTGCTGCTCACCAACGCGGTGCACCCGCGCCGCGGCGGCGAGCCGGTTCCCCGGGCGCGGCTGGCGACCTGTCTGGCGCGGGCGTCGGCGGGCTGACCGCCGGGACGCTCAGGAGCCCCCGCTCCCGGCCCCCTTGTCGGTCCAGCGGGCGTCGTTCTCCCACTCGGCGTTCCGTTCCCGGGCCGTCTCCATCGCGTGCGCCGCCTCCTCGCGGCTCGCGTACGGGCCCATCCGGTCGGCAGCCCGGCACTCCGGGCCCTCCTCGACGGTGCCGTGCTTGAGGCAGTAGTACCACTCACCGGGCTTCCCCGCCGTACCCCGCTTGAACAGTGCCATCCCGGCCTCCTCCGCCAGTGGGCGCCTTGCCTGACGCCATCCTGCCCGATGGGTCGCGGATACACTCGCTGGCATGTCTGGCCAGTCGCTTCTTGTCCCGGGGACCATCTCCCCGCCGCGCCCCGTCCCCGCTTCCATCCCGCGCCCCGAGTACGTCGGCAAGCCCGGGCCCACCCCGTACACGGGCCCCGAGGTGCAGGACGCCGACACCATCGAGCGGATGCGCATCGCGGGCCGGATCGCGGCCCAGGCGATGGAGGAGGCGGCCAAGCTCATCGAGCCGGGCGTGACCACCGATGAGCTGGACCGCGTCGCGCACGAGTACATGTGCGACCACGGCGCCTACCCCTCCACGCTCGGCTACCGCGGCTTCCCCAAGTCGCTGTGCTCCTCGGTCAACGAGGTCATCTGCCACGGGATCCCGGACTCCACCGTCCTGCAGGACGGCGACATCGTGAACCTCGACGTGACCGCCTTCATCCACGGCGTGCACGGCGACAACAACGCCACCTACCTCTGCGGCAACGTCGACGAGGAGTCCAAGCTCCTGGTCGAGCGGACCCGCGAGTCGCTGAACCGCGCCATCAAGGCCGTGAAGCCGGGCCGGCAGATCAACATCATCGGCCGGGTCATCGAGTCCTACGCCAAGCGCTTCGGCTACGGGGTCGTCCGCGACTTCACCGGCCACGGCGTGAACACGTCCTTCCACTCCGGCCTGATCGTGCCGCACTACGACAGCCCGCACCACACCACCGAGATCAAGCCCGGCATGACCTTCACGATCGAGCCGATGCTGACGCTGGGCACGTACGAGTACGACATGTGGGAGGACGGCTGGACGGTCGTCACCAAGGACCGCAAGCGCACCGCGCAGTTCGAGCACACCCTCGTCGTCACGGACAGCGGCGCCGAGATCCTCACGCTGCCCTGAACGAGGGGTCTCCGAGCGCGACCACGGGTAGGCTTTTACCGACAAGCTGTCGGGAACCGATTGACTTAGGTAAGCCTAAGTTGCCACAATCGGTTCCCGGCCGCCACCCACCGGTCCCTGGAGGCCCGCCATGGACGCGCACAGCCCCGCCCTGCCCACGCCCTTCTCGACGCTGATCCGCACGGCGTCGCACGAGGCCCACACCGAGGCGGAGAACTCCTCGTTCATGGGTGACATGCTCGGCGGGCGGCTCGGCGTCACCGCCTACCGCCGCTACACCGAGCAGCTGTGGTTCGTCTACCGCGCCCTGGAGCGATGCGCGGACACCCTCGCCGCCGACCCGGTCGCGGGCCCCTTCATCCAGCCGGAGCTGACCCGCACCCCCGAGCTGGAGCGCGACCTCGCGCACCTCGCCGGGCCCGCGTGGCGCAGCGAGGCCCGGCCGCTGCCGGCCACCGAGGCGTACGCGGCACGGGTCGCCGAGTGCGCCCGCGACTGGCCGGCCGGCTATGTCGCCCACCACTACACCCGCTACCTCGGCGACCTCTCCGGCGGTCAGATCATCCGCGGCACGGCCGAGAAGACCTGGGGCTTCGCGCGCAAGGGCGACGGCGTCCGGTTCTACGTCTTCGAGGGCATCGGCAACCCGGCCGCGTTCAAGCGCGAGTACCGCGCGCTGCTCGACGCGCTGCCGGTCGACGACCTGGAGAAGCAGCGGGTGGTCGACGAGTGCAAGCGCGCGTTCGCGCTGAACACCGCGGTCTTCCGCGAGCTGGGCGAGGAGTTCGGCGGCGACGGCCGCAGCCCGCTGAGCGCCTGAGGCCCGCCCGGCGGCGCTAGGGCAGTCGTCGTACGTCGCTCAGCACGACCCGCCCGCCGAGGTCGACCCACCCGCCGGGGAGTGGTCGGGTCAGGAGCTGCGAGCCGCGCCCCTGCCGGATGTCCAGCGCCCGCCCCAGCGCGTGCGTGAGCTGCAGGGCCGCCGCGCCCGTCGCCTCGTCCTCCGCGATGCTGTCGCCGCGCCGCGGGAAGCCCCGCGCCCGCACCCGCCCCGCGCCCTCGTCCTCCCATGCCCAGGCGTACAGCCACCCCTCGCCCGGGGGTGGCGCGGGCAGCGCGGCCACCTCGGCGGGCGAGGCGTACTCGTGCGGCGTGCGCCCCGTGGCCCACTCCGCGCGGCCGCGCACCCAAGTGCGCTCCTCTTCGTACCGCACCGCCACCTCCCCGGCTGGTGGCCGCAGCGTGTCCACCGGCTCCCCGAGGTGGCGCAGCAGCCAGGCGGTGCCGACCAGCGGATGCCCGGCGAACGGCAGCCGCAGCGTGGGCGTGCGGATGTCGACGGTGCCGCGGCCGGCGTCGTCGACGAACACCGTCTCGCTGAACCCCAGCTCCGCCGCGAGCGCCTGCCGCGCGTCGTCTCTCGGTACGGCCGCGCCGTCCCGCACCACTCCCAGCGGATTTCCGCCCCCGCCGGCCGGCCCGCAGAACACTCGCATCACGTGAAGTTCGGTCATGCGGTCATTTAAGAGGAGTGACAGCTCACCGGGGACTGCGGCCCTTACCTTGACCGACCCATTACCTGTTCGTGGAGCGGCGTTGGGCGGCCCGTTATGGGGCCGTTCTTCATGAGAGGGGGATCACTGGACAGTCGGGTTGTGATCAGGTAAGCCTCAGATAAGTTAGGTGCGCCTTAGTGGAAGAACCGACGCGCGCCGGGCCCGTCCCCCTTGTCCGAGCGCCACCCGAACCTGCCTGGAGCCCGCATGCGAGCCCTCCGCTCCTCGACCATCGCCGCGATCACCGCGGCCGCCGCCCTCACCGCAGCCGGCTGCGCCGCGAAGAGCGAGGTGGCGGGAGCCGGGAAAGCCGGTGCCGTGCAGGTGACGGCGTCCGACGACGCCTGCAAGCTGTCGCGTACGAAGTTCCCGGCCGGGCACGTCCGGCTCGCCGTCGAGAACAAGGGCAGCAAGGTCACCGAGGTGTACGTCTACGCGCCCGGCGACCGCATCGTCACCGAGCGGGAGAACATCGGCCCCGGCACCAAGGCCGCCATCACCGCCGAGGTGAAGGCCGGTGCGTACGAGATCGCCTGCAAGCCCGGCATGAAGGGCGACGGCATCCGGCAGAAGATCACCGTCACCGGCAAGGGCGCCGCGGCGCAGCGGAACCCGAAGCTGGACGCGGCGGTCGCCGAGTACCGCAAGTACGTGCAGCAGCAGGCCGATGAGACGCTGCCCAAGGCGAAGAAGTTCGCCGAGGCAGTCAAGAGCGGCGACCTGGACGCGGCGAAGAAGGCGTACGCGCCCTCCCGCATCGGCTGGGAGCGCACCGAGCCGGTCGCGGAGTCCTTCGGGGACATCGACCCCAAGGTCGATGTCCGCGAGGACGGCCTGGAGGACGGCCAGAAGTGGACCGGCTGGCACAAGCTGGAGCAGTCCCTGTGGAAGACGAAGAAGATCTCCGCGGACGACAAGAAGCTCGCCGACCGGCTGATCACCGACCTGAAGGACTGGCAGCAGCGGGTCGGCAAGGCCGAGATCACCCCCACCAGCATGGCCAACGGCGCCAAGGAGCTGCTGGACGAGGTCTACACCGGCAAGGTCACCGGTGAGGAGGAGCGCTACAGCCACACCGACCTGGTCGACTTCGAGGCCAACGTCGAGGGCGCGAAGAAGGCGTACGACCTGCTGAAGCCGGTCGCGAAGAAGAACGACCCGGCCCTGGTCAAGGAGCTGGACAAGCAGTTCGAGGCCATCGGGAAGCAGCTGGACGAGTACCGCGAGGGCGACGGCTTCGTCGCCTACGACACCGTCTCCAAGGGCGACCGCAAGGACCTGTCCGACGGCGTGAGCGCGCTGGCCGAGCCGCTGTCGAAGCTCGCCGCCGCCGTGGCCGAGTAGGAGGACCACATGGCACCGGAAACCGAGGAGACCACCCGGAGCACGGAGGACGCGCGGGAGACGACCGCGCGTACCCCGTCCCGCCGGGCGCTGATCGGCTGGGGCGGCGCCGGGCTCGCGCTCGGCGCGGTCGCCGGCGGCTCCACCGCCGCGGCGCTGAGCGCCGACCCCACACCGGCCGCCGCGGACGGCGGCGCCGCCGTCCCGTTCCACGGCGCCCACCAGGCCGGCATCGCCACCGCCGTCCAGGACCGCCTGCACTTCGCCGCGTTCGACGTCACCACCGACGACCGCGAAGCACTGATCGACCTGCTCAAGGAGTGGACGGCCGCCGCCGCGAAGATGACGGCGGGGCGGCCGGTCGGCGAGGGCGCGGTCGGCGGCCTCGCCGAGGCGCCGCCGGACGACACCGGCGAGGCGCTGGACCTCAAGCCGTCCCGGCTCACCCTGACCTTCGGCATCGGCCCGACGCTCTTCGAGAAGAAGGGCAAGGACCGCTTCGGCCTCAAGGACCGGCGGCCCGCGGCGCTGATCGACCTGCCCAAGTTCCCCGGCGACAACCTCGAAGCCGCCCGCAGCGGCGGCGACCTGTGCGTCCAGGCCTGCGCCGACGACCCGCAGGTCGCCGTGCACGCCATCCGCAACCTCGCGCGCATCGGCTTCGGCAAGGTCGCGGTGCGCTGGTCGCAGCTCGGCTTCGGCAAGACCTCCTCCACGACGCCGGACGCGCACACGCCGCGCAACATGTTCGGCTTCAAGGACGGCACCCGGAACATCGCCGGCACGGACACCGGCGAGCTCGACAAGCACGTCTGGGTGGGGAAGAGCGACGACAAGGGAGCCGGGGCGTGGATGGCCGGCGGCTCGTACCTCGTCGCGCGCCGTATCCGCATGCACATCGAGACCTGGGACCGCACCTCGCTCAAGGAGCAGGAGGACGTCTTCGGCCGCAGCAAGGGCGAGGGCTCACCCGCGGGCAGGCAGCGGGAGTTCGACGAGCCGCACCTGAAGTCGATGCTGCCGACCGCACACGTACGGCTCGCGCACCCCGACTCCAACGGCGGCACCCGCATCCTGCGCCGCGGCTACTCCTTCACCGACGGCACGGACGGCCTGGGCCGGCTGGACGCGGGGCTGTTCTTCCTCGCGTACCAGCGGGACGTACGGGACGGCTTCGTGCCGCTGCAGAAGAATCTGGCGCGCCACGACGCGCTCAACGAATACATCCAGCACGTGGGTTCGGCCGTGTTCGCCGTCCCGCCGGGCGTCCGTGACAAGGACGACTGGTGGGGCCGGACGCTCTTCGCCTGACACCCGTCGCACACGAGAGGGAACCGACGTGTTCGGTAACTACCTGATCGGACTGCGCGAGGGGCTGGAAGCCAGCCTCGTCGTCTGCATCCTCATCGCCTACCTGGTCAAGACCGACCGCCGGGACGCGCTGAAGCCCATCTGGCTCGGCATCACGGCCGCCGTCGTGCTGGCGCTCGCCTTCGGCTCCGCGCTGCAATTCGGCTCCCAGACGCTGACGTTCGAGGCACAGGAGGCGCTCGGCGGCTCGCTGTCGATCATCGCGGTGGGCCTGGTGACGTGGATGGTCTTCTGGATGCGGCGCACCGCGCGGCACCTGAAGTCCGAACTCCACGGCAAGCTGGACGCCGCGCTCGCCATGGGCACCGCGGCGCTGGTCCTCACCGCTTTCCTCGCGGTGGGCCGCGAGGGCCTGGAGACGGCGCTGTTCGTCTGGGCGGCGGTGCAGGCGAGTTCGGACGGCACGCCCAAGCCGCTCATCGGGGTCGTGCTCGGCCTGCTCACCGCGGTCCTGCTGGGCTGGCTGTTCTACCGCGGCGCGCTGAAGATCAACCTGGCGAGGTTCTTCACCTGGACCGGCGGCATGCTCGTCGTGGTCGCCGCCGGCGTCCTCGCGTACGGCTTCCACGACCTCCAGGAAGCGCGCTTCGTCCCGGGCCTGGGGAGCAAGGCTTTCGACATCAGCGAGCAGATCCCCGCCGACAGCTGGTACGGGACGCTGCTGAAGGGCGTCTTCAACTTCCAGCCCGATCCGACCGTTGTCCAGGTGGTCGTCTGGTGCCTCTATCTGATCCCCACGCTCCTCTTCTTCTTCGCCCCCGGTAGGGTTGCGCAGAATCGAGCCACCCCGGCGGCCGCGGACGCCGCCCCGGTCGCCCAGAAGGAGCCCGAGCCCCATGACACGCAGGTCGCCGTTCCGGGTGCCCGTCGCGATGATGACCGCGAGCGCGGCACTGCTGACACTGAGCGGGTGCATGACGGTGCACGGCGAACGGGAGAAGATCCCGGCCCTGTCGAAGGCTGAGGCCGGCAAGGCCCTGAAGCAGTTCGTCGCCGGGTACAACGAGGCCAACACGGCCAAGGACCCGGCGGCGACGGCCACGTACGAGACGGGCCCGCTGCGCGACATCGACCAGGCCGTCATCAAGGTCGAGCGCCGGAAGGGCGTCGGCTTCGGGCCGCTGGAACTGAGCGACGCGAAGTTCGTCATCCCGAAGATGGCGGGCTGGCCGAAGTTCTTCGTGGCCGACGCGCTCAGCAACCGCAAGAACACCCGCTGGACCCTGGCCTTCACCCGTAACGGACCGCAGGAGAAGTGGAAGGCCGCCTACCTCCTGACGTTGCCCAAGAACCGGACGCCGGAGTTCGCCACCGACAAGGACGGCTACGCCGAGGCGGTACCGGCCGGCAAGGGGAGCGGCGGCCTGACGATCGACCCGGCGAAGCTGAGCTCGACGTACGCGACGTACCTCAAGGCCGGCGAGGGCGACACCTTCGCGCCCGGACCGGCCACCGACGGCCTGCGGCGCGACCGCGCGGCCGAAGCCGACGGCCTGGGCCGGCACATCGACACCGTCGACCAGCCGTACAAGTTCCCGGCCATGGCGCTGCGCACGAAGGACGGCGGTGCGCTGGCCTTCTTCGGCACGCGTTACTACCAGCGCAAGACGCTCTCCGCGGGCAGCACGATCGCCTACACCCCCGAGACCGAGGCACTGCTGCAGGGCCAGAAGAAGAAGACCAACAAGATGACCTACACGACCGTCTCCGAGCAGGCCGTGAAGGTACCGGCCGAGGACGCGGGCGGCCGGGTGGCCTTCCTTAGCCGGCTGGAACAGAAGACGGCCGCCAAGGCGGAGTAGGCCCCGGCCTCAGCGGCCGATGGGCCAGGCCGCCGACTCGTGCTCGTTCTCACCCGCGTACGCGGCGCAGGAGTCGGTCAGCGCCTCCAGGAGGGTCAGCGGGTCCGGCAGCGGGCGCTCCGGGCCGCGCAGCCAGGACACCGGCGGCTGATCCCCGCCGAGCCGGGAGGGCGGCAGCAGGACGTAGCTGCCGCGGCAGTGCCAGCGCAGGCCCGGATGCTCGTCCATGGTCTCCGGGTGGCAGTCCAGCTCGCACGGCCACCACTCGTCCTCGTCGTCCGGGGTGCCGCGGGTGGCGGTGAAGAAGAGCATCCGGCCCTGTCCGTACCCGGCGCCGCTCAGCGCGACCGGGCCGACCTCGACGCCCTCGCCCTCCAGCCGCTCCAGCGCCGCGCGCCCGGCGTCCAGGGGCACGTCCAGTACGTCATGGGCGATGCCGGTGGCGGTGACGAAATTGGCCTGCGGGTGTTTGAGCAGCCACTGCCGGACCTTCTCGCGGTCGGTCGTGGCGACCGTCTGCCAGCCGAAGGAGATCGGATGGCGGCCCGGGGTGGGACAGCCGATGCGTTCACAGGAACAGCCGTAGCCGGACGGGTGCGCCGCGGGGGCCAGCGGGAAACCCGCATCGGCCGCTGCCAGCAGCAGGTCCTCGCGGCCGCCGGCCGCGGATCCCGTGTCCGTATCGACGCCGTCCGAACCGCTCCTCGGCCGGCGCAGCCACTGGGAGAACCTGCTCTTGCGTTCCATCTATCCCCTCACTTCGAGCGGTGGTCTGGGATCAATGCTGCCACCATCCTCCTCCTAGGGTGACCGGAGCGGAGATTCGGGGTGTACGGGACGCGTTGTAAAGGGGGCGCATCCGGCGCTCAAGAGGGGCGCGGACGGAAGCCCGCGAGCGCCGTATCGACAAGGCTGTCGGTGAACGCGTACGTCAATTCGCCGGTCCGCATCAGCCAGCGCTGTGAGAAAGGACTCAGTACCATCTCCGCCGCGATCCGCGGGTCCACCCAGGCCGCGATCTCCCCGGCCTCCTGGGCCGCCCGCAGCCGCTCGACGTAGGCCCGCATGCCGGGCTCCAGCAGCCGCTCGACGAAGCGCGCCGAGAGCTGCTCGTCGGCCGCCCCGGCGGCGGCCAGCGCCCGGTACGGCGCCTGGAAGGCCGAATCCCGGAACTCGTCCACCGTGGCCCGCAGCACCGCTTTCAGATCCGCCGCGAGATCCCCGCTGTCCGGCAGCCCCGCCGCGTACCCCTCGACGTCCGCGTCCGCCGTGAAGGCGTCCAGCAGCACATCGGCCTTGGACGGCCACCAGCGGTAGATCGTCTGCTTGCCGACCCCCGCCCGGGCGGCGATCCCCTCGACCGTGAGCCGCTGGTACCCGACCTCCCCGACCAACGACAGCGCGGCCTCGAAGATGGCCCGCCGGGAGCGCTCACTGCGCCGCGCGGCGTCCGGGGCCTTCCTGTCCACGTCTACTCCTCGCCCGGCACGGTGCCGCCCCACGAGGCGTCCCGCGCCGCGCGGTACACGGTCCCCTGCCGCTTGGTGACCGTACGCCGCCCCAGCCCCTCGGCCGTGCACACGTCCAGCAGCACCTGCCCCTTGCGCAGCTGCGGCTTCCGCACGATCCGGGCCGCGGCCGGCTCCGCCGCCACGCGGGTCGCCGCGACGTACGCGTACTTCTCGTCCTCGTACGGCAGCGACCCGCCCTTCACCTGCCGGTGCAGCGAGGACCGGTTCACCCGCGCCGAGAAGTGACACCAGTCCTCACCCGGAGCAATGGGGCACTCCGCGCTGTGCGGACACGGCGCCACGACCCGCAGCCCCGCCGCCACCAGCTGCTCACGGGCGGCGCGGATCCGCGCGAACCCCTCGGGGGTGCCCGGCTCGATCAGCACGGCCGTACGCGCCCGGCCCGCGGCCGCCACGACCGCCTCCCGGTCCTCGTCGGTCAGCTCGCCGAGCACGTACGAAACGGTCACCAGGTCGACGTCCTCCGGAACGGCCGGCCCCGTGCCGATCACCCGACGCTCCCAGCGCGTCTCCGCGAGCCGCCCCTCGGCCAGCTCCCGGCCGAGCGCGAGGGCCGGCTCGGCCCAGTCCCACACGGTGGTCCGCAGCCCCGGCCAGACATCGGCCGCCGCCCAGGCCGCCGCGCCCGTCCCGCCACCGATGTCCAGATGCGAAAGGGGCGCCCAGCCCGGCACCCGCGCCGCCGACTCCGCCAGCGCGCTCCGCACCGCCTCGAACGTCGCGGGCATCCGGTACGCGGCGTACGCGGCGACGTCCGCCCGGTCCCGGAGCACCGGCGCGTCGGTCGGCGTACGCCCCCGGTAGTTGGCGATCAGCCGCTCGACGGCCGCCGTGGCCTGCTTCGCAGGCAGCCCGTCGAGGACCCCGCCCAGGGCCCCGCGCAGTTCTTCTTGCATGCACCGAATTCTACGGCCCGGCCCCCCGGCCGATCGTAGGCAGTTACTGGCAGGGAACCACCGCGGACCGTCACCGCCACCACCGTCCACAAAGGCGGGCACCCGCACCCACCGGAAGCCGGAAGCCGGCATCCGACCCGCACCCGGTGGAGACGCACGTCACCACCGGGCCGGCGGCGGCGCGGTCAACTGATCCGCAAGCCGAGACAGCCGATCACGGAACCGCCGATGCCGCCGCGGCGCCGGCAAGCTGTTCTCGCCGGCCGCCGCGCTCACCAGATGCTGCACGGTGTCCAGATCCAGATCGGCGGGCTCCGCCGCCATCGGCACGGACAGTGCGTCGTGCGCCAGCGCCCCCAGCTCCCGGTCGCCCGAGTCCAGCGCCAGCACCGTCGCACCGTTGCGCCGCGCGTCGTGCACCCGCTCCAGCAGCCCGCCCCCCGGCGCGTCCGGCGCCACCACCAGGAGCGTCTCGCCCCGCCGCGCCGTCTCCAGCCGCCCGAGCCCGACCGACAGATGCGCCGGGACGCCCAGCGGCACCCGGTGCCGTACCAGCGTCGGGGAGAGCTCCGGCAGCCCGGACCAGGCGGCCTCGTCGTCCAGATGCGCCGCCAGGTGCCACGGCTCGTACTCCGCGCTGCCGACGAGCAGCAGCCCGCCGCCGTGCGGCGCGACGGAAGCGCGCAGCGACCCGGCGAAGCGGCGGGTGGCCTGGATCCACTCGGTACCGGCGAGGACTTCACGCAGCAGCGCGACGCGTACGGCATCCATGGCGGCATCCTGCCGCCGTACGCCCCGCGCCGCCGCGCCGTTCGAACGCCGTCACCCGTACGGGGTGTGCCCGCGCGGCACGGGGCCGACGGCCGCTACGCCTGATGCCGCACCCGCCCGCCCGGCCCGGTGCCCTCCGCGCCTGGTTCCGTGCCCGACTCCGTGCCCGACTCCACCGCCGACTCCGCCGCCAGGTGATCGCGGGGCGCGTCCGGGACCAGCAGCCGGTTCAGCCGGGCCGGCACGTCGAAGCCGACCAGCAGCACCACCAGCACCGTGCCCGCGAACGTGAGCAGCGCCAGCGCGCTGCCCAGCGACCGGCCCTCGGCCAGGCTCGCGCCCAGCACCGGCGCGACCGCGCCGCCCAGCGCCCCCACGTTGTACGTGAAGCCCAGGCTCGCGGCCCGGGTCTCGGTCGGGAAGTGCCCGCCGATGTACCGCGGCAGCAGCCCCGATATGCCGAAGCTGAGCGCCTGCAGGACGAAGAGCAGGACCCCGAGGAGCAGCAGGCTGTCGCGCGCGGCGAAGACCGGGAAGACGAAGACCAGCGAAGCGAGCAGGGTGACCGCGTACGCCTTCTGCGCGCCGATCCAGTCGCCGACGAACCCCGCCAGCCAGCAGCCCGCCATGGTGCCGAACCCGGCGAAGAACAGCACGTTGGTGACCTCGCCGGGCGCGTAGTGCAGCTCGGTCTTCAGGTACGTCGGCAGCAGCGCCTGGATGGGCCAGGTGTAGAGGAAGGCGACGAAGACGGTGACGATCAGGGAGAGGTACAGCAGCCACCCGCGGCGCCCGCCGAGCTGGACCGCGAGCCCGCAGAGGGCGAGCGTCGCGAGGACGGCGAGCACCGGTATCGCGCCCGCGCCCACCGGCGTGAAGACGCCGAAGAGGGCGAGCGTGGCGACGACCGTCAGCACGGTGTTGACCGTGGCGCGCACCGGCGTCGCGAACAGCGGCCGGAACGGGTTCGGCTTCGTCTCCCGCGCGGCGACCGTCGCGGTCCACTCATCGGCCTCCGGCAGCGCCCGCCGCACCCACAGGGCGATCAGGATCGGCGCCAGCCCGATGTAGAACATCCAGCGCCAGCCGAGCGCCGGCACGACCCACTTGTAGCACTCGGCCGCCAGCACCGAGCCCACGGAGAAGCCGGAGATCAGGAAGCCGCTGGCCCGGCCGCGGACCCGGGACGGCCAGCTCTCCAGCACGTACGTCGCGCTGGCGCTGTACTCGCCGGCCATGCCCATGCCGATCAGCAGCCGGGCCACGAAGAGGCTGGTGTAGTCCCAGGCGAAGCCGCACGCGAAGGTGCCGAGGGAGTAGAGCAGGATGCTCGCGATCATCGACGCCTTGCGGCCGAACCGGTCGCCGAGCGCGCCGAGGACCGCGCCACCGAGCCAGCGGGTGATGAAGGCGCCGGAGACCAGGCTCGCGCCCTGCACCGTGCTGAGGCCGAACTCGGCGCTGATCTCCGTCAGCACCAGGGTGATCAGGACGAAGTCGAAGCCGTCCAGGACGTAACCGATCCAGGCGGCGAAGAACGCCTTCCAGCGGGCCGGGGTCACCTCCCGGTACCAGGGCAGGGGCGACCCGGCCGGCCGGCGCGCGGGACGCGCGGCCCCGGTCAACGGACCGGCTCCAGACCCGCGGCGGTCAGGTGCCGGGCGACCTCGGCGACGGCGTCCGGGCCGAGCGGGAGCTGCGGCGCCGCGGTGGCCGGGTGGTCGATGACGCCGAGCAGGTGCAGGGCCGCCTTGAAGGAGCCCAGCGCCGAGGAGCTGCGGCCCATCTCCGCCTCGGGGCCGACGTCGACCATGCCGAAGAGCGCGACCAGCCGCTCCTGCTCGGCCGCCGCGGCCGCCCAGTCGCCCGCGCGGCAGGCGTCGTGGAGGCGGACGTACGCGGCCGGGTCGACGTTGCCGATGCCCGGGACCACGCCGTCGGCGCCGGCCAGCAGCGCCGCGTCCACGGTCAGCTCCGCGCCGGTGAGCACCGCGAAGTCCGGCGCCGGGCCGGTGCGCCGGCCGTCCCGGCCGCCCAGCTCGACGAGGAGCCGGCGCAGCCCGCCCTCGTCGCCGCTGCTGTCCTTGAGGCCGGCCAGCGTGCCGTCCTCGGCCAGTTCCCGCACGAGTCCGGGGGAGAGCTTGCTGTGCACGGACACCGGGATGTCGTACGCGAAGAGCGGCAGGTCCACGGCGGCCCGGAGCGCGCGGAAGTGCCCGGCGATCTCCTTCGGATGTGTACGGGTGTAGAAGGGCGCGGTGGCCACCAGCGCGTCGGCGCCCAGCCCGGCGGCGGTACGGGCGTGCTCGACGACCCGGGCGGTGGTGGTGTCGATGACCCCGGCCAGCACCGGCACCCGGCCGTCCGCCGCCTTGAGCACGGTGGCCAGCGCCGTGGCCCGCTGCGCGTCGGTGAGGTAGGCGACCTCGCTGGTGGAGCCGAGGGCGAAGAGACCGTGCACGCCGCCGTCGACCAGGTGCTCCACCAGCCGCCCGAGGGAGCCGGTGTCGACCTCGCCGTGCGGGTCCAGGGGGGTGCAGACCGGCGGTACGACACCGGTCAGCGGGGTGGGCAGTGCCATGACGGGCTCCAGAACGGCCAGAGGTCGGATGTGGGACATGGGATGTCCGATGTCTGGGTCACAATAGACCCGGCCCGGAGCGGCCGGTCAAGAGGTCGCCGGCCGGATCATCCGGATCCACCCCGGCGATCCACCCCGGCGATCCACGCCGGCAACCCCGGCAATCCACCCCGGTGAGACGGAGAGGCAGACACATGGCGCGCGGCACGATGTCCGAGGACGTCCAGGCGCAGATCAAGCGGCTCATCCTGCGGCGGAAGCTGGTGCCCGGCGATCCGCTGCCCACCGAGGCGGAGCTGGTCGAGCTGCTCGACGTCAGCCGGAACTCCGTGCGCGAGGCGCTCAAGGCGCTCCAGGCCATGCGCATCGTCGAGATCCGGCACGGCTTCGGCACGTACGTCGGGTCGCTGACCCTCGACCCGCTCGTGGAGGGCATCGCCTTCCGGGCCGCGGTCCGCCACCACCAGGGTGAGGCCAGCCTGTACGAGCTGATGGAGGTGCGGGAGGCGCTGGAGGCCGGGCTGATCGCCTCGGTCGCGCGCAGCCTGCCCGCCGAGGACCTGGCCGTGCTGCGCGGCCTGGTCGACCGGATGGAGAAGGAGGCGGCGGTCGGCCGGGTGGACGGCGCCACCGACCGCGCCTTCCACCTCGCGCTCTACCGCTCGCTCGGCAACCACCTGCTCAGCGAGGTGCTGGACGCCTTCTGGGACGCGCTGCGCCGGGTCCGCAAGGACCTGGACGACAGCAGCCAGGACCCCGAGGTGACCTGGCGTCAGCACCAGGAGATCGTCACCGCGCTGGAGACGGGCGACGGCGACCGCGCCGTCGAGGCGATGCACCGGCACTTCGACGGCATCCGGGAGCGCCTGAAGGAAGCCGTGTAGGCAGCCGCGGGCGAGCCCGCGCCGGGTCGCGTAACGGGTCAGGAGGCGGCGCGCTCCAGGAAGTCCGCCGCCTCCTGACCCCTTGCGTACAGCCGGAGTTCACCCGCAGTTCCCTCCGATGTGGCATACGCGCGAGACGGGCGACACGGGGCATGTCGGGTGCCTTGACGCCCCGTTGGGCGCTCCCTATGGTCACCGCAAGACAAGGGACGTCCTACGTCCGGTCGTTGCATCCGGCCGTTAGGGGCTGCCGTGGCGTACGAGACTTCGCAACCCTTCCGAGCGGGGACCGGCGGCTACGCCAGTTTCCGCATCCCCGCCGTGGTCGTGACGGAGGCCGGTACCCTGCTGGCCTTCGCCGAGGGGCGCGTCACCTCGGCGTCCGACACCGGCGACATCGACCTCGTCCTCAAACGCTCCACCGACGGCGGCCGGACCTGGGGCCCGCTGAGCGTCGTCGACAACAACGGCACCGGCACCGCCGGCAACCCGGCCCCCGTCGTCCTGCACACCGGCCCGCACCGCGGCCGCGTCGTACTCGTCCACGTACGCAACGCGGGCAGCGCCACCGAGAGCGCCATCCTGCGGGGCGAGGTCTCCGCCGCCGACGGCCGCCGGGTCTGGCTCCAGTACAGCGACGACGACGGGCTGACCTGGAGTGCCCCGCGCGAGATCACCGCACAGGTCAAACGGTCGAACTGGCGGTGGTACGCCGCCACCCCCGGCCACGCGCTCCAGATCCGCGAGGGCGCCCACGCCGGCCGGCTGGTGGTCCCCGCCAACCACTCCATCGCGCCGACCGAGCCCGGCGACACCGGCGAAGAGGGCCGCTACAACGGCGGCCACGTCCTGCTCAGCGACGACGACGGGGAGACCTGGCGGATCGGCTACACCGACTCCAACCCCAACGGCTACATCAACGCCAACGAGACCACCGCCGCCGAACTCCCCGGCGGCCGTCTCTACTTCAACTCCCGCAACGACTCCGACGCGCCCGGCACCAGGGTCGACGGCTACTCCGCCGACGGCGGCGACCACCTGGAGAAGCCCCTCCGGGCCCAGGCCGGCCTCGCGGCCCCCGTCGTCGAGGGCAGCGTGCTCCACCTGGGTACCCCGGACGTGCTGCTCTTCTCGGCCCCCGCCGACCGCGAGTCCCGCGCCCTGATGACCGTACGCGCCAGCCGCGACCAGGGCCTGACCTGGTACGACGCGCACACCGTCAGCGGTCTCCCGGCCGCCTACTCCGACCTCGTGCGGATCGATCCCGACACCGTCGGACTGCTCTACGAAACCGGCGACTTCAGCGCCTACTCGACGATCACCTTCCGCCGCATCCCCGTGGAGGAGCTGGCATGAGGACGTACGACACGAACCCTTCGGGCGGCGCACGCCGCAGATCCGTGCTCGGCGGGGCCGCCGCCGTGGCCGCGGGCTTCGCGCTGGCTGGGTGCGGGGGCGGTGCCGAGGACAAGAAGAACGCGCCCAAGGAACGCAAGAAGGGCCAGAAGATCACCCTCACCTTCTGGTCGTGGGTGCCCGGCATCGACAAGCCGGTCGACCTCTGGAACAGCAAGCACCCCGAGGTCCAGGTCCAGGTCGAGAAGGTCTCGGCGGTCAACGGCGCCCAGTACGCGAAGATGCACGCCGCGATCAAGGCGGGCAACCCGCCCGACCTCGGCCAGATCGAGTTCCCCGTCGTGCCGAGCTTCCTGCTCGACAACGGGCTGCTGGACCTGACCACCATCGGCGGCGAGCGGTACAAGAAGGAGTTCGTCGGCTGGCAGTGGCAGCAGTCCGTCTTCGGCAAGGGCGTCTACGCCATCCCGCAGGCGTCCGGCCCCATGGGCCTCTTCATCCGCCGGGACCTCTTCGACAAGTGGGACATCGAACCGCCCGCCACCTGGGACGACTACGAGGCCGCCGCCAAGAAGATCCGCAAGAAGGGCGCCTGGATCGAGACGTTCGCGCCCACCAACGGCAACCGCTTCGCGGGCTACGCCTGGCAGGCCGGCGCCAAGTGGTACGCCGCCGAAGGGGACACCTGGACCGTCGCCATCGACGACGAGCCCACCCGCAAGGTCGCCGACTACTGGGAGGGACTGGTCAAGCAGAAGCTGATCAAGACCATCCCGGACCGCCAGAACGCCTGGTACAAGGACATCCAGACCGGCGCCATCCTCGCCTGGCTCGGCGCCAGCTGGGGCGACGCGCTGCTGGTCGGCAACGCCCCCGACACCGAGGGCAAGTGGCGCGCCGCGCCCCTGCCGCAGTGGACGAAGGGCGCGAACGCGCAGGCCAACTGGGGCGGCTCGACCACCGCGGTGTTCGCCGGCGCCACCTACCCCAAGGACGCACTCGACTTCGCCGTCTGGCTCAACACCGACCCCGAGGCGATCAAGCTGCTCATCGAAGGCGGCTACGGCTTCCCCAGCGCGAAGAAGGGCTACGAGACCAGCGACCTGGACGTGCACAAGGACTTCTTCGGTGGGCAGGCGTACAGCCAGGTCTTCCGGGAGGCCGGTGACCACGTCGACACCAGCTGGCAGTGGGGCCCCGGCGTCGACACCCTCTACCAGCGCCTGGGCGACGCCTTCACCGAGGCGCTGAGCAGCGGCGACTCCTTCCGCTCGGTACTGAAGAAGGTCCAGGCCCAGACCGTGAGCGACCTCAAGGGCAAGGGCCTGAAGGTGGCGAGCGGCGGGTGAGGCGGCCGACCCGGACGGAGGCCCGCAACGCCCGCGCGGCGGCGGGCTTCCTGCTCCCCTTCCTCGCGCTGTTCCTCCTCTGCTTCGTCGCACCCATCGTGTACGCCGTCTGGCAGAGCCTGCACAGGACCGAGCGCACCGGGCCGCTCGGCCTCGGCGGCGGGGAGCGAGAGGTCTTCGCCGGGCTGGTCAACTACGGCCAGGCGCTGGCCGACGACCGTTTCCTCGCCGGCTTCGGCCGGGTGCTGCTCTTCGGTGCCGTACAGATCCCCCTCATGATCATCCTGGCGACCGCCCTCGCGCTGCTCCTGGAGAGCGCCAGCGCCCGCTGGGTGACCTTCTTCCGCAGCGCGTTCTTCCTGCCGTACGGCGTCCCCGGCGTCATCGCGTCCATCCTCTGGGGCTTCCTCTACGTCCCCGGGATCAGCCCGCTGGTGAAGATGGCCGAGGCGGTCGGCTGGGACGTGGACTTCCTCTCCCGCGGCGCCGTCCTGTGGTCCATCGCCAACATCGTCACCTGGCAGTTCACCGGCTACAACATGCTCGTCCTGATCGCCCAGCTCAAGGCCGTACCCCAGGAGCTGTACGAGGCGGCCCGCATCGACGGCGCCAACGCCCGGCAGGTCGCCCTGCACATCAAGATCCCGCTGATCCGTCCCGCGCTCGTCCTGACCTGCGTCTTCTCTATCATCGGCACGCTCCAGCTGTTCGCCGAGCCGATGGTGCTGCGGCCGCTCGCCTCCTCCATCGACTCCGGCTACACGCCCAACCTGCACGCCTACAGCGAGGCGTTCGTCGGCAACAACCAGCACCTCGCGGCCGCCGAAGCCGTGCTCCTCGCGCTGGTCGCCTGCGTCCTGTCGTTCGGCTTCCTGCGGCTGGTCGGGCAGCGGGGGAAGGGGGACGGCCGGTGACCCCCGTACAGCTCCGCCACCGCATCCTCACCTGCACCCTGCTGACCGTCGCCGCCGTCTACTTCCTCATCCCCGTCTACTGGCTGGTGGTCTCCGCCACGAAGAGCAGCGGCGACCTCTTCGGCAGCTTCGGCTTCTGGTTCGCCGACCCGCGCCCGATCCAGTACCTGAGCGACGTCCTCACCTACGACCACGGCATCTACGTCCGCTGGTTCGCCAACTCCCTGCTCTACGCGGGCGTCGGCGCGCTCGCCGCGACCCTGCTGTCCGCCGCAGCCGGCTACGCGCTCGCGAAGTTCCCCTTCCCGGGCCGGGAGGGCGTCTTCAACGTCATCCTGGCCGGCGTGCTGATCCCCGGTACGGCGCTCGCCCTGCCGCTGTACTTCCTCTTCAGCGGCTTCGGCATGTCCAACACCTACTGGTCCGTGCTGATCCCCAGCGTGGTGAGCCCGTTCGGCGTCTACCTCTGCCGGATCTACGCGGCCGCCGCGGTGCCCGACTCGCTGCTGGAGGCGGCCCGCATCGACGGCGCGGGGGAGTGGCGCATCTTCTCCGGCCTCGGCCTGCGGCTGATGGTCCCCGCGCTGGTCACCGTCTTCCTGTTCCAGTTCGTGCACATCTGGAACAACTACTTCCTGCCGCTCGTGATGCTCTCCGACTCCGACCTCTACCCGATCCAGCTGGGCCTGACGTCCTGGACCGGCTACGCCGACCGGCAGCCGGAGCTGTACCAGTACACCGTCGGCGGCGCGTTCCTCTCCGTCCTGCCGCTGATGATCCTGATGACGGTGTTGCAGCGGTACTGGCGCACCGGGCTCACCGAAGGCAGCGTCAAGGCGTGACCGGCGGGGCGGGCGCCGGACCGTGATCACCGGCACGCCGCGTCCCGCTGCCCGGTGCGGGCGGGGCGTGCCAGTATCGCTGTCATGACTACTCCTGACGATGCGCAGCCCACACCTCCCGTGAACGTCGCGACCGAAGCGAAGAAGGCGCTCAAGAAGGACCCGTGGGACCTGCCGGACGTGTCCGGCCTGGTGATCGGCGTGCTCGGCGGCACGGGGGACCAGGGCCGGGGGCTGGCGTACCGGTTCGCCCGGGCGGGCCAGAAGGTGATCATCGGCTCGCGCGCCGCCGAGCGGGCGCAGGCGGCGGCGGAGGAGCTCGGCCACGGCGTGGAAGGCGCGGCGAACGCGGAGTGCGCGCGCCGCTCCGACGTGGTGATCGTCGCCGTGCCCTGGGAGGGCCACGCCAAGACGCTGGAGTCGCTGCGCGAGGAGCTGGCCGACAAGCTCGTCGTCGACTGCGTCAACCCGCTCGGCTTCGACAAGAAGGGCGCCTACGCGCTGAAGCCGGAGGAGGGCAGCGCCGCCGAGCAGGCCGCCGCCCTGCTCCCGGACTCCCGGGTGACCGCGGCCTTCCACCACCTCTCGGCGGTGCTCCTGCAGGACCCGGAGGTCGCGGAGATCGACACGGACGTGATGGTGCTCGGCGAGAAGCGGGCCGACACGGACGTCGTACAGGCGCTGGCAGCGCGCATCCCCGGCATGCGCGGCGTCTTCGCCGGCCGGCTCCGCAACGCCCACCAGGTCGAGTCCCTGGTCGCCAACCTGATCTCCACCAACCGCCGGTACAAGGTGCACGCGGGCCTGCGACTGACGGACATGTGAGACGACCGGCCCCTGGGCCTGTGGGACGACCGGCCGACCCGGCCCACGGACCCGTGGGACGGCCGGCTGACCCGGTTCATGGACCTGCGAGGCCCGGGGCGGGGCATCCGGCGGGCCGGAGTCGGGCGGAGCGGGGCATGGGGGACACTGGAGGGGACCGCAGTACCGCAGTACCTCGACAGGAGCCCCCTCCCATGCCCGCCCTGCCTCCGCCCGGCCCGGCCCGGCGCCTCGCCGTCTTCGCCCTCGTCGTCTGCGTCCTCGCGGTCGTCGCGGCCGTCGTCTCCTTCGTGGCGGGCAACCTCATCGGCATCGCCTGGGTCCTGATGGCCGGCGTCTCCAGCAACATGGCGTGGTTCTACCTGCGCCGCGCCAAGCAGGAGCGGGCCGCCGCCGAGGCCGCTGCCGAGGCCGCGGCCCAGGACCCGGTGCAGACCCAGGGCTAGGCCCGCGGCGGGGGCTCACCCCGTTGAACGGCTACGGCTCACGCCGCCAGGAGGGCTGCGGCCCACCCCGCTGGAACGGCTGCGGCCCATCCCGCTAGAACGGCTGCGGCTCGCCCTGCCAGAAGCGGAAGAGTTCCTGCCCGAAGAAGACGTCGTTGCCCGACACGCCCAGCGCCGCCAGGATCGCGTGCACCGCCTGGAAGAACACCTGGTTCACCCCCGGCACCCACAGCAGGGCGAACACCGCGATCAGGCCGAACGGCGCGAACGGCTCGACCTGCCGCCGCACGCCGTGCGACAGCCACGGCTCGATCACGCCGTACCCGTCCAGCCCCGGCACCGGCACGAAGTTCAGGATCGCGGCCGTCACCTGGAGCAGCGCCAGGAACGCCAGCGCGTACCGGAACGTCTGCGGTACGCCGTCCATCGCGCCCAGCCAGAACGGCGCGGTCACCACGGCGGCGAACAGGACGTTCGTCAGCGGGCCCGCCGCCGAGATCAGGCTGTGCCGCCAGCGGCCCCTGATCCGGCCGCGCTCGATGAAGACGGCGCCGCCCGGCAGCCCGATCCCGCCCATGATCACGAAGATCACCGGCAGCACGATGCTGAGCAGCGCGTGCGTGTACTTGAGCGGGTTGAGCGTCAGATAGCCCTTGGCGCCGATCGAGATGTCGCCGCTGTGCAGCGCCGTACGGGCGTGCGCGTACTCGTGCAGGCACAGTGAGACGATCCAGCCCGAGACCACGAACAGGAACACGGCGAAGCCGGTGTTCGCGGCGAGCCTCCCCGTCCACACGGCCCAGCCCGAGACCGCCATGACGGCGACGAGCGCGAGGAAGACGGGACTGACGCGCTGATCCGCGCGCCGGGCTGCGGTGGTCATCGTGCGGTGCTCCTGAGGGGGACGAGGGGTGGGGTGGCGGATCGTACTCGGAGAGGGCGGTGGACCGTACCCGGAAAACGACGAGCGGGATGCCGCTGGTTCCAGGCAGTCTGGTGTCATGTCCCGCCGCGAAGCCGCATCCGCCACGAACGTCCCTCCCCCGAACCCCGCCGACGATGCACGTCCCGACGATGCACGTCCCGGTGAGGCCCGCCGCGAGATCCGGCGGGTCTTCTACGCGGACTGGGAGATGGAGTGCTGCGGCACGCCCTTCTCCGTGGGGGACCGGGTGACCTGGACGCTGCACCGCACGGAGTCGCCGGACCCGATGTGGGAGTGGGAGATCACGAACCACGGCCCGGACCCCGCGGACGAGGATTCGGTCACCGGCCTGGTCCGCTCGATCAACGTGCTGATCCAGGGCTACCGGCGGCCGGCGGGCAGCCGTACGTACGAGGAGGTGGCGGGCGAGCGCGAACTTCGTCCGGTCCGTACCTGCCCGAAGTGGTTCTCCCGCGTACCCGGCGGGACGGACGACCGGCCCGACCACTACGTGGAGGAGAGCGGCGCCCTGGTCGAGCTGGAGATACGGTCACCGGACGGCCGAGGGGGCACGGCCGCGCGGCAGCGCTGAGGAGCACCGGGGGACGGACGGGGCCACGGGGGACGGACGGGGCCACGGGGATGACGGGAACGCGGGGGATGACGGGGAAACGGACACGGGTGGGGACAGCGGTGGGGGACGGGCGAGGCAGCCGGGCCGTGCACGACAATGGGCCGGTGCGCTACGGAATCCTCGGAACGACCCGAGCCCGCCGGGACGACGGAACCGACGTCGCCCTCGGCGGCGCCCGCCTGCGCGCACTCCTCGCCGCCCTCGCGCTCACGCCGGGGCGCCCCCGCACCCCCGACACCCTGATCGCGGACGTCTGGGGCCCGGGCCCTGACGGGTACGCGGCGGGGGACGGGGCGCCCGGTACCGGCCTGCCGAAGGACGCGGGCGCGGCGCTGCAGGCGCTCGTCGGCCGGCTGCGGCGGGCCCTCGGCCATGCGGCGGTCGTCTCCGTGACCGGCGGCTACTACCTCGCCGCCGACCGTGACGACATCGACCTGTACCGCTTCGAGCGGCTGGCGGGCGAGGGCGAGCGCGCGCTCGCGGACGGCGATCCCCGGAAGGCCGCCGCCCTGCTGGACGACGCGCTGGCGCTGTGGCGCGGGCCGGCCCTCGCCGATCTCCCGGACGCGGTCGCGGAGGCGGCCGGCGCCGAGCGGCTGCACCTGGAGGCGCGGCGCGCCCGGCTCGCCGCCGATCTCGCGCTCGGCCGTGCGGACGAGGCGCTGCCCACCCTCACCGCGCTCTGCCGCCGGCACCCCCTCGACGAACCGCTGCACCTGCTGCGGCTGCGCGCCCTGCGCGACACGGGCCGCACAGCCGAGGCGCTGGACGCGTACGCCCACCTCAGCGCCCACCTCGCCGACCGCCTCGGCACCGACCCGTCCCCGTCCCTGCGCGCCCTGCACACGGAACTGCTGACGATGGAGACCGAGGGGCCGGAGGAGACGGAGGAGACGGCGCGGCCGGAGGGGACGAAGGGGCCGGCGGGGACGGAGGGGCCGGCGAGCGGGCTGGCGTCGGAGCCGAGCCCGAGGTCGGGAGCGGACTCGCGGCCCGCCGCGGCTTCCGACCCGGGGCCGACGCACGCGGCGGGCCCGCGGACCGGCCGTGCGCAGGCGCGGCGGGCCGGGAACCTGCGGGCTCGGCTGACGTCGTTCGTCGGGCGCGAGGCGGAGCTGCGGAACTTGCGCGACGACCTGACGGCGCACCGCCTCGTGACACTGCTCGGGCCCGGTGGCGCCGGCAAGACGCGGCTGTCGCAGGAAGGCGCCGAGGCGGCGGCGGCCGGCGAGCCCGAGGCCTGGCCGGACGGCGTGTGGTTCGCGGAACTGGGCCCCGTGCAGGACCCCGGTACGGTGCCGGAGGCCGTCCTCACCGCGCTCGGCGCCCGCGAGACCGTCGTACGCGGCAGCGCCGCCGAGGGGCTGCGGGCCGCCGCCGACCCGCTCGCGTTCGACCCGCTCGCGCAGCTCGCCGAGCACTGCGCGGGCCGCCGCATGCTGCTCGTACTGGACAACTGCGAGCACGTCATCGACGCGGCCGCCCTGCTGGCGGAGCGGCTGCTGGCCGAGTGCCCGGACGTGAGCGTGCTGGCCACCAGCCGGGAGCCGCTCGCGGTCCCCGGGGAACTGGTCCGGCCGGTGGAACCGCTGCCCGACCCCGTCGCGCTGCGCCTGCTCGCCGACCGGGGCGCCGCCGCCCGGCCCGGGTTCCGCATCGAGGACGCACCGGAGGCGTGTGCCGAGATCTGCCGCCGGTTGGACGGCCTGCCGCTGGCCATCGAGCTGGCCGCGGCCCGGCTGCGGTCGCTCTCGCCGCGTCAGCTCGCGGACCGCCTGGACGACCGCTTCCGGCTGCTGACCAGCGGCAGCCGTACGGTACTGCCGCGCCAGCAGACGCTCCGGGCCGTCGTCGACTGGTCCTGGGACCTGCTCGACGCCCCGGAACGCGCGGTCCTCCGCCGCCTCTCCGTCTTCTCCGGCGGCGCGGACCTCACGGCAGCGGAATCCGTCTGCGCGGACCTGCCGGAGAGCCAGGAGCCTCGGGGCGGCTCGCGCACCCCCGGGATCCCGGACGGTCGTCCGGAGATGCCGGGAAGCCCGATCGCCTCGAGGGCGCCGGAGAGATCCACCGCTTCGGAGGCGCCGGAGAGCCTGACCGCTTCGGAGGGCCACCCGGCTACGTCGGTCGGGTCCGAGTCGCCGACCGCGACCACGAGCAAGGCCGAAACCGGGATCGAGACCGAGACCGTGACCGCCCCGCTCGTCGTGCCCGGGGACGTGGCGCCGCTGCTCGGGTCGCTCGTCGACAAGTCGCTCGTCGTGGCAGGCCCGTCCGCGAACGGGGAGATGCGGTACCGGCTGCTGGAGACCGTCGGGGAGTACGCCAGGGAGCGGCTGGACGAGGCGGGGGAGCGGGCCGCGGCCGAGCGGCGGCACCTCGTGGCCTACCGGGAGCTGGCCCGTACGGCGGACCCCCTGCTGCGCGGGCCCCAGCAGCACCACTGGCTGGACCGGTTGGAGCAGGAGCACGACAACCTCCGTACCGCCCTGCGCCGCGCCGTCGCCGCGCGCGACGAGCACGAGGCGCTCTGCCTCGTGCTCTCCCTGCAGTGGTTCTGGATGCTGCGCGACCACCGCGGCGACGCCCGTACCTGGTCCACGGCCGCCACCGAGCTCGGCCCGAACCCCTTCCTGCCGCCGGTCGTGCCCGCGCCGCCGCTGGCGGCGCGCCCCATCGACGCCCCGCCGCCGCTGCCGCCCGAACAACTCCTGGAGGCGCGCCGGCAGGTTCGACTCGTCGCGCTGGCCGGCCGGGAGAGCGACATGGACACGCTGCTGGACGACGAGGAGCAGGAAGAGCTGCGGGGGATCGCCGCCGCCTACCGTGGCGGGCTGCCGCAGACCTGTCGGGTGCCGGGCGTGATGTGGTTCTACGCCGTCATGATGACCGGCCGGTTCGAGGAACTGATCACCCTGATGGACGCGACCGTGCGCGGCTGCCGGGAGTTCGGTTACGACTGGGAGCTGGCGTTCGTCCTCCAGCTGCGGGCGAAGATCCAGAACGACCGGCCCGGCGGGCTGCCGCAGGCGACCCGCGACGTCGACGAGTCGCTGGAGATCTTCCTCAGGATCGGCGACGCCTGGGGCGTGGCCGAGGCCCTGGCCGGCCGCGGCGAGGCCCGCGAGGGCCGAGGGGAGTACGGCTCGGCCGCCGACGACTACCGCGCCGCGATGCGCTACGCCGCCGACCTCGGCGCGCACGGCCAGCTCCCGCTGCTCAAGGTCCGGCTGGGCGGCGCGCTCATCGAGGCGGGCGAGGTGGACACCGGGGAACGGCTGCTGCGCGAGGTGCTGGAGGAGGGCCAGCACAGCAGCCGGGACGCCGTGCCGTTCGCCCAGATCCAGCTGGCCACCTGGCTGGCGACGGTCGGTCGGACCGCCGAGTCCCGGGACCATCTGCGGCAGGTGCAGGCGGAGTTCGTCGAGCGTCCGGTGCCGCAGTTGTTCCTCGGGATGGTCGAGGGGGCGCTGGCCGCGCTGGATGCGGACGAGGGGCGGTACGACGGCGTGCTGGAGGCCGTGCGGGGGGCCGTCGCCAGGATGGACGACAGCCTCACCCGGGCCGTGGCACCCGACGTCCCGCTGTCCCAACTCCTCGTCGCCGCACGGGCGTTGGCTGTCACCGGCGGGACGGCCGGGGCGGCGGACGGGGCGCGGCTGCTCGGCGCCTTCGACGCGCTGCGCGCCGCCCGGTTGCACGCGTCGCGCATCGTGCGGCACTCCCGCGCGACGGCGGAGGAGGCCGTACGCGCCGTGCTCGGTGCGGCGGAGTACGCGTCGGCCCACGCCGAGGGTGCCGCCTTCACCCTCGACGAGGCCCTCTCGCTGATCTGAGCACGGCACCCCCGCCCGGCCGGGCGCTCCGGTCTCGCAGCGGTACGTCCGGTCTCGCAGCGGGACGTCGGATCTCGAAGCGGGACGTCAGGTCTTGGAGCGGAACTTCCGCACCGCCAAGGGCATCGTGACGGCCGTGATGCCTATGGCCCAGACCAGGGTGATCAGCGTCGGGTGGGCGAGGGGGCCGTGGCCGCCCAGCAGGTTGCGGGCCGCGTCGGCGAGGTTCGACAGGGGGTTGACCTTCGTGAACCCCTCCAGCCAGCCGGGCATCGACGAGGTGGGCGCGAAGATCGACGAGCCGAACTGCAGCGGCATCAGCACCAGCATCGCCATGCCCTGCACGGCCTGCGGCGTCTTCACCGTCAGCCCCAGCAGGATGAAGATCCACATCAGCGCCGCGCCGAAGACGGTCGACAGCACGATCGCCCCGACGAACTCCAGCACCGAGCCCTTGATCTCCAGGCCGAGCAGGAAGCCCATGCCCAGCAGGATCGCGGTGGCGACCAGCATCCGGCCGATCTCGACGACGATCTTGGCTATGAGGACCGAGGACCGCGCGATGGGCATCGTACGGAAGCGGTCCATCACGCCCTTGCGGAAGTCCTCGTTGACGCCCGTGCCGACCGCCATGGCGATGTTCATGCCCATCATGGCCATCATGCCGGGGACCAGGTACTGGACGTAGTCCTGCTGATTGCCCTTGCCGGCGATCGCGCCGCCGAAGACGTACACGAACAGCAGGATGAAGATGATCGGCATCAGCAGGACGTCGAACATCGACTCCGGGTCGTGCTTGATCTGCAAGGCGTTGCGCCGCACCAGCGCGCCGATGTGGCGCAGGTTGGCGCGCAGGCCGATCCGGCCCTCCGCGGCCCCGGGCTTCGCGACCGGCGCCGTGATCGTTGCGGCGCTCATGCCGCGACCTCCTCGTAACGGGCGTCCGCCGGCTCGGCGGGCGCGTCGGTCTCGGACGTCTTCTGGCCGGTGATGGCCAGGAAGACCTCGTCCAGACTGGGCAGGTGGGTGTTGATGCCGGCCAGCGCGAAGCCGCGCTCGCCGAGGACGTTGACCACCGCGGTCAGCTGCTCGTCGCTGACGATCGGGACGTTCACCACGCCGTCCTCGTGGTCCGCCGTGGCGCCCGCTATGCCGTCCAGGCCGGCCTGCGCGATCGCGCCGACCATCCGGTCCAGCTCGCCGCGGACCGCCGGGCGGATCTGCAGCGTGCGCCCGCCGACCTTGGCCTTCAGCTCGTCCACCCGGCCCTCGGCGATCACCTGGCCGCGGTCGACGACGGTCAGCTCGTCGGCCAGCTGCTCGGCCTCTTCCATGTACTGCGTGGTCAGCAGCACCGTGGCGCCGTCGCGGACCAGCTGGTTGACCTCGTCCCAGACCTCGTTGCGAGTGCGCGGGTCGAGGCCGGTCGTCGGCTCGTCCAGATACAGCACGGCGGGCTTGCCGATCATCGAAGCGGCCAGGTCGAGCCGGCGCCGCATGCCGCCGGAGTACTTGCCGGCGGCGCGCTTGGCGGCCTCGGTGAGCGAGAACCGCTCCAGCAACTCGTCCGCGCGCGCCCGGGCGTCCTTGCGGGAGAGGTCGAGCAGCCGGCCGATCATGTAGAGGTTCTCCCGGCCGGAGAGCTTCTCGTCCACGGAGGCGTACTGCCCCGTCAGGCCGATCGTCCGGCGCAGGGCGCGCGGCTGGCGCACGACGTCGTACCCGGCCACGACGGCCGTGCCGGCGTCCGGCACCAGGAGCGTGGAGAGGCAGCGGACGAGGGTCGTCTTGCCCGCGCCGTTCGGTCCGAGCACGCCCATGACCGTGCCTTCCCGCACGTCCAGGTCCACCCCGTCGACGGCCTTGACGTCGCCGAAGTGCTTGACCAGGCCACGGACTTGGACGGCTGCTCGGCCGCCGGCGGAGTGTGTGTTCTGCGTCATGGGACCACAGTGACAGCCACCACTGACAACGCTCCGACAGAGCGCCTACAGCCAGGTCCGGACGGTGGCCGTACGCCGACAGACCACCGACAGGGCGCCGGCACGGACTGCCGGCGCCCTGGCATCCCGCGGCCGGAGACCGGCCGGGCGGACCTCAGTGGAAGGTGTGCTCCGCCGCCGGGAAGGTGCCGCCCACGACCTCCTCGGCGAACTCCTTCGCCGCGCCGCCCAGCGCCTCGCGCAGCTGCGCGTACTGCTTCACGAAGCGCGGCACCCGGCCCTTGGTCATGCCGGCCATGTCCGTCCAGACCAGAACCTGCGCGTCGCAGTCCAGGCCGGCGCCGATGCCGACGGTGGGGATGTGCAGGGTACGGGTGACCTCGGCGGCCAGTTCGGCCGGTACGGCCTCCAGCACCACCGAGAACGCGCCCGCGTCCTGCACCGCCTTGGCGTCCCGGAGCAGCTGCTGGGCCGCCTCCTCGCCGCGGCCCTGCACCGGGTAGCCGCCGAAGGCGTTGACCGACTGCGGGGTGAGCCCGATGTGGGCCATCACCGGGATGCCGGCGTCGACCAGCAGCTTGATCTGGTCGGCCGAGCGTTCGCCGCCCTCCAGCTTCACCGCGCCCACGCCGGCCTCCTTGACCAGCCGGGTCGCGTTGCGCAGGGCCTGGACGGGGCCTTCCTGGTACGCGCCGAAGGGCAGGTCGGCGACGACGAGGGCGCGCTCCGTGCCGCGTACGACGGCGGCGGAGAGCAGCGTCATCCCGTCCATCGTGACCGGCACGGTCGACTCGTACCCGAGGTGGCAGTTGCCCATGGAGTCGCCGACGAGCAGGACGGGGATGCCCGCCTCGTCGAAGACGGAAGCGGTCATCGCGTCGTACGCGGTGAGCATGGGCCACTTGTCGCCGCGGGCCTTGGCGGCGGCGATGTCGCGGACGGTGACGCGGCGGGAGCGGACGCCGCCGTACAGCGACTTGTCCCCGGCGGGCTTCGCCGCGGTGCCGGGATTCCGGCCCTGCGCGCCCTGCGTCCCCTGCTGTTCGTCCTGCGTCTGGGCAGGCGAGATCTGCGTCATGACGACGGCTCCTCTTCGGTCATCTCGAGGCGCCCTGACGGCGTCCCCGGACTCATCGCCCATGCTGACACGCCGGTGCGCAGCGGTGGAAGAGGACCCGGCGAGGTAGCTGTGCGATACAACCAGCGATACGGAACGGTGCCGTATCGAAAATGGCGTACGCTGGTTCTCATGGCGCGTTCTTTCGAATCTTCACCCGGCGGCGGGGCCGCCGGGGCTCCGGCCGGAGCGGGCATATCCGCTACCGCGGCCGCCCGGCAGGTCCCCGAGCACATTCACCGCCGCCGATGGGTGATCCTCGCGGTGCTGATGCTCAGCCTGCTCATCGTGGTGCTGGACAACTCGATCCTGAACGTGGCGATGAAGACGATCGCCACCCCCGCCCCCACCGGCCTCGGCGCGAGCCAGAGCCAGCTGGAATGGGCCATCAACTCCTACACGCTGGTCTTCGCGGGCCTGCTGTTCACCTCGGGGCTCCTCGGTGACCGGCTGGGCCGCAAGAAGGTCCTGCTGACCGGCCTGGTGATCTTCGGTCTCGGCTCCGTGCTGGCCGCCGTCTCCGCCTCGCCGGGCCAGCTGATCACCTTCCGCGCGGTGATGGGCCTCGGCGGCGCGCTGGTCATGCCGGCCACCCTCGCCATCCTGATGAACGTCTTCGAGCGCGACGAGCAGCCCAAGGCCATCGGCATCTGGGCCGGCGGCGTCGGCCTGGCCATCGCGATCGGCCCGATCGCCGGCGGCCTGCTGCTCTCCCGCTTCTGGTGGGGCTCGGTCTTCCTGGTCAACGTGCCGATCGCGCTGATCGCGCTGACCGCCATGGTGCTCCTGGTGCCGAACAGCAAGGATCCCCGGCCCGGCCGGCTGGACCCGGTGGGCGTGGTGCTGTCCGTCGTCGGCCTCGTGCTGCTGGTGTACGGCATCATCAAGGGCGGCCAGCTCGCCGACTTCACCGACCCGCAGGTGCTCGGCTCGATCCTCGGCGGCCTGTTCGTCCTGGCCGGCTTCGTGCTCTACGAGAAGCGCATCGATCACCCGTCGATCGACATCGGCTACTTCCGCAAGCCCGCGTTCTCCGCGGCCGTTGCCGCCATCGCGCTGGTCTTCTTCGCGCTGATGGGCGTCACGTTCTTCATGGTCTTCTACACCCAGAGCGTGCGCGGCTTCTCGCCCCTCCAGGCGGGCCTGCTGCTCCTGCCGCTGGCCGCCGCCCAGATGATCTTCGCGCCGCGGGCCCGGCACGTCGTCGACCGCTTCGGCGCCAAGGCCGTCTGCACGGTCGGCATGCTGCTGGTCGCCGTCACGATGTCGGGCTTCGTACTGATGGGCACCGACACCCCGATCATCGTGCTGGAGGTGCTCTTCTTCCTCCAGGGCACCGGCATGGCGCACATCATGCCGCCGGTCACCGTCTCGATCATGCAGTCCCTGCCGCGTGAGAAGGCCGGTTCGGGGTCGGCGCTGAACAACACGTTCCGGCAGGTCGGCGGCACGCTCGGGGTCGCCGTACTGGGCTCCGTGCTGTCCGCGAACTACCGCAACGGCATCGAGGGCACGCTGAACGCCGTACCGGGCCTGCCGCCGGCGGCGCGGCACGCGGCCGGCGAGTCCATCGAGGCCACGCTCGGCGTCGCCGACCGGCTGGGGCCCGCGGGGCGACAGCTGGCCGCCGCGGCGAACGACGCCTTCGTGCACGCCATGCACGTCACGGCGCTCGGCTCCGCCGGCGTCGCCCTCGTGGGTGCGCTGGTCGTCGGGCTCTTCCTGCCCGGCCGGCCTGCCGCCCGGCCTGCCGCCCCGGCCCAGGAGGCGCCGCGAGAGACTTCTCCCGCGGGGCAGCGGCCGTAGCGGCGGCGCCCCGAGCCCGGCGGTACGGAATGAGAGGCGGACCAGGCGTGACGCGCGGAAAACGGGACGGGGCACCGGCCGAGGGGGCGGAGCGGACCACTGCGGAGGCTGCCGCGCCCGGGGCTGACTGTGCCGGCCGGCGGCCCGGGCGGCCGCGGAACGAAGCGCTGGAGTCCACGATCATCGAGAGCGTGCTGGACCTCCTGGAGCGCGACGTCCCGCTCGCCGACCTGTCGATCGAGCGCATCGCCAGGGAGGCGGGCGTCGGCAAGGCCACGGTGTACCGGCGCTGGTCCGGCAAGACCGGCCTGATGCTCGACGTCATGCGCTCCCTGGAGGAGGAGAACCCCGAGCTCTCAGGGGAGTCGGTCCGCGACGACCTCGTGTCGCTGCTGGAGTTCCTGCGCCGCCGCGGCCTGGCCAAGCGCAACTCCGCGCTGATGCGGACGGTGATCACCCAGGCCAAGGCGCAGCCCGAGCTCTGGCGGGAGTACCACGAGACGGTCGTCCAGGCCCGCCGGGACGCGCTGCTGGCGGTCCTGCGGCGGGGCATCGCGAGCGGCGAGGTACGCGGGGACTGCGACATCGAGGTCCTCGCCGACCTCTTCGCGGCGCCGATGCTCTCCCGGGCGTTGCTGCACGAGTGGAAGGAGCTGCCCGAGGGCCTCGCCGAGCAGATCGTCGACACGGTCCTGGACGGCGTCCGGCCGCGCGGCTGAGGGGCACCGGAGGCGGCAGCCCGGCGTTTGCGGCGGGTCCGGGACGGCAGGCAGAATGATCTTCCCGGCACCCGGAGCCGACCCTTGGACGAGCTGTATCCGACCGCTCGGTGAGCTGTATCCGACCGTTCGGTGAGCTGTATCCGACCGTTCGGTGAGCTGTATCCGACCGTTCGGTGAGCTGTATCCGACCCGCTCGATGAGCTGCATCCAACCGCTCGATGAGCGGAACATGCCCGTTCTGTCACAGCACCTGTCGGGGCGGGCACCTGCGGAACTTCCGGCCATCGGCGCTTCGTCCCCTGAGGGGACAGCACAGGTTGCGCATCGCCTATGGTCAAGGGCTGGGAGCCAGGGCCAGGCGGGGCGCACGAGCACGGCAGTGAGGGCATCGGGATGACGCAGGCGTACATGTCGGAGGCGGGGCGGGGCGAGGGCCCCGGCGGGACCGGCCGCCGGACGGGCCGCTCGACCGGTTGGTGGCCCCGTGCGGGCATGTGGCGGCGCGGGATCGTGCTGGCCGTGCTCGCCGTGCTGCTGGGCCTGCTCATGGTCCTCCACGCCGACGTACCCAATTCGGTGGGCAATCTCGGCAGCCTGCTGGAGACGTTCCTGCCGTGGGTGGGGCTGGGCATCCCGGTGCTGCTCGTCGCGGCCCTGCTGCGGCGCTCGGCGACCGCGCTGGTCGCGCTGGTGCTGCCGGTGGTCGTCTGGGCGAACCTCTTCGCCGGGCAGCTCACCGACAAGTCCGGCCCGGCCGGCAATCTGACGGTGGCCACGCACAACGTGGACGCGGCCAACCCGGACCCGGCCGGCACCGCCCGCAAGGTCGCGGCATCCGGGGCCGACGTGATCGCGCTGGAGGAGCTGACCGGCAAGGCGCTGCCCGCCTACCGGACGGCGCTGGCCAAGCAGTACCCGTACCACTCGGTGCAGGGCACGGTCGGGGTGTGGAGCAAGTACCCGCTCTCCGACGCGCGCCCGGTGGACATCAAGATGGGCTGGACACGGGCCCTGCGCGCCACGGTCACCACGCCCGACGGGGAGCGGGTCGCGGTCTACACCGCGCACCTGCCGTCGGTCCGGGTGAAGGTCAAGGCCGGCTTCACCGCGAACCAGCGGGACCGCAGCGCCGACGCGCTGGGCGAGGCCATCGCGCACGAGACGCTGTCCAAGGTCGTGCTGCTCGGCGACCTGAACGGCACGATGAACGACCGCTCGCTCGCGCCGGTCACCGCGCAGATGCGGTCGGCGCAGGGCGCGGCGGGCGACGGCTTCGGCTTCAGCTGGCCGGCCGCGTTCCCGATGGCCCGGATCGACCAGATCATGGTCAAGGGGCTGGACCCGGCGTCGGCGTGGACGCTCGCGTCGACCGGCAGTGACCACCTGCCGCTGGCGGCGTCCTTCAAGATCTGAGACCGGCGGGCACCGGTCGTACGGCGGGGGGGGGGGGGGGGGGGGGGGGGGGGCCCCCCCCCCCCCGCCGTGTTCCGTACCGGGTTTCCCTCATTTTTCCCTCATCCAGGCCCTGACTTGTCCCTGTAACGCCTTGTTCGCGCGCCGGAATGAAATCCCTGAGACACTTTGTTCCGGAAGAGAACTTAAGGCTGTCCCTGTCTCGCGCGCGTCACCACGAACGCGCCCCCCTTTGATCCTGAAAGGTCACTCATGCCCTTGGCTCTGCTCGCACTCGCGATCTCGGCCTTCGGTATCGGCACCACCGAGTTCGTGATGATGGGCCTGCTGCCCAACGTCGCGGACGACCTGGGCACCTCCGTGCCCACCGCCGGCTACCTCGTCTCCGCCTACGCCCTCGGTGTCGTCATCGGCGCCCCGCTGCTGACCGCGCTCGGCTCGCGCATCCCCCGCAAGCGGATGCTGCTGCTCATGATGGCGGTCTTCACGGTCGGCAACCTCGCGTCCGCGCTCGCTCCGAACTTCGGCCTGCTCGTCGCGGGCCGGCTGCTGGCCGGCCTGCCGCACGGCGCGTTCTTCGGCGTCGGCGCGGTCGTGGCGGCCCGCCTGGTCAAGGAAGGCCGGCAGGCCCGCGCGGTCGCCACGATGTTCCTCGGCCTGACCGTCGCCAACATCGTCGGCGTGCCCGCCGCGACCCTGCTCGGCCAGCACCTCGGCTGGCGCGCGACCTTCCTGGTCGTCGCCGCCATCGGCCTGATCGCCATGGCCTCGCTGGCCAAGCTCGTCCCGCACGTGCCGCGCGACGAGCAGAACGGCGTGAAGCACGAGCTGCGCGCCCTCGGCAACCGTCAGGTGCTGCTCGGCCTGCTCACCGCGGTCTTCGGCTTCGCCGGCGTGTTCGCCGTCTACAGCTACCTCGCGTCGATGATGACCAAGGTCACCGGCTTCGGCGAGGGGACCGTGCCCATCGTGCTCGCGCTCTTCGGCATCGGCATGACCCTCGGCGCGCTCGCCGCCGGCCCGCTGACCGACCGGGCGCTGCGCCCGACGCTGTACGGCTCGCTCGCGGCGCTGGCCGTCACCCTGGTCCTCTTCCACTTCACCGTGCACGTGCAGTGGGCGGCCCTGGTCACCGTCGTGGTGCTGGGCGCGGTCGGCTTCATGACCACCACGCCGCTGCAGATGCTGGTGATGAACAAGGCCGAGCACGCCCCGACGCTCGCCTCCGCCTCCAACCACTCCGCGTTCAACCTCGCGAACGCGGGCGGTGCCTGGCTCGGCGGCGTCGCCATCGCCGCGCACTGGGGCTGGACCTCCCCGACCCTGGTCGGTGCGGTTCTGGCGGTCGTCGGCCTCGCCATCGCGGTGACGGCCGGCCTGATGGACCGCACCCCGACCCGCTCCCGCATCGTCGCCACCAGCGACGACAAGGTCCGCCAGGAGCCCGCCCGGCTCGGCTGAACCCGCCCGGTCCGACGGCCGGTCCGGCGCCCGCGCGGCGCCGGACCGGCCGTGCGCGTTTCCGGCGCCGGGGTCACCGCGGCAGTACCGGCTCCACGCCCTCGGGCAGGAGTGGCGGCTGTCCCGTGGTCCAGAGCGCCTCGACGGACATCCGGGAGATCCGCCAGCCCTCGTCCGTGCGGCGCAGCTCGGCGTCGTAGCGGCCGCCCACGGTGAACAGCGGGTCGGCGCCCGGGCCGCGCCGCTCCAGCGTGGCGGGGTGGTGCACGTGGGTCATGTGCGCGTTCCAGGACGCGGTGGCCGTTCCGGAGGCGGCGTCGACGTCGACGAGGACATCGGCGGAGACGTGCTGGGTACGGGCGAACCGCCGGATCGCCTCCTCCGTGTGCCGCACCGCGTCGGCGCCCTCGGCCAGGCCGATCGGGGTCACCGTACGGATGTCGTCGGTGACGTAGGCGCGGGCCCACCCCGCGGCGAACTCGCGCGCGTCGAGGGCGCGGAAGAAGCGGCTGACGAGCAGGGCGATCTCGCCCTGGTCCTGTGCGGTGATCGTGGGTGCCGTGGTCATGGATGTGGTGGTCATGGGTGAAGCCTGCTTCCTCAAGCGGACTTGAGGTCAAGCGTGATCCGGTACGGGATGGTTCACCCCTCCCGCCACCGGTTGGTCACCGGCAGGCGGCGGTCCTTGCCGAACCCCTTGGCGGAGATCTTCGTGCCCGGCGGGTACTGGCGGCGCTTGTACTCGGCGGCGTCGACGAGGCGGAGGACGCGGGTGACCAGCTCCGGGTCGTGGCCCCGGGCGATGATCTCGTCGTGGCCGAGGTCGCGGTCGACGTACAGGTCCAGGATCGCGTCGAGCGTCGGGTAGTCGGGCAGGGAGTCGGTGTCGACCTGGCCGGGACGCAGCTCCGCGCTGGGCGGCTTGCTGATCGAGCGCTCCGGGATGGGCGGTGTCTCACCGCGTTCGACCGCCGCCCGGTTGCGCCACTTCGCGAGCTGGAAGACGACCGTCTTGTAGACGTCCTTGATCGGACCGTACGCCCCTACGGAGTCGCCGTAGAGGGTCGAATAGCCGCACGCCAGCTCGGACTTGTTGCCGGGCGCCAGGACGAGGTGGCCCTCCTGGTTGGAGAGCGCCATCAGCGTCGTGCCGCGGATGCGGGACTGGAGGTTCTCCTCGGCCAGGCCGGTGAGCGGCAGCGACCCCAGGTACGCGTCGAACATGGGCCCGATGGGGATCGTGCGGTGGTGCAGGCCGGTACGGCGGGCCAGTTCGGCGGCGTCGTCCTTGGAGTGCTCCGAGGAGTACCGGGAGGGAAGCGAGACACCGTACACGTTCTCGGGGCCCAGGGCGTCGACGGCGAGGGCCGCGACCAGCGCCGAGTCGATGCCGCCGGACAGGCCGATGACGACGCTGCGGAAGCCGTTCTTGGTGAGGTAGGCGCGCAGCCCCATGACCAGCGCGCCGTAGATCTCCTCGGCGGCGTCCAGGCGCGGCGCCGGCGCGGGCATCGGCAGCGGCTCGTACGGGGGCAGCGGGTCGGCGGAGAGGGTGACGTGGTCGACGCGGAGGCCGTCGTCGACGACGCCGGCCGGCGGCTCCGCCGCGGCGGCCGGCAGGTCCAGGTCGAGGAGCAGACACTCCTCGGTGAACTGCGGGGCCCGGGTGAGCACCTCGCCGGACGCGTCGACCACGATCGAGTCCCCGTCGAAGACCAGATCGTCCTGGCCGCCGGTCATCGCCAGGTACGCCGTCGTGCAGCCGGCCTCCTGCGCACGCTTACGCACCAGTTCCAGCCGGGTGTCGTCCTTGTCCCGCTCGTAGGGGGAGGCGTTGACGGACAGCAGCAGGCCCGCGCCGGCCGTCCGGGCCGCCGGGACCCGGCCGCCGTCCTGCCAGAGGTCCTCGCAGATGGCGAGCGCGATGTCGACGCCGTGCAGCCGTACGACGGGGAGCGTGTCGCCGGGCACGAAGTACCGGAACTCGTCGAAGACGCCGTAGTTGGGCAGGTGGTGCTTGGCGAAGGTGAGCGCCACCCGGCCGCGGTGCAGCACGGCGGCGGCGTTCTGCGGGGCGCCCGCCGGGCGCCCGTACCGCGGCGCGGCATGCTCGCACCGGTCCAGGTAGCCGGTGACGACGACGGTCTCGCCGAGGCCCTCGGCGGCCAGTCGCGTGGCGAGGGCGCGCAGCGCCGCACGGCTGGCGGCCACGAAGGAGGGGCGCAGCGCGAGGTCCTCCACGGGATAGCCGGTCAGCGCCATCTCGGGGAACGCGACCAGGTGCGCTCCCCGCCCGGCCGCCTCCCGGGTGCGGCGCACGACGGTTTCGGCGTTCCGGGCGAGGTCGCCCACCCAGAAGTCGGCCTGATGCAGAGCGAGGCGAAGTCGAGGCACGCGGCCGAGTGTATTCGTCGGTTTGACGTTATGTGTGGCGTCCGTGTTTCGGGAGTGTTGCCGTTGCCGTTGCCGTTGCCGTTGCCGTTGCGGGGGCGGGTCCCTGGCGTACGCCGGAGCCCCGCCCCGCCCCCGCCCCCGGTCCGGCTACCTCCGGTAGCCGAGGACCGTCATCATCCCGGACTCCGAGTGGTAGATGTTGTGGCAGTGGAGCATCCACAGGCCCGGATTGTCGGCGTCGAAGTCGGCGTGCACGGTCTTCCCGGGCAGCACGATCGCGGTGTCCTTGCGCGGGCCGCTGCCGCCGCCCAGCGCGAAGGTGTGGCCGTGCAGGTGCATCGGGTGCCACATCGTCGTCGTGTTGCGGAAGGAGAGCCGTACGCGTTCCCCCGCGCGGACCGGATAGCGCTGGTCCGGGTCGTACGGCCGGCCGTTGAGCGCCCAGTCGTACTTCGCCATCGAGCCCGTGAGGTCCAGCGTCACGGTGCGGTCCGGGTGGCGCGAGCGCAGCCGCACGGCGGGATCGGCCGTCAGCCGGTCGGCGGTGAGCAGTTTCCCGGACAGCTCGGCGGGGCGTACGGAGGCGTCGGGCGCCGCGCCGCCGCCGGTGCGCAGCACGGCGAGACCGGCCCGCTTCTTGCCCTCGGCGACCGCGATGAGCGGGAAGGCGCCGTCCTTGACGGTGACCAGCACGTCGTAGCGCTCGCCCATGCCCAGCAGCAGCGCGTCGGTGTCCCGGTGCCGTACGGGGAAGCCGTCGGTGTGGGTGATCGTCATCGCGTGGCCGCCGAGCGCGACCCGGAAGGCGGTGTCGCCGCCCGCGTTGATCAGGCGGATCCGGATCCGGTCGCCCGGCCGCGCCCTGAACGTCTCGGGATCCGTCGGCGTACGCCCGTTGACCAGGTAGTACGGGTAGGCCACATCGCCCGCGTCGCCGCCGAGCAGCTTGCTGGTGGCGCCCATCATCATCCGGGACGGGCCGCCGCTCGGGGTCGGCTTCGCCGCGGCCGTCATCGGCATGTCCGTCCTCGACATGTCCGTCATCGACATGCCCGCCATGTCGTGGCCCATGTCGCCATGGTCCATGCCCCCGTGGTCCATGCCCCCGTGGTCCATGGAGCCGTCGCCGTGGTCCATGGAGCCCATGCCCATGCGGAGTTCGGCGAGCACGGCGTCGGGAGTGGAGCCGTCCACCCCGTCGACCCAGTCGTCCAGGACGACGACCCACTCCTTGTCGTACTTCAGCGGCTCCTTGGGGTCCTCGACGATCAGCGGCGCGTACAGGCCCCGGTCCTGCTGGGTGCCGGAGTGCGGGTGGAACCAGTACGTGCCGGGGTGGGCCGTGACGAAGCGGTACTCGAACGACCCGCCGGGCTTGACGGCGCGCTGGGTCAGGTCCGGCACCCCGTCCATGTCGTTGCGGAGGGCGAGGCCGTGCCAGTGCATCGACGTGGCCTGCGGGAGGTGGTTGGCCAGGGTGAGGGCGAGGGTGTCGCCCGCGGTGACCCGGACCTCCTTGCCGGGCAGCGCGTCGCCGTACGCCCAGCTGCGGACCGTGCGATCGCCGAGGTCGAGGCGGGTGGCGGCGGCGGTGAGGGCGACCTTCCGGACGGTGGAGCCCTTGGTGGCCCTGGCCTTCTCCGCCGCGGCGACCTCCGCGCCGTCGGGGGAGACGAAGCCGCCGGGGCCTTCGGGGCGGCTCGTGGTCCGGCCTGCGTGGTCCTGGTCCGACGTGCCGGCGGAGCCGGACGCGCAGGCGGTGAGCAGGGTGCCGCCGGCGGCGGCGATGCCCGCGCCGAGGACGGCGCGGCGGGTGTGCGTACGCATGGGAGTAACACCTCGTGTGGTGGTGCGGGTGAAGGAGCGGGCGCGGGACCGCTGACGGGTACGGCGGGGGTGCCGGTACGCACGTCGGCGGCCGGGCGCTGCTACACGCGCAGCACGGAGAGGCGGGCGAGGTGTTTGTGGCGGGGGAGCGGTGGCGGAATCGGCCAGAGGGCACGCAGCAGCCGGGCCAGGGCGGCGGCGGAGAGCCCGGCGGGGCGCCGACGGCGGACGAGCAGTCCGGCCGCGGCCAGCAACGCGCACGACCAGGCCGAGAGCACGGCCAGGCAGACCGAACCGGGATCCATGCCGTGCGGCCCGGGCGCGGCGGCGTGCCGGTGGCCGTCGTGCGCCGCGGCCTGCGTCACAGGGACGTGGGCTGCCGGGGAATGGGCCGCCGGCGCGGCGGCCGTCATGGGGGCCGCCGTCATGGGGGCGGCGTTCCCGTGCCCTTCGCCCGGCATGGGGTGGCCGAAGGTGTGCATGGTGACGATGCCGGCCACCAGCGCCGCGAACAGCAGCAGCCGGCCGCACCAGGCGGCGGCCTTCCACTGCGCGCGCATCGGGGCTCCCACGGGGGCAGGCGTACGGTCGGTCTCTCGTCCGCCACCTTACCCCCACGGGGTATCGGAACGCGCCCCGGGTTGGCTTCCAGGGCGGACGCAGGTGTGCGGGACTTCCAAGTTTCCTACTTTTTTGACACTATGGGGTTCATGTCCGAGACGACGTACAGCATCGGGGAGGGGCCGGCGACCAGGGTCAGCCTCTCCTTGCCCGAAGGGACCGCGGAGGCCATCCGTGCCCGGGTGGGGAAGCGGGAGTTCTCCGCGTTCATCGCCACGGCCGTTGAGCGGGAGTTGCGCGGGCAAGTGCTGGATGAGTACCTGGCGGACTACGAGGGCCGTAAGGGGCCGATCTCTGAGCAAGCACGGCAGAAGGCGCGGCAGGTCTTCGACGAGGTGTTCGCCGAGGAATTCCAGTGGCCCGCCACAAGCTGAGTCACGAGGGGACGCTTGTCCTCGACAGTGAGGGGTTCTCCAAGCTGCTCGGCGATGACGAGACGGTGGTGGCCCTGGTCGCGGAGGCGCGTTCCCGGGGCATGGAGGTGGTGATCTGCGCGCTCACCATCATCGAGGCCGTCCATGGGCGAACGAACAAGGCCCGGTTGAACTGGGTACTGTCCGGCCTTCGCGCCGTTCCGGTGGGCGACGAGGAGGCGAAGGCGGCCTCGTCGCTGTTGCTGCAAGCTGGGCTCCACGGTCACGAGTACGCCATCGACGCGGCAGTGGCCGAAGCTGCCATGCGTCAGCAGCGCCCAGTAGTCATGCTGACCTCTGACATCGACGACATGACCAAGCTCTGCGGTGACCGGGTCAGGCTTGTGGCTGTGTGAGGTACAGGTGGCTTCGTGCCTGCGATGACTCCGGTCCCGTGTTGGCGCGTCGATACGGGGACCGGAGTCTCCGCAGGCCGGAGAGGTGACGACTTCGGGTCAGCTCTCCTGGGCCTTGTCGTACAGGTCCTTCGCGTCGTTGCCGAAGTACGGGCCGAACATCGTGTTGGGCAGGAAGGAGTAGCCGAAGCTGTTCACCGAGGCCTGCTGTCCGGTGCCGGTCTTCTCGTCGAACGTCCGGAACCACGGGCCGCCGCTGGACCCGCCCGTCATGTTGCAGGTCAGCGCGTGGTCCTTCGAGAAGAACGGGTCCTTCGTGGTGGTGCCGCTGCAGTAGATGAGCTTGGTGCCGTCGTACGGAGCTGCCGCCGGGTAGCCGAACGCGTACATCTTCTGGAGGTAGCCGGAGTTGAAGGAGACGCCCTGGCCGCCGACCGTGTCGGTGAGCCGCTTGCCGTTCAGCGGGGCGACGACCGCGGCGCCGACGTCGTAGTTGATGTCCTCACTCGCCGTCCACTGCGGGGTGGCGAGGGTCTTGCTCGCGCCCCACTTGCCGTACGGGGCCGCGCCGTCCTTGTAGCCGGGCACGAAGACCCAGTTGGTGTGCCAGGCGCCGTCCAGCTTCACGCAGTGTCCCGCGGTGAGGATCGTGCTGCCGTTCTTGCTGGTCACGGCGTCACCGGAGCAGGAGGCCTGGCGGCCCTGGTAGGTGAAGAAGACCCGGCCGGTCGTCATCACGACCTGGCCGCCGCCGGTCCACGGACCGCCGGGCTGCGGGAAGGCCTTCAGCGCGGGGAGCGGCAGGGACGGCAGCGGCAGCGTGGGCGGGACGGCCGTCGCCCTGCCGCGCGGCACCGCGTCCGTCGTGGCGTGGGCGGCCGCTGCGGAGAGCTTCCGCCGGGCGACCGACAGCAGGTCCAGCGGCTTCGCGGCGCGCATGCGGGCGGCGGTCCAGTAGGCGACCGCCTTCCTCGCGTCGTGTTTCTTCGCCGCGGGCGGCTTCTTGTCCGGCGTGGACGCGGCCGGCGTGGACGCGGCCGGCGTGGAGACGGCCGGTGGGGTGCCGGGCCGGTCGGCGGCCGCGGCCGGAGCGGCGAGCGCCGTGGTGCCGAGCGTGCCGGCGACGAAGAGTGCCGTAACGGTTCTGCGGGCCGTGCGGACGGCCGTGCGGGAGCGGGAGCGCCGGGCGGTGCCGGGGCCCAGGTCGGTGAATCTCACGCGTACCCCCTGGTGCGATGGCCGCGCGGGTGCCGCGGGCCACGACGTACGGGCAGCCGGCCGGCGGCCCGGAGCGGAGCGGGCGGTGCGGATGTACGACGGATGCACGACGCCGTGCAGAGGTCGTGCGGAGGTCATGCAGAAGGCAGCGTCCCACCGTCCCGACGGCACTGTCAGGAGCGCGTCAACGGTTTGGCCGGAACGGCGGGGGAACCACGAAACCCCGTGCATCCCCCGGGCCTGCCCGAAGGGGCCGCGACAACGTAATGTGACGGTAACCCCCGCACGCGATACTGGCGTGCCGCGCCCCGTCAAGGGCGATGGGCGTGGACAGGCCGTTCGACCTGCAAGGATTGGTGAACATGGACAAGCAGCAGGAGTTCGTGCTCCGCACGCTGGAGGAGCGCGACATCCGCTTCGTACGGCTGTGGTTCACCGATGTGCTCGGTTTCCTGAAGTCGGTCGCGGTGGCCCCCGCCGAGCTGGAGCAGGCCTTCGACGAGGGCATCGGCTTCGACGGTTCGGCCATCGAGGGCTTCGCGCGGGTCTACGAGTCCGACATGATCGCCAAGCCGGACCCGGGGACGTTCCAGATCCTGCCGTGGCGCGCGGAGGCCCCCGGCACCGCCCGGATGTTCTGCGACATCCTGATGCCGGACGGCTCCCCCTCCTACGCCGACCCGCGCTACGTCCTCAAGCGGATTCTGGCCAAGACCTCCGACCTGGGGTTCACCTTCTACACCCACCCCGAGATCGAGTTCTTCCTGCTGAAGGACAAGCCGGTGGACGGCGGGCGGCCCACCCCCGCCGACTCCTCCGGCTACTTCGACCACACCCCGCAGAACGTCGGCATGGACTTCCGGCGCCAGGCGATCACGATGCTGGAGTCGATGGGCATCTCGGTGGAGTTCAGCCACCACGAGGGCGCCCCGGGCCAGCAGGAGATCGACCTGCGCTACGCCGACGCGCTCTCGACGGCCGACAACATCATGACGTTCCGGCTGGTCATGAAGCAGGTCGCGCTGGAGCAGGGCGTGCAGGCGACCTTCATGCCGAAGCCGTTCTCGGAGTTCCCCGGCTCCGGCATGCACACCCACCTCTCGCTCTTCGAGGGCGACCGCAACGCCTTCCACGAGTCGGGCGCCGAGTACCAGCTCTCCAAGGTCGGCCGGTCCTTCATCGCGGGCCTGCTGCGGCACGCCGCCGAGACCTCCGCGATCACCAACCAGTGGGTGAATTCCTACAAGCGGATCTGGGGCGGCGCCAACCGCCCGGCGGGCGCCGGTGGTGAGGCCCCCTCGTACATCTGCTGGGGCCACAACAACCGCTCGGCACTGATCCGGGTCCCCATGTACAAGCCCGGCAAGATGGGTTCGACCCGGGTCGAGGTGCGCTCCATCGACTCCGGCGCCAACCCCTACCTGACGTACGCGGTGCTGCTCGCCGCCGGCCTCAAGGGCATCGAGGAGGGGTACGAACTCCCCGCCGGCGCCGACGACGACGTGTGGGCCCTGTCGGATGCCGAGCGGCGCGCGCTGGGCATCGAGCCGCTGCCGCAGAACCTCGGCGAGGCCATCTCCCTGATGGAGCGCAGCGAACTGCTCGCGGAGACCCTGGGCGAGCACGTCTTCGACTTCTTCCTCCGCAACAAGAAGCAGGAGTGGGAGGAGTACCGCTCCGAGGTCACCGCCTTCGAGCTGCGCAAGATGCTGCCGGTGCTCTAGCGGCCTCCCGCGCGGTCCGTTCATCCGAAAAACCGATCCGGCAGGTTCTCCGAGAGGCAACCGCCCGATGGCACTTCCCGCTCCGCAGGGACGGCGGAGCAGCACGTTCACCCGGCTGCTGCGGCACGGTTTCACCGATCCGCAGGCAGCCGGGGAGCTGCTGGACGCCCCCGAACTGTCTTCCGTACGGTCCGACTCGGTGCTCCTCGAAGCACTCGGGGCCACCGCCGATCCGGACCAGGCGCTCAGAGGCCTGGTCCGGCTGGTCGAGGCGCAGCCGGCGGGGGACCAGCAGCGGTTGTTGTCCACCCTGGTCACCGCCAAGCCGCTGCGGGACCGGCTGCTGGGCGTGCTGGGCGCCTCCGAGGCGCTCGCCGACCACCTCGTCCGGCACCCGGCGGACTGGGAGACGCTGGCCACGTACGAGTCGGCGGACCTGCACCCCACCACGCCGGAGTTCGAGCAGGCGCTCGCCGAGGGCATCTGGGGCGACCGGGGCGCCGGCCTCAGCCGCGAGGACGCGCTGCGGGCCACGTACCGCCGGGCACTGCTGGGCATCGCGGCCCGTGACGTGTGCGGCACGACGGACGTGGCGGAGACCGCGGCGGAGCTCGCGGACCTGGCCACGGCCACGGTGCGGGCCGCGCTGGAGATCGCCTCCGAGGAGCAGCCCGGGGACGCGGCCGTCAGCCGGCTCGCCGTCATCGGCATGGGCAAGTGCGGCGGCCACGAGCTGAACTACGTCTCCGACGTGGACGTCATCTTCGTCGCCGAACCGAAGGACGGCGTCGAGGAGTCCGACGCGATGCGGGCCGCCACCCGGCTCGCCGCGCGCATGATGCGGGTCTGCTCCGACGTCACCCCCGAGGGCACGATCTGGCCCGTCGACGCCAACCTCCGCCCCGAGGGCCGCAACGGCCCCCTCGTCCGCTCCCTCAGCAGCCACCTCGCGTACTACCAACGCTGGGCGAAGACCTGGGAGTTCCAGGCGCTGCTGAAGGCCCGCCCGATGGCCGGCGACCCGCAGCTCGGGCAGGAGTACGTCGACGCCGTCACCCCGCTGGTCTGGCAGGCCGCCGAGCGCGAGAACTTCATCGCCGACGTCCGCCAGATGCGCCGCCGGGTCGTCGCCAACATCCCCGCCGCCCAGGTCGACCGCGAGCTCAAGCTCGGCCCCGGCGGGCTGCGGGACGTGGAATTCGCCGTGCAGCTGCTGCAGTTGGTGCACGGCCGCAGCGACGCCACGCTGCGCAGCGCCACCACGCTCGACGCGTTGAAGGCGCTCGCCGCCGGCGGGTACGTCGGCCGGCAGGACGCCACCGCGCTGGACGCGGCCTACCGCTTCCTGCGCACCCTGGAGCACCGCATCCAGCTGCACAAGCTGCGCCGTACGCATCTGATGCCGGAGGAGGACCACGAGCTGCGCCGGCTCGCCCGCTCGCTCGGCATGCGCACCGAGCCGGTCGACACCCTCCGCAAGGAGTGGCGGTGGCACGCGCGCGAGGTGCGCCGGCTGCACGAGAAGCTGTTCTACCGCCCGCTGCTGGACGCCGTCGCCGTGCTGGAGCCGGGCGAGATCCGGCTCTCCGCGAAGGCCGCCGGGCAGCGCCTGGAGGCACTGGGCTACGAGGACCCGGTCGCCGCGCTGCGCCACCTGGAGGCGCTGGCCTCCGGCGTCACCCGCAAGGCCGCCATCCAGCGGACCCTGCTGCCGGTGCTGCTGGGCTGGTTCGCCGACTCCGCCGATCCGGATGCCGGGCTGCTGGGCTTCCGCAAGGTCTCCGACGCGCTCGGCAAGACCCCTTGGTACCTCCGGTTGCTGCGCGACGAGGGCGCGGCCGCCGAGAACCTCGCCCGCGTGCTGTCCGCCGGGCGGCTCGCCCCCGACCTGCTGCTGCGCGCCCCCGAAGCGGTCGCGCTGCTCGGCGCGCCCGACGGGCTGAAGCCGCGCGGCCGGGCCGCGCTGGAGCAGGAGGTGCTGGCCGCCGTCGGCCGCGCGGACGGCGCGGAGCAGGCGGTGGCGGCGGCCCGCGGGGTGCGCCGCCGCGAGCTGTTCCGTACCGCGGCCGCCGACCTGATCGGCGCGTACGGCACGGAGTCCAGCCCGGCGGAGGAGGACCACGGGCAGGCGGTGGACGCGGTGGGCTCGGCGCTGTCCGACCTGAACGCGGCGACGATCGCGGGCGCGCTGCGGGCCGCGGTGCGCGAGCAGTGGGGCGACACCCTGCCGACCCGCTTCACCGTGATCGGCATGGGTCGCTTCGGCGGGCACGAGCTGAACTACGGCTCGGACGCGGACGTGCTGTTCGTGCACGAGCCGCGCGAGGGCGCCGACGAGCAGGAGGCCGCCAAGGCGGCGTTCGCGGTGGCCAACGAAATGCGCCGGCTGCTGCAGCTGCCCTCCTCCGACCCGCCGCTGATGATCGACGCGGACCTGCGCCCGGAGGGCAAGACCGGGCCGCTGATCCGCACGCTCGCCTCGTACGCCGCGTATTACCGCCGCTGGTCGCTGACCTGGGAGGCGCAGGCGCTGCTGCGGGCCGAGCCGGTCGCGGGCGACGCCGAGGTCGGGCAGCGGTTCATCGAGCTGGCGGACCCGCTGCGCTACCCGCGCGAGGGGCTGCGCGAGGACGCGGTACGCGAGATCCGCCGGCTCAAGGCGCGCATGGAGTCCGAGCGGCTGCCGCGCGGCGCCGACCCGACGATGCACACCAAGCTGGGGCGCGGCGGCCTGAGCGACGTGGAGTGGACCGTCCAGCTGCTCCAGATGCGGCACGGCCACGAGTTGCCGGAGCTGCGCACCACCCGCACCCGGGTGGCGCTGGCCGCGGCGCGCGAGGCCGGGCTGATCGGCGCGGACGACGCGCGGACGCTGGACGAGGCGTGGGTGCTGGCCACGCGCGTGCGGAACGCGGTGATGCTGGTACGCGGCCGGCCCGGCGACACCTTCCCCGGCGATGCCCGGGAGCTGGCCGCGGTGGGGCGCTACCTCGGGTACGAGGAGGGGCACGTCGGGGAGATGCTGGACGACTACCGGCGGACCACGCGGCGGGCGCGCGGCGTGGTGGAGGAGTTGTTCTACGGGGCGTGAGCCGGGCCGGTTCGCAACAGTTCCCGGCAGTGGCCGAGGAAACCGGTCAGGGTCAGGTCGAAGGCCCGGTCGGCGCGGGCCGGGCCGGTGACGGCCTGAGCAGCGGCGAGCCGGGGCACGTCCGGGCCCGCGCTGACGTCCCACATCGTGTCCGGGGCCGACATGTCCAGGGCCGAGCCCAGGACGATGTTGTCCAGGCCGGTGACGATCGGCAGGACGAGCGCCGGATCGAAGCCCGCGGCCAGCAGCAGCCCGGCCACGGTCTCGTACTGTGCGAGCACCCGCGGCGCGCGCACCGGTGCGGTCATGAGCATCGGGATGGTCCGCGGGTGGGCGGCGAACGCCGCGCGGTAGGAGCGCGCCCAGTTCTCCAGGGCCACGTCCCAGTCCACGCCGGCGAGCGTGCCGGGGTCGATCGCGTCGGTGACCCGCTCCCGCAGCAGTTCGATCACGCCGGCCCGGCCGTCCACGTGGTGGTACACCGAGGCGGTCTGCACGCCGAGTCGGCGGGCCACCTCCGGCACGCTGAAGTCGCCCGTCTCGTCGACGAGTTCGAGCGCCGTCGCACCGATGCGCTCCCGGTCCAGCAGGGCCTTCCGCGGCCGCCCCATCTTTGATCTCCCGCCCGTGAGGTCTTCCGGAATCGTACGGCGGCGACTACATTGCCGAAAACCGAAAGGCTTTAGGTTTCGCCGCGGTCGCGCTGCCGTTCCACCCACGTACGTGCCGGACCGCTCCACCCCTCTCCCGCAGCAGAAGGGCAGCAGAGCGCATGACCGCAGAGTCCGGGGCCCGCAACGGGGCACCGCAGCACACCGCACCACCACCCGCCGAGGGCGCCCCCGCGCTGCGCACGGGCACCCTCGGCGTCGCCGACATCGCCTTCTTCGTGGTCTCCGCCGCGGCCCCGCTCACCGTCATGGCCGGCGTCGCGCCGCTGGCCATCGGCATCGGCGGCATCGGCGCGCCGGTCGGCTACCTCCTCGCCGGCGCCACCCTCGCCCTCTTCGCGGTCGGCTTCACCGCGATGACCCGGCACGTCCGGCACGGCGGCGGCTTCTACGCGTTCATCACCCGGGGCCTCGGCCGCCCGGCCGGCTTCGGCGCCGCCACGCTGGCCCTGCTCGCCTACAACGGCATGCAGATCGGCGTCTACGGCCTGCTCGCCACCGGCACCCAGGACGCGCTGGCGGCGCTGTGGGGGATCCACGTGCCCTGGCAGCCGATCGCGCTCGGCGGCGTCTTCGTCATCTGGTACCTGGGCTACCGGTCCATCGACTTCGGCGCGAAGGTCCTCGGCGTCCTGCTCGTCGCCGAGACCGGCATCCTCGTCCTGCTGGCCGGCGGAGTGCTGCTGCACGGCGGCGCGGACGGCCTCGCGCTGGACTCCTTCACGCCCGGCAGCGTCCTCGTGCCCGGCACCGGCGCCGTCCTGGCCTTCGCCTTCGCCGCCTTCACCGGCTTCGAGTCCACCGCCATCTACCGCCGCGAGGCCCGCGATCCGGGCCGCACCGTCCCGCGCGCCACCTACATCGCCGTCGGCTTCCTCGGCCTCTTCTACGCGTTCAGCGTCTGGATCGTCATCCAGGCGTTCGGCGGCACGAAGGTCCTCAAGGCGGTGGCCACCGACCCGGCGGGCCTCTTCTTCACCGCGACCACGCACTACGTCGGGGCCTGGGCCGCCGACCTGATGCACGTCTTCATCGTGACCAGCATCCTCGCCTCCCAGCTGGCCTTCCACAACGCAATCAACCGCTACGGGCTCTCGCTGTCCCAGGAAGGCGTCCTGCCGCCCCTTCTCGGCCGGGTGCACCCCGAGCACCGCTCCCCGTACGTCGCCGGGGCGCTGCAGAGCGTCCTCGCGCTGCTGGTCGTCGCGGGCTTCGCGCTCGCCGGCGCCGACCCGTACCACCAGCTCCTGCTGTGGATGAACACCCCCGGCATGCTCGGCCTGTTGACGCTCCAGGCGCTCACCGCCGTGGCGGTGCCCTGCTTCTTCCGCCGCATCCGGCACACGGAGGGCCGCTGGCGCACCCGGTTCGCACCGGCCGCCGCCACCGTGCTGATGGCGGGCGCGCTCTGGCTGGTCATCGCCAAGATCGGGCTGATGACGGCGGCGCCGTTCGGCACCAACGCCGTGCTGGTCCTCACGGTCCCCGCCGCCTTCGCGATCGGCGTACTGATCGCCCTGCGGATCCGCCGCAGCCGCCCCCGGGTGTACGCGGAGTTCGCCGCCGAGCCGCCCGAGCCGCCCGAGCCGTCCGAGCCGTTCGAGCCGTCCGAGCCGTTCGAGCCGTCCGAGCCGTCCGTGCACGCGCCGTCCGCCGCGCCCGACTGACCGGCCGTCGCCCGTACCGACCCCGTATCGCCCCTCCCGTAAGGAGACCCCCGTGTCCCAGCCCGTCACCGCCGCCGACACCGTCCTGACCGGCGCCCGCGTCCGCACGCTCGACCCGGAACGGCCCTGGGCCTCCGCCGTCGCGGTCAAGGACGGGCTGATCACGGCCGTCGGCGAGGAGCGCGACGCACGGGACTGGCGCGGCGCGCACACCGAGGTGATCGACCTGGCCGGGGCGACCCTCACCCCCGGCCTGGTCGACGGGCACAGCCACCCGGTCTGGGGCGTGGAGATGTCCACCGGGCTCGACCTCTCCGGCTGCCGCGACCTGGCCGGGCTGCGGGAGGCGCTGGCCGGTGCGGCGCGCGCGGCCGGCCCCGGCGGCTGGGTCCTGGCGTGGGGCCTGGACCACAACGTCTTCGGCGGCCGGCCCGTGCACCGCGAGCTGATCGAGCCCGCGCTCGGCGGGGTGCCCGCCTTCATCCGGCTGTACGACGGGCACTCCGCGCTGGCCAGCGGGCCCGCGCTGGCCGCCGCGAAGATCGACGGGCCGCGCGCCTTCGACCAGCGGGCCGAGGTCGTCTGCGACGCCGACGGGCAGCCCACCGGACACCTCGTCGAGCACGCCGCCATGGATCTGATGGGCCCGGTGCTGCCCCGCCCGACGGCCGCCGAACGGCGCGCCCGGCTGCTCACCCTGCTCGGCGACATGGCCGCCACCGGCCTGACCGGCGCGCACGTCATGGACCTGGAGAGCACCGACGCCCTGGACCTGCTCGCCGGTATCGAGGACGGCGGCGACCTTCCCGTACGGCTGCGGATCGCCCCCTGGTGCATGCCCGGCGCGGACACCGGGACGCTGGACGAGCTGATCGCCCTGCAGCGCCGGGCCGGGCGGCGCTGGCGGGTGGGCGGCGTGAAGTTCTTCATGGACGGCACCGTCGAGGGCGGCACCGCCTGGCTGGAACACGCCGACTGCCACGGCCAGGGCACCGAGGCGTTCTGGCCCGATCCCGCCGCGTACACCCGCGCCGTCCACCACCTCGCCCGGGCCGGCGTACGGACCGCCACGCACGCCATCGGCGACGCCGCGGTCCGGCACGTGCTGGACACCGTCGAGGCGCTGGGCGACCCGGGGCAGCGCGGGCTCCACCGCATCGAGCACATCGAGACCGTGCCGGACGCGCAGCTGCCGCGCTTCGCCGCGCTCGGGGTGACCGCCTCGATGCAGCCCACCCACACCGCGTACACCCGCGCCGACCACACCGACGAGTGGTCCAAGCGGGTGGGCGAGGAGCGCGCCGGCCGGGCCTGGCGGTGCCGGGACCTGCGGGACGCGGGCGCCGTCCTGGTCCTCGGCTCCGACTGGCCGATCGCCCACTACGACCCGCGGGGCGTGCTCGCCACTGCCCGGCTGCGCCGCCCCGCCGGCGCGCCGGACACCGCGCCGGTCACCGTCGAGCAGGCGCTCACCGGCGAGATGGCGCTGGAGGGCTGCACCTCGCATGCCGCGCTCGCGGCGGGCGAGGAGGCGTACGCGGGACGTATCGCGCCCGGCTTCCGGGCCGACCTCACCGCGCTGGGGGTGGACCCGGTGACGGCGCCGGCCGACGAGGTGGGGGAGGCGCCGGTGGCGCTCACCATGACCGGTGGCGTCGTCGTCCACCGCGCCGTGGGCTGAGCCTCAGGCGCCCGACGGGCTCGGTTCCGACGGACGGGTCGGGGCCGGGCCCGGCCGGGGCAGCCGGGAGAGCGAGGCGCCGTACCAGAGGCGGGCGACCGTGAACGCGAAGGCCAGGCAGAGCACGCCGCCCACCGCGTCCAGCCAGAAGTGGTTGGCGGTGGAGATGATCACCACCAGGGTCAGCACCGGGTACAGGACGCCCAGCACCCGCGCCCAGCGGGCCCGGGCCAGCAACGCGATGGTGATGCCGCACCACAGGGACCAGCCGATGTGCATCGACGGCATCGCCGCGTACTGGTTGGACATGCTGGCCAGGTTGCCCGAGGCCATCGAGCCCCACGTGTCGTGCACCAGCACGGTGTCGATGAAATCGCCGCCCGGCATCAGGCGGGGCGGCGCGAGGGGGAAGAAGTAGTAGCCGAGCAGGGCGACCGCGGTGGTGAGGAAGAGGACCAGCCGGGCGGCGGCGTAGCGGCCGGGATGCCGGCGGTAGAGCCAGACCAGGACGCCGACGGTGACGATGAAGTGCAGCGTGGCGTAGTAGTAGTTCATCGCCACGATCAGCCACGTCACGGCGTTCATCGCGTGGTTGACGGTCTGCTCGACGGCGATGCCGATGCTGTGCTCGATGCGCCACACCCAGTCGGCGTTTCTCAGCGCCTCGGCCTTCTGCTCGGGCACGGCGTTGCGGATCAGGGAGTACGTCCAGTAGCTGACCGCGATCAGCAGGATCTCGAACCAGAGTCGAGGTCTGGCCGCGCCGCGCACCCGGGCCGCGGCCACCCGCTCGCGCGCCGGTACGGTGCGCTGCGATGGGGGCGGCGGTGCGCTTCTCCGGCCTTCCAGAATCCTCGCCTTGGCATCACCCATAGTGCGACAGTTTGCCAGAAACCGGGATAGAGCGGATCATCCCGTAGTCGGGTCCTGGACAGCCCCTCTCGCCCTGGAGGGGGAGGCTATACCCCGCCCCGCGTCGGGGTCGGCACGCCGCGCCGAGGCCGTCGAACCCCGCACCACCAATTCCGGATGGAAGACGAACTCGCTCCGCAGCGGCGCCCGCGAGGACTCCTGCGGTCCCTCCGGCAGGTCGGCCCCGACCTCCTCCAACAGGGCCCGCACCGCCGCCTGCCCCATGGCCTGCACCGGCTGCCGGATGGTGGTCAGCGGCGGATCGGTGAACGCGATCAGCGGGGAGTCGTCGTACCCCACCACCGAGACGTCGTCGGGCACCCTCAGGCCGCGCTGCCGGGCCGCCCGGATCGCGCCGAGCGCCATCATGTCGCTCGCGCACACCACCGCCGTGCAGCCGCGCTCCAGCAGTGCGCCGGCCGCGGCCTGCCCGCCTTCGAGGGTGTAGAGGGAGTGCTGCACGAGCTCGCCGGCCTCGGCCGGGCCCATGCCGAGCTGCTCGCGCATGCTGCGCACGAAGCCCTCGATCTTCCGCTGCACGGGCACGAAGCGGCGCGGGCCGACCGCGAGGCCGATGCGTTCGTGGCCGAGTGCCACGAGGTGGGTGACCGCGAGGGAGATCGCCACCCCGTCGTCCGGCGAGATGAAGGGCGCCTGCACCTTGTCGGAGAAGCCGTTGATCAGGACGAACGGCACGCCCTGACCGCGCAGCGCCTCGTACCGCCCCATGTCGGCCGTGGTGTCGGCGTGCAGCCCGGAGACGAAGATGATGCCGGCCACCCCGCGGTCCACCAGCATCTCGGTCAGCTCGTCCTCGGTCGAGCCGCCGGGCGTCTGCGTCGCGAGCACCGGGGTGTACCCCTGGCGGGTCAGGGCCTGGCCGATGACCTGCGCGAACGCCGGGAAGATCGGGTTCTCCAGCTCGGGCGTGATGAGCCCGACCAGCCCGGCACTGCGCTGCCGCAGACGTACCGGGCGCTCGTAGCCCAGGACGTCCAGTGCGGCGAGTACGGACTGGCGGGTGGTGGCGGAGACGCCGGGTTTGCCGTTGAGCACCCGGCTGACGGTGGCCTCGCTGACACCCGCCTGTACTGCGATGTCAGCCAGGCGCGCGGTCATGGACAGCGACCTTACCGGTCGGGATCCGGCTTGCCCACCACGCGCAGGATTCGCCGGGCAGGCACACCCGGCCGTCCGCCGCGCGGAGCGGCGCGCTGGCGAGCAGCAGTTCGCCCTCGGCCGTCACCTCCACCGGCCGGGTACGGGTGTTCAGTACGCACAGGAATCCGTGCCGGCGCAGCGCGAGCACGCCGTCCGGCGCGTCCAGCCACGTCATCCGGCCGTCCCCGAGGCCGGGCAGGGCCCGTCGCCAGGCGAGTGCGGAGCGGTACATCTCCAGGGTGGCGGCCGGGTCGCCGGTCTGTGCCTCGACGCTCAGCTCCGCCCAGCTCGCCGGCTGCGGCAGCCAGCTCCCGCCGGATCCGAAGCCGTACGGCGCCGCCGTGCCGGACCAGGGGAGCGGCACCCGGCAGCCGTCGCGGAAGCCGTCCTGGCCGTCGCCGCGGAAGAACGCCGGGTCCTGGCGGACCGCGTCGGGGATTTCGGTGACCTCGGGCAGGCCGAGCTCCTCGCCCTGGTAGAGGTAGGCGGAGCCGGGGAGCGCCAGCATGAGGAGGGTGGCGGCGCGGGCCCGGTCCCGGCTGCCGAGCCGGGTGGTGTGGCGGACCACGTCGTGGTTGGAGAGCACCCAGGTGGTGGGCGCGCCGACCAGCGCCGTGGCGGCCAGCGAGTCGTCGATGACGGCGCGGAGCGCCGCCGCGTCCCACTCCGCCTGCAGGAAGTGGAAGTTGAACGCCTGGTGCAGCTCGTCGGGGCGTACGTACCGGGCCAGTCGGCGGGCGTCGGGGGCCCAGGCCTCGGCGACGGCGATCCGCTCGGCCGGCAGTGTCCCGGGCCGGTGGTCGCGCGAGTAGGCGTCCAGCAGCCGGCGCCAGCGGCGGTGGATCTCGTGCACGCCGTCCTGGTCGAAGAAGGGCAGCACATCGGTGCCGATGAGGCGGGCCTGCTGCCGGCGGCCGACGTCGGGCAGGCCCGCGGCCTTGACCATGCCGTGCGCCACGTCGATGCGGAAGCCGTCGACGCCGCGGTCCAGCCAGAACCGCAGGATCGCGTCGAACTCGTCGTGCACCTCGGGGCGGTCCCAGTCCAGGTCCGGCTGCTCGGGCGCGAAGAGGTGGAGGTACCAGTCGCCGCGCTCGGTGCGGGTCCAGGCCGGGCCGCCGAAGACCGACTCCCAGTCGTTCGGTGGCAGCTCGCCGTGGGTGCCGCGTCCGGGCCGGAAGACGTATCGCGCGCGGGCGAGGTCGGGGTCGCGGAACCACGGGTGCTGGTCGGAGGTGTGGTTCGGGACGATGTCGACGATGACGCGCAGGCCCAGTTCGTGGGCGGTGTCCAGGAACGCCTGGGCGTCGTCGAGGGTGCCGAACAGCGGGTCGACGGCGCGGTGGTCCGCGACGTCGTATCCGCCGTCGGCCTGCGGTGACGCGTAGAACGGCGTCAGCCAGACCGCGTCGGCACCCAGCTCCTTCACGTAGGGCAGGCGGGCGCGGGCGCCGGGGAGGTCCCCGATGCCGTCGCCGTCGCCGTCCCCGAAGGAGCGCACGTAGATCTGGTAGATGACGGCCTCGCGCCACCAGCCCGTGCCGGGGCGGTCGGGGGCCGGCGGGGCGGCGGGCGAGGGAAAGGTCAGCTCATCGGTCATCGGCCGTCCTTCGGTCGATCGGGCTACAGGAAGATCAACGCCCGGGCGGTCCCCGGGGTGACGGGTCTTGGTAACCGGGCTGCAACATCTTCCGGTGTGCTTGCAGAAATTTGCCGCAAGCTCTTTCGGTTTCTTTTCGCCGCTGTTACGTTCCTGACGCCCACTCGGGCGTTTCCCTGCGTAGCTCGTGCGTATCTCGGCGTTTTGCAGAAGGAGTTCACATGCGACGTGGCATAGCGGCCACCGCGCTGTTCGCGGGTCTGGCACTGACGGCGACCGCGTGCGGCGGCGACGGCGGTGGCGAGCAGAAGAGCGGAGGTGAGCTGTCGGGCACCGTCACCTTCTGGGACACCTCCAACGACGCGGAGAAGGCGACGTACAAGCAGCTCGCCGAGGGCTTCGAGAAGGCCCACCCCAAGGTCGACGTCCAGTACGTGAACGTGCCCTTCGGCGAGGCCAACGCCAAGTTCAAGAACGCGGCGGGCGGCAACTCCGGGGCCCCCGACGTGATGCGTACCGAGGTCGCCTGGGTCGCCGACTTCGCCAACCTCGGCTACCTCGCGCCGCTGGACAACACCCCCGCGCTGGACAAGAACGAGGACTTCGTCGAGCAGGCGGCCGGCTCCACCCGCTTCAAGGGCAAGACCTACGCCGCGCCCCAGGTGATGGACACCCTGGGCCTCTTCTACAACAAGAAGCTGCTGAAGGAGGCCGGCGTCGAGGTCCCGAAGACCTTCGACGACCTCAAGGCCGCCGCCAAGAAGATCAAGTCGAAGACCGGCGCCACCGCGCTCTACCTGCGCGGCGACGACCCGTACTGGTTCCTGCCCTACCTCTACGGCGAGGGCGGCGACATGGTCGACACCAAGACCAAGCAGGTGGCCATCGACGACCCGGCCGGCGTCAAGGCCTTCGCGACGATCAAGGACCTGGTGGACTCCAAGGCCGCCGTCACCGACGCCACCGACGGCCAGGAGAACCAGCTCAAGGCCCTCAAGGACGGCGACGTCGCGATGGCGATCGACGGACCCTGGGACATCGAGGGCGCGCTGGCCGGCAAGGAGTTCAAGGACAAGGCCAACCTCGGCGTCGCCCCGGTGCCCGGCGGCAGCAAGGCCCAGGGCGCCCCGCAGGGCGGCTGGAACCTCTCCGTCTACGCCGGGTCCAAGAACCTCGACGCCTCCTACGAGTTCGTGAAGTACATGAGCTCCGCCAAGGTCCAGCAGCAGACCACCGAGAAGCTGAGCCTGCTGCCGACCCGCACGTCCGTCTACGACGTGCCGTCGGTCAAGGACAACACGATGGTGAAGTTCTTCCGGCCCGCCGTCGAGAAGGCCGTCGAGCGCCCGTGGATCGCCGAGGGCAACTCCCTCTTCGAGCCGATCAAGGTCCAGATGAACAAGGTCCTCACCGGCAGCGCCACCCCCGACCAGGCCGCCAAGGCCACCGGTGACGCCTACCGGAAGCTGCTCAAGGACTACAAGTGACCACGCTCGCTCCCCCCAAGAGCCGTGACGACCGGGCGGCGCGCACCGCGCCGCCCGGCCGGGTGCGCCGTGCCCTGAGCACCCACTGGTACGCCTGGACCATGGTCGCCCCGGTGGTGCTCGTCATCGCGGTGATCATCGGCTATCCGCTGGTCCGCGGGCTGTACCTGTCGCTCACCGACGCCACCGAGGCCAATGTCGCCCGCGACATCGGCATGAACCACATCCCGGCGACGTACAAGTTCGTCGGCCTGGACAACTACACGGCGGTGCTCGGCGACAACGTCTTCTGGAGCCGACTGGGCTGGACCGTGGTGTGGACCGTCGCCTGCGTCGGGATCACCTTCACGCTCGGCCTCACCCTCGCCAACCTGCTCAACCGCAAGCTCAAGGGCCGCACCTTCTACCGCCTCGCGCTGATCCTGCCCTGGGCGATCCCGGCCTTCATCTCCGTCTTCACCTGGCGGCTGCTCTACAACGAGAAGCACGGCCTGCTCAACAAGCTCCTCCAGGGCGGCGGCATCGACGCGATCCCGTGGCTCAACGACCCGACCTGGGCGAAGCTCTCCGTCATCGCCGTCAACGTCTGGCTCGGCGTGCCCTTCATGCTCGTCGCGCTCCTCGGCGGACTGCAGTCCATCCCGGGCGAGCTGTACGAGGCCGCCGAGATGGACGGCGCCACCGCCTGGCAGCGGTTCCGGCACATCACCGTGCCGTCCCTGCGCTCCGTGTCCAGCACGGTGATCCTGCTCAGCACGATCTGGACCTTCAACATGTTCCCGGTGATCTTCCTGCTGACGCGGGGCGGGCCCGGCGACGCCACCGAGATCCTCGTGACGTACGCCTACCGGCTCTCCTTCGTCGACAGCCCGCGCAACTTCTCGGAGTCGGCAGCCTGGGGCGTGCTGATCCTGCTGCTGCTCTCGGCCGTCGCGGTCGTCTACCGGCGCAGTCTGCGCAAGCAGGGCGAGGTGTGGTGACCATGCGCGACAAGAAGAGAAGCCCGCTGGCCTCCGTCGGGCTGCACACCACCCTGATCGTCGCCTCCGTCGTCGCGGTCTTCCCGCCGCTGTGGCTGCTGGTGACCTCCTTCAAGCCGAAGAACGACGCCTTCACCACCGCGCCGGTCACCCACTTCACCCTCGGCAACTACACCCACGTACTGGCCGAGACCTCGTTCCTGACCTGGTTCGGGAACTCCGTGGTGGTCGTCGGCGTGACCACCGTGCTCGGCGTCTTCCTCGCCGCGACCACCGGCTACGCCGTCAGCCGCTTCCGCTTCCCGGGCATGCGCCCGCTGATGTGGCTGCTGCTGATCACCCAGATGTTCCCGGTGGCCGTGCTGATCGTGCCGCTCTACAACCTGCTGGCGGGGCTGGGCCTGCTCAACCAGCCGGCCGGCCTGGTCGTCACCTACCTCACCATCGCCGTGCCGTTCTGCGCCTGGATGATGAAGGGCTTCTTCGACACCATCCCGGTGGAGATCGACGAGTCCGGCCGGGTCGACGGGCTCAACCCGTTCGGCACCTTCTGGCGGCTCGTCCTGCCGCTGGCCCGCCCAGGGCTCGCCGTGACCGGCTTCTACACCTTCGTCACCGCCTGGGCCGAGGTCGCCTACGCGTCGGCCTTCATGACCGGCGACCAGAACATGACCCTCGCCGGCGGCCTGCAGACCTTCGTCAGTCAGTACAACAACGACTGGGGATCGATGACCGCCGCCGCCGTGATCGTCGCGGTACCCGCCGCACTCGTCTTCGCCTTCGCCCAACGCCACCTCGTCGCCGGACTGACCGCCGGTACGACCAAGGGCTGACCACGACCAAGGGATGACATGACCCAGCAGACCGACGGTACTTCTGTCACCTCTACCGCCCCCGCCGCAGCGCCCGCCACCGGCTGGTGGCGCGACGCGGTGATCTACCAGGTGTACCCGCGCAGCTTCGCCGACGGCAACGGTGACGGCATGGGGGACCTGGCCGGCATCCGCGAGCGGCTGCCACACCTCAAGGAGCTGGGCGTCGACGCCGTCTGGCTCAGCCCCTTCTACGCCTCGCCGCAGGCCGACGCGGGCTACGACGTCGCCGACTACCGTGCCATCGACCCGATGTTCGGCACCCTCGCCGACGCCGAGGCCGTGATCCGCGAGGCCCACCGCCTGGGCCTGCGCATCATCGTCGACATCGTTCCCAACCACTGCTCGGACCAGCACGAATGGTTCCGCCGCGCGGTGGCCGAAGGGCCCGGCTCGACGCTCCGCGACCGCTTCCACTTCCGCAAGGGCCGCGGCGAGAACGGCGAGGAGCCGCCCAACGACTGGGAGTCCATCTTCGGCGGCCCGGCCTGGACCCGGCTCCCGGACGGCGAGTGGTACCTCCACCTCTTCGCGCCCGAGCAGCCCGACTTCCACTGGGACCACCCCGCCGTCCGCGACGAGTTCCGCTCCGTCCTGCGCTTCTGGCTGGACCTCGGCGTCGACGGCTTCCGCGTCGACGTGGCGCACGGCCTGGTCAAGGCCGAGGGGCTGCCCGACATGGGCCACGGCGAACAGCTCAAGCTGCTCGGCACCCAGCAGCTGCCCTTCTTCGACCAGGACGGCGTGCACGAGATCTACCGCTCCTGGCGCCAGGTCCTGGAGGAGTACGCGGGGGAGCGGATCGCGGTCGCCGAGGCGTGGACGCCCAGCGCCGACCGTACCGCGCTCTACCTGCGCCCCGACGAGCTGCACCAGGCCTTCAACTTCCACTACCTGAACACCGGCTGGGACGCCGCCGAGCTGCGCAGGGCCATCGACGAGTCGCTGGACGCCATGCGGCCGGTCGGCGCGCCGACCACCTGGGTGCTCTCCAACCACGACGTGGTCCGGCACCGCACCCGGCTCGGCGGCGGCCTGCCGCGCGCCCGCGCCGCGGCGCTGCTGATGCTCGCGCTGCCCGGCTCCGCCTACGTCTACCAGGGCGAGGAGCTGGGCCTGCCGGAGGTCACCGACCTGCCCGACGAGGTCCGCCAGGACCCGTCCTTCTTCAAGGAGAACGGGCAGGACGGCCTGCGCGACGGCTGCCGGGTGCCGATCCCGTGGTCCGGCACGGCAGCCCCGTACGGCTTCGGGGCCGGCGGCAGCTGGCTGCCGCAGCCGGCGGAGTGGGCGGAGCTGAGCGTCGCGGCGCAGACCGGCGACCCGGACTCCACGCTGGAGCTGTACCGCACCGCGCTCCGGATCCGCCGGGAGCACCCGGCGCTCGGCGCGGGCGACGCGGTGGAGTGGCTCCCCGCGCCCGAGGGCGTGCTCCACTTCCGCCGCGCGGGCGGCTTCACCTGCGCCGTGAACACCACGGCCGAGCCCGTACGGCTCACCGTGCCCGGCCGCCCGCTGCTGTCCAGCGGCGTGCTGCCCCAGGAGATCCCGGGCAGCGCGGACACCTACGAACTGGCCGCCGACACGGCGGTGTGGTGGACCGAGTGACCCAGCCCCCGAGGCTCTCGGACATCGCCGCACAGGCCGACGTCAGCGAGGCCACCGTGAGCCGGGTGCTCAACGGGCGGAGCGGGGTGGCCGGGGCCACCCGGCAGCGGGTGCTGGCCGCACTGGACGTGCTCGGGTACGAGCGTCCGGTGCGGCTGCGGCGGCGCAGCGCGGGTCTGGTCGGGCTGGTCATCCCGGAGCTGACCAACCCGATCTTCCCGGCGTTCGCGCAGATCATCGAGCAGGCGCTGGCCGGGCACGGCTACACGCCCGTGCTCTGCACGCAGATGCCGGGCGGCGCGACGGAGGACGAGCTGGTCGAGCAGCTGGAGGCGCGGGGCGTCACCGGCATCGTCTTCCTGTCCGGGCTGCACGCGGACACCGGCGCCGACCCGTCCCGCTACACCCGCCTCACCGCGCGCGGCGTGCCGTACGTCCTGATCAACGGCTACAACGCGCACGTGCAGGCGCCGTTCGTCTCGCCCGACGACCGGGCCGCCGCGCGGATGGCCGTCACCCACCTCGCCGCGCTGGGGCATACGCGGATCGGGCTGGCCGTCGGGCCGGCCCGGTACGTGCCGTCCCGGCGCAAGGCGGAGGGGTTCACCGCGGTCATGGGCGAGCTGTTCGGCCTGGCGGAGGGGGAGGCCGAACGGCTCGTCCAGCACACGCTGTTCAGCGTCGAGGGCGGCCACGCGGCCGCCGCGGCGCTGCTGGACGCCGGCTGCACAGGGGTGGTGTGCGGCAGCGACCTGATGGCGCTGGGCGTCGTACGGGCGGCCCGGCAGCGCGGGCTCGCCGTGCCGGGCCAGCTGTCGGTGGTCGGGTTCGACGACTCGCAGCTGATCGCCTTCGCCGATCCGCCGCTGACCACCGTGCGCCAGCCCGTACATGCGATGGCGACGGCCGCGGTCGGCGCGCTGATCGAGGAGATCCAGGGCAATCCCGTGCAGCACACGGAGTTCGTCTTCCAGCCGGAGCTGGTGGTGCGGGGCTCCACGGGGCCGGTGCCGAGGGAACCGGCCCGGCCGGCCGGGCGCGTGGGGCCCGCGTGACAGCGGGCCCCCGGCCGGCCGGACCGGAGCTTGCGGGGTTGACGGTAACACCGTTGCAATGGCTTGCGTAAGGTCTTGCAACATCTGGGTGTACGGGGCTACAACTGCAGCGGCCTTACGGGCATGGCGCGTTGCCGGGCAAGGCCTTCCATCCCCCTCAGGAGGAACCCATGCCCCATCGCAGTTTGCCGGTCCGCCGCAGACCCCTGGCCCGTGGCTGTGCGGCCGCGGCCCTCGCGCTCACCGCGACGGCCCTCGCCGTCCCTGCCCAGGCGGCGCCGCCCGGCACCAAGGACGTCACCGCCGAACTCTTCGAGTGGCGCTACGACTCCGTGGCGCGCGAGTGCAAGGACACCCTCGGCCCGGCCGGTTACGGCTACGTCGAGGTCTCCCCGGCCACCGAGCACATTCAGGGCGGCCAGTGGTGGACCTCGTACCAGCCCGTCAGTTACAAGATCGCTGGGCGGCTCGGCGACCGCACGGCCTTCAAGAACATGGTCGACACCTGTCATGCGGCCGGCGTGAAGGTCGTCGCGGACGCCGTCATCAACCACATGACGTCCGGGTCCGGCACCGGCACCGGCGGCTCCTCGTACTCCAAGTACACCTACCCCGGCATCTACCAGCCGCAGGATGCGGACGACTGCACCGCGCAGGTCAGCAACTACCAGGACCGCTGGAACGTGCAGCACTGCGAGCTGGTCGGCATGGCCGACCTGGACACCGGCGAGCCCTATGTCCGCTCCCGCATCGCGCAGTACCTCAACGACCTGCTCTCGCTCGGCGTGGACGGCTTCCGCATCGACGCTGCCAAGCACATGCCCGCCGAGGACCTGGCCGCCATCAAGGGGCAGTTGAGCAACCCCGGCGTGTACTGGAAGCAGGAGGCCATCTACGGCGCGGGCGAGGCGGTCTCACCGAGCGAGTACCTCGGCAACGGCGACGTGCAGGAGTTCCGCTACGGCCGCGACCTCAAGCGGGTCTTCCAGAACGAGAAGCTGGCCTACCTCAAGAACTTCGGCGAGGGCTGGGGGTACATGGCGAGCGGGAAGTCCGGCGTCTTCGTCGACAACTGGGACACCGAGCGCAACGGCTCCACGCTCAACTACAAGAACGGCGCCGACTACACCCTCGCCAACGTCTTCATGCTGGCCTGGCCCTACGGCTCCCCGGACGTGCACTCCGGCTACGAGTTCTCCGACAACGACGCGGGACCGCCCAACGGCGGCACGGTCGACGCCTGCTGGCAGGACGGCTGGAAGTGCCAGCACAAGTGGCCCGAGATCAAGTCCATGGTGGCCCTCCGCAACACCGCCGCCGGCACCGCCGTCACCAACTGGTGGGACAACGGCAACGACGCCATCGCCTTCGGGCGCGGCGCCAAGGCGTACGTCGCGATCAACCACGAGGGCTCGGACCTGAGCCGTACGTTCCAGAGCTCGCTGCCCGCCGGGAACTACTGCGACATCCAGAGCGGCCGGACCGTCACGGTCGACGGGTCGGGGCGGTTCACCGCCACCCTCGCCCCGAACACCGCCCTCGCCCTGCACACCGGCGCCCGCAGCTGCGGCTGACCCCGTGAAGGAGACCCCTGACGTGACCGGCACCCTCCGCCGAACCGTCACCGCGATCGCCGCGGCGCTCTGCGCCGCGGCGGCCGCCGCCCTGCCCGGCGCCGGCCCCGCGACGGCGGCCGAACAGCCCTACCCCACCAAGGCCGAAGCCCAGTGGATCGACCGGGACACCGTCGTCTGGAAGGGCGCGCCCGACCCGGCCGGCGGCACCCTCCAGCTCGAAGCCGGCCCCGACGGCGACCGGCGGCTGCGCCTGACCCCCGGCGCCCTCACCCCGGCCGAGCGCGCCAAGTACCCGCACCTGAAGGACTTCCCCGCCTTCACCGTCGACGCCGGTGACCGTGGAGAGGCCGCCACGGCCCTGCGCGACCGGCTCGTCGCCACCCGCCGGGCCGCCGACGGCTCCCTGCGCGAGACCACCGGCGTGCAGATCCCCGGCGTCCTGGACGACCTCTACGGCGCCGCCGCCTCCAAAGAGCGGCTCGGCCCCGTCTTCGACCACGGCCGTCCCACCCTCGCCGTCTGGGCGCCCACCGCCCGTACCGTCGCCCTGGAACTGGCCGGCCGTACGGTGCCGATGACCCGTGACGACCGGACCGGGGTGTGGTCGGTGCACGGCGAGCGCGACTGGACCGGCAAGCCGTACCGCTACGCCGTCACCGTCTTCGCGCCCGCCGCCGGGCGGACCGTCACCAACAAGGTCACCGACCCCTACGCCACCGGCCTCACCGCCGACTCCGCGTACAGCCTGGTCACCGACCTCGCCGACCCCCGTCTCGCGCCCCGCGGCTGGAACCGGCTGACGAAGCCCGCCGCCGTCCCGCTGCGCGACGCCCGCATCCAGGAACTGCACGTCCGCGACTTCTCGATCGCGGACCGCACCTCGAAGCACCCGGGACAGTACCTCGCCTTCACCGACCGGTCCTCCGCCGGCATGAAGCACCTGCGCGCCCTGGCCCGTACCGGCACCACCCACGTCCACCTGCTGCCCGCCTTCGACCTCGGGACCGTCCCCGAGAAGCGCGCCGACCAGGCCGAACCGGACTGCGACCTCGCCGCCTACCCGCCGGACTCCGAGAAGCAGCAGGAGTGCGTCGCGAGGACGGCCGCGAAGGACGCCTTCAACTGGGGCTACGACCCGCTGCACTACACCGTGCCCGAGGGCTCGTACGCCTCCGACCCGGACGGCACCGCCCGCACCGTCGAGTTCCGCCGGATGGTGCAGGGGCTGAACGGGGCCGGGCTGCGCACCGTCATGGACGTCGTCTACAACCACACCGTCGCCGGCGGCCAGGACCCCAAGTCCGTGCTGGACCGCATCGTCCCCGGCTACTACCACCGGCTCCTGGACGACGGCACCGTCGCCACCTCCACCTGCTGCAGCAACACCGCGCCCGAACACACCATGATGGGCAAGCTCGTCGTCGACTCGATCGTCACCTGGGCCAAGCAGTACAAGGTCGACGGTTTCCGGTTCGACCTCATGGGCCACCACCCCAAGGCCAACATCCTCGCCGTACGCAAGGCCCTGGACGCGCTGACGCCGGCGAAGGACGGCGTGGACGGCAAGTCGATCGTCCTCTACGGCGAAGGCTGGAACTTCGGCGAGGTGGCCGACGACGCCCGCTTCGTGCAGGCGACGCAGAAGAACATGGCCGGTACCTCCATCGCCACCTTCGACGACCGGTCCCGCGACGCGATCCGCGGCGGCGGCCCCTTCGACGCCGACCCGCGCGTCCAGGGCTTCGCCTCCGGCCTCTACACCGACCCCAACTCCTCGCCCGCCAACGGCACCCGGGACGAGCAGAAGGCCCGCCTGCTGCACTACCAGGACCTGATCAAGGTCGGCCTGACCGGCGGCCTCGCCGACTACACCTTCACCGACACCGCGGGCCGCACCGTCAAGGGCTCCCAGGTCGACTACAACGGCGCCCCCGCCGGTTACGCGGCGGCCCCCGGCGACGCGCTGGCCTACGCCGACGCCCACGACAACGAGACCCTCTACGACGCCCTGGCCTACAAGCTCCCGCAGGGCACGAAGGCCGCCGACCGGGCCCGCATGCAGGTGCTCGCGATGGCCACCGCCACCCTCTCCCAGGGCCCGGCGCTCTCCCAGGCCGGCAGCGACCTGCTCCGCTCCAAGTCGCTGGACCGCAACTCCTTCGACAGCGGCGACTGGTTCAACGCGCTGCACTGGAACTGCGCCGACGGCAACGGCTTCGGCCGCGGCCTGCCGCCCGCCGCCGACAACAAGGACAAGTGGCCCTACGCCCGGCCGCTGCTCGCCGACCCCGCGCTGCGCCCCGGCTGCGACGCGATCACCGCCGCCTCCGCCGCGTACCGGGACCTCACCCGCATCCGCGCCACCGAACCGGACTTCGGCCTGGCCACCACCGATGAGGTGCAGCGGGCGCTGTCCTTCCCGCTGTCCGGGGCCGACGAGACGCCCGGAGTGATCACCATGCGGCTCGGCCGGCTGGTCGTGGTCCTCAACGCCACCCCGGAGCGGCAGCGGCAGACCGTCCCGGCCGCGGCCGGGACGCCGTACACCCTGCACCCGGTCCAGGCCCGCGGCGCCGACCCGGTGGTGCGGACCGCCGCGTACGACCGCGGGACCGGCACCTTCACCGTGCCGGCGCGTACCGTCGCGGTCTTCACCCGCGGCTGACCCGCCGCACGGCGCCCCGGCTCAGGCATGTTCGCCCGTCCGTTCGCCCGGTCCACGCAGCGTGGGAAAGGACGGCAGGACGGTGCGGACGTCCGGCTGGCACAGCAGGAGCGCCAGGTCGTCGGGGAGCGGCCCGGCCGTGTGCGACATCAGCAGGGCGTGCAGCTCCTCCAGCGCGTCGTCGAGCGCGGGGCGGGTCAGCGCCGCGCGGACCCGCGCGTCCAGCGGAAAGGGTGCGCCCTGTGCGTCGAGCGCTTCGATGAGGCCGTCGGTGTACAACAGCAGCCGCTCGTTGGCGGCCAGCCGGAACCGCTGCCGGCGCGGCGTCGGGTCCAGGCCGAGCGGCAGGCCGGGCTCGTCGGGGGCCAGCGGCTCCAGCAGGTCCCCGACCCGCAGCGGCGCCGGGTGTCCGCAGTTCACCAGCCGCACCTCGCCCGGCGCGAACTCGGCGAGCACCGCCGTGACGAAACCTTCCGCATCCAGCTCGGCGGCGAGCCCGGCGTTCAGGATGCCGGTCAGCGCGACCAGGTCGGGCGTGGTCGCGGCGTGGTCGCGGAAGCAGCCGATGGTGATCGCCGCGAGCCGCGCCGCCTCCAGGTCGTGGCCGCGCACGTCACCGACCAGCACCCGCAGGCCGTACGGGGTGAGGGCGACGTTGAAGAGGTCGCCGCCGACCAGGACGTTCGCCGCGGCGGGGAGATAGCGGGCGGCGAAGCCGACATCGCCCAGCTCGCCGGACATGGGCCGCAGCAGCGCCTGCTGCGTGGCCTGCGCGACCGCTCCCAGCGCGGCTTCCTGCGTGTCGCGGGCGGCCGGGGGGCGTTCCAGGGGCGGGGCGGGGTCGGACCGGCGGATGCTCCGTGAGCGCAGCGCGGCAAGGAAGCCGCAGCCCAGGCCGGCGGCGAATCCGGAGCCGTATCCGAGCAGTGCGCCGATGAAACTCATGCCGGTCAACCCCGTGTCCCTCCCACGCCGTGGCGGTGGGAGGGACACTCTGACATCGCCGCGAAGGGCGGCGAAGGCGAATGCCAGAAGGTGGTGAGAGCCGATCGTCCAGCGGTCGGATGTGTCGGAGGATGGCGCGAAGACGGTCGTTTCCGGAGGTCAGGCGCACTGTGAAGCGCGTACGGTCACACTGGCCGGATCCCGGTGAACGGGCGCCGGGACCCGTGGCCGGCCCATCGGGGAGGAGCGGACGTGAACGGCACCTTCATCGGACGCACCGCCGAGCTGACGGCGTTGAGCACGGCTCTCGGGGAACAGCGCCTGGTCACGCTCAGCGGGGTCGGCGGCGTGGGCAAGACGCGGCTCGCGGCCCGCGCGGCACACGCCCGGCGCGCCGACCACCCCGACGGAATCCACATCGTCGAGCTCTCCCCGCTCCAGGACCCGGCCCTGCTCGCCATCACCATCGCCGAGAACGTGCGGCTGGCCGACCAGACGACCCGGCTCCAGACCGAGGTGCTCTGCGAATGGCTCGCCGACAAGCGCCTGCTGCTCGTCCTGGACACCTGCGAGCACCTCCTCGGGGCCTGCGGCGAACTGGCCGAGCTGATGCTCGACGCCGCGCCGGGCCTGACCGTGCTCGTCACCAGCCGCCAGCCGCTGGGCCGGGACGCGGAGCACGTCCTCCCACTGCGGCCGCTCTCGCTGCCCGCACCCGGCAGCACCGACCCCGACGCGAGCGACGCACTCGCCCTGCTGCGGGACCGCGCCGAAGCGGCCGCCCCCGGCCGGCGGCTCACCGAGCGGTACGCGGCGGAGTCCGCCGAGCTCTGCCGCCGCCTGGACGGCATCCCGCTCGCCATCGAACTGGCCGCCGCCCGGCTCAACGCCTTCACCGTGCCCGACCTGCTCGCCCGGCTGCACGCCCGCTTCGAGGTACTGACCGCCGACAGCCGTACGCCGCGGCGCCACCGCACCCTGCGCACCACCATCGGCTGGAGCCACGAGCTGTGCGAGCCGCTGGAACGCCTGCTGTGGGCCCGGCTGTCCGTCTTCCGCGGCGGCTGGACACCGGAGGCCGCGAGAGCGGTCTGCTCCGGCGGCCCGCTGCCCGAGAGCCGGATCGAGTCCGTCCTGCGCGGGCTCGCGGAGAAGTCCGTCGTACAGTGCGAGCGGTCCGCGGAGCCGCCGCGGTACCGCATGCTCGACACCCTCCGCGAGTACGGCGCCCAGTGGCTCGCCGAACTGGGCGAGACCACCGCCGTGCGGGACCGGCACGCCGCGTACTTCCGCGACCTCGCCAAGGCCGGTGACGTCGCCTGCATGGGCGCGTCCCAGGTCGCCTGGCACCGGCGCCTGCACGCCGAGCACGCCAACCTCCGCGCGGTCCTGGACTTCCTGCTGGCGCGCGGCGACGGCCGGGCCGCGCTGGAGGTCGCGGGCGCGCTGTGGTTCTTCTGGTTCGGGTGCGGCCGCCAGCGCGAGGGCCGCGGCCATCTGCGGCGCGCCCTGGAACTGGTGCCGGAGGACTGCCCGGAGCGCACGAAAGGCCTGTGGAGCCACGGCACGCTCGCCCTGATCCAGGGCGACCTGGAGGTCGCGGCGGTGGCCGGCCGGAAGTTCGCCGAGGCCGTGGCCGGGCAGGACCACCCCGACACCCGGCATGCCGTGACCTACCTCGTCGGCGGCACCCACTGCCTCAAGGGGAACCAGCGCGCCGCGTACGAGGTGCTGGACGCGGCCCCCCGGAGCCCGGGCGACGGCGGCAGTTATCCCGCGGCCTGGCTGCTCACCCGGCTGCTGCGGCACTTCGTCCAGCTGCAGTGCGGGCAGTTCGCCGAGGCGGCGGCGGACGCGGCGGTGACCCGCGCGGAGTGCGAGCGCCGCGGCGAGCTGTGGGTGCGCTGCTTCGCCGGGTACATGCAGGCCACCGCCGAACTGGGAATGGCCGACATCGGCTCGGCGCTGGCGCACGCGCGCGAGGCGCTGGCGGGGATGCGGATCCTGGAGGACAGCCTGTGCACGGCGATGATCCTGGACGTGCTGGCGGCCGCGCTGGCCGCGGCGGGCAGCGGGCCGGCGGGGGCCCGGCTGCTCGGCGTCGCCGACGCGATCTGGCTCACCGTGGGCCGCCGTCAGTTCGGCGCACCCGAGCTGTCCGCCGCGCGCGCCGACTGCGAGCGGCGGCTGCGCGAGGCCCTCGGCGACACGGCGTACGAGAAGGAGTTCCGGCGAGGCCTCGAGGCAGGTGCGGAGGACGGCGTCGCGTACGCGCTGGGCGAGCCGGCGCTGCTCGCGTCGGGGGACTGACCGCCGCTTCCCGGGACGCTCCGGGGCCGGGCTCCGCTCAGACCTCGGTCGGGACCAGCGCGAAGAGGCGGGCGGCCAGCTCCGCGAAGGGACCGTCGATCGGTTCGGCGGCGAGGATCGCCCGCAGCGTCCCCGCCATCTCCTCGTCGTACGCGGCGCTCACCGCGGCCAGCGCGGCGAAGTCGTGCACCAACTGCCGTTCCAGCTCGGCGCGGGGGATGCGCTTGCCGTCCAGCCACTGCAGGGCGGTGGACTCCGCGAGCGAGATCCAGGAGCGGATCACCAGCTCCATGCGCGGCGCCGGGACCGTCAGGCCCAAGTGGTCGACGATCTGCTCGTAGGCGGACTGCCGGACACCGTTGATCATCGCGCTGGTGCGGCTGGACCCGACGGCCGGGCCGCCGCGCATCAGCGCCGAGAAGCCGGGCCCGTGCTCGTCGACGAAGTCGAAGAAGCGGCCCATCACCCGCAGCAGCCGCTCGCCCAGCGGGCCCTCGCGCGGCTCGACGAAGCGTGCGGCCAGCTCGTCGGCGGCCCGGCCCAGCGCCGCCTCGTACAGGCTCTGCTTGCCGGGGAAGTAGTGGTAGACCAGCGGCCGCGAGATGCCCGCGGCCTCGGCTATCTCGTCGATGGACACGTCCTCCGGGGCGCGGTGGCTGAAGAGGCCCAGTGCCACGGAGATCAGCTGTTCACGGCGTTCCTCGACACCCATCCTGCGGCGCACCCCGGTCGTCATGCGAACACCCTAACGACCGGGGTGCGGCAGCGGTATGCCAGCGGCGGTGACCGGCCGGACCCGCGCTACAGGTCCAGCACCAGGCGTTCTCCGTGGCACCGTGAGACGCAGATCAGCATCTGCTCGTCCCGCTCGGCGTCGGTCAGCAGCTCGTCGCGGTGGTCGATGTCGCCCTCGACCACGTGCTGCCGACAGGTGCCGCAGAACCCCTGCTCACAGCTGTACGGCAGGTCCGGCAGCGCCTGTTCGCGGAGGGCGCGCAGGATGCTCCGGTCCTCGGCCACCGTGACCGTTCGGCCGGTGCGCCGCAGCTCGACCTCGAAGGCGCCGCCCGCCGCGCCGGCGCCCGCGGCAACCGGCGCGAACGCCTCGGTGTGCAGCTCCAGTCCGTCCGGCAGCAGCCCGGCGACCGCGTCCATCAGGGGCTGCGGGCCGCAGCAGTAGACGGCGGAGTGCGGCGGCGCGTCGGCCAGCGCGGCGGCCGGATCCGGCCGCCCGTCCTCGTCCTCGGCGACGATCGTCACCCGGTCCCCGTCCGCGCCCGCCAGCTTCTCGATCTCCGCGAGGAACGGCATCGAGGCGCGCGACCGCCCGCCGTAGAGCAGCCGCCAGGGCACGCCCTCGCGCTCGGCCTGCCGGAGCATCGGCAGGATCGGCGTGATACCGATGCCGCCCGCGATGAAGAGGTAGGCGTGGGACTCGGCCAGCCGGAAGCGGTTGCGCGGCCCGCGCACCGTCACGACCGTGCCTTCCTGGAGCTGCTCGTGCACCTCGCGCGAGCCGCCCCGGCCGTCCTCGACGAGCCGGGTGGCGACGGTGTACGTGCCGGTGTCGGCCGGGTCGCCGCAGAGCGAGTACTGCCGCACCGCGCCCGAGGGCAGTACCAGATCGATGTGCGCGCCCGGCTCCCAGCCCGGCAGCGACTCGCCCTTCAGCCGCAGCCGTACGACACCCTCGGCCTCTTCGGCGCGCTCGACGACGAGGAGTTCGCGGCGCCCGGTGCCGGTCCGGCCGGTGCCGGATATCGGCTGCTCCAGGGCCGGCATCGGCCACAGTGGGGAGTCCTTGACCCGGCGGCGCAGGGCCCGGGTGACGAGCACGGCCGCGCCGGTGGCGACCACGGCGGCGCGCAGACGCCGGGAGCGGAGGACGGTGGTCATGTCAGGCGATTCCACGGGTGCGGGCGTCGGCTGCGGTCGCGGCGGGGGAGGCGGCGAGGTAGGCGGCGGCCTGCGCTGTGCTGCCGTACTGCGAGGGGTGGTACGTGCGGTGCAGGTACTGCGGGATCGTGCGGGCCACGGCGCCGGTGGTCGGCAGCACGCCCTGCCGCCCGGCGCGGAAGAACTCCTTGAAGGACGCCTTGCCTTCGAGGAGCGTCGGGTCGTTCGCCATGAAGAAGCGCACGCCGCGCTGCCACAGGAAGACCAGCGCGGCGAAGGCGGTGGCCCAGGTGCGGGTGCGGCGCCGGTAGCCGCCGTCGAGGTGCACGAAGAGGTCGAAGGCGACCGAGCGGTGCTCGACCTCCTCGGCGCCGTGCCAGCGCAGCAGGTCCAGCATGGTCGGATCGGCGCCCTTGGCGTCCAGCGCCTCGGCGTTGAGCACCCAGTCGCCGAGGAACGCGGTGTAGTGCTCGATCGCGGCGATCAGCGCGACCCGCTCCAGCAGCCACCAGTGCCGGGCCCGGCCCGGCGGCAGGGTGCGGTCGCCGAGCAGCTTCTCGAAGAGCCAGTCGACCTGGGCCGTGTACGGCGTGGGGTCCAGCCCCTGTTCCTTCAGGTGCGGCAGTACGTCGTCGTGGGCCTGGGAGTGCATCGCCTCCTGGCCGATGAACCCGATGACGTCGGCGCGCAGCCGCTCGTCCCGGATGGAGGGCAGCACCTGCTTGTAGACGTGCACGAACCAGCGCTCGCCGGCCGGCAGCAGGAGGTGCAGCACGTTGATGGTGTGGGTGGTGGCCGGGTCGCCGGGGACCCAGTGCAGGGGCGTCCCGCTCCAGTCGAAAGCGACGTTGCGGGCCTTCAGCGGAGTGTGTTCCGACGCGACCGGCGCGGGCCGCAACGAGGCCTTGTTAGACATGACGTCAATGTACTGGCGAGTAAGAAGGAGCGACAGCCCCTTGCGAGAGGTTTTCCCGTCGGCACGCGAACCGGTTCACGTACCGGCACGTGAACCGGCACGCGAAAGGGGTCACGGGCCGCGCCCGTGGCCCCTTTAGCGCTCCCGCTCCCACGCCCGCTCCGGCTCAGTGCAGCGCCGTGAACCTGCCGCCGTCCGGCAGCCGCGCCGACAGCCGCGCGTGCGCGCCCGCCGCCGCCCGCACCGCCAGCAGCCGGCCCTTCGTACGGCCGGCCACCCCGCCGTCCGCCGTCACCCCGCGCACCTTCCCGCTGCCCGCCGCGACCAGCCACCAGTGCCCGGCCGCCGACTTCCACAACACCCCGGCCAGCGCGTGCGGCGACCGCGGCCCGCAGGCCCGGCCGCCCTCCGCGCGGGCCGCCACCGCGCCCGGCGGATGGCGGCGCGCGCGCGGCCCGTCGTCGCCGCCGCCGTCACCTGCCACCGGCGCCTGGAACTGCGCCATCGTCCGGCTGCCCGGCCCGCGCCAGGTCTCGGCGCGGATGCACAGCCACGTCGCCGTCCCGCCGCGCTCCGGCAGCCGCTGGCGCGCGTACTCCCAGGCGTTCACCTCCCGCACGCCCAGCGCCCGGACGGCCGGCAGCCGGCAGGCCGTCCGCGCCCACGCGGTCCGCGCCGCCCGCCCCGTCGGCTCGTCCGCGCGGCCCGGCTGCCCGTACGTCAGCCGGGCCGGGGTCAGCTCGCCGAGATCGGTGTAGAGGCGCCCGGCCATCGTCAGCGCGGGCCAGCGGGTGCAGGACGGCCCGGGCGCCGGTGCGGGGGCGGTCACGCCGTCCGCCGTGCGGGGCAGCGCCGAGGCCCGCCCCTCCGGGCCGCCGGCGAGGTCCGCGCGCGTCACCTCGCGGACCCAAGGAGCCGTCAGATAACGCACGTTGCCGTCCGTGCGGCTGACCACCAGCGCCGCGGCGCCGGCCGTGTCCGCGCCGTCCGTGCGCGCGAAGTCCAGCACCGCGCCGCCGCCCGGACCGGCCACCGGCTCCGCGTACCGCACCACGCGCAGCCCGTCGTACAGCAGCACCACGGCCGCCCGGTCCACCTCGCCCGCGTACAGCAGCTGCGCGGGCCCCGCCGCGGGCCCGGTCGGGGTGCCGGGCGTCGCGGAGACCTGCACCCGGTCGCCGGGACGGGCCCAGGCGGCCAGCGCGCGGCGCAGCAGGGCCGTGTCGTGCGACCGGCCGCCACGCGCCGGCCAGACGGAGAAGTCCTCCCGCGCCGCGGTCCGCCAGGCGTCACCGGGGGCGCGGGTCAACTCGCCCGGATCCAGCGCCGCTTCGGCCGCGGCGTTGCGTGCGTACGGCGGCGTCGCGGCCCCGTCCCGACCCCAGCCGTCGCCCGGGAGCGCCAGCAGCGCCCCGCACACCACCGCGGCGACGCCTGCGGCCAGCGCGACGCGGACGTGCTGCCGCCGCCGGATCAGATCCGTCGGCCGCGCCTGCAGGGAGCAGGGGTCGAACTCGGCGGAGTCCAGCAGCGATCCGTCCCGGCTGCCCGCCGGGGCCGCGGCGCCGTCCGCCTCGGCCAGCGCGTCCCGCGGCTCCGCCACGCCCACCGCCGCCAGCACCCGCCGCACCTCGCGGTCGCCCATGCCCTCCAGGCCGCGCAGTGCGTACGCCGCGCGGGCCGGGGCCGACAGGGCGGAGAGCGCCTGGTCCAGGGCGAGTTCGTCGGCGCCGCCGGAGCGCGGGAAGAGCCGCAGCCCCCACACCTGGGGGAGCGGCGGCGGGAGCTGGGGGAGCGGCAGCCGCAGGCGCCCGAGCCGCAGCGCCGGGCGGTCGGCGGCGAGCGCCGCGCGCAGCACGCGCTGCCGGACGAAGGCGTAGCCCGGGTCCGGCGCGGGCCGGCCGTCGGCGCGCTGCGGGGGCAGCACGGTCCCCTCGGCGCCGGTGCGGTGCCGGGGGAGAGCCCGCTGGGTGACGGCGTGCGCGGTGAGCACCCGGCGGTTGCGGCCGAGGCGGGGCGGCAGGACCAGGTAGGCCAGCCGGACCAGCCGGGGATAGTGCTCCACGAGCGCGGCTTCCGCCTGTTCGACGTCGATGACGCCGAGCGGGGAGGTGCGGTCCGGTGGCGGGGTTATTGCCTGCTGCTGCTCCACGTTCCGTAGAACGAGTGATTCATGGGATGGTCACGTTGACCGCCCCGGCTCTGCGCGGTCCTCGGGTCAGCGCTGGCGGTCGAGGTCGAACTCGCCGTCCCGGGCGCCCAGCACGAAGGCGCGCCACTCGCCCTCGGTGTACCGCAGCACCACGTCGGGGTCGGTGGAGTTGCGCATGGCCACGGCGCCGCGCTCCAGGAACGCGATCTCCACGGCCTCCTCGGCGTCGCCGGGGGCGCGCTGCCAGACGGCGTCGGAGATGTCGAGGGCGTAGAGCCACTCCTTCTCGGCTGCGGCGCTCATGCGGTGCACTCCTCGCGATAGCCCGGACGGTACGGAGGTCAGCGTACGCCGCACGGGCCGGCCACGGGGAGCGAACGGACGACCCCGGACAGTGCCGCACCGTCCGGGGTCGCCGCCGCATTTCCGACGGTGTGTCAGTCCGTCCGCCAGTCGCTGAACTCCGCCCGGCCGCGGGCGCCCGAGCCGCCGTTGGCCGCCGTCATGTGCAGGCCGGCGTCCTGCGTGGCGGCCGTGCCGGGCACGGTGGCGGTGGCCACGGTCCGCCAGGTGGCGCCGTCGTCCGTGGAGAACTCGCCCTTGAACGCGCCGCCCGCGTCGCGGGAGAGCCGCAGCGTCACCGGCGCCTTGACGCCCGTCACGCGGTCGTAGCGGTCCAGCGTGCCGTCGCCGTCGGTGTCGTAGGACAGTGCGACGCCGTTGTCCGGCGTGACGGAGAGGTTCACGAACCCCGTCGAGTTTCCGGCGCCCAGGCTGTTGCGGACGACGATCCCGGCCCGTGCCCACGGCCCGCTCGCGGACTGCTCGGTGACCTTCACCGTCACCGAGCCGCCTGCGCGCAGGGCCCCCGGGCGGTAGACGGCGCCGAACTCGGCGGTGGCCTTCCACAGGTCGGTGCCGGCGCCGTCGATGGCGAACCGCCCGTCCAGTTGACCGAAAACCGCCTCGTTGGTGGTGACCGTGCGCAGCTCCTCGTCCAGCGGTCCGGCCACGAAGAGCGAGCCGGACTGCACCGCCGAGACCGCCGTCTCGCCCTTCGGCCCGTAACTCACCGTCAGTTCGTACGGCATCGGCTTGAGCGGCGACGTCAGTGGCTCGGCGGGTGCCGCGATCCGCCAGTCGACGTCTCCCTTGCCGCCGGCCGGTATCGACGGCAGCGAGACGGGGCCGCGGTCCTCGGCGTCCAGCCCGCTCAGCGCGAAGTCCACCCGGCCGGTGTCCCGCAGCCCGCTGAGGTTGTGCAGGGTCGCGGTGAGGGTGGTCGCGCCGCCCGGCTCCATGGTGGCGGGCTCGGCGGCGACGACGACCCGGCCCTGGTACGGGGCCCTGGCGAGCACGTCGTACACCTTCCGGGCGGTGCGGTAGGCGTCGGTGGTGGGGCGCAGCGGGTAGTCCTTGCGCTCCCGCGTCCACGGCTCCTCGATCGCGTACCAGTCGAACGTCTTCGGCTTCCGGTCGGCGGCGAGCGCGTCCTCCAGCTCGTCGAGGTACCGCTGCCACTGCGGGAGGTGGAAGTCGCCGATCAGACCGTGCCAGTCGCGGTTGGCGTAGTTGGCGAGCTTCCCGCCGTCCACGGTGGCCCGGTCCGCCCAGGTCGTGATCAGCACCCGCGCGGTGCGCTCCAGCTGCGCCTGCTCCTTTGCGCCGGTCGCCATCCGCTTGGCGGCGTCCAGCCAGGGACCGAGGAGGAAGTGGCGGTGCGCGCCGGTCATGTCCTCGCTCAGCCGCATGAGTTGCAGCCACAGCTTGGCGAGCTTGCGGAAGGCGTCCAAGTCCTTGCGCTTGTACGCGTCCTGGAGCTGGGGGATCAGCTGCCAGGAGCGATTCGCCAGGGCCTGCCGGGCCAGGTCGGTCAGGTCCAGGCGGTAGGCGTCGCTGTTGCGCAGCGCGGGCCGGACGCCCAGCAGCGCGGCGAACGCGACGTCGAACCGGCCCAGATCGAATGCGGGCGTGTGGGTGGCGTAGTGCGTGCCGGACCGGGCCGACAGGGACGGGCGCGCCGCGAAGATCGAGTCGTGCGGACGGCCGTCCTTGCTGCTGATCTCGTACGCGCTCTCCCGGAGCGCCGCGAACGTCGCCCGGGCCTTGGCGTCCCGGCCGCCGTACCGCGCGTCCGCGTACCCCTCGAACCACGACGTGCGGTCCACCGGATCGTCCCGCCAGGCCAGCTCGCTGAACAGCTCGAACGCGGCCGGGTCGCGCTCGGCGGCCTCGGCCATGTACGCCGTGCCGACCAGCTTGCTGCCCTTCTTGTCCCGCCATGTGGTGAATCGCTCGGACCACATGTGGGTCTTGGCCCCTATGGTCGTCCGGCCGCCGAAGTTGGGGATGGTGCCGAACGCGTACGGGACGTCGCCCCAGTCCGCCTCCCGGTCCTTGACGGTCTCCAGGTCGGAGAGGCCGTCCACAATCAGCAGGTGCTTGTGGTCGACGGCGTCCAGCAGGTCGCGCCGCGGGTTCTCCTGCCAGCCGAGGATCACCCAGACGGCGTCCTTGTGCGCGGCCAGCATCGCCTTCTCCACGGCCTTCGCCGCGGCCGGCACCGGCACGTCGCCGGGGTCGCCGCCCTCGTGCAGCAGGTCCATCTTGAAGTGCCGGACGGTCCCGAAGACCTCCTTCTGGTGGCGGTAGAAGGACCGCGCCACCTTCCCGAAGACCGCGGTACGCGGGTCCAGCCAGTCCGGGCGCTTCAGGCCCGACCAGGTGCCCTGCGGCACGACCCGGGCGCCCGGGTTGCGCTTCACGAAGCCGTCCGGGACGGTGCCGAAGTAGCCCGGCAGGACCGGATGCATCCCCAGCGACCGCAGCCGGTCGGCGATCCGGCGGCCCAGCGCGGTGCGCTTGGCGAGCAGCGCCTTGCTGACCGGGCCGCCGTAGCCGCTCATGTTCTGCAGCAGCCACCACGGCTGGTGGGTGGGGGCCGGCAGCCAGGCCCGCGCCTCGGCGTCGGAGTACCCGAAGTCCTGGAGCAGCCGGTGGTACACGGCCTCCGAGCCCGCGGTGACCAGCACCTCGTTCACGCCGTGCAGCGCGAGGACGTCGATGGTGCGCTCCCAGTGCGCCCAGTCGGCGTACGGCGCGGTGTAGCCGTCGTGCGTGTCGTTGAGCGCGAAGCGGTGCGCGAGTTTCGTGGCGCGTTCCAGCGGTGCCTTGGGCGCGGGGAGCTTCGCGGGGAGGTTCAGCTGCTCGCCGGCCCAGGAGATGTGGGCCCGGCAGACGTACTTGAGGTACCAGTTGACGCCGGTCAGCATCGCGGCGGGACTGGTGCCGGCGACCTCGATGCGGCCGGGGGAGCCGGTGACGCGGAACCGCTCGGAGGTGCCGGCGGCTCGTTTCTGCGGGGTGAGGCGGAACTGGTCGGCGTGGCGGGGGAGGAGGCGCTGGAGCGCGGCGCGCGCGGGTGCGGTGTCGAAGAGAGCTGCGAGGGGGGAGCGGCCCGTAGGGCCCGCGGGGCGCGCCGGCTCCGGTACGGCGGAGGCGGCCATGGCGGGGGTATGCCCGCCGACCACGGCGGCGACACCCAGGGCGCCGGCGGTACCCAACACGTTGCGTCTGGTGACGTGGCTCACGCATGCCCCCACTGCTCGGCAGTATCAACGGTTACGTGCGAGGGAAAACGCTAACGGTCGATCAGCTCGTAACCAAGGATGCTGATACGACCAGAACGCGCCGAATGTCGCTGCTGTGGGCCGGTGGAGTGAATGGGGGCGCGCGTGCTCGCGGGCACGCGTGTGTCCGCGGCGCCGGACGTTGGCCGGGCCCTTCGGGGGCCAGTGTTCGGCGGTTTCTTACCCGCGCTCCTCCTGGGCTTCACGCGACGGGGCGGCGGGCGGGGGAACAGTCGACCGGGCGGACCCCGCTCAACCGGATCGGAGCTGTCATGTCCACATCTCTTCCGACGACGACACCGTACCCGCAAGCCCGTCCCACGCCGCGCGTCCCCGCCGCGTACACCACCGCCATCGCCGACTCCACCGCGCAGATCCGCGCCGCGCAGCGGCTGCGTCACCTGGTCTTCGGCGAGGAGATGGGCGCCACCCTGCACTCCCCGCTGCCCGGCCACGACATCGACGACCACGACGACCTCGCGGACCACCTGATCGTGACCGAAACCGCGACGGGCGACGTGGTCGGCACCTACCGGCTGCTGCCGCCGGGCCGCAGCGAACGGCTCTACTCCGACGGCGAGTTCGACCTCGCCGCGCTGGCCGACCTGCGCCCCTCGCTCATCGAGGCCGGCCGCTCCTGCGTCCACCCCGACCACCGCACCGGCGCCGTCATCAACCAGATGTGGGCCGCCCTCGCCCGCTACACCCTGCTCTCCGGCCACCGCTACCTCGCCGGCTGCGCCTCCGTCCCGCTCGCCGACGGCGGGCAGTGCGCCCGGGCCGCCTGGGAGCTGGGCCGGACCAAGCACGCCGCGCCCGAGGAGCTGCGCGTACGGCCGCTCTGCCCCTGGCTGCCGGACGCGGGAACCCGGCCCGCCGCGACCGGTGCCGCCGCCTACGCGCAACTGCCGCCCCTGCTCCGCGGCTACCTGCGGGTGGGCGCCTGGGTGTGCGGGGCGCCCGCGCACGACCCCGAGTTCGACGTGGCCGACTTCTTCGTGGTGCTGGACATGGACCGGCTGAGCGACCGGTACCGGCGCTTCTTCCTGGGCGACCAGCGGTGAGCGCCCACAGCGCGGCCCCCGGCGCCGCCCGGCCCGGCGTCTGGGACACCCTCTCCACCTGCACGTCCGGCTGCATCGCGCACGGCGCGCCCCGGGTGCCGCTCGCCGGGACCGCGCGCCGCGCCGCGTCCTTCGCGCACGTTCTGCTGCGGGCCGCGGCCGACCGGGACCGGCTCGCCGAACCCGGCCGGCTGCGGCGCCACGCCCGCGCCGCACTCGGCGCGCTGGAGGTGGCGCTCGCCCACGAAGGCCCGCTGCTGACGGTCGGGCCGGAGGAGGCCGGCGGCGCCGCCCGGACCGGCACGCTCGTCGTCGCCAACCACATCTCCTGGCTCGACATCCTCGCGCTGCTCGCCGTCGAACCGGTCCCCATGCTCGCCAAACGCGAGGTCGCCGGCTGGCCCGTCATGGGCCCGCTCGCCCGGCGCGCCGGCACCCGCTTCCTCGACCGCGGCAGTCCGCGCGCCCTGCCGCTCGCGGTGGCCGACCTCGCGGCGGCGCTGCGCGGCGGCCGGTCGGTGGTGGTCTACCCGCAGGCCACGACGTGGTGTTCGGCGACCGACGGGGACTTCCGGCGGGCCACGTTCCAGGCGGCCGTCGACGCGGGCGCGCCGGTACGGCCGGTCACCGTCCAGTACCTGCAGCACGGCACGCCCTCCACGGTGGCCTCCTTCGTCGGCGAGGAGGATCTGGCGTCCTCGCTGCGCCGGGTGCTCGCGGCGGGCGGGCTCACCGCCCGGGTCACGGTGCACGCGCCGCTGCTGCCGGACGGCCGGGACCGGCGGGAACTGGCGGCCGCCGCCCAATCGGTGGTGCTCGGCCGCCGGTACCGGGAGCCGGCCCGCCACGTGTGACGCCGCCCGGTGCGGCCACCCGGGAGTCGGCGGGCCCCGCCCGGGTGACAGGATGGCGGCCCGTGACCTCCGATGCCCGCCCGCCGTTCCGCGCCGTGCGCGCCGCGCTCTTCGCGGCCGTGTGCGTGGTGCTGGCGGCGGCCGGGCACGCGGCCATGTCCGGGCACGGCATCCCGCCCGGTGTGCTGGGCGCGGCCCTCGCCGTCGTCGGCGCGGCGGCCTGGCTCGCCGCGGGCCGGCAGCGCGGCCTGCCCGCCATCACCGGCGGCGTGCTGACCGTACAGGCCGCCCTCCACCTGGCCTTCGCCGCCGCACAGGGCCCCGGGGCCGCGCACGCGGCCGGCGCCCCGATGACCTGCGGCATGTCCGGTACGGCCGGGACGCACGGCGCCATGGGGGCGCACGGCGTCATGGGCATGCACGGGATGACGGGCATGCCCGGTGCGACAGGCGCGCACGCCGCTCACGGCATGGGCGCCGGGCACGGCATGGGCGCCGGGCACGGTATGGGCGCCGGGCACGACATGGCAGGCGGGATGTCCGTCGGCATGACGGCCGCGCACCTCCTCGCCGCCCTACTCTGCGCGCTCTGGCTCCGGCACGGCGAGGCCGCCTTCTTTCAACTGCTGCGGTGCGTGGCGGCGCTGGCCTTCCGGGCGCTGCGGCTGCTCGTCGCGGTCTGCCGCGGGCCGGCGCCGGACCGCCGGGTACGCGTCCCGGCCCGTACCCGGCCGCGCGTGCCCCGCTGGGAACTGCTCACCGACGCCGTCAGCCGGCGCGGCCCGCCATGGGGCGCGGTGCTCCGTATCACCGCGCCCGCCGGACCGCCCCTGCCCTGCTGACGACCGGGCCGGGACACGGCCGCGGCGCGGACATTCCGCATGTTCGCCGCTGAAAGGTGAAGCCTCACCATGTCCGTACTCGACCCTGCCCGCACACCCGCGGTCGCCGAGCCGCCGCCCCGGTCCGCCGGATGGCCCGCGCTGCGCCCCCTCGTGCTGCGGCTGCACTTCTACGCGGGGCTGCTGATCGCCCCGTTCCTGCTCGTCGCCGCCGTGACGGGCCTGCTCTACGCCGGTTCCCTCCAGGCGGAGAAGATCGTGTACGCGCACGAACTCCGCACCGAGCCCGGCGGTACCGCCCTCCCGCTCTCCCGCCAGGTGGCCGCGGCGCTGCGCGCGCACCCCGAGGGCACGCTGACGGCGGTCCGGCCGCCCGACGGGCCGGACGCCACGACCCGGGTGATCCTTGACGCCCCGGGCCTGAAGGACGACAACTCCCTGGCCGTCTTCGTCGACCCGTACACCGGCGAGGTGCGCGGGTCGCTGGAGAGCTACGGCAGCTCCGGCGCGCTGCCGCTGCGTGCCACCCTCGACCACCTCCACCGCGACCTGCTGCTCGGCGAGCCCGGCCGGCTCTACAGCGAACTGGCCGCCAGCTGGCTGTGGGTGGTCGCGCTCGGCGGGGTGCTGCTGTGGCTCGGGCGGCGGCGCTCCGCACGGCGGCTGCGCGGCACGACGGGCCGGCGGCGCACGCTGTCCTGGCACGGCACGGTCGGCCTGTGGTCGGCGGTGGGCCTGGTCGCCCTGTCGGCCACCGGCCTGACCTGGTCGGCGTACGCGGGCGGGCACATCGGCCGACTGCAGGACGCGCTCGGCGGCGCCACCCCCGCCGTGTCGACGCAGGTCCCCGGCGCCGCGGAGATGCCGGGCACGGACCACGGCGCGCACGCGGGCCACGAGGGACATGCCGGGCACGAAGGGCACGCCGGGCACGAGGGGCACGTAGGCCACGCGGGCGGTTCCGGGGCCGACGGGCGCACCGGCCTCGACGCCACCTTGCGCACGGCGCGGCAGGAGGGGCTGTCCGGCCCCGTCGAGATCCGCGTACCGACCGCCTCGGCACCGGCCTACGTCGTCCAGCAGACCGACAAGCAGTGGCCCGAGCGCCTGGACTCGATCGCGGTCGACCCGGCGAGCGGGCAGGTCACCGACCGGCTCGACTTCGCCGACCATCCGCTGCTCGCCAAGGCCACCCGGTGGGGCATCGACCTCCACATGGGCCTGCTGTTCGGCCTCGCGAACCAGGTGGCGCTGGCCGCCCTGATGGTCGCGCTGATCCTGCTGATCGTCTGGGGCTACCGGATGTGGTGGCAGCGCCGGCCGCGCCGGGCCGCGGGCCCTCGGGGCGGCCGTGCTCATCCGCGCGGGGCCTGGCGGCGGGTGCCGCTCGCGGTGCTGCTGCCGCTGGCCGCGGCGACGGCCGTACTGGGCTGGTTCATGCCGCTGTTCGGCATCCCGCTGGCCGGGTTCCTGGTGCTCGATGCGTGCGCCGGGGCGGTGACCCGGCGGCGCGCACGGGCCGCCTGACCCGGCGGGCCGTGCGGAGGGCCGTGGGGTCCGGCCACACCGGTCGGGCCCCACGGCCCCGGGTCAGGAGACCGGCACGTACTTGTAGCCGACGCGGCGCACCGTCACGATCGACGAGCGGTGCGCCGCGCCCAGCTTGCGGCGCAGCCGGGCGATGTGGACGTCGACCGTGCGGCCGTCGCCGACATGGCCGTAGCCCCACACCGTCGTCACCAGCTGGTCGCGGGTGTGCACCCGCTGCGGGTGCGCCACCAGGTGGGCCAGCAGCTCGAACTCCAGGAAGGTGAGCTCCAGTTGGCGGCCCTGGACGTGGACGGTGCGGCGCTCGGGATCGACCTGGACGCCGCCCTCGCCGTAGACGGTGGCCGGGACGTTCGGAGCGACCGGTGCGGCCGGTGCCTCGGACTCGGGCTGCGTCTTCTCGGCGGCCGGTACGAGCACGAGGTAGCCGACCATAGGGGGCCGGCCCGGCAGCTCGGGCAGGGTGTGCGGGGGAGCCGGCAGCCAGGTGGCGTCGGCGCCGAGGAGGTCGGCGACCGGCGGAACTTCGCCGGGTGCCACGGCACGCAATCGGGGCGGGGCGGGAACGGTGGCCGTCGGAGGAGTGGCAGGAAGGGTTCGGACGTTCGTCATGGGGTCAGCTCTTTCGCGCAGAGGGGCGTCGGGGACGTCGTCGTGCGCGGGGCTGCCGCTTCAGCTGCGTTGCGGGCCCGCGCTCAATGCGCGCGGCAACACAGACGGTCGAAGAGGTGATCCTGCCGGGACGGCCAGAACGGCTCGAGGTCGGTGCGACCCGTCGCGTTGTGGTGGAAGCTGGCCATGCCCCTATTGAACCAGACCGGGCGTGATCTGTCCTTCGTCCACCCGCCGTACGGGCCCGCATGCGCGAGGGGCGCCCCGCGTCAAGCGGGGCGCCCCTCAAGGGAGTTGCGGCGGCCGGGAGCCACCACCCGGCCGGTCCGGCCGGCCCCGGATCAGACCTGGAGGGCCTTCTCCAGCGCGGTGCAGCAGGTGTCCACCATCAGGCGGGTGACCACATACGGGTCGACGTTGGCGTTCGGGCGGCGGTCCTCGATGTAGCCCTTCTTGTCCCGCGCGACCTGCCACGGGATGCGGACCGAGGCGCCGCGGTCGGACGCGCCGTAGCTGTACTGGTCCCAGGGGGCGGTCTCGTGGGCGCCGGTCAGGCGGTCCTCGATGCCGGTGCCGTACTGGCGCACGTGCTCCAGCGGCTTGCCCTCCTGGCCCAGCGCCTCGCACGCGGTGATGATCGCGTCGTAGCCCTCGCGCATCGCGCGGGTGGAGAAGTTGGTGTGCGCGCCCGCGCCGTTCCAGTCGCCCTTGGCCGGCTTGGCGTCCAGGGTGGCGGAGATGCCGTAGTCCTCGGCGGTGCGGTAGAGCAGCCAGCGCGCGACCCACATGTGGTCGGAGACCTCCAGCGGCGGCAGCGCGCCGACCTGGAACTCCCACTGGCCCGGCATGACCTCGGCGTTGATGCCGGAGATGCCCAGGCCGGCGGCGAGGCAGTTGTCCAGGTGCTTCTCGACGATCTCGCGGCCGAAGATCTCGTCGGCGCCGACACCGCAGTAGTAGCCGCCCTGCGGGGCGGGGAAGCCGCCCTCGGGGAAGCCGAGCGGGCGGGTGCCCTCGAAGAAGGTGTACTCCTGCTCGATGCCGAAGATCGGCTCCTGGTCCGCGAACTTCTCGGCGACCTCGCGCAGGGCGGCGCGGGTGTTGGAGGGGTGCGGGGTCATGTCGGTGTTGAACACCTCGCACAGGACGAGGATGCTCTCGCCGCCGCGGATCGGGTCCGGGCAGCTGAAGACGGGCTTGAGCACGAGGTCGGAGGCGTGACCCTCGGCCTGGTTGGTGCTCGAACCGTCGAAGCCCCACAGCGGCAGGTCGGCCAGCTCGGTGCGCTCGGCGAGGATCTTGGTCTTCGAGCGGAGCTTCGCCGTCGGCTTCGTGCCGTCGATCCAGATGTACTCGGCCTTGATGGTCACGGGGGCTTGCCTTCCTGCGGGGCAGTACGAATACGCGTGCGGGCGTACTGCTGCACCCTGGCAACGGGCCGTTTCCCGGCCATTGCTCGAATGTGAACCCCGTGTTACTCGGGCCCTCACGTGACGCACCCCACCCCGAGCGGGGGTGGGGCGTTCGCGGAGGTAACCGGGCATTGCGCCCGGTTATTCGACGACGATCTCCACGGGAATGTTGCCGCGGGTCGCCTTCGAGTACGGGCAGACCTCGTGCGCCTGCTCCACCAGCCGGGCGCCGGTCCCGTCGGCCAGCGCGTCCGGGAGCTCCACGCGCAGCGTGACGGAGAGGCCGAAACCGCCGGCCGGGTCCGAGCTGATGCCGACCTCGGCGGTCACCGACACGTCCTTGGTGTCCACCTTCGCCTGCCGGCCGACCAGGCCCAGCGCGCTGGCGAAGCAGGCCGCGTAACCGGCCGCGAACAGCTGCTCCGGGTTGGTGCCCGCGCCGTCGCCGCCGAGCGCGGGCGGCATGGCCAGCGTCAGGTCCAGCTGCCCGTCGGAGCTCACGGCCCGGCCGTCCCGTCCGCTGGCGGTGGCCACGGCGGTGTACAGAGCGCTCATCAGAACCATCCCTCTCGGAGATACGGGACCGGTCGGCCGTCCGTCCGGCCACCGGTCTCCCTGGTGGTGCCACTAGAGCACACAATTAAATGGTGCACAACTTAAATGCGAGTAACTATGACGTGTGCAATCGGGCTGCGGGCGATCAGAGAGCGCGCAAAGCAGGCGAAGGTAGGGTGGCGGCATGGTGGAGACGGAGGAGAAGATGACCGGCCGGACGGAAGCGGGCCCGGCGGCCGAGGCCGCGCCGCAGGACTACCTCCGGCTCGACCAGCAGATCTGCTTCGCGCTGCACGCGGCGACCCGCGCGTTCGGCGGCCTCTATCGCACCGCCCTGCGCGACCTCGGCCTCACCTACCCCCAGTACCTGGTCATGCTGGTCCTCTGGGAGCACGGCGAGCTGCCCGTGAAACAGATCGGCGCCCACCTCCGGCTCGACTCCGGCACCCTCTCCCCGCTGCTCAAGCGCCTGGAAGCGGCCGGCCTGGTACGCCGGGAGCGCAGCGCCGCCGACGAGCGCTCCGTCACCGTCCACCTCACCGACGCCGGCGCGGCCCTGCGCACGTCCGCCGAGGAGGTGCCCCGGCGGATCGCTGCCGCAACCGGCCTCCCCCTCGCCGAACTCGCCGATCTCCGCGGCCGGCTGACCGCGCTCACGGCGTCCCTCGACGCCGCCTCCCTCGACGGTCCGGACTGCGACTGACCCCGCCCGCGGCGGCCCGACGTCGGAGTTTCCCCGTCCACACCCCACGCCATGCCCGGGGGACCCGTGTGCCGTGTCACAGTCGCAAAGTGTCCCTGTGCTACGTCAACTGCGTTACTCATCCGTAGAGTTGGGGCGTCCGCCCCGCGTGGAGAGGATCGCATGAGCACTCTGGAAGCCACGACGCTCGACCAGGTGGTCGACACGACCCGCTACCCCCTGACGGAACTGGACGGAGCCGACGGCCGGGCCGTGATCGCCCGGGCCCGCCGCGACCTGGCCGGGACCGGCTGCACCGTACTGCCGAACTTCGTCCGCCCCGCCCTGCGCGACCTGCTGCGACAGGAATGCTCCGCACTCGCCCCCCGAGCGCACTACGACGTCGAGACGGTCAACGTCTACAACATCGCGGTCGACGCCTCGCTGCCCGCCGACCACCCCGGCCGCATCCCCTTCGAGCGGGGGAACGCCTTCGTCGCCCGGGACCGCATCCCGAGCGCCGCGCTGATCAGCCAGCTCTACACCCACGAAGCGTTCCGCACGTTCATCGCCCGCTGCTTCGGCCTCGCCGAGCTGCACGAACTCGCCGACCCGCTCGCCGGACTCGTCCTCAACGTCGTCGAACCGGGCCGGGAGCACCCCTGGCACTTCGACACCAACGAGTTCACCGTCAGCATGCTCACCCAGGAAGCCGAGGACGGCGGCGCCTTCGAGTACTGCCCCGGCATCCGCTCCGCCGACGACGAGCACTTCGACGACGTCCGGGACGTCCTCTCCGGGCGCGGCGAACACCTGGTCCGCCGCCTCCCGCTGCACACCGGCGACCTCCAACTGTTCAAGGGCCGCTACTCCCTGCACCGCGTGAGCCCCGTCGCGGGCGCCACCTCGCGGCACTCGGCGATCTTCGCGTACAGCGAGCGCCCCGGCGTCGTCGGCAGTGTGGCCCGCACCCGCCAGCTCTTCGGTCGGGTGCTCCCCGAACACCTCGCCGCAGCCGAGAAGCGTGCGGTACGGGGCGACCAACTGCTGGACTGAGCCCCCGCGGGGCATCCTGCATACGACAGGGCGCCCCGCCGCACACCGCAGGACGTTTTCCCATTCGCGATCCACGGAGGAGCAACCCCGTGCGCTTCGACACGACCGGAAAAGTCTCGCTCGACCACATCTACACGCAGCCCGACCCGCGTGCGTACTTCACCGTGCTGCGCACACTGGACTACTGCGTGCCGCAGCTCGCCAAGCCGTACTTCGCCAAGCTCGTCAAGGAGTACCGCGAGGACCACCGGGTGGCGGTGCCGAAGGTCGTCGACATCGGCTGCTCGTACGGCATCAACGCCGCCCTGCTCAAGTACGACGTGAGCATGGACGAGCTGTACGCGCGCTACGGCGACGAGGCGGTCGCCGGCCTCGCGCGCGAGCAACTGCTGGCCCGGGACCGCGAACTGTCCCGCGCCCGCCGGCCCGCGCACCCCACCCGCGTCGTCGGCCTGGACGCCTCCGAGAACGCGCTGTCGTACGCGCGGGAAGCCGGGTTCCTCGACGACACCGTCCACGCCGACCTGGAGAGCGGTGACCCCACGCCGGACCAGCGCGCCCGGCTGGCAGGCGCCGACCTGGTGTTCTCCACCGGCTGCATCGGCTACGTCACCGAACGCACGCTCACCCGCGTCGTCCGCGCGCAGGGCGGCCACCTGCCCTGGATGGCCCACTTCGTCCTGCGGATGTTCCCCTTCGACCCGGTCGAGCGCGCGCTGGCCGCCCTCGGCTACGAGACCACCCGCGTCGACGGCATGTTCAAACAGCGGCGGTTCGCCTCCCCGGAGGAACAGACGCTCGTCCTGGACACGATGTCGGCGGCCGGAGTGGATGCCACCGGGCTGGAGGCGGAAGGCTGGCTGTACGCACAGCTCTACGTCTCCCGGCCGTACGGCCCGGCAGGACACGCCAGGCCCCTCGGACGCACCAGGTCCCTTGATCGTCACGACCCGAATCGAGAGCAGCTTTGAACCCCAGTCGGTCCACGGCCACCGCCCCCTCGGGCAGCGCAGTCCCGTCCGTCTCCGCACCCCCCGCACCCCCGTCCACCGCTTCCACCTTCGCCCACGAGGACACCCTGCCGCGGGTGCCGCTGCCGACCCTGGCGGACAGCTGTACGCGCTTCCTCTCCTGGTGCGGCCCGCTGCTGACCCCTGAGGAGCGGGCGGCGACCGAGGCGGAGGTGGCCGCCTTCAGCGGTCCGGACGGGCCGGGCCCGGTCCTGCAGGCGGCGCTGGAGGAGTACGACCGCACCCCCGGCGTGCACAGCTGGCTCGACACCTTCTGGCCGTACCGCTACCTCGGCCGCCGGGACCGCATCGCCCTCAACGCCAACTTCTTCTTCCTCTTCCAGGACACCGGACAGCCGCAGGTGGAGCGGGCGGCCGGGCTGATCGGCGCGGCCGTCGCCTACAAGAGGCGGCTGGACCGGGAGGAGATCCCGCCCGTGGTGCTGCGCGGCGCGCCGCAGACCATGGAGCAGAACAAGTACCTCTTCTCCACCACCCGCATCCCGGGCGCCCAGCAGGACACGGTCCGCCACCCGTACTCCGAGGAATGGCCGGGCCCCTCCGACGCGCGCCACGTCGTGGTGTTCTTCCGGGGCGCGATGTACCGGATGGATGTACTGGGCCCCGACGGCACCCCGTACGCACTCGACGACCTGGCGGCGGGGCTGTCCGCCGTCATGAAGGCGGGCGCGGAACCGGCGGCGCCGGACACCTCCGTCGGCCACCTCACCACCATGGCCCGCGCCGACTGGGCGGCCACCCGCGAGACGCTGCGCGCGCACCCCGGCAACGCGGCGGCCCTGGACGACATCGAGACCGCCCTCTTCTGCGTCTGCCTGGAGGACTTCGCGCCTGCCGACACCCAGGAGACCTGCGACGAACTCCTCTACGGGGACCGCGGCAACCGATGGTTCGACAAGGCCGTCTCCTTCGTCGTCTTCGCCGACGGCCGGGCCGGCATCAACGTCGAGCACTGCGGCCTGGACGGCACGACGATCCTCAGCTTCGTCGACACCCTCCTCGGCACGCCGGCCGGGGAGCAGTCCCGGGAGTCGGGCGCCCGCGTCCAGGGCCGCCCGGAGTTCTCCGCCCTCACCTTCGAGCTGGACGACGCCCTCCAGGCCCGCATCCGGACCGCCGCCGAGGCGTTCGCCCAATACGGCGCGGACACCGCCACCCGGACCGTCTCCTTCGAGGACTTCGGCTCCACCGCGGCCAAGGCCCTGCGCGTCTCGCCGGACGCCTTCGTGCAGCTCGCGTACCAGCTCGCCCACCAGCGCGCCAAGGGCAGGCTGGGCGCCACGTACGAATCGATCGCCACCCGGCAGTGGCGGCGCGGCCGTACAGAGGCCATGCGCGTCGTCACTCCGGAGATCCAGGCGTTCGTGGCCGCGATGGAGGACCCGACGGCCGACGCCGCGGCGCGCCGCGCCGCCTTCCGCACGGCCGCCACCGCGCACGTCACCCGCGCCAAGGAGTGCCAGGCGGGCGACGCACCCGAGCAGCACCTCTGGGAGCTGGAGCTCATCCAGCGCCGCCGCGGCGCCGAGCTCGGCATCACCGAACAGCCCGCCCTCTACCGCTCGCCGGGCTGGCAGATCATGCGCGACGACTACCTGAGCACCAGCTCGGCGCCGTCCGAGCACATCCAGTACTTCGGCTTCGGCTCCACCAGCAGCCGCTGCATCGGCATCGCGTACGTCCTGCTGCCCGACCGCTTCAACCTCTACCTGAGCACCCCGCGGCCGGTCGCGGACCAGATGCACGCCTTCGCCGACCACCTCCGCACGGCGGTCACCGAGCTCCGCGAACTGCTCGCGGGGGAGTAGCGCACGGCGCCATCCACCGTCCTTCACCGCATGAGGGCCGCCACTCGGAACGGGTGGCGGCCCTCATGGATGCATCACCCACGAATGGGTAGGAGAGGTGGATTTGCCCCGGCCCCGGGGCGGTGTGTCACAGTGGGCCGTCCCGGTCCGCCGGGCGCGCGCGTGCGCGCCGCTGCCGGGAACCCCCTTTTCAGACGGACTGCCCGGTCGTGCCCCCAGCGCGCCCGGAATGTCGGAGTCTGTACCCTTCGGTACTTCCCCTGCACACCCTCCCGTACCTCCCCTCCCTCAGAGAGCGATGCTGGCAACGACTCTTGTCCCCCGGACCGCCGACCTGTTCGACCAGGGCCTGGAGAGCCGCACCGGCGCGGCCCTGCTGCGCTTCGGCGCCGCGCGACAGCGCCCTGCCGACCGGATCGGCTGGACCGGCGAAGGCGCCGCCGCCTGGCTCGACGAGGCCCGCGGCCATGTCTGGAGCGTCGGCGAACCGGAAGCCGCCGCCGGCCTCGTCCTGCGCGCGGCACTGACGATGCCCGACCGGATACGGGAGTTCACCGGCCCCCGCGGCACCGAGACCCTGGTCGGCCGCCACCTGCCGGTGACCGGCATTGTCGAGTGGATCTTCCGCTGGACCGTGGACGAGCCGCCCGTCCAGCGCGGCGAGGACCGGGTCGTCGCCCTCGACGAGTCCCACCACGACGAGCTGCTCGCCTTCCTCAACACGCACAGCCCCGCCCACTCCACCGGCCCCGGCGCCGAGGGCGTCAGCCTGTGGGCCGGCATCCGCGACGCGGACGGCCGGCTGGTCGCCTGCGGCGCCCTGAGCAGCCTCCGCGACAGCGGCGCCCCGCTCATGGCCTCCGTCGCCACCGACGCCGCCCTCCGCGGCCAGGGCCTCGGCGCGGCGCTCACCTCCTGGCTCACCCGCCACGCCGTCCGCCGCCACGGCTTCTGCACCCTCTGGCAGCTCACCGACAACACCCCCGCCGAGCGCCTCTACGACCGCCTCGGCTACCGCAACGAGGACCCGTGCGTCTCGGCACGGATCACCTGAGCCCCGCGCGTCTCGGCAGGGATCGCCTGACGAGTCAGCTGTCGGGGCGCCTGGCGGGGCAGTCATCGAGGCGCCTGGCGGCTCAGCCATCGGGGCGCCTGGCGGCTCGGTGACCGGATCGCCTGACGGGGGCGGTGATCCGTACTCGGTAACCGGTGGTCGGTAATCGATGGTCAGCCATCGGTGGTCGGTAACCGGTGGTCAGTAATCGGTGAGGTCCACCACGCGTGCGCAGTGCGGATCGCCGGCGTCGGCCGAGGTGCGCCACTCCTCGTCGAGCATCGACGGCAACACGGCCAGCAGCGCCGTGAGCGCACCTCCCGGCCGCACGTCGGCAGCGGTCACGCCGGGCACGTCCGCGCCGTCGAGATAGAGGCGCAGCCGGTCCCGCCCCCGGAACAGGAACCCGCGCAGGCGCACCGCCGGCCGCTCCTCGGACGACGGCTGCGCCAGACACCGCAGGAGCGTACGGGCCCAGTCGTCGACGGTGAACGGACCCGCCCCGACGGCCGCGGGATCCACCCGGATCAGCGGCATGCCCATGACCATGCCGACTCTCTCGTACGCATGGCTGCGCGCCCCTGCGTGCACCGCACGCAGAACCCCGACGACGTCGTGCGGGGTGAGCAACTCGTCACCCGAGCGGAGCGCAACCTCGTACGCCGTCAGCCGGCCGGGATCAGCCTCCCCGCGCCCCCCGACGACCACACGGACGGCCCCGGCGGCCGGCGGCACGGGCAGCACACCCCGCACATGCCGCTCCCCGACCAGCGGCGCGTACACGTGGTCCAGCAGCAGCCCCGCCACGTCCGCCTGCTGCTCCTCGATCTCTTCGATGGCCTCTTCGATGTCGTCAGTGCGCTCTTCGATGTCGTCCGTCACGGTCACTCATTGTGGCGCGGCCGGTGGGCGGTGACCGGCGGCCGGTCCCGTCCCGCGCCCGCAACGCGCGAGGGCCGGCACCCCGATGCGGGGTGCCGACCCTCATACGCTGCGGAAGCCGCGCTCCTCAGCGGAAGCCGCGCTTCTTAGATGTCGAAGTACAGCTCGAACTCGTGCGGGTGCGGGCGGAGCTGGATCGGGGCGATCTCGTTGGTGCGCTTGTAGTCGATCCAGGTCTCGATCAGGTCCGAGGTGAAGACGCCGCCCTGCTGGAGGTACTCGTTGTCCGCCTCCAGGGCGTCGAGGACCGCCGGGAGGGAGGTCGGGACCTGGGCGACGCCCGCGTGCTCCTCGGGAGCCAGCTCGTACAGGTCCTTGTCGATCGGCTCGGCCGGCTCGATCTTGTTCTTCACGCCGTCCAGGCCCGCGAGGAGGAGCGCGGAGAAGGCCAGGTACGGGTTGGAGGACGGGTCCGGCGCGCGGAACTCGACGCGCTTGGCCTTCGGGTTCGAGCCGGTGATCGGGATGCGCATGGCCGCGGAGCGGTTGCGCTGCGAGTACACCAGGTTGACCGGGGCCTCGAAGCCGGGGACCAGGCGGTGGTAGGAGTTCACCGTCGGGTTGGTGAAGGCCAGCAGCGACGGGGCGTGCTTGAGGATGCCGCCGATGTAGTAGCGGGCGGTGTCCGAGAGGCCCGCGTAGCCCTGCTCGTCGTAGAAGAGGGGCTCGCCACCGGACCACAGGGACTGGTGGACGTGCATGCCGGAGCCGTTGTCACCGAAGATCGGCTTGGGCATGAAGGTCGCGGTCTTGCCGTTGCGCCAGGCGACGTTCTTCACGATGTACTTGAAGAGCATCAGGTCGTCGGCCGCGGCGAGCAGCGTGTTGAACTTGTAGTTGATCTCCGCCTGGCCCGCGGTGCCGACCTCGTGGTGCTGGCGCTCGACCTTCAGGCCCTGCTTGTCCAGCTCCAGGGAGATCTCCGCGCGCAGGTCGGCGAAGTGGTCGACCGGCGGGGCGGGGAAGTAGCCGCCCTTGTAGCGGACCTTGTAACCGCGGTTGTTCTCGACCGCGCCGGTGTTCCAGGCGCCCGCCTCGGAGTCGATCTCGTAGACCGAGCGGTTGGCGGAGGTCTCGAAGCGGACCGAGTCGAAGACGTAGAACTCGGCCTCGGGGCCGAAGAACGCGGTGTCGGCGATGCCGGTGGAGGCGAGGTAGGCCTCGGCCTTCTTCGCCACGTTCCGCGGGTCACGGCTGTACTGCTCGCCGGTGATCGGGTCGTGGATGAAGAAGTTCAGGTTCAGGGTCTTGTCCCGGCGGAACGGGTCGACCCGGGCGGTGGAGAGGTCCGCGCGCAGCGCCATGTCGGACTCGTGGATGGCCTGGAACCCGCGGATCGAGGAGCCGTCGAACGCGAGCTCCTCCGTCGGGTCGAACGCCTCCGCCGGCACCGTGAAGTGCTGCATCACACCGGGCAGGTCGCAGAACCGGACGTCGACGAACTTGACGTCCTCATCCGCGATGAACTTCTTGGCCTCGTCGGCGTTCTGGAACATCCAACTCCTCCTAGCCCGGTCACCGGTCGGCGGCTCGGGGTTGCTCCTCGGATCGCGACCATGTGCGGTGGCGCGCTCGCCCGACCTTAGGTAGGCGGGATTTCCCAAGCATGACCCATTTGTTTCGCTCAGGTTAACCGGCGCGCGGTGGCCGCGGCCGGTTGCGGCTTCCGGCCGTGGCCCTTCGTGGCGGCCGTACCACGCACCGGTACGGCCGGGATGTGCCGTACGGCGAGGCGGTCACCGCACCCCGCTCCGGGGCGCCCCGGCCCGCGGGAAATGTATGCGGTCGCAGTACCGTGGACGGGTGGACAACAGGCAAGCAATGGGATCGTGGCTCTCCGGGCCCCGCGCGGCGGCCGAGGACATGGGCATCGACTTCGGTTACCGGGGCCAGCAGCTGGGGCTGCCGGAGCACGGACCCGGCTCGATCGCCCGACCGGGCCGCCGCTTCGTGGCCCTCCTCATCGACTGGGCGCTGTGCATGCTCATCGCGTACGGCCTGCTCAGCGGCGGCAAGGCCAACGCGGCGAGCAACTGGGCCTTGCTGGTCTTCTTCGTCCTGAGCCTGCTCACCGTCGGCACGGTGGGCTTCACTCCCGGGAAGCGGCTGCTGGGCCTGCGGGTCGTCGCCGAGGGCGGCGGCCGGCTCTCGCTGCCGCGGGTGCTGGTGCGGACGATCGCGCTGCTCATCGTCATCCCGGCCGCCATCTGGGACCGCGACGGCCGCGGCCTCCACGACCGCCTGGCCCGGTCGGTACAGGTACGGATCTGAGACGTACGAGTACGACGTACGGGTAGATGTACCGGTGGACGTGACGGTGGACGTACGGGTGCGAGGGGCGAAGGTGCGTCCGCTGTGGCGCGGGCTTCGTCCGCGTGATGCGGGCTTCGTCCGCTGAGACGCGTTCGCGTGTGTCCGCACGTTCGCGCGCGTGGGCACGTTCGCGCGTGTGCGCACGAGAGCGGCCCGGGACCGTGGGGTCCCGGGCCGCAGGCGTGTCGTCAGCTGTGTCGTCACCGTGTCGTCATTAGGACGCCGGAGGCGTCACCGCATCCGGCCGCCCTTCGGCATCCGCATGCCCTTGGGCATCGGCCCCTTCGGCACCGGCATGTTGCTCATCAGGTCGCCGAGCGCCCGCAGCCGGTCGTTGACCGCCGTGACCTCGGAGCCCGGCAGCACGCGCGGCAGCTTCATCAGCGTCGTACGGAGCTTCTTCAGCGGCACCTGGCCCTCGCCGTCACCGACCACGAAGTCGTGGACCGGCGCGTCGGAGACCGTACGGGCCATCCGCTTCTTCTCCGCGGCCAGCAGGCCGCGGAGCCGGTTCGGGTTGCCCTCGCCGACGAGCACGATGCCGGGCTTGCCGACCGCACGGTGCACGACGTCCTGGTTGCGGTTCATCGCGACCGCGGGCGTCACCGACCAGCCTCGGCCGATGTTCTCCAGCACCGCCGCCGCGGCGCCCGGCTGACCCTCCATCTGACCGAAGGCGGCCTTCTCGGCACGCCGGCCGAAGATGATCGCCATCGCCAGGAAGGCCAGCAGGAAGCCCAGGATGCCGGCGTACACGGGGTGGCCGATCAGGAAGCCGATGGCAAGGAGAACGCCGAAAACGACGATGCCCACGCCCGCGACGACAAGACCGACCTTGGAGTCGACCCGACGGGTCATCTTGTAGGTCAGGGCGATCTGCTTGAGCCGCCCGGGGTTCGCAGAGGTGTCTGCGTTTTCCTTCCTCGCCATGTACGGAAGTTTACGTGGCCGAGGTGCTCCGGGTCGCCGCGGCCTCCAGTACGTACTGGGCGGCCCGTCGGTCCTCCGCCCGGCGGCGGTCCTCCAGGACGGCGGTCCAGGCGTTCCGACGGGCGGTGCGCTGCCCGCCTCGCATCAGCAGCGACTCCACGGCGCGCAGCGCGCCGGTGACGGACGGGATCGGCAGAGCAGCCGGGATCGGCAGAGCAGCGGTGTCGCGGACGGGCGCGGCCTGCATGGCGTGAGTCCCCTTCGGGGTGGTGGGAACAACGGGGGTGTGAGCGGTGCGTGCATCCATCGTCACGGAAAGCCTTACGGAACGGTGTTACCAACGGATGACCGCACGGTCAAACGCCCATGAAACGTCGGTGCGGCCCGCACCGCTCCAGCCTGGGAGAAGTGCGGGCCGCACCGTTCGGCGTGTGCCGGGATTCACACCCCCGGGGCCCGAAAAGGCCGCTCGCGAATGCAAAGTTTTTGCGGTTGATCATGCGGATGGGGGACGCCCGAGCGTGATCGACGTGGTGCGACAGCGAGCCGTCCACCATGCGGGCACCGCCCGGGGCTTCCCGATGGTGATCACGTCGAGGGTTCGACGGTGACCGCACAGGGAGTCCGGACGGTGATCAAGCAGGGCCCCGGACGGTGACCGCGCAGGGCCCCGGAGGTGATCACGCCGGGGGCCGGTGGCGCGCTCACACCGCCGGGCGCTCCGCCTCCGCCGCGCGCTTGTCCATCGCCTGCTGGTAGAGCCGGCCGGCCCGGTACGAGGAGCGGACCAGCGGCCCGGACATGACGCCCTTGTAGCCGATCTCCTCCGCCTCTTCCTTCAGCTCGACGAACTCCTGCGGCTTCACCCAGCGGTCCACCGGGTGGTGCCGCACCGTCGGGCGCAGGTACTGGGTGATCGTGATCAGCTCGCAGCCCGCGTCGTGCAGGTCCTGCAGCGCCTCGCTGATCTCCGCACGGGTCTCGCCCATGCCCAGAATCAGGTTCGACTTGGTCACCAGGCCATCCTTGCGGGCCTCGGTGATGACCTTCAGGGAGCGCTCGTAACGGAAGCCGGGACGGATCCGCTTGAAGATCCGCGGCACGGTCTCCACGTTGTGGGCCAGCACCTCGGGGCGCGAGGAGAAGACCTCGGCCAGCTGGTCGGGCTCCGCGTTGAAGTCGGGGATCAGCAGCTCCACGCCCGTGTCGGGCATCAGGCCGTGGATCTGCCGGACGGTCTCGGCGTACAGCCAGGCGCCGCCGTCGTCCAGGTCGTCGCGGGCGACGCCGGTGATCGTGGCGTAGCGCAGGCCCATGGTCTGCACGCTCTCGGCCACGCGGCGGGGCTCGTCGCGGTCCAGCTCCTGCGGCTTGCCGGTGTCGATCTGGCAGAAGTCGCAGCGGCGCGTGCACTGATCACCGCCGATGAGGAAGGTCGCCTCGCGGTCCTCCCAGCATTCGAAGATGTTGGGACAGCCCGCCTCCTGGCAGACCGTGTGCAGGCCCTCGCTCTTCACCAGGCCCTGCAGGTGGTTGTACTCGGGGCCCATTTTCGCCCGGGTCTTGATCCACTCGGGCTTGCGCTCGATGGGGGTCTGGCTGTTCCGGACCTCCAGGCGCAGCATCTTGCGTCCGTCGGGTGCGACAGCGGACACTCCGGCTCCCTAAGCTTCGTTTCTTCGGCGTACCCAGGGTACGCCCGTTGATTCGCACGTCTTTACGTGCTGCGCAACCCGCTACCGCCGGGCTGCATTCCGCCGGGCCCGCTCGTGGGGGACGCCGGCGGGCCGGGTCAGACGGCGCGGGGCAGGAGCTCGGCGTTCTCCAGCACGTCCGCCAGGTGCTTCTCGGCGACCGGCAGCACCTCGTCGATGGTGACCTCGCGGCCCAGCTCGTTCGAGAGCGAGGTCACGCCCGCGTCGCGGATGCCGCACGGGACGATCTTGTCGAACTCGGTGTTGTCCGGGTTCACGTTCAGCGCGAAGCCGTGCATCGTGACGCCCTTCGCCACCCGGATGCCGATCGCGGCGAGCTTGCGGTCCTCGCGGCGCTGTCCGGCGTTGGACGGGGCGTACTCCGGGCCGTTCAGCCGCGGGTCGAACAGCTCGTCGTTCACGCGCGGGTCGAAGTCGAGGTTCAGGCCACCGAGCGCGGCGCGCTGCTCCACGGGGTCGCCCAGGACCCATACGCCGCTGCGGCCCTCGACGCGGGTGGTCTCCACGCCGAACTCCGCCGCCGTGCGGATCAGCGCCTCTTCGAGGCGGCGCACGTGCGCGACCACGTCCACCGGGCGCGGCAGCTTCTGGATCGGATAGCCGACCAGCTGGCCCGGCCCGTGCCAGGTGATCTTCCCGCCGCGGTCCACGTCGATGACGGGGGTGCCGTCCAGGGGGCGCTCGTTCTCGGCCGTACGCCGACCCGCCGTGTATACGGGCGGGTGCTCCAGCAGCAGACACGTGTCCGGAATCTCGTCAGCGAACCGGGCGGCGTGCACCCGGCGCTGCTCCTGCCACGCCGTCTGGTACTCCACGGCGTCGGCGCCGAAGCCCATCCGGACAAAGCGCAGCTCACTCATGGCGGCTCCTCTTATTGCATCCATCGCGCCCGTCACCACTGTACGGCCGTGCCCGAAAAGCACGTCGGGCGGCCGGGTCCGGGACGGTACGGGGGGGGAGACGCGGCGTCCGCACCGTCCCGGCGCAGGGGGACAGGGGCGGCGCTCGTGCCGTCCCTGTGGCGGGTAGCGGGTAGCGGGTAGCGGGTAGCGGGTGGGCGGGTGGCGGGTGCGGCGCTCGCCGTAGCTCTCCGCTCCCGCGTGCACGGCGCTCGCCGCAGCTCCGTTCCCCGCGCGCACGGCGCCCGTCTCGCCGAGAGGCTCCGGGGCGCGCTGCCCCGTGTACCTCTGCGGACGGTCCGGTACGCGTGTGGGTGGACATCGGGCGCTGCGCATACGGGCGGCCGTCCGATGTGCATACGGGGCCGCCGTCCCGTGCGTGCGCGGGCGGGCCGAAGGGGCGACGGAGCCGGGGCCTCAGCGACAGATCGCGCAGGCCGGGCAGTTCGTGCAGGTCGCGCAGGTCGTGCAGGCCGCCAAGGGGAGACCGGGTGGCGGCGTCGGGGGAGGCCGGACGGGGCGTCGGGAGGGAGCACGCACCGGACATCAGGTGTAGACGGCGTGTAGCCGCGTCGGCCTGCGGAGCTGTGCTCACACGATCGGATGAACGCGGATGAATCGTGGCCGGAAGTCAGCCCTGGGCCGCTACATTCACGCCGTTCCAGGAGGGCGAAAGCGCCGGACGGTGTCGACCGGGCCCGGTCGGCGCGGCCCGGAAGGCAGGAGACCGTAAAGCTGATGACGGAACGACCCGACCCAGGCCCACAGCTTGAGGGATCGCCGCAACGCACACCCAACCGCAGACTCGCCGCGCTGATCGCCGAGGCGGGATTCTCCAATGCCGGTCTGGCCCGCCGGGTGGACCAGCTGGGGCTGGAACACGGGCTCGACCTGCGCTACGACAAGACATCGGTGACCAGATGGCTGCGCGGCCAGCAGCCACGCGGCACCACCCCCGCACTGATCGCCGAGGTGTTCACCCGCCGCCTCGGACGCCGGCTGTCGGCGCAGGACCTGGGCCTGGACGCCTGCGCACCCGTGTACGCAGGGCTCGAATTCGCCGCGACCCCCAGCGAGGCGGTCGACATCGTCAGCGGCCTGTGGCGCAAGGACTCCGGCAGCCACGCCGAACTGCGCAAGATCGCCTTCACCCCGGCCGGCCTGGTCGTCCCCAGCCGCGACTGGCTCATCGGCCGCGCCGACGAACGTGTGGCGCGCGGCGAACCGGTCCCCGAGGCGGTGCCGCCCCGCGTCCCCGCACAGATCCGCAGCGGGGTGCCCCGACAGCGCCGCCCCGACCGTGTGGAGCGCCCGGACCCGGCGCACGGCTACCGCGTGTCCGCCGGGGACATCGCCGCCCTGCGCTCCGTCGGCGAGCTGTTCAGAACGCTGGACCACGCCTACGGAGGTGGCCACGCCCGACAGGCCCTCGTGCGCTATCTGGAACACGAGGCCGAGCCCATGCTGCGCGGCTCGTACACCGAGCCCACCGGACGCCGGCTCTTCTCCGCCACCGCCGACCTCACCCGGCTCGCCGGCTGGACCTCGTACGACATCACCGCCCACGGACTCGCGCAGCGCTACTTCGTGCAGGCACTACGGCTCGCCCAGGCGGCCGGCGACCGCGCCTACGGCAGCTACGTCCTGATCACGATGAGTCGGCAGGCGGTCTACCTGGGCCACGGCCGGGAGGCGGTACAGCTCGCCCGCGTGGCCCAGCAGGGCATCGGAAGCGGGCCGCCGCCCCTGGTCCAGGCACTGCTGCACGCCGCCGAGGCCCGCGGCCACGCCGTACTGGGCGAGGTACGCGCCTGCACCGCCTCCCTGGCCCGCGCCGAACGCGCCCTGGAAGCCGCGCGCCCCGGGGACGAGGTGCCGCACTGGGCCCGCCTCTTCGACGAAGCACAGCTCGCGGACGAATTCGGGCATTGCCACCGCGACCTCCAGCAGTACCGCGCGGCCGCACAGCACGCCGAGCGGTCACTGCAGCTCCGCGGTGCCGGCTACGCCCGCAGTCGGCTGCTCTGCCGCATCGTCCTGGCCACCGCCCGGCTCGGCCTCGGCGAATTGGAGCAGGCGTGCACGCTGGGCGCGGAGGCCGCGGTACAGGCCGCGGAGATGCGATCCGTACGGGTGCATGAGTACGTACGGGACTTCGAACGCAGGCTGGAGCCGTACCGGGACGCCGCAGCCGTACGCGGCTACCGGGACAAGGTGACCGCACTGGGCTGAGAGACCCTACGGCCCCGACGGAGACGTACGCAGACGCGCGAAGAGGTGCGAAGAGGTGCGTGGACGTACGAAGACGTACGTGGACGTGCGAAGACGTACGTGGACGTGCGGACAGGTGCGTGGACGTGCGAAAACGCACGGAGACCTGCGGAGACGTGCCAAGACGTACGGAGACATGCCGAGACGTGCGGGGCGGTCGGGGACACCCGGTGACGTGCCGCGCCGGAGGTCCTGGGGAATGGGCCCGTGAGCCCTGGCTGTGGCGGGTCGGGATGCCGCTGGGCCGGGAGGTGACGGGGCCGGGTTGCGACGGGGCCGGGACGGTGATCATGCCGTCCCGGCCCCGCCGTCGTGCGGGTGGGGGCGTGTTCGGGCCGGCGTGGGGGAGCCAGGTGCGTGGGGCGTGGCGGGCTCGGCCGGGTGACTGCCGGAGGGGGCCGGGGCGTGGGCGCGCCGTCGGCCGCCGGACGGCCTGAGTGTCAGGCCCTCCGGCCGGCTCTCAGGCGGCGTCGAACAGGTCGGCGGCGGAGTCGTCCTCCGCCATCGTCATCCCGAAGTCGCCCAGCAGCGCGCGGGCGGCGCGGCGACCGGAACGCAGCGCGCCCTGGACGGTGCCGGTGTCCCGATGGTCGCCGCAGACGTACAGCCCGGCCAGCACGCGTACCGGCCGCAGCGGATCGTGCGGCGCGGGCATGGCCGGCACGGCGTACGGATCGTGGTGCGCTGCCAGCAGCCGCCAGCCGTCGGTGGCGGTGCCGTACAACCGCTCCAACTGCGGGCGGACCGTCTTGTCCAGCGCGCCGGCCGGCAGCGTCGCGGCGGAGCCGAGCACCGCCGTGGTGATCAGCGACCTGCCGGGCGGTGTGCGCGACGGATCGACCGCGCTCGCGACGTAGCTGTACGCCACCGGCCCGTCCGTCGGCAGGAAAAGCGTCGCGTCCTGCGCCTGCGGATAACTCAGGGTGTGGTCGGCGCTGTGGTGCAACATGGTCACGGGATGGAAATCGGGGACCCGCAACCCCGGCAAGAGCTCCGCGGCATCGCGTGCCCCCGTGGCCACGAGCGCGGCGCGGCACCGCAGTTGACGATGATCGGAGGTGGTGACGAGCGTGGTGGAGACGGAGACGGCACGGACGGACGTGCGCACGGTGCCCGGCGGCAGCGAGGCGGCGAGCAGTTCGGGGACGCTCGCCGCGCCTCCCGCCGGAAGACAGAGCCGCCCGGTCGCGAAGGCGTGCAGGGTGAGGGCCGCGCCGAAGCTGGAGCCCTGCAGCGTGGGGTCGCCGAGCAGGGCGGTCAGGAGCGGACGGAGCGCGGCGGCCCGGGGCGAGAGGACGTCCTGCACCGGCTGGTCACGGCCCGGGGTCGCGGCGGACCGCGATGCCCGCTGCGCGCTCGGGGCGGTGCGCAGCGTCTGGTGCCGGGAGGAGCCGAGCGAGGGAAGCCGTGGGGAGCCGAGGCCGAGACCGGGGAGCCGGGGTGCTCCCAGGGACGGCAGCCGGGCGGTGCCGAGTGGCCCCAGCTGCCCGCGCGTGCCGAGCGACCGTATCGGGCCCAGCGGTCCGAGGGCGGGCAGGCGGGATGTGGCGAGTGAGGGGAGACGGGGGTACGGGCTCTGCGGTTCACCGTGTGACGGCAGTCGGGGGCCGGGGAGCGAGGGGATACGGACGCCCGAGCGCGGCACGGGGCGCGCGGAGGCGCGCGCGAGGGCGCGCGCGGTGGCGAGTGCGACCCGTGTGCTCCGTATGGCGCCGATGCGTTGGGCGCGGCGCCCGTTGTGCAGGCAGATACCGGGGGCGAAGGGCCGCAGTGCGAGGTCGTTGAGCGCCGGGGTGCTGCTCAGCTCGGGATAGGAGGTGACCAACAACTGGCTGCCGTGGTCCAGGCGGTAGCCGTCCAGCTCCTCGGTGGTCGCGCGGCCACCGACGCGGTCGGCGGCCTCCAGGACGGCGACCGTGGCGCCGGCGCGGGTGAGGTGGTGCGCGGCGGCCAGACCGGCCACTCCGGCACCGATGATGACGACGTCCACGGTGTCCGGCGGATCGGTCGGTTGGGGCGCCGGTTGCGGTGAGGGGTTTCGGGAAGCGGGGGTGCGCGGCACGTGTCCCTCCCAGGGTCGGCCGGGGTTTCGGCCCACGTCTCATGCCCTTCGCGAGCCTCCCTGATACCCACGCCCGCAGCCGGGCCGACGCACACGGGGTCGCACAACGCCCATGCGCCACGCGCGTGCCAGTGGCAACAACCGGTCTCGGTCGCCGACCTCGGCTTCAGTCTCGGTTCCCGGCCTCAGCTTTCAGTCTCGGTTCCCGACCTCAATCCATCTGGGCCGTCTGGGCCGCCCTGATGGCTGCGGTGATGGTGGGGTGGGTGAAGGTGAAGCCGGAGTCCTGGAGGCGGGTGGGGACGACGCGCTGGCTCTGGAGGACGTCGTCGGCGAACTCGCCGAGGGCCAGGCGGAGGGCAGGGGGCGGGACGGTGAAGAGGGTGGGGCGGCGCAGGACCTTGCCCATGGCGGCCGTCGCCTCGCGGTTGGTGACCGGCTCCGGGGCGGTGAGGTTCACCGGGCCGGACAGCGTGTCGTCGTCGATGAGGCGGCGCAGCGCGCGGACGTGGTCGTGCAGGGAGATGAACGACCAGTACTGGCTGCCGTTCCCGAGCCGGCCGCCGAGCCCCGCCTTGAAGATCGGGAAGAGGCGGCCCCAGGCGCCGCCGGTGCGCGAGACGACCAGGCCGGTGCGGGCGAAGGCGGTACGGATCCCGGCCTCGACGGCCGGTTCCGCCGCGGCCTCCCAGTCGACGCAGACCCCGGCGAGGAACCCGTCGCCGGGCGGGGCGCTCTCGTCCACGCGGCGTGTCCCGGTGTCCCCGTAGTAGCCGATCGCGGTGCCGCACACGAAGGAGCGCGGCGGGGTGTCGAGGGAGGCGAGGGCTTCGGCGATCGCGGCCGTGCCCAGGACCCGGCTGTCGCGGATCTGCTTCTTGTACGCGGCCGTCCACCGGTGGTCCCCGACGCCCGCGCCCGCGAGGTGCACGACGGAGTCGCAGCCCGCGAGCGACGCGGTGTCGACGGTCTGCCGTTCGGGGTCCCACGCCACTTCGTCGGCCGCGCGTGGTGCGCGCCGGACGAGGCGCAGTACCTCGTGCCCGTCTGCGCGCAGTGACCGCTGGAGCGCCGTACCGATGAGACCGGTCGAGCCGGTGATCGCGATCCGCATGGTTCCCATACTGCCCGTGGCGGCGGGCGCGTGGCACAGTGACCCGCATGCCCGAGCTGATCGTACGTACTGCCGTGCCCGCCGACGAGGCAGCGCTGGGGGCACTGGACCGGCGGGTCTGGTCGCCGCTGCACTCCGTCCAGCCGCGGCCGGAACCGCCGTACGATCCGTTCTTCGATGCCTGGCACGTACCGGAGGACTTCCTGGTGGCGGTGACGGTGGCGGATGGGTGGATCGCGGGCTACCTGCGCCTGGCGCGGCCGACGCCGCTGGACTGCAACGCGCATGTGCGGCAGATACAGGGGCTGGCGGTGGACGACCGGGCGCGGGGCCGCGGGGTGGGCCGCGCGCTGCTGGCCGCGGCGTTCGACCGGGCGGTGGCGGAGGGCGCGGAGCGGATGACGCTGCGGGTGTTGGGGCACAACGCGCCGGCCCGGCGGTTGTACGAGTCGGCGGGGTTCCGGGTGGAGGGCGTGCTGCCGGGGGAGTTCCTGCTGGAGGGGCGGTACGTGGACGACGTACTGATGGGGCGGAGCCTGAACGGCACGGACGGCTGAGCCCTGGCCGTCGTGCGGATCGCCCCGGCCATCGTGTTGAGCCCCGGCCACCGTGCTGAGCCTCGATCATCGTGCTGAGCCTCGGTCATCGTGCTGAGCCCCGGTCATCGTGGTGAGCCTCGGATGCCGTCAGGAGGCGCTGAGACTCACCAAGAGCCACCGCGGAACCGTTCCCACAGGGCGGGGAAGCGTTCTTCCAGGGCGGCGTCGTCCTCGAAGTCGATGACGGTGCCCAGGGGCTCCCGAGGCGGGGGCGCGATGCCGAGGTCGGGCATCACGGCGCCGGTGAGGCGCTCGTACGCCTCGTCCGCCGCGTAGCCCAGGTCCTCGGCGTCGCCGTCCTCCTCCTCGTCGAAGTCCGGGAGCAGGTCGGCGAGCCGGTCGGGGTCCTGCAGCGCGCCCTCGAAGACCTCGCGGCCCTGGCCGATCAGCCAGCAGCGGAAGTAGTCGAAGGCGTCGTCGCTCGCGCCGTCCAGCAGGATGGCGGCGGCGGCCCACAGGTCCCAGGAGTAGGCGCGGTTGTACCGGGCCTCGAAGTGCCGGGCGAAGTCGATCACGGCGTCGGGATCGCGCCGCATCAGCCGCTCGACCAGCAGATCGGCCTGCTCCTCGGGGTCGCCCTCGGCGGCCTCGCGGGAGTCGTCGATGAGCTCCCAGAACTCCGTCTCGTCCATCACAGGGTCCAGCATCCAGCCTGCCGCCCGGCGACGCACGCGGAGCGCGGGCATCCGTCCGGGTCGTTACCGACACGGAATTCCACGGAAAACCGGACAGGAGGTGACGGGATGCGGTGAGAAAGTCGCGCCACGCGAAAGAAAGAAGGAGTAGAAGTGGGCGCAAAAGCGACGGGGAGCACCGGCAGGGCGACGGACGACGCGGTAGTCACGAACGGCGCGGTAGTCACGAACGGCGCGGAAGCCACGGACGACGCGGAAGCCACGCAAGCTACGGACGTCGCGACAGCGGCGAAAGCCTCGGAAGCCACGGATGTCGCGGCGGCGAAAGCCACGGGAGCCGCGGGGGCGATGGCGGAACGGGCCGGCAGCGTCACAGGACGGTCCGGGGCGTTGGCCGGCAAGGTGGCGCTGGTCGCCGGGGCCACTCGTGGCGCGGGCCGGGCGATGGCCGTGGAGCTGGGGCGGGCCGGCGCGGTCGTCTACGTCACCGGGCGTACGACACGGGACAGCGTCAGCGAGGTGGGCCGGGCCAGCGAGACGATCGAGGGCACGGCGGAACTGGTCACCGAGGCCGGCGGCACCGGCATCGCCGTACGGGTCGACCACCTGGAGCCGGACCAGGTGCGTGCGCTGGTCGAGCGGATCGAGCGGGATCACGGGCGGCTGGACGTGCTGGTCAACGACCTGTGGGGCGGTGACCGGCACGTCGAGTGGGACAAGAAGGCGTGGGAGCACGACCTCGACAAGGGGCTGCGGGTGCTGCGGCTCGGCGTCGAGAGTCACCTGATCACCAGCCGGTACGCGCTGCCGCTGCTGATCCGGCGGCGCGGCGGGTTGCTCGTGGAGGTCACGGACGGCACGGCCGAGTCCAACCGGGAGTACCGCAAGCCGCTCTACTACGACCTGGCGAAGAGCGCCCCGATCCGGATCGCGCACGACCTCGCGGAGGAGCTGGCGGAGTACGGCTGCACGGCGCTCTGCCTCACGCCGGGGTGGCTGCGTTCGGAGGCCATGCTCGACACGTACTTCAAGGTGACGGAGGAGAGCTGGCGGGACGGTTGCGCGCAGAACCCGCACTTCGCGATCTCGGAGTCGCCGGTGTTCGTGGGGCGTGCGCTGGCCGCCCTGGCCACCGATCCCGACGTGGCGCGGTGGAACGGGCAGTCGCTCTCCAGCGGCGGGCTGGCGGGGGAGTACGGCTTCACGGACGTGGACGGTTCGGCGCCGGACGCCTGGCGGTACATCGAGGAGGTCGAGCGGACCGGAAAGCCGGCGGACGTCACCGGCTACCGCTGACCGGCCGCATGGCCCTGTTCGGCTTGATCGTCCAGCTCGGCCGCACCGGTTCGTTCGGCTTCAGCTCCCGATCGGCCGCACCGGTTCGTTCGGCTTCAGCTCCCGATCGGCCGCACCGCCCTGTCCGGCTTCAGCTTCCTGACCGGCCGCACCGCCGTACAGCTCCGCCATGCGCCGTCCCGCCTCCGCGAACCGTGCGCGTAGCTCCGGCGGGGCGAGGACCTCCGCCTCGGGGCCGAGGCCGAGCAGCTGGGAGCAGGCGACATCGGGGGACTCGACGGCCAGGGTGACCGTGATCCGTCCCTGGTCGTCGGGGCCCGGTGCCGCGTCGAGGGCCTCCTGGGCCGCCACGCGGTCGGTGACGTGCGGCAGCCGGCGGGCGCCGGCCGCGGAGAGCCGTACCGTCACCTCGTCCCGGAGGATCGAGCGGGCGAACTGGGCGGCCCGCTCGGCCCAGAAGGCGGGCAGGTCGAAGTCCGGGTCCCGGACGAAGCGGTCGTCGCCGGGGACGGCGTCGACGAAACGGTCGACGCGATATACGCGGTGGGTACCGCGACCGTCCGTCGCACGCGCCGCGAGGTACCAGACACCCGCCTTCAGGACGAGGCCGTACGGCTCCAGGACGCGGGTGACCTCGGTGCCCTTGCGGTCGTAGCGGGCGGTCAGCACGCGGTCGTCCCAGAGCGCCTCGGCGATCGCGGGCAGCAGCTCGGGCGTGGTCGGTTCCTGGTACCAGCCGGGCGCGTCCAGGTGGAAGCGCTGCGCCGCGCCGGTCGCGGCGTCCCGCAGCTCGGGGAGGAGGGCGGCGGAGACCTTCAGGCGGGCGGCGGAGGCGGCGTCGGCCAGGCCCAGTTCGCGCAGCGCGGCGGGCACCCCGGAGAGGAAGAGGGCCTCGGCCTCGCTGCGGCCCAGACCGGTGAGGCGGGTGCGGTAGCCGCCGACGAGGCGGTAGCCGCCGGTCCGGCCGCGGTCGGCGTAGACGGGGATGCCGGCCTCGGAGAGGGAGAGGACGTCCCGGGCGACCGTGCGCTCGGAGACCTCCAGCTCGCGCGCCAGCTCGGCCCCCGTCATCGAGGGCCGGGACTGGAGCAGCAGCACCATCTTGATCAGCCGGGCAGCACGCATGCGCTCATGATGCCGCCCACCACCGACAGTCAGGACCCACCACAGTCGGGCCCCACCACCGACAGCCGGGCTCCCGCCACCGATACGCACACTCGGGCCGCTCACCACCGACAGCCGGGCCGCTGTCCGTCATCGGCGGAAGCGGTCCGGCTGGAAGAGGTGTCCCGTGCGGAGGTCCGGGCGCGGGTGGTTGCCTCCGCACGGGAGCTGTGGGGCGTACGGGCGCGTGGCCCGTACGCCGAGGGTGGCGCCGGGGCTCCCTCACGGCCCCGGCGCCCACCGGGAGGTACGGTCCCGATGCTGACCGGAGCGCTACGGCCCCGGCGTCCTACGGGTACGGCGCGCAGGCCGTACGGGGGCTACGGCCGACCGGCAGCCGTAGGCAAGTACGACCGACAGGCAGTCGTACGGGGGTACGGCCGACAGGCAGCCGCGCCGCACAGGGATACGGCTCACAGGCCGTACTTCTCGGCGGCCTCCTTGACCGTCTCGGCCTTGACCTCGCCGCGCCGGGAGAGCGCCGCGAGCACCTGGACGACGACGGACTGCGGGTCGACGCCGAAGTAGCGGCGGGCGGCCTCGCGGGTGTCGGAGAGGCCGAAGCCGTCGGTGCCGATGGAGACCCAGTCCTGCTCGACCCAGGGGGCGATCTGGTCGGGCACGGCCCGCATCCAGTCGCTGACCGCGACGACGGGGCCCTCGGCGCCGGCCAGCGCGCGGGTCACGTAGGGCACGCGGTCCTCGCCCCTGAAGCGCGCGGCGTCGCACTCCAGCGCGTCGCGGCGCAGCTCCGTCCAGGACGGCGCGGACCAGACGTCGGCCGCCACGTCCCACTCCTCGGCGAGGATCCGCTGCGCCTCAAGGGCCCAGTGGATCGCCGTACCCGAGGCCAGCAGCTGGGTCTTCGGGGCCTTGTCGGTGGCGCCCTCGGCCTGCTTGAAGCGGTACAGGCCCTTGAGGATGCCCTCCTCCACGCCCTCGGGCATGGCCGGCTGGACCTTGGTCTCGTTGTAGACCGTCAGGTAGTAGAAGACGTCCTCGCCGGCGGGGAATTCGGCCGACCCGCCGTACATGCGGCGCAGGCCTTCCTTGACGATCACCGCGACCTCGTAGGCGAAGGCGGGGTCGTAAGAAATGGCGGCCGGGTTGGTGGAGGCGATGAGGTGGCTGTGGCCGTCGGCGTGCTGCAGGCCCTCACCGGTCATCGTCGTACGGCCGGCGGTCGCGCCGATGACGAAACCGCGGCCGAGCTGGTCGGCGAGCGCCCAGAACTGGTCGGCGGTCCGCTGGAACCCGAACATCGAGTAGAAGATGTAGAACGGGATCATCGGCTCGCCGTGCGTGGCGTAGGCCGTGGCCGCGGCGGTGAAGTCGGCGAGCGCGCCGGCCTCGGTGATGCCCTCGTTCAGGATCTGACCGTTCTTGGCCTCCTTGTAGTACAGGAGCTGGTCACGGTCGACCGGGTCGTAGGTCTGGCCCACGGGGGAGTACAGACCGGCGGACGGGAAGAGGGACTCCATGCCGAAGGTGCGGGCCTCGTCGGGGACGACGGGGACCCAGCGCTTGCCGGTCTCCTTGTCCCGCATCAGGTCCTTGACCAGGCGGACGAACGCCATGGTCGTGGCGATCTCCTGGCTGCCGGAACCCTTCTTGAGCGCGTCGAAGGCCTTGTCCGACGGCGCCGGAAGCGGTTTCGGGGTGACCTTGCGGGCCGGGGCCGGGCCGTCGAGCTCCGCGCGGCGCTTGCGGAGGTACGCCATCTCGGGGGAGTCCTCGGCGGGGCGCCAGTACGGCACCGTGTCGCCCTCCAGCGCGCTGTCCGGGATGGGCAGCTCCAGGAGGTCCCGCATGGCGCGGAACTCCTCGCCGGTCAGCTTCTTCATCTGGTGGTTGGCGTTGCGGGACTCGAAGCCCGCGCCGAGGGTGTAGCCCTTGACGGTCTGCGCCAGGATGACGGTCGGCGCGCCCTTGTGCTCGACGGCGGCCTTGTACGCGGCGTAGACCTTGCGCGGCTCGTGGCCGGCGCGCGAGGTCTGGAACAGCTCGATCAGCTTGGCGTCGGACAGGCCCTGGCCGATGCGCCGCAGGGAGTCGTTCGCGCCGAAGAAGTGGTCGCGGATGTAGGCCGCGTCGCGGGTGGCGTACGTCTGGAACTGCGCGTCCGGGGTCTCCCGGAGGCGGCGGACCAGCGCCCCGTCGGTGTCCTGGGCGAAGACCTCGTCCCAGGCCTGGCCCCAGAGGGACTTGATGACGTTCCAGCCGGCCGCGCGGAACTGGGCCTCCAGCTCCTGCACGATCTTGAAGTTCGGGCGGACCGGGCCGTCCAGGCGCTGCAGGTTGCAGTTGATGACGAAGGTGAGGTTGTCCAGACCCTCGCGGCCGGCCAGCGCCAGCGCTGCGGTCGACTCGGGCTCGTCCATCTCGCCGTCGCCCAGGAACGCCCAGACGTGGGAGTTCGAGGTGTCCTTGATCTCGCGGTGCTCCAGGTAGCGGTTGAAGCGCGCCTGGTAGATCGCGGAGATCGGGCCGAGGCCCATGGAGACGGTGGGGAACTCCCACAGCCAGGGGAGGCGCCGCGGGTGCGGGTAGGAGGGCAGGCCCTCGCCGCCGGCCTCGCGGCGGAAGTGGTCGAGGTGCTCCTCGGTGAGCCGGCCTTCAAGGAAGGCGCGGGCGTAGATGCCGGGGGAGGCGTGGCCCTGGATGTAGAGCTGGTCGCCGGAGCCGTCCCCCTCCTTGCCGCGGAAGAAGTGCTGGAAGCCGGTCTCGTAGAGCCAGGCCGCCGAGGCGAAGGTGGCGATGTGGCCGCCGAGGCCGTCCTTGGAGCCGCGCGTCACCATGGCCGCCGCGTTCCACCGGTTCCAGGCGGTGATGCGGGCCTCCATCGCCTCGTCACCGGGGAACTCCGGCTCGTCGGCGGTGGGGATGGTGTTGACGTACTCGGTCTCCAGCAGGCCGGGGAGGGTGGACCCGTCGGTCTGCGAGGCGTGCTCCAGAGCGCGGCGCATCAGGTAGTCCGCGCGCTGCGGACCCGCTGCCTTGGTGACGGCGTCCAGCGATTCACGCCACTCGGCCGTCTCCTGCGGGTCCCTGTCCGGGAGCTGGTCGAGCTGGCTGTACGCGGGGCGTACGGGATCGGGCATGGGTGGCCCCTTTCCGGACGGAGGGAGGGAGGGTGCGAGGTGGTGCTGGCAGGCAGGGTGTCGCGCCCCGCTGACCGACGATACGCCCCTGATCGATGATCGATCAACGCTCGCAGGCGGAAAAACCCCAGGTCGGCACGGGGTGTCGCCGAATTGGGCACCGCGTGCCAGGCTCAGATGAGCCTCCGGAGGCTCACTCCGGTACGTCCGCCGGACCCCTCCCCGGGTCCCTCCGGCACCCTCAGACGCGAGGTGCGCAGCTCAGGACGTGGGTCCGCAGAATTTCGCCGATCTTGGGGTCGCGCCGCCGGAACGCGTCCACGATCTCCTGGTGGTCCTGGGCGTGCGAGCGCGGGTCGGGCGAGAACCAGCGGATCGACAGCGTCGTCCACACCTCCACGCCCAGCGACTCCCAGGTGTGCAGCAGCACGCCGTTCCGCGCGGCACGGATGATCTCACGGTGGAAGGCCACCGTGTGCCGCACCTGTGCCTCGCCGTCCGCCGCGGCGTCGGCCGTGGTGAGCGCCGCCACCTCGCGCTCCAGGGCCGTGGTGTCGTCCGCCAGCCGGCCGGCCGCCAGCTCCGCCGCGACCTGCTCCAGACCCGCCCGGACGGGATAGCTCTCCTTGAGGTCGGCCGCGGTCAGGTTCCGTACGCGGACGCCCTTGTTCGGGGCCGACTCGATCAACCGCAGGCTCTCCAGCTCGCGCAGGGCCTCCCGTACGGGCGTCTGGCTGACCTCCAGCTCCACCGCGATCCGCCGCTCCACGATCCGCTCACCCGGCTGCCAGCGGCCGCTGACGATCCCCTCCAGGATGTGCTCGCGGATCTGCTCGCGCAGCGAGTGGATGACGGGTGGGGTCATGCGGTGCTCCTTAGCGGCGGACGGGCCGGCGCGCGGGACGGGCAGGCCAACGGTTCATTATCTGCGCGGACGCAACGGGGGACGGCCCCGGTTCGTACGAACCGGGGCCGTCCCCTTCGTCACACCTGCTGACGACCGGGCGGGATCAGAGACCGATCTCGGTCTCGAACTCGGCGGCCTCCAGGATCTGCTTGACCGTGGTCAGGTAGCGGGCGGCGTCGGCGCCGTCCACCAGACGGTGGTCGTAGGAGAGCGACAGGTACGTCATGTGGCGCACAGCGATGGTCTCGCCCAGCTCCGGGTGGTCCACGACCACCGGACGCTTGACGGTGGCACCGATACCCAGGATGGCGACCTGGTTCGGCGGCACGATGACCGTGTCGAACAGCGCACCGCGCGAACCGGTGTTGCTGATCGTGAAGGACGCGCCGGACAGGTCGTCCGGGCTGATCTTGCTCTCGCGGACCTTGCCGGCCAGCTCGGCGGTCTTCTTCGCGATACCCGCGATGTTCAGGTCGCCGGCGCCCTTGATGACCGGGGTCATCAGGCCCTTCTCGTTGTCCACCGCGATTCCGACGTTCTCGGAGTCGAAGTAGGAGATGGTGCCCTCGTCCTCGTTGATCCGGGCGTTGATGACCGGGTGGGCCTTCAGCGCCTGGACGGCGGCCTTGACGAAGAACGGCATCGGGGACAGCTTGACGCCCTCGCGCGCCGCGAAGCCGGCCTTGGCCTTCTCGCGCATCCGCATGATCTTGGTGATGTCCACCTCGACCACGGAGGTCAGCTGCGCCTGGCCGTGCAGGGCCTTCATCATGTTGTCGCCGATGACCTTGCGCATCCGCGGCATCTTGACCGTCTGGCCACGCAGCGGCGAGGCCTCCAGGACCGGAGCCTTCGGCGCGGCGGAGGCGGCCGGGGCGGCAGCAGCCGGGGCAGCGGTCTTCGCGGCCTCGGCGGCGGCGATGACGTCCTGCTTGCGGATGCGGCCACCGACGCCGGTGCCCTGGACCGAACCCAGGTTCACGCCGTTCTCCTGGGCCAGCTTGCGGACCAGGGGGGTGACGTAGGCGCCGTCGGGCTCACCGGCCGGGGCAGCCGGGGCCACCGGGGCGGGCTGGGCGGCCGGAGCCGGAGCCGGAGCGGCCGGCTGCGGGGCCGGAGCGGGGGCCGGGGCCTCCTGCTTCGGCGCCTCCTGCTTCGGGGCCTCCTGCGGGGCGGGCTGCTCGGCGGCGGGCGCCGGAGCCGGAGCGGCCGGGGCCGGCGCGGCGGCCGGGGCGGCACCCTTCTCGCCGATGACGGCGAGCTTGGCGCCGACCTCGGCGGTCTCGTCCTCGCCCACCACGATCTCCAGCAGGGTGCCGGCAGCGGGGGCGGGGATCTCGGTGTCGACCTTGTCCGTCGAGACCTCCAGCAGCGGCTCGTCGGCCTCGACCGACTCGCCGACCTCCTTCAGCCAGCGGGTGACGGTGCCCTCGGTGACCGACTCGCCCAGCGCGGGCAGGACAACGTCGGTGCCCTCGGCGGAGCCGGCGGCGGGAGCCGCGGGGGCCTCGGCGGCCGGGGCCGGAGCGGCCTCGGGCTCGGGCTGCGCGGCGGGGGCCTCGGCGGCGGCCGGGGCCGGAGCCTCGGCAGGCGCGCCCGAGCCGTCGTCGATGATGGCCAGCTCGGCGCCGACCTCGACGGTCTCGTCCTCGGCGACCTTGATGGACGCCAGGACGCCGGCAGCGGGGGCGGGGATCTCGGTGTCGACCTTGTCGGTCGACACCTCCAGCAGGGGCTCGTCGGCCTCGACGCGCTCACCCTCGGCCTTCAGCCAGCGGGTGACGGTGCCCTCGGTGACGCTCTCGCCGAGCGCCGGAAGGGTTACGGAAACCGCCATGGTTCCTGTTGCTCCTAACGAATGGTGCGGATGTGGTCGCGCCCGGACTGGGGGTCAGTCGTGGGAGTGGAGGGGCTTGCCGGCCAGCGCCAGGTGGGCCTCGCCGAGCGCCTCGTTCTGCGTGGGGTGCGCGTGGATGAGCTGCGCAACCTCGGCCGGCAGTGCCTCCCAGTTGTAGACCAGCTGGGCCTCGCCGACCTGCTCGCCCATACGGTCACCGACCATGTGGACGCCGACCACGGCACCGTCCTTGACCTGGACGAGCTTGATCTCGCCCGCGGTCTTGAGGATCTTGCTCTTGCCGTTGCCCGCGAGGTTGTACTTCAGGGCGACGACCTTGTCGGCGCCGTACAGCTCCTTGGCCTTGGCCTCGGTGATACCGACGGAGGCGACCTCCGGGTGGCAGTACGTCACGCGCGGCACGCCGTCGTAGTCGATCGGCACGGTCTTCAGACCGGCCAGCCGCTCCGCCACCAGGATGCCCTCGGCGAAGCCGACGTGCGCGAGCTGGAGCGTGGGAACGAGGTCGCCGACGGCGGAGATGGTCTCCACGTTCGTCCGCATGTACTCGTCGACGAGGACGTAGCCGCGGTCCATGGCGACCCCGGCCTCCTCGTAGCCGAGGCCCTGCGAGACCGGGCCGCGGCCGATCGCGACCAGCAGCACCTCCGCCTCGAAGGTCTTGCCGTCGGCGAGGGTGACCTTCACACCGTTGTCGGTGTACTCGGCCTTCTCGAAGAAGGTGCCGAGGTTGAACTTGATGCCCCGCTTGCGGAAGGCGCGCTCCAGCAGCTTGGAGCTGTTCTCGTCCTCGACCGGGACGAGGTGCTTGAGGCCCTCGATCACGGTGACGTCGGTGCCGAAGGACTTCCACGCCGAGGCGAACTCGACGCCGATGACGCCGCCGCCCAGGATGATCGCGGACTCCGGCACGCGGTCCAGCGTCAGCGCGTGGTCCGAGGAGATGATGCGGTTGCCGTCGATCTCCAGACCCGGCAGCGACTTCGGCACGGAGCCGGTCGCCAGCAGGATGTGGCGGCCCTGGACGCGCTGGCCGTTCACGTCGACGGAGGTGGGGGAGGACAGCCGGCCCTCGCCCTCGATGTAGGTCACCTTGCGGGAGGCGACCAGGCCCTGCAGACCCTTGTACAGGCCCGAGATGACCTCGTCCTTGTACTTGTGGACCCCGGCGATGTCGATGCCCTCGAACGAGGTCTTCACACCGAACTGGGCGGCCTCACGGGCCTGGTCCGCGATCTCACCGGCGTGCAGCAGCGCCTTGGTGGGGATACAGCCGTTGTGCAGGCAGGTCCCGCCGAGCTTGTTCTTCTCGATCAGGGCGACGTCCAGGCCGAGCTGCGCCCCGCGCAGGGCAGCCGCGTAGCCGCCGCTACCGCCTCCGAGAATCACTAGGTCGAAAACGGTGCTGGCGTCGTTCGCCACGTCACGTCCTCCATGCATGGATACGCCGGAGCCGGTCTCCGATGACCGGACGGCGGCTGTTGTTCGGCCGCTTGTCTACTTCGGCCCTGGGTAAGGGGGGCCCTGTCCTGCCAGGCCCCATCTTCGCACTTGTTGAACACGGACGGGACGGCGGGCCGGGCTCCGGGCCCGCCGATCGGCTGCCCGGACCGCGTACCCGGCCGCACGACCGTACGGATTTCGTCGAGAGCGAACAGCGGCGTCCGCGCGCGCGAGAGGCCCCGGGCGCAGCGCCCGGGGCCCCGGAAAAGCTGTCTGCGCCGCAGGTCAGAGCAGGTCGCCCGCCGCGGTGCGCTCGGCCAGCCGGACCAGGGTGCGGACCGCGGAGCCGGTGCCGCCCTTGGGGGTGTAGCCGTACGGCGCGCCCTCGTGGAAGGCCGGGCCCGCGATGTCCAGGTGCGCCCAGGCGATGCCCTCGCCCACGAACTCCTTCAGGAAGACGCCGGCCAGCAGGCCGCCGCCCATCCGCTCGCCGATGTTCTTGAGGTCGGCGACGGGGGAGTCCAGGGTCTTGCGCAGTTCGGCCGGCATCGGCATCGGCCAGGACTCCTCGCCGACCTCTTCCGCGATCTCGTGGATCGAGGTACGGAAGGCGTCGTCGTTGGCCATGATGCCGAAGGTGCGGTTGCCCAGCGCCACGACCATCGCGCCGGTCAGCGTCGCGACGTCGACGATCGCGTCCGGGGCCTCCTCGGAGGCGCGGGTGATCGCGTCGGCCAGCACCAGGCGGCCCTCGGCGTCGGTGTTCAGGACCTCGACGGTCTTGCCGCTGTACATGGTCAGCACGTCGCCGGGGCGGGTGGCCGTGCCGGAGGGCATGTTCTCGGCCAGCGCGAGCCAGCCGGTGACGTTGACCGGGAGGTTCAGCCGCGCCGCGGAGACGACCGCGGCGAACACGGCGGCGGCGCCGCTCATGTCGCACTTCATCGTCTCGTTGTGGCCGGCCGGCTTCAGGGAGATGCCGCCCGAGTCGTAGGTGATGCCCTTGCCGACCAGCGCCAGGTGCTTCTTCGCCTTGGCGTGGGTGTGGCTGATCTTGACGAGGCGGGGCGGGTTCTCCGAGCCCTGGCCGACGCCCATCAGGCCGCCGTAGCCGCCCTTCTTCAGGGCCTTCTCGTCCAGCACCTCGACCTTGAGGCCGTACTCCTTGGCCGCGGCCTGCGCCTCGGCGGCGAAGGTCTTGGGGGTGAGGCCGTTGGAGGGCGTGTTGATCAGGTCGCGGGCGCGGTTGATCTCCGCGGCCACCGCCTGCGCACGCTCGGCCGCGGCCTTGTGGGCCTTGTCGCGCGGCTTGGCGCCCAGGACGGCGACGTCGGCCAGCGGCGCGGACTTGTCGGCCGCACCCTTCTTGGCGTCCCCGTTGCTGCGGTACGCGGTGAAGCTGTACGAGCCCAGGAGCGCGCCCTCGGCGATCGCGGCCACCGCGTCGGCGTCCTCGACCGGCAGCGCGAAGGCGCCCTTCTTGGAACCGGTCAGCGCGCGGGCCGCGGCACCGGCGGCGCGGCGCAGCGCCTCGTTGTCGTAACCCTCGCCCTTGGCCGGAGCCTCGCCCAGGCCGACCGCCAGCACGACCGGCGCCTTGAGTCCGGAGCCGCCCGGGACCTTGGTCACCTCGCCCTCGGCGCCGCTCGCGCCCAGGGTCTCCAGGACGTCGGCCAGCTTGCCGTCGAAGGCCGCGTCCACGGCCTCGGCGCCGGGCGCCAGGACGGGGCCCTTGTCGCCCTTGGCCAGGCCGACGACGACGGCGTCCGCGCGCAGCGTCGCGGCGGAAGAAGTACTGAGGGTCAGTGCAGTCACGGTATTGAAGGTCCTGTTCCGTCCGGGGAATCCATGGGCGCTCGTGGCGCCGCTGGCGCCGAGCCTACGCTCGGGTGCCCTGCCCGGTCCCGCCCGATGCCATACCTTTCCCCGGGCCGACCGGCCGAAATGCGGCCCGTTGCCATGAACTCCGCCGTTTTTACCGTCACTTGGATGACATCGGGGCGGGAAACGGATTCCTGCCGGGGGGCGTGGCGCCGGCCCGGGCAACCGTCCGGTACCGATCACCGTCCCTCAGGACGGACGCGTACCCGCGCGCACGACTGCATCACAGGAAAGTTGAGCACCCCTCAGTGGAACGACCCGCAACCGCCCGAAGACTGTTGTCCCGCCGTCCCCGCCGGCCCGGCCGCACCCGCGTCCGGCGCGGCACCCGCCGGGCGCCCCTCCTGCTCGGCGCGGCGGGCCTGGTGCTCGCCCTCGTCACGGCCTGCGGCACGGCACCGGTCGGGGACGGGGGCGGGGAAGGCGGCACGAAGGACCGGGCGGCGGGGGAGCGGTGGCAGCCGAAACCCGGTACGGACTGGCAGTGGCAGCTGACCGGCCGGCTCGACCGCACCGTCGACGCGCCCGTCTACGACATCGAGGGCTTCGACCACACCAAGGCCACCGTCGCAGGGCTGCACCGCGACGGCCGCAAGGTGATCTGCTACCTCAGCGTCGGCGCCTGGGAGGACTGGCGGCCCGACGCCGAGGACTTCCCGAAGTCCGTCATCGGCCGGTCCAACGGCTGGGAGGGCGAGCGCTGGCTGGACATCCGCCGGACCGACGTGCTGGAGCCGCTGCTCGCGAAGCGCTTCGACATGTGCCGTGACAAGGGCTTCGACGCGATCGAGCCGGACAACGTCGACGGCTACCGCAACCGCTCCGGCTTCCCGCTGACCGCCGCCGACCAGCTGGAATTCAACCGCATGGTGGCCCGCCTCGCGCACGAGCGCGGCATGGCGGTCGGCCTGAAGAACGACCTCGACCAGATCCCGCAGCTGGTGAAGGACTTCGACTTCGCGGTGAACGAGCAGTGCGCCCAGTACGGCGAGTGCGACCGGCTCACCCCGTTCATCCGCGCCGACAAGGCCGTCTTCCACGTCGAGTACGAGCTGTCGCCGGACCGCTTCTGCGCCACGTCCGAGAAGCTGAAGCTCAGCTCGCTGGAGAAGAAGATGGACCTGACGGCCTGGCGGCGCACCTGCTGACCGGCTGACCCGGGCGTCGGCCGGGGGCCGGCGCGGGCACGGCCGTCAGCCGAGGGCCAGGACGACCACGGTCACCAGCCCGGCGGTCTCCGCCAGCCCGCCGAAGACGTCCCCGGTCACCCCGCCGAGCCGCCGCCGGCAGTGCCGCAGCAGCAGCTCGGCGGCGCCCAGGCCGAGCAGCACCGCGACGGCGGTGTGCAGCGCCCCGTACGGCCCGCCGTACGCCCCGAGCCCCGCGGCGGCGGCCACCACGAGCACCAGGACGGCCACGACGGCGGCGACCCGGCCGGGCACCGTCCCGGCGACCGCGGCCCCCAGCCCCTCCGGACGGGCCGCCGGCACGCCGGTGCGGGAGGCGAGCGTGAGGGCCAGCCGGGCGGTGACCGCCCCGGCCACCGCCGCCACCGCGCCCGCCGCCCAGCCGGCCGCGTACAGCTCGGACACGGCGGCGACCTGCGCGAGCAGGGCCAGGAGCAGCACGATCACGCCGAACGGGCCGATGTCGGACTGCTTCATGATGCGCAGCGCGTCCGCCGCCGGCTTGCCGCTGCCCAGCCCGTCGGCGGTGTCCGCCAGCCCGTCCAGATGCAGGCCGCGGGTGAGCGCGGCGGGCACCGCGACCGTGCCGACGGCCGCCAGCAGCGGGCCGCCGCCGAGCAGCAGCAGGACCGTGCCGAGCGCCGCCGCGCACACCCCGACGACCAGCCCGGCGACCGGCGCGCAGAGCATGCCGCCGCGGGCCGTCGCCCGGTCCCAGCGGGTCAGCCGCACGGGCAGCACGGTCAGCGTCCCGAAGGCGAACCGCAGCGCGTCGGCGGCGGTCGGGGGGCCTGCGGGGGGTTCGGTGGGGGCGGTGCTCATCGCGGCAGGCTAACCCGCGGCCAGCGCGCGGCGGCCGCCCGGGCCTCCGCCGCCCCGCAGCCCGCCAGTACCGCCACGATGGCCGCGAGATGCTCCCGGCCCGCGAGGTTGGGCGCGAGGGCGACCTCGGCGACCATCGCGGCCACCACCAGCGCGCCCGTCGTCCACGCCCGGTACCGCCAGCACACCGCCACCGCGAGACCGACCACGGCGGCGGACGGACCGGCGTCGACGACCTGCCCGTCCGCGGCCGGCAGCCCGAACGGGACGTCCGGCCCGAGGGCCACCCCCACGCGTGCGTACAGCGTCCCGGCGAGCGAGGCGGCGTAGGCGATCAGCAGCATCCGGCGCCGCCCCAGTACAACCTCGGCGATGCCGAAGACCACCAGGATCTGGGCCAGCGCGCCCCACACGGGCAGGTCGAGGGCCGGCACGAAGAGCGACAGCGGCGTACGCAGCAGCCCGGTCCACAGCGGCTGGTCCGCGCGTACGGCGCCGAGCTGCTGGACGGCCCGGTAGCCCCAGTGCTGGTGCTGTGCGAACTGGCAGAACGCGGTGAGGGCCAGCGCGGCGAGCGTCATCGGGACAGCGCGCAGCACTCCGGCGCCGAGCGCGGGCCGCAGCGCCGCCAGCAGCGGCCCCCATTCGGCGCGCACGGCGCGTTCGAGGCGATCACGTATGAGCGGGTCGACGGCGCACCACCGGGCGAGGACGTGGGGCGGCACCTCCCCCGCAGGGCGGTACCGGGTCCGCGCCATGCTGCGCCGACCGTAGGACTAGACCGGTCCACGCGGCGGGAGGTTGAGCGGGCCGCTCGTGATCTGCACCTCGGCCCGCCCGGCGGAGCCCGTACCCGTGAGCGGAGGTCAGCCGTCCGTGGCGGCCTGCTCCGGCGCGTCCTCGGCCGCGGGCTCGCGCACCGGCAGCTCCGCCGCCAGCGACGCCGCCGCCTGGGCCAGGGGGAGGGCCAGCAGGGCGCCGGTGCCCTCGCCGGCGGTCACGCCGTGGTCGAGCAGCGGCGTGAGCGCGATCCGGTCCAGCGCCTTGGCCTGCGCGGGCTCGCCACTGGCCTGGCCGGCCAGCCACCAGTCCGGCGCGCGGAACGCGATCCGCTGCGCCACCAGCGCGCACGCCGCGGAGACCACGCCGTCCAGGATCACCGGCGTCCGGCGGACCGCGCTCTGCAGCAGGAAGCCGGTGGCCGCGGTGAGGTCGGCGCCGGCGGTGGCGGCCAGCAGCGCGAGCTGGTCGCCGAGCACCGGACGGGCCCGGCGCAGCGCGTCGCGGATCGCCGCGCACTTGCGCATCCAGGCGAGGTCGTCGATGCCGGCACCGCCGCGCCCGGTGACCACCGAGGCGTCCGTGCCGCACAGCGCGGCGATCAGCGCGCCCGCCGCCGTGGTGCCGCCGACGCTCAGGTCGCCGAGCACGACCAGGTCCGTGCCGGCGTCCGCCTCCTCGTCGGCGATCAGCATGCCCGCACGGAACGCCTGCTCGGCCTCCTCCGCGGTCAGCGCGTCCTCGATGTCGATCCGGCCGGAGCCGCGCCGGACCCGGTGCCGGGTGACGTCCTCGGGCAGCTCGGCGGGGTCGCAGTCCAGTGCCATGTCGACCACGCGCGGCGCGGCGCCGAACCGGCGCGCCAGCACCGCGGCCGGGCTCGTTCCGTCCAGCACGGCGCGCACCAGGTCGGTGGCGCTGCCGGCCGCGCGCCCCGAGACGCCCAGCTCCGCCACCCCGTGGTCGCCCGCGAACAGCACGGTGCGGACCCGGTCCAGGGGTCGGACCGGCACCTGCTGCTGGACGGCGGCCAGCCAGTCGCCCAGCTCGTCGAGGCGGCCCAGCGCGGCCGGCTGCACGAGGCGGCGCTCGCGCCGCTCCTCGGCGTCCCGGCGCCGGCCGCCGTCGGGACGCTCGATCAGGTTCGCGAAGTCATCGAGGTTCAGGGCGCTCATTCGGCGCAGGTTACCGGCAACGCGCCACCTGGCGCGCGGCCGGCCGGGGCACGACCGCGTACGGCCGCCGGGCGGCCCCCGTACGCGGCTGCCCGTACGCCCTGGGGCCGACGGGTGCGAGGTCCGCGGGCGTATGTGCGCGCGGGCGGCCGGGGCGCGACCGTGTACGGCCCGGTGCGGGAGTTGGTCAGCGTCCGAAGCGGAACTCGGTGAGGGCGGGGGCGGCGGCTTCGCGGGCGCCTGGCGGATGCAGGGTCCGGACGCCGGGCCGGTCGTCGACGGCGGCCGCGAGGTGTCGGAGCGGGGCGTCCAGCAGCAGCGTGGAGCCGGGCAGCCGGCGGGCGCACAGCGCGCACAGCTCCTGCAGCCCCTCCGCGGCGGGCGGCGGCCCGAAGGCGAGCACCAGGACCCCGAGGGCGGGGCGGGCGACGGCGGCGGGCCAATGGGGCGCGGTGGCACGCCCGGTGAGGGTGCGCCACCGCGGGCCGTCCGGCAGCAGCATGCGGCGCAGCGCGGCGGTCGCCGGCTCCTCGACGGTCAGCCAGCGCAGCTGCCCGTTGTCCACCCGCCAGAAGCCGGGGTCCAGGCCCTCGCCGAGCGCCACGACCGTGGCCTGCGGGCGGTCGCGCAGGTACCGGCGCACGGCCTCGTCGAACCGGCCGGCGGCCGGGCGCGCGGCCGGGCCGGCGGGGCGGGTGCGCCAGGTCTGCGGGGTGAGCCGGGTGCGCCGGGTGGGGCCCACGGGCGGGGCGCCGTCGGAGGGCGGTTCCATGCCGCCAGATGACGGTACGCGGCGCCGTCCGGCAAGCGGGACACGGGCGGGCGTCCCCGCGCGTCACCCGCGCAGCGTAATGGCCTGGCCCGCGACGACCAGCAGGACGTGCTCGCACTCGGCGGCGAACGCGGCGTTCAGGCGGCCCAGTTCGTCGCGGAAGCGGCGTCCGGCCGGGGTCGCGGGGACCACCCCGGAGCCGACCTCGTTGCTGACCGCGACCAGCGGCCTGCGGGTGGCGCGCACCGCGGCCACCAGCTCGTCCGTCCGCTCCCGCAGCGCCCGTTCGCCGCCGTTCGCCCAGGTCTCGTCGTCCCAGGCACCCACCTCGTCCATGGCGTGCGTGAGCCACAGGGACAGGCAGTCGATCAGCAGCGGGGACGCGGCGCTCTTCTCCGCTCCGGGCCCGTCACCGGCCTCGTCCTCGCCGGCCAGCAGGGGCACCAGGTCGCAGGTCTCCGCGGTCCGCCAGGAGGCCGGGCGGCGCTCGCGATGCGCGGAGACCCGCGCCGCCCACTCCGTGTCGCCGTCCCGCAGCCCGCCGGTCGCGACGTACAGCACGTCGGGGAAGGCGGCGAGCCGCCGCTCGGCCTCGACGGACTTGCCGCTGCGCGCGCCGCCGAGCACCAGCGTCCTGCGCGGCAGGTCGGGCACCGCGTGGTACTCGCCGACCAGCAGCGACGTGCCGTCCGGCACCGCGCGGGCGCCCAGCGCCGCAAGCCGCCGGTGCAGTTCTGCGCCGGGCGGGGTGTCGTGGTCGATGTGCACCGCGAGCACGTCGGTCGTCGCGTCCACGGCGCCGCTCGCCCGCAGCCGGGCCAGCGCGTCGGGCCGCCCGAGCACGTCCAGCACCACCATCTCGTAGGGCCCCTTGCCCTCGGTGGCCCCGGTGACCCCGGCGGCCCCGGCGGGCGCGGCCCCGGGCGGCAGGTACAGCAGCCGCTCGCCGTACGGGCCGCCGATCTCGTACCCGGTGCCCGGTACGTCCACCGCCACCGCCCGCACCCGGTGCCCGTCCAGCAGCGCCAGCTCCCGCCCGTCCGCGACCCGGCCCGGCTGGGGGACGCCGGTGGGGACCTCGACGGCGGGTCCCTCGTGCGGGTGCGTCAGGAGCACTTGCCGCACCCCTGTGAGCGACTGGCCTGCACGGGCCGCGGCGAAGGCGGCCCCCGGGGTGAGGTCGAGGAGCAGGGCGCCGTCCAGGAGCAGTGCGGTGGCCGCCCGCGCCGCGCCGCCCGTGGCGCCGGCGCAGGAGGCGCACGGGCAGCCGGGGCGGGGCAGCCCTTCGGGGGCGCCGGTGCCGAGCAGTGTCAGTTCCACCCGCCGATTTTCTCCTGTCCGTGGCCGCCGGGCGCGCGGGGGGACGTCTCGACACGGCCGTTAGGCTGCTGATCAGTACGACGGGACATGACACCTGAGCGGCAGAACAGGGCATGACCACTGCACGGCACCAGCACGAGCAAGCACGTACCCGGTGGGACCAGGAGGCGGACATGGCGTGGACGTGGCGGTTCGAGAAGGCCGACGGTACCGAGGCCGGTGCGGGGACGGACCCGGAGGACTTCTCCACGCAGGGGGACGCGGAGTCCTGGATCGGCGAGGAGTGGAAGTCGCTCCTGGACTGCGGTGTGGACCAGGTGACCCTCTTCGAGGACGGGGCGAAGGTCTACGGTCCGATGAGCCTGCACGCGGACGAGGGCGCGGAGGCCGCGGAGGCCTGAGCGCCGACACGGCACGGCAGAGGGGCGGTGGGCTTCCGGGCCCGCCGCCCCTCGTCGTCCCCCGTCGTCCCTCGCCGTCCCTCGTCGTCCCTCGGCGCCCCTCGTCGTCCCTCGGCGCCCCTCGTCGTCCCTCGGCGCCCCTCGTCGTCCCTCGTCGTCCCTCGTCGTCCCTCGGCGCCCCTCGGCGCCCCTCGTCGTCGTGTTGTCAGCCGCGTACGCCGCAGACGTGCAGCAGGGCCGCCACCGCACGGTACGGGTCGGTGCGCCCGGCGCGCTCCTCGGCGGCCAGCAGCCGGGTCAGCTCCTCGGCGGGCGGCGGCACCGCGTCGTCGGCCGCGAGGTCGGTGAAGAGCCGTACGCCGTACCAGGCGTGCAGCGGGGCGCCGATCCCGGCGAGGGTGGCGGTGAGCGTCGACAGCCGGTCGGCTCGGGCCGTGAGGCCGAGCCGGTCCTTGTAGCGCGGCGAGTCGAAGGCCTCCGACGCGGTGTCCCAGTCGCCGGAGAGTCCCGGGCGCAGCGCGAGTGCGTCGGCGTTGGGCACCAGGACGGACAGCAGGCCGCCGGGCGCCAGCACCCGGGCGAGCCCGGCCAGCATCGGGTCGGGATCGTCGACGTACATCAGGACGCCGTGGCAGAGCACCACGTCGAAGGTGCCGGCGGGGAAGTGCGCGCCGGTGTCCCGGCCGTCGCCCTCGATCAGCCGGACCCGCTCCTGGATGCCGGCCGGCTCGCCGGCCAGTGAGGTGCGGGCCGCGGCCAGCATCGTGGGGTCGGGCTCCAGGCCGGTGATGTCGTGCCCGGCGCGGGCCAGGCGCAGCGCCTGGGTGCCCTGGCCGAGGCCGACGTCCAGGACGCGCAGCCGCTGGCCCACCGGGAACCGTGCGGAGATCTGCTCCTCCAGTTGGCGGGCGATCAGCTCCTGCCGGACGGTGTTCCGGAGTCCCCCCAGCTTGCCCAGCCAGGGTTCGGCCCCTCCGGCAAAGCCGGAGGAAGCGGTGCTCAGGGCCGCTCTCCCCGCTTGACCTGCGGCTTGGGCAGTCGCAGTCGGCGCATCTGGAGGGTGCGCATCAGGGCGTACGGCTTGACGCCCTTGAGGTTCTCGTTCGGGAAGCGGTCCTTGAGGCGCTTGGTGAGGCCGATCCACACGGCGATCGAGTCCAGCACGATCAGCAGGATCACGACCAGCCACAGGATGAGCGCGATGCTCTGGATCTGCGGCACCCGGACCATGGTCAGCACCAGGATGATCACGGCCACCGGGAGGAAGAACTCCGCGACGCACCAGCGCGAGTCGACGTAGTCGCGCGCGAAACGGCGGACCGGGCCCTTGTCCCGGACCGGGAGGTACCGCTCGTCACCCTTGGCCAGCGCCTCGCGCTGCCTGGCCATGTCGGCGCGGCGGGCCTCCCGCTGGGCCTTGACGGCCTCCTTGCGGTTGGCCGGCGCCGACTGCGCGCGGGCGCGGCGCTGGGACTGCGCCTGACTGCGCTTGGGCGTCGGGCGGCCCTTGGGGGCCTGCGGGTCGCGGGGCTGCTGGGGCTGGTCCGCGGTCACCTTGGAGGTCGCGGCCTGCTCTTCCTTCGAACGGCTTCGGAACACAGGACCCAAGGGTACGCGGTCGCCCTCGGTGGGCCAGAGCCCGAGGGGAACGATCCGGCAACGGCCGGGCGGGGTACATGTACCCCACCTACTCCCTGCGCCTGAGAGAAGGAGCTGCGTGATCGTCCTGCAGGAGGAGCACATCCGGGTCCAAGCAGTGCGGTAATGGAACCGGGGCCCGTACTGTGGGGTCTGTAGATGTGCTGGAGCCGAAGCCCGAAGTAACTCGGTGAGAAGGGGGCGCGCGAGGCCCATGAGCGACGGTGTCATGAAGCGGATGGGGATGATCTTCCGCGCGAAGGCCAACAAGGCCCTGGACCGGGCCGAGGATCCGCGCGAGACCCTCGACTACTCCTACCAGAAGCAGCTGGAGCTGCTCCAGAAGGTGCGCCGCGGCGTCGCGGACGTCGCGACCTCCCGCAAGCGTCTGGAGCTCCAGCTCAACCAGCTCCAGGGCCAGTCGTCCAAGCTGGAGGACCAGGGCCGCAAGGCCCTCGCGCTCGGCCGCGAGGACCTGGCCCGCGAGGCGCTCTCCCGGCGCCAGTCCCTGCAGCAGCAGGTCACCGACCTGGAGACGCAGCACCAGACGCTGCAGGGCGAGGAGGAGAAGCTCACCCTCGCGGCGCAGCGCCTCCAGGCCAAGGTGGACGCCTTCCGTACGAAGAAGGAGACCATCAAGGCCACCTACACCGCGGCCCAGGCGCAGACCCGGATCGGCGAGGCCGTCTCCGGCATCTCCGAGGAGATGGGCGACGTCGGCCTGGCCGTGCAGCGCGCCGAGGACCGGACCGCGCAGATGCAGGCCAGGGCCGGTGCCATCGACGAGCTGCTGGCGTCCGGCGCGCTGGACGACCCGACCGGCATGGCCAAGGACGACATCACGGCCGAGCTGGACCGGATCTCCGGCGGCGGCGACGTCGAGCTGGAGCTGCAGCGCATGAAGGCCGAGCTGGCGGGTGGCAGCGCCGGCGGGCAGCAGGCGATCGAGGGCGGTCAGGGCGGCCAGGCCCAGCAGGCGCCGCAGCAGGACCAGCCGCGCTTCGACAAGCAGTGACCGGCGGACGCGGATAGCCTCATCGGGACGCCGGACCGGACCAGAGGAGACCGTCATGATCGTACGGATCATGGGCGAGGGGCAGGTAAGGGTGGCGGACAGCCACTTCATCGAACTCAACAAGCTGGACGACGAACTGCTCGCCGAGATGGAGCGCGGCGAGCAGGACGCCTTCCGGCGGACCCTGGGCGCGCTGCTCGACGCCGTGCGCCGACTGGGCGAGCCGCTGCCCGAGGACTCCCTGGAGCCCTCCGAACTGATCCTGCCCGGCCCCGACGCCACCCTCGAAGAGGTCCGCGAGATGCTCAGCGACGACGGCCTCATCCCGGGCTGACCCGCCCGGCACACCGGTGATCCGGCCCCGCCCGACGCGGACCGCGACCACCCGGCTTCTTCCAGCAGGCAGCGCCCCGGCACCCGGGCCGCCGTCCGCCGACACCCTCGGCGGGCCGCGGCCGGCGGCCGGGGCGCTACCGTTTCCCCTCGTGACTCCCCTCGCCACCGGACAGGGCCCGCGGCCCGGGCCCGCGCTGCTCGCCCGGCTCCGCGCCCACCCCGTCGCGCTCGACGCGGTCCTGGCGGCGGCCGTCCTCGCGGCCATCCTGATCGGCGCGGCGGCCGGCCCGCACCGCCGGTACTGGCCGCGCTTCGGCGACCGGCCGCTGGAGCCGGCCACCGTCCTCCTCGCCGTCCTGGCCTGCGCCGCGCTGGTGCTCCGCCGCCGCTACCCGCGCAGCGTCCTCGCCGTCACCTGCGCCATGACGCTGACCGAGCTGGTGACCGCCACCAGCCAGCCGCGCGCGCCGATCGCCGCGGCCTCGGTCATCGCGGTCTTCACCGTCGCCTCTCGTACCGACCGCCCCACCACCTGGCGGATCGGCGCGCTCACCGTCCTCGTCCTCACCGCCGCCGCGATGCTCACCGGCAGCCGCCCCTGGTACGCGCAGGAGAACCTGGCGATCTTCGCGTGGACCGGCATGGCGGCCGCGGCCGGCGATGCGGTCCGCAGCCGCCGTGCCTTCGTGGCCGCCATCGAGGAGCGCGCCGAACGCGCCGAACGCACCCGCGAGGAGGAGGCCGGGCGCCGGGTCGCCGAGGAACGCATGCGTATCGCGCGCGAGTTGCACGACGTCGTCGCCCACCACATCGCGCTGGTCAACGTCCAGGCCGGGGTCGCCTCGCACGTCATGGACAGCCGCCCCGACCAGGCCAAGCAGGCCCTCGCGCACGTCCGCGAGGCGTCCCGCTCGGCACTGGAGGAGCTGCGCGCCACCGTCGGCCTGCTGCGCCAGTCCGACGACCCGCAGGCCCCCACCGAACCGGCTCCGGGCCTCGGCGTCCTGGACCAGCTGATCGACGGGTTCGTCCGCGCCGGGCTCCCCGTCGAGCTGGAGCTGCCGCCCGGCAGCCCCGAGGGCCTGCCCGCCTCCGTCGACCTGACCGCGTACCGCATCGTCCAGGAGGCGCTGACCAACGTGCACAAGCACGCGGGGGACGGCGCCCGCGCCACGGTACGGATCGTCCGCTCGGCCGAGGCGCTCACGCTGACGGTGCTCGACGACGGCGGCGGCCGGCCCCCCGCGCCGCGGCCGCGCCCCGGTGACCGGACGGAGCCCGAGGAGCGCACGGACGGCGGCGGGCACGGCCTGATCGGGATGCGGGAGCGGGTGGCCGCGCTGCGCGGCTCGGTGGAGACCGGGCCCCGCCCGGCCGGTGGTTTCAAGGTACGGGTGCGGCTGCCGCTGCAGACCGGACGTACGGGGGAGACGACATGACGATCAAGGTGCTGCTCGCCGACGACCAGGCGCTGCTGCGCAGCGCGTTCAAGGTGCTGGTGGACTCCGAGCCCGGGATGCGGGTGGTGGCCGAGGCGTCGGACGGCGCCGAGGCGTACGAGCTGACCCGCAGCACGGCGCCCGACGTGGTGCTGATGGACATCCGGATGCCCGGCGTGGACGGCCTGGCCGCCACCCGCATGATCAGCGAGGACCCGGAGCTCGCGGACGTACGCGTGGTGATCCTGACGACCTTCGAGGTCGACGACTACGTGGTGCAGGCGCTGCGGGCCGGCGCGAGCGGCTTCCTCGGCAAGGGCGCCGAGCCGGACGAACTGCTCAGCGCCATCCGGGTCGCGGCGGCCGGGGAGGCGCTGCTGTCGCCGGTGGCCACGAAGGGGCTGATCGCGCGGTTCCTGGCGCAGGGCAGCGGGGAGGACGGCGCGGCGGGCCCGGACGCCGAGCGGCTGGCGACGCTGACCGGCCGGGAGCGCGAGGTGCTGGTCCTGGTCGCGGGCGGGCTGTCCAACGACGAGATCGCCGAGCGGCTGTCCGTCAGCCCGCTGACCGTCAAGACGCACGTGAACCGTGCGATGGCCAAGCTGGGCGCCCGGGACCGGGCACAACTGGTGGTCATCGCGTTCCAAACCGGACTCGTCCGCCCGCGGGTGTAGCAGCGGGTGGAGCGGGGCGTACTGCGGACGCGGTACGCCCCGGCCCCGGAAATGGACCTGGGTGCTAGGAAAAACGCGCTCCGCGTGCCGGATGGTGTAAGCGGGCCCGCCATGGGCCGGTGCCGGAAGCGTTCAAGCAGAACTCAGAACAAAAGAGAGAGACCCCACCCATGTTCAGGCTGTCCCGACTCAGCCTCGCACAACGGGGCCTGATAGCACTGATGTCGATCGTGGCGATCGTCTTCGGAGCCATCGCGATCCCACAGTTGAAGCAGCAGCTGCTGCCCTCCATCGATCTGCCCATGGTGTCCGTCGTGGCGCCGTACCAGGGCGCCTCGCCCGACGTCGTCGAGAAGCAGGTCGTCGAACCGCTGGAGGACGGCATCCAGGCGGTCGACGGCATCACCGGCGTGACCTCCACCGCCAGTGAGGGCTCGGCCGTGGTCATGGCCGAGTTCGACTACGGCAACGACTCCAAGACGCTGGTCGCCGACGTCCAGCAGGCCGTCAACCGGGCCCGCGCCAAGCTGCCCGACGACGTCGACCCGCAGGTCGTGTCCGGCGGAACCGACGACCTGCCGACCGCCGTGCTCGCCGTCTCCTCGGACGGCCAGGACCAGCAGGCCCTCGCCGACCGCCTGGACCGCAGCGTCGTCCCGGCCCTGAAGGACATCGACGGCGTCGGCCAGGTCAGCGTCAACGGCGTCCGCGACCGGGTCGTCGCGGTCACCCCCGACGACGCCGAGCTCGCCAAGGCGGGGCTCACCCCGGCGGCGCTCGGCCAGGCCCTCGAAGCGGGCGGCGCCTCCGTACCGGCCGGCTCCTTCGCCGAGGACGGCAAGAGCCGCACCGTCCAGGTCGGCAGCGGCTGGACCTCGCTCCAGCAGATCAAGGACCTCACCGTCTCCCCGGCGGCGGCCGGCGCCGCGGCGGGCAAGGCCGGGGCCGGCGCGCCGGTACGCATCGGCGACATCGCCACGGTGAAGCAGGAGTCGGCCACCCCGACCTCGCTCACCCGCACCAACGGCAAGCCCAGCCTCTCGGTCCAGATCACCATGGACCAGGACGGCAGCGCCGTCGCCATCTCCGACGCCGTCAAGGACAAACTCCCGCAGATCCGCGCCGACCTCGGCAAGGACACGGACGTCACGGTCGTCTCCGACCAGGGCCCGCAGGTCTCCAAGTCCATCGAGTCCCTCACCACCGAGGGCCTGCTCGGCCTGGTCATGGCCGTGATCGTGATCCTGGTCTTCCTGCTCAGCCTGCGCTCGACGCTGGTGACCGCGGTCTCCATCCCGCTGTCCGTCGTCATCACGCTCATCGTGCTGTGGACGGGCGACCTGTCGCTGAACATGCTGACCCTGGGCGCGCTGACCATCGCCATCGGCCGGGTCGTGGACGACTCCATCGTCGTCCTGGAGAACATCAAGCGGCACCTGGGCTACGGCGAGGAGCGCAAGCACGCCATCCTCACCGCGGTCCGCGAGGTGTCCGGCGCGATCACCTCCTCCACCCTCACCACCGTCGCGGTCTTCCTGCCGATCGGCGTGGTCGGCGGCATGGTGGGCGCCCTCTTCGGCGACTTCTCGATCACCGTCACCGTGGCCCTGCTGGCCTCGCTGCTGGTCTCCCTCACCGTCGTCCCCGTCCTCTCGTACTGGTTCCTGCGCGCCCCGAAGGGCGCCGAGGACGGCGACCCGGAGGCGCTCCGCAAAGCCGCCGAGGAGAAGGAGAGCCGCAGCGCCCTGCAGCGGCTGTACGTACCGGTGCTGCGCTTCGCGACCCGGCGCCGGGTCACCAGCCTGGTCATCGCCGTCGTCATCCTCATCGGCACGTTCGGCATGGCCCCGCTGCTGAAGACCAACTTCTTCGACCAGGGCACCCAGGACACCCTCTCCCTCAAGCAGGAGCTGGCGCCCGGCACCAGCCTCGACGCCGCCGACAAGCAGGCGAAGCGGGTGGAGAAGCTGCTCGCGGACACCGACGGCGTGCAGGACTACCAGGTCACCGTCGGCTCCTCGGGCATGATGGCGGCCTTCGGCGGCGGTGCGAGCGCCAACCAGGCGTCGTACCAGGTGAAGCTGGCCGACGCCGAAGACTCCGACCGGGTCGTCGCGGACCTGCGGGCCGGGCTGAAGAAGCTCGGCAAGGACATCGGCGACACCACCGTCTCGGCCGGCCAGTCCTTCGGCAACCAGGACCTGAGCGTGGTCGTGAAGGCCGCCGACGGGGACGTGCTGAAGGACGCCGCCGAGCAGGTACGGAAGAAGGTCGCGGGCCTGGACGACGTCACCGACGTCACCAGCGACCTGGCACAGAGCGTGCCCCGGATCTCCGTCACCGCGAACAGCAAGGCCGCGGCCGCCGGTTACACCCAGGCCACCCTCGGCCAGGCCGTCGCCCAGGCGGTACGCGGCACCACCAGCGGCAAGGCGCTGCTGGACGACGCGGAGCGGGACGTCGTGGTGAAGTCGGCGCACCCGGCCACCACCGAGGCGCAGCTGAAGAAGCTGGCGCTGCCCGGCCCGTCGGGCATGGTGAAGCTCGGGGACATCGCCGACGTGAAGACCGTGGCGGGCCCGGTGCAGATGACCCGCATCGACGGCGCCCGGTCCGCGACGATCACGGCCAAGCCGACCGGTGACAACACCGGCGCGGTCACCACGCAGCTGACGTCCGAGCTGAAGGATCTGGACCTGCCCAAGGGCGCGACCGCAGAGATCGGCGGCGTCTCGGCCGACCAGGACGAGGCGTTCTCCTCGCTGGGCCTGGCCATGCTGGCGGCCATCGCGATCGTCTTCATGCTGCTGGTGGCGACGTTCCGGTCGCTGATCCAGCCGCTGATCCTGCTGGTGTCGATCCCGTTCGCGGCGACCGGCGCGGTCGGCCTGCTGGTCGCCACGGGTACCCCGATGGGCGTCCCGGCGATGATCGGCATGCTGATGCTCATCGGCATCGTGGTCACCAACGCGATCGTGCTGATCGACCTGATCAACCAGTACCGGGCCCAGGGGCACGGCGTGGTCGAGGCGGTCGTCGAGGGCGGCCGCCACCGGCTGCGGCCCATCCTGATGACCGCACTGGCCACGATCATGGCCCTGCTGCCGATGGCCCTCTCGGTCACCGGTGACGGCGGCTTCATCTCCCAGCCGCTGGCGGTCGTCGTGATCGGCGGCCTGATCACCTCCACCCTGCTGACCCTGCTGCTCGTTCCGACGCTCTACGCGATCATCGAGCTGCGCAAGGAGAAGCGGGCCGAGAAGAAGGCGGCCAAGAAGGCCGCGCCTTCGCAGGAGGAGGACCGTACGCCGGAGCCCGCCGGCGTCTGATCCGCACAGCACGTGGGGCCCGTACCGACCTCCGGTACGGGCCCCACGTGTGTGACGGCTACGGCAGCGCCAGCATCCGCTCCAGCGCCAGCTTCGCGAAGTCTTCCGTCTCCTTGTCGACCTCGATGCGGTTGACGACCTTGCCGTCCGCGAGGGACTCCAGGGCCCAGACCAGGTGCGGGAGGTCGATGCGGTTCATGGTGGAGCAGAAGCAGACCGTCTTGTCGAGGAAGACGATCTCCTTGTCCTCGGCGGCGAAGCGGTTGGCCAGCCGGCGGACGAGGTTCAGCTCCGTGCCGATCGCCCACTTCGACCCGGCGGGCGCCGCCTCCAGGGTCTTGATGATCAGCTCCGTGGAGCCCACGTGGTCGGCCGCGGCCACGACCTCGTGCTTGCACTCCGGGTGCACCAGGACGTTCACGCCCGGTATGCGCGCCCGGACGTCCTCGACCGACTCCAGCGAGAAGCGGCCGTGCACCGAGCAGTGCCCGCGCCACAGGATCATCTTCGCGTCCCGCAGCTGCTCGACGGTCAGGCCGCCGTTCGGCTTGTGCGGGTTGTAGACGACGCAGTCGTCCAGCGACATGCCCATGTCGCGCACCGCCGTGTTGCGGCCCAGGTGCTGGTCGGGCAGGAAGAGCACCTTGGTCTGCCGGCGGTCCCCCTGCTCGAAGGCCCACTCCAGGGCCCGCTTCGCATTGGACGACGTGCAGATCGTGCCGCCGTGCTTGCCGGTGAAGGCCTTGATGTCGGCCGAGGAGTTCATGTACGAGACGGGCACGACCTGCTCGGCGATGCCGGCCTCGGTCAGCACGTCCCAGCACTCGGCGACCTGTTCGGCGGTGGCCATGTCGGCCATCGAGCAGCCGGCGGCCAGGTCGGGCAGCACGACCTTCTGGTCGTCCGTGGTCAGGATGTCGGCGGACTCGGCCATGAAGTGCACGCCGCAGAAGACGATGTACTCGGCGTCCGGCCGCGCGGCCGCGTCCCGCGCCAGCTTGAAGGAGTCGCCGGTGACGTCGGCGAACTGGATGACCTCGTCGCGCTGGTAGTGGTGGCCGAGCACGAAGACCTTGTCCCCGAGCTTCTCCTTGGCGGCGCGGGCGCGCTCCACGAGGTCGGGGTCGGAGGGCGCGGGCAGGTCGCCCGGGCACTCCACGCCGCGCTCGCTCTTGGGGTCGGCCTCCCGGCCGAGCAGCAGCAGTGCGAGCGGCGTGGGCTGCACGTCGAGGTCCTGACGGGGCTGGGCGGTGGTCACGACACGCACCCTCTCTGTTTCATCGAAGTACGCGGCGAAGCCGCACCAGTGGGGCCGGTGCTCGCACCGGACGACTTACTTCTCGTCGATATGACGCTATCTATCATAGCCGCTTCACGTCAGTTTGACGATGGGCATTGCGTCGATGTGACGCATCACCCGGGAGGCCGTACCCCGGCAGTCGCTGACCTTCGCGGCAGGGTGTGCGAGCATGAAGAGGGATGGAAAATTCCCCAGAACTTCGAGCCCGCCCGGAATGAATCCGGGGCCCCGTCGGTTACTGCCGAGGGCAAGGGGTCCGTACAACCCGGGAGAGATGTAGATGAGCGTTCAGGACGAGACCACCGTCAGCGACGGCATCATCCTGTCCGACGCGGCCGCGTCGAAGGTCAAGAGCCTGCTGGAGCAGGAAGGCCGGGACGACCTCGCGCTGCGGGTGGCCGTTCAGCCCGGTGGCTGCTCCGGCCTGCGCTACCAGCTCTTCTTCGACGAGCGCTCGCTCGACGGCGACGTCGTGAAGGACTTCGACGGCGTGAAGGTCGTCACCGACCGGATGAGCGCCCCGTACCTGGGTGGTGCCTCCATCGACTTCGTCGACACCATCGAGAAGCAGGGCTTCACGATCGACAACCCCAACGCCACCGGCTCCTGCGCCTGCGGCGACTCCTTCAGCTGAGCCGGCCGGCTCCGGCACACGGAGACAGACGAAGGCGGCGTTCCCCTCGGGGAACGCCGCCTTCGTCATGGCAGCCCGCGGACCTCCGGGGCCCGGCGGCGGCCCGCCGTCACTTCTGCGGCACGGTCTCACCGCTGGAGGCGTCGATGACCTCCCGGCCGTCCAGCGGGGAGTCCAGCGTCACCGTCTCGGTGAACTGCTTGGCGATCTTCACGCAGACCCCGCCCGGCTTCTTCTCCTTGCCGGTGACCTGCGCGGTCACGGCCGTACCCGACTGGTCGGCGCTGGCCGAGTAATCGCTGCACACGCCGCCCCAGAAGCGCAGCGTCAGCTTCTTGCCGTCCTTGGAGACCGCGTACGACTCCAGGCTCTGCGCGCCCTTCTCGCCCTCCTTGCCGCCCTGCGGCGGCTGCGCGGGCCGCTGCGTCGCGGCGTCCCCGGCGTTCCGGTCCACCACGAACTTCGGGTCGACCGCCGGGTGCGCCACCGTCGTACGGGAGTCCTTGCCGCCGGTCGAACCGGGCTGCCGCACCTCGTACATCCACGACGGCACCAGCGCCTGGCTGCCGTTCACGAACTGCACCGACAGGCCGAACCGGGCGCCGGTCACCTCGGCGGGCGAGGGCTTCCCGGGCGCCGGCTCGCACGGCGCGACACCCTTGTCGCCCTTGTCACCCCTGTCGTCGCCCTGCTGGCCTTTCTCGCCTTTCTCGCCCTTGTTCGGCAGCGGTGTGGCGCACTTGTCCTCGCCCCTGCCCGTGCCCCCGGCGGAGCCGGCCCCGCCGTTCAGGTGCTCCAGCGTCTTCGCCGCGCTCAGCACCGGGTACGTGTCGCCCTTGACCGGCCGCGCCAGCTGGCCGCTGCCGCCGACCACCCGGCCGTCCGAGCCGACCTGGAGATCGCTCTGCCAGCCGTACGTGGGCAGGCCGCCGAACACCGGGTTCGCGGAGACGATCCGCACCGCGCCGGACAGCCCGCCGGCGTCCAGCTTCGCGTCCTCCTGGCCGAGCGCGGCGAGCACCGGCTGCACCGCCTGCTTCGCCTTCTCCTGGGACACCGCGCCCTTGCCGCTGCCGTCGTCCTCGGTGCTGGCCTCCCGGCCGCGGTACGAGGGGCAGCCGGGCCCGTCGGAGGAGTGGCCGGTCTTCGCGTCGGCCTCCTTGCCCTTGGGCGCGGCGGGCAGTGCGCAGTTCACGCCGCCCGGCGTGCCGTACTGCGCGAACGTCCACGAGCCGGTGCCGGCCTTGGCGACCTGCAGCACGGGCCCGCGGGAGTCCTTGTCCTGGCCGCCGACCTTCCAGGTGCCGCCCTCGGAGCGGATTTGCCCGGACACGTCCAGGGCCTTGGCGAGCTTGGCCACCGCGGCCTTGCCGACCGGGCCCTGCGGGCGGTAGACGGGGGCGTCGGCCGGGCCGTCCGGCAGGTCGGCGACCGCGCGGTACCCGGCGCCCTGCGGGTTCGGCTCACCCGGCGCGATGCCGCTGTTCCCGCTGTTCCCGCTGTGCGACTGGCCGTAGCCCTCCAGCGCCAGCGGCGGCGGATCGGCCGCAGCGCCGGCGCCGCCCTCGCCGTCCTGGCCGGCAGCGCCCGACGCCCAGTACGCCGCGCCACCGCCGACCAGCAGCACGGCGGCGGCCATCGAGGCGACCACCAGCGGGCCGCGCCCGCGCCGCCCCGGGGTGGTGGGGGTCTCGGTGGAATTCTTCCCGCTGCCGGTGGCAGGGGGAGTGTCCTCGGTGCTCACCGCATCGCTCCTTCGGCTCCGCTGAACAACTGATGCGCCATCCTCCGTGAGGGGGACGCCGATTGGACGGAGCCGGGCCGCGGACGGTTCCGCCCGCGGCCCGAACGGACCGCTGTGGGCCCATGGAAGAGCAAGGGAAGAGCGGTGGAGGAGTGGCTCGCCGTACTCAGTCGCCGTACTCGGACATCCCGTCCAGCAGTTTCGCAGAGGCGGCGGGCACCGTGATCCCCCGGAGCTCGGCGGCCGGCCGGGGCGACGCGTCGTGGAAGCCGTCGGGCCGCCAGTGCGGCGCCATGCGGGCGCAGTCGCCGAGCAGTTGCTCCAGCGAGTCCGGTTCGGTGCCGTCCGGGTGACGGCCGGCGTGGCGATCAGTTGTGACGGGCTTCACATGTGGGGTCATATCCGCACCGTACGCACCCTTCACACCGCGAAAGAAGACCTACTATCGGGTAGTTTCGCCAGGTCGGAAGGGTCGTCCCGAACCGGTAGCGTTGGGTCACGTCCGTCACCGCCCCACGCCTCCCCGCAGGAGCGAATCGCCGTGCGTATCGCAGTCACCGGCTCCATCGCCACCGACCACCTGATGACCTTCCCCGGACGCTTCGCCGACCAGCTGGTCGCCGACCAGCTCCACACGGTCTCCCTCTCCTTCCTGGTCGACCAGCTCGACGTGCGGCGCGGTGGCGTCGCAGCGAACATCTGCTTCGGCATGGGCCAGCTCGGCACCGCGCCGATCCTGGTCGGCGCCGCCGGCAACGACTTCGGCGAGTACCGCGCCTGGCTGGACCGGCACGGCGTGGACACCGCGTCCGTACGGATCTCCGAGGTGCTGCACACCGCCCGCTTCGTGTGCACCACCGACGCCGACCACAACCAGATCGGCTCCTTCTACACCGGCGCCATGAGCGAGGCCCGCCTCATCGAGCTGCAGCACGTCGCCGAGCGCGTGGGCGGCCTGGACCTCGTCCTGATCGGCGCCGACGACCCCGAGGCGATGATCCGGCACACCGAAGAGTGCCGCTCCCGCTCCATCCCCTTCGCCGCGGACTTCTCCCAGCAGATCGCCCGCATGGACGGCGACGACATCCGCACCCTCATGGACGGCGCGGCCTACCTCTTCTCCAACGAGTACGAGAAGGGCCTCATCGAATCCAAGACCGGCTGGACCTCCGAGGAGATCCTCGGCAAGGTCGGCACCCGCGTCACCACCCTCGGGGCCAGCGGCGTCCGCATCGAGCGCACGGGCGAGCCCGTCATCGAGGTCGGCGTGCCCGAGGAGAACGCCAAGGCCGACCCGACCGGCGTCGGCGACGCCTTCCGCGCCGGCTTCCTCTCCGGTCTGGCCTGGGGCGTCTCCCTGGAGCGCGCCGCGCAGGTCGGCTGCATGCTGGCCACCCTCGTCATCGAGACGGTCGGCACCCAGGAGTACGAGCTGCGCCGCAGCCACTTCCTGGACCGCTTCACCAAGGCCTACGGCCACGAGGCCGCCGCCGAGATCCAGCAGTACCTGGACTGAGGCCCGGCCGGCCCCTCAGACGCGGCGCCGCACCACGTACGCGGCGCCGCGCTGCGGGCGCTCCGCGCGTTCCCCCAGGTACTCCTGGCCCTGCGTCCAGCACCACGCGGGGATGTCCAGCGCCGCCACCTCGTCGTCGGACAGCACGGTCACCGTGGTGCCGACCGGGACCTCTGTGATCGCCTTCGCCAGCTCGATCACCGGGACCGGGCAGCGGGCGCCGAGCGCGTCCACGACCACGTCGCCCGACGCGCCCTCCGGGGCCCGTGCCGGCCGCGCAGCCGGCGCGCCCAGCTGCTCCCGCACCCCGGCCACCGCGTCCGGCAGTACCGCCAGGAAGCGGTCCACGTCGGCCTCGTCGGTTCCGGTCGGCAGCGACACCCGTACGTTGCCCTCGGAGAGCACGCCCATCGCCTTCAGGACGTGGCTGGGCGTCAGCGTGCTGGAGGTGCAGGAGGACCCGGAGGAGACGGAGAAGCCCGCCCGGTCCAGCGCGTGCAGCAGCGTCTCCCCGTCGACGTAGAGGCAGGAGAAGGTCACCAGGTGCGGCAGCCGCCGTACCGGATCGCCGACCACCGCCACGTCCGGCACCAGCTCCGGCACCCGGGAGCGGATCCGGTCCACCAGGGCGCGCAGCCGCACCGCTTCGGCCACCGCCTCCGCCCGTACGGCGCGCAGCGACGCGGCCGCCGCCACGATTGCCGGGACGTTCTCGAAGCCGGGCGCCCGGCCTGCCTCGCGTTCGTCGGCCGGGCCCGCGGGCGCGAAGCGGGTGCCCTTGCGGACCGCCAGCAGGCCGACCCCGGCCGGGCCGCCCCACTTGTGCGCGCTGCCCGTCAGCAGTGACCAGGGGCCCTCCACCGCGCCCCAGGCGAGCGACTGGGCGGCGTCCACCAGCAGCGGTACGCCCGCCGCGCGGCACGCCTCGGCGGCCTCGGCCACCGGCTGTTCGGTGCCCACCTCGTGGTTGGCCGACTGCAGGACGGCCAGCGCGGTGTCCGGGGTGAGCGCGGCGGCGAACTCCCCGGCGCCGACCCGGCCCGCACGGTCGCAGCCCACCACGGCCACGGTGCCGCCGGCCGCCGCGTGCGCCTCCGCCGCATGCAGTACGGAAGAGTGTTCGACGGCGGAGTGGACCAGTCGGGTGCCGACACGCCGACGGCCGGCCAGCGCGCCCGCCACGCCCGTATGCACGGCGCGCGTGCCCGACGGGGTGAAGACCAGCTCGTCGGGGCGGCAGCCGACCGCCTCCGCCGCGGTCTCGCGCGCGGCGTCCAGCAGCAGCCGGGCGCGCCGCCCTTCCCGGTACAGCCGGGCCGGGTCGGCCCACCCCTCGTCGAGCGCGGCGCGCAGGGCCTCGCGGGCGACCGGGTGCAGGGGAGCGGAGGACGCGGCATCGAAGTAGGGCACGGCGAAACGCTAACGCGTGCGGGCCGCGGCTCTTCCGGGTGCACCGGGCCGCGGCCCTTCTGGTGCACCGGGCCGGAGCGGGAGCGCCCGGCCGGCGGGCAGGGCGTCAGATGCCGGACGGAAGCGGTGAATCCGGTTGTTCGAGGGGCCCAGTGGGAGGGCTGAGCCACCCCTTCGGGGGGTGACGCGCCGCGTTGGGCACCCTCCCCGCGCGACGCCAAATAGCGTCCAGTAGGGTTTGGTCCGCATAAACATCCAAACCCCTGCCCGTGACGGGCCGGCGACCGACCAGCTGAGACGGCCGCAGCCGGTTTTCTGCGGGCGAGACTCTCGGGAAGGCGCTACGTGAGTCCCAACGGCTCCGACCGCTCGTCGCGGCGCCCGATGCGGCGGAAGCTGCCGCAGGTGCTGGCTGCGGGCCTGGTCCTGGCGACCGCGACCGGTTGCACATACAAGGACTTCCCCCGCCTCGGCATGCCAACGCCCGTCACGGACGAGGCGCCGCGGATCCTCTCCCTTTGGCAGGGCTCCTGGGCCGCCGCCCTCGCAACGGGCGTGCTGGTGTGGGGCCTGATCATCTGGAGCTGGATCTTCCACCGCCGCAGCCGGACCAAGGTGGAGGTCCCTGCACAGACCCGGTACAACATGCCGATCGAGGCGTTGTACACCATCGTCCCGTTCATCATCATCGCGGTGCTCTTCTACTTCACCGCGCGTGATGAGAACGAACTCCTCAAGACTTCCAAGAAGCCGGACCACGTCGTGAACGTGGTGGGCTTCCAGTGGAGCTGGGCGTTCAACTACATGGAGGACGTGGACGGCAACAAGTCGACCACGAACATCGACTCCAAGGAACTCTCCGCGATCCCGGACAAGTGGAAGAAGTCGGCTCCTCAGGGTGCCGAGGGCGTCTACGACCAGGGCACGCCGGGCGAGCGGAACCCGCAGAACGGCAACCCCGGCCCCACGCTGTGGCTGCCGAAGGGCGAGACCGTCCAGTTCATCCTGACCTCGCGTGATGTCATCCACTCCTTCTGGGTGGTGCCGTTCCTGATGAAGCAGGACGTCATCCCGGGTCACACCAATGTCTTCGAGGTGACTCCGAACAAGGAGGGCACCTTCATGGGCAAGTGCGCCGAGCTCTGCGGCGTTGACCACTCCCGGATGCTCTTCAACGTCAAGGTCGTGTCTCCCGAGCGGTACCAGGAGCACCTGAAGGACCTGGCGAAGAAGGGCCAGAACGGTTACCTGCCGGCCGGTATCGAGCAGACCGACCACGCCAGGAACGCGGAGACGAAGAACAAGTGAGCATCCTCAACGAACCTCAGGGTGCCGCCGCCGCATCGGCCACGGCAGCACCACCCGTACGCAGGAAGCAACCCGGCAACGTCGTGGTGAAGTGGCTGACGACCACCGACCACAAGACGATCGGCACGCTCTATCTGGTGACGTCGTTCGCCTTCTTCTGCATCGGCGGCCTGATGGCGCTCTTCATGCGCGCCGAGCTGGCCCGTCCGGGTACGCAGATCATGTCGAACGAGCAGTTCAACCAGGCGTTCACGATGCACGGCACGATCATGCTGCTGATGTTCGCGACGCCGCTGTTCTCCGGGTTCGCGAACTGGATCATGCCGCTGCAGATCGGCGCGCCCGACGTGGCGTTCCCGCGGCTGAACATGTTCGCGTACTGGCTGTACCTCTTCGGCTCGCTGATCGCGGTGGCCGGCTTCCTCACCCCCCAGGGTGCGGCCGACTTCGGCTGGTTCGCCTACTCCCCGCTGTCGGACGCGGTCCGCTCGCCGGGCGTCGGCGCCGACATGTGGATCATGGGTCTGGCCTTCTCCGGCTTCGGCACGATCCTCGGCTCGGTCAACTTCATCACCACGATCATCTGCATGCGTGCCCCCGGCATGACGATGTTCCGCATGCCGATCTTCACCTGGAACGTCCTGCTGACCGGTGTGCTGGTCCTGCTGGCCTTCCCGGTGCTGGCGGCCGCGCTGTTCGCCCTGGAGGCGGACCGTAAGTTCGGTGCGCATGTGTTCGATGCCGCAAATGGCGGCGCATTGCTCTGGCAGCACCTCTTCTGGTTCTTCGGACACCCAGAGGTGTACATCATCGCGCTGCCGTTCTTCGGCATCATTTCCGAGGTCATTCCGGTCTTCTCGCGCAAGCCGATGTTCGGTTACATCGGTCTGATCGCGGCGACCATTTCGATCGCGGGTCTGTCGGTGACCGTGTGGGCGCACCACATGTACGTCACGGGCGGCGTACTGCTGCCGTTCTTCTCCTTCATGACGTTCCTCATCGCGGTTCCGACCGGTGTGAAGTTCTTCAACTGGATCGGCACGATGTGGAAGGGCTCGCTGTCCTTCGAGACCCCGATGCTGTGGGCGGTCGGCTTCCTGATCACCTTCACCTTCGGTGGTCTGACCGGCGTCATCCTGGCCTCGCCGCCGCTGGACTTCCACATCTCCGACTCGTACTTCGTCGTGGCGCACTTCCACTACGTCGTCTTCGGTACGGTCGTCTTCGCGATGTTCGCCGGCTTCCACTTCTGGTGGCCGAAGTTCACCGGCAAGATGCTGGACGAGCGGCTCGGCAAGATCACGTTCTGGACGCTGTTCATCGGCTTCCACGGCACCTTCCTGGTCCAGCACTGGCTGGGCGCCGAGGGCATGCCGCGTCGTTACGCCGACTACCTGGCGGCCGACGGCTTCACCGCCCTGAACACGATCTCGACGATCAGCTCCTTCCTGCTGGGCCTGTCGATACTGCCGTTCATGTACAACGTCTGGAAGACGGCCAAGTACGGCAAGAAGATCGAGGTCGACGACCCGTGGGGCTACGGCCGCTCGCTGGAGTGGGCGACCTCCTGCCCGCCGCCGCGGCACAACTTCCTCACGCTGCCGCGCATCCGCTCGGAATCCCCGGCGTTCGACCTGCACCACCCTGAGATCGCCGCTCTCGACGCGCTCGAGAACGACGAGCAGAAGGACACGGCGCTCATGGGCGGCAAGAAGGAGGCCGGCAAGTGAAGATCCAGGGCAAGATGTTCATCTGGCTCTCCGCCTTCGTCCTCGCCATGGCGATCGTCTACGGCGTCTGGTCGAAGGAGCCGGCGGGCACCACCGCGCTGTTCCTCGCCTTCGGTCTGTGCATCATGATCGGCTACTACCTGGCCTTCACGGCCCGGCGGGTCGACGCGGGCGCACAGGACCGCAAGGACGCGGACGTCGCGGACGACGCCGGCGAGGTGGGCTTCTTCAGCCCGCACAGCTGGCAGCCGCTCTCGCTGGGCATCGGCGGTGCGTTCGCCTTCCTGGGCGTCGTCTTCGGCTGGTGGCTGCTGTACTTCTCCGCCCCGATCATCCTCGTCGGCCTGTTCGGCTGGGTGTTCGAGTACTACCGGGGCGAGAACCGCACGCAGTAAGCGCGGCTTCGCACGGGCGCGTCGGGCCCGGTCACTCCTTGGAGTGGCCGGGCCCGACCCATTTGCAGTCCTTCAACGCGCCGCACCGGCGTGGCGCTTCCTATTTTGTGGTTATGAGCCATATGCCACGATCCCGGACGGTGCTCAGCTCAGCCCTCCTGCTGCTGCCCCTGGCGGCGGGGGTCACCGGGTGCGGCGGGGCGTCGTCGGATCCGCTCGCCGCCCAGCCCTACGACGCGGCCGGCCAGATCGCGGCCAACGCCCCGGCGGGCGAGCAGAAGGCCGATCCGGACGAGCCGCTGGAAGTCACCACCAAGGGCGACGAGGCGAGGATCACCGACGTCACCGCCACGGACGCCGCCGGCCGCTACATCCGCGGCCGCCTGACCGCCGACGGCACCCGCTGGCACAGCACCGTGCCGCTCGCCGCCGGCACCCGCTACACCGTGCGCGTCAGCACCGAGGACGGCGACGGCAAACCCGGCCGCAAGGTCCTGCACACGGAGACCAGGGGCAACGGGGACCGGCGGCTGCGGGTGACCTTCGGGCCCGACAGCGGCACGTACGGCGTCGGCCAGCCGCTCACCGCCGAACTCAGCCGCCCGGTGCACGGCGAGCGGGCCAAGGCGCTCGTGGAAGGCGCCCTGAAGGTCGACAGCAGCCCGCGCGTCGTGGGCTCCTGGCACTGGGCGGACGACAAGACCCTGCACTACCGCCCGCGTTCGTACTGGCCCACGCACGCCACCGTCGAGGCGTACAGCAACCTCCAGGGACTGAAGATCTCCAAGGGGCTGTACGGCGGGCCCGGCAAGCCCGTGAAGATCCGCACTGCCGACCGGGTCGAGGCGCTCACGGACGCCGCGGCCCACCGGATGACCGTCCGGCGCAACGGCAAGGTGATCAAAACCCTGCCCGTCACCACCGGCAAGCCCGGCTTCGACACCCGCAACGGCATCAAGGTCGTGCTGGGCAAGGAGGCCTTCGTCCGGATGAACAGCAACACCGTGGGCATCGCGCGGGGGAGCTCGGAGTCCTACAACCTGCCGGTCCACTGGGCCACCCGGGTGACGTGGAGCGGCGAATACGTGCACGCGGCCCCGTGGTCCGTCGGGTCGCAGGGCGCGGCCAACGTCAGCCACGGCTGCACCGGCATGTCCACCGCCGACGCCCGCTGGTTCTTCCAGCACGTACGGGTCGGCGACATCGTGCAGGTCGTGCACAGCAAGGGCGATCGGATGTCGCCGTTCGACAACGGGTTCGGCGACTGGAACATGCCCTGGGACAAGTGGCGCGCCGGCAGCGCCGTCAGCGCCGGCAGCGCCGTCGATGGCCGCACGAGCGGCGCGGACGGCGGCGAGAAGGCCGCGGGGCCCGCCCCGGCCGCCCGGCTGCGCCCGGGGGTCTGAGAAGCCCGCAGAACGGCGCACAGCGCCCCGCCCGGACTCTCACGCCCGGGCGGGGCGCTGTGCGCCGTGCGGCCGGTGTCGCTCAGGCCTGGGCGAGCTGACGGTGGCGCAGCAGCCCCGCCAGCGCGTCGGCGAACGCCACCGGGTCGATCGGATGGGTCACCGCGGCGTCGGCCCGGCTCCACGTCGCCAGCCAGGAGTCCTGGGGGCGCCCGATCAACAGCAGCACCGGCGGGCAGCGGAAGATCTCGTCCTTGATCTGCCGGCACACGCCCATGCCGCCGGCCGGCGCGGTCTCGCCGTCCAGGACGCAGGCGTCGATGCCGCCCTGCTCCAGAGCCGCGAGGACGGCCGGCAGTGTCGCGCACTCCACAATCTCCACCTGCGGCACGTCGGCGGCGGGGCGCCGGCCGGCCGCGAGGCGTACCTGCTCGCGGGTGCCCGAGTCGTCGCTGTAGACCAGCACCGTGGCAGTCGCCTGCATCGTTCCTCCACGCTTTTGGGGGAGCACCGTTCACGGGAGCACCGCGGGGGCCCGTCCCGTTCAGCGGATGCTACTGCCCGGACGGCCCTCCGCAGGAGGGTTCGTACCGGAAGAAGATCTGCCCGACGGCCCGTCAGGACTGGTCGGGGCGGGGGCGGCAGGGGGCTGCGGAACGTGTGCTTCCCCCCTTCGGAGGACCCTCCCGCTGGACCGTACGGGCTGGGCACGCCCCCTTGACACACCGAACGGCACCCCCCGGAGTGAGCGCAAGATAAGCGACCGACATAATGTCGGTCGTGGCGACAGCAACAGCAGTAGAAACCGGGCACGCGCACCCGTCGGTCAATCGGCCGAACCTCACCAGCGTCGGAACCATCATCTGGCTGAGTTCCGAGCTGATGTTCTTCGCGGCCCTCTTCGCGATGTACTTCACCCTCCGATCGGTGACCGGAGCTGATTACTGGAAGGAATCCGCCGATGCGCTGAATCTTCCGTTCTCCGCGACGAACACCACGATCCTGGTGCTCAGCTCCCTGACGTGCCAGCTCGGTGTTTTTGCGGCCGAGCGCGGCGACGTCAAGAAGCTGCGGGCCTGGTTCGTGATCACCTTCATCATGGGTGCGATCTTCATCGGCGGTCAGGTCTACGAGTACACGGAGCTGGTCAAGCACGAGGGTCTCTCGCTCTCGTCCGGACCGTACGGCTCGGTGTTCTACCTGACCACCGGCTTCCACGGACTGCACGTGACAGGCGGTCTGATCGCCTTCCTGCTGGTCCTGGGCAGGACGTACGCGGCCAAGAGGTTCACCCACGAACAGGCCACCGCGGCCATCGTCGTGTCGTACTACTGGCACTTCGTCGATGTCGTCTGGATCGGCCTCTTCGCCACGATCTACCTGATCCGGTAACAGGTCCCGGTCCGGACCCGCTTTCGGATACAGACACAGCCAAAGCATCGACGCAGAAGATCCTGACACCGGGGTAATCCGTGAAAAAGCTCTCCGCACGACGGCGCCATCCGCTGGCGGCGCTCGTCGTCCTACTCTTCGCGCTGGCGGTCACTGGGGGGCTGTACGCCGCGTTCGCGCCGGCGGACAAGGCTCAGGCCGATGACACCGCCCAGTCTCTTGCCATCAAGGAGGGCAAGAAGCTCTTCGCCGTGGGCTGCGCCAGCTGCCACGGCACCGGCGGTCAGGGCACCTCCGACGGCCCGAGCCTGGTCGGCGTGGGCGCTGCCGCCGTCGACTTCCAGGTCGGCACCGGCCGCATGCCGGCGCAGCAGCCCGGCGCCCAGGTCCCGCGGAAGAAGAACATCTACAACCAGGCCGAGATCGACCAGCTGGCGGCGTACGTCGCGTCGCTCGGCGCCGGTCCGTCCGTGCCCGCCAAGACCGACTACAGCAAGGACGGGGCCGACATCGGCAAGGGCGGTGAGCTCTTCCGTACGAACTGTGCCCAGTGCCACAACTTCACCGGTAAGGGCGGCGCCCTGACCAACGGCAAGTTCGCACCGTCGCTCGACGGCGTGGACCCGAAGCACATCTACGAGGCCATGGAGACCGGCCCGCAGAACATGCCTTCGTTCGGTGACGGCTCCCTCTCCAAGGCCAACAAGAAGGACATCGTCGCGTACCTCGGTGAGGTCAACGGCGACAAGACCGCGAGCCCCGGCGGCATGGACCTCGGCGGTCTCGGCCCGGTCAGCGAGGGCCTCTTCGGTTACATCTTCGGCCTGGGCGCGCTGGTCGCGGTCGCCATCTGGGTCGCAGCCCGGACAGCGAAGGCCAAGAAGTCATGAGTGAGACTGGACGACACGCAGACGTGCCAGAAGAAAACCTGCCCAGTGAGCGCGACGGCGCCCACGGTGACGTGGCGACGAAGGCCAACCCCTTCGCCGACCCAGGCCTGCCCCCCCACGAGCACCGCATCCAGGACATCGACGAGCGGGCGGCCAAGCGCTCCGAGCGCACTGTTGCGCTGCTCTTCGTGGTGTCCATGCTCGCGACGATCGGCTTCATCGCCTCGTACGTGATCTTCCCGATCGACAAGATCGTCTACGTCTGGCCGCTCGGCCACATCAGCGCGCTGAACTTCGCGCTGGGCCTGACGCTCGGCGTGGCGCTCTTCTGCATCGGCGCCGGCGCGGTCCACTGGGCCCGCACGCTGATGTCGGACGTGGAGGTCGCCCAGGAGCGGCACCCGATCGAGGCCGAGCCCGAGGTCAAGGCCAAGGTCATGGCCGACTTCCGGGAAGGCGCGGCGGAGTCCGGCATGGGCCGCCGCAAGCTGATCCGCAACACCATGTTCGGCGCGCTGGCCCTGGTGCCGCTCTCCGGTGTGGTGCTGCTGCGCGACCTCGGTCCGCTGCCGGAGAAGAAGCTCCGCACCACGGGCTGGAAGAAGGGCGTCCGCCTGGTCAACCAGTCCACGAACCTCCCGCTGCGTCCCGAGGACATCGCGGTCGGCTCCCTGACGTTCGCCAAGCCCGAGGGCCTGGAGGAGCACGACGAGGAGTTCAACCAGAAGATCGCCAAGGACGCCCTGATGCTCGTGCGGATCCAGCCGCAGAACATCAAGGACAAGCAGGAACTTGAGTGGTCGCACGAGGGCATCGTGGCGTACTCGAAGATCTGCACCCACGTGGGCTGCCCGATCTCCCTGTACGAGCAGCAGACGCACCACGTGCTCTGCCCCTGCCACCAGTCCACCTTCGACCTTTCCGACGGTGGCCGCGTGATCTTCGGCCCGGCGGGCCACGCCCTGCCGCAGCTGCACATCACGGTGAAGGACGGCTACCTCGAAGCCGTCAGCGACTTCGCGGAGCCCGTCGGCCCGAGCTTCTGGGAGCGCGGATGAGTAACGAAAACGGCGCGACCAACGCGCGCCGCGGCCAGGCGCCGCGGGGCGAGCGGATCGCCGACTGGGCGGACGGCCGGCTGGGCATCTACAGCCTCGCCAAGTCCAACATGCGGAAGATCTTCCCGGACCACTGGTCCTTCATGCTGGGTGAGATCTGCCTCTACAGCTTCATCATCATCATCCTGACCGGCGTCTACCTGACGCTGTTCTTCCACCCGAGCATGGCCGAGGTCGTCTACCACGGCAGCTACGTGCCCATGCACGGCATCCGGATGACGCAGGCCTTCGAGTCGACGCTGCACATCAGCTTCGACGTCCGCGGCGGTCTGCTGATCCGGCAGATCCACCACTGGGCCGCGCTGGTGTTCGTCGCCGGCATGATGGTCCACATGATGCGGGTGTTCTTCACCGGCGCCTTCCGCAAGCCGCGCGAGGTCAACTGGCTGTTCGGCTTCCTGCTGCTGGTGCTCGGCATGTTCACCGGCTTCACCGGCTACTCGCTCCCGGACGACCTGCTGTCCGGTACCGGTGTCCGGTTCATCGAGGGTGTCATCCTGGCGATGCCGCTGGTCGGCTCGTACCTGCAGATGTTCATCTTCGGCGGGGAGTTCCCCGGCCACGACATCATTCCGCGGTTCTTCTCGGTGCACGTGCTGCTGCTGCCGGGCATCATGCTCGGCCTGCTGGTGGCACACCTGATCCTGGTCTTCTACCACAAGCACACCCAGTTCCCGGGTGCCGGCAAGACGGAGAAGAACGTCGTCGGCATGCCGCTGCTGCCGGTCTACATGGCCAAGGCCGGAGGCTTCTTCTTCCTGGTCTTCGGTGTGATCTCGGTGATCGCCGCGATCGCGAGCATCAACCCGGTGTGGGCCATCGGCCCGTACCGCCCGGACCAGGTGTCCACCGGCGCCCAGCCCGACTGGTACATGGGCTTCGCCGAGGGTCTGGTCCGTGTCATGCCCGGCTGGGAGTGGGACATCGCCGGTCACTACACCGTCAACTTCGGTGTGCTGATCCCGATCATCATCTTCCCGCTGGTCCTGGCGGCCATCGCGGTCTACCCGTTCATCGAGTCCTGGGTCACCGGCGACAAGCGTGAGCACCACCTGCTGGACCGCCCGCGCAACGCCCCGACCCGTACCGGCTTCGGTGTGGCCTGGCTGATCGCCTACTTCGTCATGCTGATCGGTGGCGGTAACGACCTGTGGGCCACGCACTTCCACCTGTCGATCAACTCGATCACCTGGTTCGTCCGGATCGCGTTCTTCGTCGGCCCGGTGCTCGGCTTCATCGTGACCAAGCGGATCTGCATGGGTCTGCAGCGGCGCGACCGCGACAAGGTGCTGCACGGACGCGAGTCCGGCATCATCAAGCGGCTGCCGCACGGTGAGTTCATCGAGGTGCACGAGCCGCTCGGCCAGGAGCAGCTGCACGCCCTCACCTCGCACGAGCAGCCCAAGCCGCTGGAGATCGGCCCCGAGGTCGACGAGAACGGTGTCGAGCGCAAGGTCTCGCGCTCGCAGAAGCTGCGCGCCAAGCTCTCCAAGGGCTTCTACGGCGAGGACAACTACATTCCGAAGCCGACGGTGGAGGAGTACGAGGAGATCACCAGCGGCCACGGCCACCACTGATCTCCGCGGGGAAGCGGTGCCCGCACCGTGACCCCGAGCACGTAGCAAAGAACGCCACCCAGAGGGCCCTGTCCGAGCACCGGACGGGGCCCTCCGGCGTATCCCCGGGCCCGATAGGCTCGCCACGAAGCAGTTGACGTGAACCAGGAGTGTGGACCATGAACGTTGTGACCCCGGATGGCGGCGGCAGCGTGGCGGCCCGCACCTGGCCGGGCGTGCTGAACGCCCTCCTGGAAGGCCGGGACCTCTCCGCCGACTCCACCGAGTGGGCGATGGACCGGATGATGCGCGGCGAGGCCAGCGACGCGCAGATCGCCGGCTTCGCGGTGGCGCTGCGGGCCAAGGGCGAGACCGTCGCGGAGATCTCCGGACTGGTCCGCGCGATGTACGAGCACGCCAACCTCATCGAGGTGCCGGGCCCCGGCGTGGACATCGTCGGCACCGGCGGCGACGGCGCGAAGACCGTCAACATCTCCACGATGTCCTCGATCGTGGTGGCCGGCACGGGCGCGAAGGTCGTCAAGCACGGCAACCGCGCCGCGTCCTCGGCCAGCGGCGCCTCCGACGTCCTGGAGAAGCTGGGCGTGAACCTGGACCTGACCCCGCGGCGGGTGGTGGAGGTCGCCGAGGAGGCGGGCATCACCTTCTGCTTCGCGGTGAAGTTCCACCCGGCGCTGCGGCACGTGGGCGCCGCGCGCGGCCAGCTGGGCATCCGGACCGTCTTCAACTTCCTGGGCCCGCTCACCAACCCGGCCCGGGTCCGGGCCCAGGCGGTCGGCGTCGCCGACGCCAGGATGGCGCCCATCGTGGCCGGCGTCTTCGCCGAGCGCGGCCACTCCTCGCTGGTCTTCCGCGGCGACGACGGCCTCGACGAGCTGACGACGACGACCACCTCCCGGGTCTGGGTGGTGCGCGACGGCGCGGTCCGCGAGGAGTCCTTCGACCCGCGGGACGTCGGCCTGGACCTGGTCCCCGTGGAGGCGCTGCGCGGCGCGGACGCCTCCTACAACGCGGACGTCGCCCGCCGCCTGCTGGCCGGCGAGACGGGCCCCGTACGGGACGCGGTCCTGCTGAACTCCGCGGCGGCGCTGGTCGCCCTGGAGCCGACGGATGCGCCGCTCGCCGAGCAGATCGCGGGCGGCATCGCCCGCGCCGCGGAGTCCATCGACTCGGGCACGGCGCGGGCGGTCCTGGAGCGGTGGGTGGCAGCCTCCCACGCGTAGCGCATCCCGCGTCCTCCGTGGCGAGCCCCGTGCGGCCGCCCTGGGACCGACGCGCCGTCGTGCCGCTCGCGCAGTTCCCCGCGCCCCTTCAGGGGCGCGGGGCGTGTCGATGTGCGGCTCCGCCGCGTGAGCGCGCCGAGCCACCGAGGCGCCGCACCCGGCAACGGAGTGAACGGCCCGCCCCGGATGCCGGGCGCGCGTCCGTCATACGGACACCCCTTGCCCCGTGGCCGCGATCATGTGGCAAGATGCTCCCCAAGGTCACGAGCGACAGCGATACAGGCCCCGGCCCGCTGTCCGGCAACCCTCCGTCCGTGGCGGGGTGCCCCGGGTGATGACCAGGTCGCAGGCAGCGAGGTCTGCGGCAAGCGCGGATCCCTCGCCAGGGATCCTGGTTGTCGAGGGAGCTCTTCCGTGATGCAGCGAATGCGCTAGGGCCGCGCGGCCCCTTTTCCACACCCCGCCTGAGGCGCCCCTTTCTCCGTGTGCTTCTTCCGTGTGCGCGGCGCCCGCGGGTTCCTTCCACGCCCCGTGCGTGTCATTCGACTGCTCCGTACGTCTCGTACGGTGCTACGCCTTCGGGAGACTCCGCCATGTCCGTGTGCCCTGACACCGCCCTCGCCACCACCGACACTGCCGCCACCGCCGACACCGCCGACGTCGACCCCGCCTGCACCGCCGCCGCGCCGCTCCCCGTGCTCGGCCGCGACGTGCGCGTCCCGCTCGTCACCGGCGGCGAGGTCACCTACGCCGCGCTGGACTACGCCGCCAGCGCCCCGGCCCTGCAGCGGGTGTGGGACGACGTGGCCGCGTACGCGCCGTACTACGGCAGCGTGCACCGAGGCGCCGGTTACCTCTCCCAGCTCTCCACCGACCTCTTCGAGAACAGCCGGAAGACGGTCGCGGAGTTCCTGGGCTGCCGCGAGGCGGACCAGGTGGTCTTCACCCGGTCCACGACCGACTCGCTCAACCTGCTGGCGGGCGTGCTCCCCGCGGACACCCGGGTGTTCGTCTTCGAGACCGAGCACCACGCGTCGCTGCTGCCCTGGGAGCAGCGGAGCGACCTGACCGTCACCTACCTCGACGCGCCCGGCACTCCGCAGCAGGCGGTCGACACCCTGGAGAAGGCGCTGGCCACTCGTGAGCCCTACGGCCCGGCCCTGGTGTGCGTGACGGGCGCGTCGAACGTGACCGGCGAGCTGTGGCCGGTGCGGGAACTGGCGGCCGCGGCGCATGCGCACGGCGCGCGGATCGTCCTGGACGCCGCTCAGCTGGCCCCGCACCACCCCGTCGACATCGCCGACCTGGACGTGGACTGGGTCGCCTTCTCCGGCCACAAGCTCTACGCGCCCTTCGGCGCCGGCGTGCTGGCCGGGCGCGCCGACTGGCTGCAGACGGCCGAGCCGTACCTGGCCGGCGGCGGCGCCAGCCGCACGGTCGCGCGCCGCGAGGACGGGGGAGTGGCGGTCGAGTGGCACACCACGGCGGCCCGCCACGAGGCCGGCTCCCCGAACGTGATCGGCGTCTACGCGATCGCCTCGGCCTGCAAGGCGCTGACCGAGGCCGGCTTCGACACGCTGGTCGCGCGGGAGCGGGAGCTGATCGCGAAGGTGCGGGCCGGGCTGGCCGAGGTGCCCGAGGTGAAGGTGCTCTCGCTCTTCGGCGACGACGCCGACCGGGTGGGCGTGCTGTCCTTCGTCGTCGAGGGCTGGAACAGCTCGCACTTCGCGGCCGCGCTGTCGGCCGAGTACGGCATCGGCGTACGCGACGGCCTCTTCTGCGCCCACCCGCTGGTGCGGACCCTGCTGGGCAGCGACCCGCAGGACCCGGGTGCCTGCGGTGCACCCGAAGGCCGGGGGACGTCGCTGAACGCCATCCGGGTGAGCTTCGGGGCGGGCACGCCCGATGAGCACGTGGAGCGGTTCGTGCGGGCGGTCGCGGAGCTCGTCACCGATGGCGCGCGGTGGTCCTACCGGACCGAGGAGGGGCGCTGCGTCCCGGACCGCGGCGCGGCGGTCTGAGACCGCGGACGACGGGTGGCGGGGTCCCTTCGGGGCCCCGCCGCGGCGTTGCGTGTCAGGCGTCCAGCCCGATCGCGAACGCCGCTTCCAGGTCGTGCTGGGAGTACGTGCGGAACGCGATGTGGGTCTCGGTGGAGGCCACGCCCGGGACCTTGCTGATCCGGCCGGGGATGACGTCGGCCAGCTCGTCGTGGTCGGCCACCCGGACCATCGCGATCAGGTCGTGCGCGCCGGTGACCGAGTAGACCTCGCTGACCCCGTCGAGCGCCGCGATCTTCTCGGCGATCTCCGGGATCTGGTCCACGCTGGTCTTGATGAGCACGATCGAAGTGATCACGGTTGGCTCTCTCCCTCGGTCGGCCGTTCTGTGGGCTCCACCCTACCGGGGAGCCCCGGCGCGGCCTGCGGTGGAGCGTCCGGTGCGCGGTGGCGCACCCAGGCGTGGACGAAGCCCAGCAGGAAGCCCACGACGTGGGCCAGGTAGGCGACGCCGGGACCGTTGACCGCGCGCTGCGCCGCCAGCCACTGCAGCACGAACCAGAAGATCAGCACCGCCCAGGCCGGGAAGCGCAGCGGCAGGAAGAAGAGGAACGGGAAGAGGCTGGTCACCCGCGCGCGGGGAAAGAGGTAGAGGAAGGCGCCGAGTACGCCGGAGATCGATCCGGACGCGCCGACCAGGGTCTGGCCCGATTCGGCGTGCGCCGCCGCGTAGCCCAGCAGGGCCACGTATCCGGTCAGGACGTAGAAGAGCAGGAAGTGCAGCCGGCCCATCCTGGCCTCGGCCATCCCCCCGAAGACATAGAGGAAGAGCATGTTGCCCAGCAGGTGCAGCCAGCTGCCGTGCACGAAGAGCGCGGTGAGCGGGGTGAGCAGCGCCTTCGGGTCACCGCTCCACAGGTCGCGCGGGATGACGCCCCACCGGGCGAAGTACGCGCTCTGCGCCTGCAGGAGCGATTCCCCCGTGCCGTGTATGCCGTTGAGCCCCGAGGCCGGGCCGATGACGAAGACCACGCAGCAGATGCCGATCAGGACGTTGGTCATACGGGAGAACACGGTTCGCAGGGACGGGATCGAGGCCGACATGAAGTGATCATGCCGTAATAGCCACAAAGGGGACAGAGTGCCTCGCCGTGTTCCGGCACCCGGGCGCGCACGGCGCCGGGCCGCCGCCAGGCCGTAGGGTTACGGGCAGTACTTTCCGTACTTCCGCAGTTCGACGGCGCACCGCGTGAACCCGCTCAACCGCACGACGCTTGACGAAAGAGGACGACACAATGGCTGTTCCCCTGCCGACGGCCGAAACCCGGTGGCGCTGCACGCTGTGCGGCAACCTCACGCGTTTCGACGTGACCCGCCAGTCCAAGGTGGTGGAGTACGTCCACCTCGACCTGGCCGGCGAGCCCAAGGTCGAGGAGCGCGAGGTGCTCAGTGAGAGCATCGAGTCCGTCCGCTGCCGCTGGTGCAACGCGGTCGACCAGATCGAGCTGGTGGACCGGCCCGGCGCGGACGCCTGAGATCGGAGCGGTGCAGCAGTGGTGGAGCGTCCAGCGGGGCATGAGGGGGAAGAGCGCGACCCGGAGGCCGGTGCGGCCGACGAAGTGCTCGACCGGCCCCTGCCCGAGGGCGTGAGGCGCCGTGTCGTGGCGCTCACCGCGGAGTCCTTCGGCGGCCTGACGGTCGCCGAACTTCCACCGCCGCTGCGCCAGTATGCGCGCTTCACGCCGTCCCGGCGGATGAAGTTCGCCGGCAACGCCATGGCCGCGGCCCTGGAGAGCGACCCGGTCTTCCGGCAACGGATCGCGGCCCGGCTCCGCGAGACCCAGCAGGAGCTGGCCGAAGCGCTCCAGCAGGGCACCCCGCCCGCCGCCGCCGACCCGCAGGACGTCGCGGCGGCGGCGTACGTGCTGCGCCCGCCGGGCTGGGTGAAGCTGGTCGCCGCCGCGGGCGAGGAGGTCCGGCGCGCCGACGAGCAGCGGGCCGACGAGGAGACCGAGCGGGAGCTCGCCCGGCTGCGGGAGGAGCTGGCCGAGGCGCGGGCGGCGTCCCGTGCGGAGGCCGACAAGGCGAGAGGCGACCTCGAAACGGCACGCAAGGAGAACGACGCGCTCCAGCGCAAGCTGCGCAGCGCGCTCAGCGACGTCAAGCGCGCCCAGGCCGCGGCGCGCAAGGCGGAGGCCGAGACCGAGTCGCTGCGCTCGGCGGCGGCCACGGAGAAGGCGGCCACCGACAGCGAGATGCGGCGGCTGAAGGCCCGGGTCGCGGAGGCGGAGGCGGCGCTCGAAGCCGGCCGGCGCGCCGCGCGCGAGGGGCGCAGCGTGGAGGACATGCGCCTGCGGCTGCTCCTGGACACCGTCCTGGACGCGGCCCAGGGGCTGCGCAGAGAACTGGCGCTGCCGCCCGCCAACGTCCACCCCGCCGACACCGTCGACGCGGTGGAGCCGGGCCGGATGACGCCCAAGGACGTCGCCACCCGCGCGCTGTCCGAGACGGACCCGGCGCTGCTCGACCAGCTCCTGGCGCTGCCCCAGGCGCACCTGGTGGTGGACGGCTACAACGTCACCAAGACCGGCTATCCGACGATGCCGCTGGACAAGCAGCGGCTGCGGCTGCTGGGCGGGCTGGCCGTCCTCGCCGCGCAGACCGGCGCCGAGATGACGTGTGTCTTCGACGGCGCCGAGCTGGCCGCACCGGTACTGCTCGCCCCACCGCGGGGCGTTCGGGTTCTATTTAGCAAACCGGGCGTAACGGCTGATGAGTTGATTCGTCAGCTCGTACGTGCCGAACCGCCCGGCCGTCCCGTCGTGGTGGTTTCCACCGACCGGGAAGTGGCCGACGGAGTGGCGAAGGCGGGCGCCCGCCCCGTCGCATCGGCCCTGCTCCTCAAGCGACTTGCCCGCACCTGAAGGCGTACCGACCGCCCCGTACGCCGTGTGGGATGGAACACTCCGATTGCCTCTTCTTCGGTGCCTGAGCGTCAATTACCTGCTACGCGCGGTGCGCTATTGGTAAAGGATGCTCGTGTGGCCAAGTTTTTTCCCGTGAAGATTTGAAGCGATCACAACTCGGTTACTAAGGTCAGGCCTCGAACCTTCATGCAGTTGATCATCCAACCGGGATGAACAGTGAAGGAACCGCCGAGTCCGCGGCGTTCACGCGGAGCCGGGGACCCAGCTCCCCCCACCACCCGGTAGGCGGCTGAAGGAAGAAGGAGCTCGCCCCCGTGGCGTCCCACCGTCGACCCAAGCAGCCGAGCCGCACGCGCGTCACCGTGTTCACCGCGACCGCCGCAGCGGCTGTCGCCCTCTCCTCCCAGGCCGCCCAGGCCGCGCCGAAGCCGACCAAGGAAGAAGTCAAGTCCGAGGTCGACAAGCTCTACGAGCAGGCGGAGCAGGCCACCGAGAAGTACAACGGGGCCAAGGAGGACCAGCAGAAGCTGCAGAAGGAGGTCGACCGCCTCCAGGACAAGGTCGCCCGTGGCCAGGAGGAGCTGAACAAGCTCCGCAAGGGCATAGGCACCGTGGCGTCGGGCCAGTACCGCAGCGGCAGCATCGACCCCTCGGTGCAGTTGTTCCTCTCCGGTGATCCGGACACCTACCTGGAAAAGGCCTCCACGCTCGACCAGTTGAGCGGTAAGCAGGCCTCCCAGCTGAAGACCATCGCGGACAAGCAGCGCACCCTGGCCCAGGAGCGCGAAGAGGCTGCCGGCAAGATCAAGGACCTCGCCGACACCCGCAAGGCGCTGGGTGACAAGAAGGACGAGATCCAGGGCAAGCTCGCCAAGGCGCAGAAGCTGCTCAACTCCCTCACCGCCAAGGAGCGCGCGGCGCTCCAGGCGAAGGAGGAGCGCGCCAACCGCGCCAACAGCCGCGTCGACCTGGGCAGCGCCGTCCCCAGCTCGCAGCGGGCCGCCGCCGCGCTCGCCGCCGCCAAGACGAAGATCGGCTCGCCGTACGTCTGGGGCGCCACCGGCCCGTCCTCCTTCGACTGCTCGGGCCTGACCTCCTGGGCGTACCAGCAGGCCGGCCAGTCGCTGCCGCGCACCTCCCAGCAGCAGGCGACCGCCGGCACCCAGATCGGCCGCGACCAGCTCAAGCCCGGCGACCTGGTGCTCTTCTACAGCGACCTGCACCACATCGGCCTGTACGCGGGCAACGGCCAGGTGCTGCACGCGCCCAAGCCGGGTGCCGCGGTGCGCTTCGAGTCGATGGACAACATGCCCTTCATGTACGGCGTTCGCGTCTGACGCCGGGTGACCGCGGCCGGGCCCGACACGCCGGAACCATCCGGACGCGCCGCCCGATCGGGGGAATTGCGGCAGCCGCCGCTGACTTACCGCCTCGCCGGTGACCTGCAACGTCACCGGCGAGGCGGCTTTTTGTGCGGGCCCGGAGGTCGTTGGCCGGGGTGTACCGCCGCCGTTACTGTCTGCCTCCGCAGTCGCCGGTCACCGACCGCCCGCCCCGGGCGGCAGGGGCTGCACGGGAAGGGAGTGCGGCCTCACGTGGCGTCCCACCGCCGTTCCTCGCCGTCGGGTCCGCAGGGCCCGGCACGGATCACGCTGATGTCGGCAGCCGCCGCGGCCGCCGCCGCCGCGCTGACCGCGGTCCCCGCGACCGCCGACCCCGGCACCGGCCGGTCCGCCGGGCGCGCGGAGCTCACCGCGCGGGTCGACGCGCTCTACGCCCAGGCCGAGCGGGCCACCGAGAAGTTCAACGGCGCCAAGGAGCGGACCGCCGAACTGCGCGATGAGGTGGCCAGGTTGCAGGACCGCACGGCCCGGGCCCAGGAGCGGGTCAACCGGCTGCGCGGCCGGCTCGGCGCGATGGCCGCCGCCCAGTACCGCGCGGGCGGCGTGGACCCCTCGCTCGTCCTGATGCTCTCCGCCCACCCGGCGGACTACCTCGACAAGGCGCAGATGCTCCGCCGGATCGGCACCGCCCAGGTGGGGCGGCTGAGCCGGCTGGTGGACGCCGAGCGGGTGCTGGACCGGCAGCGCGGGGCCGCCGCCGGCCGGCTGATCCGGCTGGAGGAGGCCCGCCGGGCCGTGGCCCGCCAGAAGCACGCGGTCGAGCGCAAGCTCTCCGCGGCCCGGCGGCTGCTCGACGCGATGCCCGCGCGGGACCGGAAGGCGTACGCGCGTGCCTCGCGCTCGACACGGTACGGCTCGCTCCCGGAGCTGACCGGGCCGGCGGGCGTCTCCGGCCGCTCCTCGCTGGCGGTGGCCGCCGCGCGGTCCGCGGTCGGCGCGCCGTACGCCTGGGGCGCGTCCGGCCCGCGGTCCTTCGACTGCTCCGGGCTGATGCAGTGGGCGTACGCCCGGGCCGGCGTCTCGCTGCCGCGCACCTCGCAGCAGCAGCGGTACGCCGGCCGGCAGGTGCCGCTCTCCCAGGCCCGCCCCGGCGACCTCGTCGTCTACCGCTCCGACGCCAGCCACGTCGGGATGTACGTCGGCAACGGCCAGGTCGTCCACGCCCCGCACCCGGGCGCCCAGGTGCGCTACGACCCGGTCGACATGATGCCGGTCTCCGGAGTGACCCGCGTCTGACCGCGGCCGCCGCGTCGCCCTGCCCCGCCGCCCCGCCACGGCCGGTCAGGCGTGCGCCCGGTTGCCCGATCCGGTGACCGGCGGCCGGATGTTGCCCGTGGGTATCCGCTCACGCATACGATTTGCCGCGTGGCGGAAAAGCAGCGGCCGTACCGGCGGCAGACGGCGGCGACCTGGGCGGCGGGCGGCCTGGCCCTGCTGCTGGCGGTGCTCACGGGCTGCGGGGGCCGGGCCACCGGGCGGACCGACCCCGCGACCGTGCAGCACGTACTGGACGCCCGCGCGGCCGCCGTACGGGACCGGGACGCGGGCGCCTTCCTCGCCTCCGTGGACCCGGCCGCCGACGGCTTCCGTGCCCGGCAGCGGCGGATGTTCGCGAACCTGCGCGGCGTACCGCTCGCCGACTGGCGCTACCGCCTCGTGCGGACCGGCGCCTTCCCGCTCCCCGCTACGGCGGGCGGCGGCCCCCGGATCGCCGCCGAGGTCCGGCTGCGGTACCGCCTCACCGGCTACGACACCGAGCCCGTCACCGCCGTCCAGTACCTCACCCTCACCCGGCGCGACGGCCACTGGCGGATCAGCTCGGACGCCGACGGCGCGGCCGACGGCAAGCACACGGCACGCCAGTTGTGGGACCAGGGCCGGGTACAGGTGGAGCGCGGCGAGCACAGCCTGGTGCTGGGCACCGGGCAGACCCGGGCCCGCCTGCGCGAGCTGGCCCACCGCGCGGACGAGGCGGTGCCGGCCGTCGCCGACGCCTGGCCGGGGCGCTGGTCGCGCGAGGTGGTGGTCGAGGCGCCGGACTCGGTGCGCCGCATGGCCGAACTGCTGGGCTCCCCGGACGACTCCGCGTACGAGGGGATAGCGGCCGTCACCACGGGCGAGGCGGGCGCCTCGGCCCGGGCCCCCGCGGACCGCGTGATCGTGAACCCGCGCGCCTACGGGGAGCTGAGCGCGCTCGGCCGGCGGATCGTCCTCACCCACGAGACGACGCACGTCGCCACCCGTACCGCGACGACGGCCACCACCCCGCTCTGGCTCTCCGAGGGGTTCGCCGACTGGACCGCGTACCGCAACGCGCGCCGCACGCCGCGGGCCGCGGCGCCCGAGCTGACCCGCGCGGTGGCCGCCGGCCGGCTGCCGGACCGGCTGCCGACCACCGCGGACTTCGGCTTCGACGCGGGCGCCGACCGGCTGAACCGCGCGTACGAGGGCGGCTGGCTGGCCTGCCGCATGATCGCCGACACCTGGGGCGAGGACCGCCTGGTCTCCTTCTACCGGGCGATGAGCGCGGCGTCGAACGGCCCGGAGGCCCTGGACCACACCTTCCACGAGGAACTGCACCTCTCGACGGCGCAGTTCACCGAGCGCTGGCGGACGTACGTGGCCCATGTCCTCGGCTGACCGCCGGGCGCCGTGAGGCGCGCGGGACCGTCGTGCGCCCGTGCGCTCACGTGCCCGGTACTGTCGGCCCCGATGGACAAGACCCTGATCGTCACGAACGACTTCCCGCCCCGCCCCGGCGGCATCCAGGCCTTCCTGCACAGCATGGCGCTGCGCCTGGACCCGGAGCAGGTCGTCGTCTACGCCTCGACCTGGAAGCGCACCGCGGACGGCCGCGCGGCCACGGCGGCCTTCGACGCCGAGCAGCCGTACCCCGTCGTCCGGGACCGCACCACGATGCTGCTGCCCACCCCGCGGGTGACCCGGCGCGCCGTGGAACTGCTGCGGGAACACGGCTGTACGTCGGTGTGGTTCGGCGCGGCGGCGCCGCTCGGCCTGATGGCGCCCGCGCTGCGCAAGGCGGGCGCGCGCCGGATCGTGGCCACCACCCACGGCCACGAGGCGGGCTGGGCGCAGTTGCCGGGCTCGCGCGACCTGCTGCGGCGGATCGGCGAGTCCACCGACACGATCACCTACCTCGGCGAGTACACCCGCTCCCGGATCGCGCGGGCGCTGACCCCCGCGGCCGCCGGGCGCATGGCACAACTGCCGCCCGGCGTGGACGAGAAGACCTTCCACCCCGGCTCGGGCGGCGACGAGGTGCGGGCCCGGCTGGGGCTCGCGGACCGCCCGGTGGTGGTGTGCGTCTCGCGCCTCGTGCCGCGCAAGGGCCAGGACACCCTGATCGAGGCCCTGCCGCGGATCCGCGCCGAGGTCCCGGACGCGGCGCTGCTGATCGTCGGCGGGGGCCCGTACGAGAAGGACCTGCGCGCGCTCGCCGAGGCCCGTGGCGTCCGCGACGCCGTCCACTTCACCGGCGCCGTCCCGTGGGAGGAACTGCCCGCGCACTACGGCGCGGGGGACGTCTTCGCCATGCCCTGCCGCACCCGGCGCGGCGGCCTGGACGTGGAGGGCCTGGGCATCGTCTACCTGGAGGCGTCCGCCACCGGCCTGCCGGTCGTCGCGGGCGACTCCGGCGGCGCCCCGGACGCGGTCCTGGAGGGCGAGACCGGCTGGGTGGTCCCCGGCGGCGCCCCGGCGGCCGCCGCCGACCGGATCGTGCCCCTGCTCCAGGACCCGGCGCTGCGCCGCCGCATGGGCGAGCGCGGCCGGGCCTGGGTGGAGGAGAAGTGGCGCTGGGACCTGCTGGCCGAACGCCTGCGGGAGCTGCTCTGACGCCCCTCGGGGACGCACGGAACCGGCCGGGCCCTCTGCGGGGCCCGGCCGGCTCCGTCGTGCCGGGGTCGCTCAGCCGCGGTACAGCGCCTCGATGTCCTCGGCGAAGTCCTTCGCGACGACGTTGCGCTTGAGCTTCAGGGACGGGGTGACGTGCCCCGACTCCTCGGTGAACTGGGTCGGCAGGACGCGGAACTTCCGGACCGACTCGGCGCGCGAGACCGCCGCGTTGCCGTCGTCCACCGCGCGCTGGACGGCGGCCAGCAGCTCGGGGTCCTCGGTGAGCTCCTCGGCGCTCTTGCCCACCTTGCCGTGCTCGGTGGCCCAGCGCGGCAGGAACTCCTCGTCGAGGGTGATCAGCGCGCCGACGAAGGGGCGGCCGTCGCCGACGACCATGCACTCGGCGACCAGCGCGTGCGCCCGGATGCGGTCCTCGATGACGGCGGGCGCAACGTTCTTGCCGCCGGCCGTCACCAGGATCTCCTTCTTGCGCCCGGTGATGGCCAGGTAGCCGTCCTCGTCCAGGGTGCCGAGGTCACCGGTGTGGAACCAGCCGTCGGACAGCGCGTCGGCGGTGGCCTGCTCGTTGTTCCAGTACGTCGTGAAGAGGTGCTCGCCGTGCAGCAGGACCTCGCCGTCGTCGGCGATGCGGACGACCGAGCCGGGCAGCGGCTGGCCGACCGTGCCGATCTTCTGCCGGTCCCAGGGGTTGAACGCGGTCGCCGCGCAGGACTCGGTGAGGCCGTAACCCTCCAGGACCGTGAAGCCGATGCCGCGGTAGAAGTGGCCCAGCCGCTCGCCCAGCGGCGCGCCGCCGGAGATCGCGTGCGTGGCCCGGCCGCCGAGGACGGACCGCAGCTTGGAGTAGACGACCCGGTCGAACACCTTGTGCTTCAGCTTCAGGGCCATCGAGGGGCCCGCCGCGGTGTCCAGCGCGCGGCTGTAGGCGATCGCGGTGTCCGCGGCCTTGTCGAAGATCTTGCCCTTGCCGTCGGCCTGCGCCTTGGCCCGCGCGGTGTTGTAGACCTTCTCGAAGACGCGCGGTACGCCGAGCACCATCGTCGGCTTGAAGGCGGCCAGTTCGTCGGTGAGGTGTTTGATGTCCGCGACATGGCCGAGCTTGATGGGGGCCATCACGGAGGCGACCTCGACCAGCCGCCCGAAGACGTGCGCGACCGGGAGGAAGAGGAGGACGGAGGAGTCGCCGGTACGGAAGAGGGGCCGCAGCCGCTCGACGATGTTGCCGCACTCGGCGAAGAACGCGCGGTGGCTGAGGACGCAGCCCTTGGGGCGGCCCGTCGTGCCGGAGGTGTAGACGATGGTGGCGGGGGAGTCGGCGTCGGCGAGGGCGCTGCGCGCGTCCACCTCGTCGTCGGGCATCCCGTCGCCCGCGGCGTGCAGCCGGGCTATCGCGTCCCGCTCGATCTGCCAGATGTTGGCCAGCGCCGGCAGCCGGTCGCGTACCGACTCCACCGCGGCCTCGTGCCCGGGCGTCTCCACGACGCAGGCCACCGCGCCGGAGTCGCCCAGTATCCACTGGATCTGCTCGGGCGAGCTGGTCTCGTAGACGGGGACGGTGACCGCGCCCGCGCTCCAGATGGCGAAGTCCAGCAGCGTCCACTCGTACCGCGTGCGGGACATCAGGCCGATGCGGTCGCCCGGCCGGACGCCGGAGGCGATGAGGCCCTTCGCCGCGGCACGCACCTCGGCGAGGAACGTGGCGGCGGTGACGTCCTGCCACTGGCCGGCGACCTTGCGGCCGATGACCGCGACATCGGGGTGCTGCGCGGCATTCCGGCGGATGAGATCCGTCAGATTGCCGTCCGCGGGGACCTCGTACAAGGCCGGAAGGCTGAACTCGCGCAAGACTGCTGCTCCTCGGTGGCCGCCGGCGTCACCACGCGGTGCGTCAGGCCGGCTGCGGTCCATGATCAGGCAGGGGGGATCGGACTGCCCGGACGTTACCCATCGGTATGCCTTCGGGGATAGGGGGTCCCGCCCAGATGTTTTATGCGTCACACATGTCCGGACGGCTGCTCCGCAGCGTAGTCGAGGTGTTCGGTGACTCGGAAGTAACCGCAGGTGGGCGCGGTCTCCCCGCGCCAGCTCAGGGGGCCTAATCTGAGCCGTATGCGCGTACATGTGGTCAGTGACGTACACGGCAACAGCAGGGACCTCGCCGCCGCCGGCGACGGCGCCGACGCCCTGGTCTGCCTCGGTGACCTGGTCCTCTTCCTGGACTACGCCGACCACTCGCGCGGCATCTTCCCCGACCTCTTCGGCACCGAGAACGCCGACCGGCTGGTCGAGCTGCGCACGGCGCGCCGCTTCGAGGAGGCCCGCGAGCTGGGCGCGAAGCTGTGGGCCGGGCGGGACAAGGACGCCGCCATCGAGGGCGCGGTGCGCAAGCAGTACGCCGAGATGTTCGCCGCGTTCCCCACTCCGACGTACGCCACCTACGGCAATGTCGATGTGCCCCGCCTTTGGCCGGAGTTCGCGGGTCCCGGCACCACCGTCCTGGACGGCGAGCGGGTGGAGATAGGCGGTCGGGTCTTCGGGTTCGTGGGCGGCGGCCTGCGCACCGCGATGCGCACCCCCTTCGAGATCAGCGACGAGGAGTACGCCGCGAAGATCGAGGCCGTGGGCGAGGTGGACGTGCTGTGCACCCACATCCCGCCGGACGTCGCCGACCTCTGCTACGACACCGTCGCCCGCCGCTTCGAACGCGGCAGCCGCGCCCTCCTCGAGGCCATCCACCGCACCCGGCCGCGCTACTCCCTCTTCGGCCACGTCCATCAACCTCTCGTCCAGCGCATGCGGATCGGCCGGACGGAATGCATCAATGTCGGGCATTTCAACGCCACTGGGGCGCCGTTCGCGCTGGAGTGGTGACCCGCCGGCGCCCGCCGGTACCCACCGCGCCCGCCGGTACCCGTGCCGTCCCGCGTCGCGCCCGCGGCCCGCGGGTCGGGGCGGCCCCCGCCGCGCGGTAGCCTTCAGCAGCAGGGTCGGCCCCGGTTCCCGCACCGTCGGCCCCGGCCCCCACGAGTCGGCGTACCGGCAGGAATCGGCATGGAGGAGTCACGGCGATGGCCGAACACACCAGCTCTAGCATCACGATCGAGGCGGCGCCCGCCGATGTGATGGGAGTGATCGCCGACTTCGACCGCTATCCGGAATGGACCGGAGAGGTCAAGGAGGCCGAGGTGCTGGAGAAGGACGACCAGGGCCGCGCCCGGCAGGTCCGGCTGGTGCTGGACGCCGGCGCGATCAAGGACGACCACACCCTCGCCTACACCTGGACCGGCGAGCACGAGGTCAGCTGGTCGCTCGTGAAGTCCCAGATGCTGCGCGCCCTGGACGGCTCCTACCGCCTCGCGCCGGTGGCCGGCGGCAAGCACACCGAGGTCACCTACCAGCTCACCGTCGACGTCAAGATCCCGATGCTCGGCATGATCAAGCGGAAGGCCGAGAAGGTCATCATCGACCGCGCGCTCGCCGGCCTGAAGAACCGTGTCGAGGGCGGCGCCACGGGCTCCGACGAGGCCGCGCGCCCCTGATGACACGCACGGTCCTCGTCACCGGTCCCGGCGGCGCGGGCCGCACCACCGTCGCCGCCGCCACCGCCCTCGCGGCGGCCCGGCGGCAGCAGCGCACCTTGTTCCTCACCCTGGAGAGCGGCGTCCCCGAAGCGGTGCTCGGCACGCCGCTCTCCGGGGAGCCCGTCGCGCCGGCGCCCGGCCTCACCGCCGCCCGCGTCGACACCGCCGAACACTTCCGCCGCGAGTTCCTGGGCTTCCAGGAGCGCGCCGCCGCCGCGTTCGACCTGCTCGGCGCGACCCCGCTGGACGAGGACGAGCTCATCGAACTCCCCGGCGCGGAGATCTTCGCGCTGCTGCACGCGCTGCGCGCCGCCCACGAGGCCGGCAGCTGGGACCTGGTCGTCGTCGACCTGCCGCCCGCCGACCGGGCCGTCCGGCTGCTGGCCCTGCCCGAGCAGGCCCGCCGCGGGCTGCGCCGGCTGCTGCCCGCCGAACGCCAGGCGGCCCGCGCGCTCCGCCCGGTGCTCGCCCAGCTCGCCGGCGTGCCGATGCCCGCGCAGAAGGTGTACGAGACCGCCGCGCGCTGGGAGAACGAGCTGGCCGCCGTCCAGGCGGTCATCGAGGCCCCCGGCACGACCGTGCGGCTGGTCGTCGAGCCGGGCCCGGCGGGCGCGGCCGACCTGCGCGCCACCCGCGCCGGCCTGGCCCTCTTCGGCCACCGCCTGGACGCCGTGGTCGCCAACCGGCTGCTGCCCGTGGGCTCCGCCGACCCCTTCCTGGCCGGGCTCTCCGGCCGGCAGCAGGTCGCGCTCAAGGCGCTGCGGGAGGAGTTCGCCGGGGTACCGGTGCACGAGGTGCCGCACCTGGGCCGCGACCCGCAGGGACAAGAGGAGCTGGCCGGGCTGCTCGACGGGGTGCCGGACGAGGACCCGGGGGAGAGCGCGGCGGCCGACACCGCCGACACCGCCGGGACCGTGGAGGACCGCCTCGCCACGGACGGGCTGCTGGTCTGGCGGCTGCCGCTGCCCGGCGCCACCCGCGACGCGCTCGGCCTGGTCCGGCGCGGCGACGAACTGATCGTCACGGTCGGCCCGTTCCGGCGCATCCGCACGCTCCCGTCCGTCCTGCGCCGCTGCACCGTCTCCGGCGCCGGGTTGCGCGACGGCGCGCTGCACGTCCGCTTCACCCCCGACCCGGACCTGTGGCCCCGCGACCGGTGACCGCAGGCGGCCGGCCCTGCCGAACGCCGGTGGGCACGCGGGGCAGCCGTACGCGGGAAAGCCGTGCAGGTCCGGGCTGAGGGGCGTGCGGGTACCGCCATTCCGGTAACGTCGAAAGCACCCGCCCTCCGACGTACCGCCGCCAGGAGCCCGTCATGACCGATGACACCGAGCGCCCCGCCGACCACACCTCCCGGGCGGACGACGACGCCTGGGAGCAGGCCTGCGCCGAGGACCTGGCGGCGGAGCGCGCCCGCCGCCGCGCCGAGCACGGCCGGCAGCCCGGCAGCGCCGCCGAGGAGCTGCGCAAGCTCGCCGAGGCGGTCGGCGACCGCCTCGCGGGCATCCAGCTGCCCGGCGCGGTCGGCGGGGTGGCCGCCAAGGGCGCGGTCAACCACCTCCTCCAGCAGGCCAAGGCCGCCGTCGAGCCGGTCATCGAGCGCAACCCCGAGGTCTTCGACCACCTCGCGGCGGCCGGCTCCGAGCTGCTCGCCGCCTACCGCTCCGCCGTCGAGGCGGGCGAGCGCCGCTGGACCCGCGACGCCGCCGGCGGCCGGGACGCCACGGCCCGCGGCCCGCACGCGGACCCCGCGGAGGGCACCGACGGCGGGCCGCGCGGCGACGACGGCCCGGCGGGCACGTCCGGCAGCGAGCGGATCGACCTCGACTGAGGCCCTGCCGGGCCGGCCGCGCAACGGCAGGAGTCCGGCTGATGATCCTTCGGCCTCCGGTCGCCCCCCGGCTCCGGTACGGTTGTCCGTTGGCGGGGTACGACCGGAAAACTGAGGGACACATGGGACTCACCATCGGCGTCGACATCGGCGGCACGAAAATCGCGGCCGGCGTGGTCGACGAAGAGGGCACGATCCTTGAGACGTGCAAGGTGCCGACCCCGCCGACCTCCGAGGCGCTGACCGAGGCCATCGCCGACGCGGTCCGCACCGTCGGCGCGGACCACCAGGTGGAGGCCGTGGGCATCGGCGCCGCCGGCTACGTCGACGAGAAGCGTGCCACGGTGCTCTTCGCCCCGAACATCAACTGGCGCCACGAGCCGCTCAAGGACAACGTCGAGCAGCGCGTCGGCCTGCCGGTCGTCGTGGAGAACGACGCCAACGCCGCGGCCTGGGGCGAGTACAAGTTCGGCGCCGGCCAGGGCCACAGCGATGTCATCTGCATCACGCTCGGCACGGGCCTCGGCGGCGGCATCATCATCGGCAACAAGCTGCGCCGCGGCCGCTTCGGTGTCGCCGCGGAGTTCGGCCACATCCGGGTCGTGCCCGACGGCCTGCTGTGCGGCTGCGGCAGCCAGGGCTGCTGGGAGCAGTACGCCTCCGGCCGCGCCCTCCTGCGCTACGCCCGGCAGCGCGCCTTCGCCACCCCGGAGAACGCCGAGATCCTGCTCGGCCTGGGCGACGGCACCTCCGAGGGCATCGAGGGCCGGCACGTCAGCGAGGCCGCCCGGCAGGGCTGCCCGGTCGCCGTCGACTCCTTCCGCGAGCTGGCCCGCTGGGCCGGCGCCGGCCTGGCCGATCTCGCCTCGCTCTTCGACCCCTCCGCCTTCATCGTCGGCGGCGGCGTCTCCGACGAGGGCGAACTGGTCCTGGACCCGATCCGCAAGTCCTTCCGGCGCTGGCTGGTCGGCAACCAGTGGCGGCCGCACGCGCAGGTCCTCGCCGCCCAGCTCGGCGGCAAGGCCGGCCTCGTCGGCGCCGCCGACCTGGCCCGCCAGGGATAGGAAGCGCTCGCGCCCGAGGCCGCAAGGGGCAGTGCCCGGGCGGTCGCGTGCGCCGCTGCTGCCCGCCGCGCCTTCCGGGGCGTGGCGGGCAGTGCTCTACTCTGAGCCCGCGCGATCACCGGCCCCCGGCGAGAGGACCTGGCACCTTGAGCATGTTCCCCGAGTCCCGTACCGAGTCCGGCGGATCGGCCGTCGTCCGGGTGCTCAGCTACAACATCCGCTCGATGCGGGACGACCGGGCGGCGCTCGCCAGGGTGATCCGGGCCTGCGCCCCCGACGTCGCGCTCATCCAGGAGGCGCCGCGCTTCTTCCGCTGGCGGAAGGCGGCGGCGGCCCTGGCCCGGGAGTCGGACCTGGTGTACGCCACGGGCGGCGCGACGGCCTGCGGCCCGATGATCCTCACCTCGCTCCGCGCCCACGTGGAGCGCGCCGAGGACGTCCTGCTGCCCAAGACGCCCGGCCTGCACCGGCGCGGCTTCGCGACCGCGGTGCTGCGCATCGGGGGGAGCCGGCTCGGCGTGCTCAGCGCGCACCTGAGCCTGAGCGCGGCGGAGCGGTACGAGCAGGCGGGGTTGCTCCTGGAGCGGCTCACGCTGCTGGATGTGGAGCACGCGGTGGCCGGTGGTGACGTCAACGACCGGCCCAAGGGCCGCAGCTTCCGGCGGCTGGCCGGGTCGCTGACGGACGCCTGGGAGGCCGCGCCGTGGGGCGGCGAGTACACCTCCACCCCGCACGATCCGCACCAGCGCATCGACGGGGTGTTCGCCACCTCCGGCATCGAGGTCCTCGCCTGCGGCGTGCCGATCGACCTGCCCGGTGTCACGGAGGCCGACCTGCTGGCCGCATCCGATCACCTGCCGGTGCTGGCGGCGCTGCGGGTGCCGGCCGCTTCCTGAGCGGCCGGCCGCGGGCGGCGCCCGGCATCCTCAGACGACCGCGCCGCCCCCGGGCCGGGGCTCGTCGTCATCGTCGCTCTTCATACGGGCGACCAGCGTCGCGAAGCCGCCCAGGAAACCGCCGATGCCCAGCGTGGTGATCCACCACGTCACCGGCTGCTGGAAGACCATCACCAGGATGAGCAGCAGCGGGCCGCCGAGCAGCGCGATCCACGCAAACTTGGTCGTCACGTCGGCCTGCGGCAGCGGCGGTGGCTCGGGCGGGGTGAAGTGCCCCTCGTCGTCCTCGTCGAAGTCCTCGTCGGAGGGCTCGGCGGCCGACCAGTCGCGCGGCCCGACGCCCGGCGCGAACACCACGAAGCTGCCGGGCCGGTCGCCGGAGCCGCCGCCGGGCCGGTCGCCGGCACCGTTCTCCGGCCGCTCGGCGGGCGGCGCGTCGCCCGCGGCCTCCTCGGCGCCCGGCCGGGTCTCGGCCGCCGCCTCCAGCCCGGCGCCCGAGCCCTTCTCCGGCTCCGTGCCCAGCGGTCCGTCCGGCTTCTCCACCGGGCCCTTGTCCAGCCCCAGCTCCTTCTCCCAGTTCGCCAGGCCCTTCTCCAGGTCCAGCTCGGTCACCGGGCGATCCGCGTCCCCGGACATCGGCGCGGACGGCCGGTCCTCGGGCGCGGGGAAGGCCGGCTCCTCCCCGTAGGAGGCCACGATCTCGGCCCAGGCGGCGTCCTCGTCGAGAGGATCGCGCGGGTCACGCTCCCCCACTGGTGGTCGTCCCCTCCCTCTTCACGGCCGGTGCGAGGCGCGCGATGAAGTCGTAGGTGTCCTCGAAGATCTGCGCCGCGTCGTGGTCCAGGGTCGCGACGTGGTAGCTGCGCTCCAGCAGCTTCTGCCGCAGGTCCTTGGACGAGACCCGGCTCATGATGCGTTCGGAGTCGGCCGGCGGCACGACGTGGTCCTGCGGGCTGGTCATCACCAGCAGCGGCTGGGTGACCTGCGGCAGCTCGGCGTCGACCAGCCGGAAGAACTGGCGCACGGAGTGCGCGGCGTGCAGTGGGACCCGGTCGTAGCCGGTCTCCATGGCGTTCGCCTGGCAGATGTCGCTGGTCAGGCCCTTGGTGCTGCGGACGAGGTGGCGCAGCACGGGCAGCAGCGGGGCGGCCGCGTCGTGCACCTTGTTCGCGGGGTTCACCACGACCAGGCCGCTGATCGCGTCGCCGTGCCGCGCGGCGAGCCGCAGCGTCAGCGCGCCGCCCATGGACAGGCCGCAGACGAAGACCTGGTCGCAGCGGGCGGTCAGGTCGCGCAGCTCCCGGTCGACCTCGGCGTACCAGTCCTGCCAGGTGGTGATCTGGAGGTCCTGCCAGCGGGTGCCGTGCCCGGGTAGCAGCGGCAGCGAGACGGTGAGGCCGCGCGCCGCGAGGTACTCGGCCCAGGGACGGACGGACTGCGGGGAGCCGGTGAAGCCGTGGCAGACGAGGACGCCGACCTGCCCGCCTTCATGGCGGAACGGCTCGGCCCCGGGAAGGAGCGGCACCGAAGGACTCCGTTCGGTAAAGAGGAAGCGCCGGCCTGCGGCGAGAGCTGGTAACTGCAGGGTACGCAAAGCTCAGCCGCCCGGATAGGTCCGCAGGGCGGGGGTGTGCCGTGCGGGCGCGGCCGCGGTGCCATGCACGGTGAGAGGGGCGGGGCACCGGCCGGGTTAAGGTCTTTGCGTCAGACACAGAAGGAGTGGCGTTGATCTACGGCGCAATGAAGTTTTCCATCGGCAACTCGCTGAAGCTGGCGTTCCGGCCCTGGGTCGAGGGCCTGGAGAACATCCCCGCCGAGGGCCCGGCGATCCTGGCGAGCAACCACCTGTCGTTCTCCGACTCCTTCTTCCTGCCCGCGGTGCTCGACCGGAAGGTCACCTTCATCGCCAAGGCCGAGTACTTCACCTCGCCCGGCGTCAAGGGCAAGCTGACGGCCGCGTTCTTCAAGGGCGTCGGCCAGCTCCCGGTGGACCGTAGCGGCGGGCGCGGCGCGGGCGAGGCGGCGATCAAGAGCGGCATCGAGGTGCTGGAGCGCGGCGAGCTGTTCGGGATCTACCCCGAGGGCACCCGCTCGCCCGACGGCCGGCTCTACCGGGGCAAGCCCGGCGGCCTGGCCCGGGTGGCGCTGGCCACCGGCGCGCCGGTGATCCCCGTGGCGATGATCGACACGGAGAAGGTGCAGCCGCCCGGCAAGGTGGTGCCGAAGATGATCCGGCCCGGCATCCGCATCGGGAAGCCGCTGGACTTCAGCCGGTACCACGGCATGGAGGGCGACCGCTTCATCCTGCGGTCGGTCACCGACGAGGTCATGTACGAAATCATGAAGCTGTCGGGCCAGGAGTACGTCGACATCTACGCGACGGCGGCCAAGCGGCAGATCGCCGAGGCCGCCAAGAAGCAGGCCGAGGCGGAGAAGGCGGCGAAGAAGTCCGGGCCCGGCGACCGGTAGCCCGGCGAGGGGGGCCAGATGACATCGGAGGACCGGATACCCGCGATGGCGGGGCCGGCGAGCACTGCGGCGGACCCGGCGCGGGGGGCCGCGCCGCCCGGGGCCACGGCGCGTACCCGGCAGCAGCGGGTGCTGCGAATGTCCGTCGAACTCCCGCTGTGGCGGGCGTTGACGGGGTACCGCGTGCTCACCCTGGTCTACGCCGTGGTGATCTTCTCGCTCAACTACACCGAGTACGCGCACCCGTTGGGCGGTGCCGCGTACATGGCGGCGCTCACCCTGTGGATGGTGCTGACCTGGCGGTGCACCACTTCCGCCGAGCGCTGCACCCGCCGCTTCCTCTTCGGCGACCTCGCCTTCGCGGTCGCCGGCATCCTGCTGACCCCGCTCGTCGACACCCACGCGCGGATAGCGGGCGGCGCGCCCACGCTGCCGTCGATATGGACGGCCGGCGCGGCGCTGGGCTTCGCGATCAAGGGCGGCTGGCGCTGGGCAGCGGGCGCCTCGTCGGTGGTGGCGGTCGCCAACCTCGTGGAACGCCAGGAGTTCGCCCGGGACACCGTGCACAACGTGCTGCTGGTGTGGGTGGCGAGCGTGGCCATCGGTTACGTCGTCGAGGTGGCCAGGGCGAGTGAGCGCACCCTCGCGCGCGCCCTGCAGATCGAGGCGGCCACCCGCGAACGCGAGCGGCTGGCCCGGGACATCCACGACAGCGTGCTCCAGGTGCTGGCCATGGTGCAGCGGCGCGGCGCCGCGCTCGGCGGTGAGGCGGCGGAGCTGGGCCGGATGGCGGGCGAGCAGGAGGTCGCGCTGCGCACGCTGGTCTCCAGCGGGCTGGTGCCGGCGCGGCGGCCCGCGCCGTCCAAGGAAGCCGCGGCCGCGGCACAGGGGGACGGTGCGGACGCGGCGTACGGAGACGGTGCGGACGCGGCGTACGAGGACGGTCAGGCCGACGGGCCTTCGTACCGCGACAACGGGCCTTCGTACGGCGACAACTGCGTGCCCGAGGGGGAGGAGTTCTCCGACGAGCCGTGCGACGTGCGGGCGTTGCTCGCGCCGCACGCGGGCGCCGGGGTGACCTTCTCCGAGCCGGGTGCCCCGGTGCTGCTCCCGGCGGCCCGCGCCGCGGAGCTGGCCGCGGCTGTCAGTGCCGCGTTGGACAATGTGCGGGTGCACGCGGGCGACGGGGCGCACGCGTGGATCCTGGTCGAGGACGAGCCGGAGGCGGTGATCGTGACGGTGCGGGACGACGGTCCGGGCATCCCGGAGGGCCGGCTCGCCGACGCCGAGCGCGAGGGCCGGCTCGGGGTCGCGCTGTCCATCCGCGGACGGCTGCGAGACCTCGGCGGCAGCGCCGAGTGGATCTCCGTCCCGGACCAGGGCACGGAAGTGGAGCTGACGGTGCCCAAGGGCGGTGTGCCCGAGGGCGGACGACGGGGGAAGGCAGGCGCATGAGCGAACAGCCGGGCGTGAGGGTCATGGTGGTCGACGACCACCCGATGTGGCGGGACGCGGTGGCCAGGGACCTGGCGGAGGCCGGGTTCGACGTGGTGGCGACCGCGGGCGACGGGCCGCAGGCGGTCCGCAGAGCGCAGGCCGCCGCGCCCGACGTGCTGGTCCTCGACCTCAACCTCCCCGGCCTGCCCGGCGTCGAGGTCTGCCGCGAGCTGGTCGGCGGCAACCCCCGGCTGCGGGTCCTGGTGCTGTCCGCGAGCGGCGAGCACGCGGACGTACTGGAGGCCGTGAAGTCCGGCGCGACGGGCTATCTCGTGAAGTCCGCGAGCACGGCGGAGCTGATCGAGGCGGTCCGCTCCACCGCCGTCGGCGACCCGGTGTTCACGCCCGGCCTGGCCGGCCTGGTGCTGGGGGAGTACCGCCGGCTGGCGACCGAGCCGGCCCCGGCCACCGAGGACGAGCCGGGCGCGCCGCGGCTGACCGAGCGCGAGACCGAGGTGCTGCGCCTGGTCGCCAAGGGCCTCTCGTACAAGCAGATCGCCGAGCGGCTGGTCATCTCGCACCGCACGGTGCAGAACCACGTCCAGAACACCCTCGGCAAGCTCCAACTGCACAACAGGGTCGAGCTGGTCCGGTACGCGATCGAGCGCGGGCTGGACACGCCCTGACGGCGGCGGCCGGCGTCCCGCCCCGTCGGGGACCGCTCGTACGAGTGAACGGCCGCGCCCCGGTACCCCGGAAAATCACCGGATTCCGCCCCTCATCCCCCTCCTGAGTGACCTGGATCACCATTAGCGTGACCCGCGTCGGTCCATCACGGGACGAAGGGACGTAGCGATGCGGGTCGGAGTGCTTACCGGTGGCGGCGACTGCCCCGGTCTGAACGCGGTCATCCGGGCGGTGGTCCGCAAGGGCACCCAGGAGTACGAGTACGACTTCGTGGGCTTCCGGGACGGCTGGCGCGGGCCGCTGGAGGGCGACACGGTACCGCTGGACATCCCGGCGGTCCGCGGCATCCTCCCGCGCGGCGGCACCATCCTGGGGTCCTCGCGCACCAACCCCTTCAAGCAGGAGGACGGGGTCCGGCGGATCCGGGAGAACCTCGCCAAGAACGAGGTGGACGCGCTGGTCGCGATCGGCGGCGAGGACACCCTCGGCGTCGCCGCGCGCCTGTCGGGCGAGCACGGCATCCCGTGCGTGGGCGTCCCCAAGACCATCGACAACGACCTCTCGGCCACCGACTACACCTTCGGCTTCGACACCGCCGTCGGCGTCGCCACCGAGGCCATCGACCGGCTGCACACCACCGCCGAGTCGCACATGCGCGTCCTCGTCGTGGAGGTCATGGGGCGGCACGCGGGCTGGATCGCGCTCCACTCCGGCCTGGCCGGCGGCGCCAACGTGATCCTCATTCCCGAGCAGCGGTTCGACATCGAGCAGGTCTGCGACTGGGTGGAGTCCCGCTTCAAGGTCCGCTACGCGCCCATCGTGGTCGTCGCCGAGGGCGCCATGCCCAAGGACGGCCCGATGGTCCTGAAGGACGACACCACCGACTCCTTCGGGCACGTCCGGCTCTCGGGCGTGGGGGAGTGGCTGGCCAAGGAGATCGAGCGGCGTACGGGCAAGGAGGCGCGCACGACCGTACTGGGCCACACCCAGCGCGGCGGCACGCCCAGCGCGTTCGACCGCTGGCTGGCCACCCGCTTCGGGCTGCACGCCATCGACGCCGTGCGCGACGGCGACTTCGGAAAGATGGTCGCGCTGCGCGGCACGGACATCGTCCGGGTGCCGATCGCCGAGGCCACCGCGAAGCTGAAGACGGTGGACCCGAAGCTGTACTCCGAGGCCGGGGTCTTCTTCGGCTGACGCGGCGGCGCGCCCCCGCGGCGCGCCGTCCGCTCCGTGCGGCGGTGACGGGCGGTGGGCCGTATATTCGGCGCATCGCCCGTACGACCGTGAAGCGGTACAAGTGGGAGCGCAGTGTGGAGATCGTGGCCTTCGGGGTGCAGACGGACGAGCGCGCGCTGCTGGAGCGCGCCTTCGACGGCCGTCACCAGGTCCGCAGCCTCGACGTCTTCCTCAACAGCGACACCGCGCCCATCGCGGCCGGCTACGAGGTCGTCAGCACCGCCGTCAACGACGAGCTGACCGCCGGGGTGCTCCAGGAGCTAGCGGTGGGCGGCACGAAGATGATCGCCCAGCGCTCCACCGGCTACAACAACATCGACCTGCGGGCCGCAGCCGACCTCGGCCTCACCGTCGCCCGGGTGTCCGCCTACTCCCCGTACTCCGTCGCCGAGTTCGCCTGGGGGCTCGCGCTGGCGGTGAACCGGCGGATCGTACGCGCCGCCAACCGCACCCGGAACTTCGACTTCCGGCTGGACGGCCTGATGGGCCGGGACCTGCGCGGCCGCACCGTCGGCGTGATCGGCACCGGCAGGATCGGCGAGGCGTTCGCGCGGATCGCGCACGGCTTCGGCATGCGGCTGCTCGGCTGGGACATCGCCGAGAACCCGGCCTGCACCGAACTGGGCATGACCTACGTGGACCGGCGGCGGCTGTTCACCGAGTCCGACCTGATCAGCCTGCACGTGCCCCTGCTGGAGGACACCCGGCACCTGGTCGACGCCCCGGCGCTGGCGGCGATGAAGGACGACGCGATCCTGATCAACTCCAGCCGCGGCGGCCTCGTGGACACCGCGGCCCTCGTGGAGACGCTCAAGGCCGGCCGGCTCTTCGGCGTCGGCCTGGACGTCTACGAGGAGGAGGCCGGGCTGTTCTTCTTCGACAAGTCGCTCGAAGTCGTCGAGGACGACACCCTCGCCCGCCTGATGACGTTCGGGAACGTCCTGGTCACCTCGCACCAGGCGTACTTCACCGAGGAAGCGGTCGGCCAGATCGTCGCCACGACGGTCGCCAACATCGCGGACCATCTGGCCGGCCGCTCCAACGCCAACTTCCTCGTCACACCAGCACAGCAGCCAGCAGCTGAGAGGTGAGCGCGGCCCCGTCCAGCGTCAGCACCGACTCCGGGTGGAACTGGACCCCCGCGAAGCCCGGGCCGCGCAGCGCGTGCACGTCCCCGCTCCCCGGGTCCCGGCTCAGCTCCACGCGGTGCATGGCCAGCTCCTCGACGGCGCTCTCGTCGCAGCGCGCGGTGTAGGTGTTGTAGAACCCGACCGTCTCCTCGCGCCCGAAGAAGTCGATCCGCTCCTGCGCCCCCTGGAAGGGCACGTCCTTCCGGACGATCTCCAGGCCGAGCACCGCGGCGATCAGCTCATGCCCCAGGCAGACCCCGAGCAGGCCGTGCTTGTGTTCCCGCAGCAGCTCGGCCGCCAGCCCGCGCAGCATCCGCATCTTCGGGTCGGTCAGGTCGGCGGGGTTGCCGGGCCCCGGGCCCAGCACGATCGGGCCCTCGTGCGCCAGCGCCGTCTCCCGCAGCCCCGGCTCGTCGTACCGCCGTACGGTCACCTCCAGCCCCGAGGTGCGCAGCAGGTGCGCCAGCATCGCGGTGAAGGTGTCCTCGGCGTCGATCACCAGCGCGTGGCCCTCCAGCGCCGCGGTCGGCGCGGTGGTCTGCATCCGCAGCCAGAACGGCGCGAGGTCCGCGCGGCGCGCGTCCAGCGCGGCCCGCACCCGCGGATCCTCCGCCAGCCGCGGCGGCCCGGCGTCCGCGCGACGGGCCGGCGCCTCCCGCACGCCCAGCGCGGTGAGCACCCCGGCGGCCTTGGCGTGCGTCTCGGCCACCTCGCCCGCCGGGTCCGAGCCGCGTACCAGCGTCGCGCCGACCGACACCCGCAGCTCCCCGTCCGCGCCGATGTCCGCGGTGCGGATCAGGATCGGCGAGTCCAGCGTCTGCGCGCCGGCCTCCCCCTCCCGCCCATCGCTCCCGGCGTTCCGCCCGATCAGCGCCAGCGCGCCCGCGTAGTAACCGCGCCCGCCGGGCTCGTACCGCTCGATGACCCGGCAGGCGTTCTGCACGGGCGAGCCGGTGACGGTCGCCGCGAACATCGTCTCCTTGAGCACCTCGCGGACGTCCAGGGTGGAGCGGCCGCGCAGCTCGTACTCGGTGTGCGCGAGGTGCGCCATCTCCTTCAGGCGGGGGCCGATCACCACGCCGCCCTTGTCGCCGACCGTGCACATCATCTTGAGCTCCTCGTCGACGACCATCGAGAGCTCCTCGATCTCCTTGCCGTCGGCGAGGAAGTCCAGCAGGTCGTCGGCGGTGGGGCCGCCGGCCGGGTAGCGGTAGGTCCCGCTGATCGGATTCATGACCACCGTGCCGCCGCTCATGCGCACGTGCACCTCGGGGCTCGCGCCGACCAGGGTGCGCTCGCCGGTGTGCACCACGAAGGTCCAGTACGCGCCGCGCTCCGTGGCCAGCAGCCGTCGGAAGAGGGCCAACGCGTCGGCCCGTCCGAAGCCCGGGATCTTGCCCCGGAAGGTCCGCCGGATGACGAAGTTCGCGCCCTCGCCCCGGCCGATCTCCTGGTCCAGCACCCGCCCGACGATCCCGGCGTACTCCTCGTCGGTCACGTCGAAGGCACCGCCCGTGACCGCGACCGCGTGGTCGGGCAGCTGCGCCAGTGCCTCCGCGAGCGGCAGCTCGTACCGCTCCTCGGGGACCAGCGCCGCCAGCGGCGTGCCGTCGTCGCGCACGTCGAAGCCGCGCTCCCGGATCTGCCGGAAGGGCACCATGGCCAGGCCCTCGGGGAGGTCGGCGAGCCGTTCGTACGTGGCGACCGGGCCGGTGAGCACCTCGACCGTGTCGTGGTCGCGGCCGGGGGTGCGGCGGCGCAGCAGGGCAAAGGGCCGGTCGTCGGCGAGCAGCTCGGCAAGGTCCATGATCGCGTCCTTCTCTCACTCAGGGGCTGGGGAGAGGGGCGGGCCGGAGCCGGAAAGACCGAAGGCCGCCCCTCGGGCGGCCTTCGCAGTCGGTGTGTGCGCGCGAATCAGTGGGCCGCCGGATGAGCGGTCCACCACCAGGTCATGGTTGTCTGCGCGAACATGGCCAGCACCCTACCCGATGGTCCGGTGAGTGCTGTGGGGCCTGTCTCATAGTGCGGTCGGCGTACTGGACGGGTGCGAAGACCCCGTAATGTTGACGGGGTGACCGTGAACGCTGAAATCCACGCCGGTGGCCACACCTGGCGAGACCTGCCCGCGGCGCAGCAGCCTGACTGGCCGGACCAAGAGGCTCTGCGCGATGTGATCGCGGAGCTCGAGTCCTATCCGCCGCTCGTCTTCGCGGGCGAGTGCGACCAGCTGCGCGAGCGCCTGGGAGCCGTCGCCCGTGGTGAGGCGTTCCTGCTGCAGGGCGGCGACTGCGCCGAGGCGTTCGACGCGGTGTCGGCCGAGCACATCCGCAACAAGCTCAAGACGCTGCTCCAGATGGGCGCCGTCCTCACCTACGCCGGATCCGTGCCCGTCGTGAAGGTCGGCCGGATCGCCGGCCAGTACAGCAAGCCGCGCTCCAAGCCGACCGAGACCCGCGACGGCGTGACCCTGCCGACGTACCGCGGCGACTCCGTCAACGGTTTCGAGTTCACCGAGGCGGCCCGTATCCCGGACCCGCAGCGGCTGAAGCGGATGTACCACGCGTCCGCCGCCACGCTGAACCTGGTCCGCGCCTTCACCACCGGCGGCTACGCCGACCTGCGCCAGGTGCACGCCTGGAACCAGGACTTCGTGAAGTCCTCGCCCTCGGGCCAGCGCTACGAGGCGCTGGCGCGCGAGATCGACCGGGCGCTGAACTTCATGAACGCCTGCGGGGTGGACCCGGAGGAGTTCAAGACCGTCGAGTTCTACGCCTCGCACGAGGCGCTGGTGCTGGACTACGAGACGGCGCTGACCCGTACGGACTCCCGTACCGGCAAGCTGTACGACGTCTCCGGCCACATGCTGTGGATCGGCGAGCGGACCCGGCAGCTGGACCACGCGCACATCGAGTTCGCCGCCCAGGTGCGCAACCCGATCGGCGTGAAGCTCGGCCCGACGACCACGCCCGAGGACGCCCTGGCGCTGATCGACCGGCTGGACCCGGACCGCGAGCCGGGCCGGCTGACCTTCATCACCCGGATGGGCGCCGACAAGATCCGCGACAAGCTCCCCGAGCTGGTGGAGAAGGTCACCGCCTCGGGTGCGCAGGTCGCGTGGATCACCGACCCGATGCACGGCAACACCTACGAGGCGGCCTCCGGCCACAAGACGCGCCGCTTCGACGACGTGCTGGACGAGGTCAAGGGCTTCTTCGAGGTCCACAAGGCGCTCGGCACGCACCCGGGCGGCATCCACGTGGAGCTGACCGGTGACGACGTCACGGAGTGCGTGGGCGGCGGCGACGAAATCTTCGTCGACGATCTGCACCAGCGGTACGAGACGGCCTGCGACCCCCGGCTGAACCGCAGCCAGTCGCTGGACCTGGCATTCCTGGTCGCGGAGATGTACCGGGACCAGTAGACGGGCGCGTAGACGCGAAGTGGGGCGCGGATCCTGTGATCCGCGCCCCACTGCGTTGTTAAGCGCCCGCCATGACGGGTAAGGTAAGGGTAACCTCACTCAAGATCATCCGAAGCTACGGGAAGGACGGGGGTGACCAGCGTGTACGTCTGCTCGTGCTTCGGAATCACTGAGGAAAAGGTGCGCGAACATGCGGACACCGGCGCCTGCACGCCGCGCCAGATAGCCTCCGCCTGCAAGGCCGGCACCGACTGCGGCGGCTGCGTGAAGCGCATCCAGGCCCTGCTGGGCCGCGGCGCCTGCCCCCGCCGGGAGCTGGCCGACAAGGGTGCCCCCGCGCTGGAGAAGCTGCCCGATCAGGGCGCCCCGGCGCCGACGGAGCTGCCCGAAGCCGCCTAGCGGCCCGTCGGGCGACGAAGCCGCCCGTGCCCCGTCACGCCTCGTCCGGCGCGGTCTGCTCGATCACCGTGGACAGGTAGAGCGCCTCGCCGAGCTTCTCGATCAGCTCCAGCTGGGTGTCCAGGTAGTCGATGTGGTGCTCCTCGTCGGCGAGGATCGACTCGAAGACGTTGGCGGACGTGATGTCGCCCTTGTTCCGCATCACCTCGATGCCGCGCCGCAGCCGGTCGATGGCCTCGACCTCGACCTGCCGGTCGGCCTGGAACATCTCGGTCACCGTCTGCCCGACGCGGACGTGGAAGAGCCGCTGGTAATTGGGCAGGCCGTCCAGGAGCAGAATGCGGTCGGTGAGCACCTCCGCGTGCCGCATCTCGTCGAAGGACTCCGCGCGCGTGTACTTGGCGAGCTTGGTCCAGCCCTTGTGATCCTGCAGCTTGGCATGCAGGAAGTACTGGTTGATCGCGGTCAGCTCGGCGGTCAGCTGCTCGTTCAGGAACTCGATGACCTCGGGATCTCCCTGCATGACTGCAAGGCTCCTTCCACACGTCGACTGGACAGGTGCCGGGCATCCTTGCACCGGCGCGCACGGGGCGTCCAGTAAGTGCACGCTTAGTGGGAGTTGCCCGAATCGGCCCCTCCCTGGTCATCAGCACCCCTTCCGGTCTGACACCATGGAGACATGGGTCAGCCGGATAGCCGCGAAGAGGAGCTTCCTCAGCTGCCTCCGGGGCAGCGACTGCAGCGCGGATGGCCGGTCACGCACTACGGCCCCGTCCCCAAGTTCCGCCCCGAGCGCTGGGAATTCCGGGTGTTCGGCGCCACGGCCGACGGTGACAAGCACTGCTGGACGCACGAGGAATTCACCTCGCTGCCGTATGCCACCGTCGTCGCCGACATGCACTGCGTGACGAAGTTCAGCATGCTGGGCGCCGAATGGGGCGGAGTGTTGACGCGCACGGTGCTCGACCTGGCGCCGCCGGCCCCCGACGTCACCCATGTGATGGTCTGGGCCGAGTACGGATTCAGCTCGAACCTGCCGCTGGCGGACTTCGCCGGCGAGCGCTGCCTCTTCGCCAGCCACCGGGACGGCGAACTGCTCACCGCCGAGCACGGCTTCCCCGTACGGCTCGTCGTACCGCACCTGTACGCCTGGAAGGGCCCGAAGTGGGTCCGCGGCATCGAGTACATGACGGCCGACCGCCGCGGCTTCTGGGAGGAGCGCGGCTACCACAACCTCGGTGACCCGTGGCGCGAGCAGCGCTACTCCTACCAGGAGGAACCGGGCGACGGCCCGGAGCTCTGACCGGCGGTGCCGGTCACGCGCCGGCGGCCGCCCGCAGCCCCTTCAGCCGGGCCACGTCCGCCGCGTGGCCCTCCTTGCCGCCCGGCGTCTCGATCACCAGCGGCACGCCCGCGGTCGCCGGGTGCCGGAACAGCTCCTCGAACGGCTCGGCGCCGATGTGGCCGGAGCCGATGTTCTCGTGCCGGTCCTTGTGCGCCCCTGCCACGTCCTTGGAGTCGTTGGCGTGGATCAGCCGCAGCCGGCCCTCGCCGGCCACCTCCACCAGCTCGTCCAGCAGCGCCTTCGTGCCGCCCGGCGCCGCCATGTCGTGCCCGGCGGCGAACGCGTGGCAGGTGTCCAGGCACAGCCCCGCCTTCGGGTGCCGGTCCAGCGCGTCCAGGTAGGGGCCCAGGTCCTCCGCCAGTGAGCACAGCGAGGCGCCCTGCCCGGCGGTCGACTCCAGCAGCAGCCACGGGTCGTCGTCGTGCGTCAGCTCCTCCAGCAGCGGCAGCATGTGCTCCCTGACCTGCGCCAATGCCGTCTCCCGCGCGCGCCCGCCGGTCGCCGAGCCGGTGTGCACCACCACGCCGAGCGCCCCGATCTCCCGGCCGCGACGCAGCGAGTGCCGCAGCGACTCCACGGACTTCTCGACCGTCGCCGGGGTGTGCGAACCGAAGTTGATCAGGTACGGCGCGTGCACGTACGCCGGGATCCCGCGCTCCGCGCAGGCCGTGCGGAACGCCTCGTCCTGCATCGGGTTGCCGGGCGGCGTGGCCCAGCCGCGCGGGTTGGCGACGAAGACCTGGACGGCCTCGCCGTCGATCTCCTGGGCGTACGGGATGCCGACCTTGGCGAGACCGCCGGCCACCGGGACGTGGCTGCCGATCGGATTGCGCTCACGGGCGCGCTGCGGGGAAGTGCTCACCCGTCAAGGGTGCCAGGCGGCCCGCCACCCGTGGGTGTCAGGTACGCCTCACAGCTTGCTGTCCAGCGTGATCGTGATGGTGCTGCCCTTGGGGGCGGTGTCGCCCGCGTCGACGGACTGGCTGTCGACCGTGTCCGACGGGAAGAGGAACGGCTTCTTCACCTCGACCTCGAAGCCCGCGTCCTCCAGGGTCTGCTTCGCGTCCGTGACCTTCTCGCCCGCGACGTCCGGCACCTCGACCATCTGCGGACCCTTGGACAGCGTGAGCGTCACCGTGTCGCCCTCGCCCAGCGTCTTCCCCTCGCCCGGGGACTGCCGCGCGACCGCGCCCTCGTCCTCGGGCGAGTACACCGGCTGCTCGGCGATCTTCACCCGGAAGCCGGCCTCGCGCAGCTCGCCCGCCGCGTCCGACCGGTCGTCGCCGACCACGTCCGGCACGTCGATCGCACGCCCCCGGCTGACGGTCAGCGCCACCGCCGTCCCGGGCCGCCGCTTCGCCCCCGCGGCCGGGTCCGTCCGGATCACCGAGCCCTTGGCCACCTCGTTGCTGAACGCCTTGCGCTCGGTGCTCGGGGTCAGCCCCCGGTCCCGCAGCTTGCGCCGCGCGTCGGCGACCGGGGTGCCGGACAGATCCGGCACGGAGACGATGTCGGGGCCCTTGGAGAGCGTGATCGTGACGGTGCCGGTGCCCCGGATGCGCTTGCCGTTCTCCGGATCGGTGGAGATCACGTGCCCGCGCTCCACGGTGGAGCTGTAGGCGTGCGCCACCTTCACGTCCAGCCCGGCGTCGTGCAGCGTCCGCTCGGCCTTGGGCTGCGTCATGTCCAGCACCGAGGGCACGGCCGTGAACTGGCCGGTGGTGACGTACCAGACGCCCGTGCCGAGCAGCAGGGCGGCCAGCACCGCGAGTACCACGGTCAGCGTCCTGCGGCGCGGCCGCCGGGCGGTCTCCGCGCCCCGCGCGCCACTCGCCGTGGGCAGCCGGTCCGTACGCGCGTCCGCGCCGGCCGCCACCGGCACCTCCAGCCGGCTGGTGTGCCCCGCCGCGTCGTCGTCGGCGGCGTCCTCCGTGCCGGGCAGCGAGAGCTGCACCGCGGCGGCGCGCTGGATCACGCTCGTCCGGTCCTCCGAGCCCGCCGTGTCGGACGCCGGCTTCGCCCCCGGTGGCACCGCGTCCAGCTGCTCCTCGGAGAGCGCCGCGCGGGCGTTTCTGGCCAGCGCGAGCAGCGTCACCGCGTCCTGCGGGCGTACCTCGGGATTGCGCGCGGTCGCCTCGACCACCAGGTCGTCCAGCTCGGGCGGCAGCCCCGGCACGAGCCCGGACGGCGGCGGCACGTCCTCGTGGAGATGCTGGTAGAGCACCTGGGCCGCGGTGCCACCGTCGTGCGGCTTGCTGCCCGTGAGCATCTCGTACAGCGTCACGCCGCAGGCGTAGACGTCCGCGCGGGTGTCCGCGCTGCCGTCCTCGATCTGCTCGGGCGCGAGGTAGGCGACGGTGCCCAGGACCGTGCCGGTGGAGGCCGTGGTGTGCGTGTCGACCGCCCGGACCAGCCCGAAGTCGGCGACCTTGACCCGGCCGTCGTCCCCGATCAGGACGTTCTCCGGCTTCATGTCGCGGTGGATCATGCCGGCCCGGTGGGCGGAGCCCAGCGCCGCCAGGATCGGCTCCAGGACGTCCAGCGCGGCGCGCGGCTGCAGGGCGCCCCGCTCGCGCAGCACGTCCCGCAGGGTGCACCCCGCGACGTACTCCATCGCGAGGTACACGTACGAACCGTCCGCGCCCTGGTCGAACACGCCGACCACGTTCGGGTGCGACAGCCGGGCGACCGACTTCGCCTCCCGGATGAAGCGCTCGACGAACGAGGCGTCCGCGACCAGGGACGGGTGCATCACCTTCAGGGCGAGCACCCGGTCCAGCCGGGTGTCGACGGCGCGGTAGACCGTCGCCATCCCGCCGGCGGCGATCCGCGCCTCTACGCGGTAGCGGCCGTCGAGCAGCTGTCCGACCAGGGGGTCCTGAAGGGTGGTGTCCACGGCAGACGAGTCTACGAGCAGCCACGGACAGCCCTCACTCCCCTGGCGCAGATCGTTCAGAAGGCGGGCCGCTCCGGGTCCAGCTCGGCCAGTCCCGCGGTCGGCGAGGACGCCTCGGCGAAGTGCCGGCGCGGGATGCGGCCCGCCCGGTACGCCAGCCGGCCCGCCTCGACCGCGTGCCGCATGGCGTGCGCCATCAGGGCCGGCTCCTGCGCCCTGGTCACCGCCGAGGCCAGCATCACCGCGGCACAGCCCAGCTCCATGGCCTGCGCGGCGTCCGAGGCGGTGCCGGCGCCGGCGTCGAGGATGACCGGCACCCCGGCCCGCTCGGTGATCAGCTGGAAGTTGTGCGGGTTGCGGATGCCGAGCCCGGAGCCGATGGGGGAGCCCAGCGGCATGATCGCCGCGCAGCCCACGTCCTCCAGCTTCCGCGCCAGTACCGGGTCGTCGTTGGTGTACGGCAGGACCGTGAACCCGTCGTCGACCAGCGTCTCGGCCGCGTCCAGCAGCTCCACCGGGTCCGGCAGCAGGGTCCGCTCGTCGGCGACGACCTCCAGCTTCACCCAGTCCGTGCCGAGCGCCTCGCGGGCCAGCCGGGCGGTGAGCACGGCCTCGCCGGCGGTGTAGCAGCCCGCGGTGTTCGGCAGTGTCCGGATGCCGTGCCTGTTCAGTACGGAGAGCACCGAACCCTGCACCGTCGGGTCCAGCCTGCGCATCGCCACAGTGGTCAGCTCGGTGCCCGAGGCGAGCAGCGAGCGCTCCATGATGTCCAGGCTCGGCGCGCCGCCGGTCCCCATGATCAGCCGCGACCGGAAGGGCGTACCGGCGATGACCAGCGGGTCCGCAGCGGGGGAGGCGTCGGGCGCCGCCCCGGCGAGGGTCGTCTCTTCGAGGGTGTGCGTATCGGTCATGTGTAGCGTCAGCCTCCTTGTACCGCGGTGAGCACCTCGACGCGGTCCCCGGCGCCGAGCGGGGTCGCCGGCCACTGACCGCGCGGCACGACCTCCTCGTTGACGGCCGCGGCGACCCCGCCGGCCGCGCTGGTCAGCGTCGCCACCAGCCGGTCGAGCGGCAGTCCTGCGGGGATCTCGCGGGGCTCGCCGTTCACGGAGACGGTCACGGGGGCCGGCCCGGAAGCGGCTTCGGGTGCCTGCTGGAGGGTCATGCGGTCTGCTCCTGAAGTGCGGCGCGCGTCGGCGCAGAGGAGGGGGCGGCGGCTGTCGTGGGCCCGAAGCGCAGCGGCGTGAAGGGCCGCGCCTCCTCGGGCAGCTCGCCGGTGGTCAGCGCGTGGGCCATGACGTCACCGGTCACCGGGGTGAGCAGCACGCCGTTGCGGAAGTGGCCGGTGGCCATCAGCAGGCCGGGCAGCGCGCTGGGCCCGAGGAGCGGGGCGTTGTCGGGCGATCCGGGGCGCAGCCCGGCGATCGTCTCGGTCAGCGGCAGCTCGGTGATGCCCGGCACCAGTTCGTGCGCGTCGCGCAGCAGCTCGTAGACGCCGCCCGCGGTCACCGTGGTGTCCCAGCCCAGCTCCTCACTGGTGGCGCCGACGACCAGGTCGCCGTTCTCCCGCGGCACCAGGTAGAGCGGGCCGCCGCGCACCACGGCACGCACGGTGCGGGACAGGAACGGGCCGTACGCGGCGGGGATCCGCAGCCGCAGCACCTGGCCCTTGACCGGCCGGACCGGTGGCCGCACGTGCTCCGGCACCCCGGCCAGCAGTCCGCTGAAGCTGCCGGCGGCCAGGACGACCTGCCCGGCGGGCAGCGGCGTGCCGTCCGCCAGCTCGACACCCGTGGCCCGCCCGTCGGCGATCGTGAGCCGCTCGGCCCGCTCCCGTACGAACGCCACCCCGGCCCGCTCACAGGCCGTCAGAAGGGCCGTCGCGAGCCGCCGCGGGTCGATCTGGTGGTCACCGTCCACCCGGAGCCCGCCCCGCACGCCCGGCGCCAGCATCGGTTCGAGCTTCCGGCACTCGCGGCCGGTCAGCCACTCCGAGTCCAGACCGCAGCGGCGCTGCAGCGCGTGCAGCTCGCGCAGGTGGGCCCGGTCGTCGGCGTCCAGCGCCACGGCGAGCGTGCCGCACCGCCGGTACCCGAGGTCCTGGCCGGCGGCCTCGGCCAGCTCGGCGGCGAACGCCGGGTAGCGCGCGGCGGAGTCGAGATTCAGCCCCAGGAGCGTTTCTTCGCCGTAATGCAGCTCGGTGACGGCGGCCAGCATGCCGGCCGCCACGCGCGCCGCGCCGCCGCCCGGCTCCGGATCCACGACCGTCGTGCGCAGGCCCCGCTGGGCCGCGCGCCAGGCCGTCACGAGCCCCGCCAGACCGCCCCCGACGATCACCGCATCGGGGTGCCCGGCAGCCGTTCCCGGCGACATACGTGCAGGTGGATGCATGAGTGTCCAGCCCCTCCCTTCGCCGGCATGACCCGGATCAGGTTCGTACGGTCGGAGGCCGCCGCAGCCTCCCTCTCAGCCCGGTGCGTCCGGGCTCCCGCGAGTACAAGTGCCGTCAGAGTAGTACGCGTTCCCGACGCGTCGTAAGGGTGCTCTGCGCGGCCGGACCGTGACCCTGTGTCAGAGATCTCGTCGCGCGGTGCTGAGTCCCTCGAAGGACCGCGTCCTAGAGTGATCGAGTGAGCCAGCAGAGCAAGTACTCGCGGACCCCCGACCGCTCGCGCCGCGTCGTCATCGCCGGCGCGGGGATGGCGGGCGTACAGACCGCCGTTGCCCTGCGCGAACAGGGCTGGCGCGGCACCATCACCCTGCTCGGCGCCGAACCCCACCCGCCCTACGACCGGCCGCCGCTCTCCAAGGCGGTGCTGCTCGGCAAGGCGGACGGCTCGGCCTTCGACGTCGACTTCGCCTCCCTCGGCATCGACCTGGAACTCGGCCGCCGGGTCACCGGACTCGCCGCCGACGCCCACGAAGTGCTGACGGACACCGGCCCCGTCCCGTACGACCGGCTGGTCCTCGCCACGGGGGCCGAGGCCGTCACCCTCCCGGGCAGCGAGGGCGTCCCCGGCGTCCACGTGCTGCGCACCCTGGACGACGCCGAGCGGCTGCGCCCGGTGCTCGCGGCGCAGCAGCGCGTCGTGGTGGTCGGCGCCGGCTGGATCGGCGCGGAGTTCGCCACCGCGGCACGCGAGGCCGGCTGCGCGGTCACCGTCGTGGAGGCGGCGGACCGCCCGCTGGCCGGCGCGCTGCCCGAGGAGGTCGCAGCGCACATGGCCCGCTGGTACGCCGACGCGGGCGCCACGCTGCGTACGGGCACCAGGGTCGCCGCGGTGAAGGAGGGCGCCGTCGTGCTCGCCGACGGCACGGCGCTGCCCGCGGACGCCGTGGTGATCGGCATCGGGTCGCGGTGCGCGACGGACTGGCTGGCCGGCTCGGGCGTCGAGCTGTGCGAGGACCGCTCCGTACGGGCCGACGAGCGGCTGCGCACCTCCGTGCCGGACGTGTACGCGGTCGGCGACTGTGCCTCCTTCCCGTCCGCGCGCTACGGGCGTCGCCTCCTCGTGCACCACTGGGACAACGCCCTTCAGGGGCCGCGCACGGTCGCCACGAACCTCACCCGGTGCGAGGCGGAGGGCGCGGTGTACGACCCCGTGCCCTACTTCTGGTCGGAGCAGTTCGGCCGCTTCGTGCAGTGCGCCGGGTACAGCCCGGTCGCCGACGAGCTGATCTGGCGCGGCGACCCGGAGAGCGCGGCGTGGACGGCCCTGTGGCTGCGGGAGGGCGCGCTGGTGGCCCTGCTGGCGGTGGGCAGGCCGCGCGATCTGGCGCAGGGGCGCAAGCTCATCGAGCGCGGCGCCCTGCTCGACCGGGCCCGTGCCGCCGACGCCTCGGTGCCCCTGAAGTCGGCTGCGCTGCCCGGGCTCCAGTGACCGGCCGGCCGCCTCGTGTGGCCGGTGGTGTGCACCGATGGCGATGCCCGGCTACCGACTGTCAGTGGGGGATGGCACGCTTGGGGTGTGACCGAGATTGACGCAAAGATCGATGGACTGGTTTCCGCCTGGCTCACCCTCCCCGACATCGCCGAGGCGTTCGGCGTCGAGGTGACGCGGGTCCGGCAGCTGGTCAAGGAGGGCCAGCTGATCGCGGTGCGCCGCGGTGAGAACCGGGCCCTCCATGTGCCGGCCGAGTTCATCAAGGACGGAAAGGTCGTCAAGGGCCTGGTGGGGACGCTGACGCTCCTCCGGGACGACGGCTTCACCGACGAAGAGATGCTGGAGTGGCTGTTCACCGCCGACGAGACCCTGCCGGGTACGCCGGCGCAGGCGCTGCGGGAGAATCGCGGCACGGAGGTGAAGCGCCGGGCGCAGGCGCTCGCCGTCTGACACACCCGTCACCATCGCCGTAACCGCAGGGCGTACGGACCGGCAGATCCGGTCCGTACGCCCGTACTGGGGGGAACACCCGATGAGCACCGCACGACAGGCCCTGTCCGACGCCCGGCTCTACCTCTGCACGGGGGCCCGCAAGGAGCAGGGCGATCTGCCGCAGTTCCTGGACGCCGTGCTCTCCTCGGGTGTGGACATCGTGCAGCTGCGCGACAAGGGCATGGAGGCCGGCGAGGAGCTGACCCACCTGGAGGTTTTCGCCGACGCCTGCAAGCGGCACGGCAAGCTGCTCGCGGTCAACGACCGCGCGGACGTCGCGCACGCCATCGGCTCCGACGTGCTCCACCTCGGCCAGGGCGACCTGCCCGTCCCGGCAGCGCGCGCCGTCCTCGGCGACGACGTGCTCATAGGCCGCTCCACCCACGCCGAGGCGGAGGTCGACGCCGCCCTCACCGCTCCGGGCGTGGACTACTTCTGCACGGGCCCCTGCTGGCCCACCCCCACCAAGCCCGGGCGGCACGCCCCCGGCCTGGACCTCGTGCGGTACGCCGCCGCGCGGCGCCCCGCCCGCCCCTGGTTCGCCATCGGCGGCATCGACGCGGGCAATCTGGACGAGGTGCTGGCGGCAGGCGCCCGCCGCGTCGTGGTGGTCCGCGCGCTCACCGAGGCCGAGGACCCCGGCGCCGCCGCGGCCGAGCTGGCGCGGCGGATCCGCGCGTACGACGCCTGACGCGCACCGGTCTGTCGCCCACCCGGCCTGACGCACACCCGGGGTGACGTGGCGCGCACAGGCGCCGTCACGGCGCGCGGGCGGTGAGCAGTGGTCTGACGTGAAGTGTCCGACTGGTGAACAGGAGCCCGGCAAACCGGGGCATACCGCAGCGCGTGGTTGGGGGGCTGCCAGGCCGGTGGTTAACCTGCCGGTATGGCCCTAGGTACCCCTTCCACCAGGACTGACCGCGCACGCACGGTGCGTGAACTGCTCGCTGAGGGCAAACGGTCCTATTCCTTCGAGTTCGCCGCCCCCAAGACCGAGAAGGGCGAGCGGACCCTGTGGAAGGCCATTCGCCGGATCGAGGCCGTGGCGCCGACCTTCGTATCGGTGACCTATGGCGCGGGCGGCACCTCCCGTGAGGGCACCGTCCGCGCGACCGAGCGGATCGCCACGGACACCACGCTCACCCCGGTCGCCCACCTGACCGCGGTCAACCACTCCATCGCCGACCTGCGGAACATCATCGGCCAGTACGCCGGCGCCGGTATCCGCAACATGCTCGCGCTGCGCGGTGACCCGCCCGGCGACCCGATGGGCGAGTGGGTGCGCCATCCCGAGGGCATCGCGTACGCCGCCGACCTGGTCCGCCTGATCAAGGAGTCCGGCGACTTCTGCGTCGGCGTCGCGGCCTTCCCCGAGATGCACCCGCGCTCCACCGACTGGGACACCGACATCCGGCACTTCGTGGACAAGTGCCGTGCGGGCGCCGACTTCGCGATCACCCAGATGTTCTTCTACCCGGAGGACTATCTGCGCCTTCGTGACCGGGTGGCCGCCGCCGGTTGCGAAACGCCGATCATCCCGGAGATCATGCCGGTCACGAACGTCCGGCAGATCGAGCGGTTCGCGCAGCTCAGCAATGCGGCCTTCCCGCCCGAACTGGCGGATCGCATCCTTGCGGTCAAGGACGATCCCGCGGCGGTACGCTCCATTGGCATCGAGTACGCCACGGAGCTGTGTGCACGCTTGACCGCCGAGGACATTCCCGGGTTGCACTTCATTACCCTGAACCACTCCACGGCGACGCTGGAAATCTACGAGAATCTGGGTCTGCACCAGCAGACCTGACCACGTGCCCGCAGCGGCGGAAACAGGGGCGTACATGGGCTGGACGATCCTCTACATCGCGTTCGGCATCGTGGCGCTCTGGCTGCTGAGCGAGGTCCTGCTCCAGTACAAGGCCCGGCTGCGCTGGCGGCTGCTCGCCTTCGCCGGGTTCCTCGGCGTCGTCGTCGGCGTGGTCCTGCCGTCGATCGTGGTCATCGCGATCGGCGCCGCGGCCTTCGCCGTGGGCCAGACCTACGTCACGCTCTCCTTCCGCCGCGGCTTCACGATGGGCTGGGCGCTCGCCGCGGGGAGACCGAAGGTGAGCAGCCGCCGCCGGCGCGGCGGCGGCCGGGGCGGGGCCGGCGCGGCGCCGGACGCCTCCGTGCCGCAGACCGGCCCGGACACGGGCGACGGCGGTGCGGGGCTGCAGGAGGCCGCGGCGGATCACGGTGGCGACGCCGACGAGGCGCGCGGCGAATACGACGCACCCGCGGGCTACGCCCCGGACGCGGCCGCCGCGCCGTACGCGGACGCCTACGACGCCCGCCCGGACGGCTACGCCGATCCGTACGCCGACGCCACCCAGGTCGCGCCGGTCTTCGCCCCGGAGCCGATGCCCGACGAGACCGGCCAGTACGGCATATACAGCACCGACGCCCGGCCCGGTCAGCAGCCGCAGGATCCGTACGGCGGCTACTACGAGCCGGCCGCCGCCCACGACGGCCACGCCGACCCGTACGGCGGCTACGGCAACGGTCACGGCGGCTACGGCCACGGTGGCTACGGCGACCACGGCGGCTACGCCGATCCGTACGCGCAGCAGGACCCCTACGGCGGTGCGTACGACCCCTACGCGCAGGCCGGCCCGTACGCGCCCGCCGACCCCTACGGCGGGTACGACCCGTACGGACACGGCGGCCAGGTCCCGCAGCAGTACGGCGCGGGCTATGACAGTCAGCACTACGGAGCGGGCCCCGAGACCCCGCCCGGCGGCGTCTGGGTGCCCCAGCAGCGCGGGACGGACGAACAGCCTCCGCACCAGCCCGAATACCAGCCGGAGCACCAGGGCTACGGCTACCCGCCCCAGCAGGGGTACGACGGCCAGCAGTACCGCTACTGACCGCAGCGGCCGCCCCCGGCACGACTGCGCCGCCCCCGCTGCCGTGGCGTTGCCGCTACTCCGAGCCGTGCCAGTCGTCGCCGTGCACGACGAGGCCCGCGACCAGCGCGCCGGACATGCCCGCATGGGCCAGGCCGCCGCCGGGATGGGACCAGCCACCGGCCGTGTAGAGCCCCGGTATCCGCGTGCGGTTGGCGGGGACGAGCGCTCGGCCGTCCAGGCCGGCCAGCGCGGGGCCGGGCACCGCGCCGCCCGCCGCGCCCGTGTCGGCGGCCGTGTCCGCCGGCGTCCGTATCTCGCGCCACAGGATCCGGTCCCGCAGCCCGGGCACCGCGGCGTCGGCCGCCGCGACCACCCGGTCCGCGAACCCCTCGGCCACCCCGTCCGCCGTCCAGTCGACCCCGCCGGTGCCGCCCGTCGCGTGCGCGGGGACCGTGACCGTCAGCGTCACCGCTTCGTGGCCGTCGTCGGGCCGCTGGGCCGGGTCGTCGGGGCGCAGCACCGTCACCGTGGGCGACTGCGGCAGCCCGCCGCCGTCCCCGAAGACGGCCGTCAGCTCCGCTGCACGGTCGGCGGCGTGCACGACCGTACGGTGCACCGCGTCCGGCGCACGGCCCCCGCGCAGTGCCAGCAGCACGCTGAACCGCCCGCTCGGCGGCGTCGACGGCGGCAGCACGTCACCGGCGCCGCGGACCTGCCCGGCGGCACCGGGGGAGTCGGCGGTCAGCCCGGCCAGCGTCCACGGGTCGACGCCCGCGACCACCACGTCGGCCTCCTCGATCCGCCCGTCCGCCAGCTCGATGCCGGCCGCCCGGCCGTCCTTGCGGACCAGTCGCCGCACCTCGGCGCCGAAGGCGAACTCCACCTTGCGGGCCAGGCACCGCTCGTACAGCGCGGTGGCCAGCGCGCGCATGCCGCCGCTCACGTACCACGTGCCGAAGGTCTGCTCCATGTACGGCAGGACCGTGGCGCTCGCGGGGGCGGCGCGGGGGTCGAAGCCGTACGCCAGCGCGTGGCTCTCCAGGAGCGCGACCAGCCGTGGGTCCTTCAGCTCCAGGGCCGCGACCTCGGCGAGGGTGCGCGCCGGGCGCCGCTTGAGCAGGCCCTTGCGCCCCACGGCGGGATAGGGCTCGCGCCCGAGCACCTGCCAGTCGGACCACAGCGGCTCCTCCAGCAGCGGCCGCCGGGTCCGGTCCCAGGCCTCCCGCGCCCGGCCGAGCAGCTCGCTCCAGCGCTCGCCGGCGCCCGCTCCCAGCGCGCGGTCCAGCGCTTCGATGACCCCGGCCCGCGAGGCGTTCGGCAGGGTGACGTCCGTGCCGTCCGGGAAGACGTGGCGGGCGGCCGGGTCGACCTGCACCAGGTCGACGACGCTCTCCAGCGGCTCCTTGCCGGTCTTGAGGAAGAGGTCGCGCTGCACGGCCGGCAGATGCAGCAGCCCGGGGCCGGTGTCGAAGCCGAAACCGGCGCGCTCGAACCGCCGCAGCGAGCCGCCGTAGGTCTCGCCGCGCTCCCACACCGCCACCCGGTGGCCCGCGACGGCCAGCCGGGCAGCGGTCGCCATCGCGCCCGTCCCGGCGCCGATCACCGCAATCCGTGCCATGTCCGTGACTTTATCGGCGACCACTGACAACGCCGCCGGGCGGCCTCCCGCGCCGGGGTCCGGGCACGAAAAAGCGCGCTGCCCTGGCGCGGATCGTTCCCCCTTCGATCCGACCAGGACAGCGCGTCCCCCGTGCTTCCCCCGTTTTCTCCGGGTTTCCCCGGAGCCCCCGTGCTCCCCGGGTTTCCCCGGGGCCCCCGTGCTTTCCCCCGTGCACTTCGGGTCTCCCCGAAGTCCCCCGTGCTCCGCGTTTCTCCGGGTTTCCCCGGAGCCCCGTGGAGCGTGGAGCCCCGTCCCCCGTGACCCCCGTGGAGCCCCGTTTCCCCCGTGGCTCCCCCTGCCACGTCGGGGAGGCCGTACCGTTCCGCCGCCCCGTGTCGGCGGTCCCGGTGCCGGCTTCCCCTCCGTGGCTTCCACTCTCCCGTCCACGCAGGTCGCGGCCCATCCGCGTACCTACTCATCTCGCTCACTGAGTACGGGTACTCAGGGCTGGGTGCTCATCCTCAGGACGGGCCCGGGGCGGTCACGGCGCTTGCTCCGCCCTCGCCCTGATGGCCGCTCACCCGTCCTTGGAGGAGCCGGGAGAGCGCCGCGTGCACGTCGTCGATCGACCGGTCCGGCTGGAAGGACTGCCAGTCCAGTGCGGCCACCAGCACCATTCCGAAGAGCGCGGAGGCGGTCAGCGGGATGTCGATCTCCTCGCTCAGCTCGCCGGCGGCCACCGCCTCGCGGATGACCTCGGCGACGACGGAGACGGCCCGCTCCCGCACCATCATCAAGGTGGTGTTCCACGTGCGGTTCGTGCGCCACAGCTCGGCCACGTAGAGCTGGGTGAGCGCCGGGTACTGCGAGATGAAGTACAGCCCCGCGTGGATCATCGCGTCCAGCGCGTCGACCCGGGAGCCGCCGCGCTCCGCCACCTCGTCGGCGGCCTCCTGGAGCGAGCCGGCCAGCATCTCCACGCCGTGCCGCAGCAGCTCTTCGAAGAGCACGTTCTTGCTCGCGAAGTTGTAGTAGACGGTGCCCTTCGCGACGCCCGCCCGCTCGGCGATCTCGTCCACCGTGGTGGAGGAGAAACCCTGTTCGGCGATGAGTGTCACCGCGGCCTCGAAGAGCTTGCGCCGGGTCGCCTCACGACGCGTGTTGGAGCTGTCCATGGAGGCGATTGTGCCCGGTGCGGGCGGCACCGCGGCGCCCGCCCACACGGGACGTGACGCGGTGGTGACCCGCCGGGTCCCGGACGTCGCCGCCCGGGACCCGGACGCCGCGGTGCGCGCGCTCACAGGCTGAGCTCCGGGTGCAGGTCCTTCATCCGTACGACCTGCCGGCCGCGCGCGGTCCACGTGGTGAGCGCGAGCGCGCCCACGGTGAAGAGCGCCAGCACGATGCTGCCCTGCCACACGGGGGTGAGGTCACCGCCCGTGATGAGGCGGCGCAGGCCCCCGACGATGTACGTCATCGGCAGGTACGGGTGGAGCGCGTTGAAGAACCCGGGACTGGTCTGCACGGGGTACGTACCGCCCGCCGAGGTCAGCTGGAGCATCAGCAGTGCCAGGACCAGGATCCGGCCCGCCGCGCCGAACTGCGCGTTCAGCCACTGCACGATCGCCGAGAAGCAGGCCGTGGCCAGGACCAGGAACCCGATCGTGCCCGCCGCGTGCATCATCTCCAGGCCCAGCCCGAAGTGCAGCACGGACATCAGGGCCGCGATCTGCAGCACCCCGATGGCGAACACCGGGAGCCAGCCCGACACCGCGGTCCGCCAGGCGCTCGCGCCGGCCGCCAGCGCACGCCGGTTCAGCGGCTGGATCAGCATGTAGGCGACCATCGCGCCGACCCAGAGGGACAGCGGGATGAAGTACGGCGCGAAGCCGGTGCCGTAGTTGGGCGCCTTGTGGGCCGAGTCCGAGGCGAGCTGTACGGGGTCGGACATCACGTTCGTCCGCGTGTCCCGCTGGTCCTTGTCGTAGTCCGGGATCTTCTTGACGCCGTCCTGGAGCCCGCCGGCCAGCTTCGAGGAGCCGTCCGAGAGCTTGAACATGCCGCCGTTGAGGGTGTCGGCGCCGTTCTTGAGCTTGCCCACGCCCTCGTCGAGGTCGCCGGCGCCGGTCTGCAGCCTGCCCAGACCGCTGTCCAGGTCGCTGCCGCCCTTCTTGGCGGTACCGGTGCCCTTGTGCAGGTCGCCGGCTCCCGTGGCCAGCTTGTCGGCGCCGGTGGCCACCGAGTGCGCGCCCTTGTTGAGCGCGTTGATCTGCTTGACGGCGGCGTCCAGGTCCGTGCCCAGCGTAGGACCGTGATCGGCCAGGGTCTGGGCCAGCTTGTGCAGCGTGCCGAGGTCCTTGTTCAGCTGGGCGAGGTTCTTCTCGTTCTTGACCAGCCCGCTGACCTCCTCGGCCTTGTCGGCCGCCGCGTCGGACTTGTCGCGCATGTCCTTGAGCGTGGTGCAGGACGGGTCGCGCTCGGTCAGGGCCTTCTCGCAGCGCAGCTTGTAGAAGGTCGCCACCTGGTCGGCCAGCGCACGGGAGGTCGTGGCGCCGTCCGCCGCGGCCTGCGGGAGCTTGTCGAGGTTGTCCCGTACGGCCTGCGAACCGTCGGCCACGAGGCGCGCGGCCTCGCCGATCTCCTTGCCGTGCGCGCGCACGAAGGGGCCGTACTCCTTGTTCGCCGCGTTGACCTTGTCGGCGAGCTGCTGGGTGCCGTCGGCCACCCGGCCCGCGCCCGTGGAGAGCTTGCCCGCTCCCGTGTCGAGCTTGCCGGCCCCGGAGTCCAGGTCCTTCAGGCCGTTCGCCAGGTCGTGGCTGCCCTTCTTGGCGGTGTCCACGCCGTCGGCCAGGTCGCCGCTGCCCTTCTTGGCGGTGTCCAGACCGTCCTTCAGGTCACCGGTGCCCTTCTTGGCCTTCCCGATGCCGCCCTTCAGCTCGGAGGCGCCGTCGGCCGCCTCCTTGGTCTTGTCGTGCAGGTCGGAGAAGGACACGAAGATCTTGTCGAGGAAGCTGCGGGAGGACTTCGCGGAGGCCGCGGAGCGCACCTCGGAAAAGACCGACCGGGAGATCTGCCCGACGATGTAGTTGTTCGCGTCGTTCGTGCGGACCTTCAGCTCGCCGGTCACCGGGTGGTCGCCGGAGCTGGACGCGATCCGCTTGCTGAAGTCGTCGGGGACGGTCAGCGACAGGTAGTACGCGCCGGACTCCAGCCCCTTGGAGGCGTCGGCGGCGCTGACGGGGTGCCAGTCGAAGGTGTCGCTCTCCTTGAGCCCGTCGACCAGGTCGTCACCGGCGTTGACCTGCTGGCCGTCGGCCGAGGCGCCCCGGTCGGAGTTGACCAGCGCGACCGGGATCTTGTCCAGGCGCGAGTAAGGGTCCCAGAAGGACCACAGGTAGAGCGCCCCGTAGAGCAGTGGCAGCAACAGCAGGGCCACCAGCGCCGCGCGCGGCAGCTTCCCCCTGCCGAACCGCTTGAGCTCAAGCGCGGCCAGCTTCGGCGAGCGCATCCGCCGCCCCCTCCTCGTTCTTCGTGCTCGTCTCGGTGCCCGTTCCGGGTGCCGCCTCGGCCCCCGGCTTCTCCGCCCCGCGCTCCGGGCCTTCGGGCTCGTCCGGCCCGGTCGTCGAGGCCTCGGTGGCCTCTTCGGTTCGCGGCTTCTCCGGGCGGCGTGCCGTGGAGACCACGAGCGCGTCCCCGGGCGCCTGGCTGCACACCGCCAGCACCGTCGTGCCGGCCGCCGCCAGCCCGCGGAGCATCGCCCAGGCCTGCTTCCGCTCCTCGTCCGACAGCTTCATGTCGGTGTCGTCGACGGCGAGCAGCCGCGGCGAGCCGATGAGGGCCAGCGCGACGGACAGCCGCAGCGCCTCCAGCCGCTCCAGGTCCCGTACGGAGGTCCGTACGCCCTTGGGCAGCGTCTCCGGGTCGAGCCCGGCGGCCTCCAGTGCGGCGTCGATCCGGCCCCGGGCCTCGGCCCGGCGCTCGCGGCGCGGGCGCAGCAGTGCGCGTACGGGGCCGCCGAAGCGGCGCTGCAGCAGGGCGCGTTCGTGCAGGTGCTCGGCGACCGTGAAGGCCGGGTCGAGCTCGGCGACGCCGGGGACATGGGCGAGTGCCGTGACCGCCCGTACGGCGGCCATCTTCTTCGGCAGTGACAGGCCGGCCACCCGGGCCTTGCCCGCGGCGGTCTTCATGCGTCCGGTGAGCGCGAGCAGCAGACACGTACGGCCCGAGCCGGACGGCCCCTCGATCGCGATCAGCGCGCCGGGCTCGGCCGTGAAGTCGACGTCCTGGAACGCCCAGCCGCGAGGTCCCCTGACCCCGAGTCCTTGGGCCTTGACCGCCGCCCCGTGCGGGGTGCTGTCCACGTTCCCTCCCTCTTGAACTGACCAGTCAGTTCAAAAAGTATGCCGCACGATGCCGGGGTGTATGCAAGTCGGCCGGGGTTTCCCTGGCGTGATCTCGGCTACAGGGGAGAAAGAGCAGGTCAGGCCGATTGTCAGTGGGGTGCCTCACGATGGTGTGAGCGGTTCCGAGCCGTTATGCGACGACAGGAGGTTCGTCATGGCAACTCGTCCCCAAGGGGCAGGTTCAGCTGCGTACGGTCCCCCGAGCGATGTCCATCCCGTTCTGCGCCGGACGGGCGCCCCGCCCGCCGCCCTCGACCTGCTCGCCAAGGCCCAGCGCGGGCTGGCCGAGGCCGCCTCCCTGGAAACCCCCAACGAGCGCTACGCGACCGCCCACCTCGCCGCGCTGCGCGGCGCGGCCGCCGTCCTCGCCGTACGGGGCCGCCCCGAGCCCACCCTCCGCCGCCGCCAGCGCATCCGCAGCGCCTGGGAGGTGCTGCCGGAGGTCGCGCCCGAATTAGCCGAGTGGAGCGCCCTGTTCGCGGCCGGCGCCGAGCGCCGCGCCCGCGCGGAGGCCGGCATACCGGGGGCGGCCGGTCCCCGCGAGGCCGACGACCTCCTCCGCGCCGTCGCCCACTTCCTCCGCCTCATAGAACGCCTCCTGGCCCTCCAGCCCCTGCTCCCGCCGCCGCGTTCCCGCGCGGGATGACGACCGGCTGCCGGGACCGACGGGTGCGGGCCGCGCGGGCGGCGCGGCGGCGCGGTGCCCTGACCGGGAAGCGGGGACCCGCGGATGCCGGGCGCTGTCCCCGCCTGCCGGGCGCATCCGGTGCATTCTGCGCCGCGCGATTCCGGGCCTGCCGCCGTGCGATTCCCGGCCTGCCGCCGTCCCGACTCCCGGCCCGCTGCCGTCCGGATGCCGTTGCCGCTCGCCGGCCGCTCTGCATCCGCCCCTCTGCTGCCGGCCCTTACCACGAGATCTGAGCCACCGGTCCGGCCCCGTCCGGACCGCGGTGCCGCCAGGCCACGCCCCGGTCGCGCCGCCGGCCCTTCTGCCGCCGGTTCTTCTGTCGCCGGTTCTTCTGCTGCGGGTTCTTCTGCTCTCCCTTTCCGCAATCCGCCGAGTTCCCGTCCGCGGGCGCTCCTTTTCTCGGCCTCTCGACTTCTCGGGCCGACCGACTTCTCGGGCCGACCGACTTCTCGGGCCGCTCGACTTCTCCGCGCGACTTCTCGGTCCGACCGACTCCTCGGGTCGGTGGACTTCTTGAGTGGACTTCTTGAAGGGCCGGCGGACAACTTGAACCGGCTGTCTTTTCGGTCCGGCTGACTTCTCACCCGGCTGACTTCTCGGCCCGGGGGTGGGCGGCTTCCTTGCGCGGGTCGCGGGGAGCGCCTTTCCTCGCCTCGGGCGGGCGGCGGCCCGCTTTTCCGTGGCGGTCGGCGGAATTCCCTCTCGGGCCCGTTGAGGCGCGCCGGGGGCGGGCCGGGGCGGGCCGGTCGGCACGGACCGCGGAGTGCGCCAACGAGGTGTGGCGGCTGGTACGCGTACGCCGGCTGGTTCGTGTACGGCGGGGGCGGGTCGGGTACGGCCGGGCCGGATCGGGAACAGCCGGGGGCCGGTTCGCGCAGGGCGCGGCGGGTACGCGCCGAAGCGGCCGGTCCCGGAAAGGCCGGGAGCGGGCTTCCGGCGCGGTTCGGCAGTGCTCGGTCGTGGTGGAGGCGGCGCGACCCCATAGGGTGGGAGGCGCCTCATCAGTACATGTCCCGCGAGGAGCCACCCGCCGTGTCTGACCCGCTGCGCCCGCGCGCATCCCTCCGTACCGCCGTGGTCTGGGAGGTCCTGCAGGACGCCTTGGAGCGCCGGGCCAAGGCCGCTGGGCGTGCCGCCCTCGACGTCCTGGACACCGGCGGCGGCACCGGCAACTTCGCCGTGCCCGTCGCCCGGCTCGGCCACCGCGTCACCGTGGTCGACCCCAGCCCCAACGCCCTGTTCGCCCTGGAGCGCCGGGCCGCCGAGGAGGGCGTGGCCGACCGGGTCCGCGCCGTCCAGGGGGACGCGCACGGCCTCTTCGACGTCGTCGAGCGCGGCGGTTACGACGCGGTGCTCTGCCACGGCGTCCTGGAGTACGTCGACGACCCCGCCGAGGGCATCCGCAACGCCGTGGCGGCGCTGCGCCCCGCCGGCACGCTGAGCCTGCTCGCCGCCGGCCTGGGCGGCGCGGTGCTGGCCCGCGCCCTCGCCGGCCACTTCACGGAGGCGCAGCGCGCCCTGAGCGACCCCGCGGGCCGCTGGGGCGACGGCGACCCGGTGCCCCGCCGCTTCACCGCGGAGCAGCTCACCGACCTGGTCACCCGTACCGGCCTGGCCGTCGGTGCGGTGCACGGCGTACGGGTCTTCGCCGACCTGGTCCCCGGGGTGCTCGTGGACACCGAGCCGGGCGCCATGGAAGCCCTCCTCAAGCTGGAGGCCGCGGCCGCCGAGCTGCCTGCTTTCCACTCCGTCGCCACCCAGCTGCACGTCCTCGCCGACCGGGGCTGACGGCCCGCGGCACCTGTGCCGGCCGGCCGTCAGCCCCGGTCGGACACCGGTCGGCGGGTGCAGTCGGCCACAGGCCCCCCGATCAGCCGCTTCGCCCCGTATGATCGGAGGTACAACGTCCGGCATGGCGTGAGGGCGGTTGGGGAATGCAGGGTGCATCACCACCGGCCACCATGGTGGCGCGGACAGTGAATTGGCGTAGAGGGGCGGGTTTCACGGGGGCGATTCCCTGCCTATCCTGAAAGGGTCGCACCCGGTCGCCCCCCGCGACCGACGAGTAGGAGGACTCCGTGCCGCTCTCGGAGCACGAGCAGCGCATGCTCGAGCAAATGGAGCGAGCGCTGTACGCCGAAGATCCGAAGTTCGCGACAGCGCTTGAAGGAAGTGGGCTGCGTACGTACACCCGGCGACGGGTCTACCAAGCGGTCGTGGGCTTCCTGGTAGGTATCGCGCTCCTCATGGCCGGAATGGTCGCACAGCAGATCTGGATCAGCGTGGTGGGCTTCCTCGTGATGCTCGGCTGCGCGGTCCTGGCCGTCACCAGCTGGCGTAAGGCGCCCAAGCCGGGTGAGCAGCAGGCCGGAGCGGGGGCCGCCCGCGGCGGCGGAAGCGGGCAGTCCCGCCGTACGTCCCGGTCGCGGCGCTCGATGATGGACCGCATCGAAGAACGTTGGCAGCGTCGCAGGGACGAACAGGGCCACTGAGCCCAGCCGTCCCCGGCCGGCCGGTGGAGCACGTCCGCGTGCCGCCGGCCGCCTGCGATACGACGATGCCGGTCGCCCGCGGCGCCTCTCGTCCTCCTGGCGCCCGCTGCCGCCGGCCTCCGCGTTCCGCCCGGTCTGCCAAGGGTGTGGGTCGCCCCCTGACTTCAAAGGGGCGACCCACACCCTTTGCCGTGTGCCGTGTGCCCTGTGTCGTATGGCGTATCGCCGTCTCCCGTCCCGCCCGTCGCGACGCGCCCCTCTCCGCGCACCGCGACCGGGAAGACCACCCCTACCGGGCCGCCGATCGGCCCGGTACCGCCGTGCGGAGGCGTCCCAGGACGGCGGAGGCGCGGGCCGAGGCGGACCACAGGAGGCGGACGGCGGAGGGCGGGGCGAGGAGGGCGCGCAGGCGTTGGCCTCGGGAGGCGGCGGCGTGCAGGCCGGCCCGGACTCGGCGTACGTCCTCGGCCAGGCCCGGTGCGGCCTCGGGATGCGGTGCGTAGAGGGCTTGCTCCACCGCGCCGGCGACCCGGTGGGCCGCCTCCGCCGCCGGGCCCGTCAGTTCGCCGACCCGTACGATCCGCTCGGCCGCCTTCCGCGGCGTCAGCGCGTCGTCCGGGACGATGCCGTAGTCCCAGCCCGAGTCCACCAGCTCCCGCCAGGGGCCGAGCACCACCCGGCGGGCATCGGCGCCGCCGGTCCGGGAACCGGGGACGCCCGCGCGGGGATCGGCGACGCCTGCCCCGGACTCGGCGTGGCCTGCCCGGGAGAGGCTCGACCGGGGTGGGCCTCCGGCGCCGTGCCCGGAGTGCGCGGGGGACCGCCGATGTCCGGGGCCGGAGGCCGGTGGAGCGGCGCCGGAGTCCGGCGGGCCGGCACCCGGGGGAGCGGCGCGGTCGCGGGCGAGACGGCGGGCGCGGCTCCGAATGCGCCACAGGAGCGGTACGGCGGGCAGCAGCAGGACCAGCAGCACGGCGAGCGCGCCGGCCGCCAGGGTCCCCGGTGCCGGCCCGTCGTCGGCCGGGCCGCCCCCGGACGCCCCGGGCACCGCCCCGCACTCGGCCACCCGGCGCTGGTCCGGCGGGCAGGTCCCGCCGTCCGTGGACGGCTCGGCGGGCCGCGGCGCGGCGGTCCGGCCCGGTAGCGGTTCGGCGCGGCCCGGGTCCTCCTCGGCAGGCGCGTCCGCGGTGACCGTGTAGTCCGGCACGCTGCCCCGGCTGGGCGTCGGCTCGAAGCGCGTCCAGCCGACGCCTTCGAAGTACAGCTCGGGCCAGGCGTGCGCGTCCCTCAGACCGACCGAGTACGAGCCGTCGGCCCGTCTGCCGCCCGGCGTGAAGCCGACCGCCACCCGGGCGGGGATGCCCAGCGTGCGGGCCATCGCCGCCATCGAGAAGGCGAAGTGCACGCAGAAGCCCTGCTTCTGCTCCAGGAAGCGGGTGATCGCCTGGGTGCCGCTGCCCGCCCGGACCTCGGTGTTGTACGTGAAGCCGCCCCGCAGCGCGAACCAGTCCTGCAGCCGGACCGCCTTGGCGTAGTCCGAGCGGGCGCCCCGCGTCACCCGTTGCGCCGTCCGCTCGACCACCGGGGGCAGTGAGTCGGGCACGCGGGTGTACTCGCGCCGCAGGGCGGGACGTGGCCGCGGCGCGTCGGCCAGCTGCCGGGCCGTCGGGCGCACGATCAGGCTCTCCACCTGGTAGCGGACCCCACGGGTGTTCTGGCCGCGGTCGCCGACCAGGGTGCGACCCTCCGGCTCGAAACGCCAACGGCCCGGTATGTCGACCCGGGAGGCGGGATAGGGCAGCGGGAGCCAGTTTTGTGCGTACCACCGGGCGGCGGACACCGAGGTGTTCACCGCGGTGGTGTCCACGTCCGGGGCCAGGCCCGGCGGGTCGGGCAGCCGGTCCGGTACGTCCACGACCGTGCGCTGCGACGGCTTCCAGGCCGCCCCGTCGAACTGGTCCAGGGCGACGATGCGCAGGTACAGGTCGCGGGTGTCGGGGGTGGTCGTGCGGTAGTTCAGGACCTCGCGATCCTCGGGCTGGTTGAGGCTGTCCTGGAGGGACACCAGGGGATTCACCGCGGAGATCGTGCCGCCGGCGCCCCCGGCCCCGCCGCGGGCGCTCATGTCCAGCAGCCCACCGCTCAGCGAGGGCAGTGCGGCCGGCACGATCAGGGCGATGCCCAGGGCGAGGGCGCCGATCCGGCGGCCCGTGCGGACCGGGGCCGGGGTGGCTCCACCGGGCGGTACGGGCGCGGTGGCGTACGGGCGGCCCGCGGTCGTCGGGCCGCCGCCGAACACCCTGCCCCACCGGGACAGCCGGTCGCGGCCCTCGGCGAGCAGCAGCAGAAGATATCCGGCGGCCGCCACCAGGAACCACAGCCAGCCCGCGCCGTTCTTGGACAGCCCGGCGGCGACGGAGTACAGCGCGAGCAGCGGCAGCCCGGCGGGCGCCGCGCTGCGGTACGTCACGGCGAGCGCGTCCACGATCAGGCCTATCAGCACGACGCCGCCGACCAGCAGCAGCCGGATGCCGGTGGTGACCGGGGCCGGGATGGCGTACCGGCCGACGTCGGAGGTGCCCTCCTGGAGGAGTTGGCCGAACTCCCGGAAGGCGTCGGGGCCCGGCAGCACGCCGGCGACCGCCTGGCCGCGGGTGAACAGCACGGTGAGCAGCAGCAGACCGATGAGAGCCTGGGCGGCGACGGTCAGCGGGCGGGCCAGCGGGACCCGGCGGGCCAGCGCGCCGGCCGTGATCACCAGCGCGAGCAGGATCGTCGCCTGGAACACCCAGCCGATCGGCTCCACCAGCGGCAGCAGCGCGCACGCGGCGCTGAGCGTCGCCACCATCGCGCACACCGCGAGCCGCGCACGGCCGCTCATCGCTCCGCCCCCTTCCAGCCGGCGGCCCGAGGCGGCGCCTCCGGCCCGTACGCCGCACCCGGCCCGTACGAACCGCCGGGCCTGTACGCCGCCCCCGGCCCGTACGCCGCACCCGGCCCGTACGCCGCACCCGCCGGGCCGCCGGCCGTTGCCGCGCCGGGGGAGCCCTGCGGCGTCGTCCGCGGTGTGCGGGCGGGGTCGGCCAGCCGCCACAGGGCCGGCAGGGTGTCCCGCGGGGTCACCGGGAGGGCCGTCCAGCCCGCGTCGCCCAGCAGGCGCAGCCGGTCGGCGAGGGGGAGTGGTGCGGGCGCCGCTTCGGGGCCGGCCGCCGCCGCGCCGCCCCAGGCGTCGCCGTCCAGCACGAAGGCCACGGCCGACCCGCTGCGTCGGCGCAGCCGCCCCGCCAGCGCGGTCTGCTCCTCGTCCAGGTCGCCGAAGAAGGCGATCAGCAGGCCTTCGTCGCCGCCGCGCAACACCTCGTACGCGCGGGACAGGCCGGGCTCCTCGGAATGCTCGACGACGGCCAGCGTGTCCAGCAGCAGCCCCGCCGCGTCGGCCGCGCCGCCGGAGAAGCCGCCCGCGCCGTCCGTACCGGGCACGGAGCTGCCGGTGTCGGTCAGCAGACGCACCGAGAAGTCGTGCTCCAGCAGATGCATTCCGATCGAGGCGGCGCCCGCGACCGCCCACTCGAACGGGGAGTCCGGGCCGGACCCCCGATGGGCCGCGCCACGGGTGTCCAGCAGGATCGTGCAGCGGGCCTGCTGGGGCTGCTCCTCGCGGCGGACCATCAGCTCGCCGTGGCGCGCGGTGGAGCGCCAGTGCACCCGGCGCAGGTCGTCGCCGTGGCGGTAGCCGCGGGGGATCACGTCGTCGTCGCCCGCCAGGGCCAGCGCGCGGTGCCGCCCGTCGCCGTACCCGGAGGCCTCGCCGGCCAGCCGCACCGGGGGCAGCGGCTCGACCCGGGGGACCACCGTGAGGACGTCCTGCGCGCTGAACGAGCGGGTCAGCTCGCACATGCCGAACGGGTCGGACAGGCGCAGCTGCAGGGGCCCGAGGGGATAGCGGCCGCGCAGGTCCGAGCGGACGCGGTAGGACAGCTCCCGGCGGCCGCCCGCCTCCACCCGGTCCAGGACGAAGCGCGGTCGCGGCCCGAGGACGTACGGCACCTGATCCTGGAGCATCAGGACGCCGGTCGGCAGCCGGGAGACGTTCTCGACGCGCAGCCGGACCCGGGTCTCGGCGGCTGCCGTGACCCGCGCGGGGGAGAGGGTGCGGCCGCCCGCCACCCGATGGCGGGTGCGGTGCAGCACGGCCGCGCAGACGAGCGGGAGCGAGGCCAGGAGCAGCCCGACCCGGAGCAGGTCGGCCTGGCCCAGGACGTACGAGCACACCGCCGCGGCGACGCCGGCCGCGAGGAACGACCGCCCGCGCGTCGACAGTCCGCTCAGCGCGGCCCGCAGCCCGTCTCCGGCCGGCAGACCCGAGGGCGCGGGGCCGCCGCTCTCCGCTGCGCCGGGCCGCCCGTACCCCCGGCCGGCCGCCGGCCCCTCGGTCCCCCCGCTCGCGCCCGGCATCAGTAACTCCGCGAGGCCGGGGGCCACTGCGCCGCGGGGTCGGGGACCGGGGTGTGGTGCAGGATCTCCAGGACCACCTGCTCGGCGGAGCGGCGGTTCAGCTGGGCCTGCGCGGTGGGCAGCAGGCGGTGCGCCAGGACCGCGACGGCCAGCGACTGGAGGTCGTCCGGGAGGACGTACTCCCGTCCGGCGAGGGCGGCCGCGGCCTTCGCCGCCCGCAGCAGATGGAGCGTCGCCCGCGGAGAGGCGCCGAGCCGCAGGTCGGGGTGGCTGCGCGTGGCGGAGATCAGCTCGACGGCGTATCTGCGCACCGGCTCCGCGACGTGCACCGTCCGCACCGCCTCGACCATCTTCACGATCTCGTGCGCGTGCGCGACGGGCTGGATGTCGTCCAGCGGGGACGTGTCGCCGTGCACGTCCAGCATCTGCAGCTCGGCCTCGGGGCCGGGGTAGCCGATGGACACGCGGGCCAGGAAGCGGTCCCGCTGCGCCTCGGGGAGGGGGTAGGTGCCCTCCATCTCCAGGGGGTTCTGCGTGGCGACCACCATGAAGGGGCTCGGCAGGGCGTACGTCCGGCCGTCCATGGTGACCTGGCGCTCCTCCATGGCCTCCAGGAGCGCTGACTGGGTCTTGGGGGAGGCGCGATTGATCTCGTCGCCGATGACGATCTGGGCGAAGACGGCGCCCGGCTTGAATTCGAAGTCGCGCCGGTGCTGGTCGAAGATGCTGACTCCGGTGATGTCCGAGGGCAGCAGGTCGGGGGTGAACTGGATGCGGCGCACCGAGCAGTCGACGGACCGGGCGAGCGCCTTGGCCAGCATGGTCTTGCCGACACCCGGTACGTCCTCGATGAGGAGGTGGCCCTCGGCGAGCAGCACGGTCAGCGCGAGGCGCACGACCTCGGGCTTGCCCTCGATCACACCCTCCACCGACCGGCGGACACGCGCGGCTGCGGCGGTCAGATCTCTGAGGCTCGCTGGCTCGTCATAGGTCGTCACCCGGTCCTCCTCGGCCCTTGCCCGCGCTCGCGTGGAGCGGGCTTCCCCTGTTTCGGGGCCGACGCCTTTCCTGGTCCGGCCCACCCCGGTGCGACACCGTCCCCGGCCCGGCCGGACACGACGTCACGTAGGCATTCTTGCCGCCCGCGCGGCTTCGCGTCATGGGCTGTGGATAACTCGGGACCGCGGACGCCGGCCGCCGGGCAGGTCGGTGGCCGGAACGCGCGTTCGCCGGTACGTCGTCGACGTACCGGCGAACGGTGGAACGTATGGGGGTGCCGCGTCAGTGCTGCGGATCGATCTCGCGCAGCAGGCCCGTCTTCACGTCGAAGACGAAGCCGCGTACGTCGTCCGTGTGGAGCAGGAAGGGCGACGTACGGACGCGCTGCATCGACTGGCGTACGTCGGCGTCCAGGTCCTTGAACGCCTCGACGGCCCAGTTCGGCCGCTGTCCGACTTCCTCGGCCAGTTCATGGCGGAAGTCCTCGGTCAGGGTCTGCATGCCGCAGTTGGTGTGGTGGATGAGCACCACCGAGCGGGTGCCCAGCGCACGCTGGCTGATGGTCAGGGAACGGATGATGTCATCGGTGACCACACCGCCCGCGTTGCGGATGGTGTGGCAGTCGCCGAGCTCCAGGCCCAGCGCTTCATGGAGATCGAGCCGGGCGTCCATGCAGGCCACGACGGCGACCTTCAGTACGGGACGGGCGTCCATGCCGGGGTCCGTGAAATCGGCGGCATATCGGGCATTGGCCTCGACGAGGCGGTCGGTGACGGAGCTGCCGGAGGAGGCGGCTGCGTTGTCGGACGGGGACGGTGCCTGCGACTCGGATATCGACATAGCCATAAAAGTAATGGCTACCGTGCCGGAGCGCCGCTCGTGAGGACGGGCATAGCGGGTCAACGGGCCATTCCTGTGAGGTAACCCACAAGAATGGCCGGCCTTCCCCTGTACGAGTGAAAGTCCCTCCTTCCCAACGCCCGGACGGCGGCGTTCCGCAGCCCCCCGGCGACCGCTTCAGGACGCGCCCGACCAGTTGGTTGACCGAAGGGATGAGTGGACTAAAGTGACGCGAAGTGGGAGGCGTGAGACTCTCCTTGGATCCCGAACTCCCGCGCGCGGGGAACCGCACGTGCGGTTCGGTCTCCTCCCGCTCCACCGGCCATCCGGCGGCTCTTCCCCGTCGGCGGACGGCCGCTTCCCCTTCAGAGCGGGCGGGGACCAAGCAGCACGTGCGGCCTCCGTCCGCCAACGGCAGGTGGGCACCTTCCCCGCGGGGGCGGTATCCGCCGCCCTCCTCATCGGAAGGCGCATGAACAGCAGCAACACCCGCCACGTCCCCGTCATGCTCCAGCGCTGTCTGGACATGCTCGCCCCGTCGCTCGCGGAGCCCGGTGCGGTCGTCGTCGACTGCACGCTCGGACTGGGGGGACACAGCGAGGCGCTGCTGTCGACGTTCCCCGCGGCGCGCCTGATCGGCCTGGACCGCGACCCGTCGGCCCTGAAGCTCGCGGGGGAGCGGCTGGCCCCCTTCGGGGACCGCGCGACCCTCGTGCACGCCGTCTACGACGAGCTGCCGGAGGTGCTGGCCCGGCTGTCCGTGCCGCGCGTCCAGGGCGTCCTGTTCGACCTGGGCGTCTCCTCGATGCAGCTGGACGAGGCCGACCGCGGCTTCGCGTACGCCCAGGACGCCCCGCTGGACATGCGGATGGACCAGACGACCGGCATGAGCGCGGCCGAGGTCCTCAACACCTACCCGCCGGGCGAGCTGGTCCGCATCCTGCGGGCCTACGGCGAGGAGAAGCAGGCCAAGCGGATCGTCTCGGCGATCGTGCGGGAGCGCGAGAAGGAGCCGTTCACGAACAGCGCGCGGCTGGTCGAGCTGATCCGGGACGCCCTCCCGCAGGCCGCCAAGCGCACCGGCGGCAACCCCGCCAAGCGGACGTTCCAGGCGCTGCGCATCGAGGTCAACGGCGAGCTGTCGGTCCTCGAACGCGCCGTGCCGAACGCGGTGCAGGCCCTCGCCGTCGGCGGCCGGATCGCCGTCCTGTCCTACCACTCGCTCGAAGACCGGCTGGTCAAGCAGGTGTTCGCGGCGGGTGCCGCCAACACCGCACCGCCCGGGCTGCCGGTCGTGCCGGAGCAGTACCAGCCGCGTCTGAAGCTGCTGACCCGGGGCGCCGAGCTGCCCACGGAGGCGGAGATCGAGGAGAACCGCAGGGCGGCGCCGGCCCGGCTGCGCGGCGCCGAACGCATCCGGGAGGACCACGCGTGACCGGACCCGGGCGGCTTCGCGGTACGGGGGGCGGGCGGCTGGCCGCCCTGATCCCCTCCGGTACGAGCACGGCGGCGCGCACGCCCTTCGTGCTGCTGGTCGTGGTGCTGCTCGGGTCCGGCCTGATCACCCTGCTGCTGCTCAACTCGGCACTCAATCAGGGCTCCTTCGAGCTGAGCAGGCTGGAGAAGCGCACCACCGAGCTGACGGACGAACAGCAGGCCCTCCAGCAGGAGGTGGACGGCTACTCGGCGCCCGGCGCCCTGGAGAAGCGCGCCCGCGAGCTGGGCATGGTGCCCGGCGGCACCCCGGCCTTCCTGAACCCGGACGGCACCGTGCGCGGCGTGCCCTCCGAGGCCACGGGGCAGCCGGCCTTGATGGGAGCACGGCAGAGCCTCCCGCCGGCCCTCTCCGGGACGCCCACGCCGTCCGGTACGCCCTCGGACGCGCCGTCCGGGAGTCCGGCCGGCACCGCCTCCCCGAGGTCCGTCCCGACGGCCTCCGGCGGGTGACCCCGTGACGCAGGACGCCGCGTACGCGGACGCACCGCCCGCAGACCGGACGCAGACCGAGGGGGAGCAGTGAGCGAACCGAGGGACCCCAGGGACCCGGAGAACCGGCGGGAGCAGCGCGCCCGCCGGGGCCCCGCGCGGCCCGCCGGCGCCGCACCGCGCCGGGTCCCGCGCCCCGCGTCGGGCGGCGCGTCGGGCCGTGGCGCGGCCGGCCGGGGAGGCGGTCGCTCCGCCGTCGGCGGTGCGGCCGGTGACGGCCGCGGCGTCCCCCGCCCGGCGGACCGGCGCCCGTCCGCCGCAAAGCGCCCCTCGGACGCCCGACGCGAGCCGAAGCGTGCCCCGTCCGCCGGTCGGTCCGCCGACGGCCGCCCGGCCGCGCAGAAGCGCGCCGCCGCGCAGCAGCGCCCCGCCGCCAAGAAGCGCGCCGCGGCGCCGCGACCGCCCCGCCCCCGTGGCGCGGCGCCGGCCGCCATCCGGCTCGGCAGCCCCCGCCCGCGGCTCCGCCTGGTGGCCGTGGCGCTGACGCTGGTCATGCTGGTCTTCGCGGTGCGGCTCTTCCAGGTGCAGGCGGTGAACGCCGACACGTATGCGGCCAAGGCCAACGTCAACCGGTACGTACCGGTCACGCTCGCCGCCGAGCGGGGCGCGATCACCGACCGGGACGGCGTGGACCTGGCCACCAGCGTGGACGCGTACGACATCACCGCCGACCCCAGCCTGCTGGCGCCCGGCAAGATCAAGATCGATGACGCGCCCCGGAAGGCGGCCGCGCTGCTCGCGCCGATCCTCGGCGAGCCGCAGAAGGAACTGGCCGAAAAGCTCTCCAAGTCCCACTCCCGCTACGTCCTCCTCGCGCGCCGCCGGAGCCCCCAGGTCTGGAAGCAGATCAAGGACCTGCGGACCGCGCTGGACGCCAAGGCGCAGGCCGCGCCCAAGAGCGACCCGCGCCCCAACGTCCTGCTCGGGATCTTCGCCGACGCGCACAGCAAGCGGGTCTACCCGAACAAGGAGCTGGCCTCCGGAGTGCTCGGCTTCATGAACTCCGACGGCAAGGGCGCGGGCGGCCTGGAGGCGATGCTGGACAAGAAGCTGGCGGGCAAGGACGGCAAGCTCGTGTACGCCCAGTCGGGCGGCCGGCGGGTGCCCACCGCCGACACCCAGGAGCACCCCGCGGTGCCCGGTACGGACGTCGAACTGACCCTGAACCGGGACATCCAGTGGGCCGCGCAGCAGGCCATCACCCAGCAGGTCGAGAAGTCCGAGGCGGACCGCGGCTACGTCGTCGTCCAGGACACCAGGACCGGCGAGATCCTGGCGCTGGCGAACGCCCCCGCCTTCGACCCGAACGACATCTCCCGCTCCGACGCCGACGCGCTCGGCAACGCCGCCCTGAGCGATGCTTTCGAGCCAGGTTCGACCAGCAAGCTGATGTCGCTGGCGGCGGTGCTGGAGGAGGGCGCCGCGACCCCGTCCACGCACGTCACGGTCCCGAACCGGCTGCACCGCGGCGACCGGCTCTTCGCCGACGACATCGACCACCCGACCTGGCACCTCACGCTCAACGGAGTGCTCGCCAAGTCCAGCAACATCGGCACGATCCTGTCCGTCGCACAGCTGGGCAAGACCCAGCGCGAGGCGAACCAGGTGCTCTACTCGTACCTGCACAAGTTCGGCATCGGGCAGCCGACCGGGCTGGGCTTCCCCGGTGAGACCGCGGGCATCCTTGCCGAGCCGCAGGACTGGAGCACCTCGCAGCAGTACACGATCCCCTTCGGGCAGGGGCTCTCGCTCAACGCCGTGCAGGCCGCCTCCGTGTACTCCACGATCGCCAACGGCGGCGAACGGATCGCGCCCACGCTCGTCCGCGGCACGAAGGGCCCCGACGGGCGGTACGTCGCCGCGCCCAAGCCGAAGAAGACCCGCGTGGTGAGCCCGAAGACCGCGAAGACGCTCGCCCGGATGCTCGAATCGGTGGTCGACGACGAGGAGGGCACCGGCTCCGCCGCGAAGATCCCCGGCTACCGGGTCGGCGGCAAGACCGGCACCTCCAACCGGGTGGATCCGAAGACCGGCCGGTACCACGGCTACACGGCCTCCTTCGCCGGCTTCGCGCCCGCCGACAAGCCCCGCATCACCGTCTATTGCGCCGTACAGAATCCGACCAAGGGCAGCTACTTCGGCGGCCAGGTCTGCGGCCCGATCTACAAGCGGGTCATGCAGTTCGCGCTGAAGACGCTCCAGGTGCCGCCGACCGGTGCCGAGGCGCCGCGGCTGCCGGTCGCCTTCGAGCCGGGCGAATGAGGTGAGGCGTGATGACCATCACTCCGGACGCGGGGAACCGCCCACGACCGCGTCCCTCACTTCGCCCGGAGGCCCATGGGCCCGGTACGCTCACCGCCGTGTCACATGCTGATCAGTCCCCCAATGCCCAGCAGGACGGCCCCGGCAAACACCCCGGCCCGCCCCGCCCCGAGCACGTCCGCCCGATCCCCCTGGCGGACCTGGCGCACCAGCTGGGCACGGCCGCGCCGACGGCGGAGGCCGCGGTCACCGGCATCACGCACGATTCCCGCGCGGTACGCCCCGGTGACATCTACGCCGCACTGCCCGGCGCCCGCTACCACGGCGCCGACTTCGCCGCGCAGGCCGTCGAGCTGGGCGCCGCCGCGATCCTGACCGACCCCGCCGGTACCGAGCGGGCCGCCGCGACGGGCCTGCCGGTCCTCACGGTCGACAACCCGCGGGCCCGGATGGGCGCGCTGGCGGTGTCGATCTACGGCGACCCGGGCGCCGAGCTGCTGCAGATCGGCATCACGGGCACCTCGGGCAAGACCACCACCGCGTACCTGATCGACGGCGGACTGCGGGCCGCGGCCGAGAAGTCGGGCGGCGGCCTGACCGGGCTGATCGGCACGGTCGAGTCGCGCATCGGCGACGAGCGGCTGAAGTCCGAGCGGACCACGCCCGAAGCCACCGACCTGCAGGCGCTCTTCGCGGTGATGCGCGAGCGCGGCGTCCGGTCGGTCGCCATGGAGGTCTCCAGCCACGCCCTCGTGCTCGGCCGGGTCGACGGCTGCGTGTTCGACGTGGCGGTCTTCAACAACCTCAGCCCGGAACACATGGAGTTCCACACGGGCATGGAGGACTACTTCCAGGCCAAGGCGCAGCTGTTCACCAAGGCCCGCTCCCGGCTGGGCGTGGTGAACTTCGACGACGAGTACGGCCGCCGGCTCATCGAGGGCGAGTCCGAGGTGCCGGTCACCTCGTTCTCCGCCGAGGGCCACCCGGACGCCCACTGGCGCGCCGCCGACGTCGAGGTCGGCGCGCTGGGCTCGACGTTCACCGTGCACGGCCCGGACGGCGTGACCGTGCAGGCCGCGTCCCCGATCGCCGGACCGTTCAACGTCGCCAACTCGCTGGCCGCCATCGTGGCGCTCGTGGTGGCCGGCGTGGACCCGCAGACCGCCGCCGACGGCGTGGCCGCCGTGCCGGGCGTGCCCGGCCGCCTGGAGCGGGTGGACGCGGGCCAGGACTACCTCGCCGTGGTCGACTACGCGCACAAGACGGACGCTGTCGAATCGGTCCTGCGCGCGCTGCGCAAGGTCACCGAGGGCAAGATCCACGCGGTGCTCGGCTGCGGCGGCGACCGCGACCGCACCAAGCGCATGCCGATGGGTGCCGCGGTCGCCCGACTCGCCGACACCGCCGTGCTCACCAGCGACAACCCACGCGGTGAGGACCCCCTCGCGATCCTCGCCACCATGCTCGCGGGCGCCGCCGACGTGCCGTCCCACGAGCGCGGCACGGTACTGGTCGAGGAGGACCGGGCCGCCGCCATCGCCGCCGCGGTCGCCCGTGCGAAGCCCGGCGACACCGTCATCGTCGCCGGCAAGGGCCACGAGCAGGGCCAGGACATCGCCGGGGTGGTACGCACCTTCGACGACCGCCAGGTACTGCGTGAGGCCATCGAGAGCTCACTGAAGTCGCTCCACCACGATCACCAGGGATGACACACCGCCATGCGCGCACAACCCCCATCTCGGCATCTCCTGTCCCCGGCCGGAGGTGACCTGTGATCTCCCTGTCCCTCGCCGAGGTCGCCGACATCGTCGGCGGGCGGCCGCACGACATACCGGATGACTCGGTCGTGGTCACCGGGCCCGCCGTGCTCGACTCGCGGGCGGTGACCAACGGCGCGTTGTTCGCCGCGTTCGCGGGCGAGCGGGTCGACGGACACGACTACGCGGCCCAGGCCGTGGCATCCGGCGCGGCGGTCGTACTGGCCGCCCGCCCCGTCGGCGTGCCCGCGATCGTCGTCGACGACGTCGTGGCGGCGCTCGGCGCGCTGGCCCGCGAGGTCGTCCGGCGGCTGGGCGTGGACGTCGTCGCCCTCACCGGCTCCGCGGGCAAGACCAGCACCAAGGACCTCATCGCACAGCTGCTGCAGCGCAGCGGCCCGACGGTGTGGCCCGAGGGCAACCTCAACAACGAGATCGGTCTGCCGCTGACCGCGCTGCGGGCCGAGCCGGGCACCCGGCACCTCGTCCTGGAGATGGGTGCCCGCGGCGTCGGCCACATCCGCTACCTCACCGAACTGACCCCGCCGCGCATCGGGCTGGTCCTGAACGTGGGCAGCGCGCACATCGGCGAGTTCGGCGGCCGCGAGAAGATCGCGGAAGCCAAGGGCGAGCTGGTCGAGTCGCTGCCCGACGCGAGTGAGGGCGGCATCGCGATCCTCAACGCCGACGACTCGTACGTCCGTGCGATGGAGTCGCGCACCAAGGCCCGCGTGGTCTTCTTCGGCGAGTCCCCCGAAGCCGACATCCGTGCCGAGAACGTCCGGCTCACCGAGGACGGTCGCCCCGCCTTCACGCTTCACACACCCTCCGGGTGCAGCGACGTGACCCTGCGGCTGTACGGTGAGCACCACGTGTCGAACGCGCTCGCCGCGGCCGCCGTCGCCCATGAGTCGGGCATGCCCGCAGACGAGATCGCGTCCGCGCTCTCCGAGGCAGGCACGCTCTCCCGCTGGCGCATGGAGGTCACCGAGCGCGCGGACGGCGTGACGGTCGTCAACGACGCCTACAACGCGAATCCCGAGTCCATGCGGGCTGCGCTGCGCGCACTCGCGTCGATGGGCAAGGGGCGGCGTACGTGGGCGGTGCTCGGTCAGATGGCCGAGCTCGGCGAGGACGCACTCGCCGAGCACGACGCGGTCGGGCGGCTCGCCGTCCGGCTCAACGTCAGCAAGCTCGTGGCAGTAGGGGGGCGGGAAGCCGCCTGGCTGCAAATGGGCGCTTATAACGAGGGTTCGTGGGGTGAGGAGTCGGTGCACGTGTCCGACGCACGGGCGGCGGTCGACCTGCTGCGCAGTGAGCTGCAGCCGGGAGACGTGGTGCTGGTGAAGGCGTCCAGGTCGGAGGGGCTGGAGCGGGTCGCGTCCGCATTGCTGGACGAGGGCAACGCCGCTGAGGGCGGGGCCGTCGCCCGATGAACACGATGAAGCAGATCCTCTTCTCCGGAATGATCGGGCTCTTCCTGACCCTGATCGGCACCCCGCTGCTGATCAAGCTGCTGGCCCGCAAGGGCTACGGGCAGTTCATCCGCGACGACGGACCGCGGGACCACCACAGCAAGCGCGGTACGCCCACCATGGGTGGCATCGCCTTCATCCTGGCCACGATCATCGCGTACGCGCTGACCAAGGTGATCACGAGCAGCGACCCCACCTTCTCCGGTGTGCTGGTGCTGTTCCTGATGGCCGGCATGGGCCTGGTGGGCTTCCTCGACGACTACATCAAGATCGTCAAGCAGCGTTCGCTGGGCCTGCGGGCCAAGGCCAAGATGGCGGGCCAGTTGATCGTCGGCATCGCCTTCGCCGTGCTCTCCCTGCAGTTCGCGGATCTGCGCGGGCAGACGCCGGCCTCGGACCGGCTCTCCTTCACGCAGGACTTCGGCTGGCAGATCGGCCCCGTGATCTTCGTGATCTGGGCGCTGTTCATGATCCTGGCGATGTCCAACGGCGTGAACCTCACCGACGGCCTCGACGGCCTGGCCACCGGCGCCTCGGTGATGGTCTTCGGCGCGTACACGTTCATCGGCATCTGGCAGTACCAGGAGTCCTGCGCCAACCAGATCACCGCAGGCCCCGGCTGCTACGAGGTGCGCGACCCGCTCGACCTCGCGGTCGTCGCCTCCGCCCTGATGGGTGCCTGCTTCGGCTTCCTGTGGTGGAACACCTCGCCCGCGAAGATCTTCATGGGTGACACCGGCTCGCTCGCCCTCGGCGGCGCGCTCGCCGGCCTGGCGATCTGCTCCCGCACGGAGCTGCTCCTCGCCATCCTCGGCGGCCTCTTCGTCCTGATCACCATGTCGGTGGTCATCCAGGTCGGCTCCTTCCGGCTCACCGGCAAGCGGGTCTTCCGGATGGCGCCACTGCAGCACCACTTCGAACTGAAGGGGTGGTCCGAAGTCCTTGTCGTGGTCCGGTTCTGGATCATCCAGGGCATGTGCGTGATCGTCGGCCTCGGCATCTTCTACGGCGGCTGGCAGGCGGCGAAGTGAGCACGGACGAGTTCGCCGGACAGCGGATCACCGTCGCCGGCCTGGGCGTGAGCGGCATCAGTGCCGCGCGCGCCCTGGCCGGGCTCGGCGCGACCGTCACCGTCGTGGACGGCGGCGACGGCGAGAAGCAGCGGGCGACGGCGGAGGAGCTGGCGCAGGCCGGCATCGAGGTCCGCCTCGGCGATGGCGAGACGCTCCCCGAGGGCACCGACCTCGTCGTCACCTCGCCCGGCTGGAAGCCCACCAGCCCCCTCTTCGCGGCCGCCGCGGAAGCGGGCGTGGACGTCATCGGGGACGTGGAGGTCGCCTGGCGGCTCCGTGCATCCCGGTCGGGAAAACCAGCCGCCCCCTGGCTCGCCATCACCGGCACCAACGGCAAGACGACCACCACGCAGATGCTGGCGTCGATCCTGGCCGCCGAGGGGCTGCGCACCGCGGCCGTCGGCAACATCGGGACGCCCATCATCGACGTGGTGCTGGAGGGCGAGTACGACGTGCTCGCCGTCGAGCTCTCCAGCTACCAGCTGCACTGGGCGCCCTCGCTGCGTGCCCACTCCGCCGCGGTGCTGAACCTCGCCCCCGACCACCTCGACTGGCACGGCTCCATGGAGGCGTACGCCGCCGACAAGGGCCGGATCTACGAGGGCAACACCGTCGCCTGCGTCTACAACGTCGCCGACAAGGCCACCGAGGACCTGGTCCGCGAGGCCGACGTCGAGGAGGGCTGCCGCGCGATCGGCTTCACCCTCGGCACCCCGGGCCCCGGCCAGGTGGGCGTCGTGGACGACATCCTGGTGGACCGCGCGTTCGTCGAGAACCGGCAGAAGCAGGCCCAGGAGCTGGCGCAGATCTCGGACGTCAACCCGCCTGCCCCGCACAACATCGCCAACGCGCTCGCCGCCGCCGCGCTCGCACGCGCGTTCGGTGTCCGGCCCGCCTCCGTACGCGAGGGCCTGCGCAACTTCCACCCCGACGCGCACCGCATCCAGCACGTCGCGGACGTCGACGGCGTCGCCTACGTGGACGACTCCAAGGCCACCAACACCCACGCCACCGAGGCGTCGTTGGCCGCCTACGAGCACATCGTCTGGATCGCCGGCGGGCTCGCCAAGGGCGCGACCTTCGACGAGCTGGTGCAGAAGTCGGCGGAGCGGCTGCGCGGCGCCGTCCTCATCGGCCGGGACCGTGCGCTGATCCGCGAAGCGCTGGCGCGACACGCCCCGGATGTGCCGGTCGTCGACCTCGACCGGACCGACACTGGGGCGATGTCCGAGGCGGTACGGGAAGCCCAGCGGCTGGCCCGACCGGGCGATACGGTCCTGCTGGCACCGGCCTGCGCCTCGATGGACATGTACCTGAACTACAACAAGCGGGGCGACGCCTTCGCCGAAGCGGTCCGCGGGCTGGCCGCGCAGGACCAGTAGGGCCGTGCGTCCCCGCCCGCGTCGTGGACGCGCGGCGCAGCGCACACTGTGGAGGGGACGAGGATGACGGCCCTACCGGGCAAGCCGAGGACCGTCGGTCCGGCCGGGCCGCGGGCCTTCTACACCCGCCTGAAGCGGGCCTGGGACCGGCCGCTGACGGCGTACTACATCGTCCTCGGCGGCAGCCTGCTGATCACGGTGCTCGGCCTGGTCATGGTCTACTCCGCCTCGCAGATCAAGGCCCTGCAGTCCGGGCTGGCACCGTCGTACTTCTTCCGCAAGCAACTGCTGGCGGCGGTGCTCGGCGGCGGGCTGATGGTCCTCGCGACCAAGCTGCCCGTCCGCGCCCACCGGGCGCTGGCGTACCCGCTGATGGCCGGCTCGGTCTTCCTGATGTGCCTGGTCCAGGTGCCGGGGATAGGGGTCGCGGTCAACGGCAACCAGAACTGGATCTCGCTGGGCGGGCCCTTCCAGCTCCAGCCCAGCGAGTTCGGCAAGCTGGCCCTGGTCCTCTGGGGCGCCGACCTGCTCGCCCGCAAGCAGGAGCGGCGGCTGCTGGCCCAGTGGAAGCACCTGCTCGTACCGCTGATTCCGGCCGCGTTCCTGCTCCTCGGGCTCATCATGCTCGGCGGCGACATGGGCACCGCGATCATTCTCACGGCGATCCTTTTCGGACTGCTGTGGCTCGCCGGGGCGCCCACCCGACTCTTCGTCGGGGTGCTGGCGGCGGCCGGCGCGATCGGGGCGCTGCTCATCAAGACGAGCGCCAACCGGATGTCCCGGCTCGCGTGCATCGGCGCGACCGACCCCGGCCCCGGCGACCAGTGCTGGCAGGCCGTGCACGGGATATACGCTCTCGCGTCCGGCGGATTCTTCGGATCCGGCCTCGGCGCGAGTATGGAAAAATGGGGTGAACTCCCTGAACCGCACACCGACTTCATCTTCGCCATCACCGGGGAGGAACTGGGACTGGCGGGGACGCTGTCGGTGCTCGCCCTCTTCGCGGCTCTAGGCTATGCGGGTATCCGCGTGGCCGGACGCACGGAGGATCCCTTCGTACGGTACGCCGCGGGTGGCGTGACCACCTGGATCACGGCCCAGGCCGTGGTCAACATCGGTGCGGTGCTCGGCCTGCTGCCGATCGCCGGTGTCCCGCTCCCGCTGTTCTCCTACGGAGGCTCCGCCCTGCTGCCGACGATGTTCGCCGTCGGACTCCTGATCGCCTTCGCGCGTGACGAGCCCGCGGCGCGGGCGGCGCTTGCCATGCGGCAGCCGGTATTCGCGAGAATGCCGGCTGGGGTGAGACGGAAGACGATGAGACGGCGCGTCAAGAAGCGGCCGTCCGGAGAGCGGTGAATTTCGGTGCATGTCGTACTCGCCGGTGGGGGGACCGCCGGCCACATCGAGCCCGCGCTCGCCCTCGCGGATGCCCTGCGGAGGCAGGACCCGACCGTGGGGATCACGGCACTGGGCACGGAACGCGGACTTGAGACCCGGCTGGTACCGGAGCGCGGCTACGAACTGGGGCTGATCCCGGCCGTTCCGCTGCCGCGCAAGCCCACCCCCGAGCTGATCACCGTCCCCGGGCGGCTGCGCGGCACCATCAAGGCCGCCGAGCAGATCCTGGAGCGTACGAAGGCGGACTGCGTCGTCGGCTTCGGCGGCTACGTCGCGCTGCCCGGGTACCTGGCCGCCAAGCGGCTCGGCGTGCCGATCGTCGTGCACGAGGCGAACGCCCGCCCCGGCCTGGCCAACAAGATCGGGTCGCGGTACGCCAAGTTCGTCGCCGTCTCCACCCCGGACAGCAAGCTGCGCGAGGCCCGCTACGTGGGCATCCCGCTGCGCCGCACGATCGCGACCCTGGACCGGGCCGCGGTGCGTCCGGAGGCGCGCGCCGCCTTCGGCCTGGACCCGAACCTCCCGACGCTGCTGGTCTCCGGCGGCTCGCAGGGCGCCCGCCGGCTGAACGAGGTCATCCAGGCCGCGGTGCCCGCCTTCCAGCGCGCCGGCATCCAGGTGCTGCACGCGGTCGGCCCGAAGAACGAACTGCCGCAGGTCGACAACATGCCCGGGATGCCGCCGTACGTCCCGGTACCGTACGTGGACCGGATGGACCTCGCGTACGCCGCGGCCGACATGATGCTCTGCCGCGCGGGCGCGATGACGGTCGCCGAGCTGTCCGCCGTCGGGCTGCCCGCCGCGTACGTCCCGCTGCCCATCGGCAACGGCGAGCAGCGGCTGAACGCCCAGCCGGTGGTCAACGCCGGCGGCGGCCTGCTGGTCGACGACGCGCAGCTGTCCCCCGAGTGGGTGCAGGGCAACGTCCTGCCGGTGCTGTCGGACCCGCACCGGCTGTACGAGATGTCCCGCGCGGCCGCCGAATTCGGCCGCAGAGACGCCGACGAACTGCTCGTCGGCATGGTCTACGAAGCGATCGCCTCCCGCCGCGGCTGAGGCGGCCGGAGGAGAACGGCGAGTGAGCCGAAGGGGCTCCGGCGCCCCGGAGGGGAGCCGAGCCAAGGAAAGGAGCGCGCGTGGCCGGACCGACGACTGCCCGCCGTGGCGAGCGCCATGGAGCGCCGGCCGGCCCGTCCGCCGACTCCGATGCGTCCGAGGAGCGGCGCGGCTCGCGGCTCCCCCGACTGCGGTCGCCGCAGTCGGGGGCGGGCCGCCCCGGCCGCCCGCGTCGCCGTACCCTCATCGCCGGCACGGTCCTCATAGCGCTGCTGGGCGGCTTCGGTACCTGGGCGCTGTACGGCTCGGACTGGCTCCGCGCGGAGCATGTGCAGGTGCACGGGACAGATGTCCTGACGGAGCGTGAGGTGCGGGCCGCGGCCGACGTACCCCTGGGGGCGCCCCTCGCCTCCGTGGACACGGACGGCATCACCGCGCGGCTCGGTGACCGGCTCCGCCGCATCAAGTCGGTCGATGTGACCCGCTCCTGGCCGGACACGGTCGCCCTGACCGTGACGGAACGGCAGCCCGTCCTCGTCGTCCAAAAGGGCGGAAAGTTTATTGAAGTGGATGACCGAGGCGTACGGTTCGCCACGGTCGGTACCGCGCCCCGCGCGGTGCCCCGGCTGGAAATGGACGCGGCGGATTCGCCGAGCCTGCGCCGTTTCGGTATCCCTGCACTGAACCGCGCGGCGGTGCAGGTCGCCACCGCGCTTCCCGATACCGTCGGCAAGGACGTGCGCGTCATCCGCGTACGTTCGTACGACTCGATCACCCTGGAGCTGACCGGCGGACGCCGGGTCGAGTGGGGCAGCGAGGAACACGGCACAGAAAAAGCCAAGGTACTCGGTGCGCTGCTGAAAGCGGCGCGTGATGCGCGCCACTTCGACGTGAGCGTCCCCAGTGCGCCCGCCGCGTCCGGTAGTTGACGTACGTACGCGCAGGCCAGCACCCTGGATGGCTACCACTACGGGTGATCACATAGGGTGAAAAGAAAAACGGGAGGTTCGGCGTGTTCGTTGAACGTGCGCCGCTTGTCGACTTAGTGTCTCGTTCCGAAGGGACTTCGGAAACCGAGGAACACAGGCACTGGTAACCCTAAACTTCAACGTTAGGGTTCGGGTCGGCAATACGGACCGTCCCATCGGCATCAGTCGTTGCCCGCAGCACATGTGAGGCACCGACACGTAACTCGAGGCGAGAGGCCTTCGACGTGGCAGCACCGCAGAACTACCTCGCAGTCATCAAGGTCGTCGGCATCGGCGGCGGTGGCGTGAACGCCATCAACCGGATGATCGAGGTCGGGCTCAAGGGCGTCGAGTTCATCGCGATCAACACCGATGCGCAGGCGTTGCTGATGAGCGACGCCGACGTCAAGCTCGACGTCGGCCGTGAGATGACGCGTGGCCTCGGCGCCGGCGCCAACCCGGACGTGGGCCGCAAGGCGGCCGAGGACCACCGCGAGGAGATCGAGGAGGTCCTCAAGGGGGCCGACATGGTCTTCGTGACCGCGGGCGAGGGCGGCGGCACCGGTACGGGCGGCGCGCCCGTGGTCGCCAACATCGCGCGCTCTCTGGGCGCCCTGACGATCGGTGTGGTCACCCGGCCGTTCACCTTCGAGGGACGCCGCCGCGCCAACCAGGCCGAGGACGGCATCGCGCAGCTGCGCGAAGAGGTCGACACGCTCATCGTGATCCCGAACGACCGGCTGCTGTCCATCTCGGACCGCCAGGTAAGTGTTCTTGACGCGTTCAAGTCCGCCGACCAGGTGCTGCTGTCCGGTGTCCAGGGCATCACCGACCTGATCACCACCCCGGGTCTGATCAACCTCGACTTCGCCGACGTGAAGTCCGTGATGTCCGAGGCCGGCTCGGCCCTCATGGGCATCGGCTCCGCGCGCGGCGACGACCGCGCGGTGGCCGCGGCCGAGATGGCGATCTCCTCGCCGCTGCTGGAGGCGTCCATCGACGGCGCCCGCGGCGTACTGCTCTCCATCTCCGGCGGCTCCGACCTCGGTCTTTTCGAGATCAACGAGGCGGCCCAGCTGGTCAGCGAGGCGGCCCACCCCGAGGCCAACATCATCTTCGGTGCGGTCATCGACGACGCGCTGGGCGACGAGGTCCGCGTGACGGTCATCGCCGCGGGCTTCGACGGCGGTCAGCCGCCGGCCCGCCGCGAGAACGTGATCAGCTCTTCCTCCGGCAAGCGCGAGGAGCCGGCGGCCCCGGCGAGCCGTCCGGCCGCGCCCCCGGAGCCCCGCCCGGCCTTCGGCGGCCTCGGCTCCGTCCCGGTGCGGGACGAGGAGCCGGCCCCGGCCGAGCCCGCGCCCGTCAACGAGGCGCCGGCGCCCCCGGTCACGCCGCAGGTCCCCCCGGCCCGTCCGTACACGGACACCACGGCCGAGGAGCTGGACGTCCCGGACTTCCTGAAGTAGCCGAAGACGCAGCAGTGATAGGACAGCAGCACTCTGTGCTGACGGACGACGCGAGCGGCGCGCACTTCGCCTTCACCGACCGGTGGGGCGGGGTGAGCGCCGCTCCGTATGCCGAGCTCAATCTCGGCGGCGCCGTGGGCGACGACCCGCAGGCGGTACGGACCAATCGCGAACTGGCGGCCAAGGGCCTCGGGCTGGATCCGGCCGATGTGGTCTGGATGAACCAGGTGCACGGGCGCGACGTGGCCGTGGTGGACGGGCCGTGGCAGGACGGAACCGACGTGCCCTGCGTGGACGCGGTCGTGACGGCCCGTCGGGGCCTCGCCCTCGCCGTTCTCACCGCCGACTGCACCCCCGTTCTTCTCGCCGACCCGGTCGCCGGGGTGGCGGGCGCCGCGCACGCCGGGCGTCCGGGCCTGGTCGCCGGAGTGGTGCCGGCCACCGTCGAGGTGATGACCGCGCTGGGGGCCGACCCCACGCGGATCACGGCCCGCACCGGCCCCGCGGTCTGCGGCGGGTGCTACGAAGTGCCGGAGGCGATGCGCGCCGACGTGGCCGCCGTGGTGCCCGAGGCGTACGCGACCACCACCTGGGGGACCCCGGCGGTCGACGTGGTGGCCGGGGTGGCCGCCCAACTCGCCCGGTGCGGCGTGCGGATGCGTGAACATTCCCACATCTGCACGCTGGAGTCGGCGGATCATTTCTCCTACCGGCGCGACCGCACGACGGGGCGGCTCGCGAGCTACGTATGGCTGGACGGCTGAGCTGTGACGGACCGTAGAACGGAACTGGCCGACAACCTGGCCCGGGTGGAGGACCGTATCTCCGCCGCTTGTGCCAAAGCCGGTCGTAATCGTGACGATGTCACCCTGATTGTGGTCACAAAGACATACCCAGCCTCCGATGTCCGTATCCTTTCGGAATTGGGCATCCGGCACGTCGCGGAGAATCGGGACCAGGATGCGGCCCCCAAGGCAGCCGCTTGCTCCGATTTGCCCCTTACTTGGCATTTCGTCGGTCAATTGCAGACAAATAAAGTCCGGTCTGTCACTGGATACGCGGATATCGTGCAGTCCGTGGACCGGGTCAAGCTCGTCACCGCGCTCTCCAAGGAAGCGGTGCGTGCCGGACGCGAGCTGAACTGCCTGATCCAGGTGGCGCTCGACGCCGAGTCGGACGCGCGCGGCGACCGTGGCGGCGTGGGCCCGGGCGGGGTCGCGGCACTGGCCGACGCGGTGGCGGCGGCCGAGGGGCTGCGGCTGGGCGGCCTGATGACGGTCGCCCCGCTGGCCGGGCCGTTCGCGCGCCGCCAACGTGCGGCTTTCGACCGGCTGATGGAAATCTCATCCGGCCTGCGCGCGAGTCATCCTGCTGCGAAAATGGTCTCAGCGGGAATGAGTTCGGATCTCGAGGACGCGGTGGCCGCCGGTGCGACACATGTACGCGTCGGCACTGCGGTACTCGGAGTCCGACCACGGCTCGGGTAACGTCGCGAAGCAAGTCGGACCACAGCACAAAATATGGTCATTACCGTCAAAAGACGGGCAGGCCGAGTGGATCCAAGGCGACCGGTGACGGAGCCGATCCACCACAGAGCGGAGGACGCAGAGAATGGCCGGCGCGATGCGCAAGATGGCGGTCTACCTCGGCCTCGTGGAGGACGATGGGTACGACGGCCGGGGCTTCGACCCCGACGACGACTTCGAGCCCGAACTCGACCCGGAGCCCGAGCCCGAGAGGCGGCAGCAGCACCAGCCGCCCACCGAGGCACGCCCCGAACGGGACGAACCGGTGCGAGTCGTTCAGCCGCCGGCGCAACGTGAGTCCTCGCCGCCGGCCGCGGAAAACGGACGACCCGCCCGAATCGCCCCCGTGGCGTCCATCACACCCGAACGTCCAAATCTGGAGAAGAACGCACCGGTGATCATGCCCAAGGTTGTGTCCGAGCGGGAGCCCTACCGCATCACCACGCTGCACCCCCGGACCTACAACGAGGCCCGTACCATCGGGGAACACTTCCGTGAGGGCACTCCGGTGATCATGAATCTGACGGAGATGGACGACACGGACGCGAAGCGACTTGTCGACTTTGCCGCCGGGTTGGTGTTCGGTTTGCACGGCAGCATCGAGCGGGTGACACAGAAGGTGTTCCTGCTGTCTCCTGCTAACGTCGATGTCACGGCGGAGGACAAGGCCCGTATCGCAGAGGGCGGGTTCTTCAACCAGAGCTGAGACGCAACACCGGGCACACCGAGGCCGTAGGGCCGACACAGGCAAGGGGAGAGGGAAGCGCGAGATGGGCATCGCACTGCAGGTGATCTATATCGCGCTGTACTGCTTCCTCATTGTGTTGATCTTCCGGCTGGTGATGGACTACGTCTTCCAGTTCGCCCGTTCATGGCAACCCGGCAAGGCGATGGTGGTCGTACTGGAGGCCACTTACACTGTGACTGATCCGCCACTCAAGCTTCTGCGGCGTGTCATACCGCCGCTGCGTCTCGGGGGCGTGGCGCTCGACCTGTCCTTCTTCGTACTGATGATCATCGTCTACATCCTGATCACCGTCGTGAGCAACGTCGTGAGCAAGTTGTGAACGATACGGTCTTGCCGATTGCCGACGACTACGTTGAGGTGAAGAAGAGATGCCGTTGACCCCCGAGGACGTGCGGAACAAGCAGTTCACGACCGTCCGCCTCCGAGAAGGCTATGACGAGGACGAGGTCGATGCCTTCCTCGATGAGGTCGAAGCCGAACTGACCCGTCTGCTCCGGGAGAACGAGGACCTGCGCGCCAAGCTGGCCGCGGCGACCCGTGCTGCCGCGCAGAACCAGCAGCAGCAGGGGATGCGCAAGCAGCAGCAGGAGCAGGACGGCCCGCCGCAGCAGCAGCGGCCCGGTGCCCCCGTGCCCGCCGCCATATCAGGTCCGCAGCCGGTCCCGCCCGGCCAGCAGCAGGGGATGGGTGGCCCGCCCCAGCTGCCCGGCGGCGCACCGCAGCTGCCCGCAGGTCCCGGTGGCCACGGCCCCGGTCCGCAGGGTCCGCACGGCGGCCAGATGGGCCCCGGCGGCCCCATGGGTGGTCCGATGGGCGGCCCCGGCGGTGGCCCGCAGCTGCCGCAGCCGGGTCAGGGCGGCCCGGGTGGTGACAGCGCCGCTCGCGTGCTGTCGCTGGCACAGCAGACCGCCGACCAGGCGATCGCGGAGGCCCGTTCCGAGGCCAACAAGATCGTCGGCGAGGCGCGCAGCCGCGCCGAGGGCCTGGAGCGGGACGCCCGCGCCAAGGCCGACGCGCTGGAGCGGGACGCGCAGGAGAAGCACCGCGTCGCGATGGGCTCCCTGGAGTCCGCCCGCGCCACGCTGGAGCGCAAGGTCGAGGACCTGCGTGGCTTCGAGCGCGAGTACCGCACGCGCCTGAAGTCGTACCTGGAGAGCCAGCTGCGTCAGCTGGAGAACCAGTCCGACGACTCGCTCGCCCCGCCGCGGACCCCGGCCGCAGCTTCGCTGCCGGCCTCCCCGTCGATGGCGTCGGCCGGTGCCGGTTCCATGGGCGGCGGCTCCAGCCACACCATGGGCGGCAACCAGTCCATGGGCGGCCACGGCGGCTCCAACGGCAGCAACGCCCCGTCGTACGGCGGTCAGCAGCAGATGTCGCCGGCCATGACACAGCCGATGGCGCCGGTGCGGCCGCAGGGTCAGCAGCAGATGCAGCAGGCGCCTTCGCCGATGCGTGGGTTCCTCATCGACGAGGACGACAACTAGGCGCTGTCGCGCCGGGTGGCCGACGTTGGGCGGCACCGGCGCGGTGGGCACAGTCGGCAATCAGGGCCGGGCCCCTGGGGATCTCCCCGGGGGCCCGGCCCTTTTCGCCTTCGGCGTGGGCGATGAGCGCCGTGGGCGCTGAGGTCGACGGCGGGCTGCACCGACGTTGGGGTTGCTCGCGCAGTTCCCCGCGCCCCTCACGGGGCGCATGCCGAGGCCCCCGGTTCGCTCGAACCGGGGGCCTCGGTGTGTCGTTCGTAGGGGCCGGGTCGGCCCGTACGGTTACGCCTTGCGCAGGCGGAAGGTGAGCGCCAGGGCCTCGTCGGTGAACGGCTCGCCGTACGCCTCGTCCGCGTCACCGGCGGCGAAGTCCGTCGCCAGGACCTCGTCGGCGATCAGGGCCGCGTGGTCGGCCAGGGCCGTGCGGACCTCCTCGTCGGTGGACTGCCAGCGCAGGGCGATCCGGTCCGCGACGTCCAGGCCGCTGTTCTTGCGGGCCTCCTGGATGAGGCGGATGGCGTCGCGGGCCAGACCGGCGCGACGCAGCTCCGGGGTGATCTCCAGGTCCAGGGCGACCGTGGCGCCGGAGTCGGACGCCACGGACCAGCCCTCGCGCGGGGTCTCGGTGATGATGACCTCGTCGGGGGCCAGGGTGACCGTCTCGCCGTCGACCTCGACCGAGGCCGTGCCCTCGCGCAGGGCGAGGGAGAGCGCGGCGGCGTCGGCGTTCGCGATGGCCTTGGCGACCGCCTGAACGCCCTTGCCGAATCGCTTGCCCAGTGCACGGAAGTTGGCCTTGGCCGTGGTGTCGACCAGCGAGCCGCCGCCCGCCGGTCCGGCGGAGGACTCAGCGAGGGAGGCCAGCGAGCTGACGTTCAGCTCCTCGGTGATCTGCGTACGCAGGTCGTCGGAGAGGTTCTCGAAGCCGGCCGCGGCGACCAGCGCGCGGGACAGCGGCTGGCGGGTCTTCACGCCGGACTCGGCGCGGGTGGCGCGGCCCAGCTCGACCAGGCGGCGGACCAGGACCATCTGCGCGGAGAGCGTCGGGTCGATCGCCGAGCGGTCCGCCACCGGCCAGGAGGAGAGGTGGACGGAGTCCGGCGCGTCCGGGGTGACCGGCACGACCAGGTCCTGCCAGACCCGCTCGGTGATGAAGGGGGTCAGGGGGGCCATGAGGCGGGTGACCGTCTCGACGACCTCGTGGAGGGTGCGCAGCGCGGCCGCGTCGCCCTGCCAGAAGCGGCGGCGCGAGCGGCGTACGTACCAGTTGGAGAGGTCGTCGACGAAGGCGGACAGCAGCTTGCCGGCGCGCTGGGTGTCGTACGCCTCCAGCGCCTCCGTCACGCCCTCGACCAGCGTGTTCAGCTCGCCGAGCAGCCAGCGGTCCAGGATCGGACGGTCCGCGGGGGCCGGGTCGGACGCGGTGGGCGCCCAGCCGGCCGTACGGGCGTACAGGGCCTGGAAGGCGACGGTGTTCCAGTAGGTGAGAAGGGTCTTGCGGACCACTTCCTGGATCGTGCCGTGGCCGACGCGGCGCGCGGCCCAGGGGGAGCCGCCGGCCGCCATGAACCACCGGACCGCGTCGGCGCCGTGCTGGTCCATCAGCGGGATCGGCTGGAGGATGTTGCCCAGGTGCTTGGACATCTTCCGGCCGTCCTCGGCCAGGATGTGGCCCAGGCAGACGACGTTCTCGTAGGAGGACTTGTCGAAGACGAGCGTGCCGACCGCCATCAGCGTGTAGAACCAGCCGCGGGTCTGGTCGATGGCCTCGGAGATGAACTGCGCCGGGTAGCGCTTCTCGAAGATCTCCTTGTTGCGGTACGGGTAGCCCCACTGCGCGAAGGGCATCGAGCCCGAGTCGTACCAGGCGTCGATGACCTCGGGGACGCGTACGGCCTCCGCCGAGCAGCCCTCGTGGGAGCAGGTGAAGGTGACGTCGTCGATGAACGGGCGGTGCGGGTCCAGGCCCGTCTGGTCGGTGCCGGTCAGCTCCGACAGCTCGGCGAGCGAGCCGACGCAGGTGAGGTGGTCCTCCGCGCAGCGCCAGATGGGCAGCGGGGTGCCCCAGTAGCGGTTCCGGGAGAGCGCCCAGTCGATGTTGTTGTTCAGCCAGTCTCCGAAACGGCCGTGCTTGACCGAATCCGGGTACCAGTTGGTGTTCTCGTTCTCCCGCAGCAGCGCGTCCTTGATCGCGGTGGTGCGGATGTACCAGGACGGCTGGGCGTAGTACAGCAGCGCCGTGTGGCAGCGCCAGCAGTGCGGGTAGCTGTGCTCGTAGGCGACGTGCCGGAAGAGCAGGCCGCGCGCGTCCAGGTCGGCGACCAGCGCCTCGTCGGCCTTCTTGAAGAACTGCCCGCCGACCAGGGCGAGGCCCTCCTCGAAGGTGCCGTCGGGGCGGACGGGGTTGATGACCGGCAGGTCGTAGCTCTTGCAGGTCTTGAGGTCGTCCTCACCGAAGGCGGGCGCCTGGTGGACCAGGCCCGTGCCGTCCTCGGTGGTGACGTACTCGGCGTTGACGACGAAGTTGGCGCCTTCGAGCTCGACCAGGCCGAACGGGCGCTCGTACGCCCAGCGCTCCATCTCGCGCCCGGTGAAGGTCTGCCCCGTGGTCGTCCAGCCCTCGCCGAGCGCCTTCTCGACCAGCTGCTCGGCGACGACCAGCTGCTCGCTGCCGTCGGTGGCGACGACGTACGTGACGTCGGGGTGCGCGGCGACGGCGGTGTTGGAGACCAGCGTCCAGGGCGTGGTCGTCCAGATCAGCAGCTTCGCCTCGCCGGCCAGCGGGCCGGAGGTCAGCGGCAGGCGGACGTAGACCGAGGGGTCGACGACCGTCTCGTAGCCCTGGGCCAGCTCGTGGTCCGAGAGGCCGGTGCCGCAGCGGGGGCACCAGGGGGCGACGCGGTGGTCCTGGACCAGCAGGCCCTTCTTGAAGATCTCCTTCAGCGACCACCACACCGACTCGATGTACTCGGGGTTCATCGTGCGGTACGCGTCGTCGAGGTCGACCCAGTAGCCCATCCGGGTGGTGAGCTCGGCGAAGGCGTCGGTGTGGCGGGTCACCGACTCGCGGCACTTGGCGTTGAACTCGGCGATGCCGTACGCCTCGATGTCCTTCTTGCCGTTGAAGCCCAGCTCCTTCTCCACGGCGAGCTCCACGGGCAGGCCGTGGCAGTCCCAGCCGGCCTTCCGGCCGACGTGGTAGCCCTGCATGGTGCGGAAGCGGGGGAAGACGTCCTTGAAGACGCGGGCTTCGATGTGGTGTGCGCCCGGCATGCCGTTCGCCGTGGGCGGGCCCTCGTAGAACACCCACTCCGGGCGGCCCTCGGACTGCTCAAGGGTGCGCGCGAAGACCTTCTGCTCCTGCCAGAAGTCGAGCACGGCGTGCTCGAGGGCAGGCAGGTCCACCTGCGCGGGCACCTGGTTGTACTGGGGTGTGGAACTCATCGGGGGCTTCCTCCGGCGGACACCGCTTGCGTTCTCCGACCGGAGGGACGAGAGCCGGCTGCTCCCGCGGTACCACCCTCCTTGGCCGAAGCGGAACTCCTCGGCCCCCTCATTGGGATCGCGATGCCGGGTCTACTGACACCCAGGGGTCCTGGGGCGTTCTTCCGGCGGCTCCGGGGTGATGTTCACGTCGCGCACACCCCCGGGCTCCCACCGTCCCCGGGTCGCTCTTGGCTGCGTGCGGCGCTACTCGTCCCATCCACGCTTTTCGCACCGCCCAGTGTACGGGGCGCGGGCCGCGGTGGCCGACCGCTTTTCCCGCTGCGCCGACCGAGGTACCGGTGACCGGAACCTTGACCCGAATGCCGATACGCAACGCGACGGAATACCGCAGGCGTACGGCATCACCCCGCCACGCTGGGGGTCGCCCGATCACTGCCGGATTACGGGGCGGGGAGCGGGGCACAACGGTTGCAGACCGGACTCCCGGGGCGGGGGTCGGACGGTGGAGGGCGGTGCGTCCCGTTGCCGCGTGCTGTGAGTCGATTTATCGTTCCGGTCACGATTCGCGAGCATGATCACATACGTGAAGGGATCGCGGCCATGGTGGCGAAAGAGACCGCCGCGCACGACAGCACGGCGGGGACCGGGCAGGCCGTGCCGGACGGCGGGTCGCCCGCCGAGGAGGCCGCGGCGGAGCGGACGGCGACCGGCAACCCACCCGCCGGTGAGGACGTGGCGGAGCCCGGTACGGGGCCGCCCGTGAGACGGAGCGCGACGAAGAAGACCGCGACCGGGAACCCTCCGCCCGAGGAGACCGTTTCCGGTGCGGCGCCCGCGAAGCGGACGGCGGCCGGCGGTACGGCGAAGAAGACGGCTGCCAAGAAGACGGCTGCCAAGAAGACGGCGGGTAGGAAGGCGACGGCGAAGAAGACGGCCGCGGGGGACGCCCCCGCGAAGAAGACCGCCACGAAGGAGACCGCGGCGGGACGGACAGCGGCAGCGGAGACCGCGGCGGAGGACGCCGCGGCCGACACGACCGCCAGCAGGAGCACGGCCAGGAAGGCTGCACCGCCACAGGAGGCGGTGCCCGCGAAGAAGACGGGAGCCAAGACGGTGGTGGCGAAGAAGACTCCGGGCGGGGCCCCGGCCGCTGCGGTGGACGACAGTGAGCAGACGGCCGCCGCGACGGCCCTGCCCAAGGCGCGTACCGGCCCGGCGACCGCCGCCGAGCTGCCCGTACGGCCGGGTGAGGACCCGTGGTCGGAGGCCGAGGCCGAGGAGGCCCGGTCGCTGCTGCGGGACGAGGAGGACCGGCTGCGCAACGAGATCCGGTCCTCCGAGGACGCCATTGCAGGCCTGATGCGGGACTCCAGCGACAGCACGGGCGACGAGGCCGACACGGGATCGAAGAACATCACGCGAGAGCACGAGATGGCGCTGGCCTCGAACGCCCGCGAGATGCTGCTGCAGACCGAACGGGCGCTGGAGCGGCTGGACGCGGGCACGTACGGGCTCTGCGAGAACTGCGGCAAGGCGATCGGCAAGGCCCGGATGCAGGCCTTCCCGCGGGCCACGCTCTGCGTGGAGTGCAAGCAGAAGACCGAGCGCCGCTAGGGGCCGGGCCGGGGCACCCGTGCCCCGGCCTTGCGCCCGTACCGCTACGGGTACCCGTACCGACCTACGGCCGACCCCCGTGCCGTACTCTCGAACCTCAGCCAGGCGCGGCCTGGCCGGGGAAACGACGGGCCGAGGGACTCACACGTGGCAGAGGCGGAGCGCATCACCGGTACGCCGGAATCCGGGCCGGAGCCCGGGCAGGGGGACGGCGGAGAGGCCGGGCAGGCCGCGGCGGAAGCAGGCGCCACGGCGGCGCCGCGCAAGCGGCGGCGGATCACCGCGCTGCTGGTCGTCGCGCTGATCGTGTACCTGCTGGACCTCGGCAGCAAGCTGCTGGTGGTGGCGAAGCTGGAGCACCACGCGCCGGTCCAGGTGATCGGCACGCTGTTGCAGTTCGAGGTGATCCGCAACCGCGGTGCCGCCTTCAGCATGGGCGAGGCGCTGACCATCTTCCTGACCCTGATCGCCGTCGCGGTGATCGTGGTGATCTTCCGGGTCGCCCGCAAGCTCTACAGCCTGCCCTGGGCCATCGCGCTCGGCCTGCTGCTGGGCGGCGCATTCGGCAACCTCACCGACCGGCTCTTCCGCTCGCCGGGCGTCTTCCAGGGCGCGGTCGTCGACTTCATCGCCCCCGCGCACTTCGCGGTCTTCAACCTCGCCGACTCCGGGATCGTGTGCGGCGGCATCCTGATCGTGCTGCTCTCCTTCCGCGGCCTGGACCCGGACGGCACCCTCCACAAGGACTGACGCCGGTTCCGGACGGTGCGGAGTTTCCGGACGGTGTGGAGCGTCGGTCGGCACCGGTTCGGGGAGGGTTTTCCACAGGCGGGGGCGGGGCCGACGGGAGTGTCCGCGGGGACTGCCATACTCGAGGGGTGAGCACGATTCCCGAGATCCGCACCCTGCCCGTACCGGACGGCCTGGAGGGCGAGCGCGTCGACGCCGCGCTGGCCCGCATGTTCGGCTTCTCCCGTACGAAGGCGGCAGAGCTGGCCGCCGCCGGCAAGGTCCGGGTGGACGGGGCCGAGGTGATGAAGTCCGAGCGGGTGCACGGCGGCGCCTGGCTCGAAGTGGAGATGCCGCAGGCCGCGGCGCCGGTGGAGATCGTCGCCGAGCCCGTGGAGGGCATGGAGATCGTCCATGACGACGACGACATCGTCGTGATCATGAAGCCGGTCGGCGTGGCGGCCCACCCCAGCCCGGGGTGGAACGGCACCACGGTGATCGGCGGCCTGGCCGCCGCCGGATACCGCATCTCGACCTCCGGTGCCGCCGAGCGCCAGGGCATCGTGCACCGCCTGGACGTCGGCACGTCGGGCCTGATGGTCGTGGCGAAGTCGGAGCGGGCGTACACCTCCCTGAAGCGCCAGTTCAAGGAGCGCGTCCCGGAGAAGAAGTACAACGCGCTGGTCCAGGGCCACCCGGACCCGATGAGCGGCACGATCGACGCGCCCATCGGCCGCCATCCGCAGCACGACTACAAGTGGGCGGTCACCGCCGACGGCAAGCCGTCCGTCACGCACTACGACCTGATCGAGGCGTTCCGCGCGGCCAGCCTGCTGGACATCAAGCTGGAGACCGGGCGTACGCACCAGATCCGCGTGCACATGTCGGCGCACCGCCACCCCTGCGTCGGCGACCTCACCTACGGCGCCGACCCCACCCTCGCCAAGCGCCTCGGCATCACCCGCCAGTGGCTGCACGCCGTGCGGCTGGGCTTCGAGCATCCCGCGGACGGCCGCTGGGTGGAGTTCGAGAGCGAGTACCCCGAGGACCTTCAGCGCGCCCTGGACCGGGTGCGGGCCGAGAGCGCCTGAGGCCGGCGGCCGTCCCCGTACGGCCGCTTCCGCCGGGCCCGCCGACGGGCGTTTCCCGGACTTCATGGCAGGCTTGATCAGTGATCGACTGATTTCGAAGCTCCGGAGCGTGCCTGCCGTGGACCAGCTGGCCCTGATGTTCGTCCTGCTGCTGGGGGCCGTGCTCATGGTCCCGCTCGGCGACCGGCTGGGTCTGCCGTCTCCGGTGCTGATGACCCTGGCGGGCGCCGTGCTGGCCCTGCTGCCGTTCGTCCCGAACGTCGAGGTGCCGCCGGAGTTCATCCTCCCGCTGCTGCTGCCGCCCCTGCTGTACGCGGCGGTGCAGCGCACCTCCTGGCGCCAGTTCACCGCCAACATCAGGCCGATCTTCCTGCTCGCGGTGGCGCTGGTCTTCGCGACCACCGCCGCCGTCGCGGCCGTCGCGCACAGCGTCGTCCCCGGCCTGCCGGTGGCTGCGGCGGTGGCGCTCGGCGCGCTGGTGGCACCGCCGGACCCGGTCGCCGCGACCGCGGTCGCCGGCAAGCTCGGGCTGCCCCGCCGCCTGGTGTCGATCCTGGAGGGCGAGGGCCTCTTCAACGACGTCACCGCGATCGTGCTGTACCACGTGGCGCTGGCCGCCGCGGTCTCCGGCGAGTTCTCCGCGCCGTCCGCGGTCGGCCAGCTGCTGCTCTCGGCCGTGGTGGCGATAGCGGTCGGCGTGGTGCTCGGCTGGCTGGCCAACAAGCTGATGGAGGTCGTCGACGACGCGACGCTGCAGGTCGGACTGACGCTGCTGGTGCCGTTCGTGGCGTATGTGCTCGCCGAGGAGCTGCACGGCTCGGGCGTGCTCTCGGTGCTCACCGCGGCGCTCTTCCTCGCGCACTACGCCGCCGACGCCGACGACGTGATGGGCCGGCTCGCCGGACACACGTTCTGGGAGGTCGTCGACACCCTGGTCACCGGCGTCGCCTTCGGCCTGATCGGCCTGGAGCTGCACAACATCTTCGGCACCGCGTCCGGACACTGGAAGCAGCTGCTGGGCGCCTGCGGCGCGGTCATCGGCGTCGTGGTGGGCCTGCGGCTGCTGTGGCTGCTGCCCGCCGCGTGGCTGGCCCAGCGGCTGCACCGGCACAGCATCGCGGAGGAGATCCCCACCAGCTGGCGGGAGACCATCGTCATGTGGTGGTCCGGGATGCGCGGGGTGGCGTCGGTGGCGCTGGCGCTGGCCATTCCGTTCGAGGTCGACGGCGGCAAGGCGTTCCCGGCCCGCGACGAGATCCTCTTCATCGCCTTCGCGGTGGTGCTGGCCACCCTCGTGGTGCAGGGCCTGACGCTGCCCTTCCTCGTCAAGAAGCTGGGGGTGCGGGCCGACACGGACGCCGAGGACGCGCTGGAGCGCGAGCTCGCCGTCCGTGTGGTCAAGGCCTCCAAGCGGCGGCTGAAGGAGATCGTGGCGGAGGAGGAGCTGTCCGACGAGGTCGTCGAGCGGCTGTCCCGGAGCACGTACGAGATGGGCGCCCGCATCTCGCCGGACATCGTGGACGACGAGCGGCGCGAGGGCTACGACAAGCGCATCGCGCGCGTGAAGAAGGTCCAGCGCATCCAGGGCGAGCTGCTGTCGGCCGCGCGCCACGAGGTGCTCTCGGCGCGGTCCGAGCCCGGCTCGGACCCGGAGGTCGTGGACCGGGTGCTCCGCCACCTCGACGTCCGCAGCCTGCGCACACCGTCCTGACCGAGCCCGCTGAAACGCTCCTTCTGCCGCGTCCGCCGAGCCCGCTGAAACGCTACTTCTCCAGCGTGGGCCCGGTCCGCCCCTCGGCGGACTCCAGCGTGGGCGCGGGCGCGGTCGAGACGCGCGGCAGCGCGTACGGGTGCGCGTCCCGCAGCCACGTGATCATCTGTTCGCGCACCTCGCAGCGGACCGTCCAGATCGCGTCCGCGTCCCGGGCGGTCACCAGCGCGCGCACCTCGATGGTGGTGGGCGTGGTGTCGGTGACCACCAGGGTCTGCGCCCGGCCGTCCCAGGCGTCGGAGTTCTTGAGGATCTCCTGCAGCTTCTCGCGCATCTCCTCCACGGGCGCACGATGGTCGAGCTGGAAGAAGACGGTGCCGGTCATCTGCGCCCCGCCGCGCGACCAGTTCTCGAACGGATTGCTGGTGAAGTAGGAGACCGGCATGGTGATCCGGCGCTCGTCCCAGGTCCGTACGGTCAGGAAGGTGAGGGTGATCTCCTCGACCGTGCCCCACTCGCCGTCGACCACGACCGTGTCGCCGATCCGCACCATGTCGCCGAAGGCGATCTGCAGGCCGGCGAAGAGGTTGCCCAGCGTGGACTGGGCGGCGACACCGGCGACGATGCCCAGCACGCCGGCCGAGGCGAGCATCGAGGTGCCCACGGTGCGCATCTCCGGGAAGGTCAGCAGCATCGCGGCCACGGCGACGACGGTGACCACCGCGGTGACCACCCGCTGGATCAGCGTGACCTGGGTGCGCACCCGGCGGACGCGGGCGGCGTCGCGGGCGCCCGCCGCGTACCTGGAGTACGAGGACTCCACGATCGCGGCCGAGACCCGGATCGCCAGCCAGGCGGTGGCGGCGATCAGGATCAGCGACAGCAACTGGCCGATGCCGGCGCTGTGCTCGTCGATGATCTTCAGCTCGGTGCGGTCGAACGTCCCGCGCAAAAGCGCCGTCAGGAGCACCACCTGGAGCGGGATCCGGCAGCGCCGCAGCAGACCCCACAACGGGGTGTCCGGGCGCGCGGCATCGGCCCGGCGCATCGCCAGGTCGGCCGCCCACCCCAGGGCGAGCGTGAGGGCGACGGAGCCGCCCACGACGATCAGCGGACGCAGTACGTCCTCCATGGACACGTGATCCCTCCTGGTCGGAGTCCGCTTCCTGTCGACCGTAACTGGCACGATGGGAGGAGTGCGATCCATCGACAGGGAAGTGAAACCAGTGACCGGCTCCGCGGCTCCTCAAACCGTCATTCTGTTCCATTCTGTGTACGGGCTGCGGCCGGCCGTACAGGCCGGGGCCGAGCGGCTGCGTGCCGCGGGCCACGAAGTGATCGTTCCCGACCTGTTCGACGGGCGTACCGCCGACACCATCGAGGACGGCATCGCGATCAAGGACGAGCTCGGCAAGGACGAGCTGCTGCGGCGCGCGGTGGTGGCCGCGGCCCCGTACTCCGAGCGCGGGCTGGTCTACGCGGGCCTGTCCTTCGGTGGTTCCGTGGCGCAGAACCTCGCGCTGGCCGACGCGAAGGCGCGCGGCCTGCTGCTGCTCCACGGCACCTCCGACATCGCCGACGACGCGGCCGTGGACGACCTGCCGGTGCAGCTGCACGTGGCCGACCCGGATCCCTTCGAGCCGCACGACTGGCTGAACGCCTGGTACCTCCGCATGCAGCGGGCCGGCGCCGACGTGGAGGTCTACCGCTACCCCGGCGCCGGGCACCTCTTCACCGACGACGGGCTGCCGGACCACGACAAGGAGGCCGCCGAGAGCGCCTGGCAGGTGGGGCTGGGCTTCCTCGCGAGCCTGTAGCCCCAAGCCCCACAGGCCGGGCGCCGCCCGGCGGCCGGACGGAGTCCGCTCAGGCCACCGGCCCGTCGGCCCGCTCCACGCGCTGGGTGCCGCTCAGCGTGCGGTACGAGCGCTGCCACGACGACGTGGCGTCCGGGTCCGCCTTGTCGGAGACGGCGTAGTAGTCCATCTGCGTGCGCTCGGCCGTGACGTCGAGGACGCCGTAGCCGTGGCTGTCCATGTCCACCCATTTCACGTGGCGGTTGGCGGCCCGGACCGCGGCGGCGGCGGGCAGCGACAGGGTGTGCGGGGCGACGTGCAGGGTGTCGTCGAGGTTGTCGGAGGTCACCGAGGTGACGACGAACTCGGTGGCCACCGGCGCCTGGCCCGGGTACGTCGCGGCCTTCAGCGGCACGTCGTTGGCCCAGGCCATGTGGATGTCGCCGGTGAGGAAGACGGTGTTGCCGATGGACCGGTCGCTGAGGTGCGTCAGCAGCTCGCGCCGGTCGTCGGTGTAGCCGTCCCACTGGTCGGTGTTGATCGCCAGCCCCTCCTTGGGCAGGCCCAGCACCTCGGCGAGCGGCTCCAGCAGGTGCGCGGGCACGGAGCCGAACGCCACCTGCGAGATCATCACGGAGGTGCCGACCAGCCGCCAGGCCGTCGCGGACCGCGTGAGCCCCGCCTTCAGCCAGTCCAGCTGGGCCCGCCCGGTGATCGTGCGGCCGGGGTCGTCGGCCTTCCCGCTGCCGATCGGCGCCTGCTCGTCGCGGAAGCTGCGCAGGTCCAGCAGGTGCAGGTCGGCGAGCGTGCCGAACTGCAGACGGCGGTAGGTGGTGCCGGCGGTGGACGGGCGTACCGGCATCCACTCGAAGTACGCCTGCTTGGCCGCGGCCATCCGCGCCGCCCAGTCGCCCTCGGTGCCCGGCGTGTGGTTCTCCGCGCCGCCCTGCCAGGCGTTGTCGGCGAACTCGTGGTCGTCCCACATCGCGATCACCGGGTGCGCGGCGTGCATCGCCTGCGCGTCCGGGTCGGTCTTGTGGGCGCCGTGGCGTATCCGGTAGTCGGCGAGGGAGATGATCTCGTGGCCCGGCTGGTGCGGCCGGACCACGTACTTCAGGGCCGGGTACTCGCCGGTCTTGTACTCGTAGAGGTAGTCCCCGAGGTGCAGCACCGCGTCCAGGTCGGTGCGGGCCGCGAGGTGCCGGTACGGCGAGAAGTATCCGGACTCCCAGTTGGCGCAGGAGACCACGCCGAAGCGGACGCCGGTCACCGCGGAGCCCGCGGCGGGCGCGGTGCGGGTGCGGCCCACGGGGGAGTGGACGCCGAGCGCGGTGAAGCGGAAGAAGTAGGTGGTGGCGGGCGAGAGGCCCCGTACGTCCGCCTTGACGGTGTGGTCGGTGGCCGCCGAGGTGGTCGCGGTTCCCCGCGCGACCACCTCGGTGAAGCCCTTGTCGGTGGCCACCTGCCAGTCCACCGCGGTGGCCGGGCCCCTGCCGGAGCCCGGCAGCGCGTCGGCGGTGGGGGTGAGGCGGGTCCACAGCAGGATGCCGTCGGGCAGCGGGTCGCCGGAGGCGATGCCGTGCTGGAAGGGGGCCGCCTCGGTGGCACTGCCGGTCCGTTCGGCGGCGCGCGCGGTGGCGGCGGTGCCGAGGGGCAGCAGGGCGGCGGTGGCGGCTACGGCCGTGACGGCGGTACGGCGCGAGATCTGGTCATGATCGGTCACGGCCGATCACCCTACTGGCTGGTAAGTGACCTGAGGGGTACGGATTCCATCGAATTCATGAACCCGTGCCCCCGGTCACCGCGGCGGGCGCCCCCGACGGCGGCCGGGGCGCCGCGCCCCGGGCGTCACTTCTGCGCCGGGCCGAACTCCTTGTCGATCATCTTCTTGAAGTTGGCCTGCGCGAGCTTGTTGTACTGCGCCTGCGTCATCTGCTGCTGCGGGATCGGCGCCATCTCCAGCTTCTTGTCGCCGTGCATGAAGGTCGGGGTGCCCTTGACGCCCTTGCGGCCGAACAGCCCGGCCATTTCCATCGCCCAGCGGTCGTACGTGCCGTCCTTGACCGCCCGCTCGAACTTCGCGTCGCCCTTCAGCTCCGGCACCTGGTCGGCGACCTTCAGCAGCGCGGAGTCCTTGGCGTAGGTGTCCGTGCTCTCCTCGGGGTGGTTCTTCAGCGAGTACAGCGCCTCCTTGTAGTGGAGGAACGCCTCGGGGCTCTTGTTCAGCGCGGCGCCCAGCGCGCTCAGCGCGTTCTTGGAGCCCTCGCCGCCGCCCATGTCGTCGATGAACGCGTACATCGTGTAGCGGACCTTGTAGCGGCCGTCGTCGATGTCCTTGAGCAGCACCTTGCCGGTGGACTGCTCGAAGGCCGCGCACGCCGGGCAGCGGACGTCCTCGAACACCTCCAGGGTGTCCTTGGCGTTCTTGTCGCCGATGAGGATCTCGGTGCCGTTCTTGCCCTGCGTGTGCGCGGGCTGCACCAGCTTCGCCTCTTTGGCGGCCTCCCAGCCGGTGGGCTGGTTGGCCTTCATCACGGCGTAGCCGATGCCGCCGGCGATCACCAGGACGCCGAGCACGCCACCGGCCACGACGAGCTGGCGGCGGAGCCTCGCGCGCTTCTTCTCCCGCTCCCGTTCCGCGCGGATGCGCTCCCGGGCTGCGGACTTGGCGGCCTGGCTGTTGCGGTTGCTCATGCGGTCCCCTCCATGGCGGGGAGTCTGCCACGGGGGCCGGCCGGCGCGGGGTCAAGATTCGGCAACGGCCGGCGGACGTACGGGACGAATGCCGCCCGTCCGTCCACCGGTCGCCGCCGGGGCCCCGTTACTTCTTGAGGTTCTTCGCCACCAGGGAGTTGAAGACGGCGGGCGTCGACGGGGCGCTCTGCCCGTCGGGGGAGAGCAGCTTGTCGTTCAGCTTGATCGTCGGCGTGCTCCGGATGTCCTTCGCCTTGTTGAACGCGTCGGACATCGTCAGCGCCCAGCGGTCGTACGTGCCGTCCTTCAGGGCCTTCTGGAACGCCTTGTCGCCCTTCAGCTCCGGCACCGTGTCCGCGACCTCGATCAGGTAGGCGTCGTCGGCGAACTTGTCCGGGCCGGTCTCCTCCGGGTGGTACTTCTTCGAGTACAGCGCGTACTTGTACTTGAGGAACGCCTCGGGGCTCTTGTTCAGGGCGGCGCCCAGGGCGCTCACCGCGTTCTTGGAGCCGGTGCCCTGCAGGTTGTCGTCGAGGAAGGTGCCGAGGTGGAAGGTGGCCTTGTACTTGCCGTCGGCGACGTCCTTCTCGACGATGTCGCCCACGTTCTGCTCGAAGTTGGCGCAGCCGGGGCAGCGCGGGTCCTCGTACAGCGAGAGCGTGTTCTTCGCGTCCTTCTCGCCGATGGTGACGGTCGTGCCGTCGCTGCCGGTGGTGTGCGCGGGCTTGACCAGCTTGGCGTTCTTGGCCTTGGCCCAGGTGTCCTCCGGGCTGCCGTCGCCGCCACCGCCGGACTTGGCCACGGCCAGCCCGATGCCGCCGGCGATGGCCAGCACCACGACGATCGCGCCGCCGACCGTCAGCTGACGGCGCACCTTGTCCTTCTTGGCCTGCCGCTCGCGCTCGGCGCGCAGCCGCTCACGCGCTGCCTGCTTGTTGGCCTGGCTGTTGCGGTTGCTCATGATCGGGTTGCTCCTGGGGTCTGCTGTGCCGGGGCGGCGCCGGAGACGGCGTGCCGTGCCCCGTACGGGGATACGGAAGGGGACCGGTGGCCCGCGGAGCAGAGACCTGTGGTGGGCGCAGGTGCTCAGGCCGCGAGCGAGCAGGAGGGCGGTCCCCGGCGTACGACGCAGTGCACGAGCAGGGGGAGGGAGCGCGGGGGAGCGGTGGCCGGCACGGGCGGTACGGCCCGGCGGCGCGGGGCGCGGCCGGCGCCGAGCACCGCGACGGCGATCAGCAGCGGCCGCAGCGCGAAGACGGCCAGCGCGCCCGGCAGCCGGGCCAGCGCCGCCTCGCCGCGGCGCAGCCAGGCGGCGGCCAGCAGCCCGACGGCGACGTGCGTGGCGAGCAGCAGCAGCCAGGTCGCCGCGGGGGCCGGCTGGTGCCCGGCGGCCCGGGCCAGCGGGGTGCCGACGTCGCCGCCGCGGCAGAGCAGGTCCACGCCGAGCGAGCGGAGCGGGCCGGCGACGGGGCCGCCGGCCGCGCCGTAACAGGCGTGCTGGCCGATGCTGAAGACCGTGTCGGCGGTCAGCTCCAGCGGCACCAGCAGGGCCGCGATCGGCCCGAAGCGCCGCTCCCGGCCGGCCAGCGCGTACGCGAGCACGAAGACGGCGGCGGCGAGCGCGGCCACCGTCGTCAGCGGCAACGGCATCCGGGAGAGCAGCACATGGGAGGCGGCGGACAGCGTCACGCACAGCGCTGTGAAGAGCGCCGCACGCAGTGCCCTCAGGTGTGCTGCCGACATGTCCATCGAATTCGAGTCTGCCATGGGCCGGGATAAGCGCCGCTTAAGGGGGTTCTGTGAATCGGGGCGGGGCCCCGCCGGGGCGGCCCCGTGGATCACAGGCCCGGTATGCGGCCGTTGCGGAAGAGGTCGACGAAGATCTGGTGGTCGCGGCGGGCCCGGGAGCCGTAGCCGTGCGCGAAGTCGACCAGCAGCTGCGCGAAGCCCTCCTCGTCGGCGGCGATGGCCGCGTCGATCGCGCGCTCCGTGGAGAACGGCACGAGCGAGTGGCCGCTCTCGTCGTCCGCCGCCGCGTGCATCGCGGCCGTCGCCCGGCCCAGGTCGGCGACGACCGCCGCGATCTCCTCGATCTCGTCGATGTCGGACCAGTCCAGGTCCACGGCGTACGGCGAGACCTCGGCGACCAGCTGGCCGCGCCGGCTTCCGTCCTCTTCGATCTCCGTCCAGCCCAGCCACGGGTCGGCGTGCGCCTGCAGCGCGCGCTGGGAGATCACCGTGCGGTGTCCCTCGTGCTGGAAGTAGGCGCGCACCGCGGGGTCGGTGATGTGCCGGGAGACCGCCGGGGTCTGCGCCTGCTTCATGTAGATCACGACGTCGTTCTCCAGGGCGTCGCTGTTGCCCTCCAGCAGGATGTTGTACGAGGGCAGGCCGGCCGAGCCGATGCCGATGCCGCGCCGCCCCACCACGTCCTTGACGCGGTAGGAGTCCGGGCGGGCGAGGCTGGCCTCCGGCAGCGTCTCCAGATAGCCGTCGAACGCCGCGAGGACCTTGTAGCGCGTCGCCGCGTCCAGCTCGATGGCGCCGCCGCCGGGGGAGAAGCGCCGCTCGAACTCGCGGATCTCCGTCATCGAGTCCAGCAGGCCGAAGCGGGTGCGCGCGCGGGCGTCGCGCAGCGCGTCCAGCAGCGGGCCCTGGGCGGTGTCCAGGGTGAAGGGCTGGACCTCGTCGCCCTTGGCGCCCGTGGCCAGCGCGTGGATGCGCTCCCGGTAGGCGGCGGCGTAGGTGCGCACCAGGTCGGTGATCTGCTTGTCACTGAGCGCCTTGGCGTACCCGATGAGCGCCACGGAGGCGGCGAAGCGCTTGAGGTCCCAGGTGAAGGGGCCGACGTAGGCCTCGTCGAAGTCGTTGACGTTGAAGATCAGCCGGCCGGTGGCGTCCATGTACGTGCCGAAGTTCTCCGCGTGCAGATCGCCGTGGATCCACACCCGGGAGGTCCGCTCGTCCAGGTACGGGCCGGTGTCCTTGCCCGCCTCCAGGTCCTTGTAGAACAGGCAGGCCGTGCCGCGGTAGAAGGCGAAGGCGGAGGCGGCCATCTTGCGGAACTTCACGCGGAAGGCCGCGGGGTCGGCGGCGAGCAGCTCTCCGAAGGCGGTGTCGAAGACGGCGAGTATCTCGTCGCCGCGCTGGGCGGCGTCCTGCGCCGGGGCGTGCTGGGTCGACATCGCTGGTTGCCTCCTGGGGCCCGTGCGGGGGCCATCTGTTTTCGGACGGATGCTCTGTGACTGACAACGCGCGAGGCTACCTGCGCGTGCCCGGGGAGGGGCTCGATTGTCAGCTCGGAGTCGTAGACTTCCAGACCGTCTCCCCTTCCTGTCACGAGTCGTTCCCGGAGGTCCTCCGCCGTGGCCAAGCCGCCGTTCACGCACCTGCACGTTCACACCCAGTACTCGCTGCTGGACGGTGCCGCGCGGCTCAAGGACATGTTCAAGGCCGCCAATGAAATGGGCATGACGCACGTCGCCATGTCCGACCACGGCAACCTGCACGGCGCCTACGACTTCTTCCACTCGGCGCAGAAGGCGGGTGTCACGCCGATCATCGGCATCGAGGCGTACGTCGCCCCGGAGTCCCGGCGGACCAAGCGCAAGATCCAGTGGGGCCAGCCGCACCAGAAGCGCGACGACGTCTCCGGTTCCGGTGGTTACACCCACAAGACGATCTGGGCGGCGAACAAGACCGGTCTGCACAACCTCTTCAAGCTCTCCTCCGACGCCTACGCCGAGGGCTGGCTGCAGAAGTGGCCGCGGATGGACAAGGAGACCATCTCCCAGTGGTCCGAGGGGCTGATCGCGTCCACCGGCTGCCCCTCCGGTGAGCTGCAGACCCGGCTCCGCCTCGGTCAGTACGAGGAGGCCAAGAAGGCGGCGGCCGAGTACCAGGACATCTTCGGCAAGGACCGGTACTTCCTGGAGCTGATGGACCACGGCATCGAGATCGAGCGCCGGGTGCGCGAGGACCTGCTGAAGATCGGCAAGGAGCTCGGCATCCCCCCGCTGGTCACGAACGACTCGCACTACACCTACTCGCACGAGGCGAGCGCGCACGACGCCCTGCTCTGCATCCAGACCGGCAAGAACCTCTCGGACCCCGACCGCTTCCGCTTCGACGGCACCGGCTACTACCTCAAGTCCACGGAGGAGATGTACGCCATCGACTCCTCCGAGGCGTGGCAGCAGGGCTGCGACAACACCCGGCTGATCGCCGACATGATCGACACCACCGGGATGTTCGAGAAGCGCGACCTGATGCCGAAGTTCGACATCCCCGAGGGCTACACCGAGGTGACCTGGTTCAAGGAGGAGGTCCGCCGGGGCATGGCGCGCCGCTTCCCGAACGGCGTCCCCGAGGACCGGCAGCGGCAGGCCGAGTACGAGATGGACATCATCCTGCAGATGGGGTTCCCGGGGTACTTCCTGGTCGTCGCGGACTTCATCATGTGGGCGAAGAACAACGGCATCGCGGTGGGCCCGGGCCGTGGCTCCGCGGCCGGCTCGATCGTCGCGTACGCCATGGGCATCACTGACCTCGACCCGATCGAGCACGGGCTGATCTTCGAGCGGTTCCTGAACCCCGAGCGTGTCTCCATGCCCGATGTCGACATCGACTTCGACGAGCGTCGGCGCGTCGAAGTGATCCGGTACGTCACCGAGAAGTACGGCGCCGACAAGGTCGCCATGATCGGCACGTACGGCAAGATCAAGGCGAAGAACGCGATCAAGGACTCGGCCCGTGTGCTGGGCTACCCGTACGCGATGGGTGACCGGCTCACCAAGGCGATGCCCGCCGACGTCCTCGGCAAGGGCATCGACCTGGACGGCATCACCAACCCGGAGCACCCGCGCTACAGCGAGGCCGGCGAGATCCGGTCGATGTACGAGAACGAGCCGGACGTGAAGAAGGTCATCGACACCGCCAAGGGTGTGGAGGGCCTGGTCCGGCAGATGGGTGTGCACGCGGCCGGCGTGATCATGTCCAGCGAGCCGATCGTGGACCACGCCCCGCTGTGGACGCGGCACACGGACGGCGTGACGATCACGCAGTGGGACTACCCGCAGTGCGAGTCGCTCGGCCTGCTGAAGATGGACTTCCTGGGCCTGCGCAACCTCACCATCATGGACGACGCCCGCAAGATGGTGGAGGCCAACAAGGGCGTCAAGCTGGACCTCCTGGAAATCCCGCTGGACGACCCCAAGACGTATGAGCTGCTCTGCCGGGGCGACACGCTCGGCGTCTTCCAGTTCGACGGCGGCCCGATGCGTTCGCTGCTGCGCCAGATGCAGCCCGACAACTTCGAGGACATTTCCGCCGTCTCGGCCCTGTACCGGCCGGGCCCGATGGGCATGAACTCCCACACCAACTACGCGGAGCGGAAGAACGGCCGCCAGGAGATCACGCCGATCCACCCGGAGCTGGAGGAGCCGCTCAAGGAGGTCCTGGGCCTCACCTACGGCCTGATCGTCTACCAGGAGCAGGTCCAGAAGGCCGCCCAGATCGTCGCCGGGTACTCGCTCGGCGAGGCGGACGTCCTCCGCCGAGTCATGGGCAAGAAGAAGCCCGAGGAGCTGGAGAAGAACTTCGTCCTCTTCCAGGCGGGCGCCCGGAAGAACGGCTTCTCGGACGAGGCCATCCAGGCGCTGTGGGACGTGCTGGTCCCGTTCGCCGGCTACGCGTTCAACAAGGCGCACTCCTCCGCGTACGGCCTGGTCACGTACTGGACCGCGTACCTCAAGGCGAACTACCCGGCCGAGTACATGTCCGCGCTGCTCACCTCGGTGCGCGACGACAAGGACAAGTCGGCGGTCTATCTGAACGAGTGCCGCAAGATGGGCATCAAGGTCCTCCCGCCGAACGTCAACGAGTCCGAGCCGAACTTCGCGGCCCAGGGCGACGACGTGATCCTCTTCGGCCTCTCCGCGGTCCGCAACGTCGGCACGAACGTCGTCGAGGCGATCATCCGCGCCCGCAAGGCCAAGGGGAAGTTCTCCTCCTTCCCGGACTACCTCGACAAGGTCGAGGCGGTGGTCTGCAACAAGCGCACCACCGAGTCGCTGATCAAGGCCGGCGCGTTCGACGAGCTGGGCCACACCCGCAAGGGCCTGATGGCGCACTACGAGACGATGATCGACAACGTCGTGCAGGTGAAGCGCAAGGAGGCCGAGGGGCAGTTCGACCTCTTCGGCGGGATGGGCGACGACGCCGACGACGGCGGCCCCGGCTTCGGCCTGGACGTGGAGTTCTCCGACGTCGAGTGGGACAAGACCTACCTGCTCGCGCAGGAGCGGGAGATGCTGGGTCTGTACGTCTCCGACCACCCGCTGTTCGGTCTTGAGCACGTACTGTCCGACAAGGCGGACGCCGCGATCGCGCAGCTCACCGGCGGCGACTACTCCGACGGCTCCATCGTCACCATCGGCGGCATCATCTCGGGCCTCCAGCGGAAGATGACCAAGCAGGGCAACGCCTGGGCGATCGCCACCGTCGAGGACCTGGCGGGCTCCATCGACTGCATGTTCTTCCCGGCGACCTACCAGCTCGTCTCCACCCAGCTCGTCGAGGACGCGATCGTCTTCGTCAAGGGCCGGCTCGACAAGCGCGAGGACATCCCCCGCCTGGTCGCCATGGAGATGATGATCCCCGACCTCACGGACGCCGGCACGAACGCGCCCCTGACGATCACCATCCCAACGCTCAAGGTCACCCCGCCGCTGGTCGAGAAGCTCGGCGACGTGCTGAACCAGCACCGCGGCTCCACGGAGGTGCGGATCAAGCTCCAGGGCACGCGGAAGACGACCGTGCTACGCCTGGACAAGCACCGGGTCACCGCCGACCCCTCGCTCTTCGGCGACCTGAAGGTGCTGCTCGGCGCCTCCTGCCTGGCCGGCTGACCGGCCGCACGCCTCGCGCACGGAAGGGGCGCGCCCGGGAGACTCCCGGGCGCGCCCCTTCCGCCACGGCGCCGCGTCAGTTGTGCCCGAAGCGGCGCTCCCGGTGCTTGCGGGCGACGTCGCCCGGGTTCGCTTCGACCGCCGACTTCGCCTGTGCCTCCATCGCGGACTGCTGGGCCTGTTGCTGTCCGCGCTCGGCCTGGGCAGCTGCCTTCTGGTTACGGTCACGGTTCTTGTTCTTGGCCATGATCGTGCCTCCTGAGGGGGAACCCCGGTATCGGGGTCGAAGTCAGAGTTACATGCCGGGCATAAGGCTGCATTCTGGACAATTCTCTTGGGTGAGCCGGAGTGTCGGAGGCGGGATCCGGGCGCCGGCGGCGTAAAGCGCCACGCCGATGATCGAGTTCCGGCAGATAACCCCCGCCCGGTCGGGCAGACTCGAAGAAAGCCGAAGACACCTCAGCCATCAGGCCGAGCCGGGGGGCGACCGGACTGCAGGACCTCAAGGGAAGAGGGTGCAACGTGGATCGCTGCGTCGTCCTGGTGGACGCCGGATACTTGCTCGGCGCCGCCGCGAGCCTGCTGGCCGGCGAGCCCGCCCGGTCCCGGATCACCGTCGACCACGCCGCCCTCATCCAGGGCCTGCGGGAGCGCGCGGAGGCCGACACCGAACGGCAGCTGCTGCGCATCTACTGGTTCGACGGCGCCCCCGACCGGGTGCCCCAGCCCGAGCACCGCAGGCTGCGCGTGATGCCCCGGGTCACCGTACGGCTGGGCGCCCTGACCCGCAGCGACGGCCGCTGGGCACAGAAGGGCGTGGACGCGGCGATGCACGCCGAGCTGACCGAACTGGCCAGGAACCGCGCCTGCTCCGACATCGTTCTGGTCACCGGCGACGGCGACCTGCTGCCCGGCCTGATGTCGGCCAAGGAGCACGGCGTCGCCGTCCACCTCTGGGCCGTCCAGGCCGCCGACGGGGACTACAACCAGTCCGAGGACCTGGTCGCCGAGGCCGACGAACGCCGGGTCCTGGACCGCGCCTGGATCACCCGCGCCGTCCGCGCCAAGGACATCAGCGGGGTCTGCCCGCCGGCTTCCGTACCGCGCACCGAGATCGCCGCGATCCTCTCCGCGCCGCTCCCGGAGTCCGCCGTCGCCGCGGCGGCCGCCGCCTCCGCGGCCGACCGGGACGCCGGGGACCGCACCGAACGCAACGGCACCGCCCGCCCGGGGCCGGTCCCGCGCTCCGGGGCGCCCGACGGCGTCGCGGCCGCTGCCCCGGCCGGCGCCGACGGCACCTGCACGGTGGACCGGGACGCCGAGGCGGCGGCCGCCGGTGCGGCCGGCAAGGGCGTCCCCACCCCCAAGGACCTGGCGGGCCTCGGCAAGAACCACCCGACGCCGCCCGCCGGCACGCCGGTGCCCGCCGCCGCGACGCTGCGCTGGTCCTCCGACAAGGGCTGGATGGAGCGCACCGGCGGCCCGGTCGGCGAGCCCCCGGAGACCGCCTCGCTGCCCACCCTCGCCCAGCTGACCAGCGCCGAGCAGCGCTGGGCCGACCGCGAGGAGGACATCACCGCGGTCGGCGGCGACCCCTTCGAGGTCGGCCAGGTCTTCGCGCGCCGCTGGACCGAACGGCTCGCCGACACCGCACACCTCCAGCAGCTCTCCACGGAGTACCCGCGCATCCCGCACCGCATCGACGGCGAGCTGCTGCGCTACGCCGCCCGGTTCGGGCTGCTCGCGCACAAGGACGACCAGATCGACGAGCACGACCGGTACGCCATCCGGGCCGGGTTCTGGCGCGAGGTGGACCTGCGGACGGCCGCCGAGCACGCCCCGGCGGCCGACTGATCGGCGGCCGGGGCGGCCGCCCCGCGGACGGCGGACCCGGAGCGGGCGCGTACCCTCGTTCCTCGTGAGGACGGGCACACAGACGGGCACACGACGGGCCGCGGACGGCGGCACCGTGGTGGCCGTGCGGGATCTGGTCAAGACGTATCCCGCGGTGCGCGGGCGCCGCGGCGCCCCTGACGTACCCGCGGTACGCGCCAGTGACTCCATCGCCCTGGACATCCGGCGCGGCGAGATCTTCGGCCTGCTCGGCCCCAACGGCGCCGGCAAGTCCACCCTGGTACGCCAGCTCACGGGCCTGCTGCGCCCGGACTCCGGCAGCGTGACCGTGCTGGGCCACGACCTCGTGCGCCACCCCGAGCGCGCCGCCCGGCTGCTGGCCTACCTCGGCCAGGAGTCCACCGCGCTGGACGAGATGACCGTCTCGCTCGCCGTGGAGACCACCGGCCGGCTGCGCGGGCTGGACACCCGGACCGCGCGCGCCGAGCGGGACGCCGTCCTCGACGAGCTGGGCCTGGCCGGGATCGCCGGGCGCCCGCTGAAGAAGCTCTCCGGCGGGCAGCGGCGGCTGGCCTGCTTCGCCACCGTCCTCGTGGGCGAGCGCCCGCTGCTCGTCCTGGACGAGCCGACGACCGGCATGGACCCCGTCGCCCGGCGCGCCGTGTGGTCCGCCGTGGACCGGCGGCGCGCCGAGCGCGGGGCCACCGTCCTGCTCGTCACCCACAACGTCATCGAGGCGGAGACCGTGCTGGACCGGGTCGCGGTGATCGACCGCGGCCGGGTCATCGCCTGCGACACGCCCGGCGGCCTGAAGGAGATGGTGGGCGAGGAGGTGCGCGTGGAGCTGGTCTGGCGCGACCGCCCGCCGCTGGACGTGCCCGAGGTCGCCCGGCTCGGCGAGCACGCGCGCCAGGGCGGCCGGCGCTGGACGCTGCGGATGGCGCCGGACGAGGCGCGCGCCGCGGTGGCCGCGGTCACCGGCGGCCCCGCCTTCGCCGCGCTGGACGATTTCACCCTCGCCACGCCCAGCCTGGAGGATGTCTACCTCGCCCTGGGCGGGCGGACTGAGGAAGGCTTGGTGAAGGCGTGAGGGCGGCCCGGCCGGAACGGAAGAGGAGCGGCGCGGCGTGACAGTGGTTCCTGCGGAGGCGGTGACCGGCGAGCGGGCCGGCACCGGGTCCCGCGACGTCCCGGCGGCGGCCGAACTGGCGCCGCGCGCCCGGCTGCGCCCGGCGCTGGCCGCCGTCTACCGCGCGCAGCTCTCCCGGGCCCGGGTGGCCCGCATCCCGCTGCTGTTCGTCGCCACGTTCCAGTCCGTCGGGATCATGATCCTGATGCGCGGCGTGGCGGACGGCCCCGACGAGGCCCGGGCCGTGGTCGCCGGGTCCAGCGTGCTGGTCGTGGCGTTCGTGGCGCTGAACCTGCTCGCGCAGTACTTCGGCCAGCTGCGGGCCGGCGGCGGCCTGGACCACTACGCCACGCTGCCCGTGCCGCCCGCCGCCGTGGTACTGGGCGCCGCCGCCGCGTACGCCTCCTTCACCGTCCCCGGCGCCGTGGTCACCGCGGTGGCCGGCAGCGTCCTCTTCCAACTGCCGCTGGCCAACCTCTGGGTGCTCGTCGCCGTCATCCCGCTCTCCGGCGCGGCCCTGTCGGGCCTGGGGGCGGCGCTCGGGCTGCTCGCGCCCCGCCAGGAGCTGGCCACGCTCCTCGGTCAGCTGGGCATGTCGGCGGCGCTGCTGCTGGGCGTGCTGCCCGCCGACCGGCTGCCCGCCCTCATCGCGTACGCGCGTGACCTGCTGCCCTCCACGTACGGCGTGGAGGCGCTGGCGCACAGCTTCGACGCGCACCCGAACTGGCTGCTGATCCTGCTCGACCTGGGCGTGTGCGCGGCGGTCGGCGTGCTCTCGCTGTCCGTGGCGACCTGGGCGTACCGCCGGGCGGCCGTACGGTGACCGGGCGGAGCGGGGCGACCGGCCCCGAGGAGCGTCCTGCCGCCGGTGGGAGAGCCGGGACCTGGCACGATGGCGGGGTGAGTGCACCGCTGACCCCGCCCGACCGTCCGTCGAACCAGCAGCCGGGGGACACCCGAGACCCGTGGCCCCGGCCCGCGACCGAGGAGGACCACGTGCCGACGTCCCCGCAGGAGTACGGCGGGTCCGACGCCCGCCCCCTTGACGGGGACGGCGGACCGGGCCTGCGCGGCGAGCTGCGCGAGGCCGTGCTGATCGTGCTGGTCACGACGGTGTGCGGGGCGCTGCTCGGGGTGTTGTGGGCCTGGCTGGCGCCGCATGTGCCGCTGATCTCGGACGGCAAGGCCGTCTACCTGAAGAACGCCGAGGGCGAGGAGTCGATCGGCGCGGACGGCACGTTCCTGCTGCTCGGCTTCGCGCTGGGCGTGGTGAGCGCCGCGGTCGTCTTCCTGTGGCGGCGGCGCGGCGGCGTGCCGCTGGTGGTGGCGCTGGTGGTCGGCGGCCTGCTGGCCTCGGTGCTCGCCTGGCGGCTCGGGATGCTGCTGGGCCCCGAGCAGGACGTGGTCGCGCACGCCAAGGCGGCCGGCAAGGGCGTCGCCTTCGACGCGCCGCTGCGGCTCCAGGCCAAGGGCGCGCTGCTGGCCTGGCCGATCGGGGCGGTGCTGGTGAACCTCCTGCTGACCGGCGCTTTCGGTCCGCGCGACCCGGAGCCGTTCGTCCCGGACTGGCACGCGCCGCAGCCGCCCAGGGACTGACGTACCGGGTGACCCGCGCCACGCGCGCCGGTCACCCGGGGGGTCGGCGTGCCGGCCTCGACCGCCGTTCTCGGGCGGCTACGCCGGCCGGCGGCCGTGGTTCGCGCGGCCCTTCTTGATGCGCCACTTGCGTTTGCGGGTCTTCTTCGACACAGGGACCTCCTCGGTCGGTCCCTACGGGTACTAGTCGCGCCCGCCGAGGGCGTAAAGGGGGCTCGTCGGTCAGACCCGGCCGATCGGAGGTCAGGCCCGGCCGATCGGGGCGAAGACCGCGTCGGTGAGGGCGGCCAGGTCCGCGGGGGACAGCTCGATCTCCAGGCCGCGGCGGCCCGCCGAGACGCAGACGACCGGCAGCTTCTCGGCCGAGGCGTCCAGGACCGTGCGGAGCTTCTTGCGCTGGCCCAAGGGGGAGATGCCGCCGCGTACGTAACCGGTGGTGCGCTCCGCGAGCGCCGGGTCGGCCATCGTGGCGCGCTTGCCGCCCACCGCCGCGGCCAGCGCCTTGAGGTCCAGCGAGCCGGAGACGGGCACGACGGCCACGGTGAGCATGCCGTCGACGTCCGCCACGAGCGTCTTGAAGACCTGGTCGGGGGAGACGCCCAGCGCCTCGGCCGCCTCCTCGCCGTACGAGGGGGCCGCCGGGTCGTGCACGTAGGCGTGCGTGGTGAAGGGGACGCCCGCGCGGGTCAGGGCCACCGTCGCCGGGGTGCCGCCCTGTGTGCCGTTCTTGGACTTCTTCGCCAACGCCTCGGCCTCGTGTCAGTTGGGGTGGGTCTGCTGCCGGGTGAGGTCCACGGCCGGCAGCGACGGGAGCTTACCGATCACCGCGGTCTCCTGGCGCAGCATTTTCAGCTCCTGGGCCAGCCGGTTGGCGGTGTCCGGCGCCTCCAGCAGCTGCTGCTTGCGGGGGACGTCCAGGACGGTCGCCGCCGCCACCAGGTACGAGAGGACGGCCGGATCGTCCGGCAGCTCCTGGGAGCTGGTCACCGTGCGCTCGTTCGCCCAGGCCAGCTTCTTCTGGTACGTGCGGAACGCCCGCTCCACGCCGGTGGCGAGCGCGCCCGCGCCGTCGCCTTCCGCCTCCTCCAACGGCTCGATCTCGCCGGTGAGGTAGGGCCCGGAGGCATCGACGGAGAGCAGTCGGAAGCGGGTGGTGCCGGTGGTCAGCACCTCGAAGGCGGTGTTCTCGTCGCTGCCCTCGGGGGCCGGGCCCGCCGCCGTGCTCTTCTCCTGGATCGTCGCCGCGTCCGCGATGCAGCCGACCGGGTGGAAGGCGCGCATGGGGTCGTCACCGAAGCCGGCGGCCGCGCCCCGGTCGGGGACGGCGGTGGTGTCGGGCATGCCCGGGGCGGTCGCCGCGACCTCCCGCCCGTCGCGGATCGCGACGACTCCGAAGCGGCGCTCGTCCTCCGGGAGGTCGAGCAGGTCCCGCATCAGTGCGCGGTACCGCGCCTCGAACACGTTCAGCGGGAGCACGAGTCCCGGGAACAGCACCGAGTTCAGCGGGAAGAGCGGTAGGCGCACGGAGGTCACAGCCCGTAAGCCTAAATGGTCGGCGGCGCCCCGGGAGGGGCCGGGCGTCACAGGAGTGTTTCCCGGCCCCGCGGACTACTGGCGCCGCAGCAGCCGGGAGGCGCCGGCGGCGACCGTGGTGGCCAGCACCCAGCCCGCCAGGATCATCAGCGCGGCGGCCCACTGGGAGCCGCCCTCGGGCCGCCAGTAACTGTCCTGGTTGAGGTCGATGACCGGCAGCAGGAGGTCCAGGGAGTACAGGTACGGGTTCCACAGCGGCGTCTCGCCGGGCTTGAGGGCGTGCGGCGGGTTCTGCGAGAAGAAGACCGTGCCCACCGCCCACAGGACGGCCATCCACACGGCGGCGCGGCCGGGCCGGTACCCGTAGGCCACCGTCCAGTCCTGCAGGAAGCCCCAGGCCTTGCCGGCCAGGGGCAGCGTCTCCCGGCGTCTGCGCTGCTTGGCGAGGAGGACCTCGCGCGCGTCGGCGTCCTCGCCGCTGCTGCGGAGCGCGGCGGCGAGCATCTCGTACGGCTCGGGGGCGTACTCCGGGGTGGCCGCCGCCACCCACTGCAGGCGCAGCGAGAGCGGGAAGTGGCCGCGGGGGATCAGCGTCTCGTAGGCGAAGCCGGCCATCCACAGGCCCCCCAGCCCCGGCCAGCTGGTCGACTTGTCGACCAGGTTGACCACTCTCGCGCCGGAGAGGATGACCCGGCCGCGCTGCGGGCGCTCGCCGAGGAAGCGCAGCTCGGGGGTCTGGATGCGGCGCATCGACAGTTCCTGGTCGGACTCCAGGACGAAGCGGGCCTGGTCCAGGTCGACGGCGTCGCCGAAGCGGCCGTCGTCCAGCCGCATGCCGCCCTCGCACTCGAAGCGCTGCATGCGGGTGCCGCGCGCCGGGGTGGCGGTGATGCCGTACGGGGGAGTGGCGCTGCCGGCGACCGAGCCGGTGAGCCCGGCGGCGGTGAGGTAGAGGGTGCGCTCGACGGTGAGCTGCGGGGCGTTCAGCGCCCGGCGGCCGTAGGGATTGCTCAGCCGGCTGCCGCGCAGGCTCAGCGACACGCCGACGGTCGCGCCGCGCAGCGTCAGCTCGCCGTAGGACTCCATCATCTCGGCCTGCAGGTCCTGGGCCACGGTCAGGCCGTCGGCGGTGATGGACCGGCCACGCCGGTCCTTGTGCACCACGGCTTGGTTCAGCATGAGGTCCGTGCCGATGTGCGCGTCGGTGAGCCGGATGCCGTTCTGCACGACACAGCGCGGCAGGTGCAGGTCACCCTCGGTGTGCAGGCGGGCGGCCTCCAGCCGGGGGATGGCGCAGTTCACCATCCGCAGCGTCGTGAAGCGGCTCTCGGGGAGCGTGACCTCGCGTTCGAAGCGGCAGTCGCGCAGTTCCACAAATGGCTCGATCGTGCCCCCCGCGAGGTCGAGGGAGTCGGTGATGAACGCGCCGGTGAGCTTCAGCGCGGAGACCCGGCCGGGCTGGGCCGGCGGGCCGTCCAGGAGGAGCAGCGCGACGATCCGGGCACGTACCGTGCGCTCGGCGCCCCACGTGTGGCGGCCGTGCGGATCGTTGCGCGCCGGGTCGTCGGTGCGCAGATCGCACGTGCTGCCGTTGCGGAACGCCTGCCACAGGGCCCATTCCGCCGGGCTCAGGTCCAGATCGGACGGCGCGTCGCCGTCGGCGGAGTCGGTCACCGCGGCATCCCCCTCTCGTTCCCGGCCACGCCGTCCGGGCGTCGCCGTCTCTTCTTGCGTACCGGGCGTCTCATGCGTCCCGCCGCGCCCCCTCGGCACCCCATTCCCGCTGGGCGACCGGGTGAACGCCAGTGGTCAGAATCACCCCGTGCAGTGCGTATCACCGATTGATACGGGCGGCGGACACCGGCAGCACGTCTGAGACACTGGAGGGGTGATCTCCCGAATCGATCTGCGCGGTGACGCCCTCCCCGAGGGCGGCGCCCTGCGCGACCTGCTGCCCCGTGCCGAGTTCGACGTGGAAGCCGCCCTGGAGAAGGTGCGGCCCATCTGCGAGGACGTGCGCCATCGTGGCACGGCTGCGCTGATCGAGTACGCCCATCGGTTCGACCGGGTCGAGATCGAGCAGGTACGCGTGCCCGCCGAGGCGCTGCGGACCGCGCTGGCCGAGCTGGATCCGGCGGTCCGGGCCGCGCTGGAGGAGTCCGTCAAGCGTGCCCGCACCGTCCACCGCGAGCAGCGGCGGACGGATGTGACGACGAAGGTCGTGCCCGGCGGCACCGTCACCGAGCGGTGGGTGCCCGTCGAGCGCGTCGGGTTGTATGTGCCCGGTGGCCGCTCGGTCTACCCCTCGTCCGTGGTGATGAACGTCGTCCCGGCCCAGGAGGCCGGCGTCGAGTCGCTGGCCGTCGCCTCGCCGCCGCAGGCCGACTTCGGCGGCCTGCCGCACCCCACCATCCTGGCCACTTGCGCCCTGCTCGGTGTGGACGAGGTCTATGCGGCCGGTGGCGCCCAGGCCGTCGCGATGTTCGCGTACGGCACCGAGGACTGCCTGCCGGTGAACCTGGTGACGGGCCCCGGCAACATCTACGTCGCCGCCGCCAAGCGCCTGCTCAAGGGCCGCATCGGCATCGACTCCGAGGCCGGCCCCACCGAGATCGCGATCCTCGCCGACGACACCGCGGACCCGGCGCACGTCGCGGCCGACCTGATCAGCCAGGCCGAGCACGACCCGATGGCCGCCGCCGTCCTGGTCACGGACTCCACGGACCTGGCCGAGCGGGTCGAGAAGGAGCTGGCGCCGCAGGTCCGCGCGACCCGGCACATCGAGGACCGCATCATCCCGGCGCTGGCCGGCCGGCAGTCCGCGATCGTGCTGGTCGACGGCCTGGACGAGGGCCTGAAGGTGGTGGACGCCTACGGCGCCGAGCACCTGGAGATCCAGACCGCGGACGCCGCCGCGGTGGCCGCGCGGATCCGCAACGCCGGCGCGATCTTCGTCGGCCCGTACGCCCCGGTCTCCCTCGGCGACTACTGCGCGGGTTCCAACCACGTCCTGCCCACCGGCGGCTGCGCGTGCCACTCCTCGGGGCTGTCCGTGCAGTCGTTCCTGCGCGGCATCCATGTCGTGGACTACACCCGCGACGCACTGGCCGAGGTCGCCCACCACGTGGTGACCCTCGCCGAGGCCGAGGACCTCCCGGCACACGGCGCGGCCATCAAGGCAAGGTTCGACTGGAAGGTCCCGCAGTCCAAGTGACCAGGAACCCCTCTTCGTCCCCTTGGGACGAGCTCCCCATCAGGGACGAGCTGCGCGGCAAGTCCCCGTACGGCGCTCCGCAGCTGGACGTGCCCGTACGCCTGAACACCAACGAGAACCCCTACCCGCTCCCCGAACCGCTGGTGCAGCGGATCGCCGAGCGGGTCACCGAGGCGGCGCGCGACCTCAACCGCTACCCGGACCGCGACGCGGTCGAGCTGCGCACGGAGCTGGCCCGGTACCTCTCCCGCACCGGCGGCCACGAGGTCACCACGGACCAGGTCTGGGCCGCCAACGGCTCCAACGAGGTCATCCAGCAGCTGCTGCAGACCTTCGGCGGCCCCGGCCGCTCGGCCATCGGCTTCGAGCCCTCGTACTCCATGCACGGCCTGATCTCGCGCGGCACGGGCACGGAGTGGATCTCCGGCCCGCGCAACGACGACTTCACCATCGACGTCGAGGCCGCGGAGAAGGCCATCGCCGAGCGCAAGCCGGACGTGGTCTTCATCTGCTCGCCGAACAACCCCACCGGCACGGCCGTGGCAGCGGAAACGGTTCTGGCGCTGTACGAGGCGGCGCAGGCGGCCAAGGCGGACACCGCCGGCGCGCTCGTGGTCATCGACGAGGCGTACGGCGAGTTCAGCCACGGCCCCTCGCTGCTGCCGCTGATCGAGAACCGGCCGAACCTGGTCGTCTCCCGGACGATGTCCAAGGCGTTCGGCGCCGCCGGGCTGCGCCTCGGTTACCTCGCCGCCGACCCGGCCGTCGTCGACGCCGTGCAGCTGGTGCGCCTGCCGTACCACCTCTCCTCGGTCACCCAGGCCACCGCGCTCGCGGCCCTGGAGTACACCGACACCCTGCTGAAGTACGTCGAGCAGCTGAAGACCGAGCGGGACCGCATCGTCGACGAGCTGCGCGCGATCGGCTGCGAGGTCGTCGACTCCGACGCCAACTTCGTGCAGTTCGGCAGGTTCGACGACCAGCACGCGGCCTGGCAGGCCATCCTCGACCAGGGCGTCCTGGTCCGTGACAACGGAGTGCCGGGCTGGCTGCGGGTATCCGCCGGCACCCCGGCCGAGAACGACGCGTTCCTCGATGCGGTGCGCGCGATCATGAAGGAGACAGGCGCATGACTCGCGAGGGTCGCACGGGGCGCATTGAGCGCAAGACCAAGGAGACCTCCGTCCTCGTCGAGATCGACCTCGACGGCACCGGACAGGTCGACGTCTCGACCGGCGTGGGCTTCTACGACCACATGCTCGACCAGCTCGGCCGGCACGGTCTGTTCGACCTCACCGTGAAGACCGACGGCGACCTGCACATCGACACCCACCACACCATCGAGGACACCGCCCTCGCGCTGGGCGCCGCCTTCAAGCAGGCCCTCGGCGACAAGGTGGGCATCTACCGGTTCGGCAACTGCACCGTCCCGCTGGACGAGTCGCTCGCCCAGGTCACCGTGGACCTCTCGGGCCGCCCGTACCTGATCCACACCGAGCCCGAGAACATCGCGCCGATGATCGGCACCTACGACACGACGATGACCCGGCACATCCTGGAGTCCTTCGTCGCGCAGGCGCAGATCGCCCTGCACGTCCACGTGCCGTACGGGCGCAACGCCCACCACATCGTGGAGTGCCAGTTCAAGGCGCTCGCCCGGGCGCTGCGGTACGCCTCCGAGCGGGACCCGCGCGCGGCCGGCATCCTGCCCTCCACGAAGGGCGCCCTGTGAACGGTCTGTCGACGGTCTTCATCCTCCTGGGCCTCTTCCTCCTCGGCGGGGTCTACTCCTTCTGGAAGCAGAAGCTGCCCAAGAGCGTGATCGTGCTGCTCGCCATCGGCTCGGTGCTCTGCCTGGCCGCCGGCGTCGTGCGGCTGGAGGTCTGGAATTGAGCACGTCCCCTAAGAAAGTGGTCGTCTTCGACTACGGCTTCGGCAACATCCGGTCCGCCGAGCGGGCGCTGGCCCACGTCGGCGCCGAGGTCGAGGTGACCCGCGACTACGACACCGCCATGAACGCCGACGGGCTGCTGGTCCCCGGCGTCGGCGCCTTCGCGTCCTGCATGAAGGGCCTGCGCGAGGCCCGCGGCGACTGGGTCGTCGGCCGCCGGCTGGCCGGCGGGCGCCCCGTCATGGGCATCTGCGTCGGCATGCAGATCCTCTTCGGCCGCGGCATCGAGCACGGCGAGGAGACCGAGGGCCTGGACGAGTGGCCCGGCACGGTCGGCCCGCTCAAGGCCGACATCGTGCCGCACATGGGCTGGAACACCGTCGAGTCGCCGGCGGACTCGCAGCTCTTCGCGGGCCTGGACGCCGACGCGCGCTTCTACTTCGTGCACTCCTACGCCGTGCACGACTGGGAACTGGAGGTCACCAACCCCAGCATGCGCGCCCCGCGGGTCACCTGGGCCACGCACGGCGAGCCCTTCGTGGCCGCCGTGGAGAACGGCCCGCTGTGGGCCACCCAGTTCCACCCCGAGAAGTCCGGCGACGCCGGCGCCCAGCTCCTGTCCAACTGGATCGAAACCCTGTGAGTGCTGAGAGTCCTGTGAGTGCTGTGAACAAGCTCGAACTGCTGCCCGCCGTCGACGTCCGCGACGGCCAGGCCGTCCGCCTCGTGCACGGCGAGTCCGGCTCCGAGACCTCCTACGGCGACCCGCTGCAGGCCGCGCTGGCCTGGCAGCAGTCGGGCGCCGAGTGGCTGCACCTGGTCGACCTGGACGCCGCGTTCGGCACCGGCGACAACCGCGCGCAGATCGCCGAGGTCGCCCGCTCCATGGACATCAAGGTCGAGCTGTCCGGCGGCATCCGCGACGACGACTCGCTGGCCGCGGCGCTCGCCACCGGCTGCGAGCGTGTCAACATCGGCACCGCGGCCCTGGAGAACCCCGAGTGGGTCGCCAAGATCATCGCCGAGCACGGCGACAAGATCGCGGTCGGCCTGGACGTACGCGGCACGACCCTGCGCGGCCGCGGCTGGACCCGCGACGGCGGCGACCTCTACGAGACGCTGGCCCGGCTGGACGCCGAGGGCTGCGCCCGGTACGTCGTCACCGACATCAACAAGGACGGCACCCTCCAGGGCCCCAACCTGGAGCTGCTGAAGAACGTCTGCGCCGCCACCGACCGGCCCGTCGTCGCCTCCGGCGGCGTCTCCTCCCTGGATGACCTGCGGGCCATCGCCACGCTGGTCCCGGAGGGCGTCGAGGGCGCCATCGTCGGCAAGGCCCTGTACGCCAAGGCGTTCACCCTGGAAGAGGCCCTGGAGGCCACCCGATAACGGAGGCAGTGCGATGAGCGGTGTACGGCGCGTACCCGGTGAGGGCCCCTGGGAAGAGGTCTTCGGCGCGGCACGCGCCGTCGCCGCCGGGGACCGGGTCCTGGTCTCCGGCACGACCCCGTTCGACGGCACGGTGCTGTACGGCGAGGGCGACCCCTACGAGCAGACCCGGGTCGCCTGCACCCGCGCCGTCGACGCCCTCACGGAGTTCGGCCTCGACGCCACCTCCGTGATCCGCACCCGGCTGTACCTCGCGCACGCCCGCGACATCGACGAGGCGGCCCGCGCCCACCAGGAGCTCTTCGGCGCGGTCCGCCCCGCTACGACCGTCGTCGTGGTCTCGGGCTTCGTCGACCCCCGCATCCTGGTCCAAGTAGAACTGGAAGCCTTCGCAGGCCCCGAAGGCCTCCGAGCACCCATCGAAGGAGCCCGACCCTCATGACCCTCGCGGTCCGAGTCATCCCCTGCCTGGACGTGGACAACGGCCGGGTCGTCAAGGGCGTGAACTTCCAGAACCTCCGCGACGCCGGCGACCCCGTCGAGATGGCCAAGGTCTACGGCGAGGAGGGCGCGGACGAACTCACCTTCCTCGACATCACCGCCTCCTCCGGCAACCGCGAGACCACCTACGACGTGGTCCGCCGCACCGCCGAGCAGGTCTTCATCCCGCTCACCGTCGGCGGCGGCGTCCGCACCCCCGAAGACGTCGACAAGCTCCTGCGCGCGGGCGCGGACAAGGTCGGCGTCAACACCGCGGCGATCGCCCGCCCCGACCTGATCCGCGAGATCGCCGAACGCTTCGGCCGCCAGGTCCTCGTCCTCTCCGTCGACGCCCGCCGCACCCCCGAGGGCACCACCACCCCCTCCGGCTTCGAGGTCACCACTCATGGCGGCCGCCGCGGCACCGGCATCGACGCGGTCGAGTGGGCCCACCGCGCCGCCGACCTCGGCGCCGGCGAGATCCTCCTCAACTCCATGGACGCCGACGGCACCAAGGACGGCTACGACACCGAGATGATCGCCGCCGTCCGCAAGCACGTCACCATCCCGGTCATCGCCTCCGGCGGCGCCGGCAAGCTCACCGACTTCCCCCCGGCCATCGACGCCGGCGCCGACGCGGTCCTCGCCGCCTCCGTCTTCCACTTCGGCGACCTCCGCATCGGCGAGGTCAAGAACACCCTGCGGGGGGCGGGGCACCCGGTGCGCTGAGCGGCTCGGGGCGGGGCGCACGACGCGCCCCGCACCTCGGATTCACCCTTGGTAGTGAACGTGGTAGTGATCATGGTGGCGAGCTGTCTAGTCTGACGACATGCCTGGAATCACGATCGAGTTCACCGAAGAAGAGCTGGCCGAGCTGCGCGCCGAGGCCAAGGAGCAGGGCGTCGCGATCAAGCGGCTGGCCCACGACATACTGGCCGAGGACGTCGTGCGGAGGCGGCAGAAGCAGCGCTTCGTCGAGGGCGCGGTGAAGAAGGCGTTCGAGTACAAGGCCGAGTTCGAGCTCGCCTTCCCGGAGGGCCAGCGGTGATCCTCTACGTCGACGCCGGCTGGATCCTCAACGTCCAGATCGAGGTATCGCCGGAGAACACTCCGGTCCGGGACTGGGGAGCCCTGCACTGCATGGCCGAGCGCCACCGGTACGAACGCTTCGCGGGCGAGCCGTACTACGAGGAGGCGGCCACGCGTGCCGCGACCTTCCTGCACACGGCGCTGCTCCTGCAGCCGTTCTCCGAGTACAACGCCGTGATCGGAGCGGCCTGCGCCGACACCTACCTGGAGGACTCGGGCGAGCGCATCGCCCCGCCGCCCCGGGGGATGGTGCAGCTGGTCAGCGACATCCGCAGCGGGGCGGCGGATCTGTTGGAGACGGCGCTGCGGCTCCGGGACTGGAAGGCCAAGTAAGACTGGCCGCCCGTCCGCGTGGCTCCTAGGCTCGCTCTCATGAGCCGAGTCAACGACGTGGGTGGGCAGAGCGGGTTCGGTCCGCTGGAGATCGAGGCGGACGAGCCCCCGTTCCACGCGGACTGGGAAGCGCGGGTCTACGCGCTCAACACGGCGCTGGTGCGGAGCGGGGTCTACACGCTGGACGAGTTCCGCGACGCCGTGGAGCGGATGGCGCCCGCCGAGTACCTGGCGGCCTCGTACTACGAGCGCTGGCTGCACGCCATCGAGACGCTGGTCGCCGAGCGGAAGGTGCTCGGCGATGGGTGAGCCGCAGGCCGCCTTCGCGGCCGGACAGCGGGTGCGCGTACGGGCCGTGGACCCCGTCGGGCACACCCGCGTACCGCGCTACATCCGCGGGCACACCGGACGGGTCGTCGAGGCACAGGGGCGGTGGCCGCTCGCCGACGACCGGGCGGCCGGAGCCGCCGAGCCGCGCGTGGAGACCGTCTACACCGTCGCCTTCCCGGCCCGGGAGCTGTGGGGCGGCGACGGCGCGCACGAGGTGACGGTGGACCTGTGGGAGTCCTACCTGGATCGAGCAGCGGAGGATCGGGCATGAGCGGGGAACACGCGAGCAGCACGGTGGCGGTCCGGGTCCGGCGCCTGGAGGAGCGGCTGATCGAGGCCGGGGTGGTCGGGGACGATCAGCTGGACGCGATCCTGACCGGGGTGCTGAACGGCGCCTCGCCGGTCAACGGCGCACGAATCGTCGCGCGGGCCTGGACGGACGCCGGCTTCCGCGAACGGCTGCTGGCGGATGCCAACGCCGCGCTGCCGGAGGTCGGCCTCTCGATGGCCGGCGGCATCCAGGAGCAGCGGCTGAAGGTCGTGGAGAACACGGCGGAGCAGCACAACGTCCTCGTCTGCACGCTCTGTTCGTGCTACCCGATCGGGCTGCTGGGGCCCTCGCCGTCCTGGTACAAGAGCGAGGCGTACCGGTCCCGCGTGGTGCGCGACCCGCGGTCGGTGCTGGCGGAATTCGGGCTGACGCTCGGCGACGGCGTCCGCATCACCGTGTGGGACTCCAGTGCGGAGAGCCGGTACATGGTGCTGCCGCGGCGGCCCGACGGCACGGATGACCTGGGCGAGGAAGCGCTCGCCCGGCTGGTCACCCGGGAGGGTCTCATCGGGACCGCCGCGGTCTGAGACGCCGCGGCTGCGGAGCGTCGGTTGCTGCCGCGGCGCCGGTCTGTCGGGTCCGGACTTCCGGAGGCCGTGGGAGCCCGAACCCGGGTCCGTCACCCCTTCCGGGCCGCCCGCACGAACTCGCGGTTCATCTTGGTGATGCTGAACAGCGGGATGCCCTTCGGACAGGCCGTCGCGCACTCGCCGGTGTTCGTGCAGCCGCCGAAGCCCTCGTCGTCCATCCGCCCGACCATGTCCAGGACCCGGGACTCGCGCTCCGGAGCGCCCTGCGGCAGGGAGTTGAGGTGGACGACCTTGGCGGAGGTGAAGAGCATCGCCGAGCCGTTCGGGCAGGCCGCGACGCACGCGCCGCAGCCGATGCACTCGGCGTGCTCGAACGCGGTGTCGGCGGCCGGCTTCGGCACCGGCGTGGCGTGCGCCTCGGGCGCGCTGCCGGTCGGGGCCGTGATGTAGCCGCCGGCCCCGATGATCCGGTCGAACGCCGTACGGTCCACGACCAGGTCCTTGACGACGGGGAACGCCGAGGCGCGCCACGGCTCGATGTCGATCGTGTCGCCGTCGTCGAAGTGCCGCATGTGCAGCTGGCAGGTGGTGGTCCGCTCCGGCCCGTGCGCCTCGCCGTTGATGACCATGCCGCACGCGCCGCAGATGCCCTCGCGGCAGTCGTGGTCGAACGCGACCGGCTCGTCGCCGGAGAGGATCAGCTCCTCGTTCAACGTGTCGAGCATCTCCAGGAAGGACATCTCGGGAGAGATGTCCCGCACGTCGTACTCGGTCATGCGGCCCGCGTCGTCGGGGCCCGACTGGCGCCAGATGCGCAGGGTGAGGTTCATCGGAATCTCCTTGCATACGATCCCTCGGCTTCCGACGGCGGAGGAATTGCAGCTTCGAGGCGGGTGGTGTAGCCGTAACCGTCTGCGCGTTGGAGCAGGCGGAAATGTGTATGACGAATGCCTTGGACGAGTCCGTGGCGAGTGCGGACGTTGAAATTCCCGCTGCTGCGTACCGCGACCCGGCCGGTGTGGGTTCCAGCCTTCTTGCCACGGGGCACCACGGCCCTGGCCAGGTCCCCGGTGGCGTAGCCGTGGACTCTCTTGTTCCGAGGAAGGCGCAGGCGGGGGAAGCCGTGCTTGTCGCTGCGGGTCCGGGCGTACGTTCCGCGTCCCGTTGCCGTCACGGCCAGGACAGCGGCCGAGTACTGAACAACTCCGTCCAAGGCGCCCACGCACAGCGCGTCGAGCGTATGGGTCTTGGGGAGGCCTGCGTGCGTTCGATTCCATTTGGTACGCACGCCGGAAGCACTGCATACCGCGGGAAAGCGTGCGGTGAAGGACCGCCACAGTGCCCAGTTGGTGGTGTTGGCCGCGGCGGTGTCCCGTAGCGATGCCTCGGCTTGGACGAGAACTTTCGCCAACGCTTCGGGGCGGGCTGCCAGGAATTCCTCCACGGGACGCTTCCCCTTGGCCTGATTACATGGAATGCAGGCCAGAACGAGGTTGGCCACTCGGTCGGATCCGCCCCGCGATCGAGGGTGGAGATGCTCGATGTTGAGCGGTACAGCGCGAGTGCCGCAGTAGGCGCAGGCGCGGTCCCACTTCACTCGGAGGTACTCACGGATTTCGAGGCTTTGAAGCATGCCCCTCTGATGGTCCACCGGGCCCTCGGCGCTGAGGACGTGGGTATCGAAGGCGACTTTCTCCATGTACACCACGGTGACCGGGGCCCAGCGAGCCAGTCGGCTTCCCCAGGACACCACGGTGTCCACGCGATGCCGCAGCGACGGCGCCAGCCATCCCTTCGGCCGGGAGCGGTTGAGGAAGCGGGGCGCGCGGTAACGCGTGTTCCGGCTGCGTCGCGAACGTCGGCAGGCAGCGCGCTGAGCGAGTTTGTCCCGGATCTGTCCGCCTCGATGGGTCAGTTCGATCGCGTAAAGGCCGCGACGGACGTCGCCTTCCTTCGTATGGACGGTGCTGAAGACGGAAATACCGGTCTGCCGGGAGCCGGGATCGACACCCAACTGGACGCCCTCGACCGTTGATAGGTCGACGTGCCGGTCCTTGACGCGGATGACGAACGGAGTGTGCCGATGCACCACGGCTCGACCTTCTCCGAGAAGGCGACGAGCCCGTGCCGGAGTGGTGGGCTGTAGCGGTTTGCCGTGCCTGTCGAGGACGAACACGGCGGGATGGGCCTTACGGCCCTGCTCCCGGACCGGTCGGTCCGGGGTGACGCGCCCTGCGGCAGGTGCACTGCAGGACGTCTCCCCTCGCACATGTTCCACGCCGGATGCCGCACGATGTTGCATTGTGCGGCGTTCGCGCCCCGTTTCGTTCCTGTTCCCGGGAGTGTCTGCTGACGCGAATTCGAGAGCGAGCTGCTGAGGAAGCACAGCCCGGTCGGTCTGCTGTCCTGCGTGGAACGTAGCCATCGAGGTCACCTCCTTTTCGGTGATGGCTGGTGCTGGTAACGGCGAATTCTCCGCGAGTGCCGAGAACTTGCGCATTGAGCGAGGAACCCGTTACGCGTAGCTCCGCTGAGTAGGATGAACATACTCAAATTCGAGGTGTTCTTTGTGGAGAATGGGCGATTCACCCGAACCGGTGAACTCCCAGGCCGCCGCGTAGGAGAATTCCTTGTCGCGGCGTTCGGCCTCGCCGCCTTCGGTCTGGCTCTCCTCGCGGAAGTGGCCGCCGCAGGACTCGGCGCGGTGCAGGGCGTCCAGGCACATCAGCTCGGCGAGTTCGAAGTAGTCGGCGATGCGGTTGGCCTTCTCCAGGGACTGGTTGAGGTCCTGGCCGGAGCCCGGGACCTTGATGCGGCGCCAGAACTCCTCGCGGAGGGACGGGATGCGGTCCAGGGCTTTGCGGAGCCCGGTCTCGGTGCGGGCCATGCCGCACTCCTCCCAGAGGAGTTCGCCGAGCTCGCGGTGGAAGGAGTCCGGGGTGCGGTCGCCGTTGTTGGAGAGAAGGCGGTAGAGGCGGTCGGTGACCGAGCCGACGGCTTCGGTGACCGCTGGGTGGTCGGCCGGGACCTCGTCGTGCGGGTGGCGGGCGAGGTAGTCGTTGATGGTGGCGGGGAGGACGAAGTAGCCGTCGGAGAGGCCCTGCATGAGGGCGGAGGCGCCGAGGCGGTTCGCGCCGTGGTCGGAGAAGTTGGCCTCGCCGATGGCGAAGAGGCCGGGGACGGTGGTCTGGAGGTCGTAGTCGACCCAGAGGCCGCCCATCGTGTAGTGGATGGCCGGGTAGATGCGCATGGGCGTGGTGTACGGGTCCTCCGCCGTGATGCGCGCGTACATGTCGAAGAGGTTGCCGTACTTCTCCTCGACCGCCTTCCGGCCCATCCGGGCGATGGCGTCGGCGAAGTCCAGGTAGACGCCCTGCCCGCCCGGGCCGACGCCGCGGCCCTCGTCGCAGACGTTCTTCGCGGCGCGCGAGGCGATGTCGCGCGGCACGAGGTTGCCGAAGGCGGGGTAGATGCGCTCCAGGTAGTAGTCGCGTTCGGATTCGGGGATCTCGTGCGGTGGGCGGGTGTCGCCCTTGGCCTTGGGGACCCAGATGCGGCCGTCGTTGCGGAGGGACTCCGACATCAGCGTCAGCTTGGACTGGTGGTCGCCGGAGCGCGGGATGCAGGTGGGGTGGATCTGGGTGAAGCAGGGGTTGGCGAAGTACGCGCCGCGCCGGTGCGCCCGCCAGATCGCGGTGGCGTTGGAGTTCTTGGCGTTGGTGGAGAGGTAGAAGACGTTGCCGTAGCCGCCGGAGGCCAGGACGACCGCGTCGGCGAAGTAGGTGTCGATGCGGCCGGTGAGCAGGTCGCGCGCGACGATGCCGCGGGCCCGGCCGTCGACCACGATCAGGTCCAGCATCTCGGTGCGCGGGTGCATCTCCACGGTGCCGGCCGCGATCTGCCGGGACAGCGCCTGGTACGCGCCGAGCAGCAGCTGCTGACCCGTCTGGCCGCGGGCGTAGAAGGTGCGGGAGACCTGGACGCCGCCGAAGGAGCGGGTGTCGAGCAGGCCGCCGTACTCGCGGGCGAAGGGCACGCCCTGGGCCACGCACTGGTCGATGATCTCCACCGAGATCTGGGCCAGGCGGTGGACGTTGGACTCGCGGGCGCGGAAGTCGCCGCCCTTGACCGTGTCGAAGAAGAGGCGGTGGACGGAGTCGCCGTCGTTGCGGTAGTTCTTCGCCGCGTTGATACCGCCCTGCGCGGCGATGGAGTGGGCCCGGCGCGGCGAGTCCTGGTAGCAGAACTGCACGACGTGGTAGCCCTGTTCGGCCAGGGTGGCGCCGGCCGCGCCGCCGGCCAGCCCGGTGCCGACGACGATGACGGTGTGCTTGCGCCGGTTGGCGGGGTTGACCAGCTTCGCCTCGAAGCGGCGGCGGTCCCAGCGCTCGTTGATCGGCCCTTCCGGGGCCTTGGTGTCGACGACCGGCGCGCCGACCTCGTACTCCTCGTACGTGCTCATCTTCAGCTCACTACTCCGGTCATCACGGATACGGGGACGGCGAGGAAGCCGACGGTGAGGACCAGCGCCAGGAGGTTGGCGACGGCCTTCAGTGTCCGGTCGCGAGTCGGGCGGTTGGCGCCCAGGGTCTGCGCCGCGCTCCAGAAGCCGTGCCGGATGTGCAGGCCGAGCGCGAGCATCGCGACGATGTAGATGACGTTGCCGTACCAGGTGGAGAAGGTGGCGACGACATTGGCGTACGGGTGTCCGGCAGCGGCGTGCGGGTTCACCGTCAGGGTCGTCAGGTCCAGGATGTGCCAGACGATGAACAGGCCCAGGATGACCCCGCCCCAGCGCATGGTGCGGGTGGCGTAGGAGGCGCGCTTCTTGAACAGGACCTGCGGCGCGAAGCGCCTCCGTGAGGGGCGGCGGCCGGGCGACGGGTGGGCGTATTTCGTCGGGCGCGCGGCGATGTCGCGGCGGCTGAGCTGGTACGCGGCGACCGCGTGCACGATGACCGCGGCGAGCAGCACGATCCGGGCGATCCACAGGAACCACTCGTGGTGCAGGAAGGGTTCGCCGATGGTGCGCAGCCAGTGGGCGTATCCGTCGAACTCGACGGCCCCGAAGAAGATCTTGAGGTTCCCCAGCATGTGGGCGACCAGATACAGCAGCATCACGATGCCGCTGACGGCCATCGCCGTCTTCTTGCCGACGGTCGAGTGCCACAGGATGCCCGCATAGGAGGACGGCCGTCGGTCCGTCCGGGTGTCCACTGCCATGGGCACGACGGTAAGGACGCCGTCAGCCATCAGTCCAAGACATGGTGGAGCTCATCTCCATAGGCAATGGCTATCGACGCACTATCGTGGCCGCATGCAGCTCCAGCAGCTCCGGTATTTCGTGGCCGTCGCCGACGCTCGGCACTTCACCCGCGCCGCCGAGCGGGAACACGTCGCCCAGCCCTCCCTCTCCCAGCAGATCCGCGCGCTGGAGCGGGAGCTGGGTGCCGAGCTGTTCCACCGGGCGCGCGGCCACATCACGCTCACCGACGCCGGCGAGACGCTGCTGCCGTTCGCCCGCCGCATCCTCGCCGACGCCGACACCGCGCGACGCGAGGTGCAGGAGGTGGCCGGGCTGCGCCGCGGCCGGCTGCGCCTCGGCGCCCCGCCCAGCCTCTGCGCCTCCGTCGTCCCCGACGTGCTGCGCGCCTTCCACGACCGCTACCCGGGCGTCGACCTCCAGGTCCACGAGTCCGGCTCGCAGGACCTGGTACGCGTACTGGCCGCCGGCGAACTGGACCTCGCCCTGGTCATCACCCCGCTCCCGGTGCAGGCCCCCGCGCTGACCACCGCCGAGCTGCTGCGCGAGGAGCTGGTCGTGATCTCCGCGCCGGACGCCCCGCCCCCGGTGCGCCGCACGCACATCCGCGTGGACGACCTGCGCGACCGCCCGTTGGTGATGTTCCGGCGCGGCTACGACCTGCGCGAATTCACCGTTGCCGCGTGCCGGACGGCCGGTTTCGAGCCGGTGTTCACGGTGGAGGGCGGCGAGATGGACGCCGTCCTCGGCTTCGTGCGGGCCGGGTTGGGCATCGCCGTCGTCCCCAGCATGGTCGCCGAGCGCGCCGGGCTGCGCGCCACCCCGTTCGCCGCGCCCGGCCTGCACCGCAACATCTCCGTCGCGCACCGCGCCGACGTCTCACCGCCCCGCGCGGCCCGCGAACTCCAGCGGATCCTCGTCCGCCATCTGGCGCCCGAGGCCGCGGACGACTGACCTCGCCCCCGCCGACACGGCCGTGAAGGGGCGCTTTCCGGCCAGCGCGTCGCGATATTGCCGTACGGCGGCAGGGGCGGCCCTGCCTGGTGGCGGACGGCCACGCGATGCGTACGGACCCTTCGCGCGTTCCGCGACCGGCGGTTTTCACGCGCGATTCCGGAATGCCATTGCCCGTCCCGCTGCCGCCGGTGTACCAATGCTTCACTTGCCGTCCGGTATCACGCTAGGCGGCATACGGGGGAATGGACGGGGGAAACATCACCATGCTGCTCGAAGAGGTCTACACGGGCGCACCCACCGTAAAATCAGGAAGCCATCCGACCACCGTGAACGAATTCACGGACCAGTCGCCCGCGCTACGCCCGGAAGTCCTTGCCGAAGCCGTCGGCCGCATGCTCGCGCTGGGGAAATTCGACGCCGACAAGATTCTTGTCGAGGAGGACAAGGGCGCCGTTCTCGGCGGGGCGCTCTCGCTCGCCGCCGGACTGCCGCTCGCGGTCGCCCGCTGGTACGCCTACGACCTCGGCGGCCGGTCCGTCCCGGTGCCCGTCGACGGCGCGCGCTGCCGGGGCACGTTGTACGTCAACGGCATCGAGCCGGGCGACCGGCTGACCCTCGTCGACGACACGATCAGCACCGGCACCACCCTGATCAGCCTGATCGAGGCGGTCCGGGCGGCCGGCGCCGAGGTGGAGGAGGTCGTGGTGGCGGTGGAGCAGTCGGCCGACGGCGGGCGGCGGAAGGTCGCCGAACGCTTCGGCATCGCGGTCAGGTCCGTCATCCGGATCACCGTCGACGAGCGGACCGGACGCGCCGTCGTCCTGCCCTGACGCCCGCTCGTCCGACGCGGGTCCGGCAATTCCTTTTCCCGGCTTCCGTCGACACCGTACGTACCACGGAGAAATGTCGAAACGGGAGTCGCGCGGACATTCAGCACGTGCGACTCCCGCGATTCCGCCGGAAATCATCACGACCGGATCGATCACCGTGACCGGGCCGTTCACCGTGACCGGATCGATCGCCATGACCGGACTTTCCCGTTCCCGCCCGGCGCGGTGTTCTCCCGGGACGGCCGGTTCGCGCAGTACGCCACCGACGACGTGCCGTACGAGACCGAAGGGGCGGAATGACCGCCATGAACGAGGAACAGACCACCGAATTCAGCACAGCATCCGAGCCCGGTGCCGTACCCGAGCGCACCGTCGCACCCGATGGCCGTCCCGCGCCCCAGGACGCGGCGTCGGACAGCCATCGTCCGGAGCCGCCACCGGATCCGGAGCCGAGGCCGGAGCCGGCTCCGTTCCCCGATGCCGCGGCGCGGCTGGCCGCCCTCAGGAGCCGGCTGGACGAGGCGTGCCGGCGCGCCGGGCGCCCCCTCGGCTCCGTGACGCTCGTCGCGGTCAGCAAGTACCGCTCGCGGGACGCCGTCACCGCCGCGCTGGACGCGGGCCAGCGCGATTTCGCGGAGAGCCGGGTGCTGGAGGCCCGCGTCAAGTGGCCGCAGCTGCGCGCCCGTCACCCGGGCGTCCGGCTGCATCTCGTGGGCCCGCTGCGGACCGACAGGACGACGGCGGCCGTCCTCGGCTTCGACGCCCTGCACAGCATCGACCGCACACCCCTGGCCGCGGCGCTCGCCGCCGCGATGGCCCGCACCGGCCGCAGGCCCGACTGCTATGTCCATGTCGACACCGGCGACACGGCGCAGCGGGCCGGCGTGCCGCTGGACGGTGCCGACGCCTTCCTCAAGGAGTGCCGGGAGGTGTACGGGCTGCCCGTCGTCGGCCTGATGTGCCTGCCGCCGGTCGGCCAGGACCCGCGCCCGCACTTCCGGGTGCTCCGCTCGCTCGCCGCCGCGCACGGCCTGGCCGGGCTGAGCATGGGCATGAGCGACGACTTCGAGGCGGCGGTGGCGGAGGGCGCGACCGTCATCCGGGTGGGCCGGGCGCTCTTCGGGCCCCGGCCGCGGCGCCCCAGGGACCGGGCCGACGCCGGGCCGGACGGGACGGGTGGGACGGACGGGCCGGACACCCGGCCGCCGGCCTGATCCCGGCCCGAGCGCCCCGGCCCGAGCACCTTCGTCCCGAGCACCTCAGCCCCGAGCGCCCTCTCCGGGGCGCTCGCCGTCCGGGGCTACAGCCCCAGCTGGGCCTCCTGTGCGCGGGCCACCGCCTCCTTGTCGCCGTCCAGCTCGACCTTCGTGGCGTCCTGCCGCCCGAACAGGAACAGCGTCAGCTCGCCCGGCTCGCCGGTGACGGTCACCACCGGCGTGCCGCGGTGCGCCACCGCGGTCCGGCCGTCCGGGCGGCGCAGCACCAGGCCCACCGGGGACTTGCGCCCCAGCACCCGGGCCATCCGCTCGATCCGGGACCACAGGGCGTCGGCGAAGCCGGAGCTCAGCTCGCGCGGCGTCCAGTCCGGCTGGGCCCGCCGCACGTCCTCGGCGTGCACGAAGAACTCCACGGTGTTCGACGCCTCGTCGATCTGCTTGAGGGCGAACGGCGAGACGCGCGGCGGCCCCGTCCGGATCAGCCGGATCAGCTCTTCGTACGGCTTGGCGGCGTACTCGATCCGCACCCGCTCCATCCGGGACGCCAGCGGCTTGAGCACCAGGCCGCCGGCCGCGTCCGCGCGCCGCTCGCGCACCACCACGTGGGCCGCCAGGTCGCGCGCGGTCCAGCCCTCGCACAGCGTCGGTGCCTCGGGCCCCACGCTCTCCAACAGATCGGCGAGCAGAAGTCGTTCACGCTTGGCATGGGTCGACATGGCCTCACCCTACGGCCCGGCCCGCCGCCCGTGCCACGGCGCCGCGCGGTCCCTTCCGCACCCTTCGTCACCCCTGGACGAGGATCACCGCCATCACCACCACGGCCGCCGCGAAGACCGCGCACAGCACGATCGTCGCCACCTTGGCCGCACGGTCGTCGTCCGGGGGCGGATACCGGTCGTTCATGCCCGCATGATGCCGCACGGCACAATGGAAGGCATGAGCAGCAGCCCCGCCACCCCGTCCCCCCAGCCCGCGGCCGATCAGGCAGGCGCCCCCGCCGGCACCGCCCTGGACCCGGCCGTCGCCGCTCGGCTCAAGCGCACCCCCGACGGGCTGGTCCCGGCCATCGCCCAGCAGTACGACACCGGCGAGGTGCTGATGCTCGGGTGGATGGACGACGAGGCCCTGCACCGCACCCTGACCACCGGCCGCTGCACCTACTGGAGCCGCAGCCGCCAGGAGTACTGGGTCAAGGGCGACACCTCCGGGCACGTCCAGCACGTGAAGTCGGTGGCCCTGGACTGCGACGCGGACACCGTCCTGGTCAAGGTGGACCAGGTCGGCGCGGCCTGCCACACCGGCGCGCGGACCTGCTTCGACGAGGACGTGCTGCTCGCCGGGGACTGACCCTCCGGCGCCCGCGGCGTCGATCAGCAGGCGGACATGCCCGGACCCGGCGGCTGATCGCTACTAGGATCCGCTCACATGACCACGGGAACCACCGGCACCGCCACTCCGGACCTCGAAAACTTCCGCACGCTCGCGAAGGACCGCCGGGTCATCCCGGTCACCCGGCGGCTCCTCGCGGACGGCGACACCCCGGTGGGCCTGTACCGCAAGCTCGCGGCGGAACGCCCCGGCACCTTCCTCCTGGAGTCCGCCGAGAACGGCCGCAGCTGGTCCCGCTACTCCTTCATCGGCGTGCGCAGCGCCGCCACCCTCACCGCCCGCGACGGGCAGGCGCACTGGCTCGGCACCCCGCCGGTCGGCGTGCCCACCGAGGGCGACCCGCTCGCCGCGCTGCGCGAGACCGTCGAGACGCTGCACACCCCGCGTGACCTCATCGAGGGCCAGGGCCTGCCGCCGTTCACCGGTGGCATGGTCGGCTACCTCGGGTACGACATCGTGCGCCGCCTGGAGAAGATCGGCGACTCCACCGCGGACGAGCTGCGGCTGCCCGAGCTGACCATGCTGCTCACCTCGGACCTGGCGGTCCTGGACCACTGGAACGGCACGGTCCTGCTGATCGCCAACGCCATCAACCACAACGACCTGGACACCGGCGTCGACGAGGCGTACGCGGACGCCGTGGCCCGGCTGGACACCATGGCGTACGACCTGAGCCGCCCGGCCCCCTCGAACGCCGCCGCGCTGCCGGCCTCCGAGGTTCCCGCGTACACCGCGAAGTGGGGTGGGGAAGCCCACCCGTCGCCCGACCACCACCCCTCATCGAGCCGCTCCGCGGCGCCGTCTTTCCTCGATGCGGTCGAGGACATCAAGGAGCGCATCCGGGCCGGCGAGGCCTTCCAGGTCGTGCCCTCGCAGCGCTTCGAGACGCCGTGCACGGCCTCCGCGCTGGACGTCTACCGGGTGCTGCGGGCCACCAACCCCAGCCCGTACATGTACCTCTTCCGCTTCGAGGGCGGCGACGGCCTGCCCTTCGATGTCGTCGGCTCCAGCCCCGAGGCGCTGGTCAAGGTCGAGGACGGGCAGGCGATGCTGCACCCGATCGCCGGCACCCGGCCGCGCGGCGGCACCCCGCAGCTGGACCAGGCCCTCGCCGACGAGCTGCTCGCCGACCCCAAGGAGCGCGCCGAGCACCTGATGCTGGTCGACCTGGGCCGCAACGACCTCGGCCGGGTCTGCGAGCCCGGCAGCGTCGAGGTGGTGGACTTCATGTCCATCGAGCGCTACAGCCACGTCATGCACATCGTGTCCACGGTCACCGGCAAGGTCGCCGACGGCCGCACCGCCTTCGATGTGCTGACCGCCTGCTTCCCCGCGGGCACGCTCTCCGGCGCCCCGAAGCCGCGCGCCCTGCAGATCATCGAGGAGCTGGAGCCCACCCGGCGCGGCGTCTACGGGGGCTGCGTGGGCTACCTGGACTTCGCCGGCGACTCCGACACCGCCATCGCGATCCGTACCGCCCTGCTCCGCGACGGCACGGCGTACGTGCAGGCCGGCGCGGGCATCGTCGCCGACTCCGACCCGGACGCCGAGGACCAGGAGTGCCGCAACAAGGCGGCGGCGGTCCTCCGCGCGGTCGACACGGCGAACCACCTGAGCAGCTGACACGCGGCCCGGCCGGGGGCCGCGTGCACCCCGGCCGCGCGGGCACCCGGCGGCGTGCGGGATAGTGGAAGACGTGAGTGCCGTACCCCCGCCCCGCACCGACGCCGCCGAGGCCGAGGCCGCCGCCCCCGCCGCCAAGAGCGGCACGGGTGCGCGCAAGCCCCTCGCCCTCGCGCTCCTCCTCGGAGCGCTCGGCGCCGCCCTGGCCCTGCTCTCCTCCGGCCGCACCTGGGCCACCGCCACCGCCGTGGTCGCCCAGGGCGAGCTGCCGCAGAAGGCGTCGGGCCAGGACATCACCGGCGTGCCCGGCGCGCTCGCCGTGGTCGGGCTCGCCGCGCTGGTCGCGGTCTTCGCCGTGCGCGGCGCGGGCCGCGTCGCCGTCTCCGCGCTGCTGGCGCTCAGCGGCGCCGGCACGGTCGCCGGGGCCCTCCTCGGCACCGCCGACACCGCCGCGCTGAAGGCCAAGGCCGCCACCGCCACCGGCATGAGCGGCGCCGGCGTCCACCACGTGGCGTACACCGCCTGGCCCTGGGGGGCGGCGGGCGGCGGCGCGCTGCTGCTGATCGCGGGGCTGCTGGCGCTGGTGTACGGGCGGCGCTGGCCCGCGATGTCCGGTCGCTACGAGCGCGCGGCGGGTGGCCCCCGAGGCGCCCGCGGGCCGCGCCGGGCCGCGGCGGAGCCGGACCTGGACCGCCCGGAGGAGATCTGGAAGTCGCTGGACCGGGGCGAGGACCCCACCGCCTAGAAGGCGGCCGTCACCGGTCCGTACCGACCCGATGGCGGGCCCACCCCGCACATCAGGGACAATGGTTCCGAGCGAACGCCGCGCCCCGACCCAGGCGCGAGAAAGCAACGAGGAGCACTCATGTCGAGCAATGGCCACGGCCACGGACACACCCCGGCTGCCTGGACCGGCGTCATCATTTCGTTCATCGGCTTCTGTGTCGCGGGCGCTGCCACGGTGCTGGCCGCCGTGCCCGTCTTCTGGGCCGGCATCGTCCTCATCCTGGCCGGCGCGGTCGTCGGCGGCATCATGCACGTCATGGGCCTGGGTTCCGCGCCGAAGCGCGCCAAGGGCACCCCGCAGGCACAGCAGAGCTGACCTTCCGGCGGCCGGACACCGGTCCGGCCCCGGCCCGGTTCCGTCGCGACCCACGGCTCGACGCAGGCGCGGCTTCCCGGCCGATCCGCACGCCCCGCGCTCCTGGCGCGGAGTGGCCCGTGCGGCGGCAGGGAGGCTGCGCCTTCGCGCGTACCGGGGGAGAATCGGACCGTGACGGAACCCGTGGCACGTACCCCGGACGGCCCGGCCCCTGTGGCCCGCCGCGGCGCCGTACGCCGCCTGGCGGCCCCGCTGGGCGCCCTCACGGCGGTCCTGGCGGCCTTCGCGTACGTCGGTGCCGTCGACCCCAACGAGGCCGGCCACTACCCCGTCTGTCCGCTCCTGCGGCTCACCGGCCTCTACTGCCCGGCCTGCGGCGGGCTGCGCAGCGCCCACGCGGTCGCGCACGGTGATCTGGGCGCCGCGCTCGGCGCCAACGCCCTGGCAGTGCTCGGTTACCTGGCGTTCGCGGTGTTCTGGGCCCTGTGGCTGGTGCGGGCCGGTCGCGGGCTGCCGACCGCCGGGCCGCGCCCGAGGCCCGTCCACTGGTGGCTGATCGGCGGTGTCGTGCTGCTCTTCACAGTGGCGCGCAACCTTCCCGTCGGATCGGCGCTCGCCCCGTGAGGGACGCTTTCCCGCCGCTTCCGACGGGCGCCGAAGCGGCCGGTATGTGCCGCTATCTGTCCATGTTGTGGGACCGAAGGCGGCCGGATGCGGGGCTGGTGCCCCTGGCCGGATACCATCGGAGTGCCTGTTGGGAGCGCACCGCGCCCCCGCGGGTGACAGATTTCCTCCACCGCTCTAGAAGGAGGCCGCTCGCGTGAGTGTGCTCGACGAGATCATCGACGGAGTCCGCGCCGACCTCGCCGAGCGACAGGCGCGCGTCAGCCTCGACGAGCTGAAGGAGCGGGCGAAGAAGGCCGCCCCCGCCAAGGACGGCGTGGCCGCGCTCAAGGGCGACGGCATCCGGGTGATCTGCGAGGTCAAGCGCTCCAGCCCGTCCAAGGGTGCGCTGGCCGCCATCGCCGACCCGGCCGGGCTCGCCGCGGACTACGAAGCGGGCGGCGCGGCCGTCATCTCCGTCCTCACCGAGCAGCGCCGCTTCGGCGGCTCGCTGGCCGACCTCGAAGCCGTCCGGGCCAAGGTCGACATCCCGATCCTGCGCAAGGACTTCATCGTCAGCGCCTACCAGCTGTGGGAGGCCCGCGCGTACGGCGCCGACCTGGCGCTGCTGATCGTGGCCGCGCTGGAGCAGGAGGCGCTGGTCTCGCTCATCGAGCGGGCCGAGTCGATCGGGCTGACCCCGCTGGTCGAGGCGCACGACGAGGAAGAGGTCGAGCGCGCGGTGGCCGCCGGGGCGAAGATCATCGGCGTGAACACCCGCGACCTGAAGACCCTCAAGGTCGACCGCGGCAATTTCGGCCGGGTCGCCCCGGAGATCCCCGACCACATCGTGAAGGTCGCCGAGTCCGGCGTCCGCGGGCCGCACGACCTCATCGCGTACGCCAACGAGGGCGCCGACGCCGTGCTCGTCGGCGAGTCGCTGGTCACCGGCAAGGACCCGAAGACCGCCGTCGCCGACCTCGTCGCGGCCGGCTCCCACCCCGCCATCCGGCACGGCCGGGACTGACGGGCCCCGGAAGAAGCAGCCTCCCGTGACCGCCGCCACCCGCACCCAGCAGCCGCGCCCGGGCCACCGCCCGGCCGCGGCCGGCGCCGCGCGCCTGCCGCACGCGGCGTTGGGGCGCGGGTGCAGGCCGCGCGGGTGCCGCGCCCCTGCGCGGCGCGTCCACGGACGGCGCGTCCGCTACCACATCGGCGCCGAGCCGGGCCAGATCAACGGCCGCCGATGGCCCCGCCCCGCGCCGCGCGCGGGCGCCCACGCCTAGACCGGATTCGACGCCCGTACGAACTGTCCGTACGGGTGCTCCGGTGGAGTGTGACACCCGGGCCCGCGCCGCGCGCACGTAGCTTGATGCCCGTATTTCGCTACATCGAGATGTCCGGGGCGTACGCGTGCGCCCCGGTGAGGAGTACGTCGGATGTCGTCTGACTTCTTCATTCCGGACCCCGAGGGTCACCTCCCCAGCACCGAGGGCTACTTCGGCGCCTTCGGCGGGAAGTTCATTCCCGAGGCGCTGGTCGCCGCGGTCGACGAGGTCGCCGAGGAGTACGAGAAGGCCAAGGCCGACCCCGAGTTCGCCCGCGAGCTCGACGACCTGATGGTCAACTACACCGGGCGGCCCAGCGCCCTCACCGAGGTGCCGCGGTTCGCCGAGCACGCCGGCGGTGCCCGGATCTTCCTCAAGCGCGAGGACCTGAACCACACCGGCTCGCACAAGATCAACAACGTGCTGGGGCAGGCGCTGCTCACCAAGCGCATGGGCAAGACCCGCGTCATCGCCGAGACCGGCGCGGGCCAGCACGGCGTCGCCACCGCCACCGCCTGCGCCCTCTTCGGCCTCGAATGCACCATCTACATGGGCGAGATCGACACCCAGCGGCAGGCGCTCAACGTCGCCCGCATGCGGATGCTGGGCGCCGAGGTCATCGCCGTGAAGTCCGGCAGCCGCACGCTGAAGGACGCGATCAACGAGGCGTTCCGCGACTGGGTCGCCAACGTCGACCGCACCCACTACCTCTTCGGTACGGTCGCGGGCCCGCACCCCTTCCCGGCCCTGGTGCGCGACTTCCACCGGGTCATCGGCGTCGAGGCCCGCCGGCAGATCATCGAGCGCGCCGGGCGGCTGCCCGACGCCGCGGTGGCCTGCGTCGGCGGCGGCTCCAACGCCATCGGCCTCTTCCACGCCTTCCTGCCCGACGAGAGCGTCCGCCTGATCGGCTGCGAGCCGGGCGGCCACGGCGTCGAGAGCGGCGAGCACGCGGCGACCCTCACCGAGGGCACGCCGGGCATCCTGCACGGCTCCCGCTCCTACGTCCTGCAGGACGAGGACGGCCAGATCACCGAGCCGTACTCGATCTCCGCGGGCCTGGACTACCCGGGCATCGGCCCCGAGCACTCCTACCTCAAGGACGCCGGGCGCGCCGAGTACCGCGCCGTCACCGACGACGCCGCCATGCAGGCACTGCGGCTGCTCTCCGAGACCGAGGGCATCATCCCCGCCATCGAGAGCGCGCACGCGCTGGCCGGCGCCCTGGAGCTCGGCCGCGAGCTGGGCAAGGACGGCCTGATCGTGGTCAACCTCTCCGGCCGCGGCGACAAGGACATGGACACCGCCGCACGGTACTTCGGGCTGTACGACGCCCCCGCCGACGACGCCGTCGAGGCGGACGACACCGACGCCACGGACACCGCGCTCGGCGCGCACCAGGAGGGGACGAAGTGATGGCGGGCAACCTCGAACTGCTCAGCTCGGTACTGGCCGGCGCGAAGGCCGAGGGCCGCGCGGCCCTGGTCGGCTACCTCCCGGCCGGCTTCCCGACCGTGGACGGCGGCATCCGTGCCGTCACCGCCATGATCGAGGGCGGCTGCGACGTGGTCGAGGTCGGCCTGCCGCACAGCGACCCGGTCCTGGACGGCCCGGTCATCCAGACCGCCGACGACATCGCGCTGCGCGGCGGCGTGAAGATCGTCGACGTGATCCGCACGGTCCGCGAGGCGCACGCAGCCACCGGCGCCCCCGTGCTGTGCATGACGTACTGGAACCCGGTCGACGCCTACGGCGTGGAGCGGTTCGCCGCCGACCTGGCCGCGGCCGGCGGCGCGGGCTGCATCCTGCCGGACCTGCCGGTCGAGGAGTCCGAGGTGTGGCGGAAGGCCGCCGAGCAGCACGGCCTGGCCACGGTCTTCGTGGTCGCGCCGAGCAGCAAGGACGCGCGCCTTGCCAAGATCACCGCGGCCGGTTCCGGCTTCGTGTACGCGGCGTCGCTCATGGGCGTCACCGGCACCCGGGAGTCCGTCGGCCGGGAGGCCCAGGACCTGGTGGAGCGCACCCGCGCCACCCCGGCGGCCCGGCGTGGCCTCCCCGTCTGCGTGGGCCTGGGCGTCTCCAACGCCGAGCAGGCCGCCGAGGTCGCGCAGTTCGCCGACGGCGTCATCGTCGGCTCGGCGTTCGTGAAGCAGCTGCTGGCGCACGAGGGCGACCTGGAGGCCGGGCTCGCGGGCGTACGGGAGCTGGCCGGGGACCTGGCCAAGGGCGTACGGGCGTAAAGCCGGTATCGCCGAGGTCCCTCGATAGGGCGAAATAGGGGGCGGAGGGGCGCAGTGGCGTCCCTCCGCCTCGTTTTTCCGCAGTGTGAGCCAGAAAACCCGAGCCGAAGGCAGCGCGCGCGAGCGCCTGCAGGCACAGCGCGACAAGGAAAAGGCCCGCGCCCGGCGCGGCAGGCAGGCGAAGGTCGCCGCGGTGGTGGTGGCGGTGCTGGCGGTGGCCGCCGGCATCGCGATCTGGGCGACCTCCACGGGCGGCGACAAGAACACGCCGATCGCGGCGCCGAAGGGCGCCACCGGCGGGGACAAGCCGATGGTGACCGTCGGCAGGAAGAGCGCGCCGTCCACGCTCCAGGTGTGGGAGGACTTCCGCTGCCCCGCCTGCAAGCAGTTCGAGACGGGCTTCCGCTCGACCGTCCATGAGCTGCAGGACGGCGGACAGCTGCGGACCGACTACCACCTCGCCCTGCTCATCGACGGCAACATGGGCGGCAAGGGCTCGCTGAACGCCGGTAATGCGGCGCTGTGCGCACAGGACGCCGGGAAGTTCCGCGACTACCACGATGTCCTGTTCACCAACCAGCCGGGCGAGCAGCAGGACCGCTATAAGGACAAGAACTACTTGATCGAACTGGCGGGGAAGGTGCCGGGCCTGGTGACGCAGGACTTCCGCTCCTGCGTGCACGACGGGAAGTACAACGGTTTCGTGCAGAAGTCGCACGAGGCGTTCCAGAGCGGCGGCTTCCAGGGCACCCCGACCGTCAAGCTCAACGGGAAGGACCTCCTCGGCGACCAGGGCGCGCACATGACCCCGCAGAAGCTGAAGCAGATGGTGCTGGACGCGAACAAGAAGAAGTAGGGCGGAGAGGTGCCGCCGGAGGGGTCGTTACTGAGCCGTTGCGGGGTGGGTTGCCGCCCGGCCCGCTCGGCGCGGTAGCGTCAGGGCTGCCATGGACCTCGCATTCATTCCCAGCCCGTCGACCGGCGTCGTGCATCTCGGCCCGATCCCGCTGCGCGGCTACGCATTCTGCATCATCATCGGCGTCTTCATCGCCGTCTGGCTCGGCAACAAGCGCTGGGTGCAGCGCGGTGGCCTGAGCGGGACGGTCGCCGACATCGCCGTGTGGGCGGTGCCGTTCGGCCTGGTCGGAGGGCGGCTCTACCACGTCATCACGACGTATGAGCCGTACTTCGGCAAGGGCGGCGACCCGATCAAGGCGTTCTACGTCTGGGAGGGCGGCCTCGGCATCTGGGGCGCGATCGCGCTCGGCGCGGTCGGCGCCTGGATCGGCTGCCGCCGCCGGGGCATCCCGCTGCCGGCGTACGCGGATGCGGTGGCGCCGGGCATCGCGCTGGCGCAGGCGATGGGCCGCTGGGGCAACTGGTTCAACCAGGAGCTGTACGGCCGGCCGACGGACGTGCCGTGGGCGCTGAAGATCACCTCGGACCCGGCGATCGGCCGCGTGGGCGGCACGTACCACCCGACGTTCCTGTACGAGTCGCTGTGGTGCATCGGCGTCGCGATCCTGGTCATCTGGGCCGACCGGCGCTTCAAGCTGGGACACGGCCGGGCGTTCGCGCTGTACGTCGCCTCGTACTGCGCGGGCCGGGCGTGGATCGAGTACATGCGGGTCGACGAGGCGCACCACATCCTGGGCCTGCGGCTGAACGTCTGGACGGCGCTGATCGTGTTCGTCCTGGCGCTGGTCTACATGGTGCTGTCGGCGAAGCGGTCCCCCGGCCGGGAGGCCGTGGTGGAGCCGGCGGCGGTGGAGCAGGAGACCGCCGACACGGAGACCGCCGAGGCGGAGAACACTGAAGCGGGGAACGCCGACGCGGAGGGCTCCGACGCGGCTGCCACCGCCTCGAAGAACGACGCCTCGAAGAACGCCCCCTCGGAGAACGACGCTTCCAAGGCCGCGGGCCCGGAGGACTCCGAGGACACGGCGGGGGCCGGTGCGGCGGACAGTCCCGCCGGAGCCGGGAAGAAGAAGGCCTGACCGCGTCACGCGGTGCGGTGCAGCGGGCCGTGGTCCCTTCGGGGGCCGCGGCCCGCTGCCGTGTCACCCGAGGACCGCGTCCGCCGGCTCCGGGGCCATGGCGCCGGCACCCATGACCGCCAGGGCCGCCGTCTCGCGGGCCAGCGCGTCGAAGCCGATGCCGTCCAGGCCGCCGACCGAGGTGGTCAGCCGGTTGGCGAGCGGTGCCGTCCAGCGGGCGGGCAGGGCGTCCGGCGCACCGGCCAGCAGACCGGTCAGCGAACCGGCCGTGGCGCCGTTGGAGTCGGTGTCCCAGCCGCCGGAGACGGCGCGGCAGACCGACCCGGTGAAGTCGCCGTCGGCGTGGGTGAGCGCCGCGGCCAGCAGGGCCGCGTTGGGCAGTACGTGCACCCAGTGGTGCCAGCCGTAGGCGGCGTGCAGCCGGTCCACGACGGACTCGAAGCCGCCGGGCGTGGCGTCGGGCGCCTCCCGGGCCGCGGCGATCCCGAAGCGCACGGCCCGCGCGAGCCGGGAGCGGGGCGGCACGACGGCGAGCCCGGCCGTCAGGCACCGGTGCACGTCGGCGGTGCCGCCCGCGGCGGCGGCCAGCGCGCCGGCCGCGAACATCGCCCCGTACACGCCGTTGGCGGTGTGGGTCAGCACCGCGTCGCGCCAGGCGGCAGCGGCGGCCCCGGCCGGATCGCCCGGGTGCGTCCAGCCGTGCACGTCGGCGCGGATCAGGGCGCCGATCCACTCGCGGAAGGGGTTCCGGAAGCGGGCGGTGTCCGGCGGCTCGATGCCGTCCAGGAGGTTGCGGTACGCGATGCGTTCGGCGGTGAACGTACGGCCCGCCGGCAGCTCCTCCAGCCAGAGGCGGGCGAGGTCGGCGGTGGTGAAGCCGGGGCCGTGGCGGCGGAGCAGGAGCAGTCCCAGGAGGGGGTGGTTCAGGTCGTCGTCCTCGGGCATGCCGTCGATGTTCTCGGCGAGCGAGGTGGTGCGGCTGCGGCGGTTCCACGGGTACCGCGCCGCGGTCGTGGGGTCCAGGCCCGCTTCGGTGAACCAGGTGTGCAGCGGCCAGTTGGCGGTCGACCGGGCGATCTCCCGGATGCCGGCCAGCGGCAGCTTCTCCACCGGCTTGCCGAGCAGGCAGCCGGCGGCGCGGCCCAGCCAGGCGGCCTCCAGGCGGGGGAGCAGGCCGGCGGCGACGGGGCCGGGCGGGGGCCCGGGGGCCGCGGCCCGGATCGCGGCCAGGTCGGTGGGTTCGTCGGCGGCCGTGGGGCAGGGCAGGGTGGCCAGGTCGTCCAGGAGGGCGGTGGCCAGCGCGCGGAGCCGGGGGGACGCCGGCGCGGGGGAGGCGCCGGACCGGTCGGGGGCCGGGGGGCCGCCGGCGGTGAGCCAGCGGCGGCGGATGACGGTGGCGTCCCGGCCGTCCTCGGCGGCCTGGCGCAGTTCGTGGCCGATCAGGTCCTCCGGCTGGACCCAGGTCACCCGCAGCGGGGCCGGCGGATACGTCATCGGCCCTCCGCGAGCGTGGCGAACGCGGCTTCGTGGGCGCGGCGGCGGGCCAGGTCGCGGCGGTGGATCTCGTGGGCCACGGCGGTCAGCGCGGCCGCCGGCCCCCGCAGGTCCAGCCGGCTGGCCTCGGAGACGGCCGCGGTCCACTCCGCGGGCACGGGCCGGCCGAGCGCGCCGACCAGGGCGCCGCACATGGTGGCGATGGAGTCGCAGTCGCGGCCGTAGTTGACGGCGCCGAGGACCGTCTCGCGGTAGTCGCCGCCGCCGATGAGCAACAGGCCCAGTGCGAGGGGGAGTTCCTCGATGGAGTGCAGCCGTGAGGGGCGCCGGGCGCCCAGCGAGGGCCGGCGGTATTCGGGTCCCACCGTGTCGAACGGCGAGACCGCGCCCCGCAGTTGTGGCAGCGCGGGCTCGTACTCGTCGTATTTCACGGCTACTTCGCACACCGCCTCGATCGCGGTGCGGGTGCCGTCCTTCGCGAGGGCGAGGGCGGTGTCGACCACGGACGCGGGGGTGGCGCCGGGGGCGCAGGCCGCGGCCACCGCGGCGGCGAGGACGCCGGCCGCCTCCCGCCCGTACGAGGACTGGTGCGCGCCCGCGACGTCCAGCGCCTCGGCGTAAGCACCGCGCGGATTCCCGGCGTTGACCAGACCGACCGGGGCCATGTACATCGCGGCGCCGCAGTTGACGATGTTGCCGACGCCGGCCTCGCGCGGGTCGACGTGCCCGTAGTGCAGCCGGGTGACGAGCCATTTCTCGGCGAGGAACACCCGCTGCAGGGGCAGTGCTTCGGCCTCCAGCTCGGGGATCCAGCGGACCTCGGTCATCAGGTCGGGGACCAGGTGGTCGGCCACGGCGTACGCGTCGAGGTGGTCGCGGACCTTCTCGTACACCCGGATCAGCGCGTGGGTCATGAGGGTGTCGTCGGTGACGTGGCCGTCGCCCTTGTGGTACGGCGCGAGGGGGCGGGCGGTCCGCCAGTCCTCGTGCCAGGGGCCTACGAGGGAGCGGACCGGGCCGCCGTGCCGCTCCCGGATCTGCTCCGGGCTCCAGCCCTCGACCGGCCCGCCGAGCGCGTCGCCCACGGCGGCCCCGGCCAGGGCGCCGGCCGTGCGGTCGGCGAGGCTCGGGCACGCCGTGGTGGTGGGTGGTGCCGCGGTGTCGGTCATGGCCGGTCGGGTCCTTTCGCCGGGGGCGTCTGCGGAGTGGTCAGTTCGGTGCCGGCGAGCAGCTCGGCCAGCTCGACCAGGTCGGTGCCGGCCAGCCGGGGCAGCGCGCAGCCGGAGAGCGTGCGGCAGGTGTCGCGCCAGGCGGCCGGCAGCGCGGCGGCGCCGCCGAGGGCACCGGTCAGGGCGCCGGTGAGGGCGGGGGCCGAGTCGGCGACGCGGGAGAGGCAGGCGGCGGCGGGCACCGCCTCGGCGGTCCGGCCACCGCCCGCGAGGGCCAGCGCGAGGGCGACCGGCACGGTCTCGGCGGCGGCGATGCCGTAGCTGTAGACGTGGTCGACGATCTCGTGTTCCAGGGTGGGGACCAGCGCGAACGCGGCGCCGGGGCAGCCGTCGGCGGTGGCCTCGGCCAGCCGTACGGCGTGCAGGGCGTTGCGGCGGATCTCGGTGCCCTCGGGGAGCTGGCCGAGGGCGGCTTCGACGCACGTGGTGACGTCGGCGCCGCCGAGCGCGGCGGCGACCGCTGCGGCCATCGCGCGGGCGCCGTGCACGCCGTCGCCGTCCTGGGTGTACCGGGCGTCGAACTCGGCGAGGCCAGCGGCGGCCACCGGGTCGCCGGGGTGGACCACGGCGAGTACGGCGGCGCGTACGCAGGCCGCGTCGTCGAAGAAGTGCGGGTTGTCGTGGCCGGTGGCGGGAGGCCGGAGCCCGGCGGCGAGGTTGCCGAGGCCGGCGCGTACGGAGATCCGGGCGCGCAGCGGCAGTACGGCCGACTCCACCTCCGGGGCGCGGTCGGCGGCGGCCGCGACCTCGCAGGCCAGCGCGTTCCAGGCGAGGTCGAGGGCGGCCCGCATCCGGCGGTCCCGGCCGAGGTCGGAGAGGAAGGCGCCGGCCGCGGTGAGCACGGAGCCGGCGGTGAAGGCGGCCCATTCGGCGTCGTCGGAGGGGCCGAGGCGGAGCGGTTCGGGGGGCTGGTTGAGGGCGATGGGAACGGGGAGCGTGGTGGTGGCGTTCTGTTCGGCGAAGGTGTCCAGCTCGCGGGTGAGGCGGCGGGTCCACTCGGGCATGCGGGCGGCGCGGTGCCGGCTCGCCGGCCAGCCTGCGGCGTCTCCGGCGGCGAGGCCGAGGAGGAGCCCCTCGATGCGGTCACCGCTGGCGCGGGCGGGTTCCGGAGGCGGCGCGTGCCGGGCCGCGGTGGTGGCGCGCGGAGCCATCGCGGTGGGTGCGGGGGAGGTGGTGCTCATGCCGGGGTGCCCGTCGTGGGGACGTCCGCGGTGAGCAGGTCCGCGATGTCCAGGACGTGGTAGCCGGCCATGGAGGGCAGGCAGCGGCCGCGTACCGGACCGATGACCCGGGCCCAGTCCTCGGGGACGGCGGCGAAGCCGCCCAGCGCGCCGGCCAGCGCCCCGGCGACCGCCGCCGTGGTGTCGGCGTCCCGGCCCATGTTGACGGCGGTCAGCACCGCGCCGCGGAAGTCGCCGGCCGCCGCGGCGAACGCGCCGAAGGCCAGCCCGACCGCCTCGGGCGCCAGGTCGGTCCAGGGGTAGCCGCCGACGACGACGGCGGAGCGTACGGCGCGTTCGGTGCCGAGGCGGGTGATGCCGGGGTCCAGCCGGGAGCGCTGGGCTGCGGCCACGGCGCGGCGCAGCGAGCGGGCCGTCCAGGAGTCCTCGGGGACGACGGAGAGCGCGGCGGCGATCACCGCGTCGGTGGTCCGGGCGACCATCGCGGCGGCGACCCCGGCGGCGACGGCCTGGCCGCCGTAGATGCCTTCGCCGTCGTGGCTGACGGTGCCGTCCACCGCGACCAGGCGGGCGGCCTCGGCCGGCCGGCCCGCCGCGTGTACGCCGAAGGGCGCGGCCCGCATCGCCAGTCCGTCGCTCCAGGCATGCCGGTGCTGGGCGGAAATCGGGGCCGCGAGCCCGCGGCGGAGGTTCTCCAGGGTGCCGCGCTCGCTGAACCCGGCGCCGCGGAAGGGGCCTTCGTCCAGGTCGGCGATCCACTGGTGCCAGGCGGCCTCGACGTGCGCGACGGTGAGCGCCGCGCCGTGTTCGGCCAGCAGCAGCCCGGAGAAGATGGCGTATTCGGTGTCGTCGGTGCCCGCCGGGTCCTCCGCGACGAAGCCCTCGATGCGGCCCCACCGGCGACGGATCTGCGAGGGCTTCATGTTCTCGGCGGGGGCGCCGAGCGCGTCGCCGACGGCGAGGCCCAGCAGGGAGCCGCGGGCCCGGTCGCGCGGATCGGCGGGGCGGTCACCCGGGGTGACGGGGGCGGGCGAGGGGGCGTGCGATGTGCTCATGTGCGTGCCTTCCGCCGACCGGTCCCGGAGCCGTACGCGTGGGAGGGATCGTAGGGCCGCTTTGCCGCGAATGGGGGGACATCGCGTCGGATCGGAGCGATGTCGCGATGGCCGGATCCCGGCTGCCGACGAAGGGGGCTGTGAGCCGGATCACGCACTGATCGTCTCGGTAAAGCCGCAGGTCAGAGCGGTAAGTACGGCCTTCCTTGCTAGCGCAAGGGGATGTGCGCGGCATAACTTCGAGGTGTTCCAGGGGGAAGTGCCGCTCATCGGCCCACACCTCGCGAGGGAGGAAGAGGCCCTTATGTCCGTCATAGATGTCATGGACGCGTCGGCTCCTACGCACATTGCCCACCGTGACAACCACACCCACCGCGACGTGAACGGTGGCTGGCTCCGCCCCGCGGTGTTCGGCGCGATGGACGGACTGGTGTCCAACCTCGCCCTGATGACAGGGGTGGCCGGCGGCTCGGTGTCGCAGCAGACGCTCGTCATCACGGGCCTGGCCGGCCTGGCCGCCGGCGCCTTCTCGATGGCCGCCGGTGAGTACACCTCGGTCGCCTCGCAGCGTGAGCTGGTCCAGGCGGAACTGGACGTCGAGCGCCGCGAGCTGCGCAAGCACCCCAAGGACGAGCAGGCGGAGCTGGCCGCCCTGTACGAGTCGCGCGGGGTGGAGCCGGCGCTCGCCCGCGAGGTCGCGGCGCAGCTCTCCAAGGACCCGGAGCAGGCGCTGGAGATCCACGCCCGCGAGGAGTTGGGCGTGGATCCGTCGGACCTGCCCTCCCCGATCGTCGCCGCCGTTTCCTCGTTCGGTTCCTTCGCGCTGGGTGCGCTGCTGCCGGTGTTGCCGTACCTTCTGGGTGCCTCCGCGTTGTGGCCCGCCGTGGTCCTGGCGTTGCTCGGACTCTTCGGCTGCGGCGCGGTGGTGGCTCGGGTGACGGCGCGCTCGTGGTGGTACAGCGGGTTGCGCCAGTTGGCTCTCGGTGGCGCCGCCGCAGGTGTGACGTACGTCCTGGGCACGCTGTTCGGAACCGCCGTAGGGTGACTTCCTATGCGTGCAGGCGCATAATTAACGTGTTACCTCGCGGTTTCAGAAAATGACCAGCGGGCATAAGGCACTGACGCCGGAGGCAACGTCGCTTGCCGGCGACCCGCGCTGTCGGACGATGCTCTGTCCCACTGCGTTCTCGATCCACCGCCCTGAGCGGTGTCCGCATGCTGGAAGCCTCTATCCGATTCGCGAGATCGAGGTCATCCTGTAACCTGCACGCAAAATTCGCGGAGGGCCAACGTCGTCCCTCGGCACTGCACATGCCACGACGACGTTGGGAGAGCCGATGCGTTCCGCGTCCACGCACTCCGCGACCACCGGCAGCGCCACCAGCGCCGCCTGGTCGCCCATGGACGGGCGCCCCGCCCAGCAGGGGATGTACGACCCGCGCAACGAGCACGACGCCTGCGGCGTCGGCTTCGTCGCGACCCTCACCGGTGAGGCGAGCCACGCGCTGGTCGAGCAGGCCCTGACTGTCCTGCGGAACCTCGAACACCGCGGCGCCACCGGCTCCGAGCCCGACTCCGGCGACGGCGCGGGCATCCTGCTCCAGATTCCCGACGCCTTCCTGCGCGAGAACGTCTCGTTCGAGCTGCCCGAGGCCGGCGCGTACGCCGCGGGCATCGCCTTCCTCCCCTCGGACGCCGAGGAGGCCCAGACCGCCGTCTCGAAGATCGAGACGATCGCGTCCGAGGAGGGCCTGAACGTCCTCGGCTGGCGCGTCGTCCCCGTCGCCCCGCAGCTGCTCGGCAACGGCGCCCGCGCCACCATGCCCGCCTTCTCCCAGCTCTTCGTGGCCGACGGTGAGAACACCGGCCTGGCGCTGGACCGCAAGGCGTTCGCGCTGCGCAAGCGCGCCGAGCGCGAGGCCGGCGTCTACTTCCCGTCGCTCTCCGCCCGGACGATCGTCTACAAGGGCATGCTCACCACCGGGCAGCTGGAGCCGTTCTTCCCGGACCTGAGCGACCGCCGCTTCGCCACCGCCATCGCGCTGGTCCACTCGCGGTTCTCCACCAACACCTTCCCGAGCTGGCCGCTGGCCCACCCGTACCGCTTCGTCGCGCACAACGGCGAGATCAACACGGTCAAGGGCAACCGCAACTGGATGCGGGCCCGCGAGTCCCAGCTCTCCAGCAAGCTCTTCGGCGAGGCCACCGAGACGCTGGAGCGCCTGTTCCCCGTCTGCACGCCGGACGCCTCCGACTCCGCGTCCTTCGACGAGGTCCTGGAGCTGCTCCACCTCGGCGGCCGCTCGCTGCCGCACTCCGTGCTGATGATGGTCCCGGAGGCGTGGGAGAACTCCACCTCCATGGACCCGGCCCGGCGCGCCTTCTACCAGTACCACTCCACGATGATGGAGCCCTGGGACGGCCCGGCCTGCGTCACCTTCACCGACGGCACCCAGGTCGGCGCGGTCCTGGACCGCAACGGCCTGCGCCCCGGCCGCTACTGGGTCACCGACGACGGCCTGGTCGTGCTCTCCTCCGAGGTCGGCGTCCTGGACATCGACCCCGGCAAGGTCGTCCGCAAGGGCCGCCTGCAGCCCGGCCGGATGTTCCTCGTGGACACCGCCGAGCACCGCATCATCGAGGACGACGAGATCAAGGGCGCCCTCGCCGCCGAGCACCCCTACGCGGAGTGGCTGGAGGCCGGCGAGATCGAGCTGGAGGACCTCCCCGAGCGCGAGCACATCGTGCACACCCACGCCTCGGTCACCCGCCGCCAGCAGACCTTCGGCTACACCGAGGAGGAGCTGCGCGTCCTCCTCGCGCCGATGGCCAAGACCGGCGCCGAGCCGATCGGTTCGATGGGCACCGACTCGCCGATCGCCGCGCTCTCCGAGCGTCCCCGGCTGCTCTTCGACTACTTCACCCAGCTGTTCGCGCAGGTCACCAACCCGCCGCTGGACGCCATCCGCGAGGAACTGGTCACCTCGCTGATCTCCTCGCTGGGCCCGCAGGGCAACCTCCTGGAGCCCACCGCGGCCTCCTGCCGCAGCGTCACCCTGCCCTTCCCGGTGATCGACAACGATGAGCTGGCCAAGCTCATCCACATCAACGCCGACGGCGACATGCCGGGGATGACGGCCGTGACCCTCTCCGGCCTGTACCGCGTCAGCGGCGGCGGTGACGCACTCGCGGCCCGGATCGACGAGATCTGCGCCGAGGCCGAGGCCGCCATCGAGGACGGCGCGCGCCTGATCGTGCTGTCCGACCGGCACTCCGACGCCGAGCACGCGCCGATCCCGTCGCTGCTGCTCACCTCCGCCGTCCACCACCACCTCATCCGCACGAAGCAGCGCACCCAGGTGGGTCTGCTCGTCGAGGCCGGTGACGTCCGCGAGGTCCACCACGTCGCGCTGCTGATCGGCTACGGCGCCGCCGCGGTCAACCCGTACCTGGCCATGGAGTCCGTCGAGGACCTGGTCCGCGCCGGCACCTTCCTGCCCGGCATCGAGGCCGAGACCGCCATCAAGCACCTGATCAAGGCGCTCGGCAAGGGCGTCCTGAAGGTCATGTCCAAGATGGGCATCTCCACCGTCGCCTCCTACCGCGGCGCGCAGGTCTTCGAGGCCGTCGGCCTGGACGAGGCCTTCGTCGACAAGTACTTCCACGGCACCGCCACCAAGATCGGCGGCGCGGGCCTGGACGTCGTCGCCAAGGAGGTCGCCCAGCGGCACGCCAAGGCGTACCCGGCCTCCGGCATCGCCCCGGCGCACCGCGCGCTGGACATCGGCGGCGAGTACCAGTGGCGCCGCGAGGGCGAGCCGCACCTGTTCGACCCGGAGACCGTCTTCCGCCTGCAGCACTCCGCGCGCTCGGGCAAGTACGAGATCTTCAAGAAGTACACCGAGCGCGTCAACGAGCAGTCCGAGCGCCTGATGACGCTGCGCGGCCTGTTCGGCTTCAAGTCCGACCGCCCCTCGATCCCGATCGAGGAGGTCGAGCCGGTCAGCGAGATCGTCAAGCGGTTCTCCACCGGCGCCATGTCGTACGGCTCCATCTCGCAGGAGGCGCACGAGACCCTCGCCATCGCCATGAACCAGCTGGGCGGCAAGTCCAACACCGGTGAGGGCGGCGAGGACCCGGAGCGCCTGTACGACCCGGCGCGTCGCTCGTCCATCAAGCAGGTCGCCTCCGGCCGCTTCGGTGTCACGTCCGAGTACCTGGTCAACTCCGACGACATCCAGATCAAGATGGCCCAGGGCGCCAAGCCCGGCGAGGGCGGCCAGCTGCCCGGCCACAAGGTCTACCCGTGGGTCGCCAAGACGCGTCACTCGACGCCGGGCGTGGGCCTGATCTCCCCGCCGCCGCACCACGACATCTACTCCATCGAGGACCTGGCCCAGCTGATCCACGACCTGAAGAACGCGAACCCGCAGGCGCGGATTCACGTGAAGCTGGTCTCCGAGGTCGGCGTCGGCACGGTCGCCGCGGGTGTCTCCAAGGCGCACGCGGACGTCGTCCTCATCTCCGGCCACGACGGCGGTACGGGCGCCTCGCCGCTCACCTCGCTCAAGCACGCCGGTGGTCCCTGGGAGCTCGGCCTCGCCGAGACCCAGCAGACGCTGCTCCTCAACGGCCTGCGCGACCGCATCGTCGTGCAGACCGACGGTCAGCTGAAGACCGGCCGCGACGTGGTCATCGCCGCCCTGCTGGGCGCCGAGGAGTACGGCTTCGCGACCGCCCCGCTGGTGGTCTCCGGCTGCGTCATGATGCGCGTCTGCCACCTGGACACCTGCCCGGTCGGCATCGCCACCCAGAACCCGACGCTGCGCGAGCGGTTCAGCGGCAAGGCCGAGTACGTCGTCAACTTCTTCCAGTTCATCGCGGAGGAGGTCCGTGAGCTCCTCGCCGAGCTGGGCTTCCGCAGCCTGGAGGAGGCCGTCGGCCACGCCGAGCTGCTGGACACCACCCGCGCGGTGAACCACTGGAAGGCGCAGGGCCTGGACCTGGCCCCGCTGCTGCACGTGCCGGAGCTGCCCGAGGGCGCCGTGCGCCACCAGATCACCGTGCAGGACCACGGCCTGGAGAAGGCGCTGGACAACCAGCTCATCAAGCTGGCCGCCGACGCGCTGAACGCGGACACCGCGGAGCAGGCCGAGCCCGTCCGGGCGCAGGTCGCCATCCGCAACATCAACCGCACGGTCGGCACCATGCTGGGCCACGAGGTGACGAAGAAGTTCGGCGGCGCGGGCCTGCCCGACGACACCATCGACATCACCTTCACCGGCTCGGCCGGCCAGTCCTTCGGCGCCTTCCTGCCGAAGGGGGTCACCCTCCGCCTGGAGGGCGACGCCAACGACTACGTCGGCAAGGGCCTGTCCGGCGGCCGCGTCATCGTCCGCCCGGACCGCGGCGCCGACCACCTGGCCGAGTACTCCACCATCGCGGGCAACACCCTCGCCTACGGCGCCACCGGCGGCGAGCTGTACCTGCGCGGCAAGGTCGGCGAGCGCTTCTGCGTCCGCAACTCCGGCGCCACGGTGGTCTCCGAGGGCGTGGGCGACCACGGCTGCGAGTACATGACCGGCGGCAACGCGGTCGTCCTGGGCGAGACGGGCCGCAACTTCGCGGCCGGTATGTCCGGCGGCTTCGCGTACGTCATCGACCTCGACCCGGCCAACGTCAACAAGGAGATGACCGCGGCGGTCAACCCCTTGAACGACACCGACAAGCAGTGGCTGCACGACGTGGTGCGCCGCCACCAGGAGGAGACCGGCTCCACCGTCGCCGAGAAGCTCCTCGCCGACTGGGATGCCGCGGCCGCGCGCTTCAGCAAGGTCATCCCGCCCACGTACCAGGCAGTGCTCGCCGCCAAGGAAGCCGCCGAGCAGGCCGGACTCTCCGAGTCCGAGACCCACGAGAAGATGATGGAGGCGGCGACCAATGGCTGACCCCAAGGGCTTCCTGAACCACGACCGCGAGGTCGCCAAGACCCGTCCCGTCGAGGAGCGCGTCAAGGACTGGAACGAGGTCTACCAGCCCGGCTCCCTGCTGCCGATCATCAGCAAGCAGGCGTCGCGCTGCATGGACTGCGGCATCCCGTTCTGCCACAACGGCTGCCCGCTGGGGAACCTCATCCCCGAGTGGAACGACTACGCCTACCGCGAGGACTGGGAGGCCGCGAGCGAGCGGCTGCACGCGACCAACAACTTCCCGGAGTTCACCGGTCGCCTCTGCCCCGCGCCGTGCGAGGCCGCCTGCGTGCTGGGCATCAACCAGCCGCCGGTGACCATCAAGAACGTCGAGGTCTCCATCATCGACAAGGCGTGGGACAACGGGGACGTCACCCCGCAGCCGCCCGAGCGCCTGTCCGGCAAGACCGTCGCCGTCATCGGCTCCGGCCCGGCCGGCCTCGCCGCCGCCCAGCAGCTGACCCGCGCGGGTCACACCGTCGCCGTCTACGAGCGCGCGGACCGTATCGGTGGCCTCCTCCGCTACGGCATCCCCGAGTTCAAGATGGAGAAGCGGCACATCAACCGCCGCATCGAGCAGATGCGCGCGGAGGGCACCAAGTTCCGCACCGAGACGGAGATCGGCCGCGACATCGACGCGGCGAAGCTGCGCCGCCGGTACGACGCCGTGGTGATCGCCGCGGGCTCGACCACCTCCCGCGACCTGCCGGCGCCCGGCCGGGACCTCAAGGGCATCCACTTCGCGATGGAGTACCTCCCGCTCGCGAACAAGGTGCAGGAGGGCGACCTGACGGTCTCCCCGATCTCCGCCGAGGGCAAGCACGTCGTCGTCATCGGCGGCGGTGACACCGGCGCCGACTGCGTCGGCACCGCCCACCGCCAGGGCGCGCTCTCCGTCACCCAGCTGGAGATCATGCCCAAGCCGGGCGAGGAGCGGAACGCCAACCAGCCCTGGCCGACGTTCCCGATGCTCTACAAGGTCACCTCCGCGCACGAGGAGGGCGGCGAGCGGATCTACTCCGTGAACACCACCCACTTCGAGGGCGACGAGGACGGCAACGTCCAGGCGCTGCACCTGGTCGAGGTGGAGTTCAAGGACGGCAAGCTGGAGCAGAAGCCCGGCACCGAACGCCGCATCCCCGCCCAGCTGGTCACCCTCGCCATGGGCTTCACCGGCACCGACAAGGAGAACGGCCTGGTCGAGCAGTTCGGCCTGGAGCTGGACGAGCGCGGCAACATCGCCCGCAACGCCGACTTCGAGACCAACGTCCCCGGCGTGTTCGTCGCCGGTGACGCCGGCCGCGGCCAGTCGCTCATCGTGTGGGCCATCGCCGAGGGCCGCTCCGCGGCCAAGGGCGTGGACCGCTTCCTGACCGGCGCGTCCGCCCTGCCGGCCCCCATCAAGCCGACGGACCGCGCACTGGCGGTGTGACGCCGGTACCGGCCTGACGGCCCCCAGATGTCCCGTACAACGGAGTACGGAACAACGCGGCGCCTGCCCCTTCCCCGACCGGTGAGGGCAGGCGCCGCACTGTGTTTTCGGGGTTCTCGGGCGCGTTTCACTCGATCGTGGAAATGATCGCCTATCGTGGATTCGGAGGCTGCTGCTCTCCATACGCTGTGCCTGAAAGGGAGGCGCGCGATGACCCTGACGCATCACGAGACGGCCGAGGACATGTCGCCGATCGACGACCCGCACGATCTGCTGCGCTTCCTGGAAGATCTCCCCGAGCTCGATCAGCTGAAGATCGAGCTCATCGACGGAAAGATCGTTATGCAGGCGTCGGCAGCCCCGTTTCACAATCAGATCGTCATGAAGCTCGGTATGCAGTTCGAGTCGCACGGCTGGACAGCGTTGCCGGATCAGGCCCTGATTTCCCCCATTTCCTCGTTCGAGCCGAAGGCGGACCTCACGGTCACCACGCCTGAGGCGATGGCCGACAACGCCAACCCGTTCCCCGCCGACCGTGTCGCCCTCGTAGTGGAGATCGTTTCCAGCGACAAGGACGTCGACTACATCAAGAAGCGTTTCTGGTACGGCATGAGCGAGATCCCGCTCTACCTCGTGATCGACCCGAACATCGGCACGTGCTCACTGCACTCGCAGCCGCACACCAACGGCTATCGGACCGTCACCACATTGGAGTTCGGCGAGCCGGTGGAGCTGCCCGAGCCGTTCGGCTTCGCCGTCGACACCTCCGCCTTCAAGCTCTACCCGCCGAAACCCTGAGGCCGCCTCAGCCCTCGTCCTCCACCAGCCGCGCCGGGAAGCCGCCCGTGGCGATCGGGCCCCAGCGGCGGGGCGTGATGCGGATGATCGACTTGCCCTGCTTGAGCATGGCCGCGCGGTACTCGTCCCAGTCCGGGTGCTCGCCGGAGATGTTGCGGAAGTACTCCACCAGCGGCTCGACCGAGTCCGGCGCGTCGATGACCTCGGCCTCGCCGTCGACCTGCACCCACGGGCCGTTCCACTCGTCGGACAGCACGATGACGCTGACGGACGGCGCGCGGCGCGCGTTGCGGACCTTGGCGCGCTCCGGGTACGTCGAGATCACGATCCGGCCCGAGTCGTCCACACCGCAGGTCAGCGGCGAGCCCTGAGGGGTGCCGTCCGACCGGCGGGTCAGCAGGATGGCGCGGTGCCGCGGGCGGACGAACTCCAGCAGTTCGGGCAGTTCGACGGTCTTGTTGGTGGCGATGGAAGGGCTCATACCCCGGAGCCTAGGCGCTGGAGTGCGCTCGAAGCCCCACCGCCGCGACCCGCACGGCGAGGACACCCCGCGGTGGCGCCCCGACAGCCGGTGCGCCCCTCTTCCTCCGGCGCCCCGTACGGGACACAGTGGACGCCCCGAGGACCGACCGGGACGCCGCGCGGCGGGCGACGGACGCCTGCGCGGCCGGCCGGCCGACACGAGAGGTGAGGGCAAGGATGCGTGCATACCGCGCGGCGCACGAACAGAGCATCAGCGATCCCGACGGCTTCTGGGGAGCCGCGGCCAAGGCGGTGACCTGGACGAAGGAGCCCACCCGCGTCCTGGACGCGGACCGCCCGCCCTTCTACCGCTGGTTCCCCGACGGCGAGCTCAACACCTGCCACAACGCCCTGGACCGGCACGTCGCCGCCGGCCACGGCGACCGCACCGCGCTGATCCACGACAGCCCCGTCACCGGCACCCGGCAGCGCTACACCTACGCCGAACTCCTGGACCGCACGGCCCGATTCGCCGGCGTCCTGCGCTCGCTCGGGGTCGGCAGAGGCGACCGCGTCGTCCTCTACCTGCCGATGGTCCCGCAGGCCGTCATCGCCATGCTGGCCTGCGCCCGCCTCGGCGCCGTGCACTCCGTCGTCTTCGGCGGCTTCGCCCCGAGGGAACTCGCCGTCCGCATCGACGACGCCAAGCCCAAGGTCGTCGTCTCCGCGTCCTGCGGCATCGAAGGCAAGCGCGTCCTCCCGTACAAGCCGATGCTCGACGAGGCGCTGCGCCTCGCCGACCACGCGCCCGACCACTGCGTCATCGTGCAGCGCTCCCAGGAACGCGCCGACCTCACCGCGCGCGACCTGGACTGGGAGGAGGCCATGGCCGCCGCCGCACCCGCCGACTGCGTCCCCGTCGCCGCCACCGACCCGCTCTACATCCTCTACACCTCCGGTACCACAGGGCGCCCCAAGGGAGTCGTCCGCGACAACGGCGGCCACGCCGTCGCCCTCACCTGGAGCATGGCCAACGTCTTCGGCATCGGCCCCGGCGACGTCTGGTGGACCGCCTCCGACGTCGGCTGGGTCGTCGGCCACTCCTACATCGTCTACGCCCCGCTGCTGACCGGCGCCACCACCGTCCTGTACGAGGGCAAGCCCGTCGGCACCCCGGACGCGGGTGCCTTCTGGCGGGTGATCGCCGAGCACCGCGTCAAGGCGCTGTTCACCGCGCCCACCGCGCTGCGCGCCGTCCGCAAGGAGGATCCGGAGGCGGCCCTCCTCGCCGACCACGACACCGGTTCGCTGCGCACGCTGTTCATGGCGGGGGAGCGGCTGGACCCGGGCACGTACCACTGGGCGAGCCGGGTGCTGGACGTACCGGTGATCGACAACTGGTGGCAGACCGAGACCGGCTGGCCGATCGCCGCCAACCTGCGCGGACTGGACCCGATGCCGGTCAAGCCCGGCTCGCCGACCGTGCCGGTGCCCGGCTACGACCTGCGGGTCCTGAACGAGAACGGCGAGCCGTGCGGCCCCGGCCAGGACGGCGCGGTGGCGCTGAAGCTGCCGCTGCCGCCGGGCTCGCTGCCCACCCTCTGGAACGACGACGAGCGGTACGTGTCCTCCTACCTCTCGCGGTTCCCCGGCCACTACGCGACCGGCGACGGCGGCTACGTCGACGAGGACGGCTACGTCTTCATCATGGGCCGCACCGACGACGTGATCAACGTGGCCGGGCACCGGCTCTCCTCCGGCGCGATGGAGGCCGTCCTCGCCGGCCACCCGGCGGTCTCGGAGTGCGCGGTCATCGGCGTGGCCGACGCGCTCAAGGGCCAGGTGCCACGGGCCCTGGTGGTCCTCAAGGCCGGCGTCACCGACGACCACGCGCAGGTGGCCGCCGAACTGGTGCGGTCCGTACGCCGCGAGATCGGCGCCGTCGCCGCCCTGAAAGAGGCCGTGATCGTGCCCGCGCTGCCCAAGACCCGCTCCGGCAAGATCCTGCGCCGCAGCATGCGCGCCCTGGCCGACGGCGTGGACGAGCCGGTCCCCGCCACCGTCGAGGACCCCGCCGTCCTGGAGGCCCTGCGCCCGGTCCTCCGCCCCGAGCGCCAGGACTGACCCCTCCGCGCATACCGGCCCCCGCGCCCTTGAGGGGCCGGTACGCGCCGGGTGAACGCCCGTCGTGAACAGGGGGCTTCGGCGTGGCGCCCGCTTAAGGTCGCCACATGGAACCCATACAGCTCACCCCTTCGATATGGCAGTTCCCCTTCCCCGTGGGCCACGTGTACGCCGTCCGGCTGCCGGCCGGCGACCCCGCGGGGCGGCCCGGATACGCCCTGGTGGACACCGGCGTCCCGGGCTCCGCGCCGGCCGTCCTCGCGGCACTGGCCGAACTCGGGGCGCGCCCGGACGACGTTCGGCAGATCGTGCTGACCCACTCGCACCTCGACCACATCGGATCCGCCGCCGACCTCGTGGCGGCCACCGGCGCCACGGTGCTGGCCGGCGCGCCCGACGCCCCGGTCATCCGCGGCGAGGCGCCCGAGCCGCCGCCGGTCCCCACCGCCGCCGAGCAGGTGCTGCACGAACAGGTCATGGCGGGCCTGGCGGCCGCCGGGGTGGGAGCGCCGTGCCCCGTCGCGGTCGACACCGAACTGCACGACGGCGATCAGATGGAAGGGTGGGGCGAGCCGGTGCACGTGCACGCCGCACCCGGCCACACCGCCGGCTCCATCGCCCTGCACCTCCCCGAGTCGGGGGTCCTCTTCCCCGGCGACATCATCGGCCAGGGGGAGGGGCGGGTGGTGCTGGGCCCCTTCAGCGTCGACCGCGAGCAGGCCATCGCCTCCTTCCGCAAGCTGGCCTCGCTCACGCCGCTGGAGACGGTGTGCGTCCCGCACGGCGAGCCGGTGGTCGGGGGCGCGGCGGCGGTGCTCCGGGCCGCCACGCCGGAGAAGGACTGGTTGTGACCACCGCTACGTGTCGCACTCCAGCTCCGTGCGGCACAGCGCGCAGCGGGCCCGGACCGGGCCGCGTACCGGCAGTCGGATGCGCTGGTGGCAGACCGGGCACGGGAAGCTGACGCGCAACGGCCCCGGCCCGTCGAAGACGTACCCGGCGTCCGGCGGCGGGCCGGGGGAGCGGTGCGGCACGCGCGCACCACGCCGGTCCCTGGCGTACCGCCACCGTCCGGACCGGCCGGCGGCGGCCAGCGGCGGCTGCCGGGTGTCGCGCAGCGCCTGCTGCCGGCCCGCCCGGTAGGCGTCGTACGCCTGCGGGCTGGTGAACCACGTCGCGGGGTCCTCGGCGAAGAACAGGGCCCGCTTGGCGAGCACGTACCCGAACTCCTCGGGGGTGAGGTAGCCCAGCTTCTGCGAGGCGGTGCCGTGCTCCCGGTAGGCGTCCAGCAGCAGCCAGCCGGCGCCCAGGTAGGCGGTCGCGGTGTCGGTGAGGATCTCGTTGGCGTGCGTGCCGGGGAAGGACAGGCCCAGGCGGTGCAGGTAGATGTGCATCACCTCGTGGGCGAGGGCCGCGGCGATGTCCTCCCGGTGGCTGCCGAAGCGTTCGTTGAGCTCGATGAAGTACTCGGGGCCCGCGGTCAGTTCGACGTGCGCGGCGTGCCGCATCGTCCGGAAGGAGACGATCATCCGGGCGTCCGGCAGCCGCAGGTGCGCCAGCATCGTGCGGGCCACCCGCTGCACGCCCAGATGCAGGTCCTCGTCGGCGCCGAACGCCGCGTCGGCGGGCGGCACGGACGTGTCGAAGGTGCGCACGGTGTCGTAGGACAGGCGCTTGTAGAGCGCGGTGACGGCCGAGCGGACCGTTTCCAGGTGCGGGTAGCCGTGCACGATCTCGCTGCCGGGACGGGTGCGGCCGGCCGCACCGTCCGGGCTTCCGGGGCCGCCCGGACGCCCGGTGCCTCGCACTGCCACCCCACCACTCTACGAGTCGACACGACCGGGCGGTATGGGGCGTACTGCCCCCGGGTACAACGGAATTGAGCGGTTGGATGCCCTTGTCACTCTTGTCTCTCGTTCCACATAATCGCAGGGCGCTTCGCGGGCTCACCCCCACTGGGTCCGGACGCCTTTCCGTGCGCCGCCGTTGTTCCTCACCTGTTCCGCCCGGCGGCGGACACCGGCTCCGGTGTTGGCATGGGCTCGTCAGTGACAGCTGTCATCGGCGCGCAACCCCCCACGAAAGGAAGCCCGTTGAGCTACCTGAAGCACTTCAAGAGAGCCGCAGCCGTCGGAGCCGTGGCGCTCGCGGCCGTCAGCCTCCAACCCGGTACCGCCGGCGCCGCGCCCGCAGGGGACGGCGGCAACCACACGAAGGTCGTCGGCGGCACCCGCGCCCAACAGGGCGAGTTCCCGTTCATGGTCCGGCTGTCCATGGGCTGCGGCGGCGCGCTGTACGCCAAGGACATCGTGCTGACCGCCGCACACTGCGTGGACGGCAGCGGACCCGACACCTCCGTCACGGCCACCGCCGGCGTCGTGGACCTCAAGGACCCCAAGGCCGTGAAGGTCAAGTCCACCAAAATCCTCCAGGCGCCCGGTTACAACGGCAAGGGCAAGGACTGGGCCCTGATCAAGCTCGCCAAGCCGATCAAGAACATCCCCACCTTGAAGATCGCGGAGAGCGACAAGTTCAACAACGGCGACTTCACCATAGCCGGGTGGGGCGCCGACAAGGAGGGCGGTCAGCAGCAGCGCTACCTGCTCAAGGCCCAGGTACCGTTCGTCGACGACGCCACCTGCGAGAAGGCCTACGGCACAGACCTGACCCCCGGCGACGAGATCTGCGCCGGCAAGCTGGACACCGGCGGCGTGGACACCTGCCAGGGTGACTCCGGCGGCCCGATGTTCCGCAAGGACGACGGCGGCCGGTGGATCCAGGTCGGCATCGTCAGCTGGGGCGAGGGCTGCGCACGTCCCGGCAAGCCCGGCGTCTACACCGAGGTGAGCGCCTTCGCCGCGGACATCAAGAAGGGCGCGGGCCGGCTCGGCGGCTGACGCGCCGACGACCGGGGCGGTGCGGTACGGCACGCGGCCGCACCGCCCCGTTAGTCCAACACCTGTCCCTCCTTTGTCCATGGGCGCACCCGCCGCACGGGCAGCACGCTGTCCGCGACAGGACCGCCGTGCGAAGGAGGACAGTGCGCGTGAACGGACACACAGGTGACGGGCAAGGACCCAGCCGCAGGACCGTCGTCGCCGGCACCGCCCTCGCCGCCCTAGGCACCGCCCTGCCCCTCGGCAGCGGCACCGCGCACGCGGCCCCCCGGGCAGGCGAGGCCGTACTCCGCTCCGACCGCCTCCAGGTCCGCGTCGACACCGCCTTCCCCCGCGTCCTCGCCTACACCGACACCGCCACCGGCGCCGTCCTGCACGGCCAGGCCGAGCCCGTCACCGAGGTCGTCATCGACGGCACGGCGCACACCCCGAAGGTCACCGCACGGCCGGCGCACGACCGCATCGCCTACACCCTCGCCTTCGACGGCGGCACCGAGATCGGCGTCGAGATCGCGGCCGAGGGATGGCAGGTCCACTGGCGGGTCACGAAGATCGCCGACACCGCCGCGCTCCGCGTCGGCACCCTCCAGATCCCCGCCCTCGCATTGCTCAGTGTGCGCAGCGACCAGCCCGGCGCCACGCTCCTCGCCGCCCGCATCGAACTGGACAAGGCCAAGAGCGGCGACACCCTCGTCCGGGTCACCGACGACACCCCCGCCGACGCCGCGCCACTGGGCTGTGCGTACGCCGTGGTCGCCACCGACGAACTGGCCGCCGCGCTGGAGACCAACACCGTCTACGACAAGCCAGCCACCGCCACCACCTGGGAGAACGGCCGGCTCTGGCGGCAGACCGTACAGCGGGACGGCTATGTCGAGGCGCGCCTCGCGTGCGGCCAGTGGACGCACCGCGCGGCCACCGCACCCGTCACCGACACCGAGCCGCTGCCCTACGCCACCGTGATCCTCACCCGCGACCGCAACGGCGACGGCCGCGTCGACTGGCAGGACGCGGCCATCGCGCTGCGCGACATCATGGTGATGCCGCTGGGCGCCGACGAGCAGCACCTCCGCGTCGTCCCGCACATCCCCTTCAACTTCGCCAGCCAGGCCACCAACCCGTTCCTCGCCACCCTCGACCACGTCAAGCGGATCTCCCTCGCGACGGACGGGCTACGCCAGTTCACCCTCCTCAAGGGCTACCAGTCCGAGGGCCACGACTCCGCACACCCCGACTACGGCGGCAACCACAACACCCGCGCCGGCGGCCTCGACGACCTCAACACCCTGGTCCGCACGGGCAAGAAGTGGAACAGCGACTTCGCCGTACATGTGAACGCCACCGAGTCCTACCCCGTCGCGCACGCCTTCTCCGAGACCCTGGTCGACAAGACCGACGAACAGTGGGACTGGCTGGACCAGTCCTACCGCATCGACGCCCGCCGCGACCTGGTCTCCGGCGACATCGCCGCCCGCTTCCAGCGGCTCCGCGACGAGACCGACCCGGCCCTGAACACCCTCTACATCGACGTCTTCCGCGAGTCCGGCTGGAACTCCGACCGCCTCCAGCGCCACCTGCGCGACCAGGGCTGGCTGGTGACCACCGAGTGGGGCCACGGCCTGGAACGCTCGTCCCTCTGGTCGCACTGGGCGAACGAGACCGACTACGGCGGCGACACCTCCCGCGGCATCAACAGCAAGCTCATCCGCTTCCTGCGCAACCACCACAAGGACGTCTTCGCCGACAAGTGGCCGACGCTCCTCGGCGCCCCCCGCATGGGCAACTTCGAGGGCTGGGTCGGCAAGACCGACTGGCACGCCTTCTACGAGATCATCTGGCGGGACGCGCTGCCCGCCAAGTACCTCCAGGCGTACCCGATCAAGACCTGGACCGACCACGAGATCACCTTCGAGGGCCCCACCCGCACGACCGTCACCGACGCCGACGGCGGCAAGCGCCGCATCACCACCGACGGACGGCTCGTCTACGACGACGGCACCTACCTGCTGCCCTGGGAACCCCGCCGCGCCACCGACCCGCAGAAGCTCTACCACTACCACCCCCGCGGCGGCACCACGGCCTGGACGCTGCCGCGCGGCTGGCGCACCGGCACGGTGTACCTGTACCGCCTCACCGACCAGGGCCGCGCCGACGAGCAGCGGCTGCCCGTCAAGGGCGGCAAGGTCACGATCGAGGCCGCCGCGGGCGTCCCCTACGTCGTCCACCGGCGGCGGGCCGCGCCGCAGGAGGCACCCGGCTGGGGCGAGGGCACGCCGCTGGCCGACCCCGGCTTCCACTCGGGAAGCCTGGACGGCTGGCAGGTGAGCGGCCCCGCGACGGTCCGCGCCAGCGCGCTCGGCGACGACGAACTGGTCGTCGGCGCCGGCGCCGCGACCACGGTGGCCCGCCGCCTGCACCGCCTCGCACCCGGCACGTACGCGGCATCCGTCCAGGTCGAGGTCGGCGAGCGGGCGGGCGAACGGCGCCGCGCCGAACTCGCGGTCCGCACGGCCGACGGGATCACCGCGGTCAACTGGACCGAGACCTCCACGGCCGGCAACTTCGTCGCCGCCGACCGCAAGCACGGCACCCGCTTCCAGCGCATGTTCACCCGCTTCACGGTCCCGGAGGGCGGCGGCCCGGTGACGCTGTCCCTGAAGGCGGCGGCCGGACGGGCCCGCGTCCGCTTCGACAACGTACGCGTCGTGCCCGCCTCGCACATGACGAAGCCCGGCACCCTGGCGTACGAGGACTTCGAGCACGTACCGCAGGGCTGGGGCGTCTTCGTCAAGGGCGACGCGGGCGGCGCGACCGACCCGCGCACCCACATCGCCCAGCGCCACGCGCCCTACACCCAGCGCGGCTGGAACGGGAAGGCGATCGACGACGTCATCGACGGCAGCCAGTCCCTGAAGTCCCGCGGCGAGAACAAGGGCGTGGTCTACCGGACCGTGCCGCACACCGTCCGCTTCGCCCCCGGCCGCCGCTACCGGGTCACCTTCCGGTACGAGAACGAGAAGGCCGACCAGTACGCCTGGATCACCGCGGTCGACGACCCGGCGACCCGGGAACTGACCCGCGTACCGCTGCCCGTGGCCACCCGGCCCACCGTCCACTCCTACGAGTTCACCGCCCCCGAGAAGGGCGAGGCCTGGGTGGGGCTCCGCAAGACCGGGGACGACGGGACGGCGGAATACGTCCTGGACGGGTTCGAGGTACGGGAGGTGTGAGGGCCGGGGCGAAGCGAGTCGCGGCAGGGCGATGAAGGTGGTGCAATCAGAGTTGCGTAGAGTGTTCACATTGCAATTCTGTTGACGTTTCGAGAGCGTGGAAGGCGGACGGCGCGATGGGTGCGGAGGTCCAGGAGCAGGAGCTCGCCGGACTGCGGTGGCTGGTCCTCACCGGAGAACGGTCCGCCGTCTTCCGCACCCTCGGCGACACCACCCGCGCCGACATCCACGCCGTCCAGGACGCCCTGCCCGAGCGCGAAGCACTCCGCGCCCGAACCGCCGACGGCCCCGGCCGTGCACGCCTCGCACGCCTGCTGCACCGCACCGAGACGCACTGGCCCGTCCAGGTCGCCGAACTCCGCGACCTGGCCACCGGCGCCGGCCTGCCCTTCGACGACCTGCTCCGCGCCAACCTCCGCGGCGACCTCGGCACCGACGACGGCACCGGCTGCACCGACCTCGGCTGGCGCCGCACCCGCTCCCGCGTCGCCCACAACGAGGACGGCGCCCCCGCCCTCGACGGCCGGCTCATGCTCCTCACCCTGCGCATCGACGGCGAAGCCCCGGTCACCGTCCAGTGGTACCCGGGCTTCCTGCCCGCCAACACCTTCACCGCCACCGGCCACGGCCTCGTCTGGGGCATCAACCACATCCAGGTCGCCGCCCCGGCCGACGCACCCGGCCGCCACTTCGTCGCCCGCGCCATGCAGCAGGCCCGCACCCTCGACGAAGCCCTCCACCACCTCAGCACCCACGCCGGCGCCGGCGGCTTCGCCTACACCCTCGGCGAAGCCGCCACCGGCCGCGTCGCGGTCGTCGAGAGCGCCGCCGGCCGCACCGCCGCCCACGAAGTCGGAACGGGCGCACCGCTCCAGTGGCACACCAACCACCTCCGCCGCCTGCCCGCCGCCCTGGATGCCCCCGCCAACACTCTTGGTGACCTCCCCGGCGAGAGCCCGGTGGCTTCCCCTGGCGAGAGCCCGGTGGCTTCTGGCGAGAGCCCGGTGGCCGGACCGGCGACGCAGGCCGCCCGCAGCCTCGGCCAGTACGAGGAGAGCGTCGCCCGCGGCACCGCCCTCGACCGGCTCCCCCTCCCCGACACCGAACCCGACGCCGACTGGTTCCTCCAGGTCCTCACCGGCGCACCCCTCCCGCACGGCGTGCACCGCACCGCCGCCGGCACCGACCCCCTGATGACCCTCTGCACCGCCGTCGCCGACCTCACCGAGGACCGGATCACCGTACGCGGCCCGGACGGCCGCACCGCCGAGCTACCCCTGTCGTCCTACGCACGCGGCGAGACGAGCTGAGCGGTCACCACCGCTCCACCGCTCCACCGCTCCGCTGCTCCATCGCTCCGCTGCTCCATCGCTCCGCTGCTCCACCGCTTCACCGCCTGCAAGAATCGACGCCATGGCCCCCGCACCGTCGCACCCCCCGCACCCACCGCAGACCTACGGCGAACTCGTCGCCGCACTGCAGCGCCGCGCGGACACCCTGACCCGCTCCCAGCGCCTCCTGGCCGACCGGCTGCTCGCCGACCCCGAAGGCGTCGCCTTCATGACCGTCTCCGAACTCGCCTCGGCCGTCGGCGTCAACGAAGCCACCGTCGTCCGCTTCGCCGCGGGCCTCGGCCTCGACGGCTACCCGGGCCTCACCCGCCTCTGCCGCGCGCACCTCCGCGAACAGGCCCAGCTGCTCCGCCGCTACGACAACCTCGAACAGCTCGGCACCGACGACGGCGACCTCCTGGAACGCTCCGTCGCCCTGGACCGCGCCAACATCGCCCGCACCTTCGCCCGCATCCCCCAGGACACCTGGGACGCCGCGGTACGGGCTCTGGCCGAGGCGCCCCGCGTCCACGTCATGGGCCTCCGCAAATGCCACGCCCCCGCCTACCTCCTCGGCTACCTGCTGCGCATGCTCCGCGAAGAGGTCGCCACCGTGACGCCGGGCACCGGCACCCTCACCGACGACCTGCGCCGGGTCCGCGCGGGCGACTGCTTCGTCGCCGTCTCCATCCACCGCTACAGCGCCCAGACCGTACGCGCCGCCGCCTGGGCGCACGACCGCGGCGCCCACTGCATCGCCCTCACCGACAACCCGTCCTCCCCGCTCGCCGCCACCGCACAGCAGACCTTCTACGTGGACGCCGCCGGCCCCTCCGTCCTCCGCTCGGTCACCGCCTTCACCTCCCTGGTGCAGGCCCTGTCGGCCGGCGTCGCCCAGCTCCGCGGCCACGAAGTACGCGCCACCCTCCTCCAGGAGGAAGAGCTGATGGCCGAGTTCGGCGTGTACGCGGGAGAGGAGCGACCGGGGGCGGGATGAGGCGCCGCTCGCGGTGTGGTGACATGTGGACGGTGCGCCCTCAGGGCACCAGACGGGGTGCCTCGACGGAGGGCCCGTCCGTCCCCGGTCCGTCCGTACCCCGTCCGCTCGTGCCCGGGGCGGCTCCCTCCAGCTCCAGCACCAGCACCTCGTTCGCGCCCTCTCGCAAGCACGGCCCCGGCACGTACAGCGACCGCTGCGGCCCCGCCGACCAGTACCGACCCAGCGGGAAACCGCCCACCCACACGAACCCCCGCGTCCAACCCGGCAGTTCGAACATCGCGTCCCCGACACCGCCCGCCGGCACCACTACCGTCCCGCGGTGCAGACCCCGCGCTCCGGCACGCGGCGCCTCGAAGGCCAGCCTCGCGACCGCCGCCGCGTCCTCGACGGCGTCCAGCCGCAGCCCTTGGGCCCGTACGCCGTGCAGGTACTGCCGTTCGTGCAGCACCCCGCCCGTGATCCCCTTCGCCTCACCCAGCCGCGGCCCGTAATTGACCCGCCCCGACGACTCCACCCAGAGCTCCACCTCCGCCGGCCCCGCGACCGGACCGAGCACCGCCTCCTCGGTGTCCAGTACGGGCCCCGGCGCCCCGTCCACGAACGTCACCGCCCGGTCCCGCAACCCCCGGACCCGCAGCTCGTACGGCGCACGCGGCCCCGGCACCGACAGCCGGTACCGGACCACCCCGCGGTCCACGTCCAGTTCCTCGAACGTCGGCGGCGCCCCGGACCACACCTCGGGCCCGCCCAACCCGTCCAGTACCGCATCCATCGGCGCCCACCCCGTCAGCCGCACCTCCGCCGCAGCGGCCAGCACCGGCTGCGGCGCGGGTGGCGCCGGCACCGGCCCCTCCGCATACGGCGCCAGCACCTCCCGGAACCGCCAGAACTTCGTCGTCGGCCGGCCTCGCTCGTCCACGGGCGCGTCGTAGTCGTACGACGTCACCGTCGGCAGCAGCGCGCCGTCCTGCAGCGCACCGGCCCGGTTCGCCCCCGCCCAGCCGCCGAAACTCGTCCCGCCGTGCGCCATGTAGATGTTCACCGACGCACCGCACTCCAGGATCTCGGCCAGCGCCGCCGCGGCATCCGCCGCATCCCGTACGCCCCCCTCCCCGGCTTCCCCGGCCTCCGCGGTCTCTCCGGCTTCCGCGGCCTTCCCGGCCTGTCCTGCCACCGTGGCTTCCGCGGCCTTCCCGGCCTGTCCTGCCACCGTGGCCTCCGCGTCCTCCCCGCCCGGGCCCGTGTGCCAGTGGGAGAACCAGCCGCACCAGAACTCCATGCACATCAACGGCCCATCCGGCCGGTGCCGGCGCAACGTCGCGAACGCCTCCCGCGCCCCCGACCCGAAATTCACCGTCGCCGTCAGCCCCGGCACGCTCCCGCCCGTGAGCATGTGATCCTCCGGCCCGTCGGAGGTGAACAGCGGCACCGTCACCCCCAACGCCCGCAACCGGTCCGCCAGGTGGGCCAGATACCCCGCGTCCGACCCGTAGGAGCCGTACTCGTTCTCCACCTGCACCATGATCACGGGGCCGCCGCGGTCACACTGCCGCGGCACGACCTGCGGCAACACCGCCGCCAACCACCCGTCCACCGCCCGCAGATACCCCGGATCACGCGTCCGCACCCGCCGCCCCAGCGGCCCCGTCACCCAGTGCGGCAGCCCGCCGTTCTCCCACTCGGCACAGATGTACGGCCCCGGGCGGACGATCGCCAACAGCCCCGCCCGCCCGACGGCGTCCAGGAAACGGCCGAGCACCGCCAGCTCCCGGAACACACCGGGACGCGGCTCGTGCAGATTCCACGGCACGTACGTCTCCACGCAGTTCAGGCCCATCGCCCGCAACATCGCCAGCCGGTGGTCCCAGTACCCCTCGTGCACCCGGAAGTAGTGCAGGGCCCCCGACAGCAGCCGCACCGGCCGCCCGTCCAGCTCGAACTCCCCCTCCCCGACGACGAACCGCCGCCCCGCCGCCCGCCGCTCCGCATCCCCGGCCGTGTCCGCCACCGTGCCGCCCTTCCCCTCGCCCTCGCCGTGCCCCGACCCGCCGGGCCCCAGCCCCATCCCGAGCCCCGTCCCGAGATCCGTCCCGAGATCCGTCCCGTTCAGCACACCCTCTGGCGGTACGGCGGGTCCATGGACAAAGATCGGCATTGTTTGGACGGAGTTCGGACGGAGCACTCGCGCAACGCCAGCAGAACGCCTGCGGAGCACCCGCGCGACGGAGTTCCGTACGGCCCGTACGATCCGTACGGTCCATACGGAAGGACAGAGGACAGCCCGGAAAGGTGGCCTGGAGGCCTGGAACGGCAACCGGGTTCGGCGACCCGGGGAAGGCCGTGGCGAACGGGAGGAGCCCGCGTGTACCACACCTGGATGCGCTACTTCACGCCGAGCCCGGTCCACCACCGGCTCGGCCTCGTCTGCCTCGGCGTCGGCCTCCAGCACGGCACCCTGCCCGCCGTCGGCCCCCGCACCCTCGACCACCACGTCGCCGTCGTCATCCACGCGGGCAGCGGCTGGTACGCCACCCCCGACGGCGCCCGGCACCCGGTCACCGCCCCCGCCCTCCTCTGGCTCACGCCCGGCACCCCGCACCACTACGGCGCCGACCCCGACAGCGGCTGGGACGAAAGCTTCGTCGACTTCACCGGCCCGGCCGCCACCACCTACACCGAACTCGGCTACATAGAACCCGCACCGGGCCGGCCCCTCGTCCCCCTCGCCGACACCGCCGCCGCCCGCGCCGCCATCAGCCGCATCGCCCGCGCGGCCCGCCGCGGCAACCCCCTCCTGGAAGTCGAAACCTCCGCCGCCGTCCACGAACTGCTCGTCGCCCTCCGCCGCGCCCGCGCCGACACCGACGTAGACGGCGCCCCCGTTCTCCAGGCCCTCGCCCGCGACGCCTTCCTGCCGCTGTCCGTCGCCGAACACGCAGCGCGCCACGGCATGAGCCCCGCCGAACTCCGCACCGCCGTACGCCGCGGCGCCGGCTGCAGCCCCAAGGACTACCTCCTCGGCATCCGCCTCGGCCGCGCCAAGGAACTGCTCGCCGCCACCGAACTGCCGGTCGCCGCCGTGGCCCGCCGCGTCGGCTACGACGACCCGGCGTACTTCAGCCGCCTGTTCACCCGCAGAGTCGGCACCGCACCGGTGCACTTCCGCCGCCAACAGGGCCGCGCCGTACCGGGCGGCTGGTCCACTCGCATCCCCGACCCCGACAACCCCCCACTGGTCAGCGGAACGGGGTGAGCGGTAGCGCAGTACCGCGGTACCGCAACGCCGCAGCACCGTGGTACCGCATCGCCGCAGCACCGCGGTACCACAGCACCGCAGAGGCTTGCAGGGGTTCTCAGGGTGAGATCTTTTCGAGCGGCTGGTCGGTGGTCTCCTCGGCGAAGAACGCGGCGGCCAGCGCACCGACGAGGGCGACCCCGCCCAGCGTCAGAAAGACCGCGGAAACCTCCCCGCCGCCCGCGTAGATCGCACCGACCAGGACCGGGCCGAGGATCACCCCGAGCCGGTTGAGCGCCCCGCCGACGCTGCATCCCAGCGCCCGCATGCGCGTCGGGTACAGCTCGGGCGTGTACAGGTACAGACAGATGTTGGACCCGAAGAAGCAGACTGCGGCGAGCGATGTCCACACCAGTACCTGCACCGGCGTACGGGCACCGAGCGCGGCCAGCACGATCAGCAGGGCGGCCGCGCCACCGAGGAAGACCGCGAAGACCTTGCGCCGACCGATCACGTCGACCGTGAGCGCGACCAGCAGACACCCGAGGAAACCGGCGACCGAGGTGACGGTGGAGTACAGGAGCGAGTCGGAGAGCGACAGCCCGTACTGCTTGCCGTAGATCGTCGGCAGCCAGGACGTGATCCCGTAGTTCACGAAATAGCCGGTGAACCACAGCGTCCCGATGACCAGTGTCCGGCGCCGGTACCGACCGGTGAACAGGCCCTTCACGCCGGTCGCGGCGGCTTCGGCGGGGGTTGCGGGGGTTGTGGGATCGGTGGCCCGGCCGCTTCGGGCGGAGCGCCCGGGGGGCGAAGCCGATGTCGATACTCCGGCGCCGCCCGGCCCCGGCGTTCCGGTGGCGGTGGAGGTGGGCGCGGCGCCCGGCTCCGGTGCTCCGGTGGTGGTGGAGGCAGGCCTGGCGGCCGGTTCCGGCGTTCCGGTGGCGGTGGTGGGTGCGGCCGCCGGTTCCGGTGTTGCGGTGCGGGCGGGATCCGGGGTGCCGGTGAGGGCGGGGACCGGCGGCAGCGGGGCTCCGGTCGCCGCGACGACCTTCGCCTCGATCAGGTCCATCGTCGCCGCGGCCTCCCGCAACCGGCCGCGGTCGGCGAGCCACCGCGGCGACTCGGGAACGGTGCGCTGCACCAGTACACACAGCAGCCCCGGCACGGCGGCCACGACGTACATCCACCGCCAGCCCAGCGCCGGCACGATCCACGCCGCCGCCAGCGCACCCAGGGTGAGCCCGGCGGGAAAGACGAGCTCGTACAGCAGCACGAAGCGACCGCGCTTGAAGCTGCGGGTGATCTCGCTGATGAACGTCGCGGCGACCGGCACCTCACCCCCGATCGCCAGCCCCTGCACGAAGCGCAGCAGCATGAACGGCGACGCCGACGGACTCGCGGCCAGCGCGAGCGAGGCCAGCCCGGACACGCCGATGCAGATCGCGATGATCTTCACGCGCCCGATGCGGTCCGCCATCCGTCCCGAGAAGAGGGCGCCGATCAGCATGCCCAGGGAGCCGATGGTGAGGACGGCGGTGGCGTCGCCGTCCGTAAGGTGCCACTCCTGGCGTAGCTCCGGCATGGCGTACGCGATCAGCAACTGATCGAAGGCTTCGAAGAAGGTCACCACGCCGATGACGATGCGGACGGTGACGTGCCAGCGGGACAGGGGGAGACGTTCGAACCGAGCAGCGATGCCGGCGCGTAGGGCGTCGGTGTCACGGCCCGGTGATGCGTCGAGACTCATCCGGGTTTCCTCCATACCCGCACAGGGCGCGGGCGAGGGACAGGGGGGAGGTGAGAGGGGGAAGGGGCGCGCGATGTCATCCGGGGCGCTGGGGAAGTCCCGTACGACCCGACGTACGTAAGCACCTAAGCACGTAAGCGCCAAGTTTCTTAGGGCTTAAGTTCTATCGACACACAGGGTGTGCGCGTCAAGGGGTCCGGCGCCGCCAAATTTTTCCGCGGTGACTCTTGCGGGGCAGATATTTAAGCCCTTAGATTTCTGGCACTGAGAGACCCGGAAGGCGACGAGAACCCAAGCCGCCGCAACCGCAAGGCAGTCACCACCTCACCGACGCCCCACCGACCCTGCCCCACCCTCAGCCGCCTCCAGCCGCATCCCTCACGCCGCCCGTGCCACCAGCACACCTTCTGCGCAAGTTCCGCACCTCCCGGCCCTGCCCGGTCCTGCAGTGCCCTGCCATGCCCTGCTCTCGACCGTTGCCTCCGACCCTGCTCTTGGCCGTTGCCTCCGCCCCCGCTCTTGGCCGTCGTCCCCGACCCTGCTCTTGACTGTCGTCTCCGTCCTGCCGGCGACGCGCCCGGCCCACCCGTCTCTGTCGCCTCCCGTCCGCCCGCCTGTGCCGTGCCCCCTCCGCCCGCCGAGCCACGCACCACCAACGCCTGGGAACCCACCGATGCCTTCGACTCCAGAACCCGCGCCCCCCGCCACACCACCCACCCCGAAGCATGAGGCCCCCCTCGCGAACAACGAGGCCCAGAAGGACGCGGCCCGAAAGGTCGCGGCCCGAAAGGTCGCGGCCCCGATGGGCGAGACCCCCCTTCCAGGGAACGAGGCCACGAAGGCCGAAGTTCTCCCTCCGGGGAACAAGGTCCCGAAGGGCGAGGCCCCCTCCTTCGAAGACGACGCTCCGAAGAACGAAGTCGTCCCCCTCCCCGAGGACAAGGTGCTGGTCGCGGGGGAGTGGCGTCCCGGTCGTGGCGACACGATCACCACCATCGATCCGGCGACCGGCAACACCCTCACCACCCTCCGCGGTGCCTCACTCGCCGACGTCGGCGAAGCCGCAGAGCGCGCCGCGCGGGCCGCCGCCGACCCGGCCTGGCGCGACCTGCCGCCGCACGAACGCGCCCGCCTGCTCCACCGCATCGCCGCCCTCATCGAGGAGGCGGCCGACGACCTCTCCGCCCTGCAGACCGCCGACACCGGCAAGTCCCGTACCGAGACGCGGGCACTGGTGCACAGCGCCGCCGGCACCTTCCGCTACATCGCCGCAGCCCTGGAAACCGCCGAGGACGCCCTCACCCCCGCCCGCGGCCCGTACGTCACGATGAGCACCCACGAACCGATCGGCGTCATCGGCGCCATTACCCCGTGGAACTCGCCCATCGCCAGCGACGCCCAGAAACTCGCCCCGGCCCTCGCCGCGGGCAACGCCGTACTCCTCAAGCCCGCCGAGTGGACCCCCCTGGTCTCCCTCGCCCTGGGCCGCATCATCCACCGCGCCCTGATCGAGCACGACCTGCCCACCGGCCTGCTCTCCGTACTCCCCGGCCCCGGCCGCGTCATCGGCGACGCCATCGTCCGTCACCCGGTGGTCGGCAAGGTCACCTTCACCGGCGGCACCCGCACCGGCCGCACCCTCGCCCACGCCGCCGCCGACAAACTGATGCCGGTCTCCCTCGAACTCGGCGGCAAGTCACCTACCGTCGTCCTGGAGGACGCCGACCTCGAACAGGCCCTTGCTGGCGTGATGTTCGGCATCTTCTCCTCCAGCGGCCAGAGCTGCATCGCCGGCTCCCGCCTCTTCATCGCCCGCCCCCTGTACGACCACTTCCTCGCCGAACTCGTCGCCCGTACCCGGAAACTCCGCATCGGCCCCGGCACCGACCCGGCCACCCAGGTCGCACCCCTGGTCCACCACAAACATCGGGACGCCGTCGCGGCCTACGTCGACCTCGCCCGCGAGGAAGGCGCCCGCGTCCTGTGCGGCGGCGCCGTACCCGAAGGCGAGCAGTACCGCGACGGCGCGTACTACCTGCCCACCGTCCTGGACGGCCTGCCCAACTCCGCCCGCACCTGCCAGGAAGAGATCTTCGGCCCGGTCCTGGTCGCCCTCCCCTTCGACGACGAGGACGACCTGGTCACCCAGGCCAATGACAGCGTCTACGGACTGGCCTGCGGCCTGTGGACCAAGGATGCCGCCCGCGCCTGGCGCCTCGCCCGCCGCATCGAAGCCGGCACCGTCTGGATCAACACGTACAAGCAATTCAGCATCTCCACCCCCTTCGGCGGCATGAAGGACAGCGGCCTGGGCCGCGAAAAGGGCCGCGACGGCATCCGAGCCCACCAACGCCAGAAGTCCCTCTACTGGAACACCTCCCCCGACCCCCACCCCTGGGCAACCTGACCCCCATCCCGCGGCCGATCTTCACGCCATCACATGACACCAGGCCCCTCGACGCCACCCGAAGCACCGGAGCCCAGAGGCCGGAGGCCCGGAGCTCGAGGCCCGGAGCTCGAGGCCCGGAGCTCGAGGCCCGGAGCTCGAGGCCCGGAGCCCGAGGCCCGGAGCCCGAGGCCCTGAGCTCGGAGCCCGGAGCCCGGAGCCCGGAGGTTTCGGTCTCAATCAGAGGCCTGCGGTCTCCCGAACTTCCCCCCGGGGGGCCTCCCCCCCCGGCCCCCGCCCCACCCGCCTCCTCCACCC
>NZ_JOFQ01000008.1 GCF_000718305.1 Streptomyces niger
ATAATCGAGCCGATCGGTCGAATTTCGGCATGCCGAAATTGTTCCCGAGGGAAGGTCGTGCAGTAGTGGGTTGCCGCCGGTGCGGCGTGAGTGGCTGCCAGGAGCCGATGACTCCGTGGCAACTCGGAGGACACTACACGACGCCCGGGGTTCGTTCAAACCCGCGCATGGACGCCCTCCGCGGCGTACCTTGGGCTCCATGCATACGCGTGCACTCGTACAGCAGTGGTGGCCCGCCTGACGGCGGCCGACCACAGCGCATGCATGACCACGGCCGCCGCCTCCGGCGGCCGTTCGCGTATCTCCCACCCGTAACGGCCGGTCGGCTCGGTGCGGCGGTCTCCACGCAATCGATCGCTCCAGGCGATGGAGCGACAGAGCAGGTAAGGGGACCGGAATGACGCGGATCTTCAGCGGTGTGCAGCCGACGGGGCACCTGACGCTGGGCAATTACCTCGGGGCGATGCGGCGGTGGGCCGAGGAGGATCAGTACCGCGCGGACGCGTTGTTCTGCGTGGTCGACCTGCACGCGCTCACCGTCGACCACGATCCGGCACGGGTCCGGCGGCTCAGTCGGCAGGCGGCGACGCTGCTGCTGGCCTGCGGGCTGGACCCGGAGCGGTGCACGTTGTTCGTGCAGAGTCAGGTGGACGAGCACACTCGGCTGTCGTACCTGATGGAGTGCACGGCCACCGACGGCGAGATGCGGCGCATGATCCAGTACAAGGAGAAGGCGGCGCGGGAGCGCGAGCGGGGCGGCAGCGTACGGCTGTCCTTGCTGACGTATCCGGCGCTGATGGCGGCCGACGTCCTGGCGTACGGGACGGACGAGGTGCCTGTGGGTGAGGATCAGGCGCAGCACGTGGAGCTGGCCCGGGATCTGGCGATGCGGTTCAACCAGCGGTACGGGCAGACGTTCGTGGTGCCGAGGACGACGCTTCCTGTCGTGGCCGCTCGGGTGATGGATCTGCAGGAGCCCACCCGGAAGATGGGGAAGTCGCACGCCCGTACGGCGGGGGTCGTCTACCTGCTGGACGAGCCGGACGTGGTGCGCAAGAAGATCATGCGCGCGGTGACGGACGCGGGCAGCGATGTCGTGTACGACCGGGCGGAGCGGCCCGGCGTCGCGAATCTGCTCGATGTGCTGGCGGCCTGTACGGGCGGGGATCCGCGGACGCTGGCCGCGGGGTACGACTCCTACGGCGCCTTGAAGAAGGACACGGCGGAGGCCGTGGTGGAGAGGGTGCGGCCGGTGCGGGAGCGGCATGCGGAGCTGGCCGCGGATCCGGCGTACGTGGACGAGGTGCTGAGGGCCGGGGCCGAGCGGGCTCGGAGGATGGCGCGGCCGCGAGTGGATGCGGCTTATCGGGCGGTGGGGCTGCTGGCGTAGGGAACGTGCGGGACAGGCGCCCCGCGGCGGCTGCCTGGAGAGGCAGCCGCCGCTGGGTCGGGAGTCAGCCGTTGCGCCGGAGGCCAGAGCGACCAGCCGTGCCCGGAGGCCAGAGGCGTCAGCCGTTGCCGGAGGCCAGGGCGCGGCTGCGGTCGCGGGCCGCTTCGAGGGCGGCGATGAGCGCTGCGCGTACGCCGTGGTTCTCCAGCTCACGGATGGCGTTGATGGTGGTGCCGGCCGGCGAGGTGACGTTCTCGCGCAGCTTGACCGGGTGCTCGCCGCTGTCGCGGAGCATCACGGCGGCGCCGATGGCGGCCTGGACGATCAGGTCGTGCGCCTTGTCGCGGGGCAGGCCGAGCAGGATGCCGGCGTCGGTCATGGCCTCGACGAGGAAGTAGAAGTAGGCCGGACCGGAGCCGGAGAGGGCGGTGGCGGCGTCCTGCTGGCTCTCGGGGACGCGGAGCGTCTTGCCGACGCCGCCGAAGATCTCCTCGGCGTGCGCGAGGTGCGCGTCGGTGGCGTGGGTGCCGGCGGAGATGACGGACATGGCCTCGTCCACGAGGGCGGGGGTGTTCGTCATGACCCGTACGACCGGGGTCTCCGGGGCCAGCCGCTCTTCGAAGAAGGAGGTGGGGATGCCGGCGGCGCCGCTGATGACGAGGCGTTCGGCGGGGACGTGCGGGGCGAGCTCGTCGAGGAGGGCGCCCATGTCCTGCGGCTTGACGGTGAGGATGAGCGTGTCGGCGGTCTTGGCGGCGTCGGCGTTGCTGACCGACTCGACCCCGTAGCGCTCGCGGAGCTGCGCTGCACGCTCGGGGCGGCGGGCGGTGACCAGCAGGTCGGACGGCGACCAGCCGCCGCGGATCATGCCGCTGAGCAGGGCCTCGCCGATCTTTCCTGTGCCTAGGACGGCGACCTTGTGGGACATGCGGTTCACCTCGCCGGTGGGACTTCGCGGTGCGCGCCGGGCGCGCGGTACCGCGTCATCCTCGCATTCGGGGGTGCTCGGTCGCCGAGGCGTTTCACGTTGTGAACCGTGGTGGTCTAGGCGCGAGGCGGAGCCGAGGTGATGCGGAAGAGCTGGGGCTTCGTGGCCTTGCAGGGGGCGACGACGGCTTCCGTGCCCTCGGTGGTGGCGGGGGCGTTGATGGCCACGCAGTGCCGGCCGCCCACCACGCGGAAGCGGTAGGCGGGGGTGTCGGCGGTGTGGAGCGCGGCCGTCTCCCCCGCGACGGTCTCCACGTGGAGGCGGGTGGCGCCGGCGCAGTCGTTCTGGGGTTCCAGGAGCCCGGTGGCGGGCCCTTCGGTCCGTACCGCGAGGCAGCCCTTGCCCATTTCGGGGCGGTACCACTGGATGCGGTACGTGCCGCCGCCTGCCGGGGCGAGCGTGGTGCGCTGCGTTCCGACGGCCGCGCACGAGCGCTGTACGGCCACCACGGAGTCGTACCTGCCGTCCGGCACGGGGCCGTCCGTGAGGCAGAGGGTCGGTGCGCTCAGGGGGTGGATGCGTACCGGGCCTTCGGGGAGCGCGGACGCGGCGCCCGGGGCGGGGCCTCCGAAGGGGGCCGGTGCGGTCAGTGCCCAGATCGCGAGCACGGCCGGTACTACAAGGACGGCCGCGGCGGCCGCGGCGGCCGACAGGACGGCGGGGCGTGGCGCTGTGCGTAGTGCTGTGCCCAGGCTCTTGCGTGTCCCCGGGTGGGGTGAGGGGGTGCCCGGCCCCGGGGGCGGCGGGGCGTCGGGGGCTGCCTCTGTCGTCGGCTCGGTCGCGGCCTTCGTGGTGAGGTGGTGGCGGGCGGCGGTCCACTCGGTCACCCGGTCGCCGGCTCCGCAGGCGCGGACGAAGGCGGCCAGGAGTTCGGGGCGCGGCAGGGAGCGGCCGCTCAGCGCGTTGGCGAGGGTGCTGCGGGGCAGGGTGTCGCCCTGCGCGGCGGCTTTCTCCTCCAGTTGGCGGTAGGTCAGGCCGGATCGCTCTTTCAGGCGCCGCATCTCTTGGATGAACTCGGCCGCATTCTGTGCCGCGTACGGCGCTGGGCCGTCCCCGTTTCCCATGGGTGTCATCTTGCCCAGGACATGCCATTCGGCCAATGGCTACTTCGCGTCGCTCCCGTACCGGGTGAACCGTGTCCGGGTCTGTCGCCGGACAAGGCGCTGACCTGCTGGGACAGCGGACGCTGTCCGGGACGGCGGTAAGTCGTTGACCTGGTACCGGGCGTCTCAGGAGTCTCGAAACGTCCCGGTCGCCCCGCCGCCCGCCGTTGTCACGGGGATCGGCGGAAGCGGGGGCCGGTACGTCCGTCCTTCGCGCCACCCGTCTCTGCCGTGGCGCGCAGAGCCTGTGAGGAGACTCGATGCGTATCCGTAAGGCGTTGGCCATCACCACACTGGGGGCGGCGCTCACGTCCGGTGCCGTGCTCCTGCCCACCGCTTCGGCGGGCGCCGCACCCTCCGCCGTGACCTGTGGCAACGCCCACTGGCCGCACCCGAACAAGGACAGCGGCACGGGGACCGTGACGTCCGGTTCGGCGGCGGTGCACACCGGTCCGTACGGCGACTGCGCCGTCACCGCGTACCTGAACAAGGGGCAGAAGGTCACCTACGACTGCTACAGCCGCGTCTCCGCAGGCAAGAAGTGGACGTTCGTGCGGCACCCCAAGGGCGCGAGCATCGGCTGGGTCTACGGCAAGTACCTCGACGACGGTGGCGCCACGAAGCACTGCTGAGCAGGCGGCCACGAAGTACTGCTGAGCCGGGCTTCCCGACTCTGGTCCTCGAAGCACTGCTGAGCCGGGCTTCCCGATCCTGGTCGCTGCGACCCCGGCCCGCCGCGTGCGGTGGGCCGGGGTCAGCGCGTGCGGCGGCGGAGGGTGGCGGCGCCGAGGGAGAGGACGAGAAGGGCGCAGCCGGTGACGACGGCGAGGTCGCGGAGGAAGTCGGTGGTGACGTCGGGGTGGCGGAGCACTTCGTTCATGGCGTCGACCGCGTAGGACATCGGGAGGACGTCGGAGAGGGCGGAGAGCACCGGCTGCATCTCGTCGCGCGGGGCGAAGAGGCCGCAGAGCAGGAGCTGCGGCATCAGGACCGCCGGCATGAACTGGACGGCCTGGAACTCGGATGCCGCGAAGGCCGAGACGAAGAGGCCGAGAGCCGTACCGAGGAGGGCGTCCAGGACGGCCACCAGGAGGAGGAGCCAGGGGGAGCCGGCGACGTCCAGGTCCAGCGCCCAGAGGGACAGGCCGGTGGCGAGGGCCGACTGGACGATGGCGAGGGCACCGAAGGCGAGGGCGTAGCCGGAGATCAGGTCGATCTTGCCGAGCGGCATGGCGAGGAGGCGTTCGAGCGTGCCCGAGGTGCGTTCGCGGAGGGTGGCGATGGAGGTCACCAGGAACATGGTGATCATCGGGAAGATGCCGAGGAGGGAGGCGCCGAGGGGGTCGAAGGTGCCGGTCCCGGCGGTGCCGTCGAAGACGTAGCGGAGCAGGGTGATCATCGCGCTCGGGACGACGAGCAGGAGCGCGATGGTGCGGGGGTCGTGGCGGAGCTGGCGGAGGACGCGCGTGGTGGTGGCCAGGGTGCGGGCCACGGAGGCGCGAGGTGCGGGGCGGGAATCGCCCTCGGGGCGCGGTTCGCCCTCGGGGCGCGGTTCGCCCTCGGGGTGCGGGGCCCCGTCGTGGCGCGGCTCGCCGTCGACGGCGGCGGGGCGGGTGGGCGTGTCACCCTCCGCGATCACGTGCAGGAAAGCCGATTCCACCGTCGTGGTCCCGGTGCGGGCCGTCAGGGCCGCCGGGGCGTCGGCGGCGACCAAGCGGCCCTCGCGCATCAGGAGGAGCTGGTCGCAGCGTTCGGCCTCGTCCATGACGTGGGACGAGACGAGCAGGGTCACGCCGCGGTCGGCGGCGAGGGCGTGGAAGAGGGCCCACAGGTCGCGGCGGAGCACGGGGTCGAGGCCGACGGTCGGCTCGTCGAGGACCAGGAGTTCGGGGTCGCCGAGCAGGGCGACCGCGAGCGAGACGCGGCTGCGCTGACCGCCGGAGAGGTGGCCGGCGAGTACGTCGGCGTGCGAGGTCAGGGCGGTGTCGGCGAGGACGCGGTCGACGGCCTCCCGGCGGGCGGCGCGGGCCGTCCGGGCCGGATGCAGGACCTGCGCGAAGTATCCGAGGTTCTGGCGGACGGTGAGGTCGTCGTACACGGCCGGTGCCTGGGTGACGTAGCCGATGCGGGGGCGGAGCGAGGCGTCGCCGGCGGGGCGGTCGAGGACGTCGAGCGCCCCGTCGACGTGCGCCTGGGTGCCGGCGATCGCGCGCATGAGGGTGGTCTTGCCGCAGCCGGAGGGGCCGAGGAGGCCGGTGACGCGGCCGCGCGCCACGTCGAAGTCGAGGGCGTCCAGAACGGTGCGACCACCACGTACCACGGAGAGGCCGCGGGCCCGTACGGCAGGAGCGGGGTCGGAACCGGGTACATCGGGCGCACTCGGCCCGCCCGGAGCGCTCGCCGCACGTAGTGCGCTCCGGGCCGCCCGGCCACCCTCCGGCGCGCCCGCCACACCCCGCCCGTGCGTGCCGTCCGACCCATAATTCACCATGCGTTGAATAATGTGCCGGGCCGCACGGAGGCGTCAAGGAGCGGGCGCGAGGGAACCTGCCGAGAGAGGGCGACGTTCAGTAGAGGTGCACGTGCGTTGTGCCACGGCCCGTCAGGGCCGGCCGTGCGAGCCGCCCGGCGTGCGGCGGTCCGTTACGTACTCCCGGCGGTCGCCGGAGCGATCGGAGGAGATCGTTCCCCTCCGATAACTCCGTGTTAACTCGACGGTTACACACGGACTTGCCGTACGGGGGTTGCCTTTGGACACAATGGAATTGACTGTCCACGGACGCCGGAGGAGGCGACGATGGGGAAGCCGGGTACCGCGATACGTCCTGCCCTGGTCATCTTCATTGCCGCACTGCTGGCTCTGCTGTCCACGGCCGGTTTCGCCTTCGCCGAACCCGCGGAGGGTGTCGGCACCCACGCCACCGCGCCGCAGGACAGCGGGTCCGCGCCGGCCGCCGAGCCCGCCAAGGCCAGCCTCGAAGGCAGCGGCGGGAAGGGCGAGATCGGGCCCGAGACCTGTCATCTGCGGCGGGCCGTCCGCACCTCCGCCGGACCGCCCACGCCGCCCGACCCGCGTGCCTACTGCGTGTGCTGCCGCACCGCGCCGATCGACGATCACGAAGCGGCCGTCTCGCTGACGCGTTCACAGGCCATATCACCGCAGAGAATCGGTCAAATTCCCCTCACCCTCTGTGTTTTTCGCTGCTGAGGGATGTCAACACGGGCTTCCCCCCCTGCCCGCGCACCGCACCACACGGGCGTCGACACGCCACTCACCACTGACCGGAACCGACCGCTGACCGGTACCGACCGCCGACCTCACCGCCCCACGGGCGACTGACGGACGGCTGACGGCGACCGGCCGCGCAGCTTTCGGTACCCCGGATGGTGAGGCGTGCCCGCGTCCGCTCGTACGGATCCAGCCATCCATCCGCAACAGCTCCTGCCGCAGCACGCACTGTCGGCGGGTACCAGCTGGAGGCATCCTCATGCGCCATCTCGTCGACCGGATCTTCAACTCCCGTCTCGGCCCCCCGGGCACCCATGCACCGCCGGGCGCCCCCGCTCCCCGAAGCGCCACCTTCCGCGCCGACTTCACCGCCTCGCTGGTGGTCTTCCTCGTCGCCGTGCCGCTCTGCGTCGGCGTGGCCGTCGCCTCCGGCGTGCCCGCCGAACTCGGCCTGGTCACCGGCATCGTGGGCGGCCTGCTCACCGGCCTCCTGCCCGGCTCCAGCCTCCAGGTCAGCGGCCCGGCCGCCGGTCTGACCGTGCTGGTCTACGAAGCCGTGAAGGAGTACGGCGTCGGCGCGCTCGGCATCATCGTCCTCGTCGCCGGCCTGCTCCAGCTGCTGATGGGCGCGCTGAAGCTCGGCCGGTGGTTCCGCGCCATCTCGGTCGCGGTCGTCCAGGGCATGCTGGCCGGCATCGGCCTCGTACTGATCGCGGGCCAGCTGTACGCCCTCGCCGACGCGAAGGCGCCCGGCAGCGGCCTCGCCAACCTGGGCGGGCTGCCCGACCTGTTCATCGACACCGTGGGCTCGAACTCCGCACTGGCCGCGGTGGCGATCGGCGCCGGCACGATCGCGGTGCTCGCCCTGTGGCCGCGCTGGAAGAAGGCCGCGAAGGTCCTGCCCGCGCCGCTCGCCGCGGTGGCCCTCGCCACGCTCGCCGTCTTCGTCCTCGACCTGCCGGTCGCCCGCGTCGAGGTGCAGGGCCTGCTGGGCGCCATCCAGCCGCCGGGCACCGACGACCTCTCGCGCGTCGCGGAGTTCGGCATCATCGGCACGGTCCTCGCGTTCACCCTCATCGCGTCCGCCGAGTCGCTGTTCAGCGCGGCGGCCGTGGACCGGCTGCACGACGGCCCGAAGACGGACTACGACAAGGAACTGATGGCCCAAGGCGCGGGCAACACCGTGTGCGGTGTGCTGGGCGCGCTCCCGATGACCGCGGTGATCGTACGCAGCTCCGCCAATGTGTCGGCCGGCGCGAAGACCAAGGCCTCGCGCGTGCTGCACGGCGTATGGCTGCTGGTGTTCGCCGCCGCCTTCCCGGCCGCGCTGGGCGTCATCCCGGTGGCCGCGCTGGCGGGTGTCCTGGTCCACGCGGGCTGGAAGCTGATGCCGATCAAGGACATCCGTCCGCTGTGGCGCGACCACCGCGGTGAGGCCGTCGTGCTCGCGACGACCGCGATCGCCATCGTGGTCACCAACATGTTCGAGGGCGTCCTGATCGGTCTGCTCATGGCCGTCGCGAAGACGGCCTGGGAGACCTCGCACGTGCACCTGGAGGTGTCCGGCGACGGCATCGACGGTGGTGTCCGCGAGCCGCAGAGCCTCGTGGTGGCCAAGTCGGTGCCCGGTGGCGGGTCCGTGGCGACCGCCACGATCGAGGAGGCGGAGCCCACGACCACCGGGACCGTGGGGCCGGTCCGCGTACGCGCCGTCGGCAACGCCACCTTCCTGCGGCTGCCGCGCCTCCTCGACCAGCTGGAGGAGCTGCCCGCCGACCGGGAGATCCAGCTGGACCTCTCGGGCCTGCGCCACCTCGACCACGCCTGCGAGGCCGCCCTCCTCTCGTGGGCCGAGCAGCGCCGCCGCCAGCTGGCCGAGCCGGCCGGCGTGAGCATCGACCACATGCCGGTGCGCGGCACGGTCTCCTGACCCGCATCCCCTGAAGCAGGGCGCTCGTCCTGGGAGATCCCCCCGGTGGCGGAAGAACTTCCCGTCACCGGGGGGATACAGGAGTCCGTACGACCCCATAAGGTCAGCGCGATCTCTCCCGCCCCCCACCCCCCAGGACTCTCCCGTGAAACGCCGGCCCCTGCGCGCCTGCGGCGCGACCGCCGCCCTGTCCGTGGCGCTCCTGCTCTCCTCCTGCACCTCCGAGGTCACGGCCGGCACCGCCGGTACCGCGGCCGCGGACGGCCGGGACACCCTCGACGACCCGCTCTTCCCCGCCCTCGGCAACGGCGGCTACGACGTACGCCACTACGCACTGGGCCTGGACTACGACGTGCCGCACGGCACCCTCGACGCCACCGCCCGGCTCACCTCCCGCGCGCGGCAGCGGCTGGCGTCCTTCTCGCTCGACCTGCACGGCCTGAAGGTGACGCGCGTTCAGGTGGACGGCAAGCGGGCCGACTTCTCGCGGCGCGGCGACAAACTGCGGGTACGCCCCGCCGACCCGCTCGCAAAGGGGCACACCTTCCGCACCACGATCGCCTACGAGGGCCGCCCCTCGGACTTCACCGACCCCGACGGGTCGACGGAGGGGTGGGTACGCACCACGGACGGGGCGTTCGTCGTCGGCGAGCCGGCCGGGTCGCAGACCTGGTTCCCCGGCAACCACCACCCCAGCGACAAGGCCACCTACGACATCACCGTCACCGTGCCCGAGGGGTACACCGCCGTCGCCAACGGCGAGCTGCGGAGCCGGAAGAGCGCGGCGGGCGCGCGGACGACGTTCCACTGGCACAGCGGGCAGCCGATGGCGTCCTACCTCGCCACCGCCACCATCGGGAAGTTCCGGGTGCGCACCGGCCGTACGGAGCAGGGCCTGCCGCTGTACGTGGCCGTCGACCCGAAGGAGGCGCGCAAGAGCGCCGAGCCGCTCGGCCACCTGGCGGACATCGTGACGTGGGAGTCGAAGGTCTTCGGCCGCTACCCGTTCTCCTCCGCCGGGGCCATCGTCGACCACCCGCCCAAGAGCGTGGACTACGCCCTGGAGACGCAGACCAAGCCGATCTACTCCGGCGCCCCGGACGAGCTGACCGTGGTGCACGAGACGGCGCACCAGTGGTTCGGCGACTCGGTGACGCCGAAGACCTGGCAGGACATCTGGCTCAACGAGGGCTTCGCGACGTACGCGGAGTGGCTGTGGACCGAGCGGCACGGCGGCAAGTCCCCGCAGCAGCAGTTCGACGTCCGCCACCGGCGGCCGGCCGACGACCCGCTGTGGGCGTTCCCGCCCGGCCGCCCGGGCAAGGCGGAGAACGTCATGGCCACCCCGGTGTACGAGCGCGGCGCGATGGTCCTCCAGCAGCTGCGGAACGCGGTGGGCGACCGGACGTTCTTCCGCATCCTGAAGGAGTGGCCGACCGAGTACCGGCACGGCACGGCCGGTACGAAGGACTTCATCGCCTTCTCCGAGCGGCAGGCGCACAAGGACCTGTCGGGTCTGTTCGACACCTGGCTGTACGAGAAGGGGAAGCCGTCCCGGACGTACTGACCGCCCCGCCCCCGCCGCCGGTCAGCCCACCCAGGGCCCACCGTGCCCATGATCCGCCAAGAGGTGTGACGCCCGGGAGGTCAGCGACGCTTCCTGCTCTTGCCGCCGGACTTGGCCCCGACCTTGGCGCCGCTCTTGGCGCCCGGCTTGCGGGCCGCCGGGTTGCCGGTGCGGGTGGTGCGGCGGCGTTCGTGGCGGGCGCGGGCCTCCTCGTACTCGGCCCGGTGCAGCTTCTCGCCGGGCGCCTCGATCAGCGCGCGGCAGAAGTAGGCCAGCAGCGAGCCGATGAAACCGATCATCATCAGGCTCTGCGCGGACTTCTCCGCCTTCTCGGCCGCGCGGTCCGCGGCCGGCTCGCGGCGCCGGACGAACCCCTCCCACGTACGGCGGAAGGCCAGCACGCTGCACACCGCGAAGCAGACCACGATCAGGACGTTGACCAGCGAGCCGACCTCGGCGACGGCCAGCCCCTCGAAGGCGAAGCGCAGCACGAACGCGCCGAGCACGGCCAGGACGAGCGCGCCGAGGGCCACGCCCGCGCGGCGCAGGGCGTAGCCGCCGTCGTGGTGGACCCAGGTGGTGCCGAAGAACCGGAGGGCGACCGGCTCGGGGCCGGCCGGCTCGGCGGCCGGGCGCTTGTGCTCCTCGCTCATGCCGCCGATTATCCCCGGCCGCCCCCGCGCGCCGTCGTCAGCTCCCGCAGGGCCCGGCGACGAAACCGTCGCTGCCGGTCCGCACGTACGTGTCGGAGACGTACTGGCCGCTGCCGATGCAGTCCCAGATGTCGCTGGTGCCGTACGGGCCGATCACCCGCTGGCCGTGGCGCTGGCAGCGGATCGGTACCGAGGCGCCGACCGGCAGGGTACGGACGACCGCGGCGCCGGTGCTCGGACCGCTGCGGACGTTGAGGCGGTAGCCCGGCGCGACCGGATAGCTGCGGTAGGCCGAGACGGTGCCGGCCGGTTCGTCCGCGCTGTCGACGATGTTCTCCTGCGTGCTCATGTGCACACTCCCCCGTGGCATGTCGTGGAAATGTCCGCGTTCGGCGGTCGGGCCGATTTTCGGCCGCCCGCGCCGAACCGCCGGACGGCTCGAACGAGGGCCAGGCTAGCAAGCGGTGTCCGGGCCGCAGCCGTTGTCCACTAGGCTCCGAACGTCGCATCTGCGGCCGATTACGCGGCCGAATACACGGGGGTGGGGAGATGCCGCCGCTGCGGAGTTCCGGCGCCGGACCGGAAGCGGAACATCCGGCATACGCGGGGAACTACCGGCTGGAAAAACTGCTCGGCGCGGGCGGTATGGGCGTGGTGCACCTGGCGCGTTCGGCGTCCGGTCTGCGGCTCGCCGTGAAAGTCGTGCACGGGGAATTCGCGCAGGACCCTGAGTTCCGTGGCCGGTTCCGCCAGGAGGTGGCGGCCGCGCGGCGGGTGAGTGGCGCATTCACGGCGCCGGTCGTGGACGCCGATCCCGACGGCGAGCGGCCGTGGATGGCGACGCTCTACATTCCCGGCCCCACGCTTTCCTCGCACGTGAAGCGGAACGGCCCGCTGGCCCTGAACGAGGTACGGAAACTGGGCGCCGGACTGGCGGAGGCGCTCCGCGACATCCACCGCGCCGGTGTGGTGCACCGCGATCTGAAACCGAGCAATGTCCTGCTCGCGCCGGACGGCCCGAAAGTCATCGATTTCGGAATTTCCCGACCATCCGACTCCGAAATGCGGACGGAAACCGGCAAATTGATCGGGACGCCGCCTTTCATGGCGCCCGAACAGTTCCAGCGGCCACGGGAAGTCGGCCCGGCGGCGGATGTGTTCGCACTGGGTTCGGTGCTGGTGCACGCGGCGACCGGCAGCGGGCCTTTCGATTCGGAGAGCCCGTACCTCGTCGCGTACCAGGTGGTCCACGACGAGGCGGACCTCGCGGGCGTGCCGGAGGAGCTGGCACCGCTGCTGCGCAGCTGTCTGGCGAAGGACCCGGCGGACCGGCCGACGCCGAGCCAGCTGATGGCCCGGCTCCGCGTCGACCTGCCCACGGAGCTGCACCTGGAGCCGCTGTACGAGCCACCCGCCGCGCTCGCCCCGCCCGCCACCGGCTCCTCCCCCGGCCCGGGCTCCCTCTACGGCCCGGAATCGCTCCTGGAGCCCGACTCGACCCTCGACGCGCCCGAGCCGGTGTCCGCCGCGGCCGTGCCCGAAGCACGGGCCGCCACCCCGGACGGCCCGCGCATACCGGCCCCGCGCGCGCCGGCCGAGGCCGTCCCCACCCACGTGCGGGCCAGGCCGCCGGTACCGCCGCCACCGGCGGAAGCGGACCCGGCCGCCGGCTCCCCCGCGCCGCGCAGGCCGCGCCGCTGGGCGGTCTGGGCCGCGGTCGCCGCGGTCGTCGTCGGCGGGGGCGGCTTCCTCGGCGTACGGGCGTTGCTGCCGACGGACGCGCCGGCGGCGAAGCCCGGGGCGACGGGCCCGGCCGAGCCGTTCCACCCGTGGCGTACCGCACTGCGCGAACGGTCGCCGGACCACGCCGCCGAGATGCCGTTCTGCGCCTTCGCGCCGCGCACCGCGCCCGCCGCCGCCAAGGCCGCGCCCGCGCTGTTCTGCGCCCAGCGGGACGTACGGGCCGCCCGTCTGGAGCCGGCGCACGGCGCCGTGTCGTGGCGGCTGCCCGCGGGGCCCGCCGCCGACACCGACCTGCCGCCGACCGCGCCGGTGTTCTCGGGCGGACTGCTGTACGTCCTGTCCGCCGACGGCGAGCGGCTCGACGCCTTCGACCCCACGGCGGCCGGCAAGGGCGCCCGGCGCTGGACCAAGGACGTCTCCGCGTACCACGGGCAGGTCGCGGTCGTGGGCGACGCCGTGCTGCTCACGGCGGTCGACGGCACGGTCACCGCGCTGGACAGCCGGACCCACGAGCAGCGGTGGCGCCGGGCCTTCCCGGGGCACGCGTTGCCCCACTTCCGTACCTACGGGGCGGGCGGGACCACCGCGTACACGGCCACCGCGCAGGACGACGGGCGCACCCTCGTCACGGCGATCGGCCTCGCCGAGGGCACCGTCCGGTGGGAGAAGGCGCTGTCCGGGACGCTGACCCCGGCGGGGCCCGGCAGCGGCGGCGCGCTCTTCCTGACCGCGGCGGCGCGGGACTCCCGTACGGAGGCGGTGGTGCGGTACGACCCGGAGCGCGGCGCGGTCCGCCGGTACCGGCTGTCGGCGCCGCTGGACGACGCGCTCGCGGTGGTGCGCGGCGGGACGGTCTACCTGCTGGCCTACGGGGGGACGCTGGCGGCGGTCGGGGCGCGGACCTGGTCGGTGGAGACCTCGGTCAGCCGCGGCTCGCAGCCGGTGGTGGCCGGTGACCGGCTGTACTTCAGCTCGGCCGACGGGCGGCTGCTGGCGGTGGACGCCCGGCGCGGGGCGATGCTCGGGCAGACCGAGCCGCGGCTGGCCGCGGGGCGCGGCGGCCTGCTGGAGACGGTGCCGTCGCCGGTGGTGGACCCGGCCACGCACCGGATCTTCGGGTCGGCCCCGGACGGCACGGTCTTTGGCGTGGCGGCGGAGGACCCCGGCCGCTGGTAGCCGGTACGCGCACGCCCCCGGTGTACGGACGTCCGTACACCGGGGGCGTGTCGTGCGTGCGGTCAGCCGAGCTTGCTGACGTCGCGGACCGCGCCCTTGTCGGCGCTGGTGGCCATCGCCGCGTAGGCGCGCAGCGCCTGCGAGACCTTGCGCTCGCGGTTCTTCGGCGCGTAGACGCCGTCCAGGGCCTCGCGGCGGACGGCCAGCGTGGCCTCGTCGACGGCCAGCTCGATCGTCCGCTCCGGGATGTTGATCTTGACCAGGTCGCCGTCCTCGACCAGCGCGATGGTGCCGCCGGCCGCGGCCTCCGGGGAGGCGTGGCCGATGGACAGGCCGGACGTGCCGCCGGAGAAGCGGCCGTCGGTGACCAGCGCGCAGGTCTTGCCCAGGCCGCGGCCCTTAAGGAAGGAGGTCGGGTACAGCATCTCCTGCATGCCCGGGCCGCCCTTGGGGCCCTCGTACCGGATGACGACCACGTCGCCGTCCTTGACCTCCTTGTTCAGGATGCGCTCGACGGCCTCCTCCTGGGACTCGCAGACCACGGCGGGGCCCTCGAAGACCAGGATCGACTCGTCGACGCCCGCGGTCTTCACGACGCAGCCGTCCTCGGCGAGGTTGCCGCGCAGCACGGCCAGGCCGCCGTCCTTGGAGTAGGCGTGCTCCAGGGAGCGGATGCAGCCGTTCTCGGCGTCGGTGTCGAGCGAGTCCCAGCGCTCGGACTGGGAGAAGGCCGTCGCCGAGCGCTTGCAGCCGGGCGCCGCGTGGAACAGCTCGACCGCCTCCGGGGAGGGCGAGCCGCCGCGGATGTCCCACTCCTTGATCCAGTCGGCCAGGGAGGCGGAGTGCACGGAGGACACGTCCTCGTTGAGCAGCCCGCCGCGGAACAGCTCGCCCAGCAGGGCCGGGATGCCGCCCGCGCGGTGCACGTCCTCCATGTAGTACGTGCCCTGCGGCGCGACGTTCGGCGCGACCTTGGACAGGCAGGGGACGCGGCGGGAGACCGCGTCGATGTCGGTCAGACCGAAGTCCTGGCCCGCCTCCTGGGCCGCGGCCAGCAGGTGCAGGATCGTGTTCGTGGAGCCGCCCATGGCGATGTCCAGCGCCATGGCGTTCTCGAAGGCCGCGCGGGAGCCGACGTTACGGGGCAGGACGGTCGCGTCGTCCTGCTCGTAGTAGCGCTTGGTGATGTCCACGACGGTCTGCCCGGCGCGCTCGTACAGCGCCTTGCGGGCGGTGTGCGTGGCGAGGACGGAGCCGTTGCCCGGCAGGGCCAGGCCCATGGCCTCGGTCAGGCAGTTCATGGAGTTGGCGGTGAACATGCCGGAGCAGGAGCCGCAGGTCGGGCAGGCGTTGTTCTCGATCCGGAGGATGTCCTCGTCCGAGACGTTCTCGTTGACCGCGTCGGAGATCGCGTCGACCAGGTCCAGCTTGCGGACCGTGCCGTTGACCAGCGTCGCGCGGCCGGCCTCCATGGGGCCGCCGGAGACGAAGACGGTCGGGATGTTCAGCCGCATCGCGGCCATCAGCATGCCCGGGGTGATCTTGTCGCAGTTGGAGATGCAGATCAGCGCGTCGGCGCAGTGCGCCTCGACCATGTACTCGACCGAGTCGGCGATCAGGTCGCGGGAGGGCAGCGAGTAGAGCATGCCGCCGTGGCCCATCGCGATGCCGTCGTCCACGGCGATGGTGTTGAACTCCCGGGCGATGCCGCCCGCCTCCTGGATCGCCTCGGAGACGATCCGGCCGATCGGCGCGAGGTGGGTGTGGCCCGGCACGAACTCGGTGAAGCTGTTGGCCACCGCGATGATCGGCTTCCGGCCGATGTCCGCGCCCGCTACACCCGAAGCCTGCATAAGGGCACGGGCGCCCGCCATGTTGCGGCCGTGGGTAACGGTGCGGGACCTCAGCTCAGGCACGATGGTCACTCCCTAGGGGTTCGTCGGACTCGCCGCCACGCCGGCGCCTCGCGGGCCCTGCGCCAGGCCTCCGGCCTGCGGCGCAGTCACGTCACGGCAGTCACATATCAGCTGATCCGAGACTACGCCCCCGATCCAAGATCTGGACAGTCCCTCCGGAATGTGAGACGCCCGATCGCCATGCGGACGGACCGGAACACATCCGGCCACCACCCGCGGCGCGCGGCCGCCGCTCACCCCTCCGTGAGGTACCGCTGCAGCGTCGGCGCGACCATCCGCACGATGTCCTCCGGATCGGCCGAGGCCAGCGGCTCGACCTGGACGACGTACCGCAGCATCGCGATGCCGACCAGCTGCGCGGCGGCCAGCTCGGCCCGCAGGCGCGGCTCCGGCACCGCCAGCTCCGCCGCCACCCGCTCCAGCATCCGCCGCAGCACGATGCCGCGCAGCACCTTCGCCGCGGTCTCGTGGGTCACCGCTGACCGGATCACGGCGAGCAGCCGTATACGGGTGGCCGGGTTCTCCCAGACGCCGATGAAGTAGCGGGCGAACCGCTCGCCGATGCCCTCCGGGCCTTGCGCCAGCACGTCGGGCAGGTGCAGCGCGGGCTCGAAGGTGACCTCGATGGCGGCGCCGAAGACCTGCTCCTTCGTGCCGAAGTAGTGGTGCACCAGCGCCGGGTCCACCTGCGCCGCCTTGGCGATGGAGCGGATGGAGGTCTTGTCGTACCCGCGCTCGGCGAACTCCGTACGGGCCGCGGTGAGGATCCGCTCCCGCGCGCCGGGCCCCGAGGCGCCTTCCGTACGGGCGGGCCGGCCGCGCCGCCGCGGGGCTGCCGCGGCAGCGTCGGTACCGGATCCGGTCCCGGAGGCGTCCGTCCCGGACGCGGTCACGAGCCGTACACCGAGTTCGGCGAGGCCAGGTGGAGGCGGGTGAAGGCGAGGGCCTCGGCGAGGTCGGCCTCGCGTTCGGCGGCGGAGAGCGCGCGGCGGGTGTTGACCTCGATGACGATGTGCCCGTCGTAGCCGGTGGCGGCCAACCGCTCCAGCAGCTCGGCGCAGGGCTGCTTGCCGCGCCCCGGGACCAGGTGCTCGTCCTTGTTGGAGCCGTTGCCGTCGGCGAGGTGGATGTGGGCCAGCCGGTCACCCATCCGGTCCACCATGTGCAGCGCGTCACTCCGGGCGGTCGAGGTGTGCGACAGGTCGACGGTGAAGTGCCGGTAGTCGTCCTTGGTGGGGTCCCAGTCCGGCGCGTACGCCAGCATCTCCCGGTCGCGGTACCGCCAGGGGTACATGTTCTCGACGGCGAACCGCACGTCCGTCTCGTTCTCCATCTGCCACACCCCGCGCACGAAGTCCCGGGCGTAGTTGCGCTGCCACCGGAAGGGCGGATGCACGACGACCGTGGACGCGCCCAGCTTCTCCGCCGCGTTGCGGGCCCGCTGGAGCTTGGTCCACGGGTCGGTGGACCACACGCGCTGAGTGATCAGCAGACAGGGGGCGTGGACGGCCAGGATCGGCACGCCGTGGTAGTCGGACAGCCGGCGCAGTGCCTCGATGTCCTGGCTGACCGGATCGGTCCAGACCATGACCTCGATGCCGTCGTACCCCAGGCGTGCGGCGATCTCGAAGGCCGTCGCGGTCGACTCCGGATACACCGACGCCGTGGACAGGGCGACCTTCGCATCCGGGATGCGCACCACTGGCTCCGTCACGAGGGACAGGGTACGGGGCGGCACCTCGCACGGGGCAAGCGACCGCCATCAGGGGTGCCCTTGACCACCCTGCGGGCTCCTCGGGGGCGTCCGCTCATGCCACGTGGCCTTCGGGCTCGCCGTTGGGCAGGTGGTCCAGCCGCCGCAGGATGACGCCCTCGCGCAGCGCCCACGGGCAGACCTCCAGCTCGTCCACCTTGAGGAGGTCCATCGCTGCCTCCGCGACCAGCGCCCCGGCCAGCAGCTGGCGGGACCGCCCCTCGGAGACCCCGGGCAGCTCGGCGCGCTTCTCGGCACTCATCGTGGCCAGCTGCGGCACCCACTCCTCCAGCGCTCTTCGGCTCAGCCCGCGCGCCACGTACAGGCCCTCCGCCGAGCGGGCCGCGCCGGCCAGCCTGGCCAGCTGTTTGAAGGTCTTCGACGTGGCCACGACGTGGTCCGGTGCCCCGTACCGTGTGAAGTCGCTCACCACCCGCGCTATCTCGGCGCGCACCCGGCGCCGCAGCGCCCGTACGTCCTCCGGGTCCGGCGGGTCGCCGGGCAGGTCGCTGTTGGTGAGCCGGCCCGCGCCGAGCGGCAGCGACACCGCCGCGTCCGGGTCCTCGTCCAGGCCGTACGCGATCTCCAGCGAGCCGCCGCCGATGTCCAGGAGCAGCAGCCGCCCGGCCGACCAGCCGAACCAGCGGCGGGCCGCGAGGAAGGTGAGCCGCGCCTCGTCCTCGCCGGAGAGCACCCGCAGCGTGACGCCGGTCTCCTCGGCGACGCGCGCGAGCACGTCCTCGCCGTTGGGTGCGTCACGTACGGCGGAGGTCGCGAACGGCAGCAGGTCCTCGACGCCCTTGTCCTCCGCCACCTGCAGGGCCTCGCGCACCGTGGCGACGAGCCGGTCGACGCCCGCGGCCCCGACGTTCCCGTCCTCGTCGAGGAGTTCGGCCAGCCGCAATTCCGCCTTGTGGGACCACGCGGGCAGCGGCCGCGCGCCAGGGTGCGCATCCACCACCAGCAGATGCACCGTATTCGAACCCACGTCGAGGACACCGAGTCTCATACCCAGAAAGCTACTGCGACCCCTTCTCGCCTTTAGGCTGGGGATGTGGCGAAGACGAAAAAGGCGAAGCAGGAAAAAGCCCTCAAGAAGCTGGAAAAGCAACAGGCGCGCGGGGCGGCGTCCGACGAGGTGACCGACGAGGTCGGCCTCGACTTCGCCCGTGCCTGGGTCACCTTCCCCGACCCGGCCGATGACGAGCAGGTCTTCAAGTGCGACCTGACCTGGCTCACCTCGCGCTGGAACTGCGTCTTCGGCGGCGGCTGCCAGGGCATCGAGGCCGGCCGCGCCGACGACGGCTGCTGCACGCTCGGCGCGCACTTCTCCGACGAGGAGGACGAGCAGCGGGTCGCCGAGCACGTGGCGCGGCTCACGCCGGACATCTGGCAGTTCCACGACGTGGGCACCACGACCGGCTGGGTCGAGGAGGACGAGGACGACGGTGAGCGCCAGACCCGGCGCTGGAAGGGCTCCTGCATCTTCCAGAACCGCCCCGGTTTCGCCGGCGGCGCCGGCTGCTCGCTGCACATCCTGGCCCTCCAGGAAGGCCGCGAGCCGCTGGAGACCAAGCCGGACGTCTGCTGGCAGCTCCCGGTCCGCCGCACCTACGACTGGATCGACCGCCCCGACGACACCCGCGTCCTGCAGATCACCATCGGCGAGTACGACCGCCGCGGCTGGGGCCCCGGCGGCCACGACCTGAACTGGTGGTGCACCTCGGCGACGTCCGCACACGGCGCGTCGAAGGCGGTCTACGAGTCGTACGCGCCCGAGCTCATCGAGCTGATGGGCAAGGAGGGCTACGACCGCCTGGCGGAACTGTGCGAGGAACGCCTCGCGACGGAGAGCCCGATGGCCCCGCACCCGGCGGACCCGGTACTGCTCCCGATGCCGGTGATCCGAAAGGACTGACCCAGCAGAATTCAGCCCGTCCGGCGATTGAGGACCGGGGGTCCGGGGGCAGCGCCCCGGGGCTCAGCCCGCCGGGCTGCCCGAGTCCGACGGCGGCGGCTCGCCGGACGGCGGATCACTCGGCGGCGGCTCCGAAGGCGTCGGCGTCGGGGACGGCGGCGGGTCGGACGGCGTCGGATCGGGCGGCGTGGGCGTCGGGTGCGTCGGATGCGTCGGCGGATCCGTAGGCGTCGGCCGCGGCCCCCCGGGGTTCGGCTGCGTCGCCCCGTGCCCCTCGATCGTGATCACCGATCCCGCCGGGTCCACGGTGATCCGGGCCCGCCAGTGGCCGGCCGGCTCGCGGTCGTGGTCGACGTACACCCTGACCGTCGTCGTCTCCCCCGGCTGCAGCACCCCGGCCGTCGTGCTGAACTGCAGCCACGGCGCGCGGGCGTGCGCCGCCCACCGCACCGCCGACCCGCCGGAGGCGGACAGCGTGATGAGGGTCAGGTCACCGCTCGGCTGCGCCGCGACGGTCAGCCGCCCCGGCCCGGAACGGGACCGCGACGGGCTCGGCACGGCCTTCCGCAGCCGCTCGCCCTGCGCGCCGATCACCTCCACCGACACGTCCGACCGGTGGCTGCCGGGCGCGAACCGGGGGCCGGGCGTGGTCTGTGCGCTGCCCGCCTCCTCGTACGGGCGCGCGCCCAGCCGGTCGCCGTCGGTGTCGCCCGCGGTGACGGAGGTGCCGTCGGTCTCGCCGGTCAGCGGGGCGCCCCGGTACGCCGCCCAGAGGGCGAGCACCGGCGCCGCCAGGACCGTGGCCACCACGGTGGTGGTGAGCGCGCGGCTGCGCAGCCGGGCGTTGCGGGCCGCCCGGTCCTTGGGGCCGAGGGGGAAGCCGTCGCGGTCGTAACGGGGTGCAGAACCGTTTACGCCTACCGCCCGTTTCGTGCGCCCCTGCGCCCCCTTCTCCAGCGGCTCCACCGCCCGCCCGGTCCGCGACCGCAGCGCAGCGCGCATCGCCACGCGGGCCGCGGCGCGCGGCGCCGCGACCATCGGGAGCGGCCCCTGCGCCACCGGCTCGGCCCCGGGCCAGGGCCCGCTCGCCGTCGCGCGCTCGGCCGTACGACGGCACTCCGCACACGCGTCGACGTGCGCCACGAGCTCCCGCCGCAGCGCCGTGCCCAGCAGCGTCCGGGTGTCCCCGGCGAGCCGGGACACGTCGGGGCAGCGGCCGAACTCGACGACGGCGAGCGCCGCGCGGGTGCGCTCCACCTCGCAGGCGGCGGTGGAGAGCAGGGCGCGGGCCGAGACCGGCTCCATGCCCAGCACGGCGGCCAGTTCGCGGGCGCCGAGCCCGTGCCGCACGGACAGCTCCAGCGCCTCGCGCTGCTCCGGTGTCGTCCCGGCCGCCTCCGGCCAGGCCAGCGCTGCCAGTTCGCGCCGCTGGTCGGTCTCGTCGTCGACCGCGGGCACCGGGCGCGCGTCCGGGTCGGCGAGCCGCCGCAGACATGCCCAGCGGGCCAGCGCGTACAGCCACGGGCGGTACAGCGCGGGGTCGGACGGGCGGCGTCCGTGCTGCCGCTCGGCGAGCGCGAGCACCTCGCCGAGCACCTCGGTCGCCGCGCCGTGCTCGCACAGCACGGAGAGGCAGTACGTGAACAGTCCGTCCACGTAGGGCTCGTAGCGCTCGGTGGACAGGTCGTGCCGGTCGGACCGGGCGGCACGACCGGCCCGGTCCTGCTGTCGGTCCCGCTCCACCCGGGGCGCGCGGGGCGGAGCGGCAGTGGTCTGTGTCGGGTGTCCGGGCCTGCTGCTCATCACCCGGCGACCGTAGACAGACGGCGATGACCGGTCAGGGCTGCTTGGCGGCTTTTAATTCTTTCGGGTGACGTTCTCCCTCAAAAGGGGACAGGCGTCCGATCCGCACCGTCCCTCACACACGCATCTGCGGCCACAGCCACCCGGAACGTGCCGCCGGCAGCCACCGGTATGCACCGGTGCCCACTGATATCCACCCGCACCGAACCCCTCATCCCGCCCTTCCGTACCGCGCCCGGCCGCGTTGTCGTACCCCACGGCTACGGTGGCTCCCATGGCAACCCGTAAATCCGCGGCCAAGGACCGACCGTCGTACCGCTGCACCGAGTGCGGCTGGACCACCGCGAAGTGGCTCGGCCGCTGCCCCGAGTGCCAGGCGTGGGGCACGGTCGAGGAGGCCGGCGGCAGCCCGGCCGTCCGGACGACGGCCCCGGGCCGGGTCACCACGGCCGCGCTGCCCATCGGCCAGGTCGACGGCCGGCAGGCCACGGCCCGCTCCACCGGCGTGGCCGAGCTGGACCGCGTGCTCGGCGGCGGCCTCGTGCCCGGCGCCGTCGTGCTGCTCGCCGGCGAGCCCGGCGTCGGCAAGTCCACGCTCCTGCTGGACGTCGCCGCCAAGGCCGCGAGCGACGACCACCGCACGCTGTACGTCACGGGCGAGGAGTCCGCGAGCCAGGTGCGGCTGCGCGCCGACCGCATCGGTGCCATCGACGACCATCTGTACCTCGCCGCCGAGACCGACCTCTCCGCCGTCCTCGGCCACCTCGACTCGGTCAAGCCCTCCCTGCTGATCCTGGACTCCGTCCAGACCGTCGCCTCGCCCGAGATCGACGGCGCGCCGGGCGGCATGGCGCAGGTCCGCGAGGTCGCCGGGGCGCTGATCCGCGCGTCGAAGGAGCGCGGCATGTCCACGCTCCTCGTCGGCCACGTCACCAAGGACGGGAACATCGCCGGGCCGCGCCTTCTGGAGCATCTCGTCGACGTCGTCCTCAGCTTCGAGGGCGACCGGCACGCCCGCCTCCGCCTCGTACGGGGCGTCAAGAACCGGTACGGCGCGACCGACGAGGTCGGCTGCTTCGAGCTGCACGACGAGGGCATCACCGGCCTGGCCGACCCCTCGGGCCTCTTCCTGACCCGCCGCGACGAGCCCGTGCCGGGCACCTGCCTGACCGTCACCCTGGAGGGCCGCCGCCCGCTGGTCGCCGAGGTGCAGGCGCTCACGGTCGACTCCCAGATCCCCTCCCCGCGCCGGACGACCTCCGGCCTGGAGACCTCCCGGGTCTCGATGATGCTGGCCGTCCTGGAGCAGCGCGGCCGCATCTCCGCGCTCGGCAAGCGGGACATCTACAGCGCGACGGTCGGCGGCGTGAAGCTGTCCGAGCCGGCCGCCGACCTGGCCGTGGCGCTCGCGCTGGCCAGCGCCGCGTCCGACACGCCCCTGCCGAAGAACCTCGTGGCGATCGGCGAGGTCGGGCTCGCGGGCGAGGTCCGCCGGGTCACGGGCGTGCAGCGCCGGCTCGCCGAGGCGGCGCGGCTCGGTTTCACCCACGCCCTCGTGCCGGCCGACCCGGGCAAGATCCCGGCGGGCATGCGGGTCCGGGAGGTCGCGGATGTCGGCGAGGCGCTGCGCGTGCTCCCCCGCCGGCCGCCCCGTGAATCCGCGCGGAAGGGGTCGGCGCCGGAGGAGTCCGAGGCGTCGCCGTTGAGCGGCCGGTGAGCCCCGGAGGCCGCCTCCGGTGCGCCGCCCGGGTGCCGCTCCGCGCCGCCCGGGCAGGACTCCCCTAGGTAAACGGCGCGTCGCCGGTAGACTTTGCCCTGGTCTCGCCCGCCAACGCAGTCCTGCCGCAGATCGCGTCCGCGGCGTACGTACGCGGCCGCGGCAGCTCCGGGCGGGCTGCGGCACCGACAGACCTTGCGACGGAGGAGTGCAGTGGCAGCCAACGACCGGGCGTCATCCCCCGGAAGGTCCGGCGGTAGCTCCGGCGGTGACAGTCTGATGCGCGCCTCGCTCAGCGCGGTCGCGCCGGGCACGGCACTGCGCGACGGACTGGAGCGCATCCTCCGCGGCAACACCGGCGGTCTCATCGTCCTCGGCTTCGACAAGACGGTCGAGTCGATGTGCACCGGCGGATTCGTCCTCGACGTCGAGTTCTCCGCCACCCGGCTGCGCGAGCTGTGCAAGCTCGACGGCGCGCTGGTGCTCGACAAGGACATCACCAAGATCCTGCGCGCCGGCGTCCAGCTCGTCCCCGACGCGTCCATCGCCACCGAGGAGACCGGCACCCGGCACCGTACGGCGCAGCGGGTCTCCATCCAGGCCGGCTTCCCGGTCGTCTCGGTCAGCCAGTCGATGCGCCTGATCGCCCTCTACGTGGACGGCGAACGCCGCGTCCTCGAAGAGTCCGCCGCGATCCTCTCCCGCGCCAACCAGGCGCTCGCCACGCTGGAGCGGTACAAGCTGCGCCTGGACGAGGTCGCCGGCACGCTCTCCGCGCTGGAGATCGAGGACCTGGTGACGGTCCGCGACGTGACCGCCGTGGCCCAGCGCCTGGAGATGGTCCGCCGGATCGCCACCGAGATCGCCGAGTACGTCGTCGAGCTGGGCACGGACGGCCGGCTGCTCTCCCTGCAGCTGGACGAGCTGATCGCGGGCGTCGAGCCGGAGCGGGAGCTGGTCGTGCGCGACTACGTCCCCGAGCCCACGGCCAAGCGCTCCCGCACGGTGTCGGAGGCGCTCGCCGAGCTGGACGCGCTCTCCCACACCGAGCTGCTCGAACTCCCGATCGTGGCCCGCGCCCTCGGCTACAGCGGCTCGCCCGAGACCCTGGACTCCGCGGTCTCCCCGCGCGGCTTCCGCCTCCTGGCGAAGGTGCCGCGCCTCCCGGGCGCCGTGATCGACCGTCTCGTCGACCACTTCGGCGGCCTCCAGAAGCTCCTGGCGGCCAGCGTCGACGACCTCCAGACGGTGGACGGCGTCGGCGAGGCCCGCGCCCGCTCCGTCCGCGAGGGCCTCAGCCGCCTCGCGGAGTCCTCAATCCTGGAACGCTACGTCTGACCCGTACGGCCGGCCGAGCCGTACGGTACGGCCGGCGGGCTCCGGTCCTTCGCGAGCGGGCGTCGGCCTGCCGCGGGGCGGACGTCAGTCCTTCGCGAGGACGAAGGACGTGCTGTCCGGCTTCAGCCCGTCGACCGTGATCTCCGCCAGGTAGGTGCCCGCCTTCGCCGTCTTGGCACCGGGCGTGGCGCACTGCGGGGCCGTGGGCTTGCGGTCCCACTCGACGGTCCGGGTGAGGGTCGCCCGCGCGGGCACCTTCAGCAGCGCGGGACCGGTGCTCGGCGGGCAGTCGTCCGAGGCGTACACATGGTCCTCGCTGTTGGTGTGACTGATCGTCAGCACCGCGGACTTGCGGCCGAAGTCGACCTTGCAGTCCTTGTCCGTGGTGTTCTTGACGGTCACCTCGAACGTGGGGCGGTCGTCCGGGCCGTAGTCGTTCTTGACGCTGTGCAGCTTCAACTCGACGTCGGAACCCTGGCAGTCGGCAAGCGACGAGCCGCTCGGCACCAGGACGCCGCCACCGCCGCCGACACCCGCGCCGGATCCGGAGCCGCCGCCCTCGCCGATGGGCGTACCGTCGCCCGTACCGCCACCGGAGCCGCCCGAACCGCCGCTCCCGGCCCCACCGGAACCCGCGTCACCGCCGTCCCCGCCGCCGTCGCCCGCCTCGTCGCGGCCGCCCGGCTTCTGACTGATGCCGGAGTCGGTGGCGTTGGGCCCCGGCGTGATGGACGTGGCGGGACCACCGGCAGACCCCTTGTTGTTCGAGCCGTCACCGCTGGTGTTGCCCATGTTGAGGGCCCACACCACCAGCAGCACGAGGAGCGCGAGGATCGCGAGCGCGACCGCCCTCCGTCGCCAGTAGATGGAGGAGGGAAGCGGCCCGATCGGATTGCGCAGAGATCCCACGCGGAAACTGTACGAGAGATCAGCCCCGATGCCAGCCAGTACCCGCCGACGGGCCGCCGACTTTTCCCATCATCTGCCTGGTTCCTCCAGGTCAGCTCCCGAAATCGACCCCGAGCCCCCGCCTGCCGGGGCCCGTCGTCGTCCCCGGCGCCGAGCAGAGTTCGCCTGCGCGACCTTGGCGCTCAGCACCTCGGCAGCGGTTGCGGGCCGTGCGGCGCCGCACGGCACCTCCCACTCGCGCCCGCCGCGGGGCGGCCGCAGCCAGACCGTCCCCTCGATGACGTCCATGACCTCGCCGACCTCTGCCGTCCGCGTGTCCACCGCGAACGACCCCTTCGGCGGGGCCGCCCCTTTCTCCTCCACCGCACCCATGAGCTCCACCTTCCGTGCCGAAAATCACTGTCCGTAAGGAAAGGGTTGCGCTCCGGCGCTACGGTCGGAACCCGCCGCGCGTCCGCAGCGGGCCATGAGGACAGAGGAGGCCGCAGATGGCGGCAGAGCCCCGCGAGTTGTTCCCCGGCCGGTCGGCCCGCGACTTCTTCGGCGCGGAGCTGCGCCGCGAGCGGCTGGCCGCCCGGCTGTCCCTGGCCCAGCTCGCCGAGATCGTCCGCTACAGCAAGACACACCTCGGGAATGTCGAGACGGCCGACCGCTCCATCCCGCCCGGCCTCCCCTCCGCACTCGACGCCGCCTTCGGCACGGACGGCCACTTCGCCCGCCTGTACGAACTGGCACGACGGGAGCCGCACCCGGGAAAGTATCGGGGTTTCATGGCCCTGGAGGCGCAGGCCGCGACGATCGAGGACTACGCGGCCCAGACGGTGCCCGGCCTGTTGCAGACCGAGGAGTACGCGCGGGCCCTGCTGCGCGTCGGTGACAACGAAGCGACGGATGAGGAGATCGAGGAGAAGGTGTCAGCCCGGCTCTCCCGTCAGGAGCTGCTGCGGGCCCCCTGCCGGCCGTACTTCTGGGCCGTCCTCGACGAGGCGGTGCTGCGTCGCCCCGTCGGCGGACGCGGCACCATGCACGATCAGTTGGCCGGCCTGCTGCCGCTCATGGACACTCGGTACACGACGATCCAAGTGCTGCCGTTCGACCACGGTGAGCACGCGCTGATGAACATCCCGCTCATCCTCATCACCCTGCCGAACAAGCTCACCGTGGCTTACGAAGAGACCGGCTACTCCGGCCAACTCATCGACAACGAGGCAACCGTGGCCAAGCGGAAGCGTGCCTACGATGCCCTCAGGGCGTACGCACTTTCCCCTGCGGAATCCGCGACGCTGATCCGCGCGGTGATGAAGGAGTACAAGCGATGCGAGCAGTCCCCGACCTGAGCACGGCGCACTGGCGTAAGAGCAGCTACAGCAACCAGGACGGCGGAGCGTGCGTCGAGACCGCCTACGGGCTCCCCGGCCTCGTCCCCGTCCGTGACAGCAAGGACCCGCACGGGCCCGTGCTCGTCTTTTCGGCCGACGTCTGGGCCGCGTTCCTCGCGCACATACGGCGCTAACTGGCCTTTTCGAGCCGGTAGTTCACTCGTATCAGCGAGGTACAGGGGGTTTGATCGCCGATACTGTGGGCGCAAAGCGGCCCCAGCGGGTGCTACCAACACCGCACTGGGGCCTTCACTGCCGAGGGAAACGGACCACCCCCGAAGTGCTCAAGCATGCTAACGCGCCCACCCGGTTCTTCACCCTCGCGCCGAACGAAATCATCCGCCATCCGCGGCTTTCCTCCGACGCCAAGGTGCTGCTCCTCTGGGCGTTGTCACTGCCCGAGGGGGCCGAGACGGCCCCGCAGGACATCGCTCGCCAGGCCGGCTGGAATTCCCGCAAGCTCACCCGCGCGAAGCGCGAGCTGGCCGCCGAACGGTACCTGTACGAGTGGCGGTACCAGGGCAGCAACGGCCGCTGGGCCACCGATCAGCTCATCTCCAACGAACCGCTGGAGAAGGAACAGGCGGCCCGCGTCCGGCACGGCGCACCGAGTGAGCCGAAACCGCCGGTCGGTGCAGCGACGGACCGGCCGGTCGGGCGTCCCCCTGAAGACAAGACCAGGGAGAACACCCCCCACCCCGCCGAGTCGGCCGACGAGGCGGTCGTCGCCCTCGCGGCGGTCTCCCGTGCCGAGCCGCGCCTCCGGCTCAGCGGCCGGGACGTACGTGAGCTCGCGCCGCTCGCCGCCGAATGGCTGGCCCGCGGGGCCACCTCGGCTGAGCTGCACACCGCGCTGACCTCGGGGCTGCCGTATCCCATCCATTCGCCGGCCGCCCTCGTGCGGGACCGGCTCACCCGTAAGCTCCCTGATCCGCCGCCCGAGCCGCCCGAGCCGGGCGGGTCGCCGCCGTCCGCCGCTGCCCGGGTCCGTACCTGCACGGACTGCGCGGTCACGGACTTCGTGCCGCTGCAGGACGAGAGACGGTGCCGGAACTGCCGGCGGGCGCGCGCCGATACCGCGCCGGCGCCGCTCTCCCCCGTCACCGTCAGAGGCGCCGCACTCGTCCGTGCGGGGCTACGGCGCCGTCTCCCCGCTCCTCCCGCTCCCGCCTGACCATTCCTCCTTGTGGCCGAAGCCCCGGGCGTTGTCGATCAGGCGGAGCCAGGTGGGCCGGAGTTCCCAGAAGGCGGTGTGGTCCATGGCGCTGCGCAGCTTGGGGCTGAGCGCGACGTACGGGAAGCGGTCGGCGTACGCGCGCCAGGCCCGCCGGCGCTCCGCACCGTCCAGGCGGCGGCACGTGCCGCGGCCCTGCACGCCCGTCAGGCCGGACCACTCCTGGTCGTCGCGTTGGGCGGTGAACGCGACCGGGGCCGCGGGGTGCGCGGCGGCCAGGGCCCGGCCGTGGCGGGTGGACTCCGAGGTGACGAAGAGGAGGACGGGGGCCGGGCCGTCGGTCGCGGCGTACAGGACGGCACAGGCCTGGGGCCCGTCGTCGTCCGTGTAGGCGAGCGTCATGGTGGTGTGGTCGGCCAGGGCCTGCAGGATCTCGGGCGGGCAGGGGTGGTCCTCGGGCTGGGGCGCGCTGTGGGTCATGGAAGCATCCTCGCTCGCCCGGGCGGGTGGCGGAGCGGCGCCCCGCGCCTCGGTCATACGGCCGTCCCGGCGGCCCTCCGCACGCCCCGTTGCAGCAGTCCGCGTACCACGTGCAGGTGCACAACGGGCGGCGCGGGCCCGGCGCGTTTCACCGCCGCGCGCCACCGTGTCAGGATCGACGGTGCCATGACTTCCACTCCTGCCCCCGCCCAGCCCGCCGGCGACGCCGCCGTGGAGCCCGGCACCGGACGCACCGCCGGGACCCCCGCGCCGCGCCCCGCCGAGCCCACCGCCGCCTCCGCCCTTGCCGCCGCATCCGCCACCGGCATCGCCACGGATGCCGCCGACGCCGCCGACAGGGCCGGCCGGCGACTGCACGAGCCGGTCAACGTCTGGTTCGACGAGCACGCCCGCGATCTGCCGTGGCGCCGCCCCGAGGCGGGTGCCTGGGGCGTGATGGTCAGCGAGTTCATGCTGCAGCAGACGCCCGTCAACCGGGTCCTGCCGGTCTACGAGCAGTGGCTCGCCCGCTGGCCCCGCCCGGCCGACCTGGCCGCCGAGCCGTCCGGCGAGGCGGTGCGCGCCTGGGGCCGGCTCGGCTACCCGCGGCGCGCGCTGCGGCTGCACGCCGCCGCCTCCGCGATAAAGGAGCGGCACGGCGGCGACGTGCCGCGCGAACACGCCCAGCTGCTGGCGCTGCCCGGCGTCGGCGAGTACACCGCGGCGGCGGTGGCCTCCTTCGCGTACGGGCAGCGGCACGCGGTGCTGGACACCAACGTCCGGCGCGTGTTCGCCCGTGCGGTCACCGGCCGCCAGTACCCGCCGAACGCCACCACCGCCGCCGAGCGCAAGCTCGCCCGTGCGCTGCTGCCCGAGGACGAGGCGACCGCCTCGAAGTGGGCCGCGGCCACGATGGAACTGGGCGCACTGGTGTGCACGGCGCGCAGCCCGGAGTGCGTGCGCTGCCCGATCTCCGCGCAGTGCGCGTGGCAGCTGGCCGGCCGTCCCGAGCACGAGGGCCCGCCGCGGCGCGTCCAGACGTACGCGGGCACCGACCGCCAGGTGCGCGGCAAGCTGCTGGCCGTACTGCGCGAGGCGGTGGCGCCGGTGCCGCAGGCGCGGCTGGACGCGGTGTGGCACGAGCCGGTCCAGCGGGCCCGCGCCCTGGACGGCCTGGTCGCCGACGGCCTGGTGGAGCCGCTGCCGGACGGCCTGTACCGACTCCCGCTGACCTGATCCCCCGGCCCCGGCCCGGCCGCGCGGCCGGGCCGGACGCCGTCAGTGGGGCGTGATGGCGATGCCCTCCGGCTGGTGTCCGGCGGGCAGGGTGACGGGGCTGCCCGGGGCCGCCGTGTTGATGACGGTCACCGTGTCGGAGCCCTCGTTCGTCACCCACACCTGGCCCCCCTCCGGGGAGACGGCCACGCCCTGCGGGGTCAAGCCGACGGGGATCCGGGCCCGGACCCTGCCGCTGCCGACGTCGACGATGACCAGCTGATTGTTGGTGGAGTCGGCGACGTACAGGGTGTTGCCGCTCGGGCTGACGGCGTTGCCGACGGGTGCCCCGCCCACCGGCAGGACGGCGATCACCTGGTTCGAGGCCGTGCTGATCACCGAGACGGTCCCCGATCCGGTGTTGGAGACGAAGACCCGGTCGCCCCTGGGGGTGGCGCTGATCCCGCTGGGGAAGACCCCGACGGGGATGACGGCGACGGGGCGCAGGCCGGGGCTGATGACCGTCACGGTGTTGGAACCGTTGTTGGTGACGTACGCGGTGCCGTTGGGCACGGTGGCGATGCTGTGCGGCATGCGGCCCACGGGCACGGTGGCGATCACCCGCTGGAGCGGGACACTGATCACGCTGACGGTGTTCGCCCCGAAGTTCGCCGTCAGCACGCGGGCGCCGTTCGGGGTGGGCATCGCGGCGTACGGCTGGGCGCCGACCGGCACGGTGGCGATGACCTGGCGGGTCTCGGTGTCCACGAAGGACACGGTGTTGCTCTTGCTGTTCGCCACGTACACGGTGTTGCCGTTCGGCGCGGCGCCCACTCCCGTCGGTCCGTTGCCCACCGGCGAGGCGCCCAGCGGCCGCGCCAGCTGGACGTTGTACGCGGAGAGCGAGTCCGAGCCGGTGTTGGCGGCGAAGGCCAGGATCCGTACCGGGTACCGGGGGCCGGCCGCGCTCCGTGCCTCCGCCGCACTGCGCGCCGCGGCGGCGTCCCCGGCGTCGTCGGCCGCCGTCACCCCGCAGGCGGCCGCCGGCAGGGCGGCGAGGATGAGGAGGGCGGCGCACCACCGCTGGTGTGCGCGGCGCCGTCGGCGCCCCGGCAGCCCTGGGCCGTGCCCTCGGGTCCGTCGGGCCGCACCGGTCGGGGGACTGTGGGCAGCGGCGAGGCGTCGCATGGCAAAACGCATCCTTTCGGGACAAAACGGAAAGGTCTCTGCCATCCGACCACAGAAAAAGGCATCGGCATATGCCGATGCCGCCGAATGGCGCTTCCGGTGGAACCCGCCGCGCGGCGGGCCCGTCCTCCCCCTGTGGAATGACGTTCCGGCGACTCCCGTCCCCCGCGAGGAGGAGCCCCGCGCCGCTGTTACACAATCGACGGATTCCTGTGCACTCCCTGTGGGGCAGCCGCGCATGACGCCGCAACACCCCCTCCGTAGCGTCCTCTTCGTGCTGGAGAAGGGCCGCGCCGTCAGACGTACGGCGCCCGGCCCGCGACCACCGGCACACGCAACGTGGGGAACGCAGGCGGAGGAACGGAGGCGTCGGTATGGCGACCAGCGGCGGCAAGGTACTGGACTTCGAAGAGTACGTGCGCACTCGGCAGGATGCGCTGCTGCGGAGCGCGCGACGTCTGGTGCCCGACCCGGTCGACGCCCAGGACCTCCTGCAGACGGCGCTGGTACGGACGTACGGCCGTTGGGACGGCATCGCCGACAAGTCGCTCGCCGACGCCTACCTGCGCCGCGTCATGATCAACACGCGGACCGAGTGGTGGCGGGCGCGCAAGCTGGAGGAGGTGCCCACCGAGCAGCTCCCGGACGCGAGCGTGGACGACGGCACCGAGCAGCGCGCCGACCGCGCCCTGCTCATGGACATCCTCTCGGTGCTGGCTCCCAAGCAGCGCAGCGTCGTCGTCCTGCGACACTGGGAGCAGATGAGTACGGAGGAGACCGCGGCGGCGCTGGGCATGTCCACGGGGACGGTCAAGAGCACGCTGCACCGGGCGCTGGCCCGGCTGCGCCAGGAGCTGATGAACCGTGAGGTCGACGCGCGCGTACTGGAGCGCGACGACCAGGAGCGGGAGCGGTGCGCGGCCTGACCGGCCGCGGAACCGCCGGCCCAGGGGCCGGCGACGGGTGAGCGGCACATGGTGAGCAGGAGCGGTGTGACCAGAGGCGGCGGAGCCGACGGCGGACCGGCCGAGAAGCGGCCGGCCCCTTCCTCGCGCCTGCCCGTGAACTTGTGGCGCGCGGCCGGCACGGTCCTCGGTGGGATCGCCGCGATCGCGTTGCTGCTGGCCGGGTGCGAGACGACCGGCGACGGGGTGCGGTCCGAGGGGTCGGCGGCCGACACGCCCGTACCGTCCCGGGCCCGCAGCGCGACGCCGACGCCCTCCCCCTCGTCCTCCGTGGCGTACAAGAAGGTCGACGCGCGGGCGCTGCTGCGCAAGGACCCCAAGGTCGGCGCCGGGGTGAAGAAGTCCCTGGCCAAGCCGTGCACGGCCGACGAGTACCCGATCGACGTCACCTACGCCCCGCTGACCGGCGGCAAGGCGGCGGACGTCATCGTCAACGTGATGACCTGTACGGACTCCGTCGGGATCGGCTCGTACGTGTACCGCAAGAGCTCCAAGGGCTACGAGAACGTCTTCACCAGCGAGGAGCCGCCGGTCTACGCCGCGGTCAGCAAGGGCGAGCTGGAGATCACCAAGCAGACGTACAAGACCGACGACGCCGTCTGCTGCCCCTCGGGCGAGGATGTGATGACGTACCACTGGACGAAGAACCACTTCCGTGAGTACGTCCGCTACCACACCGACTACAGCAAGACCGGCGACAGCGCCGATCCGAACGCGACACCATCGGAGGATTGAGAACCCGCATGGCCGAGACCCATGTGCTCTTCGTCGAGGACGACGACGTCATCCGCGAGGCCACCCAGCTCGCGCTGGAGCGGGACGGTTTCGTGGTGACGGCCATGCCCGACGGGCTTTCGGGCCTGGAGGCGTTCCGTGCCGACCGGCCGGACATCGCCCTGCTCGACGTCATGGTGCCGGGTCTGGACGGGGTCAGCCTGTGCCGGCGGATCCGGGACGAGTCCACGGTCCCGGTGATCATGCTGTCCGCGCGCGCCGACTCCATCGACGTGGTGCTCGGCCTGGAGGCGGGCGCCGACGACTACGTCACCAAGCCGTTCGACGGCGCGGTGCTGGTGGCCCGGATACGGGCGGTACTGCGCCGCTTCGGGCACGCCAGCGGCCCCGACGGCCGCGGCGGTGCGGGCAAGGAGTCCGCGCCGGCGGCGGACGACGGGCTGCTGCGCTTCGGTGACCTGGAGGTGGACACCGAGGGCATGGAGGTGCGGCGGGCCGGCGAGCCGGTCGCGCTGACGCCGACCGAGATGCGGCTGCTGTTGGAGTTCTCCGACGCGCCGGGCACGGTCCTCTCCCGCGACCGGCTGCTGGAGCGCGTGTGGGACTACGGCTGGGGCGGCGACACCCGGGTCGTGGACGTCCATGTGCAGCGGCTGCGCGGCAAGATCGGCCAGGACCGCATCGAGACGGTCCGCGGCTTCGGCTACAAGCTGAGAGGCTGACCGCGGCGTGGTCGGGCTCGCCCTGCGTACGGGACTGCGCTGGAAGCTCAGTGCGGCGATCGCGCTAGTCGGAGCGCTGGTCGCGATCGCGCTGAGCCTCGTCGTGCACAACGCCGCCCGGGTCTCCATGCTCGACAACAGCCGCGACGTGCAGATCGAGCGGCTGAACTTCACCCAGCGGATCTACGAGACCACCAGCCGGCTGCAGTTCGGCGCCCGGCTGGACGACCCCAAGCTGCCCAAGGCGCTGCGCGCCGAGGTCGCCGAGGGGCGGCGCGCCACCTACCTGGAGGACAACGGCGAGGCCGCGCCGGAGGTGTGGGCCGCCGCGCCGCTGGACGACGGCCGGGTGCTCTCCCTCCACAACGACTTCCCCGACCGCTTCACCGTCCTGGACGACCTGGACCAGGCGCTGTTCATCGGGTCCATCTCGGTCGTGGCGGCCGGCTGCGCGCTCGGCGTGCTCGTCGGCGGCCGGCTCTCCAAGCGGCTGCGGAAGGCCGCGGCGGCCGCCCGCAAGCTCGCCGAGGGTGATACGTCCGTCCGGGTACGGGACGAGATTCCCGGCCGGGTACGGGACGAGACGGACGAGCTGGCGCACGCCATCGACGCCATGTCCGACGCGCTGCAGACCCGGATCGAGGCGGAGCGGCGGGTGACGGCGGACATCGCGCACGAGCTGCGCACGCCGGTCACGGGGCTGCTCACCGCGGCGGAGCTGCTGCCCCCGGGCCGCCCCACCGAGCTCGTACGGGACCGGGCGCAGGCCATGCGCACGCTCGTCGAGGACGTGCTGGAGGTGGCGCGCCTGGACGGCTACGCCGAGCGGGCCGAGCTGCAGGACGTCGACCTCGGGGAGTTCGTCCGCCGGCGGGTGCGGGCGCTCGGCCCGGACATCCGGATCGAGGTGCTGCGGGACGCGGAGGTCAGCACCGACCCGCGCCGCCTGGAGCGGATCCTCGGCAACCTCATCGCCAACGCCGCCCGGCACGGCAAGCCGCCGGTCGAGGTCACCGTCGAGGGCCGCGTCATCCGCGTCCGCGACCACGGGCCCGGCTTCCCCGAAGCGCTGCTCCGCGAGGGGCCGAGCCGCTTCCGCACCGGCAGCAGCGACCGGGCGGGCCGCGGCCACGGCCTGGGCCTGACCATCGCGGCGGGCCAGGCCCGGGTGCTCGGCGCCCGGCTGACCTTCCGCAACGCGGAGGCCGCGGTGGACGGCACGACCGGCGCCGTCGCCGTCCTCTGGCTGCCGGAGAACGCCCCGACCGCCACCGGCAGCTTCCCCGTGATCCAGCTGCCCGGCCCGGAGGACTGACCCGCCGCACTCCTGAAGGGCCGCACGCGCTCCGATGCCGGCACGCGCCACTGACAACGGCCCCGGCACCGTTTGCCGGTGCCGGGGCCGATCGTCGCTTCGTACCGGGTCAGACGCCCTGCGGAAGCTCCGCCTTGTCGAGCGGGACGGTGTCCCGGGGCTCCTCGGCGGCCGGCTTCGACGCCGGGCCGCCGCGCAGCGGCACCTCCTTGAGGAACCAGGCCGCGAGGAAGCCGATGACGCTGATGGCGGCGCCGCACAGGAAGACCAGGTGGGTGCCGTCGGCGACCGCGTGCAGGTACGCGTCCTTCAGCTGCGCCGGGAGCTGCGCGAGTCCGTTGGCGCCGAGCTGCGCGCCGCCCTCCATGGCCGTGCCGCCGGCCGGGCCGACCCGCTCGGTCATGGCGTCCTGCACCTGGTGGGTGAAGAGCGCGCCGAAGATCGCCACACCGAAGGAGCCGCCGATGGTGCGGAACAGCGTGGCGGAGGACGAGCCGACGCCCATGTCCTTCATCTCGACGCTGTTCTGCGCGATCAGCATCGTGGTCTGCATCAGGAAGCCCATGCCGGCACCGAGGACGGCCATGAAGACGCCCGAGGTGAAGCGGCTGGTGCCGGTGTCCATCAGGGACAGCAGGAAGAGGCCGGCGGTGATCAGCGCGCCGCCGCTCACCACGAAGACCTTGTACCGGCCGCTGGCGGTGGTGATCCGGCCCGCGATCAGCGAGACGACCATCATCGCCAGCAGCATCGGCAGGAGCAGCAGGCCGGAGTTGGTGGCCGAGGCGCCCTGGACGGTCTGCTGGAAGAGCGGCAGGAAGGTCATCGACCCGAACATCACGAAGCCGACCAGGAAGCCGATCAGGGTGACGAGCGAGAAGTTGCCGTTGCGGAAGATGTGCAGCGGCAGGACCGGCTCGCTGACCTTGCGCTCGACCAGGACGAACGCGAGGAGGGAGAGCACGCCGAGCACGCCGAGACCGACGATCTGCGCCGACAGCCAGTCGTACTCGGTGCCGCCCCAGGTGGTGATCAGGACGAGCGCGGTGATGCCGACGGTGAGCAGCGCGGCGCCCACGTAGTCGATGCGTGCCCGGGCGCGCTTCTTGGGCAGGTGCAGCACGGCGGTGATCATGGCCAGGGCTATCGCGCCGAGTGGCAGGTTGATGTAGAAGCTCCAGCGCCAGCCGAGGTGGTCGGTGATGGTGCCGCCGACCAGCGGGCCGCCGATCATGGCGACGGCCATGACGCCGGCCATCATGCCCTGGTACTTGCCGCGCTCCCGGGGCGGGATCAGGTCGCCGATGATCGCCATGACGCCGACCATCAGACCGCCGGCGCCCAGGCCCTGCACGGCGCGGAAGGCGATGAGCTGGCCCATGTCCTGGGCCATGCCGGAGGTCGCCGAGCCGATCAGGAAGATCACGATGGACGTGAGGAAGACGCCCTTGCGGCCGTACATGTCGCCGAGCTTGCCCCAGATGGGCGTGGACGCGGCGGTGGCGAGGGTGTAGGCGGTGACCACCCAGGAGAGGTGGTCGAGGCCGCCCAGCTCGCCGACGATCGTCGGCATCGCGGTGCCCACGATCATGTTGTCGAGCATCGCGAGCAGCATCGCGATCATCAGTGCGAAGAGCACCACACGGACGCTCGCGGGCTGTCTGGCCCCGGTCTCCGTCGGCGCGGTGGCCTGGGTTGCGGCCATCACTCCCCCGTTCAGGTTACTTACTTGCCGCCCGGCAAGTTTACTGTCGACGAAGACGGTAAAGGTGCAACTAGCCGGTCGTCAAGTAAGTTTTGCCCGACCCCGCCTGACCAGGGATAGCCTGCGAGAGGCCGCACGGACGATGAAGGAGAGCACCATGGGCACAGCACACGCGCGCAGGGGCAACACCCGGCAGCGCATTCAGGACGTGGCCCTGGACCTCTTCGCCCAGCAGGGGTACGAGAAGACCTCGCTGCGGGAGATCGCCGAGCGGCTGGAGGTCACCAAGGCCGCCCTGTACTACCACTTCAAGACCAAGGAAGACATCGTCATCAGCCTCTTCGAGGACCTGGCCAGGCCCTGCGACGAGCTGATCGAGTGGGCCGCCGACCGGCCGCGCACGCTGGAGACGAAGAAGGAGATCGTGCGCCGCTACAGCGAGGCGCTGCGCGACGCCGCCCCGCTCTTCCGCTTCATGCAGGAGAACCAGGCCACCGTCCGGGACCTCAGCATCGGCGAATCGTTCAAGGCGCGCATGCTGTCGATGGTCGGACTCCTCAAGGAGCCGGACGCCGAGCTGACGGACCAGGCGCGCTGCGTCACCGCACTGGTATCGCTGCACGCCGGCATGTTCGCCATGCAGAACGTCGAGGGCGACCCCGAGGAAAAGCGCAAGGCCATCCTCGAAGTCGCCCTCGAATTGGTCACCGCGGCGAATCCTCCCGCGGCTTCCTGACGGAGTTGTCGAGTTCCCGCCGTCCGGCGGCTCAGATGTGCAGGTGCTCGCTCTTCAGGTACTTCACCGGCTCGATACCGGTGCCGTAGTCCGGGCCGGTACGGACCTCGAAGTGCAGGTGCGGACCGGTCGAATTGCCGGTGCTGCCGGAAAGCGCGATCTGCTGACCCACGGAGACCTTCTGGCCCACCTGGACCTGGATCTTCGAAAGGTGCGCGTACTGCGTGTACGTGTGCGGACCGTGCTTGATGACGATGGCGTTACCGTACGCCGGACCGTCGCCGCCGCCGTTCGGGCCCGCCTTCACGACGGTGCCTTCGTGCGCGGCCTTCACATGGGTACCGGTGGGCACCACGAAGTCCTGACCGCTGTGCTTGTGCGACCAGTGGCTGCCCGCCAGACCGAACTTCTCGCCGATGCCGTACTTGTCCACCGGCTTCTCCCAGCCGTTGGTCTTCTGCAGCTGCCGCTGGGCACGCTCGTGCCGGTCAGCGGCGGCCTTGGCCCGGTCGGCCTTGGCCTTCTTCTCCGCGTCGATCGCCTTCTTCTGCGCGTCGGCCTGCGCGCTCACCGTGCTCGCCACGTCCGTGGAGAGGCCCTGGAGCGAAACCGCGCCACCGTCCAACGCCGAAGCAGCACCGGCACCCAGCGCGAGGGAGGCGCCCATGCCGGCCACCAGAACGGTGGCGCGGGTACGCAGGGCGGGCTTCTTCGAATACCGGGTGAGGGAGAACTTCGACATGCGGGAATTACCTCCGAAAGAAAGACTCCCGGCCGGGACCAACCGGGATCGCCATTCCTTGGTAATCGCCGCTCGCCGGCCTGCCAAGAAGCCTTTCTACTACCGGACCCCGTAACAACAGCTGCGGGAATCAGCCCCTTGCGCTACCCGCCGCATTCGCTTCAAAACATCCCAGCCGACTTCTTTCCGGCACCGCCCCTGGGTGCCGAATTCCGCCGCCACCAGGCACTCCCTTGATCCTCGACTGCCCTGTCACAAGACCTTTCCACCCCCCTGTCGAAAGTCCCGAACCGCCGGGGAACTGCGTCCCACCACACCACCCGGCGCCTTTCCTATGCCCTTTAGTAGGCCCGGAATCCGCTGTGCGGCATGTCACCGAACCCCCCGTTACGCGCACTTTGCGCGAGGGCCTTGGTATGTCCGTTTCGGGACCAAGGGCCTGTGACGCCGGTAACCTGAAAGGCGCATTCGGCCGGCACAGGAGGGGGAAGCCCGGCATGGAACCGGCAGCACTCGGGGCCCGGCTGGCCTCATCCGTCCTGGCCCCGCTCGTGAAGAAACTCTTCGTGGCGGAGGGACCCGGCGCGGGGCTCGCGGAGCGGCCGGTACGGGTGTCGGCACTGGTGTCGTTCACCGGCGAGAAGCGCACCCTCACCGAGGGCGATCTACGGAAGATCGCCGAAGAACTGGTCGCCCGGGCGGTACGGGCCGCGGGCCCCGGCGAGCGGCCCGTACCCGCCGCCGACGAGGCCGCCGTCGCCGACGCGCTCGCGCGGACCCTGTACGGCCTCGGCGAGCTGGACATGGACGACGTACAGGCCGTCCGGCTCGGCGCCCCGGCGCTCGCCGGGCGGCTGCGGCAGGAGGCCGGCCGGGCGCCGCAGAGCACGCTCTCGCGGGCTGCCGAGGAGCTGTACGACACCCTGCTCGGCGCCGCCTGCCTGCACATCGTGCACTTCTTCACCCAGCGCTCGACGTTCGTCGCGCGCACCCTGGTCGACCAGAGCCGCAGTCTGGACCGGTTGATCGCGCTGACGGACGAGCTGATCGCACGCAATCCGTCGCCCCGGGCCGCGGACACCGCCTTCGAGCGGGACTACCTCGCGTACCTCGGGAAGAAGCACGGCCGGCTGACGATCTACGGCATCGACCTGGCGCAGTCGCCGGACCGCTGGCCGCTGGACGCGGCGTACCTGAGCCTGCAGGCGACGTACGGGGAACAGGCCGCGGCGCCGGACGCCGACGGCCCGTACGACGACCTGCCCGGCCTCCCGGCCCCGCCCGCCTCCCCGGTCCGCGCCGACCAGGCGCTCGCCGGGCACCACCGCGTCCTGCTGCGCGGCGTCGCCGGCTCGGGCAAGAGCACGCTGGTCCAGTGGCTCGCGGTCTCCTGCGCCTCGGCGGCCGGCGCCGCGGCGCTGCCCCACCTCTACGGGCGCATTCCCTTCGTCCTGCCCCTGCGGACGCTCCAACGCGCCGGGGGCGGCCTCCCCACGCCGGACCGGTTCCTCGCGGCCGTCGGCTGCCCGGTGGCCGGCGCGCAGCCGGAAGGCTGGGCGCACCGGGTACTGGCGAGCGGCCGCGGGCTGGTCCTCGTGGACGGCCTGGACGAGATACCCGAACGGGAGCGCGACCGGACCCGGCGGTGGCTGCGCGACCTCCTGGACGCGTTCCCCCACAACCTGTGGATGGTGACCTCGCGCCCCTCCGCCGTCCGCACGGACTGGCTCGCGGCCGAGGGCTTCACCGAGCTGACGCTCGCCCCGATGAGCCGGGACGACGTGGCCGCGTTCCTCGCGCGCTGGCACGCCGCGGCGCGCGCGGAAGCCCCCGCCGACGAGGACCGGCTCACCGCGTACGAGCAGTCGCTGCTGCACGCCGTACGCACCAAGCAGGACCTGGGGCGGCTGGCCACCAACCCCCTGATGTGCGGGCTGATCTGCGCGCTCCACCGCGACCGGCGCGGCTACCTGCCGCACGGCCGCAAGGAGCTGTACGACGCGGCGCTGACCATGCTGCTGTCGCGCCGCGACCGGGAACGCGACATGAACGGCCCGGACGGCATCGAGCTGAGCGACGAGCCGCAGATCCAGTTGCTGCAGCGGCTCGCGTACTGGCTCATCCGCAACGGCCGGACGGAGCTGGACCGGGCGCACGCCGAGCGCATCATCGCGGACGCGCTGCCCGCCGTACCGGCGGCCGCCGCCCAGGGGGACGCCGGCGCGGTCTTCCAGCACCTGCTGCTCCGCAGCGGACTGCTGCGCGAACCCACCCCCGGCGCCGTCACGTTCGTGCACCGCACCTTCCAGGACTACCTGGGCGCGCGGGCCGCCGTCGAGGAGTGGGACATCGGCCTGCTGACCGCCCATGCGCACGACTCCCAGTGGGAGGACGTGATCCGGATGGCGGTGGCGCACGGCCGGCCACGCGAACGCGCCGAGATCCTGCGGGAGTTGCTGACACGGGCCGATGCGGCGAGCGGAGCGGACGAGCGCGCGGTGCGCATCCGCGTCCGGCTGCTGGCCCTGGCCTGCCTGGAACACGCCTCGGAGCTGGCCCCGGCGGTCCGTACGGCCGTGGAGGAACGGACGGCGGAGCTGCTGCCGCCCCGCTCCGCCGAGGAGGCCAGGGAACTGGCCGCCGCGGGCCCGCTGGTCCTGGAACTGCTACCGAGCCCCGAGGGGCTGACGGAGGACGAGGCGGTCGCCGTCACGGTCGCGGCCTCGAACGTGGAGTCGGAGCGCGCGCTGCCGGTACTGGGCCGCTTCCGGGACCATCCGGCGCTGCGCGTCCGCTCCCAACTGGTGTGGGCCTGGCACCGGTTCGATGCCGGGCGGTACGCGGACGAGATCGTCCGGCACCTCGACCCGGACGGCCTGATGTTCTCGGTCCACGCCGACGAACACCTGCGGCTGCTGCGGGAGATGGGCGGGCGCGAGCGGCTCGACGTCCGGAGCAAGGTGACCCAGGACGCGCTCGCGACGTACGCGTGCGAAGCCGGCGCCACCTTCCTCCGCATCGAGGCCAATGACATCCACGACCTCGGGTTCCTGCGGAGCACGCCGCGATTCACACAGCTGACCCTCTACGACACCCCGCGCGTCACCGACCTCTCGCCGCTCACCGGTCTGCCTCTGGAGTGGCTCGGCCTGTTCCACCTCCCCCGGCTCCGGGACCTGCGGCCTCTCGCCTCACTGTCCGGGCTCACCAGCCTGATGGTCCACCTGCCGGACGTCGCCTGGGGCCCCGACGACCTGCCGAAGGACGCGCCGCTCCAGACCCTGCGGCTGGGCGGCACCGCTTCCCGTGACTGGTCGGGGCCGCTCGTCGTACGGGCCTGGCCGGAGCTGCGGACCCTGCTGCTCGACTCCCAGGCATGCCCGAGGGACGCCGCGGGCTGGGAGGCGATCGCGGCACTGGAGTCGCTCACGCACCTCAGCGTGGATGCCGACTGCCTCGCGGCCTGCCCGGACGGGCTCACGCTCCCCGGTCCGGCCACACTCAGGCTCTTCGATCCCACGGGAGAGTTCTCCGACGAGGCAGTCGTCGCACGCCACTTCCCCCACCTGGAAAGGCTCGACGTCGTCCGGCCGCTGTGACGTCCCGGCCCCCTCACAACCCCGCCCCGCTCCCCTACCCTGAGGCCCAACAGCGCTGCAGACGCCCACCAGTTACCGGGGGACACCTCCGCATGGATCCCACGACCGCCGCCGCCCGCCTCGTGCCAGGACACGTCGGGCCCCTCGTCAGAGCGCTCTTCGTGAGCGCGGAGGACGATCCGGCGGCGGGGGTGGCGGACGACCGGCCGGTGCCCGTGGCGCGGCTCGTGGCCTTCCGCGGGGAGAAGCCGGCGCTCACCGAGGAGGACCTGGAACGCCTCGCGGAGCGGCTCGTGGCGCCGGCCGTGCCCGCCGAGGCGGCGCTCCCGCCCCTGGTCGGCGCGCTGGCCCGTACGCTCGCCGCGCTCGCCGCGTCCGAGCTGGACGACTGGCACGCCGTACGGCTGCGGCCCGGCGACTTCGCGCAGCGGATGCGGGCCGCCGTCCCGGACGTGGAGCACGCGCTGACCGATGACGGCCGCGCGCTGTACCGGGCCGTCCTCGACGTCCTGGCCGTGCACATCCTGCACTTCTTCACGCGACGGTCGGACTTCGTGGCCCGCACGCTGCCGGCGGAGACCCGGCGGCTGGCGGAACTGGCGGCCGGGCAGGACGGCTCCGACGGGGACGGCGGAGGCGGCGAACCGGTCTTTCGCGAGGCGGTCCCGGACGGAGCGGTCCGGGATGAGGAAGCGCCCGACGACGCCGCCTTCGAAGCGCAGTACGCGCGCGACGTCACCGTGCTCCACAACCACCTCACGATCTTCGGCATCGACCTCGCGCACTCCCCGGACAGCTGGCCGCTGGACGCCGCCTACCTGGGGCTTCAGTGCGAGCGCGGCCAGCCGGAGACGTCAGGGCCGCCGGCCCGCGAGCGCCGGGACCCCGGCCCGCAGGCGCCGCCCGTCCCGGCCGAACAGGCCCTCTCCGGGCTGGACCGGGTGCTCGTACGGGGCGTCGCGGGGTCCGGCAAGACGACCCTGCTGCAGTGGCTCGCGGTCGGCACGGCGCGCGACGAGCTGCCGCCGGCGCTGAGCGCGGAGCTGTCCGGGCGGGTGCCGTTCCTGCTGCCCGTACGGCGCTTCGCCTCGCACTCCGGCATCCCGTCGCCGGACGGCTTCCTGGCGGCCATGGGGCACCCGGGCGCGGCCGGGCAGCCGCCCGGGTGGGCGGAGCGGGTGCTGCGGGCGGGCCGCGGGCTGCTGCTCGTCGACGGGGTGGACGAGGCGCCGGAGGACGACCGCGAGCGGCTGCGGACGCGGCTGCGGGAGTGGACGACCCGGTACCCCGGCAACGTGTGGGTGGTGACCTCCCGGCCCTCCGCCGTACCGGAGGACTGGCTGGCCCCCGACGGCTTCACCGAGCTGCGGCTGGCGCCGATGAGCCGGGAGGACGTCGCGGCGTTCATCCAGCGCTGGCACCGGGCCGCCGCCCAGCAGTCGCCCGCCGACCTGGACCGGCTCGGGCACTACGAACGGACGCTGCTGAACGCCGTCCGCATCACCCGAGACCTGGGGCGGCTGGCCACCAACCCGCTGATGTGCGGACTGCTGTGCGCGCTCCACCGGGACCGCCGCGGCTACCTCCCCAGCGGCCGCAAGGAGCTGTACGACGCGGGCCTGTCGATGCTGTTGGAGCGGCGGGACCAGGAGCGGGCGATGGTCCCCACCGACGCCATCGACCTGCCGCGGCAGCCGAAGATTCAGCTGCTGCAGAAGCTGGCCCACTGGATGCTGGTCAACGGGCGCTCCGAGATGGGCCGGGACGTAGCCGTCGACACCCTCGCCCGGCACCTGCCCGCCATCCCCGACGCGGCCCGGCAGGGCGACGCCGAGGACGTCTACCGGCACCTGCTGAACCGGACGGGGCTGCTGCGCGAGACGACGCCCGGCACGGTGGACTTCGTGCACCGCACGTTCCAGGACTATCTCGCCGCGCGGGCCACCGTGCAGCGGCACGACTTCACGCTGTTGCTGGACCACGCCCACCACACGGAGTGGGAGGACGTCATCCGGATGGCCGTCGCACTCGCCCGGCCCGACGAGTGCGCCCAGCTGCTGAACGGGCTGCTGGCCCCGCACGCGGGCGTCAAGGCAGCGGATGCCCGGCACCGCAAGCTGCTGGCCGCCGCCTGCCTGGAGCACGCCACCGAGCTGGACCCGGAGGTACGCCGGCGGGTGCAGCGCTTCACCCGCGACATGATGCGGCCCACCACCCCCGCCGGGGCACGTGCGCTGGGCTGGATCGGGCCGATCGTCCTGGAGATGCTGCCGGACCCCGCCACGGCCACCGACGCGGAGGCCTACCTCCTCGCGCTCACCGCCACCTCCATCGGCGACGACATGGCCATCGACTACCTCACAGGACTGCGCGAGCGGCCGCACCTGGACGTACGGGCGCAGCTGGCGAGCGCCTGGCGGAAGTACGACACCGAGCGGTACGCCCGCGAGATCATCGCCCATCTCGACGACACCGAGCTGTACTTCCCGGTCTCGGATCCGCAGGAGCTGCACGCGCTGCGCCGGCTGGGCGGCCGGCCGCACCTCCAGATCGCCGGCCGGTTCACGCCCGACCAGCTCATCGAGGGCGTCGTCGCCGAGCGGCTGACCCGGCTGTGGCTCTCCTACGACCTGGGCGTCCCGATGGACTGGCTGACCGCCTTCCCCCGGCTGGAGACGCTGCTCATCGGCAGCCGCCTCCCCCGCCCCACCGACATCCCGGAGGGCATCGAAGTGGTGGAGCTGTAGCGCAACGGGTCGTGGAAACGCCGCTGCCCCGGAACCACAGCTGTGGTTCCGGGGCAGCGGACGGGACTCGCGCTTACGCGTCCTTGTTCAGGTTCGGGCCCGAGCCGCCGGTGGCGGACTCGATCGGCGGGGCGTCGGGCAGGGCCGACTTCTCCTCGCCGCGGAAGGTGAACTTGGTGTTCTCCCCCTCGCCCTCGATGTCGACGACCACGATGTGGCCCGGACGCAGGTCGTTGAAGAGGATCTTCTCCGACAGGGCGTCCTCGATCTCGCGCTGGATCGTCCGGCGCAGCGGGCGGGCGCCCAGCACCGGGTCGTAACCGCGCTTGGCGAGCAGCTTCTTGGCCTCGGTGCTGAGCTCGATGCCCATGTCCCGGTCCTTGAGGCGCTCGTCCACCTTGGCGATCATCAGGTCGACGATCTGGATGATGTCTTCCTCGGTGAGCTGGTGGAAGACGACCGTGTCGTCGACACGGTTCAGGAACTCCGGCCGGAAGTGCTGCTTGAGCTCTTCGTTGACCTTGTTCTTCATCCGCTCGTAGCCGGTCTTCACATCGCCCTGGGCGGCGAAGCCCAGGTTGAAGCCCTTGGAGATGTCCCGGGTGCCGAGGTTCGTCGTCATGATGATGACGGTGTTCTTGAAGTCCACGACCCGGCCCTGGGAGTCGGTCAGGCGACCGTCCTCCAGGATCTGCAGCAGGGAGTTGAAGATGTCCGGGTGCGCCTTCTCGACCTCGTCGAAGAGGACCACGGAGAACGGCTTGCGGCGGACCTTCTCGGTCAGCTGGCCGCCCTCTTCGTAGCCCACGTAGCCGGGGGGCGAACCGAAGAGCCGCGAGACCGTGTGCTTCTCGCTGAACTCCGACATGTCGAGGGAGATCAGCGCGTCCTCGTCGCCGAAGAGGAACTCGGCGAGCGTCTTGGACAGCTCGGTCTTACCGACACCGGACGGGCCCGCGAAGATGAACGAACCGCCGGGGCGCTTCGGGTCCTTCAGGCCGGCACGCGTACGCCGGATGGCCTGCGAGAGCGCCTTGATGGCGTCCTTCTGGCCGATGACGCGCTTGTGCAGCTCGTCCTCCATGCGGAGGAGACGGGAAGACTCCTCCTCGGTGAGCTTGAAGACCGGAATGCCGGTGGCGGTCGCGAGGACCTCGGCGATCAGCTCGCCGTCGACCTCGGCGACGACGTCCATGTCGCCGGCCTTCCACTCCTTCTCCCGCTTCGCCTTCGCGGCCAGGAGCTGCTTCTCCTTGTCGCGCAGGCCCGCGGCCATCTCGAAGTCCTGCGAGTCGATCGCGGACTCCTTCTCCCGGCGCACGTCGGCGATCTTCTCGTCGAACTCGCGGAGGTCCGGCGGCGCGGTCATCCGGCGGATGCGCATCCGGGAGCCGGCCTCGTCGATCAGGTCGATCGCCTTGTCCGGCAGGAAGCGGTCGGAGATGTACCGGTCGGCCAGCTGAGCGGCCTGGACCAGCGCTTCGTCCGTGATCGAGACCCGGTGGTGGGCCTCGTAGCGGTCGCGCAGGCCCTTGAGGATCTCGATGGTGTGCGGCAGCGACGGCTCCGCGACCTGGATCGGCTGGAAACGGCGCTCCAGGGCCGCGTCCTTCTCCAGGTGCTTGCGGTACTCGTCGAGCGTGGTCGCACCGATGGTCTGCAGCTCACCGCGGGCCAGCATCGGCTTCAGGATGCTGGCGGCGTCGATCGCGCCCTCGGCGGCACCCGCACCCACCAGGGTGTGGAGCTCGTCGATGAACAGGATGATGTCGCCGCGGGTGCGGATCTCCTTGAGCACCTTCTTCAGGCGCTCCTCGAAGTCACCGCGGTACCGGGAGCCGGCGACCAGGGCGCCCAGGTCGAGGGTGTAGAGGTGCTTGTCCTTGAGGGTCTCGGGCACCTCGCCCTTGACGATGGCCTGGGCCAGGCCCTCGACGACCGCCGTCTTGCCGACGCCGGGCTCGCCGATGAGGACCGGGTTGTTCTTCGTACGCCGGGACAGCACCTGCATGACCCGCTCGATCTCCTTCTCGCGCCCGATGACCGGGTCGAGCTTGGACTCACGAGCGGCCTGCGTGAGGTTGCGGCCGAACTGGTCCAGGACGAGGGAGGTCGAGGGGGTGCCCTCGGCGGGGCCGCCGGCGGCGGCCGTCTCCTTGCCCTGGTAGCCGGAGAGCAGCTGGATGACCTGCTGCCGCACCCGGTTCAGATCGGCGCCCAGCTTCACGAGGACCTGGGCGGCGACGCCCTCGCCCTCGCGGATCAGGCCGAGCAGGATGTGCTCGGTGCCGATGTAGTTGTGGCCGAGCTGAAGGGCCTCGCGGAGCGACAGCTCCAGGACCTTCTTGGCACGGGGGGTGAAGGGAATGTGACCGGACGGGGCCTGCTGGCCCTGGCCGATGATCTCCTCCACCTGCTGGCGGACCGCCTCGAGCGAAATCCCGAGGCTCTCCAGGGCCTTAGCGGCGACACCCTCACCCTCGTGGATCAGGCCCAGGAGGATGTGCTCGGTGCCGATGTAGTTGTGGTTGAGCATCCGGGCTTCTTCCTGAGCCAGGACGACAACCCGCCGCGCGCGGTCGGTGAACCTCTCGAACATCGTTAATCGCTCCTCAGAGCGGTCAGGCAGTTAGGGGTCGGTCCCCTCCCTGTCCTTCCGCATGCTAGTCCCGCGGGGCGGGACAGCTCATTCCAACTGCCGACACCCGTCCTTGGCCTCCTGCCCCGAACAGCCGACATCTGCTCCAACCCGATGGTGCGAGACGATGTTCCCGCAGGCCAGGCATATACGCCCCGCGCCAGTACGCCCATGGCGAACGCGGCCGCTTTCGACACGCCCGCGCTCATGGCGCGTTCCTGGCGAACGTCCCGCTCAACGCTGCGTTTCATCGTCCCTCCCCTCGCGGAAAGTCTTACCCGCTGCCTCCGACAGTCCATCCGCGCGGCCCGCCTGGCTCCGCTACGGGCGAACACCCTTGCGCCGGTTTACGCACCCGCACGCCCGTCCTATACCCACCTGGCGAGCACGGTACGTATCCACCCTTCAACCCAGCGTAACTTCTGGGCATTTCGGCAGTTGCACCGGTCATGGCCCTCGCGCTCCCGCGCCCCCGCGACCCGCTGCACGCCGCAGAATCCGGCGCGCAGCGCTGGTACGAGCAGACGCTGGGCTGGCCGACGGACGGCGCCGCACGGCTCCGGCTGCGCACCGGCATCCGCTTCGACGTCCTGGAGATGCCCGCGGACGCAGGCTTCGCCACGCTGCGCCGGGTGGGCTCCACAGGCCCCGTCGCGCTCGACAGGAGCGAGAGGCCCGCAGAAGGCTCCCTGCGGCCCGCAGAACCGGTCCTGCGCTTTCTGGTGGCCACAGGCGCGGCAGAGGAGCTGCCAGGGGTGCTGGAGTGGCTGGAGTGGGGCTCGGTGGACCTCGAACTGACCGCTCTCGGCTCCGGTGACCTGATGCCCGCGCCGCCGCCTGTGGCGCCCTGGACGCCGGCCGCGCGCGGCGGGGCGTCAGTACCGGCAGCGGGGCCTGGGCTGCCTACGGGGTTCGGTCCGCGAGGGGCCGCGTGGGTACGGCCTCCGGAGCCGGGCTGCGATGTCGAGGCGACGCTGCCCTCCACGGGGAGCGGGGCAGGCCTCGGGGGCGGTGGTGGGGTTCCCCGTACGTCACGTATGGGGCGCGCCCCCGACCTCGTACGGCTCGTGAGCGTGGCGGCAACGGAATGCCACCGGGCCCGGTTGCTGCGCGTAGGAAAAGGTCGAACGGATCGCTTCCGCGGTGATCAGCCGTTGGCCTTCTCGTATGCCTCACGAACGGTCGCGGGGACACGGCCGCGGTCATTGACCTCGTAACCGTTGTCCTTGGCCCACTTACGGATCTCAGCGGTGTCCTTGTTGCCGGAGGAGGCAGCGCGCGCCTTGCCACGGCCGCTCGCGGCGCGACCGGTACGGCGACCGGCCTTCACGAACGTCTCAAGGGCGTCGCGCAGCTTCTCCGCGTTGCCGGTGCTGAGGTCGATCTCATAGGACTTACCGTCGAGCGCGAACGTCACGGTCTCGTCCGCCTCGCCACCGTCGAGGTCGTCGACAAGAAGAACCTGAACCTTCTGTGCCACCGGTTTCCCTTTCATCGAATGTGGATTACGACGGAAAGCAAACCGCTTTTCCGGGAAAAACACAAACCCCCGGGTCGGGTTCAGCTGCGGCAGCTCCGGGGAACGTCGGGTTCAGCAGCTATGAGATAGGGGCGCGATTCGGACATAGAACGCTGATCACAGGTGCAGAAGCATGCGACTGTTGCCTAGGGTGTTGGGCTTCACTCGTTCGAGACCGAGGAACTCGGCGACACCCTCGTCATAGGAACGCAGCAGCTCGCTGTAGACATCACCGTCGACCGGAGTCTCGCCGATCTCCACGAAGCCGTGCTTGGCGAAGAAGTCGACTTCGAAGGTCAGACAGAAAATACGGCGCACTCCCAGCCAGCTTGCTGTACGGATCAGCTTGTCCAGGACCTGGTGGCCCACGCCGGCGCCCTTGAGCTGGGGGGCGACGGCAAGTGTGCGGACCTCCGCGAGGTCTTCCCACATGACGTGCAGCGCGCCGCAGCCCACCACCTCGGCGTCCTCGTCGCGCTCGGCCACCCAGAACTCCTGGATGTCCTCGTAAAGCGTGACGGTGGCTTTGTCGAGCAGGATCCCGTCACGTGAGTACGAGTCGATGAGGTGACGCACGGCGGGCACATCACCGGTCCGGGCCCGGCGGACGCTGACGCCATTCGATAGTGGTGGCATGCAAGGACGCTATCGTTCCGACTCCGGGGGTCCCGAGCCGGGTTCCGCGACTTCCTCGGGGGCTCCCGCCTGTACGACGCGCATGGCATCACGGAGGGCCTGCCGCTGTTCCTGCGACATCATCCCGAAGAAGGCGACGAGGGCGGCGGCGGGGTTGTCGCTGACCGACCACGCTTCGTTCATCAGTGCGGCCGAGTAGGCGGCGCGAGTGGAGACCGCCTCATATCGATAGGCGCGGCCTTCCGCTTCTCGCCGCACCCAGCCCTTCTGGTGAAGGTTGTCCAATACGGTCATCACCGTGGTGTACGCGATGGACCGTTCCTTCTGCAGATCTTCCAGGACTTCCCGAACGGTTACCGGCCGGTTCCACTGCCAGACCCGCGTCATGACGGCATCTTCCAGTTCACCCAAACGTCTCGGCACACGAGAACAATAGTGGGAGATGTCCAGAATGCCGCGTGTTGACGAGGGCGCGCGACCGATTCCTTGCGGAAATAGACGTATGGCCCGGGATGCGCAATCCCGGGCCCTACGTCGGTATTCGTGCGGCCCGAAGGCCGAGGCGGACCGCCGCGGGTCCGCGCGCCTCAGGCGCCGTGCGCCTTGGGCTCCTGACGAGCGGCCTCGGCGCTCTGGAGCACCGCGTCCACGGCCGCATCCTCCTTGGCCTTGTTCGCGCCGCCCTGGCTCTTGATCATCGTCACGATGACCCCGACGAAGGCGATGGCCATCACGACAGGGGGAAGCAGAGCTGACACGTAGTCCATGACGAGGGCCTCCTTGTGCGACGAGGCTTCCAGAGTACGCGGCGCCCTCAGGCGGTCCGGGCCGCGGGGGGCGGAGCGGGCTTGCGGCGCGGCGGGAAGACCTCGCCGGGCGTGGGCACCGGCCGGTCCCGCCGGTCGGGCTGCGGGTCCGCTGGACGGGGCTGAGCAGGCTTCCGCTCCGGCTGCGGCGCGGCCGGGCGCTCCGGTTCGCCGGCCGACCGGCCGCCGGGGAGCGCGCGCAGCCGGGCCCGTACGGAGTGCTCGGCGGCCTGCTCGCAGCGGCGCAGCAGGGCCGTGCGGCGGCTCCGTTCGGCCGGCCCGGCGGCCACCGAGCGCAGCACCCGGAGCGCGGCGAGGTCGTCCGGACCCGGTACGTACCCGGCCGCCAGGGCCTCCTGGAGGCGGCCCAGGTAGCCGTACGCGGAACCCGGGAGCGCTTCGCGGTGCCGGGCGAGGTCGGCGTACAGGAAGGCGCGCAGCCGGGCGCCTTCGTGCACCGCCTCGTCCAGGGCCTCGGTGAGCCGGAGGCATTCCTGGACCTCTTCGGTGCGCCGCGGGTCGCGGGACACGGGTACGGAGCCGGCGGGAGCGGGGCCGGGGGCGGGGAGGGGCTGAAGGGCGGTGGCGAGGGCGCGGCGGAGCACGCGCAGTTCGTCCGCGCTGAACGCCATGCCGCCGCGGAATCCGTATGGCGTGGGCATGGCCCGACTTTAATTACTAAATGGACAAACCCCCGTTATTTGAAATTTCCGGGTGCGGCGCCCGGAGCGCACCCGCAACACCCCTTCCAGGGCGCCGCGGGTGCGCGGTGCGTCACTGCCGCCCGACGTTCCGCTCGTACACCAGGCGCAGCCCGATGAGGGTGAGCCAGGGCTCGTGCATGTCGATCGTGGAGGACTCGCCGAGCACCATCGGGGCCAGTCCGCCGGTGGCGATCACCGTCACGTCCTCGGGATCGTCGGCCAGCTCCCGCGCCATCCGCTGCACGACGCCGTCGACCTGGCCGGCGAAGCCGTAGAGGATGCCGGACTGCATGGCCTCGACGGTGTTCTTGCCGATGATGCTGCGCGGCCGGGCCAGCTCGATCTTGCGCAGCTGCGCGCCCTTGACGCCCAGCGCGTCCACCGAGATCTCGATGCCCGGGGCGATCACGCCACCGACGTACTCGCCGCGCGCGCTCACCGCGTCGAAGGTCGTGGCCGTGCCGAAGTCCACGACCACCGCGGGGCCGCCGTACAGCTCCACCGCCGCGAGGGAGTTGATGATGCGGTCGGCGCCGACCTCCTTGGGGTTGTCCATGAGGATCGGCACGCCGGTCTTCACGCCGGGCTCGACGAGCACGGCCGGCACATCGCCGTAGTAGCGGCGGGTGACCTCGCGCAGCTCGTGCAGGACCGAGGGGACGGTGGAGCAGATGGAGATGCCCTCGATGCCGTCGCCCAGCTCCTCGCCGAGCAGCGGATGCATGCCCATCAGGCCGTTGAGCAGGACGGCCAGTTCGTCGGCGGTGCGGCGGGCGTCGGTGGAGATCCGCCAGTGCTCGACGATCTCCTCGCCGTCGAAGAGGCCGAGGACGGTGTGCGTGTTGCCGACGTCGATGGTCAGGAGCATCAGGCCCGCGCCTCCCCGGCGTCCTCAGGGGCGTTCTCGCGCAGGTCCAGGCCGATGTCCAGGACCGGCGAGGAGTGCGTGAGGCTGCCGACGGCGAGGTAGTCCACGCCGGTCTCCCCGTAGACGCGGGCGTTGCCCAGGGTGAGGCGGCCGGAGGACTCCAGGAACGCGCGGCCCGCGACCAGCTCCACCGCCTCCCGGGTCTGCTCGGGCGTGAAGTTGTCCAGCAGGATCAGGTCGGCGCCCTCGGCGAGGATCGGCGGGATCTGGTCCAGCCGATCCACCTCCACCTCGATCGGCACGCCCGGGAACTCGGTCCGTACGGCCCGGAACGCCTCGGCGACGCCGCCCGCGGCCACCACGTGGTTGTCCTTGATGAGCGCCGCGTCCGAGAGGGACATGCGGTGGTTGACCCCGCCGCCGCAGCGCACGGCGAACTTCTCCAGCGCGCGGAGGCCCGGCGTCGTCTTCCGGGTGTCGCGCACGCGCGCCTTCGTGCCCTCCAGGGCGTCCGCCCAGGCACGGGTGGCGGTGGCGATGCCGGAGAGCCGGCACAGGATGTTCAGCGCGCTGCGCTCGCCGGTCAGCAGGTCGCGGGTGCGGGCGGTGACCGACAGCAGCTTCTGGCCGGCCTCGACCCGGTCGCCGTCCTCGACGTGCCGCTCGACCGCGAACTCGTCGGTGCAGACCACCGAGAGGATGGCCTCGGCGATGCGCAGGCCCGCGACCGTACCGGCGTCCCGGGCGGTGAAGTCGCCGGTGGCGACGGCGTCCTCGGGGATGGTCGCCACGGTGGTGACGTCCACGCCCTGGTCGAGGTCCTCCTCGATGGCCAGGTGCGCGATGTCCTCGACCTGTACGGGGTCCAGGCCGGCGTTCACCAGGAGCGCGGCCAGGTCCGGGTCCAGACCGCACTCCATCGGGTCGAGCTCGTAGGCGTCGTCACCGCCGCCGCAGCCGCAGGCGTCGCCACAGCCTCCGGCGTCGGTGCTCTGGCCCGGACGGCCGATCTGGAGAAGGGGGAGGTCGTCGGGCGTGCTCACGGGTTCGGCTCCGTTTCGAAGTGGATGGCGGGGAAGTCGGCGGAGTCCGTGATACCGGTGAGGCCGACAGTGCGGGGCGGATGGTAGGTGACCATGCGGTGGCGCCGGTACACGTCGTCGTTGCGCTCGGGGTGGTCCTCGCGCCAGTGGCAGCCACGGGTCTCCTCGCGCGCCCGGGCGCCGGCCACCAACACCCGGGCGACGAGCAGGAGGTTCGTCGTCTCCCAGGCCTCCACGCCGGGCACGACCGCCTTGTGCTCCTCGGCCTCGCCGTCGGCCTCCCGCTGCAGGCGGACGAGCGTCGCGAACGCCTCCGCGAGGCTGGCCGCCGACCGCAGCACTCCGGCGCCGGCCGTCATGGTCCGCTGGATCGTCGGCCGCGCCTCGGGCGGGAGCAGCGGCAGGGCGGGGTGCTCCGGCGCCACGGGCTCCCCGGGCTGCCGCGGAGGACGCGCCGTGATGTCCGCCGCGATCCGCTCGGCGAAGACCAGCCCTTCGAGGAGGGAGTTGGAGGCGAGCCGGTTGGCACCGTGCACCCCCGTGCAGGCGACCTCACCGCACGCGTACAGGCCCGGTACGGTCGTCCGGCCGTGCAGGTCGGTGCGGACGCCGCCGGAGGCGTAGTGCGCGGCGGGCGCCACCGGGATCGGCTCGGTGACCGGATCGATGCCGTGGCTGCGGCAGGCGGCCAGGATGGTCGGGAAGCGCCGCTCCCACATCTCCGCGCCGAAGTGCCGCGCGTCCAGGTACATGTGCTCGGTGCCCTGCTCCTGGGCGCGGCGCATGATGCCCTTGGCGACGATGTCGCGCGGCGCCAATTCGGCCAGTTCGTGCTGGCCCACCATGAAGCGCACGCCGTCGCCGTCCACGAGGTGCGCGCCCTCGCCCCGCACCGCCTCGGAGATGAGCGGCTGCTGCCCCTCCGCCTCCGGGCCCAGGTAGAGCACGGTCGGGTGGAACTGCACGAATTCCAGGTCGGAGACCTCGGCACCGGCCCTCAGAGCCAGCGCGACGCCGTCCCCCGTGGAGACGGCGGGGTTGGTGGTGGCCGAGAAGACCTGGCCCATACCGCCGGTGGCGAGCACCACGGCGGGCGCGTGCACGGCGCCCACCCCGTCGTGCTGGCCCTCGCCCATCACGTGCAGCGTGACGCCCGCCGTACGGCCCTGGGCGTCCGTGAGCAGGTCCAGCACGAGCGCGTTCTCGATGGTGCGCAGGCCCGCCCGTCGCCCACCACCGCCCTTGCCGGAGAGCGCTTCGCGCTCGCCCCTCCCCATGGCGCGCACCGCCTCGACCAGTGCGCGGGAGATCTCCGCGCCGGTGGCGTCACCGCCCGCGTGCGCGATCCGGCGCCGGTGGTGGCCGCCCTCGCGGGTCAGCGCGATCTCCTCGCCGTCCTCGCCCGCATCGAAGCGCGCTCCCGTGGCGATCAGCCGCCGTACCGCGTCCGGGCCCTCGGTGACCAGCGTGCGCACCGCGGCCTCGTCGCACAGCCCGGCGCCTGCGACGAGCGTGTCGTTCAGGTGCTGCTCGGGGGTGTCCCCCTCGCCGAGCGCCGCGGCTATGCCGCCCTGCGCCCAGCGTGTGGAGCCGTCGTCCAGCCGGGCCTTGGTGACCACGACCGTACGGTGGCCGGCCGCGGCGCAGCGCAGGGCGGCGGTCAGCCCGGCGACGCCGGAACCGACCACGACGACGTCCGCGTCGATGGCCCAGCCGGGCGCGGGCGCTTCGAGTCGTATGCCGGGCCCGGTCGCCCCGGTCATCGGGTGGCTCCTGCGCTGCTCATCGTTGCTCTCCTGCTGACGGGGGTCCGCTCTGCGGTACGGCGGGCCCGAAAGTGAGGCGGATGTTGTCTATGAGGCGGGTGGTACCGACCCGGGCGGCCACGGCGAGCACTGCTTCGCCCTCGTACCCGCCCTTGTACGGCCCGTCCTCCGCAGCGCGCTCGGTGTCCGGGATCGCCGTGAAGGTGTCCGGGTCGACCAGCTCCAGGTAGTCCAGCTCCAGCGGCGGGTCGAGGCGGGCCGCGTCGGCCAGGACGGCCCGGGCCGCCGCACGGGCCACCTCGGGGCCCTGCGGGGCGTCGGCGGACGCCGCGTACGCGAGGGCGTGCGCGTCGGCCGCCGCCCGGTCCTCGCCCATGGCGGCCAGGCCGGCGGCGCGCGCCTCGGAGTGCGCACCGGCCCCGGCGCGCGCCCGCAGCGCCTCCTCGGCGGCCAGCCGGTCGCGGGCCGCGAACAGCGCCCGGGACAGGGCCAGCGCGGTGCGGCGCTCGGCGGGCGAGAGGTAGCGGTTGCGGCTGGAGAGCGCCAGGCCGTCGGGCTCCCGCACGGTCTCCACGCCGATGATCCGCACGGGGAAGTTCAGGTCGCGTGCCATGCGCGACACGATGGCGAGCTGCTGGGCGTCCTTCTGCCCGAAGAGGGCCACGTCCGGCGCCGTGAGGTGCAGCAGCTTGGCGACCACGGTGGCCATGCCGTCGAAGTGCCCGGGGCGCGAGGCGCCCTCCAGCACGTCGCCCATGGGGCCCGCGCCGATCCGCACCTGCGGTTCGCCGCCCGGGTAGACCTCCTCGACCGACGGCGCGAAGACCGCGTCGGCACCGGCCTCGCCGGCGACCGCGATGTCGGCGTCCAGCGTGCGCGGATAGCGGTCCAGGTCCTCGCCCGCGCCGAACTGCAGCGGGTTCACGAAGACGGTGACCACGACCTGACCCTCGGGGCCGACGTGATCACGCGCCGTACGGATCAGCGTCGCGTGGCCCTCGTGCAGCGCGCCCATGGTCATCACGACGGCGCGGCGACCGCGGCGCTTCAGGGCGCGCAGCTCCGCGGCGGTCTCCACCAGGCGGGGACCGGCCGCAACGGGGGCGGGCGCCGCCGGCAGTACGGCAGCTTCCGCACCGGCGGGGTGGTGTGCCGTGGTGTTCATCGGGTGCCTCCCTCCGAGCGGTCCGCGACGTCCGAGAGCACGCCCAGCAGGTCCTCGGCGAGCTCCGCCTTGAGCAGTCCGTTCGCGAGCGCCCGGTCCGCCGTCGTACGGGCCATGGCCAGGTATCCGGCGACCGCCTGCGGGGAGTGCTCGCGCAGCTCGGCGATGTGCGCGGCGACCGTACCGGCGTCACCGCGGGCGACCGGGCCGGTCAGCGCGGCGTCACCGGAGCGCAGAGCGTTGTCCAGGGAGGCGCCGAGCAGCGGCCCGAGCATCCGGTCGGGGGCCTGGACGCCGGCCTTGCGCAGCAGTTCCAGGGACTGCGCGACCAGGGTGATCAGGTGGTTGGAGCCGCTGGCCAGGGCCGCGTGATACAGCGGCCGGGCGGCCTCCTCGATCCACTCGGGCTCGCCGCCCATCTCGATGACCAGCGCCTCGGCGGCCATCCGCAGCTCCTCGGGCGCGGTGACCCCGAAGGAGCAGCCGGCCAGTCGCTGGACGTCGACGGACGTGCCGGTGAACGTCATCGCGGGGTGCAGCGCCAGCGGCAGCGCACCGGCCCGGGTGGCCTCGTCAAGCACGCCGGCGCCGAACCGCCCCGAGGTGTGCACGAGCAGCTGTCCGGGCCGTACGGCGCCGGTCTCGACGAGGCCGGCGACCAGGCCGGGCAGCGCGTCGTCGGGGACCGTCAGCAGCACCAGCTCGGCGCGCGCGAGGACCTCCTCCGGCGGCACGAGGGGCACGTCGGGCAGGAGCGCGGCCGCGCGCCGCCTGGAGGCGTCGGAGACGCCCGAGACGGCGACCGGGCGGTGCCCGGCGAGCTGCAGGGCCGCGGCGAGCGCGGGCCCCACGCGGCCGGCCCCGACGACGCCGACGGTGAGCCGGGCGGGGCGGTCCTGGGGGTCTGTCGAGGGATTGTCATTCACGCGGCGATGGCCTTCCGTTCCAGTCCGCGGGGGGTACCGGACGTTTCCTGGTCATGCTACGCGGTGTTCCGCGCGCGCCCGAGGGACGGCGGACAGGTGAGACGGGCGTCTCGTGATCGCGCGAAAGCCGGTCGCCGCCCGGGGGCCGGTACGGGATGATCGGGCCGCATACCGGCGGTGGGCGGACGCGACAAGGAGGCGGACAGCGGATGACCGACCAAGAGGAGCGGACACGCCGGCTGGTGGCGTGGCGCGGCTGCGACCGGGCGCTGACGCGCCGGCCCGGGGACGAGACCGTCGGCGAGCGGCTGGCCCGGCTGGCCGCCGACGCCCCCGACGCGTACGACCTGGACACCGCGGTGGACCTCTACGCCGACGAGGAGAGCGTCGTCGGCGCCCTGGAGCGCCGCACGGCGGAGCTGCTCGGCACCGAGGACGCGGTGTTCTTCCCGACCGGCACGATGGCGCAGCAGGTCGCGCTGCGCTGCTGGGCGGGGCGGACGGGCAGCGCCACCGTGGCCGGCCATCCGCTGTCGCACCTGGAGGTGCACGAGCGGGACGCGTACCACGTGGTCAGCGGATTGCGCATGATCCATCCGACGCGGGAGCCGCGGCTGCCGACTGCCGAGGAGGTGCGCGGTCTGGACGAGCCCTTCGGGACGCTGGCGCTGGAACTTCCCCTTCGGGACGCGGGCTTCGTGCTGCCTTCGTGGGACGAGCTGGTGGCCGTGACCGAAGCGGCGCGCGAGCGGGACGCGGTGGTGCACTTCGACGGGGCGCGGCTGTGGGAGTCGGCGCCGCACTTCGGGCGGCCGCTCCCGGAGATCGCCGACCTGGCCGACAGCGTGTACGTGTCGTTCTACAAGTCACTGGGCGGCATATCCGGGGCCGCGCTGGCCTGCAGCGAGGACCTGGCCGCCGAGGCGCGGGCCTGGCGGCACCGATACGGCGGGCTGCCGCTCCAGCAGTGGCCGGTCGCGCTGGCCGCGCTGACGGGGCTGGACCGGGAGCTGCCGCGGCTCCCGGAGTACGTCGCGCACGCGAAGGTCATCGCCGGGGCGTTGCGCGAAGGCCTGGCCGAGCACGGCGTGCCGTGGTTCCGGGTGCACCCCGACCCGCCGCACACCCACGACTTCCGGGTGTGGCTGCCGTACGCCCCCGAGGTGGTGGAGGAGGCGAGCCTGCGGCTGGCCGAGGACACCCGCACCGCCCTCTTCCGCCGCTGGTGGGGCGGGGGCGTACCGGGCACGGCGACGACCGAGGTCCAGGTCGCGTCAGCCGCACTGGGCTGGACTGCCGCCGATGTGCGGGGCGTTCTCGCGGAGTTCCTCGCCCGGGTGCGGACGGTGGCCGACGGGGGCTGAGACGGCCGTACGGGGGCTCGGGACGGTGCTCAGGAGAGACCGCACGGCGCGCCGGAGCCGGGCCGGCAGGCGGTCGGCGGGCGCGGTGACGACGGCCTGGAAGCGCCGCAGGTCCCGTACGGCGCGCAGGGCCCGTAGGTCGCCGGTACCCGGCAACGGCGGTGCGGCCTCTCCCCGTTGCGCGGCGCGGTAGGCATCGAGCATGTGCTGCTGCATCGCGTTCATGTCCTCCACGGTGGGCGGCGGACGCCGGCGGGAGCACGTGGATTGACGGGAGCCGTCAAACGTCGTCGGCGATGCTCCGCAGGTCACGCATGATGGGCGTAACGGGCCGGGGACGGCGCGCAGGCACAGGGGAGGACGCATGGGCATCCAGATCGACATCACCGGCCTTCCGGAGGAGCGCATCGTCTTCGCCCCTTCGCCGCTCGCGGAGCTGGGCACCACCCTGCACGCGCTGACCGAGCCGGGCCACCACCCGGGGCTGCACGGCTGGACGACGGCGACCTGCGCGGCGCTCAAGCCGGACCTGGCGGACCGGCTGCACGAGGCGGACTTCCTGTGGGGGCCGACGTTCTCCGACATCTCCCTGCCGTTCGCGGCACTCGCCGAGACCCGAGGGATGCCCGGCGCGACGCTGGCCGAGGATCTGGACCTGCTCGACCGGCTGGACGACGAGCTGTACGTCGCCGCGGCGCTGGAGATCTCCTGCGCCAGTCTCTACAGCCGCGGCGGCCCGTCCCCCCTGGTCGACGCCGAGGCGCGGGACCAGGCGCTGGACCGCGCGGTGGCGCGCGGCCCGCGCCAGGCGGAGTTCGCCCGGCGGCTGCTGGCCGACCCGCCTGCCGTACGGGCCTGGCTGCGCCGCTTCTTCGAGGACTGCGACGCGGCGTTCTTCGGGGACGTGTGGCAGCGGGTCCGCGTGGAACTGGCGGCCGACGCGCGGCACAAGGCGGAGGTGTTGCGTCACAAGGGGCTGACCGACGCGCTGTCCGAGGTGTCCGCGGCCCTCTCCCTGGACGAGGCGCGGCGCCGCATCATGGTGGACAAGCTCAGCAACGGGCGCGCCAGCGCGGTGGATCCGACGGTCGGCGCCGGCCTGACGTTCGTCCCGACGTCCTTCGGATGGCCGCATCTGATGGTGCTGCACGCGCCGGGCTGGCGGCCCGTGATCCACTACCCGGTGGCCACGCCCGAGCTGTCCCGCCCGGCCTCCGTGGACCTGCTCCAGCAGCGCCTGGAGGCACTGGCCCACCCGATGCGCGTCCGGATCTGCCGCAACCTCGCCAGGACCGCGTTCACCACCGGGGAACTGGCCGCCGAGCACGGGATCACCGCGCCCGAGGTCTCCCGGCACCTGGCCGTCCTGAAGAAGGCGGGCCTGATCCGGACCCGGCGCCGCGGCCGGTACGTGCTGCACCAGCTGGACCTCCAGGTCGTCGCCCGGCTCGGCAGCGACTTCCTGGAGGGCGTACTGCGGTGACCGCCCGCGGCCTCGGGGCACGCCGCGCGCACCGCCTCAAGAGGCGTCGCGCCTGCGCATCCGCTCCCGGAGAGCGGCGCGCCACTCCCCGACGACCTCTTCGGGGTCGAGCGGGCCGATGCCCAGCGGCGGCCCCGGGGGCGGGTTCTTCAGCGCCTCCCGGATCCTGGCGTTGATGTCCGCGACGATCCGTCGCACCTCGCGCTCGGACCTGGCGGCACGCGCCGCGGTCCGCGCGTCCTCCGCCTCCTTGCGCAGCGCGAGCGTGGGCGGGAGGTAGGACACGCCCTCCCGCGCCATCTTGTCCCGCACCCACCACAGTTCGTCGTACGGCTTGTTCAGGCCCGTGAGGGGCTTCCCGGCGCCGGGGAGATCGTCGAACTCGCCCCGTTCGGCGGCTTCCCTGATCTGCCGGTCGACCCAGGTCTCGAAGCTGACGCCCGGCGGCTTGCGGTCGGTCACGGTGCTCTCCCTGGAAAGTAGGAGACAGCGGTCCTTCTATGATGCGCCGCCGCCCGCCCGCACCAGGCCCGTTTCGTAGGCCAGCACGACGGCCTGCACGCGGTCGCGCAGTTCGAGCTTGGTGAGGATGCGGCCCACGTGCGTCTTGACCGTGGCCTCGGAGAGGACGAGGCGGGCGGCGATCTCCCCGTTCGACAGGCCCTGCGCCACGAGGAGCAGCACCTCGCGCTCCCGTTCGGTGAGCCGGCCCAGCTCCGGGCGGCCCTCCTGCGGCGCGGCCGACGGGAGCATCGGCGTGAACCGGTCCAGCAGCCGGCGGGTGGTGGACGGCGCGACCACCGCGTCGCCGCTGTGCACGGCGCGGATCGCCGCCAGCAGCTCGTCCGGCGGCACGTCCTTGAGCATGAAACCACTGGCCCCGGCCTTGAGCGCGGAGAAGGCGTACTCGTCCAGGTCGAAGGTGGTCAGGATGAGCACCTTGGGCGCGTCCTCCACCGTGCCCTCCCCGCAGATCCGCCGGGTGGCCTCCACGCCGTCCAGATGCGGCATCCGCACGTCCATCAGGATCACGTCGACCCGGGTCGCCCGCAGCGCCTCAAGGGCGGCCACCCCGTCGCCCGCCTCCGCGACGACCTCCATGTCCGGCTGGGCGGCCAGCACCATCCGGAAGCCGGTGCGCAGCAGCACCTGGTCGTCGACGAGCATCACGCGGATGGTCATGGCAGGGGTCCGTCCCTTCGGGGGCATCGGTCAGCAGGAGGACGCGCCGGCCGGCGCGTCCGAGGTGGCGCGCCCGTCAGCGCACCGGAGTGAGCGGCAGCACGGCGCTGATACGGAAGCCGCCGCCCGGCCGCGGCCCCGCGTCCAGGCTGCCGCCGACCATACCGACGCGCTCCCGCATGCCGATCAGGCCGTGGCCCAGCCCGTCGGCGCCGCCGTCTTCGTACAGCTCGTGCTGCGCGCCGCGTCCGTCGTCCTCGACGAGCAGTTCGAGATTCTCCTCCCCGTAACCGATGCTGACCGTCGCGCCGACGCCCGGCCCGCCGTGCTTACGGGTGTTGGTCAGCGCCTCCTGGACGATGCGGTACGCGGTCAGCTCCACGCCGCTGGGCAGCGGCCGCTCCTGCCCGTGGACCGTGAACTCCACGGGCAGGCCCGCGCCGCGCACCTGCTCCACGAGGTCGGCGAGCTGCTCGACGCCGGGCTGCGGCACGTACTCGCCGCCCTCGGCGCCCTCACCGGTCCGCAGCACGCCCAGCAGGCGGCGCATCTCGGCGAGCGCCTGCCGGCCGGTGCCGGAGATGGTCTCCAGCGCCTGCCGGGCCTGGTCGGGCGCCGATTTGAGCACATAGGCGGCACCGTCGGCCTGCACCACCATCACCGACACGTTGTGCGCGACGACGTCGTGCAGCTCCCGCGCGATGCGGGCGCGCTCCGCCGCCACCGCGATCCGCGACTGCGTCTCGCGCTCCTTCTCCAGGCGGGCGGCGCGCTCCTCCAGCTGCGCCCAGTAGGCGCGGCGGGTGCGCAGCGAGTCGCCCATCACCCAGGCCAGCACGAAGGGCACGGCCAGGAAGACGGTGACGATCACGTCCTGCCAGAGCGTGCGGTACGGGCTGGGCTCGCTCCAGCGGATCCGGGACAGGGCCGGCGCGAGGGCGCCGCCGATCAGGGCGTACCGGGACGCCCAGCGGACGTTGCCGCACGCGACGGTGTAGATGATCACCAGCATCGCGAAGTCGGCCGGGTTGGGCTCCACATCGAAGGCCAGCTGTACGAGGCCGGCTCCGGTCGCCAGCAACAGCATCTTCACCGGGGCCCGGCGACGGAGCGCCACCACCGTGCACAGCGACAGGACGACGGCCACTCCGACCAGGTACTGGAGGGAGCCACGGAGGAAGTCCGACATCAGCCACAGCCCCGCGAAGCCGAGGAGCAGCAGCGCCCAGAAGGTGTCCACACCTGTCGGGTGCCTGCGGAAGAAGTCGTAGAGACGCTGCACGTAACCCAGCGTAGGCAGCGGGGAAAGGTGTACGAGTCAACCGGAGGAGCGATCCTGTGCGCGCCTCCTACTCCCCAAGGTGGATGCCGGGGAGCACCCGGCGCGCCCGTACCGTGAAGCGGTGACGAACGAGTGGTACGGCTGGCGGGACGCGACGGAACGGGCGCTGTACGGGCCCGGCGGCTTCTACACGCGCACGGACGGTCCGGGGCCCGCCGGGCACTTCCGCACCTCGGTGCACGCCTCGCGGCAGTACGCGGGCGCCGTGGCGCGGCTGCTGGAGCGCGTGGACGAGGCGCTGGGGCGTCCGGAGCGGCTGGACTTCCTGGACATCGGCGCGGGCCGTGGCGAGCTGCTGAGCGGCGTGCTGGAGGCGCTGGACGCGGCTGCCGGAGCGGCGGCCGGTGGCCTGCCGGCGCGACTGCAGGCGCACGCCGTCGAGAAGGCACCCCGCCCCGAAGGGCTGGACCCGCGCATCACGTGGCGTGACGAGCTGCCCGCCCCGGGGACGCTCACCGGCCTGGTCTTCGCGAACGAGTGGCTGGACAACGTTCCGGTCGACGTCGCCGAGACGGACTCCGCGGGCGTGCCGCGCCACGTGCTCGTCCGGCCGGCGGACGGTGCCGAGCGACTCGGCCCACCGGTGACGGACGAGGACGCCGCCTGGCTGTCGAAGTGGTGGCCCTTGGGCGGCGCGGCGGGCGCCCTCTCGGAGACGGCGGATGCCGGCCCCGGAGCGGGCGCGGCGGACACTCTTTCGGAGCCCGGTGTCGCTGCCCCCGAAGCAGGCGCGGCGGGCGCCCCTTCGGATCGCGAGGTCGCCGGCCTTCAGGGGGCGGGGGCGCGTGCCGAGATCGGGCGGCCGCGGGATGTCGCGTGGGCGCGTGCGGTGGGGACGCTGGCTCGCGGCTTCGCCGTGGCCGCGGACTACGCACACGTACGGGAGGCCCGCCCGCCCTACGGCACGCTCACCGGCTTCCGGGACGGCCATGAGGTGGCCCCCGTACCGGACGGCGGCTGCGACATCACCGCACACGTCGCCCTGGACGCCTGCGCGGCGGCCGGCGGCACCGGGGCGCTGCTGCTCACCCAACGGGCCGCGCTGCGCGCCCTCGGCGTCGACGGCAGCCGGCCGCCGCTGGCCCTCGCGACCACCGATCCGGCCGCCTACCTGCGGGCCCTCAACGGGGCCGGCGAGGCCGCCGAGCTGACCGACCCGGGCGGCCTGGGCGCCTTCCACTGGCTGGTCCAGCCGGTCGGCGCGGAAGCGGAAGCTGTCAGACTGTCCCCATGACGGAGACGATGGTCGGCATTGGCGGTGCGGCGGAGAGCACGGACATGGTGCTCAACATCGGGCCCCAGCACCCCTCCACGCACGGAGTGCTGCGGCTGCGCCTGGTACTGGACGGCGAGCGCATCAGCCATGCCGAACCGGTGATCGGTTACATGCACCGGGGCGCGGAGAAGCTCTTCGAGGCGCGCGACTACCGCCAGATCATCGTGCTCGCCAACCGCCACGACTGGCTGTCGGCGTTCTCCAACGAGCTCGGCGTCGTGATGGCCGTCGAACGGATGCTCGGCATGGAGGTTCCCGAGCGGGCCGTCTGGACGCGCACGCTGCTCGCCGAGCTGAACCGCGTGCTCAACCACCTGATGTTCCTCGGCTCCTACCCCCTGGAGCTGGGCGGGATCACCCCGGTCTTCCACGCCTTCCGCGAGCGCGAAGAGCTGCAGAACGTCATGGAGGAGATCTCCGGCGGCCGGATGCACTACATGTTCAACCGCGTCGGCGGCCTCAAGGAGGACCTGCCCGCCGGCTGGCTCGGCCGCGCCCGGGACGCGGTGGCCGCGGTCCGCTCCCGTATGGACGTCTTCGACCGCCTCGTCCTGGGCAACGAGATCTTCCGCGGCCGGACCCGCGGCGTCGGCGTGCTGACCCCGGAGGCGGTGCACTCGTACGGCGTCTCCGGGCCCATCGGCCGCGCCTCGGGCGTCGACTTCGACCTGCGCCGCGACGAGCCCTACCTGGCCTACGGGGACCTGCAGGACACGCTCAAGGTCGTCACCCGCTCCGAGGGCGACTGCCTGGCCCGCTTCGAGGTGCTGCTGGAGCAGACGCACAACGCGCTGGACCTGGCCGACGCGTGCCTGGACCGGGTGGCCGAGCTGCCCCCGGGGCCGATCAACCAGCGGCTCCCGAAGGTGCTCAAGGCCCCCGAGGGCGCGACCTACGCCTGGACGGAGAACCCGCTCGGCATCAACGGCTACTACCTCGTCTCCAAGGGCGAGAAGACGCCGTACCGCCTCAAGCTGCGCTCGGCCTCGTTCAACAACATCCAGGCGCTGACGGAGCTGCTGCCCGGCACCCTGGTCGCCGACATGGTCGCGATCCTGGGGTCGCTGTTCTTCGTGGTCGGCGACATCGACAAGTGAGGCGCGGCCTCGGCCACAGGTCACGCCCGGGCCTCTTGTGACGCCCGGGGCACGGCCCGCTGTACGCGGAGTGTCGCCCGGACCAACACCAACAGGAACATCCACAGGGTGTGGATAACTTTTCGCCCACCCACCTGCCAGTGGCCCGACGCGGTCTCGGAACGCACAAGAACGCCCGCGCCGGTCGGTGACCGGCGCGGGCGCTTCGTTCGTACGGCCTGTGGCTGCTGCCGCTTACTGAGCAGCAGCGCTGCGCAGCTCCGCGACGTCGAACTGCTCCGTCTCGTCGTGCGCGGTCAGATCGATGACCTCACCGGCGGCACGCTCGCCGGCCCCGGAGCCGACGTCGGCATCGGCATCGGCATCGGTCTTGGATTCGGCCGTGGGTTCGGTCTTGGGTTCGGCCGTGGGTTCCGTCTTGGGGTCGGCCTTCGCCCCCGCTTCGGTCGCGGGTCCGGCGTCGGTCCCGGCGGCCTCCTGAGCGGCCGTCGCGGCACCCTCGTGCGGCTGAGCGGCCCGCGGAGCGGCCGCGGCGCGGGCCGACTGCTCGGCCACCGCCTCGTCGCCCACCACGTCCGCCAGGTCCTCCTCCAGCGGCGCCGCCGGGGCCTCCTTCGGCACGGCGACCGCGCCCGAGGCGGAGACCGTGTCCGTACCGCCGGTCGCCCGGGAGGCGGTGCCCGTACCGAAGAAGTCGAAGCCGCCGGTCGCCCGCGACGCGGGCCGGTGCTGCGGGGTGAACGGCGCGACCGCCGCGGCCGGCACCGGACGCAGCGTGGGCGCGCCCGCGGCGACCGCACGGACCTGCTCGGCGGCCCTGGCCTGCTCGGCAGCGCGCTGCCGCTCCGCACGCTCCCGCTCCGCACGGCGGGCGGCGTCCAGACGGGCGGCCTCCTGCCGTACGGCGCTCTCCCGCAGCCGCAGCAGCGCCTCGTCCGCCCGGCGGAAGTCGGTGGCGGTGGGAGCCGGGGCGGGAGCCGCATGGGCGGGGCCACGGCCCGCAGCGGCCGTGCGGGTGGTGCGGGCCGCGGCCCGCGGCGCACCGGGGGCGATGCCGGCCGCGACCGTACCGTCGGCGACGGGGGCGACCGCCGCGGGCGCGACGGCCGTCAGGCCCGGCACCGGCACGGCGCCGCCCGCGGTCAGCTCACGGGCCGGCACCGCGGCATCGATCGCGAGCCGGCGGCGGCCCTCCAGGGCGCTGGCCCGCTCGGTCTCGGCCGTGGCGTACCGGCGCAGCAGTGCGGCGTGCTCGTTGCGCAGCCGGGCCAGCTCCGCGCGCTTGGCGCGCAGCTTCGTCTCCAGAGCGGTCCGGATCTCCCGGCCCTCCTCGACGTCCGTCTCCAGTTCGGCTATGCGCTCCTCGGTCCTCCACTCGTCGCGCACCCGGGCGCGCGTGAGGTCGGCGACCCGCTTGCCCGCCGTACGGTCCCAACGGCGGGCCAGCACGGCGCCGCCGACCGCGGCCAGAGCCGAGGCGGCGACCAGGATCCGGAGCACGAGCGCATCGCCGACCAGCCAGGCACCGGCGGCGCAGGCAATTGACGCACCGGCGACCGTCGCAGGGGGAAGAAGCCTGTGCAGGGGTGGGGAATGGCGGTGGCGTCCTCGTGGCATGGCCTGAAATTTACCGTGCGTGCGAGGCCGATGGGGCCCCACCCGCCAATCCGTTTCCCGCTGGTTACTTCTTGAGCAGGTCCTTCTCCTTCAGATAGGCCTCGGCGACATCCGCCGGCTTGCGCCGGTCGGCATCGACCTGACGGTTCAGCTCGATCAAGTCCTTGGTGGTGAGCACCTTCGTGAGCTTGCCGAGCGCACTCGCGATCGCGCTGTCGCCGGCGCTCTCGGCATTCACCACCGGCAGCACATTCTCGGCGTTCTGCAGGTGCTTGTCGTCCTTGAGCAGCACCAATCCGAAGTCGCCGAGCGTGGCGTCCGTGGTGGTCGTCAGCACGAGCTGGTCCGTGCCGTCCTTGACGGCCTGCTTGGCCGGCACCGAGCCCACGCCCTTGGGGTCGATGCCCGTGACGTCTATGCCGTACGTCTTCTTCAGGCCCGGCAGGCAGTACGGCCGGGTCTCGCACTCCTCGCCCGCCGCGAGCTTCACCTTCTCCCCCGACCTGCCGAGGTCGGAGAGGGTCTTCAGCTTGTGCTGCGCGGCGAATTTTTTGCTGACCGCGAAGGCGTTCTGGTCCGTCGCGGAGCCGTGCGGGAGAACCTTCAGTCCGCGCGGCTCGGCGAGCTTCTTCAGCGCCGTGACCGTCTCGTCCGGGTCGTTGGACGCGACGGACTTCGCCTTGGCGCCGTTCGCCTTGGCGTTGAGGAAATCGGCGAGCGTGGAGGCGTATTCCGGAACGACATCGATCTGGCCCTTCTCCAGGGCCGGTTCGTACAGCTCGCGATTCTTCAGCGTCTGTACGGACGCCTTGTAACCCGCATTGGAAATGATCTTGGAATAGAGCTCGGCGAGCACCTGCGACTCGGTGAATCCGGCGGAACCGACGACGATCGTGCCCTTCCCGCCCTCGTCCTTGCCGCCCTTTTCCTCCAGGCTCTGGCCGCCGCACGCGGAGAGCCCCGCGGCCAGCGCCAGCACCGTCCCCGCGACGAGGGCCGTCCGCGCGGTACGCGACGTGCTGTTCATCGGTTTCACCATCCAGTCGTTGAGGCGGTCCGCCGGCCGTCCGCCGGTCCGTTCGTTGGGATCGAGCAGTGGAGTACACCAGAGGGACGGCCGGAACGGCAGTGCCCGGCACCCACGCGGCCGTGCCCGGCGCCCGCTCAGGCGGCCGCCGTCTCCTTGCGAGGCGCCCGTATGCCGCGGCGGCCCGTCCGCGCCGGCCGCTTGCCGCGCATCGGGTCGCACAGCCGCTCCACCGCCACCAGCACCGCCTCGACGAGCAGCGCCAGCCCGGCGACCAGCACCGCGCCGGCCACCACCTGCGGCGTGTCGTAATTGCCGAAGCCCGCCGTGATGATCCGGCCAAGGCCTCCGCCACCTGCCAGCGCGGCCAGCGTCACCGTCGCCACGACCTGCACCGACGCCGACCGCAGCCCCGTCATGATCAACGGGTACGCGAGCGGCAGCTCCACCCGGATCAGCAACTGCCGGCCGGACATGCCCATACCGCGGGCCGCCTCCACCACATCGCGGTCCGCCTCGCGCATGCCCACGTAGGCATTGGTCAGCAGCGGGGGTACCGCGAAGAGCACCAGCGCCACGATCGTCGGCCAGTCCCCCGCCTTGCCCAGCGGACTGAGCGTCAGCAGCACCAGCACCGCGTACGTCGGCACCGCGCGGCCGACATTGGCGAGGTTGAGGGCCAGCGCCCCGCCCTTGCCGAGATGGCCCAAGTACAGCGCCACCGGCAGTGCGAGCAAGCAGGAGATGGCCAGGCACACCACGCTCAGCTGCACGTGCTGTCCGAGGCGGTGCCAGACGCCGCTCTCACCGGCCCAGTTGGCCGCGGAGCCGAGCCAGTCCCACGCACCCGTGATCGCATCCATGGCTCAGGCCACCGCCTTCCGCTCGCGCCCGAGTCCCCGCGTCCGTCCGGCCCCCGGACGTCCGCCGCCCGTGCCGCCCTTACCGTCCCTGCCGCCCGTGCCTTCCTCGTCTTTGCCCCCGGCTCCCGCGCCGCCGGTCCCCGCCCGGCCGGCCCGGGTCCAGGGCGTCAACGCCCGCTGGACCCCCACCAGCAGCAGGTCGGCGATCAGCGCGAGCAACACGCACAGCACCGAGGCGGTCAGCACCTCCGCCTTGAAGAAGCCCTGCATCCCGCTGTCGATGAGATTGCCCAGGCCGCCGAAGCCGACGACCGCGCCGATCGTCGTCATCGCCACCGTCGAGACCGTGGCGATCCGCAGTCCGGCCATCAGGGCGGGCAGCGCCAACGGCAGTTCGACCTGGAAGAGCAGCCGCAGCGGGCCGTACCCCATCCCGCGGGCCGCCTCGCGCACCTCCTCCGGAACCGCCTGCAGCCCCGCGAGGATGTTGCGCACCAGGATCGTCAGCGAATAGAGCACCAGGCCCGTCACGACCACCGCGGCCGAGACCCCGAACAGCGGAGTCAGCAGCGCGAACATGGCCAGCGACGGGACCGTGTACAGAATCGTCGTCAGGCCGAGCACCGGGCCGGCCGCCCCGCGCCGCTGCCGGGCGAGCAGGGCCAGCGGGAAGGCGATCAGCAGTCCGATGGCCACCGAGGCGACGGTGATCCAGACGTGCTGGACGGTGGCGTCCAGCAACTCCTGGCCACGGCTGCGCACATACTCGCCGCAGATCCAGTCGTTGGCCTGCAGGCAGTTCCGCGGGCCCGCTGCCTGGATCATGGCCGTATTCGGGTACGTACTCAAGAGCGTGCTCACGCCACGTCACCTCCCCCGTCCGCTCACTCACAAATCCGGTGACTGTCTGCGACCCTATCCCCCGCCACTGACAATCGGCCCGGACCGCCATCCACTCGCAACATCCCGTTCATCCCGCCCCGGGCGGGCCGACGACAATGGGGAAGCATGATCCGTTTCGAGCACGTCACCAAGCGCTATGCGGACGGCACCACCGCCGTCGACGACCTCTCCTTCGAGGTCGCGGAGGGCGAGCTCGTCACGCTCGTCGGCCCGTCCGGCTGCGGCAAGACCACGACCATGAAGATGGTCAACCGGCTCATCGAGCCCACCGAAGGCCGCATCTTCCTGAACGGCGACGACATCGCCACCGTCGACCCGGTCGAGCTGCGCCGCCGCATCGGTTACGTGATCCAGCAGATCGGTCTGTTCCCGCACAAGACCGTGCTCGACAACACCGCCACGGTGCCGCACCTGCTCGGCCGGCCCCGCAAGGAGGCCCGCGCCCGAGCCGCGGAACTGCTGGACCTGGTGGGCCTGGACCCGTCGGTGTACGGCTCGCGCTACCCCGAACAGCTCTCCGGTGGCCAGCGCCAGCGCGTCGGCGTGGCCCGCGCGCTCGCCGCCGACCCGCCCGTCCTCCTCATGGACGAGCCCTTCGGCGCCGTGGACCCGGTCGTCCGCGAGCACCTGCAGACGGAGTTCCTGCGCCTGCAGTCCTCGCTCCACAAGACGGTCCTCTTCGTGACGCACGACATCGAGGAGGCCGTGCGGCTCGGGGACCGCATCGCCGTCTACGGCTCCGGACGCATCGAACAGTTCGACACTCCGGCGACGGTGCTGGGCGCGCCGGCGACGCCGTACGTAGCGGAGTTCGTGGGCGCCGACCGCGGCTTGAAGCGGCTGTCGGTCACGCCGATCGAGACCGGGGACCTGGAACAGCCGCCGGTGCTCCACCTCGACGACCCCGTAGGGCGCGCGCTGGCCGGGATGGCGGCGGACGGCGCGCGCTGGGCGGTCGTCCTGGACAGCGAGGACCGGCTGCACGGCTGGGTCGCCGCCGACGCCCTCGGACAGGCGGCGGAGGACGGGACGGTCCGCGAGCACGCCCGGCGCATGGAGGCCTGGCTGCCGGTCGGCGCGCCGCTGAAGCAGGCGTTCAGCACGATGCTGCAGCACGACGCGGGCTGGATCGCGGTCCTGGACGGCGACCGCTTCCTCGGCGTCCTCACCCCGGGCCGGCTGCACGAGGCGCTGCGCCGCTCGACCACGGCGGACGCGGCGAACATCTCCCGCGCCGACGTGGAGCTCCAGACGGTCCTGGACGCCTGACGCACCACGGACGGGGCGGACGGGGCGCGAGGGGCGAACGGGGCACACGGAGCAGGCGGGGCGCTCGCGGCACGCGGGGCACGCGGGGGGCTGCGCTTACAGGTGCAGCTCCAGGCTCCCCCACCTCGGGGGTTACCCAGGGGTGACCACCGGCGAACTCGCGCCGAGCCGACTGCGCTCGAAAGGGTGGCGCGGCCGGCACCGCCCGCGCCGGCCGAGACCGCCCGCAGGGCCTACGCCGCCGCCCCGCAGGGCCCTACGCCGCCGCACGCAGGGCCTACGCCACCGTGAGGTCTACGCCGCCGCCGCGCCCGCCTCGTCGTCATCGTCCGGGAGCTTGCAGACGCGCTCCAGGAAGACCGCGGCCGCGACCACCGCGATGCCCGCCAGTACCGACAGGCCGGCGTACACCGTCTCGTCGGTCCGGCCCAGGCCCGCCGAGCCCGAGGTCAGCAGGAAGACCGCGACGCCGCCGTACAGCCCGCTCACGAGCGCGGCGACCAGCGCGCTCGCCTGGCCGAACAGCACGGCTCTGGCCGCCATCATCGGCTCGACGCCCTTGGCGCCCGGCACCCGGTCCCGCTGAGCCTTCAGGCGGCTGCGCAGCGACAGGGCCGTCGCGGCCAGCACCGCGGCGATCAGCGCCAGCACGATCGGCGCCGCCAGCGGCACGCTGGGCAGGCTGCCGAGCGCGTCCCACAAACGGGCGCCGGCCCACGCCAGCACGCCCGCCACCACGAACAGCCCGACCAGCACCTTGATCCGTAGCTGCTTCACCGAGCTTTTCGCCCCTCACACCGTCCTGGCCGCACGCGCCGCTCCGGGCGCGGCGGCCATCCTGTCCACCGGACCATCATCCCTCACGGGCCCTCGCGGGCCGTCAGGACAACGATCACTCGGGCAGCCGCAGTTCCAGGTCGGCGCGGGCCGCGACGCCGTCCCGGCCGAGCGCGTCCAGCAGCTCGGCCACCGGGCCGTGCCCGGGCACCTTGGCCTCGGGGTCGATGTCGTGCCACGGCACGAGGACGAAGGCACGCTCGTGGGCGCGCGGGTGCGGGAGGGTGAGCACCGGGTCCTGGGAGACGACGTCCTGGTACGCGACGATGTCCACGTCGATGGTGCGCGGGCCCCAGCGCTCGTCCCGCACCCGCTCGAAGGCCTCCTCGATCGCGTGGCCGCGCTCCAGGAGCGAGTCCGGGGGCAGCGTCGTCTTCACGATCACCACGGCGTTGAAGTACGTCGGCTGGGTGCCCGGGTCGACGCCCCACGGCTCGGTCTCGTACACCGGCGAAACGGCTTTCACCCGCACGCCCGGGGTGTCCTCCAGGGCGTCGACGGCGCCCTGCAGCGTCTCCAGGCGGTTGCCGAGGTTGCTCCCGAGGGAGATCACGGCGCGCTTGGGGTTGGTGAGCGTCACGTCCGCCGCGTCGACCTGCTCCACCACGGAAGCGGGCACCGGCTGTACGGTCGGGTCACTGCTGGTCATACTCGGCTCCGGGTGATGGTGATGGTCACGTCGTCAAAGGGGACCGTGATCGGGGCGTCGGGCTTGTGGACGACGACCTCGACCTCCTCCACCCCCTGGTGCTTCAGGCACTGTGCGGCGATCCGCTCCGCGAGCGTCTCGATGAGGTCGACGGGCTCGCCCTCGACGATCGCCACGACCTCCTCCGCCACGATTCCGTAGTGCACGGTCTTCGCGAGGTCGTCGGTCGCCGCCGCGGGACGGGTGTCCAGGCCGAGCACCAGGTCCACGACGAACGCCTGGCCCGCCTCGCGTTCCTGGGCGAACACCCCGTGGTGCCCCCGGGCCTTCAGCCCACGCAGCGCGACACGGTCCACGCGAATCACTCCCACTGGTACCACTGATCGTCGGATGAACGGGCACGCGCCGGACATCGTCCGGCACTCCACCCGGTCATCGAATTTACCTGCGAGCACTGACAGCGCTCGCTCACGGGTGCCCTGGACAGGCGCCCCGCACAGCTGCTGCACAGCCGAGTCCCCGCCCGCGCGGCCACTTACCCCACGGCCCCGCGCTCCACCCCTACCCGGGTACGACTTGGCTCGAACGAGTGCGCCACCGATCACCCCGCTGACCCCGGCCGCTGACTCCCGGCCCGGGCCTCACAGCCCGCCCGGCAGTCCGCCCACGCCGTCGTCCTCGTCGTCGGGACCCTCCTCGTCGTCCTCGTCGTCCCGGTCGGCGAGCACCGGCGACCCGTGGTGCGACCACACCCGCCAGCCGTCCTCCGTGCGCCGGAAGACGTTGGTGGCCACGACCAGCTGGCCGATCAGCGGCCCCACCGAGCCGTCCTCCTCGGCGGGGCCGCCGCTGAGGATGTTCTCCGTGCAGGTCACGAGCGCGGTGTCGGCCACCACGTCGATCTCCACGTCGGTGAGGAAGAACTGGATGTACTCGGTGTTCGCCATGATCAGCGCATAGGAGCGCAGCACTTCACTGCGGCCGCGCAGCACCGGCCAGCCAGGATGCACGACACTGACCTGGCCGTCCAGCCACAGCTCGGACATCGCCTCATGATCACCGCGCTCGATGGCCTCGTAGAAAGCGGTGTTGGCCTGCTCCACCAGCTCGATGTCCGTACGTGGGCTCAATCCGCTCACACCGCTCCCGTCGTGGTCCTCGTGCGTACTACTGGACGTGCGCAGGCACGCGCACGGATACGTGCCTGCGGCGGGCACCGGAGGCCCCGTGCGCCGCCTGGCTGCCCTGTGCCCTGCCCGGCCCCGTTCTACGCCGCGCCGGGAGCCCCGGAACGCGCGGCCTCCACGGCGCGGGCCACCCGTACCGCGTCGGCGCTCGCCCGTACTTCGTGCACGCGCACCGCCCAGGCGCCCTCGCGCGCCGACAGCGCGGTGATCGCCGCCGTCGCCGCGTCCCGCTCCCGGGCCGGCGGCACCGTGGCGGAGGCGCCGGCGCCGGCCAGCACCCGCCCCAGGAACCGCTTCCGCGAGGCGGCCACCAGCAACGGCCGGCCCAGCTCGTGCAGCCGCTCCAGGCCCGCGACCAGCGCGAGATCGTGCTCGGCCTGCTTGGCGAAGCCCAGCCCCGGGTCGATCACGATGCGCTCGGGATCGATCCCCCCGGCCACCGCCCGGTCCATGGCGACCCGCAGCTCGGCCACGACCTCGCCGACCACGTCGTCGTAGACCGCCCGGTCGTTCATGTCGACGGACTGGCCGCGCCAGTGCATGACCACGAACGGCGCGTTGGCGGCCGCCACCACCGGGATCATCGCCGGGTCGGCGGCGCCCGCGCTGACGTCGTTGACCAGGCGCGCACCCGCCTGCAGGGCCTGCTCGGCGACGGTGGCCCGCATGGTGTCCACGGAGATCGCGACGCCGGCGGCGGCCAGCTCCCGTACGACCGGGATCACCCGGCGCAGCTCCTCGGCCTCGTCCACCCGCGCGGCACCGGGCCGGGTCGACTCGCCGCCCACGTCCACCAGGTCGGCCCCCTGAGCCACCAGGTCCAGGCCGTGCTTGACGGCCAGGTCGGTGTCGAACCAGTCGCCGCCGTCGGAGAACGAGTCAGGGGTCACATTGACCACACCCATGACCGCGCACCGGTCCCACTCGGGCAGACCGGCCACCCGGCCACGCAAGGTACTCATACTTCCAGCCTAGGCGTTGTGGCCGGTCCCCTCGCCCCGCGCACCCCACGTACCTGGGCGAACGCGGACGTAAGGGCACACGCGTACGTCTGTCTGTGCACCCGGCCGCCCCCATGGCGACCGTTCCCGGACGGCACCGCGCCCGCCCGCCGGCTCAGGCGGCCCGCTCGACCGACGCGCCGCGCAGCCCCGTGTGCTGGTGCGCACAGGGACGGGCCACCGGCTGCGCGCTCCGCCGGCGCAGCAGCCGGGGCAGCCCCAGCTGCACGAAGCCCTCGGCCTGCATCGCGGCGAAGCCGATCCGCGGCAGGTCGCGGGTGGCCCGGAAGACCACGAAGCGCGGCTCCCAGCGGGGCTGGAACTTGGCGTTGAACTTGTACAGCGACTCGATCTGGAACCAGCGCGAGAGGAACACCAGGAGCCCGCGCCAGGTCCGCAGCACCGGCCCCGCACCCAGCTTCTCGCCGCGGGCCAGCGCCGAGCGGAACATCGCGAAGTTCAGCGACACCCGGGCCACGTCCAGCTTCGGCGCGGCCTGCAGGGCGGCAACGATCAGCAGCTCGTTCATGCCGGGGTCGGCGCTCCGGTCGCGCCGCATCAGATCCAGCGACATGCCGTCCGTGCCCCACGGCACGAAGTGCAGCACGGCCTTCAGGTCCCCGTACGGGCCCTCGGCCTCGCCCTCCTCGGGCGCCCGGTGCGCGGTGGCGATCACCGCGTCCCCGTCCCGCTCGTCGCCGATCCGGCCCAGCGCCATCGAGAAGCCGCGCTCGGTGTCGGTGCCCCGCCAGTCCTCGGCCGCCCGCTGGACCGCCTGGATCTCCTTCTCGGACAGCTCGGCCACCCGGCGCACCCGGGTCTCGTACCCGTTCCGCTCGATGCGCTTGACCATCTGCCGTACGTTGCGCATCGCGCGCCCGGAGAGCGTGAAGTCCGCCACGTCGACGATGGCCTCGTCGCCCAGCTCCAGCGCGTCCAGGCCGGTCTCCCGGGTCCAGACCTCGCCGCCGGTCTCGGAACAGCCCATCACCGCCGGCGTCCAGGAGTGCGCCCTGGCCTCCTCCATGAAGCGCTCGATCGCGCCGGGCCACGCCTCGACGTCCCCGATGGGGTCGCCGCTGGCCAGCATCACGCCGGAGACGACGCGGTAGCAGACGGCCGCCTTGCCACTCGGCGAGAAGACCGCGCCCTTGTCCCGGCGCAGCGCGAAGTGACCGAGGGAGTCCCGGCGGCCGTGCTTGGCCAGCAGCCCCCGCAGCCGCTCCTCGTCCTCCTCGGTGAGCCGCGCCACGGGCTGCTCGGGCCGGAAGGCCAGGTACGCGGTGGTGCCCAGCGTCAGCAGGCCGAGCGCGCCCAGGGAGTAGCCGACGGTGTAGTCGACGTGGTGGGTGTACGCCACCGGGCCTTCGAAGCCGAACAGGCCGACCAGGACGTGCTGCAGCTCCGCCCAGACCGACGGGTCACCGACGGTGCGGTCCGGATGGGAATTGACGATCACCATGCCCAGCGCGATGCTCACGCCGCCGAGCACGACGAAGTTCAGCAGCGCCTTCCAGCGGCTGCGCGGGTCCGGCAGCGCGGCGAACTCCCGCCGGTGCCGTACGAGGTAGGCCAGCAGCGCCAGCGAGAGCACCGCTCCGAAAACGGAGTGGCGGTACACGAACTGCGCCACGGCGCCCAGCGGGAGCAGCGCCACGGCCGCGACCCACGCCCGCCGCTTGCGCCGCTTCAGCCCGTGCGCCAGCAACAGGAGCAGCAGGCCCACCACGATCGAAGCGGCCGCGGCCAGCGGGCTCACCGCGCCCGGCAGCACCTCCGCCAGCGCATGCATACGGCTGTGCCGGAAGCGTGGGAACACCCCCGCCGCCACGTTGAGCAGACCGATCAGCGTGCAGGCCGTGCCCACGGCCGTGGGCACCGCTTCCGGGCGCGGCCCCCGCACCCAGCGTGCGCGACGCCACGCAACCTGTCCGGACTTTTCGCCATCTAGCCTGTCAGACATCACTTTCCCGTCGCCCGCTCCTCAGGTCGCCTGGTCTTCAGCACGCGGAGCATCAGTCGCCATCAGCTGGACAATTTGCGCCCTGTAGGACGGCGCTTCCGGGCCCCGGGTTCCATCAGGTGGCCGGACCGTCCGGCCACCCGGCAGGAAGTGGACATGGACCTCACCAGTAAGACCGTTCTGCTGCTCACCGTGCTGCTCGCGGTGGCACTCTTCGCCGCCACCGTGCTGCTCTGGCCGCGGCTCGCGCGCCGCACCTGGCGCGCCGTGACGGGCCGGATCGGCCTGCTGCTGGCGACCCAGCTGGCCCTCTTCGCCTCCGTCGGACTCCTGGTCAACAACGCCTTCGGCTTCTACGCGTCCTGGGCCGACCTGCTCGGCCAGGAGACCGAGACCGGCGTGGTGGTCGACCACTCCACGAACCGCCAGGGCATCGAACGGACCGGCCTCCCGCACGACAACCGGCGCGCGGAGGTCGCCGGCCGGCTGGACAAGGTTCTCGTACGGGGCGACGGGACCGGCATCACGAGCCCGGCGTACGTGTACCTGCCGCCGGAGTACTTCCAGCACCGGTACGCGCAGAAGCGTTTCCCCACGGCCGTCGTCCTCACCGGCTACCCGGGCACGGCCGAGGCGCTCTACTCCAAGCTGCACTACCCCCAGACGGAACGCCGCCTCGTCGCCAAGGGAAAGATGCAGCCCACGATCCTGGTCATGATGCGCCCCACGGTCGCCCCGCCCCGCGACACGGAATGCATGGACATACCGAACGGCCCGCAGACCGAAACGTTCTTCACCAAGGAACTCCGCGCGGACATAGCAGCCCACTACCGAACCGGCACACAGGCCCGCAACTGGGGCGTCATCGGCGACTCCACCGGCGGCTACTGCGCCCTCAAAATGACCATGCGCCACCCGGAGGCCTTCTCGTCGGCCGTCGCCCTCTCCGGCTACTACAAGGCCCCGATCGACCCCACCACCGGCGACCTCTTCGCCGGCAACGCCCAGCTCCAGCGCGAGAACGACCTGCTCTGGCGCCAGCGCCACCTGCCGCCCCCGCCGGTGAACCTGCTGGTCACCACCAGCAAGCAGGGCGAGACCAACTACGCCGACACCACACGCTTCATAAAGCAGACCAAGGCCCCCACCCGGGTCTCCTCGATAATCCTCGAAAGCGGCGGCCACAACTTCAACACCTGGCGCCGAGAAATCCCCCCGGCCCTCACCTGGCTGTCCAGCCACCTGAGCCCCTGAACCACGAGCTCGGCCCCCACCGACCCGTCTTTTCACCCACCACCGACGGGAGGGGGCGGGCACCGTGACGTCAAAGCCCCGCGCAGCGGCAACGCCCGCCGCAGGCGAAACGGCGCGGCACCCGGGGACGGCGGACGACTTTCGGGCCTCCTCACGACGGGGAGGACACCAGATGACCGTTGACCAGAAAGGTGGGATACGGATCCAGGCGGTAGGCATACACCGTGTACGGCTTTGCGCCGTGCGCCACGACCCGCGCGTCCCACCGCCCGAGCCGGTGGCCGTCGCCGTCGCAGTAGCCGTCGAGGAATCCCTCGAAGGTCGCCATATCGCGCAGCACGACGCGCGGAAAACGCTGCCGCATGCGGTGCGCGTCGCCGCCCACGTACTGCCGCCGCCAGGTACGAGGAGACGACCCGCACCCGGAAGCCGGGCAGATCACGCCCCAGATAGCCGGACGGCCGGGAGATCCGCTCGATCCGCGGATCCAGACCCGTGGCCGCGCAGAGGCAGGTGGCGTAGTTCGTGGCGAAGAGTTCCTCGTTCACGACAAGCGACACGTAGTTTCTGCCGACCGTACCGTCCGCACACGTGGCGCCGATCACATAGCCGAGATCGTACCCAGGGACGATTTTTTGGCCATCGAGACGCCGGTCACCGTGGTCCGGACCGTTCTTCGCCCGTCGAGCGTCCAGAGTTCCTCGCCCGCGCGGATGCTCCCCGCCCGGCGACGACCCCCGACCGCATTGACCATCTGCTTGCTCGGCAGCCCACCCCGCACTGTGCTCCCCCTTGCTCAGTGGCCTTCCCACTGAGCAAGGACGCTACGGTCTGCCACTGACAGTCCGGCTATCGAGCCAGTATCAGGCTCATCGCCTCGGACCGGGTCGTGGCATCGCGCAGCTGGCCCCGTACGGCCGAGGTGGTCGTCTTGGCGCCCGGCTTGCGGATTCCCCGTACCGACATGCACATGTGCTCGGCCTCGATGACGACGATCGCACCGCGTGCTTCGAGGATGCGCATCAAGGAGTCCGCGATCTGCGTGGTGAGTCGCTCCTGCACCTGCGGGCGGCGGGCGTAGACCTCGACCAGGCGGGCGAGCTTCGACAGCCCCGTGATCTTCCCGCTGTCGGCCGGGATGTACCCGACGTGCGCCACGCCATGGAATGGCAGAAGATGATGTTCGCAGAGCGAGACGATCTCGATGTCCTTGACGAGGACCATCTCGTCGTGCCCGAGATCGAAGGTCGTGGTGAGGACATCCTCCGGCTCCTGTCGGAGACCGGCCAGGATCTCCTTGTACGCCCGCGCCACCCGCGCCGGCGTTTCCAGAAGGCCTTCGCGGTCCGGGTCCTCTCCGACCGCGATCAGGAGTTCGCGCACGGCGTTCTCGGCGCGCTTCTCGTCGAACTCGCCGATCTTGCCGTCGCCGTCCAGGCTCACCGGGTCGGTCATCTCGTGCCTCGTTCCTTCTCCATTCCGCTACGAACGCGGAATGCCGCGCCCCCCAGGCTAGAACCTGGGGGGCGCGGCATTCATTCCGGGGCCGGTGTGGCGGCCGGCGAGCCGGTCGGCCGTCAGGCCTCGCTGCTGCCGCTGCCGGAGTCCTCCGGGAGCTCGGTCTTCTCCGTCGAGACGGTCGGCGTCACGGACGTCGCGCCGTTGGCCGCCGCCAGCTCCTTCGGTGCGAGCACCGGCGGGCGGGTGGACGGCGTACGCCGTGAGGAGCCGGTCCACGCGGGGCGGGACGGGCGCTTCACGATGTGCTTGAAGATCTCGGCGATCTCCTCCTTGCCCAAGGTCTCCTTCTCCAGGAGGGCCAGGACGAGGTTGTCGAGGACGTCGCGGTTCTCGACCAGGATCTCCCACGCCTCGTTGTGCGCGGTCTCGATGAGCTTCTTGACCTCTTCGTCGACCAGCGCGGCGACCTCTTCGGAGTAGTCGCGCTGGTGGGACATCTCGCGGCCGAGGAAAGGCTCACCGTTGTCCGAGCCGAACTTGATCGCGCCGAGCCGCTCGGTCATGCCGTACTGCGTGACCATCGCGCGGGCCGTGGCGGTCGCCTTCTCGATGTCGTTCGCCGCGCCCGTCGTCGGGTCGTGGAAGACCAGCTCCTCCGCCGCGCGGCCGCCCAGCATGTACGCCAGCTGGTCGAGCATTTCATTGCGCGTGGTGGAGTACTTGTCCTCGTCCGGGAGCACCATCGTGTAGCCGAGGGCACGGCCGCGGGACAGGATCGTGATCTTGTGGACCGGATCGGAGTTCGGGGAGGCCGCCGCGACCAGGGCGTGTCCGCCCTCGTGGTACGCGGTGATCTTCTTTTCCTTGTCCGACATGATCCGAGTCCGCTTCTGCGGCCCCGCCACGACCCGGTCGATCGCCTCGTCCAGGAAGTGGTTGTCGATCAGCTTCTTGTCGCTGCGGGCGGTGAGCAGCGCGGCCTCGTTGAGGACGTTGCTCAGGTCCGCGCCCGTGAAGCCCGGCGTACGACGGGCGACCGCGCCGAGGTCGACGTCGGGCGCGACCGGCTTGCCCTTCTGGTGGACCTTGAGGATCTCCAGACGGCCCTGCATGTCGGGGCGGTCGACGGCGATCTGCCGGTCGAAGCGGCCCGGGCGCAGCAGCGCCGGGTCGAGGATGTCGGGCCGGTTCGTGGCGGCGATCAGGATGACGCCGCCCTTCACGTCGAAGCCGTCCATCTCGACGAGCAGCTGGTTCAGCGTCTGCTCGCGCTCGTCGTGGCCACCGCCCAGGCCCGCACCGCGGTGCCGGCCGACGGCGTCGATCTCGTCGACGAAGACGATCGCCGGGGCGTTCGCCTTGGCCTGCTCGAAGAGGTCACGGACGCGCGAGGCGCCGACACCCACGAACATCTCGACGAAGTCGGAGCCGGAGATCGAGTAGAAGGGCACGCCCGCCTCGCCCGCGACGGCGCGCGCGAGGAGCGTCTTGCCCGTACCGGGCGGGCCGTACAGCAGCACGCCCTTGGGGATCTTGGCACCTACGGCCTGGAACTTCGCCGGCTCCTGCAGGAACTCCTTGATCTCGTGGAGCTCCTCGACGGCCTCGTCCGACCCGGCGACGTCCGAGAACGTCGTCTTCGGGGTGTCCTTGGTGATGAGCTTCGCCTTGGACTTGCCGAAGTTCATGACCCGGGAGCCGCCGCCCTGCATCTGATTCATCAGGAACAGGAAGACGACGACGATCAGCACGAACGGCAGCAGCGAGAGCAGCATGCCCACGAAGGGGCTCTGCTTCTGCGGCGAGACGGTGTACCCGTCCTTGATGTCGCCCGTCTGGTACTTGGCCTGCAGGGTCTTGGCGAGCTCGACGCCCTGGTCGCCGATGTAGCTCGACTGGATCTTGTCGGAGCCCTCGACCTTGTTGCTGCCGGAGAGCTCGACCTTGATCTTCATTTCGTCGCCGGTGGTCAGCTCGGCGGACTTGACCTTGTTGTCCGTGATCGCCTTGACGACCTGACCGGTGTCCACCGTCTTGTAGCCGCCGGACGAACTGACGACCTGCATCAACACGACCACGGCGAGGACGGCCAGCACGATCCACATGACCGGCCCACGGAAGTATCGCTTCACGTCCATCCATACGGAGCCCTAAAGGCCCCGTCCCTCCTGCCACAGTGAGGCACTCCAGCCCTCGGGGAGGTCTGGTCGTGCGTACGGTGTATTACTGGCCCGAAAAAGACTGACCTTCGGACGGTACCCCAGCATTGTCACCCGACGCCGCTGCCCGTGGTGAACAATGCGTCCGGGATTCCGTCCTCCCTGCTCCAACGGCGGGAGGCCGCAAAGGGTTCCCGCCGTCCGGCGCGAGCGGCTTTCCGGGCCCTGTCCGCCGCTGCCGACGGGGCGTCAGCCGCCGTAGACGTGCGGCGCGAGCGTACCGACGAACGGCAGGTTGCGGTACTTCTCGGCGAAGTCCAGGCCGTAACCCACGACGAATTCGTTGGGGATGTCGAAGCCGATCCACTTCACGTCGATGTCGACCTTCGCGGCGTCCGGCTTGCGCAGCAGCGTGCAGACCTCCAGCGAGGCCGGCTCGCGCGAGCCGAGGTTCGACAGCAGCCAGGACAGCGTCAGGCCGGAGTCGATGATGTCCTCGACGATCAGGACGTGCTTGCCCTTGATGTCGGTGTCCAGGTCCTTGAGGATCCGGACCACGCCCGAGGACTGGGTGCCCGCGCCGTACGACGACACGGCCATCCAGTCCATCGTGACGGGGGTGGACAGCGCACGCGCCAGGTCCGCCATCACCATCACGGCGCCCTTCAGGACGCCGACGATGAGCAGCTCCTTGCCCGCGTACTCCGCGTCGATCTTCGCGGCCAGCTCGGCCAGCTTCGCGTCGATCTCTTCTTTGGTGATGAGCACCGACTGAAGGTCGGAACCCATGTCCTTGTCGTCCACCCGTGCCACTCTCGCTCGGTTCGGTGTCATGTGACTCGTCCGGCCGGGCGGTCCCGCGCGGCTCAGCCCTGCCGGATGACCAGTTTGCCACCCTGCCGTCGCACACCCACCAGCCCGGGGAGGTCGATCGCTCCCTGGCCGCGCCAGGCGGTGATCAGCCGGTCGACTTCCTCGACGTGCCGGGCGAAGAGCGAACCTGCAGGTGAACCGGCGCGCAGCAGGGCTCGGCGGAGCACTCGGCGGCGGACCGCGGCGGGCAGTGCGTAGAGCGCGGCGACGTCCAGCGCGCCGGTGGCATCGGCCACGCCGCGCTCGGCCTCCGTGGCCCAGGAGTCCAGCGCGTCGGCATCGTCGCGGGAGAGCTGGGCCGTCCGGGCGAGGGCTTCGACGACGCCCTTGCCGAGGGCCTTCTCCAGGGCGGGCAGGCCCTCGTGGCGGAGTCGGGAGCGGGTGTACGAGGGGTCCGTGTTGTGCGGGTCGACCCATACGGGCAGCGACTGGATCAGACAGGCCTTGCGGGCGGTCTGCCGGTCGATGCCGAGGAACGGGCGGCGGTACCGGCCGTCGGCGCCGGAGACGGCGGCCATGCCGGACAGCGAGCGGGTCCCGGAGCCGCGGGCGAGGCCGAGGAGCACGGTCTCGGCCTGGTCGTCGCGGGTGTGGCCGAGGAGGACGGCGTCCGCGCCGTACCGCCGGGCGGCGTCGTCCAGGGCGGCGTACCGGGCGTCGCGGGCGGCCGCTTCGGGGCCGCCGTCCCTGCCCACCTCGACGGTGACGGCCTCGACAGGGTCCAGCCGGAGCGCCTGCATCCGGAGGACGACCTCGGCGGCCCGGGTGTCGGAGCCGTCCTGGAGGCCGTGGTCGACCGTGACGCCGCCCGCGCGGACACCGAGGCGCGGGGCTTCGAAGGCGAGCGCGGAGGCGAGCGCCATGGAGTCTGCGCCGCCGGAACAGGCGGCGAGCACCAGAGGTGGCGGGGCGTCAGGGCCGGACCGCCGGTTGTGGGACGTCAGGACGTCGTGGAGTACGCGGCGGACCGCCAGGCGTATTGCGGCGACCGCTGGATGGGGACCCATGTCCGTTTCCAATCGTTCAGCTGGGGGAGCCACGGGCCGGGCGGCGCGTGCCGTCCGGCCCACCGGGAGCATCTCGGGAGCGAGCGCCGAGGGGGAGCGTGCCGGGCGGCCCCCGGGGCGGTCACTCAGAGTGTCTCGATGGTGACAGAGATGAGCAGTTACCCGAGCATTGCACGCCTCTCCCCGAGCCACGGTCCCTCAGAAGGGTGATTGAGGGTGCGTTCGTCTGTCCTACGGCGCGTCCATATGACTCCGCGTTTCTACGGCGCACCGTCCGCCTTGCGATGCACCCGCGCGACCCAGTCCGCCGGTTTGGCGATCTCCTGCTTGGTCGGGAGCGTGTTCGGCGAGGTCCACACACGGTTGAAGCCGTCCATGCCGACCTCGTCGACGACGGCCCGCACGAAGCGCTCGCCGTCGCGGTACTGGCGCAGCTTGGCGTCCAGGCCCAGCAGCTTGCGCAGCGCCTGGTCCAGACGGCCCGCGCCGCTCGCCCGGCGCTGCTGGAACTTCTCCCGGATCTCCGTCACCGACGGCACGACCTGCGGACCCACGCCGTCCATGACGTAGTCGGCGTGCCCCTCCAGCAGGGACATCACGGCGGTCAGCCGGCCGAGGATCTCGCGCTGCGCCCTGGTCTGCACGAGGTCGACGATGCTGCGGCCGCCGTCCTCGCCCGTCTCGCCCTCGGGCCGGGCGCCGGCGAGCGACTGGGCGGCCTCGCGCAGCCTCTCCAGGAGCGTGCCCGGGTCGATCTCGGTCTCGGCGAGGAACGCCTGCACCTCGCCCTCGATGTGGTCGCGCAGCCACGGCACCGCGGTGAACTGCGTACGGTGCGTCTCTTCGTGCAGGCAGACCCACAGCCGGAAGTCGTGCGGCGCCACTTCCAGCTCGCGTTCGACGTGGACGATGTTCGGCGCGACGAGCAGCAGCCGGCCGCCCCGGGCGCCCGCCGGGAGGTCCCGGGTGGGCGGCGCGAACGTTTCGTACTGGCCGAGTACGCGGGACGCCAGGAACGACAGCAGCATGCCCAGCTCCACGCCGGTGACCTTGCCGCCGACCGCGCCTATCACCGCGCCGCCGGGGAGCGAGGAGCGGCGCTCCTGCATCTTCTCCAGCAGTGGCTTCAGTACGGCGCGGAAGCCGGCCACGTTGGCGCGGATCCAGCCGGGCCGGTCCACGACCAGTACGGGCGTGTCGTGGATCGCGTCCGCGCCGCCGGGCGGCGTCATGCGGGTGAACGCCCGTACGTGCTCCTCGGCGGCCTTGGCGTGCCGGCGCAGCTCGGCGACGACCGCGCGGGCCTCGTCGCGGCTCACCTCAGGGCCTGGCCGTACGAAGCGGGAAGCGGTCGTCACCGCGAGATTCCAGTCGACCATCTCGGCACCACCGATGCTCGTCATGACTTCACGGTACGGGTGCGCCCGGCCGGGGGGTAGCCGATTCGCGGCGAGCGGCGGTACCCGGTCGTCCCGTCTGCGGTACCGGGGTCACCGGCAGCCGCAGTTGGCCACCGCCGAGGCGAGCCGGTCGAGGGACTGCTGCGCCGCGATGCCGTCGCTCGCGCCGTTGGTCATGAAGGCGAAGGTCAGCAGGCGGCCGTCGGCGTCGACGACCGTGCCGGCGAGGGTGTTCACGCCGGTGAGCGTGCCGGTCTTGGCGCGTACGGCACCGGCGCCGGCGGCCTCGTCGGCGTACCGGCTCTCCAGGGTGCCGGTGAAGCCGGCCACGGGGAGGCCGGTGAGGACCGGGCGCAGCTCCGGGTGGTCCGGCGCCGCGGCGAACAGCAGTACGTGGGAGAGCAGGCGCGCCGAGACCCGGTCGTCGCGGTCCAGGCCGCTGCCGTCCTCGAAGGCGGTCCTCGCCACGGGGATGCGGAGCTGGCCGAGAGTGCGCTGCACGGCGCGTCCGCCGCCCTTGAAGGTCGTGGGCTGTCCGGTGGCCACGGCGGTCTGCCGGGCCAGCTGCTCGGCGATGTCGTTGTCGCTGTGGGTGAGCATGCGCTCGACGATCGAGGAGAGCGGCAGGGAGCGGGCCGCGGCCAGCCGGGTGGCGGTGCGGCGCGCGTCGGCGTCCTCGGTCCCGCCGGTGACGTGGATGCCGTGGGCGCGCAGGTCGTCGGCGAAGGCCCGGGCGGCCTCGGCGGACGGGTCGGTGGCGCGGGGCGCGGGGCCGTGGCCGCTGTCGTCCAGGCGGCCCTCGTCGGCGGTGAGGGCGGTGATGGGGGCGAGGTTCTCGTTGGGGCCGATCGGGTGCAGGACCGGTCCCTCGTACAGCGAGTCGTCGTAACGGAGGGTGACCTTCTCCGTGCCGCGCTTCTTGAGGGCGCGGGCGGTGTCGGCGGCGAGGTCACCGAGGGCGGCGGGGCGCTGGGCGGCCGGCGTCCCCTTCGTGGGGGTGCGGGCGGTGAGGGTGGGGTCGCCGCCGCCGACCAGGACGACCTTCGGGGTGCCGTCCTTCGTGCGGCCGTCCTGGACGGCCTTCGTGGTGAAGCGGTGGTCGGGCCCGAGAGCGGTGAGGGCGGCCACGGCGGTACCGAGCTTGATCGTCGAGGCCGGGGTCGCGGTCCGGTCCGGGCGGCTGGCGAAGACCTCGCGGCCGGTGGCGACGTCCATGACCGAGGCGGTACGGACCGGGCCCAGCGACGGAGCCTTCAGCAGGGGCGCCAGGGCGTCCGCGAGGCCGCTGCCGGTGGGCGGGGGCGCGCCGTCCCCGCTGCCCTTCACAGGGGCACCCAGGGCCGCCAGGACGGGTGCCGCGCCCGGGGCGGCCGGTCCGTCACCGTGATGCTCGCCACCTCCGTCGTCCCAACGGGCGGCGCGGGCCCGCTCGGCCGTACGCTGGCCGGAGTCCCACGGACCGGCCACCGCGACCGCACCGGCCGCGACCGCGAGACCGGCGACGGCGGAACCCGCCGTCAGCTGCCACGTCCGTTTGCGCTGGACAGGGGTCTTTCGCCACCACTGACGGGCGAAGTACCACTCGTCGGCCACGAACTGTCCGGCGCCGCGGCCCGCGCCGGCTGCCGCCCGTATGCAGGACCGGCACCTGCCGACCCACCTGACCTGCCACGACCTGGTCTCCGGCACTTTGGACCAGCCCCTTTCGCCACCACACACCTGCGTGGGGGACACTTAATCACCAGACGTATGTGTTGATCATGGAGGAGCCACCCGTGGAGTTCGACGTCACCATCGAGATCCCGAAGGGTTCGCGGAACAAGTACGAGGTGGACCACGAGACCGGTCGGATCCGCCTGGACCGTCGACTCTTCACCTCGACCAGCTACCCGGCGGACTACGGCTTCGTCGAGAACACCCTCGGCGAGGACGGCGACCCGCTGGACGCGCTGGTCATCCTGGACGAGCCGACCTTCCCGGGTTGCCTCATCAAGTGCCGCGCCATCGGCATGTTCCGCATGACCGACGAGGCCGGCGGCGACGACAAGCTGCTGTGCGTCCCCGCCTCGGACCCGCGCGTGGAGCACCTGCGCGACATCCACCACGTGTCGGAGTTCGACCGCCTGGAGATCCAGCACTTCTTCGAGGTCTACAAGGACCTGGAGCCGGGCAAGTCGGTCGAGGGCGCCAACTGGGTGGGCCGCAGCGAGGCCGAGGCCGAGATCGAGGCCTCCTTCAAGCGCCTGGAGGCGCAGGGCGGCAAGCACTGAGCCTGTTCGGCTCGGTTTTTCCGACCACGTGCCGGCGCCGGTAGCCGGTGGTACCGATGGGCGGGCACCTGCGGGTGTCCGCCCATCGGCGTACCGGATGTCCTGAAACTCCCCCGGCTACCGCTGGGAGGTGCCCCCGGGACGGGCCGAACCGTCAGAAGCCGCGCGTGCGCTTCGCGGCGCGGCGGTTGGTGGCGTCCTCGCCTGCCGGGGCCCGGATGAAGAGGCGGGCCACCTCGCCTCCGAGGTTCACGCCGACCGCGATGGCCAGCGCCAGGGAGACCGCCTTGATCAGCGAGGAGATGCCCTCGTTCAGGTTGCCCTGGGCGAAGTTGAGCAGCGCGAAGTACGTCGCACTACCGGGCAGCAGCGGGCCGATGGCCGCCGTGACGTACGGCAGCGCCGAGGCGTAGCGGTACCGCGACAGCAGCTGCCCGAAGAGGCCGACCAGGCCGGCCGCGATCGTCGTGCCGACCACCGGGTTGACGTGGGCCTGCACGAGGACGCCGTACGCCACCCAGGCGACGCCGCCGTTGAACGTCGCGAACAGCACGGTGTGACGTTCCTGCTGAAGCAGCACACAGAAGGCCAGCGCCAGCAGCAGCGAGGCGACGATCTGCACCACCGGCTCGTCGTACGTGCCCAGCGCCTCTTCCGGGTTCAGCGTGTGAGCGCTCAGCTGGACGCCTATGTAGAGCACCCCGAGCACGCCGATCACGATGCCGACGATGAGGTAGCCGACCTCCAGCAGACGGGCGGCCGCGGTGATGTAGTAACCCGTCAGGCCGTCCTGCACGCCGGCCACCAGCGCCCGTCCCGGGATCAGCGCGAAGAGGCCACCGGTGATGACCGCCGACGCCTGCACTCCCGTGTGCGCCATGCTCAGCGCCACGCCCATCGCGGCGGGCGGCATCGCCGCCGCCACGAACTGGTAGAACTCCGGCAGCCCGCGCCCGGAGGCGAGCCAGGCCAGCCGGTCGCCGAGCATGGACCCTATGGCGGCCGCGACGAAGACCGTCAGGCCGCCGCCGACCAGCATGCTCGCCGCGCCGGACAGCAGCCCGGACGCCACGGTGAGCGCCCAGCTGGGGAACGGGTGGCGGTTACGGCGGATCTCGGCGAGGCCGCGGTACGCCTCCTCCAGGGTGATGCCGTCCGAGGTGATGTCGTCGACCAGCCGGAAGACCGCGGAGAGCCGGGTGTAGTCCACGCCGCGCCGGCGGACCGTGCGGCTGGCCGTCACCGGGTCGTCCACCAGCGACGGCTGGTACGAGATCGACAGCAGCGTGAAGGTCACCGTGGGCTCGACGCGCTCCAGGCCGTACGCGTGGGCCACGCCGAACATCGCCGCCTCGACGTCCTCGGCGCCCTCACCGCCCGCGAGCAGGATCTCGCCGATACGGAGGGTGAGGTCGAGGACGCGCGGCACGGCGGGCCCGGACTCGTCGGCGCGCTCGATCCGCTCCGGAGCCGGGCGCTCGGTGACCGGCATCCGCAGCATCGTGCGCATCCGGTCCTGCCACGGGACGTCCTTGGTCAGGCTGATGGCCGGTATGCCGTGCGGCGGGGTGAAGGCGGGCCAGCCGGCGGGCGTGGTGGGCAGCTGGTGGGTGCCCGTGGCCGAACCGTTTCCGCTGCCGTTCGTGCTGGAGCCCGGCGGCGCGAAGGCCGACCCCTCCGGCTCGACGGGCGCCTCGGTCCGCATGCCCTCGGGCACGGTGAACTCGGAGGTGGGGTGCTCGTCCTCGGGCAGTGGGGGGTAGGGCATGCCGAGCGGCGGGGTGAACGCGCTCCGCGCCTCGTCCGATTGGGGTTTGCGGTCCTCGGGGGACTCCGCGTCCGACGCCACTGCTCCTCGCTCCTCGTGCGCCTCTGCCGTCCGTCGTCAAGTGCCACCATGCCTGATCGCCGCCCTTGGCGCGCGGGGCGGGGGGGTCGCAGGGTGGGAATTGGGGGGTGAGTACCCGCCCTGGACGCCGTGAAGGCGCCCCTGGGCCGTTCCGCGGCGGTGCGGAACGGAAGGGACGCCGGAGGGCGGTGCGGTACGGGGTGAAGGGCTGCGCAGCCGGTCAGCGCTTGGCGTGGCGGCCACGGCGGCCGTCGCCCGGAGGCTGCTGAGGGTCCTGCGGGTGCGGCTGCTGCGGCCCCTGCTGAGGCTGCTGCGAAGGTGAATAGTACTGGTCCGACCGGCCTTGCTGCTGCGCGGGTTCCCCGTACGGAGCGTCCCCGGACTGCCCGCCGTACGGGGGCTGCTGGGGCTGCTGCGCCTGCTGTCCGTAGGGCGCCTGCGGGGGCTCCTGACGGCCGTACCGGGGCTGCTGCGGCCGCTGTCCGTAGGCGGCCTGTTCCGGCCGCCCGTACGGCTGCTGTTCCTGGGCCGGTCCCTGCCCGCCCTGCCCGTACTGCTGCTGTCCCTGAGCCTGCTGCTGGCCGCTCTGCCCGTACGGGGCCTGCGCCTGGCCGTACGGGGCCTGTCCCTGGCCGTACGGGGCCTGTCCCTGGCCGTAGGAGGTCTGTCCCTGGCCGTAGGGCGGCTCCTGACGGCCGTACGGCTGCTGCTGGTGGCCGTACGGGGGCCGCTCCTGTCCGCCGCCGTACGGGGCCTCGTGGCCGCCCCGACCGTCCTGTCCGCCGCCGTACGGGGCGCGCTGCTGCCCGCCCGTCGTGCCGTACGGCGCGCGGTCCTCGTCCTGCGGGATGCGCGGCATCGGCTGGGTGGCGTCCGTGGGGCCGCCCGTGGCCGGACCGGCCGCCGGCGCGTCCTCGCCCGCCGCGGCCGCCTTCTTGGCCTTGCTGCGGCCGCGGAGGTACTCGATGACGATCGGGACGACGGAGATCAGCACGATGAGGACGAGGATCGCCTCGATGTTCTTGTGCACGAACTCGACGCCGCCCAGCGCCGCGCCCAGCAGCGTCACGCCCGCACCCCACAGGGCGCCGCCGATGACGTTGAAGATGAGGAACGAGCGGTAGTTCATCCGGCTGACGCCCGCGATGATCGGCGTGAAGGTGCGCACGATCGGCACGAACCTGGCCAGGATCAGCGACTTCGGGCCGTGCTTCTCGAAGAACTCGTGCGCCTTCTCGACGTTCTCCTGCTTGAACAGCTTGGAGTCGGGCCGCTTGAACAGCGACGGCCCGACCTTCCGGCCGAAGAGATAGCCCGCCTGGTCACCGAGGACCGCCGCCAGCACGATCAGCGCGCACACCAGCCACAGCGGCCGGTCCAGCTTGCCCGCCGTGACCAGCAGGCCGGTGGTGAACAGCAGGGAGTCGCCGGGCAGGAAGAACCCGATCAGCAGACCGGACTCCGCGAAGACGATGACCAGCACGCCGATCAGGCCGAAGGTGCCGATCAGGTAGTCCGGGTCCAGCCACTGGGGGCCGAGCGCGAGAGTGTTCACGGTGGGCAGGGCTCCTGGGTCGAGGGCGCCGGATCGGGCAGTACGCGGAATGCGGGGTACAGGCGCATTGTGCGGCCCAAAGCTATCAACGCCTCATGACGCCCCTTGGTTCCAGCTGTCGGTACGCCCGCCCGGGCACCGGAACCGGACGGTCCGCCGCCCGGTCCCGGTGCCCGCCCCCGCTCGCCCTCAGGAATGGCGGACCGCGTTCGCCAGCAACGCGTCCCGCATGTAGACCGCGAGCCCCGGCCTGATCGCCTCGTACGTGGCGGTGAACCGCTCGTCCGAGACGTACATCTCGCCGAGACGGGAGTGCAGCTCGTGCGTGCACTCGTAGTGATGCCGGCCGATGAACCGGCGGTGGTCCTCGGCCACGTCCATCGCCGCCTCGGAGTCGGCGGGCACGCCCTCTGCGAGCAGCTCACCCATCCGGCGGTGGATCGCGTCGAAGTCCGCCGTCAGCCGCTTCCAGTCCTCCTTGGTGTACGAGGCGGCGCGGCGCTGCGTCTCCTGGTACGCGTCGGTGTGGCCCCAGCGGCGCTCGACCTCCTCCGCGTACCGGTCGGGGTCGTGGTCGCCGAAGACCTCGAACTTCTCCTCGGGACTGAGATCGATACCCATCCTGCGTGCCTCCATCGCTGTCTTCACGGCCGCGGCCATCTCCTGGAGCCGGGTGATCCGGGCGGTCAGCAGGTCGTGCTGGCGCCTCAGGTGGTCCTGAGGGTCCGCGTCCGGGTCGTCCAGGAGGACGGCGACCTCGTCGAGCGGGAAGCCGAGCTCGCGGTAGAACAGGACCCGCTGCAGCCGGTCGAGGTCGGCGTCGTCGTAGCGCCGGTGGCCCGCGTGGTTGCGCGCGCTCGGCGAGAGCAGCCCGATCTCGTCGTAGTGGTGCAGGGCGCGCACGGTGACGCCGGCGAACCCGGCGACCTGTCCCACGGAGTACGTCATCTCCGCTCCCTTCTCGGTACGCGCTTCACGATGGGTCCTCACGTCGCGTGAGGTGCAAGTCCGGATGCCGGAAGAAGGTGAAGGGCGGATACAACCAGTGGCATCCTTCGGCCATGCTGGGGATAACGGATCTTCCTACGTATCTCGCCGGGCTGGCGCTGATCATCCTGCTGCCTGGCCCGAACTCGCTGTACGTCGTCTCCGTGGCGGCGCGGCGCGGCCCGAAGGTGGCCTACCGCGCGGCCGCCGGTGTGCTGTGCGGAGACACGGTGCTGATGACGCTCTCCGCGGGTGGTGTGGCGTCGCTGCTGCAGGCCAGCCCGCTGGCCTTCGGGATCGTGAAGTTCGCGGGTGCGGGCTACCTGACATGGCTGGCCATCGGGATGCTGCGCGGCGCGGTGGCGCTCTGGCGCGGCCGGGAGGCCCGTGAGGCCACGAAGGAGGGCGCTGCCGCGCGCCCCAAGGAGGACAACGAACGGCCGTACCGCCGCGCCCTCGTGGTGAGCCTGCTCAACCCGAAGGCGATCCTGTTCTTCATCTCCTTCTTCGTGCAGTTCGTCGACCCGCACTACGCGCACCAGACGCTGTCCTTCCTGGCGCTCGGCGCGTGGGCCCAGCTGTTCAGCTTCACGTACCTGTCGATCCTGATCTTCAGCGGCACCTACCTGGCGGCGACCTTCCGCAAGCGCCGGCGCCTCACCGCGGGGCTGACCGCGGGCGCCGGCGCCGCGTTCCTGGGGTTCGCGGCGAAGCTGTCGACGGCCGGCAGCTGACCCGTACGGCCGGCGGTCAGGCGGAGGGCCGCCCGCCCCCGGAGAAGGGCGGCTTGTCCGCGAACGGGTTCTCGGCGCCCTCCGGGAGGACGCCGACGAACGGCTCGCCCTCGCCCGCGAAGACGTACGCGCCGCCTTCGATGCGGGCGATCAGGGAGCGGGCCCAGGCCACCCCGGTGTCCGCAGCGTGCACCCACATGTTCATGATCTCGCCGATGTGGCCGAGCTGCTCCGGGCCGCCCTCGGGGACGTAGTGCCCGGTGACCTCGGCACGCCAGGCCTCCAGGTCCCGGACCCGCTCCGTCAGCAGGGCCGCGACCTCCTCGCGGGGCAGATCGACCATGAAGCCGATGCCGGCGCTCAGCACGTCCAGCTTCTGGTCGTGCCGGGAGAGCGCGGCCCGCAGCAGCGTGAAGTACTCCGCCTCGCCGGCGTCCGTCAGCTCGTACTCCGTGCGGGGCGGGCCGCCGGCCGTGCTCGGCGCCGTCTCGTGCGCGTACAGCAGTCCCTGCTTGGCCAGCTGCTTCAGCGCGTGGTAGATCGAGCCGGGCTTGGCGTGGGACCACTCGTGGGCGCCCCAGTACTCCAGGTCGTTCCGTACCTGGTAGCCGTGGGTCCGGCCGTGCTGCCGCACGGCTCCCAGTACCAGCAGCCGGATCGCCGACATCGCTCCGCGCTCTCCTCGTCCCCGGAAGTGGCCTTTCCGGTGAGCACGCTACTGCCCGGCGGCGGCCGCCCCCTGCTGACCCTACTTCTCGGCCTTCTCGGCCTGCTCGTCCTTCTCGGCGTTCTCGGCGTTCTCGCGCAGCGCCCGCTCCTCGTCCACCAGGCCGAAGGCGGTCCTGCCGTCCAGGGACTCGCGGATGATGTCGGCGTGGCCGGCGTGCCGGGCGGTCTCCTCGATGAGGTGCAGCATCAGCCAGCGCATGGACTGCCGGGCCTGCGGCGGGAACCAGGGCGCTTCGGGCAGCGGGAAGGTGTCGTCCAGGCTGGGCACCGCCCGGATGAACTCCTCGGTCTCCTGGGCCACGCGGTCGTAGAAGGCGAGCATGCCGGCGACCGACTCGTCCTCCGTCAACCGGAAGCTGAGATGCCAGTTGCTCTGGTCCCGCTCGATGGTGGAGGGGCGCTGCTTGGCCATGTCCAGCCAGTTCAGCTCGGTCTCCGCGACGTGCTTGAGCAGCCCGGAGAGGGACAGCTCGCTGGCGCTCGGGCGGCTCCCGGCCGCCTCGTCGGTCAGCCCGAGGAGCGCACGGCGGAGCCCCCCGCGCTGCGCATCGAGGAACTGCAGGAGCGCGCCGCGCTCGTCACCCTGGGCCTCGGCAGGTACGTGAGTGGGCATGGCAGCCGCCTTTCGTCGCTTCGGGCGTCGGGGTTTCTCCCTCCGACACCGCTGAAGCTACGGGCCCTTGCGGACAGGTGCTGTCCGCAAGGGCCGGGCTCTTCAAGACAACGCTGCGCGGCCGCTCGGACAAGCCGCTCGGACAGGCCGCTCAGAACGGGAAGAGCGTCCGTTCGTGCTGGATCGACACCCACTTCTGCGTGGTGAAGGCGTCCACCGTCGAGTCCCCGTTGAGCCGGCCGACGCCGGACGCCTTCTCGCCGCCGAAGGCGACCAGCGGCTCGTCGTGGACCGTGCTGTCGTTGATGTGGATCATGCCGGTCTCGATCCGCTGCGCCACTCGTGCGCCGCGCTCCACGTTGCCCGTGTGCACCGCGCCGCTCAGCCCGTACGGGGAGTCGTTGGCCAGCCGGACCGCCTCGTCCTCGCCGTCGAAGGAGCGGAGCAGCACCACCGGGCCGAAGATCTCCTGCGCGTACAGTGCGGAGTCGGCCGGCAGCCCGGCCAGCACCGTCGGCTCGACCAGGTTGCCCTGCGTACGGCCGCGCACGAGGGGCGTGGCGCCCTCGGCGATCGCCCGCTCCACCAGCGCGGTCAGCGCATCGGCCTGGAAGCTGTTGATGAGCGGTCCGATGTGGGTGTCCGGGTCGCGCGGGTCGCCGGTGCGCAACTTCTTGACCTTGGCCACGAACTTCTCGGTGAACTCCGCCTCGACCCGGCGGTCCACAAGGACGCGGTTGGCCGCCATGCAGACCTGGCCCTGGTACACGAAGCGGCTGAAGACCGCGGCGTCCACGGCGTAGTCGATGTCCGCGTCGTCCAGCACGATCAGCGCGCTGTTGCCGCTCAGCTCCAGGACGGCCCGCTTGAAGTGGCCCGCGGTGACGGCGGCGACATGGCGGCCGACCTTGTCGGAGCCGGTGAAGGAGATGACGCGCGGCACCGGGTGCTCGATGAGCGCGTCACCGATCTCGGCGATGTCGGTGATCAGGACGTTCAGCAGGCCGGCCGGCAGCCCGGCGTCCTCGAAGATCTTGGCGATCAGGCCGCCGCCGACCACCGGGGTGTTCTGGTTGGGCTTGACGACGACGGCGTTGCCCAGCGCCAGCGCGGGCGCCACCGACTTCAAGGTGACCAGGAACGGGAAGTTGTACGGGCTGATCACGCCGATGACGCCGACGGGGAGCCGGTAGACGCGGTTCTCCTTGCCGTCCACGGGGGACGGCACGATGCGGCCCTCAGGGCGGAGCGCCAGCTGCACCGCTTCGCGCAGGAACTCCTGTGCCGTGCGCACTTCGTAGGAGGCCTTGAGGCGCGTACCGCCGAGCTCGACGACGATCGCCTCGATGATGTCGTCCTCGCGCTCCTGGACGATGCGCAGCGCGTTCTCGAATATCAGCCGGCGGCTGTACGGGTTGGTCCGCGCCCATTCTCGTTGCGCGCGTTCGGCCGCCCGATAGGCCTCGTCGACCTGGTCCACGCCCGCGACGGTGACCGACGCCAGCTTTTCCTGGTCGTACGGGTTGAAATCGATGATGTCCCACGAGCCGCTACCGACCCGCCACTCACCGTCGATGTACTGGTAGGCCAGGTCGGAGAAGAAGGACATGGTCGTTCCTACTCTGTGCGGGCGCCTGTGGGGTGGCTGATCCGACGTCATTCTACTGACGAGTCACGTCAATTGGAGCAGACCGCGAAGAAGATCCCGAGTGCGGGACGGATCGAGGCTCTCTTCCTGGAGGCTGGACATCACCCGCTCGTACTGGCCGACCTCCTCCGCCTTGTCCAGATACAGCGCACTGGTGAGCTGTTCCAGATAGACGATGTCCGAGAGATCGGACTCGGGAAAGCGCAGCATCGTGAAGGCGCCGCTCTCGCCCGCGTGCCCGCCGAAATTGAACGGCACGACCTGCAGCCGCACGTTCGGGCGCTCGGATATGTCGATGAGGTGCTGGAGTTGACCGCGCATGACGGTGCGGTCTCCGTAGGGGCGGCGCAGCGCCGCCTCGTCCAGCACGCAGTCGAACTGCGGCGCCCGTTCGGCGATGAGGAGCTTCTGCCGTTCCTGGCGCAGCGCGACGCGGCGGTCGATCTCGGAGGCGGCGGCGTCGGGCATGCCGCGGCTGACGACGGCGTGCGCGTACCCCTCCGTCTGCAGAAGACCGTGCACGAACTGCACTTCATAGGTGCGGATGTGCGAGGCAGCCCCTTCCAGTCCCACATATGTCTGGAACCAGCCGGGGAGCACGTCGCCGAAACTGTGCCACCAGCCCGCCACATTGGCCTCCCGGGCCAGCCCGAGGAGGGAGTCACGCTCGGCCTCGTCACCGACGCCGTAGAGGGTGAGCAGGTCCGCCACGTCCCGCGCCTTGAAGCTCACCCGGCCCAGCTCCATCCGACTGATCTTCGATTCCGAAGCGCGGATCGAGTAGCCGGCAGCCTCACGTGTTATCCCGCGGGACTCTCGCAGCCTCCGCAGCTGCGACCCCAGCAGGATGCGCCGCACCACAGATCCGCTCGACTCACTTGCGGTCACAACTCAGACCCTCCCGTGGCCCACCCCGTCCAACAGTGAGCGGCAGTCTGCCACGTCCGGGCTCCGTTGCGTGCTCAACCGGTTACGGATATGAGCCCCTTCAGGCACTGCTGGTAAAGAGCTGGACAACTGGTCGTAGGAAGAATTACGTCGGAATACCCACGGCCATACACAAAGTGGACGTCTGCACGTGCATCTGCCCTTGCATCTGCCGTACGCATTCGGAACCATGGACCTCGCACACATGCACGCTCGTGAAAGACCCGCGAGATCTGGGCACACCCGTCTGGATCGTGACGTCCGCGAACGCCAGGAGTGCCTCGCATGGGGACCAAGGTTTCGACCATGCTCGCGCCGTTATGGCAGGGGCTTCCGCCAGTCGACCCCGCAGCCATATCAGGCGCCGTCACCTGGACCCTGCGACCGCAGTACGAATCGGTACGCGGTGCCCGCCAGTTCACCCGGGAAACGCTGCAGCGCTGGAACATGGACGAGCTCTTCGACAGCGTCGCGCTGGTCGTGTCCGAGCTGGTCACCAACGCGCTGCGGCACGCGGCTCCCGAACGGGACGACTCGGCGGAAGGTGCCGCGTACGAAGAGGCCTACGGGGCCGCCGCCGCGACTCCCCCGAAGCTGCACCTGATCCGCTGGGCGGGCTGGCTGGTCTGCGCCGTGCGGGACTGCAGCGACGCCTCCCCCATCGAGGGCGAGGCGGACTTCTCCGCCGAATCCGGGCGCGGGCTCTACCTGGTGGACTCCTTCAGCGACAGCTGGGGCTGGCACCGGCTGGAGGACGCCGCGCACGGCAAGGTCGTCTGGGCGCTCTTCGACCTGCCTCAGGTGCCGGCCCAGGCAGCGGCCCCCAAGGCGAGCTGAACACCTCCCGCCGCCATTCGCACAGATATATGCACGTGCAGATGTCTTTTGCAGGCGCAGCGGTCACTTCAGTAGCGACAACCGCTTTCGTGCGACTCCGCGAGCGGCCCCTTACGGGCCGGTAATCCGCCTGTCGGGCAGCCGGCCGTCAGTCCCGCACAAGGTGATCGAATTCACCATCTTTGATGCCGAGCAGCATCGCCTCGATCTCGGCCGGCGTGTAGACGAGCGCGGGACCTTCCGGAAAACGGGAATTGCGCACGGCGACGTCGCCGCCCGCCAACTTGGCGAACTCCACGCAGGAACCCTGCGAGTTGCTGTGTTGGCTCTTCTGCCACACCACTCCGACGAGATCCGATGCGGCCATGCCGTTGTACGCGTGGGGCACAGGACTCTCCCGGTGAGAAATGGTGTCAACTGCCCGGGATCATAACTCTGTTCATATGCCGATGCTCGCGCAGATGCACGTGCACGACAGCGGGTGGCCAGCCCGTCACAGCTCGTCGAGCCCGTTCGTGTCCGCCGGACGCCTTCCCCGCCACCCGCTCCCCCATGCCCGGCGGAGTACGGTCAGCGCGAGGCGTAGGGCAGCAGCGCCATCTCCCGGGCGTTCTTGATCGCCGCGGCGATCTGCCGCTGCTGCTGTGCAGAAACCCTGGTGATGCGGCGGCTGCGGATCTTGCCGCGATCGGAAAGGAACTTCCGCAGCAGGTCGGTGTCCTTGTAGTCGACGTACGTGATCCCGGCCGCGTCGAGCGGGTTGGGACGCGGCGCGCTCTTCTTGCGCGCATCGGGGCGACGGGGCATGACAGACATATCCTTACGAACTCATACGGTCAAAAGACGACCGAGAATTGATGTAGTTGCATGACGCACTCGTATGGCGGTTGGCGGACGCGCCCTACGGCACCGGGTCGAGAAGCGCGTCGAACGCGGTGGACAGCCGCCGCCAGTGGTCCCGGCCCCTCGCGTACTCCTCATCGGTGAGCAGGCAGGACTCCAGCAGCGCCGTCAGCCCTTCCCGGTCCAGGCCGGGCGAGGTGAAGACCAGGTGCTGCGCCCGGTCGCCGTGTTCGGGGTCCCAGTCCAGCGCCGCCGCGGCCCGGCGCATCGGCGGCACCATCTCCCAGGCGGCGTCCGGGAGGGAGGCGAGCCAGGGCCCGGTGTTCTCCACGCAGAGCGCGCCGCCCGCGGCGTCCCAGGACAGCAGCGTGTCCGGCCGGTCGGCCAGCCAGAAGCGGCCCCGGCTGCGCGCGGCGGCACAGCACAGGTCCTCCAGCGCGGCGTGCAGCCGTCCCGGGTGGAACGGCCGCGTACGGTGCCACACCAGGGTCGAGACGTCCTCCTCCTCGGCCTCCTGGGGCAGCAGAGCACAGGCCGGGTGCTGGCGCGCGGCGGCTGCCGCCACGTCGAAGCCCGCCGTCGCCGCGGCCACCAGCTCCGGCGACTCCACCGGGATGCGCCGCGCCGTGGGGTGCAGCTGGGTCAGCAGCGCGTGGTCCGCCGCGTCGCCCGGCTCCTCGTCGGGCGCGAGGACCAGCGCCGAGGGGTACTCCAGCTGGCGCGCCCAGGTGTCCGCGACGGTGCGCTGATCCGAGGCGGCGGCCGCGAGGCCCGCCTCGGCGAGGTCGTCGCCGCACCCGAGGTAGGGCAGCAGCAGCGCCGGGTCGACGGCCGTCATGACCCCGGTCAGCACCAGCGACTCGCCGCCGCAGGCGTCGATCACCTCGGCCATCGCCTTGGGCTCGACGGAGTCCCACAGCTCCACGACGGCCAGCCGGCAGGTGCGGCCGTCCGCCAGCCGCTCCAGTTCGGGCACCAGGTCCTCGCGCAGCGCGCAGCACGCGCAGTCGTTGACCAGCGGCGCCTCGCCGCTGTCCAGCGGCCCGGTGACGTCCCGCACGGTGCGGCGCACGCGGCCGTCGGCGGCGGTGGCGAGGTCGTGGTGGAGCGCGACGCTGCCGGGGACCCGGCGCAGCAGCTGCTCGACGGCGGCCCGGCGGGCTTCCGCGTGCAGCCCGCCGACGATCACCACGGAGAGCCGGTCGCGGTCCATCAGCGGTCCCCGCGCTCGCTGTCGGCCGCGCGCCGGGCGCCGGGCGTCCGCGCGCCGTAGCGGCGCTCGAAGCGCTCGACGCGGCCCGCGGTGTCCAGTACGCGCGCCGTCCCCGTGTAGAAGGGGTGGCTCGCCGACGAGATCTCCACGTCGACCACCGGGTAGGTGTTGCCGTCCTCCCACTCGACCGTCTTGTCGCTGGTGGCGGTCGACCGGGTGAGGAAGGCGAAGTCGGCGGCCCGGTCGCGGAAGACGACGGGCCCGTAGGCGGGGTGGATTCCAGGCTTCATGACGCTGCTCAGCGCTCCTCTCGGAAGTCGACGTGCCGGCCGACGACCGGGTCGTACTTCTTCAGCACCAGTCGGTCGGGGTGGTTACGGCGGTTCTTGCGGGTGACGTACGTGTAGCCCGTGCCGGCGGTGGACCGGAGCTTGATCACGGGACGTAGTTCGTTGCGGGCCATACGGGCTACTATACAGAAACGGTTTCCATTTTCATTAAGAGCTCAGCAGGAGGTAGCTCACTGTGTCCGCCCACTGCCAGCTGACCGGCCGCGCGCCGGCTTTCGGCAACTCGATCTCCCACTCGCACCGGCGCACGTCCCGCCGCTTCGACCCCAACATCCAGCGCAAGCGCTACTGGCTGCCGAGCGAGAACCGCCACGTCCGCCTGCGGCTGAGCGCCAGGGCGATCAAGACCGTCGACACCATCGGCATCGAAGCCGCCGTCGCCCGCATCCGTGCCCGAGGGGAGCGCGTCTGACATGGCCAAGAAGAGCAAGATCGCGAAGAACGAGAAGCGCCGCGTCGTCGTCGCCCGGTACGCGGCCCGCCGCGCCGCCCTGAAGGCGATCATCCGCGACCCGAAGACGGCGGACGAGGAGCGGTACGCCGCGCAGCGCGAGCTGGCCCGCCAGCCGCGCGACGCCAGCGCCACCCGGGTCCGCAACCGCGACAGCATCGACGGCCGGCCGCGCGGCTACTTCCGCGCCTTCGGGCTGTCCCGGGTCAATCTGCGCGGCCAGGCACACGCCGGCCACCTGCCGGGCGTCACGAAGTCCAGCTGGTAGGCCACCCGGCGGCACCGGGGCCGAGGCGCGTTCACCCGCCCCTCGGCCCCGGTTTCCCTTTCGTACCCCTGTACGGGGCATACTGAGCGGAACGCCCGATTCCGTACCGCGCGTACGGGCGCGCGGCTGCGCACCCCACGGGAACGCACCCCTACGAGAGCGAGCCCTCATGTTCCGCAATGCCCTCGAGCCCTGGCACCTGGTGCTGATCCTCGCGGTCCTCGTCCTGCTCTTCGGCTCGAAGAAGCTGCCCGACATGGCCCGCGGCGTCGGCAAGTCGATGCGCATCCTGAAGTCCGAGACGAAGGCCATGAAGGCCGAGGCGACCGGGACGGCCGGTACGGAGAGCCCCGAGCGGCCCCGGGCGACCGTCGACGCCGGCCGGGAGTGACGGCTCCCCCGGCACGGGCGTAGCCGGGACCTGCGTCAGAAGGTCCAGAGGAACTCCTCCATGACCGACGCCAGGGTCACCGGCGTCTCGTGCATCGGGTAGTGGCCGGCGCCCGGAATGGTGACGACCTCGGCGTTCGGGTACCAGGCCTGCCACGTGGCCCGCATGACGTCGGCGGTCAGGGCGAGGTCGTGCTCGCCGACCACGAGGCGCACGGGGACGGTGTTGCCGCGCACCGCATCCGAGAGGTCCAGCGTGTGCCAGCTGGCGAGGTAGCGGGCGTGCGCCTCCTGGCGGGAGGCCGCCATCGAGTGGCTGATCATCCGCTGCTGCCACACCCGGCCCGTACGGTGGCCGGTCACGAGGTCGAGGATCGCGCGGCGCTTCTCGGGGTCCTCGGACGCACCGTAGAAGAGTGCGCGCGTCGGCTCGTCCATCGGGTACGGCCCTGCGGGCACGGGGGCGAGGCCGAGCAGGCGGGTGACCCGGCCGGGCGCGCGGACCAGCACCTGCTGGCTCGCCTTGGCCCCCATGGAGTGTCCGACCAGCGCGAAGCGGTCCCAGCCGAGCTGGTCGGCGAGGGCGAGCACGTCGTCGGCGATCTCCGCGAGGTCGTAGCGGCCGGGCACGTCCCTGCGCTCGCCGTACCCGCGGTAGTCGAGCAGCGCATATGTGAAGGCGTCGCCGTCGAGGTACTCCAGGGCCGCGCCCCAGGCCGCACACGTGTCGAACCAGTCGTGCAGCACGATGACGTGGCGCGGGCCGGCGCCCACGAGACGGTGCGTGACGGACTGCTCGGTTCTGGTCATGCGGCGGCTCCCTCATAGGTGTCCGGTCCCGTGGTGCTCGCCTCGTATGGTCCCGCCGCCCGCCCACCCGGCACAGATGCCGGCCACCGCGAACACCTATGCCCCCGGGGTGACTTGCGCATCAGGGCGGCTGTCGGTGGCGTACGGCCGGGTGGATCTCCCCCGTCGTCGTGCACGGCGGGCGGGTCGCGGGCGTCCGGGCCTTCTCCGACACCGCCGTGGACGTCGCCCTCTTCAAGGACCACGTGGCGGAGCACGGGCCGGTGCCGGACGCGGGTCTGGCGGCCGAGGCGGCGCACCTGGCCCGCTGTACGGGCGTCGACCGCCCGGTATCCGTCCGGGTGATCTGAGGACCGGGCGGGCGGCGGGGGCCGTCACCACCGGGGATTGTCGTACCCCGGTGCGAAACTCGGGCGTATGCGGTGGGTGGTGGGTGCGTCGGAGGGCGGGGGTGTGCGGCTGTGCGCGGTGGACGGTGCAGGACGGCCCGCCGGACCGGTGAGCGAGGAGCCGGACCTGGTCACGGCGGTGCGGGCGCGGCCCGAGGTGGAGCGCTGGGTGTGGCGGTCCACGGCGGAGTCGTACCGCGCACTGCTGGCGGCGGGGGTGCGCGTCGAGCGCTGCTACGACGTCGAGGCCGCCGAGGCGCTGCTCATCGGGTACGAGGAGGGTCAGTCGGGCCAGCCGAGGTCGCTCGCGGCGGCCTGGGCGCGGCTGCGCGGCCTGCCGGTGCCCGAGGACCCGCCCGTGCGGAGCGCGGACACCCAGCCCTCGCTGTTCGACGCGGCCCCGGTGCCGCTGCCGCCGGGCACGGACGAGTTCTCCGTGCTGCTGGAGGTGTACGCCGGGCAGCTGGCGCGTACGGAGAAGACCGCACGGCCGGAGCGGATGCGGCTGCTGCTGGCGTCGGAGTCGGCCGGGATGCTGGTGGCCGCCGAGATGTGGCGCGCCGGGGTGCCCTGGCGCGCGGACGTGCACCGCGCGCTGCTGGACGAGCTGCTCGGCGAGCGCTATCCGGGCGGCCTGGAGCCGCAGCGGCTCGCCGAGCTGGCGGACGAGGTGTCGCGGGCCTTCGGGGAGGGCGTACGGGTCCGCCCCGACCTGCCCGCCGACATCATCCGGGCGTTCGGGCAGGCCGGCATCAAGCTGGCCTCCACCCGCAAGTGGGAGCTGCTCCGCCTCGACCACCCGGCCGTCGCGCCGCTCCTGGAGTACAAGCGGCTCTACCGGGTGCACACGGCGCACGGCTGGTCCTGGCTCCAGCAGTGGGTGCACGAAGGCCGGTTCCGCCCGGAGTACCTCCCCGGCGGCACGGTCTCCGGGCGCTGGGCCACGAACGGCGGGGGCGCGCTGCAGATCCCCAAGGTGATCCGCCGGGCCGTGGTCGCCGACCCCGGGTGGCGGCTGGTGGTCGCGGACGCGGACCAGATGGAGCCGCGGGTGCTGGCCGCCGTCTCCCGGGACCGCGGGCTGATGGAGGTGGCGGGCAGCGGCCGCGACCTGTACGCCGACCTGGCGGCCCGCGCCTTCGGGGGCGACCGGGCGCAGGCCAAGCTGGCGCTGCTCGGCGCGATCTACGGCCAGACCTCGGGCGACGCGCTCAAGCACATGGCGGACCTGCGGCGCCGGTATCCCGCGGCGGTGGCGTACGTGGACGACGCGGCGCGGGCGGGCGAGGAGGGCCGCCTGGTGCGCACCTGGCTCGGCCGTACGAGCACACCCGCCTCGGTGGCCCTGCCGGACGAGGCGGGCCTGCCGCAGGAGACGGCCCCGCCCTCGTACGGCAGCACGGCGGGCGACCGGGCGCGCGGCCGCTTCACGCGCAACTTCGTCGTCCAGGGCAGCGCGGCGGACTGGGCGCTGCTGGTGCTGGCCGGGCTCCGCCGGTCGCTGCAAGAGGCGGGCATGCGGGCCGAGCTGGTCTTCTTCCAGCACGACGAGGTGATCGTGCACTGCCCCGAGGAGGAGGCGCCCGCGGTCGCCGAGGCCATCGCGGCAGCCGCCGACCTGGCCGGCCGGATCGCCTTCGGCCCCACCCCGGTCCGCTTCCCGTTCACCACGGCGGTGGTGGAGTGCTACGCGGACGCGAAGTGAGGCGCGGTGCGGCCGGGCGGGGCGTCGCCCGGCGCCGCGCGCGGCGGGCCGGCGGCGGGGGCACGAGGCCGCGTCCGGGCCGGGGGACGGCGCCCGTACAGGCTCTAAACTCCGGGGAGGCCCCGGTGCGGCCGGCCGGGGCGTGTGGACGTGGATGACCGCCATCCGGGAGAGGACCAGCGTTGACCGGTACCGAAGGGACAGCCGACGGCACTGCCGAGGGGACTCCTGACGCCGGGCCCCCGGCCGACGACGCCACGTCCGCGGTCAAGCTCGGCCCCAAGGACCGCCGCAAGCGGATCGCGGACCGGGTGCTGGCCGAGGGCCAGGTCAGCATCGAGGACCTGGTCAGGGAGCTCGGCGTCAGCCAGATGACCGTCCACCGCGACCTGGACAGCCTGGAGCACCAGGGCTGGCTGCGGAAGGTGCGCGGCGGTGCCACCGCGGCGCCCAACGCCCTGTTCGAGTCCAACGCGCGCTGGCGCGGCAGCGAGCACGTCGCCGCGAAGGAGGCGATCTGCGCGGCCGCGCTGGCGATCGCGGAGCCCGGCCAGGCGGTGATCATCGACGACTCCAGTACGGCGCTGCCGCTGGCCCGTTCGCTCTCCGGGCGCGGCGCGTACACCGTGATCACCAACTCCCTGCAGGTGATCAACGAACTGGCCGACGAGCCGGACATCCGGGTGATCGCACTGGGCGGCGAGTACCACGCCGCGTTCAACGCCTTCCTCGGCATGTCCACCGCCGACATCGCGCGCAGCTTCCGCGCCGATGTCGCCTTCCTGTCCACCTCCGCCGTCGACAACGGCCACTGCTACCACCAGGCGCAGGAGAACGTCCTGGTCAAGCGGGCCCTGATGGCGGCAGCGCGGCGCAAGGTGCTGCTGGTGGACCACTCCAAGTTCAGCCGTCAGGCGCTGTACGAGCTGGCCCCGCTGGCCGACTTCGATCTCGTCATCTCCGACCAGGATCTTCCGCAGGAGGAGCAGGAGGCGCTTCAATCGCTGGGTGTGCGCTACGAATTGGTGGCGACCGACGACTGAGGCGGAGGCGGCGGACGTGCGGGGACTGCTGAGCGGACGTGCGCGGACCGCGGGACGGAGCGGCGGATGAGCGAGCTGGAGCGGATCAACCCGCCGCAGCTGTCCCCGCCGACCGGCTTCAGCCACGCCGTACGCGCCGCTCCCGGCACGCTGGTCCTGCTCGCCGGGCAGACGGCGCTGGACGGCGCGGGCCGGATCGTCGGCACGGACGTCGTCGAGCAGTTCGAAGTGGCCCTGACGAACCTGCTGGCCGCCGCGGAAGCGGCCGGGGCCGCCCCCGCCGACCTGGGCAAGTTGACGGTGTACGCGGTGGACGTGGCCGACTACCGGCGCAACGCCGCCGCCATCGGCCGGGTCTGGAAGCGGCTGGTCGGCACCGACTACCCCGCGATGGCCGTGATCGGCACCACTCGCCTGTGGGACGAGGCCGCGCTCGTCGAGATCGAGGGCGTCGCGGTCGTCTCCTGACCACGGCGGCCGCGGGCCGCGACGGCGTACCGGTACGCGGCTCTCAGCGGCCGTACCAGCCCGCCAGCGTCTTCTCGTCCGCGTCCGTGAGCGCGACCCGGAAGACCTCCGCGAGCACCCGCGGCAGCTCGGCGGCGGCCACCTCGCGCACGTCGCGGGAGTAGTCGGTGCCGGTCAGCGTCAGCTCCGTACCGATCAGGGTGCGCCGCAGGCCGTGGTCCGGGCGCTGCACCACCAGCCGCTGGACGAACGGGGACCGCGGGTGGCCGGCCATGTAGTGGTTGAGGACGGCGAAGTCGACGGCGTGCCGCGGCTCCGCCCCGAAGGAGTACAGGTCGAACCAGCCCTCGGGGTGCAGCGACCGCACGACCCACGTGGGCTCCCCGTCCGCCGTGTCGTCCCGCTCGATGCCGAAGGTCCAGCCGCCCTGCCGCTCCTGGTACCCGGCGCGCAGCGGCAGCGGCGCGAGCAGCGCCTCCCCGCCGAATCCGACGTCGGTGATCCAGTCCGCGCCGTCCAGCCGCACCTTCAGCAGCGCGTGCGTGGTGGGGCGGACCTTGTCGTCGCCCATCCGGATGCGGGCACCGAGCCCGGAGACGACGAAGCCGAGCCGCTCCAGGGCTGCGGCGAAGAGCAGATTGTGCTCGTAGCAGTAACCGCCCCGGCCCCCGCTGACGAGCTTGTCCTGGAGGCTCGGCACGTCCAGCGCCACCGGCCGGCCGAGGAGCACGTCGATGTTCTCGAAGCCGATGGCCGTGACGTGTGCGGCCTGCACCGCGCGCAGCGTCTCCAGGGTGGGCGCGCGGTCCCCGGCGTACCCGATGCGTGCCAGGTAGGCGTCCAGGTCCAGCTGTTCACCGGACCAGGCCGACTCGGACATGGTGTCTCCTCCGGACGTACGACGGGGCCCGGTCCGCGCGCGAACCGGGCCCCGGATGGCACAGGCGATTCTGCCTGGCCTTCGTGTCACTTCCGGTGGCGGGCCACCTCGGCGGCGTCCTTCTTGAACGCCCAGGTCATCTTGGGTTCCATCGCCCACCGGAACGCGCGTTGCACCGGTGGGGTGCACAGCACCGTGATGATGGTGCCGGCGATCAGCGTCAGCGCGATCGCGCCGAGCGGGGTGTGCATCCAGTGGTACTCGTCGTACCAGCCCCAGAACCGCGACCCCTTGGCCAGGAAGCCGTGCAGGAGGTAGCCGTACAGGGTGCCGGCGCCGAGTGCGGTGAACCACATCTTGCGGCCCGGGACCCAGGCGAAGAAGCACGCGACCAGGACGAGCGAGCAGCCGAACATCGCCAGCGTCATGACGGCGCCGGACCACCACGGCGCGGCCAGTTCCTGCGCGCTGTCGCGGTGGTAGAACCACGCGGCGTTCATCCGGGGCGCGGCCCAGTACGCGAAGACCAGGGCGGCCGCGAAGACCGGCACGGCCAGCATGCGGGCGCGCTTGTTGCGCACCAGCAGGAAGTGCTCGGGCTTGAGGCACAGGCCGATCACGAAGAACGGCAGGAACTGCAGCACCCGCTGGAGGTCCAGGTCGTCACCGATGTCCGGCGAGACGGACGCCAGAACGGCGATGGCCAGCGCCAGCGGGACGGGCCAGCGGACGACCTTCCAGATCGGCGTGGTGAGCCGCCAGACGAACAGCGCGACGAGGAACCAGGTCAAGTACCACGGGTCCAGCAGGCTGATGGGGTACGACGGGTCGTCGTCCGCCACCCGCTTGAACATCGTGTACGCCGTCTCGAAGAGGATGTACGGCACGGCGACGCCGGTGATCAGCCGCTGCAGCCGGTCCTTGCGCATGTCGAAACTGCGCGAGAAGTAGCCGGAGATGATGATGAAGGCCGGCATGTGGAACGCGTACACCGTGATGTACAGCGCGGCCGCGCTCCGGCTGCCGTCCCGCAGCGGTTCCCACGAGTGGCCCATCGCCACGAGGACGATGGCCAGGTACTTGGCGTTGTCGAAGAAGGCGTCGCGCTGCTTGCCGTTCTTCGCCGACGTGTCCGGCTTCCGGGCGGCCTGCCGTCCGCCACCGGTGACCGCCGCGTCCTTGACCGCGGCGTCCGCGGGCTCCGGAGCGGTCCGGGTGGGGGGAAGAGGGGTGCGCCGCTCACTGTGCGACTGCGCGAGATTGTTCACGTCCCCTCCCCCAGGCAACCCAGGGAGAGAATTCTCCGTCTTACCGGAATTGCGGGGAGCGAGGCAGCTGAGAACATCAGAGGCACCCTAGCCCGGCACGCCGAATCCCGTAAATCGTCTCCTCACATGCTTCACATGCCAGGTACGTCACACGCGGCGAGGGAAAAGCGGATCGTGCAGGTCAGAGGATGACACCGTCGATTCCGTACGCAGTGAAGGCCCGTTTGGCCTGGCCTGCCGACACGCCCCACGTGTGCACTTCCAGCCGTTCGGCGTGCGGTCCCCACAGGCTGTGCACAGCGGACACATAGGACGAACTCAGGCCTTTGAGCGGCGGGTTGATCCAGTCGGCGAACCGGGCGTACTCGGGAAGCTCGGCGCGGCTCGGCGTACCGAGCACCGCGGTACGGACGTCCGGCCGCAGCTTGTGCACCTCGCGGACGGCGTCGACGCCGAAACTCTGGACGACGAGCCCGTCCATGACGTGCGTCGCGTCCAGCCAACCGGACGCCCGGAGCCGGCCGATCACCTGCTTCTCGATACCGGGGTACTTCTCCGGATTCTTGATCTCCAGCAGGAGGCTCTGGTCGTTGTCGTCCAGCCGGTCGAGGTAGGACGCGAGGGTGGGCACCCGCTGGCCCGCGAACTTCTTGCCGAACCAGCTGCCGGCGTCCAGCTTGGCGATCTCCGCGGCGGTGAAGTCCCCCACCCGCCACGGCGACCGCTTCGGGTAGACCTTCTCCGCATCGGTGGTCCGCTTGAGCGTGGCGTCGTGAATGACGACCAGCTTGCCGTCCTTGGTGCGCTGCACGTCGTTCTCGACCCATTCGACGTCGCGCCGGTCGGCCTCGTCGACGGCGGCGAGGGTGTTCTCGGGCGCGTACTCGGCGGCGCCCCGATGCGCGATCACCGTGGGGCCGCCGAGCGGCAGCCCCTTCTGGGCGGAGACCAGGCGGACCGGGGCCGGCGGAGCGGCGACACCACCGCTCCCGGTGCCCGCGTCGGCGGCGAGCACCGCCGCGAAGAGAAGGACGAAACCGGCTGCGGCGCTGCGGACGGCGCTTCGGAGCATGGGGCCTCCTGGACGCTGGCGACGGGCCTCGCGTGCCGGACAGAGCGGACCGCCCCTGTCGGGCACGTGGAGCCCAGGACAACTGCCACCACAATTGCACCAGTTTATCCGTTTTCCCATTCCGGTGCGCCAGGTGGGCTATCCGCCCTCCGACAGAGCGCCCGGAGAGGGGTGGCGACATGACGTAAGCACGTTGAGTAATTGACTGACCAACGCTCATCCGCCGCGCCCCACCACGTCACACGAGGGACCGCAACTCCGGCAGCACGTCGGCGTCCGTACCGTCCAGCGCGGCCAGCGACAGCCGCCACTGCTCCCCGGACTCGGCGCCCCGCCCCAGCGCGCGCAGCACGTGGCCGTACTCGTACCGCGCCTTGCCCGAGGTGTACGCGTCACCGCGCGCCTCGGCCAGTTCCAGCAGCGTCTCGCACTCGCGCGCCGCGCGCTCCGACCGCGTCAGCCGCCGCAGCGCGCGGATCAGCCCGAGCCGGCTCTCCGAGACCGTGTGCCAGTCCGTGGCCTCCTCGGGCGAGTGCAGCGCCGCCTCGAAGTGGCCGACCGCCGCCTCCGGTTCGCCGAGCGTGAGATGGGCGCAGCCGATGTTGCAGCGCGCCGTCTGCTGCAACCGCGCGCTGTCCAGCCGTACGCCCGCCTTCAGGCTCCGCCGGTGGTACTCGATGGCCTTGCGCGCGTCGGTCAGCTCGTAGAGATTTCCCAGGTTGCTGAGGCAGATCGCCACCGCGTGGTCGTCGCCGAGCCGGTGCGCGTACGCCAGCGCCTCCTCCTGGGCCGCAGCCGACTCCTCGGCCCGCCCCAGGACGTACAGAAGCAGCCCCCGATTGCCGAGCGCCCGCTGCAGCCACTCGTCGTCGCCCAGCAGCCGTGACCGCGTGATCACCTCGTCGACCAGCGCCAGCGCCTTCTCGTAGCGCCCGGACATGTAATACGCGCCGGCCAGGTCGCTCGTCGCGACCAGTTCGGCGCCCGCGTCCCCCGACTCCCGCGCCGCGGTGCGGGCCAGCTCGCAGAGCTCGGCCAACTCCTGGGTCCGCCCGCGCGCCTGAAGGTAGGGGACGAGCATGCGCACCAGCGTCACCGCCGCGTCCCGGGCATGCTCCGTACGGCTGTGCCGGGTCACCAGAGCGTGCATCACCGCCAGTTCACGATCGGCCCAGGCGCATGCCGCCTCGTTGTCCGCGAAGGGCGCCGCCCGCTCCGCCGGCTCACCCACCAGCCGCAGCTCCCGGATGCGCGTGGCCGGCCGGAGCACCCGGACGGACTGCGCGGCACGGGCCGCGAACCACTCCACGCCGCGCCGCACCACCGCGGCCCGCTCCGCCGCTTCCTCGTGCCGCGCGGCCAGTTCGCGCGCGAAGTCCCGTACGAGGTCGTGCGGCGCGTACCGGCCGAACGCCACCTCCTCCAGCAGCGCCACGTCCACCAGCCGGTCCAGCGCGGCACCGGCCCGCCGGACGCCCGCCCCCATCAACCGGGCCGCCAGCTCCGTCTCGTACTCCGGCAGGTCCAGCGCCCCCATCCGGCACAGCACCAGCGCCGCGTCCCGATCGGCCGACCGCTCCGAGGCGACCAGCGCGTCGTACGCGACGGCCAGCGGGCGCCGCACGCTCAGGTCGTCGTACTCCAGGTGGTCCAGCCGCCCGTCCTGCCCGTCCAGCAGCTCGACCAGCGCCTCGACGGTCAGCGCGCGGCGGGCGGCCAACCGCGCCGCGACCACCCGCAGCGCCAGCGGCAGCTGCCCGCACAGCTCCGCCAGCCGCCGGGCCGCCGGACTGCCGGCCGGCACCCGGCCCTGCCCCGAGACCCGGCCGATCAGGTCCACGCTGGCCCGCTCCGAGAGCCGGGCCAACGGGAGATGCACCGCACCGTCCAACGCCGCCAACGGCGACCGGCTGGTGACCAGCACCGCGCAGCCGGGATCCGCCGGCAGCAGCGGGCGCACCTGGGCCGCGCCGGCGGCGTCGTCGAGGACGAGCAGCATTCGGGTCCCGGCGAGCGTCGAGCGGAACAGCGCCGAAGCGGCGTGCACGTCGTCCGGCACCCGGCCCCTCGGTACGCCGAGATCGCGCAGCAGCGCCTCCAGCGCCTGGAGCGCGGCCATGGGCGCGCCGCCGGGGTCGGCGCCGCGCAGGTTCAGGAAGAGCTGCCCGTCCGGGTAGCGGTCGCGCAACCCGTGGGCGACGTGCACGGCCAGCGCGCTCTTGCCGACCCCGGCCATGCCGCTCAGTACGGCGGTGGCGGGCCGGCCGCCGTGCGGCGTCAACGCCTCGTGCAACGCCGCCACCTGATCGTCCCGGCCGAGGAAGGGGTCGGGCGGCGGCGGGAGTTGAGCGGGCCGCGGCGCGGGCCTCGCGCTGGGGGCCGTTGCGCCGGGGCCCGCTGTGCCGACTTCCGCCGCTTCCGGTGCCGCGCGTGCGTGGTCTCCCTCGGGGGCGGCTTGCGCGGCGCCTCTTTGCGCTGCGCCCTCTTGCGCTGCGCCTTCTTGCGCTGTCCCCTGGTCTCGCGCCGCACCCTGACCCCGCGCATCCTGACCTCGCGCTGCCCTCCGGCCAGAAATGTGCGCTTCGGGCTCCGGGTCGTCCCGCAGCACCTCCTGGTAGGCCTCCTGCACCGCGGCGCCCGGTTCGACGCCCAGCTCCTCCACCAGCCGCCGGCGCAGCGCGTGGAAGACCGCGAGCGCCTCCGCCTGCCGCCCCGTGCGCCGCAGGACCAGCATCAGCTGCCGGTGGCAGGACTCGCGCAGCGGATGCTCGGCGACCAGCCGGGACAGCTCGGGCGCGAGGCCGCCGTGCCGTCCCAGCCGCAGCTCGGCGTCGTACCGCCACTCCAGCAACTGGAGCCGTTCTTCCTCCAGCTGGCGCACGAAGGGCTGCGCGTCGAGCGCCTCGTGCACCTCCTCGGGCAGGCCGTCCAGCGGCCGACCGCGCCACAGGGCGGACGCCCCCGCGGCCTCCTGAAGCACCGCGGTCCAGTCCCCCAGCGTGTACGCCTCCCGGGCCCGCCGTACGGCCGCGGTGAACTCGGTGCTGTCCAACTCGCCGTCGTCCACGCGCAGGAGGTACCCGGGCGCCACCGAGCGGAGCCGGGTGTCGTCGTCCGCTCCGAGCGTTCGGCGCAGCCGCGTGACGTGGTTGTAGAGCGAGGCGTTGGCCGAGGCGGGGGCCCGCGCGCCCCACAGCGCGTCCTTGAGCACCTCGACCGGTACGACGCGATTGGCCCGCAGCAGCAGGGCGGCCAACAGCGCCCGGCCCTTCGCGCTGTTCAGCGGCCGGGTCCCGCCCGCGCCGTCGTGCACCGTCAACGGGCCCAGCAGGCCGAACCGCATGTTGCTCCTCCGTACAGGCCGACCCGTTGGCCACATGGTTGGCCACATGTTAGTCAGCCGTTGGACCCGTCCGATGAGATCGTCACATCGGATCCGGCTCGTCGGTGCGCCGGCGCGCACACCGACCGTCGGGGGAGCGCAACCGCCGAGCCGGATCCGCGGCCGTACCGCTGTCGATCACACGCAGTCCGGGAGGTTTTGACGGCGCCCGAAGAGTGACAGTCTCTGGGGGACCGGCCAGCCTCGACAGGGAGCCTCGCGTGGAAAGCGACCACAGCGGCAGCGGCGACGACGACTGCAGTACCGCCACGGACGAGGCCGTACGGCAGCGGGCCGTCGCGCTCGTCCAGCGGATCCTGGACCGCGCGTACGAGGACGAGACCGAGCTCTACGCTCACCTGGACTGGCTGGAGCAGGCCCTGCGCTGCCGTTACGTCAGCGACTTGATCTTCTGGCCCGACGTGCCGCCCAGCGCCGAGGACGTCGTCCGCCAGGCGCTGTCCTTCGGACCGGCCATTCCCCGGCCGCGCGGCTGCCCGACGGATCACACGAACACCCGGCGCTGAGGGCCGACTCCCGGCCCGCCGACTCCCCCACGCCGAGGACCTGCGTCGCCCCGTCCGCGTCGCCGGGCAGTGGCTCGGCCAGTGGCTCAGAGCGGGTGCGAGGTGGGCACCGGACGCGGCGCGACGGGCACCCGGCCCCTCCGCGCCATCGGCGCCCGCGCCGCCGCGCGAGCCGGCACCCCGGCGCGTACGGGCATGCCTGCGCGTGCCGGAGCCCCGTTGCGCCCCGGGGCCACCGCGGGAACCGGCGCCGCGCCCCGGGCCGGCGGCGTGACCACGGCAGGCAGCCGAGAGCCGGGCGGACCGCCGGGCCGGCCGGGGCCGCCGAGCCCCTGACCGGTGCCCCGCACGGTGTCCTCGTGCGGCCATCCGGCGGCAGCCCCCCGGGCGGTGCCCGCCCGCCATTCGGCGAGCAGCCGGTCGTAGATCGGGGTCGGCTCCGTCCCGGGGCGCGGCACGGCTCCCGGGCGCTGGCTGTCGAGAAAGAGCTCCACGCCCGTGCCAACTCGGAGCCATGGCCGGAGGTTGCGGCCGACGCCCGGACGGGTCAGGGAATACGCCTGCATCGGGGACACCATGAAGATACGTTCCCGCACCTCCGAACAGGCCTGCTCCGTAAGGGAGGCGGGGCGATGCCGGAGGGTGAGGACGGCACCGCCCCGCGAAGGCCCACGCATCACGGCCGGTGACACGTTCCGCCACACCCAGCGCAACGCCGTTGCGGGGCGGGAGGTAATGATTCCGGACCCGCTGCCACCCGCCCGAGCACTCAGGGCGGCCCGCCCGGCGGTACGCGCCACTCGTACCGGCCCCCCTCACCGGCCGTCCGCCGCGCGCCTCGAATGGCCGCAGCCCCGCCGCGCACACCACCGCACGCGAAACGGCAGGTCAGACGATGTGACCGGGAGCAACTGCCGCACACCGTGGGGAGTCGATGAATTGCGCGTGGCGACCGCGCTTTGCACCGTGACGGTATCTCGGCGTCCCCGACGCACCGCTCGGCAGTGCCGCTCGCAGGTACCGCCGTACCCACCAGCGACCGCCCCGACCGGTCACCCGAAAGGACCCCCATGCGCATGCCCCGGAAGCCCGGACTCGTCGTCACCTCCGCCGTCTGCGGCGCCCTCGTCCTCGGCGTGGCCGGCCCGGCCGCCGCAGCCGCCACCGAACGGGCGGCCGCGCCCCCCGACACCGCCGGCCAGGCCCCAGGCGCCGACACCCCGCAGAACAAGGACTCCGGCGGCCTGCTGGGCGCCCTCTCCGACGTGCTCCACGTGGTCGGTGACGCGTTGAAGTCCGATGACGACAAGTCCGACACGCAGACCAAGGCCGAGGCCCAGGCCGTCGCCGACGAGCTGTCCCGGCTGCAGGGCCGCGACGTGATGTCCGCCCCGGACAACCAGGCGGGTCCGACCGCCGGCGACGCTCCGCCCGACGTCTACGCCCAGGCCGACCCGTACGCCCGGACCGATCACGCCGACGCGGACTACCGGGCCACGGCGCGCCCCGAAAACCGGGGGCCGGCCCTGCAGCGGGCACAGGAGCAGAACATCGGCGTCCTGCACTCCAAGCTCCTCGGCCTCATGTCGGCCCTCGGCTCCGACGACCGGGAAGACCTGGGGACGGCCGCCGAGGAGACCGTCTTCGCCACCACCAACCTGGCCAAGACCATCCTCGGCAGCGTCCAGCGACCCTGGGGCCAGGCGCCCGGAACATCCGACATGCCCCAGCAGTCGCCGCTCTCCCGACCGCCGGCCGGCGAGACCCCGGACGTGAACTACTGAGCGCCGCACCCGTCGCCCGGCTCCTCCGGCACCCGGCCTAACCCCTTCGGACCACACCCGCCATAACCCGCGGCCGGGACCGCCGGTTGTACGTGGACGTGGACATGAAGGACGACGACGAGTACGCGGACCCGCAGCCCCCGCGCGTGCCCCGGCCCGGCCGCTGGGTGCGGGAGGAGCCGACGCCGATCTACGACCGGCTGCTGGCGGAGTGGCACGCGCGAGGCCCGTTCCCGCCCCGCCGCGAACTCCCCGACGACGCCGAACCGCAGGCGGACCCGCCGCTCCGGGCGCCACGGGTGCCCGACCCGCCGCGCCGGCCGCCCCGCCAGCGCCCGTACGAACTCTGACCGTACGGACCCGGCCGTCCGTACCGCCCGCCCCGGCCGCGGCGGCCGGGGCCGTCGCCGTGCCGGTACCGTGCGCCGGCGTGCCGCTCCTGTCGGCCCACCCGAACGGCGAAAGGCCCGGGCCGCCCCTCCGGAGAGGGTGCGGCCCGGGCCTCCGACGGCATTCCTAGTGGTTGCCGGTACCGTTCGCCGACAGGATCGGCACGTTCTCGAGGAGGTGCGCCAGCGACTGGTCCCCCTTGTCCTGCGAGGAGTTCTCGGTGCACTGCATGTTCTGCTGGTCCGAGAGGATCGGGATGTCGTCGATGAGAGCGATGGGGATCTTGTAGAAGGCGATGCAGGGCTTGTTGAAGGAGCCCTGGATCAGGCCGATCTGCGGGCTCATGTTGCCTTGCGTGGTGGAGTTGCCGTAGGCCTCGGCCGCGCCGTTGCCGGTGACGCTGGCGGGCCCGTGGTCGTCTCCGATGGCAAGCGCCTGCGGGGCAGTCGCGGCCGACACCCCGACGACGGACGCCGCCACCGCGGCGGTGGCCATGAACTTCTTGATCACGATTCACCCTTCTTGTTACTGAATGCCCGCATCCGGAGCGCTCTGCCCAACTCATCTCAGCGGGTTTGGTTGTGCAATTTCACCCATATGATTCTTGGCCCGGATCCCGAATTCACTGTGGCGGCGCAGCCGCACGAAGGAATAACGGCACGGGCGTTCGTCCATACGTTCAAGAAAACCCGCACACCCTTCCATGAAATCGATGCACCGCCGGGCATCCGCCGTTCGACGGTAAATTCGGCGGTGCGCCGGACAACGGGCACCGGCACGGTATGTTGAACGAGCGGCCGACCGGCGAGGACGATTCCGTTCCCCTTCATCCGGAACCGTCCTCGCGGTCGCGGGCCCGGACGGGCCGTACGCCGTCCCGCTGCGCGGCGGCCGATCCTTGCGCCGGATCGGCCGCCCGGCGGTGCGGGCCAGGACTATTTCAGCGCCACCAGGGGCGCGTTGCCCACGAGTCCGGTGGCCCCGTCCACCAGCTTGTCGGCGTTGCCGTGCTTCACTGCTCCGGCCGTCTCCGCCAACCGGTCCAGCACCGGATCGACCTCTTCGCCCCTCGTCCTGGCGAGGGCGTCGTACACCCCGCCGTTCAAGCTCATGTGCGGTGAGGTCGTAGGGGAGGCATCGGCGAACGCAGGGGTCGCACCTACCAGCACCGCCACGGAGCCGGCGAGGATTGCCGCGGTCTTCACGAGCTTCATCTTCAGCGTCCTTTCCACAACAGGGTCTTGCCACAACGGCGCCCTGCGTGTCGTGCAGGTACTGCGGAGTGCCGCGCATTCCGCTGCCGGCACCCTGGGTAACGACCCGGCCTCCGTACGGAAACTACGCCTCTGTCGCTTTTTCCGACGACACTCGAACGACGCGAATTATTGCTGATTTGCAGGCGTTATCCTCTGCGCCGTCCCGGAGCAACGCCGACCCATCCATAAGGAAATCTGAATTTCTCCCCGGTGGCCTGCACCGGCTCCGTACCGTGCTGCCCGGCGGCGCATGGGGCACCCGGCAGCGGGTTTCAGCGCCGCGCCGTACGTGCCCGGCGGTACAGGATCGCCCCGCCGACCACCAGCGTGGCTCCGGTACCGGCCGCCACACCGATCCACTGGGTACCGGTGCGGGCCAGTTGCGTTCCCACGGACTCCGGCTCGGTGGCGCGCGGCGCCGCGTCCGCCTCCTGGTGTGCCGGGCGCGCGTCCTTCCCCTCGTCGGCCCGCGGCTTCTCCTGCCCGGCCGGCCGCGACTCCTTCGGCCCACCCGGCCGCGGCGACTCGGACGTCACATGCTGCGGTACGGAGTCGTCGGCGTGCTCCTGCTCGTCGGCGTACTCCTGCTCGCTCGACGAGGAGACGCAGCGGTTGCCGAAGGCGGGATTCAACAGGCCGACGACGTCGACGGAGTTGCCGCAGGCGTTGACCGGTACGTCGACGGGTGCCTGGGCGTTGTTGCCCGAGCCGGCGCCCGGTGAGTTCTGCGTCGAGCCGGTCGCGCTCGCGCCCCCACCGCTGTCCTTGCCGCCCTCCGCGTGCTGTTCGCGATGCGCTCCGTGCGCCTGCCCGTCGTCACCTCCCCCGTCACCGGCACAGCCGTTGCCGAAGCTCGGATTGAGCGCCCCGACGGCATCCACGCTGTTCCCGCAGACGTTCGCGGGCAGCTCCACCGGCGCTTGGACGGTGTTCCCGGAGAGGACGCCCGGGGAGTTGCCGCTTCCGCTGCTCGCCCCCGCGTCCGCGAACGCGATGCCTCCGGTCACCCCGAGCACACCCGTGGTGGCCGCGGCGGCGAGGAGACCCTTTGCCAGGACCTGTCGCATTGGTCTTCCTGTCTTCGCTTGCCATCGCGTAAGGGCTGCTGCCCGTACGCCCGTAACTACAAGGCGGCCCCGGGGCGCATGGCATGCGTCCCGAGGCCGTCCAGGTCGAACTCGCACCTGCGTGCGTCGCGGACGTCAGTCGTTGACGCAGGTGTTGCCGAAGGCGGGGTTCAGCAGGCCGATGATGTCGATGGTGTTGCCGCAGACGTTCACCGGAATGTGAATCGGAATCTGGGCGACATTGCCGGACAGCACGCCCGGAGAGTTGTTGGCGGCACCGCTGGCACCCGCGTCGGCGAACGCCGGCGCGGCGGCGCCCGCAGCCATCAGCGTTCCAGCGGCGACCGCGGCGACCTTCGTGTACTTCACTTTCAGCCCTTTCTGCAGCGAAGTTCGTAACGGTCACGACCTTCGTGCCGCACGAGCGCTATCCCGATCGCCCGTAACAACGCTGCCGTGTCTGGTAACGAGCACCCTGGAGAATCGAAACCCCACCACCCGAACTTTCCGCGGAACCCCCTCTAATGACCCAACGAGTCGGCCCGACGTAATGCTTGTAGGAATTTCCGTTCGTCACCTCTTCGGTGCCGGATTCGGCGGCCGAGGATTCCCCGCGGAACTTTCCGAGAACGCGATAAGGCCCGGACCGCCAGCGGAGAGAACTGGCGGCCCGGGCCTTCGCGGACGGTGAGGATCAGCTGTTGCCGGTACCGTTCGCCGACAGGATCGGCACGTTCTCGAGGACGTCCGCCAGCGACTGGTCCTGCTTGTCCTGCGACGAGTTCTCCGCGCACTGCATGTTCTGCTGGTCGGAGAGGATCGGGATGTCGTCCACGAGAGCGATCGGGATCTTGTAGAAGTTCAGCAGGCACATGTCGTTCAGCGTGCCCTGAGTCAGGCCGTCCTGGGGGCTCATGTGGCCGTGCGTCGTCTGGTTGCCGTAGGCCGACGAGGAACCGTTACCGGTCATCGAGGTGGGGCCATCGTCGTCACCGACCGCCAGCGCCTGGGGAGCGGAGGCCGCCGCCATTCCGATGATGGATGCCGCCACGGCTCCCGTGGCGAGGATCTTCTTGAACACGATTCACCCTTCTCAGTGCAGATTGCCCGTAGTCGGAGCGAACTGGTCAACGCGATCCGATGGGTTTGGTTCTGTACTGTCACCCGAATGAACGCGCAACGGCGCGGCAGCCTGACGCCCGGAAGGACATCAGACTGCCGCGCCGTACGGAAAACGGACCGCAGCCGCATTGCCGTAAACCGACTCATAGGCCGGCGCGCGGCACACCTGTCATCGGTTGAGGCACGGGTTGCCGAACGTCGGGTTGAGCACCCCGATCACACTGACGGTGTTGCCACAGGCGTTCACCGGAACATGCACGGGGACCTGGACCAGATTCCCGGAACCGACGCCCGGGGAATTCTCGGCGGCACCGAACGCGCCCGAACCGGAGGTGGCGGACGCCATACCGGAAGCCCCGAGTACGGCGGCCCCGGCTACGGCGGTGAGCAGGGCGGTCTTGACAACGCGCGACATAGCAGTACCTCTTCACTGAACAGCGGACGGTGACGTCGGCTTCGATTCCTTCGCCCAGTTGGGCTAACAAACCGATCAACGCATCAACGGTCGGACGGGTACGGTTCCGATCGGGTGAATCACTGGTCAGGTGTACGGGCCGCAACACGCCGAAGGCCACTTCGGCGACCGATACGCACTCCGGCGTTCCGCACCAGCCAGAATTCGGAACGCAGCCGATCGGCCCCGCACATTCAGCGCATTGAGCCGATCGAAGGTTTATCGGCGGCTGCCCGTAGCCGATGGACCGGAACTGCGTTCAGCACGATGCGGCGCCCGTCCGGAGCCGCGGTAACCATCCCTGGAGGGATTCCCCATGAAGAATGCCCACAAGGCCGCTCTGGTCCTGGCCGCTGCCGGCCTCGCCACGGGTGCCGCTTCCGGTGCCGCGCTGGCCGACAGCGGCGCCTCCGGCGCTGCCGTTGGTTCGCCGGGTGTCCTGTCCGGCAATGCCGTCCAGGTTCCGATCCACGTTCCGGTGAACGTCTGCGGCAACACCATCGACATCATCGGTCTGCTGAACCCCGCTTTCGGCAACACCTGCGTCAACGACTGACGTCCGCGCACGGCAGGAAACAGCGGAAGGGCCCCGCGAGAGCGAGGCCCTTCCGCTTTCCGTTTCCCCTGTGAAGAACCGACGTACCCTCCCTCAGAGGAGGCTGATGCCGCCGAGGTCGTAGTCGAAGTAGTGGTGGTGGTGACCCCAGCCGTGGTCCCAGCCGTGATCCCAGCCGTGGTCCCAGCAGCTGTGGGACCAGCAGGGCCAGGTCGCCGAGGCGGACGTCGGGGCGGCAGCGGCCTCTTGCGACTGTGCCGAGGCCACGCCGGAGAGCGGGACAACGGCTGCCGCCGTGAGCGCGGCGGTGGCGGCGAAGCGTCCGATGAACTTGCGCATGGTCTCTCTCCTTCTGCGCAGAAATGGGACACAAGAATGATGACAGCCGCACACTGTTCGACGCTCGTCCAGCCCTACTAATAACTCCGGTGGGGGAATCCGGTGGCCGCCTTCTCGCGCACTTTGCCACCCGGCGTTATGGTGCCCCGAAAAACGGCGGCGCTTGACCTTTCAACTGAACGGCCGAATACGGCACCCGATCGGCCGATCGCCCCGGAAAAATAATGCCCGAAGGATTCGGAAGCCCGCATCGCGCGGCAGGACGCCGGCGAGGGGTCGCCGCCGGGTACGTGAGTCGGCTCCGGCGGCGACCGTGCGCGAGAAGGCGTGGCTCCCCGTCCGCGTCTTCTGGCGCTGTTTTCGCCCGTCACCGGCCGCCGGGAGCGCGGGATGACCCCGACGGGACAAGTCCGGGAGGGCGGGGCCGGAAGACCGCGACGTCGCCGCAGACTCGGCGGATCTCCGGCCGTTCATGGGCCCGGATGACGATCTCGGGGGCTCGGAGATCCACTGCTGCACGCCGTACCGGGAGGTGTGGTGCCCACTGCCGGTACGGAACTTCCGTACGGCTCCGAGGCTAGAACCTCCGCCCCGCTGCCGGAAAGCCCCATTCACGACAGCCTGCCGCTGCCCGGCTCGCCGCCCGGCCGGGCAGACGGTCACTCAGCGGTCGCGCTCCTCGGGCCGGCGGGTCCGTTCGGCCTGCCCGGTCCGGTCGTGCTCCTCGGGCAGATCGGTCTCGATCTCCTCCTTGCGGACCTCGCCCCGGACGGTCTCCTCGTCGGTGCGCTCCTCGGTCGTCAGACGGACCCGCTCCACCGGTACGGTCTCGGTCTCCACCACCGGCCGCTCCTCGTGCAGCGTCACCTCGTGCTCGGCCTCGGAGATGTCCGGCCCGGCCATCGCCGCGTCACGATTGGCCTCGGTGATCGGTTCCCGTTCGATACGGGCCTCTTCGTGCCGCACCGGAACGGTCCGCTGGACCTCCTCGGTGACCACGTACTTGCGCAGCCGCGCGCGCCCCGCCTCCCGGCGCTCGGTCCCGGTGCGCAGCCGCTCCTCGGAGCGCGTCATCGCGTCGTCGGTGGACTCTCCTGCGACCGCGGGCCCGGTGGCGGCGGGGCCTCCGGCCTCGGCGGTGGGCTCCTCGGTCACGGGTCCCGGTGCCGCGGCCGCGGCAGACCGCTCGGCATCCGGCCGCGCAGTGCCCGGGCGGCTGCCTTCCGCCGGCTGCGCGGACCACTGTTCCGCCTTCTCGTCGACGAGGCCGTAGTGCACGAACAGCCGCTCCTCGTCGGACGGGGACAGATGCCCGCCGGCGTCCACGTCGACGTGCGGGGCGTCCTTGACCGTGCTCTTGGGGTACGGCACCTCCAGGTGGTCCTGAACGACAGTGGCTTCCAGAGTGGGCACGAAGGTCTCCTTCGTACCGAACAGACCGGTCCTGACGGTGACCCAGTCGGGCCGGCCCGTCAGGTCGTCGAAGAAGATGTGCTTGGCGTCGCCGATCTTGTTGCCCTCGGCGTCGTAGACCGGGTGGTCCAGCACCACGGGTATCTGCTCCTGGGTGATCACTTTCACCCTCCTTGTCTTGGCCTGACCGCATCCGCGTAACCGGCGCCCGAGACCGGAAACAGGGATGCGCGGACCGAAGCGGCCACAACCGGGGCTGCTGTTCCGCCGCCCTCGCGTCCGGCCGCGCCCAACGGTGCCGAGGCAGCCGCAAGCGCACCGCCGGGCGCTCCATCCGCCCAGCTCGGACGCCTTCCGACCACCGCCCGGGACACACCGCGCACACCAGCCGTCTACGCGACGCCGCACAACGAGAAGCCCACATCGCGTCACCGGTAGGGGCAGCAAGAAGCGGACGCCCGGCCGCCAGATGCCGAGGGGCCGGGTCCCCCGACGAACCCTGCCGGACCGGCCCTTCCGGCCCCACGACACGACGCAGCGCACTCCCTGCGACCGGCTCAAGACGCAGAAGAGCGGGCGCCCACCGGCGATCCCGCTGCCGCATCCGATAACGGAAGAAGCCCCAGGTCACGGATGTGACCTGGGGCTTCCCCTCGCCGAGCCGCCTAAGGGAATCGAACCCTTGACCTACGCATTACGAGTGCGTCGCTCTGGCCGACTGAGCTAAGGCGGCGTGGTGCGCGGCCCAGTCTACACATGGCGGAGGGGTGGTTCGTAATCGACTTCGGCGGCGGTAGGCGAGGTCAGGAGCAGCGCTTGTTCTTGGCGGGCGGGGTGCCCTCCAGGAGGTAGGTGTTCACGGCGGTGTCGATGCAGTCGCTGCCGCGACCGTACGCGGTGTGGCCGTCGCCCTCGTACGTCAGCAGGCGTCCCGACGAGAGCTGGGACGCCAGGCCGCGGGCCCACGGGTACGGGGTCGCGGGGTCGCGGGTGGTGCCGACGACGAGGATCGGGGCGGCGCCCTTCGCCTCGATGCGGTGCGCCTCCCCGGTGGCCTTCACGGGCCAGTACGCGCAGTTCAGCGGGGACCACGCGAAGTTCTCGCCGAAGACCGGGGAGGCCTTGCGGAAGGCGGGGAGCGCGGCTTCGACCTGTGCGGGCGAGGAGAAGGCGGGCGGCAGGTCGAGGCAGTTCACCGCGGGGTTGGCGAACATCTGGTTGGCGTAGCTGCCGTCCGGTTCCCGCTCGTAGTACGAATCGGAGAGGGCGAGCAGGCCGCTGCCGTCGCCCTTCTGCGCCTTGGCGAGATACTCGCGCAACAGTGGCCAGGCCGCCTGGTCGTACATGGCGGCGATCACGCCGCTGGTCGCCAGGGACTCGGTGAGCTTGCGGCTCTCCCCCGTGGCGACGGGGTGCGCGTCCAGGCGCCGGAAGAAGGCGGAGAGCCGCTTGCCGGCATCCGCAGTGCTCTTGGTGCCGAGCGGGCAGTCGCGCTTCTTGATGCAGTCGGCGGCGAAGGACGTGAAGGCGGTGTTGAAGCCGGCGGTCTGGTCCTCGTTGAGCTGCCGCGAGGTGAGCGAGGGGTCCATCGCGCCGTCCAGCACGAGCCGGCCGACGCGGGAGGGATACAGGCCGGCGTACGTCGCGCCGAGGAAGGTGCCGTACGAAGCGCCCACGTAGGTGAGCTTCCGGTCGCCGAGGACGGCCCGGAAGATGTCCATGTCGCGCGCGGCCTCGACGGTCGAGACGTGGCCGAGCACCTTGCCGGAGCGGGACTTGCAGCCGTCCGCGAAGTTCTTGAAGGCGGTGGTGAGCTTCTTCTGCTCCGCCTTGTCGTCCGGGGTCTGGTCGACCTGCGTGTACGCGTCCATCCGCTGGTCCGAGAGGCAGCGCACCGGTTCGCTGCGGGCGACGCCGCGCGGGTCCATCGCGACCATGTCGTACCGGGCCTTCACGGCGGCCGGCTCCGGTGCGTACTGCTGGAGGTAGTTGATCGCGGAGGCGCCGGGACCGCCCGGGTCGACCATCAGGGAGCCGAGCCGCTTGCCGGGGCCGGTGGCCTTCTTACGGGAGACGGCGAGCTCCAGGTCGGTGGCGCGGCTGGGCTTCGCGTAATCGAGGGGCGCCCTGAGGGTGGCGCACCGGAAGCCCTTGGGGCCGCAGGAGCGCCAGGTCAGCTTCTGGTCGTAGTACGGGCGCAGGGCTGCCGGCACGGCCGCGGGCAGGGGTTCCAGGGCCTTGGACGCCTTGTCGCTGTCCGGGCGCGCGTCGGGACCGTTCTGGGCCGGGGAGGCGACGGTGTCGCCGTCCGTGCTCGCGGACGAGCTGCAGGAGACGAGCAGCGCGGCGGCCGCGAGCAGGGCGCCGGAGGTACGAAGCAGACGGCTGGTGTCCATGGGTACGGTCCCTCGGTCGGCGGCGGGCGGCACATGGCTCGGTGACTGTTCGTGACCAATGGTGACAGTTGGCGACAGCTCTGGGGAGCGTATCCGTACCGCTGCGCTCGCGCCCGGCCTATTGCCCTCGTCCGAGTGACTTCAGCCGCCCGGTGGGCACCGCCCGGCCACATCGACGGGGCACGGGGTGGCCGGCCGGGAGCCCGTACGTGCGCCACGGCCGACCCCTGCGCGTGCGGACGCTCAACTCGCTCGGAGGGCGGCTGTCATGGCTTCGACGGCCAGGAGCGGTGCCACGTTGCGGTCCAGGGCCCGGCGGCAGGCGAGGACCGCTTCTATGCGGCGCAGGGTGCGCTCGGCGGTGGAGCCGGTGGCGATGCGCTGGACGCTGTCCCGTACGTCCTCGTTGGCCAGCTCGACGGCGCTGCCGAGCTGGAGCGCCAGGACGTCGCGGTAGAAGCCCGTCAGATCGCTGAGGGCGAGGTCCAGGCTGTCGCGCTGGGTACGCGTGGAGCGCCGCTTCTGCTTGTCCTGCAGGTCCTTCATCACGCCCGCCGTACCGCGCGGCAGCCGGCCGCCCGTCCCGGCAGCGGCGCCCAGCGCGGCCCGCAGCTCCTCGGTCTCCTTGGCGTCGACCTCCTCGGCGACCTGCTTGGCGTCCTCCCCCGCCGCGTCGATCAGCTCCTGCGCGGACCTGAGGCAGCCGCCGATGTCGTCGATCCGGAGCGGCAGCTTGAGGACGGCGGCGCGGCGGGCGCGGGCCCGCTCGTCCGTCGCCAGCCGGCGGGCCCGGCCGATGTGCCCCTGGGTGGCGCGCGCCGCGGCACCGGCGGCGGCCGGCTCGATGCCGTCCCGCCGCACCAGCATGTCGGCCACGGCCGACGTGGCGGGCGTCCGCAGCGTCAGCAGGCGGCAGCGCGAGCGGATGGTGGGCAGCACGTCCTCGATGGACGGCGCGCAGAGCAGCCAGACCGTGCGCGGCGCGGGCTCCTCGACGGCCTTCAGGAGGACGTTGCCCGCGCCCTCGGTGAGGCGGTCGGCGTCCTCCAGGACGATCACCTGCCAGCGGCCGCCGGCCGGCGACATGGAGGCCCGGCGGACCAGGTCGCGGGTCTCCTTCACGCCGATGGACAGCAGGTCCGTACGGACCACCTCGACGTCGGCGTGCGTCCCGACCATCGCGGTGTGGCAGCCGTCGCAGAAGCCGCAGCCGGGGGCGCCGCCGAGGGCGCGGTCGGGACTCACGCACTGCAGCGCGGCCGCGAAGGCACGCGCCGCGGTGGACCGGCCGGAGCCGGGCGGCCCGGTGAAGAGCCAGGCGTGCGTCATCCTGGACGCGCTCATGGAGGCCGGCGCGGACTCGGACACCGCAGCGCGCCCCGCCTCCTCGACCGTGACCAGGGCGTCCGCGTCGCGCGCCGCGGCGGCGAGCTGATCCGTCACCCGCTCCTGGCCCACCAGGTCGTCCCACACCGCCATTGCCGCTCCGCCGTCCTGTCCGTGTCTGCCGTGCACCGTCGCCCGCCGTGCCGCCGCCGATGGCGGTCACGTACGTGTACGGATGTCGCGCCGCCGCCCCGGGTGGCCCGTCGCCTTCCATTGTGGTGGACGGGACCGACATCCCGGACCGCCTGTGGACAACCCCGGCCGAAGGAGCCCGCCGGAGGTTCCGGAAAGCCGACCGGAAAAGCCCCGGCCCCCGGCACGCCGTACGCGCCAGGGGCCGGGGCCCGGAAACAGGGCAGGTCAGCGGCGGCCCCAGTGGCCGCGCTGCTCCTTCTCTTCCGTCTCTTCCGTGTCGCGCGGGCCGAGCAGTTCGTCCGCGAGGGTCGGGAGGTCGTCCAGCGGGGTCTCCTCGGCCCACTCCGGGCGTCGGCGGCCGGCCGGCCGCGGCTGCTGCTGCTCGTACTGAGGGTGCGGCTGCTGCGGCGCGTACGACTCGTACGGCGACTGACCGGCGGGCCGGCCGTGGGTCGGCAGGCCGGTCGCCGGGTCGATCTGCGGCAACTCGGCCGTGCGCTCGACGCTCGACTCGCCCGCGGGCCGCCGCGTACCGCCCTCGTCCGGGCGGAACATCCACGACGGCACCCGGTCCTCCGGGCCCTCGGAACGCACGGGCGGCAGAACGGCGGTCTCGTCGGCCGCGCGGCTCCGGTCGGCGTCCTCGGGCCGTACGGACGGCAGGACGGCCGTCTCGTCGGCCGCGCCGGCGCCCGCGGTGGGCGCCCGCCGGCCGTCACCGGACCCGTCGTCGTCCGCGGCCGCCTCGGGCTGCGGCAGCACCGCGGTCTCTTCGGAGTCGAAGCCGGTCCGGTCGTCCCGGTCCGCGGCGTCCGCGGCGTCCGCGGCGTCCGCGCCGGAACGGGGCGCGTTGCCGAAGCCGGGCGCCGCCTCCTTGCGCATCTCCACCCGCGGCGTCCCGCCGGGCACGGTCTCCGCCGCGTCCGAAGCGGTACCCCGCGTGTCCGCCTGCGGCTCCTTGCGCATGCTGATGACCGGCGTCTCGGTCGTCGGCGCGTCGGCGTCGTGCACGCCCTCGGCGGCCGAGGCCGCGGCGAGCCGCGCCTGCTCGGTGCGGAGCAGCGCCTCCTCCGCCTTGCGCTGCTTCTCCAGGCGACGCTCCTCGGCCTCCTGGCGGAGCCGCTTCTCCTCCTCGTGCTGGCGGCGCAGCCGCTCCTGCTCGGCCTTGCGCGCGGCCTCCTCGGCCTCCCGGCGCTTGCGCTCCTCCTCGGCCTGGCGGCGGGCCTCCTCGGCACGCTGCCGGGCCTCCTCCGCCTGCCGCGCCGCCTCGCGCGCCTTGGCCGCCTCGATCTCGCGGCGCTTGCGCTCCTCCTCCTCGGCGCGCAGCCGGGCCAGCTGCTCCTGGCGCTCGCGCTCCTGCCGCTCCTCCTCGGCCTTGCGCGCCGCCTCTTCCTCGGCCTTCTTGCGGGCCGCCTCCTCGGCGGCCTTGCGGGCCTCGGCCTGGGCCTCGACCTCGGTCTCGGAGAGCGGCAGCACCTGGTCCAGGCGGTGCCGTACGACGGTGGTGACGGCCTCGGGCTCCTGGCCGGCGTTCACGACCAGGTAGCGCGCCGGGTCGGCGGCGGCGAGGGCGAGGAAGCCGTTGCGCACCCGCTCGTGGAACTCGGCGGGCTCGGACTCCAGCCGGTCCGGCGCCTCCGTGAAGCGCTCGCGCGCGGTCTCCGGGGAGACATCCAGCAGGACCGTGAGGTGCGGGACGAGGCCGTCGGTGGCCCAGCGGGAGATGCGGGCGATCTCGGTGGGGGCGAGGTTGCGGCCCGCGCCCTGGTACGCCACCGAGGAGTCGATGTACCGGTCGGTGATGACGACGGCGCCGCGCTCCAGGGCGGGCCGGATCACGCTGTTCACGTGCTCGGCGCGGTCCGCGGCGAACATCAGGGCCTCGGCCCGGTCCGACAGGCCGGAGGTGGACACGTCCAGGATGATCGAGCGCAGCCGCTTGCCGATGGCGGTGGCGCCCGGCTCCCGGGTCACCACGACCTCGTGGCCCTTGGCCCTTATCCAGTCGGCGAGCGCCTCGACCTGGGTGGACTTGCCGGCCCCGTCGCCGCCCTCCAGGGCGATGAAGAAGCCGGTCGCGGCCGGGGCCTCAGCCGGGTCGCCGCCGCGCAGCGCCTCGCGCAGGTCGCGGCGGAGCGGTACGCCCTGCCGGTCGTCGGTCTTGCCGAGCACCCACGCGGCGACCGGCAGCAGCAGCGCGCCGACGAGCATCAGCGTGAACGCGGCGCCGCCGTGCGCGAAGACGAACGAGCCGGTACCGAGGTGGTGCGGGCCGATGGCGGCGGCCAGCAGCGGGCCGACGATCGCGGCGGGGGCGACGGCGAGCCGCACGACGGCGTGCAGGTGCTCGGTCGTACGGGAGGTCCGGAACTCCTCGGCCTCCTGGTCGAGCAGGACGTGCCCGGTGTTGGCCGCGACGCCGGCGCTCACGCCGGCGAGCAGGGCCAGCAGCAGGACCGTGGTCGGGTCGGGGACCAGGCCCATGGCCAGCAGCGCGAGGCCGGTGACGGCGACGGCGAGGGCGAGCAGCCGGCGGCGCGAGAAGCCGGGCAGGATCTTGCCGGCGCCGCGGATGCCGAGGACCGGGCCGCCGCTGAGGGCCAGCACGAAGAGGGCGAAGCCGACCGGGCCGCCCCCGAGGTCGCGTACGTGCAGGACGCTGAGCGCGACGGCGGCGGCGATCGCGGCGGCGACCGCCGCGCAGGCCAGCACGAGGAGCGGGATGGCGCCCGTACGCCCCTTGTCGACGCCCGTGCCGCTCTTGGGCCGGCGCAGGCCCTCAAGGGGCGAGCGCGGACGCGGCGTACGGGAGCCGGGGAACGCGAGGAAGTACAGGATCGAGACGGACGCGGCGAACAGGCCGGCGGCCACGTACGAGCCGAGGGCCGCCTGGTGGGTGTGGAACCACGCGATGCCCGCGCCCAGGGCGTTGCCGAGGAGGGTGACGAGCAGCAGGCCGGCGGCGGCGATGGGCAGCGACACGAAGCCGGTGCGCAGGAAGAGCCGGCGCAGCGCGTCGTGGTGGTCCGGCTGCGGTCTCACGGCGTCGCCCTCGGCGGGCGGCGCGGGCAGCAGCGCGGGGGCCGCGCTCTCCCGGCACACCGTCCAGAAGCGCTCGGCGACGCCGGTCACGAAGGCCGTGATCAGCACGCAGGCCAGGGCGTTGTCCGGGAGCCAGTCGATCCACAGGGGGGCGATGATCAGCAGCAGGGCCCGCACGCCGTCCGCGGCGATCATCGTCCAGCGACGGTCCAAGGGGCCTTCGGGAGCGGTCAGCGCGGAGAGCGGGCCGAGCAGCACGGCACCGAAGAGCAGCGTCGACAGCAACCGGGCACCGAAGACGGCGGCGACCGCGAAGGCCGCGCCCCGGTATCCGCCGCCGAAGGCCGCGGCGCCTCCGTGGGGGGTGAAGACCGCCGCTTGAAGCGCGAGCAGGACCAGGACCAGCACGCCGAGGGCATCACCGATGCCGCCGACGAACTGGGCGCTCCACAGCCGTTTGAGGGGAGGGAAGCGCAGCAGGGCTCGCACGGCGCGCTCGCGGGAGTCCGCGGCGAGGGCGCCGGATGTGGGGGTCACGACCGTTGGCTGCTCGGTACGCGTCATTCCGCCAGCCTAGCGGGACCCGGTGACACACCGGGTCCCCGCCCGAACAGAAGATCGGCCCCCGGACGGGCCGACCCTCCCGTCAGTCGTCGGACGCCGCCGACTTCGCCGCCGTCTTCTTGGCGGCGGTCTTCTTCGCCGTCGTCTTCTTCGCCGTCGTCTTCTTCGCGGCCGTCTTCTTGGCCGCGGTCTTCTTCGCCGGCGCCTTCTTGGCGGCCGTCTTCTTCGCTGCCGTCTTCTTGGCGGCCGTCTTCTTGGCCGGGCCCTTGGCGCGCTTCTCGGCGAGCAGTTCGTACCCGCGCTCGGGCGTGATCGACTCGACGTCGTCGTCCCGCCGCAGCGTCGCGTTGGTCTCGCCGTCGGTGACGTACGGGCCGAAGCGGCCGTCCTTGACCACCACGGGCTTCTCGCTGACCGGGTCGGTGCCCAGCTCCTTCAGCGGCGGCTTGGCCGCGGCCCGGCCGCGCTGCTTGGGCTTGGAGTAGATCTCCAGCGCCTCGTCGACCGTGATGGTGAAGAGCTGCTCCTCGCTCTCCAGGGAGCGCGAGTCCGTGCCCTTCTTCAGGTACGGGCCGTAGCGGCCGTTCTGCGCGGTGATGTCCACGCCCTCGGCGTCCTGGCCGACCACCCGCGGCAGCGACATCAGCTTCAGCGCGTCCGCGAGCGTCACGGTGTCCAGGGACATCGACTTGAAGAGCGAGGCCGTGCGCGGCTTGACGGCGTTCTTGCCGGTCTTCGGGGTGCCCTCGGGCAGGATCTCCGTGACGTACGGGCCGTACCGGCCGTCCTTGGCCACGATCTGGTGGCCGGACTCCGGGTCCGTGCCCAGCTCGAAGTCGCCGCTGGGCTTGGCCAGCAGCTCCTCCGCGTACTCCACGGTCAGCTCGTCGGGCGCCAGGTCGTCCGGCACGTCGGCGCGCTGGTGGTTGTCGGTGTCCTTCTCGCCGCGCTCCACGTAGGGGCCGTAGCGACCCACCCGGAGCACGATGCCGTCGCCGACCGGGAAGGAGGAGACTTCGCGGGCGTCGATCGCGCCCAGGTCCGTGACGAGCTCCTTGAGGCCGCCGAGGTGGTCGCCGTCGCCGTTGCCCGCCTCGGAGGCGGCGCCCTCGGCCTCGCCCTCGCCGAAGTAGAAGCGGCGCAGCCACGGCACGGACTGGGCCTCGCCGCGTGCGATGCGGTCGAGGTCGTCCTCCATCTTGGCGGTGAAGTCGTAGTCGACGAGCCGGCCGAAGTGCTTCTCCAGGAGGTTGACCACGGCGAAGGACAAGAAGGACGGCACCAGGGCCGTGCCCTTCTTGAAGACGTAACCGCGGTCCAGGATGGTGCCGATGATCGACGCGTACGTCGACGGGCGGCCGATCTCCCGCTCCTCCAGCTCCTTGACCAGCGTGGCCTCGGTGTAGCGGGCCGGCGGCTTGGTGGCGTGGCCGTCGACGGACATCTCGCGGGCGGTCAGCGGGTCGCCCTCGGTGACCTGCGGCAGCCGGCGCTCGCGGTCGTCCAGCTCGGCGTTCGGGTCGTCGGCGCCCTCGACGTACGCCTTGAGGAAGCCGTGGAAGGTGATGGTCTTGCCGGACGCGCTGAACTCGGCGTCCCGGCCGTCGCTCGCCGTGCCGCCGAGCTTGACGGTGACGCTGTTGCCGGTGGCGTCCTTCATCTGGGAGGCGACGGTGCGCTTCCAGATCAGCTCGTACAGCTTGAACTGATCGCCGGTCAGGCCGGTCTCGGCGGGCGTGCGGAAGCGGTCGCCGGAGGGGCGGATCGCCTCGTGCGCCTCCTGCGCGTTCTTCACCTTGCCCGCGTAGGAGCGCGGCTTCTCGGGGAGGTAGTCGGCGCCGTAGAGCTGCGTGACCTGCGTCCGGGCCGCCGCGACGGCGGTGTCCGACAGCGTCGTGGAGTCCGTACGCATGTAGGTGATGAAGCCGTTCTCGTACAGCTTCTGGGCCACCTGCATCGTCGACTTCGCACCGAAGCCCAGCTTGCGGCTGGCCTCCTGCTGCAGCGTCGTCGTACGGAACGGCGCGTACGGGGAGCGGCGGTACGGCTTGGACTCGACCGAGCGGACGGAGAACCGCGTGTCCTCCAGCGCCGCGGCCAGCGCGCGGGCGTTCGCCTCGTCCAGGTGCAGCACCTGGTCGCTCTTCAGGCGGCCGTCGGCACCGAAGTCGCGGCCCTGGGCAACGCGGCGGCCGTCGACCGTGGTCAGGCGGGCGCCGAAGGTGCCCGGGTCGGACACGTCGCCCTCGCGCCCTGTGGCGAAGGTGCCGGTCAGGTCCCAGTACTCGGCGGAGCGGAAGGCGATGCGCTCGCGCTCCCGCTCGACGACGAGGCGGGTGGCCACGGACTGCACGCGGCCGGCCGACAGCCGCGGCATGACCTTCTTCCACAGGACCGGCGAGACCTCGTAGCCGTAGAGGCGGTCGAGGATGCGGCGGGTCTCCTGGGCGTCGACGAGCTTCTTGTTCAGCTCGCGCGGGTTCGCCACGGCGTCCCGGATGGCGTCCTTGGTGATCTCGTGGAAGACCATGCGGTGGACGGGGACCTTGGGCTTGAGGATCTCCTGCAGGTGCCAGGCGATGGCCTCGCCCTCGCGGTCCTCATCGGTGGCGAGGAAGAGTTCGTCGGACTCGGCCAGCAGCTCCTTGAGCTTCTTGACCTGGTCCTTCTTGTCGCTGTTCACGACATAGATCGGCTGGAAATCGGCGTCGACGTTCACGCCGAGGCGCGCCCAGGACTCGCCCTTGTACTTCGCCGGGACCTCGGCCGCGCCGTTCGGAAGGTCACGGATGTGCCCGACGCTCGCTTCGACGACGTATCCAGGGCCGAGGTAGCCCTTGATCGTCTTCGCCTTGGCAGGCGACTCGACGATGACGAGTCGGCGGCCGCCGCCTTGTGCGGTGTCGCTGGTCGGGGACAACTTCGCTCTTCTCTCCGGTCGACGCTGGGGGGTACCTCGGGACGGAACTCCCGAGGGCGACTCTGCGGTGACGCTGCGGAGTGTGACGGTACATCCCGCCCCCGTGTCAAACGGAAAAAGCCCACAACGCCACTCGAACGGTAACCCGAGTCCAGCCCTTCGTGCCGCCCGGACCGCGCTCCGCCGCCCGCGGCACGCTGCGTGATCACCGGCCGCTCGGGAACCGCGGAAGGGGCCGCGGAAGCGCACGCGCGGCCCTCGTCGCCACGGAAGGGGATACTCCGGATCCGGCTCCGCCCGTCCCGCCCGAACAGCAACGGAAGGGGCCCGAGGCATATTCCGTTTGCGGCTCCGTTCCGCCCCGGGGACCGGTCGCCGGCCGGGGTCGCGGAGCCCCTCCCGGGGCGGCTGGCAGGATGGTGGCGGGTCACACAGATATACGTCTTCGGGGGGCACCGGCCATGGCCGAGGAGCACGACGGCCGCACCGGTGCGGCGACGGACGCGGCGGCCCCGATCTCCCCGCCCGCCTCGGGCGCGTCGCCGTACGCCGCTTCGGGGGCGGCGGCCGACGCGACACGAGTGCGGCGTACGACGCTGCGCACAGCTGTGGTGGTGACCGGTCTCACTGCCGCGGCCGCCGCCTACCTGTGGCACACGAACCCGCACCGGCCGGGGCAGGCACTGCCGCGCTGCCCCTTCAACGCCATGACCGGGCTGCTCTGCCCGGCGTGCGGCGGCACCCGCATGGCGTACGACCTGCTGCACGGCGACCTGCCCGCGGCGTTCCACGACAACGCGGCGCTGCTCGTCCTCGGGGTGCCGCTCGCCGCCTACGTGGGCGGGCGGCTGCTCTACGAAGGGCTGCGGGGGCGGCGCTACCGTGTCCGGCCCACGCCACGCACGCTCGCCGCGATTCTCGCCACTGCACTTGTATGGGGCGTCGTACGGAACGTGGCGGGCTGACCCGGGCCCCGCGGAGCGAACCCGGGGCCGCCGGGCCCCTGGGGTGTCAGGCGACGGCCAGCAGCCAGCAGCCCGCTGTCAGAAACAGCGTGCCGAAGAGCGCGGTCATGGTCACCGCGAGCGGCCGGCTGACGCCGAGCGCGACCGGCGCGTGGAGGCTGGCACGCGCCACCAGCCACAGCAGCAGTCCGCCGCCGAACAGCGCAAAGGCGACACCGGAGAACAGCGCGGGTCCACTTTCCATGGCCGCAGCCTGGCACTCCCGCGCGTCCCCCCGGCGAACGCCGGGTGAACACGCGCGATCCACCCCTCGTGCGGGCTCCTCCGAGGCTGTCGGGAGCCCGCCCGGACGCGCCCGTCAGCCCTCTGCCGCGTCGCCGTCCTCCGCCGGGCCGCCGACCGGCTCCAGGAAGCCCTGTTCGACCAGCATCCGGATCGCCTCCGGCGTGCGGTCCCGCAGCATCACCGGGTCCTCGCCGACCAGCTGCGCGATCGCGTCCAGGATGCGCCCGGCCGGCAGCGAGCCGTCGCAGACCCCGGCGAAGCCCGCGCCGACCGTGTCGACCTTCGTGGCCCTTCGCATGCCCCGGTTCTGACGGAGCACCACATGCTCCGGGTCCTCCGCGCCCGGCAGCCCGACCTGCTCCTGCACGACCTCGGGGGCGAGCTTGAACCGCCCGGCCAGCAGCGCCGCGTCGTCCGTGGCCCGCAGGAAGTCCTGGCGCGCGAAGTGGCCGAGGACGGCGGGGCCGAGCGGCTGCTCGACCGGGTGCGGCCACTCCTCGATCGTGATCGCGGGCTCGTCGGCGCCGGACTTGCGCAGCGTGATCCACCCGAAGCCGACCGCCTTGGTCTTGCGCGCCTCGAACTCGTCCAGCCACGCCTCGTACCGCGCGGCGTACTCCTCGGGGCCCGCTCGGTGGTCGCCGGCGTCCCGCAGCCACAGTTCGGCGTACTGCGTGACGTCCTGCACCTCGCGCTGCACGATCCAGGCGTCGCAGCCGCGCGGCACCCACGAGCGCACGCGGTCCTTCCAGTCCTCCCCCTCGACGTGCTGCCAGTTGGCGAGCAGCTGGCAGTACCCGCCGTCGTTCAGATGGCCGGCCGCCTGCTGCACGAGTGTGCGGCACAGGTCGTCGCCGCCCATGCCGCCGTCGCGGTACGTGAGGCGGGCGCCCGGGGAGATCACGAAGGGCGGGTTCGAGACGATCAGGTCGTACGTCTCCTCCCCCACGGGCTCGAACAGCGAGCCCTCTCGAAGGTCCGCGGGCTGCGCGCCGGAGAGCGCCAGGGTGAGGGCCGCCATGCGCAGCGCCCGTGGGTTGAGGTCCGTGGCGGTGACGCGGGTGGCGTACTCGGCGGCGTGCAGCGCCTGCACGCCGGAGCCCGTACCGAGGTCGAGGACGGAGTCGAAGTGCGGTCCCGCGGCCGGCGCACCGGCCTGGGGGCGCAGCATGAGCCCGGCGAGGGTGGTGGACGCGCCGCCCACCCCGAGCACCAGCTCGGCGCGGTCCACGTCGGCCGGGCCACGGCCGATGCCGCCCGCGCCGCCGACCGCGCAGCCCAGGTCGGACACGATCCACCAGTCCTGGCCCTCGGGGCCGCCGTACGGGCGTACGTCCACGGTCGCGCGTACGTCGTCGCCGTCCCGGACGAGCCAGCCGTCGGCGAGGCAGTCGTCCAGGGGCAGCGCGTCGCCCGCGCGGGCGGCCGGTACCGGCTGCTGGAGCAGGAAGAGCCGCACGAGAGCCGTCAGCCGGCCCTCGCCTCTGGTGGCGCGCAGGGCCGGCACGGTCTCGCTGCGGGCCAGCGCGGCGTAGGCGGTGGCACCGAGCAGCTCCAGCAGGCCGTCGGCGGTGAAGCCGGCGGCCAGCAGCGCCTCCCGCAGCCGGGCGGTGCGGGCGGCGGACTGGGGGTCTCGGTCGTCTGCGACGGGGAGGTGCGTACTCACGCCCCCATTGTCAGGGCAAGCGTCGGTGGCGAACCACCGGCACGACGGCGACGGCCCGGCCGGTCCGTACGGACGAAGCGTCAGGAGGGCCGGGCCGCCGACCGCGCGGACCGTCCGTTTCCGCTCAGGAGCCCTTCTGGGACGAGGTCGACGCCTTCTGCGTCTGGCAGCCCTTCTGACCGGACATCGCCTTGCCGACGTCGCCGGACTCCAGCTTCTTGAAGGCGGCCTCGCTCTTCTTGTTGAGCTTGTTGATGCCGTCCGACAGCGAGCGCAGCCCATCGGCGAACTTCTGCTTGTCCTTGGTGTCCAGACCGTCGACCTGCTTCTTGAGGTCGGCGTAGCCCGAGGAGAGCCCCTTCAGCTCCTTGACCGCCTTCTTCTGGTCCGCGTCGCCGCCGTCGACCGGCGGGGCGCCCGCCTTGTTCAGCGCCGTGGCCAGCGAGCCGTAGGCGTCCGAGATCTTCTGGAACGCCTGGGAATCGGTCTGCTGGACCTTCTTGGAGTCGGTCGTGCCGTCGTCCGCTGTCTGCATCGACGCGTTGGCGTCCTGGATCTGCTTGAACTGAGCCTGCGCCGGATCGCAGAAACGCTTGGCCCAGTCATTGAGCTTCTTGTCGCCGTCGTCGCTGCAGCCGGTCAGCGCGAGCACCAGTGCCGCACCGCCGGACAGTGCAGCCACAAGCTTCTTGTTCACCGGATTGGTCCCTTCCATGGCTCTCGGCCCCGGAACATACACGCCCAACAGGCTTTGACCATGAGACGAGCATCCCGTACGACCCGCATTGAAGCCATTTGCACCAAGGGACGGTGACCGATACCTCTCGCTTCCGGCATACGTACGGGCGGGTGGCCGAGGCACACAAAACGCCTCGGCCACCCGCCCGTTGAGGGGTTGTGCAGCCGTCCGTCAGGAAACGACCGCCGGGTCGGCCGTCTGAGCGACCTTGCCGGAGTTGTCTTCGTCACCCACGGCGATGCCGCGGCGCTTGGAGAGGTACACCGCGCCCACGATGATGAGCAGCGCGACGACCGCGGCCGTGACCCGTACGCCCATGTTCGCGTCGGCGCCGTAGCTGAACTTGACCACGGCCGGCGCGATGAGCAGCGCGACCAGGTTCATCACCTTCAGCAGCGGGTTGATGGCCGGGCCCGCGGTGTCCTTGAAGGGGTCGCCCACGGTGTCACCGATGACGGTGGCCGCGTGCGCCTCGCTGCCCTTGCCGCCGTGATGGCCGTCCTCGACCAGCTTCTTGGCGTTGTCCCAGGCACCACCGGAGTTGGCGAGGAACACCGCCATCAGGGTGCCGGTGCCGATCGCACCCGCCAGGAAGGAACCGAGCGCGCCGACGCCGAGCGAGAAGCCCACCGCGATGGGCGTGAGCACCGCCAGCAGGCCGGGGGTGGCCAGCTCGCGGAGCGCGTCCTTCGTGCAGATGTCGACGACCCGCCCGTACTCGGGCTTCTCGGTGTAGTCCATGATCCCGGGCTTCTCCCGGAACTGCCGGCGCACCTCGAAGACCACCGAACCCGCCGAGCGGGACACGGCATTGATGGCCAGTCCGGAGAAGAGGAAGACCACCGCGGCACCCAGGACCAGCCCGACCAGGTTGTTGGGCTGGGAGATGTCCAGGCTCAGGCCCATGCCCTGCGCCGCATCGCCCACGTCCCGTACGGCCGTGGCGATGGCATCGCGGTACGAGCCGAACAGCGCGGCCGCCGCGAGCACCGCCGTCGCGATGGCGATGCCCTTGGTGATGGCCTTGGTGGTGTTGCCCACGGCGTCCAGGTCGGTGAGCACCTGCGCGCCGTCGCCCTCGACGTCGCCGGACATCTCGGCGATGCCCTGGGCGTTGTCGGAGACCGGCCCGAAGGTGTCCATGGCGACGATGACGCCTACGGTGGTCAGCAGGCCCGTACCGGCGAGCGCGACCGCGAACAGCGCCAGCATGATGGACGCGCCACCCAGCAGGTACGCGCCGTACACGGCCAGACCGATCAGCACGGCCGAGTAGACCGCCGACTCCAGACCGATGGAGATGCCCGACAGCACGACGGTCGCGGGGCCGGTCAGCGAGGTCTTGCCGATGTCCCGTACGGGGCGCCGGCTGGTCTCGGTGAAGTAGCCGGTCAGCTGCTGGATGAGCGCGGCGAGCACGATGCCGATGGCGACCGCGACCAGGGCCAGCACGCGCGGGTCGCCCGACCGGCCGGTGATCGAGTCGTCGGTGACGCCGGCCAGGCCCGCGTAGGTGGACGGCAGGTACGTGAAGGCCGCGATGGCCACCAGTACCAGCGAGATCGCGGCGGAGATGAAGAAGCCGCGGTTGATGGCGGTCATACCGCTGCGGTCGGAGCGCCGGGGCGCGACGACGAAGATGCCGATCATCGCCGTGACCACCCCGATGGCCGGGACGAGCAGCGGGAAGGCGAGACCCGAGTCACCGAAGGCGGCCATGCCGAGGATCAGCGCGGCGACCAGGGTGACGGCGTACGACTCGAAGAGGTCGGCCGCCATGCCGGCGCAGTCGCCGACGTTGTCGCCCACGTTGTCCGCGATGGTCGCGGCGTTGCGCGGGTCATCCTCGGGGATGCCCTGCTCGACCTTGCCGACGAGGTCGGCTCCGACGTCCGCGGCCTTGGTGAAGATGCCGCCGCCGACTCGCATGAACATGGCGATCAGCGCGGCGCCGAGGCCGAAGCCCTCCAGCACCTTCGGGGCGTCGACCGCGTACACGAGGACGACGCAGGACGCGCCCAGCAGGCCGAGGCCCACCGTGAACATGCCGACGACCCCGCCCGTACGGAATGCGATCTTCATCGCCTTGTGCGAAACGGCCGTCAGATCACGGGGCGCCGTGTCCCCTTCGGCCGGGGTGGCTTCGCGGGCCGCCGCGGCCACTCGCACATTGCTGCGCACGGCGAGCCACATGCCGATATAGCCGGTGGCCGCGGAGAATCCCGCGCCGATCAAGAAGAACACGCTGCGCCCGATGCGCTGTGTCCACGTGTCCGCGGGCAACAGCATGAGCAGGAAGAACACCACGACGGCGAATACGCCGAGGGTGCGCAACTGCCGTGCGAGATAGGCATTGGCGCCTTCCTGCACGGCAGCGGCGATCTTCTTCATACTGTCGGTGCCCTCGCCGGCCGCGAGCACTTGCCGTACCAGTACGGCCGCGACGGCGAGCGCCGCCAGGGCCACGACGGCGATCACCAGCACGATGCCGCGGTTGCCGCTCGTCAGCGATGGCTCGGCCAGGTATGTGGGGGTGTCGAGCATCTGAGGGGTGTAAGGCCCCGCCATTCGTCCTCCTTGACGTTTGGCACATGGGCGCGCGAATGCACGCTCAGGCGTCCTGAGCAAAGATGTGGACGGATTGTAGGGAGCCGCACTAGATCAAAACAGTACGCGTCAAAGGGAATTCGCCTGCAGCCGCGAAGATCAATAGGTGATCGCTCCGAGAATTAGCCCGGAAGGCGGAATGCGGCAAATTCGCTGACCGCGTGCGGATGATCTCGCTGTCCTATTGAACGCCGCTGCTCAGAGGCGAGCGGGAGATCCTTTTCGCACAGGCCGCACGGCGCGCGACGCGGAGCCGCACACTCCGCTCCGGCGCCCGGCGCCGACGGGGCGTCCCGCGTGTGCGTACGCGTACGAACACGTAGGCGTAGGCGTAAGCCGACCGGTACACCTGCCCTCGGCGACCGGCACCGCTGCACGGCGTGGGACCGGTACGGCACCGGTAGGAGGCGACACCCGGCCGGCGAGGCGGCCCCGCGGGGACACTTGGGGGCCCCAGGGAGGGCCGGGGAGGGCCGGAGAGGGCCGGGGAGGGCCTGGGAGGGCCAGAGAGCCGCGGGCCTGGGAATGGCTGGGGCCGGGGCGGGTTGAGGCCGGGGCGGCTCGGGGTTCGGGGCTGGGGGGGCCGGGCTCGGGGCTTGGGACTTGGGGTTCGGGGCTCCGGGCACGGGGCTTGAGGTTTAGGGCTCGGGGCTCAAGGTTTGGGAAAGGCTGGAACCGGGCCGTTGGGGGCCGGGAGGGGAGGTCCGCGGGCCAGCGCGGCTACGGGCTCGCGGGGCTGTTTCGGGCCAGCGGGCCAGCGCGACTGCGGCCTGCGGGCCTGTAAGCCGGCGCGGCTGCGGACCAGCGGGGGCGCGGGGCGCGGGCCAGCGGGGCGCGGGCCAACGGCGGGAACAGCGTGCGGCGATGACGGCACATGGCGGCGTACGGCAGTGACGGCGTACAGCGGGGCTGCGGCGGTGATGGGCAGTCCAGGGCGCGATGGCGCGAGGAGGGGCGGGCCGGGTCCGAACGGGTTGGCTCCGGCGGGTCGCACGCCACGGGTAAACAGCCGGGCCCGGGCGGGCCCGCAAGGTAGGAACGAGCCGGGCCCCGGTCGTCGCCGGCCGCGGCCCCCCAGGCCGCTACGGCAGGACCGGGTCCGGGACCGTCGGCCAGCTCATCCGGATGACGCCGCCGGTCTCGCTGGAGGACACCTCGACGTCGTCGACCAGACCGCTGATGACGGCGAGGCCCATCTCGTCCTCGATCTCGTCGCCCGCCACGGACTCCACGCCGTCCGGCTCGCCGTCCGCCGCGCGCACGCCCGGTACGGAACCGGCGGCCGATCCCGGCACCTCGTCGCCGACCTCGATGGAGAACTTCTTCTCGTCCTCGATCAGCATCACCGTGATCGGTGCGGCGAGATCGTTGTTGCGGTGCAGACCCACGGCGCGACTGCACGCCTCACCGACGGCGAGGCGCACCTCGTCGAGCACCGCCTCGTCCACCCCGGCCCGTCGTGCCACGGCGGCCGCGACCAGACGCGCGGTCCGAACGTGCTCGGGAAGGGCGCTGAAACGAAGTTCGACGGTGGCCATTGCCATCCCCCTCGGTATGCGGGCGTGCTAGGCAGGGGGCCGGACGCGTCGCCCGGTACCCCCCACTGCTTCCTGCCCCCGCGCACGCGGCACGGGGCACCGGACAGCTGTCAGTCGGTGGCCGAGACGGCCTCGTCGACCGAGGTGTGAATCGGGAACACCTTCGTCAGTCCGGTAATACGGAAGATCTTGAGAATGCGCTCCTGGTTGCAGACCAGGCGCAGCGAGCCCTCGTGGGCACGCACCCGCTTCAGGCCACCCACCAGAACGCCGAGCCCGGTGGAGTCGAGGAAGTCGACGCGCTCCATGTCCACCACGAGGTGGTAGCTGCCGTCATTCACGAGCTCGACCAGCTGCTCCCGCAGCTTGGGCGCGGTGTATACATCAATCTCGCCACCGACGTCGACGACCGTACGGTCGCCAACGGTACGGGTCGACAGGGACAGGTCCACGGATCCTCCAGCACCTTGCTATCGAGCGGTCGCCCCCCATGGATCGGCAGCCGCGATGGCATTCAATCACTTACCAGCAGGCGCGCACGACGCCTTAAGAGCATTGTCCGTCACACCGGTGACACACTCGGTGCCGATGGCCTCCAATCAACCTCCGCCGGATGCGGGTGCACGCCCCTCCCCGGGCATGGTCCTCGACCGTCTCGCCAGGGGAGAGATCCGCGCTACGCGCATCACTCATACGGAGCACTTGCCCCCGCGGATCGGCAGCCATGCCGACTGGCCCGCATCTATCCGTACGGAAGTGATCGACGCCATCCGTACCGCGGGCATCGAGCGCCCCTGGAAGCACCAAGCCCGCGTGGCCGAACACGCGTTGCAGGGTGAATCCGTCATCGTCGCCACCGGCACCGCCTCCGGAAAATCGCTGGCGTACCTCGCTCCCGTGTTGTCCGGGCTGCTGGACGGTTCGGAGGCGCCGAACGGCCGGGGCGCCACCGCCCTGTACCTCGCTCCGACCAAGGCACTCGCGGCCGACCAACGGCGTGCCGTCCGCGATCTGGCCGCCCCGCTGGGCACCGCGATCCGCCCGGCCGTGTACGACGGCGACACGCCGGTCGAAGAACGCGAATGGGTGCGCCAGTACGCCAACTACGTCCTCACCAACCCCGACATGCTGCACCGCGGCATCCTCCCGGCCCACCCCCGCTGGTCCTCCTTCCTGCGCGCGCTGCGCTACGTGGTCATCGACGAGTGCCACACCTACCGCGGTGTTTTCGGGTCGCATGTCGCCCAGGTCATACGCCGGCTGCGCCGGATCTGCGCCCGGTACGGCGCCGAGCCGGTCTTCCTGCTGGCCTCCGCCACCTCCGCCGAGCCTGCCGAGTCGGCCGGGCGGCTCATCGGCACGCCGGTCGTGCAGATCACCGAGGACACCTCGCCGCGCGGCGAGGTCGTCTTCGCGCTCTGGGAGCCGCCGCTGACCGACCTGCACGGCGAGCAGGGCGCCCCCGTACGCCGCACCGCCACCGCCGAGACCGCCGACCTCCTCACCGACCTCGCCGTGCAGGGCGTACGCAGCGTCGCCTTCGTACGCTCCCGGCGCGGCGCCGAGCTGATCGCCCTCATCGCCCAGGAGCGGCTGGCCGAGATCGCGTCGTCGGCGCCGGACGCCGCGGGCCGGTCCCTCCCCGGCCGGGTCGCGGCGTACCGGGGCGGCTATCTCCCCGAAGAGCGCCGCGCCCTGGAGCGTGCCCTGCACACCGGCGACCTGCTCGGCCTGGCCGCCACGACGGCACTCGAACTGGGCATCGACGTCTCCGGCCTGGACGCCGTCCTGATCGCCGGCTATCCCGGCACCCGCGCCTCCCTGTGGCAGCAGGCGGGCCGGGCCGGGCGGGCGGGGCAGGGCGCGCTCGCCGTGCTCGTCGCCCGCGACGATCCCCTGGACACCTACCTCGTCCACCATCCCGAAGCCCTCTTCGACCGGCCGGTCGAGTCCACCGTCCTCGACCCCGACAACCCGTACGTGCTCTGGCCCCACCTGTGCGCCGCCGCCGCCGAGATACCGCTCGGCCCCGAGGACCTGGCCCTCTTCGGCCCGGAGACCCCGGACGTCCTCGCGGGCCTGGAACGCCGCCGGCTGCTGCGCCGCCGCGGGAAGTCCTGGTACTGGACCCGCCGCGAACGCGCCGCGGACCTCACCGACATCCGCGGCCAGGGCGGCTCCCCCGTCCAGGTCGTGGAGGCCGCCACGGGCCGGCTCCTGGGGACGGTCGACGAGGCCGCCTCGCACTCCACCGTCCACGAGGGCGCCGTCCACCTGCACCAGGGCCGTACGTACGTGGTCGAGCACCTGGACCTGGAGGACAGCGTCGCCCTGGTCGAGGAGGCCACACCGCCCTATTCCACGGTCGCCCGCGACACCACCGCCATCTCCGTCCTGGAGACCGACATCGAGGTGCCGTGGGACGACGCGCGCCTGTGCTTCGGCTCCGTCGAGGTCACCCATCAGGTCGTCTCCTACCTGCGCCGCAAACTGATTACCGGAGAGGTGCTCGGCGAGACCAAGCTCGACCTCCCGCCGCGCACGCTGCGCACCCGCGCCGTGTGGTGGACCATGACCGAGGACCAGCTCGATGCGGCCCGGGTCAATCCGGAACAGCTGGGCGGCGCCCTGCACGCCGCCGAACACGCTTCCATCGGCATCCTTCCGCTCTTCGCCACCTGCGACCGCTGGGACATCGGCGGCGTCTCCGTGCCGCTGCACCCGGACACCCTCCTTCCGACGGTCTTCGTCTACGACGGCCACCCGGGCGGCGCGGGCTTCGCGGAACGCGCCTTCCACACCGCCGCCGACTGGCTCGCCGCCACCCGTAAGGCCATCGCCTCCTGCGAGTGCGACGCCGGCTGCCCCTCATGCATCCAGTCCCCCAAGTGCGGCAACGGCAACGAACCCCTGCACAAACGCGGCGCCATCCGCCTGCTGACAGAACTCCTCCGAGGAGCGGAGAAGGCGCCGCATGAACCCCACCGCACCGGTCCGGCCGCCTCGACCGGCTCGATCGCTTCGACCGGCTCGACCGCTTCGACCGGGACGGACGGGGAGATGCCCGACACCACCCATCCGCTCAAGACGGAGGAGGAGAAGAAGGGGTGAGCGGCCGGCGAGGTGGCCCGGGAGCCGCTGGTCCCGCCGGGTTCGGGGACCGCTGACCCCGCCGGGCCTATGAGGCTCGCCGGTGTGACCGGGTTGAGGGGCGTGTCCGACGGGCCCGCTCGGGAGCGGATCCGCGGGGTGAACGGTCCCGCGCGGGACTCCGCCGACACGTCGGCGATCTCCGCCCGTACCGAGCACCGCACCAGCCTCGCGTGCTGCGCCGAGGCCACCCGACGGGCCGCGTCGCACGCCTCGGTCTCCCCGTACAGGCTCCGCCCCGCTGCGGCGAGCGCCGCCAGGTCAGCCGCCGCGCCCGCCCTGTGACGGGCGATCGCCGCCTGTCCGAGGGCCAGCACCACGGCGAACACCACACACAGGGCCATCGCACCCACCGCCGCGCAGACCGTCGCCGCCCCTTCGTCTCCCGTCCGTCGTCGCGACCCACCGCTCCAGCGCCGCTCACCGCCCCACCGTCTCCTCAGCAAGAGCCACCGCCTCCCCTCTGAGCGTCATGTTCAGCGGCCCCATCGCCGGAGCCGCAGCCGCGACCCGTACGCGGACCAGGTCGCCCTCCCTTTCGAACGCCACCCGCGCTCCCTGCGGGGCGATCGCCCGGACGGCCGCCAGCGTGCTGCCCTCGGCCTCCGAACGCGCCGCCGCCCGGGCCCCGGCACGGGCGGCGTCCACGCACTGGATCTGCGCGCACGCCGCCATCAGTCCCCACAGGAGCATCGCCACGAGCAGCACCAAGGTCGGGATCACCGCCGCCGTCTCGGCCGTCACCATCCCCCGGTCCGACGTCGTCCTCGCCGACACGGCTGCCCGCGCGGAGACGGTCGTGTCAGACCGGCGCATGAAGCGCCCTGCCGATCAATGAGCTCAGGGCCGAGCTGACCGACCCACTCGTCACGACCTTGAACAGCACCGCGGCGAACGCACAGGCCGCCAACGTGCCCATGGCGTACTCGGCCGTCGTCATCCCGCGGTCCGCGCGCTTCCGCAGCGCAAGCCGCCACTGGCTGCCCCACCTGCTCCCGTACCTCGCCGCTCGGCGCCTCCTCTCCAGCCGCCGCATCACCCTGCCGAAGTCGAGGCGAGCGACGGCCCATGCGGCCCACCCAGGAGGGCCTCCCGTCACCATCACCGAGCCGTGGCCGCCCGCCACGGCCGCCGCCGTCCACACCGGCCCCACCGTCGCTCCGCTCGTTGCCCCTTTCGATGCTTCGCTCGTTGCCTCCTTCAGTGCTCCGTTCGTTGCTTGGCTCGTTGCTTCGTTCGTCGCCTCCTTCGTCGCTCCGTTCCTCGCGTCGCTTCCTGCTCCCTCTGTCGTCGCTCCGGACGGCATACGTGCTGTGGTCGTCATGAGATCCCCCTGTAGGTCATGCCTGTTGATGTGTGGTGATGGGTGTTCCATGCGTGCCGGTCGGGTGTCACACCCGGGGCAGTAGTCCCTGGGCCAGCCCGACGAGTACCGGGGCCACCCCGAGCGTCAGGAAGGCCGGCAGGAAGCAGACCGCCAACGGCAGGGTGACCAGCACCCCTGCCTTGCGCGCCGCCTCGGTCGCCGCGCGGCCCCACTCGGACCGCAGGTCCGCCGCGATACGTGCGACCGACTCGACGGCCGGCGCACCGGATATGTCCGCGCGCGCCAGACAGCGTCCCAACTCCCGTGCGCCGGGGAGCTCGGCGAACCGCCCCCAACTGGCTTCCCCTTCGCCTCCGAGGCGAAGTTCCGCCGCCGTGTGCCGCAGACGCTCGCCGACCGGGCCGCCCAGGGACTCGCCCACCGCGGCCGCCGCTTCGGCGGGACTCGCCCCCGCCGCCAAGCAACCGGCCAGCAGGTCGGCTGCCGTGGCCAGTTGCTCGCGTACGGCTGCCTCCTCCGCACGGGCGGCGGATCGGACACGCACCTGGCGCCGTCGGCGTCGGGTGGCGTACGCGGCCCCGGCTCCCGCTGCGGCTCCCACGACGCCGCCGACCAGGACGAATCCGGTAACGGCCGCGACGACGAACACGGTCCCCTCCCGTACGGCTGCGGTCCGCCGCTCGTCGCGGGCCCGGCTCTCCGGTCCACCGCGAGGCGCTCCGCACCTGGTCGAGAGGGCGCCTGCCGTGTTGGCGGCTGAGAAGATACGGATCGCGCGCCGCCGTGCAGTTCGTGCGTGGGCGGCCTGCCGCATGACCGAGGTCGTGCAGATCGCCGTACAGAGCACGGTAGTCGTCAGCGGGAAAACCGTCCCCAGGCTGTGGATAACTTCAACGGCCCCCATCGGCTCGCCGCCCTTCGGCCGCACGGACGATACGGATCGTCCAGAGAATCCCGGCCCACTCCAGCAGCCCGCCGACCGCCAGAAGGCCCCAGCCGACCGGCGTGTGCAGAAGAACGCGGATGGGGTCCGCTCCCAACGCGCTGCCCATCAGCAGCCCGAACGCCGGGAGGAGGGCGAGCATCAGGGCAGTCGTTCTCGCTCCCGCCAATTGCGCCGAGAGGTCGGCTTGTTGATGTCGCTGCGCCCGCAGGCCAGTCGTAACGCGGTCGATGCCGGCTGCGAGCCCCACGCCGCCCTCGACCGCGACCTGCCAGCAGGCCGCCACACCGGTCAGCCCCTCTGCGCCCGGTAGGCGCGCCGCCTCCCGCAGGGCAGCCGGCACGTCACCGCCGTACCGCGCCGCAGCCAGCACCGCAGCTCCCGGTTCTCCCAGCCCGCCCGGACCCGCACCGCTCGGGCCCGTGTCCCGCGCCGCCTCCGTACCGGCGAGCAAGAGGGCCTGCCCCGGTTGGCGTCCCGAGCGCAATTCGGCGGCGGCTGCGGCACAGAGCACGATCACGTGGTCCCGGCGCCGGTCGCGCTCCCGCTGGGCCGCGCGACCGCACAGCCGACGGTGGGCGATCGGCACGGCCAGCACCCCGAGGGCCGGCGGCAGCAACGACTGGCCCAGGAGTCCGAGTCCGGCGCCGAGCGGCAGGCACCACAGGGCATGGCCCAGACGTGCCAGTCGGGCTGCCCAGGACCGGGCCCTCAGAGCCGTACGTTCGCCGTACGCCTGGAGCCGGCCGGGGCGCGGCCGGCGTCCGGCACCCGGTCGCCGTACGGCGTGCCCGAGAGCGGAGGCCTGGCCGCCCGCCAGCAACAGGCGGGCGCGGCGTACGGAGTCGTTCCGGCCGGCGACCGTCCAGAGACCTGCCCCCGCGCACAGCAGCGCCGCGCACACCGGTGTCATCGCGTCCTGCGCGAGCTGCGCGGTCATGGCGCTTCCCCGTCCATCGCGCGGCCCCGGTCGCAGAGTTCGGTCAGGCGGGGCCAGCCTTCGGCGCGCCGGAAGCCGGCCGGGTGCCAGAGCGCGGCGGGTGTGGTGGTGACCAGGCCGGAAGGGGCCCGGTCGAGGACGTGGATCTCGGCGATGCGGCGCCGGCCCGCACGGTCGCGTACGAGGTGGAGCACGACGGACAGCGCGGCGGCCAACTGGCTGTGCAGGGCCGCCCGATCCAGCCCGGCAGTCGAGCCGAGCGCCTCCAGACGGGTCGGTACGTCGGCGGCGGCGTTGGCGTGCACGGTGCCGCAGCCACCCTCGTGGCCGGTGTTGAGCGCGGCCAGCAGGTCGGTGACCTCCGGGCCGCGGACCTCACCGACGACCAGCCGGTCCGGTCGCATGCGCAGCGCCTGACGCACCAGGTCCCGCAGGGTGACCAGCCCTGCGCCTTCCTGGTTGGCCGGGCGGGTCTCCAGCCGTACGACGTGCGGATGGTCGGGCCGCAGCTCGGCGGAGTCCTCGGCGAGCACGATCCGCTCCTCCTCGCCCACCAGGCCCAGCAGGGCGCTGAGCAGCGTGGTCTTGCCGCTGCCGGTGCCGCCGCTGATCAGGAAGGAGAGTCGGGCGGCGAGGATCGAGCGGAGCAGTCGGTCGCCACCGGGCGGCACCGTGCCCGCCGCGGCCAGCTCGTCCAGCGTGAACGCCTTGGGGCGCAGTACGCGGAGCGAGAGGCAGGTCGAGCCGACGGCCACCGGTGGGAGTACGGCGTGCAGTCGCGTTCCGTCGGGCAGCCGCGCGTCCACCCACGGGTGCGCGTCATCCAGTCGCCTGCCCGCCACCGCCGCCAGACGCTGGGCGAGCCTGCGGACGGCCGCGGCGTCGGGAAAGCGCACGTCGGCGCGGCGGAGTCCGCCGCCACGATCCACCCAGACCTCATCGGGCGCGGTGACCAGTACGTCCGTCACGTCCGGTGCGGCGAGCAACGGCTCCAGAGGGCCGCTGCCGATCATTTCCGAGCGCAGCGCCGTCACGACACCCAGCACCTCGGCGTCCCCCAGCAACCGCCCCTCCGCGCGCAACGCCACGGCCACGCGGGCGGGCGTCGGCTCGGCACCGGCCCTGGCGAGCCGCAGGCGTACCGCGTCCAGGAGTGGCCGTGCCGTGCCGCCGCCTGCGGCCCGGTCCTGCGCAGCTTCGCCGGTGTCGGCCTTCGATGCTGCACGGGCGTGGGAAAGGGCTGCGGAGCATGCCGTGTTGCCGGCCGGGGCCACGAAGCCGGCCGGATCCGGGTCCTTGAGTCGGGCACTCAAGCCGTTCATGCGAGCGAAGCCGTTCATGCGAGGGAGGCCGTGCACAAGAGGAAGACCGTTCATGAGAGGCCGCCCTCGTCGAGCCAGGAACGGCTGCCGACTCCGAGACCGGGTACGCCACGCCCCTGGTGGCAGGGGCGCGCGGGCTCCGGTCCGTCCAGCACTCGGGCCCAGAACTCCGTGCAGAACCGGCTCAGTGGTGCCCGCGGATGAGCTCCTGGTGGGATGCCTCGGCCGAGGGACTCCGCAAGGTGCGGGTCCCACGGCAGGGTGCCGACCGGCGGCAGGGCGAGCAGTCGGGCCGGTTCGCCGTCCGGCAGACCGGGCCCCGGCGTCTCGCGCGCCACGACGCGCAGATCACGCAGGAGAGTGCGGGCCGAGGCGGCGACGCGCCCCGCCGCTGCCGTCGCGCGCAGCTCGGCGGGGATCAGCAGCAGCCCCACGTCGATCTGGGCGAGCGCTTCCGCGACGGCTCCGTCGAGGCGGCGCGGCAGGTCCACGACCACGATGCCGCCGCGCCTGCGTGCCGCCGACATCACCGCGCGCATGGCCGTCGGCGGGATCGTCACCGACTCGCCGCGGTCCCAGCTCAGTACGCGGAGCGCGTGCAGCCGCGGCAAGGAGTCGGCCAGGGCACCGCCACCGACCCGGCCGCGGGACTCGGCGAAGGCAGGCCAGCGCAGTCCCTTCTCCCGCTCGCCGCCGAGCAGGACGTCGAGGCCACCGCCGAGGGGGTCGGCGTCGATCAGTATCGTCCGGTGTCCCTGGCGCGCTGCCGTCACCGCCAGGGCACAGGCCAGGGTGCTCGCGCCGGAGCCGCCCCGGCCGCCGAGGACGCCCACCGTGAGGGCCGGGCGCCCGTCTCCTTCCACCGCGTCGGCGATGCGGTCCACCAGCCAGCTCTCGCCGTCCGGCAGCCCGAGGACCCGCTCGGCGCCGATCTCGACGGCCTGCTGCCACACGCGGGTGTCGTCCGGCTGCTGCCCGATGAGGACGACGCCGGGCCGGCGGCCGACGCCTCGCAGCCGGTCGATGCAGTCCTCCCCGACGATCACCAGCGGGGCCGAGTCCCAGCCGGCCGTACCGGCACCCCCGCCATGCGTCACGGCCGGCATCGTGCCCGCCGCCGCGCAGAGCCTCAGAAGATCATCGAGGAGATTCTCGTCCTCCGTGACGATCAACGGGCCGGGCTCTTGCGCGTCGCGCTCCGCCCCATCTGAATCGTTGCTTCCGACCACGTTCTGTCCCCCTGTCGCTACACAACTCACACATCCGCGAACTTCGCGGACTTTCACGGTGCAGCGATCCGGAAAATCACGTGGATCTTGGTCGAAAACTGTGGACAACTACTGGGGCTGTGAATATCCCGGTCACCTATACCAGCGACTTTGGCAAAATTCCTGAGAGCATCCTTCTGATTACGGTAAGTTACGAACGGCGCGCGTGGCAGCGCACGGCGACCGACCGCCAAAGGAAGATCAAAGAGGTGCCCCCGCGGCCCAGAAACGGGTCCGGACATGCGACGACCCCCGCCGGGGGGGAGAGCGGGGGTCGTCCCCACGGCCGACTCGGGGGGGGAGGAGTCGGGCCGGGTTAGCACGGTCGCGAACGATCCGTGACTTCCATGGTGTACCCGAGAGCCTTCTCAGGCAAACCCACGCGCCACACCTTACGCCGAATGGTGCCCCCCTATGCTCGCCTTGTGGAAAACCGAAGCTCGCTTCCTTCAGCACCCCACTCGGCTCCTCGGACGGCCGCGTTCTTCGACCTGGACAAGACAGTCATTGCTAAGTCGAGCACGCTGACCTTCAGCAAGTCGTTCTACCAAGGCGGCCTGATCAATCGGAGGGCCGCGCTGCGTACCGCGTACGCGCAGTTCGTCTTCCTCGCGGGCGGTGCGGACCACGACCAGATGGAGCGGATGCGGGAGTACCTCTCCGCGCTCTGCCGTGGGTGGGACGTGGCCCAGGTACGGGCGATCGTCGCCGAGACCCTCCACGACCTGATCGATCCCCTCATCTACGACGAGGCGGCCTCCCTCATCGAGGAGCACCACACCGCCGGGCGGGACGTCGTCATCGTCTCCACCTCCGGCGCCGAGGTGGTCGAGCCCATCGGAGAGCTGCTGGGAGCCGACCGGGTGGTGGCCACGCGGATGATCGTCGGCGCGGACGGCCGCTTCACGGGCGAGATCGAGTACTACGCCTACGGCCCCACCAAGGCCGAGGCGATCCGGGAACTGGCCGTGTCCGAGGGGTACGACCTCGCACGCTGCTACGCGTACAGCGACTCGGCGACGGACCTCCCGATGCTGTCGGCCGTCGGCCACCCGCACGCGGTCAACCCCGACCGCGCGCTGCGCCGCGAGGCCGCCTCCCGTGGCTGGCCGGTGCTCACCTTCAGCCGGCCGGTCCGGCTGAAGCAGCGGATCCCGTCGCTGGCCATGCCGGCACGCCCGGCACTGGTCGCCGCCGCGGTGGGTGCGGCGGCCGCCACGGCGGGCCTGGTCTGGTACGCCAGCCGGCGCCGCGGTGCGCCGGCGCGCGCCCTCTCGACCTGAGCCGCCGGCCCCTCACCGCAGCCCGACGCTGCGCACGCGGCACACGCTGCGCACGCGCCTGAATCGTCCTCTTTTGAAGGTAAAAGTAAAGATGTGCAGCGAGGGGTTCCGCTTGCCGGGCCGCAGGAGTACAAAGGAATTGACGGCCCGCGAGACCAAGGATCTCCGAGAGGAAAACCTGTAACGCAGTAAGGCCCACGGACCGCGCACGAACGCCAGGCACCCACGCGACGCCGACCCGTCGATTACGGGCCAGCCGCATCAGGTGACGGACAAAGACTCCGACCTGTCGGCAACTATCGAGCACGCTTGGTAACCCGGCGGACGTGCAGCGCGGCGGTACCGAGCAGGATCAGGTACCGCCGCAACCCTTTGTCCGGGCCCGAGTGGCCCTCGTACGTCCGGGCCCGAGAGCCCCTTTACGCAGCGCCTCGTTGCAGTGCCTCGCACACCGCCGTGCTCTCCCGCGCGCCGAGTTCGACCGCGCGCCCGCAGTGGGCGATCCAGGCGGCCATCCCCTCCGGAGTACCGGAGACGTAGTTCTCCAGGGCCGCCACGTATGCCGCCCGGCCCAGCTCCGCGTAGCCGACCTCCGACGGGCAGATGGACTTCGGGTCGAGGCCGCTGCCGACCAGGACGATACGTTCCGCCGTACGCGCCACCAGGCCGTTGCAGGATCCGAAGGGCCGCAGCGCGAGCAGCTCACCGTGCACCACGGCGGCCGTCACCAGCGCCGGGGCCTCCGTCCCCGACAGCAGCAGGCGCGCCAGCCCGTCCAGCCGGCCGGCCACCTCGTCGGCGTCCGGCAGCGCCAGCTCGATCAGCGGCTCGTCCACGGCTTCACCGGCCAGCCGCGGCCGGCCCACGCTCTCATCGGGCGCGTCGCCACCGGCCGCCACGAGGTGCAGCCGTGCCAGCACCCGAAGGGGCGACTGCCGCCACACACTCAGGAGCTGCCCCGCCTCGGCCGACAGCCGCAGCGCCGCACCTACGGTGCGCGCCTCCGCGTCGCTACTGAAGTCCGTCCGCCTGCGCACCTCTTCCAGCGCCCAGTCGGCATCGGACAGGGCCGCCGAGCCGCGCGCGCTGCGCAGCGCAGCCTCCGCGGTGACCTCGTTGCTGCGACGGCGCATGACCCGGTGCCCGTAGACCCGGTCGATGCTCTTGCGTACGGAGTCCACGCTGTCGGCGACACCGGGGAGCGAGGCAAGGGTCGCGAGCGGGTCGGCTGTCGTACTCATGGGGACGACCCTACGCACCGCAAGGGCGGACCCCTCGTTGGAGTGGTCTTCTTCACGTAAACCCCTCACGTTGAGCAAAGTCGCAATTACGCTTCGTGAACATGAAGATCGCTTTCGTAGGCAAGGGCGGTAGTGGCAAGACCACGCTGTCCTCGCTGTTCATCCGCCACCTCGCTGCCGACGGCGTCCCCGTGATCGCGGTGGACGCCGACATCAACCAACACCTGGGGGCCGCGCTCGGCCTGGACGAGAGCCAGGCCGCCGCGCTCCCCGCGATGGGCGCCCACCTCCCGCTCATCAAGGACTACTTGCGGGGCGCCAACCCGCGCATCACCTCCGCCGAGACGATGATCAAGACGACGCCGCCGGGTGCCGGCTCCCGGCTGCTGCGGGTCGTCGAGGACAACCCGGTGTACGCCGCCTGCGCGCGCCACGTACACCTCGGCGACCGCACGGTCCGGCTCATGGCCACCGGGCCGTTCACCGAGTCCGACCTCGGGGTGGCCTGCTACCACTCCAAGGTCGGCGCGGTGGAGCTGTGCCTGAACCACCTCGTGGACGGTCGCGAGGAGTACGTGGTCGTCGACATGACGGCGGGCTCGGACTCGTTCGCCTCGGGCATGTTCACCCGCTTCGACGTCACCTTCCTGGTGGCCGAGCCGACCCGTAAGGGCGTCGCCGTGTACCGCCAGTACAAGGAGTACGCGCGGGACTTCGGGGTCGAGCTCAAGGTCGTCGGCAACAAGGTGCAGGGCCCGGACGACCTCGCCTTCCTGTGCGACCAGGTGGGCGACGACCTGCTGGTGACGTGCGGCCAGTCCGATTGGGTCCGCGCCATGGAGAAGGGCCGACCGGCGCCCTTCGTGGAGCTGGAGGACGCCAACCGGAAGGCGCTGCGCACGCTGCACGCCGCCGCCGACGCCGCGTACGAGGGACGCGACTGGGAGCGCTACACCCGGCAGATGGTGCACTTCCACCTGAGGAACGCCGAGAGCTGGGGCAACGGGAAGACCGGGGTCGACCTGGCGTCCCAGGTCGACCCCGGCTTCGTGCTCTCCGAGGCGCCGGCCACGGCCGCGCCACAGCCCGCCTGACGGCCGCACGGCGGCTCGCCCCGGAACCCGGTCCCACCGGGGCGCCCGCCGGCGGGAACGCCCCACCGGCAGGCCTTCACGAGCGGCTCCGGCGCCGAGGCGGCGCCCGCCTCCCCGGCAGCGCACACGCCGACAACGAGCGCGAACGTTCACCTGATGGGCGGAACAATCAGCCCGTTTGCCCGCCACGGCTTCGTGGCGATCCGACGCGTCATTACGATCTCTTTACCGACGCCGAAGAGTCACCGGACCGTCACTTACCGCGACGCCTCCCGGCCGGCTCAGCCCCGCAGTACACCGCCGCCCACGACCGCGCCCCGAGCGCGGCCGCGTCGCCCCGGAGGAGACGGGAATGCCGCAGCCTCACGCATCCGAGCCGGCCGCGCAGGGTCCCCAGGACCCGCGTACCGAGCAGCAGGACCACGACAGACAGCGGGACTCAGAAGGGCTGTTCCGGCTCTTCCACCGCGCCCCCGGCGAGGACTGGCGCCGCGACCTCGGTGCTTCCTTCGTCATCTTCCTGATCGCCATCCCCCTCTCGCTGGGCATCGCGCTGGCCATCGGCGCGCCCCCACAGGCCGGGCTCATCGCGGCGGCCGTCGGCGGCCTCGTGGCGGGCCTGCTCGGCGGCGCCCCGCTTCAGGTCAGCGGCGCCGCCACCGGTCTTCTCATCGTCACCGGCGACCTCGTACAGCGGTACGGCTGGCGGACCACATGCGCCATCACCGTGCTGGCCGGGCTCGCGCAGCTCCTGCTGGGCGCGCTCCGGGTGGCCCGCGCGGCGCTCGCGATCAGCCCGGCCATCGTGCACGGCATGCTCGCCGGCATCGGTGTGACCATCGCGCTCGGCCAGCTGCACGTGGTGCTCGGCGGCGACGCGCACAGCTCCTCGCTCACCAACATCGCGGAGCTGCCCGGCCAGCTGACGCGGCTGCACGGCGGTTCCGTGGTGATCGCCGCGCTCACCGTCGCCGTCCTGGCCGGCTGGCCCCGGCTGCCCGGGCGCGTGGGACACGCGCTGCGCAGGATTCCCGCGCCGCTGCCCGCGGTCGCCGCGGCCACCGCCCTGAGCGCGGCCTTCGTAGTGCCGCGGGTCGAGCTGCCCTCGTGGGAGGCGCCGACACTGCCGGCACTCCCGGACGGGCCGCTGCTCGGCCTGGTCGCCGCCGTGCTGACGGTCACGCTCGTGGCGAGCATGGAGTCGCTGCTGTCGGCCGTCGCGGTCGACAAGCTGGCCGCCGAGCAGCCCGGCGCCCGCCCGGGAGGCACCCACCTGGGCCGTGAGCTGGCCGGTCAGGGTGCGTCGAACGTCCTCTCCGGACTGCTGGGCGGCCTGCCGATCGCCGGCGGCGCCATGCGCGGCTCGGCGAACGTGAAGGCGGGGGCGACGGGGCGCGCGTCGACGGTGCTGCACGGCGTGTGGGTGGTGCTGTGCTCCGGGCTGCTCGCCGGGGCGCTGGAGATGATCCCGCTGGCCGCGCTCGCCGCGTTGGTGATGCTCGTGGGCGTACGGATGGTCAGCTTCGCGCACATCCGGCACGTACAGCGGCACCGCGAGTTCCCGGTCTACGCCGTCACGCTGGGCGGTGTGGTGATCTTCGGGGTGCTGCAGGGCGTCGGCCTGGGCGTCACGGTCGCCGTCTTCCTGGCGCTGCGCCGGCTCACCCACACCCGGGTCTCGGTCATCGAGGACGGCGCGCGGCACCAGGTGCGCGTGACCGGCCAGTTGACGTTCCTGGCCGTACCGCGGCTGACCCGGGCGCTGGCGCAGGTGCCCGCGAGGGCTCACGCGGTCGTCGAGCTGTACGGCTCGTTCATGGACCACGCCGCCTACGAGGCGCTCCGGTCCTGGTCGAACGCGCACCGGGCGCGCGGCGGCGAGGTCACCGTGGGCGGGCGCGGCGGCCGGCCCATCGGTGAGCCGGGCGGCCCGCACTCCTGCCGCCCCTGGACGCCGTGGCGCAACCATCACTGCACCCGACCCGCGCCGCCCACCGGCACCGACGACGTCCAGCTTTTGGGCGGCGGCCAGCTGCTGGGCGGGGTCAGCGCCTTCCAGCGGCACACCGCGCCGCTCGTCCGGGAGGAGCTGGCGCGGCTCGCCCGGGAGGGGCAGCGGCCCACGAACCTCTTCCTGACGTGTGCCGACTCCCGCCTCGTCACCAGCATGATCACGTCGAGTGGGCCGGGTGACCTCTTCACGGTGCGCAACATCGGCAATCTGATGCCGCCACCGGGCACGGAGGCCGCCTGCGACTCCGTGGGCGCCGCCATCGAGTACGCCGTCGAGGTGCTGAAGGTCGGCTCGATCACCGTGTGCGGGCACTCGGGGTGCGGCGCGATGCAGGCGCTCCTCGGCTCGCACCGCCATGAAGCCGGCGCGCAAACCCCGCTCGCACGCTGGCTGCGGCACGGCCACCCGAGCCTGGACCGGATGCAGCGGCCGGAAGGCGCGCACGTCCGGCTGGCCGAGCGGCCGGTCGCCGACGATCTGGAGCGGCTGGCGCTCGTCAACGTCATGCAGCAGCTCGACCACCTGATGTCGCATCAGTGCGTGGCGCGGCGCGTGGCCGAGGGGACGCTCGACCTGCACGGGATGTACTTTCACGTGGGTGAGGCACAGGCGTACGTCCTGGAGCACGGATCCGACCGGTTCTCGGCCGTGCAGCCCGGGGCCACGCCGGTCACCGCGTAGCGCCCGAACTCGCCCCGGTGGCCGGGCCGACCGCCGTGACCTGCGGCGGTCGTGTCCCGTGCGGCACCTCGGCGGATGGGCCCGCCGACCTCAAGAACAGCAAAAGGTCTACACCAATATTTATCAACAGCCCTTGTCAGAGCGCCCCATCGGCTGATGAGCTAAGGCCGGGACACACCGGACGCCCTGAGACTGGGAGATGCCGTGAGCAACGAGAGCCTGGCCAACTTGATGAAGGAGGAGCGGCGGTTCGCGCCGCCCGCCGACCTGGCCGCGAACGCCAACGTCAAGGCGGCGGCGTACGAGCAGGCCGCGGCGGACCGGCTGGGCTTCTGGGCCGAGCAGGCGAAGCGTCTGACCTGGGCCACCGAGCCCACCCAGACGCTGGACTGGACGAACGCGCCGTTCGCGAGGTGGTTCGCCGACGGCAAGCTCAACGTCGCGTACAACTGCGTCGACCGGCACGTCGAGGCGGGCAACGGCGACCGGGTGGCCATCCACTTCGAGGGCGAGCCCGGCGACACCCGCTCCCTCACCTACGCCGAGCTGCAGCGCGAGGTCTCCAAGGCCGCCAACGCGCTGACGTCGCTGGGTGTCGAGGCCGGCGACCGCGTCGCGATCTACATGCCGATGATCCCGGAGACGGTCATCGCCATGCTGGCGTGCGCCCGTCTGGGCGCGCCCCATTCGGTGGTCTTCGGCGGCTTCTCCGCCGACGCGCTGGCCACCCGCATCAACGACGCGGACGCCCGCGTCGTGATCACCTCCGACGGCGGCTACCGCAGGGGCAAGCCCTCCGCGCTCAAGCCCGCCGTGGACGAGGCGCTGACCAAGCCCGGCACGGAGAACGTGCGCAACGTCCTCGTGGTCCGCCGCACCGGCCAGGACACCGCCTGGATGGAGGGGCGCGACGTCTGGTGGCACGAACTCGTCGACCAGCAGAGCGACCAGCACACCCCGCAGGCCTTCGATGCCGAGCACCCGCTGTTCATCCTGTACACCTCGGGCACGACGGGTAAGCCCAAGGGCATCCTGCACACCACGGGCGGCTACCTCACCCAGGTCTCGTACACCCACCACGCGGTCTTCGACCTCAAGCCGGAGACCGACGTCTACTGGTGCACCGCCGACGTCGGCTGGGTGACCGGCCACTCGTACATCACCTACGGCCCGCTCTCCAACGGCGCGACCGAGGTGCTCTACGAGGGCACGCCCGACACCCCGCACCAGGGCCGCTGGTGGGAGATCGTCCAGAAGTACGGCGTGACGATCCTGTACACCGCGCCGACCGCGATCCGGGCCGCCATGAAGTGGGGCGACGACATCCCCGCCAAGTTCGACCTGTCCAGCCTGCGCGTGCTGGGTTCGGTCGGCGAGCCGATCAACCCCGAGGCGTGGATCTGGTACCGCAAGCACATCGGGGCCGACCGGACGCCGGTCGTGGACACCTGGTGGCAGACCGAGACCGGCGGCATCATGCTCAGCCCGCTGCCCGGCGTCACGGCCGCCAAGCCCGGCTCCGCGCAGGTGCCGCTGCCCGGCATCGCGGCGACCGTGGTCGACGACGAGGCCAACGAGGTGCCCAATGGCGGCGGTGGTTACCTCGTCCTGACCGAGCCCTGGCCGTCCATGCTGCGCACCATCTGGGGCGACGACCAGCGCTACCTCGACACCTACTGGTCGCGCTTCGAGGGCAAGTACTTCGCCGGCGACGGCGCGAAGAAGGACGAGGACGGCGACGTCTGGCTGCTGGGCCGGGTCGACGACGTCATGCTGGTCTCCGGCCACAACATCTCCACCACCGAGGTCGAGTCCGCGCTGGTCTCGCACCCCAAGGTGGCCGAGGCCGCCGTCGTGGGCGCCACCGACCCGCAGACCACCCAGTCCATCTGCGCCTTCGTGATCCTGCGCGGCGGCGTCGAGCAGGACGAGGCCCTGGTCAACGAGCTCCGGGCGCATGTCGCGCAGAGCCTGGGCCCGATCGCCAAGCCCAAGCGCATCCTGCCGGTCCAGGAGCTGCCCAAGACCCGCTCCGGCAAGATCATGCGCCGGCTGCTGCGCGATGTCGCCGAGAACCGGGACATGGGTGACGTCTCGACGCTGACCGACTCCTCGGTCATGGGGCTGATCCAGTCCCAGCTGTCGAGCGCGCCGAGCGAGGACTGAGACCGGTACGCACCACAGAGGGGCGCCCCGCCGTACGCCGGCGGGGCGCCCCGCTGCGTACGCGGCCTCACCAGCGGCCGACGCCCCGGCCCGCAAAGCCCGGTATGTCCGCACGCCCAAGATCGCTGGATCGCTTGTGCGCCACCCGGGTACAGTGAAGAACGCGTCAAGAAATACGCGAAACGCTCAGGGTGCGCCGGGAAGTCTGGTCGGCAACTGCCACAGCCATGCTCAGCTGCCGCCCGGAGGTCCCCGCGTGAACTCGCCCGCTCCCCGCCGCTCCGTCCTCCTCGGACGGATGTCCCTGCCCGAGCGGAACCACCTCACGGATCTCCTCCGCACGGAGACCGTGGGCGGCGTTCTGCTGCTGGTCGCCGCGGTGATCGCGCTGATCTGGGCCAACACCCCGCTCGGCGACAGCTACGAAGCGGTGCGCGGCTTCCATCTCGGACCGGCCTCCCTCGGCCTGGACCTCTCCCTCCAGCACTGGGCGGCCGACGGCCTGCTGGCGGTCTTCTTCTTCGTGGCCGGCATCGAGCTCAAGCGCGAGCTGGTCGCGGGCGAGCTGCGCGACCCCAAGGCCGCCGCGCTGCCGGTCGTCGCGGCGCTGTGCGGCATGGTCATGCCCGCGGTCGTCTACACCGTCGTCACCACCACGGGCGGCGGCTCGCTGGACGGCTGGGCGGTCCCCACCGCGACGGACATCGCCTTCGCCCTGGCCGTACTGGCCGTCATCGGTACGTCCCTGCCCTCCGCACTCCGCGCGTTCCTGCTGACCCTGGCCGTCGTCGACGACCTCTTCGCCATCCTGATCATCGCGGTCTTCTTCACCTCCACCCTCAACTTCTGGGCGCTCGGCGGCGCGGCACTCGGGCTGGGCGTCTTCTTCGTACTGCTGCGCAAGGGAGTACGCGGCTGGTACGTGTACGTACCGCTCGCGCTGGTCATCTGGGGCCTGATGTACAACAGCGGCGTGCACGCGACCATCGCGGGCGTGGCCATGGGCCTGATGCTCCGCTGCCACCGGCGCGAGGGTGAGCCGCACTCCCCCGGCGAGCACATCGAGCACCTCGTGCGCCCCCTGTCGGCCGGCCTCGCGGTCCCGCTGTTCGCCCTCTTCTCGGCCGGCGTATCGGTCTCAGGGGGCGCGCTGCACGACGTCTTCACCCGGCCGGAGACGCTCGGGGTGGTGCTCGGCCTGGTCCTCGGCAAGGCGGTCGGCATCTTCGGCGGCACGTGGCTGACCACCCGGCTGACCAAGGCCTCGCTCAACCCCGACCTGAAGTGGCCGGACGTCTTCGCCGTATCGGCGCTGGCCGGCATCGGCTTCACGGTCTCCCTGCTCATCGGCGAGCTGGCGTTCGCCTCGGACCCGGTGCTCACCGACGAGATCAAGGCCGCCGTGCTGACGGGGTCCCTGACGGCGGCCGTGCTGGCCACCGTGCTGTTGAAGGTCCGCAACGCCAAGTACCGGCGCCTGTACGAGGAGGAGAACCGCGACGAGGACCGGGACGGCATCCCGGACATCTACGAAGAGGGCACCCCCGCCTACCACCTCCGGATGGCCGCCCTCCTCGAAGAGAAGGCGGCCGAACACCGACGACGGGCCGAGGTGGCCGCCGCCTCCGACGCCGGGCAGGATGGTCCGGCATGATCTGAGAGGTAATCACCAGGAGACAGAGAACGGGAGCAGTCGATGAGCACAGCAGACGACGGCGCGGCCCGCGGCACGGACCGCAGCCTCGGACAGCTGGTGGCCCACGCCACCACCGAAGTGTCCGCGCTGGTCCACGACGAGATCGCGCTGGCCAAGGCCGAGCTGCGGAACGACGTGAAGCGGGCCGGCGTCGGCGGACTGGCGGGCGGGGCGGCGGCGATCGTGCTGCTCTTCTCCCTCCCGATGCTCAGCTTCGCGCTGGCCTACGGCATCCAGGCGTGGAGCGGCTGGCACCTCTCGGTCTGCTTCCTGCTCTCCTTCGCGGCCAACGTGCTGGTCGCCGGGTTGCTGGGCCTGATCGCCCTGGTCTTCTTCAAGAAGGCCAAGGCCGGCAAGGGGCCGCAGAAGACCGTCGCGTCGGCCAAGCAGACCGCGGCCGTGCTGGGGAACGTCAAGCCGCACCCGCGGCCGGCCGTGGAGGAGCACCCGGCGGTCGAGAGTGTGACACGCTCGGCCGTATGACGGCTTCCGAATCCTCGCCGGCGCTCTCGCCCGCCTCGGTCGTACGGCTCGACCTCCCCGGTGGGCAAGAAGTGACCCACCGGGACGTCGCGGCCAACGGCGCGCGGTTCCACATCGCCGAGATGGGCGACGGGCCGCTGGTACTGCTGCTGCACGGCTTCCCGCAGTTCTGGTGGGCCTGGCGGTACCAGCTGCCCGCGCTCGCCGAGGCGGGCTTCCGGGCGGTGGCGATGGATCTACGGGGCGTGGGCGGCAGCGACCGCACGCCCCGTGGCTACGACCCGGCCAACCTCGCGCTGGACATCACCGGCGTGGTGCGCTCGCTCGGCGAGCCGGACGCCGCGATCGTGGGGCACGACCTGGGCGGCTACCTGGCCTGGACGGCCGCGGTGATGCGGCCGAAGCTCGTCCGGCGGCTCGTGGTGTCCTCGATGCCGCACCCGCGGCGCTGGCGCTCGGCCATGCTCGCCGACATGAAGCAGAGCCGCCGCTCCTCGCACATCTGGAGCTTCCAGCGGCCCTGGCTGCCCGAGCGGGCCCTGGTCGCGGACGACGCGGCGCTGGTCGGCCGGATGATCCGGGACTGGTCCGGGCCGCGGCTGCCCGAGGACGACGCGGTCGAGGCGTACCGGAGGGCGATGACCATCCCGTCCACGGCGCACTGCTCGATCGAGCCGTACCGCTGGATGGTGCGGTCGATGGCGCGGCCGGACGGGATCCAGTTCAACCGCCGGATGAAGTGGCCGGTGCGGGTGCCGACGCTGCACCTTCACGGGTCCCTCGACCCGGTGATGCGTACCCGCAGCGCGGCCGGCTCCGGCGAGTACGTCGAGGCGCCCTACCGCTGGCGGCTCTTCGACGGCCTGGGGCACTTCCCCCACGAAGAGGATCCGGTCGGCTTCACCGCCGAGCTCATCAACTGGCTGCAGGACCCCGAGCCGGACCGGTGAGCCCACGGACGCCCTCGTCAGCGGTGTTCGGGTGACGGAAGTGACGCCCCGCCGAACGGATACGAACGCCCGTCTGACGAACAGCCACTTGCCTCGCGCATACGCCAATTGACCGACACCGGTGCGGTTACGGACCGCGGGGCACGGGCAGAGACGAGGGTATGGGCTGGACGCACGACTACCGTGACGTGGCACGCAACCGCCGCAGCAACGCCGCTGCGCTGGGCACCAAGGAGAGGAGCGCCCCTGACCTCCGGGCGGGCGGACCTCATGAGCTCGCCGATCCACTCGGCATCCCGCGTATCTTGCGCCGCCGTGCGCGCTGGATGACCGCGCGGCTCCGCCATCCGCGGAGCTGACCCCGGACCGCCGGGGCCGCGCCGCCAGGAGCCCGCTGGACGGGCTCGCAGGACGGCGGGCGCCCAGGAAGGCCCGGCGGGCTCCCGGGAGCGGCAGCGGCCGCTCCGGGTCCCTTCTCACATCGCGCAGCCCTGGCTGTCGACCTGCCGCTGGGCCGTACGGCCCCGCTGGATGTCGCTGCGGACCTCGTCGGCCGTCAGGGCGTACCCCGTGCTGTCGTCGTCCAGGGACTTGGCGAAGACCACGCCGTAGACCCTGCCGTCCGGCGTGAGCAGCGGGCCGCCGGAGTTGCCCTGCCGGACCGTGGCGTACAGGGAGTACACATCGCGGGCGACCGTGTCGCGGTGGTAGATGTCCGGGCCGTTGGCCTGGATGCGGCCCCGCACGCGGGCCGAGCGGACGTCGTAGCCGCCGTTCTCGGGGAAGCCGGCGACGATCGCGCTGTTGCCGCTGCGCGCGTCCTGGTCGGTGAAGCGCAGCGCGGGCGCCTGCAGGGCCGGGACGTCCAGTACGGCGATGTCGCGCCGCCAGTCGTACAGCACGACCTTCGCGTCGTACCGCTGTCCCTCGCCGCCGATCTGCACGGTCGGCTCGGTCACGCCGCCCACGACATGCGCGTTGGTCATGACGCGGTGCGGGGCGAACACGAAGCCGCTGCCTTCGAGGACCTTGGCGCAGCCGGTGGCCGTGCCGACGACCTTCACGATGCTCTGCTTGGCGCGGGCCGCGACCGGGCTGCCGGCCAGCGCCGGGTCCGGCGGCTCGACCTCCTGGATCGGCTCGTTGGAGAACGGCGTGAAGACCTGCGGGAAGCCGTTCTGCGCGAGGACGGAGGAGAAGTCGGCGAACCAGGTGTCCGCCTGCGCAGGGATCACCCGGGAAACGCCCAGCAGCACCTTGGAGTTCCGTACCTCCTTGCCGAGCGTCGGCAGGGACGTGCCCGCAAGCGCCGAGCCGATCAGCCAGGCCACCAGCAGCATCGCCACGACGTTCACCAGCGCGCCGCCCGTGGCGTCCAGGGCGCGCGCCGGGGACCAGGTGATGTATCTCCGGAGCTTGTTGCCCAGGTGCGTGGTGAGCGCCTGCCCCACGGAGGCGCACACGATCACGATGGCGACCGCCGCGATGGCGGCGAAGGAGCCCGGTGTGGCGTCCTCGGTCACTTCGTTCCAGATCACGGGCAGCAGGTAGACCGCGATCAGACCGCCACCGAGGAATCCGATCACGGACAGGATGCCGACGACGAAACCTTGGCGATAACCGACGACCGCGAACCACACGGCAGCGACCAACAGCAGGATGTCCAGGACGTTCACGCCCGCCACCGTCTCATGAGCGCCAGTCGAGCGGGACCTGCTTGTCCCGGTCCCAGTCCACTTCCCACCCCGCGTAATGCAGGATGCGGTCGATGAGACCGGCGGTGAAACCCCAGACCAGAGCCCCTTCGACGGTGAAGGCCGGGCCGACGTGGCCACTCGGATGGCGGGACGTCACGCGGTGCGCGGGGTCCGTGAGATCGGCCACGGGAACCGTGAACACCCGGGCCGTCTCCGCCTGGTCGACCGCGCCGACCGGGCTGGGCTCGCGCCACCAGCCGAGCACCGGTGTCACCACGAAGCCGCTCACCGGGATGTAGAGCCGGGGCAGCACACCGAAGAGCTGCACACCGGACGGGTCCAGGCCGGTCTCCTCCCAGGCCTCGCGCAGCGCGGCCCGCAGCGGACCGTCACCGTCCGGGTCGCCGTCCTCCGGGTCCAGCGAACCGCCGGGGAAGGAGGGCTGACCCGCGTGCGAGCGCAGCGTCCCGGCGCGCTCCATGAGCAGCAACTCGGGGCCGCGAGCGCCCTCTCCGAAGAGGATCAGCACGGCCGACTGCCGGCCACCGCTCGCGGGCGGCAGGAAGCGGCTCAGCTGATGCGGCTCGACCGTCGCCGCCGCGTCCGCCACCGGCCGCAGCCACGCCGGCAGGCCCTCGGTCGTGACCCGTACGTCCGCGGCGACCGCCCCCGCGCCGGCTGCCCGCTCTCCGTACCCCGTCCGGCCGTCCGTCCGCCGTCCGTGGGCGTCCTGGTCGTACGCCCCTCGTGCGGTCTCCTGTGCTCTCGTCATACGCGCCCCCTCAGGCCCTCACTGCGATGGTCACCCCGACGCCCCGGTCCGGGCCGCTCTCCGTCGGCCGGCCGTCATGCGGCCCCCAGAGGCGGCGCGGGCGGGCCGGGGAAGTCGGCCGGGGGCCGCAGCCGCTGGCCCGGCTTGCCGCCCATCTCGTACTTGAGCAGCTTCTTCGCCTTCTCCGGGTCGGTCTCGCCCTCGCCGTACGACGGGCACAGCGGCGCGACGGGGCAGGCACCGCAGGCGGGCTTGCGGGAGTGGCAGACGCGGCGGCCGTGGAAGATCAGGCGGTGCGAGAGCATCGTCCACTCGCTCTTGGGGAAGATCTCGGCGATCTCCGCCTCGACCTTCTCCGGGTCCTGCTGCGTGGTCCACCCGAAGCGGCGCACCAGTCGCCCGAAGTGCGTGTCGACGGTGAGGCCCGGGACGCCGAAGGCGTTGCCGAGCACCACGTTGGCGGTCTTGCGGCCCACGCCGGGCAGGGTGACCAGGTCCTCCAGTCGGCCGGGCACCTCACCGCCGAACCGGTCGCGCAGCGCGGACGACAGGCCGAGCAGGGACTTCGCCTTCGCCCGGAAGAAGCCGGTCGGGCGGATCAGCTCCTCCAGCGCCTCGGGGTCGGCGGCGGCCATGTCCTCGGGCGTCGGATACGCGGCGAAGAGGGCCGGGGTGGTCTGGTTGACCCGCAGGTCGGTGGTCTGGGCCGACAGGACGGTGGCGACGAGCAACTCGAAGGAGTTGCGGAAGTCCAGCTCCGGGTGGGCGTACGGATAGACCTCGGCGAGCTCGCGGTTCATCCGGCGGGCGCGGCGCACCAGGGCGACGCGGGACTCGGCCTTACGGGCGGCCGGGGCCTCGGGCGCCGCGGTCTTTTTCGCCGCGGCGGTCTTCTTGCCCGCGGCCTTCTTGTCCGCGGCCTTCTTCGCCGTGGTCTTCTTGGCCGCGGTCTTCTCAGGCGCGCTTTTTCCGTCCGCGGTCTTCTTCACCGCGACGGTTTTCTTCGCCTTCGCGGTCTTTTCGGCGGCGGTTCCGGCGGCCTTTCCGGGGGCGGCCGACTTCTTCCCCGCGGCAGCCGTCCGCTTCGCGGCCGGAGCGCTCCTCTTGGCCTCTGACGTGCTCTTCTTCGCCGTCACCGTGCTCTTCTCCGCGGTCGCAGCCGGCTGCCTCGTGGTGGCCGGTTCCCTATGGGTGCCCACCGTGCCCGATTCCGGGTCGGCGGTGGTTGGCGCGGAGGCGTCCGACACCTCCGTCACCCCGGCCTTCTCCGCCGCAGGAGCCCTTTTGGCGGTAACGGACCCCACCAGCTTCGAGTCCGCTTTCGAAGGCTTCGCGGCATTCGCGCTCGCCTGTTCGCCCACAGCAGAATCGCGGCCTGCGCTCACTCGTCCGGCCCCCTTGTCCTGTGCTCTCACCGGCGTATTGGACACTCGGCCAGACTACGGCCACCCACCGACATCCGGCCCGATCACCAGGAATCGCGACTCCAATCGGCCCCCTGCCTTATGGCGGCGGACACCTGTCCGGCATCCTTGTGATTGATCGCACTGTTTTGCATTCCGGCATGATGGGGACCTACGTCACCCGGAGCATGTCGACAAGGAGAGAACTCGTGGACGACGTTCTGCGGCGCGCACCGCTCTTCGCGGCGCTCGATGACGAGCAGGCTGCCGAGCTGCGTGCCTCGATGACCGAGGTCACGCTTGCCCGTGGTGACGCCCTGTTCCACGAAGGGGACCCGGGCGACCGCCTGTACGTGGTCACCGACGGCAAGGTGAAGCTCCACCGCACTTCCCCCGACGGCCGCGAGAACATGCTCGCCGTCCTCGGTCCCGGTGAGCTCATCGGTGAGCTGTCCCTCTTCGACCCGGGCCCGCGCACGGCCACGGGTACGGCGCTCACCGAGGTGAAGCTGCTGGGGCTGGGCCACGGCGACCTGCAGCCCTGGCTGAACGCCCGCCCGGAGGTGGCCACGGCCCTGCTGCGCGCCGTCGCCCGCCGGCTGCGCAAGACCAACGACCAGATGTCCGACCTGGTCTTCTCCGACGTGCCGGGCCGTGTGGCGCGCGCCCTCCTGGACCTCTCGCGCCGCTTCGGCGTGCAGTCCGAGGAAGGCATCCACGTCGTCCACGACCTCACCCAGGAAGAGCTGGCCCAGCTGGTCGGCGCCTCCCGGGAGACGGTCAACAAGGCGCTCGCGGACTTCGCCGGCCGTGGCTGGCTGCGCCTGGAGGCCCGCGCGGTGATCCTCCTGGACGTCGAGCGCCTCGCGAAGCGCTCCCGCTGACACACCGCCCCGTACGCACACGCGTCACGCGGCACTACGAAAGGGCCCCGCTCCGGTGGGGCCTTTCGTATGCCCCGACCGGCGCGCGGACCGGCTCACGGGCAGCCCCGTGGGCGGCCCCTCAGACGAGCCCGTGCTCGCCCAGGTAGTCCAGCTGTGCCCGTACGGACAGCTCCGCCGCGGGCCACAGGGAGCGGTCGACGTCGGCGTACACGTGGGCGACGACGTCCGCGGCCGTACGGCGGCCCGCCTCGACGGCCGTCTCCACCTGGGCGAGCCGCTTCGCCCGGTGGGCGAGGTAGAACTCCACGGCCCCCTGTGCGTCGTTCAGCACCGGCCCGTGGCCCGGCAGGACCGTGGTCACGCCGTCGTCGACCGTCAGGGAGCGCAGCAGCCGCAGCGAGTCCAGGTAGTCGCCGAGGCGGCCGTCGGGGTGTGCCACCACCGTCGTACCGCGTCCGAGGATCGTGTCGCCGGTCAGCACGGCCGCGTCGGCCGGCAGATGGAACGAGAGCGAGTCGGCCGTGTGTCCCGGCGTGGGCACGACGCGCAGCTCCAGGCCGCCGGTCGTGATCACGTCCCCGGCGGCCAGCCCCTCGTCGCCGAGGCGCAGCGCGGGGTCCAGGGCCCGTACCGGCGTACGGGTCAGCTCGGCGAAGCGGGCGGCGCCCTCGGCGTGGTCGGGGTGCCCGTGGGTGAGCAGGGTGAGCGCGACGCGCCGGCCGGCCCGCTCGACGGTGTCCACGACCGCCTTCAGGTGTCCTTCGTCCAGCGGCCCCGGATCGATGACCACGGCGCGGTCGGAGTCCGGCTCCGCGACGATCCAGGTGTTGGTGCCGTCCAGGGTCATGGCGGACGGGTTAGGGGCCAGTACGCAGTACGCGCGGGCCGTCGCGGCGCCGGAGAGGACGCCGCCGCGCGGCTGGCCGGGGAGTGCGGCTGCGTCGGTCATACGGCAGGCCCTTCGGGGGAGCCGGACGCGGCGCCACCGTGGCCGGCCGCCGCGCCCGAGGGGATGTGTTTGGTGAACTCTTCGTGACCCGGCCAGCTCAGCACGATCTCCCCCTCGACGAGCTCCGCGCGCGCCAGCACGGGGGTGAGGTCCTGCCGGGCCGCCGCGGCGAGCGCGTCGGCGGCGCTGCCGTGCGGCGCCAGGGTGCGCAGCGTGGCGATGGTCGGCGGCATCATCAGCAGCTCGCCGCGGTCGTAGCCGGCGGCGGCCTCGGCGGGCCGGGTCCACACCGTACGGTCGGCCTCCGTGGAGGCGTTGCGCGTGCGCTGGCCCTCGGGGAGCGCGGCCACGAAGAACCACGTGTCGTAGCGCCGGGGCTCGAACTCGGGGGTGATCCAGCGCGCCCAGGCCCCCAGCAGGTCGCTCCGGAGCACCAGGCCCCGGCGCTCCAGGAAGTCGGCGAACGACAGCTCACGGGCCACCAGAGCGGCGCGGTCGGCCTCCCAGTCGTCCCCGGTGGTGTCGGCGACGACGGTGCCGGCCGAGGGCCCCGCGAGCAGGACGCCGGCCTCTTCGAAGGTCTCGCGGACCGCCGCGCAGACCACCGCCTGCGCCACGGCCTCCTCGACGCCCAGCCGGGCGGCCCACTCGGCGCGCGAGGGCCCGGCCCAGGCCACCGGCCGCTCGTCACGAGGGTCGACGGAGCCGCCCGGGTACGCGTACGCGCCGGCCGCGAAGGCCATGGAGGCGCGCCGGCGCAGCATGTGGACGGCCGGGCCCTGACCGGAGTCGCGCAGGAGCATGACGGTCGCCGCTCTTCGGGGGGCGACCGGCGTCAGCTCCCCACTGGCGAGCGCCCGGATCCGGTCCGGCCATTCGGGCGGATACCACTGGCCGTTGGTCGTCGTCGACATGGCCGGATGCTATGCGTTCACGCGCGGATGTTCGAGGGGGCACCGGTCCCGGTCGCGCCCTACAGGGGCCGCTGACCACGGTGCACGAGAGAGCGGTGGGCCACCGGCCCCGTAGGCGAGCGAGGCGGCGGCCACGAGGGCACGAGGACACGAGGAAGCCGGACCTTGAAGACGCTAGGGCCCGCAGACACGAAGGAGCCCCGAGAAAACGAGGGGCGGTACCGGCCGCGGCTCGTGCCGCGGTCCGTACCGCCCCTCGGAGTCCGTCGTCCGGTCGGCCGCTCAGTCCGCGATCTCGACCTGGATCTCGACCTCGACCGGCGCGTCGATCGGCAGCACGGCCACGCCCACGGCGGAGCGGGCGTGTACGCCCTTGTCGCCGAGGATCTCGCCGAGCAGCTCGCTGGCGCCGTTGACGACGCCGGGCTGGCCGGTGAAGTCCTGCGCGGAGGCCACGAAGCCGACGACCTTCACGACCCGGACGATCTTGTCCAGGTCGCCGGTCACGGACTTCACGGCGGCCAGCGCGTTCAGCGCGCAGACGGCGGCCAGTTCCTTGGCCTGCTCGGCGCCGACCTCGGCACCGACCTTGCCGGTGGCGGGCAGGGCACCGTCCACCATCGGCAGCTGGCCGGAGGTGAACACGTAGTTCCCGGAGCGCACGGCCGGCTGGTAGGCGGCCAGCGGCGGTACGACGTCGGGGAGCTTCAGGCCGAGCGACTGGATCTTGTCCTCGACCTGGCTCATGCCTTCTCCCGCTTCAGGTAGGCCACGAGCTGCTCAGGGTTGTTCGGGCCCGGCACGACCTGGACCAGCTCCCAGCCGTCCTCGCCCCAGGTGTCCAGAATCTGCTTCGTCGCGTGCACCAGCAGCGGCACGGTCGCGTATTCCCACTTCGTCATGGGGCGAGCGTAATGCCTGTACAGGGTCGCCGAGGACGCGCGCCCGCGGCACCCCCGTACGCGCCTCCGAGGCCCCTCGGGGGCGCCACCGACCGAGGCATACACGACAGGCCCGGCGTCCCGTGCGTAGCCGGGAGGCGGACTGGTTAGGCTCCATGGCGTGAGCAGGCTCCATGTCGTCAGCGGCAAGGGCGGTACCGGCAAGACCACGGTCGCCGCCGCCCTCGCCCTCGCCCTGGCCACCGAGGGGCAGCGCACCCTCCTGGTCGAGGTCGAGGGCCGGCAGGGCATTGCCCAAGTTTTCGAGACCGAGGCGCTGCCTTATGAAGAGCGCAAGATCGCGGTAGCTCCTGATTCAGCAGGGGCATCGCGTAGCGATTCCTCCCGGGGCGGTGGCGGGAGACGGGCGGGCGAGGTGTACGCGCTGGCCATCGATGCCGAGCGCGCGCTGCTGGACTACCTCCAGATGTTCTACAAACTCGGCGGTGCCGGACGCGCCCTGAAGAAGCTCGGCGCGATCGACTTCGCCACGACCATCGCGCCGGGGCTGCGGGACGTCCTGCTGACCGGCAAGGCCTGCGAGGCCGTTCGCCGCAAGGACAAGCACGGGCGCTTCGTATACGACGCGGTCGTCATGGACGCGCCGCCCACGGGCCGCATCACGCGCTTCCTGAACGTCAACGACGAGGTCGCGGGGCTCGCGAAGATAGGGCCGATCCACAATCAGGCGCAGGCCGTCATGCGGGTGCTGAAGTCACCCGAGACGGCCGTCCACCTGGTGACGCTGCTGGAGGAGATGCCCGTCCAGGAGACCGTCGACGGCGTCGCCGAGCTGCGCGCCGCCGGGCTTCCTGTGGGCGGCGTGGTCATCAACATGGTCCGGCCGCCCGTCCTGGACCCCGACGAGGTGGACCTGGCCGCGAACGGCGCCCGCGCGGGCATCGCCACGGCGCTCTCCAGCGCTGGGCTCGGCGGGGCGCGCCGCGGCGGCCGCGCCGAGCGACTCATCGATCCGCTGCTGGAGCAGGCCCGCGAGCACGCCGAGCGGGTCGCGCTGGAGCGCGCGGAACACACCGAGATCACCGGGCTCGGGCTGCCCACGTACGAGCTGGAGCAGCTCCCCGAGGGCGTGGACCTCGCGGGGCTCTACCGGCTGGCCCGGGACCTGCGGACACAGGGACCGATATGACATCGGAGCACACGACCTTGGACGCTTCGGCTCCGCATCTGGACGTGGACACGCTGCTCGACGACCCGCAGACCCGCATCATCGTCTGCTGCGGCGCGGGCGGCGTCGGGAAGACCACCACCGCGGCCGCGCTCGGCGTCCGCGCGGCGGAACGCGGCCGGCGAGCCGTCGTCCTCACCATCGACCCGGCCCGCCGGCTCGCGCAGTCGATGGGCATCTCCGAACTGGACAACGTCCCACGGCAGGTCAAGGACGTACGCGGCCCCGATGGCCGCGGCGAGCTGTACGCGATGATGCTGGACATGAAGCGCACGTTCGACGAGATCGTCGAGGCGCACGCGGACAAGGAGCGGGCCAGGGCCATCCTGGAGAACCCCTTCTACCAGTCCCTGTCGGCCGGGTTCGCCGGTACGCAGGAGTACATGGCCATGGAGAAGCTGGGCCAGCTGCGCTCCCGCGACGAGTGGGACCTGATCATTGTCGACACCCCGCCGAGCCGGTCCGCGCTGGACTTCCTGGACGCGCCCAAGCGGCTGGGGTCCTTCCTGGACGGCAAGTTCATCCGGGTCCTGATGGCGCCCGCGAAGGTCGGCGGCCGGGCCGGGATGAAGTTCCTGAACGTCGGCATGTCGATGATGACCGGCACGCTCAGCAAGCTGATGGGCGGCCAGCTCCTCAAGGACGTCCAGACGTTCGTGGCCGCCATGGACACCATGTTCGGCGGCTTCCGCACCCGCGCGGACGCCACGTACCGGCTGCTGCAGGCGCCCGGCACGGCCTTCCTGGTGGTGGCCGCGCCCGAGCGGGACGCGCTGCGCGAGGCGGCGTACTTCGTGGAGCGGCTGGCCGCCGAGCAGATGCCGCTGGCGGGTCTGGTGCTGAACCGTGTGCACGGCAGCGGGGCCGACCAGTTGAGCGCCGAGCGGGCGCTGGCGGCGGCCGAAGCGCTGACCGACCTGGCCGGAACCGGGAACTCCGGTTCGGCGGGCGAGGAAGACACCGAAAATCTTGGCGACGGCGGAATTGTGGATCTCGAGGACGGGAAGACTGGATCACGTACCGCCGACGCTTCCTCCCCCGCTGCGCCGGCGCTGCAGCAGCACGACCCCTCCGTAACTCCCGAATCGAAGCAGTCCCCCGAGGCCCGGTCGGCCCGTCTGGCCGCCGGCCTGCTGACCCTGCACGCCGAACGCATGCAGGTTCTGGCGCGCGAGCGGCGCACCCGCGACCGCTTCACCGCGCTGCACCCGGAAGTACCGGTGGCCGAGATCGCCGCGCTGCCCGGTGACGTCCATGACGTCTCGGGGCTGCGCGAGATCGGCGACCGGCTCACGTCCGGACACGCGGACGAGGCGTACAAGAAGAAAGCGGGCAACGACGCGAGCTGACGGCCCGACCATCAGCGCGAACCATCCGCGAGCTACTGGGCCTGCCCTTTCGGGCGCGCGCCTACCTGGATACGCGCCTGCACGGGCACGGCTCACGGCCCGTACGGACACAGCGAGCCCAGCTGTGTGACCAGTGAACGTAGTCATGGCCGGTGAACGTAGTCGTGGCCGGTGAACGCAGTCGTGGCCGGTGAACGTCGCACGGCCGGTGAACGCCGTGGTCAGTGAGCAGGGCGTGCCAAGGGGAGAGGAATTAGGGGGACCACGCGACGGCAGTGCGGAGGGCCGAGGGGGCGTCCGCCTCCCGACACGTCCTCGACAAGCCGACACGGCAGCGACGCAGGCATGGTGTCGTGGCGCGAGGCAAGCATGGTGTCGTGGCTCGATGATGTCGTGGCGCGATGCAGCGCATCCCGCGCCGACCTGCGTGCGCGACGGTGCACGACGGCGGCCGAAGCCACCGCCACGTGCCGCACTTCCACCACGCTCGTGAACGCGGCGATCGCGCGCCGACTCAAGCGCCGGCGGCCGTGCCGCAATCGGCGCTCACCCTGCCCGGTCGGTCCTGCACCGGGTGTTCATGCCCCGGCCGACGCCGGGCGCCACGGGCCGGCTCAGCCGACCGCGGCGAAGTTGTCGAACTCCTCTTCTTCGCAGTCCACGAGGATTCCCGCGCTGCGTTCGTATTCCGTACGAGCCGTTTCCAGCAGCCGACGCCACGAGGTGACGGTCGGGCGGCGGCGCAGCAACGCCCTCCGCTCCCGCTCCGTCATCCCGCCCCATACGCCGAATTCGACGCGGTTGTCCAGGGCGTCGGCAAGGCACTCGGTCCGCACGGGGCATCCGGTGCAGACCGCCTTGGCGCGGTTCTGGGCTGCCCCTTGAACGAACAGCTCATCCGGATCGGTCGTGCGGCAGGCTGCCTGTGCACTCCAGTCGGTTACCCAGCTCATGCTGGCGCCGTCCTCTCCCGAATCGAGGCTCCCCCACGGCGGCAAACGGCATATTCACCGTTGCCAGTTGAGGACGTTACGGAAGGCAGGCAGGGCGCAACACCCCCTTCGGGCCCAATCTTGAATGGTCCGAACGGACTATGCGTATGCGGCAGATCACCCAACGGAGTGAGCGCAGGGCATACGTCGCTTTTCTGGCAGGCCAGGACAGTTCGGGGTGTTTCCCACGCGCCACGAAGGCACGCGGACGGCGCATACAGGCAATCCGGTCACCGGCCCCGCGGCGGAAAACAGCGATGTGCTGGTGCGGAACCACGTTCGAGTGACAGGCGTGAACAGAGTATGCGAACAGATGCGCCCCTGTCCGGTGATTGAGAACCTAGGCGCCTCACGTTGCCGGGGCACCACGCCGAACCGCCCGTCCGATGAAGCCGTGCCCCCTCACCGTCGAACAGTGCTTCTCCGGTCCGGGACCGCACACCGTTACGCCGTCTGGCATAGCCCACCCGGGCTCCTCCGATGTCACGATCCGGTACTCGAACATTCCGGGAGGCACCCGCTGCCTCGGAACGTCCATGCCAACGGATTAGGGTGCTTTCATGGGTAAGAAGCGCGACGGTGGTGGCCTCACCGCGAGCCAGCAGGCCGCGAAGTTCCTCGGCGTGAGCGTCCTGGCCGGAGCCGTACTGGCGGGCCTGGCACTCCCCGCCGCCGGCGCGCTGGGCCTCGCCGCCAAGGGGACGGTCGAGGGGTTCGACGAGATCCCGTCCAACATGAAGACGCCACCGCTGAGCCAGCGGACGACGATCCTGGACGCCAACGGCGGCGAGATCGCCAAGGTCTACTTCCGCAACCGCACGGTGGTGGACCTGAAGGACATCTCCCCGTACATGCAGAAGGCGATCGTCGCCATCGAGGACTCGCGCTTCTATCAGCACGGCGCGATCGACATGAAGGGCATCCTGCGCGCGGTCAACAAGAACGCGCAGTCCGGCGGGGTCTCCCAGGGCGCCTCGACGCTGACGCAGCAGTACGTGAAGAACGTCTTCGTCGAGGAGGCGGGCAACGACCGGGACAAGGTCGCCGAGGCCACCCAGCAGACCATCGGCCGCAAGGTCCGCGAGCTGAAGTACGCGATCCAGGTCGAGAAGGAGCTGGGCAAGAAGAAGATCCTGCAGAACTACCTGAACATCACCTTCTTCGGGCAGCAGGCGTACGGCGTCGAGGCCGCGGCCCAGCGCTACTTCAGCAAGCCCGCCAAGGACCTGAACCTCTCCGAGTCCGCGCTGCTGGCCGGCATCGTCCAGTCGCCGAGCCGGTACGACCCGGTCAACGACGAAGAGGAGGCGACCAAGCGGCGCAACACCGTGCTGCAACGGATGGCCGACGTCCACGACATCACCCAGGCGCAGGCCGACGCCGCCGCGAAGAAGCCGATCGTGCTGCACGTCAGCACCCCGCGCAACGGCTGCATCACCGCCGTCGACGGCGCCGGCTTCTTCTGCGACTACGTCCGCGAGGCGTTCCTGAACGACCCGGTCTTCGGCAAGACGCCCAAGGCCCGGCTGGCCCGCTGGCAGCGCGGCGGCATGACGATCCGTACGACGCTGGATCCGCAGGCCCAGAAGGCCGTGCAGAAGTCCGTGAGCGATCACGTGTACGACTCGGACCCGGTCGCCACCGCGGCGGCCCTGGTCGAGCCGGGCAGCGGCAAGATCCGCGGCATGGGCCAGTCCCGGCCGTACGGCTTCAAGGCGCACCAGACCCAGATGAACCTGTCGGTGGACGGTGACATGGGCGGCGGCGCCGGTTACCAGCCCGGTTCGACCTTCAAGCCGGTGATCGCGGCGGCCGCCATAGAGCAGGGCGTCAGCCCGAACAAGGTCTACCCCTCCCCGTACCAGATGCAGTACCCGAGCCCGGTCTCCACCTGCAAGGGCATGTGGCGGGGCAGCGCTCCGGTGGAGAACGAGAACCGCAGCGAGAAGGGCCCGTACGGCATGAAGGAGGCGACCGCCAAGTCGGTCAACACCTACTTCGTGTCGCTGATCAGCGACGTCGGCATCTGCCCGGTCACGAAGATGGCCGACAAGATGGGGATCAAGCGCGCCGACGGCAAGGACATCGACCAGGTACCGTCGATCACCCTGGGCACGCAGGAGATGTCGCCGCTGACCATGGCGGCGGGGTACGCGGCGTTCGCCAACCGCGGTGAGTACTGCACGCCGGTCGCCATCGAGTCGATCACCGGCCCGAACGGCAAGGCGATGAAGGTCCCGCAGACCAGCTGCCGCCGGGCCATGTCGGAGAAGACGGCCGACACCATCAACACCCTGCTGCAGGGCGTCGTGGAGGACGGCACCGGCAAGGAGGCCGGCCTCAGCAGCCGGCCCAGCGCGGGCAAGACCGGTACGACGGACGGCCGTTACGCCGCCTGGTTCGTGGGCTACACCCCGAACATGGCGGGCGCGGTGTGGGTCGGCGACCCCGAGCACAAGCGGCGCATGGTCGACATCAACATCGGCGGCCGCCCGTACGACAAGGTCTTCGGTGGCCAGGTGCCCGGGCCGATCTGGCGGGACGCGATGGCCGGCGCGCTGGCCGGCAAGCCCGCGCCGGGCTTCCACACGGTGCCGATCCACAACCCCAAGGACAAGAAGAAGGACCGGGCCAAGCCGCCGTCCGGCGGTTCCGACGACAAGCCCGGCGGTGGCGGCATCGACCTTCCCGACCTGCCGGACCTGCCGGACGTCATAGGGGGCGGCGACGGCGGCTGGAACTGGCCGGGCGGCGGACACGGCCGCGGCCAGAACCGCTGAGCGCGGCTCGCCGGACCGCGCGAAGCACGGCGAAGGGGCGCCTCCCTGAGGGAGGCGCCCCTTCGCGCATCAGTACGCGGTCAGCCCGCCAGCAGCTTCTTCACCGCGGCGGCCACCCGGCCGCCCTCGGCACGGCCCGCGACCTTCGGGTTCACGATCTTCATGACCGCGCCCATGGCCTTCGGGCCCTCGGCGCCGTTGCCGACGGCCTCCGCCACCGCCTCGGCGACGATGTTCTCCAGCTCCGCGTCGGTGAGCTGCTTGGGGAGGTAGTCGGCGAGCACCTCGCCCTCGGCCTTCTCCCGCGCGGCCTGCTCCGCCCGGCCGCCCTTCTCGAACGCCTCGGCGGCCTCGCGCCGCTTCTTCGCCTCGCGCGCGATGATCTTCTCGACCTCGCCGTCCGACAGTTCGCGGGCCTCGGTCCCCGCGACCTCCTCCTTCTGGATCGCGGTGAGCGTGAGGCGGAGGGTGGAGGAGCGCAGCTCGTCGCGCGCCTTGATCGCTGCGGTGAGGTCGTCCTGCAGCTTCGTCTTGAGCGTGGTCATGACCCAAGTTTGCCAGGGCCCGTCGGGTACCGCGCGGAGTTATCGGGCCGTAACGCCTCCCCGAGCACCTACGAGAGCGGGCAGGGAGGACACCGGCGAACGCCCGGAATCCCCGGAGACAGGCCCCGGATTCCAGAAACCAGTCCCGGATTCCAGGAATCCAGGAATCCGGCCCCGGATCCCACACCCCCAGTCCCAGATCCCACCAAACCGGCCGGGAGTACGCCGACGGCAGCCGGCGGCAATCGGCGACATCCCGTACGACATCAAGATCATCCGGCCCTGTGTGCCGGTGCCTTCCGCTCTCTGCCACGATGGGGCCATGCGCGCGCGATACGGAGTACCCCTTTCCCTTACGGCGGTCGGCGCAGCCGGCATCGCCTACGCCGCCGGCATCGAGGCCCGGTCCTTCCGGCTCCGCCGGGTGACGATCCCCGTACTGCCGCGCGGCATGCGGCCGTTGCGGGTGCTGCAGGTGTCGGACATCCACATGGTCAGCGGGCAGAACAAGAAGCGCCGCTGGCTGCAGTCCCTGGCCGGCCTCCGCCCCGACTTCGTCGTCAACACCGGCGACAACCTCTCCGACACCGAAGGGGTGCCGGAGGTGCTGGACGCGCTGGGCCCGCTGATGGAGTTCCCCGGTACGTACGTCTTCGGCTCGAACGACTACTACGGCCCGAAGCTGCGCAACCCCGCCCGCTACCTGCTGGAGAAGGTGCAGGGGCGGCACGGCCTGAACGGCAACGCGCCCGCCGTCGGCGTCGTCCACAACCCCTGGGAAGAGCTGCGGGACGCCTTCGACGCGGCGGGCTGGGTCGGCCTCTCCAACAGCCGCGGCCGGCTGAAGCTCGACGGCTTCGAGATCGCGCTGACCGGCCTGGACGACCCGCACATCAAGCGCGACCGGTACGCCGAGGTGGCCGGTGGCCCCGAGGACGACGCGGACCTCTCCCTCGCCGTCGTGCACGCCCCGTACCTGCGCTCGCTGGACGCCTTCACCGCCGATGGTTACCCGCTGATCCTCGCCGGGCACACCCACGGCGGTCAGCTGTGCATCCCCTTCTACGGCGCCCTGGTCACCAACTGCGACCTGGACACCGGCCGGGTGAAGGGCCTGTCCACCCACACCGCCGGCGATCACACCTCCTACCTGCACGTCTCCGCGGGCTGCGGCGCCAACCGCTATACCCCCGTCCGCTTCGCCTGCCCGCCCGAGGCGACCTTGCTGACGCTGACCGAACGCGCCTGAGCAGTACGGACGAGCCCGGTCTCCGGGGGCCGCACGGGACCGTGCGGCCCCCGGAGACCGGGTCCGCACCCGCGTCGGTCCGAGGCCGCGCATACCGGTCCCCAACGCCCCACGAGACGTTTAGCGTGGAGGGATGATCGACCCGACCCGGTCCGACCCCACCCGTTCCTCGCACTACGCGACCGGCCCGGCCGGCGCCTCGGCGCTCACCCCGTCGTCGGCGGTCGCGCCGCACGCCCCCCGCCCGCTGGCCGCGCTCCTCCGCCTGCTGCTGGCGGCGGCCGCCGCCACCGGCATCGCCCTGGAGATCACGCTCGCCACGGACCTGCCCCGGCTGGCGTCCTATTTCACGATCCAGAGCAACGCGGCCCTCGCCGTCTGCGCCACGTGGACGGCGTACCGGACCGCCACCGGCCGCCGCCCCGTCTCGCCCCGGATCACCGGGGCCGTGCTGCTCTACATCGTGATCACCGGCCTCGTGTACCACCTCGTCCTGGCCGGCGACGCGACCCACTCCGCCATGACCGGCACCGCGGCGCGCGGCACCACCGGCACGATCGCCAACCACCTGCTGCACACCGTGACGCCACTGGTCGCCGTACTGGACTGGCTCTTCCTGACCGCCCCGCGCCACCTCCGCCTGCGCCACGCCTGGCAGTGGCTGGCATACCCCCTCCTCTACCTGGCCTTCGCCCTGGCCCGCGGCGCCCTGATCACTCCCGGGACGGACGGCCGCTACCCGTACCCCTTCCTGGACGTCGAGAGCCACGGGTACCTCGCCGTCCTGCTACACGCCGTCCTCTACGGTCTGGCCTTCTTCGCCCTCGCCCTGGTCCTCCTCGCGATCGACCAGTTCAGGCCCGCTCCCCCGCGCCCCGGATACCGGATTTCACGTTCGCGGATCGGTCCGCTAAAGTAGAGCTCGTTGCTTCGGGGTGTAGCGCAGCTTGGCAGCGCGCTTCGTTCGGGACGAAGAGGTCGTGGGTTCAAATCCCGCCACCCCGACTGAAGAAACACAGGCCAGGGGCCTGATCCGCGAGAGCGGGTCAGGCCCCTGGTTGTTTGTGCGGCAGGTGGGAGCCGGGGCGGCGATCACCTTTGGGTGACTGCTCGTGATGAGCGTCACAGTGCTGACCAGTTCGACCTGTCACCTGTCAGGACGCGCGGAAGTCGAAGCGGGTGGGCCCCGCCGGCGGTCAGGTGGTGGTGGTCAGGGGCTGGAGCGCCGTGCGGAGCTGCTGGGCGCCGACGGGGCCGATGGCGCGGGCGGCGAGGCGGCCCTGGCGGTCGATGACGAGGGTCGTCGGGATGAGCTGCGGGTTCACGCTGCCCTTGGGGAAACGCAGCATGAGCTTGCCCGCCGGGTCGAAGAGGCTGGGGTACGGCATCTTGTGCTGCTCTTCGAAGGCGACGGCCTGTGCGGTGCTGCCGTCGCGGGTGTTGATCCCGACGAACTGCACGCCCTTGCCCCGGCTTTCCCTCGCGACCTTGGCGAAGTCGGGGGCCTCGGCGTCGCACGGGCCGCACCAGGAGCCCCAGATGTTGAGTACGACGACCTTCCCCCGGTAGTCGTCAAGGTCCAGATTTTTGCCGCGCGTTGTCCGGCCGTCGATGGCGGGTGCCGGCGTCCGGTCGGAGACGGGGACCGCGTCGAAGCCGTCCTTGCCCCTGACGAACTCGGGGCGGGCGCCGTCGGCGGAGTCCGAGCCACCGTCCGCGCAGCCGCTCAGGAGCGATCCGGCGGCGCAGGTGGCGAGCAGCGCCCCGACGAGTCCGCGGCGGCGGGTCGCCGGGCGGGTGCCGGGACGGTTCCCGGGGCCGGTTTCGGGGCGGCTTCTGAGGGTCATTTCGGCAGTTTCGCACGGTACTTGGGCGCGCTTGCCACCGGTACCGACCCAAGGCCGGCACCGGGCCACGGCAGTGCCGGTTGCTCGGGTCAGGGCAGCGGCATGGCGTTGATGCGCGGGGCGAGTTCGCGGGCGAGGGTGGTGGCGAGGGCGCGGAAGACGGCGACTTCGGGGTTGGGGTCACCGGCGCGTGCGGCCAGGTGGCTGGACTCCTGGGGTGCGTCCAGGACGGGAACGAAAACCGCTCCGGGCCAGTTGTAGTAGCGGGCGAAGGAGCGGAGGCCCGAGCCGGCGCCGTGGCCGGTGAGGACGCCGGTGAGGACTTCCTGCGGGAAGAGGGCGACGCTGCGTCCGCGGCGGGCGGCCTCGTTGTGGAAGTAGAGGTAGTCCTTGAAGATCGTCGGTGTGTGGTCCGGCACCCGGAAGATCGGCAGGTCGGCCAGGTCGGCGACGCGTACGCCCTCGGTGCGGGCGTCGGCGAGCCGGGCGGACTCGGGGACGACGACGATGCGCTGCTCGGTGAGGAGCACGTCGCCGACCAGCCGGTCGTCGTCGGGCATCGGCCTGATGAAGGCCAGGTCCACCCGGTCCTCCACGAGCGCCGTGACGTGCTCGGTGAAGTTGAGCTGGAGCACTTCCACGGGGACCTCGGGGCGCGCCCTGCGGTAGGCGTTCACCGCGGCCGGGGTGATCTCCGCCGAGCCGTGGCCCATGATGCCGATGCGCAGCGGGCGCGTGGTCCGCTCGCGCTCCCGGCGTACCGCCTCGTGCACGTCCTCCACCGCCGTGTCCGCCGCGGCCAGCAGGGTGCGGGCGTGCTCGGCGAAGCGCATCCCGGCGGCGGTCGGCCGTACCGGGTTCCGGTGCAGCAGTGGCGTACCGAGCTCGTTCTCCAGCCGACGGATGTGCTGGGTGACGGCCGGCGGGGAGAGGAAGAGGCGGGCCGCCGCACGGCCGAAGTGCTGTTCTTCGACCACGGCCAGGAATGACGGGAGCAGCCGGAGGTCCATGGGCCCCCAGCGTACGACGCGGCCGCTATCTGCGCGTATGTCCGTTCACGATTCGTGAATGCGGGCGGTGGTGGGGCAGCGGCCGCCCGTACAACGGGGACGTGACCGACACCGCCCGGCTGACCCCGCCCCGACCTGCCCCCGCGCCACCCGCCCCGCGCCCGTACGGCCTGCGGACCGCGCTGATGATGACCGCCTCCGGCTGGAGCGCCAACCAGTTCGCCGCGCTGCTCGGCGCCTACCGCGCCGCCGGCCTCTCCGACGCCGCGGTGAACGCACTGCTCGCGGTGTACGCGGTGGGGCTGATACCGGGGCTGCTCGTCGCCGCGCCGCTCGCCGACCGGTACGGCCGGCGCCCGGTGGCGTTCGCCGCCCTCGCCCTCAATCTGGCCGCCACGCTGCTGCTGATGCTCGGCGCCGGGACGACGCTCTGGCTGACGCCCGGCCGGCTGTTCACCGGGATCAGCGCGGGTGCGCTGCTGGCGGCCGGTGGCACGTGGGTCAAGGAGCTGTCCTCGCCGCCGTACGCGCCGACGGGGACGGAGACGGTGGCCGCCCGGCGCTCCGGGATCTTCGTGTCGCTGGGCTTCGCCTCGGGCGGCCTGGCCGCCTCGCTGATCGCCCAGTGGGCCCCCTGGCCGATGGCCCTGGCGTACCTGCCCCATGTGGTGCTGGCGGTGCTCGCCGGATGCCTGGCCGCGCGCAGCCCGGAGACGCGCCCCGCCACGGGGGACACGACCACCGGCCGGATCCTCGCGGACCCCACCGCCGGAGGCGGTGCCGTTCGCCCCGCGGCGGACCACGAGGACGCCGGCAGCTCAGGCAGGACCGGTGGTCGTCGCGGCACCGGCTTCCTGCGGGCCGTGCTGCCCATGGCGCCCTGGGTGTTCGCCGCGCCGATGGTCGGCTTCGCCACGCTCCCCGGCCTGGTGGACGGCGGCCTCGCCGGCTGGCAGGTGGTGTACGCCGGGGTGGCGACCGCGGTCGTGCCCGGCTCCGGGGTGGCGGTGCAGCCGCTGGCCCGGCGGCTGAGCGTGCACAGCCGGCTGCTCACGGGGGCTGCCGGCCTGCTGGTCATGGCCGGGGGCTTCGCCCTCGCCGTACCGGCCGCCGGGTACGGGCAGCCGGTGCTCGCGCTGGTCGCCGGGGCGGTGCTGGGTGCCGGGTACGGGCTCGCCCTCACGTACGGGCTGGCCACCACCGCCGCCCTCGCCACGCCCTCCGCGCTGGCCCGCCTCACCTCCTGCTTCTGGAGCCTCGCCTACCTCGGAATGTTCGCCCCACTGCTGCTCAGCGCCCTGGCCACCGGCGTCCCGATGCCCCGCCTCCTGGCCGCGGCGGCGGTTCTGGCGGCGCTGTCCGGCGCCCTGCTCGCCTTCCTCAACCGACCCCGACGCCCCTGAGCCGGACCCGCGACGTCCCTGACCCGACCCGGCATATCCGACAACGTCCGGACGAGCCGACGCGTTCCCCTCCCCCGCGCACCGGAGCCGACGCGCTCCTCCGCGCACCGAAGCCGACGCGCCCCCGCCGGCGCGGTGTGCGTACCGCGCCGGCGGGGGCGTCTTGGCGGAGAAGGGCGCGGCGGGTGCCGCGAGCGGTCAGTCCTCGCCCTCCAGGTCGCCCTCGGTCTCCAGGAAGATCTCGCGCAGGGCTTCGAGGGCGGCGGGGTCGGGCTTGGCCCACATGCCGCGGGACTCGGCCTCCAGGAGGCGCTCGGCGATGCCGTGCAGGGCCCAGGGGTTGGCCTCCTGGAGGAACGCGCGGTTCTCCGGGTCCAGTACGTAGGCCTCGGTGAGCTTGTCGTACATCCAGTCGGCGACCACGCCGGTGGTCGCGTCGTATCCGAAGAGGTAGTCGACCGTGGCGGCCAGCTCGAACGCGCCCTTGTAGCCGTGGCGACGCATCGCCTCGATCCACTTGGGGTTCACGACCCGCGCCCTGAAGACGCGCGACGTCTCCTCCACGAGGGTGCGGGTGCGGATCGTCTCCGGGCGGGTGGAGTCGCCGATGTACGCCTCGGGGGCCGTGCCCCGCAGCGCCCGTACGGTGGCGACCATGCCGCCGTGGTACTGGAAGTAGTCGTCGGAGTCCGCGATGTCGTGCTCACGGGTGTCGGTGTTCTTGGCGGCGACGGCGATGCGCTTGTACGCCGTCTCCATCTCCTCGCGCGCCGAACGGCCTTCCAGGCCACGGCCGTACGCGTAGCCGCCCCACACCGTGTAGACCTCCGCGAGGTCGGCGTCGGTGCGCCAGTCGCGGGAGTCGATCAGCTGGAGGAGGCCCGCGCCGTACGTGCCCGGGCGGGAGCCGAAGATGCGGGTGGTGGCGCGGCGTTCGTCGCCGTGTTCGGCGAGGTCGGCCTGCGCGTGGGCCCGTACGAAGTTCTGGTCGGCGGGCTCGTCGAGCCCTGCGACCAGCCGGACCGCGTCGTCCAGCAGCCCGATGGTGTGCGGGAAGGCGTCCCGGAAGAAGCCGGAGATGCGCAGGGTGACGTCGATGCGGGGGCGGCCCAGCTCGTCCAGCGGGACCGGCTCCAAGCCCGTCACGCGGCGCGAGGCGTCGTCCCAGACGGGGCGGACGCCGAGCAGCGCGAGGGCCTCGGCGACGTCGTCACCGGCGGTGCGCATCGCGCTCGTGCCCCACAGGGACAGGCCGACCGACTCCGGCCAGTCGCCGTTGTCCGTCCGGTACCGCTCGAGGAGGGAGTCGGCCAGGGCCTGGCCGGTCTCCCAGGCGAGGCGCGAGGGCACGGCCTTCGGGTCGACGGAGTAGAAGTTGCGGCCGGTCGGCAGGACGTTGACCAGGCCGCGCAGCGGCGAGCCGGAGGGTCCTGCCGGCACGAAGCCGCCCTTCAGGGCGTGCACGACGTGGTCCAGTTCAGCCGTCGTGCCGGCGAGGCGCGGGACGACCTCCCGGGCGGCGAAGTCGAGGATGTCCGCGACCTGCTGCCCGTGCCCGGCGGCCACCTCGGCCACCGCCGCCGGGTCCCAGTCCGCGTCCTCCATCGCCTGAACGAGGCTGCGGGCCTGTTCCTCGGCCGCGTCCGCCGTCGTGCGGGTCGCCGCGGACTCGTCCAGGCCGAGCGCCTCGCGCAGGCCCGGGAGCGCCGACGTACCGCCCCAGATCTGCCGGGCGCGGAGGATGGCGAGGACCAGGTCGACACGGGGTGCGCCGGTCGGCGCGCCACCGAGGACGTGCAGGCCGTCACGGATCTGCGCGTCCTTGACCTCGCACAGCCAGCCGTCGACGTGCAGCAGGAAGTCGTCGAAGCCGTCGTCGTCCGGGCGGTCCTCCAGGCCCAGGTCGTGGTCGAGCTTGGCGGCCTGGATGAGCGTCCAGATCTGCGCGCGGATCGCGGGCAGCTTGGCCGGGTCCATGGAGGAGATCTGCGCGTACTCGTCGAGCAGCTGCTCCAGGCGCGCGATGTCGCCGTAGGAGTCGGCGCGGGCCATCGGCGGGACGAGGTGGTCCACGAGGGTGGCGTGCACGCGGCGCTTGGCCTGGGTGCCCTCACCCGGGTCGTTGACCAGGAACGGGTAGATCAGCGGCAGGTCGCCGAGGGCCGCGTCCGGGCCGCAGGCGGCGGAGAGGCCCGCGTTCTTGCCGGGCAGCCACTCCAGGTTGCCGTGCTTGCCCAGGTGGATCATCGCGTCGGCGCCGAAGCCGCCGTCGGACTGCGCGGCGGCGATCCAGCGGTAGGCGGCCAAGTAGTGGTGCGAGGGCGGCAGATCGGGGTCGTGGTAGATCGCGATCGGGTTCTCGCCGAAGCCGCGCGGCGGCTGGATGAGGATCAGCAGGTTGCCGCGGCGCAGGGCGGCCAGCACGATGTCGCCCTCGGGGTCGCCGCCCTGGCCCACGCGGCTGCGGTCGAGGAACATCTCGCCGGGCGCCGGGCCCCAGTGCTCCTCGACGGCGGTGCGCAGCTCCTCGGGGAGCGTGGCGTACCAGCGCTTGTAGTCGGCGGCCGGGATGCGTACCGGATTGGCGGCCAGCTGCTCCTCGGTGAGCCAGTCCTGGTCGTGGCCGCCAGCCTCGATGAGGGCGCGGATCAGTTCGTCGCCGTCCCCCGAGACCAGGCCGGGGATCTCCTCCTCGGGCCCGAAGTCGTAGCCCTCCGCACGGAGGCGGCGCAGCAGCTCGACGGCGGAGGCGGGGGTGTCCAGGCCGACCGCGTTGCCGATGCGGGAGTGCTTGGTCGGGTACGCGGACAGCACGAGTGCCAAGCGCTTGTCGGCGGGCGCGATGTGGCGCAGCCGGGCGTGGCGTACGGCGGTGCCGGCGACCCGCGCGGCGCGCTCGGGGTCGGCGACGTACGCCGGGAGGCCGTCCTCGTCGATCTCCTTGAAGGAGAACGGGACGGTGATCAGGCGGCCGTCGAACTCGGGAACGGCGATCTGGCTGGCCGCGTCCAGCGGCGAGACGCCCTCGTCGTTCTCCTCCCAGTCGGCGCGCGAGGAGGTCAGGCAGAGCGCCTGCAGGACCGGTACGTCGAGGCCGGTGAGGGCGCCCGCGTCCCAGGACTCGTCGTCGCCGCCGGCCGAGGCGGTGGCGGGCTTGGTGCCGCCCGCCGCCAGCACGGTGGTGATGATCACGTCGACGGCGCGCAGCGCGTCGATCAGCTCCGGCTCGGGCGCGCGCAGCGAGGCGACGTACAGCGGCAGCGGGCGGCCGCCGGCGTCCTCGATGGCGCCGCACAGCGCGTCCACGAAGGCGGTGTTGCCGCTCATGTGGTGGGCGCGGTAGTAGAGCACCGCGACGGTGGGTGCCTCGGGGCCCGTGGTGATGTCCGCACGAGGGGTGCGCTCCAGCGGGCCCCACGAGGGCGCGGCGGCGGGCGGTTCGAAGCCGTGGCCGGTGAGCAGCACGGTGTCGGAGAGGAAGCGGGCGAGCTGCTCCAGGTTGGCCGGGCCGCCGTGCGCGAGGTAGGCGTGCGCCTCGGCGGCGATGCCGACCGGGACGGTGGAGGCGGCCATCAGCTGGGCGTCGGGCGCCTGCTCTCCGGTGAGCACGACGACCGGGCGGCCGTCGGCGAGGAGCTGGTCCAACCCCTCCTGCCAGGCGCGGATGCCGCCGAGGAGGCGTACGACGACCAGGTCGCAGCCGTCCAGCAGGGCGGGCAGCTCGGCCAGGTCCAGCCGGGCGGGGTTGGCGAAGCGGTAGTCGACCGGGCCGCCGGCCGCACGAGCGCTCAGCAGGTCGGTGTCGGAGGTCGACAGGAGCAGGATCCGGCGGGCGGCGGTCTCGCCGGACTCGGGAACGGTCTCGCCGGACTGGGAGGCGTTCTCCCCGGGCGTGGGCAGCATGCGGCGTCGGGCCTTCCTCGGGGTCCGCGCCCCGGGCGGTGTCGGAATGGATCTCCCCTGCCCGGGTCGGCCCGGGAGCGGGGAAGGAGAGTTCCTGACTCACCCGGCCGAGAGGGCCGGGTTCACAGTGGCGGGACCGCGCCGGATTCGCACCGGCTTCCTCCCCTGTCGCCGTCGCCGGCGATGGTGACGGGCCCGGATGACCCGCCGTGAGCATAGTAAGGGCCACCTCCCCCGCGCGGGGCGGACGCCCGGGGCGAGGTCGGTATGCTCGCCGCCATGCCCACGGCGACCAACCCTCCACCTCGGGACGAACCCCCCATACCGGTTCGCCTCGACGCCTGCCCGGGCACTTTGCGGCTGCATACGGCGGACGACGGTGCGCTGGCCCGCGTCCGGGTGCCCGGCGGCGTACTGACCGCTGATCAGGCGGGCGCACTGGCCGATGCGGCGCTCCGGCTCGGGGACGGTTCGCTGCACCTCACCTCGCGCGGAAATGTGCAATTGCGCGGCCTGGACGGTGACTGCGGCGCGGCCCTCGCGAGCCTGCTCGACGCGGCCGGCCTGCTGCCGTCGTACCGGCACGAGCGGGTACGGAACATCGTCGCCTCGCCGCTGTCCGGGCTGGACGCCGGGCACGCGGACGTACGCCCGTGGCTGCACGCCCTGGACCGCCTGCTGTGCGCCAGCGAGGCCGCGACGGCGCTCTCGGGGCGCTTCCTGTTCGCGCTGGACGACGGGTGTGGGGATGTGGCCGCGCTCGGCGCGGATGTGACATTGATCGCCTCGGACGCCGGTCCCGCCGCGAGCTCCCCGGACGAGGACGGGGCGCTGCTCTACGTAGGAGCTGCGGACGGTGCGCTTCGGGTGCGCGGCGCCGATGCTCCTCGGGCCGCGCTGATCGCTGCCGAGGCCTTTCTGAACGCGACGGCGGAGAGCCGCTCCCGCGCCTGGCGGGTACGCGATGTCCCGGACCGCGCAGGCGCGTTGCTGCACGAGACGGCGCGACGACTGGACGCGGCGGGCATCCCCTGCACGTATACGGCGGGGACCTCGCTGCCCACGGATGCTGCGGCGCCCGTCCCCGGAATCATCGGCGGGCCCGACGGCCTTCGGGCACTGTCCGTCCTCGCCCCTCTGGGGACGCTGACCGCGGCGCAGTGGACGCTGCTGACCGACGTGGCCCGTACGGACGGCGCCGACGAACTGCGGCTCACCCCGTGGCGCGGCGTGGTCGTCCCCGGGCTGTGCCAGGAGGCGGCCGACGCCCGGCTGCAGGGACTGGCGACGGCCGGCCTGATCACCGACCCGGCCTCCCCCTGGCACGGCGTGGGCGCCTGCATCGGCCGCCCCGGCTGCGCCAAGTCGCTGGCCGACGTACGGGCGGACGCCGCCACCGCCCTCGGTGCGGGCGGCGGGCTGCCGGTGTACTGGTCGGGCTGCGCGCGCCGCTGCGGCCATCCTCAGGGCGACTGGGTGGACGTGGTCGCCACCCCCGAGGGCTACGAGGTCGACGGACACCTGGTCGAGCCCGGGGGCCCGCGGACCGAGGACGTCGGGGACCGGGGCGCGCCGGGCGGCGCACGCCTGCGTACTGTCGTGAGCGACGCCGCAGACATGAACGGGTCTTCAGATGCAAACGAGTCTGCGGGCGTGCACCCGCCGGCGGACTCCCGTGGTCCCGCCGACGGGCGGACGTCAACGGGCCTTGCCGTCGCCGTGGCGGCAGCACGCACGACGACAGCGACCACAGCGACGAGATGAGCGAGAGCACAGTGTTCGACTACGAGAAGGACGGGGCGGAGATCTACCGCCAGTCCTTTGCCACCATCCGCGCGGAGGCGGACCTCGCGGGCCTGCCCGCGGACGTCGCCCAGGTCGCGGTCCGGATGATCCACGCCTGCGGGATGACCGACCTCGTCCGCGACCTCGCGTTCAGCCCGGAGGTGATCGGCCGGGCCCGCGCCGCGCTGCAGGCGGGCGCGCCGGTGCTGTGCGACGCGCAGATGGTCGCGAGCGGCGTCACCCGCAAGCGGCTGCCCGCGGACAACGACGTGGTGTGCACGCTCTCGGAGCCGGGCGTACCGGAGCTGGCCGCGAAGCTCGACACCACGCGCAGCGCCGCCGCGCTGGAACTGTGGCGCGACCGGGGCCTGCTGGAGGGCTCGGTGGTGGCCGTGGGCAACGCGCCGACCGCCCTGTTCCGCCTGCTGGAGATGGTCGCGGAGGGCGCGCCGCGCCCGGCGGCCGTGCTCGGCATACCCGTGGGCTTCATCGGCGCGGCCGAGTCGAAGGACGCCCTGGCGGCGAACGCGCTGGGCCTGGACTACCTGGTGGTGCGGGGCCGGCGCGGCGGCAGCGCGATGGCCGCGGCCGCCGTCAACGCGATTGCGAGCACCGCGGAATGAGCACCACCACGCAGAGCGGCGACGCGGCCGAGAACGCCGGGAGCACCGAGAACGCCGGCAGCTCCAGGGCCGCTGAGAGCGACGCGCGCACCGGGAAGCTGTACGGGGTCGGGCTGGGTCCTGGCGACCCGTCCCTGCTGACCCTGCGGGCCGTCGAGGCCATCGGCGAGGCGGACGTCGTGGCGTACCACAGCGCCCGGCACGGCCGCTCCCGCGCCCGGGCGATCGCCGAGCGGTACCTGCGCCCCGACCACATCGAGGAGCTGCTCCGCTACCCCGTCACGGTCGAGACGACGGACCACCCCGGCGGCTACCGGGGCGCGCTGAACGACTTCTACGAAGAGGCCTCGGCCCGGCTGGCGGCGCACCTCGAAGCGGGCCGCACGGTGGCCGTCCTCGCCGAGGGCGACCCGCTGTTCTACGGCTCGTACCAGCACATGCACAAGCGGCTCGCGCACCGCTTCCCCACCGAGGTCGTCCCCGGGATCACCTCCGTCAGCGCCTCGGCGGCCCGGCTCGGCGCCCCGCTCGTCGAGGCCGAGGAGACGCTGACCATCGTGCCCGGCACGCTGCCGGAGGACGAGCTGACGGCCCGGCTGGCCGCCGCCGACTCGGCGGTCGTGATGAAGCTCGGCCGTACGTTCCCCACCGTGCGCCGCGCCCTGGAGCGCGCGGGCCGGCTGGCGGACGCGCGGTACGTGGAGCGCGCGTACATGGACGGCGAGCGCACGGCGGCACTGGCGGACGTGGACCCGGAGTCGGTGCCGTACTTCTCGGTGGCCGTGCTGCCGTCCCGAGTGGACAGCGGACCTGCGGCCCCGAAGCGCGGCGAGGTGACGGTCGTCGGCACCGGGCCTGCCGGCGCGCCCTGGCTGACGCCCGAGTCGCGCGGCGCCCTGGACAACGCCACCGACCTGGTCGGCTACACGACGTACCTGAACCGGGTGCCGGCCCGGGCCGGCCAGGAGCGGCACGGCTCGGACAACAAGGTCGAGTCCGAGCGCGCCGAGTTCGCCCTGGACCTCGCGCGCCGCGGGCGACGGGTCGCGGTGGTCTCCGGCGGCGATCCCGGCGTCTTCGCGATGGCCACCGCCGTACTGGAGGCGGCCGCCCAGCCCGAGTACGCGGACGTGCCCGTACGGGTGCTGCCGGGAGTGACCGCGGCGAACGCGGCCGCGGCCCGCGCGGGCGCCCCGCTCGGCCACGACTACGCCACGATCTCGCTCTCCGACCGGCTCAAGCCCTGGGAGGTCATCGCCGAGCGGCTGCGCGCCGCGGCCTCGGCCGACCTGGTGCTGGCGCTGTACAACCCCGGTTCGCGCAGCCGTACCTGGCAGGTCGGCAAGGCCCGTGAGCTGCTCCTCGAACACCGTGCGCCGGACACCCCCGTGGTGCTCGGCCGCGACATCGGCGGCCCCGAGGAGAGCGTCCGCATCGTACGGCTGGCCGACCTGGACCCGGCCGAGGTCGACATGCGCACCCTCCTGATCGTCGGCTCCTCGCAGACCCGGACGGTCCGCCGCGGCAACGACGAGCAGATCGTCTGGACGCCGCGGCGGTATCCCGAGGACTGACGCGTCACGCCTCCGTGCGGAAGGCCTTGCCCAGGTGGTCCGTCAGCCAGCGGACGGCCTGTCCGGGGTCGTCCGCCACGGGGACGCCGGCCGGGGCGGCCGGGCGGCGGACGACGACCACCGGGACCCCGGCCTCACGGGCGGCCGTGAGCTTGGGCGCGGTGGCCGCTCCCCCGCTGTCCTTCGTGACCACGACGTCGATCCGGTGCTCGCGCAGCAGTGCCCGCTCGCCGTCCAAGGTGAACGGGCCGCGGTCGAGCAGCACTTCCATGTGCGGCGGGCGCGGCCCTTCGGGGGCGTCCACGGACCGCATGAGGAACCACAGGTCCGTCAGGTCCGCGAAGGCGGACAGGCCCATCCGGCCGGTGGTGAGGAAGACCCGGCGGCCCAGCTCCGGGAGGAGCGCGGCGGCCTCCTGGAGCGATCCGGCCGGGTGCCAGTCGTCGCCTTCCCCCGGTACCCAGCCGGGCCGGCGCAGCGCCAGCAGGGGAACATGGGCCATGCCCGCGGCCGTCGCCGCGTTGAAACTGATCTTTCCGGCGAAAGGATGGGTGGCGTCGATGAGCACGTTCACCTGGTGCGCACGCAGCCACTGGGCGAGCCCCTGCGCACCCCCGAAGCCGCCGATGCGTACCTCGCCCGGCGGCAGCACGGGGCGGGCGACACGGCCCGCGAGCGACGTCGTCACGCGCACGCCGCCGGCGAGCGGGCCGTCGGCCAGCGCTGTGGCGAGGCGGCGGGCCTCCGTCGTACCGCCGAGGATCAGTACGTGCGTGGCGTGCATCGGGTCCTTCCATGAGTGAGGCGAGCGGCGGGCGCAGCGCCCAACTCAAGCACACCGGTCTGCGGCCCGGATGGACGACCGGTGCCTGTGCCACGGCGGCGGCCACCGCCGCGTACACCGCGCTGCTGACCGGCGACTTCCCCGACCCGGTGACGATCACCCTGCCCAAGGGGCAGACCCCGGCCTTCGCGCTCGCCGTCGAGGAACTGTCCGAGGAAGGGCCCGGAGAGCCCGCCGGGAGGCGCGCGACGGCGGGCGTGGTCAAGGACGCCGGGGACGACCCAGACGTCACGCACGGCGCGCTCGTCCGCGTCACCGCGCGCGCCCTGCCGCCCGGCTCCGGAGTGGTCTTCAAGGCCGGTCCCGGCGTGGGGACGGTGACCCGCCCGGGTCTCCCCCTCGATGTTGGCGAACCGGCCGTCAATCCGGTGCCGCGCCGACTGATGCGCGACCATCTGGCGCAGGTCGCCGCGCGCCACGGGAGCGGCGAGGCGGACGTGGAGCTCACCGTGTCCGTGGACCACGGCGAGGAGATCGCCCGCTCCACGTGGAACCCTCGGCTCGGCATCCTGGGCGGGCTGTCGATCCTCGGGACGACCGGCATCGTCGTGCCGTACTCGTGCTCGGCGTGGATCGACTCCATCCGGCGCGGCGTGGACGTGGCCAGGGCGGCCGGGCGCACGCACGTCGCCGGCTGCACCGGCTCGACGTCCGAGAAGACGGTGGTGGCCGAGTACGGGCTGCCCGAGGACGCCCTGCTGGACATGGGCGACTTCGCCGGGGCCGTACTGAAGTACATCCGCCGGCACCCGGTCGACCGGCTGACGGTCTGCGGCGGCTTCGCCAAGCTCTCCAAGCTGGCCGCCGGCCACCTGGACCTGCACTCCGCCCGCTCCCAGGTCGACAAGGGCTTCCTCGCCGACCTGGCCCGCCGCGGCGGCGCGGACGAGGCGCTGGCGGCGGAGGTGGCGGCCGCCAACACCGGGCTCGCGGCCCTGCAGTCGTGCACGGCGGCCGGGGTCCCGCTCGGCGACCTCGTGGCGACCACCGCCCGCGACCAGGCCCTTGAGGTACTCCGCGGCGCCCCCGTGCAGGTCGACGTCATCTGCATCGACCGCGCAGGCAACGTGGTGGGCCGCAGCACGCTCCGCTGACCGACCGCCCCGGGGCGGGTCCGGCTCAGCACACGTGAGGGCGTTCCCGCCTCAGCACACGGGAGGGCGTCCCCGTCTCAGCACACGTGGCGGTCGCGCTCCGGCGAGTACAGGTGGCTGTCCCGGAACTGCTCGGCACCCAGCGTGCGGCCCACGATGATGACCGCCGTACGGACGATCCCGGCCGCCTTCACCTGGTCCGCGATGTCCGCCAGCGTGCCGCGCAGCACGACCTCGTCGGGCCGGCTGGCCATCGCGACGACCGCGGCGGGGCAGTCGGCGCCGTAGTGCGGCAGCAGCTCCGCCACGACACGGTCCGCGTACCGGGCGGCCAGGTGCAGCACCAGAAGCGCACCGCTGCGTCCGAGGGTGGCCAGGTCCTCGCCCTCGGGCATCGCGGTCGCCTGCTGCGCGATACGGGTGAGGATCACCGTCTGGCCGACCGTCGGCACGGTCAGCTCCCGCTTGAGCGCGGCTGCGGCCGCGGCGAACGCCGGAACCCCGGGCACCACCTCGTACGGCACGCCCGCCGCGTCCAGCCGCCGCATCTGCTCGGCGACCGCGGAGAACACCGACGGGTCACCGGAGTGCAGCCGGGCCACGTCGTGCCCCGCCTCGTGCGCCCGCAGCACCTCGGCGGTGATCTCGTCGAGGTTCAGCTGCGCGGTGTCCACCAGGCGCGCGTCCGGCGGGCACTCGGCGAGCAGTTCACGCGGTACGAGGCTGCCCGCGTACAGGCAGACCTGGCAGCCGGCGAGCGTACGGGCACCGCGCACCGTGATCAGGTCGGCCGCGCCGGGGCCCGCGCCGATGAAGTACACGGTCATCTGTCGTCTCCTGGAAGTGCTTCGTAGTCGTCGTCGCCTTCGGGCCCGCGGCCGGGCCCGGCCGCTGTCCACGGGGCGCCACCGGCCCCCGCGGGCGCTTCGAACGTCCCCCCTCGGAGGACGTCGAAGGCCTCGGGATCGGCCGAGGCCCCCGCCGGGCCGGGATCCTTGCGTACGGCCCACTGCGTGACCGGCATCGCCTGCCGCCAGCCGGTGAACCCGCCCACCGGTACGGCGTGCGACACGGCCAGCCGTACCAGCTCGCCTCCGTGCCGCCGGTACCAGTCCGCGAGCAGCGCCTCGGACTCCAGCGTCACGGTGTTGGCGACCAGCCGGCCGCCCGGCGGCAGCGCGGCCCAGCAGGCCGCGAGCAGGCCGGGGCTGGTCAACCCGCCGCCGATGAAGACCGCGTCCGGGGCCGGCAGGTCGGCCAGCGCCTCGGGGGCCGGGCCGGTGACGACCCGAAGGGCCGGTACGCCGAGCCGGTCCGCGTTACGGCCGATGCGCTCGGCCCGTACGGGGTCGCGCTCGACGCAGACGGCGCGGCACGAACGGTGGGCCCGCATCCACTCGATGGCGATCGAACCCGAGCCGCCCCCGATGTCCCACAGCAGCTCGCCCGGCTCCGGTGCGAGCGCGCCCAGCGTGGCCGCACGTACGTGACGCTTCGTCAACTGCCCGTCGCTCTCGTACGCGTCGTCGGGCAGTCCGGGTACGGCGCCGAGCCGCAGCGCGTCCGGGGCCCGGCGGCACACCAGGGCGATGACGTTCAGCGCGTCCCCGGGCGGATGCGGCCAGTCCTCCGCGATACCGGACAGCACCCGCTCCCGCTCACCCCCGAGCTGTTCGAGCACCCGCATCCGCGTCGGCCCGAAGCCCTGCTCGCCCAGCAGCCGGGCGACCTCGGCCGGCGTGCCGGGGCCCGCGCTGAGCACCAGCAGCCGGCGGCCGTCGTGCAGGGCGGCGGACAGCTGCGCGGGCGGCCGCCCGACGAGCGTGACGACCTCGGTCTCCTCCACCGGCCAGCCCAGCCGGGCACAGGCGTAGGAGACGGAGGAGGGGTGCGGCAGGATGCGCAGCGCGTCGGTGCCGATCGCCCCGTCACCGAGCACTTCGGTGAGGGTCCGCCCGATGCCGTAGAACATGGGGTCGCCGCTGGCCAGCACCGCGACCTTGCGGCCGGCGTGCGCCGCCAGCAGCCCGGGCACGGCGGGCCGCAGCGGGGACGGCCAGGACACCCGGCGCCCCGCGCACTCCGCCGGCAGCAGGTCCAGCTGGCGCGGCCCGCCGATGAGGACGTCCGCGTCCCGCAGCACGTCCCGCGATGCGACCGGGATGCCGGCCCACCCGTCGGCTCCGATCCCGACGACGGTCACGGCCGGTGGCGTAGGGGGTGGGGACGTGGCGGGGGTCACAGCCGGCTACCTCGGAGGTCGAGCGGGTTCGGAGCCGCACTCTACTGGCCTCGGACGGCGGGCCGGTGGCCGCCTCCCGACCGCCCTGCCCCGGCACACCCCGTCCGGCCTCTGACATGCCCGCGCCGAAAGTTTTCCACAGGCGAACGGGCGACCCGACGAGATGTCGCACGCCGGGCGCAGAATGGGTCCCATGACTGACGAGACCCCTGCCAGCACCGACTCCATGCCGGACTGGGAAAAGCGCTTCCGGGCCCCCCGCGTCGGGCTGCCCGAGTGGGCCGAGGACGCCCCCGAGCGCTCCCTGTTCGTGTCGAACGCCACCGGCACCTTCGAGCTGTACGCGTGGGACCGGGCCAGCGGTGCACAGCGCCAGGTCACGGACCGGCCGAACGGCACGACGGACGGGACGCTCACCCCCGACGGCCAGTGGATCTGGTGGTTCTCGGACACCGACGGTGACGAGTTCGGCATCTGGATGCGCCAGCCGTTCGACGGCGGCGAGGACGAGCCCGCCGCGCCCGGCCTGGCCCCTTCCTACCCGGGCGGGCTCGCCCTCGGCCGCGACGGCACGGCCGTCATCGGCCGCTCCACCGACGAAGAGGGCTCGACCGTCCACGTCGTCCGGCCCGGCCAGGACCCCGTGGAGATCTACCGCCACCGCGAGTCCGCCGGCGTCGGCGCCCTCTCCCACGACGGCTCGCTCATCGCCGTCGAGCACACCGAGCACGGTGACGCGATGCACTCCGCGATCCGCGTCGTACGCCCCGACGGCTCCACCGTCGCCGAACTGGACGACACCAAGGGCGGCACCGAAGAACTGGGCCTGTCCGTGATGGGCTTCGCACCGGTCGACGGCGACGCCCGGCTGCTCGTGGGCCACCAGCGCCGCGGCCGCTGGGAGCCGATGATCTGGAATCCGCTGACCGGCGAGGAGACCGCCCTCGCCATCGACCTGCCCGGCGACGCCGGCGCCGACTGGTACCCCGACGGTTCGGCGCTGCTGGTCGAGCACGAGTACCAAGCCCGCGGCGAGCTGTGGCGGTACGTCCCCGAGGGCGGCGAGCTGACCCGCGTCGAGACCCCGACGGGCACGGTCTCCGGGGCCACCGCCCGGCCCGACGGCACCGTGGAGTTCCTCTGGTCCTCCGCCGCCCAGCCGCCGGAGGTCCGCTCCACGAGCGGCGCGGTCGTCCTCGACCCGCCCGGCATGAAGGCCCCGAGCTCCGTCCCGGTGACGGACACCTGGGTCGAGGGCCCCGGCGGCCGCGTCCACGCCCTGATCCAGAAGCCCGCCGGGGACGGCCCCTTCCCGACCGTCTTCGACATCCACGGCGGCCCGACCTGGCACGACAGCGACGCCTTCGCCTCGGCACCGGCCGCCTGGGTGGACCACGGCTTCGCCGTCGTACGGGTCAACTACCGCGGCTCGACGGGGTACGGCCGCGAGTGGACGGACGCGCTCAAGCACCGCGTCGGCCTGATCGAGCTGGAGGACATCGCCGCCGTCCGCGACTGGGCGGTGGCATCCGGCCTTGCCGACCCCCGCAAGCTCGTCCTGTCCGGCGGATCCTGGGGCGGTTACCTGACCCTCCTCGGCCTCGGCACCCAGCCCGATGCCTGGGCCCTGGGCCTGGCCGCCGTCCCCGTCGCGGACTACGTCACGGCGTACCACGACGAGATGGAGGCCCTGAAGGCGATGGACCGCACGCTCCTCGGCGGCACGCCGGAGGAGGTGCCGGAGCGCTTCGAGGCGTCCTCCCCGCTGACGTACGTGGACGCGGTCCGCGCCCCCGTGTACATCTCCGCCGGGGTGAACGACCCGCGCTGCCCCATCCGCCAGGTGGAGAACTACGTCGACCGCCTCAAGGACCGCGACCACCCGCACGAGGTCTACCGGTACGACGCGGGCCACGGCTCCCTCGTCGTGGAGGAGCGCATCAAGCAGCTCCGCCTGGAACTGGACTTCGCCCGCCGCTACCTGGACGCGGAGGGCGTATGAGGAGGGGGAGGACCTGAGACGCGGAGAACGCAGAAAACGCGGAGAACACGGAGGGCACGGACGCCGCTGATGTGCCCCGGGACGCCGGGGCGCGGGGAGGTGGCTCCGAGGAGCGCGGGGAGGGTGACTCCGAGCTGAGTTGATCTTGCGTGAGATGGGAGGGAGGGCGGGGTGGGGTGGGGGGGGAGGCCCCCCGGAGAGGTCTTGGAGAGGTCCCCTACCTCGCCGCCGTTTGCCCCACCGACGCCTCTCGCACGGGCATTTCTTCCTCCGGGGCGATGCCCAGGGCTGCGTCCCGGGCGGCTTCGGACTCGCGGCGGAAGAGGCGGAACCACATGAAGACCACGAAGCCGGCGAAGACGAACCACTCGCCGGTGTAGCCGAGGTTCTGGAACGCCTTGAGGTCCAGGCCGCTGCCCTCGGCCGCGGCCGGCGGTACCGCCTTCATCGGGGACTGCGCGGCGGAGACGGTGATCCAGGCGTCGTACACGTCGTACGGCACGATGTTGACCAGCGACGCCGCGCTGATCATGCCGAGCTGGCCGCTCGGCAGGCCACCGCCGCTCTGGGCGCCCTCCGTGCCCTGGTTCTCCGAGGCCTGGAGGGCACCGGAGACGGTGACCTTCCCGCGCGGCGGCGCCGGCACCTTCGCCGCGTCGGCCTTCGAGTCCGCGTCGCCCGGCAGCCAGCCGCGTACGACGGGCAGCGCCTTGCCGCCGTCCGTACGCAGCATGGTCAGCACGTAGAAGCCGGTCCGTTCGCCGAGCTGTCGGTCGGGGACGAGCAGCTGGTGACCGGTGTCGTAGCGCCCGGTCGCGGTGGCGCGCCGGCCGGAGGTGTTCTTGTCGACGGGCAGCAGCTGCGTCAGCGGGCGGGCGGCCGCGGCCTTGGCGTCGGCCGCCTGGTGTTCCTGCTGCTGGTGGGTGTCGACGCGGTCCTCGAAGCGGCTCAGCTGCCAGCTGCCCATGAAGATGCACACGGGGATCGCCAGCAGGACGAAGACGTTGATTCCCCACCATCGCGGGGTGAGCAGGAACCGGTACACACCATCAAAGGTACGGGCACCTGCCTCGTACCCGGACGGCGGGCCCGTATCCGCCGGCCCGCGGGGCCGTATCCGCCGACGCGCGGGCCCGTATCCGCCGACGCGCGGGGCCGGACGGGCCCGAGTCGTTACTGCGCCGGCAGCGCGCCGGTGCGGTAGACCGTGCCCGCGCACGCGTCGTTGAGCGTGGTGGACGCCGCGGACGGCTCGCCGGCCTCCGGGGTGTGGCTGACCGCCACGCTGGCCGCCTGCACGCCACCGTCTCCGGGGGCCTCGCTGCCGCCGCCGGTCTGGTCACCGTTGCCCTCGACGGGTGCGGTGTTGGCCGGCTCGCTGCCGCCCGCGCCCTCCGAGCTGCCGGGGGTCGGCGTGCCGGGGGCCGCGCAGCCCGAGGTGCCGCCGCCCTCCGCAGGGATCCAGGCGAACTTCACCTCGTACGCCTCGCCGGGCTTGAGCACGAGCTGGCCCGGTGCCGTCGCGGGGTCGGGCAGGCCGGGTGCGGCGTCGCCCGCGGTGTGGTCGACGACCTGGACGCGAGCCGGGTCGGCGCTGCCCTGGGCGACCGCGACGACGCTGCCGCCGCCGTCGACGGAGCAGGACGTGGTGGAGACGTTGACGACCCGGAGGGCACCGTAGACGCGGCCTTCGGCGTCGGGGGCGGCGACGCTGGCGCTGCCGTTGCCGAGCTGAGCGCGCAGGCAGGCCGGGGAGGTGACGTCCATCGTGGCGGCCGGGTCGGCGGCGGGGCCGCCGGACTGCTCGGCGCTGCCGCCCTCGCCCTTGTCCTTGCCGGTCTTCTTGTCGCCCTTGTCGCCCTTCTTGCCGTCCTTGTCGGCCGGGCGGTCGGTGTGCTGCCGGGCGGGCCCGCCGGTCGTGCCGCCGCTGGTGACGTGTGCCTGGGAGCTGCTGGCGGCGTTGGCCTGGCGGTCGGCCGCGTCGTCCCCGCCGTTGGCGACGTGCAACATGGCGGGCATGGCCGTACCGCCGAAGAGCAGTACGGCGGCGGCGCCGACCACGGCGTGCCGGCGGCGCCTGCGCCGGGCCGGTACCGCGCGGCGGAGGTGGTCGAGGGAGTCGGGGGACGGTTCCAGGTCCTGGACGGCGGACTGCAGGAGGTTCCGCAGCTCCTCCTCGCCACCACCAGGGCCACCGAGGCCGCCGAGGCCGCCCGCGCCACCGAGATCGATCCCACCGCCGAGGCCACCCGTGCGGCCGGGGCCACCCTCGGCACCCTCGCCGCCCTCAGCGCCGAGGCCGTCCCCAGCACCGAGGTCGCCCTCAGCACCGAGGCCGTCCTCACCAGCGGGTCCGCTCCCGGCGCGGGGGGCGCCCCGGCGCCCGGTGCCGTCCCCCATGGCACCGTTGTCATCCGGCGTACCCGTACACCTCCCGCGCTCGCGCTCCGGCGCACCGCCCTCCCGGCGCACCTCACGCTCCGCCAGTCCACCCTCCGAACGCGCCTCGCGCTCCGGCGCACCGCCCTCCCGACGCACCTCACGCCCCGCCAGTCCACCCTCCGAACGCGCCTCACGCTCCGGCGCACCGTCCCCCCGGCGCACCTCACGCTCCGTCAGTCCGCCCGCCGGACGTACCTCTCGCTCCGCCGGTCCGCCCTCCGGGCGTGCCGCCGCTTCGTGCCGGCCCGTCGAGCCTTCGGAGTAGGGCTCGTGCGGGCCGTACTGCTTGCTGGTCATGCCGGAGCCTCCATGGCGACGCGCAGCGCCGCGATACCCCGTGAGCCGTACGCCTTTACCGAGCCGAGCGATATGCCCAGCGTCTCGGCGACCTGCGCCTCGGTCATGTCGGCGAAGTAACGCAGCACGAGGACCTCGCGCTGGCGCCGTTGCAGACCGCGCATCGCCTTGATCAGTTGGTCCCGTTCCAGCTGTTCGTACGCGCCTTCTTCGGCGCTCGCCATGTCGGGCATCGGCTTGGACAGCAGCTTCAGACCGAGGATGCGGCGGCGCAGGGCGGAGCGGGAGAGGTTGACGACCGTCTGCCGCAGATAGGCGAGGGTCTTCTCGGGGTCGCGCACGCGTCCGCGGGCGGAATGTACGCGGATGAAGGCCTCTTGGACGACGTCCTCGCAGGACGCGGTGTCGTCCAGGAGCAGCGCGGCGAGACCGAGCAGGGAGCGGTAGTGCGCTCTGTAGGTCTCGGTGAGGTGGTCGACTGTGGTGCCCGCTGCCATCGCCTCGTCAGCGTTCCCGTGCTGGGACGGCGCCTGAGAGGGGCGCGCGGCAGGCCAGGGCGCGATCACCGGCATGCCGCCGGGGATGCGAGTACGCGATGGCCGCGCCACAGCTGTGCCGCCTGCGCCCACCGAGCCGATCGCGATGCCGAGTACCTCTGCCACGCCTGTTGGACACGCTTCCCCCCGTCAGGGTTGTACGCGCAAGGCACCGTTTTTGGCGATGCGTTGAATGCCCTCATGCGTACCAGCTCTTCCCCGATGCCCCATATTGCCCGCGCCCCTAGGGGCGGTATTACGCACTTACCGCGGCCTTTGTGAGGCCTTCGCCGTACGCCGTGAGGGCGCGTCGCCGAACCGTGCCGTGCCGAACGCCCAGGAAGGGCGGCGACAAAGACGCTCCCCGCGCGGCTGCGGTTGCAGCACGACGGGGAGCGAATAGCCGAACAGGTCATCGACCCAGCTCAGGCGGCCAGGGCCGACGGTCCGCTCACAGGACTTTCACAAGTAGTCCTCGAAATATTACCCACCGGGGAACATCTTGGGGAGTGGGTTCCTTCGATGTTCAATCAACCGGGGCCGCCCACACCACGGCTCAACCCGGCCCCCCTCGCCCCGCGGCTCAGTGGCCCGTCAGCTCCGCCGCGACCAGTTCGGCGATCTGGGCGGCGTTCAGCGCCGCGCCCTTGCGGAGGTTGTCGCCGCAGACGAAGAGTTCCAGCGCGAGCGGGTCGTCCAGGGACCTGCGTACCCGGCCGACCCAGGTCGGGTCCGTGCCGACCACGTCGGCAGGCGTCGGGTACTCCCCCTCCTCCGGGGCGTCGCACAGCACGACACCGGGCGCGGCCGCCAGGATCTCGTGCGCCCCGGCCACCGTGACCTCGCGCTCGAAGCGCGCGTGCACGGTCAGGGAGTGCGTCGTGATCACCGGCACCCGGACACAGGTCGCGGCCACCCGGAGGTCCGGCAGCCCGAGGATCTTGCGGGACTCGTTGCGTACCTTCAGCTCCTCGGAGGACCAGCCGTCCTCCTGCAGGGAACCGGCCCACGGCACGACGTTCAGCGCCATCGGCGCGGGGAACGGCCCGAGGTCGTCCCCAACGGCCCGCCGTACGTCCCCGGGCGCGGTGCCCAGTTCGGTACCGGACACCGCGGAGAGCTGGCTGCGCAGCACGTCGACGCCGGCCTTGCCCGCGCCGGAAACCGCTTGGTACGAGGAGACGATCAGCTCGCTCAGCCCGTACTCGGCGTGCAGCGCACCCAGCGCGACGATCATCGAGAGCGTCGTGCAGTTCGGGTTGGCGATGATGCCGCGCGGCCGGGCTCGGGCGGCTCGCGCGTTGACCTCCGGTACGACCAGCGGCACGTCCGGGTCGGTGCGGAAGGCGGCGGAGTTGTCGACGACCACCGCGCCCTTGGCGACGGCGACCGGTGCCCACCGCGCCGAGACCTCGTCCGGCACGTCGAAGAGCGCGATGTCGATGTCGTCGAAGACCTCTTCGGCGAGCGCCAGGACCTCGGTCTCCGCACCGCGCACGGTCAGCTTGCGGCCGGCCGAGCGGGGGGAGGCGATCAGCCGTACCTCGCCCCAGATGTCGGCGCGCTCGGAGAGGATGCCGAGCAGCACGCCGCCGACGGCGCCGGTGGCGCCGACCACGGCGAGGTTCGGCTTGCGGGCCGCACGGGCGTCCGCGCGGCCTGCCGGGGCCGCCGCCGTCGGACCGTTGTCCGGGAGCGGCGACCCGTGGGCCGATGCCGGCAGGCCGTCAGCCGCCGGCATCAGCCCGTCGGCCGGTGTCATCGGCCGGTGCCGCCATACACCACGGCCTCGTCGGAATCGGTGTCGAGACCGAACGCGCTGTGGACGGCCTGGACGGCCTCGTTGACGTCATCGGCGCGGGTGACGACCGAGATGCGGATCTCGGAGGTCGAGATGAGCTCGATGTTCACGCCCGCGTTGGACAGCGCCTCGAAGAAGCCCGCGGTGACGCCCGGGTTGGTCTTCATGCCGGCGCCGACCAGCGAGATCTTCCCGATCTGGTCGTCGTAGCGGAGCGAGTGGAAGCCGACGGACGGCTTGGTCTTCTCCAGCGCCGCGATGGCCTTGCGGCCCTCGGTCTTCGGCAGCGTGAAGGAGATGTCGGTCAGGCCCGTCGACGCGGCCGAGACGTTCTGCACGACCATGTCGATGTTGATCTCGGCGTCCGCGATGGCCCGGAAGATCGTCGCGGCCTCGCCCGGCTTGTCCGGTACGCCGACGACCGTGACCTTCGCCTCGGAGGTGTCGTGCGCGACGCCCGAGATGATCGCCTGCTCCATCGGCTGGTCCCCTTGCGGTTCGTTGCTGACCCACGTACCCCGAAGCCCCGAGAAGGAGGAGCGGACGTGGATCGGGATGTTGTAACGGCGTGCGTACTCGACGCAGCGGTGCAGCAGCACCTTGGATCCGGAGCTGGCCAGCTCCAGCATGTCCTCGAAGGAGATCCAGTCGATCTTGCGGGCCTTCTTCACGACCCGCGGGTCGGCGGTGAAGACACCGTCGACATCGGTGTAGATCTCACAGACGTCCGCGTCCAGCGCGGCGGCCAGCGCGACGGCGGTCGTGTCCGAGCCACCGCGGCCCAGGGTGGTGATGTCCTTCTTGTCCTGGGACACACCCTGGAAGCCGGCGACGATCGCGATGTTGCCCTCGTCGACGGACGTCTTGATCCGGCCCGGCGTGACGTCGATGATCCGTGCCTTGTTGTGCACGGAGTCCGTTATGACGCCGGCCTGGCTGCCGGTGAAGGACTGCGCCTCGTGTCCGAGGTTTTTGATCGCCATCGCCAGCAGGGCCATGGAGATCCGCTCTCCGGCGGTCAGCAGCATGTCGAACTCGCGGCCCGAAGGCATGGGGGAGACTTCCCCCGCGAGATCGATCAGCTCGTCCGTCGTGTCGCCCATCGCGGAGACCACTACGACAACCTGGTTGCCGTTCTTCTTGGCCTCGACGATTCGCTTGGCAACGCGCTTGATGCCCTCGGCATCCGCAACGGATGAGCCGCCGTACTTCTGCACGACAAGGCCCACGTGTGCTCGCTCCTCGCAACTGTCTGTCGGACCCCCGTGGCCTGCGGTTTCCGCAGGTCTGCGGGTGTTTCCGGACCCCCGGGTTCAGGGGCCATGCGGTCGGCTCAGTCTATCGAGCAGGCGGAAACCGCCTCGCCAATACCACATCGTGAGACACATTGCTCGCTACCTGATCGAAACGGTCAGCACGTCGGTCGCGTTCGACCACAGTGCTCACCGTCCTGACCCGGTACGAGCCGTCCCGTGTCCTTCTTCCGAGTATCTCCCGAAACGGCCGGCGTGGCGCTCCGTCGCGCCCGCTCGGCAGGCCACCTGCCCGCTCCGGCCGGGAGCACACGGAAACCACCCGGAAACGTAAGCCAGCTCACAGGGCGCACGGTGTTACGCGACCGCGCCCAAGGGCACGCCGGGCCCCCTGTGCGCGCCCGGCGCTCAGGCCTGGTGCAGGCCCAGCGGCCCGGCGATCTCCGCCGCCATCACCTTCCCGGCCTCTTCCTCCAGGTCGCCACCGCCGTCGGCGCCCGTGTCGGTGTCCAGGCCGTCCAGCTCGTCCAGCGGCTGGTCCAGCCGGACGTGCGCGACCAGCGACTGCAGGGCGCGCAGCGCGGCGCTCGCGGTGGGCCCCCAGTTCGACAGGTACGAGAACTGCCACCACCACAGGGCCTCGCTGACCCGGCCGGCGCGGTAGTGCGCGAGGCCGTGCCGCAGGTCGGTGATGATGTCGGCGAGGTCGTCGGAGATCCGGCAGGCCACCGGCGCACTGCGCGGTACGTACGGGTCGAACAGCTCGTTGTAGACGTCCACCGGGTCCAGCAGCGTCGCGAACCGCTCGCGCAGCTCGTCCACGTCCGGCTCCGGGCCGACGTCCGGCTCGTACCGCTCGTCGGGGACGATGTCCTCGTGGGCGCCCAGCCGGCCGCCGGTGAGCAGCAGCTGGGAGATCTCCAGGAGCAGGAAGGGCACGGCGCTGTCCGGCTCGTCGCCGCGCGCGACTTCCGTGACCGCGACGATGAAGCTGTCGATCGAGTCGGCGACCTGTACGGCGAAGTCGTCCGGGTTCTGCGACGCGTTGTGCAGCGTGGGATCAGACATCGAGAAGTCTCCGTCCTTCGAAGGCCCGCCCGAGCGTGACCTCGTCGGCATACTCCAAGTCGCCCCCGACCGGCAGTCCGCTGGCCAGGCGCGTCACCTTCAGTCCCATGGGCTTGATCATGCGCGCGAGGTACGTGGCGGTGGCCTCGCCTTCCAGGTTCGGGTCGGTGGCCAGGATCAGCTCGTTGACGGTGCCGTCGGCGAGCCGGGCCAGCAGCTCCCTGATCCGCAGGTCGTCCGGGCCCACGCCCTCGATGGGGCTGATGGCCCCGCCCAGTACGTGGTACCGACCGCGGAACTCCCGCGTCCGTTCGATCGCGACGACGTCCTTGGGCTCCTCGACCACGCAGATGACCGAGGGGTCCCGGCGCGGGTCACGGCAGACCTGGCACTGTTCGTCCTGCGCGACGTTGCCGCACACGGCACAGAACCGGACCTTCGCCTTGACCTCCATCAGCGCGTTCGCCAGCCGCCGGACGTCGGTCGGCTCGGCCTGGAGGACATGGAAAGCGATCCGCTGCGCGCTCTTGGGACCGACGCCGGGCAGCCGCCCCAGCTCGTCGATCAGGTCCTGGACCACGCCTTCGTACACGGAACGCTCTCTCCCTTGTCCGCCCTGCTCCGTACGCTAGTTGCCCTCCCGTCCGAAAGGGAGGTCTCGGCCCCCTGAAGAGGGAACCTGCCGGAACTCTCGGCCTGCCGGCCGTCCGGTCTTCTGCTGTTCTTCCCCGCCGGGGCCGGTCCGGTTTCCCGCGGGAAACCGGACCGGCCCTGCTGCGGGGAGGCCTCAGAAGGGGAGGCCGGGGATGCCGCTGCCGCCGCCGAGGCCCTGCGCGAGCGGGCCCAGCTTGTCCTGCTGGAGCTTCGCGGCCGCGGCGTTGGCGTCCTGAACGGCGGCGAGGACGAGATCCGCGAGGGTCTCGGCCGTCTCCTCGGGCGATGCCGCCTCCGGGTCCACCGCCTTGGGGTCGATCTCCAGGCCCTTCAGCTCGCCGGCGCCGTTCACCGTCGCCTTGACGAGACCACCGCCCGCCGACCCCGACACGGGCGTCTGCGCCAGCTCCTGCTGGGCCGCCGCAAGGTCCTGCTGCATCTTCTGGGCCTGCTGAAGCAGCTGCTGCATATCGGGCTGACCACCGGGGATCACTGCGGACTCCTGCCTTACGACTACAAATGGGTGCGGTAGCCCGAGCCTACGTGCTCCGGGAGCGTGACGCCCTACGTCGCGGGGAGGAGCACGGATGTACGCCTCCACCGGGCAGCGACGAGCCTGCGGCGATTACGGAAAGCGACAAGAGGCGCCGAGGGAAAAGCCGAGGGGAAACCGGTCACCCACGCCGCTCGTCACTCGTTGTTGAACTCTTCTATGACCGTCGCACCCAGCTCGCGGACGATGAGGTCGTAGCCGCTGAGGGCGGTGTCGACGAGGTCGGCGTCGTCCTCGGCCGGCATGTCGTCCTCGATCGAGTACGGCGGGGGCTCCGGCTCGCGGTACGCGGGCTCCGCGGCCGGCCCCGGCGCCTGCGACGCCCCGGCCGAGGACACGGCCTGCCGCGCCCGCTGCGCACCCTGGCCGCCGCCCGTGCCACCACTCCGGTCGGACCCGCCCTGCGCGGGCGCCGCCGGCGCCGCGGCGGCCTGAGGGGGTCCGGCCGGGGCCGCACCGCCGCCGTAGCCACCGCCACCGCCGAAGCCGCCACCGCCGCTCGCGCCGCCGCCGAAGCCGCCGCCGCGCGGGGCCGGGCCGCCGCTCGGCGGGTTGGCACCGCCCGACGGGTCGATGATCGCCTCGACCCGCCACTGCACGCCGAACCGCTCGGCCAGCGCCTCCCGCAGCACGTCCTCGCTGCCGCCGTTCGCGAAGCTGTCGCGCGCCCCGGCATTGGGGAAGCCGACCTGCAGGGTCGTGCCGTCGAACCCGGCCACCTGGGCGTTCTGGCTGAGCAGGATCCAGGTGAAGCGCCGCTTGCCCTTCACCGCCTCCAGGATGTCCGGCCACATCTGCCGTACCTGCTGCGTCCCCTGGGCGCTGCTCTGTCCGCCGGCGCCCGGCGAGCCCCCGCCCTGCTGGGCCGCGGGCTGCTGCATGGCCGCCGGCTGCGGCGCGGACGGCTGCGGCGCGGACGGCTGCTGCGCGTACGACGGCTGCCCACCGGGCTGCTGTACGGGTGCGCCGCCCTGGCCGCCGCCGCCGCGGCCCGCCTGGCTCCCCGGCGCGGCCGCGGTCGGCCAGCCGCCGGGCCGGCGGCCACCGGCCGCACCGCCCTCGGCGCCCTCCGCCGGTCCGCCCTGCGGTCCTGCGCCACCGGTCGTCGGCCACGCCCCGGGCCGCTGCCCGGACTCCTCACCGGCACCGCCCGGCCCACTCGCGCCACCAGGTACACCTGGTCCACCCGGCCCACTCGCGCCACCAGGTACACCTGGTCCACCCGGCCCGCTCGCGCCGCCGGGCCCGCCCGGTCCGCTCGCCGCGCCTGGCCAGGCACCCGGCCGACGGGCCCCGGCACCGGCCTCCTCGCCTGCCCCCGCCGCCTGCGCGCCGTCGCCCGGCGCACGCCCCGGCTGCTGCGCGCCGGAAGGCCACGCGCCCGCCGGGCCGCCACCGCTGCCGGGCGCGGGGCCGGCACCCGAGGCGTCCCCGGGCGCGCTGCCCGCACCGGGCGTCCCTCCGGTCCCCGGCTGGCCGCCGCCGGCAGGACCACCCGGCGCGCCTGCCGCTGCTCCCGTCGCTGCGCCGGCCGCCGGGCCGTTCCCGGGGCCACCTCCCGTGCCGCCCATCGCGCCGCGCACCGCGGCGCGCGCCGCCGCGGGACCGCTCGGCCCCGCCGGAACGCCCGGCGCCGCATGGGTGTCGGGCCCGGGCACGTACCCCGCCGCGGGCTCGCCGCCCGGCTGCATGACCGGCATCCCGGCCGCACCCGGTGCGCCGCCCGGCATGCCGCCGCCGAGCGCGGCGACGCCGACGCCGCGCTCCAGGCGGTCCAGTCGCGCCTGCATCGAGCGCTCGTCGTCGTACGCGGCAGGCAGCAGCACCCGCGCACAGATCAGCTCCAGCTGGAGCCGCGGCGAGGTGGCCCCGCGCATCTCCGTCAGACCGGAATTGACCAGGTCGGCCGCCCGGCTGAGCTCCGCGGCGCCGAAGACGGACGCCTGGGCCTCCATCCGCTCCACGACGTCGGCCGGGGCATCGATCAGCCCCTTCTCCGCCGCGTCCGGCACGGCCGCCAGGATCACCAGGTCACGCAGCCGCTCCAGCAGGTCCGCGACGAACCGCCGGGGGTCGTTGCCGCCCTCGATCACCCGGTCCACGACCTCGAAGGCCGCCGCCCCGTCCCCCGAGGCGAACGCCTCCACGATCGAGTCCAGCAGCGACCCGTCGGTGTACCCGAGCAGAGCCGTGGCCATGGCGTAGGTCACGCCGTCGGCGGCGGCGCCGGCCAGCAGCTGGTCCATCACCGACATCGAGTCACGCACCGACCCGGCGCCGGCCCGTACGACCAGCGGCAGCACGCCCTCCTCGACCGGGATCTCCTCCCGGCCGCACACCTCGTGCAGGTACTCCCGCAGGGTCCCGGGCGGGACGAGGCGGAAGGGGTAGTGGTGCGTACGCGACCGGATCGTCCCGATGACCTTCTCGGGCTCGGTGGTCGCGAAGATGAACTTCAGATGCTCCGGCGGCTCCTCGACCACCTTCAGCAGGGCGTTGAAGCCCGCCGAGGTGACCATGTGGGCCTCGTCGATGATGTAGATCTTGTACCGGCTGCTGGCGGGGCCGAAGAAGGCCTTCTCGCGCAGCTCACGGGCGTCATCCACACCACCGTGCGACGCGGCGTCGATCTCGATCACGTCGATCGATCCGCGGCCGTTGCGCGCGAGGTCGACGCAGCTCTGGCACTCCCCGCAGGGATTCGGAGTGGGGCCTTGCTCACAGTTCAGGCAGCGCGCCAGGATCCGCGCGCTGGTCGTCTTGCCGCAGCCGCGCGGTCCGCTGAAGAGATACGCGTGGTTGACGCGGTTGTTCCGCAGGGCCTGCTGCAGCGGGTCGGTCACGTGCTCTTGCCCGATGACCTCGGCGAAGGTCTCGGGGCGGTAGCGGCGGTACAGCGCAAGGGATGACACGCATACGACGATATCGGCCCGCACCGACAAACGGTCCCCGCCGACGATGCCCCACGGCCGTGCTCACCGGGGACCGGACTCGGGGCCACCGCGCCCCGGGCCTGCCGGACGCGCAGCACCGCCCCGGGAACGCAAACGCCCCCCACGCACCCGCCAGAGCCGACCTACCCTTGCTGCCTTCCGGCCCTGGGGGAGTTCAGTCAGATAGCGCCACGTGAGGGGCTGCGCCCACAGTACCTGATCCAGCACCCCCGAAACGACCCTCACCACCTCCCTGGACGGGGTTGTTCACGTCACACGGGACGGCCGGGGATCGAGTTCGCGAGCACTCCTCCACGTCATGTAATGTCTTCCTCGGAGGATTCGCCTAGAGGCCTAGGGCGCACGCTTGGAAAGCGTGTTGGGGGCAACCCCTCACGAGTTCGAATCTCGTATCCTCCGCCAGTGCCTCACCGGGCACGATGTCGAAGGGCCCCACTGTTCGCAGTGGGGCCCTTCGACGTTCTCGTGGCGGTTCTCGCCCTCCGGTTCGTCCGCCCGGTTCGTCCGCCGCATGCGTGTGGGCCCGGCCATCCGAGCCGATCAACTGGACGCGCCACCCCGACAAGGCCACCGGTTTGCTGCGTCTTCGCGCCATATGGCCCGCAAGCCGCGTGACTCGGACATAATTGTGCACCCGCTCCTTTGCGCCGGTTGCCGGCAGCCCGAAAAGGAGCCGGGGATTTCGGCGTATGGCCAGCGCCAAACGATTCTGCTGAATTTCGCACGTGAGTGCATTCATTTGTCGTATGCACTCGCCCCACAAAGCTATTCCCACACCGCTATGCTCACTGCCGCGCAGCGAGTTGCGACGGAAAAACGCGTCGCTGCTGGCTGTGGTGATACCGCCCACCGCACGAGGGTTCGGGCGTCCTGGGGACCCGACTCCGCGCGGAATGTCGATAAGTCATGCGCTGCGACCGAATATCGGCGAGCGTGATCCGACGGTCGCCCCTGCCGTTGCCGGCCATTTCCCGGGGCCCGTGAATGCCGCGCATGACGCCCTGTTCCCCCCTTTGTGCTCTGAGGATGCCGATGGTCCGTGCTGATGCATCACCCGGAAGGCCGGGGCCCGCCACCGCGATGTGGCTGCTGCCGCCCTCACTACTGGCCATATGTACGACCGTGGCCGCGTCGTCGGGGCCTCCGACGGCCCGCCCCTACACCGTCTGGGCCGGCATCGTCGCGACGACGGCCGTGGCCGTGGCGGCGATCGTCGCCGCGCGCCGGGGCCGCGCCCTCGACACGCTGCGCAAGCAGTACGCCGCGCGCGAGGACTTCCTGCAACGGCAGCTGGCCCAGCAGGAGATCGAGACGGTACGGCTGGCCAACGAGACGCTGCCCACTGCCCTGGCCCGGATGAAGAAGGGCACCTCGGTCGACGAGGTGGTGCGCACCCTCGACACGGCGTCCCTCGTCAGCCCCGGGTTCGACACGGCGCACCGCCGCGTGGTGCGCCGCACCCTGCAGGCCGTCGAGATCGAGGGTGACCTGCGTTCCGCCGCCCAGCAGGCCTTCGTGAACATCGCCCGCCGCGTCCAGGCCATCGTGCATCAACAGGCCCTGGAAGTACGGGAGATGGAGGACCGCCATGGCCGGGACCGCCAGGTCTACAACGACCTGCTGCACCTCGACCACAGGACGGCGCTGGTCGGCCGGCTCGCGGACAGCATCGCCGTACTCGGCGGGGCCCGCCCGGGGCGCCAGTGGCAGAAGGACATCCCGCTGTTCAACGTGTTGCGCGGCGCCATGTCCCGGATCACCGACTACCGGCGGGTGGATCTGCACTCGGTGGCCGACGTCGGCATCATCGGCCGGGGCGCGGAGCCGCTGATCCACGCCGTCGCCGAGCTCCTGGACAACGCCACGCGCTACTCACCGCCCCGGACCCGGGTCCATCTGACCGCGTCAGAGGTGCAGTCCGGCGTGGCGGTCGAGATCGAGGACGCCGGGCTCGGCCTGACCGACGAGGCCCGCAGGCGCGCCGAGGAGGCCCTGGCCCAGAGCACCCCCGGCGGGGGGCTGGACCTGAACGACCTGGGTGAGGCGCCGCGTCTCGGCCTGGCGGTGGTCGGCCGGCTGGCCAAGGCGAACAACTTCAAGGTGTCCCTGCGGAAGTCCGCGTACGGCGGCGTACGCGTCGTACTGATCGTCCCGCCGGAGACGGTCACCGTGAACCCGGTGCCCGGCGGAGACCTGATCAAGGCAGCCGTCCTGCCGCCGCACCGCCATGTCCCCGCCTACGGCCTGACGCGGGCCCCGCAGCCGCCCGTCGAGGAGGCCGCGCCCACCGCCGTCCGGCGCAACGCCAACGGGCTCCCGCAGCGCAAGCGGCGTACCCGCGCGCTGTCCCCCTACCCGCGGCCCCAGACGGCTTCCCGCCGCGCCGACTCCCGGTCCCCGGAATCGGCCGACGCACCCCCAGAGGCCGGGCTGTGGATGTCCGCCTTCCTCGACGGCGTCTCCGGCGATTCCCACGCCGATTCCCCGACCGAATCCCCAGCGCCTCGTCCCCACGGCCTGAGCGATGACGAGTCCGAGCAGTAACTGAATCATCAGGTAAGGATGAGTAAGTACGTGGTGACAAAGCAGTGGCTCAATATGGACTGGATGTTGGAGGAATTGGCATCCAGCGTCCCGCAGATCCGCAATATCGTGTTGCTGTCCTCGGACGGCCTGTGTATGGCGCAGAACGGTACGGAAGGCGACGCGGCCGACCGCCTCGCCGCCGCCTGTGCCGGTCTGCAAAGTCTTTCTGCGGCCATCGCCGTGGAATTCCCGCACGGCGACGGCCGGATGAAACTCGTGGTGGTCGAGGTCGACGGCGGTTTCTTCTATCTGATGGCGGCCGGCGCCGGGGCGTATCTGGCGGTACTGGCCGACGCCGACGTGGACGCCGGGCTGGTGGGGCAGCGCATGCGTGACCTGGTCGCCCGGATCGGGCAGCACCTCAGCAGTCCGCCGCGGTCCGACCGGCAGCTGCCATGAAAGAACCGAAAAGGGCGAAGCCACGGCCCTGGGAAGAAGGCGGCCCCGACCGGCTCTACCTCCTCGCCGACGACCGGAATCCGCCCGAGGAGCCCGTTTCCCTGGACGTGGTCACGCTGATCGTCAGCCGCAGCGAGGCCGGTTCGGGCATGGAGCCCGAACGCGCCTCCATCGTCGGCATCTGCGGCTACCCGCTCTCCGTCGCCGAGATCTCCGCGTATCTCCGGCTGCCGGTCAGCGCGGTGATCGTGCTGCTCACGGACCTGCTGACGAGCGGCCACGTCGAAGCCCGGGCGTCGATCCCCGCCAGGACGATGCCCGATGTCGAACTCTTGGAGGCGGTGATGCATGGACTACAGAATCTCTGAGCCCGTCGTCGGTCCCCGGCCCGAAGACGCCCTGCCGGACTCGGTCACCACCGCGGTGAAAGTCGTCGTCGTCGGGGGCTTCGGCGTCGGGAAGACCACCCTCGTCGGATCGGTCAGTGAGATCAGACCGCTCACCACCGAGGAGACCATGACGCAGGCCAGCGCCGGGGTCGACGACATCGCCGGCATCGAGCGCAAGAGCGAAACGACCGTGGCGATGGACTTCGGCCGGATCACCCTCAGCGACGAATTGGTCCTGTACGTGTTCGGCACCCCCGGCCAGCAGCGCTTCTGGTTCCTGTGGGACGGCCTCTTCGAAGGCGCGCTCGGCGCCGTGGTCCTGATCGACGCCCGGCGGCTGGAGGACAGCTTCGACGTGATGGGCCGGCTCGAGGAGCGCGGAGTGCCCTTCATCGTCGCGATCAACGCCTTCCCGGACGCCCCCTCCTATCCGGTGGCCGACCTCCGGGAGTCCCTGGACATCCCCGATGCCGTACCGGTGGTCGACTGCGACGCCCGGGAGCGTTCCTCCAGCCGCGACGGCCTGCTCACCCTCGTGCGTTACCTGTACGCCCTCACCACCACGACCTCGGAGCCACGGTGACCTCCTCCTCCCCCGACCGGACCCGCACCACGTCGCCGTCCGGACCGCCCCCGGAGTGCCCGGCGCACGCCGGAGCCGGGAGTACCGACGGACTGGCCCGGCTCTTCGGCCCCGAGGCGGCCGCCGATCCCATGGGCATGTACGAGCGCCTGCGCGCCGAGCACGGGCCCGTCGCGCCCGTCCTGCTGGACGGCGACCTGCCGGCCTGGCTCGTGGTCGGCTACCGCGAGATCCTGGAAGTCGCCGGTACCCCCGGCCGGTTCAGCCGCGACTCCCGTACGTGGCGCTGGTTCAAGGAGGGGAAGGTGCCACCGGACTCCCCACTGCTCCCGATGATCGCCTGGCAGCCGGTCTGCCTGTTCCTGGACGGTGCGGAGCGCGACCGGCTGCGGACGGCGGTCACCGACAGCCTGAGCCGCTTCCACCACCAAGGCATCCGGCGGCACATCATCCGCTTCGCCCACCAGCTCACCGACGAGTTCTCGGAGCGGGGGAAGGCCGACCTGGTCGCCGAGTACACCGAGCAGCTGCCCATGCTCGTCCTGACGCAGCTGCTGGGCATGCCCGACGAGTTCGGGCCGCGGCTGGTCGCGGCCAGCCGGGACATGGTGGCGGGCACCGAGACGTCCGTGGCCAGCAACGAGTTCATCGTGGAGACGCTCGCGGACCTCGTACGGCGCAAACGCAAGGACCTCGGCCAGGACATCGCGTCCTGGTTGATCGAGCACCCTTCCGGGCTGACCGACGAGGAGGTCTGGAACCACCTGCGGGTCATCCTCATCGCGGCGAACGAGACCACGGTCAATCTGCTCAAGAGCACGCTGCGGATGGTGCTGACCGACCCCCGCTGTCACGCGTCGCTGGCCGGTGGGCAGATGGTCCTGCCGGACGTGGTGGAGCACGTGCTCTGGACCGAGCCACCGCTGATGACCATCCCCGGCCGCTGGGCCGCCGTGGACACGGAGATCGGCGGTCAGAAGGTCGAGGCGGGGGACATGCTGCTGCTCGGTCTGGCCGCCGGCAACCACGACCCGGCCGCCCGCCCGGACCCTTCGGCCCCGCTGTACGGGAACCGCGGGCACCTCGCGTTCAGCAGCGGCTCGCAGGAATGCCCCGGTCAGAACATCGGGCGCGCCATCGCCGACACCGGCATCGACACGCTGCTGGCGCGGCTGCCCGACGCCCGGCTCAGCATCCCCGAGACGGACCTGCGCTGGGTGTCGGGCTGGATGACGCGCCATCTGACCAGCCTGCCGGTGACGTTCACCCCGGGCCCGCGCCACTTCTCCGCTTCCGACGACGGCGCGGCCGGTACGGTCCCGGGGCCCGGGGCCCCCTCGGACGCCCGGGACGCGGCGGCCCCCGGCTCGGAGCCCGCTGCCGACGCCCCGCTCCCTCCGGTTCCCCCGTACCCGTCGACGCCGCCTCACCGGAGTCGTCGGTCCTGGTGGGGCTCGCTGAGGGCATGGCTGCGGGGGTGAGGCGGGAGGCCCGGGCCGCGGGCGGCTCAGGCCGGGACGGCCCGCGTGCGGGGCGACAGCCCTTCGACGGCCCGCTCCACGCGGTTCAGCGCCTCTTCCAGCACCGCCCGGGACGTGGCGTAACTGATGCGGATGTTGCCTTCGGCGCCGGGGCCGAACCATTCCGGCGTGCCGGCCACCACCGCGACCCGGGCCTCCGCCAGGAGGAACGCGCCCATGGCGCGGCTGTCCAGGCCGGTGGCCGACACCTCGGGGAACAGCACGAACGTGCCGTCCGGTCGGCGGCAGCTCACCCCCGGCATCGCGTTCAGCCGTGCCACGCAGTAGTCCCGCATCTCCCGCAGGTGGGCCAGGAACGCGTCCCGCCAGGGCCAGCCGTGGCGCAGCGCGGCCAGCGCACCGGCCTGGGTGAAGGGGGTCAGGCTGTACGCGGCGCCGAGACGGCGGAAGATGCGCCGCAGCGCACCCGCCTCGGCCGCGTTCGGGGCGATCACGAATCCCATCCGGAGGCCGGGGAGCGCGAAGGTCTTGGACAGCCCGGTCACGGTGTGGATGCGCGGGTCGGCCGCCGTGTCCAGGCTCGCCATGCTGACGTGCACGCCGGGTGGGTACACGATCTCGTTCCAGACCTCGTCGGACAGGACCGGGATGCCGTGCCGGCCCGCCGTTTCCGCCACCGCGCGGAGCGTGTCCTCGGGGAAGACCGTGCCGAGGGGGTTGTGCGGGTTGCACATGCAGATCAGTGCGGTGCGCGGGGTGATCAGAGCGGCGAGCCGGTCCGGGTCGAGCTGTCCCGTGTTCTTGTCCACGGGGCAGTGGACGCGGCGGGCGCCGGCGGCGTCGACGGCCTGGCCGAAGAGCAGGTCCACGGGGTCCGGCAGGATGCACTCGTCGCCCGCGCCGCACAGGAGATGCACCACGCCCCACAGCGCGGCCGCCGTGCCGGGCGCGGGCACCACGTGGTCGGGGTGTGCGCGTATCCCGTAGCGGTCCCGGGCCACCTCCGCGAACGTCTCCCGGAGTTCGTCGAGCCCCTCCGGTGACGCATAGGGGAAGTAGCCGTCGGCCAGCGCCGAGATCATGGCGTCGGTGACCACCCGGGGCCCGGGGAAGTCCGGTTCGGCCGCCGTCAGCGGGATCACGTCGGGCGGACAGGCGCCCCACCGTATGTGCGACCGGTTGCGGAGCAGTGCGGGCCGGACGCGCGCGTCGTCGAAGAGCGCACCCATCGCCTCCTGCGCCGCGCCGTGGGACGGCGTACGCGAGATGTCGTGCAGCGGCATGGCGGTCACCCCCGCTGGTAACGGGCCGGCGGATAGCGGTCGTAGAGCTCCGAGGACCAGTAGGTGGTCACCCGGGGCCGGCCGTGCTGCACGCGCGCCGATGCGTACGTGTGGATCCCCCGCCCGTCCGGCAGCGGACGCCGCGCCACATGGTCCAGCAGCGCTCGATAGTCGCTGTCGGGGAGCCCGAGGTCGGTCATGACCGAGCTGATGCGGTTCCGTACGGTCCGGTCGCTCTCGGCGTGCACCCACAGGGGGACGTACAGCGTCGCGGAGACGGGGAGGTGCCCGCCGGCGGTCGCGAAGGTCAGATTGCTGACGAGCGGCTGGCTCCGCACCGCCCCCGATTTTCCGGTCACCTCGCGGCAGAATTCGGCGAGGAGTCCGGTTTCGTGCTGGGCCGATATTTCCATGCGCGCGTCGAGGTCTTCCGGGGTGGCGTCGTAGTGCCGGAAATACACTTTCACGCGCGATTCGGGGCCGTCGGTCAGGTCGAGGCTGACATAGACGATCCGGTCGAGGTCGAATCCGCGGTCCGCGTAGTCGACGACCGCCGTCCACGCTTTCCCGAATCCCATACGCTCCATTGCCTCCTGGGTCCGCTCGACGTCGGTCATGCTGTCGTTGGCGTTCGGGTTCAGGTAGACCTTGAACTCGGGCTGCCGGTTCGGCGCGAGGACCACGGCGTGCATCATCGCGAAGCCCCTGGGATTCTCCTGCGGCAGGAAGAGGTCCGCTATTTTCGCGAGCCGGTCGCCGTCCGCGCCGAACTCCTGGATCAGTACCCGGGTGAGCTCGATCGCCGATTCCTGTGCGGCCGGGGTGCCCGGCCGGGCCGGCAGGGCCTCGACCAGCACGCGGATCTGGCGACAGGCGCGCGAGAAGGCCGCGGAGAACTCGATCGGCGAACCGTCGGCGCACACGTCCGAGTGCCAATGTGGTCGCTCACCTATCTGCTTCTCGCCCCATGGCGTGAGCATCCCGCGCAGCACCTTCGTGCCCTGTTCGACATCCATTCCCGTACTGTCCAGAAGACGCGCGAGAGTGGAAACTCCGTAATCCAAGAACGTCATGCCCGAAGGCGTCCGCGAATCCGCACGCAGAACCACCATGGTTTTCCTCCCTGTCGCTCACCGGGTCACGCCGTACCGTGCGCTTGCCTCGCCGGCCGATCAGCCAGCACCAAGAGGGTCGGATACTCCTGAATGCACGTGCCCGGGGAGGAAACCACCGATCGCTTCGCCCGGACCGCGCCACATCCCTGCATTCATCGTGCAGGCACCCGAAAACTGACCTTCAGCACGGCGACTGTCGCCGATTACCTGAAATCCGAGGCCCCTTCACAGATAACGAAGCTTCTTCCGGGTCGACAGCGGCGTGCGGGGGGCTCGCGGTGTCTCCACCGAAAATGCCACGCGCCCATGTCGGACGAATGTGCACGCTGTTACCCAGAGAGGCAGGAGAAGTCTCACCATGCGGAACCGTTTGTCACAGCCACGTACTAGGGGGCGGTCCCGCGCGACACCGGCGGCGCCCTCTGGGGCACAGTGATCAACAACGCTCACTCGCGTGAGGTGAGCGCTCCCCCCACACATCCCCCAAGGAGAAACGATGCGTGCCCCGAAGCTGTCCCTCCTGGCCGTGGTCGTCGCCGCCGGCCTCTCACTCACCGCCTGCCAGGGCGAGGACAGCACCTCCGCGAGCGGCAGCAGCGACAGCTCCTCGGCCCAGAGCTCCGGCGGCAGCAGCGCGCCCGCCGACGACAACTCCACCGGCGCGCAGTCCGGTTCCAGCAGCGGCGGCTCCGACGGAGGCGGCGCCTCGGGCTCCGGCTCGTGCAAGACCTCGCAGCTCGACTTCAGCACGTCCCACGGCATGAGCGAGGGCATCACGCTCATCAACCTCAAGAACACCGGGTCCGCCGCCTGCACCCTGCAGGGCTTCCCCGGCGCGGACCTGAAGGGCAAGGACGGCACCGTCAGCGCCACCCGCAGCAAGATCGGCCCGACGAAGGTCGGCGTCGCGCCCGGCGAGGAGACCCGCTTCACCCTCCACCACCCGATGAACGACTCCGGCGGCAGCGGCGTGACCTACACGTCCCTCATCGTCACCCCGCCCGGCGAGACCCACTCGCACACCCTGCCCGTGAGCATCAACGTCCCCGTCTCCGACGGCCCTTCGTCCGCCATCACGGTCGACCCCGTGGGCGCCGGCAAGTAGCGGCTCCTCCCGACAGGCCCCGGCGGACAGCGCCGGGGCCTTCGCCGTACCGGACCCGGGCCCGGGTGACGTACGCGCACCACGCCGCACTGCCCGCTCTCCCCGGCCGAGCAACCCACAGTCGCCTGGACAACCACGCCGAATGTCCCGGTCGGCACGGAGTACGCCACCCCTGACGTATCGGCCCGGCCGCATCCGGCTGCGCGGCCCGTAGGCCCGCGGCCGGCCTACGCACCGACGTGCGGCCCACCCGCCGCAGGCGCAGGTGGTACCGCGTACCCGGCGCGGCGGTCCACGTACGTACCGCGTGGACGGGCTCCCGTCACGGCCCACGCCGCCGCCGTTCGCCCCGGCGTCCGCGGCCGAAGAGGCCTGAGGAGCGGGCGTGCGGGTGCGTATGGGGTGCCTCCCGAGGGGTACCGGAGCGAGGTTGGTCCTTCAGAGGGGAAGACTCGGCATGACAACACCGTCCCGAGAGTGCGTCGTCCTCGACATCCCGCAGGGACTGCGGCTGGACCTGCTGGGTCTGGTCGTCGAGATCGGTCAGGTCCGCATAGTCGCCGACCGGGCAGGCCTGCTCGGCAACCTCATCGCCTCGTTGACCTGTGGCGGCGGCACGGCCGCCGCGCAGAGCCTCGAAGCGCTGGCCCAGATGCTCCGTACGCAGGAGAAGTCCGGCGGCACGAACCAGCACGCGCAGGACCAGGAAGTCGCGGGCACGTAGCGGCCCGCCGGACGGCCGCGCCCGCAACGGCCTGGGGCCCGCACCACGGGGGTGCGGGCCCCAGGTCATGCGCCGCCGAACAGCGCCTCCCGGTCAGGCGGGGGCCTCCGCCACCCAGGATTCCGGGGGCCGGAGAAGGGCGGCCGTCGTGGGGTGGGCGGGGGCTTCGAGGAGACGGGCGGTGGGGCCGTGTTCGGCGAGGCGGCCGTTGTCGAGGACCGCGGTGCGGTCGGCGAGGGCCGCGGTGTCCCGGTCGTGGGTGATCAGTACCAGGGACAGTTCGGGGCGGGTCCGAAGCAGGCCGGTGAGATGGGTGAGCAGGGACCGGCGGGTGAGGGTGTCCAGACCCGAGGTGATCTCGTCGCAGACGAGGACGCGGGGGTGCGCCAGGAGGGCGCGGGCCAGTGCCGCGCGCTGCAGTTCACCGCCGGAGAGCTGCGGGGGGTTACGGCGGACGAGCGCCACGGGGAGCCCGAGGGCGGCCAGGGTGTCCGCCGCCTCGGCCAGGGCGTCGGCGGTGGGGACGGCACGCAACCGGACGGCGGTGCGGGCCACCTGGTCCAGGACGGGCCGGTGCTCGTCGAAGGCGTCGCGGGCGTCCTGGAAGACGTACTGGACGGCGGCCAGTTGCGCGCGGCTGCGGGCGCGGAGGCTGCGCGGCAGGGTTTCGCCGTCGAGCCGGATCTCGCCGTCGTAGGCGCGGTGCAGGCCCGCCACGCAGCGGCCGAGGGTCGTCTTGCCGCTGCCCGACCGGCCGACCACGGCCAGGCACTCGCCGGGGCGCAGGGAGAGGTCGGGGAGGCGCAGGACGGGGGTGCGGTGGTGGTGGGCGGTGAGGGAGCGGATGCGGAGGAGGGGGGCGGGGGCGTTTTCGGCGGCGGTGTCGGTGGGCTCAGTGGTCTCAGGAGGGTCGGCGCGCGCGTACGACGCGGGCTCGGGGGCGAGGAGGGCGCGGGTCCAGGGGTGGCGCGGGGCCGTCCGGACGTGCCGGGGCGGGCCGGCTTCGAGGATGCGGCCCGCGCACATGATGTGCAGGTCGTCGGCCAGGGCGTGGACGACGTCCAGGTCGTGGCTGAGGAGGAGTACGGCGATGCCCTGCCGGGCCACGGCGGCGAGCTGGTCGACGATGCGGCGCTTGGTGAGCGCGTCCTGGCCGGTGGTCGGCTCGTCGGCGATCACCACCCGGGCCCCGGTGAGGAGCGCCTGGGCGAGGACGACGCGCTGCTGCTGGCCGCCGGAGAGCTGGTGCGGGTAGCGGCGCAGCAGGGTCTCGGCGTCGGTGAGCTGGGCCTCCGCGCAAGCGCGCAGGACGCGTTCGGTGACGGCCGTGCGGCGGTCGCGGCGGGGCAGGTCGCGGACGCGCGCGCGGGCGATGTCGCGGAGGAGGGCGTCGACCCGGCGCGCGGGGTTGAGGGCGGCCGCCGGGTGCTGGGGCACGTAGCCGACCGGGCCTTCCGGTACGCGGACGGTGCCGGTCACGTGGGCGCCCGCCGGGTACTCGCCCAGCAGCGCCGCCGCGGTGGTCGTCTTGCCGCTGCCGGAGGCGCCGACGAGCGCGGTGATCCGCCCGGCGTACAGGCGCAGGGAGACGCCGTCGACGAGGGCGCGCGCGCCGGGCGCCTCGCCCGCACCGCCCCGGGCGCCCTCCGGCATCACCACGCGCAGGTCCTCGATCTCCGCGACCGGGGCCTCCGTGGCGTACAGGAACTCGGGCCCGTTCACGCGGGGTGCTCCTTTCGGGGGCGGGGCAAGGGGCGGAGGGGTGTGGGGCGGCGGCCGCGGGACGTCAGGGCCGCGTCGAGGAGCAGGTTGCCGCCCATGGTCAGGGCGACGATCAGCACGGCGGGCAGGACGACGGCCCAGGGCTGGACGAACAGGCCCGTGCGGTTGCGGTCGACCATCACCGCCCAGTCCGCGGCGTCCGGGGCCACCCCGACGCCCAGGAAGGCGGCGGTGGCGACGAGGTACAGGACGCCCGTCAGCCGGGTGCCGGCGTCGGCGGCGAGGGTGCGCAGGGCCGACCGTCCGACGTAGCCGACGGCCATCCGCCACCAGCTCTCGCCCTGCATCCGCAGCGCTTCGACCGCCGGGCGGGCGGCCGCCTCCGCCGCGGTGGCGCGGACGATGCGTGCGGCGTCCGGGATGTTGACCAGCGCGACGAGCAGCGCGAGCCCCACCGTGCCGGGCGAGAAGACGGCCGCCACCAGCAGGATCAGCAGCAGGGACGGGATCGCGAGGAGCACGTCCAGCGGGCGCATCAGCAGGTCTTCGAGCCAGCGGCGGTGGGTCAGCGCGCCGGTCAGGCCGAGCGGCAGGGCCACCGCGTACGCCAGTGCCGTCGCGGAGAGCGCGGTGAGGACGACGGTACGGCCGCCGAGCAGCACCTGCCGCCAGACGTCCCGGCCGACGAAGTCGGCGCCGGCCCCGTGTCCGCCGCCGAGGGTGAAGGAGGCGGCGCGGGGGCCCGGTTCGCCCGCGACCAGCGGGCCGAGGAGGGCGATGAGCAGGGGGCCGGCGACGAGGAGGAGACCGAGGAGGAAGCGGCCGGGGCGGGCGCGTACCGGGAATCTCACGCCGCCACCCCCGCTCGCGGGGCGAACCGGCGGGCCACCAGGTCGGCGCCGAGGTTCAGGACGACGGCGGTGAGGCCGAAGACCACGGCCAGGCCCTGGATGACCGGGACGTCGCGCTCCGCGACGGCGTTGATCAGGACCGTGCCGAGGCCGGGGATCACGAAGAGGGCCTCGACGACGATGACGCCGCACAGCAGCCAGTCGATGGTGCGCGCGAGCTGCTGGGCGGCGGGCGCGAGGGCGTTGGGCAGGGCGTGCGCGTACCGGACGCGCGCGCCCGCGATGCCGTACCGGCGGGCCTGCGCGGCGTACGGTGACGCCAGCGCGTCGATCATGCCGGCGCGGACCAGCCGGACCAGCGAGCAGACCGGCCGGGACAGCAGCACCAGAACCGGCAGGACCAGCGCGGCGGGGTGCGCGAGCAGGTCGTCGCCGAACCCCACGGCGGTCGGCGGCAACCAGCCCAGGCGCAGCGCGAAGACGGTGACGAGGAGGACGCCGAGGGCGAACTCCGGTACGGCGTAGACGGCCAGCGTCACCGAGCTGACGAGGCGGTCGACGAACCGGCCCTCGTGCCGGGCCGCGAGGACGCCCAGGCCGACGGAGAGCGGGACGAGCAGGGTGACGGTGAGGGCGGCGAGCAGCACGGTCGGGCCGACGCCGTTCGCGAGGTACGTGGCGACCGGGCGCCCCGAGGTGAGGGAGGTGCCGAGGTCGCCGTGGAGGAGCCCGGCGGCCCACGCGACGAGGCGTTCGTGGGCGGGACGGTCCAGGTGCAGCGCCTCGCGGATCGCGGCGATGCGCGCCGGGTCGGGCTGGTCGCCGGCGAGGGCCACGGCCGCGTCGCCCGGGAGCGCCTCGGTGAGGGCGAAGACCAGCAGGACGACGGCCACGGTCTGGCCGGCGCCCAGCAGGAGCCGGCGGACCAGCCAGGCCCGCAGGTCGCCGCCGCGCGCGGCCTGCCCGGCTCCGCCGCCGGTACCGCTGCCCGTCACGCCAGCCACACCTTGTCGAAGCGGGCCCAGTCCAGGGTGTTGGCGGGCGCTCCGTGCGCGACGCCGCGGACGTTCTGGGCCGTGCCGAGGATCCAGTCGGCGAAGCCCCAGACGAGGAAGCCGCCCTCGGCGTACAGGCGGCGCTGCATGCGTCCGTAGACGGCGGCCCGTGCCGTGTCGTCCTTGGTCGACTGGGCCTGCTGGTAGAGGGCGTCGAAGTCCTTGTGGTGCCAGTGGGTGGCGTTGGTGGTGGAGTCGGTGAGGAGGCGCTGCGAGAAGTGGGACTCGATGGGCATGGCGCCGGAGCGGTAGCTGGCGAGCGTCCCGGAGTCCAGGGTGTCGGCCCAGTACGTGTCCTTGCTGCCCGTGCGCACCGTCACGCGCACCCCGGCCTCGGCGGCCTGGTCGCGGAAGATGGCCGCGGCCTCGGTGAAGCCGGCGGCGACGTCGGAGGTGTCCAGGGTGACCCGCAGGTTCTCGGCGCCCGCCTTCTTCAGCAGGTGGCGGGCCTTGTCGGGGTCCTGGACGCGCTGCGGCAGGTCGTCGGCGTAGTTCTCGTAGCCCTTGCCGAACAGGTCGTTGCCGATCTCGCCGGCGCCGGACAGGGCGCCCGCGACCAGCTCCTTGCGGTCGGCGATCAGGAAGAACGCCTCGCGGACCCGCTTGTCGTCGAACGGCGCCCGGTCGGTCTTCATCGCGAAGGCCTGCATGGCGCTGTTGCGCAGCCGGACGATCTCGATCTGCCCCTTGCCCTCGTGCGCGCGGGCGGTGGTCGGGGTCAGTTCGTGGGCGTACTCGACCTGGCCGCCGAGAAGGGAGTTGACGCGGGCCGACTCCTCGTTGGCGACGATGAACTCCAGCCGGTCCAGGTGCGGGGGCCCGTCCCAGTACGCGTCGTTGCGCTCGACGACGGTGGAGCGGCCGGGCCGGAAGGACACGAAGCGGAAGGGGCCGCTGCCCACCGGCTTGCGGTCGAAGTCGTGCGCGCCCTCGGGGACGATGTACGCGCCGAACGCCGCGAGGACGTTGGGGAATTCGGCCGTGGGGCGCTTCAGGACGAACTCGACCGTGCGGCTGTCGAGCGCGCGGCTCGCCTTGAGGTCGATGGGCTCCAACGACGCCTTGGCGCGGAAGCCCTCCTTGGGGTCGGCGATGCGGCGGTAGCTGTAGAGGACGGCGTCGGCGGTCACCGGTCTGCCGTCGTGGAAGGTGGCCTTGCGCAGCTTCACGCGCCAGCGGTCCAGGCCGTCGTTCGGCTCCCAGGAGGCGGCCAGTCGGGGCTGTGCCGAGAGGTCGTTCCCGTAGTCGGCGAGCTTGTCGAAGAGGGCCTTGGCCCGGGCGGCGTCGGCGAAGAGGTTGGTGCGGTGCGGGTCGAGGGTCTCGCTCGCGCCGCCGCCGGCGAACACGGCCCGCAGCGTGCCGCCGCGCCGGGGCGTGCCGCCGCCCGCGGCTCCACCGGGGCCGCCGCAGCCCGCCAGCGCGAGCGCGCCGAGCCCGGCCGCGCCGCCGGCGGCGGCGAGGAACCCGCGGCGCCGCAGGCCGGGGAAGCGGGAGTCGTCGAGGGGGGCAGGGGGCATGACGGTGTCCTTCGGGTACGGGAGAGGTACGAGAACGGGTGGTGCGGTCAGCCGGTGTGCGTCAGGCGGGCGACGAGGTGCAGCCGGTCCCCGTCCAGGCGCCGCCCCGGCCCGTCGCCCTCCTGCCAGACGGGCTCGGTGCGCGGGCCGGGGCCGTCGTGCAGGGCCAGCACCTCGAAGCCGTGCGCGGCGAGGCGGTGGCGCAGCTCCTGGGGGAAGAGCAGCCGCCACGCGGAGCGCTGCTCGTGCGGCGGGGTGCCGTCGTCCGCGGTCCACACGCGGGTGCGGCGCAGCAGTTGCGCGGCGCGGTCGACGGTGAGGGTGGTGGTCGCGGACCAGGTGGTGCCCCGCCAGGTGACGGCGGTGGTGGTGGGTGCGTCGAGGAGTTCGGTGCGGCCGAGGAAGAACGCGCCGTTGCGCGCCTCCGCGACGAGCAGGCCGCCCGGTGCCAGGCTGCGCCGGCAGGAGGCGAGGAAGCCGTCGAGCTCGTCGTTGGTGTGGCAGTACAGCAGGGCGCTGTCCAGGCAGACCACGGCGTCGAAGGAGCGCGCGGGGAAACGGAAGGCGCGCAGGTCGGCCCGTACGTAGGAGGGCCCGGGGTGGTGCGTGCGCGCGTACGCCAGCATCGCTTCGGAGAGGTCGGCGCCGACGACGGACCGGCCGACCCGGTACAGGTGGGCGGCGTCCCGTCCGGTGCCGCAGCCCATGTCCAGGACGCGCGGGCCCGCTCCGTGGCGGAGCAGGCAGTCCTCGGCCCAGCGGCCGGCCAGCCGTTCCTCGTCGGGGAACCGGGCCTCGTACAGCTCGGGGTTGTCGGTCAGCAGATTGCGGGCCGAGGGGGCGTCGGCCACCGGTGTGCCGCTGGTCACGGTCGTTCCTTCCAGGGTCCTCACGCGGCCACCGCCACGGGTTCCGCAGGGGTACGGGCCGGCAGTCCGCGCAGCCGGTGCAGCCAGACCACCCCGGCGGCGGACAGCAGCCCGAACGCCAGGCAGCAGGCCCAGGGCAGCCAGCCGGCGCCGGTGCGTCCGCCGGTGTCCATGGCCCAGCCGACGACGGCGTTGCCGGCCGCGGCGGCGATGCCGGAGACGACGTAGAACAGGCCGAAGTAGGTGCCGGTCAGCTCGGCGCGGCCGAAGTCGGGGATCAGCTCCATGACGAACGGCTGGGCGACCATGACGCCGAGGTAGAGCAGCAGCGCTCCGGCCAGTACGGGCAGGGCGCGCAGTACGGCTCCGCCGACGCTTCCCGGCGGCCCGGTCGGTCCCGCGACGGCCATCGGCGGGACGAACGCCAGCCCCATCAGGCCGAGTCCGGCGGCGATCCAGCGGGCGCGGTGGCCGCGCTCCTTCAGGGCGCGGGTCAGGCGCAGTTGGAGGGTGAGGTTGGCGACGGTGCCGCCGAGGAAGACGAGGCCGGCCGCGCCGTCGAAGCCGGTGGCCCGGCGGGCGCCGTCCGGCAGCAGCAGGTAGAGCTGGTTCTCCATGGTGAACATGCCGACCATGGCGAGCGCGAAGGCCAGGAAGACCCGGTTGCCGACGACCTCGCGCCAGTCGCCGAGGACGGAGTTCTTCGTGGGGACGGCGGAGCGGGCGGGCAGCACGGCGGCCTGCGCGACGGTCAGTACGGCGAAGATCGCGGCGGCGGTGAGCGCGGAGGCCCGGAAGTCGACCAGCAGCAGCGCGGAGCCGAGCAGCGGCCCGACCAGCGCGCCGGTGGTCGCGAACACGTTGAACAGCGCGAACGCCTCGGCCTTGCGCTCCCCCGCCTCCTGCGCGAGGTAGGCGCGCACGGCCGGGTTGAACAGCGCGCCGGCCAGTCCGCTGAGCACGGAGGCGGCGAGCAGGACGGCCAGCCCGTCGCCGAGCGCGAAGAGCGCGAAGCCCACGGTGCGCAGCGCGCAACCCGCGATGATGACGCCACGGGCGCCGAGCCGGTCAGCGGCCGATCCGCCGATGAGGAACAGGCCCTGCTGGCTGAGGTTGCGGACGCCGAGGACGATGCCGACGACCGCGGCCGACATGCCCAGGTCCTCGCCCAGGTGGACGGCGAGGTACGGGATGAGCAGGTAGAAGCCGGTGTTGACGCCGAGCTGGTTCACCAGCAGCAGGCGGATGGCGAGCGGGAAGCCGCGCATCTCGTGCCAGATTCTCGTCATCGGGGCGCCTCCGCGACGAGGTCCGCCGGGCCGGCGGCCGGATGCGGCAGGTCGGCGCCGGGGACGGGCCGCACGCCCAGGCCGGGGCCGCGCCCCGCGCGTACGGTGCCGTCGGTGCCGCCGATGCCGGTCCAGGGGTCGTGCGCGAGCAGCAGGTGGCCGTCGAGGTCGGCCCAGCGGGCGCGGTCGGCGAGGTGGACGGCGGGGGCGAGCCCGAGGGAGCTGGCGGTCAGGCAGCCGAGCATCAGATCGGTGCCGCTGCCGGATATCAGCTCGGCGATGCGCAGGGCCGCGTGTACGCCGCCGCACTTGGCGAGCTTGACGTTGATGCCCTGTACGCGGCCGGCCAGCCGCCGGGCGTCCTCGAAGGAGACCGCGTCCTCGTCGGCGATCACCGGCAGCGGGGAGCGCTCGGCGAGCCGGGCCAGCGCCTCGGGGTCGCCGGGCGCGAGGGGCTGCTCGACGGCCTCGACGCCGAGCTCCGCGTACCGGGGCAGCAGGGCGCGGGCCTGCTCGGCGGTCCAGGCGCCGTTGGGGTCGAGCAGCAGCCGGGCGTACGGCGCCGCCGCGCGGACCGCGCGCACGCGCTCGATGTCGTCCTCGGGGTCGGGCGAGCCGGCCTTGACCTTGAGGACGGAGAAGCCGTGCCGGGCCAGCCGGCCGGCCTCCTCCCCGGCGGCGCGGCGCGTGCCGATGCCGAGGGTGCGGGCCGTCGCGGCCCGCGGCGCTTCGGGGGCGCCGAGGAGCCGGTGCACGGGCGCGTCGGCACGCTTGCCGGCGAGGTCGAGCAGGGCCGACTCGACGGCGGCGGTGACGGCGGGCGGGGTGCCCGGTGCGGGCAGCTCCCCGGCGCGGAGCGCGTCGAGCGCCGCCTCGGGCCCGTCGAAGCGGGCGAGTTCCAGGGCCGTCTCGCGGAACAGCCGGCCGATGGTGGCGGCGTCCAGGCCGTAGTAGACGCTGGCCACGACCTCGCCGTAGCCGCGCTGTCCTCGGTGTTCGACGGCGAGCCAGACGGCGTCGCGGGCGGCCATCGTCGAGCGGGAGATGCGCAGCGGCTCGGTGAGCCGGAGCCGCACGGTGCGCTGGTCGGTCTTCACGGGGTTCCTTCTCAAGGGGTGGTGCGGGCGGCGAGCGGGTCGGCGACCGTCCGGCAGCGCGTCCACCCGGTGGCCTCGGCGGCCCGGGGGTGCGGGATCTCGACGGGGCGGGTGGCGGCGGCGCCGAGGTCGAGTCCGTGCGCGGCGGCGAAGTCGTCGTCGTAGACGGTGCCGAGGTACCGCTGCGGACCGTCGGGGAAGACGGTGGCGACGACCGCGCCGGGGTGGACGCGGGCCGCCCAGGCGGCGACCAGGGCGACGGCTCCGGTGCTCCAGCCGCCGCTGACGAAGTTGCCCGCGGCCAGCCGGCGGCAGGCGTCGGCGGACTCGGCGGGGCCGACCCAGTGCACCTCGTCGAACGCGTCGTAGGCGACGTTGCGCGGGTGGATGCTGCTGCCGAGGCCGCGCATGAGGCGGGGCCGGGCGGGCTGCCCGAAGATCGTGGAGCCGGTGGCGTCCACGCCGATCAGCCGCAGCCCGGGCCAGTGCCGCCGCAGCGGGCCGATGATGCCGCCGCTGTGGCCGCCGGTGCCGACGCTGCACACCAGGACGTCGAGGTGGTCCAGGTCGGCGGCGATCTCGGCGGCGAGCGAGGCGTAACCGGCGCCGTTGTCGGGGTTGTTGTACTGGTCGGGCCAGTAGGCGTCGGGCAGTTCGGCGCGCAGGGCCCGCAGCCTGGCGAGGCGCGCGGCCTGCCAGCCGCCCTCGGCCGCCGGGCGGTCCACCAGCTCCAGCCGGACGCCGTACGTCCGCAGCAACTGGCGCATCGACGGCTCCAGTTCGGCGTCCCCGACCAGTACCACGGGGTGGCCGAGGGCCTGCCCGGCGAAGGCCAGGCCGACGCCGAGCGTGCCGGAGGTGGACTCCACGACCGGTGCGCCGGGCAGGAGTTCACCGCGTTCCCTGGCGCCCAGCAGCATGGCGACGGCGGCCCGCGCCTTCATGCCGCCCGGCGCGAGCCCTTCGAGCTTGGCCCAGAAACCGGGGTGCGGGCAGGGCAGGTCAGCGGTGATCCGGGCGAGCGGGGAGCGGCCCAGCAGGCCGAGCAGCTGCGGGTTGGCGCGGGCGCGCAGGACGGCCGTGGTCATGCGGCGGCCCCGGCGGCGGCACGGTCCGGCAGGGCGGCGGTACCGGCGTAACGGTGCACGGTGCCGGGCCCGCCGTCCAGCCAGAAGAACGGGTACGGCTCGGCGCACACCGCGCTCACCCCGGCCCCGAGGAACCGCGGCAGCACGGCGCTGCCGGTCTGCGCGAACATCACCAGCGGGGTGCCGTGCGCGGCGGCGTGCGCGCGCAGCGCCTCGAAGGTGCCGTTGCCCAGCGTCATGCCGGACGCCAGCACCGCGTCGCAGCGGTCGAGTTCGGCGAGCGCGTCGGTGACGACCGGCTCGCCCCACTCGGTGGTGCCGCCCTTGAGGTCGCACGGCACGTACGTCAGGCCGCGCTCGCGCACCGCCTCCAGCAGCGAGTTGACGACGCCGACGACCAGCACCCGCGCGCCGGGCGGTACGTCGAGCAGCTCCACGACGGCCCGCGCGCGGGCCCGGGACTTCTCCAGCGAGCTGCCGGCGGGCAGCGGGTGAGGCCGGGCGCCGGGCGCGGTGTCGTGCGGCAGGACGTGCATCAGGTACGCGTCCAGCGCCGCGATCCGTACGGGCAGCAGCTCGTGTGCCAGCAGCCCGGCGACGTCCGCGCCGACGCACCGCTCGACGGCCGCGTCGGTCAGCGCGCCGGGTTCCACCGCGCAGGAGCCGACCGCCGCGCCCAGCCGGAGGCTGAGCACTTCGTTGCGGTAGCCGCCGCTGCGGCCGGCGTGGCGTACGGCCTGCCGCGTGCTGAAGGCGACGGAGATCCGCAGGTCGGCCGGGTCGGGGCCGTATGCGCCCGCCAGGACGCGGGCCACCAGGTCGTCGTAGGAGCCGGCGGTACAGGAGCTCATCGGCCCACCACCCGCGGGCGCAGGGCGGACAGCAGCCCCTCGACGCGGGCGCGGGCACCCGGCCCGTCCGGGTCGCCGGCCATGACGTGCCCCAGGTACTCGTTGTTGCTGCCGGCCGCCTTGACGTCCTTGCCCGCCTCGGCGAGCTGGAGTTCCAGTACGCCGTCGGCCTCGCGCACGGCGTCGCCGCCGTCGATGCCGGCGAGCACGCCCGCGCTCTCCGGTACGAGGAAGCCGATGGCGGCGCTGCGCAGCCCGATGTCGCGGACGGTCAGGTCGGGCCGGCGGCCGAGCGCGACGTCCACGCAGGCGGCGGCCACGTCGATGCCGGTGACGTGGCGGATCAGCTCGGTGATGCGGTTGCCGGCGGGGCGCGGATTGACCTCGACGACGCGTGGTCCGTCGGGGGTCAGCTTGATCTCGGTGTGCCCGACGACGTCGTCCAGGCCGAGCGCCTTGAGGGCCTGCACGGCGGTGTCGGCCGCGGCCTCCGCGTCGGCGGCGGGCAGCGCCGCGGGGAACATGTGGCCCGTCTCGATGAAGGCGGGCGCGCCGCCCACGCTCTTGTCGGTCACCCCGACGACGTGCGTACTGCCGCCGTGCGTCACGGTCTCGACGCTGACTTCGGGGCCGATGAGCAGCTCTTCGAGCAGGACGACGGGCGCCCGGCGCTGGCCGCGCGCGTTGACGGGGAAGTCCTCGACGGCGCGGTAGGCGCGCTGCAGCTCCGCCTCGTCCGCGACCTCGCGGACGAACATCCCCGCGCACAGGTCCACCGGCTTGAGGACCAGCGGGTAGCCGATCTCCGCCGCGGCGGCGGCCGCTTCGGACCGGTCGGTGCAGAGCGCGAACCGCGGCTGGGGCAGTCCGGCGTCCGCGAGCACCCGGCGGGTGGCGTCCTTGCGGCAGGCGTTCTCGACCGCTTCGGGCGCCGGGCCCGGCAGGCCCAGGTGGCCGGCGATCCGCCCGACGGTGGGCAGGTAGTAGTCGCAGGAGGTGAGCACGGCGTCGAAGCCGAGCGCGGCGTGCAGCCGCGCCACGTACGGCAGCAGCGTGTCCAGGTCGTTGGTGTCGGCGGTCAGCACGTTGCGCGCGCCGAGCAGCGGATGGGCGGCGCCTTCGGGGGCGTTGCGCAGGTAGTGGTGCAGGTCGCGGGTGAGGAAGGTGAACTCGTGCCCGCCCTCGCGGATCGCGCGCGGCAGCAGCCTGCTCATCGCTCCGACCCAGCTCTCGACCATCAGCAGATGAGCCACGATTCCCCTTCTCCGGCGGTGTGTTGCGGTCGTCGGCCGTGGCCGGGACGCGTCCTGACGGAGCCGTCCGGCTTGACCGCCCCACACTGTAAACGATAATCGTTTTCAAGTCACCCGTTGCTCGGTGCCCCGCCACTGCCCTGAATGCGAGACCTGTGACCACCGTCGTCCGCCGCTCCGGCCTGCTGTGCGCCCTCGCCGCCGGCACCGCCGCGCTGCTGCCCGCCTCCCCCGCGCACGCCGCCGCGCCCCGGGCCCCCGCCCTGCACTTCGGCGCCTGCCCCGACTCCGTGCCGGCCCCGCCGGCCCCCGACCGCGTCGAGTGCGGCGAGCTGAGCGTCCCGCTGGACCACGACCACCCCGAAGGCCGGCACATACGCCTCGCCGTCTCGCGCGTACCGGCCTCCGGCACCTCCGAGGAGCGGCGCGGCGTCCTGCTGGTGAACCCGGGCGGCCCCGGCGGCTCCGGCCTCCCGTACGCCGTCACCAAACGCGCCAAACTGCCCGAGAGCGTGCGGCGTGCGTACGACGTGATCGGCTTCGACCCGCGCGGCACCGGCCACAGCGCACCCGCCGACTGCGGCCCGATGGGCGGCCTCTTCGACGCACCGGGCCGGGACCCGGTACCGAAGGACCACGCGGCCGAACGCGGCTACCTCGACTCCCTCCGCCGCACCGCCGACGACTGCGCCACCGGCGTGGGCACCGCCCTCCCGCACCTGTCGACCACCGAGACCGCCCGCGACATGGACGCGCTGCGGACGGCCCTCGGCGAGCGGCGCATCTCCTACCTCGGCGTGTCCTACGGCAGCTACCTCGGCGCCGCCTACGCCGCCCGATTCCCGCACCGCATACGCCACATGGTGCTGGACAGCGTCGTCGGGCCCGAGAACTGGTACGACTTCGACCTCCGGCAGAGCCGGGCCCTGCTGCGCCAGCGCGACACGTTCTTCGGCTGGACCGCCGCGCACGACAAGCGCTTCGGCCTGGGCAGCAGCGCCGCCGAGGTCCGCGCCGCCTACCAGCGCGTCCGCGACGGCCTCGCCGCCCGCCCCGTCGACGGCTTCGGCGCCGCCGAGTTCGACCGCACCGTGTACCGGGCCCTCGGCCGCACCGAACGCTGGGTGGGCCTCGCCGACGGCCTCCGCGACCACCTGCGGACCGGGAAGGTCACGGGGCTCCGCCCGGCCGATCCCTTCGACGGCGCCGCGTCACGCACGTACGAGGCCGCCAACCGCACCGTCAAGTGCGCGGACGGGCCCGGACCCACGCCCGCCCGGGTGATCGCCGACCTGCGGCGGATGCGACGGCTCGACCCGCATCCGGTACTCACCGGCATGGAGGCCCCGGTCTGCGCGTACTGGCACCACCGCCCCGCCCACCGCACCGCGCTCGGCAGCCCCGCCGCGCCACCCGTCCTCCTGGTCGCCTCCGACCACGACCCCGTCACCCCGATCGCGGGCGCCCGCGCGCTGCAGCGGCGGCTGCCCGGCTCCCGGCTGGTCACCCTGCACGACGACTACTCCCACGGGGTGTTCGCCAGCCGGGGCAACGCCTGCGTGGACGGCGCGGCGGCCGCGTACCTGACGGCCGGGACCGTACCGTCGGCCGACGTGCACTGCACCGGCCCCGGCCTGCCGACGCCCTGATCCTCGGAAAGCACGGAGCACCATGACTGTCACCGTCACCCCGCACGCCGCCGTCCCCGGCACCCCCGGCTACACCATCCGGGCCGCCACCCCCGCCGACGTGCCCGGCGCCCGCCGCGTCATGCTCGACACGCTCTACCGGGAGTTCGACTACGGATACGTGCCGCGGTGGCACGAGGACATCGTCGACATCCCCGCCACCTACCTCGACGACCCGCGCCACCTGCTCCTCGTCGCCGTGCACCGGGGCGAGGTGGTGGGCACGACCGGCATCCGGTCGGCCGGCCCCGCCCATCCGCCGCACCCCCGCTGGCTCGCCGACCGCTACCCGTCCGGCTCCACGGCCCAGCTCGTCCGCGTCTACGTCGACCCGGCCCACCGGCGCCACGGACTGGCCCGCACGATGGTGCGGCGCGCCTGTGACTTCGTGGCCGCGACCCCCGGCTACGCCCGCATCTACCTGCACACCAACGTCAGGGTCGAGGGCAGCGGCGCGTTCTGGCGCAGCCTGGCCACGGAGGTCTTCGACGCCCGCGCGACCGGCGAGCACGGCCCGGGCGTCGAGACGGTCCACTTCGAGATCCCGATGCCCCAACGGGCCCCGGAGCCCGCCAGGGGCTGACGCCGCCCCGGCCCTTCCCCGCCGGCCGTGCCGTCAGTCGGACTCCGGCGGCGGGGGCGGGGTGGGCGCGCCGGCCGGCGGGGCGATCTTCGCGTACGACGTCGTCGTGGCGGCCGGGGCGGCCGACGCGGGCGCCGCGGCACGGGGCAGTACGGCGTCCCGGCGGGCGCCCGGGTCCCAGCCGGTCTCCACCACCCGCTTCTGCACCAGCACGGCGCCGGCCAGCACCAGCCCGCCGATGGCCAGCATCAGCACGACGGCGCCCGCGCCGCCCGCCTTCGCCGCGTTGCCGATCAGCGAGCCGAACCAGCCGAAGTCCGCGTCGCCGAAGGTGGTGTTCTCGTCCCCGAACGCGCCGAGCACCTTCAGCAGCAGCGCCGGCAGGAAGGTGATGAGGACGCCGTTGACGAACGCACCGAGAGCCGCGCCGCGCCGGCCGCCCGTCGCATTGCCGTAGACGCCGGCCGCGCCGCCGGTGAAGAAGTGCGGCACCAGGCCCGGCAGGACGAGCGCGAGCCCGAACCACGGGTGGAAGAGCGCGGACAGCAGCCCGAGGCTGACCAGGCCGCCGAGGAAGCTGCACAGGAAGCCGACGAGGACGGCGTTCTGCGCGTACGGGAAGACGATCGGCGCGTCCAGCGAGGGCACCGCGCCGGGCACGACCTTCTTGGCGATGCCCTGGAACGCCGGGACCAGCTCGCCCAGGATCGTCCGCACACCGAAGAGGATGATCGCGACGGCGATGCCGAACTGCAGGCCCTGCATCACGGACTGCATCAGGTAGTTGCCGACGCCGGTGGCGGTGACGCCGCCGGCCGAGCCGAACGCCTTGAAGGCGGTCTCCCGGCCCGCCTCGGCCAGGAAGAGGATCGCCAGGACCACGTAGATCAGCACCATGGACAGCGCGGTGGCCACCATCGAGTCGCGCAGGAAACGCAGCCCCTCGGGCAGCTTCATGTCCTCCGTACTGCGGCTGCGCCTGCCGACCAGCTGCCCGGTCGCGCCGGCGGCGACGTACCCGGCCGTGCCGAAATGCCCGATGGCGATGGTGTTGTCACCGGTGATGCGCTTGGTCCACGGGTGCGCGAAGGCCGGCATCGAGACGAGCAGGATGCCCAGCAGCACGCCACCGGCCAGCACCACGACCGCGGAGGGCTGGCCGGCGGTGGCCAGCACCATGGTCAGCAGGGTCGCCATGAACAGCATGTGGTGACCGGTGAGGAAGACGTACCGCAGCGGCGTGAAGCGGGCCAGCAGCAGGCTGACGCCGAAGCCGACGATCATCAGCCAGGCGACCCGCGCACCGAACTGCTGCTGGGCGATGCCGACGATCGCCTCGTTGGTCGGGATGACGCCGTGCGCGCCGGTCGCGCCCTGGATCATCTGGCCCAGCGGGGCCAGGGCCGTGACGACCAGGTCGGCACCCGCCCCGATCAGCAGGAAGCCCAGCGTCGCCTTGATGGCGCCGCCGATGATCTGCCCGGCGGTCTTCTTCAGGGCGATCAGACCGGTGGCCGTGATCAGGCCGACCAGGTACGCCGGCTGACTGAGGACCTCGTTCACGAGGAACTTGGCGATCGATACGAGCCAGTCCATGGTGCTTTCCTTCGTTACTGGACGTCGTACGCGTTACCGGACGTCGTAGGTGTCGCGGAGGATGCGGTCGACCTCACCCGTACTGGTGAAGTTTTCGACGACCTTCACCGGGACGCCGACGTCGCCGAGCGTCCTGGCGATCTCGCCCGAGGTGAGGATGGCGACGGCCCCGCCGGCCTTGCCCTTCGCGGAGATGGTGTCGGTCGCCTCGACGGTGACGAACCGGGACCAGCCCCAGCGGTCGAGCACCTGCTCCAGGGTGTTCTTCAGGAAGAGGCTGGTGCCCAGGCCGTTGCCGCAGACGGTGAGGATCTTGTGCACGGCCCCGCCGCCGGCCGATTGCTGCTCCGGCGCGTCCCGGCCCGCCAGCACCGCGTGCACCGCTTCCGGCGTCCCGGCCTCGCGCAGCGCCCGCTCGCTCTCCGGGTCCGCCAGCAGTCGGGCCAGCGCGGCCATCGCGTCGGTGTGCGCACCGGAGTCCCGCGCCGCGAGCCCGACGACGAGGGTCACCGGGTCGTTGGCCTCGTGCCCGAACTCCACCGGCTCGGCCAGCCGCACCCACGACATGCCGGTCTTCAGGACCGCGGGCGAAGGGCGGGCGTGCGCGAAGGCGAAGCCGGGCGCCAGGACGATGTAGGGCCCGTTCTCCTCGACGTTCTCGATCATTTCCGTGGTGTACTCACCGGTGCTGGCACCCGTCGCGACCAGCAGGTCGCCGGCCACCCGTACGGCCTCCCGCCAGTCCCCCGCCGCCACGTCCAGCCGCACGGCTCCGGCGGGGATCAGTTCGCTCAGTGTCGGCATGCACGGGATCGTCGCACGAGAACGCTTGCCTGAATATGCGCGGCGGACCGTCGGAAGGGATCATCGATACATGAACGTGAGGATGCGGGTCGCACAGCAGGAGGAAGCCGACGAACTGCTCGGCCGCAGCCCGCTCGCCGCGCTGGTGGGCATGTTGCTGGACCAGCAGGTGCCGATGGAGTGGGCGTTCACCGGCCCGTACACCATCGCCCGGCGGATGAACGGCGACGACCTGGACGCGCACGCCATCGCCGCCCAGGACCCGGAGGCGTTCGAGGAGCTGCTGGCCCGCAAGCCGGCCGTGCACCGCTACCCCCGGTCCATGGCCAAGCGGGTGCAGCAGCTGTGCCAGTACCTCGTCGCGCACTACGACGGCGAGGCGGAAGCCGTCTGGCGGACCGCGGGCACCGGCGCCGAGCTGCTGAAACGCCTCAACGAGCTGCCCGGATTCGGCAAGCAGAAGGCCCAGATCTTCCTGGCGCTGCTCGGCAAGCAGTTCGGCGTGCGGCCCGAGGGCTGGCGCGAGGCCGCGGGCCCGTACGGCGAGGCGGACGCCCGCCGCTCGGTGGCCGACATCACCGGCCCCGACTCCCTCGCCGAGGTCCGCGCCTACAAGCAGGAGATGAAGCGGGCGGCGAAGAAGGCGGCAGCGGCCAAGTGAGCGAGGGCCGAGTAGGCGACGGCCGGGGCCGGGACACGGCCCCGGCCCCGGTACTTCCGCCCCGCGGGGCGGCTCAGCTCTCGGGGGCGGCCGCCGCCCGGGCCGTCCAGCGCTGCTCGATCCCGGAGAGCCGCCAGTAGGCGATCGCCGCCGCCCAGACGACGACGAAGAGGCCGACGATGAGGTAGCCGACGTTGTCCAGGTCCAGCCCGGAGACCCAGTCGGTGACCGCGTCCCGCAGCCCGAGCTTGTCGTGCAACACGCTCACCAGCTCGATCGTGCCGATGAAGAACGCCACCACGATCGACAGCCCGGTGATGGTGAGGTTGTAGTAGACCTTGCGCACCGGGTTGGAGAACGCCCACTGGTACGCGAAGTTCATGAACGTGCCGTCCAGCGTGTCGAACAGGCTCATGCCGGCCGCGAAGAGCAGCGGCAGGCACAGGATCGCGTACCAGGGCAGGCCGGCGGCGGCCCCGCTGCCGGCCATCACCATCAGCGTGACCTCGGTCGCGGTGTCGAAGCCGAGACCGAAGAGGAAGCCGAGCGGGTACATCTGGCCCGGGCGCGAGATCGACTTGGTGAAGCGGCCCAGGATGCGGTTCATGAAGCCGCGCGAGTCGAGCTGCTTCTCCAGCTCGTCCTCGTCGTACGTCCCGGCGCGCATGGCCCGGAAGACCCGCCAGATGCCGGCCAGCGCGACGAGGTTCAGGGCCGCGATGAGGTACAGGAACCCGCCGGAGACCGTGGTGCCGACCGTGCCGAGCACCTGGTGGGTGCGGGAACCGTCGTCCAGCAGCGCGCCCGCGATCGCCGCGCCGCCCACCACCAGCGCGGCCAGCACGACGACCACGCTGGAATGGCCCAGCGCGAACCAGAAGCCCACCGACACCGGCCGCTTCCCGTCGGCCATCAACTTGCGGGTGGTGTTGTCGATCGCGGCGATGTGGTCGGCGTCGAAGGCGTGCCGCATACCGAGGGTGTACGCGGTGACGCCGAGACCCACGCCGTAGACCTGGCTACCGATCGTGTAGTGGTGCGGGACCACCAGCAGGAAGAGCACGCCGAAGGCGACGACGTGCAGCCCGGCTATGACGGCCAGCAGGCCGGCCGTGCGGACGGTGTCCTGCCGCCGCCAGCGGAACGCCGACGGAACGGGGGACGTGGGGGTATGGGTGGGCACGGTCATCCGGCCGTCACGCTCCAGCACCTCGTGGATCAGTTCGTGAGATGCCGTGGCCGGTCTCCTGGCTTACGGGGAACCCCCGCACCCCGCTAAGGGGTCCGGGAGGGCGCGCCCGGCCCGGCCTTCCCGCCCGCACCCTGCGGACAGTGGCCCCCGCACGCACAGAGGAAGCCTGGCGCGCGGGAAGGGTCGGATACTCCCCGATCACAGTGGCGAGGGCCGCTCCGGACTCGGACCCGAAGGTCTGCACCGGTCTTCCCGAACACCACGGCCCGGCCACTCTATCCCCGCTGTCCTCTCGCTATCCCCGGCTGTCCTCTCGCTCGACGGTGTCCTTGCTCACCGGGGCGCGCTCGGCGGGGCCCTCCGCCGCCCAGCTGCCCAGGAGCCGCAGCGACTCGGCCGACGTCGAGCCGGGCTCCGCGTGGTACACGACCAGCTGCTGGTCCGGGTCGGCGGGCAGCCGCAGCGTCTCGTACGACAGGGTCAGCGGGCCGACCAGCGAGTGGTGCAGCCGCTTCACGCCGAAGCCCTTGTCCTGCACGTCGTGCGTGGCCCACAGCTGCCGGAACTCCTCGCTCTTGACCGACAGCTCCCCGATCAGCGAGGCGAGCTTGGGGTCGTCGGGATGGCAGCCCGCGTCCAGCCGCAGGTAGGACACGATGTCGGCGGCCTTGCGCTCCCAGTCGACGTAGAAGTCGCGGGACGCCGGGTCCAGGAAGACCTGCCAGGCGACGTTCCGCTGCTCCGGTGGCATCGCGGCGTAGTCACCGAGCAGCGCGCACGCCATGCGGTTCCACCCGATGACGTCCAGGCGGCGGCCCGCGACGTACGCCGGTATCCCCTCCATCGCGTCCAGCAGCTGCTGCAGCGCGGGCCGCACCTGCTGCGGGCGGCCGGCGCCGCGCGACCGCTTGGCCTTCGGCTTGACCAGGTGACTGAGGTGCGCCCGCTCCGCGGCGTTCAACCGGAGCGCGCCGGATATCGCGTCGAGGACGGCGGTGGAGACGTTCTGCCCGTGGCCCTGCTCCAGGCGGACGTAGTACGCCACGCTCACGCCGGCCAGCTGCGCCAGCTCCTCCCGCCGCAGCCCCGGCACCCTTCGCCGCCCGCCGTGCCGCGGCAGTCCGACGTCCTCGGGCTGCAGGCGGGCGCGGCGGGTGCGCAGAAATTCGCTCAACTCGGTGCGCTGGTCCATACGGCCAAGTATCCGCATCCTGACGACAACGCGCGGTGGCCTGTGGACAACTCTGCGAAGCCGCAGGTCACGGCGGTATGGCGAGGGTGTCACTGGCGTTGGTACCAACGGCGTTCGTACGTAAACGGGGGGCCTGGCTCCGCTTTCGCTCAGGACGCATCCTCGATGTCATGACACACACCTCTGTCACCGCGTATGCAGCACCCGCGCCCAAGGCACCCCTGGAGCGCACCACCATCCCGCGCCGCGAGCTCGGCGCGCACGACATCCTCATCGAGATCAAGTACGCGGGGATCTGCCACTCCGACATCCACCAGGTCGACAACGGCTGGGGCGAGGGCATCTTCCCGATGGTCCCGGGCCACGAGATTGCCGGCGTGGTCGCCGCAGTGGGCTCCGAGGTCACCCGCCACCAGGTGGGCGACCGGGTCGGCGTCGGCTGCATGGTCGACTCCTGCCGGGAGTGCGACAACTGCAAGGCCGGATTCGAGCAGCACTGCACCGGCACCGGCCCCGTGATGACGTACAACGCCACCGGCCGCGACGGCGAGCCCACCTACGGCGGCTACTCCACCCACATCGTGGTCACCGAGGACTTCGCCGTCCGCATCCCCGAGGGCATCGCGCTGGACGTGACCGCGCCGCTGCTGTGCGCCGGCATCACCGTCTACTCGCCGCTCGCCCGCTGGGGCGCGGCCCCCGGCAAGAAGGTCGCGGTCGTCGGGCTCGGCGGCCTGGGCCACATGGCGGTGCAGATCGCCCGCGCCAAGGGCGCCGAGGTCACCGTCCTCAGCCAGTCGCTGCGCAAGAAGGAGGACGGCCTGAAGCTGGGCGCCTCCGACTACCGCGCCACCTCCGACCCGGCGACCTTCGAGGAGCTGGCCAACAGCTTCGACCTGATCATCAACACCGTCTCGGCCGACCTGGACCTGGGCGCGTACCTGGGCCTGCTCCGCACGAACGGCACGCTGGTCCAGGTCGGCGCGCCCGAGCAGCCGCTCCGCACGTCGCCCTTCGCGCTGATCCAGAACAACCGGGCGATGGCCGGTTCGTCCATCGGCGGCATTCCCGAGACCCAGGAGATGCTGGACTTCTGCGCGGCGCACGGCATCGGCGCGCAGATCGAGGTGATCCCCGCCGAGGAGATCAACGACGCCTACCGGCGGGTGCAGGCGAGCGACGTCCGCTACCGCTTCGTCATCGACGTCTCCACGATGTGATCCTCAGGTGATTCCCGAGTGATTCCCGAGGACCGGCCGCGGCCCGCACGGCTCGCGGCCGGTTCCCCGTACGGAGCCGGGTGGCCGTTCGACGGCCGCCCGGATTCGTTGCATTTGGGGGTGGATAGGCGGCGTTAGCCGGACGTTAGCGGACCAATAGCGTCCCCGGACAGAGTGGTTGTCGTGCCGGAGGGACCAGCCGGCTGCACCACCCACCAGTCATCGCAGTCACCACTCACGGGGGAACCCACCATGTCGAAGAAGACAGTCAAGGTCGCCGTCGCCTCCCTCATCGCCGCCGGCGCGCTGGCCGCGACCGCCGGCCCCGCGCTGGCGCAGGCCGCGCAGCCGGCCGCCTCCAAGATCGCGCCCTGCACGGCGTCGGCGCTGAAGTTCGAGGCCGGCACCGTCAGCCGCCCGATCAACCACGTCCTGATCAAGGCCACCAACACCTCGAAGAAGACCTGCGACTTCTCCGCCGAGACCTATCCGCTCCTGCGCCTCCACAAGGACCAGCAGGCGGTCACCCCGGTCGTCGACGGCTCCGAGCCGCAGGCCGTGGTCACCGTCGCCCCCGGCGAGTCGGCCTACGCAGGCCTGACGCTCTCCGCCGCCGACTCGTCGGAGAAGGGCTTCAAGACCGGCAAGATCGAGGTGGCCGTGGACCGCGACACCGCCCTGAAGTCCGTCACCGTCAAGGGCGGCCCGGTCTTCATCCAGCCCGGCGTCGCCAAGGTGACGTACTGGCAGGACAACCCGGCCGACGCCCTCCTTTGGTAACGCTCCCGGCCGACGCGCTTGCTCGGTAACACTCCCGGCCGAAGCGCTTCTCAGGTGACGCTCCCGGCCGACGCCCTTCGCCGGTGACACTCCCGGCCGGGGACCGGCCCCCGATCCCCGGCCGGGCCCCGTACCGCCCCGTACCGCCGCGTTCCGCCGGGCCCGCCCCGGCGGAACGCTCCGGCGTACTCGGGTGTCCCCGGGGGCATTGCTCCTCTTGCACCGGTTGCTCCCGCTTCCCACCCGTGCGACATGGCTGCGCCCGAGGCCGGGTGACCGGTAGGCTTTCCGTGTGATCTTCAAGCGCATCGGAAATGGGCGGCCGTACCCCGATCACGGCCGGGAGAGCACCCGCCAGTGGGCGGACGTGGCCCCGCGCCCGGTACGGCTTGACCAGTTGGTCACCACGAAGCAGCAACTCGACCTGGAGACGCTGCTCGCGGAGGACTCGACCTTCTACGGCGACCTGTTCGCACACGTCGTGAAGTGGCAGGGCGACCTGTACCTGGAGGACGGGCTGCACCGCGCGGTACGGGCGGCGCTCCAGCAACGCCAGGTACTGCACGCCCGCGTCCTCGAACTGGACTGACGCGCGCCGGAACTCGGGGCCACGCTTGGCCCCGAGCTTCACGGAAAGTAGCCGTGGCGCCCGGTATTGGCCCTTTCGGGTCGGGTCTCGCGCCACGCACAGATCATTTAATAGGCAGAGCGCCATGACCGCACTACGCTGCGGACATGAGCATGCTGACACCCCCCGGCATGGGCGGTAAGAAGTCCGGCATGGGCGGTAAGAAGTACCGCATCACGGGCGACAGGTATCCGCGGATGCGTCGCCCCCGCCGTGACCGCAGGATCGCCGTGGCAGTCGTGGCCTCCGCCTGCGTGCTGGCCGTCGGCGCCTGGGGCGCCGTTCAGCTCATCGACGTCTTCACCGGCCGGAGCGGCACCGCGCAGGCCGCCCAGGAGAAACCGAAGTGCCCCCCGGGCCAGGACGGCGGCAAGCCGCGCGGCACGGCCGAGCCGCTGCCCGAGCCCAAGGCCATCAAGGTCAACGTGCTCAACGCGACCACCCGCAGCGGACTCGCCAAGGACACCGCCGACGCGCTCAAGAAGCGCGGCTTCACGATCGGCGAGGTGGGCAACGCGCCGGCCGCCTACGACAAGAAGACCAAGAGCGTCGGGCTGCTGCTCGGCGCGCCGGCCGCGGCGGACGGCTCCTTCAAGGTGCTGGCCACGCAGCTGGACGGCGTCCAGCGGAAGGCCGACGGCCGCAAGGGCGGCGAGGTCGACCTGATCATCGGCGACAAGTTCAAGGCCCTGACGAAGGAGAAGGACGCCAAGGCCGCGCTCGCCGCGCTGACCGCCCCGCCGAAGGAGAAGCCGGGCACGCCGAGCTGCTGAGCACCTCTGCGGCGCCGAGTCTCCGACGTACGCGTCCAGCCTCCGACACGCCCGTCCGGCCTCCGACATTCTCGTCCAGCCTGTCCGCCCCGTCGACCTGGCCGACCGTCCGCCCCGTTCGTCCTGCCCGGGTCGGGCCTACGCCCGGCCGGAACCCGGCCTCAGCCGGCCGTCCCGTACATGCGGTCGCCCGCGTCGCCCAGGCCCGGGACGATGTAGCGGTCCTCGTTCAGCCGCTCGTCGACCGCGGCCGTGACCAGCGTCACCGGCGTACCGGCCAGTTCCTGCTCCATGACCTTCACGCCCTCGGGCGCGGCGAGCAGGCAGAGCGCGGTCACGTCGTCGGCCCCGCGCTGGATCAGTTCCTTGATCGCCGCGACCAGCGTGCCGCCGGTGGCGAGCATCGGGTCCACGACGTAGATCTGCCGGCCGGAGAGGTCCTCCGGCATACGGGTGGCGTACGTCTGCGCCTCGTACGTCTCCTCGTTGCGGACCATGCCCATGAAGCCGACCTCGGCCGTGGGCAGCAGCCGCACCATGCCGTCCAGCATGCCCAGACCGGCCCGCAGGATCGGTACGACCATCGGGCGGGGGTGGGAGAGCCGGACGCCGGTGGTCGCCGTCACCGGGGTCTCGATGTCGACCTGTTCGGTGCGCACATCGCGGGTCGCCTCGTAGGCGAGCAGGGTGACCAGCTCGTCGGCGAGACGCCGGAACGTGGGGGAATCGGTGCGCTTGTCGCGCAGAGTGGTGAGTTTGTGCGCCACCAGCGGGTGGTCGACGACGTGGATCCGCATGACATCGACAGTAACCGAGGCCGGGCCCCCGAGCGCCCGCCGGTGGCCGTAGCCGGTGGCCGTACGGAGACCGGCCACCCCGCGCGGTCCCTCGGCCAACGTCAATCGATTCGCATCAACCCCGCACTTCGGGGGAAAGTGGGCACAGACGCCCGGACCGCCGGCCGGCCTCCGGGTGAGGACCTCGGCCCGAGGCGGTGTCGCTCATGCCCGACCAGAAGAACCGTCAGGACGCACGACAGAACCGTCAGGACACACGGCAGAGCCGCCAGGACACGCGGCAGAGCCGTCAGACTCGCCAGAACCACCAAGGGCGTACGACTGCTCAAGGCCTCACGAACGCTCAAGGTCGTACGAATGCTCAAGGCCGTACGGCCGCCGCGCGCGGTGCGGCACGGGGCGAGGACGGCACCACCAGACCCGATCGCCCGGCGGAGCGGGCCAGAAGCGGCCGGGAGGCCGGGCCGCCCGGTGGGACGACGGACCCGGCGGACACTTCGACGCCGCGCCCCGAGGACACGGCACAGAAGGTGGCCATGGACGCGCGGGCGGCCGGCGGGGACGCCGAGCCGGACGCGGCCCGCCGCCGGCGCCGGGCGCAGTTCCTCCGTGAGCTGAACGAGGCCAAGGAGCTGCGCGACCGCGTCCAGCCCCGGCGCGCCCGCGCCGCCCGGATGCGGCAGGCGATGCGCATGCGCACGTTCCGCTGGTAGCGCAACGGCGCGGGGCCGCGCCGCCCGGGCCGCCGCGCCGGCACCCCGTACGCGTCACGACAAGGCCCCGCGCACGACACCGCAGCGCCCCCTACGCGCCACATATGGGCCGTTTACCCGCCACCATTCGGGCGCCGTGTGCGTCACCCCGAAGACGGCCCCACTCGGCCGTCAGGGGGCGGATTCGGCCCCGGTACGGCACCCATCCGGCCCCCGTACGGACCGGATCTCGCAGAACCCGGGCACGACGCAGCGTCGAAGACCCCGCGCGAACGCGTTGTTTCTGCCACGATTCCGATGGGGCGGGGACTCCGGGCGCATGCGCGTCCGCCTCGTCCGGCCCGGATACGCCTCTGACCAGTGGGAGAGTCACGGTGTACTTCGCCGCACTGCTCGCGCGCACCGAAGACGGGTGGGAAGCGAGCGATACAGAGCTCGACAATGTGGAGACGCTTGCCGACCTGGCCGACCTGGCCCGGCAGGCGGCGGTCGACGACGACACGGTGGTGGCGTTCATCGAGCAGGAGGGCGCGTGGTTCGGCGTCGTCCGGGTGGACGGCGAGGACGACCCGCGCGTCTTCGTGTCGGACGCCACCGCCGCTTCCCGCAGCTCGTACGGCGCGATGCTGACCGACGAGCTGATCGGCCGCGAAGAGGAAGCCTCGGAGGACCTCGACGATCTGACCAATCTGGACGGTACGGAAGACGGTGAGCCCGAGGGCGCCGTGGACGAGACGGAGGCCGAGGCCGACGACCGGTTGCCGGCCGGGCCGCTCGGCGACGTCGACCTCCTCGACGACCTCGGCGTCACCGGCAAGGATCTGCTGACCTTCGACAGCAACGGAGACGCGTTGGGCGAGATCGCCGACGCGCTGGGCTGCACGGACGTACTGGAGGCGGTGCGGTGACGGACGGGGAGCGGCGCACCCGGCCGCTCCCCGTCCGCCCGCCGCAGGGCCGCCTCAGCCGGTCTCCAGGTACCGCTGCGTCGCCGACACTGTTGGCATGACCGACGCACAGCCCGCTCCGGCCCCGGCGGCCCCCGTACCCGATCCGTTGCGCGACCCGTGGGCCGCGCCCATGCGGCAGGCCCTGGCGGAGGCCGCGCTCGCCCCCGGGACTGGAGACGTCCCGGTGGGCGCCGTTGTGCTGCTCCCGAACGGGCGAGTGATCGGTACGGGTCACAACGCCCGGGAGGCCACCGGCGACCCGACTGCCCACGCCGAGGTGCTCGCCCTCAGGGCGGCGGCCCGCACGCTCCAGGAGGAGGCGCAGGCGGCCGCTGCGAGGGAGGACGGCGGGACCGGGGAGGAAGACGGGGCAAGGAAGGACGACGGCGCGGGGAAGGGCGACGGGGCCGTACGCCGGGCCACCGACTGGCGGCTGACCGGCTGCACCCTCGTGGTCACGCTCGAACCCTGCACGATGTGCGCGGGCGCGATCGTGCTGTCCCGGGTCGACCGGGTGGTCTACGGCGCCCGCGACGAGAAGGCGGGCGCGGCCGGCTCCCTCTGGGACGTCGTACGTGACCGACGCCTCAACCACCGCCCTGAAGTGATCACCGACGTCCTGGCCGAGGACTGCGCGGCGCTCCTGACGGACTTCTTCCGCGCCCGCTGAGGTCACCGGCCGTGTCCTGTCGACCGCGATATCCCGGGGCTGCGCCCTCACCTCCCGGAACCGATTTCGGTGCACGGCCCCTCATGGGCTAGGCTCTGCCTCGGTAGCGTGTCCGAGCGGCCGAAGGAGCGCGCCTCGAAAGCGCGTGAGGGGGCAACTCCTCCGTGGGTTCAAATCCCACCGCTACCGCTCGCACGAAGGGCCCGACTCAGCCGAGTCGGGCCCTTCGTCGTATCCGGGCCTCATGGCCCGCACCGCAGCCGGGAGGAGCACGGTGCGGACCCCGCAGAGGGGCCCGGCCCCGCCCGCGGACTCCTGCCAGATCCGTCGGGCGCACCATCCAGCCTGCGGCCGCGCCCCGGCCGGACGGCCCGCCGAACGGCCCCGATCACAGGGACTTTCGTCCCCGGGGCCGTCGCCCCTGAGCGGTTCCGGTGGAGCCGGGGCGGGCGGAGCACGGCTGTCTCCATGGGGCCGGTGTGAACGAAGCACGGCTGCTTCCACGGGGCCGGTGTGGTTAAACTCGCCCGACCGCACCGGGCGGGAGCCCGTCAAGGCCGTAGGGGAGACAGGGACGAATGGTGGAAACGAAGAAGATCGCGCTCTATGTGGTCGTCGTCTTCGTCCTGTACACGATCGTCACGTCCCCCACCCGGGCCGCCGATCTCGTCCAGATAGGGTTCGAGGGCATTTCGGACGCCGCCCAGGGCGTCGGCCAGTTCATGACCTCGCTGATCCAGTAGCCGCCCGGCAGAGCCCCTCGGGCCGTCCCGTCCGCCCGTAGCCCCGGGCGCCCGTCCGCCAGGCCGGCAGAAACGATCCAGCGGGCCCGCACGCCCGTACGTATGCACTCACGGAGGCCCGCCCATGATCCGCCACCTGGTCCTGTTCAAGCTCAACGAGGGCGTCGAGCGCGACGAGCCGCGCGTCGCGGCCGGCGTGAAGGCGTTCCAGGAGCTCGGTGACCTCATCCCCGACCTGGAGTTCTGGGAGTGCGGCTGGAACGTCACCGACCGCCCGATCGCGTACGACTTCGCGATCAACTCGGCCGTCGCCGACAAGGAAGCCCTGACGCGCTACCTGGAGCACCCCGCCCACCAGGCGGGCGTCCGCCAGTGGGCGGAGTTCGCCACCTGGGTGATCGCCGACTACGAGATCTGAGCCACCGGTCCGGCCCCGTCCGGACCGCGGTGCCGCCGGGCCGTGCCCCGGTCGCGCCGCCCCGGCCCGCCGCGGGCCGACAGCGCCCCTCGCCCCCACCGGCGAGGGGTTTCTTCATGTCCCGCCCCTTCCCGCGCCCCCGGAAAGCCGCTCCCCGGCGCCGCCGTACCGCCCGCCGCCGGCCCCCGCGGCCCGCTCCCCGCCGCCCCCACCTGCGCCGCGCCGCATCAACTGCCGCTCAACACGGCGTTATGCGGTGCTTGCACACACTGCACATGTCTTGTGATGCTATGACCGCTTTGGTCGAATAAGTCCGCTTCGACAGAACCCAGTCCGACACAAAGCCCAGTCCTGTGAAGGGGAGGCGTGAATCGTGACGGCCCGTACTGCGCCGAAGGCGCCATCCCGCCAGAGCAGGAGTGCGGACACCCGGGCGCTCACGCAAGTCCTCTTCGCCGAGCTCGCCGGCCTGGAGCCGGGCACACCCGAGCACGCCCGGGTGCGGGACGCGCTGATCGAGGCGAACCTCCCCCTGGTCCGTTACGCGGCCGCGCGCTTCCGCAGCCGCAACGAACCCATGGAGGACGTGGTCCAGGTCGGCACGATCGGCCTCATCAACGCGATCGACCGCTTCGACCCGGACCGCGGCGTACAGTTCCCCACCTTCGCCATGCCGACCGTCGTCGGCGAGATCAAGCGGTACTTCCGGGACAACGTCCGCACCGTCCACGTACCGCGCCGCCTGCACGAGCTGTGGGTACAGGTGAACGGCGCCACCGAGGACCTGACCGTGCTGCACGGCAGGTCCCCCACCACCGCGGAGATCGCCGAGCGCCTGAAGATCGGCGAGGAGGAGGTACTGGCGTGCCTGGAGGCCGGCCGCTCGTACCACGCCACGTCCCTCGAAGCCGCGCAGGAAGGCGACGGCCTGCCGGGCCTGCTGGACCGCCTCGGCTACGAGGACCCGGAGCTGGCCGGCGTCGAACACCGCGACCTGGTCCGCCACCTCCTCGTACAGTTGCCCGAACGCGAGCAGCGCATCCTCCTGCTGCGCTACTACAGCAACCTGACGCAGTCCCAGATCAGCGCGGAGCTGGGCGTTTCCCAGATGCACGTCTCCCGGCTGCTCTCCCGGAGTTTCGCCCGCCTGAGATCCGCAAACAGGATCGACGCCTAATCAGGTCGAGGTACGGGCACCCCGGCAGCACCACTCCTTCCTGCAGGGATATGTCGACTTGGCGCTACAGCGTGTTGCCGACATGTGACATTCTGCAGGAACCGCGTTTGCCGTGGCGCCGCCTCCGGTATTCAGGTGGAGGCTGAACTCTTCGCTCCGTATGGGGCGCAGGAGACGCACCGGCGACCCGACCGCGACCTCAAGGGGGTGGCATGTCCGTAGAACTGGGCAGCTCCAAGGTGCTCCCCGCACCAGCACCGCATGTGCACGACGACGACGTGCATGACGACGCCCTCAACACCCGTACGCTCTCCCGCTCCCTCTTCCTGCGGCTGGCCACGCTCGACAAGGACAGCGTGGAGCGTACGTACGTCCGCGACACACTCATCGAGCTGAACCTCCCGCTGGTGCGTTACGCCGCTGCCCGCTTCCGCAGCCGCAACGAACCGATGGAGGACATCGTCCAGGTCGGCACGATCGGCCTGATCAAGGCGATCGACCGGTTCGACTGCGAACGCGGCGTCGAATTCCCGACGTTCGCCATGCCCACCGTCGTCGGCGAGATCAAGCGCTTCTTCCGCGACACGTCCTGGTCGGTGCGGGTCCCGCGCCGCCTCCAGGAGCTGCGGCTGGCCCTCACGAAGGCCAGCGACGAGCTGGCCCAGAAGCTCGACCGCTCCCCCACCGTCGCCGAGTTGGCCGCCTGCCTGGGCGTCACCGAGGAGGACGTGGTCGACGGCCTCGCGGTCGGCAACGCCTACACGGCCTCGTCCCTCGACTCCCCCTCCCCCGAGGACGACGGCACCGAGGGCTCCCTCGCGGACCGCCTCGGCTACGAGGACAGCGCACTGGAGGGCGTCGAGTACCGCGAGTCCCTGAAGCCGCTGCTGGCCAAACTCCCCCCGCGGGAGCGCCAGATCATCATGCTCCGCTTCTTCGCGAACATGACCCAGTCGCAGATCGGCGAAGAGGTCGGCATCTCCCAGATGCACGTCTCCCGCCTCCTCACCCGCACCCTCGCCCAACTCCGTGACGGCCTGACCACGGACTGACGACGCGAAGCCCCCCGGGCAGCAGGGACCCGCCCCGGCCCGGGGCATCGGCACGCCCGCGTACGCGCCCACGCACGCATTCCGGCGCGTACACCTGCGTGCCGCCACCTTCACACCTGACGGCCCGTCAGCCACACTGGCGCCATGCGACGGACGACAGTTGGCGCGTCAACGGGTGTGTTGCTGTTACTGGGCGCTGCCCTCCTGGCGGCCCCGGACGGCGAGACCGACCAGGGCTACGTCGCAACGGGCCCGGCAGGCGACCGGTCCCCCGTGAAGCCGGCGCCCCCCACGGCGGACGTCACCCTGACCCCGCTGGACGGCCACGGCCATGAACCCGGCCCAGGCACCTCGCACCCCGGCAAGCCGTCCCCTGGCGGCGCCAACCGGCCCCCGTCCGCCGGAGACACCGGTCCCGACGGCACCAAGGGGCCGGGCGGTCCCGACGGCAGCAACCGGCCGGGCGGGCCCGACGGCACAAGTACGTCCGACGCCTCGGAGAGCCCCCAGCAGCCCCCCGCCGGCCACGCCGACGACCCCGACGACTCCGGCTCCCCGGCGGACCACAACGCCCCGCCCGACAACGGCCCCCCGAGCGACGACCCCACCCCCTCGGACCCGCCGCCGTCCTCCCCCGCCGTGCTCCACCTCTCGCCCCCCGACCTGGCCGACACCGACACCCGCTGGTGCGAGAAGGTCACCCTCGACCTCCGCAACACCGGCGGCCGACCGGTACGCGAAGGCACCCTCACCTTCCACACCCACATCATCGGCGGCCTCGGCATCGACTGGTCCACCCGAAAATCCACCCGCGCCCTACCGACACCGATCCCCGCGGGCGAAACGAAGACCCGCACCTGGAAGATCTGCGTAGCCGCCTGGCGCGTACCGCTCGGCATGCACATCGACACGAAGACGGTGGACGCCGAGTGGACGTGACGGCCGATCCGCCTCAGAGAGGTGGGGTTTCAGCCGTATCAGGTGATGTTGCAGATGTAGATGCACTCGTGACGGGGTACGGCGAGGAAGCTGATGAAACCTCGGCCGCCGAGGATGTCGAATTCCCGCAGGCCGCCCTCGCGGTCGATGGGTCTGCCTTTGCTCGGGTTGTAGTCCCACGTTCAGTCGCCGTGGGTCACAGCCCGGCCTCTTTCTCCGCCGCCTCGCGGATCCGCTGAATCTCGGCGATGGCCTCTGTGGGGTCCTGGTCCCCCACATCGATGATCCGCTCCAGTTGATGGAGACGGGCGGTCCGTTCGGGGTACCGCTCGATCGCGATGAAGACGGCCCAGGAGTGGACGAAGGCGCGGAGAGGGGCGAGGCTCTGCGTCTGCTGAGCGTTTGTCGTCGCCTCGAAGAGGTGCTGGGTAAGGGCAGGTACCCGACTGGGAGCGATGCGGGACACGGCGGCCCGCAGGTCGTCGGGCGTGAGGTCAGGCATCGGGATCAGCGGTCCGTGCGGGCCGTCGGGCTGCGCGCTCACGGTGTCCTCCAGTGCGGCGGGTGCGTCCATACGTTCGCGGTCGGGCCGACGGCCCGGGCCCGGACTGGAACACCGACGAGCCGAGGCGCGCACGGCTTGTGCATCGGACGGTGCGCTGGCGCAGTGGAAGGGAAGCCTCTCAGGCCGCGCCGATCACTCGGTCGCCGTATTCGATGGACAGCGTGATCCGAGCGCCCAATGCCGCAGCGTATGTGCGCATCGTCTCCAGATTGTGGATCTCTCCTCGTTCGATCTGGGACACCCGCGCCTGGGAAACGCCGACCGCCGCCGCGACCTGGGCCTGGGTGCGTCCCTGTTCTTCCCTGATCATGCGCAGGTGATAGCCCAGAACATGTGCCTCGGTCGCCGTCCGCGCCGCCTGCTTGCGGGCTTCCCACTCGGCATCGGTGACCTCGGGATGGGCTTCGCGCATCTCGCGCTTCACCTTTGCCCAACTGCTGTAACCGTTCATCAGGCGTCCCCGTCCTCTCCTGCGCGGTGGGCGCTCGTCAAGTACGCGCTGTAGCGGGCCTCGGCGAGTGGAATCGCTTCTTCGTACCACTGGCTCCAACGGCCCACCTTGTCACCTGCCACGAGGAGAACCGCCTCTCGTACCGGATCGAAGACGAACAGGATCCGTACCTCGGTCCTGCCGGCGCTTCCCGGCCGCAACTCCTTGAGGTTGTGCACCCGGCTCCCGGCGATCCGGTCGACCAGCGGCCTGCCCAGAATCGGGCTCTAGAAGGCAATCCTTATACCGTCATCCCAACGGGTTACATAAAGCAGGTAGTCGCTGGAATGGCCGCGAGTCGCGCTGGGCAGCACGGCACTCGGCGTCGCCGGCGGGTGCGGCCCGATCGAGCTGCGGTCAGGCGTCCGGGGGCGCGCCCGTGAGGTCTTCCGGGGACTGCGGTGGGACGAAGGAGCCCGTGCCGTGTTGGGTGTGAATGAGGCCTTCGGCGCGTAGGCCTCGGTGCACCTTCGGGGGTGTGGAGTTGGCTATGCCGAACTCCGCCGGGACGGCCAGGACGGATGGCACGCGCGTCCCGGGCGCATACGTGCCGTCCGTGACGCGGCGGCGGATCACGTCAGCGACGTTGCCGACCGTCTGATCACATCTGAACCGCGAGTCGGTTCCGCTTGCGCGCCGGTTGCGGCACCGCTCACGCGTCCGCAACCTCACCTGCGGAGTCTTGCGGGTGTTGCTTCGAGACGAATGAACCCATGCCCGGGGTCGTGACGATGAGGCCCTCGGCGCGGAGGGCGGCGGTGACCTTGCGGATGGTCACGCGGGCGACGTCGAACTCCTGCTCCATTCGGACCTCGGAAATACGGTGTTGAGGCGGGTACTCCCCGCTCGCGATTCGTCTGCGGATCACCTCGGCGATCTGTACCCACTTGGGCCGCGTCGGATCGAACTCGGGTGGGGGCGACATGGTCATGCGTCGGCCTGTGGGACGAAGGAGCCCGTGCCGTGTCGGGTGTGGATCAGGCCTTCGGCGCGTAAGCCTCGGTGGACCTTCTGGGCGGTGGACGTGGCGATGCCGAACTCTGCCGAGAGGGCCAGGACGGACGGTACGCGCGCGCCGGGGGCGTAGGTGCCGTCCGTGATGCGGCGGCGGATCACGTCAGCGACCTGCCGCCAGCGAGGGCGGTCCAAGGCGAAGTCCATCACAGCCGGACGGTACTTCTCCTGAGTACACAGAAGCGTTTCTGCGGAACGCCCTTCACCCGTCCTGGGGACTCTCGGCGAGCTTCTCCCTCGCGCTCTTCGTCACGAAGGAGCCCATACCGACCTGGGTCTGGATCAGGCCCTCTGCACGCAGGCCTCGGTGAACCTTCTGGCCGGTGGACGTGGCGATGCCGAATTCCTCCAGCATCTCGGCCACGGACGGCACGCGCGTGCCAGGTGGGTAAGTGCCGTCTTCTATGCGTGTGCGGATGATCCTCGCCACTTGGCGCCATCGCGGCTCGTCCGGTGCAAACTCCATCACCGCACCAAGGTAAGCAGCCCATGCCATACCACGCGAGACGTAGCTACGGTGCCTAGGCAACCTAGGGGTAGCAGACTGCACTAGAGCTGAGCATCCGAGACCCCGGCAGTCGCGGCAACGACCCCGGGGTGTGGTCAACGCAAGCCCTGAAGAAGGAGCGTCGACATGCGTCACCGTATCGTCCGGGCCATGGCATGGCTGGGAGGTCTGTTCTCCCAGCCAGTCACGACGGCCAGCCACTCCCATACGGCTTCCAGTAGCGGAGGAACAACCAGTCCCCCTCTCCGCCGCTCACGATCCCCCCGCTCGCTCGAAGTGCCCATCGACGGGGACGCCTCCCGACTCGTACGGCCGTACCTCGTCGCCTGCGAGCAGCACGCCCGGGAGCGGGCTGCTCGGCTCTTCGAGTCCGGCGGCAGCCACTCGGTGTACGCGGCGTGTGCCGCATGAGCGAGCCGGAGCGGCTTCGGCTGCTGCCCTGGGCCGGGAGTGACGGGCGGCGGTGTTATCTGTCGACGGATGCGGACGGGAGCGGATACGTCGCGCGGCTCGCGGATGAGGTGGAGGCCGTGCAGCTCGCCATGGGGGCTCGGTTGGTCGAGCGGGCGAGTGAGGTGCTCGGCGCTTCGGGGCGGGAGCGGCGAGCGCGCCCCAATGAGCTGCGGTGTCTCGCGTACGGGCTGGTCGAGGCGTTGCGGGACGCGCTTCGGGTCGCGGAGAGCCGGGGCGGGCGGGGGGACCGTCCGTAGGCGCAATGGCCGAAGGGCCTGCCGATTGGCCCACGGAGCGGTGCGCACGCCCGCGGCGCGGGTGAGGGTGAGCCCAAGGAACAGGGGTCGCGAGAGGAGACCGTGATGGGTCCTGCGAAGGACGAGCTGTACGCCTTGGATGTGGCGGACGTCCGGTGGCGAAAGAGCAGCAAGAGTTTGTCCGCAGGGGACTGCGTGCAAGTCGCGGAGCTGGCGGGCGGAGCCGTGGCGCTGCGGGACTCGCGTCATCCGGAGCGTGGCGATCTTCGGTTTACGGCGCAGGAGTGGACCGCGTTCTGCGCCGGGGTGCAGGGCGGAGAGTTCGACTGAGCGGGCCGGTATGTACGTGACGTACGTACCCGGTACGTACGTACCGAGTTCGGCCGCACATACGTGAGGGCTTCTCCCGGGGCTGGTGATCAGCGTCCGGGGGAAGCCCTGGGTCGTACGGGAGCGGAGTGGGGGACGGGGGACGTACGGGGCGGCGCGCCTCGCGCCCGCCCGGGGGCTTCGCGCGCGAGCCCGAGAAGGGGGCTCAGCCCAAAGCCAGCCAAGCCGCCGCGGCGACGATCACGATGGCGACGACGACGCCGATGATGATGCCCGCGCGGGGGCCCGAGGAGGTCTGCTGGGTGGCCGCGGCGGCGCGGGGGGACTGGGGGGCGCCTTCGTCGACGAAGGCGCGGAACATCTGCGTGCTGCCGGCCGGGTCGTAGTTGCCGTCGGGCGTCTGCGGGTTGTTCGCCATAGGCCGAGACCCTAGCGAACCGGCGGGTAGGGGGACACCCCCGGAGGCCTTTCCCCGCCTGTGTCGGCGAGGGGCGCGGAGGCGGTCAGAGCGCCGCGAAGTGGCAGAGGGAGCGTGAGGGGTAGGCGTATGCCCCCGCCGCTACTCCCGCACACCACCTTGACCTGCTGTTTTACGGCTTGCGGCTGGATCTTTGACTCGTGCAGGGTACATCTTTTTAGCTTCCTTTACCTTGCGAACCCCGGATTCGTTTGCCTGTGGCAACCAAATGGTTCTATGGTTGCCTCAAGCAACAAAAGATGTGTGGAGGTGCCCATGGCAGCGCAGGGTCAGTACCAGGAGCTGGCCAGGCAACTCACCGCCATCGGCGCTGTGAAACGCGAACTTGGGCGCATCCTGCCCCACGACTGCCCGCCCGCCTCGGTAGGCGTGCTCACCATCCTCGACCGGTACGGCGAGATGCGGATGAGCAAGCTGGCCGAGCTGTTGATGATCGACATGTCGGTGACCAGCCGGCACGTCGCCCACATCGCGGAGCGCGGCTGGATCGAGCGGGAGCCCGACCCCCTGGACAAGCGCTCCAGGCTGCTGCGACTGACACCCCGTGGACGGGAACTCCTCGCCGAGCTGGCCGTCCGCTACACAGACTCCCTCGCCCGGTACCTCGACGACTGGTCCGACGACGACGTCGGCCGGCTGAACGAACTGCTCGCGAAGTTGCACGAGAGCTTCGGCGACTGCCGCACCCGGGCGAGCCACGACCACACCACCCGTACATCAGCAGGACGATAAGGAATTACATGGCTACAACCACACCAGCCGGTGTGCGGGGCGGCCACGCCAAGCACGGAGGCGCGGACGCCTCCGCCGGAGCCCCCATGACGCACCGTCAGATCATGGAGGCGCTGTCCGGGCTGCTGCTCGGTATGTTCGTCGCCATTCTTTCTTCGACCATCGTGTCGAACGCGCTGCCGGAGATCATTCACGATCTGAACGGCGGACAGAGCGCCTACACGTGGGTCGTGACGGCCTCGCTGCTGGCGATGACCGCGACCACCCCGCTGTGGGGCAAGCTGTCCGACCTGTTCAGCAAGAAGCTGCTGGTGCAGCTCGCGCTGATCATCTACGTCGGTGGCTCGGTCGTCGCGGGTCTGTCCCAGAACAGCGGCATGCTGATCGCCTGCCGTGTCGTGCAGGGCATAGGCGTGGGCGGTCTCTCCGCCCTGGCCCAGATCGTCATGGCCGCGATGATCTCCCCGCGTGAGCGCGGGCGGTACAGCGGCTACCTCGGTGCCGTGTTCGCCGTTGCCACCGTCGGCGGTCCGCTGCTCGGCGGTGTCATCACCGACACCTCGTGGCTCGGCTGGCGCTGGTGCTTCTACGTCGGCGTGCCCTTTGCGGTGATCGCGCTGATCGTGCTGCAGAAGACCCTGAAGCTGCCCGTCGTCAAGCGCGAGGGCGTCAAGGTCGACTGGCTCGGCGCCTTCTTCATCAGCGCGGCGGTCTGCCTGCTGCTGGTGTGGGTCACCCTGGCCGGCGACAAGTACGACTGGCTGTCCTGGCAGACCGGTGCCATGGTCGGCGGCGCCGTCGTGCTCGCCCTGATCTTCGTCTTCGTGGAGACCAAGGCCGCCGAGCCGATCATCCCGCTGCGCCTGTTCCGCAACAAGACGATCTCCCTGGCCTCGCTGGCCTCGCTGTTCGTCGGTATCGCGATGTTCTCCGGCACCGTGTTCTTCAGCCAGTACTTCCAGCTGGCGCGCGGCAAGTCGCCGACGATGTCCGGCGTGATGACCATCCCGATGATCGCGGGCCTGTTCATCTCGTCGACCGTGTCGGGCCAGGTCATCACCAAGACCGGCAAGTGGAAGGCCTGGCTGGTCTCCGGTGGCGTGCTGCTGACCGCGGGTCTCGGCCTGCTGGGCACGATCCGGTACGACACCGAGTACTGGCACGTCGCGATCTTCATGGCCCTGATGGGTCTCGGCATCGGCATGATGATGCAGAACCTGGTCCTCTGCACGCAGAACCAGGTCGCCCCGCAGGACCTCGGCTCCGCCTCGTCCGTCGTCACCTTCTTCCGCTCCCTCGGCGGTGCGGTCGGTGTCTCGGCGCTCGGTGCGGTGCTGGCAACCCGAGTCACGCACTACGTCAAGGACGGCCTGGCCGACCTCGGACCGGCTGCCGCCAAGGCGGCGGGTCAGGCCGGCGGCGGTGGCGGGATCCCGGACCTGGACGCCCTCCCGGCGCCGCTCCGTACGATCATGGAGAGTGCCTACGGGCACGCAGTCGCCGACATCTTCCTGATCGCCGCCCCCTGCGCGCTCCTCGCCTTCCTTCTGACGCTTTTCATCAAGGAGGTCGCCTTGAAGACCAAGGGTGGACTGGCCCAGTCCTCCGACGACGGCTCGGACGCCACGGCGCCCGACGCCACCACGGACGCCGCTGCCGCGCCGGCCGCCGCCGCGGCCCCGGCCGCCGCTTCGGCCGCCTCGACCGAGGAGCTGGAGCCGGCCCTGGTCGGCGCCCCGTCCGTCGCTCCGGACGAGCACGCCCCGTCCTGGGCCCAGCCGCAGCCGGCCGCGGCCGCGCAGGGGCAGCGCCTGGCGGCGTACGCCTCCGCCGGCGACCCCGGCACCCCGGAGGGCCCGGCCATCACCGGCTTCGTCCGGAACGCCGACGGCCAGCCGGTGGCGCGCTCCGCGGTCACGCTGATCTCCCTCAGCGGCCGCCAGCTGGGTCGCTCGGTGGCCCAGGCCAACGGCTCGTACGTGCTCAACGCCCCCGGCGCCGGCTCGTACGTCCTGATCGCGGCCGCCGACGGCCACCAGCCGCAGGCGTCCACGGTCGTCGTCGGCGACCAGCCGATCGGCTACGACATCCTGCTCAGCGGCACCAGCGGCCTGCGCGGCCAGGTCCGCAGCGTGGTCACCGGCGAGCCGGTGGACGGCGCAATGGTCGTGGTCACGGACGTCCGCGGTGAGGTGCTGGCGACCGGCAAGACCGGCGCCGAGGGTGCCTTCTCCTTCGACGAGCTGGCCGCCGGTACGTACACCGTCGCGGTGAACGCCACCGACTTCCGGCCGACCGCACAGCCGGTCGAGGTCAGCGGTCAGGGCATCACCCGCGTCGAGATCGCGCTGCAGTCCGGCGCCCGCGTCCAGGGCGTCGTCCGGGCCGGTGCGGACCGTCGTCCCCTGCCGGACGCACGGGTCACGCTGGTCGACGCGGCCGGCAACGTGGTCGCCACCTCCACAACCGGTGAGGACGGCGCGTACGCCTTCACCGACCTGGACACCGGCGACTACACGGTGATCGCCAGCGGATACCCGCCGGTGGCCAACGCGCTGTCGGTGGACGCGAGCGGGGTCGACGGACACAACGTCGAACTCGCCCACCCGGGCGACTGACACCGTCCAGGCGATAGAGCCAACGGGGGCCGGGGCATCTCGCCCCGTGAGCACAGCCCCGGTCGGGGGCACGCATTGAGCGGAGACGCGCCCCGGACCGGACCACAGGGCCCCGGCGGCGGCGGGCATCAAAGGCAGGGGACGGCCTGCTCGCCGCCGGCCGGGGCCCACATGTACCAAGCACGACATCGGGAGTGGGTATGAGTTCGACTGGCGCGGGCGTTCGGGCACAGGTCCGGACACGCGACGGCTGGGCGGTCAAGCACGCGGTGCTGACCGTCACGGACATGACGGGCACGCAGGTCCTGCGGGCCACGGCGGACGAGGACGGCCTCGTACGCGACACGACGCCGCTGCAGCCCGGCCCGTACACGGTGATCGTGACGGCCGTGGGCTACGCGCCGGTCGCCTCGACCTCGATCGTGACGGCGAGCGGCCGGATGGACGTCGGCAACCTGACGCTCTCCCGGCAGGGCGGCGCCGAGCTGCCCCCGCCCGGACCGTGGACGATCGACCCGGTGCATTCGTCGGTGGCCGCGTCCGCGCAGCACCTGGGCATCTCCAGCGTGCGCGGCCGGTTCACGGAGTTCGCGGGCCGGATCGACATCGCCGAGGACGTCACGAAGTCGCGCGTCGAGGCGGTCATCAAGGCCTCGTCGATCGACACCGGCAACGGGATGCGCGACGGCCACCTGCGCAACTCCGACTTCCTGGACGTGGAGACCTACCCGGAGCTGACCTACCGGTCGACCGGTCTCACGGAAGCCGGCCCGGACCGCTGGATCGTCCACGGCAACCTCTCGCTGCACGGCGTGGAGCGCGAGGTGGACCTGAACCTCTCGTACCTGGGTACCGGCCCTGACCCGTGGGGCGGCACCCGGGCGGCGTTCAGCGCCACCGCCGAGCTGCGCCGCGAGGACTTCAAGATGAACTACAACCAGGTCGTCGCCGCGGGCATCGCCGCCATCGGCACCACCCTGCGGGTGGAGCTGGACATCCAGGCGGTCCAGGGGGACTCACTGCCGATGGCGGGCTGAGCCCCCGTCGGCCGATCACTCCCGACGGCCGCCGGTCACCCGGCAGCGACATGAGGGCGGTGGCTGTCCCTTCGCGGACAGCCACCGCCCTTTTCCGTGCGGTCGGAGTGGCCCACCGTACGTAGGCCGTCAGGGCATGCGGCCCCGGTCGCGCATCGCCTCGATGCCGGCGATCTGCACGTCCAGCGCGAAGGCGAAGTCGCGCTCGCGCATCTCCCGGACGCCGATGCCCTGCCGCAGCTCCAGGGTCCTGGCGGACATCTCCATCGTCTCGGCGAACTCCGGGCGGTCCTGCACGGCCCCGATGACCTCGTCGAACTGCTCGTCCAGCGTCTTGCCGGTCTCCTGGGAGCGCTGCTCGTGCAGCCCCTCGACCGTGCTGAAGCCGTAGACGAACTGGAAGATCGAGCCCAGCGCGCCGGAGACCTGCTCGGGGCTCAGCCCGCTGTCCCGCATGATCCGCAGCGTCGCGTTGGAGAACGCGATCGCGTGCGGGCCCACGTTCAGGTACTCCCCCAGCAGCCGCGGCGCCCAGCGGTGGGTGACCAGGACCTTGCGGTACTCGGCGGCGAGGTGCCGCAGGTGGTCCCGCCAGTCCTTCGCCGGATCGTCCTCGGCCGGCAGCTCGATCTCGCCGGCCACCGCGTCGATGGCCAGCTCCAGCAGGTCGTCCTTGGTGTCGACGTACCAGTAGACCGACATCGCCGTGACGCCGAGCGCGGCGGCCAGCCGCCGCATCGAGAACTTTGCCAGCCCGTCCGCGTCCAACAGCCGGACCGTCGTCTCCACGATCTTGTCCAGGTCCAACCCGGCCGGCTGGTCCGTCTTCCGCTTCGGCGGAGGACGTTCGGTCAGCCAGACACTCTTCCGCGGCTTGCCGGCGCGGCTGCCCGTCGCTGCCATGGCGCGCCCTCCCTCATCGCTGAACTGGTCGTACGCGGTCCTGCCGCCTCGATGCTATTCCGCTTCGGCACGGGAGCGCCCCGCTCGTCCGCCCGCCTCCGCAGCCGGTACGGCGGTCTCCCCGGCCACCGGGGCGGGCGTGGCGTCCGGGGCCACCGCCTCCGTCGTGGCGGCCCGTTCGGCGCGCTCGGCGCGGCCGAGCAGGACGCCGGCGACCACACCGCCGGCGAACACCGCGGCGGCCCCGACCAGTTGGCTGGTCTGGATGCCGGCCGCGAAGGCGTCGCGTACGGCGGCCCGGTCGGCGTCCGTACGGGCCGCCGCGAGCGCGGCGGGCAGCGAGCCGGCGCCGGCCGCGACCGCCGGGATCAGCGCGGCGAACCGGGAGTTGAGCACCGCGCCGAGGACGGCGACGCCCAGGCCCTGGCCGCACTCCATGAGCGTGCCGTTGACGCCGGCGCCGACGCCCGCCTTGGCGGGCGGGATCGCGGACATGATGGCGTTGGCCATGGCCGGCATCGACAGCGCGACGCCGACGCCCATGACGATCAGGCCGGCGAGCATGCCGCTGTAGGAGCCGGCGCCCGAGAGCGAGATGGCCGCGAGGCCGCCCGCGAGCAGGGTCATGCCGACGGCTATGGTCCGCGGCGTACCGAGCTTGACCATCAGCCGGCCGGCGAGGCCGGAGAAGTTCAGGACGACGGCGGTCAGGGCGAGCGGCGCGATGCGCAGCCCCGCCTCCAGCGGCTCGTAACCGAGCACCAGCTGCAGGTGCTGGGTGAGCAGGAACATCGAGCCGCCCATGCCGAACGCCACGAGGATGCCGCCCGCGACGGCGCCGACGAACTTGCGGTCGCGGAAGAAGTGCATGTCCAGCATGGGGTGCGGGGTGTGCAGCTCCCAGCGGGCGAAGGCGGCGAGCGCGAGGAGGCCGATGACGGCGGAGCCCAGGACGCGGGCGGAGAGCCAGCCGTGGTCGGGCCCGGAGATGATCGCGAAGACCACGCAGACCATGCCGATCATGGACAGCAGGGCGCCGGGCAGGTCGGGCCGTTCCCCGGAGGGATTTTTGGACTCCGGCACCAGCTTCAGCACGGCGATCAGGGCGAGCACCGCGACCGGGAGGTTGATCAGGAAGATCGAGCCCCACCAGAAGTGGTCGAGCAGCGTACCGCCGATGAGCGGCCCGGCGGCGAAGCCGAGGGAGTTGACCGCGCCCCAGATGCCGATCGCCTTGGGGCGCTCCTCGTTGTCGAAGATCTGGACGACGACGGCGAGGGTGGTGGTCATCAGCAGCGCGCCGCCGATGCCCATGCCGGCCCGGGCGGCGATCAGTTGGCCGGCGGACTGCGCGAAGCCGGCGCACACCGAGCCGATGCCGAACAGCACCAGGCCGCCGGCCAGCATCTTCTTACGGCCGTAGCGGTCGGCGGCGTTGCCGGCCGTGAGCAGCAGGCCGGACTGGACCAGCGAATAGGCGTTGATCATCCACTGGATGTCGGCGGTGGACGCGCCCAACTCCTTGTTCAGGGAGGGGACGGCGACGTTGAGGATGGTGTTGTCCAGAAGGACGGTGAGCTGCGCGAGGCAGATGACGCCGAGGATGATCCAGCGCGTGGGATGGCGCGGTGGGCTCTCGGCGGAGACGGCAGCGGAGGCCACGGGGGACATGCAGGCTCCCTGTACGGATGTGAGCGGATCACTTACACCGTACAGGGAGTCTTATACGCCGTACATTTTGTTTTCGGCCGCTGCCCGTCCTAGCCCTTCGGGCTGGTCAGGTCGTACAGCGTGGTGCTGCCGACGGTGACCTTCGCGTAGTTCTTCGCCACCCAGGAGGTGATCTTCGAGGAGGTGCCCGAGTTGCCGCCCGGACCGCCCATGGAGCCGCCCAGGAAGTAGTGGATCTTCCCTGCCTTCACGTACTGCTGGAACCGCTTCAGCGTCGGCGACGGATCGCTGCCGTTGAAGCCGCCGACGGCCATGACGGGCTTCTCGGTCGCGAGCTGGTAGCTCGCCGCGTTCTGCGAGCCGATGGACGCGGCGACCCAGGTGTACTCGTCGGCGTCGGCCAGCAGCTTCGCCTTCACCTCGGCGCTGACCTGCGCGCCGTTGAGCAGGCCGCCCATGCCGCCGCCCCCGCGCCTGCCGCCGCGCTCGCCGCCGCCCATGGCCCCGCGGCTGGCCTGCTGGTTCTTGCCCACGCCGGGCGGCGTACCCGGGCGGAAGCCGCCGCCCAGTTGCCCACCGGGCTGAGCGTTGCCGAGCCGGCCCTTACTCGTCCCACCGGGGCCGCCTCGCATGCCCGGCGGGCCGCCCTGGCCGCCGGGCGGTCGCATGCCGCCGGGGCCGCCCATGCCGCCCGAGACCGACGGGCCGGCCGTGATGATCGAGCCGGTGTGCGGGGTCGTCACCGTGTTCAGCGTGTACGCGACCGGCCCGGCCAGTGACGTCGCGAGGCCCAGCCCCGCGGCGCCGACCGCCAGCCGCCGGCCGGCCCCCGCCGTCCCGCGGCCGAACACCGCCAGCGCCACCGCCGCGAACAGCCCGCCGACCAGGACGGTCCAGCGCAGCCACGGCAGCCACGTGGCCGACCGGTCGAGCAGCACGTACGACCAGACCGCCGTGGCCGCGACCGTCAGCGCGAGCACCGCCGTGGCGACGGTCGCGGCCCCGGCAGGACGGGCGTGCCGCCGCTGCCACAGCAGCGTCGCGCCCATGCCGACCAGCGCCGCGATGTAGGGGGCCAGGGCGATGTTGTAGTACTGGTGGAAGATCCCGGACATGAAGCTGAACGTCGCGAAGGTCATCAGCAGGGCGCCGCCCCAGACCCAGAACGCGTTCCGCTGCTGTGCGGCGAGCGCGTCCGTCGCCCGGCGGGCCCGCCACAGCACGGCCAGCCCGGCGATCAGCAGCACGAAGGCCGCGGGCAGCAGCCAGGAGATCTGGCCGCCCATGTCGGAGGAGAAGAGCCGGGTGATGCCGGTCTCGCCCCAGCCGCCACCGCCGCCGCCGCCGGGGCCGCCGCCCCCGCCGACGCTGCCGGTCTCGTTGCCGTTGATCCGGCCCAGGCCGTTGTAGCCGAACGTCAGCTCCAGGAAGCTGTTGTTCTGCGAACCGCCGATGTACGGGCGCGAGGACGCCGGCCACAGCTCGACGATCGCCACCCACCAGCCGGCCGACACCACCAGCGCGAGCCCCGCGAGCAGCGTCTGGCCGATGCGTCTGCGCACCGTGGTGGGCGCGCAGAGCAGGTACACCAGCGCCAGCGGCGGCAGGATCAGCCACGCCTGAAGCGTCTTGACCAGGAAGGCGAAGCCGAAGCAGAGCCCGGCCAGCACCAGCCACTTGGTGCGCGCGTCCTCCAAGGCGCGCAGCACGCAGGCGATCGCGCAGACCATCAGCAGGCAGAGCAGCGCGTCGGGGTTGTTGAAGCGGAACATCAGCGCGGCGACCGGGGTCACCGCCAGTACGGCGCCCGCGAGCAGGCCGGCACCCGCACCGAAGCGCCGGCGCACCGCGGCGTACAGCACGCCGACAGTCGCCACACCCATCAGCGCCTGGGGCACCAGGATCTGCCAGGCGCCGAGCCCGAAGAGCCGCACCGACAGGCCCATCGGCCACAGGGCGGCCGGCGGCTTGTCGACGGTGATGGAGTTCGCGGCGTCCGAGGAGCCGAAGAAGAACGCCTTCCAGCTCTCGCTGCCGGCCTGGACGGCCGCCGAGTAGAAGGAGTTGGCGTATCCGGAGGCGCCCAGGTCCCAGAGGTACAGCACGGCGGTGACCGCCAGCAGGAGCAGCAGCCCGGGGCGGGCCCAGCGCGGATCGCCGGGGCGCTCCGGGGTACGCGGCTCGGGCGGCGCCTCGGCGCGCGGAGCCTCGTACAGGGGTGGCGCGGTCATCGGGAGCTCCTGGAATCGCCGGTGCCCTGCCGGGCGGGGGTGGTGCCCGGGAAGACCCAGGCGCGGAAGAGGAGGAAGCGGAGCACGGTCGCGGCGAGGTTCGCGGCGATCAGTACGGCCAGTTCGGTGCCGTGCGAGGCGTCGCCGGCCGCCGCGTTCAGGGCCGCCAGCGAACCGCTGGTCAGCGCGAGGCCGATGGCGAAGACGACCAGGCCCTGGGCCTGATGGCGGACCGCGCGGTCCCGGCCCCGCACCCCGAAGGTCAGACGGCGGTTCGCTGCGGTGTTGCCCAGCGCGCAGAGCAACTGGGCCAGCGCGTTGGCGGCCTGCGGCCCGATGCCGAGCCGGAAGAGCGAATACAGCAGCAGGTAGGCGACCGTGCTGAGCGCGCCGATCGCACAGAAGCCGACGAGCTGGCGGGCGAGTCCGCCCGGTACGCCGGGCAGCTGCCGGTCACGCGGGTCGTCGCCGAAGGGCCGGGCCAGCCGGTCCAGCGGCAGCGCGCCGGTGGCCAGCGCCCGGCCCACCCGCCAGACCCCCTTGAGGTCGTCGGTGGCGGTCTTCACGATGTGGACGGTGCTGTCGGGGTCGTCGACCCAGTCCACCGGCACCTCGTGGATCCGCAGCCCGGCCCGCTCGGCGAGGACCAGCATCTCGGTGTCGAAGAACCAGCCGGTGTCCTCGACCATCGGCAGCAGCCGCTGCGCCACGTCACCGCGGATCGCCTTGAAGCCGCACTGCGCGTCGCTGAACCGCGCGGCCAGCGAACCGCGCAGGATCACGTTGTAGCTGCGCGAGATGAACTCCCGCTTCGGGCCGCGGACCACCCGCGAGCTGCGGGCCAGCCGGGAGCCGATCGCCAGGTCGGAGTGGCCGGAGATCAGCGGCGCCACCAACGGCAGCAGCGCGTTCAGGTCGGTGGACAGGTCCACGTCCATGTACGCCAGGACGGGCGCGTCGGACCTCGACCAGACGGTACGCAGCGCCCGGCCGCGCCCCTTCTGCTCCAGCCGTACCGCCGTGACCTCGGCGATCTCGTCGTCCAGCCGGGCCGAGACCTCCGGTGTGGTGTCGGTGCTCGCGTTGTCCGCGACGGTGATCCGGAAGCCGTACGGGAACGTGTGGGTCAGGTACTCGTGGAGCCGCCGCACGCACGGTTCGAGGTCGCGCTCCTCGTTGTAGACCGGGATCACCACGTCCAGGACGGTCGTGGTCCGGCCGGGGCGCAGGTGCTCGCGCGGCGGCAGGGAGCCCAGCGGGACGGGGGCCGATGCCGGTTCCGGCGCGTGAGCCTGGGAGTGGCCCGGGGCCGGAGTGGGGCCCGGGGCCGGCTGTGTCGTCGTCATGCCCCCGACGTTCGTCGGCCCCGCTGTCACCCCCGTGTGGTGAGCCTGTGCCCTGCCTGTGAGTCCGCAGCGGGCTCCGTCGCAGGCGTCACGAACGGCTCGTCACCGGGCGCCGCGGCGGGCAGCCGGACCGTGAAGACGGTCCGTCCGGGCACGCTGTCCACGCCCACCTCGCCGCCGTGCGCGGCCACCACGGCGCGGACGATGGCCAGGCCGAGGCCGGTGCTCCCGGCCGCCCGCGACCGCGAGGCGTCGCCGCGCGCGAACCGCTCGAAGACGCGCGGCAGCGTCGCCGCCGGGATGCCGGGACCGTCGTCCTCGACCTGGAGCAGCACGGACGGGCCGTACCGGACCACCCGCGCGGTGACCGTCGTGCCCTCGGGGGTGTGCGTACGGGCGTTGGCGAGCAGGTTGACCAGCACCTGGTGCAGGCGCGCCGCGTCCGCCCGGACGAGCGCGGGGGCCTCGGGGAGTCCGAGGCGCCAGCGGTGGCCGGAGCCGGCCGCGCGGGCGTCGCTGACCGCGTCCACGACCAACGGGGAGAGGTCGGTGACCGCGTAGGACAGCGGGCGGCCCGCGTCCAGCCGGGCGAGCAGCAGCAGGTCCTCCACCAGTCCCGTCATCCGGGTCGCCTCGGACTCGATGCGGCCCAGCGCGTGCCGGGTGTCGGGGCCCGGCTCCTCGCGGCCGCGCCGGGTCAGTTCGGCGTAACCGCGGATGGAGGCGAGCGGCGTCCGCAGCTCGTGGCTGGCGTCGGCGACGAACTGCCGTACCCGCGTCTCGCTCTCCTGCCGCACGGCCAGCGCCGAACCGACGTGCCCCAGCATGCGGTTGAGCGCCGCGCCGACCTGCCCGACCTCGGTACGCGGATCGGCCTCGGCGGCGGGGACCCGCTCGTGGAGCGCCACCTCGCCCTGGTGAAGGGGGAGTTCGGAGACGCGGGTGGCGGTGGCGGCGACCCTGCGCAGCGGCCGCAGCGCGATGCCCACCATCGAGGCGCCCGCGATGCCCGCCGCGACCAGCCCGGCGGCCGTCACGCAGACCTCGACCAGCACGAGGGTGCCGACGGTGTCCGCCACCTGGTTCAGCGGGAGCCCGATGACCACCGAGCCGTCCTTGGTGGACTGGACGCGGTAGTCGCCCAGGCCGGGCAGGGTGGCGGTGTGCGGAGCGCCGTCCCGGGGGACGTCGGCCAGCGCCTGACGCTGGGCCGGGTTCAGCGGGTCGAGGTGATCGGCCGGGTCGCGGCTCTTGACGTCGTTGTTCTTCGCGCCCCGGACGATCTCGCCGTCGGGCGAGACCCGGCCGCCGACGGTCCCGGTCGGCTGGCCCGGCATCGCGACGAAGTCCAGGCTCTGCCCGAACGGATCGTGCGCCGCTATCGGTCCCTGGGTGCGCCAGACGGCGTCCTTCAACTGGTCGTCGAGCTGCGTCTGGAGGTAGGAGTGCAACGCGATCGTCGTGACCGTGCCGATGACGGTGGCGACCACGGCGATCAGCGTGACCGCGGCCACCACCAGCCGGGTACGCAGCGACCACGGGCGCCGGCCGGAACGGCCGCCGGGGCTACGGGACATGAGCGTCGGACCGCCTACTCGCCCGGCTTGATCAGATAACCCGCGCCGCGCCGGGTGTGGATCATCGGGCTGCGGCCGGCGTCGATCTTCCGCCGCAGGTAGGAGATGTACAGCTCGACGACGTTGGCCTGGCCGCCGAAGTCGTAGCTCCACACCCGGTCCAGGATCTGGGTCTTGCTGAGCACCCGGCGCGGATTGCGCATGAGGTACCGAAGCAGCTCGAACTCCGTCGCCGTGAGGTGGATGTCCACCCCGCCGCGCGAGACCTCGTGGCTGTCCTCGTCCAGCACCAGGTCGCCCACCGTCAGCACCGACTCCGCGCGCACGGCGGCGGCCCCGGCCCGGCGCAGCAGTCCGCGCAACCGGGCGACCACCTCCTCCAGGCTGAACGGCTTGGTGACGTAGTCGTCGCCGCCCGCGGTCAGCCCCGCGATGCGGTCCTCCACGGCGTCCTTTGCCGTCAGGAAGAGCACCGGCACGTCGGGCAGGTCACGGCGGAGCCGGCCCAGTACGGTCAGGCCGTCCATGTCGGGCAGCATGACGTCCAGGAGCACCGCGTCCGGCCGCCACTCGCGCGCGGCCCGCAGCGCGCTCGCGCCGTCCCCGGCGGAGCGGATGTCCCAGCCTTCGTACCGCAGCGCCATCGAGAGCAGGTCGGTGAGCGACGCCTCGTCGTCGACGACGAGCACGCGCACCGGGCTCCCGTCGGGGCGCAGCAGTTCCGGTTGCTTCTTCACGGAGGGCGGCGAGCCGGCAGTGGCAGTCATACCGGCAAGCCTGGCGGGGCCTTCTGAGAACCCCCTTTCCCGTTTCTGTGAATTCCCTGAGAAATGCGGGTGGGTGCGGTGGATGAGCGTCCGACCGGCTGGGCCGCCCCCCGCGCGGTCCAGCCGGTCCCACTGAGAGAAGCATGGCAGGCACCACTGACAATCGGCCTCGCGCGCGGGCGGGCCGCGGCCGGGCTCAGCGGCCCAGCAGCCGGGCCGCGTTGCCGTGACAGACCCCGCGCAGCCAGTCGTCCCCCAGCTCCAGCCGGGTCAGCGACTCCAGCGCGTGCGCGTAGCCGTAGGGGATGTTCGGGAAGTCGCTGCCGAAGAGAATCCGGTCGCCGAGGCCGGCCAGCCGCCCGCGCTCCCGGCGCGGGAACGGCGCGGTCCGCTCGGCGAAGTCGGTGAAGGCCATCGTCGTGTCCAGGTGGACGTGCTCGTACCGCTCCGCCAGGTCCAGGAAGTCGGTGTACTCCGGCATGCCCAGGTGCGCGACGACCAGCCGCAGCCGCGGGTGCCGGGCCAGCACCCGGGCGATCGGCTCGGGCCCGGTGTGCTTGCCGGGCGCGGGCCCCGACCCGCAGTGCGTGACCGCCGGTACGCCCGCGTCCTCGATCGGCCCCCACACCTCGTCGAGCCGCTCGTCCGCCGGGTCGTACCCGCCCACCTGCACATGTGCCTTGAAGATCCGTGCCCCGCCGGCCAGTTCGTCCCGGACGTACGCCGCGGCGCCGTCCTCGGGGAAGAAGGTCGCGGTCCGCAGGCAGTCCGGCGTGCGCGCGGCGAAGTCGGCCGCCCAGCCGTTCAGCCACCGCGCCATGCCGGCCTTGTGCGGGTAGATCATCGAGGTGAACGCGCGGACGCCGAAGCCGCGCAGCACGGCGATGCGGTCCTCCTCCTCGTACCGGTACGTGATCGGCCACTCCCGGCCCACGAGCGGGCCCGCGGCGTCGAAGTACGCCCAGACCTTCGCCATGACGCGCTCGGGCATGAAGTGCGTGTGCACATCGATCAGCCCCGGGAGCCCCAGCTCCCGCCAGAACGCCCCGACCCGCTCGTCCCCTTCGGCCGCCACCCCGCGCGGCCTCTCCGACGCCGTCAGAACAACCCCTCCTGCCGTCCCTCGTCCGTACCGCTCTCCGCACGGACCACGTCCGCCGTCGTCACCTTCCCGGCCGCGGCGCGCAGCACCCATCCGGACAGCAGCCGGGCGTCCACGACGACCACCGGCACCGCGTCCCCGCCCCGCGCCGGCTGCCTCAGGTACAGGTCGGAGCCGGCCGCCGCCAGCACCTCCCCGACGATCTCGGACCCCGCGCGCAGCGCCCCGACCTCCCCCACGGCCGCCGGATCCGCCGGGATCCGGCCCAGCCCGAACACCTCGAAGTGGTCCGCGTACGCGTACGGAGCGGCCTGGAGCGCCTCCGGCCAGCCCGGCAGCGCCTGCGCCTCGCGGTGCAGCGCGGCCAGCACTGCGGCCCGTTCGGCGACCGGTGGCAGCGACCGTCGCGCCGCCCGCTTCGCCGCCTTCCCGAACCGGTCCCGGACCGCCAGCGCGCTCCCCAGCAGCGCCTCCGCCCGCCGCGCCGCCATCAGCGGCCCCTGCCCGAGCCAGGAGTACCCGACCGCGCCCTGCTCCAGCAGCCGCGCCGCACCCCGCTCGGCGGCGGTGATCCCCACCTTCAGCAGTTCGGGCCCGAAGTACGCCAGGTAGACGCCGTACGGGCGCGGGTCGTCCGCCATCGTGTCCGCGGCGACCGACCGCGAACGGTCCAGCCGCGCGCAGTCCGGGCACTGGTCGCGCGCGCCGGCGCCGTCGAGCACCGCCGCGTGCGGACAGACGATCCGCCGACCGGCCCGCCACACGCCCAGGCAGCGCCGCTCACCCTCGACGGCGAACGCCAGCGGCTTGCCGGCCGGCAGGACGCTCCGCCGCTCCTCGCCCCGCTCCGGGTGGTACCAGCCGAGCCCGAAGGCGCCGCCCGACCACCGCGGCCCCGTGCACCGCCACATCGTCCCGCCCCTCTCAGACCGCGACCGCGGCCTCTTCCGCGCGCTCCGGGACCGCCTGCGGCCCCCGGAACGTGCTGCGGTACTGGCTCGGCGAGACGCCCAGCGCCGCCTGGAGGTGCTGCCGCAGCGAAGCGGCCGTGCCGAACCCGGCGTCGGCCGCCACCCGGTCCACCGGCAGGTCCGTCTCCTCCAGCAGGTGCCGGGCCCGCTCGACGCGCTGCTGCGTGAGCCACTGCAGCGGCGAGAGCCCGGACTCCTCCCGGAAGCGCCGGGTGAAGGTCCGTACGCTCATCGACTCGCGCGCGGCCAGCTCGCGCAGGGTCAGCGGGCGGTGCAGGTTCTCCAGCGCCCAGGCGCGTGCCGCGCCCGTCGTGGCGAACTGCCGGTCGGGGACGGGGCGCTGGATGTACTGGGCCTGGCCGCCCTCCCGGTGCGGCGGGACGACCGTGCTCCGCGCCACCTCGTTGGCGACGCCCGAGCCGAAGTCGCTGCGCACCATGTGCAGGCACAGGTCCACCCCGGAGGCCACGCCCGCCGAGGTCAGCACGTGGCCGTCCTCGGTGTAGAGCACCTCCGGGTCCAGGCACACGGCCGGGAAGAGCCGCCGGAAGTCCTCCGTCGACCGCCAGTGGGTGGTGGCCCGCCGCCCGTCCAGCAGGCCCGCGGCGGCCAGCACGAAGGCGCCCGTGCAGATCGAGGCGACCCTGGTGCCGGGGCGGATGCGGGCCAGAGCGGCCGCGAGCGGCGCGTCGAGCCGCCCCTCCTCCGGCGTGTAGTCCTCGTGCGCGGCGGGCACGACCACGGTCTGCGCCTCGGCCAGCGCCTCGGGGCCGTGCGCCACGTTGATCGTGAAATCCGCCTCGGTGCGCACCACGCCGGGCTCGACGGCGCAGGTCACCACCTCGTACAGCGGCTCGCCCGCGGCCGACCTCGCCTGTCCGAAGACGCGGTGGACGATGCCCAGCTCCATCGGCAGCATGCCGTGCCGTACCAGTACGGCGACCCGGTGCCGCCCGCTCTCCTCGAAAGCCGTCATGGCCCGATCCTTGCACACCCTGGCCATCAGGCCACTCGTTTCGGGCCGCCCGCCCCCGCACGATCGTTTCCATGAAGGTTTTCTGGCTTTACGCCCACCCCGAATCCCGCTCCCTCAACGGCGCCCTGAAGGACGAGGGCATCCGCACGCTGGAGGCCGCGGGCCATGAGGTGCGCGTCTCCGACCTGTACGCGATGAAGTGGAACCCGGTCGTGGACGCCGACGACTACGGCCACGACCGCACCGAGCGGCTCGACGTCGCCCGCGCCTCCCAGGAGGCGTACGAGACCGGCCAGCTGGCCCCCGACGTCGTCGCCGAGCAGGAGAAGATCGACTGGGCGGACGCGGTGATCGTCCAGTTCCCGCTGTGGTGGTACGGGATGCCCGCCATCCTCAAGGGCTGGTTCGACCGCGTCTTCGTGAAGGGCTTCGGCTACGGCGTGCAGGACGCGGACGGCCGCACCCTGCGCTACGGAGAGGGCCGGCTGGCCGGCAAGCGCGCCATGGTCGTCCTCACCGCCGGCGCCTTCGAGCCCTCCCTCGGGCCCCGCGGCATCAACGGCAGCCTGGAGTCCGTCCTGTACCCCCTCCAGCACGGCACGTTCTGGTACACCGGCATGTCCGTGCTGCCCCCGCTCCTGGTCCCCGCGGCCAACCGCGTCTCCCCCGAGCAGTACGCCGAGGCCGCCGCCCGCCTCCGCGACCGCCTCGACACCCTCGCCACCACCCCGCCGCTCGCCTACCGCACCCAGAACGGCGGCGACTACGACGAGGACCTGGTCCTCCGCCCCCACCTGGCCCCGGACCGCACGGACCTCGCCATTCACCGCCGCTCCTGACCACGGCGGCACGGAAACGCCGGAGGCCCCGTCGATCTCTCGACGGGGCCTCCGGCTGCTGTGCGCTCGGCAGGATTCGAACCTGCAACCTTCTGATCCGTAGTCAGATGCTCTATCCGTTAAGCTACGAGCGCTCGGCTCCCCGGTGGGGTTGTCCACCGGTCGGCGTTGCGGAACCACTTTACATGACCTGCGAGGGAGCTCGCTCCAGGCCCCTCGGGGCCTTCGCCGACGCATGCGGCGGCCGACCACGAGAAAACCCCCGTCCGGACGAACCGGCGGGGGCTTTGTCATGCTGTGCGCTCGGCAGGATTCGAACCTGCAACCTTCTGATCCGTAGTCAGATGCTCTATCCGTTAAGCTACGAGCGCTCGGCTCTCCGGCGGCGTTCCCCACCGGTCGGCGTTGCGGGAACAACATTACATGACCTGCGCCGGTGCGCGAAATCCATTGCCCGGACCCCGCCTGAGCTGCGAAAACGAGCGAAGCCCCGACCTTGCGGCCGGGGCTTCGTCCCTTCTGCGGAGGCGGAGGGATTTGAACCCTCGATGGGCTTTAAGACCCAAACCGCATTAGCAGTGCGGCGCCATAGACCGGACTAGGCGACGCCTCCACGCAACGCCACCCCGCGCGACCGCGAAGTGGTGTGTGCAGATGATGGCACAGCTCAGCGTGCTGTCACCAATCGAGGCCTACGGTACTAGGCCCGCGGCCCGCTGAGCAAAGCACTTCCGACGGGAAACGCCGCGCAGCAGCCATGGCGGGACACGGCGGTACGCAGCGAAGTCGTGCGGTTGCGCAACGTACGGAGGAGTGGAGCGTTAAGAGGGGATGGGGAGCCGTCCCGGTCCCCCGCCGTCCCCGGTCCCACCCCACGCCTGGAGAGTCCGATGGCGCTGCGCCGTATCGCCGTTCTCGCCCTGTCCGCCGCCACCTGCGCCCTCGCGCCGGCCCTCGCCGCACCGACGGCCGGCGCCGCCACCCCCGCGCAGCAGGTCCGGCAGGCACCGATCCCGCTGTCCAAGGGCGGCGACCAGCTCAAGGTCACCGTCACCGGGTCCGGCGGCGCCGGGCTGGACGGCACCCACGTACTGAAGTGCCACCCCACCGGCGGCGACCACCCCGAGGCGGCGGAGGCGTGCCGGGCGCTGGACAAGGTGACGCGGTGGGGCAAGGACCCGTTCGCGCCGGTGGCGCCCGGTTCGGCCTGCACGATGCAGTACGGCGGCCCCGCCACCGCGCACGTCACCGGCCGCTGGGCCGGGCGGCCGGTCGACGCCACCTTCAAGCGCGACAACGGCTGTGAGATCGACCGCTGGAACAAGCTCACCCCCCTCCTCCCCACGGCCTCCTCATAAGGAGCCCCACAAGGAGCCTCGTCGAGAAGGCCGGAAGACGACGTGAGAGGCGGGAAGCGGAGCCGGGAGCGCCGGAAGAGCGGTGTCCGCTTCCCGCGAAGGCCGGCCGGGATTCGTGACCAAGTGGGGCGCCAGATCAGGACGCGGGGCACATGTCGGGCGTGCGCCGAGTCGCACGGGGCCGTGGCATTACCTCCCCGTCATCCGCCTCCGCGTCCCCGGCCGGTGCCCGTAGACTCCCTTCCAGTGACACGCCACAGTGGGTTTCAGTCACCCGCCGCGGTGGGGTGTCGGCAAGATGCGGTCATCAGGGAGGAAGCGTCGTCGTGAGCAGCAGGCCATCCCGAGGCGCTGCTCGCCTCGCAGCCATACTCGACGCCTTGCCCGACGCGTTGTTGCTCGTCAACTGCAACGGCACGGTCGTCAACGCCAACACCATCGCCCTGGAGACGTTCGAGGCGCCGGGCACGGCCCTCGTGGGCCGCGGTCTGCTGGACCTGCTCCCGACGTTCGACTCCAAGCGCATCCCCGGCTCCATGCGGCGCCCCGACGATCCCGCGCAGGCGGGCGGGCGGCAGAAGCCGACCCGGATGGTCGCGCGGCGCACGGACGGCACGGAGATGCTGGTCGAGGTGACCAGCGCCAACCTGGAGGACGGCCGTACCCCGTACGAGTCGTCGTTCGAGGCGGCGTACGCGGACCACCGCACGAGCTACACCGGCGACGAACTGCTGATGCTCGTCGTCCGCGACCTCTCCGGGCAGCTGGACATCGAGAGCGAACTCGCCCGCCAGCAGCGCCAGACCGAGATGATCCTGCGCGCGGCCGCCGAGGGCGTCGTGGGCGTGGACGCCGAGGGCAAGGTCGTCCTCGTCAACCCCTCCGCCGCGCAGATCCTCGGCTACCGCGCCAGCGAGCTGGGCGGCAAGGAACTGCACCCGCTCATCCACCACTCGCGCGCCGACGGCACCCCGCTGCCCTGGGCGGAGACCCCGCTCGCCGACACCCTCAAGTCCGGCCGCAAGCACCGGGTGCGCGCACAGGTGCTGTGGGCCAAGGACGGGCGCGCGGTCTCCGTCGACCTGACGACCGCGCCGGTACGCGACGGCGACCAGCTCGTCGGGGCCGTCATGACCTTCACCGACCGGCGCCCGATGGACGCTCTGGCGGCCCGCCAGAGCCAGCTGCTCGCCGTACTGGACCGGTCGCTGCGCGGCCCGCTGGAGGAGCTCCGCAGCGAGCTGGGCACCCTGGCGTCCGACCCGGCCGGCCAGCTCTGGCCGGAGGCCAACCAGGTCCTGCACCACCTCTCGGCCGGGTACAGCCGGATGACGGCGCTGGTGGACAACGTCCTGAGCTACCAGCAGCTCGACGCGGGCACGGACAAGCTCCGGCGGGCCGAGGTCTCGCTGGACGCGGTGGTCGCCGCCGGCGTCGAGGGCGCGATCGAGCTGATCGGGCCGGGCCGCGCGCAGTTCGCGGTGCACGCCCCGCCGATCGAGGCCGAGGTGGACGCGGCGCGGCTGGCGCAGGCGCTCTCGCACCTGATCGCCGACGTCGCGGGCGTGGACTCCACCGGCAACACCCCCGCGGGCGTCGCGCCGGCCGGGGACTCCACGATCGTGGTCGCGGCGGCCAAGCGCGGCTCCGTCGTCCGGATCGAGGTGCGCGGCCCGTACAGCGGCGGCGACCCGGTGCACGGCCCGATCGTGCGCGGCATCGTCCGGCTGCACGGCGGCGTGCTGCAGACGCACGACGTGCCGGGCGGCGCGGGCGGCAGCGCGTACGTGCTGGAGGTACCTGTCAAGGCCGACGGCTCGCCCGTACCGGCCGGACAGCAGGCGGGCGCCGACGGGACGGGGCAGACCCCCGCGGCCGGCTCCGGGACCGCGACGCCGGCCGGCGGTACGGCCGGGGGCGGCCGCCGGCGGGCCCGTGGCGGCACGAACGGCGCCGACGCGACGGCCGGCGCAGCCGCGCAGCAGGCCGAACAGACTGCCGGGGGCCAGGGCCCGAACGCCCCGGCCGACGGCGCTCCGGGTACCGGTACGGACGGCCGGGGCGCGGGCGACAGCACCGGCGGTACGCCGGTCGACGCCCGGGCCCACGCGGGCATGCCGGGCGCGGAGGCCGTGCCGCCGGGCGGCCGGCGGCGGGGCCGCCCCGAGGCGGAGTCCGCGGGCGGCGGACTGCCCGCGCTGCCGGCCGCGGCCGGCGCCGCCGGGGAGCAGCCGGGTCAGGCACCGGCCCGGCAGCCGGGCGGCCGCCGGGCGCGCCGCGCGCTCTCCGACACCGCCGGACGCGCCCTCCCCGACCAGGCACCGCCGCAGGCCGCCGGCCAGGCCCCGGGCGCCCCGCAGGGCGCCGAGCAGCAGCCGTCACGGTCCGCCGCGAGCGCGCTCACCCCGGCCGCGGGCCCGGGCAGCGCCGGCCAGGCACCGAGCGCCCAGGGCGGCCGGAACAACGGGCAGGGACAGCCGGGTGGCCAGGGGCCCGCCGGGCTCAGCCCCGCGCGCGCCGGCGGCGCACCGGCGGCGCCCGCCGCGCAGCAAGGCCCGCGTACGCCCTTCGCACTGCCGCCCGCCGCCGCGGACCAGCACGCGCAGCCCCCGGCCCAGCCGCAGCCCGGCGCGCAACAGCCACGCCCCGCACTGCCGGCCCCGGGCGCGCTGCCGGCTTCTCAGGCGCAGGGGCCGGGTGCGCAAGGGGGTGTGCAAGGCGGAGCGCAAGGGGGTGCGCAAGCGAACGGCGTGCAGGCAGCTGGTGGGCAGGCGCCCGGCGTGCAGGCAGCCGGTGGACAGGTGCCCGGTGTCCAGGCAGCTGGTGGGCAGGTGCCCGGTGTCCAAGCAGCTGGTGGCCAGGCTTCCGGCGTGCAGGCAGCCGGTGGCCAGGCGGCTGCTGGTCGGGCTGCCGACCAGCAGGTGGCCGGGGAGCGGGTGCCCGGTGCGCAGGTGCCCGGTGCGCAGGTGCCCGGTGCGCAGCTTCCCGCGCAGGCGGGTCCGGCCGGGCCCGGGAGCGCGGTGCCCGCGGGGACCGGCCGGCGCCGAGCCCGTCGCGCCCCCGAGGACACCCCCGACAGCGCACCCGACGCGCTGCCCGCGACGCGCGGTGCCGGGGCCGGACCGGCCACCGGTGGCGAGTGGGACGCACCGACCGGCCGACGCCGGGCGCGCCGCGCCGCCGCCGAGGAGCGGGCCGCCGCCGCGATGGCCGACTCCGAGTCCAGCGGTACGTTCGTCGTGGGCGCCGAAGGCCAGGTCACGCACCCCGAGGACACCCCGGCGGCCCCCGCGCCGACGGGCCGCCGCCGCGGCCGTCCCAGCCCCGCCGAGACCGCCGGACCGCCCGCCCAGGAGGCGCGCGCAGCGGAGACGCCCGGTCAGGAGGCGCCCGGCCGGCAGGCGCAGCACGGGCGCCCGGCCGAGGGCGGGCCCCAGGGCGAGGCCGACCGGGGCCGGACCGACGGCCAGGGCCGGCCGCAGGGCGCCGGCCCGCACGCCGCCTCCGTACCCGGGCCGCGTCAGTCGGCGCCGGGCGAGCAGCTGCCCGGTCAGCCGGGTACGGCGCGCCGCCCGCTGCCCGCTCCGGAGGAGGAGGGCGGCCCGGCGGCCGGGCAGTCGCACGGCCGCGCGTTCAGCGTGCGCACGCTGGGGCAGGGCGTGCCCTTCGCCCAGCAGATCGCCGACCAGCACCAGCCGAACGGCCAGCCGGGGCAGCCGGGGCAGCCGGGGCAGCCGGGCCGCCACGGTCAGCCCGCCGCCGGTGGGCCGTCGACCGCGGGTGGCCGGCCGGCCGCCGGTGCCGGCGACCCGAACGCCACCAGCGGGGGCAACGGCACCCTCGGCGGCGCCGGCAGTGCCGGTTCCGGCCGCCGCCGGAAGCTCGCCGCACCGCCGCAGGAGAGCGAACGCGGTACGGGCTCGGACATGGTGCCCGCCGCCCGCGCCCAGCAGGGCGCGCAGGGTACGCAGCCGCAGCCGCCCCTGATGGAGTCCACGGAGGGCCGCGCGTTCGCGATCTCCGCGCCGGACGAGGGCCAGGAGGGCCCGGAGCCGCTGGACGGCCCGAACGGCGCCATAGAGGTCGTCGACCACCAGCCGCCGCCCATGGACGACGAGCTGCCGCCCGAGCCGCTGGACAATCCGCGCCGGCTGCTGGTGTGGCCCGCGCCGGACGCCTCGACCCAGCAGGCGCTGAGCGACCGCGGCTACCGCCCGGTGATCGTCAACTCCCGTGAGGAGGTGGACGCGCAGATCGCGGCGTACCCGGCCGCGCTCTTCGTCGACCCGCTGACCGGGCCGATCACCCGCAAGGCGCTGCAGTCGCTGCGGCAGGCGGCGGGCGCCGCCGAGGTGCCCGTCCTGGTGACGGCAGGCCTGGCCCAGGCGACCCGGGAGGCGGCGTACGGCGCCGACCCGGCCGTCCTGCTCAAGGCGCTCGCGCCGCGCGACAGCGAGCAGCATCCGCCGCGGGTGCTGCTGATCGAGGAGAACGACGCCGTGGCGGGCGCGCTCACCGCCTCGCTGGAACGGCGCGGCATGCAGGTCGCACGGGCCGCGACGGACGCGGACGCGGTCAGCCTGGCGACCCAGGTCGCGCCCAACCTCGTGGTGATGGACCTGATGCAGGTACGCCGCCGGCGGGCCGGGATCGTGGACTGGCTGCGCGCCAACGGGCTGCTGAACCACACCCCGCTGGTCGTCTACACCGCCGCCAGCACGGACCCGGCACAGCTGCCCCGGCTGGTCTCGGGTGAGACGGTGCTGTTCCTCGCGGAGCGGTCCACCAGCCCGGACGTACAGGACCGCATCGTCGACCTCCTGGCCAAGATCGGCACGAACTGACGCGAGCGGATCGACACGAACCGACGGGGACGGATCGTAACGAACCGACGCGGACAGCTCGGCCGAACCGACGCGGGCGGATCGCGGTACACCCGGGAGCGGATCGCGGTACACCCGGGAGCGGATCGCGGTACACCCGGGAGCGGATCGCGGTACACCCGGGAGCGGATTTCCCCACGCTCGTCTTCGGGACGGCCGGGATGACCGCCCAGCGCTCGGGGACCTGCCAGCGGGCGATGCGGCCGGCGAGGAAGTCCTTCAGCTCCTCGTAGCCGGTCGTGGCGCCCTCCTTCAGGACGACCGTGGCCAGCGGGCGCTCGCCCCACTTGTCGTCCGGGACGGCGACCACGGCCGCCTCGGCGACGTCCGGGTGGGCCATCAGGTGGTTCTCCAGCTCGACGGAGGAGATCCACTCGCCGCCCGACTTGATGACGTCCTTGGCACGGTCGGTGAGCGTGAGGTAGCCGTCCGGCGTGATCGTGCCGACGTCGCCGGTGCGCAGCCAGCCGTCCGGGCTGAACTTGTCCTCGGGACGGAAGCGTTCACCGTCCGCGCCCCCGTAGTACGCGCCCGCGATCCAGGGCCCGCGGACCTCCAGTTCGCCGGCCGACTCGCCGTCCCACGGCAGGTACTCGCCGCCGGGACCGGCCAGCCGCGCCTCGACGGAGGCCGGGAAGCGGCCCTGCGTACAGCGGTAGCGCCACTCCTCGTCGCCGGTCACGCCGGCCGGCGGGTGCGCGACGCTGCCCAGCGGCGAGGTCTCGGTCATGCCCCAGGCGTGCACGACGCGGATACCGTGCCGGTCCTCGAAGGCCTTCATCAGGGTGGGCGGGCAGGCCGAACCGCCGATGATCACCGTGGCCAGGCTGGACGCCCCCTCGATGGCGCCCGCTTCCTTTCTGGTGTCCAGTTCGGCGAGGAGGCCCTGCCAGATGGTGGGCACGGCGGCGCCGATGGTGGGCCGTACGGCCTCGATCATCTCGGCGAGCGGGCCCGGCTGGAGGAAACGGTCGGGCATCAGCAGCGAGGTGCCCGCCATGAAGGCGGCGTGCGGCAGGCCCCAGGCGTTGACGTGGAACATCGGGACGACCGGAAGCGCGATGTCGCGGCCGGTCAGGGCGAACGCCTCGGCGGTGTTGACGTGCATCGAGTGCAGGTAGAGCGAGCGGTGGCTGTAGACCACGCCCTTGGGGTCGCCGGTGGTGCCGGAGGTGTAGCAGAGCGCCGCGGCCTGCCGCTCGTCGGTCTCGGGCCAGTCGTACGTCTCCGGGCGGCCGGCCAGCAGCTCCTCGTAGTCGTGGACCTGCGCGGTGGTGCCCGCCAGGACGGAGCGGTCGCCCGGGCCCGCGACGACGATGTGCTCCAGGATGGGCAGCTGCGGGAGGAGCGGGGCGAGCAGCGGCAGCAGCGAGCCGTTGACGAGCACGACCCGGTCGGCGGCGTGCTGGATGATCCAGGCCAGCTGCTCGGCGGGCAGGCGGAGGTTCAGGGTGTGGAGGACCGCGCCCATGGCGGGGATCGCGAGGTACGCCTCCAAGTGGACACTGTTGTTCCACATGAGGGTCGCCACGCGGGCGTCACCCCGTACGCCCAGTTCGTCGTGGAGGGCGTTGGCCAGCTGCGCCGCGCGCAGGCCGGTCTCCCGGAAGGTCTGGCGGTGCGGCTCGCCCTCCCCGGTCCAGGTGATCACCTCGGCCTTGCCGTGCACGGTGGTCCCGTGGGCAAGGATGCGGGTCACTGTCAGCGGTACGTCCTGCATCGTGCTCAGCACCGGGGCCTCCCGAAAACCGGTTACGGGCGAGTAGATTTCCGCTGATTGTGCTGCCGTACCGGGCGGTATGTCACTACCGCGCGGGAAAAACAGGCGTGTCACCCGTCACGGTGCTGTACGCCTGACGTGCGAAATCGACCGCCCGACCGAGCCCGGCTCGCCCGAGCACCGGGTCGAGGACCACCCCGAGGACCGGGTCGAGGACCGAGCCGAAAACCGCCCCGCAGACCGCCCCGAGGACCGCCCCGCAGACCGCCCCGAGGACCGAGCCGCAGACCGTTCCGAGGACCAAGCCTGAGGATCGAGCCGAGGACCGTCCCGGAAACCGGGCCGACTTCAGGCCGCGCGCGCCAGGTCCGGGTCCTCCCGCAGCTTGGCCAGCGCGCGGGAGACGGCGCTCTTGACCGTGCCGACGGACACGTCCATCACCTCGGCGGTCTGCGCCTCGCTCAGGTCCTCGTAGTAGCGCAGGACGACCATGGCGCGCTGGCGGTCGGGCAGCCTGAGCACCGCGCGCCACATCGCGTCCCGCAGCACCTGCAACTCCGCGGGGTCGGAGGACGGCACGAGCACCGGCTCGGGCAGCTCGTCGCAGGCGTACTCCTCTATCTTCCGCTTGCGCCACTGCGAGGTACGGGTGTTCACCAGCGCCCGCCGCACGTAACCGTCCAGCGCCCGGTGGTCCTCGATCCGCTCCCAGGCCACGAAGGTCTTGGCCAGCGCGGTCTGCAGAAGGTCTTCCGCGTCGTTGGGGTTGGCACTGAGCGAGCGGGCGGCACGCAGCAGCGCCGGCCCCCGGTCCCGTACGTACGCCGCGAAGGACGGGAACGACGGGCGGGAAGGGCGCGACGAGGGCGTCGGGAGCGGCGACGACGGCGGGGCCACCGCGGCGGTCGAAGCGCCCTTGCACACTGGCGTGGTCATGTCTTCCACGCTAGAAGCGCGGGCCCGGCCGGGGATCGGTCCCAGGTGCCGAAGCCGCCTCCGCCTCAGGTTGTACGCACGGGGCCGGCTCCACCTCCTCAGGACGGAGCGCGGCAGCGCCCCGGTCAGGGTCCGCGCGCCCGGGCTCTGCCCGCCGGCGCACCCCGTCGGCGTGGACGGTCACCGGATCACCGCGACCGGAGCGTCCACCCAGTTGCGGTCGATCCGCAGCTTGCGGCCGCCGTGCGTCTCCAGCACGTGGCCCGCGTACTGGTGGATCCGGCGGTTCGGGTGCCAGGCCTTCTCCGGCAGCCACTTCTCCCCGTACACCGACGGCGGGACGTGCCAGCGCGCGAACCACATGACCGACGGCAGGTCGGTGAGGCCCTTCGCGCGCGCCGACGCCAGGTGCCGCACGCCGGAGTTCGCGCTGCTGTAGAAGCCCGCGATGTAGCCGAAGCGGCTGACCTCGCGGCTCCAGGAGCGGATGAAGCGCAGCGTGACGTCCTTGCAGGACTGGTTGGTCAGGCCGTACGCCTCGACGTCCAGGTAGATCGGGCTGCGCGGCATGATCCCGTAGTACTCGGCACGCTGCACCGCCACCCTGGCCTCCATCACGCCCTGCTGATCGGGATCGCCCTTGAGGGCGTAGCGCCGCTTGTGCTTGTTCTTCACGCACGGTGCCTGCGAGCCGAGATAGACGGGCAGCACCCGCCAGCCGGCCGCCTTCGCGCCCTGGAACCACTGGGGGCTGAGATTGTGCTGCTTGGGGCAGGCGCGCCCGTGGCCCGCGAAGTAGACGCCGATGGCCCGGTACCGCGTGCTGTTCCAGGCGCGCAGCGAACTGACCGCCGGAGCCTCACAGGTGTCGAGCCCGAATCCCTTGTAGAGGTACGGGCCGGTCGCCGGAGCCTCGGCGGCGGCCGGCGGAGCCAGCCGGCGGCGGGACGCGGCGGCATCGTCGGCGGCGGCCGGAGCGGCCTCGGCCTCCGCCCGGCCGGGCCCGGGGGCCGCCACCGGACGGCCGTCGCCGGACGACGAGGGCCGGTCCAGCCAGGACGGGAGCAGTGCCGCGAGGGCGACGACCAGCCCGACGGCCGGTACCAGAGCCAGCAAAGCGATATGTTTTGCGGATTTTGTCCATCTCATACGGCGAGTGAAAAGGGCCTGCAGCGACACTCCGTGACGGACACGCCCGCCGCACCGCCGGTTCAGCCGGATGCCGGGCCCGGCGTGCGCCCTGCGCCAATCGGTGCGAGGCCGCGCCCGCCGTCCCACCGCCCCGCTGCGCCAATCGGTGCGAGGCCGCGCCCGCCGTCCCACCGCCCCGCTGCGCCAATCGGTGCGAGGCCGCGCCCGCCGCCCCGCCGCCCCGCCGCCCCGCTGTCCCGCTAAGGTCCAGCCCGCGTTCCAATGTCTCGCTGTCCCGCCGCCCCGCTCAGGTCCCGACCGCGCCGAGCACCAGGCCCGAGGTGGGCACCCCCGTACCGGCCGTGACCAGGACACGGGACGCGCCCGGCACCTGGTTCACGGACGTGCCGCGGACCTGCCGGACCCCCTCCGCGATGCCGTTCATGCCGTGCAGGTACGCCTCGCCGAGCTGCCCGCCGTGCGTATTGAGGGGCAGCGCGTCCGCCGCGACGAACCCGGCCGCCTCCCCCGGCGCGCAGAACCCGAACTCCTCCAGCTGCATCAGCACGAACGGAGTGAAGTGGTCGTACAGGATCCCCACGTCGATCTCGCCCGGCGCCAGCCCGCTGCTCCGCCACAACTGCCGGGCCACCACCCCCATTTCCGGCAACCCGGTCAGGTCGTCCCGGTAGTAGCTCGTCATCTGCTCCTGCGCCCGGCCCGCGCCCTGCGCCGCCGCGGTGATCACTGCGGGCGGACACCGCAGGTCACGGGCGCGCTCCGCGGAGGTCACCACGATCGCCTGCCCGCCGTCGGTCTCCTGGCAGCAGTCCAGCAGCCGCAGCGGCTCGACGATCCAGCGCGAGGCGGCATGGTCGGCGAGCGTGATCGGCTTGCCGTGGAAGTACGCCGCGGGGTTGCGGGCCGCGTGCCGCCGACCGGCGACCGCCACGTGCCCGAACGCCTCCGGCGTCAGCCCGTACGCGTGCAGGTACCGCTGCGCCGCCATGGCCACCCAGGAAGCCGGGGTGAGCAGCCCGAACGGCAGGTTCCAGCCCAGCGCCGCGCCCTCCGCCGACGGCTCGCGCTGCTGTACGCCCGCCCCGAAGCGGCGGCCGGAGCGCTCGTTGAACGCGCGGTAGCAGACCACCACCTCCGCAACGCCCGTCGCCACCGCCATCGCGGCCTGCTGCACCGTGGCGCACGCCGCGCCGCCCCCGTAGTGCACGCGCGAGAAGAACGACAGGTCACCGATGCCCGCCGCCTGCGCGACGGTGATCTCCGGGCTGGTGTCCATCGTGAACGTGACCAGCCCGTCCACGTCCGCCGGCGCCAGCCCGGCGTCGTCCAGCGCGGCCCGCACCGCCTCGACCGCCAGCTTCAGCTCGCTGCGCCCGGAGTCCTTGGAGAACTCCGTGGCGCCGATCCCGACGATCGCGGCCCGACCACCGAGCCGATCCGCGCTCCGTAGGCTCATGCGGTGGCCCCGCCGTCCAACGCGGTGGCCCCGCCGTCCAACGTGACGGCCCCACCGACCACCGCGGTGGGCCCGCCCTCCACCGCGGTGGGCCCGCCCTCCACCGCGGTGGCCCCGCCGTCCCACGCGACGGTGACCGTGCCGGTGACGTGGTGCCCCAGCCCGTTCTCGCCGGTCACCCGTACGACGGCGGTACCGTCCGACACCTCGTCGACCGTGCCGCGCAACACCATCGTGTCGCCCGGGTAGTTGGGCACACCCAGCCGGATCGCCACCTTCCGGAGCGCGCAGCGCGGCCCGAAGTGATCGGTGATGTACCGGCCGACCAGCCCGTTGGTGGTGAGGATGTTCATGAAGATGTCCGGCGAGCCCTTCTCCCTGGCCGCCTGGGCATCGTGGTGCACGTCCTGGTAATCCCGCGAGGCGATGGCCCCGGCGACGATGAGGGTGCGGGTGACGGGAATGGTGAGCGGCGGGAGCTCGACACCGGGACGTATATCGGGGCGTATATCGGGGTGTATGTCGGGAGGCTCGGTTCCCGGACATACGCGAGGCCCTGTGCGCGGCCTGCCTTCCGCCTGTTCTTCGTCATTCGTCTGTTCTTCGTCGTCCGCATGTTTTTTGTCGTCCGCATGTTTTTCTTCGTCCGTGCGTTCTTCTTCATCCGTGTGCTGCTCGCTCATGAGCACCCCGCTTTCGAATCCGTGAGCAACCGCCCCAGCTCATCGAGGAGTTCGGCGCCGCCGCCGAGCTGGGCGGCCAGCTGCCGGCCCCACAGGAAATGGCGGTGCACCGGGTGGTCGAGATCGGCGCCGGTGCCGCCGTGCAGATGCTGACCCGCGTGCACGACCCGCCGGCCCGCCTCGGCGGCCCACCACGCGGCGGTCAGCGCGTGCGGGCGCGCCTCCAGCCCCTCGTCCCACCGCCAGGCCGCTTCGTACGCGGTGACGCGGATCGCCTCGGTGTCCATGTGCGCGTCGGCGGCCCGCAACATGACGCCCTGGTGGGTCGAGAGCGGCCGACCGAACTGTTCACGGGTGTTGGTGTGCGCCACCGCCCGCGCGAGCGACCCGGCGCACACGCCAGCTTGCAGCCCCGCGAACGCGGTACGCGCACATCCGAGCACGTCCTCGTAGGCGGACAATCCCGGGCCGGGGGGCTCCCCGTACGCGTCCGGGGCCGGGGTCGGAACCGGGGCCGGTCCACCGAGGGGCTCGCCCGGCGCGTCCGTCAGCGTGAGCCGCCCGGCCGACCAAGGCGCGGTGGTCTCCACCGCCTCCCGTACGGCACCCGGGCCCGCCGTCTCGACCAGCCACAACCGCCACCGACCGGCTTCCGTCGGGTAACCGGGTGGTGCGTATTCGGGATGCGCGGACGCGGACGGTGCGGGCCCAGCCGGTACAGACCCGGACGGCGCGGGCCCGGACGGCGCGGGCCCGGACGGCGCGGGCCCGGACGGCGCGGGCCCGGACGGCTCATACACAGGCACCAACACATGCGTGGCATCGCGCAGCCAAGGCACCACCGGCAGCACCCCGCGCAACCGCCCCTCGGAGTCGGCGCGGACCCGACCGCGGCCGCGCGCAGGGAACGCCCCGGTGGCGACGGCCGTACCCGCCGCGAGCGCGGGCAGCAGCCGTTCGCGCTGCGCCGCGCTCCCGTGCGCCGCGACCGGCAGCAGCCCGTACGCCGCGGTCGCGGCCAGCGGCACCTGCGCCGTCCGCCGCCCCTGCTCCTCCAGCAGCAGGACGAGCCCGAGCAGCCCGGTCTCGACGACGGCGCCCACCAACCCAGCCGCGCACAACGCGGCCCACAGCTCGGTGTCCGTCGCACCGTCCAGCGCGTTCATCCGCTCGTGGGTCGCCAGGTCGTCGAAGATCTCCGCGGCCAGCCCGGCGGCGGCCCGCTGCTCCTCCGTGGGCGTGAAGTCCATGTCAGCCCGCCGCCACCCCGGGGGCCTGCCCGGCTTCGGCTCTCGGGCCCGTATCCGGCGGCCCCGGCTCCGTGGCCCGGAACACCGGCAGCACAAGCTCCTCATCGACCCGCTGGAACTCCAGCTGTACAGGCATCCCGACCCGGACCTCGTCGTGCCCCACGCCCACCACGTCGCTCACCATCCGCACCCCCTCCGCCAGTTCGACCACGGCGACCGCATACGGCGGGTCGAAGGCGGGGAACGGCGGATGGTGCATCACCACGTACGAGAAGACGGTGCCGGCGCCGCTCGCTTCGACGGTGTCCCACTCCTGCCCGCCGCAGGCGTTGCACCCGGGCAGCCAGGGAAAACGCAGCCGGCCGCAGCCCCCGCACCGCTGGATCAGCAGCCGACGCTCCTCCACCCCGGCCCAGAAACCGGCGTTGTCCCGATTGATCACCGGCCGCGGACGCCGCGGAACAGCCCCCCTCGAAGCCTCCGAGTCCCCGGACTCGTTCGAGCCTTTCGACGCGGGCTTCCTCGCCGCCGGCGCCGCCGGCGCGTACTTCAAGATGCGGAAGCGATGCGTACCGGCGAGCTCGTCCCCCGCCCGGACGTCCATCCGCGTCGTGACGAAGTACCCGGCCCCCAGCTTCGTCGTCTTACGGTCCGACACGTCCTCGATCACCGAGTCGAAGGTGATCTCGTCGCCGGGGCGCAGCGGCCGCAGGTATTCCTGCTCGCAGTCGGTGGCGACCACGGCGGCGTACCCGGCACCGTCCAGCAGCGCGAACAGCTCGTCGTGCGCCCCGAACCTGCCCGTGTGCCCGGAGTACCCGCCCATGGTCCATGCCTGAAGCATGGTGGGCGGGGCGATGGCCGCGTCCCCGGTGTAGGCGGGGTTGGTGTCGCCAACCGCCTCGCACCAGTGCCGGATCATCGGCAGGTTGACCGGATCCTTGCCGACCCCCGCCGTCGCGGCGGTCCGCCCCACAAATGCCTTCAACCGCGCATCGAGCCCCGCCTCCCCACACGCCGCACCGCCGGTACTGCCGGCCGCCCCGCTCGCCGTGTCTTTGATCGCCCCGCCGGCCACCCCGCTCACCATGTCTTCGGTCACCCCGCTCACCATGTCTTCGGTCACCCCGCTCACCGACGTCCCCTCCACCCGCTCGCTGTGTCGGTCGACCCGCTCACCGGCGCCCCCTCCGCCCACTCACCGTGTCTTCGGCCGACCCGCTCACCGGCGCCCCCTCCGCCCGCTCACCGTCTCTTCGGCCGACCCGCTCACCGGCGCCCCCTCCGCATCCCCAGCCGCATCGTCGCCACGATCTCCCGCTGTACCTCACTGACCCCGCCGCCGAAGGTGTTGATCTGCGCGGCCCGGTTCATCCGCTCCAACTCGCCCTCCGCCGCCGTCCCGACCCCGAAAGCCCCCGGCGAACCGGCCCGTACGAGCCCCGCTTCGCCGACCGCCTCCTGGCACAGCCGGTAGACCTCCACCGCGCTCTCGGTACCGGCGAACTTCACGCCGCTCGCGTCCCCAGGGCTCAGCGTCCCCGCGCCGACATCGCCGACCAGCCGCCAGTTCAGCAGCCGCGTCGCCGCGAGCCGGGCGTACGCCTCGGCGAGCCGGGTCCGCACCCAGGGGTGGTCGGCCGGCCGCTCACCGGTGTCCGGGTCCGGCGTACGCGCGTACGCGAGCGCCGCCTCGTAACAGTCCTCGGCCTGCATGCCGATGGCGGCCAGCGCCACCCGCTCATGGTTGAGCTGGTTCGTGATCAGTCCCCAGCCGCCGTTCTCCTCGCCCACCAGACTCCCGGCCGGCACCCGCACGCCGTCGTAGTACGTGGCCGTCGTCACCAGCCCGCCCACCGTCCGGATCGGCGTCCACGAGAACCCCGGCGCGTCCGTCGGCACCAGCAGGATCGATATCCCCCGGTGCTTGGGCGCCGCCGGATCCGTACGGCAGGCCAGCCAGATCCAGTCGGCGTGCTGGGCGTTACTGGTGAAAACCTTCCCGCCGTCCACGACCCAGATGTCCCCCGCGGTGCCGCCCCTGACCGCACGGGTGCGTAGTGCGGCCAGATCCGTACCGGCCTCCGGCTCGCTGTACCCGATAGCGAAGACGATCTCCCCGCTCAGGATGCGCGGCAGGAAGAACGCCTTCTGCTCCGCGCTGCCGTACTTCATCAACGTCGGCCCGACGGTGTTCAGCGTGACCATCGAGACCGGCGCACCGGCCCGGTACGCCTCGTCGAAGAAGACGAACTGTTCGTCGGCGCCGCGCCCCTGGCCCCCGTACTCCTCCGGCCAGCCGAGTCCGAGCAATCCATCGGCGCCGATCCGCTTGAGTACCGCCCGCTGTTCCTGCGGGTCCTCGACCGCGCCGTCCGGAAGCAGCGCGCGGAAGTACTCCCGCAGCTGCGTCCGTAGCTGCCGCTGCCGCGGCGTAGGAGCAAGGTGCACGTCGACGGCCTCCATCAAAGACGGACGGACAACGGACGGCCACCGCCCGGACGGCAATGGCAACGGCAACGGCACACACGAACGAGCGGTTTCTGACTGTCCGTCAGAAGCCGCTCGCTGTCAAGGTACCTACGACGCGGGCGGCCGGCTCTCCCCAGGACCGGCCGCCCGCCACCTCAGGCCGCCCGCCAGGGCACCCGAGGGGTCATCGGAGTGCTCACCACAGGTTGGTGAAGCTCACCGTGGCATTGGACTGATCGATGTGTGTGAAGCCGGCCCCGTTCACGCTCGCGGTGTTGTCCTGGTTGGACGCCCCGTCGCCATTGGCGACCTGCTGGGTGCTGGTGGAGTTGCCGTTGTTGTCGTTCCCGACACCGGTGCCTTCCTGGCTCGACGACACCGCCCCCGACCCGCTCGACGCGAACGAACCGTTGTCGGCGTAGGCGACCCCGGCGAACAGGGCCGCCGCGAGCGGCAGAGCGGCAACGGCGGCGATGGTGCGAGCGGTACGGATGCTTGCCATGGTTTTCCTCCTGCGGAACCACTTGGAACGGGCAATCCTTGGGTGGTTGGCCGACCCCCCCGGGCTCTTTGCGTTGCGACGTCGCGACCCCAGAACTGCCCAAGCGGCGTAGCCCGAATCGGCTAAGCCCACCGATTCCCCCGCAAGCGTGAGCCCACCCCCTCAAACGTCCGCATTGGCCCACACCCAGTGGTGCACCCCCACCCACCCCCACGCCCCCACACCAACACCGCCGCCCCCAACACCCCGACCAAACCCCGGCCCCGCCACCCCGACACGACACACGACAGGAGTGCCCGATCCCTTCGGACACCCCTTCTGAGCTGCTGCTATGTAGCCTGCGGCGGAGGCTGTGGGATTTGACCCCAGGGCGAGGGGTTACCTCACGACAGTTTCAAGAGAAGGCTGCTTGAGGGACCCTCACGGCCATTGACCTGCCAAAAACGATTAGGCACCTCTGGGCGGCCCTCAGCTTGGCCCACACCTGGTCCACAGGCACCGCCGAGACCCGCTTTACAAGCTCGACCCGATCCGGTTCCGACCATTGCCGTCGACTGGAGTGACGGCCGGGCAGGGGTGCTGGTGAACGCCCCCAGCCTGCAGCGTGAATGTCAGCCGAGAAGTCAGATCGGCACTAGGTATCCGCCAACGGCGCGTATCTCCCGTGTTGGCCGTTCGCATTCATGCCGTCCGTCGTCGGGATAGCGGCCGGCTTGGTGGGCCCGTTCGGGTTCAGACGGCTGCCAGGTGACGGTGCAATGTGCTTGTCTCAACTGAGGCTGACATCAGCGCTACTCAACTCGCGCCACCTCGGATTGAGAGCAGTCACCCGTGTACTTAGAAAAGCCTGATAAGCCTGGCCGCCGCACGTCCGGCAAAATGAGCGAGGGTTAAGATTCCAATCACTAGAGGAATACCGGTCCAGGTGGGCCAGTGCTCAGCGGGCAGAAGCTGAATGATTCCCAGGAGGGCGATGGGCGCTATTACCGGCGCCCAGTTCTCGGCCCGGCGCTCTCGACTGTGTAATACCTCAGCCGACTCCACCTTCACATCTGTCAATCCCGTCCGGATGGAGAGTGCAGGATCGACTCCATTCACGAGAGCGGAGATCTTCACACTCTGCTTCTTCGCGATCAAGCTAGGACCGAGCAACAGGGACTGCCCGTCTACTGCAACGACTGGGGTTAGAGCGTGAGGAGGTTGCATCACAGTCTCCAGGACAGAAATCACTTGAGCCCCGAGATCGAGTCGAATTGGTATGCCGCGATCAAACGCACTGCTTGGAATGTCTCGCCACCCAGTGTTCGCCAACTCGACACTGAAAACATGTGGGTCTGTGAGAATGATCCCGCCTGCAGATACGGATACGTGTTCGCGTAGCGGCCCAGTTGCCGGGACGACAGGAGTGAGGGAGTGCACCTCGTAAGACAGCCGCCGTCGCGGATTAGTAGCACGCAGCGTTGCCCATGCGCCGATCCCAATCATCACCACGGCGGCGATCGCGCTAACTCCTGACCACAAGGAGGCATTGTCGTACCAAGGACTAGCTAGCGTCATAACCGTATTGAACTGGCTAAGTGTCACTCGCGCAGGAGGAGTTACGGCGTCCGCTAGGAGGATCCAGAGGAACCCTCCGAAGTGGCTGCCTGAAGCCACGGAGCCGATCGCCCCATCCACAGCCAGGCTGGCACGCCTCAGCAGGAAGAGTGCTTGCGCCTTCCGTGCGCACAGAAGGCGCAGCGCCAAACGAGAGCAGGGCAGGAAGCGAGCGGCGCCCCGGCTGTAAACCGCGCCGCGCGCGGTGAGCAGGGCCGCGCCCCGCCGCGATAGAGGGAGTTGTTGCTCAGTACACGCCTCGCAAGGCTGCAGTGATCGGGGCGACGGCAAGGCACAGGCCGACATGGAACCAGGACGGCGCTCGAATCCTTGGCCGCGGCCTGGCCGCACGGGCTGGTCGTGGGTGGGATACCGGCGAGTCTGGGTGAGACAGGCTCAACGTGTAAGGGGTGCCCGGTCGATGCGGGCACCCCTTGTGGCCTGGTGTTTTGTGGCCTGTGGCGGAGGCTGTGGGATTTGAACCCACGGTGACGTTGCCGCCACGACAGTTTTCAAGACTGTTCCCTTAGGCCGCTCGGGCAAGCCTCCCTGCGGCACCGGTCGGCGGGTGGCCGACGGTGACGCGGGGATCAGGGTAGCGCGTCCGCTGTTTCCGTGCGCTGTCAGAGCGGGTCAGCGCACGGACGGCGCACAGACGGCGCACGGAAACAGCGGGTGGGCCGGAACCCGGATCCCGGATTCCTGTTACCGGCTCCCGGCTCCCGGCTCCCTGCCCCCGGCCCTCGGGGGCCGGGGACGGGCCCGCGGGAGGCGGGCCCGCGGGAGGCGGGGGTGTCAGCTGTCGCCTACTCGTTGGCCGAGGGTTACTTCGGCGGTGTGCTCCTTGCCGTTGCGTTCGTAGGTGAGGGTGACCTTGTCGCCGGGGCGGTGCTGCCAGATCTCGCTGATCAGGGTCGGGCCGCTGTCGATGGACGTGTCGTCCAGCTTGGTGATCTTGTCGCCGGGCTTGAGGCCGGCCTTGTCGGCCGGGCCGTTCCGGGTGACGGCGTCCGTACCGTCGTTGCCGCGCCGGGCGATCGTCGCGCCGTCGCTGGTCTCCCGCATGCCGACCTGCACGCCGATCTGCGGGTAGACCGGCTTGCCGGTACGGATCAGGTCGTCGGCGACCCGCTTGGCCTGGTCGATCGGGATGGCGAAGCCCAGGCCGATGCTGCCGGACTGGGACTGACCGCCGCCGCCGAACGGGTCGTTGCCGCCGCCGCCCGCCGACTGGATCGCGGAGTTGATGCCGATCACGTTGCCGGAGGCGTCCATGAGCGGCCCGCCGGAGTTGCCGGGGTTTATCGACGCGTCCGTCTGCAGCGCGGACATGTACGAGGCGTTCGTGCCGCCGCCGTCGCTGGACGCGACCGGGCGGTCCTTGGCGCTGATGATGCCGGTGGTGACCGTGCCGGACAGGCCGTACGGGGCACCGATGGCGATGGTCGCGTCGCCGACGGCCACGTTCGCCGACTTGCCCAGCGGGAGCGGGGTGAGCTTGGCGTCGGAGGCGTTCTTGAGCTTTATGACGGCGACGTCGTAACCCTGAGCCCGGCCCACGACCTCGGCGTCGTACTTCTTGCCGTTGGAGAACGTCACGGTCAGCTTGCCGCCGTCCGCCGCGCTCGCCACGACGTGGTTGTTGGTGAGGATGTGGCCCTGCTTGTCGTACACGAAGCCGGTACCCGTGCCGCCCTCGCCACCCGCGCCCTGCGCCTCTATGGTCACGACGCTGGGCAGCGCGCGCTGGGCGATCCCGGAGACCGAGGTCGGCTTGCGGTTCAGGGCCTGAGGATCACCCGAGGCGGAGACGGTCGTGGAGGACGTGTCGTTCTGGCCCGCGGCCCAGTAACCGATGCCGCCGCCGACGCCACCTGCCACCAGCGCGGCGACCAGTACGGCGGCGATCAGGCCGCCGCGGCGCCGCGGCTTGTCGGCGGGCGGGCCGGGAGGGGCTCCCCAGCCGCCGCCGTACGGGGGCGGTGGTGGGCCACCCCAGCCGCCGGCACCGCCACCGTGGGGAGCGCCGCCGCCGTACGGAGCTCCGCCCTGCGGGTTGCCGCCGTGGGGCGGGACGGCGGAGAAGGCCGCGGTGTGCTGCGGGTCCTGCGACCATCCGGAGTCGGAGGAGGGGCTGTGCGATCCCGGGTGATCGGGACCGGCGGCTCCCTGTACCCCCTGTGCTCCCTGTGTCCCCTGTGCTCCCGGAACTCCCGGAACTCCCGGGGCTCCCTGAGAGGCCGCGGGACGCTGCGCCTCAGGGGCGGCCATCTGCTGCGTCTCAGGGGCGGGCGATCGCTGTGCCTCGGGGGTGGACATCGGCTGCGCCTCGGGGGTGGACATCGGCTGCGCCTCGGGGGGCGCGGAAGGCTGTGTCCCGGGGGCGGGCATCGGCTGCGCCTCGGGGGCCGCGGGGGTGTGGCCTGTCTGAGGCTCGGCGGCGGTCGGGGGCTGCTGCGAGCCGCTCGTGGCGCCCACTGAGGGGGCGAAGGACGGGCGGGGCGGCGCGGGTTCGGAGGTCGTCGGAGCCTGCGCGCCGGACGCGGGCGCGGCCGACCCCTGGGCCCCGGCGGGTGCCTGCGGCTCCGCCTCCGGCGGGACGGCGGCGCCCTCGTTCTCGGTGCTCACAGCTCTCTCCTCAGCTTCCTGACCATGTCGGCCCGATGACGGGGCCGGCATGTTCGAGCGATGTGTGGCGTATCGGCTTGACGGTGACATGTCGGCGTGACGTTATACGGGAGTGTCCGGTTCAAGCCTTTCCCACGGGCCGTCAGAGCACCGTAAGCCGAGGCTGTGACCTTGCCTTCATCCTTTATCCCGGACATTTGCGGCGCATCCCCTGGTAATGCTTCAGGTATCGAGACCAGGTACCAAGACCTGGCTCTTGCTGAATGCCGGCCGCCGGCCGCCGGTCGTCGACCCGTGGGCCGTCGGCCGTCGGTCGTCGGTCGTCGGTCGTCAATGGTCCCGTACGCCTACGGCACAAGAGGTATCAGGAGGGGTGAGGATGAACGAGAGGCCGCCCACCGGATCGCTCGCCACCGCGCGGCAGGCCGCTGATCACCGAATCAGGGGCCGTCCGTCACCGCGCGATGGCACGATGACTCGGTGACCACTGCGCGCCCGGCACCAGGTTTCCGACCCGAACCACCCGCCATTTCCGTCGTAGCGCACCGCGGGGCCTCCGAGGACGCCCCCGAGCACACTCTGGCCGCGTACCGGAAGGCCATCGAGGACGGCGCGGACGCCTTGGAGTGCGACGTTCGGCTGACCGCCGACGGCCACCTCGTGTGCGTGCACGACCGCCGGATCAATCGGACCTCCAACGGGCGCGGCGCCGTCTCCAACCTGGAGCTGTCGGATCTGGCCACGCTGGACTTCGGCTCATGGAAGGACGATGCGGCCGGCGAGGCGCCCGACGGCCGCCACCCCGAGCTGGGCAGCGTCCACGAGACGGCGGCCGACACCGAACGTACGTCCGTACTGACCCTGGAACGGCTGCTGGAGCTGGTCGCGGACGCGGACCGCCGGGTGGAACTGGCCATCGAGACCAAGCACCCGACCCGGTGGGCGGGGCAGGTCGAGCAGCGCCTGGTGGAGCTGCTGGAACGCTTCGGCCACACCAAGCCGCCGCCCGGCAAGCCGTCCGCCGTACGCGTCATGAGCTTCTCGGCCCGCTCGCTGCAGCGCGTACGGGCCGCGGCGCCGACCGTGCCCGCCGTGTACCTCATGCAGTTCATCACCCCGCGGCACCGGGAAGGGCGCCTGCCGCGGGGCGTACGGATCGCCGGGCCGAGCGTCCGGATACTGCGCGCGCATCCGGACTACGTGGCCAAGGCGCACCATGCGGGGCACGAGGTCCACGTGTGGACCGTGAACGAAGAGGCGGACGTGGAGCTCTGTCGCGAGCTGGGCGTGGACGCAATCATCACGAATCGCCCTAAGCAGGTAAGGAACCAGCTCAAGCTCACTTAGAACCCGTAAAGCCGCAGAGCGCAGGCGAAAAGCAGCCGGATGACCACAGCGGACCCCATTTCCTCACGGGGAGTGCACCGGCGCATTCAGCCCGTATCTGATCGATCCGAGTGCGTCACCGTATACGGATTGGCCGGTTTCCGGTCCATCGCAATGGGGCATTCATCCCGTGGCGTGGGGCAAAGGAGGTCTCGGGGGTGGCGTTGGTGGTGGCACAGGAGGTGCCGACGTCGTCGACCATGGCCGTACCCCATGGTCCTGCGGGCGTGGGTTCAGCCAGGCGGCGAATGCGCGATGAGCTGCTGACAAGTGGAGTTCAGGACACGGTCGTCGATGACGCCGTACTCATTCTTTCCGAATTGCTCAGCAATTCCTGCAGACACGCACGTCCGTTGTGCGCGGAGGGGCCGACGGACGGCGACGCCGAATCGGTACGGGCCGCCTGGCGCATTGACGCGCGTGGGCAGCTGACCGTTTCGGTCACCGACGGCGGGGGTCCGACCCGACCACTTCCAGCCACTCCATCGGTCACCGCACGCGGCGGCCGGGGACTGGCCATCATCCGCTCGCTCGCCAAGGACTGGGGCGTACGGGACGGGCACGGCGAGGTCACGGTCTGGGCGACGCTCTCGCTGCACGAAGCGTTCGCCACCCGCATGGAGCTGGCGTCCGGCCTCCCGGCCGAGCTGAGGGAGGCCCTGGCGGACCTGGACGAACCGGCGTAGCCGACACGACCAGGCGTGGCCGACACGAGCAGGCCTGACCGAAGGGGCGGAGCGCCGAACGGCCGGAGAGTCGAGGAGTCGGAGAGGCGAGGGGTCGGAGAGGCGAAGAGCTGGAAGGCCGAGGGGCGGAGAGCCGAAGGCCTCGTCGTCGATTGCCGCTGGTTCGGCGTCGATTGCTGCTGACTCGGCGTCGGTTCCACCGGTTCGGCGTCGGTTCTCCGGCGATTCTCCGGTGGTTCTCCGGTGGTTCTCCGGCTCGCCGCCGGTTCCGGCTCACCGGCAACTCCTCGGAGCCGCTGCCGGAGTACCGCTCTCGCGCCCGGTACGGCTCCAGCTACTGAAAGGGCGGCCACAAAGGGCGGCCGCGCCCGGCCCGCTCCAGCCGGCGGCGTAGCGCCCGCTCCCGGCCCGGCTCCGGCCACCGGAGGAGCCGTCACGCCCGGTGCGCCTCCGACCGCCGGAAAGGCGCTCACACCCGGCACGGTTGCGGAGGCGGGGCGTTGGTGCGGCACATGCCCTAGGCTCGCGCCGACACGCGTCGGAACGACTCGGAACGACCAGGAGAACCCCTCGCATGGGCAAGAAGCGCCGTCCTCAGACCAAGGCCGTCACCCCGCAGATCACGGACGGCGAGGTGCCGGTCGTCGGCGCCCGCGAGCCCTGCCCGTGCGGGTCGGGCCGCCGTTACAAGGCCTGTCACGGGCGAGCCGCGGCGCACGCCGTGACCGAGCTGGTGCAGCGGCCCTTCGAGGGCCTGCCGGGCGAGTGCGACTGGGTGGCGCTGCGCGAGCTGGTGCCCGCCGCCACCGCCGAGCTGTCCCTCAAGGGCGGCCTGCCCGAGGGCGTGCCCTCGGTGACGCTGGCGACCGTCCTGCCGATGGCCTGGCCGGCGCTGCGCCGCGACGACGGTTCGATCCTGCTCGGCCTGCAGAACGACACCGCCTCCGGCGACCTCAGCCGCGACCTCGCCGACACCCTGCAGCGTGCGTTGGTCGCCGACCCGGGCGCCCCGGTCGCCGCGGGCCGGGCGCCCGCCGACGGTCCGCGCCTGCAGGATCTGCTGGATCCGACCGCGTCCTTCGAGCCCACGGTGCACAGCGGCTTCGAGTTCTGGATCGAGGACGCCGAGAACGCCACCGGCGAGGTCGCCGCCTCTCTGGAGCGGGCCAACGCGGCCGCCATCCCGACCGCCCGCCTGGCCGGCCTCTCCGGCGCGTACTGGTGCGACGCGGGTGAGAAGAACCACCTCCGCTGGGTGATGGACCACCCCGAGGAAAAGCTGCTGGACGCGCTCGCCCGACTGCACGCCGCCGACGCCTCCTCGCTCGGCGAGGGCACCCGGTTGGTCGGGTCGTTCCGGGCGCACGGCCTGGTCGTACCGGTCTGGGACCTGCCGACGGATCTGACGGCCGAGGAGATCACCAAGCCGGCCACGGAGTTCGGCGAGCGGCTGGCGGAGGCGCTCGCCTCGGACGAGCCGCTCACGCCGGCGGAGCGCCGGGCGCGCGGCGGGCTCACCAACCGTCAGGTGACGCTGAGCTGACAGTAACCGCCGCGGAAACGTTTGCCGTGACTCCCGTCACACCGGGTGTACCCACCGGTAAATAAGCGTCCGGAATTCCGCGATCGAATTTGCGAACGGCCGATCTCTTGTTACCGTTCTAGGAGCCCGGTCGCTGGTGCATCCCCCGTCGCCAGCGACCGGGCGCTTCCATGCCCGGACGCGCTCAGCGGTCCGAAACTGCCCCGGGCGGCGCGGAGTTGCTCCCCGCCCTCAGCAGCAGCCGGTCATCCCGTACGTCCGCGATCTCCGCGACCGCCGAGTACGGCACGCCTCCCCGTACGGTCGGCCCGGACGGCGTCCCGCAGCTCCCCGGCTCGCCCGTCGCCGGCAGCGTGCAGTGCGTCTGTACGGTCCGGCCGTCGGGTCGCATCAGGGTCAGCACGGCGCGCAACGGGGCGCCCGAGGTGTTGCGGTAGTACAGGACGGCTTTGGTGCGCTCCTCAGCGCGTCCGCCGACGCCCTCCCCGGCGACGCCATCGCCACCGACACCATCACCACCGGTGCCCTCACCGCCGGCGCCCTTCGTGTGGCCCGTGGCAGTCCTCTTCGTGTAGCCGTTGGCGGCGCCCTTCGTGTGCCCCTTGGCGGCGCTCTTCGTGTGGTCCTTGTCGTCGCCTCCCTCGGACAGGACGCACGTCTGTGCCTTGATGCCGTGCGGCGAGCTCACCACGGGCCCGCAGAAGGCCGTACGGCCGCCGCCGTGGTCCACTCCCTCGCCGAGGCCGAGGCCCGCGAGCAGGTCGCCGGGGCGACCACCGCCCGGAGTACCGGACCGACCGCCGTCCCCGGCCCTGTCCCCGTCCCGTACGCCGAAGCTTCCGGGAGAACCGGGGTGGCCGGGCAGCGGGGCGTCCTGGGCGGAGCCGCGCGGGGTGCCGGGCGGCCGGTCGCCTTTCTCGGTGGCGGTGGCCCGCTCGGCGGCGTTGCCGCGAGGCTGCGGCGACACGGACGGTTTCGCGGCGGGCGCCGGGTCGCCGGGGCCGGACGGGCCGGCGATGGCGGCGGCCAGCGGCAGGGTGAGGGCGAGCGCGATGGTGCTCGCGAGCGCGATCATGCGGACGTTCGACTCGCGAACCATGAGGACCACCTGCGGTTGAGAGTCCGTGGCGGTCGCCGCGACCGGCGTGCGAGGCCCCGGGAAGGGGGCCGGGGTACGAGGGCCGGGTGCGGTCCGCTCACGGGCTCTGGCTAGGCCTTCGGGGTGCCCGGTGGGCCTCCGCCACGAGTGCGGAGAGCCGCCGGGCACCCCGAACGGCTGGACGGTGGGCCGAACATATCGGGGAAAAGGCGCCCTCTTCGGGGGCTGCGCACCCGTTTCCCATGGATGGACGCTTGCCTCACACCCGTACGAGTGAATCTCCGCCGCGCCGTGTCACTGGTGGGGGGTAACCGAGACGCAGCCGTCGCGGTGCCTGTCGGGCGGAATCCGCAGGGTCGCGGTGCCTGTTCGGTCGACGGACAACGGGTCGATGGAGAGGTCAACGGACGACAGAGCGGAGGGACAGGCCAACGGGCGACAGGTCGACGGGCGACAGGTCGACGGGCGTCAGGTCGGACAGACAGGTCGACGGAGGTGGACGGACAGGGCGGTGGTCGGGCGTACTGGGTGGGTGGTGCGCGCAGTTCGGGGAGCCGAGGAGGTCAGTACGCGAGTCGGCTGCCGCCGCCCGGAGCGCCGGCGCTCGCTTCGACGAGCGCATCCACCAGCGTGGCGACGTCCGGAAGCCAGGGCGCGCCGGAGCGCTTCGCGGAGGCGCGCGTGGCCGGCGGGCGCTCCCAGCGCACCTTGCCCGCGCCGGTCTCCGACGGCGGCAGTACGACGTAACCGCCCTCGCCGTGGAACCGCAGCGAGCTGGGCACCAGGTCCTGCGCGTACAGCAATTCGCCCAGCTCGGGCAGGGAGTACGGCGCGACCAGCAGCGTCCAGCGGGTGGGGGTGGCCACGACCGGGCCGACCGCCACGCCCGCGCGGTCCAGCTCGGCGAGCGCCCGGGCACCCGCCACGGCCGGCAGGCTCACCGCGCACGGCGCCTTGCCGCCCGTGGCCAGCACGACCGGCGCGTCCGGGCGCTTCGTCCACCACCAGCGCACCATCCGGGCGTCGGTCGTGGCGGCCAGCAGGCCGGGGTCGAAGGGGTGCGCACCGGGTACCGCGCAGTCCGGGTCGGGGCAGCCGCAGGGCCGCGTCCGCTGCGCCCCCCTGGCGGCGGGCTGTGCTCCCTTGGCGGTCCTGCCGCCCGAGCGGAGGCCGACGCCGGGGAGGACGGGCCAGCGCCACTCGGTGGCGCACTGGAGCGCCGCGCCGAGCAGTGCCGACCTTCCACCGCGCCGGAGCTGGAACTTGCGTCGCCTTCCGAGGATCTCGCGCATGAGCGCTCGTTCCTTTCCGTAAACGCCGAGGGCCATGTCCATCGCACTACATGCCGGTTCATGTCGCTGTGCGGTGCGTGCCGCCGCGCCGGGCGCGGATCACACCACGTGGATCATTCGTCACTGCGCGTACAAGGCAGCGCATCACGCCGTACGCCGAGCGTGGAACATGGCGGGGGGTGGCGCGCGCATGGCGCTTGCTGTCCTGTGGTGCAATCCCGCCACGTGGGGGTGCGGCCCGGTCGTCAACGCGTAAGACGCCCGCGCCCTTCGGAGAGTTCCGGTACGGCCCCAACTGGCCCCGCACCTATCCGAGTACGTACCCCCATGGTGGAGATGACGCGCTGTTGATCGCGGTCAGTCGACCGCAAATTGACCTTCAAGGGGCTATTTTTCAGCCAATCTCTTGGCCACACTGACACCATAATCCTCACCAGGACAGTGCTGGACACGCAACATCGCTGCGTGTACATGTGGACCCATTGATAGCGGAGCAGCATGACATGGGGGTTTGCGATGCTATTGAGTGCAACCAACTGGCGGGCAAATACGACACACGCCCGCATTCCACTACCGCGAACTCCCCTGGCCGACGGCCTCGCCTGGGATGACGCCCAGGCCGACGTAAGCCGCAGGTCATGACAGCCCCCCACGTCCCGAAAGTGGCTGGAATCGAGCCCACGTTTACCGGACCGGCGCACACTGCGGCCCCTGCCGCCCCGGAAACTCCTCCCGCCACTCAACCTGCCGCTGGTCACGACCGCCTGGCCGCCTGGCTCTCCGACCTCACCACCCTTCACTGCCTCACCGAGCGGCTGGCCCGTACGGACACCCTCGACGGTGCGCTCGATGAACTCCTCCGGGCCGGCGCCTTCCTCGTCGGCGCGCGCCGGGGCCTGATCACCCTCGAACCCCCCGACGGCCTCGGACCCGACACCACCGTCGGCCTGGGTCTCGGCCCCGCGGACCTCGGACACCTGGAGACGGTCCCGCGCCGGGCCACACCGGTGGGCCGCCTCCTCGACGGCCTCTATGCGGTGACTCCGGGGGCCGGGGCGAAGACCGGAGCGGGAGCCGGAGTGGGCGCCGGGACCGGAGCGGAGGCCGGAGTGGGTGCCGGGACCGGAACGGGGGCCGGGAGCGGGGTAGGGGCCGGGAGCGGGGTGGGGATCGGGAACGGGGTGGGTGCCCGGAGCGCGGAGTCGGTCGCAGCGACTTCCCCTGAGGCGAGACCGACCGGGGCGACCGCCCACGGAACGGGAACGGCCGGGGAGGGCGCCCCCGGAGGAACGGTGGCCGCCCCCCACACCCTCGGGCCGCCCGGCTCCTCGGCGGAAGCCCGCACGGACCGCTCCTCGTCGGATGCCCGCACGGACTCCTCCTCGACCGGCGCCCGTACGGACTCGGCGGGCTCGCGCATGGATACGGCCCATGGGGCGTCCGACGGCCCTTCTCTCGGCCCCTCTCTCGGCCCTTCCCTTGGCTCTCCCACGCCCCTCCCCTTCGAGCTCTACGAGCTCTCGCAGCCCGACATCGTCGCCGAGCCCGGCCTCGACCCCCGACTGGGGGAGGTCGCCGCCCGCCTCGGTTACGCGGCGAGCTACGCCGTACCTCTGATCGCCGCACCGCCCTCCGAGGAGGGCCCGACAGGCGCTCCCCCCGTAGGCACCTCCGACCGCGGCACCTCCGACCGCCTCCCCGGAAGCCCTCCGGACGGCGGCTCTTCGAAGTCCGGCGGAGCGCACCCCTTCGACACCGGCGAACCGCAGTCCCCCCAAGTGCGCGGAACGCAGTCCCCCGGAGTGCGCGGAACGCAGTCCTTCGAAACGGGCGGGACGCAGGACTACGAAGCCAGCGCAACGCGGCCCTACGGGGTGGGGCCTGACAGGGCGGCGGCTCGCGGAGCCCCCTCCGGAGTCGATGCTCCGCACGTCCGTCCTCTGGGCGTCGCCGTCTGGCTCTACGACGAGCCCGCCGAGCCCACCGAACGCGGCCGCCGCCTCCTCTCCCTGTACCGCGCGTACGCCGCCGCGCACCTCTCCCACCTGATCGAGCTGGACCGCCGACGGCGTTCGGAGCGGGCCCTGCGTGCCGAATTGCTGCCCGCCCGGCTCCCCCGAGTGCCCGGCGTACGGCTCGCCGTACGGCACGCGACGGGCCCGAAGGGTGGCGGCTCCTGGTACGACGCCCTGCCGCTCCCGGACAGCGCGCTGAGCCTCTCCATCGGCTCCGTCACCGGCTCCGGGACGGGCGCCGTGGGTGCCATGGGGCGCATGCGGGCCGCCCTGCGCGCGTACGCCGTCATGGAGGGCGAGGATCCTGTCGCGGTCCTCTCCGACCTCGAACTCCTGCTACGGCTGACCGAGCCGGCGCGCAGCGCGACCGCACTGTTCGTGTTCGCCGAGCCGCCGGTGACCGATCCGCTCGGCGGGCCGCCGGCCCGGAAGATCGTGCTGGCCGGCGCCGGCCACTGCCCGCCGCTGATCGTCGGCGAGCACCGTACGGAGTTCGTGGAGACCACGCTGTCCGCGCCACTGGGCATGCTGTCGTGCTGGGAGGCGCCGAGCGTGGAGCTGGAGCCGGCGCCCGGAGAGACCCTTCTCCTCTACAGCGACGGTCTGCTGCACCGCTCCGGCGAGCCCGTGGACCGGGCCTTCGCGCGGCTGCACGCCGCGGCGGCCGGCCTGCCCCGTTCCGTACGGGAGGACCCGGAAGCGCTCGTCGACCACATCGTGCGCGCGATGCTGCCCCAGGGCCTCGCGGACGAGACCTCACCCGAGGACGTCGTCCTGCTGGCAGCCCGCTTCGAATGCTGACCTGTCTCCGCGATCGCCCCCAGCACGATCGAACAGCTCACTGTCGAGAAGCCACAAGCCACCAGGACCAACCCAAACCGATCCACCGGTCCAGGCCGTTCCAGGCCGTTCCAGACCGGTCCAGGCCGTTCCAGACCGGGCCGGGCCGGTCCATGCCGACCTGAGCTGACCCGAGCCGACCTGAGCCGACCCGAGCCGACCTGAGCCGACGTGGGCCGACCTGGGCCGAAGGTCATCCGTCCCAAGGGCAGAGTGCCTGACAAGTCACAGCTTCCTCCCCCTGGACCGCTTTCCTTCCGCACATACGATGGAAAGCGTCCAATATCGACGAGGAGGCACCGTGGCCGACGAGCTCACTCCGGAGACCCCGGACGAGGCAGAGCAGCCGATCAAGCAGCGCAAGAACGGCCTGTACCCGGGCGTTTCCGACGAGCTCGCCGACAGCATGAAGTCCGGCTGGGCCGACACGGAACTGCGCGACCTCCAGCCCGTTGAGCAGGCCCCGAACGCCGCCGAACGGCGCGCCGCGCTGTCCCGCCGGTTCCCCGGCGAGCGCCTGGTGATTCCCGCGGGCAACCTCAAGACCCGCTCCAACGACACCGAGTACTCCTTCCGCGCCGCGACCGAGTACGTCTACCTCACCGGCGACCAGACCGACGACAGCGTCCTGGTCCTGGAGCCGCGCGGCGGTGGTGCCGAGGGGGCCGAGGGCCACGACGCGACGCTGTACCGCCTGCCCCGCTCCGACCGCGAGAACGGCGAGTTCTGGCTGGACGGCATGGGCGAGCTGTGGGTCGGCCGCCGGCACAGCCTCACCGAGGCCGAGGTGCTGTACGGCCTGCCCTGCAAGGACGTGCGGGAGCTGGCCGACGCGCTGAAGGAGGCCACCGGGCCGGTCCGCGTCGTACGCGGCCACGACGCCGGCATCGAGGCGGCGCTGACCGACAAGGTCACCGCCGAGCGCGACGAAGAGCTGCGCGTGTACCTCTCCGAGGCCCGCCTGGTGAAGGACGCCTTCGAGGTCGCCGAGCTGCAGAAGGCCGTCGACTCGACGGTGCGCGGCTTCGAGGACGTGGTGAAGGTCCTGGACAAGGCCGAGGCGACGTCCGAGCGCTACATCGAAGGAACGTTCTTCCTCCGGGCCCGCGTCGAGGGCAACGACGTCGGCTACGGCTCGATCTGCGCCGCCGGACCGCACGCCTGCACGCTGCACTGGGTCCGCAACAACGGCGAGGTCCGCTCCGGCGACCTGCTCCTGCTGGACGCGGGCGTGGAGACGAACTCCCTCTACACCGCGGACGTCACCCGTACGCTGCCGATCAACGGCCGGTACTCCGACCTCCAGCGCAAGATCTACGACGCGGTGTACGCGGCGCAGGAGGCGGGCATCGCGGCGGTGAAGCCGGGCGCCGGCTTCCGCGACTTCCACGACGCGGCGCAGCGCGTGCTCACCGAGCACCTGGTGGAGTGGGGCCTGGTCGAGGGGCCGGTCGAGCGCGTACTGGAGCTGGGCCTGCAGCGCCGCTGGACGCTGCACGGCACGGGCCACATGCTCGGCTTGGACGTCCACGACTGCGCGGCCGCGCGTACCGAGTCGTACGTGAACGGCACGCTGGAGCCGGGCATGGTCCTCACCGTCGAGCCGGGCCTGTACTTCCAGGCCGACGACCTGACGGTGCCGGAGGAGTACCGGGGCATCGGCGTCCGCATCGAGGACGACATCCTCGTCACGTCCGACGGCAACCGGAACCTTTCGGCGGGCCTGCCGCGCCGGTCCGACGAGGTCGAGGAGTGGATGGCCCGCCTGAAGGGCTGACCCCGCTGCCCCTCCGGCAGTCACGATGCGCGAACGCTCATCCGGCAACGGCCGGCGCCCCCTCTTGGCGGGGCGCCGGCCGTCCGGTTTCTCATGAACACGACGCTCGGAACGGCCGGCCGCGCTCACCGCCAACCCCTCAGCCGTCCCCCGAGATCTCCGTCCCTCCCGAGATCTGGGTCCCTGCCGAGATCTGGGTCCCTCCTGGGGCCTCCGTCCCCCCTGAGGTCTCCGTCCACCTCGAGGCGTCCGAGACCGCCGGGTGGGCCACCGGCACGTCGCGCAGTCCCTCCGCGCGGACGTACGCGCCCGCCTTGGCCGCCGTGTACGTGGCGATCGTGGCGGACTCCACGAGCTCCAGATCCACCGGGCGGCGCACCACCAGCATCCGGTAGTAGAACGGTGCGCCCAGGGCGCCGACCACCGCCTGCGCATCCGTGCCCGGAGGCAGCTCGCCGCGGTCGATCGCCAGCCGTACCAGTTTGCCCGCCACGCCCAGCCGGTCCTCGAAGAACTCGCGCAGCACCTCTTCGGCGCGCGGATCGCGGGCGGCCGCCGACACGACGGCTTCGATCATCGCCCGGTTGCGCCGGTCCTCGTAGAACGCGCCGATGGCGCGGGCCAGCGCGCGCAGGTCGCCGCAGAGCGAGCCGGAGTCGGGGATGGGGATGACGTCGGCGCTGCGCTGGGTCAGCAGTCCGCACACCAGGCCCTCCACGGTGCGCCAGCGGCGGTAGATCGTCGCCTGGTGCACGCCCGACCGCTGCGCGACCCGCTCCATGGACAGCCCGGCGAACCCCACCTCACCGAGCTCGTCGAAGACGGCGGCGAACACCGCGTCCCGCGTACGGGCGGTACGGCCACCGGGGCGGGTTCTGCCCGGGGGGTGCTGCGTGGTGCTCATGAAGGCACTCCGGATTGCCAGCGATCGATCACACGAAGTATTGTCCAATCCGCTAACGCGAGTCACTTCGCGTTAGCGCGTTGCGCCCTGGGGCGCACCCACCGGGGGACGCCGAGCACGGGGGACTCGGCATGGGGGTGCGTCTCGGGGCGAGTAACGCTATTCGTCCCTGAGCCGGGCCAGTCGCTCTGCCGACTCCAGTGTCCAGGGGTGCTGCGATCCGAGCGACTGCTCCTGTCCCGCGACCACTGCCTCGGCCTGTTCCCTCGCCTCCGCCCGCTCACCGAGTGCGGCCAGGACCCGGCTCAGCAGCGTCCGCGCCGACAGGGTGATCTGGTACGTGGGTTCGAACGCGCTGTCGTAGGCAGCGAAGATCTCGCGGGCGAGCGGGAGAGCTTCGGCCGGCCTTCCCGCGTAGAACAGCACGAGGGCGTAGGCCTGCTTGGCGAACAACGAGACCTGGTGACTTCGCCCGAGGGCACGGTCGCAGTCCTCGATGAGGATCGCTCCGGAGGCGAGGTCTTCTTCCAACCGTGTGTCGAGATGGACCTCGATCAGGTCCGTCCGTGCCCTCAAGGTCAGCGGATGTGTCGGGCCCAGCACCTCCGTACGCCCCTCCACGGCCCGCTGGACCAGCACCTCGCCTTCTGCCAGCTTCCCCTGTGGCCAGAGCACCCGAGCCAGCCCCAGACAGCTTTCCCACGTGTCCAGAGAGAGCTCTCGGCGCTCGCAGTCGGCCAAGGCCGCCCGATGCACCTCTTCGGCCTCTTCGAAGCGGCCGAGGCGGTACAGGGCTCGCCCCATCCGCTGGCGCAGCCGCAGAACCGCCGGGTCGTCCGTGCCCAGTCGCTGTCCTGCCAGCTCCACCGACTTCGCCGCCACGGCCAGCGCCGGGGCGTAGTCGCCGGCCCGGTGCAGGGCGATCACCAGCCGCAGCAGCGACCCGGCGACCCCTTCCACGGCTGCTCGCCCCACGTCCGCCCTGTCGACCACCCGGCGCAGCAGCCTGACCGCATGGGGGACGAGCAGGCTCGTAAGGGGGTCCACCGCACCGCGCTGCGGCGCCTCCGGCAGCACGGCCATCAGCTGCCGAACCGCTACGGTGACCAGTTCTTCGCACAGCTCCGCCGGAATGCGCCGCCAGACGCTGTCCAGCACCACGGAGTGGGTGCGCAGGCTCCGTACCCCTCCTGCGACCACTTCCGTCAGGGACTGGTCGAGCAGTCCGCGCAGAGCAGCCTCGACGCGGCGAGCGGGCAGCCCGGCGCCCACCTCGGCCCCCGTCAGCAAGGACAGCGGCAGGGGGTCGCCGGCCCAACAGGACAGCAGCCGCAACAGCGTGACCGACTCGGGCAGCCCTTGGGACGTCAGCGCGTTCAAGGAGAACTGCCACGTACTGCTCACCAGGTGCCGGGAATCGCCGCCGCCGGCGGCGAGCGCTCCCTGGTCCAGGAGGTCTATCGGATCCACGCCCTCCCCGCCGTCCAGGTTGGCGCCGTACTGGGCCATCGTCCAGGGGTCGATGACCTGGTGGGCGAGGAAGCCGCCGGCGAGGGTGAGGGCCAGGGGGAGGCGGCCCAGGCGTTCGGCGACGGCCTCGGCCTCTTCGAGGGTGCCGGCCTCGGGGGCGAGGTCGCAGAGGACGCGGGCGGCGTCGGCCTTCGGGAGGACGCCGAGCTGGAGGAGCTCCGCGCCGGGCCACCAGTGGCGGGCCGCCTGGCGGGTCGTCACCAGGACCGTGCCGCGGGGACTGGTGCGGAGCCAGCCGCCGTCCCTCAGCACCGCGGGGTCGTCGGCGTTGTCCAGGACCAGGAGCCAGGGGTGGTCGGAGCGGTCGAGGTGGTCCCAGACCAGGTCGGCGGCGGCGCGGAGGCCACTGCGGGCGGCGGTCAGTTCGCCGTCGCCCGCGCCGCGGTCGGCGGCCACGGCGAGCATGCCCGTACGGAGGGACGCGGTGTCCGAGGCGTTCACCCACAGGCCGACGCGGCCCGCCTGGGACGTCGCGTGCTGGAAGAGGGTGTACGCGACGGCCGTCTTGCCGCAGCCCCCGAGGCCGTGCAGGACGTACACCTGGCCTGCGGCACCCGGCGCGACCCCGGCGCGGAGGCGTTCCATCAGCTCGGTGCGGTCGCGCAGGACCGTGGGCGCGCGGCCCACTGAAGGCCAGCGGACGGAGTCCAGGCCGGACCACCCGCCGTCGGCGCCGCCGTCGGCCGGTCCGCCCCCGGGGCCGTGGTGATGGTGCTCGATGATGTGCTGGTCGCCGGATGCCTGGTAGACCCGGCCCTGGCCCATGGCCCGGGCGTCGTTGCCACCGGCACCGGGTTCGCCGCCGTTCAACCCGTTCCCCCTCCCGCCGTGCACAGCACGGGAGTTCAGCGTAGATCACGGTGGCGTGGCTGGTCAGGGCATTGGGGAAGGAAGTACGGGGGCCGCCTGACCTGGTGACGGCGGCCCGAAGAAACGTCACGGCATATGGAGCAGAGCGCCCTCGCGCCACTTCAGGACCTTGTCGAAGCTGACCACCGCGCCCCGGCGGCCGGTCCGGTTGCGGTAGCGGACCTGGTCGGTGAGGGCCTCGATCAAGAAGAGCCCCCGTCCGTGCTCGGCCTGAGCGGGGGCGGGGGCGTGCCGGCGGGGCGGTGCGGGTTCCGTGCGCGGGGAACGGTCGTGGGGCCCGGGTCCGCCGGCCCGGTCGTGGAACCCCGGCCCGGAGTCCGTGACCTCGATACGGCACGTGTCACCGTCGATGAACGCGGTGACGCGGTACTCCTCGGCCGTGCCGTCCCCGTGCTCGACGGCGTTCGCGCAAGCCTCGGTGAGGGCGAGCGAGAGGTCGTAACAGACGTCCGGGTCGACGCCCGCGGTCTCCATCGTCCCCAGCAGCAGCCGGCGCGCGAGCGGCACGCTCGCTGCCTCCCGCCGAAGATGGAGGGACCACCAGATGCTCATCGCTCCAGCCTCCTGGCCGCGGCTCGACATATCGATACGTATTGCCGCGCTCCATGGTCGGTAAGCGTGGGTTTGACGTGACTCCGCCCATTCGGTGGACGCGGCCATTGAGCGTACCGGTGTAAAAGGCCCACGGGCGCGCCCCTTCGTGCGCCCCTGCAATTGCGGTAGCGGTACTCCGGCCGATCTTCCGTGGATCTGCCGGGGCTCCGGGGTGGGTACGGATGGTCGGCGCTGGTCATGACGTGGGCGAGGCCCAGGTCGAGTGACCATTTGAAACCGCTTACTGTCCGTCTACGACCGTTTGCATCTTTCTACTGATTGTCGAAGTGCGAACGGTTGCGCATGTACGGATGAGAAGGGCGACGACTTCGGCCGTCTGCATATCTCTGGCCACCCTCGGAGCGCTCCTGGGCGGCCCGCCGGAATGTCCGGAATCGGCTACGGCCTCTGGACGGCGTCCCGCGCCTCCTCTGCCCGCGGCCTCTACCCGCCGCCTCTTTTCCCCTACCCACCTCCCCCTGTCCGGGACCGTTGTCCACAACCGTCCGCCCTGCCGTATGCGTCCGGTACGCGCAGTGGGATGATGGCGGCCGCCATGACTTCCCCCGACGGGCGCGCCGCGGCCGATCTGCGGTTGCTGAGGGCCGCGGTGTTCACCGCGGCCTGCGTCGTGCTGGCCGCCGCGGGGCACATGATCGGCTCCTGCGCCACCGTTCCGCTGTGGACGCTGGGCGCGGGATGCCTCGGCGTACTGGCCGTCACCGTTCCCCTCGCGGGCCGCGAACGCTCGCTGCCCGGGATCGCCGTGGCGCTCGCCTTCGGGCAACTCGTCCTGCACGCCCTCTTCATGCTGGGTCAGCGCGGCCTGGCGGTACGGCTGCCCGCCGGCGGCGTGAACGGGTTGAGCGATCGCGCGGCGATCGGGCTCGCCCGCCAGGTGACCTGCGGGTTCGGGTCCGGACGGATCACCGGCGCGCAGGCCAGGGACATGCTCACGGCGGCCGGCATCGACCCCGCGGGAGGCCTCACGGGCGGAGCCACCGGAGGCACCACGGGCGGGGCCGCAGGCGCCCACGCCGCGCAGGACGCGATGGCGCAGGGCACGATGGTGCACGCCTCCATGGCGCACGGCGCCGCCGGGCAGGGCATGGCCGTACACGACATGGCCGCGCACGGTGCGGCCGGTACCGGCGGCTCCGGGCTGTCCGGGACGGCCCAGCACCTCGGCCTCGATCTGCCGGCCGGGCTGCTGCCGTCGCTGCCCATGCTGCTCGGGCACCTGCTCGCGGCGCTGATCGCGGGCTGGCTGCTGCGCCGCGGCGAGGCCGCGCTGTGGCGGCTGGTGCGGCTGTCCGCGCCTGCCGCGCGGGAGGCCACGGCCGCCGCGTCCATGGGCGCGCTGCGTACCGCACTGCGCCTCGTGCACGCGCTGTGCGCCGGGCTGCTGGGCGCTGCGGACCCTACTCCGCACGCCCCCGTTTCGTACGAGCATGACAAAGCCGGGCCCGAAGAGCTCGCGCTCCAGCACAGTGTCGTCAGGCGGGGACCGCCCCACTTCGCCCTCGCGGCCTGACGCACACGCAGCTCACGCACGCCCGCAGGACGGGTCCCCGGACACGGTCCGGAAGGGCTGACGTGCCGTCGCCGCACGCGCGCCACCATCAGCCTTCCTTCTCTCCTGTCTGAGGAGTGTTCCGTCATGTCGGACACCACGCTGTCGAGCACCGCCCCGGTCGCCACCCCGGCCACCACTCCCTCGCGCCGCCGTAAGGCGCTGCGCCGCGCACCCCTGGTCGGCGGTGCCGCCGCGGGCGCCGTGCTGCTGGTCGCCGGTCCCGCCTTCGCGCACGTCACCGTGCAGCCGGGGCAGGCCGCCAAGGGCGACTACGCGACCGTCGACTTCAAGGTCCCCAATGAGCGGGACGACGCTTCGACCGTGAAGCTGGAGGTCGACCTGCCCGCCGACCACCCGCTGGCGTCCGCGATGCCGCAGCCGGTGCCCGGCTGGGACGTGAAGATCACCAAGGAGAAGCTGGACAAGCCGATCGAGTCGCACGGCGAGAAGCTCACCGAGGCGGTCACGAAGATCACCTGGTCCGGCGGCAAGATCGAGCCCGGCCAGTTCCAGCAGTTCCCCGTCTCGATCGGCGCCCTCCCCGAGAACACCGACCAGCTGGTCTTCAAGGCGCTGCAGACGTACGACAACAAGGAGGTCGTGCGCTGGATCGAGCCGGCCAAGGAAGGCGCGCCGGAGCCGGACAACCCCGCGCCGGTCCTGAAGCTCGTCGATGCCGAGGACGCGGAGCAGGGCGCCGGTACGGACACCGCGGGCGCCCAGGACGGCAAGGGCGGCGCGGACGCCGGCAAGAGCACGACGGCCGCGGCCGACGGCGCCACCGACAACACCGCCCGCATCCTGGGCGTGATCGGCATCGTGGTCGGCGTGGTCGGCGTCGGCTTCGGCGTCCTCGCCGGACGCCGCCGCACCAGCTGAACCGGACGCCGCACCACCGGGGCGGCCGGTCCACGATCCGTCCCCCGGCACACCACCGGTCCGGCCCACCCGGCCGGCCGGTGGTGCACCCGGTCGGCACCACCAACGGACATACGGGATATCACTCAGTAATGCGCAGAACACCCAAGCTCGCGGCCGCCGCCCTCGTGGCCGCCGCGGCCCTCACCCTCACGGCCTGCGGCAGCGACAGCGGGGGCGGCGACGCCCCCGCGGCCAGCGTCTCCGGCACCCAGTCCAAGCCGGTCGTCACGCTCGACCAGCCGATGGAGAAGCCGGACCTGGTCCTCACGGACAGCGACGGCAAGAAGTACGACCTGATCAAGGAGACCAAGGGGCGGCCGACGCTGATCTACTTCGGCTACACCCACTGCCCCGACGCCTGCCCGGCCGTGATGGGCAACATCGACGTGGCCCGCAAGCAGCTGCCGAAGGCGGAGCAGAAGAAGCTGCGGATCGTCTTCGTCACGACCGACCCGGAGCGGGACACCCCGAAGCGGCTGAAGTCCTGGCTGAACGGTTTCGGCGCCGACATCGTCGGCCTGACCGGGGACTTCGACACCATCCAGGGCGCCGCGTCGGCCGTGAACGTCGGCGTCTCCAAGCCGGTCAAGAAGAAGAACGGTGACGTCGTCGTCGACCACGGGCTGCAGGTGCTGATGGCCTCCCCCAAGGACGACCGAATCCACTGGCTGGGCATGAAGGACGCGGGGGCCGAGGACTACGCCCACGCCCTTCCCAAGATCATCAAGGGGCAGAACCCGTGAACCGCCGTACCGCATCCATGAAGCGCCGTACCGCCCCCATGAAGCGCCGCACCGCTGTCGCCGCCGCGCTCGCCGCCACCGCTGCCCTCACCCTCGCCGGGTGCGGCGGGGACGGCGCACCCGAGCTGAAGGTCTCGGGCGCGTACATGCCGCAGCCCGTCATGAAGGACATGGCGGGCGGCTTCCTCGTCATCAAGAACACCGGCGACACGGCCGACAAGCTGACCTCGGTGACCAGCGACCTCTCCGACGACGTGACGATCCACCGGACCGTCGGCGCCAAGATGGAGCAGGTCAAGTCCCTGGACATCCCCGCGAACGGTGAGCTGAAGCTCTCCCGCGGCGGCAACCACCTGATGTTCATGACGCTGAAGAAGAAGCCCGAGAACGGCGACAAGGTCTCCGTCGAGCTGCACTTCGAGAAGGCGAAGCCGATCAAGGCCGAGATGCCGGTCAAGGCCACCAACTACAGCCCGCAGCACGCCGGGCACCAGTAGGGGGAGAACCGCCATGACGCTCACCGTTCCCCGCGCCGCGGTCGGAGCCCGTCGGCCCGGTCCGGGTGCCGTACCGCGCGGCGGCCGGTCCGGCGCGGCGCTGCGCCTGCTGGTCCTCGCCGCCGCGCTGCTCGGCGTGCTGCTGGGCGGCGCCGCGCCGGCGTCCGCGCACGCCGCGCTGACGGACAGTTCCCCGGCGCAGGGAGCGGTGCTGCAGAAGGCGCCGGCGCAGGTCGCGCTCTCCTTCTCCGAAGGCGTCTCGATGGGGGACGACTCCATCCGGGTGCTGGACCCCAAGGGCAAGCGCATCGACCGCGGCAAGCTGCTCGATCTGTGCAGCGGCTCCACCGTCAAGTACGGCACGGGGCTGCCGCCCGGCCTCCCCGACGGCACGTACACGGTGGCCTGGCAGGCCGTCTCCGCCGACAGCCACCCGGTCTCCGGCGCGTTCACCTTCTCCGTCGGCGCGCCCTCCGAGTCCGCCGCCGTGGTGCCCCAGCAGGACGCCGGCGGCGGGCTGGTGGGCGCGCTGTACGGCATCGCGCGGTACGTGGCGTACGCGGCGTTCGCGCTCCTCGTGGGCGGCGCGTGCTTCGTGCTGGCCTGCCGGCCGTCGGCGGCGCTCGGCCGGCCCGTCCAGCGGCTGGTGGTGTGGAGCTGGGCGACGCTCACGGCCGCCACGATCGTGCTGCTCCTGCTGCGCACCCCGTACACCGGGTCCGGCGATCTCGCCGACGTCTTCGATCTCGGCGGGCTGAAGGCGGTGCTGACCACGAAGCCCGGCGCCGCGCTGGTCTCCCGGGTGCTGCTGCTCGCCGCTGCCGCGCTCTTCATGGCGGTGCTCTTCGGCGCGTACGCGCGTGCCGAGGAGGAGGGCGACACGAAGCGCCGAAAGGACCTCACCTTCGGGCTCGGGGTCGGCGGCGCGGTCGTCGCGGCGGGGCTCGCCGCGACCTGGGCGATGGCCGAGCACGCCTCGACCGGTCTGCAGACCGCTGTCGCGATGCCGGTGGACGTGGTGCATCTGCTGGCGGTGGCCGTCTGGCTCGGCGGGCTGGCCGCGCTGCTGGTCTCCCTCTACCGGGGCCCGGCCATCGAGCGCGCGGCCGTCCAGCGCTTCTCCCGTCTGGCCTTCGCCGCCGTCCTCGTCCTCGTCGTCACCGGCGTCTACCAGTCCTGGCGCCAGGTGGGCACCTGGCGGGCGCTCACGGACACCTCGTACGGGCAGCTGCTGCTGGTCAAGGTCGGGTTGGTCGTGGTGCTCGTCGGGGTCGCGTGGTTCTCCCGGCGGTGGACGGGGCGGCTGGCCGATGCCACGGACGGCGCCGGGGCCGCGCAGGGCGCGGCGGCGGGCGGGTTCCCCGCGCAGCAGTCCGTACCGGAGACGGTGGCGGCCACGGCGGAGTCCAGGGCTGCGCAGGCCGGCCCCGAGAGCGCCGCGAACGCTTCCTCCGAAGGCGCGGCGAACACCGCACCCGGGAGCACGACGAACGCTCGCTCCGAAGACACAGCGAACACCACACCCAGGGGCACGATGAACGCCGCCTCCAAAGGCACGGCGAACGCCGCCCTGGAAGGCACAGCGAGCGCCCCCTCCGAGGACACCGCGGACGCTTCCCCCGAGCGCGCCGCGCAGCTCGCGCGGCAGCGGGCCGCCGTCGCCGACGCGCGGCGCAAGCGGGTACGGGACGCCGACCCCGTGCGGTACGGGCTGCGCCGCTCCGTGCTCGCCGAGACCGGCGTCGCCGTGGTCCTGCTGGCCGTGACCACCGTCCTCACCACCACCGAACCGGCCCGCACGGAGCAGGCCGTACGCGATTCGGGCCAGTTCGCCGAGGCCGCCCGGCCGGTCTCGCTGACCGTCCCGTTCGACACGCTGGGCCCGAAGGGCAAGGGCACCGCACGGCTCGACCTGGACCCGGCGCGCGCCGGCCAGGCCAACGTCCTGCACCTGCGGATCTCCGACCCGGACGGCGCCGCGCGGGACGTCCCCGAGGTACGGGTCTCCTTCACCTCGAAGGCCAAGAACCTCGGACCGCTGCCGGCCGCGCTCAAGCGCACCGGTACCGGACACTGGACGGCGCGGGGCGTGCAGCTGCCGACGGCCGGCACCTGGCAGCTCTCCCTCGTCGTCCGCACCTCCGATATCGATCAGGTGACCGAGACCAGGAACGTGAAGATCAGCTCATGACCGAGAACTCCACCAAGACGGCCGGGACCGCCGCCGAGGCCACCGGTGACTCCGCCGCGTCCGAGGCGGACGCCCCAGCCGTCTCGCTCTCCCGCCGCCGCCTCCTCGGTACCGTCGGCGCCGCCGGGGCCGCCGGCCTCGTCGTCGGCGGCGCGGGCGGCGCGTTCGGCGCCGTGGCGGCCCAGGACGACGCGCCGAAACTCAGCACGGTCGGCGCGTCCGAGGTCGCGTTCCGCGCCGACCGCCGTACGCCGCAGGCAGGCATCACCACCCCGATGCAGGCCCGCTGCCACCTGGTCGCGTTCGACCTGGCCCCGGGTGCGGGCCGCAAGGGCGCGGCGGCCCTGATGCGCCGCTGGTCGGCGCTTGCCGAGAAGCTGATGGCCGGGAAGGCGCCCGCCGACGACAGCGGTGTGGCGCTGGACGCGGGACCCGCCTCCCTCACCGTCACCTTCGGTTTCGGCCACAGTTTCTTCGGCCGTACGGAGCTGACCGCGCGCCGCCCGATGCAGCTCGACCCGCTGCCCTCCTTCTCGGCCGACGCGCTGGACCCGAAGCGCAGCAACGGCGACCTGTGGATCCAGATCGGCGCCGACGACGCGCTGGTCGCCTTCCATGCGCTGCGCGCGCTGCAGAAGGAGGCGGGGGACACCGCTCGGCTGCGCTGGCAGATGAACGGGTTCAACCGCAGCCCCGGGGCCACCGCGCAACCGATGACCACCCGCAACCTGATGGGTCAGGTCGACGGCACGAACAACCCCAAGCCGTCGGACGAGGACTTCGAGGAACGGATCTTCGTCGGGCGCGACGCGGACCAGCAGTGGATGCGCGGCGGCTCCTATGTGGTGCTGCGCCGCATCCGGATGCTGCTGGACACGTGGGAGAAGAAGTCGCGTGCCGAGCAGGAGCGGGTGATCGGTCGCCGTAAGGCCGACGGCGCGCCGCTGACCGGCGGCGACGAGCACACCGCGATGGATTTGAACAAGCTCGGTCCGGACGGCTCCCCCGTGATCCCTGCGGACGCGCACGCCCGTATCGCGGCGCCCGAGTCCAACCAAGGCGCCGCGATGCTGCGCCGCCCGTTCTCGTACCACGACGGCTTCCGCGACGACGGCGCCCCGGACGCCGGCCTGCTCTTCATGGCCTGGCAGGCCGACCCTCTCCGGGCCTTCACCCAGATCCAGCGGAAGCTGGACCGTGGGGACGCACTCTCGCCGTTCCTGCGGCACGAGGCGAGCGGGCTGTACGCGGTCCCGGCGGTGGAGCCCTCGGGGTACGTCGGCCAGCCGCTGCTGGAGGGCTGAGCGGCGCCCTGCGGGGCGCGCCGCCGGCCACCGATGGCGGGCGGCGCATCAGTGGCGGCGGGCGGCCTCCGGCGGGCGAGTACGGTAAGGGATCCGGGACAGAAGCGAGCCCCGGAGAAGGAGTGAAACGGATGTCGGCCAGCCGCTACACGTATCTCGGGCCCGCGGGCACCTTCACCGAGGCAGCCCTGCGCACCCTGCCCGAGGCGGCGACGCGCGAGCTGGTGCCGATGGTGTCCGTGCCCGCCGCGCTGGATGCGGTCCGCGCGGGCGAGGCGGCCGGCGCGCTGGTGCCGATCGAGAACTCCGTCGAGGGCGGTATCACCACCACCCTCGACGAACTGGCCGCCGGCGGGCACCTGATGATCTACCGCGAGGTGCTGCTGCCGATCGCCTTCGCGCTGCTGGCCCGCCCCGGGACCGAGCTGTCCGACGTGAAGACCGTGACCGGTCATCCGGCGGCCCAGGCGCAGGTCCGCAAGTGGCTCGGCGAGCACCTGCCGGAGGCGGTGTGGGAGTCGGCGGCGTCCAACGCGGACGGCGCGCGGCTGGTGCAGGAGGGCCGGTACGACGCGGCGTTCGCCGGCGAGTTCGCGGCCGCCACGTACGGCCTGACGCCGCTGGTCACCGACATCCACGACGCGCAGAACGCGGCGACCCGGTTCGTCCTGGTGGGCAAGCCGGCGCGGCCCGCGGCCCGGACGGGCGCCGACAAGACCTCGGTCGTGCTGTGGCTGCGCGAGAACCATCCCGGTGCGCTGCTGGAGCTGCTGCAGGAGTTCGCGGGGCGCGGGGTCAGCATGATGCGGATCGAGTCCCGGCCGACCGGCGAGGGCATCGGCCAGTACTGCTTCTCCGTGGACTGCGAGGGGCACATCACCGACCGGCGGGTGGGCGAGGTGCTGATGGGGCTGAAGCGGATCTGCCGGGACGTGCGGTTCCTCGGTTCCTACCCGCGTGCGGACGAGGTCGTGGCGGAGGTCCGCCCGGAGACCGACGACGACGCCTTCCTGGCGGCGTCGGACTGGCTGACCCGCTGCCTGGACGGGCGGGCCTGACCCGACCGCGCTCCGTTGTCCCCAGGTTGCCCACAGGCCTGTCCACAGAGTTATCCACAGGCCCGGTTCTCGACCTGGGGACAAGTCGATTTCCCACGTGCCACACAGTCGACAAATCACCCTACCGACCCCACACCCGTCCACAGGCGGCCACAGCCGCCCACCGGGGGGCGCGTCAGCATAATTCCCGGGAACAATCCTTTAGGGCGAGGAAATCCCACACGAAAGAGTACCCGCAGCGGGTTTCGGCAAGGATTTCGTCGCCCGGCATTCAGGAAACGGACTCGCCCTTTCTGACTTCCACAGCAACCACACACAGCCTGTGGATAACTTTTCCGGAGTCCCTGAAGCTGTGGACAACCAACTGTGCACAGCCCGCCAACTCCCCGCTCACGCAGGCCCGGACGCCCCGGCGGAATGCCTGCCCGACACGTCGCGGCAACCTCCCGACCGCTCCCGCGCCACTCTCCCGACAGTCGCCCCGGAGGCGCACGGACGACTCCCGCCGGGAATTCCTCCCCGGAATTCCCGGCCTTCTCAGAACACCACAGAAACAACTCCAAACCGGACAAATTGCCCCACCGGCGAATATCGCGTCGATGGCCTGGGCCGCGCCCCGGTAGCCTGGTGGGGTGATTGACCTTCGCCTGCTCCGTGAGGACCCCGACCGTGTGCGCGCGTCCCAGCGCGCCCGTGGAGAGGACGTCGCGCTCGTCGACGCGCTGCTCTCCGCCGACGAGCGGCGCAGGTCCTCCAGCGTCCGCTTCGACGAGCTGCGTGCCGAGCAGAAGTCGCTCGGCAAGCTCATTCCCAAGGCCTCCGGCGACGAGAAGGCCGAGCTGCTGAAGAGGGCCGGCGAGCTGTCCGCCGCCGTCAAGGCCGCCGACGCCGAGCAGGACCAGGCCAAGGAGGAGACCCAGTCCCTCCTGCTGAAGCTGGGCAACCTCGTCCACCCCGACGTGCCCGTCGGCGGCGAGGAGGACTTCACGGTCCTGGAGACGCACGGCACGATCCGCGACTTCGGTGCCGAGGGTTTCGAGCCCAAGGACCACCTGGAGATCGGCCAGGCGCTGGCCGCGATCGACGTCGAGCGCGGCGCGAAGGTCTCCGGCTCGCGCTTCTACTACCTGACCGGCATCGGCGCGCTCCTGGAGCTCGCGCTGGTCAACGCCGCCATCGCGCAGGCCACCGAGGCCGGCTTCACGCCGATGCTGACCCCGGCCCTGGTGCGTCCGCACGCCATGGAGGGCACCGGCTTCCTCGGCCAGGCCGCGGAGAACGTGTACCACCTGGAGAAGGACGACTACTACCTCGTCGGCACTTCCGAGGTCCCGCTCGCCGCGTACCACATGGACGAGATCATCGACGCGGACAGGCTGCCGCTGCGGTACGCCGGCTTCTCGCCGTGCTTCCGCCGCGAGGCCGGTACGTACGGCAAGGACACCCGCGGCATCTTCCGGGTGCACCAGTTCGACAAGGTCGAGATGTTCTCGTACGTCGCGCCCGAGGACGCGGAGAACGAGCACAAGCGCCTCCTGGACTGGGAGAAGCAGTGGCTGACCGGCCTGGAGCTGCCCTTCCAGGTGATCGACGTCGCCACGGGTGACCTGGGCGCCTCCGCCTCCCGCAAGTACGACTGCGAGGCGTGGATCCCCACCCAGGGCAAGTACCGCGAGCTGACCTCCGCGTCGAACTGCGACGAGTTCCAGGCCCGCCGGCTCTCGGTCCGGATGCGCGACAACGTCGACGGCAAGCAGAAGGTCCAGCCGCTGGCGACGCTGAACGGCACGCTGTGCGCGGTGCCGCGCACCATCGTGGCGCTCTTCGAGAACCACCAGCTCGCGGACGGCTCCGTGCGCGTCCCCGAGATGCTGCGCCCGTACCTGGGCGGCCGGGAAGTCCTGGAGCCCGTCGCCAAGTGACCCGGCCCGCCACCGCCTTCCCGTACAAGCTCGTCGCGACGGACCTCGACGGCACGCTGCTGCGTCCCGACGACACCGTTTCGGAGCGCACCCGCGAGGCGCTCGCCGCGGCCACCGCGGCGGGCGCCGCGCACATCGTCGTCACCGGCCGCGCGGCGCCCTGGACCAGGCACATACTCGACGACCTGGGCTACAACGGCCTGGCGGTGTGCGCGCAGGGCGGGCAGGTCTACCACGCGGGCGAGCACCGGCTGCTGACGTCGGTGACGCTGGACCGGCAGCTGGCCGGGCTGGCGATCGCCAAGATCGAGGCCGAGGTGGGCCCGCTCCTCCTGGCCGCCAGCCGGGACGGGCTGGAGGGCGCCGTCGTGGTCGCCCCCGGTTACCGCGTCCATGAGGGACCGCTGCCGAACGTCCTGGTCGACAACCCGGCAGACCTGTGGACCGACCCGATCAACAAGGTCTACATCCAGCACCCGGAGCTCTCGGACGACGCGCTCGCCGCGGCCGCCCGCGAGGTGGCCGGCGACCTGGTCGGCGTGACCATGGCCGGGCCCGGCATCGTCGAGCTGCTGCCGCTCGGGCTGAGCAAGGCCACCGGCCTCTCCCTCGCGGCCCGCAGGCTGGGCGCCAAGGCCGCCGACACCCTCGCCTTCGGTGACATGCCGAACGACATCCCGATGTTCGGCTGGGCCGCGCACGGTGTGGCCATGGCCAACGCGCACGACGAGCTGAAGGCCGTCGCCGACGAGATCACCACCTCGAACGAGGACGACGGCATCGCGGTGGTGCTGGAGCGGCTCCTCCAAGTCTGACCGACGAACGGCCCGGCCCGCAGTTTTCCACAACTCCCTGTGGACAACTGCAGCCGCGCGCAGTCAGTTGTAGGATGACTGGGCAACCGGGTGAATGCGGACGACCGGGCGAGGAGCGGGAATGACGTTGCAGGCCGCCGGGCGGCAGTCACTGGTGGACACCGTCGTCGACGCGCTACGGGCGCAGCTGAGCGCCGGCGAGTGGCGCATCGGCGACCGGATCCCCACCGAGCACGCGCTCGCCGAGCAGCTCCAGGTGGGCCGGAACACCGTCCGCGAAGCGGTACGGGTCCTCGTGCACGCCGGGATGCTCCGCTCCCGCCAGGGTGAGGGGACGTTCGTGGTCTCCGCCGCCGATCCCGCCGCGATCATGCGCGGCGTACAGAGGTCGGGCGTCCGTGACGTCCTCGAAGTGCGTATCGCGCTGGAGACCGAGGCCGCCCGGCTGGCGGCGCTGCGCCACGAGCCGACGGACCTGGAACGGATGCGGGCAGCGCTGGACGCACAGCGCGGCCTGGAGGACGCCGAGGGCCGCGTTCCGGCCGGCAGCCTGGAGTTGTACGCGGACCACGACATCGCGTTCCACCAGGCCGTCGTGGGCGCCGCGCACAACGCCGCGCTGAGCGCCACGTACGAGTGGTTCAGCAGCTCCGTGCGCGAGGCGCTGGTCTCCGGACTCGGCGACCGGGAGATGCCGCAGCTGCTGCACGGTGATCACCACGCGGTCCTGGAGGCGATCGCCTCGGGCGACCCGGACGCCGCCGAATCGGCCGCCCGCACGCTGCTGGACCGGCCGAAACGCGCGGTGGAGGCGCTGCTCACCGAACGGTGACGCGGCGCGGCCGTACGCCCCGCCACCGGCCGTTCGGCCGCCCTCGCCCCTTGCCGCACGCCGTGTACGGAATTCCCCGCACCGACAGGAGAGTCACCGCACCATGCCCGGGACCCGACCCGAATCCCCGCCGGCCGCCGGTACGCCGTCCCGCGACGACACGCCGCTGATCGACGCCGAGGAGGACCTGACGCCGGCGCCGCCGCTCGCCACGGCCCGCCGCCGGCTGCGGACGCACCCCGCCCTGCTGCTCCTCGGGATCGTCCTCGCGTCCCTCAACATGCGGGCGGCGCTCGCCGGGGTGTCGCCGCTGCTCGGCGAGATCGGCGACCACTTCGGGCTGAACGCCACCGCCAGCAGCCTGGTCACCGTGATCCCACTGGTCTTCATGGGCCTGGGCTCCTACGTGGCGCCGAAGCTGGCCCGGCGTTGGGGTACCGAGACCGTCCTGTTCAGCGCGCTGGTCCTGCTGTGCTCGGGCATCGTCGTCCGCGTCGCGCCGCCGCTGGTGGCGCTCTTCGTGGGCTGCGCGCTGGTCGGCGGGTCCATAGCCCTGCTCAACGTCCTGATGCCCGGCCTGATCAAGCGCGACTTCCCCGACCGGGCCGCGCCCATGACCGCGCTGTACACCACGGCGATGGTCCTCGGCGCGACCATCTCCGCCGCCACCTCCGTGCCGCTGGAGAACGCGCTCGGCGGCTGGCAGGGCTCGCTGGTCTCGTGGGGGCTGCTGGCCGCGATCGCCGCGCTCGTCTGGCTCCCTCAGGTGGTCATCGCCCGGTGCGGCGCGCGGCACGGGGAGGCCGCTGCCACCCCGAAGCACACCGTCGAGACCGGCCCGAAGCTCAACCGTTCGCCGCTGGCCTGGCAGGTCACGCTCTTCATGGGATCGCAGTCGCTGATCGCCTACGTGGCCATCGCCTGGCTGCCGACGGTCTTCACCGACCACGGGATGGCCAAGGCGCAGGCCGGGCTGGTCTTCGCGTTCAGCACGCTGCTGCAGATGGCCGGCTCCTTCGTGGTGCCGGTACTGGCCGGCCGGATGCGGCGGCAACGGCTGCTGGCGGCCGGCGTCGCCGCCTTGATGGCGCTCGCCTGCGTGGGCCTGCTCGTCGCGCCGGTGGCCGGGGCCTGGGTGTGGGCCACGCTCCTCGGCATCGGGCAGGGCGGTGCGCTGGGCCTGGCGCTGACCATGATGGTGCTGCGGGCCGGCGATCCGCACACCGCCGCACGACTGTCGGGCATGGCGCAGACCTGGGGCTATCTGCTGGCCGCCGTCGGCCCGTTGGCGCTGGGCGCGGTGCACCAGGTGACGGACGGCTGGACGCTGCCGATCGTGCTGCTGCTCGTGGTCTGTGCGGGGCTGGTACTGCTGGGGCTGGGGGCCGGCCGGGACCGCCGGATCGGCGACTGACCTTCTCGTGGCAGCGCGGCGGTCTCCTCTTCGGGGCCGCCGCGCTCCTGTTGCAGCGCGCGGAGCGTCGCTTCGTGCACGGCGCGTGCCAGTCGCGCGCCCCAGAGGGAGCGAGGCCCGGCGAACTCCTCCACGGGCCCGCCGGGTCGCGGTACTCGTGCGGCGACGCACACCGCGTCCGTAGGTGTGCCGGAGGCGTCCAGGCCGTGGTCGAGCAGCGCCTGCACCTTCGCCTCGGTGACCGTCATCACGGAGTTGACCAGGGCGGCGTCCCCGAGGGCCACGGGCAGCGCGACGAGGATGTTGATCGTGCCGGGGCGATACGGGGCGTCCGCCGCGTCCGGCGCCGCGTCCTCCGTGGCGGCCCACCCGCGCACGCCGGTACCCGCCGTGACGACCGCCTGTGCGCCCTCGTCGTACGCCGACGCGCGGGTGGTCAGGATGTCCGCGGCCGTCATCATGCCGACGCCGGGCCCCGCCGCGCCGGCCGCCGCGGCGATCTCCGCCAGGTGCGCCTGCGGGTCGCGGCGCGTGTAGCCGTGCGCGACCTGGGCGTTGAGCACCCAGGAGCGAGGTCCGATGCCGCCGCCGAGCACCGCGCTGGAGATCATCCGGTGCCCCGGTCCCGGTCGCCACAGCAGCGCCGGGAGGTCCTGCCCGTCGGTGGTGTCGCGGTGCCGAAAGGCGCGCACCGGGAGCGGCGATATGTGCGTGGTCACTCACGCACCCTACGGTCTGCCCTACCTTGCCCACATGAGCGATGTGCACGATACGCAGCACTCCGGTGGCCGGCGCCGCGCACGCATCACCCGGCGGGGACGGCTCCTCCTGACCGCGGGCGCCACCGTCCTCGTCGTCGGCGTCGTCCTCCTGCTGATCCTCGTCCCGGGGGACGAGGGGACGGGCCGGGCCGAGAAGCTCACCCTCCCTGAGGGTCGGCGGGCCTCCCAGGTGTACGCCGCCGTCGACAAGGCGCTCCGCGTCGCCCCAGGGGCCACCGAGAAGGCCGCCGAGAAGGCCGCCGGAGCCCGGAATCCGGCCGCGCGGCTGCGGCTGCCCGCCGAGGCGAAGGGCAACCCCGAGGGGTACCTCTACCCGGCGACGTATCCGATCGACGACGACACCACCCCGAGGAGCCTGCTGTCCTTCATGGTGAACACCGCGCGCCAGAAGTACGCGGCGGACGGTCTGCCGCCGACGGCGCGGCCCGGCGGCCTGAGCGCGTACGAGACGGTCGTGGTGGCCTCTGTCGTGCAGGCCGAGGCGGACACCCCGAAGGACATGGGCAAGGTCGCCCGCGTCGTCCGCAACCGGCTCGACCGCGGGATGCCGCTCCAGATGGACTCCACCCTGAACTACGGCCTGGGCCGGTCCACCCTCGACACCACCCACGCCGACACCCGTACGGACAGCCCGTACAACACCTACCGGCACAAGGGGCTGCCGCCGACGCCGATCGGCAATCCGGGGCAGGACGCGACGCGGGCCGCGATCTCGCCCCCGAAGGGCGACTGGCTGTACTTCGTCACCGTCCGGCCCGGCGACACCCGCTTCACCGCCGACTACGAGGAACACCGCAGGAACGTCCGGGAGTTCAACGACGCCCGGAAGGGGAGCGGATAGTCACCGCTGCCCCCGAGGGGCGGCGGTGGCTACTCCTCCCCCGCCAGCGTCAGCGACTTGAGGCGACGGGCCGCGTACCAGGTCGCCCCGCCGGTGACGACGACGAGCAGCACGATGGCGGGCGTGAGGCCCACGTCCGAGGTGATCGCGCCGTCGGCGCCCGCCTTCTGGGCCAGCGCGAGTGCCCACTGCTGGACGCTGAGGGTGCGCGCTCCGGGGACGAGGTTGCCGAAGACCGCCTCCCAGACCAGCTCGTAGACCAGGCCGACGACGACGGCGTGCCGGGTGACGGTGCCGAGGAACAGGAAGAGGGCGCTGTAGGCCACGGAGGCGACCGCGGCGGCGAGCGCGTAGGCGACCGCGATCTGCTGGCTGTTGCCGTTCAGTACGAAGCCGGCGATCAGTACGGGGACGGCGGAGAAGGCGACCGTCACGCCGATCGCGACGAGCAGCTTGGTGACGATGACCGTCGACCGCCGTACGGGCTTGGCCAGCAGGTACACCACCGAGCCGTCGTCGATCTCCGGGCCGATCGCGCCGGTGCCGGCGATCACACCGATCAGCGGCACCATCGTGGCCAGCGCGAAGCCGCTCAGGACGGTGTTGGCGGTGGCGTCGTCGGCACCGGTCAGGGCCCGCACCGCGACGGCGATGATGAGCAGCATGACGGGCAGCGCGAAGAGGATCGCGGCGCGGCGGCGGCCGAGCAGCGCCCGGTAGGTCAGCCGGGCGACGGTGGGGTGGAAGAGCGATGACATCGCGTCAGGGCTCCTTTCAGGTCGTATGCGACCGCTTCGGTACGGCTTCAGGCCGCTACGAGGTAGGAGAAGACCGATTCCAGCGACTCGTCCGAGGGCGAGACGGCGAGGAGCCGGATGCCGTGGTCGCGGGCGACGCGCGGCAGCAGGGTGGTGAAGCGGCCGAAGTCGACGGCCTGGATGCGCAGCGCGCCCTCTTCGAGGTCGACCTCGATGCCGGACGTGGAGGGGTCGGCGATCAGCGCGGCGGCCAGCGCCCGGTCGTCGTCGGACCGTACGAGGTAGCGGTGCGGCCGGTCCGTCATCAGGCGCCGGATGCGGCGGAAGTCCCCGGAGGCGGCGTGCCGCCCGGCCACGATGACCTCGATGTGGGAGGCGAGCTGCTCGACCTCTTCGAGGATGTGCGAGGAGAACAGCACGGTGCGCCCCTCCTCGCCCATCTGCCGCAGCAACTCCATGAGCTGCATCCGCTGCCGCGGGTCCATGCCGTTGAACGGCTCGTCGAGCAGCAGCACGGACGGGTCGTGCACCAGCGCGGACGCCATCTTCACGCGCTGCCGCATGCCCTTGCTGTACGTGGAGACGCGCCGGTCCTGCGCGTGCTCCATGTCGACGGTGGCGAGCGCGCGAGCCGCCTCCTTGCGGCCCAGGCCGTGCAGTTCGGCGTTGGCGAGCACGAACTCGCGCCCGGTGAGGAAGTCGTACATCGCCTCGCGCTCCGGCACGATGCCGATGTCGCGGTAGATGGCCTCGTTCCGCCAGGTCGGGCGGCCGTCGAGAGTGACGCTGCCGTTGGAGGGCGCCAGGAAGCCGCCCATCATGTTGAGGAGGGTGGACTTGCCGGCGCCGTTGGGGCCGAGCAGCCCGGTCACCCCGGGGCCGATGGTCATCGTGATGTCGTTCACGGCCACGACGTTCCCGAACCAGCGGGAGACGTTGCGGATGTCGATCGTGGTCACAGTCCGGCCTTCCGGTAGCGGCGCATCAGGAGGGCGAGCGAGCCGGCGATGAGGCCCAGCACGACGAGGAGGTGGACGACTCCCGCGGCCGTGGACGGGCCGATGCCGTCGGGGGCCGAGGTGGTGGCGCCCAGGAAGGTGCTCTGCACCCCGTCGATCAGCGTGATCGGGGAGAACAGCCCCAACCACCCGATGATGTCGGTGTTTCCCTGGAGGTAGGCGATGCCCTGTACGGCGCTCACCGCGGCGTACGGGATGGTCAGTACGGCGATGACGGCGGCGACCCCGAAGCCGCGGCGCGGCGTCAGCGCGGCGATGACCAGGCCGATCGCGGCGTACAGCAGCGAGAGCAAGGCTACCGAGACCAGGCCCTGCGCGAAGTTCCCGGTCTGGTCGGCGAAGTCGAGCTTGGCCAGCAGCGCGCCCACGTACAGGATCAGCAGCGGCAGCGCCGTGAGGAGGAACAGCGCGCAGCTCATCGCGGCGTACTTGGCGGCCACGTAGTCGGCCCGCTCGATCGGCCGGGAGAAGTACAGCGGCACGGTCTTGAAGCGCAGGTCGCGGGAGACGGACTGGGGCGCCTGCGCGGCCAGGAAGAGGCCGATGACGGCCTGCAGGTATATCGCGTACCGGGTGGGCTCCAGCGGGAGGTCGTGCGCCTTGGTGAAGACGGTGACCGCCACGACGATCGCGGCCGGTACGCACATGACGGCGAGCAGGATCATCGGCAGCACCTTCGTGCGCGCCGAACGGCCCAACCCGTAGGCGCCGCGCAGGCTCTGCACGAAGAGCGAGCGGCGGGCGTACGCGCGGCCCAGCCGGGCGCCGTCGTAGTGGCGGTAGCCGATGTCGTGGATCGAGGCGGCGGGGCCCGGGCCGCCCGTGGGGGCGGTGGTGGACTCAGGCATCGGGTGCTCCTGCGGGGGCTGCTTCGGGGGCTGCGGGGCGCTCGTCCCTGGGGGCCGGGGCGGTGCTGCTGTCGTCGGCGCGGTCGCGGAAGACCTCCGCGATGCGGTGCCGGCGCTGTTCCATGCGGACCAGGCCGAGGCCGAGCTCGGCGACGGTGTCCCGGACCAGGTCGTAGGTCTCCTCGCCGGTGGCCTCGACGTACAGCAGACGGCCGGTCGCGGCCGGGTTCCCTTCGCCGGGGCCGGCCGCGGGACCGGTCACCGCGCCCGCGGCGGTCAGCGCCTCGCGCAGGGCGCGCAGCCCGTCCGGGTGCGCGTCGGAGTCGGTGACCTCGACGGCGAGCGAGGTGGTGGCCTGGGTGAACTCGTCCGTGGCGGAGGAGCGCAGCAGCTTGCCGCCGTCGATGACGACGACGTGGTCGCAGGTGCGCTCCAGCTCACCGAGGAGGTGCGAGGTGACGAGCACCGAGATACCGAAGTCGCGGTGCACCCGGCGGATCAGGCCGAGCATCTCGTCGCGGCCCGCCGGGTCCAGGCCGTTGGTGGGCTCGTCCAGGAAGACCAGCTGGGGGTCGTGGACGAGCGCCTGCGCGAGCTTCACGCGCTGCTTCATGCCCGTGGAGTAGCCGCCGATGGGGCGGTAGCGCTCCTCGTAGAGGCCGACGTGGCGCAGGGTGTCGGCGGTGCGCTCCCGGGCGGCGGTCGGCGGCAGTCCCGACATCCGCGCCATGTGCACGACGAACTCGGTCGCCGAGACGTCCGGCGGCAGGCAGTCGTGCTCGGGCATGTAGCCGACCCGCTCGCGAATGGCGCCGCCCTCGGTGGCCACGTCCAGGCCGAGGACCGCGGCGGTGCCTTCACTGGCGGGCGACAGGCCCAGCAGGATCTTGATCAGGGTGGACTTTCCGGCGCCGTTGGCACCCACCAGGCCGGTCACCCCGGGGGCGATGTCTACGGAGAGCCGGTCCAGGGCGGTCACCCGCGGGTACCGCTTGCTGAGGCTTTCGGTCGCGATCACAGTCACACGTCGACGGTAGTGTCGCGCGCCATACCCGACGTCACCCCAGACGGCTGGATGTCCCTCCGACTCCAGGCGTAGCTGCCCGTAGGGGGTCGTGCGGAGAGCTGAGGCGCGCGCGACCGGTGGCGGGTGCCGCGGTGATCGCCCATGGTGCGCGGGGAAGTTTTCCACAGGCCGGTGACGGACTCTTGACGCAGCCGCCGACCATTGTCACATTCATCAGTGTCAAGTTACGCGCACGTACCGCGACGGAACGGTTGGCGATGACCACAGCAGCGACCGCGAGCACAGCAGCGACCAGAAGCAGGCGTGACTTCTCGGCGACGAGCGCGGATCTCCGAGGGTTCAGGGAGGTCCAGCGGCTGGCGTACGCCTGTGCCGAGGCGGTCGCCGGCCAGCTGAAGCCGGGGGTGACCGAGCGGGAGGCGGCCCGCATGCAGCGCCGCTGGCTGCGGGAGCGCGGCGTGACGGACTGGTTCCACCTGCCCTTCGCCTGGTTCGGCGACCGTACGGCCTTCGTGAACTTCCGCATCCCGCTGCAGTTCTTCCCCACCGACCGGGCGCTGGAGCCGGGAATGCCCTTCATCCTCGACATGGCCCCCGTGTATCAGGGCTACACCGCCGACATCGGATACTCCGGCTGTCTGGGCCTCAGCCCGCTGCACGACCGGCTGCTGGCCGACCTGGAGGCGCACCGCGAGTTGCTCCTGCGCGAGGTCCGCGAGCGCCGGCCACTGCGGGAGATCTACGAGGACGTCGAACGGCTCATGGTCCGCCAGGGATACGCGAACCGGCACCGCGCCTACCCCTTCGGCGTGATCGCCCACAAGGTCGACCGGGTGCGCCAACGCCGCTGGTCTCCCACGCTGTTCGGGTTCGGCACCCAGTCGCTGAAGGGCCTCGCGTCCGACGCGCTGCACGGCCACCGCGAAGGCTGGTCCCCGCTGTGGAGCCCGTACCGCTTCTCCGACCACCCGCCGCAGCCCGGCCTGTGGGCGGTCGAGCCACACCTCGGATTCCGGGGCGTGGGCGCGAAGTTCGAGGAGATCCTGGTCGTCACCGACTCACGGGACCCCGAGGAGAGCGCGTTCTGGCTGGATGACGATCTGCCGCACGTGCGGCGCTGGCAGGAGGAGAAGGCGGCGTGAGCGAGGCAGTCGGCGAGAGCGGGGAGACGAGCGTGAGCACGGCACTGGAAGGCGCGCGGGAGCGCCGGATCGCCACGGGCGGCATCGAGTTGAGCGTCGCGGAGCTGGGCGATCCGGCCCGCCCCACGGTGCTGCTGGTGCACGGCTATCCGGACAGCAAGGAGGTCTGGTCCCGGGTCGCACCACTGCTCGCCGAGCGCTTCCACGTGGTGCTGTACGACGTCCGGGGCTGCGGTCGGTCCACGGCGCCGCAACCGCTGCGCGGCGGGTACACCCTGGAGAAGCTGACCGACGACTTCCTGGCGGTGGCCGACGCCGTCAGCCCGGACCGGCCCGTCCACCTGGTGGGACACGACTGGGGCTCGGTGCAGTCGTGGGAGTTCGTGACCGTCCCGCGCACGCAGGGCCGGATCGCCTCCTTCACCTCGATGTCCGGCCCGTCCCTGGACCACTTCGGGCACTGGATCAAGAAGCGCATGACCCGGCCCACCCCGCGCCGCGCGGCCCAACTGCTCAACCAGGCCGCCAAGTCCTGGTACGTCTACATGCTGCACACCCCCGCACTGCCCGAGCTGGCGTGGAAGGGCCCGCTGGGGAAGCGCTGGCCGAAGATCCTGGAGCGCGTCGAGAAAATCCCGGCCGGGGACTACCCCACCGCCTCGCTGCCCACCGACGCGGCGCACGGCGCCTGGCTGTACCGGGACAACGTCCGGACCCGCCTGCGCCACCCGCGTACGGACGCGTACGCGCACTGCCCGGTCCAGCTGATCACCCCGACCGGTGACGCCTTCCTCTCGGAGCGGCTCTACGACGAGCTGGAGCAGTGGGTACCGCAGCTGACCCGCCGCACACTGCCGGCCAAGCACTGGGTACCGCGCACCCGACCCGATCAACTCGCCGCCTGGATCGAGGAGTTCGTCACCGCCAAGGACGAAGGCGACCCGGCCAAGGAAGTGGCCGCGCGTGGCCGGTACGCGGACCGGTTCGGCGGCCGGCTGGTGCTGGTGACCGGGGCGGCGAGCGGCATCGGGCGGGCGACGGCGTTCGCGTTCGCCGAGGCCGGCGCGCGAGTGGTCGTGGTGGACCGGGACGCCGAGGGAGCGGCCCGTACCGCCGACATGGCCCGGCTGATCGGGGCCGGCGCCGCCTGGGCGGAGGCGGTGGACGTCGCCGACGAGGCGGCGATGGAGAAGCTCGCCGAGAAGGTCGCCGCCGAGTACGGCATCGTCGACGTCCTGGTGAACAACGCTGGCATCGGCCTGTCCGGCTCCTTCCTGGAGACCACCTCCGAGGACTGGAAGAAGGTCCTGGACGTGAACCTGTGGGGCGTCATCCACGGCTGCCGGATCTTCGGCCGGCAGATGGCCGAGCGCGGCCAGGGCGGCCACATCGTCAACACCGCCTCGGCCGCCGCCTACCAGCCCTCCAAAACGCTGCCGGCCTACAGCACCTCCAAGGCGGCGGTACTGATGCTCAGCGAGTGCCTGCGCGCGGAGCTGGCCGGCCAGGGCATCGGAGTCACCGCCGTCTGCCCCGGCCTGGTCAACACCAGCATCACCACGACCTCGCACGTCGCCGGGGTCTCGCCCGAGGAGGAGAAGCGCCGCCAGTCCAAGGCCGCCCGGCTGTACGGCATACGCAACTACCCGCCCGAGAAGGTCGCGGACGCCATCCTGCGCGCGGTGGTGCGCAATCAGGCGGTGGTGCCCGTCACCCCGGAGGCCCGCGGCTCCCGCGCCCTCTCCCGTTTCGCGCCGCGTGCCCTGCGCGCGATAGCCAGGATCGAGCCGCTGTAGGGGAGCGGGCGCTCCCTCGGGGCGGTCCGGGCGGACCGGGGCAGCCGGGTGGGGCGGCCCGTGCCGGTCGGGAGGCGGGGCGGCGGGGTGGTGCAGGCGTTACCGCGTCGGCACGGGCGGCCGTACCATCCCTCGCAGAACAGGGCCCCGCGCAGGACCGGCCTGTACCTCGCGCGCTCCCCGGCCGCCCGGGCCGCCGAGGGCACGGGCGAGGCGGCGCGGGCCATCTCATGAGGAGTACCGCAGTGACCGAGCAGCACCGACGCGCGGCCGAGTACCGCATCGAGGAGCTGGCGCACCGGAGCGGCACCACGGTCCGTACGATCCGCGCGTACCAGGACCGCGGACTGCTGCCCAAGCCGGAGCGGCGGGGCCGGGCGAACGTCTACGGCGACACGCACCTCGCCCGGCTGCGGCAGATCTCGGACCTGCTGGACCGCGGGTACACGCTGGCCAGCATCAAGGACCTGCTGGAGGCCTGGGACTCGGGACGCGGGCTGGGCGGGGTGCTGGGGCTGGTCGCCGAGATCGACGGGCCCTGGACGGACGAGGAGACCGGCCGGATCACCCGTCAGGAGCTGGACGCCTCCTTCGGCGGCAGCCCGGATGAGGCAGCGGTGGCGGATGCCGTGGAGCTGGGGGTGCTGGAACCGGTGCCGGGCAACCCGGAGGAGTACCTGGTGCCCAGCCCGCAGGAGCTCGCGGTCGCCGCCGAGCTGCACTCCGCGGGGGTGCCGCTGCCCGCCATCTCCGGGCACCTGCGGGAGCTGCGGGTACAGGTGGAGCACATAGCCGCCCGCTTCCTGGACTTCACCACCGAGCACGTCTTCCAGCAGTACCTCGGCCATCCGCCGAGCGATGCCGAGGCGGAGGAGGCGGCCGGTCTCGTCCGCCGGCTGCGGCCACTGGCCCAGCAGACCGTCGACGCCGAACTGGCGCGCGCCATGCGGTCGTTGGCGAGCCGGTACCTCCGCCACCACTTGCACAGTGAGCCCCCCGAGCGGCCCTCGGTCGAGCATGTGCCGCTGCCGGCCGCCACCGTGCAGTCCGTCCGCGACCTGGTCGGCCCGGCGGGCGTCGCGGCGTTCGTCACCGCGGCCACCGATCACGAGGTCAGTGCCCGCCGGATGGATGCGCTGGTCGCGCATGCCGTCCCCGCGGCGTCCGGCCCCGACGACGACCGCCACCCGGGCCATGCCGGGTGACATCATCACCTCATGGACCGTCCGCAGCTACCCAGCACCGAAGCCGTCATCGACGCCGTTCGCGAGGTGGCTCGCGCGTACGGCCGCGACATCGAAGTGACCCACGACATCGGGGCTGACCGCTCCGGCCGCCGACTGTCCGCCGGCGCTTTCGCCGTCACGGACCCGGACGGCTCGCTGCCGCACGAGGCATGCATCGAACTGTCCGACGGTGCCCCGCGCATCTCGATCGAGGTGTTCTCAGAGGACGACGCCCACATCACCGTCGAAGGCATCCCCTTCCAGGACCTGCCCCGCGATGTCGTCCCGGCGTTTCTGCACTCCGTGCTGGGCGACCTCGCTCACGTCAAGGGCCGCTTCTTCCCGCCCGGCTGGCGGCTGGTGGTGCCGCTTCCCGGCGATGAGACGTACAAGGAGCTGATCACCGGGACCGGCCTGACGCCGTGGCTCAGCTCCCGGGTGAGGTGACGGCCGCGCCACGCGGCGCATGTTTCACGTGAAACAGGACATCGATTCCATTCACCACATCCGAACACATCACGTTTCACGTGAAACCAAACCCCTCTCTCGCGCCATCCCTCACAGCCCCGGCGCGCCCCACACCGGGAACCAGCGGCTCAGGTCCTTCTCCACGGTCAGGTCGTCGGTGAGCAGGGACCGCACCTGGAGTTCGAGCGGGTTGTCGCGCTTCTCTCCACCACCCGGGAGCGGCGCGAAGGGGTAGAACGTGCCGCGTTTGTAGAGGTACACGAGGGCGAGCGAGCGATCGTGGGCGTCGCGGAAGCCGATGAGCGAGCAGAGCAGCTGGGGGCCGAAGCCGCTTTCCTGAAGCGAGGTGTTGACCGCGTGCAGGTCGTTCACCAGGCCCGCGGTGTCCTCGGGAGCGTGCTGGGCGAGGAGCCAGGTGTAGCCGTACTGGTCCTGGCTGTACTCCACCGGCGGGCCGAGCAGCTCTCGCACATCGGCCTGGATACGGGCGAACGCCCCGCCTTCGACGCTCGCGAAGCAGACCGAGCCCCGGCCCGTCGGCGTGAACCCCGTCGCCGCCTGCAGGGTGATCGCGGCGGACGGCAGCGCGAAGAGCTGGTCGAGATGGGGGCGCACCGGCTTGCTACGGCCGAGGATCACATCCAGAAAACCCATCGAGTGGCTCCTAGGCGTGGAAGGAATGCGGACCGGCGGTACGGGCGGTGTCGATGACCGCGACTCGGTTCACGGGCGGCCCAGCTGGGCGGAGAGGCGGCCGAGCTGGTCCAGACGCTGTTCCAGCGTCGGGTGCGAGGACAGCAGCTGGACGGCGTTCTCCCGCGAGAAGGCCGGGGCGAAGTAGAACGCGTTGAACGGCTCGGCCCGGCGCAGGTCACGGGTGGGGATGCGGGCCATCTGCCCGGTGACCTTGGTGAGCGCGGCGGCCAGCGCCGACGGCCGTCCGGTGAGCAGCGCGGCGGCCCGGTCGGCGGACAGTTCCCGATATCGGGACAACAGCCGGGTGAGCAGGAAGCTGATGACGTAGACCACCGCGCTGACGGCCGTGACGATCAGGACGGCGATGGCCGCGTTGTTGTCCCGGTTGCTGCGTCCCACCCCGCTCCAGAGCGCCGCCCGCGTGATGATCCCGGCCAGCACGCCCAGGAACGAGGCGATGGTCATCACCGCCACGTCGCGGTGCGCCACATGCGACAGCTCGTGCGCGAGTACCCCTTCCAGCTCCTCGGGCTCCAGCCGGCGCAGCAGCCCGGAGGTGGCGCAGATCAGCGAGTTCCGCTGGTTGCGCCCGGTGGCGAAGGCGTTCGGGATGTCGCTGTCGGCGATGCAGACCTTGGGCTTGGGCATGTCGGCGAGCGCGCACAGCCGGTCGACGGCACCGTGCAGCTCGGGTGCCTCCTCAGGGGTGACCTCGCGGGCGCCCATGCCGAACGCCGCGATCCGGTCGCTGAACCAGAACTGTGCGATGAAGAGGGCGCCCGAGATCACCAGCACGATCAGCCACGCACCCTTGAGCAGCACCACCAGCGCGCCGACGACCACGACGTACAGCAGGCCGATGAAGAACATCGTCATGACCATGCGCGAGGTCAGCCCGCGGTCCGGGGCGAATCGGGTCTGAGCCATGGGACCCTCCAGCCGGGCGGCCCAGCCGGCCGCCCGTACGACGACGCCTCTGCCCCGATTCTCCCTCTTGATTCCAGTTCGGTACCTCTCGACGCGGCAAAGGGACGGTGATCCCTTCGGCTCCTCGGCTCACCCGGTCCCGAGCTGGCCCGGTGCCTCCGTGGCGATCCGCTCGAACATCGACCGGTCGGCCTCGAAGAGCGTTCCGTCGATCGGCCAGTGCAGGACGATCTCGTCGATGCCCAGTTCGGCGTGGCGTCCGGCGAAGTCCACGAAGGCGTCGACCGACTCCAGCGGCCGGTCCGGCGTGAAGCCGGTCAGCAGGATCTTGGGCAGCTTCCCGGCGTCCCGGCCCTGTGCTTCGCAGGCCGCGCCCAGCCGCTCGATCTGGCCGGCGATCGCCGCCTGGGACTGCTCGGGGGTGCCCGAGGCGGACACCTTGGGATCGCCGGTGGTGACCCACGCCTGGCCGTACCGCGCCGCCAGTCGCAGGCCGCGCGGCCCGGTGGCGGCGACCGCGAACGGCAGCCGCGGCCGCTGCACGCATCCAGGGACGTTGCGCACCTCATGGGCGCGGTAGTGCTCTCCGTCGTAGGTGACGGCGTTCTCGGTGAGCAGCCGGTCCAGCAGGGCGACGAATTCGGCGAAGTGATCGGCGCGCTCGCGCGGCGTCCACGGCTCCTCGTCGCTGCCGAGCAGCGCGTGCGCGTCGAAGCCGTTGCCGCCGGCGCCGATGCCGAGCGTGATCCGGCCGTCGCTGATGTCGTCCAGCGAGATCAGCTCCTTCGCCAGGGTGACCGGGTGCCGGAAGTTGGGCGAGGTGACGAGGGTGCCCAGCCGGAGGCGGGAGGTCGCGGCGGCGGCCGCGGTCAGGGTGGGCACGGCGCCGAACCACGGGCCGTCCCGGAAGGGCACCCGCCAGGAGAGGTGGTCGTAGGTGTACCCGGCGTGGAAGCCCAGCTCCTCGGCGCGCTGCCACACCTCCCGCCCGCCTGCGGACCAGCGTCGTACGGGCAGAATCACGGTGCTCAGGTGCATGCTTCCGACCCTACGGCTGGACGCGCCGACCGGCGTTGTCAAGCTCATCCGCGCGACCCGGCGCCCGCCTGTGCGCGCATATGCGGGAAGATGGCCTCGTGACTGATGGCCCTGTGACAGACGATCCCTCCGCCGAGCCGCCGCTGTCATCCCCGCGGACCCCGGCCTCCGAGGCGCCGCCGCCATCCGCTCCACCCCGGCCGTCCGAGCCGCAGCCCGTACCGGAGCCGCCGCTGCCCGGCCGGCGTACCCGGCTGATCGCCACCGACCTCGACGGCACCCTGCTGCGCGACGACAAGACCGTCTCGGAGCGGACGATCGCCGCGCTCGCCGCCGCCGAGGAGGCCGGCATCGAGGTCTTCTTCGTCACCGGCCGGCCGGCCCGCTGGATGGACGTGGTCAGCGACCACGTGCACGGCCACGGCTTGGCGATCTGCGCCAACGGCGCCGCCGTCGTCGACCTGCACCGCGGCCGCCGCATCGTCGAGGTGCGCGCCCTGGAGCGGCACGCGGCGGTGGCCGTCGTGGAGGCGCTGCGCGCCGTCGCTCCGGACACGTCGTTCGCCGTCGAACGCACCGGTGGCATCCACTACGAGCCGCAGTACCCGCCGTTCCACCTCGACCCCGGCGCATTGATCGCCCCGGTGGAGAAGTTGCTCGGCGAGGAGTTCGAGAAGGCGGGCGAGCCTGTCCTGAAGGTCCTCGCGCACCACTCCGAACTGGACCCGGACGCGTTCCTCGCGCTGGCTCGCGAGGCCGCCGGCCACCTGGCGTCCTTCACCCGCTCCAGTCCCACCGCCCTCCTGGAGATCAGCGGCGCGGGCGTCAGCAAGGCCGGTACGCTCGCCCGCTGCTGCGCCGAACGGGGTATCGCCCCGGACGAGGTGGTGGCATTCGGGGACATGCCGAACGACCTCGAGATGCTGGCCTGGGCGGGCACGTCGTACGCCATGGCCAACGCGCATCCGGACGTGTTGGCCGCGACGGCCCACCGCACGGCGGGCAACAACGAGGACGGGGTCGCCGCCATCATCGAGCGTTTGATCAATCAGCTGCTGCGGGAGCGGACCCGCGGCTGACCGGTGCCCACAGGCCCCGGGCCCTCGGTCGTCACACTCGTACCCCGTACTTCCGCAGCCAGCGCAGCGGCTCGACGGCGGTCTCCACGCCGAGGCCGCGCCGCACTTCGAAGTGCAGGTGCGGCCCCGTGCTGTTGCCGGTGTTCCCGGACAGCGCGATGGGCTGCCCGGCACGTACCCGCTGGCCCGGCCGCACCAGCACCGCCGACAGGTGCGCGTACTGCGTGTACGTGTGCGCCTTGTGCCGCACCACCACGCTGGTCCCGAAAGCGCCGCCGCACTCCACCGCTGCCACCCGCCCCTGTCCCGCGGACCGCACCGGCGTGCCCACAGGCACCGCGAAATCCTGCCCCGTATGCCGGTGCGACCAGTGCGCGCCCGCGCCGCCGAAGGAGGCGGACAGCGCGTACCCGGTCACCGGCCGGGTCCAGCCGTGCGCCGGCCGGGCGGCGGTCGCGAGCGCCCCGGTGGCCGAGGACAGCTCGTGCGGCGGCCCGCCACAGCTGCCGGCCGCCGCCGTACGGGACTCCGCCGCACCGGCCACCAACCGCCACAGCCGCCCGCGCGCCCGGTCCAGGCTGCGCCCGACGCGCTCCCGTTCCCCGGCCAGCCGCTGCTGCCGGGCATCGAGGGCCTGCGCGCGGTCGGCCGCCGCCGCGCTCCCCGCCGCCAGCACCCGGCTCGTGCGCAGCGCCGTACGCGCCTCGGCCGCCAGGGCACGCTGCCGGTACTCGACCAGCCGGTGGGCCCGCAGCACCTCCTCCGGGGCGGTCGAGGTCAGCGTCCGCACGGCGAAGGACAACCCGCTGCCGATGCGGTACTGCTGGGCCGCGATCAGCCCGGCGGTGCGGCGCAGCGCGGCGGCGGTGCGCCGTTCCCTGCGCAGCCGCTCGGTCAGCAGCCGGGCACGGAGCCGTTCGGCCTTCGCGGCCCGCAGCCCGTCCTTGTACGTCCGCCCGACCTTGCCCGCCGCCACGCCGAGCCGCAGTACCTCCAGGCGCGCCCTGGCCAGCCGGCCGGCCCGCCCGTGTCCCACGGCACGGCCCGGCCCGCCGCTCGCGTACCGCGTCTCACCGCCCTGCCGCACCACTGCCCCGCGCCGCGCCACGCGCGCGTGGCGTGCCGCGCCGGCGGCCGGCGCCGTACTCGTCCGTTCCCCCGCGCCTTCCGGCCGCGCCGCACCTTCGTACACGGCGGCAGCGGCAGCCGAGTCGACGGCCGTGCTGCCCGGTGGCAACCCGCAGGGCAGCAGGCCGCCCAGCATGATCGTGAAGGCGCACACGACGGCACCGCGCCGGCGGGCCCGCGACCGGCCCTCCGATGCCCGTCGCGGCGCGCGTGCCTCCTGACCGCAGGACAGACGTGGATACATGGGCAGATAGTTGCGCGATCAGGACGCCTGACTGCGGAACGCGGTTCCGGCCCCGGACCGTAAGTCACCGAACGGAGCACAGCCGTCCGGCCACCTGGGGGAGGCCGCGCCTCAAAGGGGCGCCTCCCACATCACCGTCGTGCCCGCCCCCTCCTCGCCGAGCCCCGGCCCGTACGTACTGGACCCGCCCAGCGCCTCCGCCCGCCGGGCGAGGTTCTTCAGACCGCTGCGCCGGCCGCCCTCCGGGATGCCCACGCCGTCGTCGGCGACCGTCAGCCGCACCGCGTCCCGGCCGTCCGGCAGGGTGGCCGTGGCGTCCACGACGACCTCGATGCGGGAGGCGTGAGCGTGCCGGAAGGCGTTGGACAGCGCCTCCCGGCACGCGGCGACCAGGTTTTTGCCGGTCGACTCGCCGACCCTGGCGTCGACCGGGCCGACGAACTTCACCGACGGCTGGAAGCCCAGCGGCACCGCCGCCGTGCCGATCTCGCGCAGCACCCGCGTGCGCAGCCCCGAGGGCGCTTCGGCGGGCCCCTGCTGCAGGGCGAAGATGGCGGTACGGATCTCCTGGATCGTCACGTCCAGCTCGTCCACGGCCTTGCCCACGCCCTGCCGCACCTCGGGCACCACCGCCCTGCGGGCCGCGCTCTCCAGCATCATCCCGGTGGCGAACAGCCGTTGGATGACGAGGTCGTGCAGGTCCCGGGCGATCCGGTCGCGGTCCTGGTAGACGGCCAGCCGCTCGCGGTCGCGCCGCGCGTCCGCCAGGACCAGGGCCAGTGCGGCCTGCGCCGCGAACTGGGTGGCCAGGGTGCGTTCCGCCGGGGTGAACTGCCGGGCGCCGCGCGCTCTGGGGGTCGCCAAGGTGCCGAGGACCCGGCCGCCGCTCTTCAGGGGCAACATCATGCTGGGCCCGAAGTACGGCGCTACCTCCGTGACCATGCGCGGATCGGTGGCCGAGTCCTCGACGAACACCGGTTCGCCCGCGAGGAGGGTGGCGGTCACCGGGCTGTCGGGCGGGATCTGCGTGCCCTTGAGGCGGGACGGCTCGTCCGCCGCCGCCGCCACGATCTCCAGCCCGCCGTCCTCCAGCGGCAGCAGCACGATCCCGGCCGCGGAGTCCGCCAGCCGCCGGGCCTGTTCGGCGACGACCGCCAGCGACTCGTCCACGTCGCTCCCGGCGAGCAGCGCGGTGGTGACGGCGGCCGCACCGTCGATCCAGGCCTCGCGCTGCCGGCCCGCCGCGTACATCCGCGCGTTGCCGATCGCGAGGCCCGCCTCTGTGGCGAGGACCCGCAGCGTGTGCAGGTCGCCCTCGCTGAACTCGCCGCCGTCGCGCTTCTCCGTCAGATAGAGGTTGCCGAAGATCTCCCCCTGCACCCGGATCGGCACCCCGAGGAACGTGCGCATCGGCGGGTGCCCGGGCGGGAAGCCGGCCGCGCGGGGGTCCTGGGTGAGGTCGGCCAGGCGCAGCGGCCGGGGATCGTGGATGAGCGCGCCGAGCAGGCCCTTGTGGCCGTCGGGAAGCGCGCCGATGCGCCGGTGGTCCTCGGCCGTGACGCCGTACGTCACGAAGTCCGACAGGCCGTCGCGGGCCTGGTCGACAATGCCGATGGCCGCGTACCGGGCGTCGGCGAGCTCCGCCGCGGTCTCCACGATGCGATCCAGCGTGACGTGCAGGTCCAGCCCGGCGCCGACGGTGCGCATGGCCTCCAGCAGGCGCGGCAGCCGGGCGGTGATCTCGGGCGAGATCCCCTGGAGGCTGCGGGTGGCCTCCGTGGCCGCATCCATGGTGTCGGCGTCGGCCCCCGGGACGGAGTCCTCCGGCACGGGGCCGTCCGCCTGTCCGGGCCCGTTCGCTGGTCCTGCCGTGGCTGCCATACCCCGAGCCTAATAAGTGCCTTTTGCCCCGGAAAGTCGAATGGTGCGCTCCCTCGGCTCTGCCTACGGGCGCGGAGCTAGCGGCGGAGCGCCGTGCCGGCCCCCGTGGCGGCGTATCGCGCGTCCGCCGCCCGCTCCCGGTCACGCATCCTGCGGAACGGGCCGTCGGCCGCGGCCAGTTCCTCGTACGGTCCGCGCTGCACCACGCGTCCCTCGTCCAGGACGAGGATCTGGTCGACCGCCTCCAGGCCCGCGAGCCGGTGCGTGATCAGCACCGTGGTCCGGCCACTGGTCGCGTCCAGCAGGTCGGCGGTCAGCGCATCGGCGGTGGCCAGGTCCAGGTGCTCGGCAGGCTCGTCCAGCACGAGCACGGGGAAGTCGGCGAGCAGCGCGCGGGCCAGCGCCAGCCGCTGCCGCTGACCGCCGGAGAGCCGTGCGCCGTGCTCACCGACCAGGGTGTCCAGGCCGTCCGGCAGACCGCGCACCCAGTCGGCGAGCCGGGCCCGCTCCAGCGCGTCCCAGAGGTCGTCCTCTTCCGCCCCGGTACGGGCCAGCCGCAGGTTCTCGCGCACCGAGCTGTCGAAGAGGTGCGCATCCTGTGCGCACAACCCGACCAGCCGCCGTACGTCGTCGCCCGCCGCCTGCTGCGCGTCGACCCCGCCCAGCGTGTACGTACCGGCCTCGCGGTCCAGGAAGCGCAGCAGCGCCTGCGCCAGCGTCGTCTTGCCCGAACCGGACGGGCCGACCACCGCGATCCGGCGGCCGGGCGCGAGCGTGAAGCCCACGCCGTCGAGGGCCGGCCGGTGCTGTCCGGCGTGGCGAGCCGTCAGACCGCTCACGACCAGCGGGAACGGCGACTCCGGCAGCGCCTCGGGCGCGGCCGGCTCACGTACCGGCGCCGGTGCGTCCAGCACCTCGAAGACCCGCTCGGCGGCGCGGCGGGTGCGCTGCCGGTACTGCACCGCGAGCGGCAGTCCGGCCACCGCCTCGAACGCCGCGAGCGGCGTCAGCACGACCACCGCCAGGCTCACCCCGCTCAGCCGCCCGTCGTGCACGGCCTGCACGCCGACGACCGCGGCGGCCGCGACCGTCAGCCCGGTCAGCAGCGCGGTCAGTCCGGCGCCCGCACCGGCCGCGGCGGCCGACCGGGACGCCACCACCGTGAGGTCGCGGTCCGCCCGCCGGGTGCCGGCCAGCCGTTCCCGCAGGGCGCCCGCGACGGTCAGCTCTGCCGTACCGGTGAGGAGGTCCACGACACGTGCGGCGAGCGCGCCACGCGCCGGGGCCAGCCGCCGTTCGGCCCGCCGGGCCAGCGCGGCGGAGACCAGCGGCACGGCGACGCCCGCCAGCAGCAGTCCCGCGGCGAGCACTGCACCGGCTGCCGGCAGCAGCCAGGCGGTGAAGCCCGCCGAGGCCGCGCCGACCACGACGGCCGCGCCCACGGGCAGCAGCCAGCGCAGGAAGTAGTCCTGTCCGGCGTCCACGTCAGCGACCAGCCGGGACAGCAGGTCGCCCCGGCTGCGGTCGCGCAGCCCGGCGGGGGCGAGCTTCTCCAGCCGCCGGTAGACCGCCACCCGGACGTCCGCCAGCATCCGGAACACCGCGTCGTGCGCGACCAGCCGCTCGGCGTAGCGGAAGACGGCCCGGCCGATGCCGAATGCGCGGGTCGCGGTGACGGCGACCATCAGGTAGAGGACCGGGGGGTGCTGCGAGGCGCGGGAGATCAGCCAGCCGGAGGTGGCCATGAGGCCCACGGCGCTGCCGAGCGCGCAGCTGCCGAGCAGGAGCGCGAGGGCGAAGCGGCGGCGGTGGGCGCGGGCCGTTTCGCGGAGACGGGCCAACGCGGATGCTCCGCCTCGCTCCGTACCGTCGTGGTCGGTGCCGGGCCCGGGGCTCGGGAGGTGGGTGTCGGACTGCTTCGCTTCACGTCCGGCAGCCGCCCCCTGCATCCCGGTCCCGCCCGCCGTCGCGGCGAGTGCAGATGCGTGGCCCTGTCCGGCCAGGTGTATGACCCTGTCCGCCGCATCCAGCAGGGCCGGGCGGTGGGCTACGAGCAGGACCGTGCGGCCCTTGGCCAGGCGGCGTACCGCGGCGACGACCGATGCCTCTGTCCCGCCGTCCAGGTTGGCGGTGGGCTCGTCGAGCAGGAGGATCGGGCGGTCGGCCAGGAACGCTCGGGCGAGTGCCAGGCGCTGGCGCTGGCCCGCGGAGAGTCCGGCGCCGGATTCGCCGAGGCGGGTGTCCGGGCCTTCGGGGAGGGCGTCCACGAAGTCGAGGGCGCCGGCGTCGCGGAGAGCCGACCGTACGGCCGCGTCGTCAGCATCGGGACGGGCCAGCCGTACGTTCTCGGCGACCGTGCCGGCGAACAGGTAGGGGTGTTGCGGGACCCAGGCGATTCGGCGGCGCCAGTCGGCGGGGGAGAGCTCGGTGAGGTCCACGCCGTCGACCCGTACGCGGCCCGCGGTCGGCGTCGTGAAGCCGAGCAGGACGTTCAGCAGGGTGGTCTTGCCGGCGCCGGACGGGCCCGTGAGTGCCACCGTTTCCCCCGCAGCCACCTCGAACGAGGTCTCGGGGAGGGCGGGTTCGGTGCGGCCGGGGTGGCGTACGACCAGGCCGTCGACGACGATTCCGGTGCCTGCGGGTGCCTCGCGCGTACCGGTACGCCCGGCCTCCGCCTCGGTCTCCAGCACCGCGAAGATCTCCTCGGCGGCCGCCAGCCCCTCGGCAGCCGCGTGGTACTGCGCGCCCACCTGCCGCAGTGGCAGATACGCCTCGGGCGCCAGGACCAGCACCATCAGCCCGGTGTAGAGGTCGAGGTCGCCGTGGACGAGCCGCATGCCGATACCGACCGCGACCAGTGCGACCGAGATCGTGGAGAGCAACTCCAGGGCGAAGGAGGACAAGAAAGCGATGCGCAGGGTGCGCAGCGTGGCCCGGCGGTACTCGCCGGTGATGGTGCGGATGGCTGCCGCCTGGGCCTTGGCCCGGCCGAAGACCTTGAGAGTGGGCAGGCCGGCGACGACGTCGAGGAAGTGCCCGGACAGCCGGGTCAACAGCTTCCACTGACGGTCCATCCGCGACTGGGTGGCCCAGCCGATGAGGATCATGAACAGCGGGATGAGGGGGAGGGTGACGACGATGGTCGCGGCGGATATCCAGTCGCCGGTGACGATGCGGACGAGCACGGCGACGGGGACGACGACCGCCAGGCCGAGCTGCGGCAGGTAGCGGGCGAAGTAGTCGTCGAGTGCGTCGATGCCGCGGGTGGCGAGGGTCGCCAGCTCGCCGGTGCGCTGGGTGCCCAGCCAGGAGGGGCCGAGTCCGGTGGCCTTGTCCAGCAGGCGGGTGCGCAGCTCGGACTTGACCGCGGCGCTCGCCCGGTGCGCGGCCAGCTCGGTCAGCCAGGAGACGAGTCCCCGGCCGACCGAGACCAGCGCGAGCAGCAGGACCGGTGTGGTCAGGTCGTCGAGGCCGAGGTCGTGCTGGAACGCCCCGACGACGACCTCGGCGATGAGCATCGCCTGGCCGATGACCAGGCCGGCCCCGGCAAGCCCGAGCACCACCACCGCCGCGAGGAAGAAGCGGGTGGTGCGGGCGTACCGCAGCAGGCGCGGGTCGATCGGTTTCACGTGAAACATCCGTCCTGTCGTGCGTAACGGAAGGGGATCAGTGCGCGTCGGCGATGTGCTGGGTGCCGATGCGCTTGCGGAACACCCAGTACGTCCACGCCTGGTAGAGCATCACGAGCGGCGCCGCGAAGACCGTCAGCCACGTCATGATCTTCAGGGTGTACGGACTGGAGGAGGCGTTGGTGACCGTGAGGTTCCAGCTCTCGTTCAGCGAGGACGGCATGACGTTCGGGAAGAGCGTCAGGAACAGCATCACGACCAGGGCCGCGATGGTGAGGCCGGAGAAGGCGAAGGACCAGCCTTCCCGCCCCAGCATGTTCGCGACCAGCGCGACAGCCAGAGCCACGGCCGACACGACCAGCGCGACCAGGCTCTTGCCGTCGCCCTTGTCGATCTGCGTCCAGACCATGAAGACCAGCGCCAGCCCCGCGGCGATCATGCCGAGGAACGAGGCCATGACACGTGCCCGGTCCCGGATGGGGCCCACCGTCTTCAGCGACGCGAAGACCGCGCCGTGGAAGGTGAACAGCGCCAGCATGGCCAGACCGCCCAGGATCGCGTACGGGTTCAGCAGGTCCAGCAGGGAGCCGACGTAGTTCTTGTCGGCGTCGATCTTCACGCCTCGCACCATGTTGCCGAAGATCACGCCCCACAGCACCGGCGTGGCCAGCGAGGTCCAGAAGATCGCGCGCTCCCAGTTGGTCTGCCAGCGCTCCTCGTCCCGCTTGTGGCGGTACTCGAAGGCCACGCCGCGCACGATGAGGCAGAGCAGGATCAGCAGCATCGGCAGGTAGAAGCCCGAGAAGAGCGTGGCGTACCACTCGGGGAAGGCCGCGAACGTCGCGCCTGCCGCGGAGATCAGCCAGACCTCGTTGCCGTCCCAGACCGGGCCGATGGTGTTGATCAGGACTCGCCGCTCGCGCCGGTCACGGGCGAGCAGCTTGGTGAGGACGCCGATCCCGAAGTCGAACCCTTCGAGGAAGAAGTACCCGGTCCACAGGAAGGCGATGAGGACGAACCAGAAATCGTGAAGGTGCATGGCTGCCTCCTAGTACGAGAAGGCCATCGGCCGGTCGGCGTCGTCGCTGTCGCTGCCGCCGATCTTCGTGGGCGGGTTGAGGTCGGACTCCGACAGCTCCTGCGGTCCGGCCTTGACGTACTTCACGAGCAGCTTGACCTCGACCACCGCGAGGATCGCGTACAGCGCGGTGAAGACGGCCATCGAGGTGATCACCTCGCCCTGCGAGACACCGGGGGAGACCGCGTCGGAGGTGCGCAGCACGCCGTAGACCACCCAGGGCTGGCGGCCCATCTCGGTGAAGATCCAGCCCCAGGAGCTGGCGATCAGCGGGAAGCCGATGGTGACCACGGCGAGCCGCCAGGCCCACTTGGCCAGCCCGTCGCCGAGCGCCTTGTCCTTGGTGAGCGCGAGATGCGGCACCTCGTCGTCGCCCGTCCGCAGCCGTTGCGAGAGCCAGAACTTCTTGCGGGTGAGCCAGAGGCCGGCCACGCCCATGGCGAAGGAGGCCATGCCGAAGCCGATCATCCAGCGGAAGCCCCAGTAGGCGACCGGGATGTTGGGCCGATAGTCGCCGGGCCCGAACTTCTCCTGCTCGGCCTTGTTCACGTCGTTGATGCCGGGCACGTACGAGGAGAAGTCGTCGTGCGAGAGGAACGAGAGCAGGCCGGGGATCTCCACCTCGACGGTGTTGTGCCCCTTGGCCACGTCCCCGTAGGCGAAGACCGAGAACGGCGCGGGTGCCTGGCCGTCCCACAGCGCCTCGGCCGAGGCCATCTTCATCGGCTGCTGCTTGAACATGACCTTGCCCAGCAGGTCGCCGCTGACGGCGGTGAGCAGACCGGCGACGACCAGCGTCACCAGGCCGAGCCGCAGCGACGTCCGCATGACCTTGATGTGCTTCTTGCGCATCAGGTGGAAGGCGGCGATGCCGACCATGAAGGCGCCGCCCGCGAGGAACGCGGCCGTGAGCGTGTGGAAGACGACGACCAGGGTGGTGTCCTGCGTCAGCACCTTCCAGAAGTCGGTCAGCTCCGCGCGCCCGGTGACCTTGTCGAGCTTGTAGCCCGTGGGGTGCTGCATCCAGGAGTTGGCCGCGAGGATGAAGTACGTCGACAGGATCGTGCCGATCGAGACCATCCAGATGCAGAAGCAGTGGATCTTCTTGGGCAGCTTGTCCCAGCCGAAGATCCACAGGCCGATGAAGGTGGACTCGAAGAAGAACGCGATGAGGGCTTCGAACGCGAGCGGGGCGCCGAAGACATCACCGACGAAGCGCGAGTAGTCGGACCAGTTCATGCCGAACTGGAACTCCTGGACGATGCCGGTGACGACACCCATCGCGATGTTGATCAGAAAGAGCTTGCCCCAGAACTTGGTCGCCTTGAGGTAGCGCTCCTTGCCCGTGCGGACCCACGCCGTCTCCAGTCCTGCCACCAGGGCGGCGAGGGAGATCGTCAAGGGCACGAAGAGGAAGTGATAGACGGTCGTGATGCCGAATTGCCATCGCGCCAGAGTCTCTGGCGCCAACGCCAGTTCCACGTCGATGTCTCCTTACGGTCGCCGTTCTCGCCACGCCTCTACGCCTTTTGTCCTACATAAAGAGGGACATAAGGGGAGACGCTTGTGAACGCGTTCACATTCACAAGCAATTATCTCCCATGACTTTCAGCCGATCTGCCTGGGGGGTACGTGACCGTGGTCACGCGGTATTCCGTGGCGCGGAAAACCCCGGTACGGCCTGACCGGCCGGCGCCGTGCGAGTGGTTAGTGAACGTGTACACGCCGAAATTCGTCGCCCCCCTTCCGCTCTTCTTCAACATATTGTTGAATTCAGTGCCATGCAGATACGCATCTCATGGCCCGCGGGACAGCTGACCGCCACCCTGGCGGACACGCCGACCACCGCCGCCCTGGAAGGCGCCCTCCCCCTGACCTCCACCGCCCGCACCTGGGGTGAGGAGGTCTACTTCACGACCCCCGTCTCCCCCGCCCAGGAGGCCGACGCGCAGCAGGTCGTCGACCCCGGCACGGTGGCCTTCTGGACCGACGGCGACGCCCTCGCCCTGCCGTACGGCCCGACGCCGATCTCCCGCGGCGACGAGTGCCGGCTGGCCTCCCCCTGCAACGTCCTCGGCAGCATCGACGGCGACCCGCGCCGGCTGGCCACGGTCCGCGACGGCGACCCGATCCGCGTCGAGCGCGCATGAAAAAGCGGGTGGCCGCGGCCCTCGAAGGACCGCGGCCACCCGCCGTACGCGCCGACCGTCCGGCGCTCACAGCTCCTTGCGGAAGGCCTCCGCCGCCTTGAGGAAGATGTCGTTGGCCTCGGTCTCGCCGATCGAGACCCGCACGCCCTCGCCCGGGAACGGCCGGATCACGGCGCCCGCCTGCTCACAGGCGCGCGCGAAGTCCACCGTGCGCTCCCCCAGCCGCAGCCACACGAAGTTCGCCTGCGACTCGGGCACGGTCCAGCCCTGCGCGACCAGCGCCCCGGCGACCCGGGTCCGCTCGGCCACCAGCGCGTCCACCCGCTCCAGCAGCGCCTCCTCGCTGCGCAGCGAGGCCACCGCCGCCTCCTGCGCGAGCTGGCTCACGCCGAACGGCACCGCCGTCTTGCGCAGCGCCGCCGCGACCGGCTCGTGCGCGATGGCGAATCCGACCCGCAGCCCGGCGAGCCCGTACGCCTTCGAGAACGTCCGCAGCACGCAGACGTTCGGGCGGTCGCGGTAGAGGTCGACGCCGTCCGGCACCTCGGCGTCGCGGATGAACTCGCGGTACGCCTCGTCCAGCACGATCAGCACGTCCGAGGGCACCGCGTCGAGGAAGCGCTCCAGCTCCGCGCGGCGCACCACGGTGCCGGTGGGGTTGTTCGGGTTGCACACGAAGATCAGCCGGGTCCGCTCGGTGACCGCGGCGAGCATCGCGTCCAGGTCGTGCACCTCGTCCTCGTCCAGCGGGACCTGCACGGACGTGGCGCCGGAGACCTGGGTGATGATCGGGTACGCCTCGAAGGAGCGCCAGGCGTAGATCACCTCGTCGCCCGGGCCGGCCGTCGCCTGGATCAGCTGTTGGGCCACGCCCACCGAGCCGGTGCCGGTCGCCAGGTGCTCGGCGGGCACATCGAACCGCTCCGCCAGCTCCGCCATCAGGCCGGTGCAGGCCATGTCCGGGTACCGGTTGAAGGCCCCCGCCGCGGCCACCGCGCTCTCCAGAACGCCCGGCAGCGGCGGATAGGGGTTCTCGTTGGAGGACAGCTTGTACGCCACCGGGCCGCCCGCCGCGGCCGGCTTCCCGGGCTTGTAGGTGGGAACGCCGTCCAGCGCCGCACGCAGCTTCGGCATCTTCTCGCTCACCGCAGGTCCTCCTCGACCGTCCCGCTCGTCACCAATACTGCACACCTTATGAGGATTGGGCCGTGCGGCGTAGGGGCTTCCGCCCTCCGCATCTTCACGGGCATGCGCATGTCATATACCGGCGCCATGTCCCAGCTCACGGCGTAAGGCCTTTGCGGAGCGCCTCCCGCTCTGTCACGCGCCGGTGGCTCACGCCGTGGCGCGCATCACCCGTGAAGGTGACTTGAGACCTCTTCGATACCTGAAGCAATCTGCAGGTCAAGGGTGTCGATCAGGGAGCAGAGACATGCTCTGACCATCAACGTCCTTCCATTCCAAGGAGATTGACGGACTTTCGGCATGCAGAAACGTGCCTTTCGACTGCGTATAAGGAAGCCCCGCGATGGCCCCCTCCGAGCCCTACTATCGGCTCGCCATGACAGCAGCAGGGAAGCACCAGGTGAGCCGGTCGACCGGACGCCGGTTGGGGCGGGCAGGCATCCGGGACGTGGCCGCCGCAGCCGGTGTCTCCATCACGACTGTCTCCGACGCGCTCAACGGCAAGGGCCGGCTTCCGGACGCCACCCGTCGCCACGTTCGCGAGGTGGCCGACCGGTTGGGCTACCGCCCCTCCGCAGCCGCCCGCACGCTCCGTACCGGCAAGTCAGGGCTGATCGGCCTGACTGTCACCACGTACGGGGATGAACCTTTCACCTTCACCGAGTTCGCGTACTTCGCGGAGATGGCGCGCGCCGCCACCTCCGCCGCGCTGGCCCGTGGCTATGCCCTGGTCATCCTGCCCGCGACCTCTCGTCACGACGTCTGGTCCAACGTGGCCCTGGACGGCACGGTCGTCATCGACCCGGCCGACGGCGATCCGGTCGTCACCGAGCTGGTCCGGCACGGCATCCCCGTGGTCTCCGACGGCCGCCCGGGCGGCACCCTCCCCGTCACCGGGTGGGTCGACAACGATCACGAGGCGGCCGTGGTCGGCCTCCTGGAACATCTCGCCGAAGCCGGCGCCCGCCGCATCGGTCTCCTCACCGGAACCACCACCGACACCTACACGCGCCTGTCCACCACCGCCTACCTCCAGTGGTGCGAGCGGGTCGGCCAGGACCCGGTCTACGAGTCCTATCCCGCGCACGACCCGTGCGCGGGCGCCGTCGCCGCCGATCGCCTGCTGGCCCGTCCGGACCGCCCGGACGCGGTCTACGGCCTCTTCGACCCGAACGGCACCGACCTCCTCGCCGCCGCGCGCCGCTACGGCCTCCGGGTCCCGGACGACCTCCTGTTGGTGTGCTGCAGCGAATCGACGGTCTACGCCACGACCGAGCCGCCCATCACGACCCTCTCGCTCAAACCCCGGCGCATCGGCACCGCCGTCGTCCAGCTCCTCATCGACGCCATCGAAGGACTCGACAGCGGGCGGCCCGTCGAGCAGGTGATACCGACCGACCTGATCGTGCGCACCTCGTCCCAACGGAGGTCCCCCCGTACGACGGTCAGCCCACCGCGCGGCCCGTCCGGCGACTGAGCGTTCCGCCGGACGGCCACGGCCGCGAGGGGAAAAACAGGGCGAAGCCGGGAGAAAACAGCAGTGAACGCCGGGCTCAGAACGATTGACCACCCCCTGGTGCGTCACAACCCGCGAGCGGCGTTCCTATGATGGGCGCACGACACCACGGACCGCCGTCGACCAGGCAAGGTCCGCGAGGTGCACGGCGGCGCGACGGTGGAGGGGTCGATGACTCAGGGGGCCGGTCTGGGACCCATGGTGCGGACCATGGCAGCACAACCTCCTGCGCCCGTTCCTCCCGGAACGCCCGGAGCCGCACCGAGCGGTCACCCGCAGGACGCATACGCCCCCCACGACGCGTACTCCCCGCAGGAGGAGTTCGCGTCGCAGGAGCAGTACGCCGCCCCACAGGACGGCTACGTCCCGCACCCGCGCCAGGGCCCTCAGGACGGGTACGTGCCGCAGCACGCGCAGGCTCTCCAGGGCGAGCAGGTGGCCCCGCAGGAACGCCTCGACCCGGACGTCCGCGTACGCACCAGGGCCCGGCCGTACGCCCGCCTGACGTACGGCACCGGCGCCCAGGCGTCGCTGCCGCCGGACCAGCTGCCCGCTGACTACACCCCCACCGAGCGCGACCTCCCCGTGGTCGGCCCGGACGGCACCCCCGTCGCGTACACCGACACTCTCGTCGACCACCCCGTCGTCGACCTCCAGCAGGTCGGCGAGGGGGAGGCGGGCGGTCCGCTCTACGTCGTCGGTGACGTGCACGGCTACTACGACGAGCTGCGCGCCGCGCTGTTCGCCGAGGGACTGATCGACGCCGAGGGACACTGGGCGGCCGGCAACGCCCGGCTGTGGTTCCTCGGCGACTTCACCGACCGCGGCCCGGACGGCATCGGCGTGATCGACCTGGTCATGCAGCTGTCCGCCGAGGCAGCAGCGGCCGGCGGCTACTGCAAGGCCCTCATGGGCAACCACGAACTGCTGCTGCTCGGCGCCAAGCGGTTCGGGGACACCCCCGTGCAGTCCGGCGCCGGCACCGCCTCCTTCCAGGCCGCCTGGCTGCTCAACGGCGGCCAGAAGACGGACATGGACCGCCTCCAGGACCACCACCTGCAGTGGATGGCCCGGCTGGACGCCATGACGCAGGAGGACGGGCACCTCCTGGTGCACTCCGACACCACCGCCTACCTCGACTACGGCGACTCCATCGAGGCGGTCAACGACGCCGTGCACGACGTCCTGACCCGCAGCGACGCCAACGAGGTCTGGGACCTGTTCCGGAAGCTGACCAAGCGGTTCGCGTTCCGCGACGAGTCCGGCCCGCAGTCCGTGCGCGACCTGCTCGGCACGTACGGCGGCGAGCGCATCGTCCACGGGCACAGCCCCATCCCGTACCTCCTCGGCGAGGTCGGCACCGAGGACGGCGAGAGCGACGAGATCGCCGTCGAGGAGCCGCACGTGTACGCCGACGGACTCGCGGTCGCCATGGACGGTGGCGTCACGATGGCCGGAAAGCTGCTCGTCGTCCAACTCCCCCTGACTGCCTGACCCGTATGCGGGCATGGGTACCGAAGGCCGGCAACCGGCCGGGCGGGGGCGGAGCGTACCGAGGATAGGCGGGCCGGGGAGTGGCCGGGGAAGCCTTGTCACGAGCGGAGCGAATTTCCGAAATCCTCTGTCACGCCGGACAGGGCGCGCTCTACCATCGGTCTATCCGTAGCAGGCTCTCCTCCGTTTCCCGCCAACTACCGGTCCATTCCGGTCCGTACGGCCCTACGGAGCATCGGGGGATGCACATGAACAGCGCTCCGCACCTGCTGAACGAGGACCGCGAGGAATTCCGGCGGGCCCTCGACGAGGCTCTGCGCGCCGCGGCCGACCGCCCGGATCTCGCTGCGACAGGCATGCGCCTCAACACCGAGCAGCTGCGCACCATGGCGCTCAGCGCCACCACCGCCATCGCCGCGTGCGCGACGGCCGAGTACCAGCACTATGTCTCGCTGCGTGCGGAGTTGCGCTCGCCCGCATCCGCGCGCCCGGCCACGGCCGGCACCGAATCGGGCGAGGGCGGTGACGGCGCGGGCGGCACCGGCGTCGGCATCGCCTCGATGGGCGAGGTCGCCGAGGCCACGGGCGCCGGACTGGCCGCGATGGTCACGGTCCTCGCGCCCGTCCTGGCGGGCATCGCCGCGATCCTTTTCCTCCTCATCGGCTACGCCCTGCACACCGTCAACCCCGACGAGACCCTGGCGCAGCCGCTGATCAGCGTCGGCTGGGCGTTCGCCGGCCTCACGGCGGCGGCGATCCTCATCGCGATGGGGGGCCTGCTCGTCACCGCGCTCCGGAACGGCTCCACGTCCCTGCGCGCCTCCCGGCCCAGCGAGCTCGCCCAGGAGGTCGAACGCGCCCGGCAGAAGTGGCGCGAGGCGCTTCTCGAACGTGGCCTGCGCCCGTTCCTCCTGGAGGCGCTGACGGCGCCGGATCCTCCCACGGACCCGCGCCCCGACTCCGCCGCGGAGAAGCCCGCCGCCCCACCGCGCTCGGCCCCGCCGACCGGCCCGGCCTCGGCGCCCGACCACTCGACCGGTACGTCGCCGACGTCCCATCCCCGCGACCCGGCCGCCCCCGGCGCGCCGGCCGGGGAGACCGCCGACGGCGACAGTGACAGAAATCCGCCCACGCCCTCGTCCCCGGCGGCTCCTGAGGCCGCCGGCCGCTTCGTGGTCCATCGCACCTCGGACGCCGGCCGCATGCCGACCCTCGGCTACACCCACCCCCGTTTCTCCGGCCCGGAGAACGACCATCGCGCCGCCGTCCGCCCCCACTTCACCAGCCCCGACTTCACCAGCCCGGACTACGGCGGACCCGACCACCAGCCGGAGTGAGCACGAGTCCCGCAACCGGTACGCCGAGGGGCCCCGGCGGCGTGCCGGGGCCCCTCGGGCGTCCATGACCGCCCTGGGCGGTCGGGAACACTACTCCGCGATCGGCAGGTACACCCGGTTGCCCGCTGCCGCGAACTCCTTGGACTTCTGGGCCATGCCGGCCTCGGCGTCCACGGCCAGGTCGCCACCGTGTTCGCGGCGGATGTCCTGCGAGATCTTCATCGAGCAGAACTTCGGGCCGCACATGGAGCAGAAGTGTGCGGTCTTGGCCGGCTCGGCGGGCAGCGTCTCGTCGTGGAAGGCGCGTGCCGTGTCGGGGTCGAGGGCCAGATTGAACTGGTCCTCCCAGCGGAACTCGAAGCGGGCGTCCGACAGGGCGTCGTCCCACTCCTGGGCGCCGGGGTGCCCCTTGGCCAGGTCGGCCGCATGTGCCGCGATCTTGTACGTGATGACACCGGTCTTCACGTCGTCGCGGTCGGGCAGGCCCAGGTGTTCCTTGGGCGTGACGTAGCAGAGCATCGCCGTGCCCCACCAGGCGATCATCGCGGCGCCGATACCGGAGGTGATGTGGTCGTAGGCGGGCGCGATGTCGGTGGTCAGCGGGCCGAGCGTGTAGAACGGCGCCTCTTCGCAGATCTCCTGCTGGAGGTCGATGTTCTCCTTGATCTTGTGCATCGGGACGTGGCCCGGGCCCTCGATCATGGTTTGCACGCCGTGTGCCTTGGCGATGGTGTTCAGCTCGCCGAGCGTCCTCAGCTCCGCGAACTGCGCCTCGTCGTTGGCGTCCGCGATGGAGCCGGGGCGCAGCCCGTCACCGAGCGAGAACGTCACGTCGTAGGACGCGAGGATGTCGCAGAGCTCCTCGAAGTTCTCGTAGAGGAACGACTCCTTGTGGTGTGCCAGGCACCAGGCCGCCATGATCGAACCGCCGCGGGAGACGATGCCGGTCTTGCGGCGGGCGGTGAGCGGAACGTACCGCAGGAGCACGCCGGCATGGACCGTCATGTAGTCGACGCCCTGCTCGGCCTGCTCGATGACGGTGTCCTTGTAGATCTCCCAGGTCAGGTCCTCGGCCTTGCCGTCGACCTTCTCCAGCGCCTGGTAGAGGGGGACGGTGCCGATCGGGACGGGGGAGTTGCGCAGCACCCACTCGCGGGTGGTGTGGATGTTGCGGCCGGTGGAGAGGTCCATGACCGTGTCGGCGCCCCAGCGGGTCGCCCAGGTCATCTTCTCCACCTCCTCCTCGATGGAGGAGGTCACCGCGGAGTTGCCGATGTTGGCGTTGACCTTCACCAGGAAGTTCTTGCCGATGATCATCGGCTCGATCTCCGGGTGGTTGACGTTGGCCGGCAACACCGCGCGCCCCGCCGCGATCTCGTCCCGTACGAACTCGGGGGAGCAGTTCTCGCGGACCGCGACGTACTCCATCTCCGCGGTGATCTCGCCACGCTGGGCGTACGCGAGCTGGGTGACGGCGCCGCCCCGGCCGCGGCGCGGCTGCCTCGGGCGGCCCGGGAAGACCGCGTCGAGGTTCTTCAGGCCGCCGCGCGGTGAGGTGTGCTTGAGGCCGTCGTCCTCCGGACGCATCGGCCGGCCCGCGTACTCCTCCGTGTCACCGCGGGCGATGATCCAGTTCTCCCGCAGCGGCGCGAGGCCGCGGCGGACGTCGGTTTCGATGTTGGGGTCGGTGTACGGCCCTGACGTGTCGTAGAGCGTCACGTGCTCGCCATTGGTGAGGTGCACCCTTCGGACCGGCACCCGCAGATCGGGGCGCGAGCCGGAGATGTAGCCCTTGTGCCAGCCGATCTGCTGCGTCTCGGCAGCATCCTGGCCGTTTTCGGGCGTGCGTGCATCCTGCAGAGTCATTGAAGACCCACTCCCTACGCCGGCATTACCCGGTAACAGGTTCGGCGGTCGACGCAGCGGTTTCCGTCTGCCGAGGTTTCACGTGAAACCTCGCTGGGACGGAGATCAGCGCCCTCTCAGCCCGGTGCTCCGAGCTCCCGCGATTGCAAAGGTGCCACCACGGTAGCGGCCGATGCCGCGTGGTGAACAGGGGGCCCGGTGAGTTGTTGGATGATCGGGCGGTGACCCCCAACGAGCCCGAGCACCAGTCGCACAGCCATTCCCCTGCGTCCGGCACCCCGCACGGACACGGCCACGGCCATGGACACAGCCATGGCCCCGCGGCCCCTGTGTCCCGGCATCTGCGCAAGGTCATCGCCGCCGTGCTGATCCCGTTCGCCCTGGCGGTGGGCGTGGGGCTGATCGCCCTGTGGCCCGGTGGCGCACCCTCGCACAAGCCGTCGGGGGTGGGTTTCGACCAGGAGACGCAGACCGCACGTGTCGTCCACCTGACGAAGGTGGACTGCGCGGACGTCAATGCACAGCAGCAGCAACAAATGCAGCAACAGCAACCGACGGGCCCCGGTGGCGGCGCGCAGCAGGCGCAGAGCTGTGAGCAGGCGACCATCGAGGTCACCAGCGGCAAGGACACCGGGCACCGCTTCAAGACCGTGGTGACGCCGGACGCTTCGCGCCGCTACACCGAGGGCCAGGATGTCGTGGTGGCGTACGCGCCCAAGGCGCCGCGGAACTTGCAGTACTCCGTCACCGACGTGGACCGCTCGTTCCCGATGTGGATCCTGGCCGGAGCGTTCGCCCTGGCGGTGGTGGTCGTGGGCCGACTGCGCGGAGTCCTGGCGCTGGTTGCCCTGGCCGCGAGCTTCGCCGTGCTCACCCTGTTCATCCTGCCGGCCATCCTGCAAGGATCGAATCCCCTGCTGGTGGCGGTGGTCGGCGGCAGCGCGATCATGCTCATCGCGCTGTATCTGTGCCACGGGCTGACCGCTCGGACGTCGGTCGCGGTGCTCGGCACGCTCGCGTCGTTGCTGCTGATCGGCCTGCTGGGGTCGCTGTTCATCGGCTGGGGGCAGCTGACGGGCAACACCGACGACCAGACGGGGCTCGTGCACAGCCTCTTCCCGGGCATCGAGATCCGCGGCCTGCTGCTGGCGGGGATCATCATCGGGTCACTGGGCGTACTGGACGATGTGACGGTCACCCAGACGGCGGCCGTGTGGGAGCTACGGGACGCGGACCCGACGGCGAGCCGGCGGCGGATCTACGGCGCGGCGATGCGCATCGGCCGGGACCACATCGCGTCGGTGGTGAACACGCTGGTACTGGCATACGCGGGCGCGGCGCTTCCGCTCCTGCTGCTCTTCTCGATCGCGCGCAGCAGCGTCGGTACGGTCGCGACCAGCGAGGTGGTGGCCGAGGAGATCGTCCGCACGCTGGTGGGCAGCATCGGGCTCGTCGCGTCCGTTCCGTTGACGACGCTGCTGGCCGTGCTGGTGGTCTCGGCGGACCGCGCCGGTACGGGCGGGCGGCAGGCGGAGCCCGGCCGGGCTGCCGGCCCGGGGCTCGGGCAGCCGGGCAGCAGGCGCGGTGGGCGGGGGCGCCGCCGCAAGCGTTGACCGGACCGGACCGACGCTCAGCCCGCTTGTCGGGCGTTCGCGAGGATCCGGTCCAGCTCCGCGTCGAGCGTGCCGCAGACCTGCTCCTGGCCGAGCGGGACCAGCCGGTCCGTACGGTCCAGGAAGGCGACGATCGGTGCCGCGCCGACGCGGAAGAGCGCCTGCTCGGCGCCCACCTGGAGGCTGACGAACACGTCGCTGAGATGTGCGCCCGAGACCGGTGCCACGTGGATGTCGCCCTCGCCGGCGGGCCGGCTCAGGCCGTCCAGGAGGAGCTCCCGGCTGAACGCCCAGGTGACCGGGGCGTCGCCGGGGAGATCGAACGTGAAGCGCACGGCGTAGGGATCGGCACTGTCGAAATCCAGCTCCACCGGGATCCGGAAGGCGAGCTCCTCCGAGACGATGAAGCTCATCATCACTTCTGCCTGAACTGTCTGGCTCATCAACCACTGCCCCGCACTACTTGATCGAAGTGGCCGGTAATGATCCGCCGACCGCTATTGACGCCATCGTCGACCAGTTGCCGACAGATCACAAGGAGTAATTTTTCAGATACTGATAGAGAAGGCCAGCGTCATAAGGGTCGACTCTGCCATCCTCTGTACCTTTTCGGTTACGGACGGCAGTCGATCGGCCTCACCTGCAGGGAGGGAAAGCGCCACCGTCGCGGCCGCCGAACCGACGTGAATGGGAATTGCCGCACAGACGGTGCCCACGGCATATTCCTCCCGTTCAACAGCGAGTTGGGACTTACGCACCGTATCCAAACGGTGCAGCAGGTGATCTTCGCTGCGCACGGAATGAGGCGTGAGCGACTGGACTTGGTACCGCGCCAAGTGGTCTTTCCGCGCCTCCTCGTCGAGTTGGGCCAGCAGGCACTGGCCTATCGCGTGCGCGTGAGCCGTCGTACGGAAGTCCACCCACTCCGCCACCGGCGGCCGGTCGGGGTCGTCGCTCACCGCCAATACCTCCACCTCGCCCGCGCGGTAGACAGCGAAGTAGACCGCGGCACCGACTTCCCGGCCCATGTCCGAGAGGGCGTCGGTGATCTGCGCCTGTCGTCGGCGGCGGGCCCCGGCCCTGCCGATGAGCTCGGCGGCCTCGCCGAGGACGAACACCCCGTTCTCCCGCTGGAGATAGCCCTCGTGGGTCAGCGTGCGCAGCAGGTGGTACGTGGTCGGGAGGGGATAACCGGTCTCCCTGGCCAGCTGCTTGGCGGGGGCGCCACGCGGATGTGCGGCCACCGCCTCCAGCAGCCGGAGCGCCCGCTGCACGGAACCGATCAAGGTGGGGTGAGCCGTGGATGCGTCGTTCGCGATGACCAAGACCAACCCCCTGGACAGGTCGCCGGAGCCGGAGCCCCGGGCCCGGGCCCCGCGCCCGTGCCGCGTGCGCTCCCCCGGAGGCCCGTACGTGCCGCCCGGCCTCGACCGGACATTCCGTAACGCCGGCACCCGGAAGATGCCCCGCGTCCGCACTCTAACGCGAGCCCGCGGACGGTAGGTCGATTAGCTTGCGAATTACCCCGGGCGGCGCATTTCTTGACCGCTCCGGAAGTCTGCCCGGCACGAGCGCCCCGGACATGTGTTCGCAGGGACAAAGAAAAAGCGTCCCGTTCCCCGGAGAGGGAACGGGACGCCCGGCGTTTCGGCGCCGCCCGGCGCTCAGCGCCCGCCGCGTGCGGAACTCACCAGTCGCCGCGCGACGAGGTGGACGATCCGGTGAACCGGCGCACCAGGTAGACGACTCCGGCAATCAGCGCCACGGCCAGCAGGATCTTGAAGAGCAGCCAGATGAGGAAGCCCACCACGCTGCTGATCAACCCGCCGAAGACGACCACCAGGATGACGGGCACCACGACCCACTTCACCCACCACGGAAGTCCCGCGAATATCTCCTTCACTGCCATTGCTCTGCCCCGCTTTCTTTCGCCGCCCGGTCCGCCCGGCACCTGTCCGATCTCTCCCCTGCACCCTCGATGCTAGGGCGGCATTCGGACACATGGGGGCTCCGCGGCCCCGGCCGTCCCCTGAACCGCCCCCTACGGGATGTGGCGGGCGCGCCTCGGCTCGCAGGGGGAGGCGGGCCCGCGTGGCCTCACCCCTCCGGCGGCGAGAAGATCACCATGACCCGCAGGTCCTCGGTGATGTGGTGGAACTTGTGCGCCACCCCGGCCGGCACGTACACCACGCTGCCCCGCGCGACCTGCGTCGTCTCCACCCCCACCGTGATCGACGCACGCCCGCTCACCACCAGGTAGATCTCGTCCTGGCCGTGCGGAGCCTGCGGATCGCTGCTGCCGGCGTCCAGCGCGTACAAACCGGCCGACATATTGCGTTCCCGCAAGAACTGCAGGTAGGCACCGTCGTTCGCGGCCCGTTCCGCCTCCAGCTCCTCCAGCTTGAACGCCTTCATCACCCGCGTACCCCTCATTCGTTCCGTCTCGTCTGCGACGATCCCACCATGAAGAATTTTGTGGTCAAGACCATCGCCAACGCCGCGGCACTCGCAGTCGCCACCTGGCTGCTCAGCGACATCACGCTGACCGGGTCCAGCACGGGCAACAAGGTGTGGACGCTGATCCTGGTGGCGCTGATCTTCGGTGTGGTCAACGTGATCGTGAAGCCCGTGGTGAAGCTGCTCTCGTTCCCGCTCTTCATCCTCACGCTGGGCCTGATCACGCTCGTGGTCAACGCCTTGATGCTGCTGCTCACGTCCTGGCTCGCCGGGAAGTTCGACCTCGCCTTCCACGTCGACGGCTTCTGGACCGCGGTCCTGGGCGGCCTGATCGTCTCGATCGTCTCCTGGGCACTGCACATGATCCTGCCCGACGAGGACTGACCCGGGCCCGCGCCCACCACGCCGAGAACACCCCGCCGTACCTCCCTGGATCCTCTCGTGACCTCCTCCCCGCCCCTCCGCGTCTGTTTCGTCTGCACCGGCAACATATGCCGCTCCCCGATGGCCGAAGCGGTCTTCCGGGCCCGTATCGAAGAAGCGGGCCTGGCGGACCGGGTCGTGATCGACAGCGCCGGCACCGGCGGCTGGCACGAAGGCGAAGACGCCGATCCGCGCACCCTGGCCGTCCTGCGGGAGGCCGGGTACGAGCTGGCGCACAGCGCCCGGCAGTTCCGGCCGGAGTGGTTCGAGCGGCTGGACCTGATCATCGCGCTGGACTCCGGCCACCTCCACGACCTGCGCGACTCGGCCCCCACGGAGACGGACGCGGCCAAGGTCCGGCTGCTGCGCGCCTGCACCCTCCCCGACCCCGGGTCCTACGCCACGACTGCCCTGGATCCGGACGTTCCCGACCCGTACTACGGCGGCATGTCAGGCTTCGAGGGCTGCCTGGCCATGGTGGAGGCCGCGAGCGAGGATCTGCTCACGGTGGTCCGCGCGGCACTGGCCGGGCGGGACACGCACGACGAGCGGGCGGAGACGAGCGCATGACAGGCGACAGCACCCGGGCCGTACGGGCCGGCCTCCCCGAGGCCGAGGCGTACCGGCCGACCCTCCCCGGACCGGTCTTCGCGGCCCACTACCACCTGCCGGGCGACGCGACCGGGCCGTACACCTACGGCCGCGAGTCCAACCCGACCTGGACCCTCCTCGAAGAGGCCGTCACCGAGCTGGAGTCGCCCGGCGCGCCGGCCCACACCTCGGTCTTCGCCTCCGGCATGGCCGCGATCTCCGCCGTCCTCTTCTCCCAGGTCCGCACCGGTGACGTGGTCGTCCTGCCGAACGACTGCTACCAGCTCATGCCCGCCGTACGGGAGCGCCTGGAGAGCTACGGCGTGGTCGTGCGTACGGCACCCACCGCCGGCGACGCGCAGCTCGACGTCCTGGAAGGCGCCAAGCTGCTGTGGATCGAGACCCCCTCCAATCCCGGCCTGGACGTCTGCGATGTCCGCCGGCTCGCCGAGGCGGCGCACGCCCAGGGCACCCTTGTCGCCGTCGACAACACCCTCGCCACCCCGCTCGGCCAGCGGCCGCTGGACCTCGGCGCCGACTTCTCCGTGGCGAGCGGCACCAAGGCGCTGACCGGCCACGGCGATGTCCTGCTGGGATACGTCACCACGCGCGACCGGGCCCTCTCCGACGCCGTGCGGCAGTGGCGGAAGACCGTCGGCGCCATCCCCGGCCCGATGGAGGCCTGGCTCGCGCACCGGTCACTGGCCACGCTCGCGCTGCGCGTGGAACGGCAGGCGGCGGGCGCGCTGGCACTCGCCACGGCACTAGGCGAGCGCCCCGAGGTCACCGGGCTGCGTCATCCCGGCCTGCCGACCGACCCCTCGCACAAGGGTGCCGTGGCCCAGATGCGGCCCGGACGCTTCGGCTGCGTCGTCTCCTTCGTCCTGCCGGACAAGGCGCACGCGGAACGCTTTCTGGCCGAGCTGACCCTGGTCGACGACGCGACGAGCTTCGGCGGCGTACGGTCCACGGCGGAGCGTCGCAGGCGCTGGGGCGGCGACGACGTACCGGACGGCTTCATCCGCTTCTCCGTCGGCGTCGAGGACCCCGATGACCTGGTCTCCGACGTTCTCCGAGCGCTGGACCGGGCGTCCCTGAACTGATCGACCCCGGCGGTACAGGACTGGCCCCGGCAGCACAGGGGTACTCGGTCCGGGCCCGGCAGCAGGCCCGGGCAGCCTCGCCGGGCGGATCCGGCCGTACGCACAGCAGACGGTCCGAGCCTCCCCCCTCTTGGCTCGGACCGTCGTCGGTTCAATGCGCAACGAACCGCATAAGCAAGGCTAGTTGACTCAGCGTCAGTGTCCAATCACGCTAGCGACACAGCCCTATCGACAAATTTATAGTTGGCTCGCCAACAGGCTTCCCGGGCGAAGGGGGTATGGATGGATCTGGCGCTGTTGCGCACTTTCGTCACCGTGCACCGGGCCGGTTCCTTCACTCGCGCCGCCGCCCTCCTCGGCCTCTCCCAGCCGGCGGTGACCAGCCAGATACGGAGCCTGGAGCGTCAGCTCGGCCGCCCGCTCTTCCTGCGCAGGCCGCGCGGGGTCACCCCCACGACCGTCGGCGACGAACTCGCCCACAAGATCGCCCCGCACCTCGACGCGCTCACCGAGATCACCGAGGCCGGGCTCGACGAGGAATCCCTCACTCGCACGCTCCACCTGGCCGGGCCGCCGGAGTTCGCCGCCGAACGCGCCCTCCCGGCCCTGGCTCCCCTCATCGACCGCGGTCTGGCGGTGCGCACCTCCTTCGGCTCCGCCGAAGAGCTGCTCAACGGCCTGGCCGCCGGGCACCACGATCTCGCCGTGACCACCAACCGGCCGCGCGGAGGCCTGCTCACCGCGACGCCGCTGTGCGACGAGGAGCATGTGCTGGTCGCGGCACCCCGTTGGGCGGCCCGGCTCGGCGGCCCCGCCGTCGTCCAGGACCGCGGCCCCACAGCGCTTGACCCCGTCCCCGTGGTCGAGGTCCACGAGAGCCTGCCGCTGGTCACCCGCTACTGGTCCGCCGTCTTCGACGCCCGGCCGACCGCCCCCGCCGCCGTCATAGCCGCCGACCTGCGCGCGGTACTGGCCTGCACGGCGGCCGGCGCCGGGATCGCCGTCGTACCCCGCTACCTCGCCGCGCCGGCACTGGACCGCGGCGAGGTCGTCTCGCTGCTGGACCCGGCGGTGCCGCCCTTACGCACGTACTTCCTCGTCGTCCGCACCGGAACGCTCGCCCTGCCGCACATCGCCCGTGCGCACGAATGGCTGCTACGGGCCGCGGCGGCATGGTGAGTGGGGCGGAGGAGCGCGTTCCGACAGCGACCGGCGTGACTTCTGCGCTGATCCGGCGCGTACGGTCCGGAAGTCACGCGTCCCGCAAGTCGCGGGTTTCACCAGCCGTCGAAAGCGGCATCTGTCCCCTATGACCGTACGGCCAGTCGTCAAACGCACCGCCCGCGCGATCCTGCTCGACGGTGACGACCTCATCCTGATCAAGCGCACCAAGCCGGGACGGGCCCCGTACTGGATCACCCCGGGCGGGGGCGTGGAGCCCGAGGACGCCACCGTCATCGACGCCCTCCATCGGGAGGTGGACGAAGAGCTGGGCGCCAAGGTCAAGGATGTCGTCCCGGTCTTCGTCGACACGATCGAGCACGTCACGGACGGCGGCGTGGACGGCGTGAAGGTGCAGCACTTCTTCGTCTGCCGGCTCGATTCGATGGATCTCAGCCGACGGCACGGCCCCGAGGTGGAGGAACCGTGCGGCGAGTACGAGATCGTGCGGGTGCCTTTCACCCGCATCGGGATCGCCTCCGTCGAGGTCGTACCGCTTTCACTGCGTCACTATCTCGACGGCAATATCGAGGGCGTCCGGGCGCTGCACGCACCTGATCTGGGCTGACGTTCCGCATGTTTCACGTGAAACATGCGGAACCTGTGAAACCGAGGCGTTCTCCGCGATCGCCCGCTTTCACCGTTTCACGCGTTTCACGTGAAACATCGGGCCACCCCAACGGTGACCGTCCGCATCAGCCGAACCAGCCGCGGAAATCTTCCGAGTCGGCCGCCGCCCGCTGCTGCACGAGCGCGAGGACCCGCTCGGCTTCTTTCTGGAAGGACGAGGGGGACACCTCGCGGGCGGGCGCGGACTGAGGCGCAGGAGCCGTCGGGGGCTGCGGAACGGTCGGGTGCTCGCGCCGGCGGAACGGCTCCCGGACGGCCGCATCGGCCGCCGCACCGAAGAAGTCGCCGCCCTTGCGCTTGACGTCATCCGTTCCCCACGCGCGGTCGCCGCGCTCTTGCCGGTCCACCTTCTGCAGGTGGGGGATGTGCTTGGCGCAGTGGATGTACGCCTCCTCCACCTCGACCGCCACCCACAGCTGGGCACGCCGTCCGGGTACCGGATCGACCGGCAGGTCGGGGTGGCGCACCCGCATCTCCTCGTCCGGGACGACCCATGCTCGACCGTTGATGTGCAGGCCGATCCGGTCCCGCAGGAAGTCGACGAAAAGGATGCCCAGCCGCGGGTTCTCGGAAAGGTTGCCGAGGGAGGCCATGACGCCGTTGCCGCGGTACTCGGGGTAGATCAAGGTCCGCTCGTCCAGCACCCGGACGAAGCCGGGCGGGCCGGCCCGGAAGGTCGAGTCGCACTCGCCGTGCCGGTCGGAGGTGGCCAGGAAGAACATCTCCTGGCGGCCGACGAACTCCCGCATGCGGGCATTGAGGTGGTCCAGCACCTGTTCGCGGTAGAAGCGGTCGGCACGGTCGGTCGTCCCCATCTCCTGCTGCACGGTGCGCTCGCCGTCGCTGCCGGGTCGCTCGGCCGGCACGTCCTCCGCGGCCCAGCGGGGCGCCGGCCGTACCTCGCTCCGCTCGTATGCGTACCGGTCCGCGCCGGGCCGCTGTGCCGCGTACGGCTCCTGACCGGCCCACTCGTCATGGGCGTGCCGGCCTGCGACCCGGTCCTGGTGGCTGCCTGGGTGACCGTCCGGGTAGGCACTCCGCTGCCCGCCCGGATACCAGCCGACGGATTCCTCCCCCATGTACCGGCCGACGGGGTCCTCCAGGTACCGGCCGAGGAGCTCGTCCGGGTACCTCTCGACGGACCCGTCCGGGTAGCGGCCGACGTGGCCTCCCGGGTGCCCGTCCGGGTGCCCGTCCGGCTGCCGGGCCGGGTGGCCGGCAGCGGGCTCCCGGCCGCCGTACTCCTCCGAGTAACCCCAGCGGCTGCTGTCTTCGGTGCTCAAGAACTACTCCCCCGCCGCAACGAGCTCTTCCAGGGCGTCGTGCCGGATGCGGTCCGACGGGACGCCGACGCCGACCAACGCGTCCACACCACTGCGGATCAGACCGGGCGGCCCCGACACATACGCGTCGTACTCGCCATACGGGCCGTACTCCCGTACCGCGTCCGGCAGTTGTCCGCTAAAGCTGTTCAGCGCGCCGCTGGACGGCCCGCTGGAGATCACCGGCCGTACGGACAGCCACGGGTGGGCGTGCTCCAGCCGCAGCATGGTGTCGATGTCGTAGAGGTCGTGGTCGCTGCGCGCGCCGTAGAAGACCTCCATCGGACGCCGACGGCCGTGTTCGGCGACGTCCTCGACCAGCGCCTTGATGGGGGCTATGCCCGTGCCGCCGCCCAGGCACAGCAGCCCGTTGTCGGTGGAGTGGTCCACGGTCATCGAACCGGCCGGAGGGCCGAGCCGGATGACGTCGCCGGGCCGCGCCCGGTGCACCAGCGCGCCGGAGACCCAGCCCGCCGGCACCGCCTTGACGTGGAAGGAGAGCAGCCCGTCCGAGCGTGGCGCGGCCGCGAAGGAGTAGTGCCGCCACACCCGGGGCCACCAAGGGGTCTCCACGCTGGTGTACTGCCCGGCGAGGAACGGGTACGGCTGGTCGGGCCGCACGGTCACGATCGCTATGTCGGAGGTGCGCAGTTCGTGCGCGACCACCTCGGCATCCCACCAGGCGGGCGAGGTGGCCTCGTCCTCGGCGGCGGCATCGATCATGATCTGCGAGATTCTGGTGTACGCCCGGATCCAGGCACCCTCGGTCCGGTCGTCCCAGCTGAGCGTGGCGTACCGGGAGAGGGTGCCGAGCAGGCACTCGCCGACCGCCGGATAGTGCGCGGGCTGTGTGCCGTACTTCCGGTGGCCGCGGCCGAGGTGCGCCAGGAACTCGGTGAGCGACGCATCGTCGTCGACCCGCTGGGCGGCGGTCAGCAGCGCCTTGAAGAGCCGGTCGCGCTGCTCGTCCATCGAGACCGGGAAGAGCTGCCGCAGCTCGGGGTAGCGGACGAAGAGCAGCGCGTAGAAGTACGAGGTGACCTGCTCGGCCACCGGTTCTATCTCCGTCATCGTGCGCCGGATGAGCAGCGCGTCGGCGGACACCCCGGCCGCGGCGGGATGCGGCGTACGGAGCGACGCCTCCAGTGCGGACTCGGGCGCGGGCCCGGCCGCCGGCGGGACCGCGCGGCGGGGCGGCGGGGCGGCACCATGGGCTCCGTCCGCCCGGACGCCTGCGGGGCCGTCGTCAGGAGCCGCGGGGGGAGGCTCCGGGTCGCGCTCCTCCGGGGTTTCCGCCGGCCTCTCCGGTGACTTGGCGGGAGAGGGGGAGAACCAACTCCAGGCGCCACTGTCACCCTCGGCGCCGCTACCGGCCGACGCGGTGGTCGGAGCGTCCATGGTCTGCCTCGCCTCGAACGGTCGGGGAACGTCTTCGCATTCTTGATCGGCAACCGCTAGCCGGGCAACACCCATGAAAGCGGGGCAGCTCCGACTGATATGACATCCAACGCAGTTCCCGTCTCCGCACGCCTCCGCAGCATCTCAGCCCGCGTCCACGCACCCGGGCGGACAGCCCGAAGTCCGGGCGTCCGCAAAGCCGTTGCCGATAGGCTGGCGGGCTCCGGACGGCCGTCGGGCCTCCCACGACGCGCTCATCCGCTGAACCGGACTCGACCATACCGGCACCGGTCGAATCCACAAGCCCCGTTCCCGGGCACCGCACCGACCCCCCGGTGAAGTCCTGGTGAGCGTACGGTGAAGCGGCTGACGAACCGGCCTGACGCCCCCTACGCAGCGCTCCCGAGCGTCAGCGCGTAGGCCTCGCGAAGGTCCCGCCCGCCGTACGCGAAGGTCGCCAACTCGCTGACGTGGTGGTCCGCGTTCACCGCGACGGACGCCGGAACGGCCGCGAACAGCTCGGTGTCGGAACGGGAGTCCCCGTACGCCACGCAGTCGGCCCGGCCCAGCCCGAAGGACGCACAGAGCTCGTCGGCGATCCGCACCTTCGCCCCGGCGGACAGGATGCCGGCCGGGTCCACCCGCTCCCGGAAGGGCACCGCCGGCCAGCGCGAGCCGTACGCGGCGTCCGCGCCCCAGTCCAGCAGGCGTTCCACGAAGAACGACGGGGACAGGGAGATCACCGCGCAGTGTTCTCCGCGCTCGCGGATGTCGGCCCACACCTCCCGGATACCGGCCAGCCAGGGCGCCGCCTCGAACGCGGCCGCGACGTCGGCGTGCGTCAGCTCGGTCCACAGGTCGCAGGCCATCTGAGCGAAGCGCGGCGGCGTCAGGTCGCCGGCCGCGAACGCGCGCTCCAGCTCGCCGGTCTCCCGCTCCAGGCCGAGCTGCCGGGCGATCTCCACGGCGGCGGCCGATCGGTAGAGCAGCGTCCCGTCCAGGTCGAAGAGGTGCAGCTTGGCCATGGGGGCGAGGGTAGGTGGTCGCTCCGCGAGGCGTCAGCGCCGGGTCGGGCGCGGCGTACTCGCCGGCGCGTACGGGCGGATACTCCCGCCGTCAGACGCGCCACCGGCCGACCGGCGGGACGGTGGGGACATGCAGCAGCTCAGCCGGCCCGCACGGCGGGCCACACTCGTCGTCCACGTCATCGTCTCCGTCGGCTGGCTCGGGCTCACGCTCGGCCTCCTGGCCCTCGGCATCACGGCGGCGACCGCGCGTGCGGGCGCCGGTGCGTCCGATGGTGCGGGGACGTCCGGGGCTGCCCTGGACCTCGCCGGGGCCGCCTACCGCTCGATGAAGATCTTCGTCGACTGGCTGGTCGTCCCGCTCGCGCTGCTCACCCTCGTCACCGGTCTCGTCCTGTCGCTCGGCACACCGTGGGGACTGGCCCGGCACCGGTGGGTGGTCACCAAGTTCTGGCTGACCCTGGGCGCGGTCGCCGCGACCGTTTTCGCACTGCGTACGCAGGTCAACAGTGCGGCGGCCGCGGTCACGGCGGGTCGCCCGGTGCCGCCCGAGGTCGATCTCGTCGCGGCGCCGGCCGTCGCCCTCACGCTGTACGTCTTCCTGACCGCCGTCTCGGTGCTGAAGCCCTGGGGGCCGACAGCACGCGGCCGCCGCCTGCGCGGAGCGCGCGGGCGGCGGCCGGAGAAGACGGGCCGGGCGGCTGCGGGGTGATCACCGCAGGGGAGCGATCACCCCGGGCCGGCGGCCGCGCGGGCGTGCAGTGCTCACCTCAGACCCGAGACCTCGCGGTCGCGGGGCGATCACTCCAGGCCGGCGGCCTCACGGGCGGCGGTGGCGATCCGGTGGTCCTGCTCGGGCGCGCCGCCGCCGAAGCCGATCGCGCCGATCAGCCGACCGTCGCGGTGCAGCGGTACGCCGCCCGCGATGAACAGCAGCGGCCGGTCGAGCGCGGTCGGCAGCGAGTGGAAGAGGCCGTCGGGACGGACCAGGTCGACGAGGTCCGCGGTCGGCGCGTCCATCTGCAGCGCGGTGTACGCCTTGCGGGTGCTGGTCTCGCCGGAGATCAGGACGGCTTCGTCGTCCCGCCGGAAGGCGAGCAGCTGGCCGCCCGCGTCCAGGACGGTGACGCTGCCGCGCACGCCTTCGCCGTCGGCGGCCCGCCACGCCGCCTCGACGAGGGCGTCGGCGTCACCGGTGGTCAGCGGGCGAACCGCGGTGATGGTCTCGGGGGTGCTCATGGGGGGGTGCTCCTAGGGATGTGGTGCGTTGTGGGGTGGTGCCTTGGGGGCGTTGCGGGCTGGTGCCTTGGGGAGTGGCGTTTTGGGGAGTGGTGCCTTGGGGGCGTTGTGAAGTGGTGGGGAGATGAGAGCGCGGGCCGGTGGCCGTGCCGTTGCCGTCACATACGTGCGGCCTCCACCGGGCTGCCCTGTACGGGGGCGCCTGTCGAGCTGTCGTGCGCGGTGGCTCCGGTCAGGCCGTCCTGTACGCGGCCGTCCTGCACGAGGGACTGCTCCGACAGACGCCCGGCCGCCGCGCGCTTCGCCGACGCCGCGCCCGTGACGACCCGGCCGGTTCCGGCGTCGGCCATGTGGCCGTGCGCCCGACCGGCCGCCCGGCCCCGGCGCTCCAGCGCGGCCGACCAGAAGGCCAGGACCAGCGCGGACGCGGCGAGCAGTGCGCCGACCCAGTTCGGGGCCGTGACGCCGAAACCGGCCGAGATGACCATTCCGCCGAGCCAGGCGGCGATCGCGTTGCCGAGGTTGAAGGCGCCGATGTTGACGGCGGAGGCCAGCGTGGGAGCGTCAGCGGTCTGGTCCAGCACCCGCTTCTGCAGGGGCGGCACCGTGGCGAACCCGAAGGCGCCGATCAGCGGGATGGCGACGGCCGCCGCGACCTTGTCGTACGCGGTGAACGTGAAGGTGCCCAGCACGACGGCCAGCGCCGTCAGCGCCACGTACAGCATCGGCATCAGCGCGCGGTCGGCGAACTTGCCACCGATCAGGTTCCCGATCACCATGCCGATGCCGAAGAGGACGAGCAGCCAGGTCACGGAGGAGTCGGCGTAACCGGCGGCCTCGGTCATCATCGGCGCGATGTAGGTGATCGCGGCGAACACGCCACCGAATCCCAGCACGGTCATGGCCATGGCCAGCAGAACCTGCGGGTTGCGGAAAGCGGCCAGCTCACGCCGGAGGTCCGTACCGGAGCCCCCGTCGCGGGCGGGTTCGCGGCGGTCGGCCGGCACCAGTGCGGCGATGCCCAGCAGACCGAGGACGCCGAGCGCGGCGACGACGAAGAAGGTCGCCCGCCAGCCGACGCTCTGCCCGATGAAGGTGCCGGCCGGCACGCCGACGACGTTGGCGACGGTCAGGCCGGTGAACATCATCGCGATCGCGCCGGCCTTCTTGTGCGGGGCGACCAAGCCCGCGGCCACGATCGAGCCGATACCGAAGAACGCACCGTGCGCGAGCGAGGCGATCACCCGGCCGGCGAGCATCACGCCAAAGACGGGCGCGACGGCCGAGACGAGGTTGCCGGCGACGAACAGCCCCATGAGCAGCATCAGCATCCGCTTGCGCGAGACGCGGGATCCGAGGATCGCCAGGAGCGGGGCGCCGACCACGACACCGAGTGCATAGCCGGTGGTCAGCAGGCCGGCGGTGGGGATGGAGACGTCGAAGTCCGCGGCGACCTCCGGCAGCAATCCCATGATCACGAACTCGGTGGTGCCGATTCCGAAGGCGCCGATTGCCAGCGCCAGCAGTGCGAGAGGCATGACTGGGCCCTTCAAAACGTTGCAGGGGGAGGTTGGATGCATTCACAATAATTGCAAACGCGGGTTACTTGCAAGCGCTGGCTATTTCGCGGGTGGCCTACCCTGAGGAGTACGACCCAAAGGAGGGTTCTCATGACGCAGTGCCAGCAGACGGTCCGCGCGCCCGGCCTCGCCCAGGGGTGGTGCGCGCTCTCCGCCCTGCACGGCCGGATCGAGTCGCACATCGAGCGCGCCCTGCAGGCCGGACACGACCTGAGCGTGCGCGAGTACTCCGTGCTGAACGTGCTGAGCGAACAGCACGACGGGGTGGGCGGCCACCTGCGCATGCACCAGGTCGCCGACGCCGTCGTGCTCAGCCAGAGCGCGACGACACGCCTGGTCACCCGGCTCGAGGAGCGCGGACTGCTGTCGCGCTACCTGTGCCCCGACGACCGTCGCGGCATCTACACCAACGTCACGGAGCAGGGCCACCGGCTGCTGGACGAGGCCCGCCCGACGCACGACGCCGCGCTGGCCGAGGCGCTGCGCGAGGCCGCCCGCCGGCCGGAGCTGGCACCGCTGGTGGCCGCGGTCGAGGGCATGGCCACGGGGGCCGTACCGGCCGAGGCCTGATCCACAGGGGCGCGTACCGCTCGACCGGCGACGGTCCGAGGTCGCCTGATCAGAGTGGTGCGCGCTACGTGCTCGACCCCTGGGACACGGGCCGCACACGGCATATCGTCGCGCGCATGAGCGATTTCAAGATCCGCCGGGCGACCGAGGCGGACATCCCCGCCATCGTGGCGCTCCTTGCCGACGACCCGCTGGGCGCCACCCGTGAGTCGCCCGACGACCTGACTCCGTACCGTACGGCGTACAAGCGGCTGGCCGACGACCCGAACCAGCACCTGGTGGTCGCTGAACACGACGGCCGCGTCGTGGGAACCCTGCAGCTCACCCTCATTCCCGGGCTCTCCCGGCGCGGCGCGACCCGCTCGATCGTCGAAGGGGTGCGCATCCACTCCGAGGAGCGGGGGAGCGGCCTGGGCACCCGCCTCATGGACTGGGCGGTGGAGGAATCCCGCGCGCTCGGCGTCCAGTTGATCCAGCTGACCTCCGACGCGACGCGCATCGACGCTCACCGGTTCTACGAGCGAATCGGCTTCGAGGCCTCCCACCTGGGCTTCAAACGCCAACTGTGACTTGAGTGACTGATGTGCCGCGGTGGCGCATCCGACCTGCGGGCTTACTGGGCCTGTGTGACTTCGGCCGGTACGGCGACTGAGGTGGACTGTGCAGGTCCGACGCCGCCCTCCTCTGTGCCGTCGTCACTCGAATGGACCCTGGATCGGGCCCGGTGCGCCTTCTGCCGGCAGGCCCCACCGCAGTAGCGGGCGGGTCGGCCGGTGTGCGCCGTTTGCACTGGTACGCCGCATTCTTCGCACAGAGTTTCGTCACAGCCAGCCGCTTCGAACGGTAGTTTCGTTACGTCTCGCCCGGCGCGCAGCGCGTCGCACATCAGCGCCGTCATACGGCCCAGCCCACCGGCCGCCGGTTCCGCAGTCGAACTCTTCGGGGTTGCCGAGGTATTCAGGATTGTCGAGGCATCCGGCGCATCCGAGGTACCCGAGATATCCGAGGTACCTGGGACATTCTGGAGAGACTCCGCCCTGGCGCCGGCTTCCCGCATTGCTCCGCGATTCTCACCCGACCGGCGTACTTCCATGGCCATGCAGCCGGTCAACAGCACCCGGACATCCGCCAGGACCACGTCCTTGCGCACCGCACCGTCCCGCTGCGCCCTGTGCAGCAGCACTTCCAACGCCGACCAGAATTCCTGCTCCGGGCCCGGCTCCACCGGACGCGCCCGGACCACGTCGGCGCCGCCCAACGCGGCGCACATCGCCTTGTTCTGCGCGGCCAGCCGTACCACCGAGGAAATGAACCGGAAGAAGACCTCGCCGGGGTCGGGCACCTCGGCCAAGTCCCGTGCGGTGTCGGTGAACAGCTGCAACCGGTCCGCGACCGTCGCCTTGAACAGCTCGTCCTTCGACGGGAAATGACGGTAAACGGTGCCGGCCCCCACCCCCGCGCGCCGAGCGATCTCGCCAAGCGGAACACTCAACCCGTATTCCTCGAAGGCAGTTCGGGCCGCTTGCAACACGAGCGCCCTATTGCGTCGCGCGTCGGCACGCAACGCCGAGGCCTCTTTCTCCGGCATTCCCCGGCCTCCTCGAAAACGGCTGCACCACTGTCTCGGAAACCGTGTCGACAACCGGGCCGGACGTTCCGATTCTAAGTGCCGCCAAGCGCGTGACCAGCGACCCGACGTCGGCGTGCCGTGGGAAGAGAGCCGGAAACGCGCCAGAGGCGGCCGGCGAGAACCATCTGCCCAGCCGTCACTGAACCGGGTTGGTGGTCCCGTTTATCGGGCAGCGATTGAGCTGCCCTCGACGGCGCGGGCGAGCCGGTTCACGAACATGAGCGGGCGACTGTGCTCAGATACCCGTGGAGGCACCCCGAGCGGTCGCTTTCCCCTCTCCTTCAGCCGCCCCCGGAGCCCCATCACTCGCTGCTCTACCCCGCCAAGAGATCGTTAAATTAGGAGAGTTGAGGGCTCGTCGTTCCGCTTCTCGGTGAACGGTTGGCGAACGATGCCGTCGCCCCCTGGGACCGGTCCTTTTCCCCTCTCCCCCGTCGATACGCCGACACGGCTACTTCACCCGCACATGACTGTGGGGCCGTGTTTCACGTGAAACACGGCCCCACTCAGCTCTTATCGCGGCCCATGGGCCCAAAGGACACTCGAATGGCCTAGCCGCGCCGAAACGCCGGCCTCAACGCCGGCCGGAACGCCCGGCCTACTGGATCTGCCCCCTCGGGTGCCCGTCCGCCGCGGAGGGGTCAGCCCCCGACCACCGCGTTCCACGCGGATTCGGCCGCCTTCGTGGCGGCAGCGGTGTCCGGCTCGGCGCCCAGCGTGCGCAGCCCCGCGGCCAGTGCGGACAGCGCAGCGAGCACCACCCCACGGTCCGCGGCACGGCCGTAGTGGTTCAGACGGATCATCTCCGTCGCCAGCGCACCGGCCGCGGCCTGCAGCGGCACCCCGCCATCGGCGGCCAGCGCGGCGGCCACGACCTCGCGTGCGTCCAGTGCCTCCGGAGCCCGCAGCGTCGTCGCCGCCGGCGCGGCATCCTCGTCGCGGAGCACGTACGGCGTCAGGCTGCCCAGCGCACGAACGCCCGCACGTGTTGCTGCCGCCGCCGCACGGTGGCGGGTGATGACGGCGTCGAGGCCCTCGGCTGCCACCCGGTCCACGGCCTGCTCCAGGGCCAGCATCTCCAGCTGCGCCGGAGCGTGCGGCAGGGCAGTACGGCCACCGTCGATCCAGCGGTCCTTCCAGTCCAGCAGCGAGAGGTAGGAGCGGCGCGGGGCCTGCTCATTGGCGGCGATCCGCTCCCAGGCGCGGGCGCTCACCGAGGCGACCGAGACCCCGGCCGGGCCCGCCAGCGCCTTCTGTCCACCGATCACGCACAGGTCCACGCCCCACTCGTCGGTACGCAGCGGCTCGGCGCCCACCGACGCGACCGCGTCCAGCATCAGCAGCGCACCGTGCTCCCGCACCACGGCGCCGATCTCGGCCACGGGGTTGGTGTTCCCGGTCGCGGCCTCGGCGTGCACCAGGCTCACGAAGTCGATGGCCGGGTTCTCCCGCAGCGCGTTGGCCACCTGCTGCGGCGAGACGGCCCCGGTGAACGGTGCGCTGATCGTCACGACCTCGGCACCGCAGGACCGCAGCCAGCCGCCGAAGGTCTCGCCGTACGGCCCGGTGATGATGTTCAGCGCGGTGCTGCCGGGCCGGACGGCCGAGCGGATACACGCCTCCAGCGGCAGCAGCGCCTCGCCCTGCATCGTCACGACGTCCGCTTCGGTCCCCATCAGCGCGGCGACCTTGTCCTCGACGCGCGCGAAGTGGGCCGCGGTGAGCGGGGGCAGGTCGAGCAGCGCCGGGGTGTCGGAGTTCGCGGTCGTGGTCGCATCGTTCACGGCAGTCACAGTGGCCTTCCAGCGGTAGCGGGTCCCGCACGACGGCGGCTCCCGGGCACTCCTGATATCTGGCTCGACTGTACGTCCGCCCCGCCGGTCGACCTTCGGCACCCGCTGCCCACGGGCACCGCCGCTACCGGGCCCCGTTGCCGCCGCGTCCGACGCCGCGTCCGGTGTTCGCTCAGCCCTCCGTGCGCCAGCCGCCTTCGTCGACGCCGCCCGGTACCGGCGCCGACGGCCCGTAGGGCGCGCGGGTGAACACGAACGTCCCCAGGTCCAGGTGGCTGACCGAGCCGTCCCCCGCCCGTACGGCGCGCAGCGTCTCCCCCGCGTAGTAGCCGTCCAGGCCCGTCCAGCTGCCGTCCGTCGCCGGCCGGAACCGCGAACTGCGGCCCCCGCCGGATGCCGGGCCCAGCTCCAGCTCCCGGTCCGCCCGCAACCGCAGGAGGTACGGACTGGCGCCCCAGTACCAGGGGCCGGTCAGCGCCAGCAGCTCCTCGTCCAGCGGGCCGGCCAGGGGCCGCCACGGCGCGGGGACCCGCGGCTCCCGCTCGGCCACGATCCGCACGAGATCGGCGGCGATTCCGCTGATCGCCGGGCCCGAGGTGCAGTTGGCCAGTGCGAGGCCCGCGATGCCCTCGTCCGTACGGGGATCCGCGCCGACCCACAGGGACGCCAGGAAGCCCGGCATGGAGCCGGTGTGGCCGGCCAGCACCCGGCCGTCGTCCGTCCGCAGCAGCTGCATGCCCAGGCCGTAACCCGTGCTCCAGTCGCCCTCCGCCGGCACCGCGGGCGTGCGCATCTCGGCGACGCTCGAGGCGCCCAGTACCCGTTCCTCGCCGCGGGACAGGAACGCAGCCCACCGGCACAGGTCGGTCGCCGTGGACCACAGCTGGCCCGCCGGGGCCATCAGACCGGTGTCCTCGGCCGGTTCCGGCAGCAGCACGTCCGCCCACGGGTGCACCGCCCAGCCCGCCGCGTGCGGCGCCACCGGGTCGAGCGTCGTACGCGTCATCCCCAACGGCTCCAGCACCTCGCGCCGGAGCACCTCGCCCCAGTGCGCGCCGTCGCGCAGCCGCTCGACGAGCGCGCCCAGCAACGCATATCCAGGGTTGGAATAGTGGTGCCGCCGGCCCGCAGGGTGACGGCGTGGCCGTTCACCGAAGAGGTCGGCAGGACCCGGCCGCAGCCTGCCCGGCGTGCGCTCCCACCACGGCCCACGCGCCTCGGCCGCCAGTCCTGCACTGTGCGCGAGCAGCTGCGCGATCGTCGCATCCGGCACCGGTGTGTCCTTCAGATGCTTGCCGACCGGGTCCGCCAGGTCGAGCAGCCCCTCGTCGCGCAGTCGCATGACGAGCACCGCCACGAACGTCTTGGTGAGGGAACCGATGCGGTACTGCACATCACCGTGCGGTACCGCGCCGTCGACGGCTCCCCGCAGCCCCAGCCACACCGGCCGCCCGTCCCGCACGACCGCGCCCACCATCGACGGCGCCCGCCCCTCCGACTGCCCCACGGCCAGCCGACGCCACAACTCCCGCCGAGTCCCCGCCAGCAACTGCGCGTCCTCGCGCTCCTCGTCCGAGGACACCACCACGCCGCCCCACTCCGTCATGCCCTCATGCTGGCAGAACCCAGCGGAACTGCCGTCCCTCGCCGACACATTCGGCGAGGGACGGTGCATGAGGGGCTCAACCTCGCGTCGGACTCCGCTGGGCCACCGCGCGTCGGACCCGGTAGTTCCAGCGGGTGAGCGAACGGACGACCGTCTCGGCGCCGATGGGGTTGGCGCTGTGAACGAAGACCGTCCCGATACGGAAGGGCCGTCCGTCGAAGGCGGCCTCTTCCAAGAGCGTCACCACGGGCATGATGCTGTCGTCACCACCGAGATCGTGGTCGAGCCAGAGCTCGTCGACGAAGGTCTCGCGGTGCTCTTGCAGGAGCTGGACACCGTCGCGGCTGGTGCGGGCGACCCGCGTGGCTCCGGGGAGCGGACGGAGGTCGTCGATCCCAAGGATGACGGGCGCCGGAGCGAGATCTTCTTCCATCGGACCATCATCACAACGGAGCGGGCCGACGCCTGCCCTGACCACCAACGGCTACGGGTCGCTACTGTGAGTTTTCAGCCTCCTTGTCGCATATCGACCCTGTGACCTGGAGTTCCTCTGCCTTTCTCAGGCCGTGTCGCTGGGCTGCCGCCTCAGGCACGTGCCATTTCCTCAGGCTGGATTCCAGAGATCGTTGTTCGCGGGCCCTCCCGGAATGCCGTCTCTGCTGGGAGACGTTCCCAAGAGTGCCCCGTGCAGGGCGGTGTCCTCCCCGGGTGCCGACCGTTCCCAGGGGCCAGCGAAAGACAGGTGAGAGATGAAGTCCGTCATCCGGACGGCTGCCGGCGGCCCCGAGGTCCTGAAGCTCGTTGAGCGTCCGGTTCCCGAGCCGGGGCCGGGCGAGGTACGGGGGCGTATGCACGTCTCGGGTGTCAACCCGACCGACTGGCGCAGCCGCAGACGCCCGCTGCCGTCGGAGATGAGCGAGCAGGTGCCCCACCAGGACGGTGCCGGCGTGATCGACGCCGTCGGTCCGCAGGTCGACCCGGCGCGGGCCGGACAGCGGGTATGGATCTGGGAGGCCGCGTGGGAGCGGCCCTGGGGAACAGCACAGCAGTACACGCTCGTCCCCGACCAACAAGCCGTCGCCCTGCCCGACCACGCCCCGTTCGAACTCGGCGCCGCCCTGGGTATCCCGGCCCTGACCGCCCACCGCGCGCTGACCGTTCACGACGGCGGGCCGGGGCGCATCGCGCCAGGCACCCTGGGGGGCACCACCGTTCTGGTGGCCGGCGGCGCCGGCGTGGTCGGAAACGCCGCCATCCAGCTCGCCCGCTGGGCCGGGGCTCGTGTGATCACCACAGTCAGCAGCCCCGCCAAGGCCGCGCTGGCGCACGCGGCCGGTGCACACCGGGTGGTCGACTACCGCACGCAGGACGCGGCAGCGGAGATCCTGGCCTTCGCCCCCGAGGGCGTCGACATCTTCGTGGAGGTCGCGCCGGGAGCCAACGCGGCCCTCGATGTCGCGGTGGCCGCACGGGGAGCGGTGGTGGCCTACTACTCGGGCGGCGAGGGCGAGCAGCTCTCCGTCCCGGTGCTCTCCTCCCTGCCGGCGAACCTGCGCTGGCAGAGCGTCTTCATCTACACCGTGCGGCCCGCGGCCAAGCAGCAGGCGGTTTGCGATGTCGCGGCGGCCGTGAGCGCGGGCGCGCTGCGCGTGGGCGAGGAGGCCGGATTGCCGTTGCACCGCTTCCCGCTGGAGCGCACCGCTGACGCTCATGCGGCGCTCGAACAGGGGGTCGTCGGGAAGGTCCTGCTCGATATCCCCTGACCTGTCGTCGGCCACTGGCCGACGACACGCGCCGGCACGTCTCGGCTCCGTGTCGTATCCGACCCTGATCCGTCATCGGATCTGAGAATCCGACACGGATTTCGAGAACCTACAAACCGCTACGGGTCACGTCTGGGCCATGTCCACGAAGCGGGAGTAGTGGCCCTGGAAGGCGACGGTGATGGTGGCGGTGGGGCCGTTACGGTGCTTGCCGACGATGATGTCCGCCTCACCGGCTCTGGGGGACTCCTTCTCGTAGGCGTCCTCGCGGTGCAGCAGGATGACCATGTCGGCGTCCTGCTCGATCGATCCGGACTCTCGAAGGTCGGAGACCTGCGGCTTCTTGTCAGTCCGCTGCTCGGGGCCACGGTTCAGCTGCGAGAGCGCGATGACCGGCAGCTCCAGCTCCTTGGCCAGCAGCTTGAGGTTACGGGACATGTCCGAGACCTCCTGCTGGCGGCTCTCGACGCGCTTGGAGCCACCGGACTGCATCAGCTGCAGGTAGTCGATGACCACGAGCTTGAGGTCCTGTCTCTGCTTCAGGCGCCGGCACTTCGCCCGAATCTCCATCATCGAGAGGTTCGGCGAGTCGTCGATGAAGAGCGGTGCGGCCGAGACGTCGGGCATGCGCCGGGCCAGCCGGGTCCAGTCCTCGTCCGTCATCGCGCCGGAGCGCATGTGGTGCAGCGCCACGCGCGCCTCGGCGGACAGCAGACGCATGGCGATCTCGTTGCGGCCCATTTCGAGCGAGAAGATGACGCTCGGCATGTTGTGCTTGATCGAACATGCTCGGGCGAAGTCCAGCGCGAGCGTGGACTTACCCATCGCCGGGCGCGCCGCGACGACGATCATCTGGCCGGGGTGCAGGCCGTTCGTCAGGGAATCCAGGTCGGAGAAGCCCGTGGGGACGCCGGTCATCTGGCCCTGGCGGGAGCCGATCGCCTCGATCTCGTCGAGCGCGCCCTCCATGATGTCGCCGAGCGGGAGGTAGTCCTCGCTGGTGCGCTGCTCGGTGACGGCGTAGATCTCGGCCTGGGCGCTGTTGACGATCTCGTCGACGTCGCCGTCGGCGGCGTATCCCATCTGCGTGATCTTCGTACCGGCCTCGACCAGCCGTCTCAGCACCGCCCGCTCGTGGACGATCTCGGCGTAGTACTCGGCGTTGGCCGCGGTCGGCACGGACTGCACGAGGGTGTGCAGGTACGACGCGCCGCCCACGCGGCCGATCTCGCCGCGCTTGGTGAGCTCGGCGGCGACGGTGATCGGGTCGGCCGGCTCGCCCTTGGCGTACAGGTCGAGGATCGCCTGGTACACCAGCTCGTGCGCGGGGCGGTAGAAGTCGTGGCCCTTGAGGACCTCCACCACGTCGGCGATGGCGTCCTTGGAGAGCAGCATGCCGCCCAGTACGGACTGCTCGGCGTCCAGGTCCTGCGGCGGGACCCGCTCGAAGCCGCCGCCGGACCACGCACCGCCGCTGTCCTCACGGTCGAAGCGGTCCTCGCGACCGCGTCCCTTGCCGTCGTGCCGGCGGGGGCGGGCGGGCAGCCGGTCGCCGGGGCCGGAGTCGGCCCAGGGGTCCTCCATGGCCTCGGGCATGCTCACCACGCCACCTCCTCCCGTCCGCGATGCGGACGTTGCTGTGCCCTTCTTTCTTACGGCACTGCTCCGACAAACGAGTCACCCGACTCCGCTTACGGCGCGACGAGTTCGGATGAATCCAGGTACCGGCACGGGGAAGGGGCGCCGCACAACGGTAGGCCTGTGGGCACCGTCCGCCAATCTGGTTATCCACAGGCCATGTGGATGATCGCCCCCAAGCTGTGGAGAACTCCCCGGATCCTGTGCACGGGGCGGGGGAAACCGATGTGGACAAACACACAATCACTCCTCCCCTGTAGCTCTGACCTGCACTTTCCTCATCCATAGGCTGTGGGGGAGAAAAACTTCGGCAACCTGTTCAAGATCGCGGCAATCGACGCGGAGACGACCACTCCACACTGTGGAAAGTAAGGACCACAACCTAGTTGTGTCTCTTACCTGTGGAAGATTAGATTGGGTGCATGACACAGGCTCCCGCGAAGCCCCGGCGCACCGGCCGCAGGCACGACCGCGAGATCATCGCACTCGCCCTTCCCGCATTCGGCGCGCTCGTCGCGGAACCTCTCTTCGTCATGGTCGACAGCGCGGTCATCGGCCACCTCGGCACTCCGCAGCTGGCCGGCCTCGGAGTCGCCGCCGCCCTCCTCACCACGGCCGTCTCGGTCTTCGTCTTCCTCGCGTACGCCACCACGGCAGCCGTTGCCCGGCGCGTCGGCGCCGGTGATCTCTCCGCGGCGATCCGCCAGGGCATGGACGGCATCTGGCTCGCCCTCCTCCTCGGCGCCGCCGTGATCGCCGTCGTACTGCCGACCGCCCCCTGGCTGGTCGAAGCCTTCGGCGCCTCCACCACCGCGTCCCCGTACGCCACCACCTACCTGCGCATCAGCGCCCTCGGTATCCCGGCCATGCTCGTCGTGCTCGCCGCCACCGGCGTGCTCCGCGGCCTGCAGGACACCAGAACCCCGCTGTACGTCGCCATCAGCGGCTTCTCGGTCAACGCCGTCCTCAACATCGGGCTCGTCTACGGCGCCGGCCTGGGGATCGCCGGCTCCGCCTGGGGCACCGTGATCGCCCAGTGCGGCATGGCGGCCGTCTACCTCACCGTCGTCGTACGGGGTGCCCGCAGGCACGGCGCTTCCCTGCGCCCCGACGCCGCCGGCATCCGCGCTTCCGCCCAGGCCGGCGTGCCGCTGCTCGTCCGTACGCTGTCGCTGCGGGCCGTCCTGATGATCGCGACGGCGGTGGCCGCACGGCTCGGTGACGCCGATGTGGCCGCCCACCAGATCATCCTGACCCTGTGGTCACTGCTGGCCTTCACGCTGGACGCGATCGCCATCGCCGGTCAGGCCATCATCGGGCGCTATCTCGGCGCGGGCGACGTGGACGGAGCGAAGGCCGCCTGCCGCCGCATGGTCGAGTGGGGGATCGCCTCCGGCGTCGTGCTGGGCGCCCTGGTCGCGCTGGCCCGCCCACTGTTCATCCCCCTGTTCACCGCCGACCCGACCGTGAAGAACGTCCTGCTGCCGGCCCTGCTGGTCGTCGCGGTGAGTCAGCCCGTCTCCGGCATCGTCTTCGTCCTCGACGGTGTGCTGATGGGGGCGGGGGACGGGCCGTACCTGGCCGGGGCGATGCTGATCACGCTGGCCGTCTTCGCGCCCGTGGCCTTGGCCGTGCCGGCACTGGGTGGCGGGCTGACGGCCCTGTGGTGGTCGATGGCCCTGATGATGACGGTCCGCCTTCTGACCTTGTGGTTCCGTACGCGCTCCGGCCGCTGGATCGTGACAGGCGCCGCCCGCTGAGGGGAGGCAGCACCACCCGGAAGGCGCCGGGCCACCAGACAGCCGCAGGGGCCGCATCCCGGAAGGATGCGGCCCCTGCGGTGTGACTCGCTCACCGTGCCGCGGTCAGCGGGCTGCCGTCCGCGGCCGGTGAATCAGGCCGTGCGATCGGGCTGCACTCAGGCAGCGACGACCTCGACGCCGACGTTGGCGACAACCTCGGCGTGCAGACGCACGGAGACCTGGTGCGCGCCCAGGGTCTTGATCGGCGAACCGACCTCCACGCGGCGCTTGTCCACGTCCGGGCCACCGGCAGCCTTGATCGCCGAGGCGATGTCAGCCTGCGTGACGGAGCCGAACAGGCGGCCGGCGTCGCCGGCACGGACGGCCAGCTTCACCTTGACGCCCTCGAGCTGACCCTTGACCTCGTTGGCCTGCTCGACCGACGCGATCTCGCGGATCTTGCGACCGCGGCGGATCTGCTCGACGTCCTTCTCGCCACCCTTGGTCCAGCGGATCGCGAAACCACGCGGAACCAGGTAGTTACGGGCGTAACCGTCCCGGACGTCAACGACGTCGCCGGCGGTGCCGAGGCCAGAGACCTCGTGGGTGAGGATGATCTTCATGTTTCGGTCACCCTTCCCTTATCGCGCGGTGGAGGTGTAGGGCAGCAGCGCCATCTCACGGCTGTTCTTCACGGCCGTGGCGACGTCACGCTGGTGCTGGGTGCAGTTGCCGGTGACCCGGCGGGCACGGATCTTGCCGCGGTCGGAAATGAACTTCCGCAGCAGGTTCGTGTCCTTGTAGTCGACGTAGGAGATCTTCTCCTTGCAGAACACGCAAACCTTCTTCTTCGGCTTGCGAGCAGGCGGCTTCGCCATTGTCTCTCTCCAGTGAGTTTCAAGAAGTTTGTGCTGGCGCCCTCAGGCCGCCGGGCCCACGTTTCACGTGAAACCGTGTTTCACGTGAAACAGCCCCGCGTGTACGTGCCAGACGTACGTGCCTAGAAGGGCGGCTCGTCCGAGTAGCCGCCGCCGGAGCCACCGCCCCAGCCGCCACCGCCGCCACCCTGCTGGCCACCGCCGGCAGGAGCACCGGTCGCCCAGGGGTCGTCAGCGGGAGCGCCGCCCCCGCCGCCCTGCTGGCCGCCGGGGCCGCCGCCCCAGCCGCCGCCACCCTGGCCGCCGCCCTGCGGGCCGCCGCCGAAGCCGCCGCCCTGAGCACCCCGGCCGCTGGTCTTGGTGACCTTGGCCGTGGCATTGCGCAGGCTCGCGCCGACCTCGTCGACGTCGAGCTCGTAGACCGTGCGCTTCACGCCCTCGCGGTCCTCGTACGACCGCTGCTTGAGGCGGCCCTGCACGATCACGCGGGTACCCCGCGTGAGGGACTCGGCGACGTTCTCCGCCGCCTGACGCCACACCGAGCAGGTCAGGAACAGGCTCTCGCCGTCCTTCCACTCATTGGTCTGACGGTCGAAGGTGCGGGGAGTGGACGCGACGCGGAACTTCGCGACCGCCGCACCGGACGGGGTGAAGCGCAGCTCGGGGTCATCGACAAGATTGCCGACGACCGTGATGACGGTCTCGCCTGCCATTAGGGGAACCTCTCGGCGGGTGTGCTGCTGGCTGCTGTGTTGCTACTCGAACCCGATGTCCGCTGAACGCTTACGCGGTCAGTGGGTCTCGGGACGGAGGACCTTGGTCCGGAGGACCGACTCGTTCAGGTTCATCTGACGGTCGAGCTCCTTGACGACGGCCGGCTCGGCCTGGAGGTCGATGACCGAGTAGATGCCCTCGGGCTTCTTGTTGATCTCGTACGAGAGACGACGACGGCCCCAGGTGTCGACCTTCTCCACCTTGCCGTTGCCCTCACGGACGACGGAAAGGAAGTTCTCGATCAGGGGGGAGACAGCGCGCTCCTCCAGATCGGGGTCGAGGATGACCATCACCTCGTAGTGACGCATGTGGAACCCACCTCCTTTGGACTCAGCGGCCACGGTCGTTCCGTGGCAGGAGGGTCGTGATGCGTTCCGCGCCCGGCCTGTGCAGCGAATGCGGACAGACATGGGCGCAGACCGTACAGAGTACCCGCCGGAAGGCTTCCGGTTGAAATCAGCCCGGGGATCCCCTCAATCTGGAACACAACGGGTGTGAGCGGCGTTACAGTGCGCCGCCCTGTCTACGGAGGTGCCGTATGGCACATGCAGTACAGCCCCAGAAGACCCAGCAGCACGGCCTGCTCGGCGTGCTGAACAGCGACGGCAAGGCGCACCCTGTCGAGAACACCCTCGCCGCGGTGACCCTGGTACTCGGGCTCATCGCCGTGATCTCCGCCGCCTCCACCCATCTGCACCTGCTCAGCTCCTGGGCCGGCCTCGTCGGGATCGTGACGGGTGCCTGGGGCCAGTTCATCTCCGTGACCACCGGAGAGCGCTTCGTACTGATCATCGGGCTCGGCGCCGCGGCGCTCGGATTCTTCCTCGGCATGGCGCACGGCGGCCTCTTCGGGGGCGTACTGGGCTGACCGCACCGATGACGTACGGGCGCGTGCGTCCGTAGGCCCAGACGGGGCGCTCCCTTGGCGCAGTAGGCTTCGGCGCGAGAGCCGGAGCCCCGACCACGGGGACAAACCTGCCGAGGAGCGCCCCGCATGAGCCTGACCCTGAGGACCATCAGTCGAGAGCAGCATCTGGCATACATCCAGAGTCTGCCCGCGGCGAGTCACATGCAGGTCCCGGCCTGGGCCGACGTGAAGTCCGAGTGGCGCTCGGAGAACTTGGGCTGGTTCGACTCCACCGGGCAGCTCGTCGGCGCCGGGCTGGTCCTCTATCGCCAGCTTCCCAAGATCAAGCGGTACCTCGCGTACCTGCCCGAAGGCCCCGTCATCAACTGGTTCTCCCCGCACCTGGAGGACTGGCTGCGCCCGATGCTCGCGCACCTGAAGCAGCAGGGTGCCTTCTCCGTGAAGATGGGCCCGCCGGTCGTCATCCGTCGCTGGGACGCCCCCGCGATCAAGGCCGGCATCCAGAACCCCGACGTCAAGCGGCTGCGGGACGTGGAGGCCACCCACATCGAGCCCCGTGCCTTCGAGGTCGCCGACCGCCTCCGCCGCATGGGCTGGCAGCAGGGCGAGGACGGCGGCGCGGGCTTCGGCGACGTGCAGCCGCGCTACGTCTACCAGGTGCCGCTGGAGAACCGCTCGCTGGAGGACGTCCACAAGGGCTTCAACCAGCTGTGGCGCCGCAACATCAAGAAGGCCGACAAGGCCGGCGTCGAGGTCGTGCAGGGCGGCTACGAAGACCTCGCCGAATGGCAGCGGCTGTACGAGATCACCGCGGTGCGTGACCAGTTCCGCCCGCGTCCGCTGAGCTACTTCCAGCGCATGTGGACGGCCCTCAACAGCGAGGACCCCAACCGCATGCGGCTCTACTTCGCCCGCCACAACGGCGTGAACCTCTCCGCGGCGACGATGCTGGTCGTCGGCGGGCATGTCTGGTACTCCTACGGCGCGTCCGACAACATCGGCCGTGAGGTCCGCCCGTCGAACGCGATGCAGTGGCGCATGCTGCGGGATGCCTACGCGCTCGGCGCCACCGTCTACGACCTGCGCGGCATCAGCGACTCGCTGGACGAGACGGATCATCTCTTCGGTCTCATCCAGTTCAAGGTCGGCACCGGCGGGCAGGCGGCGGAGTACCTGGGCGAGTGGGACTTCCCGCTGAACAAGTTCCTGCACAAGGCGCTGGACATCTACATGTCGCGGCGCTGACCGCTCGTCTGCGACTTTCCCCACAGATCCACGCACCACAGTCACGAGAAAGGTTCACGGGCCGGCCATGGCGCTCACCCTCTACGTCGACACCGCGCGCTGGCGGGCACACCAGCAGCAGGTGCTGCAGCAGTTCCCGGGACTGGTCCCGGTCTGCAAAGGCAACGGCTACGGCTTCGGTCACGAGCGGCTCGCCGACGAGGCCACCCGCCTGGGTGCCGACCTGCTGGCGGTCGGCACCACCTACGAAGCAGCCCGCATCAAGGACTTCTTCGGCGGTGACCTGCTCGTCCTGACGCCGTTCCGGCACGGCGAGGAGCCGGTACCACTGCCGGACCGGGCGATCCGCTCGGTCTCCTCGGTCCAGGGGCTCGGCGGCCTGGCCGGCGCCCGGGTCGTGGTCGAGGTCATGAGCAGCATGAAGCGGCACGGCGTCACGCCGGAGGAGCTGCCCATGCTGGCCTCGGCGATCGAGAACGTACGGCTGGAAGGCTTCGCCATCCACCTGCCGCTCGACCGCACCGACGGCACCGACGCCGTCGACGAGGTCATCGGCTGGATGGACCGGCTGCGCACCGCACGGCTGCCGCTGCACACCATGTTCGTCAGCCACCTCAAGGCCGATGAGCTGCACCGGCTGCAGGCCCAGTTCCCGCAGACCCGCTTCCGGGCCCGGATCGGCACCCGCCTCTGGCTCGGCGACCACGACGCCACGGAGTACCGCGGCTCGGTCCTGGACGTCACCCGCGTGGCCAAGGGCGACCGCTTTGGCTACCGGCAGCAGAAGGCGGCTTCCGACGGCTACCTCGTCGTGGTGGCCGGTGGCACCTCCCATGGCGTCGGCCTGGAGTCGCCCAAGGCGCTGCACGGTGTGATGCCGCGCGCCAAGGGCGTCGCGCGGGCAGGCCTGGCAACGGTGAACCGAAACCTCTCGCCGTACGTCTGGGGCGGCAAGCAGCGCTGGTTCGCCGAGCCGCCGCACATGCAGGTCTCCATCCTGTTCGTGCCGAGCGACGCACCCGAGCCGAAGGTCGGTGAGGAGCTGGTGGCCCACCTCCGCCACACCACCACGCAGTTCGACCGCCTCGTGGATCGCTGATCCCACAGCCTCTGGGCACCGAGACCACGGGCCCGTACATACGGCTCTTCTGCCGTATGTACGGGCCCGCCTCGTTTCTCCGGCCGTCCCGTCGGCCGGACCACCGCCCCGGCGATCAGTCCTGGACCGGCCCCCACTCGACCCGTGGCGCGCCCTCATTCGGAACGGCGTGCGGCGTGACGTGGTGCTGTCGGCCGAGGACGAACACGTCCGGTGCCTGGTCCAGGACGCCGCCGGAGGGATCGTCGGCGCCGTCCCTACGTACCCCGTCCCGGTCGGGCAGCAGGACGTCCCTGATCACCAGGGCGCACAGGTACAGCGTGCCCAACAGGTGAAGAGTGATCGCCAGTTGGTATCCCTCGGGCGGGAGCCCATGGTGCTTGTCCCCACTGCCGCTGTAGGCGAGGTACAGCCAGATGCCGAGGAAGTACATGACCTCGCAGGCCTGCCAGATCAGGAAGTCCCGCCAACGCGGCCGGGCCAGCGCGGCCAGCGGGACCGACCAGAGCACGTACTGCGGGGAGTAGACCTTGTTGGTCAGGATGAAGAGTGCGACGACCAAGAACGCCAGCTGGGCCAGGCGCGGACGGCGCGGTGCGTAGAGGGTGAGCAGCGCGATGGCACCGCACCCGACGATCATCAGCAGAGTGGCGTAGGTATTGGCGTGCTCCAGCGCATTGCCGGTCCGCTGGGAGATCAGTAGCCAGACGGATCCGAAGTCGATCGGACGCTCCTGGCTGAAGGTGTAGAACTTCTGCCAGCCGTCCCAGGCCGGCAGCATCACCGGCAGGTTCACCGCCAGCCAGGAGAAGACCGCGCCCCCTGTCACCGCGCCGAAGGCCCGCCACTTGCCGGCCCGCCAGCACAGGACGAACAGTGGTCCCAGCAGGAGGACGGGGTAGAGCTTGGCGGCAGTGGCCAAGCCGATGAAGACTCCGGCGGCGAGCGGCCGGCTGCGTGACCACAGCAACATCGCCACAGAAGTCAGCGCGACCGCGAGCAGGTCCCAGTTGATGGTGGCGGTCAGCGCGAAGGCGGGGGCCAAGGCGACGAGTAGCGCGTCCCAAGGGCGGTGGCGGTGGGTGCGGGCTACGCAGACCGCGAGGACAGCGGCGCAGACCATGAGCATCCCGGCGTTGGCCAGCCAGTAGATCTGCTCACGATGCTGCATCGTGCCGCTGTGCGGCGTCATCCAGGAGGCGACCTCCATGAACACACCGGTGAGCACCGGATACTCGAGGTACTGCATGTCGCCGGGGATCCGGTCGAAGTAGGGAACCAGGTTCTCCGCGAAGCCGCGTCCGACGTAGAGGTGCGGGATGTCGGAGTAGCAGGCATGGGTGTACTGGCTGGTGGCGCCGAAGAACCAGGCGCCGTTGTAACAGGGCAGCTTCTGCACCATCCCCAGGGCGAACATTCCCAGCGCAACCAGGGCGATGATGCGTACCGGGGTCCACCAGCTCGCGCCGAGCAGTACGCGACGGCCGGACGGGCCGCCGATCAGCTCGCTGCCGGCCGCCGCCACCTCATCCCGCTGCGTCGGCCGTACCGGCTCGTCCTGTCGCACGCTCGTCATGGGGGTCATCCTGCCGCACGACCCTGTGCCGGAGACGGCGAAGCCCCCGCCCGGCATGCCGGGCGGGGGCTCGTCATCTTGCTTCCTCTGTTTCACGTGAAACCAGATGAGCGTTTCACGTGAAACAGCGTGCGATCAGTTGTCGACGCCGTCAGGGCCTCCGAAGAAACCACCACCGTCATCGCCACCTGGTGTCTCGGTCACCGGCGGAGACGGCTCGTCCCCGGGGTCTCCGGGATCACCCGAGGGCCCACCGTTGCCCTGCCCACCGTTGTCCTTGCAGCCGAGGTCCCAGGGGGAGCAGGTCTCGGTCGGCGTGGCGCTCGGGGACGAGTCATCGCTCGGGCTCTCCGAAGGCTCGTCCGACGGCTCCTTCGACGGCTCCTCCGTCTTCGTCGGAGTCGGAGTCGGGCTGGCGCTCTCGCCGTAGACGACCTTGCCGATCGGCTGCGGCTGCGGGAAGGCCTCCATGGGCTTCCCCTTCATCGCCTCCATCATGTAGTCGCGCCAGATCTGTGAGGGGAACGAAGCTCCGTGGATCTTCTCCTCACCACCGACGCCGTACATCTTGAGGAACTTCTGGGACTTCGCCTGGTCGTTGACGCGCCACATGCCGATCGTGGTGGCCAGCTGCTTGGTGTAGCCCGCGAACCACGCCGACTTGTTGTCGTCGGTGGTACCGGTCTTACCTGCCGCCTCGCGGCCGTCCGGCAGCTGCGCCGCCGTACCTGTGCCCTTCTTGACGACGTTCTTGAGGACGTCGGTGACGTTGTTGGCGATGTTCGGGTCGAAGGCCTGCTTGGTCTTCGCCACGTCCTTGTGGTTGTACTTCTCCACGCCGTCCTTGGTCACCGACTCGACCGAGTACGGGTCGGTCTGCTGACCGCTCGCGGCGAAGGTGGCGTACGCACCGGCCAGTCGGATCGCGCTGGGCGCCGAGGTGCCCAGGGAGAAGGTCGGTGTGGTCCGCGCCATGCTGTTATCGTCCCGCAGGCCGGCGGCGATCGCCTCCTGCTTGACCACCTCCGGGCCGACGTCCATGCCCAGCTGGATGTAGGGCGTGTTCACCGAGAACTGCATGGCGGTCCGAAGGCTGATCCGGCCCTTGTCCTCATTGCCGTCGTTGGCCTGGTGCCACTCGTTGCCGTCCTTGTCGTGCCAGACGGTCCGGTCGTAGTTCAGCAGCCGCAGCTTGTTGTCGCCGTTGTACATGCTGTTCGGCGACACAGGGGTACGGATGGCCGGGTTCTTCGGGTCCCGCACGCCCTTGTCCATCGCCGCGGCCAGAACGAACGGCTTGAACGTGGAGCCGACCTGGACGCCGGTGTAGTCGGCGTTGTTCGTGTAGTGCTCCGTGGCGTCCTTACCGCCGTACATGGCAACGATCTTGCCGGTCCCCGGCTCGACCGAGGCCCCGCCGAACTGCACGTACTTGTCGACCGCCCGCTGCTCGGGCTTCAACGCCTTCTTGGAGACCTTCTCGACCGCCTTGGTCAGCTGATCCATCTTCTTGCGGTCGAAGGTGGTGTGGATCGCGTAGCCGCCCTTTTTCAGCTCGGCTTCCGAGATGTCCGTGTTGGCGGTGATGTAATTGTTGGCGAGGTCGACGAGGTAGCCCTTCTGGCCTCGCAGGTCCATCGCCTTCTTCGGCGGCCGGGGCCGCGGGAACCCTTCCTTGGCGATTTCGGCCCGCTTGGCCTTGGACAGGTTCCCCGTCTCGACTTCCCGGTCCAGCGTCCACGCCCAGCGTGCCTTCGCTCGCTTGAGGTTCGCGCCCTCGCTCTCCGTCGTGACGTACGGGTCGTAGAGGTTCGGGCCGTTGAGCAGGGAGGAGAGGAAGGCGCTCTCGCCCGTGGTGAGGTCCGTGCAGTCCTTGTTGTAATAAGCCCGCGAAGCGGCCTGGATGCCGTAGGCACCACGCCCGTAGTACGCCGTGTTGAGGTATCCGCGCAGGATTTCCCGCTTGTCCACCGAGCCGCCCACCTTTATCGAGATGAACAGCTCGGTGATCTTGCGCTTGAGCGTCTGCTCCTGGTTCAGGAAGGTGTTCTTCACGTACTGCTGGGTGATCGTCGAACCACTCTGGGTCTCACCGCCCATGGCCATCTTGACCACCGCGCGGGCGATACCCATCGGGTCGACGCCCGAGTCGGTCCAGAACGAGGCGTTCTCCGCAGAGACCACGGCGTTCTGCATCGACTTCGGGATGTCGCTGAACGGCACGATCTGGCGGTTCAGCTCGCCACCGCCCGCGACGACCATCGGCTTGTCGTCGGACCAGTAGTAGACGTTCTTCTGCACCTGCGAGAGCTTCTGCGGGTTCGGCACGTCGACGTATGCCAGAGCGATGCCCGACAGCCCGAGCACGAAGGCGATGAACCCCAGGCAGCTGCCCAGCACCAGGCGCCAGGACGGCACCCAGCGGCGCGCTCCGTCCTTGCCCGCGCGCGGGTAATCGATGAACCGCTTCTTGGGCGGCCGGCCGCCGCCTCCGGCGCCGCCACGGGACCGGCGGCCTCCGCCGGCCGCGGCTTCGGGGGCCCGCCGACGCCCGCCGCGTTGCGCAGCCCTGCGTGCCGCCGCCCGTCCCTGGTACGGGGGCTCCTGCTCAGGCGCGCCGGACGGGGATGCGGCGGAAGCAGAGCCGCGCGCCGAGCCGCGCGCAGCACGGCGGCCACTTGATTGTTGCTGTGCGGCGCGTCGGGCCGCGGCACGTCCGCCACCTTGCGGCTGCGGCGGTTTGCGACGGTGCTCGCTCATGGAACGGTTACTCCTCGGGCAGGCGCGCTATCTCATCGCCTGAAGGCGGCAGTTCACTTCAGGTCCCCCCGACAACACGGCCCGCATTGGTCGAACGGGCCGCACTACACCGGGGACGGAGACGCCACTTTTGGCCACTCGGTTCCCGGCAGTCTGCATGCCGCACAGACTACGCACGGCCAAAACCTGCCCAGGCTCGGAATTCACTCCAAATCAGTCACGTTGGCTACGTGGAATCACCGATGTGATCCCGTTCACCACCCCCGCCCTTGTCCCACCCGGTGAGCCGTTCTATCGTCTGGATGTATCGAGTCGATACATCAGCTCGGCATAAAGAGCGCACACAGCTGAGGAGGCGGAGGATGAGCAGACGGTCCGGCATCCTCGAATTCGCCGTGCTCGGCCTGTTGCGCGAGTCACCCATGCACGGGTACGAGCTGCGGAAACGGCTCAACACCTCGCTGGGTGTCTTCCGAGCGTTCAGTTACGGCACCCTCTACCCCTGCTTGAAGGCCTTGGTCGCGCACGGCTGGCTGACCGAGGAGCCCGGGGGAGGAACGGCTCAGGGCGCCTCCGCAACCTCGCTCGCGGGACGCCGGGCCAAGATCGTCTACCGGTTGACGGCCGAGGGGAAGGAGCACTTCGAAGAGCTGCTCGCCCACTCGGGGCCCGACGCCTGGGAGGACGAGCACTTCGGCGTCCGGTTCGCCTTCTTCGGGCAGACCTCGCGGGACGTACGAATGCGCGTATTGGAAGGCCGACGCAGCCGCCTGGAGGAGCGCCTCGAAAGGATGCGCACCTCCCTGGCCCGCCGTGAGCGGCTGGACCAGTACACCCTCGAGCTGCAGCGACACGGGCTGGAATCCGTGGAACGCGAAGTTCGCTGGCTGAACAAGCTCATCGAGAGCGAGCGGACCGGGCGCGACCAGCGCGGCCCGGACCCCGCAGCCCCGGACCGGAACGAGTCAGGAGAGACGGGCGGCCTGCCCCGAAACCGGGGTGGATCCCGGCCGGATCCGTCCGATGACACCGCCACATGAGGCTCCGCAGCCGCGGAGCCGCGTCGAGAACAAACAGGGAGCAACCGGAATGGGTTCGGTTCGCGTAGCCGTCGTCGGCGTGGGCAACTGCGCCGCCTCGTTGGTGCAGGGCGTCGAGTACTACAAGGACGCCGACCCGGACAGCCGCGTGCCCGGTCTGATGCACGTGCAGTTCGGTGACTACCACGTGCGTGACATCGAGTTCGTGGCCGCCTTCGACGTCGACGCCAAGAAGGTCGGCCTCGACCTCGCCGACGCCATCGGCGCCAGCGAGAACAACACCATCAAGATCTGCGACGTGCCGCACGCCGGTGTGACCGTCCAGCGCGGCCACACCCTCGACGGTCTCGGCAAGTACTACCGTCAGACCATCGAGGAGTCCGACGAGGCCCCCGTCGACGTCGTCCAGGTCCTCAAGGACCAGCAGGTCGACGTCCTGGTGTGCTACCTCCCCGTCGGCTCCGAGGATGCGGCGAAGTACTACGCCCAGTGCGCCATCGACGCCAAGGTCGCCTTCGTCAACGCCCTCCCGGTCTTCATCGCCGGTACCAAGGAGTGGGCGGACAAGTTCACCGAGGCGGGTGTCCCGATCGTCGGTGACGACATCAAGTCCCAGGTCGGCGCCACCATCACGCACCGCGTGATGGCCAAGCTCTTCGAGGACCGGGGCGTCATCCTGGACCGCACGATGCAGCTGAACGTCGGCGGCAACATGGACTTCAAGAACATGCTCGAGCGCGAGCGCCTGGAGTCCAAGAAGATCTCCAAGACGCAGGCCGTCACCTCCCAGATCACCGACCGTGAGCTCGGCGAGGACAACGTCCACATCGGTCCGTCGGACTTCGTCGCCTGGCTGGACGACCGCAAGTGGGCCTACGTCCGCCTGGAGGGTCGCGCCTTCGGTGACGTCCCGCTGAACCTGGAGTACAAGCTCGAGGTCTGGGACTCCCCGAACTCCGCCGGCGTCATCATCGACGCGCTGCGCGCCGCGAAGATCGCCAAGGACCGCGGCATCGGCGGTCCGATCCTCTCCGCCTCCTCGTACTTCATGAAGTCCCCGCCGGTGCAGTACTTCGACAACGAGGCCCGGGACAACGTCGAGAAGTTCATCAAGGGCGAGGTCGAGCGCTGACCCAGCGACCGGCGGACGCCGACGCGACCGCACCGTTCTGACCCGCGGGCCCCTGGGAGTCTCCCCAGGGGCCCGCGGCTGTGTGAAGCTGTGGCCCATGCCCGCCGCGCGTGACCTCCGCGTACTCCTCCGCCGCCGCGACTTCCGCCGGTTACTGGCCGTCCGGCTGCTCTCCCAGGCCGCCGACGGCGTGTACCAGGTCGCCCTCGCCTCCTACGTGGTCTTCTCGCCCGAGAGACAGGCGTCCCCGGCAGCCATCGCCTCCGCCATGGCGGTACTGCTGCTCCCCTACTCCATGCTCGGACCGTTCGCCGGCGTACTCCTGGACCGCTGGCGCCGCCGCCAGGTCCTGCTCCACGGCAATCTCCTGCGTACGCTCCTGGCCGCGGCGACCGCGGTGCTGCTCCTCGCCGGTGCGCCGGACTGGCTCTTCTACGCCTCCGCGCTCAGTGTCACCGCGGTGAACCGCTTCGTCCTGGCCGGGCTGTCGGCCGCGCTGCCCCGCGTCGTCGACAATGCCGAGGCGTTGGTGGTGGCCAACTCCCTGTCCCCCACGGCAGGCACGCTCGCCGCCACCGCGGGCGGGGGTCTCGCCTTCGCCGTACGGCTCGCGGGCGTGGAATCCGACACGTCCTCCGTCCTCCTCGGCGCGGTCCTCTACCTGTGTGCTGCGGGCGTCGCGCTGCGCATTCCTCCAGGTCTGCTCGGCCCGGATCCCCGCCAGGTGCCCCCGCGCCTTGCCGCCGCGCTGCTGGACACCGTCCGCGGACTCACCGCCGGGCTGACCCACCTACGAAAGCGCCGCTCCGCCGCCCGTGCCTTGGCGGCCATGGCGCTGATGCGCTTCTGCTACGGAGCGCTGACGATCACGGTGCTGATGCTGTGCCGTGCCTACTGGCCGGCGAACGGACCCGACGGCATGGCGACACTGGGACTGGCGGTCGCCGCCTCGGGCGCCGGGTTCTTCGCCGCCGCGGTGTTGACCCCCTGGGCGGTGACCCGGCTGACCGCCACCGGCTGGATCGCGGTCTGCGCCGGAACGGCCGCCGTACTGGCCCCAGCACTCGGCCTGTCCTTTGCCCTGGTGCCCGTACTCATCGCGGCCTTCGTGCTCGGCCTGGCCACCCAGGGCGCGAAGATCGCCACGGACACGGAGGTGCAGCAAGCCGTCGACGACGCGTTCCGCGGCCGCGTCTTCGCCCTCTACGACTTCCTCTTCCACACCGCCTTCGTCGGCGCGGCCGGAGTCGCGGCCCTGGTGCTGCCGCCCGACGGGCGCTCGCCCGCACTGATCACCGGCGTAGCCGTGGTCCATCTTGTTGTCGCCGTCGCCATGGCGCGGGCGCGTGTTTCACGTGAAACATCGCCCCGGTCGATGGACGGTGACCGAGGCGATGCGCGCGATGTTTCACGTGAAACATGAGCGGCCGGGCTCACCCGACCACCCTTGAATCAGCCCTGCGTGGACCACCACTCCTTGAGCGCCTCGATCGCTGCCTCCCGGTCCATCGGACCGTTCTCCAGCCGCAGCTCCAGCAGGTGCTTGTAGGCCTTACCGACCTCCGGGCCGGGCGCGATGTCCAGTACCTGCATGATGTCGTTGCCATCCAGGTCCGGCCGGATCGCGTCCAGTTCCTCCTGCTCCTGCAGGCGCGCGATGCGCTCCTCAAGCCCGTCGTACGCCCGCGAGAGGGCATTGGCCTTGCGCTTGTTCCGTGTCGTGCAGTCAGAGCGCGTCAGCTTGTGCAGCCGCGTCAGCAGCGGGCCGGCGTCCCGTACGTACCGGCGGACCGCCGAGTCCGTCCACTCACCCGTGCCGTAGCCGTGGAACCGCAGGTGCAGCTCCACCAGACGCGCGACATCCTTGACCATCTCGTTGGAGTACTTCAGCGCGATCATGCGCTTCTTGGTCATCTTCGCGCCCACCACCTCGTGGTGGTGGAAGGAGACCCGGCCGTCCTTCTCGAACCGCCGTGTCCGCGGCTTGCCGATGTCGTGAAGGAGCGCCGCCAGCCGCAGCACCAGGTCCGGGCCGTCCTCCTCCAGGTCGATGGCCTGGTCCAGGACGGTCAGCGAGTGCTCGTAGACGTCCTTGTGACGGTGATGCTCGTCACGCTCCAGTCGCAGCGCCGGCAGCTCGGGCAGCACCCGGTCGGCGATGCCGCTCTCGACCAGAAGGGTGAGTCCCTTGCGGGGGTGCGACCCCAGGAGCAGCTTGTTGAGCTCATCACGTACCCGCTCGGCGGAGACGATGTCGATCCGGTCCGCCATCTCCTTCATCGCGGCCACCACCTCGGGCGCCACCGTGAAGTCCAGCTGCGCGGCGAAGCGCGCCGCTCGCATCATCCGCAGGGGGTCGTCGGAGAAGGACTCCTGCGGGGTGCCCGGCGTGCGCAGCACCCGCGCCGCCAGATCCTCCAGGCCGTTGTGCGGGTCGATGAACTCCTTCTGCGGGAGCGCGACCGCCATGGCGTTCACCGTGAAGTCCCGGCGCACCAGGTCTTCCTCGATCGAGTCGCCGTAGGACACCTCGGGCTTGCGCGAGGTGCGGTCGTACGCCTCCGAGCGGTATGTCGTGATCTCGATGTCGAAGGAGCTCTTCTTGCAGCCGACGGTGCCGAAGGCGATGCCGACCTCCCACAGCGCGTCCGCCCACGGCCGCACGATCTTCAGTACGTCCTCGGGCCGGGCGTCCGTGGTGAAGTCCAGGTCGTTGCCGAGCCGGCCGAGCAGGGCATCCCGTACCGAACCGCCGACCAGGGCAAGTGTGAACCCGGCCTCCTGGAAACGACGGGCCAGATCGTCCGCGACGGGGGACACGCGCAGCAGCTCACTGACGGCGCGGCGCTGCACCTGGTTCAGCGCCTGCGTCGACTCTGCGCTGCGCTCTGCCTGCGGGGCGTGGGTGTGATTGTTGGCGTTCGGCACAACAGGACAGGGTACGTGCCCGCGCGGCAGGAGGCGGACGCGTGGAAAGCGGAGGTGAATAAAGGGGACAAGCCCCGCGGAGACCGGCACCGCCCGATCAGGTGGAGCAGTCCGCAGCACTTCGCCACAGCAGTCATCGTTACCATGCGTGGACGCACATAGCGACGACCACTGACGACGACGAGGGACGGGCGAGCGCGTGGCCGAGGCGGCAGGGTTTCCGGTAACCGAACGGCCGCGTGGTCGATGGCTGCGACGTGCCGCTGCGCTGGTCGCCGGTGCACCGCTGCTGGCCGGGCTGACGCTGGTTCCCGCCGCTCAGGAGGCGCACGCCGCGCCCTCCGGCTCCCGTACCGTCGACGTCGACATCGACTCGCTCAGCCCGTCGGCGGCCGGCAAGGGTGATGACGCGGTTACCGTCACCGGCAGCATCACCAACGAGGGCAGCTCGACGATCACCGATGGGCACATCGGGCTCCGTCGCGGCCCCGTACTGAACAACCGCAGCTCCATCGACGACGTCGCCCGGCGCACCGGCTACTCCGCGGGCCTGGACGGCCAGGAGGTCGGCGGGAAGACCGAGAAGGTCGAGAAGCTGGCGCCGGGTGTCTCGCAGCCCTTCTCCCTGCGCGTACCGGTCAAGAAGCTGCACCTGAGCAAGGACGGCGTCTACCAGCTCGGTGTCTCCTTCTCCGGCCGGTCCAAGAGAGCACCGTACGAGCAGGTGCTCGGCATCGAGCGCACCTTCCTGCCCTGGCAGGAGGGCGAGGCGTCGAAGAAGACCCAGCTCTCGTACATGTGGCCGTTGATCTCCAAGACCCACCTCACGGCGGAGACCGAGGGCGACGAGCAGCAGACGCCGATCTTCCGCGACGACAAGCTGGCGGCCGAGATCGCCCCTGGCGGCCGGCTGCAGCAGCTCGTCGCGCTCGGCAAGGACCTTCCGGTCACCTTCGTCGTCGACCCCGACCTGCTGGCCACCGTCGACGCCATGACCGGCCGCTACAAGGTCGAGGGACCGAACGGCACCACCAAGCCGGGTCGCAACCAGGAAGTCGCCAAGCAGTGGCTGAGCGACCTGGAACAGGCCGTCCAGGCCCACGAGGTCGTCGCGCTGCCGTTCGGCGACCCTGACATCGCTTCGCTGGCGCACAAGGGCAGGGTCGTGCCCAGCGCGCTGAGCCATCTCGGCCCGGCCACCGACCTCGCGTCGAGGACGGTGGGGACCGTCCTGCCGGGCGTGAAGGCGCGTACCGACTTCGCGTGGCCCGTCGAGGGCGCCGTGGACTCCTCCGTCGTGGACGTGGCCACCTCCGCCGGCGCCCACAACGTGATCGCCCGCAGCGACAGCATGCGGCAGAGCGGCCTGTCCTACACGCCCACCTCCGCCCGGCCCATCGGCGGCGGCAACACCGCCGTGGTCGCGGACGCCGGCCTGTCCAGCGCCTTCACCGGTGACCTGACCAAGGCCGGAACCGCCGATCTGGCGGTGCAGAACTTCCTCGCCCAGAGCTTGATGATCAACCTGCAGGATCCCTCGCGGCAGCGCAGCATCGTCGTGGCACCGCAGCGGATGCCCACCGCGAGCCAGGCCCAGGCCATGGCGAAGGCGGTGCGGGCCCTGGATGACAGCGGCTGGGCCGAGGCGCAGGACCTCAGTGACGCGGCGAAGGCCAAGCCCGACCCCAACGCCATCCGCCAGGTGCCCGGCACGGCTTCCTACCCGGCCTCGCTGCGCAAGCACGAGCTGCCGGCGGCGGCCTTCCGGCAGGCGCAGGAGACCCGTACCGCGCTGGACGACTTCAAGGTCATCCTGGCCGAGCCGTGGCGGGTGGAGACCCCCTTCGGCAACGCGATCATGCGGATGATGTCGACGGAGTGGCGCGGTGACGCCAAGGGCGCCGAGGCGTTCCGCAAGTCCGTCCGCAGCTATCTGGACGGACTGACGACGAAGGTCCACCTGATCCAGAAGTCGGACGCCACCCTTTCCGGGCGCAGCGCCACGATTCCGGTCACGGTGCAGAACAACCTCGTCCGGGGCGTCAAGGGGATGACGCTGCGACTCACGTCGTCGCAGCCCAACCGCCTCAACATGAGCAAGCAGCAGACGATCGACGTCGAGGGCGGCCACAGCCAGTCCTTCAAGTTCGACACCACCGCGCATGCCAACGGACCGGTACAGGTCACCGCACAGCTCTACACCGCCGACGGCAAGCGGTACGGCCGGGCGATGACCTTCGAGGTGAACGTCACCGAGATCACCGCTACGGTCATGCTCGTCATCGCGGGCGGTGTGCTGCTGCTCGTGCTCGCGGGCGTACGGATCTACCTCCAGCGCAAGCGCGCGGCGGCCCGTGAGGACGACGGAGGCGCGGACGGCGGCACCGGTACGGACGACGGCGGGGCCGGCTCGGACGGCGGGGACGACAGTCCGGACCGCGACGGCACGGGCCAGGACGGCACCGGCCGGGACGGCGGACCCGCGGACGGCGGCGACGGGCAGCCGGGTGACCCGGAGCCGGACACCGGTTCGGAAAGCACGGGCGCATCCGGCTCAGGTGAGAAAGTGGACCGTTGATACATGGCGGGGCCGGATGGCCGGCGACGGATGAGGTGGGGCAGCTATGAACGCGCCGTACGACGGTGACCGCGGCCGGGCCGCGGACGACGACGCCGCAGACCGGCCCCCACAGCCGCCGCAGGCACCGGACCCCTACGTGCAGGACGCGTACTCCCGGTCGCCCTTCCCCTCACAGGACCCGACGGCCCAGGACCCGGTGGCCGACGCGCTGTACGACCGGGCGGCCCACCCGCCGCAGGCCGGGCCGTCCCAGCCGCTGTACCAGCAGCCGCCGGCGCCCCGGCACACCCCTGACCAGCAGGCGTGGCCCGCACCGGCACCCGATCCCCAGGCGTGGCCCGCACCGACGACCGAGCCGCCGAGCCCCGGGCACCCTCTGCCGTACGGCGACACCACGGCGACGACCCAGTTCGTCGGTGTGGACGACCTGATCACCCAGGCCGTCGACCGGCCGGCGGAGCCGGACGCGTTCGCCCACCTCTATCGCGACCAGCGGGCACCGGAGCCGCACCGGCCGCCGGCGCAGCACAGCGGCCCCGGGTCATACCAAGGGCCGTACCAGCCGACCAATGGGCAGCACCCGTCCGCAGGTGAGCAGTACGGTCCCGCGGGCGGGCAGTACGAACCGGCGGGCGGGCCGCAGCCCGTTCCCCCGGCGGGGTCCGAGCCGGTGTCCGAACCGGACCCGGAGCCGTCGGAGCGCGGCGGTGGCAAGGCGAGCAGCCTGCTGAAGTCCAGCGCCGTGATGGCCGCGGGCACCATGGTGTCCCGACTCACCGGCTTCGTCCGCAACGCACTGATCGCCTCAGCACTTGGTGCGGCCGTTCTCGGTGACGCCTGGCAGGTGGCCTACACCCTGCCCACGATGATCTTCATTCTGACCGTCGGCGGCGGTCTGAACTCGGTGTTCGTGCCGCAGCTGGTGCGCGCGATGAAGGAGGACGAGGACGGCGGCGAGGCGTACGCCAACCGCCTGTTGACCCTGGTGGTGGTGATCCTCGGCGGCCTCACCGTCGTAGCGGTGTTCGCGGCGCCATGGCTGGTACGAGCGATGTCCGGCTTCGCTCCCAACTCGGCCAGCTTCGAGGTCGCCGTCGCCTTCACCCGGTACTGCGTGCCCACGATCTTCTTCATGGGTATCCACGTGGTCATGGGCCAGGTGCTCAACGCCCGTGGCCGCTTCGGCGCCATGATGTGGACACCGGTCCTCAACAATGTCGTCATGATCAGCACGTTCGGGCTGTTCATCTGGGTCTACGGCAGCGCCAACTCCTCACACATCGGCGTGACGACCATCCCCGACGCCGGCATTCGGATGCTGGGCGTCGGCACGCTGCTCGGCCTGGTCGTCCAGGCGCTGGCGATGATCCCCTACCTGCGCGACGCCGGCTTCAAGCTCCGGCTTCGCTTCGACTGGCGCGGCCACGGCTTGGGCAAGGCCGCCACGCTCGCCAAGTGGACCGTGCTGTTCGTGCTCGCCAACCAGGCCGGCGTCCTCGTCGTCTCCAAGCTCTCCACGCTGGCCGGTGAGAAGGCCGCCGGCCAGGGCTACCCCGGCACCGGCTACATGGCGTACTCCAACGCCCAGCTGATCTGGAACATGCCGCACGCGATCATCACCGTCTCGGTGATGGCCGCCCTGCTGCCGCGCCTGTCGCGCGCCGCGAACGACGGTGACACCGGTGCCGTCCGCGACGACATCTCGCAAGGCCTGCGCACCTCCGCCGTGGCCGTCGTGCCGATCTCGTGTGGCTTCCTCGCCCTCGGCATCCCGATGTGCACCCTGGTCTTCGCGGGAACCGGATCCGACGCCGGAGTCTCCACGGGTTACATGCTCATGGCCTTCGGCCTCGGCCTGATCCCCTACTCCGTGCAGTACGTCGTCCTGCGCGCCTTCTACGCGTACGAGGACACCCGCACGCCCTTCTACAACACGCTGATCGTCGCCGCGGTCAACGCGGCCGCCTCCGCGCTGTGCTACCTCGTTCTGCCCGTCCGGTGGGCCGTGGTGGGCATGGCCGCCTCCTACGGCCTGGCTTACATCATCGGCGTCGGCGTGGCGTGGCGGCGGCTGCGCAGGCGGATGGGCGGCGACTTGGACGGCCCGCACGTGGTGCGTACGTACGCCCGGCTGGCCGGCGCCAGCGTTCCCGCCACCCTGTTCTCAGGCGCCGCGGTCTACGGGATCATGCAAGGCCTGGGCACCGGCGCCCTGGGATCGCTCGTGGCGCTGGTCGGTGGCGGTGTCGTACTTCTGGTGGTCTTCTACGCCGCCGCGAAGAAAATGCGCATCGAAGAACTGAACGCCCTGGTCGGCATGGTGCGCGGCAAGCTGGGACGTTGAGCGAGCACAACCTTCGTCCGCCACTGTGTGTCGTGCATAGTGCCGGTCTGTGGGCACAATTGACTTGGCTCTTTTGAGCATGCAACGGATGGGGAGGCAGGAACGACGGTGGCGGAACGGAGCACGGCTGCCGTCGACGTGGCCGACACGAGCGGTGGAGAGCCGCTCGCCGCCAAGGCGGACGAGGCCACGACCGACGGCATGAAGGCCGAGAAGGTGGCCGACGCGGGGCAGGACACCGCGGACAGCGGCGCGAAGAGTGCCACAGCATCCGAGGCTGAGCCGCCCGAACTGCACAGCGGCCACAAGCTGGCCAGGCGTTACCGTCTGGAGGAATGCGTCACCCGGCTGGACGGCTTCAGCAGTTGGCGTGCCGTCGACGAGAAACTGCGCCGCGCCGTCGGGGTCCACATTCTGCCCGCCGACCACCCGCGTGCCCGTCCCGTGCTCTCTGCCGCACGGTCCGCCGCGCTGCTGGGTGATCCGCGCTTCGTCCAGGTCCTCGACGCCGTCGAGGAGAACGACCTGGTCTACGTCGTGCACGAATGGCTGCCGGATGCCACCGAGCTGACCGCCGTCCTCGCCTCAGGACCGCTCGAGCCGCACGACGCCTACCAGCTCGTGACCCAGGTCTCCCAGGCGATGGCCGCCGCCCACCGTGAAGGCCTGGCCCACCTCCGGCTGACCCCCGGCTCCGTCCTGCGTACCTCCTCCGGCCAGTACCGCATCCGAGGTCTGGCCATCATGGCCGCGCTGCGCGGCCTGACCAGCGAGCACCCGCAGCGTACGGACACCGAGGCGATCGGCGCGCTGCTGTACGCGGCGCTGACCCAGCGCTGGCCGTACGAGAACGACGCGTACGGCCTGTCCGGGCTGCCCAAGGGCGTCGGTCTGATCGCACCCGACCAGGTGCGGGCCGGAGTGCACCGCGGCCTGTCCGAGCTGGCCATGCGCGCCCTGGTCAACGACGGCGCCACCGCCTCCCGCCAGGAGCAGCCCTGCACCACACCGGAGGAGCTGGCCAAGGCCGTCAGCGCCATGCCGCGCATCCGACCGCCGGAGCCCTCCTTCACCACCCCACCGCCGTACCAGCGGACCGGCTACCAGCAGGGTTCGTATGCTCAAACGTCCGGCACCGGACGCACGGGAGCAGCGGCCACACGCCCGGTGCCCACTCCGCCGGCCCCGCTGCAGAGCCGTACCGGCAAGGCGGCCAAGTGGTGCGTCTCCGCGCTGCTGATCGCCGCGCTGGGCCTGGGCAGCTGGCAGCTGGCCGACACCCTGCTGAAGGACCGGAATCAGGACGACTCGGGGAGCTCCCAGACCACCGGGGGCAATGCCGAGTCGGCGTCGGGCAAGCCGGTACGGATCGACAAGGTCGTGGACTTCGACCCACCGCCGGGTGGGGACGGTACGGAAAACCCGCAGGAGGCCACCAAGGCCGCCGATGGCAAGGCCGACACCTACTGGCCCACCCGCAACTACTACGGCCGCTCGGATCTCGGCGGCCTGAAGAGCGGCGTGGGGCTGGTTCTGGACCTCAAAAAGGTCCAGCAGGTCGGCAGCATCAAGGTCGATCTCATCGGGAACACCTCGCTCGACTTCCGTGCCGCACCTGAGGACAGCGGTGATGCGCCCACGTCCCTGGACGGTTACAAGAAGATCGCCAGCGGTGAGGGGGAGTCCGTCACCCTGCGCGCCAAGGAGCCGATCAAGACACGTTACGTATTGGTCTGGCTCACCGACCTCCCGTTGAAGGACGATGGCAACTACCGGGGCCAGATCAAGGAGATCCAGGTCCTCAGCTAGGGGTGGGCAGCAGGGGGCGCCAGGATGTCGACACGGACAACGGCCGGCACGCACCGGCGCTCCCCGGGCCTCCCCGGGCGTCCGCAGCCGCGTGCCGCGGCCGTCGTCCTGGAGTCTGGTTCCGCCGAGCACCCGTATGTAAGCTCCCGTCTACAGCTTGACGCCAGGGGTTCGGTTATGCGTGATGGCGCAGTGATGCCCACCGTCGTGGGAGAGGCCGGCTCAGCCGGCGACTCGACCGGTCCGGTCCAAGCCCGTGCCCGGGCGGCGCCGGACCGGTGGCGCCCCGCGATACCGTCCGCGCGGCCCTGGCTGACCGGCCCGCACCGGGGCGGCTCCTGCGGGGCAGGTCATGGCAGATAACCCTCGCCCCTCCGACCAGGCACTCCTCGCCCGCCATGTCGAGGGTGACCCCGACGCCTTCGGGGAGATCGTTAGGCGCCACCGTGATCGGCTGTGGGCGGTGGCGCTGCGCACCCTCGGCGACCGCGAGGAGGCGGCCGACGCCGTGCAGGACGCCCTCGTCTCCGCCTACCGCGCCGCCCACACCTTCCGCGGCCAGTCAGCCGTGACGACGTGGCTGCACCGCATCACGGTCAATGCCTGCCTGGACCGCGCCCGCAAGGCGGCTTCCCGGCGCACCTCACCGGTTGCCGAGACCGAGCGGCTGGAGCAGCTCATCGAGCCGCACGAGTCCGCCGCTGGACCCGCCGAGCGACAGGATCTGCACCGCGAACTGCTCAGCGCTCTCCGCACACTGCCCGCCGAACAGCGCGCGGCCCTCGTCCTGGTCGACATGCAGGGCTACCCCGTCGCCGAGGCCGCCGAGGTGCTTGGCGTCCCCACTGGAACGGTGAAGAGCCGGTGCGCGCGCGGCCGGGCCCGGCTTCTCCCGATGCTCACCCATCTGCGCGCCGAAGACGGGGATAAGGGCACCTCAGGAGGGGGAAGGAACCGGGCGCAGGGGACATCCGTCCCACAGACGGCAGGACCGAATGACTCAGGGGCCGTGAAGGGCGGAGGTGGGCGAGCGTGACATCCACGACCGACACGGGCGGGCATCCGGAGGTCGCGGAGATCTCTGCGCTCGCGGACGGGTTGCTTTCACCCGGCCGCGCAGTGGAACTCCGCTCGCATCTCGACGACTGTCCGCTGTGTGAGGACGTCCACAGCTCGCTGGAGGAGATCCGCGACCTGCTCGGCACCCTGCCGGGACCGGGACGCATGCCGGATGACGTCGTGGGACGGATCGACGCCGCCCTGGCGGCTGAAGCGCTGCTCGATGCCACGGCCCCGGCGGGTGAGCCGGCCCTGGTACCGGCGGCCGCCGGCGACAGCTCCTGGATCGTCGCCCAGCAATCGACGGGTCCGGAGGACATCGGTGTTTCACGTGAAACACCGGAGACCAAGCGCGGCGATGTTTCACGTGAAACCGCGCCGTCCCGCGCAAGGACCAGTTCCGCCGATCGCCCGGCCGGTTACCCCCGCTCCGCCACGGGCCCCGGGCGGAAGACTCCCGGCACCCGCACGACGCGGGCGCACCGATGGCCCAAGGTGCTCCTCGGCACAGCAGCCGCGGCGGCCGTACTCGGGATCGGTGGCATCCTTCTGCAGAATGGTTCCGCAAAGCCGACGCACGAGCACGATCCCGGAGTGAACGCCACCGAGACGAATACCGGGAACCCGGCTCTCAGCTCCGCGACGCTGGGCAGCCATGTCCGTGATCTGCTCGATCAGCCGCGTCGCAGCAAGGCTCCGGACGTGGGCACCCAGAGCTCGCCGCAGACCCCGTTGAGGGGCGCGGACGACACGATCCCCTCCTGCGTGAAGAAGGGCCTCGGCCGCCCCGAGAAGCCGCTGGCTGCGACCCGCGACACCTACCGGGGTAAGACGGCGTACCTCGTCGTACTGCCGCACCCGTCCGATGTCTCCCGGGTCTCTGCTTACGTCGTCTCGGCGTCCTGCGTCTCGGCGTCGCCGCCCGCTCCGGGGAAGATCCTGCTCAGTGGGGTCTACCCCCGCGACTGAGGTCCGGCCGCCACCACGGGTACGAAGCCGGTACGGGAGCGCTGGAGCCCTCCGGGAATGCTCGCCCCGTAGGATCCGTTGGGTGGGGTGAGAGTTCCTCCAGCCCACCCAACGCAGTCGGCAGAGACAAGGAAGACACCCGTGAGCGACGTCCGTAACGTGATCATCATCGGCTCCGGGCCTGCGGGCTACACCGCCGCGCTCTACACCGCCCGTGCCTCGCTGAAGCCGCTGGTGTTCGAGGGCGCCGTCACCGCCGGTGGCGCACTGATGAACACCACCGATGTGGAGAACTTCCCCGGCTTCCGCGACGGGATCATGGGTCCGGACCTGATGGACAACATGCGCGCCCAGGCCGAGCGCTTCGGCGCCGAGCTGATCCCGGACGATGTCAGCGCCGTGGACCTCTCCGAGCCGATCAAGACCGTCACGGACTCCGCCGGCACCGTGCACCGCGCCCGCGCCGTGATCGTCACCACCGGCTCCCAGCACCGCAAGCTGGGCCTGCCCCGCGAGGACGAGCTCTCGGGCCGTGGCGTGTCGTGGTGCGCCACCTGTGACGGCTTCTTCTTCAAGGACCAGGACATCGCCGTCATCGGCGGCGGCGACACGGCCATGGAAGAGGCGACCTTCCTCTCCCGGTTCGCCAAGTCGGTCACCATCGTCCACCGCCGCGACACCCTGCGCGCGTCGAAGGCCATGCAGGAGCGTGCCTTCGCCGACCCGAAGATCAAGTTCGTGTGGGACAGCGAGGTCGCCGAGATCCACGGTGACAACAAGCTCTCCGGCCTGACCCTGCGCAACGTCCAGACCGGCGACACCTCCGAGCTCCCGGTCACCGGCCTGTTCATCGCCATCGGCCACGACCCGCGCACGGAGCTGTTCAAGGGCCAGCTGAAGCTGGACGACGAGGGATACCTCAAGGTCGACGCGCCCAGCACCCACACCAACATCCAGGGCGTCTTCGCCGCCGGCGACGTCGTGGACCACACCTACCGTCAGGCGATCACCGCCGCCGGCACCGGCTGCTCCGCCGCCCTGGACGCCGAGCGCTTCCTGGCCTCGCTGTCCGACAGCGAGCCGGCCGAGCCCGAGCAGACCCCGGCCGAGCCGGAGCAGACTCCCACCGCCTGAACCTCGCACGACAGCTGTTCACACCCACCCAGTAAGGAGAACGCCATGGCCGGTGCCACGGTGACCGTGACGGACGACAACTTCGAAGAGGTCGTCCTCAAGAGCGACAAGCCTGTACTCGTCGACTTCTGGGCCACCTGGTGCGGCCCGTGCCGCCAGGTTGCCCCCTCCCTGGAGAAGATCGCCGAGGAGCACGAGGAGATCGTCATCGCCAAGCTCAACACCGACGAGAACCCCGCGACCACCGCCAAGTACGGCGTCATGTCCATCCCGACCATGAACGTCTACCAGGGTGGCGAGGTCGTGAAGACCATCGTCGGCGCCAAGCCCAAGGCTGCGATCGAGCGGGACCTGGCGGACTACCTCGCCTGATCACCGCGCGCTGTTTCACGTGAAACGGGCCCGCCCTCCGGGGCGGGCCCGTTTCGCTGTTCTCCTACAGAGGCCTCAGCACGGGTTCCTTCTGAACCGCTCCCAGCAGCCGGTCCAGCGCGAGCTCCACGTCTTCCTTCCACGACAGCGTCGTGCGGAGCTCCAGGCGCAACCGCGGATAGCGCGGGTGCGGCCGTACCGTTTTGAAGCCCACCGCCAGCAGATGGTCGGCGGGCAGCACACACGCCGGCTCCGTCCACTTCGCGTCGCCGAACGCCTCGATGGCCTTGAACCCCCGGCGCAGCAGATCCTTTGCGACCGTCTGAACCATGACCCGGCCCAGCCCCTGACCCTGGTAGCCAGGGATGAGCCAGGCCGTCATCAGCTGCACGGCGTCGGGGGAGACGGGGCTCGTCGGAAAAGCCGTGGAGCGCGGCACGTAGGCCGGAGGCGCGTACAACACGAAGCCGACCGGGACCTCGTCCACGTAGACGACCCGCCCGCAGGACCCCCACTCCAGGAGCACGGCCGAGATCCAGGCTTCCTTCTCCAGCTCGGGTCGGCCGCCTTTTACCGCGGCTTCGCCGCTGACGGGGTCGAGCTCCCAGAAAACACACGAGCGGCAGCGCTTGGGGACATCCGGAAGGTTGTCCAGCGTGAGCGGTACGAGCCGACGCCCCATGAAGCCAGGTCCTCACTTCCCTCGCCCACCGCACCTCCCGGTACGGTCAGCGGAACGCGCTCACTGAGCAGCCCACCGACGAAACCGCCGACTGCGCCCAGACCGAACCCCGCCGCCATCAATCCGGTGCGGCTCACCGATCGCATGGCCTCTCCTCGTCGTGAGGTGACTCCGAGTGGATGCGTGCCATACCCGAACGCATCGTAACCGGGACACATGGAACGGGGTACCGCGCAAAGGCAAAGGGCGGGTCGTGTTCCTGTCTCTTATACACATCTGACGCTGCCGACGAAGGCTTAGGTGTAGATCTCGGTGGTCGCGACCCCATGAGCGTCACGATCTCCTCGACCGCCCGGACGGAGAGCCCCTCGGCCACGATGCGGTGCGCCAGCCGGTCCTGCTCCTCGGAGTCCTCCACGGCCAACAGCGCCCGCGCATGACCGGCCGAGAGCACTCCTGCGGCGACTCGTCGCCGCACCGGCAGCGAGAGCTTCAGCAGCCGCAGCGTGTTGGAGATCTGCGAACGCGACCGACCGATCCGGTCCGCCAGCTCGTCGTGCGTGCAGTTGAAGTCCTTCAGCAGCTGGTCGTAGGCCGCAGCCTCCTCCAGCGGGTTCAGCTGAGCCCGGTGGAGGTTCTCCAGCAGCGCGTCCAGGAGGAGCTTCTCGTCATCCGTCGCCCGGACGATCGCCGGGATCTTCTCCAGGCCGGCCTCACGACAGGCCCGCCAGCGGCGTTCGCCCATGATGAGCTCATACCGCTTCGGACCGATCCGCCGTACGACGACCGGCTGGAGCAGGCCCACCTCCTGAATAGAGGTGATCAGCTCCGCCAGGGCGTCCTCGTCGAACACCTCACGTGGCTGACGCGGATTGGGTGTGATCGTGTCGAGCGGCAGCTCGGCGAAGTGCGCTCCGGCGACCTCGGCCTCCTGGGCCTCCGCCACCGGCTCCGCCGGTGCCTCTGTTTCACGTGAAACGGAGGCGTCCGGGATCGCCGCCACCTTCGCCGCGGCCACGCCTCGCTCCTGCGTTATGACCGGCACCGCCGACGGTGACGTGGTCCCCCGGCCCACCGCGGGGCCGGCATTGTCCGAACCCTGCGGTGCCGCGGGGATCAGCGCACCGAGCCCGCGGCCCAGTCCTCTACGTCGTTCGCTCACTGATTCCCCTCCGACATGCTGTGCTGTGATTCATAGGTCACGCTGAGCCCCTGGCCCGCCGTCCCCGACACCCCGCGCAGCGCGATCTCTCGCGCCGCTTCGAGGTAGGACAGCGACCCGCTGGAGCCCGGATCATAGGTGAGCACCGTCTGCCCGTAGCTCGGCGCCTCGGAAATGCGCACTGAGCGGGGAATGCTGGTTCTCAGTACCTCGCTGCCGAAGTGACTGCGCACCTCGTCGGCCACCTGGGAGGCGAGCCGGGTGCGCCCGTCGTACATGGTCAGCAGGATCGTCGAGACGTGCAGCTTGGGGTTCAGGTGGCCACGGACCAGGTCCACGTTCCGCAGCAGCTGGCCCAGGCCCTCCAGCGCGTAGTACTCGCACTGGATCGGGATCAGCACCTCGGCGCCTGCCACCAGGGCGTTGACCGTGAGCAGGCCGAGCGAGGGCGGGCAGTCGATGAGGATGTAGTCCAGCGGCTGTTCATAGGCCTTGATCGCCCGGTCCAGCCGGCTTTCCCGCGCCACCAGCGAGACCAGTTCGATCTCCGCGCCGGCCAGGTCGATCGTGGCGGGCGCACAGAACAAGCCCTCCACGTCCGGCACCGGCTGCACCACGTCGGAGAGTGGCCTGCTGTCCACCAGCACGTCATAGATGGAGGGAACCTCGGAATGGTGATCGATCCCCAGGGCCGTCGAGGCGTTGCCCTGCGGGTCCAGGTCGACCACCAGCACTCGCGCCCCGTGCAGGGCGAGTGAGGCAGCCAGGTTCACGGTGGTCGTGGTCTTACCGACCCCGCCCTTCTGGTTGGCCACCACCATGACCCGTGTCTGCTCGGGGCGTGGAAGCCCCTCTCCCGCACGGCCCAGCGCCTGGACTGCCAACTGAGCAGCACGACCGATCGGGGTGTCGTCCATGGGGGGCGGCGTTTCACGTGAAACGTCGTCCCCGAGCGACTCGCTACGGGGACCGGGGACCGGATCGGTCATCGGTCCCGCGATGTTGGCGTCGGACCGCAAGGATTCACTCTCCTCGACTTCAGGCTCGCAATGCTCAGAGCCTGCCATGGTTTCGGTGTCGTGAACCAGGGAGGCCCTTCCGTCTGTGGATGAATCCTCCTCTGTGGATACATCCGTGACCCGACCGGGTCGGTGGCCTCGCGGTGCGGCAGCCGCACGGCCTCGGCTGATGATTCCATGCAGCAGGGAGCGACGTTTCACGTGAAACACGATGCCAGCGCCGTGTCCCATTCCCCCGCGACACTCCGGCTTATGTCGTTTTGGTGGTTTGTATGGAGCACGCGCCTGGCTGGAACGAGGGACATCCCATCCTTCCACCGGTAAGCGCGACTCATTATCGGCCGAGAGGTGCTGCACCGGTGGCCGCAACTGACCCAAGGCCGCCTCCCGCAAGCCGCTCCACCTCCTGCGTCCGGACGTCTGCTTCACGAAGTCTCCGTGAGCGACGTCTCAGGCTGAGGCACAGGTCAGGAAACGAGCGGTGACCGCCAGAGGCGGTCACCGCTCGTTTCGTTCTCGCCGACCTGGCCCAGGTGGGTCAGCGTCGCCGTCCCCTGGCAGGCCGGTTGGCGCGGTTCGCCTTGGCACGCTTGGCCGCGAAGCGGACGCCGCCGGGGCTTTCCCCCACCTCCACGCGGACGACCGTGGACATCGGGTCCACCACACCCTCGCCGACGTGCACGACGGACGTCTCCACGACGCCGAGCTTGCTGAGCGCCGCTCGGGCACCCTTCAGCTCCTCCTCCGCGGTGTCGCCTTTGAGCGCCAGCATCTCGCCGTACGGCCGCAGCAGCGGCACGCCCCAGCCGGCCAGCCGGTCCAGCGGCGCCACCGCACGCGCGGTCACCACATGCACCTGAGGGATCTTGCCCATGACCTCTTCGGCCCGGCCTCGCACCACGGTTACATGGTCCAGGCCCAGCAGCTCCACGACCTCCTGAAGGAAGTTCGTGCGCCGCAGCAGGGGTTCCAGCAGCGTGATATTCAGGTCCGGGCGTACCAGTGCCAGGGGGATGCCCGGAAGGCCCGCACCCGAGCCCACGTCGCACACCGAGACGCCCTCAGGGACCACCTCGGAGAGCACCGCGCAATTCAGCAGGTGCCGCTCCCACAGCCGCGGCACCTCACGCGGACCGATCAGCCCGCGCCGTACGCCCGCGTCGGCGAGCAGCTCGCCGTACCGTACGGCCTCCGGGAAGCGCTCACCGAACATCTCCCGCGCCGCCTCAGGCGCCGGGGGAAGCTCCGCCGCTGACTCCGTCACGGTTACCGCCCTTCCTCTGAACTGCTGATACTGCCGGTGCCCGGTCGGATGCCGGTCCAAGCAGAAGGCTGACAAGACATGGCCCCGCCTGCGAACAGACGGGGCCACAAGACACGCGCGAGCGCCGGCGGATCAGGCCGGAAGCACGACGACCCGACGCTGGGGCTCCTCGCCCTCCGACTCGCTGCGCAGCCCGGCCGCCGCGACGGCGTCGTGCACCACCTTGCGCTCGAACGGCGTCATCGCCTTCAGCTTCACCGGCTCGCCCGAGGTCTTCGCCTCCTGGGCCGCCTTGGCGCCCAGCTCAGCGAGCTCCTCCCGCTTGCGGGCGCGGTAGCCGGCGATGTCCAGCATCAGACGGCTGCGGTCACCGGTCTCCCGGTGCACCGCCAGCCGGGTCAGCTCCTGGAGCGCCTCCAGCACCTCGCCGTCCCGGCCGACCAGCTTCTGCAGGTCACGGCTGGTGGAGTCGCTGATGATCGACACCGCGGCACGGTCGGCCTCGACGTCCATGTCGATGTCACCGTCGAGGTCCGCGATGTCCAGCAGGCCCTCGAGGTAGTCGGCCGCGATCTCGCCCTCCTGCTCCAGCCGGGACAGGGTGTCGGTGCCCTCGGCGGCAGGGGTCGTGTCCGTCACGAAGAACTCCTTCTACTTCTTGGACGGGTGCTTGGGCCGCTGCTGGCCCTTGCGCTGTCCGGACTTGGCGTTACGGGAGGAACCGGCGGCCGAGCTGCCCTTGGCCTTGCCGCCCTGCGACTTCTGCGCGGCGCTCTTTTTCGCCGCGTCCGCCTTCTGACCCGAGTCCTTCTCCAGCGACTGCTTCGTCTGGCCACCCTCGGCCGTGGCGCCCTGCGCACCCGCCCGGGCCCGCGTACGGGTCTGCGTGCCGCCGGCGGCAGGGGCCGCCGCGGTCTGCCGCTTGGCCTTGGTCTGCCGCTTGGGCTGCTGGCGGTTCTGGCGCGCCTCCTCGGCGGCCTGCTTCGCCTCGACCTCCGCCGGGTCCTCCTTCAGCTTGCCCTTGGCGCGCAGCCGCTCCTGGCGCTCCGTGTAGGCCCGGCTGCCCGGAGTGGGGTTCCGGCGGATCACGAACATCTGCTGGCCCATGGTCCACACGTTGGTGGTCAGCCAGTACACCAGGACACCGACGGGGAAGTTGATGCCGAAGACGGCGAACATGAGCGGGAAGACGTACATCAGCATCTTCTGCTGCTGCATGAACGGCGTCTTCACCGTGAGGTCGACGTTCTTCGTCATCAGCTGGCGCTGGGTGTAGAACTGCGACGCCGACATCAGAACGATCATGATGACCGTGACGACCCGGACGTCGGTGAGGGAGGCGTTGAGCGCCTCGACCTTGGACGCGGAGTCCATGAACTTCACGGACAGCGGGGCGCCGAAGATGTGGGCCTGCTTCGCGCTCGCCAGCAGCGGCTTGTCGATGACGCCGACGACCTGGTTGTTCGCGATGTGGTTCAGGACCTGGTACAGCGAGATGAAGAACGGCGACTGGGCCAGGATCGGGAGACAGCTCGAGAGCGGGTTGGTGCCCGTCTCCTTGTAGAGCTTCATCATCTCTTCGGACTGGCGCTGCTTGTCGCTCTTGTAGCGCTCCTGGATCGCCTTCATCTTCGGCTGGAGCGCCTGCATGTTCCGCGTCGACTTGATCTGCTTCACGAAGAGCGGGATCAGGCAGATGCGGATCAGCACCACGAGCGAGACGATCGACAGACCCCACGCCGCGCCACTGTTCTCATCGAACACGAGGCTGTAGAGCGAGTGGAACTGGACGATGATCCAGGAAACGGCGTAATAGAGAGGATTCAGGATCGTGTCCACGAATCAAGCTCCTTGGGCGTTGGGCTGAGTCTCGGGCTGTGCAGCAGGCTCATGGACGGCGGGCCCGCCTCCCAGTCGGCTCCTCAGCCGCTGGTGCCAGACCGGATGCTTCCGGGGCGGTACATGGTCGACACCACCGAGCGACCACGGATTGCAACGCAGGATGCGCCAGGCGGTCAACGCTGTCCCTTTTACCGCGCCGTGCCGGTCGATGGCCGTGTAGCCATAGTGGGAGCACGACGGGTAGTACTTGCAGACCGGGCCCAGCAAAGGGCTGATGGTCCACTGGTACAACTTGATCAACAGCAGCAGCGGGTACTTCACGAAGCGCCCCCTCCTGGGTCCCGCCCGGGGGTCCTCAGCAGGCGCTGCAGCGCGGCGTCAAGATCGTGAGCGAGCGCTTCGTACTCCGCCTCGCCCGCGCCGGGCAGCGCTCGTACGACTACCAGGCTACCGGCGGGCAGCCGGTCCAGGCGGTCGCGCACGAGGTGCCGGAGCCGGCGCTGGACCTTGTTCCGGACCACGGCGTTGCCGATGGCCTTGCTCACGACGAAACCCGCACGCGTCGGGGGAACCATTTCCCCCGCTGCGTGCGGGTCCGTTGCACCGCTGCGTAGATGGACGACGAGGAGAGGGCGCCCGGCCCTGCGTCCCCGGCGTACCGCGGTCGCGAAGTCCTCGCGCCGCCTCAGCCGATGCTCGGTAGGCAGCACGACATGGACCTAGAGGCCGGGCTGTCAGGCCGACAGGCGGGCGCGACCCTTGCCACGGCGGGACGCGAGGATCGCGCGGCCGGCACGCGTACGCATGCGCAGGCGGAAGCCGTGGGTCTTGGCGCGGCGACGGTTGTTCGGCTGGAAGGTGCGCTTGCTCACTCGGGGGCTCCAGGAAAGATTGTTGCCTCTTGCGAGACAGGTGTGGGGCGTCGACTGGCTGTCACCGTGCGCCCACGAGTAGCTCGCATACGCCCGAGTGCACCGCTACACGATCGCTGGGCGCGATCTTTGCCCATCGGAGGCAGGCGGCAGCAGCCATCGACAACTCGACCTGGTCACGGTACGCGCGGCCACATCATCCGGTCAAACCGGATCCATGACAGGACACGCTATGCACAGCCTGTGGACAACAACTTGAACAGGCGCGGGTCAGCTGACTACCGTGGCTGAACTCCGATTCCTTCCCGCCCGTCCTGAGAATCACACATTCGTGGGACCTGTGAGAGAGCGTGCTCTGTGGCTGACGTCCCTGCAGATCTTGCCGCAGTGTGGCCGCGGGTACTCGACCACCTGCTCCGGGCGGAGAGCGACAGCCTCAAGCCCAAGGACCAGGACTGGCTCAAGCGGACCCAGCCGCTCGCCCTGGTCGCCGACACCGCGCTGCTCGCCGTCCCCAACGAATTCGCGAAGGGCGTACTGGAGGGCCGGCTCGCCCCTCTGATCGGCGAGGCGCTGAGCCACGAGTGCGGCCGCCCGATCCGCATCGCGATCACCGTCGACGACACCTCCGAGGCGCCCCAGCCCCCCGCGCCTCCGCAGCAACACCTCCCCTCGCAGCAGCCGCAGCTCTCGCACGACGCGTACGACAGCTACGACGGCCGCCAGGGCTACGGCCGACAGAACGGGCACCAGGGCACCCACGAAAACGGTCCCCAGGGCGTATCTCAGGGTGGACACGGTGGCCACCAGAGCGACGAGCTGCCCTCCGTGCGCCCCGCGTATCCCGAGTACCAGCAGCAGCACCCGCAGCCGCGCCCCGCGCCCGGCGCGTGGCCGCAGCACTCGGACGACCGACGCGCGGGCCTTGGCGACGACTCCGGGCGACACGACGACTACGGCTGGCAGCAGCAGCGGCTCGGCGGCTTTCCCGAGCGCGACCCCTACGCCACGCCGCCCTCCCACCTCCAGCAGCACGGACGCCCCGCTCCCGGCGACTACCGGTCACAGAACGATGACTATCGGTCGCAGAATGACGACTACCGGTCCCAGGGTGACGACTACCGCTCGCAGAGTGGCGAGGATTACCGCCGGCAGGGCAGCGACCGTCCGCACTCGGAAGCGCCGCGCTCGCCGTACGACCAGTCCCCGCAGCACCGCGACACCGACGGCCACCAGCCCGGCGGCCCCGGCCGGCACGCGGCCCCGGGCGGCCACGGCAGCAATCTTCCGGCGCCCAGCGGCGCCCCCGGCCCGCTCGCGGCGCAGCCCGCGCCGGCGACCGGCCCCGGTGAGCCCACCGCGCGGCTGAACCCGAAGTACCTCTTCGACACCTTCGTGATCGGCGCTTCGAACCGCTTCGCGCACGCCGCGGCGGTCGCCGTCGCCGAGGCCCCGGCCAAGGCGTACAACCCGCTGTTCATCTACGGCGAGTCCGGGCTCGGCAAGACGCACCTGCTGCACGCGATCGGTCACTACGCGCGCAGCCTGTACCCGGGCACCAGGGTCAGATACGTGAGCTCGGAGGAGTTCACCAACGAGTTCATCAACTCCATCCGCGACGGCAAGGCGGACGCGTTCCGCAAGCGCTACCGCGACATGGACATCCTGCTGGTCGACGACATCCAGTTCCTGGCGAGCAAGGAGTCGACACAGGAGGAGTTCTTCCACACGTTCAACACCCTGCACAACGCGAACAAGCAGATCGTGCTCTCCAGTGACCGGCCGCCCAAACAGCTGGTGACCCTGGAGGACCGGCTGCGCAACCGCTTCGAGTGGGGTCTGATCACGGACGTCCAGCCGCCCGAGCTGGAGACGCGTATCGCGATCCTCCGTAAGAAGGCGGTGCAGGAGCAGCTCAACGCGCCGCCGGAGGTGCTGGAGTTCATCGCCTCCCGGATCTCGCGGAACATCCGTGAGCTGGAGGGCGCGCTGATTCGGGTCACGGCCTTCGCCTCGCTGAACCGGCAGCCCGTGGACCTCGGCCTCACCGAGATCGTGCTGAAGGACCTGATCCCGGGCGGCGAGGACGCGGCACCCGAGATCACCGCCACCGCGATCATGGCGGCCACCGCCGACTACTTCGGACTCTCGGTGGACGACCTGTGCGGCTCCTCGCGCAGCCGGGTGCTGGTGACCGCGCGGCAGATCGCGATGTACCTGTGCCGTGAGCTGACCGATCTGTCGCTACCGAAGATCGGTGGCCACTTCGGCGGTCGCGACCACACCACCGTCATGCACGCCGACCGGAAGATCCGTGCGCTGATGGCGGAGCGCCGCTCCATCTACAACCAGGTGACCGAGCTGACGAACCGCATCAAGAACGGCTGACGCGCACGACGACGGCCGCAGGCGCGCCCAGGGCGCTCCGGGACGAACTCCCGGAGCGCCCTTCGCCGTTGAGAGCCCCTCAGCATGCGCAGAGCCCGGCTCGCCCCGTTCGTCGAGGAACCCGCTGAACCTGTCCACCGAAGTCCGAGCCGCTCACACAAGACCGTCAGAACGGCCGTCAGAACGACCGTCGGAAGAGCCGTCAGGAGGCCTCACAGCGCGGCCCGGAGCCTTCGGAAAGCGTCCCCACGCTGTGGAACGCACGCGCCGGCCGCCACCGAACTCCCCGCCGCTGTTCGATTTCTGACGAGGACACGGCTTCTCTCCACAGATTGGGCGAGAATCTTTCTTCCACACCCTGGGGACCGGAGAGTTATCCCGATGACGTCCACAAGCTCCCCGCCCACCGATGGATCACTGCAGGTCAGCGGGGTGTGGATTTGCGGACAACTCTTGTCCACAGGGTGTGGATGAATCGGTCGTCCACAGCGTGTGCGGCTGACTGTCCACCGGCCGCCCACAGGAGAACCGGCGTTGTGCACACCCCGTCCACATCGCTGTCCACTGTTCGGCAAGGCGACACCACCACTCACTGGCGCGAGTGAAAGCGGTCACACCAAAGTGCCGGGTTGGGCTGTGGGGAACCTGGGTAAAGCTGGGGATGGCACTGGGGAGAAACCGGCCTGCCCTGTGCATCGGGTGTGCACAACCGGCGGCGGTCCACAGCATCGGCCGGTTGTCCACGGCTGCGCCCACAGTCCCCGGTGGACAAAATTTGGGCTCTGACCTGCGCAAAAGCAGTTGTCCACGGTTTCCACAGCCCCTACTACTACGACCACGGATATCTAGCGGGGAACTCGTTTCGAATCGGGTGCTGTGCACAACTTGGGGATCGGGCCTCTCCGAGCTCTCGTCCCGACTTGACCCCGAGCCGCACCGGCTGTCGGTGGCGTGCGTCAGACTGGTCTCCGGCAACCCAGCCGACGACGAAGGCCAGCAGGGCGAGAGCCAGCAACAGCAGGAGGCGGTTTCCGGTGAAGATCCGGGTGGAGCGCGATGTACTCGCGGAGGCAGTGGCCTGGGCGGCCAAGAGCCTCCCGGCCCGTCCGCCGGTGCCCGTCCTCGCGGGCCTGCTCCTGAAGGCGGAGGACGGCTCCCTGAGCCTCTCCGGCTTCGACTACGAGGTCTCGGCGCGGGTCTCGGTGGAAGCGGAGACCGAGGAGGAGGGCACCGTCCTCGTCTCCGGCCGGCTGCTCGCCGACATCTGCCGCGCCCTGCCGAACCGTCCGGTGGAGATCTCCACAGACGGTGTACGAGTGACCGTGGTCTGCGGCTCCTCCCGCTTCACGCTCCACACACTGCCTGTGGAGGAGTACCCGGCGCTGCCCCAGATGCCCACCGCCACCGGCACCGTCCCCGGTGAGGTCTTCGCCTCCGCTGCTGCGCAGGTCGCCATCGCGGCCGGCCGTGACGACACCCTCCCCGTGCTCACCGGTGTCCGCATCGAGATCGAGGGCGACACCGTCACCCTCGCCTCCACCGACCGCTACCGCTTCGCGGTCCGCGAGTTCCTGTGGAAGCCGGAGAGCCCGGACGCCTCCGCCGTCGCGCTGGTCCCCGCCAAGACGCTGCTGGACACCGCCAAGTCGCTGAGCAGCGGTGACACGGTCACCCTGGCGCTCTCCGGCTCCGGCGCCGGTGAGGGCCTGATCGGTTTCGAGGGTGCCGGGCGCCGTACGACGACCCGTCTCCTCGAAGGCGACCTGCCGAAGTACCGCACCCTCTTCCCGACCGAGTTCAACTCCGTCGCGGTGATCGAGACCGCTCCGTTCGTCGAGGCCGTCAAGCGTGTGGCCCTGGTGGCAGAGCGGAACACCCCGGTGCGGCTCAGCTTCGAGCAGGGCGTGCTGATCCTGGAGGCCGGCTCCAGCGACGATGCACAGGCTGTGGAGCGGGTGGACGCGCAGCTGGACGGCGACGACATCTCGATCGCCTTCAACCCCGGCTTCCTGCTGGAGGGCCTGTCCGCGATCGACTCGCCGGTGGCGCAACTGTCGTTCACGACCTCGACCAAGCCCGCGCTGCTGAGCGGCAAGCCCGCCGCCGACGCCGAGGCCGACGACGCCTACAAGTACCTGATCATGCCGGTGCGCCTGTCGGGCTGAGTCGCGGGTGCCGCGCCGGTCGGGAGCGCGAGGGTCGCTCCTCGCAGGACCACAGCATGCCGGTGCGCCTGTCGGGCTGAGCCCGGTGCCCCCGCTACTTCGGGCGGCCGTGCGGACCGGCTCCGTACGGCCGCCCGGATGACGCGGCTGACCTGCGGCTTATGAGCGGCTGAGCCCACAGCTGTGCACAGGCCTTCGGGCGTAGGCTCGATGTAGGTCAGGTACAAGGGCAACGACTATGTGCAAAGAGGGTCTCTGATGGAGCTCGGTCTCGTCGGTCTCGGCAAGATGGGCGGCAACATGCGCGAGCGCATCCGCCGCGCCGGCCACACGGTCATCGGTTACGACCGCAATCCCGACCTCGCGGACGTCTCCAGCCTCAAGGAGCTGGTGGACGGTCTGCAGGGTCCGCGGGTCGTGTGGGTCATGGTGCCGGCCGGCGCCGCCACCCAGGCGACGATCGATGAGCTGGGTGAGCTGCTGTCCGAGGGCGACATCGTCGTGGACGGCGGCAACAGCCGCTGGACGGACGACGAGAAGCACGCCGAGGAGCTGCGTGCCAAGGGCATCGGTTTCGTCGACTGCGGCGTCTCCGGTGGCGTGTGGGGCCTGGAGAACGGCTACGCGCTGATGTACGGCGGCGACGCCGAGGACGTGGCGAAGGTCCAGCCGATCTTCGACGCGCTGAAGCCGGAGGGCGACTTCGGCTCCGTGCACGCCGGCAAGGTCGGCGCGGGCCACTTCGCGAAGATGGTCCACAACGGCATCGAGTACGCGATGATGCAGGCCTACGCCGAGGGCTGGGAGCTGCTGGAGAAGGTCGACTCCGTCACGGACGTGCGCGAGGTCTTCCGCTCCTGGCAGGAGGGCACGGTCATCCGCTCCTGGCTGCTGGACCTGGCGGTCAACGCGCTGGACGACGACGAGCACCTGGAGAAGCTGCGCGGTTTCGCGGCGGACTCCGGTGAGGGCCGCTGGACGGTGGAGGCCGCGATCGACAACGCGGTGCCGCTGCCGGCGATCACCGCGTCGCTGTTCGCGCGGTTCGCCTCGCGCCAGGACGACTCGCCGCAGATGAAGATGATCGCCGCACTGCGGAACCAGTTCGGCGGCCACGCGGTCGAGAACAAGAAGTAAGCAGGCCGGGCTTCCGGGGCAGGCGTCCCGGAAGCCCGCAGCAGTACCACGCCGGGGGAGGTCGGCGCCCTTCATGCATGTCGCGCATCTGTCGCTCGCCGACTTCCGCTCGTACGCCCGGGTCGAGGTCCCGCTCGACCCGGGCGTCACGGCCTTCGTCGGGCCCAACGGCCAGGGCAAGACCAATCTCGTCGAGGCGGTCGGCTACCTCGCCACCCTCGGCAGCCACCGCGTCTCCTCCGACGCCCCGCTGGTCCGTATGGGCGCGGAGCGGGCGATCGTCCGGGCCCAGGTGGTGCGAGGAGACCGGCAGCAGCTGGTCGAGCTGGAGCTGAACCCGGGCAAGGCCAACCGGGCCAGGATCAACAGGTCCTCGCAAGTCAAACCGCGTGACGTGCTGGGCATCGTACGGACGGTCCTGTTCGCGCCGGAGGACCTGGCCCTGGTCAAGGGCGACCCGGGCGAGCGACGGCGCTTCCTGGACGAGCTGATCACGGCGCGCTCCCCGCGGATGGCGGGCGTGCGCTCCGACTACGACCGCGTGCTGAAGCAGCGCAACACCCTGCTCAAGAGCGCGGCCCTGGCACGGCGGCACGGCGGCCGGAAGATGGATCTCTCGACGCTGGACGTGTGGGACCAGCACCTGGCGCGGGCCGGTGCGGAGCTGCTCGCCCAGCGGTTGGACCTGATCGCGACGCTGCAGCCGCTGGCGGACAAGGCGTACGAGCAGCTGGCACCGGGCGGCGGCCCGGTCGCCCTGGAGTACCGCGGTTCCGTGGGCGAACGGCTCGCCGAGGCGTCGAACCGCGAGGAACTGTACGGGCTGCTCATGGAAGCGCTGGGCGAGGCCCGCAAGAACGAGATCGAGCGGGGCGTGACCCTGGTCGGCCCGCACCGCGACGACCTGGTCCTCAAGCTGGGGCGGCTGCCCGCGAAGGGGTACGCGAGCCACGGCGAGTCCTGGTCGTACGCGCTGGCGCTGCGGCTGGCCTCGTACGACTTGCTCCGAACCGAGGGCAACGAGCCGGTCCTGGTCCTGGACGACGTCTTCGCCGAGCTGGACTCCCGCCGGCGGGAGCGGCTGGCGGAGCTGGTGGCGCCGGGCGAGCAGGTGCTGGTGACGGCGGCGGTGGACGACGATGTGCCGGGCGTGCTGGCGGGGACGCGGTTCGCGGTCTCCGAGGGCACCGCGGAGAAGGTGTCGTAGATGAGTGAGCAGCCCGGCCCACAGGACCCCCCGGGACCCGATCAGCCCAAGCCGCCGGAGCTTTCCGGCATCGACCTGGCGCGGCAGGCGCTGGTGGCCGCGAAGGAGCAGGCGCGGGCGCGGGGCGCGGCCGCGCAGCAGAAGAAGCAGGCCAGGCGCGGAGGCGGGCTGCGGTCCGGGGCGCGTGCCGATGGACGTGACCCGCTGCCGCTGGGTGCGGCGATCAACCGTCTGATCACCGAGCGGGGCTGGGAGACGCCGGCCGCGGTCGGCGGGGTGATGGGGCGCTGGCCCCAGCTCGTGGGCGCCGAGGTGGCGCAGCACTGCGAGCCGCAGAAGTACGACGAGGACGCCCGTGTGCTGACGGTGCAGTGCGACTCGACGGCGTGGGCGACGCAGCTGCGGCTGCTGGCGCCGACCCTGGTGGCTCGGCTGAACGAGGACCTCGGCCATGGCTCTGTGAAGATCATCAAGGTGCTCGGGCCGGGTGGCCCGCCCCGCCGGTACGGCTCGCTGCGGGCTCCGGGGAGCAAGGGTCCGGGGGACACGTACGGCTGATCCGTACATCCGGGGTCGAAGTCCGCTGTTTCACGTGAAACCGGGGCCGGAGAGGGTGCCTGTACGGGCGAAATGTCCGGGATGTTCCAGTGTGACGGAAGAGACTCCGCTCACCGTAGTCGGAGGTTGACAGCCCGAAGCGCTGAGTGCCGGTGTGAGCGTCCTGGGGGCCCTCCTCAGATATGGGGAGTCGGTGGATGTCAGTTCAGGGCGGCACGTGAGGACTCAGGCGCCCGCAAACCCCCATGAGTGTCGGCGCTACCGGTAGACTGGTGGCAATCCCGCCCACTCGCGGAACATGTCGAACGACGCAGCCGCTCCTGACCGGCACGGGGCCTCCCCGCCGGCGGCAGGGGGAGGCTCGTGCCTGTGCCAGAAAGGGCGCTTCGTGGCCGACTCCGGCGACCTCAACGAGAACATCACGGCTTCTACCGAAGAGGGGGTTTCTTCTGCCGGCGCCAGTGGCGGCTCCTCGGAAGAGAAGTCGTACGACGCCAGTGCGATCACTGTCCTTGAGGGCCTGGACGCGGTTCGCAAGCGACCGGGTATGTACATCGGCTCCACCGGCGAGCGCGGCCTGCATCACCTGGTGCAAGAGGTCGTCGACAACTCGGTCGACGAAGCGATGGCCGGCCACGCCGACACCATCGACGTGACGATCCTGTCCGACGGCGGGGTCCGCGTGGTGGACAACGGCCGCGGTATCCCGGTGGGCATCATCCCCTCGGAGGGGAAGCCGGCCGTCGAGGTCGTGCTCACCGTCCTGCACGCGGGCGGCAAGTTCGGCGGCGGCGGTTACGCGGTCTCCGGTGGTCTGCACGGCGTGGGCGTCTCCGTGGTGAACGCCCTGTCGCAGCGGGTCTCCGTCGAGGTCAAGACCGACGGCTACCGCTGGACACAGGACTACAAGCTGGGCGTGCCGACCGCGCCGCTGGCCCGTAACGAGGCCACCGAGGAGACCGGGACGTCGGTGACGTTCTGGGCGGACGGTGACATCTTCGAGACGACCGAGTACAGCTTCGAGACGCTGTCCCGGCGCTTCCAGGAGATGGCCTTCCTCAACAAGGGCCTGACCATCCAGCTCACCGACGAGCGCGCGGCGCACGTCGACGAGGACGGTAAGCCACTGACCGTCCGGTACCACTACGAAGGCGGCCTCGTCGACTTCGTGAAGTACCTGAACTCCCGCAAGGGCGAGACGGTCCACCCCACGGTCATCGACGTCGAGGCCGAGGACAAGGAGCGGATGCTCTCGGTGGAGATCGCGATGCAGTGGAACACCCAGTACACCGAGGGTGTCTACAGCTTCGCGAACACCATCCACACCCACGAGGGCGGCACTCACGAAGAGGGCTTCCGCGCCGCGCTGACCGGCCTGATCAACCGGTACGCGCGCGACCGCAAGCTGCTGCGCGAGAAGGACGACAACCTCACCGGTGAGGACATCCGCGAGGGCCTGACGGCGATCATCTCCGTCAAGCTCGGCGAGCCCCAGTTCGAGGGCCAGACCAAGACCAAGCTGGGCAACACCGAGGCCAAGACCTTCGTGCAGAAGGTCGTGCACGAGCACCTCACGGACTGGCTGGACCGGAACCCGAACGAGGCCGCGGACATCATCCGCAAGGGCATCCAGGCCGCCACGGCCCGGGTTGCGGCCCGCAAGGCCCGCGACCTCACCCGCCGCAAGGGCCTGCTGGAGACGGCGTCGCTGCCCGGCAAGCTGAGCGACTGCCAGTCCAACGACCCGACCAAGTGCGAGATCTTCATCGTCGAGGGTGACTCCGCGGGCGGCTCGGCCAAGTCCGGCCGTAACCCCGAGTACCAGGCGATCCTCCCGATCCGCGGCAAGATCCTGAACGTCGAGAAGGCCAGGGTCGACAAGATCCTGCAGAACCAGGAAGTCCAGGCGCTGATCTCGGCCTTCGGCACGGGCGTGCACGAGGACTTCGACATCGAGAAGCTCCGCTATCACAAGATCATCCTGATGGCGGACGCCGACGTCGACGGCCAGCACATCAACACCCTGCTGCTCACCTTCCTGTTCCGCTTCATGCGGCCGCTGGTCGAGGCCGGGCACGTCTACCTCTCCCGCCCGCCGCTGTACAAGATCAAGTGGGGTCGGGACGACTTCGAGTACGCCTACTCCGACCGCGAGCGCGACGCCCTGATCGAGATGGGCAAGCAGGCCGGCAAGCGCATCAAGGACGACTCGGTCCAGCGCTTCAAGGGTCTGGGTGAGATGAACGCCGAAGAGCTGCGCGTGACCACCATGGACACCGAGCACCGCGTGCTCGGCCAGGTCTCGCTGGACGACGCGGCCCGCGCCGACGACCTGTTCTCCGTGCTCATGGGCGAGGACGTCGAGGCACGCCGCTCGTTCATCCAGCGCAACGCCAAGGACGTCCGCTTCCTCGACATCTGAGCCCGTCGGCCCGTAACGCAGCCGCAGCTCGAAAGGACTTTGAACAGCAATGGCCGACGAGAACCCCCCTATGACCCCGGACGGCGTGACCGCCGAGGGCGCGCCCGCCGCCATCGAAGGCGTGGGCATGCGCGTCGAGCCCGTCGGGCTCGAGACGGAGATGCAGCGCTCCTACCTCGACTACGCGATGTCCGTCATCGTCTCGCGTGCCCTGCCCGACGTCCGGGACGGCCTCAAGCCGGTGCACCGCCGCGTCCTGTACGCGATGTACGACGGCGGCTACCGCCCCGAGAAGGGCTTCTACAAGTGCGCCCGTGTCGTCGGTGACGTCATGGGTAACTACCACCCGCACGGCGACTCCTCGATCTACGACGCGCTGGTCCGCCTCGCGCAGCCGTGGTCGATGCGGATGCCGCTGGTGGACTCCAACGGCAACTTCGGTTCTCCGGGCAACGACCCGGCCGCGGCCATGCGGTACACCGAGTGCAAGATGGCGCCGCTGTCCATGGAGATGGTCCGGGACATCGACGAGGAGACCGTCGACTTCCAGGACAACTACGACGGCCGCAGCCAGGAGCCGACGGTCCTGCCGTCGCGCTTCCCGAACCTGCTGATCAACGGCTCGGCCGGCATCGCGGTCGGCATGGCCACCAACATCCCGCCGCACAACCTCCGCGAGGTCGCGGCCGGCGCCCAGTGGCACCTGGAGCACCCGGAGGCCTCCGGCGAGGAGCTGCTGGAAGCCCTGATCGAGCGGATCAAGGGCCCGGACTTCCCGACCGGCGCGCTGGTCGTGGGCCGCAAGGGCATCGAGGAGGCGTACCGCACCGGTCGCGGCTCCATCACGATGCGCGCGGTGGTCGAGGTCGAGGAGATCCAGAACCGCCAGTGCCTGGTGGTCACGGAGCTGCCGTACCAGGTCAACCCCGACAACCTCGCGCAGAAGATCGCCGACCTGGTGAAGGACGGCAAGATCGGCGGCATCGCCGACGTCCGCGACGAGACCTCCTCGCGGACCGGCCAGCGCCTGGTCATCGTGCTCAAGCGGGACGCCGTCGCCAAGGTCGTCCTGAACAACCTGTACAAGCACACCGACCTGCAGACGAACTTCGGCGCCAACATGCTGGCGCTGGTCGACGGCGTGCCGCGCACGCTGTCCCTGGACGCGTTCATCCGGCACTGGGTGACGCACCAGATCGAGGTCATCGTCCGCCGTACGAAGTTCCGGCTGCGCAAGGCCGAGGAGCGGGCGCACATCCTGCGCGGCCTGCTCAAGGCGCTGGACGCGATCGACGAGGTCATCGCGCTGATCCGGCGCAGCGACACGGTCGACGTGGCGCGCGAGGGCTTGATGGGCCTGCTGGACATCGACGAGATCCAGGCGAACGCGATCCTGGAGATGCAGCTGCGGCGCCTGGCGGCCCTGGAGCGGCAGAAGATCACCGCCGAGCACGACGAGCTGCTGGCCAAGATCCGCGAGTACAACGCGATCCTCGCCTCGCCCGAGAAGCAGCGGCAGATCGTCAGCGATGAGCTGACCGCGATCGTCGACAAGTACGGCGACGACCGGCGTTCCAAGCTGGTGCCCTTCGAGGGCGACATGTCCATCGAGGACCTGATCGCCGAGGAGGACATCGTCGTCACGATCACCCGTGGCGGCTACGTCAAGCGCACCAAGACCGACGACTACCGCTCGCAGAAGCGCGGCGGCAAGGGCGTCCGCGGCACGAAGCTCAAGGAAGACGACATCGTCGACCACTTCTTCGTGTCCACCACCCACCACTGGCTGCTGTTCTTCACGAACAAGGGCCGGGTCTACCGCGCCAAGGCGTACGAGCTGCCCGACGCGGGCCGGGACGCGCGCGGCCAGCACGTCGCGAACCTCCTCGCCTTCCAGCCGGACGAGCAGATCGCCCAGGTCATGGCGATCCGCGACTACGAGGCCGCGCCGTATCTGGTCCTCGCGACCAAGGCCGGACTGGTGAAGAAGACCCCGCTGAAGGACTACGACTCGCCGCGCTCCGGCGGTGTCATCGCCATCAACCTCCGCGAGCAGGAGGACGGCTCGGACGACGAGCTGATCGGCGCCCAGATGGTCTCCGGCGAGGACGACCTGCTGCTGATCTCCAAGAAGGCGCAGTCGATCCGGTTCACCGCGACGGACGAGGCGCTGCGCCCGATGGGCCGTGCCACCTCTGGCGTGAAGGGCATGAGCTTCCGCGAGGGCGACGAGCTCCTGTCGATGAACGTGGTGCGGGCGAACACCTACGTCTTCACCGCCACCGACGGCGGCTACGCCAAGCGCACCAACGTCGACGAGTACCGCGTCCAGGGTCGCGGCGGCCTCGGTATCAAGGCCGCGAAGATCGTGGAGGATCGAGGAGAGCTGGTCGGCGCGCTGGTGGTCGAGGCGAGCGACGAGATCCTCGCCATCACCCTCGGCGGTGGGGTGATCCGCACGCGGGTCGACGAGGTCAGGGAGACGGGCCGTGACACCATGGGCGTCCAACTGATCAACCTGGGCAAGCGCGATGCCGTCGTCGGTATCGCTCGGAACGCCGAAGCCGGCCGCGAGGCCGAAGAGGTCGACGGCGGTCCGGTGGACGACGAGTCGGCCGATGAGGCGGCGCAGGTCCAGGCCCCGGCGGCCGAGGGCGAGGAGCCCGCGGCGGAGTAGCGCGAGGAGTAGGTCGTGAGTGGAGCCACGGGTGCGCAGGCGGGCGGATCGGACGGGGGCGGGAAGCCTTCTTCCGGGCCCGCGACCGTGACGGGCGGCGCCCGTGGCTCCGATACTGGCGACGGCCCCCGCAAGGAGGCCTCCGTCGAGGGGGGAACCGTGACCGACACCAGGCAGCCGCAGCCGGAGGCACAGCCGCAGCCCGAGCCCCGCCCGCAGGGCAGCGAGGGCCAGCCGTACGTCCCGCCGTCCGCGTACCCCGCCGGCGGCAAGCCGGGGCTGCGGGTGCCCCGGCCGGGCGTCCGTACGACCCCGCGCACGCGCAAGGCGAGGCTGCGCGTGTCCCGTGCCGATCCCTGGTCGGTGATGAAGGTCAGCTTCCTGCTCTCCATCGCGCTGGGGCTGTGCACGCTGGTGGCGGTGTCGGTGCTGTGGATGGTGATGGACGCGATGGGCGTCTTCTCCACGGTCGGCTCCACGATCAGCGAGGCCACCAGCTCGGACGGCGGCTCGGGCTTCGACCTGGAGACGTTCCTGTCGCTGCCTCGGGTGCTGCTGTTCACCGGTGTCATCGCGGCGATCGACGTGGTGCTGGCGACGGCGCTGGCCACGCTCGGCGCCTTCATCTACAACCTCTCGGCAGGCTTCGTGGGCGGCGTGGAGCTGACCCTGGCGGAGGACGAATGACCTGATGCGGGCCGCCGCGGAGGGTCTTTCGCGGCCGGCCCGGTCATCGATTTGGGTCATGGCTCTGAAGTGCGCTAATCTTTCGGTGCAGCCAGCGAGGCGGCAACAAGCCAGGGGCTATAGCTCAGACGGTTAGAGCGCTTCCCTGATAAGGAAGAGGCCACAGGTTCAAGTCCTGTTAGCCCCACCGGCAAGGATCGGCCCGGACGGAGAGTTCTCCGCCCGGGCCGGTCCGTTTGTGCTTCTCCGGGGTCGGTTCGGGCTAGGTCACCGATTGATATCGACCGGTGTGTATCATCGGCCCCCGAAGGTCCCCTACGTCAACGAAAGACGAGGTCGCGCGGTGAAGAAGCTTCTCCTGGTCGCACTGGCCGCCATCGGCGGGCTCCTCGTGTACCGCCAGATCCAGGCGGATCGCGCCGAGCAGGATCTGTGGACGGAGGCGACCGACTCCGTGTCCGCGGGTTCGGGCGTGTGAGCCCCAGTTCCGTACGTACGAAACCCCGGTCCCCGCTCGGCGGGTGGCCGGGGTTTCGTCTGTCCGGCGCCGTTGCGGGACTGTGACACCCCATGGGTTGAATTTGCTAAAGCACACTACTAGGTTGCGATGGCAAATGTGGGTCGTGAGCGGAGGGGGAAGTGCGACATGGCACGACGACGCCGGAGAACGGCGGCCACGCTGATCGGGGGGCTGCTCCTCACGCTCCTGACCGTGCCGCAGGCGTCCGCTGAACCGTCCTTCACCAGCGCCGGGATGGTGATGGTGCTGGACTCCTCCGGTTCGATGGCGCAGCCGGACGGCTCCGGGCACACCCGAATCGCCGCGGCCCGCACGGCGGTCGCCACCCTCGCGGACTCCCTGCCCGACGGGTTCCCCACCGGGCTGCGCGTCTACGGCGCGGACAAGAACCGCGGCTGCGACGACACCCGGCTCGCCCAACCGGTACGGCCGTTGGACCGGGCCGGCCTGAAGAAGGCCGTGGCGAAGGTCGAACCCAAGGGCGACACCCCGATCGGCCTCTCGCTCAAGAAGGCCGCCGCCGACCTGCCGCAGGGCAGCGCCGGCCGCCGCACCATCGTGCTCATCTCCGACGGCGAGGACACCTGCCAGTCGCCGCCGCCCTGCGAGGTCGCCGAAGAGCTCGGCAGGTCGGGTGTCGACCTGCGGATCGACACCATCGGCTTCCAGGTGCGCGGCAAGGCCAGGCAGCAGCTGGAGTGCGTCGCGCAGGCGGGCAACGGCCGCTACTACGACGCCCCGGACGCCAAGTCCCTCGCCCGTCAGATGCAGCGCGCGGGGACGCTCTCCGCCGACAGCTACCACTTCCGGGGGAAGCAGGTGCGCGGTACGCCCGCACGCTCCGCCGCACCCGCCATTGCGCCGGGCCAGTACCGGGACACCATCGGCCCCGGCGAGAAGCGCTTCTACCAGGTGCGCCTGGACTACAGCTCCACCGCCGACTTCTCCGCCACCGCCGTCCCGCACCCGGGCGCCGCGGTCGACACCACCACCGTGCTGCGCACCCAGCTGGCGTACGGCGTCGACAGCGCCTGTGAGTCCAGCACCGAGGTGTTCGGTCAGAACGAAGGCGCCACGCCGCTGACTTCGGGCGTCAGCCGGATCCCGTCGGAGGACGGCAACGGCAGCTGCGACAAGGCCGGCCGCTACTGGTTCGTCGTCGAACGCGAGACGGCCGACGGCTCCGACGCCGCCCGCTGGCCCCTGGAGCTGACGTACCGCAGCGAACGGCCCCTCAAGAAGGGCGTCACCCCCGCACAGTCCGAGCCCGAGTACGGCGCCGGCGGCAAGGACGCCGTCGTGCCGTCCGGCGCCCCGAAGGACGTCACCGGCGGCACCGGCTTCAACGACGCCACGAAGATCGGCGAAGGCGTCTGGCGCGACAAGGTCCTGCCCTCGCAGACGCTCTGGTACAAGGTGCCGGTCGGCTGGGGGCAGCAGCTCCGCTACGACGTGGAGTTCGCCAACGAGCCCACCGTGCGGGGCCACAGCGCGCAGACCTCGTACGGCGCCACCCAGGTCTACACGCCGGCCCGGCAGCCCGTCGGCGGCGGGACCGGCGAGTTCACCCCGCAGACCCCCTACAACGGGCGGCAGGCCTCGCTGCGCATGGGAACCGTCCCGGTCAGCTGGACCAACCGCTACGAGAGCGACCCCAACGTCGTCCCCGTGCACCGCGCCGGCGACTTCTACCTCGCCGTCACCCTCGGTGCCAAGGCCGCGGAGATCGCGGACAATCCGCGGATCGGGGTGGTCCTCAGGGTGGCTGTGCTCGGTGAGGCGGAGAGCGGCCCCCAGGCGCACGCGGCCGTGGTGAAGCATCCTGCCGCCGCGGACAGCGGCACGGCCGACGGCGGTGGCGGGACGCGTCCGGTGATCGCCGTCGTCGGCATCGGCGTGGGGGTGCTGCTCCTCGCCGGCCTCGCGGTGCTGTACCTCAGGGGGCGGGGCAACCAGCGCAGGACCGGAACGGGCTCGGGAGGGGCAGGCGCGTGGTGAGGCGACGCACGATCAGGCGGGGGCTGGCCGGCCCGATGGCATTCGGCGCCCTGACGCTGCTACCGGGGGTGGCCACGGCGGACACCGGGCTGCCCACGTATGTGCCGGCGCAGGACGCCGAGCCCGTCAAGGGCGCGGCGAGCACGGCGAACGCGCCGGACATGCACCCCGGCACGTACACCGACTCCCTCGGGCGCGGCGAGGAGAAGCGCTACGCCCTCACGCTGGACGCCAAGACCACCGCGTACGTCTCCGCCGTGGCCACCCCCGCGCCCGGCAGCAAGGTCGAGGACTACACCGACGGGCTGACCGTGTCCCTGCAGGACGACACCGGCACGACCTGCGGCACGGACGGCGACGTGCGGTACCGGGGCGGCAGGACGGCCTACCCCCTCGCCGCGTACGCCACCCGCCGGGTCGGCGGCGACGTCTCGGACTGCCGGCAGGCCGGCCGGTACTACGTGGTGGTGAAGCGCTCCGGCGACGCCACCTCGGGACCCGACAAGTGGCCCCTGGAACTGCGCTACATGGCCGAGCCGCACCTGAGCGGCCCGGCCCCCGGAAAGCCCGGGAAGGGCAGCTGGAGCAGCGCCACGCCCGCCGCGCCCACGGGGGGCGAGAAGAAGTCCGTCACGGGGGGCACCGGCTTCAACGACGCCGTCTCGGTGGGCAAAGGGCAGTGGGCCGACCGCATTCGGCCCGGCGAGACCCGCTTCTACCGGGTCCCGGTGGACTGGGGACAGCGGCTGAACGTGAGCGCCGAGCTGTCCAGCGCCCCGAAGCAACCGGGCGTGGGCGTCTCGACGTTCACCCCGGACGCGTTCGGCCTGACCGCGTACAACCCGGCGCGCGGCGTGGTGAGCGACGAGGACTTCGTCGCGTACGAGGGCAGGCAGCAGCAGTCGCGGCTGTACACGGCGCCGGTGCACTACGGGAACCGGTCCAGCGACGACGCGGCCGTCCGCGCGACGAGCGTGGCGGGCTGGTACTACCTGGAGGTCTCGCTCAACCCGGATGCCGCGAAGTTCTTCAAGAAGAGCGCGGGCCTCACCCTGCGGGTGGACGTCGAGGGAGCGGCGGAGCCCGCCCCGAAGTACGCGCGGCCCGCGGCGGACTTCTCCGTCACGTCCGAGGACCGTGAGATGGCCGCGACGGGCCGTACGGCGTCCGAGGCGGAGCGCCACGGACACCTGCAGGCGGTCGGGTTCACCGGCCTCGGCGTCGGCGCGGTGCTGCTCGCCGGGCTCGGCGTGTGGACGGTGACGGCCCGGCGCAAGGCCGCGGCGGGCGCTACGGCGGTCACGGGGACGGCTGGGGACGCGCCGGGCGGCCAGGGAGCCCCGTTGCCCGGACAGCAGCTGTACGACGGTCGGAACGGGTCTCAGGAGGCCTGGCAGGGGTTCGGGCAGCCGCCGCGGGGCCGGTGAGCTCCGGACGTCGCACAGGCCCGTCAGCGGGCTTCTGTGGCCTTCTGCGGGCGTCTGCGGCCGTGCGGGCGTCAGCCGGCGGTCAGCGCCCAGACGCCCACCGCGATGCACAGCAGCGCGACGACCAGTACCGGCACGGCGATCTTCGCGGGCGGCCCGGAGCGCACGGGCTTCGCACCCTCCGTACCGGGCGCCGGGGCCTGGCCGGGCACGCGCGGCTGGTCCCTCGTGTACGGCCGGGTGAGCGGCAGGCCTCCCCCCACCGGTGCGGTCGGCTCGTACTGCCGCATCGGAGGCGCGGGCGGCGGTGTACCGGGCAGCGGCCGAGCGGGTCCCGATACGGCGGGGAACCCGGGCCCCGAAGGGGACGCGTCCGGGCCCGCCACCGGGAAGCCGGCGCCGGAGGGGGACGGATCCCGGCCGTGCTCCGCAAGGGGCGCCGAGGGCGACGGCGTGGGCGGCCCCTGCGGGAGGGGCGGCGCCAACGAGAAGCTGCCGGTCGCCGACATCGAAGGCCCGCGCAGGTCGCCTCCTCGTGCACCGCCTTCCGGACCGTCGGGCCCGTACCCGGAGGGCAGCGGCCCGATGTGGTCGAAGACCTCGACGATCTCGTCCTCGATCGTCTCCTCGGGCAGCAGCTCGACGGCCGACAGGAGCGCTTTGCGGGCCCCGTTCGCCGTCCGGAAACGCGCGTCGGGATCCGGATGCAGCAGCCCGGCCAGCACCTGCCACAGCGGCTCGGGGACGTCCTCGGGCGCCCCGGGCACCCCGTGCTGCATGAAGAGCTCGACCAGCGCCTGGGCGTCCGGCTTGTTGCCGGTCAGCAGGAACAGGCCGAGCAACCCGACCGCGAAGAGGTCGGCGGGGAAATCCGGTTCGGCACCCAGCAGTTGCTCCGGCGCGAAGTAACCGGGCGTCCCGACCACGTAGTTGGTGTCGGTGAGCCGCGGCTCCCCCTTGCGCATCGAGATGCCGAAGTCGGAGACGCGCACGTGCGGCCGCCCGGTACCGGTGGCCTCCAGCAGGATGTTGGCCGGCTTGATGTCCCGGTGGACCACGCCCTCTTCGTGCACCGCGGCCAGCCCCGAGAGCACCTGATCCAGCAGCAGGCACGCATAGCGCGCCGGCAGCGGCCCGTAGTCGCCCACCAGGTGCGCCAGCGAACCGCCGTTGACCAGGTCCATCGTGAACAGGACCTTGTCGTCGTCGGCGGCCCAGCTGGCCGGCGCGAGCACATGCGGATGATCGATGCGCAGCGCCTGCTCCCGTACGAAGCGCAGCAGCGTGTGCGCGTCGCTCTGCTGCAACACCTTGGCCGCGACGTACCGGCGGCGCCGCTGGTCCCAGGCGCGCCACACGGCGCCCACCCCGCCCCGCCCGATCGGGTCGATCAGCTCGTACCTGCCGGCGAAGACCTCACCCATGGCGCCGCGTCCGCTCCCTCACAGCATGCGTGATCAGTTCTGGTGCGCTTCGTAATGGGCCACCGCGTCCGCGGTCCGCCCCGCCCCGTAGACCCGCAGGAACTCTGCCAGTTCGGGGTGGCTGGCGGCGAGGGAGTCAGCGGCGTCGATGATGTCGCCGGCCGCCGCGACCGAGCGCAGCAGCGACTGGATCTCCCGCACGACACGACGCACGGTGGTGGCGCCCGTGGTGGACGTCTGCGTGGTGTTGTTCAGGACGGACCCGCCCGCGGTCTTCTTGATCTCGTCCATCCGCTCGGTGGCCTCCGCCGCACTGACGCTGCCGTCGGCGACCTGGCTCGACAGCTCCTGGAGCGCCTGGACACGCTGGACCACCGCCGGGTTGCCGATCTTCGCGCGCTGGCCGCTCATCAGCTGCGACAGCATGGGGGCCGAGAGTCCGAGCACGGCGGCAAGGCGGGCCTGATTGAGGCCGAGATCGTCGATGAGACGACGGAAGAGCGCCCCCAGCGGCTCTCCGTACCAACTGCGCTGCAGCTCCCGAGCGCGCGCGGTGGCTTCCTGCTGTGCTGCGTCCATGGCGTCTCCCCTTCGCTTCGCTGCCGCGAATCTCGCGAAGCATCCTACGGAGAGCGACGGCCCGGAGCGATACCCGGTCGGGAAAGCGGTCGGGTACCGGGTACTCTGGTGCCCGACGGGGCCTTAGCTCAGTTGGTAGAGCGCTGTCTTTGCATGGCAGATGTCAGGGGTTCGACTCCCCTAGGCTCCACGGAAAACACCCTCCGAACTGCGGAAACGCGTTCGGAGGGTGTTGTGCTGCGAGGGCCGGACCGCGGCCGGGGCCGCCTTACGGCTGCCCGTGGCGTTCGTCCGCCTCGGATTCCGCCTGCTTCGCCTGCACCTCCGGGTCCAGGACCGCGCCGGGGCTGCCGTCCACGGCGCTCAGCGGGGTGCGCTCGCCGACCTCGGTCGCGGCCGGCGGTTCGACCAGCCAGTCGGGGTTGGCCTGCTTGTCCCACCACTTCCACGCGGCGTAGGCGCCGCCGGCGAGGATGCCGAGCAGGGTGACCCGCTTGAGGGCCTTGCCCGTACGGGCCCGGCGGCGGTGCTTCTTGGCGAGCTTCTCGATCTCGGCGGCGGTGACATTCCCGCGCAGCGCCGCCAGCGCGGCGGACCCGCGCAGCATGGCCTCCTCGCGGGCGGGCTCGGCCGCCGCACGCGCGCTGCGCACGGCCTTCTCCACGCGCGGAGCGGTGTAGTCGGTGGCCTGCCGGGCGGCCTTGCGGGTACGGATCGCGGCCTTGGTCGCGGCGGCGTCCACCTTCGGGGGCAGCGCGCCGCGCGCGTGCTCCAGGCGAGGCTGCAGCCGTGCGTCGTACTGGTGACGGGCCTGCTGCGCGGCCTCGGTCACCTTCGGGGCCAGTTTCGTACGCGCCTCGTGCGTGAGGTGCACGGCGGTGTCCTTGGCCGTGCCGGCATACGGAGCCACCACCTCCGCGGCGTGCCGCACGCTCTCCTTGGCCGTGCCGGTCGCGGCGCGCACGCTGTCCTTGCGGGTCACGGGATCCTCCTCATCGGTGGCGTGTCCGGGCTCGGGGGCGCTTGCCCACGTCTGTGTCTCGCCTCTCCGCCCGCTTGCAGATCATTCCTGCGGAGCGGACGTACGGCATGTGCTGACGGGCATCCGGGTCAATGCGGACTTCGGACGCCTTGTGATGACAATGCCACGGTTCGGCGCGGCGTGCGCCGATTAGACGGCTTCCGGCCGCGGTATCGCGATTCGGCGGTTTCTCGCCCCCTGTCTGCGTTTCCTGCCGTCCGGTCGGGAACGGTGGATGACCGCTTCCCGACCGGAATGTACGGGTCCCCGCTGACGGTCGCGGGAAACGTCGGGGAGGGGAAATCAGTGCGAAGACCGGACGTCAGGTGGCGCTCGGGGGACGGGCGCGGCCGTTCGTGCGAGGATCGGGAACCGTCAGCGCAGACTTATGGAAGGTAGATCGTGGCTGAGCAGCTCTACGCCACCCTGAAGACCAACCAGGGGGACATCGAACTTCGGCTTCTGCCGAACCACGCCCCGAAGACGGTCAAGAACTTCGTCGAGCTCGCCAAGGGCGAGCGGGAGTGGACCAACCCGGCGACCGGCCAGAAGTCCACGGACAAGCTGTACGACGGCACCGTCTTCCACCGGGTGATCAGCGGCTTCATGCTGCAGGGCGGCGACCCGCTGGGCAACGGCACCGGTGGACCGGGCTACGAGTTCGCCGACGAGTTCCACCCGGACCTGTCGTTCAACAAGCCGTACCTGCTGGCCATGGCCAATGCCGGCCCGGGCACCAACGGCTCGCAGTTCTTCATCACCGTGGCCCCGACCGCGTGGCTGACCGGCAAGCACACCATCTTCGGTGAGGTCTCCAACGCGGAGAGCAAGAAGGTCGTGGACGCCATCGCCACCACCCAGACGAACCCCCGCACCGACCGCCCGGTGAACGACGTCGTCATCGAGCAGGTCGTCGTCGAGACCCGCTGAACGGCAGCATCGCCGTGCAGACCGGCGCCGTGCCCCGCTGAGCGAACAGGTCGGCTGCGGTCCCGGCCGGGGCCCCGGCACGGACGCGCCGGCACCGGCCGGTCACCCTGCCCGCGCTCGGCCGCGGGCGGCGTGGAACCATGACGCCCCGCCCGGTCGTAGACCAGGCGGGGCGCGCAGCGTGTCGGTGCCGCGGGCCACAGAGGACGAGGGGTAGCGATGGAGCAGGCGCCAGGCAATCCGCAGGAACCGCGGGACGCCCAGAGCGGAAACGGTTCGCCGGAAGGGCGAAACGATTCACTCGGCTGCTACCGGCACCCCGACCGGACCACCGGCATCACCTGCACCCGCTGTGACCGGCCGATCTGCCCGGACTGCATGGTCAGCGCCGCCGTCGGCTTCCACTGCCCGGAGTGCGTACGAGGCAACAGCGGCACGGGCCACGCGCCGGGCGCGAACCGGCCGCGCACGGTCGCCGGCGGCGCCCTGACCGCCGATCCGAAGCTGCTCACCAAGATCCTCATCGGGATCAATGTCGCGATCTTCCTCGTCGGCCTCCGGCTCGGCGACCCCTTCGTCCAGGCACTGGAGCTGATCGGCGGGGCCCGCGAGTCCATGCTGTCGAGCCCGTACGGGGTCGTGCAGGGCGAGTGGTACCGCCTGCTCACCGCGATGTTCCTGCACCAGCAGCCCATGCACATCGTGTTCAACATGATGTCGCTGTGGTGGCTGGGGCCGCCGCTGGAGGCGGCGCTCGGCCGGGTCAGGTTCCTCGCGCTGTACTTCCTCGCCGGACTGGGCGGCAGCGCTCTGTCGTACCTGCTCGCCGCGGTGAACCAGCCGTCGCTGGGTGCGTCCGGCGCGATCTTCGGGCTGCTGGGCGCCACGGCGGTGCTGCTGCGCCGGCTGAACTACGACATGAAGCCGGTGCTGATCCTGCTCGGCATCAACCTCGCCATCACGTTCCTGTGGCCGGACATCGCCTGGCAGGCCCACGTGGGCGGCCTGGTGGTGGGCGCCGCGGTGGCGTACGCGATGGTGCACGCCCCGCGCGAGCGCCGGACCGTCGTCCAGGCCGGCGCCTGCGTCGCGGCGCTTCTGGTGATCATCGCGGTGGTCTGCATCCGTACGGCACAGCTGACGGGCTACAGCTGACGGGCTGACGCCGAGGCTGCTCGCGGGCGGGCCGCGGCGCACTTCCCCCAGCAACCTCGGCTGTCTCCCCCCAGCAATCTCGGCTTGCTTCCCTCAGCAACCTCGGCTTGTTTTCCCACCGGAAACGGCTGACCCGTACCCCTCACAGGGGTACCGACATACCCACAGCGCACTGCGGGGGGAGTGACCGACCGTTCACTTGTCCACAGCTTGTGTCGGCCTCTGTGCGCACCGTGCAGAATCCCGGCAAGCCCGGCAAGGGGGACCACTGCAGGGACGTTTCCCCAGTACAACCGCAGGTCCCTGGGGCTCGGCGATCTCCGCCCCCGGTGTGACCGGCGTCAACCCCACAGGGGTTATCCACAGATCTTCTGAAGTTTTCCCCGGCTGTGGATAACCGTGTGGATGGTCTTGGGCACAGCTTGCGTTCAACGCGAGGGTGAGCCCGCCCTCCTGGAGTCGGGGCGCGCCGCTGCAAGGCCGGGCCACGCCGCTTCAGTGGCGGAGCGGGGCTACTTCCACTGTGTGGAGACGCCGAACCCCACCGCGATGAAGCCGAAGCCGGCGACGATGTTCCAGTTTCCCATCGCCTTGATCGGCAGGTCGCCCTCGGTCACGTAGAAGCACACGATCCAGGCCAGTCCGATCATGAACATCGCCAGCATCAGCGGCGCCACCCAGCCCCGCCCGGAGTTCAGCTTGATCGAACTGGTCTGCTTCGCCGGCGGCGGCGTGAAGTCGTCCTTCTTGCGGATCCGTGACTTCGGCACGAGGAACTCTCCTGTCGATGCGCTGCGTAACCGCGCGGATGTACAAAGGCTGGCGCCGGTCGGGGGGCGTCGGGGATCGGGTGCTCCCCCCGGGCGTCCGTTAGCGTAGTGCTTCCGCGGCGTCGTAAGGAGTAAGGGTACGTTGAGCAATTCCGCTGACTCCCCCGGCCGCCGTCCGCGTCCGCGGCTGCGTCCCGTACGGCTGTTGACGCTGGCCGTCTTCGCGCTCGCCGGGCTGCTCTTCTGGATCAGCTTCGACACCGCACGCGGCACCAACCTGCGGTCGGACGATTCCATGCTGCGACTGTCGGACCTCATCCAGGACCACAGCCAGAAGAACAAGATCCAGGACGAGCGCAACGCCTCGCTCCGCTCCGACGTCGACCGGCTCGCCGACGAGGACAACGGCAGCACCGACGCCGACAAGGCCCGGGTACAGGCGCTGGAGAAGAATGCGGGCACGAAGAAGGTGGCCGGCCAGGGCCTGTCCGTCACCCTCACCGACGCCCCGCCCAACGCCACCGCCAAGATCCCCGGCGTGCCCGAGCCGCAACCCAACGACCTGGTCATCCACCAGCAGGACCTGCAGGCCGTCGTCAACGCCCTGTGGAAGGGCGGCGCCAAAGGCATCAAGGTCATGGACCAGCGGCTGATCTCCACCAGCGCGGTCCGCTGCGTCGGCAACACCCTGATCCTCCAGGGCCGCGTCTACTCGCCGCCCTACACCGTCACCGCGGTGGGCGACCGCCAGGCGCTGACCGACGCGCTCAACACCTCGCCTGCCATCCAGAACTACCTGCAGTACGTCGATGCTTACGGACTCGGCTGGAAAGTCGAGCCGCGCGGAACGATGACTCTGCCCGGTTACTCCGGCACAGTGGAGCTCCACTACGCACAGCCCGTGCAGCCGTAGCGCGCGGGAGCGCGCCGGAGCGGGTAAGGAGGGGCGCGAAGCTCCTTGGGGGGCGGTGGTCGGGTGACGGTTAGGGAGGGGCGCGAAGCTCCTTGGGGGGCGGTGGTCGGGTGACGGGAGGGCGGGTCCGGGTATGTCCGTGCGGTGGATCGTCAGGACCTTCAGCGAGCTGTGCCTCACCGTCGGCAGCCTGATCGTCCTCTTCGTGGTCTACGTGCTCTTCTGGACCGGCGTACGCGCCGACAGCGCCATGGACGGTGAGCTCGGAAAACTGGCGGAGCGCTGGGCCACGGGTCCGGTCGCCGCGGCCTCGCCCGCGCCCGGCGGCCCGTCCCAGGACGGGACCACCTCTCCGGGGGCGGGCGACCCGCAGGACGACGGACCGCCACCGCAGCCCGCCTACCGGGACGGCGAGCCCTTCGCCGTCATGTACATCCCGCGCTTCGGCGGCGACTGGGCGAAGCCCGTGCTGGAGGGCACCGCCACCGGCACTCTGCAGAAGGGCCTGGGCCACTACGACGGCACCGCCCGGCTCGGCGCCACCGGCAACTTCGCCGTCGCCGGCCACCGCCGCACCTACGGCGACCCGTTCAAGGACTTCCCGCGGCTGCGGCCCGGCGACGCGGTCGTGATCAGCGACGGCACGACGTGGTTCACGTACCGCATCGACAAGCGCCCCTACCGCACCTCGCCCGGCGACATCGGGGTCATCGACCCCGTACCGCGCGCATCCGGCTACGACGGCCCCGGCCGTTACCTCACCCTTACGACCTGCGAGCCAGAGTGGGGGCACAGTCACCGGCTGATCGCCTGGGCACACCTGGACGCGACCGAGCCGGTGGCCGGGGGCCGTCCGTCCGCATTGCGCAGCTGAGCCACACCGCCGGGACTCGCCCCTTACTCTGGTGGGGCAAATGACCATTGGCATCGGCAAGTAGGGACAGCATGTACGGCTGGATCTGGCGGCATCTGCCGGGCAACGCATGGGTGAAGGCACTGATCTCGCTCGTGCTCGCGCTGGCGATCGTCTTCCTGCTCTTCCAGTACGTCTTTCCATGGGCGGAGCCGCTGCTCCCCTTCAACGACGTCACGGTGGATCAGGGAATGAGGGCCGTCCGATGAGCGCGAAGATCCTCGTGGTCGACAACTACGACAGCTTCGTCTTCAACCTCGTCCAGTACCTCTACCAGCTCGGTGCCGAGTGCGAGGTGCGACGCAACGACGAGGTGGAGCCGGGGCACGTGCATGGGGGCACCTCCCGCTCGAGCGGAGCCGAGAGTGGGGGAGGTTTCGACGGCGTCCTGCTGTCGCCCGGCCCGGGCGCACCCGAGCAGGCGGGCGTCTGCATCGACATGGTGCGGCACTGCGCGGACACCGGCGTGCCGGTCTTCGGCGTGTGCCTGGGCATGCAGTCCATGGCGGTGGCGTACGGCGGCGTCGTCGGCCGCGCTCCCGAGCTGCTGCACGGCAAGACCTCCCTGGTGACGCACGAGCACAAGGGCGTCTTCCAGGGCCTGCCCTCGCCGTTCACGGCCACCCGCTACCACTCCCTGTCGGTGGAGCGGGACACCCTGCCCGCCGAGCTGGAGGTCACCGCCTGGACCGAGACCGGCCTGGTGATGGGCGTACGCCACCGGGAACTGCCCGTCGAGGGCGTGCAGTTCCACCCGGAGTCGGTGCTGACCGAGTGGGGCCACGGAATGCTCGCCAACTGGCTGGTCGAGTGCGGTGACAAGGGAGCTGTGGAGCGTTCGACGGGGCTCGCCCCGGTGGTCGGCAAGGCCGGCGCGTGACCGCGCTCCGCCCCGAGCGCGAAGGCATGTCGTCGTACGGTCCTTACGATCCGTACGACGACTCCGTCGCGTTCGAGGCGGCCGTCGGGCAGCTCGGCGATCCCCTCACGGACCCGCTGCCCGGCCAGGACGACGGCCAGGGCCTGGGGCCGGGGCCGGCGCAGGGCCAGGAGGCCGTCACCGCGTACGACCAGGCAGCCCGTCCGTACGATCAGCCGGCCGGCCCCCAAGACCCAGCCGGCTACCCGCAGACCGCCGGCTATCCGCAGTCTGCCGCTGCCTACGAGCCGACCGCCGTCTTCGACCAGGTCCCGGCATACGACGCCCGGGCATACGACGACCCGGCGCCGGCGCCTGGCCAGGCCTTGGCATACGACCATTCCGCCACCGAAGTGGCGGGCCACGGCACGTACACCGAAGCGGCCCTCGCCGCGGCCGACACCGTCATCGCGCCGGCCGTGCCGTCCCTGCCCGTCGACGACGAGACGATGGCGCTGCGGCAGGCGGACCCCAAGGCCGTGAAACGGCCCGAGGACGCTGTTTCACGTGAAACAACGCCTCCGGCGACCGGCGGGCGCGCCGAACGGCGCAGAGCGGCGCAGGCGGCCGCCAAACGAGGCGGCAAACGCGGCCGCCGCGCCGCCCCGGCCGCCGAGACCGCTCCCGAGCCCGTGCCGACCTCGCGGGTCGCCGCACGACGGGCCGCGCGAGCCCGCAAGGAGAGCGTCGGCGTCGTCGTCAGCCGGATCACGGGTGAGGCGTTCATCACCCTCGGCGTGCTGATGCTGCTGTTCGTCGCGTACCAGCTGTGGTGGACCAACGTCCTGGCCCACAACCAGGCGGGCGGCGCCGCCAACAATCTTCAGCAGCAGTGGGACAAGGACGGCGAGGACGACAAGCGCGCGGCGGGTGCGTTCTCGCCCGGCGAGGGCTTCGCGATCATGTACATCCCCAAGCTGGACGTGAAGGTCCCGATCGCCGAGGGCATCAGCAAGACCGAGGTCCTGGACCACGGCATGGTCGGCCACTACGGCGAGGGCAAGCTGAAGACGGCGATGCCTTGGGACAAGACCGGCAACTTCGCGGTGGCGGGCCACCGCAACACCCACGGCGAGCCGTTCCGCTACATCAACCGGCTGGTCAAGGGCGACAAGATCGTTGTCGAGACCCGCAGTCGCTTCTACACGTACGAGATGGAGAGCATCCTCCCGCAGACCCTGCCCTCCAACGTCGGGGTCATCGGCCCCGTCCCGCCGGGCTCCGGCTTCACCAAGCCCGGCCGGTACCTCACGCTGACCACGTGCACCCCGGAATTCACCAGTACCTACCGGATGATCGTGTGGGGCAAGATGGTCGAGGAGCGGCCGCGGAGCAAGGGTAAGCCGGATGCGCTCGTCAGCTGAGCACCATCAGGGGGTACCACGCGGTGACTGCCACCGGACAGGACGCGGACGTCGAGGGCGTCGAGGGGACCGATGACGGCGGGGCGCCCGCCGCGGCGTCGCGACCCGCGCCGCGTAAGGCGCGGCGCCGCATAGCAGCCGTCGTCAGCGTCATCGGCGAGCTGCTGATCACGGCCGGCGTGGTGATGGGCCTCTTCGTCGCCTACTCGCTGTGGTGGACCAACGTCCTCGCCGACCGCGCGGCGCACCACCAGGGTGACCAGGTGCGGCGGCACTGGGCCGAGTCGAAGGGCCCGGACCAGCAGAAGGAGCTGGACACCAAGGACGGCCTCGGGTTCCTGCACGTCCCCGCGATGAAGAACGGTGAGGTGCTGGTCAAGAAGGGCACCAGCAGCAAGATCCTCAACGACGGGGTCGCCGGCTACTACACCGAGCCGGTGAAGTCCGGGCTGCCGCGGGACAAGACGGGCAACTTCACGCTCGCCGCGCACCGGGACGGCCACGGCGCGAAGTTCCACAACATCGACAAGCTCAAGGACGGCGACGCGATCGTCTACGAGTCGCAGGACCGCTGGTACGTCTACAAGGTCTTCGCGACCCTGCCGGAGACGTCCAAGTACAACGTCGACGTGCTGAACAAGGTCCCGAAGGAGTCCGGCAAGAAGAAGCCGGGCCGCTACATCACCCTGACGACCTGCACGCCGGTCTACACCTCGAACTACCGCTACATCGTCTGGGGTGAGCTGGTCCGCACCGAGAAGGTCGACGCGGACCGCACCCCGCCGAAGGAACTGCGCTAGCCGCCACCGCGGTGGGCGGCGGGAGACCTGCCGCCCACCGCAAGCGAGAGGGCCCGGGGCGAGTGATCGCCCCGGGCCCTCTCACGTTCCGGCCGCTGCCGGTCCTGCTTCGGCGTCAGTGCTTGCGGCCCCAGGCGCCGCCCCAGAAGCCGCCGTCGTCCCCGCCGTCGTCCCCGCCGTTGCCGGGCATCGTCGTGACGTTCACGGACGTGCCCTTGGCGACCTCCGTGCCGGCGATCGGGTCGGAGACCACGACAGTGGCGTTGTCGTCCTGCGGGCCGGTGATGTTGCCGACCGCGAGACCCATGTCGGTGAGGGTCTTCTTGGCGTCCTTGAGCTTCTGGCTGGACAGGTCGGGCACCTGGACCTTCTCGGCGGCCTTGGCGACCGTCAGGGTGATCTGGGAGCCGTTCTCGGCCTGGCTGCCGCCGGCCGGGTCCTGCGACAGCACGGTGTCGGCCGGCTGGTCGGACTCCTGGTCCGTACGGGCCACCTTGAAGCCGAGGTCGGTCAGCTGCTTCTGCGCCTGGTCGAAGGGCTTGTTGGTGACGTCGGGCACCGCGGTCTTCGGCTTCGCGGCCGCGACGGTCAGGGTGATCGTCTTGTCCTTGGCGGCCTCGGTCTGACTCTGCGGGTCCTGGTTGATGACCTTGCCGGGAGTCTGGTCGGACTGCGCCTTCGTCTGCTGGATGTCCGTGAAGCCCTTGTCCTCCAGGATCGACTTGGCCTTGTCGAAGGTGTAGCCGAGGACGTCCGGCACGGTGATCTTCTCGACGCCGGTGCACATCGTCACCGTGACCGTGTCGCCCTTACCGATGTCGGAGCCGGCCGTCGGGTTCTGCTTGGTGACCTGGCCCTTCTTGGCGTTGTCGCAGGTCTTGCTGCCACCCTTGACGACCTTGAAGTCGCCGTTGCGGCCGGCCTGCCGCGCCTCGTCCAGGGTCTTGCCGACCAGGCTGGGCGCCGGGAAGCTGCCCTCCGACTTGCCGCCGCTGAACATCGCCTTGCCGATGAAGATCGCACCGATCAGGACCAGGACCGCCGCCAGGATCAGCAGGATCGTGGAGGTGCGGTTCTTCTTCTGGCCGCCCCGGCGCCGGTCGGGCCGATCGTCGTAGCCGTAACCGCCGTCGTCGGGGTTGACCGGCGGCAGCATGGAGGTGGCGCCCGCCGGGTCCTGCGGCCGCAGCGTCGCGGTGGGCTGGTCCTGGTCGTAGCCGACGGCGCCGAGCGCCGCGGTGGCCGCGACCGGCTGCCCGTCCAGCGCCGCCTCGATGTCGGCGCGCATCTCGTCCGCCGACTGGTAGCGGTAGTCCGGGTCCTTGACCAGCGCCTTGAGGACGATCGCGTCCATCTCGGGCGTGATCTCGGGGTCGAAGTTGCTCGGCGGCTGCGGCTCTTCACGCACGTGCTGGTACGCGACCGCGACCGGCGAGTCGCCGACGAACGGCGGCCGGACGGTCAGCAGCTCGTACAGCAGGCAGCCGGTGGAGTACAGGTCGGACCGCGCGTCGACGGTCTCGCCCTTGGCCTGCTCCGGAGAGAGGTACTGCGCCGTGCCGATCACCGCTGCGGTCTGCGTCATCGTCATGCCGGCATCGCCCATCGCACGGGCGATGCCGAAGTCCATGACCTTCACCTGTCCGGTGCGGGTCAGCATGACGTTCGCGGGCTTGATGTCACGGTGGACGATGCCGGCCCGGTGCGAGTACTCCAGCGCCTGCAGCACGCCGATGGTCATCTCCAGCGACCGCTCGGGCAGCAGCTTGCGACCGGAGTGCAGCAGCTCACGCAGCGTGGACCCGTCGACGTACTCCATCACGATGTACGGGATCGAGACACCGTCGACGTAGTCCTCGCCGGTGTCGTAGACCGCGACGATGGACGGATGGTTCAGCGAGGCGGCCGACTGGGCCTCACGGCGGAACCGGGCCTGGAAAGACGGGTCGCGGGCCAGGTCCACGCGCAGCGTCTTCACGGCGACGGTGCGCCCGAGGCGGGTGTCATGGGCGAGGTACACCTCGGCCATGCCGCCGCGGCCGAGCACCGAGCCCAGCTCGTACCGGCCGCCGAGGCGACGCGGCTCTTCCATAGCTACTCCAGCCCTCTCCGTCGATCCCGACCGCACCTGTGTGTGGTCCGGCGGTGTGCTGTTCCGGCATACCGTACCCGGCACGCCTGACGCGGCCCGGCCGCGGCCGCCACCTGATATGCGACCGGTACGGTCATGACCGAGGTCACTTGTTGCCGTCGAGTACCGCCTCCATGACCGCCTTGGCGACGGGCGCCGCCAGCTTGCCACCGGCGATGTCGCCGCGCAGGGTGTCGGAGCCCTCGATGACCACGGCGACGGCCACCGGAGTGCCCTTGTCGGTCTTGGCGTAGGAGATGAACCAGGCGTACGGGTTGTCCTTGTTGTCCTCGCCGTGCTGCGCGGTACCCGTCTTGCCGCCGACCGTCACGCCCGGGATCTGCGCGGTCTGGCCGGTACCGGTCTTCACGACCGTCTCCATCATGTCCTGCAGCTTCTGCGCGTTCTCCGGCTTGAGCGGCTCGCTGAGCTTCTCCGGCTGGGTCTGCTGCAGGACGTTCAGGTTCGGCGCGACCAGCTTGTCGACCATGTACGGCTTCATCAGCGTGCCGCCGTTGGCGACCGCCGAGGCGACCATGGCCATCTGCAGCGGCGTGGCGCGGTTGGAGGCCTGCCCGATGCCGGCCATGGCGTTCTGCGGCCGGTTGTCCTTGGGGTAGACGCTGGCGTCCGCGCGGACCGGCGTGAAGTGCTCCTTGTTGAAGCCGAACTCGTTGGCTTCCTTGATCATCTTGTCGTTGCCGAGGTCGGCGCTGATCTTGCCGAAGACGCTGTTGCAGGACACCCGCAGCGCCTCGCGCAGGCTGGCGTCCTTGCAGGGGATGTTGCCCTCGTTGTTCAGCGGCTGGTGCGCGGTGTCCGGCAGGTAGTAGGGCAGCGGCGAGTTCGTCTTCGCGTCGATGTCCGTGTACAGGCCGTTCTCCAGCGCCGCGGCCGCGGTGACGACCTTGAAGGTCGAGCCCGGCGGGTAGGTCTGGCGCAGCGCCCGGTTCAGCATCGGGTCGTCGGCGTTGTTCGCCTTCAGCAGCCCGTTGTACGCCTTGGAGTCGTCGTCGCTCATGCCGGCGAAGCTGGACGGGTCGTAGGACGGCGCGGAGGACAGCGCGAGGATCGCGCCGGTCTCGGGGTTGATGGCCGCGACCGCGCCCTTCTTGCCCTTCAGGCCGTCGTAGGCGGCCTTCTGCGCCTTCGCGTTGAGAGTCGTGACGACGTCGCCGCCCTGCTGCTTCTCGCCGGTGAACATGTCCACCGTGCGGCTGAAGAAGAGCTTGTCGTCGGTGCCGGTCAGGATCGGGTCGTACAGCTTCTCCAGCTGGTTGGCGTCGAACGCCTGCGAGGCGTACCCGGTGACCGGCGCCCACATGGGGCCGTCCTTGTACGTCCGCTTGTACTTGAAGTCGCCGCTGTCGGTGGTGGTCGAACCGGTGACCGCCTTGTCGCCGACGATGATGTTGCCGCGGGGGATGCTGTACCGCTCGATGGCCACCCGGCGGTTGTGCTTGTCGTTCTTCAGTTCGTCGGCCTGGACGAACTGCACCCAGTTGACGCGCACGAGCAGGGCGAGGACGAGCAGGCCGCAGAAGATCGCGACCCGGCGCAGGGGCTTGTTCACGGTCGGACCACCTGGGTCATCTCGGCGTCGGTGGAGGGGGCGGGGGCCGGCGCCGGCCGGCGCGCGGTGTCGCTGATCCGGAGCAGGATCGCCACCAGCGCCCAGTTGGCGATGACGGACGAACCACCCTGGGCCAGGAACGGCATCGTCATACCGGTCAGCGGGATAAGCCCGGTGACACCGCCGGCGACGACGAAGACCTGCAGCGCGAACGCGCCGGACAGGCCGACGGCCAGCAGCTTGCCGAACGGGTCGCGGGCGGCCAGCGCCGTACGGATGCCGCGCTCGATCAGCAGGCCGTACAGCAGCAGGATCGCCATCAGACCGGCCAGGCCGATCTCCTCGCCGACGGTGGCCAGGATGTAGTCGCTCTTCGGCGCGATACCGCCGATGAGGCGCGAGTAGCCCTGCCCGAGGCCGGAGCCGAGGATGCCGCCGGAGCCGAAGGAGTACATGGCCTGCGCGGTCTCGGTGACGCCGCCGTTCAGCAGCTGCAGCGGGTGCAGCCAGTTGTCCACACGGGTCTTCACGTGGTGCTCGAAGGTGGCCACCGCGACCGCGCCGCCGCCGCTGAGCAGCAGACCGAAGACGATCCAGCTGGTCCGCTCCGTCGCCACGTACAGCATGATCACGAAGAGGCCGAAGAACAGCAGCGACGTACCGAGGTCGGTCTCGAACACCAGGATCATCAGACTCAGCGCCCAGATGACCAGGATCGGGCCGAGGTCACGGCCGCGCGGCAGGTACAGCCCCATGAAGCGGCGGCTCGCCAGCGCCAGCGCGTCCCGCTTCACCATCAGGTAACCGGCGAAGAAGATCGCGATGATGATCTTCGCGAACTCACCCGGCTGCAGCGAACCCACACCCGGGATCGTGATCCAGATGCGGGCGCCGAAGCGGGCCGGGAAGAACACCGGCAGGATCAGCAGGACCAGCGCCGCCACCATCGAGATGTAGGTGTAGCGCTGCAGGACACGGTGGTCCTTGAGGAAGATCAACACACCCAGGAACAGCGCCACGCCGAGCGTGGACCACATCAGCTGACCCGGCGCCATCGCCCCGCCCAGCTGTGGCGTGGTGATCTGCGGCTCCTGGTCCAGGCGCCAGATGAACACCAGGCCCAGCCCGTTCAGCAGCGTGGCGACCGGAAGCATCAGCGGGTCCGCGTACGGCGCCCACTTCCGCACGACCAGGTGTGCGACGCCGGCCAACAGGCCGAGCCCCAGCGCGTAGCCGAGCACGCCGGCCGGCACCGTGTCTTCCTTGGCGAGCCCGACGTTGATGTAGGCGAACACCGGGATGATGACCGCGAAGACGAGCAGCGCCAGTTCGGTGTTCCGGCGGCTCGGGGCTCCGATCGTCCCGATGGTGGTGGTGTTGCTGGTACTGCTCATGAGATCAACGGCCCCCTACGCCCTCACTGCTGGGTGCTGCAATTCTTTTCCAGCCGCTGCTGCTCCGCGGAGGGGGAGTTGCTGGTGGACGGCGTGGGAGTGGGGCTCGCGCTGTTCGTCGCGCTGCCCGGCTCGGCCGTGGAACTCGGCTGGGTCGCGTTCGGCTTGCTGCCGGCGGCCCGGCCCTCGCTCTTCTTGCGGGCGGCCTCCCGCTCAGCGGCCTCCCGCTGCTGCATGGTCTTGCACGCACCCGCCTGCTTGCCGAGCTCGCCGACCTTGGCCAGCGCCTGCGTCCGGCTGTCGACCGCGATCGTCTCCTCGACCTGCTTCCGCTGGTAGGCGGGCAGGTACTTGAGTTCGATCTCCGGGTGGTCCTGGTCGATCTTGTTCATGGAGAACCACGCCAGGTCCTGGCTGATGCCCTGGTACAAGGCCACATGCCCGCCCTTGGCACCCACGAAGTACTGCGACTGCGTCCAGCGATACCCCGCGTACAGACCGCCGCCGACCACGGCCAGGCACAGCGCGACGATCAGCGTCGGCTTGATCCACCGGCCGCGCCGTCGCGGCTGCGCGTAGTCCTCGTCGACGAACGCGCCGTACGCGCCCTGCGGCGGAACCGTCTCGGCGCCGCTCCCGGGCGGGCCGAAGCCGCCGGACTGCTGCGGGGGTACGTCACCGCGCCCCAGCTCGGCCGCGCGGCCCGCCGGGGTCTGCATGGCGCCGTCGTCGAACTGGTGCTGGTTCTCCGCGACCGCGCCCACGATCACCGGAGTGTCGTTCAGCTGGCCCGCGAGGGTGTCGGTGTCGTCGACGTTCAGCACGTCGGCCACGATGCAGGTGATGTTGTCCGGGCCGCCGCCGCGCAGCGCGAGCTGGATCAGCTCCTGCACCGTCTCGTGCGGGCCCTGGTAGCTGGCGAGGGTGTCCTCCAGCGTCTGGTGGCTCACCACCCCCGACAGACCGTCCGAACAGATCAGGTACCGGTCCCCGGCGCGCACCTCTCTGATGGAGAGGTCCGGCTCGACGTGGTCACCGCTGCCCAGCGCCCGCATCAGCAGCGACCGCTGCGGATGCGTCGTGGCCTCTTCCTCGGTGATCCGGCCCTCGTCGACCAGCCGCTGTACCCACGTGTGGTCCTGCGTGATCTGGGTCAGCGCACCGTCCCGCAGCAGGTACGCGCGGGAGTCGCCGACGTGCACGAGGCCGAGCCGCTGCCCGGTCCACAGCAGAGCGGTCAGGGTCGTCCCCATGCCCTCCAGCTGCGGGTCCTCCTCGACCATGACGCGCAACTGGTCGTTGGCGCGCTGCACGGCCGTGCCGAGCGAGGTGAGGATGTCCGAACCGGGCACGTCGTCGTCGAGCTGGACGAGGGTGGAGATGACCTCGGAGGAGGCCACCTCACCGGCGGCCTGGCCACCCATGCCGTCGGCGATGGCGAGCAGGCGCGGGCCGGCATAACCGGAGTCCTCGTTGCCCTCCCGGATCATGCCCTTGTGGGATCCCGCGGCAAAGCGCAGTGACAGACTCATGCGCACCTCGCCCGTCGGCTCGGGGTACAGCCGGTCTCGCGCCACACTGCCCACCCTCCGGTCGGGAGCGCGCACAGGCCGGCCGAGTGGACCGCCGCGGCTCGCTCGCTCCGCTCGCTCATTGTCGTACTACTTCCGCAGCTCGATGACGGTCTTGCCGATGCGGATCGGCGCTCCCAGCGGGATCGGCGTCGGAGTCGTCAGCCGGGTCCGATCGAGATACGTGCCGTTGGTGGACCCGAGGTCCTCGACGATCCACTGCCCGTCACGGTCCGGGTAGATCCTGGCATGCCGGCTGGACGCGTAGTCGTCGTCCAGCACGATCGTGGAGTCGTGCGCCCGGCCCAGCGTGATGGTCTGGCCCTGCAGGGCGACCGTCGTGCCCGTGAGGGTCCCCTCGGAGACCACCAGCTTGGTGGGGGCGCCCCGGCGCTGGCGGTTGTTGCCGCCGCGGCCGCTCTCCTGACGACGCTGCGCCTGCTGCGGCGGAGCCGCCTGCCGCTGTGCGCCCCGCGGTTCCTGGCCCCCGCGACGGGCGGCGCCGCGCTGTGTGACGCGCGTGCCGAACAGATCGCTGCGGATGACCTGTACGGCCACGATGACGAACAGCCACAGTACGGCGAGGAAACCCAACCGCATGACCGTGAGGGTCAGCTCTGACATTGCCCCCGCTTCACCCTTCGGCTTGCCGGTAAACGATGGTGGTGCTGCCCACGACGATCCGCGAGCCGTCGCGGAGCGTAGCGCGGGTGGTGTGCTGCCCGTCCACCACGATGCCGTTCGTCGACCCCAGATCCTGGATCGAGGACGGCGATCCGGTCCGGATCTCGCAGTGTCGGCGCGAGACCCCCGGGTCGTCGATGCGTACATCGGCATCGGTGCTGCGGCCGAGCACCAGCGTCGGGCGGGAGATCTGGTGGCGGGTGCCGTTGATCTCGATCCAGCGCCGGGTCTGGGCCGGCGGCTGCGGGCCGGCGCCGGGGCGCGAGGCCTGCGGCGCACCGGGCGGCGGGGACGAGGGCATGGGGGGCGGGCCCACGTGTCCGCCGCCGGGCCGACCGGCCCGGGCCGCGCCTGCCCCCTGTGGGGCGGCGCCTCCCTGCTGTGCCTGTGACGTGCTGGCGGCGAGAGTGCGGCTGCGCACGCGGTACAGGCCGGTGTCGAGGTCCTCCGCCTTTTCCAGGTGGACCTTGATCGCGCCCATGAACGTGTAGCGCTGCTGCTTGGCGTAGTCCCGCACCATGCTGGCCAGCTCGTCGCCGAGTTGGCCGCTGTAGGGGCTGAGGCGCTCGTAGTCCGGCGCGCTCAGCTCCACGATGAAGTCATTGGGGACGACGGTCCGGTCGCGGTTCCAGATCGTGGCGTTGTTGTCGCACTCACGCTGGAGCGCGCCCGCGATCTCGACGGGCTGCACCTCGGATTTGAACACCTTGGCGAAGGTGCCGTTGACGAGGCCCTCGAGACGCTGCTCGAAGCGTTTCAGTACTCCCACGGGGCACCTCCTTCCTCAGTCCTCTTCAGGGTCGTCCCTGTACTGCTTACTGATCGTATCCACGCGTCGGGAAAACAGCTGGTTCCCCTTTCCCGCCCAGAGGACGAGTGTCGCCTCTCACAAGGTTGCCCACGCTCGCCGTCCGATGCTGACTGCGATCGTAGATGCGGCCGCACGACAGTGTCCCGCAACTGCCGGTCTCCCCGGGCGGGCGGGGCCGTTGAGGGCGTACGCGGGGCCCGGATGGACCTTTGCGGCGGGCGCCGTACTGACGCGACGGGGAGGATTGGATGCCCGCAGCGGGGCCGGGCGGGTGACCAGCGCGCGGCCGGTCCGTACGAACCGGGGCACGGCGGGGGCGCCACGAGCGGGCGCGGAGTGTTCGAGAGCGGCGCACGGCGCTGGTGAGGGAGCCGTCGGTGAGCCGGCCGGCGGACGGCCGCGAGGTGGCCTGCGGGGAACGAGTGTGAAGGCACCCCTCGCAGCGTGCTAATGTTTTCCATGTCGAAAGGCGCTCCCGCCGAAGACCCGGGCCGAACGGCCCCGGATCACCGGTGAGAGAATCGAACGACAACACCCATGCGCGGGTGGCGGAATAGGCAGACGCGCTGGATTCAGGTTCCAGTGCCCGAAAGGGCGTGGGGGTTCAACTCCCCCCTCGCGCACAGAGGACCCCCGGTCCCGGAGAGATCCGGACCGGGGGTTTTTCGTTGTCCGAAACCTGGGGGCGGCTGTCGGACGGGCCCTACGGCGGCGGATCGATCCACGGTGGAACGAACCGTTCCGGTAGGAGCCGTACCGTTTCCGGAACGGGCAAGGGGATGTGAGGCGTACCTCACATCCCCCTCTTTGTCGGAGCCGGCTCTATGCCGGAGCCGACTTCTTGTCGGAGTCGACTTCTTGTCGAAGCCGGCCCCATCGTTGCCGGTGCGGTGCGGTGCGGTGCGGTGCGGTGTAGAGCGGTACCGCTGCCGGCCGGCCCGGCCCGAATCGTTCGGAAGTCGGACCGGATCAGGCGGCCACGCGCTCCGCGAGCTCCTTGGCCTTGGTGACCGCCTCCTGCTGGACCTTCTCGCGAGAGGCCTCGAAGAGCGGGATCAGCTCGGCCATCGCCGGGTTCGACGGCGCCATCGTGAGCTCGGGCACGATGAAGTGCACCTCGAAACCGAAGCCGCCGGTCAGCACGGACTCCAGGTAGTTCTGCACGTGCTCGAAGCTCTCGCGCGGCGTGCCCGGGGCGTAGCTGCCGCCGCGGCTCGCCACGACGACGACCGGGGTGCCCTTGGCGGACGGCGTCTCACCGGCGGTGCGGCCCATGATGATCGCCTGGTCCAGCCACGCCTTCAGCGTCGAAGGAATCGTGAAGTTGTACATCGGGGCGCCGATGACGATCGCGTCCGCCTGCTCGATCTCCTCGGCGAGCTGCGTCCGCACCGCGAACGCCGCCTGCTGCTCAGGAGTGTGGGTGGCGGGGTCGCTGAAACCGGCCGAGGCGGCAACGCCGTCGAGGTGCGGCAGCGGGTCGACGGCGAGGTCGCGGTAGATCACCGTGCCGTCGGGGTGCTGCTCCTCCCAGGTCTTGCGGAAGGTGGAGGTCACCGCGCGCGAGGCGGAGACGCCTTCGGGGGAGACGGACGAGTCGATGAGCAGCAGCGTGGCCATGGTGGGCTCCTGGTGGCTATGGGCCGGGGTCGGGGCCGGTGGGCCGGCGTCCCCTTCCTCGGCGGTAGTGAAGAACCGTATGTACCTATGAATAGCAGAGTAGCTTACTTTTTTGCAGTCCCCAACGGGAACGCAGTACTCTGGTCTCATGGCGGAACACGGCGGAGAGGCATGCAAGCAGGTCGACAGCGGTATGACGCGCGTCTTCGGGCTGCTCGGAAAGCGCTGGACGGGGCTGATCGTGGCCACCCTGATGTCCGGCCCGGTGCACTTCGCCGACCTCCGACGGGCGATCCCCGGCATCAGTGAGCGCATGCTCTCCGACCGGCTCGTGGAACTGGGCTCGGCGGGCCTGGTCGTCCGCGAGGTCGACGCCGGACCCCCGCTGCGCGTGGCCTACCGGCTCTCCACTGCCGGCCTGGCCCTCGACCCGGCGCTCAAGGAACTCGGCCGCTGGGCCGAGACGTACCTGGCGGAGGGCGGACAGTGCCCGGAGCGGTTCAGGGGTTGAGAACGGCGGTGGGGGGACGAGAGCTCAGCTCGGCTGCGGCTGGAGCGAAATCAGCCCCCGTCGTTGCGGGGACGGCCCGGCTGCGGCGAGATCAGTCCAGCTGTTGCTGCGTCGCGTTGTAGCGGAGCAGGTATGAGGCGAAACGCTCCAGGTCCGCGTCGTCCCAGTCCGCCAACCGGTCGGTGAAGGCCTGACGGCGCTGCGCACCCGCGCTGGCGAGCACCTGGGCGCCCAGTTCGGTGGGGTGCAGCACCTGGACGCGGTGGTCGTCGGGGGCGACGCGACGCTCGACGTAGCCCAGCCGCTCCAGCGCGGAGATCTGCCGGCTCACCGTGGACTTGTCCAACAGGTAGTGTGCGGCGAGATCGGTGGCGCGACAGCCCTTCTGGTCGTCCAGGTGCGCCAGGAGCGTGTACGAGACGAGCGACAGCTCGGGATGCATCCGGGCCGCGGTGGCGCGGGCGCGACGCGCGAACGCGGTCAGCTCCTGCTGAATGATGCCGACGGAGTCGTCTCGCTTCGCCACTGTCTTCACCCTTCCTTGCTTTGGTTGCATATTACAACCTAAATCGGGCGTCGTATAAGCCAACTGGGGCATGGTGGCGAGTGCCGTGCCGGGCCCGCACAGCCGCCGCACGACGCCCCGCCGGAGGGGGAGCCGGGGGAGCCGGAGGGGGAAGAGAGAAGTCGGTAACCGTCTGAGCCGCCTGCTCCGCGGCCTCTCCCGCAAGTTATCCACAGGCCCTGCCGCCCGGCCCAACCTGTCTGTAGCGTCATCCCCATCGGCATTCCGCACACAGCATCCGACCGAATGAGCGGGGATGGATGGCTGGATGGGGCGGGTGAGGTGGGGGGTGGGGAGGGGTGGGGGCGGGGCCCCCGGGGGCGAGGAGAAAGGGTTCGGCAGGGAGAGGGGAGAAGGGGGACCCGGGGGTCTGCCGGGGGCGAAGTTCCCGTGAGTCCGCCCCCTCGCCAACCCCGTCCGTGCCGTTTCACCCCTCCCCCAGCCCCGCCGCCCTGCTCCCACCGTTCCGCCGCTCCCGACCCGATGGACCATCCCTCCCGCCTTTCCTCCCGCCCTCCCGCTCTTCCTTCCTTCCTCCCTTCCGCCTTCCGATCCGAAGGACCCGCCCATGAGTTCCTCTCGCCTTCCCTACGTCAGTGGCTTTGCGCGGCGCGGTGCGGAAGAGCCCGGGGTGAAGGCTGCCGGGAAGGCGTTGCGGGAGGCGGTTCCACGGTCCGCGCACCGTGGGCTGGCGTTCGGGGCGGAGCGCCCCGGTGCCGTGGCGGCGGTGGAGGAGTCCAGCGCCGGGCGGATTCCGGAGCTGATACCGATACGGGTCGGGCGGATGGCGGCCTCGCCGTTCGCTTTCCTGCGCGGTTCGGCCGGGCTGATGGCCCACGACCTGATGAGCACGCCCGTCACCGGCATCGCGGCGCAGATCTGCGGTGACGCGCATGCCGCGAACTTCGGCCTGTACGCCGACGCGCGCGGGCGGCTCATGATCGACCTGAACGACTTCGACGAGACCCTGCGGGGGCCGTGGGAGTGGGACCTGAAGCGGCTGGCCACCTCGCTCGTCCTGGCGGGCCGCGAGGCGGGGGTCGGCGAGGACGTCTGCCGGGAAGCCGCGCGGGATGTGACGGGCGCGTACCGCCGCACGATGCGGCTGCTGGCGCGGATGCCGGCGTTCGACGCGTGGCACGCCATCGTGGACGAGGACCTGGTCTCGCACGTCGATGCCCGGGATCTGGCCGGTACCTTGCGGCGCGTCATGGACAAGGCGCGCAAGAACACCAGCGCGCGCTTCGCGGCGAAGGCGACCGAGGTGGTGCCGGATGCCGACACGACTGCCGACGACGACGGAGCGATGGGCACGGCGGACGGTCGCGGTGGTGTGCTGCGGCGGTTCGTGGACGCGCCGCCCGTGCTGCGGCGGGTGCCGGACGCGGAGGCCGCAGCGGTGGTCTCATCGCTCGGTGGGTACCTGCGGACGCTGCCCGACGACCGGTTGCCGCTGCTGTCCCGGTACGCCGTGCACGACGTCGCCTTCCGCGTGGTCGGCACGGGCAGTGTGGGGCTGCGGTCGTACGTCGTCCTGCTGGTGGATCCTCGTGGCGAGCCGCTGGTCCTGCAGGTGAAGGAGGTCCGCGGGTCGGTGCTGGCGCCGTACGTGCAGAAGGCGGGGTTCGAGGCGGCGCCGGTGGAGCACGAAGCGCGGCGGGTGGTGCTGGGCCAGAAACGGATGCAGGTGGTGAGCGACACGCTGCTGGGCTGGACGACGGTGTACGCCACGGACCCGGCAGCGAGCGGGTGCCGGGAGGGGCTGCCGTTCCAGGTGCGGCAGTTCCGTAATCGCAAGGGGAGCGTGGACCCGGCGGCGCTGCCCGCGGACGAGCTGGACGATTACGCGCGGATGACCGGTGCGCTGCTGGCCAGGGCGCATGCGCACAGTGTCGATCCGCGGCTGGTCGCCGGGTACTGCGGGAAGAGCGAGGCGCTGGACGACGCGGTGGCCGCTTTCGCGGTGGCGTACGCGGACCGTACGGAGGCGGACCACGCGGAGCTGGTGGCGGCGGTGCGCAACGGCCGGATGGCCGCGGAACCGGGAGTGTGAGCCGGGCCGTAGGGTGGCCGGGTGACGAACTCGCAAGCGGAGAACGGGCAGGACGGCCAGGCAGCCGGCGGTGGCGGAGGCCCGCAGGGTCCGGCGGGCGGCCCCGAGGGGCAGGACGCGGGGACCGCGCGGCTGGCTCAGGCCGTGCGGGCGGCCGAGCAGGCACTGATCGAGTTCGAGATCGCGGTGGAGACTTTCCGGGTGGAGGTGGAGAACTTCTCGCGCCTGCACCACCAGCGGCTCGGGCCGATGTACTCGCGGCTGGACGAGCTGGATGCGCAGATCGCGGAGGCCGTCGCGGCGCGGTCGGGTGATCCCGAGGACGCGCGCAGGGCGCAGGAGCTGCGTGCCGCGGTGCTGCCGATGCCGGGTGTGGAGGAGCTGTTCCACGGCTGGATGGGCTCGGAGGGGCTCTGGCCGGAGGCGCAGGCGATGCTCACGGACCAGCCGGTGCGACCGCCGCAGAAGGTGCGGCCGAGCGAGGAGGCTCGCAAGGTGTACCGGGAGCTGGTGCGGAAGGCGCATCCGGACCTGGCGCAGGACGAGCGGGAGCGGGAGCGTCGGGACGCGTTCATCGTGCGGGTCAATGCGGCGTACGCGGCAGGTGACGCGGGGGCGCTGCAGGAGCTTGCGGCGGAGTGGGAGGCCGGTCCGGTTCCGCAGGAGCGGCTGTTGAGCGAGAGCGAGGAGCTGTACGCGCGGCTGGAGTGGCTGGCTGAGCGCAAGGAGCTGCTGACGGCGCTCGCGGCGGAGCTGGAGGAGAGCGCGATCGGTCAGATGCTCAAGATGGCGCCTGACGATCCGGACGCTCTGCTGGCGGAGATCGCGGAGAAGCTGTTGGCGGATGTCGCGGAGCGGGAGCAGCGGCTCGCGCAGCTGGTCGGATAGCGCGGAGCGTGCGGGGCCGCCGGTCGGGTAGCGTCGGGGCCATGCATTTCGGTTCTGTGCCCTCGGTTGGTGTCGATGCCCTGACGTCGGCGGATTTTCTGCTGGACGTGCGTGAGGACGACGAGTGGAAGGCAGGGCACGCCGAGGGTGCCCTGCACATCCCGATGAGCGACTTCGTCTCGCGGTACGGCGAGCTGACGGAGCAGGCGCCCGAGGGCGGCAAGGTGTACGTGCTGTGCCGGGTGGGCGGCCGTTCGGCGCAGGTGACGCAGTACCTGGTGCAGCAGGGCCTGGACGCGGTGAACGTCGAGGGTGGCATGCAGGCGTGGGAGGCCGCCGGTCGTCCGGTGGTCACCGACGAGGGTGGGGCCGGCACGGTCATCTGACGCCCGGCCAAAGGTTGTTGGCGGCGGCGCTCGGTTTCACGTGAAACGCGGCGCCCTGTTTCACGTGAAACGTGGAGCGGGGCGCCGCCGCTTTTTTCTGGTCTGCTTCCCGCGGGCCTGTTCCCGCGGGTCCGCTCCCCGCCGGCCTGCTGTCCGAGGGAGACGGCTCATCCGAGTGGATGGGTGGCCAGCAGGTCCCCGAGGGCTTCTTCATGGGCCGGTGCGGGCCCGAGTGTGAGTTCCAGTTGCTTGGCCCATGCGTGGTAGCGGTGCAGCGGGTAGTCGGTGTCGGCGCCGAAGCCGCCGTGCAGGTGCTGGGCGGTCTGTACGACGCGGCGTACGCCCTCGGCGGCCCAGATCTTGGCGACTGCGACGTCGCCCGCCGGCGGCAGGGTGCCGGCTGCGTCGGTGCCTAGACGCCAGGCGGCCTGCCAAAGGGTGGCTTCCATGGCCCGTAGGTCGATGTACCGGTCGGCGGCCTGTACGGCGACGGCCTGGAACGTGGCGACGGGGTGGCCGAACTGCTCACGGGTGCCGGTGTATGCGGCGGTCATGGCGAGTACGCGTTCGCCCAGTCCCAGGGCCTGGGCACAGGTGCCGACGGTGAGGAGCCGGCGCAGCCGTTCCCAGGCGTCCGGCTCGGTGATCATTTCGCGGTCGGTGAGCCGTACCGCGTCGAGGCGTACCTCGGCGTAGCGCTCTCCGTTGGTGGAGGTCTGCTCGGTGAGGGTGACGGCCGGGTGGTCGCGGGGGACGAGCGCGAGCACGGCGCCGCCGTCGTGGGTGTGGGCGGGGAGCAGGAAGTGGTCGGCGCTGTGGGCCCAGGGCACGGCGCTGTGGGTGCCATCCAGGGTCCAGTCGGTGCCGTCGCGGTGTGCGGTCACGGCCAGTTCGGCGGGCTCGTGGCCGGTGCGGCCGGCGGTGGCGACGGTGAGGACCAGTTCGCCGCGGCCGATGCGGGGCAGTGTCTCCTCGCGGAGGGCGGGGTCGGCGTACGTCTGCAGGGCGAGGGCGGCGGCGCTGGTCTCCAGTAGCGGTACGCGGGCGAGTACCTTGCCGGCTTCGCGCAGGACGAGGCAGAGCGCGATGGGATCCAGCCCGGCGCCGCCGTACGCGGGGCCAAGGCAGAGGGAGAGCAGGTCGGCGTCGGCCAGGGTGTGCCAGAGGCGGCGGTCGATGTCGTCGGCGACCGCCCCGGTGGTGAGGGCGGGCGAGGGGACGGCGTCGGGGGCGACCCCGGAGAAGACGGCTTCGGCCGCTTCCGCGGCCGCCTGCTGTTCCTCGGTGAAGGTGAAGTCCATGGTCTGTCCTTCCGCGCGCACCGGTGGGGGGCTGCAAGGTAGAACAGGCTGCAGTAATGGGGAAGGGGCACGGGCGGGCGTGGTGCGACCGGTGCTCCCGGGTCGGGTGTCGAGGCACGGTGTGAGGTGTCGAGCCTGTGCACAACTGGGGGTTCACTGTCGCCACGCACGCCTCCTGGGTACGGTTCCGTGGCGGGACAGCGCCGCACAGGACCGGGAAACGGGGCAGGAATGCAGTCATACGCGGAGGAATCGCGGCCACCAGAGACACCACCGGTGTCCGCGCTCTCACTGCCTTCGCGGATCGTGCTGGCGACCGCGGCGGGTGGGATCGCGGTCGCCGCGCTGGTCCACATCGCGATGATGTTCCTGCACGTCGCCCCGTCCAACACGCTCACCAAGGCGCACGGCGCGGCGGTCGACGACTACGTCTATCCGGAGTACGAGCAGAACTGGAAGCTGTTCGCGCCCAATCCGCTGCAGCAGAACGTCGCCGTACAGGTCCGCGCGGAGGTGCGCCCCGGGGACGGCGGCAGCGCCCGCACGACCGGTTGGACCGACCTGTCCGCGCGCGACGGCCGGGACATCCACCACAACCTCTTCCCCAGCCACACGCAGCAGAACCAACTGCGCCGCGCCTGGGAGTCCTTCGTCGGCTCGCACGACGAGCGGAACCGGGCCACCGGCCTCCGCGGTGAGCTCTCCGAACGCTATCTGCGGCGGATCGCCATGGGCCGCCTCGGCGAGGAGTGGACGGCGGCCGGCGGCACGGTGGCGCGAGTGGAGTTCCGGTCGGTGACGACGCCGGTGGGCCCGCCGCCGTGGAGTGCGGAGAAGATCAGTACCAAGCCCGTGTACCGCGTGCTGCCCTGGTGGCCGGTCACCGTCGACGACCTGCCCGAGGGGGCGAGCAACCAGTGACCACGCATGCCACGGGGCGCGGGAGCGCCGACGAGCAGGATTACGTCGTACGGGACACCTGGATAGAGCGCATGATCGGCCGCGGGTTCGCGTGGGTCACGGCCGGCCCGTTCGCGCCGTACCAGACCGCGGTGATCCGGATCGGCTTCGCCATGACCTGGCTGCTCTTCCTGGTGCGCGAGTGGCCGAACCGCCATGAGCTCTACGGGCCGGACGGGGCCTTCAGCCTGGACATGGTCCGCCGGCTGCTCGGCAACAACGGGGCGTTTTCCGTCCTGGTCTGGTCCGACGGGCGCGGCTGGTTCGAGCTGGTCTACGCGCTGGCGATGATCTCCAGCGCGCTGCTGATGATCGGCTGGCGCACCCGCACCATGTCCGTGCTGTTCATGATCGGTGTGCTGTCGCTGCAGAACCGCAGCATCTTCCTCGGGGACGGCGGCGACAACGTCATCCACCTGATGTCGATGTACCTGGTCCTGACCCGGTGCGGGCAGGTCTGGTCGCTGGACGCCCGGCGCGCACGGCGGGCGGCAGCTGCGGGTACCGGGGACGTCCCCGGCCGGGACGTGACCGGCGTCCTGCTGTGGTCCGTCCTCGGCCTGGTCCTCGCGTTCGCCCAGCTGCGGGGGCTGTACGGGCTGGAGTGGACGGGCGACGGGCCGTTCCCGCACGTGGGCTGGGGCCTGGCGCTGTGGGGGCTGTGGCTGGCGCACGGCGCGTGGTGGTGGGTGCGGCGGTACGCGCCGGGGGAGCCGCGTACGGTCCTGAACACCGTCGCCGACCTCGCGCACAACGGCGCGCTGCTGGTCATCGTGGTCGAGGTCTGCCTGATCTATGCCACGGCCGGCTGGTATAAGATCCAGGGCGGCCGGTGGCAGGACGGCACCGCGGTCTTCTACCCGATGCACCTGGACTACTTCTCACCGTGGCCCGAGCTCTCCTCGGTGCTCGCCGGCAGCGGGCTGCTCATCATGCTGATCACGTACGGCACGGTGATCGTGCAGGTCGCGTTCCCCTTCACGCTCTTCAACCGGCGTCTGAAGAACGTCCTGCTCGTGGGGATGATCCTGGAGCACCTGTCGATCGCGGTGCTCCTCGGACTGCCGTTCTTCTCCCTCGCGATGGTGGCGGCGGACTCGGTCTTCCTGCCGACGAACTTCCTGCGGTGGCTGGGGGCGCGGGTCACGGCCCTCCGCTACCGGCTGCTCCCGGGCAGCGCCCCGCGGTCCGCGCCCGAGGGCGCCCCTGCGGTGCCGGGGGGCGGAGCGGAGCCTGCGGGCGGGCCGGGGGCTCGTACGCAGGAGCCCGGCGGTGGCCATACGCTCGTGGGGTGAGCAGCGAGAACACCGCCCCCGGCAGCGGTCAGAACACCACCGGCAGCGTCCCGGACGCCGCCGGCCCGCGTACCACCGGCTCGGCGACGATCCTCCCCGACGAGTCCGCGCGGAGCGCCGAGCCCGTGCAGTACGACGAGGGGTTCGCGACGGTCGTCGGCGTGGGACCGCACCCGGAGCCCTGGCCGCAGGACGAGCGGTACGACCCGGAGCTGCTCGCGCACGGTGACCGGCGCAACGTCGTCGACCGTTACCGTTACTGGACCCGCGAGGCGATCGTCGCCGACCTGGACACCCGCCGCCACGACTTCCACGTGGCGGTGGAGAACTGGGGCCACGACTTCAACATCGGCTCGGTCGTACGGACCGCCAACGCCTTCCTGGCCAAGGAGATCCACATCGTCGGCCGGCGGCGCTGGAACCGGCGGGGCGCGATGGTGACCGACCGCTACCAGCACGTGCGCCACCACCCCGACACCGCCGACCTCACCGCCTGGGCGGCCGCCGAGGACCTGCCGATCATCGGGATCGACAACCTTCCCGGTGCCGTCCCGCTGGAGACCACGGAACTGCCCCGGCGCTGCGTGCTGCTCTTCGGCCAGGAAGGGCCGGGTCTCACGGAGGAGGCTCGGGCGCACGCCTCGATGGTCTGCTCGATCGCGCAGTTCGGCTCGACCCGCTCGATCAACGCGGGGGCGGCGGCCGCCATCGCCATGCACGCCTGGATCGGCCGCCACGCCCGCATCGAGGGCCCCGCCTAGAGCGAGCGGATCAGGCCTGTCGCCGTACCTCCACCGTCCGGAACCGGTTGGCCACGAACGCCCCGTCGCACAGCGCGGCGTTCGCCGCCGGGTTGCCGCCGGAGCCGTGGAAGTCGGAGAACGCCGCGGTCTGGTTGACGTACACCCCGCCCGTGAGGTTCAGCGAGAGCTGCGCGCACTCCTCCAGGCAGGCCTCCTCGACCAGCCGCTCCACCTCGGCAGAGGTGGTGTACGCGCCGACGGTCATGGCGCCCTTGTCGCGCAGCGTACGGCGCAGCAGCTCCACGGCCTCCGGCGTGGAGTCCACGGCGACGGCGAAGGAGACCGGGCCGAAGCACTCCGACAGGAAGGGCGGCTCGGCGTCCGCGCTCTCCCACTGCTTCCGCTCGCCGTCCGCCTTCACCACCACGGGCGTGCGGACGGTGGCGCCGGGGAAGTCGGGGTTCGACACCTCGCGGGACGGCAGCGCGACCTCGCCGAGCTCCGGGGCGGCCGTTATGCGCGCGGCGACCTGCGGGTTCACGATCGCACCGAGCAGGGCGTTGGCGCGGGCGTCGTCACCGAGCAGCTTCTGCACGGCGCCCGCCAGGTCCTCGACGACCTCGTCGTACGACTTGCGCCCGGCGTCCGTGGTGATGCCGTCGCGGGGGATGAGGAGGTTCTGCGGGGTGGTGCACATCTGGCCGCTGTAGAGGGACAGCGAGAACGCCAGGTTGCCGAGCATGCCCTTGTAGTCGTCCGTGGAGTCGATGACGACGGTGTTGACGCCGGCCTTCTCCGTGAAGACCTGGGCCTGGCGGGCGTTCTCCTCCAGCCAGTCGCCGAAGGCGGTGGAGCCGGTGTAGTCGATGATGCGGACCTCGGGGCGCAGCGCGAGGACCTTGGCCAGGCCCTCGTCGGGGCGGTCCACGGCGAGCGCGACGAGGTTCGGGTCGAAGCCGGCCTCGGTGAGCACCTCGCGGGCGGCGCGGACGGTCAGGGCGAGCGGCAGGACGGCCCGCGGATGCGGCTTGACCAGCACCGCATTGCCGGTGGCCAGGGAGGCGAAGAGGCCCGGGTAGCCGTTCCACGTGGGGAAGGTGTTGCAGCCGATCATCAGGGCGACGCCGCGGGGGACGGCCTGGAAGGTCTTGCTGAGCTCCAGCGGGTCGCGCTTGCCCTGTGGCTTGGACCACGGGGCCTCGCCGGGGGTGCGGGTCTGCTCGGCGTAGGCGTACGCCACCGCCTCCAGGCCGCGATCCTGGGCGTGCGGCCCGCCGGCCTGGAACGCCATCATGAACGCCTGGCCGCTGGTGTGCATGACCGCGTGCGCGAATTCATGGGTGCGGGCGCTGATCCGGGCGAGGATCTCCAGGCACACCGCGGCGCGGGCCTCGGGGCCGGCGTCCCGCCAGGCCGGCATCGCCGCGCGCATGGCGGGCAGCAGGACGTCGGGATCGGGATGCGGGTAGGCGATGCCCAGCTCGATGCCGTACGGCGAGACCTCCTGGCCGGTCCAGCCGTCGGTGCCGGGCTGGTCCAGCTCGAAGCGGGTGCCGCGAAGGGCCTCGAAGACGGCCTGGCCCTCGGGCGCGGCGTTCTCGCCGTACGCCTTGGGGTGCTCCGGGTGCGGGGACCAGTACGCGCGGCTGCGGATGGTCTCCAGCGCCTTGTCGAGGGTGGGGCGGTGCTTCTCGATCAGCTGCGTGGTGGTCGGGTCGGCGGCCATCGGGGAACCAACTCCTCGTCGATCAGGCTGGGAGCGGACAGGCGACGCAGCTAGAGTAACCGAACGATCGGTCGGGGCAAGGGGGCTCGGAAAGCCTGTGGAAAACTCCGCGGTACGCCGGCCGCCACGGCCGTGGACGCGGGGCCCCGACGTCGCTGCTCCCTCACCGGTCGCCGTTCCGTCCCGCTCCTCGGTCCGCTGCGCGGCCCCGTCCGGAAAGCTGCTGTAATCATGACCATGGCCAAGCGCGACACCTACACGCCCGATTCGCTGCTCGCGGTCGCCGTCGAGGTGTTCAACGAGCGCGGGTACGACGGCACGTCCATGGAGCACCTCTCCAAGGCGGCCGGCATCTCCAAGTCCTCCATCTACCACCATGTGCGCAGCAAGGAAGAGCTGCTGCACCGGGCGATAAGCAGGGCGCTGGACGGCCTCTTCGGCGTCCTCCAGGAGCCGGGCGCGACCGAGGGGCGCGCGATCGAGCGGCTGGAGTACGTGACCCGGCGCGAGGTCGAGGTGCTGATCGCGGAGCTGCCGTACGTGACGCTGCTGCTGCGGGTGCGGGGCAACACCGACACCGAGCGGTGGGCGATGGAGCGCCGTCGCGACTTCGACAACGAGGTCGCCGAGTTGCTGAAGGCGGCGGCCGCCGAGGGAGACCTGCGGCCCGACGCCGACATCCGGCTGGCGACGCGGCTGCTCTTCGGCATGATCAACTCGATCGTCGAGTGGTACCGACCGGGTCGTGGCGGCTCGGCGAGCAGTGAAGAGGTCGCCGACGCCGTGGTCCGCACCGCCTTCGCGGGCCTGCGCAACGAGGCCTGATTCCGCACGGCGGCCCGCGGAGCCGGTGCCCGTCCGGCGCTCAGCCCTCCGGTTCGAGGTCCGTCTCCTCGAAGACCAGCAGGGTGCGGGTGGAGAGCACCTCCGGTATCGACTGGATGCGGGTGAGGACCAGTTCCCGCAGCGCTCGATTGTCCTTCGTGTGCACCAGCAGCAGCACGTCGAAATCCCCGCTGACCAAGGCGATGTGGGCGGCGCCCGGTAGCGCCTGGAGCGCTTCGCGGACCGTGCGCCAGGAGTTCTGCACGATCTTCAGCGTGATGTAAGCCGACGCGCCCTGCCCCGCCCGCTCCTGGTCCACGCGGGCGCTGAAACCGCGGATCACGCCGTCGTCCAGCAGCCGGTTGATCCGCGCGTAGGCGTTGGCGCGGGAAATGTGCACACGGTCGGCCACGGACCGTATCGACGCCCGGCCGTCGGTCTGGAGCATGCGCAGGATGTCGCGGTCCACAGCGTCCAGCGCGCGGACGGGCTGCCGCCCGGCGGGATTGACCATCTGTTCGTCCGGCATGCCGTCCCGTCTCCCCTTGTTGGACGTCCTGACTCCATTCCAGGCTGTGCAGAACCGATTGTCCACAGGCTTCCCCCGCCTGTAGCCAAAATGTGTCGGCAACCGAACAATCGGTAGGGAGGGATCCGACCCACCGGCCGGTACCTCTGCACCGCAGTTTTCCCTTCAGCCGCCCGTCCCCACCCCGTACGAGGCGCACAGCGCCACCCCCTTCGAACCAAGGAGGTGCCCTCATGACGGTCCTCGAGCAGCCCGGCAGCAGCAGGCACGGCAGCACCGCGACCGGCGACCGCCCTGCTCCGCCGCCCGCCTGGCGCCCCCGCGTCGACCCCGGGCCCCTCCTGCCCGACGAGGAGCCGTACCGGGTCCTGGGCACGGACGCCGCGGGCAAGGTGGACGCCGACCTCCTGAAGCTGCTGTACGAGCAGCTGGTTCGCGGCCGCCGGTACAACACCCAGGCCACCGCCCTCACCCGTCAGGGCCGCCTCGCCGTCTACCCCTCCTCCACCGGCCAGGAGGCCTGCGAGGTGGCCGCGGCGCTCGTCCTGGAGGAGCGGGACTGGCTCTTCCCCAGCTACCGCGACACCCTCGCCGCCGTCGCCCGCGGCCTGGACCCCGTGCAGGCGCTCACTCTGCTCCGCGGTGACTGGCACACGGGGTACGACCCGCACGAACACCGCGTGGCGCCGCTGTGCACCCCGCTCGCGACCCAGCTGCCGCACGCCGTGGGCCTCGCGCACGCCGCCCGCCTCAAGGGCGACGACGTCGTCGCGCTCGCCATGGTCGGCGACGGCGGGACCAGCGAGGGCGACTTCCACGAGGCGCTGAACTTCGCGGCCGTATGGCAGGCGCCGGTCGTCTTCCTGGTGCAGAACAACGGCTTCGCGATCTCCGTGCCGCTCGCCAAGCAGACCGCCGCCCCCTCGCTCGCACACAAGGCGGTGGGGTACGGCATGCCGGGCCGCCTGGTGGACGGCAACGACGCGCCCGCGCTGCACGAAGTGCTCGGCGAGGCCGTCACACGGGCCCGCAGGGGCGGCGGCCCCACGCTCGTCGAGGCCGTGACGTACCGCATGGAGGCGCACACCAACGCCGACGACGCCACCCGCTACCGCAACGACGCGGAGGTCGAGACCTGGCGCGGCCACGACCCGATCGCCCTGGTGGAGCGTGAGCTGGCCGCACGCGACCTGCTGACGCCCGGTTTCGTGAGCGACACGAAGGACGCCGCCGAGGAGATGGCCGGCGCGCTGCGCGCCCGGATGAACGCCGACCCGGCGCTGGATCCGATGGATCTCTTCGCCCATGTGTACGCCGCGCCGACCGGCCAACTGCGCGAGCAGTCCGACCTGTTGCGGGCCGAGATCGAAGCGGAAGGGGAGCACTGATGAGCACGGCAGTCGTCGCGGGGGACACGACCGCGACCGAGCGCAAGCCCGCCACGATGGCGCAGGCCCTCACCAGAGCGCTGCGCGACGCCATGGCCGAGGATCCGGCCGTGCACGTCATGGGTGAGGACGTCGGGCAGCTCGGCGGCGTCTTCCGGATCACCGACGGCCTCACCGCGGAGTTCGGCGAGGACCGCTGCACCGACACCCCGCTCGCCGAGGCCGGCATCCTCGGCACGGCCGTCGGCATGGCGATGTACGGTCTGCGGCCCGTGGTGGAGATGCAGTTCGACGCGTTCGCCTACCCGGCCTTCGAGCAGCTCGTCAGCCATGTGGCACGGATGCGCAACCGCACGCGGGGCACGATGCCGATGCCGCTGACGATCCGCATCCCGTACGGCGGCGGCATCGGCGGCGTCGAGCACCACAGTGACTCCTCCGAGGCCTACTACATGGCCACGCCAGGCCTTCAGGTGCTCGCCCCGGCGACCGTCGCCGACGCGTACGGCATGCTGCGGGCCGCGATCGCCTCCGACGACCCGGTGGTCTTCCTGGAGCCGAAGCGGCTGTACTGGTCCAAGGCCGACTGGTCCCCCGAGGAGCCCACGCCCGTCGCGCCCATAGGCCGCGCGGAGGTCCGGCGTACCGGGAGCAGCGCCACGCTGATCACGTACGGGCCGTCGCTGCCGGTCTGCCTGGAGGCGGCCGAGGCGGCGCGCGCGGAGGGCTGGGACCTGGAGGTGGTGGACCTGCGGTCCCTCGTGCCCTTCGACGACGAGACGGTGTGCGCATCTGTACGGCGTACGGGGCGTGCCGTCGTCGTTCACGAGTCCACCGGTTTCGGCGGCCCTGGAGGGGAGATCGCCGCCCGGATCACCGAGCGCTGCTTCCACCACCTGGAAGCGCCGGTCCTTCGGGTGGCCGGGTTCGACATCCCGTATCCGCCGCCCATGCTGGAGCGGCACCACCTGCCCGGAGTCGACCGCGTCCTGGACGCCGTGGCACGCCTGCAGTGGGAGGCCGACTGGACCGAGGACGGCACCGGTCGCGGCGCCGGCGGCACCGAGGGGAGGGGGGCGTGATGGCCGAGGTGCGCGAGTTCCCGCTGCCCGACCTGGGCGAGGGGCTGACCGAGGCGACGATCGTGCGCTGGTTGGTCGAGGTGGGCGAGGTGGTCGCCGTCGACCAGCCGGTGGTGGAGGTCGAGACGGCCAAGGCGATGGTCGAGGTGCCGTGCCCGTACGGCGGCGTCGTCACGGCACGGAGGGGCGAGGAGGGCGACGAACTGCCCGTGGGCGCGCCGCTGGTGACGGTCGCTGTGGGCGCGCCGGAGGCCGGCGCCGCGGCGACCGAGCCGGAGCGGAAGGCCGCGGATGCGTCCGAGGGGTCGGGGAACGTCCTGGTCGGCTACGGGACGAGCGCGCCGGCGGGACGGCGTCGCCGAGTACGTCCGTCCGGCACGGGGAGTACCGGGGGCGGCAGGGCCGGGGGAACCGGGGGGACCGGCGGGACCACCGGGACGGTCGGCGGCACCGACGCGGTCGGTGGCATCGGTGGCATCGGTGGCATCGGTGAAGCCAGTGAGATCGGTGGCGTCGGTACGGAGGCCACTTGGCCCGAGCCCGGGCCCGTGTCGGTGATATCGCCGTTGGTGCGGCGGTTGGCGCGGGAGCACGGGGTGGATCTGCGCACGGTGCGGGGCAGCGGCCCGGAGGGGTTGATCCTGCGGTCCGACGTGGAGCGCGCGGTACGCGTCCCGGAGCAGGACGCGGTGGTGGGCGCCGTCGCGGCGGGGCCCGCTGTGACGGCGCCGGCAGGGGCCGAGCGGGTGCCGCTGAAGGGGATGCGCGGCGCCGCGGCGGAGAAGTTCAGCCGCAGTCGGCGGGAGATACCGGACGCGACCTGCTGGGTGGACGCGGATGCCACGGAGCTGCTGGCCGTACGCCGTGCCATGAACGCGGGCAGCGGTCCGAAGGTCTCGCTGCTCGCACTGCTGGCCCGCATCTGCACGGCGGCCCTCGCGCGCTTCCCGGAGCTGAACTCCACCGTCGACACCGCGACACGGGAGATCGTCCGGCTTCCCGGAGTGCATCTGGGCTTCGCCGCGCAGACCGACCGCGGCCTGATCGTGCCGGTCGTACGGGATGCGCACGCCCGTACGGTCGAGGGGCTCTCCGAGGAGATGGCCCGGCTCACCGAGACCGCCCGCGCCGGCCGGCTCGCGCCCGCCGAGCTGACGCACGGCACGTTCACCCTCAACAACTACGGCGTCTTCGGGGTCGACGGCTCCACGCCGATCATCAACCACCCCGAGGCCGCGATGCTCGGCGTCGGGCGCATAGCCGCCAAGCCCTGGGTGCACGAAGGGGAGTTGGCCGTACGAAGCGTCGTACAGCTCTCGCTCACCTTCGACCACCGGGTGTGTGACGGGGGCACCGCGGGCGGCTTCCTGCGCTTCGTCGCGGACTGTGTGGAACAGCCGGCGGTCCTGCTGCGGGGCCTGTGACGGGCGGTCACGCGAGAGAACGGGAAAAGGGAGAGGAAGAGCAGGGAGAGGAAGAGCAGGGATGAGGAGGGCGAGGGGAAGAAGAGAGAAGGGGAGACGGACGGGGTGTTGATCGCCGGGGCCCGGTGATACTCGGAAGGTGACGACCGACTACGACACCATCGTCCCGGCCGGGGGCGCGGCGCGCCGGCTGGGCGGCGCCGACAAGCCGGCCCTCGCGGTCGGCGGGCGGTCCCTGCTGGACCGGGTGCTCGCCGCCTGCCCCGACGCGGCGCGCACGGTGGTGGTCGGGCCGGAGCGGCCGACCGCGCGCCCCGTGGTGACGACGCGGGAGGACCCGCCCGGCGCCGGGCCGGTCGCGGCGCTCGACGCGGGCCTGCGGCACACCACGGCCGGCACGGTACTGGTCCTCTCCGCGGATCTGCCCTTCCTCACCCGTGCGACGGTGGACGCGCTGCTCACGGCGGTGGCGGAGCCGGACGACGCCTCGCCGTGCAGCGAGCCGGCCCGGGTCGACGGGGCCCTGTTGGTCGACGCGGACGGGCGTGATCAGCCGCTCGTGGCGGCGTACCGGGCCGAGGCCCTGCGAGGCGCCCTGGAGACGCTGCGGACCGCGCACGGGGGCCTTGCCGGGTTGCCGCTGCGGGCACTGCTCGCGGAATTGACGGTGCGCCGGGTACGGGACGACACGGCCACGGCCTCGTACGACTGCGACACCTGGGAGGCCCTCAGCGCGGCGCGCGCCCGGATCAGGGAGCATGGACACGTGTTGGACGAATGGATCACCGCAGTCAAGGCCGAACTGGGCATCGAGCTGGATGTCGACACGGCCGCACTCCTCGACCTGGCGCGGGACGCGGCACACGGCGTGGCCCGGCCGGCCGCCCCGCTGACGACCTTCCTCGTCGGGTACGCCGCCGCCCAGCAGGGGCTGGACGTGGCGGAGGTCAGCAGGCGCGCGGCGGCGCTGGCGAACCGCTGGGCCGCGGAAGCCGCGGAATCGACGGAATGATGCCGGCTCCGACCGGAGACCCCGGCGAATTCGACGACGCGCTCGCCATCGCCAATGCGGGCCGCGCCGGCGCTGCGAACCCGGCATCCCGCACGCCGGGCACCGGATACGGCCGTGAGCGGGGGGCCGAGCCCGGGACGACGGACGCCGCGCAAGAGGGCGCCGCGCCCCGTGATCCCGTTTCCCGCGGCGCCGAGACGCGTGGTGCCGACGCGCGCGGCGCCGGCCCGCGTGCGGGTGAGCAGGCCGACGAGCGGGCCGATGAGCGGGCTCCCGAGCGTCCCTGGTTCGACCCGTGGCACGCCCCTTGGGGCAACGGCCGCCACGAGCCGCGCCAGGAGACCGGAGCGGCGGACCGTACCCCGGAAGCGCACCCGCGTGCGGCCCGGGACGCGGGGCAGGCCCCGGCCTCCGGCCGGAACGCAGCCGCCGACCCGCTCGCCCCCGTCTTCCACGACTTTCCGGCTGCCCCCGGGCCGCGGCCCACCGACTCCGGTCCCCGGCGGGCCACCTCCGCAACCCGGCCCGCCACCTCCGAGCCGGAGCCGCTCCTCCCCGAGTCCTGGACGGCGCCGACCACGTCCGTGCGACCGCCGACCGCCTCCGCGCAGCCTCCGAGCGACCCGTCGGACCCCCGGAGGGGCCCCGCGTCCACCGAGTCCTCCCCCGCGCAGGCTGCCGGCCCTGAGGCCTCCCACCCCGAGTCCCGCCGGCCCGGAACGCCCGGCCCCCAGGGCCCTGCTCCTGGACCCCAGGCCCCTGGACCCCAGACCCCTGGCCGCGAGACCCCTGGCCCCCAGGCCCCTGGCCGCGAGCCCCCTGGTCCCGAGTCTCCTGGCCCCGAGTCCCCTCGCCTCTGCCCCGGAACGCCCCGTACCGGGGAACATCGCCCGGAGAAGCACCGTCACAGAGAGCACCACTCCCCCTGGGACGTCGCGCGGGCGGTTGCCTCGGAGGCCGTCGACGGGCCGTTGGAGCCCGGAGCCGTGCCGCTCGGCCCCGAGGCGCTGGGCCGAGTGCTCGCCGGTGCGCTCACCGCGCTCACGGACCTGCCGTCGTTCGACACCTCGGCCATGGACGGCTGGGCCGTCTCGGGCCCGGGCCCCTGGCGCCTCGCCGCGCCCCATACGGTCACCCCCGCCGCGTCCGCCGGCATCCTCGCCGGTCAGGGGCGCGCGCGGCCGCTGCCCGACGGGCACGCGGTGCCGATCGCGACCGGGGCGCGGATACCACCGGGTGCGTCGGCCGTGCTCCGCTCCGAGCACGGCGAGACCGCGGAACAGTCCGACGGCAGCCTCGTGTTGACGGCGCCTCGCGGCGCGCCGCCCGGTCAGGACATCCGGCCGCGCGGCCAGGAGTGCCGCAACGGCGACCCGCTTCTGCCGCCCGGCACTCCGGTGACCCCGGCCGTGCTCGGCCTGGCCGCCGCCGCGGGCTATGACGAGCTGTGGACGTACCGCCGCCCGGTGGTGGAGATCCTGGTCCTGGGCGACGAGTTGTTGCACAGCGGGCTGCCGCAGGAAGGCCAAATCCGGGATGCGCTCGGCCCGATGCTCGCGCCGTGGCTGCATGCCATGGGCGCGGAGACCATTGGCCCGCGTCATCTCGCGGACGACGAAGCGACGTTGTACGAAGCCGTTGCCGGTTCCACGGCGGACGTGGTGATCACGACCGGCGGAACGGCGGCGGGGCCGGTCGACCACGTGCATCCGATGCTGCACCGCCTCGGAGCCGAACTGCTCGTGGACGGCGTACAGGTGCGTCCCGGTCATCCGATGCTGCTCGCCCGGCTGGACCCGGTGGAGGCCCCGGCTCGGCGCGGACGGTCTGCCAAGCGCGCCGCCCGGCAGGCTCCCGCCTCGGTTTCACGTGAAACACCCGCGGTGGCCCGCCACCTCGTCGGCCTCCCCGGCAACCCGCTCGCCGCCGTGTCGGGCCTGCTGACGCTCGCCGCACCGCTGCTCGGTACGCTCTCCGGCCGTACGCGCTCCGAGCTCCGCCGGGTGTGCCTCGCCGACGGCGTGCAGGGGCATCCGCATGACACCCGACTGGTCCCCGTAGCCTGCCGTACCGACGAGAAGGGAGGCACCGTGGCGCTCCCCCTCCACTTCAACGGCCCCGCCATGCTGCGCGGCGTCGCCGCCGCCGGCGCGCTGGCCGTGATCCCGCCGGGCGGCGCCGCCGCGGGCGAGCCGATCGCGCTGCTGGACCTGCCGTGGTCCGCGGCGGCCGCCTTCCCGGACACGGCCACGGCACCGACGACGACCACAGCATCGACGACAGCCACGGCATCGAGGACGGCACCGGCCACGGCCGCGCCATCGACCACAGCATCCGACACGGCCACGACACCGGGCACGGGCGCCCACGGAGGCCCTGCGTGAAACTCCCCCTGCACGACGCCGCGGCGCGTGAGCAGCACCTCCCCGAGGACGTCTCGCACCGCGTGCAGCTACCGCGCCGCGCCCCCGAGGCCCCGCTGCGGCAGGTGATCCGCCGGCTTCTGATGGCGTTGATAGTGCTGGTCCTCACGGTCCTGATCGTTTGGGTGGACCGCGACGAGTACCACGACAACGCCGACGACGCGGTCGACTTCCTCGACTGCGTCTACTACGCGACCGTCACGCTCTCCACGACCGGTTACGGCGACATCGTGCCGTACGGAGACACCGCACGGCTGCTGAACATCCTGCTCATCACGCCTCTCCGCGTCCTGTTTCTCATCATTCTGGTCGGCACCACTCTGGAGGTCCTCACCGAGCGGACCCGTGAACAGTGGCGGCTGAACCGCTGGAGGACCGCCTTGCGCGACCACACCGTCATCATCGGTTTCGGTACGAAGGGCCGGTCGGCCGTGCAGACGCTGCGCGCCACGGGCGCCAGCCGGGACCGCATCGTCATCGTGGATCCGAGCCCCAAGGTGATCGACACGGCCGTCGCCGAAGGCTTCGCGGGCGTGCTCGGCGACGCCACGCGGAGCGACGTACTGCTGCGTGCCGAGGTGCAGCGAGCCCGACAGATCATCATCGCGACGCAGCGCGACGACACCGCCGTACTGGTCTCGTTGACCGCCCGTCAGCTGAACAAGAAGGCGACGATCGTGGCGGCCGTGCGGGAGGAGGAGAACGCGCCGCTGCTGCGGCAGTCCGGCGCGGACTCGGTGATCACCTCCGCGAGCGCCGCGGGCCGGCTGCTGGGTCTGTCGGTGAACAGCCCGAGTGCGAGCACGGTCATGGAAGACCTGATCCAGCAGGGCAGCGGGCTGGACCTGATCGAGCGCCCGGTGGTGAAGTCGGAGGTCGGCAAGTCGGTACGGGACACCGGTGACCTGGTCGTCTCCGTACTGCGCGGCCACCGGCTGCTGGCGTACGACGACCCGGCGGCGAGCCCGCTGCAGCACGCCGACCGACTGATCACCATCGTCCGCGCGTCGCCCGGCGAGGAGCGCGCGGAGCTGGGCCGCCCGGCCGCGCAGGGGATGCCGGGCAGTGGCGTCAAGCCGATGCGCCGGGCCGATGAGAAGGACCGGGTGATCCGCCGCGCGGACGAACAGGACCTCGGCGACTGACGGTACGGGGCGCCGCTCCGGTACGACAGCACAATCCCGTACCGGAGTGCCCTCGGACGTGGCCGGAGGAGGCGAGTAGCCTCGCGACCATGCGTGCGATCACCATTCCCGAACCCGGCGGACCCGAGGCCCTGGTGTGGGCCGAGGTGCCCGCGCCGCAACTGTCCGAGGGCGAGGTGCTGGTCCAGGTCGCGGCCAGCGCCGTCAACCGTGCCGATGTGGTGCAGCGACAGGGCTTCTACGACCCGCCGCCCGGCGCGTCCGCCTACCCCGGCCTGGAATGCGCCGGCACGATCACCGAGGTCGGCCCGGGCGTGAGCGGCTGGTCCGTCGGCGACGAGGTCTGCGCCCTGCTGGCGGGCGGCGGTTACGCCGAACAGGTGGCGGTGCCGGCCGGCCAGCTGCTGCCGCTGCCGAAGGGCCTCGACGTCACCCAGGCCGCCGCGCTGCCCGAGGTGACCTGCACCGTTTGGTCGAACGTCTTCATGCTGGCGCACCTGCGGCCCGGCGAGACCCTGCTCGTGCACGGCGGGTCCAGCGGCATCGGCACCATGGCGATCCAGCTGGCCAAGGCCGTCGGCGCGAAGGTGGCCGTGACCGCGGGCAGCGCCGAGAAGCTGGAGAGCTGCCGCGAACTGGGCGCCGACGTGCTCATCAACTACCGCGAGCAGGACTTCGTCGAGGAGATCCGCAAGGCCACCGACGGCCGGGGCGCGGACGTGATCCTCGACATCATCGGCGCGAAGTACCTGGACGCCAACGTCAAGGCGCTGGCCACCAACGGGCGGCTGGCCATCATCGGCCTGCAGGGCGGCCGGAAGGCCGAGCTGGATCTGGGCGCGCTGCTGGTCAAGCGGGGCGCGGTCGCCGGGACGTCGCTGCGCGGCCGGCCGCTCGAGGAGAAGGCCGCGATCGTCGCCGCCGTGCGGGAGCACGTCTGGCCGCTGATCGAGAACGGCCAGGTGCGGCCGATCGTCGACCGTACGCTGCCGATGGCGGACGCCGCCGAGGGGCACCGGGTCCTGGAGGAGTCCGGCCACATCGGCAAGGTCGTCCTGACGGTCGGCTGAGCGGTACCGCCCGTGCAGCCGTACCGCCCGTGCAGCCGTACCGCTACGGCACCGCCCCGTGCTCCCGTACGGGGCGGTGCCACGAGCCCACCCCGACCACCTCGCTCGCCCCGCCTCTCACCGCCGCCGTAGCCGGAGGCCGATGAATGCCAGGCCGAGGCCTGTGAGCGCGAGTCCCGCGCCGAAGGGGAGGACGCGTGCGACCCGGGCGGCGCGTGCGGTGGCGTAGGGCGGGCGGAGGGCGCCGGTGGTCTCGCGGCCGGTCGGATACGGCCCGGCTGACGGCGAGTCGCCCGACGGGCTCAGCGACTGCCAGTTGTGCATCCCCTGACCGCGCGGTGTCAGCGGCGGCAGCGGGCGGCCGGGCTGCTCGCCGGACGGCCGGTCGGACGTGGCGGGGCTCTGCAGCGTGGCGCCGGAGCCGGAGTCCCGGACCGGACCGCTGGGCCGGAGAGGGGTGCCCAAGCGGCTGGGCGGCTTGTCCGAGGCGGAGGCCGAGTGGCCGGGGTTGGGCCGGGTGGGTGAGGCCGTGGCCGAGCCGGTGCTCGCCGACGGGCTCGGGCCGGTGGCGGTCGAGGACGGCGAGGGGCCCTGACCCGGTCCCGTCGGTATCGTCGAGGGGCCGGAGGGGGCGGAGGAGCCGGGGTCTTGCGACCGGCCGGCGGTGCCGGCGGTGCCGGCGGTGCCGTCCCCCGTCGTGTCCCCGGCGGTCGGGTCCGGCGGTACGTCCGAGACCGTTCCGCGGTCCGGGGAGGGGACGGCCGGTTGCCGGCCGGTGGTGGCGGGCCGCCCGTCGGTGATCTGCGGCTGTGGTTGCGGCTGTGGCGGGTCGCCGGGCCGCGTCTGATGCGGCGCACCGGGAGGCGCCCCCAGAGCGGCGGCGGCCGCGGGAACGGCGGGGAAGAGCGTGATTGCCGTCAGCAGTCCGGCGGCGATGAGTGAGCGGAGTCCTGAACCCACGCCGTGTCCTCCCGTGCCGAGCCTAGAGTGACGTCCTCAGGGTCACATGAGCCGACAATCACGGCATCTCAGGAAAGAGAGAAAGAACACCTAAAAGGCGGTCGAACTGGCGTGATGTCCATGGATGTGCCGGGAAGTACGGAGACCACCCCGTCGGGCGAGGGTGGATCAATAGTTCTCCGGGGCACATCTGTTCTTAAGTGCATGTACGAGAGAATGGCGGCATGGATATGCCGATGAACGAACGGTCGCAGGAGAGCCCGCACGTCCTGGTTGTCGGCCCGGACGGCATGGCTCTCGGCAGCGCAGGCGGCTCCGGTGGCGGAGACGGCGACGACGAGCCACGCGAGGTTCCGGTGACGGAGATGGTCGAACAGCCGGCGAAGGTCATGCGCATCGGCAGCATGATCAAGCAGCTGTTGGAAGAGGTGAAGGCGGCACCGCTCGACGAGGCGAGCCGGGTACGTCTCAAGGAGATCCACGCCGGCTCCGTGAAGGAGCTGGAGGACGGGCTGGCCCCGGAGCTGGTGGAGGAGCTGGAGCGACTGTCCCTGCCGTTCACCGACGACTCGGTCCCCACCGAGGCCGAACTGCGTATCGCGCAGGCCCAGTTGGTCGGCTGGCTGGAAGGCCTGTTCCACGGCATCCAGACCGCGCTGTTCGCCCAGCAGATGGCCGCCCGCGCCCAGTTGGAGCAGATGCGCCGTGCCCTGCCTCCGGGTGCCGTACCCGCCGAGGACGACGAGCAGCCCCACCCCGGCCGCGGCAGCGCCCGCTCCGGCCCGTACCTCTGAGGACACCTGCACCGAGGGGCCCTGCGCGCGGTGTGCGCGAAGGGCCCCTCGGTGCAGGTGCGTCGGGCGCCGGCGTCAGCCGGACTTGCCCGTCGAGACGACGAGCTGGATCTTCTGGTCACCCTTGGGGTCGTAGTCCTCGTTCTGCTCCGGCGTCTGCCGGATGACGGCGTTCTTTCCCCACATCGGTTCGCTGTTCTCGTAGGTGACGTCCCACTGCCAACCGGCCTTCTGCATGCAGTGCTTCACCGATTCGAGGTTCTTGCTGTAGAAGTCCGGCATCATGATCTTCGACTTGTCGTCGAAGCTCTTGACCGCTTCCGTGCACTTCTTCGGGTCGATGACCCGGTCCTTCTGCTCCGGCTGGACCTTGTCCGCGGTGTCCTCGGTGGCCGAGGCGGTGGGCTGCGGCGTGCCGTCGCCGTTGGCCTGCGGACCGGGACCGTCCGGGTCGCCGCCGCTGAGGGCGATGACCATGACCACCGCGACGACGGCTATCAGGGCGACCACGGCGGAGCCGATGAGCACCGGCTTGTTGCTCTTGCCGCCGCCCGACTGCCCGTCGCCCTGCTGCGGCGAGATGGTGTACGGCGGCGGGGTCTGCATGCCGTTGTGGTACGGGCCGGGCGTCGGGGCCGGGGTCTGGTACGCGTGGCTCGGCGGCGGCGGGGTGGACGGGCCGAAGCCGCCGAACTGGCCGTTCGTGGGCGGCGGGGTGTACGGGCTCTGCACGTTCGGCGCGCCGGTCCCCGGGGTGCCGGTCGCCGACGGGAAGACCGCGGAGGCCACCGAGGCGCCGCTGCTGCGCGGGCCCTGGCCACCGACGATCATCGGCGAGGCGCCGGACTGACCGGCCTGGGCGATGCGCAGGCACTCGTCCTGCATCGCCTGGGCGGTGGGGAAGCGTTCGTTGGGGTTCTTCTTCAGCGCCCGGGCGACCAGCGCGTCCACCGCCGGCGGTACCGAGCGGTTGATGCTGGAGGGCATCGGCGGCTCCTCCTGCACGTGCGCGTACGCGATGGCCAGCGGCGAGTCCGCGTCGAAGGGCAGCTGCCCGGTCAGCAGCTCGAAGAGCATGATGCCGACCGAGTACAGGTCGGAGCGGGCGTCGACGCCGCGGCCCAGGGCCTGCTCGGGCGAGAGGTACTGCGGGGTGCCGACGACCATGCCGGTCTGGGTCATCGAGGTGACGCCGGATTGCATGGCGCGGGCGATGCCGAAGTCCATGACCTTCACGACGTTGCGCTTGGTCATCATGACGTTGCCGGGCTTGATGTCCCGGTGGACCAGGCCCATTTCGTGGCTGACCTCAAGGGCGGCCAGCACATCGGCGGTAATCTTCAGCGCCTTCTCGGTGGGCATGGCGCCGAACTGCGCGATGTCGGCGTCCAGGACCGAGCGCAGCGGCTGCCCGGCGACGTACTCCATGACGATGTACGGCACGACGCCGCCGTCGCCCGCGCCGGAGGCGCTGTCGGACAGCGTGTCCTCGCCGGAGTCGAAGACCGAGACGATGTTGGTGTGCGAGAGCTTCGCCACGGACTGGGCCTCGCGGCGGAAGCGCTCGCGGAAGGCCTGCTCGCGGCCGAGCTCGGTGTGCAGCGTCTTGATCGCGACCTCGCGGTCCAGCACGCTGTCGTACGCGAGGTGCACGGAGGCCATGCCGCCGGCGCCGAGAAGATCACGGAGCTGGTAGCGTCCCCGTCCCACCGAACGGCCCGCTCCGTGGCCCTGTGCGCCGTCCTGGCTCATGTTTCCGTTTCCCCCTCGGCGCACTGCCCGCACTGACCCGTACGCGGCACTGGTCGGGCTGTTCTGTTGCTGGCCGGAGCCGGTACACGACCGGTGGGCCAGGTTCTGGAATTCCGCAGCCAAGTGTGCCTCAGGCCTCCGGGCAGTCAAGCCGCGTGCCCGTTCCGTGACCAGATGGGCAACATCCCCGTACGGCCGTGCCGCGTGACAGGAGCCTGCCAGGATGGGGCGCACGCGTTGTCGCGAGCGTGTCAGGACACTGTCACGACTCTGTCAGCGTCGGCCGGGCAAAACGGTCACACGTAGTGAACTTGCGACATGTGAGCGGTGCACGCTTTGATGGCCGGTCCTTCACAAAACCGGTGTGCCCCGCGGAGCCTGTAGCGTGCTCTTGCGAAGACCGAGACTTAATGCCGCGTGCACGCGGATCGATTCGACGGCGAGGACCGATGGCACAGACGCAGAGCCCCCAGGGCCCGTCCGATCCTGAGGCCACCGGCTCCAATATCCCCGATGCACCGGAGATGTGGGGCAACGGCGGTCTGGTCGGCGACGGGCGCTACCGCCTGACGCGCCGTCTGGGCCGGGGTGGCATGGCGGAGGTGTTCGCCGCGGAGGACGTGCGGCTGGGCCGGACGGTCGCGGTGAAGCTGCTGCGCTCCGACCTCGCCGAGGACCCCGTCTCCAAGGCCCGATTCACCCGCGAGGCGCAGTCCGTCGCCGGGCTGAACCACCACGCCGTGGTGGCGGTGTACGACTCCGGCGAGGACCTGGTCGGCGGCAACACCATCCCGTACATCGTGATGGAGCTGGTCGAGGGCCACACCATCCGGGACCTGCTGCTCAATGCCGACGCGCCGCCGCCGGACCAGGCGCTCATCATCGTCTCCGGGGTGCTGGAGGCGCTGGCCTACAGCCACCAGCACGGCATCGTGCACCGCGACATCAAGCCCGCGAACGTGATCATCACGAACAGCGGCGCGGTCAAGGTGATGGACTTCGGCATCGCGCGCGCCCTGCACGGCGCGTCGAACACCATGACCCAGACCGGCATGGTCATGGGCACGCCGCAGTACCTCTCGCCCGAGCAGGCGCTCGGCAAGACCGTCGACACCCGCTCGGACCTGTACGCGACCGGCTGCCTGCTGTACGAACTGCTCGCGCTGCGCCCGCCTTTCGTCGGCGAGACGCCGCTGTCGGTGGTGTACCAGCACGTGCAGGACATGCCGAATCCGCCGTCGGAGGTCTCCGACAAGGTGCCGCCGGAGCTGGACGGCCTGGTGATGCGCTCGCTGGCGAAGGACCCGGACGACCGGTTCCAGACCGCCGAGGAGATGCGCGGCCTGGTCCAGTACGCGCTGCAGATGCTGCACGAGCAGGGCGGCCACACCGGTACCTGGAGCACCGGGCCCGTCGCCGTGCACGAGGGCGGCTCGACGCCCGCCATGGGCGTGGCGGCCACGACGGCGATGCCGCACCCGACGCACGGCTCGACGACCGCGCAGCCGATCCTCCCGCAGGGCATGCGGGACGACGACGGTGGTTACGAGGGCGGGCCGCGCGGCTCGAAGGGCGGCCGCGGCAAGGTGTGGCTGATCGCCGCGCTCGCGCTGATCGCCATCGTGGTCGGTGTCGCCATCGCGCTGCAGAACACCGGTGACGACAAGCACGAGAAGAACCCGAAGCCGACGCCGACGGCGACGAAGAGCAAGGAAGAGAAGACGTCCGAGCCGCCGTCGGAGGAGCCGACGACGGGGGCGACGCTGCCCGGCGGCACGGGCGGCAACACCGGTGACTACACCCAGACGCCGACGGAGACCGGCAACCCGACGCCGACGGACACCGAGCCGACGACGACCGAGCCGACGGACGATCCGACCCCCACGGAGACCGACACGGGTGAGCCGACGGGCGACCCGACCGCGCCGACGACGGAGCCGACCGACGACTCGTCGCCGATCATCCCGCCGCCGGACGACGCCGGGGGCGGCGAGTGAGCCGGCCGGCAGACCGATCCTGACGAGCGAGGCACGGACGTCCGTGCCTCGCTCGTTCATGTGGTGGCGGCACCGCGGGGCTGACGTCAGGGGGCTGGCGTCAGGGTCGCGACCGCGGGCATCAGCCGGTGAACGCCTGCCGGACCGCCGCGTACTCATCCGTCCACCACACCGCCAGCGCCGCCGCGGCCGGGAAGAGGCCGTCGGCGCGCCGGTCGCCCCGCCGGTACCGCCAGTCCAGCATCCAGAAGTCGTTCAGGCGTTCCCACCAGACGCGGTGCACGGCGGCCGCCAGCTCGTCCGGGCCGACGCCCGAGGCCCGCCGATAGGCCCGTGCGTACGCCGCCACCTTCGCCAGGTCCAGGCTGCCGGAGGGCCGTACGAAGAAGATCGCGGCGGCCCGTACGGTCTCCTCGGCGCGCGGCGCGACCGCCAGCCGGTCCCAGTCGACGATGGCGGTCGGCTCGGCGTCCCGGTAGAGCAGGTTCAGCGGGTGGAAGTCGCCGTGCACCCAGCCCACCGGGGCCGCGCGGGTCGGGCGGTGGTGGGTGTGCGCGGCCAGCAGGGCGCGGCGTTCCAGGAGGCGGTGTTCGGCGAGCGCGTCGAAGCTGTCGTGCGGGCGGGCGTCCCGGGCCAGTGCCAGCAGCTCGTCGATGCCCACGAAGGTCGCGTCGGGGTCGGCGCTCTCCTGGCCCGGCTGCGGCGGTGCCTCGGGCATGACCTGGGAGAGGGCCACGTGGACCCGGCCCAGCAGCGTGCCGAGGCGGTGGCACTGGGTGGGGGTGAGGGCCGCGCCGTCCAGGTGGCGGCCCTCGACCCAGGGGTGCAGGGCGTAGCAGCGGTCGTCGAGGACGGCGACGGTGCGGCCGTCGGCGGCGCGTACGGGCGGCGCGACGGGCAGGCCCATGGCGCCCAGCAGGCGGGTGGCGCGGTGCTGCCGTACGAGGGCGGCGTGGTCGGCGTCGAGGTGGTGCTTGAGGAAGAAGCGGGCGCGCGTGGTGGTCAGCCGGTAGCCGTGGTTGAGCAGGCCCTCGGCGACCGGCTCGCACGCGAGCGGCTCCCCGGCGCCTTCGTAGCGGCGCAGCAGGGAGCCGAGGGTGTGTCCGTCGGGCGCCGTTGCCGTCCGGACCGCAGATGAGCGGAGCACCCGTCAGATGTTAGATCACTGGGACCGGGCCGGATTCCCGCACCGGTCGGCTATCGGTCAGCCTGAAGAGACGTATCCGAACGCCGGTACATCGGTCAGCGTGTGGACTTTGGCGAAGACCGGCTCGATGTGCAGGAAGACCGGGTCGAAGGGCTCGCCGTCGGCGAGCGCGGGGGTGCGCCCGAAGGCGTCGTGGTCGGCGGGGCCCGGGCACACGACACCGGCCGTACCGGTGAACTGGACGGCCCAGGTCTCGGGCTCGCCGGCGGTGACGTTGTCCGCCTGGTAGGAGACCACGCTGCCGTCCAGGGCGCGGTGGTAGCCGTAGCCGCGGTGCAGGCGCAGCAGCAGCAGCCCCTCCTCGGTCACCACGTGTCGGGCGATCGTCGTGAAGGGCAGCGCCCGCAGGCTGGCCGAGACCCGGCCGTAGGGCGTACGGCCGAGCAGTTCCAGTGCGCGGAATTCGTCGGGCATGGGAACCACCCTGCCCGGCGGTGCGGGCAGGGCTGTAGGGGCGGCGGCCCCGGTCCGCCGGGACGTTGGTCCCGAAAGGGGCGATTCCGCAGGTCAGCCCGGAGAAAAGGCGGCAATGAACTTCCGTGCGACGTCGTTCAGCGACCTTCCGCCTGCATTCTGGCGACGTATGCGGCGGCCTGGGAACGGCGTTCCATACCGAGTTTGGCGAGCAGGCTGGAGACGTAATTCTTGATGGTTTTCTCGGCGAGATGCAGCCGTTCTCCGATGGCCCGATTGGTCAGTCCCTCGCCGATCAGGTCGAGGATCCGCCGTTCCTGTTCGGTGAGGTTCGCCAGCCGGTCGTCGCCCTTGGCACCGCCGTCCCGCAGCCGTTCCAGGACCCGTTGCGTGGCCACCGGGTCCAGCAGGGACTTGCCGGCCGCCACGTCCCGGACGGCCGAGAGCAGTTCGTTGCCGCGGATGGCCTTGAGTACATAACCGGACGCACCAGCCATGATCGCGTCGAAAAGTGCCTCGTCATCGGCGAAAGACGTGAGCATCAGGCACTTGATCTCCTCGTTCTGCGACCGGATCTCCCGGCACACCTCGACGCCGCTGCCGTCCGGCAGCCGGACGTCCAGGACGGCCACGTCGGGACGCGTCGCAGGGATCCTGACCAGGGCATCCGCGGCGGTACCGGCCTCGCCGACCACCTCGATGTCGCTCTCGACGGTGAGCATGTCGTGAACGCCACGCCGTACGACCTCGTGATCGTCGAGCAGGAATACCGTGATTTTTCCGTCTTCGTGCACGGCCTCAGTCTCACACACCAACCCTTCCCGTGCTCCGGTCCGGCGATATAACGTGCCGTTGTCCCGGCGGCCTGCGACGCTGTGACCAGGAGTTGTTCCCACCCTCCGCGATTTACTTGGAAATCCAAGCAAAATCGCAGGTCAGGGCCGTTTTCGCTTAGGCTCGGGAAATGGGTAACGTGCATGGGCAGGCCACGTCCGGGGCAGTTTTGTTCCACCCGGGCCTGACCGCGTTCGCACACACCCCGTGCGCCGTATCGGATACCGGGTGAGCCGCAATACGGCCACCGGCGGACCCCGGGGGCCGGACAGACGGAGGAGCAGCACGTGACCGTGGACAGCACTGCCGCACGGAAAGCTACGCGCAGTAGCGGCAAGCGCGCGACCGCGAAGAAAACGCCCGGTGGTACCGCGGCGAAGGCCAAGGCCGGCACCAAGGCCCCCGCCGCAGCGCCGGCTTCGGCGGAGCAGGACCCGGACCAGTTCGTCCAGCTGCTGACCCCCGAGGGGGAGCGCGTCGAGCACCCGGAGTACGCGATCGACCTGTCCGCCGACGAGCTGCGCGGCCTGTACCGCGACATGGTGCTCACGCGGAAGTTCGACGCCGAGGCGACCACCCTGCAGCGCCAGGGCGAGCTGGGCCTGTGGCCCTCGCTGCTGGGCCAGGAAGCCGCGCAGATCGGCTCGGGACGCGCGCTGCGCGACGACGACTACGTCTTCCCCACCTACCGCGAGCACGGCGTCGCCTGGTGCCGCGGGGTGGACCCGACGAACCTGCTGGGCATGTTTCGCGGCGTGAACCACGGCGGCTGGGACCCCAACAGCAACAACTTCCACCTGTACACGATCGTGATCGGCTCCCAGACGCTGCACGCGACGGGCTACGCGATGGGCGTCCAGAAGGACGGCGCCGACTCCGCCGTCATCGCCTATTTCGGTGACGGCGCGTCCAGCCAGGGTGACGTCGCCGAGTCCTTCACCTTCGCGGCCGTCTACAACGCCCCCGTGGTGTTCTTCTGCCAGAACAACCAGTGGGCGATCTCCGAGCCGACCGAGAAGCAGACCCGGGTGCCGCTCTTCCAGCGTGCCCGCGGCTACGGCTTCCCGGGCGTACGGGTCGACGGCAACGACGTGCTCGCCGTCCTCGCCGTCACCAAGGCGGCCCTGGACCGGGCCCGCACCGGCCAGGGCCCGATGCTGGTCGAGGCGTACACCTACCGCATGGGCGCCCACACCACCTCCGACGACCCGACGCGCTACCGCGGCAACGACGAGCTGCTGGCCTGGGAGGCCAAGGACCCGATCCTGCGGCTTCGCCGGTACCTGGAAGCCGAGGGGATCGCCGACGAGGCGTTCTTTGCGTCCGTCGAGAAGGAGGACGAGGCGCTCGGCAAGCGGGTGCGGGACGCGGTCCGCACCATGCCGAACCCCGACGACATGGCGATGTTCGAGCACATCTACGCCGACGGGCACGCGCTCGTCGACGAGGAGCGCGCCCAGTTCGCCGCGTACCAGGCTTCGTTCGCGGAGGAGAACTGACATGGCCGTCTTCGAGAAGATCACCATCGCCAAGGCGATCAACGAATCGCTGCGCGACGCCATGGAGGCGGACCCCAAGGTCCTCGTCATGGGCGAGGACGTGGGCAAGCTCGGCGGCGTCTTCCGCGTCACCGACGGCCTCCAGAAGGACTTCGGCGAGGACCGGGTCATCGACACCCCGCTCGCCGAGTCCGGCATCGTCGGCACCGCCATCGGCATGGCGCTGCGCGGCTACCGCCCGGTGCTGGAGATCCAGTTCGACGGGTTCGTCTTCCCGGCGTACGACCAGATCGTCACCCAGCTCGCCAAGATGCACGCCCGCGCGCTCGGCAAGATCAAGCTGCCGATCGTCATCCGCATCCCCTACGGCGGCGCGATCGGCGCGGTCGAGCACCACTCCGAGTCCCCCGAGACGCTGTTCGCGCACGTCGCGGGCCTGAAGGTGATCACGCCTTCGAACTCCTCGGACGCCTACTGGATGCTCAAGCAGGCCATCGCCGGCAACGACCCGGTCATCTACTTCGAGCCCAAGCGCCGCTACCACGACAAGTCCGCGCTGGACACCGAGGCCATCCCGCACCCGCTGCACAAGGCCCGCGTCACCCGCGAGGGCAGCGACCTGACACTCGCCGCGTACGGCCCGATGGTCAAGGTCTGCCAGGACGTCGCGCAGGTCGCCGAGGAGGAGGGCCGGTCGATCGAGATCGTCGACCTGCGCTCGCTCTCCCCGATCGACTTCGACACCCTCCAGTCCTCCGTCGAGAAGACCCGCCGCCTGGTCGTCGTGCACGAGGCGCCGGTCTTCCTCGGCTCCGGCGCGGAGATCGCCGCCCGCATCACCGAGCGGTGCTTCTACCACCTGGAGGCGCCGGTGCTGCGGGTGGGCGGCTACCACGCCCCCTATCCGCCGTCCCGGCTGGAGGACGAGTACCTTCCGAACCTGGACCGGGTGCTCGACGCGGTCGACCGGTCGCTGGCGTACTGAGGGGCTTGAGGAGAGTCGTGACCATGACTGCAACCGATCAGCGCTTCCGCGAGTTCAAGATGCCCGACGTGGGCGAGGGGCTCACCGAGGCCGAGATCCTCAAGTGGTACGTCGCCGAGGGCGACACCGTCGCCGACGGGCAGGTCGTGTGCGAGGTCGAGACCGCCAAGGCGGCCGTCGAACTCCCCATCCCCTACGACGGGGTCGTGCACGAGCTGCGGTTCGGCGAGGGCACCACGGTCGACGTCGGCACGGTCATCATCGCCGTGGACACCGACCCGGGAGCGGGTCCGGCCGAGGCCCCCGCGGCACCGGCCGCCGCCGAGCCCGCCGCGGAGAGCGGCGAGGACGAGGGCCGCAAGGCCGTCCTGGTGGGCTACGGCGCCGCGCCGTCCTCGACGAAGCGACGGGCGCGCAAGGCACAGCCCGGTACCGCCGATGCGAACGGTGCCCGTGCCGCCGTCCAGGCGGAGCTGAACGGCCACGCCGCGCCCGAGCCGGCCGCGCCGGTTTCACGTGAAACGCCCGCGGTCCCTGCCGCAGCCGAGCCCGTGTCCGGTGGTCGCCCACTGGCCAAGCCGCCGGTGCGCAAGCTCGCCAAGGACCTCGGCATCGACCTCGCCACGGTCGTCCCCAGCGGCCCCGACGGGATCATCACCCGCGAGGACGTGCACGCGGCGGCCGCACCCGCGCCCACGCCGACGTCGGCACCGGAGTTCGACGTGGCACCGGCCCCCGCCGTGCCCGCGCCGGCCCCCGAAGCCGTGGCCGCGGCGCGCGAGACCCGCATCCCGATCAAGGGCGTACGCAAGGCCACCGCCCAGGCGATGGTGAGCTCGGCCTTCACGGCGCCGCACGTCACGGAGTTCATCACCGTCGACGTGACCCGCACGATGAAGCTCGTACAGGAGCTGAAGCAGGACCCCGACATGGCGGGCGTCCGCGTCAACCCGCTGCTCCTCGTCGCCAAGGCGTTCCTGGTGGCCATCAAGCGTCACCCGGAGATCAACGCGGCCTGGGACGAGGAGAACCAGGAGATCGTCCAGAAGGACTACGTGAACCTGGGCATCGCGGCCGCCACCCCGCGCGGCCTGATCGTGCCGAACATCAAGGACGCCGGCGCCAAGACGCTGCCGCAGCTGGCCGGCTCCCTCGGTGAGCTGGTCGCCACGGCCCGGGAGGGCAAGACCTCCCCGGCGGACATGGCGGGCGGCACGGTCACCATCACCAACGTCGGCGTCTTCGGCGTCGACACCGGTACGCCCATCCTGAACCCCGGCGAATCCGCGATCCTCGCCTTCGGCGCGGTCAAGGAGCAGCCCTGGGTCCACAAGGGCAAGATCAAGCCGCGTAAGGTGACGACGCTGGCGCTCTCCTTCGACCACCGGCTGGTCGACGGCGAGCTGGGCTCCAAGGTCCTCGCGGACACCGCGGCAATACTGGAGCACCCGAAGCGCCTGATCACCTGGGGTTAGCCCCGCACGCGGGCGTGGCCCGCACGACAGCGACCCGGCAGGGCGGCGCGGCGAAAAGGAATTGGTGGAGCCGCGCCGCCCTGTTTACGGTCCCTTTCATGACCGATACACAGATCGCTGCTGACGCGGGCCCGGACGGCCTCCCGCCCCTGCAGTCCGTCGCCTGGCTGCACATCCGCGACGGCCGCCTGCTGAGCGTGCGTACCCGCGGCAACAACACCTTCTACCTTCCCGGCGGCAAGTACGAGCCCGGCGAGACGGCCGCGGAGGCGCTCTCCCGCGAGCTGGCCGAGGAGATCGGCGTGGCCGTGCCGCCGAGCGAGCTGACCGAGGCCTTCACCGTGCACGACGTGGCGCACGGTCGTGCGGGCCGCCGCCTGCAGATGACCTGCTTCACGGGCGGCCCGGCGGCGGTGGATCCGGTACCGGGCCGTGAGATCGCCGAGGTCGCCTGGCACAACGCCGCGGACTTCGACGTGTGCGCTCCGGCGTTCCGCCAGGTCGTACGCCGTCTGACGGAGGCGGGGCGGCTGTAGCGGCGGCCCGGACCCCTCGGCGTTCACCTGCGCGTCCATTCCGCATCATGGACGCGTTCGCGGACGCATACCTGTTGTATCTATCCTGTGCTCATGCCATCAGTCGCCCCGCCGAACCCGAGCGTCACGCCGACCGCCAAGCAACCACCCGCCGCCGAGCGCGTGTACGCGCACGTCAAGCAGGCCGTCCTGGAGCGCCGCTACGAGGGCGGCATGCTCCTCACCGAGGGCGAGCTCGCCGAGGCCGTGGGGGTGTCGCGGACGCCGGTACGGGAGGCGCTGCTGCGGCTGGAGGTCGAGGGGCTGATCAAGCTCTATCCGAAGAAGGGCGCGATGGTCCTGCCGGTCTCGGCCCAGGAGATCGCGGACGTCGTGGAGACCCGGCTGCTGGTCGAGGAGCACGCGGCACGCAAGGCCGTGCCCGCGCCCGCCGCGCTGATCGAGGAGCTGGAGTCGCTGCTGGCGACCATGCGGGAGCAGGTCGCCGCCGGTGACCTGGCCGCCGTCTCGGTCACCGACCGCTGCTTCCACGCCGCGATCGTGCGCAGCGCCGGGAACCGGATCCTGGACCGGCTCTACGAGCAGCTGCGCGACCGCCAGCTGCGGATGGGCGTCGCGGTCATGCACGCGCACCCGGACCGGATCGCGAAGAACATCGCCGAGCACGCCGAGATCCTCGAAGCGCTGCGGGCCGGCGACCCGGAGGCGGCCACCGCCGCCGTGCACCGGCACGTCAGCTGGGTGCGGAACCTGGCGCAGGGGGACGTGCGATGACCACCGCGCAGAGCACCCCGGTCACGCTGCCCGGTGACCCGCCCGGCGGCCGGAAGGCCATGTGGATCTGGGGCATCGGCGTCGCCGTCTACTTCGTCGCGATCATCTACCGCACCAGCCTCGGCGTCGCGGGCCTGGATGCCGCCGAGCGCTTCCACATCAACGCCTCGGCGCTGTCCACCTTCTCCATCCTGCAGCTGCTGGTCTACGCCGGCATGCAGATACCCGTCGGCCTGATGGTCGACAAGATGGGCCCGAAGAAGGTCCTGATCCTCGGTGCGACGCTCTACACCGTGGGCCAGCTCGGCTTCGCGCTCTCCAACTCGTACGTCATGGCGCTCGTCTCCCGTGCGCTGCTCGGCTGCGGCGACGCGATGACGTTCATCAGCGTGCTGCGGCTGGGCACCCGCTGGTTCCCGGCCCGCCGCGGCCCGCTGATCGCGCAGATCGCCGCGCTGATCGGCATGTCCGGCAACCTCGTCTCCACCCTGGTCCTGGCCCGGCTGCTGGACACCCTCGGCTGGACGCCGACCTTCGCGGGCAGCGCCGTATGCGGCATCGTGGTGATCGCACTCGTCCTGCTCTTCCTGAAGGACCACCCCGAGGGGTTCGCCCCCGTGCCCGCGAGCAAGCCGGCCGCCGCCGGCAGCGGTTACGTCCGGCGGCAGATATCCGAGTGCTGGCGGGAGCCGGGCACCCGGCTCGGCATGTGGGTGCACTTCACCACCCAGTTCCCCGCGATGTTCTTCCTGCTGCTGTGGGGCATGCCGTTCCTGGTCGAGGCGGAGGGACTCACCGAGACCGCCGCCGGCGGCCTGCTGACGCTCATCGTGCTCTCGAACATGGCCTCCGGGCTGGTCTACGGCCAGATCATCGCCCGCCACCACGCGGCCCGCCTGCCGCTCGCGCTCGGCACCGTCGCCGCCACGGCGACGCTCTGGGCGGCCATGCTGTGCTGGCCCGGACACGCGCCGATGGCGCTGCTGGTCATCACCTGCATCGTGCTGGGGACCTGCGGCCCGGCCTCGATGATCGGCTTCGACTTCGCCCGCCCGGCCAACCCGCCGGAGCGGCAGGGCACCGCCTCCGGCATCGTCAACATGGGCGGCTTCATCGCCTCGATGACGACCCTGCTCGCGGTCGGCGTCCTGCTCGACGCCACGGGCGACAACTACCGCATCGCCTTCTTGACGGTCTTCGTCCTGGAGGCGCTCGGCCTCAGCCAGATCCTGCGGCTGCGCAGGCGGGCGGCGCGCCGGGAGCGCGAGCGGACGGTCGCCAGCCGGGTGGAGGCGGTGCACGTACCGGTGTGACCGCCCGGCGCGCGCTCACGCGGCACGTGCCTCCAGAGGGCGTACGAGGGGCCCGCCGCCGTGACCCACGGGGCGGGCCCGCCTGTTTCTCCCGTCCCCCGGGACGCCCGCTACGGCGTCACCGCGAAGTGGTCCAGCACGGCAGCGCCCAGCTCCTGGTCGCCGTCGATCTTGATCTGGTCGGCGACGGCGGCGGGCCGCACCCGGCCGCAGGCCAGCCGTACGTAGGTCTCCCAGTCCGTCGTGAGCGTCACCGCGGGGCCCAGCGAGACGCTGCCGTCGACCGAGCCGCGGCCCTCCGCGTCGACCCGTACCGTTCGCATGAACTCCACCGGGCCGGTCACGTCGACCACCACGGCGGTGCCGCCCGGGGCGCCGGTGCTCTCGGCGACCACCTTGGCGAGCGACGGTATGAGGACGTCGCGGGTGAGATGGGCGCCGGGGGAGTCGAGGTTGCCGGGCTGTCCCAGCGCCCGGCGGATGTCCTGCTCGTGCACCCAGGTGTCGAACGCCCGCATCTTCAGCGCGTGTTCGAGCGTCTGCTCCTTGCCCTGGGGGCCGCGGACGGTGGCGTCCGGCTCCCGCGTCTCGTTGCGCAGCTGCCGGGCCCGCCGGATGATCGTGTACTCCAGCTCGGCCGTCATCTCGGGGCCCGTGTGGTGCCGCCGGACGTCGACCTGCATTTCCATGTACCGCGCGAACTCGCTGCGTACGTGGTAGAGATCGCGCGGCAGCGAGTGGATGGGCCGGGGATCACCCAGCGCCTCGCAGTCCAGGCCGATCAGGTGGGACACCACGTCCCGCACCGACCAGCCGGGGCATTCGGTGGCGCGATTCCACTCCCCTTCCACGAGCGGTGTCACCAGCTCGGATATCGCTTCGATGGAGTGCGTCCAGGCGTCGATGGAGGGCTGAAGGACTGGGTGGACGGTCACGGGACCCCTCGGACGGTTCGTACGCGGGCTGCTGTCTGTGCAGTTAAGTTACGCTGCGCACGGGCACCCCGGCAGTGCTTTCGGGTGACCATCGTAGGCATTTTTTGACGGCGAACCGGCTCCGAAGACCAGGCGGTGGTACTGTGCGCGCTTCACTGATCCAAGTCGGTGTGGACCAGCAGGAATCGGTCAATTCACGTCGGGAGCGGGTGGCTTCGCTCGTGCGCGCCCAGACGGCGTCCGACCTCGTGGTCCTCCCCGAGCTGTGGCCCGTGGGGGCCTTCGCGTTCGAGGCTTTCGAAGAGGTGGCGGAACCGCTCGACGGCCCCACCCACCAGGTGATGTCCGCGGCCGCGCGGGACGCGGGCGTCTGGCTGCACGCCGGTTCCGTCATCGAGCGGGCCGCGGACGGCGCGCTCTACAACACCGCGCTGGTCTACTCCCCCGACGGCGAGCGGGCCGCGCACTACCGCAAGATCCACCGCTTCGGCTTCGACCAGGGCGAGGCGACGCTGCTGGGCGCCGGCACCGAACCGGTGACGGTCGCGCTGCCGGCGACCACGCTGGGCCTGGCCACCTGCTACGACCTCCGGTTCCCCGAGCTGTTCCGGCAGCTGGTGGACGCCGGCGCGCAGACCCTGGTGATCCCGGCCGGCTGGCCGGAGCGCCGCCGGGCCCACTGGTCGCTGCTGGCCCGTGCCCGCGCGGTGGAGAACCAGACGTACGTACTCGCCTGCGGCACCGGCGGCACCCACGCCGGCGTCGAGCAGGCCGGGCACAGCGTGATCGTCGACCCGTGGGGCGAGGTGCTGGCCGAGGCGGGGCGCGACGAGGAGATCATCAGCGCCGAGCTGGACCCGGAGCTGATCGGGAAGACCCGGCACGTCTTCCCCGTCCTGCGGGACCGGGTACTGGGGCTGCCGACGCCGTGACGGCGCGGGGCGGGGTCCGAGCTCGTGCGCGCGCCGAGCGGCACGGTCCGGGCCCCGCCGTCAGTCCTCGCGCTCCCGCTCCGCCAGCCGGATCACGCACACCGCGACCGCGATCAGCAGCGGTGCGTCCGCGTCCTCGCGCAGGACATTGACCGCGTAGGTGTCCCGTACGGTCAGCCAGCGTCGGGAGATCTCCGCCAGCAGTTCGCCGTCGTACTCGACCGCGAACTCCCGATCGAGGATCTTGCCGCTGACGTCCAGCTCCGTGCCGTCCACCAGCTCCACGCGGTAGTGGTTGCGCAGCAGCGACAGCCGCTTGCGGCGGATGGTCGCCAGCGGCTCGTCGTCCCGCTCGATCGTCATCGCGTCACGGAGGCTGAGCACTTTCTTGCGCAGCGTGATGAGGACCCGGCCTTCGCGGTCCTTGATCTCGAAGGTCTCCCGCATCCGGAGCGCCTTGCCGTCGACGAGGTAGACGTGGCGTCCCGCCTCGTCCTCGATCCAGTAGTCCTCGCCGATGCCGAAGATCCGGTCGCGTACCAGGTATCTCATGTCCGACGCCTTCCCCCGGGCCCCGCCGGAATGCGCGACCGGGTGGGTGGCGTTGAATGTGCACATGGCTTCACGTGCACGCGTCCGCGCCCCCGAGCTGGTCGGCAAGGGCGGCTGGCTCAATACGGGCGACAAGGAACTGACCCTCTCCGACCTGCGGGGACGCATCGTCGTCCTGGACTTCTGGACGTTTTGCTGCGTGAACTGTCTGCACGTCCTGGACGAGCTGCGCGAGCTGGAGGAGCGGCACCGCGACACCGTCGTGATCATCGGCGTGCACTCCCCGAAGTTCGTGCACGAGGCCGAGCACCAGGCGGTCGTCGACGCCGTCGAGCGGTACGAGGTCGAGCACCCCGTACTGGACGACCCCGAGCTGGCCACGTGGAAGCAGTACGCCGTCCGCGCCTGGCCGACGCTGGTCGTCATCGACCCCGAGGGCTACGTCGTCGCCCAGCACGCCGGTGAGGGTCACGCCCACGCCATCGAGAAGCTGGTCGAGGAGCTGGAGGCCGAGCACGAGGCGAAGGGCACGCTGCGCCGCGGCGACGGCCCGTACGTGCCGCCCGAGCCGGTCGCCACCGACCTCCGCTTCCCCGGCAAGGCCATCCAGCTGCCTGGGGGCACCTCCCGGACGGAGTCTGGGGGAGGCTCCTTCCTGGTCTCCGACACCACCCGGCACCAGCTGGTGGAGCTGGACGCGGACGGCGAGAGCGTGCTGCGCCGGATCGGCACCGGCGAGCGCGGCCTGAGCGACGGACCGGCCGAGCGGGCCGCCTTCAGCGAGCCGCAGGGCCTGGCGCTGCTGCCCGGGGGCACGGTGATCGTCGCGGACACCGTCAACCACGCGCTGCGCACGTTCGACCCCGCCACCGGCGAGGTCGCCACCGTCGCCGGCACCGGCCGGCAGTGGTGGCAGGGCTCGGCCACCGAGGGCCCCGCCCGCGAGGTGGACCTCTCCTCGCCGTGGGACGTGGCGTACTTCGACGGCCTGGTGTGGATCGCCATGGCCGGCGTGCACCAGCTGTGGACGTACGACCCGGAGGCGGGGACCGTACGGGCAGCGGCGGGCACCACCAACGAGGGCCTGGTGGACGGGCCGGCCGCCGAGGCCTGGTTCGCGCAGCCCTCCGGCCTGGCCGCCACCGAGGACAAGCTGTGGATCGCCGACTCCGAGACCAGCGCGGTCCGCTGGATCGACCGGGAGGGCGTGGTGCACACGGCGGTGGGCACCGGCCTCTTCGACTTCGGCCACCGCGACGGCGCCGCTGACCAGGCGCTTCTCCAGCACCCGCTGGGTGTCACCGCGCTGCCGGACGGCTCGGTCGCGGTCGCCGACACCTACAACCACGCGCTGCGCCGCTTCGACCCGGCGACCGGCGAGGTGACCACGCTCGCCACGGACCTGCGGGAGCCGTCGGACGCGGTGCTCGTCGGTGACGACATCGTGGTCGTGGAGTCGGCGCGGCACCGGCTGACCCGGCTGCGGCTGCCCGAGGAGGCGGTACGGGTCGAGTCGGTCGCGCACCGCACCCAGCGCGCCGCCACCGAGGTGGCCCCGGGCCGGCTCAAGCTGGACGTGGTCTTCCAGGCGCCGGCCGGGCAGAAGCTGGACACCCGCTACGGGCCCTCCACCCGGCTGCTGGTCAGCTCGACCCCGCCGGAGCTGCTGGCCGAGGGCGACGGCGCCGGTACGGACCTCAGCCGCGAGCTGGTTCTCGCGGACGGGGTGACCGAGGGCGTGCTGCACGTCTCGGCGATGGCCGCGTCCTGCGACGACGCGCCGGACATCGAGTACCCGGCCTGCCACGTGCACCAGCAGGACTGGGGTGTGCCGGTGACGGTCACCGCCGACGGGACGGCCCGGCTGGGGCTGGTCCTGGCGGGTCTGGACAGCGAGGGATAGGCCGAGAGCGGCCTCTGCTCACTCGCAGTTGTCGAGCGTCGAGTACTGGAGCTGGTTCGGTTCGATCCGGATGCCGGGCACCCACAGCTTCTTGCCGTGCTGCCGGACCTGGAACCAGATGCTGCTGTGGCCGCCGGCCTCGTCGGTGACGGTGACCCCGTTGGCGATGCGGCACTCGGCGGTCAGCTGGTCGCCGTGCCAGACGTGACCGCCGATGTTGGACGGCCGGTAGGCCAGGTAGGGGTCTATGGCCAGCCCCATGGAGCACTCGCGGGTGCGCTTGGGGCGGCACCCCTTGTCGACGTTGTGAACGGTGATGCGCTCCGTTCCCTTGGCCGCCGGTGTTTCACGTGAAACACCATGGCCGGAGGCGTTGTTGTCGTCGATCAGCCCCCACGTGACGACGCCTGCCACCGCGAGGACCACGGCCGTGGCCACGCCCACGAGAACCGGCTTCAGTCGTGTCGTGGAGGTCGGTGGCCGCTCCGGCGCGCTGCCGGCCGTTACCCCGCCGTCCGGGTTCTCGGGGGGCTCCGTCGCGCTCGCCGGCGCCGCCTCGTTGGCGAGGTGCAGCAGCCGCACCAGCTCGGGCAGCCGGTCCTCGCCGGTGAAGGAGAGCTTGCACCACTGCACCAGCAGCCGTTCGTCGGGCAGGCTCTGTCCCCGGAGGTAGCGCGAGAGCGACGATCTGCTGGCGGGCAGCCGGGCTTCCAAGTCCTTCAGGCTCAGCCCCAGTTCGCCGTGCATGTGGCGGAGGCCGGACACGAAGTCGCGTACCGGTCCGTCGAGTTGTTCGGGCAAGGGGGCGAGCGGCTTACGGCGGGGGTTGGTGGCGCGGTTCGGATTCCCATGCACAGACGGCATTCCAGCACAGCCGCGACACGCACCGCGAGAGGCACTTCCGCTCCCCTGCGGCGGAAGTGCCTCTCGTTACCGAATCCGGATGCTGCTCGGATCAGTCGGTGAACTTCACGGGGCGGTAGGGCTTGAACTCGCCGCCCCCGAGCCCGTAGGTGAGCGACCGGTGGTCGGTGCCGTGGCCGCCGCGCTGCTCGTACGCGGTGTACGAGGTGTGCGCGGCGTTGTCCCACTTCTCGAACATCACGACGTGCCGGGTGTTGTTGTCACCGGCAGCGTCGATCAGCAGGTCACCGGGCTTGAGCTCGTTGACGGAGATCGGCCGGGTGATCCTGGAGCTGGTGAGCCCCACGGTGTTGGTGCCGGGTGCGCCCAGGTTCAGCGCCATCGAGACGTAGCCCGAGCAGTCCTGGCGGTACCCGTCCTTCCAGTTCTTCGCCTGGCTGTAGGGCACCTGCGCGCCGTTGTTGGCGGTCAGCCAGGTGGCCGCGCGCTGCAGCGCCTCGCCACGGGTGCCGCCGGGCGCCGGCGGGGGCGGGTTCTGGCCGCCCTGCTCCGGTACGCCGGGCAGCTTGTCCTGCGGGATGTCGACGGCGATCACGCTGAGGAAGCCGGTCACCGGACCCGTGATGTGCGCCATGTAGGTCGAGCAGGCGCTGCCCTCGCACACCTTCTTGCCGGTGTTGACCTGGTAGTCCGCGGTGATCTTGTCCTGGCCGGCGGCGTCCTTGTTGATCATGCCGACGGACGGCGAGCTGGTGTCCGGCGAGGCGTGCACCACCCAGCGGGTCCCCCAGGTCGGGAAGGTGCTGCCGGCCGCCGTCGTCTTGAGCGCTGCGGCGGTACCCGCCTGCGTCTTCAGGTCGGCCTTGGTGTCCCGCGCCTCGACGGTGGTCTGCGCGGCGGCCCGGGAGCCGGTGTCGGCCTTGGCCTCCCCGCCGGAGCAGCCGGTGACGGCGGCGATGCCGATGCCCGCTGCGGCGACCGCGGGCAGGACGCGGCGCAGCGTGGTCGTGCGGAAGGTGGCGTGCGTGGTCTGCGACATGATGGATTCCCCTCGTTGATGAGGCTGGTGAGCGCCGCGCTGTCCGGTGCGGCGCCGTGTCGGCCTCGGCGACAGGAACCATCATTCGGTGGGGGAAGGGCATTTCCGGGGCTACCGTGTCCCATGGGACGTCCCGCCCGCCGGGACGCCCCCGAGACGTTGCTGACCTGCTGGGACGTGGGACGCGATACGCCGGTACGGGACGTCCGGCGGGCGGTGCCGGGACATGACGGGACGTACGGGCCTCCTTTACGGATTTACGGACCGCTCGGCACGGCCTCCGTACGGGCAGGCAAGAGGGGCGCCCGCGCGACATCGCGCGGGCGCCCCTTCAGGCAAGTACTTCTGGGATCCGAGTGTCACATGAGGTCACATGGCCGCGGGCCCGTCACTCGTAGCCGTGCCGGTGGGTCTCCTCGATCACAGGAGCGGCGGGCGGCGGCGGCTGCATGCGACGCCGCTTGAAGATGCTGACGTACGCGGCAATACCGATGATGCCGACCGCCATCAGGATCAGGCCCACGAGATCGAGGTTGACCCCGGCCATGTGCCAGTCCACCGCGAAGGTCAGGATTCCTCCGACGGCGAGCAGACCGATGCACCAGCCGATGCCCATGATGTGCGCCTCCCTCTCGATCGGCGGTTCCGGGCAGGTCGTGCACCGGGTACCCGGCCGGCATGCCGTCAATCAGGGGACACACAACAAGAGTTGCGGTGCCTCAGTCGCCTGCTTCCGTCCCGTCCGCCTCACTGTTCCCGTCCCGCGCGAACAGCTGCGTCAGCGTGCTGATCGTGTAGACGTCCGTGGCCGCCTCGTCGACCAGGTGCATCTCGGCCAGCCGGGCCAGCCCGTCCTGCGTGCGCTCCAGGTCGGAACCGGCCAGCGCGGCCGCCGCCGAGGCGTTCAGCTGCCCGTCGGCACTGGTCGCCAGGGCGCTCAGCAACCGCGCGTCGTCCGCCGACAGCCGGGCCACGGACATCCGCAGCGCCGAGGCGATCCCGGTGTCCTCCGCCGACAGCAGCGACAGCCGGCGCCGCTCGTCGCGCAGCGCGGACGCCAGTCGGGCCAGTCGCCAGCGGGGCCGCGCGGTCAGCTGGGCGACCGCCGCGCGCAGCGCCAGCGGCAGCCCGTCACACAGCTCGACCAGCTCGCGGGCGGCCTCCGGATCCTCGTCCACCCGCTCGGCGCCGAGCATCGCGCCGAGCAGCGCCACGCCCTCGGACACACCGAACACCTGGAGGCCCACCGGCCGGGCACAGTCGGTGGCCACCAGTCCGTCCAGCCTGCTGCGACTGGTGACGATCGTGGCGCAACCGGGCCCGCCCGGCAGCAGCGGCCGTACCTGCGCGGAGCTGTGCGCGTTGTCCAGCACGACCAGCAGTCTGCGGTCCGCGACCAGCGAGCGGTACAGCGCGGACGCGGCCGTCGCTGAGGTCGGTACGGCGTGCTCCGGCGTACCCAGGGCGGTCAGGAAGAAGCGGAGCACCGCGGCCGGTTCGGTGGCATCGCCCTCGCCGAACCCCCGCAGATCCGCGAAAAGTTGCCCGTCGGGATACTCGGCGGAGTGCTGGTGCGCCCACTGCACGGCACAGGCGGTCTTGCCGACGCCGGCCGGTCCGGTCACGACCGCCAGCGGGCTGTCGCCGTCCGCACCGTCTTCCTCCGTGAGCGCCGCCGTGAGCCGGCTCATCGCCGCCTCACGGCCCAGGAAACGGGCCGGCGGCCGGGGCAGCAACCGTGGCGGGCCCGTGGGCGCGCCGCCGGCACCGGCACCACCGTCCGCGCCGGGCTCCGCAGCGCCGGTTTCACGTGAAACCGGCGCGTCCGGCCGCCCGGTGGCGCCCGTGTCCCGCTGCCCGGGCATGCGCGCCCCGTCGGCGGGGGTGTCGGACGCCCCGACCGTTGGGTCGGCAGCTGCCGCCCCGGCGCTCGGGCCCGCCTCCTCGGCCCGCAGGATCTCCTCGTAGGCGCCCCGCAGGCGGGCGCCCGGGTCCACGCCCAGCTCCTCGCTCAGCAGCCGCCGGGTGCGGTGGTACCAGTCCAACGCGTCGGACTGGCGCCCCGTACGGAAGAGCGCCCGCATCAGAGCGGCGATCAGTCCTTCCCGCAGCGGGTGTTGCACGGCCGCGTTGTAGAGGACCGAAGCGGCCTGTTCGTGCTCGTTCAGCGCGCTGTGGGCACGGGCCAGCGCCTCCACGGCCGTCAGCCGCCGCTCGTCCAGCGCGTGCGTGGCGGCGGCGAAGGGCGGGCTGGTGACCGTGCCGGTCAGCGCCGGGCCGCGCCACAGCCCGAGCGCCTCGCGCAGCAGCGGCACGGCGTCGGCCGGGGCCACCTCCGGTCGCGCCAGCGAGACCAGTTCGCCGAAGCGGTGCGCGTCGATCAGCTCCTCGGGGAGCCGCAGGAGGTACGCCGAGCCGTGCGTGGCCAGCTCCACGCCGTACGCCTCGGCGCCGCCCTCGGCGAGCGTGGCGCGCAGCCGCGAGACGTGTCCCTGCACGACCGTACGGGCGTGCGCGGGCGGCTCGTCCTCCCACAGGGAGTCGATCAACTGCTCCAGTGGCACCGTGGTGTTGGGACGCAGAAGCAGCAGCGCGAGCACGCTGCGCCGCTTGGCGGGCCCGAGCGGGAGCTCACCCGCGGCGGTGGTGACAGCAACCGGGCCGAGCAGGGAGAACTCCAACTCAGTCCTCCAAGAAGGCCGTCAGAGCGGCGGCCAGCAGATGCGGATCCTCGGCGCCGCACAGCTCGCGCGCCGAGTGCATGGAGAGGATCGCGACGCCGATGTCGACGGTCGTGATGCCGTGCCGGGCGGCGGTGATCGGGCCGATCGTCGTGCCGCACGGCATGGAGTTGTGCGAGACGAAGGACTGCCAGGGGACGCCGGCCCTTTCGCAGGCGTCGGCGAAGACCGCGCGGCCGCCGCCGTCGGTGGCGTACCGCTGGTTGACGTTGACCTTCAGGATGGGGCCGCCGTTCGGCATCGGGTGGTGGCCCGGCTCGTGCCGCTCGGTGTAGTTCGGGTGCACGGCGTGGCCGGTGTCGGAGGACAGACACACCGTACCTGCGAAGGCCCGCGCCTTGTCCTCGTACGAGCCGCCGCGGGCGAAGACCGAGCGCTCCAGCACGGTGCCGAGCAGCGGCCCGTCCGCGCCGGTGTCGGACTGGCTGCCGTTCTCCTCGTGGTCGAAGGCGGCCAGCACCGGGATGCAGGTCGGACCGTCCTGCGCGGAGGCGGCGGCGAGCGCGGCCGTACCGGCGTGCACGGAGAGCAGGTTGTCCATCCGCGGCCCGGCGACCAGTTCGCGGTCCCGGCCGAGGTAGGCCGGCGGCTCGACGCTGTGCACCATCAGGTCCCAGCCGCGCACCTCGCCGGCGGTGAGCCCCGCCTCCTGCTCGACGAAGGAGAGCAGATCGCCCTCCTGAACCTCGCCCAGGCCCCAGATGGGCGTCATGTGCCGCTGCTTGTCGAGCTTGAGGCCGTCGGCGTTGACCGACCGGTCGAGGTGGACGGCCAGCTGCGGCACGCGCAGCAGCGGGCGGTCGACGTTCACCAGCCTGTGGCTGCCGTCCCGCAGCGTCAGCCGGCCGGAGAGACCCAGGTCCCGGTCGAGCCAGGTGTTGAGCAGCGTGCCGCCGTAGACCTCGACCGCAATCTGCCGCCAACCGCGCGACCCGGTGTCCGGGATCGGCTTCACCCGGAGGTTGGGTGAGTCGGTGTGCGCACCGACGATGCGGAAGGGCGTTGCCGGGGTGGCGCCCTCGGGCACGTGCCAGGCGATGATCGCGCCCCCGCGGAGCACGTACTTGCCGCCCGCTTCCCCGTCCCAGGCGTCGGTCTCGGCGACCTGCCGGAAGCCGGCCTTCTCCAGCCGGGCGGCTGCGTTCGCCACCGCGTGGTACGGCGACGGGCTCGCGGCGAGGAAGGACATCAGATCGTCGGTGTGGCCGCGGTCGAAGCGGACAGATGTGCTCATGGATTCAGCATAAGGAGGCGTCGTGCCGGGTGGGTGGTACGCCGTACGGATGAGTGGAATCGGCCGCCCGCGTGGCCGGTGGGATCCCTGTGGCGAGAGGGGTTCGACGACGGGGCGTCGCGGTATGCCGGTGGCCCCGCCCGGAGGAAACCGGACGGGGCCACACGAGCGGCAGGCGGGCACGGGCCCTCAGCGGCGGTGGGAGACGCCGCGCCGGATCAGAACGCCGCCTCGTCCAGCTCCATCAGGGACTGGTCGACGGACTCGGCGAGCCCGCGCTGCACGGCGACGCCCGGCAGGACGTTGTGCGCGAAGAACTTCGCCGCCGCGATCTTGCCCTGGTAGAACGCCGCATCCTTGGAGGAGGCCGTGGCCAGCTTCTCCTGGGCCACCGCGGCGCCCTTGAGCAGCAGGTAGCCGATGACGACGTCACCGGAGGCCAGCAGCAGGCGAGTGGTGTTCAGGCCCACCTTGTAGATGGACTTGACGTCCTTCTCGGTGGCGGCGAGGTCGGTCAGCATCGCGCCGACGATCGCCTCCAGGTCACCGGCGGCCTTGGCCAGCTCGCCGCGGGCGCCCTCCAGCTCCTCGCCGCCGACCGCCTCGGCCAGGAACTTCTTGATGGTCTCGGACAGGGTGGTCAGCGCCGCGCCCTGGTTGCGGACGATCTTCCGGAAGAAGAAGTCCTGGCCTTGGATCGCGGTGGTGCCCTCGTAGAGGGTGTCGATCTTGGAGTCCCGGATGTACTGCTCGATCGGGTACTCCTGCAGGTAGCCGGAGCCGCCGAAGGTCTGCAGCGACTGGGCCAGCTGCTCGTAGGACTTCTCCGAGCCGTAGCCCTTCACGATCGGCAGCAGCAGGTCGTTCAGCGCGTGCTCGGCGGCGGCGTCCTCGCCCGCGGCCTCCTTGATCAGGATCTCGTCCTGGACGGTGGCCGTGTAGAGGACCAGGGCGCGCATGCCCTCGGCGTACGCCTTCTGCGTCATCAGCGAGCGGCGCACGTCGGGGTGGTGCGTGATCGTGACGCGCGGCGCGGTCTTGTCGGTGAAGGCCGCCAGGTCCGGGCCCTGCACGCGCTCCTTGGCGTACTCCAGAGCGTTCAGGTAGCCGGTCGACAGGGTGGCGATGGCCTTCGTGCCGACCATCATCCGGGCGAACTCGATGATGCGGAACATCTGGCGGATGCCGTCGTGCTTCTCGCCGATGAGCCAGCCCTTGGCCGGGTGCTTGTCGCCGAAGGTCATCTCGCACGTGTTGGAGGCCTTCAGGCCCATCTTGTGCTCGACGTTGGTGGCGTAGACGCCGTTGCGGGCGCCCAGCTCACCGGTCTCGAAGTCGAACTCGTACTTCGGCACGAGGAAGAGCGACAGGCCCTTGGTGCCCGGGCCTGCGCCCTCGGGGCGGGCCAGCACGTAGTGGAGGATGTTCTCCGACATGTCGTGCTCACCCGAGGTGATGAAGCGCTTCACACCCTCGATGTGCCAGGAGCCGTCCTCCTGCTTGATCGCCTTGGTACGGCCGGCGCCCACGTCCGAGCCCGCGTCGGGCTCGGTCAGGACCATGGTGGAGCCCCAGGCCTTCTCCGTGGCGATCTTGGCAATGTGCTTCTGCTGCTCGGTGCCCTCCTCGAAGAGCACGCCGGCGAACGCCGGGCCGGAGGCGTACATCCATACGGCCGGGTTGGAGCCCAGGATGGACTCGGCAAAGGCCCACAGCAGCGAGCGCGGCGTCGTGGTGCCGCCGATCTCCTCCGGAACGCCCAGCCGCCACCATTCGGCGTCCATGTACGCCTGGTAGCTCTTCTTGAAGCTCTCGGGAACGGGCGCGGTGTTGGTCTCGGGGTCGAAGACCGGCGGGTTCCGGTCGGCGTCCTCGAACGAGGCGGCCAGCTCGTTCTCGGCCAGCCGGGCGATCTCGGACAGCACGCTCTTGGCGGTGTCGACGTCCATCTCCGCGAACGGGCCGGTGCCGTACACGCTGTCGCGGCCGAGCACCTCGAAGAGGTTGAACTCGATGTCGCGGAGATTCGACTTGTAGTGCCCCATGGCGACGGCTCCGTAATCCTTCGTGAGGAGGTCCTCAAACGCATACCAGGTAGTAGCTACCAGGATGCTACCCGTCGGTAATAAGAAGCAACCCCTAACGGCCCATCTGTGACGAGGTTCGCGGCGGGGCGCTTGTGTTCACGCGAAAGAGTGGTCCCTCTTGGAACGTCTGTCCGGTACGTGCGTGAGTGAATACGCTCGGTAGCTGACGGAGTGGGCAAGGCTGCAGAGGAGGGGTGAATGCGCTCTCGCGTGCTGACAGCGGTCGTCCCCGTGTGGCTCAACCGAGGAAGCCACGCACGGGCGCATGCCGCGTGTCATGCCTCGGCGCTGCTGTGGAACCGAGCAGTGGCTTGGGTACGCAGCGAGTGGAGTGCCGGACGTTCACCGGGGCGCGAGGACGTCCGCCGGTACGTGACCTCCTTGCCGGCCGAGGCGAGACCGCTGCACGCCCACACTGCCCAGGCAGTCGCCTACGACCTCGCGGAGGCGATCGTCCTCGGCCGCCGCAACAGGCAGCAAGGGGTGGCGCGGACAAAGCTGCCGTGGCGGCAGAAGAGCTACCGGCGGCTGGTCTTCACCACGGGTTTCGGCTGGAAGATCACTCGCGACGGACGGCTGGCGTTGTCGCTGGGCCGTGGACGCGAGCGGATCGTGCTGCCGGTGCCGGAGTTTCCCGACCGACAAGGGGAGACGGTCGCTCCTGACCGCTGGGGCGAGATGAAACTGTGCTGGGATGCAGCCGACCGTTCCTGGTCGCTGCGTGTCGCTTACCGCGCGCCGGACGACGGACTGCCGGACGCCGGTGACCGGAGCGACGAAAGCGTCCCGGACATGCGAGTAGTGACGGTCGCGGTCGATGAGGGCCTCATCAATCCGATGGCGCTGGCCACGCGTGCCCCGGACGGTGGCTATGAGGTGGCGGTGATCAATGGGCGCTCCGCTCGTTCCCTCAAGCAGCGTCGGAACAAGGGCGTCGCGCAGCTCCAGGCGAAATCGGCGCGGTGCAGCAATGGTTCACGTCGCCACCGAAGGCTCGCAGCGGCCCGGAAGAAGCTCACTGCCCGTACCGACCGGAGCCTGCGCGATTTCAACCATCAAGTCACCGCGAAGGCCAACCGCTTCATCCGCGAACAGGTGTCGGCTCATGAGAGAGCTGCTCCGGCGGAGGTACGAGTGATGGTGCGGCTGGTGGTGGGAAATGTTCGCGGGATCGAGAGGAACACCGAGAGGAAGCGTCGGAACGCGCGTTCCACCCGACAGCAGCTCTCTCAGTGGGAGCGGGGAACGCAGGAGCGTCAGCTGGCCTACAAGACGGGCCTGGTGATTCGGCATGTCGACGAGGCGTACTCCTCGCAGACCTGCCCGTACTGCCTCACCCGTTGCAAAGTGCGCGGGCGAACCTACGCATGTGTGAACAGTGACTGCTCCCGGGTGCTGCACCGGGATGCGGTGGGCGGGGTGAACATCCACACCTTGGCCGTCAACGACGGGGCGTACGTCCCGGTGGCACCCGGCATTCCCGTACGGGTGAAGTATCTGCGAGCCCTGCCCGGCTGGTCTTGCGATCAGCGGGGACGTCACTCCATGTATCAACGGGCGCGCTTGCGCGCGGGACCGTGGAGCGGCCGTGAAGCACGTAGTAGCGCCCGGAACCGGGCCACCCGTGTCGACGCCTCCGGTGCTGCGGGTGTTGCTGTCTCCTTCTGCGAAGGAAGGCGTAGGGATCGCGAAGACGGTGTCGCTGCCCCACGGGGCGCCGGCAGGGCGGGTGCCCGTACTGCCTGACGGTCCGCGGACGACGGAAACTCCGGCTCTCACGCAGCCGGGGAGGTTCACTCAGTACGCTTTGCAGCTATGTACGGCTACGACCAGAACGCGGGTGCGGGTCAGCAGGGTTACGGTGCTGCGCCGCCTCCGCCGCAGCAGGCTCCTGGCGGGTACGGCGGGCAGCCGCTGTACCCCGAGCCGTCCCCGCCCTCCCTTGCCGACGCGGTGCGCGCCTTCACGACCGGGTCGATGTCCGCCGAGGACTTCCAGGGGATCTTCTCGAACTCCAAGGTGTACTGCCCGCGCGGCGACAACCCGGGCTTCCTGGCGCTGCACAACACGCAGCAGCCGGTGATCCCGATGTTCACCTCGCTCAAGGAGCTGCGCGCGTACGCCGGCAAGGAGTCCAAGTACTTCGTGATCACGGGCGCCGAGGTGCTGGACCTGCTGCCCACGGGGTACGGCTTCGTGCTCGACATGGAGGGCGAGCACCGGATGGTGTTCGACGCCAAGGCCGTGGAGCAGATGGTCGACTTCGCCATGCGGCGGATGTACGGCTGACCCGCACTTCTCGGGCGGCCGTCGTGCCGCCGCCCCGTCCCGATGGGCCGGTCGCGTTCGGACGCGACCGGCCCTCCGGTTTTCTCTCCCTTGTGACCTGCGGGAATGCGTCGGGGAATGGAGTGCGCCTTGCGAGTTGTTCAGACTTCAACTAAATTGAAACCCGAACGACCGAGGAGGCCGTCATGCCCGCAGTGACCGTTGAGAACCCGTTGACCCTGCCGCGCGTTGCGGCGCCCGCCGACGCCCGGCAGCGCTCCGCGCTCGCCGTATCGACCGCGCCCACCGGGTTCGAGGGCGAGGGCTTCCCCGTCCGCCGGGCCTTCGCCGGCATCGACTACAAGCACCTCGACCCGTTCATCATGATGGACCAGATGGGTGAGGTGGAGTACGCGCCCGGCGAGCCCAAGGGCACGCCGTGGCACCCGCACCGCGGCTTCGAGACGGTGACGTACCTGATCGACGGCACCTTCGTGCACCAGGACTCGCACGGGGGCGGCGGCACCATCAACGACGGCGACACCCAGTGGATGACGGCGGGCTCCGGCCTGCTGCACATCGAGGCGCCGCCGGAGTCGCTGGTGATGTCCGGCGGGCTCTTCCACGGCCTCCAGCTGTGGGTGAACCTGCCGAAGAAGGACAAGATGATGGCCCCCCGCTACCAGGACATCGGCGGCGGCCAGGTCAAGCTGCTGACCTCGTCCGACGGCGGTGCGCTGCTGCGCCTGATCGCGGGCGACATCGACGGGCACGAGGGTCCCGGCATCACGCACACGCCGATCACGATGATGCACGTGTCGCTGAACCCGGGCGCCGAGCTGACGCTGCCCTGGCGGTCGGACTTCAACGCGCTGGCGTACGGGCTGGCCGGGCGCGGTACGGCGGGCCCCGAGGGCCGTCCGTTCCGCATGGGCCAGTCGGTCGTCTTCGGTGCCGGTGACTCGCTCACCATCAAGGCGGACGCCACGCAGGAGTCCCGCAGCCCGAACTTCGAGGTCGTCCTCCTCGGTGGGCAGCCCATCCGCGAGCCGATGATGCACTACGGCCCGTTCGTGATGAACACCCACGCCGAGCTGGCCCAGGCCTTCGAGGACTTCCAGGCGGGCCGCCTCGGCACCATCCCGGCTGCTGCCGGCTGACCCGACCCGCTCCGGCCGGGCCCGGCGTTTCACGTGAAACGCCGGGCCCGGCTCTGCGCTGTGCGGGCCGTCACGCGGCTCCGCGTGGTGGACTGGGTCGGTGCAGAAACGGATGAACAGGGATGAACGGGAAGCTCTGCTTCCCCTCGGTGCGCGTCGGGCGGCGGCCTGGTGCGGAGTGGCGCTGCTCGTCGTCGCGGTGGTCGCGGTCGCCATCTGGCTGACCGTCCACCTGAAGGCGGCCGTGACGCCCGTCCTGCTGGCCCTGCTCGGCAGTGCCCTGCTCGGGCCGCTCTACCGGCGGCTGGTCGCGATGAAGCTCAACCGCTCGCTGGCGTCCGGGCTGACCTGCGTCGCCCTGCTGGTGGTCGTCGGCGGAGCCGGGTACATCGTGATCTCCGCGCTGATCGACACCGGCGATCAGATCGTGGCGTCGGTGCAGCAGGCGACCAAGGAGCTCAGCAAGCACCTGGGCGGCACCGGCACCTCGCTCGGAGACCTCACGGCGAACGCCAAGGAGCTGGCGCAGAAGTTCGGCGGCCGGGCCGCCACCGGGGTGCTCTCCGGCATCAGCTTGATCGGCCAGACCGTGGCCGCCGCCGTGCTGGCGCTGCTGCTGACGTTCTTCTTCCTGCGGGACGCGGACAAGGCGGTGGGCGTGCTGCGGTCCTGGGCGCCCGGCGACTCCGGGCCGCAGCTGGAGCGGATGGCGCGCCGCGGTTTCGAGGCGGTGGAGGGCTTCATGCGCGGCACGACGGTCATCGCGCTGATCGACGCCATCTGCATCACCGTCGGACTGCTGATCCTGGGGGTGCCGGGCGCGGTCGGGCTGGGGGCGCTGGTCTTCGTCGGCGCGTACATCCCGTACCTGGGCGCGTTCATCTCCGGCACCGTGTCGGTGCTGGTGGCGCTGGCCGACCGGGGCTTCGTGATCGCGCTGTGGGCGCTGGGCGTGGTGCTGTTCGTTCAGGTGCTGGAGGGCCACATCCTGCAGCCGCTGATCCAGAGCCGTACCGTCCACATGCACCCGGCCGTCGTGCTGCTCGCGATCACCGCGGGCGCGAGCGTGGCGGGCATCCTCGGCATGCTGCTGGCCGTACCGCTGGCGGCCGCGGCGACGGGGATCCTGTCAGAGCTGCACGAGCGCTACGCCGCCGGTTCGGACAGCGGCGGGCCGGACAGCGAGGGGCCGCCGTCCGGGGGCTCCTCCGGGGACGCGCCGGCCTGAGCCGCGGCCGCCGCGAGGCTGTCCCCGGCGTCCTCGTACAGCTCGAACCAGATGGACTTGCCGTCCCCGCGCGGGTCCACGCCCCAGGCGCCGGCCAGCAGCTCCATCAGGACCAGGCCGCGCCCGGAGGATGCCAGCTCGCCGGGGCGGCGGCGGTGCGGCAGCTCGTCGCTGCTGTCGGCCACGTCCACCCGGATGCGCCGGGCGCCTCTCGCACCGGAGATCTCGGCGACCAGCAGGGCGTCGCCGTCGGTGTGCAGCAGCACGTTGGTGACCATTTCGGAGACCATCAGGACGGCCGAGTCGACCTGGTCCTCGTCGGTCCAGTCGTGCAGCACGTCGCGGATCTGGCCGCGGGCCTCGGCGATCCGCTCCGGCTCGGCCTGCGCGATGGTCAGGACCGTACGGCGGACCGGCAGCCCGGGCTGCAGCCCGCCGGTGCCGATGGCGCAGCTGGCGCTCTCCCGGGACAGCAGCAGCATCGCGATGTCGTCCTCGCGGCGGTCCACCAGCGGCCCGGTGGTGTGGTGCGAGGACGGCCCGTGCACGGCCTGCACCAGGGCGTCGGCGAGCCGCTCCAGTCCGTCCTCGGTGTCCGGGTCCTCGTGGGCCTCCATGACGTCCCGCAGCCGCGTCCAGCCGCTCTCCAGGTCGTGCCCGCCGGTCTCGATCAGCCCGTCCGTGCAGACCAGCATCGTCTCGCCGGGCTCCAGGACGAGCCGGGTGGTCGGGTAGTCCGTGTCCGGGTCGATGCCCAGCGGCATCCCGCCCGCGGTCGGCCGGACCAGCATTGTGCCGTCCGTCATCCGGATGGCGGGGTCGGGGTGGCCGGCCCGCGCGATGTCCAGCAGCCCGGTGGCCGGGTCGACCTCGATGTAGAGGCAGGTGGCGAAGCGCGGGTCCAGCCCCTCGGCCTCGGTGTCGTTCAGGCCGGCGAGGAACCGCGAGGCGCGGGAGAGCACGGCGTCGGGGTGGTGGCCCTCGGAGGCGTACGCCCGCAGCGCGATCCGCAGCTGGCCCATGAGCCCCGCGGCCCGTACGTCGTGGCCCTGGACGTCACCGATGACCAGCGCGATCCGGCCCGACGGCAGAGTGATCATGTCGTACCAGTCGCCGCCGACCTCCAGGCCGCCGCCGGTGGGCACGTACCGTGCGGCCACCGCCATACCGGGGATGTCCGGCTGGACCGTGGGCATCATGCTGCGCTGCAGGCCCGTGGTCAGCTCCAGCTGCGACTCCTGGTCCCCGGCGCGGTGCAGGGCCTGGGCGAGCATCCGGGCGACGGTGGTGAGCACGGAGCGCTCGTCGGGGGTGAAGGCGACGCGGTGGCCGAAGGCGGCCATCCAGGCGCCGACCGTCCGGCCCGCGCTGATCAGCGGCAGGAAGGCCCAGGACTGGCGCCCGAAGCGCTCGGCCATCGGCCAGGTCACGGGGAACCGGCGGCTGTACTCCTCGGGCGTGGGCAGGTAGATGGCCCGCCCGGTCCGTATCACCTCGGCGGCCGGGTAATCGGTGTCCAGCGGCATGTCGACGAAGGGCTGCTCGGCCCCCGGCTTGTGCCCGTGGTGCCCGATCACCGATATGTGGTCGCCTTTGATGCCGAAGACGGCCAGCCCGTCGGGCATGAAGCCGGGCATGGACAGGCCGGCGGCCACCCGCAACACCTCGGCGGTGGAGCGGGCCTCGGCCAGCGCGCGCCCCGCGTCCAGCAGGAACGCCTCCCGGGAGCGGCGCCAGTCGCCGGTGACGGGGGTGCGCGCCGCGGACGTACCGGGCTGCGGCTCGGGGACCTCTTGGAGGGTGCCGACCAGCTCGTAGCTGTTGTCCAGCGGGGTGACGCGGGCGCGGCAGCGAACGACGCGCAGGACCTTGCCGTCGTCGCGCATGACGCGGAGCCGGCCCTCGGCGAGGGTGTTCTCGGTGAGCGCGAGGTGGACGACGCCGTTGATCTCGGCGAAGTCGACGGCGTGGAAGCGCGAGCGGATGAAGGCCTCGCTGAAGTCGGCGGGCTCCTCGGGCAGGCCGAGCAGCCTGGCCGCCTCGGCGTCCAGCGTCACCTTGCCGACTGAGTGGTCCCAGTGCCACAGGCCCGTGCCGATGGCGGCCAGGACGTCCTTGGTGCGCATTGCATCACTTTATGTGGGTTTCACGGAGGCCCACCAGTGAGAAGGACGTGACCCTGGTCCCATGGTGTTCCACCGGGAAGCTCTCGGGGGGCTTTGTCGTGGATATGGCAACCCGGAGGGACGGGGCGGAGCGGTAACCTGGAGCGGTTATGCCAATCCTGGGGTGATCATCGGGTGTCGACCGGGAGCCGACCCGGCCTCCCGCCCCCGTTGCCCCACCTCGACTCGCGACGACTTGGATGAGCGATGCATCGGTACCGGTCCCATAACTGCGGCGAGCTCCGGGCCGCGGACGTCGACACGGACGTCCGCCTCAGCGGCTGGCTGCACAATCGACGTGACCTGGGCGGCATCCTCTTCATCGATCTGCGCGACCACTACGGCATCACGCAGCTCGTCGCCCGCCCCGGCACCCCCGCCAACGAGGCGCTCGGCTCTCTGACCAAGGAGACCGTCGTCCGCATCGACGGCAAGGTCAGCGCGCGTGGCGCGGACAACGTCAACCCCGACCTGCCCACCGGCGAGGTCGAGATCGAGGTCTCCGCGGTCGAGGTGCTCGGCGCCGCCGAGCAGATCCCCTTCACGATCAACGCCGAGGACGGGGTCAACGAGGAGAAGCGCCTGGAGTACCGCTTCCTCGACCTCCGCCGCGAGCGCATGCACCGCAACATCATGCTGCGCACGGCCGTCATCTCCGCCATCCGCCACAAGATGGTCTCCCTCGGCTTCAACGAGATGGCGACGCCGATCCTGTCCGCCACCTCCCCCGAGGGCGCGCGCGACTTCCTGGTCCCCTCGCGCCTGCACGCCGGCAAGTTCTACGCCCTGCCGCAGGCCCCGCAGCAGTTCAAGCAGCTGCTGATGATCGCGGGCTTCGACCGGTACTTCCAGATCGCGCCGTGCTTCCGCGACGAGGACGCCCGCGCCGACCGCTCGCCGGGCGAGTTCTACCAGCTCGACATCGAGATGTCCTTCGTCGAGCAGGAGGACGTCTTCGGCCCGGTCGAGAAGCTGATGACCGAGCTCTTCACCGAGTTCGGCGGCGGCCGCGAGGTCACCTCGCCGTTCCCGCGCATCCCGTTCCGCGAGTCGATGCTGAAGTACGGCAACGACAAGCCGGACCTGCGCGCCAAGCTGGAGCTGGTGGACGTCTCCGACGTCTTCGAGGGCTCCGGCTTCAAGGCGTTCGCCGGCAAGCACGTCCGCGCGCTGGCCGTGCCGGACACCGCCGACCAGCCGCGCAAGTTCTTCGACGGGCTCGGCGACTACGCCGTCGAGCAGGGCGCCAAGGGCCTGGCCTGGGTCCGCGTCGGCGAAGAGAACGCGCTGACCGGCCCGATCGCCAAGTTCCTCACCGAGGACGACGTCAAGGCGCTGGTGGAGAAGCTGGACCTGGCCCCCGGCCACGCCGTCTTCTTCGGCGCGGGCGAGTTCGACGAGGTCTCGAAGATCATGGGCGCGGTCCGCGTCGAGGCCGCCAAGCGCGCCGGCCACTTCGAGGAGGGCGTCTTCCGCTTCTGCTGGATCGTCGACTTCCCGATGTTCGAGAAGGACGAGGAGACCGGCAAGATCGAGTTCTCCCACAACCCCTTCTCGATGCCCCAGGGCGGTCTCGAAGCGCTGGAGACCAAGGACCCGCTGGACATCCTGGCCTGGCAGTACGACATCGTCTGCAACGGCGTCGAGCTGTCCTCCGGCGCGATCCGTAACCACGAGCCGGAGGTCATGTACAAGGCCTTCGAGATCGCCGGTTACGACAAGGACACCGTCGAGGCGGAGTTCGGCGGCATGCTCCGCGCCTTCAAGTTCGGCGCCCCGCCGCACGGTGGCATCGCCCCGGGCGTGGACCGCATCGTGATGCTCCTCGCGGACGAGCCGAACATCCGCGAGACCATCGCCTTCCCGCTCAACGGCAACGCTCAGGACCTCCTCATGGGTGCCCCGAGCGAGGTCGAGGAGTCGCGCCTGAAGGAGCTGCACCTCTCGCTCCGCAAGCCGCAGGTGAAGTAACGCTCATCGCTCAGAGGGGCCCGGACCGCATGGCGGTTCCGGGCCCCTCGCGCGTGCTTGCGGCCCCTATGCTTGGCGCAAGAGCGGTCGGCAGGAGAACCTTCAGTGGACAACAACGCGCTCATCAAAATGTGGCACGAGCTGGACGTCCTCGATGGGCTGCACGTGGAACTGCTCGACGGTGAGCTCGTTATGCAGGCCAATCCCGGGCACTTCCACGACCTTCCTGGACGGACCTTCGTGCGCCACACCCCGGAGCCGTTCGAGGCGTGGGACGAGCGAGGATTGCTGGTGGCCGACGACTATCGGCCGCGGGCCGATGCCGTGGTCGTCCGATCTGAGGACATTCCAGCCGAGAACGAGCCCGACTGGCCTGTGCAGATCATCCAAGCCGTCGTCGAGACCGTCTCCACGACCCGTACGGCCATCAGGCGCGACTGGGAGGACAAGCGTGAGCGGTACGCCGGGGCCGGCATCCCCGTCTACCTGATCGTCGACCCGAACGACGCGACCTGGCATCTCCTCCAGCTCGACGGTCGCCACTACGTCGAGACCGCGAAGGGCATCTTCGGGCAGGAGATCACGATGCCGGAGCCCATGGGGTTCACGGTGCGGACGGCGGACTGGCATCCGTACGGCGGCACATCCGCGTAGCGCAACGCCGAGGGCCCGGAACCGCGCGGTTCCGGGCCCTCCGTCATGCCGTGGGACTTACTCCTCGCCGCCGAAGCGGTCCTTGTACGCCGCGAGGTCGTCTTCGGTGATCTTGGCGAAGAGGACGGGGGGGACGGTGAAGGACGTGCCGGCCGGGACGGAGGACAGGGCCTTGGCCTCGTCCTGGGTGACCCACAGGGCCGTGTCGTCGGCGAGGTCGAACGCGCCGCGCATGGCCTTCGCCGAGGACGGGATGAACGGCTCGGAGATCACCGAGTACAGGTGGATGAGGTTCATCGCCGTACGGAGGGTGAGCGCGGCCGCGTCCTTGTCGGTCTTGATCTCCAGCCAGGGGGCCTTCTCCTCCAGGTAGGAGTTGCCCGCGCTCCACAGCGCGCGCAGCGAAGCGGCGGCCTTGCGGAACTGCAGCGCCTCCATGTGGCCCTCGTACTCGGCCAGGAGCCGCGCGATGTCCTCGCCGAGCTTCGCCTCCGCCTCGCCGGCCTCGGCGCCCGCCGGGACCTCGTCACCGAAGCGCTTCCGGGAGAAGGACAGCACGCGGTTGACGAAGTTGCCGAGGGTGTCGGCCAGGTCCTTGTTGACCGAGGAGGAGAAGAGCTCCCAGGTGAAGGAGGTGTCGTCGGACTCCGGCGCGTTCGCGATGAGGAAGTAGCGCCAGTAGTCGGCGGGCAGCAGCTCCAGCGCCGCGTCGGTGAAGATGCCGCGCTGCTGCGAGGTGGAGAACTTGCCGCCGTAGTAGTTCAGCCAGTTGAAGGCCTTGAGGAAGTCGACCTTCTTCCACGGCTCGCGGGTGCCCAGCTGCGTCGCCGGGAACATCACGCTGTGGAACGGGACGTTGTCCTTGGCCATGAACTCCGTGTACCGGACGTCGTCGGCCTCGTACCACCACGACTTCCAGTCCCGGACCTCGCCGTCGGGCGCCGCGTCCGCCCACTCCTTCGTCGAGCCGATGTACTCGATCGGGGCGTCGAACCAGACGTAGAAGACCTTGCCCTCGGCGGCCAGGTCCGGCCAGACGTCGGCCGGTACCGGCACGCCCCAGTCCAGGTCGCGGGTGATCGAGCGGTCGTGCAGGCCCTCGGTCAGCCACTTGCGGGCGATGGAGGAGGCCAGCGTCGGCCACTCCTCACCGGCCTCGTCGATGAACTTCTCGACCTCGCCCTGGAGCTTGGACTGGAGCAGGAAGAGGTGCTTGGTCTCGCGCACCTCCAGGTCGCTGCTGCCGCTGATCGCCGAGCGGGCGTCGATCAGGTCGGTCGGGTCCAGCACGCGGGTGCAGTTCTCGCACTGGTCGCCGCGGGCCTTGTCGTAACCGCAGTGCGGGCACGTGCCGACGATGTAGCGGTCGGGCAGGAAGCGCTCGTCGGCGTTCGAGTAGACCTGGCGGATCGCCCGCTCCTCGATGAAGCCGTTCTCGTGCAGCTTGCGCGCGAAGTGCTGGGTCAGCTCGACGTTCTGCTGCGAGGAGCTGCGGCCGAAGTGGTCGAAGGCCAGCCCGAAGCCGTCATAGATCGCCTTCTGCGCGTCGTGCTGCTCGGCACAGAACGCGTCGACGGACTGGCCGGCGTCCTTCGCCGCCAGCTCGGCCGGGGTGCCGTGCTCGTCGGTCGCGCAGATGTAGAGGACGTCGTGCCCGCGCTGCCGCATATACCGGGAGTACACATCGGCCGGGAGCATGGACCCCACCATGTTGCCCAGGTGCTTGATCCCGTTGATGTACGGAAGGGCGCTGGTGATGAGGTGTCGAGCCATTGCCGGCTGCTCCCAAGTCGCTACGGTGAGTGATTTTTTGCACTACGGAACGCCAATATCGTACTCGCCCGACCGGGTGCCACCGCGCCCCGTTTCCCCGGCCCCGCGGCGCACGCATGGCGCGCGGGCGGCCGGGGATGCTGTGGGAAGGAGGGACAGCCGGGGGAGGGGTGGCCATGGGAGAGCGGCCGAGATGGGTCGCGTCGAGCTACAGCCGTGAGACGGACGGGACGTGCGTCGAAGTGGCGATCTCGGCGGACCGGGTCCAGGTACGGGACTCGCGGCAAGGCCGAGTGCGAGGGCGGGGTACGGACGAGGGCGCGGCGCGGCTGACGTTCTCCGCGGCGGCGTGGTCGCTGTTCATCGCGCACACGACGGCGGACTGAGCGGCACCGGTCACGGGGACCGGACAGCGGAACGGCCCGGCCGCCCCCTGTGGGGCCGCCGGGCCGTGCGCGATGCTGCCGCCGCTGCCGTCAGCTGTCCTTGAGCACGCCCGCGGCGCGCGCGTCGCTGAGCCACTCCGGGAACTCGATCATCAGCTGCGCGTAGAGGTCGGCGTCGGCCAGGGCGCGGGGGTCGCGGCCCGCGTGGAAGAAGCCGGCGTTGTCGACCTTGCGCTTCTCCGGTACGGCCAGGTCGTCCAGCTTGCGCAGGAAGTCGAAGCCCTTGGCCTCGGGGTCGCCGAAGCCGACGAACTGCCAGAAGATCGGCAGCCCGGCCGCCTCGCACAGCGCCTTCTCGGCGGCGGGCTTGGAGGTGGGGGCGCCGTCCGTCTGGAAGATCACGAACGCCGGTGCGGTGGTCTTCGACTTCTTGTAGTGGTCGACGACCGCCTTGATCGCCCAGTGGTAGTTGGTCCGGCCCATGTGGCCGAGGCCGGCGTGCAGCTCCTCGATCCGGCCCTCGTACGAGGTCAGATCCAGGTCGGCGGTGCCGTCGACGTCGGTGGAGAAGAAGACGACGGGCACGGTGCCGTCGTCGTCCAGGTGCGCGGAGAGGCCGAGGGCCTGCTCGGCGAGGTGCTGGACGGTGCCGTCCTTGTAGTAGTTGCGCATCGAGCCGGAGCGGTCGAGCACGAGGTAGACGGCGGCGCGCTGGGTGCCGAGGCCCTGCTTCTCCAGCGCCGCGCCCGCGTCCTTGTAGAGGCTGACCAGCTTGGGCGCGACCGCCTCGACCTTGCTGAGGGAGATCGCGGCACCGGCACCGGCGGAGGCGACGGGCTCCGGGGTGGGAGCCGGCGCCGGGACCTCGGTCACCGTCTCCGTCTCGGTGCGGGCGGCGGGGATGGTGGGGGTGGCGGTCGGCTCAACCTTGGCGGCCACCGGCTCGGGGGCCTCGGTAAGGGGCTCGGGGATTTCCGCGACCGGCTCCGCGACGGGCTCCGCGACGGGGGCCGGGGCCGGCTCGGCGGCGGGCTCGGCCACCTCGGCGGCCGGCTTCTCGTCGCCGGCCTCGGGCTCGGCCTCCGCCTCGGGCTCGGCCTCCGCCTGGTGCTTGGCCTTCACCTGGGGCTTGGCCTCCGCCTTGGGCTCGGCCTTCGCCTGGGGCTTTGCCCCGATCCCCGGCTTGTCGGTCTCCGGCGCGACCTCGGCCTTGTCCTTCGCCGGGCTTCCGGCCTCGGCCGCGGTCTCGACCTTGACCTTCGCCGGGCTCTCGGCCCCGGCCTCGGCCTTGGCCGCGGACTCCTTCTCCGCCTCAGGAACGGTCCCCGGCTCCGGCTCGGCCTCTGCCTCGGGCCCGGCCTCCGGCTCGGCCTTCTCAGGCTCCGCCTCGACCGGTGCCTCGTCGGCCGATGCCGCCTCGGCCGGCGTTGCCTCGGTCGGCGTCGCCTCGGCGAGCGCTTCCTCGGCGGGCTCCGCGGCCGCGGGCTCCGCCGGCGGCTCCTCCGTGGGCTCCGGGGTCGAGGCCGGGGACGACGGGCGGTCGAAGGCCTCCCGTACCAGGTCCGACACGTCGGAGGAGGAGGGATCGGTGGAGCCGACGGACCGGGCGATACCGGTGGAGCCGGCCACCACCGCGGCGCCGGCCGCCGGGGCGGTCTCCGCGTAGACCTCCGTACGGGCCGGCTGCTGTTCCGTGCGGGCCGCCGGTACCTCCGTCTCGGCGGGCGAGGCGGCCGGCGCGGTCGGGGCCGCCTCCGCGGCGGGTGCCGACTCCCCCCGGGCCTCCGGGATGGCCGCGGTGTCGGTGGTCACCGCTTCGGTGGCCTCCGTCGCCGCGGGGGCATTCGGTTCGTTACGGGCCGCCTTGGAGCGACCGAAAACGTTGCGCAGCAGACTCCGAATGCCCATCGGCGTACCTCTCGTGCGTGTGGTGTCGTGCGTGGGGTGGGGCGACGATTGTCCGAAAAGCGAGGTGCGTTGCTGACCTGGACGGACACCAAAGGGTAGCGGCCTGCCCCTATCGCATCGTGGGACCCCGCGCGTCGTGCTGCGGCACGAGCCGAAGGTGCCCGGATTCACCGTCAGTTCATCTTTTTGTCGCCGCGTGTCGGACCTGTGCCCATACCGTCGCCGCTGATCAGACGACTATCCGCCATACCGGCCGACAGGTACCGACAGGCACACCGACCGGCATACCGACCGGCCCAGGGAAGGAACACCGTGCGCAAGCTGCTGCCGTTGATCGGCTCGCACCCCGGCGGCCGTTCGGCCATGACCTGCCGCTACCGCTGCGGCGACGCCTGCTTCCACGACGCGCCCAACACCAGCGGCAACGCCTACGTCGGTGACGTGATCGCGGGCGCGCTCTCCCGTCGGTCCGTGCTGCGCGCGAGCGCCGTCGTCACGGCCGCCGCTGCCACCGGCGCCGCGCTGACCGGCCCGGGTGCCGCCCCCGCGTCCGCGGCCGAGTCCGGCGCCGCGTCCGGGACGGCGGCGGGTGCCACCCGCCATGCCCGCCGCCCGGCCCGCGGCCTGCGCTTCACGCCCGTCGCGCCCAACACCGCCGACGCCGTGACCGTCCCGGCCGGGCACGAGCAGAACGTCGTGATCCGCTGGGGCGACCCGGTGCTGCGCGGCGCTCCGGCGTTCGACGCGGACCGGCAGTCCGCGAAGGCGCAGGCGGGTCAGTTCGGTTACAACAACGACTACATGGCCGTACTGGACCTGCCGGGCGAGCGGGACCGGCAACTGCTCGTGATCAACCATGAGTACACCGACGAGGTCCTGATGTTCGCGGGGTACGACGCGGACAACCCCACCCGCGCGCAGGCGGAGATCGGGCTCCAGGCACACGGCCTGACGGTGCTCGTCGCGCAGGAGGAGCGGCGCAGCGGCCGGCTCACCGCGGTGCCCCGCCACCACCTCAACCGCCGGATCACCGGCACCACGCCGTTCGAGGTGACCGGCCCGGCCGCCGGCAGCGACCTGCTGAAGACCGCCGCCGACCCCGAGGGCACCCGCATCCTCGGCACGCTCAACAACTGCGGTGGCGGCATCACCCCGTGGGGCACGGTGCTGTCCGGCGAGGAGAACTTCAACCAGTACTTCGCCAACGGCGACGAGGTCACCGACCCGGAGATCGCCGAGCGGCTGAAGCGGTACGGCATCAAGGGCGGGGCGAGCGAGCGCAAGTGGGAGCGGTTCGACCGGCGCTTCGACGTGGCGAAGGAGCCGAACGAGACCAACCGCTTCGGCTGGGTCGTGGAGATCGACCCCTTCGACCCCGACTCGACCCCGCGCAAGCTCACCGCGCTCGGCCGGTTCAAGCACGAGGCCGCCGAGCCGCGGCTGACCCCGGACGGCCGGCCCGTCCTCTACATGGGTGACGACGAAAAGTTCGACTACTTCTACAAGTTCGTCTCCGCCAAGCGGATGAAGCGGGGCAACAGCGCGGCGGCCCGCGAGCACAACCGCACGCTGCTGGACGAGGGGACGCTGTACGTCGCGAAGTTCACCGGTGACAGCCCGGCGGGTGAGATCGACGGGTCGGGGAAGCTGCCGGAGGACGGCGAGTTCGACGGCCACGGCGAGTGGATACCGCTGGCCACCGGCACCACCTCGCACGTGCCGGGCATGACCGCGGAGGAGGTGTACGTCTTCACGCGGATGGCCGCCGACAAGGTGGGTGCCACGAAGATGGACCGCCCCGAGGATGTCGAGCCCAGCCCCCGTACCGGCAAGGTCTACGTGGCGCTGACCAACAACAGCGACCGGGGCAAGGACGGCAAGGCCGCTGTCGACGAGGCCAATCCGCGCAACGGCAACAAGCACGGCCAGATCCTGGAGCTGACCGAGCGCCGCAACGACCCGGCGGCCGGACGTTTCACGTGGAACCTCTTCCTGGTCTGCGGCGACCCCGAAGACCCGTCGACGTACTTCGGTGGCTTCCCCAAGGACCAGGTCAGCCCGATCTCGTGCCCCGACAACATCACCTTCGATGTGCACGGCAACCTGTGGATCTCCACCGACGGCAACGCCCTGGGCAGCCATGACGGCCTCTTCGGCGTGGCCACCACCGGCTCGCGGCGCGGCCAGGTGCGGCAGTTCCTCACCGTGCCGACCGGCGCCGAGACCTGCGGGCCCATCGTGCAGGAGCGGCGGGTGCTGGTCGCGGTGCAGCACCCGGGCGAGGTGGACGGCGCGACCGTGGAGCAGCCGGCGTCGCACTGGCCGGACGGCCCGGGCAAGCTGGTCCGCCCGTCGGTGATCAGCGTCTGGCGCAAGGACGGCGACGACATCGGTGTCTGACGCGGGTGCGCGGCGCGGCACCTCGCCGCGCCGCGGCCACCTTTCGGGCACCGGCCGTACCTGCCCTTCCGGCGGCCGCCGCGCCTCACTCCGCCGGCAGCCGCTTGGCCGCCGCGGTCACCGACCGGGCGCGCCAGCCGTCACCGGACCACGGGTCGGCCGCCTCCAGGCGCTCGGGGGTGGTGCGCAGCGTCCAGCGCTGGGCGTTCAGCTCGGGGTCGTCCAGTTCGGCACGGCGGATCGGCATGGCCACCGGCGCGCCCGGCTTGGCGCGCACGCTGTAGGGTGCGACAGCGGTCTGCGCGTAGGCGTTGCGCTGGACGTCGAGGTAGATGCGGCCGCGGCCGCTCTTCGTGGCGCGGTCGGCCTTGCGCTGCTCGGTGGTGAGCCGGTCCGGGTGGCGGTCGGCGAGCAGCTCGGCGGCGCGGTGCGCGAAGTCCCGTACCGTGTCGTAGTCGGACTTGGCGTCCAGTGGCGCGATGACGTGCAGGCCGCGTGAGCCGGTGGTCATCAGCCGGGTCGGCAGGCCGACCTCGTCCCACAGCTCGCAGACCCGGGCGGCCGCCCAGCGCACGTCCTCGAAGCCCGCGCCGTCCGACGGGTCGAGGTCGAAGATCAGCAGGTCCGGCTCGTTGGCGCTGTCCTCCCGGGAGAGCCAGCGGTGCTGGGTGAGCGAGGCCTGCCCGGCCAGGTAGACGAGGGTGGCGGCGTCGTCGCAGACGACGTGCGTGACCTTGCCGCCGGCCTTCTCCTGCACCGAGGTGCGGATCCAGTCGGGGAAGTAGTCCGGCGCGTTCTTCTGCATGAGGGGCCGGCCGCCGATGCCGTCCGGGTGGCGCTCCATCATCAGGGGGCGGCCGCGCAGGTGCGGCAGCGCGCGCTGGGCGACGGCCCGGTAGTGCTCGGCCACGTCGCGCTTGGTGATGCCGTCGTCCGGGAAGAGCACCTTGTCCGGGCGGGTGATCGCGACGGTGCGCCGGCCCGCACGTACGGTCTCTTCGCCCTTCGCGCTCCCGCTCCGGGCGCGCCCGTCTTTGTTGTCGCCGTTATCGCCGTTGACGCCCTTGTCGCCCTTGATGCCCTTGTCGCCCTTCATGAGGGGGACGGGTAACCGTCCGGCGGTCCCGGCAAACCCGCCGGTGCCCGCGTACCGGACCCGTCGCCGAGGACGGCCGTACGAGTTGCTTCCGGGCCACGGCCGTTCGCCTGCCGTGCGGGGCGGTACCCGCGTGCTTACGATCCTTGGCGGCAGGGGCCGGACAGGGGCCGGGTACGGAGAAGTGGAAGGGACGCCGCGATGAGAGCCGTAGCAGTCAGCGCCTTCGGGGCCGAGCCCGAGCTGATGGACCTGCCGCAGCCCGAGCCGGGGCCCGGCGAGGTGCTGGTCGCGATGGCGGTCGCGGGCCTGAACCCGGTCGACTGGAAGATCGCCGACGGCATGCTCAAGGAGGCCGTGCCGCACTCCTTCCCGCTGGTCCTGGGCGCCGACGGGGCGGGCGAGGTGGTCGCGGTCGGCCCCGACGTGCGCCGCTGCACGGTCGGTGACCAGGTGTTCGGGCAGTTCCAGTTGGTCGGCAGGGGCGGCGGTTCGTACGCGGACTACGCCGTGGCGGCGGAGGACGCCGTCGCGCCCGCGCCGCGGAACGTCACGTACGCGACCTCGGCCGCGGTGCCGACGGCCGGCACGACCGCGTACAACCTCGTGGAGGAGACCCGTGTAGCGGAGGGCAAGCGGGTGCTCATCGTGGGCGCGACCGGCGGCGTCGGCACCTTCGTCACACAGCTGGCCGCGCAGCGCGGCGCCGAGGTGATCGCCACCGCTCGGGCGGGCAGCGCGGAGCTGATGGGGCAGCTCGGCGCGGGCGCCACGGTGGATCACACCCTGGGCCCGGTGGCCGACCAGGTGCGGGCCGCCCACCCGGACGGCGTGGACATCCTGATCGATCTGGTCAGCGACGCGGCGGCGTTCGCGGACCTGACGGGCGTCGTACGGGACGGCGGCACGGTCGTCTCCACGGTCGGCGCGGCCGACACGGACATGCTCATCGAGCACAACCTGCGCGGGTTCAACTTCCTCAACCGGCCCTCGCCGCAGCTGCTGTCGATCCTCGCCGACCAGCTCGACGCCGGCCGGCTCACCGTGCTGATCAGCAGCGAGGTGCAGCTGGAGGACGCCCCGGCGGCCCTGGCCCGCAGCCGATCCGGCCGGGCACAGGGCAAGACGGTCATCGGGCTCTGAGCTCCCGGCGGGCCCGCCGCCGCCCCGCCAGGACGCCGGTCAGCCATGCCGCCGCCGCGGCGGTGAGCCCCGCGGCGCCCAGCAGCAGGCCGCCGGACCAGGCGCTCGCCGTGAGGGTGTCGAAGACCGCCGCGCCCGTCGCCCGGGTCACCGACTGCGGCAGTACGTCCAGGGCGTACCCGCGCGCTGCGGCGAACGCGGCGAGCAGCAGCGCGCCGCCCACGGCCCAGCCCAGTCCGGTACCGATCAGCGCCCGGCGGCGGCGCGGCGCCAGCAGCAGCCCGGCCGCCACGCACAGCACGGCGGCGACGGGCAGCAGCCGGCCGAGGGTGCGCACCGCCGCGTACGGGCCGCGCCACTCGGCCACCTCGTCGGACCGCAGCAGCGTGAGCGTCGTGCCGGAGACGTGGACCCGCTGGATCAGCCGGGCACCGGCCGGCACGGTGTGCGCCAGGCGGGCCCGGGCGCGGTCGACGACGGGTTGGAGGTCGAGCTCCACGGTCCGCTCACCGGACGAGGAGAGCGCGGTGACGAGGGACGCGTGGGTGGTCCCGTTGACGCGGTTCCACAGGGCGGGGAAGGAGCGCGAGGTGACCACGCCGCGGATCTGGGTGGCCACGAAGTCCCGGACGCCGCGGGCGAACCGCTCGCGTATCGCGGGGCGTTGTGCCGGCGGTGCGGCGTCCACCAGCGGCGACAGGTCCACCCGGCGCATCACGCCGTTGCTGATCGCGGTGACCATGTTCCGCTGGACGGCGGGGTCGCGGGAGAGCGGCGCGGTGGTGGCGGTGTAGCGGGCGGTGTCGGTCAGTTCGGCGCGTGCCCAGCCGGCGGTGAGGGCCGGTGGGGCCAGGAGACAGCCGAGGACCAGCAGCACGGTCGCCAGGGCAGCTCGAGGCCGGTGGCGGGTCGGTGTTCCGGGGGCGGTCGGAGCGCCGGTGCGGACCGGTGCGCTCGCTGCCATGTCTCCTCCGTTTCACGTGAAACCGGCACGGGACCGGGCGAGTCGGGAACGCCCGGCCTCCCGCAAGTGTGCCGCGCACCGTCCCGCCGACACCCGATTCGGCCACGTGAGTCGCGTCGCTCCCGGCTCAGTGGTCGTGCGGCCCCGCCCGGTGTACCGGTCCGTGCGTGTCCGCGCAGTGGGCGCCCGAGGAGTCGTCCCGGCGATGGCCGATCCGCAGCAGGTCGGCGCCGTCCCGCTCGCCGAGGTGGTCGACCTGGAGCGTGGCGTGCGTGATGCCGTACTCGGCCGCCAGCAGCTCCTGCAGCGTGCGGCGCACCTTGTGGCAGTCGCCGCCGGGCTCGACCAGGACGTGCGCCGAGAGCGCCGGGTCACCGGAGGTGATTTCCCAGACATGCAGGTCATGGACCTCCACGACCTGGTCGGCGGCGACCAGCCGGTCCCCCAGCGCGTCCGGGTCCACCCCGGCGGGCGCGGCCTCCATGAAGATCCGTCCCGAGTCGCGGACCAGCCCGAAGCCCGCCTTGAGCATCAGCGCGACCACCAGCAGTGAGGCGATGGCGTCCGCCCGGGCGAAGCCGGTGAACAGCACGACCGCACCGGACACCGCCGTGGCGATGAAGCCGAAGAGGTCGGTGAGGAGATGCTGGTAGGCGCCCTCGACGTTCAGGCTGGACCGGTTGGCCTTGGAGATGAACCAGGTCGCGACGAGGTTCACCGCGACCCCGGCGAGCGCGGTGACGAGCACCAGGCCGCCGGTCACCTTCGGCGGTTCCAGGAGCCGGTGAATGGCCTCGTACGCCAGCCAGACCGACAGCACCAGCAGCGTGACGCCGTTGGCCTGGGCGGAGAGGATCTCGGCGCGCTTGAGGCCGTAGGTGTAGCCGCCGCGCGCCGGGCGGGCCGCCAGCCGCATCGCGATCAGTGCGAGGACGATCGAGGCGGCGTCGGTGAGCATGTGCGCCGCGTCGGAGATCAGGGCCAGGGACCGGGCGATGAAGCCGATCACGACCTCGATGGCCATGAACGCGGTGATCAGGATCAGCGCGGCCCGCAGCCAGCGGCGGTCCGCGTCCGCCGCCACGGCGTGCGAGTGGCCGGAGTGCTCACCGTGCGTGTGGGCGTGCCCCGTCATGGCCCACTCCCTCCTGGGTCGGGCGGCCTGGCTGCCGCAGCGGCGCTCCCGTTTCCGCGGGGGCGCTCGAACGAAGGAAACCGCACTTCGGCGGGAGATCCAAAGGCTGCATCGGTACCCGTTGTCATTCCCCCGCCGTGTCGACAACACCGCAGGTCAGAGCGGTGTTGCGAGCGAATCCCCGGAGGTGTTCCTGAAAAGGATTTCCGTCGGCGGTCTTGAAAGGGCGCCGGGCAGGAACGATCTTGGTGGAGACCGCAGCACCCCTCGACCCACACACCCCCAGGGAGCGTTCTTGGCCGCGAACCGAGAAGCGCCGGACATACTGTCGCCGGAGTTCATGGCGGATCCGTACGCCGCGTACCGCGTCATGCGCGACGACTTCCCCCTGCTCCACCACGAGCCCACCCAGAGCTACCTCGTCTCCCGGTACGAGGACGTCGAGCGGGCCTTCAAGGACCCGGCGTTCACCACCGACAACTACGACTGGCAGCTGGAGCCGGTGCACGGCCGGACCATCCTCCAGATGAGCGGCCGCGAGCACTCCGTACGCCGGGCACTGGTGGCGCCCGCCTTCCGCGGAGTGCCCCTCCAGGAGACCTTCCAGCCGGTCATCGACCGCAACGCGCGTGAGCTCATCGACGGCTTCCGCGACGTGGGCCGGGCCGATCTCGTCGCGGATTTCGCGACCCGCTTCCCGGTCAACGTCATCGTCGACATGCTCGGCCTGGACCGCGGCGACTACGACCGCTTCCACCGCTGGTACACCGCGATCATCGGCTTCCTCGGCAACCTCAGCCAGGACCCGGAGGTGGCCGCGGCCGGGCTGCGGACGCAGCAGGAGTTCGCCGCGTACATGCTGCCGATCATCCAGGAGCGGCGCGCGAACCCCGGCGACGACCTGCTCTCCACGCTGTGCACCGCCGAGATCGACGGCACGGCGATGAGCGACGAGGACATCAAGGCGTTCTGCAGCCTGCTGCTGGCCGCGGGCGGGGAGACCACCGACAAGGCGATCTCCAGCGTCATGCACAACCTGCTGCGCCACCCCGAGCAGCTGGCCGCCGTGCGGGCGGACCGGTCGCTGATCGAGCGGGCCTTCGCCGAGACGCTGCGGTACACGCCCCCGGTCCACATGATCATGCGGCAGCCGGCCGAGGACGTCGAGATCGGCGGCGGCAAGGTCCCCGCCGGCGCCACCGTGACCTGCCTGATCGGCGCGGCCGGCCGGGACGAGCGGCGGTACGCGAACCCCGACACCTTCGACATCTTCCGCGACGACCTGAAGACGACGACGGCCTTCTCCGCGGCCGCCGACCATCTGGCCTTCGCGCTCGGCCGGCACTTCTGCGTCGGCGCGCTGCTGGCCAAGGCCGAGGTGGAGGCCGGCATCGGGCAGCTGCTGGACGCGCTGCCGGACGCCGCGATCGAGGCCGGGCACACCCCGCGCGAGCAGGGCGTCTTCACCCGCGGGCTGGACGCGCTGCCGGTGACGTTCACGCCGGTGGCCTGAGGCGGCCCGTACGGGCCGTACGGGTACGTCCCGTACGGCCCGTGTGTCAGGCGGGTCCCGGTGTGTAAGCAGGCGTGAACGTCACCGGCAGCCCCGTCAGGCCGCGCATCCACACCGACGGGTGCCAGACCAGGTCCTCGTCCGGCACCGAGAGCACCACGTCCGGCAGCCGGTCCAGCAGCACCTCCACCGCCGCCCGCGCGATCACCTCCGCCAGCTGCGGCGCCGGGTACGGGCAGGCGTGCTCGCCGTGGCTGAACGCCATGTGCGCCTGGTTGCCGTCGGCGTCGGCGGCGGTGAAGTCCGGCCGCACCAGCGGGTCGTTGTTGGCCGCCGCGAGGCCCAGCACCACCATGTCACCGGCCTTGATGCGATGGCCGCCGAGCTGGGTGTCGCGGGCCGCGAAGCGCCCGATGAAGTTCTGCGTGGGGGTGTCCTCCCACAGCACCTCGTTCAGCGCCTGGCCGACGCTGCGCCGCCCGCCGGACAGGCTGACCGCGAAGCGGTCGTCGGTCAGCATCAACCGCAGCGTGTTGCCGATCCAGTTGGCCGTGGGCTGCTGCGCCGCGGCCATCACCACCAGCAGGTCGATGACCACCTCCTCGTCGGTCAGCCCGGCCGGATGGGCCAGCAGCCGCGACGGGATGTCCGGGCCGGGCCGCTCGTGCTTCGCCGCGACCAGCCGGGCCATCCGCTCCGCGACCCGCCGGTGCGCGTCGATCGCGCCGTCGTGCACGTCCAGCGACTCGGCGATGTCCTTGACCAGGGCCGGCACTTCGTCCGCCGGGGCGCCGTACAGCTCGGCGACCACGCGCAGCGGCAGCCCCGCCGCGTACTCGGCCATCAGGTCCGCCTCGCCGCGTCCGGCGAAGGCGTCGACCAGCCGGTCCGCGAGCCGCTCGCAGATCTGCCGCAGCTCGAACTGGTCGATCGCCAGCAGCGCGTCGCTGATCGCGCCGGCCCGCCGCCGGTGCTCCGGCCCCTCGGCGAACATCACCGACGGCTGGTACCCGACGAACGGCAGCAGCGGCCAGTCGTCCGGGACCCGGTCCCAGGCGTGCCAGCGGCGCGAGTCGCGGGGGAACAGCTCGGGGTCGGAGGTGACCTGGTGCAGCTCCCGGTAGCCGATCACGAACCAGGCCGGGAAGCCGCCGTCCAGCAGGATCGGCACCACCGCACCGTGCCGGCTGCGCATCTCCCGGTACAGCCGGGCCGGATCACCGCTCAGCCCCTCGCCGTACAGCGGTACGGCGTCGGCGGAGACGGGGCAGCCGGCGGTCTGCGCGGCTTCGGTCACGGTGCACCCTCCTGAACTCGGGTCATGCGGTGGCGTCCTGGGCGGTGAGCGCGTACAGGTGGCGGACGAGCGAGATCAGCACCTGCTTGCTGGACTCCCGGTCGCGGGCGTCGCAGGCGACCAGCGGTACGCCGGGGGAGAGGTCCAGCGCGTCCCGTATCTGCTCCAGGGTGTGCCGCTCGCCGCCGAAGTCGTTGTGGGCGACCACGAACGGCATCCCGTGGGCCTCCAGCCGGTCGATCGCGTACCAGGAGTCGTGCAGCCGCCGGGTGTCGACCAGCACCACGGCGCCCAGCGTGCCGGCGAAGAGCCGGTCCCACAGGAACCAGAAGCGTTCCTGGCCGGGGGCGCCGAAGAGGTACAGGACGGTGCGCTCGTTGATCGTGATGCGGCCGAAGTCGAAGGCGACGGTGGTCGTCGACTTGCCCTCGACGCCGGCCGGATCGTCCACGCCCACGCCCGCCTGGGTCATCGTCTCCTCGGTGTTGAGGGGACGGATCTCGCTGACCGAGCGGACCATGGTGGTCTTGCCGACGCCGAAGCCGCCGACGATGACGATCTTCAGTCCGTTGTCGGCGGACTGGTGCAGCGGGGCCCGTACGTTCTCGTCCACAGCGGCTTCGGCCGCGTCGTCACAGGCGGTGGAGTGCATCGAGCACCTCCTTCAGCAGGTCGGGTTCGGGCAGCTCGGCCCGGGCGGGCGTGCGCGGATGGCGGGCGGTGATCCGGCCCGTGTCGAGCAGGTCGGTCAGCAGGATCCGGACGACGCTCACCGGCAGCCGCAGCGCCGCCGACAGCTCGACGACCGCCGTCGGGCGCCGGGCCAGCTCCAGGATGCGGACGTGCTCGGACTGCATCCCGGGCGCGGGCTCGCACTCCGCAACGATCAGCGTGACCAGGTCGAAGGCGCCCCCGGTGGCCCGGCTGCGGCCGCCGGTGACGGTGTAGAGCCGGTCCGGGTCGTCGTCCGGGCCGAGCGGGCTCATGCCGGCCGGCCCCCGTCCTCACGGGGCGCGGCGCTGAGGTACTCGCCGATCTGCTCGACCAGCTCGTTCATGTTGAAGCCGATCACGCCGACGTCGGCGTCCTCGACGGCGACCACGGCCAGATGCGCGCCGTGCCCCGCCTCGACGATGAACAGGATGCCGCCGTGGAACTCGGTCATGGCCTGCCGCACCCCGCCGCTGCCGTCGCCGAACTCCACGGACGCACCGTGCGACAGCGACTGGATGCCGGAGGCGATGGCGGCCAGCTGGTCGGCCTGGTCGATGCTGAGGTCCTTGGAGTGGCACAGCTTCAGGCCGTCGCGGGACAGCACCAGCGCGTGCCGGGTGCCCGGCGTCTTCTGCAGGAGGTTCTCCAGCATCCAGTCCAGGCGGTTGTCGGTGGTGTTCATCGGGGATCGTCCTTCGGGGCTTCTTCGGGGGTGGTGGGCCGGGCGGGCGGGGCCTCGCCCTGCACGGCCCGGCGGAAGGAGCGCAGGCGCGCCGCCGACTCCTCGTGGGAGCGGCTGCGGGTGCGCCCGGTGGCCGGCGGGTTCTGCGGGATGGGCGCGCCGGCCAGGGTCTGGCCGCGCCGCCGCTTGGGCAGCCCGCTCGGTCCGTACTCCGTCGCGGGCGCCGGGCCGGCTCCGCGCGGTGCGGGCACGTCCGGCGCGTCCCGGTGGGGCGTGCTCCGGTCGTGCGGGTCGTCCGGGCCCCGCGACGCGCCCCCGTCGCGTGCGGTGCCCGCGTCCCGGTCGGGGACGGTGGGGCGAGGGTCGGTGGCCTCCCGTACGGCGGGTGCGGCGGTGGTGCCCCGTACGTCGCGGGAGCCGGCAGCGGCGCCGCGCTCGCGGGCGGCGGGCAGCTCGGGCACGTCGCGCTCGTGCACCTCGCGGTCCTGCAGGTCGTGGGCGGCGCGCAGGCTCGTGGCGGGCGCCTCGTGGCCCCCGGTCCGGCCGGTGCCGCCCGGCCGGCGCGCCGGCTGCTGGGAGATGAGCTGCTGCGGGATCAGCACGACGACGCCGGTGCCGCCGCGGGCCGAGGGCCGGAAGGAGACGGTCAGGCCGTGCTTGCCGGCCAGGCAGCCGACGACGGCGAGGCCGAGCCGGGTGCCGGACAGCGACATCAGGTCCAGCTCCTTCGCGGAGACCGCCGCCTCGGCGCGGCGCAGCGCCGTCTCGGTCATGACCAGGCCGCTGTCCTCGACGCTGATCACGACGCCGGCCTGCGTCTCCTCGACGTACACGTGGACCGTCGAGGTGGGCGGCGAGAAGGAGGTGGCGTTGTCCATGATCTCGGCGAGCGCGTGCATCACGCCCTCGGCCGCGTGCCCGGCGACCGCGGCGGTGCTGCTGCTGTGCAGCCGGATGCGGCGGTAGGCGCTGATCCGGCCCATCGCGCCGCGCAGGATGCTCTCCATGGTGATCGGCTTGTTCCAGCGGCGGCCGGAGCGGGCGCCGGTCAGTACGGCGATGCTGTCCGCCAGCCGGCCCGCCTGCGCGGTGCTGTGATCCAGCTTCAGCAGGTCGCCCAGGACCTCCTCGCCGTGCCGGTGCTCCATCTCGCGCAGGTCGGCGAGCATGCTGGTGGCCAGGGCCTGGACCCGGCCGGCGGCGCTGGCGCAGGCGGACATCGCGGCGGCCCGCATCCGCTCGCCCCGGCCGACCTCGGTGGCCAGCGTCTCCACGATGCGGCGGTGCGCGGCGGTCTCCGGCATCGGGGTGTGGCCGAGCGCGGTGTCGACCGAGGCGCCGTCGCGCAGCCGGGTCACCAGCGCGGGCAGCGTCTCGTCCGCGAGCCGGCCGGCCGCGGCCTCCACGTCGGCGAGCCGGGCGCGGTGCCGGGCGGCGGTGCGGAACGCGTACACCGTGGCCGCCAGCAGCACGCTCACCACCACCGCCGCCGTGCCGCAACACCACGCCAGCCAGGTCCGCGACGCCGCCGGGCCGGCGAGCACCGGCCACAGCGCCAGGCCGCCGGTCACCACGAGGGCGGCGAGGAGCGCGTAGAGCGCCGCCTTCAGGGGCGAGCGCGCCGGCTGCGGACGGGTGGGTGTCAAAGCTGACATCAAACGGGTCCTCGGGCGGTCGCGGGGTCGCAAACAGCCCTGCGGGCGCAGGACAAGCGAAGATCGACTGCACCCTATCCGCTTCCTACCGGCGAGCAACTTCCGCGTACGGGCGAACTTTTGAAAGCGTGTCCGGGCTCGGAGCGCCGGTGTTCCCGTACGCGTCCTTCCACCGGATCTGCGGAGTTCTTCGGCGCACTCACCGGGCCCTTGTTGAACATGATTATCAACTGCTACGGTCTCGGTATGCACCACACGCCGACCGAAGGCCGGCTGCCGGTCACCGTCCTCTCCGGTTTCCTCGGCGCCGGCAAGACCACCCTGCTGAACCACGTGCTCGCCAACCGCGAAGGTCTGCGGGTCGCGGTCGTCGTCAACGACATGAGCGAGATCAACATCGACGCCTCGCTCGTCCGGGACGGCGCCGCGCTCTCCCGCACCGAGGAGCGCCTGGTGGAGCTGACCAACGGCTGCATCTGCTGCACGCTCCGCGACGACCTGCTCGAAGAGGTCGAACGACTGGCCCGCGCCGGCCGCTTCGACCACCTCCTCATCGAGTCCAGCGGCATCTCGGAGCCGATGCCGGTCGCCGCCACCTTCGCCTTCACGCGGGACGACGGCGCCTCGCTCACCGACCTCGCCCGCCTGGACACCATGGTCACCGTCGTGGACGCGGTGAACTTCACCGCCGAACTGGGCCGCGGCGACGACCTCGTGGCGCGCGGCATCGCGCCCGTGGCCGACGACGAGCGGACCGTCAGCGATCTGCTCGTCGACCAGGTCGAGTTCGCCGACGTGCTCCTGCTGAACAAGACCGACCTGGTGTCCGAGGGCGAGGCCGACCGGCTGGCGGCCACGCTGCGGCGGCTCAACCCGGCGGCGCGCGTCCTGCGGACCGTGCGCGGCGAGGTCCCCGTCGCCGAGGTCCTCGACACCGGCCTCTTCGACCTGGCCAGGGCCGAGCAGGCGCCGGGCTGGGTGGCCGAGCTCAACGGCGACCACGTGCCGGAGACGGAGGAGTACGGCATCTCGTCCGTGGTCCTGCGCGACCCGCGGCCCTTCCACCCCGGGCGGCTCTGGGACCTGATCACCGGGCCGCTCGACGCCGGCGCGTACGGCACCGTCCTGCGCTCCAAGGGCTTCTTCACGCTCGCCACCCGGCCCGACGTCACCGGCCTGTGGTCCCAGGCAGGCGCGGTCGCCCGCTTCGAACCCTCGGGCGTACACGACCACGACCACGAGCACGGGTACGAGCACGACCGTGATCACGGCACTGACGACAGCCGCGGCCATGAGCACGGCCATGAGCACGGTCATGACGACACCGCCGAGGACCGGCCGGCCGTGCAAGGCCAGGAGCTGGTCTTCATCGGCACCGGGCTGCGGGCCGACGCGCTGCGCGAGGCGCTGGCCGACGCCCTGCTCACCGCCGGCGAGCTGGCCGACGGGCCGGTGGCCTGGGCGGCGTACGACGACCCCTTCCCCGCCTGGGACCTCGTGCCCCAGGCGAGCTAGACCCGGGAATGCCCGGCGGGCCCGGCAGCCCTCGTCGGGCATTCCCGTAGGCCGGGCGGTGGCGGGCGCCGGCGGACTGCGGTCCGGCGCCCGCCCCGCCCGACGCCCGACCGGCCCCTGTCCTGCCGGTCATGCGGCCGACACCGGCGGCTACGCGACGAAGCCGCCGGTGTCGGCGGCTCCGACGGTCACTCGTACGGCCACTTCCAGTCCGCGACCTCCGGCATGTCGGTGCCCCGCTGCCGGATGTAGTCGTGGTGCCGCTGGCGCGCGTCCTGCATCTCCTGGCGCAGCGCCGTGGCCCGTACGGCGAGCCCCGGCACCCGGTCGATGACGTCCATGACCAGCCGGAACCGGTCCAGGTCGTTCATCACCACCATGTCGAACGGGGTGGTCGTGGTGCCCTGCTCCTTGTAGCCGCGGACGTGCAGGTGGGCGTGGCCGGTACGCCGGTACGCCAGCCGGTGGATCAGCCACGGATAGCCGTGGTACGCGAAGATCACCGGCCGGTCGGCGGTGAACAGCGCGTCGTACTCGGCGTCCGTCATGCCGTGCGGGTGCTCCCCGCTGGGCAGCAGCCGCGCGATGTCGACGACGTTGACGACGCGTACGGCGAGGTCCGGCAGGTGCTCGCGGAGCAGCGCGGCCGCTGCCAGCACCTCCTGGGTCGGCACGTCCCCCGCGCAGGCCAGCACCACGTCCGGGGAGGCGCTGCCGCGCTCGGTGCCCGCCCAGTCCCACACGCCCGCGCCCCGCGCGCAGTGCGCGATCGCCTGGTCCATGTCCAGCCAGTCGAAGGTGGGCTGCTTGCCCGCCACGATGACGTTGACGTAGTCCCGGCTGCGCAGCGCGTGGTCGGTGACGGAGAGCAGGGTGTTGGTGTCCGGCGGCAGGTAGACGCGGACGGCCGGCGGGTACTTGTTCAGTACGTGGTCGACGAAGCCCGGGTCCTGGTGCGAGAAGCCGTTGTGGTCCTGGCGCCAGACGTGCGAACTGAGCAGGTAGTTGAGCGACGGGATGGGGCGGCGCCAGTTCAGGTCGCCGGTGACCTTCAGCCACTTGATGTGCTGGTTCACCATCGAGTCGACGATGTGCACGAAGGCCTCGTAGCAGGAGAAGAGGCCGTGCCGGCCGGTGAGCAGGTAGCCCTCCAGCCAGCCCTGGCAGGTGTGTTCGGAGAGGATCTCCAGCACCCGGCCGTGCCGGTCCAGGTCCTCGTCGGTGTCCAGGAGCTCGTCCTGCCAGTTCTTGCCGGAGGCCTCGTACACCGCCTGCAGCCGGTTCGAGGCCGTCTCGTCCGGGCCCACCAGGCGGAAGTTGCGGCTCTCCGCGGTGTCGGCCATGATCCGCTCCAGCAGCTTGCCGAGCACCTTGGTCGGCTCGCGCAACTCGGTACCGGGGCGCTCGACCGGTACCGCGTACTCGGTCAGCGGCGGCAGCGGCAGCGACCGGGTCAACTGCCCGCCGTTGGCGTGCGGATTGGCGCCCAGCCGGCGCGGGCCCTTCGGCACCCAGCGCAGCACCTGCTCGCGCGGTGCGCCCCGCTCGTCGAAGAGCTCCTCAGGACGGTAGGAACGCAGCCAGCGGTCCAGCTGGCGCAGGTGCTCGGGATTCTCGCGGGTGGCGGCCAGCGGGACCTGGTGGGCGCGCCAGGTGCCCTCGACGGGCTTGCCGTCGACCTCGCGCGGCCCCGTCCAGCCCTTCGGCGTGCGGAGCACGATCATCGGCCAGGGCTGCCGCGCGGGCGGCGCGGTGGCGGAGCCGTCGCGGGCGGCGCGCTGGATGGCGGCGATGCGGTCCAGCGACCGGTCCATGGCGTCGGCGAGGGCGCGGTGCACGGCCTCCGGGTCGTCGCCGGTGACGTACACCGGGTCGTGTCCGTACCCGCGCAGCAGCGCGTCCAGCTCCTCCTCGGGCAGCCGGGCGAGCACCGTCGGGTTGGCGATCTTGTAGCCGTTCAGGTGCAGGATCGGCAGCACGGCGCCGTCGTGCGCCGGGTCCACGAACTTGTTCGAGTGCCACGACGTGGCCAGCGGCCCGGTCTCCGCCTCGCCGTCGCCGACCACACAGGCCACGACCAGGTCGGGGTTGTCGAAGGCGGCGCCGTACGCGTGCGCCAGCGAGTACCCCAGCTCGCCGCCCTCGTGGATCGAGCCCGGCGTCTCAGGGGCGACGTGGCTCGGTACCCCGCCCGGGAACGAGAACTGCTTGAACAGCCGCGCCATGCCCGGTTCGTCCTGCGCGACGTCCGGATAGATCTCCGAGTAGCTGCCCTCCAGCCAGGACCCGGCGACCACCGCGGGACCGCCGTGCCCCGGGCCCCAGATGCACATCGCGTCCAGGTCGCGCTCGACGATCACCCGGTTGAGGTGGGTGTAGACGAGGTTGAGCCCGGGCGAGGTGCCCCAGTGACCCAGCAGTCGGGGCTTGATGTGCTCGGGTGTCAGCGGCTCGCGCAGAAGAGGGTTGTCCAGCAGATAGATCTGGCCCGCTGCGAGGTAGTTCGCCGCCCGCCAGTGGGCGTCCAGCGCCCGCACGTCCTCGTCGGACAGCGTGCCGGCGGCGCGCTCACCGCTGTCCGCCGCCGTCCCGGTCCTCGGTGCATCCCGCATGTATCAACCCTTCTCCGGCTTACCCGTCGAACCGACCCTTTCCATGCTGGGAGCCGGGGCGCCACCCGGCAACGCAGGATCGGCCGGCGTACGCGGTACCCGTGACCGGAAGAGGAATGCCGGCGGACCGCCAGGGGATCTCCACGGGAGGAGGGCCCGTCACGTACCGTGCGGGCAGGAGGCGGCGGACGGCCGCCGCGCGCGAAGGGGGAACGCGGATGGATCCGGAGATCGCGGCGCTGGCGGGCACCGCCGGCACGACGCTCGTCACCCTGATGGCCACCGAAGCCTGGCAGGGCGTACGCGACGGGGTCGTCGGACTGTGGCGGCGGGCCCGCCCGGACCGCGCCGACGCCGTCGCGGCCGAGCTGGAGGCCACCCGCGAGGACCTGCTCGCGGCCCGCGACGCGGCCGACGAGGAGACCGAGGAGGAGCTGAGCCGGGACTGGCAGGGCCGCATCCGCCGGCTCCTCGCCGCCCGCTCGGACGTCGCCGACGACCTCCGGGCCCTGCTCGACGAGGTCTCCCCCGACACGCCACCGGCGGCTCCGGTGATCACCCAGCGCGCGACGGCCTCCGGCTCCGGCCGGGTCTACCAAGCGGGCCGGGACCAGCACATCCACGAACGGTGACGCGCGCGGTGACGCCGGTCACGGCGGGCCCGGAGTCTCTTACGGGCCAACTTACTCCGGAGTAATGTCGCGCTTCCCGGGCCACTCGTGGCGGCCCGCCCCTCGGCCCGTACTGGAGGCGCCATGTCCCGCACCGCCGACCGCACCGCTGACCGCACCGCCGATCGCACCGCACGTTCGCCCAAACTGCTCGCGGGCCTGCTGGCCGGTGCGGGGGTGCTGCACTTCGCCGTGCCGAAGCCGTTCGACACGACCGTGCCGCGCGCCCTGCCCGGCTCGGCGCGCGGCTGGACGTACGCGAGCGGCGTGGCCGAGCTGGCCCTCGCGGCCGGCGTGGCGCACCCGCGGACACGGAGGGTGGCGGCGCTGGCCACGGCCGCCTTCTTCGTCGGTGTCTTCCCCGCGAACGTCCAGATGGCCGTCGACTGGCGCCACCGCCCCGCCCCCCTGAAGACCGCAGCCCTCGCCCGCCTCCCCCTGCAGGCCCCGCTCATCCTCTGGGCCCGCGACGTCGCCCGCCGCGCGGGACGCTGAGCGCGGCGCCGAGCGGGGTGCTGAGCGGGGCGCTGAGCGAGGGGTGCCGAGCGGGGCCGGTCCGGCGGTGCGCATCCCTCCCCCTCCCGTCGGGGGTAAACCCCCGCTCGACTCAGGGGGCTTGCCCCGATGTGGCGTACGGGTCAGGAGCGAAAAAGTAAGGGCATGACATCGACTCGCTCCCGCGGCCGACGCTTCGCCGCGTCCGCGGTGCTCGCCACCGCATGCGCCGCGGGCTCGCTCGCACCATCCGTACCCGCCACCGCCACCGACACCGCGACTGTTCCGACCGTCACCCTTCGTACTGCTCGTACTGCCACCGCTGTCGCTCCCACCGACAGCTCCGGCGCCCGTCCGTCCGCGTCCGGTCCCGCCACAGATCACCGGCCGGGCGCCCGCGGCGCCCATGGCACTCGCGGCACCCACGGCACCCGCGGCACTCGCGGCACTCGCGGCACTCGCGGCACCGTCGTCTCCGTCACCGAAGTGGCCCGCCTGACGGCGCGGGAGGTCGCCGCCCGACTGGAGAAGGCGGGCATCGACGCGGCACAGGTGCGGTACGGCGTACGGGCGCACCGCGTCGTCTACCGGACCCTCGACGCTCAAGGCGCGCCCACCACCGCCAGCGCCCTGGTGGCCGTGCCCGACACCGGCCGCCGCCACCTCCGGCCGGTGTCCTGGCTGCACGGCACCACCGTGTACCGCGGCGACGTGGCCTCGGTGAACGACAACTCCACCGACCGGGCCGCGGCGCTGCTGTTCGCCGCGACGGGCAAGGCCGTATCCGCACCGGACTACCTCGGACTGGGCGAGGGCCCGGGTACGCACCCGTACGGCGACCCGCGGGCCACCGTCAACGCCGCGATCGACGCACTCCGGGCGACACGCGCCGTCGTGCGCGAGGACGGCCGCACCGTGTCCCGGCGCGTACAGGTCAGCGGCTTCTCCCAGGGCGGCCCCGCCACGATGATGGTCGGCCGGGCCCTCCAGCAGCGCGTCGACCCGTTCTTCCGGTTGGGCGCGCTCGCCCCGATCTCCGGCCCCTTCGACCTCAGTGCCTTCGAAGCCGCCGCCGCGAACGACGACATCGTCCGGTCCTCGCTCTACCTCGCCTACTTCACCGTCGCCTGGAACCGGCTGTACGGCCTGTACGACACACCGCCCGAGGCGTTCCGCGCCCCCTACGACACGACCGTGGAGACCCTCTTCGACGGCGACCACACTTCCTCGGAAATAGCCGCCGCCCTCCCACCAACCTCGAAGGACCTCTTCACCGAAGCGTTCCTGGCGAAGGTCCGCCACCCCACGGGCGAACTGCGCCGCCGCCTGAACGCCCTGGACACCACCTGCGACTGGCGCCCGGACGTCACCGTGCACCTGTACCACGCGACGGGTGACAAGGACGTCGCCTACGCCAACGCCCAGCACTGCCGAGCTCAGTTGGCCGCCCACGGCGCACCGAGCCACCTCACCGACCTCGGCGAAGCCGACCACAACACCAGCGTCCGCAGAGCCCTCCCCCAGGTAGCCCGCCAGTTCCGCTGAAAACCTTCAACTCCCCTGCCGGTGCCCAACTCCCCTGACTGCATTTCGATTTCTCAGGTGACCGGTGTGCCGTACGCGGCTACGGTGAACTCGGCATCGGATCGCCGGGGGAGAGGGACGCATGCTCACGGAGACGTTCATGGCGGTGGCGGCAGCGGGCGGTACGGCGCTGGCCCAGGCCGCTGGGACCGACGCATGGGGCACCCTGCGCGCGGGGGTGGCTCGGCTGTGCGGCCGCGGGGACCCGCAGCGCGAGCGCGCGGAACTGGAGCGGCTCGACCGGACGGCCACGGCTGTCGAGTCGGCCGGCCAGGGTGAGGAAGACGGTGTCCGGATCGCCGAAGGCGTCTCCTGGCGGACCCGTTTCGAGTTGCTGCTCGAATCGCTGCCCGAGGAGGAGCGGGCCGTCGTAGCCGCCGAGCTGCAGGCCCTGCTGGACGAACGGGCCGGTCGCGGGCGGCAGGAAGACGGCGCGGTGTCCGGCAACACCTTCCACGGTCCCACCGCGTTCCAGGTCGGGGACGGCAATCACCAGGTCAACCACTTCACGTCGGAGGCGTGACGGTGGCCAAGGACTCCGGCGGCGGGCTGTCCGGCAACTCTTTCCACGGCTCCACCGCGGCGCAGCACGGCGAACACAGCGTCCAGATCAACCATTACGGCCCACCGCCCGGAAACCCCCGGAACCGGCTACGGATCACCCTCGCGGCACTCGCCGTCCTGGTACTGCTCGGCGGGGCGCTGACGCTGGCCCTGTGGAAGTACCGCGACGGCACCGCCGATCCCGACCCCGAGGGACGGTCAACACACACCCCGTCCGGCGCCGCCCCCGCCCCCGGCGCGACGCGGGAATCCGGAACTCCCTCCCCCGACGCTTCGGGTGCCACGGGCGCTTCGGACGCACCGGCTCCGGAGGCCTCGCTCACCTCCGACCCCGGCGGCATCCAGTGGACCGGCCCGGTCCGAATCGCCGAGGACGGGCCGTACCTCGACGAGAAACCGCCGAAGATCAAGGCCAGCACCTACGGCGAGGACGTCGACCTGGGCCTGGTCGACCCGCCGCGGCTCTCGGGCCGAACCGGCGAATCCAACTTGGCCCTCTGGCCCGGCACCGGTATGCCCACACGTCAGGAATGCGCGGACCTGATCGCCACTCAGGGCGTGCGGCAAGTGAAGGTGGCGAAGGGCACGGTGGTGTGCGTCGCCACACAGGAAGGCCGCACCGCCGTCCTGACGATCACCTCGACCAGCAACAACTTCACCGACGGCGTGATGGCCCAGGCCACCGTCTGGTCCACCGTCACCGACTGACGCCCCCACCCCCGACAACAACAAAGCCCCGGACCACTGGCCCGGGGCTTCACTCTGGAGCGGGTGACGGGAATCGAACCCGCGCTCTGAGCTTGGGAAGCTCATGTTCTACCATTAAACTACACCCGCGTGACCGCCTGATCTTGCAGGGCGGTGCATCGTCGCACACTGTACCTCATCCCTGGCCTCCGGTGCATTTGACCGTGAGGCTTTTGTCATGTGCGGGGGCGGCGCGGGGGTCGTACGCGGGGTGCGGGGTGCGGGAGTTGAGGCGTACGGTGGGGACTCTTCCCCGGTTCGGAGTGCCGCCTGGGAGTGCGCCCAGTTCATCCCCTAATGTGGCTTTTGTTGTCCATGCGTTTGGGAGAGGGACTTGATGGAGCGCACCGTCGTCCGTTGTGCCGAGGGGCACGTGTTCAGCACCGCTTCGTTCCCCATGCAGACCACCGACCGGCTCGGTCCCGGTCGGCTGCTGCGGTGCCCGCGCTGTGCGCGGCTGCGCCACGCGGTCCCTGTGCAGATGGAGAAGCGCTGACGAAGGCCGTGCGGGTCCGGTCCCCCTGGGAGGGGGCCGGGCCCGCACGGCTGTCCGGGGGCGGGCGGAGCGCGGTGGGCCGGGACGGGCCAGGACGGCAGGGGTGGCGAGGCGGGGCGGAAGCGGGATGCGGAGCCCCGGGTACCGGACGCGTATCCTCGTGGCGTGCTTCTCTCAGACAAGGACATCCGGGCCGAGATCGACGCGGGCCGGGTGCGTATCGATCCCTACGACGAGTCGATGGTCCAGCCGTCGAGTATTGATGTGCGCCTCGATCGGTACTTCCGAGTGTTCGAGAACCACCGGTACCCGCACATCGACCCCTCCGTCGAGCAGCCCGATCTGACGCGGGAGGTCGTGCCCGAGGAGGGCGAGTGCTTCATCCTGCATCCGGGCGAGTTCGTGCTGGCGTCGACGTACGAGGTCATCACGCTGCCCGACGACATCGCGTCCCGGCTGGAGGGCAAGAGCTCGCTGGGGCGGCTGGGGCTGCTGACGCATTCGACGGCCGGGTTCATCGACCCCGGTTTCAGCGGCCACGTGACGCTGGAGCTGAGCAACGTCGCGACGCTGCCGATGAAGCTGTGGCCGGGCATGAAGATCGGGCAGCTGTGCATGTTCCGGCTGACGTCGCCGGCCGAGTTCCCGTACGGGTCGGAGCGGTACGGCTCCCGCTACCAGGGGCAGCGCGGGCCGACGCCCTCGCGGTCGTACAAGAACTTCCACCGTACGCAGGTCTGAGGCGGGTCCGAGGACCGTACGGCGGCGGGGGAAAGCAGTGGCCCGGTGGCGCGCTCGCAGGGGAGTCGCGCCGCGGGGCGGGATCGCTAGAGGGCTGAGAGAGATACGTGACTGACGTGCGGGAAAATCTGACGTACGAGCGTTTCGGCACTGCCATTCGTGAGCTGGCGCAGACGATCGCCGATGATGGGTACGAGCCCGACGTGGTGCTGAGCATCGCGCGGGGCGGGGTCTTCGTGGCCGGTGGTCTTGCGTACGCGCTGGACTGCAAGAACATTCACCTGGTGAACGTGGAGTTCTACACCGGGGTCGGCGAGACGCTGGAGATGCCGGTCATGCTGGCGCCGGTGCCCAACGCGATCGACTTCAGCGACAAGAAGGTGCTGATCGCCGACGACGTCGCCGACACCGGGAAGACGCTGAAGCTCGTCCACGACTTCTGCAAGGACACCGTGGCGGAGGTCCGCAGCGCGGTGATCTACGAGAAGTCGCAGTCGCTGGTGAAGTGCGAGTACGTCTGGCAGCGCACGGACGACTGGATCAACTTCCCGTGGAGCGTCGAGCCGCCGGTCGTCCGGCGCGAGGGCCAGGTCCTCGACGCGTGAAGTCCGCCGGCCTGCGGGCCGGTTGAGCCTCAGGACGAAATCGGGCCAATCCTGTGCCGGGTGTTCCGCCGGGTTCTACCTACGAGTAGAAACCGGCGGTAACAGCAGACCGGAGGGGAGGCCCAATGGTGCGTGCGAGACGAGGGCGGCGGCTGGTGACCGCAGCCGCCGCCGTGATGGTGCTGACCGGTGGCACGGCCGTCGCCGGTACGGGGACGAGCGTGGCGGCGCAGCCGTCGTACGGGGCGCGGGCCGCGGCGGAGAGCAAGCCGCTGCCGCCCGAGCTGGAGAAGATCAGGGCCGAGGAGGCCACCCGGCTGTACGGGGATCCGGCCGAACGCCCGATGGAGCAGCGCAAGACCTCGCTGATCTCGCTGGGGGACAGTGAGATCTCGGGGGAGGGTGTCGGGACGTACGAGCCGGGGACCGACGGGCCGGACAACTGGTGCCACCGGTCGCCGGACGCGGCCATCCACCGCACCGGCATCGCCGCTGATGTGACGTACAACGTGTCCTGCTCGGGTGCGTACACCGGGAACATCGAGGCCGGCGGCGCGAAGCAGTACGCCGATGAGCTGGTGCAGAGCGACAGTCTGGCGATCAAGGCGCGGAACACCCGGCTGAAGATGGTCGTGCTGGTGGCCGGGGCCAACGACGACCTGCAGTTCGGGCCGGTGATGACCGACTGCGTCACGCGCTGGCTGACGCTGCAGGGGACCTGTGAGCCGAAGTACGCGCCGGGGTGGCAGGCGCGGGTGGACGGGCTGGTGCCCAAGGTCGAGCGGACGGTGGGTGACCTGCGGGCCGTGATGCGGGACGCCGGGTATGCGGACGGCGACTACAAGCTCGTGGTGATGGGGTATCCGAGCCCCATCGGACCGGATGTCGAGGACAACCCGAACTTCCCGGGGAAGCTGCCGGGCGGCTGCACGGGGTACACCTCCGACTCGGCGTGGGGACGGAACGCCGCCGTCCCGGCCTTCGAGAAGGGCATGCGCACGGCCGCCCGGGAGTCGGGCGCCGTGTACCTGGACAACTCGCGGCTCTTCCACGGGCACGAGGTGTGCATGGAGGACGCCTGGGCGCGGGGCCTGTACGTGGACCTCTCGCATCCGTTCCCGCCGGACGTCAACTCCGTACGCCAGTCCTTCCACCCCAACGCGCGCGGACATGCCGCCTTCGCCTCCTGCCTCACCCAGCTCTACGCCTCCGGTCTGCGCGAGGCGTCCTGCGCGGACCCGGCAAGCACGGGGAAGCCCGAGCTGTACGCGGGAGCCTGGGACGACGCGTACCGGCCGCTGAAGAACGACGCCACGGCGAGCTGCGTGGACGCGACCGGCGGCAGTTCGCGCAACGGCACGAAGGTCGCCGGCTGGGACTGCAACGGTCAGCGGAATCAGGGCTGGTGGTACGACAGCGGCCGGCGGTCGGTACACGTGGAGCTGACGCAGGACCGGTGTCTGGACGTGCCGGGGGCGAAGTACGAAGCCGGTGCCGGGCTGGTGCTGTGGAACTGCTCGGGCGCGGCCAACCAGCGGTTCGTGAAGGACGGACAGACCATTCGTCCGGAGGCGGCCCGCGACCTGTGCCTGACGCTGGCCTCGGCAAAGGACGCGGTGCGACTGCAGGAGTGTGAGGGTGCGGCTACGCAGCGTTTCACGTGAAACATGACGTAGGGCAACGCGTACGACGCGACGTATCTGCGCGCGTGAACCGGCGCGGGCCGAGCGGGAGTTCTGGCGGCCGAGCTGCGGTCCGTACGTGACAGGGCCCCGTTCCCTCGGGAACGGGGCCCTGCCTCAGGATGTGTCGCCGGCGCGAGTGGCGGTTGCCGCCGTTGCTACAGCGTGCCCAGCTTCACCAGGGCCAGCAGGGCGACCAGCTGGATCGCGGAGGCGCCCAGCGCCTTCGGCCAGGGCAGATCGTGCGATCGGCGGACCATCGTGGTGAAGAGATACGCGGCGGCGAGCCAGGTGAGCCAGCCGATGACCTGCACGAGCGTGCTGTCGCCGCCCAGGAACATCGCGAAGAGCAGACGCGGCGCGTCCGTGATCGACATGATCAGCATGGACAGGCCGATGGTCGGCTGCCAGGCGCCGTCGCCGCCGAGCTGCCGCGCGAGGGTGTGCGTCACCGCACCCAGGATCAGCCCGCCGACCACGAACATCACGCCGGTGATCAGCACCCACGGGATGCTCTGGGAGAGCGTGGCGTTGAGCACGTCCTCGCGGGCGGTGTCGAAGCCGAAGACCGCCAGCAGGCCGTAGACGAAGGTCACGATGAGGGCCGGGGCCCACACCGCGTAGTCGCGCATCTGCCAGAAGGTCTGGTCGGGCCGCATGACGATGCCGCTCAGCAGCTGCTTCCAATGCAGCCGCGGGCCGGCCGGCGGCGCGGCCGACTGGCCGGCCTGGTAGGTGCTGCCGCCGCTGTACGCGTCGTTGCCGTACTGGTCGCCGTACGCGTCCGGTGCCTCACCCAGGCTGAACTGCTGGGTGTGGCCCGGCGCGTCCGAGCGGGGGGCGCTGCCGTAGGGCGACTGCTGCGGGGCGTGCCCCGGGTCGCCGAAGTACTCGGGCTCGCCGTGCGGCCCGGTGCCCTGGCCGCCGCCGTGCGCGCCGTGCTGCTGCCACTGTCCCTGAGCGGGCGGCGGAGCCTGCTGACCGTACGGCGCCTGCTGCTGACCGTACGGCGTCGGCGCCCCGTACGGAGCCGGCTGACCGTAGGGAGCCTGCTGACCGTACGGGGCCTGGCCCTGCTGCCCCTGCTGCGCGGTGCCGGAGTTCCGCCCGCGACCCATCCTGAATCCAGCCACGGTTCGAACGTACCTGGTCCCGGCGGCCCGCAGGCGGGAGAGGGCGGACAGGACGGGCATTGCTGCCGACCTGTGACATCCCCTAGGGGGTTCCCGGCGGGGCCGCGGGGAGCGCGCGGTCAGCCCGCCATGATGGCACCGAACTGCGGCTTTCCGGTGGTCGGCACGCCGACCGCGCTCGGGGAGACGGAGCGGGCGCCCGCGGTACCGATGCGGGTGCCGTCGGACGGGAGGTGGACGACCGAGCCGTTGCCGTCGTTCTCGTAGCTCACCCCGGCCGTGAGGTCGGCCTTGCCGTCGCCGTTGACGTCGGAGAGGAAGACCTCGGTGCCGAACAGATCACCGTTCTCCGAGGCGCCGGGCACGCCCGCGGTGTCCTGGTGGAAGTACTGGACTCCTTGCGTGGTGTCGATACCGGAGGCGGAGCCGCGCAGCACGGTGACCGCGCCGGTGTCGGTGACGCCGTCGATGTCCTCGCCCGCCGCGCCGATCGCCAGGTCCTGTCTGCCGTCACCGTCGATGTCACCGAGCGAGACCTCATAGCCGAAGCTGTCGCCGCGCTCGGAGTTGCCCGGCACCGCGCCGGACTCCTGGGTGATGGAGTCGATGCGGCCGGTGGGTCCGCTCGCCGAGCCGTAGATGACGTTGACCTTGCCGCCCTTGGTGCTGCCGGGCACCATGTCGGCGTCCCAGTGCATGCCGGTGACCAGGTCGCCGTAGCCGTCGCCGTCCGTGTCACCGATGGCGGTGATGAAGCCGGCCGGCAGCTTGCGCGCGGCGGAGCCGGACAGGCCGGAGGCCGAGCCGGGCACGTAGTAGTTGGCGTTGTAGTAGTTCTCGCCGTCGTCCGCGGCGTTCTCGAAGCCGTCGACGACCAGGTCGGTGCGGCCGTCCGCGGTGACGTCGCCGGCGGTGAGCTGGAGGATGCCGGTGTCGGTGCCGCCGAGGATCGGCAGCGCGACCGCCGACTTGGCCGCGGAGACGCCTGCCGAGGTGAAGCCGCCCTTGAAGACGCGGAGCGTCGCGGAGCTGGTGCCGACGGCCAGGTCGGCCTTCTTGTCGCCGTCGAAGTCGCCCGCGGCCAGCGCGTTGCCGAAGCGGTCGTGCTTGGTCGGGGCCGGGTCGGGGACCGTGGCCGTGCGCGTGATGCCACCGGCCGCGCCCCACAGGATCTGTACGGTGCCGCCGTCGGTGTCGCCCGAGACGTCCTCGTACGGGGCGCTGACGGCGAGGTCCGCGTAACCGTCGGAGTTGAAGTCGCCCGCGGCCGTGGCCGAGCCGAACATGTCACCCGTCTCCGCGGCGCCCTGGACGCCCGCGGTGTCCTGGGTGAAGGTGGCGTGCCGGCCGGCGGAGACACCGGTGGCCGAGCCGTAGAGGATCGTGACCGCGCCGGCGTTCTTGTGGCCGGCGACGGTGGCGGCGGGGGCCGCGACGGCGAGGTCGCGGTAGCCGTCGCCGTTGAAGTCGCCCTGCAGGCCGCTCCCTGCGGCGGCCGCGGGGCCGGTGGAGAGGGTGAGCAGAGCGCCGGTCAGGGACGCCGCGGCTGCGGTGGCCAGGACCGTACGAAGGTGCTTGGGCACGCTGGTTCTCCTGCTGCATGCGGGACGCGGGGCGCGTCCCGTCCGTATGAGAGCCGCTCGCCGCCGTGCTTCACCGGGCATTCGCCCGGAGTTCGGCGGCAGTTGGCGATCACAAGACCCATGAGGGGGCAGGAGGGTTGCACGCCGCGCTCGGCGGAGTGCCCGGTACGCACCCGGCACTCACTCCGAGAAGGCCGCCGTGGTGAAGGTCAGCGCCGGGCCGGCCGCGAAGCCGGTGGCTGCGCCTCGGTGGACGGTGACGGCGTCGCGGGTGCCGTAGACGGTGCGCAGGACCAGGTCGGCTCGGCCGTCGTGGTCGAAGTCGGCGAGCCGGACCACCGTGGAGCGGGCTCTGGCGGGCATGTCGGGGGCCCGTACGGCTGGTTCGCGGCCCGGCCGGAGGCCGGTGGCCGAGCCGGTGAGGAGTACCGGAAGGGGTGAGCCGCCCGAGACGACCAGGTCCGTGCGGCCGTCACCGGTCACGTCCGCCGCGGCGACCGACCGCCCCGCCACCGCGACGGACGCGGTGCGCGGTGTCGCCGTGCCGACGCCGTACCGCACGGCGAGCCGGTCGCCCGTGGCGACCACCGCGTCGACCGAGGTGCCGCCGTCGAACCGGCCGAACGCCGTCCCGAACCCCGCCGGCAGCGTGGCGCCCGCCGTGGCAGGCCCCCGCGCGCCGCCCAGCGCCAGCCGGCCCCGAACGGCGAGGGTCGTGGTCCCCGACCGTACGAGCAGGTCGTCGGCGCCGTCGCGGTCCACGTCGACCGGGATCGGCAGGCTGACGGGCACCGTCCCGGGCATGTCCAGCGGTGCACCGGCTGCCTTGGGCGCGCCCTGCCGTGTGAACGGGCCGCGCAGGAAGCTCGCCCGGGGCCCGGACGCGGTGACGGCCAGGTCCTGCGCGCCGTCGCCGTCGAAGTCGCCGCAGACCGGCCGGTCGGGCCACTCGTTGCCGAACCGGGCCCGGTCCGGGATGCGCAGCTTCACGGCGCGTGCGGTCAGGCCGGCCGGCGAGCCGAACAGGATCTGCACGGGGACGGGCGGCCGGCCCTGGCCGTCGTACGGCGGGTCGGTGCTGACCACGAGGTCGGTGAAGCCGTCGCCGTCCAGGTCGCAGGCGGCCTCGGCGTCGAAGACGGCCGGTACGACGCCCTTCGTGGCGGCGGCGTGCCGGGCGGGGGTGAGGAGCTGGCGTGCCGCCGGGTCGAGGCCGTGCTCCGTGCCGTAGACGATGCCGATGCCGGGGTCGTCGTCGTGGCTGTCGGCGGGGTTGAGCAGGGTGTCCAGCACCAGGTCGGGGTGGCCGTCGCCGTTGAAGTCGTCGGCGGTGTCGCTGCCCTTGCCGTGCGGGACGGGCCGGGGTGGTGGGCCGACGGTGTGCCGGGCCGCGGACCGTACGTGCGCGCCGTCCGCCGTGAGGAGGCCGCAGCCCGCCGCCAGTAGTGCGCAGCACAGCCCGGCCCCCGCCGCCCGTGCCGCTCGTGACCCTCGGTACCGCACTTCGCCCCCCAGCGCCCCACCCGTATCCGGCGCCTCATGGTCGCACGGACATACGTCGTGCGCCCGTACGTTCGTCCGGTTCCGGACACCGGCGCACGCCGGGCCGAGCCGGTGGCGGAACGGCGACGGCCGGCCCCGCGGGATGCGGGACCGGCCGTCGGAGGGACGTGCAGCGCGGTTACTTGACCGGCTCGGGCTCCGGCTCGTCGGCGGGCTCGGCCTCGCCGGCCGGGTCGGCCGGGGTCTTCACGGAGTCCAGCAGGAGCTGGGCCACGTCGACGACCTGGACGTTCTCGCTGACCTTGCCGTCGTTCTTCTTGCCGTTGACCGAGTCGGTCAGCATGACGAGGCAGAACGGGCAGGCGGTGGAGACGATGTCCGGGTTCAGGGAGAGGGCCTCGTCCACGCGCTCGTTGTTGATGCGCTTGCCGATGCGCTCCTCCATCCACATCCGGGCGCCGCCGGCGCCGCAGCAGAAGCCGCGCTCCTTGTGGCGGTGCATCTCCTCGTTGCGCAGGCCCGGCACCTTGGCGATGATCTCGCGCGGCGGCGTGTAGACCTTGTTGTGGCGGCCCAGGTAGCAGGGGTCGTGGTACGTGATCAGGCCCTCGACCGGGGTGACGGGGGTGAGACGGCCCTCGTCGATGAGGTGCTGCAGCAGCTGCGTGTGGTGGATGACCTCGTACTCGCCGCCCAGCTGCGGGTACTCGTTCGCGATCGTGTTGAAGCAGTGCGGGCAGGTCGCGACGATCTTCTTCTTGGACTTCGGCTTCTTGGTCTCCGGGTCCTCGTCGTCCTCACCGAAGGCGGCGTTGAGCGTGGCGACGTTCTCCGCGCCCAGCTGCTGGAAGAGGAACTCGTTGCCCAGACGGCGGGGGGAGTCACCGGTGCACTTCTCGTCGCCGCCCATGATCGCGAAGTTGACGCCCGCGATGTGCAGCAGCTCGGCGAAGGCCTTGGTGGTCTTCTTGGCGCGGTCCTCCAGGGCGCCGGCGCAGCCGACCCAGTACAGGTAGTCGACCTCGGTGAGGTCCTCGACGTCCTTGCCGACGACCGGAACCTCGAAGCCTGCTTCCCGCTGCAGCTCCTGGGTCCAGGCGAGGCGCTGCTTCTTGGCCAGGCCCCAGGGGTTGCCCTTCTTCTCCAGGTTCTTCAGCATCGTGCCGGCCTCGCTGGGGAAGCTGGACTCGATCATGACCTGGTAGCGGCGCATGTCGACGATGTGGTCGATGTGCTCGATGTCGACCGGGCACTGCTCGACGCAGGCGCCGCAGGTGGTGCAGGACCACAGGACGTCCGGGTCGATGACGCCGTTCTCTTCGAGGGTGCCGATCAGCGGGCGCTCGGCTTCGGCCAGCGCGGCCGCGGGCACGTCCTTCAGCTGCTCCTCGGTGGCCTGCTCGTTGCCCTCCATGTCCTTGCCGCCGCCGGCGAGCAGGTAGGGGGCCTTGGCGTGGCTGTGGTCGCGCAGCGCCATGATCATGAGCTTCGGCGAGAGCGGCTTGCCGGTGTTCCACGCGGGGCACTGCGACTGGCAGCGGCCGCACTCGGTGCAGGTGGAGAAGTCGAGGATGCCCTTCCAGGAGAAGTGCTCGACCTGGGAGACGCCGAACTGGTCGTCCTCGCCCGGGTCCTCGAAGTCGATCTCCTTGCCCTCGGAGGTCATCGGCTGCAGCGCGCCGAGCGCCACCTCGCCGTTGGACTCCCGCTTGAACCAGATGTTGGGGAAGGCCAGGAAGCGGTGCCAGGCGATGCCCATGTCGGTCTTGAGCGCGACCGTGATCATCCAGATGAAGGACGTCGCGATCTTCAGGCCGGCGAAGAAGTAGGTGAGGTTCTGGAGCGTCGAGACGTCCAGGCCCTCCAGCCACGAGACCACCGGGTACGAGATGAAGAACGAGGCCTCGTAGCCGTCCACGTGGTGCTGGGCGCCCTCCAGCGCGTGCAGCATGAAGATGCAGACGCCGACGATGAGGATGACGGCCTCGACGAAGTACGCCTGGCCGAAGTTGGAGCCCGCGAAGCGGGACTTGCGGCCCGCGCCGCCCGGCCGGTTCAGCTGCCGGATGACGATCAGGGCCAGGATGCCGAGGACCGTCATCGTGCCGATGAACTCGACGAAGACGTTGTACGGCGCCCACTCACCGATGACGGGCAGCAGCCAGTCGGCCTTGAACAGCTGGCCGATGGCGTTGACGATCGTCAGCAGCAGCGAGAAGAAGCCCACCGCGACGAACCAGTGCGCCGCGCCGACGATCCCCCACTTGTTCATGCGGGTGTGGCCGAGGAATTCCTTGACCACCGTGACGGTGCGTTGCCAGGGGTCGTTGGTCCGGAGGCCGGCGGGGACGGACTGGCCCAGCCGCATGAAGCGGACGATCTGCACGATCGCGCGGCCGAACAGTGCGACGCCGACCGCGATTAGGACCAGCGACACGATGATCGCGGCGAGTTGCATGGGGGCTCCTCGGGCCTGCGTGAGCGGGGAATTCAGAAGGTCTCTGTGAGGGACGGGATGGGCAACTACTAAGCAGTAACTTAGTCAATCCGTGCTGAGGGTACCCACTATTCATGCCGTCCTGTACCAGCTGCGGCGGTGATCTGCGTCGCTGAGGATGACCTAAGGGTGCCGTAAGCGGCGCGCCCTGAGTGCGGACGCGACACGCCGGAGATGCGCCGGACGTCCGTGCGGGGGAGGGTGGGGGTGTCGGCGCCACGCCCGTCGCAGGACGGACGTCTCGCTCCCCTCTCATCAGTACCTCGCTGACCTGCGCATACGTTGCCGTGCGTAAATCTACGGCAGGAGACTTGAGCGGCCTCGACTCAGGTCCTTTGACAGCGCCGGATCTCTGATGCACTCTTGAGCCAGTTCCACTCAATGTCAGCTGGAGGAATCGAAATGGCACGTGCGGTCGGCATCGACCTGGGCACGACGAACTCCGTCGTCAGTGTTCTCGAAGGCGGTGAGCCCACCGTCATCACCAACGCCGAGGGCGCCAGGACCACGCCGTCCGTCGTCGCCTTCGCCAAGAACGGTGAGGTGCTCGTCGGCGAGGTCGCCAAGCGCCAGGCGGTCACGAACGTCGACAGGACCATCCGGTCGGTCAAGCGCCACATGGGCACCGACTGGAAGGTGGACATCGACGACAAGAGCTTCAACCCGCAGCAGATCTCCGCGTTCATCCTGCAGAAGCTGAAGCGCGACGCGGAGTCCTACCTCGGCGAGAAGGTCGCGGACGCGGTCATCACCGTCCCGGCGTACTTCAACGACTCCGAGCGGCAGGCCACCAAGGAGGCCGGCGAGATCGCGGGCCTGAACGTCCTGCGCATCGTCAACGAGCCCACCTCCGCGGCGCTGGCGTACGGCCTGGAGAAGGACGACCAGACCATCCTGGTCTTCGACCTCGGTGGCGGTACCTTCGACGTCTCGCTGCTGGAGATCGGCGACGGTGTCGTCGAGGTGAAGGCCACCAACGGTGACAACCAGCTCGGTGGTGACGACTGGGACCAGCGCGTCGTCGACTACCTGGTCAAGCAGTTCCAGAACGGCCACGGCGTCGACCTGTCCAAGGACAAGATGGCGCTCCAGCGGCTGCGCGAGGCCGCCGAGAAGGCGAAGATCGAGCTGTCGTCCTCCACCGAGACGACGATCAACCTTCCCTACATCACCGCGTCGGCCGAGGGCCCGCTGCACCTGGACGAAAAGCTCACGCGCTCGCAGTTCCAGCAGCTCACCAGCGACCTGCTCGACCGCTGCAAGACCCCGTTCCACAACGTCATCAAGGACGCCGGCATCCAGCTGTCCGAGATCGACCACGTGGTCCTGGTCGGCGGTTCGACCCGTATGCCGGCCGTCGCCGAGCTCGTCAAGGAGCTGACCGGCGGCAAGGACGCCAACAAGGGCGTCAACCCGGACGAGGTCGTCGCCATCGGCGCGTCCCTCCAGGCCGGTGTCCTCAAGGGTGAGGTCAAGGACGTCCTCCTGCTGGACGTCACCCCGCTGTCCCTCGGTATCGAGACCAAGGGCGGCATCATGACCAAGCTCATCGAGCGGAACACGACGATCCCGACCAAGCGCTCGGAGATCTTCACCACCGCCGAGGACAACCAGCCCTCCGTGCAGATCCAGGTCTACCAGGGCGAGCGCGAGATCGCGGCGTACAACAAGAAGCTCGGCATGTTCGAGCTGACCGGTCTGCCGCCGGCCCCGCGTGGCGTCCCGCAGATCGAGGTCTCCTTCGACATCGACGCCAACGGCATCATGCACGTGACCGCGAAGGACCTGGGCACGGGCAAGGAGCAGAAGATGACCGTCACCGGCGGCTCCTCGCTGCCGAAGGACGAGGTCGACCGCATGCGCGAGGAGGCCGAGCGCTACGCGGACGAGGACCACAAGCGCCGCGAGGCCGCCGAGACGCGCAACCAGGGCGAGCAGCTCGTCTACCAGACGGAGAAGTTCCTCAAGGACAACGAGGAGAAGGTCCCCGCCGAGGTGAAGACCGAGGTCGAGACCGCCGTCGGCGAGCTGAAGGAGAAGCTCAAGGGCGAGGACACGGCCGAGATCCGTACCGCCACGGAGAAGGTCGCCGCCGTCTCGCAGAAGCTGGGCCAGGCCATGTACGCCGACGCCCAGGGCGCGCAGGCCGCGGGCGGTGCCGAGGGTGCCGCCGGTGGCGAGCAGGCCAAGGCCGATGACGACGTCGTCGACGCCGAGATCGTGGACGACGAGAAGGACAAGAAGGATGGTGCCGCGTGACGGAGGAGACCCCGGGCTTTGACGAGAAGCCTGACGTCCCCTCCGACGCCGCAACTCCCGATGATGCGGCGCAGGGCGCCGGGTCCGCCGACAAGGCGGGCCCGGCCCCGGCCGGGGACGCGAACCAGGACGCCGGTCTGGTGGCCCAGCTGGATCAGGTGCGCACCGCGCTCAACGAGCGCACCGCGGACCTCCAGCGCCTGCAGGCCGAGTACCAGAACTACCGCCGGCGGGTCGAGCGCGACCGCGTGACGGTCAAGGAGATCGCCGCGGCGAACCTCCTGTCCGAGCTCCTGCCGGTACTGGACGACATCGGCCGCGCCCGCGAGCACGGCGAGCTGGTCGGCGGCTTCAAGTCGGTCGGCGAGTCGGTCGAGACGGTCGTCGCCAAGCTCGGTCTGCAGCAGTTCGGCAAGGAGGGCGAGCCCTTCGACCCGACGATCCACGAGGCGCTGATGCACTCGTACGCACCGGACGTCACGGAGACGACGTGCGTTGCGATCCTGCAGCCGGGGTATCGGATCGGCGAGCGAACGATTCGTCCCGCGCGGGTCGCGGTCGCCGAGCCCCAGCCGGGTGCCCAGCCCGCCAAGTCCGAGGAGAAGTCGTCGGACGAGGAGAGCGGTGGCCCGGACGAGGGCTGACGTGAGAAGCAGGACAGTACGGGAGGAGGGACGTCGGGGATGAGCACCAAGGACTTCGTCGAGAAGGACTACTACAAGGTCCTCGGCGTCCCGAAGGACGCCACCGACGCCGAGATCAAGAAGGCGTACCGCAAGCTGGCGCGGGAGAATCACCCGGACGCCAACAAGGGCGACCCCAAGGCCGAGGAGCGCTTCAAGGAGGTCTCCGAGGCGAACGACGTCCTGGGCGACCCCAAGCGCCGCAAGGAGTACGACGAGGCGCGGGCGCTGTTCGGCAACGGCGGCTTCCGTGCCGGTCCCGGCGGTGCCGGCGGCGGCAGCTTCAACTTCGACCTCGGTGACCTCTTCGGGGGTGCCCAGGGCGGCACCGGCGGTGCCGGCGGTTTCGGTGGCGGACTCGGGGACGTCTTCGGCGGCCTGTTCAACAGGGGCGGCGGCGCGGGCACGCGCACCCAGCCGCGCCGTGGTCAGGACATCGAGTCCGAGGTGACGCTCAGCTTCACCGAGGCGGTGGACGGGGCCACGGTCCCGCTCCGGATGTCCAGCCAGGCCCCCTGCAAGGCCTGTTCCGGTACGGGTGACAAGAACGGCACCCCGCGGGTCTGCCCGACCTGCGTGGGCACCGGCCAGGTCAGCCGTGGCGCGGGCGGTGGCTTCTCGCTCACCGACCCGTGCGCCGACTGCAAGGGCCGCGGCCTGATCGCGGAGCACCCGTGCGAGGTGTGCAAGGGCAGCGGCCGCGCGACCAGCGCGCGCACGATGCAGGTGCGCATCCCCGCGGGCGTCTCCGACGGGCAGCGGATCCGGCTGCGCGGCAAGGGCGCGCCGGGCGAGCGCGGCGGGCCCAACGGCGACCTGTACGTCGTCGTGCACGTCGACGCGCACCCGGTCTTCGGGCGCAAGGGCGACAACCTCACCGTCACCGTGCCGGTCACCTTCCCGGAGGCCGCGCTCGGCGGCGAGGTGAAGGTGCCGACCCTCGGCGGCCCGCCGGTCACGCTGAAGATACCGGCCGGGACGCCGAACGGCCGGACGATGCGTGCGCGCGGGAAGGGTGCGGCGCGCAAGGACGGTACGCGGGGCGACCTCCTGGTCACCATCGAGGTGGTCGTGCCCAAGGACCTCAGCGACAAGGCGAAGGACGCGCTGGAGTCCTATCGCGAGGCGACCGCGGGTGAGGACCCACGGTCGGAGCTCTTCCAGGCCGCGAAGGGAGCTTGATGATGGACAGCCGGGGCGGGCGTCGGAGTCGTAATCCATATGAACTGACCGATGAGTCGCCGGTGTACGTCATCTCCGTCGCGGCTCAGCTCTCCGGCCTGCATCCGCAGACGCTGCGCCAGTACGACCGGCTCGGCCTGGTCTCCCCGGACCGGACGGCCGGGCGCGGCCGGCGGTACTCGGCCCGGGACATCGAGCTGCTCCGCCAGGTGCAGCAGCTGTCGCAGAACGAGGGCATCAACCTCGCGGGCATCAAGCGCATCATCGAACTGGAGAACCAGGTCGCGGCGCTGCAGCAGCGCGTCGCCGAGCTGCAGAGCGCGGTGGAGGGTGCCGCCGCGGCGATCCAGCAGCGGGAGGCGGCGGTGCACGCCAGCTACCGCCGGGACCTGGTGCCGTATCAGGACGTGCAGCAGACCAGTGCGCTGGTCGTGTGGCGACCTAAGCGGACGGGCGAGTAGCCGCAGTGCTCCGACGGGGCGGGCCGGGGTCTTCGGACCCCGGCCCGTTCGCGTTCCAGGGGTGCCGCGAGCGGCGCATACGCGGGCCAGGCCGGGTCAGCAGCCGTTGTACCCGGCCGTCGGCATCGACAGCCGCCGGTGCACCCGGGACTTCATCTCCGTGGTGTAGACCGGCTCGGTCCCGTCGGCGGTCTCCAGGCGGACGCCGGCCGCGGCGCAGCGGGCGGTGAAGTCCTCGGCGGAGTCGACGGCGTTCTCCAGGGCGCGGCGGTTCGGTACGACGAAGACGTCGACCAGCCCCGCCTCCACGTCCTGCCACAGGGCGCAGTGGTCGGCGCGCAGGTGGTGCAGGCTCAGCCGGCAGGTGAGGCGGTAGTCGCGGTCCTCGGCCCAGCGGGCACACATCTCGTGCTGGCTGCGGTCGTCCACCAGGAAGGGATCATCGTCCAGTTCCGCAAGTGGCATCAGGCACGCGATCGCCGTCACTCGCACCGCATTCATCCTGCCCCCCGGGACGTGGCGACTGTGGGAGTGACGATACCCCTGTGGACGGAGCGGGGCTGCGGCGCTGCGCCGGGCGGCGAGGCGTAGCCGCAGGCGTGGCAGATCTTCCATCCGTCCTGGTTGACGGCCAGCCGGCCGCCGCAGCGTGGGCACGATTCGGCGCGGGGGCGCCGGTCCGGGCTGTCGGCGGCGTTTCCGTGTGTCGTGCTGGTGTGCGTTGCTGACCTCATTCGGCCTCCAGCTGACCTGTTCGGCCCGGGACGGATCGCATCGTGCGCGGACCTGGTCACGTATTCACTAGCAGCTCCGGCCGAGGATTCGGAAGAACGCGGTCCGTTATCGGCCACACGACCCGCGTACGGGCGCGTGGCCTCAGCCCCGTCCGAGCATCTTCGTCACCCGGATCTCGATGACCACCCGTTCGGGGTTGGGCCGCGGCTGCCGCTCGTACCGCACTGCGTACCTGGCCTCCGCGTCCCGCACGCTCGCCTCGTCCGTACGGACCGTCGCCAGGCCCTCCAGGGTCGCCCACCGCTTCCCCTGCATCTGGCAGACCGCGACGCGCGCGCCGCCGTCGCCCCGCGACAGGACGTTGCGCGCCTTGGCCGTGCCCCTGCTCGTGATGACGCGGGCCAGCCCCTGCTCGGGGTCGAACGTCACCCCCACCGGCACGACGTGCGGCGTCCCGTCCGGCCGCATCGTGGTCAGCGTGCAGACATGCCGCTCCCGCCAGAAGGCGAGGTACTCGGGGTCGGGGTTCTGGAGATCCTGGGCCATGCCCGCACTTTACGGGGGCGTGCGGGGCGGGCCTGCGACGACCGGCGGCCCGGCGGTCAGAGGAACTCCGAGGTCTCCAGGTCGAAGGAGAAGGGGGCGGGGAGGGGGAGGGGTTTGCCGAAGGGCACCGAGTGGATCTCGCCGTAGTCCCCGTCAGCCGGCTCGCTGAACAGAGTGATCGTTGACTTCGTCCGGTCGACGAGGAGGTAGAGCGGAATGCGTGCGCGGGCGTATGCCTGCCGCTTGGGGCCGCGGTCCTTGTTCGGCTTGCTCGATGTCACCTCGATGACCATCGCGACGCCGTCGCTCGGCATCCATGGGGGAGCGCCCCGGAAAAGGCGCAGCTCACGCGGGGCGATGGTGGCGTCCGGGATCACGTGATCGTCAGCATGGCCTGCCGTACTGGAGAGGACGAGCCCTTTGTAGCCGGAGATCTGCATGTGCGTGCTGGACTCGGCCCTGACCTGGCCGGAGATCAGGTCCAAGTAGTCCTCGTGATCGCCATCCGTCGGTGGTGACACAACGATCTCCCCCTCGATGAACTCAGGCCGGAACCCCACGGGGGTCTCCAGCTTGAGGAAGTAGTCCAGGAGGGTCTCTTCGTCAGTGGCCGTCGGCTCGTACGCCATAGCCGTCATGCTGCACCTCCTTGTCGCGGAAGACCAGCATGGCGGGCCGGAGCCCCGGCCGGGCCGATCATCAGAACGGATCACCCGCGCGAGTGGGATGCGCGTCCGACGGGAACCCAGGCCGCAGCGGCCGGCAAAGGTCGGCGTTTTTGCCTTGAGTGGAATAGACTCAACTTATCGCACGTTGCATCAGGCAAGAGGCGGCCCGAGGGCCGATAACGTGCAGGCCGGACAAGAGGAGGAGCGCGAGCACGTGGACGCCGAGCTGACCAACAAGAGCCGGGAGGCGCTGAGCGCCGCCAACGAGCGGGCCGTGACCGGGGGCAACGCGGACATGACGTCCGCCCACCTGCTGCTCGCGCTGCTCGCCGGACAGGACAACGAGAACATCACCGACCTGCTGGCCGCCGTCGGCGCGGACGCCGCCGCGCTGCGCGCCGGTGCCGAGCGCCGGGTCGCCGCGCTGCCCAGCATCCAGGGCTCGACCGTCGCCCCGCCGCAGCCCGACCGCGAGCTGCTCGCGGTGATAGCGGACGCGTCGCAGCGCGCCAAGGAGCTGGGCGACGACTACATCTCCACCGAGCACCTGCTCATCGGCATCGCCGCCAAGGGCGGGACCACCGGCGAGCTGCTGGACCAGCAGGGCGCCTCCGCCAAGAGGTTGCTGGACGCCTTCGAGAAGGCGCGCGGCGGCCAGCGGGTCACCAACCCCGACCCCGAGGGCACGTACAGGGCCCTGGAGAAGTTCGGTACGGACTTCACCGCGGCCGCGCGCGAGGGCAAGCTCGACCCGGTCATCGGCCGGGACCAGGAGATCCGCCGCGTCGTGCAGGTGCTCTCGCGGCGTACGAAGAACAACCCGGTGCTGATCGGCGAGCCCGGCGTCGGCAAGACCGCCGTCGTGGAGGGCCTGGCCCAGCGCATCGTGAAGGGCGACGTGCCCGAGTCGCTGCGCGACAAGCGGCTGGTGGCGCTGGACCTCGGCGCGATGGTCGCGGGCGCGAAGTACCGCGGCGAGTTCGAGGAGCGGCTGAAGACCGTCCTGGCGGAGATCAAGTCCAGCGACGGCCAGATCATCACCTTCATCGACGAGCTGCACACCGTGGTGGGGGCCGGTGCGGGCGGCGACTCCGCCATGGACGCGGGCAACATGCTCAAGCCCATGCTGGCCCGCGGCGAGCTGCGGATGGTCGGCGCGACCACGCTGGACGAGTACCGCGAGCGCATCGAGAAGGACCCCGCGCTGGAGCGCCGCTTCCAGCAGGTGCTGGTCGCCGAGCCGACCGTCGAGGACACCGTCGCGATCCTGCGCGGCCTCAAGGGCCGGTACGAGGCGCACCACAAGGTGCAGATCGCGGACTCCGCGCTGGTCGCGGCCGCCACCCTCTCCGACCGGTACATCACCTCGCGTTTCCTGCCCGACAAGGCCATCGACCTGGTCGACGAGTCGGCGTCCCGGCTGCGCATGGAGATCGACTCCTCCCCGGTGGAGATCGACGAGCTGCAGCGCTCCGTGGACCGGCTGCGCATGGAGGAGCTGGCGCTGAAGAACGAGACGGACGCCGGTTCCGTCCAGCGCCTGGAGAAGCTGCGCAAGGACCTCGCCGACAAGGAGGAGGAGCTGCGCGGCCTCACCGCTCGCTGGGAGAAGGAGAAGCAGGGCCTGAACCGCCTCGGTGAGCTGAAGGAGAAGCTCGACGAGCTGCGCGGCCAGGCCGAGCGCGCCCAGCGCGACGGCGACTTCGACACCGCCTCCAAGCTGCTGTACGGCGAGATCCCAGGGCTGGAGCGGGAGCTGGACGAGGCCGCGGCCGCCGAGGCCGAGCAGGAGGCCAGCAAGGAGTCCATGGTCAAGGAGGAGGTCGGCCCGGACGACATCGCCGACGTGGTCGCCTCCTGGACCGGCATCCCGGCCGGCCGGCTGCTGGAGGGCGAGACCCAGAAGCTGCTGCGCATGGAGGACGAGCTGGGCAAGCGGCTGATCGGGCAGACCGAGGCCGTGCGCGCGGTCTCCGACGCGGTACGCCGTACGCGCGCCGGCATCGCCGACCCCGACCGCCCGACCGGCTCGTTCCTCTTCCTCGGCCCGACCGGCGTCGGCAAGACCGAGCTGGCCAAGGCGCTCGCGGACTTCCTCTTCGACGACGAGCGGGCCATGGTCCGCATCGACATGAGCGAGTACGGCGAGAAGCACTCCGTGGCCCGCCTGGTCGGCGCGCCTCCCGGCTACGTCGGCTACGAGGAGGGCGGCCAGCTGACCGAGGCCGTACGGCGCCGCCCGTACAGCGTCGTCCTGCTGGACGAGGTGGAGAAGGCCCACCACGATGTCTTCGACATCCTGCTGCAGGTGCTGGACGACGGCCGGCTCACCGACGGCCAGGGCCGCACGGTCGACTTCCGCAACACCATCCTGATCCTGACCTCCAACCTCGGGTCGAACTTCCTGATGGACCCGCTGCTGAAGGAGGAGCAGAAGAAGGAGAAGGTGCTGGAGACGGTTCGTTCCGCCTTCCGCCCGGAGTTCCTGAACCGGCTGGACGACACGGTGGTCTTCCACCCGCTCGGCACGGACCAGCTCCAGCGGATCGCGCAGATCCAGATCGCGCACCTGCAGAAGCGGCTCGCCGACCGGCGGCTGACGCTGGACGTCTCGGACGCGGCGCTGACCTGGCTGGCATGGCTGGGCCAGGAGCCGGTGATCGACAAGCCCGAGCAGGCCGCCTCTTCGGGGCCCGACCTCTCCTACGGCGCCCGGCCGCTGCGCCGCCTCGTCCAGACCGCCATCGGCGACCAGCTCGCGCGGGCGATCCTGGCGGGCGACGTGCACGACGGCGACACCGTCCGGGTGGATGTGGACGGCGACCACCTGTCGGTGACGGCCGAGCGGGAGCCGGTGGCGGCGGCCTGACCGGTCCGACCGGCCTGACCGGGCCGACCCCGCCCTTCGCCGTAGGCGGAGCGCCTGACCCGCCCCGTCCGCTTGCCAGGACGGGGCGGGTGTGGGGGAGGATGGCAAGGACCATACGAAGGGACTTCCACGGTGACTATCGACCCGTCCTCGATTCCGAATTTCGGGGGCCAGCCCGAACCGCAGCCGACGGGGCCGGAGGGTCCCATCGTGCCTGACCAGGACCTGGTCAAGCAGCTTCTGGACCAGATGGAGCTGAAGTACGTCGTCGACGACGAGGGCGACCTCGCCGCCCCGTGGGAGCAGTTCCGCACGTACTTCATGTTCCGGGGCGAGGAGGAGCAGCAGATCTTCTCCGTCCGCACCTTCTACGACCGGCCCCACGCGATCGAGCTCAAGCCCAAGCTGCTGGAGGCGATCGACGACTGGAACCGCCGCACCCTGTGGCCCAAGGCCTACACCCACACCCACGACGACGGCACGGTCCGTCTGATCGGTGAGGCGTCGATGCTGGTCGGCACCGGCGTCTCGCTGGAGCACTTCGTCTCCAGCACGGTCAGCTGGATCCGCGCGTCCATCGAGTTCGACAAGTGGCTCATCGAGCAGCTCGGCCTGGAGGCCGAGGTCGACGACGCCAAGCCGGACGACGAGGCCTGACGGCCCGCGCTCGGCAGCGAGAGGGCCCCGGAGCAGCTCGCTCCGGGGCCCTCGCGCGTGCCGACGAGCGCCGAGGCGCTCGCGTTCCCGCCGATCAGCCGCCCGACAGCTGCTTGAGTCGGGTCGCCGCCGCGCGCAGCACCTCGTCCTTCTTGCAGAACGCGAACCGTACGAGGTTGCGCCCCGCCGCCTTGTCGTCGTAGAAGACGGCGTTCGGCACCGCGACCACGCCGCAGCGCTCGGGCAGGCCCAGGCAGAACGCCAGGCCGTCCTGCTCGCCCAGCGCGGTGATGTCGGTGGTGATGAAGTACGTGCCGCTCGGCCGGAAGACCCGGAAACCGGCCTCCGCCAGCCCGTCGGCCAGGATGTCCCGCTTGCGGCGCAGGTCCTCGCGGAGCCCGTGGAAGTAGTCGTCCGGCAGCGCGAGCGCCTCGGCGACCGCGTACTGGAACGGGCCCGCCGAGACGTAGGTGAGGAACTGCTTGGCGGAGCGGACCGCGCCCACCAGCTCCGGTGAGCCGGTCACCCAGCCGACCTTCCAGCCGGTGAACGAGAAGGTCTTGCCCGCGCTGCCGATGGAGACCGTGCGCTCGCGCATCCCGGGGAAGGACGCCATCGGGACGTGCTCGCCCTCGAAGACGAGGTGCTCGTAGACCTCGTCGGTGACGACGAGGAGGTCGCGCTCGCAGGCCAGCTCGGCGATGGCGGCCAGCTCGGCGCGGCTGAGGACGGTGCCGGTGGGGTTGTGCGGGGTGTTGAGGAGGATGAGGCGGGTGCGGTCGGTGACGGCGTCGCGCAGCTCGTCCAGGTCGAGGCGGTAGCAAGCCTCCTCGGGGGAGGGGCGCAGGGTGACCGGGACGCGGGTGCCGCCGGCCATCGCGATGCACGCCGCGTAGGAGTCGTAGTACGGCTCCAGCGCGATCACCTCGTCGCCGGGCTCCAGCAGCGCCAGCAGGGAAGCGGCGATGGCCTCGGTCGCGCCCGCGGTGACCAGCACCTCGGTGTCGGGGTCGTACGTCAGGCCGTACCAGCGCTGCTGGTGGGCGGTGACGGCGGCGCGCAGTTCGGGGATGCCGGGGCCCGGCGGGTACTGGTTCCCGCGGCCGTCGCGCAGCGCGCGTACCGCAGCTTCGCGGACCTCTTCGGGGCCGTCGGTGTCGGGGAAGCCCTGGCCGAGGTTGATCGAGCCGGTGCGCACGGCGAGCGCGGACATCTCGGCGAAGATCGTCGTACCGAATTCGGCGAGGCGGCGGTTGAGCAGCGGTCGTCCCATGGGCGTCATCCTCCGCCGAACCTCTGGAGTTCCTCAACTCCGCTTTTGGTTGCCGGCAGGCCGGGCATGTGATCCGCACGCAAGAACCGAAATACGGGGGTGAGTGGAATGACAGGCGTTGTGATCTTCCTGCTGATCTGTGCCTTCGTGGCAGCCGCGGTCTGGATGACGCGGACGGCCATGAACAATGAATCGCCGCGGGGCCGCAACAAGAGGAAGTGGGTCGCCGGTGGCGGGTCCGGTTCCGGGGGCAGCTGGTGGGCCGGTGACGGCGGATCGGGCGGCGGCCACCACGGCCACCACCACGGCGGCTCCTGCGGGGGCGGCTCGTCCTGTGGTGGCGGTTCGTCCTGCGGTGGGGGTTCGTCCTGCGGGGGTGGCGGCGGTGGCTGCGGAGGCGGAGGCGGCGGTTCCTGAGCGGTTCCCCCGCGCGTCCCGCGGCGATCGCCCGGGTGATCCGGTGTGGAACATGCAACCGGCCCATGCCTTGTCGCATATGCGCCCGGTGGTTATCAACAACCGCCGGGCGCAAGCCTGTTGAACAACTGAACTGAGAGGCCCTCTGAGGGATGGAAACCCGGCGAAGATGGGTAAAAAGGCTGTGGGCCCCGCGAGTTTCATGATTCCCTCTCTTGTGAGAATCCACCAGTTCTCGGACCCCACGTGGTCACGAGCCGGCAGCCGGTAAGTCGTATCCCTGGTCCTCCTCCGGGGCGGGCCGGCCCACCATCCACTGCGTGCTTGCGGAGCCGACCCATGCTCACCACCATCAAGACCGCCTACACCGACACCCGCGCAGCCGACCTCGCCTGGGCGCTCGGCCGGGAGCCGCTGCCGGCGCTCGCCGTCCTCGACCTGCAACTCGAGGAGGCAACTGTCCAGTTGCGGCTGCTCGGCGCCTCGCACCAGGTGCTCCTGACGGAGGAGCACGGCAGCTGCTCGGAGACGGTGGCCTGTATGCCGGGCAGCAGCACCCCGCTCCCGCTCGGTGTGGCGAAACGCATCGGCGACTGGGAGTACGAGTTCGCCGCGCATGTGGAGACGCTCTCCCGCGGCTCGTTCGCGGGCCGGGCACAGGAGTTGCTCGCTCTGGTGGCCGAGCATCCGTACGGACTCGCCGGGACGTTCCCCGGAGCACCGCACGCATTCACCGCGATGCTTGCGCAACGCGAGAGCGGCCAGGTGCGCTGGCGGACGTGGCACGCCTACCCCCAGGAAGGCCGGCTGGTGGCGACCCGTACGCGCGTGGGTGTGCGGGCGGTGGCGGCGCTGTGAGCGGGAGCGCGGCGGTGGCGCGGGGGCTGTTCCGCGCGAGCCCAATGCACTCCTGTGGGTGACAAGGCGCGACAGAGGCGTCACGTAGCGTTCGCAACATGATCGATCCGCCAGCGGCCCTCACCTCCGGCGCCCGCAGGCCGCCGGAGATCGTCGGATCACCACGGCTGCCGGTACCGGCCGGAATCGGCCGCCTCCTCGTGCTTGCCGTGGTCTTCCTCTGCGCCGCCTGCGGCCTGGTGTACGAACTGGAGCTGGTCGCCCTCTCCACCTACCTGGTCGGCGACTCCGTCACCCAGGCCTCCGTGGTGCTCTCCGTGATGGTCTTCGCGATGGGCGTCGGCTCGCTGCTGGCCAAGCGGCTGCGCTGCCGCGCCGCGGTCGGCTTCGGCGCGGTCGAGGCGGCGCTGGCCCTGACCGGTGGTGTCTCGGCGATGGCGCTGTACGCGAGCTTCGCGTGGTGCGGCCAGTCCCGGCCCGCGATGGTCGGCTTCTCGCTGCTGATCGGCGTGCTCATCGGCGCCGAGGTACCCCTGCTGATGACGCTCATCCAGCGCATCCGCGACCAGGACGCCGGCGGCGCGGTCGCCGACCTCTTCGCGGCGGACTACGTCGGCGCGCTGGTCGGCGGGCTCGCCTTCCCCTTCCTGCTGCTGCCGGTGCTCGGCCAGTTGACGGGCGCCCTGGTCACCGGCGGCGTGAACGCCGTCGCGGGCGGCGCGCTCGTCCTCGGCCTGTTCGGCCGCGACCTCTCCCCCCGGGCCCGTCGGTCGCTGCTGGCCGCCAACATCCTGGTGCTCGTGCTGCTCGCCGCGTGCACGGCGCTGGCCGGCCCCTTCGAACGGGCCGCGCGCGAAGCGGTGTACGCCGCCGAGCCGCGGGTCGCCCTCCAGACGGACGTGCAGGAGGTCGTGCTGACCGGCGGGACGGGCGGTGGGCGCGCGGGCCGGAGCGGTGGCGGGGCCGTCCGCGCGCCCCTCGCGCTCTATCTCGACGGCCGGTTGCGGGTCAGCGCCACCGACGCCTTCCGGTACCGCGAAGCACTCGTCCATCCGGCGATGGCCGGCGGCCCGCACGGCCGGGTGCTGGTCCTCGGCGGCGGCGACGGCCTCGCCGCGCGCGAGCTGCTGCGCTACGACGACGTCGAGTCCGTCACCGTCGTCGACCGGGACAGCGCCCTGCTCCGGCTGGCCCGCACCGACCCCGGGCTCGCCCGGCTGAACCGCCACGCGCTCGACAGCCCGCGAGTGCGGGCGGTGACCGCCGACGTCTTCGACTGGCTGCGCCGGGACGCCCGGCACGAGGTCCGCCGGGACGGCCCGTACGACGTGATCCTCGCCGACCTGCCCGACCCCGCCATCACCACCGGGGCGAAGCTGTACTCCCAGGAGTTCTACGGACTCGCGGCCCGGGTGCTGGCCCCGGACGGCCGGCTCGCGGTGCACGCGGGCCCGCCCCGAGCCCGGCCCCGCAATTTCTGGACGGTCGAGGCGACCCTGCGCGCCGCGGGGCTGCGCACCGTCCCGTATCGGATGCCGGGCCGCCTGCACACCTTCTCGGGCGGCCCCGCCCGGGGACAGAACGGCGCCGGCAAGGCGAGCCCGGAAGCCGTCCGGTACTGGGGCTTCGTCCTGGCGGGCCGCAGCACGCCCCCGCTGAAGCTCTCGCCCGACACGCCGCCGCTGCGCGCGCTCACCCCGGCCGTGCTGCGCTCCGGCCGCCTCGCCCTGGACCGCGCGCGCCCGCCTGGCCTGCCGCCGTCGACCCTGGTGCACCCGCGGTACGGCGGCTGACTCGGGCCGGCCCGCCGACCGGGCGACGGCGGCCTGCCGAGAACGCCGCGCGGGCGCACCCGGCCGCCAGGCGCTCGCGGTCGCTTCGCCTCTCCATGACGGCCGATGGACACCTGTCCGCACGGTCCGTCGGAGGTGTGCCCGGCCGGCTCCCTCGGGACACCAGGGGACCGACGCGAGGAGCGGGATATCACCGGGGGGCCTCCGTCGCGCCCGGAAAGGAATTAGGCTCCGATGTCATGGAGCATGAGGTGTACGTTCCGTTTCCCGTCGGCACGGTGCGGCAAGCGCTCACCGAGCCGGAACGCCTGGCCCGTTGCGTCCCGGGCGCCCAGCTCGACGCGGACCCCGCACCCGGAGTTCCGGAGGGCCGGCTGCGGCTGCGGGTCGGCGGCTCCACCATCACCTACCGCGGCACGCTGCGGGTGACCCCGCGCGACGGCGACCCGGACGCGTTCGACGCCGCGGCGCGTGGCACGGAGGTGCGCGGCGACGGCTTCGCCGAGCTGGACCTCACCGTGCGGGTGGCGCCCGACGAGGGCGGCAAGGGCACGACGCTCTCCTGCACCGCGGTCGTACGGTCCGCCGGCCGGCTCGCGGCCGCCACGGACGACGCCGTTCAGGCGGTCGGGCGCCGCATCCTGGACCGCTTCGCCACCACCCTCACGGAGGACCTGTCGCTCCGGCCGGTGGCCATCGGGGAGCCGGACGCCTCCGCAGCGGCCACCGGGGAGCCGGCCGGCTCCGGTACGCAGGCCTCGTCGGACGCCTCCGATGTGCAGAGCCCGCCGGACGCGGGCACGACGGCCGCCGAGGGGGCGGCCGTCTTCGCGAGCGAGCCGACGGACGGGCGCGAAGAGCCCGGCGCGACCGGCGTGGAGCCGGCCGGTGACGAGGAGGACGCCGTCGCCGGTGCGGACGCGCTCGCCGCGGAAGAGACCGAGGAAGACGCCGTCGGCGACGCCGAGGGTGTCAGCGGCATCGAGGGCGTCAGCGGCATCGAAGGGGGCAGGGAGCCGGGCGCCGAGGACGACCCGGACGATGTCACCGGGGTGGACGACGCCGACGCGGAGGACGCCGACGACGTCGACGAAGCGGGCGACCTGGTGGACGCGCCGCCGCGGTCCGGCGTCTTCGAGACCGAGATCCCGCCCCCCTCGCTGGACCCGCTCGCCGACGACGAGCTCGGCATCCCGGCCGAGCCGCCCGCCGAGGCCGCGCACGCCCGCCGCACGATGATCGGCCGCAGCGCCGAGGAGGTCGACCACGCCCCGCCGCGCGGCCGCTACGCACCCGTGCCCGCCCCCGACACCACCTCCGCCTCGGCCACCCTCCGCTGGGCGGCCCCCGCGGCGGCCGTCGTCCTGGCCTCCGCCGTGGTGGTCGGCCGGGTCCTGCGCCGCCGCCGCTGATGCGGCGTCGGGCCCCGCGTGCCCGGCCCGCCGCGCGTGAGCCGCACCGTTAAGGTCGAGCCGTGAGCACTGAGAACCGCACAGAGCCCGCCCACAAGCCGCGCGTGGCACGCACCGTCCGGCTGGCCGCCGGGGACACCGAGGTGGCCGTCCGCCCGGACAACGGCTGCCGCATCGAGAGTCTGCGGATCGGCGGCACGGAGCTGCTCCGGCAGGGCGACAAGTACGGCTGCTTCCCGATGGTGCCGTGGTGCGGCCGGATCGAGAACGGCCGGTTCCGCAACGGCGGCGAGACGCACCAGATGCCGCTCAACTCCCCGCCGCACGCCATCCACGGCAACGGCCGCAACCTCTCCTGGCGCACCGCCCGTACGACCGGAACCAGCGGGGCCTTCACGTACGACCTGGACGACCCGGCCGCCCCCTGGCCCTACCCCGGCAAGGTCACCCAGCTGGTGGACCTGGCCGAGGACGGCGGCTCGCTGACGCTGACCATGGGTATCGAGACGTACGGCGACTCCTTTCCGGCGCAGGCCGGCTGGCACCCCTGGTTCCTCCGCGACCTCGGTGACGGCGGCGAGGGCGTCCGTATCGACTTCGCCCCCGAATGGCAGGAGGAGCGTGGGCCCGACCACCTCCCGACCGGGCAGCGCATCGCGCCCCGCCCCGGCCCCTGGGACGACTGCTTCGGCATGCCGCAGGGCGTGGATGTCACCCTCACCTGGCCGGGCCGGCTGGAGCTGAAGGTCGCCAGCCGCGCCGAGTGGGTCGTGGTCTACGACGAGCAGGAGGCGGCCGTGTGCGTGGAGCCGCAGTCCGGCCCGCCCAACGGGCTGAACACCCTGCCGCGCCTGGTCACCCCCATCGACCCGCTGGAGATCTCCACGACCTGGACCTGGCGTTCCCTGGCCTGACCGGTCGGCCCGCCCGGTGCCGGCAGCGGCCGGTACCGGCTCCGGTGGGCCTCGCGGAGCCGCGTCCCGGACCGGCCCCCGTGCTGTCCTAAGCTCGTGCGCATGACGGACGACGTACGTGGCGAGCTGCTGCGGCAGATCAAGAACAAGGCCGTGGTGCACGGCAAGGTGACGCTTTCCTCCGGCAAGGAAGCCGATTACTACATCGACCTCCGCCGGATCACCCTGGACGCCGAGGCGGCGCCGCTGGTCGGCCAGGTGATGCTGGACATCACCGCCGACCTCGACTACGACGCGGTCGGCGGGCTCACGCTCGGCGCCGACCCGGTCGCGACGTCGATGCTGCACGCCGCCGCCGCGCGCGGGCAGAAGCTGGACGCCTTCGTCGTCCGCAAGTCCCAGAAGACCCACGGCATGCAGCGCCGCATCGAGGGACCGGACATCACGGGCCGCCGCGTCCTGGTCGTCGAGGACACCTCCACCACCGGCGGCTCCCCGCTGACCGCCGTCGAGGCGGCCCGTGAGGCGGGCGCTGAGGTCGTCGCCGTCGCGACGATCGTCGACCGCGGCGCCGAGTCGGCCATCGCCGGGGCCGGCCTGAAGTACATCACCGGCTACCAGCTCACCGACCTCGGTCTCGCCTGAGAGCACCGGCACGCTCGCCGGTGAGGTCGGCGCGCCGGGCCGGGTTTTTCGGTGCCGCACGCGGTGACCTGCGGTTTCACCAAAGGGCGGGCTGTTTCACGTGAAACAGCCCGCCCTTTGCGCCGTCCGGGTGGCGGCGCGATGTGGAGGTATCCGGCAAGTCTGGGAAGATGGGCCGCGACGATGACGTCGCCCCCTGGTCAGGGCCCAGAACGTACCCGGTACCCGCACACACAAGGAGCGGACAGATGCCCATCGCAACCCCCGAGATCTACAACGAGATGCTCGACCGGGCGAAGGCAGGCAAGTTCGCCTACCCGGCCATCAACGTGACCTCGACCCAGACGCTGCACGCGGCGCTGCGCGGTTTCGCCGAGGCCGAGAGTGACGGCATCATCCAGATCTCCACGGGCGGTGCGGAGTTCCTGGGCGGCCAGTACAGCAAGGACATGGTGACCGGTGCCGTCGCCCTGGCCGAGTTCGCGCACGTCGTGGCCGCGAAGTACGACATCACCGTCGCGCTGCACACGGACCACTGCCCCAAGGACAAGCTGGACGGCTACGTCCGCCCGCTGATCGACATCTCCGCCGAGCGCGTGGCCAAGGGCCAGAACCCGCTCTTCCAGTCCCACATGTGGGACGGCTCGGCCGAGAACCTGGCCGACAACCTCTCCATCGGCCAGGAGCTGCTCGCCAAGGCCGCCGCCGCCAAGATCATTCTTGAGGTCGAGATCACCCCGACCGGTGGCGAGGAGGACGGCGTCACCCACGAGATCAACGACGAGCTCTACACCACCGTCGACGACGCGATCCGCACCGCCGAGGCGCTGGGCCTGGGCGAGAAGGGCCGCTACCTGCTCGCCGCCTCCTTCGGCAACGTCCACGGCGTCTACAAGCCGGGCAACGTCGTCCTCCGCCCCGAGCTCCTCAAGGACCTCCAGGAGGGCGTCGGCGCCAAGTACGGCAAGCAGTCCCCGTTCGACTTCGTCTTCCACGGCGGCTCCGGCTCCACCGAGCAGGAGATCGCCACCGCGCTGGAGAACGGCGTCGTGAAGATGAACCTCGACACCGACACCCAGTACGCCTTCTCCCGCCCGATCGCGGACCACATGTTCCGTAACTACGACGGCGTCCTGAAGGTCGACGGCGAGGTCGGCAACAAGAAGGTCTACGACCCGCGCAGCTGGGGCAAGCTGGCCGAGGCCGGCATGGCCAAGCGCGTCACCGAGGCCTGCGCCAACCTGCGCTCCACCGGCACCAAGATCAAGTAACTCCGGCGCGGCGCCGCACCGGCGCCCGCGGAGTAAGCACCTCGGAGGGCCCCGTACGCAAGGGGAGCACGCGTACGGGGCCCTCCGCGTGCCCGGACCGTACCCGGCGCACCCGAAGCCGCGGACGGTGGTGTGGAGGCCGTGGACGGTGGTGCGGCCGGGCCGCCCCGCGCGTGGACGATCCTCCGTGCGCCCACCGGAACGGCCACCTCCCGGGCGCCGCCCGCCGCACGGACCAGGCAGACTTGGACGCATGGCCATTCACGAGAACCTGCTCGGGGGACCGCCCCCGACCCATCTGCCCGAAGACCCGGAGCCCCGCGAGCTGCTCGCCTCGGGCACCGCACCGGCCGACGTCGCCGCGAAGTACCCGGCGTCCTCGCTCGTCTGGGCACAGCTGGCGGACGACGCCTTCCAGGCCGGCCGGACCGTCGAGTCCTACGCGTACGCCCGTACGGGTTACCACCGCGGCCTGGACTCGCTTCGCCGGGCCGGCTGGAAGGGCCATGGCCCGGTCCCGTTCGAGCACGAGCCGAACCGCGGCTTCCTGCGGGCGCTGCACGCGCTCGCCCGCGCCGCCCAGGCGATCGGCGAGCAGGAGGAGTACGAGCGCTGCACGACCTTCCTGCGCGAATCCTCGCCGACGGCGGCCGACACGCTCTCCTGAGGTATCACCCGGGAGAAGACCGGCTCAGGACCGGCCGGCGACATGTTCCGGCCGGTCCTGAGCCGGTTCGGCCCCCGCGAGTCGGCCGGGGCTGCCCTTGCCAAACCCTGGAGAGTTGCGGAAGATGCGCAACAGGTCCGGTGAGCCGGGCCTGACGAGGGGACCGGGGCTCCGATGCCGACAGGAAGGGGCGGACCGCTACCCGGAGGCATGCATCACGAGGAGTTCCTGATGTCGCACTCGTCATCAGCGTCCCAGGCGTCCCCGTCCCCGGAGCCGGCCCCGCGCTGCCCGGTCGGCGGCCAGGCCGAAGCGGACCCGAATCTCGACTTCGCAGGCACCACGCCGTACGAGGACTACGTCCAGGCGGAACTGCTGACCCACGCCCAGCACCTGCTCTCCGACGACCCCGGAGAGATGGCGTTCCTGGTGACCACCCAGGTCATGGAGTTGTGGTTCACCGTCATCGTCCACGAGTGGCACACCGCCTGCGATGCCCTGCGCGGCGATGACGTGCCCACCGCGATCGACGCGCTGCGCCGCTCCACGTACGAGCTGGAAGCGCTCAACGCCGCGTGGAAACCGCTGGCCCGGCTGACCCCCGCGCAGTTCAACGCCTACCGCGGCGCCCTCGGCGACGGCTCCGGCTTCCAGTCCGCGATGTACCGACGGCTGGAGTTCCTGCTCGGCGAGAAGTCCGCCTCCATGCTGGTCCCGCACCGCGGCGCGCCCCGCGAGTACGCCGAGCTGGCGAAGGCGCTGCACGAGCCGAGCCTGTGGGACGAGGTCCTGCGGCTGCTGGACCGCCGCGGATACGCCGTCCCCGTGTCCGTCCTGCAGCGCGACCCCACGCTCAAGTACGAGCCGAACCCCGCCGTCGAAGCCGCCTGGGCCGAGGTCTACGCCGGCGACCCGCGGAGCGAGCTGGTCGCACTGGGCGAGGTCCTCACCGACGTCGCCGAACTGGTCTGGCGCTGGCGCAACGACCACCTGGTGGCCACCCGCCGGGCGATGGGCGCGAAGATGGGCACCGGCGGTTCCTCCGGTGTCGCGTGGCTGGAGAAGCGCGCCCGCAAGAACGTTTTCCCTGAGCTGTGGACGGCTCGCAGCCATGTCTGAGCGGCCGACCGCCCGACCGCGGTACTCGACCCGGCCGGACGGGGCACCCGTGCTGGAGCGGCAACTGACCACCGACGGGAACGAGCGGCTCCGCACCACACAGCACCACACAGCAATGCGGCCGGGCAGCGGCGAAGGGTGACGACGACGTGCAGCAGAACCAGAGCGCCGCAGACGGCGCGACGACCGGCGGTATGGGTGCGTCCGGGGTGACGGGCGGGGGCGTGGATGCGTCGTCCGGCGTAGCTGCCGGGGGCATGGATGTGCCCGGTGCGGCGACCGACAGAATCGATTCGCCCGGGGCGGCTGTCGGCGGGGTGGCCACCGGCGGTACGGTCGCCGGCCGTATGTCCACCGGCGGTACGGCCACCGGCGGTGTGGATTCGTCCGGCGCGGCGGACACCCTGGCCGGCCATGCCGTCGCCGAGGCCGCCCTCCGCGACGACCTCGCCGCCCACGCCGCGCGCAAGGACGCCGAGGATCCGCTGCGCGCCAAGCGGGCCGAGTTCGTGCTCGACGAAGCGGTCTACCTCGACGGCAACTCCCTCGGTGCCCTGCCCCACGCGGTCCCCGAGCGGGTCCGCGAGGTCATCGCCCGCGAATGGGGTGAGCTGCGCATCCGCTCCTGGTCGGAATCCGGCTGGTGGACCGCGCCCGAACGGATCGGCGACCGCATCGCCCCGCTCCTCGGCGCCGCCCCCGGTCAGGTCGTCGTCGGCGACTCCACCAGCATCAACGTCTTCAAGGCCCTGGTCGCCGCCGTACGCATGGCCAACGAGACCGGGCCGGCGGCCGGCGGCGTCCCCCGGGACGAGATCCTCGTCGACGCCGCGACGTTCCCGACCGACGGTTACATCGCCCGGTCCGCCGCCCGGCTCACCGGCTGCACCCTGCGCCCCGTCGAAGCCGCCCGGATGCCCGTCGAAGCGTCGGAGCGTACCGCCGCCGCGCTGGTCAACCACGTCGACTACCGCTCCGGCCGGATCAACGACCTGCCCGGCATCACCGCCGCCCTGCACGAAGCGGGCGCCCTCGCCGTCTGGGACCTCTGCCACAGCGCGGGCGCCCTGCCCGTCGACCTGGACGCGCACGGCGTGGACCTCGCCGTCGGCTGCACGTACAAGTACCTCAACGGCGGCCCCGGCGCCCCCGCCTACCTGTACATCCGCGCCGAGCACCAGCCGCGCTTCGACTCACCGCTGCCCGGCTGGAACTCCCACGCCGACCCCTTCGGCATGGACGCCGAGTACGTGCCGGCGCCGGGCGTCGAACGCGGCCGCGTCGGCACCCCGGACATCCTCTCGCTGCTCGCCCTGGAAGCCGCGCTGGAGGTCTGGGAAGGCGTCGCCATCGAGGACGTGCGCGCCAAGAGCCTCGCGCTCACCGACTTCTTCCTCGAATGCGTACGGGCCTACGTCCCCCGCGGCCGGGTGCGGTCGGTCACCCCGGAACGGCACGACGAACGCGGCAGCCAGGTCGCCCTGGAATGCGCCGGGGCCACCGAGGTGATGGGCGAACTGATCCGGCACGGCGTGATCGGCGACTTCCGCCACCCCGACGTGCTGCGCTTCGGCTTCACCCCGCTCTACACCTCCTTCGCCGACGCGGAACGCGCCGCCCGGACCCTCGCCGAGATCCTGGCGTACGTCCCGGGCGACGGCAGCGCGTCCGCGGTCGCCGCGGGCGGCCCGGAAGAGGGCCCGGTCACGGTATGAACGCCCCGACCCCGGACGCGGAGGCCGCGCTGTCGGGTCTCCGGCCCGCTGCGCCGGTGGGGGAGGAAGCCGCGCTCTTGGGCCTCCCGCCCGTCGCGCCGGACGACCGTCTCGTCTACGGCGACCACCCGGACCAGGTCGTCGACCTGTACCGGCCGCCGACCACGGCACCTGCCCTTACGCCCACGGTGTCCGGCCCGCCGACCATGGCCCCTGCCCTGTCGCCCACGCCCCCTGCCCTGTCGTCCACGGCACCTGCTCCGCCGGCCGGCGGCCGCACCGCGCCGCTGGTCGTGCTGTTGCACGGCGGCTTCTGGCGCGTGGCGTACGACCGTACGCACCTGTCACCGGCGGCCGCCGCGCTGGCCCGGAACGGCCTGCACGTCGCGCTCGCCGAGTACCGCAGGGCCGGCGGAGGCGGCGGCCTGCCGGAGACGTTCGACGATGTGACCGAGGCGGTACGGACGGCGGTCGCCGCGGCACCCGCCGGCACTCCCGTGCTCGTCGCCGGCCACTCCGCCGGCGGCCACCTCGCCCTCTGGGCCGCCGCCCACCCCGGCCCGGTCACCGCGGTCGTCGCCCTCGCCCCGGTAGCCGATCTCGCCCGCGCCCACGACCTGCGGCTGAGCAACGGCGCGGTGGCGGAGTTCCTGAGCGGCGGCACGCCCGCACCGCTCGCGCCGGCGGCGCTGACGGCACGCATCGCCGAGACCGACCCCGTACGGCTGCCACCCCGTGTACCGGTGACGCTCCTGCACGGCACGGACGACCCCGACGTACCGGTGGAACTGTCGCGACGGTACGCGAAGGCGCACGGCAGCGGCCTGTTCGGGGACACCGCCGGGACCGGCGCCGGCGGCGCATGCGGGGACTCCGGCAACGGAACCGGTGGCGGCGCACCCGTCGTCCTGCGCGAACTCCCTGGTGTGGGGCACTACGCCGCCGTCACACCCGGCACGGACGCGTTCGCCGCGCTGCACGAGGCGCTGGTCAGCGCGGCGGGAGCCACGCGGGGAGCCGGGGCGGGGCCGCACCGGAACGCGCTGCGCCGGGTCGGGGCCGTACCGGATTCCGCTGCGGAAGTCACCCCGGACGACGGGCGATCCGGCCGTACCGGCCCCTGACCGGCGCCCCACCCGCGGCGGTACCGTCCCCCCATGGCAGCCGTCGCCGCATTCGCCCCCTGGTCGCCCGAGTTCGTCGCCGACCCCTACCCCGGCCTCGCCGAACTGCGCGCCGCCGGCCGTGTGCACTACTTCCCGCCCTCCGACCAGTGGCTCGTACCGCACCACGCCGACGTCGGCGCGCTCCTGCGGGACCGCCGTCTCGGCCGTACCTACCTGCACCGCTTCACCCACCAGGAATTCGGCCGCACCCCACCCCCGCCCGCGCACGAGCCCTTCCACGCCCTCAACAGCAACTCCCTGCTCGACACGGAGGCCCCCGACCACACCCGGCTGCGCCGCCTGGTGTCCAAGGCGTTCACGCCCCGCACCGTCGAGCAACTGGCCCCCGTCGTCCGCACACTCGCCGAGGGACTGGTCGACGACTTCGTCACGGCGGGCGGCGGTGACCTGCTGACCGCGATCGCCGAGCCGCTCCCGGTCGCGGTCATCGCCGAGATGCTCGGCGTCCCCGAAGCCGACCGTCACCTGCTGCGCCCCTGGTCAGCCGCCATCTGTGGGATGTACGAGCTGAACCCGCCGGAGGAGACGGCACGCCGCGCGGTACAGGCCTCCCTCGAATTCTCCGCCTACCTCCGCGAACTCATCGCCACCCGGCGCAAGGACCCCGGCGACGACCTGATCAGCGGCCTGATCGCCGCCCACGACGAGGGCGACCGGCTGACCGAACAGGAAATGACCTCCACCTGCGCGCTGCTCCTCAACGCCGGCCACGAAGCCACCGTCAACACCACCACCAACGGCTGGCTCGCCCTCTTCCGGCACCCCGCGCAACTCGCCGCGCTCCGCGCCGCCCCGGACGCGCTGCTCCCCACCGCCATCGAGGAGCTGCTGCGGTACGCCACCCCGCTCCAGCTCTTCGAACGCTGGGTGCTCGACGACATCGAGATCGACGGCACGGTCATCCCGCGCGGCGCGGAGGTCGCCCTCCTCTTCGGCTCGGCCAACCGCGACCCGGCCCGCTTCGACCGGCCGGAGGAGCTGGACCTCGCCCGCCCGGACAACCCGCACGTCACCCTCGGTGCCGGTATCCACTACTGCCTGGGCGCCCCGCTCGCCCGCCTGGAACTGGCCGCCTCCTTCGGCGCCCTCCTCCGTGCCGCCCCGGCCCTCCGTCTCGCCACCGAACCCTCCTGGAAGCCGAACTTCGTGATCAGGGGAGTGCGGGAACTGCTGGTGGAGATCTGAGGAAGGGGGGTGGGGGCTGGGCGTTGCGGATTGGGGGCTGTGGGGTGCGGGTTGCGGGTCGAGGGTTTGGGGTTGGGAGTTGTGGGCTGTGGGCTGGAGCTGAGGGCTCCCGCCTCGCGGTAATGCGGACGCCGGAACCCGCGGCCGGCCGCCGTCGGCGTGTAGTACTTGAGACGGACCCGCACAGATCCCCATCGGGCCGGACGCCACCGACCGTCTCCGTACATACGGTGGGGTGCGTGAACAAGAAACCTCAGTCTGTGGAGGGCGCGGGCGGCGCGTACGGTGCGGACAACGCGTATAGCGCGCATGGCGCGCATGGCGCGGACGATGCGTATGGCGCGTACGGCGCGGGTGGCGCGGACGGCGCACGCCGGAAGCAGGGCGACGCCGGGTACGCCCGTGCCGGCGGGCACCCCGAAGCACGCATTGTGAGCGGTGTGCTGAGCGGCCTCCGCCGGGACCTGTTCTCCCACCCCTTCGCCTTCCGTCCGCTGCCCCCGCTGGACGCCGACCGGGTGGCCGGCTGGGTGCCGTGGATGCCGCCCCGGACGAGCCGCTACCTGCGTTGGTTCCCGCACGCGCTGGTCCTCGGCTACGCCTTCGTGCTGCTGATGTTCGCCACCCAGGCGGTCAGCGTCGGGCCGCCGCTGATCGTGCTGATCTTCGGCGTACTCGTGGCGGGCCCGCCGGCGATGACGCTCGTCCGGCCGGTGGGTGCTTTCTGGGTGTCGCTGCTGGCCGTGTGCTTCGGGATACTCGGCGGCGGTGGAGGCGCCTGGCTGTTCTCCGTCATGGGGCACCTCGCGACGATGACCCTGGTGGTCCTGCGCACCCGGCCTCGGCTGGCGCCGGAGATGTGGGCGGTGACGTTCGCCGTGCTCACGCCGGGAGTCGTCGTGCTGGGTAGCGACACCGGCCTGCTGCCGCAGGTGGCCTTGGCGAACGGGGTCGTCCTGCTCGCGGCCGCGGCCGTTCGTGCCTGGCGCGAGGAACGGCAGCAGGTCGAGGAGACCCGTACGGTCACGGCGGTGGAACGGTCGCGGCGCACCACGTTGGAGGAGCGCGCGACCATCGCCCGCGAGCTGCACGACGTCGTCGCGCACCACATGTCGGTCATCGCCATTCAGGCCGAGGCGGCGCCGTACCGTGTGCGTGACACGCCTCCCGAGCTGGCCACCGCCTTCTCGACCATCCGCGAGAACGCCGTCGCCGCGCTCACCGAACTGCGGCGCATCCTGGGCGTCGTACGGTCCGAGGACCCGGACGCCTTCGCCGGCCCCGAGGCACCCCAGCCCACCCTTGCCGACCTGGACGGTCTGCTGGACAGCGTGCGTGGGGCGGGGCTCAGCGTCACGGCCGTCGTCACCGGCGCGGTCCGGCAACTTCCGCAGGGCGTCGAGCTGTCGGCGTACCGGATCATCCAGGAGGCGCTGAGCAACACGCTGCGGCATGCGCCGGGCGCCGAGGCCCAGGTGGAGGTCGCCTACGTACTCGGTGGGCTCGGCCTCCGCGTCGTCAACGGCCCCGCGAACCGCCTGGCCAAGCCCTCGCCCGGTGCAGGCCACGGCGTCCTCGGGATGCATGAACGCGTCGGCATGCTCAACGGCGAGATGACCAACGGCCCGACCGCGGACGGCGGCTACGAGGTCGCGGTCTTCCTCCCGGCAGCCTCCACACCGGACAACAGCGACACGTCGGCCCCTGGAGCGTCGAGAACGACGGCAGCGTCGAGAACGCCCGGAACGTCGGGGGCGACCGGAGCGTCAGGGACGATCGGAGTATCGGAGGCGGCTGGAGCATCCGGCGGGCTCGGGACGCCCGATGGCCGCGGGGCATACGGTGGCCACGGGTCGCCCGGTGGCAGTCCGATTCCTGGTACGAAGGAGCCGTCACCCACCCGTCCGATGCGGCACCCCACCACCGGACAGCAGCCCACCGATGCGCAGCCCACCGCTTCACAGTCCGCCGATTCGCTGCCCACCAATTCCCAGTCCGCCGATGCACAGTCCACCGTGTCGCTGAACAAGCCGGACACCCCGCCGGAGAGGCCGCAGGAATGATCAGGGTTCTGATCGTCGACGACCAGGTGATGGTCCGCGAGGGCTTCTCGGTCCTCCTCAACGCGATGCCGGACATCGAGGTCGTCGGCGAGGCGGTGAACGGCCGCGACGCGGTCGCCCAGGTCGCCGCGCTCCACCCGGACGTCGTCCTGATGGACATCCGCATGCCGGAGGTCAACGGCCTCGACGCCACTCGCGAGATCGTCGCCGCCGACGCGGATGCCAAGGTGTTGGTGCTGACCACCTTCGACCTGGACGAGTACGTCTACCAAGCGCTCCGCGTGGGAGCCAGCGGCTTCCTCCTCAAGGACGCCTCCGCCGGCCAGTTGGCGGAGGGCGTACGGATCGTCGCGTCCGGCGAAGCACTTCTCGCGCCGACCGTCACCAAGCGACTGATCTCGGAGTTCTCCCGGCTGGGCGCGCCCCGGCCGCCCGCCCAGGACCGCGTCGCCGACCTCACGGAACGGGAGACGGAGGTCCTGGTGCTGGTCGCTCAGGGCCTGTCGAACGGTGAGATCGCCGCCCACCTCGTCGTCGCCGAATCCACGATCAAGACGCATGTGAGCCGCATCCTGGTGAAGCTCGGCCTCCGCGACCGCACTCAGGCCGCCGTCTTCGCCTACGAAACCGGCCTGGTGACGCCCGGCCTCTGAACCACCGCCCCGGGGCGAGTCTCTGGCTCCGGGGCGCGAGCCGTCGCCTCCCGCCCCCCCCGGGACCGCAGTCGGCGGACCCCGAACGATATCCACAGGGTGTGGATATCGCTGTGGGTCAGGGAGAAAGCCCCGACCAGCACGCCCACCGGCCGGCCGGGGCGGACCTCACACCGGCCGGCCGGGGGCGGCCCTTCATCGGCCGGCCGGGGGCGGGCCCCACCCCCGTTTCCGGGCCCGTCCCGCCGCCCCCGTAGGTCACTTCGACGTCACCCCATGTCCCGGCGCTTCGCCCCCACGAGGCCGAGGGTCGTGCTCACGGCGGCTATGAGCAGCAGCCATACGAAGGGGGTCGCCGTCACGTCGCCGCCCGGGAGCTTCGGGAGGTGGCTGAAGGGGGAGAGGTCCATCGCCCACTGCGGAAGATCGAGCGCGGGGCCGATCCAGCCGAGGGCCAGGGACACCCCGACCAGCCCCCAGGCCGCCGTGGCGAGCTTCGGGAGGACGCCGAACAGGAAGGTGGCGAGCCCGGTCAGGACCCAGACCGCCGGTATCTGCGCCAGCGTCGCACCCACGATGGGGCCGAACCGTCCGCCCATGTCACCGGTGGTGCTCCCGTACCCGATCGCCAGCCCCACTCCGCCGGCAGCCAGCACCACGCCCGTGCCGAGGAACGCGACCACCAGGTGGCTCGCCACCCAGCGCAGCCGTCCGACCGCGCCGGCCAGTACCGGTTCGGCCCGGTCGCCGGTCTCCTCACCGCGCAACCGCAGCACCGCGCCCGTCGCGTAGAGGGCCGCGACCATGCCCAGCATGCCGGCCATGGTGGCCAGGAACGTGTCGGTCAGCGCCTGGGCGCCGCCCATCCGTTCCAGGATCTGCCGGGTCTGTTCGTTGTCGCCGACCATGTCGGGGGCGCCGTTGGCGATGCCACCGAACACCCCGCCGGCCACCACGAATCCGATCGTCCAGCCGAGCAGTGTCATGCGCTGGAGTCGCCAGGCGAGGCCGAACGCGCCGTTCAGTGACGCCGGCGCACGGGCCGGCCCCGGCCGCGCGGGCAGGAAGCTCATCCCGAGGTCGCGCCGCGCGGTCAGTGCGTACCCGGCGTATGCCGTGGCGCCCGTGCCGGCGGCCAACAGCAGGAGTACCCACCAGCGTTCGTCGGCGTAGGCCCGAAGATGCTGGGACCAGCCGATCGGCGAGATCCACGTCAGCGGCGAGGACCCGTCGGCGGTCGCGGCGTCGCCCGCGGCCCGCAGGACGAAGGCGAGCCCCACGACGGCGCCCGTCAGACCCTTGGCGAGCCGTGCGCTCTCGGTGAGTTGTGCGGCGATGGTGGCGACGCCCGCGAAGAAGATGCCGCAACCGCCGATGGCCAGGCCGAGCGCCAACGAGCCCGCGGCCGGTTGACCTGAGGCGGTGAGGCCGGCGCCGATGACCAGCGCCAGGGCGATGTTGGCGAGGAACGCGGTCAGCAGGGCGGCGGTGATCGGCGCGCGGCGGCCGACCATGGCCGCCGACAGCATTTCCTGACGGCCCGTCTCCTCTTCCTCCCTGGTGTGCCGTACGACGATGAGCAGGCTCATCACGGCGGCGAGCACCGCTCCGAAGCCGGCCATGCGCCAGGCGACCAGTCCGCCGATCGAATCGCCGAACACCGGCCCGTACAGCGCGCGCATGGAGGCGTTGGCGTTCATCGACCGGGCCAGCTCGGAGCGCTGGGCCGCGGTGTCGTAGAGCGCTTCGAAGGAGCCGCCCAGGCTTGCCACCGTCAGCCCGAGCAGCAGGACCCACAGCGGGATCATCAGCCGGTCGCGACGCAGGGCGAGGCGGAGCAGGGTGCCGGTGCCGGCCAGGTCGCGGGTCCCGCTCCGGACGGCGGGGCCGGCGAGTACGGCGGTCATCGCGTGGTCACCCCTTCGGCGTCGGAGGGCTCCGCGCCGGACGGTCGAACGGCTGCCTTCGTGGCGGCGTCGGTGCGGTGGTACCCGTCGCCCGGTTCGCCGCCCAACTCGTCCTGGTAGTGCCGCAGGAACAGCTCCTCCAGCGTCGGCGGCGTACTCGTCAGGCTGCGTACGCCGGAGGTGGTGAGGGAGCGCAGTACGGCGTCGAGCTTGTCGGTGTCGACCTGGAGCCGCACCCGGTTGCCCTGCACGTCGAGGCCGTGCACGCCGGGGAGGCGGGACAGCCCGTCGGGCGGGCCGGCCAGCTCCGCGGCGACGGAGGTGCGGGTGAGGTGGCGGAGGTCGGCGAGCGAGCCGCTCTCCACGGTCCGGCCCTTGCGGATGATGCTGACCCGGTCGCACAACGCCTCGACCTCGGACAGGAGGTGACTGGAGAGCAGGACCGTGCGTCCGCGGTCGCGTGCCTCCAGGACGCACTCCTGGAAGACCTCCTCCATCAGCGGGTCGAGGCCGGAGGTCGGCTCGTCGAGGATCAGCAGGTCCGCGTCGGAGGCGAAGGCGGCGACCAGGGCGACCTTCTGTCGGTTGCCCTTGGAGTACGTACGCCCCTTCTTGGTGGGGTCGAGCTCGAAGTGCTCCAGCAGCCTGGCCCTGCGGGCGTTGTCGAGCCCGCCGCGGAGGCGGCCGTAGAGGTCTATGACCTCGCCGCCGGAGAGGTTGCGCCACAGCGTCACGTCCCCGGGCACGTACGCGATGCGGCGGTGCAGTGCGACCGCGTCGTGCCAGGGGTCCTTGCCCAGCAGGCGGGCGTCTCCGCGGTCGGCGCGCAGCAGGCCCAGCAGGACACGGATGGTGGTGGACTTCCCGGCGCCGTTGGGGCCGAGGAAGCCGTGAACCTCGCCAGGGGTGACGGTGAGGTCGAGACCATCGAGCGCGCGGGTGCGCCCGAACGACTTGTGGAGACCGGCGACGTGGACCGCCGCTGCCGGGTCTGTTGCTGCAGTCATGATTTTGAACATACGCTACTTTCACAAACTTGTGAAGTTAAGGAAGCGTATAAAATCGAGGAGCGTGCGAGGGAGTCGGAGCGCGCGTCGTCGGTCGCCGGGGGTTCGGGAGAGGATGAGCAGATGAGCGAGGAGCAGTGGGTGGAACGGCGGGACGACGAGGCGGTTGCCCAGTTCGTGGAGCGCTTCGCCGCGCAGCTCGTGGACGCGGGAATGCAGCGGATGCCCGCCCGGGTGTTCTCCTGTCTGATCTCCTCGGACTCCGGCGTGCTCACCTCCGCGGAGATCAGCGAACGGCTGAGCATCAGCCCCGCCGCCGTCTCCGGCGCGATCCGCTACCTCTCGCAGGTCGGCATGGTCGGCCGGGAGCGCGAGCCCGGTTCCCGGCGCGACCGGTACCGGGTGCACAGCGAGCAGTGGCACGAGGCGCTGACCCGCAAGAACAGCAACATGACCCGCCTGGAAACGGCGCTGCGCGAAGGCGTGGACAGCCTCGGCGAGAGCTCGCCGGCCGGTCGCCGGGTCGGTGAGACCCTCGCGTTCTTCGAGTTCATGCAGCAGGAGCTGACCGTGATGATGGAGCGCTGGCGGGCGCACCGTGACCAGCTGCGCGCCCAGCAGGAGGCCGAGGACGAAGGCCGTCTGCCCGGCTGAGGTCGCGCGCCCGCGACCGGAGCCGTGGATTTCTCCGCAGCCGCAGATCCGGGCGTGAGAAGCGTCACCCCCGCCGCGGGGTCACTTCCGGGGGAGCGTCAACCGCCACGCGGAGGGCTGGACCGTCCAGGTCCGCGTCCTGACCGGCCCGCCGATCAGCGCGTCGGCCCGGTAGTGGAAATCGGGCCCGGACACCGTCACGGCCCGCGCCCGTACCCGTACCGGCGCCTCCGAGGCCTGCCACTGCACGACCACCTCGGCCAGCCCCTGCGGCTCCTGCGACGCGCACGCCGCCCCGTCGCGCGGCTCCGTTCCGTGCGCCGCCGTGCACCCCACGGGCGCGACCGACACGCGGTGCACCGGCCGGTCCAGGTCGGCCAGCACCACGCCGTCCGCCTCCACCCGCAGCCGCGGCAGTACCCGCTCGCCGCGCCGGGCGCGGCTCCCGCCGCCACCCGGGACGGGCGCCGTGAGCAGCGAGAAGGCCGCTCGGGCGGTCCGTGCGGCCGGGGACCACCAGGGCTGCTGCGCGGGTACGACGGGCTCCTCCGCGGCCGCACGCGGCGCCGGTGCGGGCTGCTCGGCCACGTCGCCGCCCGGAATGCGCAGCCCGCCCAGCACGATCCCGTCGCTGTCGTCGGACAGCAGGTCGAGGGCGCGTTCCTGCCCGTCCAGGACGGCGCGCGCGGCGGACACGGTGTCCGTGGGGACGCCCAGCGCCCGGCACAGGGCCACCCCGGGCGGCGCCCCGACGGGTACCAGCGACAGGGCCACCCGGGCCAGCTCACGCTCCTTGTGGAGCAGCTCGACCGTGCGCATCAGGGCGCGGTCGTCGCCGATCACCACGGGGCGGCGTTGCCCCCTTCGGGCGAGCACCCGGGCGAATTCCCCGGGATCGTCCGGGAAGCAGATCTTCGTGGTCGCGGCCGCAGACAGGACGTCCTTGGCGATGCGTACGGACTCGCCGTCCACACGGCGGGCGACCGGGTCGATGACCACGAGCAGGGAGCGCCCGGCAAGGTCTGGAGCCGACACCTCGGTCCTTCCTAGGGCTTGCGTTCTCTCGGGGAACGGACTCGGACGGGAAGGGGGCAAAACGGTCGTCGCGACCGCCGCAGGCCCCGTGCCCCGGCGCCGGCCGGGCGCCCCGGGACTGTCCTGTTCGTCGCCCGAGAGAAATGTTGGGTAATCTCTCGGTGCAAGAGCCCCTGTCGTTGTTGCGCCAGGGGCTTCGTCTATCCGGGGCACCGGTTCGACGGCTCGCGCGGCGGCTGCACCAGGCAGTGAGCCGCTCGCACGTTGGACATGCCCCGCCCGGAAGGGGTGTACGCCTGTGCCCGCACTTGTGCTGCTCGGTGCTCAGTGGGGTGACGAGGGCAAGGGAAAGGCCACCGACCTGCTCGGTGGGTCCGTCGACTATGTAGTGCGCTATCAGGGCGGCAACAATGCCGGCCACACGGTCGTCGTGGGCGACCAGAAGTACGCACTGCACCTGCTCCCTTCCGGGATCCTCTCGCCGGGGTGCACCCCGGTCATCGGTAACGGCGTCGTCGTCGACCCGGCGGTCCTGCTCTCCGAGCTGAGCGGACTGAACGAGCGCGGCGTCGACACGTCCAAGCTGCTGATCAGCGGCAACGCGCACCTGATCACGCCGTACAACATCACCGTCGACAAGGTGACGGAGCGCTTCCTCGGCAAGCGCAAGATCGGCACCACGGGCCGCGGCATCGGCCCGACCTACGCCGACAAGATCAACCGCACCGGCATCCGGGTGCAGGACCTCTTCGACGAGTCGATCCTGCTCCAGAAGGTCGAGGCGGCCCTCGACTTCAAGAACCAGGTGCTCGCCAAGCTCTACAACCACCGCGCGGTGGTCGCCGAGCAGGTCGTCGAGGAGATGCTCGGCTACGCCGACCAGATCAAGGGCTACGTGGCCGACACCACGCTGATCCTCAACGACGCCATCGACGAGGGCAAGGTCGTCCTCTTCGAGGGCGGCCAGGGCACGCTCCTGGACGTCGACCACGGCACGTACCCCTTCGTGACCTCGTCGAACCCGACCGCCGGCGGTGCCTGCACCGGTGCGGGCGTCGGCCCGACCAAGATCAACCGGGTCATCGGCATCCTCAAGGCGTACACCACGCGTGTCGGCGCCGGCCCGTTCCCGACCGAGCTGTTCGACGAGGACGGCGAGGCACTGCGCACCATCGGTGGCGAGCGCGGTGTGACCACCGGCCGTGACCGTCGCTGCGGCTGGTTCGACGCGGTCATCGCGCGCTACGCGACCCGCGTCAACGGCCTCACCGACTTCTTCCTGACCAAGCTCGACGTGCTGACCGGCTGGGAGCAGATCCCGGTCTGCGTCGCCTACGAGATCGACGGCAAGCGGGTCGAGGAGCTGCCGCACAACCAGAGCGACTTCCACCACGCGAAGCCGGTCTACGAGATGCTCCCGGGCTGGTCCGAGGACATCACCAAGGCCAAGACCTTCGCCGAGCTCCCGAAGAACGCCCAGGCGTACGTCAAGGCGCTGGAGGACATGTCGGGCGCCCCGATCTCCGCCATCGGCGTCGGCCCGGGCCGCGACGAGACGATCCAGATCAACTCGTTCCTGGACTGAGGCACGGTCCCAGGCACTCCAAGGGGCCCGTGGCCCCTGCCCCACGATGGCCGCGCCCTCGTGGCGGCGCCCTCACGAGTGACGGCCGGCAGCCGCGTTCACTGCACCTTCGTGTAGGTACGCGGCTGCTTGTCGTTGCCGCGGAACTCGCGCACGAGAGAGCCGTCGCCCGCGATCCGGAAGTACGACGAACTGCTGGCCGTGCATCCGGGGGCGCGCCGCTGCACCACCGAGGGGCCGACCGTCAGCTTCCCGTCGGCCGAGTAGAAGTCCGCACGTGCCGTGCAGTGCCCGCCGCTGCCCCGCACCTCGATCGTCACGGCGGGGCTGCCCACGGGCCTGCGTTCGATCGTCACCCGCTGGGTGCCCACCCCGTCGGCGTTCGGCCGCTCCCACGTACCCAGGTACGCCGTCGGCACCACCTCGTGGTCCGCCGGACGCAGCGTCGCCGTACGCCCCGCCGCGTTCCACACGAGGGTGCCGTGCGACCCGCGCTTCAGGCTGTGCTCACCCAGTGCCGAGCAGCGCCCCTCGGGTGCGGAGCGCACCACCTTGGTGTCCAGCCGCAGCCCGTTCGCGTCCGACACGGACACCAGCTTCCCGTCGCTCTTGCACTCGTACGTGGCGCCGAGGCTGATGCTGTTGGCGACCACCTCGCCCACCGACCCGTGCGAGATCACGAACCGCCGCTGCTGCCCCGTGGGCACGCCGTCCCGCTCCACGAACCCGGTCCAGGTGCCCACGTACGCCGCCGGGATGTCCGACCCGCCGCCGCTCCGTCCGCCCCCGCCCAGCGCGGGCACGGTGAACGTCGCCACACCGGCCGCGGCGACCACCGCGACGACAGCGCCGAGCGCCAGAGGCCAGCGGCGCCGCCGCGGCGCGGCCGGGGCCGGGGCAGGGGCAGGAGCGCCGCCCCCGGAGCCGTCCGGGCCGCCGTCCGGGCCGCCGTGCGGGCCACCCGACCCCGGCCCGCCGTCGGGCACGTGCGCGCTGCCCGGCGCCGTTGCCGAGCCGGTCGGCAGGACCGTCGTCCGTGACTCCGAGCGCTCCGAAGGGGGCGCGCCGCCCGTCTCTCCCGTACGTCCGCCCGTCTCTCCCGTACGTCCGCCCGTCTCTCCCGTACGTCCGCCCGTCTCCCCCGTACGTCCGCGTGCCGGCTGCCCCGAAGGCGGCGTGTCCGTGTCCAGCAGGCGTACGGCGTGCTGCCCCAACTGGGCGACCAGCTGAGCCGGCAACCACGGCGAGCTCGCTCCGCCGCTGCTCACCGGACCGATCTCCGAGACGATGTCCTCCGGCGCCGGCCGCTCCTCCGGGTTCTTCGCCAGGCAGCTGCCGATCAGCTCCCGCAGGTGCTTCGGCACGGAGTCCAGGTCGGGCGCGGACTCGGCGACGCGGAACATCACCGCGTGCACGCCCGATGCCGGCGACCCGAAGGGCATCTGTCCGGACGCCGCGTACGCGAGCACCGAACCCAGGCAGAAGACGTCACTGGCCGGCGTGATCCGTTCGCCGCGCACCTGCTCGGGTGACATGAAGCTCGGCGAGCCGACGACCATGCCCGTGCGGGTCTGGGTGTGCTCGCTCACCGCGTCCAGTGCCCGCGCGATACCGAAGTCGATGACGCGGGGGCCGTCGATGGTCAGCAGCACATTGGACGGCTTCAGGTCGCGGTGCACCAGGCCGACGCCGTGGATGTCGAGCAGCGCGCTGGACAGCCCGTAGGCGAGCCGCCTGACCCCGTACTCCGGCAGTGCCCCGTACGTGCCCTCCACGACCTCGCTCAGCGCCGGGCCCGCGATGTACCCGGTCGCCACCCACGGGATGTCCGCCTCGGTGTCGGCGTCCAGTACGGGCGCGGTCCACCGGCCGCCCACCCGCCGCGCCGCCGCCACCTCGGCCCGGAACCGGTCCCGGAACTCCTGCTCGACCGCCAGCTCGGCCTTGACCAGCTTCACGGCCACGGTCCTGCCGCCCTCGGAGCGCGCCAGATACACCCGCCCCATGCCGCCGGTGCCCAGCCGCCCGAGCAGGCGGTAGGCGCCGATCGTCCGCGGGTCCTCGGCCGTCAGCCCCTTGAGACCGTCCATGCCCGGCGCCCTCCCCGTTCGCTTCGCCGTTGCCGTCGCGTCCTGTGGCGTTACGGCATCGTCAGCCGAGCGTAGGCCGCCGGGGATCGCACGCGGGCAGCCGGGGCGTCACGAGGCGGGAACGATCGGTCCGGCGGGTGCGTTGGTCAGGCAGTCGTGCTCGAGGGGAAATTGCGGGCGATGAGCGATTCGATGGCAGGGGGGTGGAATTCGGGGAAGTCCATGACGACGACGCCGAGGTGGACGCCGGGTTGCTGATGGCCCGACAGGTAGTCCAGGACGGCGGGCATGACCGCGTCGGCGAGGTGCTTGGGCCAGCGGAAGCCATTGGCCGCGTCCGGGGCGAGACTGGTGAAGTTCAGATACAGCCGGCCGGAGTCCTGGTGGGCCGTCGCGGCGTCGAGGTGGCGCAGGATGTCCTGCCGCTTGGTGTCGACCGACGTCGCGTAGTGGTCCTGCAGTTCGAACCACTCGTTGGAGAAGGTGCCGTTGTCGCCCGCGGGCCAGGCGGGCGCGCTCAGCGAGGAAGCGAACTGGGTGATCAGTACGACCTTGCCACGGGCCGCGCCGAGCGTCGGAAGCGAAGGCTGGACGAGGAAGAGGTCGCCGTAGCCCTTCGGCCCCAGGTACTCGGCGAACTTGTCGCCGAGCTGGGCATCGGTGAGTCCGTGCTCGTTCTTGACGCGCATCAGCACGGTGTCGTCCGGCGAAGCCCGCAGGAAGTCCCTGCACTGATCGAGGACGGTGTTGAACGTGATGTCCTGGTAGTACGAGCCGTGATAGACGCCGAGTTCGCCGGGCACGTCCGGGGGCGGCGTACCGAGCCGGATGTCGAAGAACCGTATGCCGCGGCGCAGTTGCTCCGATATGCCCATGTTCTGGGTGTGCGACCACTCCGTCCCGTTCATCGGGTCCGTGGCGCAGGTGTCGTGCGTACCGGGAATGGTCAGCCGGGTCAGCGGGATGCCGTCCTGCAGCGCGGACATCCACCGAGCGGGATCGGCCGCCGCGGCGGAGCGGCGGGCCGCCGGGGTGACCGGGGCCGTGAGCGCACGGGCAGGTGAGGCGAGCAGGGCGGTGGCGGAGCCGGCCACGGCCGCGGCGACGAACCCTCGACGACTGATGGGCATGCGGAACCCTCCCAGTGGCATGCGGCCCGGCACCACACGGCACGAGCCTCTGCGGCGGAGCTGCGTGTGGTGAACAGGAGAGTAGCCGCAGTGGCTACAGGGGCGGGCGGGACTGAAGAAACACGTGTGGTGACCTTCGGCCGCGGACGCCCCCACTCGCGCTCCTCGCCGCCTCCCACTCACGTCCCTCACGGCCCCCCAACTCACATTCCTCGCTGCCCCCACGCGCCTTCCTTAACGCCGATGAGGGGCGCCCTTAACCCGCCGGTTCCTACGTTTTTCCTGTGCCTCCCGACGAGCGGCTTCCCCGCCGCGCCCCGGGAGCGAATCGCAGGGGACGTGGCCGCCGAACGGGACGGCCACCCGTGACCGGACGAGGTAAGCGATGACTACTCTCGGACAGCTGGCCGCCCATCTCGGGCTCGATCTCGCCGCCGTGTGCGTGCTCACCTTCGCCGTGTACTACCCGCGGCACCGGCGGCGCGACCTGGTACCGGCCTACCTGGCCCTGAACGTCGCGCTCTTCTCGGTCGTCGCGGCGCTCGCGGAAGTCAACGGCAGCGGCGGCACAGCACTGGCTTTCGGCCTTTTCGGCGTGCTCTCGATCATCCGGCTCCGCTCCGACTCCATCCAGCACGAAGAGGTCGCGTACTACTTCACGACCCTCGTCCTCGGCCTGCTGTGCGGACTCCCGCAGCTGGAGCTCGGCTACGCGACGGTCTTCACCGTCCTGCTGCTCTTCGTCATCTGGTGCGCCGACCACCCCAAGTTGCTGACCCGGAGCCGCCGCACGGTGGTCACGCTCGACACCGTGCACACCGATCCGGCCGCGCTCCGCGCCGACCTCGCCCACCGGGTGGGCGAGCCGCTGAACTGGACCGTCAAGCAGGTCGACTTCGTCCGGGACGTGACGGTCGTGGACGTCCGCTACCGCGAGATGGAACGTTCGTCCGCCGTCGCTCGTACGCCTCACAAGGCGACCGAGCACCAGGCGCCCGCGGAACCGGACCGGTACCGCGCCGACCGTTCGCCCCACGTACCCGACCACGGCCCCACCGCGCACCGCCCCGACCGCACCACCGACCTCCCCTCCGGACGTACCGCCAACGCCTCGAAGGAGACCGTGTGAACCCCGCCGTACGCGCCATCGCCCGGGCTGCACTGGCCGCCCATCCCGTCACCCTCGCCGAGGTCCAGGCCCGTGCCGAACTGCTGGCCCGGCACGACAACAGCTATCTCGTGCCGGTCGAGACCTTCGCCGACTTCGCGGCTCGGCTCACCGACCCCAAGCGCCCCGGTGGCCCCTTCAAGTCGCTGTGCATCAACGGCCGCCGCTGGTTCCGGTACAACTCCCTCTACTACGACACTCCCGACCTGCGCGCCTTCCACGACCACCGGCAGGGACGACGGCTCCGCTACAAGATCCGGGAGCGGCTCTACGAGGACACCGGCGAACGACAGTTCGAGATCAAGCTCAAGAGCGGGCGCGGTGAAACGGTCAAGTTCCGGCAGCCGATGCTGCCCGGCGACACCGCGCTGGACCGGGCGCCGAGCGAATTCCTCTCCTCGGTACTGCGCCGCACGTACGACATGACGGCCCCCACCGACCTCGCCACCTCGCTCGTCACCGACTACCAGCGGGCGACCTTCGTGGCCGACGGCCAGCGCATCACCTGCGACGCCGGCATGGTCTGCCACGACCCGCGCACCGGCCGTTCCGTCCGTGCCGACGGCGGACTGGTCCTGGTCGAGTCCAAGACCGACGGCCATCTGACCGAAGCCGACCGACTGCTGCACACCTATGGCGTCCGCCCGGCCGAGTTCACCAAGTACTGCGGCGCGCTCTCCGCCCTCCGCCCGGACCTCACCGCCAACGCCTGGCGCCGCGCCACCCGCAAGGTCTTCACCCCGACGGAACCGCACGCGGCGTGACGGGGAGGGGAAGGGGCTGGTGAACGGTACGGGAGCGGCGTACCGGGAAGGCCCACGGGCGGTTCGGAAGCGGGCGGGAACTACGCCGACGGACCGCCGAGATGCGCCTCCACCCGGGCACCACGGCCGCCGCCCGCGCCACCGGCGACCGCACCCCCGTCCCCCCGGACCGTGCCCCTGCCACTCGCCCCACGCGCTGTCGTCAGCACCGTGCTGCCCCCGGACTCCTCGGCGACACGGCGCACGATGTCCAGGCCGAGCCCCGTCGAACCACCGCCGCTCTTGCCCCGCTGCGGTACGTGCCCCTCGGGGAAGCCGGGCCCGTCGTCCTCGATGACCAGCACACCGCCGCCCCCGGTACGGGCACCCGCCGCGCCGCCCTGGTGCCCGTGCTCGGCAGCGGACACGGACAGGCGCATGCCCACGCCCTCCGGCGTGTGGTCGAAGACATTTCCGATGAGTGCATCGACCGCCGCCGCGAGCTCCGCTTCGTCCGCCCGGACGGGCACCGGCGCATCAGGAGCGTGAAAGCCCAGCGTGCGCCCCTGATCCTCGGCCAGCGGCCGCCAGAAATCCGCCCGCTCACGGGCCACCGCCGCCAGGTCGACACACGGCGCATCGCCACCCCTGCCGCCAGGGCCGCCCGCACCGCCGTAGCCGGCGGCCTCCCGCAACGGCTTGCGCGCCGTACGGATGACCTCGTCCACGCTGTGCTCCAACGCCGCCACGTCCGCCGCGATCCGCTCCGCCTCCGCCGGATCACGCAACCCCTCGGCATCCAGACGCAGCGCGGCCACCGGCGTACGGAGGCGGTGCGCCAGATCCGCCGCGTTCTCCCGCTCGGCGGTCAGGAAGCCCTCGATACGGCTCGCGAGGTTGTTCAACTCGCCGGCCACCAGACGCAGCTCCGGCGGCCCCTCCGGCTCCGCACGGGCGGTCAGGTCACCGGCCGCCAACCGGTCCGCGACCTTCGCCAGCCGCCGCGTCGAACCGACCAGCCGGGCACCCAGCCGGTCCGCGACCAGCAGCCCCAGCAGCACCAGCCCGACACCGAGCCCGGCGAACGCCAGCCAGGACGGCAGCGTCCCCGCGTACAACTGCTGGTCGGTCAGCGCGACATGCACGACGGCGGTGCCGCCCGAGGTGCCCTGCACGGGGACCAGGACGACCTGACCACCTCCAGGCGGCGCGTACGCGAACGCACGCCCGTAACGCGCCAGGCGGACGGCATCCGTGACGCGCGCCGGCGGGCCCAGCACCGTCCCGTCGGCGAGGATCACCGACGTCTGCGGCAAACTCGCCCCGTTGGCGGCCGTGACCAGCGACGCGGCGGTCGCCCGGCTGCCCTCGGGGCCGGGGTGGGCCAGCGCCGTACCGATGCCGGCCGCCAGCGACTGCGCACGGGCGGTCGCATCCGCGGTCGCCCGGTCCGCGGCGTGACTACGGGTGAGGATCGCGAGCGGCACCAGAAGGGCCGCCAGGACGAGCGCCGTGGTCAACGCGGTGACCAGCAGAATCCGGAGACGCATCGGCGCTACTCCGCACGCCGCGACGCGCCGCCGCCACTGCCGTCACCCGCACTGTCATCCGCGCCGTCACCCGCACCGTCGCCGTCCCCGGCGTCGCTGTCGGGAGCCGCGAGCTTGACGCCCACCGTACGGACGGTGTGCAGATACCGGGGCTTCTGGGCCGTCTCCCCCAGCTTCCGGCGCAACCACGACAGATGGACGTCCACCGTCTTGTCCGCGCCGCCGAGCGGCTGCTGCCACACCTCCGCGAGCAGCTCCCGGCGCGACACCACCTGGCCGGCGCGACGGGCGAGATGGGCCAGCAGGTCGAACTCCCGCGGCGTGAGATCCAGCGGCACGCCGTCCAGCACGACCTCGCGCGCCGCCGTGTCCAGCACCAGCCCGCCGACCCGCAGCGGAGCCTCCGGCTCGGCGGTCCCCAGCCGGCGCAGCACCGCCTTGATCCGCGCGTCCAGCTGCGCGGCGCCGAACGGCTTGACGATGTAGTCGTCCGCGCCGTCGTCGAGCACCGCGACCATGTCGCCCTCCTCGTCGCGCGCGGTGGCCACGATGATCGGTACGTCGCTGACCGCGCGCAGCATCCGCAAGACCTGGGCACCGTCCACGTCGGGCAGTCCGAGATCCAGCACGATCAGGTCGGGACGGTCGGTGACGGCGGCATCGAGGCCGGACATCCCGGTCGCGGCAGTGGCCACGGCATGGCCGCGGTCCCGCAGCGCCCGCACCAGCGCGCTGCGCAATTGGGGGTCGTCCTCGACGACGAGCAGGTGGGACATGCCGCCACGGTAACCAGCGATGATCTCGTCCGGGCGGTCGGCCGCAGCCTTTGTGCCTGCCTTAACCGGACGTTAGGGAACGGTGCGGGAGCCTGGATCGTGCCTGGTCCGGTGAGCTCCACGCGTACGTTGCGGAGGTTTCCGCCACCGGGGCGCGGACGCTGTGGACAATCGCCTCACCCGATCGAGCCCCCGCACACGGCGAATCCGCCCTGTGGAAAACCGCTCGGCCTCCGCCCGAGCAGGCAGAGTGAGAACCACGGAGACCGAACGGACAGAGTAAGAACGGCCGAGGCCGAACAGACGGAGTGAGGATCAGGCAAGACCGAACGGGACCAGGCGGACGTCGCCCGGACCAGGACGAGGCCCCGGCGACCACAGCAACACGGGGAAGCACAGCAACACCGGGAAACACAGCAACACCGGGAAACACGGAATACAGGAACGGGAAAGGAGGACGCGCGATGAAGTGGCGAGGCGCGGTGGTGACCGCCGTATGGCTCTGCGCGTTCGCGGGAGCGGGCGGCCTGGGCGCATGGTCGCTGGCCAATACCGACATGGGAGCGCGGAACAGCCGGGCCGAGCCGCTCGATGACGCCGGGGTCCGCCAGAAGCTCGCCGCCGCCCGCACCTCCCCCCGGCCCAACGGTTCCCCGGGCCCCGGCGGCAGTGCCACCGGCCCCGCCGCCCCGGACGCGAGCGGCTCCGGTAAGCCGTCCGAAGGCGGCACGCAGACTCCCGGTGACACGTCGTCTCACGGTGACACGTCGTCCTCCGCCGGCTCCGCCGCGCAGATGGGCACCGTCAACGTCACCGGAGGCAGCGCCACCGCCGAATGTCGGCCCGACGGCCGGGTGTACCTCACGGTGTGGAGTCCGGCCTCGGGGTACCACATGGACACCGTGAAGCGGGGGCCCTCGGGCGTCGCCACGATCGAGTTCGAACCGCTGGACGACGGCGACGACCGTACGTACGCGATCCGGTGCACCGACGGCCACCCGAAGGCGATACCGGTGGCGGACCACGACAGCGACGAGGACGACGACGATGACGACTGAGCGCACGGGGGCGGGGCGGGGGTAGGGGCGGGGGGGAGGCCCCCCGCCGCCCCTCACCCATCGACAACCTGTCGGACCCTCCCCCCACTCCCGTACACACTGTCGGTACCGCCATCCGCGCGGTGATCCATAGGCTGGAGGCGTCCGCCGCCCCACGTTCCCGCGTTCTCGCAGTACGGCGTGGTCGTCGTGCAGGTGGTCGCAGTGCAGCGTCTCGCTGATCAGCGCTCCGGCAGCGCACGCAGCGTCTTCGCGGTACGGCGTCCTCGTAGCGCAGCGTCCTCCGGTACGGCGTGTTCCCGCGTTCCCGATGTCCTGGCGGCCCGAAGCGATCCGAGGTAGTGACCGTGACCACGACGCAACCAGACCCCGCTGCCGGCGCGGCCGTGAAGGCCGCCGACCGTGCCCACGTCTTCCACTCCTGGTCGGCGCAGGGCCTGATAGACCCGCTGCCGATCGCGGGCGCCGAGGGCTCGTACATGTGGGACTACGAGGGCAACCGCTACCTGGATTTCAGTTCGCAGCTGGTCAACACGAACATCGGGCATCAGCACCCGAAGGTCGTGGCGGCGATCCAGGAGCAGGCCGGCAAGCTGTGCACGCTGGCCCCGGGCTTCGCCGTGGACGTGCGATCCGAGGCTGCGCGGCTGATCGCGGAGCGCACACCCGGCGACCTGGACAAGATCTTCTTCACCAACGGCGGCGCCGAGGCCGTGGAGAACGCCGTCCGTATGGCGCGGCTGCACACCGGCCGGTCCAAGGTGCTGTCGACGTACCGCTCGTACCACGGTGCGACCGCGGCGGCGATCAACCTCACCGGTGATCCGCGCCGCTGGGCCTCGGACACCGCGTCGGCCGGCGTGGTGCATTTCTGGGGCCCGTTCCTGTACCGCTCGCCCTTCCACGCGGAGAACAAGCAGCAGGAGTGCGAGCGCGCGCTGCGCCACCTGGAGGACACCATCGCCTTCGAGGGGCCGCAGTCGATCGCCGCGATCATCCTGGAGACCATTCCGGGCACCGCCGGCATCATGGTTCCGCCGCCCGGCTACCTCGCCGGTGTGCGGGAGATCTGCGACCGGTACGGCATCGTCTTCATCCTGGACGAGGTCATGGCGGGCTTCGGGCGCACGGGCCGTTGGTTCGCCGCCGACCACTTCGACGTGACGCCGGACCTGATGACCTTCGCCAAGGGCGTGAACAGCGGTTATGTGCCGCTGGGCGGTGTCGCGATCTCCGCGGAGATCGCCGCGACCTTCGACAAGCGCCCCTACCCGGGTGGTCTGACGTACTCCGGTCACCCGCTGGCCTGTGCTTCCGCGGTCGCGACGATCAACGCGATGGCGGAGGAGCGGATCGTGGAGAACGCGGCGGAGATCGGCGAGAAGATCATCGGCCCGGCGTTGCAGGACATCGCCGAGCGGCACCCGTCGGTGGGCGAGGTACGCGGCATGGGCGTGTTCTGGGCGCTGGAGCTGGTCAGGAACCGTGAGACGCACGAGCCGCTGGTGCCGTACAACGCGTCGGGCGCGGACAACGCCCCGATGGCGGAGTTCGCGGCGGCGTGCAAGGAGCGGGGTCTGTGGCCGTTCGTGAACATGAACCGTACGCATGTGGTTCCGCCGTGCACGGTCACGGAGACGGAGGCCAAGGAGGGCCTGGCCGCGCTCGACGAGGCCCTGACCGCGGCGGACGCGCACACGGTCTGACGTCCCGCCGTGCCGCGTGCGGCCTGACGTTCCGCCCCCCCCGGTAACGCCCACGGTCTGTCTGACGTCCCCACCTACCGCACAGGAGCTGACTCCCGCAGGGACTGACTCCCGCAAGGGCTGGTTTCCCTGTGTCCCCGGCCGGGCCGGTCCGCTGCCGATTTCTGGTTGTGGGCCGGTCCGGCGTCGGTTTCGTCACCACTGTCCCATCCGTCTCGCGCGACGCTCGCCTATCGTGAGAGCGAGGGCCGCGCTTCCGCCGCGCGGTCGCGGAAGGAGACGGACACGATGCCCGCCGGGCCGGTCAGCGGAGTCATCCAGCGCAGCACGCTCCGACAGCAGATCGCGGACGCGCTGCGTGACGAGGTGCTGGCCGGACGGCTGCCCGCGGGCCACCAGTTCACCGTCAAGGAGATCGCCGAGCAGTACGGGGTGTCGGCGACACCGGTGCGCGAGGCGCTGCTCGACCTCGTCGCGCAGGGGCTGCTGGATGTGGAGCAGCACCGTGGTTTCTGCGTGCACACGTTCACGGCGGCCGATTACCGGGCGATGGTCGAGGCCCGCACGCTGGTGGTGGAGGGGGTCTTCCGTACGCGTGCGGAGGAGCTGATGCACGGGGTGACGTCCGATGCGCTGGTTTCCCTCCGGCGTCGCGCCGAGGAGGCGGAGCGGTCGGCGCGGTGCGGGGACCTGGACGTACTGATCGGCTACGACCTGCGGTTCTGGCGGGAGTTCGGGAATCTCGTGGGGAATCCCTGTATCGCCGATTTCCTGGACCGGATGCGGGTACAGGGGTGGGTGTTCGCGGTGCCGATGCTGCGTGCCAAGGCGGACCTGGGCGGTCATCTGTGGCAGGGCCATCAGGAGTTGGCGGACGCGGTCGTGCACCGCGAGCTGGGCACGGCGCAGCGCCTGGTCCGCGAGTACAACGCCCATGCCCTCGCCCTCGTCGAGAACCTCGCCTAGCACTACGCTGTCCCGACCATCGGCTTCGTCTGCCGGACCCGAACGGAAGCGAGAACTTGTGGCATGTGACCTGTGGCTCGTCCCCCTCGTCGACGTGCTGTGCCACAGCCCCGACAATCCCTTCTCCGAAGAGCTCGCCGCCTACGACAAAGCGCTGAACGAGGCGGGACTGCCGCCCGTACCGGTCTTCAACTACATGCCGGGCCTTTCCGGGGACGTCGCGCCGGTCGCCGGTTTCGACTACGACGCGCTGCATTTCCTGCGCCGCGCGTACCTGCTCCAGATATGCGGGCTCGCCGTGTCGCCGGTGGACGAACTGGGCGGTGACTACGAGCAGTTGTTGGAGATGTTCGAGAGCACGGCCCAGGAGTCGCATCTGGTGTGGCATTACGACCACGCGGGGGCGTACGTGCCGGTGGACTTCCCGCATCCGCTGGCGAACGAGGAACTTCTGGCCGGGGGCGGTCCGTTGGGTTCTTCGCACGGGTTGTTGCGGGAGCTGGAGTTGGTCGCGCCGGCCATCGGCATCGACCCGGCCAATCCGCCGGCCGCGCCGACGCCCCCGGATCGGCCGACGAAGCTGGAGGAGCGGGTGGAGGGGCCGGTCGCCGACGACGGCCCGTTCGCCCGGGAGCGCCATGTGTGGCTCGGTCTGCATGCGGCGGCGACCCGCAGTCTGGGCCAGGGATCGATGATCGTCTTCAGCTGACCGGCGTACGGCGTCCGGGCCGGCGTACGGCGTCCGGGCCGGCGTACGGCGTCCGGGCCGGGGCGCGGGGCCCGGTCGACCACCGGGGCGACTCGGCCGGCCACCGGGCGGCTGGGTCGGCCACCGGGGCGTCTCGGCCGGATCACTGGGTGGCTGGGCCGGTTTCCAGGACGACTCGACCGGCCACCGGGCGGCTGGGCCGGCCACCAGGACAACCCGGCCTGATCACCGGGCGGCTGGGCCGGCCACCAGGACAACCCGGCCTGATCACCAGGCGACTCGGCCGGCCACCAGGACAACCCGGCCGGATCACCAGGTGGCTGGGTCGGTCACCGGGGCGGCTCGGGCGGTCGCTGGCGCGGCATGTTCGGGCGGGTGCCCGGCGGGAGGACGATGCGGCCCGTGCGGTCCGGGGCGGTCTCCTGGCGCGGGGGCCCCCACGGGGCGGGTGCCGTGTGGTTCCCCGTCGGCACCGGGCCGGTGCGGAACGCCATCATCCAGTCGGTCGTCTCGGAGCGTACGAGCTCCGCGATGTCCTCGTTGAAGCGCCGCAGCACGGTCAGGCAGCGTTCGGCGGCCTCGGCGGCGGTGCCCTCGGTGGGGCCGAGGACCTCGCGCACGCTCTCGGACGCCCAGTCGAACTGCAGCGCCTCCAGTCGTCGCTGTACGGCCTGGGCCGCGGCCACGTCCCGCATCCAGCCCGCGGTGACGCCGAAGAAGCGGTCGCAGCCGGCGCAGACGGCGGCGAGCAGCAGCGCGAGGTAGCCGTACTGCGTGCCGTCCTCCAGCGCGCCTGTGAGGCCGAGGAGTGGCAGCAGTGCGCCCGCCGAGACGCCGGCGGCGGCACCGGCGCGTAGGATCCGTGCGGTGCGCCGCTTGGCGACGCGGTCCGCGAGGTACCAGTCGATGACGTGCAGCGCGCCGGTCTCGGCCCATTGGTAGAGCTCGTCCAGGCGCTCGGCCGGTTCTCCCCAGTCGCCGAGCGGGAAGGCACGGCCGGTGAGATCACCGCGATCCCGCCCCTGCGCGTCCTCGCCTTCCTCCCGAGGGGGCCCCTCAGGAGGCCTCTCGGGCTGCATCTCCGGCTGGCTCACCCGTGCACTCCCTGTTGAAGATACGTGCGGTGCGCGCGTGGCGATGGAGACGGCCGTGGCACGCGACACCCTTCCTACCGCCGAACGGCTGGCGTTGCCGCCAGGATCGAGCTATTTCCGCCCGGAAGTGGCGCGGGATCAGGTATAGGCCTGTTCCCGGCCTCACTCGAAGGAGTTGCTACACCCCGCGGACCCCGCCTAGGTACCCAGGAAGGGGACACGCGCGCGTCCCTCGATCGGCTGTACCCGTTCGCCGGGCTGTACCTGTTTATCCCTGTTCAGCAGTACCTATGCGCATCTTGGACCAGCCGTGCCCGCTTGTGTTCGTTCGGGTGGCCGAAGCGGCGGCGACTTCGACCGATCTCACAGCCGTTCTTGCCTGCGAGGTGGGGGCGGAGCGTCTCGCCCCTTGGGGCGCCACGGTGTGCCCTCACCCGGGACGACTAGGCTGCTCCTGTGAAGGTCCTCGTCATCGGCGGCGGCGCCCGCGAACACGCCCTGTGCCGCTCCCTGTCCCTCGACCCCGACGTCACCGCGCTGCACTGCGCTCCCGGCAACGCCGGCATTGCCGAGGTGGCCGAGCTCCACCCGGTGGACGCGCTCGACGGCGCGGCCGTTGCCGAGCTGGCCCAGAGCCTGCAGGCCGAGCTGGTCGTCGTAGGCCCGGAGGCGCCGCTCGTGGCCGGTGTCGCCGACGCCGTGCGCGACCGCGGCATCCCGGTCTTCGGCCCCTCGGCCGACGCCGCGCAACTGGAGGGCTCCAAGGCCTTCGCCAAGGACGTGATGGCCGCCGCCGGCGTGCCGACGGCCCGCAGCTACGTCTGCACCACCCCCGCCGAGATCGACGAGGCCCTGGACGCGTTCGGTGCGCCGTACGTGGTCAAGGACGACGGCCTCGCCGCCGGCAAGGGCGTCGTGGTGACGGACGACGTGGAGACGGCCCGGACGCACGCGCTGGCCTGCGTGTCACAGCGTCGCGCAGCGACTCCTTCCGGGGCGGTGGCGGGAGACGGGCGGGCAGTGATCGAGGAGTTCCTCGACGGCCCCGAGGTCTCCCTCTTCGCGGTCACCGACGGCGAGACCGTCGTACCGCTCCAGCCCGCCCAGGACTTCAAGCGCGCCCTGGACGGCGACGAGGGCCCGAACACCGGCGGCATGGGCGCGTACAGCCCGCTGCCGTGGGCCGACCCGAAGCTGGTCGACGAGGTCCTGCAGACCGTCCTGCAGCCCACCGTGGACGAGCTGCGGCGCCGCGGTACCCCGTTCTCCGGCCTGCTGTACGCCGGTCTGGCGATCACCTCGCGCGGCGTCCGCGTGATCGAGTTCAACGCGCGCTTCGGCGACCCGGAGACCCAGGTCGTCCTCGCCCGGCTGCAGACCCCGCTCGCGGGCCTGCTGATGGCCTCGGCGACCGGGAACCTCGCCGCCCTCCCGCCGCTGCGCTGGAGCGACGGCGCGGCCGTCACGGTCGTCATCGCCTCGCACAACTACCCGGGCACCCCGCGTACGGGGGACCCGATCACCGGTCTGGACGCGGTGGCCGAGCAGGACGCGCCCGAGGCGTACGTCCTGCACGCGGGCACCCGGTACGACGCGGACGGCCGGGTTCTCAGCGCCGGCGGCCGGGTACTGTCCGTGACCGCCGCCGGGGCTGATCTGGCCACTGCTCGGGACCGCGCGTACACCGCCGTCGGCCGGATCTCCCTCGACGGGTCCCACCACCGCACGGACATCGCTGCCAAGGCTGCGGAGCAGGCCGGCTGAGGAGCCGCCCCGGGACCGTCCGGCCTCCGATGAGGCCGGACCGTCCGGCCTCCGATGAGGCCTGGTCCCGCCCCGTTCACAGGAACCGGCCGTCCGACGGCCGGTTCCTTGCTTTACCCAAAGCCATTCCATCGAGTGACCGAACCGGTTAACGGCTGACGTGTGGCGGCGCCCCAACTAGGGTTCCGCGCAAGCGTCCTGTGGTGTCCGTTCCGCTTCCCGGCCCGGCCGCCCCTGAGACGTCCGGCAAGTGGCTCACCGGCATTGCGATGTCAGTGGCCGGTGCCAGAGTGGTGGAGAACGAGCAACGCGCCGACGGTCGCGAGCGGCCGCCGACATGTTGCCGGTCTCTTCCGTCCCGTGATCTCTCCGTCCCGTTCAAGCAGGACAGCAGGGGGTGTACAGGCTCGTGGCAGGTCCGGAGGCAGGCGAACAGGCAGCACGCGCCAGGGCGCTCGCGGTGCTGCGGATCCGCGGCGCGGCGCTCGGTGCGGCCGTGCTGCCGGCCGCGCTGGCCGTGGTGCTCTTCGCCGGGGCCGCGACCGGTGGGCTCGGCTCCTGGAATTCCGGCGGCTGGGCCCTCGCCCGCTGGATCGTGACGGGCATCGCGGTGGTGGCGCTGCTGCTGGCGGCGTTGGTCGCCGCGGTGGTCGCCCGGGCCCGGCCCGCGCTCAGCCCCACCGTCCCGGTCGCCGAGGAGTCGGCGCCCGATCTGTACCGCCTGGTGCGCGACCTCGCCGACCGCCTGGAGGTCCCGGCGCCCTCCGCCATAGCGCTCACTCCCGACTGCGACAGCTGGCTGGAGGACCGTACGCACCGCGCGCACGTCCCGTCCGGAGGCCCGGCCGCCTCCCGCGGCGCGACCGGCGACGGCGCGGGCCGGCAGGCGCCGGCGCCGGTCCTGGTCATCGGCTCGCCCTTCCTGTGGTGGATGCGGGTCGGCGAGCTGCGTGCCCTGCTGGCCCCCGTGGTCGCCGGTACGGGCCCCTCGGTCCACCCCGACATAGCGGCCGCGCGCCGCTTCGTGCGCGGCCTGGACGCCGCCGTGGCGGTCGCCGCCCGCGCCCGGGGCGCGCTCCGCGGCCTGCCGCTGCGCTTCGTGGGCCGGGTGGCCCGCCTGCTGCTGCGCGCCTGCGGCGAGCACGCCACGCAGATGGAGCGGGGCGTCGCCGCCGCGGCCTCCGCGCGCGCCCAGGGTGTGGACTACGGCCTGCGCATCGTCGCGCAGGAGCAGGTGGGCCTGGCGTACGCGGGCTGGGACCGGCTGCTGACCCGGGTCGCGCTGCCGGCCTGGCGGATGGGCCGCTGGCCGGCCCGGCTGGACGCCGGCGTGGTCTCCGCGCTCACCGAGCTCTCCCGCCGCGACCGCCTCGCCGAGGGCTTCGCCTCTCGGCTGGGCGAGCGCCCGGCCTGTGACCTGCTGGAGGAGCCAGGCGCCATCGACCGCGCCGCCTCCCTGCTGGCCGCCCGGCTCTTCCACGGCGGCCCGGCCGAGAGCGGCCCCGACTGGGCGCCGATCGCCTGGGACCGCTATCCGGAGGAGGTCGTCGACCGCAAGTGGCGGCTGGAGGCCGCCCGCCTGCACCGCGTACTGGACGACCTGCCCGCGCTCCCGGCCACCGGTCCGAACGAGGGCACTGCCGCGCCCCGGCCCGTACGGACCACGGAGGCGGCACGGACGACGGAAGCCGTACGGACGACGGAAGCCGTACGGGCCACGGAAGCCGTACGGGCCACGGAGGCCGTACGGACCACGGAAGCGGTACGGACGGAGGCCGCGGCACAGCCCGTACGGGCGACAGCGCCGGTGGGTACGAAGGGGCCCGTGGGCGAGCCTCTCGGGGCGGCCGAGCCCGTGGTGGGCCGGGGCCTCGGCGAGCCGCCCGGGGAGACCGACGAGCGGCTCGGCGACCGGGGCCGGACGGCCGGTGCCGCGGACGCCGTCCCGTCGTCGGACGGCGGCGGACCCGCCGTGGCCGGGCCCACGCTGACCCGGGTGATCGAGCGGCTGGCCCGGGACGAGGCGGCGAGCGACCTGGTCGCCGCACGTCTGGTGACCGAGCTGGAGCGGGAGGAGCGGGCCACCGCCGACCGCAGGGCCACCGCCGACCGCAAGGCCGCGGCGCGTACGTCGGGTCCGGCCCAGGAGACCGCCGAGATCGCGGGGCCCGGGGCGTCCTGGGGCGACGGGCTGGTCGACGGCGGCGTGCCGCTGTTCCCCCTGCAGGCGCCTCGCTCGGGCCGTGAGCTGCTCGCCGACCACGTCACGGCGATGGTGTGCTGCGCCGCCGTGGACACCGCCGGCGCCGCTCCGGGCCTGGACTGGCTGGACGGGCCCGCGCTGCTGGTCGACGGCGCCCGTCGGGCGGACGTCGGCCGCCCGGTCCGCAGCCTGGTGGACGACGGCGACGCCGCCCCGCTGCGCGACTGGCTCGGTGAACTGGGCGTCCGCCCGGACAAGCCCGTACGCCTCGTCTGACCACGGACCGCAGCCGGCCCCACCGGTGACGGCCAGGCTCCTGCCCCGCCGCGTCTCAGCCCTCGGGCTCCGCGCCCGTACCTCGCCCCCAGCGGGTGCGACGCCCCCGTGCTCACCGTCGTATCGCATGCCCAACCGATCACTCTGGCCCGGAGCGACGGTGGGTATGCCTCCCCGGTTCGCCTTTCAGCCGTTCTCGCCCGTAAATTCACGACGAAGGGTGACGGTCCAAGTGCGTAATGTGATGTGCTGGGGGTACTCGCCGTGTCTCTTACGAACGAACTTGTACCCACGAGCCCGTGACCTCGGGCTCGTACCCGCAGCCCGGACAGGCCAGCGCATACGGGCGGCAGCACAGGCGAGATGAACGTGGGGCGTGGGAGGGGAGTGGGAGCATGGGGACACAGCAGATCCGGCGGTGGGAGTCCGGTGCGCTCGCGCATGCCGTGACGGACCCGTTCGGCCAGGGCCCACTCCCTTGGCTGCGCGGCAGTGAGAACTACTTCGACTCCGGCCGGGTGGTCCCCTGGTACGTCGATCCGGTGCTCGCCCGGGACGGCGCGCCCGTGCCGCTGCCCCGCTCCTGCGCGGGCCCCCGCACGGCCGACGACGTGCACCGCCAGATCAAGGGCTTCGCCGCGACCGGCGCGGTGGCCCCCGGTGAGGCCATCGACTTCCGGATCACCGTGGACCCGCCGCAGCAGTTCAGCATCGACGTCTACCGGATCGGCCACTACGCGGCGACCGGCGCCGCCAAGATCACCACCAGTCCCCGGCTCTCGGGCATCGTCCAGCCCGCCCCGCTCACCGCCGACCGCACGGTCTCCTGCCACCACTGGTGGCTCTCCTGGCGGCTGCAGATCCCCGAGTACTGGAACGTCGGCGCGTACGTCGCCGTGCTGACCACCGAGGACGGCTACCGCAGCCACGTCCCCTTCACCGTCCGCGACGACCGCCCCGCCGACCTGCTCCTGCTGCTCCCGGACGTCACGTGGCAGGCGTACAACCTCTATCCCGAGGACGGCCGGACGGGCGCCAGCCTGTACCACGCCTGGGACGAGGAGGGCGCGCTGCTCGGCGAGAAGGACGCGGCCGTCACGGTGTCCTTCGACCGCCCCTTCGCGGGCGCCGGCCTGCCGCTGCACGTGGGGCACGCATACGATTTCATCCGCTGGGCGGAACGGTACGGCTACGACCTCGCCTACGCCGATGCCCGCGATCTGCACGCCGGCCGCGTCGACCCGTCGCGCTACCGCGGCCTGGTCTTCCCCGGCCACGACGAGTACTGGTCAATCCCCATGCGGCAGGCGGCCGAGCGGGCCAGAGACAGCGGCACCTCCCTGGTCTTCCTCTCCGCCAACACCATGTACTGGCAGGTCGAGCTGTCTCCCTCGCCCTCGGGCCCGGACTCCCTGCTGACCTGCCGCAAGCGCCAGGGCCCCGGGCGCCCCGCACTCTGGCGCGAGCTGGGCCGGCCGGAGCAGGAGCTGATGGGCATCCAGTACGCGGGCCGGGTGCCCGAGCCGGCGCCGCTGGTGGTCCGCAACGGCGACCACTGGCTGTGGGAGGCCACCGGCGCGCACGAGGGGGACGAGCTGGCGGGGCTGGTCGCCGGCGAGGCGGATCGGTACTTCCCGCGCACGAGCCTGCCCGAGCACACCAGCCGGGTGCTGCTGGCGCACTCCCCGTACCGCGACGGGGAGGGGGTCCGCCGCCATCAGGAGACCTCGCTGTACCGGGCGCCGAGCGGTGCCCTGGTCTTCGCCTCGGGCACCTTCGCCTGGTCGCCGGCGCTGGACCGGCCGGGCCACATCGACGAGCGGATCCAGCGGGCGACCGCCAATCTTCTCGACCGCATCTGCAAACGCGATTGAGCGGTACCCGGCCCGCGCGCGGAGGCGTGGGCCGGGGTCGCATGCGCCGACCGGGACGGCCGGGCCGGGCGCCGGAGGGCGTGCGGGACCGGGCGGGCGCCGCGTCGGCCCACCCTGAAGCGCTGCCGGGCCCCCGCATGCGCGAGAATCGGAAGGACTCCTGGATCAACCTACGCGGAGGCAGCGTGTCCGGATTCGTTGAAAAGCCCGAACCTGTGGAGGTGCCGGGCCTGGTCCACCTCCACACCGGCAAGGTGCGCGACCTCTACGAGAACACCGACGGCGACCTGATCATGGTCGCCAGCGACCGCACCTCCGCGTACGACTGGGTGCTGCCGACCGAGATTCCCGACAAGGGGCGCGTCCTCACCCAGCTCTCGCTGTGGTGGTTCGACCAGCTCGCCGACCTGGCGCCGAACCACGTGCTCTCCACCGACGTGCCGGCCGGCGCCCCCGCCGACTGGGAGGGCCGGACCCTGGTCTGCAAGTCCCTGGAGATGGTCCCGGTCGAGTGCGTGGCCCGCGGCTATCTCACCGGTTCCGGGCTCAAGGAGTACGAGCAGAGCCGTACGGTCTGCGGCCTCGCACTCCCCGAGGGCCTGGAGGACGGCTCCGAGCTGCCCGGCCCGATCTTCACCCCGGCCACCAAGGCCGAGGTCGGCGAGCACGACGAGAACGTCTCCTACGAGGAGGTCGCCCGCCAGGTCGGCGCGGAGACCGCCGCGCAGCTGCGCCAGGCGACCCTCGCGGTGTACGGCCGGGCCCGGGACATCGCGCGCGAGCGCGGGATCGTCCTGGCGGACACCAAGTTCGAGTTCGGCTACGAGGTGGCTGCGGACGGCACGCGGACGCTGACCCTCGCCGACGAGGTGCTCACGCCGGACTCCTCGCGGTTCTGGCCGGCCGACCAGTGGCAGCCGGGCCGCGCCCAGCCGTCGTTCGACAAGCAGTTCGTCCGGGACTGGCTGACCTCGTCGGCCTCCGGCTGGGACCGTACGAGCGAGCAGCCGCCGCCCCCGCTGCCGGCGGAGATCGTGGCGCAGACCCGCGCGAAGTACGTCGAGGCGTACGAGCGGCTCACCGGGCTCAACTGGTCCTGAGCGGCCACGGAAACGGAAAGGGCCCCGGTCGGAAGACCAGGGCCCTTTCGTATGGAGCGGACGACGAGGCTCGAACTCGCGACCTCAACCTTGGCAAGGTTGCGCTCTACCAACTGAGCTACGTCCGCATCTCCGGCGCCGAAGCGCTCGGTGCGTGCACCACTATAGCCAACCGCGCGGGGTGCTTGTGCCCGTCCGGTGGGCAGCCGGAAAGAATGTGGTCACGGACACAGATCGTTTTCCGCTGCCGGGAGGTGGGGAAGCGTCTGCGGTGCGTTCGGGAGGCCGACTTCTCCCGCGGCGGCGGACGGCCAAGATCTTTCCGGGAAACCCGGGAAACCTGGGGAAACCTCGGGAAAGCAGAAGACCCCGATCACGTGGACCGGGGTCTTCTTTCCTGAGCGGACGACGAGGCTCGAACTCGCGACCTCAACCTTGGCAAGGTTGCGCTCTACCAACTGAGCTACGTCCGCATGCATCCGACCGGCTTTCACCGGGCGGCGCGACAGCTACTCTACCTGATCCGGAGGACTGGTCGAGACTGTCAGAGCGGGTGACAGGGATTGCACACTGCGCCTCCCTCTTGGAAAGAGGGCGCTCTACTACTGAGCTACACCCGCATGACTCCTCGGGGCCCGGCCTCTCGGCCTCGCCCCTCGGCGTGCTCCAGACTTTAGCTGATCAAGGGGGGTGCCGCGCAAGTCCGCTGTCCGCGGGGCTGCGGAGCCGGTGCCGGCCGGCCGGCACGGGTCCCGTCGGTCCGGCCGCCCGCACCCCGGCGCGGGGGTGCGGGCGGTCACGGGCCGTCAGCTGTTGGCGGCCTCGAACGCCTCGTAGACCTTCTTCGGGATCCGGCCCCTCGGTGGCACCTCCATGTGGTGCGAGCGGGCCCACGCCCGTACCGCTGCGGGGTCGGCCGCCACCGAGGTGTGGCGGTAGGCCTTGCCGGACTTCGCACGCTTGCGACCGGCCTCGACGTACGGTGCGAGCACCTCGCGGAGTTTCTCCGCATTGGCGGGATTGACGTCGATCTCGTACGTCTTACCGTCCAAACCGAAGGTGACCGTCTCTGCGGCTTCTCCGCCGTCGATGTCATCGGAGAGCGTGACCACTACGCGCTGCGCCACGGATATCGGTCCTTTCGTGCAGCATCTCGGTGCTGACATGGGGAGATGCGGCAGATCCGGATGTCAGGGATCAATGCTTTTTCATTTGTACAGCGATGGGCAATGCATTGGGAAGCCCAGTTAATTTCCTCAGCGTGTCACCGCGCAATCCGGACTGCCGATCTTTTCGAGGATTTTTCCCGGGTGTTCACAACCGTCGATACCGGTACGTGATCGATCGCCTACAGATCTATGCGCGTAGATTTTTCGGCAAGGTACTGTGAAGGAACCGAGTCGGGGTCCGGGGTGTCCCCGGATAAACCCAGCCGCACCACACAACCGGGAGTGCCAGTGGCACGCGTCGTAGTCGACGTCATGCTCAAGCCCGAGATCCTCGACCCGCAGGGACAGGCGGTGCAGCGTGCACTGCCGCGTCTGGGCTTCGAGGGCATCTCGGACGTACGTCAGGGCAAGCGTTTCGAGCTGGAGGTGGAGGGCCCGGTCGACGACGCCGCCCTCGCCCGCATCCGCGAGATGGCCGAGACCTTCCTCGCCAACACCGTCATCGAAGACTTCGTCGTACGGGTCGACGAGCCCGCCGGAGCCACCTCATGAGTGCTCGGGTCGGAGTCATCACCTTCCCCGGCACGCTGGACGACCGCGACACCCAGCGCGCGGTCCGGCTCGCCGGCGCCGAGGCCGTGCCGCTGTGGCACAAGGACAAGGACCTCAAGCAGGTCGACGCCGTGGTGCTGCCCGGCGGCTTCTCCTACGGCGACTACCTCCGGGCCGGAGCGATCTCCCGCTTCTCGCCCATCATGGAGACCGTCATCGAGCAGGCGAAGGCGGGCCTGCCCGTCCTGGGCATCTGCAACGGTTTCCAGGTCCTCACCGAGACGCATCTGCTGCCCGGCGCGATGCTGCAGAACAATCACCTGCAGTTCATCTGCCGTGAACAGAAGCTGCGCGTGGAAAACGCGGACACCGCCTGGACCGTGGACTACGAGCAGGGCCAGGAGATCCACGTACCGCTGAAGAACATGGACGGCCGGTACGTCGCCGACGAGCGCACGCTCGCCGAGCTGGAGGCCGAGGGCCGCGTGGCCTTCCGGTACCTGGACGTGAACCCCAACGGCTCGCTCAACGACATCGCCGGTATCACCAATGCGGCCGGCAATGTCGTCGGCCTCATGCCGCACCCGGAGCACGCTGTCGAGCCGCTGATCGGTGCCGGCGGCACCGACGGGCTCGGATTCTTCACCTCGATCCTGAAGAAGTTGGTCAACGCATGACGCTGGACACGGTCAAGCACGCGGCCGAGACCCCGGACACCGACCAGCCGTGGGCCGAACTGGGCCTGAAGCAGGAGGAGTACGAGCGCGTCCGCGAGATCCTCGGCCGCCGCCCGACCGGCGCCGAGCTCGCGATGTACTCGGTCATGTGGTCCGAGCACTGCTCGTACAAGAGCAGCAAGGTTCACCTCCGCCAGTTCGGTGAGAAGGCCCCCGAGACCGACGCGCTGCTCGTCGGCATCGGCGAGAACGCCGGTGTCGTGGACGTCGGCAACGGCTTCGCGGTCACCTTCAAGGTCGAGTCGCACAACCACCCCTCGTACGTCGAGCCGTACCAGGGCGCCGCGACCGGCGTCGGCGGCATCGTCCGCGACATCATCGCGATGGGCGCCCGCCCGGTCGCCGTGGTCGACCCGCTGCGCATGGGCGCCGCCGACCACCCCGACACCAAGCGCGTCCTGCCGGGCGTGGTCGCGGGCATCGGCGGCTACGGCAACTGCCTGGGCCTGCCCAACATCGGCGGCGAGGTCGTCTTCGACGCCTGCTACCAGGGCAACCCGCTGGTCAACGCCGGTGCCATCGGCGTCATGCGGCACGAGGACATTCACCTCGCCAAGGCGTCCGGCGCGGGCAACAAGGTCATCATGTACGGGGCCAGGACGGGCGGCGACGGCATCGGCGGCGCCTCCATCCTGGCCTCCGAGACCTTCGACGACTCCAAGCCGTCGAAGCGCCCCGCCGTCCAGGTCGGCGACCCCTTCCAGGAGAAGCTCCTCATCGAGTGCACCCTGGAGGCGTTCGCCGAGAAGCTGGTCGTGGGCATCCAGGACCTCGGCGCCGCCGGCATCTCCTGCGCCACGTCCGAGCTGGCCTCGAACGGCTCCGGCGGCATGCGCGTCGAGCTGGACGACGTGCCGCTGCGCGACTCCACGCTCTCGCCCGAGGAGATCCTCATGAGCGAGTCGCAGGAGCGCATGTGCGCGGTGGTCGAGCCGGCGAAGGTCGACCGCTTCCTGGAGATCTGCGAGAAGTGGGACGTCACCGCCACCGTCATCGGTGAGGTCACCGACGGCGACCGGCTGGAGATCTACTGGCACGGCGAGAAGATCGTCGACGTCGACCCGCGGACCGTCGCCCACGAAGGCCCGGTCTACGAGCGTCCGTACGCCCGTCCCGAGTGGCAGGACGCCCTGCAGGGCGACGACGCCGCGAAGCTGGCCCGCCCGGCGAACGGCGACGAGCTGCGCGAGCAGGTCCTGAAGCTGGTGGCGCACCCGAACCAGGCCTCCAAGTCCTGGATCACCTCCCAGTACGACCACTTCGTGCAGGGCAACACCGTGCTGGCCAGCCCGGAGGACTCCGGGATGATCCGCATCGACGAGGAGTCCGGCCTCGGCGTGGCCATCGCCACGGACGGCAACGGCCGCTTCGCGAAGCTGGACCCGTACCACGGTGCGCAGCTGGCGCTCGCGGAGTCGTACCGGAACGTGGCCGCGACCGGCGCCAAGCCGCTCGCCGTCTCGGACTGCCTGAACTTCGGCTCGCCCGAGGACCCGGCCGTCATGTGGCAGTTCGCCGAGGCCATCCGCGGTCTCGCGGACGGCTGCCAGCAGCTCGGTACGCCGGTGACCGGCGGCAACGTCTCGCTCTACAACCAGACGGGCGAGGCCGCCATCCACCCGACGCCGGTCGTCGCCGTCCTCGGCGTGATCGACGACGTGGCCCGGCGCACCCCGGTCGCCTTCGCGGAGGAGGGCCAGCTCCTCTACGTGCTGGGCGACACCCGCGACGAGCTGAGCGGCTCGGCCTGGGCCCAGGTGATCCACGATCACCTGGGCGGCCTGCCGCCGAAGGTGGACCTGGAGCGCGAGCGGCTGCTCGCCGAGATCTTGATCTCGGCGTCCCGCGACGGCATGATCGACGCGGCGCACGACCTGTCCGACGGCGGTCTGGTCCAGGCGCTGGTGGAGTCCTGCCTCAAGGGCGGCAAGGGCGCCCGGGTCGTGATCCCGGAAGGCCAGGACCCGTTCGTGACGCTGTTCTCCGAGTCCGCGGGCCGTGCGGTCGTCTCCGTGCCGCGCAGCGAGGAGCTCCGCTTCACCGACATGTGCGGCGCGCGCGGTCTCCCGGCGACCCGGATCGGTGTCGTCGACGGCGACACGCTCGATGTGCAGGGCCAGTTCAGCATCGCGCTGAGCGACCTGCGGAGGGCGCACGAGGACACGATCCCGGGCATCTTCGCCTGATCGTCCGCGCCTGACCGGCAGTACCGCGGCCCCACCGGGAATTCCCGGTGGGGCCGCGGCGCGTTGCGGTTAGGCTCGCGCCCATGCCTCCTGTGAAGAAGCGTCCCCGCAGTTACGACTCCGCCAAGACCCGTGCCGCGGTGACCGCGCAGCTCGGTCATGTGAGGGACGTCGTACGGACGTTGACCACCGAGGAGTTCGCCCGCCCGACCCGGCTCGGCGACTGGACCGTACGGGAGCTGGTCGCCCACTTCGCCATGGCGGTCGACCACGTACCCGCCGCCCTCGAACGCCCCGCCGCGGCCAAGCAGGAAGTGCAGCTCGTCGAGTGGCCGTTCGCGCCTGCCGTGTATGCCGCCGCCGTCGACGAGCGGGTGCGGGCGATGGCCGCCGAGGAGGACCCGGTCGCGCTGTTGGAGCGGGCGGCCGAGCGGTACGCCGCGCTGGTACCGGAGGCCGAGGACGACCGGCTGATGGCGATCCCACGGCCCGGGGCGATGCGGCTGGGCGACCTGCTGGTGACCCGCTGCCTGGAACTGGTCGTGCACACCGACGACCTGGCCGACGCGCTCGGCAAGGAGCTTCCGATCGACCGGCAGGCGCTGGCCGCCACGACCCGGCTGCTCGCCGATTCGCTGGCCGCGAAGGCGCCGGGCGGGTCGGTGGAGGTGCGGATCCCGCCGTACGCCGTCGTGCAGTGCGTCGAGGGCCCCCGGCACACCCGCGGCACCCCGCCGAACGTCGTGGAGACCAACCCGCTGACCTGGGTGCGGCTGGCCACCGGCCGTGCGGAGTGGGCGGCGGAGCTGGCAGCCGCGGCGGTCAGCGCGAGCGGCGAGCGCGCGGACCTCGGCCCGTACCTGCCGGTGCTGTCCTGACCGGTACGGGCCGGGGCTCCGACCGTCAGGCGGTCGGGTAGGGCAGCAGCGTGGCGTCGATGCGCTCCCAGGCCGTGCGCAGCTCCCGGAGCAGTTCCTTTTCGGCGCCTGCCCGGTCGGCCTGCTCGCGCGGGTCGGCCGTCAGGTGGAACAGCTGGTCGGTGCCGCCCTTGCCGCGGTAGTACTTCCAGTCGCCGCGGCGCAGCGCCCGCTCGCCCCGTACCCGCCAGAAGAGGTCGCGCGCGGGGAGCTGCTCGCCGCGCAGCAGGTGGCCCGCCAGGCTGGTGCCGTCCAGCGGGTAGCGGCGGTCGGGCCGGGCGCCGGCGAGCTCCAGCAGGGTCGCGGTCCAGTCCGGGGTGTACACCGGCTCGTGGCTGACCTGGCCGGCGTCCAGCCGGGCGGGCCAGCGGACGATCGTGGGGACGCGGATGCCGCCCTCCTGGAGGGACGCCTTGTTCCCGGACAGCGGCCACTGGTGGGACCAGCGTTCGCCGCCGTTGTCACTGGCGAAGAAGACCAGGGTGTCGCGCTCCTGCCCGGTGCGCCGCAGCGCGTCCAGGACCTGGCCTATGGAGCGGTCCAGGTCCTCGACCATCTCCTTGTACTTGCTCAGCGAGCCGCCGTCGCGGTGGTTGAGCGCGCCCTTCTCGCCGGCTCTGATCCGGGCGGTGATCTTCGCGCTCTCGGCCTCGTCGCCGTCCGCGATCCACGGCCAGTGCGGGGTGGTGAAGTTCAGGTTGAGCAGCCAGGGCGCCTGCTGCCCGGCGCGGCCGGTGACGTGGTCGACGGCCCGTTCGGTGAGGATGCGGGTGTAGTACCGCAGGTCCTTGTACCGGGCGTCGCCCTCGTACAGGTCGTACTCCCCGGCCGGCCCCAGTTTGGAGTAGTACTCCAGGGCGCCGCCGAGGTTGCCGAAGAAGGTGTCCCAGCCGGACTTGGTGGGGCTGTAATCCGGCAGGTAGCCGCAGTGCCACTTGCCGATCAGGGCGGTGGCGTAGCCCGCGTCGCGGAGCAGCGAGGCGAGGGTGGGGTGGTGCGGGTCCAGGCCGACGCCGCGGTCGGCGATGGGCTCGGCGAGGCCGCCTTCCGTCCGGCCCGGATACCGCCCTGTGTAGAGCGAGAAGCGGGTGGGGGAGCAGGTCGCGGAGCCGGCGTAGGCCTGGGTGAAGCGGACGCCCTGGCGGGCCAGCCGGTCCAGGTGCGGGGTGCGGATGTCGGGCGAGCCGTACGAGGAGAGGTCGGCCCAGCCCAGGTCGTCGCCGAGGATGAAGAGGATGTTCGGGCGGCGTGCGGACCGGTCGGTCGCGGCCCGGAACGGCCGCTCCTGGAAGGCGGCCGGCGCCGCGGGTTCCGCGGCCGCTGCCGTGCCGGCGGCGAGGGTGGAGAGCCCGCCGAGCGCGGCGGCGCCGGCTCCGGCGAGGCCGCCGAAGGTCCGGCGGGAGAGGGGGCGGCGGGCGGTGTCGGACATGTCGGGGTGCTGCGCGTCGGGCGACGTCACGAACGGGTGTCCTTTGCTGGCGGGAAAAGGGCGGCATGCGCGCCGCGACCTCGACCAGAAACCCCCGTAAATGCCTCACATCACCCCCGCCCGCGTACGCGATGGCCGGGAAGTGACGCTTCTCACCCCATGTAAGGCGGCGATCAAGAAGGCGCGGCCCGCTCGAACGGCCGCCGACGGCGCCCTACGGCGGGCCGTTCTGCCTGGTCAGAGTGGGTGCGACGACAGGCTGGCGGAGCCGGGGGAAGCCGGGGAGCGGCGGCGCGGCGGTGTACGGGACGTACAGAAAGGCGCGCGGCGGAAGGGGCGCGCGAGAGGCGCGCTCAGCGGCAGCGACAGATGGCGCTCGCGACGCGACCGAGGTCGACATGGCGGCGCTGCACCAAGAGCTGCGGGGTCTGCACGGTCCTGGATCCTGGCGGTGATCAGGTGTTCACGTCAAGCACATGCCGGAGCCCGGCGGCCATCCCCGGTTCGGATGAATCCCGTACCTGCCCTAGACTTCCTGATGTGCGTGGTGACGGACGACTCAACCACGACCTGCTCCCTGGTGAGAAGGGTCCCCAGGACGCCTGCGGCGTCTTTGGTGTCTGGGCCCCGGGAGAAGAGGTCGCCAAACTCACTTATTTCGGGCTGTACGCGCTGCAGCACCGCGGGCAGGAGTCTGCGGGCATCGCAGTGAGCAACGGCTCACAGATCCTGGTCTTCAAGGACATGGGTCTCGTCTCGCAGGTCTTCGACGAGACCTCCCTCGGCTCTCTCCAGGGCCACATCGCCGTGGGCCATGCCCGCTACTCCACCACCGGTGCGTCCGTGTGGGAGAACGCCCAGCCGACCTTCCGTGCCACCGCGCACGGCTCGATCGCGCTGGGTCACAACGGCAACTTGGTGAACACCGCCGAACTGGCCGAGCTGGTCGCCGACCTGCCCCGTGAGGGCGGCCGGGCGACGCAGGTCGCGGCCACCAACGACACCGACCTGGTGACGGCGCTGCTGGCCGGCCAGGTCGACGAGGACGGCAAGCCGCTGACCGTCGAGGAGGCCGCTCCGCGCGTCCTGCCCAAGGTCATGGGCGCCTTCTCGCTGTGCTTCATGGACGAGCACACCCTCTACGCGGCCCGTGACCCCCAGGGCATCCGCCCGCTGGTCCTCGGCCGCCTGGAGCGCGGCTGGGTGGTCGCCTCCGAGACCGCGGCGCTGGACATCTGCGGCGCCAGCTTCATCCGGGAGATCGAGCCCGGCGAGATGGTCGCCATCGACGAGGACGGCCTGCGGACCACCCGCTTCGCCGAGCCCCGCCCCAAGGGCTGCGTCTTCGAGTACGTCTACCTCGCCCGCCCCGACACCGACATCGCGGGCCGGAACGTCTACCTCTCCCGCGTGGAGATGGGCCGCAAGCTGGCCGCCGAGGCGCCCGCCGACGCGGACCTGGTGATAGCGACTCCGGAGTCCGGCACGCCGGCCGCGGTCGGCTACGCCGAGGCCAGCGGCATCCCCTTCGGCTCCGGACTGGTCAAGAACTCCTACGTCGGCCGGACCTTCATCCAGCCGTCGCAGACCATCCGCCAGCTGGGCATCCGGCTGAAGCTGAACCCGCTGAAGGAAGTCATCCGCGGCAAGCGCCTGGTGGTCGTCGACGACTCGATCGTCCGCGGCAACACCCAGCGCGCCCTGGTGCGCATGCTCCGCGAGGCCGGCGCCGCCGAGGTGCACGTCCGGATCTCCTCCCCGCCGATCAAGTGGCCGTGCTTCTTCGGCATCGACTTCGCCACCCGCGCCGAGCTGATCGCCAACGGTCTCTCGGTCGAGGAGATCGGCAAGTCGCTGGGTGCCGATTCGCTCGCGTACATCTCCATCGACGCCATGGTCGAGGCGACCACGATCGCCAAGCCGAACCTGTGCCGCGCCTGCTTCGACGGCGAGTACCCGATGGACCTGCCGGACCCGGAGCTGCTGGGCAAGCACCTGCTGGAGTCGGAGACCGAGGGCCGGACGACGTCCGACGTGGACGGCGTTCAGACGCTCACCGCCGGGGTCGGCGGCGCCGACGCGCTGCGTCGCCCGTAGAACCCCTGCAAGACGACACGAAAGCTCTCAGCCATGTCTGCTGAAACTCCTGCCGGTGCCAGCTACGCGAGCGCGGGCGTCGACATCGAAGCGGGCGACCGCGCCGTCGACCTCATGAAGAAGTGGGTCAAGAAGGCCACCCGCCCCGAGGTCGTGGGCGGCCTCGGCGGCTTCGCCGGCCTCTTCGACGCCTCCGCCCTCAAGCGGTACGAGCGCCCGCTGCTCGCCTCCGCCACGGACGGCGTGGGCACCAAGGTCGACATCGCCCGCAAGATGGGCGTGTACGACACGATCGGCCACGACCTGGTCGGCATGGTCGTGGACGACCTGGTGGTCTGCGGCGCCGAGCCGCTGTTCATGACCGACTACATCTGCGTCGGCAAGGTCTACCCCGAGCGGGTGGCGGCCATCGTGAAGGGCATCGCCGAGGGCTGTGTGCTGGCCGGCTGCGCGCTGGTCGGCGGCGAGACCGCGGAGCACCCGGGCCTGCTCGGCGAGGACGACTTCGACGTCGCCGGCGCCGGTACGGGCGTGGTCGAGGCGGATCGCGTCCTGGGCGCGGATCGCATCCGTAAGGGTGACGTGGTGATTGCCATGGAGTCCTCCGGTCTTCACTCGAACGGGTACTCGCTCGTTCGCCACGTGCTCTTCGACCGGGCGGGCATGGCGCTCGACCAGGAGGTGGCGGAGTTCGGCCGCACCCTGGGCGAGGAGCTGCTGGAGCCCACCAAGATCTACTCGCTGGACTGCCTGGCGCTGACCCGCACCACCGAGGTGCACGCCTTCTCGCACATCACCGGCGGCGGCCTCGCGAACAACCTCGCGCGGGTCGTCCCGGACGGGCTGCACGCCACGATCGACCGCTCCACCTGGACCCCCGGCGCGGTCTTCGACCTGGTCGGGAAGGCCGGCTCGGTCGAGCGCCTGGAGCTGGAGAAGACCCTGAACATGGGCGTCGGCATGATGGCCGTCGTCCCCCAGGAGTCGGTGGACGTGGCGCTCGCCACCCTCGCGGACCGGGGCATGGAGGCCTGGGTCAGCGGAGAGATCGTCGAGCGCGGCGACCACGCCGAGGCCGTGGCCCTGACCGGTGACTACGCGAGCTGACGCCCGCCGCCTCCCGCAGGGCAGCACAGAACCCGGTCCGGGCTATGCGCCGGACCGGGTCCGTGATGCTGCTGTGGCTGCCTTGAGCGCGCGTCGGCGTCAGGCGCGACGACGGTGGTCGGACGAGTCGCCCTCGTCCTCCTCATCGTCATCGTTGTTGTACAGGTCGGCGTACCGTGCGTACGGGTCGTCGTCCTCGTCATCCTCGAACGGCTCACCGTTCGGCGGCTGCTGTGCCGGCTGTTGCGGCGATGCACCCAGCTCTTCGGCCAGGCGTGAGAGATCAGTCCCACCGCTGTTGTACTTCAGCTGGCGGGCGACCTTCGTCTGCTTGGCCTTGGCCCGGCCGCGCCCCATGGCTCGACCCCCTCAACGACGGGGCTCGACGGCCCCAGAGTCTTGACACGCGTTCATGATTCAGAGCGGACTCTCGACGGAGAGTCCGGCCCGTAGGGCTTTAACGGTACCTGCTTCCGCGGCCATACGGTACGTCGCCCGCACCACCGGCCGCCCGGCATGACTCGCGGGACGCCCCGTACCCGCTGGTCAGCTGCGATTTTAACGTGTCATGTCCGGCGACCCGCCGGTGGGTGGTGAGGGATGTCTCCTTCACCACCCACCGAGCGTGTCGCTGTAGGAACCCCACGGTCATCACCGAGGGCCCTTGCGGGTGGCGTGGATCACGCCGAGCGGGCCTCCGCCATCCTCAGTTCGGCCAGCCGATCGGCCGCCGCGGCTGGCGGAATGCCGTCCTCCTTCGCACGAGCGAATATTGAAAGTGTCGTGTCGAAGATCTTCCCGGCCTTCATCCGGCACCGGTCGAAGTCGAATCCGTGCAACTCGTCCGCCACCTGGATGACGCCGCCCGCATTGACCACATAGTCGGGTGCATAAAGGATTCCGCGGTCGGCGAGGTCCTTCTCCGCGCCCGGATGGGCGAGCTGGTTGTTGGCCGCGCCACAGACCACCTTCGCGGTCAGAACCGGTACGGAGTGGTCATTGAGGGCGCCGCCCAGCGCGCACGGCGCGTACACGTCGAGGCCCTCCATGCGGATCAGCGCCTCGGTGTCGGCGGCCGCGCGGACCTCCGGGTGATTGGCCAGAATTCGATCCACCGATTCGGACCGTACGTCCGTGATGACCACCTCTGCCCCGTCTTCGAGCAGGTGTTCGACGAGGTGGCGGCCGACCTTGCCGACGCCCGCGATGCCCACCTTCCTGCCGCGCAGGCTCGGGTCGCCCCACTGGTGCTGCGCGGCCGCGCGCATGCCCTGGAAGACGCCGTACGCGGTGAGGACGGAGGAGTCGCCGGCGCCGCCGTTCTCCGGCGAGCGGCCGGTGGTCCAGCGGTTGGTCCGGGCGACGACGTCCATGTCGGCGACGTACGTGCCGACGTCGCAGGCCGTGACGTAACGGCCGCCGAGAGAGGACACGAAACGGCCGTAGGCGAGCAGCAGCTCTTCGGTCTTGATCGCTTCGGGGTCGCCGATGATCACAGCCTTGCCGCCGCCGTGGTCCAGGCCCGCGAGCGCGTTCTTGTACGACATGCCGCGGGACAGGTTCAGCGCGTCCAGTACGGCCTCGTCCTCGGAGGCGTACGGGTGGAATCGGGTGCCGCCCAAAGCCGGGCCGAGCGCCGTGTTGTGGAGCGCGATCACGGCCTTCAGTCCGCTGGCGCTGTCCTGGCAGAGCACGACCTGCTCGTGGCCGCCCTGGTCGGACCGGAACAGCGTGTGCAGGACACCGCTGGCGGTCGCAGTGTGAGCTGCGGAAACCTCCGGCACGGAGTGCGCGGAGGAGGGACGTACGTCGGTCACGGTAGTGACTCCCATAGTCGCGGTGGACGCCCTCGAATCGTTCCCCCCGCTTGTGGCAGGGGAAGCGGGGGGAGGGCCGGTCGAGGGCAGCGTATGACCTCCGCCGGCCGTTGATCGGCACAGTGCGGAGGATCACCCCTTAGTGGGGGACGGGCATGGGACGATTTGCGCATGCCGGGCCGCTCGCGGGGAGGCAACTCCCGGTGACGCGCCCCTGCTTGGCAGACTCCCTGTGGCGGACTTCCCTCACGGTCCACCGCCGGCGGACCGACAGAAGAATGGAGCGGGCGTGGCCCTGGCGTCATCGGTGATGGTCCCGTACGCGGCGTATCTACGGGTCTACGAACCGCTGGCAGCGTTCCCCGAGCCGGAGCGCTCCCACTGGGCGCGCTACGCCAAGCGGGAGTCCGTGCCCACCGCCCAGGACGAGCTGCGGCGCTCGCTCGCCGACCTGCTGCCGACCCCGCCCGTGGCGGTGCCCGTGCACGAGAGCGGCGACGCGTTCATCGCCGATGTGGACGGCGTGACGTGCGTGTGCCCCTGGCGGACGCGGCTGCGGGGCTGGCAGGCGCTGGAGGAGCTGCCCGAGCGGCTTCCCGGCCCGGTGCTGGACGCCGCCCTGCCGCCGGTGGTGCGCCGGCAGGCCGCCGCCGACTACGAGCGGTGGCTGGATCGCAACCCCGACGCGCGCCCCTGGATCCGCACGGCGACCTGGCACGTGCCGGTGCGCTGGTTCGTGCTCTTCGCCGACGCCGAGCGGGAGTACACGAAGAGTGACCAAGGGCTCGTACTGCGTTACCGGACGCCGATGGTCGAGGCCAGGCGCCGGGTCGCCCGCGGACTGCGCACGCTCCGTGACGCTCTCGACGAGGGGCCGCTGATCGACGGCCTGGTAGATGTGGGGCGCTGGCTGGAGGAATTCCACCCACGTGCCCTCGTCGAGCTGGACTACGGAGGACTGGTGCACGCCGTCCCCGAAGGGCAGCTGGCCGAGGACCGTTCCGCCGCGGAAGTGGCGGAGGGGCTCGCGGCGCTGCGCGAGGGCGACGGGGAGCGCGCCGGCGCGGCGTACGAAAAGCTGTCGGACCGCTGGCGTGAGGTCCGGGAGCGGCAGTACGCGAGCTGACCGTCGGGCATTGGGTGATCATTTTCGGAGGCACGCGTGGTGACGACGCGCGCCCCCGTTGTGCGCCTCCGGTGGGCGCGCCGGCGCATGCCCGAGGGCGAGGGTCGCCAGGCAGTCCCAGTGCGGTGATTGAGGGGTTTCTGTGCGGTGCTGTCGGTTTACGGTGTCCTGGTGCGGAGGTACGGGACGTAGGTCCCGATCCGGGCCAAACCGTAAAACAGTGACCTAAAGCACTGACTTCGGGCCTTGCCACCAACTACCACCCTCGTGCCAAAATAGGACAAGGAGCCTGACCGGGGCTCCTTCCGTCCAACTAAGGGCGGATAGATCGGTATTGCACTCCTTGGTGGGACTGGTGACGCCTGATCACGTTGTGACTGATCGTCACAGAGGCGTGACTGTCCGTTATGGCACGGTCCATCGGCTTCCGCCGAGGTTGAACACCTGAGAGGGCAATTCCATCGGTTTGGCCGACGCGGCTGGACAGATGGTGTAGTTGTAGTGCCGAGGACAAGCCGTTCGTCCTATAACCGACTCGGCCCGCGTCCGCCATTTCGGGCAACGCGGGTCAAGGTGCAGAATTTAGAGGAAAGAACCGTGATGGTTCGGTTCTCCCGAGGAGGCCGCTCATGACCGCTCGCACCCCTGACGCCGAGCCGCTGCTTACCCCTGCCGAGGTCGCCACGATGTTCCGTGTCGACCCGAAGACGGTGACCCGCTGGGCCAAGGCAGGCAAGCTCACGTCCATCCGTACGCTCGGTGGACATCGGCGCTACCGCGAGGCTGAGGTCCGCGCACTGCTCGCGGGTATCCCGCAGCAGCGCAGCGAGGCCTGAAAAACCGCATAACCGGGCATTTTTGGGTCCCCCAACCCGCCTGATGCCCATAGAGCACCACATAGCTCCTTATGACGCGGTGCCTGCCCCAACAGGCCCCACGCCCGCAGCACATGGGTACGTCATCGATCGCGCTGGACTCCGCCGGGTCCAGCGCGATCTTTTTTGTGTGTTCGTGCGGCCTTCGGTTCGCCGCTTCGCGCCGGCCCCGGTCACGTCCTCGGCGGATCCGCGCCCTGGGCGGTAGCTCTTGGTCACCGCCCACAGGGGACTCTCAGGTAGCGGTCCCGGTACTCGCCGGTACAGCCGTGGGACTGCCGGGTGGGCGGTGCAATTGCACATATTAAATTGACCACCTGTAGGCAGGGCGTAAGTTCCGTCGATCCCAAAATTCGTACGGTGACACCCGTCACAGGAGTCACTGGTTGTCCCTGTGGCACCCGCTGCGGTAGTGCACAGCAGCCTCGTCCCGTACCAACAGCCTCTCACCGCACGGGCGCTGACGGAGGCGTCATTGGTCATCGGGGCAACGGACTTTCGTCCTTGCTCCGCAGTACGCGTGCGGAGGTGGCGGCGCGGGGGGCCGTCCGGAGCGCCGACGGTCGCGAGGAGGGCGTCACGCGCCGCGTACGGGCCGCGGTGGCGGTCCTGGGCGAGGAAGAGAGGGTGGCGACCGGAGAGGCCGCAGAAGACCCCGTAGAGACGATCTTGGTCTGTGGGGCGTCCGGAACGCGGTCGAGCGCCAGCCGCAGCAGCCGGCGGCACACCGGACAGCGCACGGTGGCGTGCCGGAAACGCGCGGCGGCGGACAGATGCGCGCGGAGCAGTGCGCCGGTCGCGTGCCTCCCCGCTGCCGCCATCGCCGCACCTCCCCGGCTCTTCTTCGTGAGTACCGGTGGCAGGTGCCGTGGTCAAGGGTCGGGAGAAAAGGCGCGGAACCGCGTCCGCCGGGGGGAGGAGGTCGGAATTCGTTCGCGTCCGGACGCCGCGTACGACGAAAGGGCCCGCATCCTGATCGGATGCGGGCCCTCTGCTTGCGGTCCTGACGGGATTTGAACCCGCGGCCTCCACCTTGACAGGGTGGCGAGCACTCCAAACTGCTCCACAGGACCTTGTCGCCGGCGCCCTCTCGGGTGCCTGCGAAGCAAGACTCTACAGCAGGTCAGGGGGTGCGGTCGAACTCGCTGCCGGAGAAGGCCCCGGTAGGCCCCCGGCCGTGACCCGGCGCACAGCGCGTCGGGCCCGGAGCCCTACGGCGCGGCCGCGTCCACCGCCTTCACGATGCGCTTGTCGGACACCGGGTACGCCGTGCCCAGCGCGTGCGCGAAGTAGCTCACCCGCAGCTCCTCGATCATCCAGCGGATCTCCAGCGCCTGCTGCGGCACCGGCCGCCCCGCCGGGAACTGCTCCAGCAGCCAGCCGAATTCGTCCTGCATCTCCTTCACCTTCGCCATCCGGGAGCGGTCCCGTTCGGCGTTGGCGGGCATCTGCTGGAGCCGGCGGTCGGCGGCGACCAGGTACCGCATGAGGTCCGGCAGCCGCTTGGCGCCGTGCGCGGTGACGAAGCCCGGCTTGATGAGCGCGGCCAGCTGCTCCCTGACGTCCGTGACCGAGGACAGCAGTACCGGGGAGGTGGTGTCCTTCAGCCGCCGCTCGCACGCCTGCCAGGCGGCCAGCACCTCGCGCACCTGCTGGACGGTCTTCATCGTGGCGTCGACCAGGTCGGCCCGCACCGCGTCGAAGAGCTTCTTGAACCCCTCCTCGTCCCAGGCCGGGCCGCCGTGCGCGGCGATCAGCCGGTCGGCCGCCGCGGTCACGCAGTCGTCGAAGAGCGATTGAATCGAGCCATGCGGATTGCTGGAGAGCGCCAGCTTCTGCTGGTTGGTGAGCTTGCTCTGCGCGAACTTGGCCGGGTTGGACTGGATGTTGAGCAGGATGAGGCGGCGGGTGCCGGCCCACATCGCGCTCCGCTGCTCCGCCTCGGTGTCGAAGAGCCGTACGGCGACCGAGGAACCCTCGTCCACCAGGGCCGGGTACGCCTTGAGCGGCTGGCCGGCGCGCCGGGTCTCGAAGGTGTGCGGCAGCGTGCCGAGGGTCCAGGAGGTCAGCCCGGTGCGCTGCTCCAGGCCCGCCGGTCCGGCGGCCGCGCCCTCCTTGCCGGGCCGGCCGCCCTGCTGCGTCGCCTGCTTCTGGGCCGCCTGCTCGAAGGCCTTGGAGATGGCCTCCCGGGTCTTGGGCTTGAGCTTCAGCCGCAGCGCTTCGAGGTCCTTGGCCTCGGCGAGCTTGCGCCGCCGCTCGTCGACCACCCGGAAGGTGATCTTCAAGTGGTCCGGCACCTTCGACAGATCAAAATCGGCCGCCTCGACCGGCACGCCGACCATCCGCTGCAACCCCGCGGCCAGCGACGTCGTCAGCGCGCCCTGCAGGGGCACCGTTTCGTCCAGGAAGCGGGCCGCGAAGTTCGGCGCCGGGACGTAGTTCCGCCGGATCGGCTTGGGCAGGGACCGGATCAGCTCGGTCACCAGCTGCTCGCGCAGGCCCGGGATCTGCCAGTCGAAGCCCTCGGCGGAGACCTGGTTGAGCACCTGGAGCGGGATGTGGACGGTCACGCCGTCCGCGTCGGCGCCCGGCTCGAACTGGTACGTGACCTTGAACTTCAGCTTCCCCTGCCGCCAGGAGTCCGGGTAGTCGTCCTTGGTGACGGCCTCGGCGGTTTCGTTGATGAGCATCGAGTGCTCGAAGTTGAGGAGTTCGGGCTCCTCCTTGCGCTTCTTCTTCCACCAGGAGTCGAAGTGCGCCCCGGATACGACATGTTCGGGAATCCGCTGGTCGTAGAAATCAAACAGCGTCTCGTCGTCGACGAGGATGTCGCGGCGCCGGGCGCGGTGCTCCAGCTCCTCGACCTCGCCCAGCAGCTTGCGGTTGTCGTGGAAGAACTGGTGGTGGGTCCGCCAGTCGCCCTCGACCAGGGCGTTCCGGATGAACAGGTCGCGCGAGGTCTCGGGGTCGATCCGGCCGTAGTTGACCTTGCGCTGGGCCACGATCGGTACGCCGTAGAGCGTCACCCGCTCGTACGCCATCACCGCGGCCATCTTCTGTTCCCAGTGCGGCTCGCTGTAGGTCCGCTTCACCAGGTGCTGGGCGAGCGGCTCGACCCACTCGGGCTCGATCTTCGCGTTCACCCGCGCCCACAGGCGGGACGTTTCGACCAGCTCCGCCGACATGATCCAGCGCGGCGGCTTCTTGAAAAGCGCGGAACCGGGGAAGACCGCGAACTTGGCGCTCCGGGCGCCCAGGTACTCGTTCTTCGCGTCCGTGTCCTTCAACCCGATATGCGACAGCAAACCGGCAAGCAGCGACGTGTGGATGTGTTCGGGGGCCGCGTCCTGCTCACTGAGGTGGATCCCCATCGTCTTGGCGACCGTGCGCAGCTGCGTATAGATGTCCTGCCACTCGCGTATCCGCAGGTAGTTCAGGAATTCGTTGCGGCACATGCGGCGGAACGCCGACGAGGACAGCGCCTTCTGCTGCTCCCTGACGTACCGCCAGAGGTTCAGGTATGCCAGGAAGTCGCTGGTCTCATCCTTGAAGCGGGCGTGCTGCTGGTCGGCCTGCTGCTGCTTGTCGGCGGGCCGCTCGCGCGGGTCCTGGATGGACAGCCCCGCGGCGATGACCATGACTTCGCGTACGCAGCCGTTGCGGTCGGCCTCCAGGACCATCCGCGCGAGCCGCGGGTCCACCGGCAGCTGGGAGAGCTTCCGGCCCATCTGCGTGAGCCGCTGCTCCTTCTTGCCCGATTGGGGGGACTTCTGCTTCGGGTCGATCGCGCCCAGCTCTTCGAGGAGCTGCACGCCGTCCTTGATGTTGCGGCGGTCCGGCGGGTCGATGAAAGGAAACTTCTCGATGTCGCCCAGGCCGGCCGCCGTCATCTGCAGGATGACCGACGCGAGGTTCGTGCGCAGGATCTCCGCGTCGGTGAACTCCGGCCGTGACTCGAAGTCCTCCTCCGAGTACAGCCGGATGCAGATGCCGTCGCTGAGCCGGCCGCAGCGGCCCTTGCGCTGGTTGGCGCTGGCCTGCGAGATCGGCTCGATCGGCAGCCGCTGCACCTTCGTGCGGTAGCTGTAGCGCGAGATGCGGGCCATGCCGGTGTCGATGACGTACCGGATGCCGGGGACCGTCAGCGAGGTCTCCGCGACGTTCGTCGCCAGAACGATCCGCCGCCCCGAATGCCGCTGGAAGACGCGGTGCTGCTCGGCGTGCGACAGGCGCGCGTACAGCGGCAGCACCTCGGTCTCGCGCGCCAGTGCGCCGCCCCGGTTCAGGCGTTTGGTCAGCGCGTCCGCGGTGTCGCGGATCTCCCGCTCGCCGGAGAGGAAGACCAGGATGTCGCCGGGGCCCTCGGCGTGCAGCTCGTCCACGGCCTCGCAGATGGCGCTGACCTGGTCCCGGTCGGCGTCGTCCCCGCCCTCCTCCAGGAGTGGGCGGTACCGCACCTCCACCGGGTACGTGCGCCCGCTGACCTCGATGATCGGGGCGTCCCCGAAGTGTCGGGAGAACCGTTCCGGGTCGATCGTCGCGGAGGTGATGACGACCTTCAGGTCCGGCCGCTTCGGCAGCAGCTGCGCCAGATAGCCGAGCAGGAAGTCGATGTTGAGGCTGCGTTCGTGCGCCTCGTCGATGATGATCGTGTCGTACTGGCGCAGCTCGCGGTCCGTCTGGATCTCGGCGAGCAGGATGCCGTCCGTCATCAGCTTGACCAGCGTGTCGCCGCCGACCTGGTCGGTGAAGCGGACCTTCCAGCCGACCGCCTCGCCCAGCGGGGTCTTCAGCTCCTCGGCGACCCGCTCCGCGACCGTACGCGCGGCGATCCGGCGGGGCTGGGTGTGGCCGATCAGGCCCTGCACCCCGCGGCCCAGCTCCAGGCAGATCTTCGGGATCTGCGTCGTCTTGCCGGAGCCGGTCTCACCCGCGACGATCACGACCTGGTGGTCGCGTATCGCCTCCAGGATGTCGTCCTTCTTCTGGCTGACCGGCAGCTGCTCCGGATACGTGATCTCCGGAACGGCGGCCCGGCGCTGCTCGACGCGGAGCTGCGCTTCCTCGACGCCCTCGGCGATCTCGGCGAGCACGGCGGCCCGCGCCTCGGGCTTGCGGATCCGGCGCGCGCCGTCGAGACGGCGGCCGAGTCGCTGCTGGTCACGCAGCATCAGCTCGGGCAGCTGCGCCAGGAGTGCGGGCAGGGCGGGAGCACCCTTGGGCGTGGCGCCCCTGGGCGCGGCGGAGGCAGGCTGACTGGACATACGCGATCCAGGATCTCACCTTGCCGAAACGACTGGCGAACGAATTGCTGCCGGGCGGCCCCCGGAACGGCCGCACGCGGCCGGATCCGGGCGTTCGGCGGAGCCCGGCGCAGGCCTCGACGCAGGCCGCGGGGAATGTCCGGGATGCTCGGCGCAGGCCCCAGGGAATGTCCGGGATGGGTGCTTTAGCGTGGTCGTATGCCCGATGATCACGACGCCGAGCCCGCCGAGCGCGCAGCGCCCGTCGACCGCGCAGCGCCCGCCGACCGTGAAGGCCCCGCCGACCGTGAAGGCCCCGCTGACCGCGAAGCACCCGCCGACCGCGCAGGCCCCGCCGCCGATGGCTCGACCGCCGCCCACGAAGCGCACGGGGCGCACGCCAGGACCCGGACCGCGGCCGAGAAGTGGGTGGCCTTCAAGAAGTCGCCGTTCCTGCCTGCGACCGTCCTGATCTTCATCCTGGCGGCCGCCGCCGGCCTCTTCGCCGGCTCGTACACCTACTCCATGGCCGCGCCGACCCCGCACCGCATCCCCACGGCCCTCGTCGGCGCCCCGGACGACGCCCGCGGCAAGGCGTTCGTGCAGGGCATGGAGAAGGCCCTGAACGCGTCGCTGGAGCTGCACGAGTACCGGACGTACGCGCAGGCCCGCGAGGCGATCGACGAGCAGCAGGCGTTCACGATCATCAGCGTGGCCGGCTCGGGCGTACGGATGGACCTCTCCAGCGCCTCGGGCGCCTCGGTGAGCCAGCTGCTCCAGCAGGCCGCGCCGCAGGTCGGCAAGAAGGCGGGCGTGCCGGTCACGATCAAGGACATCAAGCCGGTGCAGCCCGGCGACCCGCGCGGCCTGGCGCTCTTCTACGTCTCGCTGGCCGCGGTGATCATCGGCTTCGTCGGCGCGATCCAGCTGAGCGTGCACGCGCGCGGGCTCAACCCGGCCGAGCGGATCGCGTTCACCCTCGCGTACGCCCTGCTCGGCGGCTTCTCCATCGCCGCGGTCGTCGACTGGCTGCTCGGCGCGCTGACCCTGCCCTTCGTGCACTCCTGGCTGATCCTGGCGTTCACCATGTTCACGTCCGGCATGGTCTTCACGATGTTCAACACCCTGATCGGGCGGTGGGCGATGGTGCCCACCTGGGGCCTGATGGTGCTGCTCGGCAACCCCTCGTCCGGCGGCGCGGTCTCCTGGCCGCTGCTCCCGTCCGTGCTCGGCCACATCGGCCGGTGGCTGCCGCCGGGCGCCTCGGTGAACGCCCAGCACACCGCCGTCTACTTCCCCGGCCACCAGCACGTCTTCCCGTACCTGGTGCTGGCCGGCTGGTCCCTGCTGTCCTGCACGGTCTTCTGGCTCTGGCGCCACCGCCACCCCGGCGGCCGCCCCACGACCCCGGCCCACGCAGCACACTGACCGGCCCCCGGCCCAGATCCGTACGCGGGCACGGACATGGGTGTGGCCACGGACCTGGGTGTGGGCACGGACCTGGGTGTGGGCACAACGAAAAGACCCCGGGAAGCGAACTTCCCGGGGTCTTTCACGGAGTGGCTGGGGCCGGGGTCGAACCGGCGACCTTCCGCTTTTCAGGCGGACGCTCGTACCAACTGAGCTACCCAGCCACGCAGTCCCAGAGAGACTGCAGCGGTCCTGACGGGATTTGAACCCGCGGCCTCCACCTTGACAGGGTGGCGAGCACTCCAAACTGCTCCACAGGACCAAGCTTTGTGCGAGCACCAGTCTCGCACAGGGTGTTGCGTGCCCCCAACGGGATTCGAACCCGTGCTACCGCCTTGAAAGGGCGGCGTCCTGGGCCACTAGACGATGAGGGCTGATGGCCCACCTGGGCGCTTTGTCGGCGCCGTCGGGGACGTGAGAAGCATATGGGATGGGGGGACGGTTCGCCAAAACGGTTTACGGAGAGGGGCTCGGCGAGGTCCGTGAAGGAGTGGACGACGGGGTGGCGCCGGGCCGGTTGTCGGCCGGCAGATGGCGGCTGACCTGGGCTTTCGACAGGCCGAGCCCGCCCAGCGTGATCTCGTCCCAGGCCTGGAGGCGCCGCGAGTCGCGATCCAGGTAGAGCACCGAGGCCTGCACCTGTTCGGGTGTCGCGCCCTCGACCGCGCGCAGCCCGCCGCCTCCCGTGGACCCCTCGACCATCAGCCGGGTGCCCTTCGGCAGGACCCGGTTGTCGCGGTGGTGGACATGGCCGGCGAGCACCAGGGGGACCAGCCCGTCGGTCTCGGACGCGGCGACCGGGTTGTGCGCCAGCGCGATGTCCGCCGGGGTGCGCGCCCGGGAGAGGGTGCGCAGGGAGTCGGCGAGGCGCCGCCCCGCAGCGCGTTCCGTGCGGTCCCCGGAGGGGGCCACCGAGCGGTCCGGGGTGAACTGCGGGTCGCCGATGCCCACGATGCGCAGCCCTCCTGCCCGCACGGAGGTGCCCTGGTCCACGACCTTCACGTTCTTCAGCTTCTTGCTCTGCGCGAGGTACTTCTGCGTCTTCATGGAGTCGTGGTTGCCGCGCACCCAGACGTACGGGGCGCCGAGCCTGCCGATCGGGTCCAGGAACGTGTTCTCGGCGGCCGAGCCGTGGTCCATGGTGTCGCCGGTGTCGACGATCACGTCGATGTCGTACTGCTCCACCAGGGACCTGATGATCTGCCAGGCGGCCGGGTTCAGATGGATGTCGGAGACGTGCAGGACGCGGACCGTGGAGGGGTCCGGTTGGTACGCGGGCAGCGTGGACGTCGCGTCGTAGAGCTTGGTGACGTTCGTGACCAGCCGGGCCAGCTCCTTCTGGTAGACGTCGAACTCGCTCACGATGGAGCGGGCGCTGCCCACCACGGAGGGCGCGGAGGACAGCAGCCCTGAGAAGCGGGGTTCCAGTACGGACTTGGGGTTCCAGGTGGCGTACGCGACGCCCCCGGAGGCGGCGAGCAGCGCGAGGGCGAGGCCGCCGGCGGCCAGCGCGCGGCGGGGCCTGCGGTACACCGCGAGGCCCAGCGCCGTCGCCCCGGAGACCACCGCGACGCAGGACCGGAGGGCGAGGTCGGCGGTGCCGCGCTCGACGTCCCGGGTGACCTCGGCCTGGAGGCCGGAGAACCGTTCCGGGTGGTCGACCAGTTCCTGGGCGCGTGCCGGGTCCAGCTGGTCGACGTCGACGTCCAGCCGTATCGGGGCGTGGTGACTCTGCAGGTCCAGCGCGCCCAGCGGGGACACGTTGATCTTCGTGCCGCCGCTGAGGGACGGGCGCAGCGCCATGGTCGTGTCCACGGGCCCGACGGGGATCCGGACGCTGCCGACGATCAGCAGGCCGAGCCAGGCGCCGAGCAGCGTCACGGCGAGCAGTCCGAGGGCGCGGGCGTACGGGTGCGGGGTGTGCGTCAGGGCGAAGGTGGGGGCCTGGTGGTGGGCGCGGTAGTGCCGCAGGACGGCGGCGGGGGCGCTCCGGACGCGGTCGTACGCGGTACGGAGCAGCCGGAGCACGGAGGAGCCCGGGGACGGCCCCCCGGACGGCGCGGTGCGGGCCATTGTGGCCGTATGCCCGTCCGCAGGGCCCGTTATGCCGGGGGTTGTGGCATACGTGGGTGAGGACGCGCAATTCGTGGGCGTAGGTGGTGGCCGTGTGCCGGCGCGCGTGCGGGGGCGGGGTTACGGGGTGCACGCGGGAACGTACGGGGCCCATCCGGCGTGAGGCCGGGCCCCGAGCGACCCCGTGACCCACAATGGGCGCGTGCTGGAGATGACGCGCGAGGAGTTCGAGGAACTGGTCAGCGAGGCGCTGGACCGGATCCCGCCGGAGCTGACCCGCCTGATGGACAACGTCGCGGTGTTCGTCGAGGACGAGCCGCCGGCGGACGACCCCGAGCTGCTCGGGCTCTACGAAGGGACGCCACTGACCGAGCGCGGTGAGTGGTACGCGGGCGTCCTGCCGGACCGGATCACGATCTACCGGGGCCCGACGCTGCGGATGTGCGACACCCGGGAGGACGTGGTGGCCGAGACCGAGGTCACGGTCGTGCACGAGATCGCCCACCACTTCGGCATCGACGACGAACGGCTGCACGCCCTCGGGTACGGCTGAGGGCGGCCGCGGCCCCTGAGGACGGGCGTCCGGCACGGATGCCCGGCGCGCAGCCCGGGGTGGGCGACACGCCGTGCTCCGGGGCGCGTGGGGTTCGGCCGGCCGGGGGCGTCCCGGGCGTGTCCTCCGGTGGGCGGCGGGAGTTGGGCAGGGCGTCAGTCCCGCGTGTCCGCTCCGGATCCGGAGGTCCCGTCCGTGCGTCGCTCGCTCCCCGCCAGTCGCCCGCCCCAACCCGCACCCCCCGCTGCCGGGCCGCCCGGCCCGCTCCCGCCCTCCGTTTCCTCCGCCTCCTCGCCCGCTTCCTCCGACGGATCCGCCTCGCCCGCTTCCTCCGACGGATCCGCCTTGCCCTGTACGGCGACGCGTACGGCCCGCTCCCTGGCCCGGACGGCCGCCGTGGCCGCGGCGGCCTCCGCCTTCGCCATGTCGCTCACCGGCTGCATGAGCGTCAGCGACGACCCGCCGAGGCCCAAGCCCTCCGGCACGGCCGCCGGGCACCACGGCAGCGACGCCCAGCCGGACGGCGGCTCGGCCGAGGCGCCCGGCGCCGGACCGCGCCGGATGGGCCGCTCCACCGGCCCCATGGAGGACGAGGACCGCAGCACGCCCTCGGGGGACGAGGAGCCGTCGGCCGACGAGAACAGCACGCCCGGAGAGCCCGGCGGCAGCAGGACCCCGAGCGGCGCCGGGCCGGGGTCGGAGAGCCCGACGAAGGGCAGCGCGCCCCGCCCGGCCCCGCCGCGCCCCACCGGCCGCCCGAAGCCCACGCCCACCCCCTCCCGTACGACCCCGGCGCCGCCGGACCCGACGCCCACCCCGAGCCAGGACCCGCCGCCGAGCAGCCCCGAGCAGACCGACCCGCAGTCGGGCTCCCCGGCCTCCGCCTCGGACCCCGGGAGCGACGGCGCCCAGTAGGACCGCCGCCCGCCCGCCCGGTACGGAGGTGCCGCCCGTCGCGTACGGAGGTGCCGTCCGCTTCGTACGGAGGTGCGGCCGCCCCGTACGAAGGTGCGACCATCCCGCACGAAGGCACGGCCGTGCCGTATCGAGGTGTCGAGCGGCCTGTACGGGGGCGTCGAGCGGGACCCGTACCGAAGTGTCGAGCGGCTCGTACGGGGGCGTCGAGCGGGACCTGTACCGAGGCGTCGAGCGGATCCGCGCAGTGGTGTCGAGCGGGTCGCGCACAAGGGGCGATGATCGGCCTTCGAGCAGCGAAAACCGGACGACCAGCGGTGTCGGGAGAATCCTGCCGGCACCGCATTTGCCTTCAGGGGGGCCGGGTGCGTATGGTGGTAGATCGTTTGATCCCATTTGCCCGGCGCCCACCGGATCCCCTTCACCGAAGGGGGCGAAGCGCGCCGCGTGGCGCGTTCTCTCCTTACCGTGGCTGACCGCATTGAGGCGGTCGTTTGTGAAACAACACGGAGTTTGGGCGCGTGCCGAGACTCCGGAAGGTTTCGCATTTCGCATGTCCGTTTCCACTGACCACTCCGCCCTGCCCGCGCACGACGAGCAGGCCCTCCTCGACGACGACCAGGCCGTGAGCCAGGACGCGCAGACCGAGGCCGCCGAGGCCGTCGCGGAGGAGCCGCAGGCCCCCGAAGAGCCGCAGATCACCTTCGCCGATCTCGGCCTGGACGAGAAGATCGTCCGCAAGCTGGCGCAGAACGGTGTCACCACCCCGTTCCCGATCCAGGCGGCGACCATCCCGGACGCCATCGCCGGCCGCGACATCCTCGGCCGTGGCCGCACCGGCTCCGGCAAGACGCTCTCCTTCGGCCTGCCGCTGCTGACCCGCCTGGCCGGCGGTCGCACCGAGAAGAAGCGCCCCCGCGGCGTCATCCTCACTCCGACCCGTGAGCTCGCCATGCAGGTGAGCGACGCGCTGCAGCCGTACGGCGACGTCCTCGGCCTCAAGCTGAAGGTCGTCTGCGGTGGCACCTCGATGGGTAACCAGATCTACGCCCTGGAGCGCGGCGTCGACATCCTCGTCGCCACCCCGGGCCGGCTGCGCGACATCATCAACCGCGGCGCCTGCTCCCTGGACGAGGTCGAGGTCGCCGTCCTGGACGAGGCCGACCAGATGGCCGACCTGGGCTTCCTGCCCGAGGTCACCGAGCTGCTGGACCTGGTCCCCACCGGCGGCCAGCGCATGCTCTTCTCCGCGACCATGGAGAACGAGATCGGCACCCTGGTCAAGCGCTACCTGAACAACCCGGTCAGCCACGAGGTCGACGCGGCCCAGGGCGCGGTCACGACCATGTCCCACCACGTGCTGGTCGTGAAGCCGAAGGACAAGGCGCCCGTCACGGCCGCCATCGCCGCCCGCAAGGGCCGCACGATCATCTTCGTCCGTACGCAGCTGGGCGCCGACCGCGTCGCCGAGCAGCTGTGCGACTCGGGTGTCCGCGCCGACGCCCTGCACGGCGGCATGACGCAGGGCGCGCGTACGCGGACCCTGGCCGACTTCAAGGACGGTTACGTCAACGTCCTGGTCGCCACCGACGTCGCCGCCCGCGGCATCCACGTCGACGGCATCGACCTGGTTCTGAACGTGGACCCGGCCGGCGACCACAAGGACTACCTGCACCGTTCCGGCCGTACGGCGCGCGCCGGCCAGTCCGGCACGGTCGTGTCGCTGGCCCTGCCGCACCAGCGCCGGCAGATCTTCCGCCTCATGGAGGACGCGGGCGTGGACGCCTCGCGCCACATCGTGGGCGGCGCCGGCCAGTTCGACGAGGACGTGGCCCGGATCACCGGCGCCCGCTCGCTCACCGAGGTGCAGGCCGAGTCGGCCGCGAACTCCGCCAAGCAGGCCGAGCGCGAGGTCCAGGAGCTGACCCGCGAGCTGGAGCGGCTGCAGCGCCGCGCCGCCGAGCTGCGCGAGGACGCCGACCGGCTGACCGCCAAGGCCGCGCGCGAGCGGGGCGAGGACCCCGAGGCCGCGGTGCAGGCCAAGGCCGAGGCGGAGGCCGCTGCCGAGGCGGAGAGCGCCGCGCAGCCCGAGGCGTCGGTGCCGGCCCAGGCCCCGCGCGCCGCCGAGGCCGACGACACGCAGCGCCGCTCCACGTACCGCGACGAGCGGGGCAACTACGAGCGCCGTGACCGTCGTGACGACCGTGGTGGCCGTTCCTTCGACCGCAACGACCGTGGCGGTGACCGCGGTGGCGACCGGGGTGGCTTCGGCCGTGACCGTCGTGATGACCGTGGTGGCCGTTCCTTCGACCGGAACGACCGCAACGACCGTGGCGGCGACCGCGGTGGTTTCAACCGTGACCGTCGTGACGACCGTGGTGGCCGTTCCTTCGACCGCAACGACCGCAACGACCGCGGTGGTGACCGGGGTGGCTTCGGCCGTGACCGCCGTGATGACCGCGGTGGGCGTTCCTTCGATCGGAATGACCGCAACGACCGTGGCGGCGACCGGGGTGGCTTCGGCCGTGACCGTCGTGATGACCGTGGTGGCCGTTCCTTCGACCGCAACGACCGCAACGACCGCGGTGGCGACCGTGGCGGCTTCCGTCGCGACGACCGTGGTGGCCGTCCCTTCGAGCGTCGTGACCACCGTGGCGGCGACCGCCCGTTCAACCGCGACCGCCGGGACGACCGCTTCGGTCGCGACCGCGACAACGACCGTCGTCCGCACAACCGCCGCGACGACCACCGCGGCGGAAACGCCGGCGGCCGGTCCTTCGACCGCCGTGCGGACAAGCCGCGCTGGAAGCGCAACGGCTGACCCGGCGTCGGAGCGGCCCTGAGCTGCCCGTACGCGGTCGCCTGAACGGTGGGCCCACCCTCTTCGGGCGGGCCCACCGGCACGTTCTCACCCCGTGCCGCAGGCCCACATCGGGCCACTTCGACCCCGCCGAGCCCTAATGCCTTCCAGCTGAAGGACGAGCGCGGGCTATGCTGCTCGGTGCGGGCCATTAGCTCAATTGGCAGAGCAGTGGACTTTTAATCCATTGGTTCAGGGTTCGAGCCCCTGATGGCCCACCGGTCAGGCCCCTCGACAGGACGCTGACCAGCAAGAACGCGCCCCGGCTACTTTCTCTGGCCGGGGCGCTTCCTGTAGATCAGCCGATTGCGTGAGCGATGCGTGAGCGCACTACACGGCCGAGCTGCGAGGAACGAGCTGCGCTGCGGCTTCCGCGGCCCCCTTGGCCAGCTCAGGAAGGACGCTCGCGTAGATGTCCCTCGTGATCGTTATCGACGAGTGACCCAGCATCTCCTCAACTCCTCGACCACCTTCATGTCCGCTCCGGCAGCGAGCATCAGTGTGGCCGCGCCGTGCCGAAGGTCGTGGAGACGGACCGGCGGAAGACCTGACGCGGTGACAAGCCGCTCGAACAGGTCGGTGACCTTGCCCGGGTGGAGCCAGGAGCCGTCCTCACTGGTGAAGACGCGGCCGGTGTCGACCCACGCCTTCCCCCACGCCAGGCGTTCCTTCGCCCGCTGGGCGCGGTGGGCCTTGAGAGCGCGGACCGTCTGGTCGTCCAGGGGGGCGACACGGAAGCCGCTGGACGTCTTGGGTACCGACTCAGCGACCTCCCAGCCGTCTTGAACGAGCTGTGCGGACACGGTCAGGGAGCCGGCGTCCAGGTTCGTCTCCGCCACGGCTGTCCGCAGGCTTCGCCCCGCCGGAGGCCGCGGAGGGCTATGAGGTGCCACACGGCGTAGAGGCGGTCCTTGGACACGAAGTCGAGGAACTGCCCGACCTGCCCGACCTGCCCGATTTGCTCGGGCGTCCAGACCATGACAGGAGAGGGCCTGACGCTCGTCTCGCGCCATTGGGCAATCCGCTCGCCGGTCCAGAGCAGGGCCTTGGGCCGCTCGGCGGCTTCCAGCTAGACGTGTGAGCCGCCGGGGTGAAGGTGATCGGCTGCCCGGTCGCTCGTCAGGCCGTCCAGCACCTCCAGACCGCCAGCGCTCGCACTCTCGTCCCCGTCCTCGATGACCTCGCCGCCCGGCAGCCCAGGGAGGACGAACGCCGTCCCCTCACCCATGACATCCGGACCGCCGTACCCGACCACGCCGAACGCATAGTCACGACCCCGCCTGGCCTGCCCTCGCCACCGTCCTGGCCGACGCCGAGGCATGAGGCCACCGCCCCCACCAGCTCCTCAAGGAAGCCGCCGCACAACGCGAACTGACCACCGCCCGCAGCCCGCCCGTGTGCTGATCACCCGCATCCAGCACACCAGCCGCACCCCCGCCCCCGACCGCCGCGCCGAAGCAGCCCGCCGACGCTCGACCATGATCTCCTCGGCCCCTGCCCAGGCCGAAACCCCACAGCGAACGGCGGCGAACACGACACCCACCGAACGGCAGCACCGGCAACGCGGATAGTTCCCGTCGGATTCGAGGGGCCGTCCCCGCGGTCAGCGAGAGGGGCCCGCCCGCGGCGTCGGCCAGCTCGACGCGCGACCATGGAGCGGCGTCAAGGAACGACTGCGGACCGTCGGGCAACTCGCACGGCAGCTGCCATAAAGCCCAATGTCCCTGCATTATGTCCCTCGGGAAATCAGGCGGAAACTCCAGAAAATCTGGGGGAGTTGTGGTGAGCCGCGCGGACTGTGATCAGGGACACGCCGTCGCGCGTTCGCTGTGTGATCATGTCAATGGCATCATAGGGGGCGCTCGCACCGCGGGCGACTTTTTCTCTGGCACCCGCACTGACCATTCGGGAGCCTGAACGGGGCATCTGAAAAATCCATGCGGGTGCGCATGGATCGGGGGATTAATGAAGACGAAGACCGCACGTTCGCGTTTCCTGAAGGGCGCGGCGAGTGCCGCCGCACTCAGCGCCGGTCTGCTGATCGCCGCACCGAGTGCACACGCCACCAGTGACTCCGCCACCTGGAACATTCCTGGTGGCAACAAGATGTCGGTGAACGCCTGGCACTGTGGCACCTACGTGAGCGCCTGCGACTGGAAGGCGTCCACGAAGATGAAGGGCAGCAACCCGAAGAAGGCTCAGTGGATCAAGAACGTCGCTGACCTCCAGGCTCACGGCGTCAGCGTGAGCATCAAGATTTCGAAGAACCCCGAGGCATCGCTCAAGATGGTGAGCAAGTCTCTGGGGCGGGTGACCTGGAAGAACACCAAGACGTGGATCTCCGACACCAGCGGCCAGATGCGTCCCAGCAAGCTGACCACCTACGTGTCGACCAAGAGCTGCGGCTCGGCCCAGATCACCAGCAAGGTCAAGTTCAGCACGAAGTGCGTCTACGCCGGCGCTGCCTGACCAGCGGTGCGCGGCTGAACTGAATTGCTTGACGAGGGTGCGGACCGTCGGGTACCAGGCGGTCCGCACCCTCGGGGGTATGCACGAAGTGTTGGGGGGGACGCGTGTCATACATCGGGGTGGCGCGGAAGTCGAGAAATGCGCACGAGTGGCACCCGCGTAACTGGATTCTGCTGGCAGTTTGCTGCTGCTTGCTGCTCAGTTCATGTGGCTCTTCGGACGCACCTGCCGGTCGGCAAGGGGAGCAGTCGCAGAAGTACTTCCAAGGATTGGTCAGTTCGCAGAACGGGCTTTACTACCACCCCTTCTTGGAGAATGAACCAGCCGGTGTCGAGGCGCAGTCCTATGCGCTGGAAATACTGGCCGAGACGGGGCAGCGGCCAAAGGTTTCCCTCGACGCAAAGGAACAATCGGCACTGCACGACGACGCCCTTGCAATGTCTGCGCTGTGGGGACGTTATTGGCTCATCCCTTTCCGCCAGGCGGATGCCACTGGCGTGCTGACCGCCCGGGACGCCGAAGCTGTACAGAAGCTCCGTCAAAAGGATGGCTCATACCGCGATCCTGACCTCGGCAAGAAGGACACCGCAGCCCTCATCGGCACCACCTGGGCGGCTCTGGAGGTGCTGGACGCCGTCGGCTCTCTCGACGGGCCCGTTGCCACCGGAACCTCTTCGACAGCCGCCTGGCTGGAATCCCTGGCCGGCAAGACCGATGACCTGTCCGAAGCCGGAGCGCTGGCCCGCGCCCTGCAGCTGCTGTCGCAGCCCGTGCCGGAGCACCTCACTCGGCTGAAGGCGCCGCGCATGGACGACTTCACCTCCCTCGGCGCCGACGAGCGCATCTCGCGGCTCGTCGACACCTACGGATACGTGCAGGTACAGGAGGCTGCGGGACGGCGCCCCGCAATCGATGCGACAGCATGGCAGCAGGTGCTGAAGCACAACGCCGACACACTGGACTACGAACAGCTCTTCTACACCGTGCACATTCTGCACTCGGTCGGCACCGATACGAGCGTCTACCACGACGCCCGCCGTCGCCTGTTGCGCAACCGACTCGACAACGGCACGGTGCGCGATCCGGACGCCTACGCGGGCAGCCTGGACGCCTCCTTGTGGGTGGAGCGGCTGCGCTCCCTGGTCGGCTGGACGACCGAGGACCGCCCACTGGTCGCCGCGCTGGAGCGCACGGACGGGACCGCGGACCGGAGCCCGGACGGTGGCGAACTGCTCGCCCGGACCGCGCTGTTCCAGCAGGCCGGTTCTCCGGACCACGCGGACGGCACAGTGATCCAGGACTGCGCGGAAGGCCGGCTGCTGCCCGGCACTGTGACGGCGGACAACGCGGCCGAGTGGCAGCGTACGAGCATGGAGTGCGCCGAAGCCGGAGGCACCGTGCCGACGCCGGACGTGACCCGCTGGCAGCTCGACAGCCCGCAGCGGGCGGCGGCCGCCGGCGCGCTCGCGGTGGGTCTGGATGCCACGGACCACGCGGACGACGTCCCGGACTGGATCACCGCCGACACACTGGCCTCGTGGGCCAGGAACCCGGAACGTTTCACCTCCGTCTACGACTACGCCCAGGTCGTACGCGCCTACCTGTCGCTCGGCGGGCAGGCGAACGGCGCCCTACGCACGGCGATGCGGCGGGGCACCGGCCAGTACAAGGGGTGCCCCGGCATGCCGGACTTCTACCGGACCGGCGGCTCCGACCCCGGCTGCGATCTGAAGACCACCTGGGCGGTATGGGCGCTGGATCAGGAGGCGCAGGGCGTGCTCGACGCCCTGCCCGAGGGTGCTGCCCGCACGGCGGGCGCACGGGCACGACAGTAGGACAGTGATGGATGAAGGTGGGAGCGACACAGTGAGTGCGCCATTGCGCGTCGAAGGAGTGGGTAAGTCCTATTCCTTGCGCGGACAGAGAATCGACGTGCTGCGAGGTGTCGACCTCACCGTGGACCGTGGTCGCATCAGCGCCCTGATGGGGCGCTCCGGATCCGGCAAGAGCACCCTGCTGCACGTCCTCGGGCTGCTCACCCCGCCCGACACCGGCCGCATCCACCTCGACGGCAGAGACGTGACCGGCCTTCGCGACGCCGAGCTGGCCGATCTGCGCCGTCGGCAGTTGGGCTTCGTCTTCCAGTCCTACAACCTGCTCCCCCAGCATTCCGCGCTGGACAATGTGGTGCTGCCCGCGCTGCAGCGCCGCACCTCAGCACTGCAGCGCGGGCGCGAACTGCTGGAACGGGTGGGCCTCGGCGACCGTGCCGGCCACCGTCCTGGCGAACTGTCCGGCGGCGAGCAGCAGCGTGTCGCGCTGGCCCGCGCGCTCATCAACGACCCGCCCGTCATCCTCGCGGACGAGCCCACGGGCAATCTCGACGAGAACAGCGAGGAACTGCTCCTCAAGCTGTTCAGGGAGCTGGCCGACGAGGGCAAGGCCGTGCTGATCGTGACCCACAACCAGGCCGTGGCGGAGATCGCCGACACGGTATCGCGCATCGCCGACGGCACACTCGACAACACCGCCACCGGTGGCGAGGACAAGGCGGCACGAGGGACGGACGCCACATGAGCCTGTTGCGACTCGCGCTGTCCAATGTGATCGCGCTGCGCCGCCGCCTGTACGGCCTGGTCACCCTGGTGGCCGTGGCCACCGCCGTGTGCCTGGCCTCCATGGGCATCGCCGACCGCGCACAGGGGGCTGCCGACACTGGTGTGAAGGAGAGTTATGCCAACCGGAGCATCAAGGTCGACCAGAGCGACGATGATCGCCCGGATGCCAAGCCGCTGACCGAGCGTGCGGAGCAGCAGCTGCGCGCGCTGCCCGGCGTCCAGGCCGTGCAGCACCGGGCCCAGGCCTCGTTCGGGCTGAAGGACGACCACGTGGATGGTGTGCTGCTCTATGCCACGACCTACCGTGCGTCGATGGTCCCGCCCGTCACGGACTCCGTGCGCAAGGCGGTCTTCCCGCTGCACGCCGGGGAGGTGGTGCTTCCGGCCACCTCACAGGGCGAGAGCATGAAGCCGGAGCTCGGCAAGAAGGTGACGGTCGAGACCACCCGGTACATCGCGCAGGGGCAGGGCACGGGTGCCTCCGACACCGTGCGGGTCGTCGGTCTGTACGACCCCACCTGGCAGCTGGACGGCCCGGACGTGGCCTACGCCGATGACGCCACCGTGGTGCGCTGGGCCGCAGCAAAGGCCGGGGTACCGGAGAAGAGCTACCTGAGCAGCGTCGGATACGACCAGCTGACCGTGGTCGCCGCGTCCTCCGGCAAGGTGGCGGACGTACAGCACCGCGTCCAACAGCTCGGCTATCCGGCCACCACGCTCCAGCAAGAACTCAGCGCGCTGCCCACGGTCCTGGAGCTCATCAGGTCGGTCGGCAAGGTACTGGTTGTGGTCCTGGGGCTGCTGTCCTTCGCGGGCGCGGTGACAGTGACCGGCGCGCTGGCTCGGCAGCGGGTGCGCGAGATCGGCATCCTCAAGGCCGTCGGCTTCCGTACCCGTTCCGTACTCTCCCTGCTCATCGTAGAAATGGCGCTGACCGGCGTGGTCTCCGCGGTGCTCGGCACAGCGCTGGGCGCCGTGCTGAGTGGCGCCGGAGCCGCTCTGCTCCGCGGCCAGGCGGACACCGCCGCGTACGTGGAAGGTGCGGTTCTGCTCCCCGGCCCCGGCATGACGCTGCTGTTGCTCGGGGCACTGATACTCGTCGTCGTCGCCGGTGCGCTGCTTCCGGCCCGACGTGCAGCGGTACTTCCCCCCACCGACGCGATGAAGGACTGGTAAGCCCATGCGCACGCACCACACACACCACAAGGATTATGTCGTCACTCGTACCGGACGCGTGCGGCGGCGTTCGCTGCGCGGGGCGTTGCCGCTGGCTGCCGTGGGGCTGCTGACGGTGGTCGCGACCACGGCATGCTCGGTGGAGCCGGGCGGTGTCGAGCTGGGCTCGGACTGGAAGGGGGCCCGTGCCTTCTCGCTCGCCGAGGTCGACGGTCAGCTGACCGTTGTGGGCGTCAACCCGCAGAAGGGCAAGGCGGAACCTCTGGTAGTCGTACCGTCGCAGGCCGACGACAACGACACCCTCGCCCCACAGATCGTCCGCCTCGCCGACGGCCAGTGGGTCATCTCCGTCCCGCGTAAGGGCGGGAAGCCGGACCGGATGTACCGGATCGACCGCAAGGACCACGCCGTCGCCGCGCAGGGTGCCGGCCTCGAGCCGCTGCACGGACTGTTCCCGGGCAAGAGCCGGGTCGCGGCCGTCCCCGGCCTCCCCGATGAGGGCAAGGCGGGCGGCAAGGGGCAGGGAGACAGCAGCGCGGTACTGGTGGAGAAGCCCGCTGACTGGACCACCGACCGTACGGTGAAGATCCCGGGCACCATTTCGCTCGCCGCCTCCGGCCTGGATTCCGACGAACTGTGCGTGGCGCAGGACGCGGAGGACGGCAAGGGCAGGACCAAGGTGGCAACCGTCGACCTCCTGGACGGCAAGGTCCATGACGGTGCGGCGGCGCCGGAAGGGTTCGAGGCTCAGCAGCTCGCCTGCGACGACGGCCACCCGGTGCTGGCCGGGCCCGGCGGGGCGCCGGGGAAGACCTCCGGCGGCTCCGGCAAGGTCAGCGCGGAGCAGAAGGACGGCAACATGATCGTTACCGTCGAAGGCGGGCGCGTCGACCAGCTGGCCGTGGACGGCGACACCATCGTCGCCGCGGTGTTCCACGACGACAAGGAAAGCCTCGTCACCCTCGACGCGAAGTCGGGCGAGGAGACCCACCGCGTCGCTCTCTCCGGACTGACCGACGCCCAGGGCCTTCAGCGTACGGAGCAGGGCTGGTTGGTCTTCTCCGACGAGGGGGCCGCGTTCGCCACCTCGGCCTCGAAGACGGCCAAGAAAATCACCCTGCCGGGGAAGCTGCTCGCTTCCTGATGCCCTGGCTCCGCCACATACTGCAGGTCCTCCGGCGCTGACGTTTTTTCCCGCGATGGTTCGTCGGAACGGGCAGTGGAGACTGAGGGTCTGCCGGTGCTGACGGCGTCGATGACGGCCTGGAGTTCGCGGGCGGGGCTGGGCTGTCATCCCGCCAGTAGCATCGCAGCGTGTACCAGAGCGCCGGACACAGCCACGAGCGGCCCCTACCGACCATGGCCCTGGAGTGGTTGAGGCGGATGGTGTTCTGACCGGCCTCCTTCTCTGCCTATTGCAGGCGGTGGACTTCGGTCCGCGGCGGGATGGCGGCGGCCGTCCCGGACCCGCACCGTCACGCCCCGGCCGGACTCTCCGGTCGGGGCGTTTCCGTTGCTGCAGGCGCCGGCGAACTCGTTGCCGTACCCGTTGCCGTGCTCGTGGCTGCTCGTGGCCGGTCCGGTGACTGCCGTGTCACCTGCGGGGCGGCGGTCAGCACGGCCTTGCCACCTCTGGGGCGGCGGTCAGCACGGCCTTGCCACCTCTGGGGCGGCGTTCAGCGCGGTCGTGTCACCTGTGGGTCGCGTTTTGCACGGTCCGGTTCCGGTAGCGATCATGACCCGGCGAAACGATCATGCCGTCGCGCCGCTGGAGAGACCGACGGCTCCCGGCGGCGGGGTGCGGAGGGTGCACGGATGACGGCGCGTGACCCGCGGCCGCCCCGGGCGTGAGGCGGCGCCCGCCATGCGCGCGGCCGCAGGAGCCGAGAGCAGTACGGGAGCGGAGCACCGAATGGCCGCGAGCACGCGTTCCGGGGAGCCCGACGAGAAGATCGTGCGGCTCCTCTTCACCGACTTCGACGGGGACCGCGCCGACCCGGACGACGTCATCAGCGACGGGCTCGACGGCGGCTACGCGGACCGTACCGAAGCGCTGGCCGCGATCCTGCGGGACCCGGCCGAGGGGCCGTACGAGCGCTTCCTGGCCTGCCTGGCGCTGACCAGGTGGGGCGACGCCCTCGGTTACGCGGCCGTCGTCGAGGCGGCGTCGTCCCCGGAGTCGGTGGACTGGCGCGGTGCGTCGTACGACAGGCTGCACTCCCGGGACGACACCTTCGGGTTGCTGGCCGAGGCGGTCGGGGACAGCGCCGACATGGTCGAGGAGCGGTCCACGCCGGACGCCCGCGTCGACGCCGCGCGGGCGCTGCTGGCCATTGCCGACCGGGTCCGGTTCGACCGGCGCATCAGCGCCCTGCTCCGTCGGGACCTGCTGTCCGCGTGCCTGCCCGCGCTGCGGGACGCGGTGGACCGCGGTGTACGGCGGCTCGCGGAGCGGGAGCGGCTCGGCTTCGACCTCGGGGTGCAGCTGGCGCTGATGATCGTCGCGGCCCACCCCGCCGACCCGGCCTGGGCCGCTGCCGCCGGCGGTCGCCTCGCCAGGGCCGAGCCGGGCGAGCGTGCGTTGCAGGAATTGCGGGACCTGCAGGAGCCACGGGGCGCGTGAGACAGCAGCCCGGGGCGTGAGACAGGAGCCACAGGGCGCATGAGACCGGAGCCACAGGGCGCGTGAGACAGGAACCGCGGGGAGCGTGAGGCAGGAACTACGGGGGCGTGTGCGAGTCGAGCACGGCGCGAATGCGCGTCGCGCACACCGATCGGCGGTGCCACTTCCCGCTTGCCGGGACACCCGTACCGCCAAGGACGACGACACCCGCGCCTTCTGGGCAGTGACGGCCCGGATGCGCATCGCGGTTCGGCTCCGGCACCGACGCCGAAGCCGGCTGGAGACGCCGAAGACACGAAGCCGACCGACGACGCCGAAGAAGCCGACCGACGACGCCGAGGCCGACCGACGACGTCGGAGACGGCCAGGAGGAGGGACGGACCGTGCCGTCCGTACGGGCGTGCCCCGTCCGGCCCTCGACGGGTCGCCTCGTCGCGCCGGGGCAGGCACCCTGGGACGGCGTTGGTGGCTTTGTGGCCTCGGTGGCGTCCGTGGCGCGGGCGGTGATGACGGACGCGCGGCACGACACGGGAAACGGGCGCGCGGCACGACACGGGAAACGGGCGCGGGAAACAGCGCGGGAAACAGCGCGGAAAAGAGGCCGGTGCGGATGGGGCGAGGCGGAACGGGCATGCCGGAAGAGCGGGAGCGGCAGGCCCGTCGGGACGGTCTGCCGCGGTTCGGCCGCCGGCTGGTGTGCTGGCTGCCCGCCATCTTCCTGATCGGCGGCCTGGCCTTCGACCTGCTGACGCCGACGCCGTACACCGCGGCGCCCTTCTTCTCGGCGGCGCCTCTGGTGGCGGCGCCGCTGTACTCATTGCGGTACACCGCCCTGAGCGCGGTCCTCTCCGTCCTGGCGGAGCTGGGCGTGGTCGCCTTCCACGGCCGGACGGGCGGCTACGAGTCGTACACCGAGGCGGTGACCGTCCTGGTCGTGGCCGTCCTCGCGCTCGGCATCAACCGCGTCGTACGGATCAGCGACGCCCGGCTGGCCTCCGTGCGGGACGTGGCCGAGGCGGCCCAGCGCGCCGTGCTGCCGCTGCCGCCGGACCGCATCGGCGGGCTCGACGTGGCCGCGCGGTACGAAGCGGCGCAGGCGGATGCCCGTATCGGCGGTGACCTGTATGCCGTGCAGGACACCCCGCACGGCGTACGGCTGATCGTCGGCGACGTACGGGGCAAGGGGCTGGAGGCCGTGGAAGCCGCCGTGATCGTGATCGGGGCCTTCCGGGAGGCCGCGGAACAGGAGGCCACGCTGGAGGCGGTGGCCGGGCGGCTGGAGCGGGCGCTGCAGCGCGAGGGCAGCAGGCGCGAGGGGCTGGACCAGTTCGAGGGGTTCACGACGGCCGTCCTCGCCGAGGTGCCGTCCGAGGAGCGCGGGCTGCTTCGGGTGCTGAACCGTGGCCACCCCGCGCCCCTGCTGCTGTGCGCGGACGGCACACTGAGCGAGCTGGCACCGCGTACCCCGGCGCTGCCCCTCGGGCTGAGCGAGGTCGCGGGCTGGCCGGACCGCGCGGACGAGTCCCGGTTCCCGCCCGGCGCGATGTTGCTGCTGTTCACCGACGGGGTGACCGAGGCGCGGGACACGGAGGGGGTGTTCTACGAGCCGGCGGTCCGGCTCTCCGGCCGCGTGTTCACCGGCCCCGACGCGCTGCTGGACGCCCTCGTGGCGGACGTGGCACAGCACACGGGGGGCGAGACCGAGGACGACATGGCCCTGCTGGCGCTGCGCAGACCGGAGGGGTGAGTTCGGGAGGGGTGACGCCCCCGTGCTGGTTTCCGGGCCGCTGCCGCTCCGTGCCGTCTCACTGAATTCCGCGCCTCCAGTGACGCCGCCTATGAGTCCCCTGGCTCCTGCGGCCTCGGGAGCCACTGCACGCTCCGCCCGTGCTGTTCCGTGAGCGCGACCGGCCGGCCGTCGACGGCGAGCGTGAGGTGGTGCGCGTCGGCGGGGCGCGGGCCGGGCAGCCAGGGCAGCACGCTGTGGTGCTCCTGGGAGACCCAGTGCCCGGGCCGGTCCGCGAGCAGCGACCGTACGACCCGTACGAACTCCTCGCGGCGTTCCAAGGGCAGGTAGGTCAGCACCGCCGTGTGGAAGACCACCAGCGTCGCTTCGCGCGGCGCCTGCGCGGCCAGCGCAGGCAGCTCGTCCAGGAGGTCGCCGCGTACGAGGGGGGCAGGCGGCGCGCCACGTACGGCCTCGATGGCGGCCAACTGCCGGCCGGCCCGGTCCGCACCGACGTCCGCACGGATGCCCGCACGGATGTCCGCGCCGATGCCCGCGCCGACGTCCGTGCCGATGGTGGCCCCCGTGCCCGCACCGATGTCCGCGCCGACGCTCGTGCCGACGTCAGTGCCGGGGTCCGTGTCGTGTTCCGAGCCCGGCCAGACCAGGGCCTGGAGCCAGCGGACGTCGTCCGGGTCGGACGGGTCGAGCGGTTCGAGGTCGATGCCGGCCCGCCAGACGACCTGCGGCAGCGCGGCCGGTACCGGCGTGCCCGGAGACGTACGGCACGGGAAGACCACCGGGCTGCCCGGGGCCCCGAACTCCGGCCCGCCGTCGTAGCGGTAGCGGTACCGGTCCGGGTGCAGGCACAGCCCGGCCGCCGCGCCGACCTCCAGGAGCGCGAGCGGCTGGGGGAGACGGGCGAGGACGGGCAGCAGCGCGGCGCAGCGCGCGGGCTCGTTGGTCTGGGTGAGCCGCCGCATCATGACGTCGCGTACGTCGTCCCAGTGCCGGATGGTCCACTCGCGCCAGGTCCGGTACGCGAAGTCGCCGCGGGGGCCCTGCGCGGCGTGCGGGCCGTCGAGGTAACGGACGGCGGCGAGCAGGAGATTGGGCTGCTGCTTGTTGCCCGGTGGCAGCGAGGCGGCCAGGAGGTCGCAGAACTCCGGGTCCTGGCTGATGCGGGCGGTCAACTCCTCATGGGCCCGGGACACGCCCCGTGCCTGCTGCCACGAGAAGTCCGCGTACCGATCCGCCACTGCCTGCGCGCTGTTGACGACCATGATCAGACGCTACTGCTCTCACCGTCCGTAGTTGCTGCGCACCCCTCCGCATAACAACTGGCAAACGATCAGTCCGGTTCGGGTTTCCGATACGCGGTCAACTCGCCCCTATTTAGCCGTGACTGAGTGCATAAGTCCTGGTCAGCGGCCATACGGATTCAGGGGAACGCTTGGAATCCAGCCGTCCCTTCCATTACTGTCCGATAACGGAGCGCGGTCGTTTCAGCCGTCGCAAGAGGCGGCAACGCGCGCCGACGCCGAATCCCAACAGCGCACTTCAGCACCGCAGCACCCGCCAAGGGAACCGGGGAACCACCACCTTGGGGTGAATCGGGCGACTCCCCCGGAGCCGCTCGTAGGAGACCTTCCTGCTCCGAACCCGTCAGCTAACCCGGTAGGCGAGAAGGAAGGAAAGGAGTGCGCCCCCGTGGCGTCCAACAAGCCTGCCCCCGACCCGTCCCGCCGGACCGCGTACGAGCCGTTCGCGACGCATGAGGGGGTGGTGCACGACTCGTACGCGCACCCCCATGCGCACCCGTACCCCCACCCGCAGTACTCGCAGCATCTGCACCCGCAGTCGGGCCATGAGTTGAGCCATGAGTTGAGCCATGAGTCGGCCCATGAGTCGGCCCATGAGTCGGGCCATGAGGACCCCGGGGCCCACACAGGGCCGGCGTTCGCCGACACGGCTACTTTTCCGGCCGCTTCCGACACGGCCACCTTCTCCACGGTTTCCGATACGGCCGCCTTCCCCACCGTGGATGCCGTGGACGGCGTGCACGACGGGGCGTGGGAGGAGTGGAATCCCACGGAGGAGTCCGTACGCCCCGTACGCGGCAGACACCGCGTGGCCAAGCAGCGCGGTGGCGGCCTCGCCCGCAGCAGCACGGTCCTGGGCGTCGGCGTCATGGCGGCGGTCGGCGCGGGCGGCATCGCCACCGCGCAGGGCAAGCCGCAGGTCTCCATATCCATGCCAGACCTGGGCGGCGTGGCCGAGCGCGTATCCGAGAAGCTCCCCGCCGCCGAGTCCCTGCCGGGCATCGGCGAGTTGGTCTCGCACGACTCCGCCGACGCGACGGACACGCAGGGCGGCCCGTTCACGCAGGCCGCCGGCATCGCCGGGAGCGAGCACTCGCAGGGCGGCGGCGAAGCTCTCCGGGCCCGCATCCTCGAACAGGCCGAACAGGCGCAGAACTCCGCCGACCAGGAGGCCCGCGAGGCCGCCGAGCAGGCCGCCGTCGAGCAGGCCGAGGCGGCCGCCGCCGAGCGCCGGCAGGATGCCGAAGCCGCGAAGGAGAAGGCCGACGCGGAGGCCAAGGCCAAGGCCGAGGAGGCGGAGCGGAAGAAGGCCGAGGCCGCCCGCGCCGCCAAGCTCGCCGAACTGGCCAAGAGCTACACGCTCCCCGTCTCCTCCTTCACCATCACCGCCACCTTCGGTCAGGCCGGCGACCGTTGGGCCGCCGACCACACCGGCCTGGACTTCGCCGCACCGACCGGCACCCCGGCCAAGGCGGTGCACAGCGGCACGATCACGCAGGCCGGCTGGGCCGGCTCGTACGGCTACCGCATCGTCGTCACCCTCGATGACGGCACCGAGCTCTGGTACTGCCACCTCTCCTCGATGGTGAAGACCTCCGGCAAGGTGAACACCGGCGACGTGATCGGCCGGGTCGGCGCCACGGGCAACGTCACGGGCCCGCACCTCCACCTGGAGGTCCGGCCGAGCGCCGACTCCCCGATCGACCCGATGCCCTGGCTCCGCGACCACGGCCTGAACGTCTGAGTTCGGCCGATCCGCCGCCCGCGGGCTTCCGATGTCGGGCACCGGGCACTTGTCTGCCGTCGCCGCCGCCTCGTGCGCCCGCCCCGTAGGGCGCACACAGCAGGAGGGGAGAGGCGGTGGCCGACGGTCGGGTCTCCGCGTGCCCGCGGGCCGTCCCCGGCCTCCCGTGCGCGGACCCGCACACTCCGGCGGCCCCGATGCCCCACACATCGGGGCAGTCGACGTCGACACGCCGATCAGCGAGGGCATACGGATCATCCAGCTGACCCCGCCCGGCTCCCGCTGCTCGATCGCCCTCATGCAAGGCATGCCCCCGGCCCCTGGCCGATCAGCGATGGCCCCGGGATCGCTCCAGGGGCTCCAGCTGTGCAGACGGCAGGACACCCCCGACCACCACCCGACCACCACCCGACGAAGCGTTCGTTACCTGCCGACCTGCCTGTCATTCACTCGGTGCCGTGCCGTGCCGTGCCGTGCCGTGCCGGTGCCGGCACCGTTGGCTGTTGGCTGTTGGCTGATGGCGGGCAATCGAGTGACGCACCGTCTCTCCCCCAGCCGCTCGGAATAACTCGCACCACCACCTCGCTGTCGCCCATATGTCGACTTCCTCTGCACCCACTCCCGGCAACGGCCCCGTCCCGCTCCCCTCCTCGAAGCCGCTCGGCTCGCTCTCCGTCTCGCCGCTCTCCCTCGGCGGGAACGTGTTCGGCTGGACCGCCGACGAGGCGACGTCCTTCGAGGTGCTGGACGCGTTCACCGCGGCCGGCGGCAACTTCATCGACACGGCCGACGCGTACTCCTTCTTCGCGCCCGGCAACAAGGGCGGCGAGTCCGAGACGGTCATCGGCGACTGGCTCACCGCCCGGGGCAACCGTTCCGACCTCGTCATCGCCACCAAGGTCGGTGCCCTCCCCGAGCGCAAGGGCCTGTCCGCCGCCAACATCAAGGCGGCCGTCGACGAGTCGCTGGCCCGTCTCCGCACGGACTACATCGACCTGTACTACACCCACTACGACGACGAGTCGGTCGAGGTCTCGGAGATCATCTCCGCCCTCGACGACCTGGTGAAGGCCGGCAAGGTCCGCGAGATCGGCGCCTCCAACATCTCCCCCGAGCGGCTGACCGAGTCCCTGGAGTTCTCCTCCCGCGAGGGACTGGCCCAGTACGTCGCCCTCCAGCCGCACTACAACCTCGTCTCCCGCGACACGTACGAGGGTCCGCTGCGCGACGTCGCCGCCAAGTACGGCCTCGGCGCCATGCCGTACTACGGCCTCGCCTCCGGCTTCCTGACCGGCAAGTACCGCCCCGGCGCGAACGTGGACAGCGCCCGCTCCGGCAAGGCCGCCGAGCACCTGGCGACCGAGCGCGGGCGCCGCGTCCTGGCCGCCCTCGACGAGGTCGCCGAGCGCCACGACGCCGAGCAGGCCACCGTCGCGCTCGCCTGGCTCGCCGCCCAGCCCACGGTCACGGCACCCATCGCCAGCGCCCGCACCGTGGCCCAGCTCCCGGCCCTGATGTCGCTCTCCACCCTGCCCCTCACGAACGAGGACCTGAAGCTCCTGACGGACGCCTCGGCGTGACCACGACCTGCTGAGGCCGCACCGCTGAGGCCGAGGCCGCAGCGGCCGCACACCACAGAGGGGCGGCGTACGTTTCCGCGTACGCCGCCCCTCCGGTCGTTGCGGCACCTGGCCGCTCCGTCGTCACTTCCGGTCGACGACCGCCCACGAGGTCGCCGCCACGGCTCCGGCCACCGCGAATACCGAGGGCCACGCCCCGACCTTCTTCGCCAGCGGGTGCGAGCCGGCGAACGCGGCGACGTACAGCCCGGTCAGCGCTGCCGCCGTACCGTTCCCGCCCTTCCGCTGCCACTCCCGCGCAGCGACTACCCCGGCCGCCGCCAGCGCCACCCCGCCCAACGGCCGCTTCTTCGTCCACCGGGCCACGCCATAACCCCCGACAAGCCCACTAGCAGCCACCACACTCGCCGGCACCCGAGCCATCGTCACAACCTCCGCATCGTGGACATCTCTCCCCAAGACCTTACGCTCGGTCGTTCGCACGCGGACGGGTGACTCAACCCGTCCCGCGAGGCCACCGGGAGCGGAAGGCCGGGGCGGCGGTCGGCGGATCAGCTCTGCCGGTTCGGCGGGTCGGCCGCGGTTCTGCCGCCGCGCTCGGCAGTGAGTGTCGCGGCAATGCGTGTGGCGACCTCGGCGGGGGCCTCGTGTTCCCAGAAGCGGAGGACCGTCCAGCCGGCAGCGGTGAGGTGTTCGGTCGTCTCCAGGTCGCGCGTCATGTTGCCGTCCAGCTTTTGGCGCCACCATTCGGCGTTCGCCTTCGGGTGGGTGGCGTGTTCGGGACAGCCGTGCCAGAAGCAGCCGTCGAGGAAGATCGCGACCTTGGCCCCGGGGAAGGCGATGTCGATCGTCCGGCGCGGTAGGTCGGGTACGCGCCACTGCAGCCGATAGCGCATCCCGGCGGCGTGGAGCAGGCGGCGGACCGCCATCTCCACGGAGGTGTCCTTGCGGGCCTGGCGACTCATGCGGGCCGAGACACCGGGGGAGGAGGGCGTGACAGGCACGGGATCCATTGTGCCGGACGGCTCGCGGGGCGAGCCGGGGGTCGCCGGCGACGGATCCGCCCAACCGTCATGCGGAGTCGGCGAGGAGGTGGCTTCCGGCCCTAAGGGTGTCTCCGGGTGTGATGCGCGTGGGTCAAGGCTGGGTGGGCCAGGGGCTTGGTTTGCCAGAGGTGGTGGAGGAGGGCGCGTTCGCGGGTGTGGAAGTCGGGGGTGGGGCCGATGCGGTGGGCGCGGCGGCGGAGGAAGGCGAGGGACGTGGCCAGGGCCGCGTATTCACTGACGGCGCGGGCGGCGGCCGGGCCGTGGGTGCGGCGGGCGATCGTCCGGGCCAGGGCGCGTGTCTTGAGGGAGGAGAGGGTGAGCGGGTCGGTCGGGGTGAGCCAGCCGGCGGCCGCGTACGGGGGCAGGTAGGTGCGCAGGGAGAGCAGTTCCTCGCGGCGCGACCAGACGGCGAGGCAGGAGACGGCCGCGAAGACCGGGACCATGAAGAGCCCGTAGACGGCCAGGAAGCCGAAGCTGCCGAGGGAGGACGCGGAGTTCCATATGGAGTGGAGCAGGATCGCCGTCAGCAGGCCGAGGACGGGGAGCGCCAGGCGCAGCGGGCGGTGGTGCGGGAAGCGGGTCGCGGCGATGCCGAAGGCCAGGCCGGTGAGGACCGTGAAGAGCGGGTGCGCGAACGGCGACATGATGACGCGTACGAAGAAGGTGCCCGCGGTGAGGGAGTCGGCGAGCCCGGCCAGTGAGTGCGGACTGAGGGAGCCGAGGGAGAGATCGCGGCCGACGGCGTTGCCGAGGTAGAGGACGTTCTCGGTGAAGGCGAAGCCGGTGGCGGTGAGGCCGGCGATGACGATGCCGTCCGTGATGCCGTCGACGTGCCGGCGCCGGAAGACGAAGAGCAGGAGGATGGCGGCGGCCTTCGCCGACTCCTCGACGACGGGCGCCACCACCGTACTGCTCCACGTCTCGGCGTCGGTGGGGGAGACGCTGGCGATGTTCGTACTGAGCCATTGGGTCGCGAAGCCGTTGGCCACGATCGCGACGAGGGTCGCGGCACAGGCGCCCCAGGCGAAGGCGAACGCGAGGTTGCGCCATGGCTCCGGCTCCACGCGGTCCAGCCAGCGGAAGACCGTGACCAGCACCGGGACCGGGAAGACGGCGAGCGCGAAACCGACCAGGAACCCTTCGGTGCCGGTCTGCCGGCGGACCATGGCCAGGATGGCTATGCCGGACATGGTCAGCAGGGCTATGAGGGTGATGAGGGACAGGGCGCGGAACAGCGCTCTGCGGGAGGCCGGCGAGCTTCGGGGCGCGAGCGTGCGAGCGAGGAAGCCCGGGCGGCAGCCGCCGGCGCCGGTCGTGGAGCCGTCGGGCCCCTGAGGCATGGCCGGTGGCCCGCTCGGTGGCCCGTACGAGGGACCCGAGGGGCGGTCCGGCGACGGCTGGGACGGGTGCACTCTTCGACAGTAACCACCAGGTGGCGGCGGCGCGCGCAGTCGGACACCTGGGCCGATAGGTGAGGGTGGCGGGGGCGGATACGGGTCGGATTTCAGCCGGTTTGCGGCCGGTTTGCGGTCGGTTTCGGTGGCTGCCGGGGAGCGGGCCCGATCAGTCCGTGCGGCGGCGGAAGAGGAGGTCGTGGACGACGTGCCCCTTGTCCAGGCCCTGGCCTTCGAACTTGGTGAGGGGGCGGAAGTCCGGGCGGGGCGCGTAGCCGTCGTGGAGGTTCTCCAGGGTCGGCTCGGCGCTCAGAACGTCCAGCATCTGCTCGGCGTACGGCTCCCAGTCGGTCGCGCAGTGGACGGTTGCGCCCGGTGCGAGCCGCGTCGTGACCAGGGAGAGGAACTCCGGCTGAATCAGGCGGCGCTTGTGGTGGCGCTTTTTGGGCCACGGGTCCGGGAAGTACACGCGCAGACCGGCCAGGGACGCGGGGGCGAGCATCTCGCGGAGCAGGATGATCGCGTCACCGTTGGCCACCCGGACGTTCGAGAGGCCGTTGCGTTCGGCGAGGGCGAGGAGATTGCCCTGGCCGGGGGTGTGGACGTCGCAGGCGAGGATGCCGGTGTCCGGGTCGGCGGCGGCCATCTGCGCCGTCGCCTCGCCCATGCCGAAGCCGATTTCGAGGACGACGGGCAGGCCGTCGAACATCTCGTCCAGGTCGATCCGCGACAGGCCGTCGATGTCCAGGCCCCACTTGGGCCACAGCCGGCGGATCGCGTCGGCCTGGGAGGGCGACACGCGGCTGCGGCGCGGCTGGAACGAGCGGATGCGCCGCTCGTGGTGCGAGCCGGCCGGGTCGGCGGCCGGGCCTGTGCCGTGCGGGAACATCGGCTCGCGCCCGCCGAGCCGTTGGCCGTCCGGGGACGTCGTCTGCGGTGCCGTCTCCGCGGCTGCTTCCGGCGGACCGGGGACGCCGCCGATCTGCTGCTCGGGGGCGGTACCCGCGGGCCGTCCGGGGGCGGTACCCGCGGGCCGTCCGGGTGCGGCGGGGGCGGGCTCGGCTGGGGTGGCGGGGTTCTCGGACACAGTGGGTCGATTCTACGGGCGGGCGAACGCGGACGGCCGGTCGCGGACTTCCGGTCGCGGACGGCCGGTCGCGGACAGCTGGTCGCGGACAGCTGGTCACCGGTGGGGGCGGCGGTGGCGTGCCCGCCCGGTCACCGGCGGGGCGGCGGTGGAGTGTCCGGGCCTGTCGTCGGCGGGGCAGCGATGACCGGGCTGGCCCGCCGCCGGTGGTGAGGCGCTGGCGTTCTCGGGTCCGTCGCCGGTGGTGAGGCGGTGGGCGTGGTCGGGCCGCCCGGTCGGCCGTCACCCCAGCAGCCGTACCGCGCGTTCCGCTATCTCGCGGCCGATGGGGAGGGAGGCCGTGGCCGCGGGGGACGGGGCGTTGAGTACGTGGATGGTGTGCGGGCCTTCGGTGATGAGGAAGTCGTCGACGAGGGTGCCGTCGGGGAGGACGGCCTGGGCGCGCACCCCGGCCGGGGCGGGGGTGAGGTCGTCGGCCGTGACGGCCGGGAGCAGGCGGCGGACCGCGTCCGTGAAGGCACGCTTGGAGAGGGAGCGGTGCAGCTCGCCCGTGCCGTACCGCCAGTGGCGGCGGGCTATCTGCCAGGCGCCCGGGTACGCCAGCGTGCCCGCCAGCTCGCCGGGTCGGACCGTGCGCCAGTCGTACCCCTCGCGCGCCAGGGCCGGGACGGCGTTCGGCCCGACGTGCACCTCGCCGTGGATGCCGCGGGTCAGATGGACGCCGAGGAACGGGAAGGCCGGGTCGGGGACGGGGTAGACCAGGCCGCGTACGAGGGAGTCGCGCGCGGGGGAGAGGGAGTAGTACTCGCCGCGGAACGGGACGATGCGCATCCCGGGGGCGTCACCGGCCAGCCGGGTGACGCGGTCGCAGTGCAGACCCGCGCAGTTCACCAGGGCCCGGGCGCGGACGATCCGGCCGCCGGCCGTACGGACCGCGACCCGGCCGGCGCGGCGGCCGATGGTCCGTACGTCGGCGCCGTACTCGATGCGCGCGCCGGCCTCCGTCGCGAGGCGGCCCAGGCGGGCGGCGACCGCGCCGAAGTCGGCGATGCCGGTCGTGCCCACGTGGATGGCGGCCAGGCCGCGCACCTCCGGCTCGTACTCCAGGATCTGGGCGGGGCCCAGCTCGCGGACGGGGAGGCCGTGCTCCCGGCCGCGCTGGATGAGGGAGTGCAGGCGGGGCAGCTCGGCGCGGTCGGTGGCGACGATCAGCTTGCCGGTGATCTCGTGCGGGATGTCGTGCTCGGCGCAGAACTTGGCCATCTCGGCCGAGCCCTCCAGCGCGAAGCGGGCCTTGAGGGAGCCGGGCGGGTAGTAGATGCCGCTGTGGATCACGCCGCTGTTGCGGCCCGTCTGATGGCGGGCGGGGCCGGGCTCCTTCTCCAGGACGACCACGCGGGTGCCGGGCGCGGCGCGGGTGATCGCATACGCCGTCGAGAGGCCGACGATGCCCGCGCCGATGATCACGACGTCGCAGTCGGAGCGGGCGGCCGAGCCGGCGTTCCGGGCCCGGGCCGCCGGGGTGGCCGCCCCGGCCGATCCGCCCGGGGCGGACGGAGCGGCCGGGGGCGCCAGCGGGGTCCGGGGAGCGGAGGAGGCATCGGTGGAGCGCGCGGCGGCGCGGTCCGCGCCGGCGGGCTCCTTCGCGCCTGCTTGCGCACGCCGCGCGACTTCCGCGGGACCCTCGGGCGCCTCCCCCTCGGGCCGCCCCTCCGCCTGCTCGAACGCCATCGCGGCAGCACCTCCCCATCACGAGCAACGTCACGTCACGACCGACATACCCATCATGACGGGGGGCACTGACATCCGATCGACACCGGCTTTGTCACCCGTACGGCGGACAGTGCGGTGACCAGCGCCGCCCCGCCGGGAGCAGCCGCGGAACGGGCCGCAAAAGCCACCGAAAGAGCGGATCACGCAGCTGCCCGGGGCGGACGGTCGCCCGCCCAGGGCGTGCGACCGGCGCGCCCGGCTCACGACAGGTCGCACACGACCCCGGCCCGCGCGCGCCTTGGACCCGCAGCGCGAGCCTGCCCTCCCCCGCCCGAGTCGCCCGCGGGGGCAGGCCGGGGCGGGCAGGGACGGACGAGGGCAGGGACGGACGAGGGCAGGGCCTAGACCGGCGCCACCAGCAGCGGCCGGGCCCGTTCGCGCAGCTCCACCACGCGCGGCTCGTCGCCGTACGGCTCCAGCCGGTGCAGCAGGTCGCGGACGTACTCCGTCGTGCGGGCCGAGGAGATCCGCCCGGCCACCTCGACCGCGCGGGTGCCCGCCGCGCAGGCCGCGTCGAGATTGCCTGATTCCAGCTCGGCCACCGCCGACACCACCAGCCGCAGGCCGTGCGAGCGCACGAATTCCTCGGTCGGGCGGGACAGGGCCTGTTCGGTGAAGCGCCGTACCTGGCGCGGAAGTCTCAGGTCGCGGTAGCACTCGGCGGCGTCGGCGGCGAACCGCTCGTACGAGTAGAAGTCCAGCCAGGACGGGTCCGGATCGCCCTCCCGCGACCGTTCGAGCCAGCCCTCGGAGGCCTTGAGCGCGACCTCGCAGGCGCGGCCCTCGCCGGCCTTCGCCTGGGCGCGCGCCTCGACCAGCCGGAAGAAGCTCATCGTGCGGGCCGTGGCCAGTCCGCGGTTGCGTTCCAGCGCGGCCTGCGCGAGGTCGACGCCCTCGTCGGCGAAGCCGCGGTAGGTCGCCTGCAGCGACATCGAGGCCAGGACGTAGCCGCCCAGGGGGACGTCGGCGGCGGCGCGGGCCAGGCGCAGCGCCTGGATGTAGTACCGCTGCGCCGCCTCCTGCTGGCCGGTGTCGAAGGCCATCCAGCCGGCCAGCCGGGTCAGTTCGGCGGTGGCCCCGAACAGCGCGCGGCCCACCTCGTCGCTGTACGAGGCGAGGAGTAATGGCGCCGCGTCCACCCGGAGGCACTCGGGCACCATCGAGGAACGCCAGTCCCCGCCGCCGTACTTGGAGTCCCAGCGGCGGGCGTCCTCGGCCGCCTCGCGCAGCTTGGAGACGTCGCTGTGGCCGACATGTTGCGGCAGCGGATCGCTGCCGGCCGCCGCCTCCTTCGAGTCGTCCTTGCCGGCGGTTCTGTCCCTGGCGGCGAGGGAGACGGCGCCGGGAACGCCGCCGGGTGCGGCGGCCGGGCCCGAGGGGCCGCCGTCGGGCCCCGTGTCCGCCCCCGTGTCGTGCGGGCCGCCGCGTCCGGTGTCCGCTTCGGGGACGCCGCGCGCCACCGAGCTGTCGGCGGGGGATATCAGCCACCGGGAGGCGGGGGTGGCGTACGCGCTGACGGCGAAGGAACCGGCCAGGCTCTGCCAGATGCCGCCGCCGCCCGCGCGCCGTCCGGCCAGATCCAGTCGGTACAGCTCCGTCGCGGACCGTACGGCGGCGTTCACGTCCCGAGGGAAAGCCAGGCCCACTTCGGGCGCGGGGTCGGCGTCGGCCAGGCCGATCTCGTGCAGCGGCACCGGGCGGCCTAGCTTGCTGCCGATCGCAGCAGCAATCAAATGTGGCGCCGCACCCTGCGGGACCATGCCTTTCGACACCCATCGGGCGACGGACGTCTTGTCGTAACGAAGCGTCAGCCCGCGCTGCGCACCGAGGTCGTTGACCCGACGGGCGAGCCCGGCGTTACTGATCCCCGCGAGGGCGAGAACGGTGCCGAGTTTTTCGTTCGGCCCGCGAGTATCCCTGGACATGCGCACCCCTCGACCAAGCGACGGCCACCCCGTACTCCCCGGGGCATGCGTCCACCCAGAGTAGTTCGCTGAATCCCGACCGTTAAGGGCCGGTGTCCCGGATGGCGAGATTCATGTCCGGAGGGGAGGACGGGCGTGGGCATGTGCTCCGGGTACGTGTTGCCGTGCGCCCGTCCGTGCGCGCTGGTCGGTGGGTGGCGGGCACGTTTCCATGGGTCCTGCGTGGGTCGGCCCGCTGCACTGGATCCAGTGGGCTGGGGGACACCGCCACCTCATTCCCCGCGGGTGGCGGTCCGGTCCGGGGGGTGAGTCCCACCTCCCGGACTGTCGCGATCACTTCCGCAACGCAAGGGAACGGGACCGCCGGGCGGACCGTTCGGTCCGCGGCACGGAGCAGATGCCACGCCGACCGCCCCCGAGTGCGCTGCGTCTGCGCCGAGAGTGCTCCCCTCCGCAACGTATCGGTACGGAACGGACTTTGGCTGAATATCGTCACCCGGCAATTTCTCGCCGCCGGTGTCGTGAGTGCGCTCCCGAGGGTGCAGCGGCACGAGTACACGCCGCCCCCGTGCCGCCTCCGCGCCGCTCCTGTCGTGGCAGAGTGGTCCGCACAACAGCTGTGCCATGCGCCGTACGGGGCGGCCGAGCGCCCCGCGACCGGCGTACGGAGCCACGGGGAGACGGCGGGGAGGCCGCGATGCGCTGGTTGGTGGGGTGGAGCAGTGCCGCCACGGGCCCGGACCTCACCGACGACAGCCGCACGGTGCTCCCCGTGGGCGCCCAACTCCTGTGGGGCGTCCCGGACCCCCTGTGGGCGGTCGGGGACTGGCGCCCCGATGAGGTACGCGTCGTACAGGCCGATCCCGAGACGAGAATCGCGGTCTTCGGGGTGTGCGGCGCGACCGACGACCAGCTGCGGGTGGGCCTGTTGGCGGCGCGCGGCGGCGCGCTGCGCCACCTCACCGCCTGGCCCGGCAGTTACACCGCCGTCGCGCAGATCGGCCGGCGGCTGACCGTCACGGGCGACCTGGCCGGCGCCCGCCCGGTCTTCCACACCCGGTGGGCGGGCGGCACGGCCTACGCGACCGCCGCACTGCCGCTCGCCGACCTGATCGGGGCGAGCCTCGACGTCGGGCACCTCGCAGCGCTGCTGGCCTGCCCGGACGCGCCCGAAGCGCTCGGCCACGGGACGCCGTACGCGGGAGTGCGGCGGGTCCCGCCCGGCCACGCCCTCGTGCTGCGCGGCGGGGCCGGCGAGATCACCTCGTACGAGCAGACCCATTCGCTCGCCGTCTCCGCGCCCCAGCTCGCTCCCGAACAGGCCGTCGACGGCGTCCGGGAGGCGCTGGTGGAGGCCGTACGCGCCCGTCTGACGGCTCCGCGGCACGCGCCCGACCCGCACGGCGGTCCGGGCTCTCCCGGCGGCCTGGACCCCGGCCCGGTGCCCGGCATGGGCCCCGCCGACCGGCGGGCCGCCCGCGGCGCTCCGGCGCCCGGCATCGGCGCCGACCTGTCCGGCGGCAGCGCCTCGGGCACGCTGGCGCTGCTCGCGGCCGGCCTGCCGGGACAGCCGGGCCGGCTCAACGGGCAGGGCGAGCGGCTGCTGGCGGTGACCTTCAACGACCTGGCCACCAGCGCCGGTGGCGCGTACCGGGAGGCCGAGCTGGAGCGCGCCCGCAGCATCGCCGACAACCCTCGGCTGCATCACGTGGTGGTCGCGGCGGGCGAGGAGGCGCTGCCGTACGCGGACCTCGGCGCCGGCCCGCTCACGGACGAGCCGGGGCCCTCGATGGTCGCCGCCGAACGGCACCGCAGGCGGCTGCTCTCCGGGAGCGCCGACCACTTCGTGGGACACGGCGCACGGCAGGTCCTGGACGCCCATCCGGCGCGCCTGGCCGACCTGTTGCTGGACCGCCGCCGGCGGCACCTGCTGCGGCCCGTCACGGCCCTGGCGAAGGCCGACGGTGCGGCGGCGCACTCGGTGTTCATACCGTTCACGGTCTACCGGGCCGCGCGCCGGCTGGCCCGTACGTCCTACGGGGCGGGGGTCTCCGAGGCCGCCGGACGACTGCTGGGGCGGGAGTTCGCCGACGAGCCGGTGGCGGGCAGCGCCGTGGACGCCTCGCTGGCGGCGCTCACATGGTGCCGGCCCGGCCCCGCCGCGCGCTGGCTCACGGGCGAGGCGCTCGCTGAAGTATCGGTTCGGCTGAGCGACGCGGCGCTCCGCGCCCCGGCCGTCGGGCGTCCCGGCGAGCGTCGGGCGCGTGCCGCGCTCGCCCGGCACGCCGCCGATCACCGGGTCTTCGAGCAGGCCGCCGAGGTGCGGAGCCAGCGCTTGCACGCGCCCTTTCTGGACAACCAGGTGGTACTGGCCTGCCGTGCGCTCCCGGACACGCTCCGGGTGCAACCGGGGGCACGCGCCGCGGTACTGCGCGCCGTGCTCTCCGGTGCCGGCATCCGCGAGCTGCCTCCCGGGTGGGGCGCCACCTCGCACGTGACGCACGCGGCCGCGGTACGGGCCGGACTGCGCGCCGCCATGGACGACCTCATCCAGCTGTTCGACGCGCCGCTGCTCGCCGACGCCGGGCTCGTGGAGGCCCGCGTCGTGCGCAAGGCGCTGCGGGCCGCGGCCGACGGCGCGCCGCTGCCGCTGGACGGACTGGCGGAGCTGGTCTCCACGGAGCTGTGGCTGCGCCGCCTGCTCGCCCGCCGGGGCACCTGCTGGACGGGCACCGCGGCCCCCAGGCAGCGCGCCGTGTCGAGCGGCGTCGAGCGCCTGGCGCTCTGAACTGCGCCTGCCCGCCCCTCACGGGCGCGTCGGCGTCGTCCGCGCGGCGGCCCTCCAGTCCGCGCGGCGGCCCTCCGGGAGGTCACCGACAGCTGATCTGTGACTGTGCCCAGTCGCTGAACGTCAGGGTGTCGGCGGGCGTCTGCGGCTCGGAGACCAGCCGCAGGGTCGAACGGCCGCTCAGCGGCACGTGCACCGGGACGGCCGCCTCGCCGCCGCGCACCACACCCGAGCTCCACTGCCGCACCCCGTCCGCGTACACGGAGAAGCGCACCGCGCCGCGCCCGAGAGCCAGGTCGTCCACGCCCGCGAGGGCATCGAAGGCCGTGCACTCCCGGTTGAGGTCGATCGTCACCGACGAGGGCGCGGGGGTCGTCACACCGTGGGCGTAGTGCTTGCCGCCGATACTGACGCCGCTCCGGCGCTTCCACAGGAAGCTGCTCTCCGTGGTGCGCACCTCCGGCTTGCTGTCGTCGCCGGTGAAGTCCCAGTCCAGGGTGTTGACCGGGTACGGAGCCGTCGGCGGCGGAGGCACGGGCGGCTTGGGAGTGGGCTTCGGGGGCGGCGTGGGCTTTGTCTTCGGGGGCGGCGTCGGCTCGGGCTTCGGGGCCGGCTTCGGCGGCTCCGGCTCGGGCGTCGGCGTCGGCTTCGGCTCCGGCGGTGCCGGCTTCGGGGGTGCGGGTTTCGGGGGCGCGGGTTTCGGAGTGGGCGACTCGGGGTCGGGGGTGGGCTTCGGCGCCGGCTTGTGCGGCACCGGGCTCGACGACGGCGCCGGCGGGGGCGGTGCGGCGTGCGGCTTCGGCGGGTCATGGAGGCCGGCCAGCGCCATGGCCACCCCCGCTGCGGTGACCGTGAGCCCGGCCGCGATGCCGACCTTCGCGGGCGTTCCGAGCCCCTCGGCGGCCGCTCCGGCGCCCGCGGAGTGTCCCGATGCCCCGGCGGCCGCGGCGGCGCCGGTACCGGCCGCAGCACCCGCTCCGGCGGCTCCGACGACCCCGGCCGCCGCCTTGACCGCGTACCCGGCGGCGAACCAGCCGATGACCGCGACGGGCAGCACCGCGCCGATCCGCTGATTGACGTCCGCGACCTCGCGCGCCGCCAGCCGGCAGCGCGCACACTCCTCCAGGTGCTTGCGCAGCCCGCGCTCGGCCCGCACCCGCAGGCCGCCACGGGCGTACGCGCCCAGCCGGTCCGCGTACCGCGCGCAGTCGCCACCCGCCGTCAGCGACTCGCTCACGTGCGCCTGGAGGTAGGCCTGCTTGAGGCCCTCACGGGCCCGGTGCGCCAGTACGGCGGTGGCGTTGGCGGACAGCCCGAGGAGCGGCGCGACCTCGCTCGGCGACTCCTTCTCGACGGTCGTGTGCCACAGCACCGTCTGATAGCGCTCGGGCAGACTGCGGAACGCCTGTACGGCCATGGAGCGCTCGGCTTCGTGCATCGCGCGGACGTCCGCCCCGAGGTCGAGCGTGTCGTCGTCCATAGAGGAGCCGGCCGCCGAGGACGCGAAGACCGCGAAGTCCTCGACCAGGTGCTCGCGCTTGGCCGTCCTGACCCAGTCGGCCGCCGCGCGGCGCACGGTGGTGAGCAGGTACGCGCGGACCGCGGTCTTCGGCCCGGCGCCCCGGCGCACCGCCTGCAAGGTGCGCGCGAACACCTCGCCCGTCAGGTCCTCCGCGGTGTGCGCGTCCCGGCAGCAGGTGCGGGCGTAGCGGCGTACGACCTTCGCGTGCCGGCGGTACAGCTCTTCGTAGGCGCTGTCGTCACCGGCGCGCATCCGGGCGACCAGCTCGGTGTCGGACGGCGGCGTCCCGGGCGCGCCGGTCTCCGTGCCGGGCGGGGCCTGATCGGCCGTCCCGGACGCGTCGGCGCCGGGCAGACGCTGCTGCGGTACGGTCTCCGGCCGGCTCGTGTGCGGACCGGCACCACGGCCGGAACCGGCGCCGCCGTCAGCGCCGACGCCGCGGTCGTCGCGCTCGTCACGCCCCTCAAATGTCATTGCCGAGGCCCCCGGAACCACGCCGCCAGTCTGACCATCGCGAAAGACTGCCATAACGATGGCCGAACACTTACGGAGGTATGGCGCAATCACTCATCCGGGGCGACTTGCCGCGCAGCAGCTCTAGGAGCCATCCGTCCGGGGCATGCTCCCCTCTTCGGGGAAGGGCGTGCCGTGCCGCTCGTGGCACGGCAGTGGCCGGGGCCATCGCCCCGGCCACGTCGTTACGAGTCGTACGAACCGTCCGCTCGCTCAGGCCACCGGCCGCGAGCGCAGGCCCTCCAGCAGGATCTCCAGGAGCCGCGCCGAGGCGGCCTGCTGCTGCGCCGCGTCCGGAAGCGAGGGCGCCCCCGTCGCGATCACCAGCAGTACGTCGGAGACCGTCACGTCCGCGCGCAGCTCCCCGGCCTCGCGCGCCCGCTCCACGAGCTGCCCGACGACCTCCAGGAGGGCCTGAGCGCCCCCGCTGTCGGCCCCGGACACCTCCGGGCCCTGCCCGTTGGAGTGCGGCTGTGCCGGCTCGTCGTCCGGCGATGTGCGCTGGGCGACGATGCGCAGCTCACCGGGCGCCACGGCGGGCTCCGGCGCGGACCGCTGCTGCGGCACCCGTGCCTCCGCGAGCCCGTCGGAACCGGCGGCACCGCTGCCGACCCGCAGGATGCTCGGCGGCAGCAGCCGGCCGGCGCCGGACGCCACGGAGGTGCGCAGGAAGCGCGAGAGGGCCGACCACGGGTCGTCCTCCTGCCCGAGCGCGGTGCGCGCCTGGTCCGTCAGCCGTGCGGTCTCCTCCTCCGCTATGCGGCGGACCAGCACGTCCTTGCTCGGGAAACGGCGGTAGACCGTGCCCACCCCGACCCGGGCACGCCGGGCCACGTCTTCCATGGGCGCGCCGTACCCCAGCTCGCCGAAGACTTCACGGGCAGCTCGCAGAACATGTTCCAGGTTGCGCTGTGCGTCCACCCGGAGCGGTGTGGTCCGGCCGGGCACGCCTGCCTCGCTCACGCCGCCGGTCCGGTCACCGGCGGGCGCCACCGCCGCCGGCCAATGAGAACTCTGCATGTGCATAGATGATCCCCCGGTAATGACGTCTCCCCCCGGAGACTCCCCGCCCTGACTGCCGGGGTCGGCAACTGAAGCCCCCACCCCGACGGAGTACGAACATAGTTGAGCGCAGGTCAAGAATGAAGGGGGCAGTTCCGTACAGTCCGCCCCTCGAACGGAGTACGGGCCCGTTCCGCCCGGTTTCCGTACACTCCCGCCATCTCGTACCCCCGTCTGACCTGCGGAGCTCATTCCACAGCGGTGGAAGGAAGGGTTCCAACCGCGGGTTCGGCCCACCGTCCGTATTTCGCCTTCCCTGTGGACAAAGAGGCAGCGGGGGTGCGTCATGGAGAAATGCTGTGTCCCGAAGCGGGTACACGACTATCCGATCGTGGCTCCGCCGGGGCCGGACCGACGCCCCCGGACGCACCCCACGGGCCACGGGCGACGTCGCGAGGAGATCCTCTGTGAAGCACCCGGCGCGCATTCTCGTAGTCGGCGGCGGCTACGTCGGCATGTACACCGCCCTCCGCCTGCAGCGGAAGCTGCGCAACGAACTGCGCAGCGGCACGGTCGAGATCGTGGTGGTCGACCCCGATCCGTACATGACCTACCAGCCGTTCCTGCCCGAAGCGGCGGCCGGCTCCCTCTCGCCCCGGCACGTCGTCGTCCCCCTGCGCCGCGTCCTGGACCGGTGTCATGTCGTCATCGGCGAGGTGACCGGCGTCGACCACGCCAAGCGCACGGCCACGATGAAGACGCTGGCCACGGAGGAGGAGGGCGCCGGCGGGGTCGAGATGGAGTACGACGAGCTGGTGCTCGCGCCCGGCTCGATCTCGCGCACGCTGCCCGTCCCCGGATTGGCCGATTTCGGTATCGGCTTCAAGACCGTCGAGGAAGCCATCGGGCTGCGCAACCATGTACTGGAGCAACTCGACATCGCTTCCTCCACCCGCGACCCCGCCGTCCGGGACGCCGCGCTCACGTTCGTCTTCGTGGGCGGCGGATACGCGGGCGTCGAAGCGCTCGCCGAACTGGAGGACATGGCCCGGTACGCGGTGCGGTACTACCACAACGTCCTTCCCGAGGACATGAAGTGGCTGCTGGTCGAGGCGACCGGCCGCATCCTGCCCGAGGTGGGCGAGGAGATGGGCGAGTACGCCGTACGGGAGTTGCGCGGCCGCAACATCGATGTGCGGCTGAACACGCGCCTGGAGACGTGCGAGAACCGCGTCGCCGTCCTGGACGACGGAGCACGCTTCCCGACCCGCACCCTCGTGTGGACGGCGGGCGTGAAGCCGCATCCGATCCTCGCCGCGACCGGCCTGCCGCTCAACGAACGCGGCCGCCTGAAGTGCACCGCGGCCCTCCGGGTGGCGGGCGTCGAGCACGCCTGGGGAGCCGGCGACGCCGCCGCCGTACCGGACGTGACCGCCGAGGAACCCGGCAAGGAGTGCGCGCCCAACGCCCAGCACGCCGTGCGCCAGGCCAAGCAGCTCGCCGAGAACATCACCGCCGCCATACGGGGCGAGCCCGTCGAGGACTACGCCCACAAGTACGTCGGCTCGGTCGCCTCCCTGGGACTGCACAAGGGCGTGGCCCACGTGTACGGACGGAAGCTGAAGGGCTATCCGGCGTGGTTCATGCACCGCGCCTACCACCTCAGCCGCGTCCCGACCCTCAACCGCAAGGCCCGCGTGCTCGCCGAATGGACGCTCGCCGCGTTCTTCAAACGCGAGATCGTCTCGCTCGGGTCCCTGGAGAACCCGAGGGCGGAGTTCGAGCTCGCGGCAGGCACGGGACGGCACAACGAAGCGAGTTGACGCCACAGCCGGCGCGGGATTGACGTCCTTACGGGGCCGGGCGCCCGCCGCGGCCTGGCGCCCCCCGTACGGTGTGCGGCACCGCGCGTGCGCCGCCGACCGCGGCATACCCCTGGACCATATGCCGTCGTCGGTCATACGTTCACCGTTGCGTTCAGTCGAACGAGCGGTGCTCCGGCAGGACAGGAACTCCACCCGCCACTCCGGCGTCTGACGTATGTCAGTCCGGTCGGTCACACTGGTCGTGTGACCATGGGTGGGCTCGTATTTGCAAAGAGTGACAAGCGCGAGGAATTGGGACGTTTGCTGCATCACGCCAGAGGGCGCTCGGCGCGCCCCCACCCGACCTTCCGCCGGCCAACGGCCGGGAGGCACTTCCCGGCCGCCGGACCGGCTCGGCGCCGCGTCGCGATCTAAGAGGTACACCTCCGTGAACTTCACTCGCTGGAGCGCCCGTTTCCCCGGTACGCAGCGCCGTGCGGCGCGCGCCGACCGTGGAGCGGCGCCGGACGCGTCGTCCCCCAAGCCCTCCCGGAGAACCACCCCCTCGGCCGCGCAGCCCTCAGGCGCCGCCCCGCCGCCCGCCGACGCCGCTGACGCCGACCGGGCCGAGGCCGCCGAGCCGGCGACCCCCGCCAAGGGCACCGCGACGGACACCGCGACGAACACCGCGGGCAGCCCGCCGGAAGCCGCCGGCGGCTCGGTCCCCGCCGCCCGCGCCGGACACCCCGAAGGGCACGCCGCTTCCGACCCGCAGCCGCCCACGGTCGACGCGCTCTCCGCCCACGAGATCCTGGGCACCATCCCCGCCCTCGTGGCCGTCGTCTACGGCCCCGAGCACCGCATCGCGTACGTCAACGGCGCGTACGCCAAGGTCTTCGGCAGCCGCCCGGCCGGCCTGACCGCCCGCGAAGCCCTCCCCGAGCTCGCCGAACTGGGCCTGCTGCCGCTGATGGACCAGGTGCTGCGCAGCCGCAAGCCCCGTACGGTCAAGGCCCGCAAGGTCCCCGGCGGCGCGGGCTCCGACCTCAGCCGCGACGGCTACTACACGTTCACCTGCACCCCCATCGAGGTCGCGGCCGCCAGCACCCCGGCCCCCGACCCCGAGGTCGCCTGCGTGGCGCCGCACAAGGGCGTCCTGGTCTTCGCCGCCGACGTCACCGACCAGGTCGAGGCCGCCGAGCGGCTGCGCGCGGCGGAACGCCGCCAGCGCGAGGCCGCCGTCACCCTCCAGCGCTCCCTGCTCCCGCAGGAGCTGGAGCAGCCCGACGACCTGCGGGTCGCCGCGATCTACCACCCCGGCGGCACCGACGCCGCGGTCGGCGGCGACTGGTACGACGTGATCACCCTCGGCGCCGGGCGGACAGCGCTGGTCATCGGCGACGTCATGGGCCGCGGGGTGCGCGCCGCCGCCGTCATGGGCCAGCTCCGTACGGCCGTCCGCGCCTACGCCCGGCTGGACCTGCCGCCGCACGAGGTCCTCCAGCTCCTGGACGGCCTCGCCGCGGAGATCGACGCCAGCCAGATCGCCACCTGCGTCTACGCCGTCCACGACCCGAACGAGGGCCGCCTGGTCTACGCCTCGGCCGGACACCTGCCGATCCTCGTCCGCGACCAGGACGGCACCGTCCACCGCGCCGGCGAGCCGACCGGCCCGCCCCTCGGCACGGGCGGCTGGCTGCACTCCTCCGGCAGCCTCCCGCTCGGCCCCGGATCCACCGCCGTCCTCTACACGGACGGCCTGGTCGAACGGCGCGACAAGGACATCGACGAGGGCGTCGCCGCGCTGGAGGACGCCGTCGCCGGAGCGACCGGCGCCCCCGACATCATCTGCGACCGCCTGCTGCGTTCCCTGGGCATCTCCAACGACCACGACGACGACGTGGCCGTCCTGGTCCTGCAGCACCCGGACCGCACCGGCCCCGAGGCCGAGCTCTTCCACAACGCCGCACTGGAGCTGCACGGCGGCACGGAGGCGGCGCCGCGCGCCCGCGCCTTCGCGTCCGGCGTGCTCGCCTCCTGGCGCTTCTCACCGGAGCTGCACGACCTCGGCGTACTGGCCGCGAGCGAGCTGGTCGCCAACTCCCTGCAGCACGGCACGCCGCCCATGCGGCTGCGGCTGCGGCGTACGGACCGCCGGCTCATCGTCGAGGTCACCGACGGCGACGACCACCTGCCGCGCCGCCGTCGCGCCGAGCCGGTCGACGAGGCCGGCCGCGGCATCTCGATCATCGCCACCATCGCCTCGAACTGGGGATCCCGACGCACACCGGGCGGCGGCAAAGCCGTGTGGTGCGAGTTCGCGCTGCCGACCGAGTAGGCCGCCGGAGCCCGAGCCTCCGCGAACAGGGAGCCCGAGTCCCCGCGAACAGAGAACCCGAACCCCCGCGCACAGCAAAGAGGCCGGGCCCGTACGGCAGTACGGACCCGGCCCCGGACGCTCCTGGCGCTCACGCGACGCAGGCGACCTCGTCCTTGACCGGCACCTCGACCGGCGTGGCCGTGGCACGCGGGTTGTCCTGCGCGGGGGTGAGCAGCCGGCCCAGCCGCAGCGCCAGCGCTGAGATGCCGAGCGCGCACAGGATCAGCATCACGATGTACGGGGCGGCGGCGCCGTGGCCGACCAGCAGCGCGCCCACGGCCGGCCCGACCGCCAGCGCCAGCTGCTTCACCAGGGCGAAGACCGAGTTGTACTGCCCGATCAGCCGGCTCGGCGCCAGGTCCGCCACCAGCGGCGACACCGTCGGCGACAGCAGCGACTCGCCCACGCCGAACAGCATGTACGTGGAGATCAGCAGCCCCGTGGCCACCGCCTGCGCGCCGTGCACCAGGCCGGACAGCCCCGCGGCGAGCCACGCCACGGTCCAGATGAGCCCGACCACCGCGATGACCCGGCTGCGCCGGCGCCGCTCGACCAGCTTCAGGACGACGAACTGCGCCATCACGATGGCCGCGGTGTTGGCCGCCAGCGCGATGCCCAGGGTCGACGGCTCGATGCGCGTGACCTCGGTCGCGTACGCGGCGAGACCCGATTCGAACTGCCCGTAGCAGGCGAAGAACAGCACGAACCCGAGCAGGCAGAGCCACAGCATCCGGCGGTCGGCGAGCAGCGCCCGCCAGGCACCCTCGGCGCGCGGCTCGACCGGCACCTCGTCCTCGACCTTGGGCGCCTTCGGCAGCCGTACGGTCGCCACGGCGGCGCCGAGCACGAGGAACATCACGGCCTCGATGGCGAACAGCCGCACGAAGCTCGCCGGGTCGCTCTCGTCGACGAGCAGGCCGCCGATCAGGCCACCGATGCCCAGGCCCAGGTTGTTCAGGAAGAACTGGGTGGCGAAGGCGCGGGACCGGGTCACGGGCGTCGAGCACCACACGATCATCGTCGCCAGCGCCGGCTGGATGATCGCGATGCCCGCGCCCATCGCCACGGTCGAGGCGATGACCATCGGCTCGTTCGTGGACAGGCCGAGGCCCAGCGCACCGAGAGCGGCGGCGAACGTGCCCACCACGGCCACCGGCAGCGGACCCCGCCGGTCGATGGCACGACCGGTGAAGGGCAGCACGACGAGGGCGGCGACGGCGAGCATGGCGAGCACGATCCCCGCCGTACTCGCACCTAGATCACGCACCTTCGCCACGTAGACGTACAGATACGGGACCGTGAAGCCGTTGCCGAACGCGCTCAGTGCGTTGCCCAGCTGGATCCGGCGCAGCGCGGCGCCCATTGCGGTGGTCACACTCACCTACCTAGGTCGAGAAGGTCGTCGATTACGTACGCGTGCAGGGCGGGGTGAGGCGCGTGTGAGCTTCGGATCCCCCGGAGCAGGCCTAGGTGCCCCCCAGCACTGGCGGACTTCAGAGGAAGAGGAGAGCCGCAACGTGTCCAGTCCGTCCCGGACAGTCACAAGCTGAAGACTTCAACTCTAAAGTTCGAAGCTAAAGAGTACATGACCAAGGACTTCAACGCCAATCCGTTCCGTGCCATACTGCGCCGCATGTCAGAGCCCTCAGAAGCGGTCCAGAGCCCGGCCGAGCCGAGCCTCGAGGAACAGATCGCGGCCTACCAGCGCGAGTTCCAGGACCTCGACCCGCAGGTGGAGAAGGTCGTCTCCGCGCTGCAGCGCCTCAACCGCCGGATGAACGTCGCCTATGGCCGGCAGACCGCCACGCTGGGGATAAGCAATGCCGAGTGGGAGGTGCTGAAGGCTCTCGTGGTCTCCGGTGCCCCGTACCGCCTGGGCCCCGGCGAGCTCGCCAAGCGGCTCGGTCTGACGCCCGCCGCGATGACCCACCGCATCGACCGCATGGCGAACGAGGGCCTGGTCAATCGCGAGCGCGACGAGAACAACCGCGTACGGGTGATCGTGGAGCTCACCGACGAGGGTCGCGAGAAGTGGCTGGAGGCGATGCGCCTCGCCTCGGTCTTCGAGGAGGACCTCCTCCAGGACCTCGATTCCCGCGAGAGGGGGCTCCTCGGCGATGTCCTCACCCGACTGCTGCGCCGGGTCGAGGACGCCCAGCCGGACGCGGACGGGCGCCTCACCGACCTCGACTGAACACCCCCGACACAGCTGTGTCGGACGGGCCGGGACCCCGGTTGACACGGCCTACCCCGGTCCGTAGTGTTCTCCGGGTTGCCACACAGCCGTAACGGTTTTGCGGCAGCCACTCACGCCGCACCGGCGGCAACCCACTACTGCACGACCTTCCCTCGGGAACAATTTCGGCATGCCGAAATTCGACCGATCGGCTCGATTAT